>NZ_CP192581.1:0-4800000 GCF_050632255.1 Dankookia sp. P2 | reverse complement strand
CAGAGCGCCTTGAACAGGCGGCCCATCCCTTCCGGGGCGGTCAGCCGCTCGGCGCCGGACAGCGCGAGGCTGGCCTGGTCGCGCCTGCCAGCCGCCATGGCGGTCCGCGCCAGGATGGCGGCGCGGGCGGACAGCCCGAGCCGCTGCAGGAAAAGCCCCATCGGCAGCGGCCCATGCACGGCGGCCCCGGCGGCGCGGCTGGCGGCGGCGAGCGCCGCGAAGGGGACATGCGCGGTGACGTCGACCATCCCCGGCTCGGCCAGCGGGTCGGCCGGGCCGTGGCGGGTCATGCCCTGCAGGCTGTCGCCGAGGCCGGCCTCGGCCGGGCCGTAGTCGAGCGCGAGCACGGCGCCGCCCTGGTCGCGGCAGCGGGCGGCGAGGCTGGCCGCGGCGGCCTCCCCGCCTCCGCCCATTCTCCGATGGCACCCTCCGGCGCCTCGGCGGGCAGCGGCGGGGAGGCCGCGGCGGGCAGGTCGAGGAAGCGGCCCGCCGCCACATGGCGTTCCAGCCAGGCGCCATCGCGTCGGATGAATTGGCGGATCGGCAGGGCGTCGAAGAACTCGTTGGCCAGGATGATGGCGGGGCCTTCGGGCAGCGTCGCCGGATCGTCGTGCCAGCCGGCAACGGCCATGCCCAGCCGCTGCTGCTGCGCGGCGCGGAGGCTGGGCGAGGTCTCGACCAGATGGACCTGCAGCGCGGCGCGGAAGGCGGGAACCATCTCCGCCGCCCGCAGCGCATCGGCCATCAGCGTCCCCGCCCGGGGCCGAGCTCGGCCAGGATCACCCGCGGCGGCGCGCCCATGAGCTGCCAGGTCACCGCCGCCCAGAGGCCGAGGCACTCACCGAAGGCCTGCGAGATCTCGGGCGCGGTGGTGAAGTCGCCGCCGGCCCCGAATGGGTCGCGTCCGGCATAATAGGCCGCGACCGCCCGGGCCATGAAGCGGTCGAGCCGCTCCGGGCCGGACATGGTCAGGCCGCCACCGCCTGCGGCGCCGGGCGGGCGCGCAGCATCAGCCAGGCCCCCACCAGGATCATCGGCACCGAGAGCAGCTGCCCCATGGTGGCGCCGGCGAAGAGGAAGCCAAGGAAGGCATCCGGCTGGCGGAACAGCTCGCCGACCGAGCGCGCCACGCCGTAGCCGGCCAGGAAGGCGCCGGCGACGAAGCCGCGCCGGGCGCGGATGGCCGGGACATGCACCATCACCTGCAGCAGGATGAAGAGCGCGACGCCCTCCAGCCCGGCCTGGTAGAGCTGGCTCGGGTGGCGCGGCTCCGGCCCGCCGGTCGGGAAGACCATGCCCCAGGGCACGTCGGTGACGCGGCCCCAGAGCTCACCGTTGACGAAATTGGCGAGGCGCCCGAGGCAGAGGCCGATCGGCACCACCGCGGTGACCCGGTCGCCGAAGGCCAGCAGGTCGATCCGCTGCTGCCGGCAGTAGAGGATCAGCGCGACGATGACGCCGAGCGCGCCGCCATGGAAGGACATCCCGCCCTGCCAGACCTGCAGGATCTCCAGCGGATGGGTCAGGTAATGGTCGGCGCGGTAGAACAGCACATAGCCGAGCCTGCCGCCGAGGATGATGCCGAGCGTCGCCCAGGTGACGAAGTCGTCCACCTGCTGCCGCGTGGCGACCATCGGCGGCAGCGCCACCAGCCGCCGCGCCAGCATCCAGCCGGCGACGATCCCGGTGATATAGGCCAGCGCGTACCAGCGGATGGCGAAGGGGCCGACCTGGACAAGGACCGGGTCGATGACGGGGAAGGGAATGGCGAAGAGCATCAGCGATAGGGATCCTCTGCGCCCAGGAAGTCCTGCACGGTGCGGCGCACCCCGTCTTCCAGCGGCGTCGTTTGGGCGTTGAAGCCGGCGGCGCGCAGCCGGTCGAGCGGCGCCTCGGTGAAGTACTGGTACTTGCCGCGCAGGTCGGCGGGCATGTCGACGAAGCGGATGTCGGGCTCCCGCCCGATGGCGGCGAACATCGCCCGGACGAGGTCGAGGAAGGTCCGCGCCCGGCCGGAGCCGACGTTGAAGAGGCCGGAGGCGGCGGGGTGCTCCAGCAGCCAGAGCATCACCGCGACGCAGTCGTCGACATGGACGAAGTCGCGCCGCTGGTGGCCATCGGCGATGCCCTTCCGGTCGGAGCGGAACAGCGTTGCCGCCTCCCCCGCCATCACCTGGCGCCACTTGTGCAGCAGCACGCTGGCCATGCGGCCCTTGTGGTGCTCGTTCGGCCCATAGACGTTGAAGAAGCGCAGGCCCGCCCATTGCGGCGGCCGCGGCGCGCCGCGCGCCACCAGCTGGGCCACCCGGCGGTCGAAGGCCAGCTTCGACCAGCCATAGAGGTTGAGCGGACGGAGCCTCGCCATCGCCGCCACGCTGGCATCGTCCTCAAAGCCCTCGGCGCCGTCGCCATAGGTCGCGGCGGAGGAGGCGTAGATGAAGGGCACCTGCCGCTCGGCGCAGGCGGACCAGAGCCGCAGGGGCAGCGTCAGGTTGGTGGCGGCGACGAGGTCGCCATCGGTCTCGGTCGTCGCGCTGATGGCGCCCATGTGCAGCACGGCCTTGACCGGCGGCCGGGCGGCCCAGAACTCCCACAGCGCCTCGGGCGGCAGCAGGCCGGCGATGGTGTGCTTCGCCAGGTTGCGCCACTTGTCCTCGGTGCCGAGGCGATCGACCACCATCACCTCCTCCCCCGCCCGGCGAGCGCGGCGACAAGGTTGGAGCCGATGAAACCGGCCCCGCCGGTGACCAGATACATGGCGGCATCCCTGGCTGGCCGGCGCTCGCCCTGGGTGGAGGCACCCGGGGCGGGGCTCGCCGGATCGGTGGACGAACGGGCCGAACGATTGGGCCGGCGGGGCGATTGCGCCATGCCGGCGCGGGGTATAGGGCGCGACAACGCGGCCTGGGAAGGGCAGGCCCTTCCCGGCGCCGCATGAGGAGATGGCGATGAGCGACATGGGCGGCCGCAAGCGCGGCGGGCTTTTCGATGACCTGGCCGGGGTGGCCGGCGGTGCCTTCTCGGCGCTCGCCGGGGTGCGCGGCGAGGCCGAGGCGGCGATGCGGGCCCAGGTCGATGCCATGGTGCAGCGGCTGGACCTGGTGAAGCGGGAGGATCTGGACGCGGCCATGCGAAGCTCGCCCGCCGGGCGCGCGAGGCGCAGGAGGGGCTGGAGGCCCGGGTCGCGGCGCTGGAGGCGAAGCTGGCGGCGATGGCCGCGCCGGGGCCCGCGGCGGATGCCGGCCCGGAGGCGATCGAGCCCTCCCCGGAGGCCGAGACCTACCTGCCGCCCGAGGTCGCGCCGGGGCCGAGGACCGAGGCGAGCCCGGACGGGGCCTGACACGCTTCGTCACGCATGGCGGGAAAATGTCACAGGCCGCGAACGTGTTGTGAGCCGATCCGGCAACCCGCGGCCTTGCAGCCGCGTTTCGCACCTGCGTAGTCTATAGGTGGTGGTCGTCGCTGCCCGAGATCACCCAAGATTTCGGTCGACGGGGGTCTGGGCAGCGGGGGGCACCGTCCTTCCACCGACTGAGGAGGTGCTGCGATGTCAGGTCTTCAGGCCCGCGAGCGCGAGCGTGCGACCAACCCCTCGACGTGCTCGAGCAGATCGTCTCCTCCAATGAATGGGCCTTCGAGCGCCGCTCCGACGGCGAGATGGCCGCCGAGGCCCCCGGCAAGTGGTGCGACTACGGGCTGTTCTTCTCCTGGTCGCCGGAGATCAGCGCCATGCACTTCTCTTGCGCCTTCGACATGAAGGTGCCGCTGGAGACCCGCTCCAAGCTGTTCGAGCTTGCTTGCCATCGCCAACGAGAAGCTGTGGATTGGCCATTTCGGGCTGGAATCCGAGGACGGCGTGCCGGTGTTCCGCCATTCCGTGCTGCTGCGCGGCGCGCCCAGCGCCTCGGCCGAGTCGCTCGAGGACATGGTGGACATCGCCATCACCGAATGCGAGCGCTTCTTCCCCGCCTTCCAGTTCGTGCTCTGGGGCGGCAAGGCCCCGGCGGACGCCCTGCAGGCGGCGATGCTCGACTGCGTGGGGGAGGCGTAAGGCCAGGCCATGACCGATGCGCCCGCGGACCTGCGTGCGATCGGGCGGCTGCCAGGCGGGCTGGAAGTAGAGGTCCGCCACCGCCGGGCCGCCGGCGGCACTGGGGCCGAGCAGGTGGTGGTGAGCGTCACCGCCCCCGCCGGCTTCGAAGCCTGGGGCAGGCTGATGGAGGCCTCCAACCCCATGCTCGCCTGGATCCAGGTGGTCGAGGCGGCCTGGGCTCCTGGCTGGCGATGTTCGGCATGTCCGGGCCGCGGCTGCCGGGCCGCTGACCCCAGGCGACGCGGCCGCCGCCGACGCGTTCACCCCCTGCCCGGCGGCGATGACCGGTCTTCCCGGCCAGATCCGCCCGGCCTCGGGGGAACATCATGGCCGAATCCCAGGCGCAATCGCGCACCCTGCCCGCGGGGCGCACCCGCTGGGTCATCATCGCCCTGCTCTTCGCCATCACCACGGTCAACTACATGGACCGCAACCTGCTCGGCGTGCTGAAGCCGACCATCCAGGGCGAGTTGCATTTCAGCGAAAGCGACTACGGCGACATCGTCTTCGCCTTCAGCATCGCCTATGCGGCCGGCTATGCCGGGATGGGCGCCTTCACCGACAAGGTCGGCATCCGCGTCGGCCTGGCGGTCGCGGCGATGATCTGGTCTGTGGCCTCGGCGGCGCATGGGCTGGTCGAGCTCGGTCGCCGGCTTCACCATCGCCCGGATCGCGCTCGGCCTTGGCGAGGGCGGCAATTCCCGACCTGCATCAAGACCGTCGCCACGTGGTTCCCGGTGCGCGACCGGGCGCTGGCGACGGGCGTGTTCAACTCCGGCAGCAACATCGGCGGGCTGCTGGCGCCGCTGATCGCCGCCTTCGTCACGGAGACCTGGGGCTGGCAGGCGGCCTTCTATGTCAGCGGCGCGGTCGGGCTGCTCTGGCTGGTCTTCTGGCTTGGCCTCTATCGCGCGCCGGAGGAGCACCCGGACGTCACCCCGGCGGAGCTCGCCTATATCCGCTCCGACCCCGAGGTGCCGGCGCAGCGGGTGCCTTGGCTGGCGCTGCTGCGCTACCCCGGCACCTGGACCTACATCGTCGGCGCCGTCCTCACCAACCCGGTCTGGTGGTTCTACAACAATTGGGTGCCGAGCTTCCTCTTCTCGAAGTTCAACGTGAACCTGCTGGCGCTCGGCCTGCCGCTGGTGGCGATCTACCTGATGACGGATGTCGGCTCGGTCGGCGGCGGCTGGCTCTCGGGCCGGCTGATCCGGGCGGGGCTCGATGTCTTCACCGCGCGCAAGCTCACTTTGCTGCTCTGCGCGCTCTGCACCGTGCCGGTCTTCCTGGCGCCGGGGGTGGGGAGCATCTGGTCCGCGGTCGGGCTGATCGGCCTGGCGATGGCGGCGCATCAGGGCTTCTCGGCCAACCTCTTCACCCTGGTGTCGGACACCATGCCGAAGGCGGCGGTGGCAGGCGCCGTGGGGTTGGGGGGATGCATCAGCTCCATCTTCAGCGGCTTCTCGGCCAAGCTGGTCGGGCGCCTGCTGGATGCGACAGGCGGCAACTACACGGTCGTCTTCTTCGTCGGCGCCGGGGCCTACCTGGTGGCGGTGCTGGCGGTACACCTGCTGCTGCCGCGGCGGCGGGCGGCGATCACCGGGGCGATGCAGGTGGCGGAGTAGGGGAAGGCCGGGGAGAAGGTATTCTCCCCGACACCCCATTATTTATGGGAATGGGCACCCGCTGCGCGGCGAATGCCGAGCCAACAAGGGGAAGGGTGGGGCTTGGGGAGGGAATACCTTCCCCTCCCCAACCTTACCGCCGCCGCACCTGCGACACGTCCCGCACCGCACCCCGCGCCGCGCTGGTGGTCAGCGCCGCATAGGCCTGCAGGGCCGTGGTCACCACCCGGTCGCGCCCGACCGGCTGCCACGCATCCGCCCCGCGCGCCTCCATCGCCGCCCGGCGCTCGGCCAGCACCGCATCATCCACCGCCAGCCGGATCGTCCGGTTGGGGATGTCGATCTCGATCCGGTCGCCATCCTCGACCAGCCCGACCAGCCCGCCCTCGGCGGCTTCGGGCGAGAGATGGCCGATCGACAGGCCGGAGGACCCGCCGGAGAACCGCCCGTCGGTCACCAGCGCGCAGGCCTTCCCGAGCCCGACCGACTTCAGGTAGCTGGTCGGGTACAACATCTCCTGCATCCCCGGCCCGCCCTTCGGCCCCTCGTAGCGCACCAGCACCACGTCGCCGGCCTTCACCTTCTTGCCGAGGATGGCCTCCACCGAGGCGTCCTGGCTCTCGAAGATCCGCGCCGGGCCGGAGAAGGTGAGGATGGAGGCATCGACGCCGGCCGTCTTCACGATGCAGCCCTCCTCGGCCAGGTTGCCGTAGAGCACCGCGAGGCCGCCATCCTTCGAGAAGGCATGCGCCGCGTCGCGGATCACCCCTTTCGCGGTCGGCGTCCACGGCATCCCAGCGCTCGGCCTGGCTGAAGGCCTCGGTTGTCGGCACCCCGCCCGGGGCGGCGCAGAAGAAGCGCTGCACCGCGGCGTCCTTGGTGCGGGTGATGTCCCAATGCGCCAGCGCCTCGGCCATGGACTTGGCATGGACGGAAGGCACCGAGGTGTCGATCAGCCCGGCGCGGTCCAGTTCGCCGAGGATCCCCATGATGCCGCCGGCGCGGTGGACATCCTCGACATGCACGTTGATGACCGAGGGCGCGACCTTGCAGAGCACCGGCACCCGGCGCGACAGCCGATCGATGTCGCGCATGGTGAAGTCGACCCCGCCTCATGCGCCGCCGCCAGCAGGTGCAGCACGGTGTTGGTCGACCCGCCCATGGCGATGTCGAGGGTCATCGCATTCTCGAAAGCGGTGCGGGTGGCGATGGCGCGCGGCAGGACGGCATGGTCGTCCTCCTCGTAGTGGCGCTCCGCCAGCTTCACGATCAGCCGGCCGGCCTCGAGGAAGAGCTCGCGCCGGTCGGCATGGGTTGCCACAATCGTGCCGTTGCCCGGCAGCGCCAGGCCCAGCGCCTCGGTCAGGCAGTTCATCGAGATTGGCGGTGAACATGCCGGAGCAGTTGCCGCAGGTCGGGCAGGAGGACCGCTCGATCACCTCGACCTCGGCATCCGTCACGGTCGGGTCGGCGGCGACGATCATGGCGTCGATCAGGTCGACCGAGCGCTTCTGGCCGCGATGGACGACCTTGCCGGCTTCCATTGGCCCGCCGGAGACGAAGACCACCGGGATGTTCAGCCGCATCGCCGCCATCAGCATGCCCGGCGTGATCTTGTCGCAGTTCGAGATGCAGACGAGGGCATCGGCGCAATGCGCGTTGACCATGTACTCGACCGCGTCGGCGATCAGCTCGCGCGAGGGCAGGCTGTACAGCATGCCGCCATGGCCCATGGCGATGCCGTCGTCGACGGCGATGGTGTTGAACTCCTTGGCCACGCCGCCGGCCGCCTCGATCTCCCGCGCCACCATCTGGCCGAGGTCCTTCAGGTGGACATGGCCGGGGACGAACTGGGTGAAGGAATTGGCGATGGCGATGATCGGCTTGCCGAAATCCCCGTCCTTCATGCCGGTGGCGCGCCAGAGGCCGCGGGCGCCGGCCATGTTGCGGCCATGGGTGGTGGTGCGCGAGCGATAGGTGGGCATGGGTCGGGGATCCTCCGGCGCGCGTGCTAGCCCCTCGGCCCGCTTCCGTCCATCGGGAGCGGCAGGCTTGCGCGCCCGCCCGGGCCGCATGCCTGCGCCCGCGCGCCTGCCGCATGCCTGCGCCCGCGCCCCGGCCGCATGCTTGCGCCCCGCGCGCCTGCCGCGCGACCCTCCGCCGCATGACCAAGACATCCCTCCCCCTCTCCTCCTCGTCGGCTGCGGCAAGATGGGCGGCGCCATGCTCGCCGGCTGGTTGGAACGCGGCCTGGGCGAGGCCGTGGTGGTGGAACCCCATGCGGCCGCGGCCGCGCCCTTGCCGGGCGGGTGACCGTGGTGCCCAACCCGGCCGCGATCCCCGCGGGCTTCCGCCCCGCCGCGGTGGTGCTGGCAATCAAGCCGCAGGAGGCCGCGGCGACCCTGCCCGCCTTTGCCCATTTGGTCGGGCCGGACACCGTCTTCCTCTCGATCATGGCCGGGCGGAACATCGCCGGCATGCGCGGCCTGCTCGGCGAGGGCGCGGCGGTCATCCGCGCCATGCCGAACACCCCGGCCGCCGTCCGCCAGGGCTTCACCGTCGCCTGCCCCGGCCCGGGCGTGACGGCGGCCCAGACGGCGCTGGCCGACACGCTGCTGGCCTCGGTCGGCGAGGTCGCCTGGGTGGAGGACGAGGCGATGATCGATCCGGTCACCGCCGTCTCCGGCGGCGGCCCGGCCTATGTCTTCCTGCTGGCCGAGGTGATGGAGGCTGCGGCCGTCGAGCAGGGCCTGCCGCCGGACCTCGCCCGCCGCATGGCCCGCGCCACCGTCGCCGGCAGTGGGGCGCTGCTGGCCGCGAGCCCGGAGGACAGCGCCCAGTTGCGGAAGAACGTCACCAGCCCGAAGGGCACCACGGAACGGGCGCTCGCGGTGCTGATGCAGCCTGAGGCCTGGCCCGCCCTGATGTCCAAGGCGATCGCCGCCGCCACCGACCGCTCGCGCGAGCTCGGCGGCTGAAAGGCCCCTTTGTTTAGGCCGCAACCAGCCCAACCTGGAGCCGCATGAGCGACACGACCGACGAGACCGATTCCCGCCTGCTCGACGGCTTCTGGCAGGTGATCGCGGCGCATGGCTGGCACGGCGTCACGCTGCGCCGCCTCGCCGCCGCCTCCGGCCTGAAGGCGGCCACGATCGCCGCGCAGTGCCCGGGCGGGCCGCGCGACCTGCTGGCGCTGCACGGCCGAGCGGTGGATGCGGCCGTCACCGGCGGCACGGTGCCCGGCCAGGGCGGCACCCCGCGCGACCGGATCTTCGACGTGCTGATGCGGCGGATCGACGCCATGCAGCCGCACCGCGCCGGCCTGGTCCGGCTGCTGGAGGAATTGCGGACCGAGCCCGCCCTGGCGCTCTGCCTGCTCGCCAGCCTGCCGCGTTCCATGGCCGGCCTGCTGCGGGCGGCGGAGGTGGATCCGACCGGGATCCACGGCGCGCTGCGCGTGCAGGGCGTGACCGCGGTCTGGCTGGCCACCATCCGGGCCTGGATCCAGGACGATCTCGGTCGATCTCGGCCCCACCATGGCGGCGCTGGACCGGGCGCTTGATCGAGCCGAGCAGGTTGCGCGGTCGGTCCGCCTCGACCCGGGCGACATGGCCGCAAGTTGATTATGCTGCGCTGCAACATAAGCTTTGACCAGGCTTCGCGCGGCTCCTAGTCTGCGCGCGCCTTATCACACGGCGCCCGGCAACACGGCGGAGGACGACATGTCTGACAACAGCAGCAACAAGCCTGAAACCGATCTCATGAAGATGCTGTCGGAGTTCCGCATGCCCGGCATGCCGGATGTGGAAGCTCTCGCTTCCGCCCAGCGCCGCAATCTCGAGGCTCTCTCGGCCGCCAACCGCGTCGCGCTGGAGGGCGCCCAGGCTGTCGCCCGCCGCCACATGGAGATCCTGCAGTCCTCGATGACCGAGATGACCGAGGCGATGCGGCCTTCGGCAGCCAGGAGAGCCCGCAGGCCAAGGCCGCCCGCCAGGCCGAGATGCTGAAGACGGCCTGCGAGAAGGCGGTCGCCAACATGAAGGAAGTGGCCGACCTGATCCAGAAGTCGAACCAGGAGGCGCTCGGCCTGCTGAACAAGCGCTTCACCGAGGCCATGGACGAGGTGAAGACCCTGGTCGTGAAGAAGGGCTGACAGCCCGCGCCACGCGCGCCTTCGGGCGTGCGTGGTCGTCGCGCCGCAAGGCGCGCAGCGGGATTGCGCCGCAAGGCGCGCAGCGGGATTGCGCCGCAGGGCGCGCATTGGTTTCGCGCCGTCAGGCGCGTGTCGTCATGGCCAGGGCCGGGGCATGCCGCAGCGCGGCGGGCCTGCCCGCGGCGCCATAGCGCGGGCGCCGCGGCCCGCGGCAGGGCCGCCCCGGCGATCGTCTCGATCACCTGCGACTGGATGGCGATGGCCCGCTGCAACAGGCGGCGGTTCTCCTCGCCCAGGCTCTGCAGCCTGGCCGTCAGGCTCCGCCGCATCCTGCCGCGCAATGCCTTCCGCCCTGGTTCCGGTCTTCGCCGCAGCGGCATAGGCTGCGGCGAAGGCATCGGTCGCCCGCAGCTTGACGGTCGAAAGGCCCGCGGCGCGCGGCAGGTCGAGCGCGGCGAGCGCCTCGTTCTCCGCCCGCAGCGCCTCGGCCAGCCGGCGCCCGGCGGTGATCAACGCATCCATCATCAGGGTCATGGGCCGGTATCCTCGGTTTGGGGGGTGGCCTGGCGCCGCGCCAGTTCCCGCAGGATGGCGTCGGACAGGCCAAGGCCTTGGCCGGCGCGAACCGCCTGCTTTGCCACGGCATCGACCAGCATCGGCCGCCACTGGGCTTCCGCCGCGCCGCCACCGAAGCGGCCGCGACTGGGATCGGCGGCGGCGAAGACCGGCTGCAGCAGCTGGGCGAAGGCCTGCGCCTCGAAAGCCTGGGCCGCCTGGCGCAGCTTCGGCGGGATGGCGGCGCGCTCGGCGGCGGTGAGCGGGCGCGGGCCGCCCATCATCGCAACTCCATTTCGGCCTGCAGCGCGCCGGCCGCCTTCACCGCCTGCAGGATCGAGATCAGGTCGCGCGGCCCGACGCCGAGCGCGTTCATCCCGCGCACCAGCTCCTGCAGCGTGACGCCACCGCCGAGCACGCCGACCCGCCGCTCCGCCTGGTCGTCCACCTCGATATTGGTGCGCGGCACCACCGTGGTCTGGCCGTTGGCCAGCGCATTGGGCTGGCTGACCTGAGGCGTCTCGGTGATGCGGATGGTCAGGTTGCCCTGGGCGACCGCCACGGTGGAGACCCGGACATTGGCGCCCATGACGATGGTGCCGCTGGCCTCCTCGATCACCACGCGGGCGACCTGATCGGGCTCGACCCGCAGCTGCTCGATCTCGCCCAGCAAGGCCATGGGGTCGCGCCCGGCCAGGTTCAGCGCCACGGTGCGCGGGTCGGTGGCATTGGCGAGGCTGCCGCCTGTCGCCCGGTTGATGGCGGCGGCAATGCGCCGAGCCGTGGTGAGGTCGGGGTTGCGCAGCGCCAGCCGCAGGCTGGGCCGGCCGGTCAGGGCATAGGGCACCTCCCGCTCGACGATGGCGCCGGAGGCGATGCGGGCGCTGGTCGGCACCCCGCGCATCACGCTGGCCCCGGCACCGCGGGCGGCGACGGCGCCGGTGGCGACTGCGCCCTGGGCGACCGCATAGACCTCTCCGTCCGCCCCGAGCAGCGGGGTGACCAGCAGGGTGCCGCCTTGCAGGTTGGTGGCGTCGCCTAGTGCCGAGACGGCGATGTCGATCCGGCTGCCCGGCCGGGCGAAGGCCGGCAGGTTGGCGGTGACCATGACCGCGGCGACGTTCTTGGTCGCCAGCTTGGCCTCGTTGTCGCGGGTGTTCACGCCCAGCCGTTCGAGCATGCCGATCAGCGTCTGCCGGGTGAAGATCGAGGTCGCCAGCCGGTCGCCGGTGCCGTTCAGCCCGACCACCAGGCCATAGCCGACCAGATGATTGTCGCGGACGCCCTCGAGGTCAGCGATGTCCTTGATCCGCACCGGCTGCGCCACGGCGGCGGGCGGCCCCGCGAGGAGGGCGAGCAGCGCCGTCATGGCCGCCAGCGCCCAGGCGCTCTTCGCCCTTGCGAAAGCATTTTCGGCCACGCTGCACTCCGTCCTGCGGGTGGCGGGGTGATCGCAACCGGCATGCCAGGCCGGCGCGACGCGAAACCGGCAAGGATTGCCGGCGGTGGCGGCGCGGATTGCCGCCGGCCGGCAGGAACGGTGCCAGGAGGGCGGGTGGATGCGGGAGATCGGCAGGGTATCGGCGGGCGGCACGGCGGGCCCCGGGCGGGCCGGCGCCCGCGGCCGGCCCGGCTTCACGCTCGGCGCGGCGCGGGGTACGCCCGGGGCCGGGACGCTGGCGGAAAGCGCCGCCGCCGGCGCGGCGGCGCCGGTCGGGCTCGGGCTGCTCGGCCTGCAGGAGGGCGGCGACCGCGCGGCGCGGGACCAGGCGGCCCGCGACCGGGCCGAGTCGATTCTGCAAGAGTTGCAGTCGCTGCAGCAGGACATGCTGCGTGACAGGTCCGACATGAACAGGCTGCAACGGCTTGCCGCCTTCGAAACGGGGGAGGACGGCGCGGACCCATTCCTGCGCGACGCGGTGCAGTCCGTCGTCCTGCGCGCCCGGGTGGGATTGGCACGCCGGGGATGGAACGATTCCGTGTCAAACAAGTGAAAAGCCCCCACTATCAGCAATTTGCGCGGAGGGAACCCTTGGCTTTCGCCATGGGCCGCCTGTATGGTCCGCGCAACTTTCGGGGCGGGGCGCCAAGGCCCGGGCCCCGGCCGGAATGGGGTCGTCCAGACAATGCTCATCACCCTACCGCCCGACTACCGCCCGACCGACAACGAAGAATTCATGAATGCCCAGCAGCTGGCCTACTTCCGCCAGAAGCTGCTGCGCTGGCGGCAGGACCTGATCCGCGAAGCCGGGGACACGCTCGCCAGCCTCTCCGTCGGTGGCATCGCCGAAGCCGACCTGACCGACCGCGCCAGCGTCGAGACCGACCGAGCCCTCGAACTCCGCACCCGCGACCGCGCCCGCAAGCTGATCTCCAAGATCGACCAGGCGTTGGAGCGCATCGAGAACGGCACCTACGGCTATTGCGAGGAGACCGGCGAGCCGATCGGCCTGCGCCGGCTCGAGGCCCGCCCGATCGCCACCCTGTCGATCGAGGCGCAGGAGCGCCACGAGCGCATGGAGCGCGTCCACCGGGACGACTGAGCCCGGCCGCCAGTACCCGCGTCCATGATGGCCGGCCCCGCGCCGGCCATTGCAGTTCCGAGGCCCGGCATGCGTCTCGCCAACCGCCACGCGCTGGTCACCGGCGCCGCCTCCGGCATCGGCCTCGCCACGGCGCGGCGCTTCCTGGCCGAGGGAGCGAAGGTGGCACTGCTCGACCGCGATGCGGAGGCGCTGGCGCGGGTCGCCGCCGAACTCGGCGCGCCCGGCATCCCGGTCGACGTGGCCGACCCCGAGAGGGTCGCCGCCGCCGTCGATGCCGCGGCTGCCGCGCTCGGGGCGCTCGACGCCGTGGTGAATGCCGCCGGCATCAGCCGCGTCGCCTCTCCCGCCGAGACCACGCCGGCGCTGTGGCGGGAGGTCATGGCGGTGAACCTCGACGGGCCCTTCCATGTCTGCCGCGCCGCGCTGCCGCATCTTCGCCGCGCCGGAGGTGGCAGCATCGTCAACCTCGCCTCCGCCGCCGGGCTGGTGCCCCGGCCGGATTACGGCGCCTACGGGGCGTCGAAGGGCGGGCTGCTGATGCTGACCCGCTGCCTCGCCCTCGACCTCGCGCCCGATGGCATCCGGGTCAACGCGGTCTGCCCCGGCGCCATCCTGACCCCGATGGTCGAGGCGACCATGGCCGCCCAGCCCGACCCGGCATCGGCGGAGCGCGCCTTTCTCGCCCGCTATGCGCTCGGCCGCTTCGGCACCGCCGAGGAGGTCGCCGGCGCCGTGCTGTACCTGACCAGCGCCGAAGCCGGCTACGTCACCGGCTCGGCGCTCGGCGTCGATGGCGGCTCGGCCTGGCATTGAGCCTCGGTTAACCGGGGCCGGCGCAGCCTTCGCCGGCCCATGCTTTCCATCAGCGCCTCACTGGCCGCCTCGCTGTTCGGCGGGTCATCCTCCAGCGCCACCTCCTCCGGCGACGCCGCCTCGGCGGTCGTCGCGCTGAAGGCCGCCCAGGCGACCGGGGCCGAAGCGAAGGGCGTGGCGGCGGAGCGGAAGGACCCCGTCACCATCACCGCGCTGAAGCAGTTCGAGACGGCGGTGGCCAAGGCCCGCGACGTGAAGTCGGCGCTGCAGGACCCGCGCGTTCTGGCGGTGCTGCTGCCGGCGCTCGGCCTGGCCGATCAGGCAGCCTATCCCGGGCTGGTGCAGCGGGCGCTGCTGGCCGACCCTGCCGATACCAAGGGGCTGCTCGCCAGCCTCGACAGCCGGTTCAGCACCGCCGCCACCACGCTCGACCTCAAGAACAAGGGGCTGGCCGCGCTGCGCGACCCGGCGCTGCTCAAAAATCTCGAAGCCGGCTATGTCCAGTACCAGTACCAGCAGGGGCTCGACGACAAGAATGCAGGCATGTCGGACGCGCTCTACTTTATCCGGAACGCTTCGGCCAAAACCGACGTCTACGGCATCCTCGGCAATGCGGTGATGCGGCGGGTGGTGACCGGGGCGCTCGGGCTGCCGGCGCAGATCGCGGTGCAATCGGTCGAGACCCAGGCGCGGGCCATCACCGCCCGCATGAAGCTGGCCGACCTGCAGGACCCGAAGAAGGTGCAGGCGCTGGCGCAGCGCTACGTTATGGCGCAAGCCGGAACGGGCAGCGGGACCGGCAGCCTGCTCTCCCTCCTCGGCTGAGATCAGGCCGGCGTTGCATCGCCGGCCGCACTGTCCTACCTCTCCTCCCGGGCCACGCCCCCACCGGGGCGCATTCGCTTCTGGAAGGGAGCCGCATCATGGCGATCGCCACCAAGCCGGACCTGCGTCCGTCGAATCCCCGTTTCTCCTCCGGTCCCTGCGCCAAGCGTCCCGGCTGGACGCTGGACGCGCTCTCGGGCGCTTTCCTCGGCCGCAGCCACCGCGCCAAGGACCCGAAGGCCCGCCTCGCCGAGGTAATCGACCGCTCGAAGGCGATTCTCGGCCTGCCCGAGGGCTGGCGGCTCGGCATCGTCCCGGCCTCCGACACCGGCGCGGTGGAGATGGCGCTGTGGTCGCTGCTCGGCGCCCGCGGCGTCGACGTGCTCGCCTGGGAGAGCTTCTCCAAGGACTGGGCGACCGACGTGCTGAAGCAGCTGAAGCTGAAGGACGCCCGCGTCATCGACGCGCCCTATGGCCGGCTGCCCGACCTCGCCGGCCTCGACGGCTCGCGCGACCTGGTCATGGTCTGGAACGGCACGACCTCCGGCGTCCGCCTGCCCAATGCCGATTTCATCCCGGCCGAGCGCGAGGGCCTGGTGATCTGCGACGCGACCAGCGCCGCCTTCGCCATGGACCTCCCCTACGAGAAGCTCGATGTCGTCACCTGGTCCTGGCAGAAGGTCCTCGGCGGCGAGGCCGCGCACGGCATGCTGGCGCTGTCGCCCCGCGCCGTCGCCCGGCTCGAGAGCTACACCCCCGCCTGGCCGATGCCGAAGATCTTCCGCATGACCAAGGGCGGCAAGCTCAACGAGGGCATCTTCAAGGGCGAGACGATCAACACGCCCTCCATGCTCGCGGTCGAGGACGCGGTGGACGGCCTGCGCTGGGCCGAGGGTGTCGGCGGGCTGAAGGGCCTCATCGCGCGGTCCGAGGGCAACCTCGCCGCCATCGCCGGCTGGGTGGCGAAGACCGCCTGGGTGGACTTCCTGGCGGAAGACCCGGCGACGCGGTCCTGCACCTCGATCTGCCTGAAGATCGTGGCGCCCTGGTTCACCGCGCTCGATGCCGAGGCGCAGGCGGCGGCGGCGAAGAAGCTCTCCGGCCTGCTGGAGAAGGAGGGCGTCGCGCTCGACGCCGCCAACTACCGCGACGCGCCCCCGGGCCTGCGAATCTGGGGCGGCGCCACGGTCGAGACCTCCGACATCGCCGCCCTCCTCCCCTGGATCGACTGGGCCTTCGCCCAGGTCGAGGCCGAGCTTGCGAAGGTGGCCGCCTGATGCCCAAGGTCCTCATCTCCGACAAGCTCTCCCCGCCGCGATCGAGATCTTCAAGCGGCGCGGGATCGAGGTGGACTTCAAGCCGGGCCTCAGCCCGGCCGAGCTGCGCGCCATCATCGGCCCCTATGACGGGCTCGCGGTGCGCAGCGCGTCGAAGGTGACGCGCGAGCTGATGGAGGCGGCGCCGAACCTGAAGGTGGTCGGCCGCGCCGGCATCGGCGTCGACAACGTCGACGTCACCAGCGCCACGGCGCGCGGCGTCGTGGTGATGAACACGCCCTACGGCAATGCCATCACCACGGCCGAGCATGCGATCGCCATGATGTTCGCCCTTGCCCGGCAGCTGCCGGAGGCCTCGGCCTCCACCAAGGCCGGGAGGTGGGAGAAGAACCGCTTCATGGGCGTCGAGCTCTTCGGCAAGACGCTCGGGCTGATCGGCTGCGGCAATATCGGCTCCATCGTCGCCGACCGCGCCGTGGGGCTGCACATGAAGGTCGTCGCCTTCGACCCCTTCCTGTCGGAGAAGCGCGCGGTCGAGCTCGGCGTCGAGAAGGTCGAGCTGAACGAGTTGCTGGAGCGGGCCGACTTCGTCACGCTGCACACGCCGCTGACCGAGCAGACCCGCAACATCCTGAGCCGCGAGAATATCGCCAAGCTCAAGAAGGGCACGCGGATCATCAACTGCGCTCGCGGCGGGCTGGTGGACGAGGCGGCGCTCTACGACGCGCTGAAGTCGGGCCATATCGCCGGCGCCGCGCTCGACGTCTTCGAGACGGAGCCGGCGACCGAGAGCCCGCTCTTCGGCCTCGAGAACGTCGTCTGCACCCCGCATCTGGGCGCGGCGACCGCCGAGGCGCAGGAGAACGTGGCGCTGCAGGTGGCCGACCAGATGGCCGACTACCTGCTGACCGGCGCGGTTTCCAACGCCATCAACATGCCCTCGGTCACTGCGGAAGAAGCCCCGCGGCTGAAGCCCTACATGGCGCTGGCGCAGCTGCTGGGCGGCATGGCCGGGCAGCTGACCGCGGCGCGCGGCAACGTCATCAAGGCGATCCGGGTCGAGTACGAGGGCCATGTCGCCGAGCTGAACCGGCGGCCGCTGACCGCCGCGGCGCTAGCTGGCGCGCTCGCCCCGCTGATGGGTGCGGTGAACATGGTCAATGCCCCGGTGGTGGCGAAGGAGCGGGGGATCGAGGTCGCCGAGACGGTGCATGAGCGCCGCGGCGACTATGCCTCCCTGCTGCGGGTCACCATGGTGACCGACCAGGACGAGAAGAGCGTCGCCGGCACGCTGGTCGGCGAGAGCCGGCCGCGCCTGGTCGAGATCAAGGGCATCGCGGTCGAGGCGGACTTCGCGCCGGACATGCTCTACGTGACGAACGAGGACCGCCCGGGCTTCATCGGCCGCTTCGGCATGGTGCTGGCGAATGCCGGCATCAACATCGCCACCTTCCACCTGGGCCGCGCGGCGCAGGGCGGCGATGCGATCTGCCTGGTGAGCCTCGACGGGCCGATCCCCGAGCCGGTGCTGGCCGAGGTGCGGGCGCTGCCGCTGGTGGTGCAGGCAACGCCGCTGCGGTTCTGAGAAGGTAAGGTCGGGGAGAAGGTATTCTCCCCGAACCCCTCATCTATTTTTCCGAGTCGGCTGCCGCCGCGCGGCGAGTGCCAGACTCACAGAAATAGAGGAGGGTCCAGGGAGGATACTTCCTCCCTGGCCTTACTATTCCATTCGCGCGCCGCTGACCTTCACCATCTGCGCCAGCATCGGCCGCTGCTTTGCCGCATGCGCCACCGCATCCTCCGGCGTCGACCACACGCACTTGGCCCCGGTCTGCAGGAAGCGCTGCTGCACCGCCGGGTCGGCCGCGATCTCCTTCATCGCCGCATTCACCTTGTCGACGATCGGCCGCGGCAGGCCCGCCGGCCCGACCCAGGCGCACCACGACGTGATGACGAAATCGGGCACGCCCGCCTCCGCCATGGTCGGGATGTTCGGCAGCGTCACCCAGCGCTCCGGGCTGGTCACCGCATAGGCCTTCATCCGGCCTTCCTGGATCACCGGGATGTAGCTGGCCAGGTTGTCGATCGCGAAGGTCAGGTCGCCCGAGAGCATCGCCGGGATGATCTGCGCCGCGCCGCGGAAGGGCACGTGCTGGCCGTCGATCTTCAGCCGGTCGCAGAAGCCGCTGCCCGAGAGATGCGCGGTGGTGCCGACGCCCGGGCTGCCGTAGCTGACGCCCTTCGGCTGCGCCTTCGCCCAGTCGATGAACTCCCGCAGCGTGTTCGGCGGGGTGAACTGCGCCGGGGCGACCACCACGTTCGGAAGCTCCCAGTGCATCGAGATGACGGAGAAGTCGGTCTCCGGGTTGAAGGGCAGCTTGGCGTAGAGGAACTGCGCGATCGACAGGTTGGCGATGGTCGCCGGGCCCTGTGTGTAGCCGTCCGGGGCGGATTTCGCGATCGCCTCCATCCCGATATTGCCGCTGGCGCCCGGCCGGTTCTCCAGCACGAATGGCTGGCCAAGCTTCTGCGAGAGCTGGTCGGCGACGATGCGCGCCAGCACGTCGGTCGAGCCGCCGGGCGGCCAGGGGATCAGTACGCGGACCGGGCGATTAGGCCAATCCGTGCCCTGGGCCAAGGCGGGTGCGGCGAGCGGCAGGGCGGTGGCACCCAGCAGCAGGGTGCGGCGATCGAGCATGCGGTTCTCTCCCGGGGAGGTTGCTTGAACTTGCGCGCTCCATGCCACCGAACGGGGTGGGCGCAAAGGGGTCGCCGCCGCGGCGCCGCGCGGCGAGACTGCGGGCCAAGGGATGAAGGAAAGCCGCATGACACCGGACGAATTCCGCCGCGAGGGCCACCGGCTGATCGACTGGATCGCCGACTACCGCGAACACGTCGCCGACCGCCCGGTCATGGCGCAGGTCGCGCCCGGGGAGGTCCGCGCCATGCTGCCGCAAGCCCCGCCCGAAGCGCCGGAGCCAATGGCGGCGGTGCTCGCCGACCTCGATCGCGTGGTCATGCCGGGCCTGACCCATTGGCAGTCGCCGCGCTTCTTCGGCTACTTCCCGGCCAATGCCCCGCTGGCCGGGGTGCTGGGCGACCTGGTCTCGACCGGGCTCGGCGTCATCGGCCTGTCCTGGCAGTCCGGCCCGGCGGTGACCGAGCTGGAGGAGGTGGTCACCGACTGGGTCCGGCAGATGGTCGGCCTCTCCGCCGCCTGGAGCGGGGTGATCCAGGACACCGCCTCCACCTCCAGCCTAGTCGCGCTGCTCTGCGCCCGGGAACGCGCCAGCGGCTACGCCATGGCGCGCGGCGGCATGCAGCAGGGCGAGGCGCCGCTGCTGGTCTATGCCAGCGCGCAGAGCCACAGCTCGGTCGAGAAGGCGGCGCTGCTGGCCGGCTTCGGCCGCGACCACCTGCGGCTGGTGCCCTGCGACGAGGACCACGCCATGCGGCCGGATGCCCTCGCCGCGATGGTCGAGGCGGACCTCGCCGCGGGCGGCCACCCCTGCGCCGTGGTGGCGACCACCGGCACCACCGCGGTCACCGCCATCGACCCGGTCGGCGGCCTGGCCGCGGTCGCGGCGCGGCACGGGATCTGGCTGCATGTCGATGCCGCCATGGCCGGCAGCGCGATGATCCTGCCGGAATGCCGTCCCCTCTGGGACGGCATCGAGGCCGCGGACAGTCTTGTCCTGAACCCGCACAAATGGCTCGGCGTGCCCTTCGATTCGTCGCTCTACTACGTCCGGGACCCGCAGCACCTGGTGCGGGTGATGTCCACCAACCCCTCCTACCTGCAGAGCGCCGCCGACGGCCAGGTGAAGAACCTGCGCGACTGGGGCATCCCGCTGGGACGGCGGTTCCGGGCGCTGAAGCTCTGGTTCGTCATCCGCGAGCAGGGCGTCGATGCCCTGCGGGCCCGGCTGCGGCGGGACATCGCCAACGCAAGCTGGCTGGCCGAACAGGTGGCGGCGACGCCCGGCTGGCGGGTGCTGGCGCCGGTGCCACTGCAGACCTTGTGCGTCCGGCACGAGCCGCCGGGGGTCGAGGGCACGGCGCTGGATGCGCATACGCAAGCCTGGGCAGAGCGGCTGAACCGCTCGGGCGCCGCCTACCTGACGCCGGCGGTGCTGGACGGGCGCTGGATGGTGCGGGTCTCGGTCGGGGCCGAGGCGACCGAGCGGGCGGATGTCGCGGCGCTGTGGCAGGCGATGCGGGCGGTGGCGGAGGGATAGGTCGATCAGGCAGGCGGGCGCTCAGGCAATAAACCGCCTCAAGCCTGAAATTCGGCTCAATCCGCCTCAAACCGGCTGAAGCGGCGACCGGGCGGCAGCGGCGAAGCCGGCTCTGCCCACGGCTTTCCGGCCGATCCGCTTGAGGAATTTGAGAAATCAGCAATTGAGGCGCCGCGTCGCGCTTGCCGCGGAAGCGAGGGGACACAAGGGCGGCGTTGACGATATTCCTATAGCCCGCCGGTCCGGCCAGGAAAATTCATTTCGATCGCCGGGCCGCCGGTCACCGCACGGCAGCCCCTCATGCCGCCGTCGCCGACCGAGGCGCTCCGCAAGGCCGCGGCGGCGCGAGGCTCAGGGCTTGCGGCGCAGGCTGAGCAGATAGGCGGTCAGCGCATCCGCCTCCGCCGGGGTCCGCTCCGTGTTCAGCATGTGCATGTGCAGCTTGGCGACGAAGTCCCGCATCCAGGCCCGGGTGATCTTCGGATCCTGCGCGATCTGCAGGAAAGGCGGCGCATCGGTCCAGCCCGTGCCGCCGGCGGGCTGCACGACGTGGCAGCGGGCACAGTTCTGCTCGGCGATCCGGAGCCCTCGGCCGGCGTCGCCTGCGGCGCCCGGCCGGGCGCGGCGAAGGCCGCCCATGCGCAAAAGGCCAGCATCCCCGCCAGGCCGGCACGCCTGGCGCCACACAGCTTCATCATGGGCATGCCGATCTCCCTCCCAGGACCCCGCGGCTGGGCCCAGCGAGCAACAAGGCCGGGGAAAAGAGAAGCGACAGGACCGGCATCGAGACTGGGCACGCCGGTCGCCATCGGTTCGGCACGGAGCGGCGGGGAGGACAGCGCCCTCCCCGGCCGGTTCAGCCCTCCGGCGCCAGCTTCGCCGGCACCACCTCCCACACCGCGCCGCCATCGGCCGGCGGGACGCAGCGGATCGGCAGGGCGTTCGGCGTGCGGACGTTCGGCTCATGCCCGAAGGCCAGCCGCAGCGCGCGGAACAGCGCGCCATGCGCCACCACCAGAACCGGGGCCGGCCGTGCCGTCGCCCGGTTCACCGCGGCCACCGCGCGCGCCAGCAGGCCCGCGAAGGTCTCGGCGCCGGCCGGCGTGTAGCTGCCGGCGATCCAGTCGTCGTACCAGTCGCCCATCGGCAGGCCTTCCTGCTCGCCGGAAATTGACCTCCTGCAGCCCCTCGTCGAAGGTCACCGGCAGGCCGAGCGCCTCCGCGGCGATCTCGGCGGTGACCCGGGCGCGGACCAGCGGGGAGGCGACGACGGTGGCGATGCCGCCGATCCCCACCAGCGTCTTCGCCGCCCGCCGGGCCTGGGCGAGCCCCACCGCGTTCAACGCGATGTCGGTGCGGCCCTGCGACCGCCCCTCGGCGTTCCAGTCGGTCTCGCCATGGCGGAGAAACCAGAAGGGGACCGGGTTCAGCGTCTCCGCCATGGCGATGTCCATTCCCTATGCCAGGCCTTCGGCCTTGAGCACCCGCTGCACCGAGGGGCGGGCATTCATCCGGGCATAATGCGCGGCGACGTTCTTCGGCAGCGGCTTGCCCAGCCGGCCCGCCCACCAGAAGGAGACGTAGAACAGCGCGCTGTCGGCGAAGGAGAATCGCCAAGCAGGTATTCCTTGCCCTCCAGCGCCTTGTCGAAGATGCCGAGGCCCTTGGCGAAGATCTCCTCACCCTTCGCCTTCACCGCCTCGTGGTCCGACTCGGTCGGCGCGTAGTTGGACGGGCGGAAGATGCGGGAGAAGCCCTGCATGTGCAGCGTGGCCACGGCGAAGTCGGTGTATTCCAGCGCCTTGGCCAGCTTGTCTGCATCCTTCGGCAGCAGCTTCGCCTCGGGGAAGGTGCTGGCGAGCCAGACCGCGATGGCGGGGTACTCGGTCAGCACCGTGCCGTCGTCGCGCCGCAGGGTCGGCACCTTCGACTTCGGGTTCACCGAGGTGGATCCGGCTTGAACTGGGCGCCCTCGCGCAGGTTCACCAGCTCGGCCTCATAGGGCTTGCCGATCTCCTCGAGCAGGACATGGATGCCGATGGAGCAGGCGCCGGGCGCGTAGAAGAGTTTCACCTTGGGATCCTCCTTTGGGGTGGCTGGTGCGGCAGAGTATCGGGCGATTCGGCGGGCGCCCAGCCCCGGCGCAGCGGCGGCGGGATGGCCAAGGGCAGCGGCAGAGGGTCAGCCAGAAACTAACCGCTGGACCACATCACACAGTGTTGATAAAAATATCCCGCGACGCCGGGATTTCCGCCTTGACTCGGGAAAATCAGAATCCCGCCGGCGGGTGGGAACCAACAACCGCTCCCTGGCCCCGGCGTCGTGCCTTCGCAGCGGCCAGCTTCGCGCATAGTTGCACGACGCCGGCCGGGACCATGCTTTAGAGTCCTATCCGTGGCGCCGGCAGGTCACCGTACTTCCGGCCGAACGCACTCACGGGGCCTTCCGGAGGGAACCAACGACCTCCCCAGGACCACCGGCGCCACCAGCCCCGGCCCATGCCTCGGTCGTTCCCCTCGCCTCAGTTGAACAGCGAGGAAACCGAACTTTCGTCCGAGATCCGCCGCATCGCCTCGGCCAGCAGCGGGGCGATCGTCGCCTGCCGGATGTTCGAGGAGATGCGCACCGCCTCGGTCGCCATGATGCTGTCGGTCACCGTCATGTTCTCGATCGGCGAGGCGCCGACCCGCGCCACCGCGCCGCCCGAGAAGACGCCGTGCGTGACATAGACCGAGACGCCAGAGGCACCGTGCTTGATCAGCGCCTCGGCGGCGTTCACCAGGGTGCCGCCGGAGTCGACGATGTCGTCGACCAGGATGCAGTGCCGCCCCTCGACCTCGCCGATCACGTTCATCACTTCCGAAACGCCTGCGCGCGGCCGTCGCTTGTCGATGATCGCGAGTTCCGTGTGCAGGCGGGAGGCGAGCGCCCGTGCCCGCACCACGCCGCCGACATCGGGCGAGACCACCATCAGGTCGCGGCCCTTGTAGCGTTCCTGGATGTCCCGGCTGAACAGCGGCGCCGAGAACAGGTTGTCGACCGGGATGTCGAAGAAGCCCTGGATCTGCGCCGCGTGCAGATCCATCGTCAGCACCCTGTGGGCACCGGCGGCAGTGATCAGGTTGGCCACCAGCTTGGCCGAGATCGGCGTGCGCGATCCCGACTTCCGGTCCTGCCTTGCATACCCGAAATAGGGGATCACCGCGGTGACCCGCCGGGCGGAGGCGCGCTTCAGCGCATCCAGCGTGATCAGCAGCTCCATCAGGTTGTCATTGGCCGGGTAGCTGGTGGACTGCACCACGAAGACGTCCTGGCCGCGGACGTTCTCGTTGATCTCGACGAAGACCTCCATGTCGGCGAAGCGCCGGATGGAGGCGCTGGTCAGCGGCAGGCCGAGCGAGGCCGCCACCGCTTCCGCGAGCGGACGATTGCTGTTGCAGGCGACGATCTTCATGACCGGCCGGACCCCTTCTGCACGCGACCCGAGCGCCGCCGTTGCACCGCTTTCCGCACGGCCGGGCGGAAATATCAAGCTGACGAAACCGTGTAAATCGCGCCTCAAGCAAAGCTGTGTCCCGCGGAACGGGCAACTTAACCGCTTCTCAACCGCAATCCGGCAATTCCTGCCTGCCGGCCAAGTCCGGCCGCGCGGCGCGCCTCCAGGAAACGCCTTCGCGACAGGCCGGCCGGCATCGGCGCGGGCCCCGGATCGGGCCGAGGAAGGGAAGTGGATGGGCGGGGTTCTCGCCGGGCTGAAGGCGCTGGGGACGAAGCGGTTGCTCGCCCTGGGCGCGGTGGGCCTGGCGCTGCTCGGCCTGCTGGCCGTCCTGGCGCTGCGGGCCGGCGACCCGCCGATGGCCCCGCTGTTCGGCGAGCTCGAGCCGCGCGACGCCGCAGCGGTGGTCGCGGCCCTCGAGCGCCAGCGCATTCCCTACCGGATCGCCGGCGGCGGCGAGTCAGGTGCTGGCCCCGGCCGACCAGGCGCCCCGGCTCAGGCTGCTGCTGGCCCGTGAGGGCCTGCCCGCCGGCGGCGGCGTCGGCTGGGAGCTCTTCGACCGCGGCGATAGCCTCACCACCACCCCTTCCAGCAGGACGTCAACCGGCTGCGGGCGCTGGAAGGCGAGCTGGCCCGGACCATCCGCGGCCTCGCCGGCGTCCGCGCCGCCCGGGTCCACCTGGCCCTGCCGCGGCGGGAGGCCTTCTCGCGCGAGCGAGGGGAGGCCCAGGCCAGCGTGGTGCTCGCCATGCAGGGCGCCCAGCGGCTGGACCCGGACGGCGTGCAGGCGGTGCTGCACCTGGTCGCCACCGCGGTGCCCGGCCTGAAGCCCCAGGCCATCTCCATCGTCGACAGCCGCGGCACCCTGCTGGCCCGAGGCGGCCAGGCCCTGGCCGGGCCCGGCCTGACCCAGGGCCAGGAGGAGATCCGCCGCGCCCAGGAGCTTCGCCTCGGCCGGGCGGTCGAGGAATTGCTCGAACGCAGCCTCGGCCCCGGACGGGTGCGCGCGGAGGCGACGGTCGAGATGGATTTCGACCGCATCGAGACCCGCGAGGAGCGCTTCGACCCCGACAACCAGGTCGCCCGCAGCCAGCAGAGCACGACCGAGCAGAACCGCGGCGCCGAACCTGCCCCGACCACCGTCGCCGGCAACCTGCCGGGTAACGAGTCGCAGGGCGGCGCCGGCACTTCCGAGAACCGCCAGGAGGAGACGACGAGATTACGAGATCGGCCGGTCCACCCGGAACACGCTGCGCGAGCACCCGGTGGTCAAGCGCCTCTCGGTCGCCGTGCTGGTGGACGGGGTGACCGAGGGCGAGCCGCCGCGCTGGCGCGAGCGCACCGCCGAGGAGCTTGCCCGCATCGCTGCCCTGGTCCGCAGCGCCGTCGGCTTCGACGAGCGGCGCGGCGACAAGGTCGAGGTCGTCTCCATGCGCTTCGCCGAGGAGACGCTGCCGGGCGAGGCCGCGCCCGGCTTCCTCGGCCTGCCGCTGTCGCCGGCGCTCGCCACCCGGCTGGCGGAAAGCGCGCTGCTGGCCCTGGTGGCGCTGGCCGGCATCCTGCTGGTCGGCCGGCCGATGGTCGGGCGGATCGCCGCCAGCCTGGCGCCGGTCGCGGCGCTGGCCGGCCCGGCCGGCGCCATGGCGGGGGCGCCCCCGGGGATGATTTCCGGCACTGCAGGCCAGGCCGCGCTCGCCGGCGGGGCGGACAGCGTCGCCGCGCTGGCGGGCGGCAGCGAGGGCGGCATCCCGGCCTCGGCCACCGATGCTGCGGCTCTGGCGGCGGAGGAAGCGATGGTCAGCCTGGCGCATGTGCAGGGCCAGATGCGGGCCTCCTCGCTCAATGCCCTCTCGCAGATGGTGCAGCGCCACCCGGATGAGAGCCTGGCCGTGCTGCGCCGCTGGCTGGACCCGGAGGACCGGCTGTGAGCGGCACGCGCGGCATGCTGGCGGGGATGAGCGGGCCGCAGAAGGCCGCGGCGCTGATGCTGGCGATGGGCGAGGAGCACGCGGCGACCCTCTTCGCCCGCATGCATGAGGACGAGATCCGCGACCTCTCGGCCGCCATGGCCTCACTCGGCGCCGTGCCGGCCCCGGTGATCGAGGAGCTCTGCCGTGAATTCGGCGACCAGCTCGGCCAGACCGGCAACCTGGTCGGCACCTACGAGAGCACCGAGCGGCTGCTGTCGAAGACCCTGCCGCGCGACCGGGTCAGCCAGATCATGGAGGAGATCCGCGGCCCGGCGGGCCGCACCATGTGGGACAAGCTGGGCAACGTGAACGAGGCGGTGCTGGCGAACTACCTGAAGAACGAATACCCGCAGACCGTCGCCGTGGTCCTCACCAAGGTCCGTCCCGACCACGCCGCCCGCGTCCTCTCGCTGCTGCCGGAAGGCTTCGCGATGGAGGTCGTGATGCGCATGCTGCGGATGGAGACCATCCAGAAGGAGGCGCTGGAGGGCGTCGAGCGGACGCTGAAGGCCGAGTTCATGTCGAACCTTGCGCGTGCCCAGCGGCGCGACGCGCATGAGATGATGGCCGAGATCTTCAACAACCTCGACCGCCAGGCCGAGGGTCGCATCCTCTCGGCGCTCGAGGAGCGCAACCGCGACAGCGCCGAGCGCATCCGCGGCCTGATGTTCACCTTCGAGGACCTGCAGCGGGTCGACGGTGCCGGGCTGCAGGCGCTGCTGCGCTCGGTCGAGAAGGACAAGCTGGCCCTCGCGCTCAAGGGCGCCTCCGAGGCGCTGCGCGAGATGTTCATGAAGAACCTGACCGAGCGCGCGGCGAAGCTGCTGCGCGACGACATCGCCGGGCTCGGCCCGGTGCGGCTGCGCGACGTGGACGAGGCGCAGGCCTCCATCGTGCTGCTGGCCAAGGACATGGCGGCGCAGGGCCAGATCCAGCTGCAGGACGGGCGCGAGGAGGAGATGGTCCCGTGACCGAGGCCTTCCGCCCCGCCCAGGCCACGCCCCGTCCTGCCCTGCCCTTCGAGCCGGTCCTGCCGGCGCCGCGCCGGCCCGGCCAGGCGCCGCTGCGGGTCATGGCCTTCGACGTGCCGGATTTCGACGCGCCCCCGCCCGCCCCCGGACCGGCGCCCGAGGAACTGGCCGCCGCCGCCCTGGAGGCCCGGCTGGCCGCGGCGCGCGAGGCCGGCTTCGCCGCCGGCGAGGCGACGGCGCGGGAGGCGGAAGCGGCCGGGCTCGCGGCGCGCGAGGCGGCGGCGCTGGAACGCATCGCCGCGGCGCTGGCCGAGGCCGCGACGCGGGCCGGCGATGCCGCGGCCGAGGCGGCGGAGGCTCTGGCCGGGCTGCTGCTGGCGACGCTCGACGCCGCCCTGCCGGAGGCGGCGGCGCGGCTGGCGCCGGAGGCCGCGGCGCGGCTGGCCGCCGAGCTGCGGCCGCTGCTGGAAGCCGGCGTTGCGGTCACCCTGCGCGTCGCCCCCGGCTGCGCCGCGGCCGCGGCGGCCCGGATCGGCGAGACCGCGCTGACAATCACGGAAGACCCCGGCCTGCCGCCCGGCGATGCCACGGCGGCCTGGCGCGGCGGCGGCGCCGCGCTGTTGCTCGCGTCGCGGCGGCAGGCGATCGCCGCCCTGCTGCAGGCCTTCGACCTTCAGGAGAGATAGCGCATGCCGGACCCCGGACCTTTCGAGAGCGTGACGGCCGCCGAGGCCAGCGCGGCGCGCGCGGCGGCGGGCCCCTCGGCCCGCGACCTCGAGGCCGTCTACGACATCCCCGTGCAGGTCAGCGCGGTGCTCGGCCGCGCGACGATGCAGGTTTCGCAGCTCCTGAAGCTCGGCCGCGGCGCCGTGGTGGAGCTCGACCGCAAGCTGGGCGAGGCGGTCGACATCTACGTCAACAACCGCCTGGTCGCCCGCGGCGAGGTGGTGATGGTGGACGACAACCGGCTCGGCGTGACGATGACCGAGATCGTCAAGACCGACCGGCTGGGATGAGGGCATGACCCGTGTCCTGATCATCGGCGCGCTCGATGCCGAGCTGGGCCAGGCCGCGCGCATCGCCGCCGCGCGCGGCGCCCGGGTGGCGCAGGCGGACGGGCCGGCGGCGGCCCTGGCGCGGCTGCGCACGGAGGGCGCCGACCTCGTCCTGTGCGACCTCGCGCACGACATCGGCTGGCTGATCGAGCGCCTGGCCACCGAGCGCATCGCCTGCCCGGTGATCGCCTGCGGCCGCAACGCCGATGCCGCCGCCGCGGTCCGCGCCATCCAGGCCGGGGCGAAGGAATTCCTCCCCCTTCCCCCCGATGCCGAGCTGATCGCCGCCATGCTGCAGGCGGTGGCGGGGGAAGCGGAAGGCCCGGTCTGGCGCGACCCCGCCATGGCCGCGCTGCTGGCACGGGCCGAGGCACTGGCCCGCGCCGAGGCGAGCGTCCTCGTCACCGGGGAGAGCGGCACCGGCAAGGAGGTCCTCGCCCGCTTCCTGCACGCGCACAGCCGCCGCGCCCGCGGCCCCTTCGTCGCGCTGAACTGCGCCGCCCTGCCCGAGACCCTGCTGGAGAGCGAGCTTTTCGGCCATGAGAAGGGCGCCTTCAGCGGCGCGGTCGCGGCGCGCAAGGGCAAGTTCGAGCAGGCCGATGGCGGCACGCTGCTGCTCGACGAGATCGGCGAGATGGATGCAAGGCTTCAGGCCAAGCTGCTGCGCGTGATCCAGGAGCGGGAGGTCGACAAGCTGGGCGGCACGGCACCGGTCAAGGTCGATGTCCGGCTGCTGGCGGCGACCAACCGGGACCTCGGCGCCGAGGTCCGCGCCGGCCGGTTCCGCGAGGACCTCTGGTTCCGGCTGAACGTCGTGGCACTTCACATCCCGCCGCTGCGCGAAAGGCCGGGCGACGTCACCGCGCTGGCGGCGCATTTCGCCCGCCGCTTCGCCGCCGCCAACGGGCTGCCGCAGCGCGCCGTCTCCCCCGCCGCCGAGGCGCTGCTGCTGGCGCATCCCTGGCCGGGCAATGTGCGCGAGCTCGAGAACACCCTGCACCGCGCCGTGCTGCTGGCCGAGGGCGCCTGGATCGGGCCGGAGGCGATCGAGCTGACGCCGCTGCCGGCCGCGCGGCCGGCGGCCGAGGCGCCGGCGCCCGCCGCCGCCGCGGCGCCCTCGCCCGCCCCTGCCCCCGTCTCCGCCCTGGTCGGCCGGCGGATGGAGGAGGTGGAGCGCGACCTGATCCTCGAGACGCTGACCCACTGCCTCGGCAACCGGACCCGCGCAGCGGAGATCCTCGGCATCTCCATCCGCACGCTGCGCAACAAGCTGCATGAATACCGCGCGCAGGGGGCGCCGGTCCCGGTCGCGCCCGGCAGCGGGCTGCTGCCCGGCCTTGGGATGGGCCGCTGACGCATGGGGAGCATCGCGCTGCCAGGATGGCTGCGGGAAATCCGGATCGGCGGCGACGTGGCCCTGGCCTTCGGCGTCGCCCTGCTGCTCGCGGTGCTGGTGGTGCCGCTGCCGACCCTGCTGCTGGATGCGGCGCTCGCGCTCTCCATCACGCTCTCGGTGCTGATCCTGATGGTCGCGCTGTTCCTGGTGCGGCCGCTCGACTTCACCGCCTTCCCGCAGATCCTGCTGCTGTCGACCCTGCTGCGCCTGGCGCTGAACGTCGCCACCACCCGCACCATCCTTACGCATGGGCACGAAGGCCCGGCCGCCGCCGGCCAGGTGGTCGCCGCCTTCGGCGGCTTCCTGATGGGCGGCGACGTCATGGTCGGGCTAATCGTCTTCGCCATCCTGCTGGTGGTGAACTTCATGGTCGTCACCAAGGGCTCGGGCCGCATCGCCGAGGTCGCGGCGCGGTTCAGCCTGGACGCCATGCCCGGCAAGCAGATGGCGATCGACGCCGACCTCTCCTCCGGCCTGATCGACGAGAAGGAGGCGCGCCGCCGCCGCCGCGAGCTCGAGGAGGAGAGCGCCTTCCACGGCGCCATGGACGGCGCCGCCAAATTCGTCCGCGGCGACGCCATCGCCGGGCTGATCATCACCGCGATCAACCTGCTCGGCGGCCTCGCCATCGGCGTGCTTCGCCAGGGCCTGCCGATCGGGGAAGCCGCGACCACCTTCTCGATGCTCACGGTGGGCGACGGGCTGGTCAGCCAGATCCCCTCGCTGCTGGTCTCGGTCGCCGCCGGCATCGTGGTGACGAAGGGCGGTGGGGAGGAGCGCGCCGACCAGGTGATGGGCCGCCAGCTCGGCCAGGGCTGGAAGCCGATGGCGCTGGCCGGCGGCGCCGCGGCGGTGATGGCGCTGCTGCCGGGCATGCCGATGTTCCCCTTCCTGGCGCTGGCCGGCGCCGCCGGCGCCACCGCCTGGAGCCGGCGCGAGGCCGCCCGCACCGCCGAGGCGGCGCCCGCGGCCGCCCCGGCCGAAGCCGCCGAGCCGCCGGTCGCCGATGCGCTGCGGCTCGACCTGCTCAGGCTGGAACTGGGCTACGGCCTGCTCTCGCTGGCCGCTGGTGAGGCGCCGCGGCTGACCGAGCAGATCAAGGCGCTGCGCCGGTCCATGGCGCAGGAGATGGGCTTCGTCCTGCCGAGCGTCCGCATCCAGGACAATCTGGAGCTGCCGCCCGACACCTACATCCTGCGGGTCAAGGAGATCGAGGCCGGGCGCGGCCAGCTCCGCCCGCCGCTGCAGCTGGCGATCGATCCTTCCGGCCAGGTGCCGGCCATGGCCGGGGAGCGCACCACCGAGCCCACCTTCGGCCTGCCCGCCCTCTGGATCGAGGAGGGGCTGCGCGACGAGGCGCTGGCGCGCGGCTGCACCGTGGTGGACTGCGCCGGCGTGCTGGCGACCCACCTGACCGAGACGGTGCGCGACACCATGCCCGAGCTGCTCTCCTTCGCCGAGACGCAGAAGCTGCTGGACGAGCTGCCGGCCGAGCACCGGAAGCTGGTGCAGGACGTCATCCCCTCCCAGATCGGCACCGGCGGGCTGCAGCGCATCCTGCAGGCCCTGCTGGCCGAGCGGGTCTCGATCCGCGACCTGCCGACGATCCTGGAAGGCGTGCAGGAGGCGGTGGCGGCCGGCAGCCGCGGCATCGGCGGCATCCTCGGCGTGGTGCGGGCACGCCTGTCGCGGCAGCTCTCGGAGGCCGCGCGGGGCCCGGGCGGCTACGTGCCGCTGATCGCGCTCTCGGCCGACTGGGAGCTGGCCTTCGCCGAGAGCCTGGCCGGCCCGCCCGAGGACCGCCAGCTCGCCATGGCGCCGACCAAGTTGCAGGAATTCATGCAGCGGTTGCGCGACGCTTTCGACGCCGCCGCAGCCAGCGGCGAATCCCCGGTGCTGGTCTGCTCCGGCGCCATCCGCGCCCATGTCCGGGCGATCGTCGAGCGCTTCCGCCCAGCGACCATGGTGCTCAGCCAGGCGGAGATCCACCCGCGCGCCCGCATCCGCACGCTGGGGCAGGTCTAGCGGATGCGGCTCCGGCTGTTCCGCGCGGCCCGGATGGCGGAGGCGATGGCGCAGGTCCGTGCCGCGCTGGGCGATGACGCGGTGATCCTGGCGACCCGGCGGGTCGCCGGCGGGGTCGAGATCACCGCGGCGCGGGATGCCGCGGCCGAGCCGGAACCCTGGCTGATCCCGCCCGATGCGCCGGCGCCGGCCGCGGCCCAGGGCCCGCTGGCGCGGCACAACCTGCCAGCCGGGCTCGCCGCCCAACTGGGCGCCGGACCGCTCGACCAGGCGCTGGCCACCGCGCTCGGCTTCGCGCCGCTGCCGGATGCCGCGGCGGCGCCCCTACTGCTGGTCGGCCCGCCCGGCGCCGGCAAGACGCTGGGCTGCGCCAAGCTGGCCGCCCGCGCCGTGCTGGCCGGCGGCGCGCCGCTGGTGGTCACCACCGATGGCGCCCGGGCGGGGGCGGTGGAGCAGCTGGCGGCCTTCACCCGCGTGCTCGGCCTGACGCTTTCGGTCGCGCCGCAGCCGGCCGCACTGGCCAAGGCGGTGGCCCGGCGGGCGCCGGGCCAGGCGGTATTGATCGACAGCGCCGGCTGCGACCCTTTCGACCCGACCCAGGCCAGCGCCCTGCTGGACCTCGCCCGGGTCGCCGGCGCCACCCTGCTGCTGGTGCTGCCGGCGGGACTGGACCCGGCCGAGGCGACGGAGACGGCGCAGGCCTTCCGCGCGCTCGGCGCGCGGCACCTGCTGCCGACCCGGCTGGATGCGGCGCGTCGGCTCGGCGGAGTGCTGGCCGCGGCGGCGGCCGGGCTGGCGCTGACCGAGGCGGGGCTCGGCCAGGATCCGGCGGGCGACCTGGTGCCGATCGACCCCGCCTGGCTGGCGGCGCGGCTGCTGCGCGCAGCGAAGGGGATGCATGACCACCGCAGAGACCGATCGCGCCGCAGGCCGGCTGCTCGCCGTCGCCTCCGGCAAGGGCGGCGTCGGCAAGACGGTGCTGGCCATCGGCCTGGCCCAGGCGCTGGCCCAGGCGGGCCAGCGGGTGCTGCTGGTCGATGCCGATCTCGGCTTGGCCAATGTGGACGTCCAGCTCGGCCTCGATCCGCGGCACGATGTCGCGGATGTGCTCGCGGGGCGGTTGAGCGCCGCTGCCGCTGCCACGACGCACGATGCGGGCTTCGCCGTCCTGCCCGGCCGCTCCGGCTCCGGCGCCCTGGCCGGGCTGGAGCCTGTGGCAGTGGCCCGGCTTGAGGCGGCGCTGCGCGCGGCGACCGCGGAGTTCGATACCGTGCTGCTCGACCTCGGCGCCGGGTTGGATGCCGCGGTGCGCCGCCTGGCCGCCTGCGCCGACCTGCTTCTGGTGGTCGCGACCGAGGAGCCGACCAGCCTGACCGATGCCTATGCCGTGCTGAAGCTGCATCGCCGCGACCGGCCGGGCGCCGCGGCGCGGCTGGTGGTCAACCAGGTGAGCGACCGTGCCGCCGGGGAGCGCACCTGGCGGACCCTGGACCAGGCCTGCAGCCGCTTCCTCGGCGCTGGGGTCCCGCTGGCCGGAATCGTCCCGCGCGATGCGCGGGTGGCCGATTCGATTCGCCACCAGACCCCGCTGCTGACCCGGCACCCGACCTGTTCGGCGGCGCGCCAAATCGCGTTTCTGGCGAAGTTTCTGTCGACGTGAACACACTTTTGCGCGCTTCGCAGCCGCGAAAGGTTTTGCGTTGCCATCCCAGCCCAAGGCCGGGCTATGTAGTCTCCACCCCTTCCTGGTCCGTCCTCCGCCGGCGGTCCGTCCTGGAGCTTCCAATGCCGTTCCGTCGCCTTCTCCTGGCCGCAACCCTGCTCGCGGCGCCGCTCGCCGCCGGGGCGCAGCCGGTCGAAGGGCTCTATCTGGGGCCGGCGCCGGCCTCAACTTCGTTCCCGACCTCAACGACCAGGGCGTCCGCCTCCGCACCCGCGATCCCGGCTTCGCGGGCGTGCTCTCGCTCGGCTGGGGCTTCGGCAATGGCTGGCGGGCGGAGATCGAGGGCAACTACCGCACCGACGAGGTCGACCGGCTGTCGCTGAACGGCGCCCGGGTCGGCAGCTCGGGCTACTATGACAAGTACGGGGCGATGGCGAACCTGCTGTTCGACTTCGACCTTTCCAACTTCGGCATCGCGCCCTCGACCTACCAGCCCTATGTCGGCTTCGGCGGCGGCTATGTCTGGAACGAGATCCGCAAGGCCCGCTTCGCCACCGGCGGCAGCAGCTACCGGATCGAGGACACCGATCCGCAATTCGCCTACCAGGCCATCCTCGGCTCGGCCTTCGGCCTCGGCAACCTGGCGCCGGGCCTATCGGTGACGGCGGAGTACCGCTTCCTCGGCACGCTCGATCCGAAATTCACCATCAATCGCACCAGCGGCCCGGCCGTCCCCGGCGTGCCAGGCAGCTTCGAGCCGACCAATTACAACCACTCCGTCCTGCTCGGCCTGCGCTACGCCTTCAACCCGCCGCCGGTGGCCACGGTGCCGGCGCCGGCACCGGTTGCGACGCCCGAGTTGGCGCGCACCTACCTGGTCTTCTTCGACTGGGACCGGGCCGACCTGACCGACCGTGCCCGGCAGATCATCGCCGATGCCGCCGGCGCCGCCCGCCGGGTGCAGACCACCCGGATCGAGGTGGCCGGCCATGCCGACCGTTCCGGCACGCCGCAATACAACCAGCGCCTGTCGCAGCGCCGTGCCGATGTGGTGGCGAACGAGCTGGTGAAGCAGGGCGTCGCCAAGGACGAGATCACCGTCACCGCCTTCGGCGAGACCAAGCCGCTGGTCCCGACCGCGGACGGGGTGCGGGAGCCGCAGAACAGGCGCGTCGAGATCGTCCTGCGGTAGCCGCGGGGCTCAGCCGAGCAGGCGGCCGGCCACCGCGTCCAGCTTCGCCAGCAGCGCCGGGTCGCGCTTGTCCGGCGCGGTGATGATGGCGTGGTCGAGCGCGCGGTCGCAGCCCGCCGGGCACAGGCCGCGGGGCTGGCCCAGCACCGGGACTACCGCCTTCACCAGCGCCTTGGCCTTGTCGGCATTGCCGAACAGCACCTTCACCACCTGGTCGACCGTGACGTGGTCGTGGTCGGGGTGCCAGCAGTCGAAATCCGTCACCATGGCGACGGTCGCGTAGCAAGCTCCGCCTCGCGGGCGAGCTTCGCCTCCGGCATGTTGGTCATGCCGATGACGCTGCAGCCCCACTGGCGGTACAGTTCGCTCTCGGCCTTGGTGCTGAACTGCGGGCCTTCCATCACGAGGTAGGTGCCGCCGCGCGTCACTGGAAGCGCCAGCCCGCGCGCCGCGGCCTCCACCGCGTCGCCGATCCGCGGGCAGACCGGATGGGCGACCGAGACATGCGCGACGCAGCCGCTGCCGAAGAAGCTCTTCACCCGGGCGAAGCTGCGGTCGATGAATTGGTCGACGATGACGAAATGGCCCGGCGGCAGATCCTCCCGCAGCGAGCCGACGGCCGAGAGCGAGATCACGTCGGTAACGCCCGAGCGCTTCAGCGCGTCGATATTGGCGCGGTAATTCAGCTCGGAGGGGGGTCGGGTGGCCGCGACCGTGCCGTGGCAGGAAGACGCAGCGGACTCCGGCCAGCCGGCCGAACAGCAACTCGTCCGACGGCGCCCCCCAGGGCGTCTCCACCTTCCGCCACTCGCGGTCCTCGAGCCCATCGATGTCATACAGGCCGGAGCCGCCGATCAGGCCGATGACGGGGTGATGGGGTCGGACATGGACAGGCTCTCCGGCATTCAGGCCGCGGTTCTAGGGAAACTGCGACGGGCTGCCCAGGCCCGTGTCGCCGAGGCATGCCCATCGCTGCCTCGGCATGCGATGATCGCCGGCAGATCGCGCCCCGGCGGAACCACACAACTTCAAGGAGAGGCCGCCCTTGACCCGTGCCCCTGACCATGGCGGCGCTGCTGCTGCCCCTGCTCGCCGCCTGCAACCGGCCGCCCGCGCCGGTGGTGGACAGGGCGATCGAACGCGGCACCGCGCTGCCGCCGCCCGGCCTGGCGGAAGCGCCGCGGCGCTGAGGCAGGGCGGCCATGTGGATCGCCCAGCTTTCCGACCCGCATGTTCGGCCCGTGGGAACGCTCTACCAGGGCGTGGTGGATGCCAATGCGGCGCTGGCCGCGGCGGTCGCACAGGTCAACGCACTCGACCCGCAGCCCAGGCTGGTGCTGCTGACGGGCGACGTGACGGAGAGCGGGACAGCGGCCGAATACGCCGCGGCGCGGGCCATCCTGGCGCCGCTGCGCGCCCGCTGCGGGTCATCCCGGGCAACCATGACGAGCGCGAGGCCTTCCGTCGGGCCTTCCACGACCACACCTGGCTGCCGGCCAGCGGTCCGCTGCACTATGTGGACGCGGCCTCCGGCCCGGTGCGGGTCATCGCGCTGGATGTCACCATCCCCGGCCTGCACCATGGCGAGGCCGATGCCGCGGCGCTCGCTTGGCTGGAGGCGGCGCTGGCCGAGGCGCCGGGGCGGCCGACGGTGGTCATGATGCACCAGCCGCCGATCGAGTGCGGGGTGCCCTATCTCGACCGGTACCGCTGCCATGGCGAGGCGGCACTGGCGGCGCTGCTGGGACGATACCAGGCGGTGGAACGCCTGCTCTGCGGCCATGTGCACCGGACGATGCTGCGGCGCTTCGGCGGCACGCTGCTCTGCACCGCGCCGAGCACCGCGACGGCGATCGCGCTGCGGCCGCGCGGGGATGCCCGGCCGGCCTCCCATCTCGAGCCGCCGGGCTTCCTACTGCACCAGTGGCGGCCGGAGGGGATGCTGACGCATCACCTGCCGATCGGCGACTTCCCCGGCCCCTACCCCTTCGCCTGAGCCCGGCGTCAGGCCCGACGGCCGATCTGGTGGTGTCCGCCACCCAGCGCCCAGTGCCGGTCATGATGGCCGTCTCCATGGCCATGGCCGGCGCGGTGATGGCCGGCATCCGAATGCCCATCCGTCCCGCCGCCGCCCTCCCCGGCAGGGACCAGATCCGTCACCGTCAGCGTCACCGCCGGCAAGTTACCGAGGAAGCCGGAGGCATTGGCGCTGGTCGGGTGAAGGGTGATCGTCTCCGCATGCGCCCCTGGTGTCGTCGTGTCGAATTGCAGGCTCAGCGCGGCCAGTGCATCCCCGGCCGCCAGCCCGGCGAAGGGATCAGCGCCGGCCACCGCGACGCCCTCGCCCGAGACGTCGAAGCTGCCGCCGAGATCGTCGGCCGGCGCCAAGGCGAAGTTGCGGATGGCGAGCAGCACTGCCCCGGGATCGCTGCCCTGGGCCAGGCTGCCCAGGTCGAGGGTCCAATGGGTGCCCTCCCCGCCAGGGTGCCGGGGCCCGAGACCAGTGCGAAGCCGGGATCGGCATAGTTCAGCACGGCGCCGGTGATGGGCAGGGTGGTGCCGGTGTCGGACTGGAAGCCCTGGAACTCGAACCCGATATGGACAGCCTGGTCCTGCAGCAGCCGGGCTTCCATGGTATCGAGCGTGAGCTCGAAGGTTGCCGTGCCGCCGCGCGGGCCGATGCCGAAATCCTGCGGCGTGACGCCCGAGCCGGACAGCGCCGGATCGGTCACGGTGCCGCCATGCGTCAGGGTCTGAATGGCCCCGAAGGAGGGCCACCCCGCATTGCCCGAGAGATTGGTCAGGGCATAACGCAGGTGCCCCGCATCGCCGACATGCAGCGTGCCGAAATCCAGGCTGGTCAGGGCCGAGGCGCCGGTGAAGCTGCCTTGGTCCGGATCATAGATCCTGACGTTCGGCACATCGATGGTGCCGAGGATGATCCGCCCCGTGCCGTCGATACCCAGGCCCGGGTCGAAGTCGTTTCCGCTGCCGGGATTGCCGTTGTTCAGGATGAGGAGCTGGAGCGTGTTGTCGCCGAGCACGACATGGCCACCACCTGCGCTATCGCCCGGCCCGGCCAGCGCGAGGGTGAAAGCGCTGACCGAGACCTCGCCGAAGGGCGGGTAGATGAGGGCGAGGCGCCGGCCTGGCTGAGGTCGAGGACCGAATCATGGCCAATGGTCAGCGTCTGGTTCACCGAGAGCGTGACACCCTGCAGCAGCAACGCGCTCCCGCTGCCCTCGGTCACCGCCCCGCCGACAGCGCCCCCATGCCGTCCAGCGTGACATTGGCCCCGTCCTCGATCAGCAGGGTGCCGATCCGGCCGCCACCCGTCACGCGCCAGTCGCCCGCCTGAAGCACCGCGGTGTCGCCCTGGCCCGGCGCGCGCTCCGCCGGAGCGTCCAGCGTCGCGTCGAAACCAGCTCGCCGGGTCGTCGAAGCGGGCCCCGGGTGCACCGATCCAATCGAAGATGTCGGCCATGGCGTCTGTCCTCCCCAATCCAGCCGGTAAAGGAAACGCCCGCCACCTCGTGCTTTGGAAGTCTGAACATCAGCGAAAGCTAATCGAGGGCACATCACGCCTCGGCGACACGACAGCCCGGGATTGAAAAGGCCGCCCGGTGGGGCGGCCTTTCCGAGATGCGTGCGGGAGCCGCGGCTCAGTGCACGTCGGCCCATACCTTGCGCTTCACCGCATAGGCGAGGCCGCCGAGGATCGTCAGGAACAGAACCATCTTCACGCCCAGCGACTTGCGCTGCTCGAGCTCCGGCTCGGCCGCCCAGGTCAGGAACTGGGAGACGTCCTTCACCATCTGCTCGATCGTCGGCTTGGTGCCGTCGGTGTACTCGACCTGGCCCTCGCTGCTCAGCGGCTGGGCCCATGGCGATCTGGTGGCCGGCGAAATACTTGTTGTAGTTCATCCCCGGCATCAGGGTGACGCCGGCCGGCGGGTCCTCGTAGCCGGTCAGCAGCGCGTGGATGTACTGCGCGCCGCCTTCCCGGGCCTTGGTGATCACCGACAGGTCCGGCGGCAGGGCGCCGTTGTTCGCCGCGCGGGCCGCCTTCTCATTGGCGAAGGGGCTGCGGAAGCGGTCGGAGGGACGCCCCGGCCGTTCGAACATCTGGCCCTCGTCATTCGGCCCGTCCTGCACCTGGACCGTCGCCGCGATCCCCCGGACCTCGGCATCCGAGAGGCCGAGCTCGCGCAGGTTGCGGTAGGACAGCAGGTGCATCGAATGGCAGTTCGAGCAGACCTCCTTGTAGACCTGGAAGCCGCGCTGCGCCGAGGCGCGGTCGAAATGCCCGAACAGCCCGTCGAAGGAGAAGTGGACCTCCGGGGAGTGCTCGGCCCCGCCGGCCGCCCGGGCCGGCGCGCCGAGGCCGGCGCCGGCGACCAGGCCGACGGCGACCGCGAGGGCCTTGAGGGTGGACGTCATCAAAGTCCCCTTGGGCATCACGCCTTCTCCATCGGCTTGCTCATGGCGCCGGCCATGACCGGGCCGCCGCCGCGCAGCACCGGACGGGCGATGCTCTCCGGCAGCGGCAGCGGCCGCTCGAGCCGGCCGAGCAGCGGCAGGATCACCAGGAAGTACAGGAAGTAGTAGGCCGTCGCGACCCGGCTGATGGTCACGTAGGGCTCCTCCGGCGGCTTGCCGCCGCAGTAGGCAGCACGAAGAAGCTGACCAGCCAGGTGAACAGGAAGGGCCGCGCCAGCGGCGGAAGCGCATGGAGCGCACCGGGGAGGTGTCCAGCCAGGGCAGCACGAAGAGGATGGCGATGGAGGCGCCCATCATCACCACGCCGCCCAGCTTGTCCGGCACCGCGCGCAGGATCGCGTAGAAGGGCAGGAAGTACCATTCCGGCACGATATGCGGCGGCGTCACCAGCGGGTTGGCCGGAATGTAGTTGTCCGGGTGCCCGAGCATGTTCGGGAAGAAGAAGACCAGGATGGCGAAGAACGCGAAGTAGGCGACCAGGCCGACGCTGTCCTTGGCGGTATAGTAGGGGTGGAAGGGCAGCGTGTCCTGCGGCCCCTTCGGGTCAATGCCGAGCGGGTTGTTCGAGCCCGTGATGTGCAGCGCCGCGACGTGCAGGAAGACCACGCCGAAGATCACGAAAGGCATCAGGTAGTGCAGGCTGAAGAAGCGGTTCAGCGTCGGGTTGTCGACCGAGAAGCCGCCCCAGAGGAAGGTCACGATGTCCGGGCCGACCAGTGGCAGGGCGCTGAACAGGTTGGTGATGACCGTCGCGCCCCAGAAGGACATCTGGCCCCAGGGCAGCACATAGCCCATGAAGGCCGTGGCCATCATCAGCAGGAAGATGACGACGCCCAGCATCCACAGCAGCTCGCGCGGCGCCCTTGTAGGACCCGTAGTACAGGCCGCGCCAGATGTGGATGTAGACGACGATGAAGAACATCGATGCGCCGTTGGCATGCGCGTAGCGCAGCAGCCAGCCGTAGTTCACGTCGCGCATGATGCGCTCGGGACGGAGATCGAAGGCCATGCTGGTATGCGCGGTGTAGTGCATGGACAGGAAGATGCCGGTCGCGATCATGATCAACAGGTTGACCATGGCGAGGGCGCCGAAGTTCCAGAAGTAGTTGAAGTTACGGGGCGTGGGGAACGTCCCGTACTCCTTCTGCATCATGGTGATGACGGGAAGCCGCGCGTCGATCCAGCGGAGGACCGGGTTGGCGACGTCGCTCTTGTGCAGTCCGGTTGCCATTGCCTGCTCCTCAGCCGACCGTGATCTTGGCGTCGCCGTTGAAGGCGTAGTCGGGCACCGCCAGGTTCAGCGGCGCCGGTCCCTTCCGGATGCGGCCGGCAGTGTCGTAGTGGCTGCCGTGGCAGGGGCAGAACCATCCGCCGTAGTCGCCGCGCGGGTCGGTCGGCTTCTGGCCGAGCGGCACGCAGCCGAGATGGGTGCAGACGCCGACCAGGATCAGCCAGTTGTCCTTCTTCACCCGCGACTGGTCGGTCTGCGGGTCGCGCAGCTCGGAGAGCGGGACCGCACGGGCCTCCTTGATCTCCTCGGGCGTCCGGTTGCGGACGAAGACCGGCTTGCCGCGCCACATCACCGTCACCGCCGAACCGGCGGCGATCGGGGTGAGATCGACCTCGGTGGTCGAGAGCGCGAGCACGTCGCGCGCCGGGTTCATCAAGCTGATGAAGGGCCAGGCCATCGCGCCGACACCCACGGCGGCGAAGGATGCCGTCACCAGTTGCAGGAAGTCGCGCCGGGTCCCGCCGTCCTGCGGCGCCGCCTGCGCCATACTATCGGCCATGCCTCATCGTCCCTGATCGCGGCCACGCTTGCGTCCCGGGACGGGACCGGCGGGGGCCGAATGCGATTGACGCCGCGTTGAGGGTTCGGGGGCGGGCATGGCCCGGCCTGCGCTACCCTCACGCGCCGCGCCGCATATAAAGGGACGGGATGCGGGGTGGCAATCCACCGCAAGCGCAATAGAACCCATGCGGAGCGAGGAGGAAACCCGACGCCGTGCAGCAGGCCCCAATGACCGATGCCACCGGACCCGCGCCTGGCCCCGCAGCGCACCCTTCGCCGCCCGGGCGCGCGCCTGGTTCGAGGCCTTGCGCGACAGCATCTGCGCCACCTTCGGATCGATCGAGGACGAGCTTGCCGCCGGCCCGCATGCCGGCCTGCCCGCCGGCCGCTTCGCCCTGACCCCCTGGACTCGGCCCGAGGGCGGCGGCGGGGTGATGGGGCTGATGCGCGGCCGGGTCTTCGAGAAGGTCGGGGTCAACGTCTCCACCGTCCACGGCGCGTTCTCCCCCGAATTCCGCAAGCAGATCGCCGGCGCCGAGGAAGACCCCCGCTTCTTCGCCACCGGCATCTCCCTGGTCGCGCATATGCGAAGCCCGCGCGTCCCGGCAGCGCACTTCAACACCCGCTTCCTGGTGACGACGAAGCACTGGTTCGGGGGCGGCGGCGACATCACGCCCATGCCGATGGAAGCGCCCGAGATCGCTGGCCGACGCCGCCCGCTTCCACGCCGCCTTCCGGGCCGCCTGCGACCGGCACGACCCGGATTACTACCCGAAGTTCAAGCAGTGGTGCGACGAGTACTTCACCCTGCCGCACCGGGGAGACCCGGGGGCTTGGGGGAATCTTCTTCGACTACCTCGGCGACCGCACCCCTGGGCATGGGATCGAGGCCGATTTCGGCTTCGTCCAGGATGTCGGCCGCGCCTTCCGGGACGGCTATTCGGCCATCATCCGCGACCGGATGCACGAGCCCTGGACGGCGGCGGAACGGGAGCACCAGCTGGTCCGGCGCGGGCGCTACGTCGAGTTCAACCTGCTGCACGACCGCGGCACGCTGTTCGGGCTGAAGACCGGGGGCAATGTCGAGGCGATCCTGATGTCGCTGCCGCCAGAGGCGAAATGGCCCTGAGCCGGCGGCATCCCGGGCTTGACCGGGGAGCCCGCCGTCGCCATCCGGGCTGCCAGCGGAGGAGAATGAGCGATGAAAGCCGTCTGGTACGACCGCAACGGCGGGTCCGAGGTGCTGACCCACGGGGACCTGCCCACCCCCTCCCCCAGCCCGGGCGAGGTGCTGGTCCGCCTTGCCACCTCCGGCGTGAACCCTTCCGACTGGAAGACCCGCCGCGGCTCCCGCCCCATGGCCTTCCCCCGCGTCGTCCCGCATAGCGACGGCGCCGGGACCATCGAGTCGGTCGGCGAGGGCGTCGACCGGACGCGGATTGGCCAGCGGGTCTGGATCTGGAACGGCCAGTGGAAGCGGGCCTTCGGCACGGCAGCGGAATACATCGCCCTGCCTGCCATCCAGGCGGTACCGCTGCCGGACAATACCCCCTTCGAGGCCGGCGCCTGCCTCGGCATTCCGGCGCTGACCGCGCTGCATGGGGTGCTGACCGATGGCGGCGTCACCGGCCGGACCGTGCTGGTCACCGGCGGGGCCGGCTCGGTCGGCCATTACGCCATCCAATCGCCCGCTTGCTCGGCGCGCGCCGCATCCTGGCGACCGTGAGCTCCGAGGCGAAGGCTGCCCATGCCCTGGACGCCGGGGCGGACGCCACCATCGACTACAAGCGGGAGGACGTGGCCGAGCGCGTCCTGGCGCTGAGTGGCGGCGCCGGGGTGGACCGGGTGGTCGATATCGACCTCTCGACCACCGCGCCGCTGCTGCCGGGCATCCTGGCGCCGGGCGGGCTCTGCGCCGCCTATGGCTCGAACGGGCCCGCGGCGAGCATGCTGTTCGGCCCTGCCATCATGCGCGGCATCGCGGTGCGCTGGTTCATCGTCTACGAATTGGACGCCGCGCAGCGCGCCATGGCGGTCGGCACGCTGGATGCCTGGCTGCGCGCCGGGCTGGTGCGGCACGCGGTGGCTGCCCGGGTGCCACTGGCCGATTGCGCCGCGGCGCATGACGCGGTCGAGGCTGGCCGCTACATGGGCAACCTCGTGCTGGACTGCTGACACGCGGCGCCAGCCGGCGCCGCGACCGAGGCTACGACCACAAAGGAAGGCGACGACCATGAGCGACGAGACGATCGGCACCGGTGCCGAGGCCACCCCGGGCCAGCTGGTCACGGTGCACTACACCGGCTGGCTCTTCGACGCCGCGGCGCCGGAGACCAAGGGCCGCAATTCGACAGTTCGCGCGACCGCAACGACCCCTTCCAGTTCGAGCTGGGGGCCGGCCATGTGATCCAGGGCTGGGACAAGGGCGTCGCCGGCATGAAGGTCGGCGGCAAGCGCCGCCTGACCATCCCGCCGGAGCTCGGCTACGGCGCCCGCGGCGCCGGCGGCGTCATCCCGCCGAACGCCACCCTGGTCTTCGACGTGGAGCTGCTCGGGGTCGAGTGAGGACCGGCGCTGCGGGGCGTCCTATCCCGCCCGCAGCGCCTTGATCCGCGGGTCGGCCGAGAGCTCGAGCAGGTCGATCTCCTCCTCGATCGCGTGGAAGGCGTCGTCGCCGATGGCGCCCGCCGAGCGCAGCGCCCCGAGCCGGGCGCGCTGCGCCGCCACCGCCCGCCGCTGCAGGGCCGAGAGCGCCTCCCCGGTGCCCTCGGCCGGGCGGAGGCGCGTCGCATATTCCTCCCGCAGCAGCGCCGTGGCGCCGTCGGCCGGCGCCTCCGCCAGCACCGCCAGCGCCGCCCGCGCGGTCTCGGCCCGCGCCAGCGCCACTTCCTGCTCGACCGCGCCGTCGTCGGGCAGGGCCAGCCGCGCCAGCAGCCAGCGCAGCGTCAGCCCCTGCGCCGCCAGCGTCACCACCGTCACCGCGAAGGCGGTCAGCAGGATCAGGTCGCGCCAGGGAAAGCCCTCGGGCAGGGCGAGCGCCGCGGCCAGCGTCACGATCCCCCGCATGCCGCACCAGGCGACGATGGCGCCGCCCTGCCAGCTCGGCGGCTGCAGCGGCCGCCGGGTCTGCATTCCCCAGCGGCTGATCTTCCAGCGGATGACGGTGTTGTAGCCCATCACCCAGAAGACCCGGACCAGGATGACGGTGACGCAGGCCGCCGCGGCGAAGGCCGCATCCCGCCAGGCGCCGCCGTCCAGCCGGGTCAGGATGCCGCGCGCTGCAGCCCGATCAGGATGAAGGCCAGCACGTTCAGCACGAAGACAGCCACCTCCCACACCGCATAGGAGCCGATGCGGTGCCGCGCATCCGATCGCAGCGGGGCGATGCGGGCGATGGTGATGGCATAGGCCACCATGGTGATGATGGCGGAGACGCCGAGCCGTTCCGCGATCAGCCAGGCGGCGAAGGTGCCGAGGAACTGGAACAGCACCGACAGCGCCAGTTCCTCCACCCGGCAGGTCAGCCAGAAATACAGCCGCGCCAGCGCGTAGCCGAGCGCCGCGCCGCCGCCGCAGGTCAGCAGCAGCAGGGGCAGGATGCTCCAGCCGTCGAAGGCGGCGCCCATCGCCGCGCCGACCGCGACCCGGTAGACCAGCAGCGCCGAGGCATCGTTCAGCAGGCTCTCGCCCTCGAGGATCACCAGCACCCGGTGCGGCGGGCGCAACTGCCGCAGCACCGCGGTCGCGGCCGAGGCGTCCGGCGGCGCCACGATGGCGCCGAGCGCGATGGCAGCGGCCCAGGGGATGCCCGGCTCTATCCAGCGTGCGACCAGGGCGACGCCGAAGGTGGTGCAGAGCACGCAGACCACGACGAGGCCCGTCACCGGCAGCCATTTGTCGCGCAGGTCGCGCGGCGAGGAGTCGTAGGCCGCGTCGAGCAGCACCGGCGCGACGAAGAGCGCGAGTGCCAGGTCCGGGTCGAGGGTGATCTCCGGCAGGCCGGGCACCACCGCGCCGAGCGTGCCGGCCAGCGCCAGCAGCGCCGGATAGGGCGCCCGCAGCCGCCGCGCCCAATGTGCCAGGGCGGCGCCTGCCAACAGCAGGCCGATGACAATCTCGAAGACGAGCATGCGGGGTCCCGGCCGTTGCGCCGCGCTACCATTGGGGGCCGGCGGATGCTATGGAAGCCGCCAACGAAACACGGGACGGAACGCCATGCTGCACCGCCGGGCGATGCTCGCGACACCTTTCCTCGCCGCCCTGCCGCTGGAAGGCCGCGCCCAGGCCGCCTGGCCGGACCGGCCGGTTCGGGTCATCGTCGGCTTCCCGCCGGGCGGCTCGCTGGACGTGATGACCCGGCTGGCGGCCGAGCAGATGTCCCAGCGCCTCGGCCAGCCCTTCGTGGTCGAGACGCGCTCCGGCGCCTCGGGCAATATCGGCATGGAGGCGCTCGCCCGGGCGACGCCCGATGGCTACACCATCGGCACGGTCAGCATGCACAACCTGCTGATCAACCCGCTGCTCTTCAAGAAGCTGCCCTACGACGCCGAGCGCGACTTCGCCTGGATCAGCGCCATGTGGGACCTGCCCAATGTCGCCGTGGTCCCGGCCCAGCTGCCGGTGCGCAGCATCGCCGAGCTCACCGCCTGGGCGAAGCAGCGGCCGAACGGGGTCAGCTACGGTTCCTCCGGCGTCGGCACAACCATCCACCTCTCGGGCGCCTACCTGGCGGGGCGGGCGGGGTTCGAGGCGCAGCACGTGACCTTCCGCGGCGCCGCGCAGACCATCCCGGCGCTGCTCTCGGGCGACATCCAGTATGCCGTCGACAACCTCGCCAGCTATGTCGGCGTGATCCAGGAAGGCCGGATGCGGGCGCTGGCGGTGACCCTGCCGGACCGCTGGCCGGCGCTGCCGGACGTGCCGACCATGGCGGAGGCGGGGCTCAAGGATTTCGAGGTCTCACCCTGGCACATGTGGGCGGCGCCGCGCGGCGCGCCCCAGGCGGTGCTGGACCGGCTTTCGGCCGAAATCCGCGCCGCCTGGACCGACCCGGCCTTGCAGCAGCGCGCGATCGGCATGGGTGCGCGGCTCACCGGCTCGACGCCCGAGGCCCTGGCGGCGCGGCTGGCGCGGGAGAAGCCGATCTGGGCCGAGATGGTGAAGGTCAGCGGCGCGCAGCCGGAATAGTCGCGCGCGATGGTGATCGGCCCGGCGCTTTCGCCGGCGGCCGCAGCCGGGCAGAAGCGCGGCCCCGCAGCACGGGCCGCCCGATGCCGAAGCCGATCCTGCCTATCATCCTCCTGATCGCGTTGCTGCCCGCAGCCTGCGACGACAAGAAGGACACGCCCCGCGCCGAGGCGGCGGCCGGCGCCGCGCCACCCGTCGAGGTCACCGAGGCGCGCCGCGCCGCCGAGGAGCAGTTGCGCGCCCGGCTGCGGATGACCGGCGAGATGCCGCTACGGGCGGTGCAAGTCTGGCGGCAGCAGCTGCCAGGGACGCTGGCGGTCTGCGGCCAGGTGAACCCGGCTGGCGGCGCCAGCGACCCCTTCATCCCATGGGTCGCCACCGTGGCGCTGGCCGAGGGCCGGGCGCAGCGCACCGAACTCGTCCTCGGCGCCTCCAATGCCGAGGCCTCCCGCGTCTATGTCGAGATGGTCGACCGCTGCTTCGATGGCGGCGGCCCCCGCACCGCCCAGGGTGGCCGCGATGGCGCCCGGCCGCTGCCGCCGCTGCCGCTGGACGCGGCCCTGTCCCAGGCGCGCGTGCCGGCCGCGGCGCCGGGTCCCGGCACCTCCGCCACTGGCGCGCCGGCCGCCGTCATGCCGGCCCTGGCCGGCGGCCGCCAGGTGACCACCAGCCAGGCGCATCCGGTGAACATCCGCAGCACCCCGGGCGGCGGCGGCGCGGTGGTGCGGGTCGTCCCGCGCGCCTCCACCCTGCGGGTCTTCGGGGAGGCGCCGGGCGGCTGGCTGCAGGTCGGCGAGGACCAGCCCTTCGGGTGGGTGCATGCCTCGGTGCTGGAGCGGTAGCGCAGGACCCTATTGCAGGCTGCCCCAGCGGCCGGTCGCCGGCTCTGCCGCCGCCCAGCGCCAGCCGGCGTCGTCGCGGCAAGAGGCTGGTCAGGTACCAGGCGCTGGTCGGCGGCGCCTGCTCCTCGACCGAGAAGGCGATCTCGCGGCAGGCGGCCAGCGGCGTGTCGATCGCCCGCAGCACGCGGACCTCGCCCTGCTTCGCGCCGAAGGGCAGGCTGTGCCGGACCTTCCAGGGTCCCGCCTGGCCCGGCGGCAAATCCGCCGCTGCGGCCGCGATCGCCTCCTGCTCGGTCCGGTGCCAGCCGCGGGAGACCCGGCGCAGCCCCAATCCGCCACTGAGCGGGCACCGACACCGATGGCGATGCCGACCGCGGGGTTGCCCGAGCCCGCCGCCGCCGCGGTGCCGGTCACCGCCCCGACCAGGTCGCTGGCCGAAGCTGCAGCCGCCGAGCAGCGCCAGCGTCGCCAGCACCGCCAGCCTCACTGCAGGGATCCCCAGCGCTCGGTGGCGGGCTCGGCCGAGGCCCATTTCCAGCCCTTCCCGTCGCGGCAGACCGCGGCCAGGTAGAAGGCGCGGGTCGCCTTGGCGTCCTCGCCTTCCTCGACCGAGAAGACGATCTCCTTGCAGTCCAGCTCGCCGGTGCTGATCACCCGGCTGACCGCGACCTGGCCGCGCTCGTTCGGCTCCACGGGGATGGTGTGGTTGGTCTTCCAGGCCGCGGTGCCACCCACCGGCAGCGGCCCGGCCGCGGCGGCGATGCGGTCCTGCGCCGCGCCATGGGTCTTCCGCTGGGCGTATTGGAGCCCGGCGCGGCCCAGCGCCTGGACGCCGAGGCCGATGCCGGTGGTCACCGCCGGGTCGGCGCCGATCCCGCTGGCGACGCTGGCGCCGGTTATGCCGGCCAGCGCCGAGGTGGTCTCGGTCAGCACCGCCTGGCAGCCGGGGAGCAGGAAAAGGGCGAGGAGCGCCGCGAGCGGCGGGGAAATGGAACGGCGCATCGGGGCGGCAACGCCGGTGCCGGTAGCGGGTTCGCCGCTTTCCGTTGCCCCGCCTGCCCCGATCCGCTATGCCCCGGCGGCGCCGGCACCCCTGGAGGCCGGCGCGCCCATGTCCGGGACATGCCGTCCCCGACAGGGCCTTTTCCCAAGCAAGCGGAGTTCGACCAATGGTCCAGACTGTACGGATCGAGGCCGTGGCGCGCGAGCGGGCCGGTAAGGGGGCGGCGCGTGCGACCCGGCGTGAGGGCTTGTCCCCGCTGTCATCTACGGCGCGAAGCAGGAGGCGACCCTCGTCTCCCTCGACCCGCGCGACGTGATGAAGGAGCTGCACAAGGGCGGCTGGCAGTCCCACCTGTACGAGGTGGCGCTGAAGGACGGCTCGACCGTCCGCACCCTGATGCGCGACGTCCAATTCCACCCGGTCACCGACCGGCCGCTGCATGTCGATTTCCAGCGCCTGGCGCCGGGCGTCCGCATCCGCGTGAAGGTGCCCGTGCACTTCGCCAACGAGGACAGCTGCCCCGGCATCAAGACCGGTGGCGTGCTGAACGTCGTCCGCCGCGAGATCGAGGTGCTGGCCGATCCCGACCAGGTGCCGGACGCCTTCGAGATCGACCTGGCCGAGGCCGGCATCGGTGATTCGCTGCGCTGGTCGGCGGTGAAGTCCAACTTCGGCACCAAGGCGGTGATCGAGCGCGACTTCGTCGTCGCCACCATCGCTGCGCCGACGGTGGTCGAGGAAGTGGCGGCCCCCGCCCCGGCCGCGGCGCCGCCGCTGGCAAAGGGCAAGGGTGGCAAGGCCGCGGCGCCCGCCGCCCCGGCGAAGAAGAAGTAATTTTCCAAGGACGTGGCGATGCTGCTCTGGGTGGGACTGGGCAATCCCGAGCCCGCCCAGGCGCGGCATCGCCACAATATCGGCTTCATGGCGCTCGATGCGATCGCCCGGAAGCATGGCTTCTCGCCCTGGCGGCAGCGCCACAAGGGGCTGGTGGCGGAAGGCATGGTCGGCGGCGCCAAGGTGCTCGCGCTGAAGCCGCAGACCTACATGAACGGCTCGGGCGACAGCGTCCAGCCGGCCGCCGCCTTCCACAAGATCCCACCCGACGGCATCTGCGCCTTCCATGACAAGCTCGACCTCGCCCCCGGCAAGGTCCGGGTGAAGCGGGGCGGCGGCGCGGCCGGGCACAACGGGCTGCGCGACATGCAGCGGGCGCTCGGCACGCCGGATTTCTGGCGGATGCGGCTCGGCATCGGCCATCCCGGCCACAAGGACCGGGTGCATGGCCATGTGCTGGGCAATTTCGCCAAGGTTGATACCTGGGTGGAGCCGCTGCTGGACGCGGTCGCCGATGCAGCGCCGCTGCTGGCCCAGGGCAAGCCCGAGGAATTCATGACCAGGGTCGCCCTGCTGACCCAGGAGACGCGCTGATGGAACCCGAGGACATCGCCGATTTCGCTGCCGGGATGGGCGGCGGGCCGGGCCCAGAGGACATCGCCAACGGCGCCGCGGCACTGGCCGCCGCCCTGGTGCGGGAAGCGGTCGCCTTCGCCTCGGTTGCGGCCTCGCTGCGCCAAGCCGCCGCGGTGACGCCGGGCGACCCGACGGGTGGGCCGTTGTCGGATATCCGCCGCCAGCGCGGCGCCATGGCGGCCTCTGGCGAGGCGGCGATCAAGGCCGCCCTGCTGCTGGAAGCCGCCGAGGCGATCGGGGCCGGCGGCGATCCGGCCATGCTGGCCGGGCAGATCGCCGCGGCGGCGAAGCGGGCGGCGGTGCTGCCGGCCTCCCTCGTGCCGGTGCTGCGGGCGGCGGCGCTGTCCCCGGCCACCGATGACGGCGCGGCGCGGATCGCCGCCACCACCATCGCCGCCGAGATCGCCGCGGCGCTCGGCCGGGCGCGGTAGCGGCCCTATTTCGACCGTCCGGCGCGGGATGCGCCGCTGACCTCAGGAGGTTCCCGTGGGTTTCAACTGCGGCATCGTCGGCCTGCCGAACGTGGGGAAGTCCACGCTCTTCAACGCGCTGACCGAGACCGCCGCGGCGCAGGCCGCCAACTATCCCTTTTGCACCATCGAGCCGAATGTCGGCCGCGTCGGCGTGCCCGACCCGCGGCTGGATATGCTCACCAAGATCGGCAAGTCGCAGAAGACCGTCCCGACCAGCCTGGGATTCGTCGACATCGCCGGCCTTGTCCGCGGCGCCTCGAAGGGCGAGGGTCTCGGCAACCAGTTCCTCGCCAACATCCGGGAGGTGGACGCCATCGTCCATGTCCTCCGCTGCTTCGAGGACACCGACGTCACCCATGTCGAGGGCAGCGTCGATCCGGTGCGGGATGCCGAGACGGTCGAGACCGAGCTGATGCTGGCCGACCTCGAGGGGCTCGAGAAGCGCCAGGTCGGGCTGCAGAAGCGCGCCCGCAACGGCGACAAGGAGGCGATCTCCCAGCTCACCTTGATCGACCCGATCGTCGCCGCGCTGCAGGCCGGCAAGCCGGCGCGGACCGCGGTGCCGAAGGGCGAGGAGGAGGCGGCGAAACGGCTGCAGCTGCTGACGACCAAGCCGGTGCTGTATGTCTGCAACGTCGAGGAGGCCTCGGCCGCCAGCGGCAATGCCTTCTCCGAGCGGGTCTTCGCCATGGCCAAGGCGGAAGGCGCCAGCGCCGTCGTCGTCTCGGCGGCGATCGAGGCGGAGATCAGCCAGATGGCCCCGGCCGACCGGCCCGACTTCCTCGAGAGCCTCGGCCTGCACGAAGGCGGGCTCGATCGCGTCATCCGCGCCGGCTACGCGCTGCTCGGCCTGCTGACCTACTTCACCGTGGGGCCGAAGGAGGCCCGCGCCTGGACCATCACCAAGGGGACCAAGGCGCCGCAGGCGGCCGGCGTCATCCATGGCGACTTCGAGCGCGGCTTCATCGCCTGCGAATGCACCGCCTACGACGATTTCGTCGCCTATGGCGGCGAGCAGGGCGCCAAGGAAGCCGGCAAGATGCGGGTCGAGGGCAAGGAGTACGTCGTCCGCGACGGCGACATCCTGCTGTTCCGCTTCAACGTCTGACGCGGCGAGGGGTGGCCCTGACCGGGTCGTCCCTCGCCTTGCGGCTCGGCCGGGGCCGCCGCTCCCCCGAGGAGGCCAGGCGCCGCCCGGATCTTCCAGCCCCGCGCCACCCCCGGCGCGGCACAATCGGTACGGACCGATCACCACTGCGCAGGGCCGGCCGCCGCGGCGCTTCGCAGCGAGGGGCGGAGATGCTTGGCTGGGCCATGCCGACCACCTTCCCGCTGACCGCCCTGCCCGTCCTGCTCGCCTTCCTGCTCGGCGCCGCCATGGGCGCGGAGCGGGAATGGCGGCGGCACCCGGGCGGCCTGCGCTCCTGCGCCCTGGTCTCTGCCGCGGCCTGCGTCTTCGCCCGCATCGCGGTGGCGCATAGCGGCAGCAATCCCGGCGCGGCGCTGGGCGCCATCGCCACCGGGGTCGGCTTCATCGGCGCCGGAGTCATCCTCCACCACGGCATGACGGTGCGCGGCCTGTCCACCGCCGCCACCTTCTGGGCAGTGGCCGCGGTCGGCACCGCTTCCGGCCTGCAGGAATACGGCATGGCGCTCGGGCTGACCGTCCTTGTCTTCTCGGCGCATGTCGCCCTGCGCCCGGTCTCCGCCTTGATCGAGCGGAAGGCGCCGCCGGCCGAGGCTGGGCCGCGCTGAGGTCGGGCGCCGGCCGGCGCCCTCAGCCGCCGCGCTTGTTCATCAGCACGGTGTAGTTGCACAGCCCGTTGCGGTGCTCGCCCTGGAAGCGCTCATTGGCGAAGATGCCGGTGGTGGCGATGGTGCGGTCGAGAGAATCCGCCATCCGGACATCGCCGCTGGGCCCCACCGCGCCGGTCAGCACGTGCCGCACCGAGGGCTCGATCAGGAAGCTGGCGCGCCCCTGGCGGACGGTGATGCTGCGCTCCTCCAGCGGGCTCGGCGGGCAGGCCCGGGTGCGGTCGGGGTTCAGCGTCATGCGGCCGGCATAGGTGCCGTCGAAGGTGGTGACCGGCGCCGCCGGCTTGCTCGCCGTGGCGGCGGCGGCCCGGCTGGCGGCCGTATCCGTTGCCTCCGGGATGGTGGTCTCGTTGGCACAGGCGGCGAGCAGGCAGGGCGCGAGCAGCGCCAGCAACAGGGTGCGGGGGGACATTGGGGTCTCCGTGTCGTGGGGGCTGCCGGCCGGTCAGGTCGGCGGGTCCGTCCCGGGATGATTGGCGGGGGCGGGTCGGCCGCGGTGTCGTCTTGGCGGGCGCCGTCGAGAAGCGCCCGGCGGCGCGCCTCCGCCCGGCGGTCGTTGGCCTGCTCGGCGCCGCTGCGGCCATGCTTGGCGCGATTGGCGGCCGCGGTCGCCGCGGCCTCCGCCTTGGCCCGGGCTTTCCGTACGCGGTTCAGGTTGATGACCTCGCCCATCGCCGCAGGATAGAGCCATCGGGCGCGGGCGTGAACGCCCGGCTGCGCGGCCCGAGGGCCGCGACGCGCGTCCGGCAAGCCAATGTGACGTGGCCGGCACGATCCGGGTAACCGCCCGGTTCCCATCGCCGCGAGACTGCGGCTAGTCTTGCGTCCGGCGCTGGCGGAACAGCCGGCCCGAACCGTCCAAGGAGACAACATGAACCGCAGGGCCCTGCTGGGCGGCGCGCTGGCCGCGCCCGCCCTCCTTTCCATCCCCGTCCGTGCCCAGGGGGCCATCACCCTCAACGGCGCCTCCCAGTTCGGCGACGAGCACCCCTACACCAAGGCGCTGGTCCGGTTCGAGGAACTGGTGAAGCAGTACTGGGGCAAGCCGATCAACTTCGTGCTGCACAAGAACAGCAGCCTCGGCCTCGAGAAGCAGTATTTCGAGTACATGGCCCAGGGCCGCGCGGTGGATTATGCCGTGGTCTCGCCGGCGCACATGTCCACCTTCTCGAAGGCGGCGCCCTTCGTCGACGCGCCCTTCATCTTCCGCGACCTGGCGCATTGGAACCAGGTGCTGGACCAGGACCTGTTCAAGCCGGTGGCGGATGAGGTCGAGAAGCGCGCCCGGGTGCTGATGATCGGCTATGGCGGCGGCGGCACCCGCAACATCTTCGCCAACAAGAAGCTGACCAATCTCGGCGACATGCGCGGCCTGAAGGTCCGCGTGCAGGGCGCGCCGATCTGGTCGCGCACTTTCAGCGCTGTCGGGATGTCGCCGACCGTCATCGCCTACAACGAGATCTACAACGCCATCCAGAACAACGTCATCGATGCCGGCGAGAACGAGGCCGCCGGCGTCGAGCAGATGCGGTTCTACGAGGTGGCGCCCGACCTGGCGATGACCCAGCACGCCATCACCATCCGGCCGCTGTGCTTCTCCGGCGCCACGCTGGCCAAGCTGCCGAACGACCTGCAGGCGGCGATCCGGCGGGCGGGCAAGGAGGCCAGCGCCTTCCACCGCCAGGCCGAATCCGGCGCCGACAGCCAGATCGTCGAGACGCTGGAGAAGGGCGGCAAAGCTCCGCCGCGTCGAATTCACCCAGCGGGCCGAGATGAAGAAGCTGGTCGACCCGGTGATGGCCGCCTATGCGAAGGAAATCGATGCCGAGGGCATTCTCAACAAGATCAACGCGCTGACCGCGTGACCCCCGGCGGGGCCGGCCGCGATGGCCGGCCCCGTGCCGCAATCCCAGCCAGGACCTTCCATGCAAACTGCCCGTCCCGGAGCGCCGGCCGCGCTGCGCGCCGTCAACCGCGCGCTCGCCGGCACCATCCTGCTGCTGCTGATCGTCTCGGTCGGCGTGCTGGTCATCCCCGTCAGCCTGCAGATCTTCTCCCGCTATACCTCGATCATCCCCGCCTATATCTGGACCGAGGAGATGGCCCGCTTCTGCCTGGTCTATGCTGTCATGCTCGGCGCCATGCTGGCGGTGCGGGAGGGGACGCATTTCACCGTCGACGTCTTCCCCGCCTTTCGCCGCGGCACGAGGCGATGGTCGAGCTGCTGTCCGGCACCTTCATCCTGCTCTTCGCCTTCGTCTTCCTCTGGTGGGGCTGGGAGTTCACCGGATCTGCGATCTACCGGATCTCGGAGCTGGCCGAGCTGCCGCTCTGGCTGATCCACATGGCCTGGCCGATCGCAGGCGCCGTCTGGCTGCTGTTCCAGTCGGAACGCATGCTGGACGCGGTGGCGACGATCCGGGGGCGCGCGCGTGATGGGTGGGAATGTCCTCGCCGCCGGGACCGCGGCGCAGATCCTCTTCGGCGTCTTCTTCACCCTGCTGGTGCTGCGCGTGCCGGTGGCCGTCGCGCTCGGCCTCGCCTGCCTGCCGATCCTGCTGATCGAGCCGCGGCTGTCGCCCATGATGCTCGCGCAGGAGACCTTCAACGCCTACAACTCCTTCATCCTGCTGGCGGTGCCCTTCTTCCTGCTGACCGCCAACCTGATGAACATCGGCGGCATCACCGACCGGCTGATGCATTTCTCCCGCACCCTGGTCGGCCACTTCCCCGGCGGCCTCGCCCAGATCAACGTGGTGCTGTCGATCTTCTTCGCCGGCATCAGCGGCAGCAGCACGGCGGACGCGGCGTCGCAATCGAAGATCTTCATCGAGGCGCAGCGGAAGGAGGGCTACGACGACAGCTTCTCCGTCGCCATCACCGCCGTCTCCGCGGTGCTCGCAGTCATCATCCCGCCCTCCATCCTGATGATCGTCTGGGGCGGCGTGCTGACCGTCTCGATCGGCGCGCTCTTCCTGGCCGGCATCGTGCCGGGCCTGCTGATCGGCCTGGTGCAGATGGGCACCGTGCACGCCTATGCGAAAGCACGGGGCTACCCGACCTATCCGCGCGCGACGATCGGCGAGGTCTTCCGCAGCTTCATCGTCTCGGTCCCCGCGCTGACCACGCCGATGATCATCATCGGCGGCAAGATCTTCGGCTGGTTCACCGCGACCGAGTCGGCCTGCATCGCCGTGCTCTATGCCGGGTTCCTGTCGCTGGTCGTGTACCGCGAGATGAACTGGCGCGGCCTGGTGGATGCGCTGGGGGAGACCGGGCGGCTGGCCGGCGTTGCGCTGTTCTGCGTCGGCACGGCTTCCGCCTTCGGCTGGCTGCTCGCCTTCTACCAGATCCCCGAGGCGCTGCTGGCCAATGTCACCACCTGGGGATGGGGCCGATCGCCACCGGCTTCTTCATCGCTGGCGTCTTCCTGGTGGTCGGCTGCTTCCTCGATGCCATCCCGGCGATCATCATCGTCGGCGCCATCCTGCAGCCGCTGGCCCAGGGTGTGGGCATGGACCCGGTGCATTTCGCCATGGTCGGCATCGTCTCCCTCGCCTTCGGCCTGGTGACGCCGCCCTATGGGCTCTGCCTGATGATCGCCTGCTCGGTCGCCGGGATGCGGATCGGCGACGCGCTGCGCGACACCTGCATCATGCTGCTGCCCATGCTGGCGGTGCTGGCGGCGATCATCGTCTTCCCGCAGGTGGTGCTGTTCCTGCCGAACATGATCTCGCCGGAATTCCTGCGGTAACGGCTGCGTCGCGCCGGTTTCCTCGCGGAAACCGGCGCGACGGCTTCACGTTCTCCCGGCGTACCATGTCGTACGCGGGAGGAATGCCATGTCGACGATCCTGCTGATCATCCTGATCCTGGTGCTGCTCGGCGTGCTGCCGACTTGGCCCTACAGCCGCGGCTGGGGCTACTTCCCCTCCGGAATCCTGGGGCTGATCGTGGTCATCCTGATCATCATGGCGGTGATGGGTCGCATCTAGCGCCGGAGCACGACCGGATGGCCGACGGGCTTGCGACACGCGGCATCCGCCTCGGGGGCCGGGACTGGCAACTGGCCGGCCTGGCGGGGGACAGCTTCTTCGCCCATGCCGAGGGCCATGTCGCCGGCATGGAGGCCCTGGCGGCCGTTGCCGCCGGCGTGCTGCCGCCGGACGGCACGGTGCTGGATGTCGGGGCCAATATCGGCCTCTCCGCCCTGGCGCTCACGCCGCTGCTGCCGCGCGGCCGCATCCTGGCGGTCGAGCCCGCCCCGAACACGGTCGCGGCGCTGCGTCGCACCCTGGCGCTGAACGGGCTTGAGGAGAGGGTGACGGTCGAGGCGGCGGCGGTCGGCGCCACGCCCGGCGAGGCCGCTTTCCATGCGGCCGAGCATTCCGCCGGGGCCCATTTGATGGATCCCGGCACGCTCGGCGCCGCGGCGCTGCCCCAGGTCCGCGTGCCGGTCGAGACTGTGGATAGGCTGGTCGCCCGTCACGGGCTGGCACGGCTGGATTTCATCAAGATCGACGTCGAGGGCTTCGAGACCGAGGTGCTGGACGGCGCCCGGGCGACCCTGGCGCGCTTCCGGCCCGTGGTCTTCGCCGAGTTCAACGCCTGGACGCTGCAGTGCAACCGCAGCGCCAATCCCCGGGCGGTGCTGGAGGATTGGCTGGCGCGCTTCCCCGTCGCACATGCGCTGCGCGGCGAAGGCCCGCCGATGCGGATCACGCCGGCAACGCTGCTGGGCTTCCTGCACGACCACCTGGTGCTGCGCGGCTGCGCCGACGAGCTGGTGTTGGGCTACGACGACGCCTGGCTCGGCCGCTACCGGCCCGGCTGACCGCCGGACCGTCCCTCATTCAGTGTGACGCCCGCATCGCCTCCTCGGCGGCGATGCCGAGGCACTCCTCGATCTGCGCTCGCAGCCGGCGCAGGTTGCGGTGGCTGGCGAAGCTCCGCTTCAGCGCCTGCCGGGTCTCCAGCGCGAGTTCCGGCAGCTCGCCGATGGAGCAGCCGATATCGCCGGCGATGCCCGACAGCAGCCCGGCCAGCGTGCCGTCGAAGGCCGAGGCTGGCGGCGGCGCGATGTGGTGCACCGCAAGCCGCGAAAGCAGCGGCGCCGGGATGCCGCGCGTCTCGTTCGCCGCCATGATCCAGACCACGTTGCGCAGGTCGGCCGGGCTCCGCAGGCATTCGTCGAACCAGCCCGAGGCGCTCTCCGGCTCGATCATTGCCAGCAGCGTGTCGTGCACCCGGCCATTGCTCTCGCGCTGGCCGCCGGCCTTTTCGATCTCGTCGAGGAAGAGCACCGGGTTGGGCGCCGCCAGGCGGGACATCTCGGCGATCGGCCAGGCCGGGGTCGCGGCCGACCAGCCGCGGGCGGTGCCCTGCAGGCAGCGGTTGTCGGTGGCGCCGCCCAGGTTCAGGCTGCCGAAGGGCAGGTTGAGCGCCTGGGCCAGGCGGCGGGCGAACCAGGTCTTGCCGATGCCGGGCGGGCCGACCAGCAGGACCGGACGGATCCGCGGCGAGGGCCGACCGGCATGCGCGGCCAGCGCCAGGGTGCGGCGGATCTCCTTCAGCGGCGCGGCGAAGGCGGGCGCCGCCTCGGCCAGGGCATCGATCCGTTTCGCCGCGTCGCGCGGCACCTGGCGCAGCGGCAGCGGGGAGGAGAGCGCCTGGTAGGTCAGCCACTCGGCCCGGTCGTTCGGCGGCTCGAAGGGCTGGAGCACGGTGACGCAGCCGGGACCACCAACCGGCGCCGCGGGCGGCGGCGGCGGCTCGGCCGCGGTGATGGCGGGCGCGCCGGCAGCGAGGCCCAGCGCATCGGCCATGCGCCGGTGCAGCGGCCGGCCGCTGTCGGGCCCCTGCACATGGCGCAGCCAGAGATCGGCCGCCAGCCGGCTGGCCAGCACGAAGTGCCGCAGCCGGGCCGGGTTGGTGGCGGCGGCGCCAAGCGCCCGGGCCTCGGCATGCAGGCGGTATTGCAGCGCCTCGACGCAGGCCATGGCACCTTGCCGGGCCAGCGGTCCGCCGCGTTCCGTCACCACGCGGGTGGCGGCGAGGACAAGGTCCGACCCCTGGGCGAAGCGGCCGGCGATGGTGCCAAAGCGCAGGGCGAATTCCAGCAGCCCGGCATCGTCGCCCGGCTGCAGCGGCCCCTCGCCGATGCGGGAGGAAGAGCGGCGAGCGGAGATGCTCGAGCAGCGCCGTCTCCAGCGACACCAGCTCCTCCCGCTCGATCGCCAGCCAAAGCCAGAGCGGCGGCGTCTTGTCGTCGCCGAAGAGGAGCACGGAGGCCTGCGGCGCTGCCTCGGTGGTCTGCCAGTCGGACTGGCCAGGCAGCGCGTGGCTGTCGAGTTGCGTATCCGGCACGGGCGGGGCTCGCTCCCTCGGTTCACGGAAAAGAGAGCCTAGGAAACACACCCCTCATGCCCTTGTGAATACAATTCTACCAATTCTCCGGCGGAATGACCGTGCAGGTTGCAGCGAAGACGGCGCTATCGGATCGCCAGCGCATTGCCCGGGGAGCCGATGCCGCCCCGCAGGTGCAGAGGCGCGGCGGTGAAGAAGCCGGTGTAGCGGCCGGTTGCAGCACTGTCGGCGGCCAGCTCCTCGAAGTCGAAGAATCTCGCCGATGACCAGGCCGAGCCGGGCGATCGCCCAGTGCAGCGTCGGCTTCCAGGGAAAGTAGGGCCAGACCTCGACGGTCGGGTTGTCGGCGCAGGTGGCGGCGACGCCCTGGTCCCACAGGTAGCGCCACATGTCCTCCCCGCCCGACAGGCCGCTGTAGTCCTGGCCCTTGTTGTTGCCCCGCACCAGGTGGTCGCGCGCGTCGAGGTCGGGCGCGGCGCGGAAGGCTTCCAGCCAGCCGGTGCGGACCAGCAGGATGTCGCCCGGGCGCAGCGCGGCGCCCTGGTCGGCGAGGCAGGCGGCGACCTCCTCGGCCGCGGCTCGACGGCCGCCGAGCGGGCCCCAGTCCCGCCCGATCTTGGCGAAGTAGCGCACCAGGTCGGCCAGCACGCAGCGCCCGGCGATGCCGTGTCGCAGCGCCTTGTCGATGCCGTTGCGGCTCTCGGCGCCATGCACCACGGCGCTGACCGGGGCGTGGTTGTAGAAGCCGTGATAGGGGTCGGCGAAGTGCGACAACCCGTCCCATTGCGTGCTGCCCTGCAGCCAGAAGCTGTCCAGCATGTCGTCGCGGATCAGCCGGCCCGGCTGCTCGTCGGCTATCAGGGTCGGGGTCGGCGCGGTCCGGCGGCGGTGGCTGCCCTGGCGCGTGGCGCCGAAGGGCTCGTCCAGCGGCAGGTTCAGGTTGAAGCGGCGGCCGGTGCGGATCTCCCCGGCCGCGGCCGCCACCGTCGACTCGGTGATGCGGTTGAGCGTGCCGATCTCGTCGTCCGGGCCCCAGACGCCCCAGGCGAGCGGCAGGCCGGAGCCATCCTCGGGGCGCGGCAATTGATCATAGCGTGGGGGCATCTTTGGCCTCATATCGCCTGGGTGTGACGGGCGGATCGTGCCGCCTCCGGGGGAACGCCACAATGGATCCGAGACGACGCAGCCTGCTGGCGGGTGCGGCGATGCTGCCTTTTGCCGCCCGGGCCCAGGGCGACTGGCCGAACCGCCCGATCCGCCTCGTGGTGCCCTTCGCCGCCGGCGGCGCCGCCGACAGCGCGGCGCGCGCAATCACCCCCGTCATGGCGCAGAAGCTCGGCCAGACCATCGTGGTGGAGAACCGCACCGGCGCGGGCGGCAGCGTTGGCGGCGCCGCGGTGGCCGCGGCACCGGGCGATGGCTATACGCTTCTCTGGGACGCCTCCTCGCACCTGGTGAATCCGGCGCTGATGAAGGGGCTGCCCTTCGATTATGCGAGCTTCGTCCCCGTCTCCCTGGTGGTGACCTTCCCCGGAGTGCTGGCGGTGAAGGCCGATTTCCCTGCCCGCTCGGTCGCCGAATTCATCGCCGCCGCCAAGGCCCGGCCGGGCGCCATCAGCGTCGGCACCCAGGGCAATGCGACGGCCGGCCATGTCGGGCTGCTGCAGTTCACCCGCCGTGCAGGGATCGAGGTGATCCACGCCCCCTATCGCGGCGGGGCGGATGCGGCGCGCGATCTGGCGGCCGGGGCGATCGACGCTGTCTTCATCACCACGGTCAGCGCCGGGCCGATCGTCGACAGCGGCCGGGCGCGTTTCCTGGCCGTGGCGACGCTGGAGCGGGTGCCGAGCCGCCCCGAAGTCCCCACCCTGGCCGAGAGCGGCTTCCCCGGCTTCAACTCGAACGAATGGGCGGCGCTGTTCGGCCCGGCCGGGCTGCTGGCACCGGTCGTGGACCGGCTGCACGCGGCGCTGGCCGAGGCGCTGGCCGATCCCGGGGTGAAGCAGCGCCTGGCGCAGATTGGCGCCGTGCCGGTCGGCAGCGCCCCGGCCGACTTCGCCCGCTTCGTGCGGGAGGGCCGCGAGCAGATGGCGGTCCTGGTGAAGGAGGCGGGCATCCGCCTGGACTGATCCGAGCCATGCCCTTCGACAACGGGTCCGCCCCGCGCGGCCATGCCGCCGGCATCGGGCTGATGCTGGCCTCCGTCCTACTCTTCTCGCTGAACGACGTGCTGGGAAAATGGCTGGTCGCCAGCCATGCGGTCGGCCAGGTGCTGCTGCTGCGCAGCGCCGCCGCGTTGGCGGTACTGGCGCCGCTGGCCTGGCGGGCCGCGCGGCGGCCGGGCTTCCGGGTGGAGCGGCCGGGGCTGCAGGCGCTGCGCGTCGGCATCGGCGCCGGCGAGGCCGCCTGCTTCTACTGGGTGGTCGGCCACCTGCCGCTGGCCGATGCGATGACCTACTGGATGGCGGCGCCGCTGATGGTCACAGCGCTCGCCGCCCTGCTGCTGGGCGAGCGCGTCGGCGCCCGGCGCTGGCTGCTGGTGCTGCTGGGCTTTGCCGGGGTGGTGGTGGCGCTCGGCGCCGATCTCGGCGCCGCCGGCTTGCCGGTGCTCGGCGCGTTGGCGGGAGCGCTGCTTTACGCGCTGTTCCTGCTCTGCAGCCGCCAGCTGCGGGACACGCCGGACGTGCTGCTGGCCTGCTTCCAGATGCTGGGCGGGCTTGGCCTCGGCGCGGCGCTACTGCTGCAGGGCGGCTGGTCCAGGCCGGCGGCCGGCGAGCTCGCCCTGCTCCTGCTGCTCGGGCTCGTAGCGACGCTCGGGCATATGGGCGTGACACGGGCGCTGAAGCTGGCGCCGGCCTCGGTCGTGGTGCCCTACCAGTACAGCTTCCTGCTCTGGGCCGCGGTCTTCGGCTGGCTGGTCTGGGGTGACATTCCTGGCCCGGAGATGCTGGCCGGGGCGGCTCTGATCGCCGGGGCCGGGGTGCTGCTGTTCCGGGAGCAGCAGCGGGGCTGACGCCGGGGCGCTACAGCCGCGCCCCGGCGGCGTGGGCGAGCTGCGCACCGACCTCGTACCAAGCCTCCCGCGCCGCCCGATGGCGGGCGGGCCGCGGAGCGGTCACCGGCAAGGGCAGCGCGGCTTCGGTCACCTGCCCCAGCACAAATTGCGCGAGGCAACGGCCGAAGACGGTGCCGGGCGCGATGCCCCGACCGTTGTAGCCGCTGAAGGAGAGGATGTTCCGCCCAAGGTGGTGGAAACGCGGCAGGCTGTCTGCGGTCATGCCGATCGCGCCGTACCATTCCGAACTCGAATTCCACCCCGCCCAGCTGCGGGAAGAGCCGGGCGAGCGCGCGACGGCCCCAGGCGCGGTGGATCGCCCGGCCCGGCCCGTGCAGCGCCCCGACGCTGCCGAAGACCAACCGCCCCTGCCGGTCCATGCGGAAGGAGCTCAGCACCGCTGCCGTGTCCCAGGCGCCCTGGCGACCCGGCAGGATGGAACGGCGGGCATTGTCGCCGAGCGGCGCTGTGGCGAGGTTGAAATAGGGCAACCGGACCAGCTCCGCCCGCAGCTCCGGCCGGGGACCGGTGCCATAGGCATTGGTCGCGACCAGCACCCAGCGGCAGCGAAGGCTGCCCTGCGGGGTCCGCAGCCGCCAGGCCGGCCCCGTCTCCTCCACGGCCAGGACAGGGCTACCGGCATGCAGGGCGGCGCCGGCGCGCAGCGCCGCGGCGGCGAGACCGCGGGCATAGGCCAGCGGCTGCACCGTGCCCGCCCGCGCATCCAGCAGGGCGCCGGCATAGGCTGCGGTCCCGGTGTGGCGGGCGGCCTCGGCGCGATCCAGCAGGCGGACCGGGGCGCCCCGGGCCTGCCATTGGCGCGCGCGCTGCTGCAGTTCCCGCAGCCCGCGGCGGCCGACGGCGCAGTGCAGCGTGCCCTGCCGCTCCGCCTCGCAGTCGATGCCGTGCCGCGCGATGAAGCTCGAAGACGACCGTCGGCGCATCGCCGAGAAGCTGGAGGAGCCTTTCGCCATGCACCGCGCCGAGCGCGGCCGGCAATTCCTCCGGCATCACCCACATCCCGGCATTGACCAGCCCGACATTGCGGCCGGAGGCGCCGAAGCCGATCTCCGCCGCCTCGAGCAGCGCGACCGACCGCCCTGCCTCGGCCAAGTACAGCGCGGCTGAAAGACCAGTGAAGCCAGCGCCTATGACGGCGATCTCGGCCTCCGCCTTGCCCGTCAGCGGCGCCGCCGGCGGTGCCGGTGGAGCGGTGGCCTCCCAGAGGCCGTGGCTGCGCGGGTCGTCCTGCATGCGGCCAGCCTGACATGGAAACGGGGCGACAGGTTGCCCCGCCGCCCCGTCCCGTCATTCGGTCGAAAGGAGGTGGCTTACGCCGCTTCCTGCTCCTCGGTCGCTTCCGGCTTCGGGCCGCTGTCGAGGCCCTTGGCCGCGACGTCGCGTTCCACCAGCTCGATCACCGCCATGTCGGCAGCGTCGCCGTAGCGCATGCCCGCCTTCAGCACGCGGGTGTAGCCGCCGGCACGGCCTTGTAGCGCTCCGCGATCGTGGTGAAGAGCTTGTCCACCACGGCCGCGTCCATGATCTGCGCATAGGCCTGGCGCCGTGCATGCAGGCCACCACGCTTGCCGAGCGTGATGATGCGCTCGACATAGGGGCGCAGCTCCTTCGCCTTCGGCAGCGTGGTGGTGATCTGCTCGTGCTTCAGCAGGCTGGTCGCCATGTTGCGGAACATGGCGAGCCGGTGGGTGGAGGTGACGTTGAGCTTCCGCCCCGCCATTCCGTGACGCATTGTCGTAGGTTCCTAATTCGCCGGGGTCAGAACGGCTCTTCGAGCTTCTTGGCCAGGTCTTCGATGTTTTCCGGCGGCCAGCCCGTCACCGTCATGCCGAGCCCAAGGCCCATGGAAGCCAGGACTTCCTTGATCTCGTTCAGCGACTTGCGGCCGAAGTTCGGCGTCCGGAGCATTTCCTGCTCGGTCTTCTGCACGAGGTCGCCGATGTAGACGATGTTGTCGTTCTTCAGGCAGTTCGCCGAGCGGACCGAGAGCTCGAGCTCATCGACCTTGCGCAGCAGGTTGCGATTGAACGGCAGGTCGTCGCGCTCTTCCTCGACCTTCCGCTCGCGCGGCTCGTCGAAGTTGATGAAGAGCTGCAGCTGGTCCTGCAGGATGCGGGCGGCGAGCGCCACCGCGTCCTCCGGCGCCACCGTACCGTCGGTCTCGACGTTCAGGACGAGCTTGTCGTAGTCCGTCACCTGGCCGACGCGGGTGGGCTCCACGCGGTAGGCCACGCGGCGCACCGGGGAGTAGATCGCATCCACCGGGATCAGCCCGATCGGCGCATCCTCGGGCCGGTTCATCGCCGCGGGGACGTAGCCCTTGCCGGTGTTGACCGTCAGCTCCATCGACAGCTTGGCGCCGTCGTCGAGCGTGCAGATCACCAGGTCGGGGTTCGAGATCTCGATGTCGCCGGTGGTCTGGATCTGGCCGGCGGTCACCTCGCCCGGGCCGGTCGCCGTAAGCATGAGGCGCTTCGGCCCTCGCCCTGCATCCGGATGGCGAGCTGCTTCACGTTCAGCACCAAATCCGTGACGTCCTCGCGGACACCCTGGATGCTGCTGAACTCGTGCAGCACGCCGTCGATCTTCAGCGCCGTCACCGCCGCGCCCTGCAGCGAGGACAGCAGCACGCGCCGCAGCGCATTGCCGAGCGTCATGCCGAAGCCGCGCTCCAGCGGCTCGGCCACGATGGTCGCCACGCGGTCGGGATCGCTCCCGACCTCGACGCCCAGCTTCTCCGGGCAGATCAGCGACCGCCAATTCCTCTCGATCACGAGCATCTCCTTGCGGCCCCTTTCCCCGATTGCCGCGTCAGACGCGCCGACGCTTGCGAGGGCGGCAGCCGTTGTGCGGGATCGGCGTCACGTCGCGGATCGCCGTGACGTAGAAGCCCACCGCCTGCAGCGCGCGCAGCGCCGATTCACGTCCCGAACCCGGGCCGCTCACCATGATCTCGAGCTGCTCCATCCCGTGCTCGCGGGCCTTCTTGCCCGCATCCTCGGCGGCGACCTGCGCCGCGTAAGGAGTGGACTTGCGGCTGCCCTTGAAACCCTGGCTGCCCGAGGAAGACCAAGCGATCGCGTTGCCCTGGGCATCCGTGATCGTCACGATGGTGTTGTTGAAGGAGGCAAGGACATGCGCCACGCCGGTGGCGATGTTCTTACGTTCCTTCTTGCGGGGCGTACGGGCCGCCTTGGGGTCGCGCGCCATCTTACTTGGTCACCTTCTTCTTGCCGGCAATCGCCACGGCCTTGCCCTTGCGGGTACGCGCATTGGTATGCGTGCGCTGGCCATGGACCGGCAGGCCCCGGCGGTGACGCAGGCCGCGGTAGCAGGCCATGTCCATCAGCCGCTTGATGTTCATCGCCACTTCGCGGCGAAGATCGCCTTCGACCCGGTACTCGCGGTCGATCAGCTCGCGGATGCGAAGAATCTCATCATCCGTAAGCTGGTTGACGCGGCGATCCTCGGGGATCGAGAAGCTGCTGGCAGATGTCGGCCGCATTCTTCGGGCCGATGCCGTAGATATAGCGCAGCGAAATAAGCACGCGCTTATTCGTGGGAATGTTGACACCGGCGATGCGCGCCACTGCTGAGCTCCTGGAGCCTGTCGCTCCCTGCTTGAACCGACACCGCGGGAGCCACCCTGGCCCACACGCCGTCCCGGCGAGGTGATCTTCGTAAAGCCTGATGAACGGCTAAGCGCAGCCATGGCGGCCAGAAGGCCACCCATGCCCGCGAGAGGCGCGGACTATAGCCACGCGCCTCAAACCAGTCAACCCTTTTGCGGCAAGGGACCGAGGATCGCCTCGATCTGCCGTGCCCACTTCGTCCATCTCCGCCATGCCGTCCACCACCCGCAGCACGCCGCGGGAGGCGTAATGGGGCAGGAGCGGCGCCGTCTGGCGGTGGTAGGCCTCCAGCCGGGAGGCCACCGTCGCCGCGTTGTCGTCGGCCCGCCGGGTGAACTCCGTGCCGCCGCAGGCATCGCAGATCCCGGCCGCCTTGGTCGGCTTGAAGCTGTCGTGGTAGCCCTCGCCGCACTTGGCGCAGGTGAAACGACCGGAGATCCGGTCCACCAGCGCCGCATCGTCCACCTGCAGCTCGATGACATGGTGCAGCGGCATGGACTTCTCCTGCAGCACCAAATCGAGCGCCTCGGCCTGCGGCACCGTGCGCGGAAATCCGTCCAGGATGAAGCCCTTGGCAATGTCCGGCGCGGAAACGCGGGCCGCCAGCATGGCGATGATGATCGCGTCCGGGACCAGGTCCCCGCGCTCCATGATCGCCTTGGCCTGAAGGCCGATCTCCGAGCCCGACCTGACCTCGGCCCGGAGCATGTCGCCGGTCGAGATCTGCCGCAGCCCGTAGCGGTCCTCCAGACGCTTGGCCTGGGTGCCTTTGCCGGCTCCAGGCAGGCCCAGCAGGATCAGGTTCATTCCCGTCATCCCCTCCATCCGCGCGGCCACCCTCGCGCCCACGCTCCTTGCATCCTCAGGCCATGCCCCCCGGCATGGCTTTGAGCCGCATCAATCCTGCGGCCTAGCTCCTAGGACGCGGCGAGCCGCGCCCGCCGAGCCGGGCCTTCTTGATCAGCCCCTCGTACTGGTGAGCGAAGAGGTGCGACTGGATCTGCGCCACGGTGTCCATGGTCACCGAGACGATGATCAACAGCGAGGTCCCGCCGAAATAGAAGGGCACGCCGTAATGGCTGATCAGGATCTCCGGCAAGATGCAGACCAGGCAGAGATAGAGCGCACCGATCGCGGTCAACCGGGTCAGTACCCGGTCGAAGTAGTCGGCGGTATTCTGGCCGGGCCGGATGCCGGGGACGAAACCGCCATACTTCTTGAGGTTGTCCGCCGTCTCGGTCGGGTTGAACACCACGGCCGTATAAAAGAAGGCAAAGAATATGATCAGCGCCATGTACAGCGCCATGTAGAGCGGCTGGCCATGCGCCAGGGCGTTGGCCACTGTCTGCAGGATGCCGTCCGATTCCGGCCCCGCCGCGAAGCCCGCCACCGTCGCCGGCAGCAGCAGCAGGGAGGAGGCGAAGATCGGCGGGATGACGCCAGCGGTGTTCAGCTTCAGCGGCAGGTGCGTCGCCTCCCCGCCGAACATGCGGTTGCCGACCTGGCGCTTCGGATACTGCACCGGGATGCGGCGCTGCGCCCGCTCGACGAAGACGACCAGGGCGATCACAGCGAGCGCGACGAGCAGGAAGAAGATGATGAAGAAGGTCGACAGCGCCCCGGTGCGGCCAAGCTCGAGGGTCGAGACCAGCGCGTGCGGCAGGTTGGCCACGATCCCGGCAAAGATGATCAGGGAGATGCCGTTGCCGACGCCGCGGGCAGTGATCTGCTCGCCCAGCCACATCAGGAACATGGTGCCGCCGACCAGCGTGATGACGCAGGACAGCCGGAAGAACATGCCCGGGTCGTGCACTGCATTGCCGAAGGCGCCGCGCATGCTTTCCAGCCCGACGGCGATGCCCCAGGCCTGGAACACAGCAATCAGCACAGTAAGGTAGCGGGTATACTGGTTCAGCTTCTTCCGGCCCGCCTCGCCTTCCTTCTTCAGGGTCTCGAGCGCGGGGACGGCGGCCGACATCAGCTGGATGATGATGCTGGCCGAGATATAGGGCATGATGTTCAACGCGAACACCGTCATGCGCCCGAGGGCGCCGCCGGTGAACATGTCGAACATGCCGAGGATGCCACCGCCATGCTGGGCGAGGATCTCGCCCATCACGGCGGCATCGACGCCGGGCACCGGCACGTAGGTGCCGATGCGGACGACGATCAGCGCCCCCAGGGTGAACCAGATGCGCTTCTTGAGCTCGGTGGCCTTGGACAGGACGCCAAGGTTGAGATTGGCCGCGAGCTGTTCGGCGGCGGAGGCCATGGGACTGCGAACCCTCCACACGGCAACGGCGCCAGCAACCGGGGGCGAGCCCCCGGCCGTGGCGCCGCAGCCACGATTCCTGACTAGGTAGCCCCCGCCCTGCCGGGCGGCAAGCGTCAGGCCTCGGCCGGAGCCTCGGCCTTCGGAGCCGGCAGCGTCACCGTGCCGCCAGCGGCCTCGACTGCCGCGATGGCGGCGGCGGAAGCGCCGGAGACGGTGATGTTCACCGCCTGGGCAATCTCGCCATTCGCCAGCAGGCGGACGCCGACGATCTTGCCGCCGGTGCGGATCAGCCCCGCCGCCCGCAGCGTGTCCTCGGTGATCGTCTCGCCCGCCGCCAAGCGGCCGTCAGCGATCGCCTTGGTCAGCGTGCCGAGGTTGATCGGCGCATATTCCTTGCGGAAGATGTTGACGAAGCCACGCTTCGGCAGCCGGCGGTAGATCGGCAGCTGGCCGCCTTCGAAGCCGTTCAGGGAGACGCCCTCGCGCGCCTTCTGGCCCTTCACGCCCTTGCCCGAGGTCTTGCCCTTGCCGGAGCCGATGCCCCGGCCGAGGCGCTTGGACTTGTAGCGCGCGCCGTCGTTGTCGCGGATATCGTTGAGCTTCATGTCACCCACCAGTCCCGGGGGTATCGTCCACCTTCACCAAGTGGGCGACCTTCCGGATCATGCCGCGGACCGAAGGGGTATCCTCCAGCTCCCGCGAGCGGTGCATCTTGTTGAGGCCGAGGCCGATCAGCGTCTCGCGCTGCCCCGGCTTGCGGCCGATCGGCGACCCGGTCTGGGTCACCTTCACGGTCTTCTTCACGTCAGACATTGGCAGCCTCCGCCGCGGCGGCCTCGGCCGGAGCCTGGTCCTTGCGGGGGCCAAGCAGGTCCGACACCTTCTTGCCGCGCCGCGCCGCGACCGCCCGGGGGCTGGTCGAACGGGTCAGCGCCGCGAAGGTCGCCTTGATCATGTTGTGCGGGTTGGTCGAGCCGAGGCACTTGGCCACGACATCGCCCATGCCCAGCGTCTCGAAGATCGCGCGCATCGGGCCGCCGGCGATGATGCCGGTACCGGCGGGGGCCGCCCGCAGGATGACCCGGCCGGCGCCGAACTCGCCGATGACGTCGTGGTGCAGCGTCCGGCCTTCCCGCATCGGCACGCGGATCATGGTCCGCTTCGCCTGCTCGGTCGCCTTGCGGATCGCTTCGGGCACCTCGCGCGCCTTGCCGGCGCCCCAGCCCACCCGGCCCTTCTGGTCGCCCACGACGACGAGCGCCGCGAAGCTGAAACGCCGGCCGCCTTTGACCACCTTGGCGACGCGGTTGATGGTGACGAGCTTGTCCTTCAGCTCGTCGCCGTCCGTCCGCTCCTGCCGGTTCTCGCCGCCACGGTCACGCCCGCGGCCACGGCGGCGATCGCCGCCTTCGCCGCCATGCTCGCCGCCGCCGCCGCTATGAGGGGTACGTGCCATTATGAGATCCTCAGAACGACAGCCCGCCCTCGCGGGCGGCGTCGGCCAGGGCCTTGACCCGGCCATGATACAGGTAGGGCCCGCGATCGAAGACGACCGCGGTCACGCCGGCGGCAAGCGCCCGCTCGGCCACGCGCTTGCCGACGACCGTCGCGGCATCCTTGTCCGCTCCGGTCTTCAGGCTGTCGCGCAGCTCCTTCTCGATCGAGGAGGCAGCGGCGAGAGTGCGCCCCTGCGTGTCGTCGATCACCTGCGCATAGATGTGCTTGCCAGAGCGGAAGATCGAGAGCCGCGGACGGCCACCCGACTTCAGCTTGAGCTGGTAGCGCAGCCGGGACCGGCGGCGCGCCTGCAATGAGAGCTTTGCGGCCATTACTTCTTCTTACCCTCCTTCCGGAGGATCTGCTCATCGGTGTAGCGGACGCCCTTACCCTTGTAGGGCTCGGGACCGCGATAGGCCCGGATCTCGGCGGCCACCTGGCCCACCCGCTGCTTGTCCGCACCGCTGACCTTCACGGCCGTCGGGCGCTCGCAGACGATGGTGATCCCTTCCGGGATCGGGTAGCGGACCTCGTGGCTGAAGCCCAGCGCCAGGACCAGGTCCTTGCCCTGGACCGCGGCGCGGTAGCCGGTGCCGGTGATTTCCATCGACTTGGTGAAGCCGGTGGAGACGCCGATGCACATGCCGTTGATCAGGCTGCGGGTGGTGCCCCACATGGTACGGGACCGGCGGTCGTCCCGGCGCGGCTTCACCGCGACCTGGGAGCCCTCGATCTCCACGTCCACTTCGTCCGTCAGGGGGAGCTTGAGCTCACCCAGCTTGCCCTTGGCGACCACGGTCCGCCCCTGCAGCGCCACCTGGACGCCAGCCGGAACCGGGACGGGATATTTGCCGACGCGCGACATGCTCTCTCCCTCCCTCAGAACACGCGGCAGAGGACTTCGCCGCCAACATTGGCAGCGCGGGCCTCATTGTCGCTCATCACCCCGCGAGGGGTGGACAGGATTGAGATGCCGAGGCCGTTGTAGTACTTCGGCAGCTCCTTGATCTTCGAATAGACGCGCCGGCCGGGCTTGGAGATGCGGGTGATCTCCTTGATGGCAGGCTCGCCCTCGGAATACTTCAGCTCGATCTCGATGCGGCTGACGCCGGGACGGTCCTGCTCGACACGCCAGGCGCGGATGAATCCCTCGCGCTTCAGCACGTCCAGCACATCGGTCCGCAACCGGCTGGCCGGGGCGACGCAACGCGTCTGCCGGGCCCGCTGGGCGTTGCGGATACGGGTGAGCATGTCCCCGAGCGGATCGGATAGCGACATGGCCAGCCCTCCTTACCAGCTCGCCTTGGTCACGCCGGGGATCTGGCCAGAATTGGCGAGATCCCGCAGCATGTTCCGGCTGAGCTTGAACTTGCGGTAGTTGCCGCGCGGACGGCCGGTCAGCTCGCAACGAAGGCGCACGCGAACCTTCGCGCCATTGCGGGGCAACTGGGCCAGCTTCAAGGTCGCGTCGAAGCGATCCTCGACCGGCAGGCTGCGATCCATCACGATACCCTTCAGCGTGGCACGCTTCGAGGCATGCACCGCGCTGAGCTTCGCGCGGCGCTTGTTCTTCTCGATTGCCGAAGTCTTGGCCATTCGATTTTATCCTCCGGAACCTGCTCCCGCGGCATGCCGCGGGCGGTCTTCCAAGATCAGTTCTGGAAAGGAAGCTGGAACGCCTTCAGCAGCGCCTTGGCTTCCTTGTCGGTCTTCGCCGTGGTGACGAACTGGATGTCCATGCCGCGCACCGTGTCGACCCGATCGTAGTTGATTTCGGGGAACACGATCTGCTCCTTCATGCCCATGGCGAAGTTGCCACGGCCGTCGAAGCCCTTGTTCGCAGGCAGGCCCCGGAAGTCCCGAACCCGCGGCATGGCCACGGTCACGAGGCGATCGAGGAACTCGTACATCCGCGCCTTGCGCAGCGTGACCTTGCAGCCAATGAGCTGGCCTTCGCGGATCTTGAAGCCCGCAATGGCCTTCTTCGCCTTGGTCCGCACCGGCCGCTGGCCGGCGATCGCCGTCAGGTCCGCAACCGCGGCGTCGAGCTTCTTCTGGTCGCCCGCCGCCTCGCCCACGCCCATGTTGATGACGATCTTCGTCAGCTTGGGCACTTCCATCGGGTTCTTGTAGCCGAACTCCTCGACCAGCTTCTGCCGGATCGTCTCGGCATACACCACCGCGAGGCGCGGCTTCTCGGCAGGCGACGCGGCGGCCTTGCCGGCCTTCGCCGGCGTCGACTGCACGCGACCCTCGCCGCCGCCGCCGACCTCCGGCTTCTTCGCCGTGTCCTGCTTCTTGCCGGCCGGGGCCTTGCCGCCGGCCTTCTTCTTCGAATCGCTCATGCGTCAAGCACCTCGCCCGAGGGCTTCGCCACGCGCACTTTCTTGCCGTCGTCCAACAGCTTGAACCCAACGCGGGTCGGCTTGTCGGACTTCGGGTCGATCAGCGCCAGGTTGGACAGGTGGATCGGCGCTTCCTTCTCCTGGATGCCGCCGGGCTGATTCATCCCCTGCGGCTTCCGGTGGCGCTTCACCAGGTTCACGCCCTGCACCAGGGCACGCTCTTCGCTCGGGTTCACGGCGAGCACCTCACCGCGCTTGCCCTTGTCGCGACCGGCCAGGATCTGGACCCGGTCACCCTTCTTGATCTTCGCCGCCATGGTCTTACAGGACCTCCGGCGCCAGCGAGATGATCTTCATGTACTTCTTCGCCCGCAGCTCGCGCACCACCGGCCCGAAGATGCGGGTGCCGATCGGCTCGCCCGCCTTGTTGATCAGCACCGCGGCATTGTTGTCGAAGCGGATCGCCGTGCCGTCGATACGCCGCACCGGATAGGCGGTGCGGACGATAACGGCGCGATGGACCTCGCCCTTCTTGACCTTGGCGCGCGGGATCGCCTCCTTGATCGAGACGACAATCACGTCGCCGACCGAGGCAGTCTTGCGCTTGGAGCCGCCCAGCACCTTGATGCACTGGACCCGGCGCGCGCCGGAGTTGTCGGCCACGTCGAGGTTGGCTTCGACCGCGATCATGCCGCAGCCCCTTCAGCGAGGGGCGCGCCATTGCGCTGCACGACCTGCCAAGCCTTGCGCTTGGAGATCGGCGGGCACTCCTCGATCTGCACCAGGTCGCCTTCCTTGCAGAGGTTGGCTTCGTCGTGCGCGGCGTACTTCTTCGAACGCCGGATGAACTTCTTATAGAGCGGGTGCATCACGCGACGCTCGACAAGAACGGTGACCGTCTTGTCCATCTTGTCGCTGACCACCCGGCCCGTGAGGACGCGTTTCGGCATAGCCGCCGGTCTCCCCTTTAAGGCTTGGGTTGAGAAGCTGCCGAGCGCTTGCGCTCGTGCAGGACGAACTTGATACGCGCGATGTCGCGCCGCACCACCTTCACGCGGCCGGTCGCCTCGAGCTGGCCGGTCGCGCGCTGGAAGCGCAGATTGAACTGCTCCTTCCGGAGGTCGAGGAGCTGTGTCTGGAGCTCATCCGCGGTCTTGGCGCGGATGTCAACGATCTTCGTCATGGCCTCAGGCCTCCGCGCCCAGGCGCTGCACGATCTTGGTCTTGATCGGCAGCTTGGCGGCGCCGAGCGTCAGCGCCTCCTTGGCGGTGTCAAGCGACACGCCGTCAATCTCAAACATGATGCGGCCTGGCTTAATCCGCGCCACCCAGTATTCGGGCGCGCCCTTGCCGGAGCCCATACGGACCTCGGCCGGCTTGGTGGACACGGGCACATCCGGAAAGATCCGGATCCACACGCGGCCCTGGCGCTTCATGGCACGGGTGATCGCGCGGCGGGCCGCCTCGATCTGCCGGGCGGTCACCCGCTCCGGCTCCAATGCCTTCAGGCCGAAGCCGCCGAAGGACAGCGTGAAGCCGCCCTTGGCGATGCCCTTGATACGACCCTTGTGGGCCTTGCGAAACGTCGTGCGCTTGGGTTGCAGCATCTCACATCATCCCTCAGCGCTGCGGCGCCTGCTCGGCGGCGCGCCGGTCCTGCGCCATCGGGTCGTGCGCCAGGATCTCACCCTTGAAGATCCAGACCTTCACGCCGCAGGTGCCGTAGGTGGTCTTCGCGGTCGCCACGCCGTAATCGATATCCGCGCGCAGCGTATGCAGCGGCACGCGACCTTCGCGGTACCATTCCATCCGGGCGATCTCGGCGCCGCCGAGGCGACCGCCGCAGTTGATCCGGATGCCGCCGGCGCCGAGGCGCATGGCTGATTGCACCGCGCGCTTCATGGCGCGGCGGAAGGCGACCCGGCGCTCGAGCTGCTGGGCGATGTTCTCGGCCACCAGCGTCGCGTCGATCTCCGGCTTGCGGATCTCGACGATGTTCAGCGAGACCTCGGCGCCGGCGAGCTTAGCCATGTCCTTGCGCAGGTTCTCGATATCGGCGCCCTTCTTGCCGATGACGACGCCAGGCCGGGCGGCGTGGATCGTCACGCGCGGCTTCTTCGCCGGGCGCTCGATCACGACACGGCTGACACCGGCGCCCTTCAGGCGGGTGCGCAGCGTCTCGCGCAGCTTCAGGTCTTCATGCAGCAGCCGGGAATAGTCGGCATCAGCGAACCAGCGGCTATCCCAGGTCCGATTGATGCCGAGCCGGAAGCCGATAGGATTGACTTTGTGACCCATGTTACGCGGCCTCCTGCTGGGCCGGAGCGGTCGCCGGCTGTTCGGCCACGATGATCTTCAGGTGGCTGAACCACTTCTCGACGCGCGAGGAGCGGCCGCGGCCGCGGGCGTGGAAGCGCTTCATGACCTGGGACCGGCCGACCTCGACGCGAGAGACGACCAGCTGATCGACATCTAGCTGGTGGTTGTTCTCCGCGTTGGCGATGGCGCTCTCCAACGTCTTCTTGACGGTCTGCGCGATGCGTCGCTTGCTGAAGGTCAGCGTGGCGACGGCATCGGCGGCCCGGCGGCCGCGGATGAGCCCCGCAGCCAGGTTCAGCTTGCGCGGGCTGACACGAATGTTCTTCGTGACGGCCTGCGCCTCGGTTTCGGCGAGCGAGCGCTCGTGCTTCGGCTTGCTCATCGGATCAGCCCCGCTTCGCCTTCTTGTCGGACGAGTGCCCGGTGAAGGTCCGCGTCGGCGAGAACTCGCCGAACTTGTGGCCGACCATGTTCTCCGAGACCTGCACCGGGATGAACTTCTTCCCGTTGTAGACCCCGAAGGTGAGGCCAACGAACTGCGGCAGGATCGTGCTGCGACGCGACCAGATCTTGATGACCTCGTTGCGCGTCGAAGCCCGGGAGGCCTCCGCCTTGGCAAGCAGGTAACCGTCGACAAACGGCCCCTTCCATACGCTGCGCGGCATCGCGATCAGCCCTTCGTCGCGTGGCGGCGACGGACAATGAGACCGTCCGTCCGCTTGTTGTTGCGCGTCTTCGCACCCTTGGTCGGCTTGCCCCAGGGCGTGACCGGATGACGGCCGCCCGAGGTCCGGCCCTCGCCACCACCATGCGGGTGGTCGACCGGGTTCATCACCACGCCGCGCTGATGCGGGCGCCTGCCCAGCCAGCGGGAACGCCCGGCCTTGCCGAGCTGCTGGTTGGAGTTGTCCGGGTTCGACACCGCGCCGATCGTCGCCATGCACTCGGCGCGGACCGTGCGGACCTCGCCGGAGGACAGCTTGACCTGGGCATAGCCGGCATCCTTGCCGACCAGCTGCACGTAGGTGCCGGCCGAGCGGGCGATCTTGCCGCCCGCGCCCGGCTTCATCTCCACGTTGTGGATGATGGTGCCGACCGGGATGGCGGCCAGCGGCATCGCGTTGCCCGGCTTGATGTCGGCGCGCTCGGCCGCCACCACCTGGTCGCCAGCCTTGAGCCGCTGCGGCGCGATGATGTAGGCCAGCTCGCCATCCTGGTACTTCAGCAGGGCGATCCAGGAGGTGCGGTTCGGGTCGTATTCCAGCCGCTCGACCACCGCGGCCACGCCCAGCTTGGCGCGACGGGTGAAGTCGACGATGCGGTAGGTCTGCTTGTGTCCGCCGCCGCGGAACCGGACCGTGGTGCGGCCATGGTTGTTGCGGCCGCCCGAATGCGACTTGCCTTCGGTCAGCTGCTTGACCGGCTTGCCCTTCCACAGCTCGTCGCGCTTGACGAGAATCGTGCCGCGCGAGCTGGGGGTGACCGGGTTGAAGTTCTTCAGAGCCATGGCGTCACGCGAGTCCCGTCGTGAGGTCGATGCTCTGGCCGTCGGCCAGCTTCACCATCGCCTTCTTCCAGTCCGAGCGCTGGCCGGGGCGGCCCTTGAAGCGCTTGGTCTTGCCCTTCACCACCAGGGTGTTGACGTCCAGCACCTTCACGCCGAACAGCGCCTCGACCGACGCCTTGATCTCGGGCTTGGTGGCCTCGAGCGAGACGCGGAAGACAAACTGGTTCTGCTCGGAGAGGGCGGTCGCCTTCTCCGTCACCAGCGGCGACAGGATGGTCTGGTACATCTTCTCCTTGGAGAGGATGGGGCGGGTGGTTGCCGCGCTCATGCCAGGCGCTCCTTCAGGGCCTCGACGCCGGCGCGGGTCACCGCGAGGACATCGTGCTTCAGGATGTCATAGACATTGGCGCCCATGGTCGGCAGCACCTGCACATGAGGCAGGTTGCGGACGACGCGGCCGAAGCCCTCGTCGACCGTCGCGTCCACCACCAGCGCGCTCTTCCAGCCGAGCGCCTTCAGCTGCTTCGCCAGGGCGCCCGTCTTGGGCGCCGCGCCGGCGGAGGCCGCGTCGAGCACGATCAGCTTGCCCTCGGCCGCCTTCTGGCTGAGCGCGCAGATCAGGCCGAGCCGCCGGACCTTCTTGTTCAGCGAATAGCCATGGTCGCGTACGACCGGGCCATGGACGACGCCGCCGGTGCGGAACTGCGGCGCGCGCAGCGAACCCCTGGCGGGCATTGCCCGTACCCTTCTGGCGATAGGGCTTCTTGGTGGTGCCGGAGACCTCACCCATGCCCTTGACCTTGTGCGTGCCGGCACGGCGCTTCGCCATGCTGCCAGTGCACGACGCGCGCCATGATGTCGGGGCGGGGAGAGGCGGCAAACAGCGCCTCCGGCAGTTCGATATCGCCTGCCGAGCCGTTATCCAGCGTGATGACCGGAACCTGCATCGTATCTATCCTCAGGCCACGGCCGCGGGGAAGGGCGCATCGGCGTGGCGCGCGCGCTTCACGGCGTCACGCACCAGCACATAGGTGCCCTTCGAGCCCGGGACGGCCCCCTTGATCAGCAGCAAGCCCTTCTCTGCGTCATGGCCCGCCACCACCAGATTCTGGGTGGTGATGCGCTCGAGGCCGAGATGGCCTGCCATCTTCTTGTTCTTGAAGGTCTTGCCCGGATCCTGACGGTTGCCGGTGGAGCCGTGCGAGCGGTGACTGACCGAGACACCGTGCGACGCCTCGAGGCCAGCGAAATTCCACCGCTTCATGGCGCCGGCGAAACCCTTGCCCTTGCTGATGCCGGTGACATCGACCTTCTGGCCCGCGACGAAATGCGCGCCGACGAGCTTCGCGCCCAGATCGACCACCGCATCGGCGCCTACCCGGAATTCGACAAGCTTCAGCGGCGCTTCGACGCCAGCCTTGGCAAAGTGGCCGCGGTTCGCGCGGGTCACGTTCTTCGGCTTGGCCCGGCCGATGCCGACCTGGAGGGCGTCGTAGCCATCCTTCTCGGCGTCACGGCGGGCGATAACGCGCACCTCGTCCAAATGTAGGACAGTCACGGGAACCGTGCTGCCATCATCATTGAACAGCCGGGTCATGCCCAGCTTCCTGGCGATCAGGCCGGTGCGGCCGGTCTTGGCGGCCATGGTAACTAACTCCCCTGCCGCTCAGAGCTTGATCTCGACGTCCACGCCCGCGGCCAGGTCGAGCTTCATCAGCGCGTCCACGGTCTGCGGGGTGGGGTCGACGATGTCCAGCAGGCGGCGATGCGTGCGGATCTCGAACTGCTCACGGCTTTTCTTGTCGACATGCGGCGAACGGTTCACAGTGAACCGCTCGATCTCCGTCGGCAGCGGGATAGGCCCGCGCACCCGTGCGCCCGTCCGCTTCGCGGTGTTTACGATCTCCCGCGTGCTGCCATCCAGCACGCGGTGATCGAACGCCTTGAGGCGGATGCGAATATTCTGGCTGTCCATGGGAGACGGACCCAACCTTGCGCTAGACGTTTACTTCTTGGCCGCGGCCGGCTTGTCGGCGGTGATCGCGGCGACGACGCCGGCGCCGACCGTCCGGCCACCCTCGCGGATAGCGAAGCGCAGGCCCTGGTCCATGGCGATCGGCGCGATCAGCTCGACATCCATCGCCACGTTGTCGCCCGGCATCACCATCTCGACGCCTTCCGGCAGCTTCACGATCCCGGTCACGTCCGTGGTCCGGAAGTAGAACTGCGGCCGGTAGTTGGTGAAGAACGGCGTGTGCCGGCCGCCCTCTTCCTTCGTCAGGATGTAGGCCTCGGCCTTGAAGCCGGTGTGCGGGCTGATCGAGCCGGGCTTCGCCAGCACCTGGCCGCGCTCCACGTCCTCGCGCTTGATGCCGCGCAGCAGCACGCCGACATTGTCACCGGCCTGGCCCTGGTCCAGCAGCTTGCGGAACATCTCGACGCCGGTCACCACCGACTTCACCGTGTCCTTCAGGCCGACGATCTCGACTTCCTCGCCCACCTTCACCACGCCGGTCTCGACGCGCCCGGTCACCACCGTGCCGCGGCCGGAGATCGAGAACACGTCCTCGATCGGCATCAGGAAGGCGCGGTCCAGCGGACGCTCCGGCTGCGGGATGTAGGCATCCACCGCCGCCATCAGCTCGAGGATCGAGTTCTTGCCGACCGCCGCGTCGCCGTCATCCAGCGCCACCTTGGCCGAGCCCTTGATGATCGGGATGTCGTCGCCGGGGAAGTTGTAGGAGGAGAGCAGCTCGCGCACCTCCATCTCCACCAGCTCCACCAGGTCCGGATCGGCCAGGTCCATCTTGTTCAGGAACACCACCAGCGCCGGCACGCCGACCTGGCGCGCCAGCAGGATGTGCTCGCGCGTCTGCGGCATCGGCCCGTCCGCCGCCGAGACCACCAGGATCGCGCCGTCCATCTGCGCCGCGCCCGTGATCATGTTCTTCACGTAGTCGGCGTGGCCCGGGCAGTCCACATGCGCGTAGTGCCGGTTCGTGGTCTCGTACTCGACATGCGCGGTCGAGATCGTGATCCCACGCGCCTTCTCCTCCGGCGCCTTGTCGATCTGGTCATAGGCCGTGAAGGTCGCACCGCCCGTCTCAGCCAGGACCTTGGTGATCGCCGCCGTCAGCGACGTCTTCCCGTGGTCAACGTGACCAATCGTCCCAATGTTGCAGTGCGGCTTCGTCCGCTCGGATTTCGCCTTCGCCATCGTCGTCGTCCTTCGATCCGGTTACCAGCGGTAATGGCTGAAGGCCTTGTTCGCCTCCGCCATCCGGTGCGTGTCTTCGCGCTTCTTGACAGCCGTGCCGCGGTTGTTCGCCGCGTCCATCAGCTCGCCGGAAAGACGCTCTTCCATCGTGTTCTCGCCGCGCTTGCGCGAGGCCTCGATCAGCCAGCGGATCGCCAGCGCCTGCCGTCGCTCGGGGCGAACCTCAACCGGCACCTGGTAGGTCGCGCCACCGACACGGCGGCTGCGGACCTCGACCGCCGGCTTCACATTGTCCATGGCCTCATGGAACAGCCGCAGCAGGTCGCCCTGCGGGCCGAGCACGCCGCTTCAGCGTGTCCATGGCAGCATAGACGATCCGCTCGGCGGTGCTCTTCTTGCCGTCGTACATCAGCACGTTCATGAAACGGCTGAGCACCAGATCGCCGAACTTGGGGTCCGGCAGGACTTCGCGCTTCTGCGCGCTATGGCGGCGAGACATCCGCGCCTCTCCTTATTTCGGCCGCTTCGCGCCGTACAGCGACCGGCGCTGACGACGCTTGGCAATGCCCTGAGTGTCGAGCACGCCGCGGAGGATGTGGTAGCGCACTCCAGGAAGGTCCTTCACGCGACCGCCCCGGATCAGCACCACCGAGTGCTCCTGCAGATTGTGCCCCTCGCCGGGAATGTAGCTCACCACTTCATAGCCATTCGTCAGGCGCACCTTGGCAACCTTACGGAGGGCCGAGTTCGGCTTCTTCGGCGTGGTCGTATAGACGCGCGTGCAGACGCCGCGCTTCTGCGGGCAGGCCTGCAGCGCAGGCACTTTGTTCCGCTTCGCGTTCGGCTCGCGCCCCTGGGCGATGAGCCTGGTTGATCGTCGGCATGACGCCCTTCAGATCCCGTCCGTCCGTCCCGTAGCCGCAAAGGACAATCTGCCCGCAGGATGAGCTTCAAGCTCCCCTGCAGGCGCCCTGACCTGCCCCCGACCTGATGCAACCCCAACTAAGGGCCGCGGTGCCGAACGCGCAGCGTTGTGGACCAAACACCTGACATCCCGAACGCCGCTGCGCCCGGCCGTGCCAAGGGACGGCTAACTACAAGCCACCCGGCACAGAGTCAAGCGACACGGCGCTTGGTTAAGAAAAAGGCCGGGCTCCTTGCGGAACCCGGCCGAACTCGATGCTATATCGGCGGGATTACTCCGCCGCCTGCTGCCCCGCCGGCTCAGGCAGCGCCGGAGAGTTCGGCAGGCGCGTACGGTCGCGCTGCGCCGCCAGCGCCCGCAGGCGGTTCATCACGGAGCCCGTGCCCGCCGGGATGAGCCGGCCGACAATGACGTTCTCCTTGAGCCCCGCCAACGTATCCACCTTGCCCGCCGTTGCGGCCTCGGTGAGCACCCGCGTCGTCTCCTGGAAGGAGGCAGCGCTGATGAAGCTGGTGGTCTGCAGCGAGGCCTTGGTGATGCCCTGCAGCACCGGCTCGGCCCGTGCGGGCCGCTCCTTCGCCGCCAGGCGCTTGTCGTTCTCGGCCTCGAATTCCAGCCGGTCGACCTGCTCGCCGATCAGGAAGGTCGTATCCCCGGCATCGAGGATCTCCACCTTCTGCAGCATCTGCCGGACGATGACCTCGATATGCTTGTCGTTGATCTTCACGCCCTGCAGCCGGTAGACGTCCTGGATCTCGTTGACCAGGTAGTTCGCCAGCGCCTCCACGCCCAGCACGCGCAGGATGTCGTGCGGCACGCGCGGCCCGTCGACCAGCGGGTCGCCCGCCTTGACGTAGTCGCCTTCCTGCACCGAGACATGCTTGCCCTTCGGCACGAGGTACTCGCGCGGTACCGGCGGCTCGTCGCCGACCTGGTCGGGAACGACCAGGATGCGCCGCTTCGCCTTGTAGTCCTTGCCGAACTCGACGCGGCCGTCGATGTCCGAGATGATCGCGTGGTCCTTCGGACGCCGCGCCTCGAACAGCTCCGCCACCCGCGGCAGACCGCCGGTGATGTCGCGGGTCTTCGAGCTCGCGCGGCAGCCGGGCCAGGATGTCGCCCGCCTTCACCACGCCGGCATTCTCGACGTTCAGCACCGAGGCCGGCTGCAGGAAGTACTGCTGCACCTGGCCGTCCTCCGAGCGCAGCAGCAGCCGCGGCCGGAGGTTGGCGTTGCGCGCCTTGTCGACTGGCTCGCGCACCACCTTGGAAGACAGGCCGGTGACGACGTCCGTCTCCTCATAGAGGGTGACGCCCTCGATCAGGTCGGCGAATTCCAGCGTGCCCGCGCGCTCGGTGATGATCGGCAGGGTGAAGGGATCCCACTCCGCCAGCTTTTGGCCGCGGGTGACCCCCGCCCCCTCATCCGTCAGCAGCCGGGCGCCGTAGGGCACGCGGTAACGCCCGCTCGCGCCCCTGCGCGTCGCTCAGGATGATCTCGCAATTGCGGCTCATCACGATCGGAGCGCCGGAGCTGTTGGCGACGACGTTGCGGTTGGCGATCTTCACCGTGCCATCCGAAGTCGCCTCGACCGCCGACTGCTCGGCCCCACGCTGCGCCGCGCCACCAATGTGGAATGTGCGCATGGTCAGCTGGGTGCCTGGCTCGCCGATCGACTGGGCGGCGATGACGCCGACCGCCTCGCCCACGTTCACCGGCGTGCCGCGCGCCAGGTCACGGCCGTAGCAATGGCCGCAGACGCCCGAGCCAGCGTCGCAGGTGAGGACGGAGCGGATGTACATCTCCTCCACGCCCGCGCTCTCGATGCGCTCGGCGTCCGGCTCCTCGATCAGCGTGTTGCGGGGCAGCAGCAGTTCGCCCGTCGCCGGGTCGTGCACGTCGCGCTGCGAGGTCCGGCCGAGGATCCGCTCGGAGAGCGAGGAGATGACCTCGCCGCCGTCCATCACGGCCCGGACGGTGATGCCGCGCTCCGTACCGCAATCCGGCACGACGATGATGCAGTCCTGCGCCACGTCGACCAGGCGCCGCGTCAGGTAGCCCGAGTTCGCCGTCTTCAGCGCCGTGTCGGCCAGGCCCTTGCGGGCGCCGTGGGTGGAGTTGAAGTACTCCAGCACGGTCAGGCCTTCCTTGAAGCAGTTGATGATCGGCTGCTCGATGATCTCGCCTGACGGCTTGGCCATCAGGCCACGCATGCCGGCCAGCTGGCGCATCTGCGCCGGCGACCCACGAGCGCCGGAGTGGGACATCATCCAGACCGAGTTAGTCGGCTTGCCCGCTTCCTGCTTCGAGATCTCCTTCATCATCGCCTGGGCGACTTCCTCGGTGCAGCGCGACCAGGCGTCGACCACCTTGTTGTAGCGCTCACCGGCGGTGATCAGGCCGTCGAGGTACTGCTGCTCGAACTCCTTCACCTCGGCCTTGGTCTTGCCGATCATCTCCGGCTTGCTGTCCGGGATGACCATGTCGTCCTTGCCGAAGGAGATGCCGGCCTTGGCCGCCTGGCGGAAGCCGAGCCCCATCAGCCGGTCAGCGAAGATCACGCTCTCCTTCTGGCCGCAATGCCGGTAGACCGTGTCGATGACGTCGGAGATCGACTTCTTCGTCAGTTGCCGATTGATCAGGCTGTAGGGCGTGCGCGGGTCGACCGGCAGCAGGGCGCCCATCATCAGGCGGCCCGCGGTGGTCAGCACCGTTGCCATGGCCTTGTCGCCCGGCTCCTTGGGCGCCGGGACGCGGGCATGGATCGCCGTATGCAGGCTGATCGCGCCGGCGGCCAGCGCCTGCTCGACCTCGCCCAGGCCGCGATAGACCTGCGGGCGGAAGTTCAGCGCTTCCAGTTCCTCAGCCGTCAGGTCCTTGCCCTGCTTCGCATCGGCGCTGGCGATCAGGCTGCGGACCGCCTCGGTCCGCGCCCCGGCGGCGCGAAATTCCGGCGTCTCCAGGCTGAGATAATAGAGCCCGAGCACGATGTCCTGGCTCGGCACGATGATCGGCTTGCCGTTGGCCGGGCTAAGGATGTTGTTGGTCGACATCATCAGCACGCGGGCTTCGAGCTGGGCTTCCAGCGACAGCGGCACGTGCACCGCCATCTGGTCGCCGTCGAAGTCGGCGTTGAATGCGGTGCAGACCAGCGGGTGCAGCTGGATCGCCTTGCCCTCGACCAGGATCGGCTCGAAGGCCTGGATGCCCAGGCGGTGCAGCGTGGGCGCCCGGTTCAACATGACCGGGTGCTCGCGGATCACCTCCTCAAGGATGTCCCACACCTCCGGCCGCTCCTTCTCCACCATCCGCTTGGCGGCCTTGATGGTGGTGGCGTGGCCGTACTTCTCGAGCTTCGAGTAAATGAAGGGCTTGAACAGCTCGAGCGCCATCTTCTTCGGCAGGCCGCACTGGTGCAGCTTGAGCTCGGGCCCGACGACGATGACCGAACGGCCGGAATAGTCGACGCGCTTGCCGAGCAGGTTCTGCCGGAAGCGGCCCTGCTTGCCCTTCAGCATGTCGGACAGCGACTTCAGCGGCCGCTTGTTGGCACCCGTGATGGCGCGGCCGCGGCGGCCGTTGTCGAACAGGGCGTCGACGGCCTCCTGCAGCATGCGCTTCTCGTTCCGGACGATGATGTCCGGGGCGCGCAGCTCGATCAGCCGCTTCAGCCGGTTGTTCCGGTTGATGACGCGGCGGTACAGGTCGTTCAGGTCCGAGGTCGCGAAGCGACCGCCGTCGAGCGGCACAAGCGGGCGGAGCTCAGGCGGGATCACCGGAATGACGCCAAGGATCATCCAGTCCGGCCGCGCGCCCGATTCAGCGAAGGCCTCGATCAGCTTCAGCCGCTTGACCAGCTTCTTGCGCTTCGCCTCGGAGGTGGTCTCCTTCAGCTCGACGCGCAGCCGGGTCGCCTCCTTGTTGGAGTCGATCCCGGTCAGCATCTGCTTCACCGCCTCGGCGCCGATGCCGACGGTGAAGGCGTCTTCGCCGAACTCGTCCATCTTGGTCTGGTACTGGTCCTCGGTCAGAAGCTGGTGCAGCTTCAGGTCCGTCAGGCCAGGCTCGAGGACGACGTAGCTCTCGAAATAGAGAACCTTCTCGAGCTCCTTCAGCGACATGTCGACCATCAGGCCGACGCGGCTGGGCAGCGACTTCATGAACCAGATATGGGCGACGGGGCTGGCCAGCTCGATATGGCCCATGCGCTCGCGCCGGACCTTGGCCAGCGTGACTTCCACGCCGCACTTCTCGCAGATGATGCCGCGGAACTTCATCCGCTTGTATTTGCCGCAGAGGCACTCGTAGTCCTTGATCGGCCCGAAGATCCGGGCGCAGAAGAGCCCGTCCCGCTCCGGCTTGAAGGTGCGGTAATTGATCGTCTCGGGCTTCTTGATCTCGCCATAGCTCCAGGAGCGGATCTGCTCCGGGCTGGCAATGGAGATCTTGATCTGGTCGAAGGTCATCGCCTGGCCGGTCTGGCCCAGGATCTTCATCAGCTCGTTCATGCGGCCTTCCTTGTGGTCCAGCCTGCCGCCCGCGAAAGGGGCGGCCGCGCATCCGATAGGGGGCTGCCCCGGGGCTTGGCCCCCGGGGCGTCGCGGTCAGTTGCCGCGGGTCTCGAGATCGACGTTGAGGCCGAGCGACTTCAGCTCCTTCACCAGGACGTTGAAGCTCTCGGGGATGCCGGCCTCGAAGTTGTCCTGGTCGCGGACAATGGCCTCGTAGACCTTGGTACGGCCGGAGACGTCGTCCGACTTCACCGTCAGCATCTCCTGCAGGGTATAGGCGGCGCCATAGGCTTCCAGCGCCCAGACCTCCATCTCGCCGAAGCGCTGGCCGCCGAACTGCGCCTTGCCGCCCAGCGGCTGCTGGGTGACCAGCGAGTAGGGGCCGATGGAGCGGGCGTGGATCTTGTCGTCCACCAGGTGATGCAGCTTCAGCATGTAGATGATGCCGACGGTCACCTTGCGCTCGAAGACCTCGCCGGTGCGGCCATCGGTCAGCCAGACCTGGCCGGAGGTGTCGAGCCCCGCCCGGGTCAGCATGCCCTCGATGTCGGCCATCCGGGCGCCGTCGAAGACGGGCGTCGCGATCGGGATGCCCTTCTTCAGGTTCTCCGCCAGCTCGATCAGCTGGTCGTCGTCCATCGGCGCGATGTCGCGCTGGAAGATCTCCTCACCATAGGTGGTGCGGAGATGCTCCATCAGCTCGTCGCGCATGGCGCCCGACCGGCGGTATTCCTCGACCATCTCGCCGACCTGACGGCCGAGCGTCGCGCAGGCCCAGCCGAGATGGGTCTCGAGAATCTGCCCGACATTCATCCGCGACGGCACGCCGAGCGGGTTCAGCACGATGTCGACCGAGGTGCCGTTCTCGAGGAAGGGCATGTCCTCCACCGGCACGACGCGGGAGACCACGCCCTTGTTGCCGTGGCGGCCGGCCATCTTGTCGCCCGGCTGCAGCTTCCGCTTCACCGCGACGAAGACCTTGACCATCTTCATCACGCCGGGCGGCAGCTCGTCGCCGCGCTGCAGCTTCTCGACCTTGCTCTCGAAGCGCTTCTGCAGCCGCTCGACGGCGGCGTCGAACTCCCGCTTCAGCGCCTCGATCTCGACCATCGCCGCATCGTCCTGCACGCCGATCTGGCGCCAGGTGGCCTTGGCGAACTGCTCCAGCACCTCGTCGGTGATGACGGTGCCGGCCTTCACGCCGCGGAAGCCGCCCGAGGCCCGGCGGTTCAGCAGCCGCTCGCGCAGCCGGCTGTGGAAAGACCGCTCCTGGATCAGCTTTTCGTCGTCGCGGTCCTTGGCGAGCGCGCTCGATCTCGGCCCGCTCGATCGCCATGGCGCGCTCGTCCTTGTCGACCCCGCGGCGGCTGAAGACGCGGACGTCGACGATGGTGCCGGCGACGCCAGGCGGCAGCTTCAGCGAGGTGTCGCGGACGTCGGAGGCCTTCTCGCCGAAGATCGCGCGGAGGAGCTTCTCCTCCGGCGTCATCGGCGATTCACCCTTCGGCGTCACCTTGCCGACCAGGATGTCGCCCGGCTGCACCTCGGCGCCGATATAGACGATGCCGGCCTCGTCGAGGTTGCGCAGCGCCTCCTCGCCGACGTTCGGGATGTCGCGGGTGATTTCCTCCTGGCCCAGCTTGGTGTCGCGGGCCATGACCTCGAACTCCTCGATATGGATCGAGGTGAAGACGTCGTCGCGCGCGATCCGCTCGGAGATGAGGATCGAGTCTTCAAAGTTGTAGCCGTTCCAGGGCATGAAGGCGACGAGCACGTTCCGCCCGAGCGCCAGCTCGCCCAGCTCCGTCGACGGGCCGTCGGCGATGATCTCGCCGGTGCGGACGCCGTCACCCACCTTCACCAGCGGGCGCTGGTTGATGCAGGTGGACTGGTTGGAGCGCTGGAACTTGCGGAGACGGTAGATGTCGACACCACGCGTGGTGCCGTCGTCGCCGGTCGCCCGTACCACGATGCGCGCGCCGTCGATGCTGTCCACCACGCCGTCGCGCTTGGCGACGATGGTCGCGCCCAGAATCGCGCGCCACCGCGGCTTCCATGCCGGTGCCGACCAACGGCGCATCGGCGCGGACCAGCGGCACCGCCTGGCGCTGCATGTTCGAGCCCATCAGCGCGCGGTTGGCGTCGTCGTTCTCGAGGAACGGGATCAGCGCCGCGGCGACCGAGACTAGCTGCTTCGGCGAGACGTCGATCGCCGTCACCTCCTCCGGCTTCACCAGGCGGAAGTCGCCGCCCTGGCGGACCGAGACGAGCTCCGACTTGAACTCGCCGGTATCGGCATCGACCTCGGCATCGGCCTGGGCGACGACGAGCCGCTCCTCCTCCATCGCCGAGAGGTAGCGCGGGTCACCGACGATCTTGCCGTCCCGCACCAGGCGGTAGGGCGTCTCGATGAAGCCGTACTTGTTCACCTTGGCGAAGGTGGCGAGCGAGTTGATCAGGCCGATATTCGGGCCTTCCGGCGTCTCGATCGGGCAGATGCGGCCGTAATGCGTCGGGTGCACGTCGCGCACCTCGAAACCGGCGCGCTCGCGCGTCAGGCCGCCCGGGCCAAGCGCCGAGAGGCGGCGCTTGTGCGTCACCTCGGACAGCGGGTTGGTCTGGTCCATGAACTGGCTGAGCTGGCTGGAGCCGAAGAACTCCCGCACCGCCGCCGCCGCCGGCTTCGCGTTGATCAGGTCATGCGGCATGACGGTGTCGATATCGACCGACCCCATTCGCTCCTTGATCGCGCGCTCCATGCGCAGCAGGCCGACGCGGTACTGGTTCTCCATCAGCTCGCCGACCGAACGCACCCGGCGGTTGCCGAGGTTGTCGATGTCGTCGATCTGGCCGCGGCCATCCTTCAGATCCAGCAGCACGCGGACGGTGGCGATGATGTCCTGCTTGCGCAGCGTGCGGATGGTGTCCGGCACTTCCTCGGCCGAGAAGCCGAGGCGCATGTTCATCTTGACCCGCCCCACCGAGGACAGGTGCATAGCGCTCGCCGTCGAAGAACAGCCCGCGGAACAGGGTCTCCGCGGTCTCCGGCGTCGGCGGCTCGCCCGGGCGCATGACCCGGTAGATGTCCATCAGCGCTTCGTCGCGGTTGGTGTTCTTGTCGACCGTCAGGGTGTTGCGGATCCAGGGCCCGACCGACTGGTCGATCGCCAGCGTCGGAAGGCGCTCGATGCCGGCATTCTCGATCACGCCGAGCTTCGCCTCGGTCAGCTCCTCGCCGGCCTCGGCCCAGATCTCGCCGGTGTTCATGTCCACCAGGTCCTCGGCCACGAAGCGGCCGAGCAGGTCGGCGCGGCCGACCAGCACTTCCGTCGTGCCGCCCTCGGCAATCTTGCGCGCCGCGCGCGGGGTCAGCTTGGTGTCCTTCTCGGCCACCACCTCGCCGGTGCGGGCGTCGATCAGTGGCTCCTGCAGCTTCACGCCACGGAAGGCGTCCGGGTCGAAGGGGCGCGACCAGCCCTTTGCGCCGCGGGTGAAGGCGACCTGGCCGTAGAACTCGTTCAGGATCTCCTCGGCATCCATGCCGCGGATCTCGTTCGGCTCGAGCGCGGTGGCGCCCTTCTCCACCCGCTTCGCCTCGGTGGCGGCGCTGTCGAGCGCGAGCAGCAGGGTCGAGGCCGGCAGCTTCCGCTTACGGTCGATGCGGACGTAGCAGATGTCCTTGGCGTCGAATTCGAAGTCGAGCCAGGAGCCGCGATAGGGGATGACGCGGGCGGCGAACAGGTACTTGCCGCTGCTGTAGGTCTTGCCCTTGTCGTGGTCGAAGAAGACGCCCGGGCTGCGGTGCATCTGGGAAACGATGACGCGCTCGGTGCCGTTAATAATGAAGGTGCCGTTGTCCGTCATCAGGGGCATGTCGCCCATGTAGACGTCCTGCTCCTTGATGTCCCGAACGGAACGAGAACCCGTGTCCTCATCCACGTCCCAGACGATCAGACGGAGGCGGACCTTGAGCGGCGCGGCGAAGGTCAGCCCGCGCTGGATGCATTCCTCAACGTCGTATTTCGGCTCCTCGAGCTCGTACTGGACGAATTCCAGCCGGCCCCGGCCCGCAAAGTCGTCGATCGGGAAGACGGACTTGAACACTTCCTGCAGCCCGGCATGCAGCCGCGCGGTCGGGGTTCACCTCCATCTGGAGGAAGGCCTCGTAGGAAGCCCTCTGCACATCGATGAGGTTCGGCATCGGCGCCACCTCGGGCAGCCGGCCGAAGCTCTTGCGGATGCGCTTGCGCCCGGTGAACGACTTCGTGATAGCGTTCATGCCTGTCCCGTATCCCTTCCGCCCGTCGCAGCGCCAAACCGGCCGCGCTGCCCGGCGCTTACCAAAATCCTGTCCGCCCCATTTCCCGTGCCCGCGGCGGGGCGCCGCGAAGCGCAGAAACGGAAGCGCGGACGGCAACCCGAAGGGTTCCCGCCCGTACCTCCGCAGTCTGGATCCCGGGGACGGCGACGGACTGCCGCCCCCGGGGGATAGCCTGAAGGCGACCTTACTTGACTTCGACGGTCGCCCCGTTCTCTTCCAGGACCTTCTTGATCTTCGCCGCGTCGTCCTTGGAGGCGCTCTCCTTGATGACCTTCGGCGCACCTTCGACCAGGTCCTTGGCTTCCTTCAGCCCGAGACCGGTGATGGTACGGATCTCCTTGATCACGTTGATCTTCTTGTCGCCGGCCGCGGTCAGCGTGACGGTGAATTCCGTCTGCTCCTCGGCCGGCGCCGCCGCGGCGCCACCGCCAGCAGCCGGCGCCGCCGCCACCGCGACCGGAGCCGCGGCGGAAACGCCCCACTTCTCTTCCAGCATCTTGGAGAGCTCAGCGGCTTCCAGGACGGTCAGGCTGGAGAGCTCCTCGACGAGCTTTGCGAGTTCGGCCATGTCTGTGTACCTCTTGATCTAATGGCTTGGCTTGGTGTTTGCAACACCCAGGGCCACGCTTGGTCTTTCAAAGCGACCCGCCCTGGTTACACACTCGGTCCGGCAGACTTGCGTCCCCTTAGGCGGCCTCAGCCTCGTCCTTCTTCGCGAAGGCACTGAACACCCGCGCCAGCTGCGAGCCAGGGGCCTGCAGCACGCCCGCGATCCGCGTCGCCGGGGTCTGGATCAGACCCAGGATCTGCGCCCGCAGGGCGTCGAGCGAGGGCAGCTCGGACAGTGCCTTCACCCCATCGGGGGTGAGGGTCTGCACGCCGAGCGCCCCGCCCAGGATCACGAACTTGTCGTTCCCCTTGGCGAACTCCACGGCCGTTTTCGCCACGGCCACCGGGTCCCGGGCCCACGCAAGCGCGGTCGGTCCCTTCAGCAGCGGCGCAACGCCCTGGAAGCGGGTGCCGTCGAGGGCGAGGGTGGCCAGCCGGTTCTTCGCGACCTTGTACGTCGCACCAGCATCGCGCATGCGGCGGCGCAGATTGCTCACTTCCGCGACCGTCAGACCCTTGTTCTGGGCGACGAGCACGAAGGAGGTATCGGCGAACACCGTGGCGAGGTGGGCGATGAACTCGCGCTTTTCCGTGCGGTCCAAATCCCGTCTCCAACGATGACCGGCGCCTTGTGGAGGGGCTCCGGCCGGTTCACACGCGGGCCCGCCGCCCTGATGGCGGCAGGCCCTGGTTCGCCTGTCTGAGCCGGACCACCAAGCCATGCGTGCCGACCAGGCCAGGCCCGGCGCGGCACGAATTCCTCGGCACCCCGTCTACCGCTGGCGGAGCAAGCTCCATCAAAGCACCCAAAGGGAGAACCCTGGGGGCTGCGCGCGGTCTCGGACAGGTTTCGGGGAGGGACCAGCCCTCCCTGCCCGCCCGCCTTGCGGCGGGCGTATCTTTGCAGGGCCGATCAAGACCTCAGGGCTTGCGGCCCTTCGGTAATCGGACCCGAATGCCAGGGCCGATTCAGACCTCCGGGCCTGTGGCCCTTCGGTTATCGGACCTGATCAGGCGGAGGCGAGGCTCGCCACGTCCACCTTCACGCCGGGGCCCATCGAGGAGCTCACGGCCACCTTCTTCACGTAGGTACCCTTGGCGCCGGTCGGCTTGGCGCGCTGGATCGCCTCGATGAAGGCCCGCGCATTCTCGAGCAGCTGGCCCTCCTCGAACGAGGCCTTGCCGATGCCGGCATGCACGATGCCGGCCTTCTCGGCACGGAACTCGACCTGGCCGGCCTTGGCCGCGGTGACCGCGCCCTTGACGTCCATGGTGACGGTGCCGAGCCGCGGGTTCGGCATCAGCCCGCGCGGGCCGAGGATCTTACCCAGCCGGCCCACCAGGCCCATCATGTCCGGCGTGGCGATGCAGCGGTCGAACTCGATCTTGCCTTCCTGCACCGCGGCGGCCAGCTCATCCGCGCCGACCACATCGGCGCCGGCGGCCAGCGCCTCCTCGGCCTTGGCGCCACGGGCGAAGACGCCGACGCGCACGGTCTTGCCGGTGCCGTTCGGCAGGCCGACGACGCCGCGGACCATCTGGTCGGCATGGCGCGGGTCGATGCCGAGATTCATCGAGATCTCGATCGTCTCGTCGAACTTCGCCTTCGCGTTGGCCTTGGCCAGGCCGATGGCCTGGACCAGCGGCACGACCGCGTCGCGGTCGAAGCCGGCGTAGATCGCCTTCAGGCGCTTGCCCTGCTTGGCCATGGCTCAGCCCTCCACCACGGTGAGGCTCCATCGCGCGGGCCGAGCCGGCGAGCATGCGCACCGCGGCCTCCACGTCGTTGGCGTTCATGTCCTTCATCTTCACCGCGGCGATCTCGCGCAACTGGGTCTTGGTCACCCGGCCGACATTCGGGCCCTTGCCCGGCGTCGTGCTGCCCTTCTCGATCTTCGCCGCCTTCAGCAGGAAGTAGGTGTTGGGCGGGGTTTTGGTGACGAAGGAGAAAGTGCGGTCGGAGAAGGCCGTGATCACCACCGGGGTCAGGGTGCCGGGCTCCATCTGCTGCGTCGCCGCGTTGAATTCCTTGACGAACTGCATGATGTTCAGGCCGCGCTGACCCAAGGCCGGGCCGACCGGCGGCGAGGGGTTCGCCTTGCCTGCAGGAATCTGCAGCTTGATGTAACCGATGATCTTTTTCGCCATGATAGTCCCTGGGGCCAGGGAGCCGCGGTTCCTGCGGCGCCGGTCCCGATGCCCGCGGACGGGCACGGAACCGGGCGCCTCCCGCGTCCCGATCAAGTGAGCGGGCGCGTATGGGCGCCCCGACCGGTGGAGTCAAGCGGAAAACCGGCCTGACGCCGATCATTTACGCACCGAACAAATTTGTTGTGCCTCCCGCGCGCGCGCGACATAAGGTATTCTCACTGCATCGTGACGACATGCACCCCACGCGTTGGTTGAAGGCCAATCCATTTGACCTCTGCGTGGCAAGCTCCGGACTTCTATCTGGCTGCGGCGCTCGTCGGTGCGATCGCCACCATACTCATTCTGCGTGGCCTGCATCGGCGGCGGGATCCCTTCCTGGTCGCCTGGGCAGCGCATACCGCCAGCTTCGCTTTTGCTAACCTCGGCTTCGGCCTGCGTTCCAGCCTTCCCGCCGGGCTCGCCGCGCTGCCCACCCCGCTCGCGCTGTCCTCCCTCGCCCTGCTGTGGCTTGGAATCCGGCGATTGCGCGAGCAGGCGCCGCCCGGCCCGCTCTGGCCGGCCTTGCTGCCCGGCCTGGCCTGGCTGCTGGCCGAGCCGCTGCTCGCCTCCGCCGGGTCCCTGTCGCCGCGGGTCGGCCTCTATACCGCCATCGCCTTGCCGCTGGTCCTCGGCGCCGCCCGCGAATGCTGGCAGGTCCACCGCGCCCGCGGCCTCATCGCGGTGCGCGACATGACCTTCGTGCTCGGCCTGGTCGCGGTCTGGTACGGCTGGCGCCTGGCCGAGGTGCTGCCTGGCACGGCGGTGCCCTTCGCGCCGCATGCCGGACTGGCGGCGATTGGGATCGGCGCCTGCTTCGCCTTCCTCGGCCTTACCATCGCCCGGGAAGGCGCCGCGCTCGCCGAGGCCGCAGCCCTCCGCCGCGGCGCGGCGGAGATGGAGCGGCTGCATGCCGGCCTGCCGGCCGTCATCTTCCTGCGCGAGATCCACGCCGATCTCACCTCCCGCCACCTCTATCGCGGCGGCGATACCGAAGCGGTGACCGGCTGGCAGCAGGCCGAGATCGGCAATCTGGAGAGCTGGGCCGGGTACACGGCACCGGACACCGATATCGGCGCCCTCTACACCCGGGCGCTGCACGACGGACAGACCCGGCTCGACTGGCGCATGCGTCAGCCAGGCGGCGGCTGGACCTGGCTGCGCACCCATCTTCGCATCCTTGAGCGCCGCACCGACGGCTCCGCCCTCGCGGTCGGCTACATCGTCAATATCGCGGCCGAACGGGCGGCGGCCGACCGCGCCGAAACCGCCCGCCTGATGCTCGACAGCACCCTCGCCGCGGCACCGGTCGCGGTCTTCCGCGGCCGGGCAACGCCGGATGGCGGCTTCACCCGCAGCTATCTCAGCCGCGGCATAGAGCGGCTGACCGGCTGGCCCTGGGAGGTGATCAACGCCCCCGGCGGCCTGCGGGCCATCCGGACGCCCGGCACGCGCGCGCGGGTGGCGGACAACATGGCCGCGCTGATCGGGAGCGGCGAGGCGCGCACGACCTACCAGATGCGCCGCGCCGACGGCAGCTGGATGTGGGCGCGCACCACCCTGGCGGTGCTGGAGCGCTTCCCCGACGGCAGCGCCGAGGTGGTCGGCTACATCGCCGACATCACGCCGGAGCGGGAGGCCGAGGTCAAGGCGGTCGCCGCCGCCCGGCTCGCCTCGCTGGGCGAGATGACCAGCGGCCTGGCGCATGAGCTGATGCAGCCGCTGCTGACCATGTCGCTGGCCAGCGAGAACGCGCTGCGGGCGCTGGACCGAGGCGACGCCGAGGCCGCCCGGCCACGGCTCGGCCGCATCGTCCAGCAGGTCCGCCGGGCGAAGGAACTGGTCGAGCATTTCCGCCGCTTCGCCCGGGGCACGCCGGCCGACCTGCCGCCCGGGCCAGTGGCGTTGGTGACGGCGGTCGAGGGGGCGCTGGTGCTGGTCGGCGCCGGGCTGCGCGAGGCCGGGGTGGAGGTCGAGCTCGCCCTGGGCGATGCGCCGCCCCGCGTGCTCGGACATGCCGTGCCGCTGGAGCAGGTGCTGGTGAACCTGCTGGGCAATGCCCGCGACGCGATGGAGGCGCTGCCCGCCGACCGGCCGCGCCGGGTGCGGCTCAGCGCGCTGGAGGCCGCGCCGGGAACGGTGACGCTCACCGTCGCCGACACCGCCGGCGGCATCCCGGAGGCGGTGATGGCACGGCTCTTCGAGCCCTTCGTCTCGACCAAGGACGCCGATCGCGGCACCGGGCTCGGCCTGTCGATCTGCCACGGGCTGGTCCGGGCGATGGGCGGCGAGATCACCGCCCGCAACGACGGCGCGGGGGCGGTCTTCACCATCACCCTGGCCGCCGCCCCGCCTGCCGCCGAGGCCAGCGCCGCCTGAGCCGCGGCGGCGCCCGGCTCACTCCGCCCGCAGGGTCAGGCGAAGGTCCAGCCGCCCGGCTGGGTCCAGGCCAGGGCGTAGGCGTCGAAGTCCGCATCCGGCTGCGCGCCGACCTGCGCCCCGTGCACCGCGTCCTCCAGCTGGATGTCCGCGGCCGTGACGGCGTCGCCCAGCACCAGGATCTCGCCCACCGCCCGCACCGCGCCGCCGCCGAGCGCGGCGCCGACGGTGACCGTGGTGTTGCTGCGGCCATCCGCCATGGTCCAGGCGGCGACCGCGAGCACCGAAAGGCCGGCGCCGCTGAGCACGAGATGGTCGCCCTCGGCCGCCGAGTAGTCGAAGATCCAGGCGCGGCCGAGCTCGAGCAGCCAGGCGCCGCCCGCCGCCGCCGGGTCGGCCGCGACGCCAGCCCAGTCGATGCCGCCATCGGCCAGCCGATGCGCTGCCGCCAGCTCCGGGCCCGCCTGCAGGGCGAAGTCGAAGCGGAAGGTGTCCGCGCCGGCCCCGCCGCTCAGCCAGGCGCCTCCGCCGCCGGAGGAGCGGGTGAGGATCAGGTCGTCGCCGCCCTCCCCCAGATGGTCGCGCCGTTGCCGAGGCCGGCGATGGTATCGGCCCCCTCGCCGCCCCAGATACGGTCCCAGCCCGCCGTGCCGCCGTCCAACCGGTCGTCGCCGGCGCTGCCGAACAGCATGTCGTCGCCGGCGCCGCCGATCAGCGTGTCGTCGCCCGCCGCGCCGTCGATCATGTTGTTGCCGCCGCCGGCGCGGATCAGGTCATGGCCCTCGCCGCCATTGACGTCGTCGTTGCCGCCGCCGGCATCGATGGTGTCGTTGCCAGCCTCGCCGTGCAGCATGTCGCCTCCGGCGCCGCCAAGGATCGAGATCGTCGCCCTCGCCGCCGAACAGCCGGTTCCAGCCCTCGCCGCCGGCCAGCGTGTCGCGGCCGGCGCCGCCAAAGAGCAGGTCGTCGCCGGCGCCGCCATCGAGGTTGTCGTCGCCCGCGCCGCCATCGGCATAGTCGTCGCCGGCCTCGCCGAGGATGGTGTCGGCGCCGCTGCCGCCATGGATGCTGTCGGCGCCGGCGCCGGCATGGACGACCGAGAGCGCTTCGTTGACGTTGATCACATCGGCGCCGTCCGTGCCCTCCCAGTCGGCGGTGCAGAGCAGCAGGTGGTTCAGCGAGGTCGCCACCTCGCCAAGCGTGGCGTTCGGGTTGCCGTCCTCGTTCAGGAAACGGTTGTCCTCCACCGCAGATCCGATGTGGTAGAGGCTGTCGGCGAGCTGGTCGACGAGGTTCAGGCCGAGATAGCTGCTGGTGCCGCCATCGCCCTTGATCAGGTGGAAGCCGGTCTCGACCCCGTCCGCGTCGTCGCCGTGCAGTTCGGTGAAGAGCGCCAGCCGGTCGGCATCGCCGCGGATCCAGGCGTTCACCGCGAGCACGTCGGCGGCGTCGATCCGCCCGTCCTCGGCACCATGCGTCGCCGCCAAGCCGTCGAGGATCAGGTGGTTCAGCCGGTCGGCGGCGACCAGCCCGGCCTGCAGGTTCGGCGCCAGGGTGAGGCGGGAAAGGCCGGGATCGGCGCGGGCGATGTCGATGATGGCGTCGAGCCCGGTGCCGGTCGTCGACAGGTCGGCGAAGTAGTAGTCGAGCTGGTCGGCGACGGTCTGGGCGGCGGCATTGGGGTTGCCGTCCTCGTTCAGGAAGCGCCCGTCCTGGATGGCGAAGCCGACGTGGTAGATCCCGTCCGCAACCGTGTCGGCCAGGGCGTGGTGGAAGGCGAGCGCCACGGCGCCGTCGCCCTTGACCAGGTGGAAGCCGGTCTCGACCGTGCCGTCGTCGTCGCCATGCAGCGCGGTGAACAGCGCGAGCCGGTCGGCATCGCCGCGGATCCAGCCGTTCAGGGCCAGCACGTCACCGACATCGATCCGGCCATCCTCCAGCAGGTGCAGGGTGGCGACGCCCTCGGCGATCAGCCGGTTCATCCTGTCCGCCGCATGCAGTCCGGTGGCGATCTGGCTGCCCGGGATGCTGGCGGCGAGGCCGGCATCGACGGCCAGTGTGTCGACGATCCAGTCGAGGTTGGTGCCCGTGGTGGAGAGGTCGGAAGGCGGCGTCGTGACGGCGGTCAGGCGCGGGTCGGTGGCGACGGGCATGCTCGGGCTCCGGCAGGCTGGCGGATTGCGCGGGTCCGAAGGTCCGGGCAGGCCTTCCGTCGCCGACCGTGCAATCCTTTGGTGTGTTTTGGCGGTATAAATCTACCATTAAGACAATTTGCGTTCTTGCGCTACCGCAAGTGTCGCAGCGCGCAGCCGACGCTCGCCCTGCTGCGATGCATCCTTCCCGCAGCCCGGGCGTCAACGTTGCGGCCGCCCTGCGCGGCGGAGGCTGTGCTGCGTGCTTGCGACCCTACCCGGCTGGCGGGACTGGCTGTTTTCCGCCCGCTCCTTCGCGGCGGCGATGCTGGCGCTCTGGCTCGCGCTCTGGCTCGACCTGCCGCGGCCCTATTGGGCGGTCGGCACGGTCTACATCGTCATCCAGCCGCTCTCGGGCGCGCTCCGGGCCAAGGCGCTGGCCCGCTTGCTCGGTACTCTGGCGGGCGGCGCCTTCGCCGTCGCCACTGTGCCGAACCTGGTGGATGCGCCGCCGCTGCTGGCCCTGGTCCTTGCGCTGTGGGTCGCAGGCTGCACCATGGGCTCGCTGCATGACCCGACGCCGCGCAGCTACGCCTTTCGCCTGGCCGGCTTCACCGCCGCGCTGATCGCCTTCCCCAGCGTCGATGCGCCGGGCGCGATCTTCGACACGGCCCTGGCGCGGGTCGAGGAGATCGGCCTCGGCATCCTCTGCGCCACCCTGGCCGACCAGGTCTTCCCGCGCCCCGCCACGCCCGTGCTGCTGGCCCGGCTGGAAGCCTGGATCGGCAGCATGGCCCGGTTCGGCGCCGATGCGCTCTTGGGCCGGATGGAGGAGGGCCGCTTCGTCGCCGACCGCCGTCGCGTTGCCCGCGACGGCGCCGCGCTCGATACGCTGTTCGAGGAGACCCGCTACGAAGCGGCGCAGCACCGTGCCGGCCTCGCCTGGGTGCGGGCGCTCAGGGCCCGGTCGCGGGCGGTGCCGGCGATGATCTCGGCGGTGGCCGACCGGGCTCGGGCGCTGCGGCAGGATGCGCCTGCGGCGCAGGCGGCGCTCGCCCCCTGCTGCAGGAAGCCGCCGCCTGGCTAGCGGCGACCGCCGATCCCGACCGCCGGACCGCAGCCCGGGCCGCGGCCCCGGCCCTGCTCGATCGGCTGCGGGCCGCCGAGCGTGAGGCCGCCGCGGCCGGCAGCAACTGGCCCACCCTGCTGCGCGAAGGGCTGCTGGCCCGGCTGCGCGAGCTGGTCGAGACCTGGTCCCTGGCACTGGCCTTTGAGCCCGGCGCAGGGGCGCTGGCGGCCGCCCCGCGGGAGGCCGCGGCGCCGGTGACCAGCGGCCATACCGACCCGCTGCTGGTCGGGCTGACCGGCCTTGCCTCGGTGCTGGCGATCCTCGCCTGCGACCTGGCCTGGGTTGCGACCGGCTGGCCCGAGGGCGGCACCGCGACGATGATGGCCGCGGTCGCCACCGCCATGTTCGCCCAGCTGGACGACCCGGCGCCGGCGATCGCCAAGTTCCTCGGCTGGACCGCGCTCTCGGTCGTGCTGGCGGCGATCTACCTGTTCGCCGTGCTGCCGGCGATCGATGGCTTCCCGCTGCTCGCCTTCGCCCTGGCCGTGCTTTACCTGCCCTTCGGCGCGCTGCATGCGCAGCCGACTCGGATCGGCATGGCGCTGCCGGTGATGGTCAACACCGTTGCGCTGATCTCCCTGCAGGAGGTCTACGCGGCCGAAGTCGCGGCCTATGTGAACGGCGCGCTGGCACTGCTCGCGGGCTTCGCCGCCGGCTTGGTCAGCACCCGGCTGGTCCGCGCCTTCGGCATCGACTGGCGGCTGCGCCGGCTAGTCGCAGCCGACCGGCGCGACCTGGCGCGGCTGACCGAGGGCCGCCAAGCCGACCTTCGCCGCAGCGTCGCGGCCATGCTGGACCGCTTCGAATTCCTCGCCGGCCGGATCGGCTCGGCCGATGCCGAAACACTCGACGTGACCGAGCTGGCCGAGCTGCGCGCCGCAGTAAACGTGGCCCGGCTGCGGGAGGCGGCGCCGCACCTGCCGCCCGCCGCGGCCAGGGCAGTGGAGGCGGCGCTGGCCGGGGTCGCCGCCCAGGCCCGCGGCCAGGCCGCGCCGGATGCGGTGCTGGCCCGACTGGATGCCGCGCTGGGCGCCACCATGCCGGGGCGGGAAGCCGCGGCGCGGGCCGCCGCGCTGGCGCTGTCCGGCCTGCGCCGCGCGCTCTTCCCCGCCGCGTCACCGCCGGTGCACCCGCCACGGCTGGAGCAGGCGGCATGATCGGCGAGCTCGACCTGCACGGCGTCTTCGTCCCGGCGCTGCTGGCCTGGGCGGCACTGGCGCTACTGGCCAATGCGCTGCTGCGGCGGCTGCTGCAGCGGTTCGGCCTTTATCGATTGATCTGGCACCGGCCGCTCTTCGACCTCGCGCTCTTCGTCATCCTCCTCGGCATCGTCGCTGCCATCGGCACCCGGATCCTCGCATGAGCCTGTCCCAATCCGTCCGCATCGGCGTGACGCTGCTGGTCCTGCTGCTGGCCGGTCTCGTCGGCTGGCAGCTCTGGCGCGTCTACATGGACGAGCCCTGGACCCGCGATGGCCGCATACGGGCCGAGGTGGTGGGCATTGCCCCCGATGTCTCCGGCCTGGTGCAGGCGGTGCTGGTGCGCGACAACCAGGATGTCCGCCGCGGCGAGGTGCTGTTCCGCATCGACCCCGACCGCTTCGCCCTCGCGCTGCAGCAGGCCGAGGCGGTGCTGAGCAGCCGGCATGCCTCCCTGCTGCAGGCGCAGCGCGACCAGCAGCGCTACACACGGCTGGACCAGAGCGCGGTCTCCATCCAGCGGCAGGAACAGGCAGTGACCGACGCCGAGGTGGCCGAGGCCGCTTGGCGCCAAGCCATGGTGGAGCGCGACATCGCCCGGCTGAACCTGCAGCGCTCGGAGGTGCGGGCGCCGGTCAACGGCTTCGTCACCAATCTCGAGCTCCGCCCCGGTGACTATCTCTCGGCCGGGCGGGCGGCGCTGGCGCTGGTCGATTCCGACAGCTTCCACATCGCCGGGTATTTCGAGGAGACCAAGCTGCCGCGGATCCGCCCCGGCGACCGCGCCACCATCCGGGTGATGGGCGAGGCCGGGACGATCGAGGGCCATGTCGAGAGCATCGCCGCAGGCATCACCGACCGCGAGCGCGGCGCCGGCGACAACCTGCTGGCCAATGTCAATCCGACCTTCAGCTGGGTGCGGCTGGCGCAGCGGGTGCCGGTGCGGATCGCCATCGACCGGGTGCCGGAGGGGCTGCGGCTGCTGTCCGGCCGGACCGCGACGGTGACGCTGCTGCCGGGCGAGGCCACCCGCAGCGCGGCGCGCTGATCAGCCCGGCCGGGGAACCGCGGCCGGGATGGTGCGGCCGATCAGGTGCCGCATCCGGGGAATCTCCTCCTCCAGCGCCCTGGCCAGCGCGGCCGCGTCGACATCGTCCCAGAGAATGGTGCCGGTATTGTCGAACAGCGCCCGCACCTCGGGCTCGTGCAGCGCGGCGCGGATCGCCTCCGCCAGCCGCGCCACCACCGCCGGCGGCGTCCGCGCCGGGACATAGATGCCGGACCAGCCGAGCAGCTCGGCCCCCGGCAGCCCGGCCTCGGCCAGGGTCGGGATTTCCGGCGCGATCGCCAGGCGCTCCCCGGCGTTCACCGCGAGGGCCCGCAGCCGATTGTCGCGCACGTAAGGCAGGCTGCTGAGCGGATAGTCGAAATACAGGTCGACCCGCTCCGCCGCGAGATCGTTCAGCGCCTGGCCGAAATTGTTGTAGGGGATGAGCGTCATCTCGACCTGCGCCCTTTCGATGAAGAGCGCCGCGGCGGCATGCTGGCCCGAGCCGATGCTGGCCGCATAGGTGAAGCGGCCGGGATGGGCCCGGGCCTGGGCGATCAGCTCGGGGATCGTCTTCCAGGGCCGGCCCATGCCGGTGACGGCAATATTGGCCGAGGCGCCGATGCCGTGCACCGGCAGGAAGTCGCGCTGCGCGTCGTAGCGGATGTTCGGGATCAGCAGCGGCGCTATGGCGAAGGTGGCGAAATTGCCGAAGAAGAAGGTATGGCCGTCCGGCGCGGCACGGGCCGCGACCTCCGCCGCCGCGGTGCCGCCGGCGCCGAGCCGGTTGTCCACCACCACGCTCTGGCCGAGCCGCGCCGCCAGTTTCAGGGCAATCAGCCGGGCGGCGACGTCCAGCACACTGCCGGGACCGCCAGGCACCACCCAGGTCAGGGTACGGTTGGGAAAGCCCTCGGCCGAGGCGGGCAGCACCCGCTGCCCCGCCAGCATCGCCGCGGCAGCCAGTGCCGCGCGCCTCGTCGTTGCCATGGGCCTATCCGTCCCCTGCGTTTCCTCGCCGGGGAAAGCCTAGAGCAGATTGCGTGATGGGGTGAACGTCCGGGAGCGCAGACCTGCTCGCCGGGCGCAGCGGCCGGCGGGCGCAATCCCGCGCTGGCGTGACGGACCGGCGGCCCTGCGGCCGCCAGTCCGCGTCAGACCTTCTCGACCTGGGTGTATTCGAGTTCGACAGGGGTGGAGCGGCCGAAGATCGAGACGCTGACCTTGACCCGGCCGCGCTCCTCGTCGACCTCCTCGACCGAGCCGAGGAAGCTGGTGAAGGGGCCATCGGCGACGCGGACCTGCTCGCCCACCTCGAAAACCACGGCAGGCTTGCGCGGCTTGTCCACGCCTTCCTTCACCTGGTTGACGATGCGCTGGGCCTCGGACTCGGTGATCGGGCTCGGCTTGTTCTTGTTGCCGAGGAAGCCGGTGACCTTCGGCGTGTCCTTCACCAGGTGCCAGGCCTCGTCCGACATCTCCATCTTCACCAGCACGTAGCCGGGGAAGAACTTGCGTTCGGAGTTCACCTTCTGGCCGCGGCGGACCTCGGTCACCTCCTCGGAGGGGACCAGGATCTCGTCGAACTGCTCGCCGAGACCCTTCTGGGCCGCCTGTTCCTTGATCTGCTGGGCGATCTTCTTCTCGAAGCCCGAGTAGACGTGCACCACGTACCAGCGCTTGGCCATCGATCCGTTCCCCTCACCCCATCCCGAACAGGCTGCGCATCCCGAGCGCGATCACCTGGTCGACGACCAGGAAGAAGACGGCCGCGAGCGCCGACATCGCCAGCACGAGGCCGGTGGTGATCAGGGTCTCCTTGCGGCTCGGCCAGGTGACCTTCGCCACCTCCGTCCGCACGTCCCGGACATACTGCGCGGGATCCAGTCTGGCCAACGCCTCGAACCCTTCCAGGCTGCGGTGAACGCTTCGCGGGCGGTCGCCCGTCCCGGAAGCCCGGGAAAGGCGCCACCCACAGGATATGCCGGGTGGCCTGCTGACCGCCGATGTTCGCGGGCGAACCTCGGCGGCAGGACACCGGAGACTAGCGGCCCCGGCGGCGCCGGGGAAGTGGCAGGGGCGGAGGGTCTCGAACCCCCAACCTCCGGTTTTGGAGACCGGCGCTCTAGCCAATCGAGCTACGCCCCTTCACGCCGGGCAGGGCCGCGACGCGGCGACGCCTATAGGTCAGGGGGCGAGCACTGTCGAGAGGCGAGGTGCGGGTCGCCGATGCCGGCGAGGGGTTTCGCTGATGCCGGCGCGGGAGATCGCCAATGCCGGCGCGGTGCATTGCCCGCGCTGCGGGAATCGGGAATCGTATACGATGATTCGCGGACCCCTTTCCGAATGAATGCCGGCTTCTCCAACCGCGCCGCTCTGCCGCAACTCCCGCCCCGCTGGATGACCGCCGATGCCGCCGCCGCCCAGAGCGACCATAACCAGGGCCTGCAGGCGGCGCGGGAGGGAAGCGACGGCGCCGCCGGCCTGGCCCGCTTCCGCCGCCGGCTGACCGACGAGGGCGCCGGCGACCTCGACCGCCTGCATGCCGAGTGCCGCCGGCTGCTCGACCGGCAGGACCAGGAGCGCCAGGCGAACGAGCACGAGCTGAACGTCACCCTGGTCGAGCGGAGCCTCGCCAACCAGCGGCGGCACGACGAGGCGACCGCCGCGCTGAAGCGCGAGAACGGGCCGGACTCCGGTCCCTACCGCGACCTCGCCGCCCGCGCCGAGGCGGCCCAGACGGCGCTCCGGACGATCCGCGGCGCGGTGCAGTACCGCCCGCTGCGGACCCATTTCGGCCGGCTCTACCCCGCCATGATGTCAGCCCTCGCCCTGGCCGAGGTGCCGGTCAACCGCGCGGCCTTCGAGCTGACCTTCCGCGAGGAGCCGATCGTCTCGCTGGTGCTGGCGGCGGCGGTGGGCGGGCTGCTGATGGCCTTCGCCCATGTCGTCGGCATGCTGCTGCGGCGCTGGCCGGAACGGCCGCGCCTCGCCCAGGTGGCGGCGCGCGGCGGCGCGCTCGCGGCCATGCTCGGCGTCGTCTTCGCCGGCATCTACGCGCTGGCCTTGATGCGGCAGGTCTTCATGCGCCTGGCCGCCAGCGAGAACGAGGGCTTCGCCCAGCGCCTGCAGGACGCGCTGGCCGGCACGCCGCACGAGGCGGTCACGGCGATCGCCAGCCTGCCGCTCGGCATCAGCGACTATGCCTTCATCGCGGTGAACCTGCTGGTCTTCACCTTCGGCGTCGTCGCCTCCTATCTCCGGCACGACCCGCACCCGGACTACGAGAAGGCGGTGCGCGATGCCGGCCGGACCGAGCGCGCCTTCGCCCGGGTCGAGAAGCGGCATGCCGCGGCGATGCGGGAGGAGACCAGCCGCTACGAGACCGCGCGCCGCGCGATCGAGGGCGAGATGGCCGAGGTGCGGGCGCGCCTCGTCGCCCTCGGCAACCAGGAGCGCACACTGCGCGAGCATGCCGACACCCTGCGGCAGGCGGTCGCGCGCACGATAAGGCGACGCTGCGACGTCTTCGCCGAGGGCTTCCAGGCCGGCGCGCCCGGCGGCGGCCCGCCGGCGGTCCCGGCGGTCGAGGCGATCGCCGCCGAACTGCCGGGCTTCGGCGCGGTGGCGCATGCGGCGTGACCTTGCCGCCGGCCTCGCCGCGGCGGCGCTGCTGCTGGCAACGCTGGCCGGCGCGCGCCCGGCCGCCGCGGCCGAGACCGACTACTGCGCGCTCGGCAGCGCCACCTCGCTGCTGCTGGTCGACCGCAGCACCCGCTACGACGAGGTGGACCGGGACATCCTGGTGCGGACGGTGGACAGCTTCTTCCGCCGGCAGGAGCCGGGCGAGCGGCTGGTCGTCGCCGCTGCCGGCCGGGCCTATACCGAGCTGAAGCTGGTCTTCGACGCCTGCCGGCCCGGCTGCCCGGAGGTCGGGCTGCTCGGCCGGCTGACCTCGACCTGCCGTCCGGTGCTCGCCCGGGCGGACTTCCAGGCCTTCGAGGCGGAATTCCTGGCCCGGCTGGTCGCGCTGCTGAAGCAGCCGGAGGAGGCGGCGGCCTCGGACCTCTTCCGCTCCGTCGCCGAGGCGACGCGGCTGGTCGAGGCCAACCATTATGCCCCGGTGCGGCAGTTCCTGATGTTCTCCGACCTGCTCGAGGCCTCCTCGCTGCTGCCCGGGCAGGCGATCCGCCGGATGCCGGCAGCCGAGGTGCTGCAGCGGCTGGCGGAGGCGCATGTGGGAGCGCGGCTGCCGCGCGCCGAGGTGCGGGTGATCGGCTTCGGCCGCAGCGACGCGCCGGGCCGGCCGCCGCTGCCGCAGGACATCCGCCGCCGCGTCCAGGCGACCTGGGAAGCCTGGTTCCGCGCCGGCGGCGCGGGCAGCGTGCAGATCGGCCTTCGCTGAGCGCCAAGAAAAAGGGCGGGCCGCATGCGCGACCCGCCCCTGCCTGCCGCGAAGATCGAGACGTTTACTTCTTGGCCGCGGCCGGCTTGTCGGCGGTGATCGCGGCGACGACGCCGGCGCCGACCGTCCGGCCACCCTCGCGGATAGCGAAGCGCAGGCCCTGGTCCATGGCGATCGGCGCGATCAGCTCGACATCCATCGCCACGTTGTCGCCCGGCATCACCATCTCGACGCCTTCCGGCAGCTTCACGATCCCGGTCACGTCCGTGGTCCGGAAGTAGAACTGCGGCCGGTAGTTGGTGAAGAACGGCGTGTGCCGGCCGCCCTCTTCCTTCGTCAGGATGTAGGCCTCGGCCTTGAAGCCGGTGTGCGGGCTGATCGAGCCGGGCTTCGCCAGCACCTGGCCGCGCTCCACGTCCTCGCGCTTGATGCCGCGCAGCAGCACGCCGACATTGTCACCGGCCTGGCCCTGGTCCAGCAGCTTGCGGAACATCTCGACGCCGGTCACCACCGACTTCACCGTGTCCTTCAGGCCGACGATCTCGACTTCCTCGCCCACCTTCACCACGCCGGTCTCGACGCGCCCGGTCACCACCGTGCCGCGGCCGGAGATCGAGAACACGTCCTCGATCGGCATCAGGAAGGCGCGGTCCAGCGGACGCTCCGGCTGCGGGATGTAGGCATCCACCGCCGCCATCAGCTCGAGGATCGAGTTCTTGCCGACCGCCGCGTCGCCGTCATCCAGCGCCACCTTGGCCGAGCCCTTGATGATCGGGATGTCGTCGCCGGGGAAGTTGTAGGAGGAGAGCAGCTCGCGCACCTCCATCTCCACCAGCTCCACCAGGTCCGGATCGGCCAGGTCCATCTTGTTCAGGAACACCACCAGCGCCGGCACGCCGACCTGGCGCGCCAGCAGGATGTGCTCGCGCGTCTGCGGCATCGGCCCGTCCGCCGCCGAGACCACCAGGATCGCGCCGTCCATCTGCGCCGCGCCCGTGATCATGTTCTTCACGTAGTCGGCGTGGCCCGGGCAGTCCACATGCGCGTAGTGCCGGTTCGTGGTCTCGTACTCGACATGCGCGGTCGAGATCGTGATCCCACGCGCCTTCTCCTCCGGCGCCTTGTCGATCTGGTCATAGGCCGTGAAGGTCGCACCGCCCGTCTCAGCCAGGACCTTGGTGATCGCCGCCGTCAGCGACGTCTTCCCGTGGTCAACGTGACCAATCGTCCCAATGTTGCAGTGCGGCTTCGTCCGCTCGAATTTCGCCTTCGCCATGATCCGGCTCCGCTACCCTAATGGCCCGCGCGACCGACCATCGGCCGAAGGGCGTCGTTGACCACCCCGAAACCCGTCAGGCCCGCGCGCCGGGCGCCGGGCGGGGCGCTGGAGCGGGTGACGGGATCGAACCCGCACAACCAGCTTGGAAGGCTGGGGCTCTACCATTGAGCTACACCCGCGCCCAACGCACCCCGGCCGGAGAACGCCGGCTTGGCCGGCGCCGCAGGAGGGAATATGGAGGGGGTTGGATTCGAACCAACGTAGGCGCAAGCCAACGGATTTACAGTCCGTCCCCTTTAGCCACTCGGGCACCCCTCCGCAGTCCTGCGCATGTCCCAGGCAGCGGGTGGCGCGGGTTATCCGGTTTCATCATGCCCTGTCAACGTGGGGGCGATGGCAGTTTCGCGCACGGCTGCGCTTTCCGCCCAGGCGGACCCGCTCACTGGACATCGGCGCTGCGCCGCGCTTTGTGCACCCATGCGCCGAGGCCCGCCGCGAAGCGGCAATCCCCATGCCGCGCAGCGCCAGTCCTTCCATGCAACGCAGCGGCGCGCCTGCGCTGCCGCCCGCCGCCGCAACCGGCGGCCGCCGCGGCGGGCCTGACCGCACCGGCCCGCGCGGGACTGGCCGCGGCCCTGCGCCGCAGCCAGCGGGGTCTGGATGCACGGGCTGCATCCCGTCGTCGCGGCCCTGGCCAACCCGGCGCGGCGGCTGAAGCGCCTGCTGCTGACCGAGGATGCCGAGGCGGCGATCGCCGCCCAATTGCCGAAGCCTTGGCGGATCGCGCCGGAGCGGGTGGAGCGCGCCCATATCGCCAGCTTCCTGCCGGAGGATTCGGTGCACCAGGGCGCCGCCCTGCTGGCCGAGCCCGCTGCCCGACCTGCCGCTCGAGCGCGCGCTGGAACACGGCCATGGCCCGGTGCTGGTGCTCGACCAGGTAACCGACCCGCGCAATGTCGGCGCCATCCTGCGCTCGGCCGCCGCCTTCAGCGCCGCCGGCGCTGGTGATGCAGGACCGCCACGCCCCGCCGGAAACCGGGGCGCTCGCCCGCGCCGCTTCCGGCGCGCTCGAGATCGTGCCGGTGGTGCGGGAGGTGAACCTGGCCAGGGCGCTGGACTACCTGAAGAAGGCCGGGCTCTGGGTGGTCGGGCTGGCCGGCGACGCGCCGGTGACCCTGGCCCAGGCCGGGCTCGGCGGCCGCCGCGTGGCGCTGGTGCTGGGCGCCGAGGGCGAGGGCATGCGGCGGCTGACCCGCGAGCATTGCGACAAGCTGGCGCGATTGCCGATCGCACCGGAGATGGAAAGCCTGAACGTCTCCGCCGCCGCCGCCGTGGCGCTCTACGAGCTGGCGCGGGGCTGAGGCCGGATGCCACCAGGGAAAAGGGAGCAACACCTCGTGAACGCCGCCGCCGACGCAATCCTCGCCGCCCGCCGGGCAAAGCGCATCCTTGCCCCGCTCGGCGCCGCGGCACCGGCGGACCCGGAGGCCGGCTACGCGCTGCAGCGGGCGGTGGCGGAAGCCATGGGCGCGGTGCCGCCGGCCGGATTCAAGATCGGTGCGACGACGCAGCAGATGCAGGACTATCTCGGCCTGACGGGTCCGGCCGCCGGCTTCGTCCCGCAGGCCAGCCTGCATACAGACGGCGCCGAGTTCCGCTTCGCCGATTTCCTCAATCCCGGGGTCGAGTGCGAGATCGGCGTCCGGCTCGGCCGCGACCTGCCCGCTGGGCCGACCGCGCGGGAGGACGCCGCGGCGGCGGTGGCCGAGGTCTTCCCGGCGATCGAGATCGTCGAGCGGCGCTACGGCGACTTGGCCGAAGCTCGGTACCCCGACCCTGATCGCCGACCAGGTCTTCCACGCGGCGGGCGTGCTCGGTGCGCCGGCGGCCGGCTGGCGCGGGCTCGATCTCGGCGCGGTGCAGGGCACCTTCCATGTCGGCGGCAAGGTGGTGGGGTCCGGCCATGGCCGCGACCTGCTGGGCCATCCGATGGCGGCGCTGGCTTGGCTGGCATCCTCCGGCGCGGCGCGGGTCTTCGGCGGGTTGCGGGCGGGCCAGGTGGTCTGGCTCGGCTCCGTCACCCCGCCGATCTGGCTGGAGGGCCCCGGGGCCGTGGTCGCCGATTTCGGTCCGCTCGGCCAGGCGAGGCTGCGCTTCACCTGATCCCGGCCGAAGGGCGGCGTTAACTCGCCACGGCGATAAGGGGCGGGCCGTCCGCCGGGGCGGCCGCAGCCGATGATGCCGCCAGGATGGCGCGCCGGAATGGAAACCCCATGCCGCACGCCACCTGGAGCAAGCTTTCCGATGACCACCAGCTCGCCCTGGCGCGGGAGGCCTTGCGCCGCGCCGCCGAGACGCTGGCCGACCACGCCGAGGTGCTGGCGGCGGAGATGGACCAGGGGACGCTGGCCGATCGGGGCGGACCGGATGCGCTCCGCCTCTTCGCCGCGGTGATCCGGGCGAGCAATCAGGACGTCTTCGGTACGGTTGGCCAGGCGTGACCACGGCGGCGGACGCAATCGCGCGAGGGCACGCGATGATGAACGGATCGGGCCCCCGCAACGGTTGTGGCCGCATCGCTCCCTCCGGATGATGCTGCCCGTCGCGCACGAGGCCCCGCTTGGCGAGGGATCGGGGCACCGCCCGCGCGCGCTCCGGAGGATTCCTCGCCGATGCGCCCCATGCCTGGTCTGTCCCGCCGGTTGCTGCCCGGCCTGCTCGCGCTGCTGCTCTGCCTACCGGCGCTGGTGAACGGCTTCCCGCTGCTCTTCGACGACAGCGCGCATTACCTGCGGAAGCCCTTTGCCTTCGTGCAGGGAATTGGCGCGCGGTCGGCTCTCGACCGATGCGGGGCAGTATCGCGGCTACATGCCGTCGCATTTTGGTGGCGGGGAGGTTGCGCCGAAATCCGCCACCGCGCCGCCCGAGGCAGCCCCGGTCGTGCCGCTCTCGGGCAACCCCTTCTTCCTGCGGCCGGCGCCCTACAGCCTTGCGTTGCTGCCCTTCGCGCATCCCGTCACCGTGCTGCTGCTGCCCCTCGCCCAGGGCCTGCTGGTGGTGCTGCTGGCGGAAGCGCTGCTGCGGGCGCTGGCCGGGCCGGCGCCGCCGGCCTGGGCGCGGCTGGGCTTGGCGGCCGCGCTGCTCGCCTCCGCCGCGCCCTGGTTCGCCAGCCAGATCATGCCGGACGTGCTGACCGGCTGCCTCGCGCTCTGGCTTGGCCTGCTTGTGGCGGGCGGGGACTGGCTGCGGCGGCCCTGGCGCGCCGCCGGCTTCGCCCTGCTCGGCGTCTTTCTGATTGGCAGCCATCTGACCCACCTGCCGCTGGCCGCCGGTGGGGCTTTGGTCGGGCTCGGCCTGCGCTGGGCGATCGAGCGCGGCCGCGATCCGCTGCGCTGGCGGCGGGCCGGGTTGGCGCTGGCGGCGCTGGCGCTGGCCGCGGGCGGGCTGGTGGGCACCAACCTGGCTTTCGGCAGGAAGGCGGTGCTGTCGGAGAGCTTCCCCGCTCTTCATGCTGGCGCGGATGGTCGGCGACGGCACCGCGGCGCTGGTGCTGGAGAAGGACTGTCCAGCCGGCTCGGGCTGGCTGCTCTGTGATCAGCCCAGATTCTGGCGGGTCAACTCGGATGACTTCCTCTGGAAGCAGGACGCCCCTTGGCTGCGCCACTGGGCCGAGCGCGACCGCTTCCTGGCCGAGGCGCGGGAGATCACCGGCCGTGTGCTGCGCGAGCATCCGGCCGAGCAGGCGGCGCGCAGCCTGGCGATTTCGCCCGCCAGTTGGTGACGCTGTCGATCGACCCGCAACTGGCCGAGCCGCCGCCGCGCAGCTTCGGCGAGCTGGTCGGGCAGATGGGCGCGCCGGCGGACCGGCTGGCGGCGGAAAGCCTGGCCACCACCGCGGATCCCCGGCTGGGCGCCTATCGACGGCTGCAGGACAAGGTGCAGAAGGCGCTGTTCTGGGCCGCGCTGCTGGCGCTGGCCGGGATCGCGGCGCTGGCCTGGCGGGCGCGGCGAGGGGCCGCTGCTGGCGACTGCCGCCCTGGCTCTGGCCCTAGTGCTGGGCAATGCCTTCCTGGCCGGCGCACTCTCCGCCGTGCATGGCCGCTACCAGAGCCGCATTACCTGGCCGGTGACCGTGATGGCGGTGATGGCTGGCGTGGCGGCGCTGCGGCCGCGCCGGGCGATCGAGTGCCACGCAGAGCCCGCGATGGACCGGCCAGCGGCCGCGCGGTATGAGGCAGGCCAGGCCGGGTTAGCACAGCGGTAGTGCAGCGGTTTTGTAAACCGAAGGTCGGGGGTTCGATCCCCTCACCCGGCAGTCATTTAGCAGGGGACCGGCTATCCTGACCGGACATTGACCAGACAGAAACTCCAATAGGCTGCCCGAGAAGTCTCAAGTTGGACGGGATCGGCCGCGGGTTGTCGCCGCTAGGGGTGGCTTAATCCGAACCCTTGGTACCCGAATACAGGTAACGTTTAGCAGGAGTGAGGTCGGCAGACTTGTCGGCCTAATGTCCGCTTTGCGCCTGTCGCGGTTATCTGCTGGATGCGCCTGACTTCCTAAAATAGGCGCCCCCCGATCGGCTTGAGCGGATTTCTCAGCGACCTGAACGGCTAATACGAAGTCTGGGTTGTTGGTGGCTTTTGGGGGGTTGAAGCCTTGGCGCTATCGGCAGACCTGCGAGAGCGCGTGCTGGGGACGCATGAGCGGCGCGAGGGTAGCCAGCGTGTCCTGGCCGAGCGGTTCGAGGTAGCGGTCGGCACGGTGAACAACTGGCTGCGGCAGGCGCGGGAGAGCCGCCACGCCCCGCTGCGCCGCCGCGGCGGTCAGCCTCCGCTGGGCGGGGCGGATCTGGGCGTGTTGGCGGCCCTGGTGGCTGAGCGAGCGGATGCAACGCTGGCCGAATACGCGGGCAGGCTGGCCGAGCGGATCGGCTGGTGGTTCAGCACGCCGGTGATCTGCCGGGCGCTGCGGCGTGCCGGCCTGTGACGAAAAAGGAGACCCTGCGCGCGAGCGAGCAGGGTTTGAGGCAATACCTCAATCCCGACATCGTCGTCGCCCGGGACGCCTGGCGCGATGAGGTCATGGGCCAGGTCGATCCCGACCACCTCGTCTTCCTCGACGAAGCGGGCTCGACACCCGCCTGACCCGCAGCCATGCGCGGGCATCGCAGGGCCAGCGTGCGCTAGGTCGTGTTCCAGGCGGGCACTGGCGGCGGCTGACCATCCTCGACGCCATCGCCCGCGACGGCATGGTCGCGGTCATGGCCGTCGCGGCTGACACCAGCACAGACATCTTCTTGGCATTCGTCCAACAGGTGCTGATCCCGGCCCTGCACAGCCGCCCCGAGGCGTTGGTCGCCATGGACGACCTCGCCCCGCATCGGGCCGCGTCGGTCCGGCCCGCACTCCGGCGCGCCGGTCTCGCTCATCGCGACCTGCCGGCCTACTTGCCGGACCTGAACCCGATTGAGCTGGCCTGGTCCAAGCTGAAGGCCAGGTGTAGCGGCTGGGTGAATCCTCCCTGGAAGTGCTGGCTGAAAATCCCCAGTCCAGCGCGACTGCCCGTGCCCGGGGGCGCGCCCCGGGCACACGGGCAGCGCCGGCCATGCCCCAGGATGCCCTCCGGTATCGTGGGAGCAACCGGTGGTCACCCTTGGAAGCTCGTCATGATCCTGGACCTCGCCCGGCAAGGCCTGACCGTCTCGGCCATCGCCCGCCGCACCGGCCGCGACCGCAAGACCATCCGCACCTACATCGCACGCGGCCTGGAGCCACCAGCCTACAAGCCGCGTGAGCCGACCCCGTCGCCGCTCGGCCCGTTCGAGGCCTTCCTCCGCGAGCGCATCGGCCAGTTTCCTGACCTGACCGGCCGGCGACTATGGCGCGAGGTCCGCGACCTCGGCTTTGCCGGCGGCTACTCCACCGTGACCGACTTCCTGCGCACGATCCGGCCGCCGGCCGCTCCCGCCTTCGAGCGGCGCTTCGAGACCCCGCCAGGGCGCCAGGCGCAGGTCGACTTCGCCCACTTCAAAGTCCGCTTCGAGGACGAGCCCGGTGCCGAGCGCATCGTCTGGCTGTTCTCCCTGGTGCTCGGCCACAGCCGCATGATGTGGGCCCGCTTCGTCGCCCAGCAGGACCTCGCCACCGTGCTGCGCTGCCACGTCGCCGTCTTCGAGGCGTTCGGAGGCGTGCCCGAGCAGATCCTTTACGACCGGATGCGCACCGCGGTCCTCGGCGAGGTCGACGCGCGCGGCATCGTCTACAACGACAAGCTCCTCGCCCTGGCAGGCCACTACGGCTACCTGCCCAGGGCCTGCCGCCCCTACCGCGCCAAGACCAAGGGCAAGGTCGAGAGGCCGTTCCGCTATGTCCGCGAGGACTTCTTCCTGGCCAGAGCCTTTCGCAACCTCGGTGATCTGAACGCCCAGTTCACCCAGTGGCTCGACCAGGTCGCCAACCGCCGCCTGCACGGCACCACCGGGCGCGTCGTCATCGAGCACTTCGCCGAGGAGCGGCCTGCCCTCAAGGCGCTGCCGGCCGGGCCGTTCAACGCCGTCCTCCGCCTCGAGCGGCGGATCTCTCACGAGGGCATGGTCTCGGTCGGCGGCAACCTCTACTCCGTCCCAGACGGCACCCGCCGCCGTCCCGTCGAGGTGCAGGTCACCGCTGCCGAGGTCCGGATCCTCGAGGACGGCCGGCTCATCGCCGTCCACCCCGTGCTCGAGGGCCGCGGCCGGCGCCGCATTGCCGAGGGCCATCGCAGCCTGCCGCCACCGCACAACAGCACCACGCCTCGGCATGGAGCCACAGCGCCGCCAGGACCGCCCGCCGGCGTGACACCCAGGTCGCTGGCCATCTACGAGGCCGTCGGCCGCAGGCTCGCCGCCGCGGAGCCAGCGCGATGACCGCCGCGCCGGCCACCCTCGACCGCATCCGCCGCCACCTGGTCGGCCTCCGCATGCCACGCGCCCTCGAAGTGCTGGAGCACCTGCTGCGCCAGCTCGAGCGCGGCGAGATCTCTGCCCTCGAGGCGATCGACAGCCTGCTCGACGAGGAACTCAGCCTGCGCGAGGGCCGCCGGGTCAAGGCCGCCCTCAAGATGGGCCGGCTGCTCACCATCAAGACGCTGGCCGGGTTCGACTTCGCGTTCCAACCCTCGCTCGACCGCAACCGCATCCTCACCCTGGCCGGGCTCGACTTCATCAGCCGCCACGAGGTCGTCCATTTCCTCGGCCAGCCCGGCTGCGGCAAGACCCACCTGGCCATCGCCCTCGCCGTCGAGGCCGTCCAGGCCGGACGCAGCGTCTACTTCACTACCCTCGCCGAGCTCATCGGCCTCGCTCGCCAAGGCCGAGCGTGAGGGTACCCTGCGGGAGCGGATCCGGTTTCTCTGCCGGCCGCAGCTCCTCGTCGTCGACGAGATCGGCTACCTGCCGGGTGGTCGCCGGCGGCGGCAACCTGTTCTTTCAACTGGTGAACGCCCGCTACGAACGCGGCGCCATGATCCTCACCTCCAACCGCGGCTTTGCCGAATGGGGCGAGGTGTTCGGCGACACCGTCGTCGCCACCGCGCTGCTCGACCGGCTCCTCCACCACGCCATCGTCGTCCGCATCGAGGGCGCCAGCTACCGCCTGCGCCGCCACGCCGACCTGCTGCCAGACACCGGCTCAGCCCGGCCCATGGCCTCGGCCGAGCCGGCACCACGGCGGCGCGGCAGGCCACCCAAGCTCCGAACCGGCGACCTCACTGAACCGTCCCGGGTTTGCCGGAGGCCGATGAGCTTGAGTCAGGCCGCCACCGCAATCTCCTGCTGGCGGGCATAGTAACGCGCCTCGGCCTCGGCGGGCGGGATGTTGCCGATCGGCTCGAGGAGACGGCGGTGGTTGAACCAGTCCACCCACTCGAGGGTGGCGTACTCGACGGCCTCCAGGTTGTGCCACGGGCCGCGTCGGCGGATCACCTCGGCCTTGAACAGGCCGATGACGGTCTCGGCGAGCGCGTTGTCGTAGCTGTCGCCGACGCTGCCGACGGAGGGTTCAGATACCGGCCTCGAGCAGGCGCTCGGTGTAGCGGATCGCAACGTATTGGCTGCCCCTGTCGCTGTGATGAATGAGCCCGCCCTTCAGCGGCCGGCGGTCGTGCAGCGCCTGCTCAAGGGCATCGAGGACGAAGTCCGCATGTGCCGTCCTCGACACCCGCCAGCCGACGATGCGGCGGGCGAACACATCGATGACGAAGGCCACATAAACGAAGCCCTGCCAGATCGCCACGTAGGTGAAATCCGACACCCATAGGGCGTTCGGGTGCGGCGCCCGGAACTGGCGGTTCACCTTGTCCGCTGGGCAAGGCGAGGCCTTGTCGGCGATCGTGGTCCTGGTCTCTTTGCCGCGGACAACGCCACAGAGCCCCATCCGCCGCATCAGGCGTTCCACCGTGCAGCGGGCTATCGCGGTGCCATCCCGGCCTAACTGCCGCCAGACCTTGCGGGCGCCGTAGACCCCGAAGTTGGCCGCATGCACCCGCCGGATCTGCGCCATGAGCACCAGGTCCTGCCGAGCTCGAGGCGAGGCCCGCGTCGGATCAGCACGCTGCGCGACATGGGCATGGTAGGTCGACGGAGCGATCCGCAGCATCCTGCAGATCGGCTCGACACCGTAGACCTCGCGGTGATCGTCGATGAAGGTGATCATGGCTTCGACCGGCGGTCGAGCTCCGCCATCGCAAAATACGCCGAAGCCTTGCGTAGGATCTCATTGGCCTGCCGCAGCTTCGCGGACCTCGCGCTCCAGCCCCTTGATGCGCTCTCGCTCCTCCGTCGACGCTCCGGACCTCTGGCCCGCATCGCGCTCGGCCTGCCGCACCCACTTCCGCAGCGCCTCGGCCGTGCAGCCGATCTTGGCCGCGATCGACCCAATCGCGGCCCACTGAGAGGCGTGGTCGCCCCCATGGTCCAGCACCATCCGCACCGCACGCTGCCGGACTTCAGGCGAATAGCGGTTCGACGTCTTCTTGGTCATTGCCCCATCCTCTCAACGATTGAGGCCTCCGGCAAACCCGGGACGGTTCACGTCCACCGTTCCACCGTACAACTAGCGGCCGACATCCGCGCCTTCATCGATGCCCACAATGCCGACCCAAAGCCTTTCCGCTGGACCAAATCCGCCGACGACATACTCGCAGCCGTCCAGCGCTTCTACCTCCGCACACGACAGATCGGCGGAACTACAGAATCAGAACATTGGCACCTTTGCCAAGGACATGAGCATGACCGTAGGGGCGGCGGGGAAGAGGGAAGGCTGCGAACGATCGGCATCGTTCGGCAGACCTCGGCTACAGGTGTGCCAAGTTCAGCGTGCTCCAGGGCAGATGCCACCGCCTCGTCGGTGGGGTCCGACTTCTTCAACGGCAGGGCTCCCCTCGAAGCAACAAACTTGTCCGAAAATTGGTAGAACGTAAAGATTAACTTGGCGGTTTAAGGTCGATCCTTCGCCGCGATGAGCCGCGCGTCGTCATGACCCGGACTTCCAAGCAGCTTCAACAACGCGGGCAGAATCAGAATCACTGCCGCCAGAGCATAAAGCAGACTCAATGTCAGCATCACGCCCATGCTTGCGGTTCCGGGATGCGCAGAGAACGCCAGCGCTCCAGAATGCCGTACCATTGGTCAGCGCACTGTAAAGCACTGCGCGCGTCAGGGCGGAGGGCAACAGCTCCCGCTCCCCGGCTCGCCAAGCCATGACGTAGTAAATCGTCAAACGCCACGCCCTGAGCGAAAAGCAAAGGCAAGGCGATTATATTGGCTAAATTGAGGGCAATCCCAGCCGCCACGCATGTGGCAAGTGTCAGGAGTCCCGCCAGGGCAAGCGGCGCGAGGGCCAGCATCGCCAAGCGCCAGGACCGCAATGCCACCACCAGCAACAGCGCCGTCAGCAGAGAGGCGATGCCCCCGGCCCACAGGAACGCAGTCCCGATGGTATGTGCGCTGGCCTGGACCGAGATCGCGGGACCGGTCGCGGCAGGCGCAACGGCAAGGACGGCCCTGGCGAAGCGAGCCATGCCGTCTGCACCGTCTGAGAGATCGCGTGGTCGCACCTCAACCCTGGCCCGGCCATCCGCTGTCATCCAGTCGCGCCGGAGTGAATCCGGCAGGTCTGCGACAGTTACCGGGCGAGCGTCGAGGGCCAGCCGCAATCCGTCGAGCGTGGTGACCAGACCAGGCACCAACGCCACGCGCAGTCTCTCGCGTGCTGCTGGTGGTCCTTGGGAAAGGCTACGTAGCGCAGCGCCAAGATTCCTGGCTGCTGTCGCCAGGGCGGGTCCTGCCTGCTTGGCGGCGGCAGCCTTGAGGAGCGCGCCAGAGGTCAAGGCGAGCGCGCGGACAATTTCCGCATCATCGGGCGGAGGCACGACGTCCGGCGGCTCGAGGCTTGGCCCTAGCAGTTCGGCCGTGTCGCGGATCAGCGCCAATTTGGCGTCCTGGTCCCGCGGCACGAAATCAGCGAGTGTCCGAGTGCCCGAGACCTCCGGCAGACCATCGATCCGCGCTGCCAGGACCCGCGCGAGGTCGAGGTCCGAGGCGAGGACCTGAATCGTGTTCGGGGTCGTTTCCGGATCCCGCATCAGGTCACGGAAGGTGGATACCGCCTCGGTCGTCGGATCGCGCAGGTTCAGCGGATTGGTGTCGAAGCGCAAGAAGGGCAGGAAGGCCGCGCAGACCAAGGCGAGCAGTCCCGCCGCCACTACGACCCGACGCGCATTGCGCGTCAGGGCACGGTCGAGCGGCGCAAGCGACGCATAGCCTACAGGCTGCTCTTCCTCGCGCGGGCGGGTGAAGGCCAGCCATGCAGGCAGGGTCGTCAGGCTGATGACCACGCCGATCCCCATACCTGCAGAAGCGATGATGCCGAGTTCCGACAGCCCGCGATAATCCGTTGGCAGAAAGGCAAGAAAGCCGCCGCAGAGCGCGAGCGCGGCAAGTCCGATACCTGGCCCCGCCACCGCGGCGGCCGTCACCAGGGCGGAGCGGGAGCGGCTCGCTGCGCAAGCGATGCCGCTGCTCCCGAAGGCAGACCGAGTACTGGATGGCGAAATCCACCGCGAGCCCGATGAACAGCACCGCGAAGGCGATCGAGAGCGGGTTGTAGGCGCCGATGAACGCGCTTCCGAAGGCAGCCGTGATCACTAATCCAAGGACCAAGACGCCCAGCATCGGCAGGATTAGTCGCATCGATCGCAGCCCGAGCCAGAGCAGGCCCGCCACCGACAGCAGGGAGAGGATGTTTTCCGAGATCGCTCCGCCGAAGACGGTCGAGAATTCCTCGTCGCGGATGACGGGACTGCCGGTCCAGGCGCACGCGCACGCCGTATTCCGCCTGAAGGCCGAGTTTCGCCACGGCGTCTCGGATTGTCGTCGAAGCGATGGATGCCGGGGCGAGGCTCGTATAGTCGAGCATCGGCTGCACCAGGACAAAGCGGCGCAGCGCCAGCGGATGCGGCGCCTCCCCGGTAAACAGTCTTGCCCAATCCAGCGGCGCAACGCGCCCGGCAACAGCGGCCTCGGCGGGGTCGCCGATCGCCCCCAGGGCGTTGCCAAGCTGAGCCTCCTGCGTGATCGGCTCTCCGCGGACGATGCCATCGGCCAGCAGCCTCAAGGCCTGGGCGACACCACGCAGGCTGGGATCGGCGGCAAGCGTGCCCAGCATCGGCTGCGCCGCAACGACCTGCTCCGTCGCCTTGCGCACCTGGTCCGTCTCGGGGAAGAGCAGGGCGCTGCGACGGGAGGACCTCCTCCGCATCCGGCCGTGCCACGCCTCTGCACGCCGTGAGAGGTATGTCGGAGCTCCGCCGCGAGGGCTGCCGCCGCACGTTCCGCCGTAGCTGGCGTCACGCCGTCCACAACCACGGCGATCACGTTGTCCCGTTGTGGGAAGGCAGAGTCGATCGCGCGCTCGGCCTGTCGCCATGGCAGGTTCTCGGGGAACATCCGCATCGCATCGGTGTCGAGCTCAAAGCGCGTGGCGAGCACCCAGCACGATGCGAGGCCTATCAAGGTGGAGAGCAGCAGCGTCAGGGCCGGACGCCGCAGGCTGATGGCAGCCATCCTGGCCGCGAGATAGCCGAGCAATCCGGCGCGTGCTTCAGCCTCTGCCCGAGGGTCGACAACGACAAGCTGGGCCAGCGGTCGGCCCCGCATCGGCGCTTTGCCTGTCTGATACGGGCGGCAAGCGGAAGTCGCGGTGCATCGCGGCTCAACCACACCGCCGGGAGGACTGCTGCCACCATCCGAACCCTGGGAAGCCGGCGTTATCCTTGCGGCATCTTACCATCTCGACCCTTTGTCTCCGCAGCGAGACCGAAATGTTGTGGCCGCATCGTCCTTCCGCCAGGGCGAGGCCGCCCAATGCGTAGCGCGCCGGTCGGCGGGAGGCATCCTGCCAAGCCCCGCATGGAGCATCGGCACCCAAACTTGCAGAATTTGGATAGCGGTAGATCCGAAACGGACTGGCCGCGCACGAGGACCTCCCGGTAACCTCATGAGTCAGCGGGCCGTTGCAGCAATACCCGAGGTAGCAGGAGATGATCGATCGGATCGCAAAAGTTGGGTCATCCAGCAATGCTGCCCAGATCGGTGTGACCACTGCAGTACTGGTGGCAGTGCGGAGCCCTTCGCTTGCTCCTGACAGGGTAGCCAGCTTTGGCCGGCTCGCCGATGCGGCGCAGGCATCGTGAACGGAATACTGTCCGCCCTTGGCCAACGCGCGGTGACCCGCTTGAGTCTGCCGGACCGGTTGCTCGAAGCCGAGGCACTGATACGCCGCTGTGGCGGGCCTGCGGCGCTGGAGCCATTCGGGGCGGAGGCACCACTCAAGATCCTGCTGAACGATCTCCGCCGGAGCGCGGATCTCAACCTGATCGGCTGTTTCGGCGCCCGGTACGACATGTTGCGGCTTCTCAGAAACCTCGTCGCCCTGCGGGAGCACGAGGGTGCGGGCGCCCGCGCTGCTCACCGCGTCGGTCGAGGCGCCGGTCTTCGTCACCGGGCTGCCGCGCGGCGGCCACCACCTTCCTGCATAAACTCCTGGCGGCTGACCCCGAGAACCGCTTCCCCTCGGTCTGGGAGACCACCTCCCCGCTGCCCCGCAAGCGCGGCGACACGCCGGCGCGCCGGATCGGCAAGATGGACCGGCAACTGGCCGCCTTTGAGCGCATGGCGCCCGGCTTTCGTGCCGTCCACCCGATCGACGCCGTATCGCCGCAGGAATGCAGCGAGATCACCGCGCATGTCTTCCGCAGTTACCGCTTTGAGACGACGCACCACATCCCGGCCTACCGGACCTGGCTGCGCGCCGCCGACCATGCGCCGGCCTATCGCTTCCACCGCCGCTTCCTGCAGCACCTGCAGCGCATCGATGGCCGGCCGCGGCGCTGGGTGCTGAAATGCCCCGACCATGTCTTCACGCTGGATGCATTGGCGGCGGAGTACCCGGATGCGCGCCTCGTCTTCCTGCACCGCGACCCAGTCGAGGTGCTGGCCTCGGTCGCCGGGCTGACCGCCATCCTGCGCCGCCCCTTCACCGCGAACCTGGACAAGCGGGCGATCGGACGGCAGGTCGCCGGCGACTGGCTGCAGGGCACGCAGGCGATGCTGCGCGCCGACGCCGAGGGGCTCTTTCCCGAGGAGCGTGTCATGCACCTCCGGTTCCGCGACCTGACCGAGGCGCCGGTGGCAACCATCGCCGCGATGTACAAGCGGTTCGGCCTGCCGCTCGCGTCGGAGACGCGACGGCGGCTGGAGCAGCGCGCTGCCAGGCTGCCGCGCGGTGGCTATGGCGGCGTGACGCATGCGCTCGCCGACTACGGCATCGATGCCGATTCCATGCGCCGACGCTTCGCCGCCTATGCCGCCCGCTTCGGCGTCTAGCCCGGTCCCGGCCCGCGTTCTGCGCGAGCGGCTTGCCGGGTTTGCCCCGACGGCGCGGCGCATCGGACCGGTGCTGCTCACCCTCGGCCTGGCCTGCGGCATGGTCGCCGCCTGCTTTTGCTGGCCGACCTCGGCCGGGTGGTACTGCAGGCATTGCCGGCCTTACCTGCGGCCATCCTCGTCCACCTCCTACAGATCGCCGCGGATGCGCAGGGCTGGCGACAGTTTTTCCACGCACCGCGGCCGAGCTCTCGCTCTGATGCTGCGGGCGCGCTGGGTGCGTGAATCTCTAAACGGGTTGCTGCCGCTGGCCGGCATCGGTGGCGGCGTGCTCGCCGGGTTCGACATCGCGCGAAAGACCGGGCGGCCCGCCGCCGGCGTCGCCGCATCCGCCACCCTGGACCTGCTAATCGAGATCTGTATCGCAACTTCCATTCCTGGTGATCGGTTTGATGCTGTTCGCGTGGCTCGCGCCCGGGCTGCTGCCACCGCGCGAGGCGATGCTGTTGCTTTCGCCTTTAGTGCTGGTCCTCTGCTTCGCGCTCGCGCTCCGGGCCGGCATCGGGCGCGCGCCGGCGCTTCGTCTCGCGCACCGCTTCGGTCTTCGAGAAAGGCTGGAGGCCTTGCGCGCGAGATCTAGCGGTGGTGGATGCCGGGACCGGGCCGATGATGCGGGCGGGCGGCTGGCATTTCGGCGCGTGGTGCATCGGCGCGATCGAGGTCTGGGTGATCCTGTGGGTGCTCGGCGTGCCGCTCGGCCTGGCCGCAGCGCTCGCCATCGAGAGCCTGGGCATGGCCGCGCGCAGCCTGGGCTTCGCGCTGCCCGCTGGGCTCGGGGCGCAGGAAGCCGGGCTCGCAGCCGTTGCAGTGGCCCTTGGCGTGCCGTTCGAGGGAGCCGTGGCCATGGCGATGCTGAAGCGGATGCGGGAGGTGACGCTCAATCTGCCCGGAGCTGATCGCATGGCAGTGGCGGGAGCGGCAGCCGGTGCCGCATCCCACCGCTTAGGCCCGCCCCGCATGAAGACGCGCCCCGGTCACGACGACACGGCTCTATCGCCCGGCCTCGCCACGGACGGCATACGGGTCTGTGGCCCACCGCGCCTCGCGCCGCACCTCGCGCGGCTGGAGGCGGAGGCGATCGGCATCCTGCGTGAAGCCGCCGCTGCTTGCCGCCGGCCGGTGCTGCTCTACAGCATCGGCAAGGACCTCCTCCGTGCTGCTGCATCTGGCCCGGAAGGCCTTCTTCCCCGGCCGGCTGCCTTTCCCGCTGCTGCACATCGACACCGGTTGGAAGTTCCGGGAGATGATCGCCTTTCGTGACCGCGTCGTGGCCCAGCTCGGGCTCGACCTCATCGTCCATACGAACGAGGAGGGACGGCGCCGCGGGATCAACCCGATCGACTCCGGTGCGGCGCTGCACACGCAGGTGATGAAGACCGAGGCGCTGCGCCAGGCGCTGGACGCCTACGGCTTCGATGCCGCCATCGGTGGCGCCCGGCGCGACGAGGAGAGGAGCCGCGCCAAGGAGCGGGTCTTCAGCCTGCGCGGACCGGGCCATGCCTGGAACCCGCGGGACCAAAGGCCGGAGCTCTGGGGCCTGTGGAACACGCGTCTCGGGCCGGGCGAGAGCCTGCGCGTCTTCCCGCTCTCCGACTGGACCGAGGCGGATGTCTGGGACTACGTGCTGGCCGAGGGGATCGCGGTGGTGCCGCTCTATCTCGCGCGCCTCCGCCCGGTGGTGCGGCGCGCCGGCGCCTGGATCGTCCGCGACGACGACCGCATGCCGCTGCGACCCGGCGAGCGCCCGGAATCGCGCAGCGTGCGCTTCCGCACCCTCGGCTGCTGGCCGCTGACCGGCGCGATCGAGAGCGAGGCGGCGACGCTGCCCGAGATCGTCGTCGAGATGCGGCGCAGCCTCGCCAGCGAGCGGGCCGAGCGGCTGATCGACGGCGATGGCGAGGCCTCGATGGAGAGCAAGAAGCGCGAGGGTTACTTCTGATGCCCGACGGCACCGCCCTGGCCCCGCGTGGGCTGCTGCGCATCCTGACCTGCGGTTCGGTTGACGACGGCAAGTCGACGCTGATCGGCCGTCTGCTGTTCGAGACCGGCAACGTGCCGGAAGACCAGCTGGACGGGCTGGCGCGCGACAGCCGCCGCTACGGCACCACGGGAGCTGAGCCCGACTACGCCCTGCTCCTGGACGGGCTCATGGCGGAGCGCGAGCAGGGCATCACGATCGACGTCGCCTGGCGCCGCTTCTCGACGCCCCAGCGTGCCTTCGTCGTGGCCGACGCGCCGGGGCACGCGCAGTACACCCGCAACATGGCGACCGGCGCGGCCGCCTGCTCGCTTGCCCTGCTGCTGGTTGACGCGACGCAGGGGCTGCAGGAGCAGACCCGCCGCCACGCGGCGATCTGCGCACTGCTCGGCATCCGCGACGTGGTGCTCGCGGTCAACAAGATGGACCTCGTCGGCTACGACCGCGCCGCCTTCGAGCGGATCGTCGCGGCCTGGGACGAAGCAGCGGCGCCGCTTGGCTTCCGCTCCGTGATGCCAGTGCCGCTCTCGGCGCGCGACGGCGAGAACCTGGTGCGGCCATCCGCCGCTATGCCCTGGCATGCGGGACCATGCCTGCTCGGGCATCTGGAGACGGTCGAGGTGGCGGAGGACCGGGCGGCGCTGCCCTTCCGCTTCCCGGTGCAGTGGGTGAGCCGGCCGAACGCGGCCTTCCGCGGCTTCGCCGGCACCGTCGCCTCCGGCCGCGTCGCGGTGGGCGATCCGGTGGTGGTGGCCGGCTCCGGCCGGGCGGGCCGGGTGGCACGCATCGTCACCATGGACGGCGACCTTCCCGCCGCCCAAGCAGGACAGGCAGTGACGCTGACCTTGGCGGAGCCGCTGGACATTGCCCGCGGCGACCTGCTCGCGCTGTCGTCCGCCCGACCGGCGGTGGCGGACCAGTTCGCTGCCCGGCTGCTCTGGCTGGACGAGGCGGAGTTGCTGCCAGGGCGGCGCTACGCGCTGCGCCACGGCCATCTCTGGACCGAGGCCTCCGTCACCTCCATCCGCCACCGGCTGGACATCGTGACCGGGCAGGAGCGGCCGGCCAGGCAACTTGCACAGAACGAAATCGGGCTGTGCCACCTGCGAACCGCGCAACGCCTGCCGCTCGACCCCTATGCCGAGAACCGGGCGACCGGCACGTTCATCCTCGTGGACCGGTCGAGCCACCGGACCGTGGGGGCCGGCATGCTGGCCCATCCGCTGCGCCGTGCCGCCAACATCCACCAAGAGGATTTCCCGGTGGACAAACGGGCCCGTGCCACGCCTCGCCGGCCAGCAGCCGCGCGTGATCTGGTTCACCGGCCTCTCGGGCGCGGGCAAGTCGACCATCGCCAAGCATGTGGAACAGGCGCTGCACGCCGCCGGCCGGCACACCTATAGCCTGGACGGCGACAATCTCCGGCATGGCCTTTGCAGCGACCTCGGCTTCACGCCCGAGGACCGGGTGGAGAACATCCGCCGTGCCGGCGAGGTGGCAAGGCTGATGGTGGATGCGGGATTGATCGTCCTTTGCGCGTTCATCTCTCCCTTCCGTGCAGAGCGGTGCATGATCCGCGACATGCTCGGTCCCGGCGAGTTCGCCGAGGTCTATGTCGACACGCCGATCGAGGTCTGCATGAAGCGTGATCCGAAGGGGCTTTACGCCAATGCCCAGGCTGGCCTCGTCCCGAACCTCACCGGCCTTGGTAGCCCCTACGAACCCCCGGAAGCGCCCGAGTTGCACCTGTTGACTGCGGAGCGGACGCCCAGTGCGTCAGCCGAGCAGGTGCTCGAGTGGCTGCGGCACCAAGGCGTTCTCGCCTGATACTCCGAATGCCATTCTCGTAGCACGTCGGCGCATCCCAGCGTGACAAGGCGTAGCGGAAGTACCGGCGAGGTCGCTGCGGCCGGAGATCCTGGCGAGTGTGGCTCGAGCCAGCCGGACACGGGGTTCCGCACCCCGGCGGCGTCCTCGCCCAAGCACCGCGGGGCGCTCCCACAGTCGGGGCAGGCCTCGGTGCCGATGGCATGCTCGACCGCCTCGCGCGATAGGTGCTGCAATAGGGCCGCCAGGCAGGCGCCCCGCCAGGCGGCACCTGAGGGCCCTGCCCCGCCCGCCTACCGCCGCCCCTGCCAGGGACTGCAGGAGCTGCCGTGCATCGCGGCCGTCCGGGTCTGCGGCAAGGGCCTGCTGCGCGTAGTCGCGCGCCGTGGCCAGGGCGCCGGCATCACGGGCGAGCAGCGCCAGCATCAGCAGGATTTCCCGGTTGCCCGGATAACGGGCGAGCGCATTCCGCAAGGCCTCGACGGCCTCGCGGGGGCGCCCCATGGAGTTCAGGGCAACGCCGTAGACCAGACTGAAGCGGGGATCGCCGGCATCGAACTGTGCCGCCCGCGCCAGGGCGTCCAGTGCCTCGGCCCCCCGCCGCTGGCGCGCCAAGGACAGCCCGAGCGCATGGTGCAGCGCCGCTGCCCCGGGCGCCGCGACGATGCCCTCGCGCAGCGCCGCCTCAGCCTCGGCTTCGCGTCCGGTGCGTCGCAGCAGGTCCGCGAAGCCGAGGCGCGCCGAGACGAAGGCGGCGTCCAGGTGCAGGGCGGCGCGGTACTCCGCCTCCGCCTCGACGCTCCGGCCGCGCTCCATCAGCAGGTCGCCGAGGCTCGCCAGGGCCTCGGGCCGGTCGGCGTTGTGCCGCGCGGCCGCCATGTATTCCGCCATGGCCCGGTTCCGGGCCGCGCGGGCCTCCGGCGGCAGCGCCGCGTCCGGCACGGGCGCGAGAGCGCGCACCGCTTCCAGCCGCACGGCGCGCACTGGGTCCGCAACCAGCCGGGCCAGGGCGGCGGCACGTTGGGCGGGCGGCACCGTCGCGAAGGCTGCGGCCGTGGCAAAGCGCACCAGCGGGTCCGGGTCGCCCGCCGCCGCCACGAGGGCCTGCGCCATCGCCGGCGCCGGCGGCAGATTGGCCAGCAAGGAGAGTGCGGTGGCGCGGGCGACGGCCGGGGCGTCGCGGTCCTCCGCCAGCGCCAGCAGCCGGCCGGCCCCGCCAGGCGCGCCGGCGCGTCCCGCCGCGATCGCCGTCCCCCAATGCGGCTCCCGCCTTCGCTCCTCGCCATGCCAGTCCGCGATGCGAGCGGCGGCCCAGGCCGCGTCCCGGTCCTTGTGGCAATCGGTGCAGGCGTCCGACGTGCCCTGGAACGTCGAGAGGTCCGGACGCGGCACGCGGAAGGAATGGTCGTGCCTCACGTGCACGCCCATGTAGGTGCGCGATGCCATGTGGCAGGCGGTGCATTGCGCGCCGGCGCTGCCCTCCGCATGGCGGTGATGGGCGGCGACGTCGAAGCGTTCGGAGGCGTGGCACTGCGAGCAGAGCGCGTTGCCGTCGGCACGCAGCCTGGCTGAGTGCGGCTGGTGGCAGTCGGTGCAGGTCACCCCGGCCCGGTGCATCCGGCTCTGCTGGAAGCTGCCCCATTCGAAGACCTCGCCCAGAATGGCGCCGTTTGGCTGGTAGAGGCCGGGATCGAGCAGCTCCGGGGCATGGGCGTCGAGGAAGGGCATGCCTGGCGGCGGGTCGGCGGCAATTTCGCGGCGGCGGGCATGGCAGCCGGCGCAGACCTCGAGCGTCCCGGCCGCGCGTGGCGGCCCGTCCCACCGGGCGATCCCGCGTGACCTATCCATCGCCCAGCGACCGGGTCCGCCATGCGATGCCAGGCGCAGGGCAAGGCCCTTCGTCGCGCTCTCCTCAGGACGGCCCTCGCCCATCGCCCAGGCGGCATGGCGGGAACCGGCACCGTGGCAGGCCTCGCAGGAGACGTTCATCGCCGCAGCCGTGGTGGCATAGGCGTCGGCCTGCGGATCATAGCCCTGGTGCAGCGCGGTGGTGTGGCAGGCTGCGCATTGCATGTTCCAGGTCTGGATGCGGCCGGTCCAGTGCAGCGGGTCGCCGGCCTTGATGTCCTCGTCCGGGTAGAGATGAAACCAGCGCTGGCCGCCCTCCCCGCCGGGCGGGCATCCCAGGCCCAGGGCAGCGGTTGCAGGCGGCCGCCGGGGAGTGGCACCAGGTATTGCTGCAGCGGGGCGACGCCAATCGTATGGGTCACCTCGAATTCAGCAGGCTGCCCGTTCGTGCCCTCGGTCAGGGCCAGGAAGCGGCCGTCACGGCGGAAAAAGCGGCTCTCACGGCCGAAATACGTCATGGTCTCGCCGGCGAAGGGCGCCTGCACGGTGGCGCCGCTGGCCGCCTCCATGGCGCGCTGGTGGTGCGAGCCACGCCAGTCCTGGTACTCGGCCTGATGGCAGCCGGCGCAGGTAAGGGCGCCGACATGGCCCTCGCGTGGCGCCTCCAGCATGGGACGGGGCAGTACCGCTTCGCCTTCCAGGACGGCACCCACCACCAGGCTCCCGCCCGCGAGCAGGACGGCGATTGCCGCCGAGGCGAGGCGCATCATGGCTGGGCGCATGCACCGGCGGCCCTGCCCTGGGGCCGCAACCTTCGGGTCCTTGTTCCGCCACGATCAGCCTGCGCCCGGCATTCCGCCCTGCCGGGCGATTGGAGTGATCCGACGGGTCCCGCTCCTCCCGCCCGACGCACGGCTCAGTTCCGCCGTTGCTGCGGCACGCTGGCGGGTTGGCTCGCCGGGGTGACGCCCGGCGCCGGGCGTTCCGCATCGCGGACCCGGGCCTGGATCTCGTTCAGGAACCGGATCACCGTCTCGGGCGTCGTGTCTGTCTCGCCCATGTCGAAGGTGATGCGGCCGATCCGCCCGGTGAAGTCGAAGGGCAACTGGTAGTCGCTGTCATCCACCGGTGTGCCGGTGTCGAGGCCGACGTCGAAGGTCTCGTCCCATTGATAGGTGAAGGGCACGGTGCGCGGGATCCTCAACCGCGCCACCTCCTGCCCGCCGACCGAGAGCACGCCGGTGCCGCCACGCCCGAAAGGGGCCTGGCCCTGCGCGTCCAGCGCGAAGTCGAAGGTGACGGTGTGGCGGCCGGGCGGCAGCGCATCCTGCCCTTCCCATTTCGGCCGCTCGACGGAGAGCAGGTTCAGGGTGAAGACCGGTCGCCCCTTCTTGAGGTAGAAGCCCCAGCCGCCAAAGCGCCCGCCCTGAGGTCACCAGCATGCCGTTCGCGCCGCCCTGCGGCACCTCGATCTCCGCCGTGATCTTGAAGGACCGGTTCAGTATGTTCGGTGCCGCATTGGCCTGGGTGCAGCAGCTGGCCCCCGTATAGACGAACTGCCGGCGTCCCGCCGCCGGCCCGGGCCGCGGCGCGATCATGGCGGCGATCGAGTTGTTCAGCGGAAAGACCTGGTTGCGCGTCGCCTCGATGGTGAAAAGCTCCCGCAGCATGCGCAGGCGATCCGGCTGGGCCGCAGCGACGTCGCGGACCTGCGTCGGGTCTTCCGCCAGGTTGTACAGTTCCCAGCGGTAGCCATTCATGACGTCGGACGGCAGCGGCGCGGTCACGCCGGCCCAGGGCGGCGCGGCCGGCGTCGTGCTGGCCATCCAGCCGTCGTGGTAGATGGCGCGGTTGCCCAGGATCTCGAAATACTGGGTGCGCCGCGTCGACGGCGCCGCCGCATTCTCCCGCGCGAAGCTGTAGGCCATGCTGGTGCCGGCCATCGGGCGCTGGGCGATGCCGTTCACGATGGTTGGCTGCGATATGCCGGCCACGTCCAGGATGGTCGGCACGATATCGACCACGTGGTGGAACTGGGTGCGGATGCCGCCACGGTCGGCGATGCCGCGTGGCCATGACACCGCCATGCCATTGCGGGTGCCCCCCAGATGGCTCGCCACCTGCTTGGTCCAGCGATAGGGCGTGTCGAAGGCCCAGGTCCAGCCCACTGCCATGTGGTTGTAGGTCCGGTCGGTGCCCCAAGCGTCGTAATAGGGCATCTGCTGCTCGGCGGTCAGCGCCACGCCGTTGAAGTACATCACCTCGTTCGGGGTGCCGTTGACCGAGCCCTCGGCGCTGCTGCCGTTGTCGCCGCTGATGTAGATGATCAGCGTGTTATCGCGTTGGCCGAGGCGCTCGACCTCGGCGACGACGCGGCCGATCTCGTGGTCGGCATAGGCGAGGTAGGCGGCGTAGACATTGGCCTGGCGGATGAACAGGCGCTTCTCGGCTGCCGAGAGGTCGTCCCAGCGCTTCAGCATCTCCGCCGGCCAGGGCGGCAACTGCGCGTTGGCCGGGACGACGCCGAGGCGCTTCTGGTTTTCGAAGATGCGCTCGCGCAGCTTCTCCCAGCCATCGTCGAACAGGTGCATTGCCTCGATCCGCTCCACCCATTCGTGGGTCGGATGATGCGGCGCATGCGTAGCACCCGGCGCGTAGTGGATGAACCAGGGGCGGTTCGGCGCGATCTCGGTGTTCGTGCGGATGTATGCGATGGCGTCGTCCGCCATTGCGGTATTCAGGTTCCAGCCCGGATTGCCCGCGAAGGGGTGGATCGGCGTGGTATTGCGGAATAGGTTGCCCGGCTGCCATTGGCTCGTGTCGCCGCCGACGAAGCCGTAGAAGTAGTCGAAGCCGAGGCCGGTGGGCCAGTTGCTGAAGGGACCGGCGGCACTCGCCTCCCAGGCCGGGGTGTTGTGGTTCTTGCCGAACCAAGCGGTGGCGTAGCCGTTCTGCTGCAGCATCACGCCGATCGTCGCCGTCTCCCGTGGGATGATCGAGTTGTAGCCGGGATAGCCGCTCGCCAGCTCGGAGATGGTGCCGAAACCGACCTGGTGGTGGTTCTGCCCGGTCAGCAGCGCGGCGCGCGTCGGAGAACAGAGCGCCGTGGTGTGGAAGGCGGTGTAGCGCAGGCCGCTCGCCGCCACTTGGTCCAGGGTGGGCGTCGGGATCACGCCGCCGAAAGTGGCGGGCGCGCCGAAGCCGACATCGTCGGTCAGGATCAGCAGCACGTTTGGCGCGCCTTCTGGCGCCGCGAGCTGCGGCGGCCAGGCGGAGGTGCTGTCGATGGCATTCGGCAGGATGCTGCCGGCGAAGGGCGGGGTTGGAGTCGGCAGCACGCGGCTATCGGGGAACTCCACTGCGTTTGGGGCACCAGGCGCGCCGCGGAGCTGCTGCGCCTGCACCACTCCGGTCCCGATAGACCAGGCCAGCGGCAGCACCGTCAGTCGACCGAGCAGTCCCAACCTGTACCGCATGGGCGAGGTTTCCTTCCCCTATCGAGCGAGGCGAATCGCAATGGGTTGCCGCAAGGGGCGCATCTTCAAGGCTAGGCCGAGGAGCGCAGGCCCGTCCTTCGGCAACGTTGTCCAATTTCGGCACTTCGGCGCCACAGCGCCGGGTCCGTGCGATGCCGGCCGGACGTCAGTGCGCTATTCGGTCATCGTGCCAAGCGCCTCCCGCAGCGGCGCCTCGGAAACCCGCATCAAGCCGTCGAAGGGATGGTTCAGCTCCAGGATCAGGTACATCGCTCCGGCGACCGAGAGTGCGCCGATCGACAGCGCGACGATCACCGTGGGGTTGAAGCGTGCGGCCAGGCCGAAGCCGAAGAACAGGACCGCCACCCAGAATATCAGCACGGCCAGGAACGGACCCGGCAGGCTGCCCTCGGCGGCGTTGACGGTCAGCGTCCGCATTCGGGCGAAGTCGGTGACGAGTTCCATGATCCGCCGCTGCGCGAAGCGCTGGGCCTCCTCACGCGGCTCGAGCCGGCCGATGATCGCCATGAACTGCCCGCGCTCCCGGCGGATGTCATCCGGCCTGATGCTGGCGAGCCGCGCCTCGCCATGTGGCCAGATCCGGTCGATCTCGGCCTGCACCGCACGGTGGAATAATCTTCGTGCCGGGGCGGCTTCCGGGCCGTAATAGTCGAGCGTGCGGTCGAGATCGACCAGGTTGGCCGCCATCTGGCCGAGCTGGTTGCCCAGTGACTGGTAGGTGCCTTGGGCGGAGGCGACGAGCAGGCCAAGCACGAGGGCCGTGAGCGTGGCGACCAGGCCCAGCACGTTCCGCACGACCTCCCGCGAGCTGTCATCGAAATGCCGACTGGGCAATCGCAGCGCCACGCCCAACATCGCAGCGGCGATGCTGCCGAGGTAGATCGTGAAAGCGATGGCGATGGGGCTCATCGGCGGCACCTTGCAGCCATGAGGCACGCCTGGCAGCCAACACGCTGCCCGGAGCGCCATGCTCCCGGATCAATGATAGCAGGCGTCGCCGCGGAAGGTCGCCTGCCGGACAATGCCGCCGCGGTCCAGGATGAAAGTCGTCTCGCAGCCGGTCACGCCGAAGCCGCGGCCGCTCTGCACGTTCGACAGGAAGCTTACAACCTGCCCGCCATCCGGCAGCGGGGCCGAACGCACGGGGGCACCCCAAACCGCATAAAGCTGGTTGGCGTTCTGCCCAACGAAGCCGTCGACATACTTCTGGTAATCGGCCTGGGTCGAGCACGCCGCAAGCAGGAGCAGGATCCCGCTGGCCAGGAGCTGCTTCATGGCCACCTCCTCGGTTCATGCCGTTCCAGTTGATCTAGGTCAGGCCGTACTCCGGCGTACGGACATTTCCGCAGTTTCTTCTCCGGCGAGCTGGCCTGTGCGACGGCCGCCAAATAGTATGCGTCTGCGTCCGGTGCGCGCACGCCATGGCGCTATCCGGATTCGGCATTACCGAGTTCCGCCGCGGTGCCTGCCCGGCCTGTCGGTCTGGAAGCCAGCCTTCGCGCAGACGTCGCTCCGGTTAGTCGAATACGCCGGCTCGGCAGGCTCGAACTGCCGTCCAGCGGATAGCCGGCTGTTTGGTCCCGGCATTTGATGATGTCGGTTCGCCGGACGGTGGGCTCTTTCAGCGTCCTGCTCGTCCTTTCGACCTGCCGGCTGCGAGTTGCCATAGTGGGTCGGCCTTCATCTTTTCAGCCTTGTCCTGCACCACCTGCCCGACGAGCAGCGATTCGCTACTGTCCGGGCACCGAGGCTCGCGGCAAAGGCGGGCCAAGTGCAGACAAGCATCGCATCCGACCAGCGTGGGATCGGTGCCCGGCGCTGGAGGGACCGAGCACGCCAGGCTCACGGCGCGGGGACGAGGGCTTTCGCGACCGCATCGCGGTGCTGAGGCGGTAGCAGCTTCATGGCCAGGATGAAGCCCGAGAGCGGAAGGCAGATGCCATTTGTGACGATCAGCGGCCACTGGCCGAGTAGCAGCCCATAGATAAGCCAGAGAAGGATGGCGAGGGTCCGGAGGGTGCACATTCCCGCCGAGACGGCCGCCGTGTCGCGGGTGCGGATGACCTTCCACGCCTGCGGCACGAAGCTGGTGGCTGTAGCGAGGGCTGCGAGTGAGCCGACCAAGGTGGCCGCGTCCAAAGTGGGTCCTCCGCAAGGTGGGACGCGTCAACCTGTCGCGCCATGCCAGCTTCCCCGCTCACCGCCCGAGGTCATGCCCCTGAAGGCTCCCGTCCCGCCCAAGCCGCATTGCGTCGGGGCGGCACCGGTCCGTGCGGCTACTCTCCGAAGGCACGGTGCATTCCGATGTGCTCAAGGCCGTATGTCCGCCGTCGAACCCGGGATGACCCGTCTTAAAGTGCGTGTCTTGAACCCAAGGGTGGTCCACGCGAACTGGGTCATCCTCGGTGCAGAGAGGATGGACCATGATGGAAACTGGCACCGTTTTGGTAGAGATCGACGCGGCCAAGGCCAAGCACGCGGTGGCGGTGGCCGAACCTGGCCGGAGTGGCGAAGTGCGATACATCGGCGAGATCGACGCAACCGTCAATGCCGTGCGCAGGCTACTGACGCGGCTGGCTGCGGAACTTCCGTCGAGCGCTTTGCCGTCGGCCATGCTGACGCCCGCATTAAGATCGGGAAGCGCCGGGACGCATAAGCGGAGATGCGGTACCCAATCCGCGGATTAGAGCCTGATCACCGATATCCAATGGCCACGCCTCCTCCTCTACGCGGCCTCAATGCCGCCGCCCTCGAAGGCGGGCGATGTTGCACGCCGAGATGCCTTGACTGCGGACATCAGAGCGTCGCATGAGCAGCGAGCGGCTCAGCCGCGTCTCGGCCGAGTGCAGCACGTTGCGCGCCACCGGTTGCAGGGATTGGGCCAGCAGCGCGTCGTTCGCAAGCAGAACGTCGCAGTGAGCAGGCTTCAGGTGTCGGCTTCTCGACCCTGCGCTTGCAGCTGGCTGGCAGCGGCATCTGCAAGCTGACCGACCGCGACGCTCGCTGCGGCGACATAAGCGCGCATGTCAGAGCCATCCGGCGGCACGGATGTGGTAAACGCGCGCACCATGGGATCCTGCCGGCCGTTACGGTGGCCTACCGCAATCTGCGCGACCAGGATCACTCCACCTTCCCGGTTCGCATCCAAGCGCTGGATGCTGATCTCGACGGTGGCGTCGGGTGTTACCCGGATCGCGGTATCGGCCCCGATCACACTGCTGCGGGGCAGGCGCTGCGCCAATGCCTGCACCAGGACGCGTGTCAGCATGCCGCCGAGTGGTTCGCCCCACCAGTCATCCTCGGACACTGTCAGGCGGTAATCCTCGGAGGAGCGGACGATCTGCTGCCGGTCGAGATAGCCCGCCAGACTCACCTCGCGCACCGCGACCACCTTCGGGCCGCGCGGCAGGCTGGGTCCCGGCGGCACGACGAGGCTGTACAGGATGGGATTCGCGGACCGGCACCCGGCGAGTGCCAGAAGCAGCGGGAGGAGCGGCGCTGCATCACCCGCACCTGGTTCGCCCCCTGCCGGCCGCGGATCAACGCCTCTGGATGCCGGTTCAGCATTTCGGTCAGCGTGCGCAGCGACCGGGCAGTGTCGTTGAGCTGCAGCATCAGCCGCTCCAAGTCGCGGCTGAACCGCGAACTGTCGCCATAGCCCCGGTCGACCGAAGCGAGCATTCGGTTTGCCTGCACCAGCGTGGCTTGCAGGCTGGTGGTGACGGCCGGCAGTTGCCGCAGGGTGGGCGCCATGCCCTCGTCCAGCCGCTTCACCACCTCCTGCGTGCCGGCCAGCGTCGCCTGCAGCGAGGCGAGCGACTGCCGAAGCTTCTGCCCCGTTGACAATCTGGCTGACGCCCTGAAGGTGGCCTCGAGGCTCTCGCCCATGCGGTCGAGCGGCAGCCTCTCGACCTTCGCCACCAGCTGGCTGACCGCGGCCATGGCGCCGGCGATCTGTCCTGGCACCGTCGGCGCAACCAGGACGTCGCCCTCGACCCGCAACTCGGCCGGCGCTGCATCCGGCATAACCTCCAGCGCCACCAGCATCTGGCCCGTGAGCAGGTTCGCGCTCTGCAACTGCGCCCGCATGCCGCGCGCCACAAGCAGCCGCGCGTTCTCCACCGGTCCGCGCTGCTGGGCAAGCTGCACGCCGCCGATGCGTTCGGGCTCCATCTCGAACCGCACAGGCACGCGGATCATGTCGCTGGCAGGATCGTATACCAACCCGATACCCGTAACGTGGCCGACCTTGAGACCTTGAAAAGTGACCGGCCGCGCCGACGCCTGAGGCCGCTGACCGAGCCCTGGAAATAGGCCAGTACCTCGACCTTGCGACGATAGGCTTGGTCTTTCGCAGTCTGTTCGCTGGGGTAGAGGGTGAATGCCGCAGGGATCGCGGCGCTGGCCGCTGACATGCGCTTCGTTCGGGCTGTCGAAAGCGATGCCGCCAAGCAGCAAGGCCTTCAGCGATTCGAGCTGAAGGTGAACGCCTTCGGCGCCAAGCTGCAGCGACACGCCAGAAGCGTTCCAGAAGCGGGAGCCATCGCGGACATACTGATCGTAGGGCGCCCGGATGAAGGCGTGGATGGTCACGTTCTCCGCCATCTTGCCGACATCCCAGCCCAGCACCATGCCCACGTCGAGGTCGCGGAAGAAGACCGGCGAGCCGGTGCTGATGGAGCCGATCCGCTCAGCCCTGGAGCTGCACTGTCCGGCCGGGGACATGCGCCTCCAGCACCGGCGGATCCTCCAGACCGGTGAAGGCCAGCTGCCGCCGGCCGCCCTCGGCCGATCGCACCACCTCGACATAGGATCCCGACACCAGGGTGCCGAGGCCGGAGAGGCTGCCGGCAAAGTAGCCGTGGCCGCACCACCCAGAACTGGGCATGCTCGGTCAGCAGCGGCTCCGCCTCCCGGGTCGTCCGGATTGCAACGCTCACGCCCGTCATGTCGGGGTTCAAGGCGATCCGTTCGACCAAGCCGATATCCACATCCAGGTGCTTCAGGTGCGACTGCCCCGCCTGTAGCCCTTCTGCAGGACTGAAATGTCACGGTGATCAGCGGGCCGCGCTTCGACATGGCGTCCCAGACCAGCCAACCGGCGATCAGCACCGCAACGAGGGGCGCCAGCCAAATCGGCGACGGAGGCGCGGTCGCGGGTCGACCCTGGCGCGCAGGGTGGCTTCGGGGTGCAAGGCGCTTTTCACGCGGCCGCCTCCTGCTGCGTGCCGGCAGCGTCCCACATCAGCCTCGGATCAAAAGCTTCGGCGGCCAGCATGGTCAAGATTACCACTGCGGCGAAGGCAACCGCGCCGAAGCCTGAGCTGATGTTTACGAGGCCGCCGAAATGCACTAGCGACGACCAGGATCGAGGCCATGAAGACGTCGATCATGGACCACCGCCCGATCGCCGTGACGATGCGGTAGGCTCGGGTGCGCTCCCGCAACCGACGGGCCGAGCCGCGCCAGGTCGCCACCAGCATGGCGCCGAGCGCAAGCAGCTTCAGCACCGGCACGACGACGCTGGCGCAAAACACCAGGGCAGCCAGCGGATACATGCCGCTGGCCAGCAACTCCACGACGCCGCCCATGATGGTGCTTGGCGTGCCGGCGCCGAGCTGGATTACGGTGAGAACGGGGTAGATGTTCGCCGGCCCATAGAAGATGACGGCTGCGATCATCAGCGCCGAGGGCTCGGCCCATGCTGTTGGGCTTGCGCGGGTGCAGGTGAGTCCCGCAGCGGCGGCAACGCGCCGGGTGATCCTGCTCGGGACGGGCCGAGTAGGCCGCAGACTTCACAGGCAGTCGTGCTGAGGGGCGACCGGAGCGACTGCACAAGGCGCAAGGACGGAACCGGGATCCTGGCGGTCCAGTGCCTCCCAGACCGCCTGGCGGTCGAGCGCCGCGTCGGCCGCGATCATGGTCGTCATGAGGGCACCGAGCGCATAGAGCGCCGGCCCGAGCTCGATATGCACCAGATCGACGAGCTTCACATAGGCGACGAAGACGCCGAGCAGATAGACCTCGATCATCGACCAGGGCCGCAGCCATTCGATCCAGGCGAAAACCTTCCGAAGGTGCAGCCAGGGGCGGCGGAGCTGCAGGCCGACCAGGACATAGATCATGGCCAGGACATCCGCGACCGGGGCCGCGACGCTGGTGAAGAGCACCACGACGGATAGCTCCCACAACCCGTCGGAATGCAGGCTTCTTGGCCCGCTGAAGAGGGTTCGCGCTCAAGTCCATGCCGCTGGCGCTTACCGTCATCAATGGCATGAGACAGGCAATCCCGAGGAGAACCATCGCCGTCAGGTTCAGCGCCAGCGAACGCCCCAGCGTATCGTGCCTGGCCCGGCGCAGCAGCCGGTCACAGCGCAGGCAGTGCGCCGCCGTCCCGGATTGGAGTGCCGGGACCATCTGCCGCTGCCCGCAATCGCGTGCACTCGCAGAGGCGACGCGGCGTGAGGCTCGCAGATTGCTGCGCTCCACCGAGATCGATCCCTGCCTCCATCAAGGCCAGCCTCGACCAGCCGTCGCCGCGCCGCGCCGTTCGGCTTGACCAAGCATACATCCTGGCCGCGGATAACGGGGGAGGATCTCGGCTTGGCCATGGTGGAACAGCGTCATGCGTCGTACCGCAGTGCCCGGCGAAGCCCAGGGCGCGACGCCCAGCTTCCGATCAAGGTCGGACCATACGCCGCCGCGGTGGCCGGTCCGATACGGAACCCTGTCCATAATCGGCGAATTCGGCCTGATCAGATCTCACGGGAAGCCACCTGCGCCCCACTGCGCGCGAGACAGATGGCCGGTCCTACCTGCCGAAAACGGACAGGAATTGCGTGTTGCCAGCCGGCGAAGGCGGGTTCATCCTGACACGCATGATCCGCGACGCTCGCAGGGCCATCGCGCATCGGCGGGTAGCATGGCGCCCGCTGCAGGCGCCCATGAAAAGCCGTGACCGGATGCAAGGGTTTGGCGCCCTCATGCCCGGCTGCATGAAGGCACTACCGGTGGCGCCGGGTCGTCTCGCCGAAGATCCAACCGGCCGCACCATCCGATGACGCCGCGGCGTATGGCCGTACCGGGATCTGTCCCCGGCCCTCCAACAGGCAGCGACCGCACCGGTCTGGTAGGCGAGATCCGCTTCCCCTCACCGGTGCGGAGCGAGCCTGCAATACAGGTGCGGCACAAAGCTCCGATAGGGTCGCCAATCCGGCCCATTCGGCTCCTCCGAGGCTGGTGCCTGACGAGGAAGACGGATGGGACGACGGCATGCGGTCATGACGTCCCCGCCTGCGGCCGCGGCGATGGAACGATGAGTGGTTGGCCGGGTTACAGCCCCACGATGCCGCCGTCATGATGAAGGTTCAGTCCCGTAGCGTGACGGATCCAGGCGATATCGCCGTGCAAACACGCGGCGATTCTTGCCGGGCAACACCGCTCCGACCTCATCCCTTCCTGCTGCACACGAGCAACCTCGACCTTTCGGGCCTGACGCTGCAGACGGGCGGCAGCACGCCGCTTGCCGTGCTTGGCGCCGTGCCGCCCGAGACCTCCTGGCTCCTGCTTCCGCTCGACGGACGCGGGACCCTCCTGCTGGGCGGCCGCACCGCCGGAGCCTGCGGGGTGGCGGTCTTCGGTGCCGGCGCGGATTACGAGATGGCAGATCGCAACGACGGCAGCTGGGGCTGGTGGCGGTGCCTGCGGCAGCGATCGGGCCGCTCCTTTCACCGCCGCGCGGGTCGCCGATCCGCCGGCCCGGGGCCTGCCGTCTGGCTGCACGCCGACACCGGCGCCTGGGTCCGTGCCGCCTCGCTCATGCGGGATGCGGCTGCGGTCATGGTCGCGGATCCAGATGTGTTCGAGATCGATGAGGCACGGCGATCGCTCCGCGACGCGTTACTCGATGTCTGTTACGACCTTCTGGCCGGCCCGCATGGGGGAGCGGTACCTCGAGCCTTGGCCGCCGCCTCGTCCTCACTGCGCCGCGTAGTGCGAGCCGCGGACGATTGCCTGTCCGCAGATCCGGCCCGGGCATTCGACACGGCGCAGCTCTCCAAGACCGTCGGCGTATCCGAGACGCAGCTGAGATCGGCGTTCCTGGCCGTCCTAGGCATCAGCGCGGCCCGGTACCTGCTGCTCCGCCGCTTGGTCCTGGCGCGCGCCGGCCTGCATTCGCCCGATTGCCGCTGGGGCGACACGCAGGCGGCAGCTCGGGCATATGGCTTCTGGAATTGCCGCGGATTCGAGCGCGCCTACCGGATCATGTTTGGCGAGGCTCCCTTCGGGCGCTGACCGGCATTCACCCCGGCCATGCTCCCCGGATGCGTATAGCCCCCCTCCGGGAGTCTGGCATTCGGTGATAGGGCGCGGCACCACAATGCTTGCGGCTAACCTGCACGACGACACCAGCAAGCCGGACTTAGTGGCGGCTCAAGCCAGCCCGCGCCTGTAGCATGGTGTCCGATGGCGATTGCCCGAACAACTCCCGATAGTCATGGGCGAAGTTCCCGAGATGCCAGAAGCCGTGTGCAAGGGCGACCGACTTGACCAGTAGGCCTTCTTGCCCAGCAGACTTGAGGGCCCGGTGCACCATCGTCAGTCGGCGGCGCTTGAGGTAGGCGTGCGGGCTCATTCCGCAAGTCGCAACGAAGGCCTGATGGAGCTTGCGCGGAGACACCGCAAGCGCTGCGCAAAGCTCATCTGTGTAGATCGGCCGGTCGATATTCGCGCGCAGGAACTCCTCCGCTCTGTTGAGGATGCGGATCGCGTCCCGCGCCGCGCGACCGCAGACAGGATGCTCCTCCGCCTTGGAGAAGGCTTCTATGCAGAGTTCCAGGACCCCTTCGGGAAGAAAGGCTGCGGACATCGTCGTCGCCCCTTGCTCGAAAAGCCGTTCTGCGAGATCCGTGATCTCCACTGCGGTGTTGCTCAAAAGCGCTGCAACCGCCGGCGGAACGAGCAGAGCGGGCGCTGTGGAGCGGACGCCAAACGGCATCCCGCCGAGATCGAAGAGCCGCTCGGCGACTTCGGCAGGGAAGGAAAAGGAGGCCCACTGGAGTTGCCCCGGACAGAGGCCGTGGAGCTCGCGTCCGGGCGGCAGGGCGAGCATGCGGCCGGCGTTGAGCGCGCAGCCGTTGACGACCGGAGCCGCCAGATGCCGCGTCGAAAACAGGAGCCCCATACGGGCCTCTTCCACAGCGCCGCGCACGATATGGGCCTGATCGACCACCCGCTGAATGCGCAAGGAACCAGCCTGCACAAGGGTGAGGCTGGCGTCATACGGACCGCCACCGAGCGGCACATACTCGATGCCGGCATCGCGCACGGCAAGGGCCACATCCTCGGGATCGGTGAAGCGGCGTGAGAAGATGGGCGCTTGGTCCACCGCCTTCAGCATTGTCATTGCACAACTCCCGTCCTGGATTCGGCGGCAGGCGTCTGCAACGGAGCCCATTACGAGAACGATCCTGCTCCCACGGAACTCTCGGTCGAGGAGCGAGCGTTTCATGTTGAGCGAACACAAAAATACCTCGAATGTGATCTGCCTTGCTACAAACCATTCCGTCTTTATGTGGATGCCTGCAGTGCGGATCGGTGGTTTACTCGGCTGAGTGCAAGCCGGCTGGCCTGCTACGCTCGTGCATCAGGTCGGGCACACTCGACCCATCGCGTTGCCGCCAGGATGTCGTGTGACACTCGCCCGTTGGGCTCATGTCACCAGCGTGGAAATGCCGAGATTCGGACAGCATTGCAGGGTGTGTCCACATGGCCGCTGGGCGAAGGTGTGACGCCGGCTGATCCGGTCGGACATCGCCATAGCTCACCCAACCCGCGCCAGATGCCGCGCCTTCCCCTGCGGGCATTGCGACGCGGTTCGCCAAGACGGAGCCCGAACATGACGAATGCATGGACGCGCCTTGCTCTGGCTGCAGCCCTCGCAACCACTGGAACAGTGGTCCAGGGGGCCTTGTCCACGCCGGCTGCCGCGCAGGCCAATCCGACCCTTGCGAGCATCCCGGAACCAATGGCGGAGTCGATCCACGCCAAAATCACTTCCAATCGACGCAAAGACCCGGAAGATCACGCTGCGGGGCCCGTCAGGGCGCACAGTGACGGTAACCGCAGGGCCGATGGTCCGCCTTGAGGTGCTGCAAGTCGGCGACACGGTGGATGCGCAGTTCTACCGTTCGGTGGCGTTCGAGCTTTCTAGGACGATGAACGTGTCACCCAACGCCGCCTTGGTCGCCGTCGATCAGAATGCGACGGCCCCGGGTGGCTTGGCTGTGGCGCTAATGCGAGATCAGCGCAACCGTCGTCGGAATCCATCCGGCGTCCAACTCCATCGACGTCATCACGCCCGGCGGCGGCGGCGTTTACACCATGCACGTCACCGATCCAGCGCGGGTCGCCATGCTGTCGCAGGTCAGGATTGGCGACACCGTCACGGCTGTCGTCAGCGATGCGGTGGCCGTATCGGTCGAGAAGGCCAAGTCGAGCTGGTTCTGATGCGCTGAACTAGGCGACCAGCGAGCGCCGCATCCCGATCTGCGAGTGGGATGAGTGAACGGCCCGGTGCAGGACTGACGCTCGTCCCCGGCCCTGACAGATGCATGCATGTGATGCGCCTCGACTCGGGCGGTGCAGGCACCGGTCCAGATCCAGGTGGAGACAGGGTCGGGTGGAACGGGCCGCACCGACGGTCCAAGGACGTCGACGTGCCGTGCTGCGAGCACATGAAGGAGCGAAGCATGACGAAAGCACCGACACGGCGCCAAGCGGCAATCACTCTTCTCGCCGCGCCGGCACTGGTCCTTTGCTTGGCGGGAAGCTTCCGCGCAGGGAGCCGTCCCGCAGCCACCCGCCCCGGCGCCGGCGGCTGCTACGAGCCAGATCACCGAAGACCTCGCCCATGCGATCGGGCTGGAGGCATACGCTTACTTCTATCCTCTGATCACCATGGAGCTGACGCGCCGGCAGTCTACCAACTACGCTCGCCCGGGCGAGCATTTCGGCCGCGGGCCGGCGAACAGCTTCCTGCATATCCGGGAATTTCCGCCGGCCGACTTCCGCGACGTCGTGCGGCCTAATTTCGACACGCTCTATTCCGTCGCATGGCTGGACCTAGTGCGGGAGCCAATTGTGCTCTCCGTGCCAGATGTCGGCGCGGGTCAGGGCCGCTACTACCTGATGCCGATGCTCGACATGTGGACGAATGTCTTCGCATCGCCCGGCACGCGCACCACCGGGACCGGCGAAGCGCATTTCGCTATCCTACCGCCGGGCTGGAGCGGCAGCCTGCCCAACGGCATCAGGCCGATCCAGGCGCCGACCTCGCGCGCCTGGATCATCGGGCGGACCCAGACCAACGGCGCGGGCGACTACGCGACGGTGCATCGTCAGCAGGATGGTTATCGCCTCGCGCCGCTGAGCCGGTGGGGCCAGCCGCCTGCCCCGGTGACCGGGACGGTGGACCCCGCCGTGGACATGCGCACGCCGCCGTCGGAGCAGGTGAACCGCATGTCACCGATGGACTACTTCACTCTCGGCGCCAAGCTGCTGAAGGCAAACCCGCCAGGCGCCTATGACCAACCGATTCTGGCGCGCATGGCGCGCATCCGGGCTGCGGCAGGGCGCGGGGTTCGACCCCAACGCGGCCCCGCCTGCCCTGCGCGCGTCGCTGGAACGGGCAGGACGCGAAGGAGTCCGCCACTTGGCGGCGAGCGTGCCCAGTCTCGGCGCCGTCAAGAATGGCTGGCTGTATCTCGGCGAACGGCATGGGCGTCTACGGTACCGACTACCTGCGCCGGGCCGCAGTCGCCATGCTCGGCCTCGGCGCTAACCTGCCCGAGGACGCCATCTATCCAATCACCCAGGTGTCCGGCGACGGGCGGGCACTGACAGGGCAGAGCCGGTACCTCATGCGTTTCCTGCGCGGTCAGGAGCCGCCGGTCGGCGCCTTCTGGTCGCTCACCCTCTATGACGCGCAGGGTTTCCAGGTGGCGAACCCAATCAATCGCTTCGCCATCGGCGACCGCGACCCGCTTGTCCGGGATGCGGATGGGACGATCGAGTTGCTGATCCAGCATGCCGACCCTGGCGGGGAGCGGAAGGCCAATTGGCTGCCGGCGCCCGACGGTCCCTTCAATCTGACGCTTCGGCTATACGCACCGCTCGCGCCGGCACTGGACGGCCGCTGGACGCCACCGCCCGTGCAGCTTGCGGAGGCGCCCCGCGAGGCTCCGGGGGGCGATGCGCATGCCCTAAGGTACGTGGTTGCGCCTGCCGTGCTGCGTGCTCCATGTCCTGTGTGTGCGGCGGGCACGACCTGCGGGATTCCTGGCCTGCCCCATGCACCAGTCTGCCGATTTGGAAGCACAGGCCCAGCATTCCGACATCAGCGGGCGAGACACCTTATCGAGCAGGAATCCACCCGAATAGGCCGGCACGAGCGATAGGCTCCGGGCGGCGGCTCTCCGGCCCATGGCGATGTTCCGCTGGGGCGTCACCTACGACGGCGCCCCGCAGCCGCCCAACGCGCTTCGGCGCCAACCCAGGAGAAGAAAGTATGCCTGATGCACCCTCGCGCCGCCGGATGTTTGCCGGCGTGGTGTCCCTTGCCCTGATGCTGGCGTTCGGAGGGTGCCAAAGCAATGTCCAGGTCGGGCCCCAGACGGTTGCCGGCAAGACCCCGGACGCTATGGTCCGCATGGACGAAGTTCCAGGCAGCCTATATCGGTAGCGGGAGCGAAGGGCGCGGCACGCTGTACTACCGCGGACGCAGCTACCCCTTCAGCATCGCCGGCGCCGGCATCGGCGGGATCGGCGTCTCGACGATTGACGCACATGGCGAGGTCTACAACTTGCGTGACCTCGCGCAATTCCCTGGCGCCTACGGCCAAGCTCGCTACGGCTTCGCCCTTGGCTCGGCGAGCGGCGGCGACCTCTGGCTACAAAACGAGACCGGCGTGATCATGCACCTCAAGGCCCGGCGCCAAGGGCTGATGCTCAGCCTCGGCGGCGACGCCATGGTCATTTCCATGAAGTAGCGCGGGCTGTCGGCGGGGGCGAGGACCGGTGGTGACACGGCGGTCGCCCCGCTGGCTTCCTGCCCAGGATGAAAACTTCCGCGCACGCCCCTAAGGTGCTGGCATGACTTTTGGCGATCAGGGCAGTCCTCGACTGGAAGTGTGAAAGGCCGCTTGCTGCCAAAGCCGTCGTTCGGATTGCCCGCAGTGCGTTCCTTCTCAGCAGCACCATCAACTGACTTCTGTGCGAGCGCAACGAACAGGTGCCGAAATCGGATAGTCTTTCGGCACGGTGCATTCCTTTCCGTCGTGTAGCTTCAGCCTCGCAAAAAGAGGCCGCGCCACGACTGATCGGCCGATGAGGATGTCGCGCCATGCGCTTGCATCGGCTTCTTGTCCTGACGGTTATCCTGGCTACACTCGCAAGTGCTGCCCACGCGCAATCCGGACCGCAGCCGGGCTGGGCATTTTACGTCACGCCCTATGCTTGGCTGCCGTCATTGAGCGGCACGTTGCGCACGCCGCTGCCACGCGTAGGGGATAAGAGCTTCGGCGTCAGCAGCGGCACCGTAGTCAGCGACCTCGACGCCGTCCCCGCCATGATCGCAGGCGAAGCGCGCTACGGGCGGTTCTCGGTCGTCGGCGACTTCTTCTACGCAGCCCTGCAGCAGGACCTCAACACGCATGACGTGCTTTGGCAGGGCGGACATACCCGTGTCACCAGCACGGTCGGAAATCTGCTCGGCCTGTTCAGGATTTTTGAGGAACCGCACCAGAGCATCGATGTGGGGGCCGGTGCCCGGATCTGGAACTTCAACAACAAGGTCTCGCTCAGTCCCGGCCTCGGAGCCAGGGGTGATTCAGGAAGAAGCTCGGTGAGCTGGTCCGATCCGCTGGTGGCGACCCGCTATCATGCGATGCTCTCGCCCCGCTTTGGCGTGACCGCCTATGCCGATATCGGCGGCTTCGATACCGGATCCCGGCTGACCTGGCAGGCAATCGGCTCGCTCGACTACGAGTTGACCGACCAGGCCACCCTGCGCGCCGGTTGGCGATACCTGAGCGTCGACAAAAAGAGCGGCAGCATCAGCCTCGATCTCGGCTTCAACGGCCCGTTCCTGGCCGCGTCCCTTCCGGTTCTGATGCCAATGTCGGGCCCATGTCTCTGCTCCCCAGCTGCCGGCACACCACGAGAGCGGCATGGCGCGGCTGCAGCGCGCCGCTTCTCGGGCAGCATTTCCATCCCTGTCAGCTTACGAAGTCTCGCACTTCAGGACGAAGGAGAACCATCCGCCATGTCCAGCCATTTCTCGCCTTTCGCGGGTCCACAGAGCCGGACGCTACGCCTTTCGCTCCTGCTGGTGACGGCGCTCAGCGGCGGTGTCCTGGCTGCAGCCCCTGCCCAGGCGCAGACCGGATGGAACGCGATGCCGTCACCGGCCTCTACATTGGTGCCGGCGTCGGGGCCAATGGGTGCCGGAGAGCGACCTCAACCAGTCTGGCTCGATCACTGCCGCACTCCGTCAACGCGGCTTCGCGGCTCCCGGCGGCAAGGTGTCCTTCGATACCGGCATCGCCACGTCCGGCAGCCTCGGCTGGGGCTTCCGGCAACGGTCTGCGTGCGGGAAGGCGAGTTCAGCTACCGCTGGGAGATGACATCCAACAAGATCAAAGAGCTTTGGTGCACTCGGCAGCAGTGGCCTTACGAACAATCTGGGGAGAGCAGCAGACCTATGGCTTGATGGTCAACCTGCTCTATGACTTCGAGATTCCGGGTACGCCTTGGGTCGTGCCCTATGTCGGCGCCGGCATCGGAATGGCGTGGACGCAATGGGGCTCCACCAAGAGCCGCTCCATTCCGGCCAACCTCGCCATCGACTCCAACGGAGACACGCAGTTCAACTTTGCCTATCAGGTGATGGTCGGCGCTGCCTTCCCCATCGATTCTGTTCCAGGCCTCGCCGTGACCACGGATTTCCGCTTCTTCGGCACGCCGGTCAGACCAAGTTCACGACGAGCGTCAGCACGATCACGCCGGCCAGGCAGATTGCCTCGGGCGACGTGAAGGCGGACAATCTCAACTACGCCCTGATGGTTGGCCTGCGCTGAATTCCGGTCGGGTACCACCACCGCCGCCCGTCGTCGCAGCGGCGCCGGCACCGGCGCCGGCCTTGGCACGCACTTATCTGGTCTTCTTCGACTGGGACCGCGCCGACCTGACCACCCGCGCGCGAGAAATCGTCAGCGAGGCGGCGCAGAATGCCCGCCGCGTGCAGACCACCCGCATCGAAGTGGCCGGCCATGCCGACCGCTCCGGCACGCCGGCCTACAACCAGCGCCTGTCGCAGCGCCGTGGCGAAGCGGTGGCGGCGAAGCTGGTGCGGCAGGGTATCGCGCGGTCCGAGATCAGTGTCACCGCCTTCGGCGAGAGTCGCCCGCTGGTGCCGACTGCCGACGGCGTGCGCGAGCCGCAGAGATCGCCGCGTCGAGATCGTGCTCCGCTAGAGTCTGTGAGCAGGCTGCCGGGTGCCTGAGGATGCCCGCCCGGCAGTGCGGCCATTATCAGGTCTTCCAGCAAAGGATGCGCCACGAACGCCTCTGGTGCTGCATCGGAGACGCGCAGGAAGGCAACATCGATCTGCCCGCCACGCAGCCGCTCGAAGATTTCCGCCCGGAGGCTATCTTCCATGGTGAGGAACACCATCCGATAGGCTTTGCAGAATGCGCAGATGACCCCCGGCATGAAGGGGTGGAACGGCGCTGTCCGGGGAAACGGTGAGCGGTGCCGTGAAGCAGGGACCGTCCACCGCATCAGCCAGCCATGAGGACGTCAAGCGGTTTAGTGGCCGCGAAGCGGCCCTGCATTTCAGTGTGGTTCGGCTACTTGCCCTTGTGATCGCGCCCGATGGCGGCTCCAGACAGATCAGCTATCGACCCGAGTGGCACCTCTATGCTGCACACCAGACCAGCGGTCTCCCAGGCGAGCGACACCTTGCCGCCAAGCTGCGCCCGCACGGTGCCGTCCAGCACCCGCCCCCCAAATCCGCGCCGGCTTGGTGCACCGGCTATCGGCGGTCCTCCGGCCTCTACCCAGCGCAGCTGCAGCTGCGCCGACCCAGCTCGGCTTCGGCACGATGGTCCAGGACACCGACACGCACCCGTCCGCCACTGACAGAGCACCATACTTCACAGCGTTGGTGGCCAGCTCGTGCACTGCCATTGCCAGGGGTTGTGTCGCCCTCGCTGGCAGCGATACCTCCGGTCCGTCCAGCACCCCGCGTGCTGCGTTGCCGCCAAGAAGGGGCGCGCAGCTCGCCCTTCAGCAATGTTCCGCAGATCTGAGCCCGTCCAGCGGTCCTCGGCCAACAACGTCTGCGCCCGTGCGAGGGCGGCCACCCGGCCTTCGATTGCACGGACATAGCTCGGCAGGTCCGCCGCCCTCGTCAGCCGCAGCGCCGCCTGGACTACTGCCAGCGCATTCTTGGCGCGGTGGTCCACCTCGCGCGACAGCAGCGCCTGCCGCTCCTCTGCTGTCTTCCGCTCGTGTCAATGTCGAGCGAGACCCCGGCCATCGCCCAGAGGGCGTCCCGTCCGCGGCGTGCTCTGGCCGACCGCGAATATGCACCCAGCGCACCGCGCCGTCGGGCCCTATCGCCCGGTACTCGTGATGTCGTAGTCTGAGCCCTCTGCGACAGAGCGCATGAACGGCCACCTGCATCCGCTCTCGGTCGTCCGGATGGACCGCGGCACAAGAGGTCGTCGTAGGTGAAGGGGCGTGTCTGGTGCCCTGCCGAAGTTGGCCAGGCAGGTGGACGAAGCGGCGAGTACGCGGCTGCGGAGGTCGAGTTCCCAAGCGCCGAGCCGCCCAGCCTGCAGCGCCAAGCGCAGCCGGGCTTCAGCTCTCTCGCAGCGCCACGAGCGCCTTGTGTTGTCCGGCCCGAGCGCGCGTCTCGGCCATGGCTCGCCCAACCGCAATCGGCAGACGCGTGAGCCGCTGTTTGACCACATAGTCAGTAGCGCCCCCGCTTCACGGCCTCCACCGCCGCCTCCTCGCCCAGCGTACCGGACACAAAGATGAAGGGCGCCTCAGGCCGCGCGCTCGCGGGCCAGTTCCAGGGCCGTGAGACCGTCGAAGTTCGGAAGCTCACGTAGTCGGCCAGGATCAGGTCGAGCAGCCCTCGTCTAGTGCGGCGACGTAGGTCTCTCGTTCGGCCACGACGCGAATCGTGCACGCGAAGCCTGACCGGGCCAAGTGTGCGGCGACCACGCTCGGCGTCGATTGGGCTGTCCTCGAGGTGCAGGATGTGACAGGCCGCCGGTTCGACGCGTCGCCGAGCCGAGCAAAGCCGTCATGCTTCGCTGCCAGCGTCGGGGACTTCTGGAAGGCCCGGGTGCGGCTCGTTCAGCACCGCCCAAAAGGCGCCGATATCGCGAATGGCCTCGAAGAACTCACGGTGTCCGACGGGCTTGACCACGAAAGCGTTGACGCCGAGCCCGTAGCTCCGCAAGGAGGTCCTGCTCCTCGCGCGAAGAGGTCAGCATCACTACGGGGATGTGCCGCGTCCTCGGCTCCTTCCTTATCTGTTCCAGCACCTCAAGGCCGTCCACCCGAGGTAGCTTGATGTCCAACAGGACCACCGCAGGCAGATACTGCGCGACCTGCCCCGCTGATGCATTGCCGCGGCGAAACAGAATGTCCAACGCTTCGACGCCGTCACGCGCGACCACCACCGGGTTGGCCAGGCGGCTTCCGCTCCAACGCGGCCAGTGTGAAGCTCAACATCATTCGGGCTGTCCTCAACCAGCAGGACGGGCCTCAACTGCGCCATGTCAGAATGCCTCCGGCCCGAGCGCATCATGCCGCGGGAGCGAGAGTGGAAGGCTGCGCCCTCGCCGAGCCTGCCCTCGGCCCAGATCCGACCACCGTGCCGCTCGACAATGCGCTGCACGTTGGCCAGACCGATGCCCACACCCTCGAACTCCTCTGCACGGTGCAGCCGCTGGAACACACCGAAAAGCTTATGGGCGTATGTCATGTCAAAGCCGGCACCGTTGTCCCGCACGCTGAAGACGAACTCGCCGTCAGTAGCCTCGCAGTCGACCTCAATCACGGCCGGGTTCCGGCCGCGCGAGTACTTGATCGCATTCGAGAGCAGGTTCTGGAACACCTGCCGCAGCATTGTTGGATCGGCCGAGACGGTAGGCATCGGCGCGACCCTCCACTCGACGTGCCGCCCGGCCTGCTCCGGCGCCAGCGCCCGGCGCACCTCCAGCACCAGAGCCGTCGGGTCTAACCCGACCGGGACTAGCGCCGTGCGGCCCATCTGCGAGAAGTTCAGCAACGCATCCACGAGGCGTCCAGCAGTCTCCGCTGCCTCGGCGATGGTGCCGACATACCGTCGTCCCCGCTCGCTGAGCCTTTCGCCTTCGCTCTCCCGCAGCAGCTCGGCGAAGCCCACGATGTGGCGGAACGGGGCACGCAGGTCGTGAGAAACCGAATAGGAGAACGCGGCCAGCTCTTTGTTAACCCGCTCAAGTCGGTCGGTGAAGCTCCGCCCGCTCCTCGGCACCGCGCAGCACGACGCCGACGATCGCGGTATGCAGGTCGCGCGCCGCCTCGACCTCGGCGGCGCTCCAGGGTGCCGAACGCAAGCGCACCGTTTCGGCCCAGGCTGCGAAGGAGCGGCGCGGGTGCAATCGGTCGGCAGCGGGCTCAGCCGGCTTGCGTGGGTCGCCGCCCCAGGTCACGGTGCGGACCACCTCCGGGCGGAACCATAACACGAAGCTCGGGTGCAGCGTGGAGACCGGTATCGCCAGCACCCCGCTCGCGGTGTCGGCGATGGCCTCGGCCCCCGGGCCGCAACTCCGAGCAAGCAGTTGGTCTGGAAAATCTCCTCTGTCCGCCGTCCACCAAGCCACTTTGCGATGTGACGCACCTCAGCCTCGGCCGGTGTTGCCCCGGCGAGGGCGCAGCCGCCTTCGGTTGAGTACCGCGGCGCCGGCGGCCCCGTCAGGTGGAGCAGGTCCGCCGGCACCGCGAGGAGACCGTCCTCCAGTCGCCCGGGTGCTGCCGCCATACGCGCGAGCAGGCGTCCCTCCAGGCCCTTTAGACGGGCGCGTGCCTCGACATGGGCCATCTCCTCGCGGGCCGCGACACGGACGGCGAACATCTGCGCCACGAGGTCGCAGGCGTTCCGGGCCGCGAAGGGCACCCGGCGCGGTACTGCGTGGTGACAGGAAACCAGTCCCCATAATTGGCCATCGCCTCGCAGAATGGAGACCGACATCGAGGCCGGCGTACCCATGTTGCGCATGTAGTCGAGGTGCACGGGCGAGACGCTGCGCAGGCCCGCGAAGGTGAGATCGAGAGGAGGCTCGTCGGGACGCGCCGGCAGGATCGGCACCGGCGCGTAGTCCGCGTCGGCGATGAGACGCTGCGGGTTTACCTCGTACAGCCGCCGTGCCTGCACCGGGATGTCAGAGGCTGGAAAGTGCAGGTTGAGGTAGGAGGGCAGCCGCTCGTTGCCGTCCTCGGCGACCACAGTGCCGTCCCAATTCTCCTCAAAACGGTAGACGAGCACCCGGTCGAAGCCGGTGATGCGCCGCACTGCCGCGGCGGCAGTGGAGGCCAGCACCTCGATTGATGTGGCGCGCCCAAGCCGGGCAAAGGCGTCGCGGACGCCGGGGTAGAGCGCTTCGAGTGTGGCCTGCGCCTCCGGCCCATCCTCCTCGGCCTCTGCCTCGAACTCGAGTATGGCGTGGCCGTCGGGCGAGCGATGCCCAATGGCCTGGAACGTCGTGCCGGAGGCTGCACGGAAGCGGCCGAGTTGCATCGGGCCAGTCTCCGGCAGACGGTGCAGACCGTCGCGCATCGCCTCGATCGATGTTCCAGCAAGAACCTGCTCGACCGGCCGTCCAAAGGCTCTGGCAATCTCGGTCGAGAGCGCTATCCGGGCGTTGGCGCTGACGTGGGTAAGAACAAGACGGCTTGTGAGGAATGCGAGCAGGAGACCGTGCGGCTGGATGTTACCGGGGATGTGGATGGGCTCGCGATCGCATCCTGCAATCGGATCGGCAACGGGCGTGGTGTGATTCATGGATGTCACGGCAAAGGGATCGGCGCGGACGGGATCTGAAGATGCGGCGGACATTGTGCGGACACGTGCGCAGCGAAGACGGCAAAGGCCTCGGCTGCGCATGGGGCAAGCGCAGCCGCATCATCCGGTACGAAGCTCCGGATCTTTGAGCAAGTAAGAACACTCAGACCATATGTCTTCACGCTTCGCTTTGTGGCGCGCATGGAGTGACGCACCGTGCTTTGGCGTCAGCCCGAGACGCACCATCTGACACGCGAGCACGGTGCTGCCCAGCGTTACTCCTTCGAGGACATAGGATGACGCGGCGGCATCCACGGAGTACCCGCGGCTGCCGAAGTCAAAAACCATATCTAATCGGATCTTGCCTTTACAATGCGTGGCGAAGCGGTCGCTTCGCCTGCATGCGTGAGGAGGGCAGGAATCTCGCCGCGCATTGTAGAGACCATGGTTGGGCGTCAAGCAGCTACGCTTTCGAGTTTCGACCACCGGGCGGCGAGGCGCCCGGAGCGGTCACTGTCTCAATCATCGCTCCGCCGTGCTCACGCCACATCCGCGCCTTTGCGGTAGCGAGATTGGCGCAGCGATCGCCAAACTCGGTGTCGCCGGATTTTTCCAAGACCTTTGCATCACGTAAGGCGCTCAGCACCAGCGCTCGCAAGGTAACGCCTCGTGCCTTGGTGGCTGCCCGAACCCTGACGCGCGCAGCAGGCGTGACCATCACACATAGCTGGACTTCGGCCGTTGCGTCGGTGTTTCCGGGAGAACTCTCGAAAGAAGGAGATCTGCGCGACGTCAATTGCACTTCCGGAAAATATGCTCTAGAAATTTATGTCATCCTTTTGGATGTGTCCAGTTGTGCGTGATGATCCTCCAACAAAGATCCTCTTGGTGGTTCTCGACGACGTACGCAGTAACGATTCCATCCGGTCGAAGCTTGCCCTAGCCCCTCCCCAGCACAGCCTCGCATGCGACGGACGGGGTCGGTACCGTGCCGTCTACTGCCGCGGGCGAACCGTGCCTCGGCCCGTGCTCATCCGCCCATCAGTAGCGGTGTCTCGATCCGCCGCCCAGCGTGCCCATTGTGAGGAGGCCTAGCGCGTAGCCGACGAACCCGGCGACCAGCAGCGACACCACGGGCTGGTCCTTCACGGCATGCCCGACCCGGGTCGCGGCCTGGTTGGCCGCCTGCTTAATTTCGCCATCAGCGTCTTCGACGCGCCCAGCGATCTGGCGAGCCATACCCTCGGCACGGTGCCCGGCATCGCCGGTGATCTCGCCGGATCTTTCTCGCGCCTCACCCAAGATGCCGCGTGCCCCGCCTTCGAGATTGTCGCCATTCATGTCTTTTCTCCGCTGCGATGTCTGATGTGCTGCTGCGGCGGCGATGCGTCAGCCCGTGACCACGGTACGGGTGCCGCGCCACGCGAAGAGAACCGGATCGGCTGGGAGGCCCGAGCTGGTGGCTGACATGCAACGGAAGATCCTGTTGGTAAGGCCGCCGCGAGGTGCGGGTCACGGGCAGGGCAGCAAGGTGGACGCGGCCTAAGCTGCTTTCCCTTGGAACAGGCCCAGGCAGGCCGCGGCAGGGCGTAGGCCTTGCCGCGCGATCCGCCTTAGCGGCCGGTCGCGTCGCGCACCGCGTCCTTCGCGCCGCCGACACTGTTCTGCACCTTGCCCGCCGCCTTCTCGGCCGCGCCCTCAGCCTGGGTCGCCGTGTCGCCGGTGACCTTCCCAATGGTTTCCTTTACCGCGCCCTTCACCTGCTTGGCAGCGCCAGCAATTCTGATCCTTGTCCATTCTCAATCTCCTCTCGTGTTGCGCCGAAGCCGGCCAGCCGTTGCGCAACGGTACGGCCGGTTCGGAGCCGGTGCAGAACCGTCTCGAATGCGCGTGGTTCCGTCTGACAACGGCAGAAATTGTTCAGAAAGCCTGCTGCTCACAGAGCCGGACGCATCATTTGCGGTGAACCACCTGCATCATTCGGGCCGCTTTCGCCGGGCGACAGGTGGTGACATCCCCGTGAAGCCTCGCTCCCGCGCCCAAACGACGAGGGCCGCGCGGCTGTGCACGTCGGTGTTGGCATAGAGGGTATTCACATGGTTGCGCACGGTGGCGAGCGAGAGGCCGAGGTGCCGGGCGATGTCCTGGTTGTTCAACCCCTCGCAGACCAGCCCAAGCACTTCCCGCCGCCGCCCGGTGATGTCGGCGAGTGCCGCATCGGGCTTGCCGCCGGTGCGCCTGGGGCGGCGCATGCGCGCCAGCGCTTCCAGCACGGTACGGCTGAACCAGGAGGTGTCGCGCATCACCGCCTCCAGCGCGGTGACGATATCGGCCTCGGTCCGGCGCTGCTCGGTGACGTCGCGGAATGGCAAGCCAGCGCATGCGGGCGGTCCTGGATGTCCACGGCCTCGGCCGAGACAAGGCAGTCCAGCACCTCGCCCTCCTTCGGGCAGAGGCGTGCGGCGAAGTTCTGCACGTGGCCGGTCTCGGCCAGCAGCCGCTCGAATTCCCGCCGCGCGCCCTGGTCCTCCCAAAGCCGGTGCTCGGCGGCGGTGCGGCCGAGGATCTCCGCCTCGGCATGGCCAAGCACTTGGCGGAAGGCGTCGTTCGCCAGCACGAAGCGCAGGCCCGCCGCGCCCGTCTCGGCGACCGTCATGGGCACGGGAGAGAGGCGGAAAGCGGTGGCGAAGCGCTCCTCGCTCTGCCGCAGCAGCGTCTCCGCCCGCCGCCGCGGCTCAAGGTCAGCAAAGGTGAACAGCATGCAAGGCGCCTCGCCGACCTCGATCGGCTGGCCCGCGACGATGACCAGCTTGCTGCCGCCATCAGCCAGTCGCAGCGACGCCTCCATCTGCGGGATGGTGCGGCCCTCGCCGAGGCGCTCGACCGCTAAATCGCGCCGCTCCGCCCCCTCCAGCACGTCAAGCTCGTAGAGCGAGCGGCCGACCACGTCCTCCCGGCTCAGCCCGGTGAAGCTCGAGGAAGCCGGCATTGACCTTGACGTAACGCAGGTCGAGCAGCCGCAGGATCGCGGCGGGCGCAGGGTTGGCGTTGAAGGTCCGCTCGAACCGCTCCTCGGCGTCGTAGCGCTCCGTCTCGTCGCTCAGGATCACCGCGAGTGAGTCCGGCCGGCCCTCCGCATCGGTCAGGGCGAGGCTGCGGATGCGGTGAGTCCAGCGCGGCTCCGCCTCCCCGCCGGGGCGACCTGCACCACCACTTCGTCGAAGGCCTCGCCGGCGAGGATGCGCTCCATCGGATAGGTGCCGGCGGGCAGCCGGTGCTGGTTGCGGTAGCGCAACTCGAAGCGCGCCCGGTATTCGGACACCGTCCGCCCGAGCGCCTCGACGCTGTCCACCCCGTGCATCTCCAAGCTGCGTGGATTTGCCCAGGCGATGCTCTCATCCGGGTTCACCAGGATCACGCCTTCGGTCAGGGCGGTCACGAGCTGCTGGAGCTGGCGGTGGTCCGCTTGATGCCGCGCAGGGAAAAGCGCGGCCTCGCCGTCATGCATCCTCAAATGCCTTTTCGTTGCGCGACTCCTCGCAGGACCGGGGCGCCGCCAGTGCTGCCATTTCGAATGCAAAGGTCCGACGGCGGGGCGGGTTGTCCGGTGGGCGCTGTCACGGCTTCGCGCACCAGGGCGCCCCTCTCCGAACATCAGGCTTCATCAATGACGCGGATACGTGCCTCGACACGCCGAACGAAGGTTCCATCCTGGCCCGGTCAGCACGGGCGGCGAGGATTGATGGGACAGGCGGCCGGTTGGTTCATTCCGCGTTCGCTGGCCGGCTGGTTCGCGGCCTGCTGGGGCCTGTTCCTGCTGGCCGCCCTGATAGCCGGCGCGGCGCTGGTCTCGCTCTACCGCGACGGCACCACGGAGCGGCTGCGCCGGGCCGAGGCGGCGCTGGCCCGCGGCTGCGACGCCATCGTTGAGCGCTACCACTTCGCCACCACCGGCGCAGCCCGGATGGACTGGCAGGACCCGGAGACGCTGCACGTCCTAACCGCCGCCACCATGGTTGCGCTGCGCGACCTGCCCGGGGTGGAGGGCGGGCTGTGGCGCTCCGGGACGGGGCCCTTCGCCTATGCCTACCCGACCTACGAAGGTGCCGGCCCCAAGACGGACGTGCCCGCCGCCGAACTCTCCCGCATCGACGAAACAGCCGAGGCTGCCATCCTGCGCGGGCTACCCGTGACTAGGCACTACGACGCGCGGAGCCAGACCCTGCTGCTGCGCGCCTGCCCGCTGCCGGGCCCTTCGCTCAACCTCGCCGCCTGGGTCATGGACCGTGTCATCCTGTTCGGCGGCCCCGCCTATGTGCGGGCCGCCGTGGCGCTCGCCGTGCTGACCGCCGTGCTGCTCGGCTCGGCCACCTGGCTCGGCTGGCTGCTCTGGGGCTGGTCGCGCCGCCTGCGGCGCATCGAGGCGGCACTGGCCGGCTCCGGCGCCGAGACCCTGCCGCGTCTCGCCCCCACCGGCCAGCGCGACCTCGACCGCGTGGTGCAGGCGGTGAACGGCGCCGCGGGGCGGGTGGCCGAGGCGCAGCAAGCCGCCATCGCTTCCGCCGCCCGCGCCGCCGAGGCCGAGCGCCTGGCCGGGCTCGGCCGGGTGGCCGCGGGCGTCGCGCATGAGGTGCGCAACCCCATTGCCGCCATGCGGCTGAAGGCGGAGAACGCCCTGGCAGCGCGCGATCCGGACCGCATGGCGCGGGCGCTCGAGGCGGTGCTCGGCCAGGTCGGCCGGCTCGACACGCTGACCCGCGACCTGCTCGACGCCGCCCGCGGCGGCGCCCCGCTGCAGCGGCAGGCGACCGATCCGGAGAGCCTGGTGCGCGACCGCGTCGCCTTCTACCGCGAACAGGCCGCCACGCTGCGCGTTTCGCTCGCGGCCGGCGGGGATCCGGTCCCTCGCGCCGGGCTCGACCGCGGCCGGCTGGAACGGGCGCTCGACAACCTCATCCTTAATGCCTTGCAGGCGACGCCGCCCGGTGGCCGGGTCGAGGTCGCGGCGCGGCAGGAGGCGGACAGCCTCGTGCTGGCGGTGGCAGATACCGGCCGCGGCGTACCGGATACGCTCCGCCCGCATCTTTTCGAGCCCTTCGCCTCGGGACGGCCGGAGGGTACCGGCCTCGGCCTCGCCCAGGTGCGCGAGGCGGCGGAGGCGCACGGTGGTTGGGTTCGCGCGTTGCACCGCAGCGATGGCACGACCATCGAGATTGTCCTGCCCGGGAGACCTGCCGACCCATGGCCCACATCCTGATCGCCGACGATGACGCCGGCGTCCGCGAGGGCCTAGCCGAGGCCGTGGCCGATCTCGGGCACGCGGCGGTGGCGGTGGCGGATGGCGCGGCGGCGCTGGCCGCAGCGGGGCACGGTATCGACGCCGTGCTGCTCGACCTGCGCATGCCCGGCGCCCTCGACGGCATGGAGGTGCTGCGGCTGCTGCGCGCCCGGCGCGGGGCGCCGCCCGTGGCGATCCTGACCGCCTATGCCTCCGCCGCCAACACCATCGAGGCCATGCGCCTTGGCGCCTTCGACCACCTAACCAAGCCGGTCGGGCGAGCCGACATCGCCGAGCTGCTCGACCGCATGCTGCGCGACCAGCCGGTCGACCCGCCGCCGCAGGACGGCATGGCGGAGCCCGACCCAGAGGCGCTCATCGGTGTCAGCGCGGCCATGCGGGCCGTGCAGAAGACCATCGGCCGGATCGCCGACGGCGAGGCGACGGTGCTGGTCACCGGCGAGACCGGGACGGGCAAGGAGGTGGTGGCCCGCGCGCTGCATCGCTTCGGCCGCCGCGCCGCCGGGCCCTTCGTCGCGCTGAACTGCGCCGCCATTCCCGCCGAATTGCTGGAAGCCGAGCTGTTCGGCCACACCAAAGGCGCCTTCACCGGTGCGCTGGGCGAGCGTCGGGGCGCCTTCCGCGAGGCGCATGGCGGCACGCTCTTCCTCGACGAGGTCGGCGACATGGACCTCGCGATGCAGGCGAAGATCCTGCGCGCGGTGCAGGAGCGGGAGGTGACGCCGCTCGGCGGTCGGCCAGTGCGGGTCAATGTGCGGATCGTCGCGGCGACCCATCGCGACCTCCTCGCCCGGGTGCGGGAGGGCGGCTTCCGCGAGGACCTCTACTACCGGCTGGCCGTGGTGCCGGTGCACCTGCCGCCGCTGCGCGAGCGGCTCGCCGACCTGGTGCCGCTGGCGGAGCATTTCCTGGCCCAGCTGCCCGGCCGGCGGCGGCTCGGCGCCGGCGCGGCCGCACGGCTGCTGGCGCATCCCTGGCCGGGCAATGCGCGCAAGCTCCGCAATGCGATGGAGCGGGCCGCGGCGCTGGGCCAGGGCGAGGTCATCGGCGCGGCCGACCTGGCCTTCCTCGGCGACACCGCCCCACCGGCCGGCGCCGAGGACTGGCTGGCGGGCGACCTGCCGACCGCCATCGCCCGGCTGGAGCGCGCCATGCTGCTCCGCGCCCTGAGCGAGACCGGCGGCAACCGCGCCGAAGCGGCGCGGCGGCTCGGCATCCACCGTCAGCTTCTCTATGCCAAGCTGCGCCAGTTCGGGCTGGAGACGGCGTCCGCCGGGCGGACGGAAGGCGTCCGGCCGAAGGACGCCGAGGCGCCGGACGGACCAGCCTAAAGCTCTGAAATTATTCATCCTCTGCCCTGGCACGTGCCTTGCGCTGCCTGCTGCACGGCCGCCGCGATGCGGTCGTCCACGCAGGAGACACATCATGCCAGGGTCCCGCCCCGCTGCATTGGCCACCGCCCTCCTCCTCGCGCTGGGCGGCGCCGCACTGGTCCGCGCCCAGCCCGCGCCGCCGCCCGCCTTCGGCCCGGCCGGCTTCGACCCGGCGCAGCTGCCGGAGACGCGGGGCGTGGTCGCGCGCTTTACCCTGACCCCGGGCGGCGAGGTGGACGGCTTCCTCCTCCAGGACGGCACGCAGGTGCATGTCCCGCCGCACCTCTCGGCCCAGCTGGTCTTCGCCATGCATCCCGGCGAGGCGGTGACGGTGCGCGGGCTGCGGGCGCTCGGCGTGCCTTTGGTCAGCGCCGTCTCGGTCGCCCGGGATGCCGGCGGGCCGCCGGTGGTGGACATGGGCGGGCCCCGCGGCGCGCTCCGCCCGCTCGACGTCCAGGGCCGGGTGCAGATGCCGCTGCGTGGCCCGCGCGGCGAGGTCAACGGCGCCGTGCTGGAGGACGGTACCCAGCTCCGCCTGCCGCCGCCCGAGGCCGAGCGCTTCGCCGACCTCTTGCGCCCCGGGCAGGCGATCGCCGCCCGTGGCCCGGGCCTCGCCACCCCGCTCGGCACGGTGGTCGAGGTGGATGCGATCGGCCCCGGCCCGGACCGGCTGGCCGAGGTGGGCAGGCCGCCGCTGCCACCGCGGGACGGCCGCAGTCCGCGGCCGCCGCGCGGCTGAGCGCGGCGAGGCCGGCCCCATGCGCACCGCCCGCGCGCTCGACGCGCTGAACTTTTCCTCGCCGATGTCCGCGACGGGCTCGGTCCCTACCTCGCGGTCTACCTGCTCGCGGTGCATCATTGGGACCAGGCGGAGACCGGCCTCGTGCTCGCCATCGCGGGCGCCGCCGGGCTGCTCGCCCAGGTGCCGGCCGGGGCGCTGGTGGACCGGCTGCGCGCCAAGCGAGGCCTGCTCGCCCTGGCCGCCGTCACGGTGACCTCGGTCTGCCTGGCGATCCCGCTCTGGCCGAGCTTCTGGCCGGTCGCCGCGGCGCAGGTCGCCAGCGGCGCCGCTTCGGCGGTCTTCCCGCCCGCCATCGCCGCCATCACGCTCGGCCTGGTCGGCCACGCCGCCTTCACCCGGCGGACCGGCCGCAACGAGGCCTGGAACCACGCCGGCAATGCCTTCGCCGCGCTCGGCGCAGGGGCGCTGTCGCTCTGGTGGGGACCAATCGCGGTCTTTTTCCTGCTCGGCGGCATGGCGCTGGCGAGCCTCGCCGCCGTCCTCGCCATCCCTGGCCAGGCGATCGACCACGACCTGGCGCGCGGACTCGACCGCGCGGCCGAGGGTGGCGGGGCGGAGCAGCCCTCGGCCTGGCGGGCGCTGCTGACCTGCCGGCCGCTGCTGATCTTCGCGGTCAGCATGGCGCTGTTCCATATGGCAAATGCCGCCATGCTGCCACTGGTCGGGCAGAAGCTGGCGCAGCAGGACCTCAACCGCGGCACGGCGCTGCTCTCGGCCTGCATCGTGGGGGCGCAGCTTGTCATGGTGCCGATGGCCTGGCTGGTCGGCGCCCGGGCGGATGCCTGGGGGCGCAAGCCGCTCTTCCTCGCGGGCTTCGCCGTGCTGGCGGCGCGCGGGGCGCTCTACACTTTATCGGACGACTCCTACTGGCTGCTGGCGGTGCAGGCGATGGACGGCGTCGGCGCCGGGCTGTTCGGCGCGCTGCTGCCGATCGTGGTCGCCGACCTGACGCGGGGCACCGGCCATTTCAACGTCAGCCTCGGCGCGGTCGCCACCGTCCAGGGCATCGGCGCCTCGCTGAGCAATGTCGCGGCCGGATGGGTGACCGTCCAGGCCGGGTACGATGTCGCCTTCCTGTCCCTGGCCGGTGTGGCGGTGCTGGGCGGGCTGCTGTTCGGCCTGGCCATGCCGGAGACCCGGCCCACCGCTTCGGGTGGCAGGCAGCCCGCCGGCCTGCCGGTGGAAGGCGCCGCGGCGTGACCGCCGCGCTCGCCATTCCCCCTGGGCGGGCTGGTGCATCGCCGCTGCCGCGACCGCGGGGGTGATCCTGCGCCCCTTCGCCTGGCCGGAATGGGTCTGGGCGGTCACGGGCGCCGCCCTGCTAACGGTGCTCGGCCTGCTCTCCCCGGCGGAGGCACTGGAGGGCATCGGCCGGGGTACGGATGTCTATCTCTTCCTCACCGGCATGATGCTGCTGGCCAAGCTGGCGCGGCTGGAAGGGCTGTTCGACTGGCTTGCGGCGCATGCGGCGCGGCATGCAAGGGGCTCGGCGACGCGGCTCTTCGCGCTGGTCTATGCCGTCGGCACGCTGGTCACGGTGTTCCTGTCGAACGACGCGACGGCGGTGGTCCTGACGCCGGCGGTGGCGGCGGTCGCGCGGGCGGCGCGGGCGCGCGACCCGCTGCCCTACCTGCTGGTCTGCGCCTTCACAGCCAATGCCGCGAGCTTCGTGCTGCCGATTTCAGATCCCGCCAATCTGGTCATCTACGGCCGCGCCATGCCGTCGCTGCTGGAATGGCTGCCGCGCTATGCGCTGCCCTCGGCGCTGGCCATCGGCGCGACCTTCCTGGTGCTGCGCTGGACGCAATGGGCGAAGCTACGGGAGCCTGTCTCCTCCGACATCGCGGTGCCCATGCTTTCTGCGGGCGGGCGCCTGGCCGCGCTGGGCATTGCCGGCGCTGCGGCGGCGCTGCTGGCGGCTTCGGCCTCAGGTGCCCCGCTCGGCCTGCCGACCTTCCTGGCCGGCCTGGCGACGACGGGCCTGGTCCTGCTGCGGTCCCGCTGCGGCCTCCGGGAGGTGGCGGGCGGCGTCTCCTGGGGCGTGCTGCCGCTGGTCGCCGGACTGTTCGTGCTGGTGGAGGCGCTGGAGAAGACCGGGGTCACCCACCTGCTCGCCGGGCTGTTGCAGGAGGCGGTGCGGCACTCGGCCGGCCTTGCCGCCTGGGGCGCGGGCATCCTGCTCGCGCTGGGCTGCAATCTGGCCAACAATCTGCCGGCCGGGCTGGTCGCGGGGCGGGTGGTCAAGCTGGCGCAGGTGCCGGAGACGGTGCGCGCTGCGGTGCTGATCGGCGTCGACCTCGGCCCGAACCTGTCGGTCACTGGCTCGCTGGCAACCATCCTCTGGTTGGTCGCGCTGCGGCGGGAAGGGCTGGCTGTCGGCGCGTGGAGCTTCCTCCGGCTCGGCGCGGCGGTGATGCCGCCCGCCCTGCTGCTCGCCCTCGCGGGCGTGCTGGCCTTCGACTGACGAGAACCCTCGACTTGGTACGGGCGTCGCTCCAGCCAGAGGCGGCCATCTACGCGTGGGAGAGGCGGTCTGGCCGGAGGAAAGGCGTGCGACGAGCACGCTACCCATTGCCTTCCGCCATGATGATCTCCACGGGTATCGGCCTGCTCGGCGCCGTCCTGCACATGCGCGCCAGCCGGGCAACGGTCCTCGTCAGGGTGCCGGACCACCTTCTGCGGCCGGCCATGCAGACCTCTGGCATCCGATCGGGCGAGCAAGCGATGGCCGAGGTATTCAACGTAGTCATTGGCAAGCGGTCCTGAATCGGAACTTTATTGATCCGCCCGGCCTTGAAAAGCCGAGCAGTCTTGGACGCAACGTGGCGAAGATTCGCCCCGACATCGCGTGGGTCCCTTTTCCGAAAGCGCGGCAAGGTAGTGCGCTGCCGCATGGTGATTGGCGTGTCGCTGCCTGCCTGCGGTTCTCGCGCCCGCCGAACCGGCTCCCGTGGCAGGGTGAGCCTCACCGTTGTTCCCCGCCCCGGGAAGGTCTGAACGTCGACCTGGGCACCAACCTGTCGTGCCATCGACCTTACCAGCGCCGCCCCGAGGCCGATTGGATTGCCGGGCCGCTCAGGTGTCATGCCGTGGCCATCGTCTGCTACGCTGACGACGACGAAGCCGTTCTGTTCCTCCAAGGTGACCTCGACGACACCTTGCTTGGCTTCTGCGTAGGCGTGTTTGACGGCGTTCGTCAGCGACTCGTTGACGATCAGGCCGAGCGGGATGCCGCATTCGGCGTCAATAGGCATCTCGCCTTCGCTCGCGCACCGCACCGCGACACACGGCGACAGGGAACCGAGATGATCGGAGAGGTCGGTTAGAACCTGGTACAGGTCGACCGTCCGCAGATCGGGGCTGCGATTGAGCCCCGGCCCGCCTCGGCCACGGCCATCACCCGCGCCGCGGCCTTCCCGAGTACCTCGGCTGCTGGATTCCCTGTCCGCTTTTGCTGGAGGCGCAGCAGGTCGGCGACCACGTGCAGGCTGTTCTTGATCCGGTGGTCGGCCTCGCGGATCAGGTCTTCCCGCGCGGTGACTTTGCCCTGGAGGCGCTCCTCGGTTCCCTTGGCAGCGGTGATGTCGCGCGAGGTCGAGACGACCCGTGCAACGCGCACCGCCGAGGTCCCAGACGGGCACCACCGGGACATCCCACCAGTTCGGCGTCCCCTTCGCGGTGGGGCAGAACGCCTCGAAGCGGTCAGGCTGGCCGGAAAGTGCCTGAGCCAAGGCCTTGCGTATCCGCGCGCGGCTGCCCTCAGGCCAGAACGAGGTCCACTCCCGCCCCCGCAGCGCCCCAAAGTCGTCGGCCTCCATCAGGCACTGCCCATTGACGTTCATGAACGAGAGCGTGCCGTCGGGCTCGGCTACCTTCCTGCAGTCAAGGCTTGCGTCCAGCGCGGAGCCGAAGAATGCGGCATCGTCGGCCTGCACCCGGGTCCGCCCCCGGTCCTCGACCAGCCCGCCGACCATGTGGGTAACATCAAGGTTGATGCCGCGCATGAGCGTCGGCATGCCGTCAGGCACCGCGTCCAGCACCCGGCCCATTGCCGCCAGCCATCGCCCGGCACGGTCATCGGCACGCCGGATGCGGAAAAGGGTGCGGTAGCTGTACCCCGGGCCAGCCTTCCTGGCCGTGTCAAACAGGTGGCCTCGGTCGTCCTCGTGCACGAGGTCGAGCCAACGCTCGAGGATCGATGGTCCTTCGCTAGGGGGCATCCCGTGGATGGCAAGCTGCTCCGGAGACCAGACCTGGCGCCCAGCATCGCCGTCTCATTCCCAGCTGCCAAACCCGGCCGTCCGCAGACGAGCTTCATCCCGCTTGCGTTCCGTCAGAGTCCAGGTCGACGCCGACCATGCGCACCGGGCGGCCCACGGCGTCGCGCTCGACCGTTGCGCGCGACAGCAACCAGCGCTCCCCGCCACCGGCCCGGAGCATGCGGAACTCGATGTCGTAGGCTGCCTCGCCCGCCAGCGCCCGGCGGAGGGCCGCCTCGACCCTGGGCAGGTCCTCCGGGTGGACCAGTTTCCTGAACGTCTCGACCGTGCCGCCGAAGGTACCCGGCGCCATGCCGCAGGCTTCGGCGAGCCCCACCGACCACTCGACGGCGCCGGTCGTGACGTCGGAGGCCCAGAAGTACATGCGCCCACATCGATCGCGAGGCGCATCTGCTCCGCCCGGCGCCGGAGCGCCACAGCGGCCACCTCCGCTTCCTGACGCACCACGACCTCGGTGGTTAACGTCGCGCAGGATGACTATCACCGCGCCGAAGTCGCCGTCGTTGTCCGGCAGGGGATGCTGATCTAGGTCCCACGAAAATGTGGGGTCATGCAGCCGAAGGATAGCGCGGACCCTACCCTGCCCCGGATCTCTGCTTGACCATTGCAGACTGACGGAGAAGCCGCGGGCTCGGCCTCATCAACCATGGCGTGGGTAGGCCTGAAGCAACTGGTTCGTTGGACGGCGCAGCATTTGCGGGAGCGGAGATTGGGTAGGCACGCCGCGCTTCTTTGTCCTCGCCTGCAGCTTAGGTTCCCACCGCCCTGTGCAGGAGCCGATCTGGCGGTTACATCCTGCCTCAGCGGACCGAGATATTCGAAAAAACCGATATATTCGATAGACTGACCGTCAGCATTAGGCTATTTAGTGCCCGGGCAATATGAGCACTGCGTGGCCGACTGGAGGTGCGCGTGCCGCTGACGGCACGCGTGCCGGTTTGGACAAGCTCTGGGAGGATGAGCGTGATCACTTCCGTGAAGCGTTTGCGCCACGTGCGCCTGGCCACGCCCGACCTGGAGCGGCAGGTCGCATACTACCGGGACATCATCGGCCTTGCGGAAGTCGGGCGGGAGGATGGGCGGGCTTTCCTGGCGACAGAGGCCGGCCAGCTCGCTCTGGTCCTCGAGCACGGCGCCGAGCCGCGGCTCGCTGCCCTGGCGCTGGACGTTGCGCCCGACCTCGCCCTTGCGGCGTTGGAGCGGAGCTTGGAGGACGTGGGGCTTCGGGCCGAGCGTGCGAGCGATACCGCCCCCGGCTCCGAGACCGCGATCCGGTTCGAAGACAATGAGGGGCGTGTCGTCGAGCTCCATGTGGGGTGCCATTTCCACGACAACCGATCACCGCTGCCGGGAATCGCACCTTTGAAGGTCGGGCACGTCGCCTTCTACACCCGCGATCCCGTGGCGGCCTCCCGCTTCTACGCCGACCAGCTCGGCTTTCGCGTGTCTGATTGGATCGAGGACCGCTTCGTCTTCTTGCGGTGCAGCCACGAGCACCACACGGTGAACTTCACGCGCGGCTCCGACGCTCGCATGCACCACTTCGCCTTCAAGCTGCGTGACGCCGCGCACATGCATCGGGCTGCCGACGTGCTCGGCGGGCAGAAGGTCCCGATCCTCTGGGGGCCTGTCCGGCACGGCCCTGGCCACAACGTCGCCATGTATCACCGCGATCCCGACGGCAACGCGGTCGAGCTGTTCTACGATCTCGACTGCATGACCGACGAGGCGCTGGGCTTCTGGGACCCGCGCCCCTGGCACCGGGACCGTCCGCAGCGCCCGAAGACCTGGGTGGGCCTGCCACGGGACGTCTGGGGGCTGCCTCCCTCACCGGCCTTCCTCGACATGCACCGCCTGCAGCTGCCGACCGATCTGACCTGAGGGGAAGCCGGCCATGGGCCAATCGAGCGCGGCCACGATCCTCGAACTGGAGGACAGGCGTTTCCGGGCGATGGTCGCGCGCGACGCCGCTGCCCTGGACCGCCTGCTCGTCGATGACCTGCATTTCACCCATTCCAACGGGGCGGTGGAGGACAAGGCAGAGTTCATCCAGAAGCTGACCGCCGGCGAGCGCCAGTACCTGCGCTACGAAGCGGCCCGCTGCGAGGTGCGGCGGGAAGGCGGCTTCAGCTTCGCGTTCGGCAAGGCGGAGGCCGATATCGGCCGGGCGGTCGGGACCATCCGGACGAGAATGGCTTATACGGCCGTGTACCGGGACGCGCCGGAGCCGCGACTGTTCGCCTGGCATTCCGCGAAGTCCTCCCCGGCTTAGGAGAGGAACACCGTGGCATCGCTTCACCCTCGTCGTCTGCCGCCATGCCCGTGAGGGCCCGTCGAGGGGCGGCGAAGCCGCGCCCGAAGCCGTGCTCGTCAGCCAGACCGTCCTGGCCCGGCTGCACGCCGACATCCTGGATGGTCGCTACGCGCCGGGAGCGCGGCTCCGCTTCGCGGAGATGCAGGGCGCCTACGGAGCCGGGGTCGGCACCCTCCGGGAAGCGCTGTCCCACCTCGCCTCGGTGGGCCTGGTGGAACTGGACGCAAACCGCGGCTTTCGCGTCGCGCCGGTATCGGAGGACGACCTCCGCGACGTCTCGACCCTGCTGATCGAGTTCGAGGGACGCGCCATCCTCTCTTCGGTGGAGCATGGGGGCGAGGACTGGGAAGCTGCCGTCGTGGTGGCGTTCCATCGCCTCGCCCGCATCGAGATCCCTGCCGCGCGCGGAGCGCATCGCGCGGTTCAAGGAATGGGCTGCGCTGCATCGCGACTTCCACGCCGCGCTCGTCTCCGCCTGTGAATCCCGCTGGACACTCCACATGCGCGGCCTGCTCTACGACCACATGGAGCGTTACCGGCTCCTCTCCCAGCGGCACCGCCCGCAGGGACCAGGCCGCCTGAGCGAGCACGAGGCCATCAAGGACGCTGCCCTGGCCCGACGTGGGGCGGAGGCGGCCGAGTTGCTGCGGCAGCAGATGCAGTGGACCGTGGACAACGTGCGCCGCTACGCGCCGCAATTCATCGGCGAGGTATCCCCCGGCGCCAGCCCGCGGCCACCGAAGACAAACGCCCCTGCCCCGACAACGGAGTGACACCAGGACATGGATAGCGAGATTTCCTTCCCCTCGGATGGGCTGACGCTGGCTGGTAGCCTCCACCTCCCGGACGCACGGGCACCTGACCAGCGCCTCCCCGCCGTGATCGTCCTGCATGGTTTCATCGGCGCTAAGGACAACTCCTATTCGGAGGTTGTCGCGCGCCTTATGGAGAGCTGGGGATACGCGGTGCTACGCATCGATTTCCGCGGCTGCGGCAAGAGCGAGGGGCGGCGCGGCTATGTGCTGTGCCACGACCAGGTCGCGGACACGCGGAACGCTATGACGTGGCTCGCAGAGCGGCCCGAGGTCGACCCGAAGCGCATCGCGGTCCTCGGCCATTCCTTCGGCGCTGCCATCGCCGCCTACACCGCCGCCACCGACCCACGCTTCGCCGCGGCGATCATCTCCTGCGGTTGGGGCCACGGCGAGCGCAAGTTCCGCGGCCAGCATTCGACGCCGGAAGCCTGGGAGAAGTTCACGGCGATGCTGGAAGAGGGGCGCCGCCACAAGCAGCGCACCGGCGAGACGCTGATGGTGAGCCGCTGGGACGTCGTCCCGATGGCCGAGCACCTGCGGAAGAACCTGTCGCATCTCGCCCAGACCGTCGTTGCGGCCGACACAGCGCAGAGCATGTTCGACTTCAAGGCCGAGGACGTGATTCACCAGCTCGCCCCCCGCCCCGTCCTGTTCATGCACGGCGCCGACGACACCGTAACGCCGGTGGAGCAGTCCATCCGCCTCTGGGAAAAGGCCGGGCAGCCGAAGGACCTCGTGCTGATCACCGGCACCGACCACTTCCCGATCTTCGGCAACGACAGTCGGGGCCGCGACATCCTCAAGGGCTGGATGAGCCGCTACTTTCCGGCGGAGGCGGCGTGAGCGTCCGGGTCGCAGCGCCGGACCTCCAGGCTTTCGCCGAGGGCATCTTCCGGTCGGCCGGGGTCGGCGCGGAGCATGCCTCGGCCTGGGCGGCTACGCTCGTCTGGGCGAACCTCCGCGGCGTGGACAGCCACGGAGTGCTGCGCATCCCGCGCTACCTCGAATGGCTCGGGAGCGGGGTGATCAACCCTGCCCCTGCCATGGTGATGCGCGTGGCGGCGGGTGCCGTCGGGCTGCTGGACGCGGACCGGGCACCCGGGCCGGTCGCAATGATGCGGGCCATGGAGGAAGCCGTAGCCATCGCGAGGCGGCTGAGCCTCGGCTGGGTCGTGGCGCGCGACATCACGCATGCGGGCGCGGTCGGCCACTTTGCCCTGCACGCGGCACAGGCTGGCCTGATCGGGATGGTGATGACCGCGTCCGGTCCGCTGATGGCGTGGCCAGGCAGCCGGGGTGCCGTCGTCTCGACCAACCCAATCGCCATCGCAGTGCCCGCGGGTTCGCGGCCGCCGCTGCTGCTCGACATGTCCACTGCCTCCGTCGCGCTTGGGAAGGTGATGGGTGCGAAGGATGCCGGAACTCCCATCCCTGAGGGTTGGGGCGTGGACGCGGCGGGCCACCCGACGACCGACCCTGCGCGGGTGGCAACCCTGTTGCCGATGGCCGGCGCGAAGGGCGCGGGGCTGTCGCTGATGATCGAGTGCCTTGCACGAGCGTGGCGGCGGGCAATCCGGTCATCGCCCCGGCGCTTCGGGGCGGCGGGTCAGCGGACGGGCCGAGGATGAACGGCATCGCAATGGCGCTGGATCCCGCGGCCTTCGGGGACGCGGCTGCGTTCGGCCGCGAGGTGGACGCCCTGTCCGAGGAGGTCGCTGCTGCCCCGGCCGCCGAGGGCACGACCCTGTTGCTGCCCGGAGAGAGAGGCGCCGGTGTGATGCGGGCGCGTCAGCGCGACGGCATCCCCCTCCCGCTTGGAACCTGGAAGCGACTCGCCGAGGCCGCTCGGATCCTCAGCGTACCGATGCCCGCGACGGTTCAGGCCTGAGCATCTCGCCCTGAAGCCGGCCGGGCGCGGCGGGACGCTTTCAATCCGGCCGGACCTGCCGCTCGTCGATGAGTCGGCGCCACCGCCCCATCTCGCTTGCGACGAGGCCGCGCAGCTCCGCCGACGTGCTGGTGCGGACCGTGCCATCCACCAACTCTGCCATTCGCCCGCCCACGGCCGGCTGATCCGCGAGCCGGAGGACCGCCCCGTTCAGCGCGTCCAGCACGGGGCCGGGCAGGCCCGGCGGACCCGCCAACCCAGCCCAAGTGGTCACGACGTAGCCTGGCACCGTGGCCTCAATGGTCGGTACTCCCGGGAGGGAGGCCGAAGGGCGCGACGACGTCAGCGCGACGGCTCGGACGCGGCCGGAGCGGATCTGCGGCAGGGCCGTGGCGCTCGTGACGATGGCGCATTCGATGTTGCCGGCCATGAGCGCGGTCATCGCGTCTGCCTCGCCGCGATACGGGACGTGGACCAGCGGTGTTCCGGTCATCGCGGCAAGCAATTCGCCCGCAAGATGGTGAGTCGAGCCGGTGCCGGCCGATCCGTAGCTAAGGCCGTTCGGCGCCGCGGCTCGCGCCAACAACGCGCGAAGGTCCGCAGCAGGATGATCGGCTCGGACCGTCACGACAAACCCGTATTCGACGACCTGTGCGATCCAGGTGAAACCATCGACAGGATCGAAGGTGAGATTGCGGCCGAAGGCGGCGCTGACCGCGTGGCCGCCGGTCATCAGCCCCATCGTGTAGCCGTCGGCTGCCGCACGCGTCAGGGCGGCCGCAGCGACCATGCCACCGGCGCCGGGGCGCGCCTCAACGACCACGGGCTGGCCGAGGTGACTGCCAAGCGGCGCAGCCAGGATGCGGGCGAGCACGTCCGCCGAACCACCGGGTGCAAACCCGTGCCAGAGAGCGACGGGGCGCTCCGGATAGGCCGCCAGGACCGGGGTGGCGAGCAGGGTCGGGACGGTTCCGATGAGCGCCCGGCGGGACAGGCGAGCAGCGCCTACAGGTCGCGTGCGGCTCATCTGGGCTGAGGCCGTACGTGCGCGACGGTCAGTTGTTGTGTTCCCGGGCTCCGCCGTTGGCGGAACGCGTGCGCTGACAGCCATTCGGCGACCTCACATAGCATCCGTGTCGTTCCCGTCCCAGAGCACAGCGTCGTCTATGCCGGCGCCATAGCTCAAGGATATTCGAAAAGTCAATTATATTCGAATTTTCTTTGTCGATGCGACGTGCGGCCGAAAGCTGTCTCTCTTTAGGTGACAGCGAGATGCTCGACCTTGCGGCAACCTGCCATGACCTGTAGACCAAGGGTATTAGGCCAGTTATATGACTTTTAAAGGGGGCAGGCCGCCCAGTCCCGCGGCGCAAAGGAACCGGACGTCCATGCCGATCACCTACGACATGATGAAGCAGGCCACCGCCCAGCTCTACGAATGGTCGCTCCGCAAGGTGCCCGACGATACCCTGGACGCCCTGCGCCGCGCGCAGGAGACCGAAACCAATGAGGTCGCCCGCAGAACCCTCAGCATCCTGCTCAAGAGCGCGATCGCGGCGGAGACGCAGAACCGACTGGTCTGCTCGGATTCCGGCGTACCGGTCTTCTTCATCCAGATCGGCACCGCGACGCGGCTGGAGGGAGACATCAAGCGCGCGGTCTCCGACGGCTTCGACCACCTGGTGGCCACCACCAACCCGCCCCTGCTCAAGCACGTCACTAATCCGCTGACCAATGAGCGCGGCTATCGCGGCAAGGACATGCCGCTGGTGACCTGGGACCTGATCGACGGCGCAGACTATGTGGACATCACCTGCCAGCCCAAGGCGCTCGGCTCCGGCCGCTGGGCCGCGCTGGAGATCTTCACCTTTCCGACGCTGGAGCAGATCGAGAAGTACGTCATGGATTGCGTGCTGAAGGCCGGCTCGCAGCACTGCCCGCCTGTCAGCATCGGTGTCGGCATCGGCGGCACATTCGACATCGCGGCCAAGCTCGCAAGCAAGGCGACACTGCGGCCATACGGCACGAAGAACCCGGAACCGACCCTGGCGGCGATGGAGGAGCGGCTGCTCAAGGCGGTGAACGGCACCGGCTTCGGGCCGATGGGCACGGGCGGCGACACCACCGCGCTGGGCGTGCATGTCGAGTACGCCGCCGGCCACGGCTTCACGCCCGTTGCAGTATCCTTCAACTGCTGGATCAACCGCCGCACTCGCGCCCGGGTCTACGACGACGGGCGCATCGAGCGGATCGAGTAGGGAGGCCGATGCCATGACGGAAGAGATCCGCCGCCTGCGCCTGCCGTTGAGCGAGGACGACACGCTCTCCCTGCGCGCGGGCGACATGGTGCTGCTGGAAGGCGAGATCGTCATCACCGCCGGCCTGCCGACGCACCACCGCCTGATCGAGTGCATCGAAGGCAAGCGCCGAGCTGCCGCGCGACCTGCGCGGCGCCGGCCTGTTCCACCTCGGCAGCTACTCGCGGGAGACGCCCGAGGGTGGCTTCGAGGTATTGTACATGAACCCCACGACCAGCACGCGCTTCAACCCATTGATGCCGCGCCTGATCCGCCACTTCGGCCTGCGCGCGGTGGGCGGCAAGGGCGGCCTGGATGCGGGCTGCGTCGAGGCGATGCGCGAGGTGGGCTGCGTCTACTTCTCCTTCGTCGGCGGCGGGGCGCCGCTGCTCTCGGACGCGATCCGCGAGGTGGTCTCGGTGCATTGGAACGACCTGGTCTCGCACTACCGCCTGGTCACGCTGCGGGTCGAGGAGCTGGGCCCGGTCACTGTCGGCATCGACGCCCACGGCAACAGCCTCTATGGCGACCTGAGCCAGGCCGCGGCCGACCGCCTGCCGGCGATCATGGCAGACCTCGCCGCCGCCCGCGCCAAGGCCGATTAACCTGCCCGGCTGGACGGGCACCGATGCTGTCCTTCGCTTCGGGGCAGGCACCTGACCTATGCCTTGAGGAACGACGGACCACACCGATGGATGAGGCCATGGAAACCGTCCTGCTGCTCGCCGCCATTCCGCAGGATCTGCGCGACGTCCTCGCCGGCGTCTACGATCTGGCGCGTCTGCCGGACACGTCAGACGGTCCCCCGACCGGGTGCCGCATCGCCGTGACCATCAGCATGGCCGGTGCGGACGCGGCAGTCATGGACCGCTTGCCGGGCCTGTGCCTCATCGCTTGCCAGGGCGCCGGTCTGGACCGGATCGATCTCGCCGCCGCGGCGGCGCGGGGTATCGCGGTGTCGCATACACCCGACGTGCTGACCGAGGATACGGCGGATTTCGCGATCGCGCTGCTCTACGGCACCGCGCGCAAGGTGGTGTTGGCCGATCGCTTCGTGCGCGATGGACGCTGGTCGCGCGAGCGCATGGTCCCTTCCACCCGCCTGCACGGCAAGTGCGCCGGCATCGTCGGCCTGGGCCGCATCGGCGAGGCGGTCGCGCGCCGCGCCGCCGGCATCGGTATGGCGGTATCCTACACCGGACCGCGCCCCAAGCCGAACCTGCCCTACACCTTCGTGCCCTCGGTGCAGGATCTGGCTGAGCGGAGCGACGTGCTGATCCTGGCCTGCCCCGGCGGCGAGGCCACGCACCACCTGGTCGGCGCCGACATCCTGTCCCGCCTGGGTCCGGGCGGCTTCCTGATCAACATCGCCCGCGGCACGGTGGTGCAGGAAGCGGCCCTGCTGGAGGCGCTGGAGGAAAAGCGGATCGCCGGCGCCGGCCTCGACGTCTTCGCGGCGGAGCCAGAGCTCGACCCGCGGTTCCTGCCGCTGGAGAACGTGGTGCTGGCCCCGCACTACGCCTCGCTGACGCACGAGACCCGAGCGGCAATGATTGGACGCCTGCTGGGCGACATCGCGGCGTTCCGGGCCGGCACGCCCTTCCACGATGCGGCCGCGGCGTTTCGCCATTTGGCGCGCTGACCCCGGCACTCGGCTCGCCTCCAGTGCAGGCCTGCACAGACCGGAACGGCTCCGCCGAAGCCGCCACGATGGCCCGGTCGATCGCGCGGGGTCACGGCGAGGCGCCCGGCGTCGCGGCGAGAAAGGTGCATGATCTGGCCTTTTGCGTCCTGCCGCCCTAGCCTTGGGCCGATGACGATGGCGGCCGCCGCCAGCCCCGCGAGGGGCCACGCGGCCTGCGCCAGGAGAAGGGCTCGAAGGATGGAAGGCACGACCCGGACGGCTGCCGGGACAGCCGGCACAGGCAAGGGGCTGGACCTGAGCCGGAGCGCCGTGCCACGTCACATCCAGCTCACCACCCTCTTCCGGCACAGGATCGAGCAGGGCGCCTGGAAGATCGGGCAGCAGATCCCGACGGTGGACGAACTGGCAACCGAGTGTGGTGTGGCGCGCGCCACCATCCGCCAGGCCATGGATCAGCTCGAGGCGGAGGGGCTGATCGAGCGCTTCCGGGCCAAGGGCACCTTCGTCCGCCAAGCCCCGCGCGAGCGACTCTGGTGCGAGGTCGAGACAGACTGGAACGGGTTGCTGCGCTCGCGCGAGGGCGCGGAAATCGAGATCCTGGCGGACGAGGCGGGCCGCGAGCCCCCCACCATCCCGCAGGGCATCGGCCGGCTGGCTGCGCGCTACCGCCATTTGCGCCGCCGCCACTCCCGCAACGGCCAGCCCTTCCTTCTGGCGGATGTCTGGCTGGACGAGCGGCTCTCGCCCAAGGTCACCGCCGCGGACCTGCGCAGCAAGACCGCCCTGAAGCTGGTGGCCGGCATCCCGGGCGTGCGCATCAGCGATGCACGGCAGACGCTGACGATCGGCGCCGCGGATGTGGAGACCGCCGCCGCGCTGAACCTGCCGCTGAACGCGCCGGTGGCGCTTGTGCGCCGCATCGCCGTGGACGCGCGCGGCGTGCTCGTCCTGGTGGCTGATGGCATCTACCGCGGCGACATGGTGCGCATCGACATCAAGCTGAAGTAGCCCGGCGGCGCCGGGAAATCCGTGCCCGCAGGCGGAGACATCCGCTCCCGATCGCTGCGTCTCCTGGGCCGAACATGTCCCGGCGCGTTCGCACGGCGCTCAGCATGCGCAAAGCGCCAAAGAAATGGCTGGACACGGCCTCTGCGACCCGCCTAATAGGCCATAGTGCTAGCCTAAATACTTAAGCGGCGCCCTGGCCGTGCTGCACCCCGGAGAATGCCGTCATGGCCGAAGTGCCGCCCGAAATCCGCATGCGGCTGCACTGGTCGCCACGCTCGCCCTTCGCGCGCAAGGTCATGCTGGCGGCGCACGAGCTCGGCCTCGCCGACCGCATCGAGCGCGTCCGCACCGTGGTCCGCATGACGCGGCCGAACCCGGAGCTGCTGCCGGACAACCCGCTCAGCAAGATTCCGACCCTGGTGCTCGCGGACGGCACGGTGCTGACCGATTCCGTGGTTATCTGCGAATACCTCGACGCGCTCGCCGGCGGCGGCATCCTCTTCCCCGCCAGCGGGCCGGAGCGCTGGACGGCCCTGGCCCGCCACGCGCTCGCCAACGGGCTGCTGGATATCCTCATCCTGTGGCGCAACGAGCGCGACAAGCCGGAGGACAAGCGGCTGCCGGAGCTGCTGGACAGCTTCGCCCTCAAGACCCGCACCGCGCTCGACCGCCTGGAGCGCGAGGCGCCGGACCTCGCCGCCACGCGCTTCGGCATCGGCCACATCGCTCTCGGCTGCTGCCTCTCCTACCTCGACTTCCGCTTCCCCGACCTCGGCTGGCGCGAGGGCCGTCCCGCCCTCGCCGTCTGGCACGAGGGCTTCCTTGCCCGTCCCTCGGCGCAAGCCACGGAGATCGTCGATGAGTGACGCGAACACCCCGGCCCGCAGCGGCCCGCTTTCCCATATCCGCGTGCTCGACCTCAGCCGGATCATGGCGGCGCCCTGGGCGACGCAGATCCTGGCTGACCTCGGCGCTGACGTCGTCAAGGTGGAGCGGCCCGGCGCGGGCGACGACACCCGCAGCTGGGGCCCGCCCTTCCTCGCCGACCAGGACGGCAAGCCGACGCACGACGCCGGCTACTTCCTCGCGGTCAACCGCGGCAAGCGCTCCGTCACCGTCGACTTGGCGCAGCCGGAAGGCCAGGACATCGTGCGCCGCCTCGCGGTGGGGGCCGACGTCGTGATTGAGAATTTCAAGGCCGGCAACCTGGCACGCTACGGGCTGGACGCCACCTCGCTCCGGGCGGTGAACCCTCGGCTGATCTACTGCTCCGTCACCGGCTTCGGCCAGGATGGGCCGCGCCGCGACCAGGCCGCCTACGACTTTGCCATCCAGGCCATGGGTGGGCTGATGAGCGTCACGGGCGAGCGCGACGACGCCCCGGGTGGTGGTCCGCAGAAGGTCGGCGTGCCGATCGTCGACCTGATGACCGGCATGTACGCCGCCGTCGCCATCCTGGCCGCCGTGGCGCGCCGCGCCGAGACCGGCCAGGGGAGGTCATCGACCTTGCGATGCTGGACGTGCAGGCGGCCTTCCTGGCGAACCAGGCGATGAACTGGCTGGTCGGCGGTCGCGTGCCCGAGCGCGGCGGCAACCGCCACCCGAACATCCAGCCGCAGGACGTCTTTCCCTGCGCCGATGGACAGATCGTGCTGGCGGTGGGCAACGACGGCCAGTTCGCCAAGCTCTGCGAGGTCATCGGCCGACCCGACTGGGCGCGGGACGAGCGCTTCGCGAAGAACGCCGCACGCGTGCGCAACAACCTGGCCTTGTCGGCGCTCCTGGCGGAGCGGTTCGGCGATTTCAGCAAGGCCGAGCTCACCGCCGCCCTCGATGCGGCCGGCGTGCCTTGCGGGCCGATCAATACCATCCCGCAGGTGTTCGCGGATCCGCAGGTCGTGCACCGCCGCATGCTGCGCGAGCTGCCGCACCCGGTGGCCGGCACGGTGCCGCAGGTGGTGAGCCCGATGAACTTCGCCGAGGCGCCGCTTACCTTCGACCGTGCCCCGCCGCTGCTCGGCCAGCACACGGCCGAGGTGTTGCGCGAGCTCGGCCTCGACCCGGCCCGGATCGAGGCCCTCGCCGCGCGCGGCGTCGTCTGAAGGAGAGACCATCCCCATGGCCCGCATTCCACTGCCCTCCGCCGACGAGATGACGCCCGAGCAGCGCCGCGTGCACGACGGCATCGTCGCCGGGCCGCGCGGCACCGTCATCGGCCCGCTCCGCGCCGTCATCCACAACCCGGCGCTCGCGGAGCGCTGGTCGGCGCTGGGCGAGATCCTGCGCTTCGGCACCTCGCTGCCGAAGCGGCTGAACGAACTCGCCATAGTCGTGACGGGCCGCCGTTGGACGAGCCAGATCGAGTGGTGGGTGCACGCCAGAGCCGCCGCCGAGGCGGGCCTGTCAGCGGACGCCATCGAGGCGATCCGGCTGGGCGAGCCGCCCGAGTTCGCCGATCCCGATGAGGCCGTCGTCTACGAGTTCGCCCGCCAACTGCAGCAGACCGGTCGCGTGCCGCTCGACACGTACCGCGCGGTGGAGGCGCGTTGGGGCGCGGCGGGCGTGGTCAAGCTCACTGCCGTCATCGGGTACTACACGATGGTCTCGATGACGCTGAACGCGCACGAGATCCCCCTGCCCGAGGGCATCGCCGCGCCACTGTCGCCGCTGCCGGCAGCGAAGAGACGGCCTCACTCCTCTGCCGCCGGCGCGGCTGCGGACGGCAACCGCCGCGGCCGAGTGAGGAATGGGCGCGGGCGGCGGCCGCCATGCCCGACAGCAGCCATGCCGAACAGGAGACGTCCATGCTGACAAGACGAGCCGCGGTGGCGACCTTGCTCGCTTCCGGCGCCGGGATCCGGGCCGCCGGCGCGCAGGCCGCCTACCCGGACCAGCCCGTGCGGATGATCGTGCCCTTCGCCCCGGGCGGGCCGGGCGACACCGTCGCCCGGCTGATCGGCCGCGTCATGGGGGACCGGCTCGGCAAGCCCGTGGTGGTGGAGAACCGCTCGGGCGGCGGCGGCGTGATCGGCGTCGAGGCGGCGGCGCGCAGCCGCCCGGACGGCCACACGGTCGTGCTCGCCTCGACAGGTGCGCTCGCCATCCTGCCGCACCTCATGCCGCGGATGCCCTACGACCCGCTGCGCGACCTCGCGCCCGTGTCCCTCGTGCTGGCGGTCCCGCAAGTCATCGTCGTGGGCAAGTCGCTGCGGGTGCGGACGCTGCAGGACCTCGTGGCGGAGGCGAAGAAGCGGCCCGGGCAGATCACCTACGGCTCGGCCGGTAACGGAACGACGACGCACTTGGCCGCCGAGCTGTTCCGCCTGCGCGCCGGGATCGAGCTGGTGCACGTGCCGTACCGGGGTGCCGCCCCGGCGATGGCCGACCTGCTGGCCGGCCAGGTCGATATGCTCTTGCCGGACGTCCCGGTGGTGCTGCCGCACGTCCGCGACGGCGCCGTCGTCGCCCTCGGCGTGGCGGCGCGCGAGCGCAACGCCGCCCTGCCGGAGGTGCCGACCATCGCCGAGGGCGGCGTACCGGGTGTCGAGTCCGGGACCTGGTACGGCTTGCTGGCGCCCGCCAGCACGCCCCCGACAGGATCGCGACCCTGCAGGCCGCGGCCGCTGCGGCGGTGGGCGATGCGGCAACCCGCCGCGCGCTGATCGAGCAGGGCGGCGACCCCGTCGGCGGCACGCCAGAGGCGTTCGCCGCCACCCTGCACGCCGAGACCGCCAAGTGGGGCGAAGTCGTGCGCGCCGCCGGCATCCGGCTGGAGTAGAGCCATGGCAACCCTTCTCGCCGCCCGACGCCGGCTCCTGGCCGGCCTGGTCGGTGTCGCCGCCGCGCCGCGCACCCTCCGTGCCGCGGAGGGGTCCGGTGCGGGCTGGTCTCCTGCCCGTCCTCTTCGCCTGATCGTCCCCTTCGCGGCTGGCGGCTCGGCCGACCAGACGGCCCGCATGCTGGCCGAGCCCATGGCCGCGGCCCTGGGTCAGCCCGTGGTGGTCGAGAACCGGCCCGGCGGCGGCGCGACCCTCGGGGCGCAACTCGTGGCGCGTGCGGCGCCCGACGGGCTGACCCTGCTCTACGGCACGCCGGGGCCGCAGATCATCAATCCGCACCTGATGCGCAGCCTGCCCTACGATCCGGAGCGCGACTTCGCGCCGATCGTAGGCGTGAAGCGGGCTCCGAACCTGCTCTGCGTCCACCCCTCCGTCCCTGCCCATTCCGTGCCGGAACTGATCGCGCTGGCCAAGGCGAAGCCGGACAGCCTGGCTTTCGCCAGCTCGGGCGTCGGCGCCTCCAGCCACCTCGCGGGCGAGATGCTGAAGCACATGGCGGGGATCGAGATCCTGCACGTGCCCTACCGAGGCACCGGCCCGGCCATCACCGAGCTGCTGGCCGGCAATGTCCAGATGGCAATCGACACGCTCTCCGTCCTGCTGCCGCATGCACGCAGTGGCGCGCTCCGGGCGCTTGCGGTCAGCACGCCGCAGCGCTCGCCGCTGGTGCCGGAGCTGCCGACCATCGCCGAGACGCTGCCCGGCTTCGACGCGGCGCCCTTCAACTACCTGGCGTCGCCGGCGGGCACGCCGGCCGCCGCCATCGCCCGGCTCAACACCGTGGTGAATGCGATCCTGGCCGACCCGGAGTTCCGCCGCCGCATGGCCGAGATGGGCGAGGAGCCCGTGGGCGGAACGCCGGAGGAGCTGGCCGCGACCATCCGCGCCGAGATCCGAGCGCTGGAAAGCGGTGATCGCCGCGGCCGGCATCAAGGCTGAATGACGGACATCCGGAACGAACGCAAGAGGAGCGAACCATGGACGGACTGACGGATCTCGAGGCCTTCTCAGTCGAGGTCGCGGAGCACGTGGCGACGGTAACGATGCAGCGCCCGCCGGTGAACGCGCAGAACCGGCGCTTCCGCGAGGAGATCATCCGCATCTTCGACACGCTGCACGACACGCCGGAGGTGCGCGCGATCATGCTGACCGGCGCGGGCCGGGCCTTCTCGGCCGGCGCCGACCTCAAGGAGCGCCCGGGCCTGTCGGACGAGCGGGGCGCCTACCCGCGCCATAACCGCCTGGTGCGCGCCAGCTTCGATTGCGTAATGGAGTGCGAGAAGCCGGTGGTCGCGGCGATCAACGGCGCCGCCATCGGCGCGGGCTGCGTGCTGGCCCTGTGCTGCGACATCCTGGTGGCGAGCGAGGACGCATTCCTCTCCATGACCGAGGTGGATGTCGGACTGGCCGGCGGCGTCAAGCATGTCCGTCGTCATTTCGGCAGAATCCGACGCACGGCTGATGATCCACACGGCGCGGCGCATCACCGGGCCGGAGCTGTACCGCATGAACGTGGTTTCGGCCTGCGTCCAGGGCTCGGAGCTGATGCCGACGGCGCTCGGCATCGCGCGGGAGATCGCCGGCAAGGTGCCGCTGGCGACCCGCGCCGCGAAGCGCTCCTTCATCCTGACCGAGGAGCTGCCGCTGCACGAGGGCTATCGCTACGAGCAGTCGCAGACCGTGGCCCTGTCGAGCACGGAGGATACCAAGGAAGCGCAGCTCGCCTTCACTGAAAAGCGCAAGCCGGTCTTCGTCGGGCGCTGACCCCAACGGCCTGGACCGGATGGGCACGGCCGCGTCCCGTCCCCGGCACACAAGCGGCGAATATGGTCGTCACCGGGGACAGCCCCGCAATCCTCTGACCGCGGTCCGGCCGCCGCAGATGGGCGCTGGACCGGCAGGCCAGCGGCGTGGCCGCCGAGATGCCGATGGAGGTCGGACGACGGTCCCGCGGGGGCGGCGACGTCCCCGAGCCGGACAGAGAAGGACCGAGCTAGGCACCATCCCGACGCCGCCGGCAATCTCATAGGTCATAATACTGCCCTATTGACGTAAAGTGGCAATGCGGACTAGGTCCCTGCAGCGGACGTCGAATAGCTCCCGTCGGCACGAGAACCACGGAGGAAACGCACGATGACCGGGAGCAGCACGCCCAAGTCCCGCCGGACCATCGTCGTCGCGCTGGGCCTCGCCCCGGCTGCCGCGTCCGCAGCGGCCTCCGCGCTTGAGCACCATGTCGTGGAGCGCGGCGCGGCGCGCGTCGAGGTGCTGGTCCAGGGCAGCGGGCCGACGGTCGTGCTGCTGCCCTCGCTCGGCCGCGGTGCCGAGGATTTCGACGGCATCGCGCCGCACCTCGCCGCGGCCGGCTTTCGCGTGAGCCGCGCGGCATCGGGCGGTCGGAGGGACCGACCGAGGGCTTGAGTCTCTACGACCTCGCGGCGGACGTCGCGGCGGCAGTCGAAGGAACCGGCGGCGCCGGCGATTCGACCCCCGCCATCGTCGCCGGCCACGCCTTCGGCAACTGGGTCGCCCGCGCGCTCTCCGCCACCCGCCCGAAGCTGGTCCGCGCCGTGGTGCTGCTGGCGGCGTCGATCGGCACGGACATCGATCCCGGCATCCGCGCCTCGATCGACGGCAGCTTCGACCCGGCCCTGCCGGAGGAGAAGCGGTTGCGCCACCTACGGCGGGGTAACTACGCTCGCGGCAACGACGCCCGACCGGCGCTGGCAGCGGGTGGCCGAGCGCGTGCCGGTGCTCTACGTCGCCGCCGCCGAGGACGCGATCGCGCCGCCGCCGACCCTCAAGCGGCTGCGGCAGGAACTCGGCCCGCAGGTCTCGCTGAAGGACGTCCCGCGTGCCGGCCATGCGCTGCTGCCCGAGCAGCCGGAGGCAACCGCCGAGGCGGTCGTCAGGTTCGCGCGCGGGCTGCCATGACCGGCGTCCCCGATTTCCTTCAGCCGCCCCGAAGCCCCCGGGGCTGCCCCAACCGCATCCGCTTCGTCGAGGAAGGACCGACCATGGAACGCCCCGTCACCAGCCGCCGCGCGCTGATCGCGGCACTCGGCGCCTTGCCCGCGACCGCGACCCTGGCCAGGAGCGCCGCGGCGCGGCCCGGCCGCATCGGGCGCGCCATCGTCGGCTTTCCGCCGGGCGGCACCGCAGACATCGTCACCCGCATGTACGTGGAGCAACTGCGCAGTTCCATGGGCAGTCAGATGATCGTGGACAACGGTCCGGGGGCGGGTGGCCGGATAGCGCTGGAAACGCTGAAGCCGCTGCCCGCTGACGGCAGCGCCTTCGTCGTGACCCCGGCGAGCATGCTGACCATCTACCCGCACCTCTATACGAAGACGCTGCGCTACGATCCGGCCAAGGACTTCACGCCGGTGACGCCGGTCTGCATCTTCCCCTTCGGCTTCGCCGTCAGCGCCCGCCACCCGGCGCAGAACGTGCGGGACTTCATCGCCTGGGCGAAGTCCCGCGGGACGGTGGACTGGGCGAGCCCGGTCCCCGGCTCCATGCCGCACTTCATCGGCACCCAGTTCGCGCGGAAGGCGGGGCTTTCGTTGAATCACGTCCCGTACCGCGGCTCGGCGCCGGCCGTGCAGGACCTGCTGGCCAGGACCATCCAGGCCGTGCTGCTGCCGATCGGCGAGTTGACAGCGTTCCACCGCAGCGGCGACGCCCGCCTCCTCGCCATCACCTCGCCCGGACGGCTTCCGCGGCTGCCGGAAGTGCCAACCTTCGCAGAGGCCGGCCTGGGCGAGCTGACCCACGAGGAGTGGTACGGCGCCGTGCTTCCGGCCCAGGCGCCGGCGCAGATCGTCGCCGCGCTGCAGGCCGGTATCGCTACCGCCGCGGCATCCCCCGACATCCGCAACGGGCTCGGCCGGCTCGAGATGTTGCCGCTGGTGCTGGATCCCGATGCGTTCAGGACGCGCATGCTGCGGGAGCGCGACAGCTGGGCGCCCATTGTCGCCGCCTCCGGCTTCAACCCGGACGAATGACGCCCGGGCATTCGCTCCGCTCCACCCGCACGACGTCACCTGTTGAGGACAGGACACCATGAGCGCACAGGATGTACCGAACCGCTTCGATCCATGGCCCACGGGCGTCGAGCCCGAGGTACCGGTCCCCGGCTATCCCAACACCTGGATCTACACGCCCTCCCAGCCGCTGCACCTCGACCGGTGACCCGCACGGAGGCAACGGGCCCGCTCGATCTCCAGCGCAAGCTGCCCTGCGGCGACAGCAACCTGGCGGAGCTCGCGCCCGGCCGGATCGCCATCGGCCAGCTCATGCACCTCTCCGGCCGCATCCTCGACGAGGACGGCCGGCCGGTGCGCGGCGCCATCGTCGAGCTCTGGCAGGCGAACGCGGCGGGGCGCTACTACAACCCGCTGGACCAGCGCGCCGCGCCGCTCGACCCGAACTTCGTCGGCAACGGGCGCGTGCGGACCGATGAGGAGGGCCGCTATGCCTTCTTCACCATCAAGCCGGGCGCCTATCCCGTCCCGGTCAAGGACACCTGGTGGCGACCGCCGCATATCCACTTCTCGGTGCTCGGGCCGTCCTCGCTGTCGCGGCTGGTCACGCAGATGTACTTCGCCGGGGATCCGCTGAACGCGCTCGACCGCATCCTGAACTCGGTGCCCGACGCCGCGGCGCGGGAGCGCCTGATCGCGCGCCACCTGCCGCCGGCGGAGGTCGGCGACGGATGGCTGGGCTTCGCGCATGACATCGTGCTGCGCGGCCGGCACGCCACGCCGGCGACACCGTGAAAGGGACAGAGCCGTGACCACCGATCGCCCGAACGCACCGATGCCGCCAAGCTCTCAGCATACCATCGGCCCGTTCTTCCCGCGCACCTTCTTCCAGAAGGGCGACAACGACCTCACCCGCATCGAGGCCGAGGCGGCGCCGACCCGCCGCGGCGAGGCGATCCTGCTGCGCGGCAGGGTTTTCCGCGAAGTCGGCGTTCCCTGCGTGAACATGATTGTCGAGGCTTGGCAGGCAGATGCCGATGGGCATTTCAACCATCCGCTCGATCCCGAACGGCACCTGGCGGACCCCGGTTTCCTGGGCTGGGGTCGGGCCTGGACCGACGAGGAAGGGCGGTACGAGTTCCGCACGGTAATTCCCGGCGGCTATCCCGACAGCGTCGGTCCGCGCGCGCCGCACATCAACCTGACCGCCATGGGGGCGGGCCTGATGCGGCGGGTGTTGACCACCGTGTTCTTCCCGGACTTCCCGGACGAGAACGCGACCGACCCGGTGCTGTCCCCGCTTCCCGCGCCCCTGCGTGAGCGGCTGGTGGCGGTTCCGGAAGGCGAGGAAGAGGGTGCGCGCGTCTTCCGGTTCGACCTGCGCCTGCGCGGCGCGCCGCATGAGGAGACCCCGTTCTTCGAGGACTGACCGGGTTGCGCTTCCGATGGCCGGGGCCCCCGCGCGCTGCCGCCGTCAACACCCAGCCTGCACGGGAAATGAGGGAGGACTCACAGACAGGCTAACCTTCAGAATGGTCAGGCGGCCCCACTCTCGCGGTGCTGATTGCAGAGACGGCCGCTGGTGCAAGGTACGAGCGGTCATACTGCCGCGACGCCTTGCCCGGGTGTCGCGTGGGCGATGGTCACCCACCCGAACGCGGTGTCCTAGTCCATCCTGACCACGCCATCGCGGCTAAGCTCGAGCTCGGCGAGCAGCGTGCTGGCCAGCACGCTGCGCCGCCACAGCGCTGCTCCTCCTCGGCCGGCGCGTTCAGCAGGAGCTGCTGCTCCATCGGCGCGCCAGCCGGCAGGCCGGGCAGCAGAGCACGGATCCGCGCGAGGACGTCCGGCGCGCGCCAGAGCAGCGGCAGCCACAGCCGGCACACCCCCTTGCGCAATGGCAGCTCGAGCAGCTTGAGGCAGGCGCGCAGCAGCTCGGTTACCTCGGCCGCGGGCTCGGTCAGACCTCCAGCGCGGCCGGCTCCACGCGGAAACATCTCGCGGCCGAGCTGCGGCCGGCGTTCCAGCCATTCGGCCAGGCGCCGCGCCGCCTCGCGGTCCGCCAGCCGCCGGCGCAGGTCGGCGGCCTCGCACTCGGCCGCGGCACTCTCCGCCGTGCCAGCCGGCAGCAGCAGCCAGACTGCCATGATGGTCCACTCGGCCAGCCACGACAGCCGCACCGCCCGGCGCTTACTCGTTCACCCGGTCAGCGCGCCTAACCACCTCCGGCGGGATCGTCATGCTGATCGCCCTGGTCATCTTGAGGTTTACGATCAAGCCGTGCCGCGTGACCGCCTTGACCGACAGGTCGCCGGGTTTGGTGCCCTTGAGGATGCGGTCCACCATTCCCGCCATGCGCCGTGCAGTCTCGAGGATGCTCGTCCCATTGGCGAGCATCGGCTCGTGGACCGCTCCGCCGACGGCAGACATCGAGGAAGCCGCGCCGCCGTCGTCAGTTCGGCAATCCGCTCACCATGGGCGTTGGTGACGGGCAGCTCCAGAACCAGCAGGGCGTCAGCACCTGGCTCGGCTGCGGCGTAGCCGGGCAGGCATACCTCGGCCATGCGGCCGCCCTCCTCATAGCGTTGCCAGAATTTCGGGCCGCCTTTCGCTCCTTTCTGGAAGTTGTCCAGAGCCGGGACTGCGGAGCCGCGATGACTGGCTACTCAACAGTCCTGACGATTGCTCCCGAACCAAGGTAGTACGCTGCCGTTTGTGCTGCCGATGCGTTCTGGCATCTGAATAAGGGCAAGAGGCCGTGCGCGTGGATCAGGGTGACGCAGACGATGAGGTGCCGCCCGGATCCGATCCCCGGGTGCTTCAAGAGGAATTGCAGCGTACGAAGGCTGCGCTGGCTGAGGCCCGGAACGAGGCTGCCGAGGCGAAGGCTCAACTGGATGTGGCCCGGCACGCCGAAGGCGTACTATCGGACTTTGCTGCATCCGCGCCGGCAGCGCTCTGGGTAGCCGACGCCAGGAGTGGGCAAGGCGTCTACGTCTCGCCCGGCGTCGGCTCCCTGCTCTGTGCGGCGCCCGAAGAGGTTCTGCCTGAGGCGGGCCGCTGGCTCGAGCTTGTCCACCCCGATGATCGCCCCGCAGTCAGGGCACGCTTCGAGGCGCTGCTGCGGGGAGAGGCAGCGGAAGTCGCCTATCGCATTTTGCCGCGCGGTGAGGCTGCGGCAGGCGCCACGAGCCGTGCCGCCGCGGCCTGGGTGAGCGATATCGGCTTCCCCATCGCCGACGCGCGTGGGCGCGTGCGGCGCGTGGCTGGCTTCGCCCATGCCGCGGAGGGAGGAACTGGCGAGGAGGGACTGCGGCGCCTACTGCTGGCCGAGCTGAACCACAGGGTCCGCAACGCTCTCGCCGCAGTTCAGTCCGTGGCCGCGCAGACCGCCCGGGTTGCGCCCGACCCTCGCAGCTTCTGGGAAGCCTTTGCAGGGCGGCTCCGCGCCATGGCACGGGCCCACGACATGCTGGCCGGGCGCGGATGGCCTGAAGGGGTCGAGTTACGGGCCTTGGTTGAGGCGGAACTCGCCCCTTATCTGCACGCTGCTGGTCCGTCCGGCCCGACCGCGGAGATCGACGGCCCCTCGGTGCAGCTCCGCCCGGCGATGGCCGTAGCGCTGGCGTTGGCACTCCACGAGCTCGCCACCAATGCGGCCCGGCATGGCGCCCTGTCCGTGCCGACGGGCCGCGTGCGTGTCCATTGGTCCTGCATCGAGACGAGCATTACATCAGAAGGCATGCACAAGGCTCTCACCCGCTCGCTTCGTCTGGAATGGCTGGAGAGCGGTGGCCCCACGCTGCCCGAGCGGCCCGCCAGGCGCGGGTTCGGGGCACGCTTGCTCACGGGCGCTCTTCCAACCCAACTCGGCGGGCACGTATCGCTTGAGTTCGCGGGAAGTGGGTTGCATGCCGTGCTGGAGGCGGCCCTGTCTCCCAAGGGCGAACCGCTCTACGCTCCGCAGGCCGATCCGGCGGCCAATATTGGCAAGAGCAATCCACCGACACCCTAGGTTATCTACCGCATAAACAGACGATGCCATAAGTTGGTTATAAGCAATCTCTGGTTCCGTCGCCTTGATTCGAGAATGACTTCCGAAGTGTCGCCTGCGTAAGAGACGCGCCAAGCTGTCGACATTTGATTCGAGCGGAAGAGGCTTATCGTTGCGGGTATGGCTAGCCTAGGTGTCGCAGAATTCGGCTCTCATCCTGCCGCCGAGAAGCCGTTTTCTAATAAGTATGAATAGACTCGCGGTGGGGTGAGCAGCGGCGGCGGTCCGCAGCGTTCGATGGGGTGTCTGACGTCCCTCAAGGCTGCCGATGTGGACCCCCGCCGCCCGGGCTTAGCTTGCGCGCCCGGACCAGCCCTGCACACCCCGCGTTAGAGCGGCTTCCGATCGGTCTGCATCGTATCTGGCGGCAGCGAAGTAGTTGGCGCATTCGGTTGGCGTGAAGGTTGGGACGATGCGGCCGATCGTGGCCCAGAGGCCGTTGAGCGTGCGTTCGGCGGCCTTTCGGAGCGTGGCCTTCAGCTTGGCGAAGGCATTCTCGATTGGGCCAAAGTCGGGGCTGTAGGGCGGAAGGTAGAGCAGGCTCGCACCCGCCGCCTCGACCGTATCCTGACGCCCACGCCCTTGTGGCTGCCGAGGTTGTCCATGACCACGACATCGCCGGGCCGCAGTTCGGGCACGAGCATCTGGTCGACATAGGTCTGGAGGAGCTCGCCGTTGATCGGCCCGTCCAGCACCATGGGCGCGGCCATGCCCGTGTTGCGCAGGCCTGCGACGAAGGTCGTGGTCTTCCAGTGCCCGCTCAACACCTGCGATGCCGTGATCGATGCCCTCCGCAACGCCTGGACTGCACTCACCGCCGAGCGAAGTCGCAGCTTGGCCAGCTACCCCTACCTGCAGCAGGTCAAGGTTCAGGCGGGTTGGACTCAGTCCGGCCCTGCGACGGAGCAGCCAGGGCAAGCGACGCGAACGCCGCGACGAGCAGTCCCATTCTCATCCAGACCTCCTGGTCCAAGACTTGGGCAAGCGTCATTCGGAAAACTCTTCGGCCAGGCTGCGCCCATTTTTGTCGCGCAGCAGGTGCAGCGCGACGCCTGCGGCGCCGAGGACGGTGAGGGCGCTGGCCAGGAACACCCCGCCCAATCCAGCCCAGCCCGCGATCAGCCCAAGCGCAGGGCTGCCGAAGCCGAGCGCCACGTCGAGGACGGCGTTGTAGGCGCCCATGCCCAAGCCGCGGCTCTGTGGCGGCGCCCGACGGACTGCTTCGATGCCCGGGCCCGGGTAGACCAGCGCGAAGCCAAGCCCGGCGAGCGACGCCCCGACCGCGGCCGCGGCGCGGGTCGGCACCAGTTAGATGAGCGCCAGTCCGGCCGCCTCGATCGGCACGGGAGCCAGCGCAACCCTCGCCCCGCTGAGCCTGTCCGGCACGTGACCCAGGAACAGGCGAGCCGCGACCAGGGAAGCCGCGAAGGCGCTGAAGAGGAGCCAGACCACCCGGGCCACCTTGAGAATCGCCGGGCGGGTACCATGCTGCGGCGGAATGGAAGCAAGGGGTACGACGAGCGCGATGGCCGCAAACGGAACCAGCGTCGTCGAGGCCGCAATCGCCGGGACGCCATCGACGGCGTAGAGGGTGGTCCCCACGGGAGCCCCGAGCGCGAGAGCGGCGAACATAGCCATCCCGCCCCAGGCGGTCACCCGTCCCGCATTCTCCGGACCGGCAAGGGTCAGTGCCCAGCTCACCCCGCCTGTGACGATGAAGCGCTCAACAGCGCCGAGGAGTGCACGCCGGTCCGTCAGCCCAGGGCCGCCGCGACCTCGGCGACCGTCGCCCGCGCTGTCCGGGTGATGCCGGCAAGGGTGGCGGAGGCCATGCCCGTCCAGTCGCCGTAACCGAGCAACCAGAGCCGCGGCTCGCCAAGTGCCCGGCCACCCGGCGCGACAGGGGCGCGGCCATCCGGCGCCAGGATGCCCAGCGGTGCCAAGTGATCGAGGGCCGGGCGGAAGCCGGTGCACCAGAGGATCGCGTCCGCCGCGATGCGCGCGCCGTCCGGCCAGACTGCGCTCTCCGCCTCCAGCCGCACGAAGGGCCGCCGGCTGCCGGAGAGGGCACCGCGCGCCCGCGCCTCCCGTACCGGCGGAACCATGACGATGTCGCCGAGGCCGCCCTGCAGCGCCGGCGGCTGGCGTCCCTCGCGCTCGGCCTGCCAGCGGGCGGTGGCGCGCTCGAACAGTACGCGGCCATCCACGTCATTGGGCAGGAAGACCGGCTCGTGCTCGGTGATCCAGATCGTTCGCGCGGCCACGCGCGACACCTCGGCCAGGATCTGCGCGCCGGGATTGCCGCCGCCGACGACCAGCACGGAGCGGCCGGCGAAAGCCTCGGGCCGCCGGTAGTCCGCCGAATGCACCTGGATGCCGCGGAAGAGGTCGCGGCCCGGCACGGCCGGGATGAAGGGGCGGCTCCAGGTGCCGGTGGCGCTGATCACCGCCCGCACCCGCCAAGCGGCGCCGCTCTCGGCTTCCAGCAGCAGCCCGTCGGCGGTGCGGCGGACGGCCGCGATGCGGACCGGCCGGTTCACCGCCAGGGCGTAGCGGGCCTCATAGGCGGCGAGATAGGCGACCACCGCGTCACGCGGCGGATAGGTCGAGGCGTTGGGCGATGGCATTGGCCAGCCCGGGAGCGAAGCTCCACTGCGCCGGCGAGAACAGCGTCAGCGAGTCCCAGGCATGCTGCCAGGCACCGCCCGGCTGCCTGCCGGCGTCGAGGATCGCGAAGGCGAGGCCGGTGCGTCGGAGGAAGTAGCCGGCCGCGAGCCCGGACTGGCCGCCGCCGATGACGGCGACATCCAGACGTTCGATCGGCGCTTCAGGCACGGGCGCCGCGGCCTGCCTCCGCCTGGATCGCGGCATCGCCGGGGAACCACGATTGCCCGAGCCGCAGCGCGACACTCACCAGCAGCACCAGTACCGGCACCTCCACCAGCGGTCCGATGACCGTGGCGAAGGCCACCGGCGAGGCCAGGCCGAAGGCGGCGATGGCGACCGCGATCGCCAGCTCGAAGTTGTTCGAGGCCGCGGTGAAGGCGACCGCCGTCGTCCGCGGATAGTCGGCCCGGATCCAGCGCCCCATGGCGAAGGAGACCAGGAACATGACGAGGAAGTAGATCGCCAGCGGCAGGGCGATGCGCAGTGCATCCAGCGGCAGGCGCAGCACCTCGCCGCCCTTCAGCGCGAACATGGCGAGGATGGTGAAGAGCAGCGCCGCGAGGGTGATGGGCCCGATCCGCGGGAGGAAGCGGCTGCGGTACCACTCCTCCCCGCGCCGGGCGATAAGCGTCCGTCGCGTCAGGAAGCCGGCGGCGAAGGGCAGGCCGAGATAGAGCAGCACGGCGCCGGCGATGGTGCCGAACCCGACCTCCACCACGCGCCCCTCCAGCCCGACCAGTGGCGGCAGGACCGAGAGGAAGAACCAGGCATAGGCGCCGAAGAAGACGAGCTGGAAGAGGCTGTTGAAGGCGACCAGCCCGGCGACGTACTGCCCATCCCCGCGGGCGAGCTGGTTCCAGACCAGCACCATGGCGATGCAGCGGGCCAGGCCGATCAGGATCAGCCCGGTCATGTATTCCGGCCGATCGGAGAGGAAGAGCACGGCCAGGGCGAACATCAGCACCGGCCCGATCAGCCAGTTCTGCACCAGCGAGAGCAGCAGGATGCGCTTGTCGCGGAAGACCTCCGGGAGCGCCTCATATCGCACGCGGGCGAGCGGCGGGTACATCATCAGGATCAGCCCGACGGCGATCGGCAGGTTGGTGCCGTTCACCGAGAGGGCGTCGAGCGCCGCCGGCAGGCCCGGCACCAGCGCGCCGAGGGCGATGCCCGCCGCCATGGCCGCGAAGATCCAGAGGGTGAGCCAGCGGTCGAGGAAGGACAGGCGGCGGGGCACGGCTTCGGCGGTCATGCGCGGTCTCCGGGCTGGCAGCCGGCCGGCCCGGCGCAGGCGGCAAGGGGAAGGGCAGCGTCGAGCAGCGGCGCGCAGGCCTCCGGCCGGCCGCCGCAGCACTGCTCGACCAGGAAGCCGACGAGGTCGCGGATGCCGCCGAGCTCGATGGCGTAGTGGATCACGCGGCCCTCGCGGCGCGACCGCACCAGGCCGGCGCGGGCGAGGATGGCGAGGTGGGTGGACATGGTGTTGCTCGGGGTGCCGATGCGGCGGGCGACCTCCCCGGCCGGCAGCCCGTCCGGCCCACACTCCATCAGCAGGCGGAAGGTGCGAAGGCGGGTGTCCTGGGCGAGCGCGCCCAGTGCCTCCACAGCGACTTTTTCATCCATGATTCGAGATTACCGGAAATCTTAGGGCAAGCAATCCGGCCCTGCCCAGCGTCCGGGATGGCCGCTAGCATCGTGCCGTGACCGAGAAGACCGAGTCCCGCAGCGCGCCACGCTTCACCGCCGCCGTTGTCGCGGCGCAGGTGCTGGCGCAGATCGGCGCCTTCACCCTGCCGGCGCTGTTGCCGGGTTTCATCGCCCGATGGTCGCTTTCCGCGACCGAGGCGGGCTGGCTGATCGGCACCTTCTTCGCCGCCTATGTCGCCGCGGTTCCGATGCTGGTCGCACTCACGGACCGCGTGCCGGCGCGCCGCATCTACCTGCTCGGCACCGGCCTCACCGCCCTCTCGCATCTCGGCTTCGCGCTGGTTGCGGACGGGTTCTGGAGCGGTCTCGCGCTGCGGGCCGTCGCCGGCATCGGCTGGGCCGGCTGCTATATGCCGGGGCTGAAGGCGATCGCCGACCGGCTGGAGGGCACGGTGCAGTCCCGGGCGGTGACTTGGCACGCCGCGGGCGTCGGCATCGCCGGTGCCGCATCCTTCCTCGTCGCAGGCGCGCTGGATGCGCTGGCGGGGCCGCGGGCGGCCTTCCTGTTCGGCACGGGCGCGGCCGCCACGGCCTTCTGCATCGGCGCCGTGGTCATGCCGGGGACGCCGCCGCACCGGGCTGCCGCGCCCGGTGCGCTGCTCGACTTCCGGCCGGTCTTCCGCAACCGCGCCGCCATGGCGTGGATCGCCGGGTACACCGTCCATACCTGGGAACTGGCGGCGCTGCGGGCCTGGGGCGTCACTTTCTTCGCCGCCGTCATCGCGCGGCAGGGCGCGCCGGACTGGCTGCCGGGGCCGAGCGTGCTGTTCACCGCCGCGGGCCTGCTGGGGATCGCGGTTTCGATCACGGGCAACGAGGCGGCGCAGCGGCTGGGCCGCGCCCGGCTGGTCGCGGCGGCGATGGGCAGCGCCGCGGTCCTGTCCCTCCTGACGGGCTGGTCGGCGCTGGTTTCCGCCCCGCTTGCCGCCGCCTGCGTGCTGGCCTGGAACGCCGCGATCTACCTCGACAGTTCGGCGCTGACAGCCGGGACGGTGCAGGCGGCGGAGGCGGACCGCCGCGGCGCCACCATGGGGTTGCACAGCATGTGCGGCTATGCCGGCGGCTTCCTCGGCCCGCTCGGCGTCGGCCTGGCGCTGGATTTGGCGGGCGACGGCGCGATCGGGTGGGGCCTGGCCTTCGGCCATCTGGGGGCGGTCACGCTGGCCGGCCTGCTGATCCTGCGGCGGGTCGGGCAGCGCCCCGCAGCGCCACCGGCAGCAGCGGCACGCCCAGCCGGCCCATGAGGATCGCGTCGCCCTCCTTGCCGAAGAGCACGAGCGGCGCGGCGCCGCGCAGGATGGCGCGCAGCCCGCTGCCCATGCCGCAGCAGAGGATGGCGGCGGCGGCGGCCCAGCCCGGCGCGAGCAGCAGGAGCAGCGTGCCGAGCGCGACGAGGCCGGAGGAGGCGACCAGGGTCCAGACGGGATGCGCCTTGCGGCCGAAGGCCATCTCCAGCACGCGGCCGCCGACCTGGGCCGGCCCAACCAGCGCGCCGAGGGCCACCGCGGCGGCCAGGTCCAGCCCGCGCGCCTGCAGCAAGGTCAGCAGGTGCACGGCAACCACCGTCATCACGCCCTAGGCCAGGGTGTCGATCAGGGCCAGCAGGGTGAAGCCGAAGCTTTGGTCCGGGCGCAACGGTCCGGGCGCGCCGCGGCGGCCAGCGCGGTCGCGGCACTCATCAGCCGCAGCAGCCGGACTTCGGAGCGGCGGCGACGGCCGGCATCGCGGCGGGGGCGCCACAACACCCGGAGGCCGCCAGGGGCGCGACCTCCACCGCCGGCGCGCAGCAGGCCGAACCGCCTGCTGTCGGCCGGTCGGTCGAGCAGACGCCCGTCTCCGGCAATTCGAGCCGGACCTCGCGCGCCGCCTGCCAGTCGCCGGCGAGCGCGGCGGCGATGCTGCGCACCTGCTCATGGCCCGTCGCCAGCAGGAAGGTCGGCGCGCGGCCGTAGCTCTTCATGCCGGCAATCCAGAAGCCGGCCTCCGGGTGGCGCAGCTCCGCCTCGCCATGCGGGCGGACGGTGCCGCAGGAATGCAGGTTGGGGTCGATCAGCGGGGCGAGGGCGGGCGTCGCTTCCACCGCCGGGTCGAGTCCGAGGCGGACCTCCCGCAGGAAGGACAGGTCGGGGCGGAAGCCGGCGGCGACGATCATTCGGTCAGCCTGCGCCGTGGTCACCCGCTCGCCCTGGCGGCCGGTGACGGCCAGCGCCTCGCCGTCCCGCGCGATGCGGTCGATCAGGAAGGGCGCGAGGGCGGTGACGGCGCCGCTCTCGACGAGCGCCTGCGCCCGGGCGCCGAGGTCGCCGCGCTGGGCCAGGCCGTCGCGCGCGCCGCCGCCGAAATCCACGGCGCCCAGAGGCCGGCGGAAGGCCCAGAGGATGGACGTGCCCGGGGCCTGCTTCGCCAGTTCGACCAGATCCAGGACCGCATTCATGGCGGAGTGGCCAGCGCCGACCACCAGCGTCGTGACACCGGCATAGGTGTCCCGCGCCGTGCCCAGCGCATCGGGGATACCGTAGGCGATGCGCTCGGCCTGCCGCGCCTCGCCCGGCGCGGGCATGCCATGGGCGCCGGCCGGGTTCGGGGCATCCCAGGTGCCGGAGCAGTCGATCACCGCCCGCGCCCGCACCGCCTGGATGCCGCAGCAGGTCTCGACGTGCAGGACGAAGGGCGCGGCGTCACGGCCGGCGCCGTCATGCAGGCGGCCATGGTCCGCGCGCGCCACGCCGACGACCCGGGTGCCGGTGCGGATTCGGCCGCGCAGCGCCGGCGTGGCGGCCAGCGGCGCCAGGTAATCCCGCACCAGCTTCGCGCCGGTCGGGTAGGCCTCCGGGTCGGGCGCCGACCAGCCCTCCGCCTCCAGCAGCGCGCGGGTGGCAGCGTCGGTGTTGTAGCGCCAGGGGGAGAACATCCGCACATGGCCCCAGGCGCGCACGGCGGCGCCGATCCCTGGTCCCGCCTCCAGCACCAGCGGCTCCAGCCCGCGGGCGAGGAGATGGGCCGCGGCGGCGAGGCCGACGGGCCCGGCCCCGATGACCACGACGGGAAGGCAGGCCTCGGTCATGGCTATTCTCCTTTAGGCATAGAGGGTCGAGGTATCGTGACCTGATGCGGGTCCGCGAAGCAGCGCATCAGCAGCAATCCTTGCGGCTGCGGGCGTTCCGCCGGGCGGCGAAGGCGCGGCCGGTGTCCTGCAGGGCGGCAGTGGCCTCCATCCAGGCCTCCAGCGCCACATGGAAGGCGGCGCGCCCGGCCTCGGTCAGGGCATAGACCCGGCGCTGGCGGCCCTGCACCACCTCCTCGGTCGCGGTGACGAAGCCGCCGGCCTCGAACTCGCGCAGGACGGGGTAGATCGTGCCCTCGGTCGGCGAGCAGCAGCCGCCTGTCACCCGTTCCACGGCGCGGGCCACGTCGTAGCCGTGCATCGGGCCGTCCTGCAGAACGCGCAGGATGAAGAACTTGGAGAGGCCCATCTTGATCGTGCCGGCCCAGTAGTCGCGCGACGCATAGTCCACACGGGCTGGCGGCAAGCGGCGGAGAGGTTCCATGTCGAAAGCCTATGCCTTGCACCTCTATGCATCAAGCCCGGACTGATCCCGGGTGCCTGCCAGCGAAGTTGCAACAATCAAAGACCGAGTTGCCCTCGGCGTTTTCGCTACGAACTCGCACCAAATATCGCGCGCGTAACAGTGCCAAAACTCCTCACGTGCTGTTTGCAGCGCCGCAGCTGGCTAGTGGATTACGCCTGACGGAGAGCCCAAACAGGGACTCCGTTGCTCGGCTCGGTATGTCGGTCTGTCTCCCAAGCCTTACTTGATCACCCGGTCGGCGCGCCCAAGGATCTCGGGTGGGATGGTCACACCGATCTCCTGCGCCACTTTGAGGTTGACGACCAAGCCGTGCCGCGTGACCGCCTCGACGGGCAGGTCGCCAGGGCGTGCGCCGCGCAGGATGCGGTCCACCATTCCCGCCATGCGCCCTGCCGCCTCAAGGATGCTGGTCCCGTAGGCAATCATCGGCGCGTAGGCCGCCCGGTCCGCGGCGAACATCGAGGGAAGCCGCATCGCCCTGGCCAGCTCGGCGATCCGCCCGGCATGGGCATTGGTGACGGGCACTTCCAGGACCAGCAGAGCCCCTGCGCCCGCCTGCCGGATGGCCGCGAAAGCACCGTCTAGGTCCGGGGCAGGCCCTTGCAGCAGCAGCGCCTGCGGGTGCAGGCCTTCGGCCTTCGCCGCAGCTTCGTTGGCAGCCATCAGCGCCCCCCTGATGGCCGCGTCGCCGAGGATCGCCACCCGCTGGAGCCCGGGAATAGTCTCCTTCAGCAGCCGCATCTGGCTGCGGGGCTGCTCCGGGTCGAAGCTGGTCACCCCCGTGACGTTTCCGCCGGGCCGCTCCATAACACGGACCAATTCGTCCTCGACCGCATCGACTACCACGGTGAAGACGATGGGGATGTCGGCGGTCGCCCGCATCGCCGCCCGGGCCGTCACGGCACCGACGACGGCGATGACATCGACGCCAAGCCCGACCAAGTCGGCCGCGAGGTCGGGCAGCCGGGCCATCTGGTTCGTGAATCGGGCTTCGAGGGCGATGTCCCTCCCCTCGACGTAGCCCAGCTTCGCGCAGGCCTTCACGGAATGCGTCGAGCGGGGGTTGGAACCAGGCGCAGCGGGGAGCATCACCCCGATCTGCGGCATCCTCGTGGCCTGTCTTGCTGACGGAACCATGGCGAGCCTCTTCAGGTCGGCAGCCAGACTAACACCTGTGCCGGCCTCCGCCCGCTCAGCGCTTCTTGCTGACGACTGAAGATTGCCAACTGTTCGACGCGCACCACAGTTCTCCTCGCGGGCGCGGGTCCGCGCGTATCGGATCCGCCGCTCCCTCGCCCTCCACCCCCATCGCCACTGTGTCTATGCGCTACTGCTCCTTCGTCTCTTTCGGTTCAGGCAGGAGCCCCTGGCGTTCGGACGCCAGCCCTGGTTCGTCACAAGGAAGATGCTGCCCGCGGTGGCGTGCCTCCGGCATGGCCTAGGTCGGCAAGGCTGCCCGGAGGGAGCATGACGAGACGGTCTGCCTCGGCGTCTGCCAGTTTCCCGCCCCAAGCACTTCGGACGGCGGCACCTGAAAAGGTCGGATCGCGGGTCGCGCACGGGCCACACCGGCCCCTGCGCACCACGGAAGCCAATGAGCCTCATCGTTCACCACGCGTTTCAGGAGCCCCGATGTTCGCTTTGATAAACCGAAGCTCGGGGGTTCGATCCCCTCACCCGGTACCAGCCTGTCACCAGCCCCATTCCGCCCGCGCCGCCTGCAGCATCCCTCCCGGTGCCCCCAGCAGCACGCCATCGCCGTCGAAGCCCGGCACCGGGGTCGCCCGCAGCGCCCCGCCGGCATCGAAGGAGGGTGGCGTCGTCAGGAACAGGCTTGGGCAGCGCAGCAGGATGGGGAAGGATTTCTCGGCCAGCACGCGGCCGGCCATGGAATCGCTCGGGAAGTGCAGCCCCAGCATCTCCCGGTTCCGGGCAATCCGCGCCGCCATCCGGCGCAGCGGCCGGTCCGCGGCCGGATAGGCCGTGCCGTCCCGTTTGCGCGGCGCCGTCACCGCCTTTGGCATCACCTGTTCCAGCAGCAGCGCGACCATCCAGGCCTCCGTCGCATGGCCGCTGGGATAGGAGGGATGGCCAGGCGGATCGACCGGCGGCATCAGCCGCGGCGAGACCATGGAGGGCCGCGCCCGCCGGAAGAGGCTCTTGTAGTAGACCGCCTGGTGCTGGGCGATCCGCTGCGCCGCGGCGGCCAGCCGCACCGTGATCGGGTGGGTGCCGGCGTGGAAGCTCAGCACGCCCTCGAAGTAGCGCAGGATGTTGCCGGCCTGGACCTGCGCCTCGGCCAGCGTCGGCAGGCGGAAATCGACCAGGTCCGACAGCTCCTCGATCTCGGAGGCGAGGCCGCGTTCGACGGTCTTCGGGTCGGTTATGTCCACGGCCGTGGCCGGGGCGTTCGCGTCGCGGACTCGCCGCGCCAGCATGGCCTTGAAATGCATCGAGGCCTCGACCTCGGCCTTGGACGGCGTCGCGCCTCCGGCCCAGGGATCCTCGATCTTCGGCAGCACGGCGTGCCAGGCCGGCGGGCCACCGGCAACCTGCCGGTAGCCGACGAATCCGGCCAGCACCGTGATGCTGTGGTGGTAGGCAGTCCAGCCGCGGTCGGGCCAGGGGGTATCGGCCGGCAGCGGGCCCCAAGGCTCCAGGATGTCGCGCGGCGGCCAGCCGCTGCCCTGGCGGACATCCTCCGGCCCGAAGGGCAAGGGCGAAAGGCCGATCGGCCGCGGCTGGGCCCAGCTGCCGGCCGGGGCGTCGCCGCCCGCCATGCCGTCCATCCCGTCCATGCCGTCCATGCCGTCAAACGGCCCGACCGCGCCCGCGCCCATGATCGCCTCCCCGGTACCGGCGGATTGTATCCCGCACGCGATCGGGCCCGCCGCGCTGTGCCGTGCCGCACAGGCCGCCGACGGGCCCTATTCGGGAAGCCCGGCGGCGCGCAGATGCTCCATGCAGCGCTGCCGCAGCGCGACCTGCTCATAGGGCAGCCGCACCCGCGCATAGATGCCGAGGCGGAAATCCGGCTCCAGCTCCAGCAGCCGCGCCGCTTCCGCCCGCGCCTCCTCCAGCCGGCCGAGCCCGGCCAGCGCCACGATCACCGACCGGCGGACCGAGGTGTAGAACGGGTTCTCGCTGACCGAGAGCCGCGCCCATTTCAACGATTCCTCGTAGCTGCCCTGGGCGTAGTGGGCGATCGCCAGGAAGCTGTACTGATAGGCCCGGCCCTGGTCGAAGGGCGCCAGCTGCAGCCCCTGCTCGGCATGCCGCACCGCCTCCGCCCCACGGCCGAGATAGGCGAGGTTGGCGCCCGAGAGCACCCAGGCCATCGCGCTGTTCGGGCAGGCCTCCAGCGCCTGGTCCAGGTAGGGCCGGCCGGAGGCGCAGTCGTGGAACAGGTAGGACCGGAGATGCCCGTAGGTCGCCAGCGCCATGGCATTCTGCGGGTCGAGCTCGATCGCCCGCTGCGCCAGCGCGCTGGCTGCCTTGGCGTCCTGCGCCGGGTCGGGCGACCAGCCCTGGCCGACCCGCAAGCCGTGCCAGCGCGCCGCCCAGGCCACCGGCATGGCGAAGTCCGGGTCCTCGGTCATCGCCGCCGCCAGATGATCGCGGGCCTGGTCGAAGACGTCGCGGAACAGGCTGTGGATGCCGGCCAGTGCCTTCAGGGTATGGTCGTAGGCGGTGAAGCTCTCCGGCCGCTGCCGCATCGCCCGCGCCAGCTCGGCGCTGCGCACATTGGGCGCGATGCCGGCGACGACGCGGCGGACGATGGCGTCCTGCACCTCGAAGAGCTGCTCCGCCCCGGTGTCGATCCGGTCGCCCCAGAGCGTGCCGCCGCCTTGCGTCTCGCAGAGCTGGACCGAGATCCGCAGGCCCTCACCGCGGCGTCGGATGCTGCCCATCAGCACGTAGCGGACGCCGAGCGCGCGGCCGAGCTGGCGCGGGTCGGGCTCCGCCCCGCGGAACACCAGGGTGGAGGTGCGGGCGATGACGAACAATTCGCGCAGCGCCGCGAGCGAGACGACGATGTCCTCCACCACCCCGTCGGCCAGGTAGTCGTCGGCCGGATCGCCGCCGAGGTTGTGCAGCGGCAGCACCGCGATCGAGGGCAGCGCATGCGGCGAGGGCCGCGGCAGCGGCAGGGCGACGCGCTGGGCATAGGTGTCGATCGCGTGGATGCGGATCGGCCGGGCGATGTTCTTGAGCTCGAGCAGGCCAAGGTCGCGGGCACCGGCGACCGCCTTGGCGAGGCTGGCATCCGCCTGGTCGAGCACCGGCTGCGACAGCGCGATGCCGCCGGGCTGCGCCTGTTCCTGCAGCCGGGCGGCGATGTTCACCGCGTCGCCGAAGATGTTGCGGTCCTGCGCCAGGACCTCGCCCACATGCAGGCCGATGCGCAGGACGATATGCGGCGTCTCGGCGGCCGTCCGGTTGCGGTCCAGCATCGCCCGCTGCAGCTCGAGCGCCCAGCGCAGCGCATCCGCCGCGGTGGCGAATTCGGCCAGCACGCCGTCGCCGCGCAGGTCCACCACCCGGCCGCAATGCACCGTGGTGACCGGCTGGATCAGCGTCCGCAGCAGCGCCATCCAGCGCGCATGCGTCCGCCGCTCCTCCGTCGCCATCAGGATCGAGTAGCCGACAATGTCGGCGAAGGCGACCGCCGCGGGTCGCGCCGTCACCAGGGCGCGGCCGGCGTCTTCGCCCCTGTTCGGCCGGTCCGGCAACACAGGCAAACATCCATGTGACGGGGGATTGTATACCGATCCACCGTCCCACCGTGCTTCGCTTCCTGGCAAGGGTGCGGTGCAGCGAGGGCTCTCGCTTTCGCGCGAGGCAATTGGCCGCGCGCGATGGCCTGCCCGCGCGTCCGCCCTGCCGCGCGGGACCACCCGACCGGAGGCACCCCATGGACCCCAACCGGCTGATCAGGTTCTTCGTCGCCTTCCCGACCGGTGCCGGCCTGCCGGGTGACCCGCGCGAACTCGTCCGCAGGGTGCAGCGCCTGACGCGGCGCGGCTGCACCCCGGGACGCGGACGCCTGAGCCGTCCCTGGTCGACCGGCCGTCCGACCGGGTCAAGGCGCCGCGCGCGCTGCAGTCGCTTGGCCTGGCCCCGGTCGAGGACGTGGTCGCCTTCGAGGACACGCCGGAAAACGCCGCCCTGCTGATCGGCCAGTTGGAGCAGTCCGGCATGGCGGTCGAGGCCGGGATCGACCTGCCGATGGCGCCACAATCCTGGTGGTGCCCCGGCCAGGGCCCGCGCCTCTTCGGCGACCGGGCCGAGGCCGAGCGGCTGATCCGCGCCGGCGGGCTGCGCGACGCGCAGGGTGATGGACGGGTGAACCTGGTCATCGTCGACCAGGGGCTGCCGGCGGACTTCCCCTTCGCCGGCGAGCGGGACGGCTGGTCGGTCAACGACCCCAAGGCGCAGGAGACCCGCCTGCCCTTCCAGGGCAAGGGCCGCCACGCCGCCATGGTCGCCCGCAACGCGCTGGCCTTCGTCGACCCGGCGAGGGTCAAGCTCTGGGACCTCCCCTGCTGCCGGACCGGATCGACCGGCTCGGCATCTTCCTGTCCTACGCGCATGCCGCCTTCGGCCAGCTGATCGGCTCGATCACCGAATACCGGAAGCAGAATCCCGGCTCGGGCTCATGGGTCGTGGCCAATGCCTGGGGTATCTGGGACACCAGCCAGGACGACCCGCACCCGAAGCTGAACTACGCCCGCAACCTCAACCACCCACTGAACAAGCGGGTTGCGGCGCTGGATGGCAAGGGCATCGACCAAGTGTTCGCCGCCGGCAATCGCGGTCAGTTCTGCCCGCCGACGCGCTGCGGCCCGCAGGATCGCGGCCCGGGACGGAGCATCCATGGCGCGAATTCGCATCCCCGGGTGCTGACCGTCGGCGCGGTGCGCGCCGACGGGCTCTGGGTCGGCTATTCGGCCGAGGGGCCGGGGGCGCTGGCGGCGGCGAAGCCCGATCTCTGCGCCCCGACCCTGTTCCGCGAAGCGCTGAAGCCCTTTGAGGGGAGGACAATCCCGGCACCTCGGCCGCCTGCGGCGTCGCAGCCGGGGTGATGGCTGCGGCCCGGACGCGCCGGCCTTGGGACCAAATGACGCCAGAAGCGCTGCGGGCACTGCTGCGGGAGCATGCGGCGACGCAGGGCACCGACCCGGCCAGCCGGTCGCGCTGCGGCGCAGGCATCCTGAATGCCGCGCCGGTCGCGGCGCTGTAGCGCCGCGGGTCCGGCTATTGCAGCGGGTCGTATGGCTTAATCGTCTCGACCACCCGCTGTGCCGCCGGGGTCTGGCGGATCGCCAGCCATCCGGCGACACCCAGCATGCACAGGCCAAGCACTACCAGGGTGGCGATACGGCCCAGGCCACGCTTGGCATGCGCATCGGACAAGGCAGGCGACTCCGCTCGATCTCGCATTGCGATGTCACACAGCCAACGCTGGAGGTCCAGCATAATTTCCCGGCATGGTTGTGCGCCGGGGCCGACACTCACGCGCGCCCGTAGGTATCCTCGATGCGGACGATATCATCCTCGCCAAGATAGGCGCCCGACTGCACCTCGATCAACGTGAGCGGGATCATCCCCGGATTCACCAGCCGGTGCACGCAGCCGAGCGGCAGGTAGATGCTCTCGTTCTCGCGCAGCAGGATCTCCTCGCCGTCGCGATGGACGATGGCGGTTCCGTTCACCACCACCCAATGCTCGGCCCGGTGGAAATGCTTCTGCAGGGACAGCTTCTGCCCCGGGCGGACGCCGATCTTCTTCACCTGGAAGCGGTCGCCCTGGATCAGGCCTTCGTAATGGCCCCAGGGGCGGTAGATGCGGCGATGCTCCGTCGCCTCCTTGCGGCCGGCCCGGCGCAGCTGCTCGACTAGCAGCTTCACGTCCTGCGCCCGGTCGCGCGGCATGACCAGCACCGCGTCCTCGGTGGTGATGACGACCGTGTCCTTCAGCCCGACGATGCCGGTCAGGATACCCTCGGACCGCACGTAGCAGCCCTGGCTGTCGACCATCTCGACCGGCCCCTCGGCGAAGTTGCCGCCGGCATCCTTGGCCGCAACCTCCCACATCGCGGCCCAGGAGCCGAGGTCGGACCAGCCGATCGCGGCCGGGACCACCGCGGCATGGTCGGTCTTCTCCATCACCGCATAGTCGATCGAGATGGCCGGGGCCGCCGTGAAGGCCGCGGCGCCGAGCCGGACGAAGTCGAGGTCGCGGGTCGCCTCGGCCAACGCCTGGCGGACGCTGCGCAGCACCTCCGGCGCATGCCGCTCCAACTCCGCGACCAGGGTCGCGGCGGTGGCGACGAACATGCCGCTGTTCCAGAGGTGCCGGCCACCGGCGAGGAAATCCACCGCCTTGGCGGCATCCGGCTTCTCGACGAAGCGCGCCACCCGCTGCACGCCGGGGGCGCCGGCCAGGTCAGCGCCGGCCTCGATATAGCCGTAGCCGGTCTCGGGCGCCGTCGGCTGCATGCCAAAGGTGACGATCTGGCCCGCCCGGGCGGCGACCACCGCGCGGTCGAGCGCGGCGTGCAGCGCGGGCAGGTCGGTGATTGCCGCATCGGCGGCCATCAGCCACAGCACGGCATCAGGCGCCTCGGCATGCAGCAGCAGGGCGGCGGCGGCAACGGCGGGGGCGCTGTTGCGGCCGACCGGCTCCAGCAGGATGCGGGCGCCGTCGATCCGCGCTTCGCGCAGCTGTTCGGCCACCAGGAAGCGGTGCGCCTCGTTGCAGACCACCAGTGGGGCGCCGAAGATCGTGCCGCGGGCCCGCGACGCGGTTTCCTGCAGCATGGTCTGGGTGGAGACCAGCGGCCAGAACTGCTTCGGGTAGCCTTCCCGCGACAGCGGCCAGAGACGGGTGCCCGTCCCACCCGAAAGGATCACCGGAACGATCACTGCAAGCCCGTCCTTTGACTAACGCAAACTCGATTACAGGATGGCGACGCAGGCGACAATCAGGCCTCGCTGCGCCGCAACAAAGGCAGGATCAGCCAGCCGTCCCGACATCCGGCTCCGGCTCCGGCTCCGGCCGCCGCCCGGCCGCGACCGCGTCGATTAGGTCGAGCAGTTGCGGCAGGCAGCGGCGTTGCAGGTCGTAGCGTTCGACGATGGTGCGTCGGGCGGCGCGGCGCAGATCGTGATAGGCCTCCGGCCGCGCCAGGGCCTTCACAACTGCCGCGGCGACCTGTTCCGGGGCATGAAAATCGACCAGCAGCCCGTTGCGGCCGTCCTCGATCACCTCCTGCACCGGGGGCGTGGCAGAGCCGATGACCAGCGCCTCGTTCGCCATGGCTTCCAGCATCGACCAGGACAGCACGAAGGGATAGGTCAGGTAGACATGCGCCGAGGACAGGCTGAGCACCGCCTGCAGCGCGGCATGCGGGATCTTGCCGGTGAAATGCACCCGGGTGAGGTCCAGCCGCTCGCCGAGCTCGGCCAGCAGGATCTCCCGCCAGGTGCCGCCCTCGCGCGGCTTCGAGCCGTAATGCGGGTCGTCGCCGCCGACAATCACCACCTGCGCCGCCGGCCGCTGCTCGAGAATCACCGGCAACGCGCGCATGAAGCTCGGGAAGCCGCGATAGGGCTCGAGCCCCCGCCCGATGAAGCTCACCACCTCGTCGCCCTGGCGCAGCACCCGGCCGTCGGCCAGGGCGAATTCCGGGGCGGGCAGCCGGCGGATGACCTCGGTATCCACCCCCTCATGCACCACCGACATCCGGTCCCGCGCCCAGTCGGGGAAGCGGCTGTGCTGCCAGCGCGTCGCGGTATGGCCCCAGTCCGAAACCTGGAGGCAGAGCAGGTGGTTGGCGTTCAGCATCCGGACGCGGCAGGCATCGTCGATCTGCACAGGCTCGCCGGGCGGGTCGAAGCCGACATCGCCGCCGGTCGAGGCGTAGTAGTATTCGTAGTAGTAGAGCATGCGCGCATCCGGCCAGACGTCGCGCAAGTACAGCCCCTCCCCCCAACCGGGATGGCAGCAGAGCAGGTCGGGGCTGAAGCCGCGCTCCTTCAGCGCCAGGGCGGCGCGGGCGACCTGCTGGCCGCGGAAGGTCGCGTTTTCCAGCCGGCGAAGATAGCGGTGGGTGCCCTCGGCCCCGGTGGGCGGGGCCTTGTAGCGCAAGTGCTGCACGCCCGGCAGCGGCTCGGCGGCGTTCTCGCCCAGGGCGACAACCTGCGTACCCGGCCGGCGCGCCAGGGCCGGGGCGACATGCCGGTACTGCGCCGGGAAGTTCTGGTGGACGAACAAGGCCCGCATGCGGCACGCATCCTGCGCTGCAATAGACTATCGACACGTCCGGAGCGGGTGGTGGCCCGGGACCGGTCTGCGGCATTCGGTTCCGCGGATGGCGTCATGCACCAGGTCCGAATAGGCGGCAAACAACTTGGTAATCCGTGAACGGCGCGCTCGTGAGGCGCGGGATGCACACGTTTGCGCGCGGCGCGCAACGAAAGGCCCTGCTTGCCTTTAGGCTGATGTCATGCAGCCCGCATTTGACCGGACCGATTGGTCGGTCCTCTCCACCCTGCTCCGCATGGCCCAGCGCGACGGCTGGCGTGTGGAATCTCGCCCCCGACCGTGTCCTGGTGTCGAGCCGCCGGACCATGGAGGGCGTCGTCACCCTGCCGGCGGTGCTGGTCCGCCATGCCCGCAGTTGCGGCTGGCAGACGGCGATCCGCGGCGGGGAGGTCGCGCTGCGCCACCCGGCGGTGCGCCAGGGCGTGACCGTGCGGCTAGGCGGGCCCGCGCCCGGCGCGCGCTAGCTCGGCGGGACGCCGACGTCGCTCATCATCGGCCAGTAGCGCGCCTGCGCCGCCGTGCCGCTAGCGAGCGTTGGCGCTCGCCTCGGAACGGGTGGCGCCGACCCGCGCTGCCAGCGCAGCGGCCATGAACTCGTCGATCTCGCCATCCAGCACGGCGGCCGGGTTGCCCTTCTCGAGGCCGGTGCGGAGGTCCTTCACCAGCTGGTAGGGCTGCAGCACGTAATTGCGGATCTGGTGGCCCCAGCCGATATCGGTCTTGCCGGCCTCGATGCCGGCGCTCACCGCCTCCCGCTTCGACAATCCCAGCTCGTAGAGCCGCGCCTTCAGCATGTTCATGGCGATGGCGCGGTTCTTGTGCTGGCTGCGGTCCTGGGTCGAGGCGGCGACGATGCCGGTCGGGATATGGGTGAAACGGACGCCCGATTCCGTCTTGTTGACGTGCTGGCCGCCGGCGCCAGAAGCACGGAAGGTGTCGGTGCGGAGGTCGGCCGGGTTGATCTCGATCTCGATCTTGTCGTCGATCACCGGGTAGACGTAGATGCTGGCGAAACTGGTCTGCCGCTTGTCGTTGCCGCCGAACGGGCTGATGCGGACCAGGCGATGCACGCCGGTCTCGGTCTTCAGCCAGCCGAAGGCATTGGGGCCGCTGACCTGCACGGTGGCCGACTTGATGCCGGCCTCCTCGCCCGCGCTCTCCTCGGTCAGGGAGATCTTGTAGCCGCGCTTCTCGGCCCAGCGCTGGTACATGCGCAGCAGCATCTCGGCCCAGTCCTGCGCCTCGGTGCCGCCTGCGCCGGCATTCACTTCGAGATAGGCGTCGTTCTGGTCGGCCTCGCCCGAGAGCAGGCTCTCGATCTCGCGCCGCTTGGCCTCGGCGGCCAGCTGCACCAGATCGGCGACGGCGGCGTCGGCGGTGGCGGCATCGCCCTCGGCCTCCGCCATCTCGATCAGCTCGAGGCTGTCCGCGACCGATTGCTCAAGCTTGCGGACGCCATCCACCTGGTCGGCGATGCGGCCGCGCTCGCGCATGAGGGCCTGGGCCGCGGCGGCGTCATTCCAGAGGCTGGGATCCTCGGCCCGGGCGTTCAGCTCGTCGAGGCGGCGAAGGGCGGCATCCCAGTCAAAGATGCCTCCTCAGCAGGGCCACCGAGGCGGTGATCTGCTCATTCAGGGATTCGGCGTCAGCGCGCATGCCGGACGGGTAGTGCAGCGGCGCCGACCTGTCCAGCGGCACCTGCGGTTAAGAAGAGCGACACTCCTTCACGCGAGTTCACTCGACCCTTGCGCAAGCCAGGCGATACTATTCCACCCAATCGGCTTCCCCAGGAGGTTGCCTTGGCCGCATCCGAGCCAGTACTCGGCATCGACGCCGCCCACCGCATCCTCGGCCGCGCCGCCTATGGCGCCCGGCCTGGGGAGGCCGAGGCGCTGGCCCGCCAGGGGCTGCCCGGCTGGGTCGACCGCCAGCTGTCTCTGCCGGCGGAGGATCCGGCGGTCGAGGCCAGGCTCGCCGCCATCCGGCTGCCGATCCGCTACCCCGCTGCCGAGGGCCGCTGGCCGGCGCTCGAGGAGGAGCGGCCGCTGACCAGGCTGGCCATGAGCCAGCAGGAGAATTTCCGCTTCTACCCGCGCAAAGAACGGCCCGTGGCGTCGCCGGAGGTGGATCGTGGCCGGCTGGAGCTGCTGGTCGCGACCCTGGTCCGCAAGGTGACGGCGGAGGCGCAGCTGCGCGAGCGGCTGGTCGAATTCTGGCACGACCACTTCGCAGTCAACGCCGCGGCCGGCAACAACGTGCAGGTCTCGCTGATCGACCTCGACCGCCGCATCCGCGGCGAGGCGCTCGGCAGCTTCCGTGCGCTGCTCGAGGCAACGGCGACCGCCCCGGCGATGCTCTATTTCCTCAACAACCAGAGCTCCCGCGCCGGCGCGCCCAACGAGAACTACGCGCGCGAGCTGCTGGAGCTGCACACCCTCGGCCGCCCGGCCTATTTCGGCGCCGCCCGCACCACGCGGGACGTGCCGCGCGATGCCGAGGGGCGGCCCGCCGGCTATGTTGATGCCGATGTTTGGGAGGCGGCGCGGGCGCTGACCGGCTGGTCGGTGGCGGCGGGCCAGTCGATCGACGGGGTGCGGCGGCTGCCGGACACCGGCGACTTCGCCTTCGTCGAGGCCTGGCACGACCAGTACCAGAAGCTCTTCCTCGGCCGCGCGCTGGAGCCCTTCGCCGGCGCCATGGTGCATGGCCGGACGGTGCTGGACACCCTCGCCGCGCACCCGGCGACCGCCCGCTTCGTCTGCACCAAGCTGGCCAGGTGGCTGGTCGGGGACCCGGTGCCGGACGCCGCGGTGGCGCGCGCGGTCGCCGCCTTCCGCGCCAATGTCGCCGCCCCGGACCAGATCGCCCGGGTGGTGCGCGCCATTCTCGCAGGGCCGGAGATCGCCGACCCGCAGCTCGGCCGGATGCGCCGGCCGCTGGATGCGGTGGCCGCCGCCGCGCGGGCCTATGCGGTGCCGCTAGCGCCGAACGCGGCGCTGTTCGCCCAGATGGCGGCGGCCGGCCAGCTGCCCTTCGGCTGGCCAGCGCCGGACGGGCAGCCGCTCGACGCGGCGCAGTATGACGGCGCCGGCGCGCTCCGCACCCGCTGGGGGCTGCTGCTGGCGCTGGCCCGCAATGGCCTGAACACCGGCGCCTCCCCTCTGTTCGAGGCCATGGCCGGCCAGCCCGTGGCGGAGGTGGCGGCGAAGCTGGCGCGGCTGGCGCTCGGCCCCGCCGGCAGGCCGGTGGGCGCAACGGTCGCCGGGGTCTGGGTTGCCGCCGGACGGCCGGAGCGGCCCGGTATGGCCGAGGTGGCGGAGCTGGCCGGCTGGATGCTGGCCGCGCCGGCCTTCCAGCAGGTTTAGAAGGGAGCAAGCCATGACCATGCTGCTCGGCCGCCGCGGCCTGCTTCGTGCCGGACTGGCCGCCACCGCCCTGCCCGGCTTGCGCGGCATGGCCTTCGCCAATCCCGCCCCGACGCGGGAGGTGCCGCTGCTCATCCTGGTCTTCCTGCGCGGCGGGATGGACGGGCTGCACTTCCTCTCCCCGGCCGACGACCGGGATTTCAACGAATTACGCATCCCGACGCTGCGCAACGCCGCCGAGGGCGAGCGCGCTGGGGAGCGGCTGGACGCCGTGCCGGGCACCGATTTCCGCCTGCACCCCGAAGCCGCGGCGCTGGCCAATATCTGGCGCGAGGGACGGATGGCGATCTGGCCCGCCGCCGGCGTGCCGCAGCCGACCCGCAGCCATTTCGAGGCGCAGTCCATCATAGGCTGGGGCGAGGGGAAATCGGGCGAAGCCCACAGCCGCGCCGGCTGGCTCGCCACCTGGGCGGAGGCCACGGGCGGCGATGCGCCGGTGGTCGCGCTGTCGGGCCAGGACCGCCCCGTGCCGGAGCTGATCGGCGGCCGCCGCGGCCTGGCGGTGCCGGGCCTGGCGCGGGGCGTCGAATTGCCGGGGGGCGAGTTCGGCGCGACGATGCTGGAGGCGCTGCACATGCGGGCGCGCGGCCCGGTGGCCGAGGCCGGCCAAGCGGCGCTGGCCAGCCTGCGTGGGCTCGACCGGCTGCTGCCGCGCAATGCCGCGGGCCAGGTCACGCCCTATGCCCCGGCCAATGGCGCGGATTACGGCCCGGCCGCCGAATTCGGCCGCGGCTTGGCGACCATCGCCCAGGTGGCGCGGCTGCAGCCCGGCCTGACCGCGGCGGCGGTCGATCTCGGCGGCTGGGACACGCATGAGGGCCAAGCCGGGCGGTTCGACGGCCGGGTCCGCATCCTCAACCGCGGCCTCGCCGCGCTTGATGCCGACCTGCGCGACCTACCACGGCGCTGGACTGTGCTGGTGTGCAGCGACTCTGGCCGGCGGCTGCGGGCCAATCGCAGCGGCGGCACCGACCATGGCCGGGCCGGGACGGTCTTCGCCTTCGGCGGCGGCGGGACGCGGGGCTTCGGGTTGGGACAGCGGTTCGGCCCCTGGCCGGGCTTGGCCGCAGACGCGCTGGAGGATGGCGTCGACCTGCGCGTCGCGACCGACTACCGCGACGCCTTCAGGCAGGTAGTGGCGGAGCTGGCGCCAGGGGCGCCTGGACCCTTCCGTCAAGGCTAGGTCGGGGAGGGAAACAGGTGTTCCCTCCTCGAACCCCACCCTTCCCTTTTCAACGTCGGGTGCCGTGGCGCGGCGAGTACCAGCCTCCGCTCAGTACAGCCCGCCCAGGCTCTGCTCGGCACCGGCCGCGGTGCTGTTGCCAGCCGATTCTGCCGCCGACCGGCCGGGCGCTGTTCTCGGTGCCCGGCTTGAAGGCCTCGAGGATTGTCGCGCCGCCATCCTGCATCCGCACCAGCGCAACGCCGGGCGGCGCCTGGAAGGGCACCGGCGGGCTGTTGCGCAGCGCCGCCTCGAGCACCTCGCGGAAGATCGGCGCGGCGTTCTGCCCGCCGGTCTCGTCCTTGCCGAGCGTGCGCGGCTCGTCGAAGCCGAGCCAGACCGCGATGACGATGTCGGGGGTGAAGCCGACGAACCAGTTGTCGAAATAGTCGTTCGTGGTGCCGGTCTTGCCGGCGATCGGCCGGTTCAGCCCCTTGCCCGCCGCCATGCCGGTGCCCCGCTGCACCACGCCGGTCAGGATGTTCGTCATCTGATAGGCGGCGATCGGGTCGGCGATCTGCGGCCTGGCATCGACCAGCTTCGGCGGCTCCTCGCCCGGCGCGGCGGCATCGCAGCCTTGGCAGGCGCGCGGATCGCTGCGCCAGATCACCTTGCCGCGGCGGTCCTGCACGCTGTCGATGAAGCTCGGTGTTACCCGCTTGCCGCCGCTGGCGAAGCCGGCATAGCCGGCCGCCATCCGCAGCACCGTGGTCTCGCCCGAGCCGAGCGCCATCGCCAGGTAGCGCGGCATGTTGTCGATGACGCCGAAGCGCGCCGCGGTCTCCGAGACCTTGGCCATGCCGACTTCCTGCGCCACCCGGATGGTGACCAGGTTCAGCGACTTCTGCAGCGCGGTGCGTATCGAGACATAGCCGTTGAAGCTGCCCTCGGTGTAGTTCGAGGGGCGCCAGGGACCCTGCGGGGTCATCACCTCGATCGGCCCGTCGAGGAAGCGCTGGTTCGGCGGGACGCCTGCTTCCAGCGCCGGCAGGTAGACGAAGGGCTTGAAGGAGGAGCCGGGCTGGCGCTGCGCCTGGGTCGCGCGGTTGAACTGGCTCTTGTCGAAGGACCAGCCGCCGGCCATCGCCAGGACCCGGCCGTTGCTGGGGTCGAGCGCGACGATCGCCCCCTCGATCTGCGGGATCTGGCGCAGCGCCAGGCGGTCCGGCCGGCCGGCGGCGCCGGGCAACACCTCGACCGTCACCACGTCGCCGACCGCCACCACGTCCTGCATCCGCCGCATCGGCGCAAAGCGGTTCTCCGGCAGGGCCTTGCGGCTCCAGACGACGCCGTCCATGCCGAGGCTCGCGGTGCGCGGCTGGCTCGGGGCGCGTGCGTCGGCCCGCTCGACCCAACCGAGCTTCGCCTCACGGTCGCGCACCTCCAGCACCACGGCCAGCCGCCATTCCGGCAGGGTGCCGCCGGGCCGCTGCACCGCTTCCAGCTGCGGCATCCAGTCGGTGGCGCCGGTCGAGACCCGCGCCACCGGCCCGCGCCAACCGCCGCGACGGCGGTCGTAGGACATCAGCCCGCTGCGCAGCGCCTGCTCGGTCGCCGCCTGCATCGGCGGCTCGATGCTGGTGCGGACCACGAGCCCGCCCGTGGTGGTCTGCTCCGCACCGAAGCGGTTGATCAGCTCGCGCCGGACTTCCTCGGTGAAGTGCTGGCCGACCTGGACCACTTCCGGCCGCCGCAGCAGCCGGGGGACGATCGGCTCGCGCTTCGCGGTCGCGGCCTCCTCCGCCGTGATCGCGCCGTCCTCGGCCATGCGGTCCAGCACCCAGTCGCGGCGGGCGCGCGCAGCTTCCGGGTAGCGCAGCGGGTTGTAGTTGTTGGGAGCCTTGGGCAGGGCGCCGAGGAAGCCGATCTCGGCGACCGTCAGCTCGTCGAGGCCCTTGTTGAAATAGGCCTGGGCGGCGGCGGCCACGCCATAGGCCTGGTAGCCGAGGAAGATCTCGTTCAGGTAGAGCTCGAGGATGCGCTCCTTCGGCAGCGCCTCCTCGATCCGGATCGCCAGGATCGCCTCCCGCGCCTTTCGCATCATGGTGCGGTCGGCGCCGACCAGCATGTTCTTGGCGACCTGCTGGGTGATGGCGGAGGCGCCGCCCATCCGCCGCCCGGTCCCGTATTGCTCGATATTGGTGACGACCGCGCGGAGGATGCCGAGCGGATCGACGCCGTGGTGTTCCCAGAAGCGCTGGTCCTCGGCGCTGACGAAGGCAGCCTGGACCTTCTTCGGGATGGCCTCGATCGGCATGAAGACGCGGCGCTCGGCGGCGAGCTCGGCCAGCAGCCGGCTGTCGGCGGCATAGATGCGCGACATCTGCGAGGGCTGGTAGTCGGCCAGCCAGCGATAGTCCGGCAGGTCGGCGGCGAAATGGCGATAGAGCCCAAAGGCGGCGACGGCGCCGCCGATGAGGCCGACCGCGACCAGCGTGAACAGCAGGCGAAAGACCCCGCCGAACAGCGAGGGCCGCCGGCGGCGCGGCTTCTCCGGCTTTGCGCGGCGGGCGGGCGGCGGGGCTGCAGGCGCCGGGGGCGCCGGTTCGAAGCCGGGATCGATGCGGGGATCGGAGGGGGGCATTGTGAGCGTCTCATACACTGCCGGCGTTGCAGCGGCGACCACAGCCCGGTGAGACGCACTTAAGCCGGCCTTCACTCTTTCCAAGCCAAATGCGCGCGGGGGCAAATGCCCCGCAGGAGAAGGCCATCCGCATGGGCAAGATGCTCGTGACCGGTGCCGCGGGCTTCGTCGGCCGGCACCTCACCCGCGCGCTGCTGGAGGCTGGGCATGAGGTCCATGCCGTCGACAGCATCCACCCGCTGACCGGGGCGGTGGACCCGGCCGCGGGCTGGCCCTTATTCGAGCCGCGCGACTATCACGGATTCCACTTCCACCGAGAGGATTGCCGGAGCTGGTTCCGCCGCAATCCCCATCCTGGCTTCGACGTCGCCTTCCACCTGGCCGCCATGGTCGGCGGCCGGCTGATGATCGAGAACAACCCGCTGGCGGTGGCCGACGACCTCGGCATCGACGCTGCCTTCTTCCAATGGGCGGCCCAGGCGAGACCCGGGCGCTGCGCCGTCTTCAGCTCCTCGGCCGCCTATCCGGTGCGGCTGCAGAGGCGGGAAGGCCATGTGCTGCTGGCCGAGGAAATGATCCGCCTCGACGGCGATATCGGCCTGCCCGACATGTCCTATGGCTGGGCCAAGCTGACTGCGGAATACCTGGCCCGGCTGGCGCACCAGCGGCACGGGCTGCGGATGATCTGCTTCCGCCCCTTCTCCGGCTACGGGGAGGACCAGGACGCCGCCTACCCCTTCCCCGCCATCTGCCGCCGGGTGCTGGACCGGCGTGGCGCGCGGGTGCTGGAGGTCTGGGGCAGCGGCCGGCAGATGCGCGACTTCATCCATGTGGAGGACTGCATCCGCGGCATCCTCGGCATGCTCGACCGGATCGAGGACGGCTCGGCGGTCAATCTCTCGACCGGCATCCTGACCAGCTTCACCGCGCTCGCCGGCATGGCCGCCGAGCTGGCCGGCTGGCGACCGGAGATCCGCGGCCTGTCGGACCGGCCGGAAGGCGTCTTCGCCCGCGCCGGCTGCACCCGGCTGCAGGAAGAGCTCGGCTTCCGGCCGAGGATCAACCTGCGGGAGGGGATCGACCGTGCCCTGCACCGGCTCGCGGTGCCGGCGTGACCATCCGCACCGTCGCCGTCTTCCACTGCACCGCGCGGGTCGGCTCGGCCTGGTGCTGCGCCGAGGGCATCTCGGTGACGCTGGCCGCCATGGGCTACCGGGTGATGGATTGCGGCCACCCGCGGCATGGCGCCCCGCCGGTCGAGGCGCTGCGCCAGGCCGACCTGATCATCCTCGGCGCGGTCGAGTGGTATGGCGACCTGCTGCTGTCGCATTACGGCGCCGACTGGGCCGCACTGCCGATGCCGAAGGCCGCTTGGTACGCCGAGTCGGCCGAGCGGGACGACCGCGAGTTCCCCTTCGCCCGCTATCAGGGCCTGGCCGACCGGCACTATTTCCCGGCGGCGCAGGATGCCGCCCGCTTCGGCGGCACCTGGCTGCCCTTCGGCGCCGATACGGTGCTGTTCGCCCCGCGCCCGGTGCCGAAGCGGTATGCGGCGGCCTTCCTCGGCTCGCTCTATCCCAAGCGGGCGGAATTCCTGGCGCGGCTGGGTATCCCGCTCGACCGCATGGCGCCGGTCTCCGACCCTGACCCGATCCGCTCCTTCGCCCTGCTGGCGGAGGCCTATGGCTCGACCGAAATCTTCGTGAACCTGCCGGCCTGGTCGCGCCTGCTGGTCACAAAGGTGACCGAGGTGATGGCCTGCGGGACCATGCTGGTCACGCCGGCCCTGGACCATCCCTCGGCGCTGGCCAACATGGCGCAGTTCGAGGATGGCCGGCACCTGGTCTACTACCCGCCCGACCGGCCGTACCGTCTGGCGGAAATCTTGGCGCATTACCGCCACGCGCCGGCGGAGCGGGAGGCGATCGCCGTCGCCGGCCGCGCCGAGGTGGTGCGTGCCCACAGCCTGCGGGCGCGGCTGGAACGGCTGATCCGGGATGCGGAGACGGGGTGGGGCTGACGCCCCGGGCCGCCTTCAGCTGCCGAGGCGAAGGCCGCCCTTCAGCTCACGGAACTCCTCACGCCGTGCGGCGTGGTCGGTGATCAGGTTGGTGAAGGCGACAGCGGAAAGGCCGAGCAGAAAAGGCAGCATGCGGGAGCACTCCAGGTTGATGCTCCTCCCTATCCCTGACTTTTATGTTGCACCGCACCATAACCGTTTCAAGGAAAATCAGCCGCGTTCGGCCAAGATGGGGCCGCGTGCGCCGAGGAAGCCGTGCACCGTCTCCGCCAGGGCTGCGGCCAGCCGGGCGCGATGCGCCGGCCGGTTCAGCGCGGCCTCGTCCTGCGGGTGGGACAGGAAGCCCAGCTTGACCAGGGCGGACGGCACGTCCGGCGCCTTCAGCACCACGAAGCCGGCGCGCCGGTGGGTATTGGGCAGCAGCGCCACCTCGTTCTCCAGCGCCGCCACTGCCAGCCGCGCCAGCTTCTCCGACCCCGCCCGAGTCTCCTGCCGCATCAGGCTGAGCAGGATGCGCTGCACGTCGGGCGGCACGCTGGGCAGCCGCAGCCCGCCGGCCCGGTCGGCCTCGTTCTCCCGCCGGGCCAGGGCGGCGGAGAAGCTGTCGGTCGCGGTCTCCGACAGGGTGTAGACGCTGGCGCCGCGCGCCCCGGGCGCGCTGTCCGCATGCAGCGACAGAAACAGCGCCGCCTCGCGCCGCCGCGCCAGCTCGATCCGGTCGCCGAGTGGGATGAAGACGTCGCGCGAGCGGGTCAGTGCCACGCGGCAGCGCCCGCCGGCTTCCAATTGGCGTTTCAACTCCAGCGTCGCGGCCAGGGTGATCCGCTTCTCCTGCGTGCCACGCGCGCCGATCGCGCCGGGATCCTTGCCGCCATGGCCGGGATCCAGCACCACCAGCGGCAGCGGGCCGCGTGGCACCGCGGCGGCGGCCAGGCTGCGGCCATCCGCCAGCCGGGCGAATCCGGCCGCCGGGCCCGGCGCGAGCCCGATGGTGAGCCGCCCGCCGCTCAGCTTGGCGTTCGGCGCGGCGACTGGCGCGGCCAGCACAATCACAAGCTGTTGAGTAGAACCGCTGCCCTGCCTTTCGAGGGATTTGACCACTCCCATCCCCAGCTGCCGCGCCGGGCCGCGCCAGGGCAGGCCCGGCAGGTCGAGCAGGAGCCGCGGCGGACCGTCCAGCGCGGTGAGCCGCCAAGCGGTCGGGCGCTCCATGACCAGGGCGATGAGGGTCCGGCCCCGCTCAACCTTGACGGAAAGCCAGGAAGACGGCCGTTGGGCGGCCTGGGCCGGCCCGGCCGCCAGCGCCGCCGCCAGGCCGAGCAGCGCCCGCCGCCCTTGCCCCGGGGCGCAATCAGGGCATTGCCCACCCGCCTCGGACCCGTCCCCCGGTCCGGCCAGAAACTGCCACATCAGTGCATCGTCCCCCGAGGATGCGCCCGACTCTGTAGCAGCCTGGCGCGAGTCGATGCCACGCCGATGCATGCCGGCCTTGTGGAAGGCCGCGCCGGTCGCCTAAGGTGAGTAGCCCCGGCGGCGCCCGCTGCCGGCGGAGATTTGGGCGCAGCCGCGCCGGCAGGCCATATCCCCACCCTTGGGAGGCTGTCGATGCGGCGCGCGGCACAGGCCTGGCATGGGGTCGCGGTCATCCGCCGCACCCGCGTTTCGCCGGGTCGCCTAGCCGGGTACCGCCCCAATGGGCAGGTCCGGCTCGCCCGACTCCGTCCTTGCGGGACCTGTCGCGCCAAGATCCTTGGCAGTCCCTGACCTGATCGGGATTGCCCCAGGTGCCAGCGTGACCGACGCCGCTTCACCCGCTTCCCGCGGGCGTCGCGCCTGGCGCGTGGGCACGAACCTGGGGCGCCGTCCCGGGCGACCGCCGCGCGCCGATCAGGCGCGCCGGAAGCCCGTGGCTGCCCCGCCGGAAGAGGACGGAACGCCGCCGCATGCCTTATGCCCGCGCCGCGCAGTCGTCCTCGACCGGGTCACGCCACCCCGATCCGCCCCGCCGCACCCAGGTGCCGCGGGGCGCGGAGCAACCGCTTCGATGACCAAGCGCATGCTGATCGACGCATCCCACGCGGAAGAAACCCGCGTGGTGGTGCTGGACGGCACAAGGCTCGAGGAATCTGACCTCGAGGCCGCCACCAAGCGACCGCTCAAGGGCAACATCTACCTGGCCAAGGTGGTCCGGGTTGAGCCCAGCCTGCAGGCCGCCTTCGTGGAATACGGCGGCAACCGGCACGGCTTCCTCGCCTTCAGCGAGATCCATCCGGACTACTACCAGATCCCCGTCGCCGACCGGCAGCGCCTGCTCGAGATGCAGGCCGCCGAGGCGCGCGAGGAAGAGGAGGACGAGGAGGAGGACTCCGTCCCCGAATCGGCGATGGACCGCGCCGCCGCCGAGGGCGAGGCGCGCCAGGCGGAGGAGCCCCAGCCGGAGGACACCGGCGCCGAGGGGCCGGAGGCCTCGGCGGCGGCCGAGGCCGCGCCGATTGCCCTCGAGGTCGAGCTGCAGGCCGCAACCGCCGAGCCGCCGGCCGACACCGCCGCGGAGCCTGACGCCGCCGCCGAGCCCGCCCCGGCGATCGAGGCCGAGCCGCAGCCGGACGCATCGGTCGCGCGCGGCACCGGCGACCAGCCGGCGCTGGACCTGCCAGCGGCCGAGGGCGCCGGCGAGCCGCCGCTGGCCAATGGCCACGACCACGGCAACGGCGCCGAGGAGGCGGAGGAGGAGGACGCCCCGCCGCCCGAGACCATCGGCGGCGAAGGCACCGAGGAGGTGGCGCGCGAGCGCCGCACCACGCCGCGCTTCATGCGCCACTACAAGATCCAGGAAGTGATCCGCCGCCGGCAGATCATGCTGGTCCAGGTGGTCAAGGAGGAGCGCGGCACCAAGGGCGCGGCGCTGACCACCTTCATCTCGCTGGCCGGCCGCTTCTCCGTGCTGATGCCGAACTCGCCGCGCGGCGGCGGCGTCTCCCGCAAGATCACCTCCTCGACCGACCGCAAGCGCCTGCGCGAGGTAATCGACGAGCTGCTGCTGCCGCAGGGCATGTCGCTGATCGTCCGCACCGCCGGCGCGCAGCGGCCGAAGCCGGAGATCCGCCGCGACTGCGAATATCTGCTGCGCCTGTGGGACAACATCCGCGAGCGCACGCTGCAGTCCACCGCGCCGGCGCTGATCTACGAGGAAGCCGACCTCATCAAGCGCAGCATCCGCGATGTCTTCTCCCGCGACGTCGAGGAAGTGCTGGTGGATGGCGAGGACGCCTTCCGCGAGGCGCGCGAGTTCATGCGGATGCTGATGCCGCAGCAGACCCGCAAGATCCAGCTGTTCCGCGATGGCGGCCTCTTCGCCCGGCACGCGGTCGAGCAGCAGCTTGACGCCATGCACTCGCCGAACGTGCAGCTGCGCTCGGGCGGCTACATCGTCATCAACCAGACCGAGGCGCTGGTCGCGATCGACGTCAACTCGGGCCGCTCGACGCGCGAGCGGCACATCGAGGACACCGCCTTCCGCACCAACATGGAAGCGGCGGACGAGATCGCCCGGCAGCTGCGGCTGCGCGACCTTGCCGGCCTGATCGTCATCGACTTCATCGACATGGAGTCGAGCAAGCATGACGGCATGGTGGAGCGCCGGCTGAAGGAGGCGCTGCGCTTCGACCGCGCCCGCATCCAGGTCGGCCGGATCAGCCATTTCGGCCTGCTGGAGATGTCGCGCCAGCGGCTGCGCCCCAGCCTGACCGAGACCACCTTCGTCACCTGCCCGCATTGCCAGGGCCGCGGCCAGGTCCGCAGCATCGAAAGCGGCGCGCTGCAGGTGCTGCGGGCGATCGAGGAGGAGGGCGCCAAGCGCCGCGCCGCCGAGATCGCGGTGCATGTCCACAGCTCGGTCGCGCTCTACCTGCTGAACCGTAAGCGCGACAAGCTAGCGCAGATCGAGGCCCGCTTCGGCATGGCCGTGGTCTTCGAGCCGGACGACACCCTGCTGCCGCCGACCCTCAGGATCGAGAAGCTGCGCGCTGCCGATCCGGGCCGGCCGATCGAAACCGGCCCGGCCGCGCTGCGCATGGACTACGCGCCGGAGGCCGAGCCGGAGGAGGCCGAGGAGCCCGAGGCGGCGGAAACCACCGAGGCCGATGCCGAGTCCCCGGCCAATCCGGAAGGCGAGACCGAGGCCGAGCGCGAGAACCGCCGCCGCCGTCGCCGGCGCCGCCGGCGTGGCGGCAACGGCACAAGGCCGGATGGCAGCCCCGCCCAGGATGCGGCCGGCGAGGGTGAGGAGGAAGAAGGCGAGGAGGACGAGGTCCAGGCCGCGGCCGAGCAGGGCCTGGATGGCCAGGGCGCGGCCGACCAGGGCATCGGCGACCAGGCCGGATCCGAACCGCCTGCCGCCGAGGCCGAGCCCTCGGCCGAGGACGCCGGGCCAGATGCCGAGTTGGAGGCCGAAGCCGAGGCTGCCCGCGAGGCGCAGCGCCGCCGTCGGCGCGGCCGGCGCGGCCGCGGCGCGCCGAATGGCCGCGAGGGCGACGAAGCCCCGCCGCCGCGGGCTCCGCAGCCGCAGCCCCAGGCCCAGCCGCGCTACATGGGTCCCACCCCGGCCGATCCCTTCGCCGGGCAGGTGGATGACATCCTGGCGGCGATGGAGGCGGCCGAGGCCGCAGCCGAAGCCGCTGCGACCGCCAGCCGCCGCGCCCGCGCCGCCATCCCGATCGCCACGGCGACCGTGAGCGCGGCACCGGCCGAGGAGGCGCCGGCCGAGGCGCTGCCGGTCGAGGCGCCCGGAGCTTCGAGGCCCACCCCCTGACCGAGCCCGCCGCGGCCGAGCCGGTAGCGGCGCCCGCCGCCCCCGAAGTCGAGGCGATCACCACCGCGCCGGAGGTCGGCCTGACCGAGGCGGCACTCTCCGACCCGGCGCCCACGCCGGTGGCGGCCGCCCCGACGCCCGAGCCCGAGCCGGCGCCCGCCCCGGTCGCCGCGCCCGAACCCGCCGAGACGGTGGTGCAGGGCCCCGTGGTGCAGCCCGTCAGCGTCGATGCGCTGGACGATGCCGCCCCACGCCGCCGTGGGTGGTGGAAGCGCTGATCCTCCGGGACGGGAGGGCCGACTGGTCCTCCCGGCCGACCAGGGTGCCGATACGCAGAAAGCGCCGGGCATGGCATGCCCGGCCTTTCCTGCATTCTCGGAGCCTGGGCGGCGGACGCCGCCCCGCCGTCAGGCGCGCACGGCGGCGGCCGGGGCGGCCGAGAGCCGCTGCAGGTCCCGCATGGTGGAGCGCAGCAGGCTGAGCTTGCCGGTCGAGAGCGGCCCGTCGCGTTCATCCCCGGCCCGGCGCACCACCGTCGCCAGCTTCACCATAACCTCCGCCAGGGTTCCGGCCGGTGCCTTGGCCAGCGCGGTGATGGCGCGTCCCTCGGCCTCGACCAGCAGGTCGAGCAGGTCCTCGTCCGCGGTCTCCGCGGTCTCGACCTGGATCAGCCGGGCGGACAGGGCGGCGATGTCCGGCTGCGGGGCGGCCGGCGCGGTGCGGAAGGGGATGACCTGGGACATGAATGGCATTCCTGGCAGGAGGTAGGGGCTCGGAGAGGTCAGGCGAGGGCCAGGCCGGCGCCGTTCTGCACAGGCAGGACGCAGGCGGTGGGGCATTGGGTGACCCGGCCGCCGCGCGCGGCGAAGGCTGCGAGCATCGCCGCGACCTCCGCTTCGTGCGGCGGGGGCAGTTCCTTGCAGCGCGCCTTGTGCGCAAGCATGGTTGCCAGACTGGACCGGCGGGCCTGGGCGGCGGCGGCGGCGGCGGACAGGGGACGGGTGGCGCTGCTCATCTGACAGACCTCACGAAACCGCGATCTGTAGATTGAATACAATCTGACGAAATCGTGAGCAAGCCCTTTTTCGGGCTCCCGCCCTACCAGCCGTGCAGCGCCAGGGAATCCGCCGGCGCCTGGTCCCGCCGCTCGGCCATGCCGTAGTCCCGCAGCACGGCGGCGACCCGCAGCCGGTAGCCGGCGAAGATTCCTCCCGCCCCGCGGCCTGCGAGCCGCGATGGCCGGGATGGATACGCCAGCACGCGACCGCGGCCTCGTCCTCCCAGAAGGACAGGCTGACCAGCTTCCCCGGATTGCTGATGCTCTGGAACCGCTCGACCGAGATGAAGCCCGGCACCTTCTCGAGCTCCGGCTTCAGCCGGGCGGCATGCTCCAGATAGTCCTCGAACCGCCCCTCGGCGGGCTCGACCTCGAAGATCACGGCGATCATGGCGGCACTCCCTTACCGGGCGAGACTGGCATGGCCCCGGCCCGCCTGTCCTTCGCGCGGGCCCGAAGCGCGACACCGCGCTCCAGGCTAGGCTGCGCCGCATGACCAGCCCCGCCGCCTTCGCCGCCACTGCCGCCCTGCTCGCCGAGCCGCCCCGCGCCGCCATGCTCCAGGCGCTGCTCTCGGGCGAGGCGCTGACCGCCGGGAGCTGGCCCGCGTCGCCGGCATCGGCGCCCCGGCCGCCAGCGCGCATCTGGCGCGGCTGGTGGAAGGCGGGCTGGTCACGGTCCACCCGCAGGGCCGCCACCGCTACCATCGGCTGGCCTCGGAGGAAGTCGCCGCGGCACTCGAGACGCTGGGCGGCCTCGCCGCCGCCATGGCCCCGCCGCCCCGCCGCTGGCCGCATGGCGAAGCCTTCCGCAGCGCCCGGCTCTGCTACGACCACCTGGCCGGGCGGCTCGGCGTCGCCGTCCATGCCGGGCTGACCGGCCGCGGCTGGATCGCCCCGGCGCCGGGCGGCTGGGCGGCGACCCCGGCCGGGGAGGCCGGGCTGGCGGCGCTCGGCATCGACCTCGCCGCCGCCCGCCAGGCGCGGCGCTTCGCCTGCGATTGCATGGACTGGTCGGAGCGGCGGGCGCATCTGGCCGGCGGGCTGGGGCGGGAGATCGCCGCCTGCTGCCTGCGCCGACACTGGGTCTCCCGCCTGCCGGGCGAGGGCGAGGGCGACCCGCTGGCCCGCCGCCGCCTGGCGGTGACGCCGGAAGGCGCGCGGCGGCTCGGCGAGGCGCTCGGGGTCGCCGCCTGATGCCGCTGGATGCCAGGGACGCGCCGGGCCTCGCCCCGGCCACGCGGCTGCTGCTCGCCCTCGCCCTGATGACCGGCGCCAGCCAGTTCCACCGCGCCGCGCTCGGCGTGGTGGGGCCGGAGCTGGCGGCGGCGCTGGGGGCCGGGCCGGGACTGCTCGGCGCCGCGAACGGCGCCTTCTTCCTCGCCCTGCTGCTGCTGCAGGTGCCGGTCGGCCTGGCGCTCGACCGCATCGGGCCGCGGCGGACGGTGGCCTCGGCTTGCGGCACCGGCGGTGCTCGGCGCGTTGGGCCAGGCGCTGGCGCCGGATGCGGGGTGGTTCCTCGCCGCGCGCTTCCTGCTGGGCTTCGGCTGCGCCGCCTCCTTCATGGCCTCGGTCGTGCTCTGCGCCCGCTGGCATGCCGGGCCGGGGCTGACCACCGCCCTCGCCCGAGTCTTCGCATTGAGCCAGGGCGGCATCCTGCTGGCGGGGGCGCCCTTCGCCGCGGCCACGGCAGTCTTCGGCTGGCGCGGCGCCTATGCGCTCTCGGGCCTGATGACCATCGGCCTCGCCGCGCTCTGGTGGCGCTGGGTGCGGGACGACCCGCCGGACCGGCCGCCGCCGGCACGCCCGGGCGAGACGCTGGCCGGCGCGCTGCGCGGCCAGCTGACGGTCTGGCGGACGCCCGGACTGCTGCCGGTGCTGGCGATGCACCTGGTCGGCTACGCCGCCATGGCCACCGTGATCGCGGTCTGGGCCGGGCCCTACCTGTCCGAGGTGCATGGCCTCGCCCCCGGCCCGCGCGGCGCGGTGCTGTTCGGCATGGGGCTGGCGCTGATCTTCGGGCTGCTCGGCGTCGGGCCGCTGGAGCGCCGGCTGAACACCCGCAAATGGCTGGTCGCCGGCATGGCCTCAGGCGCGGCGCTGACCCTGGCGACGCTCGGGCTTTGGCCGCAGCCGCCGCTGGTCCTGGCGGTCGCGCTGCTGGTCGGGCTCTGCCTGTTCTCCTGCTACCCGGTGGTGGTGGTGGCGCATGGCCGGTCGCTGTTTCCGGACCACCTGGTCGGGCGCGGCGCGACTACGGTGAACCTGGCGCAGACCCTCGGCAGCGCGGCCCTGCCGGCGGTGACCGGCTGGGCGGTGGCCTTCGCCCCTGCCGACGCGGCCTGGCCGATCGCCTTCGGCACCCTGGCCCTGGCGCTGCTGCTCGGCCTGGCGGGCTACCTGACCGGCCGGGACGCGCCGCCGCGGCCTTCGAACAGATCCCGATCGGACGGAATCACCTGACCAAGCGAAAATGCTTGCAATATCACGAAGCTAGAGCGGTTGCTTTGAATCATGGCGAAGGGGAACCGGTCAGGCGGCTCAGGCGTCCTCCTCCGGCGCCCCATCCAGCACCCGCTCGATCCGCGGCCAGACCCGCTTGAAGACCTCCTCAAAGGCGGCCTGCTGCGCCGGGTCGCCGAGCGGCGCGGCGGTGTCGGGGTGCAGCTCGCGCGCCAGCAGCCGCCGCAGCGCCGCGATCTGCTCGCGCGGCACGGCCAGCGCCGCCAGCCGCGCCTCAGCGGCGGCGGCGCGGCGGGCGGCGGCCTCCGCCTCTATCCGCAGCCGGGCGATCTCGGCCCAGGGATCGGCCGCGGCCGGCGCGGCTTCGGCCCAGCGCCGCCGCCGTTCCCCCAGCACCGGATGCGCGCCGTCCGGCCCAGCCGGGCCGACCACGCCCTCCGCCTCCAGCCGTCGCAGGAAGCTAGCCGCTGCGGCCGGCGTCGCGTCCAGCCCGCGCGCCATGCCCTCGAGCGTCAGCCGTACCTGGCCGCGCACCCAGGGCAGCGCATCCTCGTAGCGCAGGAAACGGGGCATCGGCGGGCCGGCCTTTCATTGGCAGTCTGGTCAATCCCATGTCCTATAGCCGTCCGATGATGACCTGGACGCGAGATCCGGCCGTTTCTTGTTCTGCTGATGATCACAGCGCCCGCCGCCCGGGCCGAGGACTGGGGTGCCTGCCGGGCGGCGGTGGAGGCGGCCGAGCGCGAGGCCGCCCTGCCCCCGGCCTGCTGCACGCCATCGCCCGCACCGAAAGCGGCCGACGCGACCCCGCGACCGGCCGCGTCGAGCCCTGGCCCTGGGCGCTGAATGCCGCCGGCATGGGGATGCACGCGTCCAGCCGCGCGGAGGCCATCGCCACCGTCGCCGCGCTGCAGGCCCGAGGCATCCGCTCGATCGATGTCGGCTGCCTGCAGGTGAACCTGCTGCACCATCCGGGCGCCTTCGCCTCGCTGGAGGACGCCTTCGACCCCTCGGCCAATGCGCGCTACGCCGCCCGCTTCCTGCGCGGATGCAGGGCCGCGCCGGCGGCGGGAATGGAGCCAGGCAGTCGCTTGGTACCATTCGGCGACACCCGAGCGCGGCGAGGCCTACCGGCTGCGGGTGATGGCCAACCTGGGCGCTCCGGCTGCGCTGCCTCTCTCCGCGCCGCGCCTGCCGGCCGTGCTGCGGCCCGACCCGGTGGCGCCGCTGCTCTCCCCGGTCGCGCTGCGCATCCCGGTCTTCGTGCCGCAGGCCCTGGCGCGCCCGGTCGCACCGGCGGGTCCGGCGGTGGCGAAGCCGGTGCCGCTGCTGGGCACCGGGCCGCGGGTCATCACCCTGCGGGGTGGCTGACCGGTGGATGGCTTCCACTCGCAATGGTTGAGAAAGACATCTCGTCGCAAGGTGTAAATAGTTAATCGCAGTCTCAATTGCATATCATAGATAGAAAAAAGTACGACCTCTTCGGGCACCCGGATCGTCTCCCGGGCTGCCGCCAGCACGAAGGAGGTCCCATGTCCCTGACGTCCCTGTATCTCTCCGCCCGCAGCCTGGTCACCGACCGCAAGGGCGTCACCGCGCTCGAGTACGGTCTGATCGCCGCGCTCATCGCCACCGTCATCATCGGTGCGGTCACCGCGCTCGGCACCAATGCCTCTGCCATGTTCCAGAACATCGCCGACAAGATCGCCGGCAAATGAGCCCGATCGCCGGCGGGGCCCTGGGCCTCGCCGGCATCGCCCTGCTGGCGGCAGCGCTGCATGACGTCGCCGCGCGCACCATCCCGAACCGCCTCAGCCTCGCCATCGCCTGCGCCGGCCTCGCCGCGCGTGGCTTGGCCGGCGACCTGCTGCCGAGCCTGGTCGCCGCCGGCCTTGTCTTCCTCCTGGCCCTGGCCGCCTGGCGCTGCCGGGTGATGGGCGGCGGCGACGTGAAGCTGCTGACCGCCTGCGCCCTGCTGGCGCCGCCCGCCGCGGTGCCTGGCCTGCTCCTGGCGGTCGCGCTCGCCGGCGGGCTGCTGGCGCTCGGCTATCTCGTGCTGCGGCCGCTGGTGCCGGTGCCCGCTTCAGCGCCCGTCCCGGCACGGCCCGCCCCGCTGCTCGCCCGTGCCCGGCGGGCCGAGGCCTGGCGCATCCGCCGCCGCGGCCCGCTGCCCTACGGCGTCGCCATCGCTCTTGGGACTTTCTTCACGCTCCTTGGCTGAAGGTGCGGCCCATGCTGCTCCGCATCCTCCTCTTCGGCCTTCTCACGCTCGGCCTCGCCGGCTTCGGCGGCGTCGCCTGGTACAGCCTGCAGCCCGGTCAGCCCCCCGTCGTGGAGGCGCCGCCGCCTCGCCAAGGCCGGCTTCCTGGTCGCCGCGCGGCCGTTGCGCGCCGGCGCCCTCATCAAGCCGGAGGATTTCACCGTCCAAGAGCTGGAGATCGACGCCGCCCCCGCCGGCGCCCGCCGCGACAGCCGGGAGGCACGGGCCGAACTGTTCGGCGCCATGGTCCGCCGCAGCCTGCCGCCCGGCGACCCGATGCTGGCCGAGGACGTGCTGCGTCCCGGCGACCGCGGCTTCCTTGCCGCCGTGCTCGGGCCCGACATGCGCGCGGTCTCGGTGGGCGTCGATGCCGTCTCAGGCACGGCCGGGCTGATCTGGCCGGGCGACCGCGTCGACGTCGTGCTCACCCAGCAGCTTCAGCGACGACAACCTGCCGGCCTATCGCCGCGTGGCCGGGGAGACGGTGCTGCCCGACATCCGCGTCATCGCCATCGACCAGGCCCTGATGCAGGGCGCCATGGGCGAGGGCCCGGAGAGCAACCGCCAGGTCCGCACCGTGACGCTCGAGGTCACGCCGAAGCAGGCGGAGCGCGTCGCGGTGGCGACCCGGCTCGGCCGGCTGGCGCTGGTGGTCCGCTCCGCCAGCGGGGCGGAGGCCCCAGCCGAGACCGACGCCACCATCACCTGGGGCGGCGATGTCTCGCCGGCGCTCCGCGCCGGGCGGGGCGCCGCCGATGTCCAACCCCAGACCCTGCAGATCTTCCAGGGTGCCGCAAAACGCGAGGAGTTCCGCTTCTGATGCGCATCGCCGGATTTCTGGCGCTGCTCCTGCCCGCGCTGGCCGCGGCGCAGGACGCGCCGCCCCCACGCCCCGCCGCGCCGCCCATCCGGCAGGTCACGCAGGAGAACAGCGCCGCACTGCGCGCCGGCCTGCCGCTGGCAATCGAAGCCGGGGCGGGCCGCATCCTGCAGCTGAACCGCGCCGCCGGCTCGGTCTTCGCTGCCGATCCGCGGGTCGTGGAAGTGCGGCCGGCCAGCCCGACCAGCCTCTTCCTCTTCGGCGTGGCGCCGGGCCGCACTACGATCGCCGCCATAGACGGCCAGGGCAATCCGGTCGCGCAGTACGAGGTTACGGTTCGCCCCTCAGGCTTCGGTGCGGGAGAGGCGCAGTCGACCATCGCCCGCCTGCTGCCCGGCAACCGCATCCGTGCCGAGCAGCGCGGCAACGGCATCGCCCTGCACGGCGAGGTGGCGACCGCGGCCGAGGCCGACCAGGCCGCCAGCATCGCCCGCGGCTACCTGGCCGAGGGGCAGCAGCTTGACAACCGGCTCTCGGTGCTCGGCCAGGTGCAGGTGAACCTCCGCGTGCGCATCGCCGAGGTGTCGCGCGAGGTGACGCGGCAGCTTGGCGTTGACTGGCAAGCGGTCGGCCGGTCCGGCAATTTCGCACTCAGCCTGCTGACGCGGAACGCGTTGTTCGACGCGATCAACCCGTCCAGCACGATTGTCGCCGGCTGGACCGACGGCAAGTCCGACATCAACGGCATCATCGACGCGCTGGCGCAGGACCGTCTGATCACCGTGCTGGCCGAGCCGAACCTGACCGCGATGAGCGGCGAGACCGCGAGCTTCCTGGTCGGCGGCGAATTCCCCATCCCCGTCGCGCTGCGCGACAACGTCGTCACCGTGCAGTTCAAGCAGTACGGCGTCAGCCTGGCCTTCGTGCCGACGGTGATGTCGCAGGGCCGCATCAGCCTGAAGGTCCGGCCCGAGGTCAGCGACCTGACTGAACAGGGCGCGGTCCGCCTCAGCTCCGGCAATTCCTCGATCCAGATCCCCGCGCTGACGGTGCGGCGGGCGGAGACGGTGGTCGAGCTCGGTAGCGGCCAGAGCTTCGCCATCGCCGGCCTGCTGCAGGACAACGCCCGCACGCTGGGCCGAGCGCTGCCGGGGATCGGCGAGGTGCCGGTGCTCGGCGCGCTGTTCCGCTCCGACCGCTTCCAGCGGAACGAGACCGAGCTGGTGATCATCATCACCCCTTATGTCGTCCGTCCGGCGAGCGAAGCCGTGGCGCTGCGCGCCCCGACCGATGGCTATGTGCCGCCCGACGATGCCGACCGCATCCTGCTGTTCCGCCAGATCGCCCGCCAGCGCGGCCTGCCACCGCGGCTGCCCGGCGAGGCCGGCTTCGGCCTGAACTGAGGAGGCCGTCATGCGCATCCGCCTACTTCTGGCCCTGCCGCTGCTGGCGACGACCGCCGGCTGCGACATCTTCGATCCCTACAAGCGGGAGGGCACGTGGCGGCCCACCGCCGCCAATGAGCGGAACCTGGCGACCATGGCCGTGATCCCGGCCGAGCGGGTGCAAGGCACCGGTGCGGCCGGTGCCGCTGGCTTCACCGCCGCCGGAGCGATCGACCGGCTGCGGGTCGACCGGGTGAAGCCGCTGCCGGATACCGGCCTCGCGCGGATCATCACCGTGCCCGGCGGAGGCGGCAACTGATGCCCGACCATCCCTTCCCCGATCCGCCCGAGGACCAGCAGCACCGGCCGGAACGCAAGCCGTTGGTCTGCTTCGCCGCCGACGCCGAGACCGAGGAGGCGCTCCGCACCGGCCTCGGCGACACGGTGCGGCAGGACGCCGAGTTCCGCCGCGCCGACATCACTCGCGCCATCACTGCACTGCGCGAGATGCCGACCCCTGGACGCTGGTGGTCGATGTCGCCGGCCATCCGCAGCCGCTCGCCGCGCTCGAGGACCTGTCGCAGGTGGTCGAGCCCGATGTCCGGGTGCTGGTGGTGGGCGACCGCGAGGATGTCGGCTTCTACCGTCAGCTGACCCGCGGCCTCGGCGTTGCCGACTACCTCTACAAGCCGCTGACCGCCGCAATGGTGGCGGAGAATTTCGGCCCCGTGGTCGCCCGCCGCCGCTTCGCCGCGGCGCCGGCGCGCGGCGGCCGGCTGCTGACCGTGACCGGGGTGCGCGGCGGGGTCGGCGCCTCCACCATCGCCGCCAACCTCGCCTGGTACCTGGCCAATATCGCACACCGCCACAGCGTGGTGCTGGACGCCGACCTGCATCGTGGCACCCAGGCGCTGCTGCTCTCGGCCCAGGCCGGGCCTGGCCTGCGCAACGCGGTCGAGCATCCGGACCGGGTCGACGAACTCTTCGTCGAGCGCGCGGCGACCGCGGCTGGCGACCGTCTGCACCTGCTGGCGGCCGAGGAGGCGCTGAGCTCGCCGCTGGCCTATGCGCCGGGTGCGGCGGAACGGTTGGTGGCGATGCTGCGCCGCCGCTACAACTTCATCCTGGCCGATGCCCCCTTCGCCGCGGATGGCATGGAACGCGAGCTGCTGGACCTGGCGCAGCACCGCATCCTGGTGCTGGAGCCGACCCTGGCCTGCCTGCGCGACACGCTGCGATTGCTGCAACTGGAACCGGGGCCGGGCCAGGCAAACCGGCCGCTGCTGGTGCTGAACCGCGCCGGGCGCAAGGGCGGCCTCTCCGCCCGCCAGGTGGCCGAGGCGCTGAAGCTCGCCCCCGACATCGTCGTGCCAGACCTGCCGAAGCGACTGGAGGAGGCGGCGACGCTCGGCCAGCCCGCGGCGGCCGCAGGCGGCCCCTTCCGCGAGGCGATCGCCCGGCTGGCCCGCGCCGCCGGCGGCGTGGCTGAGGATGCGGCGCCCCGCAAGGGCCTGCTGGCACGGTTCCGCCGATGAGCAACGCCCTCGTTCCCAGCTTCGGCCGGCGCCGGCCGGAACCGGCCCCGAGCCCGGCCGGGCCGGTCATGCGCCAGGTGCCGGAGCCAACCGCCCCGGCCGCGCCTGCGGCCAGGCCGGGCCCGGGCGCCGGCGCGCCGCTGGCCGAATTGCGCGCGCTCTGCCTTGCCCGCATCGACCCTTCCAGCGTCGCCACCATGGCACCCGACCGGCTGGCAGCCGAGGTCGAGCGGCTGCTGGCCGAGGTGGCGACCGAGCAGCGGCTGCAGCTGAACGCGCGAGAGCAGCGGCAGCTCGCGCTCGACCTCGTGGACGACATGCTCGGCCTCGGCCCGCTCGAGCCGCTGCTGGAGGACGAGGCCATCACCGACATCATGGTCAACGGCCATGACAAGGTCTTCGTCGAGCAGCGTGGCAAGGTGGTGCTGTCCGGCATCCGCTTCCGTGACAACCAGCACCTGGCCAATATCGCCCAGCGCATCGCCGCAGCGGTCGGTCGCCGGATCGACGAGAGCAGCCCGATGGTCGATGCCCGGCTGGCCGATGGCAGCCGCGTCAACATCGTCTTTCCTCCGTTGGCGATTGACGGGCCGGCGGTCTCCATCCGGAAATTCTGCCCGCCGCGTCATCGACTTCGACAAGCTGGTCGAGTTCGGCGCGCTGACCCGACCGATGGCGAAGGCGCTGCAGGTGGCCGCGCGCTGCCGGCTGAACGTCGTCATCTCGGGCGGCACCGGATCCGGCAAGACAACCATGCTGAATGCCCTCAGTCGCATGATCGACCAAGGCGAGCGGATCGTCACCGTCGAGGACGCGGCGGAATTGCAAGCTGCAGCAGCCGCATGTGGTGCGGCTGGAGACGCGGCCGCCTAGCCTCGAGGGCCGCGGCGAAGTGACCCAGCGCGACCTTGTCCGCAACGCGCTGCGGATGCGGCCCGACCGTATCATCCTCGGCGAGTGCCGCGGGCCGGAGGCCTTCGACATGCTGCAGGCGATGAACACCGGCCATGACGGCAGCATGAGCACGGTGCACGCGAACACCTCGCGCGACGCGCTGATCCGCGTCGAGAACATGGTGATGATGGGCAGCTTCGGCCTGCCGACCCGGGCGATCCGCACGCAGATCGCCAGCGCCGTCGACCTGATCCTGCAGGTGGAACGCCAGCGCGACGGCTCTCGCCGCTTGGTCCAGGTCACCGAGCTGGTTGGGCTGGAAGGCGATGTCTTCACCCTGAACGACATCTTCCAGCTGGAGCACGAGGGCGAGGACCAGGACGGACGCCTGCGGGTTCGCTGGAAGGTCAGCCGCGCCCGGCCGGCCTTCCTGCCGCGCCTCGCCTATTTCGGCCAGGACCGCGCCTGGGCCGCGGCGCTCGAGGAAGCGGAGCGGTGAAGGGGGTGTTCCTCGCCGGCAGCGGGCTGCTCGGGCTCGGCCTGCTGGTCGTGCTCGGCCTCGGCGCGCTGCAGCGCCAGGACCGGCGACGGGCGCGCGTCACTGCCGTGGTCGGGCCGCATCGCCCGGCCGGCATGGTCGCGCCGCCACGGCGGCACTGGCTGCTCGACGCGGCGGAAGGGGCATGGCTGGTCCGCCTTGCCACGCTGTTCGGCCTGCGACTGGACCGTGTGGCGGAATACCCGGTGCGCTGGTGGATCATCCCGCTGGTCGCACTGCCGGCGGCGCGTGCCGCGGCCGGGCTGGCGGCGCTCCTCGGCGGCGACCTGCTGCTGCTGGCGACGCCCGCCTTCTGGTTCCTGTTCTGCCGCTGGGCCTTCGGCTGGCTGGACACCAGGCGGATCGAGACGCTGTTTCGCCAGTTCCCCGATGCGCTCGGCATGGTCACCCGCGCCGTCCGCGTCGGCATCCCGGTCAGCGAGGCGATCCGCGCCGTCGCGCGGGAGGCGCCGAAGGAGACCGCGGCGGAGTTCCAGCGCATCGCCGACCGGCTCTCAATCGGCCTGCCGATCGACCAGGCCCTTGGCGAGACCGCGCATCGCAACGGCGTGCCGGAATACCGCTTCTTCGCCACCGCGCTGTCGCTGCAGAGCCAGACGGGCGGCGGCCTGGGCGAGACGCTCGAGAACCTGGCCGAGGTGATCCGCAAGCGCGTCGCGCTGAAGGAGCGCGGCTATGCCCTGGCGGCGGAGGCGCGAACCTCGGCCGGCATCCTGGCCGCCCTGCCCTTCTTCACCGCCGGCGTGCTGGCGGTGCTCAGCCCGGGCTATGTGGCGCTCCTGTTCAGCGACCCGGGCGGGCAACGCATCCTGGCTGCCGCCATCGGCCTGCTGCTGATCGGCATCCTGGTGATGCGCGGCATGATCAAGCGGTCCCTGTCATGACCCCGGCGCTGCTCGGTGCCGGTGCGGCGGCGCTGCTCAGCTTCGGCCTGCTCCTCGCTTGGCTGCTGCGCGCCATTGGGCGAGAGCAACGGGTCGGCGAGCGCCTGCTCGCGGTGCAGCGCAGTGCCGGGATCGATCAGGTGGCGCTGCCCTGGTCGGCGCGGCGGGCGGTCCTGCGCGGCCTGGCCGGGATCGGCCGCCTGCTGACCGGCGGCGGCATCCTGTCCGGCCGGACGGTGGAGGAGCTGGAGCAGACCCTGATGGCCGCGGGCTTCCGCGGCGACCGGGCACTGGCCATCTTCGTCGGCGCCAAGGTTCTGCTCTTCCTCGGCCTGCCACTGGCCGCCGCCGCCGCGCTGCAGGCGCTTGGCGCCGGGCAGAAAGCCTGGACCATTGGCTTGCTGGCGGCGGCGATCGGCGGGCTGCTGGCGCCGGACATGGTGGCGAAGCGCCTCCGCAAGCATTACCTGCGGGAGCTGGAGCGCGGCCTGCCGGACGCGCTCGACCTCATGGTCATCTGCTCGGAAGCCGGCCTCGCGCTGGAAGGCGCGGTGGAGCGCGTGGCGACCGAGATCGGCCCGGCCAACCGCGCCGTTGCCGCCGAATTCGCCGTCTGCAGCAGCGAGCTGCGGATTCTGTCCGACCGCCGCGCGGCGCTGATGAACATGGCCGAGCGCACCCGGCTGGAGCTGCTGCGCCGGCTCGGCACGACCCTGGCGCAGACGCTGCAATACGGCACGCCGCTGACCCAGGCGCTGCGCACCCTCTCGGCCGAGATGCGGCAGGACCAGCTGGTGCGGTTCGAGGCGCGCGCGGCGAAGCTGCCGGTGCTGCTGACCGTGCCGATGATCCTCTGCATCCTGCCGACGCTGTTCCTGGTGGTCGCCGGGCCGGCCATGCTGCAGGCCTCCCGCCTGTGGTGAGGCGCCTGCTGCAGGATGCGCGCGGCGCCACGGCGGTGGGATTCGCCCTCGCCGGCTCGGCCTTCTTCGCCGTGCTGCTGCTGATGACGGAGGCCTGCTGGCAGGTGGCGACCGGCGCCGCGCTGGATGCGGGTGGACGGGAAGCGGCGCGCTGGGCCGCGACCGGCCAGGCGCCGCCGACCGGATTCAACGCGACCGGCTATGTCGCCGACACCATCCTGAAGACCTCCGGCCTGCCGCTCAGCTCGGCCGGACTCAGCGTGACGGCGGAAAGCTTCCCCGGCTTCGGCAGCCTGGCCACACCCGGGGCCGCCAAGCCCGGTCTCGGCGGGCCGGGCGACGTGGTGCGCTACACCGTCGTCTATCGCGGCCGCGGCCTGACCCCGCTCGGCCGCGCGCTGCTGCCGCTCGGCGTTCTGCAGATCCAATTCGTGATCCTGGCGAAGAATGAGCCTTATCCGGCATAGCTGACCCGCGGCGCGGCGCGGCGGCGGTTGAATTCGCCCTGCTCGTCCCGCTGCTCATCCTGCTGTTCGGCGCGACGGCGGAGATCGTCGTCCATATCCGCACCAATTTCCGGCTGGAACGCACGGCGGCCGAGGTGGCGAATGTCGCCAGCCAGTTCGATGCGCTGGCCCCGGCCGATATCGCCGGCCTGTTCGACGCGGCCAAGGCGATCGCAGCACCCGTGCTCGCTTGGTCCAACGGCACCGGCACCGGCCGCGCCCGGACGATGATCGGCGTGGTCAGCGGCACGGCGTCCGGCAACAGCCTCGCCTGGTCCTGCTCGCGCGGCGATGCCGGGCTGGTCAGCCTCGTCGCCGGCAAGGCCGCCCTGCCGAACGGGTTCGTGGTGCCGAACGGCCAGAGCGTACTGGTGGTGGAGGTGATCAACGCGGTGACGCCCTGGTCCATCATGGCGGCGCCAATCTTCTTCGGCACGGCGGGGCCCGGCCCGGTGCGGACCTACGCCATCGTCCGGCCGCGCACCGCGGCGCTCACCAGCATCGGCGGGGCCTGCCCATGAAGCGCCTCGGCCGTCGCGGCAACATCGCCATGCTGGTGGCGCTGCTGGCGGTGCCGCTGGTCGGCATGGTCGGCATCGCCACGGATGGCGCCCGCGCCTGGCTGCTGCGGTCGAGGCTGCACACCGCACTCGACGCCGCGGCGCTGGCCGGGGCGCGCAATATCGCCCTGCCGGCGGCGCAGCGGGATGCCGAGGTCGCGGCGATGTTCTGGACCAATCACGGCGTGCGTGGCACCGGCTACACGCCGGCCAAGGCCACCGGCACCGCCTGGCGCGGCTTCCTCGACGCCTCGACCACGCTCGATCCCCCGCTCGCGGTCGACAGCAGCACAATGCGCGTGACCGCCCGCGCGGTGCTGGACACCACCTTCGCCCGGGTCATGGGCATCCGGACGCTGACCGTCGCCGCCGCAGCCGAGGCGCGGCGGGCCGATATGGGCATGGAACTGTCGCTGGTGCTCGACGTCACCGGCTCGATGGGCGCGAACCTCACGCCGAGCCCGATTGGCAGCGCCACGACCAACGGCACCAACATCGACGCGCTGCGCCTCGCCGCCGCCGACCTCGTCGGCATCCTGTACGGGACGCGGGAGACGGTGCCGAATCTCTGGGTCTCGGTGGTGCCCTACACCACCACCGTGAACATCGCGCCGCAGCGCACCGGCTGGCTCGATCCCGGCAGCCGCGACCTGACGCGCTACGCGCCGCGCGGCTGGACCGGCTGCGTCGAGGCACGCGCGGCGACAGGCAACGACCAGACCGATGCGCCGCCGGGGAGCGAGCCGTTCAAGCCCTTCTTCTGGGCCTCCACCCTCGGCAAGTACACGCTGAAGAACGGCGGCGCGGCGGTGCCGGGCGACAACGACTGGGCGGCGTCGCTCACCGGCACGAACGGCATCTCCGAGATGTACCAGGACGTGCGGGAGAACAACAATTCGGGCCCGAACGCAGGCTGCCCACAGGCTCCGATCCTGCCGCTGACGGCGGCGAAGACCAGCGTGCTGGCACGCATCATGGCGCTGCGCTCCACCTTCAAGGGCGGCACGATGCACAATGTCGGGCTGCAGGCCGGCTGGTTCACCCTCAGCCCGCGCTGGCGCGGGCTCTGGACCACCGGCGCGCTGGATGCCGGGGCGGATACCAGCCCTGCCACGCTGCCGCTGAACTACGGGACGCAATACATGCAGAAGGTCGTCGTGCTGATGACCGACGGCCAGGCGAACTGGAACGACTGGGGCGGCGGCGCCCCGGCGACTGCAGCGATACCAGCACGAGCAACGCCGCGACGCCGGCCGGCGCGCCGCCGCTGCGGCCGCTCGGCTGCCCGAAATCAGGCTATCCGGGGAACGTCATCCTCGCCGCCGGCGCGCCGCCGATCCAGGACGCGTCGGGCAACAACAACACTGACTATTCCGGCCATGGCCGCCGGCTGGAAAATCGCCTCGGCATCACCCCGCCGCTGACCGCGGCACGGATGACGAGCGAGCTGAACACCCGCATGTCCAATCTCTGCGCCGCGATGAAGCGGCAGGGAATCATCGTCTACACCATCACCTTCAACCTGACCGAGGCGGCGACCCAGGCGCTGTTCCGCGGCTGCGCCAGCCAGCCGGACTACTGGTTCAACAGTCCGACCCAGGCCGACCTGCGCAACGCCTTCCGGCAGATCGGCTCGCAGCTGGCCAATCTGCGCCTGGTGCGATGAGCGATCTTCACCACGCGGCAAGACCTGCCGGGGTAATCGATGGGGGAAAAGGACCCGTGCCGAAAATGGTACTCAACATCCCGCCGCGGCGCCGCGCCCGCACCACGTTCCTACTGTTCCTGCCGCTGCTGCTGGCCGCCTGCCAACCGGCGCGGAAGCCGGACTCCTCTCGCTCGAAAGCCGGCTGCGGCTGGCCGCGACGCTCGACGGCCCGCGCGGCGGCGTCGCCTCGGTGGAGGTGCTGCGCGAAGCGGTGCAGCAGCGGCCGCAGGACGGCGCGCTGCGCGAGAAGCTGGCCATGGCGGCCGAACGCGCCGGCCGGGACGGCGAAGCAGCGCAGGCGTTGCGCGAGGCGATCGGGCTGCTCGGGCCGACGCCGCCGCGGCTGATGGCGCTCGGCCGGCTCGAGCTGCGGGCCGGCAACACCGCCGCTGCGGCCGCGGCCTTCGCGGAGGCCAATGCGCTCGCCCCCGGCAATGCCGCGGCGCTCGGCGCGCTCGGCCTGGCGAAGGACCTGTCCGGCGACCCGGCGCAGGCGCAGGAAGCCTACCGGGCAGCCCTGCTGCTGGCGCCGCGGGACTGGGGCATCCGCGCCAATTACGCCATGTCGCTGCTGCTGAGCGGCCAGGCCCGGACGGCGGCGGAGGCGTTGGCGGAAGCCGAGTACGCGCCGGATGCGCCACGCCGGGCCCGGCACAACCTGGCCCTCGCTTTGGCTGCCACCGCCCGGCCGGACCGCGCGGTGCGGCTGCTGCGGCTCGACATGGGACCGGCCGAAGCCGCAGCCATGGGCCAGGAGCTCACGGCGATCGCCGGGCAGCTCGATCCGGCGCCGGCCCCGCCGCTGCCGCCGGTGGCGCGCCGCGCCGCCAGCCGGGCGGTCGCGCCGGCGCAGGGACGCCTGGCCCAGCTCCGCCCGGAGATCGTGCGGGAGGAATTGCCGCCCCTGCCCGGCCCGCCCCCTTCGCCCCGGGCGCAGCCTGGGCCCGCCGCCGTGCAGGCGCTGTTCCTACCAGGCGAGGATCCGCCGGCCTGAGCCGGCCGGCTCAGGGCCTGCCGCAGGAACTGGCGACCACCTCGCAGCCGGTGGTGCGCTCGCGCGACCGGCACTCATCCATCGCCATCCCCTCGGCGGCTTCCCGCGTCGGCCCGCTGCCGGCGGCGGCATAGCTGACCGAATAGGTCCGCGGGTCGGCGGTGCGGAACAGCCCGAGCGTCCGCCGTGCCTGCGCCACCGCGCCGCAGCGGTCGGCGAACTCCAGCGCGGCCCGGCAGGGGGCGCCGCGTGCACCGCAGGCGGATTGCGCCTGGGTATGGGCCGCAAGCCGGTCGGCCACCCCAACGGTGAGGCCGAAATCGGTGCCCGGCGCCGCAGCCAGGTAGGCGGCGCCCCAGCCGCGACCAGCCGGCGCCGCCACCGCGGCGCCGCCGGCCGAGGCGGCAAGTTGCGCGCCCCGCGCCGCGGGCGGGGGCGCCGCCGACGAAGCCGGGGGCGCGGCGGCAGCATAGGGCAGGCCGCGCGCGGCCGCCGCCGGGACGGCCTGGGCCGGCGGCGCGGCCCGCCGGGCCTCGGCCTGGGTCGAGGGCCGGCTTCGCAGCCGGGAAGCCGGCGGCGCTTGCTGCGGCCGAGTGGCGCCGGCGGCGCGATCGTAGTCCTGCGAAGCATTGCAGCGGATCAGGCAGGCCTGGATCTCCGGCCGGTTGTCGCGCACCTGTCGCGAGACGGCGCCGCATTGCTGCGCGCAGGCACCGCTGACCGCGAGGGTCTGGGCCATCGCCGGCCGCCCTGCCGGCAGCAGCACCGCCATGGCGAGCAGCCAGCCGAGGCGGCTACCGCCCCACCGTCTGCCGGCCGCATCCCAGGCTCCCCGTCGCCCCATCTGGTCCCCATCCGGTCCGGCGGGTGTAGCCGCGCCAATCTGGAGTTGATGGTCCCGAGATAACGATCGCGAGGCCGTGCGGCAAAGCCTCAGTCACGCTCGGCTCTCGATTATGTGTGCCATCACACATCGCAGGGCTTCAGCGCCCGAGCCAGGCCGCCAGCCGGGCAGGCGCCGCCGCCATGTCCGCCTCCGGCCCGCAATAGCTGAAGCGCAGGAAGCGCCCGCCTCGCTCACGGTCGAAATCCACTCCCGGCGTCGCGGCGATCCCGGCCTCGGCCAGCATCCGCTGGCAGAAGGCGACCGAGTCGTTGGTCAGGTGCCCGACATCGGCCCAGAGGTAGAAGGCGCCGTCGGCGGTGGACAGCCGGTCGAACCCGGCCCGCGGCAGCGCCTGCAGCAGGGTGGCGCGGGAGCGCCGGTAGGCGGCGATATTGGCCTCCGGCTTCTCCCGACAGTCGAAGGCCGCCTCGGCCGCCACCTGGGCGACATGCGGCGCCGAGATGACCATGTTCTGCGCCAGGCATTCCACCGGCCGCACCAAGTCTTCCGGCAGCACCAGCCAGCCGATCCGCCAGCCGGTCATCGAGAAGTACTTGGAGAAGCTGTTGACCACGATGGCCGAGGCCGAGACGGCCACCGCCGTGGTCTCCGGTACCTCGCCGTAGCTCAGCCCATGATAGATCTCGTCCGAGATAAGCCGTACCCCGGCGCGCTCGCACCAGGCGGCGATGGCGGCGAATTCGGCCGGCGGCAGCATGGTGCCGGCCGGGTTGCAGGGGCTGGCCAGGATGAGGCCGGCCGGCGGCGGGTCCAGTGCCTCCAGCATGGCGACCGTCGGCTGCCAGCGCGTCTCCGGCCCGCAGGGGATCAGCTGCGGATGCATGCCGAGCGCGGTCAGGATATTCGCGTAGGGCGGGTAGAAGGGCGTCGCCATGGCGACACGGTCACCCGGGTCGAAGGCGGCCAGGAAGGCCAGCGGGAAGGCGCCGGAGGCGCCGACCGTCACCGCCACCCGCTCCATCGGTACCGCCGCGCCGTAGCGTTCGGCATAGTGGCGGGCGATCCGGGTGCGGAGCGAGCGTAGCCCGAAGGCCTCGGTATAGCCCATCGGCGCGCCCGCCTGCAGGGCGCGGATCGCCGCCTCGGCGGCGCCGCGCGGGGCACCGGTGCCGGGCTGGCCGACCTCCATCCGCAGGATTCCCGGGGCGCCGGGCGGCAAGGCCGCTGCCTGGGCATTGGCCGCGCTGATCACGTCCATCACCAGGAAGGGCGGCGCTGCGGCGCCCCGGCCGGTCTTGAGCGCCACCCCCGCCTCCTACTGGTCCACCGCGCCGAGCGAGACGCCGGCGCCACGCGGGTCGGTCACCGCGAGGCAGCGGTCCGGCCGCCCCGGCAGGTAGTTGGTGCAGGCGGCGAGCTGGGTCCGCGCCGTGCCCGGGGCACCGCCTTCCAGCGCCGCATCCGCCGGCAGGGCGCGCAACAGCTGCAGCGCCGCCGGCCCGGCCACCCCGATCGGCGCCGATTCCTGGCCGGAAGCCGCGGCGGCCAGCCGGAAGCCGCGCAGGTTGGGATTGTAGGCGATGGCAGCGGAGAGCAGCGGCGGCTGCACCGCGCCGATTCCCGGCGCCGCGGCCAGCAGGAAGCCCATCCCCGGCACCACGCGCCCGGTGCCGAAGAGGTTGTTCATGGTGAAGGCGCAGGACACGGCGATGCCCTGGCGATCGAAGGCGACCAGCCCGGCCGAGGCCGGCAGCGCGCCGAGCCGCCCGGGCGGCAGGTCGGCGGCGGCGACCAGCGCCTTCGGATCGCCGCCGCGGGCACGCCAGGCGGCGCCGACGGCTAGGCCGCGCGCATTGGCCTGGGCGATGTCCGCGCCGCCCCGCAGCGCCTCGAAGGCGGCGGCGGCGGCGAGCCCGCCATCGGCCGGCGGCGGCAGGAAGGCGATCCGGTCGCCGCCGCGGGAGGCGTAATCGAGTGGCGCCAGCAGGTCCGGCAGCGCCGCGCGCAGCTCGTCCAGGGTCAGGTTGCCGCCGACCGTGCGGGAGGTCTCCTCCAGCCGCCGGGCCAGCACGCCCTGGTGCATGTCGCCGACCCCGGCCAGGCGAAGCTGGCCGAGCGTGCCGGCCAACTCGGCCTGGATGATGGTCTCGCCCGCCTGCTTCGGGCCGCCGCCCGGGCGGCCGAAGATCGCCTGCGCCGTCGGGTCGGCCAGCAGCGGGCCGGAGACGGCCGCGAGGTCGGCGGCCAGGCCGCGGCTGACCTCGGTGCCGAAGCGGGCGCGCTGCTCGGCCGGGGCGATCAGCTCCTCGAAGGGGCGGCTGGAGCGACGGGTGTGCAGAGCGAAGAGGCCGCGCGCCAGCAGCGGCACCGCCGCCGGGCGGTCGGCGCCGGCCGGGATGCCGGCCCGGCCACCGGGCAGGAACATGACGGCCTCGACCGCCGCCTTCCGCGGGTCGAAGACCAGGCAGGCGCCGCCGCCGCCGATCCCGACCCGGGACGGCAGGGTGACGGTCATCATGAAGCCGGCGGCGACCGCCGCATCCACCGCCGTGCCGCCGGCCGAGAGCACCTGCCGCCCGGCCAGCGCCGCGGCCGGGTCCTCGGTGGCGATGCCGCCGAGGAAGCCGCGGACGAAGCCGGGCTGGCCCTCGGCCGGGCCGCTCGGGCCGAGCGGGTTCAGGCTGGCCAGGGTCTCGCAGCCGGGCAGCGCCAAGGCGGCCATGGCCAGCAGGGCGGCGCGCAGGCCGCGGCCGGCCGGCCGGGGCGAGGCCGTCGCCTGCCCTCCTGGGCGGCCCCGGTCACCCTGGGGTATGACGCCCGGCATGCGGAAGGCGTGGGCCCTGTTCTCGGCGCTGCTGGTCATGCTGGCGTCCCTGGTCCCTTCTCTCGCGCCGATCGCGGCGCGGGCCCAAGGCGGCGCGTCAGCGGTGGTCACGATCCGCGACGCCGAGACGGAGGCCTTCCTCCGCGGCATAGCGCATCCGCTGTTCCGCGCCGCCGGTGTGGACCCCGCCCTGGTGCGGATCACGCTGGTGCAGGCGCGGCCCATAAACGCCTTCGTCACCAGCGGCAACCGCATGTTCATCAACACCGGGCTGATCCAGCAGTCCGGCAGCGTCGCGGAGCTCGCCGGGGTGCTGGCGCACGAGACCGGCCACATCGCCGGCGGCCATGTTGCGCGGCTGCCGGAGGAGATGCGGAACGCCTTCATCCGCTCCATCGCCGGGATGCTGCTGGGCGGCGCCGCGGCGGTCGGCGGCGGCCGCAATGTGGGCGGCAATGCCGGGGCCGCCATCATGCTCGGCAGCCAGACCATGGCGATGGGCGAGCTCTATGCCTTCACGCGCGCCCAGGAACAGGCGGCCGACCAGGCCGGCGTCGCCTATCTGGACCGGCTCGGCTGGTCGTCCCAGGGCCTCGCGACGCTGCTCGGCCGGCTGCGGGAGCAGGAGATGCTGGCGGTCGGCCGGCAGGACCCCTATTTCCGCACCCATCCGCTGTCGCGCGACCGGCTGGAATTCGTCACCGAGCACCTCGCCCGCAGCCGGCTGGCCGAGGCGCCCTGGCCGGCGGCGCTCGAGGGCGGCTACCGGCTGGTCCGCGCCAAGCTGGACGGCTTCATCGACCCGCCGATGACGACCTGGAAGCGCTACCCCGAAAGCGATTCGAGCCCCGCCGCCCGTTATGCCCGGGCGATCGCGCAATACCGGTCCGGCCGCACCGACCAGGCGGTCGCGCTGCTGGCGCCGCTGCTGGCGGAGCAGCCGGGCAATCCCTGGCTGCGCGAATTGCAGGGCCAGATCCTTTTCGAGGCGGGCCGCCCGCGCGAGGCGGTGGCGCCGCTGCGCGAGGCGGCGCGGCTGGCACCCTCCGAGGCGCTGATCCGCACCGCGCTCGGCCGGGCGCTGATGGAGACGGGCGAGCCGGCCCTGCTCCGCGCCGCCGCGGGGGAGTTCGAGGCCAGCCTCCGGATCGAGCGCGACAACGGCTTCACCTGGCGGCAGCTCGGCATCGTGCATGGCCGGCTGGGCCAGGGCCCGCAGGCCGACCTGGCCCTGGCGGAGGAGGCGATGCTGGAGGGCGACTTCCCCAAGGCCCGCCGCCTCGCCCGCCAGGCGGAGGAGGCCTTGCCCCCCGGTCCGCTGAAGTTGCGCGCGCAGGATTTGCGCGAGGCGGCGCGGCGGGACAACCTGACCAAGGAACAGCGCGAGCAGGACGACGCGATGCGCAGGAGACAACCCCGGTGACACGCCCCATCCTGCTGGCCCTCGCGGCCGGCCTCGCCTTGGCCCCGCCGGCCTTTGCCCAGGGTTTCTCGCCGGAGCAGCGGCGGGAGATCGTCGATGTCCTGCGCGACGCCCTGAAGCAGGACCCGTCCATCCTGCGCGACGCGCTGATGGCGCTGGAACAGGCCGAGACCTCCGCCAAGGCCGAGGCCCAGCGGGCCGGGATCGCGGCGCAGGCCACGGCGCTGTTCCGCAACCCGGAGGACCCGGTGAAGGGCAATGCCCAGGGGGCGGTGACCATCGTCGAGTTCTTCGACGCCCGCTGTGGCTACTGCAAGCAGATGGAGCCGGTGGTGGACCAGATGCTGCGCCGGCAGAAGGATGTCCGGCTGGTCCTGAAGGACCTGCCGATCCTCGGCCCCAACAGCCTGCTGGCCAGCCGCGCCCTGCTCGCGGCCCAGCGCCAGGGCAAGTATGCCGAGTTGCACGACGCGCTGATGAAGCTGCGCGAGGAACCGGCCGAGCCGGTGCTGAAGCGGGAGGCGGAGCGGCTCGGGCTCGACTGCGGCGCGGCTGCGGCGGGACATGGACGACCCGGCGATCGGCCGGCGGCTGCAGGAGAATACCCGCCTCGCCGGCGCGTTGCGGATCGAGGGCACGCCGGCGCTCATCATCGGCGACACGCTGGTGCCGGGCGCCGTCGACCTCGCCACGCTGGAGCGGCTGGTGGCGGAGGCGCGCGAGAAACGCGGGGGCTGACCGCCATGCCGCATTTCCTCTGCCAGACCTGCAGCATCCAGTTCGCCGAGAGCGAGCAGCCGCCGGCCGCCTGCCCGATCTGCGAGGACGAGCGGCAATATGTCCCGGCCCGCGGCCAGCAATGGACCACGCTGGACCGGCTGCGGGGCGGCCATGCCAACACCTGGCGGGCGCTGGAGCCCGACCTGCTGGCGATCCGCAGCGTCCCCGCGGTGGGGATCGACCAACGGGCGCTGCTGGTGCGGACGCCGGCGGGCAACCTGCTCTGGGACTGCATCGCCCTGCTGGACGCGGCGACCATCGCGCTGGTCCGGGCGCTCGGCGGGCTCGCGGGCGTCGCGCTGTCGCATCCGCACTACTATTCGACCATGGTCGAATGGGGCCGCGAATTCGGCGTCCCCGTCTGGGTCCATGCCGCCGACCGGGAGCACGTGACGCGGCCCGACCCCTGCCTGCGCTTCTGGGAGGACGATGCGCAGCCGGTGCTGCCCGACATCACCCTGCACCGGCTGGGCGGGCATTTCGCCGGCGGCGCGGTGGCGCATTGGCGCGGCGGCGCGGAGGGCCGCGGCGCGCTGCTGTCCGGCGACATCCTGCAGGTCCTGCCCGACCGCCGGCATCTCGGCTTCATGCGCAGCTATCCCTGCCTGATCCCGCTGCCCGCGGCCGAGGTGCGGCGGATGGCCGGGTACTGCGCCGGGCTGGAATGGGAGGCGATCTACGGCGCCTTCCACGAGCGGGAGATCCTGGCCGGCGGCAAGGCGGCGCTGGCCCGCAGCGCCGAGCGCCACTGCGCCTGGGTCGAACGGATGGTGGAGCCCTGAGGCAGACGGCGAAGCCCCGCCGGGGTTTTAGGGTTTGAGCCTCAAGCCGGCTCAATTGCCCTCAAACCGATTGAGGCCGGTCCGGCCCTTTTCGGCGCTTCGCCAGGCTTTCCGCAGCCTGCCGCCGAGCCTGCCTTTGGATTTTTGGAATCTGAGCTTTTCAATCCCGGCTCGCGACGGGCCGCCCGGGCGCCGCGGGCAGGCGCGGCTGCTGATTATATTCCTATAGCGCGGTCCGGTCGCGAAAGCCAGCGCCGTCAGCCCTCCCAGGCCGCGGCCGCGTCCAGCGGGAAGACCGGCCGCGGCAGCCGCTTCCAGGCGAAATTGGCCAGGACCGGGCTGGTCAGGCCGGGTGCGTCCACCTCGATGATCCGGTCGTCGGGGAAGTGTTCGTCGAAGCCGGCGCGGAAATGCCCGCGGCTCTTCACCACCACGCAGCGCGCCAGCCCGATGTCGATGCCGTGCAGCTCCAGCATCGCCGGCTCATGCAGCTGCCGCCGCAGCGAGCCGACCACGACCCGCAGGCCCGAGCCCGCCAGCTCCAGCAGCGCCGAGGGACCGAGATCGAAGCGCCGCCCCGCCATGGTGCCGCGCCGCCCCACCCCCGTGCCGTCGCGCACCGCCAGGATGCGGGCCGGCGCCGCAAATCCTTCCGAGAATCCCGAGGGGACGCGGTTGAAGGCCGCGTGGAATTCGGCGCCCTCGCCCAGCGCATGCGCCTCGGCCGCCAGGGCCGGATCGACGAAGACGCCGAGCACGACGCCCCGCGCCCCGGCCGCATGCAGCGCCCGCAGCAGATACGTCGTGCTGCCGCGCCCGCCGCCGCCGGGATTGTCGGCGACATCGGCCAGCAGCACCGGCGGCACCTCGCCCCGCCCTGCGGCGACGGCCAGGGCCACGGCATCCTGCAGCGGCGTCAGCGCGGGCCGGTGCCTGTGCCGCTCCGCCCAGGCATGCCGCGCGAGCCGCGCGGCGGTCTCCCGCGCCAGCGCCGCATCGCCGCAGCGCGCGGTCACCGTCACCGTCATCCCGCATTTCGGCAGGTCGGAGAAGACGAAGCCGCCGGCGACCGAGGCATTGGCGATGCGCGGATCGGCGCGCATCAGCGACCTCGGCCTCGGCGATGCGCTCGGCATAGGGGCCGGCTTCGGTCAGCAGGGTGACGGAAGGCGGAACCAGCGGCAGCCGGACGAAGGCCCGCGCGAAGCGCCCGCCGGCCAGCAATTCTGCGCAGCAGGTCGGCCGACTCGGCGGCGCGTGCCGCCATGTCGACATGCGGATTCGTCCGGTAGACCACCAGCGCGTCGACGGATTCGACCAGAAGTTCGGACACGTTGCAGTGAAGGTCGTGGCTGCAGACCACCGGCACCGCGGGGCCGACCACCTGGCGGATCATCGCCGCGATGACGCCGTCGCTGTCCTGCTCCCCGGTTGCCGAGGAGGCGCCGTGGCTGGCGAGATAGATGCCGTCGAGAGGCAGCGCGGCGGCCAGGCCGCGCCGCATCGCATCGAGGAGGTCGAGGAAGACCGCCTGCTCGATCGGCCCGCCAGGCGGCGCCGCGGCAACCAGCAAAGGCACAGCGCACCAGGGGCCGGTCGCATCCATGCGGCGGTAGAAGCCAGGGATCTCGGCCGGCAGGTGGCTGGCCTCGGACCGCGCCAGCGTGCTCACCGCCTCGCCCTGCACCAGGCATTGCCGCGCGAAATCCTCGCGCCGTGTCGGCGGCGCGAAGGCGTTGGCCTCGAGGTGCAGGCCGAGCACCGCGATGCGCGGCACGGCCGATCCAGCGGATGGCGCCATGGCGGTGACAACTCCTCCCCTTGCACGGATTGCCGTGCTCACCACCCCGTATAGACTGACTGAGGGAGGCAAAGAGATGCTTGAGGAGGCAGTCACGCTGCTGGAGCGGCTCGTGGCCTTCGACACGACCAGCCGCAACAGCAACCTGCCGCTGATCCGCTGGGTGGAGGACTGGCTTGCGGCGCATGGCGTCGAAAGCCGGGTGACGCTCGACGCGGCGGCGGAGAAGGCGAACCTGCATGCGGTGGTCGGGCCGCGCATCGCGGGCGGCATCGCGCTGTCCGCGCATGTCGATTGCGTCCCGGTGGAAGGCCAGGCCTGGCTGGCCGATCCTTTCGCCCTGCGGCGGCAGGAGGGCCGGCTGATCGGCCGCGGCACCGCCGACATGAAGGGCTTCGCCGCCTGCGCGATCGCCATGCTGCCGCGCATTGCCGCGATGCCGCTGACGCGGCCCGTGCATCTCTGCCTGACGCATGACGAGGAGACCACCGCGGCCGGCGCCCGGGCGCTGGTGCCGTGCCTGGGGGAAGGCCAGCCGCCGCCCGCCGCCTGCATCGTCGGCGAGCCGACCGGCATGGCGCCGGTCATCGCGCAGAAGGGCTATGCGAGCTGGGATGTCACCGTCACCGGCCTGTCGGGCCATTCGTCGCGCACCACGGAGACCGCGAATGCGCTGCAGGCGGCGGCCGAGGGCGTCGCCTGGCTCTCGGCCCGGGCACGCGCGATCCGCCACGACCGGCCGCCGCGCCGAAGGCTTCGAGCCGGCCTGGACAACGGTGCATGTCGGCACCTTCGAGGCCGGCACCATCCTCAACATCGTGCCCGACCGCGCACGCTTCCTGTTCGAGGTCCGCAGCATCCCCGGCGACGACCCGCAGGCGGTGCGCGACGGGCTGGTCGCCTTCATGGAGGAGACGGTCCTGCCGCCGCTGCGCGCGGTGGCGCCCGATGCGCGCATCACGGTCGCCGAACGCTCGCACCTGCCGGCCTTCGACCTGGCCGAGGATGCGCCGCTCGCCCTGCTGGTGCAGCGGTTGACCGGGCGCAACAGCGTCGCGCGCGTCAGCTACGGGACCGAAGCCGGGTTCTTCCAGGATGCCGGAATCGCCACCATTGTCTGCGGGCCGGGACACATCGCCCAGGCGCACCAGCCGGAGGAATGGGTGGCGGAGAGCCAGATCGCGTCCTGCCTCGACTTCATCGACCGCCTCGCGGGCACGCTGGCGGCGCGGTGATGCCCGACCAGGACGCATTGCCCCCCGCGCTGGCCGCGATCCTCGCCGGCGGCACCCTGGCGGGGCCGCCGCGGCTGGATGTGCGGATCGTGCGGCCGGACCTGGAGGCCTGGTTCGGCGGCAACGTGATGCGGGGCGTCTGGAGCTTCGTCGCCGCGGAACCCGGGCCGCATGTCGCGGTGGTCGCGGCGACGCATGGCAACGAGATCGGCGGCGCGGTGGTGCTGGACCGCTGGCTGCGCGGCGGGCTGCGGCCGGTGCGCGGGCGGCTGTCCCTGGTCATGGCCAATCTCGACGCGCTCGGCCGCTTCGACCCGGAGGACCCGACCGCCAGCCGCTTCATCGACGAGGACCTGAACCGGGTCTGGGACGAGGAGACGCTGTCCGGCGGAAGGCGGTCCTGCGAACTGCGCCGGGCCCGGGCGCTGCGGCCGCTGCTGGACACGGTCGACGTGCTGCTCGACCTGCACTCGATGCTCTGGCCCTCGGACCCGCTGATGCTTGTCGGGCAATCGGCGCGCGCCGCGCGGCTGGCGCGGAGATCGGCCTGCCACCCCTGGTGGTGGCGGATGACGGGCATGCCGCCGGGCTGCGGCTGATCGACCATGCGCCCTTCGCCGATCCGACCGGCACGCGAACCGCGTTGCTGCTGGAAGCCGGCTCGCACTGGGAGACGGTGACGGTCGCCACCATGGAGGTGGCCGCGGCGCGGCTGCTGCGCCTGGCCGGGACGGTTGCGGCGGAGGATGCGCTGCTGGTGCCGCCGCCCGCCACCGCGCCGCCGCCCGGGCGGGTGGCCCGGGTGACCCGCACGGTCACGGCGCAGACCAGTGGCTTCGCCTTCCTGCGCCCGTATCGCGGCGGCCATGTGGTGCCGCAGCGGAACACGCTGATCGCGCTGGACGGGGAGGCGGAGATCCGCACCCCGCATGACGACTGCCTGCTCGTGATGCCGAGCCTGCGGGCGATGCCGGGGCAGACCGCGGTGCGGCTGGCGCGCTTCGCCGAGGAGTGAGAGGGGTCGCGCCACGCAGCGGCTGCCAGGCGCGGAAAAATGGATGAGCGGTCCGGGGAGAATACCTTCTCCCCGGCCTTCCTTGCCGTGCCTATTCCGGCGCCGGCTCGCCCTCATGCGCCGCGCCGAAGCCGGCGAGCAGCGCCAGGCATTCCGCCGCAGCCTGGTCCACCGCCGCCCCGTCGGTGCCCTTGGCCACCAGCGCGACGCCGCCGCCCTTGCCGCGGTAGTAGGGATAGCTGCCGAGATCGAGCGCCGGGTACTTCGCCTGGATCGCCGACAGCCCCGCGGCGATCTGGCCTTCATAGACATAGTCGGCATGCACGGTGTGCGAGAGGATCGGCGCGCCGCCTTCCAGGGTCGGCGCCAGCGCCTCGAACATCGCCCGCATGATGCGGGGACGCCCGCCATCACATGGACGTTCTCCATCGAGAAGCCAGGCGCCATGGTCTCCGAGGAGACGATCGGCACGGCGCCCCTCGGCAGCGTCGCCATGCGCAGGCGGGCGGCGTTGAACTCGACCGGCGGGTCGCGGCGGGCATATTCGGCGGCCATCGCGGCGCGGGAGGGCTCGTGCACCTCCCAGGGCACGTTGAAGGCCTTCGCCAAGCATTCGCTGGTGATGTCGTCATGCGTCGGGCCGATCCCGCCGGTGGTGAAGACATGGGCGAACTTCGCCCGGCACTCATTCACCGCGGCGATGATGGTCTCCGGCACGTCGGGGATGACGCGGGCCTCGCGCAGCGGGATGCCGATCTCGCCGAGGCGGGTGGCGAGGAATTGCAGGTTGGCGTCGCGGGTGCGGCCCGAGAGCACCTCGTTGCCGATGATCAGCAGGCAGGCGGTGGGGTTGTTCGTCATGGGGAATCCTGGACGCGGTCGGGGGACCAGAGGGGGATCGAGAGGGCCTCCGCCAGGGCGGCCAGGCGGCGGTCGAAGGTGGCGAGCGGCAGGCCGCGGCGCTGGGCGACGAGAAGGTAGCAGCAATCATAGATCGGGTGGCGGTGCTGCTGCGAGAGCGCGACGGCGTCCCGCAGCAGCGGCGCCAGCGGGAGGAGCGTGATGCGCAGCGCCGACAAGGCCTCGAACGCCTCGGACGGCAGCGACGCCGAGACCTCGCCGCGCCGCTGCTTGCGGAGCAGGGCATTCATCGTCTCGACGATCAGCAGGTCGGGCGCAACGAGGAACAGGTCGGGCGCGAGCAGGCCCTCCGCGGCAGCCGAGCCGGCTTCCGGGACGAACCAGGGCACCGCGCAGCTCGCATCGACGACGACCATCAGTCGTCGTCGCGCTCGCCGTCCCGCCAGCGGCGGATGGTCTCGGTCGAGTCGGAGGTCTGCCGCGGCTGGGCGGCCCGCAGCGCGCGCAGCTTCTCGATCAGGGCGGCCCGGTCGTCCTGCGCGTCACGGGTGATCAGGTCGCGCACATAGCCTTCCAGCGAGGTGCCGGCCGCGGCGGCCTTCCGCTTCACCCGTTCGACGACGGCATCATCGAGTTGCCGGACCAGGACCTGCGCCATTCCCGTCTCCCGCGCTATCATTGGATGATAGCACGCCCCTCCCTCACAGGAAATCCCGCAGCATCGCCACCAGCGGCTTGTCCGCCGGCGGCATGGCATAGCCGCCGAGCTTCTGCGGCCGCACCCAGGCCAGCGCCTGGCCCTCCACCGGGCGCACCTCGCCCTGCCAGCGCCGGCACAGGTACAGCGGCATCAGCAGGTGGAATTTCTCGTAGCTGTGGGAGGCGAAGGTGAAGGGGCCGAGGCAGGCGGCCGAAACGTCGATGTCCAGCTCCTCCTTCAGCTCGCGGATCAGCGCCGCCTCCGGCGTCTCCCCGGGCTTCACCTTGCCGCCGGGGAATTCCCCAGAGCCCCGCCAGCGGCTTGCCCTCGGGACGCCGGGCCAGCAGCACGCGGCCATCGGCATCGACGAGCGCGACGGCGGCGACCAGCAGCACCGGCAGGCCCGCGGCCGGCGCCTCGGCCGGCGGCGGCGCGTCGCCGGTGATCTCCTCCCGCCCGCCCTCGAAGAGCAGCACGGGCATCGGCCCGCCGCGGGAGAGGAAGGTCTGCACCCCTCCCCGGCCGGCCGCAGCCCGATCCGCCGCAGCACCGCCTGGGAGCGCGGGTTGTCCTTCAGCGCGCTGGCGCGGATGCCGGCGATCTCCAGGTTGGCCAGCGCCCAGCGGCAGAGCCGCCCGGCCGCCTCCGGCGCCAGGCCCTGGCCCCAGAAGCGGCGGCCGAGCCAATAGCCGAGCTCGGCCGTCCGGCCATCGCGCCCCTGAGCCCGCCCTTGGGCCCGCGCCAGGGTCAGGCCGATGCAGCCGACCAGGTGCTCGGCGCCGTTCTCCTCGCCGATGATCGCCAGGTGCCAGGCCTCGCCGGCCTCGATCTGCGCCCAGGTGGAGGCGATCCAGGTATCGGCGAGCTCGCGCGGATAGGGGAAGGGCACGCGGGCCAGGGTCTTCGCCACCTCCCAGTCGTTGACCAGGCGGTGCAGCGCGGCGGCATCCGCCGGAAGCAGGGACGAAGGGTCAGCCGCTCGGTTCGGAGCGGCGGGAAATCGGGGGGTGCGGAGGTCACGGGGGGCGGCGACTCACTCGGGGGGCTGCCAGGAACGGCCATGGACCCCCGGCTGTCAACGCGGCGCGCCGGTCCCGGCACCGCGTCCCGGCCTGCGAGTTCGTTGAGCGTGCGATCCATGCAACATCGGGCCGCAGGCCCGGCCGCGCGGGAGCTGCGGAGGGGCGCCGGAGCCCTGCTCCGGGCCGATCCCGGCATCCTGCCGCCGCGCGTGGACCGCCCGAAGCGGCCGGGCCGGGCTTCACCCCGGCGCCGGCCGCCGCATCGCGCGGCTCCAGCTGCGGTAGCTGCCGTTGATGTCGATGTAGCCGTGGGTGAGATCGCAGGTCCAGACGCGGGCCTTGCCCCTGCCGAGGCCGATATCGACGGTGATCTCGACCTCCCGCCCCTTCATGTGGGCGACCACCGGGGTCTCGTCGTAGCCGGCGACGACGCCGCCGTCGCGCCGCCATCCAGGTGCCGCCGACGGCCACGCTGAGCAGGTCGCGGTCGGCCGGCTCCCCGGCCTTGCCCACCGCCATGACGATGCGGCCCCAATTGGCGTCCTCGCCGGCGATCGCGGTCTTCACCAGCGGCGAATTGGCGATGGTCATGGCGATGCGGTGGGCCGACTTGGCGCTGACCGCCCCGGTGACGTTGATCTCGATCAGCTTCTGCGCGCCCTCGCCGTCGCGGGCGACCATCAGCGCCAGGTCGTGCAGCACCTCCTCCAGCGCCCGGGCGAAGTCCTTCAGCACCGCGCCGCCCTCCTTCGGCACCCGCGGGTGCTTGGCCTGGCCGGTGGCGAAGACCAGCACGGTGTCGCTGGTCGAGGTGTCGCTGTCGACGGTGACGCAGTTGAAGGTCTTTGCGGTCCCCTTCGACAGCAGCGCCTGCAGCGCCTCGGCCGGGATCTTTGCGTCCGTGGCGACGAAGCTCAGCATGGTCGCCATGTCCGGGGCGATCATGCCGCTGCCCTTGGCGATGCCGGCGATGGTCACCGTGGTCCCGCCGATATCGGCGGTCCGCACCGCCGCCTTGGGGAAGGTGTCGGTGGTCATGATGCCGCGGGCGGCCTCGGCCCAGCGCTCCGGCACCAGCCCGGCATGCAGCCCGGGAAGCGCGGCGGTCAGCTTCCCGTGCGGCAGGGTCTCGCCGATCACGCCGGTCGAGCAAGGAAGACCTCGGCCGGCTTGCAGCCGACCAGGCCGGCGGCGGCCACCGCGGTCGCCTTGGTCGCCTCCCGCCCCGCCTTGCCGGTGAAGACGTTCGCATTGCCGGCATTGACCACCAGCGCGCGCGCCTTGCCGCCCTTCAGCGCCTGGCGGCACCAGTCCACCGGGGCGCCCGGGCACTTGTTGCGGGTGAAGACGCCGGCCACGGTGGTGCCCGGGGCGAGTTCCATCATGGTCAGGTCGGCCCGGCCGACATAGCGGATGCCCGCCGCCACCACGCCGAGGCGGACGCCGGCGACCGGCGGCACCTCCGGCAGCGGCAGGGCGAGCGGGGAGACGGCGAGATCCTTGCCGGCCATGCGGCATTCCTCCTCAGCGGGCACGCCCTTGCCCGCGCCGGCGGTCCCGGCGCGGGCGGCGTGCAATGGTTCAGCGGCGTTGCGGCGCGGGGCGGGCGCCCGGCGGCGTGGCGGCCGGCGGCGCGGCGTTGTCGAGCAGCGAGCCGCCGGCCGGCGGCTGGTCCAGCCGCTCCACCTTGGCGCTCGCACGGATCCGCTGCACCACCGCATCCACCTGCTCCTGCAGCATCTGCTGGCGCAGCTGCTGGCGGCTCTCCTCGAAGCTCGGCACCGGCGCGGCGCGGCGCTCCTCGACCTTGATGACATGCCAGCCGAAGGGGCTCTTCACCGGGGCGCTGAGCTCGCCCGGCTTCATCGCGAAGGCCGCCTCGGCGAATTCGGGGACCATGTCGCCCCGCTTGAAGAAGCCGAGGTCGCCGCCGTCGCGCGAGCCGGGATCGGTCGAGAGCCGCCGGGCCACCGCGGCGAAATCCTCGCCGCCCTTGACCGCGGCGAGCGCCGCCTGGGCCTCCGGCTCGGTCTTCAGCAGGATGTGGCGGGCGCGGACCTCCTCGTCGCCCTGGCGCTTGCCGTGTTCCTGGTCGTAGCGGGCGCGCAGCGCGGTGTCGGTCACGCTGGCCGCCACCTCCCGCGCCAGGAAGGCCTGCTGCAGCTCCTGCTCCTCGGCCCGCTGGATGCGGCGGCGCACCGCCTCTTCCTTGTCGAGGCCGGCGGCCCGGGCGGCGGCGGTAAGCGCCCGTTCGGTGATGGTGCGCTCGACCAGCTGGCGGCGGACCTCGGCGGGGATGACCTGCATCAGCGTGGCCGGCGGCAGGTCGCGCATGTCGGCCGGCATCACGTCCTGGGCGGTGGCCAGGACGTCGGACAGGCGGATCGGCTGGCCATCGACCCGGGCGAGGATGGGATCCTCGGCCGGGGCGGCAGCAGGGGCGGCGGGCGCCTGGGCCAGGGCGGCATGGGGTGCGACCGGCAGCAGCAGGGCGGCAGCCAGGGTCATGGAACGGAAACGCATACGGAACGGCACCCTTCGGACGGCGCCGGACAATGGCCGAAGCCTCCCCTGCGGCAACCGGGGCCAGAGGGCCATGTGGCGCCGCCGTTGACCTGGGCGCGGCGCTTGCCTATCTCTCGCCGCGCGCCGGGGTCGCGCAGCACCCGCCGCCCGGAAGGGTCCGGGGCCCATCTTGGCCCCCTCCTCCCTTCCGTCACGACCCCGCCTCGCCTGCGGCGCCCGTCCCGCCTGCGATGCCGCTGCGACCGCGGCCCGCGCGGGCCCGGCGCCATCCCGGAGTAGCAAGGCCCGCATGTTCGGACGCATCGCCCGCGCCATCCTCGGCACCGCCAACGACCGGGCGCTCAAGCGCCTGCAGGCCCGCGTGCCCCAGGTCAACGCGCTGGAGCAGCAGACCGCCGCCCTCGACGATGCGGCCCTGCAGGCCCGCACCGCCCAGTTCCGGGAGCGCCTGGCCAAGGGCGAGACCCTCGACGACCTGATGCCCGAGGCCTTCGCCACGGTGCGGGAGGCGGCGAAGCGCGTGCTCGGCCTGCGCCATTTCGACGTCCAGCTGGTCGGCGGCATGGTGCTGCACGAGGGCAAGATCGCCGAGATGAAGACCGGCGAGGGCAAGACCCTGGTGGCGACGCTGCCGGTCTACCTCAACGCCCTGTCCGGCAAGGGCGTCCACGTCGTCACGGTGAACGACTACCTGGCCAGCCGCGACGCCGAATGGATGGGGCGGATCTACCGCTTCCTCGGCCTGACCACCGGCGTCATCGTCCATGGCCTGTCGGACGAGCAGCGCCGCGCGGCTTACGCGGCCGACGTCACCTACGGCACCAACAACGAATTCGGCTTCGACTACCTGCGCGACAACATGAAGTACCGGCTGGAGGAGATGGTCCAGCGCGACTTCAACTACGCCATCGTCGACGAGGTCGACAGCATCCTGATCGACGAGGCGCGCACCCCGCTGATCATCAGCGGCCCGTCGGAGGACAGCTCCGACCTCTACCGCCGGGTGGACGAGGTCGTGAAGCGGCTGGTCGAGGACAGCTCGACCTTCGAGAAGGACGAGAAGCAGCGCACCGCCAACCTGACCGACCAGGGCTCGGAGACGGTCGAGGAGATGCTGCGCGAGGCGGGGATGCTCGAGGAGGGCAACCTCTACGACTTCCACAACGTGACGCTGGTCCACCACGTGAACCAGTCGCTGCGGGCGCATGTGCTCTTCGCCCGCGACGTCGACTACATCACCCGCGACGACAAGGTCATCATCATCGACGAGTTCACCGGCCGCATGATGGAGGGCCGGCGCTACTCGGACGGCCTGCACCAGGCGCTGGAGGCGAAGGAGCATGTCTCCGTCCAGCCCGAGAACCAGACGCTGGCCAGCATCACCTTCCAGAACTACTTCCGGCTCTATCCGAAGCTGGCCGGCATGACCGGCACCGCCAGCACCGAGGCGGACGAGTTCGCCGAGATCTACAAGCTGGAAGTGGTCGAGATCCCGACCAACGTCCCCGTCGCCCGCAAGGACAGCGACGACGAGGTCTACCGCTCGGCCACCGAGAAGTACGCCGCCGTCGCCACCCTGATCGACGAGGCCCGCACCCGCGGCCAGCCGGTCCTGGTCGGCACCACCAGCATCGAGAAGTCGGAGGTGATCTCGGCGCTGATGAAGCAGCGCGGCATCCCGCACAACGTGCTGAACGCCCGCTACCACGAGCAGGAGGCGGCGATCGTGGCGCAGGCCGGAAGGCCCGGCGCGGTCACCATCGCCACCAACATGGCCGGGCGCGGCACCGACATCCAGCTCGGCGGCAACATCGAGATGCTGGCGCGCCAGGAGGCCGGCGGCCTCGGCGAGGGCCCGGAATTCGAGGCGGCGATGGCCCGCCACAAGCCCGAGGTCGAGGCCGGCCGCCAGAAGGCCAAGGCCGCCGGCGGGCTCTTCGTCATCGGCACGGAGCGGCATGAGAGCCGGCGCATCGACAACCAGCTGCGCGGCCGCTCCGGCCGCCAGGGCGACCCGGGCGCGTCCCGCTTCTTCCTGAGCCTGGAAGACGACCTGATGCGCATCTTCGGCAGCGACCGCATGGGCGGCATGCTGCAGAAGCTCGGCCTGAAGGAGGGGAGGCGATCGTCCACCCCTGGATCAACAAGGCGCTCGAGAAGGCGCAGAAGAAGGTCGAGGCGCGCAACTTCGACACGCGCAAGAACCTGCTGAAATACGACGACGTCATGAACGACCAGCGCAAGGAGGTCTATGCCCAGCGCAAGACCTTCATGCAGGCGACGGAGGTCGCCGAGACGGTCGCCGAGATGCGCCGCGAATGCATCGCCGACATGGTCGACAAGGCGATCCCCGAGAACGCCTATCCCGAGCAATGGGACCTCGACGGGCTCGAGGCCAAGGTGCGCGACCAGCTCGGGCTCGACCTGCCGGTGGCGGCCTGGGCGAAGGAGGAAGGCATCGACGAGACCCAGGTGCGCGAGCGCATCGAGGCCGCGGCGGAGCAGCACTTCGCCGCCAAGGCGGCCAATATCGGCCCCGACCTGATGCGGATGGTCGAGAAGTCGCTGCTGCTGCAGATCTTCGACGCGGTCTGGAAGGAGCACCTGCTCGCGCTCGACCACCTGCGCCAGGGCATCGGCCTGCGCGCCTATGGCCAGCGCGACCCGCTGAACGAGTACAAGTCGGAAGCCTTCGGCTTGTTCAACGGCATGCTGGCCGACCTGCGGGAGCGGGTGACCAGCGTGCTGATGCGGATCGAGCTGCAGCCCGACCAGCCGCCGCCCTCCCCGGACCCGGTGCGGGTGCTGGACATGCGCCACCCCGACCCGGCGATGGCCGAGCTGGAGATGGCCGGCGAGGGCGAGGCCGGCGGCTACGCCCCGTGCCGATGGCGACCGGCGATGCCGGGCGGCGGGCCGAGGCGGTGGACCCGAGCGACCCCACGACCTGGTCGCGCACCCCGCGCAACGCGGCCTGCCCCTGCGGGTCGGGCAGGAAGTACAAGCACTGCCACGGCCGGGCCTGAGCTCGGCCTCGGCGGGGTGAAGCAACTGTAAGTTTATATAACACGGAAACGTGTAGTATCGGAGCGTCCCGTTTTCGGAAACGTTCCATGCCCGACTGCACCTCCGTCACCCCGCATACCATCCACCATGCTGGCTGCGGCTGCGCGCTGCCGCTCGGGCGCCGCGGCGTGCTCGCCGGCCTCGGCGGCCTGCTGGCCTTGCCCGCCATGGCCGGCATCGCCCGCGCCGCCAGCGGCAACTACGAGGCGATGCTGGTCAATTGCATCGATCCGCGCTTCACCACGGGCAGCTTCGAGTACATGGGCGCGCAGCACCTGCGGAACCGGTACAGCCAGTTCGTCATCGCCGGCGGGCCGATCGGCGCGGTCCACCCGCGCTTCGCCGCCTGGCACCAAGCCTTCTGGGACAATCTCGACATCACCGTCGCGCTGCACAACATCCATGCCGTCGTCGCCCTGACCCATCGCGACTGCGGTGCCGCCAAGCTGGCCTTCGGCGAGGCTGCGGTGGCGACGCCAACCGACGAGACCACCGCCCATGCCGAGGCGCTGAGCAGCTTCCGCGCCGAGGTCGCCAGACGGAAGCCGGCGCTGCGCGTGGTCACCGGCATCATGGCGCTCGACGGCTCGGTGACCGAGGTCGGCTGACCGCGCGGCCGGGGGCGTGGTAGGAGATCCGCGCCACCGGCCACGGACCAGCCCCATCGCACGCCCCCGCCGTCGCCGACCCCGGCCCGCTCGCCCGGTTGCTGCACCAGGACCCGCAGGTGCTGATCCTCGACAAGCCCGCGGGCCTGCCGGTGCATCGTGGCCCGCGCGGCGGCGCCTCCATCGAGGACTGGCTGCCCACCCTGGCCATGGGCAAGAAGCGCCTGCCGCAGCCGGCGCACCGGCTGGACAGCGACACCGCCGGCTGCCTCGTGCTCGGCCGGACCAAGCCGATGCTGGCCGCGCTCGGCGCAATCTTCGCCGCGGGCCGGGCGGAGAAGACCTACTGGGCCGTGGTCCGCGGCACCCCGCCACGGCCGGAGGGGTAGTGGACGCCCCGCTCCTCAAGCACAGCACCGCCAAGGAGGGCTGGTGGATGGCGGTCGATCCGGCCGGCCAGCCGGCCCGCACCGCCTGGCGGGTGCTGGGCCAGGCCGAGGGCCTCACCTGGCTGGAGCTGCGGCCGCGGACCGGCCGGACCCACCAGCTCCGCGTCCACTGCGCCCATCTCGGCTGCCCGATCCTCGGCGATGCGCGCTATGGCGGCGGCGAGGGCCGGCTGCACCTGCTGGCGCGCGCCATCGCCCTGCCGCTCGAGCCGCCGCGCAGCGCGGTGGCCCCGCCGCCGCCGCATATGCGGGCGGCGCTCGCGGCCTGCGGCTGGGCATGATCCGCCGCCTCGCCCTCGCCCTGCTGCTGGCCGCGCCTCGCCGCGGCCCAGGCGCCGCGCTGCGGCTTCGGCCTGGGGCTGGAGGCGTTGCGCAGCGCCGACCGGCAGCTGCAGGCGGGGATCGCGGCGGCCGAGCTGCTGCCCGGCCGCGACGCCGCCGAGGCCGCCGCGGCGGCGCTGGCCGAGGCGACCGGGCGCTTCGAGGGCTGCGGCTGCCGCCGGGCGGCCGAGCAGGCGCGGGAGGCGGCGGGCCTTGCTGAGCAGGCGCGGTCCGAGGCCAGCGCCGACCGGCTCGGCCGGGCGCTGGCCCGGGCGCGCGTCTCCATCGGCCTGGCGCGCGACCGGCTGGACCGCCAGGGCTGCGGCTGAGCCGCCCGGGGTGATCCCACGGCGGGCCCGCGCGTTGCGATGGACCCGATCGAAGGATGCCCGCGCATGACCCGCTTCCGTCTCCTCGCTTCGACCATGGGCCTCGGCCTGCTGCTCGCCTCCGGCGCCATGGCCCAGGGGGCGGGGGCGGGGGCGGTGGCGGGGGCGGCGGCGGCGCGTCGGGTGGCGCATCGGGCGGGGCCGCGGGCACCTCGGCCGGGACTGCCGGCGGGGCCGGCGCCGCGGCGGGCATGGGCCGCGGCGGCGTCAATGGCGGCACCAATCCGGGCTCGCTCGGCATGGGCCAGCCGAGCACCCCGCCACCCGGCGGGGGAAGCGCCGCCGCCGGGGCCGGCACGACCGGTCAGGCTGGTGGCCAGGGCGTCCGGCGGGGCGCAGACCCATCGCGGCGCGCTGGAACAGCAGCAACGCTCCGCCGGCGTCGCCAATCCGGCCGCCCGCGACGCGCAGCAGCTACGCGACCTCAACGCCATGTCGAAGCAGCTGGCGCCGAATGCGCCGGTGCCGGCGCCCGAAGCGCCGGCACGGTAGAAGGCCGGGGGAGAGGGTATTCTCCCCCGGACCCATTCATCTGGCTTTATGAGTCCGGCAACTGCCACCTAGCGAATGCGTGCTTCGGGAAGAGACTATCTTTCCTTCCCAACCCTACTCGAAGCTCACCCAGGCCCGCGGCGGCGGCGCCGCCTTGTCCCGCTTCGCCGCGGCGATCTCGGCATCCAGCGCCGAGAGGAAGCGCGACCGGTCGGCCTGGGTCAGCGGCGCCGGGCCGCCGGTCTGCATGCCGCGCTCCCGCATCTCGGCCGAGACCGCCCGCCCGGCCAGCGCCCCGCCGATGTTGTCCGGCGTCCAGGGCCGCCCCTTGAAGCCGATCGCCCGTGCCCCCTTGGCGAGGCAGCGGGAGGCCAGCGGGATGTCGGCGGTGATGCAGACATCGCCCCGCGCCGCCCGCTCGGCGATCCAGTCATCGGCCGCGTCCGCGCCTTCCGGCACCAGCACCATCTCGACATTGGGCAGGCCGGGCGGCCGCACCGGGCGGCTGCCGTTGCTGACCACCTTCACCGGGAGGGCCAGCCGGGTCGCGACCCGGAAGACCTCCTCCCGCACCGGGCAGGCATCGCCATCGACATAGAGGATCGTCACCGCACCCTGACCTCCGCCCGTGCCGCGGCACCCGCGGCGTCCAGCACCGTCACCCGATAGAAGCCCGGGCCGGGCGGCGTCCAGGCCGCCTCGCGCCGGGCCGGTTCGGTCGCGACAGGCTGGCCGTCCACCAGGAAGGTCAGCGGCCGCTGGCCACCGGCGGCGCGCAGCGTGACATGCGCGGCGCTCTCGCCCAGCACGGCGCCGGGCGGCGGGAAGGTCAGGCGCAGCCGGTCGAGCGCCTCGGCCTGGGCAGGCGCGGTCGCCCGCACCGGCAGCCCCTCGCGCGGCGCCGCCGGCAGCCGCTCGAAGACCCGCGCCAGGACCGGCAGGGCGGTGCGCGCGCCGGTCGCCCCCGGCAATGGCGTGCCATCCGGCCGGCCGATCCAGACGCCGACCACGTGGCGGGCATCGAACCCCATCGCCCAGGCGTCCCGCCCGCCCCAGCTCGTGCCGGTCTTCCAGGCGATCCCCGGCGGCCCGCCCATGGGGAAGGGCTGCACCAGCACGGCGGCCGCCAGCCGGGCGGCGCGCGGCTCGAAGGCCGGACGCCGTGCCTCGGCCGGGCCGGGCGTGAGCCGCAGCGCCGCCCCGGCCCCGCCATCGCCGAGCGCGGCATAGAGCGCCGCCAGCTCCCGCAGCGTCGTCCCCATCCCGCCGAGGGCCAGCGGCAGCGACGGATCGGCCCCCGGCGGCAGCCGTCGGCGGGCAGCCCGCCAGCTTCAGCGCCGCGGCGAAGCGGAAAGGGCCGAGCTCCGACAGCAGCGCCACCGCCGGCAGGTTCAGCGATTGCCGCAGCGCATCCGCCACGGTGATCCGCCCGGCGAAGCCGCGGTCGATATTCTCCGGCGCATAGGCGCCGAAGCGCCGCGGCAGGTCGGCCAGCAGGGTCTCGGGCGCGGCCAGCCCGGCCTCGAAGGCCAGGGCGTACAAGGCGGGCTTCAGCGCCGAGCCGGGCGAGCGCACCGCCCGCGTCAGGTCGAGCGACCCGGCCCGCCCCGCGGCGCCGAACTCGCCGCCGACCAGGGCGCGCACCTCCCGCCCGCGCAGCTCGGCGACGACCAGGGCGAGGGAGGCGCGGTCGGGCAGGTCGCGCAGCGCCGCGGCGGCGATCTCCTCCGCCGCCCGCTGCAAGGGAAGGTCGAGCGTGCTGGCAATGCGCGCCCCCTCCGCCCCGCGCGCCAGCTTCCGCGCCAGGTGCGGCGCCAGGCGCGGCATCGGCAACCGGGCCAGCGGCACCGGCGCGGCGGCGGCCAGGTCCTCCGGCCCGATCCCCGGCACCCCGGCGGCGCGGCGGGCCAGCAGGGCATCGCGCGCGGCGCGGGCGGCCTCGGGGTGGCGGTCGGGCCGCAGCGCCTCGGGCCGGCGCGGAATGGCGACCAGCAGCGCCGCCTCGGCCGGGTCGAGCCGCGCCGCCGGCCGGCCGAACCAGGCGAGCGACCCGGCCCGCACGCCCTCGAGGTTGCCGCCCATCGGCGCCAGGGTCAGCCAGATGCCGAGGATCTCGTCCTTCGAGAAACGCGCTTCCAGCTGCAGGGCGCGCAGCACCTCGACCGCCTTGCTCCGCAGGGTCCGCGGCCGCGGCTCCAGCAGCCGGGCGGCCTGCATGGTCAGGGTCGAGCCGCCGGAGACCACGCGCCCGGTGCGGGCCCATTGCAGCGCGGCGCGACCGAGCGCGATCGGATCGACGCCGGGATGCGAGCGGAAGCGACGATCCTCGGCGGCGACCAGCATGGCGAGGAGATGCGGCGGCACCTCGGCGGTGGTGGTGGCCAGCCGCCAGGTGCCGCCCGGGGCGGGCAGGACCGAGAGGGTGCGGCCCTCGCGGTCGAGCACCTCGGTGCCCACCGCGCGCAGGCGCGACAGGTCGGGCGGGGCGAGGCGGTCGAGGGCGACGAGGCCGAGGGCGGTGGCGACCACCGCCGCCCCCGCCAGCAGGGCAGGCCGGGCGCGACGGCTGCCGGGCGGCGTCCCGCGCCGGGAACCGGCCGGCAGGGCGCCGCCGCCCGCGGGCCGGCAGGCGAGCCTGTCCCGCCAGCGGGGGCCCGGCCCGGGGATGGTCGGCGGCATGGCCTGCCTTCCTCAGTCCACCGGCAGCACGGCGACGCGGCCGCCATTCTGCCGGGCAAACATCGCCGGCCGGTACATGTCCTCCACCTGCGCCCCCGGCAGCTCGAACCGCCCGGCCGTCACCGCGCGCAGCCGCACCGCGAGGCGGAACTCGGGCGCATCCGGGGTCAGGTCGAGCGCCGCGGCGAAGCGGTCATCGAGCGCCGGCGCCGCCAGGGTCTCGCTCAGCGTGCCGAGCCAGGGCATCCCCGCCACCTCCCCCGCCGCCAGCCTTCCGACGATCTCCCAGCCCGCCGGCAGCCCCTGCTGGACGATGGCCCGCTGCGCCTGGCCGCTCTCGGCCCGGCCTTCCAGCAGCAGGACGAAGACCTGGTTCCTGCCGCAGCGTATCGAGGTTCAGCGGCTGGCCCGCGAGGTCGAGGAACTTCCGGCCGATCCGCATCCCCGCCCGCCCGGCTGGCGCCGGCTGGGCCGGGATGCCGGTGACCGAGACGCTGGCCCAGAGCGGCGCCTCGCCGAGGTTGCGCGCCACGCCCGCGGCGGATAGCGGCACCGCGACCTGCGGCGCCGGCGGCTCCGCCCCTCCGTTCACCGCGACCCGCACCGGGCGTCCGTCGCGCCCCAGCGCCGCCGCGGCGGCGACTGCCCAGGCCTGTTCCTGGGTATTGGCCAGCGCCGGCGCCAGCTCCGGCCCCGGCAGCCGGCCGATGGCCTCGGGCAGGCGGTCGGGCAGCAGGCCGCTCTCCTTCAGCAGCACCGCGACGGCCAGGGCATCCCGCGCCGCGCTGCCGTAGTCATAGAGCCAGGCCTGCCGCGTTGGGGCGGCGAGCGCGGCGGCGAAGGCCTGCTCGGCGCGCGGCCGGTCTCCGGCCCGGGCGAAGGCGGCGCCGAGTTGCGCCTTCGCCAGCGGCGTCGGCAACTCGTCGAGCTGCTCCAGTAGCCGCCGCGCCGCGCCGAGGCGCGGCCTGCCGCCGAGCGACAGCACATGGACCCGATAGGCCTGCGCCGCGAACTCCTCCGCCCGGTCGGGCGAGACGTCCTCGGCCTGCTCGGCGGTTGCCTGCAATGCCTGGTCGAGCGCCGCGTCGGGGATGGCGGCGCCGGCGGCGCGGGCGCGCAGCAGGGCCTCCACAGCGTAGGCACCCGTCCACCACTCCGGCTCGCCCTGGGCCGACCAGAGGCCGAAGCTGCCGTCGAAGCGCTGCTTGCCGAGCACCGCCTCGGCCGCGCGCTGCAGCCGCGCGGCGCGCGCCTCGGCGGCCTCGCCGAGGCCGGGCATCAGCGCGAAGGCGAGCAGCTGGGAGGCGGATTGCTCGAGGCAGCCATAGGGATAGCGCTCGAGCTGGCGCAGCATGCCGGCTGCGTCGTAGCGCACCGGCCCGCCGAAGCCGGCCGAGGCCAGCCAGGTCCCGGCGACCCAGCGCGCGGGATCGAGCCGCAGCGGCCGCTCGGCGCCTGGCGGGATCTCCTGCGCCGCGACCTCGGTGGTGACGGGGCGGGAGGAGCGGACGGTGATCCGCGCCTCCCGCGTCGCGGTGAAGCCGTCCGGCCCGGCGATGGCGAGGCGCAGCACGCCCTCCCCGGCGCCGGCGGCGCGGAGGGCGCTGGCCGGCAGGGCGCGGGCATTGGGCGCGAGCGTCGCCGCCAGCCGGGCCGGGCCGGCGAGCGCGATCGCGCCCTCGGCCGAAAGGGTCGCGCTCACCTCACCCGCCGGCAGGTCGAGGTTGTGCAGCAGCACCGGCAGCCGCGCCTCGTCGCCGGGCGCGAGGAAGCGGGGCAGCAGCGCCTCCGCCACCACCGGGTCGCGGACGGTCAGCGGCCTCGCCGCTGCGCCGATCCGCTCGCCGGCCCAGGCGACGGCCATCAGCCGCAGCTCTCCGGCGAAGTCGGGCAGGTCGAGCGTGACCGTCGCGGTCCCGTCCGGTGCCACCGCGACCGGGCCGGAGAAGAGCGCCACGGTCCGTTGCGGCACGTCGATCGCCGCCATGGCGAATTCGTCGCCGCCCTGGCGCAGCACCGCCGCCTCGCCCTCGGGCGGCGGGATCAGCCTGCCGTAGTCGTCGCGGATGTCGGTGCCGAGCCGGCGCTTGCCCATGAAGTGCCCGACCGGGTCGGGCGAGGCGAAGCGGGTGAGGCGCAGGATGCCCTCGTCCACCGCGGCGAGGGTGAGGGTCGCCCCCTCCCCGCCCCGGTCAGCCGGACCGGCACCTCCAGCTTGCGGGACGGGCGGACGCGGTCCGGCGTGCCGATCGCCACCTCGATCCGGCGGGAGCCGGGATCGACCTGCAGCCAGGCGAGGCCGAGCGCCCGGCCGGGATGTCCCTGGCGCGCCTCGCCGGGGCGGAAGGCGGTGACGGCGACATAGGCGCCCGGCCCCCAGGCCGCGTCCACCGGGACCTCCACCTCCGTCCCGCCCTCGGCGACCTCGATCTCGCGGATCGAGACGAGGCGGTCGGTCAGCACCGCGAGGCTGGCGGGGCCGGAGAAGGGCGGGGTGATGCGGAGCCGCGCCACCGCGCCCGGGGCATAGGCCCGGCGGTCGGCGGCGACGTCGACCTTGTCCGGCACCTCCGCCGTCTCGCCGCCCGCCCAGCCCGCGCGGAAGCGGATGGAGGTGATCGCCATCCCGCCGGGCTCGGCCACCTCCAGCCGGTAGCGGCCGAAGGGCAGCGCGCGGGCGAAGCGGGCCGGGGCGGCGGCGGTCACGGCGAGATCGGCGCTGTCCACCGCCTCGTCGCGCCAGACCGTCTCGTAGCGGGCCTGGCCGGCGCGGGTGACGACGCGCCAGTCGGGCCGCTCCCGCACCAGCCGGGCGCGCAGCCGCGCCGCCACGGGCCTGGCGTCGCCGTCGAGGGCGATGACCTCGAACCCCGCCTCCGCCCCGGCATCCACCGCGAGCTCGGCGAAGAGCGGCTTCACCCCGATCAGGCGGTTGGCGGCGCGGACCGGCAGGGTCAGCGTGGTGCGGGAGGCGCGGCCGCCCGGCTCGTCGATGGCGATGGCAAGCTCCGCGTCCAGCGGCCGGGTGGTGTCGGGCACCCGTGGCAAGGCGAGGGTCAGGCTGCCCTGCCCCTGGCATCGAGCGGCTCGATCTCGAAGGGGATCAGGTCGGGGGCGGATCCTCGTCCACCAGGCCGAAGACATAGTCCTTGTGCTGAGCGAAGGGCGACCGCTGGGCCTGCAGCCGCAGCTCGGCGCTGCCGGTGAGGCCGGCGCCGGGCGCGCCATAGAGGAAGCGCGCGGCGAGGGGCACCGCCAGAGGCTGGCCGGGCACCAATGGTCGAGGGGCCGGGCCGGCGGTCACCTCCAGCCGCTCGGGGACGAAGGCGTCGACGCGGAACTCGGCGCGGCCGATCGGCGGCGCGGCCGGGTCGGCCAGCACCTCCAGCGTCCAGACTCCGGCCGGGGCGCCGGCGGGCAGCGGGATCGGCCAGAGCAGCGCGGCACCCGGCGCCCGCGCCGGAACCTGCTCGGCGAAGATGCTGCCGTTGGGCCGCTTCACCCGCAGCCGGGCCGGGATGTCGGCCGGTGCGCCGCCGCCGTCGCGCAGCAGCACCGCGGCCTGCACCACCTCGCCCGGCCGGTAGATGCCGCGGTCGAGCCAGGCAAAGGCATCGAGCGGCCCGGGATGCGGCGCGCCGGTGGCGCCGCGGTCGGACAGGTCGAAGGCCGCGGCGTCGAGGTCGAGCGCGACCAGGTCGTCGCCCAGCGTTGCATGCAGCGCCCGGGCCGCCATGGGCCCCTGGCCGCGCAGCAGGGGGCGGCGAAGCGGACGGTGCCGTCGGCCTCGGTCACCGCCTCGGCCAGGATGTCGTTGGAGGCGGCCAGCAGCCGGACCTGCACGCCGGCCAGCGGCCGGCCGGCGCCGAAGGCCCGCGCCTGCACCGCCAGCCCCTGCGGCCCGCGCCAGGCGGTGAGCCCGAGGTCGGTGACGATGACCGGCAGCGCCGCCGCCCCGCCCTTGCTGCCGTCGGCCGGCCTGGCGATCAGGGCATAGAGGCCAGGGCCGGCGGTCCGCAGCGCCTCGGGCAGCGGCAGGGCGCTGCGCTGGACCCGGTTGGGCTGCAGCGCCGGCAGCTCGACCCGGCCCTCCCAGACCGTGCGGCCCCAGCTTTCCGCGAGGTCGTCGGCCGCCCAGCCGGAGATCGCCTCCCCCGCCGTCCAGGTGTTGCGGCCGAAGGGCACCAGGTTGCGCTCGCCCACCCGCACCACCTTCAGGGCGAGCGCCGAAAGGTTGACCGTGGCGAGCCCGACCTGCTGCGCCTGGCCGCGCGGCAGCAGGAAGCGGCTGGCGTCGAAGACGATCCGCGCGGCACGGTCGGGCATGGCGATGCGCAGCACGGCATCCTTGTTGAGCCGGAGGCCGTCCTCGGCCGGCAGGCCGGCGCGCAGCACGACCCGCGTGGACTGCCCATGCGGCAGCCCGGCAAGGCAGAGCTGCTCGCCCTCCCGCAGCACCGCGAGGCCGGGGACGGGCGGCTCGGCCCGGACCCAGTCCTGCGGCTGCCAGTCGGTGCGCTTCGCCAGGGGCACGGTGAAGCGCAGGCAGGCCCGGGCCGGCTCGGCCTCCGGCTCGGTATCGATCCCGGCGACCAGCAGCCCGGCGGCGCGGCGGGCCTCCGCCAGCATCTGCCGGTAGCGCGGGTTGTCCGGCGCCCGCTGCAGCACCGCCTGCAGCGCCTGCAGCTGCTGCGCCGGGCGGTCCAGCCGCTGCAGGGCCTCGGCCATCACCAGCAGCCCGGCGATCTCGGGCGGGCCGGAGGGCACGGTCTGGAAATTGACCCAGGCCGCCTGCAGGGCGCGCGCCGGATCGGGCGGGGATTTCTGCAGCAGCGCCCGGGCCAGGGCCAGCCAGTGCTCCGGCCGCGCCTCGCCGGCCGCGACCCGCTCCTCCCAGGCCTGGGCGGCAGCCGCCCAGTTCTGCTGGCGCTCGGCCTGCACCGCGCGGGCCTCGGCGGTCGCGCGCTGCTGCGGGGTGGCGCCGGCGGGGAAGCGGCGGCCAAGCTCCCGCTGGTAGCCGGCGGCATCGCCGGACAGGCCCGGCAAGTCGAATTCCTGGGCCCACGCCGGCGGCGGGGCGAGCAGCAGGCCGAGAAGCAGCAGGAGCGGCAGGCGCATGGGGTGGACGGCCTCGTGGCTGGTATCGGCCGGCAGGATGGCACAGCGGCGCGGCGAAGGTGACACCCGGATGCCGCGCCACCCTGGCCAACCCTTGCAGGACCGGCATAAGTCAATATTTTTGGCACGGTCGTTGCTGGTGCCCGGGCAGCGTTCCAGCCCGGCTTTTCCGGTCCGGTCGTTTGGATGTGCGACCGACCGCGTGGGACGCTTCGGTTTCTTTCGTATAGGATCAGGCCTTGGCCCCCGCCCTGGCGGACCAGGGTCGGCCTTTTGGGAACGGAACGGATGATGCCAAGCCTGTCGCCGCGGTTGCGGCGCGCCCCCATGGCCGGCCTGCTCGCGGCCCTGCTGGCCATCCTGCCCGCCGCCGCGGCGCTGGCCCAGGGCGGCGGCGCCGTCCCGGTCACCACCGACCCGGTCCGCGCCGGCCCGGTGCCGATCGAGATCCTGGCCAACGGCATCGTCGCCTCGGAATCCGTCATCACCGTGCGCGCCCGGGTGGATGGCCAGATCGAGCAGGTGCTGGTCGAGGAAGGCCAGCTGGTGAAGAAGGGCCAGCCGCTCTTCATCCAGGACAGCCGCTTCAATCGCGCCCTGCTGGCGCAATTCGAGGCGAACCTGATCAAGGACCGGGCCCTGCTGACCCGCTACACCGCCGACCTGCTGCGCTACCAGCAGCTGGGCCGGGAGAGCGTCGCCTCCCAGCAGCGCTTCGAGCAGGCGCAGTCGGATGCTGCCTCGGCCGCCGCCCAGGTGAAGGCGGACGAGGCGCTGGTCGAGCAGGCCAAGGTCAATGTCGGCTTCTCCACCATCACCGCCGAGATCGACGGCCAGCTCGGCGCCATCCCGCTGCGCGCCGGCAATTTCGTCCGCCAGGCGGAGAATACCGCGATCACCACCCTGACCCAGCTCGATCCCATCCTGGTGCAATCTCCGTGCCGGAGCGCTGGCTGACCGAGATCCGCGCCGCGATGCGGCGCGGCACCGCCATGGTGCGGGTCCGGGCGGAAGGCGACAGCCGGCCGCCCGCGGAGGGCAAGCTGGTCTTCATCGACAGCGCGGTGGATGTCGCCACCGGCACCATCGCGCTCAAGGCGCGGTTCGATAATGCCGACCACCGGCTCTGGCCCGGCCAGTATGTCCAGGTCGTCATGGTCCCGCGGGACGAGGAGAACGCGATCTCGGTCGCCGGTCCGGCCCTGCAGACCGGGCAGGACAGCCGCTTCGTCTTCGTGCTCGGCCCGGACGGCGCGGCGCACCGCCGCAACGTCCAGCTCGTGCGCATCACCGGCGACCGCGCCGTGGTGAAGGGCGAGCTGGCGGCGGGGAGAAGGTGATCGTCGACGGCGCCCAGCGGGTCACCGAGGGCACCAAGGCGGTCGAGCGCGCGCCGCAGCAGCGCGTCTCCAGCAACTGAGCCGGCCCGGGGCAGCGCGATGAACATCTCCGAACTCTGCATCCGCCGCCCGGTCATGACCGGGTTGCTCTCGGTCGCCGCGATCGTCGCCGGCCTGCTGGCCTACACCAAGCTGCCGGTCGCCGCCGTCCCGCGGGTCGACTTCCCGGTCATCACCATCTTCGCCAATTTCCCCGGCGCCAGCCCGGAGACCATGGCGACCAGCGTCGCCCTGCCGCTGGAACGCGAGCTGTCCACCATCGCCGGCGTGGACACCATGTCCTCGATCAATGGCCAGGACACCTCGCAGATCACCGTCCAGTTCCAGCTCAACAAGAACATCGACGCCGCGGCACAGGACGTGCAGGCGGCGCTGACCCGGGCGCAGCGCCGCCTGCCGGTCGACATGCTGGTGCCGCCCAGCTACCGCAAGGTGAACCCGGCCGATGCGCCGGTGGTGCTGCTGACCCTCTCGGGCGGCGACAAGCCGCTGTACTACCTGAACGACATCGTCAGCACGATCATCAGCCCGGCGCTGTCCCGGGTCATCGGCGTGGCGCAGGTGCAGGTCTTCGGCGAGCAGCTCTACGCCGTTCGGGTCCGGCTCGACCCCGACCGCACCGCCGCCATGGGGCTGGCCTTCGACACCACGCTGCAGTCGATCGCCCAGGCCAATTCCTCCACCCCCGTCGGCGTGCTGAACGGCCAGCGGCAGCAGCTGACGCTCCGCGCCAACGACCAGCCGCAGGACGCCGCGGCCTTCGGCAACCTGGTCATCGCCGGCAAGCCGCAATCGCCGGTCCGGCTGAACGAGATCGCCAGCGTCGCCGATGGTGTCGCCAATACCCGCATCGCCGCCTGGCGGAACGAGGACCGCGCCCTGGTCCTGGCGGTGCTGCGCCAGCCGGACGCCAATACGGTCGAGGTGGTGGATGGCGTCCGCGCCAGCCTCGACGGGCTGCGCGCCGCGCTGCCGCCCGGCGCCAAGCTCGAGGTCTTCCTCGACCGGTCCAAGTCGATCCGCGCCGCGGTGCACGACGTGCAGGAGAGCCTGGCGATCGCCATCGGCCTCGTGGTGCTGGTCTGCTTCCTGTTTCTCCGGCGGATCAGCGCCACGCTGATCCCGACCATCGCCGTGCCGATCAGCCTCTGCGTCGCCTTCGGCCTGATGTACGCGCTCGGCTACGGCATCGACAACGTGACCCTGCTGGGCCTGACCATCGCGGTCGGCCTTGTGGTGGACGATGCCATCGTGGTGCTGGAAGCCATCGTCCGGCACATCGAGGAGGGCATGGCGCCGATCCCGGCGGCGATCCGCGGCGCCAAGGAGATCGGCTTCACCGTCCTCTCGATCACCCTCTCGCTGGTCGCCGTGTTCCTGCCGATCCTGCTGATGGGCGGGGTGGTCGGCCGGGTCTTCAACGCCTTCGCCGCGACCGTCACCCTCTCGGTCGTCGCCTCCTGCATCGTCTCGCTGACCCTGACGCCGCTGATGGCTTCCCGCCTGCCGGCCCACACCAAGCCCTCCTGGCTGGAGCGGGTGCTGGAGCGGGGCTTCGTCGCGGTCGAGCGCGGCTATGCCTGGCTGCTCGACCTGAGCCTGAAATCCCGCCTGGTCGTCTGGCTGATGTTCTTCGCCTCTCTGGGTGCCGCGGGCTACATGGCCGTGGTCATCCCGAAGGGCTTCTTCCCGGTCGAGGATACCGGTCTGCTGGTGATCAACACCGAAGGACCGCGCGGCGCCTCCTTCGACGCGATGGCGCAGATGCAGGGCCGGCTCTCCGAGATCCTGCGGGCCAGCCCCTACGTCACCAACGTGGTCTCGAACATCGGGGCCGGCGGGCCCAGCATCTCGATCAACCAGGGCCGCGCCTTCGTCGAGCTGAAGGAACGCCAGGACCGGCCGCCGATCCAGCAGGTCATCCAGAGCCTGCGGCGGGAGGCCAGCCGCATCCCCGGCCTCCGGGTCTTCATCAACCCGATCCAGAACCTGAATTTCGGCAGCCGCATCACCCGCACGCTCTACCTCTACACGCTGCAGGGGCTGCGGCTCGACGAGCTCTACGACTGGGCGCAGCGCCTCGAGAAGAAGCTGGTCGAGCTGCCGCAACTGCAGGACGTCAACACCGACCTGCAGATCGATGCGCCAGTGGTCCAGGTGAACGTCGACCGCGACCGCGCCACCTCGCTCGGCGTCTCGGTGGACAATGTCCGGCAGGCGCTGTTCTCGGCTTTCGGCAGCCGGCAGATCTCGACCCTCTATGGCCAGGCGAATGCCTACCAGGTCATCCTCGAGGCCCTGCCGGAGGACCAGCGGGACGAGACGGGCCTCGCCAAGCTCTATCTCCGCTCGGTCACCGGCAAGCTGGTGCCGCTCTCGGCCGTGGCGCGGATCGAGCGCACCACCGGCCCCCTCAATGTCAGCCACCAGGGCCAGCTGCCGGCCGTGGTCATCGGCTTCAACACCCCGCCGGGGGTGGCACTGGGCGATGCGGTGAACGCGATCCGCGCGGTGGAGCGTGACCTTGGCCTGCCGCCGACCGTCGTCACCGGCTTCTCCGGCGCGGCGCAGGTCTTCCAGCAGGCGCTGGCCGGCCAGGGCGCCCTGGTTCTGGCCGCCATCCTGATCGTCTATGTCGTGCTCGGCGTGCTGTACGAGAGCCTGATCCACCCGCTGACCATCCTGTCCGGCCTGCCGGCGGCGGCGCTCGGCGCCTTCCTGACGCTCTGGCTCTTCGGGCTCGACCTGTCGGTGATCGCGGTGATCGGGGTATTGCTGCTGATCGGGCTGGTGAAGAAGAACGCCATCATGATCGTCGACGTGGCGCTGCAACGGCAGCGCGGCGGGGAGGAGCCCTTTGCCGCCGTCCGTACCGCCTGCCTCGTGCGGTTCCGGCCGATCCTGATGACGACGCTCGCCGCCGGCGCCGGCGCGGTCCCGATCGCCGCCGGCTGGGGCGCCGCGGCCGAGCTGCGCCAGCCGCTCGGCCTCGCGGTCATCGGCGGGCTGATCGTCTCGCAGATGCTGACGCTCTTCGTGACCCCGGTGCTTTACCTGGGCTTCGAGGGGCTGGCCCGCCGCTTCACCCGGCAGCGCGCCCTGCCCCAGGCGGCGCCGGCCGAATGAAGATCCCCACCCTTCCCTTCACGGTCACCGACTGGTCGGGCGTGCCGGAAACCCGGCACCCCGGCGAGACCGGCGAGGCGATCTGGCGGACGCTGAACATCGGCGACCTGCGGGTGCGGATGGTCGAGTACACGCCGGGCTATCTCGCCGACCACTGGTGCGACCGCGGCCATGTGCTGCTGGTGCTCGAGGGCGAGCTGGAGACCGAGCTGCGCGACGGCCGGCGCTTCACCCTGAAGTCGGGTGTCAGCTACCAGGTCTCGGATTTCGGCGATGCGGCGCATCGCTCCTCGACCCGCACGGGGGCGAAGCTCTTCATCGTGGACTGAGCAAGAAAAGCCCGGGGAGAAGGTATTCTCCCCGGACCCCTCATCTATTTCTGTGGGGCGGCACCCGACCCACAAAAGGAAAGGTGGGGTTTGGGGAGGGAATACTTTCCCCTCCCCAACCTTCCTTCACTCCGCCGCCACCCGCTTCACCCCATGCCCGCTCACCGCCTCCCCGCATCCGGCGCCAGCCGGGCGAAGAAGGGCGCCGAGGCGGCAACGACCACGGCCGCCACCAGGAAGGCCATGGCGAAGTCGTGCACCTGTGGCGCGTGATGCCCGGACAGCATCGCGCTCACCTCCAGCGAGGTCGTCGCCAGCACCACGCCGAGCGCCGGGGCCAGCTGCTGCGCCGTTCCGGCGAAGCTGGTCGCGGCCGAGAGCCGCGCGGTCGGCACGTCCGCGAAGGCCAGCGTGTTCAGCGCGGTGAATTGCAGGCTGCGGAACAGCCCGCCCAGCGCCAGCAGGGCGAAGATCAGCGGCAGCGGCCAGTCCGGGGTGAAGGCCGCGGGCAGGGCCACCCCCACCGCGGCCACCAGGGAGGCGCCGATCAAGGCCCGGCGGAAGCCGAACCGCTTCAGCAGCGGCCGCGCCAGCGGCTTCATCGCCAGCGCGCCGAGCGCCGTGGCGAAGGAGACCAGTCCCGCCTCCGACGCCGATTTCCCGAAGCCCACCTGCAGCAGCATCGGCACCAGGAAGGGCGAGGTCCCGGCGCCGACCCGGAACAGCGTGCCGGCCAGGGTGGACTGGCTGAAGGTATGGATCTTCAGCAGCGAGAGATCGAGCGCCGGCCGTTCCACCCGCCGGCAATGCCGGATGGCCGCCCAGCCGAACATCAGCCCGAGCACCAGCCCGGCCTGCGGCATCCCCTGCGGCACCACGCCGCGGCCGATCGTCTCCAGCCCGAACATGAACAGCGCGAGCGCCGCGCCGATCAGGAAGAGCCCGGTGCGGTCCGGCGGGCCGGGACTGCCGGGCGGGATGGCCGGGATCTTCCAGGCGACCAGAGCGAGGCCGAGCGCGCCGATCGGGAGGTTGATCAGGAACACCGATTGCCAGCCGAAGGCATCGGTCAGGAAGCCACCCAGCGGCGGGCCGCTGATCGGCCCGATCATGGCCGGCATGGTCAGCCAGGCCATGGCGCTCAGCATCTCCTCCTTGCGGATCTGCCGCAACAGCAGCAGGCGGGCGACGGGGACCATCATCGCCCCGCCGACGCCCTGCAGGACGCGGGCGCCGATCAGCTTGGCGACGCCGGTCGCCCGGCCGCACAGCACCGAGGCCAGGGTGAAGACCACGATCGCGGTCATGAAGACGCGCTTGGCGCCGAACCGGTCCGCCACCCAGCCGGAGACGGGGATGAAGACGGTGAGCGCGACCAGGTAGGAGGTGATGGCGGCGCCGAGCCGGGCCGGTTCCACCGCCAGGTCCCGTGCCATGGCCGGCAGCGCGGTGGCGACCGCGCTGCTGTCGAGGTTCTGCATGAAAAGCGCGCTTGCGACGATGGCCGCAACCATGCGCGGGTCGGCCTTCTTCGCGGGCGCGGTCGTGGGGGCGGGTGGCGCCCCGCCGGTATCGCTCATGCCGACAGGCTAGGCCTCGCCCGGCCGCAGCACCACCCGCCCCACCGCATTGCGGCCGCGCACCTCGGCCATGGCCGCGCGGGATTGTCCCAGGGGAAGCTGGCATGCACTTCGGGCCGCAGCGCGCCGGCCGCCCACCAATCGACCAGTTGCTGCCAGAGCGCGCGAGCCCGCGTGGCATGGACATGACGGTTGTCTCCCGGCGACCAGCCGACATAGGTGCCCCAGTTCAGCCCGGCGACGGCGATGTTCTTCAGCAGCAGCAGGTTGATGGGCAGGGTCGGGATGCCGCCGGCAGCAAAGCCGATCGTCACCATCATGCCGCCATCGCCGAGGCAGCGCAGGTTGTCGTCGAAGACCGGCCCGCCCAGCGTGTCCAGCACGGCGGCGACGCCGGCGCCGCCCGTCGCCTCCCGCACCGAGTCGCGGAAGGGCAGCGCGCTGTCCAGCACCACATCCGCACCGCGGCTTTCCGGCACGTGCCGCTTGTCGGCGCCGCAGCGGGCGACGACCCGGGCGCCGAGCGCCTTGGCGATCTCGACGCCGGCCAGGCCGACGCCGGCCGCGGCGCCATGCACCAGCACCCATTGGCCCGGCTCCACCCGCGCCCGCCACATCAGGGCGGAGCCGGCGGTCGGGTAGCTAATCGGCATGGCAACGGCGGCGTCGAGCGGCGCCCCGGCGGGGATCGGCACGACATGGATGCTGTCCGCGACCGCTTCCTCCGCCAGCCCGCCCCAGTCGAGCACGGCGAAGACCCGGGTGCCCGGCGGCAGCGGGTTCGCCACGTCAGGGGCGGATCCGATCACCGTCCCGGCGATCTCGGTGCCCGGCGTGAAAGGCAGCGGCGGCTTGCGCTGGTACTTGCCGGCGACGACCAATTGGGTGGCGAAGCTGACGCCCGAGGCCTCGACCTTGATCCGCACTCCGCCCGGCCGCATCGGCGGGGGCGGAATCTCCTTCATCTCCAGCGCGTCGAATTCACGCCAGCTTTCGCAGACCAGGGCGCGCATCAGGGCCTCTTCGGAAGCGGCCGGCGATGCGCCGGCCAGGGATGGGTCTTGGTGGCAGGGTCGGGATTCCGGCCGGCACGCCACGCCGCAGCCGTATCGAGGACGGCCTTCAGTCCAGCGTCACGCGCGCATCGCGCACGAGCCGTCCCCAGCGGTCGTATTCGCGGGCACAGAACAAGGCGAATTCCTCCGGCGTGTCGGCCACCGGCTCGGCGCCCAGGGTGGCGAGCTTCTCCCGCACCTCCGGCACCCGGACCGCGGCGGCGACCGCCTGCTGCAGGCGGCCGACGACGGGCGCAGGCGTCTTCGGCGGCGCCCAGATGGCATACCAGGTGGCGATGTCGAAGCCGGGCACCCCGGCCTCGGCCACCGTCGGCAGGTCCGGGTAGGCGGCGACGCGCCTCGCCGTGGTGACGGCCAGCGGCCGCAGCAGCCCGGACCGGACCGCGCCGGCGCTGGAGGGGATGCTGTCGAACATCAGCTGGATATTGCCGGCGATCAGGTCCTGCACCGCCGGCCCGGCGCCGCGATAGGGCACGTGCACCATCTCGGTCCCGGTCATCAGCTTGAACATCTCCCCGCCAGCTGCAGCGCCGAGGCATTGCCGGAGGACGCATAGGACACCCGCCCGGGATTGGCCTTCAGGTAGGCGACCAGCTCCGCGATGCTGCGGACGGGCAGGTTGGGGTTCACCACCGCCACCAGCGGCACCCTGGCCATGTTGGTCACCGGGGTGAAATCGGCCAGCGCATCGAAGGGCATGGCACGGTTGAGATGCGGGATGATCACATGGATCGATGCGTTCATCAGGAAGGACTGCCCATCCGCTGACGCCCGGGCGATGACCTCCGAGCCGATGACGCCGGAGGCGCCCGCCCGGTTCTCGATCACCATGGGCTGGCCGAGCTCCTGCGCCAGCCGGGCGGCGACCACCCTTCCGAGGATGTCGGTCGGCCCGCCCGGGGGATAAGGGACGACGAAGCGGACGGGCCGCGATGGCCAGTCATTGCCCTGCGCGAAGGCCGCCGGCGCCGCCAGCAGCCCGCCCAGGGCGAGCCGCCGCGTGATCCCTCTGCCGGACATCCCTTCCCCTCCGCGCCGTTCCGGGCAGGATAGGGGCGGAAACGCCCGAGGGAAAACGCCATGGCCGACAGGTTGCAGCCCTACCGGGGCCTTTTCGTGCTGGATGCCAGCCAGGGCATCGCCGGCCCCTATTGCGCGACCCAGCTCGCCGCCTGCGGCGCGACGGTGGTGAAGATCGAGCCGCCCGCCGGTGACTGGTCGCGCGGCCTCTCGACGCGGGAGGGCACGCAGAGCGTCATGCATGTCAGCTTCAACCGCGGCAAGCGCAGCGCGGTGCTGGATTTGCAGTCTGAGGCCGGGCGCGCCGCCATGCTGAAGCTGGCAGCCAAGGCCGACGTGATGCTCGAGGCCTTCCGCCCCGGCGTGGCGAAGCGGCTCGGCCTGGTGCCGGAAGCCGGCAAGCCGGATGTCGTGTTCCTCTCCGTCTCCGGCTTCGGCCAGCGGGGCCCGCATTCCGAGCGCCCCTGCACCGACAGCGTGATGCAGGCCTATAGCGGCATGGTCTCGCTCAATGTCGGCATGGATGGCGTGCCGCACCGCACCGGCCAGATCATGGCGGTGGACATGGTGACCGGCCTCTCGGCCTTCATCGCGGTGCAGGCGGCGCTGGCCGAGCAGGCGCTGGACCGGGTGGCGGGCGCCGCGCCGCGGGCGCGGGTGCTCGACGTCTCCCTCATGCAGAGCGCCGCGGCGCTGATGGGCTTCAACATCGCCGAGCAGGGGCTGCTCGGCCGCGTCCCGCCGGCCGCCAACCTGCCGGCCGGCACCTACCAGGGCAGCGACGGCCGCTGGTTCATGGTGGCCCTGCTGCGGGAGCCGGAATACGTCCAGCTCTGCGGGATCATCGGCCGGCCGGAGCTGGCGACCGACCCGCGCTTCGCCAGCTTCGCGCTGCGGGCCGAGCACCGCGACGCCCTGCTGCCGGAAATCCGTGCCGCCGCCGCCACCCAGCCCGCAGCGGAATGGGTGCGGCGCTTCCAGGCGGTGCGGATGCTCTGCGACCTCGTGAACACGCCGCTCGACTGGCTGGCCGACCCGCATGCCGAGGCGGTCGGCGCCGCGGTGCCGCTGGACCAGCCGGGGCTCGGCACCCTGCCCTTCCCCCGCCTGCCCGGCCTCGGCCCCTGGAGCGTGCCGGCACCGGCGCTCGGCGAGCATACCGAGGAGGTGCTGCGGGAGATCGGGCTGTGACCCTCGCCGACGCCGTCGCGGCGCAGGCGCCCCTGGTGCAGCGGCTGCTGGACGGCCTCGCCGCCATCGGCGCCGACCCACCCGGCATCACGCGGGACGCCTATGGCCGGGGCGAGAACGAGGCGCAGGCGCTGATCGCGGCGGCCGGCGCTGCGCTCGGGCTGGAGGCGCGGCGCGATGCCGGGGCGAACCTGGCGCTGCGCTGGGCCGGCACCGACCCCGATGCGCCGCCCATCCTGATCGGCTCGCATCTCGACAGCGTGGTGCAGGGCGGCAATTTCGACGGCGCGGCGGGGGTGGTCGCCGGCATCGCCGCGGTCGCCGCGCTGCAGGCGGCGGGCATTCGGCCGCGAATGGATATCGAGGTGCTGGCGCTGCGCTGCGAGGAGGCGGTGTGGTTCGGCCTCGGCCTGATCGGCAGCCGCTGCCTGCTGGCCCGGCTGCCGCCCGGCGCGCTGGACCTGCCGCATGCCCGCACCGGGCTGACCTTGGCCGAGTCCATCGCCGCCTGCGGCGGCGACCCGGCGAAGCTGGGCCGGCCGCTGCGCGACCCGGCGCGGCTCGGCGCCTATCTCGAGGTGCATATCGAGCAGGCGCCGCAGCTGGTGGAAGCCGGGGCGCCGGTCGCCATCTGCCTCGCCAATCCCGGCAACGTGCGGCACCCCTTCATCCGCATCACCGGCGAGGACGCGCATACCGGCCTGCCGCACCGCTTCCGCCGCGACGCGGCGCTGGCCGCCGCCGACCTGGCCCTGGCGCTCGAGGCGATGTGGCTGGCGGAGGAAGCCGAAGGCCGCCCCATGGCGGTCACCATCGGCCGCTTCCACACGCCGGTGGAGCGGCACAGCCTGACCATGGTCTCCGGCCGGTTCGAGCTGAGCCTCGACCTGCGGGCCTATTCGGCGGCGCATCTGCAGGCGCTGGAGGCGAAGCTCGGCTCGATCGTCGCCGAGGTCGCGGGGCGGCGCGGCGTGCGGATCGCGCTCGGCGAGCGCAGCGCCGCGGCACCCGGCCCGATGGACCCGGGGATCATCGAAGGCCTGGCCTCCGCCGCGACGCGCGCCGGGCTGGAAGCGCCGCGGCTGAACAGCCCCGGCAGCCATGACGCGAATAATTTTGCCGCGGCCGGCGTGCCGACGGGCATGCTGCTCGTCAGGAACCGTAACGGGAGTCACAACCCGGAGGAAGCGATGGAGACCGGGGATCTGATGGCCGCCGTCGCGGTGCTCGTGCATTGGCTGGCGGAGCGCGCAGAGGCGTAAAGGCTGGGGAGGAAAAAGCATGTCGTCCCGAGGTCGGCATTCGCCGCGCGGCGGGTGCCGGACTCGGAAAATAGAGGAGGGTCCAGGGAGGATACTTCCTCCCTGGCCTTCCATGCAGGAAGGACCAATCCGATGCAGCAGGACGCCCAAGGCAATGCCATCTCGGCCGCCGGCGCCGAGGCCGCCCGCGCCTTCGACCACACCATCGCCGGCTATCTCGGCTACCGCTCTCGACACGTCGCAGCGCATGCAGGCGCTGCTGGCGGCCGACCCGGAATGCGGCATGGCGCATGCGCTGAAGGCCGCTTTCCTGCTGCTCGGCTACAAGCAGGACTTCGTGCCGCTGGCGAAGGATCTCGATTGCCACCGCCAGACGGCTGACCGCGCGCGCGACGCCGCGGGAGCAGGCGCATGTCGCCGCCCTGGCGGCCTGGTCGGAGGGCGAGATGGACCGGGCGCTGGCAGCCTGGGAGGGCATCCTGGCCGAGCACCCGCGCGACATCCTCGCCTTCCGCCTGCACCACTTCTGCGCCTTCTGGCTGGGGCGGCCGGAGACGATGCTGGCCTCGGTCGAGCGGGTGCTGCCGGCCTGGAGCCGGGAGATCCCCGGCTATGGCGGCGTGCTCGCCTGCCGCAGCTTCGCCAACGAGGAAGCCGGGAACTACACCATCGCCGAGGCCGCGGGGCGCGCCGCCATCGCGCTCGACCCCGGCGACCTCTGGGCGGCGCATGCGGTCGCGCATGTGCTGGAGATGCAGGGCCGCCGGAGCGAGGGGATCGCCTGGATCAGGGACCTGGAGCCGCACTGGGAGGGCGGCAACAACATCACGCACCATCTCTGGTGGCACCGGGCGATGTACCACCTGGAGCAGCGCGATTTCGCCGGCGTGCTGTCGCTGTACGACACGCGCTTCCGCAACCTGGCGAGCCCGGTCACCCAGGCGCAGCCGGACCTCTACATCGACGTGCAGAACGCGGCCTCCATGCTGTTCCGGCTGTCGCTGCACGGGGTGGAGGCGGGCCATCGCTGGGAGGAGCTTGGCGGACAAGGCGGAGGCGAGGATCGGCGACACGCTCTCGGCCTTCACCCTGCCGCACTGGATGATGGCGCTCTGCGGCGCCGGGCGCTGGGCGGCGGCGGGGCGGCTGATGGATTCTGCTGCGCGACGCGGCGCGCCGCAATGCCGGTACCAACGGGCCGCTGATCGCCCGCTATGCGCTGCCGGTGGCGGAAGCCGTGCTGAAGCATGCGCGGGGCGACCATGCCGGTGCGGTCGCGGCGATGCGGCCGGCGCTGCAGGGCATGTACCAGCTCGGCGGCAGCCACGCGCAGCAGGATGTCTTCGAACAGCTCTTCCTGCATGCGGCGATGAAGGCGGGCCAAACCGGCGATGCGCGGATGCTGCTGGAACGCGTCGCCGGGCGGCATCCGGTGCCGCCGGAGCGGCGCGTGGGGTACGCGGAGGCGGCGCGCAGCGTGGCGCACTGAAAGGTCGGGGAGGGAAAGTGTTCCCTCCCCGAACCCCACCCTTCCTTTTTGTGGGTCTTGCAGCCGCCGCACAGCGAGTGCCGACTCAGAGAAATAGATGAGGGGTTCGGGGAGAATACCTTCTCCCCGATCTTTCTTATTTCCGCCCCGCGACCCAGGGATAGAGCGTCGGCAACACCAGCAGCGTCAGCATGGTCGCAGTCACCAGCCCGCCGATCACCACCGTGGCCAAGGGCCGCTGCACCTCGGCCCCCGCGCTGGTCGAGATCGCCATTGGCAGGAAGCCGAGGCTTGCGACGGTCGCCGTCATCAGCACCGGGCGCAGCCGCAGCATCGCCGCGTCGCGCGCCGCCGCCATGGCGTCCTTCCCCTCCAGCCGCTGCTCGACGATGGTGCTGACCAGCACCACCCCGTTCAGCACCGCGATGCCGAAGAGCGCGATGAAGCCGACGGCGGCCGAGATGCTGAAGGGCAGGTCGCGCAGCCAGAGCGCCAGCACGCCCCCCGTTGCGGCGAAGGGCACGTTGACGAAGATCAGCGCGGAGAGGCGGAGGCTGCGGAACATCACGTAGAGCAGGCCGAAGATCAGCGCGAGCGCCGCCGGCACCACCACGGTCAGCCGCGCCGTCGCCTCCTGCAGGTTCTGGAATTGGCCGCCCCAGTCCATCGAATAGCCCGCCGGCAGGCGGACCTGGCTTTGCACCGCGGCCTGCGCCTCGGCGACGAAGCTGGCGATGTCGCGGCCGCGGACATTGGCCTCCACGGTGATGCGGCGGCGGCCCTTCTCGCGGCTGACCTGGGCCGGCCCGTCCTCCACCACCACGCGCGCCAGCTGGGTCAGCGGCACGGCGCGGCCATTGGCGTCGGCGATGCGGAGCGCGCGGATGCGGTCGGGATCGGCGCGGTCCTCCGGCCGCAGCCGGACGCGGATGTCGAAGCGGGCATTGCCCTCGACCAGCGTGCCGACGGTGCGCCCGCCCAGCGCCTCGACCACGTCGAGCACGTCGGAGGCATTGAGGCCGTAGCGGGCAACCGCCTCGCGGTCGATGATGATCCTGAGGTAGGGCTGCCCGGCGGTTTGCTCCGCCTTCACGTCGGCCGCGCCCGGCACCCGCGCCACCGCCTGCACCGTGGCCTCGGCGGCCCGGCGCAGCGCCGCCGGGTCGTCGCCATAGATGATGACGGCGACGTCGGAGCGCACGCCCTGCAGCAGGTCCTGCATGCGCATCTCGATCGGCTGCGACCAGGAAAGCTGGAGGCCGGGCACTTCCCGATCGAGCGCCTCGCCATAGGCGGCGATCAGCCCCTCGCGGTCGGGTGCCGTGGTCCATTCCTCGCGCGGCTTCAGGATGATGAAGCTGTCGCTCTGCTCGACCCCATCGGATCGGTCGGGATCTCCGAACTGCCGGAGAGGCTGACCACGGTCTTCACCTCGGGGAAGCGCAGCAGCGTCTTCTCCACCAGCGTCGTCGTCTCGACCGCGGTCGAAAGCCCGATGCTCGGCAGCTTGGTGATGGTGACGGCCAGCGCGCCCTCGTCGAGGCGCGGGATGAACTCGGCGCCGAGCCGCGTCGCCAGGATGCCGCTGCCGACCAGCAAGGCGAGGGCGATGCCGATGGCCGGCACCGGATGCCGCTCCGACCGCTCGAGCAGCGGGGCATAGGCGCGGCGGACCCGGGCGATGACCCAGCTGTCGTGCTCGGAGACCGGGCCGCGCAGCGCGAAGCTGGCCAGCACCGGCATCAGCACCAAGGTCAGCACGAGGGAGGCGACGAGGGCGAAGATCACCGTCAGCGCCATCGGGCGGAACATCTTGCCCTCGACCCCCTGCAGGCTCAGCAGCGGCAGGTAGACGACGGTGATGATGGTGACGGCGAACAGGATGGGACGGCCGACCTCATGCGCCGCCTCCCGCACCACCTGCTCGACCGGCCGCTGCGGCGCCTCGCCGCGGCGGCGGACGACGTTCTCGATCATCACCACCGCGCCGTCGACGATCAGGCCGAAATCGATGGCGCCGAGGCTCATCAGGTTGCCGGAGATCCCGGCATGCACCATGGCGGTGGCGGCGGCGAGCATCGACAGCGGGATCGCCAGCGCCACCACCAGCCCGGCGCGGATATTGCCCAGCAGCACCAGCAGCACCACCACAACCAGGACGGCGCCCTCGATCAGGTTCTTGGCGACCGTGTGGATGGTGCGGCTGATCAGGTCGGCGCGGTCGTAATAGGGGGCGATCTCGACGCCCGGCGGCAGGCTGCGGCCGATGCTCTCGACCGCCGTCCGCACCCGGTCGCCGACCTCCCGCGTGTTCTCGCCCAGCAGCATCAGGGCGATGCCGACCACCGCCTCGCCGCGGCCATCGCGGGTGACGGCGCCGAGCCGCGGGCGCGGCGCCGCGGTGACCTCGGCGATGTCGCGGACATAGAGGGGGACGCCCCCTCCCCGGTCCGCAGCACGACGCGGCCGATATCCGCCGGGTCGGCGATCAGACCCTCGCCGCGGATCACCGCCTGCTCGCCGTTCCGCTCCAGCGTCGCGCCGCCGCGGGCGCCGTTGTTGCGCTCGATGGCGGCGAAGACCTCGGCCAGCGACAGGCCGAAGCGGGTCAGCGCATCGGCCGCGACCTGGACCTCGTAGGTCTTCAGCTCGCCGCCATTGGCATTGACGTCGATGATGCCCGGCACCTGGCGCAGCCTTGGTGCGACCTGCCAGTCGAGGATGCTGCGCAGCTCCATCAGGCTGCGGCCGGCACCGCGCAGCTCGAACTGGAAGATCTCGCCCAATCCGGTCGAGACCGGCCCCATCTCCGGCCGGCCGGATTCGGGCGGCACCTGCACCGAGGGCAGGCGGGAGAAGACCAGGTTGCGGGCGGCGTAGATGTCCGTCTCGTCCGAAAAGCGGACATAGACGACCGAAAGCCCGTAGCGGGAGACCGAGCGGAGGTTCTCCATCCGCGGCAGGCCCTGCAGGGCGAGCTCCACCGGGAAGGTGATGAAGCGCTCGACCTCGAGCGGGCCGAGGCCGGGCGCCTGGGTGATGACCAGCACCTGCCGGGGGAGATGTCGGGCTGCGCGTCGATCGGCAGGCGGCGGAGGTCGTAGAGCCCCATCGCCACCAGCAGGCCGACCAGCATCAGCACGACGATACGGTTGGCCAGCGCCGCATCGACCAGGCGGGCGATCATGGCGCGTTAGTCCTTGGCATCGACGCGGCCCTGCAGCAGCAGGGCCTTGAGGCGGAAGCTGCCCTCGGTGGCGATGCGGTCGCCGGCCTCGAGCCCCTCGGCGATCTCGGTCATGCCGTCCTGCCGCAGGCCGGGCCGCACCGCGCGGGGGCGAAGCGCGCCTCCCCCAGCGCCAGGAAGACCACCGGCTGGTCGTCCACCGATTGCAGCGCCGCATCCGGCACCAGCAGCCCGTCGCGGCCCAGGGGGGCCGAGATCTCGACGATGGCGAACATGTTGACCTTCAGCGCGCCGTCCGGGTTGGGGATCTCGCAGCGCACCTTGGCGGTGCCGGTGCGGACATCGAGCTGGTCGGCGACATAGGCGACGCGGCCGGGAAAGCGCCGCCCGGGATAGGCCTCGACCGCGATGGCGACCGCGGCGCCCGGCTTCACCGCGGCCAGGTCGCGCTCGGGCACATCCGCCATGACCCAGACCAGGGAGAGGTCGGCGAGGGTGAAGATCTCCCGGTTGGTATCGACCAGCTCGCCCGGCGTCGCGCCGATCGCCAGCACGGCGCCGTCGAAGGGCGCCAGGATGGCGCCGCGGGCGTCGACAGGCGTCGGGGCGGAGAGCCGCACCGCATCGGCCGGCTCCTGCGCCATCGGTCCGGTCGGGCTGTAGCGGGCCAGCATCTCCCGCCAGTGCTCGACCTCGGTCGCCCGGGTCTGCACCGCGGCATCGGCCCGGGCCAGGTCGGCGCGGCGCCGCTCCAGCTCGCTCTGCGCCAGGGATCCGCCGCGGACCAGCTCGGTGGCCCGGTTCAGCGCGGCGCGGGCGGTCTGGGTCTCCGCCTGGGCCTGGCGGAGCGCCGCCTCGGCGCCGGAGAGCTGGTGCCGCGCCTCGGCCAGGTCGAGCGCGTCGAGGATGGCCAGGCGCTGGCCGGTGCGGACCCGGTCGCCGATCGCCACCTCGATCGCCTGCACCCGGCCGCGGGCGAGCGGCTGGATATGCGCCAGGCGCAGCTCGTTGAAGCCGACGCTGCCGGTGACGCGGACGCTGCGGACCAGCGGCCGGCGCTCCACCGGGGCGGTGCGCAGGCCGAAATTGGCGGCCGCCTCGGCCGAAAGCGTCACCTCCTGCGGCAGGACGGGCTCGGGCGCGGCGGCGGTCGCCTCGGGCGGCGGCGGCGCGGCGCCATGGCCAAGCAGGTATCCGCCCGCGCCGGCTGCAGCCGCCGTGGCGCCGAGCAACAGCAACTCACGGCGCGTCATGGCGCGGCGGCGGTCCCTTCGGTCATCGTGAACTCCCCGGCGCCACCAGATGGCAGGCAAGGCACCCGTCGCAGGATGCACCCCTGGCAAGTGCGGCCGCCCTGTCCTATATCAATGCCGTCGTCCGGGAGCGATCCCGACCGACTATGGTGATAAACACGGCTCGGGATAAGCGTTGCGGACCCGGGGGCAGTGCCCGGCGCCTCCACCATCTCAAGCGTCCATGTCGGGACGCCGGCGAGGGGCGAAACAGGCTCGACGCGCGTGGTAATGGGGCCGTTTTTGCCCGGCATGGTTCCGCCGTCATCGGGCCATTGATAAGTGCGAACGACAACGACGCACTCGCTGTTGCTGCGTAAGCAGTAAACAAGCGCGGTTCGGGGGGCACCGGGCAACAGAAGCCCCCCACTTTCCGAAAATCTCCCGACGGTTAATGAATCCTCCCACTTCCGTGAGTTGATCTCCTCGCTTATTTATAGGGGAAGGGTTGGATCATGAACGAGACCACTGCGCCCGTTGACAGTCTGTTGCCCTATGCCGAATGGGCCGAGGAAGCGCTGCGCGCCGTCGCGGTCGAGGCGCTGGATCATGCCGGCCGCCGCGGCCTGCCGGGCGAGCACCATTTCTACGTCACCTTCCGCACGGGATTCCCCGGCGTGGCCATCCCGGGCCACCTGAAGGCGCGCTACCCGCAGGAGATGACCATCGTCCTGCAGCACAAATTCTGGGATCTGAAGGTGGATCGCGGCGCCGGCAGCTTCTCGGTCGGGCTGTCCTTCGGCGGCGTGCCGGCGACGCTGGTGGTGCCTTTCAAGGCGCTGACCGCCTTCGCCGACCCGCAGGCGCGCTTCGGCCTGCGCTTCCCGGCGCCGGAGCCGGCCGCCGCCGCGCGCCGGTCGCGAAGCCGGCGGCAGCCGCCCCCGATGCCAAGCCGCAGGTGGTCAGCCTGGACGCCTTCCGCCGCAAGCGGGACTGACGCGGCCAGGACCTGAGCTCCCGCCGCCGCGCCGGTTGGCTTCGCGCCCGCGCTGGAGTAATCCCGCCGAGGATTGACGGCGCCGCCCGGTCGCCCCTGCACCCGGCAGGGGCCCCGCGGTGCCCCCGTGCGGAGATCGCCCGTGACCCCTCCCCAGGATGCCGCCGCCGCGCTGTCGAAGGACGACCTGCGCGGCCCCGCGCAGGATGTCGATGCCGGCCCGGTGAGCCAGCCAAGCCGCCCCTCCGGCTTCCTCTACAGCCCGATGTTCCCGCTGGCCGAGGACACCACCCCTACCGCAAGCTCCCGATCGAGGGCGTCTCGACCATCGAGGTCGAGGGCAGGACGGTGCTCAAGGTCTCGCCCGAGGCGCTGGAGCAATTGGCCTTCCAGGCCTGCAAGGACGTCTCCCACCTGCTGCGCCCCGGCCACCTGCAGCAGCTGGCGAATATCCTGAAGGACCCCGAGGCCTCGGCGAACGACCGCTTCGTCGCGCTCGACCTGCTGAAGAACGCCTCCATCGCCGCCGGCGGCAGGCTGCCGATGTGCCAGGACACCGGCACGGCGATCGTCTTCGGCAAGAAGGGCCAGCGGGTCTGGGTCGAGGGCGACGAGGAGGAGGCGATCAGCTACGGCGTCGCCCGCACCTATACCGAGACCAACCTGCGCTACTCACAGATGGCGCCCTTGAGCATGTTCGAGGAGGTCAACACCGGCAACAACCTCCCCGTCGACTTCTCCATCATGGCGGCGCCCGGCGAGCACCACGCCGACGAACTGCACCTGATGTTCGTCCTCAAGGGCGGCTGGCTCGGCTAGCAAGACCTTCCTCTACCAGCAGACCCGCGCGGTGCTGAACAAGCCGAAGCTGCTGGCCTTCATCGAGGAGAAGGTGAAGACCCTCGGCACCAGCGCCTGCCCGCCCTACCACCTGGCGGTGGTCATCGGCGGCACCACGGCCGAGACGGCGCTGAAGGCGGTGAAGCTTGCCAGCACGCGCTACCTCGACGGGCTGCCGACCGAGGGCGACCGCTCCGGCCACGCCATCCGCGACACGGCGCTGGAGGCCGAGGTGCACAAGCTGACGCAGAATCTCGGCATCGGCGCGCAGTTCGGCGGCAAGTACTTCTGCCACGACGTGCGCATCGTGCGGCTGCCGCGGCACGGCGCCTCGCTGCCCATCGCCATCGGCGTGAGCTGCTCCGCCGACCGGCAGATCAAGGCGAAGATCACGCCGGAGGGCGTGTTCCTCGAGGAGCTGGAGCACGACCCCGCCCGCTTCCTGCCGGAGACCACGGCCGACATCCTGGGCGGCGAGGTGGTGAAGATCGACCTCAACCGCCCGATGGCGGAGATCCGCGCCGAGCTTTCGAAGCACCCGGTGAAGACGCGCGTCTCGCTGACCGGCACCATGGTGGTGGCGCGCGACATCGCCCATGCCAAGCTGCAGGAACGCATCGACGCCGGCCAGGGACTGCCCGACTACATCAAGGACCACCCGGTCTATTACGCCGGCCCGGCCAAGACGCCGGAGGGCATGCCGACCGGCAGCTTCGGCCCGACCACCGCGGGGCGCATGGACAGCTACGTCCAGGCCTTCCAGGCGGCCGGCGGCAGCCTGGTGATGCTGGCCAAGGGCAACCGCAGCAAGGCGGTGCTGAACGCCTGCAAGGCGCATGGCGGCTTCTACCTCGGCAGCATCGGCGGCCCGGCGGCCCGGCTGGCGCAGGACTGCATCAGGAAGGTCGAGGTGCTGGAGTATCCCGAGCTCGGCATGGAGGCGGTCTGGCGCATCGAGGTCGAGGATTTCCCCGCCTTCATCGTCATGGACGACAAGGGGAACGACTTCTACGAGGGGCTGGAGTAGGCGCCGATGCGCAAGCTGATTTCCTCCGGTAGCCGCTTCGAGGAGGAGATCGGCTACAGCCGCGCCGTGGTGGACGGCGACCATGTCTGGGTCTCCGGCACCACCGGCTACGACTATGCCGCGATGACCATCGCCGACGACGTCGTTGCCCAGGCCGACCAGGCCTTCCGCAACATCGCGCAGGCCCTGGCCGAGGCCGGCGCCAGCCTCGACGACGTCGTCCGCGTGCTCTTCATCGTGCCGCGGCGGGAGGACTGGGAGCCCTGCTGGCCGGTGGTGAAGCGCCACCTGGGCAAGGCGAAGCCTGCCTCCACCCTCATCCATGCCGGGCTGCAGACCGATGCCATGCGCATCGAGATCGAAGTGACGGCACGCCTGCCGAAGGGACATCCGTAACCATGCGTTTCGCCGTGGATCGCCTCGACCACCTGGTCATCAACTGCACCGACATCGAAAAGATGGCGAGCTGGTACCAGCGCGTGCTGGGCATGGAGCGGGAGGATTTCGGCAGCCCCTCCCGCGTTGCGCTGAAATCTCGGCGGGCAGAAGATCAACCTACGGCCGCATGACGCCAGCCAGGCGGATTGGCTGGCGGCCAAGACCTGCCTGCCCGGCACCCAGGACCTCTGCTTCATCGTCGCCGTCGCGGTGGACGACATCGTCGGCCAGTTCCACAGCTGCGGCGTGACGATCGAGCTCGGCCCGGTCACGCGGCAGGGCGCGCTCGGCGCCATGGGCTCGGTCTATTGCCGCGACCCCGAGGGCAACCTGATCGAGGTCTCCTCCTACTCCCCGTGACCGCCGGCGCTTGACGGGCGGGTGATCTTCCCGCCCCCTCGGCGTTCTTCCGCAGACCATCCCTGCAGGGAGTGCGCCATGGCCGACCAGACCCGCACCGAGACCGACAGCCTCGGCACCATCGACATCCCGGCCGCCCGCTACTGGGGCCCGCAGACCGAGCGCGCCCCGGCAGCTCTTCCGCATCGGGACGGAACGCTTCCCGCCCGGGCTGATCCGCGCCGTCGGCCTCCACAAATGGGCCTGTGCCGAGGCCAATGGCCGGCTCGGCGAGCTGCCGGCCGAGCTGGTGGATCCCATCAAGCAGGCGGCGCAGGAAATCGCCGACGGCGCCCGCGACGCCGATTTCCCGTTGCCGGTCTGGCAGACCGGATCGGGCACCCAGACCAACATGAACGCCAACGAGGTGATCTCGAACCGCGCCAACGAGATCCTCGGCCAGCCGCTGGGGTCGCGGAAGCCGGTGCATCCGAACGACCACGTCAATCGCGGCCAGTCCTCCAACGACAATTTCCCGACCATGATGCACCTTGCCGCGGCCGAGGCGGTGGCGGGGCGGCTGCTGCCGGCGCTGGGGCGGCTGCATGCGGCGCTCTGGAAACGGTCGGAGGAATGGGCGGGCATCATCAAGATCGGCCGCACCCACATGATGGATGCGGTGCCGGTCACGCTCGGTCAGGAATCGGCGCCTGGGCGCGGCAGGTGGAGCTGGCTCAGGAACGGCTGCGCGGGGTCATGCCGCGGCTGCTCTCGCTGCCGCAGGGCGGCACCGCGGTCGGCACCGGGCTGAACCGGCACCCGGATTTCGACACGGTGTTCTGCGCGATCGTCGCCGAGCGCAGCGGCGCTGGCCTTCACCCCCAACCCGAACAAGTTCGAGGGCATGGGGGCACATGACGCCATGGTCGAGCTGCAGGGGGTGATGAACGTCATCGCCGTCTCGCTCAACAAGCTCGGCAACGACATCCGCCTGCTCGGCAGCGGGCCGCGCTCCGGCCTTGCCGAGCTGATCGTGCCGGCGGACGGGCTCTCCTCCTCCATCATGCCGGGCAAGACCAACCCGACCCAGTCGGAGGCGCTGACCATGGTCTGCGCCCAGGTGATGGGCAACACTACTACCGTCACCGTCGCCGGGGCGCAGAGCTTCCTCGAGCTCAACGTCTTCAAGCCGGTGATCATCCAGGCCGTGCTGCAATCGGCGACGCTGCTGGCCGACGCGGCGGAGAGCTTCGCCGAGAACATGGTGGCCAAGCTGCAGCCGAACCACGAGCGCCTGGCGGAGAACATGGCCAAGTCGCTGATGCTGGTGACCGCGCTGAACCCGCATATCGGCTACGACAAGGCGGTGCGGATCGGCAAGAAGGCGCTGGCGGAGAACCTGACCCTGCGCAACGCGGCGCAGCAGCTCGGCTTCGTCAGCGGAGAGGATTTCGACCGCTGGGTCCGGCCGGAGGACATGGTGGCGCCCGGCGCCTCGCTCGGGGATTGAGATGGCGGCGGCCCGTCATCTGCGGAAGCGCAGCTTCCAACTGGCGGGCCACCGCACCTCCGTCGCGCTCGAGCCCGAGTTCTGGACGGCGCTCGAGGCAGCGGCGCAGCGGCATGGGCTGAGCCTGGCGGCATTGGTGACGCGGATCGACACCGCCCGCGGGGACGCGGCGCAGCCGCTGGCCAGCGCGCTGCGGGTGCATGCCCTGGCGGAGGCGGCGCAAGGCTGACGCGGCGCGCCGCCGCCCATCGATGCGGCAAATGCGGGCACGTCGCCTATTCGTGCGGCACAACAAATGCCTTGCCGGCCAACTGCCCCTGTGGTGTTCAATTGCCCCATCGCGGAACGCGCCTCGTGCCGCGCCGCCTGACGGAGCAGCAGCCCCCATGCAGATCGGCGTCTTCATCCCCATCGGCAACAATGGCTGGCTGATCTCCTCCACCTCTCCGCAATACAAGCCGAGCTTCGACCTGAACCGCGAGGTGACGCAGCGCGCCGAGCGCCACGGCTTCGACTTCGCGCTGTCGATGATCAAGCTGCGCGGCTTCGGCGGGCCGAGCCGCTACTGGGACTTCAACCTGGAAAGCTTCACGCTGATGGCCGGCCTCGCCGCCGTCACCAGCCGGATCAAGCTCTTCGCCTCGGTCGCCGTGCTGTCGATCCCGCCGGCGCTGATCGCCCGCATGGCGGTGACCTGCGACAGCATCAGCCATGGCCGCTTCGGGGTGAACATCGTCTCCGGCTGGCAGAAGGCCGAATACACCCAGATGGGCATCTGGCCCGGCGATGCGCATTTCGAGCGGCGCTACGAATTCTGCGAGGAATACGTCACCGTCCTGCGCGACCTGTGGACGACCGGCGTGTCGAACCACAAGGGCCCCTATTTCCAGATGGAGGATTGCCGGCTGGACCCGCAGCCGATGGCGCCGATCGAGATCATCGCCGCCGGCCAGTCGAACCGCGGCATGCGCTTCGCGGCCGAGCACGCCGACTACAACTTCCTCTCGGGCGGCGGCATCAACACGCCGCAATCCCTCGCCCCGCATGTCGAGCGGCTGCGTGCGGCGACCGCTGCCTCGGGCCGCAACTGCGGCGCGCTGGCGCTGACCATGATCATCGCCGACGAGACCGACGAACTGGCCATGAAGAAGTGGGACCACTACGTCGCCGGCACCGACCTCGAGGCGCTGGCCTGGCGTGATGGCCAAGCCGGCCAGGATGTGAAGGCGGAGGCGCATTCGACCGTCGGCCGCATGGTGCGGTCGGACCGCGTGCCGACCAACATGCTGCGGCTGATCGGGTCCTACGAGACGGTGGCGCGGCTGCTCGACGAATGCGCCGAAATCCCCGGCCTGCAGGGCGTCATGCTGACCTTCGACGAGTTCGTCTCGGGCGTCGAGAATTCCGGCACCCGCATCCAGCCCATGATGAGGAGCCGCGCCAATCTCGGCATCGCGGCCTGAGCCGGCGATGCAGGAAAGCCCGCTGACCGCGCGACAGCTCTGGGCGGCGCTGCAGGTGGCGCCGCCGCGGCGGCGTTTCGGCTTCGGCCGGCGCGCCGCGCTGATCAACGTGGACCTGCAGCGGGCCTATACCGACCTCGTCGCCTTCCCAACTACGGCCTACGAGACCGATCCGCGGCAGCTGGACCAGGTGGACCGCCTCGCGGCGCTTTGCCGCACCCGCGGCTTCCCCGTCGTATGGACCCATGTCGCCTACGACGCCGACGGCGCCGATTGCGGCGTCTGGGGGACCCGCAGCGACACGCCGGACAGCCTGCAGAACATCAGGCCAGGCTCGCCGCGCGCCGCGCTCGACCCGCGGCTGAACATCGCCGCCGGCGACATCCTCCTTCGCAAGCGCATGGCCTCGGCCTTCTTCGAGACCCATCTCCGCTCCCTGCTGACCTTTCGCGGCGTCGACACCATCGTCGTCACCGGCGGCTCCACCTCAGGCTGCGTCCGCGCCACCGCGGTGGATGGCCTGTCCTGCGGCTTCCGCGTCATCGTGCCGGTGGAGTGCACCGCGGACCGGCATGAGGGCCCGCATTTCGCCAATCTCTACGACATGGCTGTCAAATACGCGGATGTGCTGCCGGTGGAGGAGGTGCTGGCCGGCCTCGCCGCCATGCCCGGCGCCTGAAGCCGCCGCCTCGTGACCGATGCCGCACGCTGACGTGTAGGGGAGCCGCCTCGCGCCGCCCTGCCCCGCAGCGCATCATCGGCGCCGCTCGCCCGGACCGGGGCCGCAATCACGCCTTTTCGGCCAGACGGCGGGGTCGTTGCGGGATTTTCGGTTGTGGGGCAAGCTTCGCCGGCCCGTAAGGGCGTGGGAGGAAATCAATGCGAGTCCTGGCCATCCAGCCGGTTCCGGCGTCGCGTGCCGGGCGGGCGGAGCGCCACCGGCTCCCATCCCAGCTGCAATGATCCCCGCAACGAGGGAACCGTCCGCTTGAAGCCGACCGACATCCGCGATCCGGACTACTTTCACAAGGTCGTCGATTGCCAGTGGGCCTGCCCCGCCCACACCCCGGTCCCCGAATACATTCGGATGATCGCCGCGGGACGGTACAGCGACGCCTACATGGTCAACTGGCAGTCCAATGTCTTCCCCGGAATCCTCGGCCGCACCTGCGACCGGCCCTGCGAGCCGGCCTGCCGCCGCAGCCGGGTGGAGGACGAGCCCGTCGCCATCTGCCGGCTGAAGCGCGTGGCGGCCGACAACAAGGCCGATATCCGTGGCCGGCTGCCCGCCATCCCCGCAGCCGGCAACGGCCGCCGCATCGCCTGCATCGGCGCCGGCCCGTCCAGCCTGACCGTCGCCCGCGACCTCGCCCCGCTCGGCTACGAGGTGCATGTCTATGACGGGGAGAAGCAGGGCGGCGGCTTCATCCGCAGCCAGATCCCGCGCTTCCGCCTGCCAGCCGAGGTGATCGACGAGGAGGTCGGCTACATCACCGACCGTGGCGGCGTCACCACGCATTACGGCCAGCGGGTCGAAAGCCTGAAGGCGCTGCTGGCCGAGGGCTATGACGCGGTCTTCGTCGGCTCCGGCGCCCCGCGCGGGCGGGAGCTGGACGTGCCCGGCCGGGCCGAGGCCGCGGCCAATATCCATATCGGCATCGACTGGCTCTCCTCCGTCTCTTTCGGCCACATCAAGGAGGTGGGTAGGCGGGTCATCGTGCTCGGCGGCGGCAACACCGCGATGGATTGCTGCCGCTCCGCCCGCCGCCTCGGCGGGGAGCAGGTCACGGTCGTGGTGCGGTCCGGCTTCGAGGAGATGAAGGCGAGCCCCTGGGAGAAGGAGGATGCGCTGCGCGAGGGCATCCCCATCCGCAACTTCCTGGTGCCCAAGGAAGTGCTGCACGACAATGGCCGGCTCACCGGCATGGTCTTCGAGAAGGTGCGCGCCGAATACGACGCCCGCGGCCGCCGCCAATTGGTGCCCTCCGGCGAGCCGGACGAGGTGATCGAGGCCGACGACGTGCTGGTGGCGATCGGCCAGGAGAACTCCTTCCCCTGGATCGAGCGCGACATCGGACTCGAATTCGACAAATGGGGCCTGCCGAAGCTCGACGAGGTGACCCACCAGTCCACCATCCCCAACGTCTTCTTCGGCGGCGACGCCGCCTTCGGGCCGAAGAACATCATCTGGGCCGTGGCGCATGGCCATGCCGCGGCGATCTCGATCGACCTCTTCTGCCGCGGGGAGGATGTGGCGAAGCGCCCGCCGCCCGACACCGCGCTCGTCAGCCAGAAGATGGGCATCCACGAGTGGAGCTATGACAACGACGTCTCGCTCGACCTGCGGTTCAAGGTGCCGCATGCCGAGGACGCGGTGGCGCTGCGCGACATCACGCTCGAGGTCGAGCTCGGCTACGACCGCGAGATGGCCTTCAAGGAGGCCGAGCGCTGCCTGAACTGCGACGTGCAGACGGTGTTCAGCGCCAGCCTCTGCATCGAATGCGATGCCTGCGTCGACATCTGCCCGGTGGACTGCATCACCTTCACCCCGGACGGGGAGGAAGCGGAGCTGCGCACCCGGCTGAAGGCGCCGGCGCTGAACCTGACCCAGGATCTCTATGTCCAGGACGGGCTGAAGACCGGCCGCGTCATGGTCAAGGACGAGGATGTCTGCCTGCACTGCGGCATGTGCGCCGAGCGCTGCCCGACGGGAGCCTGGGACATGCAGAAATTCCTGCTGGAAGCCGCCAAGGCCGTGAAGGGGGTGCACGCATGCGCAGCGGAGTGACGGCGACGAACGACTTCGTCGTCACACTCGCCAATGTCAACGGCTCGGGCTCGGCCAGCGCGAACCAGCTCTTCGCCAAGTCGATCCTGCGCATGGGCATCCCCATCGCCTCGCGCAACATCTTCCTCCAACATCCAGGGCCTGCCGACCTGGTTCGAGGTGCGGGTCAGCGGCGAGGGCCATCTCGGCCGCCGCGGCGGCGTCGATCTCATGGTCGCCATGAACCCGCAGACCTGGGATCGCGACATCGCCGAGATCGATCCCGGCGGCTACCTGCTCTACGACAGCACGCGGCCGATGCCGGCCTCCCGCTTCCGCAGCGACATCAACGTCATCGGCGTGCCGCTGACCCAGATCTGCAACGCCAACTACACCGATGCGCGGCAGCGCCAGCTGCTGAAGAACATCATGTATGTCGGCGCGCTCTCGGCCCTGCTCGGGATCGAGCCGCCGGTGATCGAGCAGCTGCTCGCCGAGCAGTACAAAGGCAAGGAGAAGCTGGCCAAGCCGAATCGCGACGCCTTCCACATGGGCCGCGACTGGGCGCTGAAGAACCTCGACTGCCCGCTCGGCCTGACCCTCCAGCGCTCGGACGCGGTCGGCGACCGCATCTACGTGGAGGGCAATGCGGCCGCCGCGCTCGGCGCGGTCTATGGCGGCGCCACGGTCTGCGCCTGGTACCCGATCACCCCCTCCACCTCGCTCGCCGAGGCCTTCGAGCGCCATTGCAAGCGCTTCCGGACCGAGCCGGAGACGGGCAGGAAGCGCTACGCCATCGTCCAGGCGGAGGACGAGCTGGCCTCGATCGGCATCGTCATCGGCGCCGCCTGGAACGGCGCCCGGGCCTTCACCGCGACCTCCGGCCCCGGCATTTCCCTGATGCGGAATTCTTCGGCCTGGCCTATTTCGCCGAGATCCCGGCCGTCATCTTCGACGTCCAGCGGGCCGGGCCCAGCACCGGCATGCCGACCCGCACCCAGCAATCCGACGTGCTCTCGGCCGCCTATGCCAGCCATGGCGACACCAAGCAGGTCGTGCTGCTGCCGGAAGATCCGCGCGAGTGCTTCGACTTCGGCGCCAGCGCCTTCGACCTGGCCGATCGGCTGCAGACCCCAGTCTTCGTGCTGCTCGACCTCGACATCGGCATGAACGACTGGCTCTGCGAGCCCTTCGCCTGGGACGACACGCGCCAGCTCGACCGTGGCAAGGTGATGACCGCCGAGGAGCTCGAGGCCGGGCGCACCTTCGGCCGCTACCTCGACGCCGATGGCGACGGCATCCCCTTCCGCACCTATCCCGGCACCCATCCGCAAAAGGGCGCCTTCTTCACCCGCGGCACCTCGCGCGACCGCTTCGCCAAGTACACCGAGGTCGGCAGCGCCTATGTCGACAACATGGAAAGGCTGCTGCGGAAGTTCGACACGGCGAAGCAGATCGTCCCCCATCCGGTCGAGCGCCCCGCCGCCCAGCCGACCCGCACGGGCGTGCTGTACTACGGCAGTTCCTCGGCGGCGATGAAGGAGGCGCTGGGGCAGCTGGAGGCCGATGGCATCCATCTGGATGCCATGCGCATCCGCGCCTTTCCCTTCCATGACGACGTGCTGGACTTCATCGCCCGGCACGACCGGGTCTTCGTGGTCGAGCAGAACCGCGACGCCCAGCTGCGCACCCTGATCATGACGGAGGGCAATGTCGATGCCTCCCGCCTGATCCCCATCCTCCACTACGACGGCACGCCGATCACCGCGCGCTTCATCCGCGCGGCCATCGCCGACCGCGCCTCGGCGCTGAAGGTCGTGCCCTTTGCCGGAGCCGCCGCGGAATGAGCTTCCTTCCCAAGCCCAAGCTGCACCACCCGAAGCTGCCGGTGAACGCGCTCGGCTTCACCCGCCGCGACTACGAGGGCGCGATCAGCACGCTCTGCGCCGGCTGCGGCCATGACAGCATCTCGGCCGCCATCATCCAGGCCTGCTTCGAGCTCGACATCGAGCCGCATCGCGTCGCCAAGATGTCGGGCATCGGCTGTTCGTCCAAGACGCCGGACTACTTCCTCGGCGCCAGCCACGGCTTCAACTCGGTGCATGGCCGGATGCCGTCGGTGCTCACGGGGGCCAACCTGGCGAACCGGGAGCTGACCTATCTCGGCGTCTCGGGCGATGGCGACAGCGCCTCGATCGGCTTCGGCCAGTTCGCGCACAGCATTCGCCGCGCCGTGAATATGACCTACATCGTCGAGAACAACGGGGTCTACGGCCTGACCAAGGGCCAGTTCTCGGCGACCTCGGACAAGGGCTCCAAGGCCAAGAAGGGCGCCATCAACAACGACGAGCCGATCGACTTGGTCGGCATCGCGCTGCAGCTCGGCGCCACCTTCGTCGCGCGCAGCTTCTCCGGCGACAAGACGCAGCTCGTGCCGCTCATCAAGGCGGCGCTACGGCATCCCGGCCCGGCCTTCATCGACTGCATCAGCCCCTGCGTCGCCTTCAACAACCACGAGGGCTCGACGAAGAGCTACGACTTCGTCCGCGAGCACAACGAGGCGATGAACCAGCTCGACGTCATCCTCGGCCGAGACCCGATCAGCGCGGAATATGCGCCGGGCGAGGTGCGGGAGGTGACGCAGCATGACGGCTCCGTCCTGCGGCTGCGGAAGCTGCACGAGGACTACGACCCGACCGACCGTGTCGCCGCCATGCACCACCTGCACGAGCGCAAGGCGGCCGGCGAGATCGTCACCGGCCTGCTCTACATCGACCCGGAGCCCGAGGACCTCCACCACCACCTGGATACGGTCGCCCTGCCGCTGAACCGGCTGGACGACGCATCGCTGGTGCCGGGCTCCGCGGCCCTCGACAAGATCAACGCCGCGCTGCGCTGAATTCCTCCGGGGGAGGCACCGCCCTCCCCCTTGGACCAGGGTTGTCGAGCCGGCGATTCAGCCGCCTGAATGCTTCCACTCAGGATGATCGCAGGTTAGCGACGCGTGGCGCAGCCGTTACGCACATGCGCCTGCTCGGCCGGCGACAGCGGCAGGCCCTGCTGGAAGCGGAACACCGCCTGGGTGCAGGCACGGTCGATCCGGTCCGGCGCCCGGGCCGCAGCCTTCTGCACCGGGGCCTTCGGCACGGTTGGCGGCAGCGGCAGGCTAGCCGAGGCGACCTCGGCCGGCTCACCGGTATCGGACCCACCGAAACTAGGTGCCGGCACCGCCGGCGGCAGGACCGGCGGCGCCTCGGCGACCCGCTCGGTGGCCGTCTCCGGGATCGGCTGCGGCACGGCCGGCATCGCGGCGACCACCGGCTCCGCCTCCCGCAGGACCGCCGCGGGCGGCGCGGCCGCCGGGGCCGCCGCCTCGCGCGGCGGAGTCGCCGCGGGGATGGGCAGCGCAGCCAGGTTGATGGGGGGCGGGGCGGCGGGGGTAGCCGGGGGAGCATCCGACAGCAGCATCACGCCGCTGGCCAGCCCGACCACGAAGGTCGCTGCGAAGCCCAGCATCAGGCCCAAGCGCCCGTGCCAGGGGCGCCGCGCCTCCACCGGGACGTCATCCACATCCTCGTCGTCCATCGGCGTCGCAACGGGCATCGCCCGCGGGCCACGCGCCGCGGCGCCGGGCACGTCCCAGGCGCCATCCTCGGCCAGCGCGGCCCGGGCAGCGGCGATCCAGGCACCCTTCCCCGGCACGGTCAGCGGCGGCAATCTGGAAAAACCCTCGGCCATGATGCCGGGCAGCGACCGCCAGGCGGCGAGCTCGATCCGCCCGTGCCAGACCGGCAGGTAGCCAGGAAAGGCCGGCCAGAAATTCGCCGCGCCCAGCGCCCGGCGCAGCCGCGCTTCGGCATTCGGGGTCGCGTCCGGCGCGACATCCACCAGCGCCACGCCGGTGGTCGGGTGCGCCAGTGCCCAGCAGCCGGTCGGATATCCCACCGGCCCGGCGGTGCCGGTCCGGCAACGACCGAGCATCGCCCAGCCTTCGGGCAGCGCGCCCAGCAAGCCTGCCGCGGCATCCTCAGTCGTCGCGGTCGGCCAAGCCCCTGCGGGGTGCAGTCCAGTTCCTTCGTTCACGCTGGGCTCCCCGTTTCCCATCCCTGTGCTTTAGGGAACGGAACCGGGATGTGGGGGTTGCAATCCCGTGATGGCAGGCCTTTCCACACCAATTACAGATCGGCGCGCCATATCCACAATCCGATCGCACCACTGACCACGGCACCACTCACCAGTGACGCGATATTGCCAACACCCAAATCGCGTGCAAGCGCCTGCCACAGCACGAAGACGCCGATCGCTACCGCGATCCCGCCGAACAACGAGGCGCGGGAGGTCTTGATGCCGCCGCCATCCAGCGGCGTCAGCGCGGCCACCGCCGCTACTCCGCCGCCACGGCCTGGGGCCGCGGCATGCCGGCCTGCGGGTCGTCCAAGGTATGGCGCACCCGCTTGAGGTCGCCGCGCACGAAGCGCACGTCATAGCCGTTCAGCAGATGGCCGAGCAGCCCACGCTTCAGGTCGCTGGTGCCGAAGAACCAATCGGCGATCGGATAGGTCAGGTTGAAGTTCCGCTCCATCATGATGGCCGTGTTGTGGTGCGCGGCATGGTGGCGGCGGATGGTGTTGATGAAGGGAAGGTGCCGGACGATCCGGTCGTCCTTCACGTGGCAGCAGAAGTGGAAGAATTCGTAGTTCAGGTAGAGCGCCGTGTTGGTCATCAGCAGCAGCCAGCCGGCATCCGGCAAGCCCGCCGCGCGCAGCACCCAGGCCGGCACCAGTGACATCGCCAGGAAGGTGATCAGCGCATAGGGCGGGAAGAAGACGATGCGGAAGTCCCGCGCATTGTCGATGGTGTACTCGTTCTCGGTGAAGAACTGGTGGTGCGCCAGGGTGTGCCGCTTGTAGATGCCCATCAGCCCCTTGAGCGGCCGGTGCATGACATACTTGTGGATCCACCACTCGAACGCATTGGCGCCGAGGAAGGCCGCGGGCACCACGAGCCATTCGTACCAGGCCGGGCTGCCGAGCTGCCGCGCGCTGTACCAGATGGCGGCGCCGCCGATCGCGTAGATCAGCGCGACATGCGCCCAGCCGTGATAGAGCCGGCCGATCCGCGCGCGGAAATCCGCCCGGAAGGCCTGTTGCCGGCGGGAGAGGCGTTCCCGCTTCAGCGCCGCCGTCGCCTGTGTCGCGATGCCATCCATCCCGCGTCTCCCCGGCGCAAGGCCAAGCCTGATATATCAGGCCCGTGTCGCGGGGGTCAAGGCGAGGGCTCGGGCGCGCGCGCCAGGGTCCGCCGGGTGAAGGCCTCGATGAAGTCGACCAGCGCGTCGGATGCCGCGGCGGCCTGCTCGGCATCGCCCGCCGCGATCGCCCGCGCCAGCGCCGCATGCACGGCGGCCGATGCCTCAAGCCCGGTTGCCTCGCGCCAATGCAGGAACCAGAAGCGCCGCGACAGCCCATGCATCAGCGCCATGGCGGCAGTGGCGAACTCGTTCCGCGCCGCCTCAAGCACCAGCAGGTTCAGTGCGCGGTCGAGCCGCAGGAAGCCGGTCTCGTCCTCCGTCGCCGCGGCCGCCTCCATCCCCGCGGCGATCTCGCGGAACCGCGCCCGCTGCGCCGCATCGGCCCGACTGGCCGCGGCACGCGCGATCAGCCGCTCGATCTCCCGCCGCACCTCCAGCAGGCGCAGCTGCTCACCCACATCGACGGCGGCGACGACGATGCCGCGCCGCGGCAGGATCCGCACCAGCCGCTCCCGCGCCAGGCGCTGCAGCGCCTCCCGCACCGGCGTGCGGCCGAAGCCGAGCCTGCTGGCGAGCTGCGCCTCGCTCACCACCTCGCCCGGGGCCACATCCAGCGTGACGATGGCTTCCTCGATGGCGCGGTAGGCCTGCTCGGTCAGGGTCGCGTCGGGCTCCGGCACCGGGCGGCGGCGAACAGGACTGGTATCAGGCATGATGCTGCTTTCGCGGAAGGACTCGGTTCGGCCACGCGCCCCGCATTGACAGACGACTGACCTTAAGACAGTTTGGCGCCGCGGGAGATATATCACTCGCCGCGAAGAATGCCGAGTTTGGGGAGGTAGGTGGCGGGCTGCGCAGGCGGGGTCCGACGGGGACTATTTTCCCGTACGGCCGGCTCGCGCGGCCCGTTCGTCCCGTCAGGTTTGCCCGGCCAGGGCCGCGTCGATCTCCTCGCTCGTCAGTATCCAGGCATTGTCCAGCTCCGCCACCACGCCGCGCATGAAGCCCTCGGTCAGCGCCAGCGCGCGCGCCGGATCGCCGAGATGGTCGCAGAGCAGGGCCAACGCCAATTGCCGCGGCCCGTCGCCCTCATAGGTCCATTCGAAGCCCATGGGGGAGAAGCGCCGCACCTCGAAGCGCGGGTCGAGCGGTTCACCATCCACCGTCACCTGCGCGCCCGAGAGGCCGCGCCCGCCTTCGTAGATCTTCATGCGAACATCACCACGCTGCGGATAGCCTCGCCGCGCTTCAGCGCGGCGAAGCCCTCGTTGACTTCCGGCAGCGATATGCGGCCGGTGATCAGGCTGTCGAGGTCGAGCCTGCCATCCAGCCAGGCCTGCGCCATGGCGGGGAAATCCTCGGCCGGGCGGGCGCCGCCATAGCTGCTGCGGGTGATGCGCTTCTCCTGCATCAGCGCGCCCCAGCGGAAGGCCACCTCCTCCTGCACCCCGACCTTGCCAAGCCAGACCACCTGGCCGCCGGCCCGAACCGCCTCGACGCTCAGGCGGAAGCCGGCGGGGACGCCGGCTGCCTCGAGCACCACATCGGCGCCGCGGCCCGCGGTCAGCGACTTCGCCAGCGCCACGGGATCCTCCGCCCGCGGGTCGCACAGCACCGCGGCGCCTGCGCGTTCCGCCATCGCCCGCCGCGCCGGGTTGGGATCGACCGCGATGATGCGCCCCGCCCCGGCCAGCCGCGCGCCCTGCACGGCGGCGAGGCCCACCGCGCCGGTGCCGATCACCATGACCGTCATGCCCCATTCGATGCGCGCGACATGCGTCGCGCCGCCGAAGCCGGTCATGACAGCGCAGCCGAGCAGGCAGGCCCGGTCGGGCGGGATCGCCGCCGGCACGCGCACCGCCTGCTGCGCCGGCACGACGACGTACTCGCTGAAGCCACCGAGATACATCAGCTGGTGCAGCGTGCCGCCATCGTCGCAGGCCAGGCGCGGCCTGCCGTCGAAATGCAGCGCCTTCGGCCCGTTCGCCAGGAAAGGCTCGCAAAGGATCGGCTGGCCGCGGCTGCAATGGAAGCAATGGCCGCAATGCGGGTTCCAGGACAGCACCACGGGATCGCCAACCGACAGCGACGTCACACCCTCGCCCAGCGCGGCGACATGCCCGGCGGTCTCGTGACCCAGCACGGCGGGAAGCCGCAAGCCGAGCTGGCCCTCGATCACCTCGAGATCGGTGTGGCAGAGCGAGGCGGCGGCGACCTTCACCAGCACGTCGCCGGGCGCCAGCGGGCCGAGGCGGATGCGCTCGACCGCCATGGGGCGGCCGACCTCGCGGAGGACCGCGGCCTGGCATTCCGTCATCGGCACCTCCGCAAGGAAGAACGGGGGAAGTATCCCCCCGTACCCCCTTCTACTTTTCTGAGTTTAGCCCGAGCACTTGATCAATCCGTCAACCGCGAGGCAGCCCCACTCGCCGGCGATCAGCGGGTTGGCCTCGGCTTCCTCGATGCGGCCATCAGCGGCGGCAAGTAGGACCGAGAAGGCGGAGACAGCCTGGGCCACCGCGGCCAGGTCCGCCTTCGGCGCGCCGCGGAAGCCGTCCAGCAAGGGAAAGCCCTTCAGGCCGCGCAGCATCGCCTCGGCCCGCGCCGGGCTGACCGGGGCGATGTCGAGCACCACATCCTTCCACAGCTCCGCCTGCACGCCGCCGGTGCCGACCAGCACCATCGGCCCGAACTGCCCGTCCTGCCGGCCGCCGAGGATCAGCTCGACGCCCTTCCGCGACATGCGCTGCACCAGCACGCCGTCGATCCGCGCCTTGGGCGCGTGGTACTTGGCGGAAGCGGTGATCTCGGCGAAGGCCGAACGCACCGCCGCCGCGTCGCCGAGGTTCAGCTTCACCCCGCCGACCTCGGTCTTGTGCGCGATGTCGGGGCTGTCGAGCTTGAGGACCACCGGGAAGCCGGTCGCCGCGGCCGCCTCCGCCGCCGCCTCGGCGGTAGCCGCCCGCCGCTCCTCCACCACCGGCACGCCGACCTTGGCGAAGATCGCCTTGGCCTCGGCCTCGGTCAGCACGCCGGCGCCGGGCGGCAGCGCCGCCAGCGCCGCCTCCAGCCCGGCCGGCCTTGCCACGGCGGCATCCTCGCGCCCGGCGTAGTACTGCTGCCAGAGCCGGATCGCATTCATCAGCCGCCGCATCGAGCGGAACAGCGGCACCACCGGGGAGGCATCCGCGGCGATCGTGCCCGGCGCCTCGAGCTGCTCCGGGATCCAGGCGACGATGATCGGTTTGCCGCCCTGCTCCGTCAGCTCAGCGATCTCCTGGATGCGGCCGGGCGTCGTCTGCTGGTGCGAATAGACCTGCGGATAGACGATCACCCCGTATTGCGGGTCCGCCATCATCGCCAGCACGCATTTGCCGAAGCTCGCCGGGTTGCCGGCCGCCTGCGCCGTCAGGTCGCAGGGGTTGCGCGCGGCGCCGAAATCCGGGATCGCCGCCTCCAGCACCGCGCGCGCCTCGGCCGAGGGCTGCGGCATGTCGAGCCCGAGCGCCTCGGCATGGTCGGCGGCCATGATGCCGGCACCGCCCGAGGCGGTGACGATGGCGACGCCCCGGGCCTTCGGCTTCCCCGCCTTGGCGAACAGCGCCGCCGTCTCCAGCAGCGCGTCGAAATCCTCGACCTCGACCATCCCCGCGCGCTTGAAGGCGGCCGACCAGGCGAGCGCCGAGCCGGCGAGCGAACCGGTATGCGAGGCCGCCGCCGCCGCCCCGGCATCGCCGCGGCCGAGCTTCAGCGCGACGATCGGCTTGCCGGCCTTCCGCGCCGCCTCGCCCAGCAGCAGCAGCCGCCGGCCGTCGCGCAGGCCCTCCACCGCCAGCGCCACCGCGCGGCATTCCGGCATGGAGAGCTGGTAGGCCGCGAGGTCGCGAGACATCGAGGTCGGTGGCATTGCCCGCTGTCGTCATGTGGCAGACGGAATAGCCGCGCTCCGCCGCCTGCATCAGCGCATAGCCGAGCGCGCCGGACTGCGACGTGATCGCCACGCCGCCTGCCGGCGCGGTCATGCGGACGTATTCCGGCATGAAGGTCACGCCGGCCTTCAGCACATGGTCGACGATGCCGAGGCAGTTGACGCCGACCAGCGGCAGCCCGGCCTCGCGGCAGCGGTCACGCAGCCGGGCTTCCTCGGCGATGCGGTCGGCCAAGCCGGTCTCGCCATAGCCGGAGGCGAAGGCGATGATGCCGCCCACCTTCTTCGCGATGCAGGCCTCGACCGCCGGCATCATCTGCTCGCGCGGCAGGGCGATCAGCACGCAGTCGGGTGAGTCAGGTATCTCATCCAGGCCGGCATGGCAGGGCCGGCCATGCAGCATCTGCCCGGCATATTTCGGGTTCACGCCCCAGACCGGGCCGGCGAAGTTCACCAGGTTCGTCACGGTCCGGCCGCCGAACCGCGTCGGCTCGGCCGAGACGCCGATCACGGCGACGCTGCCCGGCGACAGCAGCCGCCGCAGCGACGCCGGATCGCGCAGCGGTTCCGGTCCTGGCCGGCTGGTCGCCTGCCCGATGCTGCCTGGCTGCTGCAATCGCCCCTCCCACTCCCGCGCTTCGGCACGGCGTTCTTGCGTGACGGGGCAGCCTAGACGCGGCGCCCCGGCGGTCAACCCGTCGCTGCCGCGCGGCGCCCGGCCTGTTGCCGCCGCACGGCGCCCGCGGCACATCTGCGGCAAAGGGAAGGAAATGCGATGCAGGACCAGGGCTGGCCGGTGCCGGATGCGCCGGGATTCCTCGCCGCCTGGCAGGCGTCCGCGGCGGGCGACGCACTGCTGCGACGCTGGGCCCGGCATGCCGCGGTGCGCTTCGCCTTCGAGAGCGGCGGCGCCACTGCCGGCTTCGCCTTCAACGCCCCGCCCGGCGCCGCCGCCTTCACCCTCGCGGCCCCCGCCGAGGCCTGGGCCAAGGCCTTGCAGCCGGTGCCGCCGCGGCACCACCACAGCCTCTTTGCCATGCGCATGCGCGTCCCCGGCTTCACGCTGCGGGGCGAGGAGCTCGCCTTCGTCCAGCACTGCCACCTGGCGCGGCGGGTGTTGGAGATCGGCCGCTGGCTGGCCGCCGGGCATGCCACGCCGGTGCCGGTGTCGCTGCGCCCGGTAATGGCCGAGCCGGCGCCGGCCGAGATCATCGGCCGCTACCATCGCGTGGAGGCCGACGGCACCGCTCACCGCTTGCATGCCGAGCAGGCGGGCGAAGGCCTCGACCTGCTCTGCCTGCACACCGCCGGCGCCGATGGCCGGCAATCTCCATAGGCTGATGGCCGACCGCAGCATCACCCGCCACTGGCGGCTGACCGCCTTCGACCTGCCCTGGCACGGCAAGTCCCCTCCCCGTCCGGCGCCCTGCCCGGCGATTGGGCACTGACCACGAATCGCTACGTCCAGCTCATCATGGGCCTCATCCGCGCCGCCGGGCTGCGCCGCCCGGTGGTGCTCGGCGCCTCGATGTCCGGCGAGATCTGCCTGGAACTCGCCCTGCGGCATCCGGACGCCTTCCGCGGCATCGTCGCCTGCGAGGCGAGCGACCATATCGAGGGGCGCAAGACCCCTGGGCCGACCACAGCCAGGTCAACCAGGCGGTCTTCGTGCCCGAATGGATCGAGGGGCTGATGGCGCCGCAGTCGCCGGCCGCCTGCGCCACCGATGTCTGGTGGGGCTACAGCCAGGGCGGCCATGCCACCTTCGCCCGCGACATCGACTTCTATTCGGGCGAGTGGGACGCGCGCGACCGCATCCACCGGATCGACACGGCGCGCTGCCCGCTTTTCATGCTGACCGGCGAATACGACTATTCCTGCACCGCCGAGCATTCCGCCGCGACCGCCGCCCGGATCCCGGGCGCCCGCTTCGCCATGATGCCGGGGATCGGCCATTTCCCCTTCGCCGAGAACCCGCCGCTCTTCGCCCAGCACTTGCGGCCGATCCTGGAGGAGCTGCGCAGCCTGCCGTAACGGCGGTTGACAGGCCGGCCCCGACCATGCGCCGATATAGATAGCTAGCAATCAATGGCCCGAAGCGGCCCGGAGACCCGGAATGTCCGAGACCAAGACCCTGCCGAAGACCCTGGACGCGGTGATTGTCGGCGCCGGCTTCGGCGGCATGTACATGCTGCACCGGCTGCGCTCCTCGGCCTCTCCGCCCGCATCCTGGAACAGGCGGACGGCGTCGGCGGCACCTGGTACTGGAACCGCTACCCCGGCGCCCGCTGCGACGTCGAGAGCATGCAGTACAGCTTCTCCTTCGACGAGGCGCTGCAGCAGGAATGGAAATGGAGCGAGCGCTTCGCTGCCCAGCCCGAGCTGCTGCGCTACGCCAACCACATCGCCGACCGCTACGACCTGCGCCGCGACATCCATTTCGAGACCAAGGTCGCCAGCGCGCGCTTCGACGAGGCGGCCGAGCGCTGGACCGTTACCACCGAACAGGGCGAGGTCGTCTCCGCCCGGCATTGCGTGATGGCGACGGGATGCCTCTCGGCCGCCCGGCTGCCGGACATCAAGGGCATCGCCGATTTCAAGGGCGAGACCTACCACACCGGCTGGTGGCCGCACGAGACGGTGGATTTCACCGGCAAGCGCGTGGCGGTCATCGGCACTGGGTCCTCGGCCATCCAGGCGATCCCGGTGATCGCGGCGGAAGCCGCCCAGGTCACCGTCTTCCAGCGCACGCCGAACTTCTCCATCCCCTCGCGCAACGCGCCGATGGACGCGGCCTACGAGCAGTCCTGGAAGTCCGACTACGCGGCGAAGCGGCGGCAGGCGCGGATGATGCGCACCGGCATCCTCTACGACATCAACCCGCAAGCCGCGATCGAGGTGCCCGAGGCGGAGCGCACCGCCGAGTACGAGCGCCGCTGGGCCAATGGCGGCACCGCCTTCATGGGCGCCTATCACGACCTGATCCTGAACAAGGCCTCGAACGACACCGCGGCCGAGTTCGTCCGCAGCAAGATCCGGCAGATCGTCAAGGATCCGGCGACCGCCGAGGCGCTGGCGCCGAAGGATCACCCGATCGGCACCAAGCGCATCTGCGTCGATACCGACTACTACGCGACCTACAACCGGCCGAACGTCGCGCTGGTCAACCTGCGCGAGACGCCGATCGAGACCGTCACCGCATCGGGCCTCCGCACCAGAGCGCGCGATTTCGACTTCGACGTCATCGTCTTCGCCACCGGCTTCGACGCGATGACCGGCGCGCTGCTGAAGATCGACTTCGAGGGGCGCGGCGGCCGGCGCCTCTCGGCCGAGTGGGAGCACGGGCCGCGCAGCCAGCTCGGCCTGATGGTCGCCGGCTTCCCCAACCTCTTCATGATCACCGGGCCGGGCAGCCCCTCGGTGCTGTCCAACATGATCGTCTCGATCGAGCAGCACGTGGACTGGATCGCCGGCCTGCTCGGCCAGATGCAGGCCCGCGGGCTGACCTGCGTGGAGGCGACCGAGGCGGCGCAGGAGGAATGGGTGCGGCACGGCATGGAGGTGGCGGAGAAGACGCTCTATCCCTCCGCCGCCTCCTGGTACATGGGCGCCAACATCCCGGGCAAGCCGCGGGTCTTCATGCCCTATATCGGCGGCGTCGGCGCGTATCGCGAGCGATGCGACGAGATCGCCGCCCGTGGCTATGAGGGCTTCCGCCTGGCGGGGCCACAGGTGCAGGCGGCCGCCGCGGCGGAGTAGCGCCTCAGAAGCGGATACGCCCGGCGGCCTGCAAGGCGAGCAGCAGGCCGCCGAGATGCATCGCGTGCACGAAGAGCCCGCGTGTCACCCCGGCGAGCGCCTCGGCGACCGGCATGGTCAGCGTCTCGAGCTCCTCGCCGGCCTCGCGGTCATGCGCCCCGACCGGCACAGCATCCTCGGCCAGCACGACATGCATGCGGTTGGTGTTGTGCGCCGGGTCGGACCAGAGGGAGCCGACCAGGCGAACCCGCGCCGCGGCATAGCCGGTCTCCTCCCGCAGCTCGCGCGCCCCGGTGGCGCAGGGGTCGGCATCCTCGGCATCCATCACGCCGCCGGGCGGCTCAAGCACCCAGGTCTTGGCACCCTGGCGCCACTGCCGGACCAGCACCAGCCGGTCATCCGGCGTCAACGCCACCACCAGCACCCAGTCCGGGTAGTCCATCACCCAATAGGGATCGAGCACGTCGCCGGCGCTGGTGCGCACCGCCTCGGCATCCAGGTTGAGGTGGCGGTTGCGCACCACCTCGCGGCGCGAGAGGACCCGCCAGGGCCTCTCCGCCTCCGGGACCGGGCCTTGCGGCCAGGTGCTCTGGTCGCGGGATTCACGCCCTTCGGCCGGAGCGGCCTCGGGCGATCTCGCTCCGGTCACTCCGCCGCCTGCAGCTGCATCGCCTGGGCGTATTCCTCGAGCGGCGCGCAGGTGCAGACCAGGTTGCGGTCGCCATGGACGTTGTCCACCCGCTTCACCGGCGGCCAGTACTTGTGCGCGCGGACGAAGGGCAGCGGGAAGGCCGCCTCCTCCCGGGTGTAGGCGTGACGCCACTCGGTCGCCATGACCTCGGCCGCGGTATGCGGCGCGTGCTTCAGCGGGTTGTCCGCCTTGTCGGCGCGGCCCTGCTCCACCGCGCGGATCTCGGCGCGGATGGCGATCATGGCGTCGCAGAAGCGGTCCAGCTCCTCCTTCGGCTCGCTCTCGGTGGGCTCCACCATCAGCGTGCCGGCGACCGGCCAGGACATGGTCGGCGCGTGGTAGCCGTAATCCTGCAGCCGCTTTGCGATGTCCTCGACCAGCACGCCGCCGCCCTGCTGGAAGCCGCGGCAGTCGAGGATGCATTCATGCGCCACCATGCCGCGGACGCCGCGGTACAGCACGGGGTAATGCGCCTCCAGCCGCTTCGCTATGTAGTTGGCGTTGAGGATGGCGACCTGTGTCGCCCGGGTCAGGCCCTCGGCCCCCATCATGCGGATATAGGCGTAGGAGATCGGCAGGATGGCGGCGCTGCCGAAGGGCGCCGCGCTGACCGGCCCGTAGCCCGTCGCCGGCCCGGCGCCCGGGTGCAGCGGGTGGTTCGGCAGATGCGGCGCCAGATGCGCCGCGACGCCGATCGGCCCGACACCGGGGCCGCCGCCGCCATGCGGGATGCAGAAGGTCTTGTGCAGGTTCAGGTGGCAGACATCGGCCCCGATGGCAGCCGGGCTGGTCAGCCCGACCTGCGCATTCATGTTGGCGCCGTCCATGTAGACCTGGCCGCCATGCGCATGCACCAGGTCGCAGATCGCGCGGATCTCCTCCTCGAAGACGCCATGCGTGCTTGGGTAGGTGATCATCAGCGCCGCCAACCGCTCGGCGTGCTGCCCGGCCTTCGCCTTCAGGTCGGCGAGGTCGACATTGCCGTCGCGGTCGCAGCCGACCACCACCACCTTCATCCCCGCCATCACCGCGCTGGCCGGGTTGGTGCCATGGGCGGAAGACGGGATGAGGCAGATGTCGCGCCCCGCATCGCCGCGGGCTTGGTGGTAGGCGCGGATCGCCAGCAGCCCGGCATACTCGCCCTGGCTGCCGGCATTCGGCTGCAGCGACGCCGCGGCGAAGCCGGTGACGGCGCAGAGCCAGCCCTCGAGACGCTTGATCATCTCGAGATACCCCTCGGCCTGCGCCGGCGGCGCGAAGGGGTGGATCTCGGCGAAGCCCGGGAAGGTCACCGGGATCATCTCCGCCGTCGCGTTCAGCTTCATCGTGCAGGACCCGAGCGGGATCATGCTGCGGTTCAGCGCGACGTCCTTGTCCTCGAGCCGCTTGAGGTAGCGGAGCATCGCATGCTCGGAGTGGTGGCTGTTGAACACCTCCGCCGTGCAGAAGCCGCTGCGCCGCGCCAGCGCCGCCGGCAGGCCACCCTCGGGCGCGAGGCCCGCGAGATCGCCACCGCCCAGCAATTCGGCCAGCGCGGCGAGGTCGGCGCGCGTCACCGTCTCGTCCAGGGCGATGCAGACGAGGTTGCCGTCCCGCCGCAGGTTGAAGCCGCGCGCCAGGGCGCCCTGCACCAGCGCATCGGCGCGGTCGCCGGCCTCGATCGCGATGGTGTCGAAGAAGGCGCCGTGCCGCAGCGCGAAGCCGCCGCGCTTCGCCGCGCCCGCCAGCAGCCGCGCCTGCAGCGCGACGCGCCCGGCGATCCGCTTCAGCCCCTCCGGCCCGTGCCAGACCGCATACATGCCGGCCATGACGGCCAGCAGCACCTGCGCGGTGCAGATGTTGGAAGTCGCCTTCTCCCGCCGGATATGCTGCTCGCGCGTCTGCAAGGCGAGGCGCATCGCCGGGCTGCCCGCCGCGTCGATGGAAACCCCGACCAGCCGCCCCGGCAGCAGCCGCTTGAGCGCGTCCTTCACCGCCATATAGGCCGCGTGCGGCCCGCCATAGCCGAGCGGAACGCCGAAGCGCTGGGTGGAGCCGACGCAGACATCGGCGCCCATCTCGCCCGGCGGCGTCAGCAGGCAGAGCGAGAGCGGGTCGGCGGCGACGATGGCGAGGCCGCCGGCGGCCTGCACCGCGGCGATCTCGGGCGCCAGGTCGCGCACTTCGCCGGTGGTGCCGGGATATTGCAGCAGCGCCGCGAAGGGCTTCTCCGCCGCGGCCGCCGCGGCGATCCCGGCCGGCGGGACCACCACCACCTTGATCCCGACCGGCTCGGCCCGCACCCGCACCACGGCGAGGGTCTGCGGATGCAGGTCGGCGGCGACCAGCAGCGCGTCGCCCTTCCCCTTGTGCGCGGCATGCGCCAGCGTCACCGCCTCGGCCGCCGCCGTCGCCTCATCCAGCAGGGAGGCATTGGCGACCGGCAGGCCGCAGAGCTCGGCGACCATGGTCTGGAAATCGACCAGCGCCTCCAGCCGGCCCTGGGCGATCTCCGCCTGGTAGGGGGTATAGGCGGTGTACCAGCCCGGATTTTCCAGGACGTTGCGGAGGATGACGGGGGGCACATGGGTGCCGTGGTAGCCGAGGCCGAGCAGCGACTTCACCCGGACGTTCCGCTCGGACAGCGCGCGCAGCTCGGCGATCGCCTCGGCCTCGGTCGCCGGCGGCGGCAGGGCGGAAAGGTCGGCGCCGGCGATGGCGGCGGGCACCGTGCGGGCGGCCATCTCCTCGAGGCTCTTGGCCCCCACCACCTTCAGCATCGCGGTGATGTCGTCCGGGCCTGGGCCGATATGCCGGCGGGCGAACTCGCCCTGGTCCTCCAGCGCCGCCAGTTCGTTCAGCACGCTCACGCCTCGCTCTCCACCAGCGCGGCATAGGCCGTCTCGTCCAGCAGGGCGGCGAAGGCGGCTGGGTCCTTCGGCTCGATCCGGAAGAACCAGCCCTCCCCGGTCGGCGCGCTGTTGATCAGCGCCGGATTCTCGCCGAGGCCGGCATTCACCTCGACCACCTTGCCGGCGACCGGGGCATAGACGTCGGAGGCCGCCTTGACGCTCTCGACCACGGCGCAGGCCTCGCCCTCGGCGACCTCGCGGCCGACCTCCGGCAGGTCGACGAAGACCACGTCCCCCAGCGCGTTCTGGGCGTGATCGGTGATGCCGATGACCACGGTGTCGCCGTCCTGGCGCACCCATTCATGGTCCTTGGTGAACCGCATCTCGGGCATGGGTCGGGCTCCTGGGATCAGCGCTTGTAGCGATGGGGAACGAAGGGGTGGGGGCGACGCGGGCCGGCAGCGCCTTGCCGCGCACCAGCAATTCCAGCGCCGTGCCGTCCTCGGCATGGTGGCGGTCGACATAGCCCATGGCCATCGGGCCATCGAGCGAGGGGCCGAAGCCGCCCGAGGTGACCTCCCCGACCGGGCTGCCGTCGGCGGCCTGGATCGAGGTGTGGCCGCGGGCGGGTTGGCGGCCCTCCGGCTTCAACCCGACGCGGAGGCGCTTCGGCCCGTTGGCCAATTCCTCGCGCACCCGCTCGGCACCTGAGAAATCCCAGGCCATGCGGCGGCGCTTGCCGATCGACCAGACGAGGGCGGCCTCGACCGGGCTCGTCGTCTCGTCGATGTCGTTGCCGTAGAGGCAGAGCCCGGCCTCGAGCCGCAGCAGAATCACGGGCGCCGAGGCCGGCCGGCTGCACGCCGGGCTGCGCCAGCAGCAGCCTCGCCAGCGCCTCGGCCCGCTCGGCGGCGACGCTGATCTCGTAGCCGTCCTCCCCGGTATAGCCGGAGCGAGAGGCCAGCACCGGGATGCCGCCGATCTCGGCCCTGGCGACCCCCATGAAGGAGAGCGCGGCGAGGGACGGGGCCAGCGACTCGGCCAGCGCCGCGACCCCCGGCCCCTGCAGCGCCAGCAGCGCGCGGTCGGGCAGCGGCCGCAGCGTCACGCCGGCGGGAAGCACGGATTCGATCAGCGGGAAGTCGAGGTGCTTGCGGCTGGCATTGGCGACGAGGAAGAGCCGGTCGCCGAGGTTGGCCACCATGAAGTCATCATGGATGCCGCCCTCGGGCGTCATCAGCAGGCCGTAGCGCTGCCGGCCGGGCTTCAGCCCCTGCACGTCGGCGGGGGTGACGCGTTCCAGCGCCGCGGCCGCGCCCTCGCCGATCAGTTCGGCCTGGCCCATGTGGGAGACGTCGAAGAGCGCGGCGGCGGCGCGGCAGTGCAGGTGCTCGGCCATGATGCCGGCCGGGTACTGCACCGGCATGGCATAGCCGGCGAAGCCCACCATCCGCCCGCCGAGCGCGCGGTGCAGCCCGCCGAGCGGGGTCTCGAGAAGCGATTCGGTTTCGGCCACGGGTCCCCCGGCCACGGAACCGTGGCGTGAGTTGATAGTCCGTGGCCCCCCTCTGTCCGGTGACCTGAGAGATTCAGCCCCCTGGCTTCAGGGCCTTACTCCGTCGGTGCCGCCACCCATGCGGGCGGCAGGCTTTCCAGAGGCCCCTTCTCCGCGCGGTTCATGTGCCTGAGCGTTTCCGGGGGCCGGTTGCGCCTTCGGCGGGGGTGGTCCGCGGCGCGGACCCTCCTCTCTCCCGCGCGGGATCAGCGGGTGCTTCCGTCTACCGCGGAGCGGCCGAGCCGCGCAACTGCCGCGCCGCAAAAGACGGTGTGGGATCGGGCCTCAGCGCGGCCCGCGGCGCAGGTTGAAGGCGAAATCCTCCGGGCTCAGGTCGAAGGAGACGTAGATCCGGTAGTCATTGGCCCGGCGCTCCTCGCCGACCGGCAGGGACAGGCTGATCGGCCCGCTCTCGACCGTGGTGCGGGTCTCGTTCCGGGCGAAGGTGACCCGTTCGGTGAAGGCGCGCCGGGACAGGATGCGCTCGTCCCGGTTGTCCACCACGGCGACGAACCAGGGCAGGTCGATGACCCTCCCCTCGGTCCCGGCGCCGCGCTCGAGGCCGAAATTCGCCGTGAGCGTCACCTCGATGCTGGCGTTCCTGCGGCCCGGGTTGCAGCCGCCGCTGATCCCGGCGATCCGCGCATCCCATTCCAGCGTCGTCAGGTCGCGCACCGCGCCCGGCCGGTAGCGGGTGAGATCGGCGCCTTCGGCCAGGATCCCGGGCCGGGGGCAGGCCACCGGAAGCCGCGTATTGGTCGTGTTGCTGCACGCCGCGAGCGCCAAAAGCGGCAGCGCGACCAGGACAAACCTCCAACGCATCCCCATCTTCCCCCTTGAGCCCGAAGCCGCGGCGGCTAGTGTGCGGCCTTGCGCACCCTGCCCGCCGGCCGGCCGGCACGGCAACCCGCGGCTTGCGAGCGAGATCCGACCGATGAACCAGATCACCAGCCCAGCCGGTGGCGGGAAGCCCCGCCTCAATGTCCTGCTGGCCGGACCCCGCGGCTTCTGCGCCGGCGTGGATCGCGCCATCAAGATCGTCGAGGAGGCGATCCGCCGCTACGGCGCGCCTGTGTATGTCCGGCACGAGATAGTCCACAACCGGTTCGTGGTCGAAAGCCTCGAACGCCAGGGCGCCATCTTCGTCGAGGAGCTGGACGAGGTGCCGGACGACGCGCCGGTGGTCTTCTCGGCGCATGGGGTGCCAAAATCGGTCCCGACCGAGGCGACCCGCCGCAACCTCTTCTACCTGGACGCCACCTGTCCCCTGGTCAGCAAGGTGCACCGGGAGGCCGAGCAGCATTTCACCCGCGGCCGGCACATCCTGCTGATCGGCCATGCCGGGCACCCGGAGGTGGTCGGCACCATGGGCCAGTTGCCGGAGGGCACGGTGACGCTGGTGGAGGATGAGGCGCAGGCCCGGCTGGTGGCGGTGCCGGCGGACCGGCCGCTGGCCTTCATCACCCAGACCACCCTGTCGGTGGACGACACCGCCGGCATCGTGGCCGCGCTGCGGGAGCGCTTCCCGGAAATGCATGCCCCGGCGAAGGAGGACATCTGCTACGCCACCACCAACCGGCAGGCCGCGGTGAAGGCGATCGCCCAGCGGGTGGCGCTGATGGTGGTGGTGGGGGCGCCGAATTCCTCCAACTCCCTCCGCCTGGTCGAGGTGGCGGAGCGCGCCGGCTGCCCGAAGGCGGTGATGGTGCAGCGTGGCCGCGACCTCGACCTCGGCCTGACCGCCGGGCTCGGCAGCGTCGGCATCACCGCCGGCGCCAGCGCGCCTGAGGTGCTGGTCGAGGAGGTGCTCGCCCGGCTGGCCGAGCATTTCGACATCGCCATCGAGGAGGTGGTGGTGGCCGAGGAGCGGATCACCTTCAAGCTGCCGGCCGGGCTGCAGCAGGCCTGAGCCGGCGCTCGCGGCAGATCGCGGACCGGCGTGAACGCCCGGATGCCCAATCCTGCTCGGACGGCAATGACCGACAGCGGTGAAGCGTTCGGCCATGAACGCAGGCCGCCATGGGGCATGGGCGTGGCGGCACGCTCGCGTTAGAAGCCCAGCATGGCCGTCTATACCGAAGTCACCGACGAGGCGCTGCGCGCCTTCCTGGCCGACTACCCGCTCGGCGCGCTGCGGGCCTTCCGCGGCATCGCCGAGGGTGTCGAGAATTCGAACTACGCGCTGAAGACCGCGTCGGGCGACTTCATCCTCACGCTGTACGAGAAGCGGGTGGACCCGCGCGAGTTGCCCTGGTTCCTGGCGCTGATGGAGCACCTGGCGGCCCGCGGCATCGATTGCCCGTTGCCGGTGAAGGCGACCGACGGCGTGGCGCTGCGGCAACTGGCGGGGCGGCCGGCCGCGATCTGCACCTTCCTGGCCGGCGTCTGGCCGCGCCGCGTCCGGCCGGAGCATTGCGCGCCGCTCGGCGCGGCGCTGGCCCGGCTGCACCTGGCCGGGTCCGATTTCGAGGAGGTCCGGCCCAACGGCCTCGGGCCGCAGGCCTGGGCGCCGCTGCTGGACCGCTGCCGGGCGGGCGGCGATGCGGTGCAACCCGGGCTGGTCGCCGAGTTGGACTCGGCGCTGTCCGGCATTCTGGCGACCTGGCCGGCCGCGGGTGCCCTGCCGGTCGGGCAGATCCATGCCGACCTGTTCCCGGACAACGTCTTCTTCCTGGAGGCCGAGGGCGGGCCGCGGGTCTCCGGCCTGATCGACTTCTACTTCGCCTGCACCGACCTGCTGGCCTACGACCTCGCGGTCTGCCTGAACGCCTGGTGCTTCGAGCCGGACGGGTCCTACAACGTGACCAAGGCGCATGCGCTGCTGGCCGCCTATCAGCGCCTGCGGCCGATGGCGGCGGCGGAACGCGCGGCCCTGCCGGTGCTGTGCCGCGGCGCGGCGCTGCGCTTCCTGCTGACCCGGCTGTACGACTGGATGACGACCCCGCCCGGGGCCATGGTCACCCGCAAGGATCCGCTGGAATACCTGCGCAAGCTGCGCTTCTTCGCCGGGGCGGAAGGGCCCGCTTCCCTTGGCGTCTGAGGATGCCCAGCCCGTCGAGATCTGGACCGACGGCGGCTGCAAGCCCAATCCCGGCCCGGGCGGCTGGGCGGCGATCCTGAAATTCGGCGAGGCAGAGCGCGAGCTGTCCGGCGCCGACCCGGCGACCACCAACAACCGGATGGAGCTGATGGCGGCGATCAGCGCGCTCGAGGCGCTGAAGCGCCCCTGCAAGGTCGTGCTGAACACCGACAGCGAATATGTCCGGAACGGCATCAGCCGCTGGATCAACGGCTGGGTCCGCAACAACTGGCGCAACGCGGCGAAGGACCCGGTGGCCAACATGGAGCTCTGGCAGCGGCTGCTGGCCGCCGCCAAGCCGCATCAGGTGGAATGGCGCTGGGTGCGCGGCCATTCCGGCAACCCCATGAACGAGCGGGCCGACCAGTTGGCGACCGAGGCGCGGCGCAGCCTGGGGTAGGCGGACGCTGGCCTGTACTCAGCGCAGGAAGGTTCCACCTTCGCGCCTCCGCGCGGCGTGGCTTTGCCGCACCAGCGGCGGGCGTGATCCGCTGCCTCGGCCCTTGGGCCGCAGGTCGGACCCTGATTCGGCGGGTATCAGGCCCAGCCCGGCTGCGTCGCCAGCCAGCGCGCCATGCCGGCCAGGGACATGCGCCGCTCCGCCAGGCGCGCGGGATAGCCCGGTCCCGGCGGCAGCCCGGCGCGATGCGCCGCCGCCGCGGCCAGGACGCGCGCGGGATCCAGGCCGATCAGCGCCGCGCAGAAGGCATCCGGCCGGAGTGCCTGCAGCCCGAGCGGCGCCAGCAGCCAGCGTGGGAAGTCGCCGGTGTTGTCGGTGACGATCCAGCGTGCCTCCGCCGCCAGCGCCGTGGCCACGACATGCGCGTCCTTGCGCTGTGCCTCGCTGCGGCACAGCGCGCGGATGGCCGCGAGCCGGTCCGCCTCCGGCTCGCAGGCGGCGCCGGGGAAGGCTTCGGCCAGCGCTGCCCGGCGGGCCGCCAGCACGGTCGCGGGGACACCGCGGCGGCGCTGCAGGGCACGCATCCATTCCGCCTCGATCGCGCCGGACCAAGCGGGGTCGAACAGCCCGGCCTCGGCCAGGCGCAGCAGGAAATCCGTCAGCCGGCCGCGGAACAGGATGCAGGCATCGAGCACGGCGGTGCCGGCCGGCATGGGGTCGTCAGAGGTCATGCGCCTCCGACAATGCGGCGAGGCCGGCCAGCGCCTCCCGCCGGCGCGCGGCCTGACGGTCGCGCCAGGCAATCAGCGCGGCGACGGACAGCAAGGCCTCCAGGCGGCAGGGCGCCGCTGCGGACCAGGCGGAGCAAGGTGGGACCCGCGATGCCGAGCAGCCGGGCGGCCGCCTCGGGCGCGGTCTCGGCGACATCCGCGGTCATGGCCGGTTCCTCCTGCGGTTGCCGCTGCCCGGCGCAGCATAGCCCGGCGCAGCCATGGCCGGGCAGGCGCGTTGGCAGGCGGCACAGGGAGCATCTGCCGATGGCCGAACCACCGAAGGGCAGCGCGGAGCGGATGAACAGCGCCGATCCGGCCGCGAAGACCACCGCCGCGAAGGTGCAGGACGGGACGACGACGCGGAACCCGAAGGCCAAGGTGCCGTCCGACCTCTACCCGGACCCGCCCGGGGTCACCGACGAGACGCCGGGTGGGCGGGACGACTGAGAGCCTGACCCAAACGGGTGATGGTCTGGCGCGCGGTCGGACGATGAGCTGTCTGGTGGCGGGGTGGATGAAAGCGGGGGCGGCCTCGACAATGTCCTCGTCCTCCTTGGCCAATCGGCGGCTGCGGCCAAACCGGGCGAAGGTCCGCTCAATCACCCGACGCCTTGGCAGGCGCTGCCATGCAGTGGGCTGCGGGCGTTTGACGATCTCGATGCGCAGGCCCGGCACGACGGCAACGGCGGCATGGCCTGCCGGGCGAGATAGCCGGCATCAGCCCAGGCCAGGTCTAGGGTCGGGCCGCGCGCGCAGGCCGGACTATCGCCAGGACGGCGCCGTCGCGGGCCTGGATCCCGGCCGAGTTCACCACGACGCGCAGCGGCAGGCGGGGGATCGTCGGTCAGCAGGTACCGCTTGCCGGCGTCCTGGCGGCCGACCGGGTCCATCCGAGGTCCCCCTTCGGCTGCCCGGGCAGTCTGGCTGTCGAGGATGCCGGGATGCCGGCGCCCGGGTCGGGCTCCCGCCGCTGCGCTGAGGCCCGGCCTCGACCAGCGTCGCCGCGATCGCCCCTCGCACCCTGCGGCCCCGCATTTCCGTCGTCCTCCGCCGCCAGCCAGGCGTCGCCGGCGGGATCAGCCGCTACAACCCAGGCTGCGTCGACGCAACGCCGTTCCGGTCAGGTCCTGGGCGAAGGCCGCCCCGGCGAGGATGTTCGGGTGCAAGCGAGAATGGTGCTGCCAGAGAGGATTGAACTCTGCATGTTCTGAGGTCGGTCGGAGAATATATATACAATTCAAGCCGTTGACTATAGAACGCACAACGGGCGATGGTAAATTGTGTGCCGCTGTGTGTGCCATCCTGGGTGAGGTGACCAATTCGCGAAAGGCGTGGTAAGCGTGCGCCTGGAGGGGCTCCTAGTCAGTCTCGTACCGTCGCTTCCAGGCATAGGTCAGCCAGGCGTGGCGGGGCTTCTCGCCGCACTGCGAGCAGCGTAGCCGCAGCCCGATGTTCTCCAACGGCGTACTGCCACCCAGGAGGCCGATCAGCTCGTCACGACTGAAGGTGCGCTGGCGGCACCTGCACTGCACGCACACGCCCTCACCTAGCCCCAAGTCCGTCACGGTGAGCTGCTTCCGCATGGCGAGAACATACGCAGAACACCGCACGAAGGTTGCAAGCGCAAAGTTGTGACGCTCGCAGTATGGTGTGGGGATGGACATGTGGATACTGCGGAATAGCCCGGCTGCCCTAGCAGGGTCACAGCGCCAAGCCCCTACAGCACAGCCTCACGCACAGCAGCGCGGCCCAGCCCCTGTGCGGGGCTCTCAGGAGCAGCAGCACAGATGAGGTGTGACAAGACAACCGACGTTGCTACCAGGCCCAAAGTGTCAGCTGTCTCGATATGCCTGCAGCAAGGCGATCACCTGCTCCGATTGGTTCATTAAACAGTCAACCGCGATATATGCGAACACTTTGGGGTCTCGCCTATCGGCATCCGCAGGCAAATTCGGCAGAAGACCGTCGTGCAAGATGCTGAAAAGCTTGCGTCTAATTTCTCGATCAAGATCAGCGGCTACCGCCGACTGCTCAGTGTCGTCCTCGTCACCCTCGTCGTCCAGCCACACCTGCCTGGCCATTGCTGTCTTAGCCCCACAAGAGATAGTTTTTTCGGTGCCACGACTACCGTATGGGTGTGAGCATGAGGCTGTCGTGCCGCATGGGCGTGCTTAACGGAAAACTCACAGCCAAAGCGGGAGAAACCCGCAGGCGCCACCAATGCAGCATCAGCATCGCGTCACACAAGCGCCTGGTGGTTTCGGGTTGCTAGCGTCACTCAGGGCCAAGCAGATCCTTCTTGCCTGTTTTCAATGATCCGCTGAACGTCAGCGAGCCATTTCATCTCACCAATCCTGCTAACGACAGGTGTGATGTTCGCCACTCCACCAAGCACCGCTACCACCAAGGTGTAGGCGACAGCTTTGCCAAGCGGCTTTTTGATCTGATCCTTGGCTTCTGTGGCAATGTCACCAGCAGCACTAATCGCAAGAATTTATAGTCTTGCTGACCAGGTTCTCGAGGGTGCGAAGCGTTGCGAACGCTGCGCGCTTTGCCGCCCTACCAGGTGATGCTCTCAACTCAGCAAGGTGTCTGATTGTCTGCGGAACCTCTGGATCGGCTAGCTCCGGTGTGCGCTCCGCTCATCAGCAATCTTCTTCGCTCCTTCCTTTAACGGCAGGAGATCACGTTCATCAAGCTGATCAATGATGTCGTTCTCAGTGAAGCGTTGCCAATCAGGAAACTGTGCAACGTAGGCGGACACCCAACGTGAATAGGTGCCCAACAGATTGCCGGTGATGTCTGGCAACTCGCTCAAATAGCCCTTCACAACCACTTCCACGCTCTGATTTGCCATAGCGACGCGAATGACGTTCTGGTCGTCACGAAGCAGATCGTGGAGGTATTGCAGCTCAGCGATAAGTCGACGATCGCAGTTCGAAGCTGCAAGATCCATAAGCAATCTGCCGCCCCGGCTGATCAACTCCTGCCTCGCTACCTCCGCATTGTCTCGGTCCTCGATCCCCGCCTCACTGCTCTTTTTGACTAGCACGAGCCGTCCGTCGCGAACTTCAAACTGCGCAGGGGCGATTCTTTGCTCGGGAACGGCCTGCGCTAGTTTTGAAAGCGTGCCGCGCGCTTCCAGCCGCGAAAGTATGCCAACATCCAGCAGAGCATTCGTTTTTCCAGACTGAAGTTCCGGTGAAATACGCTGGAAGGCAATACTAGGACTATTTAAGAACTCATTTATTTTTTGAAATGCTGCTACCGCCGTTGAGATGTCTTCGTTTGGCGATGAGAGCACGCCGACAGCGCCAGAAGATACTGCTCTACGGAGACTCTGAGTTGCTGTAAGCAGACTGTCGTTCTTATCCATCATCGGTAAAGCACGGCGCAATTTGGAAGGAACCCGTTTCCAAACGCTACCGAGTTTTATCTGCTGTCCGGCACTATGCAACACGGGCGTCTGGGCAAGCGTGCGTAGGACTTCGGCAGCGACCGCAGGCGTAACAGCACCGTCCGGCTCAGCCTCGTTACCACTTGCACGGTAAAAGCCCCCTAGAGCTTTCCTGGACGTGTACCGCTACCGACATCGCCGGCCGTGTATTCAGCCTGTTGAGGCCATCAAGCAATGACTCAAGATAGGCAGCGACGATATTCACTATCGGATCTCGGAACATTAGCGTCACGCCCTTCCTGGAGGGAGGTCTGAACCAACACCTAGCTCTAACCCCGGGTGTATAGCCCCTTCAACCCTTTGACCTGACCTATTGGGCACCGCCCACCAACTGTTTCCGACGAGCACAGATCGCAGGATCAATTCCCTCCTGACTAAATACGACACAAGGCAGGAGGAATTATCCCATGAACCTACAAGAACAGCTGAACGCTATCCTGGCGAAGATTGCAGCACTTAGCACGCGCATTTGGAATGCTGGAGAAGGCCGCGAAGGATGCCGCCGCCGAGGCGCCGAAGGTCGCTTAATGGGCGACTTGGAAAACCTGATCGCAGATCTCGTGGTCAACGCCAGACGGAAGAGTCCTGCCTGCATATCGGTGAGGTGGAACGCCACGGCCGAATCCGACGGGTACCATCCGTCTAGCGCGAACCACTAGCCAACGTGAATTTTGACTAAGGTCAGCACTGCCGTTATCATCGCTACCAGGGCTGCAACTGCGCCTTTTGAAATTCGACAATTCGCCAAAGAATACCTGATACAAACCGAATGACAGAAAAAGTGATCCCGTCCCTATTGCCCAGGGAAAGATTTGCGATAACAGCGCTGCAAAGTAGCACATTGAGCATATATGCGAAGTAGATTTGCGCCAACAAGAAACTTATATATTGAGGATACTCTCTTAATCCCGCAGACGGCAAGAATCCGAGAGCAATGTTCATAAAAATTCCGAATAAACTTATTATAATATAGCTGCCTACCAAAACTATCGAGGATCCCAACAGGCTCAAAAAAACAACAGCCATCGCCTACTGCGGCGACGAGCCTCACTGGCCCACTTAATAAACCCCATCAAACCCCGACGGCGAATTAAAAGCGCCACAAAAATCCATAAGAAATAAATGAATAGCAGTTTCCAGGCAGTCTTTGTGTCGTCTCCTAATTTAATAGAAAAAGCCAATGCCGCTGTTTGAAGCGCACAGGCGACCCACCATGTCACTATCAAAATAAGAAATTGGTAATCTTCGTCATGTAAGCGCGACGACAGGTTGTTCTCATTTATATCATCGATCCAAAGTGTGAGTTCTTCCAAAAATGTCTGGATGGCTTGTCTTTGAAACGGTCTCACAATAAAATCTGCAAGGTTCAACATCACCATTAGGACGCCCACGCTGACGCTCACCGTCAGAATACCGTTCCAGATCGACATGCGTCGCTACCTACTTACCGTTTTGAACCGAGCCGTTTCCGTACATGCGACTCAGGGACAGCATGGCTTTCTTGTTCGAGCGCCAACCGAGTCCAGCGGTCAACGACAGACGGAAGAGTCCCGCCTGCATATCGGTGAGGTGGAACGCCACGGCCGAATCCGACGGGTACCATCCGTCTAGCGCGAACCACTAGCAGCACTCCACAAGGACGCTGGCAAATCGCGCGGTCGCAAGGAATTCCCAGAACTCCAACCGCGCAATATCACGGACGCGTTCATCAAGCTTGAAGACATCCTGGATGGCCACATTAAGCGCGGCGAAAACAGCGCAGCACGACGGGCGGAACGCCTATGAGTCGCTGCCGGCCCGTCCCCTGACTCATGCGCAGATTCTAGCCGTCTGGGCCGACACCCGCACCATCAGTCTAGCAACCGAGGACCAAGGGGTCTCGGGCACCATGGTGCGGTTGATCCTGGATGGCAAGATCCATCAAGCCACCAACGGTGGACCTAACCCGGCTACCCAGTGGGGAGCGGGTCGCACCAAGAACCGCCGGCGTACCGATGCAACCCAGGCGGCGAGGAGCTAACATATAACATATGAAGTCGCGATGGGCCGACCCAGCGGAACCGGCTTTCGTCATCTTTGGCGCAGACCTCCTCGCAATCCAGTTGAGGAGAAAGGGCACGCAGCGGTTCTCATTGAAGACTCGATCAGGAATCGCTCGATCCACTTCCGCGAATCTGTTATGATGTGATCATGACGTTGACACTGCTTTAGTCCGTCTGCGCTCCGTGGCTGGCGGCGCTTCCATCTCGTTACAGGCCAGAATACATAGATGCCCATATTATGTGGCGAAGGCACGCCCCCACCCTGACCATCCTCCAGCCGCGCGACGCGGCAGGTAATATCACTTCAATGGCGAAGACCTTAGTTCGCCACGATGACGGTTCACTGTTCGCCGAGATTGGCGACTTCCGGCCCTCCCGCTTCAAAGGGTGGACGCTCCCCGTCACCGAGTCGACCGCTTTGCGGAGTTGCTGTCCTACGCCAGTGAGGTGGGCGGTTGCGTCGTCCACGGTGAGATCATCCCTGGCACCGACACCGGCAACATGCGCCGCCGCTCGACACCGAAGCCGAACGAGCCCGCTACCATCCGCGACCGCGTGGTCCCCTATATGGTCCTCGATATCGACAGTCTGCCGTTACCTGAAGGCATGTCGGTCGAGACTGACCCCGAGGAGATCGTCAGATTCGCCCTAGGTCGCATCGGTGCCCTGAAGGGTGTGTCGTGCTGGTATCATCACTCACACTCCGCCGGTACGACGCGAAAGGTGAAGCTGCACCTAGCGTTCTGGCTCGGCGCCGAAGGCAGGACGTGCCTCCAATTAGAACGCTGGGTGAAGTACCAGAACGAGTTCGCGGACGCGAAGCTACTTGATCCGGCGCCTTACAGCCCCGCAGACTTCATCTTTCTCGGCAACCCGACACTGTCCGGGGGTGTGTCGGACCCTGTGCCGGCGGGGAAGCGGTACGGCGTAATCCGAGGCCAGGAAGACACCCTGTACCTTGATGTGCCAGAGACGTGGAAGCCGGAAGGTGAACGGCGCAACCGAGATCAGCAGATCATCGGGTCCGGTGTTGGCGTCAAAGGCGTCGCAGGGGTGCTCAAGCGGTTCGGTGCCGAATGCCACGACGTGATTGTGGATGCGGCAAAAGCGGCATTCCGTGCGCGAGAGTTGTCGGTAGACGATGACGCACTTGCAGACCGGATCGAGCGTGCTCTCTTGGCGGCGAAATGGGGTCCCGAGCGATCGGCCGCTTACCTCAGTACCGAAGCGGCAGGTATCCCTCGTGCGGTGAAGTGGTACCGTGCCACGACGCTTGCGACGGTCCAAGCGACGCCATACGGCGTGCCAGCGCCAAGGTTCCCCACCGCTGATACCGCTATCACGGCGCTTGACGAATCACTGGACAGTTTTTTCGCCCGGCTGACCGAGCACAATGACGCCGTGATCGCGGCAATCGGTAAGGAAGGCGTGGAGGTTCCTCCGCCACCGCTGATGGCGGTGAAGGCAACAACGGGGGTTGGTAAGACCCGCGGCGTCGTCGCCCGTCTCCTCGATTCACCGTGCCAGACGATCCTCTATGCAGCACCGACACACGCCGTGCTGGAGGAAATTCGCGAGGCGTTGGAACGGGAAAGCGCAAAGCGTCCGGGCGAGTGGGTCGAGATCATCCACATCATCGGACGCACGCACTTGGACACACGGACCAAAGAGCCGACGATGTGTAAACGTGCGGGGGTGGTCAGCGAGGTCCAGCGCGCGGGGGGCGACACGGGCAAACTGTGCTTCGATAAGGATGCCGGCACGCAATGCCCGTTCTACGATGGTTGCCCGTTCATCGAGCAGCGCGAGCGCTTAAAGGCGGTGGAGAAGACCAACACCCGCGCCATCTACCTGATGGCGGTGGACACGCTGCCTCATCGTCTCCCCGGCGGCGTGCGGAATCCCAATCTCGTTGTGATTGACGAAAGTTTCTGGGGCTCGCTGGCCAACGAGGGGAAGGCGGTGTCTCACCTCAAGCTGGAGACGATTCGCGGCATCAAGTGGCAGGTGCTGGATAACGTGAAGCTCGATGGTGTGCTCATCAACCAACGGGTTTTGCCGGCTGCCACGGCGGGATTGATGGCACTATGGCAGCAGTTCACCGTGATGCTGGAAGCGTGCGAGGAACATGCAGACAGCGCCGGATACTTCCCCCCAGCGCGATCACCATGCCCGAGAGGGAGATGGACAGGCTAAGGACGCTCTTAGCCAAATGTCGCGTCAACGTAGACCTCGCCATCGGTGGTGGGGGGCACAGCGATGCCATGGTGAGCAAGGCATTAGCCAAGGTCGGGGAGGTGAACAGCCGGGTCGTGGTGTTCCGCGCGTTGCTCGATGTCTTCAAGGTCGAGGCGGCGAAGACCGTGGCGACAATGACCGGCCAAGTTTCGGTGCGAGGGGGTCAGGTCAGGTTCCGCCGTGCGAGGACGCCGAGCGCGTTGGAAAAATGGGAAACCATCCCGACGCTGTTCCTCGACGCCGACCTCGACCCCGAGATCATCCGCCGCTGGTGGCCTGGGCTGCGCGATGAAGAGGTGATCGACGTCACCTGCGGGTGGTCGCCTCACGTCAGGGTCGTACAGGTGCGGGGAACCAGCTTCTCGAAAACTTGGGCGGTAGGGTACGGGAGGGATATGGCGGAGACGAAGCGCGTCGCAAAGCACCAGAGTGACCTAAATGCTTTCATTCGCCATGCGATGGCGGTGAACGGTGCTGCGATTAGTGAGACCATGATCATCACCTACAAGGGAACAGCCGAGGCGCTGGGCGAGCGGTTCAAGGATGACGACTTGTACGCTGTGCCGGAGGACCCGGCGGCGTGGCGCAGCGTCGGATGGTTCAATGCCTTGGCGGGTATGGATCGCTGGAAGGACGTGAAGGTCGGGTTCGTGGTCGGTCGGCCGCAAGCTACGCCAGAGCAGTTCAGTGATCTCGCTCGCTCGCTCTGGGGCCATGAGGACCGCGATTGGGCGGACGTGGAACCAGACGCGCAGGGATTCAAGAAGGCGCCTGTGAAGCGCTACAGGGTCCATACGCAGGATAGTGCGATGCCTGCCACCACGGGGGCTCAACTGATGCCGGATGAACGCTGCGACCGGGTCTATCGCCAGATCACATGGGGTCAGTCGATGCAGGCGGATGGGCGGATTAGGCCGGTTCATCGGACCGCTGACAAGCCATGCGTCCTGTTCGTGATGGGGGAACTGCCGCGCGGGATGCAGGTTGATGAAGTGGTTTATTGGGACGACGTGATCGTGGATCGCTTCGACGTGGCGGTTGCCCGTGCCGTTGCGGGGGGCGGTGTAGTGCCTTCGTCGGCTGGAGGATTGGCGAAGTTCGCGCCTGACCTGTGGAAGAACGCGAAAGCTGTGGAGAAGGATTGCCGATCTCAGGTGGACGATGATGAGGTGTCGGTCAGTCTGACGGACAAGCTGGAAGGCGCGACGCGGAAGTTGGCGGCGCTGACAGGGGGTAAGCCCCCTCTCCATGCTATAGGACTATCTCATAGCACGGAGAGGGGGCTTAGCGATAAAACTAGCCCGCCGCCCGATGGTCCATCGGGCCAACTCCGGCTCGCTCGCGTTCCTGGTAGCCCGCTCTCGTGGCTGCGCGTCCCCTCGTCCGCGCCCGCCGCACTCTCCGACGCTCTCACCGCCGCGTTTGGTCCAACGATCTCTCGAGTTCGCGTCGAAAGTGGCGATTGGATCGCATTCGCTGACCTCCGCATCGCTGAAGCCCAATACGCCAATGCGAAACTCGCTGAACAACTCCGCCGGCTGAACGCCGAGACGAGCAGGACCATCTATGGCGTGGAGCAAGACGACGATCTTCCTGAACCCATGACTCCGCGCGCCAAGTTCCGCCACCGTGCGGGCCTTGGTCGGGTAGAGCGTGCTCGCAGGAGAGGCAACGTTGCAGCGATCTACCGCAACACCGCCGAGGCTGTGCTCTGGCTGCTCGGCGAGGCACTGGCCTTCGAGTCGGTGGCGTGGGTCAGAAAGTAGCCCCTGATTGAAAATACTTTAAGCGGCTGCGGGTGCCCGTCAGGGCACCTTCTCCGGCTGTAATTTCCACCCCGCGCGGCACCTGTCGCCCTCTCAACTGCCCCCCGACTCTATGGGTTCGGTCCCTCCAAACTCAATTATGCGCCAGTCTGGGAGCGTTGTCTTTCAGTGCTCCATGATCAGTTTCTGGCCCTAGGGAACTGCGGAGTTGGTCGTTTAAGTGGCGCGGTGCCTACCTGCATCACAGCAGTTCTCGCGCGCTTAGAACCGTGGAACGAGGGAGCGCTGGTGTTCGAGAATGACTCAGTATGCACAGGCGTTCAGGAATCTCATCGTCGAGCGGATGCTGTCGACGGCGAGCGCGACCATTTGCCTTATATCTCGCGGAATGCGCCAACGAGCGCCACGCCGACCTACCCACCATCCGACGGCCTCGCGCGCAGCGCTTAGGATGTGAAATCAATCGCGATGTATGCGCAACGCCGAGTTTGAAATCGATGCCTCAGACGATGGTCGAGCCCTATCCGAAGCAAGCCCCAAAACGCATTATTCTCCGACACGCTGCCCCGTGCCGGGCAGTTCATCTCATCGCAGAACAATCTCTACCCGCCTATTCTGAGGTTCCCTTACACCGTCTGCCTCGGGCACCAATGGTCGACTGCTCCCGTACGCACTTACAACGATTCTTTGTCGCGGAACACCTTGCCGTATCAACTCAGCGGCCACGGAATCAGCACGAAGCTGCGAAACTCGTTGCGCGTAGAAAGGCTGATTAAACGAGTCCTCATGGCCTGCAACCTCGATAACGTTACTACCCAAAGCACGCGCATTAGATGCAGCCTCTGCAATGATTTGCCGAGCACGAGCTGTTAGGTCCGATCGGTCATAATCGAAAAATGTTAGGTACGTCCTGACCGATGGCCGCCCTTGAGACATGGGAATTGGTGGCGGCCTGCATCGTTCAAATTCGCGGGTCGCTGCTGCGACGGAGCGATCCCGACTTGGATAGTAGTTGTCGGTGTCTGGACGCAATCTATCAAGGATGTCGATAAGTTCCTCCGACCGAGCGTTCATGATGGCCGCGATGCACCCAGATATCGCATCGGCCTCCAGCTCTTTATCCAGTCGCGACAAATAAGACCTTGTGCCGAAATGATTTAGCACCAAATGGCCAAGCTCATGTCCAAAGATAATTATTGCCTCAGTTCTAAAGTTCTGTTGTTGGCAGAATCGTGATTCTAATATTTAATCCTACCACCTCACGAACCCACACTGGGTTGTACAGAACGTATTCTCGTCCGTTTACATAATTAGATTGAACTTTTGATACTGAAGGACACGGCACAACGGCCAAATTATTCACATTGCGCCTGAGCGCATTCGAGATTTGTATTAGTAAATTTTTCTACGTCAGATGGCGCGAACCCTAATGCCATTCCCCCGTTCTGTGCATATTCTTGGATACACGACATCTGAGCCTGTGCGTCTCTAACGACGCCCATGGCCGCGAACTGTGCGAAAAACGCAAGGCTCGTAATTTTTAGCCTTCTCATCATGGTCTGCCAGTCCTGATGTCGAGCAATTCCTCGGCGTCAGGTGCCGCCCCGAGTTGCCCGCAATCCTGACGCCGAAAGCGGGGAGAAGAAATATTGACATCGCCGCGAAACATCGCGGATTCGCAACTCCTTCTTGTAACGAGACCGTCAAGGACCCTTCCATTCGATTTAACCCACCGCATGAACTCCCTTTCTGCACCCTCGAACTCGCCATTGTTGACAAGTCTCAAAAGACGAGACCTTGAAAATGCACCAATCCCAACATTAAAGGTGAACGAAACCAGAGCGCCAAATTGTGCATCATCTAACGGAGCCTGCAGGAGATTATTCACAGCCGCCCGGGCTATCCGCGTATCCGCCTCAAGCAACAAGCTTCCGGTGGTCCGAGACATTGGTTGCCCATACGCTTGCAATTCAGCAAACGCTGCAGCGCACGGTTTCTTAGCGACCAAATGTCCGTAGCCAATTAGTACAATATGATGCGGCGTCGTTGTACGCTGCCGCAGACCAGCCTTCGAAGTCCTTGATCATGTTGAGCGCAGTTGCGACAATACTTCGTATCGGACCGGTATCGGCGATTCCAAGCCCGTCAAGAGCCTCTATTTGAGCACCGGATGTTATATGATTAGGATCGTAAAGGAAGTTTTGTGCCAACGAGGAAGTAAAGACCATGATTGTCAATACGATGACGATACATCTAACAAACATGATGCACCTCATTTCCTCCTACCTTTTCTTGACGGAGCCAAGATTGATTGATCACCAGCTTCGCCGCAGTTTCATAAAGCGTATACGAACCGGCGGGCCGAATGGCGCTCACATGTTCGACAGCAGCCCTCGGTATTGAATCAACTAATTGAATCATTTGGCAGGCACGGTAGTTGGTTGTTGCTGCTCCCCGCCCATCGGGCGCACGAGAGGCCTCGCTGTGATCCCGGTCATCCACCCTCACGTTTTTCTCTCGTGCTGATTGGAGGGGGTGAGTGTCAGCCGGGACGGCCAGGAACCGAGAAAGGTAATCGGCGCTGCTTGGCGGACAGTTTGGTTACATCCCGCGCCATGAGTGGGCTAGGCGCTGAAGCCATTACGAACAAATGTGTGACGGGGTGAGACAGACCAGGGGCGGTCTACTACGCGTCTCCCCCTTCAAGTGTACTCAAAGGACCGTACGTCACCTGTGTCCTCATGCGGCGCTCAGGTTACCCCCGCTACGGGTCCCCTCCGGATCAGTGTTACTGCGGCCGGTCGTAAACGGGCCGCCGAGCGTTGCGGAAGCATTGCAGGCTCACCCGTCACTGGGACAACTTTCAGCGCTCGCAAGTTGCAAATCGCCCGTTTCCTTTGGTCCGAGTTCGCAGCACTGCCGAGCGACGTTCCAATCCGTTGTTTTTGGGTATACCCGGACAGCACACGACAACGAGACGTTATCCATGTTCTTTTAGGGTTGTTCCGGCAATTCCGAGACACTAGAAAGCATGGATCTAGACCCAAACGAGACAGTGGAGCGCACACCATGGGTACGATGATCGGCTACGCTCGCGTCAGCACCACAGACCAGGACCTGGCGCTCCAGATCGATGCCCTAAAGGCTACGGGCTGCACCGTCATCCGAACAGAGAAGCGCAGCGGGACGACCACAGAAGGCAGGAGTGAACTCGCCACCATCCTCGACTTCATACGCGCCGGTGACACCCTGTGCGTGACCCGCATCGATAGACTTGCGCGTAGCATCGCCGACCTTGCCACCATCGTGCGGACGCTGGAGAGCAAGGGAGCGGCGCTGAAGGCGACCGAACAGCCGATCGACACCTCGACCGCCGCAGGCCGTGCCTTCCTCCAGATGCTGGGCGTCTTCGCTGAGTTCGAAACCGCGATCCGCAAGGAACGCCAGATGGAGGGCATCGCCCGCGCGAAGCAGGAAGGCGTCTACCAAGGCCGTCCGCCCTCGATCAGCGCCGATCAGATCCGCGCTTTGAAAAGCCAGGGCTTGGGTGCAACTGCCATCGCGGAGCAACTTCGCATAAGCCGGGCCTCTGTTTACCGGATCCTGGATGTATGATAGCAAAAAATTGCTGTATAACGCTGTCTGACGCAACATTATCTCAAAAACGGCGTGGGCGCGGCAATGAGAAGACTGCCTGCTATCTAGAAGCTCGGGTATCGATTCAATGTCCGATTTCTAGCTTCGCCTTGGATAATGACCTCGGGTGAAATCCGCCTTAAAGCGGGAAAAACATGTCTGAAGCCGTACAACAATTCCTTCAGCACCTGCAGCGGTTTGACTTGGCCATGCTGCTGAGCGCGTGTGAGGTTTCCATCGTTAACGGCGAAGGCTGCGGCTTTCGAGGACGAGGCTGGAACAGCCAAGAGGTAGTGATTTATGCCCCAGCGCCGGTCGATGACGCTCTGAGGGGGCTACCGCCGGAGGACAGGAAACGAGATTGCGGAAGCAGCCTGCAGCAGTCATCCTGACTTTAGAACTCCTGAAGATATCCGTGTTGAACGACGCGAAGGAAGTGTTGCGGGCACGGTTGCACTCCTGTCAAATCTTATCATTCAGCGGGCGACCATGATCTCGGTCGCAACCGGTGGCGAACGTATCCAAGACACGAATGATTACTACGTTGCCCGCGAGGCACGCATAAGGGACGCTCTGCCGTCGGAGGTGCAGTATGTTAATCCCCACGCTGACCTGTGGCATTGGTATCACCACTGGAAGGACAACCTGGCTTCCTACGCGGAACGGCGGAAATATGTTCGGATGCTCTTCGCGCCAGCCATCGGCTCCTTAGCCCGGCGCCCATCGCTTCCTATCCGACAGCGAGAGTCGACAGGGTGGGAACGTGTAGACCGAGCAATGGCGAAAGTGGGGGCGCAACTTGAAACGGCATCGGCTGAAGAGGATTTCCAGGCAATCGGACTGCTTTGCCGAGAAGTCATCATCTCCCTTGCGCAGGCGGTCTACGACCCTGCCATCCATGAGTCGTTAGATGGTACGAAGCCAAGCCTGACGGATGCTAACCGAATGTTAGAAGCCTTTATCTTGCATGTGTTTCCCGGTGAAAGTTTCAAAGAGGTCCGTGCTCACCACCGAGCATCGCTCGCGCTCGCTCTAAATCTACAGCATCGCCGCACCGCAACGCGCCAACTGGCGGCGCTCTGTATAGAGGCCACTGCTTCGACCTGTGCTGTCGTTTCAATAATCGCGCGCCCGCCGGCGGGGTGACAAGTTTCTTTCCCATACGAGGGGCTTCTCGGTTCTTTTCCGTGGTTTACCGAGGGCCGTCAAATCGGGGAACGTAGCCTGCTAAGTTCCTTCAAAACTTCGCCCGGCATACGTCGAAACCCCTTCCCGTAACCCGCGCCAGCGTTCCTTGGGTTATTGCGTCCGGTAATCGCATCAACAATCTCATCTGACGCGCGGACCCTGCGCAACTCATCTTCCATACGATGGCGCCAAGAGTGTGCCGGCGCCTTATTGGTGCCTTTGATGCCGACCGTAGCGCGTACCCATTCACTATGACGAGTCGTCGCCGGGCTTACGCGCGAGCCTGAAGGATCGGGTGGAATGGACGGGAACAGAGGTGCAGCAGGGTCAGCCGGGAGGGTGGCCAAATAGTCCAAGAAGCCTTCGCCGATGAGCGCCGGATGCAACGGAATCATCCGCTGGGCAGTGGCGTTCTTGCCCTGCCGCTTCTCGTTGGGGCTGACATCGAAGATCCAAACTGCATCTACCTGCCGCACGTCACGGCGTCGCATTTCGACAAGCTCACTGATCCTTGCTCCCGTGAAGCAGAGGACCCAAGGTATCCAACGTAGCCAACCGCTTTCAGCCCGTGCAGCCTCTAAAATCAGCGCTGCTTCATCGTCGTCGTAGGGTGTGCGCGGCTCCGGTCCTTGGCGCGGCGCGCGGGGCGCGAGCCCTGCAAAAGGATTGGTTAGGAGCATACGATTCTTCGCGGCCCACGAACAAACTGCTCCCGCGTTCAGAATATCATCCTGCACCGTACCGGGGCTTATTCCCTCATCGAGGCAAGCCGCCTTGAACCGCACCACATCGTCAGCCGTGATGCTCCTCACGTCATCGAAGCCTAGGAACACACTCACTCGGCGGAAGGCACCACCGTATTTTTTTAAGGTGGCTGGCGACGGCTGAGACTCTGCCGCCCAAGCTTCAACCAGCTTCGCCGCACTCAAAGGCTGGTCCGCCTTCGCGTCCCCGATGGCTGACGCTGCTTCCATCCGGACGTTCAACGGTAGTTCCTCAGCCGGGTAGCCAAGGCCCAGAAGCGCGGTAGCTGCGTCGCTAGTGGTCCGCAGAACTTCGGTCCGTATCGCGTCTCGAATGCGAGCCTGTGCCTCTGGAGGAAGCTTCGACCCCGGCAATGGGGCTAGCGGTGCGGGACGGGATATGGCCCATTCAGATTGAAAAAACTCGGTGGCAAGGCGCGCCATTGCCAGTTCAGCGTCCTCAATGGGACCGAATGTCTCTGCCGTGAGTGCGTCAGCAATCGCAACCACCTGCCCGCGCTGTTCCACTGTCAGGCTACGCAACCACGCATCCGTAGTCTTCGATGGTTTGGCGGTGGTGTAGGCGTCGCATTGCCGCTGATACTCTTGGTCAACCTGACTGTAGCAAGCCCACGCTGTTCGCGAGTCGGTGGTCTTCAGAGAACGCTGGAAGAACTCCCCCAAGTCTGGATGGAGCCGGCGCACGTAAGTAGACCATCGCCGCTTGTAGGTGAGGGTCTTTGCAGCTCCGATTGGACCAACGTGCGGCGGCAATGCGTCACTGCCAATCCCGGCTATCCGCTTCCCCATCGCGTCCTACTTGTGTAGCAGAATGTGTGAGTGATTGTGTGCCAAAAAGCCCGCTTAGTCAATGACCAGCGGGCTAAACGCATGATTCCAAGAGGTTCGGATGGTGCTGCCAGAGAGGATTGAACTCTCGACCTCTCCCTTACCAAGGGAGTGCTCTACCACTGAGCTACGGCAGCCACCGGCCCGGAAGCCCGCGCTCTCTAACGGGTCGCCCCCGCCGCGCAACCCCTTCGAGTGGCACGCGCGGCGACATCCGGGTGGGGCCGCTTCCGCCACCGGGGCAACCACCCGGTAAGGATTTGGATGCCAAGCTCAGCCCTCCCGGACGGGCGGCAGGACGCCGTCCGCGCAGGAGGAGCCAATACGGCCCATGATCCATCGCGTTTCGCCCCGGCATCCACGCTCACCCGGCCCGGCCGCCGCGCACCTCCCGCACCACGGTGGTCAGGCGCGACACGCAGCTGAGCCGCCCGTCACCGCGCCGGATCTCGATCTGCCAGACCTGCACGCTGCGGCCGAGTTGCAGCGGCCGGCAGACTGCCTCCACGCTGTCGCCCTTCGGCACCGCGGCCAGGTGGTTGGCATTCACCTCGAGCCCCACCACCGTCCAGCCTTCCTCCAGCGCCATCACACCGCAGACCGACCCGACCGTCTCGGCCAGCACGACGCTGGCACCGCCATGCAGGATGCCGGCCGGCTGCACATGGCGCTCGTCCACCGGCATGGTGGCGCGGACGTAATCCTCACCCATCTCCACCAGCCGGATCCCAAGCAGGCCGGGCAGCGTCGTCGCATGCGTCCCGGCGAAGACCTCGGGCGGCAATGGCCGTTTCCAGATGCCCATGACTTCATGCTCCCGCCACCGTTCGGGGCAGGATGGCGGGCTGCCGGACCGTGTCAAATCGCCCATACCCCGCGGGGCCGCCGACACCCTGTGGTTGACTTGCACATTACACCCGAGCACATAAACCCGTGAAGCGCCCCGATGGTCACGGCGGGCCGGGGGCCGTGCCTCCGTTCCGCGAGGCTCCGGGGCGGGCCGAGGCAAGGTTGCCGGGCGGCGTACCAGCAGGAGGCCAAGTGCACGTCATTCTCGACGTTTCGCGCCTGCTCTTCTGCGTGCACCGGACTTCCCCCTCGGGGATCGAGCGGGTGGAGATGGCCTATGCCCGCCGCTGGATCGGCCGCCCGGAGCATGAATGCACCTTCACCGCGCAAAGCCTCTGGGGCTGGTTCGCCGCCCTGCCGCGCGACCGCGTCCTGGCCCTGCTCGATGCGCTCGACGAGGTATGGGACCACGGCGCGCCGGCCGGCCGCGGCCTGCGCCGGGCCCAGCGCATCGCCCTATCGCTGCAGGCCGGGCTGGCACGCGGGGCCGGGCGGGCGCTGCTGCGTGACCGTCTGCGCGGTCCCCGCCAGGCGGTCTTCCTGCTCGTCTCGCACCGCTCGCTCGACCGGCACGGGCCGATCCAGGCGCTGCGCCAGGCCGGGGCCCGCTTCGTCCCGCTGATCCACGACCTGATCCCGCTGACCCATCCGGAATACACGAGGGCGCCGCAGGTCGGCCGCCATGCCGCGCGCATCGCCACCACCGCGGCCCTGGCGGACGGCATCATCGTCAACTCCGCCGCGACCGGGGCGGTCCTGCTGGACCATCTCGCCCCGCATGGAAGGGTGCCGCCCATCACCGTCGCGCCGCTCGGCACGCGCGAGATCCGCAGGCCCGACGCCCCGCTGCCGACCGAACCCTATTTCGTCTGCCTCGGCACGGTGGAGCCCCGCAAGAACCACCAGCTGCTGCTGCATCTCTGGCGCGACATGGCGATGGAAGGCCGCAACGGCCCCCGCCTGCTGCTCTGCGGCCGTCGCGGCTGGGAGAACGAGAACGTGCTGGACCTGCTGGAGCGCTGCGCGGCGCTGCGGGGCCTGGTGCTCGAGCTCGGCACCCTGCCGGACAACCGCGTCACCGAAGTGCTGTCCGGCGCCCGCGCGCTGCTCTTCCCGAGCTTCGCCGAAGGCTACGGCCTGCCTCTCGCCGAGGCGCTGGCGCTCGGCGTGCCCGTGCTCTGCAGTGACCTGAAGGCATTGCGGGAGGTCGGCGGCGATGTCCCCGAATACCTCGACCCGATCGATGGCCCCGGCTGGCGGCGCGCCATCCTCGACTATGCCCGGCCGGACAGCCGGCGCCGCGCGGCGCAGCTCGACCGGCTGCGCGACTGGCGCGTCCCGGGCTGGGACGCGCATTTCGCTGCGGTGGACGGGATGCTCGCCCAGGTGACCGGGCAGTCCGTGCCCAGCCGCCAACCGCTGCCGACGGCACGTGGCGGGCGCGCGGCGCGGCCGGCGCCGGCGGGCGCTGCGGTGGGCGCTCCGGTGGGTGCCACGCCGGCATGACCACACCGGTGCGGCGCCGCCCCGGCGGCGGCCGGAGCGGGCGATCGCCATCGTCGGGGCCGCCTGCCGCTTCCCCGGCGCACCCGACCTCGACGCCTATTGGCAGCTGCTGGCGGCGGGACGGGATGCCGTCACCAGCGTGCCGGCGGACCGCTTCAGCCAGGCCCGCTTCGTCCATCCGCGCCGCGGGGAGCCCGGCAAGTCCTACAGCTTCGCCGCCGGGACGTTGGGCGACATCACCGGTTTCGACCCTGGCGCCTTCGGCATCTCCCCGCGCGAGGCTGCGGAGATGGACCCGCAGCAGCGCCTGCTGCTGGAAGTCGCGGCCGAGACGCTGGAGGATGCCGGGCTGCCGCCCGGTGCGCTCGCCGGCAGCCAGACCGGCGTCTTCGTCGGCGGCTCGCTGACCGATTTCGGCGACCTGCGGCAGGCGGATGCCGCTTCGGGCGACCGCTACTTCATGACCGGCAGCGCGCTGTCGATCCTGGCCAACCGCATCGGCAACGTCTTCGACCTGCGCGGCCCGGCCCAGACCATCGACACCGCCTGCTCCTCCTCCCTCGTCGCCCTGCACTGGGCCTGCGAGGCGCTGCGGGCCGGCCGCATCCCGGCGGCCCTGGTCGGCGGGGTGAACCTGCTGCTCTCGCCCTTCCCCTTCCTCGGCTTCGCCCAGGCGGGGATGCTCTCGCCCAGCGGCCGCTGCCATGCCTTCGACGCCCGGGCGGATGGCTATGTCCGGGCGGAAGGCGCCGGCATGGTGCTGCTGAAGCCGCTTGAGGACGCGCTGGCCGCCGGCGACGCGATCCGCGGCGTCATCCTCGCCAGCGGCGTCAACGCCGCCGGCCGCACCCTGGGCATCTCCCTGCCCAACCAGGCGGCGCAGCAGGCGCTGCTGGAACAGGTCCTGGCCGAGGCCGCGGTCGCCCCCGGCCGCATCGGCTATTTCGAGGCGCATGGCACCGGCACCGCCGCGGGCGACCCGATCGAGGCCGCCGCGATCGGCCAGGCGATCGGCCGCGGGCGGCACGGCGCGGCGCTGCCGATCGGCTCGGCCAAGACCAATATCGGCCATACCGAGCCGGCCTCCGGCATGGCCGGGCTGCTCAAGGCCATGCTGGTGCTGGAGCACGGCCAAGTCCCGGCTTCGCTGCACCATGCGGCGCCGAACCCGGCCATCGACTTCGCCGGCCTCGGCCTGCGCGTGCCGACCCGGCTGGAGACGCTGCCCAATCGCCGCCGCGCCGTCGCCGGCGTCAACAGCTTCGGCTTCGGCGGCACCAATGCCAGCCTGCTGATCGGCGCCGCGCCCGCCGCCCGACCGCTGCCCGAGGAGGCCGGCCCGCTGCCGCCGCTGCTGCTCTCGGCCCGCAGCGCGCCCGGGCTGGCCGCGCTGGCCGCCCGGTGGAAGGCCACGATCGCCACCACGCCGGCTCCCGCCCTGCCGGCGCTGCTGTGCAGGGGCGGCCCGCCACCGCGGGCCCTGGCCGCACCGCCTCGCGCTGCGCGGCGCGGATGCCGCGGCGCTGGCCGTCGGCCTCGCCGGCCGGGAGCCCGGCGCGACGCCGGCGGCAGCCCCGGGCCAGGGCGTCGCCTTTGTCTTCAGCGGCAATGGCGCGCCCTTCGCCGGCATGGCGCAGGCGCAGCTCGCCGCCAACCCGGCCTTCGCCGCCGGGGTGGCGGAGGCCGATGCCGCGCTTGCCCCGCGGCTCGGCTGGTCCGTCGCCGGCCGCCTGGCCGGCGGCGTCAGCGCCGGGGCGCTGGCCGCCAGCGACATCGCCCAGCCGCTCCTGTTTGCCGTGCAGCACGGCATCGTCGCGGCGCTGGCGGCAGAGGGCATCCGCCCGGCGCTCTGCCTCGGCCATTCGGTTGGGGAGGTCGCCGCCGCCGTCGCCGCCGGCATGCTCGACCTCGGCACCGCCGCCCGGCTGGTCGCCGCCCGCAGCCGGCACCAGGCCGCCATGCGCGGCCAGGGCCGCATGGCCGCGCTCGGCGCGGCGCCGGCGGCGGCGCTGCCGGTCCTCGCCGGGCTCGGCACGATCGACGGGCGCGGGATCGAGGTCGCCGCGATCAATGCGCCGGAAAGCCTGACCGTCGCCGGGCCGGAGGCGCTGCTGGCGCAGCTCGAGACGGTGGCGGCCGAGCGGCGCTGGAGCTTCCTCGCCCTCGACATCGACTATGCCTTCCACAGCGCCGCCATGGACGGGCTGCGGGACGGGTTGCTGGCCGATCTTGCGGGCCTCGCCGCCGGCGCGCCGCGGGTTCCGCTGGTCTCGACCGTCACCGGCGCCCTGCTCGACCCGGCGGAATGCGGCCCGGCGCATTGGTGGCGCAACCTGCGCGAGCCGGTACGATTCCTGGCCGCAGTGCAGGCCGCCGCCGGTCTCGGCCCCTGCCTCTTCCTCGAGATCGGCCCGGCCGCGGTGCTGCAGGGCTACCTCCGCGATGCGCTGCGCGCCGCAGGCTCGGAGGCGGCGATCCTGCCCAGCCTGTCGCGCCGCGACCCTGCCGCGGATCCCTTCCCCGGCATCGCCGACCGCGCCTGGATCGCCGGCGCCGATCCGCGCGACGGCCCCGCCTTCGCCGGCCCCACCCGGCATCGCGGCCTGCCGCACACGCCCTTTGACCGCCAGCCCATCTGGTATGCCAGCACCACCGAGGCCGGGCATGCCACCGCCCCGGTCGAGGACCATCCGCTGCTCGGCTTCCGCCAGGGCGCCGAGCCGGGCCTCTGGTCGCGCCACGTCGACACCGCGATGGAGCCCTGGCTGGCCGACCACCGGCTGGCCGGAGAGCCGGTGCTGCCGGCCGCCGCGATGTGGGAGACGGCGCTCGCCGCCGGCCTCGCCCGCCACCCCGGAGCGGCGGCGATCGAGTTGCGCGAGGCGGCGATCCACGCCGCCTTGCCGCTCGAGGCAAGCCATGCGCGGGAACTGCGCGCCCGGCTCGACGAGGCCGGCCGCTTCACCCTGGAATCCCGCCGCCGCCTGGCGCCCGAGCCCTGGACCCTGCACCTCGAGGCGATGGTCGCAACCCTGCCGGCGCTGCCGGAGGCCGCGCCGGCGGCGCCGCTGCGCGGCACCCCGCTCGAAGGCGAGACGATCCGCGCCCTCGCGCGGTCGGTCGGACTCGATTACGGCCCGGCCTTCGAAGCGCTCGACCATGCGGTGATCGAGAGCGCCTCGGGCCGTGCCGCGGTGCGGCTCCGCCGGCCCGAAGCGGCACCTGCGGATGAGGGCTTCCCTGCTGCACCCGGCCCGGCTGGACGGCACGCTGCAGGGGCTGGTCGGCCTGCTGGCGGAGCTGCCGGCCGAGCCGGGCACCGGCCTGGTGCCGGTGCGCGTCGCCCGCCTCGTCTGCCGCACCGGCGCCGCCCCGGCTGCGCATGCCGAGATCCGTCTAGCCAGCCGCGGCGAGCGCAGCGCCAGCGCCGACCTGCTGCTGCGCGACGCCGCCGGTCGCAGCGTGGCGCTGCTGGAGGCCTGCACCCTGCAGCGCATCCGCCTGCCCGGCCGCGCCGACCCGGCCGCGGACGCCTTCCATGTCGAACTGCTGCCCGCGGCGCCGCTGCCCGGCCAGGATGGCGCCGCGCGGCCAGGGCTCGACGCCTGCCTGGAGGCCGCCCGGCGGCAGGACGAGGCACTCGGCCTCGGCGATGCCGCGATCCTGCTGGAAGGCTATTGCGCCGCCGCGGCGCATGCCGCGCTCTCGGCCCAACCGGCCGCCGGACCGCAGGCCCGCGCCCTGCTGGAGGAACTGGCCAAGGGCGGCCTCGCCGCGCCGAGTCCGGCCGGCCTCCGCCCGGTGCCGGCCCCGGACCTGCCCCCGGCAGTCGAGATCTGGCGCCAGGTGCTGCTGGAACAGCCCGCGCTCGCCCCCGACCTCGCCTGGGCCGCCCTGGCGGCGGAGCGGCTGCCGCAGGCGCTGCTCGACTGGCAGCTGCCGGCCGATCCCGCGCTGGCCGGCGGCCCGCCCGCCAATAGCGCCGGCCAGGCCCGGCTCGGCAGCGTGCTGGCCGAGGCGGTTGCCGCCTTCGCCGCGGCCTGGCCGCGCGGCCTGCCCTTGCAGGTGCTGGAGGTCGGCGCCGGCCCCGGCCCGCTGACCACGCGGCTGGCCGCGGCGCTCGCCGCCTCCGGCCGGCATGTCCGCTTCACCGCGGCCGCCCTGCCCGGCCGGCCGGGCCCGGCCTCCCCCGCTGCCGCCGCGGGGCTCGACTATGCCGCCGCGAGCTGGGACCCGCTCGGGGCGGACGCGCCGCCGCTGGCCGCCGACCTCGTGGTCGGGCTCGGCCTCGGCGCCCGGCTGCGCGCCGGCGCCCTGCTGCCGGAGGCGCTGCGCCAGGCCGCTGCGCCCGGCGCCGCCCTGCTGCTGGCCGAGCCGCTGCCCGGCCCGCTGCTCGATTTCTGCTGCGGCCAGGACGCCGCCTGGTGGGCCGCGCCCGGCGGCGCTTCGCCGCTCCCAGGAGCGGAGGCCTGGACGGCCGCGCTGGCCGCCGCCGGCTGGACCGGGACCAGGACCGCGCCGCTCGCGGCCGCACCCTGGCCGGCGCTGCTGCTGGCGGCCCAGGCCCCGGCAGGCGCCGCGGTGCTGGCGGCGCCGAAGCTGCGGCGCATGGCGGTCTTCGCCGACGCCGCCATGGGCTCGCTGCCGCCGACCCTGGCTGCGGTGCTGCAGGCGCGCGGCGCGACCGTGGCCCGGCACGACCTGGCGGATGCCGCACGCATCCCCCCGCCATGCTGCAGGGCTGCCTGGTGGTGGCCCTCGCCGGCGGCGGTCCCGACCTGGCGGCGACGCTGGCCGCGCTCGGCCAGCTGGCCGCGGCGGCGGATGGCGCGGCGCTCGGCTTCCGCCTGGTCACCCGGGGCGGCCAGCAGCCGGATGCCGGCCGGCATGATCCCGCCGCCGCGGCCTGCTTCGCGCTCGGCCGCGTCCTGGCGAACGAGCATCCGGGCCTTAAGCCCCGCCGCATCGACCTCGACCCCGGCCTGTCGCCGGAAGCCGCGGCGCGGCGCCTGGCGGCCGAGCTGCTGGCCGAGGCCGACCAGGAAGCCGAGGTGACGCTGACCCGGGCGTCGCGGCTGGTGCCGCGGCTGCGGCCCGGCCTGCCGCCGGCCCCGCCGCCGGCCGGCCCGGCCCTGCTGCGGGTCGGCCAGCCCGGCCAGCTCGGCAGCCTGCACTGGGCGCCGCTGGCCCTGCCGGCGCCGGGGCCCGGCGAGGTGCTGCTGCGGGTCGAGGCGGCGGGAGTGAATTTCCGCGACCTGATGTGGGCCCAGGGCCTGCTGCCCGAGGAAGCCCTGCTGCCCGGCTTCGCCGGCCCAGGCCTCGGCATGGAATGCGCCGGGGTGGTCGAGGCGGTGGGCGAGGCCACCCCTTCCGTCCCGGCGACCGCGTCTTCGGCGTTGCGCCGCGGGCGCTGGCGACCCAGGCGCTCACCCGGGCCGAGGCGCTGGCCCGGCTGCCCGACGGCATCGACCCCACCGCCGCCGCCACCGTCCCGGTTGCCTTCCTGACCGCGGTGCATGCGCTGGAGGAGCTGGCGCGGATCGAGCCCGGCGAGCGCGTGCTGGTGCATGGCGGCGCCGGCGCGGTGGGGCTGGCCGCGCTGCAGGTGGCGCTGGCCGCCGGCGCCCGGGTCGCCGCCACCGCCGGCACCGTGGCCAAGCGCGCCTTCCTGCGTGCCGCCGGCGCCGCGCTCGTGCTCGACAGCCGCGACGCCGGCTTCGCCGACGCGCTCCGGGCCGAGTGGCCCGAGGGGGTGGATGTCGTGCTGAACTCGCTGGCCGGCGAGGCGATGGAACGCTCCATGGCCCTGCTGCGCCCCTTCGGCCGCTTCCTCGAGCTCGGCAAGCGCGACTTCGCCGAGAACCGCCGGGTCGCGCTGCGGCCGATGCGGCGCAACGCCACCTGGTTCGCGGTGGACGTGGACGAGCTGCCGCGGGCCCGCCCGGCGGTCGCCGCGCGGTTGCTGCGCTCGATCGCCGACCGGTTGGGTGACGGCCGCTTCCGGCCGCTGCCTGCCACCGAACATGCCGCGGCGGAAGTCGAGACCGCCTTCCGGACCCTGCAGGCGAGCGGCCATATCGGCAAGCTGGTGGTCCGCCCGCCGCCGCCCGCCGCCCTGCCGCTGCGCCTGCCCGCCCTGCAGCAGGCGGCGCGCGGCACCGTGCTGGTGGTCGGCGGCACCCAGGGCTTCGGCCTCGCCGCGGCGCGCTGGCTGACCGGCCAGGGGGTGCGGCACCTGGCGCTGTTCTCCCGCCGCGGCGCGGCGGCGCCAGGGGCGGAGGCGGCGGTCCGCGAGCTCGCGGCGCTCGGCGCCGACGCCTCCCTCATTGCCTGCGACGCCACCGATGCGGCGGCGCTCGGCCAGGCGCTGCGGGGGATCCGCGCCGCCCAGCCGCCGCTGCGCGGCGTGGTGCATGCCGCCGCGGTCATGGCGGATGGCGCCGCCGCCGCGCTGGACGCGCCGCGGGTCGCGCGCGTCCTCGCCGCCAAGCTGGCGGTGGCGGAGAATCTCGACGCGCTGACTGCCGAGGACAACCTCGCGCTCTTCCTGATGTTCGGCTCGGCGACGGTCACGGTCGGCAATCCGGGCCAGGCCGCCTATGTCGCCGCCAATGCGGGGCTGGAGGCGCTGGCGCGCCGGCGCCGTGCCGCCGGCCGGCCGGCCCATCTCGTCGCCTGGGGGCCGATCGCCGATGCCGGAATGCTGGCCGGGGATGCCGGGACGGCGCAGATCCTGCGCCGGCGGCTCGGCGCCGCGCCGCTGGCGGCCGAGGCGGCGCTGGCCGCCCTGCCGGCGCTGCTCGAGGCAGGCCCGGCGGTGCTGGGCCATGCGCGGCTGGCCTGGGGCGAGGCGCGGGCGGCGCTGGCGGTGCTCGCCGAGCCCCGCTTCGAGGCGGTCCGCAGCGCGGCGCCGCCGGCCGGCGAGGATGCCGGACTGCGCGCCCGGCTGCTGGAGGCGCCGGAAGCCGAGGCGCTGGTCCTGCTGCGGGGGCGCTGGCGGCCGAGCTGGGCCGCATCCTGCGGCTGCCGCCTTCCGCGGTGCCGCTGGAGGCGCCGCTCGGCGGGCTCGGCCTCGACAGCCTCGGCGGCATGGAATTGCGGCTCGGGCTGGAACAACGGCTGGGCCTGCCAGTGCCGCTCCTGGCGGTAACGGATGGCCTGACCCTCGACAGCCTGGCCCGCCGCCTGGCCGGGGCGCTGCGCAGCGCCCCGGTGCAGGAGGAGGCCGCGGTCGCGGCGCTGATGGCGGCGCATGAGCCGGCCGCCCCGGCCACGCAGGCGGTGCGCGCGGCATGACCCAGGGCTTCGGACTTTCCGCCACCGCCCGCGCCGCGCTGCTGAGCCGCCTGTCCCGCCGGCGCGGGGAGGAGGAGGCGCCCGGCCCGGCCGAGAGCCCGGGCCGCGACCTGACCACCCTGCCCGGGCTGCGCGACATCGAGATGGTGCGGGAGGCGGGCGCGGCGCTCGGCCTGGAGAGCCCCTTCTTCCGCCCGCATGAGGGCGTGGCCGGCGCGCGGACGCTGATCGGCGGGCGGGATCGTGAATTTCGCCTCATACAACTATCTCGGGCTGAACGGCGACCCGCGCATCGCCGCGGCGGCCAAGGCGGCGATCGACCGGCACGGCGTCTCCGCCTCCGCCTCCCGCCTCGCTTCCGGCGAGCGGCCGGTGCATGGCGCGCTGGAAGCGGCGCTGGCGGCGACATACGAGGCCGAGGCCTGCCTCGCCTTCGTCAGCGGCCATGCGACCAACGTCACCGTCATCGGCCAGCTGATGGGGCCGCGCGACCTGGTGCTGCACGACCAGCTCATCCACAACAGCGTCGCCGAGGGCACCCGGCTCTCGGGCGCGCGGCGCATCGCCTTCCCGCACAACGACTGGCGCGCCGCCGAGCGGGAGCTGGCGGCGCACCGCCGCCGGCACGGCCGGGCGCTGCTGGTGCTCGAGGGCCATTACAGCATGGATGGCGATGCGCCCGAGCTGGCGCCCTTCGCCGAGATGGCGCGGCGGCACGACGCGCTGCTGATGGTCGACGAGGCGCATGCGCTCGGCGTGCTCGGCGCGACGGGACGCGGCAGCTTCGAGCAGTCGGGCATCGCCCCCGGCGCGGTCGATATCTGGATGGGCACGCTGTCGAAGACGCTCTCGGCCTGCGGCGGCTATATCGCCGGCCGGCAGCCGCTGGTGGACCTGCTGCGGCATTCGGCGCCGGGCTTCGTCTATTCGGTGGGCCTGGCGCCGCCGCTGGCCGCCGCGGCGTTGGAATCGCTGGCGGTGATGCAGGCGGAGCCCTGGCGGGTGGCGCGGCTGCAGGCCAATGCGGCGCTGTTCCTCACGCTCGCGCGGGAGGCCGGCTTCGATACCGGCGGCTCGGCCGGCCGGGGCATCGTGCCGGTGATCCTCGGCAGCTCGGTGGCGGCGGCGCGGATGGCGGCGGCGCTGTTCGAGGCCGGGGTGAACGTCCAGCCCATCCTGTTCCCGGTGGTGCCGGAACGGGCCGCGCGGCTGCGCTTCTTCCTCTCGGCCGAGCATGCCGAGGGCGAGATCCGCGCCACGGTCGCGGCGATGGCCGCGGCGCGGGCGGCCTGAATGCCCGGCGGGAAGCAGGAAGGCCGGGGAGACGGTATCCTCCCCGGATCCTTCATCGATTTTTCCGGGGCCGGCACTTGCCGCGCGGCGGCTCCCGACTCACGAAAAGGAAGGGTGGGGCGCGGGGAGGGAATGGTTTTCCCTCCCCAAGCTTGCCTCTCCGCCGGTCGCCATCGAGGCCGGGACGGCCACTGACCGGTGCGGATCGCGCTCTTCACGCTGGAGGCCGCGCCGAGCGCCGAGGCGGTGGCGGCCCTCCTCCGGCAGCATGCCGCGCAGGTGGTGCTGATCGGCCGGTCCGCCCCTATCGGCCCGGCGCCGGCGGGCCCTTGCGGCAGGGCTGGCGCCACCTGCGGCGATCCGGGCCGCGGCTGCTGCCCTTCCTCTGGGCCAATTACGCCCTGCCCGGGCTGCGGCCGGGGCCGACCCGGCTGGAACGGCTCGCCACCGAATACGGCATCCCGCTGCACGACGTCCGCGACGTGAACGGGCCGGAGACGGCCGCGGCGCTGCGCGCGGCGCGGCCCGACCTCATCCTGTCCTGCCATTTCGACCAGATCTTCGCGGCCGGAACGCTGGCGCTGGCGCCTCGGGGCGGGATCAACCTCCACCCTTCCCTGCTGCCGCGGCACCGCGGCCGGTGCCGACGGTCTGGGCCCAGGCCGAGCAGCACCCGCGCTTCGGCGTCACGGTGCACCGGCTGGTGCCGCGCATCGATGCCGGCGGCATCCTCGGGCAGCGGGAGGTGGCGCTGCCCGCCGGCACCACGGCCAGCGCCGCCGCCCGGGCACTGCACCTGGCGGGCGTGCCGCTGCTGGCGGAGGTGCTGGCGGCGCTGGCGGCCGGGACGGCGACGGAGACCGCGCCCGGCCTGCTGCCCTATTGCCCCTTCCCGCCGCCGGCCCTGCTGCGGGCGGTCGCGGCGCGCGGCCGGCGGCTGGTGGATGGCGCCGACCTGCGCCGGGCCTGGGACAGCCTTTCCACGCCTTGACCGGTCCGGCACGCACCGGCAATCAACCGCGCCGAAAGGCGCGCCGGACCATAAAGAAAGCATGCCGCTCCTCCCGCCCGCGCCGCCGCGCCGGTTCCTCTTCCTGCAGGGCCCGATCAGCCCCTTCTTCGCCGAGCTCGCCGCCGGGCTGCGCGCGCTTGGCCACCAGACGCGGCGGGTGAACCTGTGCCTCGGGGACCGGCTGTTCTGGCAGGGCGGCGGGGCGACCGACTATCGCGGCCGGCCCGAGGACTGGCCGGGCTTCGTCGCCGGCACCCTGGAGCGGGAGCGCATCACCGACCTCGTCCTGCTCGGCGAGCAGCGGCCCTACCACAGGCGGCCATTGCCGCGGCCAAGGCGCGCGGCGTCGCGGTCACGGTGACCGACTACGGCTACCTCCGGCCGGACTGGATCGTGCTGGAACGCGACGGCATGGGCGCCGAGAGCCGCTTCCCGCGCGATCCCGCCAGCATCCTGGCCCTGGCCGAGGACTGCCCGGAGCCCGACCTGGCGCAGCGCTACGGCGCCGACTTCTCGCTGCAGGCGCGCTGGGACATGACCCACCACCTCGCCTCGCTCCTGCCCTGGCCCTTCCCGCACTACCGCAGCTACCTGCTGCACCACCCCATCCCGGCCTATCTCGGCACCGGGCTGCGGCTGCTGCGGCGGCGGGCGGACACGGCGCGGGCGGCGGCGGCGCTGGCCGCGCTGGCGCCGCGCGGGCCGCTGTACCTCTTCGCCATGCAGATGGAGAACGACTACTCCATCCGCGCCTATTCCGACTTCCCCGACAACGACGCGGCGCTGCGGGCGGTGCTGGCCAGCTTCGCCCGCGGCGCGCCGGGCGATGCGCGGCTGCTGGTGAAGGTGCATCCGCTCGACCCCGGGCTGAAGCGCTGGGGCGCGCGGCTCGGGCGCCTGGCGGCGGAGGCCGGGGTCGCCGGCCGGGCGCATCTGCTGGACGGCGCGCTCTCGGCCGACCCGGCGATCCTCGGCTGCCAGGGCGTGGTCACCATCAACAGCACGCTCGCGGTGCAGGCGATTGCGCTGGGCCGGCCGGTGATGGCGCTGGGGCGGGCGATCTACCAGGTGCCGGGCCTTGCCTGGCAGGGGAGGCCGGACGATTTCTGGCAGCAGGCGCCGCCGCCCGATCCGCTGCTGGCTTCGGCCTTCCTGCGCGGCATCGCCGCCTGCCTGCATGTCCGCGGCCGGTTCTACGGGCGGCCCGGCCTCGACGTGGCGGTGGCCGGGGCAGTGCGGCGGCTGCACCTGAACCTGGTGAACCAGCCGCTGCCCGATGAGCAGGAGTGAGCCTACTGGTCGAAGCCCCGCCGCTGGCTGAAGCGCATCAGCCAGACCAGCAGCCCGGTGATGCCGAGCGTCAGGACGACGCCGAGCAGCAGCGCCACCACGCCATGGAAGCCGATCTCGGTCCCCGCCACGGCATGCCAGCCGGTCCAGGCGGCGTAGCCCGCCAGGCCGAGCAGGAGCAGCAGCAGGCCGATGCTGGCCGCGCGCGGCAGCACGGCTACAGCATCGCCAGCCTGCGCTTGCGTTTCGGCGGCGGAAAGGCGGCGTCCAGCGCGGCTTCGTCCTCCGCCGTCAGGCGCAGGTCGCGCGCCGCCGCATTCTCCCTGACATGCGCGGCATCGGCTGATTTCGGGATGCTGATCACGCCGGGTGCCCGCAGCGTCCAGGCCAGCGCCGCCTGGGCCGGCGTCACCCCGTGCCGCGCCGCCACGCGCCCCAGCGCCGCGTCGCGCAGCAGCGCGCCGCCTTGCCCGACCGGCGAATAGGCCATCACCGGCATGCCCCGCTGCCGGCAGAAGGGCAGCAGGTCGTATTCCACCCCCGCGCCTGCAGGTTGTACAGCACCTGGTCGGTGGCGCAGTCGGCCAGCGCCGGGCCAAGCTCCTCCAGGTCGTCCACATCGAGGTTGGAAACGCCCCAGCGGCGGATCTTTCCGGCTGCGCGCATCCGCTCCATCGCCTCGACCGTATCCTCCAGCGGGATGGAGCCACGCCAGTGCAGCAGATAGAGATCGAGCGTCTCCACCCGCAGCCGCCGCAGGCTGCGGCCCAACGCCGCCTCCAGCTTCCGGCCGCCGGCATTGTGCGGATAGACCTTGGAGACGAGGAAGACCTCCTCCCGCCGCCCGGCGATGGCCTCGGCCACCACCTCCTCGGCGCCGCCCTCCGCGTACATCTCGGCGGTGTCGATCAGGGTCATCCCGAGATCGAGTCCGAGCCGCAGCGCCGCCGCCTCCCGCGCCCGGTCCGAGCCGCGCTCCCCCATATGCCAGGTGCCCTGGCCGAGGGCCGGGATCTCCGTGCCGTCCGGCAACCGCACAAGCGTCATTCCGCCATCTCCCGTCCTGCCGGTATCATCCCGGCCATGTCCCGCACCGCAAGCCTCACCCTGCTCTCCCTCGCCGCCCTGCTGCCAGGCCTGGCCTTCGCCCAGCCGGACCAGGATATCGGCAGCTGGCGCCTGGCCTGCCTCCAGGACCGGATGACCGACCGGGCCGCCTGCACCCTCCGCCACCGCGACTGGGTGGAGAAGCCGAGCGCCGGCACGCCCGGCCTGGCGCTCGAAGTCATCGACCGGCGCGGCCGCCTGATTCCCGCGGTCACCGCGCGGGAGCTGACGATCGAGGGCGCCTCGCGCGGCCTGCTGGCGCTGACCGGGACGGCGCAGCTGCGCTTCCCGCCCAACAAGCTGTTCGAGATGCCCTGCGGGCTCGAGGGCCGCAGCGTGGTCTGCGCCCCGCGGCCGGAGGATGCGGCGCGGGCCGAGCAGGAATTGCTCGCCGCCGACCGCGCCCTGGTCCGCATCGTCGGCGGTACCGGCCAGAGCAGCACGGCCGAGCCCGCCGAGCTGCGCCTGGCCGGCACCAAGGACGCCCTGGCCCGCTTCGCGCGGGAGGCGCCGCCCGACGCGGCGCGGGAGCCGGAGGGGCTGGACGGGCGAGAGATGCTGCAGCGGCTGTTCCGCTTCTTCGGGACCAACTGAGCCGATGCGGACGGAACCCACGCTGGCCGCGCTGCTGGTCTCGGCCGCCAGCGGCGACCGGGGCGCGCTGCGGGCGGTCTACGACCGGCAGTCGGTGCGGCTCTTCGGCGTCGCAAACGCCATCCTGCGCGACCGCGATGCCGCCGCCGACGCGCTGCAGGACGCCTTCCTGCGGGTCAGCGAGCGGGCCGGCCAGTTCGATGCCTCGCGCGGCGAGGCCTCGGCCTGGCTGGCCGGCATCGTGCGCCACGCGGCACTGGACCTGGCGCGGAAGCGGGGGCGGGAGCTGCCCTCCGACGACCCGGCGCTGGGCGACATCCCGGTGGCGCCCGAGGCGCTGGACGCGGTGGCGGCCAGCGCCGAGGGACGGCGGCTGCGCGACTGCCTGGCCGCACTGGACGAGAAGAACCGGCGCGGAATCCTGCTGGCCTTCGTGCATGGCCTGTCGCATGCGCAGGTGGCGGCGCGGCTTGAACTGCCGCTCGGCACGGTGAAGGCCTGGATCCGCCGCGGGCTGCTGCAGCTGCGGGAGTGCCTGGCATGATCCCGGCCGATCCGCAGGAACGCGAGGCGCTGGCCGGCGAATACGTGCTCGGCACGCTGGATGCGCGGCTGGCGGCGGAGGTCGCGGCGGCGCTGCCGAGCAACCTGGCGCTGCGCGAGATGGTCGCCGCCTGGGAGGCACGGCTGGCGCCGCTGATCGACCTTGCCCTGCCGGAGGCGCCGCCGCCCGACCTCTGGCGCAAGATCGAGGCGGCGCTGCCCGGGGCAGCGCCGGAGGCGGAACCCGCGCCGCGCCCGGGCCTCGGAAGTCGCTGGGCGCGGCTCTGGCAGGGCTGGGCGATCGGGGCGAGCGCGGTGGCGGCCGGCCTCGCCGGCTTCCTCCTGCTGCAGCCGCCGCCGGAGCCGCGGCTGATGACCGTGCTGCTGACCAGCCGCGACCAGCCGGCCTGGGTGGTGGAGGCGCAGCGCGGCGGCGCGCTGCGCCTCGCCGCGCTCAACCCGCAGCCGGTGGATGCCGACCGGGTGCTGCAATCATGGGCGCTGCCGCAGGGCGCGACGGCGCCGACCTCGCTCGGCCTGATTCCGCCGCGGGGGAGGTGACGGTGACGCCGGAGACGTTGCGGCCGCAGCCGGGGATGCTGATCGAGATCAGCCTGGAGCCGCCGGGCGGGTCCACCACCGGGCGGCCGACCGGGCCGGTGCTGTTCATCGGCCGGCTGAGCGCGGCCGAAAGCAGTTGATCGCACGCGTGTGACGATCGCGCCGCATCCGCTGGCGCTGCCGCTCCGTAACGCAGGCAACGGGGCCGAGGCGGTCCCGTCCGCTGAACGGAGACACCCATGCTTCGCACCTGCCTGCTCGCCGGCGTCGCCAGCCTTGCGCTCGGCGCCACCGCCAGCGCCGCCACGCTGGTCGGCCTGACCGCCGACAACCACCTGGTCCGCTTCGACAGCGAGACGCGCCGGGCCATGCCGGCGGTGAAGGTCACCGGCACCGAGGGGCGGCTGCTCGGGATCGATGTGCGGCCGGCCGACGGCAAGCTCTATGGGCTGACCGATGCGGGGCAGATCGTCACGATCGACGCCATGACCGGCCGCGCCATGCCGGTGAGCAAGCTGAGTGAGCGCTTCGAGAGCGGCGGCCGCGCCACCATCGACTTCAACCCGGTCGCCGACCGCATGCGGGTGATGGGCATGACCGGCACGAACCTGCGGGTGAATGTGGAGACCGGCGCGGCGACCAAGGACGGCATGCTGAAATATGCCGCGGGCGGGCCGCTGGCCGAGACGACGCCGCGCATCGTCGCCGGCGCCTATACCAACAGCATGGCCGGCGCGAAGGAGACCATGCTGTTCACCGTGGACTCGCTGTCCCGCACGCTGAACCTGCAGGCGCCGCCGAACGACGGCGTGCAACAGCCGAAGGGCGAGATCGCGCCGAGCCTGCCGGCCGGCGTCGCCTTCGACATCCTGTCGGACGGCATGGGCGGCAATGCCGCGTACCTGCTGGCCGGCAATGCGCTGCACAAGGTCGACCTGGCCTCGGGCAAGGCGATGCCGGCGATGATGGTGATGGGCCTGCCGCAAGCCGAGGTGATCGACATCGCGGCGATGAAGTAGCCGCGCCGCGGATCGCCCGGCCGCGCGCGGGCACAGGTGGCGGGGCGGCTGCCGGATGGGGCCGCCCCGTCTGCCTTCAGAACTTCACGCGGTCGCCGCCCTTCAGCGCCAGCATCTGCCGCGCCTCGGCGGGGGTGGCGATCTCGAGGCTCAGCTCCTCGAGGATGCGGCGGATCTTAGCCACCTGCTCGGCATTCGACTTCGCCTGCACGCCCTTGCCGAGCCAGAGCGAATCTTCGAGCCCTACGCGGACGTTGCCGCCAAGGATGCCGGCCATGGTGGTGAAGGGCATCTGGTTGCGCCCCGCCGCCAGCACCGACCAGACATAGTCCTTGCCGAAGAGCCGGTCCGCCGTCTCCTTCATGAAGAGCAGGTTGCGGTGCTCGGCGCCGAGCCCGCCGAGGATGCCGAAGATGGTCTGGGTGAAGAGCGGCGGCTCGACGATCTTTTTGTCGAGCATATGGGCAAGGTTATACAGGTGGCCGACATCGTAGCATTCGAACTCGAACTTCGTGCCGTGGCCCTTGCCCAGCTTCTCGACGATCTGCTCGATATCCTTGAAGGTGTTGCGGAAGATGAAGTCGGTGGTGCCCTCCAGGTAGGGCCGCTCCCACTCGTGCTTGAATTTCGGCACGCGGGCGGCGCTGCCGGAGATGTTGAAGTTCATGCTGCCCATGTTGAGCGAGCACATCTCGGGGCTCGCCTGCAGCGGTGCCGCCAGGCGCTCGTCCACCGTCATGCCGAGCCCGCCGCCGGTGGTGATGTTGATCACCGCATCGGTCGACTGCTTGATCACCGGCAGGAACTGCATGAACACCGCCGGGTCCGGCGTCGGCCGGCCGTCATTCGGGTCGCGCGCATGCAGGTGGATGATGGCCGCGCCCGCCTCGGCCGCGGCGATCGACTGCTCGGCGATCTCGGCCGGGGTGATGGGCAGGTAGTCCGACATGCTGGGCGTGTGGATCGCCCCGGTGACGGCAACGCTGATGATGACCTTGGCCATGGCCGGCTTCCTCCGCTTGAGGGCGGGGAATCTGCCCCGGCGGCGGGGCGGCGTCCAGGCATGGTCGCCCGGACGCCGCCCCAGGGAAAAGCCTCGCCTAGATCAGGCTCTCGATGCGGATCGGCAGCTCCCGCACCCGCTTGCCCGTCGCATGGAAGACCGCGTTGGCGATGGCGGCGTTGGTGCCGACATTGCCCAGCTCGCCCAGGCCCTTGATGCCCAGATCGTTCACCTGCCGGTCGGCCTCGTCGACGAAGAGCACGTCCACCTGCGGCACGTCGGCATTCACCGGGATCAGGTACTCCGCGATGTTGTCGTTGACGTAGCGGGCGCGGCCGCGGTCGATCTCGGTCGCCTCGTGCAGGGCGCTGCCGATGCCCCAGATCAGCCCGCCCATCAGCTGGCTGCGCGCCGTCCGCGGGTTGACGATGCGGCCGGCGGCGAAGGCGCCGAGGATGCGCGGCACCCGCACCTCCCGCGTGCGGGCATGCACCCGCACCTCGACGAACTCGGCGCCGAAGGCGGCCATGGCGCGGTCCTTGCCCTCCAGCCCGCCGCCCAGCGCCTGGCGGCCCTGGTAGAGCTTCTTCAGCGAGTCCGGCGGCAGGCCATGCGGGATGTTCTCGGCATAGACCTCGATCGCGCCGTTGCTGGCGCGGCCCATCGCCTCGGCGAGCGGCTCCGCGGTGCCGTCGGCGGCGCGCAGCGTGCCGTCCACCAGCCGCAAGCTCGCGGGATCGCGCCCCTTCAGCGGGCCTTCCTGCGCCGCGGCGGCCAGCCGGGCGCGGATCTGCTCGCAGGCCTGCATCACCACGGTGCAGACGCTGGCGGTGACATTGGAGCCGCCGGAGACCGGCGCCGGCGGCAGCTCGCTGCTGCCCATCTCCACCACCACCTTCGCCAGCGGCAGGCCGAGCCCTTCCGCCGCCGCCTGGGCGACGACGGTATATGTGCCGGTGCCGACGTCATGCGCCGCGGTCTGCACCCGCGCATGCCCATCCGGCGTCAGCGTCACGCGCGCCGTCGCGGCGCCGAGATGGGTCGGGTAGATGGTCGAGGCGCAGCCCCAGCCCACCAGCCAGTCGCCGTCCCGCATGCTGCCCGGCGCGGGGTTGCGCCGCTTCCAGCCGAAGGCCGCGGCGCCGGTGTCGAAGCACTGCATCAGGCCGCGGCTGGTCCAGGGCAGGCCCTTGATCGGCTCGTGCATCGTGTCGTTGACCCGGCGCAGCTCGATCGGGTCCATGCCGAGCTTCACCGCCAGCTCGTCCATCGCGCTCTCCAGCGCGAACATGTAGGGCACCTCGGGCGGCGAGCGCATGAAGCCCGGGGTATTGCGGTCGGCATGCAGGATGCTGACCTTGGTGCGGATGTTCGGGCAGGCATACATCCGGCAGGTCGTTTGGGTGCCCGCCACCTTGTAGGGATCGGGGCGGGAGGTGACCTCCACCCCCTCATGCACCAGCGCCACCAGCTTGCCGTCGCCGCCGGCGCCGAGCTTGACGTGCTGCCGCGTCTCCGCCCGGTAGGTGGCGATGGTGAAGCCCTGGTCGCGCGTCGCCACCAGCTTCACCGGCCGCCGCAGCCGGCGCGCCGCAACGGCGATGAGCGCGGTGCGCTGGGTCAGTGAGCCGCGCGAGCCGAAGGCGCCGCCGACGAAGGGGCTTTCCACCCGCACCAGCGACGGATCCATGCCGAGCTGCGCGGCGATCCCGTTGCGCAGGCCGTGGACATACTGGCTGCCCTCCAGGATGGTCAGCCGGCCATCCTCCCAGCTCGCCGTCGTGGTGAAGAGCTCGATCGGGTTGTGGTGCTGCGTCGGCGTGGCGTAGTCGGCCTCGATGGTCACCGCGGCGGCGGCGAAGGCGGCATCGGCATCGCCCACCGCCGGGTCCTCGAAGCTGCCCTTCGAGGCCTCCTTCGCCGTGACCTGCTCGGCGCCCTCGCTGCCGAAGCCGGCGGAGGGCCGCTCCTCGGCATAGTCGACGCGCAGCCGGTAGGCCGCCTCGCGCGCCTGCTCATAGGTCTCGGCCAGCACCACAGCGACAATGTCGCCGTCATGGTGAACCTGGTCGTCCTCCAGCGGGCGCATGGTCTCGGCGACATAGCCGCCGCCGGCGAAGAAGCCGGCGTCGCGCACCTCACCCCGCATGTTCCGGTGCGTCAGGATGTCGAGGACGCCGGCGACCTGGCGCGCCCCCGCCTCGTCGATCTCCGTCACCCTTCCGCGCGCGACGGCGCTGGTGACGAGGAAGGCCCAGGCCGGGTTCGGCACCGCCATGTCGGAGGCGTAGTGCGCCGTGCCGGTCACCTTGGCCCGCCCGTCCACGCGGACGGGGCTCTGGCCGATCATTCCCTCGGGCATCAGCCGATCTCCATCCGCTTGGCCTCGAGCAGCGCCCGTACCAGGGTACGGCGGCCGAGCTCGGGCTTGTAATCGTTCTCGCCATGGGTCTTCGCGTCGCGGAAGGCGGCTTCCGCGGCGCGTTCCGCGCTCGCCTCGTCCAGCACCTGGCCGGCGAGCGCCGCCTCGGCCTCCCGCGCCCGCCAGGGCACGGTGGCGACGCCGCCAAGGGCGATGCGCGCCTCGCGCACCGCCTCGCCGTCGAGGTCAAGCGCCACGGCCGCCGAGGCGGCCGCGAAGGCGTAGCTCTCACGGTCGCGCACCTTCACGTAGCGGGAGCGCTTCGCCCAGGCGCCGGCCGGGACGGCGAAGCCGGTGATCATCTCGCCCGGGTTCAGCGTGGTCTCGACATCCGGGCGGTCGCCGGGCTGGCGGTGCAGCTCGGCGAAGGGGATGCGGCGACCGCCCTGCGGCCCCTCGATCTCCACCGTCGCGTCGAGCGCGATGAGCGCCTGGGCGAAGTCGCCGGGATAGCTGGCGATGCACTGCTCGGAGGTGCCGAGCACCGCGTGCAGCCGGTTGTAGCCGTCGAGCGCCGCGCAGCCGGAGCCCGGGTTGCGCTTGTTGCAGGCGGCGTAGCTGACATCGCGGAAGTAGCTGCACCGCGTCCGCTGCAGGACATTGCCGCCGAGGCTCGCCATGTTGCGGATCTGCCCGCTGGCGGCGAGCATCAGGCTCTCGGCCACCACCGGGAGTCGCGCCTGACCGCGGTGTCGTCGGCGACCTGCGCCATGCGGGCGAGCGCGCCGAGCCGCAGCCCCTGCCCGTCCGCCTGGATGACGGAGAGCTTCGGCGCCAGGGTGTTGATGTCGAGCACCCGCTCCGGCCGCAGCACGTCGAGCTTCATCAGGTCGAGCAGCGTGGTGCCGCCGGCCAGCAGCATGGTCGGCACCGGCGCGCTGCGGCTGGTGGCAGATTGCGGGACGCCGCGCTGCACCGCGGCGGCATCCGGCACGCGCTCGTAGCTGAAGGGCCGCATCTCAGGCTTGCTCCATCTGCGGCTTCGCCTGCTCGATCGCGGCGACGATGTTCGGATAGGCGGCGCAGCGGCAGAGATTGCCGGACATGTATTCGCGGATCTCCTCGGGCTTCTCCGCATGTCCTTCCCGCACGCAGCCGATCGCCGACATGATCTGGCCCGGCGTGCAGTAGCCGCACTGGAAGGCATCGTGGTCGAGGAAGGCCTGCTGCATCGGGTGCAGCGCGCCGTCGGCGCCGGCCAGGCCCTCGATCGTCGTCACCTCGCGGCCCTCCGCCGCCGCGGCGAGCGTCAGGCAGGACAGCACGCGCTGGCCGTCCAGCAGCACGGTGCAGGCGCCGCATTGCCCCTGGTCGCACCCCTTCTTGGCGCCGGTCAGCGCCAGGTGCTCGCGCAGCGCATCCAGCAGGGTGACGCGCGGGTCGAGCGTCAGCGGGTGCGCCTTGCCATTGATGTGCAAGGTCAGCGTCATGTCGGGCCTCTCCTTCGGGGGCAGGCTGGGCGGGGCAGGCTGGGATGCGGACCGGCGCGGAGCCAGGAACGGCACCGCGGCACCGGCGCCCAGCAGGCCGCGCCGGCCGAGGCCGCCTTCGTCGGGCTGCGAGGTCATGAGGGGAAATGCTCCGGCGTCGTCCGGAAGCGCGAACGGCGCCGACCGGAAATGGTTGCATCGGGGGATGGGTTGCGGCGCTCGCACGCCTGCCATCGCTAACGAGGATCAGCACCGCGGGATGCGCCCCTTTCCGCCACCGGCATGGCGGGCGAGGATGCCGGCGATGGACCTCCTCCCTGCCCTGCCGAGCGGCGCAACCCTGGGCTGGCTGCTGACGGCGGCGCTTGCGGGCGGGCTGGCGCGCGGCTTCTCCGGCTTCGGCGCGGCGCTGATCTTCGTGCCTCTCGCCTCAATCGGGCTCGGCACGCGGCAGGCGGCACCGCTGATGCTGTTGCTGGAAATGCTGGCGGTGGCGCTGCTGACGCCGGCGGCCTGGCGGATCGCCGACCGGCGGGAGGTAGGCTGGCTGGCGCTCGGCGCGGCGGCGGGAACGCCGCTCGGGGCCGCCGTGCTGGCGCTGGCCGACCCGCTCGCGTTGCGCTGGGGCGTGGCGCTGGCGATCCTCGGCCTGCTCGGGCTGCTGGTCACGGGCTGGCGGTTCCGCGGCCTGCCGTCGCGGCCGGTCACGCTGGGCTTCGGCCTCGCCGGGGGCGTGCTGGGCGGCGTCGCCATGGTCAGCGGGCCGCCGGTCATGGCCTACCTGCTGGGGCGGGAGGGCACGGCGCGGCAGTTGCGGGCGGATTTCGCGCTGTACCTCGCGGCCGGCGCGGTCTTCGCCGGCATCGCCTACGCCGCCGCAGGTCTGCTGGACCTGGCGCTGGTCGCGCCGGTGCTGGTGGCGGCGCCGGTCTATTGGCTCGGCATCCTCGGCGGGACGCGGATCTTCGGCCTGGCGAGCGAGCGGGCCTTCCGCCTCGCCTGCTTCTGGATGATCGCGCTGGCGGCGCTGCTCAGCCTGCCGGCCTGGGACGGCATGCTGCGATAGGAGGGGATGATGGCCGGCTACTCACCGAAGGACTTCCAGGCGCTGCGCTGGCACGACGCTACGCGCGCCTTCCGCGACGGCACCGACACGCCGCGCGCCTATCTCGAGCGCTGCCTGGAGACGATCGCGGCGCGGGAGCCGGAGGTGCAGGCCTGGGTCGTGCGGAACGAGGCCGGGGCACGCGCGGCGGCGGATGCCGGCACGGCGCGCTGGCGTGCCGGGCGGCCGCTCTCGCCGGTCGACGGCATGCCCATCGGCATCAAGGACCTGCTCGAGACGCGCGACATGCCGACCGGGATGGGCTGCGTCGGCTACAAAGGGAACTTCCCGAAGCGCGACAATGCCGCGGTGACGGCGCTGCGCGAGGCCGGCGCGGTGGTGCTGGGCAAGACGGTGACGACCGAGCTCGGCGGGGCGCATCCGGGGCCGACGACCAACCCCTTCGATGCGCGGCGGACGCCGGGCGGGTCCTCCTCCGGCTCGGCGGCGGCGGTCGCGGCGCGGATGGTGCCGGCGGCGATCGGCACGCAGGTGGGCGGCAGCATCATCCGGCCGGCGGCCTATTGCGGCAATGTCGCGCTGGAAGCCGAGCCAGGGCGCGATCAATCGCGGCGAGAGGCGGGCGACGAGCCAGAGCACGCATGGCGTCCATGCCGGCTGCATCGAGGACATGTGGCTGGTGGCGATGGCGATCGTCTCCCGGGTCGGCGGCGATCCCGGCCGCGCGCCGCTCTCCGGCCCCGCCGCGCCGCCGGCGCCGCGGCGGCCGGAGCGGCTGGTGGTGATGGAGACGGAGGGCTGGGCCGAGCTCGACGCCGCCAGCAAGGCGGCCTTCGCCGCGCTGCTGGCGCGGCTGGAGGCAGCGGGCGTCACGCTCATCCGCCGCGGCGACCATCCGCTGGCGGAGCACTTCGAGCAGGGCATCGCCGAGGCGCGCGCCATCAGCGGCGCCATCACCGGCTGGGAGAACCGCTGGAACACCCGCAACTTGCTGGAGCAGGACCCGGACGGCATCAGCGCCCGGGCCAAGGCGGTGCTGGAGCGGGCGGAGGCGATGACGGTCGCCGACTACCAGGCGGCGCTGGCGATGCGGGCGGAGGCGCAGGCGCGCCATGCGCGGATCGCGCCGCTGGCGGATGCGGTGATCGCGCTGGCCTGTCCCGGCCCGGCGCCGGTCTTCGACGCGGAGTCGCCGCGCCCGACCGGCGACATCGCCTTCAACGCGCCGAGCTCGATGCTCTTCGCGCCCGTGGTGACGGTGCCCCTGCTGGCGGTGGACGGGATGCCCGTCGGCGTGCAGATCATGGGACAACCCGGCCAGGACACCGGGACGGCTGCCATCGCGCGGTGGCTGCAAGACTCGGAAAAATAGAAGGGGGCCCGGGGGATACCTCCCCCGACTCTTCCTTACTGCCGGAACTCCCGCCGCAAGGTCATCGCCGGGTTCCGGGTGAAGAACCCATAGGGCTTCAGCTCGATCCGGTGCCATTTGGTCGGCAGCACCGGCCAGTCCTCCGGCCGGGTCAGGTGATGGAAGCCCATCGTCGCCCAGACCACCAGGTCGGCATTCTCGATCGAGCGCCCCTGCGCGACGAAGCGCGGCAGCCCGTCGCCGCCCGGTGCCTGGTTCGGCCAGGGACCGGCCGCGTGCCGCTCCGCCGCGTCATGCGCGGTGACCCAGAGCGGCGCGCCGGTGAAGGCGGCGCGGCGCTGCGGGAAATCCCCGGCGTCCAGCAGCGAGGTCGCGCCATGGCCGAGGATCACCTCATAGCCCGGGTTGTGGCCGAGCGCGGTGGTGGTGCCGGGATTGACCACGCGCCAGATCTCCGGCCCGTGCCCGGGCTCGACCGCGCCCTCCTTCGCCATCGGGATGCGCTCCGGCTGCCAGAGGCTGCGGCGCGGCGTGCCGGAAGCGGCGGCGCGCGCGGCGTCAGCGTCTCGCGCAGGAAGCTGTTGGCCTGGCCGTCGACATCCAGGTCGAGGCGGAAGGAGATGTAGTGGTCGTGCCAGACGCCGACCGCGCCGGGCGCGACCAGGGTGCCGGTGGTGACCTCCGTCCCCGCGCCGGGATCCGTCATGCTTTGCGCACGGACGCCGCGCACCGCGTCCATGCCGGTGGCGCCGACATCGATGCGGATTTCGCCGCGCGTGGTGAAGACCCAGTCCATGACGTAGTCGTAGTTGACGACGGTCGGGATGCTGCGCACCACCAGCTCGACCTCCGGCCGGCCCTCATAGGTCCCGTCGACGATCTCGGCATGGCGCCAGGCGGGGGAGCCGGTGTTGCGTTCGAAGACGCAGAGCGCGCGCGGCAGGACCAGCGGCTTGCCGTCGTCGCCGGGCAGGGTGGCGTCGAGGAAGGCGGCATGCGCCGGGCAGTCGGTGCCGGCCTGCAATTCCGAGGACAGCGCGCCGAAGCCGTACTCGCCGATATCCATGTAGGACCGGTAGTACCAGGCCTCGGAGGCATCCATGTAGGGGACGAACATCTCCGAGGCATGGCCCTGGTAGAGCACCATGCGGTCGCGCCCGTCCTCCGCCCAGCGGGCGAGCGAGACGATCGGGCCGAAGCGGCGGTCGAGCCGGAGATGGAAGCGCCAGTGGTCCCAGGCGAAGCTGGTGGCCGGCGACGGTCGCATTGCCGCCCTGCGGCGCCGATTGCAGCACCGGCTTCATCGGCGCGCGGAGGTCGGGGAAGGAGGCCTCGTCGGCGCGGTCCGGCCCGGTGCGCACCGGGACGACGCCGGTGTCCACCACGCGAAGCACCGCGCCTGCGCCGAGATCGACGATGGCGAAGAGGCCCTCGATCGGCCGCCCATGCACGGTGGTGCGGGCGCCCGATGTCTCGTAGCAGGGCACGCGCAGCGAGCGGCGGCCGCGCTCCTCCGCCGTGCCGAACCAGCCGACGGTCAGCGGGGCGCAGAACAGCGTGTCGAAAGACGTATAGCCGCGCTTTCGCATCGCCGCCTGCCAGTCGGGATGGGCGATGGTCAGCTTCGCCGCCGTCTCCCATTCCTCCAGCAGCACGCCGGACTGGGCATCGGCGATGCTGCGCGGGCCGTCGACGCGGCCGGTCGCCAGCTCGACCTCGGCCTCCGCCAGGGCGGTGCCGCGGCGCAGCACGACATGGGCGCGGCGTGGCGGCGCAAGGTTGCCGAGGACGGCCGCCTTGGCCGGCTCGGCCAGGTCCACCGCGATGAAGCGGGTCGCGTCGTCGGCGGCGCCGGCGCCGCGCAGGGCGGCGACCGCCGCCTCGATCTCCGCGGCGCTCAGCGGGTCGAGCGGATGCGCCGCCGCCATGCCCCCCATTGCCAGCCATGCCGCCAGCCCCCAGCGTGCCCAGCCTGCCGTCATCCCGCAGCCCCCATTGCCCATACCGCCCGCATCACAGCCGCTTCGCCATCGAACCACGAGGGATTTCGCGTGTTCGGGCAAATGGTCTCGGAAACGGATGGGAAAGGATACGCGGCGATGCGAGGAGCGTCATGGATGGTGGCGGTGGCGGCGGTGCTCGCGGCACCGGTGCTGGCGCAGCAGGCGCCGGCGCTGCTCTACACCCAGCCGCTGGCGCCGGCGACGGTGACCGCGGTGCAGGAGAAGCTGCGCCAGGCCGGCACCTATACCGGTCGGGCCGACGGGGTCTGGGGCCCGGACAGCCAGGCGGCGCTGGAACGCTTCCAGGCGACGCATGGGCTGGTCGCCTCGACCCAGCTCAATCCCGCCACCGCCGCGACGCTCGGTTTGGCGCCGAGCGAGCTGCTGGCGGCCGGCCCCGGCGCCGGCCCCGCCCCCGGCACGCCCGCGGCGATGGCGACGGAGCCGCTGAACCCGGCGGCGGTGCGCAACATCCAGACCCGGCTGAAGGCGCTGAACTTCTACAAGGGCGATGTGGACGGCGCCTGGGGCGCCAGCACCCAGGCGGCGATCGAGCGCTTCCAGCAGGGCCGCGGGCTGCAGGCGACCGGGCAGCTGAACCCGGTGACGGCGCGGGAGCTGGGGCTCGACCCGGCGGATCTGGGCGCGGGGCGCTAGGCGGCCAAAGAGAAACCCCGCCGGGCTCGCGCCAGGCGGGGTTCATCGGGTCCGGACGGCGGCGGGGGATTAGCCCTCCCGCTCCACCATCATCTGCTTGATCTTGCCGATCGCCGCGGCCGGGTTCAGCCCCTTCGGGCAGGTCCGGGCGCAGTTCATGATGGTGTGGCAGCGATACAGCCGGAACGGGTCCTGCAGGTCGTCGAGCCGTTCGCCGGTCGCCTCGTCGCGGCTGTCGGCGATCCAGCGATAGGCCTGCAGCAGCACCGCCGGGCCGAGATAGCGGTCGCCGTTCCACCAGTAGGACGGGCAGGCGGTGGAGCAGCAGAAGCACAGGATGCACTCCCACAGCCCGTCGAGCTTCGCCCGTTCTTCCTTGGACTGGCGGCGCTCGCCATCCGGCGGCGGCGGCGTGTCGGACTTCAGCCAGGGCTCGACCGAGCGCAGCTGGGCGTAGAGCTGCGACAGGTCCGGCACCAGATCCTTCACCACCGGCATGTGCGGCAGCGGGCTGATCTTCACGTCGCCCTTCACGTCCTCGATCGGCTTGAGGCAGGCGAGGGTGTTCAGCCCGTCGATGTTCATCGAGCAGGAGCCGCAGATGCCCTCCCGGCAGGAGCGCCGGAAGGTCAGCGTGCTGTCGACCTCGTTCTTGATCTTGATGATCGCGTCGAGGACCATCGGGCCGCACTTGTCGAGGTCGATCTCGAAGGTGTCGGTGCGCGGGTTCTCCCCGAGTCGGGATCGAAGCGGTAGATCCTGAAGGACTTGACGTTCTTCGCGCCCGGGTCGGCCTTGTAGGTCTTGCCCTGCTGGATGGTCGAGTTCTTCGGCAGCGTAAAGGTAGCCATTGGGGCGTGCTTCCTTAGTAGACCCGGGCCTTGGGCGGGAAGACCTGGACCTCGTTGGTCAGGGTCCGCATCTTGACGTCGCGGTAGTCGAGCTTCACGGCGCCCTTGTCGTCGACCCAGGCGAGGGTGTGCTTCATCCAGTTCTGGTCGTCGCGCTCGGGGTAGTCTTCCTGCGCGTGGGCGCCGCGGCTTTCCTTGCGGGCCTCGGCGCCGTGGATCGTGGTCAGCGCGTTGCCAATCAGGTTGTCGAGCTCGAGCGCCTCGACCAGGTCGCTGTTCCAGATGAGGGAGCGGTCGGCGATCTTGATGTCGGCATAGCCGGCATGGACCTTGTCCATCTTCGCCACGCCCTCCTTCAGCAGCTCGGAGGTGCGGAACACCGCGGCATGCGTCTGCATGGTCCGCTGCATGTTCAGCCGCAGCTTGCCGACCGAGGTGCTGCCCTTGGCGTTGCGGACGCGGTCGAGACGGTCGAGCGCCGCCTGGCCGGCATTGGCCGGCAGCGGCGGCTGGGAGGCGCCCGGCTTGATCGTCTCGGCGGCCCGGTGCGCCGCGGCGCGGCCGAAGACGACGAGGTCGAGCAGCGAGTTGGTGCCGAGCCGGTTGGCGCCGTGCACCGAGACGCAGGCCGCCTCGCCCACCGCCATCAGGCCGCGGACCACGCGGTCCTGGTCCTTCGCCGTAGGGTTCAGGACCTCGGTGTGGATGTTCGTCGGGATGCCGCCCATGTTGTAGTGGACGGTCGGAAGCATCGGGATCGGCTCCTTCGTCACGTCCACGCCCGCGAAGATCTTCGCGGTCTCGGAGATGCCGGGCAGCCGCTCGTGCAGGATCTCGGCGCCGAGATGCTCGAGATGCAGGTGGATGTGGTCCTTCTCCGGGCCGACGCCGCGGCCCTCGCGGATCTCGACCGACATGGCGCGCGAGACGACGTCGCGCGACGCCAGGTCCTTCGCGGTCGGCGCGTAGCGCTCCATGAAGCGCTCGCCTTCCGAATTCGTCAGGTAGCCGCCCTCGCCGCGGGCGCCTTCCGTCACCAGGCAGCCCGAGCCGTAGATGCCGGTCGGGTGGAACTGGACGAACTCGTTGTCCTGCAGCGGCAGGCCGGCCCGCAGCACCATGCCGCCGCCGTCGCCGGTGCAGGTATGGGCCGAGGTGCAGGAGAAGTAGGCGCGGCCATAGCCACCCGTGGCCAGCACCACGGTCTGGGCGCGGAAGCGGTGGATGCTGCCGTCCTCCAGGCACCAGGCGGTGACGCCGCGGCAGACGCCGTCCTCGTCCATGATCAGGTCGAGCGCGATGTACTCGACGAAGAACTCGCAGTTATGCTTCAGGCTCTGCTGGTAGAGCGTATGCAGGATGGCATGGCCGGTGCGGTCGGCCGCGGCGCAGGCGCGCATCGCCGGGGTCTTGCCATAGTCCTGCATGTGGCCGCCGAAGGGGCGCTGGTAGATCCGCCCGTCCTCGGTCCGGCTGAAGGGCACGCCGTAGTGCTCAAGCTCGATGATCGCCGGGATCGCCTCGCGGCACATGTATTCGATGGCGTCCTGGTCGCCCAGCCAGTCCGACCCCTTCACGGTGTCGTACATGTGCCAGCGCCAGTCATCCTCGCCCATGTTGCCGAGCGCGGCGCCGACGCCGCCCTGGGCGGCGACCGTGTGGCTGCGGGTCGGGAAGACCTTGGTGATGCAGGCGGTCTTGAGGCCCGAGGCGCCCATGCCGAAGGTGGCGCGGAGACCGGCGCCGCCGGCCCCACCACCACCACGTCATAGGTGTGGTCGACGATGCGGTAGGCCCCGCGGGAAGGTGAGGTGATCGCGTTCATGGTCCGTGTCCCTATCCGCCTCAGACCGCGATCCGGAGGACCGCGAGCGCCGAGGCGATCGCCAACAGCCAACAGATGGCCTTGATCGCCAGAATGGAACCCATCTTGACCCATTCCTGGTTCGCATAGTCCTCCACGATCACCTGCATGCCTGCCGCGGTGTGATGGAAGGCGAGGGCGATGGAGGCCAGCAGCAGCACCGCGTTGACCGGGTGCGCGATCCAGGCCCGCGTCTCCTCATACGGGGCGCCGGCGAGGAGGCGGCCGAGAGCGCGAACCAGAGGGTCAGCGGCAACAGGGCGGCGGAGGTGACGCGCTGCATCCACCAGTGATGCGTGCCGCCCTTGGCGGAGCCGAGCCCGCGCACCCGGCCGAGCGGCGAGCGGAGCACGGTGTTCTTGGCGTATTCATTGGCCATGGTGGTGGATCCTCAGCTTCGCCCAGGCGATGATGGTGATGAGCCAGGTCAGCACGGTCATCACGGCGGTGGCGATCAGCACGGCGCGGCCGGACTTGTAGGTCGAGGGCAGGTCGTAGCCATAGCCGGCATCCCAGGCGAGGTGCCGGATGCCGTTCAGCGTGTGGTACCAGGCCGCGGCGGTCAGGCCGATCATCCCGAGCACGCCGAGCCAGGAGGTGAGGAACCAGGTCACCGCCCCGTAGGCGCCGGGCCCGGCCGCGGTCGCCACCAGCCACCAGACCAAGATCAGCAGGCCGACGGTCCAGACCACGCCGGTGATCCGGCCGGCGATCGACATGGCGCTGGTCAGCTGCATCATGTCGTACACCTGCAGGTGCGGCGACAGGGGCCGGCGGATGGGCGTGCCGTCCGTTCGGCGACCTTCCATGGTCGCCTCGCGCGAGTCCTGCATGATGGACATGGATGTCTTGCACTCCTGGGATTGGCCGCGCGCGGTGCGGCTTCCATGTGACACGCCTTCTATTGTGCCCTGCGGCAGAGCGTCAATTGCACCCGAGGCTGCAAGTAGGCGTGGACAAAGGGTTGTTAGGAATTTTATCCTTGTCCGATGTCCCAACCTCCGCCGCCGGACCCGCCGCCGCGCCCGCCCTGGCTGCAGAGGCTCCGCCCCTGGGCGGAGCTGCTGCACCGGCTGCTGGCCGCGATCGCCGCGGCGATCGCCATCTGGAAGGGGCTCGGATGAGGGTCACGCTCGCCGGCACCCTCCCTAAGCCCGGACGGCGGCGCCGGTTCGTTGCCGGCCGCGGTCCGTGCCGAATAAGCGGTGCCCGGTCAGGCCAGGATGAAGTCGCCGGCCTCCAGAACATGCCGGCCCACCAGCTCGATCTCCCGCAAGGGGGCCGGCAGCTGGGAGGCGTCGCCGAAGGGCGCGAGGAACTGCACCAGCGTCGTGCAGCCGTCGATCTCATACCGCACCTGCAGCGCCCGGCTGTCACCGAAGCCTTCCGTCCCGAGGAAGACGGGTGGCGGCTGCCCGCCCGGGTCCGGGAAAAAGTTCCGGTATGCGGCGAGATCGATCCGGTCCACCCCCGGCCGGAAATCGAGGATGACGTCGCGCTGCCCGGGCCCGGCGCCGGTATCGGCGGTGAAGCTGGTGCCCTCCGGCTCCAGGCTGCGGCCGAAGACGAATCGGTCCGCCCCGGCGCCGCCGATCAGCGCATCGACGCCGACGCCGCCGACCAGCGTATCCGCGCCGCGTCCTCCCGAGAGCAGGTCGTCGCCCCCGCCGCCGCGGACCAGGTCGTCGCCGGCCCCGCCGAACAGCCGATCCGGCCCGTCCGCGGCGATCAGGTTGCCGCTGCCGACCGGGCTGACATCGGAGGCGCCATAGCCCTCGATGGTGTCGTTGCCACCGCCGCCGAACACCGTATCCGCGCCGAAGCCGGCGATGACCCGGTCGTCGCCGGAACCGGCCAGGATCAGGTTGTCGCCCGGCCCGAGCGGACGGGCGCCGGGGAAGGGTCCGAAGTCGCCCGGCTGGAACGGGCCGCCGGAGCGGGGGATGTTGTCGCCGGCGAGGAGGTCGTCGCCGGCGCCGCCGAGGATGGTGTCGTCGCCCTCGCGGCCGATCAGGACATCCGCGCCGCCGCGGCCGAGGATGCGGTCGCTGCCCTGGTCGCCGGACAGCAGATCGGGCCCCGGGCCTCCCGTGAAGACAGGCATGGTTGCGTTCCTCCGGCGAGGCGGCGTCCGGCCGTCCCGCATGGGGCGGAAGCCCGCGGCCGGCCGGACGCGGCAGCCGGCCGGGACACGCCTCTGCGATCCGGCGCTCCAGCTCGCCAGCTTGAGGCCGGCGACCCCGCCGAGGATGAGCGCGAGGCAGAGGATCCGCGCGGCGCTGGCTGGGTCGCCCTCCACGCCCATGCCCCACAGCGCGGTGCCGAAGGCGCCGATCCCGACCCAGACGGCATAGACCGTGCCCATCGGCAGGACCTGCAGGGCGCGCGACATGCAGTAGAAGCTGACCGCCATGGCGGCGACCGTCGCGGCGCTCGGCCCGAGGCGGGTGAAGCCATGGGTGTATTTCAGCAGCACGGCCCAGACGATCTCGAAGCTGCCGGCGACGGCCAGCCAGACCCATGCCATTCGGTGCTCTCCCGGCTTGACAGCGGCCGGTTTCCCCGGCGCGGTGCGCGGCAGGAAACGCAGCCCAGGGCCGGATGACCAACGCCATTCTCTTCGCCCTGCTCTGCAACCTGCTCTATGCGGCCGGCTATGCGCTGGCGAAGTGGCTCTCCGGCAGCCTCGACCCGCTCGAGATCACCTTCCTCCGCAGCGCGCTGGTGCTGGTGGCGGCCATGGGCGCGACCGGCCCTCAGGCCCGGCGCGGCGGCGTCCTGGCGGCATGCGCTGGCGCCGCCGCAGGGCCTGGGACCAGCGGCTGGCCGCGCTGGCGCTGATCGCCTCCACCACCATCAGCGTCTTCGGCTATGCGCTGCTGCCGGTGACCGAGGCCTCGGCGCTGGGCTTCACCGGGCCGATCCTGCTGACCGCCTGCGGCGCGCTGCTGCTGCGGGAGCGGGTGGACGGCCGGCGCTGGGCGGCGCTCGGCTGCGGCTTCGCGGGCATGCTGGTGATGCTGCGGCCGGGCGGCGGGCTGTTCGCCGTCACCTCGCTGGTGCCGGTCGCCGCGGCGCTGGCCTATGCGCTGTACCAGGTGCTGGTGCGGCGGCTGCGCGGCGTGGCGGATGCGAACGACGCGCTGGTGCAGGGCGCGCTCTGCGGGACGCTGCTGCTGGCGCTGCCGGCGCTGGTGGTCTGGCGGATGCCCTCGGCTTCGGTGCTGGCACTGGTGGTGCTGTTCACCGCGGTGCAGACGGCGGCGCTGGCGGCGCTCGCCGCCGCGGTGCGGCGGGCCGAGGTCTCGGCGATCGCACCCTGGCATTATTCCCGGCTGGTCTTCGCCCTTGCCATGGACGCGCTGCTCTTCGGCCGGGTGCCGCCGGCCGGGGCGCTGGCGGGGGCCGCGCTGATCGCGGCGGGCGGGCTGGTGCTGCTGCGGCGGCCGGCGCAACCGGGCTGACGGCTCGAGCAGATCGCGGGAGGGCGTGAACGCCCGGACGCGTGACTCTGCTCGACAAACACTGTCACGGCCCGGATCGCGTTCAAGCAGGCGCGCAATCCGGGTTAGGCCGCCGCCACGACCTCGCCGCCGAAGGCCTGGGTCCGCACCAGCCTGGCATACAACCCATCCCCGGCCATCAGCGCCGCATGCGTCCCCTGCTCCACCGCGCGGCCGTCCTGCATCACCACGATCCGGTCGGCCTCGCGCACCGTCGCAAGCCGGTGGGCGATCACCAGCGTCGTCCGGCCCTGCCGCAGCCGGGCCAGCGCCGCCTGCACCAGCGCCTCGTTCTCGGCGTCGAGCGCGCTCGTCGCCTCGTCCAGCAGCAGCACCCGGGGGTCGCGCAGCAGCGCGCGGGCCAGCGCCACCCGCTGCTTCTGCCCGCCGGACAGCCTGCCGCCGCCGGGGCCGAGCGGCGTCTCGTAGCCCTGCGGCAGCGCCGCGATGAAGTCGTGCGCCGCCGCCGCACGGGCCGCCGCCTCGACCTCCGCCGCGGTCGCGCCGTGGCGGCCGCAGGCGATGTTGGCGAAGGCGGTGTCGTCGAACATCACCGCGTCCTGGCCGACATAGGCGATGGCGTCGCGCAGCGGCTCGAGCGTCACCGCCCGCAGGTCGGCGCCGTCGATCCGCAGCGCGCCCGCGGTCGCGTCATAGAGGCGCGGCACCAGCGCCAGCGCCGTCGACTTGCCGGCGCCGGAAGGCCCGACCAGCGCCACGGTCTGGCCGGGCTCGGCGGTGAAGCTCAAGCCCTCCAGCGCCGCATCCGGCGTGCCGTCATAGCGGAATCCGACATCGGCGAACTCCACCCTGCCATGCCCCGGCGGCAGCGGCGCCAGCCCCGGCGCGTCGCGCACCTGCCGCGGCACGTCGATCACGGCGAAGACGCGGGACAGGCCGGCCAGGCCTTCCTGCAGCGCGGCGTTCAGCGAGCCCAGCGCGCGGGCCGGACGGGCCGCGATCAGCAGCGCCGCGACGAAGCCGGTGAACTCGCCGATCGTCCCCTGGCCCGAGGATACCCGCCAGCCGACGAAGCCCAGCACCGCGGCGACGGCAAGGCCGCCGAGCGCCTCCAGCGTCGGGTCGAGGCTGGCGCGGGTGCGGGCGATGGCGAACAGGCTCTCGCGCAGCCGGGCGAAGGCGCGGCCGGCGCGGGCCTCCTCCTGCGCCTCCAGCCGGTAGGCGCGGACCACGCGGGCGGCGGCGAAGCTTTCGGTCAGCTGCGCCGCGGTCTCCCCATGCGTTCCTGCATGCCGCCCGAGGCGCGGCGGATGCGCTTGCCGAGGCGGAGGATCGGCACGATGGCGATCGGGTACATCGCCCCGGCGATCAGCGACATCTGCCAGTCCAGCCAGACCATCGACCCGACCAGGCCGATGACGGTCAGGATGTCGGCGGCGCCGTTGATCGACTTGGTCAGCGCCTCGCGGATCGCCGCCGCGTCCACGGTGAAGCGGGTGGCGTGGCGGGCCGGGGCATCGCGCACCACCATGGCCAGGTCGGCCCGGGTCAGGGCGCGGAACAGGTCGGCCTGCAAGGCCTCGATGACCCGGAGCACCACCGACTGCACCGCGACGGCCTGGCCGAGATGCGCCAGCGCCTTGGCGCAGGTGACGAGGATGATCACCAGCGGCAGCAGCCAGATCAGGTCCGGGTCGGCGGCATTGAAGCGGTCGAAGCCCTGCTGGATGACGATGGGGTAGAGCGCGGTGAGCCCGGCCAGTGCCAGGGTGCAGAGCACCGCCAGGGCGATGCCGTGGCGGTGCCGCGCCAGGTAGTCTCGCAGCAGGCGGCGGATCAGGGCGCGGGAGGAAGCGTCGGCGGGAAGGACGGCCATGGCGGCGGGGGTATCAGATCGCCGGGCCGGCGGCCAATGCTGCGCAGCCGCGCCCGGCAGGCGGCGGCATCGTCGGTGCAGCCGCGCTCCAGCCACCAGGCGCGGGTGGCGGCCAGCAGGCGGCCGACCGCCGGGCCAGGCGGCAGGCCGAGCGCGAGGACGTCCCGGCCCTGCAGCGGGAAGACCGGCCGCGGCAGGGCGCCGAGCCGCGCGGCGAGACCCGCCCAGTCCCCGGGCGGCGCGGCATCCCGGATGTCGCTGGCGGGATCCGGTCGGGCCGCAGCCTCGGCAGCGGCGCGGAGCCAGGGCGGACCAGCAGCGTTTCGGCATCGGCCTCGGCCAGCAGGCGGTTGAGCGTGGCCGGATCGGCCCGCCCCGGCAGGACGACGGCGCCGCGCGTATAGCCCTCCAGCCGCGCGGCCTCCTCGCCGGAGAGCCGCAGCCGCTGCGCCAGCGCCGGGAGGTTGGCCTCCGGCCGCAGCAGCGCGGCCAGGCGAGTCAGCGGGGATTGCGGCAGGCCGGAGGCGAGCAGCGCGCCGAGCCGGCCGAGCCAGACCCCCTCCGGCAGCACCGCCGCGAGCACGCCGGTCTCCGCCATCAGCGCCAGCGCGCCCAGCGGGTCGGGCGTCGCCAGCAGGCGCTTCAGCTCCATCCAGACCCGCTCGGCGGACAGCCGCGCGCCAGCCCCGGTACCGCGGCATGGATCGCCGCCAGCGCCGCCGGGTCCGGCGCCCCATGGCCGTAGCGGGCCTGGAAGCGGAAGAAGCGCAGCGCCCGCAGGTAGTCCTCGGCCAGCCGGGTCGCCGGATCGCCGACGAAGCGCACCCGCCCCGCCGCCAAGTCAGCCCGGCCGCCGAAATAGTCCCAGAGCGCGCCATCGGCGGCCATCGACATGGCGTTGATGGTGAAGTCGCGCCGCGCCGCATCCTCCCGCCAGTCGGTTGTCCAGGCGACTTCGGCATGGCGGCCGTCGGTCGCCACGTCGCGGCGCAGGCTCGTGACCTCGACCGGCTGGTGGTCCAGCACGGCGGTGACGGTGCCATGCGCCAGCCCGGTCTCGAAGACCTTCAGCCCGGCCGCGCGCAGCCGGGCGGCGACCGTCTCGGGCGGCAGCGGCGCGCCGATATCGACATCCTGCACCGCCCGCCCCGCCAGCACGTCCCGCACCACGCCGCCCACCGCCCGCGCCCCGGGCAGCGCCGCCAGCACCGCCGCCGCCGCGCCGCGCCACAGGATCTCCGGCGGCGGATGCCGCGCGGCGGGCGGGTCATGGCGCAGGACGCCGGTCTCCCGCAGGCTCACCGCGCCGGCTCCCGGTGCCCCGGCACCACGTGGCCATCGGGGCCGAGCGCCGCCGGCACATAGACCTCATGCGGCCGCATCGAGACCGAGAGGCCGAACCAGACCGCGAAGAGGAACATGAGCAGCACCCCGACCACCCCGGCCAGGAGGAAGCGCGGTCCCGGCTCGATCCCCGGATTGAGCCAGCGCCAGAGCGCGAAGGCGGCGAAGGGCAGCAGGAAGAGCAGGGATCTGATCAGGTAGGGCATCGGTGCGCCATGACAGGGGGATCATCATGCCACGACAACGCGGCAGGGGGTGTGCCGCCGCGCCGGTCCTCGGGGCGTTCAATGCCCGCGCAGCACCTTCGCCAGGTTGACCAGGATCGCCGCCGTCGCGCCCCAGATGTAGTGCCGCTCATGCGGCCAGACCCAGAAGGTGCGGGTCCGCCCCTTCCATTCCGCCGTCCGCCGCTCCGGCGCCTTGGGATCCAGGATGACCGAGAGCGGCAGCTTGAAGGGCTCCTCCACCTCGCGCGGGTCGGCGACGAGGTTCAGCGCGGCGGCGGCACCAGGGCGACCACCGGGAGTGATGTGGAAGCCGGTGCCGGTATGGTGTTCCGGCAGCCGCCCCAGCAACTCCGGCAGGCGGGGATCAAGCCCCACCTCCTCCGCCGCCTCGCGCACCGCCGCGGCCTCGGGCGTCTCCCCGGCCTCGATGCGCCCGCCGGGGAAGCTCACCTGGCCGGCATGGGCCGACAGCTTCGCCGCCCGCAGGGTCAGCAGGATGCCGGGCTGCGGATGCAGCACGATGGGTACCAGGACCGCGGCATGCTTCAGGGCCTCGGCCCGGAAGCCCTCGGAATCGTTGAACTCGGTCGCGCCGACCAGGGCAAGCGCCGCTGGGTCGGCCATGCGGGCCGCAATTTCCGCTGGTGTCACGCCGATGCAGGTCCTTATGTCTGGGCGAGGCTCGTCAGACCTTCGCACCATCCGGCGCCGCGGTCATCGGCGCCGCATGTCGAAGCGGCCGATTCAGACCTTCGCGCCCTCCGGCGCTGTGGTCATCGGCGCGCCTCGGCAGCCCGCATCATTCCGCCGCGACGTCCAGCGCCGGGGTCTCGTCGATCGGGAAGAAGACGCCCTCGCTCCAGACCCCGAGCACCTCGCGCCCATCCAGCATCTCGGTCTGGCCGAGCGCCACGAGCTCGTAGAAGACCGCGCGGTTGATCTTCGCCTCCAGCCCCGGGCGCACGGTGATGTAGGGCGCGGCTCGCGGGTCTTCGGGCAGAGATGCACGCGGATCGGGTGCTCGGCATCGGCGGTGACGAGCTGGTCGAGGTTGGTGCGGAAGGTCAGGCATTGCCGCGGCTTGCCGTCGCCGCAGTCGCAATCCTTCCACCACATCTCGACCGCGACGAAGGGGGCGTCCTCGACCTCGATCCGGCCGCGCTCCACCGGCGTCTCCAGCCAGTAGCTGCCATCCGCCTCGCGCCGCAGCACGCTGGCGAAGAGGCAGACCAGCTCCTTCCGGGCGATCAGCCCGCCCTCATGGTACCAGGCGCCGTTGCGGTCGATCCGGATCTTGTAGTGGCCAGCCTCGATGCTTCGCCCGCGGCGGGCCGGCCCCGGGGCTTGCCGCCGGGACAGCCGCGCCCCGATGCGGGCCATCCTCGGGCCTCATACCGTTCTGCACGCCTGCCTCCCCATTCACCGCTTTGTCCGGGACGCCCCTGGCCATAGGCTTGCCCATCCACATCTCTCGCACACGTCCGGGTGACGTCATGTCCCCGGGGCGTCGCCAGGGACGCGCCGCTGCCAATATAGGGATCGGGTCTGGGATGATTGAAGTGGCCGGGACCACGAAGGACAGCATGAACGGGAACTCGACCCCTGGAGCCTCCCCCGGCGGCGACCCCGCTTCCCTGGTGGCGGAGGTCGAGGCGCTCGGCGAACGCCTGCAGCGGGTGCGGGATCTCGGTCGGCCGCGTCATCTTCGGCCAGCAGGAGGTGGTGGAGCACACGCTCATCACCCTGCTCTCCGGCGGGCATTGCCTGCTGGTCGGCGTCCCCGGCCTCGGCAAGACCAAGCTGGTGGAAACGCTCGGCTCGGTGCTCGGCCTCGATGCCCGGCGGGTGCAGTTCACGCCGGACCTGATGCCGGCCGACATCATCGGCTCCGAGGTGCTGGAGGAGGCCGAGGACGGCCGCCGCGCCTTCCGCTTCCTGCCCGGCCCGGTCTTCTGCCAGCTGCTGATGGCGGACGAGATCAACCGCGCCAGCCCGCGCACCCAGTCCGCCCTGCTGCAGGCGATGCAGGAGCAGAAGGTCGCGGTCGCCGGCCACGTCCACCCGCTGCCGCTGCCCTTCCACGTCCTTGCGACCCAGAACCCGATCGAGCAGGAGGGCACCTACCCGCTGCCCGAAGCCCAGCTCGACCGCTTCCTGCTCGAGGTCGAGATCACCTATCCGGACGAGGCCGCCGAGCGCGCCATGCTGCTGGCGACCACCGGCGCGCGGGACGAGCGGCCGGTGCGGGCGCTGACCGCGGCCGAGCTTGATGGCCGCCCAGGCGCTGATCCGCCGCATCCCGGTCGGCGAAGGCGTGCTGGACGCCATCCTCCGCCTGGTGCGCGGCGCCCGGCCGGAGCATTCGGCCGATCCGATGGTGCGGAAGCAACTCGCCTGGGGGCCGGGCCCGCGCGCGGCCCAGGCGCTGATGCTGGCGACCCGGGCGCGGGCGGTGCTCGACGGCCGCCTCGCCCCTCGGTCGAGGACGTGCTGGCGCTGGCCCAGCCGGTGCTGCGCCACCGCATGGCGCTGAACTTCTCCGCCCGGGCCGAGGGCATCCAGGTCGCCGACGTGATCGAGACGCTGAAGGCCCAGCTTGGCTGACCCGGGCGGCGCAGGGCCGGGCAAGGCGCGCCCCCGGCGCCGCGGCGCTGCGCGCGGAAGCGCTCGGCGCCCGGCTGCCGCCGCTGGTGGTCGCCGCCGACCGCGTCGCCGCCACCGTGCTGCAGGGTGTCCACGGCCGGCGCCGGGCCGGCCAGGGCGACGCCTTCTGGCAGTTCCGCCCCTTCCTGCCGGGCGATGCCGCCGGGCGGATCGACTGGCGGCAAAGCGCCAAGTCGGATCGCGTCTTCATCCGGGAGACGGAGTGGGAGGCGGCGCAGACCATCGCGCTCTGGTCCGACGCCTCGCGCTCGATGGAATGGGTCTTCTCCCCGGCCGGCCGACCAAGCGGGACCGCGCCGACCTGCTGACCGCGGCGCTCGGGGCGCTTGCGCTGCGCGGCGGGGAACGGGTGCGGCTGATCGGCGGCGCCGGGCGCAGCCATGCCGGCCGGGCCGGGCTCACCGCGCTGGTCGAGACCATGACCACCGTCACCAAGTCGCGCGCCCTGCCTGCCCCGGACCACGGCCTGCCGCGCCATGCCCGGGCGGTGCTGATCGGCGACTTCATGGCGCCGCTGCCGGAGATCCATGCCGCGGTCGCGGCGCTGGCCGCCTGGCCTGTGCGCGGGCACATCCTGCAGGTGCTGGACCCCGAGGAAGAGACGCTCGGCCAGGGCAACCGCGCCTATGCCGGGCGTGTCCTGTTCGAATGGGGCGGCGCGGGCGGCCAGGCCATCCTGGTGCCGAGGGTCGAGGAGGCCCGCCCGGTCTATCTCGAGCGCCTGCGCCACCACCGCGAGGGGATCGCCGCCATCGCCGCCGCCGCGGGCTGGGGCTTCATGACCCATCACGTCGATCAGCCGCCACAGACGGCTTTGCTGGCCCTGTGGCAGGCCCTCGCGCCACAATAGGGGCTGACCGCATGGGCACCCCCGTCATGCAGCAAGGCAACCAGGTTCCGCAATTCGGGGTTGTGGCCGCTGGTCCTGCCGCTCCGGCCCGGATGCCCGCCGCTATCGTCACGGCTTCCCAATGCTAAGTCTTGGCCCCATCGCCTTCGCCGCCCCCTGGCTGCTGCTCGCCCTGCCGGCGCTGCCCGTCCTCTGGTGGCTGCTGCGGGTCACGCCGCCGGCGCCGCGCCGCATCGCCTTCCCCGCATTGCGGCTGCTGCGCGACCTGCCGGTCGCCCAGGAAACCCCGGCGCGGACGCCCTGGTGGCTGCTGCTGCTGCGCATGGTCGCCGCCGCCCTGCTGATCCTCGGCCTCGCCCAGCCGGTGCTCGGCCCCGGCGCCGGCGGCGCGGCCGGCCAGGGCACGCTGCTGCTGGCGGTGGATGATGGCTGGGCCGCCGCGGCCGACTGGCCGGCCCGCATGGCCGTGGCCGGCGGCGCGCTGGACCGCGCGGGGCGCGAGGGCCGCCGCGCCGCGCTGCTCGCCACCGCCCCTGCCGAGACCGGCGAGCCGCCCCGCGTCATCGGCCCGATGCCGGCCGGGGACCTGCGCGCCCGGCTGGCGGCGCTGCGACCCAAGCCCTGGGCGCCCGACCGCGCCGCGGCGCTCGCCGCCTTCCAGGCCTGGCGCGGCGCCAATCCCGGCGCGCTCTCGACCCTGCTGGTCAGCGACGGGGTGGAGCACGGCGCCGAGGCGGCCGGCCCCTTCCAGGCGGCCCTGGCCGGCGCAGGAAGCCTCACCGTGGCCATGGCCGAGGCTCGCCCGACCCGCCTGCTGCCGCCGCCGGTCGCCGAGGCCGACCGGCTCCGCCTGCGCGTCCAGCAGGTGCCGCTGCCCACCGCGACCGAGGCGCTGGTGCTGGCCCGCACCGGCGACGGCCGCGCCATCGCCCAGGCCAGCGTCGCCATCCCCGCCGGGGCGGCGCAGGGCGAAGGGGTACTCGAGCTGCCGGTCGAGCTGCGCAACCAGGTGGTCCGGCTGGAGATCGAGGGGGAGACCGGCGCTGGCGGCGTCGCCCTGCTGGACGAGCGCTTCCGCCGCCGCCCCGTCGGCCTGCTGCCGCCGCAGGAGGAAAGCGCCGACGCGCCGCTGATCGGCGATCTCTTCTACCTCGACCGCGCGCTCGCCCCTTCGTCGAGCTGCGGCGCGGCCCGCTCGACCGGCTGCTGGCCCGGCCGATCGCCGTGCTGGCCCTGGCCGACCGGCCGGTGGCCGAGGGCGCCGAGCGCGAGGCGCTGACCCGCTGGGTGGAGCGCGGCGGCACCCTGATCCGCTTCGCCGGCCCGCGCGTGGCGGAGCGCCCGGACCCGCTGCTGCCGGTGCCGCTGCGCGCCGAGCGCCAGCTCGGCGGCTCGCTCTCCTGGGAGCAGCCGCAGCGCCTCGCGCCCTTCCCGGAGAACTCGCCCTTCCTCGGCCTGCCGGTGCCGGAGGAGGTGACGGTGGAGCGGCAGGTCCTGGCCGAGCCCTCCCCCGCCTGACCGAGCGGACCTGGGCGCGGCTCGGCGACGGCACGCCGCTGGTGACCGCCGAGATCGCGTGGCAAGGGGCGCGTGGTGCTGTTCCACGTCACCGCCAATGCGGAGTGGTCGAACCTGCCGCTCTCCGGCCTGTTCGTGCAGATGCTGCGGCGGATCGTCGCACTCTCGGCCGGCATCCAGGGACAGGAAGGCGATGCGCCGCTGGCGCCGCTCGAGCTGCTGGACGGCTTCGGCCGGCTCGGCGCCGCGCCGCCGGCCGCGGCGCCGGTCGCCGCCTCGGCGATCGAGACCACCGTCGCCTCGCCGCGCAACCCGCCGGGCTGGTACGGCACACGCCGGGCCAGCGGGGCCAGGAGGATGCGGCCGATGCCGCCTATCGCCGGGCGCTGAACCTCGGTGGCGCGATCCCCGGGCCGCGCGCCGCGCCGCCGCCCCCGCCGGGCGCCGCGACGCTGGCCATCGGCGGCGTGCCGGCGGAGCGCGACCTCGGGCCCTGGCTGCTGGCCGCGGCGCTGCTGCTGCTGGCCGCCGACCTGCTGATCGGGCTGGTGCTGCGCGGGCTGCTGGCCGTCCCGCGGCTGGCAAAGGTGGGCGCGGTGCTGCTGGCGGTGCTGGCCGCGGCGCCGGCCGAGGCCCAAAGGGCGCCAGGGGCGCCGGCGGCCGAGAGCGACCCGGCGCTGGCCACCCGGCTCGCCTATGTCGTCACCGGCGACAGCGCGATCGACGAGACCCAGCGGATGGGCCTCGTCGGCCTGTCGGACTTCGTCAACCGCCGCACCGCCGCGGCGCTGGCCGACCCGGCCGCGGTGACGCCGGGGCAGGACGACCTCTCCTTCTACCCGCTGCTCTACTGGGTCATCCTGCCGGATGCGGCGCAGCCCGATCCGGGCGCGGTGGTCGCGCTGAACGACTTCATGCGCCACGGCGGCATCATCCTGTTCGACACGCGTGACGAGGGCAGCGGCGAGGGCTTCGCGCCGGGCGCCCGCGCGGCGCTGCGCCGCGTTACCCGCGACCTCGCCATCCCGCCGCTGGCGCCGCTGTCGGAGGACCACGTCCTCAAGCGGTCCTTCTACCTGTTGCCCGACCTGCCCGGCCGCTTCGCCGGCGGCCAGGTCTGGGTGGCGCGGGACCAGGACCGGGCCAATGACAGCGTCTCGCCGGTCATCCTCGGCGGGCATGACTGGGCGGCGGCCTGGGCGATCGACGCGCGGGGCAACAATCCCTTCGCCGTCATCCCCGGCGGCACGCGGCAGCGCAGCCTCGCCTACCGCTTCGGCGTCAACCTCGTGATGTACGCGCTGACCGGCAACTACAAGGGCGACCAGGTCCATGTGCCGGCCATCCTCGAGCGGCTGGGGAACTAGATGCAGCAGGCCTTCGCCGGGATCGACCTCTCCCCCGTCGTCCCGATCTGGCTGATTGTCGCGCTCGCCGTGGTGGCGGTGCTGGCGCTGGTCCCGGCCTTCTGGCGGCGGGCCCGCGGCGCGCCGCTGCGGGCGCTGGTCTTCGCGCTCATCCTGCTGGCGCTCGCCAATCCCCGCCTGGTGGAGGAGACGCGGGAGACCCGCCCCGACATCGCCCTGCTGGTCGTCGACCGCTCCGACAGCGCCCGCATCGGCACCCGCGCGGCGCAGGTCGAAGCGGCGCGCACCGCGCTGGAAGCCCGCCTGGGCCGGCTGCCGGAGCTGGAAGTGCGCACGGTGGAGGTGCCGGAGGGCGGCAACCAGGGCACCCGCCTGTTCGCCGCGATGGAGCAGGCGCTGGCGGAGATCCCCCGCGCCCGGCTGGCCGGCGTCATCGCCCTGACCGACGGGCAGGTGCACGACGTGCCCGCCGCTTCCCCATCGAGGCGCCCTTCCACGCCCTGCTGCCGGGCAAGCCGGGCGAGGTCGACCGGCGCCTCCGGGTCATCGAGGCGCCGGGCTTCGGCATCGTCGGCCGCAGCGTCGAACTGCGGGTCGCGGTGGACGACCTCGGCGTGCCGAACGCGGCAGGCGCGGCGCGGCTTTCCATCCGCCGCGACGGCGCGCCGCCCCGCGTCGAGAGCGTCCCGGTCAACCGCGAGCACCGCATCGAGATCCCCATCGAGCGCGGCGGCCCGACCGTGGTCGAGCTTGCCGCCGAGGCGCGGCCGGGCGAGGTGTCGGAGCTCAACAACCGCGCCGTCGTCACCGTCACCGGCGTGCGCGACCGGCTGCGGGTGCTGCTCGTGAGCGGGGAGCCGCATGCCGGCGAGCGCACCTGGCGCCGCCTGCTGAAGGCCGATCCGGGCGTCGACCTGGTGCATTTCACCATCCTCCGCCCGCCGGAGAAGGATGACCTGACCCCGCTGAACGAGCTGGCGCTGATCGCCTTCCCGGTGCGCGAGCTGTTCCAGGTGAAGCTGCGCGAGTTCGACCTCGTGGTCTTCGACCGCTTTGCCAATCGCGGCATCCTGCCCCCCGCCTATCTCCGCAACATCGCGGACTATGTCCGCGGCGGCGGCGCGCTGCTGATGTCGGTGGGTCCCGAATTCGCCGGGCCGGTCAGCCTGGCCGCGACGCCGCTCGGCGCCGTGCTGCCGGCGCGGCCGGCGGTCGGCGCGGGCCAAGGCGCAGGCATGTCCGGCGCGGCGGAGGGCGCCTTCCGGCCGATGGTGACGACACTCGGCGCGCGCCATCCCGTCACCGAAGGCCTGACCGGCGCCAATCCGGACGAGCAGCACGAGGCGTCCTGGGGCCGCTGGTATCGCAGCATGCGGGCCGACCAGCGCAGCGGCACGACGGTGATGGAAGCCGCCGGCGGCGCGCCGTTGCTGGTGCTGGACCGCGTCGGCGAAGGCCGCGTCGCCCTGCTGCTGTCGGACCATATCTGGCTCTGGTCGCGCGGCCATGACGGCGGCGGGCCGCAGGCCGAGCTGCTGCGCCGCGCCGCCCATTGGCTGATGCGCGAGCCGGAGCTGGAGGAGGAGGACCTGACCGCGCGGATCGAGGCCGGCCGCCTGCACGTCCAGCGCCGCAGCGTCGAGGCGGCGCCGCCGCCCGAAGTCACCGTCACCGCGCCCGATGGCACCACCCGCCGCGCCCCGCTGCAACCGGGCCCCGGCGGCCGCGCCACGGCGGAGCTGGCGGCCGAGCAGCCCGGCGTCTGGCAGGTCTCGGACGGCCGCCGCAATGCCTTCGTCGCCGCGGCGGCGGCCAACCCGCTGGAGGTCGCCGACCTCCGCGCCGACCCCGCCCGCCTCGCGCCGATCCTGACGGCGACCGGCGGCGGCGTCCGCTGGCTCGGCACCGCGCCCGAGCCGGTGCTGCCGGAGCTGCGCCGGGTCGGCCCCGGCCGCGATGCCCAAGGCGGGAGCCAGGGCGGCTGGATCGGGCTGCGGCGTAACGGCGACCACACGGTGACCGGCATCGCCGCCATGCCGCTGCTGCCGCCCTGGCTGGCGCTGCCCCTGGTGCTGGGCATCGCCGTGCTGGCCTGGCGGCGGGAGGGACGCTGATGCGACGGCTGCTGCTGCTGCTGCCCCTGGTCCTGGCGGCCTGCGCGAGCGAGCCGCCGCTCGAGGCCCGGCTGCAGCCGCTGGTCGGCAAGACCGAGGCGAAGCTGGTCCAGGCGCTCGGCGTGCCGAACGCGACCTATGCCGCCGGCGGCGACCGCTTCCTGCAATACGAGGACCAGACCAGCACCATCTATCCCGGCGATCCGTTCTGGGGCGGCCGCTACCGCCGCTTCGGCGGGCCGATCTATTCCCCGCCGCTGGTGATCACCCGCACCTGCGCCATCACCTTCGCCCTGCGTGACCAGCGGGTCGCCAGCTTCACCTTCCGCGGGAATGGCTGCCGGTAGCTGGCGGCGCACCGGAACCCGGAGTAAGCAGGCGGCATGCGCGCCCTGACCAAACTCCTGCCGCTCGCCCTGCTCGCCTGGACCGCCCTGCCGATGGGCGAGGCCGCGGCGCAGTTCGGCCGCGGCAGCACCACCAGCCGGGTGCCGCGTGACATGGGCACCGCGACCCGGCCGCCGCCGCCGGCGCTGCCCGGGCTGCAGAACCGCCGCGCCCCCGACCCGATCCCGGCCGACCCGACCCAGGTGCTCTCGCCCAATGCGGCGCTGTTTGATGCGATCAACCGTGGCGATCTGCCGGCCGCGCGCGACGCGGTGGCGCGCGGCGCCGACCTCGACGCGCGCAACGTGCTGGGCCTGACGCCGACCGATGCGGCGGTCGACCAGGGCCGCAACGAGATCATGTTCTACCTGCTCTCGGTGCGCGGCGGCACCCGTGTCGCCGGGCCGCCGGACGAGACGCCGGCCGCGCCGGCCAAAGCGGGCAAGCGGGGCGCCGCGGCCGCCGCCGCGGCGCGTCCTGCGGCGGGCGAGGTCGACCGCACCATGCCGATGCCGGCGCCGACGGTGCGCAACGCGCGGCTCTGGGCCGGGGATGGCGGCGCGGCGCAGCCGGATATCGGCTTCCTCGGCTTCGATGCGGGCCGCCCGGCCGGGGCGGTGGCGCCGGCCTCCGCGGCGCCGCGGCCGGCCCCCGCGCGACGGGGCCGGGGCTGAAAAGGGGCGGGGAGACAATATTCTCCCGCTGGGCGCACGCGCCCAGCCCTTCATCTATTTTCCCGGGTCCGGCATACGCCGCGCGGTGGCAGCCGACCCACAGGACGGAAGGGTGGGGCTCGGGGAGCGAATACTTTTCCCGCCCCAACCGTCCTGCTTGGTGACCGCCGTGAGGTCCGCCGCGGTATCCACGTCCCGCAGCCGTCGCAGCAGCGCCACCCGGCGGCCCGCGCAATTGGCCAGCGTGTCGGCCAGCGCATGCTCGCTCGACCAGCGCACCCCGGCGAAGGGCGTGGGCGGCCGGCGTGGGCCGAGGCCGACCAGCCAGTAGCCGCCATCCTCCGCCGGCCCGAAGACCGCATCGGCCCGGCCGAGCGCCCGGAAGGCCGCGGCGACATCCGCCCGGCCGAGGCCCGGGATGTCGCAGCCGACCAGCACCGCCCGGCGGTGGCGCCTGAGCGCCCGGCCCATGCGCTGGCCGAGGTCGCCGCCGCCCTGCCCCCGCATCGGCGATCCGGTCGGCCAGCGGATGCGGTCCGGCGTCACCGCCAGCTCCACCCGCCAGCGCCGGTCCCGCCCCACCTGGCGCAGCAGCCGGCCGAGCTGCCCGCGGTAGAAGCGCAGCGCCGCCATGGCGCCGATGCCGGCCGCCAGCCGCCGCTTCGACGGTGCCGAGCCGCGGCGCCCGGGCGAAGACGATCAGCGTGTCGCCCCTCACGAATAGACCCGGGCGATGAGGCGCGGCGGGACGCCGAGGAACCAAAGCGAGAGGCAGGCCAGGTTGCGCGCCGAGCGCCGCCGCCAGCCATCCCGCCGCCAGCGCTCGGCCGAGGTGAGCGCCGGGATAGGCAGGCCGGCGAGGCGGCGGCGGCCGAGCCGGCGGACCAGGTCGACATCCTCCATCAGCGGCAGCGGGCGATAGCCGCCGACCATATCGTATACCTTTCGGGACAGCAGCAATCCCTGGTCGCCATAGGGCAGCGCCAGCACCCGGCAGCGCCAGCCCACCGCCCGTTCCAGCCGGCGGGCCTGCGGCGAGGGGTCATCGAGGGCGAAGGCGAAATGCGCGGCGCGGCCGGCATTGGCCGGCACCGCCATGAAGCCCCGCGCGGCGGCGGCCCAGCCCGGCGCGGGCCGCGTATCGGCATGCAGGAAGAGCAGCCAGTCGCCCCGGGCCGCCGCGGCGCCGGCCGCCAGTTGCGGGCCGCGGCCGCGCGGCGCCGCGACCACCCTGGCGCCGGCGGCCCGGGCGAGGTCCGGCGTCCCGTCGGTGCTGCCGCCATCGGCCACCACGCGCTCCGCCCCCGGCCCGGCCTCGGCGCAGGCCGCCAGCGCCGCGCCCAGGCTGCGGGCGGCATTCAGCGTGGGGATGACGATGGACAGGGTTTTGTTCCAAGTATTCCTTAACCTTCTGTTCCCACCTTGTTCTTGACAGCGCCCCGTCGCACCCGGCAAGGTGCGAACGAACAGAATGGGAACTCCGCCATGCCGGATGGTCTCGACTTTTCTGCCGGGATGCTGGCGCCGCGCAAGGGCCGCGGCGCGATCTCGAACCCCGCGGTGCGGTTCGAAGGCACGGCGCGGGATTCCTTCGACGATGGCTGGGGGACGCTGGCCGACCTCGCCGACCTGCCGCCGCTGCCGACCACCCTGATGCGCGAGACGGCGAAGAGCGCGCTGGCCTGGAACGACAGCCCGGATATCGGCTTCGACCGCTCGATCAACCCCTACCGCGGCTGCGAGCATGGCTGCGTCTACTGCTATGCCCGGCCGAGCCACGCCTATGTCGGCTATTCGCCGGGGTTGGACTTCGAGACCAAGCTGCTGTTCAAGCTCGACCTGCCGGCGCTGCTCGAGAAGGAGCTTCAGCCGCCCGGGCTATGTGGCGAAGCCGGTCGCGCTCGGTGCCAATACCGACCCCTACCAGCCGGTCGAGCGAACCTTGATGATCACCCGCCAGGTGCTGGAGGTGCTGGAGCGCTTCGGCCATCCCGTCACCATCGTCACCAAGTCGGCCGGCGTCCTGCGCGACCTCGACATCCTGCAGCGCATGGCGGCGCGCAACCTGGTGCATGTCTGCCTCTCCATCACCACGCTGGATGCGAACCTCGCCCGGCGGATGGAGCCGCGCGCGGCGTCGCCGCTGCGGCGGCTGCAGGCGATGCGGGTGCTGGCGGCGGCGGGCGTGCCGGTCGGCGTGCTGGCGGCGCCGATGATCCCCGGGCTGAACGACGCCGAGCTCGAGCGCATTTTGTCCGAAAGCGCCAAGGCCGGCGCCACCCGGGCCGGCTATGTGCTGCTGCGCCTGCCGCTCGAGATCCGCCAGCTCTTCGAGGAATGGGCGGAGGCGCACTTCCCCGACCGCGCCGCGCGGATCCTGGCCCTGGTGCGGGAGACGCGGGGCGGCAAGGCCTATGACAGCCGCTTCGGCGTCCGGCAGACCGGCACCGGCGCCTATGCCGACATGCTGGCCCGGCGCTTCCAGCTGGCGGCGGCAAGCTCGGCCTCGGCGGGACCAATGCCCGCAGCCAGCCGCTGGATTGCAGCCAGTTCGCCCCGCCGCCTGCGGCGCGCGCCGAGGCGCGGCAGCTGGAGCTGCTGTAGGAGCCGGGCCGGGCTTTGTCCGAAAGCCGCGTTTCCGCGTTCCGGCTAGCGCGGCGCCGGCGCGGCGGAGACATGCAGCTCGGCGAAGCGCCAGCCATCCGGCCCGCGTTGCGCCGCGCCGCTCAGCCGGAGCTGGGCCGTCCGCTCCGGCCGGACCAGCCGGCACCAGGCGGAGACCAGCACGAGGTCGGGCGATGGCTGCCGCCAGGACTGCACCTCGCAGGTCATGGTCCCGGGGCTGGCCTTGGCCCAGGCCTCGGCGAAATAGCCGCGGGCGCCCTCCGGCCCGCGCAGCAGCCCCGGCACCGAGGAGCCGAAGAAGGCCGCGTCCGGCGCGAAGAGCGCGGCCTGCGCCGCGACGTCGAGCGTCGCGGAATTCGCGGCGAAGCGGTCGAGCAGCGCCTCGGCGCTGGCCGGCGCCGGTGCGGCCGCCGCGGTGCCGGCCGCCAGGACGAGGCCGCCGAGGGCCAGCGCCGCCCGGCTCATTCCTTCGGCGTCTGGGTGAAGAAGGGCCGGCCATCGGCGAAGATGTTCGGCTTCAGGAAGATGCCGAGGATGGTGGCACCCTCCTTCCCCGCCCAGGCGACATGGGTGTTGCCCTCCGGCCGCCAGACGAACTGGCCGGGCAGGCACTCGCCCTCCTCGTCGACGAAATGCCCGGCGAGGACATAGGTCTGCTCGATCGCGGTGTGCTCGTGCAGCGGCACCTCGGCGCCGGGCTCGAGCTCCATCAGCAGCGTCGCCATGCCGGAGCCGTCGCTGTAGAGCGTCTTGCACTTGATCCCGGCGAATTTGGTCGCTTCCCACGGCATGTTCGGCACGTCGAGGAAGACCGAGCGGGGCGAGACCTCGTCCTTGGTCAACCGCTTCCGCATGGGCTTGTTGGCACCATCGGGCATGGGACGCCTCCTGCTTCTTCTTGGGAGGCCGAGACTAGGCCGCCCGGCCCGCCGCTGGGAACAGGGAAGCGGCGCGCTTGTCGGCCCGCCGCGCCAGGACCTAGGGTTGCGGCCCACCAACGACACGGGGAAGGACACCAGCCATGGCCTCACGACGCGGATTCCTCGCCTGCGCCATCTGCAGCGCGGTCGGGCTGGTCGCCAGCGGCGTCGAGGCGCCGGCCCAGGCCCAAGGGGCACCGGCAGCGGGTGGCGTGGTGCGCAAGATGCTGAGCACCATCAACTACCCCGGCGACGGCAAGGTCTCCATCCTGATGACGCTGGAGGCGCCGGAGGGCACCGTCATCGCCCGCCACACCCATCCGGGGATCGAATCCTCGGTGGTGACGGAGGGCGAGCTGGAGCTCGAGGTGCAGGGGCAGCCCAGCAAGCGCTTCACCGCCGGCGAGGGCTTCCAGGTGCCGCCCGGCACGCCGCATGGCGGCAAGGTGCTCAAGCATGCCCGGCTGGCGATCACATATGTGGTCGAGAAGGACAAGCCGCTCGCCTCCCCCGCCTGAATGCCCGACTTCGCGCTGGAAGCGGCGGCCGGAGGCCGCGTCGCCGGGGTGGATGAGGCGGGGCGCGGCCCGCTGGCCGGCCCGGTCCTCGCCGCCGCGGTGGTCTTCCCGCGCGGGGTGCCGGCGGCCTTGGCCGGGCTGCTCGATGACAGCAAGCGGCTCACCGCGACGCGGCGCGAGCAGGCCTTCGCCGCGCTGCGCGAGGCCGCGGCACGCGGCGAGGCCGAGTGCGGCATCGCCGCCGCCTCGGCCGCCGAGATCGGCCGGCTGAACATCCTGCACGCCACCCATCTGGCGATGGCCCGCGCCATCGCCCGGCTGCGGCGGCCGCCGGATCTGGCGCTGATCGACGGCAACCGGGCGCCCGCCCTGCCCTGCCCGGTGCGCTGCGTGGTCGGCGGGGACGGGCTGAGCCTGTCGATCGCCGCCGCCTCGATTCTGGCGAAGGTCACGCGGGACCGGGCGATGGCGCGGCTCGACCCGCGCTGGCCGGCCTATGGCTTCGCCGGGCATGCCGGCTACCCCACCGCCCGGCACCGCGCGGCGCTGGCCGAGCACGGCGCCTGCCCGCACCACCGCCGCGGCTTCGGTCCGGTGGACCGGGCAGCCGTTGCCGCCCGGCGATAAGCCACACCCGGGCACCTTCCGGCCGTCCCCGCCCAGGCTTCGGTTGACCCGGCGACTCGGCGCGGCGATTGTGCGGATTCAGGGGATCTGCGCCCCGATCGCATCGATCCGGGCCACCCCGGCGGCAGCGGAGGCCAGCGCGCAGCAGCGGGATGAGGGATAGCGTGGGGACCGGGCTCGATCTGCCGCTCGACCAGATCATGGTCGGGGACTGCATCGAACTGATGCGCCGGCTGCCGCCGGCCTCGGTGCATGCCATCTTCGCCGACCCGCCCTACAACCTGCAGCTCAAGGGCGACCTGCGGCGGCCGGACGACAGCCTGGTGGACGGCGTCGACGATGCCTGGGACCGGTTCGACGACCTGCCGAGCTACGACGCCTTCACCCGCGCCTGGCTGACCGAGGCCCGCCGGGTCCTCCGCAAGGACGGCACCATCTGGGTGATGGGCAGCTACCACAACGTCTTCCGGCTGGGGACGGCGCTGCAGGACCTCGGCTACTGGGTGCTGAACGACGTCATCTGGCGCAAGTCGAACCCGATGCCGAATTTCCGCGGCCGGCGCTTCACCAACGCGCATGAGACGCTGATCTGGGCGGCGCGCGGCCCCGAAAGCCGCTACCGCTTCAACTACGCCGCCATGAAGTCGCTGAACGACGACCTGCAGATGCGCAGCGACTGGCTGATCCCACTCTGCACCGGCGCTGAGCGGCTGCGCGACGAGAAGGGCGGCAAGCTGCACCCGACCCAGAAGCCGGAAGCGCTGCTGCACCGGGTGGTGCTCTCCTGCACCATGCCGGGGGAGATCATCCTCGACCCCTTCCACGGCACCGGCACCACCGGCGCGGTCGCGCGCCGGCTCGGCCGCCGCTTCATCGGGCTCGAGCGCGACGCGCTCTATGCCGAGGCGGCGGCGGCGCGGATCGCGGCGATCGAGCCGATCTCGGAGACCGCGGCGCTGGTCACCGCCGGCAAGCGGGAACAACCCCGCCTGCCCTTCGGCACGCTGGTCGAGCGCGGCCTGATCCCGCCGGGGTCGATCCTGACCGACCGCGCCCGGCGCTGGAGCGCGACGGTCGCCGCCGATGGCTCGATCCGCTGCGGCCGGGCCCAGGGCTCGATCCACCAGGTCGGCGCCGCGGTGCAGGAGGCGCCCTCCTGCAACGGCTGGGCCTTCTGGCATGTCGAGCAGCCCGGAGGCCGGCTGCGGCTGCTCGACGAGTACCGCAGCGAGATGCTCGGCCAGGCCTGAGCCGGGCAGCGGTCGGAGCCGATCGCGGGAGGGCGCGCGCCCGGACGCGTGACGCTGCTCTGAAGATAACAAGCTACAGCGGCGCTGCGTTGCCTTGTGAACGCCGCGCTGCTGTAGCCCGCGGCCCGCGGGTCAGCGCACCGCTTCGACGGTGATGCCCTCGACCACCGCGACCTGCACTTGGTCGCCGCGGCGCAGGCGGCGGGCGAAGTCGCGCATCTTCTGGTCGCGCAGCGTGACGGTGCGCTGGTTGCCGGCCGGGCCGGTGAAGGTGACGGTATTGGCGCGGCGGTCCACCGCGTCGATCGTCACCAGCGCCCGCACGCCGCGCACATAGGCCGCGCCGGGCATGCTGCCGGGCGGCGCCACCTCGGCCATCTCGCCGGCCGCGGCGGGGGCGCGGCCATCCGGCTTGTTCATCGCCACCGCGACCGCCTGGGTGACCCGCGTCACCACCCGGTCGCCGGCCTTCACCTGCGGCAGGTTCCGCACGCGGTCGCCGAGGAACAATGTCGTCAGCTTGCCGTCCTCGCCGCGCAGGATGACCGAGCGCTCGCGCTGGTCCACCGCCTCGATGGTCGAGACGGTTTCGGCGCTGCGGGCGACGGCGGCGGGCTGCGGCTGGGCCGAGACGGCAAGCGGCACCGCCGTGGTTGCGAAGGCGGCGAGCAGGATTGCGGTCCGGGTGAAATGCATAGTGGGTCCCCTGGTTCTTTCGGCCGGCGGCGCAAGTTGTGCATGCCGCCGTTCCGACAGTCTCGCAGCCCGGAGGCGGGAAGGCCAGCGTCGGCGCAAGCGCCAGCAGAACGGCGCGCTTGACCGCAGCGGCAGCCGCAGCCGAGTTTCACGCTTCCCCGGAAAGGCCCCTGCATGCCCCAGCGCATCCTCGTGCTGCTTGCCCATCCCGCGCATCGGCGATCCCGCGCCAATGCCGCGCTGCGCGCCGCGGCGCGGGCGGTGGAGGGGGTGACGCTGCACGACCTGTACGAGGCCTATCCGGACTTCCTGATCGACGTGGACCATGAGCAGGCGCTGCTGCAGCGGCATGACGTCATCGTCTTCCAGCACCCGGTCTACTGGTATTCCTCGCCCGCCATCCTGAAGGAATGGCAGGACTTGGTGCTGGAACACGGCTTCGCCTATGGCCGCGCCGGCACCGCGCTGGCCGGCAAGGCGCTGCTCTCGGCGGTGACCGCCGGCGGCACCGAGACGGCCTATGGGCCGGAGGGGCTGAACCGGCATTCCCTCCTCGAATTCCTCCGCCCCTTCGAGGCGACGGCGCGGCTCTGCCGGATGCGCTGGCTGCCGCCCTTCATCCTGCACGGCACGCATCTGCTGGACGGCGCCGCGCTGGCCCGCCACGCGGCCGGGTACCGCGCTCTGCTGGAAGGGCTGCGCGACGCGTCGGCCGAGCCGGCGCCGCCGCCGCACCACCACGCGCATGGGGGGCATTAGGCGATGGAGGGCGGCTTCCTGGCGCAGGCCTTCGTCTATCTCTGCGCCGCCGTGCTGGCGGTGCCGATCGCCAAGCGGCTCGGCCTCGGCTCGGTGCTCGGCTACCTGCTGGCCGGCGTGGCGATCGGCCCCTTCGGCCTGCGGCTCGCGGGGGATGCCGAGGCGGCGATGCATTTCGCCGAATCGGCGTGGTGATGATGCTCTTCCTGGTCGGGCTGGAGTTGCAGCCGGCGCGGCTCTGGGCGATGCGCGGGCCGGTGCTCGGCGCCGGCGGGCTGCAGGTCGGGCTGACCGCCGCCGCCGTCGCCGCGATCGGCCTCGCCTTCGGCTTCGACTGGCGCATGTCGCTGGCCGCCGGGCTGATCCTGGCGATGTCCTCCACCGCCATCGCCCTACAGATCCTGGCCGAGCGGGGGCTGCTGAAGACCGGCGGCGGCGAGACCTCCTTCGCCGTGCTGCTGTTCCAGGATGTCGCGGTCATCCCGATCCTGACCGTGCTGCCGCTGCTGGCCCTGGCGCCGGCGGCCGGCCATGGCGGCGGCGCGCATGGTGGGGCAGGCTGGATCGAGACGCTGCCGCCCTGGGCGCAGGCGCTGGCGGTGCTGGGCGCGGTCGCCGCGGTGGTGCTGGGGGGTAGGCTGCTGACCCGGCCGGTCTTCCGGCTGATCGCCGAGACCCGGCTGCGGGAAATCTTCACCGCCTCCGCCCTGCTGCTGGTGATCGGCATCGCGCTGCTGATGCAGGCGGTGGGTCTCTCCCCGCGCTCGGCGCCTTCCTGGCCGGGGTGGTGCTGGCGGACAGCGAGTTCCGCCACGAGCTCGAAGGCGACATTGAACCCTTCAAGGGCCTGCTGCTGGGGCTGTTCTTCCTCTCGGTCGGGGCGGGGATCGACTTCGCCCAGGTCGCCGGGGCGCCGCTGACGGTGGCCGGGCTGGTCGTGCTGCTGGTGGCGGTGAAGGCGGCGGTGCTGGTCGGCCTCGGGCTGGCCGGGCGGCGACCGCGGCCGGAGATCCTGCTGACCGCCATGGTGCTGTCGCAGGGCGGCGAGTTCTGCTTCGTGCTGCTGGCCTTCTCGGTGCAGAACGGCGTGCTGCCGCAGGCCGAGGCCGGGCTGCTGGTTTCGGTCGTCGCCTTGTCCATGCCGATCACGCCGCTGCTGATGATGGCCTATGGGCGGCTCGCGGACCGGCTGGCGACCACCGACCTGCCGCCCGAGCCCGATGCGATCGAGCCGCAGGGCAGCGTGGTGATCGCCGGCTTCGGCCGCTTCGGCCAGATCGTCGGCCGCCTGCTGCTGGCGCATGGCCACGCGGTGACCGTGCTGGACCACGACATGGAGACGATCGAGCAGCTCCGCCGCTACGGCTTCCGGGTCTTCTACGGCGATGCCTCGCGCATCGACCTGCTGCAATCGGCCGGTGCGGCGGAGGCGGCGATCATCGTCGTGGCGACCGATGCGCGGGAGACGACGGACGGCATCGTCGAGGCGGTGCGGCGGCACTTCCCGCAGGCCCAGGTGCTGGCCCGCGCCACCGACCGCGGCCATGCCTACGAGCTGACGGAGGCCGGCGCGCATCTGGTGGTGCGGGAGACCTTCGGCTCGGCGCTGGAGACCGGGGTGGAGGCGCTGCGCCGGCTCGGCATGCCGGCCTACGAGGCCGAACGCGCGGGCCGGCTGTTCCGCCGGCACGACGCGCGGATGATGCAACGGCTGGCGCCGATGCGCGGCGATGACGGGCGCTACGGCGCGGCGGTGCGGGAGGCTTCGGCGCAGCTGCTGCAGGTGCTGGAGCGCGACCGCGAACGCGGCCGCGAGGTCTTCGACGAGGGCTGGGACACCAGCAGCCTGGTGGAGGAGGTGCGGCGCACGGCGCTGGAACGGAACGCCGCGGCCTCGGGGTGATGGCGACCGCGCGGACATTCGACGGGAACGGATGGTCGCGCCGGACCATTCCTTGCTTCGTGCCGGAGGAACGCCCCCTCCCCGGCACTCCAGGTGGAAGCCATGGTCGTGCATACGCGAACGCCCCGGCGAGACCACGATGCGGATCGGCCCCTGTCAGCCTCGGGCGAGGAGGACCGGCTGGCAGCGCTGCGCCGCTACCGCATCCTCGACACGCCGGAGGAGGAGCCGTTCAATCGCCTGGCGATGCTCGCCTGCGACCTTTTCGGCACCGAGATCGCACTGGTCTCCTTCATCGACGAGACCCGGCAGTGGTTCAAGGCCCGCATCGGCCTGGCTGCGCGGGAGACGCCGCGCGGCTGCGCCTTCTGCGCGCACGCGATCGCCGACGACACCGCCCGGATTTTCGTCGTGCCGGATGCCCGGGCCGACCCGCGCTTCGCCGACAACCCGCTGGTCACGGGGAGCCGCATATCCGCTTCTACGCGGCGGCCCCGATGCGGACGCCGGATGGGTTCGCGCTCGGCACGGTCTGCGTCATCTCCGCCATCCCGCGTCCGGACGGCATCACCGAGGCCGAGCGACGCTGGCTGGACGCGCTCGCCGGCCTGGCGGTGGACGAGCTGGAATTGCGCCTGCAGGCGCGGCGGGCGACCGAGGCTGCGGCCGGGGAGGCCAGGCTGCGCCGGGCGCAGGAGGCGGCCGGGGTGACCGCCTTCGAGGCGAGCGCCGAGGCCGGCCCCGATACCGCCCTGCTGCCGGCGCTGCGCCGGCTGTTCGGACTGGAGCCGGCGGCGCCGCTCGCCCTGCTCGGCCAGCCCGCCACCGCCGAGGCGGCGGAACGGCCGCGGCTGGAGGCGGTGGCCACGCGGCTCGCCGCGGCGGGGGCAGCTTCCTCGAGGAATTCCGGGCGACGCTGGCGGATGGCGGGCTGCTCTGGGTTCAGGCGGATGGGGAGGCGCTGCCCGAGGGGCCAGCCGGCTGGCGCGTCTCCGGCCTGCTGCGCGACGTGACGGAGCGGCGGCAGGCCGAGGACCGGCAGGTGCTGATGACGCGCGAGCTGGACCACCGGGCGAAGAATGCCCTGGCGGTGGTGCTGGCGGCGCTGCGGTTGACGCCGGCCGGTGACCCGCGCGCCTATGCGACGGCGGTGGAAGGCCGGGTTGCGGCGCTGGCCCGGGCGCATACGCTGCTGACGGAGCGGCGCTGGACCGGGACCGACCTGGCGGAACTGGTGCGCGGCGAGCTGCGCCCGGTGCTGCCGCCCGACCAGCCCGACCGCTTGCAAATCGAGGGCCCGGCCGTGCTGCTGGCGCCGCAGGCGGCGCAGCCGCTGGCGATCGCGCTGCACGAGCTGGCGACCAATGCGGCGCGGCACGGCGCGCTGTCCGGTCCCGCCGGGCAGGTCGCGGTGGGCTGGTCGATCGGACGGGAGGACGCGGCGCTGCACCTGACCTGGCGTGAATACGGGGGACCCAAAGTCGCCGGCGCACCGCAGCGCCTCGGCTTCGGCTGGCGGGTCATGCGGGCGTCGCTGACGGAGCAGCTGGGCGGTCGGCTGGACTGCCACTGGCCGGCAACCGGCCTGGTCTGCGAAGTGGCGCTGCCGGCGGCGCGGGTGCTGGCGGAGCCGGCCCGCCCGCCCCTTCGCCCGCCGGTCTAGGCCTTCCGCCGCGCCGCGACCTGCGCCCGGTAGTCGAGGATCCGTTGCTTCAGCCCCGGGCGGGCGGCGCTGCGCACCAGTGCGGCGAGGTCGGCATCCTCCTCCGGCCGCGTCGTGCGGCGGTGGAGGGCGGCGACCGTCTCCGGGTCCAGCCGTGCCGCCTCGGCCGCGGCGCGGGCGATCTCGGGCGCGATCGCCTCATCCCCCAGCACCGCGGTGGCGAGGCCGGCCATGGCGGCGGCCTCGGCCGTCACTTCGCGGCCCGCGAGCAATATCTCCCGCGCCCGGTCGCGGCCGACCATGGCGGCCAGGCGCGCGGTGCCGAGCACCAGGCCGAAGGCCGGGCCGGGAAGGCGAAGCTGGCGCCGGCGGCGGCGATGCGGCGGTCGCAGGCGGCGAAGAGGTCGGCGCCGGCGCCGAAAGTGCGGCCCGTTGCTACCGCGAGGGTCGTCACCGGCGCGGCGTGGATGCGCTGCAGGAGCTGCTCGATCCGCACCACCCGCAGCAGCAGGTCGCCATCCGAGAGCGTTTCCAGGTCGGTCAGGTCGAAGCCGGTGCAGAAATGCCGCCCCTCGCCGCGCAGCACCACCATGCGGGCGCCATGCGCGACGGCGCGGTCGAAGGCCTCGCCCAACGCCTCGACCAGCTCGGGGCCGAGCGCATTGCCGCGGTCCGGCCGGTTGAGGCTGAGCGTCGCCACGCCTTCGGCGCGGCTGGCAAGCACCAGGCTCATACCGGGATGTCGACGTCCAGCAGCGGCGCGTGCTGCTGCGCGCCGTAGACATCGGTATCGCCGATCTCCCCGGCCGGGACCAGCCGCGGCAGCGTCGCCTTGAAGGCGCGGCCGGCCGGATAGGGGTGAAGAGCACGTCGGCCTCGGCCACGCCGTAGAGCCGGGCGAACAGCTCCGGGCCGAGCACGCCGGTGGCCCGCACCCGCTCGAACATCGCGTCGTCGTCGAAGACCACGTCGATGGTCAGGTCGAAGGGGCCGGCGTTCTTGCTCTTGCAGACCTTGGCGATGTCCTTGATCAGCGCCATCGCTCACACTCGCTCATGTTCAATGGGGAACATCTCGTAGGGGTCGTCCGGCATGACGACATGCGACATGCTGAAGCGGAAGACCTCGCCCGCCGAGAGGTCGCTCGGCGAGAAGGGGATGGCCATGTTGCCCTCCTTGCAGAGCCTCCCGGGAAAGTCGCTGTGCAGCATGGAGGTCCGCGCCAGGGCGACGACGGCGCCGGCGATCTCGGCATCCTTGCCGACCACGTCGATCAGGAAGCCGATCTCGTGGCTGCGGATCTCCCGCACCGGCTCGCGCGCCGACATCACGCCATTGGCGCCGTAGCTGTGGATGGTCAGCACGTAGTCGTCCGGGGCGATGTCGAGGTCGCGCACCTTGCCCGCCACCAGCCCCCGCACCAGGCCGAGGAAATGGTCGAGCTGCGAGATCAGCACCGGGTCGCGCGTGCCGGCGAAGCTGATGGCGCGGTGGCCGAGCCGCTCGGCCGCCTCGATCTTCACCGTATAGGTCTCGGCCGGGGTCCAGCGCATGCCGGTCACCAGCGTCGCCTTGGGCGAGAGCGCCTCGAACCGGCAGTCGGAGGTGTCCAGCACGCCGCCCGGCTCGACATGGCGGATCGGGGACGGGTTCTCGTGCAGCGAATGGTTGGCGACCGACATCGGCGTGCAGGCGCGGTCGCCCATCGGCTCGCAGACCACCCCGTCCTCGCGCACCGTCACGTAAAGGCAGTCCGGCCCCTTCGGCAGCGCCGGGGCGGCGCCGCATTCCAGCATCTTGCCGGCATACCAGGCCTGGGCGGGGGGCAGCTGCGCCCGCATGGCGTGGGCCGCGAAGGGCGCCGGGTCCGAGCTGCGGCCGCCCAGCACCACCTGCGCGCCCTGGTCGAGCGCGCGCATGTAGGGCTCCGGTCCGCACATGCCGACGATGCGGGTGGCGCGATCGACAGTGCCTTCATCGAGCGGCGCCATGCGGCCGAGCGGCTGGGTGCGGCCTTCTCGGATGCGGCGGCGGATCAGGTCCTTCTCCTGCTCCGCATGGATCAGCGCCATGGGGAAGTGCAGCCCGTCCTCCCGCGCGATGTCGCGGACCATCTGCGCTACCAGCTGCAGGTGCGGCTCGCCGCCGGCGCCGCCGCAGGTGCCGACCACCATCGGCACCTTCTGCGCGACGGCGGCCCGCAGCATCAGCCGCAGGTCGCGCTTCATCGCCCGCAGCGAGACGAAGGGCTTGCCGCTGCCGAGGTAGTAGGGGCCGGGATCGGTGCTGCCGCCGTCGCAGCCGATCATGTCCACGCCACGCTCGAGCGCCGCGTTCAGCGAGCTTTCGGGATAGCCGTAGCCGAGGATGCCGGCCACCGAGACCATGCGATATTCACGCATCGCTTCAACTCCCTTGGATCCGCATGCTCGGCCGCCCCCGGGCGACCGGCCGCGCCAGGCCGAGATTCTCCCGCAGCGTCGTCCCGGCATAATCGGCGTGGAAGACGCCACGGCGCTGCAATTCGGGCACCACGAAACGGGAGAAATCCTCATAGGCGCCGGGCCGGTGCGTCGCCGCCACGACGAAACCGTCGCAGGCCTCCCCCTGGTACCAGGCCTCCATCTCGTCGGCGATATCGGCCGCGGTGCCGCAGAAGACGGGCATCTCGTTGATCGTGCCGCGCTGGCTTTTCTCGATGAAGTCGCGCGGGGTCGGGTGCGGCGTCCCGGCTGCCTGCACCACCCGGTCGCGCAGCGCATGCTGGCCGGTGATGCCGGCCATATCGGCATCGGTCAGCGCCTGATCGAGCGCGTGCTTCGAGAAGTCGAAATCCAGGATCTCGCCGAGCAGGCAGAGCGCATCCTCGGGCCGCGCCAGGAGTCCAGGTAGGCCCGCTTCTCCTCGGCGATCCCGCGCGTCTCGCCGACCACGGCATAGACCGGCGGCGCGACGCGCACCTGCGCCGGGTCCCGCCCAGCCGCGGCCACCGCCGATTTCAGGTCCTTGTACTGCGCCTGGGCCTGGCCGATCGACTTGTAGGCGGCGAAGACCAGCTCGCCCCATTTGGCGGCGAATTCGCGTCCCCGCCCGCTCTGCCCGGCCTGGATCACCACCGGATGGCCCTGCGGCGTGCGCGGCACGGTGAAGGGCCCGCGCGAGCGGAACCAGCGGCCTTCGTAGTCCAGCCGGTGCACCTTGCGCGGGTCGGCGAAGCGGCCGCCGGCGCCGCGGTCCACCACCAGCGCGTCGTCCTCCCAGCTCTGCCAGTGGCCGAGCACGCATTCGATGAACTCCGTCGGCGTGGTCGTAGCGCTCGTCATGCCCGGGATGCTCGGTGCGGCCCATGTTACGGGCCTCCGAATCGTTCAGCGAGGTCACCACGTTCCAGGCGGCCCGGCCGCCGATGACATGGTCCAGCGTGGCGAAGGTGCGCGCGACGTGGAACGGCTCGTAATAGGTGGTGGAATAGGTGCCGCCGAGGCCGAGATGCTTCGTCGCCAGCCCCATCGCGGTCAGCAGCGGGATCAGGTCCAGCTTGACGCTGCGGATGCCGTGCTCGACCGCCGGGCCGTGGTCGTCGCCGTAGATGTCGGGCATCGCCAGCCGGTCGTCGAAGAAGGCCAGATGGAACTTGCCCTCCTCCAGCGTCCGGGCGATCCGCATGTAGTGCTCGGCCGAGAGGAAATCCGGGATCGCCTCGGCATGCCGCCAGGACCCCGGGTAGTTGGAGCAGTTCTGCGCCTGGAGGAAGGCGATCAGGGTCATGTCGCGGCGCCTGCGGTCAGCCATGCCGTACACCCCTGCCCTTCCCTGGATCGTTCCCGCCGGCAGGATGCGTCCACCCGGCGCGCAGGGGTAGCCCCCGGCAGGCCAAAATATCTAGCTTCCTCATTATTCGGGGGCGTCCTAGTCTCCCCCGATGCGGGACGGCTCCACCCTCGCCCATACCCAGTGGCGCATCGGCATCACCATCGCCCAGATCGCCCGGCGCTGGCGCGCGCGGCTCGACCAGCGGATCGCCGAATACGGGCTGACCGAGGCGCGCTGGCTGGCCCTGCTGGCGATCTCCCGCGGCGGCGAGGGCATGACCCAGAAGGACCTCGCCGGCCGCCTGCTGATCGAGGGGCCGACCCTGGTCCGGACCCTGGACTGGCTGGAGGGCGAGGGGCTGGTCGAGCGCCGCGAGGCGCCGCATGACCGCCGCGCCAAGACCCTGCACCTGACCGCGAAGGCCCGGCCGCTGATCCACCGGATCGAGGCGGCGGCCACCGGTGTCCGGGCCGAGATCCTGGCCGGCATCCCGGAAGCCGAGCTGGCGCATTGCCTGGCGGTGCTGGAACGCGTGGCGGTCGGCCTGGCCGCGCCGGCCCCGCCCCCACCGGTCGCGGAGGCCGAGGATGGATGTCGGTCCGGCTAGCGGCCCCGCCCGCCTGCTCGCCCCGCCGCGGAACCCGGCGCGGCGGCTGCGCCTGCTCGGCTTGGCCGCGCTGCTGGCCGCGGTGCTGGCCGCTGGCGTCTGGTTCACCCACCGCTTCCTGACCCTGCTGGTCGTCGACGACGCGCGCGTCGCGGCGGACATGATCACGATCTCCTCCCGCGTGCCGGGCTGGGTCGCCGAGGTGACGGTGATCGCCGGCGACAGCCTCGGCGCCGGCAAGCTGCTGGTGCGGATCGACGACCGTGACCAGGCGCTGGCGCTGCGCGAGATCGAGGCCCGGCTGGCCAGCCTCGGCGCCAAGCGCGGCGAGCTGGAGGCACGGCTCGAGATGGTCGACCGGCAGACCGCCAGCCTGCAGGCCGTCAGCCGCGCCAAGCTGGACGTGGCCCGCGCGGCGCTGCCGGCGGCCGAGGCCGAGCGGATCTTCGCCGAGGCCGAGTTCGGCCGCGCCATGCAGCTGATGACCAGCGGCAGCGGCACGCGGCAGCGGCACGACCAGGCGCGCAGCCTGCTGGACGGGGCGCGGCAGCGGGTGCTGGGGGCGATGGCCGAGATCCAGACCGCCGAGGCGCAGACCGTCGCGGCCGAGGCGGCCCGGGCCGAGCTGGCGGTGCTGCGCCGCCAGCTGGATGCGCTGGAGCCGTCCGAGCGGGAATTATCGGCGCAGCGCGACCGCGCCGCGCTCGACCTGCGCGACCGCAGCATCCTGATGCCCTTCGACGGCGTGGTGGACCGCGTCTTCATCGACCCGGGCGAATACGTGGCGGCCGGCCAGCGCGTGCTGATGCTGCACAACCCGGCGCGGGTCCGGGTCGAGGGCAATGTGAAGGAGACGGAGATCCGCTTCCTCCGCCCCGGCACGAAAGTCGAGGTGGTGGTGGACGCCCTGCCCGGCCAGCGCTTCGCCGGCGTCGTGGAACGCATCGGCGGCGCCGCCACCAGCGAATTCGCCCTGCTGCCCAGCCCGAACCCCTCCGGCAACTTCACCAAGATCACCCAGCGCCTGCCGGTGCGCGTCGCGCTGCAGCCGCCGCCCGCGCCCGGCCTGCTGCGGCCGGGGATGATGGTGGAGATCGAGGCGACCCGTGACTGAAAGGACGCTCGAGGCGCTCGCGCAGCGCTTCGGCCCGTCCTACCGCTGGCTGGTGACCGTCACCGCGATCATCGGCACCGTCGCCTCGATCCTGTCCTCGACTATCGTCAATGTCGCGCTGCCCGACATCATGGGCGCCTTCGGCATCGGCCAGGACCATGCGCAGCTGCTGTCCACCGGTTTCCTGGCGGCGGTCACCGGCACCATGCTGATGAATGCCTGGCTGGTGGAGAGCTTCGGCTTCCGCGCCACCTATGCCGCCGCCGTCGGGCTCTTCCTGTTCGGTTCGGTCGTCGCCGGCGTCGCGCCGAACGAAGGGCTGCTGATCCTCGGCCGCATCCTGCAGGGCGCCTCGGCGGGCATGCTGCAGCCGCTGATGACGCAGATCGTCTTCCAGGTCTTCCCGCCGGAGAAGCGCGGCAGCGCCATGGGGCTGGCCGCCATCGGCGTGGTGCTGGCGCCGGCGCTGGGCCCGACGGTGGGCGGGCTGCTGGTCGACAATTACGGCTGGCGCAGCGTCTTCTTCCTGGCCATGCCGGTCGCGCTGGCAGGCCTGGCGATGGGCTGGGTCTTCATGCCGAGCGCCGTCTCGCCGCAGCGGCGGCGCTTCGACCTGCCGGGCTTCCTGCTGCTGATCTGCGCCCTGCTGGCGCTGTTCATGGGCCTGTCGAGCGGCCAGCGCGAGGGCTGGGCTGCCTCCCGGGTGGATGCGGAGCTGGGCGTCGCCGCGCTGTCCGCGACCGGCTTCGTGCTGTGGGAGCTGCGCTGCCCGGCGCCGCTGCTCAACCCGCGCGTGTTCGGCCATGTCGGCTTCGCCGGAGCCTTCTGCGTGGCGCTGATCTACGGCGCCAGCATCTTCGGCAGCACCTACCTGATCCCGTTGTTCGTGCAGACCATCCAGGGCTACACCGCGACGCGGGCCGGGCTGGTGCTGATGCCGGCGGGGCTGATCATGGTGGTGGTATTCCCCATCGCCGGCCGGTTGGCGGACCGGCTGCCGGCCTGGCAGCCGATGGTCGCCGGGCTGATGCTCTTCGCCTATTCCGCCTGGCTGCTGCGCGGCGTCGATACCGACATCCCCTTCTGGACCCTGGCGCTCTGGATCATGGTCGGCCGCGTCGGGCTGGGGCTGACCATGCCCAGCATGAATGCCGGGGCGCTGCGGGCGCTGCCGCCGCGCTTCCTCGGCCAGGGCGCGGGGGCGATCAACTTCGCCCGGCTAGTCGGCGGCGCGCTCGGGGTGAACCTGCTGTCCATCCTGCTGGAGCAGAAGACCGAGCTCCATGCCCAGACCCTGACCCCGACCCAGGATGGCGGCAGCGCGGCGACGCTCGAATTCCCTGCGCCTCACGCAAGGCCTGCTGCGGCAGGACGGGGTGCCGGGAGACGGAGCTGCTCGGCGGGTCCTACGACTACCTGGCGCGGGTTCTGGCGGCGCAGGCGGGGATGCTCGGCTTCCGCGACAGCTTCCTGGCGGTGACCATCGCCTGCCTGGTCGCGGTGCTGCCGGCCATGGCGCTGCGCCGCCGCCGGGTCAGCGCGGCGTGACCGGCACCACCGCCTCGTTCCGCCGCAGCGGCGGCAGGGTCCAGGGCGGGTCGTAGAACCAGTCCTCCGCCGCGCCGGCCGGCTGCCAGGGGCCGTCCCGCAGCGCCGCCAGCAGCGCGGCGCGCCGGGTGGCGACAGTGGAGGCACTGGGTATGCCGCTGTAGCGCAGCACGGCCATGGTCGCGGCCGGCACCTCGACGATCGTCACGCGCGCATCCTCGGGCTGCGGCAGGGTCTCGTGCGTGTAGCGGGCCGGCATGAAGAAGCGGATGGTCCAGCCCTCCGCCGCGGCCTCCTGCACCACCGGGGCGGTCATGGCGATGCGTTCCGGGGATTGTGCGACCGGCGCGGTCATGGCGATCCTCGCCTGGCCGCGATTCGCCCCGAAGATGAAGCCGGCGAGGCGGCGGAAGCCCTCGCGGCGCGCCGCCTCCTCGGCGGCGTCGGCGACGGTGGTCTCGGCCGCGAGGCGCGGGGCATAGCGGCGGATCTCCACCGGGCCCTGCTGGCCGATCACCTCGAAGCGCGGCTCCTCCGTCCCCGACCGCACCCCGATCACCGAGCAGGCGCCGAGCAGCAAAGCCGAGGCGGCGGAGAGCAGGCGTGGCAGCATGCGCGGCATTCCTTCATCGCCGCCAGAGATGGGCAGGCGCCTCCGCAGGTCCAGGGTCAGCGGCGGAGGACGACGGCCGCGCCGCGGAGGCCGGAGGCGGAGAGGCTGCGCAGGCGGTATTCCAGCGGGCCGGCCGGTGGCGCCGTGTCCGTCCATTCGGCGGCGCGCAAGGGCAGTGGCGCAATGCGGCGCCACGGCCCGGTGCCGGCCCGGCGATGGAGTTCGTAGCCGTAGAAGCTGGGGGACCGGTCCGGCCGCCAGCGCAGCAGCAGGTCGTCGCCGCGCGCCTCGGCACGCAGCCCCGCCGGTGCCGCGGGCGGCGCCGGGTCGAAGGGCGTCAGCCAGACCAGCAGCGTCGCATGCGGCGAGCTCGAGGTCGAGCGCCACACGCCCGTCTCGCGGCGCGAAGCCGGCGCGCAGCGGCGCCTGCACGCCAAGTTCCGCCACCGGGCGCAGCCGCCGTGCCGCTGCGGCGTCGATGCGGCCGGGCATCGCGCGCCCCGCCGCGGCGAAGGCGTTGGAAAGCCGGCCGTCGATGCGGAACACGGCCAGGTTCACCCGCGGCCAGGCGATGTCCTGCACCACCCAGCGCAGCCGCCGCGCCGCGCCCTCCTGCAGGGTCAGCAGCGCCGCGATGCCCGCCTCGCCGGTGGTGGTCATACGGTACAGCTCGGGCCCAGCCTCGATCTCCAGCACCCGGTCGCCCAGCAGCCGCAGCATCTCGTAGAAGCCGAAGACCGGCAGCTTCAGCAGGTCCGCCGGACCGGCATCCGTCCGTGTGAACAGCGCGCGGCGGCCATCGAAGGGCGCCCGCACCAGGTGCTGGTTGGCATTGTCCGCCGCCGCCAGGACGCGCTGTCCGTGCCGCAGCGAGAGCGCAGCGTGGGCAATGGCCGAGGCCGCCAGCCAGGACGGGAAGCGCTCGTCGAGCCGTGGCGCATAGGGGGCGTCGAAGCCGACCTTCATGTCGGCCTCGTCGTTCACCAGGTCGAGGCGGCGCCCGGGCACCAGCGCCCGGGCCATGGCGGCCGTGGCCTCCGCGGCCTCGACCAGCCGGGCCATGCGCGGCGCGCCCTCCGCCTCCACCCAGACCCCCTTGCGGTGGTAGCTGAGGAAGTCGCATGGCAGGTCCGGCGCGTCGCGCAGGAATTCGAGGAAGCGGCGCATCAGCCGCGGGCCCTCCTCCGGCATCCAGGCGATCACCGGGCCGCCGAGCCGCACCGCATGGCCGCCGTCGCGCACCGCCACCGCGGTGGCGCGATAGAGGTCGAGGTAGCGGTCGAAGTCGCCGGCCCAGAAGGGCGGCATGTTCGGCTCGTTCCAGACCTCCAGCCACCAGCGTGCGACTTCGGCCGCCCCGAACCGCGCCACCGCGGCATCGAGGAAGCCGCGCACCAGCGCCTGCCAGCGGGTGAACTCCGCCGGCGGGTCGATCGGCCGGGGCGCGACCGCGGCGGGGAAGAAGGCCAGCGGCAGGAAGGGCACCAGCCCGCGCGAGACCAGCGCCTCCAGCGCCGCGAGCGGCGCGGCGAAGTCCATCGGTGCCTCGGGGGCCGGCCAGGTGCCGCCGCTGCTCACCGGGAAGGTCGCCTCCCGCTGCCCCGCATTCAGCACGCCGAAGACCCGGACCGCGCCGAAGGCCCCGGGCGAGGCCGCCATGGCATCCAGCATCCGGACCATGCGCGGCTCGTCCAGCCAGTCGATGTCGAAGACGCCCACCATGTCGAAGTCGCCGCGGCGGAACGATCCCAGGGATGCCCGGGCCGAGACCATGCCGGGCGCCAGCCCCGCTGCCGCCAGCCCCGCCAGCACCGCCCGCCGTCCCGGCATCTCGTGCCTCCTCCCTGCTTGACGCCGGCCGCGCGGCGCGCAGGACTGCGCGCGCACGCCTCACGGGAAACGCCATGACCGCCGCAGCGACCATCGCCCGCATCCTCGCCGATCCGCGTTTCCGCGACGCCGTCGCCACGATGACACGCGAGCACGACCGCACCGTCGCCGACATCGTCACCCTGACCGAGATCCCCTCCCCGCCCTTCGCCGAGGAGCGCCGCGCCGCGGCCTACCTGGAGATGCTCCGCGCCCATGGGCTGGAGGAGGTGGAGCGGGACGCGATCGGCAACGTGATGGGCCGCCGCCGCGGCAGCGGGAACGGCCGGACCGTGGTGGTCGCCGCGCATCTCGACACCGTCTTCCCCGCCGGCACCGACGTGCGGGTGCGGCGGGAGGGGACGAAGCTGTATGCTCCCGGCGTCGGCGACGATACCCGCAGCCTCGCGGTCAACCTCGCCTTCCTCCGCGCCATGGACGCCGCCGGCATCCGCACCCGCAGCGACATCCTCTTCCTCGGCGATGTGGGGAGGAAGGACTCGGCGACCTGCGCGGCGTGCGGCACTTCTTCCTCGAGGGCCGCCACCGCGACAAGGTCGATGCCTTCTTCACCGTGGACAGCCCGGAGGTGGACCGCATCGTCACCGGCGGCATCGGCAGCAAGCGCTACCGCGTCACCTTCCGCGGCCCCGGCGGCCACAGCTTCGCCGCCTTCGGCCTGGTCAACCCGGCCTATGCCATGGCCCGCGCCATGCTGACGCTGGCCGGACTGGCGGCACCGGATGCGCCGCAGACCACGCATTGCGCCAGCGTCATGGGCGGCGGCACCTCGGTGAACGCCATCCCGAACGAGGTCTGGATGGAGGTCGACCTGCGCAGCCAGTCGGCGGCGGAGCTCGCCCGGCTGGAAGCCGAGTTCCTCGCCGGCGTCGAGGGCGCGACCGCGGCCGAGAATGCCGCCCGCTCGACGCGGGAGGGCGCCATCGTCACCGAGATAACCCCGATCGGCGACCGCCCGGCCGGCCATACCACGCCGGACGCCGACATCGTCCAGCTCGCCACCGCCGCGGTCGCGGCACGTGGCTACACGCCGCGGCACGAATACTCATCGACCGATGCCAACATCCCGATGAGCCTCGGCATCCCGGCGGTGAAGATCGGCTCGGGCGGCCGCGGCGGCCGGGCGCATTCGCTGGAGGAGTGGATCGATGTCGAGCCGGTGGAGAGCCTGCGCGGCATGTCGGCCAGCCTGGCGACCATCCTGGCGGTGGCGGGGATGGAGGAGGCGTAGGAAGGCTGGGGAGGGAAAAAGGCATTCCCTCCCCAGGCCCCACCCGTCCTTTCGTGAGTCGGGCGCGCCGCGCGGCGAGTGCCGGACTCACAAAATGGATGCGGCCACCCTCAGGGCGCGCCGTCCCAGACCAGCACCGTCAGCATCGCATGCCGCCGGTCGAGCCGCGGCACCTGCCCCGGCACCAGCCCCATCGCCTGTTGCGTCAGCAGGTCCCCGTCGCGCGGGTTCAGCACCAGCCAGACCCGCTTGCCCTGCCGCACCCATTCGGCGATCCGCGCATCCGGCACCCGCTCGGCCTCCGTCATGCCCTGCGGCGCGAAGGGCGCCAGCGGGATCAGCGGCGCGCCATCCGGCTGCCAGCGGTCCTGCTTCAGCCCGTCGAGGTAGTAGCCGAGGCCCAGCATGTTGGTCCGCGGCCCGAGCGCCACGACGTCGCGCGCGCCGAGCGCGGCCCGAGCGCGGCGCCGAGCCCGCGCCAATCCTCCTTGATCTGCGGCGTCACCGTCAGGATGCCGTGCAGGCCGAGCCCGGTCGCCACCACCAGCGCCAGCGCGAAGCCGCCGCGCAGCCAGGCCGGCGGCCGGGCGGAGACCAGCGCCATGGCCATCAGGATGGCGACCGGAACCGGGACGAAGACCGCGATCCGCGGGATGAAGAAGGGCGAGGCGAGCAGGCTCGTCCCCAGCGTCATCGCCAGGAACAGCGCCGCCGGCGCCGCCAGGAAGACCCAGGCCAGCCGCCCCGGCCGCGCCCGCCACAATGCCCAGCCGAACAGCGCCAGCACGACCACAGAGATGATGCTGGCGATGCGGAAGCGCAGCGCGAAGATCGGGTCGACCAGCAGCGTATTGGCCAGGTTGAACAGGCCGACCAGGTCCGGCCTCTCGATCCAGGCGATGTCGTAGCGGCCGGCCTGCGCCAGGATCGCACGGATCTCGGGGATTGCCAGCAGCACCACCGCCGCATCCACCGCCGCCAGCCGCAGCAGCGGTGCCCAACCAGCGCGCGCCTGCAGCAGCCAGAAGCCGGCGCAGAGGTTCAGCGCCGCCAGGGTGAAGGCCGAGGTCGCATGCGCATAGACCAATCCCAGCGCGGCGACGCCGTAAAGCGCAAGTGCCTGGCCCCGCCGCGCCGGCGCCGCGCGGCAGAACCGCACCAGCCCCAGCAGCGCGAGGCAGTAGAGCGCCGGGATCAGCGCATAGGCGCGCGCCTCCTGCGCGAACTGCATCTGCATCGGATTGAGCGCGAAGATCGCCGCCGCCAGCAGCGCCGTGCCCGGCCCGGCGAATTCCCGTGCCAGCCGCCAGACCAGCGGGATCGTCGCCGCCGAGAGCAGCGCGGAGAAGGACCGGATGGCGAGTTCGCTCGACCCGAAGGCCGCCGCCCAGGGCTTCAGCAGGGTGTAGTAGAGCGGCGGCGTGGTCTCGACCTCGAAGGCCTGGGCGCTCCAGAGGAAGCCCAGGCTCTCGCGCACCCAGAAGACGCTGAACAAGCTCATCCGCCCAGTAGGACGCGGCATCGATGCGGAACAGCTTCAGCGCCAGCGCCGCCAGGGTCAGCGCCGCCAGGGCCATATATGTGGTGCGCTCGCCGATCGCCGGCGCCGCCGCGGCGAATCCATCGCGGTCCATCAGCCGTCCGCTCATCGCACCATCCAGCACTGTGCCATGTCACCATGCCGCCAGGGCTTGCCAGCCATGCCGCTCCGCTCCGCTTGCCGGGCGCACCATGCCGTGGCAGGGGTGCGCCGGCGAATAAACGGATCGTCGGCAAGGCGATGCTCGCGCAACGGTGTCATGCGGCTTGTTGCGGGCGGCGCGTTCGCAAGTGTGGCGACGGCATCACCTTTCGCTTATTCCGGCAATTTGAGCCGCCGTTACAACGCCTTCGTGTCCGCCGCCAGGATGCGAAGGACGACATATTGACAGCACTGAATCGGAGAGTTGCGTGTCCCCCGCGAACCAGGAAGCACCGGCCGCCCAGCACTGGGCGGCGCTGGTGATCGCCATCATCGCGTCCCAGGCGGGACAGGTGCTGCTGAAGCTCGGCGCCAGCGGCCTGCCGCCGATGGAACACGACCTGATCGCCAGCCTGCTGGCGCAGTTGCTGCGCTGGCAGACCCTGGTCGGGCTCTGCTGCTACGGCAGCGGCACGATGTTCTACGTGGTGGCGCTGCGCCGCATCCCGATGTCGGTCGCCGCGCCCTGCACCGCGGTCTCCTACGTCTCCGCCACGCTGTTCGGCCTGCTGCTGTTCCACGAGACATTGTCGCCGACGAAGATCGCCGGTCTGGCGCTGGTCTGCCTCGGCGTGGTGCTGCTGGCCGAGATCGGCGGCAGGCGCCAGCCCGCCAGGAACCAGTCCATCCAGGACCGGGACGCCATGGCTCGGGCCGCCGCCGCCGGCCTCAGCCCGCCAGATCGAGCAGTTTCCGCATCACCGTAGGCAGCGCGCCGCCGGCCTCGGCCAGGGGCGCGCCTCCATCCCGGCGGGCGGCACGAGCCGCGGCAGACTGGCGGACAGCAGCAGCATCTCCAGCTCGAAATGGGTGAAGCCGTGCCGGGCAGTGCCCGGCACAAGGCGCCAGGCCAGCCCCGGCACGGGGGCGAACTCCTCCGCCTCTCCCAGCTGTCCAGGGCGCCTCGCGCCAGGGCGTGCCGGGCACTTCCAGCATGCCGCCCAGCAGCCCCGCGGCGGCCGGCGCCGCAGCAGGACCTGGCCGGCGGCATCGGTCAGCAGGAAATGCATCCCGTGCCGCAGCGGCCGCGCCCGCTTCGGCGTCTTGGCCGGCAGGCTTTCCTGGATTCCCTGGCGCTGCGCCGCACAGCCCTCCCGCCAGGGGCAGAGGGCGCAGGCCGGTGCCCGTGGGGTGCAGATGGTGGCGCCGAGGTCGAACAGCGCCTGGGCGAAGTCGCCGGGCCGCGCCCGGGCCTCGGCATCCGCCATGAAGCCCCCGGCCAGCGCCGCGAGCCGCGGCTTCGCCCCTGGAAGCGGTGCCGTCTCGGCCGTCAGCCGCGCCACCACCCGCTCCACATTGCCGTCCACCGGCACCACCGGCTGGTCGAAGGCGATCGCCGCGACCGCGGCGGCGGTATAGGCGCCGATCCCCGGCAGCGCCCGCAGCCCCTCCACCTCCTCGGGGAAGTCGCCGGCGGCGGCCACCAGCCGGGCGCAGGCGTGCAGGTTGCGGGCCCGGGCGTAGTAGCCAAGCCCGGCCCACTCCTCCATCACCGCCGCCTCGGGGGCGGCCGCCAGCGCCGCCACCGTCGGGAAGCGCGCGAGGAACCGGTCGAAGCGTGGCCCTACGGCGGCGACCGTGGTCTGCTGCAGCATCACCTCGGACAGCCAGACCTGATATGGGTCGGGCCGGTTGCCCCGGCTGCGGAAGGGCAGCACGCGACGGTGGCGGTCATACCAGGACAGCAGTGAAGCAGCGGGGGAAGGGCGGGCATATGGCCAAGGATAGCGACAAAGCCGGCGGCTTCATCCCCGCCCGTTCGCCCTATGGCCCGCGGCCGCTCGGCGCGCTGATCCCGGCGTTGACGAAGCCGGTCTTCCGCAAGCGCAGCCCGGCCGGCGCCCAGCTGATGGCCGACTGGCCCGGGGTGGTCGGGCCGGCGCTCGCGGCCGTCACCACCCCGCTGCGCTTCGCCGCCGGCACGCTGACCATCGCCTGCGCCGGCCCGGTGGCGATGGAGCTGACCCATCTGGCGCCGCAGCTCATCGCCCGGATCAACGCGCACTTAGGCAAGCCAATGGTGGAGCGGCTGCGCTTCGTGCAGCAGGCCCTGTCCCGCCCGCGCCGGTGGCTAGGCCGGCCCCCGATGCCCCCTCCCCGCCCCGGTCGAGCAGGCCGTGGCCAGGGTTCCGGGGGAGGAATTGCGCGCGGCGCTGGCAAAGCTCGGCCGGGGCGTCTATCAGGATCGCTCCTGACCGCCCGCCGCGGGCGGAGTCGATGCCAGACCCCGATGGAGGCCGCATGCGCCTGCCCCGCCGTACCCTGCTCGCCGCCACCGCCCTCGCGGCCGCCCCGCTGGCCGCCCGTGCCCAGGCCACGGACCCGCGCCTTTCCGAACGCGGCATCGGCAACCCGGGCGCCCCGGTGAAGGTGATCGAGTTCTTCTCGCTCACCTGCAGCCACTGCGCCGCCTTTCACCGGGACACCTTTCCCCGGGTGAAGCGGGACCTGGTGGAGCGCGGCGCCATCCGCCTGATCTGGCGCGACTTCCCGCTCGACCAAATCGCGCTCACCGCCGCCGCGGTGGCACGCTCCCTGCCGGCCGAGCGCTATGAGGGGATTCATCGGCGCGCTGCTCTCCAGCCAGGACCGCTGGGCCTTCACCCGCGGCGACCCGCTGGTCAAGCTCGGCAAGATGGCGGCGCTGGCCGGCATGGCGAAGGCGCAATACGACCAGGTGGTGGCGGACGAGGCGCTGAAGCGCGCTATCCTCGAGCAGCGCATGGCCGCGGAGAAGGAATTCAGCGTGCAGGCCACGCCGAGCTTCTCCTTCCAGGGCGGCGGCACCATCCGCAACCAGTCCGGCAACATGCCCTTCGACCGGTTCCAGCAACTGGTCCTGGAAGTGCGGCCGGTTTGAGCGAGGACCTCGCCGCGGGCCCGGAGGTCGCGGCCGCGGATACCGCTGCCGAGGCGGCCTCGCCGGAGGCGGCCCGCGCCGCCCTGCGCGCGACCCTGGCCCGGCTGCGCATCGCCGGCTTCAAGAGCTTCGCCGAGACCACGGTGGTCGAGGTGCTGCCCGGCCTGACCGGCATCGTCGGCCCGAATGGCTGCGGCAAGTCGAACGTGGTCGAGGGCGCTGCGCTGGGCGATGGGCGAGACCTCCGCCCGGTCGATGCGCGGCGGCGAGATGGAGGACGTGATCTTCGCCGGCACGGCGACCCGGCCGGGCCGCAACCTGGCCGAGGTCACCTTGTACCTCGAGGAAGCCGCCGGCCTCGCCCCGCCGCCGCATGCCGAGGCCGAGGATCTCGAGATCGTCCGCAAGATCGCCCGCGGCGAGGGATCCTCCTTCCGGGTGAACGGGCGGGAGGTCCGGGCGCGCGACGTCCAGACCATGTTCGCCGATATCGGCTCCGGCGCCCGGGCCTCGGCCATGGTCAGCCAGGGCAAGGTCGCCGCCATGATCGGCGCCAAGCCCGAGGAGCGCCGGCAGGTGCTCGAGGAAGCGGCCGGCATCAGCGGCCTGCGGGCTCGCCGGCATGAGGCCGAGCTCAAGCTGCGCCAGGCCGAGGCGAACCTGACCCGGGCCGAGGACCTGCTCGGCCAGCTCGACGTGCAGCGCGGCTCGCTGCAGCGCCAGGCCCGGCAGGCCAACCGCTACCGCAACCTGTCCGGCTTGGTGCGGCAGGCCGAGGCCGAGTGGCTGGCGCTGCTGCGCGCGCCGCGCCGGGGCGGCGCTTGCCGTCGCCCGCGCCGCCTTCGACGCCGCCGCTGCCACCACCCGCCGCGCTGAATCCGCGGCGGAAGCCGCCGCGATCCGCAGCTTCGAGGCGGAGAAGGCCCTGGCCCCCGGCCCGATGGGGCTGCGCGAGACCGAGGCCCGCACGCGCACCGCGCTGGAGCGCCGGCGCGTCGAGTCGGAAGGCCTTGAGGCCGAGGAGCGCCGGGCCCGCGAGGCGCTCGAGGCGGCCGAGGCGCGGCTCGCCCAGATCGAGCGCGATCTTGCCCATGCGGAAGGCGTCGAGGCCGATGCCGCCGCCGCCGAGCGCCGGCTGGCGGCCGAGCAGGCCGGGCTGGACTCCGCGGCGGCCAGCCTGCCCGGCCGGCTGGACGCGGCCGAGGCGGCGCTGCAGGAGGCTGCCGAGGCGGCCCGCAGCGCCGAGCGCGCCGCCAACCTGGCGACCGAGGAAGCCGCCGCGCTGGCAGCCCGGGTGAATGCCGCCGGGCAGGAGCTGGACGCGGCCGGGCAGCGCGCCCGCCGGCTCGGCGGGCAAAGGACCGCCCTGGCCGCGGAGCACGCGGCGGCGCTGGCGACGCGGATCGCCCCGGAGCGCGTCGTCGCGGCCGAGGCTGCGGCCCGCGCGGCCGAGCAGGATTTCACCGCCGCCCGCATGGCGCTGGCCGAGGCCGAGGCGGCCCGCGCCGCCGCCCAGGAAGCCCATGCCGCGGCCCGGCGCGAGGCCAGCACCGCCGAAGCCGAGGCCGGCCGTGCCGGCGCCGCCCTGGCCGAGGCCGAGCAGCGCGCCAGCCGGATCGCCGCGCAGCACGCGGCGATCGCCCGCGACCATGCCGCCGCGTCGGCCGCGCAGGTGCCAGCCGAGCGACTGGCCGCCGCACAGGCCACCGCCGCCGCGGCTGAGGCCGAGCTCGCCACCTGCCGCGCCACGCTGGAGCGGGCCGAGGCCGACCGCGCCGCGGCGCGCGAGGCGCATGCCGCCGCCCGGCGCCGCATCGCCGATGCCGAGGCGGCGCGGCAGCGCGCCGCCGCCGAGGCAGCCGCCGCGTCCCAGCGCGCCGAGCAGGCCCGCGCCCAACGCAGCCGGCTGGCGAGCCAGCTCGCCGCCGCCGAGGGGCGCTGCTGCCGGCGGAAGCCCTGGTCGCCGCGCAGGCGGAAGCCGCGGCGTCCGAGGCGGCGCTGGCCGCCGCGCTGTCCGCCGTGACCGAGGCCGAGGCCGCCCGCACCGCCGCCGCGACCGGCCACGGTGCCGCCCGCACCGCCGCCGCCGAGGCGGAGGGTGCCGCCGCCCGCGCCGCTGCCGAGGCGCAGGCGCTGGGCGAGACGCTGGCCGCTGGGGAGACGACCGGCAGCGCCGCGCCGCCGATCCTGGATGCGGTCGCCGTCCCGGCCGGGCTGGAAGCCGCGCTCGGCGCCGCGCTGGGCGAGGCGCTGGACAGCCCGGGCGACCCTGCCGCCGCCCGCCACTGGCGCGCCCTGCCGCCCTTCGCCGCGCCCCTGCCCTGCCCGCCGGCCTGCAGCCGCTGGCCGCGCTGGTCCAGGCGCCCCAGGCGCTGGCCCGCGCCCTGTCCCAGGTCGGCCTGCTGCCGGAGGGCGGCGACGGCGCCGCGCTGCAATCGGCGCTGGCCCCGGGCCAGGCCGTGGTGGCCCGCGACGGCGCGGTCTGGCGCTGGGACGGCCATACCGCCCGGGCCGATGCGCCCAATCCCGGTGCCGTCCGGCTGCAGCAGCGCAACCGGCTGCGCGCCGCCGAGGCCCGGCTGGCAGCTGCCCGCGGCGCGACCGAGGCGGCCCGCGCCGCGCGCCGCCGCGGCCGAGCGCGCCGAGGCCGAGGCCACCGCCGCCGAGGCTGCCGCGCGCGAGACCCGCCGCGCGGCCGAGGCGCGGCTCGCCGCCGCCCGGGCCGAGGCCAGCCGCCTGGCCGCCGCCACCGCCGAGGCGGAGAGCCGGCTGGGTGCGCTCGCGCCGCCGCTGCGCGCGCTCGATTCCGAATGCGCCGAGGCGGAGGCCGCCGCGGAGGCAGCCGCCACGGCCCTGGCCACTCTGCCGGGACCGGAGGCGGCGATCGCGGAATACGACGCGGCGGCGCTGGCGGAGACGGCTGCGGCGGCCGCCGAGGCCGAGGCCCGCGACGCCCGCGCCGAAGCCGAGATGGGGCTGCAACGCAGCCGCGGCGCCGCCAACGCACTGGCCGCCGCCGCGGCGCAGGCGGAAAGCCGGCTGGGTGCCCTGGCGCCGCAGCTCGAACGCCTGCGGACCGAGCAGGCCGAGGCCGAGGCGCGGCTGCAGGCGGCCCGCGCCGCCATGGCCGGCCTGCCTGCCGTCGAAGCGCTGCGGGCCGCGGCCCGCGACGCCGCCGCGCGCGAGGCCGCGGGCCTCGCCACCGAAGCCGCCGCCCGCGCGGCGCGCGCGGCGGCCGAGGCGGCGCAGCAGGCGGCCCGGGCGGAGGCCGCCCGGCTCGGCACCGCCGCCGCCCAGGCGGAGAACCGGATCGAGGCCCTCGCGCCGCAGCTCGCCCGGCTGGAGACGGAGGCGGCCGAGGCCGAGGCGGCGCTGGCCCTGGCCCGCGCTGCGCAGGCCGAGCTGCCCGATCTGGCGGCGATCCGCGCCGGGGTGGATCAGGCGCGCGAGGCGCTTTCCGCCGCGCGGGTCGGCGAGGTCGCCGCGCTGGAAGCCCTGGCCGGGCTGCGGGCCGACCGCGAGCGCATCCGCCGCCCGCCGCGAGGGCGGCCCTCGCCGAGCAGGCCGACTGGGCCACCCGCCGCACCGACGCGGCCGGGCGGCGGGAGGCGCTTGCGGCCCGCGCTGCCGAGGCGCGGGCCGAGCGCGACGGGCTGGCGGCGCTGCCGGACGCCGCGGCCTCCCGCCACCGCCAGGCCGGGACGGCGCTCGCCGAGGTGGAGGCGGCGCATGCCGCCGCCGCCCAGGCGCTCGCCGCCGCCGAGGCCGAGCGCCAGGCCGCCGGCGAGGCTCGCCGGACAGCCGACGCCGCCTTCGCCACGGCGCGCGAGGCGCAGCTACGGGCCGAGGGCGCCGCCGAGCAGGCGACGACCGCGGCAGAGGCGGTCGAGGCCCGGGTGGCGGAACGGCTGGGCGAGAATGCCGAGCTGCCGGCGCCGGAGGAGCTGACCGACGCCGCCGAGGACAAGGCCCGGCGCAAGCTGGAGCGCCTGGCGAAGGAGCGGGAGGAGATGGGCCCGGTCAACCTCCGCGCCGATGTCGAGATGGCGGAGATCGAGGCCCGCGTCGCCGACATCACCCGCGAGCGCGAGGAGATCGGCGCCGCCATCGCCAAGCTGCGCGGCTCGATCGGCCACCTGAACCGGGAAGGCCGCGAGCGGCTGCGCGCGGTCTTCGACCGGGTGGACACCGAGTTCCGCGCCCTGTTCGGCCGGCTGTTCGGGGGCGGGCGGGCGCATCTGGCGCTGGTGGGCTCCGAGGATGCGCTGGAGGCCGGGCTCGAGATCTATGCCGAGCCGCCGGGCAAGAAGCTCTCGGCGCTGTCGCTGCTCTCGGGCGGTGAGCAGGCGTTGACGGCGCTCTCGCTCATCTTCGCGGTCTTCCGCTGCCACCCGGCGCCGGTCTGCGTGCTGGACGAGGTGGACGCGCCGCTGGACGATGCCAATGTCGAGCGGCTCTGCGACCTGCTGGACGGCATGGCGGCGGAAAGCGGCACGCGCTTCCTGGTGGTCACGCACCACCCGCTGACCATGGCGCGGATGCACCGGCTGTATGGCGTGACGATGCAGGAACGCGGCGTCAGCCGGCTGCTCAGCGTCGATCTCGGCCGTGCGGTCGAGATGGTGGAAGGCCAGCAGGCGGCCGGCTGACGCTTCAGATACGGTGGAACAGGCGCAGGATGGCCAGCGCCGCCACCGCGGTGAACAAGCCCTGCGCCAGCATCATCGGCAGCGCCCCCGGGCCGCTGACGCGGAGATGCGCCGCGGTCCGCGCCCGGCCGCGCGCCGCCTCCATCAGGCGAGGCGGAGAACAGGGCGGCGTTGCGGTCCATGGGATTGGACGGGTCGCGCATGCGGCTGATTCCTGTGGGTTGCACTCGGCATCGTAGGGTCGGACCCTGAATCCCGCGTTGACCTTGCAAGTTCCCGGCCGGATCGCCGCTTCGTCACGGGATTTCGCTTGATCCGCGGGCGCGCAGGGCGGTTCCTGCAGCATGCCCCTGCGCCCCTTCCGACTGTTCGAACGCCTGATCGACCCCGTGGCGCCGCCCGGCGAGGCCGCCGGCCGCCTGCTCGGCAGCCCGGTGCCGGAGACGCCGCCGCCCCATACCCTGCCGGGTTTCTACTGGCACTTCCTCAAGCAGACCCGGGCGCTCTTCGTCGCGCTGTTCCTTGCCGGGCTGCTGGTGGCGCTGATGGATGCCGCCATCCCGACCATGATCGGCAAGCTGATCGGCCTGCTGACCACCCATGCGCCGGACCGGCTCTGGGCCGAGGCCTGGCCGGTGCTGGTCGGCATGGGCGCCCTGGTACTGGTAGGCCGGCCCTCGGCCCTGTTGCTGCAGAACCTGATCACCCAGCAGGGCATCAACGGCAACGTCACCTCGCTCATCCGCTGGCAGAGCCACTGGCAGGTGGTCCGCCAGGGCCTGCCCTTCTTCCAGGAGGATTTCGCCGGCCGCATCGCCAACCGGGTGATGCAGGCCGGGCCGGCCCTGCGGGAAAGCGTCGTCCAGGTCATCAACGCCGTCTGGTACATCCTGGTCTACGGCACCGCCGCGGTGCTGCTGCTGGCGCAGACCGACTGGCGGCTGGCGCTGCCGATCCTCGCCTGGTTCCCGGTCTATGCCCTGCTGCTGCGCTTCCTGGTGCCGCGGATGCGCGACCGCTCGCGCGAGGCCTCCGCGCAGCGCAGCCTGCTGACCGGGCGGATCGTCGACAGCTACACCAACATCCAGACGGTGAAGCTCTTCGCCCGGGCGCGGGAGGAGGACGCGTTCATCCGCGACGGGCTGCTCGGCCTGACGGCCGCCTTCCAGCGGCAGATGCGTCTCGTCACCTTCAACGGCTTCGCCCTTGCCACGCTGAACGCGGCGATGATCACGGCGATGGCCTCGGTCGCCGTCTGGCTCTGGACGCAGGGGCGCATCGAGGTGGCCGCGGTGGCGACGGCGCTGCCCATGGCCTGGCAGATCGCCAACATCTCCGGCTGGGTCGCCTTCAATGTCACCTCGATCTTCGAGAACCTGGGCGTGGTGCAGGAGAGCATGAACTCCATCGCGGTGCCGCCGACCGCGCCCGACCCACCCGGCGCGGTGGCGCTGCGGGTGCCGCGAGGCGAGATCCGCTTCGAGCGGGTCCGCTTCGCCTATGGGCGGGAGACCGGGGTCATCCAGGGGCTCAAGCTGCGCGTGGCCCCCGGCGAGCGGGTCGGGCTGGTCGGCCATTCCGGCGCGGGCAAGTCGACCCTGGTGAACCTGCTGCTCGGCTTCTTCCGGCCGGAGGAGGGGCGGATCCTGATCGACGGGCAGGACATCAGCGGGGTGACGCTGGAGAGCCTGCGCGCCGCCATCGGCGTGGTGACGCAGGACACCGCGCTGCTGCACCGCTCGATCCGCGACAACATCCGCTACGGCCGGCCGGAGGCGAGCACGGCGGAGATCGAGGCCGCCGCCGCCCGCGCCCATGCCGATGCCTTCATCCGTGACCTGGCGGACTGGCGCGGCCGCAGCGGCTACGACGCGCATGTCGGCGAGCGCGGCGTGAAGCTGTCCGGCGGCCAGCGGCAGCGCGTTGCCATCGCCCGGGTCCTGCTGAAGGACGCGCCCATCCTGGTGCTGGACGAGGCGACCAGCGCGCTGGATCTCGGAGGTGGAGGCGGCGATCCAGGAACAGCTGGAGACGCTGATGGAGGGCAAGACGGTGATCGCCATCGCCCACCGGCTGTCCACCCTGTCCCGCATGGACCGGCTGGTGGTGCTGGACCATGGCCGGATCGCCGAGGAAGGCACCCATGCCGGTCTGCTGCGGCAGGACGGCGTCTATGCCCGGCTCTGGCGGCAGCAGAGCGGCGCCTTCGCCGACGTCTGAGGGCGGGGGGCGGAGGGCGGAGGGCGGAGGGCGGAGGGCGGAGGGCGGAGGGCGGAGGGCGGAGGGCTCCGTTGCGCCGCAGGGCGGTTCCGCGCAATCTGCCGCCCCCCAACCCCAGGGAGAAACACCCAGAATGAATCGCCGCCGCCTTATCGCAAGCGGCGCCGCCGGCGCCGCCGGCGCCGCGACGCTCGCCACGCCGAACCTGGCCTCCGCCCAGCCGCGGATCCGCTGGCGCTGCCCAGGCAGCTTCCCGAAGTCGCTCGACACCCTGTTCGGCACGCAGGAATACATCGCCCGGCGTGTCTCCGAGCTGACCGACGGCGCCTTCCAGATCCAGGTCTTCGGGCCCGGCGAGGTGGTGCCGGCGCTGCAGGTGCTGGACGCGGTCGGCGCCGGCAATGTCGAGTGCGGCTTCACCAGCGGCTACTACTACCTGGGCAAGGACCCTTCGCTGGCGATCGTCACCTGCCTGCCCTTCGGCATGTCCTCCCGCCAGCACTGGGCTTGGCTGACCCATGGCGGCGCGCGGGATCTGTATGCCGAGGTCTATCGGGACCAGGGCGTGGTCGGCATCCCGGCCGGCAATACCGGCGCGCAGATGGGCGGCTGGTTCCGCAAGGAGATCAAGAGCGTCGAGGACCTGAAGGGGCTGAAATTCCGCGTCGCCGGCTATGGCGGCTCGGCGCTGCAGAAGCTCGGCGTGATCCCGCAGCAGCTCGGCGGGCCGGACATCTACCCGGCGCTGGAGCGCGGGGTAATCGACGCCGCCGAATGGGTCGGGCCCTATGACGACGAGAAGCTCGGCTTCCACCGCATCGCGCCCTACTACTACTACCCCGGCTGGTGGGAGTACTCGCCCTCGGTCGACCTGATGGTCAATGCCAAGGCCTATGAGGAGCTGCCGGCGCAGTACAAGGCGGTGCTGAACGCCGCCTGCACCGAGAGCTGGCACTGGATGGCGGCGCGCTACGACGTGCTGAACCCGCCGGCGATGCGCCGCCTGATCGCCGGCGGCGCGCAGCTCCGCGCCTTCCCGCGCGACGTGCTGCAGGCCTGCTACAAGGCGTCGCAGGAGTTGTTCGCCGAGATCGGCGCGCAGAACCCGCGCTTCAAGCGGCTGCACGAGAAGTGGGACGCCTTCCGCATAGAGCAGACCCAGTGGCTGCGGGTGGCGGAGGACAGCCTCGGCAACTTCCTGGCGGTGCAGACCGCGCAGCGCTGACGCAAACGGCCAGGGAGCGCTGCTCCCTGGCCCCTGCCGCCTTACTTCGTCTGCAGCCGGACGTGGCGCAGCTGGAAGTAGTTGTCGGCGGTCTGGACCACCTCGGCATTGTTGCGCGCGGCCCAGACGATCTGCTGCTGGTGCAGCGGGATGTACAGCGCCTCCTCGCGGGTGATCTTGCCGACCTCGGAGATCATCGCCTGGCGCTTCGCCGCGTCGGTCTCGACCGCGATCAGGTCGGTGAGCTCGTCGATCCTGGCATTGGTCAGGCCGCCATTGTTGAAAACGCCGCGCGCCTTGCCGTCGCGGGACGCGATCAGGTTGTAGATCGCGTTGTGCGCATCGCCGGTCGCCGGGGTCCAGCCCAGCATGTAGAAGCTGGTGTTGTAGCGCGGCCCGTTGACCTCGGCGAAGAAACGGGCGCGGGTCTGGGCGTTCAGGGTGACCCGCACGCCGATGCGCGCCAGCATGGAGACGGCGGCGGTGCAGATCGCCTCGTCATTCACGTAGCGGTCGTTCGGGCAGTCCATGGTGACGCCGAAGCCGTTGGGGTAGCCGGCCTCGGCCAGCAGCTTCTTGGCGCCCTCGATGTCGACCGGCAGGCGCGTGTCGTCCGCCGGCAGGTAGCCGTTCACGCCCGGGCCCCACATCAGGCCGGTCGGCTTCGACTGGCCGCGCATGACGGTGCGCTGGATGGCATTGACATCGATCGCCTGGTACATCGCCTTGCGGACGCGGACGTCCTGGAAGGGGTTCTTGCCCTTCACGTCGCTCTTCAACAATTCCGGCCGCTGCTGGTCCATGCCGAGATAGATCGTCCGAAGCTCAGGCCCCTGGATGATCCGCACGCCCTGGGTATTGCCGATCCGCGTCACGTCCTGAGGCGGCACGGTGTAGACGAAGTCGACCTCGCCCGAGAGCAGCGCGGCGACGCGGGTCGCATCGTTGGCGATGATGTTCAGCTCGGCCCGCTCGATGTTGTGGGTCGGCTTGTCCCACCAGCCGGGATTGCGCTCGAGCACCGTCTTGCGGTCGGGCTCGCGGCTGACCAGGCGGAAAGGCCCGGTGCCCATCGCGTTGCGGGTGGCGAAGCTTTCCTCCTTGCTGGTCAGGTCGGCCGGCTTGGTGGCGTTGTTCTTCTCCGCCCAGGCCTTGGACATGATGCCCCAGGTGGTCAGCTCCTGCAGCAGGATCGGGTTGGGTGCGAGGGTCTCGATCTCGACGGTGGCATCGTCGACCTTGCGGACCTCCTTCACCGAGGCGAGCACCGCCTGCAGGTTGGACCCCTGGGCGCGCACGCGCTGGGCGCTGAAGACCACATCCTCGGCGGTGAAGGGCGTGCCGTCGGAGAACTTCACGCCCGGGCGCAGGTGGAAACGCCACACGGTAGGCGAGGGCTGCTCCCAGCGCGCGGCCAGCGCCGGCTCGACCTGCATCTCCTTGTTCCGCCGCACCAGCGGCTCGTAGATGTTGGAGTTGAAGGTCAGCAGGAAGGTCTCGTTCCGGCCGTAGGGATCCATCGGATTGACGTCGCCGTCATTCGCCCAGCGGAAGACCTGGGCGCCAGCCGGCGCCGGGATGGCGAGCGCTGTTCCGCAGAGCAGCGCGGCAGCAAGGGCAAGACGTCGCATTATGGATTTATCTCCCAGCACCTGAAGGCGCTGGACGTTATCCCGACTGATGCGATCCGCAAAGCCAGCTGGGCCCGGAACGCGAAACGGGGGCCGCGAGGCCCCGTCCATCCACCCGGCGCGGGGCCGGGGCCACGATAGCGCAGCTTGGGCTCAGGCGCGCAGGGCGCGCGGCAGGTCCGTGACGGCGGCGTCGATCAGCTTCGCGTCCGCATCCGGCGTCATGCCTTGAGCGATGACGTTGCGCGCCGCCGCGGTGGCGATCTCCGCCGCCGCCTGGCGCACCTCGGCCACCGCACCGGCCTCGGCCGCCGCAATCCGGTCCATGGCCATCCGCTCGCGGCGCTTCGCCGCGGCTTCCGCCTCGGCCGCCGCCGCTTCGCCGACCCGCTGCGCTTCGGCATGCGCCCGGCGCAGCATCTCCTCGGCTTCGGCGGCCGCCGCGGCGCGATCGGCTTCGGCCTGCTTCAGCATGGCCTCCGCTTCCTCGCGCAGCCGCGCGGCCTCGGCCGCTCGGCCCGCACCTTCTCGGCGCGCGCATCGAGCATCCCGGTCATCTGTCCCCAGGCCTTCCGGCCGACCAGCAGCAGGAAGATGACGAAGCTGACGCCGACCCAGAACTTGGGATCGAGCCAGAAATGTTCGTAGTGGTGCATCAGGCCCGCCCCCGCGCTGCCAGTTCGGCGCCGACCGCCTGCTCGACCGCGGCGCGATCGGCCAGGCCGGTGAGCCGGGTGACCAGCGCTTCCGCCGTGTCGGCGGCAACGCTGCGCAGCGCGCCCATCGCGCTGTCGCGCGAGGCGGCGATGCGCTCCTCGGCGGCGGCGATCTGCGCGTTCAGCCGGGCATTCAGCACCTCGGCCTTCGCGGCGGCCTCGGCCTGGGCCTGCTGCGCCGCATTGGCGACGGAGGCCTGGGCCTCGGCCCGGGCCCGGGCGGTCCCGGCCTGGTGCTCGGCCATGGCGGCATCGGCACGCTGCTTGGCGGCCTGCGCCTGCTCGAGGTCACCCTCGATGCGCGCCCGCCGCGTCTCCAGCACGCTGCCCACCGCCGGCAGCGCATACTGCGCCATGACGTAGTAGAGCACGCCGAAGATGATGAAGAGCCAGACGATATTGGCGATCAGGTAGCGCCCCTGGTCGGGGTGCCCGAAGGCCAGCTGCGGCATGCCCGTCACCGGCTCGCCGGCATGGGTGTCGGCCGCGAGGGCAAGGCGGGGTGCCAAAGCCAGCAACGCCACCGTCGCGGTCAGGACCCAAGGCTTCAAGGCCCGAGGGCTCACGGCAAATCTCCTCGCCTGATTGGACGCAGAAAGGCGCCCGCCGGGTTGGGCGGGCGCGCCATCCGGCCGTCTCAGGTGAACAGGATGAGGAAGGCGATCAGCAGGGCGAAGAGCGCGACGGCTTCCGTCAGCGCGAAGCCCAGGATGCCGATCGGGAAGACCGCGTCGCGGGCACCCGGGTTGCGGGCCACGCTCGACACCATGGCGGAGAAGATGTTGCCGATGCCGATGCCGACGCCGGCGAGGGCGATAACAGCGAGACCGGCCCCGAGGGCCTTCGCGGCGAGAACGTCCATGTGAAGCAGTCCTTCCTTGTGTGCTGAAGGGGTTGGTTGGGGTCAGCCCGACAACTCAGTGCAGGTGCACCGCGTCGTGCAGGTAGATGCTGGTCAGGATGGCGAAGACGTAGGCCTGCAGGAAGGCCACCAGCAATTCGAAGCCGATCAGCGCGATGTTCACCGCGAGCGGCAGGGTCGCGCCGAGGATGCCCAGCACCCCGGCGGCGGAGCCGATCATCACCACGAAGATCGCGAAGACCTTCAGCATGACGTGGCCGGCAACCATGTTGGCGAACAGTCGGACCGAAAGGCTGACCGGGCGCGAGAGGTAGGAGATGATCTCGATCGGGATGATCAGCGGCGCCAGCACCTTCGGCGCGCCTTCCGGGAAGAAGTAGCCGAAGAAATGCGTGCCGTGGATCAGCAGCGCGATGACCGTCACCACCACGAAGACCAGCGCCGCCAGCCCGAAGGTGACCGCGATGTGGCTCGTGAAGGTGAAGCCGTAGGGCACCATGCCGAGCAGGTTGCCGAACAGGATGAACATGAAGAGCGAGAAGACGAAGGGGAAGTACTTCTTGCCCTGGTCGCCGACCTGGCCGACGACCAATTCATGGACAGATTCGTAGCTGCTCTCGGCCAGGGCCTGCAGCCGGCCCGGCACGATGGCGCGGCTGGAAACGCCCCACAGCATCAGGGCGGTCACCAGCCCGACGGCCAGCAGCATGTGTGCAGTCGACTGCGTGAACCCCACAGCATTGCCGACGGCCCCAAGCACGGGGGTCAGCTCGAACTGGCTCAGCGCGTCGATCGATTTGCCTTCGGCGGCCACTTTCGGCTCCCAGCACCCGTTTGCGCCGCGCGGTCAGGCACGGCGCGTCATCGACCAGCGCCGCGGCGTGGACTGAACAAGCGATAGACGTTCAGAATCCCGGCGGCACTGCCCATGACGAAGAACAGCAGGAAGAGCCACGGCCAGGTCCCGAGCCAGCGGTCCAGCACAATCCCGAGGAAGACGCCAACCCCGAGGGCCGACACCACCTCGACACCGGCGCGGAAACCGACGCCCCAAGGTCCTGAGTCAGGCGAGCCCCGGGTGGCCTGCGGCTTGTCCAGCCCCCTGCGGGTCCTGGCCTCGCGCAACCGCTCCTCGAACCCGTCTTTCTCGCTCACCGCGCTCCTCCTCCGGCTCCCCGTCGGAAGGCACGTGGCTGCTACGGCACACCCCGCGACCTGTCAAGCAAGCGCGACCCGCAACCACGGCCATCCGGCATGCATGTGGCATCGACGCCAGCACGGAAAAAGCCTTGCGGATCAGTCCGCCGCGCGTCGTGCGCGGCGGCGCTTCTTCCGCCTGCCGGCCGCGCGGCGCAGCGTCCCGGACCACGCCGCCAGGCGTTGACGCCCGCGGCCCCGCCGGGCGATCCCTGGCGCATGGCGAAGCCGCCCGATCCCAACCCCGGCTCCGATCCGGCCAAACCCGAGCCGGACCCCAAGGCCGAGCGCGAGGCACGGCTTGCCGCGGCGCTCCGGGCCAATCTCCGCAAGCGAAAGGCCCAGGCCCGGGCGCGCGAGGCCCCGCCGGAAAAGCCCGGAGACCAGGGCTAGGCCCAAGGCGGCGGGCCGGGGGCCAAGGCATGCTTCCGGTTGCCGCTGCCCGGCGGCCGGGCTAAGGGGGCAGCCAATCCCGGGGCGCCCTCGGCCCAACCGATAGCCCAGCCGGGGCCGCGCTGCCCCCCCACCCCGAAGGCCCGCCGCCATGTCTATCATGCCCGACCACTGGATCCGCCGGATGGCGGCCGATCACGGCATGATCGAGCCCTTCGTCGAGGCGCAGCGGCGCGAGGGCATGATCTCCTTCGGCCTGTCCTCCTACGGCTACGACGCCCGCGTGGCGGACGAATTCAAGGTCTTCACCAATGTCGACAACGCCCTGGTCGACCCAAAGAACTTCGCCGAGGACAGCTTCGTCACCCGCCGCGGGGAGACCTGCATCGTCCCGCCGAACTCCTTCGTCCTCGCCCACACGGTCGAGTATTTCCGCATCCCGCGCGACGTGCTGGTGATCTGCCTCGGCAAGTCCACCTATGCCCGCTGCGGGCTGATCGTGAACGTCACCCCGCTGGAGCCCGAATGGGAAGGCCAGGTGACGATCGAGATCAGCAACACCACGCCGCTGCCCGCCCGCATCTACGCGAATGAGGGAATCTGCCAGTTCCTGTTCCTGCAGGGTTCGGCGCCGCCCGATGTCAGCTATGCCGACCGGGCCGGGAAATACATGCACCAGCGCGGCGTCGCGCTGCCCAAGCCTGTAAGGATCGCCGCATGGACCGCATCCGCATCCGCGGCGGCCGGCCGCTTGAGGGGCGCATCCCGATCAGCGGCGCCAAGAACGCCGCGCTGCCGCTGATGGCCGCCGGCATGCTCTCGGACGGGCCGCTGCGCCTGCTGAACGCGCCGGATCTGGCCGACATCGGCACCATGGCGGGGCTGCTGCGGCAGCACGGCCTGACGGTCGAGCATGACAAGGCGACGCGGGTCATCACCCTCTCGGGCGCCGCCAGCAGCTCTCGAGGCGCCCTACGACCTTGTCCGCAAGATGCGCGCCTCGGTCCTTGTGCTCGGCCCGCTGCTGGCCCGGTTCGGGGAGGCCAAGGTCTCCCTGCCCGGCGGCTGCGCCATCGGCACCCGCCCGGTCGACCTCCACCTCAAGGGCCTCGAGCAGATGGGGGCCGAGATCGATATCAGATCCGGCTACATCCTGGCCAAGGCCCCCCGCGGCCTGACAGGCGCCCGCATCCTCTTCCCCCAGGTCTCGGTCGGCGCGACCGAGAACCTGCTGATGGCCGCCTGCCTCGCCCAGGGCGAGACCGAGTTGGTCAATGCGGCGCGCGAGCCGGAGATCGGCGACCTCGCGGAATGCCTGATGCGGATGGGCGCGCGGATCGAGGGCATTGGCACCGACCGGCTGCGCATCGAGGGCAGCACCACGCTGGGCGGCGCGTCGCACCGCGTCGTGCCGGACCGGATCGAGGCCGGGACCTTCGCCATCGCCGCCGCCATCACCGGGGGCAAGGTGCTGCTGGAGGGCGCCCGGCTCGACCATCTCGGCGCCACCGCGCGCATCCTGCGCGAGGCCGGGGTCGAGGTGACCGAGCGGCCGGAGGGCCTCCGCGTCTCCCGCCTGAACGGGCTCTCGGGCGTCGACGTGATGACCGAGCCCTTCCCCGGCTTCGCCACCGACATGCAGGCGCAGTTCATGGCGCTGATGTGCGTCGCCGAGGGCGCCTCGATGATCACCGAGACGATCTTCGAGAACCGCTTCATGCATGTGCCCGAACTCATGCGCATGGGCGCCCGGATCAACTACCACGGCCATTCCGCCATCGTCCGCGGCGTGCCGAAGCTCTCCGGCGCGCCGGTCATGGCGACCGACCTGCGCGCCTCGGTCTCCCTCATCCTCGCCGGCCTCGCCGCCGAGGGCGAGACCATCGTCAACCGCGTCTACCACCTCGACCGCGGCTACGAGCGGGTGGAGGCGAAGCTCGCCGCGGTCGGCGCCGACATCCAGCGGGTCGCGGCCTGACATGCCTGACATGAGCGTGTTTCGCGCCCCCACCCCGCCGCAGTGCTAGGCTCTTCCATGGACCTGCCCATCACCGAAACCGCAGCGCTGGCCACGGCGGATGCCGGCCCGCTGATCCTCGCGGTCCCCAAGGGCCGCATCCTGACCGAAGCTCGGTCCCGTCTTCGCCCGCGCCGGCGTCACCCCGGCGCAGGACCTGATCGACGAGGACAGCCGGCGGCTCCGCTTCGAGAGCTCCGACCCCGGGCTCGACATGGTCCGGGTCCGGCCCTTCGATGTCGCCACCTTCGTTGCCTTCGGCGCGGCGCATATCGGCATCTGCGGCGCCGACGTGCTGATGGGATTCGACTACGACCAGATCTACGCGCCGCTCGACCTCGGCATCGCCAAGTGCCGCGTCTCGGTGGCCGAACCGGAGGCGACCGCGGGCCGCGACGATGCCAGCCGCTGGTCGCGGGTGACCGTCGCCACCAAATACCCGAACATCACCCGGCGCCACTTTGCAGCCCGCGGCGTGCAGGCGGAGATCGTCTCCCTCTCCGGCGCGATGGAGCTCGCCCCCTCGCTCGGCCTGTCGCGGCTGATCGTCGACCTAGTCGCCACCGGCAGCACGCTGAAGGCGAACGGGCTGGTGGAGACCGAGGTGATCGCCCAGGTGACATCGCGCCTGATCGTCAACCGCACCGCGCTCAAGACCCAGCCGGAACGCATCGGCGCCTGGATCGCCCGCTTCCGCAACGCCCTGGCCGCCGCGGCATGATCCGGCTCGACACGCGCGCGCCCGGCTTCGCGCAGGCCTTCGATCTGCTGCTCGATCAGGCGAGGGAGACCACGGCGCGGGTCGATGCCGCGGTCGGCAATATCATCGGCGCGGTGCGGCGGGACGGCGATGCCGCCCTGCTTGACCTGACCGCCCGCTTCGATGGCTGGCAGCCCGCCGATGCCGCGGCATTGCGGGTGACGGCCGGGGAGATCGATGCGGCGACCGCCGGGATCGAGCCCTCGCTCATGGCCGCCCTCGATCTCGCCGCCACGCGGATCGAGCGCTTCCACCAGGCGCAGCTGCCGCGCGACCTGGAACTGCCCGACCCGGCCGGGCTGACGCTCGGGATGCGCTGGAACGCGCTCGACGCCGTCGGGCTCTATGTCCCCGGCGGCAAGGCGGCCTACCCTCCTCCGTCCTGATGAACGCGCTGCCGGCCCGCGTCGCCGGGGTCGGGCGCATCGCCATGGTGGTGCCGACCCCGGGCGGCGCGCTCAACCCGCTGGTCCTCGCCGCCGCCCGCCGCGCCGGAGTGACCGAAGTCTACCGCATCGGCGGCGCCCAGGCCGTCGCCGCGCTGGCCTGGGGCACCGCCAGCATCGCCCCGGTGGATCGCGTGGTCGGGCCCGGCAATGCCTATGTCGCCGAGGCCAAGCGCCAGGTCTTCGGCAGGGTCGGGATCGACAGCATCGCCGGGCCATCCGAGGTCGTGATCCTGGCCGATGCCTCGAACGACCCGCGGCATGTCGCGGTGGACCTGCTGGCCCAGGCCGAGCACGACGAATCGGCCCAGGCGATCCTGATCACCGACGATGCCGGCCTCGCCGCTGCCGTCGCCGCCGCGGTCGAGGCCGAGCTCGCCACCCTGCCGCGCGGCGCCATCGCCGGCGAGAGCTGGCGCCGGCATGGCGCGGTGATCCGGGTGGCAGACTGGGCGGAGGCCTATCGCCTGACCAACCGCCTCGCACCGGAACACCTGCAGCTGATGCTGCCGGACCCGCGCGCGGCGCTGGCCGAGGTGCGCCATGCCGGCGCCGCCTTCCTCGGTCGCTACTGCCCGGAAGCGATCGGCGACTATGTCGCCGGGCCGAACCACGTGCTGCCGACCGGTCGCACCGCTCGATTCGCCTCCGGCCTCTCGGTCTACGACTTCCTCAAGCGCACCACCTGGGTGGAGGCGAGCGCGGCGGGCCTCGGCGCCATCGGCCCGGCCGCGGTGGCGCTGGCCGAGGCGGAAGGCCTGCAAGCGCATGGCCGGAGCGTCGCCCTGAGGCTGGGCTGAGGCGCGCCTGGCCGGCTTGCCTTGACCCGCCTTCCCCGCCCATCATGTTGCCGCCGCACAGTCAATCCCCCGGCAATCCCCGGGCGCGTGCCGCCGGTCCCCCTCCGCCACGCGCGCGGTCCAAAGCAAGGTGACGTGGCGTCCCGCGCCACGCGCAAATAAGGTTTCGAATGTCAAAAGAGGATATGATCAGATTCAGCGGCACCGTGGTGGAGCTGCTGCCCAACGCGATGTTCCGCGTGAAGCTGGACAACGAGCACATGGTCCTGGCCCATACCAGCGGGAAGATGCGCAAGAACCGCATCCGCGTGCTGGCCGGCGACCGCGTTAACGTCGAGATGACGCCCTACGACCTGACCAAGGGCCGCATCACCTTCCGCTTCAAGTAAGCGCCTTGACCGCTGAGCGACCGCCCCTGGTGCTGGCCTCCGCCAGCCCGCGGCGGCTGGACCTGCTCGCCCGGATCGGCGTCCTGCCGGACCGCGTCCTGCCCACCGATATCGACGAGACCCCTCGGAAGGAGGAGCTGCCGCGGCAGCTCGCCGCGCGGCTTGCGGCTAGCAAGGCCGCCGCCGCGGCCGCCCTGGCGCCGGAGGCGCTGGTGCTGGCGGCGGATACGGTCGTCGGCCTCGGCCGGCGCATCCTCGGCAAGCCAGCCGATGCGGCTGAGGCACGTCGCTTCCTCACCCTGCTCTCGGGCCGCCGGCACCATGTCTATACCGGCGTCGCCCTGCGCGGCCCGTGGACGGCACGCTGCGGACCCGGCTGGTGGATACCGCCTTGGCCTTCCAGCGGCTGACCGAGGCGCAGATCGAGGATTTCATCGCCAGTGGCGAATGGCAGGGGGTGGCCGGCGGCTACCGAATCCAGAAGCGGGCGGAAGTCTTCGTGCGGTTCCTCTCGGGCAGCCATTCCAACGTGGTGGGGCTGCCGCTGTTTGAGACGGCGCAATTGCTCAGGGGCGTGGGGTGGTTAAGGCCCTGAAGGCCGAGGGGAAGTATCCCTCCGGACCCTCTTCTATTTTTCCGAGTCTGGCGCGCGACCGATGAAAACCATCCTGGCCTCGGCTTCACCGGGCGAGATGCGGGTGGCGCTGCTCGATGACGATACCCTGATCGAGGCCTGGATCGAGCGGCCGGGACGACCGGATGGGGTGGGCGACCTGCATAGGGCGCGGGTCTCGGCGCTCGCGCCGGCGATGGCGGGCGCCTTCCTCGCCATGGCGGGTGGCGAGACGGGGTTCCTGCCGGAATCCGCCATCGGCGCGGCCAGGCAGCCGATCGGCAAATCGGCCAATGAGGGGCAGATGATGCCCGTCCGCGTCATCTCGCGCGGCGCAGGGCGGCAAGGGGCCGCGGCTGACGGCGCGGCTGACCGCGGCCGAGGCCGCGCTCGCCGCCGCCGCGCCACCCGGCGGCCCGGCCCTGCTCGCCCGTGGCCCGGAGGCCGCGCTGCGCCTCGCCCGCGTTCATCCGCAGGCGGAGATCCGTACCGACAGCGCCCCCTCGCCGCCCGGCTGCGCGCTGCCCTTGGCTCCGCCCGCGTGGCGCTCAGCCACGCGCCCGTCCTCGACGACGCGCTGGAGGCCGAGTTCGACCAGCTCGCCGGCCCCGAGGTACCGCTGCCCGGCGGCGGAAGGCTGCTGCTGCACCCGACCCCGGCGCTGACCGCCATCGATGTCGATGCCGGCAGCGCCGCCGGCGGCCGCGACCCGCAGGCACAGCTCCGCCTTAACCATGCCGCGGTGGCCGAGGCGGCACGGCAGATCCGCCTGCGCAACCTGGCCGGGCCGATCCTGCTCGACCTCGCGGGCCTGACCCCGAAGCGGCGGGAGGCGCTGGCCGAGCCGCTGGCCCGAGCTCTCGCCGCCGATCCGCTGGCGCGGCTGCTCGGCCTCGGTCCGCTCGGCCTGTTCGAGATTCTCCCGCCAGCGCATCCATCCGCCGCTGCACGAGGTGCTGGGCTGGCCCCCGGCGCCGCTCACCTTCGGGCTCGCAGCGTTGCGCCGCGCCGCCCGCGAAGCCGCGCTGCGTCCCGGCCGCCGCTGGGCGTTGCAGGCGGCGCCGGTGGTCATTGCCGCGTTGCGCGACCTGCCGGGCGCGCTGGCCGAGGCGGAGGCCGCGATCGGCACCCCGCTGCAGCTCCACCCCGACCCGGCGCGTTCGCCCGCCCGGTCCGAGATCGAGGAGGCCGCCCTTGGCTGACCCCGCCCCACCGCCGCGCCCCATTCGTCGCTGCGCCGTCTGCAGCAAGCCGGTGATGCCGGATAACCCGTTCCGTCCCTTCTGCTCGGCCCGCTGTCGCCAAGTGGATCTCGGCCGCTGGCTGGCGGGCGACTACGCCATCCCGGTGAAGCCGGAGGACCAGGACGGCGACGACGTCTGAGCGACAAAACCGCACGAAGCCGGGTGGACAGGCCGGGCGGCTTCCGCTATTTCCCGCGGCCTCTGCCGGCGGCCCTCACGAGGGCCGATCGCTTGGGCCCAGGTAGCTCAGTTGGTAGAGCATGCGACTGAAAATCGCAGTGTCGGTGGTTCGATTCCGCCCCTGGGCACCATCCCTTCTCCGCGCTAGGCCTTTTTCAACCAGTCGCCTGGATACTCCCGTCATCGCAACGGGATCGCCGACCCATGCCCTGGACCTCCATCCAACCGCTGCCGGCCCGGCCTCGCCGCAGCGCACGCGCCCTCTGGGCGGCGGCGCTGGCGGGACTCGGGCTCGGCCTGCCGGGCGGGTTCGGCCTGGCGGGTGTAGCGCCGGGCCTGCCGACCGCCCTGGCCCTGCCACTGCTCGGCGTGGCCGCGCTGCTCGCCCTGCCGCGGCTCCGGCGGCCACCGGTGGCGCCGGCGCCCGACCCACTGACCGGCCTGCCCGATGCCCCGGTCTTCCGCACCTCGTTGATGACCGCCTTGGCCGAAGCCCTGCCGGGCCGCCCGCCAGCCATCCTCAGCCTGGAACTGGATGGCTTCGCTGCCATCCGCGACACCTTGGGGCCGGAAGGCGGCGATGCGCTGCTGCGCCAGGCCGCCGCCCGCCTGGTCGCCACCGCCCGCGCCGACGACCTGGTCGCCCGCACCGGCCAAGCCGAGTTCGCCGTGTTGCAACGGGTTGGCACGCAGCCGGACGCCGCCGCCCGCTTCGCCGGCCGCCTGGTGCGGGAGCTATCGCGCCCCTACGCGCTGGACGACCGGCCGCTGATCTGCGGCGCGGTGGCCGGCATCGCCATCGCCGAAGCGGGCGTGCAGGTGGACGACCTGCTGGCGCAATCCGGCATGGCGCTGCGCCGGGCCCGGGCGGAAGGCCAGGGCACCACCCGCTTCTTCGAACCCGGCATGGACACCGCGCTGACCGCCCGCCACGCGCTGGAAGGCGCCTTGCGCCAGGCCGCGGCGGCCGAGGATTTCCTGCTGCATTACCAGCCGGTCTTCGCGGCCCGGAGCCGTCGGCTGCTCGGCTTCGAGGCGCTGCTGCGCTGGAGCCATCCGGAACGCGGCGCCGTCTCCCCTGCCGAATTCGTCCCGGTGCTGGAGGAGACCGGATTGATCCTGCCGGTCGGTGCCTGGGTGCTGCGCACCGCCTGCCGCGAAGCCGCGCGGTGGCCGGAGCCGATCGGCGTGGCGGTCAACCTCTCGCCGGTCCAGTTCCGCCGCGGGGAGGTACTGGGCGACGTCCGCGCGGCGCTCGCGGAAAGCGGCCTGGCACCGCACCGCCTGACGCTCGAGATCACCGAGGGACTGCTGCTGGAACACACCGACGCCGTGCTCGACATGCTCAGGCAACTGCACGGCCTCGGCGTCTGCATCGCACTAGACGATTTCGGCAGCGGCTATTCCAGCCTGGCCTATCTATGGCGGTTCCGCTTCGACACGCTGAAGATCGACCGCGCCTTCGTGCGGGAGGTGCGGCGGGACGGCAAGGCCGCGGCGATCGTCGAGATCCATCATCGGTCTCGGCCACAGCCTCGACCTCCGCATCACCGCCGAAGGGGTGGAGACGGAGGAACAGCTTGCCGCCCTGTCCGGCGTCGGCTGCGACGAGGTACAGGGCTTCCTGCTCGGCCGGCCGATGCCGCCCGAACAGGCTGCGGCGCTCGCCAAGGGTGGCGGGCTGGCGACATCGGCGGCGGTCGGGGCGGAAGCCACCAGGCCGATCCTGGCCTGAGCCTATCAGGGCGATACCGGCCCGGCCATTCTCGACCCTTCGGCTGCGTCCCATGGGCTAACGCTTCAGGATCGCCTCGGTATGTTCGCCGAGCTTCGGCGCCGAGGTGGCGGACCAGGGCCGCTTGCGGTCGAAGTTGATCGGCAGGCCTACCACCCGCACGCCGCTTTCCGGCAGGGTCTGGACGATGTCCACTGCGGCGGATTGCGCGCTCGCCGCGACCTCACCGATATCGTTCACCGGCGCGCAGGGGACGCCAACCGCCTCCAGTCCCTCGATCCAATGCGCGCGGGTGTTGCCCCGCAGCACCGCGGCGATCAGCGGCACCAGCACGGCGCGGTTCTTCACCCGCTGCCGACTTTTCGCGAAGCGCTCGTCCTCCGCCCATTCCGGATGCCCCAGCACCTTGGCGCAACGCGCCCAGAGCCGGTCGTTGCCGGCGGCGAGGCAGATCGGCCGGTCGGCGGTCTCGAAGACCTGGTAGGGGACGATCACCGCGGCGCCGGTGCCGTGGCGCTTGGGAACCTCGCCGGTCGCCAGGTGCTGGTTCACCTGCCCCTCGACCCAGAAGACCGAGGTCTCGAAGAGCGAGGTATCCACGAGAGCACCCGCGCCCGGTGCGGTCGCGCTGCCGCAACGCCGCCAGCGCGCCGATGGTGCAGAACAGACCGGTGGCCTTGTCGTTGATCGAGGCGCCACAGAAGGTCGGCGGATCATCCGGCCGCCCGGTCATGCTCATCATCCCGCCATAGGCCTGCAGCAGCGGGTCGAAGCCGGGGTTCAGCCGCATCGGCCCCTGGTAGCCGAAGGCCCAGATCGAGCAGTAGACGAGGCGCGGATGCCGCTCGAGCATCGCCTCCGGCCCGATGCCGATCTCGTCCACCACCCCGGGGCGGAGGTTCTGGATCAGGATGTCGGCGGTCTCGCAGAGCCGGTGCAGCGCCTCGACATCCTCGGGCTTCTTCAGGTCCAGCACCACGCTGCGCTTGTTGCGGTTCTGGCTGTAGAAATAGAGGCTGGTCTCGCCGTCCGGCCCGAAGGGCGAGGCCCCAGATGCGCGCATCGTCGCCGCCGTCGAGGCTTCTCGATCTTGATCACCTCGGCGCCCATGTCCGCCAGGATCACCCCGGCCAGCGGCCCGGCCAGCGCCTGGCCCACCTCGATCACCCGCACGCCGTCCAAGGGCAGGCCCATCGCTTCCTCCATGCTTTGGCGGCCAGGATAGGGGCGGCTGGCATGGGGTGGCGAGAGGGGTAAGCTCGGCCCGGGAAACGTCCTGGGGAACCGCCCGCATGAGCAGCACCGCCTTCCAGCACTACGTGCCCGTCCGCGAGGAGTGGCTGGCCCGCCGCACCGAGGAGGCGCTGAACCCGGCGCTGCCGATCGTCGACCCGCACCACCACCTCTGGGACCGGCCGGACTGGCGCTATCTGCTGCCGGACCTGCTGGCCGACACCAACCAGGGCCACACCATCGTCTCGACCGTCTTCGTGCAGTGCCGCGCCATGCACCGCGCCGGCGGGCCGGAAGCCTACAGGCCGGTCGGCGAGACCCGAGTTCGTCAACGGCATCGCGGCGATGAGCGCCTCCGGCGGCTACGGCCCGACCCGGGTCTGCGAGGGCATCGTCGGCCATGTGAACCTGCAGATCGGCGCCGAGGCGAAGGCTGTGCTGCAGGCGCATATCCAAGCCGGCGGCGGCCGCTTCCGCGGCATCCGCCACATCACCGCCTGGGACCCCGACCCAGCGATCATGAACCCGGCCTATACCCCGCCCAAGGACATCCTGTTCCGCGACGACTTCCGCGCCGGGTTCGCCCAGCTCGCCCCGCTCGGCCTCAGCTTCGATGCCTGGCTCTACCACCCGCAGATCCCCGACCTGACGGCGCTGGCGCGGGCCTTCCCGGAGACGCCGATCGTGCTCGACCATGTCGGCGGCCCGCTCGGCATCCGCGGCTATGCCGGGCAAAAGGACGAGGTCTTCCGCGCTTGGCGCGCGCCGCCATGGCGGAGCTCGCCACCTGCCCCAATGTCTGCATCAAGCTCGGCGGCCTCGGGATGCGCATCAACGGCATGGGCTTCGAGGAGAAGGCCGAGCCGCCCTCCTCGGACGAGATTGGCTGCCGCCTGGAAGCCCTGGATCGACACCACGATCGGCCTCTTCGGCGCCGACCGCTGCATGTTCGAGAGCAACTTCCCCGTCGACAAGGGCAGCTACAGCTACGGCGTCTTCTGGAACGCCTGCAAGAAGCTGGCGGCCGGCGCCTCGGCCGCCGAGCGCACCGCGCTGTTCAGCGGCACGGCCAGCCGGTTCTATCGGCTGGGGTAGCACGAAGGAGGCGGCACGTTGCCGCCCCCAGGCCCCCCCCGGGCGGGCCGGTTCAGACCTCCGCGGCCTGCGGCACTGCCGCCCCCGACCCGATCAGCCCAGCACCTTGGCCAGCAGCTCCGCCGTGCGGCCATTGGCGATGGTCGCGGCGCGGGCGTCCCAGGCATGCCCGCCCATGCGAGCGAAGGCATGGTCGACTCCGGGATAGACATAGGCGCTGGCCTGGGGATGGCCCTTCAGCCCCTCCAGGATCTTCGCCTGAGCCTCGGGGGGACGAACTTGTCCTTCTCGGCAACGTGCAGGATCAGCGGCGCCTTGATCTTCCCCGCCTCGCCCAGCAGCCCTTCGATGCCGACGCCGTAGTAGCTGACATTGGCATCCGCATCGGTGCGCGCCGCGGTCATGAAGGCCAGCCGCCCGCCGAGGCAGAAGCCCATGGTGGCCACCTTGCCGTTGGCGCCCTCCATCTGGCGGGCATGCGCGATGGTGGACTTCAGATCCTCGACCGCCTTGTCCTGGTCCATGCCCTGCATGAGCTTGAAGGCCTTATCCCATTGCGCCTGGCCGGCATCGGGGTCGAGCTGCACGCCCTTCTCCTGCCGCCAGAACAGGTCGGGGCTGATGGCGATGAAGCCCATCTCGGCCGCCCAGTCGGAGAGCTGCCGCATGGTGGCGTTCACGCCGAAGATCTCCTGGATCATGACGACGGCGCCGGCCGGCCGGCCCTTCGGCATGGCGACATAGGCGGCGAACTTGCCGCTGCCATCGGCCGCGGCGATCTCGATCTCGGACATCGTCCCCTCCTCATCCAAGCATGATGCGCGGCATCTAACCACCGCCGCCGCGGCTTGCCATGCCCCCTGGACGCGAAGTCCCGCCCTGGTCGGCGGGCTCCGGACGCCGTGACCCGGATGCCAGCCGGGCCAGGAAGCCCACCTGCCCCGGCAACCGATCGGCATCCCGCGACTTTCCTCCCCTGAGGAGAACGCCCCATGCGCGACACGCCGGGCCCGGCCACGGGCGACCGCTTCGAGACCGACGTGCCCGCGCGGCTCGACCGGCTGCCCTGGAGCGGCTTCCACTGGCGCGTCGTCGTCGCGCTCGGCATCACCTGGGTGCTGGACGGGCTGGAGGTGACGCTGGTCGGCAGCCTGGCCGGCGCCATCCACCAGAGCCCCTCCCTTGCGCTGACCTCGACCCAGATCGGCCTGACCGCCTCGGCCTACCTGGTCGGCGCCGTGGTGGGCGCGCTCGGCTTCGGCTACCTGGCCGACCGGATCGGCCGGCGGCGGCTCTTCTTCGTCACCCTGATTGTCTACATGCTGTCCAGCATCGCCACCGGATTCGCCTGGGACTTCTGGTCCTTCGCGCTGTTCCGGGCACTGACCGGGGCTGGCATCGGCGGCGAATACGCCGCGGTGAACTCGGCGATCCAGGAACTCATCCCGGCCCGCTACCGCGGCACCACCGATCTCTGCGTCAACGGCACCTTCTGGGGCGGCGCGGCGATCGGCGCGGTGGTCGCGCTGGTGGTGCTGGATCCGGCCATCGTCGATCCCGAGATCGGCTGGCGTGGCGCCTTCGTGGTCGGCGGCGCGCTGTCCCTGGTGGTGCTGCTGCTCCGGCGCCACCTGCCGGAGAGCCCGCGCTGGCTGATGCTGCACGGCAAGCCGGAGGAAGCCGGGCGGATCGTCGGCGAGATCGAGCGCGACGTGGAGGCCGCCAGCGGCCCGCTGCCGCCACCTTCCTACGGCAATGTCGTCCTGCACAAGCGCGGCGCCGCCTCGCTCGGCGACATCTGGAAGACCATGTTCGGCACCCACCGGGACCGCGCGGTGCTCGGCCTGGTGCTGATGTCCTGCCAGGCCTTCTTCTACAACGCGGTCTTCTTCACCTATGCGCTGGTGCTGACCAAGTTCTATGGCATCCCGGCGCACCATGTCGGCTGGTTCATGCTGCCCTTCGCGCTCGGCAACCTCGCCGGGCCGCTGCTGCTGGGCCGGTTCTTCGACACCATCGGCCGCAAGCCGATGATCACCGGAACCTATGCGCTGTCCGGCCTGCTGATGGCCGGGACTGGCCTAGCCTTCGCCGCCGGCTGGCTCTCGGCCTGGGAGCAGACGGCGGCCTGGACGGTGATCTTTTTCTTCGCCTCCGCCGCGGCGTCGGCGGCCTATCTGACGGTCGGCGAGAGCTTCCCGCTGGAGATGCGGGCGATGGCGATCGCGCTGTTCTATGCGATCGGCACTGCCGTCGGCGGCGTGGTCGGCCCGACGCTGTTCGGCTGGCTGATCGAGAGCGGCGAGCGCGGCCACATCATGTGGGGCTACCTGGCCGCGGCGGCGCTGATGCTGGTGGCAGCGGCGACCGAATGGCGGCTTGGCTTCGCCGCCGAGGGCCGGTCGCTGGAGGATGTCTCGACACCGCTTTCGGCCCAAGGGCCGGCAGGCGGCTAGGGAAGGATGTCGGGGGAAGCTGCGGTTGCGGAGCCTGCGGCACCTCCGGTCCTGCAGGCGTCGCCATGCCACCGGTCATTTCATAAGAATCGATGAGCAACGGCCCGATAGGCCCTTCCAAAAGGATTGCAACTCCGGCTCCGGATCCTATAACCAAGATCACAACCGATGGTTGCCAGTTTCTGAAACGGGAAACGTCCGGGATGCGCGACGGCCTGCATGACACGGAATGGGATTGCATCCCGGGCGGATACGACCGCGCTGCGGCCGATTCCGCGCTGGTCGCAACTGCCCCCCGAATCGGCAACCGCAAGCTGCGCCATTGGGTCGTGCTCGCGCTGGTGGCCCTCCTGGTGCCAATGCCGAATCCTCTGCTGTGCGAGGACGGCGCCTCCCGCGGCATCCCACGAGAAGCGATGTTCTCCTTCTCCCCAGTGGAGATCCTGCTGCCGCCCGTCGATGTCTCCCTCGCCAGGCTTTCCGCCGAATCGGCCAGCGCCAGTTGCTGGGTTCAGCAGTTGCGGCCGCAGGGTCCTGGCTGCGCGGAGCCTGCCGCGGCCCGCTGAGTCGCCCCAAGGGTGCCGATTCCCCCGCCCCGTGCTTTACTCGTGCCAAGCATTGGGGCCGCATCGACGATGACCGTTACCCGCCAGGATTTCCGCGACGCCATGGCCCGGCTTGGTGCCGCGGTGAACATCATCACGACCGGCGGGCCGGCCGGGCGCGGCGGCTTCACCGCCAGCGCCGTCTGCAGCGTGACCGACGAGCCACCGACCCTGCTGGTCTGCATGAACCGCGGCGCCACCGCGGCGCCGATCCTCAAGGCGAACGGCACGGTCTGCGTCAACGTCGTCGCCGCGGCGCAGAAGGACACCGCGATGGTCTTCGCCGGGGTGACGAAATGCCCGATGGAGGAACGCTTCCTCGCCGGCAACTGGGCAACCGGTGAGACGGGCGATCCTATGCTGGAAGGCGCGGTTGCGGCCTTCGACTGCCGGGTGACAGAGATCATCGAGAAGGGCACTCACCTCGTGGTCTTCGCCGAGGTCGAGCAGATTCGGCAGGGCAGCGAGGCGGATCACGGGCTGATCTATTTCGGCCGCGACTATCACCCGGTGGGCGCACTGACGGACGGCTGACGCAAGCTGCCGGATCGTCGCCTCACGAAAAAGTTGCCTCTGATCGGTATTTTGTATACGTTCGATTGAGCGCGATGCAATGCAGCACGCGACCACCGGATGAGTATCGCCGATCAATGACCGAATCAGTCTTCTACGCCACCGCCGCCGGCGGCACCGTCGATGCCTCCGCCTTCACGACCCCGGTCGTGTTGCGCGGCACAGACGGCGATGACCGCCTGATCGGGGGCACGGGCGCCGATCGCCTTGCCGGGGGCCTGGGCCATAACGAGATCATCGCCGGGGCCGGCAACGACCAGATCCACACCGTGCTGTCCCCCTTGGCGCATGACAGCATTGATGGCGGGGCCGGCACCGATTCGCTCTACATCGCGCTGACCAGCGACCAGTACACGCCCAGCGTGCGGCTGGCGCTCTCGGACCTGAAGACCTTCATCACCTCGACCGTCGTCGAGGATCCGACGGCGCATTTCAGCAACGCCACCCTGCACCTCGACCTGACCGGCGTGGAGCGCGCCTTCATTCGGCTGGACGGCGTGGTGACCGACCTCGCTCATTTCAGCCTGCCGGCGTTTTCCCAGGCGGCGCCGCCGGGTGCCGACGTGACGGTGCGTGCGACCGATGCGCTCTATGACCATGCCGAGAACGTCTCCGGCCTCGGCGCGACCACCCCGGTCGGCATCGATCTCGGAACCGGCACCGGCCGTGCGGTGACGATCTCCGACGTCGTCGGCGAATTCTCCTTCGGCGAGGGCATGATGGCGACCGGGCCGGACGGGTCGGACCTGTTCGCCGGCGCCGGCACCGCGATCAACCCGGCCGCCGGCCTGGCCGAGGCTGGTGGCGCACAGCAACGGCATGCTGGTCGGCGTCTTCCTCGACGGGCATGAGCAGGATGCCGGCCACCACGCCCCGGCGACGCTGGATTTCACCAGCATCGGCGAGAACTTCGCCAGCCTGGCGCCGGCGCTCGACCAGCCCTTCTTCGTCGGCGACGGGCTGGACTCCGCCGGCCATACGCAGGCCTTCCTGGTGCCGGATGCGGCCCGGATCCTGGTGCTCGGCGTGCTGGACGGCACCGGCTTCCACGACGCAGCCGGCGCCTATGCCGACAATTCGGGCTTCGTCACCGCGCATGTCGCGGTGCAGGACAATGTCTGGGCCGGCTAGGCCGGCTTCGCCCGCCGGGGTTCCTCCCCGGCGGGCGCCTCCACTCGCCGAGGAAGACGCCGGCCTTCTTGTGGCTGTCGGTCCGCTGCTCCGCCTCGGCCCAGGTGATCGTCGTGCGGGACTTCAGCCGGGTGAACCACTGCAGCAGCCGGTGCCGCATGGCATCGCGCACGCCGACCAGCGTCCTGTCTTCGCCAAGGTCGTGGAACTCGCCCGGATCCTGTCGCAGGTCGAAGAAGCGCGGCCGCAAGCCGCCGGTCCAGTGAATATATTTCCAGCGATCGGTGCGGACCATCCAGGCCATGTGCTGCCCGGTGGCATAGCCCAACCGCCGCCGCGCGCCACGAAAGGTCCAGTCCAGTTCGCTGACCGCGCAGTCGCGCCAATCCTCGCCCTGGCTGCCGCGCAGCGCCGGCACCAGCGAACGTCCCCTCCACCACATGGCTCGCGGGGTCGAGGCCGAGCGCATCGAGGATGGTGGGCACCACGTCCACCGCCTCGACCAGCCGGGGTCCTCCGTGCCGCGCGTCGCATCCGCCGCCTCGGTCGGGTCGTAGACCAGCATGGGCACGCGCTGGACGCAGTCGTGGAACAGCTCCTTCTCGCCCAGCCAGTGGTCGCCCAGGTAGTCGCCATGGTCGGCGGTGAAGATGACCAGCGTGTCCCGCCAGCGGCCCAGCCGCTCCAGCGTCGCCCAGACCCGGCCGAGGTGGTCGTCGACCTGGCGAATGAGGCCCTGGTAGGTCGGCCGCACCGTCTCGATCGCCACGTCCTGCTGGAAGCTCTGCGCCACCTCCTCATCCTGCCAGGCGCGGAACATGGGATGCGCGCCGGGGCCGCGCTCGGCTTCGTGGCGCTGCACCGGCAGGCAGTGCTCCGGCTTGTACATGGCGTGGTAAGGCGCCGGCGCGATGTAGGGCCAATGCGGCTTCACATAGGACAGATGCAGCACGAAGGGGTCGTCCCCCTGGGCCTCGAGGAATTCGATCGCGCGGTCGGTGGTATAGGCGGTCTCGCTATGCATCTCCGCCACCCGGGCGGGGTAGCGGGCATTGCGCATCTTCCAGCCGGACAGCGGCGTGCCGTCTGGCCCATCCACGGCGATGACGAAATCCGTCCAGGGGTCGCGGCTGGCATAGCCCTTCGACCGCAGCCAGTCGGCATAGGCGCTGTCAGGTTCGCCATGATGGCCGTCATGCCGGTCGACCAGCCGGAACCAGCCCTCCTTCAGCAGGGTGGACAGGTCGTTCTGGCCGTCGAGCGCGAGCCGCCGCATGCCATGCGCGTCTGGCAGGACATGGGTCTTGCCGGCCAGCGCCAGGGTCCGGCCGCTCTCGCGCAGGTGCCAGCCCAGCGTCACCTCCCCCACCGAGAGCGGCACGCGGTTATGGGTCGAGCCATGCGAGGAGACGTAGCGCCCGGTGTAGAAGGACATCCGCGACGGGCCGCAGGATGCCGGACTGCACGAAGGCATAGGGGAAGCGGACGCCGCGCTTCGCCAGGGCATCGATGTTCGGGGTCTGCAGATGCGGGTGGCCGGCGCAGGACAGATGGTCCCAGCGCAGCTGGTCGCACATGACGAACAGGACGTTGCGGATCATCGGCTTTCCCCGGCGCGATCAACCGGCGCGCAGTCTGCCCGCGCCGCGCGCGGCTGGCGAGGCTGAGCGCGATGGAGGCCGAACAGGCGCTGCTGGCGGCGCTGGACCTGGCGCATGCGCCGCCGATGCCGCACCCCCTGGCCCGGCTCCTGCACCGCCACAACGAGGAAGCGGTGGACCGCCGCTTCGCCGCGGCCGCGGTGACCCTGGCGGAGGCGGCTGAGATGATCGCCGCGCTGGCCTGGCGGATGCCGGCCGCGGCGCTGGTGCCGGCCAGGGCCTGGGCGCTCGCCCGGCTGGAACAGCATGGCGCGGTCGGCATCCCGCCTGCCCTGCCGCGGGCCCTGCTGCGCGGCCTCGGCGGGCCCGATGCGGCCGGGCCGGAGACCGCGCTGGGGCGTGCTCAGGCCCGCCAGGCCTTCCGCGAATCGGCCTGGGGGATCGGCCTGGCCCGGGTGCCGCTGCTGCCGCTCGGCCTGCATTGCCTGCGCCCTGGAACCTGCCGGCGCGCTGGGGCTTCCGCAGCGCGCCGCAGGCGATGGAGGCGCTGAACCCCTTTGCGCTGGCCGCGCATCACCTGCCGGTGGTGCTCTCAGCGCTGGAGGAAGGCTGGGCTGGCTATGCCCCGTCCCCGGCGATCCATGCGGTGACCACGCCGAGCGGCCGGCGGCTGCTGCGGCGGAAGGATGGCGGTGCGGTCTGGAACCACCATGCCGGACCGCACTGGGGAGGAGGATGGCCTGGCGTCCCTCCGCCTCGACCTCGAGATCATGGCCCGCCGCTTCGAGCGGGCCTGCGCCGCGCCGGGGATGCCGTTGCGGGTCTTCTTCCTGGTGACCGAGTCGATGCCGGATGCGGCGCTCGCGGCCCAGGTGCTGGGGGCGCTGCGGCGGCGGGTGCGGGAGGGACGGATCGGCCTGTTCCTGCTGCACAACCCGGTCGAGGGCGAGGCAGCAAGGCCGGAGCGGATCGGGCCGGAGGTTGTGTTGCTGCGCGCGCCGCGGCCCCGCCCGGACTATGAGTGGCACCTGCCGGGACATTTCGACAGCCCGGCTGGTTTCGCTTTCGAACACCGCATCGCCGCCGCCCTGCGCGACGCCATTACCGGCTGGCAGGCCTGAGAATTGCGAAGGACCCCGGCGGTGTCCCGCCGAGGCCCTTCCATTGTATCGGGCGTTACCGCCCCGCGTGGCTCAGGAAGCCATCCCCGCAGTGGCGGAGACGATGATCCAGGCCGCGGCTGCGGCGTCCACCTGCGAACAATGAGACACTGGATCACCTCCTTTCAGTTGTTGACGATGGCAGGAAGTTGGGCGCTCGGCCGCCCCGCTTCAAGCTAGATTTCGCTGTAGGCGCCGTTCTTCCACACGTAGAACACATAGTCCGCAACGGTTACGTCGCCCTTCTTGTCGAAGCTGATCGGACCCAGCACGGTCTGCCAGGGGCCGGAAGCCTTCATGGCATCGGCGATCTTCTTCGGGTCGACGCTCTTCAACTTCTCGGCCGCGGCGGCCCAGATCTGCACCGCGGCATAGGTGTAGAGGACATAGCCCTCCGGATCGACGTTCTTCGCCTTGAAGCTCTGCACCACCTTGGCCGCCGCGGGACGGTTGCGCGGGTCGCTCGGGAAGGTCATCAGCGTGCCCTCGCCGGTGGCGCCGGTGATCTGCCAGAAGTCCTTGGTGACCAGGGCGTCGCCGCCGATCATCGTCACCGGCATGCCCTGTTCCTTGGCCTGGCGCAGGATCAGCCCGGCTTCGGTATAGTAGCCTCCGATATACATCACCTCGACCCCGGCCTCCTTCATGCGGGAGACCAGGGCGCTGTAGTCGCGCTCGCCCGGCGTATAGGCGCTGAACAGCACCTCCTTCGTGCCGGCGGCGTTGAGCGACTTCCTGGTCTCCTCGGCCAGGCCCTTTCCGTAGGCCTGATTGTCATGGAGGATGGCGACCTTCTTGCCCGGAAAGGTCTTGGCGATATAGGCGCCGGCCACTTGGCCCTGCTGGTCGTCCCGGCCGCAGACGCGGAAGGTGTTCCAGCTGCCCTCGTCGGTGTATTTCGGATTGGTGCTGGCCGGGCTGATCTGCAGCACGCCTTCCTCGGCATAGACCTTGCTGGCCGGGATCGAGCTGCCCGAGCAATAGTGCCCGGCGACCATCACCACCTTACGGCCTGCCATCTGGTTGGCGACCGAGACCGCCTGCCGCGGGTCGCAAGCGTCGTCGCCGAGTTCCAGCTCGATCTTGCGGCCGAGCACGCCGCCGGCGGCGTTCAGGTCGGCCACCGCCTGCTGGGCGCCGATCTTCATCTGGTCGCCCGCCGCGGCATTGGAGCCGGTGAGCGGCCCGGCGCAGGCGATGCGGATCGGTGCCCCCTGGGCGAAGGCCCCGGTGGTTCCCATGGCCACCGGCAGCGCCGCTGGCGGCCTGGAGGAGCGTCCTGCGCTTGAGCATCCCTGTCTCTCCTTTTGGTTCCGGCCTAGCCCAAATCCGGGCCGGCCACTTGCGGCAGGGTAACGGACCCGGCCGCGTATTGTCAGCCGTGGCCGCCGCCCAGATAGGCGTCGCGGATTTCCGGCCGGGCCAGCAGGGCGCGGCCCGGCCCTTCCATGGTGATCCGGCCGTTCACCAGCACATACCCGCGGTGCGCCAGCCGCAGTGCCTGGTTGGCATTCTGCTCGACCAGCAGCACGGTCAGGCCGGTCTCGGCGTTCAGCAGGCGGATGGCGTCGAAGATCTGCTTCACCACCAGCGGTGCGAGGCCGAGCGAGGGCTCGTCCAGCAGCAGCAGCTTCGGCTTCGACATCAACGCCCGGCCGATGGCCAGCATCTGTTGTTCCCCGCCCGAGAGCGTGCCGCCGCGCTGCCAGAGCCGCTCCTTCAGCCGGGGAAAAAGGGCGAAGGCCTGCTCCATCTGCGCCCCGGGATCCGCTTTGGTCAGCGCCTCGGCGCCCATCAGCAGGTTCTCCCGCACTGTCATGCGCGGGAAGATCCGGCGGCCCTCCGGCGACTGGGCCACGCCGCGGCGCATGATGGCATGGGTCGGCTGCCCCGTGATGTCCTCGCCGGCGAGGTGGATGCGGCCGCCGCGCGGCTTGGGCTGGCCGCAGATGGTCATCAGCAGGGTCGACTTGCCGGCGCCGTTGGCGCCGATCAGCGTGACGATCTCGCCCGGCTGGACCTGCAGCGAGACCTCGTCGAGCGCCTGCACCGCGCCATAGCCGGCGGAGACGCGATCGACCTCGAGGAGCGCGGTGCTCATGCCTCGGGCTCCTCGTCCTCGTCGCCCTCGCCGAGATAGGCGGCGATCACCTTGGGGTCGGCCCGTACGGCGGCGGGCGCGGCATCGGCGATCAGCTTGCCGTGGTCGAGCACCACCACGCGGTCGGAGATGCGCATCACCACGCCCATGTCGTGCTCGATCAGCAACAGGGAGGTGCCCTGGCCACGGATCGCCAGCAGCAGGCGGGCGAGTTCGTCCGATTCGCGCGGGTTGAGCCCGGCGGCGGGCTCGTCGAGGCAGAGCAGCGCAGGTTCGGTGCACATGGCACGCGCGATCTCGAGCCGCCGCTGCGCGCCGTAGGGCAAGGCACCGGCCGGGTCGTCGGCGCGGTCGAGCAGGCTGGTGGCGGAAAGCCAGTGCCGCGCCAGCTCGACCGCCTGGCGTTCCGCCTTCGGGTAGCGCGACAGGCCGAGCACCGCGCCGATCCCGAAGCCGGTCGCCGCCATCAGCTTGACATGCTGCGCCACCAGCAGGTTCTCGAGCGCGGTCATGCCGGGAAACAGCCGGATGTTCTGGAAGGTGCGGGCGACGCCCGCGCGCGCGATGCGGTGACCGGGCAGCAGATGCAGGTCGACCGGCAGCTCGCTCGCCCGGTGCAGCCGGATGGCGCCGCCGGTCGGCCGGTAGAAGCCGGTGATGCAGTTGAATAGCGTGGTCTTGCCGGCGCCGTTCGGGCCGATGACGGCGGTGATCTCGCCGCGCGAGGCGGCGAAGGAGACCCCGGACACGGCGGTCAGCCCGCCGAAGCGCATGGTCAGGTTGGCGACCTCGAGGATCATCTCCCGATGCACGCGGCGGTCGCCGGTCATCCTCCGGGTGAGGCCGTCATCCTCGGCCCGCTGCGGTTCATCGGCCGGCATCACCCGCGCCCCTCGCCGACCAGGTCGCCGCCGATGGCGCGCTTTTCCCCAAGCGCGATGGAGGGGTCCGGGTGCCGACCAGGCCGCGCGGCCGCAGCACCATGATCGCCACCATCGCGCCGCCGAAGACCAGCATCCGCCACTCGTCCAGGCCGCGGAACACCTCGAAGCCGCCGATCATCACCAGCGCCGCGATGGCGACGCCGATCTGGCTGCCGAGGCCGCCGAGGACGACGATCGCCAGGATGATCGCGCTCTCGATGAAGGTGAAGCTCTCGGGGCTGATGAAGGCCTGCCGCGTGGCGAAGAAGGCGCCGGCGAAGCCGCCGAACATGGCGCCCAGCGCGAAGGCGGTCAGCTTCGTCGTGGTGATGTTGATGCCCAGCGCCCGGCAGGCGATCTCGTCCTCGCGCAGCGCCTCCCAGGCGCGGCCGAGCGGCTGGCGGCGCAGCCGCAGCGTGACCCAGTTGGTCAGCAGGGCGAGGGCGAAGATGACGTAGTACAGGAAGATGACCCGGTGGCTCGGCGAGGGCTCGATCCCGAAGAAGCCGGCGAAGCTGCCCTCCCCGCCCGCCATGCTGAAGGGCAGGCCGAAGAAGCTCGGGCGGGGGATGCCGCTGATGCCGTTCGGGCCGTTGGTCAGCTCGGTCCAGTTCAGCAGGACCACGCGGATGATCTCGCCGAAGGCGAGCGTGACGATCGCCAGGTAGTCGCCGCGCAGCCGCAGCACGGGGAAGCCCAGCAGGACGCCCCAGAAGGCGGCGAGAATGCCGGCCAGCGGCAGGCAGATCCAGAAGGACAGGCCGAAATACTGCGCCAGCAGGGCATAGGAATAGGCGCCGATGGCGTAGAAGGCGACGTAGCCGAGGTCGAGCAGCCCGGCCAGGCCGACCACGATGTTCAGCCCCCAGCCGAGCATGACGTAGGTCAGCACCAGGATGCCGATATCGAGCTCGTAGCGGCCGACACCGGGGATGAAGGGCAGCACCAGCGCCGCGGCCAGCAGGGCCGGGGCCAGCAGCTTGCCCAGCCGCTGCAGCCGCGCCGTCCAGGGTCCCGGGGCGGTGCTGGCCCGCAACGCGCGGCGGCCGGCCAGCGTGGTGATCGCCAGCCGCCCGACGAAGACGATGCCGCAGAGCAGCGCGACCTCGAACCAGCGCTGGCGGAGGATGAGGCCGCCCTCCGGTCCCACGTCGGTCCGCAGCCCGACCAGCATGACGAAGAGCCCGAAGGCGACGGCGGCGGCGATCGCCGCGTCGCGGATGGCCTGTACGGGAGTCATACCTTCTCGACCTCCTGCCGGCCGAGCAGCCCGGTGGGCAGGAAGATCAGGGTGACCACCAGGATCGAGAAGGCCGCGACGTCCTTGTACTGCGCGCTGAAATAGGCCGACCAGAAGGTCTCGATCAGGCCGATCAGCAGCCCGCCCAGCACCGCCCCGGGAAGCGAGCCGATGCCGCCCAGCACCGCTGCGGTGAAGGCCTTCACCCCGGCGAGGAAGCCGATATAGAAGTCGATGACCCCGTAGCGGATCATGTAGAGCGTGCCGGCCACGGCCGCAGAGCGCGGCGCCGATGACGAAGGTCAGGCTGATTGTCCGGTCGGTGTCGATTCCCAGCAGCGCCGCCATCTTGCTGTCCTGCTCGCAGGCTCGCATGGCGCGGCCGAGCGGCGTGCGGGTGACAAGAACGGTGAAGACCGCCAGGACGCCGAGAGTGACGGCGATGATCAGCATCTGAATATAGGAGAACTGCACGACGAAGGGACCGTCGCGCATCACCTCCACCCCGCCCGGCACCAGCGTGCCGATCGGCTTGACCCGGGCGCCCTGGCTGACCTGGACATAGTTCTGCAGCACGATGGAGATGCCGATGGCGCTGATCAGTGGCGCCAGCCGGAAGCTGCCCCGCAACGGTCGGTAGGCGACGCGCTCGACCGACCAGCCGTAGAGCGCGGTGAAGGCCATCGAGACCAGCAGGACCAGCAGGATCGCCGCCGGCCCGTCCATCATCCCGCCGAGCTGCAGCAGCAGCACGGTGATGAGCGCGATGAAGGCGCCGATCATGAACACGTCGCCATGGGCGAAGTTGATCATGCCGATGATGCCGTAGACCATGGTGTAGCCCACGGCGATCAGGCCGTAGATCATCCCCAGGCTGATCCCGTTGATCAGCTGCTGCAGCGCATAGGCCATTCTGTCTCCCGGCCAATAAATCCCTGTTGGCGGCCACGCTAGGGCAGGTGGTGCGGGTTGCGAAGGGGGCCAGGGGTAAGCCGGGGGTGTTGCCGCCCCGCCGCGCCCGGGGCGACAATGCCGTCGAGCCCCGAGGAGGAAACCCATGCCAAGTGATACGAGCCTGCCGGCCGACGACGGCCGCGCCGGCCGCCTGCCCCCTTGCCGCCCGAGGCGCTGACCCCGGAACAGCAGCGCATCGTAGAGGGCATCGTCGCCGGCCCGCGCGGCGGGCTGCGCGGCCCCTTCCCGGCCATGCTCCGCAGCCCGGAGGTGGCCGACCGCTTCCAGAAGCTCGGCGAATACTTGCGCTTCGACAGCTCGATCCCGACGGCGCTGAACGAGCTGGCCATCCTGGTCACCGCGCGGGAATGGTCGGCGCAGTACGAATGGTACGCGCACCACCTGCTGGCGATGAAGGCGGGGTTGCCGCCGCATATCGCCGAGGCGGTGGCGGAAGGCCGCAAGCCGGACGGGATGGATGCCGACCAGACCCTGGTCTGGCAATTCTGCACCGAGTTGCACAAGACCAAGCAGGTCTCGGACGCGACCTATGCCGCGGCGAAGGACCGCCTCGGCGAGCGCGGCATCATCGATCTGATCGCGGTCAGCGGCTATTACGTTGCGGTGGCGATGACCCTGAACGTGGCGCAGGTGCCGCTGCCGCCGGGCGTCCCGGTGCCGCTGAAGCCCCTCTAGGCACGGGCGGCGGGGCTTACCGCCGCTCCCTGCCCGGCCTTGGGTAGTTGGCGACCATCTTCTCCGCCAGGTCGTGATAGGCGTCCAGCGCCGCCACGGCCGCGCCGCGGTCGCCCGCCTCGGCCAGGGCGGCGACCCGGTCCAGCCCGCCGCGCAGCGCCGTGTAGTCCAGCGGGACCAGCTTGTGGCGGTCTGGCCTTGCGGCCAGACGCCGCGTGTCGCCCTCGGGGAAGCCGCGCTCCACCCGGCGCATCTCGGCATTCACGGTATCGACCACGAAGCGGGTCAGCGCCGCGTCGCCGCGGACCAGGGTCTGGTCGAGCAGACCGACATAGGTGGCGAGTTCGCCCATCTCCAGCCGGAAGGTCGCGGGCTGGTTCGCATCCTCCGCCGCGCCGGCGGCAGCCAGGAAGGCGAGGATATCGGCCCGCTGGCCAGGCGGCAGGGCGGGCACGTGGCCGGCGACCGCCGCCTCCAGGTCCGGCCAGCGGCCATCATGGCCATAGGGCGCGCTGTCCGCCACGTTCAGCAGCGTCGGCGTGCGGAAGCGTCCCTCGGAGCCGACGTCATGCGCGCGGCCATCGGTGAAGGCGGTGCCGGGGACGTGGCAGGTGGCGCAGGCGCCGGCGAAGGCCGCCTCGCCGCGCGCCTCGGCCGCCGTGGCGCCCGGCGCCAGCCGGCCTTCGCCGGTGATGCGGGCGTTCGGGATGAACTCGAACTCGCCCATGTAGGCGACCAGCGCGTCGAGGATGACCGGCGCCGGCTCCGGCCCGGCAGATTCGTTGACGATCACGTGGCGCGCGAATTCCCGCAGCGAGGCGATGCGGCCGTCCCGCCCATAGGGCGCGAGATAGCGGATGCCGCGCAGGCTCGGGATGTCGACATGGTTCTCGACCCCGTCCTCGGCGCCTGGGTTGAACAGGCTGCCGGTCGGGTCGAGCCCGCCCTTCCGCGCGGAATGGCCGGGGATGTGGAAGTCGGGGTTGGCGTGGCCGTTCACATGGCAGGGATGCAGGACAGCCCGGCCTGCCGCGCCGCCTCCCCATAGAGCAGCGGGGAGGAGAAAGCGGTGTTGCCGAGCGCCACGATGAAGCTCTGCTTCCCGCCCGCGACCTCGCTGCGGAGGATCTGCGCCGGGAAGCGGTCGACGGAGGGGTCGATGCTGGACCCATCGGGCAGCGCCGCCGCGCCCAGCAGCACCGTCGCGGCGCAGACCGCCGCGCGCTTCAGAACTTCCAGGCCCATCCCACCAGCCCCCCGAAATCATTCGCCGCGTCGCCGGCTTCCCGCAGCCGCCGCCAGCCGACCGTCACCGAGGCGCTGCGCAGGATCGGCAGCGGCGCGACGAAATAGAGGTCGTAGGTAACGCTCGCCGTCTGCTGCACCCGCGTGCCGCGCAGGCCCTCGGCCCGGTCCTCGTTGCGGTTCGCCAGGTAGGCATAGGACACCGTCCAGGGCGCCCGGCGCAGGTCCATGCCGGCGGTCAGGTACTCGACCGTGCGGTCGCGGTAGCCATCCGCCTGGTCCTTGTGGACATATTCGGCGAAGGGCGCCGCCTCCAGCCGCTGCGGCAGCGGGACGGTCCAGAAGGCGCCGAAGGACCAGGCCTGCTCGGTCGCCGCCCGGCCCGCCTCCACCGCATCCTGCCCCGGCTTCCGCGCAGCCCAGGAGGCGGTGTAGCCCGCCAGGCCGCGCGGCATCGGGATGCCGTAGCCGGCCAGCGAGGCCACCGTGCCGCCGGAGAAATCGGTGTTGTCCGCGCCGCCGGTGCTGCGCCGGTTGCGCCAGCGCCAGTCGGTGCGGGTCACCTCCTCGCCGGTCACCGGATCGACGCTCGTCCTCGCCTGAGCCCAGCGCGGATTGAAGCCGGAATAGGAGAGCGCGCTGCGATCGGCCTCGAACATCTCGACCTGCAGGTTGTGCGAGCCGATCGCCCGGGTCAGCCCGAGCACATCAGAGGCCCAGAGCCGCGCGCCGACGCCGATCTTTTCCGTCAGCTCGTATTCCCGGCCGAAATCGGTGCCGTAGAGGCCGGGCCCACGATCCCAGGCGCTGCCGAAGCGCGGATGGATCTTGCCGCCGAAGACATCGAGGACGCCGCGGCTCCAGGTCAGGTACAGCTCGTCGGCCCAGAGCGTCTGGTCGCGGAAGACGCTGCCCTTGCCATCCGCGGCGCTGCCGGCCTGTTCCAGCCGAAGCACGCCGTTCACCGCGAAGCCGTAGGGCAGCAGCAGGTAGGCGGCCGCCAGGGATTCGGTGAAGAGGTTGCCGTTGGCCGGCGTGGCCCGGCGCTTGCCGTTGACGTCGAGCTCGAGCGTCGCCTGCACCTCGCCGCCGAAGACGATGTCGTCGCTGCCCCCGCGGGTCTGCGTGCCGGTGCGGTCGGCGACGCCGGGGCCGACATTGCGCATCTGCGCCTGCGCCGAGCCTGCGAGGAGCAGCAACGCGGCCCCGATGCGAAGCGCAGCCTTCACGCCTGCACGCGCGCCGCGATCGCCTGGATCCGATCGGAGCGGCTGCGGACCGAGCTGACGCTGGTCGGCAGCCGGCCGGGCGGCAACAGCTCCGCATAGGCGAGCTTGCGCAGCTCCTCCAGCACCCCGGCCGCCTCCGTCCATTCCGCCGGCGCCCGGCCGGAGGCCTGCTGCTCGGCCACGGTCTGCGTCGCGTAGGCAAGGAAGCCCATGCTGTCGTGGTACTCGACCACGTTGACGATGCGGCCGCGCTCGATGCTCTCGCCGTAGTCGGAGGCGACGTCGTAGACCATCATCGCCACGTGGCTCAGCATGAAGCGGGCATTCGCCAGGCGCTGCGGGTCGACCGCCCGCTTGGCCCGGGCGAGCTTCGGGGCGAGCGCGGTCCAGGCCTCGCCGAAGCGTCCATCGGTGCCGGTATTGCCGCCCTCGGCCCAGGCCTCCATGACCTCCAGCTCGCGCTCGAAACCCGGCGCGCGGCGGGCAGCCAGGCGCGGCTCCAACCAGGTGTAGAGCTCGCGGATCGGGTGGCCGAAATGCGGGACCGCGAGCCGCGCCTGCCCGGCTTCCAGCAGCTTGCGGCCGATGATCAGGTGCCCTTCCAGCAGGCCCAGCTTCTCGAGGAAGTCGGCATCCGCCGCCTCGGGCGTCGAGGCGTCGCGCTGCGGCACCTCGGCGACGCGGCGCAGGCCGCCGCGGCAGATTGGGATGTCGAGGTCGAGCGGCGGGATGGCCGGTGCCGCCATGGCGCGCAGCGCGGCGCTGGCGGCGAGGCCGGCAGGCAGGGCAAGGAGCAAGCGTCGGTTCATGGGGGGCACCGCAGTTGCGAGTTACTCGCAGTTGCGTATCGCAGTCCCGCCTCTGCCGCAACGGTCGCCCATAGACGGATTACAGGGCTGACACCGGCGGCACGCGCCAGTGGACGCGTCTGCAGCCTGCCCAAGCCCCCGCCGGCTGCTGACCACCGGGATTGCAGTCGTCCGGCCGGAACAGCGACATGCAGGATGAAGCCGAATTCATCCGGCAACCAGCCGACCCAGCCTCAGACGAAGGCTGGCTTTTCCGGACTGCCCAGCAGGAAGCGCCCCACCGTCTCAAGGTGCCAGGGCGTCGCCTGCAGGTGCTGGGAAACGCTCATCGCATCGCGGAAGCGCCGCTCGAACTCGTTCGCCTCGAGGATCGCGGTGGTGCCGCCGGCGCGGTAGCAGGCGACGGAGACGTCGGTCGCCTGGCGCATGACGGTGGTGGTGGCGAGACGCAGCGCGATGCGCGTCTCCATCGCCAGCGTGCCCTGCGCCACCGCCTCGGCCCAGGCCTCCCGCACCGTGCCGAGCAGGTACATCCGGCAGCTCACGCAGCGTCGCCTCAAGCTGGGCGATCTCCGACTGCACGCAGTGGTTCTCGGCCATCGGCTGCGCCCCGGCGCGGGCGGTCTTGCCGCGGGCCAGCGCGACGTAGCGGTTCAGCAGCCCGCGGGCGACGCCGAGGGCCGTCGCCGAGAAGCCGGTGGCGTAGCAGAGATGCGAGGTGACGGCGGTGACCGGCCGGTGGTCGGTCCGCCGCTCGAAGCGGTCGCGCACGCAGGCATGGCTATCGGGGATGAACAGATCCTCGACCTCATACACGTCACTGCCGGTGCCGCGCAGGCCGAGCGGATTCCATTCCGGCGTGACCCGCGCCTGGTCGCGCGGGAAGAGCACCGTCACGTCCTCCGGCTTGCCCTCCGGCGAAAGGCGCGGCGTGCCGTCCGGATGGACCGCCGGCATATGCGCGCCCAGCAGCGTGCAGTGCCGGTTGCCGCTGGCGAAGTCCCAGACGCCGGTGACGCGGTAGCCGCCCTCGACGATCACCGCCTTGGCGCGGTTGTGCCGGGCGCCCCAGGCCAGCGCGGCGCGACGGTCGCCGAAGAGGGACTCGACCACCTCCGGCGCCATATAGGCCGAAGCGGTCATGGCCGAGACATTGCCCTGGCAGACGCCCCAGGCGGCGCTGGCATCGCCGATGGCGATCGCCTCGCAGATCTCGGCGAAGTCGGGCAGGGAGATGTCGCCGCCGCCGATCGAGCGCGGCAGCAGCAGCCTGAGGAAGCCGTTGTCGAGCAGCGCCGCGACCACTTCCGGCACCAGCTCCTTGCCCCGCTCGATGGCCGGGCCGGCGGCTTCCAGCAGCGGGATCAGGGCACGGGCGCGGGCGACCGGATCGGCGCCGGACATGGCGACCTGACGTTCCAGCTGCACGGCACCGAGTTCGGCTGCGGCCATGATACGGACCTTCCCTGGGTTTTGCCGGACGCTAGGCACGACGCCCGGCCGCGGTCAAGGCAGTCGACCGACCAAGGCGGCCTGGAGAGCGGCTTCGGCATCGGCCGGCAGCAGCAACCGTTCCGCCACCAGCCGCCCGGCGGCCTCCCGCACCGCCGCCACCCGGGCCTCGGGGGTCGGCCAGCGCGCTTCGAGGGAAGGACGAGGGTCGCCGGCGGCGCGGCGTTCGGCCTCGGTCGCGGCCAAGGGCAGGACGCTGCCCTGCAGCGGGCAGAGCAGCCCGGCGCCGAAGCGCTCCGGCCGCGGATTCCAGGCGGTCCAGGTGGCGCGCGGCGCGGCCAGCGCCGGCTGGCGGATGCCCGCCACCGCCATGCCGTCCGCATCGGCCAGCGGGGCGAAGACCGGGTAGCGGCCGATCTCCCGCGGCGGCAGCACGGCATGATCCAGCACCCCGACCGGGACGTGCATCCCCGTGAAGGGCAGGCCGGGGATCTCCGGCACCGTGCGGGCGGGCGGGACCAGGGTGCCGGCGGCCCGGGTCGGGGTGCGGCTGGCCGGCGGCGCGGTGCCGTCGCGCACCCAGGCCTCCAGCGCCAGCAGCAGGGCGCGTTCCGGCGGCCCGGCATGGGTCGGGTTCACCGGCATGGCGCAGATGTCGAGCCGCCGGACCTTGTCGCCCGGCATGGCGAAATGCGGCGCGCCGGTGATCATGTAGGCGCGCACTCCGCCGGGCAGGTCGAGGTGGTGGCCATCCGCCGGGTCGGTGACGAGCAGGGAGGCATGCGCGCCCCACCACTCGTATTCCGTGTCGGTCTGCATCACCCGCGGGCAGGTGCCGGACAGCGCGCAGCGCTTCAGCAGCCCGTCGCGGGCGCCGGTGAAGGGATCGCGGGTCTCCTGATAGGTGAAGGGGAAAGCATCGGCCGGCCAGGCCGGGTCCTGCAGGTGCCGCGGCGCCTTGTCCGGCCGGGCGAAGCGGGTGTTCATGAAGAGGCGGCGGCTGCCGGCGACATGCGGCATCAGCCCGTCGAAGACCGCGCGGCCGGCGGTATCCTCGTTGAAGCCGAGATAGAGGAAGTCGCGCAGGAAGCGGCCGCTCTGCGAGACGCCGAAGCCGAGGCTGCGCCGCAGCCGGCCGGCCAGCGGGTTCTCCGGGCCTGCCTCGTGCCGCAGGAAGGATGCCACGTCGCGCATCGCGGCGAAGCCGAGCGCCAGCACCGCCGGGTCCTTCGCCATATAGACCAGCTCGTAGAAGGCCGAGGGCCGAAGCCGGCAGGGCGGGTGATCTCGATGCCCGCCGGAGTGAAGCGGAAGCCCATGTCGGCCGGCGACTGGCGGGGGCCGTCCCAGCCCTCCCGCACCGTCAGCCGGGCGTTCGCCTGGTCGGCGGCGGCCCAGTGCAGCGGCATCACCGCCGGGCTGCGGGCATGGTCGAAGACCTGCTCCTCCCGCACCTCCCCGTTACGCCGGCCAGCCGCGGCACCGTGATGCCGAGTTGGCCATCGGCCGGCCTGAAGTCGCCCTGCCAGCCGACCCAGGCCAGGCTGAAGCCGCGCTCGTAGAGGAAGCCGTTGCCGGGATCGCCCTTCCGCTCGTCGTCCGGGGCGTCGTTGAACAGCGGCAGGGCCAGCTTGCGGCCGCGGTTCGGCACCTCGACCAGCAGGGTGCCGTTGCCGCGCGAGGCCTCGGCGGGGCGGAGGATGACGACATCCGCCGTCGCCTCCACCCGCCCCTGCGCGTTGCGCGGCGCCAGTGCGATGTCGGCGATAACCGCGTTGCGCGTGTCGGCCGGATCGACCGCGATGGTCGCCCGGCCGGTGATGCGCTCATAGCGGCCGGCGCTGCCGGATTCGCGGCCGCCGAAGGCCGGCTCGGGCGGGCCGGTCAGCTCGAAGCGGGTGACCTGCGCCTGCGCTGCCAGCGGCAGGTAAAGCGCCAGGACGAGAAGGCGCCGCATGCTCAGCGCCGCAGCCGGGCGAGGGTATCGGCCTCGGCAGCCGCCGTGATCGCCGTCGCGTCCTCCGGCAGCAGCAGGCGTTCCGCCACCAGCCGGGTCGCCGCCGCCCTCACCGCCGCGACATAGGCCGCCGGGGTGGCGTAGCGTTCCTCGAGCGAAGGCCGCGGGTCATTGGCCGCGAGGCGCTCGGCCTTGGTCGCGGCGAAGGGCAGCACCGCGCCGGTATTGTAGCAGAGCGCGCCCGCGGCAAAGCCGGCGGCGCGGGGGTTCCAGCCGGTATAGGTCGCCTTCGGCGCCTCGATCACCGGGCCGCGGACGCCGCCGATTGCATTGCCGTCGGCATCGACCCGGGGCAGCAGCACCGTGTACTCGCCCTTTACCACCGGCGGGACGACGCTGTTGTCCACCAGCTGGGCCGGGCCGAAGGTGCCGCGATAGCCGAGCGCCGGGATCGCCGGGTAGAGGCCCGCGGCCGGCAACAGGGTGCCGGCGCTGCGCATCGGGTAGCGGCTGGCGGGCGGCTCGACGCCCTCGCGCTGCCAAGCCTCCAGCGCCGCCAGCAGGGCCCGCATCGGCGCGCCGGCCTGCAGCGGGTTCACCGGCAGGGCGCAACGGTCGATCCGCTCCGCCACTGCCTGCGCCGCGGCATGGTGCGGGTGGCCGGTCATCATATAGGCGCGGACCTCGGGCGGCAGGTCGAGGTGGTTGCCCTGGGTATCGGTGACGAGCAGCGAGGCGCGGGCGCCCCAGAACTCGTATTCGCTGTCGGTCTGCATGATGCGCGGGCAGGTGTTAGTGGCGCGGCAGCGCTGCAGCAGCCCGTCCCGCTTGCCGGTCAGGTGATCCTCGGTGGTCGCATAGGTGAAGGGGAACTGGTCGGCGGGGTAGTGCCGGTCGCCATGCGGGGTCGGGTTGCGGCCGGGCTGGGCGAAGCGGGCATTGGTGAAGCTGCGCCGCGTGCCCGGGATATGCGCCAGCATCGCGCCATAGACCTGGCGGCCCCGCTCATCCTCGTTGAACCCCAGGTACAGGTAGTCCCGCACGAAGCGGCCGGACTGGGAGACGCCGGCCAGCACCGCCTGGTCTACCGTACCGCGCTGCCCGGCGGCGAGCGGGTTGGCCGGCCCCTTCTCCCAGCGCAGGAAGGCGCCGATATCGCGGAAGGCGGCGAAGGCCATGCCCTGCACCACCGGGTCCTTCGCGGTGTAGATCAGCTCGTAAAGCGCCCCGGCATCGAAGCCGGCGGGGCGGGTGATCTCGACGTGCTGCGGGTCGAGGAAGCGGAAGGACAGGCCCGGCGGGGTCTGCCGCGCGTCGCCGGCCTGGGCGCGGATGGTCAGCGTCGCGCCCTCGGTCGCCGCGGCCGGATAGGTCAGCGGCACGGTCACCGGGCTGCGGGTATGGTCGAAGAGGAACTCCTCGCGCGACGGGCCGGTCACGTTCGGCACCACCGGCGCCGCCAGCCGCATCCCCTGCCCCGGCGCGATATCGGCCTGCCAGCCGATCCAGGCGAGGGTATAGCCCTGCCGCATCAGGTGGCCGTTGCCCGGATCGGTCCCGCCCGAGAGCAGGTTCGCCCCCGGCGCGTCGTTCATCAGCTGGCCGATGATCTCCCGGCCGCGGTTCGGCACTTCCAGCAGCAGCGTGCCGTTGCCGCGGGCGGACTCGGCCGGGCGGAGGATGACGATATCCGCGGTCGCCTCGACCTTGCCTTGCGCATTGCGCGGGGCGAGCGCCAGGTCGGCGATGATCGCGTTGCGCGCATCGGCGGGGTCGAGGGCGATGGTGGCCTTCGCCACGATCCGCTCGTAGCGGCCGGCCGGGCCGAATTCCTGGCCGCCGAAGGCCGGAGCAGCGGCACCCTGCAATTCGAAACGGGTCACCTCGGCCTGGGCCGGGGCGGCGGCGAGCAACCCGGCGGCCAACAGGCCCGCGGTGCGGTAGCGCATGCGTGATTCCTCCTATTGCCCGCCAGCCCTAGCCCAGCCCGGCCGTTACGCCAGCCGGGCCCGTGGGGCAGATTCGTACCGGCGGGCGTTTCCCCCGGGGGCCGCTGCTCTAGGGTGCGGCAGCGGAGGAAAGCCGATGACCACCCCGATCAGCCTGGAGGCGATGGCCGCGAGCGTGCCCGATGGCGCCCTCATCGCCCTGCCGCCCGACAACTCCCTGCCCTCGGTCGCCCTGGCCAAGGCCCTGGTGCGCCGCGGCGCCCGCAAGCTTCGGCTGCTCGGCGTGCCGGTCGCCGGCTTCGCCGCCGACATGCTGATCGGCGCCGGCTGCGTCGCCGAGATCGAGACCAGCGCCGTCTCGCTCGGCGAGGCCGGCTTCGCCCCGCGCTTCTCGGCCGCGGTCCGGGCCGGAACCCTGGTGGTGCGGGACTGCACCTGCCCGGCCGTCCACACCATGCTGCAGGCGGCGGAGAAGGGCGTGCCCTTCATGCCGCTGCGCGGGCTGATCGGCAGCGACATCCTGGCGCACCGGCCGGACTGGAAGGTGATCCCGAACCCCTATGCCGAGCAGGGCGAGGACCCGATCGTCCTGCTGCCCGCGATCTCGCCCGATGTCGCCATCTTCCACGCCGCCATGGCGGATGCTGAGGGCAATGTCTGGCTCGGCCGCCGGCGCGAATGCGCCACCATCGCGCATGCCTCGAAGCGGGCGCTGGTGACGGTGGAGCGCGTGGTCGAGGGCAACTTCCTGGAGGATGAGCGCCTGGCCCCCGGCACCATCAACGCGACCTACGTGACCGAGATCGCCATCGCCGAGCGCGGCGCGCATCCGGTGGCGCTGCTCGACGAATACGGCACCGATGCCGCCTATGTCGCGGAGTATGCGCGCATGGCGAAGACCGAGGCGGGCTTCGCCGCCTGGCTCGAACGCGAGGTCCTCGGCCCTCGGGCGGCGGCCGCGGAATGAGCGCGATCCGCCCCGAGGAACGCCTTGCCGCCGCGCTCGCCCGGCTGATTCTCGACCCGGCTGCGCCGCCGGCCCGGCATATCGCGGTCGGCGCCGCGTCCCCCCTGCCAGCCGCGGCCTGCTGGCTGGTGAAGAAGCAGGGCCATCCGGTCCGCCTCTCGCTGCTGCACAAGCGCAGCGGCAATCCTTTCACCGAGGGCACGCGGGAAGCTCTTCGACCTGACGGGACAGGGGCGGATCGACCTCTTCTTCCTCGGCGGCGGGCAGATCGACGGGCAGGCCAACCTCAACCTGGTCGGCACCGGCGAATGGCCGGGCCGCGACGTGCGGTTTCCCGGCTCCTTCGGCTCGGCCTTCATGTACATGATGTCGCACCGGACCATCCTGTTCCGCGAGGAGCATTCGCCCCGCGTGCTGGTGGACAAAGTGGACAACATCTCCGCCAACGGCGTGAACGCGCCCGGCGTCTTCCGCCGCGGCCATGCCCAGGCGCTGGTGACGGGGAAATGCGTCTTCGCCTTCCACCCCGACCGTGCCCGCTTCTCCCTGCTCACCCTGCATCCCGGCGAGACGGTCGAGAGCATCCGCGCCGCAACCGGCTTCGATTTCGACGTGCCGGGTGACGTGCCGCCGACCCCGGACCCGACGCCGGCGGAGCTCGCGCTGCTGCGCGGCCCGGTCTGCGACGAGATGCTGGAAACCTACCCGGGATTCTGCGCCCGCGTGTTCGACAGGAAATTTGCTGCATGAGCGACGCCCCCACTGCTACCGAGGGCAAGGGCCTCGCCCGCTCCGCCGGCGCCCTCGCGGGGCTGCGCGTGATCGACCTGACCCGCGTGCTCGGCGGCCCCTATTGCACCATGGTGCTGTCCGACCACGGCGCCGAGGTGGTGAAGCTCGAGCCGCCTCAGGGCGACGAGGTGCGCGACTGGGGCCCGCCCTTCGACGAGGCTGGCGATGCAAGCTACTTCGTAGGCGTCAACCGCAACAAGCGCTCGGTCGGGCTCGATCTGTCGAAGCCGGCCGGCAAGGACGTGCTGCTGCGGCTGCTCGAGGGCGCCGACGTGCTGGTCGAGAATTTCAAGCCCGGCTCGATGGAGAAATGGGGCCTCGGCTACGAGCAGGTGCTGAAGGCGCGCTTCCCCGCCTGGTGCATTGCCGCGTCTCCGGCTTCGGCGCCACCGGCCCGCTCGGCGGCTTTCCCGGCTATGACGCCGTGCTACAGGCGATGGTCGGGCTGATGTCGATCAACGGCACCGAGACCTCCGGCCCGACCCGGCTCGGCAACCCGATCGTCGACATCGCCACCGGCCTGTTCAGCACCATCGCCATCCTGATGGCGCTGCAGGAGCGGGAGAAGAGCGGGCTCGGCCAGTATTGCGACATGACGCTGCATGATTGCGGCATGGCGCTGCTGCACCCGCATGCCGCCAACTTCTTCCTGAACGGCAAGCGGCCGAAGCCGACCGGCAACCCGCACCCGAACCTCGCGCCCTATTCCAAGTTCAGGACGAAGACCTGCGAGATCTTCGTCGCCGCCGGCAACGATCCCGCCTTCAGGAAATTCTGCGAGTTCCTCGGCTTCCCGGAGATGGCGAAGGACGAACGTTTCGCCACCAATGGCGCCCGCGTGGTCAATCGCGATGCGCTGACCGCGGTGCTGGAGACGCGCTTCGCCGAGGAGGACGGCCACGACCTGACCCGGCGCATGCTGGCGGCCGGCCTGCCGGCTGGTCCTGTCCTGCATGTGGACGAAGCGATGGCGGCGGAGCATACCGCGCATCGCGCCATGGTGACGAAGCTCGGCAGCTATCGCGGTCTCGGCACCCCCATCAAGCTGTCCCGCACACCGGGCGGCACGCGGGCAGCGCCCCCACGCTATGCCGAGCATACCGACGAGGTGCTGGCGGCACGGGGTTTTTCGGCGGAAGAACTGAAGGCGCTGCGGGCGAGTGGTGTCCTGGTGGAGCAACGACGCAAGTGAGTGACACCACGACCGAACGGCCGCCGACCATTCCGCTGCTGCGGCTGATCCCCGTCGAGATCCCGCGTCGCGGTCCGGATCCTGTTCCGCACTTGGCACGCAGCGCTGGCGACCGACCAGCGCTTCTCCTCGCTGCGGAAGGCGGCGGCCGAGGAGGTGGCGGAAGCGGCCGAGGCGGTGCGGGACGGCTTCGAATGGCGCGTGACGCTGCGCCCCGCGGGCTTGCCGGCCGGGCTCGACTTCAAGATTCGCCTGCACGACAAGTCGGCTTCCTATACGCCGCTCGACCGCAACAACCCGGCGGCCTTCGGCCGCGACCCGACCACCGGCGACACCTATGTGCTGCGCCAATGGTACGATACCAAGCGCATCGGCAGCCGGGCGCTGAACGCCGAGATCCTGGCCGCCTATGACGCGCCGCCGACCGCCGAACTGGTGCATGCGCCGTCGCAGCCCAATCCGGGCCGTGGGCGCCTTTATCTGATCGTCGCCAGGCTGACCGACGAGCCTGCCGCGATCGCTCAGCAGACCTTCGACGCACTGGCCGGCTTCCACCGGGTGGCCGCCACGGCCCGCGAGAACTTCATCTAACCTCTCCGCCGCCAGCCTGACGAGCGCCGCGGGGCCGGCCCGGCTTGCACACGCAGCCGTTTCTCGCACCGCGCCCACCGCCCCGTGCCGCATGGGTTTGGTGGCTTGCGCCGGGGGCGGCGGCCCGGTCTAATACCTCCCAGTCCAGGAACGAAAGCCGCCGGAGGCCCGTGAAGGGCCCATGACGTGGCTGAGGGAGGTTGCATGCTCCGCCCCCGCGGGCCGCTCGCGCGGCCCCTATCCCCATGCGTCCCCGCGCCCCGGCGCGGCGGTCCGGACTGAGCCGGCACCGCATGGCCCTGCTCGAAGTCCAGGACATCGTCATCCGCTTCGGCGGGGTGACGGCAGTCGCCGGCGTCTCCTTCGACGTGGAGGAACGGCAGATCTGCGGCTTGATCGGCCCGAGACGGCGCCGGCAAGACCACCACCTTCAACTGCATCAGCGGCATCTACCGACCGGATCCCGGAGCCGTGCGCTTCGCCGGCCGGGACATCACCGGCGAGCCGAAGCACCGCATGACCGGCTTCGGCATCGGCCGCACCTTCCAGAACCTGGCGCTGTTCCGCAGCATGACCGTGCGGGAGAACGTGCTCGCCGGGGCGCATTCCTCAGGACATACGGGCTTCATCGCCAGCGCCTTCGGCCTGCCGCAGGTGCGGCGCGAGGCGGCCGAGGCGGCGGGGCATGCGCGCGAGCTGCTGGCGCTGCTGAACCTGGAACGCGTCGCCGATGCGCCGGTCGCCGCCTTGCCCTTCGGCTGGCAGAAGCGCGTCGAGATGGCGCGCGCGCTGATCAGCCGGCCGAAGCTGCTGCTGCTGGACGAACCGGCCGGCGGCCTCAACCACGGCGAGGTCGACGAGCTGGCGGTGCTGCTCGGCGAGATCCGGCGGAATTTCGACCTCTCGATCCTGCTGGTCGAGCATCACATGAGCCTAGTCATGCGCGTCTCCGACAAGGTCGTCGCGCTCGACTTTGGCAAGAAGATCGCCGACGGCACGCCGCACGAGGTGCGCAGCGACCCCGAGGTTATCCGGGCCTATCTGGGTGGCGGGGACGCGCATGCCGACGCTGCTTGAGGTCAAGGGCCTGAAGGCCGGCTATGGCCATGCGCATGTGCTGCATGGCCTCGATTTCCGGGTGGACGAGGGCGGCGTCACCGCCCTGCTCGGCGCCAACGGGGCCGGCAAGACGACCACGCTGCGTGCCATCTGCGGCATGGTGCGCACCGAGGGCGACATCCAGTTCCAGGGCCAGCCGCTGAACGGCAAGGCAACCGAGGACATCGTCCGCCGCGGCATCGCGCATGTGCCGGACGGCCGCGGCACCTTCATGGAGCTGACGGTCGAGGAGAATTTCCGCCTCGGCGCCTATGTCCGGAGCGATGACAAGGTTCAGGCGGATTTCGACCGGCTCTGCGAGTGGTTCCCGCGCCTGAAGCAGCGCTGGAAGCAGCAGGCCGGCACGCTCTCGGGCGGCGAGCAGCAGATGCTGGCGATCGCCCGCGCGCTGCTGCTGCGGCCCAAGCTGCTGCTGCTGGACGAGCCGAGCTTCGGCCTCGCCCCGCTGATCGTGCAGGAGATCTTCGGCATCATGCGCCGCATCCGCGCCGAGAGCGGCGTCGGCATCCTGCTGGTCGAGCAGAACGCCAACTTGGCGCTGGAGCTCGCCGACCTCGCTTACCTGCTGGAAACCGGCAACATCGTCATGTCCGGCATCGCCGCCGAGATCCGGCAGGACGAGGCCATCCGTCGCTCGTACCTGGGGTACTGATCCAATGGACGGACTAGCGCACCAGATCGTCGCCGGCATCGCCACCGGGGGCATCTACGCCTCGGTCGCCCTGGCGATCGTCATGATCTACCAGGCGACTCACCACGTGAACTTCGCACAGGGCGAGATGGCGACGTTGTCGACCTTCATCGCCTGGTCCATGGTGCAGGCTGGCATGCCCTACTGGGTCGCTTTCTTCGGCACGGTGGTGGTGTCCTTCGGCATTGGCGTGGTGGTGGAACGGATCCTGATCCGCCCGGTTGCCAACGCGCCGATCCTGACCATGGTGGGCGTCTTCATCGGCCTGCTGCTGATCGTCGGCAACGCCACCGGCTGGATCTTCGGCTACACGACCAAGGTTTTCCCCACTCCCTTCACCAGCGACAAGCCGCTTTTCGGCGGTCTGGTTTCGGCGCATGAGCTGGGCAGCACAGTGGTGACGCTGACCGTGCTGACCCTCGTCTGGGCCTTCTTCCGCTTCACCAAGCTTGGCCTGGCGATGCGTGCCGCGGCCTACAACCCGCGCTCGGCGCGCCTCGTCGGCATCCGGGTCGGCTGGATGCTGGCGCTGGGCTGGGCCTCGCGGCGGCGATCGGCGCGGTGGCGGGGATGATGGTGGCGCCGGTCGTCTTCCTCGACCCCACCATGATGCTCGGCATCCTGCTCTATGCCTTCGCCGGCGCGCTGATGGGCGGCATCGACAACCCTGCCGGCGCGGTGCTCGGCGGCTTCTCGGTCGGCGTGCTGGAGAACCTGGCCGGCGCCTATGTGGTCGGCACCGAGCTCAAGCTGACGGTGGCGCTGGCCATCATCATCGGCGTGCTGGTCGTGCGTCCCTCCGGCCTGTTCGGCCGCGTCGTCTTCAGCCGGGTGTGAGGCCATCATGAGCGCGAGCAAGGGCCTGGAATCCGAGGTCGAACTCGGGGCGGTCGCCGCCCCGGCCGCCACCCCGCCTGGCAGCGGGCGCTGCTGGTCCTGCTGGGCCTGGTCGTCGCCATCGCGCCGATCTTCGTGCTGGAGAGCTTCCACCTCTTCCAGCTGACCATGGCGGTGATCATGGCACTGGCGGTGCTGGGGCTGAACATCGTCTCCGGCTACAACGGCCAGATCAGCCTCGGCCACGGCGCCTTCTTCGCGGTCGGCGCCTACATCACCGCGATCCTGATGTCGCATTGGGATTGGTCCTTCTGGGCGACGCTGCCCTTCTCCGCGGCGATCTGCGCCGCGATCGGCTTCGCCATCGGCTTCCCGGCGCTGCGGCTGGCCGGCCACTACCTGGCGCTGACCACCTTCTCGCTCGCGGTCGCCGTGCCGCAGATCCTCAAGCACAAATCGATCGAGGACTGGACCGGCGGTGTGCAGGGGCTGTTCCTGGTGAAGCCGGATGCGCCGGCGGGCATCGGGCTCTCGCCGGACCAGTGGATGTACGTGGTGACCGTCATCGTCGCCGGCGCCTGCTTCCTGCTGGTGTCCAACCTCATCCGCAGCCGCATCGGCCGCGCCCTGATGGCGACGCGCGACCACCCTACCGCCGCCGAGGCGATGGGCATGGATATCGCCTCGCTCAAGACCAAGGCCTTCGCGGTCAGCGCGATGATCACCGGGATTGCCGGCTCGCTCTCCGCCGTGGCGATCGAGACTCGTGGCGCCCGACAGCTTCGGCTTCGGCGTCTCCATCACGCTCTTCGTCGGGATGGTGGTGGGCGGCGTCGCCTCGATCCTGGGGTCGCTCTTTGGCGGATTGTTCGTGCTGTTCGTGCCGAACATCGCGGAAGCCATCAGCAAGGCAGCGCCGGGCGTGATCTACGGCGTCATCCTCATCCTCTTCCTCTTCCTGCTGCCGGACGGCTTCGCCGGGCTGGTGCGGCGCGTCGCCGGTCGGCTGCGCGGCCGCGGCTGACATTCGGAGTGACTGCATGACCACCACACGTCGCACTGTCCTCGGCGGGGCCGCCGCCGCGCTGGCTTTGCCCGGCATCGTCCGGGCGCAGGAGAGCCCCGGCGTCACTGCGACAGAGTTGCGTATCGGCACCACCTATGCGCTGTCCGGCCCCGCTTCCGCTTACTCGCTGATCCCGAAATGCCTGACCGCGATGTTCAAGCGGCTGAACGAGCAGGGCGGCATCACCGGGCGGCAGGTGAATTTCATCGTGCTCGATGACGCCTATAGCCCGCCGAAGACGCTGGAGCAGGCGCGCCGGCTGGTGGAGCAGGACAAGGTCGCCTTCCTCTTCAACAACCTCGGCACGCCGACCAACAGCGCCATCCACCGCTACATGAACGCGCGCAAGGTGCCGCACCTGTTCCTGGCCACTGGCGCCGACAAATGGGCCAATCCGAAGGAATATCCCTGGACCATCGGCTGGCAGCCCAGCTACCGGACCGAGGCGCAGATCTACGCCAAGTACATCCTCGAGCAGAAGCCCAACGCCAAGATCGGCCTGATCTACCAGAACGACGATTTCGGCAAGGATTACGTCAACGGCGTCAAGGACGTGCTCGGCGCCAAGTTCGACGCCATGGTCAAGCTGGTCTCGCACGAAGCCACGGACGCGACCATCGACAGCCAGATCGTCTCGCTGCAGGCGGCGGGCTGCGACGCGCTGGTCTGCGGCATCATCCCGCGCTTCGCCTCCCAGGCCATCCGCCGGGTCTTCGACCTGGGCTGGAAGCCGCTGATGTTCATGAGCAACGTCTCCGTCTCCGGCTCCGTCGTCATCGAGCCGGCGGGCAAGGAGAAGGCGATCGGCCTCATCACCTCCGACTACCGCAAGGACCAGTCCGACCCGTCCTGGGCCGATGATCCCGGCATGAAGGAATGGCGCGACTTCATGGCACGCTATATCCCGGACGGCGACATGGGCGACAACAACTACACCTATGCCTATGGCGTCGGCCTGACGCTGCTGCAGGCGCTGAAGCAGTGCGGCAACGACTTCTCGCGCGAGAACGTGCTGAAGCAGGCGACGAACATCGCGCCGCTCGAGCTGCCGACGCTGCTGCCCGGCGTGAAGGTCAGCACCAGCCCCACCAACTATCACCCGATCCGCCACATGCAGCTGCAGCGCTGGGACGGCAAGGGCTGGGTCCGCTTCGGCAACGTGATCGAGGGCGCCAACGTGTAGCGAGATGCGCGCTTCCGAAGGGAGTGGGGGACACGAGATGCTCGGCAGAAGGCATGTGTTGATCGCGGCGGGCGCACTGGTGGCGCCCGCAGTGGCGCGGGCGCAGGAGACGCCTGGCGTCACCGCGACGGAAATCCGCATCGGCAGTACCAATTCGTTGTCCGGCCCGCTCTCCTCCTATTCGGTGATCTCCCGCTGCACCGCGGCGATGTTCAAGCGGCAGAACGACGAAGGCGGCATCGCCGGCCGGAAGATCAGCTTCACCGTCTATGACGACGGCTTCCAGCCGCCGAAGACGCTGGAACAGGCCCGCCGGCTGATCGAGCAGGACAAGGTCGCCTTCCTGTTCAACACGCTGGGAACCGCGACCAACAGCGCCATCCAGCGCTACGTCAATGCCCGCAAGGTGCCGCACCTGTTCCTGGCGACCGGCGCCGACAAATGGGCCAACCCACAGGAATTCCCTGGACCATCGGCTGGCAGCCCAGCTACCGGGTCGAGGCGCAGATCTATGCCAAGCACATCCTGGAACAGAAACCGGATGCGAAGGTCGCGCTGCTCTACCAGAACGACGATTTCGGCAAGGACTTCATCAACGGCCTGAAGGATGTCCTCGGCGCCCGCTATGACTCTATGGTGCGCGGCGCCAGCTACGAGGCGACCGACCCGACCATCGACAGCCAGGTGGTCAGCCTGCAGCAGACCGGCGCCGAGGTCGCGGTGCTGGCGACCGCGCCGAAATTCGCCGCGATGGCGATCCGCAAGATCCACGACATCGGCTGGCGGCCGCTGAGCTTCGTCGCCAACATCGCCTCCTCCGCCGGCGCGGTGATGAACACCGCGGGGGCCGAGAAGGGCATCGGCGTCGTCACCTCCGACTTCCGCAAGGACCATACCGACCCCGCCTGGGCGGATGATCCCGGCATGAACGAATGGCGCGGCTTCATGCGGCAATATGTCCCGGACGGCGACCTGGCCGACAACAACTACACGCTCGCCTATGGCTTCGGCATGACCATGCTGCAGACGCTGAAGCAGTGCGGCAACGACTTCTCGCGCGAGAACGTCATGCGGCAGGCGACCAGCCTCGCGCCCTTCGAGGTGCCGACGCTGCTGCCCGGCATCATGGTCAGCACCACGCCGCGCAGCTACCGCCCAGTCCGCCAGATGCAGTTGCAGCGCTGGGACGGCCGGTCCTGGCTGCGCTTCGGCCGGGTGATCGAGGGCGCCGATGTCTAACGGGAGGAAGAGCATGCTCGGACGACGCGGACTGCTTGCGGCGGCACTGACCGCACCCGCCATCGCGCGGGCGGAGGACGCGCCCGGCGTCACCGCAACCGAGATCCGCATCGGCAACACCATGCCCTATAGCGGACCGAACAGCGCCTATGGCGTGATCGGCCGTACCGAGCAGGCCTTCATTCGCATGCTGAACGAGCAGGGCGGCTTCGCCGGGCGGAAGATCAACTTCATCACCTATGACGACGCCTTCAGTCCGCCGAAGACGGTCGAGCAGGTTCGCCGGCTGGTCGAGCAGGACAAGGTCGCCTTCCTGTTCAACACGCTCGGCACGCCGACCAACAACGCCATCCTGCGATACTGCAACCAACGCAAGGTGCCACAGCTTTTCGTCGCCACCGGCGCCGACAAATGGGGCAACTACCAGGATGCGCCCTGGACCATGGGCTGGCAGCCCAGCTACCGGACCGAGGCGCAGATCTACGCCAAGCACCTGCTGGCCGAAGGCCGCGACTTCAAACTGGCGATCGTCTTCCAGAACGACGATTTCGGGAAGGACTACATCGCCGGCATGCGCGACGTGCTCGGCGCCGCGCGCTTCGATGCAAGGGTGAAGACGGCGTCCTTCGAGATCACCGACCTCGACGCCGGACAGCCAGATCCTGTCGCTGCAGGCCACCGGCGCCGATGTGCTGATGATCGCGCTCGGCCCGAAGGCGGCGGCGCAGGCGATCCGCAAGGTGCACGACATCGGCTGGCAGGCGCAGCGCTACCTGACCAACGTCTCGCTCTCGGTCGCCGCGGTGATGCAGCCGGCGGGTGTGGAGAAGGGCGTGGGCATCATCACCTCTGGCTACCTGAAGGACCAGGGCGACGCCGCCTGGCGCGACGATCCCGGCATGAACGAGCTGCGCGCCTTCACCAAGCAATGGATGCCCGACGCCGACCTGAACGACGCCAATGTCGTATACGGCTACGCGCTCGGCCGCACCCTGCAGCAGCTGCTGACCCAGTGCGATGGCGATTTCTCACGTGAAAACGTGATGAAGCAGGCTGCCAATCTCAAGGATGTGGCGATCCCGGTGCTGCTGCCCGGCATCACCTTGAATACCGGCCCGCAGGACTACCGGCCGATCCAGAAGATGCAGCTCCAGCGTTGGGACGGCGCATCCTGGGTCCGGTTCGGCGGCCTGATCGAAGGCGCGGACGTCTGAACGACAGGGAGAGACGATGATGACACTGACCCGCCGCCATCTGCTTGCCACAGGCACCGCTTTCGTGGCGGCGCCCGCCATCGCGCGTGCCCAGGACCTGCCCGGCGTCACCGCCACCGAGATCCGCATCGGCAACACCATGCCCTATAGCGGCCCGGCCAGCGCCTATGGCAGCATCGGCCGCTCACACCAGCACTTCTTCAAAATGATCAACGACCAGGGCGGCATCGCCGGGCGCAAGATTAACTTCATCACCTACGACGACAATTACAGCCCGCCGAAGACGGTCGAGCAGGTTCGCCGACTGGTCGAGCAGGACAAGGTCGCATTCCTGTTCAACACGCTCGGCACGGCCACGAACAGCGCCATCGTTCGCTACGTAAATCAGCGCAAGGTGCCGCATCTTTTCCTGTCCACCGGCGCGGACAAGTGGGGCAACTACCAGGAGACCCCGTGGACCATGGGCTGGCAGCCAAGCTACCGGACCGAGGCCCAGATTTACACCAAGCACATGCTGGAGCAGAAGCCAGGCGCGAAGCTGGCGCTGCTCTACCAGAACGACGATTTCGGCAAGGACTACGTCGCCGGCGTCAAGGACGTGCTGGGCGCAAAATACGATAGCATCGTCCGCGCCGTCAGCCACGAGGCGACGGACCCGACCATCGACAGCCAGGTCGTCACCCTGCAGGGCAGCGGCGCCGACGTGCTGCTGACCGCAACCACACCGAAATTGCCGCCCAGACGATCAAGAAGGTCTTCGATGTCGGCTGGCGGCCGGTGCATTTCCTGACCAATGTCTCGATCTCGGTCGGCACGGTCATGGAACCGGCGGGGCCGGAGAAGGGCGTCGGCATCATCACCTCAGCCTATCTGAAGGACCCGACCGATCCGGGCTGGGCCAACGACGCCGGCATGAACGAGTGGCGCGCCTTCATGGCCAAGTACATCCCGGATGGCGACGTGAAGGACGGCAGCTTCCCCTTCGCCTATGGCATCGCCCAGACCCTGATGAAGGTGCTGGAACAGTGCAGGGGCGACTTCTCGCGCGAGAGCATCATGAAGCAGGCAGCCAGCCTGAACGACTTCATCCCGGCCACCACGCTGCCGGGCATCAAGGTCAGCACCTCCGCCACCAATTTCCACCCGATCAAGCAGATGCAGCTGCAGCGCTGGACCGGCAGCACCTGGGAACGCTTCGGCGGGGTTATCGAGGGCGCCAACGTCTGACGCCCTTACGGTGGCGGGGCTTGCGCCCCGCCCCGGGCTACCGGGCCGTATAGCCGCCGTCGACCTGCCAGCAGGACCCGGTGACGAAGCCGGCCCGGTCGGAGCACATCCAGACCACCGCCTCGGCAATTTCCTCCGGCTTGCCCATCCGCGCCATCGGCACCCGCGCCATCAACGCCTCGCCGCGGCGGCGCACCGTTTCCTCAGTCATCGGCGTTTCGATATAGCCAGGGCAGACCGCGTTGACCCGGATGTTTTCCGGCGCATGATCGATCGCCGCCGCCTTGGTGAGCCCGACCACGGCGTGCTTGCTGGCGACATAGGCCGCCGCCGCCGCTGCCGATCAGGCCGAGGATGGAAGCGGTGTTGACGATGGCGCCGCCGCCCTGCTTACGCATCTGCGCCACCTCATGCCGCAGGCATCGCCAGACACCGTGCAGGTTGACGTCGATTAGCCCGAGCCAGGAGGCTTCTTCCAGGTCTGCTGCCAGCACGCCTGCCGAGTTGAACTGGTAGGGCGCGACCCCGGCATTGTTGAAGGCGCAGTCGAGCCCGCCGAAGGCGTTCACCGCCGCCATCACCATCGCCGCCACCTGCGCGTCGTCGGTGACGTCGCAGGCGATCGCCACAGCCTCGCCGCCCACGGCCTCGATCGCGGCGACGGTCGCCTTCGCGGCTTCGATGTTGCGGTCGGCCGCGGCGACCCAGGCGCCCTCCCGCACGAAAGCCAGCGCCGCGGCGCGGCCGATGCCGGAGCCCGCGCCGGTGATCAGCGCCGACTTGCCGTCGAGCATGCCAGCCAACGGATCAGCCCCCCGCCCAGTGATGCGCCAGCGACAGCGCGGCCTGGCGCAGCGCCAGGTCGGCGGCTGGGATGAACTTGCCCATGCCGAGGAAGGCGTGCATCTGGTCCGCCATGTAGACGGAGGTCACCCGCACGCCATCGGCCTCCAGCCGCTTCGCGTATTCCAATCCTTCGTCGACCAGCGGATCGTAGCCGGCGGTCATAACGAAGGCGCTCGCCACGCCCTTCAGGCTGGGCACGCGCAACGGGCTGGCCTGCCATTCCAGGCGGCGCGCCGCATCGGGCGTGTAGTGGTCGATGAACCAGCGCATCGTCTTGTCGGTCAGCACCAGATTCTCGGTGAAGCGCTGATAGGCCGGGCGCTCTCCCGCCATGTCGGTGGCGGGATAGAGCAGCAGTTGGAAGCCGACTTTTGGCGCCGCGCCGTCGCGCGCCATGATCGCCAGCACGGCGGCGAGATTGCCGCCGGCGCTGTCGCCACCGACCGCGATGCGGTTGGCATCGATCCGCAGCCTGCCGGCGTTCTCTGCGACGAAGCGCAGCGCCGCAGCGCAGTCGTCCACCGCCGCAGGGTAGACGTGTTCCGGCGCCATCCGATAGTCCACTGCGACGACGCAGCAGCGCGCCGCATTGGCCAGCACGCGGCACATCTGGTCATGGCTGTCGAGGTCGCCGATCACCCAGCCACCGCCATGCAGGTAGAGCAAGCAGGGCAGCACCTCGCTGGCCTGCGTTCCGACCGCGCGGTAGCGCCGCAGCTTCACCGGGCCGAGCGGGCCGGGGCAGGTCAGGTCCTCCAGCTCCGCCACCGGCTCCGGCTCCGGCTGCATGACGGCGCGCGACTTCGCCGTTGCCTCCCGCGCCTCCGCCGGGCTCAGCGTGTGCAGCGGTGGCCGGCCGAGCTCCTTCATCAGGTTGAGAACGGTGACGGCACCGGGATCAAGCGGCATTGGATCATCCCACCCAGGACAGCATTGCGTCGGCCACCATATCCGGCCGGTCGAGTTCGGCCAGGTGGCCGGCGCCGGGAATGGTGCGAGATCTCGTGCGGGCCGCCGAGCGCCGCAGCGATGCGCGCGGCATAGCTGCGCGGCATGACCCGGTCCTGCTCGCCCCAGAGCAACAGGGTCGGCGCCTTGACCAGCGGCAGGCGTTTCTCCAGCCGCGTATTGCCGAGCGGCCAGAAGATACGGGCGGAGGCCTCGACCGCGCGGGTCTGCTCGATCGGCCATTCGACGCTGTTGGCGCCCTCCGGCACCGCCTTCAGGGCCTTCCAGGTCTCCGGGTCGGCGCACATCAGCCCGGCCACCTGGTCGGCCCGCTGCGCCCAGGGATCGAGCGGCGGCTCGGCCTCATCGTACAGGCCGAAGGGCGCGATCAGCGCCAGGCGCCTGACGCTCTCGGGCCAGAGCGCCGCCATCTCGGCCGCCATCGACGCGCCGACCGAGCTGCCCGCGAGGTCGGCGCCCTGCAGCCCGGCGGCCTGGATGACCTGCCGCACCGCCAGCAGCCAGTCGAGATGCGTGTCCAGCACGCTGTGGCCGCGGTCGCCGCCGGGGAAGCCGGGCAGCGAGGGCACGATCACCGTCCGCCGCTCGGCCAGCCGGTCGAGGAATGGCACCCAGCGCGGCAGCCCGCCGAAGCCGGCGAGGAAACCGAGCGGCGCGCCGCTCCCCTTGCGCCAGATGCGGGTCGGGAAGCCGTTGATGTCGACGGTCGAGACGTCGGGTTCGCTCACCGTGGCGCTCCTACTCGGCCGCCAGCTTCGGCGCGAAGCCGGGCAGCTCGGCGCGCTCGGTCGGCTGCATCGGCTTCGGCCACCAGCGATCCTCCCATTCGGAGAAGCGGGTCTTCAGCCGCGGCATCACCTTCTCGGCGAAGATCCGCGTGTTGTACTGGGTCAGCTGCTTGCCCATGTTGCCGAACTGCATCAGCAGCATGAGGTGGCCGACATTCAGGTCGTCGGCCAGCGCGTTGAGCTGCTCCACCACCTCGTCCGGCGAGCCGATGACGACATAGCCGCGGTCGACGAAGTCGGCCATGGTCATGCCGCGGTTGGTCTTGTCGCCCATGATGAGCGACTGCGCATTCGCCGCCTTCTTCACCATGCTCTCGAGGCCGGCGCGCTGCGTCGCCTCCGTGCTGTAGCCGGCGGGCGCGGCGAAGCGCGGGTCGACATGCAGGCAGCGGTTGAAGAAATACTCGGCCGGCTGGGTGTAGAGCTCGATCGCCTGCTCGCGGCTCTCGGCCACCGCGACCACCTGGGCGAAGCCGGCGCGGTAGGGGTTCCGGTCCTTGCCGAGCCGGTCCATCTCGGCCCAGAAGCCGTCCATGGTCGCCTTGCCGGCCTTGTAGCCGTAATAGGACAGGTAGCAGTAGACGTAGTCCATCTCGGCGCACCACTGCCAAGTCTCGACCGACCCGCCGCCGGGAATCCAGATCGGCGGGTGCGGCTGCTTGCACCGGGCGTGGCCAGATGTTGACGTAGCGCTGCTGGTTGAAGCGGCCGTTGAAGGCGAAGGTGTCCTTCTCGGTCCAGGCCTTGATCACCAGGTCATGCGCTTCCAGGTAGCGCTCGCGCAGCTGGCTCGGGTTCTGGCCATAAGCGAAGCAGGTGTCCATTGGCGTGCCGACGGGGAAGCCGGCGATCAGCCTGCCGCCGCTGATGACATCCAGCATGGCGAATTCCTCGGCCACGCGGGTCGGCGGGTTGTACAGGGCAAGCGAATTGCCCATGACGCAGATCGGCACCTGCGTCGTCCGCCGCGACAGCGCCGAGGCGATCAGGTTCGGGCTCGGCATCAGGCCGTAGCCGTTCGAGTGGTGCTCGTTGACGCAGATGGCGTCGTAGCCGCAGTCGGCGGCGTACTCCAACTCGTCCATGAAGTCGTTGTACATCAGGTGCGCGCGCTTCGGATCGAAGAGCGAGCTGTGGATGTCCACCCAGACCGAAGGATGCTTCTCCCGGAAGTCGTCCGGGAGCTCGGTATAGGGCATCAGGTGGAACCACATCATCTTCATGGCCGACCCTCCGGGATCACGGGCGGGCCTGCCATGCGGGATGGCGGCCGCCTTCTGCCGGAAAGCCTAGCCTGCTATTGGTTCCGCCTGGAAGGGCCGACCGCGACCGGCCCGCTCACCCGTTCGCGCGGCCGTCCTGCCCATTGGCCGCGTCGGGCTCCAGCATCGCCTCGGCCTCCCGCTTCAGCCGGCCGTAGCTGCGGACCGAAAAGAACAGCATCCCGGCATAGAGCAGGCTCGCCACCGCCAGGGCCGCCCAGGGCTCGGTCAGCAGAACCGCGACATAGGCGCCGACGCCGAGAAGCAGGGGCAGCACGTATTCCGCCGGCACCTTGAAATTCTTGAAGCTCCAGGCCGGCAGGGTCGAGACCATCAGCCCGCCGACCACCACCAGCAGCACGCCGGAAACGGCCGGGTGCCGCGCGGCGGCGGCCAGCCCAGGCAAGTTCCATTCGGTGAAGGTCAGCGCGGCGAAAAGCGGGAACAAGGCGAGCCCCGCCCCAGCCGGGGCCGGCACGCCGGTGAAGAAGTTTTGCGCATAGGCTGGCTTCGGCGGCGGGCCGGTCAGCGCCAGGGCGGGCGCCTCCTCAAGCGAGGCATTGAAGCGCGCCAGCCGCAGCGCGGAACAGACGGCGAAGAGCAGGCAGGGCGCGAAGCCGATGCCGCGCGCGTCGTGCAGCGTCCACATGTACAGCACCAGCCCCGGCGCCACGCCGAAGCAGAGGAAGTCCGACAGGCTGTCGAACTCGGCGCCGAAGCGGCTGGTCGCCTTCAGCAGGCGGGCGATGCGGCCGTCGAGCCCGTCGATCGCCGCGGCGACGACGATCAGCACCGCCGCCTTCTCCCATTCGGCGTCGAGCGCCACGCGGATGGCGGTCAACCCGGCGCAGAGGCCGAGCATGGTCAGGATGTTGGGCACCAGCCGGTTGAAGGAGGGGCCATGGTAGCGGGGCCGCGTGCGCGGCCGGAAGCGGCGCAGCCGCCCGCGCAGCCCGGCGCTCCGCGGTCCCGCGCCGCTCACGGCAGCACCCGCGGCGGCGCCAGGTCGGCGATCACCGTCTCGCCGCCGATCATGGTCTGGCCTTCCACCACCAGCGGGCGCAGCCCCACCGGCAGGTAGACATCGGTGCGGCTGCCGAAGCGGATGATGCCGAAGCGCTCGCCGGCGATCACCGTGTCGCCTTCCTTGATGTCGCAGAGGATGCGGCGGGCAATCAGCCCGGCGATCTGCACGACCGCCATGTCGCGGCCATCCGGCAGCTTCAGCGCGATGGCGTTGCGCTCGTTGTCGACGCTGGCCTTATCCAGTGAGGCGTTGAGGTACTTGCCGTGGCGATAGGCGATTCGGGTCACCGTGCCGTCGGCCGGCACCCGGTTCACGTGCACATCGAGCACGCTGAGGAAAATCGCCACCCGCCAGCGCGGCGCCGGGCCGAGGCCGAGTTCCTCCGGCGGCACCGCCGGCATGACGCTGACGATATGGCCATCCGCCGGGGCGAGGACGAGTTGCTCCCGCTCCGGCCGGATCCGCTTCGGGTCGCGGAAGAAGTAGAGGCAAAGAGGGTGAAGATCGTGCCGAGCCAGAAGAGCCAGGCGCCGAGGAGAACCCCGCCGACCAGCGCCACCGCGACGCCACCGATGATGAAGGGCCGACCCGCCGGATGGGGCGGGGACAGCACGAGCCGCAGGCTGCGTCCGAGAGACATGGGCGCGGTTTATGGTGTGTTCACCCCCATCGGGCAAGCTGGGCGGGTGATGCAGCCCCTGATCGTCGGTCCCTTCGCCGTCACCCGGGACGGTGCCCTGCAGCCCAGGGAGGCCTCGCCCCCCTGCCCTGCGCTTTTCCTGGCGCGGCCGGTGCTGCGAAGCCGCGGTGGCGGCAGATGGCCTGCATATCGCGGCCATCGCCGGCCGCATCCCCTCGACCGCCGAGCCGGGCGCCGACCGACCCACCGCCTTCGAGACGGTGGCGACGCTGCCCGGACCCTGCCGCCGGGCTGGCGGGTGCAGCTGCTGCCGGACCACCGCATTCGGCTGGAAGCGGCGACGGACCGGGCGGAGCCCCAGACCGCGACCAGTGTGATCGCCGCGATGGTCCGCTTCGCCCTCGTGCTCGACCCCTATCTGGACCGGCTGGACTCCGCTTCGGCCGGGCCGTCGGGCAAGCTGAACAGCTGCCCGGGATAGATCCGGTTCGGGTCGCGGATCTGTTCCCGGTTCGCCTGGTAGATGACCGTGTAGCGGGTGCCGCGGCCATAGACCCTGCGGGCGATCCGCCAGAGATTGGCGCCGGGCTGCACCACCAACCGGCCATTGGCCAGCAATTCCTCCTGCACCCGGTCGCGCTGGAAGGGCAGTTCGATGCGCGCGGCGACGCTGCCGGCGGCGGCCAGCTGATCGACCCTGAGGGTGTGGCGACCGAAGCTCGGTTGGCCGGCGGGGGTCAGCGTCCAGCGGCCTGCCGGGCCGGCCACCGCGTCCCCGGCATGCTCGCGCCCGACACAGACCCGCACGGTCGATCCCGGCGGAGCGCTGCCGGCGAAGCGCATGCCGCCGGCCTCGTCGTAATCCACCACGTCGAGGCCGAGGCGCTGGCGGCCCGCCGCGGCCTCCGCCGGCAGCTGCAGCGGCCGCGGCGCGGCGCCGGCGGCGGTGGTCGCGGGCAGCAGCATGGCCATGGCGCCGGCGGCCTCCGGGCGGGCCAGCGGCATGCCGGCGGCCGGCTGCGGCGGCGCCTGGGCCACCTGCGACTCCGGCACCACCAGCAGCAGGGTCTCGCGTGAGCGGACCGGGTCGCCGCCGGGGCTGCGGGCGAGCAGCGACAACTCCTTCGGCCCGGGCGGCAGCGGATCGCCGGGCAGGATCACCCATTCGCCGCGGGAATCGGCCCGGGCACGGCCGAGCTCCCGCCCGCCCTCCAGCAACTGCACTTCCATGCCCGATGCCGCGCTGCCGGCGGTGACTAGCATGCCCCGGGCGCTGACCCGGGCGACGTGGAAGCGTGGCACCTCAGCCTGGGCATTCGGCGGGGCGGGTTCGGCGGCAGGCGGGGCGGCCTGCGGCGGCGCGGCCTGGGATGCGGCTGCGGGCAAGGGTTCCGTGCCTGGCCGGGGCCCGAAGCGCGGAAAGGCGTCGGGCACCATCAGCCAGGCCGTCCCGATCGCCGCGACCACGATCAGTCCGGCGAGACCGATCTGCCCAAGCTTGGTCGCTTCCATCATGATTCGTTAACTAAACGTGGGTGCCGCCCGGCAGCGAGGGCAGGGTACCGCGGGCCTCGGCCGCGCCAAGTGAACAGGTGCGCGCGCGGCCTGCTCGGCCGGCGGGTGGATCGTGCCCCTGCATCCCGGCGTCGGCCGCGGCTATGCTGCGGCACGGCACAGGCGGGGGCGGCGGAGTCATGGACGACCAGACATTGGTCCGGGTGAGGGTCTGGGATGGCTGGGTTCGCCTGGTCCACTGGTCCATCGTGGCTCTGATCGGCCTGTCCTGGTGGAGCATCGAGACCGGCCGCATGCGGATCCATTACCTGTCCGGCTATGCGGTGCTGACCCTAGTGCTGTTCCGCATTGGCTGGGGCTTTGTCGGCTCGGACACCGCGCGGTTCGGCCGGTTTCTGCGCTCGCCGGCAGCGGCGCTGCGGCACCTCTGGCATTTCCGCCGGCCGGAGCCGGACCAGGAGATCGGGCACAATGCCGCAGGCGGGTGGATGGTGCTTGTGCTGCTGGCGCTGCTCCTGGCGCAGCCGCTGACCGGGCTGTTCTCCGATAGCGGCTATGGCGATTACGGGCCGCTGGCCAAGACGGTGGCGGCCGAGACCAGCGACCGCCTGACCGGCCTGCACCACCGCATCTTCAACCTGATCCTGCTGACGGCCGGGCTGCATGTCCTCGCGGTGCTGGCCTATCGCTTCATCAAGCAGCACGATCTGCTGCGGCCGATGCTGACCGGCTGGAAGCTGCTGCCGGTCGGCATGCCCGCGCCGCGGCTCGGCTCGCCGATCCTGGCGGCCGCGCTGCTCGGGGCGGCGGCGCTGACGGTCTATGGCGTGTCGCGGCTGGGCTGAAGATCCAGCTGCGCCGGCCGGTCAGCGGGCCCGGAAGGGCCGGTGACAGCTGCCGCAGAATTTCGGCCCGGTCTCGGCATAGGCGGCGGCGAAGGCCGCCGTGTCGCCGGCGCCGGCGGCCGCCTTCAGCGTGGCAAGCTGGCCGAGCAGGGCGGTGTTGACCTCCTGAAACTTGCCGAAATCGGTCCAGATCGCCGGCAGCGCCTTGGTGTCACCGGTGCCCGAGCCGGGCGGGAACAGCGCCGGCAGGCCACGGTACCAGGCGATCATGTCGTCGATGCGGGGCTCCAGCGCGCGAACGTCGCCCCTGGCCTCGACCACCGGCTTGATGGCCTCCATATGGGCACCCATCCGCTTCAGCCCGGCACGCCGCTCGGTGATCACGTCGGTTTGGGCCAGGGCGCCTCCCGCCAGGGCCATCAATCCAGAGTCGCCAATACGGCCTTCATGCGCATCATTCAGAAATCCCCGGTCCGCTTCGGTATGTGGTTTCATACCGGATACGATGATGTTCCGGGGAATTCGGCCGGCTGGCAAGGGAAGCGCGACCGGCACGCTCATTCCGCGCCGCGATGATCGCGCGGCCGCGTCTCCGGCCCCTGCCCGATCCGTGCCAGGATGCGGCATCCTTCGGAGAGACCAATGCCCCAGCATATCCGTTCGGTCGCAGTCTTCTGCGGCACCCGTGCCGGCACCGACCCCGCGCACCTCGCCGCCGCCCGCGCGCTCGGCGCCGGCCTCGCCGCGGCGGGGATGACCTGATCTATGGCGGCGGCGGGGTCCGGGCTGATGGGCGCGGTGGCGGCCGGGACGATCGGCGGCGGCGGGCGGGTGCATGGAGTGATCCCGGATTCCTCACCCGGGTCGAACGCCCGCATCCCGACCTCGCCGAACTCGAGGTCACCACCAGCATGCATACCCGCAAGACCCGGATGTTTGAGCTGGCGGACGCCTTCGTCACCCTCTCGGGCGGGCTCGGCACGCTGGACGAGACGGTCGAGATCATCACCTGGCGGCAACTCGGCCTGCACGACAAGCCGGTCATCATCCTCGACATCAATGGCTGGGCGCAGCCGCTTCCCAGCGGTGGTCGAGGACATGATCGCGCAGGGCTTCGTCGATCCCAGCAACCGCCGGCTCTATGCGGTGGCAGCGGACGTGCCGGCCGCGCTCGGCCTGTTGCAGGCGGCACCGCCGCCGGACACCGCTGCACCGCCGGAACGTCTCTGACCCCGCTTGCCCTGCCGCGCGTCGGGGGTTATATGCCCGCTCCCGCAAGGCACCCACCGCTGCGGGGTGGCAGCCCGACCGACGGAGCGTAGCTCAGCCTGGTAGAGCACTGTGTTCGGGACGCAGGGGCCGGAGGTTCAGATCCTCTCGCTCCGACCACGTCGGGCAAGGCCGGAAAGCCCCGCCAGCATCGCTGGCGGGGCTTTCTTGGTTGGTGCTCAGCGCTGGCCGGCGGCCCAGAACATCAGCCATTTCGCCGGAAAGGCCCAGGCGATGCCGGCGATGACGAAGAAGGGCACCTGCAGCAGCCAGTGCCACTGAAGCACGTGGTCCGCCGCCATCAGCACCAGGCCGACATAGACGAAGAAGGCGAGGAGCCCGGCGGGGAGGGCGATGGCGATGCGCGACATGCGGGGCAGATGCACCCGCCATGCCGCGGCGCCAAGCCCCCGCCGCAGCGGCACGGTTGCCGCCGCCGGCCCCGGATGCTTTTAGTGGCCCGCCCGTCGTGCCGCAGGCCGGTCCGGGTGCCCGAAGATTTCAGCAGGACCGGCCATGACCGAGACGCACGCCGACCTCGACCTCCGCGACCATATCCGCGGCATCCCGGATTTCCCGAAGCCGGGCATCCTGTTCTACGACATCTCCACGCTGCTCCGGCACGGCCCGGCCTGGCGTGCGGCGATGGAACGCCTTGCCGCCATCATCCGCCCCTACAAGCCGGACATGCTGGCCGGGATCGAGAGCCGCGGCTTCCTGGTTGCCGCGCCGCTCGCGCTGGAACTGGGCCTCGGCTTCGTCATGCTGCGCAAGCCGCGCAAGCTGCCGGGCGCGACCGTTGGGCTCGACTATGCGCTGGAATACGGCACCGACCGGATCGAGATGCAGGCCGATGCGGTGGCGCCCGGCCAGCGCGTGGTGGTGCTGGACGACCTGCTGGCCACCGGCGGCACCATGGCGGCCGGCATCGGCCTGCTCCGCCAGGCCGGTGCCGAGGTGCCACTGGTCGCGGCGCTGATCGAGCTGACCTTCCTCGGCGGCCGGCAGAAGCTGGACGTGCCCTTCGAGGCGCTGCTGCAGTACCAGGACTGAGGCCATACGGCTCCGGCCGTGCCAGAGCGATCAAGGGCTAGCCAGCGGTCGTCCGGCATGGCGACATGCCGGGGGTCGCAGGCCCGAATGGGCTGGGCCTGGAATTCCAGGCGTGCACCAGCATGGCATCCCCCGGGCCGGCCCCCGCCGTCCCGAACGCTGCCATGCGAAGCCGGGGAGGACATCGCGATGCAGGCTCGCCCGATCCTGTCCCGCCGCGAGGGATTGCTGACCGGCCTTGGCGCCATTGCCGCCACGGGCTGGCCGGGCGCCGCCCGGGCGATCCTGCCGGCGGTCGCCACCCTGCTGGTCCCGGGGCCAGAAGACGGCGCCTTCGCCCGCTTCGCCGGCCGCCTTGCCACCTCGCTCGGCCGCGGCGCCGCCACCGCGATCTCGCTCCGCAGCAACGTGCTCGGCGGGCCGGACGGCGTCACCGCCGCCAACCGCTTCGCCACCGAAGGCGCCCCGGATGGCCGCACCCTGCTGGTCCTGCCCGGCCTCGCCGCGCTCGCCCGCATCATCGGCGACCCGCGCGCCCGGTTCGATGCCGCCGGCTGGCTGCCGGTCTGTGCCGCGCAGGGCTCGGCCGTGGTGGTGGGGCGGGACGCCATGCCGGCCGCCGGCGCCGCGCCACGCTTCGGCCTGGCGGGGCCGGACATGCCGGGCGCGGCGGCGCTGCTCGGTTGCGACCTGCTCGGTTTCGCCACCAGCCCGGTCATGGGCGCCGTGCCGCTGCGGCTGGAAGCGGCGCTGGGCCAGGGCATGGTGGACGCCACGCTGCTGACCGGGGCCGACCTGCCGGCCCGCATCGCCACCATCGGCGCCAAGCCCTGGTTCACGTTGGAGCCGGCCGGGCTGCGCGATCCGCTGCTGCCGGAGGTGCCCTCGCTGTTCGACCTGGCGCTCGGCGGGGCGGCCGAGCTGCGGGCGGCGGCCATCGCCGCGGCGGGCTGCGCCCGGCTGCAGGCGGCGGTGGTGCTGCCGGCGCTGACCTCGGCCAACCTAGTCGCGGCATGGCGCAGCGCGGCCCAGCGCTGGCTGGACGAGGAGACGCGGCTGGGCTGGGCGCCGGGGTCCGGCCATTGCCGGGGGCCGATGCCGCCCCGCTGCTCGCGGCGCTCAGCCCCGCCCCCGCGGTCTCGCTGGCCTATCGGGAGTGGCTGCTGCGCCGGCTCAACTGGCGCGCCGACTGATGCTCAGCCGCCCGGCGTCTCCGCCGCGCGCCAGGCCTGCAGCTTGCGGTAGATCGTCGACGGATTGATCTCGAGGAGCGAGGCGGCGCGCGGCACGTCCTGCCCAGTCTGCTCCAGCGCCGCCAGGATCAGCCGCCTCTCCATCTTCCAGAGCGGCTGGATTTCGATCGCGGCTTGCGGCGGCTCCGGTGGCGGGGGCGCCCAGGCAGGCGGCGGCGGCTCCGGCTCCGTCAGGATGGACGGCGGGGCGGGTGCCGCCAGGGTGGCCTCGGGCGGCGCGACGGCGACCGGCAGGGCGGCGGGCGGCATCGGCGAGGCTGCCCGCGGCAGGGCACGCAGCAGCATGGCCGGCAGCATCGCCGCCTCGAGCCGCTCCCCGTCATGCATCACCACCGCGTTGCGGATGGCATTCTGCAACTGCCGCACGTTGCCCGGCCAGGCATAGTTGCGGATCGCCGCCTCGGCCTCCGGCGCAAAGCCGCGGAAGCGCTTTCGCTCCTCCCGGGCAAAGGCCTGCAGGAAGGTGCGGGCGATCAGCACGGGGTCGCCGTCGCGCGCCCGCAGCGGCGGCGAGCTCGATCGGCACGACGTACAGGCGGTAGTAGAGGTCCTCGCGGAACCGCCCTGCCTCCACCTCGGCCAGCGGGTCGCGGTTGGTGGCGCAGACGAAGCGGACATCCACCTTCTCCGGCTTCGAGGCGCCGACCGGCTGGAAGGTCCCGGTCTGCACGAAGCGCAGCAGCTTCACCTGCATCTCGAGCGGCATCTCGCCGATCTCGTCGAGGAACAGCGTGCCGCCATCCGCCTGGCGGGCGGCACCGATGCGGTTGTCGGTGGCACCGGTAAAGGCGCCCTTCACATGGCCGAAGATCTCGCTCTCGAGCAGGTCGCGCGGGATGGCGCCGCAGTTCAGCGCGACGAAGCCGCCGTGCCGCTCGCTCACCTTGTGCACCGCCTCGGCGGCCAGCTCCTTGCCGGTGCCGCTCTCCCCGGTGATGAAGATGTTGGCGCGGCTCTTCGCCACGCTCTCGATGGTGCGGTAGACCGCCTGCATGGCGGCGGAGGCGCCGATGAAGCCCTGGAAGCGGTCGCGCGCGGCGCCCGACCGGGCCGCCTTCAGCTCGGTCTCCAGCGCCCGGTTCTCGATCACCAGCCGCCGCTGCTCCATCGCGTTCTGCAGCGTGAAGACCAGCTTGGCCTTGGGATAGGGCTTGGGCAGGAAGTCGGTCGCCCCCCACTTCATCACCTCGACCGCAGTGTTCATCGAGGCATTGGCGGTGATGACGATGATCGCCGCCTCGAAGCCCTCCCGCCGCAGGGTCTTCAGCACGTCGAGCCCGGAGCCGTCCGGCAATTCGAGGTCGAGCAGGATCGCGTCTGGGTCCCAGGCGCGGGCATGGTCCAGCGCGGCGGCGGCGGTTTCGGCCACGCGGACGGCGTGGTTCAGGTCCCGCAGATGCGCCTTGGCCACCTCGGCCTGGGTCGGGGTATCCTCGACCAGCAGGATGCGGCCGCCAGGGGTGGTCATGTGGCCGTCATGCGCCGGCGGAGTCGTCGCCCGCCCGGGCGGCGAGCACCGCCAGTTCCTGCAGCGCAGCGGCCGCCTGGGCGCGGATGATCGGCACCATCTGCGCCGGCGGCATGCCTGAGCGCGGGTCCATGGCCACCCGGGCGGTGCGTTCCAGCATCACCGCGCCCACTGCGGCCGCGGCCCCGGCCAGGCTGTGCGCGGCGCGGCGATAGGCGTCGAGGCTGCCGGCCAGGCCGGCCTGCTCGAGCTCTCCCGCCAGGCGACCGAGGTCGTCTTCGAAGGTTTCGACGATGCGCCGGAAGTCGTCCGGCGGCAGGTCCTGTGCCAGTTGCTCGGCTATGGTGGGATCGAGTGCGGTCACCCCCATTGCGTCGCATCTGGCGCGGCGATGGTCAATCGCAACGTGGCGCCTGCGCCTACTAGCGTTGTGCCCAGGGCGTGCGCTGCCACAACCCACGGTAATCAGCCTCTTGCGCCCGCAACCGGGCGAACCAGGCTTCCCCGTCTCCCAGGCCGGTTCGGTGAAGCGGTCTTCCAGCTGCTTCACGAATTCCGGGTCGCGGGCGATGTCCCCGGTCGCCTCGCGCAGCCGGGCGAGGATCGCGGGCGGCGTGCCGGCCGGGGCCACGACCCCGCGCTCCGACGCCATCTCGACCGGGAAGCCCAGCTCCTTCAGCGTCGGCACGTCCTGGCGGAAGCGGCTGCGGACCGCGCCGCCCTGCGACAGGATCCGGAAGCCGTCCGGCACCTGCATGACGGCGCCAAGGTTGAGCCCCATGCAATCCACCTGCTTGCCGAGGATTGCGGTGCGCAGCTGCGGGTCGCCCTGGAAGACCACATGGGTCATGCGGATGCCGGTCGCCGCCTGCAGCAGGACCAGCTGCAGATGATCGTCAGTGCCGACGCCGGGGGAGGCGTAGGTGAGCTGGTCCGGCTTGGCCCGCGCCGCATCCAGCAGGTCCTTGAGGCTGGCATATGGGCTGGAGGCGAGAACGGTGATGGCGCTCGGATCCTTCACCAGATTGCCGAGCGGGGCGAAGTCATCCAGCCTGAACTGCGCCTGCCGCTCGATCGGGATGGTGATCAGGCTGGGGTAGTTGGTGGTGCCGAGCGTATCGGCCGTCCGGCTTCGCGCGCGCCACGCTGGACAAGGCGAGCTCCCCGCCCGCGCCGGGGCGGTTGGTGACCACGACGGTGCCGCCGAGCCGCTTCTCCAGCGCCCGCGCATAGCTGCGGGCGTCGAGGTCGGTGCCGCCGCCAGCGACGAAGCCGACGACGATCTCGATCGGCCGGTCCGGCCAGCGCGGCTGGCCGAGCGCCGGGGCGGCGAGCAGCGCGCCGCCTGTCGCCAAGACCGTCCGGCGGGTCATCTCCGACTGGCGCGGCCGATCTGGGGCTCCTATGGCGCCCGGCCGATCGGACGTGCTCATGCTGCCTTGCCCTCGTTCGAGTCGCGCCAGGCGATCAGCCGGCGGAGGCCTTCCTTCATGTCCACCTCGGGCTTCCAGCCGATGGCGGCGTAAGCCGCCTCGTGCGCGATGCGGAAGGCGCCGCCGCTGGTCAGTCGGACTTTGCCGGGCTCATTGCCGACGAACTTCGGCGCCGGGCCGCCACCGGCCAGCTCCGTCACCAGCTGCACGAGTTCCAGCGTCGTCACCGGCGCGGGGCCGGAGGTGTTCACCGCGACATCGGTCGCCGGGCTCTCGAAGGCCATCCGGTTGGCCCGGGCCAGGTCACCGACATAGACGAAATGCTTGGTCTCGGAGCCGTCGCCGAAGACCTCTGGCGGCTCGCCGCGGCGGACCTTCTCCAGCGTCTCGATGATGTAGAGCGCATTGGCGGCGCGGTAGTGCTGGCGTTCGCCATACACGGTCGAATAGCGCAGGACGACGTAGTCTTGGCCCCACTTCCGGTACGCGTCGCGGCAGAGCTGCTCGCCGATGATCTTGCTGGCGCCGTACAGGATGGCGGCCGGCGGGGCGCCCTGGCTGTGGAAGGGCGTGCTTTCCACCAGCTCGCCGGCGACGCCCGGCCCGTAGCCGTAGGTGGCGTTCGACGAGGCGAAGACCACCTTGCCCACCTTGTTGGCGCGGCAGGCCTCAAGCGCGTTCTGCACGCCGCGGATGTTCACATCCAGGCCGGACCAGGGGTCGCGATCCATCGACAGGGTCATGTAGGCAGCCAGCTGCAGCACGCCGGCCATGCCCTCGGTCGCCCGCAGCAGGTCGGCGATGCGCATGACGTCGCCGCGCACCAGCTTCAGCCGCGGGTGGTCCTTCAGGTGGGCGACGGCGGCATCCGAGCCGAAGGCGGAATTGTCGAACAGCACCACCTCGGCCGCGCCGTGGTCCAGCAAGCTCCCCGCCGTGGCCGAGCCCACCAGGCTCGCCCCGCCGACGATGCAAAAGCGGTTGCCGGCGATCGGCACGGCTGGGTTTCCTGGCATGTCTCACTCCCGCGGGCTTGCTTGGCCGGCATCCAAGCGCGCCCGGCGGCGGAGGGAAGGGCGCCTCATGCCGGCGGTCGATGGCATCGACCACCGGCATGATCGTTTCCTGCCCTCGATCGCCGGGCGCAAACCTCCGGTTCGCTGGGCTTCGCGCCACTGGGCGCTGGGACCGGTCAAGCGACCGGTCCGCCGGGATCAGCCGCCCGCCGGGGGCATGGCAGCGCCGCTCCGTCCCTCACGCTCAGCGAGCCGTCGCTTCGGCGGCAGGGGCGGCCGCGGCGGCAGGGGCAGCGGCGCCTCCGCCGCGCAGCCGAGGCAGAGGCCGAATCGCCGCAGCGCCGCCCGCGGGTCGGGTGGCTCGGCGAGCGTGCTCCAGGCGGCGACCAGGATGACGGCCACGACCAGCGGCTCGAAGGGCGAGCCGGTGCGGCAGAAGGGCAGCGCCCAGGTGCCGCGGATCGGCCAGAGCAGGCGCAGGCCCTGCGGTGTCAGCAGGTCGCCCAGCAGGTGGCTGAGATAGCCGGCGACCAGCGGCTCCGCCCAGCGCGCCGGCAGGATGCCCTGGCGCAGCAGCCAGCCGCAGCCGAGCACCGCAAGCAGCGAATGGGTGATGCCGCGATGGCCGAAGATGCCGGCGACCAGGTCCGAGACCGGCCGCAGCCGCCGCCCGACCCAGCTCTTCGGGTGATCGACATCCGGCAGCAGCCCGCCGAACACCGCCAGCGCAAGCGCCTCGGGGTCCAGTGGCGGTCGGCCGAGATGGGGGCGGCGGCAATCCAGGCCGCGGCGCCGAGGGCGACATGGGAGCCCGCCAGCATGGCGGTGGAGACCTTTCGCCCCTATGGGCGCAGATTTGGCCTGAACTCCCTGCTAACGCACGGAATGTCCAATCTTTTCCGCAGGTCGTCACGCTCAGACGGTCTGGCGCACCGGGGCGATGCATTCGAAGGCCAGCATCTTCGCGACGAAAGCCTCGGGCAGCGCCATCGGCCGATGCGCGCCGAGGCTCACATTCACATAGGCCAGCCGGCCCTCGACGAGCAGCGCATCGTCGCGGAAGCAGGCCATGCGGAAGCCGAGGCTGGTACGGCCGATGCGAGCGACGCGGGCGGCAACCAGCAACTCGTCGTCGTAGCGCGCGGAGGCGCGGAAATCGAGGTTGGCATTGGCCAGGACGATGTCGCAGCCATGCTTCGCCAGCCCGTCCGGCGCCTTGAAGCCGATGGCGCGCATGTATTCGGACAGGGCGACGTCGAAATAGGTCAGGTAGTGCGCGTTGAAGACGATGCGCTGCGGGTCGAGCTCCGCCCAGCGCACCCGCAGGCGGTGGGCGAAGGCGAAGTCGGTCAGGGCGGAGGGGGCTCGATCATCCCGGCAGGATAGGCTCAACCTGGCGAGAGGCGTTTGAGCGATATCAGGAAGCGCTCGGCGGCCAGCTCGGGCGGCCAGGGCCGCCAGGGTTCCGAGTCGTAGAGCGCCGCCAGCGGGTCGGCCGCCAGCACCGCGGCGCGGATGCCGAGCGTCCCGCGCACCTCCTCCCGCGTCCAGCCGGCGACATGCACCGCCTCCGCCGCAGCGAGGGCGATGTCGCAGGATTTGTGGACACGCTTGGCCTCGGGCGTCCAGGCCGGCAGGGCGTAGCGGAGCGCGACGGCGGCCGAGAGCCGGTCCTGCAGCGCGGCGAAGCCGGTGCCGAGGAAAGGCTTCAGCGGCGAGATGCAGTCGAAGCCGAGCAGCCCTTCCTCGGCATCGTGCAGCAGCTCACGCCGCGCCTCTGCCTGCGCCAGCCCGCCCCTGGCCTTCGCCCGGCGGAGCGCCAGCACGGCCAGCGAATGCTGCGCGACCGAGAGCGGCGCGCCCGGCCAGGTCGAATGCCCGCCCCAGCGGAAGGTGCGGGACAGGCCGATCGCCAGGTCCTCGTCCGTCCAGTCGAAGGGGCGTCGGCGCCAGCAGGTCGAGGCGGCGGCCGGAGGGCAGCCGGACCCAGGCACGGGCGGCAGTGGATAAATCCATTCAGAAGCGGGGCGCGGTGATGTCGAACTCGTCCATGACCGCTAGGTCCTCATTGAACCAGGCGGCGATGCCGGCGCGGCGCTGGCCGATATACTCCGGGCGGCATTGGGCATCGAGCCGCATGGTCAGGTCGTGGCCGGGGATCAGCAGCGTGCCCGGCACCTGCCGCCAGAGCGTCCAGATGCGGTCGAGGCTGGCACGGCTGGCGCCGGCATCCATGGTCATGTCGGTCGCCATCGACAGCAGCTCGGCGCGGTTCTTCGCGGCATCGCCGGAAAAGACCACCGGATGCTCGTTGCCTTCCAGCCGGTAGACCAGGCAGCCCGGGGTATGGCCGGGGCAGAGATGCGCGGTGAAGCCGTCGAGGAAGCGCTCGCCATCCGCCAGCAGGTGCAGCCGCGGATGCCGCGCCAGGTCCTGGACGTAGAGCTCCGGCAGCGGGTTGAAGCCGGCGGGGACGGCAGTGGCCCAGTCCATCTCCACCTTGCCGATCCAGACATCGGCATTCGGGAAGAGCGTGTAGTTCACCGAGTGGTCCCAATGCGCATGGGTCAGCACGACGTCGGTGACGCTGGCCGGGTCGCTGATTCGCGGCCTTCAACTGGCGGCCGGATTCCGGGCGGACGGCGAAGGCGCCGACATCGATCAGGATGGTCCGGCCATGGCCGCGCAGCAGCGCGATGGTGCTCCAGCCGAGCCCGCCATGGCAGAGCGACTTGCCGGGATAGCCCTGGATCAGCACGTCGATCGAATACATGGCGCCTTCCTTCCCCTTGGTCCGGCAGAGGTCGCGGCGGCGCGGCGCCGCGTCAATCCGGCGGCAATCCCTTTGCTGCAACGCAGCGGCAGCCTAAGGGACCCGCGATGACCCTCTCCCGCCCACTGGTCGGCCTCGGGCTCATGCTCGCCTCGACCATGGCCTTCGCCGGCATGGGCGCCTGCTTCCGCCTGGCGATCCAGGACGGGCTGCCGCTGCCGCTGGTTCCCTTCGCCCGTGGCGCCTTCACCCTGCTGATCCTCGCGCCCTGGCTGCTGCGGCAGGGCGCGGCGGGGCTGGCGACGCGGCATCCGCGCGGCCATGCGCTGCGCTGCGCCGCCGGGATCGCCAGCTTCATGCTCTACATCCTGGCCATCGCCTGGATGAAGCTGGCCGATGCGGTGGCCATCATGCAGGCCAAGCCGCTCTGGGCGCTGCCGCTGGCGGTGCTGCTGCTGGGCGAGCGGCTGCGGCGGGACCGGGTGCTGGCGGCGCTGCTGGGCTTCCTCGGCGTGCTGGTCATCGCCCGGCCGGATGGCGCGCTGTCCTGGGGCGCCTTGGCCGCGGTCGGCAGCGGCATCAGCGGGGCGCTGGTGATGGTCGCCCTGAAGCGGATCTCGGGGACCGAGCCGCCGCCGCGGGTGGTCGCCTGGTACGGCCTCGCCTCGGTCCTGGTCTGGGGGCCGGTTTCGGCCTGGGTCTGGGACGCGCCCTCGGGCCTCGCGCTGGCCTGGCTGCTCGGCGGCTCGGCGCTGGCGGTGACGGGCGACATGCTGCTGCAACCGGCCTCCCGCCGGGCGGAGATCGGGCTGCTGGCGCCTATCGAATATGTCGGCATCCCGGTCAGCGCCGCCATCGGCCTGCTGCTCTTCGGCGAGCAGCCGGGCTGGGGCCTGGCCGCCGGCACGGCGCTGATGCTGGCGGCGACGCTCTGGCTGGTGCGAGGCGCGCGGCGCGGCTGAGCCGCCCAGCCCGACGAGGCTTGCCCCGACTCTGGCCCCACGCGCATGGTCGTCGCCTCATGCGCATGCTGCACACCGCCGACTGGCACCTGGGCCGGACCCTCAATGGCGCGTCCTTCCTCGAGGACCAGGCGCATATGCTGCGCGGCCAGTTCCTCGACATCCTGCGGGACCGCCGGCCCGACGTGCTGCTGATCGCCGGCGACATCTTCGACCGCGCCGTGCCGCCGATCGAGGCGATCGAGCTGCTGGACGAGATCCTGCGCAAGGCGATCCTCGACCTCGGCATCCCGGTGGTCCTGATCCCCGGCAACCACGACGCCACCGAACGGCTCTCCTTCGCCGCCACCCTGCTGCGCGGTTCGGGCCTGCATATCGCCGATTCGGCGCTCGGCCGGCCGATCCCGATGCGCGACCGGCATGGCGAGGTGTGGATCCTCCCTTCCGGCTATGCCTCGCACCTTCTGCTGGCGCGGCTTTTCGTCGGCGAGCCGATCGCCGACCACGATGCCGGCTTCGGCTATGTCTGCCGCCACCTGATGCAGCAATGCCCGGCCCGCGCCCGCATGGTGATGGTGGCGCATGCCTTCGTCGCCGGCGGCGAGGAATGCGAGAGCGAGCGGCTGCTGGCCGTCGGCGGCGCCAAGGCGGTCTCCCCGGCGCGGTTCGAGGGCTTCCACTACGTCGCGCTCGGCCACCTGCACCGGCCGCAGGACCTGGCCGCGGGGCGGATCCGCTACAGCGGCTCGCCGCTGGCCTACTCGTTCAGCGAGGCGGGCCAGGCCAAATCGGTGACGCTGGTCGAGCTGGACGCCGCCGGCGGGGTGACGACCGAGGCGATCCAGTTGGCGCCGAAGCGGGCGCTGCGCCGCCTGTCCGGCGAGATCGCCGGGCTGCTGCGGGACGCCCCGGCGGCGGGGCGGGAAGACTGGCTGCACGTGACGCTCACCGACCGCGACCGGGTCTGGGACGCCATGGCGCGGCTGCGCGAGGTCTATCCCAACGTGCTGGAGCTCGCCTTCGCCCGCGATGCGGCGATCGCCGCGGCGGATGGCCCGGTCGGCCGCGCCAAGGGCGGCGAGCCGCTCGACCTGCTCGGCGCCTTCTATGCCGAGATGAAGGGCGAGGCGCTGCCCGAGGCCGCCCGCCCCGTTGCCATCGCCGCGATCGAGGCGGCGGAGGCCTGAGATGCGGCCGCTGCGCCTGACCTTGCAGGGATTCTGCGCCTATGCCGGGCGGCAGGAGATCGACTTCGCCGGGCTCGCCGGCAACCGGCTGTTCCTGATTGCCGGCCCGACCGGTGCCGGCAAGACCAGCCTGCTGGACGCGCTCTGCTTCGCGCTGTTCGGCGAGAGCAGCGGCGAGGAGCGCGGGCCGCAACATCTGCGCAGCCACCATGCTGACCCGGCGCTGCCGACCGAGGTGACGCTCGACTTCGCCCTCGGCAACGCCACTTGGCGCATCCGCCGGCGGCCGCAATGGGACAAGCCGAAGCGCGGCGGCGGCACCACGCGGGTCGGCGGCGAGGTCGAGCTCTGCGAGCTGCACGGCGAGGAAACGGGCAAGCCGCTCGACCGCGATGCCGAGGTGCGAGCGAAGGTCGAGGAACTGCTGGGCTACCGCGCCGCGGAATTCCGCCAGGTGGTCCTGCTGCCGCAGGGCCGCTTCCGCGAGTTGCTGGTGGCCAAGCCGGGTGACCGGCAGGACATCCTGACCCGGCTGTTCCAGACCGCGCTCTACCGCCGGATCGAGCAGCGGCTGGCGGAGGAGGCCAAGGCCGCGGCGCAGGACTGCCAGCGCCTGGGCGATCGGCGGAAGGTCCTGCTGGACCAGGCCGGCGCTGCCGACCACGCCGCGGCGGCCGCGGCGCTCGAGGCACGGGCGGCGGCGCTGGCCGCGGCCGAGGCCGCGGAGGCGGCGGCCGCTGTCGCGGAGGCCGCGGCGCGCGGCGCGGCCGAGGCGGGGCGCGACGCGGCCCGCCGGCTGGAGGAGGCGCGGGAAGCGGTCGCCGCGCGCGACGCCTTGCAGGCGAAGCAGCCCGCGGTGCGGGAGGCGGAGGCAAGACTGGAGGCCGCCCGCCGCGCCGACCGGCTGCGCGGCGCGGAGGTGGGGTTCGAGGCCGCCGCCGCCCGGGCGGCCGAGGCAATGGCGGCGGCTGCGGCCGCCGAGGCCGCCGAGGCCATGGCGCGAGCGCGCCTCGCGCTAGCCGAGGCCGCCCTGGCCGATGCGGCGCCGCGCGAGGCCGAGGCCGCGGCGCAGCAGGCGGAAGCGACGCGCCTCTCCGGCCTGCTCGACCGGGCGGAGAAGGCGGCCGCGGCGACCCGCAATGCGGCCCAAGCCGCCGAAGCAGCGCGGCAGGCGGCGGACCGGCAGGCCGCGGCCGAGGCCGCCGCGGCCGAGCGCGCCGCCGAGATTGCGACCGCGTCCGAAGCGCTGGCGGCGCGCGAGGCGGTGGCGGCGCAGGGCGAGCGGCACCGCCTCGCGCGCGACGCCGCGGCGGCGGTGGCGCGCGACCTGGCCGCGCTGGACGCCGCAGGTGTGCGGTGGCGCCAGGCGGAGGGCGCGGTGGAGACGCAGCGCAACGGCCTTGCCGCGGCGATGCGCCAGGCCGAGGCGGCGCGGGCCGCCCGGCAGGCCGGGGCCGCCGCCCTCGCCGCCGATCACGCCGCGCGACTGGCGGCGGCGCTGCGGGAGGGCGAGCCCTGCCCGGTCTGTGGCGGCACGCACCACCCCGCCCCCGCCCGCCCGGCCGACGAGGCGCTGCCCGAGATGCCGCGGCTGGAGGCGGCTGAGCTCCAGGCCGTTTCGGCGCTGGAGTTGGCCCGGTCCAAGGCGGCCGAGGCGGAGGCGGGGTTGCGCCTCGCGGCGCAGGCGCGGGACGACCTGCTGCTGCGGCTGGGCGAGGCCGCGTCCCGCCCAGCCGAGGCGGCCGCAGCCGAGCTGCGCGCGATCAGCGCCGCGCTGGCCGAAGCCGAGGCCGCGGCGACGGCCCTGCCGATGCTGCGGGCGACGGCCGAGACCGCGCGCGGCGCGGCGGAGGTGGCGGCGCGCCAGGCGAAGCAGTCCGCCGAGGCGGCGCAGGCCGCCGCGACCGAGGCCGCGGCCGCCGCCGCCATGCGCGATGCCGTGCTGGACGCGTTGCCCGCCGGCCTCGCCGCGCCCGAGGCGCTGCGCCGGGCAGCCGCGGCCGCCGCGAGCCGCAGCCGCAGCCTGGCCGAGGCACTGCAGCGCGACCGCGAGGCACGCGCCGCTGCCGAAGCAGCGGCGAGCGCCGCCGCGGCCGAGGCCGGGCGCGCCGGCGCTGCGGCGCGGCTGGCCGAAGCGGCGCGGGCGGCGCAGGAGGCATCGCTCCTCGGCCAATGCAGCGCGGCCGGGTTCGAGGGGATCGCCGGCTTCCGCGCCGCGCTGATGGCGGAGGATGCCCAGGCGAAGCTGAAGATCCGGATCGACGTGTTCCGCGACAGCCTGGCCGCCGCCGAGTCCCGCGCCGCCGCCGCCGAGGCCGCCTCCCAGGGACTGGAGCCGCCGGACCTCGCCGCTTTGGCCCTGGCGCTGCAGGTGGCCGGCGCCACGCATCGCGCGGCGATCGACGCCGCCGCCGCGCAGCGCGAACGGCTGGCCGCCGGCCGCCGGCTGCTGGGCGAGATCGAGGCGGCGGAGCGCGGCATGGCCGTGGCCGAGGCGGCCTACGCGGTGCGGCAGGACCTGGCCGAACTCGCCTCCGGCCGGAACCGGAAGAAGCTCTCGCTAGAGGGCTTCGTGCTGCGCAGCCTGCTGGACGAGGCGCTGGCCTCGGCCAACCGGCGGCTGCGCGGCATGCTGAAGGGCCGCTACACCATCCGCCGGGTGGAGGAGCCGGAACGCGCCAATCGCGCCGTTGGGCTGGATATCGAGGTGCTGGACGAGTGGAGCGGCGCGGCGCGGCCGGCCGGCACGCTCTCGGGCGGCGAGGGCTTCTGCGCCTCGCTCGCGCTGGCGCTCGGCCTGGCCGACACGGTGCAGGCGCATGCCGGGGCGCGGCGGATCGATGCGCTGTTTGTCGACGAGGGCTTCGGCACACTGGATGCCGAGGCGCTGGAGACGGCGATGGAGGTACTCTCGGCCCTGCAGGACCAGGACCGGATCGTCGGCGTCATCAGCCATGTCGCAGAGCTGCGCGACTGGATCCCGGCGAAGCTGGAAGTCACGCCCGGACGCCGCGGCAGCACCGCGGCGTTCCGGGTCGGCTGAGGGGCATCAGTAGCTGGCGAAGATCCGGGCGATCTCCGCCGGATCCTGCGTCACCGTCAGGGCCAGCGCCAGCAGGATGCGGGCCTTCTGCGGGTTGAGATTGTCGGCCGGGATGAAGCCCGCCTCGGCCAGCTTCGTCGTCGGGAAGACCCGGCCGCTGCCGGCGCGGGTCGACTGCATGACAACGACGCCCTGCTCGCGCGCTTCCCGCAGCGCCGCCGCATCACCGGGCGTCACGAAGCCCGGGGCGAAGCCGGCGGCAACGATCCCCTTGGCGCCGGCGGCGACGAAGGCGCGCACCGCCGTACCGTCGGCATCGGCGTGGCTGTAAGCGATGTCGACCCGCGGCAGCGCCGCCAGCCTGCGGATGTCGAACTCCGTCTCCGGCGCGAGCCTGCGCAACGGGCGGCGGTACCAGGCCAAGCCATCGCCATCGGCATGGCCGAGCACGCCGAAGTCCGGGCTGCGGAAGGTCTGCATCCGGCCGGTGGAGGTCTTGGTCACCTCCCGCGCCGCCTGGATCTCGTCGTTCAGCAGCACCAGCGCGCCAAGGCCGCGCGCCTCCGCGCTGGCAGCGACCCGCACCGCGTTGACCAGGTTCAGCCCGGCATCGGTCGAGAGCGAGGAGGCCGGGCGCTGCGCGCCGACGACGACCACGGGCACCGGCACCTTCAGGGTGAGGGAGAGGAAATAGGCCGTCTCCTCCAGCGAGGCGGTGCCATGGCCGATGACGATGCCGGCGAGGTCTGGCGTCTCCGCCACCAGCTTGTCGCAGAGCAGGACCAGTTCCCGCCATTGCTGCCAGCCGATCTGCGGCGAGGGGACGTTGCGGTAGGGCACCGCAAAGACCTCGGCGACCTGCTGGACATTCGGGAAGCGGTCGAGGATGCCGCCGGCCTGCAGCATGACGCCATTGGCGCCGTAGTTGACGTAATCCAACGGGCCCTTGCCGATCGAGGCGATCGTCCCGCCGGTGCCGATGAACGCTACCTTCTTCACGCCGCTGCCCTTTCCTCGCCGGCAAGGCCGGCGATGCAATCGTCGACCGTCAGCACGTCGCCGAATTGCAGGTAGAAACCAATCAGCGCGGCGGCATGCTCCGCATCCGTCACCGCCGCGCAGCCGTCGCTGACCATGACGGTGCGGAAGTTCAGCATCATGGCATCGCGGGCACTGCTCTCGCAGCAGACGCCGGTGACCGTGCCGGTGATCAGCACCGTGTCGAAGCCGCGCGCCCTGAGTCGCGCCGGCAGCTTCGGAGCTGCCCTGAATGAAGGCGCTGTAGCGGTACTTGCGCACCATCTCGTCGGCCGGCTGCACGTCGAGCGCCGGCCAGAGCGCGTGGCCCACCGTCCCCTCGCTCATCGCCGCGGCGCGGCGGGCGCGGGCGGCGGGCGTCGCCATGCCCTGCATGACGGACCATTCGGTCTCGCAGCGCGCATCGAAGGTGTTCTGGATCCAGAAGATGCCGCCACCGGCCTGGCGCAGCGCCCCGGCGAGGCGGTTCACCGCGGGCACCACATGCTCGGCCATCGGGCACCAGGCATGCGCCACGTCCTCCCGCATGAAGCCGTTCTGCAGGTCGACCACCACCAGCGCGGTGCGCTGCGGGTCGAGCCGGGCGAAGGGGTGCGGCGTGCCGCAGCGCGGCGACGCGGGCCTGGATGCTTTCGGGCAGCGTGAAGGGGTGCATGCGGGGCCCTCTCGGCGGGAATGCGGGCCGGAACTGCGATCCTCGGCCGGCTCTGGCGGCCGGTGCGGCAGGGTAGCCCGCGATCGCCCCGGCTGGAAAGCCGCGGCGTCGGCCGAGGCCCGCCGGCAGGCCGAGACGTTCCGCCGCTTGGCCGCATCCGCCACGGATCGGCCGCGTTCGCACCTCGACAGCACGGGGAAGCCGACGGATGCCCAACGCGAGCGAGATCGTCATCGACACGCTGCAGGACTGGGGCGTGGACGTCATCTTCGGCCTGGCCGGGGACGGCATCAACGGCGTGGTGGAGGCGCTGCGCACCCGGCAGGGGCAAATCCGCTTCGTCCCGGTCCGGCATGAGGAAAGCGCCGCCTTCATGGCCGCCGCCTATGCCAAGTGGACCGGCAGGCTCGGCTGCTGCTTCGCCACCACCGGCCCAGGCGGGCTGCACCTGCTGAACGGGCTCTACGACGCCAAGATGGACCTGGCGCCGGTGGTCGCCCTGACCGGCCTGCCCTACCACGACCTCGCGGAAACCTTCACCCAGCAGGACGTACCGCTCGACCGAGTCTTCGCCGATGTCGCGGTCTACAATGCCCGCATCATGGGCGCGCAGCATGCGGAGACGGTGACCAGCCTCGCCTGCCGCAGCGCCCTCGCCCGCCGCGGCGTCGCCCACCTTGCGCTGGCGACCGATCTGCAGGAGGAAGACGCGAAGGAGGACAAGCCCTCCCCGCGGCAAGGCGCAGACGACCTCGCCGCACTGGCAGGACGGCCTGCTGCTGCCCGAAGCCGATGCGGTGCGCCGCGCGGCGGAAATCCTGAACGGCGCCAGCCGCGTCGCCATCCTGGCCGGCCGCGGCGCGCTGGGGGCGCGGGCGGAACTGGAGCAGGCCGCCCAATTGCTGGGCGCGCCGGTGGCCAAGGCGCTGCTCGGCAAGGCGGTGCTGCCGGACGACCACCCCTATACGACGGGCGGCATCGGCTATTACGGCACCTTCGGCACCCATGCCGCGATGGCGCAATGCGACGCGCTGCTGATCGTCGGCTCCACCTTCCCCTATGTCGAATACTACCCGAAGCCCGGCCAGGCGCGGATCGTGCAGATCGACCGCGACCCGCAGCGCATCGGCCTGCGCCAGCCGGTCGAGGCCGGGCTGGTCGGCGATGCCCGCGCGGCGCTCGAGATGCTGAACGCGCAGTTGCGCCGGAAACAGGACCGGTCCTTCCTCGAGATGGCGCAGGCTGAGACGCGCCGCTGGTACGCCACGATCCGCGCCGCCGAGGTGAGCGAGCGGCAGCCGATGAACCCCTCGGTCCCGGTCGCGGCGCTCGGCGCCCGGCTGCCGCCGGATGCGGTGCTGGTGGCCGATAGCGGCCACCATACCGGCCTCGTCGCGCGCCATATCCGGCTGCAGCCCGGGCATGACTTCGGCGTCTCCGGCCTGCTCGCCTCGATGGCCTGCGCCATCCCCTATGCGGTCGCCGCTGGCTGCGCCTTCCCCGGCCGGCCGATCTTCGGCGTCATCGGCGATGGCGGGCTGGCGATGCAGCTCGGCGAGTTCTCCACCGCCGTCGCCATGGGCCTGCCGCTGAAGCTACTGGTGCTGCGCAACGGCACGCTCGGCCAGATCAAGTGGGAACAGCTCCTCTTCCTCGGCAACCCGGATTTCGGCGTGGCGGTGCCGGGGATCGACTTCGCCAGGGCCGCCGAGGCGATGGGCGCCCGCGGCTATACGATCGAGCGGCCGGAGCAGGTCGGGCCGGTGCTGGACGCGGCGCTGGCGGCGCCGGGCCCGGCCATCATCCAGGCGATCGTCGACCCGCACGAGCCGCTGCTGCCCGCCGTTGTCTCCGACGCCTATGCCGAGCACCTGCGCAAGGCGCTGGCCAAAGGGGCGACCGATGCGCCGGCGATCTGGGCGGCGCTGGGGCGGGAGCCGGCGCGGTCGATGATGGGGAAGCACCGCGTGTAACGGGTCCTTGCGCCGCCGCGCCATCCATGGAATGCATGGGGCGCGCGGCGCGGCCCGGTTCCTGCTTGGCCCCGCAGCGCCCCCTGCCCGGAGCCCAGCCCACCATGCCCGCCTTCGTCCCGCCCGGCGTCATCGGCCACAACCGCAGCCTGTTTGCCCGCAACTACGCCATCCTGCCGCCGGGCGGCATGTTCCCCAGCCTGCTGCCCGGGCTGCGCGACGCCCAGGTCTACTACCAGGCGACGCCGCTGATGGGCGCCCGCTTCGCGCAAGGGACGCTGGAGGTCCTGCCCGGCGGCGGCACCACGGCGCCGCGCGACGACGGCTACGAGCATTTCCTCTACCTCCTGTCCGGCACGCTCGAGGTCGCCGCCGGCCGGGATCTCGGCCAGCCTGGAGCCGGGCGGCTTCGCCTACATCCCGGCCGGCACCGCCCTGTCCTTCGTCAACAAGGGCGGGGCTGCGTCGCGCAGCGTCTGGATCAAGCGCCGCTACGTCCCCGCCCCCGGCCAGGACGCCCCCGCCCCGCGCTTCGGCAGCCGCGACACCACGCCGCGCACCACGGTCGACGACAGCGGCCGCTGGCGGCAATACCTGCTCGGCACCGCCGATATGACCATGGATTTCGAGATGAACGTGATGGGCTTCGCGCCCGGTACGCATTTCCACTGCGTCGAGACTCATATCTTCGAGCACGGGCTGGTCATGCTGGAAGGCCAGGGCCTTCAGCTTGCTGGACCGCGACTGGCACGAGCTCTGGACCGGGGATTTCGTCTGGATGGGCAGCTTCGTCCCGCAGCAATTCTACTGCACGGGTTGGGGAAGGCGCCGCCTACCTGCTCTACAAGGACGTCAACCGCGACGTGGAGGTCTGAGCCATGCAGGCCCCCTCCGCCGCCGAGATGAAGGGCTTTGCCGCGCGCTCCGACGCCGCGGGCTGGCGCCAGCTGGCGATCCACCTGGCGCTGCTGCTGGCGACCGGCACGCTGGTGGCGCTGGCGCCGGGCTGGTGGGTGCTGCCGGCGATGCTGCTGCTGGGCGTGGTGCAGGTGGCGCTGTTCGCGCCCTTTCACGAGACCTCGCACTACACCGCCTTCGCCAACCGCCGGGTCAATGCCGTGGTCGGCTGGCTGTCTGGCGCGCCGGCCCTCTACAACTGGCACTTCTACCAGCTCTATCACACCGCGCATCACCGCTTCACCCAGGACCCGGAGCGTGACCCGGAGTTGGCCACGCCGCCGCCGACGACGCTGGACGGCTACCTGCTGCGGGTAATGTCGGTACCCTACTGGCGCTTTCGCATGATCATCCTGTGGGACGGGCTGCGCGGCGATCTCTCGGCCTATCCCTATATCGGCGAGGCCGGGGCACCACGCGTCATCCGCAGCATCCGCGCCGAGGTCGCCTTCTTGGCCAGCGCCGCCCTGCTCTCGGCCCTGGCCTTCGGGTGGGCGACGCCCCTCCTGTTCTGGCTGGGCCCGCAGCTGATGGCGCAGCCGCTGCTGCGGCTGTATCTGCTGGCCGAGCACACCGGCTGCGCCACCGACCGCAACGGGCTGACCAATACCCGCACCGTGCTGACCTCGCCCGCGTTGCGGCTATTGATGTGGAACATGCCCTACCATGCCGAGCACCACCTCTACCCCTTCATTCCCTTCCATCGGCTGGCCGATGCGCATGGCGTGCTGCGGGAGAAGCTGGCCTATCTGCAGCCCGGCTACGCCCGCTTCCACGCCGATTTCGTGAAAGGGCTGCGGGCATGACCTGGCCGACCGCGGAGGGCACCTTCAAGCTCGGCGACATGCCGCTGCACAAGGGTGGCGTGCTGCCGGATGCGACGCTGGTCTGGAAGACGCATGGCACGCTGAACGCGGCGCGCGACAACGTCGTGCTCTACCCCACCAGCTACGGGGCGCAGCACCCCGACCTCGAATGGCTGATCGGGCCGGACGGCATCCTCGACCCGACGCGCTGGTTCATCGTCATCCCCAACATGTTCACCAACGGGCTCTCCTCTTCGCCGTCCAACTGCGCACCCTGGCCGGCCCTGGTCACCGCCTGGGACAATGTCGCGGCGCAGCGGCGACTGCTGCGGGAGGTCTGGGGGATCGAACGGCTGCATTGCGTCTATGGCTGGTCGATGGGCGCGCAGCAGGCCTATCACTGGGCCGCGGCGCATCCGGCCGAGGTGGCGCGCATCGTGGTGGATCGCGGCAGCGCCCGCACGGCCGTGCACAACCAGGTCTTCCTGCGGACCCAGATGGCCATCCTGGAAGCGGCGCCCGAATATGACGGCACGGCGCTGTTCTCGGCGCAGCCCGCCCGCGCGCTGCGCGCCTTCGGCCGCAGCTACGCCGCCTGGGCGCTGAGCCAGGATTTCTACCGCGCGGGCTTGCACCTGACCGCGCTCGGTGCCCCGGACCTCGAGATCTTCCTGGTGCGGGACTGGGAGCAGCGCTTCGCCCGCCGCCCCGCCGCCGACCTGCTGGCGCAGCTGCGCATCTGGGATGCCGGCGACATCGGCGACCATCCGAACTACGGCGGCGACCTGGCGAAGGCGCTGGCGGCGATCGAGGCGCGGGTGCTGCTGATGCCGGGCGAGACCGACCTCTATTTCCGCGTCGCCGACAATGCGGCGGAGCTGCCGCATCTGAAGCACGGCAGGTTGCTGCCGATCCCGAGCATCTGGGGTCATCGCGCCGGCAACCCGCAGCCGAACCCGCCGGATGCGGCCTTCATCAAGGCGGCGGTGCGGGAGCTGTTGGACACGTAAGGAAGGCCGGGGGAGAAGGTATTCTCCCCCGGACCCCCTCATCTATTTTTGTGAGTCGGCTGCCGCTGCGCGGCGAGTGCCGGACCCACAAAAAGCAAAGGAGGGGTTTTGGGAGGAAATGCTTTTTCCTCCCCAAGCTTGCTGATCAGTGCGCCAGCCGCTCCAGCGGCACGTCCAGCCGCAGCGTCAGCCCGGCCTCGGCCCAGTCATGCGCGATGCTGCCGCCGAGCTGGGTGATCGCGCCGCGCTCCGCCAGCACCGTGCCGAAGCCGCGCCGCTGCGGCGGGCCCTCCACCGGCGGGCCGCCGCGTTCCTGCCAGGTCAGCGTCAGCCGGTCGTCATGCCGTTCGCCGGTGATGGTGACGCAGCCTTCCGGGCCGACCAGCGCGCCGTATTTCGCCGCATTGGTCGCCAGCTCGTGCAGAATCAGCGCCAGCGAGGTCGCCGCCTTCACCCCGATCGGCGCGTCGTCGCCCAGCACCCGCACCCGTTCGCCGCCTAGCTCCGCATAAGGCGCCAGCAACTTGCCGAGCAGCCCGTGCAGCGTCGTCTCCAGCTCCGCCGGGCGCGACTCGGGGCTATGCGGCCGGACATATTCATGCGCCGCCGCCAGCGCGTTCAGCCGCCGCCGCAGCACGCCGGCGAAATTCCGCGTCTCGCCGGCGGCATTCATGGCGGAGAGCGAAACCATGCCGCCGACCACGGTGAAGATGTTCTTGATGCGGTGCGAAAGCTCCCGCGCCAGCAGCTCCTTTGCCTCCTCCGCGTGGCGGCGTTCGGTCACGTCGACCACCACGCCAGGGAAGCGGGTCGGCTGCCCGGCCCGATCGTGTTCGCACCGGCCGCGTGCGGCGACCCAGCGGGTGTCGCCATCCTTCAGCAGCACGCGGTACTCGGCCTCGAAGGCGCCGTCCTGCGCGCCGGCCAACGCGGCGTTGATCGCCGCCTCGGTCGCGGCCAGGTCCTCGGGGTGGATCGACGGCAGCAAGGTCTCGATCGGCAGGCCGGCCGCCACCGCCTCCGGCGTCACGGAAAACAGCCGCGCATAGCCCGGATCGGCGGTGATCCGGTTGGCCTGGACGTCCCAGACCCAGGTGCCCACCATCTCGGCCGCGCTGAGCGCCAGCCGCAGCCGCTCCTCGCTGAGGCGCAGCCGCTCCTCGGTCTGCTTCTGCTCCTCGATATCGGTGCAGGTGCCGAACCAGCGGATGATGCGGCCCTGCTGGTCGCGCACCGCCAGGGCGCGGCCGAGCGTCCAGCGATAGACGCCATCGGCCCGGCGCAGCCGGTACTCGATCTCGTAGGGCTCGCCAGTTTCCAGCGAATTGCGCCAGCGCGCCCAGGCCCGCACCTGGTCATCGGGGTGGAACATGCCGTTCCAGGCGACGCCGTCGGTCGAGCCGGCTGGCATGCCGGTGAACTCGTACCAGCGCTGGTTATAATAGTCGTGGAAGCCGTCCGGCTGGGTCGCCCAGACCATCTGCGGCATGCTGTCCGCCAGGATGCGGAATTGCCGTTCGGATTCGGCGATCGCGGCGGCATCCGTCTCGCGCGCCTTCAACGTCCGCCGCAACTCCAACTGCGACATCACCTGCCGCGCGAGCACCTGCAGGGCGAATCCCTGCTGTTCGGTCAGCCCGTCCGGCCGCGGCTCCCGGTCCAGCACGCAGAGCGTGCCGAGGGGCAGCCCATCCTCCGTCTCCAGCAGGGCCCCCGCGTAGAAGCGCAGATGCGGCGCGCCGGTGACCAGCGGGTTGCCGGCGAAGCGCGCATCCCGGGTGGTGTCCGGCACAACGAAAAGGCCGGGCCGCAGGAGCGCATGGGCGCAGATCGAGACGTCGAGCGGCGTCTCGCGCACCCCCAGCCCTATCTCCGCCTTGAAGAACTGCCGCTCCTCCGCCACCAGGTTCACCACGGCGAAGGGTGCGTCGCAGATCTGTGCCGCCAGCCGCACCACTTCGTCGAAGGCGCGTTCCGGCGGCGTATCCAGGATGGAATAGCTGTCCAGCGCCGCGAGCCGCGCACGTTCGTCCCAGACGGTCGGCGCGGTTGCGGCTTGGCCTGGCTCGAATCCGGCCGGCATCATGATGGTATCTTTCCTTCCGGCCCTTGCGCCGGATGCTCCAGGCGAGTCCAACTCCCCTGCCCGGATTCCATCCGCAATCTCAACCCTGATGCGCCAGCCTAGCCAGGAACGTTCGCTCGATATCCTGGGGGTCGTAGGGTTTTGGCAGGAAGGGCACCTGCCGCAGCGGCGGCGGCACTTCATCTGGCCGGGCGCCCGAGACGAAGGCGAAGGGCGTCCCGCGTTCGGCCAGCAGATGCGCCACCGCAAAGGTCTTACCGTCGAGCACGTCGATATCCAGCAAGGCCGCGTCGAAGGCCGCCTCGCGCAGCACGCGGCTGGCCTCCTTCACCGAGATCTCGCCACTGCGACATCGGCATCCGTCGCTCCCAGGACGATCGCCTCGAGGTCGAGCGCCACCATGGGGTCGTCCTCAACGATCAGTACACGCCGTCTCCGCATCGCTCGCCTTGTTTCGCATTCAGTCGGGTTTCCAGCCCCTCTATACGCCAGGAAAGCGGCCGCGTTCGCTGCCGCAGCAGAACGTGAAGGCGGATCCTGCGGAACCGTGCGGGGTTCGTCCAGGCATCCGAGAGGTTCCGGAGCCCGCCTGTTTTTAGGGTCGCCCATCGGCCAAGGCCATCGGTCCGGGGCGATTCTTGACGCAGGCGTCACCTTCGGTGTGTCATCCCTGGCAATCAGGAGGGACACCGACCGCGTGAGCCAGGATCCGCCGCGCATCGTCATCGCCGGGGCTGGGCATGCCGGCGGCTCGGCCGCAGCCTTCCTGCGCCAATACGGCTGGAAGGGTAGCATCGTGCTGGTGGGCGAGGAGCCCGACGCCCCCTACCAGCGCCCACCCTTGTCCAAAGCCTGGCTGAAGGGCGAGGCGACGGCCGAGAGCCTGGCTTTGCGACCGGCACGCTTCTACGCGCAGCAGGCGATCGAGATGCGGCTCGGCACGCGGGTCGCCGCGGTGGATCGCGCAGCACGGCAGGTGACCCTCTCGGACGGTGCGGTGCTGGGCTATGACCGGCTGATCCTGGCCTTGGGCGCACGGCCGCGGTCGCTGCCCCTTCCGGGCGCCCGGCTTGCCGGCGTGATGGCGCTGCGCGGCGCCGCGGATGCGGATGCGCTGCAGGCGGCGCTCGGCCCGGGGAAGCGGCTGGCGGTCATCGGCGGCGGCTATATCGGGCTGGAGGTCGCGGCCTCGGCCCGCGCGCTGGGTGCCGAGGCGGTGGTGATCGAACGCGAGACGCGCGTGCTGGCCCGCGTCGCCGGCCATGCGCTCTCGGCCTTCCTCGAAGCGCAGCACCGGATCCGCGGCGTCGGGATTCTGACCGGCGTCGAGGTCGCGGCGATTGAGGGTGACGCCGGCGCGGCGCAATCGGTGCGGCTGGCGGATGGCAGGCAGGTTCCCTGCGACACGGTGCTGGTCGGCATCGGCGCGGTGCCGAACACGGAAGTGGCGCAGGACGCCGGGCTGGACTGCGCCGCCGGCATCGTGGTCGACCTTGCGGCGCGCAGCAGCGACCCCGCCATCTACGCGATCGGCGATTGCACGCAGCGGCCGCTGCCGCTCTACGGCCGCAGCGGACGACTCGAAAGCGTCCCGAACGCGATCGAACAGGCGAAGCAGGCGGCCGCCGATATCTGCGGCCGCGCCCCGCCACCGCCGGAGGTGCCGTGGTTCTGGTCCGACCAGTTCGATCTGCGGCTGCAGATGGCAGGACTTGCCTTCGACGTGCATGAGGCGGTGATGCGCGGCGACGGGAGCGAGCCCGGCTTTACCGTGTTCCATCTGGATGCCGCGCATCGCGTGCTGGCGGTGGAAGCCGTCAATGCTCCGGCCGACTTCATGGCGGGCCGCCTGCTGGTGGCGAAGCAGGCACGCGTGGCTCCAGAGATCCTGCGCGACCCGGCGCAGCCGCTGCGCGGCCTCACCGCATCATAGCCGATTACAGGGAAGACGCCCATGCCGCAGGTCACCTATATCGAGCACAACGGCACCGCCCATCAGGTCGAGTTGGAGGAGGGGCTGTCCGTCATGCGCGGCGCGGTCGACAACGGCGTGCCGGGGATCGATGCCGATTGCGGCGGCGAATGCGCCTGCGCCACCTGCCACGTCTTTGTCGAGGAGCCCTGGCTGGATAAGACCGGCGCGCCGAGCGAGCAGGAGGCGAGCATGCTGAGCTTCGCGGCGACGGCGCAGCCGAATTCCCGCCTGTCCTGCCAGATCACCATGAGCCAAGCATTGGACGGCATGGTCGTCCGCCTGCCGGAAGCGCAACACTGAGGGAGAGAGCGCCATGAACGCCCCCGTCAGCCACGATCCGCATGCCGATGCCTGGGCCACGCCGCTCGACCAGCTGGACCCGGGCAATCCGGCGCGCTTCCAGGACGACACGATGTGGCCCGTCTTTGCGCGGCTGCGGCGCGACGCGCCGGTGCATTACAGCACCACCAGCCCGATGTTCGGCCCCTACTGGTCGGTGACCAGGTACAAGGACATCATGGCGGTCGAGGTGAACCACAAGGCGTTCAGCTCGGACAGCGGCTTCGGCGGGATCTCCATCCGCGACCGGCCGAAGGAGCTGCAGCTGCCGATGTTCATCGCCATGGACCCGCCGCGACACGACGACCAACGCAAGGTGGTGCAGCCGATCGTCGCCCCCGCCAACCTGGCGAAGCTGGAAGGCATCATCCGCGACCGGGTCTGCACGATCCTGGAAGGCCTGCCGCGCAACGAGACCTTCAACTGGGTGGAGCATGTCTCGATTGAGCTGACGGTGACCATGCTCGCGACGCTGTTCGACTTCCCCTACGAGGACCGCCGCAAGCTGAGCTTCTGGTCGGATTGCGCGACGGCTGCGCCGGAGGCCGGCGGCTACATCGACTCCGAAGCGAAGCGCGAGGAAGTCTTCGCCGAATGCCTTGCCTACTTCACCAGTCTCTGGAACGAACGGGTGAATGTCGAGCCGCGGCCAGACCTCGTCTCAATGCTGGCGCATGGCGAGGCGACGCGGAACATGACGCCGCGCGAGTACCTGGGAAACCTGATCCTGCTGATCGTCGGCGGCAACGACACCACCCGCAACTCGATCAGCGGCGGCGTTCTGTTCCTGCACCAGAATCCCGGGGAGTTCGCCAAGCTGCGGGCCAATCCCGGGCTGATTGAGACCATGGTGCCGGAGATCATCCGCTACCAGACACCGATGGCGCATATGCGCCGCACCTGCGTGCAGGACACCGAGCTCAGCGGACAGCGGATCAAGGCCGGCGACAAGGTGGTAATGTGGTACATCTCCGGCAATCGCGACCCGGAGGCGATCGAGGAGCCGGAGCGCTTCATCATCGACCGCAAGCGGCCTCGCCAGCACCTGTCCTTCGGCTTCGGCATCCATCGCTGCGTCGGCAACCGGCTGGCCGAGCTGCAACTGAAAATCTTGTGGGAGGAGATCCTGAAGCGCTTCGAGCGGATCGAGGTGGTCGGCGAGCCGAAGCGCGTCTTTTCCTCCTTCGTCCACGGCATCACCGACCTGCCGGTGCGCATCCCCGCCTGATCAGGCGTCCCGTGCCGCCGCCGGCAGGCCGTGCAGGATCAGCCGCACCGCGAAGCGCGCGGCGCCGTCCGGATCGGGCGGCGCACGTCGCAGCATCTGCTCCCCGACATAGCGAGCGATGCCGATGGCCCCAGCCGTCAGGTAGGCGGTGTCGGCCCCGGGTGCCAACTGGTCGCCGAGGATGCCGGTGAGGGAGTCGCGGATCTCCCCGAAGACTGCGCGCTGCGCCGGCGTCGCGTCGATCTCGGACATGCGGCGGGCCGGCGGCGGCGCCGCCATATTCCTCGACCAGAAATCGGAAATAGGCCCGGAGCGCACCTCCCAGCCAAGCTTCGAGGTCCGGCGCCTTTTCGCGCTCCGCCCGCAGCAGCGGTTGCAGCCGCTGCGCCGCATCGGCCGCCAGCGCCCGGGCGATCTCCTCCTTCGAGCGGAAGTAGTTGTAGAATGTGCCGGAGGCGAGGTCGGTGCGGCGGATGATGTCGCGCACGCTGGCCGCCTCGTAGCCCTGCTCGGCGAAGACGCGACGCGCGGCGGCCAGGATGGCTTCGCGGTTGCGCGTCTTGGTCAGGGCGCGCCGCCCGGCCTCGGTGGTGCTCGACATGGAGCCCAGGGAAAACCCTGCGCCGCGGCAGGGCAAGGGGCTTCGGCGTCCGGCACAACTTCGGCTAGCATTCGCGGCAAGGGTCAAGGGGAATGCGGCATGAAGGATATCGGCATCGGCGCGCCGGTCAGGCGGGTGGAGGACCTGCGCTTCCTGCGCGGCGCCGGCCACTTCGTCGATGACATCGCCGCACCCGGCGCGGTGTACCTGCATGTGCTCCGTTCCCCGCATGCCGCCGCCCGCATCGCCGCCATCGACGCCGCGGCGGCGCGCGCAATGCCGGGCGTGCTGCTGGTGCTGACCGCGGCCGATCTCGACATCCCGGCGCGGCTGCGCTGCGTCACGCCGCGCCACCGGCGGGACGGCTCGCCGCTGGTGCAGCCACCCTGGCGGGTGCTGCCCGCGGAGGCCGTGCGGCATGTCGGGGATGCGGTCGCCGCCGTGGTCGCGGCGACGCCGGCTGCAGCGCAGGACGCCGCCGAGCGGATCGAGGTCGGCTACGAGCCGTTGCCCGCCGTCACCGACCTGGCCGAGGCGGCGCGGCCCGGCGCCCCCGCGGTCTGGCCCGACTTCGCGCCGGATAACGAGTGCTTCCATTTCTCCTTAGGCGACGTCGCCGCGGTGGAGGCCGCCTTCGCCCGCGCGGCGCATTTGGTCGCGCTCGACTACCGGATCAGCCGCGTCTCGGCCAACCCGATGGAGCCGCGCAATGCGCTGGCGATGCACGACCCGATCGAGGATCGCTACACGCTCTATACCGGCACGCAGCTCCCGCATGTGATGCGGAACGAGATCGCCGAATTCGCGCTCGGCATTCCCTCCAACCGGCTGCGGATCGTCTCCCCCGATGTCGGCGGCGGCTTCGGGATGAAGGAGAGTCCCTTCCCCGAGCATGTGCTCTGCCTGCTGGCGGCGCGGCGGCTCGGCCGGCCGGTGCGCTGGACCGCGACGCGCACCGAGAGCTTCCTCAGCGACAGCCATGCGCGGGACAATGTCTCGACCGCCGAGCTGGCGGTGGCCGCGGATGGCACCTTCCTGGCGATGCGGGTGCGGACGCTGTCCAACATGGGCGCCTATCTCGCCTGGCAGGGGCCGGTTTCCTCGACCAACAATGTCGGCGGCCTCGCCGGCGTCTACCGCACGCCGCATATCTGCACCGCGGTCACAGGGCTTTTCACCAATACCCAGCCGACCGCGCCCTATCGCGGCGCCGGGCGGCCGGAGGCGATCCATGCGATGGAGCGGCTGGTCGACCTCGCCGCCGAGAAGCTCGGTTTGGACCGCGCCGAGATCCGCCGGCGCAACATGATCTGGCCGGAGGAGATGCCGTTCCAGACAGGGCTCGACTACGCCTATGACAGCGGCGACTTCCCGCGCAACCAGGCGCTGGCCATGCAGGCCGCCGACTGGGACGGCTTCCCGGCGCGGCGCGCGCAGTCCGAGGCGCGCGGGCTGCTGCGCGGCATCGGCATCGCCAATGCGATCGAGAGCGCCGGCGGCCCGCACCGCAAGCCGCTCGAGGAAGGCGCCGAGATCCGCTTCGATCCCGGCGGCACCGCGACCCTCCTGCTCGGCAGCCACAACCACGGCCAGGGGCATGAGACGGTGTTCCGCCAGATCGTCGCCAGCCGGCTCGGCCTGGCGCCGGACCGGGTGCGGATCCAGTTCGGCGATACCGACGTGGTGGCGCATGGTCGCGGCACCATTGGCTCACGGTCCATGATGGCGGCAGGCGGCGCGCTGGTCGGCGCGGCGGAGAAGGTGATCGCCCGTGGCAAGCAGATTGCCGCGCACCTGCTGGAAGCGGCCGAGGTGGACATGGAATTCGCCGATGGCACCTTCCGCGTGGTGGGGACCGACCGCGGCCTGGGGCTCGAGGCGGTGGCGAAGGCGAGCTACGTCCCCGGCGCGCTGCCGGACGGGGCGGAGCTCGGCCTCGGCGCCTCGCTGGTGACGCGGCCGGGCGACGCGACCTTCCCCAATGGCTGCCACATCGCCGAGGTGGAGGTGGACCCCGAGACCGGCGAGACGCGGCTGCTGGCCTATACCGTGGTGGACGACGTCGGCACCGTCATCAACCCGCTGCTGGTCAAGGGGCAGATTCATGGCGGCGTGGCGCAGGGCTTCGGCCAGGTCTTCGGCGAGGCCATCCTGTACGCTGAGGGCCAGCTGCTGACCGCGAGCTTCCAGGACTACCCGATGCCGCGCGCCGCCGACTTCCCCGAGATGCTGGTGAAGAGCAACCCGGTGCCGACGAAGACCAACCCGCTCGGCGTCAAGGGCGCCGGGGAGGCCGGCACGGTCGGCGCCCTGCCGGCGCTGGTCGGCGCGGTGGTGGATGCGCTGCGGCCGCATGGCGTGACGCATCTCGACATGCCGCTGACGCCGGAGCGGGTCTGGGCGGCGATGCAGCCAGCCCGCGCGTAGCGTCGGGACAGCAAGATTGGGGAGGAAAGCATTTCCTCCCCAAACCCCACCTTTGCTTTTTGTGAGTCTGGCAGCCGCCGTGCGGAGAGCGTCTCCCCGGCCTTACGCCTTCGCGCCGCGCACCAGGCGGCCGGGCAGCGCCCCGGTCGCCTCGCCCTCGCGGTAGGTCACCGCGCCGTTCACCAGCGTGGCCGTATAGCCCTCCGCCCGCTGCACCAGCCGCTTGCCGCCGGCCGGCAGGTCGTAGCGCATGACCGGCACCTTCACCTGCAGCCGGTCGTAGTCGATGACGTTGATGTCGGCCTTCTTCCCCGCCGCCACCAGGCCGCGGTCGGCCAGGCCCAGCGCCATGGCATTGTCGCGCGTCAGGCGCTTCACCGCGAAAGCCAATGGCAGCTTCGGCCCGCGGGTGCGGTCGCGCGTCCAATAGGACAGCATGTGGGTGGTGGACGACGCGTCGCAGATGATGCCGACATGCGCACCGCCATCGCCAAGGCCCATCAGCGTCTGCGGATGCTCGACCATCGCCCGCACCGCTTCCAGGTCGCGGTCGGCATAATTGATGATCGGGCGGTTGAGGATGGCGCGGCCGCCCTTTTCCATCATCCATTCCCAGGCGAGTTCTTCCGGCGCCATGCCGCGCTGCGCCGCGATGGCGCCGAGGCTGGTCTCCGGCGCCGGCTCGTAGTCCGGCGGGTCGCCCAGCCGGAAGATCATGTCCCAGGTGTTCAGCCGCGCCCGCAGCATCGGGTCGGGCGTCTCCTCGGACAGCAAGCGCGCCTTCAGCGCCGGGTCGCGCAGCGCCTGCATCCGCTGCTCGAAGGGCAGCTGGGCGATCGCCCTCCAGGAGGGCTTGGCCACAAGGGATGCTGCGACAACTCGAAGCCGAACATCAGCCCGACCGGCCGCGCCATGACCTGGCCGGTCATCCGGGCGCCTTCGCGGTTCGCCGCCTCGATCTTCTCCAGCAGGAAGCGCCAGAGCCAGGGCCGGCTCTCCCGCTGCAGCAGGGAGAAGGTCATGGGACGGCCGGACGCGGTGCAGATGCGCTGCAGCCGTGCGAACTCGTCCTCCGGCTCATCGAAGTCGGAGATCACCTGCATCCAGGACGCGCCGGCGGCGCCGACCGCGCGGCCGATCGTCTCCAGCTTGTCCTCGGGCGTCCCCAGCGTCGGGATATGCCGGCCGTCCAGCGTCTTGTGGGCGATGGCGCGGGAGGTGGAGAAGCCGAGCGCGCCGGCGCGGATGCCCTCGGCCGCGAGGCGCGCCATCTCGGCGATCTCCGCCGGCGTCGCCACCGCATGCGCCTCGGCCCGCGCGCCCATGGTATGGACGCGCAGCGGCGCGTGGGTCACCTGCGCGGCGATGTCCATGTCGTAGTGCCGCGCCGCCAGCGTATCCATGAACTCGCCGAAGCTCTCCCAGGTCCAGGGCAGGCCCTCGGCCAGCACCACCTCGGGCAGGTCCTCAACGCCCTCCATCAGCTTGACCAGCGCGTCGCGCCGCTCCGGCCGGCAGGGGCGAAGCCGACGCCGCAATTGCCGATCAGCGCGGTGGTGACGCCGTTGTAGCTGCTGCTGTCGATCCGGCTACTCCAGGTCGCCTGGGCGTCGTAATGGGTATGGATGTCGACGAAGCCGGGCGTGACGATCTTGCCGCGCGCATCGATCTCCTCGGCGCCACGACCGGTCACCTTGCCGACTTCCACGATCTTCCCGCCGGCGATCGCCACGTCGGCCTCGAACGGCGTGCCGCCGCTGCCATCCACCACGGTGCCGCCGCGGATCACCAGGTCCAGGTCGGACATGGAACGTCTCCTCGCTTTGCCGGCAGCATGGGCCGGGAGATGAGCCTGTCAACCAACTTCCGGGCGGCGCATCATCCCCGGAAGGAGGGAGGAACCGTAACATGGCCAGGATACTGCTCATCCACGGTGCCTATCAGGGCGGCTGGATTTGGACCCGCGTCGCCGCCCGGCTGCGCGAGGCCGGGCACCTCGTGCTGGCCCCGAGCCTCGATGGCTGCGCCGAGCGGGCGCATGCCGTCCGCCCCGGCATCACCACCGAGAGCCAAGCGGAGGAGCTGGCCTCCCTGCTCTTCCACGAGGACTGGCGCTATGCCACCGTCGCCGGCACGTCCACGGGCGGCATGGTGCTCTGTAAGCTGGCGGAGCTGGCCCCCGACCGGATCGGCCGGCTGGTCTTCGCCGATGCGCTGGCGCTGCAGAATGGCGAGAAGCTGCCGGACATCGTCGCCCGCCCGACCGCTGTGAACACCGAGCTGACCAGCGGGCCGAGCCGGGCGGATGCCGAGGGGCGGCTGTTTGCCGAGCTTGATCCCGAGACCCGCGCCTGGACGCTGGAGCGGATCTGCCAACACCCGATCCTGCCCATGCTGGCGCCGGTGGTGCTGCCGCGCTTCTGGTCGATGCCCTGGAAGGCCAGCGTACTGTGGTGCCGCCGCAGCCAGAACCCGCCGGTCGCGCACCAGCGGCGGCTGCAACAGGCGCTGGGGGCATCCTGGCATGAGCTCGACACCGGCCACTACCCGATGCTGAGCGAGCCGGCGACGCTGGCCGGGCTGATCGCCGCGGAGTAGCCGGGCCCGCCGGCCCGTGCTGGGATGGCGCCCGAGCAATGCGGAGAGGGATATGAGCCCCGCCGATGGTCGCATCCCCGTCCTCGATATCGGCCCGACCCTGGCCGGTGAGCCCGGCGCGGCGGAGGCGCTGGCCGGGCGCGTCGCCCGCGCCTGCGAGGATACCGGCTTCCTGGTGCTGTCGGGCCACGGCATCGACCCCGCTTTGCCGGCGGCCTGCTTCGCCGCGGCGGCACGCTTCTTCGCCCTGCCCGACGAGGTCAAGCTGGCGCTGAAGGTCGGCGCGCTGAACATCGGCTTCCTGCCGACCGGGGCGCAGGTAATCCGCACCAGCAAGGTCGCCGAGGTGAAGAAGCCCAACCTGAACGAGAGCTTCTACATCATCCGAGACCACGGCCCGGACCATCCGGACATCCTCGCCGGGAAGCCCTTCGTTGCCCCGAACCGTTGGCCGCCCGACCTGCCCGGCTTCCGGGAGGCGACGCTGGCTTATTTCACCGCGATGGAGGCGCTGGCGCTGCGCCTGCTGCCGGTGGTCTCCATGGCGCTCGGCATGCCGCCGGACTTCCTCGCCGGCGACTTCCGCGACCCGGCCTGCACCCTGCGGCTGATCCGCTACCAGCCGCAGCCGGAGCCCGAGGAGGGGCGCTTCGGCTTCGCCCCGCATATCGACACCAACCTGATCACCTTCCTGGCGCAATCCGCCCTGCCAGGCCTCGAGGTGCGAACACGTGAGGGCGAATGGCTGCGCCCGCCGGCCATCCCTGGCACCTTCGTGGTAAACACGGCTGAGATGCTCGGCCGCTATTCCAACGACCGCTTCGCGCCGACGCCGCACCGGGTGGTGAATGCCGCGAACGAGATGCGCTACGCCATCCCCTTCTTCTTCGGCCCCGACAACGACGCGGTGATCCGCCCGGTGCCGAGTTGCGTCACGGCCGAGAACCCGTCGCGCTACGAGCCGCTGCTGTACGAGGACCACAGGCGCAAGCTGAACCAGGCGAATTTCGCCCATCGACAGGCGCCGGCCGGGGCCTGAGGGCAAGAAGGCCAGGGAGGGAAAAGTATTCCCTCCCCGGACCCCTCCCTTCTTTTGTGAGTCCGGCACTCACCGCGCCACGAGTGCCGACTCACAAAAATAGATGAGGGGGTCCGAGGGAGAATACCTTCTCCCCGGCCTTGGGGGCTTCGGCGCCCGCCGCCGCCCGGGTCTAATCTCCCCCAAACTGCGAACCTTGGGGAAACGGGCCATGGACGGCTTCGATATGGGCGGCATTCCGGCACTGGCCGAGGAGCACCGGATGGTGCGCGACCTCGTCGTCAAATCTCGTCGAGCGCGACCTGATGCCGCTCGAGGCCGCGGTGCTGAAGCGCGAATCCGAAGGCCAGCGCTACGGGCTGACGCCGGAGGAAGAGGCCCCGCTGCTGAAGACCTGCAAGGAGCTCGGCCTCTGGGGCCTTGACGTGCCGGAGGAGTTCGGCGGCGCCGACCTGCCGCTGGCCGCCCTGATGGCGATCGAGGAGGAGATGGGCCGCACCGTCACCCCCTTCCTCTTCCCGCCGGACAGCCCGAACCTGCACATGCTGAAGGCGGTGGCGAACCCGGAGCAGCGCCGCAAGTACCTCGACCCCTATGCGCGCGGCGAGATGCGTTCCTCCATCGCCATCTCCGAGCCCGGCGCCGGCGGCGACCCGGCGGGGATGACCACCCGCGCGGTGAAGGATGGCGACGACTGGGTCATCAATGGCCGCAAGATCTGGGTCAGCGGCGTGCCCCGCGCCGACTTCATCATCCTCATGGCCCGCACCGGCGAAGGCAAGCGCCAGGAGGGCGTGACCGCCTTCATCGTCGAGCGCGGCACCCTCGGGCTTCGTCATCGAGCGCGAGATCCCGATGATCGGCGGCCGCCGGACCTATGAGCTGGTCTTCGAGGATTGCCGCGTGCCGGGCAGCCAGGTGCTCGGCAAGCTCGGCGAGGGCTATGCGCCGATGCAGCTGCGGCTGAACGTCCGCCGGCTGCAGATGGGCGCGCGCTGCACCGGCATGGCCCGGCGGGCGCTGGCCATGATGTGCGAGCAGGCGAAGAATCGTGTGACCTTCGGCGTCAAGCTGGCCGACCGCCAGGCGATCCAGTGGTGGATCGCCGAGGCCGCGACCAAGATCCATATCTGCCGCCTGATGGTGCGCGACGCCGCGGCGAAGATGGGCGCCGGCGAGGACGTGCGGAACGAGGCCTCGATGCTGAAGGTCTTCGCCACCGAGATGGCGCAGGAGGTGCTGGACCACGCCATGCAGACCTTCGGCGCCATGGGCATGACCAAGGAGCTGCCGCTGCAGCTGATGGCCAACCAAGTCCGGGTGCAACGGATCTACGAGGGCCCGAGCGAGGTGCATCGCATGGCGATCGCCAAGCGGGTGCTGAAGAACGGCATCTGATCCGCGGCCTTCCTGGGAGAAACGACACATGGCGGACAACGCCTACAATGTCGGCGACCTGGTGGCGGAGTTCCTCTCCCGCATCGGCGTCACCACCTGCTTCGGCATCGTCTCGGTCCACAACATCCCGATGCTGGACGGCATCGGCCGCCGCAATGCCATCCGTTACGTCATGGCGCGCGGCGAGATGGGCGGGGCGCATATGGCCGATGCCTATGCGCGGGTCTCCGGCCATCTCGGCGTGATGTTCTCTTCGACCGGGCCAGGCGCGGCGAACACCGTCCCTGGCCTGGTGGAGGCGCAATCTCGCCGGCTCCCCTGTGCTGCACATCACCGGCCAGACGCCGACCAAGTTCATCGACCGCGACATGGGCACGGTGCACGACGTGCCCGGCCAGACCGCGATGCTGGCGGCCGTCGGCAAGGCCGCCTTCCGCATCCGCTCGGCGCAGGAGGCGCTCGGCGTGCTGACCCGCGCCGCAACGCTGGCGCTGACGCCGCCGATGGGCCCGGTCAGCGTCGAGGTGCCGATCGACATCCAGCGCACGCCCATCCCGCGCCCGGCGCAGCTGGACACGCTGGTCCTGCCCCTCCCGCCGCCCATGCCGCCGTCGGAAGCGGCGCTGGACGAGGCGGCTGAAATCCTGGCCCGGGCGAAGCGGCCGATGCTCTGGCTCGGCAACGGCGCCAAGGCGGCGGGCGCGGAGGCGATGGCGCTGCTGGCGCTCGGCTTCGGCGCTGTCTCCTCATGGAACGGACGCGGCATCATCGCCGAGGACCACCCGATGACCCTCGGCGGGCTGCATGGCAACGGCGCGCCCCGCGTGCAGGAATTCTACAAGACCTGCGACGCCATGCTGGTCGTCGGCTCCCGCCTGCGCGGGCATGAGACGGGCGATTTCTCGCTGCCCCTGCCCGAGCCGCGGGTGCATGTCGATGTCGACCCGCGCGCCAATGGCCGCACCTATGGCAACACCGCCTTCGTCTGCGGCGATGCCGCGCTGGCCATGGCGGGCCTGACGAAGCGGCTGCAGGGGCGGATCGCCGTCGATCCCGGCTTCGCCGCCGATTTCGCGGCGATGAAGGAACGGGCGCTGGCGGAGTACCGCGATACCCTCGGCCCCTATGCGGACTTCCCGGCCGAGCTGCGCCGCGCCCTGCCGCGCGACGCGCTCTGGGTGCGCGACATCACCATCAGCAATTCCTCCTGGGGCAACCGCATCTTCCCGGTCTATGGCCCGCGCGACGCGGTGCACCCGATCAGCGCGGCGATCGGGCCGGGCCTGCCGATGGGCATCGGCGCGGCGATGGCAGGCGGCGGCCGCAAGGCGATCGCCATGGTCGGCGACGGCGGCTTCGCCATGAACCAGACCGAGCTCTGGACCGCGGTGCAGGAACGCGCCGAGCTGGTGATCATGGTGATGAACGACCGTGGCTACGGCGTCATCAAGCATATCCAGGGCGCGCTGCAGGATGGCCGGATGTTCTTCGGCGACCTGCTGGGGCCGGACCTGCAGAAGCTGGCCGCCGTCGCCGGCCTGCCGAGCTTCAAGGTCAGCCGGGCCGAGGACCTGGCGGGCACGGTCGCCAAGGCGGTCGCCACCCCGGGCCCGAGCCTGGTCGAGGTGGACATGACCGCGATCGGCGCCTTCCCGCCCTATGCGCCCTACAACACCATGGGCATCTACGCGAGGCGGTCTGCGGAATAGCCGCCCGCGAAACGCCAATCACGGCCGGCCGCTGCCGCCGCCGCCGCCGTCATTGCCGCGCGGCGAGCCGAGCCGGTCCTGCCGGTCCATCTCCTGCAGGGCGAGGTTCGCTCCGGCGGCGGCGCGCGGCAGCACCGGCATCGCCGCCAGCCGCTGCAGCGTCGCCGCGCCGCCGAGGGTGAAGACCGGGGGCGACAGGACGCGCTCCGCCCCCACCTGGTCGCCGGCCTGCAGCGCCCGGGATGCGCCGTAGAGCCCGTTCACCACCGCCTGGGTCGGCGCGTTCGGGGCGATGCCGAAGGCCGCCTGCACCTCCTGCATCCCGAAGCCGAGCTCGGTCGAGACATTCGGGTTGAAGCCGCGCCAGCGCGGACCATAGGGCAGTTCGACCGTGAGGAAGGCGTAATTGGCCACGGCCCGTGCTGCCTGGTCCGGCCGGCCGGCGACGCTGCCCGGGTTGCCGAAGACATAGGCGGTGTTGATCATCGCCGCGCGCACCGGGTCGCCGGCGCCGACCACGGCATCGTTCGGCAGCGTGGCCCAGCCATTCGGCGGCTGCTGCGGCGGGGTGCAGCCGGCCAGTAGGGGCAGGCAAAGCGGAAGGCAGAGCAGGGCCGCGCGCAAGGTGAAGGCGGGCCTGGGTCGGTCGAAAGCCATGATGCTGGGATCTCCTGCTTGCACCGAACGGTGAAGGGCCCGGCCTCAACGGCGTCCACCCAGTATAGTCGCCCGTTGCAACGATTTCATGTGTCATCTCGACGTGAGGCACGGCCCCTGGCTGCCGCTTTCCGCTCCGCCGCAAGGGTGCATAATCGCCGCAACGGAGCGGGGAAACGCGGCATGAGCGGCAGTGGCACGGGTAATACGGGCAAGCCGGCGGGCTGGGGTGCAACCGGCGCGGCGGACACGCCGGCCGCACAGTTGCGCCGCAAGTACCCCACCTTCAACGACCTGCAGCGCCGGGCGAAATGGCGCGTCGCCCGCTTCGCCTACGATTTCGTGGCGGGCGGCGTCGGCGACGGCGCGCCGAACGTGGCGCATAACCGTGCGGCGATGGATGCGGTGCGGATCGTGCCGCGCTACGCGGTGGACCTGACGGGCGTCAACATCGCCACCTCGCTCTTCGGCCGCGACTATGCGGCGCCGGTCGGCGTGGCGCCGATGGGCAATGTCGGCATGGTCTGGCCGCGGGCGGATGCCATCCTCGCCGCCGCGGCGCAGGCGGCACGCATTCCCTATGTCTCCTCGACCGTTGCTAATGTTGGGATGGAGGAGCTGGCGCGGATCGCGCCGGACAGTTTGTGGTTTCAGCTCTATGGCATGCCGGCCGACAGCCACCGGCTGTCGCTCGACATGATCGCCCGGGCGGAGGCGGTCGGGGCGCATGCGCTGGTCGTGACCCTCGACGTGCCGATGCGGCAGAAGCGGGTGCACGACGTGCGCAACGGCCTGGTGGTGCCGTTCAAGTTCCGGCCGAGGACCGTCCTCGACATCGCCCGCGCCCCCTTCTGGGCGCTCGAGATGCTGCAGAAGGGCCAGCCGCGCTTCGAGAACATGCGCAAGTACGTCGGCGAGAATGCCTCGGTCGCCGAGCTGGCGAGCTTCGTCACCCAGAACATGACCACCGGCGTCACCTGGGATGACATCGCCCGGTTCCGCGAGGCCTGGCCGCGCGCCCTGGTGCTGAAGGGCATCCAGCACCCGGCGGATGCCGAACGCGCCGTGGCGCTCGGCGTCGATGGCATCTGGGTCTCGAACCATGGCGGCCGGCAATCCGATGCCGCGCCGGCCTCGATCGACACCGTGCCGGCGATCGCCGCCGCGGTCGGCGGCCGAGCGAAGATCCTCTATGACGGCTCGATCCGCTCCGGCCTCGACGTGCTGCGGACCTTGGCGGCGGGGGCGGATTTCTGCTTCGCCGGGCGGGCCTTCCTGCTCTCGGTCGCCGCGATAGGCGAGGCCGGCGGCGGCCATGCGACGGCCGCCTTCATGGAGGAGATCCGCGGCACCTTCGGCCAGGCCGGCATCCGCAACGTGGAGGAGGCGCACCGGGCGACGGTGCTGCACCCGAATGCTGTGCGGTTCGAGCCGGAGGGGAATACGGCGGGGGTCGAGGTGCCGCGACGGCGGGTGGGGTAAGCAAGGCCAGGGGAGAAGGTATTCTCCCCCGGACCCCCTCATCTATTTTTGTGAGTCTGGCACTCGCCGCGTGGCAGCAGCCGACTCGCAAAAGGGAAGGGTGGGGCTTGGGGAGGGAATACCTGTTTCCCTCCCCAACCTTGCCTACCCGCCGTCCCGCAGCAGCTCGCCGATCACCCTCTCCAGGTGCTGCAGCGTGTTGCACACCGCCGTTACCCGGCAATGCGGCGCATAGCGCAGCATGTCGGAATCGCCCGTGCCCCACAGCGTGCGGTATTCCGGGTTCAGCCAGACGATCTGCTTTGACCGGTCGGCCATGCGCGTCAGGATATCGACCCGCGCCTCGGTCCGGTTGCCGCGGCCGTCGCCCAGCACGATCACCGTGGTGTGGCTGTCCAGCAGGCGCATGTGCTCCCGCTCGAAATCCTCCAGCGCCATCCCGTAGTTGGACGATCCGAACCCCGCCCGCGCCATGACCTCGGGGATCGCCGTCTCGATCGGGTTGCGCTCGAGGATCTCCGAGACATCGACCAGGTTGCCGGAGAAGGCGAAGGCGTGCAGGTCGGATAGCGCCTCGTTCAGGGAATAGAGGAAGAGCAGCAGGAATTGCGCGATGGCGGCGACCGAGCCGCTGACGTCGCAGAGCACCACCAGCTTCGGCTTCTGGATGCGCTCCTGCTTCCAGATGGTGTGGAAGGGGATGCCGTCCCAACCCATGTTCCGCCTGAGCGTCCGCCGCACGTCCAGCACGCCGCGGCGGTCGCGCTTGCGGTTGCGGCCGTATTGCGTCGCCAGGCGCCGGGCCATGGCGCGGACCAGCAGCCGCATGCGCTCGTGGTCGCGCCGGTCGATAGCGGATAGCCGGGTCTGGGTCAGCATCCGCTCGCGGAAGGCCTCGGTCTCGCCGCGGGCATAGAGCGCCAGGTTCTGCTCGACGAATTCCTTCACCTGCTCGCGCAGCCGGTCGCGGCCCTGGCGCAGCTGGCCGGTCCGCTCGGCCTTCGGCGCCGCGGCGATGGCGCGTTCCAGCGCTTGCAGCCCCATGCGTTCCAGGATGCGGCGGGTGAAAAGGTTGACCTGGGTGAAGAGCGCGATGTTCGAAAGCCCGGCCTCCTGCCCCGCCCGCTCCACCGCCGCGGCCAGCGCCGCTTGGTCGCCGGCCAGCAGCATCTCCGCCAGCGGACCGCCGCCACCGCCGCCATTGCCCTCCCCTCACCGCCACCGGCCTCCCCGCCCGGCGGGGGCTGCGGCCCCGGCGGGGCCTCCGCCTCCGGCTCCGCGTCGCCGGCGAAGTTGCCGCGCTTGAAGAACAGGTCGAAGACCGCGTCGAATTCACGCTTCTCCTCCACCGTCTTGGCCATGACGATGGCGAGCGTGTCGCGCAGCCGCTCGCGGTCGGCAAAGCCCACGACCTGCGCCGCCCGGGTCGCGTCGATGCTCTCGGCCGGGGAGATCCGCAGCCCGGCGCTGCGGGCGGCGCGGAAGAAGTCGAGAAGCGGGCCTTCCATGGAAGTGGGGGCCATCAGCGTACCGGCACCGCCTCCCGCCTCGCCTTCAGCAGCAGGTCGGCAATCTGCGGCTGCACCGCCTCGATGTCGCTCTCGAATTTCAAAAGCACGTTCAGCGTATCCCGCACCATGGCATGGTCCAGCTGCGCCGCATGCAGCAGGACCAGGACCCGCGCCCAGTCGATGGTCTCGCTGACCGAGGGCAGCTTCTTCAGGTCCAGCGATCGCGAGCTGCTGGACGAAGGCGACCAGCTGCCGTCGCAGGTCCTCGGCCGCGTCGGGGACGCGGGAGGCGATGATCCGCGCCTCCAGCCGCGCATCCGGCAGGCCGATATGCAGGTGCAGGCAGCGGCGCTTAAGCGCATCGCCAAGGTCGCGCATGGAATTGGAGGTCAGCAGCACGATCGGCGCGATATCGGCCTTCACCGTGCCGATCTCCGGGATGCTGACCTGGTAGTCGGACAGCAGCTCGAGCAGGAAGGCCTCCGGATTCCTGGTCGGCCTTGTCCACCTCGTCGATCAGCAGCACCGCCCCGCCCGGCTCCCGCAGCGCCCGCAGCAGCGGCCGGGGCTCGAGGAACTCCTCGGAGAAGAAGAGGTCGCTGACGCCGTGCAGGCGGCGCATCGCCGCCTCCATTCCCGGCTCCTCGCCGAGGACGCTGCCCAGCCGGTCCTTGAGGATCTGGGTGTAGAGCAGCTGCTTGCCGTACTTCCACTCGTACAGCGCCTTCGACTCGTCGAGGCCCTCGTAGCACTGCATGCGGATGAGGCTCAGGCCGAGCCAGGAGGCCGCGGCCTTGGCCAGCTCGGTCTTGCCGACACCGGCCGGACCTTCGACCAGGATCGGCTTACGCAGGTGGTGCGCGAGGTAGAGCGCGGTGGAGATCTGCCGGTTGGCGATGTAGCCGGCGCCTTGCAGCCCGGCCTCGGTGGCATCGATCGAGGACAGCAACCCGTGCCAGGCGATGCTCATGCGGTGGTTCGGCTCATTGGGGGACGTCTCCGGTTCGGCGTTGCCGCTTTCGCCCATCATGGCCCGGCCCGGGCTGGCGGACAAATCCGCGCCGGGGGCCTGGAGTGATCCGCCGGGTGGTCTAGACTGTCGCCCAAGGAAACAGTCCCAGGAGATTCCGGTGCATTTGTCCGACCGGGTTACCGGCGCGGTTCTCGTGGCCCTGGGCGGCGCCGCCGCCCTCGTGGGGTCCCGCCTTCCGGCGGTGCCCGGCCAGGATGTCGGGCCGGCCGCCTTCCCGCTTGTCATCGGCAGCGGGCTCGTCATCTGCGGCGCGCTCATCGCCTTCGGTATCGGTCGCAGCTTCGAGGTGCCGGAGGAGGAAGCCGCCGGCCCCGGCCCCTGGCGGCTGGGCGGCCTGCGCGCCCTGGTCCCGCCCGCCCTGCTCGCTTTCTATGTCTATGCGTCGGAGCCGCTGGGCTTCCTGCTGACCGGCGCGATCATGGTATTCGTCGCGGCGCTGGCGCTCGGCGCCTGGCCGCGGCTGGCTGTGCCACTGGCGATCGTCGCACCGCTGCTCGTCCATCTCGCCTTCTACAAGCTGCTGCGGGTGCCCTTGCCCGCGGGCGTCCTGCCGGCCCCCTGGTGATCCCCCGACATGCATGATCTTCTCGAAGCCTGCCGCCTGGTGGGGCAGGTCGACGTCATCGTCGCCATCCTGGCCTCGGCGGTCTACGGGCTGGTTGTGGGCTCGCTGCCCGGCCTTTCCGCCACCATGGCGACCGCGCTGCTGGTGCCAGTGACCTTCTGGCTTTCGCCGATCGCCGCCATCGCCACGATCATCACGGCCTCGGCCATGGCGATCTTCTCGGGCGACATTCCCGGCTGCCTGCTGCGCATCCCCGGCACGCCGGCGAGCGCCGCCTATACCGACGAAGCCTATGCCATGACCCGCAAGGGCCAGGCGGAGATGGCGCTCGGCGCCGGGCTCTGGTTCTCGGCGATCGGCGGCATCGTCGGCACCCTCTCGCTCGTGCTGATGGCGCCGCTGCTGGCCGAGATGGCCTTGTCCTTCTCGACCTACGAGTATTTCTGGCTCGCCTTCCTCGGCCTGATGTGCGCGACCCTCGTCGCGCGGTCCTCGCCGATCAAGGCCATCGCCTCGATGCTGCTCGGCCTGCTGGTCTCCTGCATCGGCATGGAGAACCCGGCGGGGACGCCGCGCTTCACCTTCGGCCTGACGGACCTGCTGGGCGGGATCGAGCCGATCCCGGCCCTGGTCGGCGTCTTCGCGGTGTCCGAGGTGATGCGGGCCATGGTGACGCCGGAGCCACCGCCGCTGCCCAAGCGCAAGTTCGGCAGCATCCTGGCCAACCAGTGGATGCTGACCAAGAAGTATCAATGGCCGATGTGGCGCGGCAACGTCATCGGCATCATCATCGGCGTGCTGCCGGGGGCCGGCGCCGATATGGCGGCCTGGGTCAGCTACGCCATGAGCAAGCGCTTTTCGAAGGAGCCGGAGAAGTTCGGCACCGGGCACCCGGAAGGGCTGGTCGAGGCCGGCGCCTCCAACAACGCCTCGCTCGCCTCGGGCTGGGTGCCCAGCCTGCTGTTCGGCATCCCGGGCGACACCATCACCGCGATCGCCATAGGCGTGCTCTATATGAAGGGGCTGAATCCCGGCCCGACGCTGTTCACCGAACGCGCGTCGAGCATGTACGCGCTCTACCTCATCTTCATCATCGCCAACATCATCATGATCCCGCTTGGCATCGTCATGATCCGGCTGGCGGCGACGGTGCTGCGGGCGCCGCGGGCGGCGGTGATGCCGGTGATCATGCTGCTCTGCGCGGTGGGCGCCTTCGCCACCGGCAGCAACCTGTTCTCGGTGCTGCTGGTAGGCGTCTTCGGCATCCTGGGCTTCGTGATGGAGCGCAACGGCTACCCCGTCGCGGCGCTGGTGCTCGGGATCGTGATGGGAACGATGGTCGAGCAGAACTTCGTCACCTCCCTCATCAAGTCGGATGGCGACATCCTGCCCTTCTTCGAGCGCCCGGTCTCCGGCGTGCTGGCGGCGCTCACCTTCGGCGCGCTGCTCTGGCCGCTCGGCGTGTGGGTCTGGAACCGCAGCCGCGGCCGCCGGCTGGCCGCGGGCTAGCTCCGGCGCAAGGTTCTGCCACCGGGCCTTGCCGCCCGGTGGCCACCTGCCCTAGCTATCGACGCAACGAAGCGCCCCGCCGGGTGGGGCGCCCGAGGAGGAGACCATCCATGATCGAGCTTTCCCGCCGCACCCTGCTCGGCAGCGGCGCCGCGCTGCTGGCAGCCCCCGCCCTTGCCCAGCCGAAATGGCCGACCCGCCCGGTGCAGCTGCTGTGTCCCTGGGCCGCCGGCGGCGGCACCGATGCCGTGGTCCGCATCGCCGCGACCTTGCTCGAACGCGACCTCGGCCAGCCCTTCAACGTGGTGAACCGCACCGGCGGCTCAGGCGTCGTCGGCCATGCCGCGATCGCCCAGTCCAACCCGGACGGCTATACGCTCGGCATCATCACCTCCGAGATCTGCATGCTGCACTGGCAGGGGCTGACGGAGGTCACCTACAAGAACTTCACCCCGCTGGGTCAGCTGAACAACGACCCGCCCGGCATCCAGGTGAATGCCTCGTCCCCATACAAGACCGCCAAGGACCTGGCGGAGGCCATCAAGGCCAGCCCGCCCGGCAAGTTCAAGGCAAGCGGCACCGGCCAGGGCGGCATCTGGCACCTGGCGCTGGCCGGCTGGCTGATCGCCATGGGGCTGAAGGCCGACCATGTGCGCTGGGTGCCGTCGAACGGCGCGGCGCCGGCGATGCAGGACCTGGCGGCCGGCGGGCTCGACTTCACCACCTGCTCGGTGCCCGAGGCGCGCGCCATGCTGGATGCCGGCCGGGCCCGGAGCCTGGCGGTGATGGCGCCGGCGCGGCTTTCCGCCTTCCCGAACATCCCGACCCTGCAGGAAGCCATGGGCATCGGCTTCACCACCGGCGCCATGCGCATCATCGCCGGGCCTGCGGGGCTGCCGGCCGCGGTGGTGGCCGCGATCGAGCCGGCGCTGAAGAAGGTCTATGACAGCAAGGAATACCAGGACTTCATGAACGCCCGCGGCTTCGGCCTGGTCTATGCCGATGCGGCAGGCGCCGGGAAGGCCCTGGCCGAGGCCGATGCGGCGCTGGGCAATGCGATGAAGGAAGCGGGGCTGGCCAAGGCCTGACCAGCGGCAAGGCTGGGGGAGAAGGTATTCTCCCCCAGGCCCCCTCATCTATTTCTCCGAGTCTGGCATCCGCCGCGCGGCGGCACCCGACCCGCAAAAGGGAAGGGTGGGGTTCGGGGAGGGAACACCTGTTTCCCTCCCCGACCTTCACTCCTCGGGCTCGGTGGTGAACAGCAGCGGATAGCCCTCCCGCCGCCCCGCTTCCGTTGCGGCGGTGGCCTTCTCCTCGGCGACGTCCTTGGTGAAGACCGCGACGACGCAGACGCCGCGCCGATGCGCGGTCATCATCACCCGCCCGGCCTGTTCCTCGGCCATGCGGGATTCCGCCCGCAGCACCCGCACCACGAAGCCGCGTGGGGTGAAGTCGTCGTTGACCAGCAGCACCTTGTGCAGCTTCGGCCGCTCGACCTTCAGGTCCGGCCTCGTGCGGGAAACGGTGATCGGGTCGCTCATCCTAGCCCTCCGGCCAAGCCGTAACCGATGCCCCGCGGCTTACACCCGCCCCGGCCCTCCCGCCAATGCCCTTGCCGCGACGGGCGGATGACCACACTCTCAGGGTTGAAATGGCGGGAGGGCCTGGCGTGGCCGGCTTCAAGAGCACCGAGAGCTACATCGCGTCGCGCGACCTGGAGGTCGCGGTCAATGCCGCCGTCGCGCTGCAGCGCCCGCTGCTGGTGAAGGGCGAACCAGGCACCGGCAAGACCGTGCTGGCGCACGAGGTCGCCGCCTCGCTCGGCCATCCGCTCATCGAGTGGCACATCAAGTCGACCACCAAGGCGCAGCAGGGCCTGTATGAATACGACGCGGTGTCGCGGCTGCGCGACGGCCAGCTCGGCGACGAACGCGTCCACGACATCGGCAACTACATCGTCCGCGGCAAGCTCTGGGACGCCTTCGAGGCCGACCGGCCGCAGGTGCTGCTGATCGACGAGATCGACAAGGCCGACATCGAGTTCCCAAACGACCTGCTGCTCGAGCTCGATCGGATGCAGTTCTTCGTCTACGAGACGCGGCGGACGGTGGTGGCGAAGCACCGCCCCGTCGTCATCATCACCTCGAACAACGAGAAGGAGCTGCCGGACGCCTTCCTGCGCCGCTGCTTCTTCCACTACATTCGCTTCCCCGACCGCGAGACGATGGAGAAGATCGTCCAGGCGCACTACCCCGACATCAAGCAGGAGCTGGCGCGGGAGGCGCTGAACGTCTTCTTCCAGGTCCGTGGCGTGACGGAGCTCAAGAAGAAGCCGGCGACCTCCGAGCTGCTGGACTGGCTGAAGCTGCTGATGATCGAAGACCTGCCGCCCGAGGTGCTGCGCAGCCGGGACCCGAAGACGGCGATCCCGCCGCTCTACGGCGCGCTGCTGAAGAACGAGCAGGACGTGCACCTGTTCGAGCGGCTCGCGTTCCTGAGCCGGCAGCGGCAGCGGTGAAGAATGGGGGAGAGAGGGCTACCTCTCTCCCCCACCCCCACTCACCGCTTTCTCTGAGTCGGGACCCGACTCGGAAAAATAGATGAGGGGGGCTCGGGGGAGAATACCTTCTCCCCCGATCTTCCTTCGGGAGATCCAGGATGCTCGCCCAGTTCATCTTCGCGCTCCGCACCGCCGGCATCCCGGCCAGCATCACCGAATACCTCACCCTCCTGCAGGGGATGAAGTCGGGCGTCGCCGACTACAGCGTCGACGATTTCTACCACCTGTCGCGCGCCACGCTGGTGAAGGACGAGCGCCTGCTCGACCGCTTCGACCGCGTCTTCGGCGAGGTCTTCAAGGGGCTGGAGCCGCCCGAGGGCGACCCGATGCAGCAGCTGCCGGAGGAGTGGCTGCGCAAGCTGACGGAGAAGCTGCTGTCGGAGGATGAGAAGGCGGCGATCGATGCCGCCGGCGGCTTCGACAAGCTGATGGAGCTGCTGAAGCAGCGCCTGGCCGAGCAGAAGGGCCGCCACCAGGGCGGCAGCAAGTGGATCGGCACCGGCGGCACCTCCCCATTCGGGGCCTACGGCTACAATCCCGAAGGCGTCCGCATCGGCCAGGAGGAAAGCCGCAACCGGCGCGCCGTGAAGGTCTGGGACAAGCGGGAGTTCAAGGACCTCGACGGCGACATCGAGATCGGCACCCGCAACATGAAGCTGGCGCTGCGCCGCCTCCGCCGCTTCGCGCGCCAAGGTGCTGCGACCGAGCTTGACCTGCCCGACACCATCCGCGCGACCGCCAACAACGCCGGCACGCTCGACCTGAAGATGGTGCCGGAGCGGCACAACACGGTGAAGGTGCTGCTCTTCCTTGATATCGGCGGGTCGATGGACGACCACATTCGGGTCTGCGCCGAGCTGTTCTCCGCCTGCCGGGCGGAGTTCAAGCACCTCGAGCACTACTATTTCCACAACTGCCCCTATGAGCGGCTCTGGACCAACAACCGCCGGCGGAAGGAGAGCGAGGTCTCCACCTTCGAGGTGCTGCGGAAATACGGGCCGGACTACAAGGCGATCTTCGTCGGCGACGGGGCGATGAGCCCCTACGAGATCATCCAGCCCGGCGGAAGCGTGGAGCACTGGAACGAGGAGACCGGCCAGGTCTGGCTTGACCGGATAACCGGGCATTTCCGCCGCAGCGCCTGGCTGAACCCCATGCCGGAACTGGCCTGGCCGCGCTACCAGTCGGCCCAGATCCTGCACAAGCTGATGGAGCAGCGCATGTTCCCGCTGACCCTCGGCGGGATCGACGCGATGACGCGGGAACTCAGCCGGTAGCGCCGCAGGGCCGGCGCCCGGGCATGAAAAACCCCCGGAGCCTCGCGGCGGCCGGGGGTTTTCGTTGGGGTCAGGCCCGGATCAGGGCAGCGGCTGCGGGTTGGGCGACAGGCTGCGCAGATAGGCGATGACGTTGGCGCGGTCCTGCACGTCCTTCAGGCCGACGAAGCCCATCCGGGTGCCCGGGGCATACTTGGCCGGGGCGAGCAGCCAGTGGTTCAGCTCCTCGTAGTTCCAGGGCCCCTGCTTGCTCTTCAGCGCGGCGGAGTAGTTGAAGCCTTCCAGGTGGCCGTGCGGCTTGCCGACCACGTCATAGAGGTTCGGGCCGACGCCGTTCTTCCCGCCTTCGTTCGCGCTGTGGCAGACGGCGCATTGGCGGCGGAACAGGGCGCCGCCCTTCTCCGGGTCGGCACTGGCCATCAGCGGGCCCACGGCCGGGATCTCGGCCTCGGCAGCGGGCGCGGCCGGGGCGGCGGCAGGCGCTGCCGCAGCGGCCGGGGCAGCGGCGGGCGCCGCGGCGGCACCTGCCGGCGGCAGCGGCGGGGCATTCGGCGAGATCGAGCGCAGATAGGCGATCACGTCGGCGCGCTGCTGCGTATTGCTCAGGCCGGCATAGCCCATGCGGGTGCCGGGCGCGTAGGCGGAGGGCTTGTACAGCCACTCGTTCAGCTCCTGGTAGTTCCAGGGGCCCTGCTTCGACTTCAGCACCGCGGAGTAGTTGAAGCCTTCCATATGGCCATGCGGCGCGCCGACGACGCCGTAGAGGTTCGGACCGACGCCCGCCTTGCCGCCCTGGTTCAGCGTGTGGCAGGCGGCGCACTGCTTCTGGACGATGCCCTGGCCGTTCTCGACGCTGGCATTCGCCAGCAGGCCGGCGATCGGCTCGGGCCCGGCGGGCGCGGCGGCCGGGGCGCCGGCAGGCGCGGCGGTCTCGCCGATCTTGATGGCGCTTTCGTGCGGACGCTCGCCATGCACCAGGAGTTTGCCGACCTGACCGGCCAGCATGAAGGTGATGCCAGCCGTCAGGACGGCGGCGAAGGCCTTGTTCAGTTCAAGCGAGCTCATCGGCGATGGCGTCCTTGGCAACGCGACGGACGAATGGCACCGCGCGCCGGTCGGGCACGGTAGGCAGCCGCGAATGGATATAACCGAAGCGGCGAAGGTCGCAACCCACCCCGGCGGCGATTGCGGGTGGGAAAAGCCGCTTGGAAGCCCCGGGATTGCCAAGGGCCGGGCCCCGCCGCAGCGGGGCCCGGCCCTGTCCTTGACGGGCCCGGCGCGCCGGGCCGAGGCCTACTGACGGATCGGCTCCGGGGCGTCGATCTTGGTCACGGCGTTCAGCTCCGGATAGTCCCGCAGCATGGAGACGCCGAGCAGCGGCTTGTAGGCGCCCTGGTGGCAGGTCCCGCAATTCACCTTCAACGGGTCGCCATGCAGGCCAACGCGCGGCTGGACCGGGCCGGTGGGCGGGCCGTAGGGGTTCGCGGCCCATTGCGGCTGCAGCGGGGTGATGAAGTTGTTGTTCACGTCCCGCACCATGCGGATGCCGTGCCAGGCGTTGGTCCGCTGCGGCGGGCTCTCCTCCCAGGAATACCAGGCGCGGGAGTTGTGGCAGTAGGTGCAGACGACCCCCAGCGAGGTCGACATGTGCATCATCAGCCCGTAGGTCCACTCGGCATCCTTGATGCCGGGCTTCACCGGCGTGACGCGCGGCGCCGGGGTCTGCACCCGGATTTGCGCATCGCCGCTGAGATAGGGCGTGAAGGGATCATAGGGCAGCGAGGTCAGGCCGACCGAGCCGCTGGCCAGGTTCTGCCCCGCAGTGCCGACCGAGAGACCCGCCGCGCGCGGCGGGGTGTCGTTGCGGGCCCAGGAATAGGCCGGCACTGGCTGGCCGCGGTGGCATGTGTAGCAGGTGACGCCGGTCTCCTGCACGTGGCTCTTCCACTCGGCATTGATCCGGGCGGTCATCTGCAACATGCGCCGGGCGACGACCTTGGTGTAGATCTCGTCGGAGGCCATGTTGTTGGGGTTGTGGCAGTAGTTGCACCCCTGCTCCGGCGCCACCCAGCTGGTGAGCGCCGCCATGGTCCGGGCAAACTGGGTGACCGTGAGGTCGCCCAGCACCTGGACATTCTTGTAGATCGCGCCCGCCTTCGGCCCGACCGCGCCGACCTGCGGCACCACGGCCGGGATGGCGTTCTTCGCCAGCGTCACCTGTTCCAGCCGCGGGTTCACCACCTGCTCGATGCCGAGCCCGCGATAGCCGAGCTGGACGGTATCCATCGGCGGCCGCTCGAAGGTGAAGAGCAGCGCGAAGCCGCCGATCAGCGCCGCGGCGGCGCCGGCGGCTTTCAGGGCGTAGCTCATCGTGCACCTCCCAGGGCAGGATCAGGCAGGGCGTTGAAGGCCTCTGGCGGATAGGACGGCGCGAAGGCGTGCTGCATGGCCCATTGGTGCCAATTGTCCACCACCGTGCCGGTCAGCAGGATGCCGATGCCGCCCGTGAGGGGGCACAGCACCGCGAACCACCAGGCCCAGCGATGGATGCTCTCGAAGCTGGCGTTGAAGCCCATGGTCCAGCGCCAGAACAACCCGCCCCGCTCGGCCGCCGTGCCGCGATCGATCGCCAGCTCGATCTCGCGCTCGCCGCCGAAGCGGCCGAGCGCGAGGATGGTCGCGCCGTGCATGGCAAACAGCAGGGTCGAGCCATAGAGGAAGACGATGCTGAGCGCGTGGAACGGGTTGTAGAACAGGTTGCCGTAGCGGATCGACAGCGCCGCGGTCCAGTCGAGGTGTGGGAAGATGCCGAAGGGCACCGCCTCGGACCAGGACCCCATCGCCAGTGGCCGCAGGAAGCCGCAGACGAAGAACAGCCAGAGCGCCGCGGCGAAGGCCCAGGGCACATGGGTCCCCATCCCCAGCGCGCGGGCCCGGCGATAGGTGCGGATCCACCACAGGATGACCGAGAGCGAGAGGAAGAAGCCGGCGACGATCCACCAGCCGCCCTCGTTCAGCGGCGGGAAGCGCAGGCCGTATTTCGGCGCCGGCGGCTCGAGGCGCCAGCCAGAAGAGCTGCCGGACGAACTGGCGGAGGTCCCAGTTGACGCTGTCGAGCATCACCAGGCCGATGATCTCGAAGGCGATGAAGCCACATACGACCGAGAGCAGCCCGGTCATGCCGAGATAGAGCGGCCCGACCTGCGCGTCGCCGAGCCGCCCCAGCAGGTGCCAGTGCCCAGTCTTGGCTTGCCGCTCGACGCTGTCGCGCCCCAGCGGCACCCCGGGATAGGCAGGCCCTACGACCTGTATCCGGGTGAAGATGTTCTGGTATTCGGCCATGGATCGGTCCCTCCCCTTACGACCAGATCGGCAGGTTGAGCCACCAGCCCCACCATTCGGGCCAGCCGCGCGTCCAGAACGGCCCGCTGATGATGATGCAGACGGCACTCCAGAAGCCGGCCGACAGCGCGACGAAGAGACCGAGCCGGTGGATGCCGAGGGTGCCGATCGAGTAGCCGATGAAGTCACGGAAGAAGCTGTTCTCGTGCTCCGAGGTCTTCACCGTCTCGCCCCGCGGCGGGTTGAGCGCCGAGAGCACGAGCGCGCCGTGCAGCGACAGCGCAAGCACCGTGGTGAAGAAGAAAGTCACCGCGATCATGTGTGCCGGATTGTAGTGGAAGTGCAGGTACTGGTACCCGACATTCGACACCCAATCGAGATGGCTGAAGATGCCATAGGGGAAGCCGTGCCCCCAGGCGCCCAGCAGCACCGGCCGGATCACCACCAGCGAGATGTAGGCGAAGACCGCGACGCTGTAGGCGACGGGGATGTGGTACCCCATGCCGAGCTTCCGCGAGATCTCCGCCTGCCGGAAGATCCAGGAAACGAATGCGCCGATCGCGCAGATCGTGATGACCTGCCACAACCCGCCTTCGCGCATGGGCGCCAGGCCGAGACCGTATTTCAGGTCGGGCGGCGCGATATTGATCAGCCACGGATTCCACGTACCGCCGATGGCCGCGCCGTAGAGGATCAGCGCGGTGCCGATCACGGTAAAGAATGCCGTGGTGATGCCGAAGAAACCGACCCAGAACGGCCCGATCCAGAAGTCGAAGAGATCACCCCCGACCAGGGTGCCGCCGCGGACACGGTACTTCTGCTCAAAGCTCAGCATGGACATCGCATGATCCCCTCATCCGCGCGGCGGCGGGGACGCCGTCGCAGGATGCTTCCGACAGGGGCTGGGGCGGGCTTCCGCCCGTCCCGCCCACTGTCGTGAAGCGGACGCCGGCGCGTTACCGCGCGGGCGGACGGGCGGCCACGGCGCCCGGCTGTGCGTTCACCGTCGGCGCGCACCAGCCGAGATGGTCGCAATAGCGGGGCAGAGCTGAGCACCGCGAAGTGGATGACCGCGGCGATGGCGATGACGCCGATGGCCGCAAGCACGAGCGAGCGACGCGGATCGAACAGCATCCACATCTTGTGCATATCTAACATGTTCTTCTCCCCAGGATGCGGGCTGCAAGGCGGCCATGCGGCCGCCCGTCGGCCTTCAGAAGAAACGCCAATCCGGCGGCACTGCCTGGCCGCCGTAAACGAGCGGACGCCACAGCCACACCAGGATATGCGCCCCCATCGACGCGAAGACGGAGAAAGCCCAACCCTTGATCAGCAGGTTGTGGACTTCCTTCGCCTCGTCCTCCGTCAAACCGGAGGGTCCCTTGGAATCCGCCATGTGTCGGACCTCCTAACTGGCCTTGCGGCCGTTACCGCGCAGGTCCCGCGCGGCAGGGATCGGCGCGACGGCGAACGCCGCGCGCGATAGGATACCGGAGCGATCGCCGGGCGCGGTCACGCGACGCGTCCCTCGGCAAGCTCGGCGAGCAGGCGCGCGATGCGCGCGGCAGTGATGGTCGGCTCCGCCGCATCGCGCGCGTCGCGCTCGGCGCGGTCGCGCAGTCGCTTGGCGGCGGAGATGCGGAGCAGGAAGGGCTCGGCTTCCAGGTGCCGCTCGAGCAGCGCCTGCGCCATCGGCTCCCAGGTCTCGGCCGGGCGCGCCGGCGTCGGCTCGACCCGGTCGAGGTCGGTGCCGAGCGGCAGGATGTGGAACAGCGCGTCGAATAGCGCGTTGCAGTATTCCTGGATCAGGTAGGTCGCGCCGGCATAGCCCATGAAGGGCGTGCCGGTGGCGCGGCGGATGATCGCCCCGGGGAAGCTGGCCGGGATGTAGGTGCAGCGCGCCCGCGTCTCGGCGGCGTACATGCGCTCGTTGTAGGATCCGAACAGCACCAGCGGCGGGCTGCGCTTCATCGCCTCCCGCACCGCCGCATTGTCCGGCTTCATCCCCGGCCGCCGGGCGAAGGAGAAGGCGCAGGGCACGCCCATCTCGTCTTCCAGGAAGCGGCGCAGGCCGCGCGCATAGGTCTCGGTCGCCACCACGGCGAAGCTTGCGGTGGCGTAGAAGTCCTGGGTGACGCTGCGCCAGAGATCCCAGATCGGCTTGATGGTGGTGTGCTTCTCGCGCTCGATGAATGGCTCGGGGTCGAGCCCGGTCAGCTCGCCCAGCTTGCGCAAGAAATTGGTGGTGGCGAAGATGCCGAAGGGCGCATGCAGATAGGGCCGGTCCAGCTCCTCGCACAGCTTGCGGCCGAATTCGCGGTATAGGCAAATATTGACGTCGGCATCCGGCAGCCGGGCGATATCCTCGACATGCGCGCCGAGCGGGAAAACCAGGTTGATCTCGCAGCCGATGCCCTCGACCAGGCGCCGCACCTCCGCCAGGTCGGACGGCATGTTGAAGGTGCCGTAGATCGGGCCGATGAGGTTGACCCGCGGGCGCTCGCCCTCCTTGCGGACGCGCGGCCGTACCTTTCCCTTCTTCGCGCCGAACTCGGTCCAGAGCCAATTGATGGCGCGGTCCGCCGCCTGCCACTGGTCCTCGTCGATGGTGCGGGGGATGAAGCGCAGCAGGTTGCTGCCCTCCGGCGTCACCCCGCCGCCGATCATCTCGGCGATCGAGCCGGTGACCACCACGGCGGGAAGGTCCGGGTCCTGCGTCGCCGCGGCGCGGCGCATCGACCCTTCGGTGCCGGTCTTCGAGAGGCTGTCCTCGTCGAGCCCGGTGACGACGACCGGCAGCTCGTGCGGCGGCAGCGCGTCGGTGTAGTGGAGCACCGCCGTCACCGGCAGGTTCTCGCAGCCGACCGGGCCGTCGATCACCACGCGCAGGCCGCGCACCGCGGCAAAGGCGTAGACCGCCCCCAGTAGCCGCCGGCGCGGTCATGGTCGATGACGAGCATCGGTCAGGTCCCCACCGCTTCGATCGCCTTCGCCTTCGCCGCGCGGATCTTGCGCTGGCGGTCGCGGAAGCCGGGCGGGTCGGACGGCCTGCCGGCGAAGCCGTAGCCCGCGCTGTCCTTGGTGCCGACGCCCTCGAAGAAGCCGACCATGCGGCTGAACCGCTCGCGCCCCTTGGTCTGCGCGTTGACGATCGCCGCCATGGACCCGGCGCCGGCCGGCCCGAACAGCGGCCGGGCGGAGACCATGTTGGTGAAGTAGAGCGAGGGGATGCCGAGCTCCTTGCCCCGCTGCACCAGCGGCGTGGTGCCGATGGCGAGGTCGGGCCGGACGTCCTCCATCGCCGCGACATCGTGTTCCAGGCTGGCGCGGTACTGCACATGCGCGCCATGCGCGGTCAGCCAATCGAGGTCGGCGGCGCTCCATTCGGTCTTCGGCAGCGCGGTGCCGACATAGGGCACCTCGGCGCCGGCCTCGATCAGCAGCCGCGCCACCAGCAGCTTGCTGCCCTCGTAGCCCGAGACGGTGACGCGGGCCTTGATCGGGTTGGCGGCGAGCGCGCCGCGCAGCGCCGGCAGGACAGCCTGGCGCGCCGCCTCGATCCGCGGTCCGTCGATCCCGGCAGCGCGGCCGACTGCCTCCAGCCAGGCCATGGTGCCCTCGATGCCGACCGGGCCGGAGCCAATAACGGGGCGTCCCGCAGCGCGGAATTCGCGGATGCTCGCGGTGTAGAAGGGGTGCACCGCGGCGACCACCTCGGCATCCAGGGCGGCATAGAGGTCGCGCCATTCGCGCGACGGCGTCTGCGGCGCGACGCCGAGGCCGAGCGGCTTCAGCAGGCCGGCCACCACCATCGGGTCGGCCGGGAAGAGCTCGCCGACCAGGGCTACGGTGCGCTCATCCTCGACCAGGTTGCGCGGCCGGGCGACCGGGCCGGCTTCGGCCTCGAGCCGCGCATATCTCAGCATCGCCGCGGCGAGCACGTCCTTGGCCTCGGCATGGGTCGGCACGCCGAAGCCGGGAACGTCGATGCCGATGACTCGGACGCCGTCGATCTGCTTCGGCAGCAGGTCGAGCGGCACGCCGGAGGCGGTCGGGACGCAGAGGTTGATGACGACCACGGCGTCATAGTCTTCAGGCTTCGCGGTCTCATGCACCGCGTCGCGGATGTCCTCGAACAGCTTGCCGGTGACCAGCGTCTCGGAATTGAAGGGGACGTAGCCGACCGAGCGCTTGGCGCCGTAGAAGTGGCTGGTGAAGGTCAGGCCGTAGACGCAGCAGGCGCTGCCCGACAGGATCGTCGCCGTCCGCCGCATCCGCAGCCCGACGCGCAGCGACCCGAAGGCCGGGCACATGGATTGCGGCTGGTCGTGCGGGCCGCGCGGGTAGTCCCGCACCAGCTGGTCCATCGCCGCGGACTTCCCCGCGGCGCCGGCGGCCGCCAGCATCGTCTCCCGGCCACCGTGGCATCCGCCGACCTTCGGAGGGAGCGCGTCCATGCTCAGGCGCCTTCGTAGACGACTTCGAGGGACGGCTTCTCGATGACCTCGGCGCCGCACATGTCTTCCATGGTCGCCGGATTCAGCACCACGCCCCGGCCGACCGCGTCGCCCTTGAACAGGCCGAGCAGCGCATCGTGCGTCAGCGGCTTCGGCCGCAGCGGGGGGCCTCGGCGACCTGCTGCGCAAGCTGCTCGAAGACGCTGGCCCAGGGGCCGCCCGGCGTGCCGACGATCTCGTAATTGGCCGACTTGCGGCGGATGTCGTCATCGGCCGGGATGGCCGAGAGGATCGGGATGCCGGCCGCGGCGGCGAAGGCCGCGGCCTCCCCGGTGCCGTCATCCTTGTTCACCACCATGCCGGCGATGCCGACATTGCCGCCGAGCTTCTTGAAGTACTCGACCGCGCTGCAGACGTTGTTGGCCACATACAGCGACTGCAGGTCGTTCGAGCCGACCACGATCACCTTCTGGCACATGTCGCGGGCGATCGGCAGCCCGAAGCCGCCGCAGACCACGTCGCCCAGGAAGTCGAGCAGCACGTAGTCGAAGTCCCACTGGTGGAAGCCGAGCTTCTCCAGCAGCTCGAAGCCGTGGATGATCCCGCGCCCGCCGCAGCCGCGGCCGACCTCCGGCCCGCCGAGTTCCATGGCGAAGACGCCGTCGCGCTTGAAGCAGACATCGCCGATGGCGACAGGCTCGCCGGCCAGCTTCTTCTTGCTGCTGGTCTCGATGATCGTCGGGCAGGACCGGCCGCCGAAGAGCAGCGAGGTGGTGTCCGACTTGGGGTCGCAGCCGATCAGCAGGACCCGCTTGCCCTGCTGCGCCATCATGTAGGACAGGTTCGCCAGGGTGAAGGACTTGCCGATGCCGCCCTTCCCGTAGATCGCGATGACCTGGGTTTCCTTCCTAACCGGCCCGGTATGGACGGCGTCCGGCTCCTGCGCCGCCTCGGCGCGCAACGCCTCGGCCATGCTGGCCTTGGGGGACTCGGACGGGGTCTTGCCGACGGCCACGTTCATGCGCAGTCCCTCCAATCGAGGATCATTTTCAGGCAGCCCGCATCGGTGAAGGCGGTGCGGTAGGCATCCGGGGCCCGTGCCGCGTCCGCGACATGGGTGATCAGGCCATCGAGCAGAGCTCGGCCGGCGGCGAGCAGCGCCTGCACCGCCAGCAGGTCGGGCGCCTTCCACTCGGCGGCGACGCGGATCCGGGCCTCCCGCATGAAGGCGGGCGGGAAGGCGAAGCTCAACGGCTCGGCATAGAAGCCGGCCAGGCAGATCTCGCCGCCCGGCGCCAAGCGGGCGATCAAGGTGTCGAGCAGCTTCGGGTCGCCCGAGACGTCGCAGATGGCGCGGTAGTCGCGGCGGTCGTCGCTCGCGGGATCGACCACCCGGTAGCCGTCGGCGCCGTCGCGGCGGCCGGGGTTGCTTTCCCAGACGGTCGGCGGCGGCGCGCCGGCGGCGATCGCGAGCCTGGCCAACAGCCGGCCCAGCACGCCATGGCCGATGATCAGTTCAGGATGGGCGGCGCCGGCAGGGTGGCGTGATGGGCGGTGGCGGCCAGCGCCAGCAGCACGCCCGCCTCGCCCAACCCCTCGCCGACCGGCACCGCCTTGGCGCCGGGCACGACAAGCCGCGACGCGGCGCCGCCGAACAACCCGCGAACAGGACCGAAGCAGCGCGCGCCGGGGACGAAGACCCGCTCGCCGACCCGGCGGCCGGCATCAGGGCCGGCCTGCGTGACGCGGCCGACGGATTCGTAGCCGGGGACCAGCGGGTAGCCCATGCCGGGGAAGTGCGGCATGCGGCCGGACCAGAGCAGCCGCTCGGTCCCGGTGCTGATGCCGCTCCACTCCACCGCGACGACGACATCGTCCGCGCCGGGGGGTGTGAGGTCGAGCCTTTCGAGGCCCAGATCTTCCGGTCCCCTCAGCAGGACGGCGATGGTGTCCATTGCTTGGACCTCCCATGTCCAGTCCGATGTCAGGATATATTGACGGCTTGAAGTGTCAAGGTCGTTTGACATATCTCAAACCGCCTTGGCGACCATGACGCGCGCCAGCAGCGGCGTGCGGGTTGCCATCAGGGTAGGCGCGGCGAAGCCGGCCTGGCGCAGCAGCGCGGCCAATTCCTCGGCGCTGCGTGGCCGGCCGGTGCCCATGGCGAGCAGGTAGAAGCCGAAATAAGCTTCCGTGATCGGCTCGGCGCCCGGCGTGCCGGACATCGGCTCGGCCACCAGCAGGGTGCCGCCCGGGGCGAGCGCGCTGCGGGCGGAGCGCAGGATGGCCAGCGCCTTTCCGTCGTCGTGGTCGTGCACGATCCGCACCAGGGAGACGATGTCGGCGCCTGCCGGCATCGGGTCTTCGGTGAAGTCGCCGCCGAAGGCCTCGGCGCGATCCGCCAGGCCTGCCGCGGCGAAGGCGGCGCGGCCGCGCTCGGCCACTGCCGGCAGGTCGAACAGCATCAGGCGAAGATCGGCGTGTCGCGCCGCGACCGCGCGCAGGAAGCTGCCGTCGCCGCCGCCCAGGTCCAGCAGGCAGCGGTGCCTCGAGAAGTCGTATGCGGCCAGCACCTCCTCGGCGATGAAGGGCTGGGACGCCGCCATCAACGCGGTGTAGGCGGCGACCTGCGCGTCCGGCAGCGCGGCGGGGCGCTCGACCTCGGCATAGGGCCAGTAGCCCGAAAGCCCGTTGCCGCCGCGGTCGCGCCGCAGCAGCGCGACCGGGTCGGCAAGGTCGCGGTAGACCAGCGCATGGTGCTCGACCATCGCGGTCACGCCGGGATTGTCGACCATGGCGGCGCCGAGCGCGCCCAGGCCCCAGCGCCCGCCGCGGCGGCGCGCCAGCAGCTTCAGCGACTCGGCGGCATTCAGCAGGGTCGAGGCGGCCTCGGCGGAAAGCCCCAGCCGCGCGACCAGCGCGTCATGCGCGACCGGCCCGTCCCGCAGGATCTCGAAGACTCGCAGCCGCACGCAGGCGAGCAGGGTCTGGGTGTAGACGAAGCCGGCACACAGGTCGAAGAGCGCCCGCACCCGCCGCCGGGCCATGGGCCGGGTCAGCGGGAAGCGTGTGGCGAGTTGCCGGAAGCGCGGGCTGGCCAGCAGCCGGTCGTACAGGTCGCGGAGCCGCTCCGGCAGGCCGGGCGGCACCATGGCGGCGGTACCCGACACCCTGTCAGGCCGCGTTGACGGACAGCTTGCGGGGCAGCAGCCGGCGGGTCTCCGACAGGATGACCGCGCGCAGCGCCGAGGCCCCCGGGCAGTCCGGGATGGCGGCGACCGCCTCGGCCGCCAGGTCCTCGAGCCGGGCGATGGCGCCGGACAGGCCATACTGCAGCACCGCGCTGGGGCGATGATGCGCCGCGTCCTGGCCGGCGGGCTTGCCCATCTCGGACTCGTCCTCGACCGCGTCGCGCAGGTCGTCTGCCACCTGGTAGGCCTCGCCCAGCCGGTCGCCGAGCAGCCGCCAGACCGCCGCATCGGCCCCCGCCGCGGCGGCGCCGGCGGCGGTGGCGGCGGCGAACAGCGAGCCGGTCTTCTCCCGCTGGTACTGCGCCAGGTCGCAGCGCGGCTCGCTCTCCCAGGCCTGGCCGGCGACGATGCCGCGCGGCACGCCGACCGAATCGCCGATGACCGCCACCAGCGCGCCGAGCCGGGCCGGCGCCTGGTGCGCCGCGCGGGCCAGCAGCTGGAAGGACAGGACGATCAGCGCATCGCCGGCGAGAACCGCCAGCGGCTCGCCATGCGCGGCATGCACGCTCGGCCGGCCGCGCCGGGTCGCGGCGTCGTCGAAGCAGGGCAGGTCGTCATGCACGAGCGAGGCGCAGTGCAGCAGCTCGATCGAGGCGGCGGCGGCCTCGGCCAGGGCCGGGGCGTCGTCGCCGCAGGCGCCGGCGACGGCCAGGCAAAGCCGCGGCCGGACCCGGGCGCCCTTCGGGAAGACGGCATGCCGCATCGCCAGGGCGAGGCGCGGCGGGCAGCCCGGCCCCTCCGCCAGGCCGATGGCGGCGGACAGGGCCCGTTCGATCCGCGTGACGGCGTCCATCTGGCGATCTCCCCGGCCCGGATGCGTGTCGGGCCTTATTGTCATCGTTAACTGTCAACTTGAATGGACATATCCGTCAACCGGAATCCACGCCTCGCCGGGTCGTGAACCAAGACCTCTGGTGGAAAGGCGCCATATCTCCCCCGCTAAGGCTCGCGTGGCGGCTCCCGCCCCTCCATGGCCGGCGCCGCCCCGGGTCCATCTGGATCACGGCAAGGCCGCGCGCGGCGCGGCGAGAAGGGAAGGGTTGCGCTATGGCTGATGCCTGGACCAATGACCGCCTGGCTGCCGATGTCGCGGAGGCAGGCATCCGCCGCATCGGCACCGCCGATCTCCGCCTTGCACTGCGCCAGGGATGGGAGGATTTCCGCGCCATCCCGACGCAGCTCGTCTTCCTCTGCGTGCTCTACCCGATCGTCGGGCTGGTCGCGGCACGCGCCTTCTCCGGCGGCGACCTGCTGCCGCTGCTCTGGCCGCTGGTCGCCGGGCTGAGCCTGGTCGGGCCGATTGCCGCCGTCGGGCTCTATGAGATCAGCCGGCGGCGCGAGGCGGGGGATGAGGTGTCCTGGCTCACCGCCTTCGCGGTGCTGCGCCACCCCAACCTGCCGCAGATCGCCATGCTCGGCGTCCTGCTGATGGCGATCTTCGTCGCCTGGGTGGCGGTGGCGCAGGCGATCTGGAACGCGACCCTCGGCCACCTGCCGCCGATGGGCTTCAGCGAGATGGTGCACGCCGCCTTCACCACCCCGGAGGGCCAGCGGCTGCTGCTGTTCGGCAACGGCGTCGGCTTCGTCTTCGCGCTGATCGTGCTGGTGCTGACGGCGGTGTCGGTGCCGATGCTGATCGACCGGCCGCGGGTCGGGATCGGCTCGGCCATCAACGCCTCGGTCCAGGCCTGCATCGCCAACCCGGTCCCGATGGCAATCTGGGGCATGCTGGTGGCGGTGCTGCTGCTTCTGGGCAGCATCCCCGCCTTCATCGGGCTGGCGGTGGTCATGCCGGTGCTGGGGCATGCCACCTGGCACCTGTACAAGCGGGTGGTGGTTTAGGAAGGCCGGGAGACGGCATCCTCCTGTTGGGGAGGGAATGAGCTTCCCTCCCCAGGCTTGGCGTTGATGGCGCGCACGGCGCGTGAGAGCCTGCAGCCCCGGGAGGAAAAGCCGCCATGACCTGGTCCATCCTCGGGGCGTCACTCGTGGCGCACGACCTCGCCGCATCCGGCCACTTCTTCGGCACGCTGCTCGGCCTCGGCACGCCGCGGCAGCGCGACGCGAGGACACTGGGATTCGGCCCTGGCCTGCGGCTGCAGCGGCCTGAGCCGAGGCTGTCCCGCGCGGCGGGCGCGCTGTTCGGCCCCGCCGGGGCGCGGCATGTGGCGATCGCAGTGGAGGACCTGCCGGCAGTCGCCGGCAATCTCGGCCGCGCGGGCCTTCCCTGCCTCGCGGCCGAGCCGGCCGAATTCGGGACCGACGCGCTCTGGACGCTCGATCCCGCGCAGAACCTCGTCGCCTTCTGTGAGCGGCGCCCGGGCCATGCCGCGGCGGCATGGCACCTCCACCACGTCAACCTGCCGGCAGCCGACGTGCGGGAGGCGACGGCCTTCTATGTCGAGATGGCCGGCATGACCGAGGGGCGCTGGCGGGCGCCGGCCGCGCGCGGCGACTTCAGCATCGACCCGGCCGAGCTCGCGGTACTGACCCTCGGCACCGACAATAGCGGGCTGCACATCATCCGCCCCGATCCCGGCTTCGCCCTGCGCAACGGCTTCGCCCACAATCCCTCGATCGGCGGCCACCCCGCCTTCTGCGTGCCGGATGCCGGCGCGGTGAAGGCGCGGCTGGAGGCGGCCGGGGTGACGGTCTCGGATGCCGGTGTCTATGCCATGGCCGGCATGCGGCAGATCTACGTGCTCGACCCCGCGGGCAACATGATCGAGGTGAATCAGCGGGTATAGGCGACCTCGAAGACGCAGGCGGGATCGCCCATCGCCGCGCAGGCCACCTCCGTCACCCGGGCGCGGCGATGCACCAGCGCGGCGAAGAGCCGCTCGAAGGTCGCAGCGAAATACACACAGGCCGGCTGGTCCAGCGCCGCGCCGCGGCAGAGCGAGCAGCCCTCGATCGAGAGCAGGGTCGGCCGGCCGGGCCGGGCGGCGAAGGCGCCGCTGCCGGCGAAGGTCCAGGCATGGCGGCGGATCGCGGCGCAGAGCAGCCGCGCCGCAAGGGGTGCCGGCAGGACGCGCAGCAGTCCCTGCACCGGGCGCGGGATGCGGTTGGCCAGCAGGTAGTCGGCGGTGCGCCGCCCGGCCTCCCGCGCCGCCGCCGCATAGTGCGTGCGGTCGAGCCGGGCGCGCAGCACGCGGTGCAGCGCCGCGACCTCGCGCTCCGCCACCATCCCGGTGGGCGGGGCGCGGCGATAGCCGGCGAGCCCGGCCTCGGCGAAGAGCGCATCGACCGCGTCCCGCGGCAGCGCCTCGGCCATGCGGGTGATGGCGTTCGGGCCGATGCGGCCGCCCCCGGGGACAAGGGAATGCGCGCCGCCGTCCATCTACTCGACGCTTTCGGGCAGCTGCTCCGTGCCGCCGCCGCAGGCCTTGACGTTCGCCGCCGGCAGCTTGGCCTTCGGCCGGTGCATGGTCTTCCACATCGCGTTGTGCGGCGCGCGGGCCGCCGCGGCGTCCATGGTGCGCGTCGCGTCGAAGTGGAAGTCGACCGACTTCTTGGTCTGCGGCCCCCAGTAGCCGACCTTGCCGAGGTCGTAGAAGGTCCGCTGGAAGCCCGACTTCAGGAAGGCCTTGAGGCAGCCGAGCAGGTATCTCCGCTTGGCCTTGTCGCGCTCGAACGGATAGCCGAGGAAGGACTTGCGCATGTAGAAGCGCCGGTAGTTCGCCATGGTGCGGTCGAGCAGGGTCGCTCGGTCCATCGCATCCGGCTTCATGATCGGCGTGACGAAATTGTACTTCGAGAAGTCGAAAACCTCGACCTTGTCGCCCAATTCCTGGAACAGGTCGCTGAAGGGCCAGGGCGTGTACATTGCCCAGTTGGCCATGTCCGGGTTCCAGTCGAGCGCCATCCGGTAGGTCTCCTCCAGCGTCTCCGCCGTCTCGTTCTCGAGCCCGACGATGAACTGCGCCTCGGCGACGATGCCGTGCCGGCGCAGCAGCTGGATGGCACGCTTGTTCTGGGCGATCGTGGTCTCCTTGTTGAAGCGCTCGAGCTTCAGCTGCGCCGCGGCTTCCGTGCCGAGCGAGACGTGGATCAGCCCCGCCTTGCGATAGAGCGGCAGCAGCGCCTCGTCGCGCAGGATGTCGGTGACGCGGGTATTGATGCCCCAGAGCACCGGCAGGTTGCGCTCGACCAGCAGCTCGCAGAACTCGACGAACTTCTTCTTGTGGATGGTGGGTTCCTCGTCGGCCAGGATGAAGAAGCCGACCTGGTGGTCGCGCACCAGCGCCTCGATCTCGTCCACCACCTTGCGCGGGTCGCGCACCCGGTAGTCGCGCCAAGATTTCCATTGGCTGCAGAAGGAACAGGTGAACGGGCAGCCGCGCGCCAGGTTGGGGATGCCGACGCGCGTGCCGGTCGGCGTGTAGACGTAGCGCGACCAATCGAGGATGCCCCAGTCCGGCGTGATGCGGTCCATGTCGGCGATCGGCGGCGCGGCTGGCGTCGCCACCGCCTGGCCGTCCTCGGGGTAGGCAATGCCCTTGACGCTCGCGCGCTCGGCCGGCCAGCGACCTTCGTCGACGCAGCGGACCAGGTCGAGCAGCACCTGCTCCCCTCCCCGCGCACGATGGCGTCGATCCAGGGCGCCTCGGCAAGGACCTGGCCATACATGAAGGTGCCGTGGATGCCGCCCAGCACGGTCACCGCCTGCGGGCAGGCCTCCTTGGCGATGCGCAGCAGCGCCTCGGCCTCGTAGATCGCCGGGGTGATGGCGGTGCAGCCGACCAGGTCAGGCTGCAGCGCGCCCAGCAGCTCGCGCACCTGCTCGTGGTCGAGCCGCTCGGTCATCGCGTCGATGAAGGTGATCTCGGCAAAGCCGGCGGCCTTCAGGTAGCCGGAGAGATAGGCGACCCAGGCCGGCGGCCAGGTGCCGGCGATCTCGGCGCCGCCTGAATGGTAGTTCGGGTGGATCAGGACGATGCGCATCTCAGGGCCCTCCCCGGCTTCCGCCGGTGGGGGAGAGGCTGCCCGGGGAAGTGTCAGGCTACCTTGACAGAGATCAAATCGGTTTCAGATGACACTGCTTTCAGGGCGGGATGGGGAATAAGGTGTTCCCTTTCGAACCCCATTCAGTAAGGCCGCTGCCGCCACGCGGCGCATGCAGGACTCAAGGAAATCGAGGAGAGTCCAGGGAGCTTGGAGCCGCTTATACCGAACAACCATTTATCTCATGAAACATTTTGTAGGATTCGTGAATGATGTCAGCAGTGTCGATGGCTGATCCTGCTAATGCGCAGTTCCGCCCCGCACTCACCAAAATGGCGATCTCCCACGGGCTCCGATCCGTCACTCCGCTCAGCGCGATCCGACCTATTTGCTCACCGGCTCGACAGCAACCGCGAGAGACTCGGTGTAGACAAGGTCCACTCGGTCACCCGGCTTGAGAGCCCATCCGGGAAGTTTGGGTTCATGCTGAGGGCTTTGTTGCCAGCCGTCGAAGCATGATGCGGATCATGGCCATGCGGACGAAGGCGGCGGCGATGCGGCAATGCCGCTCGAAGTCGCGGGCCAGCCGCCGGTTGCGGCTGATCCAGCCGATGGTGCGCTCGACGATCCAGCGCTTCGGCAGCACGACGAAGCGGTGCCTATCGCAGCGTCGCACGATCTCCATCTTCCATGTACCGGTGCGGGCGACGGCGGCGGCCATCTTCGGCCCCTGATAGCCTGCATCGCCGATGATGCGCTCGACAAAGGGGAACAGCCTGCGCGCCTGGCGCAGCAGCGGCTCGGCGCCATCGCGGTCCTGCACGTTGGCGGGATGCACGATGACCGCGAGTAGCATGCCGATGGTATCGGTCAGCAGGTGGCGCTTGCGGCCGACGACCTTCTTGCCCGCGTCGTAGCCGGACGGGTCGAGCGTAGAGCCCCTTTTGCGCGCCCTTCGCCGTCTGGCTGTCGATGATCGCGGTCGTCGGGCTGGCCTCACGCCCGGCACCCTCGCGCACCGCGACGTAGAGCGCGTGGTGGATGCGCTCGATGGTGCCTTCCCATTCCCAGCGCGAGAAGTAATCCCAAACCGTGCTCTTCGGCGGCAGGTCCTTCGGCAGCGCGCTCCATTGGCAGCCGGCGGAGAGCACGTAGAACACCGCGTTCAACACCTCGCGCACGTCCACCTTGCGGGGCCTGCCGCCGTGCTTCGCTGGCCGGATCAGTGGCGCAACCAGCGCCCACTCGGCATCCGTCAAATCTGAGGGATAGCGCAGCCCCCGCCGGTCCGCCGCACGCCGATGTTCCGCCGTCCATGCCATCCGTCTCCTCCCGCGAATCGCCCGCAGGAACAGCGAATCACATCCGATTCAGGCGATTCAATTCCTTTCCGGATGGGCTCTAAGCCTGATCGAAGGGCTTTTCGTACTCTACCGTAAGATCCGGTCCGATGAAGGCAATGTTGAAGTCTACCCGATCCTACTTGGCGGCATTGTAGATCCGTGTCAGGTCGTTCAAGCCACCCGCGGCAATCATGGCGGTGATGGCGCGGCTGGCACTACCAAGCGTACGCCGGTCCACTGCGGCCTATTTGGGATCCGGCCAATCTTTGCGGATCACCCAGGCCCGAAGTGGCGCGACCGGTATGCGCTTGGCCATTCGCTTCCTGCGGAGTTGCGATACGCTGGCGGGATTGAGGAACACCTGAGCGAATGCGCCGCCGTCGACATGCAGTTCCTGGTAGGACTGCTCTGCCAACATGACGTCGAACAGCATAGGCGCGAAGGCGCCTGGAGTCGCCGAAGTGTCCCACAGAATCCGGCCCACGGTCTCAAGCGCCGCCGGGTGGCGGCTTTGGGCTATCGCGCCGATGTTCCAATTCACCGGCACCTGTGCATCCAGGTTGGAAGTCCCAATCGGCAACATCCGCCCACCGGCATAAGCACGGCCGATCTCCGCCAATATCGCCTCGTCAACACAGCGTGAGACGGTGCGAAACAGCGGAGTGGTATGCGCCATTCCATCGCTCCATACTGCTGCGGCATCTCCGCACTGGATGAGCACGTCAGCCAGGATAATATTGGTGTAGACAACCTTCAGCTGCGCCTCCCAGCCGCTGCCTAGGAAGGCGAATGGTGCGCTAAGTGCGCCGGTGCTGATTCCGGTGACCAGCGAAAAGGCGAGACGGTCCCACGCTTCGTCCAGCCATTCAGCACGCCCGCGCCAAAGGCTCTGTTCTCACCGCTACCCGAAATGCCGACCAGGTCCAACTCCGGCAGGAGCGCGCTTTATGGCAGGTCCTTCGCCACGAGTTGGCTCTGGACGGCGCCGATGAACTCGTGCTGGAGCGCCGCCTAGCCTGCAGCCTTGACCGGGAAGAAGCGCTCGTTTGGCAGGCCCAGCACCGTCGCCGCGCTTGTGCGACCGCGTGGGACGGCGGCAAGCCGGGTCGGAAAGGAACAGCCCGGAAGACTTACTAAAAGCGTGCCGCAGGCAAGACCCAGCAGGGCGCGGCGGCGCGGATTGGGTGCCCGTGGGCGCGCGATGCCCACGCACCTCGTCATTCTCCCGGTACCTTCAGGTCGAGGTGCTGATCCAACGCGGCCGTCCGGCTGCCGAACCCGGACTTCACGCGCTCCCGGACCCACTGGAACACGACGTACAGGACGGGGATTACGAAGATACCAAGTGTCGAGGCCGCCAACATGCCCCAGAAAACCGGGGTACCGACCGCACGACGACTGATCTCCGAGGCGCCCGACGCCACGACCAACGGATATAGGCCAAGGATGAATGCGAAGCTCGTCATCATGACGGCACGGAAACGGAGCTTCGCCCCGAGCACCGCAGCTTCCTGAATGCTCTTCCCGTGCTCTCGCTGCTCCTTGGCAAACTCAATGATCAGAATACCGTTCTTCGCAGCCAGCGCGATCAGCACGACGATCCCGACTTGGGCGTAGAGGTCGAGCGCGAGGCCTGAGGCGCCCACAGCGGCGATGGATCCGAGTACCCCGACGGTCACTGAGAGCAGCACCGGCACGGGGATCGTCCAGCTCTCGTACAGCCCGACCAGGAACAGGAAGGCGAACAACACCGCCAGCCCCAGGATAATGATGGTCTGCCCGCCAGCAGCCTTTTCCTGGTAGGCGGTGCCAGTCCATTGGAAGCTGTAGCCGCGCGGCAGCGTCTCCTGGCTCAGGCGTTCCATCGCGGCCAGCGCATCGCCGCTGCTGCGGCCCGTTGCCGGTTCGCCATTGATGGTCAGGCTACGGACATTGTTGTAACGAATCACGGTCTGTGGCCCGAACTCGATCCGCGCCTCGGCGAGCGCGCGGACCGGCACCATCTCGCCAGCCGCGCTGCGGACGTGGACGCGGTAGATGTCCGTGATCGCCAGCCTGTCGCGTGCCTCAGCCTGGATGTTCACCTGCCAGGTCCGGCCGAACAGATTGAAGTCGTTCACATAGGCGCTGCCGAGCGATGCCTGCAGCGCAGCGAAGATGCTGTCGATGGGTACGCCGAGGACCTGTGCCTTCTCGCGGTTAATTGTCAGGAAGACCGTCGGCGTGTTCGCCGCGAAGGTCGAGAAGACACGTTGCAGAGCTGGGTCCTGGTTGGCGGCCAACACCAAGGCCCGCATGACCCCGGCCATCTCCGAGGCTGGCCGTCCCTCGATGTTCTGCAACTGGTATTCGAAGCCGCCGGCGGTGCCGAGGCCGATGATGGGCGGCAGGTTGAACGGGATGACCTGTGCCGCAATATCGGCGGTCTCGCGCTGAACGCCCGCCAGCAAGCCGTTCACCTTGGCCTCGGCCGCTTTGCGTTGCTCGAACGGAGCCAGCGTCACGATGAAGAATGCGCTGTTCGACTGCGCCAGCGCGCTCAACTGGCTGAACCCGGTGACCGTGCTGACGTACTGGATCCCGGGCAGGCGGCCGATCGCCTCCTCGACCTGAAGCGCGACCTCGCGCGTACGATTGAGCGAGGCGCCCTCCGGCAGCTTAAGCTCGACGAAGAAGGCACCCTGGTCCTCCTGCGGCAGGAAGCCGATCGGCGTCCGGCTGCCGACCGCGACGATTCCGTACATCACGACCGCCAGCAGCACGAGGCCGAGCACGGCGACCCGGACCAGCCGCGCCACGAGCGCCGCATAGCCGTCCCGCACCCAATCAATGCCGCGGGAGACATAGCCCATCACCCCGCGCTTCGCGCCGTGGTGGCGCTTCAGCATCACGCCGCACAGGGCAGGCGAGAGCGTCAGCGCGTTGATCGCCGAGAGCAGCATCGAGACGCTGATGGTGACCGCGAACTGCCGGAACAGCGTGCCGGAAATGCCGGGGATGAAGGCGAGCGGGACGAAGACCGAGAGCAGGACGAGCGTGATGGCGATGATCGGCGCGGTGATCGTCTCCATCGCTCTCTTCGTCGCCTCCGCGGGCGTCAGCGCCGGAAATTCATCCATCGTCGCCTCGACCGCCTCGACCACCACGATGGCGTCGTCGACGACGATGCCGATCGCCAGCACCATGGCGAGCAGGGAGATGGTATTCGCCGAATAGCCCATGGCCAGCAGCACGGCGAAGGTGCCGATCAGGCTGACCGGTACGGCGATCAAGGGAATGATGGTTGCCCGGACGCTTCCGAGGAACAGGAACACCACGATGACGACCAGCACGAAAGCCTCGATCAGGGTGTGTATCACCTCCTCGATCGTCAGCTCGACGAAGATGGTCGTGTCGTAGACGATTTGATATTCCAGCCCCTCCGGAAAGCGCCCGCCGAGTTCCGCCATGGTGTGCTTGATCTGCTCGGCAGTGCCGACGGCATTCCCACCCGGCGCCAGGTAGGTGGCGATCAGGATGGCCGGCTTGCCGTTGGTCCGCGTCTCGACATCCAGGATCTGCGCCCCGAGCTCGAAGCGCGCCACGTCTCGCACCCGCAGGACCGAGCCGTCCTGATTGGCCCGGACGATGATGGCGCCGAATTCCTCGGGGTCCACCAGCCGTCCCTGGGTCTGGATATTGAGCTGGAAGGACGAGTCCTTGCTGATCGGCTGCGCGCCGATCTCGGCCGACCGGCGCGACCCGGTTCTGCTTCTGGATGGCCGCGACGATGTCGGCAGGGGTGAGGCTCAGCCCGGTCAACCGGTCAATCTCGAACCAGATCTGCATCGAGTAGTCGAGCGGGCCGAGCATCAGCGCGTCACCGACGCCGTTGATCCGCTTGAGCTCATCGAGGATGTTGATCGTCGCATAGTTGCTGATGAACAGCGGGTCCTGCGCGCCGGAGGTCGACCGCAGGGAGATGACCTGCAGCATCGCCGAGGATTTCTTCTTGATGGACAGGCCCTGCTGCTGGACCTCGGCCGGCAGTCGCGGCACCGCCAACTGTACCCGGTTGTTGACGTTGACCGTATTCTGGTCCGGGTCGGTGCCGAGGGCGAAGCTGACAAGCAGGGTGTAGCTGCCGTCATTGCCGCTGGTTGACTTCATGTAGATCATCTTGTCGACGCCGACGACCTTGCTCTCCAGGAGCTGGCCGACGGTCGCCTCCACCACCTCGGCCGATGCGCCGGGGAAGCGCGCTGTCACCTCGACCTGCGGCGGGACGATGTCGGGGAACTGAGCCAGCGGGATCTGCTTCAGCGAGATCGCGCCGGCGATGACCATGACGATGGCGATGACGACCGCAAGCCGCGGCCGGTCGACGAAGACCTTGGAGATCATGCCGCCTTACCCCGCCGGAACCAAAATAGGGCCGCCTGCCGGCGGCTCGGCTGCCGGCTTGGGCACGACCTGAGCGCCGGGCCGCGCCCGCTGCGCACCCTCGGTGATGACCAGGGTGCCGGGCTCGATGCCGCTATCGACGACCGCCTGCCCGGCCGGCCCGCGCCCGATCTTCACCCGCCTTTGCTCGACCTTGTTGTCCTTGGTGACGACCAGGACGAAGGTTCCGGCCTGGTCGACCTGCACCGCGGATTGCGGGATGACCAGCACCTGTTGTGGTTCCTCGCCCTCCACCGTGAGGCCAATGAATTGGCCGTCCGAGAGGATGCCGGCCGGGTTGGGAATCTGCGCCTGCACCAGGGCGGTGTCGGTTGCCTTGTCGGTTTGCACGTCGATGAAGTTGATCTCGCCCCACTTGGTCATAGGTCGAGCCATTCGGCAGCCGCACCCGCACCCGCAGGGATTCCGGTCCGCGAACCCGGGCGTCCTTCCGGATGTCGAGCAGCTGGCGCTGGCTCACGGGGAAGGTGGCCCGCACCGGGTCCTGCCGCACCACGACCGTGAGCACACCGGAATCGGGACCGACGACGTTGCCGCGGGTGATGGCAGCGCGGCCGACCCGCCCGTCGATCGGGCTGCGTATCTCGGTATAGCCGAGGTTGACCTCGACCAGCCGCAGATCGGCCTTGGCGCCAGAGAGCGTTGCCGCCGCGATGCCCTGCTCGGCGATGCGCTGGTCGAGTGTCGCGCGCGGGATGGCGTTGGTCCGCACCAGCTCGCGTCCACGCTCCACTTGGTATCCGGCATAGGTGAGGGCGGCTTCCGCGCTCTCGATCTTCGCCTGCTTGACACCGACCTCGGCCTCGAACGGCTCGCGCTCGATGGTGAAGAGGAGGTCGCCCGCCCGCACCATCTGGCCATCCTGGAAATGTCGGTCACGCAGGAAACCAGTGACGCGGGCGCGGATGTCCACCTTCTCCAGCGCCTCCACCCGTCCGACGAATTCGATCGATTGCGCAACCGCCTGCCGTTCTAGTGAAGCAACGATCACCGTCGGGGCCGCGGCCGGGGTGGCTGTCGGCGCGGCCGTTTCCTTCTCGTTGCAGCCGAGCAGGAGGAGCCCGATTAGGATGCCGCCCAGGCCTCGCCCTGCCGCGCCCCGGACGATCTCGCGCCTGAGTGAGGCGCCGGGCCGTCGCGGTGTCTGTCGATCGTCTCTGCATCCGTTCCTGGTCCCCGCTTGCGCTTGCACCTGCCGCGCGCTGACCGGGATGCTTCCCCCGGGGTGAGGACGGTGCGGCCGGGTCTCGTGGCACCACCCCGCTTCCGCGGTCGGATGCGGGACGCGGGGCCGTGATGTGTGGGCCAGACTAGGCGCAGCCTGGGGCGAGGGTGGCGTGAAGCCCTATCGAAAAAACCGGTCTTCGAGGCGGCCGGCGATGACGGAGAATTCTGACATCTTTGGCGCGTGCATGCCGGATTCCGCCTTCTATCCTCCGCTCGATCGACCGAGCAGGCCACGCGGCGCCGTAAGCCGGACCGGTGCCAGGCGACGGCGAGGCAGGAGGACGCAGCATGGCCCTGACGGCGGAACATGGACGCCTCGCCCAATGCCGTGACGGCGATGCCGCCTGGCGCCGCTGGGGTCCCTACCTGTCGGAACGGCAATGGGGCACGGTGCGGGAGGACTACAGCGCCGGCGGCGATGCCTGGAACTACTTCACGCACGATCAGGCACGGTCACGGGCCTATCGCTGGGGCGAGGACGGGCTCGGCGGCATCAGCGACGACCGGCAGATCCTCTGTTTCGCGCTCGCCCTGTGGAATGGCAAGGACCCGATCCTGAAGGAACGGCTGTTCGGCCTGACCAATGCGGAGGGCAATCACGGCGAGGATGTGAAGGAATACTATTTCTACCTCGACAGCACGCCGACGCATTCCTGGATGCGCTTTCTCTACAAGTACCCGCAAGCCGCCTTTCCCTATGACCGCTTGGTCCGGGAGAACCGGAGCCGCGGCCGGCAGGATTTCGAATTCGAATTGCTGAACACCGGCGTGTTCGATGAGGACCGCTACTTCGACATCGTCGTCGACTACGCCAAGGCGGCGGCAGACGACGTGCTGATCCGCATCACGGCGTACAATCGCGGGCCGGAGCCCGCGACTCTGCACCTGCTGCCGACGCTCTGGTTCCGCAACACCTGGTCCTGGCCGGGGGGACGGAGAAGCCCAGCCTAGGTGCCGCCGAGGTGCGCGGCGCGACTGGGCTCGAGGCCGGGCACGCGCTGCTCGGGCGCAGGGTGCTGCTCTGTGAGCGGGAGGACCTGCCGGTCCTCGTCGTCGAGAACGAGACGAACGAGGCGCGGATCTTCGGCCGCCCGGGTGGCACGCCCTTCCCGAAGGACGGCATCAACGACTGCGTGGTGCAAGGCCGGCAGGCCGCGGTGAACCCCGAGCGGATCGGCACCAAGGGCGCCATGCACTGGGAAGTCACCATCCCGCCCGGCGGTTGCTCAGTGCTGCGGCTCCGCTTGCGCGACGCGGATGTCGGCACCGCCCCCTTCGGCACCGAGTTCGAGCGCTGCTTCGAGGCCCGCCAGGACGAGGCCGATGCCTTCTACCGTGCCGTCTCGCCGGCCGGCTTCACCGAAGACGAAGCCCGGGTCTACCGCCAGGCGCTCGCCGGCATGCTCTGGAGCAAGCAGTACTACCAATACGACGTGCGGCAGTGGATGGCGGAGCGCGGCAGCGCGCCGCGCAATGCCGACTGGTCGCATATGGACAATGCCGACATCTTCTCCATGCCGGACAAGTGGGAATACCCCTGGTACGCGGCCTGGGACCTCGCCTTCCACACGCTGGCGCTCGGCCTGGTCGATCCAAACTTCGCCAAAGGCCAGCTCAAGCTCACCCTGCGTGAGAATTACCTGCACCCGAGCGGCCAGATGCCGGCCTACGAATGGAATTTCGGGGACGTGAACCCGCCGGTCCATGCCTGGGCGACGGCCTTCCTCTACCAGCTCGACCGGGCGCAGCGCGGCGGCAAGGGCGACCGGCGCTGGCTGGCCTACCAGTTCAACAAGCTGTCGTTGAACTTCAGCTGGTGGATCAACCGCAAGGACCGCTCTGGCCGCAACCTGTTCGAGGGCGGGTTCCTCGGCCTCGACAACATCGGCGTCTTCGACCGCTCCGCGCCGCTGCCGACGGGCGGCTACCTGGAGCAGGCGGACGGCACCGCCTGGATGGCGGTGTTCTGCCAGCACATGGTGCAGATCGCCGCCGAGCTGTCGCGCGAGGATCCGCTCTACGAGGACATGGTCCTGCGATTCTGCCACGCATTTCCTCTCGATCGGCTCGGCCATGCTGCACCAGGGCCATGACGGCATGTGGGACGAGCAGGACGGCTTCTTCTACGACGTGCTGCGCCGGCCGGACGGCAGCGCGGAGCGGCTGAAGGTGCGCTCCGTCGTCGGCCTGCTGCCGCTCTGCGCCGCGGCGGTGTTCGAGCCAGCATTTGGCAAGCTGCTGCCGGAGGTCACCTTGCGGGTGCACCGGCTGCTCGAGGAGCGGCCCGAGCTCCGGCGTTTCGTGCACCCGCTGGATCAGGTCGGGCACAACGGCCGGCACCTGCTGTCGATCGTCGATGCGGCCCGGCTTCGCCGCATCCTGGCGGTGATGCTGGACGAGGCCGAGTTCCTGGGCCCGCACGGCATCCGCTCGCTCTCGCGCCGGCATGCGGCGGAACCCTACGTGTTGCAGGTGGGCAGCCAGGAATTCCGGGTGGGCTATCTTCCGGCGGAATCCGATACCGGGATGTTCGGCGGCAATTCGAATTGGCGTGGCCCGGTCTGGATGCCGGTGAATGTCATGCTAGTGCGCGCCCTGCTGATCCACCACGCCTTCCACGGCGACGATTTCCGCGTGGAATGCCCGACCGGCTCGGGTCGGATGCTGACCCTGTTCGAGGTGGCGCGGGAGATCACCGGCCGGCTCGCCGGCACATTCCTGCGCAATGCCGCGGGGGAGCGGCCGGTCTTCGGCGGAACGCGGAAATTCCAGGACGATCCGCATTGGCGGGATTGCCTGCTCTTCCATGAGTATTTCCACGGCGACAACGGCGCCGGGCTGGGCGCCAGCCACCAGACCGGATGGACCGGCACGGTCGCCACCCTGATGCACCTCTTCGCCACGGTGACGCCGGAGGCCTTCCTGGCCGAAGGAGGTGTGGCCACCTTCGGCGGCCTGGCCCAGCCCACCCCGGCCGCGGCCGTGCACCCCGCCCGACCCGCGACGACGGTGCCGGCCGGCTGATCCGCGCCAGATTCCGGTGGAGCAGACATCCATGCCCGACATCGCACCGACATCCCGGACGCTCGACGCCGCATCGGGTCGGCTGCCGCCGCTGCCGCGCTACCCCGCGCTCTTCCAGCTCAACACCCGCCTGCGCCTGCGCGCGCTGGAGGCGGCGCTTGGCCGCCCGGCGACGCTGGACGACCTGCCGGATGCCGAGCTCGACCACATCGCCGCGCAGGGCTTCGACTGGCTCTACTGCCTCGGCGTCTGGAGCACGGGGGAGGCGGGACGGCAGGTCTCCCGCGGCAATCCCGAATGGCGGCGCGAGTTCGAGGCGCTGCTGCCGGACCTCGAGGAGCGCGACATCTGCGGGTCGTGCTTCGCCGTCACCGCCTATGCCGTGCACCCGGCGCTAGGCGGCAATGCCGCGCTGGTCCGGCTGCGGGACCGGCTGCATGCGCGCGGCCTGCGGCTGATGCTGGATTTTGTCCCGAACCACATGGCGCCGGACCATTCCTGGGCGCACGACCGGCCCGGGATGTTCGTCCATGGCAGCGAGGCGGCGCTGGCGCGGGAGCCGGGCAACTACATGGCGATCGAGACGGCCGAGGGCCCGGCGATCCTGGCGCATGGCCGCGATCCCTATTTCCCGGGCTGGCCGGATACGCTGCAGCTCGACTACGGCAACCCGGCGACGCAGGCGGCGATGCGCGGCGAGCTGCTGGCCGCCGCCGCGCTCTGCGACGGGCTGCGCTGCGACATGGCGATGCTGATCCTGCCGGAGGTGTTCCAGCGGAGCTGGGGCATCGCCGCCCAGCCCTTCTGGCCCGATGCCATCCAGGCGGTCCGGGCTACGCGGCCCGGCTTCGTCTTCATGGCGGAGGTCTACTGGAACCTCGAATGGACCATGATGCAGCAGGGCTTCGACTACGCCTACGACAAGACCCTGTACGACCGCGCGGTCGGCGGCAATGGCCGCGGCATCCGCGAACACCTGCGCGCGGGCCTCGACTATCAGCGCCACCTGGTCCGCTTCCTCGAGAACCATGACGAGCCACGCGCCGCCGGCACCTTCCCCTGGGAGGTCCACCGGGCCGCGGCCGCCCTGGCCTTCCTGACGCCGGGCCTGCGCTTCTTCCACCAGGGCCAGTTCGAGGGACGCCGCAGGCGCGTCCCGATCCATCTCGACCGCGCACCGGCCGAGCCGCCGGACCCCGCCGTCGGCGCCTTCTACGCCCGCCTGCTCGAGGTCCTGCGGGACCCGGCGCTGCGCGACGGCGCCTGGCGGTTGCTGGAGCCCACCGAGGCTTGGCCGGGAAACGGCAGCTGGGACGGCTTCGTCTGCTTCGCCTGGGAGGACGCGGGCGAGGCACGCCTGCTGGGCGCAGTGAATTTCCAGCCGCACCAAGCGCAATGCTACGTCCGGCTGCCCATGCCGGCCCTCGGCGGGCGGATGCATACCCTCGTCGACCTGCTCGGTCCCGCGCGCTACCGCCGCGAGGGGGACGCGCTGACCGGGCGCGGCCTCTACCTCGACCTGCCGGCCTGGGGCTATCACCTGTTCCGCCTGGATCCGGACTGAGGGCGCGGCGGGGTGCCTGCCCGCCGGCCGGTGCTGCTGTCCCTGCTCGCCCTGGCGGGCTGCGCCTCGATCGGCCCGGCCACCGTCCCACGCGACCGGTTGGGCTACCTCGCGGCGATCGGCGAGTCCTGGAAGGACCAGACGCTGCTCAACATCGTGCGGCTGCGCTACGGCGATGCGCCCACCTTCCTCGAGATCTCCTCGATCATCAGCGGCTACGGCCTGCAGGGCCAGCTCTCCGCCGGCGGGCAGGTCAGCTCCGACCGGACCAACACCATCCCGTCCAGCCTCGCCACCCTCGGCGCCAGCGGCACCTATCTCGACCGCCCCACCATCTCCTACGCGCCGCTGACCGGCGAGCGCTTCACCCGCAGCCTGCTGCGGCCCATCCCGCCGAGCGCGATCTTCGAGCTGATCCAGACCGGCTTTCCCGCCGACTTCATCCTGATGGTCACGACCAAGGCGCTGAACGGCGTCTTCAACCGTTCCAGTGTGGGCGGCGTAAGCCGTCCCGCCGATCCCGCCTTCTACCCGTTGCTCGACGCGCTCCGCCGGTTGCAGGTCTCGGGCTCGGTCAGCCTGCGCCTGGAGAAGAACGGACCGGTCGAGACGGCGCGGGTGGTGCTCTCGGCACGCCGCTCGGTGGCGATCGACCAGGACCTGCAGCGGGTACGAGAGATCCTGGGCCTGGCCCAGGACCGCCCGCGTGAGATGACGCTCGTCTTCGGCGCGGTGCCGCGCGATGGCGGCGAGCTCGCCGTGCTGTCGCGGTCGATGATGGAGATCCTGCTGGAGATCGCGCTCGGCATCGACGTCCCGGCGGAGCATGTCGCGCAGGGCCGCACCGCCGCCTCCGCCCGGCCCGCCGACGCCGAGGATCCGCGTGACCGGCCGCTGGTCCGGGTCCTTGCCGGGCCGGACAGGCCGGCGGACAGCTTCGCCGCGGTCCGGCACCACGACACCTGGTACTGGATCGACGACCGCGACTACCGCTCGAAGCGAGCGCTCTCGATCATGATGCTGTTCTTCTCGCTGGCCGAGACCGGCGTGACGCCGCAGGCACCGCTGTTGACGGTGCCGGCGAACTGACCCGGAAGGAGATTTGCATGGTAGCGAAATGTCAGCCTGGCAGCGTGTCGGGGCTGCTGGCCGTATTTGCCCTGGCCGCCATCCCGGCCCTTGCCTGGGCGCAGCCGGCAACCCCCGCCGAAGGGCGGCGGATTGCTGAGCAGAACTGTGCCCGCTGCCATGTCGTCCAGCCCGATGGCGGCGCGGGATGGACTGATGCGCCGGCCTTCGTCGTGATCGCGCAGGACCCGAAGATCACCCGAGCCTGGATGCGCGACTTCGTCACCAGGCTGCACATGCACATGATGAACACCGACCGGACCCAGGCCGAGGCGGATGCGCTGACCGCCTATCTGCTCAGCCTGCGCCGGGCGCGGTGACCCCCGCCGTCACTCGCTCCCGGTGACCGCATTCCAGCCCGGGCCGGGATCGAACACCGCCATGCGCCGCACCACCTCGACCGTGCGATTGCCGAGCTCCTGCTCGAAGATCGTGTTGCGGTGGTTCATGATGAAGGTCGAGATCCCGCTCTCGCCCGGACGCACGGGCCAGGCGACGACCGCGAAGCCCTCGGTCATCCGGTCGCCGGCCAGGTAGGAGGCCGCGCCGCCCTCGGCATGCGGACCCTGGCCGGTGAGGATCCGATAGGCATAACCGGCAGGCGGTACCAGGCGTGGATCGCCCGGCTCGCCCTCGGCCTGGCCGAAAGCCTGGTTCAGCAGGTCGGTAGAGGGGCCGGGCACGGTCTCCTGCCCGCTGGAGGTGAGCCCATCCAGCTTGCCGGGGCCGCTGCTGCGGATGCGGCGCGCATATTCCAGCACGCTATCGGTGCGGCGTTCGCTAAGCCGGTAGCGCGCTTGCGCCGCGGCCAGCGCCCGCAGCGCCTCGAGCGCATTCGCCTCGTTGACGCCGATCCGGCGCTTGCGCATGGCCTCGATGGTGCCGGCCTGGTCGAAGATCCAGCCACGCGGCGTCTGCACCAGCAGGGCGGGCAGCGGCACATGCGCCTCGCCGAACAGCGCGGTCGCGCGGCCGCCTTCCTCCGGCGCAATCACGAAAGGCTGTAGCGCCAGCCAGCCGCCCGCGGCACGCCGCCGATCATCCGCTTGGCGCTCCGAAAGCGGCACGGCATCGAGCACCGGGCCACCCAGGATGTCGCGAAGCGGCAGGTCGGTCGGCGCCTGCAGCGCCTCGATCAGCGCCTTCACCGCGGCCTCCGGCGTATAGAAGGCGCGTTGCTGCCGGGCCGCCTGGCCGCCGGCCGGCGCCGCGGTACTGCGTGCGGCGGGCTGCCCGCTGATGGGTTGCGCCATCCCATCCGGCGCGAGGATCGACAGGCAGAGGCCGAGCGGGGCGAGCCAACGCCCCGCGCCGCGCCGCCAGTACATGCTGACAATCATCATCGGTCTCCCCCTATCGCCGCCGTCCACCGCCACCGCCGCCCCGCGCCGCTGCAGCGCGGCCACCGCCGCCACCACCCCCGGCCCTGGCCGCCGCTGCACGACCGCCGCCGCCCCCGGCCGAGAAGCCGCCGGACGGGGCGCGGGAGCGGCTGATGTCGGCGCCGCCGGACATGCCGCGGGCCGGACCCCAGTCCGCAGTGCGCGTGGCCGGCGGCGACGAGCGTGGCTGTGCCGCCGCGGGTCGCTCCCGGGCGCCAAAATCGGCGCGTTGCTGGCCGGCTGTGGCGGCCGCCCGGCGTTCCGGGCCGGCGCCGCCCATGGCGGAGCGCTGCTCCGCCCGCGGCCTGGCGCCGGCATCGCCGCGTTGCTGCTGGCGTTCCTGTCGTCTTTCCTGCCGGCCGCCCTGGCGATCGTCGCGCGTTGCCTGGCGGGCTGCGCCGGCATCCTGCCGGCCGGCCTGTCGGTCGTCACGCGTCGCCGACCGTTGCTGCGCTCGCTCGCCGGCGGCCTCGCGTCCGTCCGCGGCATTCGCCTGCCGGTCCTGCTGCCGCGCGTCGAGGCTGGCCTGGCGGTCTTCCTGCCGCACGCGTGCCGCCGCCTGGCGATCCTCCTGCATCACCCGCGCGGCGTCGGCGCGCGCCCCGCCATAGGGGGCATAGGGCGGCGGCACCGCATAGGGCGGGCGGTAGCCATAGCCGTAGCCCGGCGCCCCCAATGGTCGTCGTCATGCACCAGTTCGGAGATCAGCAGCCCGGCGCCGAGGCCGATCATGCCGCCCACCAGGGCGGAGCCGACGGGATCCACGGTGGCGACCGGCGCCGGGGTGGTGACGACCGTGACCGGCGCGGCGGGTGCCGTGGTGACGGCGCTCCCCGGCGGGGTCTCGACCACCACTGGCGGGGCCTCCCTCGGGACCGGTGCGGCCTGGACGGGTTCCGCGGCCGGCGGCCTCGCAGGCGGTGAGGCGGCCGGCCTGGCGTTGTCGCGCGCAGGGTCCGCGGGGGGCAGTTGACTCGCGGGGGGCGGCGGGCCGGTGTCCGCCGGGGGCGGCTGCTGCTCGGCCCCGGCTTGCACCGCCAGGGTGACGCGGCCGAAGGCCAGCCAGACATCGTTTGGTTGGTTCTGGAAGGCGTCCCCCAGCACGGCGGTCGAGGCGATGTCCTGGGTCAGGTATTGCAGTGTCCGCGGCGCCTGTTCCGCGAGCAGCCGGACCGGCGGCGGCCAGGCCTGCTCCGCCGGTCCGCGTTCGGCCACCGGCTTGGCCGCCCATTGCGCCGCGGCCACTAGCTCCGTCGGGTAGCGGCAGGCGTCGAGCACGACCGCGAGGACATCCTGCGGCGCGCCGGCGAAGGGTTCCAGCAACCGTTCGAGCTGCTCGGGCGTCACCTTCGGCGTTGCGGCCTGCGAGATGGGCAAGGGGGCCAGCGCGGGCGCCATCGTGGCGGAGGGTATCGGCTGCGGCTGGGCGCTCGCGTCGGCGACCGGCCCGACCATCAGCGGGAGGACGACGAGGGATCGCCACCATGTCCCTGCCGCGACGGTCGGCCCGGCAACTGTCCGGCTCATTGCACGGCCACCCGCGCCAGGAAGCGCGGGTGCCCCTTCTCCCAGCGATAGCCCTGCGCGGCCAGGCGGTAGCCATACTCGAACAGGGCCCGCATGTAGACAGGATCGAAGATGTCCTTGTGCTTCACCACGAAGTCCTCCCCGATATAGGCGAGGTTGAAATCGACCCCGTCGCGCGCCGCCGTCAGCTGGAGCCGCACAATGTCGCTGTTTCCGCTGTAGTGGATCATGCTGGAGATGGCGCGGCCGGCGATGCTGAAAATGCTCCGTTCCACGGCGACAGCCTCGGCGTCCAGGCGCGCGTTCCGGATGATGAAGGCACGCCGCTCGCGCGCCAGCGGGCTGCGGCGCAGGTTGCGGTTGGCCATGATCGCCGGCGGGTAGAGAAAAGCTGCGCCACCGCGCCGCCATCCACATGCATCTCCTGGTAGCGATGGTCACCGATGGCGACATCGATCAGTACCGGGGGAAGACCGCCGGCACCGCGGATGACGCCAGCAGGATGCTGCGGAACAGCCGGAGCGCATCGGGGTGCCCGCTGGCGGCGATGGCGCCGATGTTCCAGATGATCGGCCGCATGACGTCGAGATTGGTCGTCCCGATCAGCAGCAGCCTGCCCTTGTCGTATTCGCGCGCGATGGCGGCCAGCATCTGCTCATTGGCATTGCGGGAGATGAGGCCGAGCAGCGGCTGCGTGTCGCTCATTGCCTCGTCGAACGGGATCTCGAGATAGCCGCGGCGCCGGAAGACATCGGACGGGCGGATGGCCGTGTAGACCTCCCTTAATTGCTGATCGTAGGCGGGACCAAGGAAGGCGAAAGGTGCGATCAGGCTGCCGGTGCTGACGCCGGTCACCAGCTTGAACTCCGGCCGGTCTCCCGCCGCCGTCCAGCCCACCAGCAAGCCAGCACCAAAGGCGCCGTCGTCGCTGCCGCCCGAAAGCGCGAGGAGGTTGGCAGGCGGCAGCCAATCGCTCTTGCCGAGCCCCAGCTGGCGGCGCTCGCGCTCGAGCGCCCGCAGCGCCTCCTCGGCCAGTTCGGGCACCTCGGTGTCGGCCCAGAAGCGAGCATTCGGCAGCCCGCCGAGCACGGTTGCGGCCTCGATCTCAGCATGCGGGACGGCCGGCTGCCGCGCAGGGACGCTGCAGGCGGATGCGAAAACCGCAAGAACAAGAGCCAGTAGGCGCCTGAACCGAGCGAAGGCTGGTACTTGGCTGCCTGAAGCTCGCGCCGGTGTCGGTCGAGGCCACTCCGCGCCGTGCGTCTGCCGTTCTGCCGGTGAGAAGGCATGGTTCGGAGCAGTGGACCCCACGCAGCAGCCCTCGCCTGTCAGGTCGTCGAAGGCTACCGACTGCCTGCATCTTTCTCGACTCGTGTCGATGTCAAGAATCATCTCCTTCGAAGTCATCCTCGCAGCCTGCCCGGCCCGGGTCGAAGCGTGAGTCGCCAGCGGCCTCCGCCGTGCGTTCCAACCTGGCCGCCCTAGCCTCCATGTCGGACCGCACCACTGCGGCACGCTGTTCGACCGCCTGGCGCGCGGGACCATCGAGGCGTGCGGCCTGCGCACGCAGGACGGCAACCTTCACCGCTGCCTCGCTGCGCAGGTTTCTCGCCAGTGCTTGGGTTTCGGCGACCAAGCGCTGGAATTCGTGCATGCGGTCGCGCTTGACGCGTGCGCCCGCTGCAGCCCCCACCATATCGTTCGGCTCCGAACGTAGGCGGTGCAACTCGCCGCTCAATGCAGACAGCTCCCGCACCGTGCGCTCCTCGCTGAGCGAGCGAAGTAACCGGTGGCGGGAGATGCGCCCGCCAAGTGCCAGGATGCGGCTATCAAGCGGCAGCTGCCGCTCCTCCTCAACTTCCGCCACGACCACCTCGCCGCTGGCGCGGAGCCGACGCGAGATCCGATGGAGGAATCCGGCATCGAGACCCGCTTCGTCCAGATCGCGCACGGCGCCAACCAGACCGGAAGTAACGCTGTGCGATGCGAGCGCGAGGGTTCCACCGAGCAGAGTGACGAGCGCCCCGACGGCCGCGCCGACGGCCGGCGCGGCTAAAGCGGCATGCGGTTCCGTTGCAACGCGGACGGTCAGACCAATGCTGCCTTCGTCATGCCCGACCACCGCCGCGGCATAGAGGGTCAGGGTTCCATCTGCATGCAGGTCCTGCATTGTCCGAATGGCGGCACCAATGTTAGCCCCATTCGCAAATGCCGCGACCAGCAATACTCCCACAGCTGCCTCCCGCGTCCGGTGCGACGGCGTCTTCGCGCGTACCCAATCTGACTGGCGCCATGTCGGCCTCTCCGGGCGACAAACGGGACGGGGCCAAGGCTTTCAGGCCATGCTTTTCGCTAAGACGGTGCAGCATGCCCTGAAGTGTTCGATTTCGACCTCGTTGAAGCAACAGATGTCGCCAGGATGTCGCCCGCGGTACGAAATCCAAGCCACCTGTTGCGCCGTGCGATGTTGTACAAAGCCGATCGTCGAATAGCCAACTTCCCCGACTCAGTTACTTGGCTCCATCGAAGCGTGGTATTTACAGCGGCTTGCGTCCAGCAGCGTACGCCATGCCGCCCTAGCTCGGTCTGCTTGGGTCGAAACGCGGACGCTGGCGTCATCCACTGCCTCGAATTTGCGTTAGCGTGCCGCTTGGCTACGTCCGGTCTGCACGCCACGATTGTAGGCCTGTTGCTCGCTCTGTTTGTGCCGGTCGTACAGATACCCACCCGCGGCGCCGGCGCCGGCACCGATCAGCGCACCCATCCCGGCATTGCCCGCCAGGGCACCGATCACGGCGCCGCCCGCGGCCCCGCCAAGACCACCCGTCATGGTCCGCTGCTGCGTCGACGTCAGGTCGCTGCAGCCGCCCAGGCTGATCATGATCACGACGGCTGAGATTGCCTTCTTGTGCATGGCTGTGAGCTTCTCAGCGCCGGGTCGCACTGGACGTCAGCGGGCATGGCCAGGTCGTACCGGCAAACCGCATGAGCCCGTCGACGGCCCGTGTGTCGGCATACTGCGTGTTCGATTGTGTCCATCCGACGAAGGCGGTGCGGACCTGGTCCAGCGTCATGTTGGAGTCCGGTAGGCAGTAGACGCGGCCGATCGACGGATTGGCTGCGGCGACCGAGCCATGGTACTGCCCCGTTGCGATGATGAAGGCGTTGCACCAGGCGCGTGCCACCTCGCCGCCAGGGCTTGCCTCATTTGTTGCGCATAGCTTTGCAAGGTCGCCAGTGCGGCCGCTGCTGAAAGTCTGCTCCGAAATCTGAGCTGACGCCTGCCCTATCAAGGCGAGGGATGCGCCAAGAACCGAGCCCAGGATCTTGGCCGATGTGCGCGACTGCGGCATGCCTCGACTGCTCCTTCACGAGAAACCACCACCCGTTGTCGACGGCGGCCAACCGCATCCTGCCTTCGGGAGCGGCATGACGAGGCACGAAGACCGGAGGAAGGGTAGTGACCGCACGCGGAAGTGCGAAAGCGTCACCACTATCAATAACGAATGGTATTCGCCGCTTCACGCAGTGCGTCGGCGAGACTGCCGGCGGGCAATGTCTCGTCCAGCCTGATCATGTGACGCCTGGCTGCAACAGGCGATGTCGCTGGAATTTTTGCTGATGTTTTGTGAACTCAAAGTGCCTTAGAAGCGTCATCTCTCAACTAGATGGGGATGGCTGGTCAGATCCATGCGGCAAGAAGGTAGCTACACGGTCCGTCACACCCAATCCGATCTGGCCGCGCAGTTGTTCGTCAGGAATGCCCTAGAGGTAGTTCCGTTGCCTGGTAGCCCGTTTCTCCTCGATGCGGTGGACATCTCACTCGGTGACCTTGACATCCTGGTTGGCCGTGTGTCGCCGGTGTTGCTGCACGGCGTGGTTCCCGTCGACCGGGTTTGCGCCGTGTTCCCGATTACACCTTTCTTGATCAACGGTCGCTCCGCTGCGCCGCCCATGCTGGCGGTGCTCGGCGGAGGCGCAGTTTTGGACTGCACCAGCCACTCGGAGGCGGGTTTGGCCGTGGTGTCGCTGCATGTCGAACTCGCGCAGCGCACGCTCGAACTGCCGGGCCGATCCCCCGTCCCGGGCCCGGGGATGAGGTGATTCTTGCCTGCGATCCGGAACTTTGGTCTCAATCGATCCAACTGATGCAGTCGGCAGCCGAGGTGGCGGCCGAGGATGCGGCGGTGTTCGAGGTTGCAGAGGCACGACGCTCGCTAAGGTCCTCCGTCCTGGAAATGCTGCAGGATCTGCTGGGCGGTTTGTCGGGTGGTACGCGCCCGCGTGTTCTGCGCGCACCGGCCGAGCAGCACCGGCTGGTCGATGCGGTCGAAAACCTCCTAGGCGCCGATCCGGCGCAAGTGCCGACAGCGATCGGTTTGGCGGCAGCCCTCGGGATGTCCGTGCCGCGCCTGCGGCGCGTCATCCGCGCGCGCTACGGGATGAGTCTGCAGCGCCTTCTTCTGCTCCGTCGGCTGATACGGTTCGCCAAGGCGCTGCGTTCAGCCGGCCCAAGTGGCCCAACGTTGCAGCAGATCGCGTCGACCCACGGTTTCTCGGACCTCAGGGAACTCGAACGGGAATATCGGAAGGTCTTCTCCGCGGGATTCGAGCAGTTCGACAGGGATAGATGTGCACCGGGCACGGGGTGTGCGGCTATGCTGTCGCTTGCAGCAGACTGACTGAAGCGGCAACGGATGCGCTATGACTGAATAGTGATAGCGCTGCATTGATGCACGTCAATAAGGTACAGATGAGAGTGCGTCACTGACGCCGCAGGGCTGCGATATGGAGACGATGCAGTCTTCCCTTCCTTAGGAGACGGCCATGCTCCACGATGCCGTTCATACTCATTTGTTCAGCGAACCGCAGGCTGTCCAGGCGGCACAGCCTGGGCTTGATCTCCAGATCGTACCGCTGGGCGGCGGTCCCTTTACGGTCGAACTAACAACAATGGAACTCGGCGACATTTCCCTGCACGTCGGGCACGCTTCGCCCTTCTTGGGATTTGCCAAGACCAAGGCAGACTGCGCTTTGTTGCAGGTGCCAGTCGGTAACCTCGAGACGCTGCTGCTCAACGGTGTCGTCTGCAATCCGAAAATCGTGGGCATCTACGCTTGTGACACCGAACTATTGCGATCCAACTCACAGTCGAACATTTTCACATCGCTGATCCTACCCTTCGGATCGGTCGAGCGACTCCTGGAGCCACCGCCTCGATCGAAGTTTCTCCGTCCGGGCAACTATGCCCTGCTTCAGGCTGAATCGGGCATCCGGGCGCGCTACGAACGTATGGTGCTCGCCGCACGTGAAGCGGCACGCTCTCTCCCGGATATCTTCAAGCTCGAGCAATCACGGCTTGCGTTGCGTGAAGCCTTGGTGCAGGCGGCGCGTGACCTGATCAACCCGGACCATGCTTCGGAAGCCCGCATGCCGCGTAACTGTCGGGCCTTGCGGCGCATCGTGGTCGCGGCTGACGAGTATCTGCGTCTGCATATGGACAGGCCGATCTACACCGAGGAACTCTGCGACGCGCTTGCCGTCTCGGCATCGAGCCTGGCGGACGCGTTTCGGGCCGCTTTCATGGTCAGCCCACACCGCTTCCTGAAGTTGCGTCGGATGAGCATGGTGCGGGCGGCGTTGCAGTCGCGCGACGGGCCGATACCGCTGGTCAAGTCCGTTGCCCTCGGGCATGGCTTCTGGCACCTGGGACAATTCGCGCACGACTACCGCGCGACCTTCGGCGAGTCGCCCTCCGAAACACTGGAGCGTGCGCACGGTCGGCAAGGCGCCTGACAGCATCCTATCACGTGTCGGGCCCTGCCGCCGCACCGCGCCAGGCGCGGACCAGGGTGAAGGCGATCGCCAAAAGCGCCGGCCCGACGAACAGGCCAAGGAAGCCGAAGGAGAGGAAGCCACCGAAGACACCGAGGATCACCAGCGTCAAGGGCATCTCCATGCCGCGGCTGATCAGCCATGGCCGGATCAGGTTGTCGCTTAGGGTGACAAATAGGAGGCCCCAGGCGAGCATAAAAATGCCCCAGCCCTGGTCGCCCTGGTGGAACAGCCACCAGGCAGCGCCGCCCCAGACCAACGGCAACAGCACCGCACCGATCTGGCTGATGGCGAGCAGCAGCACGAGAAAGCCGAGCGCGACCGGTGCAGGAACACCGGCGATGCGGGCGCCGAAAGCCATCAGGATCGCCTGGATGAAGGCCGTGCCTACGACTCCATAAGCAACGCTGCGCAATGCGCTGCCGGCAGCCTCAAGCGCCTCGGCGGCGGTGCCTCCACCCAGGCGCCGCACCATGTCTTGCATGGTCGCCGCGAGCGCTTCACCTTTGGCCCAGAACACTCCAGCGATGATGATCGCCAACAGGAATGCAGCGCGCTGTCCGCCAGCGCATGCGCCGCGGCCAGGATGCTCCCGCGCAGCCAGTCCGCATAGGGTTCGAGCAAAGCGTGCAGGCTGCCTCCAGCGGCGGCCGCCTGGCTCCACAGGCCGGTCAGCGGCACGCCGACCAGGGGTATCCGGGCGGCCCAGTCCGGCGGAACGCTGGGTAATGCGATCAGGGCGGCTTCAGCGCCACGTGCCACCTCGGCAAGCCGCGCTGCAAGCCGCGGTGCGATGGCAAGCATCGGCAGGCCGATCGCCATCACCCCGCCGAGCGACAGCAGCGTGGCGGCGAGCCTGGGCGACAGCCCTGCACGCACCAGCAACTGGCGGAGCGGCCAGGTGGCGACCGCCAGGATGAGGGCGAAGAGGATCGCCGTGCCAAACGGCCGCAGGACGAGCGCGACACCGAGCAGCAGCAGGCCGACGAGCAGCAGAAGCACCGACCGCTCGACCAGCATGGTGGTGTTCGTGGCGGCTGACGGCTCCACGGCGGTCCTGCGTCTCCAGGAATTTCGTTCCGCGTCCATGTTGCTGCCCCTTGCCGTCAGCCGGCTGGCGCAGGCAATGCAGCACCGAGGTCGCATCTCCGGCACGCTGCCTGCGACCCGCAGCGGCGCGCCGGTGGCGGCGAGGATCGCCTCGACCGTGACGCCGGAGGCGCGCTCACGCAGTACCAGCCCGTCGTCGGTCGGCTCGATCACCGCCATGTCGGTCACGACGAGCGTGACGCGCCGCACGGCCGTGGCGGGCAAGGTGAGCTCGCGGACGATCTTGGGCCCACCCCGCGCGGTATGCTGCATGGCGATCACCACGCGCCGTGCCCCGGCGACCAGGTCCATCGCGCCGCCCATGCCGGCGACCATCCGACCGGGCACCATCCAATTCGCCAGCCGTCCCCCGGCATCCACCTGCAACCCGCCCAGCACCGTCATGTCCAGATGGCCGCCGCGGGTCAGGGCGCAGGAGGTGACGCTGTCAAAGCTCCAGGCACCGGGAAGCGCGGAGACGAAGCCGCCACCGGCATCGGTGAGATAAGGGTCCTCCATGCCCTCCGGCGGTCGGGCGCCGAAGCCGACGATCCCGTTCTCGCTCTGAAAGGCAACGCGGATCCTCGGCGGGACATGGCTGGCCACCAGCGTCGGCAGCCCGATACCCAGATTGACCAGCGTGCGGTCGTGCAGTTCAAAGGCTACCCGGCGGGCGATGATTTCCTTGGCGTCCATCCTCATCGCCTCCTCTCTACCAGGTGGTCCACCAGGATGCCGGAGGTGCGGACGGCATCCGGCGGGATGACGCCGACCGGCACGACCTCCTCCGCCTCCGCAATCACGCACTCTGCCGCCATAGCCATGATGGGGTTGAAGTTCGTGGCCGTCAGCCTGTAGGTGAGATTGAAGAGATGGTCGGCCTCGTGCGCATGGACTAGCGCGACATCAGCGCGCAGCGGCAGCTCAAGCAGGTAATCGCGCTCCTCGACCGTGATCACCCGCTTACCGTCGGCGACGATCGTACCGACCCCGGTCGGCGTCGGGATTCCGCCGAGCCCGGCCCCACCGGCGCGGATACGCTCCGCCAAGGTGCCCTGCGGCACGAGGTCCACCGTCATCGAGCCGTCCAGCATCCTACGCTGCACGACCGGGTTCGTACCGATATGCGAGACGATCACGCGGGTGACGCAGCCTGCATCGATCAGCCGGCCGATGCCGAGGTCGGGCCTCGCCGTGTCATTGGCGATCACCGTCAGGTTGCGCGCGATCCGGGCGACCAGCGCATCCAGTAATCGTTCCGGCGTCCCGACACCCAGGAAACCGCCGATCATCACGCTGGCGCCGTCCGGCATCAGTCGCGCTGCGTCCTCCGCCCTGATCGCCGATCGCATGCTGACTGCCGCCATGAACCGTGATCCCGATCGCTGCCGAGGATTGCGCAGGGGTGCCGCCCGTTCGGAGGCCGGCCTTCGTCGCGGGGCGTCAGGCTAGGTCTTCGGGCCGCCCAAGTCCCAGGCGAAAGCTATCGAAAACCACGCTATTCCACCCGGAATGCCTGGGCCGCCGAACGGCGGTTTTTTGACATTGGCTTCGCTTGCCGCACCGCGAAGCACTCCTGATGCTGCACGGCAACACGAGCCCACCGGTCATCTCCGCGACCCGGCAGAACGGATACGGACGCGCTTCCGTCACAACGCGACGGTCCCTGCATTGCGACGCGTCAGGCTTGCTCAGGGACACCATCAACGCCGGTCCCACGGGTAGATAACGGGAGCTGAAATTCGTGAACACCGACATCCGTGACGCGGAACAGCTTATCGGCCTGACGCGCGACAACATCGCCATCGGCATGACTGCCAGCATCGAGCATGTGTTGCAGGAGCGCAGCTTCGACCTCGTCGCGGCGCTGTTTGGCGTACCCAATCCGGCCCGCGACCTGCTGCCGGACGCGGCCAACGCCCTGCTCGTGCAGGGCATCCTGCTGGACTTCACCGCCCGGTGCATGCCTGGCCCGGGCTGCGATATCCTGTCGCAGGAATTGCGCTTCGTGGTCGACCCCTTGCCGGGCGATCGCATCACGGTGCAGGGCACGGTCACCGCCCGACCGAGCCAGGACAGTGCGATCATCGCCCTCCTGCTCGAATGCCAGCGCGGCCGCATCGCCGAGGGCAGCGTGACCGTCCGGCTGCCGGCCGAACAAATCGCGCTGCCGCTGGGACCTCGGCCCGACATCATCCTGCACCGCCACAAGCACCTGGAGACCCTGCTGCGGCGCAGCGCCGAGGCCGCGCCGCTGACCGCCGCCGTGGCCTGGCCTTGCGACCGGGACAGCCTGCTCGGCCCCCTGCAGGCGCGGGAACTAGGCGCCATGCGGCCCATCCTGGTCGGGCCGCGTGCCGCCATCGAGGCGGTGGCGGCAGCCGCCGATGCGCGCCTCGGGGATTGCGAGCTGATCGAGGCCGAGACGCCCCATGCCGCGGCGGCTGCCGCGGTGCGGCTCTGCCGCGAGGGTCGCGCCGGCGCGCTGATGAAGGGCAGCCTGCACACCGACGACCTGATGGCGGCGGTGGTGGCGCGCGATGGCGGCCTGCGCGGGGCGCGCCGCATCAGCCATGTCTTCGCCCTGGATGTCCCGTCCTACCACAAGGCGCTGTTCATCACCGACGCCGCGATCAACATCGAGCCGGACCTGATCACCAAGGCGGACATCATCCAGAACGCCGTGGAGATGCTGCATGCGCTCGGCAATGCCGCGCCGAAGGTCGCCATCCTCTCGGCGGTCGAGACGGTGAACCCGAAGATCCCCGGCACGCTCGATGCCGCGGCGCTTTGCAAGATGGCCGACCGCGGGCAGATCACCGGCGCGCTGCTGGATGGGCCGCTGGCCTTCGACAACGCCATCAGCCGTGCCGCCGCCGCCATCAAGAAGATCACCTCGCCGGTCGCCGGCGACGCCGACATCCTGGTCGCGCCGAACCTCGAGGCGGGCAACATGATCGCCAAGCAGCTCAGTTATCTCGCCGGTGCAGACAGCGCCGGCATCGTGCTCGGCGCCCGCGTCCCCGTCATCCTCACCAGCCGGGCGGACAGCGTTACCTCGCGGCTCGCCTCCATCGCCCTGGCGCGCCTGCTCCCGGCCGCCAACCAGCGGGAGGCGCAAGCATGAGCAACATGGCCGGCGTGGTTGGGGTGGTGAATGCCGGCTCCTCGTCGCTGAAATTCTCGCTGTTCGATGGCGACCACTGCTTCCTCGACGGCCAGGTGGATGGCATCGGCGTCCGGGTGGGGTTCCGGGCCAAGGATGCTGCCGGTGCCGTGGTCGCGGGCCCAGACCTGTCCTGGCCGGCTCCAAAGAGCCCGGCCGAGGCCTTGATGACGTTGCTGCCTTGGCTGCGCGAACGGCTCGAAGGCCGGCCGCTGACAGGGCTAGGGCACCGTGTGGTCCATGGCGGCGCCACGCATGAGCGGCCGGAGCGCGTGACGCCGGCGCTGCTGGAGGAACTCGGGCGGCTCTCGCCCCTGGCGCCGCTGCATCAACCGCACAACCTGGCGCCGATCCGAACCGCCCTGGAGAATGCGCCGGGCCTGCCGCAGGTCGCATGCTTCGACACGGCCTTCCACCACACCATGCCGCCGGTGGTGCAGGCCTATGCCATCCCGTCCCGCTTGGCCGCGAAGGGCATCCGGCGCTACGGCTTCCACGGGCTGTCCTATGAATACATCGCCTCCGCCTTGCCGAAGGCCGCGCCGGGGATCGCCGAGGGGCGCGTGGTCGTCGCGCATCTCGGCAATGGCGCCTCGCTTTGTGGCCTGCGGGCCGGGCGCAGCATTGCCACCACGATGGGGTTCTCGGCGCTCGACGGCCTGCCGATGGGCACGCGGTGCGGCGAGCTGGACCCGGCGGTGGTCCTGCACCTGCTGAACCAGGAAGGCATGACCATCTCGGAGGTGGAGGACCTGCTCTACCGTCGGTCCGGCATGCTCGGCCTGTCCGGCATCTCCTCAGACTTCCGCGGATTGCTGGCAAGCCGTGAGCCGGCGGCGCGCTTCGCCATCGAGGTCTTCATCCATCGCGTTGCGCGCGGCATAGGCTCGCTCGCGGCGGCGCTCGGCGGGCTGGATGGCCTGGTCTTCACCGCCGGCGTCGGAGAGAACGCGGCGCCGGTGCGGGCGATGGTCTGCGAGGCCTGTGCCTGGCTCGGCATCGAGCTCGATCCCGAGGCCAATGCCTCGCATGCCGGCCGCATCACCACCGCCGGCAGCCGCATCCCGGCCCATGTCGTGCCGACCAACGAGAACCTGATGATCGCACGGCACACACGTGCCGCATTGAGCGCCTGAGGAGGACAGCATGGCGGACGCCAAGCAGCAGCACGAACGGCTCCCGCCGGTCCTGACCGGGAAGAAGGCGCTGATCGTCGGCGTCGCCAACGAGCATTCGATCGCCTGGGGCTGCGCCCAGGCCATGCGACGTGCCGGCGCCGAGATCGCCATGACCTACCTGAACGACCGTGCGAGGCCGCATGTAGAACCACTGGCGAGGGCGCTCGACGTGGAGATCTTCCTGCCGCTCGAGGTCAGGGATCTCACGCAAGTCGACGGGCTCTTCGCCAGCATCGCCGAACGCTGGGGCGGGCTCGACATCCTGGTTCATTCCATCGCCTTTGCGCCACGGGATGCGCTGCAGGGGCGTGTCGTGGACTGTCCGCGCGATGGGTTCCTGGCCGCGATGGAAGTCTCCTGCTGGTCGTTCCTCGACCAGGCGCATCGGGCGGAACCCCTGATGCGGCAGGGCGGGACGATGATGACGATGTCCTATCTCGGCGCCAACGAGGTGGTGGACAACTACGGTGTCATGGGACCGGTCAAGGCCGCGCTGGAATCGTCCGTGCGCTACGTCGCGACGGAATTGGGCCCGAAGGGGATCCGGGTTCATGCCGTAAGCCCCGGGCCGCTGGCCACCCGCGCCGCCTCTGGCATCAAGGACTTCGACGACCTGATGACCAGGGTTTCGGCACGGGCACCGGCGCGGCGGCTCGTCACCATCGAGGAGGTCGGCGCCGCCTGCGTCTTTCTCGCCTCCGACTATGCCGCCGCCATGACCGGAGAGACCCTCTACGTCGATGGTGGCTACCACATCCTCGGTTGAGCCCTGGAAACCGGATCGGGAGAGCCTGACATGAACATCACCGGCAGCACCCTGAGCGCCGATGCCGTGCGCGCCTACCTGCATTCGAAGAAGGCGGAGGAGGAGGCCAAGCAGCGGGCCTTCGAGGCCTCGACCAAGATCGAGCTCGACAAGCTGCATGAGTCCTTCAATCAGCGCGAGGTGCAGCCGGAGGCGATGGACCGCATTGCCACACTGGTGCGGAAGACCATCGACATGGGGGAGAAGCAGGCGCTGGTGCTGCGTTTCCCATCCGACTGGCTGCCGGACCAGGGCCGCGCGATCACCAACCACGACAAGGATTGGCACACTAAGCTCGACGGCTTCCCGAAGCGTGCCTACGACTTCTTCAAGCGCGAGCTGGAACCGCGCGGCTTCCAAATCCGCGCGGAGATTCTTGAACTGGCCGGGCGGAATGCCCGGAGAGGTCGGGTTCTTCCTCCAATGGAAAGCGGCGGAGGAGACCTAGCGTGATGACCCGTGTACCGGTCTTCTCCGACTTCTTCGAATACGCGGTCGATGCCACGCAGCGCAGCCTGCTGTTCTGGGACACGCTCCGGGAGCGCGGCAACGAGTATCTGCGGCACGAGGCTGCGGGCAAGCCGCCGCTGCTGACCTTCGGCCGCGAGATGCTGCTCGACGGCCGCACGCTCGAGACGCCCTGCAATTACGCCCTGCTTCGCATCCTGCCCGGTGACGACGACCTGCCGACCGACCCGGCTCTTCGACCCTTCGTCGTCGTCGATCCGCGCGCCGGGCATGGTCCCGGGATCGGCGGCTTCAAGGCGGACAGCGAGATCGGCAATGCGCTGAAGCTCGGTCATCCCGTCTACTTCGTCACCTTCTTCCCGGAACCCGTGCCGGGGCAGCGGCTGGTCGACGTGATGCTGGCGGAGGCACGCTTCCTGGAATGGTGCGGGGACCGCCACCCGGATGCGCCGGGCGGTCCTTGTGTCATCGGCAATTGCCAAGCGGGGTGGGCCATCATGGGCCTCGCCGCGGTGCGGCCGAGCTGCCCGGCCCAATCCTGATCGCCGGCTCGCCGCTGTCCTATTGGGCCGGTGCGCCAGGGCTGAACCCGATGCGCTACACCGGTGGCCTGCTGGGTGGCAGCTGGCTGACGCATCTTGTCAGTGACCTCGGGAATGGCCGGTTCGATGGGGCCAATCTCGTGCTCAATTTCGAAGCGTTGAATCCGGCGAACACCTGGTGGTCGAAATACTACAACCTGCTTGACAAGGCTGATACCGAGCCGCCGCGCTTCCTCGAATTCGAGCGGTGGTGGGGCGGCTATTTCCTCATGAACCGCGAGGAAATCACCGCTATCGTCGACCAGCTCTTCGTCGGCAACAAGCTGGCGCGAGGCGAGGGTCACCTCGCATGACGGGACGATGCGGGTCGACCTCCGGAACATCCGCTCCCCGATCTGCGTCCTCTGTTCCTGGGGCGATGACATCACTCCGCCGCAGCAGGCGCTCAACTGGATCCTCGATCTCTATGCCTCGGATGACGACCTGGTCGCGCAGGCCCAGACGATCGTCTATTGCGTGCATCCCAAGGTCGGGCATCTCGGCATCTTCGTGTCTGGCGCTATCGCTCGGAAGGAGCATGCCGGATTCGTCGAGCTCCTCGATCTCATCGAGGCGCTGCCACCCGGCCTCTATGAGATGCTGATCGACGACAAGAAGCCGGGCATGCGGGCCGAGGCGCTGGTGACCGATCGCTACGTCACCCGCTTCGAGCAACGCAGCATCACCGACATCGCCGCGCTGTGCGGCGACCGTGAGGGCGAGCGTCCGTTCGAAGTGGTCAGGAAACTGTCCGAGGTGAATGCGGGGTTGTACGAGCAGCTGGCCGCTCCGGCAGTCCAGGCACTCTCGTCCGAACCCATGGCTGCCGCGGGGCGGCGCCTGCATCCGCTGCGGGTGCAACGCTGGGCGATGTCCGACTTGAATCCGATGGTCTGGCCTATTGCCGCAGCCGCGGCGATGGTCCGGGGCAGCCGGCGGGCTTGCGCCGAGGACAACCCCTTCCGGGCCATGGAACGCGACATGGCCCAGGGGGTTGAGCGGGCCATCGAGAATGCCTCGAACGCCCGGCACAAGGCGGTGGAGCAGGTTTTCGGCCTGCTTTACGACACGCCGCTGGCGCGGGCGGCGACGGGGCTTGCCGCTCAGTCGGCGCCGGTGCCGCTCGGCGCCGATCCATTGCGGCGCGACCTGGCGCGGCGTGAGGTGGAGGCGCTCAGGGCCGGCGCCGAAAAGGGTACGCTGCAGGACGGCATCGTCCGCATCCTGCTGTTGATGATGAACGAGAAGGGCGCCATCGACGAACGGACCTACCGGGCGCTGCAGGCCGTACGGAATGAGCTGCCCACGCGGCACAGGCCGACACCGGCGGAAGTGCATGAGGTCGCCCGGCGCCAGGCGCTTCTGCTGCGGACCGATCGTGCCGCCGCGGTGCGTGGCTTGTCGGAAATCTTCGCCGCGCCGAAAGACCGCCGAGCTGGCCGAGACGGTCTTGCGGAAGGCTGCCGCGCTGGTCGGCATGCGCATCGACGCAACTTCGCACGGACCGATGGCCGTGCTGTTGCACCGGGGCGATGATCCGCCTGCTGCGGAGCGGCCGACCGCGCGACGCGCCATCGATCCGGCCGCCTAGCGCGTCTAACCTTGCGCGCCCCGCAGGCAGGGAAAGACGAACCGGAGCGCGGCACTGGTCTGGTACGAGACCATTGCCAGGCAGTGTCTTTGTCTGCCGCATTCCTCTCCCCGACAAGCAACGAAGACGGGTTTTCTTGATAGAGTTGTTGCGCCTCTCCACCCGGCCAGGGCCTAACCTTGCTTCGTGGCGGCCCACCCGACCGGGTGTGCAGCCGTCAAGAAGACTGGCAATGCCAAGGGGTGGAAGCGACATGGAAGGCGTGAACCTGACGCCTGCCGAGCACGGCGGGCGATGCTGGCACGGCTTTGAGGGCGGCCGCTGGCAGCGAGCGATCGACGTGCGCGACTTCATCCAGCGCAACGTCACCTCCTATACCGGCGACGAGGCCTTCGTGGTCGGCCCGACGGCCCGCACCCAGGCGGTCTGGGCGAAGCTGCAGCCATACTTCCAGGAGGAGCAACGCAAGGGTGTGCTGGATGTCGACGCGGCAGCGCCATCCACGCTGCTGGCGCATGCGCCGGGCTACATCGACCGCGACAACGAGGTGATCGTTGGGCTGCAGACCGACAAGCCGTTCCGCCGTGCCATCTTCCCGGCCGGCGGCCTGCGGATGGTCGAATCAGGCCTGAAGGCAGCCGGGTTCGAGGCTGATGCAGCGGTGCATGATGCCTTCACCAAATACCGGAAGACACATAACGACGGAGTCTTCGACGCCTATACGCCCGAGATCATGCGCTGCCGGAAATCCGGCATCATCACCGGCCTGCCCGACTCCTATGGCCGCGGCCGCATCATCGGCGATTACCGGCGCGTCGCGCTGTACGGCACCGATCGGTTGCTTGCGGCCAAGCGCGAGGAGCGGGCGCAGCTCGACGATATGTGGCCGAATGACGAGGTGATCCGCAGCCGCGAAGAACTTGCCGAGCAGATGCGCGCGCTGGCCGATCTGGCCGAGATGGGCCGACGCTATGGCTGCGATCTCGCCCGGCCGGCGGAGACTGCGCGCGAGGCGGCGCAATGGACCTACCTCGCCTATCTCGGCGCCATCAAGGAGGCGAATGGCGCGGCCATGTCGATCGGCCGCATTTCGACCTTCCTCGACATCTATATCGAGCGCGATCTGCGCAGCGGCACCTGGATGAATCAGGCGCGCAGGAACTCATCGATCAGCTGGTGCAGAAGCTGCGCATCGTCCGCTTCCTGCGGACGCCGGATTATGATGCGCTGTTCAGTGGCGACCCGTATTGGGCGACGGAATGCATCGGCGGCATGGACCTGGGCGGCCGCACGCTGGTGACGCGGAGCAGCTACCGGATGCTGCACAGCCTCACCAATCTCGGCCCCGCGCCTGAGCCCAACATCACGGTGCTCTGGTCGAAGAACCTTCCCGCGTCCTTCAAGCGCTACTGTCCTCCGCGTCAGCCGCGACACGTCGTCCCTGCAATACGAGAATGACGACCTGATGCGGCCCTACTGGGGCGACGATTACGGCATCGCCTGCTGCGTCTCCGCCATGCGGCTGGGAAGCCAGATGCAGTTCTTCGGGGCTCGGGTCAACCTGGCCAAGACGATGCTGTATGCGATCAACGGCGGGCGTGACGAGGTGACTGGCGAGCAGGTGGCGCCGCCCACCAGGCCGGTCACGTCCGAGATCCTGGACTACGAGGAGGTGTTCGGGGAATTCGACGCCATGATGGAGTGGCTCGCGCGCACCTATGTGCATGCGATGAACTGCATCCACTACATGCATGACAAATACTTCTATGAGCGCCTGGAGATGGCGCTGCACGACCGCGATGTCCTGCGGACCATGGCCTTCGAGGATCGCCGGGCTCTCGGTCGTGGCGGACAGCCTCTCGGCCATCAAGCATGCGAAGGTGCATGTCATCAGGGACGACACCGGGCTTGCGGTCGATTACCGCGTCGAGGGCGACTTCCCGAAATACGGCAATGCCGATAGCCGGGTTGACCAGATCGCCGCAGACCTAGTCTCGCGCTTCATGGCCAACATGGCGCAAGCACCCGACCTATCGCAACGCCAAGCACACGCAGTCCGTGCTGACCATCACCTCCAACGTGGTCTACGGCAAGGCGACCGGCAACACGCCCGACGGCCGCCGCAAGGGCGAGCCGTTTGGCCCCGGCGCGAACCCGATGCATGGGCGGGACAGTCATGGTTGGCTGGCCTCCTGTCTCTCGGTTGCCCGATTGCCCTATGCCGATGCCCAGGACGGCATCAGCTACACCGTCTCCGTCGCACCGAGCATCGCGCGCAAGGATGCCGAGGGCTCGCTGGACAATGCGGTGAAGGCCTTCGACATGTATTTCGGCCAGGGCGGCTTCCATATGAACCTCAACGTCCTCTCCAAGGAGACGCTGGAGGATGCCATGGAGCACCCGGAGAAGTACCCGCAGCTTCACGATCCGCGTTTCCGGCTATGCGGTGAACTTCGTCCGGCTGACGCGGGAGCAGCAGCTCGACGTGATCCGCCGGACCTTCCACGCATCCTATTAGGGAGGCGGTGATGCTGGAGGACGGCATGGTGGAGGTCGGCTGCCGGTACGACCTCCGGACCAGCAAATCGCCCGACGCCCCGCCTACCGAGGGCTACGAAGGGACGGGGGCGACACATGGCTGGGTGCACTCCTACGAGACCGGCTCCACGGTCGACGGTCCGGGCGTGCGGCTCATGCTTTTCATGTCGGGCTGCTTCCTGCGGTGCCAGTTCTGCCACAACCCGGACACCTGGCACCTGAAGGATGGCACGCGGATCGAGTTGGCGCACGCCGCGCGCAGGCTCGGCGATTTCGCGCCGGCGTTGCGCGCCATGGGCGGCGGCCTCACCATCTCCGGCGGAGAGCCGCTGGTCCAGCTTGGCTTCACCCGTGGCGTCTACGCCGCGGCGAAGGAGATGGGGCTGCACACGGCCCTCGACACGTCGGGCTTCCTCGGCCACCGCGCCGACGACGACTACCTCAGGAATGTCGACCTGGTGCTGCTGGACATCAAGAGCGGCGATCCGGACACCTATCGCCGGGTGACCGGCGTCGAATTGAAGCCGACGCTCCGCTTCGCCGAGCGCCTCGCCACCATGGGGAAGGCGGTCTGGGTCCGCTTCGTGCTGGTGCCGGGCCTCACCGATGATCCCGAGAATATCGCGAAGGGTGGCGCGCTTCGTCGCGCCGATGAAGAACGTGGAATGGGTGGAGGTGCTGCCCTTCCACCAGATGGGCGCCTTCAAATGGAAGGCGCTCGGGCTCGACTACAGGCTCGCCGATACCCCGGTTCCGACGGAGCAGCAGGTCCACGCGGCGCTGGATATCTTCCGTGCTGCCGGTTGCCGCGCGCGCTAGGGAGGGTAGGTATCATGCTCGCCGCCATCAGCGACCTGATCGGCACCCAGCCCATCCTCGCTTTGTTCCTTGCGATCGGTGTCGGCTACGCGGTGGGGCAGGTCAACATACTCGGCTTCTCGCTCGGCGTCGGCGCCGTGCTATTCGTCGGCCTGTTCCTCGGGGCGATCGCACCCAAGGCACAGGTCGCCGGCCCGATCGGCCTGGTCGGGCTGATCATGTTCCTCTACGGCATCGGCATCCTGTATGGCCGGCAGTTCTTCGAAGGCCTTTCGGGCGTCGGGCGGGTCTACAACCTTCTGGCCTTCGTCGCGGTGGTCTCCGGGCTGGTGGTGGCACTCGGCCTCGGCGCGATCTTCGACGTGAAGCTGGGCCACACCCTCGGCATCTTCGCGGGGTCGATGACCAGCACGGCCACGCTGCAGGCGGCGCTCGACACCATCGGCAACCGCGAGCCCTCGATCGGCTACTCCGTCGCCTATCCCTTCGGCGTCATCGGCCCGATCCTCTGCTTCTACTTCCTGACGCGGCGGGTGAAGCCGGTCTTCCCGCCCAAGCCCGCGCGCTTCCACATGGGGGAGGTGACGATCGAACGCCTGCCGGACGCTGGCGCAACGCTCGGCGCGGTCATGGCCACGTTGCCGGAAGGTGTGCAGGTCGCAGGCGTCCGGCAGGAGCACCACAATCGGCTGCCGGACCCGGAGAGCTCGAGCTGCATCCCGGCGATGCGCTCCTCGTCGCCGCGGATCGCGCAACGGCGGTGGACGAGGTAGCGACCGCGCTTGGCCGTATCGATCCGGGGCGGATCGGCAAGGACCGGGGCGACCTCAGCTATCAGCGGTTCTTCGTGTCCAAGCCTGCGCTCACCGGCAAGACGCTGGCCGAATTGCCAATGCCGGAGGACGTGCCGATCCATGTGCTGCATGTCCGCCGCTACGATGTGGATCTGGTGCCTTCGCCGGACCTGATGCTGGAGATCGGCGACCGCGTCGGCGTGCTCGTCGCGCCGGGGCAGGTGGCCGTGGCGCGGGCGCATTTCGGTGATACAGTGAAAGCCGCCGCGGACTTCAGTTATGTCTCGATCGGCCTTGGCATGGTCATGGGTGTGCTGCTGGGCCTGGTGCCCGTCCCGGTGCCGGGGGTCGGCACGGTCACGCTCGGCATCGGTGGCGGCCCGCTGATTGTCGCGCTGATCTTCGGGCGTCTCCGGCGCACCGGACCGCTGAGCTGGGTCATGCCGCTGCCGGCCAATATCGTGCTGCGGAATTTCGGCCTGACGCTGTTCCTGGCAACGGTCGGGATCAACTCCGGCCAGGCCTTCGTGACCACCGTGGCACAGACCGGGCCGCTCATGCTTCTGATCGGTGCCGCGGTGCTGCTGACGACGGTGGCGATCGTCCTTCTGGTCGGCTTCTACCTGCTGAAGATTCCTTCGACGACCTGCTCGGCATCGCCTCCGGCGCCACGGGCAACCCGGCCATCGTGGTCTATGCCAGCCGCATGGCGCCGACGGAGCGCCCGGATGTTGGCTATGCCGATGATCTTTCCTTCGGCGACGATCGTGAAGGTCATCGCGGTCCAGGTCGTCGGCCTGCTCGCGCTCGGCGGCTGACAGGTTCGGGATGGAGCCGGAACCGAAGGTGCTGGCGGGGATCGAGGGCAGGCTGCCGCCCGCGATCGCCGCCAAGGCGGAGGCGGACGGCGTCGCCAAGGCCGGGCAGGACGCCATCACCTTGCTGACCTTGGGGGTGCTGGGTGGCGCCTTCATCGCCTTCGGCGCGGTCTTCTCCAATGTTGCGCTGACCGGTGCCGAGGTCCTGCCTTTCGGCCTCGCCCGGGTTATCGCCGGCCTGGTCTTTACGGTCGGCCTCGCGCTGGTGCTGGTGGGCGGCGCGCAGATCTTCACCGGCGACGTGCTGATGGTCATGGCCTGGGCCAGCGGCAGGCTCGGCGGGCTTCGCGTGTTGCGTGCCTGGGGCTTGGTGTGGATCGGCAACCTCGCCGGGGCGCTTGGGACGGCCTCGCTGCTGCTGCTGGCAGGGCACCACCTGTTCGGCAGCGGCCAGGTCGGTGTGACCGCCCTTCGAACGGCGGAGGCCACGGCGGCGCTGCCTTTCGACCGGGCGTTCATCCTCGGCGTGCTCTGCAACACGCTGGTCTGCCTGGCCGTCTGGCTGTCGCTGTCCAGTCGCCAGCCGGCTCACCGCGTGCTCGTGATTCTGCTGCCAATCGCAGCCTTTGTTGCTGCCGGCTTCGAGCACGCGGTGGCTAACATGTACTTTATTGGCTACGGGCTTCTGGTTGATCAATCTCGCAAATACGGAGTTCCTGGCGTCTGGCACAGTCGACGCCAGACGCATACCCCAACCTTGGCCTCGCTAGCTTTGTGCGCAACCTTTTGGCGGTGACGCTCGGTAACGTCGCTGGAGGAGCCGTGCTGGTCGCAGGTGTCTATTGGCTGCTCTATCGGCGCCCGCAAGAGCTTACTATGCGGGGCTTCTGGTGATTGCGGTAAATGGGTATGGCCATTGCCGGAGACCTAGGCCTCGTTAGCGCCTGAGCCAGTCGGCGGTGGCGGCGAGGCAGAGCACGCCGAGGAAGGATGCGGCGGTCTTCTCGTAGCGGGTGGCGACTGCGCGCCACTCTTTCAGCCTCGCCCAGAGGCGCTCGACGCGGTTGCGGTTGTTGTAGATCGGCGCTGGGCAGGCGACTGGAGCCTCGTTGATCTTCGGCGGGATGGCGGGCCGCGTCCCGAGGTCCCAGAGGTGCTGGCGGAAGGCGTGGCTGCTGTAGCCTCGGTCGGCCACTACCCAGACCGGCACGCCGGGAAGGCGCGCGAGCAGCGGGATGGCATGGGGCAGTTCGTGCGCCTGGCCGGGTGCAAGAGCAAGAGGCAACCGCGCGGCCTGTCCCGTCGGCGATCACGCAGGCCTTGGTGCCATAGCCGCCGCGAGAACGGCCAAGCGCCTCACCTGCGCCCCGCTGCGCCGAAGTGTCGGCTTTTTGGCCGCCCCTGCCGCCTTCTGGTGAGCGCGGATCGAGGTGCCGTCGAGGAAGGCCATGCCGAGTTCGACGCCGCGTGCCTGCGCCACGGCGAGCAGTCGCTCCCACACGCCAAGGCGCGACCAGCGAATGAAGGTCTGCGCCGCCATCCACCACGGCCCGAACGCCTCAGGCACGGCGCGCCACTTCGCCCCGTTCGTGTGCCGCCCGATGATGGCCGAGAGTGTCCGCCGCAGGTTGCTCGGCGGGACCTTCGCGTGCGGGCGGCACGCCTCCACCAGCGGCTTCAGCACAGCCCATTGCTCATCTGTCAGAACCACTGCCGCCCCTTCACAAAGGCGGCACAACGCCAACACCGTCACAGCGTTCAAGTGCTAACGGGGCCTAACACGCTACGGAATGAGGTGGCCCCATCGGTCGAACAGTTCGACGGCCTGAATAAGCTCGGTCCTCGTCGTCAGGCGGCCAGTTTCTCTGCCTCGTCCGCCCCACAGGCCTCGCTGGGGCTTCGTCCCGCCAGCGCTATTTGGGCGTCCAGCATTATTATAGCCGATCCACTTTGACAACCCGGGCCGCACCTCCGAGCCGATTTTGAATGTATGCAGGTAGACGCACTCCTGTCCAAGGTTGCGCCACAACCGTTTAATGAAGACACCGTCCATACAGCGGCCGCGGCTGTTCATCGAGATGTGCACCCTGGCCCGCTGCAGCACACCGATGAACTGCGGCGAGGTGAACTGACTGCCTCTGGTTGGTATTGAGGATTTCCGGCTTCCCGAACTGCGCGAAGGCCTCCTCCAAGGCTTCAAGGCGGAACTCAACGTCCATGGTATTCGAAACTCGCCAGCACAGAATTTGAGCGTCGCCCATTCCATCACCGCGACCAGCTAGAGATAGCCGTGGCGCGAGGGCAGGTAGGTAACGTGGGCGCACCAGACCTGGTTCGACACCGTCGTTCGTGGCCGCTGTTAGATCGTCGCCAGGCCAAGCTTCGCGATGAGCCGCTGGATGCGCTTGTGGCACTCACGCCGGACGTGTCGTGCCATCTGCCGCGCGCCGTACCAGGGTGCTTACAGGAACTGCGCATCGATCAGCCCCATTAGCTCCAGGTTCAGCGGCGTCTCCCCAGCCGGGCGATGGTAAAACCCTGGCTGGCTGATCGAAACTAGCTCGCACTACTGTATGATAGATCACCGCTGACGCGCCGGCCCGATCATCTGATGCCGCTGATCAAGGCTCATCGACCGAAGGTTGGCCAAGAAATCCCGCTCCACCAGCCGCTGCCCGATTTTGGCATGCAGCTTGTCGACATCCGCCCCGGCCGCCTTGGCGCTCTCCTGCACCGCCGACTTGTCTGAGAACACCGGAGTCGACCCTTCCATGGCCTGTCGCTTCCACTCGCTGACCATCGTCTGGTGAATGCCGTGCTTTGCTGCCAGTTGCGCCGTCGTCAGCTTCACCCCGCAGCGCCTCCAGCGCCATCTTCGCGTTGAAGTCCGCCAAGTGCCGCGTCCGCTTGCCCGGTATCCGGGTCCGTCCTTCTCGCGGGCGATCCAAGCTTAAGCGCCTGCCCGACATCGGGGGTCCACCTCAGTTCCGGGTGGTGCCGGCGTCGCGGTCAACCTTCCACTACCAAGACCAGCTGTTTGTCGGCCGGCGGGCTTGGGTGCTGACTATTACCGAGCTTCAAACCGCCGCTACTGAGGCGAGCTCCATGATTCCCCGACCCTATTGTCCTCGGTCCTGCATACTTCGTCTATGTACCCGCTATCGTCACCTCAGCTGTCACTGTTGACTTGGCCCGCCACTGGCATCGAGACATACCGCAGCGGCCGCCTGTTGCCGAGGTGGAGACGCTTTTGCTCCAAGCATTCTGGCGCGGCGAGCTGGAGGCGACACTGCCCGGTGTGGCTGGTGCGCGCGACAGCGATCCGCGCGTGCGGGTGCTGAACAGCTGCCGGCATACGCCCCAGGATGCGGGATTGGTCGTAGTCGACCGGCCGGAGGACCTCCCACCTGCTGATGCCATCGAACAGCCAGACGGCTCGGCCGTGGTCGATCTCCGTCGGCGTGTCGTCTGGCCGGCCGATCCGACGCGGCAAACTCCGGAACTGCTGGCGACGGCCTGCGCCGTACTGGCCGAGGCGGAGTGGGACGACTACCACGACCTGACCAAGCCGGTGCTCGCCATGCTGGAGGTCGGCCGGGATGCCTTCGGCACGTTCCGCAGCGAGGCCGGCTTCACGCTGCCGCCTTTCTGGTTCAAGCCCGACACACAGCCTGCAACGGTCCAAGCACAAAACGCATGCCGCCTATGGCTGCGGGCCAAGGTCGCTGCGGGCGACAAGCAATACGGCAAGGCCGGCTACTTTCGGGAGGCCAAAAGGCGATCCCGCGGCTCTCCGTGCGCGCCTTCAATGACGCCTGGGCCGAGGAGACCCCGTCCAGTTGGCGCCAAGCGGGTACCCTGGCGAAGGCATCGAAATCGCGTCAGTGACATTGGGCTGCCGGCCGCAAACCCGCGGCCGGCTTGGCTTTGAATCGAATCACTGCACCTCCTGCAGTGTGCTGAGTATTGGGCGGCTGCGCTTTCGGTCATCTCGGGGTCGTGACCCATCTGCCCCGCCCCGCCCCGATTACCGAACAGACCTGCCCAGTCGAGCCGGCTGACACGCTGCGCCGGCTGGCCCGCGCCCTAGCGCGGCAGGCTGCGGCTGAGCTGTTCGCCGAGGTGCGTGCGGTGGCCAACCCGGAGCCAGCCGATGTCGCACAAACCACCGAGCCTCACTCACCCCAAGCCCGCGCACCCCTTGCTGACCGTCGCCCAGGTGGCCGGCCACTGCCAGGTCGCCGTGCGCACCGTACGCCGCTGGATCGCCGCTGATGAACTGCCAGTCCTGCAGCTCGGCCGCGCTATCCGTATAGTCGAGAGCGACCTCGAGCACTTCCTGCGCAAAGCCCAGCGATAATGTGCCGGCGTATCCGGCAGACAGTGCATGTCACTGTAAGTACCGCATCTTCCAATGCCTCGTGATTACTTATAAACCCCAGAGCGCGTTCATTTGTCATGCTAGATAATCACGATCCGATACTGCATCCGTCATGCGTCATCACGAGGACCCCCATGTCACCCCAACCCGCTTCACCAGCCCCTCGCACCCTCGCGGACCTGATCCAGTTCGTGGCGTCCGCGCCCGACCTCTCGGCCCGCCGCCGCCAAGAACTGCTCTCGGCGCTACGCACCATTGCCAAGCTGCTCGGCAGCGAGCCAGCGCTGATCCCGCTAGATCCGCGGCTGCTGGTCGCGCGCTTGGCCGAAATCGCGCCGGCGGCGCACGGCCTCAGCCGTGGCCGCTGGAACAACATCCGCAGCCTGCTTCGGGCAGCCCTCGACCTGGCTGAGCCCATGATGCCCGGCCGGCACCTCGAGGATCTGATGCCTGCGTGGCAGGTGTTGCTGGACGCGCTGCCTACCCGCCGTCAGCGCGCCATCCTCACCCGCTTCCTGCACCACTGCAGCGCCGCCGGCATCGCTCCGGAGATGGTGGACGAGGCGGTGATGGCGCGCTTCGGGGCGGCGCTCCAGCGAAGCCTGCTCAGCTCGCCCTCCACGCAGCTGCGCGATACGCGGGGCGCCTGGAACCGCGCCTGCCGGGAATGCCCGGGCTGGCCGGATTGGCCGGTCGATCCGGTCCTGCGCCCTGAAGGGTACATCCCGGCTTGGTCCGCCCTGGCGCCGAGCCTGGCGGCGGATGCCTAGGCCTACCTGGACCGGCTGGCCGGACGCGATCCTCTGGAGGAGCTGCCCTTCCGTCCGGTCAAGCCGGGGACGGTCGTCGCGCGCGATCACCAGATCCGTGTCGTCGCTTCGGCCCTCGTCCACCGCGGGCGCGATCCGGCCGCACTGCGCAGCCTCGCCGACCTGGTCGAGATCGACGCCCTCAAGGAGGCGCTCCGCTACTTACTCGACCGGCGCGGCGGTCAGAGCAGCAGCGCCATCGCCGACCTGCTCTCGACCGTGAAGGCCATTGCCCGGCACTGGGTCAAAGTGACCCCGGCGCATCTCGAGCAGATCAGCGCCCTGCAGCGCCGGCTCGAGGTGCGCAGCCGCACCCTGACCGAGACCAACCGGGCACGGCTGCGCCAGTTCGACGATCCGGGCAATATCCGCGCGCTGCTCGGCCTGCCGGCCCGGCTGCTCGCGCTCGCCGAGCGCATCCCGGCGCGGCAGCAACACCGCGCCGCGCTGCTGGTGCAGAGCGCAGTCGCCATCGAGCTACTGCTCATGACGCCTGTGCGGATCGACAACCTCGCCGCGCTCGACCTCGACCGGCACCTGCTGCGGCCGAACCGGCGCGGGGCCGGCCTGCACCTCGTCATTCCCGGCACCGCGGTCAAGAACCGTCAGGATCTCGAGTTCCCGCTGCCGGCCGAGAGCATCGCCCTGCTCGAGTGCTACCTGGAGGGCTACCGACCCGTACTGGCCACGGCCACCTGCCGGGCACTCTTTCCGGGGCGGGACGGCGGCCGCAAGGCGCGCGCCGTTTTGGGCCGCCAGATTAGCAGGGCGGTGTTCCAGCACACCGGCCTGCAGCTCCACCCGCACCTCTTCCGGCACATCACCGCCAAGCTCTACCTCGATGCCAATCCCGGCAGCTACGAGGTGGTCCGCCGCGTGCTCGGCCACCGCTCGATCGAGACCACCACCAGCTATTACACCGGCCTCGAGACCGCGGCCGCGGTGCGGCACTTCGATGCTACCATCCTCAAGCTGCGCAAACCGAATGGCGGGGACCGGACATGACCCGGCGCCTCGCCCGAGACCCGGCTCGACGCTGCCTCACGCTCGCCGAGTGGCCGCCCGTTGACCGGGAGCGCTGGCTGGCAGCGCTCCAGCCCGGCGATCTTCTCGAGCCTGGCGGCAGCCGGGCGCACTTCCGCCCGGCGACGAACCACAAGGTCAGCATCGGTTATGGCCGCTGGCTGGCTGGGCTGCAGCACCGCGGCGCGCTCGATGCCGCCGCCGAGCCCGGCTCGCGCATCACCCCTGCCGCGGTCGGCGCCTGGCTGGCCGAAATGCAGCAGGTCAACAGCACCCTGACGCAGATCTCGCGGCTGGAGGAGCTCTACCAGGCCGCCCGGGTCATGGGCCCCAGCACCGATTGGGGCTGGCTGCGCCGGCTTGCCGGCCGGGTCCGGGCCCGGCACCAGCCCGCCCGCGACAAGCGGGTGCGGCTGGTCGGGGCCGAGGACCTCTTTGCCCTCGGCTGCGACCTGATAGCCAAGGCCAGCGGCACGCCCCGGCAGAGGGCTGTGCAGTTCCGCGACGGCCTGGCCATCGCGCTGCTGGCCGCCCGGCCACTCCGCCGGCGCAATCTGGCCGGGCTCACGCTCGGCACCAGCCTGGTGCAGCGGGGCGGCGTGTGGTGGATCGTGCTCGAGGCCGCCGAGACCAAGACCCATGCCCCGCTCGAGATGCCCTGGCCGGAGGCGCTCATCCCGATGCTCGAGACCTGGCTCGCCGTGCACCGGCCAGCTCCTGTCCGGCCAGCGGGGGCGCTGGCACCGGGCGGCGGGCGCAGCCCTCTGGCTCTCGGCCGATGGCTCGCCGATGACAGGCATGGCGCTCTATGACCGTATCGTCGCGGCCACCAAGGCTGCCTTCGGCCAGGGCATCAACCCGCATCTCTTCCGCGACTGCGCCGCGACCTCCGTCGCCGTCGACGATCCTGCCCAGATCGGCATTGCCAGCCAGCTGCTCGGCCACCGCAGCCAGGCCACCACCGAGCGCTACTACAACCAGGCACACAGCCTCGAGGCGGCGCGCAGCATGCAGGCCAACTTGGTCCGCCTGCGGCATGGCCCTAGGCTGCCGCTCGATACGGTCGAGGACCCTGGTTGATGCGCTGCGCCCTCTACGCCCGCTACAGCTCGGACCAGCAGCGCGAGGCCTCGATCGAGGACCAGCTCCGCATCTGCCGGGTGCGCGCCGAGCGCGAGGGCTGGACCGTGGTCGAGGTCTTCACCGACGCCGCCATCTCCGGCGCCACCGCGCTTCGCCCCGGCTTCCAGGCGCTGCTCGCCGCCATGCGGGCCGGCACCGTCGACCTCGTCTTGGCCGAGAGCCTCGATCGCTTCAGCCGCGACCAGGAGCATATCGCCGGCTTCTACAAGCAGGCCCGCTTCGCCGGGGTGCAGGTGGTCACCCTGGCCGAGGGCGAGATCTCCGAACTGCATATCGGCCTCAAGGGCACCATGGGCGCCCTCTACCTCAAGGACCTCGCCGACAAGACCCGGCGCGGCCTGGAAGGGCGGATCAGGGCGGGTCGCGCGGTGGGTGAAATCCCCTATGGCTATCGAAAGGTGATCCGCCTCGGGGCCGACGGCGAGCCCGAGCGCGGCCTGCGCGAGATCGATGCGGCCGAGGCGGTCATCATCCGCCGTATCTTCACCGAGTACGCGGCCGGCCACAGCCCGCGCGCCATCGCCATCACGCTGAATGCCGAGGGCGTCACGGCGCCCAGTGGCGGCATCTGGTATAACAGCTCCATCCGGGGTCGGCCGCGTCGCGGCGACGGCCTGCTGCGGAACCAGCTCTATGCAGGCCGCCTGGTCTGGAACCGCCGACGCTCCCTCAAGGACCCGAACACGGGCAAGCAGCAGCGCCGCAACAACAGCTCATCCGACTTCGTGATCCAGCCGGTCCCGGATCTACAGATCGTCGACGATGCGCTCTGGGAGCGCGTGCAGACCCGCCTGGCGGCCGACGCAGATCTCCTGCTGGCCCATCCGGCAAGCCGGCCTACTGGCTGCAGCGGCGGCCGCAGCACCTCCTCTCGGGCAAGGTGGTCTGCGGCAGCTGCGGCGCCCTCTTCGAGCTACCTGGGGTGCCGCCATGCCCACCAGGGCGCCTGCGGCAACCGCGACACCGTCCGCCGGACACCACTGGAGCAGCGGGTCTGCGAGGCGCTCGGGCGGCAGCTGATGCAGCCCGAGCTGGTGGCCGACTTCGTCGCCGAGTTCACCGCCGAATGGAACAGGATGACGGCCGAGGCCGGGGCGGCTGCGGAAGGTCACCGCCGCGAGCTGCGAGGTATCGAACGGCAGATCGCCAACCTGGTCGATGCGATTGCTGACGGGCTCGCGTCGGCTGGCCTTCGGGCGAAGCTGAATGGTCTTCAGGCCAGAAAGGCGGAACTGGCGCGGCTGATGGCTGCCGCGCCGCATTCCGTCCCAGCGCTGCACCCGAACTTGGCCGAGGTCTACCGCAAGCGGATCGCGACACACCATGACGCCCTGAACGCCGGCGATGCGCCCGATGCCCTGGAGGCGGCCCGCGCCCTGGTGGACCGCGTTGTCATCCACCCGCCAGGAGACGGCGGCGGACCATCAGGGGTGGAGCTGATCGGCGATCTTCTCGCCATGCTGCGGGCCGGTGGCCTCGGCGAAGCGGGAGATCTGGACGCACACGCCACCGGCGTCCTCGTCATGTTCGCCAGTTCGGTAAAAGAGGGCCAGGGAGGATACCTCCTCCTGGCCTTTCCTTCGCCCCTACCGGTTCCGCCGCCACAACTCCTCCGACAGCAGCGCCGCAAAGCCGATCCAGGCGGCATAGGGCACCGCCAGCCAGGCCGCCGGCGGGTCCACCTTGCGCGCCGTCTCCACATAGGCCGCGGCATTCACCACCGTCGCCGCCGCCTCCAGAGTCGCCGCGCCGCGGAGACGCTTGCCGAAGCCGAGCCACATCCAGAAGGCGTTCAGCCCCTGGATGCCCCACCAATGCGCCAGCGCGCGGCTGCGTGCCGGGCTCGGCCGGGCATTCCACAGCCGCGCGCCGGAGACGGTCAGCGCGGCATAGAGCGGGCCCCAGATGGCGAAGGCGGCATCCGGCGGGTTGAAGGGCGGCTTCTCCAGGCGCTCGTAGTCCGCCGGCCGATCCGCCCATGCGCCGGGGAAGGCGACCAGCGCGCCGACAGCAGCGCCGAGGTCAGCACCGCGCCGCCGCAGACCACCAGCGCCGTGGCGATGTCGGCATCGCCGACCCGCCGCGGCGCCAGCGCCGCGCGCCGTCTCGACCAGGGATTGATCCATGCCACCCGCCTCCGCCGCCTCGACCGGCAGCGGAACGCGGCGCCAGGCGCGGAAGTTTAGCGCATGCCGCCGTTCAACGGCCGCTCCTGCTCCAGCCGGAGCATCAAGTCGAGCATCCAGCCGACCTGCTCGCCCAAGCGCCGCGCCGGCACCGGCGCATGGCCGCGGCGCGGCTCGGCCGCCACCGCCTCGACCAGGAAGCGCGTCTCGGCCAGGCAGGGCGCGTCGGTCGTGCCGGCCGGCAGGGCGATGGCGCCGAGGCTGCGCGCCAGCAGCGCCGCCTTGCGCCGCCCGGACACCACGGCGCGGCGGGAGACGCTGTCGAAGCCCTGCCGCGCGACCTGATGGCCGATCTCGGCATAGATCCACCGCGCGGCGCCGATGCCTGGGCGGCAGGCCAGCGGCAGCCGGGCGATCCCCGCCTCGGAGCGGCGGTAGAGCGCCGCCGCCTCCCCCAGCAGCCGCTGCACCACGCCGGCGAGGCGGGCGTCGAAGACCGGCGCGGCCAGCCAGGAATCCGGGTCGAGCCCCGCCTCCCGCATCCATGCGAGCGGCAGGTAGAGCCGCCCGGCGCCTTGCATCCTCGCCCACGTCGCGGGCGATGTTGGAAAACTGCATGGCGACGCCGAGGTCGCAGGCGCGGGCCAGCACCGCCGGCCGGCGCTCCTCCATCAGAAGCGCCATCATGGCGCCCACCGTCCCGGCGACCCGGGCGGCATAGGCGGTGAGGTCGGCCAGCGTCTCGTAGCGCCGCCCCGCGCGGTCCCAGGCGAAGCCTTCCAGCAGCGCCTCCGGCACCGCGCGGGGGATGCCGTAGCGGGCGATGACCGAGGCCAGTGCCCGGTCGGCGGCCATGGCAAGCGGCCGGCCCTCATAGGCCCGCTGCAGCCGGTCCTGCAGCTCGGCGAGCGCGGCGGGGCCGGGGTCGAGGTCGATGACGTCGTCGGCGACCCGGCAGAAGGCATAGAGCGCGGTGGCCGGCTCGGCGACCCGCCGCGGCAGCAGGCGGGAGGCGGCGTGGAAGCTCTTGGACCCGCCGGCCAGCAGCGCCCGGCAGGCGGCGAGGTCTTCGGGGCTGAGCACGGGCTCGGCACGGGACAGGCGCATCTTGGACCCCATCTGGAGGCGCGCGGTCTGCGCCGCGGCTGTCGGAAACCCGTTTCCGCGCTACCGTAAAGCCAGCCTGACAGTTGTGACCAGGGCAAAACGTCAAAGAATGAGGACAATCGGGTGCGACGCCTTGCCCTGACCTTGGTGGCCCTCCTGGCCCTCGCTGCCATCGCGCTCGGCCTCGGCGGCTGCGCGCGCCGCTGGACGGGCTGGCGGTGGCGCCGCTGGCGGTGGAGGAAATCCCCGTCACCCTCTACCGCCCCGCCGCCAGCGGCGCGGCGCCGGTGGTCGTCATCGCGCATGGCTTCGCCGGCTCGCAGCAGATGATGCAGCCCTTTGCCACCAGCCTGGCCCAGGCCGGCTTCATCGCCGTCACCTTCGACTTCCCCGGGCATGGCCGGAACCCCACGCCGCTCGCCGGCGGGCTGTCCGGACGACAAGGCGGCCTCGGGCGTGCTGCTGGAGGCGCTGGGCCGGGTGGTGGCGGCGGCGCGGCCGCTCGGCGACGGTCGCGTGGCGCTGCTCGGCCATTCCATGGCGGCCGACATCGTCATCCGCTGGGCCTTCGCCCGGCCGGAGGTGGCGGCGACCGTCGCCTTCTCCGGCTTCGGGCCCGAGGTGACGGCGACGCAGCCGCGCAACCTGCTGGTCGCGGCCGGGGCCTGGGAGCCGGCATTCCTTCAGGATGCGGCACGGCGGATCGTGGCGCTGGCCTCGCCCGGCCCGCCAGTGCCCGAGACGACCTATGGCGACTTCGCCGCCGGCACCGCGCGCCGCCTGGTGCTGGTGCAGGGGGTCGAGCATATCGGCATCCTCTATGCCCGGCAGAGCCTGGCCGAGGCCCGGGCCTGGCTGAACGCCGCCTTCGGCCGCAGCGGCGAGGGGATGCTGGATGCACGAGGCGGCGCGATCGGCCTGCTGCTCGGCGGAGCTGCTGGCGCTGGCCTGGCCGCTGTCCCGGCTGCTGCCGCGCGCCGCGGCGGCGCCGACGGGGGCGGCCTGCCCTGGCGGCGCTTCTGGCCGGTGGCGGTGCTGCCGGCCATCGCCACGCCGCTGCTGCTGCGGCCGCTGCCCACGCATTTCCTGCCCATCCTGCTCGGCGACTACCTGACGGTGCATTGCGCCGTGTACGGGGTGCTGACTGCGGCGGCGCTCTGGTGGGCGCGGCGGGGCGAGGCGCCGGGGCCGCGCGCGGCCCCGCTGGCCGTCGCCGCGGCGGCGCTGGCGATCGCCGCCTATGCGGTGCTCGGCCTCGGCTTGGCGCTTGACCGCTACGTGCTGTCCTTCCTGCCGGCGCCGCACCGCGCCTGGCTGGTGCCGCTGGTCCTGTTCGGCACCCTGCCCTGGTTCCTGGCCGATGAAATGGCGGTGCGCGGGGCCGGCGCGGCGCGGCTGGCCGCGCCGGCGACCAAGGCGCTGTTCCTGCTCTCGCTGCTCGGCGCCGTGGCGCTGGACCCGCCGCGGCTGTTCTTCCTGGTCATCATCGTGCCGGTGATGCTGGTGTTCCTCGTGGTCTTCGGGCTGTTCGGGCGGTGGAGCTTCCGGGCCACGGGATCGCCGCTGCCGGCAGCGCTGGCCAATGCGCTGGCGCTGGCCGTGGCCATCGCGGCGACGTTTCCGGTGGTGCCGGGGTAGAGCCGCGCGGGCGCGACGGGTGCTACCCGTGCCACTTTCGTACCGATGGGCGACCGACTTGTGGCCGGTTGCGACCGTGCCGAGCAGTGGCCACCGCGATAGGGAGGTGTACCGGCGCTCTCGACCCTGACCGGACATTCGCACTGGAGTTCTGCACCGCGTAAGCCACTGGCCTACAGGTATCCGGCCGGTGGTGCGAAAGTCTCGATTTCTGCAGCATGGCGGGAAGGTATGGTGCGCCATATCGTCGCCCGCGCAGCTTAGGGTCAAGCCTGCTCGCAGTGATACGAAGCTGACTGCCAGTGCACCGCGTTGTTCGATCCTCGCAGGCGTCTTGAAGAAGGGTGCGCGGTTCTGCTCAATCTGGTCGGAGCAGCACTCTTGGCGTGATCAAAAACAAAAAATGTCCCGATAAAAGGAAGCGCGAGATGAACGATGCCAAATCGAAGATCATCAATCACTACACGACAGACGGGCTACTTGAACGAATCGAAACAGCTCTACGAGCAGACGGTGCAGATCCAACGCATCCAACAGTCGACGCATTAGCACCGTACGATCATTTTCACGGCCGGGGGTTGGAAGCAACAAAGGACATGGCCGCACTGGTAGCTATACAGCCGACCGATCATTTGCTCGATGTTGGTAGCGGGCTTGGTGGGCCGGCACGCTGGTTCTCGGCACGTTTCGGTTGTTATGTCACCGGCATTGACTTGACGCCAGAGTTCTGCGCGATCGCGGAACACTTGACACACCTTATGGGCTTGCAAACTCATGTGCGTTTTCAGGTTGGCAACGCGCTTGCAATGCCTTTTGGAAATGGAATGTTTGAGGGAGCGTACTCCATGTTCGTTTCGATGAATATTCCCGACAAAATGCAGCTCTTATCGCGAGATTCACCGCGTGCTGAAGCCGGGTGGGTGGCTTGTGCTGTCGGAGATTGCCCGGAGCGGAGACGGCGAAGTCATGTTTCCCATGCCATGGGCTGCGACGGCGGCTGAAAGCTTCCTTTCAACAGTCGACGATACGCAGGAAATACTGAGAAGCGCAGGTTTCGAAGTCGAGCAAATTAAGAACGACCTTCAGCGTGCGTTCGAATCTGGAGCCCGATCGCGGGCAATGGTCGATCGCGGCGAAAAGCCGCCCTATCGGGCTAACGCGTTGATTCATGGTGACATTGCAGGCGCGACACTCGCGAATGTCGCTCGCGCTTATCAAGATGGCAGTCTTTTGCCGATCGAGATCGTCGCAAGCAAGCCATCATGATCGTTGTTGCGTCAGCGACGAAAGGTGGTTGAAGGCAAAGCCTCAGCCGATTCTCGCTGCATAGATCTTGAGCTTTCGCGCCAGCGACGGCCTTCTCGGCCTACCGCATGCGATGTCCGGTTTCCGCCCAGTGCAGACCTTTCGATCTCGTCTGGCGGCGCGCTCGTGACCCCCCTCCCCGTTGCGACACTCGCCTCCCGAATGGCAGGATGGGGTCTGGAGCGGGAACGCGTACCCCTCCCCGGCCTTGCTGTGCCAACACGACACAGGAACGCAGCCATGGACATCACCCGCGCGGGCACCCAGCCCTCCGGCCGCGGCCCCTCCGACTGGTTCACCGGCACCGTCCGGATCGACCCGCTGTTCAGCCCGCCTCGACCCCGCCCGGGCCGCCGGCGCCCTGGTCACCTTCGAGCCCGGCGCCCGCACCGCCTGGCATACCCACCCGCTCGGCCAGACCCTGGTGGTCACCGCCGGCTGCGGCCGGGTGCAGCGGGAGGGCGGGCCAGTCGAGGAGATCCGCCCCGGCGACGTCATCTGGTTCCCGCCCGGGGAGAAGCACTGGCATGGCGCCGCCCCCACCACCGCCATGTCCCACATCGCCATCCAGGAGAGGCTGGACGGCAAGGCGGTGGAGTGGCTGGAGCAGGTCACGGACGCGCAGTACGGCGGCTAACGGCGGCCGGGCGCGGCAGTATGCCGTTGCCATCGCGGCCCGATGCGTGCGATAGGAATATCGTCAACCCCAGAAGCATGTCCGGGATTCGGGCTTTGTCCGAAAGCCGCGTTCGGCATCGGCGGACAGACCGCTCAATTGCCTCAAGACCTCAACCCGGCCGCCGGGACCTGAGGCAGTCCGCGGCTTTCCCGGCGAAAGGCCCGGCCCGGCCTCAACCGATTTGAGGCAATTTATTCGCCCGCACGGCTCTTCCGCCGGCGCTTGAGGAAGCGCCGCACCTGCCGCAGCCCGAGCGCGACGACCACCGCGACCACCGGAATGGCGATGCCCGTCACCAGGTCGGGGTCGATCTTCCCCCACCTGCCTTGATGCCCTTCGCCACGTAGCCGACCAGCCCGACGACGTAGTAGGTCACCGCCGCGATCGACAGCCCCTCCACCGTCTCCTGCAGCTTCAGCTGCCGCTGCGCCCGCCGGTTCATCGAGGCGAGCACTTCCTGGTTCTGCCGCTCGCGCGTTAGGTCCACCCGGGTGGAGAGCAGCGCCGTCGCCCGGGCCACGCGGCGGGACAGCGCTCTCCTGCCGCGCCGCGACGGCCCGGCAGGTGTTCATCGCCGGGGCCAGGCGGCGCTCGGTGAACTCCTGCAGGGTCTGCACGCCTTCGATCCGCACCTCGCGCAGCTCGGCGATGCGGCGCTGGACCAGCTCGTAATAGGCATCCGCCGCGCTGAACCGGTACAGCGACTCGGCTTCGCGGCTCTCGACCTCGGCGGCCAGCCGGGTCAGCCGTTCCAGCAGATCGGGCTCGTCATGCTCGCCGGCCTGGACCAGGGCATTGGTGACCCGGGCAAGCTCCTGCTCCGACCGGGTCAGGAAGGGGCCGATCTCCCGCGCCAGCGGCAGGGCCAGCAGCGCCAGCATCCGGTAGGTGTCGATCTCCAGCAGCCGCTGCACCACCCGCCCGGCCTGGCGCGGCGCCATGCCGTGGTCCTGCACCAGGATGCGGCTGAAGCCGCCAGCGGGACCGACATTATGGATGCGGAAATCGGTGAAGGCATGCGCCATGCCGCCGGAGACCTGGCCGCCCGCCAGCACGTTGCCGGCGAAGAGCCGCTCGGAGATGGCGTCGAGGTCGGGCGGCGCCGCGGCGCGGACCAGCCCGACATGCGCCGCCACCATCAGCCGGCCGGGCAGCGCCGCCACCCAGTCGGCCGGTACGGTGGCGATGGCCGGCTCGGCGAAGGGGTCGTCCCCGGCCAGCGGCGTGAAGACCATGATGCGGTGGAATCTCGGTGTGGCTCTCCCATTTCAGCCGGAAGGGGCCGAAATCGGCGCTGAAATGGCTGGCGCCGGGCAGTGGCGGGGCGACCGCCATGCGCTGCGCCAGCTCCACCACCGCCTGCCAGGGCGCGTCGCGCCGCGCCGGGTCGCTCAGCAGCGCGAGGTAGGAGATGCGCAGCGGCGGCCCCATCGCCTCCGGCGGGCGGGCATGCACCTCGTCGTTGAGCTCGAGCCGCTGCGGGTGGGAATCGGGCAGGATCATGCGGTCACCGGCGCCAGCAGCCCGGCCTCCTCGGCCACGCGCAGCAGGATGCCGGCAAGCTCGGCCGGCCGCTCCTCATGCGCGAGGTGGCCGAGCGCCGGCAGGTCGATGATGCGGGTGCCCGGCACCGCCGCCCGGATGCGCCGCGCGTCGGAGGGCGGCACGGTGCGGTCATGCCCGCCCACCACCAGCACCAGGGGCACGGTGAGCGTCTTCAGGTCACGCAGCAGCGGCCGCAGCTTCCAATGCGCCATCATGCCGAGCGCCGCGGCGACATGCCCGGGCTGCCGCACCAGCCGGCCGTAGAGCTCGACCCCGCGCGCATCGAGGCTGGAGCCGGTGTCGCGCAGCAGGCGCTCCACCAGGCCGCGGTCGCCGGCCCGCCAGGCGAAGAACCAGGGCACCGCGGGGACGCCGGAGAGCAGCCGGGCGATCGGGGAGAAGATCTGCCCGGCCAGCCCCTCGAAGGGCAGCAATGCGGCGTTGAGCCCGACCAGCGCCCTTGGTGCCATGCCGCCATCGAGCGTCATCCGGGCGATCACCGCGGCGCCGGCGGAATGCCCGGCGGCGAGGTCGGGCCGCAGGCCGAGCGCGCGCAGCAGCGCGGTGACGCCGCGCGCCATGCCGGGCAAGGACAGCCCCTCGGCGCGCGGCCGCTGGGTGAAGCCATGGCCGGGCAGGTCGGGCGCGACCACGGTGAAATGCCGGGCGAGCAGCGGCAGCAGGTCGCGCCAGGAATGCGTCGCGGCGCCGGTGCCGTGGACCAGCAGCAGCACCGGGCCGGACCCGGCGACCTGGACGTGCCAGCGCAGGCCGCCGGCGGTGATCAGCCTGCTGGAAGTCCGGTTCGGCCAGTCGGGCGGAATCATGGGCCTTCGCAGGGGCTTTGCCCCCTGGACCCCCACCGGGGACCGGGTCGGTCCCCGGACCCCGACCTGGGCTCGCCGCTCATGCCGCCTCGGCCTTCACGGCACGCGAAAGCGTGGCGGCGTCGGCATAGGGGAGCGCGAGATACTTCGCGCCCATCTCGGCGGCCAGCCGGCGGCCGGCCTCGGCCGGGCGCGGGGAGACATCGACCAGGATGCTGGCGACGCGGGCGGCACGCAGCGCACGGGCGGCCTCCAGCGCCTCGGCCTCGGCCCGGGCACGGCCGCCGGCGCGGTCGCGCGCGACATTGGCGCGGCCATCGGTCAGCATGACCAGCAGCGGGGTCTGGCCCTTGCGCCGCACCGCATCGGCGAGCGCCAGCGCCGCATCTAGCGCCGCCGCGACCGGCGTCCCGCCGCCGCCGGGCAGCCCGGCCAGGCTGCGCTTGGCCCGCACCAGGGAACTGGTCGGCGGCAGCAGCAGCTTGGCCGCGGTGCCGCGGAAGGCGAGCAGCGCCACCTTGTCGCGGCGCACGTAGCAACCGGCCAGAAGCAGCTCGACCGCGCCCTTCGCCTCGCCCAGCCGGTGCAGCGCGGCGGAGCCGGAGGCATCGACCGCGAAGATCGTCGCCGTCTCCGACCGCTGGCGGAAGCGGCGGATGCGGAGGTCTTCCTTGCGAACCTCGATCCGTGCCCCGGACCGTCCGCGCAGCCGCTGCCAGGGCGCCGCCGCCCGCAGGGTCTCGACAAGGGCGAGGCGTGCGCCGCCGCGCGGCTCCCCGGCGCGGGTGCCGATCGGCCGACCGCGCCGCGGCGAGGCCTTCTGCGCCCCGGCCTTGCCCGGGGTGCGGGACCGCGCCGCCTCGGCCAGCTTGAGCCCGTCCAGCAGGTGGGCCGGCACCGCCGCCGCGGCGGCGGCGAGGATCATGTCCTGCAGCGCCTGCGGGTCGGGCAGGTCGTCCTCATCGCCCGGGTCGGGCGGCGGCTCGGGCGCCGGCTCCTCGGACTCGGCCTGCGGCTCCTCAGGGGCCGGCGCCTCGGCCGGCAGCACCAGCGCCCGCGGGCCCAGCACCAGCCGGGCGGCGAGCGCGGCGTCCTCTTCGGTGACCGCATCCCGCCCGGCCAGCGCCGCCGCGGCCCTGGCCGCTCGCAGCGCCAGCACCGGCGCCCGCAGCGTGCCGATGCCAAGCGCCAGCGCGGTGCCGCACAGCGCTTCGAGGATGTCGTCGCCGGCGGTGACGGCAGGCAGCAGCGCCCACGCTGCGGCCAGGTCCGGCACCTTGCCCACCGCGTCGCGCGGCGGGACGGCATGCAGGTCGAGCCGGAAGGCCAAGCGTTCCAGCAGCGCGGCGGGCGGCGCCTCCTCCGGCGCCAGGCCCTCGTCCAGCGCCACCACGGCCAGCCGCGCCGGGGCGCGCAGCGCCAGGCCGTCGCGTTCCGCCACCGCCTCCCCGGTGTCGAGCGCCATGGCGAGGTGGGCGGCGGTATTGGCAGTGACCCGCTCGGCCATGGCCAGCAGCAGCACGCCGCCATCCGCCTCGGCCAGCAGGCCGCGCTCGGCCACCGGCCGTCCTGCCGAAAGGGTGGCGGTCAGGTCGAGCCCACCGAGCAGCCGGCTGTCGCCGACCGCGAGCGGCACGCGGCGCCAGGGCGCGCCGGGCGGCAGCATGCCGCGCAGCAGGGCCAGCCAGGCGTCGCGCACCGGCCCCGGCATGGCGCGCAGCGAGGCGCCGCCGAGCCCGGCCGGGTCGATCGCCAGCAGCGCGGCGGCCTGCATGGCCTCCGCCCAAGGGGCCGGGTCGTCGGGCCCCGGCGTGGTCACGGGCCGAACAGCTCGGCGATGGCGCGCTCGACGCGGGTGCCGGCCACCGCCTCGTCCAACGGGTTGCGGCGCAGGCGGTGGCGCAGCGCCGGCGGGGCGACGCGGCGAAGCTCGGCATCGCCGACCGCGGCGCTGCCCTCGAGCGCCGCCAGCGCCCGGGCGGCGCGGATCAGGGTCAGCTCGCCGCGCAAGCCATCGGTCCCGAGCGCCATGCAGAGCTGCGCCGCGCGTTCGTAGGCCGCGTCGGGCACCGCAACCCGCGGCAGCGCCTCGCGCGCCGCCAGGATTCGGCCGCGCAATCCGGCCTCGGCGCCGCCCCATTGCGCGGCGAAGCCGGCGGGGTCGCGGTCATAGGCGTCACGGCGGCGGATCACCTCGATCCGGCTCGGCAGGTCGCCGGGGGTGCGGACCTCGACCGAAAGGCCGAAGCGGTCGAGCAGCTGCGGCCGCAGCTTCGCCCTCCTCGGGGTTGCCGGAGCCGACCAGGACGAAGCGGGCGGGGTGGCGGATGGAAAGCCCCTCGCGCTCCACCACGTTCTCGCCCGAGGCGGCGACGTCGAGCAGGAGGTCGACCAGGTGGTCCTCCAGCAGGTTCGCCTCGTCGATATAGAGGAAGCCGCGATTGGCCCGGGCCAAGAGGCCGGGCTCGAAGGCCTTCTCGCCATCGGCCAGCGCCCGCTGGATGTCGAGCGCGCCGACCACCCGGTCCTCGGTCGCGCCGAGCGGCAGGTCGACCACGGGAACGGGCGCCATGCGGGTCCGCAGCGGCCCCTTCGCCTGGCGGGCGCGGCAATCGTCGCAGAGCGCGCGCGCATCGGCGGGGTCGCAGCGATAGGGGCAGCCCTCGACCACGGGGATGTCGGGCAGGAGGGCGGCAAGCGCGCGGATGGCGGTGGACTTCCCGGTGCCGCGGTCGCCGAAGGCGAGCACGCCGCCGATCCCGGGGTCGACCGCCGCGACCAGGATGGCCAGTTTCATCTCGTCCTGGCCGACGATGGCGGAAAAGGGGAAGGGGACGCGCTGGCTCATGGGGCCCCATCCGGACGTCTAGGCTGCATAGTGGCTCCGGCGCGGCCATGGGGGCCGCGCCGGACCTAGTCTCAGCCTCAGGGCTTCGCCGCCCAAACCGCGCACCAACCTTCGGGGTTGATATTGCCGGCAACGATGGCGCAGGCATTCGGCGGCTGGAAATGCAGGCAGCCGCCGCACTTCTGGCCGTCTTTCGGCTTGTCCTGGTACATGACCATCGAGCCCTGCAGCTTGTCCTGCGCCTTGGCGGGGCGAATGGCGACCGGCGCCAGCGCGGCCAGGCCGGCAGCCTGCAGGACGGCGCGGCGGGCTTTCGGGGTCTTGTTGTCTGACGTCACCCTGGGAATCTCCTCTGGTGTCTCCGGCATCCGACAGTTTGGTGCGGATCTCGGCATTTGCAATCCATCCAGTCGCTGCTGGACGGGCGGCGGCAAGCCTCCCGCGCCGAACTCAGGCCGCCCGTTGCAGGCTGTAGCGCGACCAGATCTCGCCGAGGGCGAAGACCAGGTGGTCGATATCGGCGTCGGAATGGAGCGGCCCGGGAGTCAGGCGCAGCCTTTCCGTCCCGCGCGGGACGGTCGGGTAGTTGATCGGCTGCACGTAGATCCCGTACTGGTCGAGCAGCAGGTCACTGATGTCCTTGCAGATCACGGGGTCGCGCACCATCACCGGGACGATGTGGCTGGGGTTGTCGAGATGCGGCACCCCGATCGCGTCCAGCCGGCGGCGGACGGTCGCGGCACGCTCCTGCAAGGCGTCGCGCTCGGCATTGCTGGCCTTCAGGTGGCGGATGCTGGCCAGCACGCCGGCGGCGACCGCGGGCGGGATGGCGGTGGTGAAGATGAAGCCCGAGGCATAGCTGCGGACGAAGTCGCACATCGCCGCCGACCCCGCGATATAGCCGCCGACCACGCCGAAGGCCTTGGCCAGCGTGCCCTCGATGACGGTCAGCCGGTGGGCGACGCCGTCGCGCTCGGTGATGCCGCCGCCGCGCTTGCCGTAGAGGCCGACCGCATGGACCTCGTCCACATAGGTCATGGCGCCGTATTCGTCGGCCACATCGCAGAGTTCGGCGATCGGGGCGATGTCGCCGTCCATCGAGTAGACGCTCTCGAAGGCGACCAGCTTCGGCGTCTCCGGGTTCAGGTCGGCCAGCTTGCGGCGGAGATCCTCGGGGTCGTTATGGGCGAAGACCCGGCGCTCGGCGCGGCTGTGGCGGATGCCCTCGATCATCGAGGCATGGTTCAGTTCGTCGGACACGATCACGCAGCCCGGCATGCGCCCGGCGAGCGTGGACAGGCTGGCCCAGTTCGACATGTAGCCGCTGTTGAACAGCAGCGCGGCCTCCGTGCCGTGCAGGTCGGCGAGTTCCTGTTCGAGCAGCACGTGGTAGTGGTTGGTGCCGCCGATGTTGCGGGTGCCGCCGGCCCCGGCGCCGCACTTGTCCAGCGCCTCGTGCATCGCCTCGAGCACCTTCGGGTGCTGGCCCATGCCGAGATAGTCGTTCGAGCACCAGACGGTCACGTCCTGCGCGCCGCGCGGGCGGTGGTGGACGGCGCGCGGATAGGCGCCGGCCTGGCGTTCGAGGTCGGCGAAGACCCGGTAGCGGCCCTCGCGGTGCAGGGCGCCGATCTGCTTCTTGAAGAATGCCTCGTAGTTCATGCTACCTCCCCCTGGCCTCACCGGGCCTACTGGCAGGGCATCGACGACCGCACCGATGCTGGACACGCGGGCGCCGTTCATGCGGCGGGCGCCGGACCGGCGCGGAAGCGCGCCGGGTGGAGTTCGGGCTGCGCCGGCTTCGGCGCCTCCCGCGAGCGAAGGCCCCAATCCCACAGCGCCTCGGCCGGGATGGGGAGGACCAGGAACCAATGCTCCAGCGTCGCCAGCGCCGCGAGGGTGCCGAGGAAGGTGAAGCCGGCGGCCTGGAAATCGGTGGCGCCGGGCGCCAGGGCGCGATGGAAGAGCAGCGCGGTCAGCAAGGTCGCCAGGGTCACCGCGAAGGGGAAGAGCAGGTTCATCGGCCGGCGCAGGAAGAAGCTGCCGAGGTAGCGCAGGTGCGGCGGCAGGAAATTCTCGTTCAGGTTGCGCGCGCCGAGAAAGACATTGAGCTTGGCACTCTGCCGCATCCCCCAGATCAGCAGGTAGGTCCAGGTGCCAATCTGGTTCGGCTGGTCCCAGGTGGCGGCAACGACGGCGACCGCGCCGGCGATGATCGCCAGCTCGTGGTAGAGGATCGCCCGCAGCGCCAGGGTGAAGCGGCGCCAGCCCGTGGTATCCGGCGGACAGGGCGCCCGGGAGGGGCCGGTGGCATAGCCCATCAGGAAGGCCATTTCCTGCCAGGCCCAGGCAAGGAGCCCGCAGGAAAAGGCGCAGTAGGCGCCGAGCACGGAGGGATCCGCGGCGCTGGCGGACAGGCCCCAGAGCGCCGCGGCGAGGACCAGCGTCGCGCCGGCCATGCTGATGCGATAGGTCCGCGCCGGCAGCCCGTCCAGCCACAGGATCGCGCCGGTGCTGAACCACCAGATGAACAGCGCGAAGAGGGCGGGAAGGGCGAAGTCGGCCATGCTACCAGGCCGGCGCCATGCGGACATCGGCCGGCAGCGCCGCATGCTTGCCGGGTAGCAGGTAGAGCCGGGCGAAGGTCGCGCCGGCCGAGAGCTTGAGCCCGGTGCGGCGGAGCGAGGCGCCGAGGCCCGTCTGGCCCTTCAGCGCGCCGAGCTTCTCGGTGATCCCGAACAGCCGGTCGAGGCCGCGCCGGAAGGCCGGGCGGTCGGTATCGAGCGTGACCGGGAAGACCTGGGTGCAGATCGCCGTGCAGGTGCGGAAGACCCGGTGGTCGTATTCCGTCGGCGACATCCCCAGCGCCTTGTGGAATTCCGGCCGGGCATGGTCGCGCACGTACATTGTCGCGTAGACGGCCAGCTGGAAGAACTTGACCCAGAGCTTGTTGCGGCCTTCCAGCAGATGCGGGTTGGCGCGCATCAGCAGGGCGAAGGCCTCGCCGTGGCGGAACTCGTCGTTGCACCACTTCTCGAACCACATGAAGATCGGGTGGAAGCGCAGCTCGGGGTGCTTCTCGAACTGCCGGAAGATGGTGATGTAGCGGGCGTAGCCGATCTTCTCCGACAGGTAGGTCGCGTAGAAGATGAACTTCGGGGAGAAGTAGTGGTACTTCTTCGCCTTGGTCAGGAAGCCCAGGTCGACGCCGATCCCGATATCCTTCAGCGCGTCGTTGATGAAGCCGGCATGGCGCGCCTCGTCGCGGCTCATCACCCCGAAAAGGTCCTTCATATCGGGGTTCTTCACCCGCTTGCGGATCTCGGCGTACAGCACGCAGCCGCTGAACTCGGCGGTGACCGAGCTCACCAGGAATTCCATCAGCTCCTTCTGCAGCGGCTCCGGCAGGTCCGCCATGCGGAATTCGTCGAAGGCCTCGGAGCGGACGAAATGGCCCTTGTTGGGGTCCGACTTGAACTCCGCCATCAGCGCGTCCCATTGCGGGCGGATGCTGCTGACGTCGATGCGGTCCATCGCGTCGAAATCGGTGGTGTAGAAGCGCGGCGTCAGCACCGTGTCGGTGGTGGCCATGCGCGTGGAGTCGTTGAGCGCCCGCTTCGGGGTGACGGCGTTCATGGCGTTTCCCTCGGCTCGAATCCGCAGTGATACAGCTCGGTCAGTTCCAGGATGGCCGAGGCCTCGGTCCAGATCCGCTGCAGCCAGCCGGCGCGGTAGACCGTGGCGCGGCAGGTGAAGCTGATGGCCTGGCCATAGGGAATGCCGGCCGGGGCGCCATGCACCACCACGCGGTCGCCGGGGCGCAGCGCGATGCCCTCCGGGATGGCATGGGCATGCAGGCTGTCGAAGCTCTGCTCGATATCGACCGTGCAGGGCACCTCGACGGTGCGGCCGCCGGTCAGCCAGGCGAGGGCGCCGTTCATTACTTGATCTCCGGGGCGGTCAGCAGGCGGAGGAAGACGTCCTTGTTGGTCTCGCCGAAGGCGTTCAGCTCGACCTCGCGGCCCGTCGCGGTATCGGTCAGCATCACCCGCCCGTCGCGCCAGGCGGCCAGGCGGAACGGGACGTCACGGCCGAGATCGGCCTGCCGCCTGCCGCGCGCGAGCGCCCGCAGCGCGCCGCGGACGAAGCCGTTGGTTCCGGGATCGAAGACCATGACCTCGGCACCGGTCGCGGCCTCCCGGGCGACGATGGCACCGTCGGCGCGATCCTCGAAGCGCAGCGTGCGCTCGATCGCCGGGGCGGAGGTCGAGGCGCCGGCGCCGCCGACCAGGCCGAACAGGTCGGTGACGGCCAGGGTGAAGGCAAGCAGGCCGAGCCCGATCAGCAGCGGGGCGCGGGGGATCGAACGGACTGGACTGCGCACCGGCATGCTCCCCTCCCCTCGCTCAGGCCGCCTGCGGCTGCGGCAGGTCGGCATTGTCCGGCCTGGCGCTGGCGGGCGCCATGGCCTGCACCGGGACCGACGCGGCCCCGGCGAGGGCGCGGGCCAGGATCTGCGCCACAGCGCCGGCATCGGCGATGCCGCGCAAGGTCGGCTGCGGCCGCAGCAGGTGCCAGGGCCGCGCATGCGGCCAGAAGAACAGGTAGGACACGCGATGCGGCTTCAGCAAAGCGAGGCTGATATCGCCCGAGCCATCCGCGTGCAGCTTCGCCGCGGCCGAGGCGACGAGCGCATAGGGCAGGTTCACCGTCATCGACAGCGCGATGCCGAAACGCATCACCACGCGACGGTTGGTGATGGTGTAGGCGGTGGTCCGCACCACGCCCCAGGCGAAGACCAGGGCGATGCCGATCACCAGCATCGACGGCACGACGAACCAGAGCGCGTCCATTGCCGTGACGGGCAGCGAGGCGCCGGCCATCAGCACCGAGACGATGCGGGCGGCGACCAGCACGGCGAAATAGGTGGCAAGCCCCGGCAGGTGCAGCGCCCGCCGCGCGAAGGTCCGCGGGTCGGGCCGTCCCTGCCAGAGGATGACCTCCCCTCCGGCAGCTTCTCCGGCAGGCCCCAGACCGGCTCGTAGTCGTGTTCCTTGATCACAGCGCCGGCTCCTGCCGGTTCGGGGTGGCATACATGTAGCCGCCGGCGAAATAGGCGCTGACCTTGTCTTCCTCGAGCAGGGTGATCTGGTCGGGGTTCTTCAACGCCGGCGCGGCGAGGAACTGGTCGGCCAGCAGCGCGCTGGTATACGCCTCCCCCTTGCGGGCGTCGAAATTCACCAGGCCGATCGGGAAGACCACGCTGCGGGCATTCGCGCCGGGAACCGCGACCTCGATATAGCGAAGGATCACGTCGGAACGGTCGACCCAGAGATCCTTCACCGTGCCGACCACGCGCTTGTCGGCGGTCAGCATGTACCAGCCGCGCGGATCGATATCCTCATGCGCGATGCGATAATCCGGCGCGGCGCGCAGCGGGACGATCTTCGGCAGACTGGCATCGAAGGTCAGGTCGGGCACATCGGCGCGCAGCGCATAGGCCGCAGGGCCGACGCCATCGGCCAGCGGGTTGCCGAGCGGCAGCCGCGGCGCGCCGGGCACCTTGGCGGTCGGGGTCAGCAGACCGGTCAGGTCGCGCTCCTCGCGCCCAGCAACGGTCGGGCCGCCATGCGCCAGGTTCCAGATCTTCGGCTTCGGCGCGCTGCGCGGGTTGACCACGACCAACTCGCCGTTCTGCTCATGCACCAGGGGAAGCCTTCCCGCCTGTCCTCGTTGCGGAGATACATGACCAGGATGATGAAAGCGACGTAGAAGGCATACAGCGAGAAGAGCGCTGCGTCGAACTGCGTGGAATAGGCGATGTAGGTCATGACGCTTTTCTCCTCGCGCTAGGATGCGCCGCGCGGACCGGCCGTGAGGCCGAGCTGCACGTCTTCGGGTTGCAGGCTATTGCCCACCGGCCGCACCAGCGGGCCGATGGCGATGATGGTGGCGAACAGCAGGGCGATCTCGACCAGGTAGACCAGGCCGTAGCCGGTGACCGGGCCGGCCAGTGCCTCACCCAGCGCGCCGCGCATGGCGAAGCCGGAGATGGCGTCGCGCAGCAGGCCGCCGACCGCGATCGCGCTGCCGGCGAAGGTCGCCTGCACCGCGCCCCAGCTGCCGAGCGCCAGGCCGATCTGCGCCGGCGGGGCGGCGCGCATGCAGGCGGTCAGCGTAGCATGCGCGAAGAGCCCGCCGCCGAAGCCGATCAGCCCGGTGCCGAGCGCGAAGACGAAGCCGCTGCCGAGCGGCGCCGCGGCGATGACCGTGGTGAAGGCGAAGGCGCCGCAGAGCGCGCCGTTCGCCGCCACCCGGTGCGCGTCGCCGCCATCCGAGATGCGCCGCGCCGCGCGGATGAAGCCGACGATGCCCCCTGCCGCGAAGCCCGCCGTCAGCAACGTGGTCTGCGATACCGAGAGGCCGAGGATCTGCCCGCCATAGGGTTCCAGCAGCACGTCCTGCATGGCAAAGGCAAAGCTGCCGAGACCGGTCGCGGTCAGCCGGCGGACCCATTGGTCGGTCCGGCGCAGTTCGTCCCAGGCGGCCTGGAAGGCCGGCCGCTCGCGGTCCGGCCGCGTCGCCTCGGGGTTCCGCACCTCCTGCTTCCAGACGGCGACGAGGTTGAGCACGATGCTGACCACCGCGGCGCCCTGGATCACCTGGATCAGCCGCAGCTGGCTGAAATCCGCCAGCAGCGCACCGAAGATCAGCGCGCTCAACAGCATCCCCAGCAGCAGCATGACCGAGAGCATGGCGACGACCCGCGGCTGCTGCTCGACCGGCGAGAGGTCGGTGGCCAGCGCCAGGCCGACGGTCTGCACGGTGTGCATGCCAGCGCCAACGCAGAGGAAGGCGATGCCGGCGGCGACCTGGCCGACGATCGGCGGCGCGAAGGTGTCGCCCGAGAGGATGATCAGCGCGAAGGGCATCATCGCCAGCCCGCCGAAAATCCAGACCGAGCCGAGCCACACATAGGGCACCCGCTTCCAGCCCAGCACCGACTTGTACTGGTCCGAGCGGAAGCCGATCAGCGCGCGGAAGGGCGCGAAGACCAGCGGCAGGGAGACCATGACCGCGACCATCCAGGTCGGCACGCCGAGTTCGACGATCATCACCCGGTTCAGCGTGCCGATCAGCAGCACCGCGACCATGCCGACCGAGACCTGGAACAGCGAGAGCCGCAGCAGCCGGTCGAGCGGCAGCGTCTCGGACGCCGCATCCGCGAAGGGCAGCAGGTCCGGGCTCAGCTTCATCCAGGTGCGGGAAATCTTCATGGGATCAGTCGAACCCCAGCAGGTCGAAGATGTCGCGGTCCTTCATCGGCGAGGCCTCGAGCGCCGGCGTGCCGGCCCAGAGGCTTGCGGCGAGGCGGAGGTATTCGAGCTTCACCGCCTCCAGCTCCGGCGTGCTGTCCATCTCGAACAGAGTCGCCTTCTTGAGCCGGGAGCGGCGGATGACGTCGAGGTTGGGGAAATGCGCCAGGCTCCGCATGCCGGTCGCGGCGTTGAACTTGTCGATCTGGTCGGTGTCGTCGCTGCGGTTGACGATGACGCCGCCGAGCCGGACGTCGTAGTTCTTCGACTTCGCCTTGATCGCGGCGATGATGCGGTTCATCGCGAAGATGCTATCGAAGTCGTTGGCGGCGACGATGATGCCGCGGTCGGCATGCTGCAGCGGCGCCGCGAAGCCGCCGCAGACCACGTCGCCGAGCACGTCGAAGATGACGACGTCGGTCTCCTCCAGCAGGTGGTGCTCCTTCAGCAGCTTCACAGTCTGCCCCACCACGTAGCCGCCGCAGCCGGTGCCGGCCGGCGGGCCGCCGGCCTCCACGCACATGACACCGTTGTAGCCCTGGAAGACGAAGTCCTCGGGCCGCGATTCCTCGGCGTGGAACTGCACGGATTCCAGCACGTCGATGACCGTCGGGATCAGCGACTTCGTCAGGGTGAAGGTGCTGTCGTGCTTCGGGTCGCAGCCGATCTGCAGCACCCGCTTGCCGAGCTTGCTGAAGGCGACCGAGAGGTTGGAGCTGGTGGTACTCTTGCCGATCCCGCCCTTGCCGTAGACCGAGAAGACCTTGGCGGTGCCGATGGTCATGTTCGGGTCGAGATGCACCTGCACGCTGCCCTCCCCGTCCAGGCGAGAGGGGGCGCGGCCCCGATGCAGCGCGGCATGCGGCGTCTCGATCCTCATGCGGCCTCCTCAGCGGGAAAAATGGGCTTTGGCATCGTACAAGGTCTCCAGCGTGATGCTGGCGAGGCCACGCTCCCCGGCGAAGCGCTCGGTGTTGCGCCTTGCCTTGCCACGGACGAAGAACGGGATCTTCTTCAGCTCGGCCTCGGCCTCGGCAGTCCAGCCGGCAGGGCCAGCGGGCGCCTCGACCACGGCCGCGGGGGCCGGCGCCGCGGCGCCGCCGAGATGGGACGGTGCGGCTTCGGCGTGGAATTCGAAATCCTCGCGGAACATGCCTAGCAGGTGTTCCTCGAGCCCCATCATCAGCGGGTGGACCCAGGTGTCGAAGAGGACATTCGCCCCCTCGAAGCCCATCTGCGGCGAATAGCGCGCGGGGTAGTCCTGTACATGCACCGGCGCCGAGATCACCGCGCAGGGGATGCCCAGGCGCTTGGCGATGTGGCGTTCCATCTGGGTGCCGAGGATGAGCTCCGGCTGCGCCGCCTGGATCGCCGCCTCCACCTCGAGGTAGTCCTCGCCGATCAGCGGCTCGACGTCGTAGAGAGCAGCCGCCGCGCGGATGTCGCGGGCGAGGTCGCGGCTGTAGGTGCCGAGGCCGACGACCTTGAAGCCCATCTCCTCGGCCGCGACGCGCGCCGCGGCGACCGCATGCGTCGCGTCGCCGAAGACGAAGACCCGCTTGCCCGTCAGGTAGTTGCTGTCGACCGAGCGCGCGTACCAGGCGGCGCGCGCCTCCTCGGCGGCAAGCACCGGTACGGCGTCGATGCCCGCCAGCGCGGCCACTTCCTCGACAAAGGCGCGGGTCCCATTGGTGCCGATCGGGATGCTGCGCGTCGCCTTCTGGCCGAAGGTCCGAGTGAGCCAGGACGCCGCCTGCCCGGCGACCTCCGGATAGAGCAGCACGTTGAAGTCGGCCTCGCCCAGCCGCGCCAGGTCGGAAGGCCGCGCGCCCATCGGCGCGGTCACCCGCACCTCGATCCCCATGCGGCCGAGGAGGCCGGTGATCTCCCGCACGTCGTCGCGGTGGCGGAAGCCGAGCGCGGTGGGGCCGAGGATGTTGCAGACGCGGCCCGGGCCGCGTTGGGTGCCGGGCGGCGGCGCATGCGGCCCGGCCAGGGCGCGGACCAGCTGGTAGAAGGTCTCGGACGCGCCCCAGTTCTCCTTCTTGGAGTAGGAGGGCAGTTCCAGCGCCACCACCGGGATCGGCAGCCGCAAGGACCTTGGCCAGCCCGCCCGGATCGTCCTGGATCAGCTCGGCGGTGCAGGAGGAGCCGACGATCATCGCTTCCGGCTTGAAGCGCTCGTACCGCGTCCAGCGCCGCGGTCTTGAACAGCTCGGCGGTGTCGCCGCCGAGGTCGCGCGCCTGGAAGGTGGTGTAGGTGACGGGCGGGCGCGCGCTGCGCCGCTCGATCATGGTGAAGAGCAGGTCGGCATAGGTGTCGCCCTGCGGGGCGTGCAGGACGTAGTGCAGCCCCTCCATCCCGGTGGCGACGCGCATCGCCCCGACATGCGGCGGTCCCTCATAGGTCCAGACGGCGAGCTGCATCGCCCTAGACCTTCAGCTTCTGGCGCCGCACCAGCGGCCGCGCGAAGAGCTCGGCGAGATCGCCGGCCTGCTCGTAACCCTGGATCGGCGTGAAGACGAGCTCGATCGACCACTTGGTGGCGAAGCCCTCGGCTTCCAGCGGATTGGCCAGCCCGAGGCCGCAGACCACCAGGTCAGGCTTCTCGTCGCGGCAGCGGTCGAGCTGCCGGTCGACATCCTGGCCCTCGGACAGCAGAACGTCACGCGGCAGCAGCAGCAGCTCCGCCGCCAGATGCGCGCGGTGCAGATAGGGCGTGCCGATCTCGACCGGCCGCATGTCCAACTCGCGCGCCAGGAAGCGCGCCAGCGGAATCTCCAGGTGGCTGTCGGGAAAGAAAAAGATGCGGCGGCCGGCCAACGTTTCCCGGTGGCGGTCGAGCGCGATGCGTGCGCGCTGCTCGCCGGCCTCTGTCACCGCGCGGAAGCGTTCGGCCGGGACGCCCCAGGCCTCCGCCGCGGCGCGCAGCCAGCCGGTGGTGCCCTCGGCGCCCAGCGGAAAGGGCGCGGGCAGGTGGACGGCGCCGCGGGCTTCCAGCGCCCGGGCGGTATCCGCCAGGAAGGGCTGGGCCAGCAGCATGCGGGTATTGGGCCCGACCGCTGGCAGCTCCCGCGCCCGGCGGGGCGGCAGGAAGTCGACCGGGCCGATGCCGAGCGCGGCGAACAAGCGCCGCATCTGGTCCTCCACCACCTCGGCCAGCGCGCCGACCACAAGCAGCGCCGGCGCGGTGGCGATGGCATCCGGCATCTCCGGCACCAGCGCGGCGAGGCAGGCATCCTCGCCCTGGGTGAAGGTCGTCTCGATGCCGCTGCCGGAGTAGTTCAGCACCCGCACATCCGGCGAATGAGTGCGGTTCAGCCGCTGCGCCGCGCGGGAGAGGTCGAGCTTGATGACCTCGGACGGGCAGGAGCCGACGAGGAAGAGCAGCCGGATGTCGGGACGGCGTGCCAGCAGCTGGCCGACCACGCGGTCCAGCTCCTCATTGGCGTCGGCCAGCCCGGCCAGGTCGCGCTCATCGATGATGGCGGTGGCGAAGCGCGGCTCGGCGAAGATCATCACGCCGGCGGCGGACTGGATCAGGTGGGCGCAGGTGCGCGAGCCCACGACGAGGAAGAAGGCGTCCTGGATCTTGCGATGCAGCCAGATGATGCCGGTGAGGCCGCAGAAGACCTCGCGCTGGCCGCGCTCCCGCAGGACGGGGGCCTCGGTGCAGCCCGCCTGGTCGGCAGGCGACCGGCCGAGGGCTGCGAGGCTGCTCACTTCGAATAGCCCAGCGCGCCGGCATCGGCCTCGGCGCCGCGCCAGCCGCGCTCGTCGCGCCGGGCGGCCCGCAGCTTCATGACGAACTGCATGGCGTTGACGACATAGGCGGCATAGGCGGCGAGCGCGAGGAACATCAGCCCCTGGGCATCGCCGGTGCCGGTCAGCAGCAGGGCGAGGTAGGCGGTGTGCAGCCCCAGCACGAGCATGCTGAAGACGTCTTCCCAGAAGAAGGCACGGGCGAAGAGCCAGCGGCCAAACACCACCTTCTCCCAGATCGAGCCGGTGACCATGATGACGTAGAGCACGACTGTCTTGACCACGACCGAGGCGGTGGCGACCGCATAGCCCTCCCCCGTCGCCAGGAAGTTCAGCACCAGGCCGAAGCTGACCAGGAAGACCGCGAGATTGCAGCGGGGCGAGCACGCCCTGCACCAGGGTCCAGCGGGTAGCGTCGCGGCGCCGCCTTTCCTCCTGCGTATACAGCGGCCGGCGGGCCGGGGCGTGCCGAGCGTGACGGCCCGCGACAGTGCCCCAGGGGCAGGAATCGATCGGGGCAGTGAGCTTTGCCAGCACACCAGACGTAAACATCGCTTGACAACCCTCTGTCCCGAAGGTCCGCTCAGTCGTCGGTCCTGGGCCGGCCAACGCGACGCCCCTCTCCGCAGAGAGCCGGCAATCCCCTGGCAGATCCTTCCGGCGTTCCGGCATCCCTCCCGCAGCGACGATCTCGCTGTCAGGAAGGCTAGGTCGAGGCGTTCAGGAGTGTCAAGGTCGATTGACGTAAGCAGTGATTGACACCCAGTTCGCGGTCGGTCGATAAACTCCGCAACGGGGAGAGGCCCAATGGTGCCCTTGGGAGAGATCGTCGCATCCAGGCACCGGGCCGAGGCACCCTCGCCGGCCGGATGCATGCCGCCCGACGACGCGCGAAGCCTCTGGATCCTGCCCGAGCCGGGCCGCGCGAAGCCCAGCGCAATGCATTGTCCCGGGCGATCGAGGACACGGTCCTGCCGCGGCTGCTGCTGACCCGCGGCACCGCCACGCCCCGCACCGACCTGGACGCGGTCTATGGCGCCGCGCCGACCGCGGCGGATGTCGAATCCCTCTGCGCCCTGCTGGTGGTCGACGACCAGGCCGCCGCCCTGGCGCTGGTCGAGGGGCTGCGCGGGCGCGGCGTGACGCTGCCGCGCATCTACCTGGACCTGCTGGCCCCGGCGGCGCGCTGGCTCGGCGAGGCCTGGGAGGATGACCGGGCGGATTTCTCCACCGTCACCCTCGGCCTGATGCGGCTGCAGCACATGGTGCGGGACTACGACGATGCGCTGACCCGCGGGGTCCGGCCGCAATCCCGCACCCGCCGCGTATTGCTGCTGAACCCTCCGGGGAGCAGCACAGCTTCGGCCGCGACATGCTGGCCGCCTTCTTCCGCCAGGCGGGCTGGGATGTCTGGGACCCGCCGCCGCGGACCGCCCCGGAATTCGCTACGCTCATGCGGCGCGAGAGCTTCCAGGTGATCGGCCTCTCCGCCGCCTCCGAGGACCGGCTGGAGGCGATCGCCGCCTGCATCCGCGTGGTGCGCAAGAGCGTCCGCAACCGCGGCGCCGGCGTGATGGTGGGCGGTCCGGTCTTCAACGCCAACCCGCAATACGTCGCGCTGGTCGGCGCCGATGCGACCGCGACCGACGGCGAGCAGGCCACCCTGCAGGCGGAGCGGATGCTGTCGCTGATGGCCCATTGGGACTGAGCCGAATGGAGGTAGAAAGGGGGAGGACTGCGCTCCCAGCCGTGAAGGATATTGGCGCCCGTGAAGGCATTCAAAGCCCCGAAGACATCGCTGGGCGACCTGGATGCGGAAGCCGCGGCGCTTCTGATCACGGCAGCCGCGGACATCGCCATCATCGTCGATGCATCCGGCGCGGTCCGCGACGTCGCCTTCAACAGCGAAGGCCTGGGCGAGGAGTTGGCGGGCCAGGACTCCTGGCTCGGCCGGCCCTGGACCGAGACGGTCGCGCCGGACAGCCGGGCCAAGGTCGAGTCGCTGCTGGCCGAGTCCGGACGCTGTGGCGGGCCGGCAATGGCGGCACGTGAACCTGCTCTCGGCCCGCGGCGCCTCCGTCCCCATCCTGTTCTCCGCGGTGCGGATCGGTGATGGCAGCCGTGCCGTCGCCTTCGGGCGCGACCTCCGCCAGCTCTCGGCGCTGCAACAGCGCCTGCTCGAGGCGCAGCAGTCGCTCGACCGCGACTATTCCCGGCTGCGGCATGCCGAGACGCGCTACCGCATGCTGTTCCAGCTCTGGTCCGACCCGGTGCTGATCCTCGACCCCCAGGCCCAGAAAGTCACCGAGACCAACCAGGCGGCCGACCGGCTGCTCGGCCGCACGCCGCGCCGGCCGGCCGGGCGCGACTTCCTCGAGATCTTCGACCCCAAGGGCCGCGAGATCGGTCGAGCTCCTGCTGTCCGGCGTCCGCGCCACCGGCCGCGCCGATGAGGTCCGGGTGCAGCTGGAGGAGGACCAGAAGGACATCATCGTCTCCGCCTCCCCTTCCGGCAGGAGAGCACGACCTACCTGCTGGTGCGGCTCGGCATCCCGGTCGCCGATGCCAATGCGATCGTGCTGCCCAAGGCCAAGACCAAGCTGCTGAAGCTGGTCGAGAACGTGCCGGACGCCTTCGTCGTCACCGGCCATGACGGCCGGATCATGACCGCCAACGCCGCCTTCCTCGACATGGCGCAGCTGGCGAACGAGGACCAGGCGCTGGGCGAGCCGCTGGAGCGATGGCTGGGCCAGCCGGGCGTCGAGCTGGAAGTCCTGACCGCCAGCCTGCGCCAGCGCGGCCCGGTGCGCCTGTTTGCCACCACCATGCGCGGCGAGTATGGCGCCACGACCGAGGTCGAGATCTCTGCGGTCTCCGTCATGAACGGCGTCGGCCCCTGCTATGGCTTCGCCATCCGCGATGTCGGCCCGCGCGTCACCGCGCCGGCCCGCGCCTCCACCCGCACCCCGCGCTCCGTCGAGCAACTCACCGAGCTGATCGGCCAGGTGCCGCTGAAGGACCTGGTGCGGGAGGCGACGGACGTGATCGAGCGGCTCTGCATCGAGGCCGCCCTCGAACTCACCGGGGACAACCGCGCCTCGGCCGCCGAGATGCTCGGGCTCAGCCGGCAGAGCCTCTACGTCAAGCTGCGGCGCTACGGGCTCGGCGACCTGCCGGCCGACGGCTCCGAACAGGGATAGCCATGACCGCCACCGTCGCGCGACCGGCCCTGTCCGCCTGCCTCGAGCTGCTGAAGCCGGTGACCTGGTTCGCGCCGATGTGGGCCTATTCCTGCGGCATCGTCTCCTCCGGCCTCGGCGGCAACGGACGCTGGCACCTGATCGTCGCCGGCCTCCTGCTGACCGGACCGCTGGTCTGCGGCACCAGTCAGGCGATCAACGACTGGTACGACCGGCACGTGGACGCGATCAACGAGCCGCACCGGCCGATCCCCTCCGGCCGGATCCCAGGCGACTGGGGCTTCCGGATCGCCGTCATGTGGACCGCGCTGTCGCTGGCCGTCGCCACCATCCTCGGCCCCTGGGGCTTCGCCGCGACGGTGCTGGGGCTGGCGCTGGCCTGGGCCTATTCCGCGCCCCCTGCGACTCAAGCGGGATGGGTGGCTCGGCGGCACCGCCTGCGCCGCCTGCTACGAGGGCCTGCCCTGGATCACCGGCGCCGCGGTCATGAGCGCCGGCGCGCCAGATGCGCGGGTGCTGCTGATGGCCGGGCTCTACAGCATCGGCGCTATCGGCATCATGACGCTGAACGACTTCAAGGCGGTCGAGGGCGACCGCCGTACCGGCATCAACTCCCTGCCCGTCACGCTGGGTGTCGAGCGCGCGGCGCAGATCGCCTGCGCGCTGATGGCGGCGCCGCAGGTGGTGGTGGTCGGGCTGCTGCTGTCCTGGGGCGCGCCCTGGCACGCCGCGGCGATCGCCGCCTCCCTGCTGGCGCAGGTGGCGCTGATGCGCGTGCTGCTGGCGAGCCCGCGGGAGAAGGCGCCCTGGTACAACGGCACGGGCACCACACTGTACGTGCTGGGCATGCTGGTGACGGCCTTCGCGCTGCGGCCGGTGGTGCTGCCATGAAAAATCTTGGCTGGCTCGGCATCCTCCGGCTGGGGCTGGTGCAGACCGCGCTCGGCGCCGTCGTCGTGCTGACCACCTCGGCCATCAACCGCGTCATGGTGGTGGAACTCGCGCTGCCCGCGACCATCCCCGGCCTGCTGGTGGCGCTGCACTACGCCGTCCAAGCTCTCCCGCCCGGCGATGGGCCCATGGCTCCGACCGCGGCGGGCGGCGGACGCCCTGGATCATCGGCGGCATCATGGTGCTGGCGCTCGGCGGCTTCGCCGCCGCGGCGGCGACGGCCTTGATGGCGGAGAGCCTGGCGCTCGGCATCGGCCTCGCGGTGCTCGCCTTCCTCGCGGTCGGCGCCGGGGTGGGCGCGGCGGGCACCTCGCTGCTCGCCCTGCTGGCGACGCGGGTGGCGCCGAACCGGCGGGCGCCGGCGGCGACCATCGTCTGGCTGATGATGATCTTCGGCTTCATCGTCACCACGGCGCTGGCCGGCCGCTTCCTCGACCCCTATGCGCCGCAGCGGCTGCTGGCGGTGACCGGCACGGTCTGCGGCCTCGCGGTGCTGCTGGCGGCGGCCGCGCTCTGGCGCATGGAGCCGGCCGCGCCGGCGGCCGAGGCGCGGCCGGCGCCGCAGAGCCGCTTCCGCGACGCGCTGGCCGAGGTCTGGGCGGAGCCGGAGGCGCGGCGCTTCACCATCTTCGTCTTCGTCTCGATGCTGGCCTACTCGGCGCAGGACCTGATCCTCGAGCCCTTCGGCGGCCAGGTCTTCGGCCTCTCGCTCGGCGAGACCACGAAGCTCGCCTCGGCCCAGCACATGGGCGTCTTCGGCGGCATGATCCTGGCGGCGCTGGCCGGCGCCCTGGGCGGCGAGCGCCTCGGCTCGCTGCGTGCCTGGACCATCGGCGGCTGCCTCGCCTCGGGCCTTGCACTGGCCGCTTTGGCCTTCGCCGGCACGGTCGGCCCCGGCTTCCCGCTGCGGGCGGCCTATGTCGCGCTCGGCCTGGCCAACGGCGCCTTCGCCGCCGCCGCCATCGCCACGATGATGCAGTTGGCCAGCCGCGGCCGCGCCAGGCGCGAAGGCATGCGGGTCGGGCTCTGGGGCGCGGCGCAGGCGGTGGCCTTCGGGCTCGGCGGCCTGGCCGGCGCGGCGGCCAGCGACCTCGCCCGCAGCCTCATCGCCTCTCCCGGCTTGGCCTATGGCGCGGTCTTCGCGGGGAGGCGCTGCTCTTCCTGGCCTCCGCCCTGCTTGCCGCACGCATCGGCCGCCCGGCCGCGGCGACAGGCGATTTCGGCGCGCTCGCGCCATCCAGACCCTAGGGAGACGCTCCATGACGACCGAGATCTGGGACGTGGTGGTGGTGGGCGGCGGGCCTTCGGGCGCCACCGCGGCGCATGACCTGGCGCGCAGCGGCCGGCAGGTCGCGCTGCTCGACAAGGCCGGGCGCATCAAGCCCTGCGGCGGCGCCATCCCGCCGCGGGCGATCCGCGACTTCGACATCCCCGACAGCATCATCGTCGCCCGGGTCAATGCCGCCCGCATGATCGCCCCATCCAACCGCGAGGTGGACATGCCGATCGACGGCAATGGCTATGTCGCCATGGTGGACCGCGAGCATTTCGACGAGTTCCTGCGGGTCCGCGCGGCGGAAGCCGGGGCCGAGCGCCACACCGGCAGCTACGAGCGGATCGAGCGCGACGCCGACGGCGTGGCGGTCGTGGTCTATGCGACCAAGGCGGGAGAGGAGGTGCGGCTTCGCGCCCGCACCGTCATCGGCGCCGATGGGGCGAAGTCGAAGGTCGCCAGGCAGGAAGTGCCGATCGCCGCCACGGTGCCCTGCGTCTTCGCCTATCACGAGATCATCGAGGCGCCGCGGCCCGGCACCGGCAGCTACGATGCCAGGCGCTGCGACGTCTTCTACCAGGGCAAGCACTCGCCCGACTTCTATTCCTGGATCTTCCCGCATGGCGACACCGCCAGCATCGGCACCGGCTCGGCGGTGAAGGGTTTCCGCTGCGCGGCTCGATCGCCGAGCTGCGGAAGTCCACCGGCCTGGAAGGCGCCCGCACCTTGCGGCACGAAGGCGCGCCGATCCCGATGAAGCCGGCCAAGCGCTGGGACAACGGCCGCGACGTGGTGCTGGCGGGCGATGCCGCCGGGGTCGTCGCCCCGGCCTCGGGCGAGGGCATCTACTATGCTATGCTGGGCGGAAGGCTGGCGGCGGAGGCGGTGGAGGAATGCCTCGCCACTGGCCGCGCCACCGCACTCGGCCTCGCCCGCAAGCGCTTCATGAAGGCGCATGGCCGGGTCTTCTGGATTCTCGGGATCATGCAGTACTTCTGGTACTCGTCGGAGAAGCGGCGGGAGAAGTTCGTCTCCATCTGCCAGGACAAGGACGTGCAGCGCCTGACCTGGGAAAGCTACATGAACAAGGAGCTCGTCCGCCGCGACCCGATGGCGCATGTGCGGATCTTCTTCAAGGACCTCGCCCACCTGTTCGGCCTGGCGCGCGCCTGAGCCTGCCTTGACCGCCGGAGCCCGACAATGAGCCGCCTTCTTAGCCTCGATGCCCCCGCCGCCGGCCGCCACGGCCAGGGCCGCACCCTGCCCTTGCGCGTCGGCACCCGCGGCTCGCCGCTGGCGCTCTGGCAGACCCGGCATTTCCTCTCGATCATCAGCGGCTTCTGCCCGGTGCTGCGCGACGCCAAGGCCTTCGAGGAACACGTCATCAGCACCGAGGGCGACCGGGTGCAGGACCGGCCGCTGGCGGATATCGGCGGCAAGGGCCTCTTCGCCAAGGAGATCCACGAGGCGCTGCTGGACGGCCAGGTGGACTTCGCCGTGCACAGCCTGAAGGACCTGGAGACCGAGCTGCCGCCCGGCATCGTGCTGGCCTGCATGCTGCAACGCGAGGACCCGCGCGACGCCATCATCCTCGGCCCGGTCTGCGGCGCGCCCGACCGCGACGACCCGCTCGCCTGCATCCCGCATGGCGCGCTGGTCGGCACCGCTTCCGTCCGCCGCCAGTCCCAGGTGCTGGCGATGCGCCCGGACCTGCGCTGCGAGGTGATCCGCGGCAACATCCAGACCCGGCTCGGCCGCGTCCGCAACGGCGACTTCGCGGCGTCCTTCCTGGCACTGGCCGGGCTGCGGCGGATGGGGCTGGAACGCGAGGCCGGCGTGCTGCTCGACCCCGGCATGATGGTGCCCGCCGCCGGCCAGGGCATCGTCGGCGTCACGGTGCGCGCCGCGGATGTCGAGCTGCATGAGCTGCTCTCGGCCATCGAATGCCGCACCGCCCGCGCCGTCGCCACCGCGGAACGCGCCCTGCTCGGCGCGCTCGACGGGTCCTGCCGCACGCCGATCGGCGCCTTTGCGACATTGCGGCCGGACAATACCCTGCATCTCACCGGGCTGATCGCCCGGCCGGATGGCAGCTTCGTGCTGCGGCAGGTGATCGAGGGCCCGGCCGCCGATGCCGCGCGGCTGGGCAGGGAATTGGGCGATCGGCTGCGGCGGGAGGCACCGGCCGACATCCTGGGCTGATCCGCGCCTCCCCGCGGCTTGACGGCGGCCGCCAGCGTCCCGACGCTGGCGCATCGCTGCCCGATGGAGACCCGCGTGCCAAGACGCCTGCTGCTGGCTGCCGCCCTCGCCTTCCTTCCGCTTGCCGCGACCGCGCAGGAGGCGGACCACCCGGCCGCGAAGCCGATGGTCGTCGGCTCCGACTTCGGCGTCGCGCCCTGGATGGTGCGCGGCGCCAGCGGGCCCGAGGGCTTCGGCGTCGACCTGATGACCGAGATCGCGAAGCGCCTCGGCCGCCCCGGCGTCGAGATCGTCGACGTCAACTTCTCCGGCCTGTTCGCCGCGCTCTTCGCCAAGCGCTTCGAGTTCACCGCCAACCCGCTGAACATCACCGAGGAGCGTGCGACGCGCATGCTCTACACCGAGCCCTTCTTCGCCACCGGCAACGGCTTCATCGCCCGGCGCGGCGAGACGATGACCACGCTCGAGGAGCTGAAGGGCAAGGCGATCGCGGTCAACCGCGGCACCATCAGCGATACCTGGGCGACGGCGAATGCCGAGAAATACGGTTTCGAGGTGCAGCGCTACGACACCTTCCCCGACAGCGTGCAGGCGGTGCTGACCCGGCGCGCCTTCGCCGCGATCAACGAGATCCCGACGACGGTCTATGCCGCCAGCCAGAACCGGCAGATCACCGTCGCCTTCAAGGATTATACCGGCCGCACTTCGGCATCGCCTTCCGCCCCGAAAGCAAGGAGTACCGCAACAAGGTCGAGGAGGTGCTGGAATGCATGAAGCAGGACGGCTTCCTGGCGAAGCTGCATGAGAAATGGTACGGCGCGCCGCCCGATGCCGGCTCCTCCCTGACCACGGTCTTCCCCGGCTATGGCCCGCCCGGCCTGCCGGGCTTCGAGGACACGCCGCACACGCCGCACTGCAACTGAGCCGTGGACCGGCTCGCCGAGCACTACTTCAACCTCGAGGTCCTGGCGACCTACGGGCCGACCATCCTCGGCGGCCTGTGGGTGACGCTCGGGACCGCGGTGGCGGTGGTCGGGCTCGGCATCGGCTTCGGCCTGCTGCTGGCGGTGGTGCTGGCGGCGCGGCTGCCGGTGCTGCGGCAGCTGGTGACGGTGTGGGTCGAGCTGTTCCGCACCCTGCCGCAACTCGCCGTCATCATCGTGCTCTATTTCGGCCTGCCCTATGCCGGGCTCACGCTGTCGCCCTTCTGGGCGACGGTCATCGCGCTCGGCGCCGTGCTCTCGGCCTTCGCCGCCGAGATCTTTCGCAGCTCCATCCAGGCGCTGCCGGCGGGGCAATGGGATGCCGCCAAGGCGCTCGGCTTCCGCTTCACCGGCACCTTCTTCCTGGTGATCCTGCCGCAGGCGGTGCGGCTGGCAGTGCCGCTGCTGACCAACCGCGCCATCGCCATCACCAAGGGCACCGCGCTCGGCACCGCCGTCTCCCTGCCGGAGCTGCTGGGGCGGGCGCAGAGCGCCATGGCGATCGCCGCCAACCCCTCGCCGCTCACCCTCGCCGCGGCGCTCTACCTCGTGCTGTTCCTGCCCCTGGTGATCGCCAGCCGCTGGCTGGAGACGACGCGGGTGACGCCGCGATGATGCTGCAGGACCTGATCGACAATTTCCGCCGACTGGGCCTCTCTGGTCAAAGTCTGGCCGCTGCTGGCGCAGGGGCTGCTGGTGACGGTGGAGCTCTCCGCCGTGGCGCTGCCGCTCGGCCTCGGCTTCGGCCTGCTGATCGGGCTCGGCTGCGCCCTCGGCGGCCGCGCCGCGCGGATCGCGCTGCTCTGCTGGATCGACCTGTTCCGCGCCTTCCCGGTGCTGGTGCTGTTGATCCTGATCACCTATGCCCTGCCCTTCCTCGGGCTGACGCTGCCCACCTTCGCCGCCGCGGTCGCCGCGCTGGTGCTGAACAATTCCGGCTATTACGGCGAGATCTTCCGCGCCGGCCTGGCCAGCGTGCCGCATGGGCAGCGGGAAGCCGCGGCGGCGCTCGGCCTCTCTCCCTTCCGCGCCATGCTGCTGGTGGTGCTGCCGCAGGCGCTGCGGGCGGTCCTCGCCCCGCTCGCCTCGAACAGCCTGGAACTGGTGAAGGCGACCTCGGTCGCCGCCATGGTCTCCCTGCCGGAGCTGCTGCGCAGCGCCCGGGTGGCGCAGGAGCAGACCTACAACCCGACGCCGCTGATGGCGGCGGCGGTGCTCTATGTCGTGCTGCTTCTGGCCCTTCGCGCATCTGGTGGCGCGGCTGGAACGGCGCATGCTGCGCGGGAGGGTGCGATGAGCGGCAGGCTGGCAGGGCGCGTGGCGCTGGTGACCGGCGGCGCCTCCGGCATCGGCCGGGCGATCGCCGTACGCTTCGCACGGGAAGGCGCGGCGGTGGTGATCGCCGACATCACGGAGCAGGTGCGCGAAGGCGGCGCGCCCACGCATGCGATGCTGGCGGCGGAGGGCCTGCCGGTGAGCCAGGTCGCCGCCGATGTCTCGAACGAAGCGGATTGCGAGGCCGCCGTCGCCGCCACCCTCGCCCGCCACGGCCGGCTCGACATCCTAGTTAACGACGCGGCGATCGGCCTCGGCAAGCCGTTGCTCGACTGCTCGCGGGCGGACTGGGACCGCGTGCTGGCGGTGAACCTGACCGGCTGCTTCCTGATGTGCCGCGCCGCGGTGCGGCAGATGGTGACGGCAGGCGCCGCCGGCGGCTGGCCCGCCCGACGTGCGCGGGCGGATCGTCAACATCTCCTCGCAGCACGGCATGGTCGCCTCGCCGGAGGACATCGCCTATGGCACGTCCAAGGCCGGCGTCGCCTACCTGACGCGGCAGGTGGCGGTGGACTATGCGGCGCAGGGCATCCTCTGCAATGCGGTGGCGCCGGGCAAGATCCTGACCGGAAAGACCGGCCGGGCGGTGGAGCAGCGCTGGCTCGACTACTCGCAGTCCCGCACGCCCTGGCCACGGCTGGGACGGCCGGAGGACGTCGCGGGCGCCGCCCTCTTCCTCGCCTCGGACGACGCGCAATACGTCACCGGCGAGAACCTGATGGTGGATGGCGGCTGGATGGCCTTCTGAAGCCGATTACCCGCGAGGTCATCGATCCCGTGCCCCGCCCATGCTCCCCTGCGCGCCTCGCCGCAGGAGACGCGCCATGTCGGATGCCAGCCCGGAGCCTTTCACCGTCCTCATCACCCTGCAGGTGAAGCCGGGGCGGGAGGCGGAATTCCTCGGCCTGCTCGCGCCCGTGCTGAATGCGATGCGGCACGAGCCGAGCTTCCTCAACACCATCCTGCACCAGGATCCGGCCGATCCCTGCCGCTTCCTGCTCTACGAGACCTGGACCGACCGCCGCGACCTGGTCGAGGTGCAGATGCACCGTCCCTATCGCGCGGCCTTCGAGGCGCGCCTGCCGGCGCTGCTGGAGCGGCCCCGCCAGGTGGAGGTCTGGCAGAGTCTCCGCGCCGACTACGCCTTCAGGTCCGGCTGAGCCTGGCCTGTTCGCCGCGGTACCAGTCGAGCAGTTGCACGCCGTTCCAGTGCAGCACACCGGTCTTCTGTGCGACGTAATCGTAGAAGGCCTCGAGGTACTTGATGCGGTGCGGCTGGCCGGAGATGTAGGGGTGGATGGCGATCGACAGGATTTTCGCCCGCTCGGCGCCTTCCTCGTAGAGCCGGTCGAACTGGTCGATGGCGCGCTTGAGCAGATAGTCGCTCTCGTGGTGCTGCACGATCATCATCGGGATGTCGTTCAGCTCGACCGTATAGGGCAGCGTGACCAGCGGACCCTTGTCGGTGCGGATCGTGGTCGGCTCGTCGTCATAGACCCAGTCGCCGATGTATTGCACGCCGGCCTCGGCCAGCAGCTTCGGCGTCTCCCAGGTCTGGGTCAGCCCGGGGCCGAGCCAGCCGACGGGGCGCTTGCCCGTGAACGCCTCCAGCCGGTCCATCGAGCGGTGGATCATCGCCCGCTGGTCCGCCTCCTTGTGGATCGGGCCCTGTTCCCAGCTATGGCCCATGAACTCCCAGCCGGCCTCGCGCGCCTGCGCCGCGACGCGCTCGTAGTCCTCGACCACGCGGGCGTTGATCGACAGGGTCGGCGCGATGCCGAGCTTCTCGTAGAGCTTGAAGAAGCGCCAGACGCCGACGCGCATGCCGTATTCGTGCCAGGACCAGTTCGGCACGTCCGGCGACAGCACCTGGCCGGTCGGCGCCGGCAGCACCTGGCGGGCCATGGGCTTGTTGATGTCCCAGACCTCGAGGTTGACGATGGTCCAGACCGCGACGCGGGCGCCGCCGGGCAGCTTCAGCGCCGGGCGGTCGACGATGGCGGAATAGGGGACGCGCTCGCGCGGCTGCATGGCCATGCCTGGACCCTCCGGTGTTGCCGGGAGTCTGCCGTCGCCCCGGCCGATGTCAAATCCCGCTGACGGGCGGGATGGTGGCGGCGAAGCTGGGCCGCGCCGCCAGCCGGTCGAACCAGGCCGACAAAGCCGGCCGCCCCTCCCGCCAGGGCCAGGCGCGGTGGCGCCTCTCGGCATAGCCGAGCAGGCAACCGAGGGTGATCCGCGGCGCGTCGGGCGGCGCGCCGAGCGCCCAGCCGCCGGCGGCGACCTCGGCCTCCAGCGCATCGGCGACACGGTTGGTGCGGGTGGTCTCCAGTGCGATGACGCCAGGGGAGCGCTCGCCAGGCGGCCGGCGGAGCTCGCGGTTCCAGACCGCCATGCCGTCCATCGCCCCGAGCACGCGGCCGAAATCGGCCAGCGCCGCGCGCGGCACCAGCGGATAGGCGCCGCCGAGCGTGTCGAGGAAGGGCAGGATCAGCGCCGTCTCGGTCAGCGCCGTGCCGTCCGGCAGGACCAGGGTCGGCACCCGGCCGACCGGGTCGTGCGGCAGCAGGGTGGAGGCCGGGTCGCGGAGGGTGGTCTCCACCTCCTCGACCCGGTCGATCAGCCCGGTCTCGCGCAGCGCGACGCGCACCGCGCGGGCGAAGGGGGAGCCGGTGGAGTAGAAGAGGCGCATGCGCCGGAGGCTACGCGCAGACGCGCCCCCGGCACCATCCCTGCTCCGTCAGCGCACCGCGCGGCGGCGGATCTGCTCCAGCGCCGGCCGCGGGCCGCGCGCCGGCGGGCGGCGCAGCGGCGATTCTGATCACCGCGCCGCCCTGCAGCGGGAAGATGCGGATATGCGCATCCTCCTCGTCGCCCGGGCGCTGCGCCGCGGCGGCGAAGCGCTCGGCCACCCAGGGGGCGACCTCGAACTGCGTCTCGCGGTCCTGCACCTTGATCCGGCCGATCTCCTGCCGCGTCACATGGCCGCGGCGGCAGAGGAAGGGCAGCACCCAGCGCGGGTCGGCATTGCCGTTGGCCCGGCCGAGATTCATCCGGAACCAGACGCCTTCCTGCTGCGGGCCGGATTCGCGCGGCACCCGCGGCCCGGCGGGGCCACGATCGGTCACCGCGGCCAGCTCCTCGGGCGCCGCCAGCGGCGCGCAGCGCCTGGATCAGCGCCGCGGCCACGGCCTCGGGCGCGCGGTCCTCCAGCAGCTTGCGGGCCAGGGCCAGGTCGCCGTCGCCGGCATCCTCCCCGGTCTTCTCCAGCGCCTGCACCAGGATGCGGGCATCGTCCTGGGCGTGGATCGCCTCGGCCGAGGGCGCCGGGCCCCAGGTGGCGCGCAGCCGCGCGTCCATCAGCAGGCGCTCGGCGGCGCGGCGGCGGTTGTGCGGGACGAGCAGCACCGAGGTGCTCCTTGCGCCCGGCGCGGCCGGTGCGGCCGGACCGGTGCAGCAGCGTCTCCGGGTCGGTCGGCAGGTCGGCATGGATGACCAGGCCGAGATCCGGCAGGTCGATGCCGCGCGCGGCGACGTCGGTGGCGACGCAGACCCGGGCGCGGCCGTCGCGCAGCCCCTGCAGGGCGCGGTTGCGCTCGGCCTGGGACAGCTCGCCGGACAGGGCCACGGCGGCGAAGCCGCGCTCGGCGAGGTTGCCGTGCAGCCGGGTGACGGTGGCGCGGGTGCGGCAGAAGACCAGCGAGGCACGCGCCTCGAAGAAGCGCAGCGCATTGACCACGGCGCGCTCGGTCTCGTGCGGGGCGATCAGCAGGGCGCGGTAGTCGATGTCGCCATGCTGCGCGCCCTCGTCGCCGGCCGAGATCCGCAGCGCGTCGCGCTGGTACTGCTTGGCGAGCTGGGCGATGCCGCGCGGCACCGTCGCCGAGAACAGCAGGGTCCGGCGCTCGGCGGGCGTGGTCTCGAGGATCGCCTCGAGCTCCTCCTTGAAGCCCATGTCGAGCATCTCGTCCGCCTCGTCGAGGATGACGGCGCGGATCGCGCTCGGGTCGATGTTGCCGCGCTCCAGATGGTCGCGCAGCCGCCCCGGCGTGCCGGCGACGATATGCGCGCCGCGGGCCAGCGCCCGGCGCTCGGCGACCGGGTCGGTGCCGCCGACGCCGGAGACGACGCGGCCGCCGGCCGGGCCATAGAGCCAGGTCAGCTCGGCCTGCACTTCGCAGGGCCAGCTCGCGCGTCGGCGCGACGACTAGGGCGAGCGGCGCGCCGGCGGGCGGCAGGCGCTCGGCCTCGCCCATCAGCTCGGCGGCCATGGCGAGGCCGAAGGCGACGGTCTTGCCAGAGCCGGTCTGGGCCGAGACCAGCAGGTCGCGGCCGGCGGTCTCCGGCTGCAGCACGGCGGCCTGGACGGGGGTGGGCTTGGCAGAGCCGCGCTCGGTCAGCGCGGCGAGGAGCGTGGCGGGAAGGGCAGGAAAGGGCATCAGTGCGGTACTCGGCTCGGGGCGACGAGCGGCCCCTCGAAACGGAAGAAAGAAAAGGCGGGTGCGGGATGCATCAGGCGACCAGCTTCGAGCGGCGCTGCTGGCGCAGCACGTCCTCGATCCAGCGGTCCAGCCGCTCGGTCTCGCCATTGGCCTCGTCGCGCGCGACATAGGCCTGCGGGAAGCGCAGCGCCAGCCAGCGCCAGGCGACCAGCCGCTTGTGGGTCTTTCAGCGCGCTCCAGCTCGTCCCGGCTGGCGCGTTCCGGCGCCGGCAGGCGGCCGGCGGAGGGCGGCGAGACGGGCCGTCCGGCGCCGTGCTCGATCGCCCAGCGGGCGAGGCGCGCGGTGCCGTTGTCGCGTTCGTCCACCGGGCACATGGCGTAGGTCCAGCGCTCCAGCAGGGTCAGGCCGGCAACGCCGTCGATGGCGCCGGCGACCGCCATGGCCTGGGTCAGGTCGGCCAGACGGTAGTTCGGGTCGTCCGGCCGCAGCACGGCGCGCTTGATCCGCGCCAGCACGCCGAAGAGGCTGTCGGAGCCGATCTCCTGCGCCACGTTGGCGATGATGTCGGCATCCGGCTGGACCAGCGGGCGCGCATCCTCGGGCGGCAGCGGCGCGGCGTCCAGCATGCTGCGGATGAACTCGGGGCCGCCGCCGCCGGCCAGCACCGCCACGACGCCTTCCTCGAAGCGGCCGTAGCGACCGGCGCGGCCGCCGATCTGCTTGACCTCCTGGGTGTTCAGCTCGCGGCGCTGCTCGCCGTCGAACTTGCGGAGCGTCGAGAAGATCACCCGGCGGATCGGCAGGTTGAGCCCCATGCCGATGGCGTCGGTCGCCACCAGGATATCCGCATCGCCGTCGCGGAAGCGGGCCGCCTCGGCGCGCCGCACCTCGGGGCTGAGCGCGCCATAGACCACCGCGACGCGGCGGCCGCGGCGGACCAGCTCGGCCCGCATGTCGAGCACGTCGCGGCGCGAGAAGGCGACGATGGCATCGCCGGTCTGCAGGTCGCCGAGCGGAATGGGCGTCTTCGACGCGGTCAGCGGCCCCTTCCGCTTCAGGCTGATCTCCTCCATCGGGTCGCCGCAGAGCGCGGCGATCCGCCGCACCTGCGTCGCCGCCTCGGGCGCGCCGAGCACGAAGACGTCACGCGCCGGGGCGCCCATGATGGCGGCGGTCCAGGCGGCGCCGCGGTCGCGATCGGCCAGCATCTGCGCCTCGTCGATCAGCGCCACGTCCACCGGCAGGTGGAAGGGGCACATCTCGACGGTCGCGGCCAGGTGCCTGGCGCCAGCGACCGGCATGCGCTCCTCCCCGGTCGAGAGCGAGGTGGGCACGCCGCGGCTTTGCAGCGCGTCGCGGAATTCGTGCGCCAGCAGCCGCAGCGGGGCCAGTGCCATGCCGTTCTCCGCCTTGGCCAGGCGGTCGAGCGCAGTGTGGCTCTTGCCCGAATTGGTCGGGCCGGTGATCAGCGTGATGCGCCGGTTCAGCGCCCGCGCGGTGGCGAAGTGGCCGGCATAGCGATCCAGCGCCGCGACACGGGCGATGGCGGCGCTGGCGCCGCGACCGAGCTTGATCGGCGGCGCCGAGACGCCGGTGCGGCGCTTGGCGTCAAGGGCGGTCCTGTCGGCCTCCCGCCATTGCGGGACCAGGGCGCGCAGGGTGGCCAGCTCGGCGGGATCGAACTCCCACTTCTCCCGCCCGCCCTGACCCTTTTGGGGGATGCGGCGGGCGACCGGAACCAGCCCGGCGGCGACCCAGCGCAGCGCCTCCTTCTCACCGCAGCCGAGCAGGCCGGAGACGTCGCGGAACTCGACGAGGCTCTTCTCCCAGGTGCGGAGGCGCTGGACCTCCTCCCGGCGTTTGGCACGGGCGGCCGTCTCGGCCTCGCGCACCTCGCGGCGGCGGCGGGCTTCGGCGGCGCCGACCGATTCCAGGAAGGGCAGTGAGTCGTCGCCCTGCAGCCCGAAGGCGGCGGCAACCTCGCGCGCCAGCATGGCGTGGCGGTCGGGCGCCAGGGTGCCGGCGGCGACGCCGCTCGCCGTCTCGGACAGCTCGGCCACCAGGGCGTCGAGCGTCGCCTCGGGCGTCGGACCGAGCGCGCGGAAGCGGTGGCCGAGCGCCAGGTCGAGCGCGGCGAGCAGGGTCTCGTCGTCGGGCGTCAGCTCGGTGACCGTGGCGGCTGCGGCCTCGGCATCGGCGCGGCGGACCCAGGCGCGCCCGGCCTTGCTGGCCAGGTGGTTCAGCCGCGAGATCCAGTTGCGGCGGCGCACCTCGCGCAGCGCAGCGCAGACGGCAGCGGCATCGGCCGGCAGCCGCCGCTCGACGCGGCGGATCAGCGCGGGGCAGCTCACGCGCCTCGACCTCGAGGCCGGAGGCGATGATCGCCGCCTCGGCCGGCGAGACGGCATGCGGGGAGCTTCGTCCGGCGCATCCGCCAGATCGAGGGTAACATCATAGGGTGTGGTCAAACGTGGGACTCTCCGCGACCCCCTTGGGGGTTGCGCCATGAAACGGGCCAGACGGGCTGCCGGATGCAAGCCGTAGGCCGTTCATGGGCCTGTTTGGCGTATTAGGGGCGCAACACACCCCAGCCGGCATGCCGCTTATATAGTGTTCCTTCCCGGCGTTGCCAGGAAAAGCGTCACGCTGCATCGTGTGCAGCCATGCAATAAGCGGGCAGCAGAGCGCGTGAACGAGGATTCCAGGCCACCCCAGGTGGCCAGGGCCGCCACCTACCCGGCCCAGCGCATCCTGCTTGGGATAATTTTCATGTGTGCCTCGGGCCTGCTCTTCCCGGTGATGAGCAGCTTCGCCAAGCTGCTGGGCGCCGAGTATTCCAGCCTGCAGGTCTCCTGGGCCCGGGCCTTCGGCCATATCCTGTTCCTGCTGGCGGCCTTCCTGCCGCGCCACGGAATCGGCGTGCTGCGGACCCGGCGGCCGGGGGTGCAGTTCCTGCGCTCCTCGATGCTGTTCACCTCCAACCTCTGTCATTTCTTCGCCATCACCTTCATCCCGATCGCCAAGGCCGCCGCCATCAGCCTGACCGCGCCGCTGATCGTGGCGCTGCTGGCCTGGCCGATGCTGGGGGAGCGGACGACGCCGGGCCGGGTGGCGGCGCTGGGCTGCGGGTTCCTCGGCGTGCTGATCGTGATCCGGCCGGGGACGGCGCTGTTCCACTGGGCCTCGCTGCTCGTGGTCGGCAGCGCCTGTTGCTACGCGATGTACCAGATCCTGACCCGACGGGTGGCCGGGGTGGACAGCCCGGAGACCTCGGCGTTGTTCGAGCTGGTCGTTGGCGCCTTCGGGATGCTGCTGGTGCTGCCCTTTGTCTGGCAGACGCCGCAGGGCTGGGCCGACATCGCCATGTTCTGCGGCATGGGCGTGCTGGGGGCGACCGGGCATTACTGCGTCGCCAAGGCGCTGGGCTATGCGCCGGCCAACATCATCTCGCCCTTCCAGTACTTCCAGCTCATCGGCTCGGTCCTGGTCGGCTGGTTCATCTTCGGCGACTGGCCGGATGCGGGGGTGTGGATCGGCGCCGCGGTGATCATGGCGGCGGGGCTGTGGATCGGCTGGAGCCAGACGCGGAAGCGCGGGTAAGGCGGAGAGAAGGTATTCTCCTTCCGGCGCGGTGCGCCCGACCCCTCGTTAAGTTCTTGAAGACTGGTACTCGCCGCGCGGCGGGTGACAGACTCACGAAAGGAACTGGTGGGATTTGGGGAGGAACACCCTTCCCTCCCCAACCTTCAAGCCTGCAAGAATGCCAGCCGCTCATCCTCCAGCACCAGGCAGGTCAGCTCCCGCCCGAAGACCGCGCCAGTGTCGATCCCGATCCGGTTCGGCCGGACCACCGGGCCGCGGGTCGGCGAATGGCCATGCACCACCACGGCACCGAAATCTGCCTCGGAGTTCAGGAAGGCGTGGCGGATGCGTAGGAGATCGTCGGGCGACTGATCCTCCAGCGCCAGGCCAGGCCGCAGCCCGGCATGGACGAAGAGGTAGCCACCGAGCCGGTGATGCAGCGCGAGGCCCCGCACGAAGTCCAGATGCGCTGCGGGGATGGCGGCGGCCCAAAGCGCGGGGTCGCCATCCGCGTCCAGGCCCCAGCTCGCCAGCGCCTCCCGCCCCCCGCTGATCCGCCAGTCCGTCACCGCGGCGCGCTCGCCTTGCAAGGCGTCCAGCATGGTGCGCTCATGGTTGCCCATCAGGTTCACCACCGGCACCCCTAGCAGGGGCGAGCCGCCGGCCAGCCGCGCCACCACCCCGGCGCTGGCCGGGCCGCGATCGACATAGTCGCCGAGATGCACCAGCAGCGGCGCCGACACCGGCCGCGCCGACAGGTCGGCGGCCACCATCGCGTGAAGGCTGGCCAGCTGGTCGTCGCAGCCGTGGATGTCGCCGATCGCATAGACGCGGTGGCCGGGCGGCAGGCTTCCGGGGGCAGGCTGGAAATCGGGCATCACGCCGCATGATCCCTCGCCGAGCGCGTCTCGGCCAAGCCCAGCCGGGCATGCGAGGAATTCCAGCCAAGCAAGATGGAGGAAACCATGCTCGAAATCGAGACCATCGCCGACCTGCCGAAGCATATCGGCCAGAAGCTCGGCACCAGCGACTGGCTGGTGGTGGACCAGAAGATGATCGACCAATTCGCCGAGGCGACCGGCGACCACCAGTGGATCCATGTCGATGTCGAGCGCGCAAGGAAAGAGATGCCGGGCGGCAAGACCATCGCGCATGGCTACCTGACGCTATCCCTGCTGCCGAAGCTGAACCACGGCATCTGGAAGGTGAAGCAGCGCAGCCGCGGGGTGAATTACGGCTCGAACAAGGTCCGCTTCACCGCGCCGGTGCCGGCCGGCTCGCGCGTGCGCGCCCACCTCACCCTCAAGGCGGTGGACCCGATCCCGGGCGGCGCCCGCGTCACCATGGAGGCGACGGTGGAGGTCGAGGGCAGCGACCGCCCAGCGCTCGTCGCCGAGACCCTGTCGCTGGTCTACGAATGAACCCCGCGGGCGCGGAGGTCGGGCTGCGGGAGCGGGTGAAGGAACCGCCCTCCGCCCTGCTGGTCGAGAGCTACTACCGCCCCGCCGTCGCCCGCGCCCAGGCCGCGGTCTTCGACCACGAGATGTGGGCGCATTGCGCCCATGGCCTGATGCTGGAACGCCAGGGGATCGTCGGGCGGGAGGCGATCGCCGCCTGCCTCCGCACGGTGCTGGAGCTGGCGGCGCAGGGGCCGGAGAGCGTACCGGTCGACCACCGCTCGGAGGACCTCTATTCCTATGTCGAACGGCGGATCGTCCAGGCGCTCGGCCCCGATGTGGGGGGACGTCTGCATACCGGGCGCAGCCGCAACGACCTGAACGCCACCACCTGGCGCATGGCGCTGCGCGGCGACCTGGTGGCGGTGCAGCGCGCCCTGCTCGGCCTGCGCGGCACCCTGCTGCGGCTGGCGGAGGAAGACGCTGGCGTGGTGATGCCGGGCTATACCCATAGCCAGCACGCCCAGCCCGTCACCTTCGGCTACTGGCTGCTCTCGGCCGCCGACGTGCTGGCGCGCGACCAGGTGCGGCTGGCCGGCGCGCTGGCGCATGCCGACCGCTGCCCGCTCGGCGCCGGGGCGCTGACCACCACCGCCTTCCCGCTCGACCGGCACTACACCGCCGAACTGCTCGGCTTCCCTGCGCCGCTCGAGATCGCCTACGACGCCGTCAGCACGCATGACGACGGGCTGGAAGCCTGTTCGGCGCTGGCGGTGCTGGCGACCTTCCTGTCGCGGCTGGCGACCGACCTGATCTCCTGGTCCACCTGGGAATACGGCTTCCTCGAGCTGGCGGACCGGCACAGCGCCGTCTCCTCCATCATGCCGCAGAAGAAGAACCCGGCGGCGCTGGAGCATGTCCGTGCCGCGGCGGGGATGGTGCAGGGCGCGCTGACCGCGGCGCTCGCCTGCAACAAGAACACGCCCTTCGCCGATGTGGGCGATGCGGTGACCGCGGTGAACGAGCCGATCCTCGACGCCACGCTGCGCACCCGCCGCATCCTGGCGGTGATGGAGGAGGTCTTCGCCGGCCTCGCGCTGCGGCCGGAGCGCATGGCCCGCGCCGCCGCCGAAGGCTTCGGCAGCGCCACCGAATTGGCCGACGTCATCGTCCGCGAGAGCGGGATGTCCTTCCGCATGGCGCACAACGTGGTCGCGCTGGTGGTGCGGGACGCGCTGGCGGCCGGGCTGTCCGCGGATGCGATCCGCAGCGCCGACCTCCACCGCGCCGCAGCGACGCTGTTCGGCCAGCCGCTGGCGATCCCGGAAGCGGCGGTGGCCCAGGCGCTGGACCCGGCGGCGAATATCCGCGCCCGCACGGTGCTGGGCGGCCCCGCCCCGGGCGAGATGGCCCGCATGCTGGCGGCGCGGCGGAAGGCGCTGGCGGCGGACGCCGCGGCGCTGGAGGGCGTCGCCGGCCGGATCGCCGCGGCGCGCGACCTTGCCTGGCGGCGGCGCGGGAGATGGCCGGGCCCGGCGTCGGCTGACGCCCGGCTTTGTCAGGCGGCGGTCGCGCATTATGTGTACGGCACGGCGCCGCATCGGCTGCGGCCCGGGAAGGTGGACCATGTCGCTTCGTCGCGCTGCCTGGCTAGCCGCCACACTCGGCCTGGACCCTGGGCCTCGCCCCGCCCGCCGCCGAGGCGCGCGGCTGGTATGGTGGCGGCTTCGGCGTCTATTTCGGCCCGCCGGCCTATTGGGGACCGGGCCCCTACTACTACGCGCCGCCGGCCTATTACCCCCCGGCCTATTACCCGCCGCCGGTGGTGCTTGCGCCGCCCGCCTATTACCCCCGCCGATCGTCACCTATGAGCAGCCGCGCTACATCGTGCCGCCGGCCGATCCGACGCCGCCCGCGGCGCCGCCGCAGGCCCCGGCGCGGCGGCGCTAGCTGCACCGCACCCGCCCCGACGGAGGCCATGCGATGCGACTGCCGCAATCCGGCGGCTGCCTCTGCGGCGCGGTGCGCTACGAGATCACCCAGCCGCCGCTGGTCACCTATACCTGCCACTGCACCACCTGCCAGCGGCTGACCGGCAGCGCCTTCTCCTCCGCCGTCCTGGTCGCCGCCGAGGCGCTGCCGCTTCGCCGGCGCCGACTGGCAGTCCTTCGAGCGGCCCGCCGATAGCGGGCGGGTGGTCACCCGCTGGGTCTGCCGCGACTGCGGCACCTGGATCTGCAACGGCGCCAGGCCCGGCACGGCGCCGCCGGGCGGCCTCGTCGCGGTGCGGGCGGGCACGCTGGACGACACCGCCTGGCTGCGCCCGAGCGTGCATTTCTGGACCCGCAGCGCGCAGTCCTGGGTGATCCTGCCGGAAGGCGACACCCGCTTCGCCACGCAGCCGGAGGACGGCCTCGCCTGGCTGCGCTCCATCCGGCAGGACGCTAATCCAGGCTGATGCCGGCGCGGCGCACCACCTCCCCGTAGCGGGCGATATCGGCGCGGAGCAGCGCGGCGCCTTCGGCCGGGGAGCCGCCCTTGGCGTCGAAGCCGGAGTCGCGCAGCCGGGTCTTCAGCGCCTTGTCCCGCAGCGCCCGGTTCAGCGCCTCCGCCCAGCGCTGCACCGCCGCATCGGGCAGGCTGGCCGGGCCGAACAGCATGTACCAGAGGTCGATGTCGTAGCCGGCGATGCCGCTCTCGATCATGGTCGGCACGGCGGGCAGCTGGTCCGAGCGCCCGCGCGTCGTCACCGCCAGGCCGCGCAGCCGCTCGCCGCGGATATGCGGCAGCACCGTGGACAGCGTGTCGAAATTCACCTGCACCACATTAGCCGCCAAATCGACCGAGGCCGGGCCGCTGCCGCGATAGGGCACATGGACCATCCGCGTACCGGTCGCCAGCATGAAGAGCTCGGCCGCCATGTGCTGGCTGGTGCCGACGCCGTTGCTGGCGAAGTTCAGCGCGCCTGGGCTGGCCTTGGCCAGGGCGACGAAGCCCTGCACGTCCCGGGCCGGGGAGCTGGCTGGCACCGTCATCACCAGCGGCACGCTGGCGACCTGCGCCAGCGGCGTCACGTCGCGCAGTGGGTCGAAGGGCGGCGCCTTCATCGCCAGCGGCACCTGCACGTTGTTGCTGACGGTGCCGAGGGTGATGGTGTGGCCATCCGGCTTGGCCCGCGCCGTCGCCACCACTGCGATGGTGCCGCCGCCGCCGGTGCGGTTCTCGACCGCCACGGGCTGGCCCAGCTCCTCCGACAGCTTTGGCGCGATCAGCCGGGCCAGGATATCGGTGCCACCGCCGGGGGCGAAGCCGACCAGCAGGGTGATCGGACGGTTGGGGAAGGGTGCTTCCTGCGCCTGCACCCCGAAAGGCAGCAAGGCGGCGGCAAGCAGGATGCGTCGGAGCATGGCCCGTCCCTCCCCTTCAGGCCGCGAGCGGCGTGGCGCCGAGATCGCGCGCCAGCGCGTCGAGCTGGCTGCGCAGCGCCGGCGGGATGGGCACGCCCTCCGCCTCCCGCTTGAGGCGCGTCAGCCGGCTCTGCTCGCCCGGCAGCCAGATGCGGTCGACGCCTGGCAGCCGCTTGCTGCCGCGCAGGTCGCGCGAGAGCGCATCGACTTGGCGGCGGAACTCCGCCGGGTCGCCGAAAGCCGATATGTCGATCGCCAGCACCGCCTGCCCCGTATTCGTCACCGTGGTGTCATCGGCATTGAAGTCCACCACGTCGCGGCCCATCGCCGCGCCGTTCAGCGTGCCGGCGAGCAGGCCGAAGATCAGCGCCAGGCCGTAACCCTTGTAGCCGCCGATCGGCAGCAGCAGGCCTTCATTGGCGCGCTTCGGGTCGGTCAGCGGCTGGCCCTGGTGGTCGATCATCCAGCCCTCGGGCATGGCCTCGCCACGCTGCGCCTTGACCTTCACCTTGCCATAGGCGGCGACGGTGGTGGCCATGTCGAGCATGATGGGCGGCTCATCCCCGGCCGGCACCGCGACGGCGATGGGGTTCGTCGAGAGCAGCAGCTCAAGCCCGCCCCAAGGCGGCAGGTGGTTGGCGCTGCCGACCGCGAGGTAGAGGCCGATCATCCCGGCTTCCTGCACCATCCGCGCATAGAGGCTGGCGGGACCGGCATGGTTGCCATTTCGCACGCCGCACCAGGCGACGCCCTGCGTCCGCGCCTTCTCGATCGCGGTGCGCGCCGCCATGCTGGTGGCGAGGTGGCCGAGCCCGTTGTCGCCATCGATCAGCGCCGAGGCCGGGCGTTCCTCGACGATGCGCGGCACGGCGCGGGGGTTCATGCCGCCGGCGCGGAGGCGGCGGATGTATTGCGGCAGGCGGAAGACGCCATGGCCATCGGCGCCGATCAGGTCCGCCTGCGCCATCAGCCCGGCGACGGTGCCGGCATCCGCGGCGGGCACGCCCGCCGCCCGGTAGATGCCGGCGATGAAGTCGCGAAGCTGGGTCGTGGCTGACATTGCCTGCGGTCATGGATGGGCCTCCCTGACCGCCGAGCCTATACGTCGCGCGCTCAGGCGGCGAGGGGCGCGGAACGCCGCAGGCCGGTGTATTCCAGCTCCGCCAGCAATGCGACGACCAGCGCCTGGGCGACGACGAAGCTGCCGCCGAGCGCGGTCGGCGCGACCCAGCCGGAGACCAGCAGCAGCAGGCTGTCGAGCGCCCAGAGTGCGTTGCCGAGGATCACCACCCAGAAGAGCATCCGCGGCGAGGCAGGCCGCAGGCCGCAGGCCGAGCGCCGCGACGCAGGCGGCGAAAGCCAGCAGGAAGAGGCCGACCTCCCGCAGCATGACGGCGGGCAGGCCGAACCAGCGCGCCAGCGGCCCGGCCAGTAGCGCCAGCAGCAGCCCCATGGCAGCGCTGCAGGCCGCATCCGCCAGCAGCACGCGGCGAAGGACGTCGGAGGGGATGATGCGGTCCATGGCGCTCACCCCTTCGGCGCGAAGTCGATGAAGCCGGTGACGGCGGCGAGCCTTCCATCCGGCGCCACCACCGCCATGTCGGTGCCGCCGGCGACCGGCGCCGCGCCCGCCAGGCCGAGGTCCCAGCTGAAGCGCAGGCGATCATGATGCGCATCCGGCTCGCCGCGGCGGCTGAAGCGCAGCCCGGGGAAATGCCGCTGCGCGGCGGCGATCAGCGCATCGATGCCGGCATGGCCCTCGCCCTGCAGCATCGGGTCGCAATAGGCGGCGCGCTCGGTGAAGGTCTCGGCGATCAGCGCCTGCCGGCGCGCGGCATCGGCCTCGTTCCAGCAGGCGATGTAGCGGTCGATCAGCGGCGAATGCTCGGGCATCCCCTGGTTCCTCCAAGCGGCCCGGCGGGATGCCGGGCACGCGGGGAGGATTCCAGGCCGGGCGCGCCGCCGCGATTACGCGCGGGGTAAAGTGCCGGCCCCGGCGTAGACGATGCAGACCGGGCTCTTGCAGGCGAGGTTCTGCCCGGTCGGCGTCAGCTTCCCCGTCTTCGCATCGACGCGGAAGGCGACGATGTTGTCGCCCTGCTCGTTCGCCGCCTGCAGGAAGCGGCCATCCGGCGACAGGCCGATGAAGCGTGGGCCCTTGCCCTGGGTCGGCGTCCAGCGGACCGCGCTGAGCACGCCGGTCCGCGGGTCGGCGGCATAGGTCGTCACGCTGTCATGCCCGCGGTTGGAGCAATGGACGAAGCGGCCATCGGCGGAGACGGAGATTTCGGCGCAGGTGCTGTCGCCGTTGAAGTCCGTCGGCAGGGTGGTGATGGTCTGCACCGGCGCCAGCGTGCCCGCCTTGGCATCCCAGCGGCAGGTCGTGGTGGTGCTGTCGAGCTCGTTCAGCACCCAGGCGACGGGCAGCTTCGGGTGGAAGGCCATGTGCCGCGGCCCGGCCCCGGCGCGCGCCTGCGTAAATCCGTCGTTCCCAGCAGGGGTCAGGCGGCCACTGGCAGCGTCGAGCGAGAAGACGAAGATGCGGTCCAGCCCCTTGTCGGGGATGACGACGAAGCGGCCGGAGGGGTCGAAGACCACGTCATGCGGGTGGGAGATCGCCTGCTCCACCTTGTGCGGCCCCGGCTTGCCCGGCAGTTCCACAAGCTGCTGCTGGTCGGCCAGCGTGCCGTCCGGCTTGACGGGCAGCACGGCGACGGTGCCGCTGCCGTATTCGCCACGACCATCCAGCGGCCGGTGGGGTCGATCGCTTGGCGTACGCCGTTCTTCCCGCCGGTCGCGCCGCGGTTGAGCTTCGCGGACGCGGCCGCTGGCCGGGTCGACGGCATAGGATGTGGCGTAGTCGCCATCGCCGTGCACGGCATAGAGGAAGCGCTGGTCGCGGCTGAGATGCAGGAAGGAGGGATTCACCTGCTCCCCCAGCGTCTGCACATGCGTCCAGCCACCGGTGGCGGGATCGACGCGATAGACGCTGATCCCCTCGCCCCGTGCCTTACGCTGTGCCGTGGTGAAGGTGCCGACATAGGCAAAGAGGGATGCGGCGGGCGCTGACTTCCCTTGCGCCGCCTTGCCCGGCTTCGCCGCCAGCAGCGCCGGCGCGACGAGTGCGGCCGACAGGACGACACGCCGCCCGGGCGCGTCCATGACCTGGTCCATGCTGTTTCCTCCCGAAGGCCGGTTCTCGGCCGACCGCCAGCATGCGGCGCGGGCAGACCAGGGCGCAATGCTCAGTCGGGCGGTGCTTCGCCCAGGCGCGGCGCGCCGTGGCGGATGCGCGGGCGTTCGCCATCGAAGGAGAGCGGCATGGCGACCAAGGAGAAATCCTCGCCCGGCACCGGCTGCAGCATCTCCATCGCCGCGGTCTGCGGCTCCGCCAGCACCTCCGGGATGGAGTTGACAGGGGAACACGGCACGCCGGCGGCGATCAGCGTCTCGGCCAGCGCGGCACGCGGCCGCGCGCGCAGCAGCGCAGCGATCTCCGGCAGGAGCACGGCCTGGTTCGCCAAGCGTTGCCGATTGGTGGCGAAGCGCGGATCCGCCGGCCAGTCCCGGCCGAGCACATCGGCGAGTTTGCGGAACAGCCGGTCATTGCCGCAGCAGATCAGCAGCGGCCCGTCGGCGCAGTCGAAGGCCTGGTAGGGGACGAAGTTCGGGTGGCCGGAGGCATGGCGTTCCGGCAGCTTGCCCTGGTTCACATAGGCACTGATCTTCTGCCCGCCCCACATCAGCGCCGTCTCGAACAGGGACGTGTTCACCACGCAGCCGCGCCCGGTGCGCGCGCGCTGCTGCAGCGCGGCGAGCGCGCCGATGACGGTCCACATGCCCGTCCCCTGGTCGACCACGCTGGCGCCCATCCGCACCGGCGGGCCGCCCGGCTCGCCGGTGATGGAGGAAAGGCCGGCAAAGGCCTGGAACAGCGGCTCGTAGCCCGGGCGATGCGCGAGCGGGCCCTTGTGGCCGAAGGCGCCCATGGCGCAGTAGATCAGCCGAGGATGCCGCGCGGTCACGACCTCCGGCCCGATGCCCAGCGCCTCCGCCACGCCGGGGCGGAGATTGTGCACCAGGATGTCGGCATCATGCAGCAGCCCGTGCAGCGCCGCGACACCGCCCGGCAATTTCAAGTCGAGCGTGACGCTGCGCTTGCCGCGGTTGAACTCGTGGAAGTTCAGCGCGTCGCCATGGCGGAAGGCGGGGCCCATCTGCCGCGCATCGTCGCCGCCATCCGGCTTCTCCACCTTGACCACGGTGGCGCCGAGATCGGCCAGGATGGCACCGGCGAAGGGCGCGGCCAGCACCTGACCGAGCTCGACGACCTTGATCCCCGCCAGCACGCTCATGACGCGGGCAGGACGGTGCCGCGGCACTCGCCGAAGCCGATGGTGACATAGCCGTCCCGCCTCGCCTGAGCGCGGAAGATCACCATGTCGCCATCCTCGAGGAAGCGCCGCTCCTCGCCATTCGGCAGCGCGATCGGTTTGCGCCCGCCCTGGGTGATCTCCAGCAGCGCGCCGAACCCGTCCTCGGTGGGGGAGGAAATGGTGCCGCTGCCGAAGAGGTCGCCCGGCGCCAGGTTGCAGCCGCCGCAGCTGTGGTGCGCTAGCATCTGCGCGAAGGTCCAGTAGAGATGGCTGGTGTTGGACAGCGAGAGGCGGAACGGCCCACCCTTCTGCGTCTGCAGCAACACCTCCACCGCCAGGTCGAGCGCGCCCTTTGCCTGGTCCTCCTCGTCCCACAAGTAGTCCAGCGGCTTCGGATCGCCGTCCGGCCGCTTCGCCTGGGCGATGCGGTAGGGCGCCAAAGCTTCCGGCGTGACCACCCAGGGACTGATCGAGGTGTGGAAGTTCTTCGCCAGGAAGGGGCCGAGCGGCTGCGCCTCCCAGCCCTGGATGTCGCGCGCCGACCAGTCGTTCAGCAGGCAGAAGCCGGCGATGTGGTCCGCCGCCTCGCCAATCGGGATCGGTTCGCCCTGCGCGTTGCCGGCGCCGACCCAGATGCCGAATTCCATCTCGTAGTCGAGGTTGCGGCTCGGGCCATAGGTCGGCACCGCTTCGTTCGCCGGCTTCCGCTGTCCCTTCGGGCGGCGGACATCGCTGCCGGATACGCGCACCGAGGAGGCGCGACCGTGATACGCGACGGGAACATATTTATAGTTGGGCAGCAGCGGATTCTCCGGCCGAAACAGCTTCCCGGCATTGCTGGCATGGTGGATGCCGGCGAAGAAATCCGTGTAGTCGCCGATCCGCGCCGGCAGATGCAGCGTGCAGTCCGCGGCGTCATGCAGGTTCGGCCGCACCGCCGCTTCTTGCGCGCTGCCTTCCGCCAGCAGGTCGGACAGCGCCGCGCGCAAGGCCCGGCGCGGCCCGCCACCGAGGGCGAAGAAGGCGTTCAGCGCATCGCCCGCAGCCGCCTCCGCCGCACGCCGCGCGTCGCCTGTCAGCAGCGATGCGACGGCGTTGAGGTCGAGGATGCTGTCGCCGATCGCCACGCCGCCGCGCGCCGCGCCCCCATTCGGGCTGAAGATGCCGAGCGGCAGGTTCTGGATCGGAAAATCTGCATGCCCGTTGGCGGAGGCGACGAAGCTGCGCCGCTTCGGGTCGTGAGTCGCATCCATGCTCGTCTCCTCCTCACCGCACCCGTGCCAGCAGCCGGCGCGCGCGTTCCACGACAGGCAGGTCGATCATCGCGCCCTCGAAAGCGACGGCGCCGGCGCCCTTGGCCAGCGCCTCCTCGAAGGTGGCGATCAGGCGGCGAGCGCGGTCGGCCTCGGCCGGCGCCACGCCGTACTCCTCGTTGATGATGGGCACATGCAGCGGGTGGATGCAGGAGGTGCAGGCGAAGCCCAGCTTGCGCGACCGCTGCAGGGCCTTCCGGTAGCCATCGAGGTCGTTGAAATCGGCGAAGGCGCCGACGGCACCCAGCGGCAGGATGCCGGCCGCGCGCGTCGCCGCCAGCAGCATCATGCCGAAATGGTACATCAGGTCGGCGCCCGGCACGGCTTCCAGCTCGGTCGAGAGGTCCTCGCTGCCCACCGCCATCGCAGCCATGCGCGGATCGGCCGCGGCGATGGCGTAGAGGTGCGGCAGCGCCTGCGGCGTCTCCACCAACGCGATGAAGCGGGTGCGACCGATGGGCAGACCGAGCGCCGCCTCCCGCGCGCCGACCACCTCCGACAGCAGCCTGATATGCTCTGGCCCCATCACCTTTGGCAGCATCAGCGCCGTCACCTCGGGCCGCACCGCGGCGGCGATGTCAGGGACGGCGATCTCCAACTGACGATTGATCTCGCACGGCGACCTCGGCGCCACCCTGGCCGACGACGGCGGCCGCCGCCGGCAGCGCCGCGCGTGCTGCGTCCTTCTCCGGCGGCGGGATGCTGTCCTCGAGATCGAGGATGATGACATCGGCGCCGCGGGTATGCGCCTTGGCGACGAAGCGCTCGGCGGTCACCGGTACGAAGAGCAGGGAGCGCCAGTTCGGCAGCGTCATTGGCATGGTCCTCATTGGGCGGCGCCGGCGTCGCGCAGCGCGGCGATCTCGGCCGCACTGTAGCCGGCCTCCGCCAGGATGGCGTCGGTCTGCGCGCCGGGGCGCGGGGCCGGCAGCGTCTCCTCGCGCATGCCGCCGGCGAAGGTCACCGGCGTGCGGGTGCGGCGGATCCGGCCCTCGGTCGGGTGGTCGTCGAATTGCCAGAAGCCGACATCCTGCAGATGCGGGTCATCCAGCAGGTCGTCGAGGCTGTTGTAGCGCGCGGCGGGAACATCGGCTGCGGCGAAGATCTCCAGCCATTCCTCGGTGGTGCGCCGCGCCAACCCTTCGACGCGGATGCGGAAATACGCGGCGGCGTTCTCGGTGCGGGCGATCGGCGTGTCGAAGCGCGGGTCGTCCTTCAGCTCCGGCCGGCCGATCGCGTCGAAGAAGGCGAAGGCCTGCGGATTGCTGTTGGGCTGGACGGTGATGTAGCCGTCCTTGGTCGGCAACGGCCGGTAGTCGGGGCTCAGCAGGCGGGCATCGCCGGTCGGACCTTCCGGCGGGTCGAAGGTGGCGGCGCCGAGATGTTCCGAGGTGACGAAGCTCGCCGCAGTCTCGAACATCGGCACCTCGATCGCCTCGCCCTGCCCGGTCTTCTCCCGCCGATACAACGCGAAGCCGATCGCCTGCGCCGCGACCAGGCCGGTGATGTGGTCGGTCATCACCATTGGCACGAAGCGCGGCTCGCCGGTTGCGCGTTCGAAGGTGCCGGCGACGCCGGACAGCGACTGGATCACCGGGTCATAGGCCGGGCGCCCGGCATAGCGCCCGCCCTCGCCGAAGGCGACGATCCCGCAATGGATCAGCCGCGGATTCAGCGCCGCGAGCGAAGCGGGATCGAGCCCCGCGCGCGCCAGCCCGGCCGGGCGGACATTGGAGACGAAGACGTCCGCCTCCGCGATCAGCCGCTTCAGTGCCGCGAGGCCGGCCGGCTTCTTGATGTCCAGTGTGATGGCGCGCTTGTTGCGGTTGAAGTTGATGAATTTGCCGGACATGGCGGGGGAGCGCGAGCCGGCCGCGAGGTAGCGCAGGATGTCGCCGCCCGGCGCCTCCACCTTGATCACCTCGGCGCCCTGGTCGGCCAGCGTACGGGTGCAGATCGGCCCGACGACGACCGTTGTCAGGTCGACGACCTTCACCCCTTCCAAGGGCCCACCGGCCATTACGCAAACTCGCAATCGAGCTGGGCGCAGAGGTTGCCGTCGCGATCCTGCACCCAGGCCAGCACCTTGCCGTCCTGCGGCGCATGGCCGCACAGGGTGACGGTGTCGCCGACATAGATGGGCCGGGTCAGCCGCGCGGAGAAGCCGCGCAGCGTGCCCGGCGTATGCGCTACCGCCGCGTCGAGCAGCAGCTGCATGGTCAGGCCACCATTCTGCACGGTGTTCGGGTAGCCTTCCTCCTGCCGCGAATAATCCGCGTCGTAGTGGATGCGGTGCGCGTTCCAGGTGATGGCAGAATAGCGAAAGACCAGCGGCGCGCTGAGCTGCTTCGCGATGCTCCAGGCCGCCCCGGCCGGCGCCGGCACGGGCGCCCCGGTGCCGCTCTTCTCGCCCGGCTTCACCGCTTCGCGGTAGATGGCGTCGAACTCGTCCACCGCGATCACCTGGCCGGCACGTCGGATGGTATGACGCATGGTCAGCACGGTGATGAAGCCGGTGCGGGCCTGCTTCGGCACGATGGCAGCGACCTCCGCCGTCTTGCTGGCAATGTCGCCGACGCGAAGGCTGTCATGGATCGTCACCCGCCGCCCGGCGCCCATGCGGCGCGGCAGCGGGATCGGCGGCAGGACCACGCCCGGCTTCGGATGGCCGTCGGGACCGATCTCGCTCTGCTGCGGCGCATCGGCGAAGAACAGCGTGAACCAATGCGGCGGCAGCGGGTCGCCGCCTTTGAAGCTGGCCGGGTCCATGTCGAGCATGCCGGCGATGCGGCGCACCGCGGCCAAGCCGACATCCTCTTCCACCACGCGGGTGCGGCCGACCCAGGATTGCAGCTCGGGGCTCAAACTCTCGGACATCATGCGATCCTATTCGGCAACCAGGTTCAGGCGGCAGATCATGCCGCGCCAGCGCACACCGTCCCGGTGGGCGCGGGCGGCGAATTCCTCCGGCGCGTTCGGCGCAGCGGCATCGGCGCCGACCCGGGCATAGGCCGCGCGCACCACCTCGTCGCGCAGCGCGTCGTTCATGGCGGCGTTCAGCCGCTGCACGGCTTCCGGCGTGGTGCGGGACGGCACGGCGAGGCCGAAATAGGCGCTGGCCTCGAAGCCAGGGATGCTCTCCGCCATGGCCGGGATGCCGGGCCATTCGGGGCGGCGCGCCGGCGTCGTCAGCGCGACCGGACGCACCCCCGCGGCGCCGCGGATGGCCTCCGCCTCCGGCACGCCGAGGCAGCGCGCATGGACGCGGCCGGCCAGCATGTCGGCCATGGCCTGGGTACTCTGGCGATAGGGCACGTGCACCATCTCGAGGCCGAGCCGGGCGCCGATATCCTCCATGATCAGGTGGGTGATGGCACCGACGCTGGCCGAGGCATACGTGAAGCGGCCCGGATTGGCCTTGATCCAGGCCAGCACGGCAGAGAAATCGTCGCCGGGGATCGAGTTGTGCACGATCAGCATGTTCGCCGTGGTGCAGAACATCCCAACTGGCGTGAAGTCGCGCTCGGCATCGTAGGTGATGCCCTTGTAGAGCAGCGCGTTAAGTCCGCTGTTCGTACCGGCGCCGGCTACCAGGACGGTATAGCCATCGGGTGTGGCACGCGCGACCGTATCCGCCGCCAGATTGCCGTTGCCGCCCGGACGATTGTCCGCCAGCACCGGCTGGCCGAGCCGTGTCGACAGCGCCTCCGCCGTCACCCGGCTGACGATGTCGGTCTGGCCGCCGCCGCCGAAGGGCACCACCAGGCGGATCGGCCGTTCCGGCCAGGCGGCGCGGGCAATGCCCGGCGCGGCGAGCATGCCGCCGAGCACCAGGCGTCGCGTCGGGAAAGCGGTCATGGATGTCTCCTCGCGCGCATCCTAGCGCCCCGCCGGCTGGAGGAAGAGGGCGAGATCCGGGGATGTAGGTGGTCAGGAACAGCACGATCAACATGACCAGGATCTGCGGCCAGATGGCGCGGGAGATGCGCGCCAGCGACAGGCCGCTCATCGCCATGCCGATGAAGAGGCAATAGCCGATCGGCGGCGCTGCCATGCCGATAGACACGTTCGTCACGATGATCGCACCGAAATGGATCGGATCCACGCCGAAGCGGTTGGCGATGGCGATCAGCATCGGCCCGAGGATCACCATGATGGCGATCTCGTCCATCACCGCCGCCAGCAGGAAGAAGGCGATGTTGAGTGAGGCCAGAGCCAGCCAGCGTTCCTGGATGTTGTCCGCCATCCAATGCGCGAAGCGGAGGCGAGCTGTTCCTGCGCGACCAGGATGCCGAAGCCGGCGGAGACCGCGATGATCGCGCAGACGATGGCGCTGGTGCGCATCGCGCCGGCGAAGATCGCCGGCAGCATCGGCAGCGTCAGCTTGCGCTCGACCAACAGCCCGACCAGCAGCGCATAGACGCAGGAGATCGCCGCGGCCTCGGTCGGGGTGAAGATGCCGCCATAGATGCCGCCGAGCACGACCAGCGGCGAGGCGAGCGCCCATTTGCCCTCGTGGAAGGAAGCCCAGGTCTCGGCCAGCGTCGCGCGGGGCAGCTTCGGCACCTTGTTGCGCTTCGCATGCACCCAGCAGATCACCAGCAGGCCGCAGGCCAGCGCCAGACCGGGCACGATGCCGGACAGGAAGAGCTTGCCGATCGACAGCTCGGCGACGATGCCCCAGATGACGAAGGCGATGGAGGGCGGGATGAGCGGCCCGAGCACGCCGGCCGAAACCGCGATGCTGGCGGCGAAGCCGCGGTCGTAGCCGGCCCGCGCCATGGCGGGGATAAGGATGGAGCCGATCGCCGCCGTGGTCGCCGGCGCGCTGCCGGAGATGGCCGAGAAGACCACCGCCGCCAGCACCGCGACCATCGCCAGCCCGCCGGTGCGGTGCCGCACCAGCGTGCCGGCCAAGTCGACCAGCCGTTGCGACAGGCCGCCGGCGGTCATCAGCTCGCCCGCCAGCATGAACAACGGGATCGCCAGCAGGCTGGATTGCTGGCTGCCGCTGATCAGCGCCTGGGCGAGGAAGGCGGGCTCGATATCGGCCAGCAGCAGCGCCGCGGTGATCGCCAGCGCGATGGCGATGGCGAAGGGGAAGCCAAGCACGACGAGCCCGGCGAAGCCCGCGGTCAGGCACCAGGAGATCGGGCTCATGCCAGCGGCTGCTCCGCCGGCGGCAGCGCGCCGCCGGGGCGCAGCATGCGCTCGAGCCCGAACAGCGCCATCAGCAGGCCGGCGATGGGCGCCAGCACGTTGAGGATCTCGATGGGGTAGCCGATCGCGGCCGAGACGCTGCCCGAGGTGATGTCGAGGAAGCGCCAGCCGCTCCACGCCAGGAACAGGCCGAGCGCCGCTGTCACCGCATCCGTCGCGCGCTCCGCCAGGATGCGGAGCCCGCGCGGCAGCAGGTCGGGCAACAGCGTCAGCCGTACATGCCAGCCCTCATGCACGCCGAGCGCGAGGCCGCCGAGCACCGACCAGCTGAACAGCAGCACCGCCAGTTCCTCGGACCAGCTCGGCGTGTCGCCGAAGACGTAGCGCATCACCACCTGGTAGGTGATGGCGGCCAGCATCAGCGCGGCGGCCAGCGCGATGCTGGCGCGCGTCACCCAGGCGATGCCGCGCGCCAGCGGGGAGAGCAGCGGCACCTATTCCACCGCCGCCAGGGCGTCCTTGATCACGTCGGCGCCGATCTGCCCCTTGAAGCTCTCGTACATCGGCAGCACGCCGCGGCGGAACGCCGCCTTGTCCGGCACCTCGTTCACCTGCATGCCGTGCTTCGTGAGACTCTCGCGGAAGACCACCTGCGCCGCGGCGTTCGAAGCGCGCTGCAGCCTGGTCGCCTCGGCCCCCGCCTCGGTCACCGCCGTTTTGAGGTCGGGGGGCAGCCGATCGAGGCTGCGCTTCGCGATCAGCAGCCCGATCATCGAATAGATGTGGCCGGTCAAAGAGAGGTACTTGGTCACCTCGTACAGCTTGTTCTGGTCGATAATGCCGAGCGGGATCTCGAGCCCGTCGATCGCGCCCTGCTGCACCGCGGTGAAGGTCTCGCCCCAGGCCATCGGCACCGCATTGCCGCCGAGGCTCTTGTACATCTCGATATAGATGGGGCTCTGCAGGACGCGGGATTTGATGCCCTTGAGGTCGCCCGGCGTCACGATCGGCCGGACGTTGTTGATCATGTGGCGGAAGCCGCCTTCCATGTAGCCGAGCGGCACGATGCCCTTCGATTCCAGGCGCTGCTTCAGGGAGGCGCCGACGGTCCCGTCCAGCACCTTCTGCGCCTGTGCCTCGGAGCTGAAGAGAAAGGGCATGTCGTTGACCTGGAAGGCCGGCTCGACCTGGGCGATCACAGCATTGGTGATGACGCCCATGTCGACGGTGCCGAGCCGCATGCCGTCGACCAGCGGGCGCTCGTCGCCGATGGCGCGGTTGGGGTAGAGCTGCACCTCGATCCGGTCACCCACGCGGTCCGCCAGCGCCTTCTGGAAGGCGCGGGCGCCGACCGCATAGGGATCCTGCGCGCCGTCGCCGCTAGTCCAGCCGATGCGAAGCACGGTCTTGCCCTGCGCGCGCAGGATGGCGGGCGCGAGGCCCATGGCGAGGGCGGCGGCGCCGAGGCCGCGGCGGCTGATGCTGGTCATCGGATCGTTTCCCCAATGGCCGGCTTGGTGCCGGCGCGTGGCCCAATGATACGGCCTCGCGCCGCCGCAACAAGTCGCTACGACGCCATCAGCCGCCCGTAACCTGGAACCGCGTCCGAATCCCGAGCCGCCGCAGCGCATGCCAGGCCATGACCTGGTTGCTGGTGATGACCGGCCGGCCGAGCGCCGCCTCCAGCCCGTCAATCAGCCCGGCGGAGCGGATGGCGGTGCAGCTGACGAAGCAGGCCTCCGCCCCCGGCGCGGCGCTCATGGCGTCGCGGGCTTGCCCGGCGATCGCGGCGGGCGGGATGTGCGCCATCTCGCCATTGGTGTTGACGCCGAGGCAGGAGCCGCCCGCGACCTCGATGCCATGCGCCGCCAGCCAGGCGACCTCGCGCGCATGGACGGCTTCGATATAGGGCGTGACCAGCACCAGCCGCCGCACGCGCAGCACCTCCAGCGCCGCCAGGATGCCGTCGGCGGTGCTGCAGGCCGGCAGGCCGGATGCCGCCTCGATCCGCGACCGGATGCCGCCGGCGCGGTCCGGCGCGAAGGTGGAGACGGCGGTGCAGTGGAAGCCGATCAGTGCGGGCCGCGCATCGGCCAGCAGGCGGGAGGCGGGCTCAAGTGCATCCAGCATCGCCTCCAGCTCGGCCTCGGAACTGCCGGTCAAGGCGAGCCGCGTGACCAGCGCGACGACGCCGGCGGGCAGCATGGCATGGATCTCGGGCTCCGCGACGCTGTTGCCGGAGGGCACGAGCAGGCCGATGCGGGCGCGGTCGCCGTAGTCGATGGTCCCGGCCCCGATGACCGGAGCGCCGGAGGCGTGGAGGGCTGAATCGGTGCCGCCACTCACAGCGAGGCCCTCGCCGCGGCCAGCCAGCTGCGGTCGATGTAATCGGCGGCGCGGCGCGGACGCTGCGGCAGGTCGCGGATCAGGCTGCTGATCTCGATGAGCGCCTGCACGCCGGCCTCGCTCGCCTCCCCGTCGCGCGGGAAGATGCGGTCGCGGGTATAGTCCTCCCAGGCTCGGTCGGCGTAGCGCTGCGCGATGCCGCTCTCCCGCATGGCGATGCGGCTGGCGGTTGCCTGGTCCGTATAGAAGCGCTCATGCGCCCGCAGGAAGCCGCGGCAGAAGCGCAGCACCAGGTCGCGGTGCGCCGCTGCCCAGCCGGCATCGACGTCGAGGCTGGTGAACTGGAAATCCGGCACCTCGTCGCGCGGGTTGCCGAGGCTGGTGAACCCCTCGTCCAGCGCGATCTGGTCGAGCGGCGCGCCCTGCAGCCCGGCATCGATCCCGCCCGAGCGCAGCAGGTCCCAGCGCGCCAGGATCGGACCGCAGGGGACGAGCTCGTAATCCCCCGGCCAGTGCAGCCCATGCCGCGCCAGCAGCTTGATAATGAGCGAGGAGGACCCCGCCCGCAGCGAGGAGACGCCGATCCGCTTGCCGCGCAGCCCGGCGTAATCCTGGATGCCGGCGCGGGCGATGAAGGAGAAGGGCAACCTATTGACGTTGCCGCCGATGATCCGCTGCGCGCCGCCCGCCTCGGCCTCCAGGATCACGTGCTCCGTCACGCCATAGGCGAGCTGCGCACGGCCGTCCCGCAGCCGGTCGTTCACCTCCTCGATTCCCTCGATATGGTCGATGCGGACATCGAGCCCTTCCGCGGCGAAGAGCCCGGCATGCAGCCCGATCCAGCAGGGCAGGTTGAAGTAATTGCAGGACACGACGGCGAGCGTCAGCTGGTCCATGATGGCGTTCCCCAGTTTTGGGCAGAAGGGAAGCACAGCATGGCCGTCATCGCCATCATCGCCCAGGGCGCCATGGGCGCCGGCATCGGCCGCCGCCTGTCGCAGCGCGGCGCCACGGTGCTGACCAGCCTGGTCGGCCGCAGCGCCGCCAGCGCGCAGCGTGCCGCCGCGGCCGGGATGCGCGACGCTATCGCGGCCGAGCTCGCCGGCGCCGACATCTTCCTCAGCGTCCTGCCGCCGGCGGAGGCCAAGGCCTGTGCCGCCTGGCTGGCGCCGGCCCTCGCCGCCGCGCCACGGAAGGCGGTCTACGTCGATTGCAACGCCATCAGCCCGGCGACCGCGACGGAGGTCGCCGCCATCATCGCCCCGACCGGCGCCGCCTTCGTCGATGGCGGCATCATCGGCGGCTCGCCGCGGGAGGATGGCTATACGCCGGTGCTCTACGTCTCGGGGCCCGAGGCCGACCGGCTGGCACCGCTCAGCGAACACGGGCTCGATGTCCGCGTCACGCCGGGCCCGGTCGGCGCCGCCTCCGCATTGAAGATGTCCTATGCCGGCATCACCAAGGGGCTGGTGGCACTGTCCTCCGCCATGATGCTGGCGGCGACGCGGGCCGGCGCGGCCGAGGGCTTTCGGACGGAACTCGCCCGCAGCCAGCCGCAGCTGCTCGCCTGGTTCGGCCGCATGGTCCCGCCAATGCCGGACAAGGCCTATCGCTGGGTCGGCGAGATGGAGGAGATCGCCGATTTCACCGGGCCGGAGGCGGCGGCGATCTACCAGGCGATCGCCGGCTTCTATGAAGGCATGGCGGCGGACCAGGCCGGGACGGGGGAGAAGGCGGCGGCACTGGCGGCCTTCCTGAAGGATCCGGCATGAAGGCCGGGGAGCAAGGTATTCTCCCCCGGGCCCCCTCATCTATTTTTCCGAGTCTGGCACTCGTCGCGCGGCGAGTGCCAAGGCCACAGAAAGGAAGGGAGGGGCTTGGGGAGGGAATACTTTTCCCTCCCCAACCTTACCCCTCTTCCGGCTTGAAGCCGGACGCCGCCACGATCGGCCCCCAGCTCTCGCGCTCGCTGCGGATGCGCTCCACGAAGGCCGCGGGCTCCATGATCTCGGGCGCGGATCCCAGCTTGGTCAGCACCTCCTGCACCTCCGTCGTGCGGGACGCGGCGGCCAGCGCCGCATGCAGCGGCTGCACCACGCCGGCCGGCGTGCCGGCCGGCAGCAGCACGCCGAACCATTCCTGCTTGGTCAGCGCCGGGAAGCCCAGCTCGGCGAAAGTCGGCACTTCTGGCAGGCGGGGGATCCGCTGCGGCGCGCTCACCGCCAGGATCCGCATCTGCCCGCCGAGATGGAAGGGCGTCGGCTCCGACAACACGTTCATCCCGGCAGTGATGACACCGGCCAGCACATCCGTCATCACCGGCGCGCCGCCGCGATAGGGCACGTGGTTCATCGGCAGGCCGGTCTCGCGGGCGAATCCCACGCCCATGAAATGCGGCATGGTACCGGGCGAAGGGCTGGCCCAGGCGATCTGCTGTTGCCCCTTCCCCCAGGCGATGAACTCCGCCAGCGTCTTCGCGGGATGGTCGGCGCGCACGGTGAAGGCAAAGGGGAAGGCGCAGACGGTTGTCACCGGCACGAAGTCGACCAGCGCGTCGTAGCGCAGCGACTTGTAGAGATGCGGGTAGATCGTCAGCATCGAGGCCGGGGTCTGGATATAGAGGCTGCCATCGGCCGGCGCGGCCTTCGCCGCCTCCAGCGCGATCCGGCCGCCGGCGCCCGGCCGGTTCTCCACCAGCACGTTGGCATTGAGCGGCGCCCGCAGCCTCTCGGCATAGGTGCGGGCGACGATGTCGGAGGAACCGCCCGGCGGCCAGCCGAGCAGCGCCTTGATGGTGCGCTGCTGCGCCAGGGCCGGCGCGGCGGGCAGGGCGCCGAGCCCCACCAGGGCGGCGCGGCGGGAGAGGTGGATCATCGTCAGCGTCCCTTGAAGACCGGCTTGCGTTTCTCGGCGAAGGCGCGCTGCGCCTCCTTGGTGTCCTCGGTGCCCGACAGCGCCACGGTCTGCGACTGCTCGTAGCGGTAGCCCTCGTGCAGCGGCATGTCCTCGACCAGGGTGAAGGACCGCTTGGCCGCGCGCACCGCCAGCGGCACCTTCTGCGCGATCTCGCGGGCGATGCCCTGCGCCGTCTCCAGCGCTTGCGCGCCGGGCACGCAGGCGGAGGCGACGTTCATCCGGTACAGCTCCGGCCCGGTGATGCGGCGCGCGGTGAACAGCATTAGCCGCGCATCGGACTGGCCGAAATGGCGCAGCACGTGCTTCACGCCGCCGGCAAGGCCCACATCGACCTCGGTCATCGACATGAAGCTGTCCTCGCTGACCACGACGATGTCGCAGCACAGCGCGAGCACGGCACCGGCGCCGATCGCCGCGCCGTTCACCGCGGCGACGATCGGCTTGTCGCATTCGATCAGGCTGTCGAAGCAGGCGCGGACCAGGCGGTTGTGCCGCGGATAGGCGCCTCGGACCTCGGTCATCCCAGGCCGTTCCTTCAGGTCGGCCCCGGCCGAGAAGGCGCGGCCGGCGCCGGTCAGCACCACGGCGCGCACCTCGGGGCTATCGTGCAGCACGTCGAAGAGCCGGCAGGTCTCCTCCCGGAACTTACCGTTCTGGGCGTTCACCGGGGGACGGTCGAGCGTGACGGTGGCGACGAAATCCGTGACCTCGACGCGATAGCATTCGAGGCCCTCAAGCCCTGGCAGCGGCATGGCCTTTTTCCCTGGACGTTCGGAAAGCGGTTTACCCGAGCCTCACCAGACCGGCCAGAGCCCCGGTGTGGCCAACTCCAGCAGGTGTCCGTCCGGGTCGCGGAAATAGACGCTGGTGCTGCCGCGCGGCCATTGCGTGCGGCCCTCGATGGCCACCCCCTGCGCCGCCAGCCGCGCCTCCCAGCCCGGCAGGTCCGCCGCCGCCACGGCCAGGGCGCAATGCACCGGCCCCTGCCCGTCATGCGGCGGGATGGTGCCGCCGGGCAGGTGGACCGTCGTGGTGGTGCTGCCGCGCAAGAACAGCAGCAGCGCGCTGCGGCCGCCGACCGGATAGGCGGTGAGCCGTTCATCGGCGAACATTGGTGAAAGCCCCAGCGCCGCCTCGTAGAAGGCCCGGGCGCGCGGCATGTCGTCCACGTAGAGCGCGGTCTCCAGCACGCCGGCAAGCGGTGGGGCATCGGCCATGCCGCATCCTTCCGCCTGCCGCGCCCTGGCGCAAGCCGGGCCGCATGCCGATATGTCGGACGTGCTCCGGACCCTTCTCCTCGCCGCGCTGCTGCTGCCGGGCCTCGCCGCCGCGCAGCCCATCCTGCAGGACCCGCCCGCCCCCGCCAGCCCGGCCGAGCGACAGCGGCAGCTCGAATCCTTCTGGTCGCGGCAGCAGCAGAAGGAAGCCGAGGACCGCTTCTGGAACGGACCGAAGGAGGCCCGCCGCAACCTGACCCGCGACCAGTTCGAACGCTGGGACTACCAGCGCTACCGCCGCCAGGGATGGCGAAGCTACCCGTACTAGGGCTAGCCTCCCGGCAAACGACCGGGAGCCGATCATGGCCCATGCCTTCGGCGGCGCCGCCGCGCCCGCCATCCTGCGCAACAGCGACCTCGACGCCGATGCGGTGCGGCAGGCCCGCATCGATCTCGCCGCCTGCTTCCGCATGGCGGCGAAGCTCGGCTTGCATGAGGGGATCTGCAACCACCTGAGCTTCGTCGTGCCCGGCCGGGACGACCTGTTCCTGGTGAACCCCTATGGCTGGGCCTTCTCGGAGATCACCGCCTCCCGCCTGCTGGTCTGCGACTTCCATGGCCATGTCGTGGCCGGGGAAGGCGTGCCGGAGGCGACGGCCTTCTACATCCATGCCCGGGTCCACAAGAACCTGCCGCGCGCCAAGGCGGCCTTCCACACCCACATGCCGAACGCGACGGCGCTGACCATGCTGGATGGCCCGCCGCTGGTCTGGGCCGGGCAGACCGCGCTGAAATTCTACGGCCGCACCGTGGTCGACGAGGAATATGGCGGCCTTGCCCTGGACGAGGCGGAGGGCGACCGCATCGCGGCCAGCATCGGCGAGGCCGACATCGTCTTCATGCGCAACCACGGCGTCATGGTGCTCGGCCCTTCCATCGCCGAGGCCTGGGACGACCTCTATTACCTCGAGCGCGCCTGCGAGGTGCAGCGCCTGGCCATGACCATGAACCGCCCGCTGAAGGTCGTGCCGCCCGCGATGGCGCGGAAGACCTACGACCAGATGCGGGAGGGCGACCGGGAGAGCGCCCGGCTGCACCTGGAAAGCGTGAAGCGCATCCTCGCCCAGGAAGCGCCCGACTTCGCGCGCTGACGCTGCCCCGCCGGGCCGGCGACCACCAGGACCATCGCCATGCAGATCCGCCACCGCACCGTCACGACCAACGGCATCCGCATGCATGTCGCGGAGGCGGGCGAGGGCCCCGCCGTGCTGCTCTGCCACGGCTTTCCCGAGGCTTGGCATTCCTGGCGTCACCAGATGCTGGCGCTGGCCGAGGCCGGCTACCGCGCCATCGCGCCCGACATGCGCGGCTATGGCGGGACCGAGGCGCCGGCCTCGGTCGCCGACTATACCATCCTGCACCTGGTCGGTGACATGGTCGGGCTGCTGGACGCGTTGGGGCTCGACCAGGCGGTCATCGCCGGGCATGACTGGGGGCGCCGGTCGCCTGGAACGCCGCGCTGCTGCGGCCGGACCGCTTCCGCGCCGTCGCCGGCCTTTCCGTCCCCTATGCGCCGCGCGGACCGGCCAGCCCCTTCGACCCGCTGCGCCGCGCCGGCCGCCACCGCTTCTACCAGATCTACTTCCAGGCCCCGGGCGTGGCGGAGAACGAGTTGCGGCGCGACCCGGCGGTGACGTTGCGGCGGACCTTCTTCACCCTGTCCGGCGACGTGCCGGAGGCGCAGCGCTGGAACCCTGACCTGCCGGAGGGTGGCTTCCTGGCCAGCCTGGCCGAGCCCGCCGCCCTGCCCGCCTGGCTGCCGGAGGCCGAGCTGGCGCTCTATGCCGAGACCTATCGCCGCACAGGCTTCCGTGGCGGGCTCAACTGGTACCGCAACATCGAGCGGAACTGGATGCTGATGGCCCCCTTCGCCGGCGCCCGCATCCAGGTCCCCGCCCTGTTCGTCGCCGGCCGGCGCGACCCCGTCCTCGGCTGGGCCGGCCGGGCGATGGAGGCGCTGCCGCAGGCAGTACCGGGACTGCTCGGCACCGTGCTGGTCGAGACCGCCGGCCATTGGGTGCAGCAGGAAGCCGCGCCGGAGGTCAATGCCGCCCTGCTGGGGTTCCTCAAGGGTCTTTGAGGCAAAGGGCCACAATCCGCCGGCTTCCCGCCATGATCCCGGCGCGATCCGGGCGCTTCATATGTTGAACCGACCCAGGAGGGTCCGACAGATGAAGTCTCGTATCGCCGCCGCCGCGCTTCTCGCCACCGCCCTCACCGCGACACCCTCGATCGGGGGGGCGCAGGCCCAGGGCTGGCACCGGGGTGGCGGCCCCGGCTGGGGTGGCCCGCCGCCCCGTGCCTACCACCACCATGGCGGCAACGGCGCCGGCGTCGCCGCCGGCATCATCGGCGGCCTGGCGCTGGGCGGGCTGGCGCTCGGCGCCGCCGGGCTGCTCGCCCCGCCGCCGCCCCCGGTCTACTACGCCCCGCCGGCCCCGGCCCCCTATTACGCGCCGCCGCCGGTCGGCTACTACGCCCCGCCGCCGGCCTATTACGCCCCGCCGCCCGCGGTGGTGTACCGCCCGGCCTACGGCTGGTAGCCGCGGGACTCACGCCCCCTGCTGCAGCCCGGCGCGGAGGGCGATCCCCTCCGCCCCGGTCGGATCGATCAGCCCCTCCCGCAGGAACAGGTCGATCAGCACCAGGTTGACGTTGAACTTCACTGCTTCGGTGTCCCGCACAGCATCGAGCACCCGCGCCACCGGCCAGAGCTCGAAGCGCTCCACTTCGTCGTCGTTCGGCCTCGGCTGGAATTCCTCCGGCAGGTCGAGGTCGAAGCAGTGCAGCAGGTCCCGGCGCATCCCGCCTTCCTCCCGCATCACGTAGGAAATGCGGCCGACCCGACGGGCCTGGATGGCGAGGTCGGCGGGCAGGCTTGCCTCCTCTGAGGCCTCCTTCACCAGGGTCTCCTCCGCGCCCATCCCGGCCGGGATGCCGCCGGCGACCAGGTTATCCAGCTTGCCCGGCGCAACCGCCTTGGACTTGCTGCGCCAACCCACCCAGAGATGCAGCCCGTCCGGTCGCCGCACCCGCCCGTTCACATGCACGCCCTGCGCGGCGATGCCGAAGGCCGGCAAGGCGCCGCGGTCGAGCGCGGCGAGGCTCGGGCCCTCCGGCGTGGCGCGGATGTCGAAGGGTTCGTCGCGCAGCCCTGAAATAGCCCCGCGCGGAAAGGCTGCGGGCGATGCCGGCCAGCGCCTCTGTTCGCGCGCCGGGGCTGCGGAGGCGGCCCGCCAGCGCCGCGCCCGCTGCGTCGAAATGGATGTCGCGCGGGAAGAAGGTCAGCGCCCGCGCGAGATCGGGGCCGAGCCAGCCGACCTGGGCCGCGCCGATGCGAAGGGGATCAGCCCGGCGGGGGAGGCCAGGTCGTTGCAGGCATCGATGTGGCGCTGGAAGGGGCTCATGGGTCGAGGCACGCCGGATGCGGGTTGCGGGCGACAGGAGAGGCCGGGATGGGTGCCGCCCTTCCCTGACCCTCCTTTACGCCGCCGCGCCGCCCCCAGATAGCCGGACCTGGACCGCCGCGATCGCCGGTCGGGTCGAGCGTTTCGATGCCCCGTCTTCGGCCGTGTCTTCCGCCAGGCCTGCGGCGCGACGCTGAGCGAGGCCTGTACCGCTTTCGGGGTCTGGTTCCCCGAACCGCCGGTGCCGGGCGGCACCCCGAACGCCGCCGATGACGCCGGCATCGTCAGCCGCCTGGGCTCGGTGCCGGGAGCCATGCCTCCCTGCGATCGATGCCCGCCGGACCAGGTTCCCGCCTGCGGACCGAAGGGAAGGCCCACGAAGATGGGACCATCCCACGCTGAGCATGACAGGTCGCCCGCCTGGCTGCCGCGGCGGCCGGCCCTGCCGACCGCCGCGGCGGAATGCCTGGCCGCTGGCTGGGACGGCCGGACCAGCCGCGGGACGGCTGGCGGGTTCTCCGGTCCGGCACCCGCCCCTATCCTGCGGCAGCATGGCAGGCGCCCGGCGCCTTCGCCCGTGCCGCCGGCCGTGCCGTCCCGCCCCGAGGGAGGGGCGTGGCATCCGCCCGTCCCGCCGCTGAGCCGGCGGCCAAATCAGTTGCAAAATCGCAGGGAGCAAGGGCCGATGAGCCTCGCCTTCGCCACCGAACTTCGGCTGCTGTCGGAAGACGAGCTGGACCCGATCTGCCGCAGCCACTTCCCGCTGCTCGATGAACTGCCGCGCGAGGCGGTGCAGGAGCTGGCGCGCTGGCTGCGCGCCCGCCGCGACCGCGCGCGCGATCTGATGGCCGACCACCGCCGCGCCAAGCGCGGCAAGTCGGCCGCGGCGATGCCGATCGCCGATGGCGATCGCGGCCTCGCCGCCAAGAAGCAGGTCTTCGCCGCCGGCCTCAAGCGGGTGAACGGCCGGCTGGATGCGCTGCTGGCGCTGGAGAAGCGTGCGCGCAACACCGAACGCCTGCGCGCCGCCCTGGCCCGCCGGCAGGCCGAGGCGCCGCACCATCCGGCGGCCGGCCACGGCGCGCATCGCGGCACGCGGCCGAAGCCCAGCCGGAAGCCGCGCCCGACCATCCATGCCGCGCGGATCGGCAGCGTCTCGCAGGCCGGCCGCAACGCCCAGGCCCGACGCGACGCGCGCGGCTGACCCGACCAACCCACGGAGAGCACCCCATGGCGAAATCCCCGGCCCCGGCACCGCGCGGCCGCGTGCTCGTGGACCTGGCGCTGCAGGGCGGCGGATCGCATGGCGCCTTCACCTGGGGCGTCATCGACCGGCTGCTGGAGGAGGACTGGCTGGAGATCGAGGGGATCTCCGGCACCTCGGCCGGCGCGATGAACGCGGCGGTGATGGCCAGCGGCTATGCCAGGGGCGGCGCGGCCGGGGCGCGGGCGGACCTCGCGGCCTTCTGGAAGCGGGTCTCCGACGCCGCGCGCTTCAGCCCCTTCCAGCGCGGGCCGCTCGACCGGATGCTGGGCCGCTGGACGCTCGACAACTCGCCCTCCTACCTCGTGGTGGACCTGCTGGCGCGGCTGATCTCGCCCTACGACATGCCGAGCTTCGGCGGAAACCCTCTGGAGCAGGTGCTGCGCGAGAGCGTGGACTTCCGGGCACTGGCCGAGGGGCCGATCAAGGTCTTCGTCACCGCCACCAACGTGCATACCGGCCGCGGGCGGATCTTCCGCAAGGGCGACATCACGCCGGCGGCGCTGATGGCCTCGGCCTGCCTGCCGCAGATGTTCCAGGCGATCGAGATCGACGGCGAGTCCTACTGGGATGGCGGCTTCGCCGGCAACCCGACCCTGGTGCCGCTGATCAACGAACTGGTCTCGGACGACACCATCCTGATCCCGATCAACCCGATCGAGCGGCCGGGCACGCCGCGCAGCGCGCGCGACATCCTCGACCGGGTGAACGAGATCTCCTTCAACGCCGTCGCGCTGAAGGAGCTGAAGATGCTGGCCCTGCTGCGCAAGGTGGCCGATGCCGGCGGCAGCGAGGGCGCGGCCTGGGCCCGCATGCGCATGCACATGGTCCGCAACGACGTGATGGTGGAGCTCGGCGCCTCCTCCAAGCTGAATGCGGAATGGGACTTCCTGACCATGCTGCGGGACGCCGGACGCAAGGCAGCCGGCGCCTTCCTGGCCGAGCATGGCGCCGCGATCGGCCAGCGCTCCACCGTCGATTTCGACCGCCTGCTGGACGGGGTCTGAGGCCATGGGGCTGTTCGGCATCCTGCTCGGCCTCGGCCTGCTCGTCTGGCTGGCCTATCGCGGCTGGAGCGTGCTGCTGCTGGCGCCCGCCGCGGCGATGGTCGCCGCCGCCTTCGCGGCGGAGCCGCTGCTGGCGCATTGGACCGAGACCTTCATGGGCGCGGCGGCGCGCTTCGTCGCCCAGTTCTTCCCGATCTTCCTGCTCGGCGCCCTGTTCGGGAAGCTGATGGAGGACAGCGGCGCGGTCACCGCCATCGCCGATTTCATGACCGCGAAGCTCGGGATACGGCGGGCGGTGCTGGCGGTGGTGCTGGCCGGCGCCATCGTCACCTATGGCGGCGTCAGCCTCTTTGTCGCCTATTTCGTGCTGGGCCCGATGGCGATGGCGCTGTTCCGCGCCGCCGACATCCCGCGCCGGCTGATGCCGGCGGCCATCATGGTCGGCAGCTCGACCTTCACCATGTCGGCGCTGCCGGGCACGCCCGCCATCCCCAACACCATCCCAATGCCCTTCTTCGGCACCACCCCTTCGCCGCGCCCGGTCTCGGCGTCGTCGCCTCCGGCATCATGCTGGGGATCGGGATGTGGTGGCTGCGCCGGGCGGAGGCGCGGGCCCGCGCCCGCGGCGAGGGCTTCGGCGACGACCGGCCCGGCGCCGCCGAGGCCGCGGCGGCCGATCCGGTGGTGCGCGAGCGTGCCGTGGCGGCGCGGGAATTCGACCCGGCCGAGATCCGCCACGGCGAGCAGGCGCCGGACGCCCCGCCGCCGGCCCTGGCCTTCCTGCCGCTCCTGGTGGTGATGCTGACCAACCTGGCGATGTCCTTCGTCGTCCTGCCCAACCTCGACACCGCCTTCCTGGAGGAGCCGCGCTGGGGCGGCGTGACGCTGGCGGCGGTCGGCGGCGTATGGGCGGTGGCGACGGCGCTGCTGGCCGGCATTCTGACGCTGCTGGCGACCAGCGGGCGGCGCATCCCGGCGCTGCGCGCCTCGGTCGATGCCGGCGCCAATGCCGCCGTCCTGCCGGTGGTCAGCGTCGCCAGCCTGGTCGGCTTCGGCGCGGTGGTCGCCGCAATGCCGGCCTTCGAGGCGGTGCGGGACTGGGTGCTCGGCATCGGCGGCGGGCCGCTGCTGTCGCTGGCCGTCGCCACCAACCTGCTGGCGGCGCTGACCGGCTCGGCCTCCGGCGGCCTGACCATCGCGCTCGAGGCGCTCGGCCCGACCTACATGGCGATCGCGGCGGAGCAGGGGATCGATCCCGGCCTGCTGCACCGGATCGCGGTGATCGGCGCCGGCACGCTGGACATCCTGCCGCACAACGGCGCGGTGATCACGCTGCTCGCGGTCTGCGGCTGCACCCACCGGGAGAGCTACCTCGACATCGTCATGGTGGCGATCGTGAGCTTGGTCGCCGCGCTGGCGGCGGTGATCCTGCTCGGCGGGCTGGTGGGGTCCTTCTGACGCCGCGCGCCATGGGCAACCGCCCCGGCGCCGGAGGCCGGGGCCGGTCAGCCCGGCGGCGGGGCGGCCGCGGCGGGCAGCCGCCCCGAGAGCAGCTCCGCCACCCAGCGGCTGCCCTCGAATTCCTCGCACAGGGCCAGCGCCAGGATCAGCCCCGGCACGCCGATGAAGGCGCCGGGGATGCCCCAGAGCAGCGCGCCGAGAAAGACCGCGACCAGCACCATGAAGGGCGAGAGCGCCAGCCGCGCGCCGGCGAGGCGCGGCTCCAGCGTGCTGCCCGAGAGGAACTGGATGGCCTGCAGCGCGGCGAAGACCGTCACCGCCGCCTGCCAGCTGCCGAATTGCAGGGCGGCGAAGAAGGTCGGGAAGAGGATCGCCAGCAGCGGGCCGATGAAGGGGATGTAGTTCAGCACGAAGGCGATCACCCCCCATTCCGCCGCCAGCTCCAGCCCCATCAGCCGGGCGAAGCCCCAGACCGCGAGGCCGGTGGCGACGCTCATCACCGTGCGCACCAGCATGTAGGCGCGCAGCTTGCCGGCGGTGCGGGTCAACGCCCGCAGCACCCCGGCGGCCGCCGGGCCGTCCTGCCCCAGCCGCGCCAGCTGCCGGCCGGCGACGCCGACCTCGAGCAGGCCCAGGATGACGAAGACCAGCGTGAGGCCGAGGAAGCCGAGCACCCCCTGCAGCTGCAGGATCACCGCCTGGGCGATGCGGACCAGCTGGCGCATGTCGAACTCGCCGGCCAGCGCGGCCGCGGCGCCGATGCCGCGCGCCTCCAGCCAGTCGAGCTTGGCGGCATAGAGCGCCTGGAGCTGCGCCGCATTGGCGATCACCCAGCGGGCGACGCGCCCGAACCCCCAGCCGATGGCGAGCGCGAGCAGCACCAGCACGACCAGCGTGACCAGCACCGCGACGAGCAGCCCCACAAGCTTCGGCGCCCGCGCCTGCACCGCCCGCTGCACCGGCCAGGCCAGCGCGATGGCGAAGAGCGCGAAGGCGACCGGCGCCAGCACCGCCTCGGCCAGGTGCAGCGCCACGGCGGCGAGGATGGCGGTGCACAGGCCGAGCATCCACCGTGAAGCATGATCCGTCATTCTCGCCGCCTTCCAGTTGCGCACAGGCTTGTGCAGCCGGTGCGGATGCGCAAGCAAGGCGCCCGGAATTGAGCGGTCGCCGGGACGGCAGGACCGCAAAGGGGACGTGATGCGCATGCCTGTCTGGATCCGGCGCCTGCCGCGTCGCCTCGCCCTCGGGGCGGCGATGCTCGTGGTCGCGCTGCTGGCCCTGCGAATTTGGGACAGCCAGCGCGGCCCGCCGCTCGCCCCCTGGCATCTGGTGGTGCCGGAGGAGTTGCGTGCTGCGGCGCTGGATGCCGCGGACTGGCCGGCCTACCTGGCCTCGGAGGCGGCCGCCTTCGCCACCGTGCGGCAGAAGGTGACCGAGGCGCTGGCGCCCGAGGACCAGGTCCCGGCCAACCGCTACTTCGCCGGCAGCCCGCTCTACCCGGCGAATTTCGCGCAGGACTGGAACCGCTCCTTCGTGCTCGAGCCCACGGGCGGCGAGCCGCTGGGGGCGGTGGTGCTGCTGCACGGGTTGACCGATGCGCCCTTCAGCCTCCGCCACATCGGCGCCCGCTACCGGGACCGCGGCTGGGTCGTGGTCGGCATCCGCCTGCCGGGGCATGGCACCGTGCCGGCGGGACTGACCGACGTGACCTGGGAGGACTGGCAGGCGGCGACCCGCCTGGCGGTGCGGGAGGCGCGCCGGCGCGTCGGGCCGGACCGGCCGCTGCATATAGTCGGCTTCTCCAATGGCGGGGCGCTTGCGGTGCAATACGCCCTCGACGCGGTGGTGGACCCGCGCCTGCCGCGGGCGGACCGGCTGGTGCTCGTCTCCCCCATGATCGGCATCACCGCCTTCGCCCGCTTCGCCGGCCTGGCCGCGCTGCCCGCCTATTTCCCGCGCTTCGCCAAGGCCGCCTGGCTCGGCATCGTGCCGGAGTTCATCCCCTTCAAGTACAACTCCTTCCCGGTGAACGGCGCCTGGCAGTCGCACCGGCTGACCGCGGCGCTGCAGGCGCAGGTGCAGCGGCTGGCGGCGGACGGGCGGCTGGCGCAGTTGCCGCCCATCCTCACCTTCCAATCGGTGGTGGACTTCACCGTCAGCACCCGGGCGGTGGTGGCGGCGCTGTACGACCGTCTGCCGGCGAAGGGCAGCGAGCTGGTGCTGTTCGACATCAACCGCAACGCCAAGCTCGGCCCGCTGATCACCCCGGCCACCAACGCGGCGCTCGACCGGCTGCTGCCCGCGGGGGCGCGGGCCTACCGCGCGACGGTCATCGCCAATGCCGGGCCGGGGCAGGCCGAGGCGGTCGAGCGGGTGACCGAGGCGGGGACGACGGAGGAGAGCGTCCGGCGGATCGGCCTCGCCTGGCCGCGCGACGTCTTCTCCCTGTCGCATGTCGCGCTGCCCTTCCCGGCCAGCGACGGGCTCTATGGCCTCGACCCCGACCCGGCCGACGCGCTCGGCGTCCAGCTCGGGGCGCTGGCGGTGCGCGGGGAGCGCGGGGTGCTGACGGTCAGCCCCGAGGCGCTGACCCGCGTCTCCTCCAATCCCTTCTTTCCCTATTTGCTGGCGCGAATCGAGGAAGGGATCGCGCCGGCCCGCTGAGGCCCCGGCCCGCCGCCGGGCGCTTTGGGACGCATGGCGCAGGGGCGGGACGCCGGGCTGATCCCAACCCCCGAGCGGGTCATTAGCTTGCGCCCTGGCGGCGGCCCGGCGCTGCCCTGCCCTCGAGCGCAGACCGGGATGAGGGAAACCACGATGCGCCCCCCGCGCCGCACGGCGAAAGCCCCGTCCCGCAAGCGGCCGCGCGCCCTGCTTGCTCTCCTGCTGCCCTTCATGCTGGTCGCCTGCGACGACGACGCGCCGCCGCCCGCGCCCGAGATCAGGCCGGTGCGGGTGGTGACCGTCGCGCCGCGCACGGGCGGCGACGTCTTCCCTGACCGGGACGGTCGAGGCCGAGACGCAGGCCAATCTCGCCTTCCGCATCGACGGGCGGATGGTGGAACGGCTGGTCAATGTCGGCGACCGGGTGTCCGGCGGCCAGCTCGTCGCGCGGCTCGACCCCACCAACGAGGAGAACAGCCTGCGCGCCAGCCGGGCCGAGCTGACCGCGGCGCGGGCCCGGCTGACCGAGGCCCGCAACAACTACCAGCGCCAGCGCGAGTTGCTGCAGACCGGCTTCACGACCCGGGTGCGCTACGACGAGGCGACGCGCACCCTGCGCAGCGCCGAATCGGCGGTCGACGCGGCGCAGGCGCAGGTGAACCTGGCCGAGACCCGGCTGGGCTACACGCGGCTGGAGGCGGACGCCGCCGGCACCGTCACCGCCCGTGGCGCCGAGACCGGCGAGGTGGTGCAGCCCGGCCGCATGATCGTGCAGGTGGCGCGGGAGGGTGGCCGCGACGCGGTCTTCGACGTGCCGCCGACGCTGAAGGACCGGGCGCCGGAGCATCCGGTGATCGAGGTGTCGCTGACCATGGATCCCAAGGTGCGGGCCACCGGGCGGGTGCGCGAGGTCTCGCCGCGTGCCGATCCGGTGACCGGCACCTTCCGCGTCTGGGTCGGGCTGGACGAGCCGCCGCCCGGGCTCAGGCTCGGCTCGACGGTCACCGGGCGCATGGAGATCGGCGGCGGCGCGGCGACCGAGGTCCCGGCCTCGGCGCTGACCCGGTCCGGCGGGCAGCCGGCCGTCTGGCTGGTCGATCCGCAGACCCAGACCGTCGCGCTGCGGCCGGTGGACGTGCTGCGCTTCGACCCGGCGCGGGTGCTGGTCGGCGGCGGGCTGGAGACCGGCGACGTCGTCGTCACCGCCGGCGTGCAGGCGCTGCGGCCGGGCCAGAAGGTGCGGCTGCTCGGCCAGCAGAGCGCCGCGCGATGATAGGCCCCAACCTCTCCGAATGGGCGATCAACCGGCGCTCGCTGGTCGTCTATTTTATGATCGTCTCGGTGATCGCCGGGGCGCTGGTCTTCCTGCGACTCGGCCGCAACGAGGACCCGGCCTTCACCTTCCGCACCATGATCGTCGGCGCCGCCTGGCCCGGCGCCACGGTGCAGGAGACGCTGCTGCAGGTGACCGAGCGGCTGGAGCGGACGCTGCAGGAGACGCCGAACCTCGACACGCTGCGCAGCTACACCGTCGCGGGCCAGACCACCATCTTCGTCGACCTGAAGGGCTCCACCCCCGCCGCGGTCGTGCCGGACATGTGGTACCAGGTGCGCAAGCGCATCGGCGACATGCGCCAGACCCTGCCGCAGGGGGTGCAGGGCCCCTTCTTCAACGACGATTTCGGCGACACCTTCGGCATCATCTACGGCTTCACCGCCGACGGTTTCAGCCAGCGGGAGCTGCGCGACCATGTCGAGGATGCGCGGTCCCGCCTGCTGCGGGTGCCCGACGTCTCCAAGGTCGAGATCCTCGGCGCCCAGGACGAGCGCATCTTCATCGAATTCTCGACCGAGCGGCTGGCCGGACTCGGCCTGAACTACTCTGCGCTGATCGCCGCGCTGCAGGCGCAGAACCTGGTCCAGCCGGCCGGCGTCGTCGAGACGGGGCGCGAGCGCCTCTCGGTCCGCGTCTCCGGCGCCTTCGAGACCGAGGCCGACATCCTCGGCGTGAACTTCGCGGTGGACGGGCGGCTGCTCCGCCTGGGCGACATCGCCGAGGTCCGCCGCGGCTTCGCCGACCCGCCGCAGCCGATGTTCCGGGTGAACGGGCAGCCCGCCATCGGCCTCGCGGTGGCGATGCGCGAGGGTGGCGACATCCTGGCGCTGGGGCGGAACATCCGCGCCGAGATGGCCGCGATCACCGCCGAGCTTGCCCATCGGCATCGAGCCGAAGCTGGTCGCCGACCAGGCGGCGACGGTGGACACTGCCATCGGCGAGTTCACCGAGAGCCTCTGGCAGGCAATCCTCATCATCCTCGTCTGCAGCTTCCTCAGCCTCGGCGTCCGCCCGGGCGCGGTGGTGGCGGCGGCCATCCCGCTCACGCTCGCGGTGGTGTTCCCGCTGATGCTGCTGGCCGGCATCGACCTCCAGCGCATCTCGCTCGGCGCCCTGATCATCGCCCTCGCCCTGCTGGTGGACGACGCGATGACGACGGTGGACGCGATGATCCGCCGCCTCGCCGCCGGCGACACGAAGGAGCGGGCGGCGACCTTCGCCTACAGCAAGCTCGCCGCGCCCATGCTCTCGGGCACGCTCATCACCATCGCCGGCTTCGTGCCGATCGGCTTCGCCGCCTCCTCGGCCGGCGAGTACACCTTCTCGATCTTCGCCGTGGTCGGCATCGCGCTGGTCGTCTCCTGGCTCGTCGCCGTGCTCTTCGCGCCGCTGATCGGCATGGCGGTGCTGAAGGCGCCGAAGGCGGGGCCGCCGAAGCCGCCCGGCCCGCTCATGCGCGGCTACACGGGGCTGCTGAACACGGCGATGCGGTTCCGCTGGATCACCATCAGGATCACCATCGGGGCCTTCGTCCTGGCCCTGCTCGCCCTGCCTCTGGTGCCGCAGCAATTCTTCCCAAGCTCCGACCGGACGGAGCTGACGGTGGACATGACGTTGCCGCAGAACGCCTCGATCGGGGCGAGCGAGACCGCCGTGGCGCGGCTTGATGCCTGGCTGGCGAAAGACCCGGATGTCGAGCGTTGGAGCACCTATGTCGGCCGCGGCGCCATCCGCTTCTACCTGCCGCTCAACGTGCAGCTCGCCAATCCCTTCTTCGCCCAGGCGGTGGTGGTGGCAAAGGACCTGCCGGGGCAGGAGCGGCTGCACCGCCGGCTGGAGACGCTGCTGGCCGAGGAATTTCCAGCCGCGATCGCCCGCGTCTCCCCGCTTGAGCTCGGGCCGCCCGTCGGCTGGCCGCTGCAGTACCGCGTGGTGGGGCCGGAAGTGGAGACGCTGCGGGAGATCGCCTTCCGCGTCGGCGACGCCGTGGCCAAGGATCCCGGGGTCGCGGCACGTGAACTTCGACTGGATGGAGCCCTCCCGCCAGCTCCGCGTCCAGGTGGACCAGGACCAGGCGCGGCAGCTCGGGGTCAGCTCCGCCAGCCTGGCCGCGTCGCTCGACGCCGCCGTCACCGGCTCCGCCATCACCCAGGTCCGGGACGACATCTACCTGGTGCCGGTGATCGCCCGCGCCCTGCCGGAGCAGCGTCTGTCGCTCGACACGCTCCGCTCGCTGCAGATCTCCATCCCCGGCGGGCGCACCGTCGCGCTCGAGACCTTCGCCACCTTCTCCTACGAGCAGGAATACCCGCTGGTCTGGCGCCGCGACCGCGTGCCCACCCTGACCGTGCAGGCGGACGTCCTGCCCGGCGTGCTGCCGGACGGCGTGGTGGCGCGCCTTGCCCCGACGATCGCGCAGATCAACGCGACGCTGCCCAAGGGCTACCGCATCGAGCTCGGTGGCATCGCGGAGGAGAGCGCCGACTCCCGCGCCTCGGTCATGGCCGTCGTGCCGGTCATGATCGTGCTCATGCTCACGGTGCTGATGTTCCAGCTCCAGAGCTTCCAGCGCCTGTTCGTGGTGCTGGCGGTGCTGCCGCTCGGCATCGTCGGCGTGGTGCTGGCGTTGCTGGTCTTCGGCCGGCCGCTGGGCTTCGTCGCCATCCTCGGCATCCTGGCGCTGATCGGGATGATCGCGAAGAACGCCGTCATCCTGATCGTGCAGATCGAGGACGACCGCGCGGCCGGCCGCGACGTGCGGGACGCGGCGGTGACCGCGGCCTCGGGGCGGTTCCGGCCGATGATGCTGACCGCGCTCTCGACCGTGCTCGGCATGGTCCCGATCGCGCCCACCGTCTTCTGGGGGCCGATGGCCTTCGCCATCATGGGCGGGCTGCTGGTCGCCACCCTGCTGACGCTGGTCTTCCTGCCGACGCTCTACGTCACCTGGTTCGGCGCCCGGGCGCCCGATCGGCGGCACGCCCCGGTCCCGGCCCCGGCGGGGGCCGAGTGAGCGGGGCCGCCGCCTGGCGGGGCCTCGGCTTTCTCGGCCTCTGGCTCGTGCTGGCCGGACCCGGCGCCGCGGGCCTGCTGGTCGGCCTGCCCGCGGCGGCCCTGGCGGCCTGGACCAGCCTGCGCCTCCTGCCGCCTGCCGGCCGCGGGCTGCGGCCCTGGCCGGCACTGCGGCTGGCCGGGGAAGTCATGCGGGCCTCGGTCACCGCCGGCCTCGACATCGCCTTCCGCGCGCTCGACCCGCGGGGTCGCGTCCGGCCCTGCGAGGTCGCGGTGCCGCTCCGCCTGCCGCCTGGTCCGGCGCGCGACGGCTTCCGGCTGCTGGCCAGCCTGCAGCCGGGCACCCTGCCCGCGGGGCTCGACGCGGAGGGGCGGCTGGTGGTGCATGCGCTCGATGCCGGCCTGCCGGTGGCGGTGGAGACGCGCGCGGCCGAGACGCTCTTCGCCGCCGCCGCAGGCCATCGGCTCCGCCATGGCTGAGGCGCTGGTCCTCGCCGGCCTCGTCATCCTCGCGGCGGTCGCCGTCGGGCTGTGGCGCGTGCTGCGCGGCCCCGACCCGGCGGATAGGCTGATGGCGGCGCAGCTGCTCGCCACCGGCGGCATCGCCGTCCTGCTGCTGCTCGGCGGCGCCACGCCGGCAAGCGGCGTTGCTCGATGTCGCGCTGGTGCTGGCGCTGCTCGGCGCCTTCGCCTCGGTCGCCTTCGTGCTGGCCGCACGGCTGGTCGGCTCGCGATGAGCGCCGCGCTGCCGCTGCTCGGCCTGCTGGCCATCGCCGCCGGGGCCTGCTTCTTCGTCGCCGGCACCGCCGGGCTGATTCGCTTCCCCGACGTGCCGAGCCGGCTGCATGCCCTGACCAAGGCCGACAACCTCGGCCTTGGCCTGGTGGTGCTGGGGCTGCTGCCCTTCGCGCCGGGCTGGCTCTTCGGCCTCAAGCTCCTGCTGGTCTGGGCGCTTGTGCTGCTGTCCGGCGCCACCACGGCGCAGCTGATCGCCGAGCAGGTGCGCCGGCCGGAGCCGCCGGCGTGACCCTCGACTGGCTGCTGGACGGGCTGCTGGCCGCGCTGGTGCTGGCCGCCGCCGGCTGGACCCTGGCGGCGCCGGCCGCCTTCCCTGCCACCATCGGCTTCGTCGGCCTCGGCCTGCTGCTGACCCTGGCCTGGGTCCGGCTGGGCGCGCCGGACGTGGCGCTGACCGAGGCGGCGATCGGCGCCGGCGCCACCGGCGTGATCCTGCTGCTGGCGGTGGTCCGGCTGCGCGGCGGGGAGGCGGAGGTCGCGGCCGCCGCGCCCGGCCGGGCGACGCGGATCGCCGCCGGCCTGCTGGCCGGCACGGTCGGCCTCGGCCTGGCGCTGGCCGTGCTGGCGCTGCCGGCCCCGGCGCCCGGCCTGGCGGCGGAGGCGGCGTCCCGCACCGCGCCGCTCGGCCTCGGCAACCCGGTGGCGGCGGTGCTGATGGCCTTCCGCGGCCTGGATACGCTGCTGGAATCGGTGGTGCTGGTCTTCGCCGTGCTGGCGGTCTGGTCGATGGCGCCGGACCGTCACTGGGGCGGCCGGCCGGGGCCGCTCCTGCCGCGGCAGGATGACGGGCCGCTGGCGCTGCTGGCGCGGCTGCTGCCGCCCCTCGGCCTCGTCATCGGCATCTATGTCGCCTGGGTCGGCACCGACGCGCCGGGCGGGAAATTCCAGGGCGGCACCATCCTCGCCGCCATGTGGCTGCTCGCCTGGATGGCGGGGCTGGTGCAGCCGCCCTCCATCGCCGACCGGCGCGTGCGGCTGATGCTGGCGGCGGGGCCGCTGGCCTTCCTCCTGATCGGGCTGGCCGGCTTCGCGATCGCCGACGGCTTCCTCGCCTATCCGCCGGGCCTGGCCAAGCCGCTGATCCTGGTGATCGAGGCGGCGATGACCCTCTCCGTCGCCGCCGCCCTGGCCCTGCTGGTCGCCGGCCCGCCGGAGCGCGCGGCATGAGCGGCCCGCTGGTCTTCGGCCTGACCGGCGCGGCGCTGGTCGGCCTCGGCCTGTTCGGCCTGGTGGTGCAGGCTGTGGTGCTGCGGAAGATCCTCGCCTTCAACCTGCTGGGCGCCGGCGTCTTCCTGCTCTTCGGCGTGGTGGCGCGGCGCGGCGGCAGCCCGGGCGGCGGGGCGGATGCGGTGCCGCAGGCCATGGTCATCACCGGCCTCGTGGTCGCCTTCGCCGCGACGGCACTGGCGGTGGTCATGGCGCTGCGCATGCACCAGATCACCGGCGCGGCGACCATCGCCGAGCCGGACGAGTCGGCCGAGGCATGAGCCTGGCCACACCCCATGGCAGCCTGCTGGTGCTGGCGCTGGTCCTGCCGGTCGGCGGCATGCTGGCGGCCTTCGTGCTCGGCGGCCGGGTCGCGGAGCGCATCGCCCTCGCAACGCTCGGCCTCGGCGCCCTGCTGGCCCTGCTGATCGCCGCGGCGGTCCACCGGGCCGGGGCGCCGCTGGCCTATGCGGTCGGCGGCTGGGCCCCGCCGCTCGGCCTCGCCCTGCGAGCCGATGGCGTGGCCTCGGCGATGCTGCTGACCTCGGCCCTCGTGCTCGGCGCCGTCGCTCTGTTCGGCCGGGTGGAGCATGCGACGCCGTCCGGCGTCGCAGAGGCCCGGGCGCCCTTCGCCTTCTGGTGCTTCCTGCTGGCGCTCTCGGCCGCGCTCGCCGCAGCCTTCCTGGGCGGTGACCTGTTCAACCTGTTCGTCGCGCTGGAGATGCTGACCTTCGCGGCGCTTGCCCTCGCCTGCCTCGAGGGCAAGCCGAGCCAGTTCCGCTCCGAGCTGCGCTACCTGCTCTTCGCCCTGATCGGCTCGGTGCTCTACCTCCTCGGCACCGCGCTGCTCTATGGCGGCTACGGTACGCTGGACATCACCCTGCTGGCCGGGGCGGCGCGGGCGGATGCGCCGACCCTGCTGGCGGCGGCGCTGATGACCGCCGGGCTCGCGGCCAAGATGGCGCTCTTCCCGCTGCATCTCTGGCTGCCGCCGGCGCATGCCGGGGCGCCGCCGGCGGCCTCCGCCGTTCTGTCCGGGCTGGTGGTCAAGGCCTCCTTCGTGCTGCTGCTGCGGCTGTGGTTCTGGGTGATGCCGCCGCTGGCTGCCGCCGCCGCGGCGCCGCTGCTGGCGACGCTCGGCGCCGCGGCGATCCTGGTTGGCAGCCTGGTGGCGCTGCGCCAGGCGCGGCTGAAGCTGCTGGTCGCCTACTCGACCGTGGCGCAGATCGGCTACCTCTTCCTGATGTTCCCGCTGGTGCTGGCCGGCGATGCCGAGACGTCGTCCCGCGCCTGGATGGGCGGCATCCTGCAGGCGGGCTCGCATGCCTTCGCCAAGGCGGCGATGTTCCTCGCGGCCGGGCTGATCGCCGGCGCGCTGGGGCATGACCGCATCGCCGGGCTGGGCGGCGCGGGGCGGGCGGTGCCGGTCTGCGTGCTCGCCTTCGGGCTCGCCGGCCTGTCGCTGATGGGCATCCCGCCGAGCGGCGGCTTCACTGCGAAATGGCTGCTGCTCACCTCGGCCCTCGGCACCGGGCAATGGTGGTGGGCGCTGGTGATCGTCGGCGGCGGCGTGCTGACCGGCGGCTACGTCTACCGCGTGCTGGCCGGGTCGCTGACCGCACCGCCGGTGGCCGAGGCGCCGCCACCCGCGGCAATGCCGCGCGGGCCGCAGCTGGTGGCCCTGGCCCTGGCGCTGGTCTCGGTCGGGCTGGGCCTGCTGCCGCTCGCCTCCTTCGGCCTGGTGCAGGTGGGGCGGCTGGGGGCCGGGCCGTGACGGGGTCACAGCTTCTTCTAATGGCCAGCTTCGGTGCGCCGCTCGGCCTGCTGCTGGCCTGCCTGTGGAAGGCGCCGCGGCGGCGCCTGCCTGGGCTGCTCTGGCTGGCGCCGCTGCCCGCGCTGGCCGCGGCGCTGCTGGCGGCGGATGGCCCGCCCCTCGTCATGGACCCCGGCCGGCTGCGCTTCACCCTGGCGCTGGACGCGGCCTCGGCCCTGCTGCTCGGCGCCGTCGCGCTGCTCTGGAGCGCGGCCGGCGCCTATGCTGCAGGCCTATCTGGGCCGGGAGCCCGGGGCGCAGCGCTTCGCGCTCTGGTGGCTGGTCACGCTGTCCGGCAGCCTCGGCGTGTTCGTCGCGGCCGACCTCGTCAGCTTCTACCTTGCCTTCGCCCTGGTGAGCCTGCCGGCCTTCGGGCTGATCGTGCAGGACGGCACGCCGCGCGCCCGGCGGGCCGGCGAGGTGACGCTGCTGCTGGCGGTGCTGGGGGAGGTCGCGCTGCTGCTCGGTTTCGCGCTGCTGGCCGATGCCGTGCCGGGGCCGAGCCTCGCCATCGCCGATGCGCTGGCCGCGCTGCCGGGATCGCCGGCACGCGGCGTCGCGCTGGGGCTGCTGGTTGCCGGCTTCGGCCTCAAGGCCGGGCTCGTCCCGCTGCATCGTCTGGCTGCCGCTGGCGCATCCGGCCGCCCCCATGCCGGCCTCGGCCGTGCTGAGCGGCGCCATCGTCAAGGCCGGCATCGTCGGCCTGCTGCGCTTCCTGCCTATGGACGGGACGTCGGCGGATTGGGGCGCCGTGCTGGCCGGGCTCGGGCTGCTGACGGCTTTTTGGGGCGTCGGCTGCGGCATCGTGCAGGCCAACCCGAAGACGGTGCTGGCCTACTCGACGGTCAGCCAGATGGGCGTGACCATCGCCGCGCTGGGCATGGGCCTGGCGCTGGCCGTGCCCGGCACCGCCATGGCCGTCGCCTTCTACGCCACCCACCATGTGCTGGCGAAGGGTGCGCTGTTCCTCGGCGTCGGCGTCGCGGCGATGCCCGGACGCCGCCGCTGGATCCTGGTGCTGCTGCCCGCGCTGGTGCTCGCCCTCGGCTTCGGCGGGATGCCGGGCACCGGCGGGGCGCTGGCCAAGGCGGCGGTGAAGCCGCAGCTCGGCGCCGGGCTGGTCGGGGCGCTCGCGGCGCTCTCGGCCACGGGCTCCACGCTGTTGATGCTGCATTTCGTCCGCCGCCTCGCCGCCACGCCGGCCGTGGCGGCGCGGCCGGTGCCGGCGCTGCTGGCCCTCTGGCTCGGCATGGCCGGCGCGGCGCTGCTGCTGCCCTGGGCGCTGTACCGGCCGCTCGGCCTCGGCGATCCCTAGGACCTCCTCGGCAAGGAGCCCGGCGCGGCGCTCTGGCCCGTGCTGGCCGGCGCCTGGCCTGTCCGCGGCCCTGACCCGCTGGGGCGACGCCTTGCCGCTCGTGCCGGAAGGCGACCTGCTCCGCGCTGTCGGCCGCCTCCGCCGCCTCGGCGAGACCATCGGCACGGCGGCCGCGCGGCTGGAAGCGGGGCTGCGCGCCTGGCCGGCGGCCGGGCTTGCGCTGCTCGCGCTGGTGCTGGCCCTGTCGTGTGCGATGCTCGCCGCGGTGCGTTGACGCCGTTGCCCCGTCTACCGGGCGCGCCCGCGATCCCGCTCGGGGACGCGGGACGGCGCGGCTTTCAGAAGCGGAAGGCGAGGCTGACCGAGCCGAACTGCGCCAGCTCGCGCTGGGCGGTGAACTCCCTGGTGCGCAGCGTGTAGGTCATGGTCAGCCGCGCCCAGGGCATGATCATCGCCGCGCCGAGGCTGGCATCGGCCACCACCGGCTCCTTGTCCACATGCCGGCTGTCCCGCCAGGTGTTGCCGTCGAGGAAGATGTCCCGCCCCACCACCCGGCCGTCGAGGCCGGCGAAGGCATACCAGCCCCAGCCGCCATCGGGCTCGAAGAAGACCGAGCCGGCCGTCGCCGGCCGCGCCCGCGGCGGGCCGAAATCCGCATCGAGCTTCGTGCCCACGCGGAACATGACCCCGCCGCTCGCATAGGTTCTGAACGTTGCCGAGGCTGCCATTGAGGTTGGGCACGATGCCGAACGCCAGGCCGTCGGTGCCGAGCGGCGCGTTCACCCGCCACTGGCGCGAGAGGACGAGGTTCACCCCCGGCTCGTCGTGCAGCTGCTTGCTCCAGCCATAGGCGCGGTCGATGCCCAGGATGTCGTGCGTGGTGTTCTGCACCTGCCGGCCGAGCGCCGAGGGCCCGACCACGCCGACCTGGAGCTCGGCACTGCCGAAGCTGCGGTCGTTCGAGGAGACCAGCGAGACGGTGCCGTAGAGCCAGCCGGCATAGGGCCGGTCCTTCGGGTCCAGGTCGCGGGTCAGCGTATCCTCGGGCGTGAACTTCTTCTGCCCGAAGGCAAGGCCCCAGCGCGGCGTGCCGCCTTCCGGAAACAGCAGCCCACCCTGAGTCACGCCGCTCAGCCAGGCCGGCGGATTGTAGGGGAGGAGCGCCAGGCGAAGAGGAAGCCGTTGGTGTAGTACTTGTCGGTGCCGCCGAAGGTGTCGTTCTCCAGGATGAAGGCGAAGGTCCCGGCCCGATCGGCCGGACGTGGGGTGATGTCCTGCGCGAGCGCGGAACGCATGGATGCGGCGGGCAGCAGGGCGCAGGCCAGCAGCCAGGACGTGCGGATGGCCATCTTCGGCATGGCGGTCGGCGGCGGCCGCGGCGCGGCCGCCACTCCGTTCAGGCAGCGGTCGCGGCGGCGGCCTGCGCCCCGGCCAGCGCCTCGCGCAGCGCCTCCTCCTTCGTTTCGTCGAAGGAGCTGCGCATGACGGTGCCGCCGGCGCCCTGCAGCTCGGCTATGACCTTGTCGGCGGTCATCTTGCGGATCAGCAGGAACAACGCGGCATGACCGGCCTCAAGGCTCTTGGACACGTCGCGCATGAACTGGTCGTTGATGCCGACATCGGAGAGCTTGCCCCCGAGCGCGCCGGACGCCGCGCCGATCGCGGCGCCGAGCAGGGGCGAGAGGACGATCAGCCCGAGCAGCGAGCCCCAGAGCGCGCCGGACGCGGCGCCGGCGGCGGCCGGCGAGAAGAGCTGGTTCAGCTTCACCTGCCCGTCCGGCTGCTTCACCGCGACGACGGCGTCGCCGAGCTCGATGAGGTATTCCTTCTGCATGCCGAGCAGGCGGCTGCGCACCTGCTCGGCCTGGGTCTCGGTCGGAAAGGCGATGACGAGGAGATCGGCCATGATTGGTGTTGTCCTAGGTGTTGCGGGTTACTGGTAGGGCGCGAAGGCCGCGGCGGCGCAGGGCTGGCCGCGGCCGTTGCGGACGCGCGAGGCCGAGCAGCAGCCGCGCCTTCAGGCCGGAGAGGATGCCGGCCGGGATGAGGCCGCGGCCGAGCAGGTCGATTTCCCCGCCGGCATAGCCATAGGTGCCGGTAAAGACCGGCCCGGTCAGGCAACGGCTGGCGAGCACCACCGGCATGCGGGCAGCAAGCTCGCCGAGCAGCGGCGCCGCCTCGGCCGGGACATGGCCGGCGCCCATGCCCTCGATGACCGCGCCGGCATAGCCGAGCTGCGGCAGCACCTCGAGCAGCCTTCCGTCCTCGCCCATGGCCCAGTGCAGCAGCGCGACGCGGCAGGGCGAGGCCGCCATAGCTCGGCAGGCCGGGCAGCCGCGGCGGCCGGGCGTAGATGCGCGGGCGGCCTTCCGCGACCACGCCGATCGGTCCGGCGAGCGGCGAGGCGAAGGCGGAAGGCAGCGCGGTATGCGCCTTGCGCACGAAGCGTGCGGCGTGGATGTCGTAGTTCAGCACCACCAGCGTGCCGAGGCCGCGCGCCTCGGCCGAGGCCGCGGTGCGGACCGCCGGCCAGCAGGTTCGCCGGCCCGTCGGCGCCCGGCGCATCGGCGCCGCGCATCGCCCCCGTCACCACCACAGGCTGGTCGCCGCCGAGCAGCAGGTCGAGCAGGAAGGCGGATTCCTCGATGGTATCGGTGCCCTGCACCACCACCGCACCGGCGAAATCCTGGGCGAAGGCCTCTTCGATCCGCTGCGCGACCTCGACCAGGTTGGCGGGCGAAAGCGAGGGGCTCGGCAGGCGGAAGGGCGAATGCGCCACCACCTCCGCCACCTCGGCCAGCGCCGGGACAGCCGCGACGAGGTCCTCGGCGCCGAGCTTCGGCGCGATGCCGCCTGCCTCGCCCGGCAGCATGGTGATCGTGCCGCCGAGCGAGAGGACGAGGATGCGTGGCCGCGCCATTTCAGCCGCGCTCCCCGGCCGGCGTGGCCGGGTCGAGGCGTGCCGTCACCATCGGGGATTTCCTCCGGCTTGTAGCCGGGCAGCCGGCTGGCGGGCAGGATGGTCAGCAGGGCGAGGCAGGCCATGATCAGCAACCCGATCTTCAGCGCGCGCAGCCGGGCCGCGGCATTGACCTCGACCGCCGCCGCCGCCTGCTCGGGCGAGGCGGTGGTGCGGGACATGACCTCGCGCAGCCGGTCGTTCGAGACGAAGTTGATGCTGTCGAGATCGACCTGCGCCTGGATCTCCGGCGGCTGCTGCGGGTTCTCGGCAACGGCGCGCCAGCACGTTGGCGCTGAGCAGGCCGACAAGCAGCGCCCCGGCCACCGCGGTGCCGACGCCGGCGGCCAGGTTCTGCGCCGTCCCGCGCAGCGAGCCGACATCGCCCGCCAGTTCCTTCGGCGCGGCGGTGACCAGCACGTTGAACACCAGGGTCACCAACGCCCCCTGGCCGAGGCCGAAGAGGATCAGCCCGGTCATCACCACCGGCGCGCTCCAGTCGTTGTGCACGACCACGGCCAGCCAGAGCAGCGCCAGGGTGCAAAGGCCGAAGCCGGCCATGCCGATCACCCGCGGGGTAAAGCGGCGGTAGAGCCGGACCACCAGCATGGCGGTGAAGAAGACCGTCAGGTTGAAGGGCATCATGGCGATCGCCGTCTCGATCGGCGTCCGGCCCTGGACGATCTGAATGTAGAGCGGCACGGCGAAGTTCAGCATCGCCTCCAGCGCCACCACGCTGAACATCGCGATCACCGCCGCCCGTTCCTGGTTCGAGGTGACGACGCGCAGGTCGAGCAGCGGCGTGCCGCCGCGCGCCTGCACCCGCCGGCACCAGGCGACGAAGACCTGCAGCAGCACGAGGCCGGTGACGATCATCAGCGGCGCCGGCGACATGCCGAGCACGTCGAAGGGCGCGCCGGGCCGCGCGGTGCCGAGGCCCCAGCGGTTCAGGTTGTTGAAGCCGAAGACGGTCAGGATGATGGCCGCCGCGGCGAGCACGACGCCGACCAGGTCGATCCGCACCTCCGGCCGGGCCGCCTGCGGCTTCAGCCGGAAGCTGAGGAAGAAGACCAGGGCGCAGACCAGGATCAGCAGGCCGAAGACCGGGCGCCAGCCGATGAAGGTGCCGAGCATGCCACCGATGAGGAAGGCCGCCACGCCGGCGCCGGCCCGGGCCGAGCCCAGCGCGCCCACCGCGGTCGCCTGCTGTTCCCCGCGATAGTGATGCGCGATCAGCGCCACCAGCGCCGGCACGTTCGCCGCCGCGGCGAGGCCGGCCAGCAGCTGTGCCGCGAGCATGACCGGCGCCGCCGGCGCGAAGGTCATCAGCACCTGCGCCGCGCCGAAAGCCAGCACCACGTAGCGGAAGAGGGCCGTGGCGCCGAAGCGCTGCACCAGCTTCGCGCCCAGCATGACGAAGCCCGCGACCGCGAGCGAATACATGACGATGCCGGTGGCGATGGTGGTGGGCGGGACGCCGAAGCTCGCCACCATTCCGGAGAGGAGACCGGCAGCGCGGCGACGTTGAAGGACATGATCGCCTGGCCGAGCGCAATGGCGATCATCGGCACCCAGCTTTCGCGGACCGCGGCGGCAGGCGGCGGCGCCAGCGGGCTGGACTGGACGTTCATGGCCTTGGTTCCTTCCCTGTGGTGTTGATCAGGCCGGGCGCGACGCGAAGAGGTTCAGCCCCAGCTGCTCCGACAGGAACCGGGTGGCGAGCTGGCCGCGGACGCTGTTGCCGGCCTCGTCCAGCGGCGGCGAGAAGGTGCCGAGCCCGCCCTTGCCGGGCGCGATGGTGACGAGGCCACCGGCGACCCCGCTTTTTCCCGGCAGGCCGACCTCGTAGAGCCAGTCGCCGGATTGCTCGTAGAGACCCGCGGTGGCCATCACCGCCAGCACGCGCCGGCAGCGGTCGGCATCCAGCACGCGCTCCCGCGTCACCGGGTTCACGCCGCCATCGGCCAGGGTCGCCCCCATCACCGCCAGGTCGCGGGCGGTGACGTTGACGGCGCATTGCCGGGTGTAGAGGTCGGTCGCCTCGTCCGGGTCGCAGTACATCCGGCCATAGCCCTGCAGCAGCCGCGCGATGCCCTGGTTGCGCTGGTTGGTCGCGGCTTCCGAGGCATAGACGGCCTCGTCCATCGCCAGGCCGCGGCCGGCGAAGCGCGAGAGGCCGTCCAGCAGGAAGCACCACTTCTCCGCATGGCTGCGGCCCGGCACCAGGCTGGTGGTGGCGATGGCGCCGGCATTCACCATGGGGTTCATGGTGCGGTCGGCGTTCAGCTCGATCGCCATGACGGAGTTGAAGGGCAGGCCGGTCGCGTTGACGCCGATGCTCTCCGCGCCCGCCCGCCGCCCAGCGCCTGGCAGACCAGGGCGAAGACGAAGGGCTTGGAAATGCTCTGGATGGAGAAGGCGCGGTCCGCCTCCCCGGCCGCATGCAGCGTCCCGTCCACCCCGGCGACGCAGAGGCCGAACCAGTCGGGCGAGGCCACGGCAAGAGCCGGGATATAATCGGCGACCTTGCCCTCGGCGATCGGGGCGTAGCGCTCCCGGGCCGCGCGAACCAGGCCGTCGACCGCCGTCGCGTCCGGCAGCCGGCCGGTGGAAACCACGGCGGGGCCGGCCGCTTCCTCGAGGTGCAACAGACGGTGCATAAGCGCTGTCTCCGTGGGCGAGCGGGCCGGCCCGCGGGACCGGCCCCGGGCGACTACTGAAGGACGACCTCGCCAACCAGCTGCAATCCCTGCCGCTTGTTGAAGGTCAGCGCCTTCAGCTGACTCTCCGGCGTCTGGATGACGGCAACGCCACCGCCCGTGTCGACTGCGACGATCCTGCTGGCCGGGAAGCGGGCCTGCATGGCGTTCAGCAGCATGACCTCGAGCATGCCGCGCGGCGTATTGCCTTCGCTGACGCGGCGCAGCACCTCGGCGCGGAGGTCGGGCGCCAGACCGTTGCGCCCGGCTGCCCGGGATTCGCGCGATCCCATGCTGGACTGCGCGGCGGCCGGCAGCGCCGGGGCGAGGCCGGCAAGCCCGGCCAGAACGATCGTCGAACAGCGAGACAACATCGGATCTCTCCGCGTTTGGTTGCGTCGACGCAGGCTTCCCTGAACCGTGGGGGGATCAGCCTGGCTGGTGCGGTCGGCGCGCCGCGCGGACGCTAGCGCCCGGCGCCGCCGAAAGGATTGGCCTGGCATCCCCACCATGAACCTGTCGTCCCAAACCAGCAGGTTCGGCTTGCTGGACGTCGCCGAACCGGTTTCCGTGCGGCCGCCGATATTTGCTGCAGGCAGCAATTCCACGGAAGGCGCCAGGAATGCACACCGCGATCCTCGCCCGGACCCAGGACGCCGGGCTACTCTCGACGCCTGCCTTCGCCGTTGCCGCGCGGGATTCCAGGCTGCGGCCGGCGCATGTCTTCTCAACGGCCACGGTCACCCCGGCGCAGCAGTTCGAGGGCCTGGCAGGTACAATGCGGCCCCGTGATCAATCTTGTCGCACCGCTCGGCGAGGCCGTTGGCTATCGGGCGCACTGCACCGCCTGGAAGCTCGGCCCCTTCGCGTTGACCAGCATGTCGGCAGCCGCCGCCGCGCTACCGGCGGACCCAGGCGCAGATCCGACGCGACGCAATCGACCACTGGGTGATCCGCGTGGCGCGCCGCGGCGTGCAACGGATTTGGACCGAAGCGGGCTCCGCCGTCCTGCAGGCCGGCCTGCCCTGCATCCTCTCGCTCGGCAGCGCCTTCGAGGCCGAACGGTCCGATCTCGACTGGGTCAGCCTGGTCGTGCCGCGCGACCTCTATCCCAGCCTCGCCCCGAGCATCGACCGCAGCCTGCACCAGCCGCTCGAGGGCAGCCTCGGCGTCCTGCTCGGGCAGTATCTCGAGATGATCGACGCGCAGCTCTGCCACGTGACGGAGGCCGAACTGCCGCGGCTGGTCACGGCGACGCGGGCCATGGTCGCCGCCTGCATCGCGCCCCCGGCCGGCACGCTGGAGGCCGCGGCCCCGCTGCTCGACCATGCGCGGCTGGAGCGCGTCCGCCAGGCGATCCGGCAGAACCTGCGGTCCCCGACACTGACGCCGAAGCGGATCTGCCGGCTGGTCGGCATGTCGCGTTCGCAGCTTTACCGGCTGTTCGAGCCGATGGGCGGCGTCGCCCGCTACATCCAGTCCGAGCGCCTGCGCGAGGCGCACCGCGCGCTGGCCAATCCCGACAACCAGCGCGGCATCCACGAGGTCGCCGAGGATCTGGGCTTCTTCGACGCCTCGGCATTCAGCCGGACCTTCCGTCGCGAATATGGCTGCACGCCGAGCGAGGTGCGCTCGGCGGCCGTTGCGGGACTGAGCGACGCCTCCCCGAGGCGGCCGGGCCGGACGGGGCCGGCAGGAAGCCTCACGGATCTGCTGCAGCTGCAGCGCCGGCCGTGATCGCCGTCCTGCCCGGGGCGATCAGCGCAGCGGCAGCAGCCAGGGCACCAGAAGCAGGCTGATCGCCATCACCACCAGCGTGAAGGGCACGCCGACCTTGACGAAGTCGCTGAAGCCGTAGCCGCCTGGCGCGACCACCAGCGTGTTCACGGGCGAAGAGACCGGCGTCATGAAGGCCGAGGAGGCGGCAAGCGCGACGATCATGGCAAAGGGATAGGGCGAGGCGCCGACATCCGCCGCGATCGCCAGCGCGACGGGTGCCATCAGCACCGCCGTCGCGGTGTTCGAGATGAACATGCCGAGCCCCGCCGTGATGACGAAGAGCACGCCGAGCAGCAGGTGCGGCGCGGCGTCGCCGGCGACCGCAAGCACGGCGTCCGCCGCGAGATCGACGCCCCCGTGCGCTGAAGCGCGACCGAGAAGGGCAGCATGCCGACGATCAGCACCAGGCTCTTCCAGCTGATGGCGCGGTAGGCGCTGGGCAGGTCCACGCAGCCGGTCAGGCCCATCAGCAGGCAGCCGATCAACGCGGCATGCGCATTGGGCAGCATGCCGCTGACCATCATCCCGACCGTGACCAGCAAGGCAGCCACTGCCTGCAGCGCACGGCCTGGCGCGGGCAGCACCTCGTCGAATTCGGCCGGCAGGTTCAGCAGCACGAGGTCGCGGTTGCCGCCCCGCAGCTCGGCGATCTCCGACCAGAAGCCGAAGAGCAGCAAGGTGTCGCCGACCTGCAGCTTCTGCCGCAGCAGGTCCGGACCGACGATCGCCCGGCCGCGGCGCAGGCCGACCGTGGTCAGCCCGTCCTCCGAGCGCAGCCGCGCCTGCAGCAGCGTCTGGCCCACCAGGCTCGGATTCGGCCGGAACCAGCGCTTCAACCATCCCGACCTCCTGCGCCAGGCTGGCGAAGTAGCGGCTGTCGTCGCCCGGCGGCAGCGGCTGCAGGCCGTGCCGGGCGAAGAGCTCGGCATGCGGCACCTGGGTCTCCTGCACGTCGGCCAGCAGGACGTCGCCGGCCTGCAGCGCCTCGGGACGCCGCGGGATGCAGCAGGTCCCGGCCAAAGCGCCGGCGCCGCTCCACCGCCAGGATGTTGATGCCTTCGGCGCGGAGCGGCAGCGCGCTCAGCGTCAGCCCGACCAGCGCGGAATGCTCGGGCACCGCAAGGCGGTACTCGCGGTCCGGCAGGGCGTAGAGCTCGACCCAATCGGCCAGCCGCGCCCGGCGGGGAACGGGCGCCGGGGCCGCTCTGCCGGCCAGCAGCCGGCGGGCCACCAGCATGTAGGCGATGCCGGCCAGCAGCAGGGGCAGACCGAAGGGGGTGAAGGAGAAAAAGCTGAAGCCCTCGACGCCCTGGCGCTGCAGCTCGGCATTCACCACTAGGTTCGGCGCGGTGGCAACCAGGGTGAGCATGCCGCTGAGCAGCGCGGCCACCGAGAGCGGCATCATCAGCGCGCGGGCCGAGGCACCGGTGCGTTGGCAGAGCCGCAGCACGATCGGGATGAAGATCGCCACTACGGCGGTCCCGCTCATCACCGCGCCGAGGCCCGCGGCGACCAGCATGAGCAGGACGAGCAGCCGCGTCTCGCTGCTGCCCGCCTTGTCGCCGAGCCAGTCGCCGACCTGGCGGGCGACGCCGGTCCGCACCAGCCCCTCCCCGATCACGAACAGGGCCGCGATCAGCACGATGCTCGGGTCGCTGAAGCCGGCCAGCGCCTCCTGCACCGTCACCGTGCCGGTGAAGGGCAGCAGCACGATCATGATCAGCGCCACCGCATCCATGCGCGGGCGATTGATGATGAACATCGCCACCGCGGCGCCGAGCAGCAGCAGCACGAGGAGGAGGTCGGTGGTCATGTGCGGGCCCTTCGGCCGGGATGTGGGTGGCAGGCGGCGGTCATCCGCCGCGCGCCCAGGGCAGGGACCGGAGCACCTCGGTCACGCCGGTCAGCATGATCTGCGCGCCGATGCAGAGCAGCAAGAAGGCGGCGAGCTTGGAGGCGATCAGGGTGCCCTGCGGGCCGAGCCGGCGGACCAGCGACGCAGCATAGGCATAGGCGAGCCAGACCGAGGCGGCGACCGTGGCGGCGACGAGGATGGCGGTGACGGCGCCGACCATCAGGTCGCCGAGGCCGGCCGCGCCGCGCTCCGCCCCGAGCGCGATCGAGGCTGCGATGGAGCCGGGCCCGGTGGTCAGCGGCAGGGTCAGCGGGAAGAAGGCCATCCGCTCCACCGGCGCGGTGTCGAGCGCGGCGGGCGCGCGATCGTCCTTGCGGCGCGCCTCCGGCTCCTCGTTCAGCATGCGCCAGCCGGAGACGGCAACGGCGAGGCCGCCGGCGATGCGCAGCGCCTCGAGCGACACGCCGAAGAAGCCAAGCACGCGGGAGCCGAGGAAGAGCGCCACCACCAGCACGGCGAAGCTGTTCAGCGCGATGGCCCGCGCCAGCCGCGATCTCTGCCGCGCCGTCAGCCACTGGGTCATCCCGTGGAAGACCAGGGCGCCGCCCAGCGGGTTGATGATGCTGATCAGGGCGGAATAGCCGAACAGCCAGTCCGAGAGCAGCTTGGCGACGAGGAAGCCGTCGATCATCGCCGCGCCCGCCCGGGCCCGGCGCGGCCCGCCGCGGTCAGCGCAGCTCGATGGTGATGCCGCCCTGGGCGAAGCGCAGCTGCCCGCCGGCACGCTCGGTGCGGAGGCGCAGCTCGACGCCGGCCGGGTTGCGCAGGAAGCGCGTCTGCGGCCCGCCCTCGCCGCCCACGGGGCGCGGCGCGGCGCGCTCCTCGTAGCGGCCAGGGAAGTCCTCCAGCCGGCGCAGGTTGAACACCTCTCCGCTCGCCGAGAGGGTGGCGATGCCGAGGCTGCCGGATCCCAGCCCGCGGACGGAGAAGGACAGCTCCTCGCCGCGGAAGCGAAGCCGCCCGCCGCCCACCGCGGCGCCGACCGCCAGGATGCCGATGCGGACCTGCTCGATCTCGATCGAGGCATCCGGGTTCGGGTCCGGCCGCCGCGATTGTGCCCGGGCCGGACGGGGTGTCAGGCCGGGCAGCAGGCAGAGGCCGGCGATGACGGCACGGCGGTGGCGCGGGATCATGCAGGTCTCCCCGATGCGGCGCCGGCTGCAGGGCGGGCGGCGCCGCGCCGGCGGAACGGGCGCGTAGCATGGCGTGCCGCGCGCTCACAGGCCCCAGGGCAGGCCAAGGATGAACCAGGCGACGAAGAGCAGCGTCCAGCCGACGCAGATGACCGCCACATGGGGCAGCATCAACGCGATCACCGTGCCGACCCCGCTTCCTTCTGGTAGCGCTGCGCGAAGGTGACGATCAGCGCGAAATAGGCGTTCAGCGGCGTGACGGTGTTCATCGGGCTGTCGCCGACGCGGTAAGCCGCCAGCACCACCTCGGGGTCGACGTTCAGCTTCATCAGCAGCGGGATGAAGATGGGAGCGAAGAGCGCCCATTTCGCCACGGCGCCGGTGATGATCAGGTCGATGATCAGGGTGACGAGGATGAAGCCGACCAGCAGCCAGAGCGGCCCCAGATTGGCATCCTTCAGCACACCGGCAAGGCCGACGGCGGCCAGCGTCGCCATGTTGCTGTAGTTGAAGAAGGCGAGGAATTGCGCGATGACGAAGAGCAGCAGGATCAGCCCGGCCAGGCTGGCGATCGCCTTCTGCATGGCGCCGATGATGCCGCTGGCGCCATGCAGCGTTCCCGCGCCGATCCCGAAGGCGGCGCCCGAGACGCCGAAGATCAGGGCGATCGAGACGATCAGGCTGGCCATGAAGGGCGAGACGCCGATGATCGCTCCCGTCTCGGGATGGCGCAGCGGCGCGCCGGGCGGCAGCGTCAGCAGCGCGATGAAGGCGATCACCGCCAGCATGCCGTAGAGCGCGAAGCGCAGGCCGCGCGATTCAGCGGGGCTCAGCACGCCCTCCGCCGCATCGGGGCGCTCGCCGGCATAGGCGCCAAGCCGCGGCTCGACCACGCGGTCGTTCACTAGGCCGATCAGCAGCACCAGCAGGGCGACGGAGGCGATAGAGAACCAGACATTCGCCGCCAGGTCGATGAACCGGTTCGGGTCGAGCAGGTGGATGGCGTCGTTGGTGATCTCGGTCAGGATCGCATCGGTCGGCACGATCATGACGTTGACCAGGAAGGCGGAGGCGACCGAGGCGAAGCCCAGCGCCAGCCCGGCCAGCGGATGGCGGCCGATGCTGACATAGGCGGCAGCGGCCAGCGGGATCAGCACGAGGTAGCCGGCATCGGCCGCGATCGAGGACACGATGCCGACGAAGGCGAGGATGTAGGTGAGCGCGCCGGCCGGCGCCGCGGCGACCAGCTTCTTGATCAGCGCCTTCACCAGCCCGGATCCTCGGCGATGCCGACGCCGAGCATGGCGACGATGATGACGCCGACCGCGTTGAAGGCCATCAGGTTCTGGACGACGCCGGTGAACATGAAGCGGATGCCGTCAAGCGTCAGCAGGCTGTTCGCCATGGCCCGCCGCGTCAGCAGCTTGTCCGTCTGCGGGTCGATCACCTGGTAGGTGACGCCGAGCCCGAAGGCGTAGAGCAGGTGCGAGAGGAGCACCACCCCGACGATCAGGTAGACGAAGATCATCACCGGGTGCGGCACCCGGTTGCCCACCCGCTCGATCGTGTCCAGCACCCGCTGCATCAGCGTCGCCGGCGGCGCGTCCGGCGCCACGGCATGCCCCGTATCCATTGCGTCTCCTCCGGGCGGCCGCACCGGGCCGCCAGCCTGCCCGACCTACTTCGCCAGCGCGTCCAGGATGCGCGCCCAGGACCGCATTCCCTTGTGGAAGCTGGTCACGTCGTACTTCTCGTTCGGGCTGTGGATGCGGTCGTCCTCCAGCGCGAAGCCGGCAAGGATCACGTCCATCCCGAGCGCCTTCTTCAGCTCGGAGGTCACCGGAATGGACCCGCCGCCGCCGATGAACACCGCGGGCTTGCCCCATTCGTCGCTGAGCGCCTGGCGGGCCTTGGCGAAGGCGGGGTCCTCCACCGGGAAGCGGATGGCGGTGCCGGAGCCATGCTCCTTGAACTCGGCGCGGCAATCGGCCGGCAGGCGCGCCAAGACGTGCTCGCGGAAGGCCTTCCGGACGGCATGCGGATCCTGGTCGAAGACCAGGCGGAAGGAGACCTTGGCCGAGGCGGTGGCGGGGATGACGGTCTTGAAGCCCTCGCCCTGGTAGCCGCCGCCCATGCCGTTGATCTCGGCGGTGGGACGCGACCAGACCATCTCGAGCGCGCTGCGGCCTGCCTCGCCCGCCGGCACGGAAAGGCCGACCTCGCCGAGCAAGACCTTCGGGTCGAAGCCGAGCGTATCCCACTGCGCCTTCAGCGCCGGCGGCAGCTCCGGCACGCCGTCGTAGAAGCCCTTCAGCGTCACCCGGCCGTCGGCGTCGTGCAGATCGGCCAGGATGCGCGCCAGGACGCGGTTCGGATTGGCCGCGGCCGAGCCGTAGAAGCCGGAATGCAGGTCGCGGTCCGCCGCATGGATGAAGACTTCCTCGCCGCAGAGGCCGCGCAGCATGGTCTGGATCGCGGGCGTGCGCGGATCCCACATGTTGGTGTCGCAGATCAGGCCGATATCGGCCTGCAGTTCCGCCTTGTTCTGCTGCAGGAAGGGCGGCAGATTGACGCCGCCGCTCTCCTCCTCGCCCTCCAGCAGGATGCTGACGGGGATGGGCAGGCTGCCATGCACAGCCTTCCAGGCGCGGCAGGCCTCGATGAAGACCATCACCTGGCCCTTGTCGTCGGACGCGCCGCGCGCCTTGATGATCCGCGTGCCGTCGGCGCGGGTGGCGACGCAGGCTCGAAGGGATCGTGGTCCCAGAGCTCGAGCGGATCCACCGGCTGCACGTCGTAATGGCCGTAGAACAGCGCGGAGGGCCCGCTGGCACTACGGTCATGCGCCACCACCATGGGATGGCCCGGCGTGTCGCGCACCGCGGCATCGAAGCCGATGGCGGCGAGGTCCGCCGCATGCCATTCGGCGCAGGCCCGGCATTCCGCCGCATAGGCCGGGTCGGTGGAGATGGAGCGGATGCGCAGCAGGGCGAATAGCCGCTCGAGCGCAGGCTCGAGATTGGCGTCGATATGCGCGAGGACATCGTCGAGCCCGCTCACGGACAGCCCTCCCCGCCCTGGACGGGGCCCACCGGGCCGACTCCACGGTCCCGCGGACGAGGCGTCCGGTCGATGCGCGGCATTGCGTCTCCTCCTGCGTCCTTGCGCGCTGTCCGCACGGCGATTGCGGATGCCATCCCTGCGCGGGACGCCAGCCGGCCATGTGGCAGCGAGGCAGGATAGGCGGCGTTCCGCGGCCCTGCATGGGCGGGGAATGCCGGCGCTGTGCATCGCGTCCCAGGGTGGCGTCGCCTGCCGCTCGGCGTCGCCTCCGCGCGGGGCCCGTCTACCGGCCCGGCGTGCGATCGGCGGTCGCGGCCAGGGTGCCGACCGCAGGCGGCTCCTCCACCCAGGCCCTGCCGGCCAGAACCTTCTGCGCGCCGTAGTCGAACAGCGCGCGCATATAGGCCTGGTCGAAGGGCTCCCGCCGCTCGGTCCGGAACTCCGATCCGATGAAGCTCAGGCGGAAGTCCAGGCCGTCGCGCCGCGCCGTGAGGTAGATGCGACTGATGTCGCCGACGCCGCTGAAATGCAGCAGCGTGGCGATCGAGCGGCTGGCGATGGTGACCAGGCCGCGGTTGACGTTCGCGCCCTCCACATCCATGCGGCCGTTGCGGATGACCCAGACGGTGCGCCGTCGGGACGCCGCGGCGGCGCCGGCCAGGCTGCGGGCGTCGAGCGCCGGCGGATAGAGGAAGACCTGGGTCGCGGCGCCGCCGTCCACATGCATCTCCTGATGCGCCTGCCCGGCATGCTCGACATCGATCAGCACCGGTGGGAAGGCGCCGGGGATGGAGGCCGAGGCGAGCAGGATGCGCCGGAACAGGGTCAACGCTTGCGGATGGCCGCTGGCCGCGATGGCGCCGATGTTCCAGACCACCGGGCGCTGCAGGTCGAGATTGGTGGTGCCGATCAGCAGCAGCCGGCCGCGCGCGTATTCGCGCGCGATGGCGGCCAGCATCCGCTCGTCGGCCTGCCGCTCGATCAACCGGTAGAGCGGGGAGGTGTCGGCGAGCGACAGGCCGAACAGCAGGGCCAGGGGTATCCGGCGCAGCAGCAGCACGTCGCGTGGCGCAAGCTCGGTGAAGACTTCGCGCAACTGCGGGTCGTAGTCCGGCCCGAGGAAGGCGAAGGGTGCGATCAGCGCGCCGGCGGAGATGCCGGTGACGATGTCGATCCCGGGCGGTCGCCGGTGGCGGTCCAGCCCGTCAGCACGCCGGCGCCATAGGCGCCGCTGTCGCCGCCGCCCGACAAAGCGAGGAAGAGTCGGCGGCAGCGCGCCGGAGGTCCGGGCGCGCTGCCGCTGCAACATCATGGCCGCTTCGCGCCGCAGCGGCTCCGGCGCGCCGTCAGGCCAGAAGCGGGCATTGGTGATGCCGAGGACCGGCAGCTCCGCCGTGACCTCCACCGGCGGTGCCTCGAGCCGCAGGATGCTGGCGCAGCCGCCCAGCCCCGCCAGCAGGATGACCGCCAGCACGGTGGCGAGGCGGCGGCACAGCTGCGGCATCGCGGACGCATTCCTTTCAGGCGCCGCGATCCGGCCCGCCGCCCCAGAATCGGGCGACGGCGCCCATCAGGACGCGGTTGGCAATGCCATGCCCGACGCCGCCCGGTCCAGCGCCGCGGCGCCGCCGAGACAGGTCGCGCCGCGTGAACAGGTATTCCAGCCCGATGTCGAGCCAGCCGTTCGAGACGCCGCCGTTGCGCTCCTCGGCGAAGGGGCTCCAGATCAGGTTGGCGAAGGCCTGGTGCAGCTCCTGGTTCAGCGACAGGGCGGCAGCGGAGCCCGGGGCGTAGTCCAGCGCATAGCCAGGGTAGTCCTGCCGCGCATAGGAATAGGCGAAGCTGCTGCGCAGCTGCGGCAGCCAGAAGCGGCGCCAGGCGGCGGTCATGCGCCCCAGGCCGGCAGCGGGTCCAGCCGCAGCCCTTGCGCGGCGGAGGCGAGGCCGAGATCTCGAGGTAGCGTCCTGCCCCCGGTATTGCCGAAGAAGTAGCGGCCGATGCCCTCACCGTAGAAGGCCATGCCGATCAGCTCGTCCGCCCCGAAACCGGGCGAGACGACGCGCAGCGGCATCCGGACATGCCCGGCGAAGCCCCAGGCCGTGGCGTCGCGCCGGCCGCCGGCAGCGGCGGTGCCGGCGGTCTCGACCGTCAGGTTGCGGAGCATCCCGCGCAGCCCGTACTCCCACCCGGCATCGGCATAGGTCAACCGGCCCAGCAGGTCGGGCCAGGTGTTGAAGGCCGGGCTGGCGCCGTTGTTCAGCGTGCTGCCCGGGTTGAACAGGCCGGTGCCGGAGACGTAGCTGGTCTCCGGCGCCTCCAGCGAGACCTGGCCGGTCAGCCCCGGTGCCAGCCGGCCGGTGACGCGCAGCTGCGCCTGTCGCACGAAGGACTGGTTCAGGTTGGTCGCATCGATGATGGTCTCGAACAGCCCCTCGTTCCACAGGCTGTTGGCCTGGCCGACCAGCACGCGGAAATCGGGCGTGCCGAGCTCCGCCCAGGCCTGCCGCAGGCGGAAGACGGCGCTTGGAGGAGGTCGGCGAGCCGCCGCCGAAATCGCCCTCGAGCCGCGTCTCCAGCGTGCCCCAGCCGGTCAGCGTGCGGGTGTCGACGCCGAAGCGGCTGAACCGGGCGCCCATGCCGAATCTCGCCACCCTGCCGGTCGGCCGCGCTGCCGGTCAGCGGGATCAGCGCGGGCGCCGGTGCATCGGTCTGGTTGCGGCCATTGGCATCGGTGAAGGCGGTGAGCTTGGCGAAGCCGTAGAGCCGAATTCTGGGTGTCCGCGCCGGGGACGCGGAAGGCGATGCCGGGCAGGTCGGCGCGCAGCGCGTCGCCGCCCTCGCCGACGAAGTCCTGGCGGCCCATCGGCTCGGGCGCGTCGAGGCCCTGCACCGGGGCGGTGACCGCGTAGGCGGCCTGACGGGCCTGCTCCGCCTCCCGCTGGGCGGCGCGCGCCTGGTCGGCGGCCGCGCGGGCCTCGCGCGCGGCGTCCTGCACCGCGCGCGCCTCGGCCGGTGGGGCGGCGCGCGCCGGTGCGGGCGCCGCCGCTATGGCCGGCGGGCGGCGGGCGGCGCGGGTCTCGAGCTGCTCGAGCCGCTTGCGCATGTCGTCGAGCTGGCGGCGCAGCTCGGCGATGGTGGCGGCGTCGCTCGCGGCGGTCTGGGCCTGGGCGGCCGGCATGCCGCCGGCGATCAGCGCAAGGACGCCGAGGCCAAGGGCCCGCGCCCTGCGAAGGCGGGAGGGCATGCGCCCGCCCGGCCTCAGCGCGGCGGCGGGGCGGAGGCGCGCCCGGCGGCGACGCCCTGCTGGAAGGACCGCTCCCGGGCTTGCTGGTGGCGGTCCCAGGCGAAGCCGCCGGCACCGCCGACGCCGGCACCGATCGCCGCGCCGAGCCCGGCATTGCCCGCCATCGCGCCGATCAGCAGCGCCGCCGGCGCGCGCCCGCGGCGCCGGTCATGGTCCGCTGGGTGGTGGGATCGAGGTCGGCGCAGGCCGGCAGCGCGAGGCTCGCGACGAGGAGGCCGACGGTGAGGAGACGCTGAGTCACGGTGGATCCTCCGGTTTCAGCGGCGGGTGGAGCGCGGGGCGGGCGCCGCCGCGGCCGGGCAGGGATAGGTCGCAGCCGCCCAGCGCAGCATGCCGTCCACCGCCTGCTCCCCGCCCAGCTGCGGGTTGGCCTTCGCCCAGGCGACGAAGGAGGCCTGCGCCGCATCGAAGCTCGGCGAGGGGTCGGGCAGGCAGAAGATCGCCGTGCGGTTGGACGACATCTCCCGGTGGTACTGGCCGGCGCCGGCCATGAAGCCGCGGCAGAACCCGACGGCGACGGCACCGGCCGGCTCGCGCGCCTCGCTGGCGCAGGCTTCGGCAAGGGTGGCGGTGGTGATCCCGCGGGCCGGCGTCTGGGCCGCGACCGGCTGCCCGATCAAGAGGGCTGCCGCCGCGGCAGCTGCGAACATCGCTTGGCGCATCCCAATCTCCTGTCCCGCCTGCAGGGCGCCGCATCGGGCATCCCCCGAACCCGGCGCATGCGCCAGGCCCTGGGGCAGGTTGCCTTCAGGCCGGCTGGCGCCTTCGCCATGCCCGCCCTTGCCGCCGATGCAAGACTGCCGCCCGCGGTGGCGACGCTAGTCTTCGGTGCAGGGGCGCAGCAATCTTGCAGGGTGTTCCAGGGCTGTGCCCTGCGTCTCGAATCGCCCGGGAGGCGCCGGCATCGACGCGGCGGGCTGGCCGGGCTAGGCAGCCGCCCGAATGCGCCGCATCGGCGGCGCCCCTGCCCGATCGGACGATTCACGCATGACGCGCTCCCCGCCGCTGCCCATCCTCGCGACCCATGGCGGCAAGTTCCATTGCGACGAGGTCTTCGCCTATGCGGTGCTCTGCGCGGCGCTCGGCCTGGCGGAGCCCGGCCGCGACCATGAGCTGCGGCGCACCCGCAGGCCCGAGCTGCTCGAGACCGCCCACATCGTCTGGGATGTCGGCTTCGCCTTCGACCCGGCGGCGAACCGCTTCGACCACCACCAGCGCGGCGCGCCGCTGCGGCCCGACGGCACGCCCTTCTCCTCGGCCGGCCTAGTCTGGCAGGCCTATGGCGAGAAAGCGGTCGCCGCCCTGCTGCGCGAGCACGGTGCCGAGGGCTTCGCCGCCGCCATCGCCGCCGAGCTCGACGAGGGCCTGGTGCGGCGGATCGACGAGATCGACAACGGCGTGGCCGATGCCCGGCGGGACACGCTGGGGCTGGCGACGCTGGTCGGCGAGTTCAACCCGACCTGGGACGACCCTGCGGGGTCCGGCCCCACCGCCGGCGACGCCGCCTTCCTGGAGGCGGCCGGCTTTCGCCCGCCGGCGTGCTGCGCCGCCGGGTGGACGAGATGCGGGCGCGCCGCGCGGCCGAGGCCAGCGTGCTGGCGGCGCACCGGGCGGGCGAGGACCCGCGGCTGCTGGTGCTGGACCGCGGCATGCCGTGGAAGAACGTGGTCTTCGCCCACGCCCTGCCGGTGCTCTTCACCATCTCCCCTGCCTCGAACGGCAACTGGATGGTGGACACGATGCCGCCCGAGCCGGGCTCCTTCGACCAGCGCCTGCCCTTGCCGGCGGACTGGGCGGGGCTGGAGGCGGCGGCGCTGGCGGAGCGGTCCGGCGTGGCGGATGCCGTCTTCGTGCATCTGCGGCGCTTCGTCGGCGCGGCGAAGTCGCGGGAGGGAGCGGTCGCGATGGCACGGTTGGCGATGGCGGGCTGAGGCGGCGGCGGAAGCGCCGCACCACCAGGGCGGCCGCCCGCGGGATCCGGGACCGGGCGCGGGTTCGCCGCCGGGGCGGCATTGGCCCCGCTAGCGCAGCCCGCCTCGCCTCCGCCGCCGCTCGGACGTCCCGCGGCTCCGGCGCCTCGGCCACCTCGACCGGCATGACCTCGACCGGCGCCACGCCCTGCCGGACCATCCCGAGATGCTCGGCGAGCCGTGGCGTCAGGTCGACGATCCGGCCCTGGATATAGGGGCCGCGATCCTCGACGGTGGCGGTCGTCGCCCGCCCGTTGCTGAGGTTCTTGACCAGGACGGTCGTGCCGAGCGGCAGCGTGCGGTGAGCGACCACGGCGGAACGCGGATTGAACCGGCGGCCATTCGCCATCTTCCGCCCGGTGAATCCCGGACCGTAGTAGGAGGCCTGGCCACGCTGGGGCGATCCGGCGGGGCGCACCCATTCCGTCCCGGCCGCGCCCACCACCGCCTCGGTGCCCGGTGGCGGCGCGCTGGCCTGCGGTGCCGCGGCCGCCGCCAGGTCCGTGACGGGCAGTTCCGCCGGGTGCGGGGCACAGCCGATCACCAGGGATGCGAGGCCGAGCGCGGCGCCGCCGGCGACCGCGCGTCGCGCGGATACCAGGGCGTGCCGCAGCCTCGCCCGTGGCGCCCGGCGGAACATCCGGATGGAAAAGCGGGTCCGCTTCAAGGTGTTACGACAGAGGCAAGTCGCCATTCGGTCTGGTCCTCGATCATAGATCCCGCCCGCCACGCCATAGCGGAAGCGATCGGGAGCATCGCAACAGATCGCAATGGTCTTGCGGCAAGAGCGCAAATCTTGAAGCCGCGTTGCGCATCCAGAGAAGATCGCCCAGCGAATCGATAGGACGATATTACTTCAATACCAGCCGCAGCACGTATTCTACAAAGTGTCACCGCGCGAGGTCTATATGTCCTGATCCGGCCCCGTCAATCCGCGGGCCGGATTGGCATCGTCTTCAGGATCCGGACGATCCGGCGAATGCCGGCGGAGCGACCCCGGCCCAAGCGCCTGCGCGCCTGCACCCGATGGCCGGTTAGCGGCCGAAGCTGGACCAGGGATCCCCCTTGCGGCCGTGCCCCCGCCCCCTGCCCGCCACCCGGCCCCGTTCCCCCTTCCGCCATTCCGCCCTATCTCCTGGTGCCGCCCCCGGAGAGCCCCCTGCCTTGCGCACCAACCAGGCCGCCGAACGCAGCCACTCGGCAGACCCTGCTCAATCTCCTCCCTGGCTCTGGCCGGCCAAGGAGCCCGGCCTGCGGCTCCGCGTCGTCGTCGCCGTCGCCTGCCTGGTCGCCTCCAAGGCCGCCAACGTCCTGGTCCCGCTGGTCTATGCCCGCGCCGTCGATGCGCTGGCGCCGAAATCCGGCCCCGGCGCGATGCTCGCCATCCCGGTCGCGCTCGTCATCGGCTACGGCCTGCTGCGCATGGCGTCCTCGGCGTTCGAGGAGCTGCGCGCAACGCCGTCTTCGCCAAGGTCCAGGCCCGCGCCGCGCGGCGCATCGCGCTCTCGGTCTTCGGCCACCTCGGCACGCGCTGTCCATGCGCTACCACATGGACCGGCAGACCGGCGGCCTGTCCCGCGTGATCGAGCGTGGCACGCGCGGCATCACCTTCGTGCTCAACTTCCTGCTCTTCAACATCATCCCGACGATCCTCGAGATCTTCCTCGTCGCCGGCATCCTCTGGGGGATGTTCGACTTCTCCTTCGCCGCGGTCACCCTGCTGACCATCGGCCTCTATGTCGCCTTCACCCTGATGTTCACCAACTGGCGGCTGCGCTTCCGGCGGGAGATGAACCAGCAGGACCAGGACGCCAACACCAAGGCGATCGACAGCCTGCTGAACTACGAGACGGTCAAGTATTTCGGCAACGAGGACCATGAGGTCCGCCGCTACGACGCCAGCCTGACCCGTTACGAGACCGCCTATGTCCGGTCCGAGACCACGCTGAACATGCTGAACAGCGGCCAGGCGGCGATCATCGCGCTCGGGCTCACGGGGGTGATGCTGCTGGCGGCGCAGGGCGTGATCGGCGGGCGGATGACGGTCGGCGACTTCGTGCTGGTGAACACCTACCTCATCCAGCTCTACCTGCCGCTGAACATCCTCGGCTTCGCCTACCGCGAGATCAAGCAGGGCCTGACCGACACCGAGGCCATGTTCACCCTGTTGGGCGAGCCGCAGGAGGTCGCCGACGCGCCGGACGCGACGCCGCTCCTCGCCGGCCCCGGGGCGCTGGCCTTCGAGGATGTCCGCTTCGCCTACCGGCCGGACCGGCAGATCCTGAAGGGCGTCTCCTTCGCCGTGCCGCCGGGCCGGACCCTGGCTATCGTCGGGCCGACCGGGGCGGGCAAGTCCACCATCTCCCGCCTGCTCTTCCGCTTCTACGACACCACGGGCGGCCGCATCCTGGTCGACGGCCAGCCGATCGAGCGGGTCACCCAGCACAGCCTGCGGGCCGCGATCGGCGTGGTGCCGCAGGACACCGTTCTGTTCAACGACACCATCCGCTACAACATCGCCTATGGCCGCCCAGGTGCCTCGGAGGAGGAGGTGATCCAGGCCGCCAGGCTCGCCCAGGTGCACGACTTCGTCATGCGCCTGCCGGATGGCTACCGCACCATGGTCGGCGAGCGCGGCCTGAAGCTCTCCGGCGGGGAGAAGCAGCGGGTCGCCATCGCCCGCACCATCCTGAAGGACCCGCGCATCCTGATCCTGGACGAGGCGACCAGCGCGCTCGACACGCGGACCGAGCAGGAGATCCAGGCGGCGCTCCGCCAGGTCTCCGCCAACCGCACCACGCTGGTTATCGCCCATCGCCTGTCGACGGTGGTCGAGGCGGACGAGATCATCGTGCTGCAGGACGGCCGCATCGCCGAGCGCGGGACCCATGCCGCGCTGATCGCCGCCGATGGCCTCTATGCCGAGATGTGGCGGCGCCAGTCGGAAGCGGTCGCCATGGCGGAGGCCGCTGCGGCGGCCCAGGTTGCCGCCGACCTCGACCAGCCGCGGGTCGGCCGCGCCGCGGCGGTCGCCGCGCCGGGCTGACGCTCCCGCTGGACGCAACGCTGGGTTGCGCCGCGCCGGCGGGGGTTTCACGCTGGCCCGGCCCGCCCTATCTGCACCCGGACAGGAGGGCGCTGCATGCAACTCGACCCCCAGGGCGTGGCCCCGGATGACCTCAGCCATGCCGGCTCGGTGGTGGACAAGGCGATCGAATACATGATCGACCAGAAGATCGCGCCGGTCTCGGTGGCTTCGGCGCTGCTCGGCGGCGCGCTCGGCCTGCTGGCCCGCACCATGGACGACCGCGCCATCGCCGGCGTGCTGCGCAACGCGCTGATGTCGGTGGAAAGCGGCGAGCTGCGCGAGATGCGCGACCAGCTGCCGGGCGGCGGCCAGCACCAGTAACCTCCGCCGCGCTTGACTCTGCCCGCCCCGCGGGCCATACGCCGCAACCTTCATCGACCACCCGCGCGTGGCGGCCACCGCCGCGCGCTGCTGTTTTCGGGATTAGCATCATGGCCCGCCGCTGCGGCATCACCGGCAAGGGCGTCCTGACGGGTAACAACGTCAGCCACGCCAACAACAAGACGCGTCGCCGCTTCCTGCCCAACCTGCAGGACACGTCCTTCTTCTCCGACGTGCTGGCGACCAGCATCCAGCTGCGCCTGTCGGTGAACGGCATCCGCACGATCGAGCACAATGGCGGCCTCGACGCCTTCCTGCTCGGCACGCCGAACCGCAACCTGCCCGAGGAAGCCCAGGTCCTGAAGCGCCGCATCGCCCGCGCCCAGGCCAAGAAGGCGGCCTCCGCCGCGGCCTGAGCCGCCGCACAAGGCTTCCTTAACCCCGAGACCGATAGAAGCCGGGCCCATGCCCGGCTTTTTCTTGCCTGCCTCCTCCTCTCGCCCCTGCTTGCCCTGGCCATGCTGCGCAGCCGCCGCCTCGCCCGCGCGCTCGGTGCGGCGGAGGCGGCGGCGGATGCCGCCCGTCGCCAGGCGGAAGGCCGCGGTCGCTGCCTCGGCCTGGTGGCGCAGGAACTCCAGGGGCCGGGCCTCGCCCTGCTCGGCCAGTCCGCCAGCCTGCCGGAGGCCCCGGGGGCTCGAGGTCGCCGCGGCGGCGCAGCAGATGCTGCGGCTGTCGGACGACATTGCCGAATACCTGGCGGTGGAGTCCGGGCCGCGCCGCCTCGCGCCGGAACTGCTGCCCCTCGTGCCGCTGCTGGAAGACGCGGTGGCGGAGGTCGCCATCCGGCTCGGCCCCGGGCGGCGGGACTGGCGGCTGGCCGGCGGCTTCGCCGGCCTGATCCTGCAGGCCGACCGCCGCGCCCTGCATGGCGCCCTCACCCAGATCCTCGCACGCGCCGCCCGCATGACCTGGAGGGCGACCAGATCGACCTCCGCCCGGTGGTGACCGAGGAGGTGCTGGCGATCGTGGTGGAGGAAGAAGGCGCCGGCCTGCCCGCCGCCGACCTCGCCGCCGGGGCGCCGGCCGGCACGCGCGGCCTCGGCTTCGGCCTGGCGATCGCCCGGTCGCTGGTGGAAGCGCATGGCGGCAGCCTGGCGTTGGAAGCCCTGCCCGGCATCGGCGGCCGGATCTGGCTGACCCTGCCGCGGGACAGGCTGCTGGCCGCCTGAGTGACTGCCGGGGGACGGCCATGGCCGGAGCTAGCCGGCCGCCTCCACCAGCGTCACCGCTGCCGCCAGTTGCCGGGCGCTGGCGATCCAGCGCTCATATTCCTCCGGGTCGGTGGTGGCGTCGCGCGCCGCGGTCGTGACCACCGCCGGCAGCAGCCGCAGGATGGTGGCCAGGGTTGCCCGGTCGCGCTCGCTCGCCAGGGTCGCGGCGAAGCCGCCGGCCAGCGCCGCCTCGGTCAGCTGCATATAGGGGCCGGCGGCATCCGATGGCCCCGGCGGCCAGGTCTCGAACAGCACCGGCCAGTCCGGCCGCAGCCGGAATTCCAGCGACGGCACGCTCCCGTTCACCGCCAGCTTGCAGCGCAGCCGCGGCCAGGCATGCCCGCCGGCGCGGACGCCCTCGATCAGCAGGTCGATATGCCGGTAGCTGCCGCCCGGCACCAGGTAGCGCTCCAGCAGCCGCACCGCGGCGGCGACCGCGCCTCGGCCGGGGCGCCGGGCAGGATGCGCAGCGGCGGCGGGGCGCGGCGGGCGGCCTCGGGCGGCGGCTGCACCGCGCGCGTGCCGAACAGCCGGGCGACCTCCACCCGCAGCACCTCCTCCGGACCCGTCGCGGCATTGCGCAGCACCAGCGCCACCACCGCCCGCCGCGGCGGGTCGGGCGGCAGGCCGAGCGCCAGCCGGCAGGTGCCATCGGCGAAGACCCCGTCATGCCAGCCGGACCAGCGCGCCCCGGGCGCCGTGGTGGAAAGCTCGGCCACCGCGCCGATCGTCGTCCCCTCCGGCTGCAGCCAGAGCGCGGCCTGCAGCCAGGCGGCATCCCCCAGCGCCACCGCCAGCTCGGCCTGCAGCAGGTCCAGCCCGTTCAGCGGCACCGCCGGCAGCACCACCAGCGCCTGCTCGCCGGGCGCCAGGCTGGCCACCAGCCGGGCCGGCTGGCTGCCGATCGCCACCCGCTCCACCCGGCCTTCCGGGATGCGGGCGGCGTTCCAGATCTGCTGGGGCAGCTCGGCCGGGGCGCCGGTCGGCGGCGCCGGCAGGCCGATCGCCTCGCCATCCCAATAGGGCGACTGCACCAGCCGCCGCCCCGGCATCGCGGTCCATAGCGCGCAGGCGAGGGCCCGGCCCTCCCCGCCGCTCCCGGCGATGGCCACGGCGCTGCCCGGCGCCACCGGCTCGGCGCCGAGCGACAGCGCCAGCCGGTCGAAGGCCTCCAGCTCGGCCTTCACCTCCAGCCAGGCGGTCTCGCGCAGCGGCCCGATCGGCTCCGGCAGGTCGAGCGTCAGCCAGCCTCGCCGCCAGCGATCGCCCGGGCAGGACCCAGGCGCCGGCGATCCGGCCGCTCTCGGCGCCATAGAGCCGCACCCGCAGCACCGCCTCGACCCCTGCCAGCGCCTCCCTCAAATGCAGCGCGATGGCGGCCAGCCCCTCCAGCTTCACCCCGAGCGCCTGGCCGAGCGCCAATCGACCCTCCCTGCGCCGCCGTCGCGTGCCCGCCGGCGGAAGGTTCGGCCGAGGCGACCAGGATCGGCACCGCTGGCGGCTGCAGGTGCAGGGCGGCGCGGCGCAGCGCGGCCTGGGAGACGCGCAGCGCCTCGCGTGCTCCTGCCGCAGCGCGGCCAGCCCCTGCTGCGCCGCCATGCCTTCCTCGGCGCTGGCGGCCAGCGCCGCGACAGCGCGGGCGGCGAGCGCCGGCAGGGCGGCGGCGCCGGTGGCGGCCCTCGATCACCGGCGGCACGGCCTGGGGCGCCGCCTCCCGCCACCAGCCGAGCAGCGGGGCCGCCGCGGCAGCGCCTCGGCGCGACGATGCCGAGCACCTGGCCGGGCGCGGCGCAGCGGAATGCCGGGATCCCCGGCCGGCGCCCCCGGCGGATGCAGCAGCCCGTCCGCCGCCAAGGCCCATTGCGCCAGGCCAGGCAGCGCCAGCGCCTCGGGCGCTGCCACGCCGGGCAGCAGGATGAGCTTCGGCCGGCCGTCGCAGAGCGCGGCAAGCTGGCCCGGGGCGACCATCGGCGTCATGGCATGCCCCCGGGCGCGATCCAGGCCGGCGCATGCATCGCCGCATCCTCGATCACCGGCACCGGCGCGCCGCCCGGGACCAGCGCGTCCAGCCGGGCGAGGAAATCCTGCATGCATGTCTCCCAGTCCAGGGCCGCGGCCCGGGATGCGGCAGCGGCGGCCATCGCCCGCAGCGCGGCGCGATCGGCGGCGAGCCGCCGGATGGTCGCGGCGAAGCGGGCGATGATCGCCTCCTCCGGTAGCCCGGCCGGCACCAGCACGCCGTCCGCCCCGTCCGCCACGACCTCGGCCACCGCCCCGACATCGGTGGCGGCGACGGCGCAGCCCAGCCGCTGCGCCTCGATGATCACCAGCGGCACGCCCTCGAAGCTGGAGGGCAGGACCAGCAGGTCGGCCCAGGCATAGAGCGCATCGAGTGCGGCGGGGTCCTGCACCGGCGGCTCGACCGGCACTTCCAGCAGCGGCCGGGCGCCGTCGGCCAGCACCTCGGCGTCCCACCACGCGCCAGGCCACATCCGGCCCGCGCGTCGCGGCGATCGTCGCCGCCAGCCGGTCGATCCCCTTCTGCACGTCGAGCCGGCCGAGGAAGAGCACGCGCAACGGCCCCTCCTCGTCATGCGCGCCTCCAGCGCCTCGGCGATGCGCCTGGGCGCCGTCGCATTAGCCCGGCGCATTGCGCACCAGCACGAGCTTGTCGCGCGGCAATCCCTGGCTCGATGCACCAGCGGCGCAGCGCCTCGGAGATCACCAGCACGCCGTCATCAGGCATGTTCGTAGGCCGCCAGCGCATGCGGGTTGCCATGCGGCTCGTCCCAGGGCGTGCGCTCCACCTGAGGTGCAGCGCGCCGAAGACCTTGACCCCGAGCCGCCGCAGCGGCGCGACCAGCGTGGCAGCCGACCGCATGGGTGTTGACCACGGCATCGCACTGCGCCAGCAGGTCGAGTCGCATCCGCCGCCGCCGGATCGGCCCCCATGCGGGAGGTGATGCCGCCGAAATAGCCGGTGTCGATCCCAGCCGGTCCTCGCCGAGGCCCGCTGGAACAGCGTGACGCTGTCGAAGCTGAGGCGGTGATCTCCGGCCCCAATCCATCCGCAGGGCGCCCGCCACAACCAGGCGCGTCCGCCAGCCGCGCGCCCGCAGCACCTGCGCCTGGCGCATCACCACCTTCTCCAACCCGGCGAAGGCGAACAGCGGCAGCAGGAAGCCGATGTCGCGCTCCCCGCCGCCGGCAGGATGGGCAGCGTGGCGCCGAGGCCGATGGCGGCGCGGGCCTCGGCCGCCATGCCGCTGCGCCGGCCGCGCCAATCGGTCCGCCACGGCCCGGGCAGGCCGGCGGTCGCCGCGCGGAGCTTCGCCAGGGCGGCGATCTCCGCCTGCAGCAGCCGCAGCGCCCCGGTGCCGGCCGCCGGCACCGGGCCGGGCGAGGCCGAGCCGCAGCCGGGCGATGCGCGGCAGCGGCACCTCGCCATCGAGGCTCACCAGCTCGGGCGAGGAGCGGGTCGGCGGCAAGCGCAGCAGGCGCTCGCTGCCCAGCAGCAGGATGCGCCGCTGCCAACGATCGCCGCGTCCGGCTCCTCGGCTTGCTCGAAGGCCAAGCTCCGGCCGGTCCGCCGCGACGATCTCCAGCGCCACCAGATCGTGGTCGCGCAGCAGCCGCCTCCGCCCACCACAAGCAGCATCGGGCAAGCCCCTGGTCGCGCAGCAGGCCGAGCGGCTCGGCCTCGGCGAAGAGGCAGATCGCCGGCGCATGCACCGCGCCCGGCGCCTGCCCGGCCGCCAGCAGGCGCCGGCGGAAGGCGGGCGCCTCGACCGTCCCGGCCCGCGCCGGGTCGAGAAAGAGGCCGACGCCCGGCCGGTCGACCTCAAACAGCGCGAAGCGCGGCGCCTCGGCGGCTTCGAGCGCCGCCAGCGCGCGCGGCGCGCAGCGAGCGGCGCGTGGCGCTCGCGCAGCAGCCGCAGCAGGTGGTCGCGCTGCCGCTCCGCGGCCGAGAGCATGCTCTCGGGCCGGCGGCGGTAGAGGAAGCCGGCCGCCGGCAGGTGCTGGCCGCGGAAGCCGGCCCGGGCGGCCTGCAGCCAGGAAGTCCCAGTCCTCGAAGCCGGCGCGCATGGTGGCGGTATCGAAGCGCAGGCCGCGCTCGAAGACCTCCCGCCGCACCAGGCTGCCGGCCTCGCGGTAGTTCTGCACGATTAGCTGCAGCAGGGAGAAATCGCCGCCGCAGGCGCGGTTCTGCGCCGCGCCGAACTCGTCGATATCCGGGTAGAACCAGCCGATCCCGGGCGGGGCGGCCCGCAGGGCCTCCCGGGCCTCGCGGCCAGGAAGCCCGGCAGCAGCCGGTTGTCGGCGTCGAGGAAGAAGACCGCCCGGGGCATCCGGGAAGGCGGCGAGCGCAGATCCGATGCCGGTGCTGCGCGGCCGAGAGCCCCGGTTGCGCTGCCGCAGCAGGAAGACCCGGCCGGGCCGCGCCGCGGCGTATTGCAGGGCCGCGGCGGCGGTCGAGGGCGAGGGGCAGCCGTCATCGACCACCACCGCGGCGACGGGCGGCGCGCCCTGCTGCGCCAGCACCGAAGCCAGGGCTTCCGGCAGCAGCCCGGCTGGCGCCAGGCGGGGATCACCACGACGATCGCCACCGCCGCCGGATCCTGCTGCGCCGCGGGCGGAAGGGTGCCGGCCACCGGCAGGGAATCAGGCAAGGGCGACCCGCATCAGGCTGAAATAGCGGCGGAGCATGGCGGCCTCATCCAGCGCGACGGCGGTCCGGTAGGCCGCATCCACGGCGGCCCGGGCGGATGCGGATCGTTCAACCTCACGGCTGCATGATCCGTCAAGTGCGCGACGCCGCCCGCCGGTGCGATGGCGGCAAGGCGTGGCGCCTCGACCCCGAAGGCCTCCAGCGCATCGCCCGAGGCGATCACCGGGCAGCACCGCGCCGCCGCTTCCAGGAAGACCAGCGGGCAGCCTTCGAGGTCGGGAGGGCAGCAGCAGCGCATCCGCCGCCAGCAGCCAGTCCGGCACGTCATGGACATGGCCAGGCAGGCGCAGCGGCCCGCCGCGCCGGCCGGCCGGGCTGGCCAGCAGGGCTGCGCGCAGCGAGCCCTCGCCGAGCGCGGCGAGGGTGGCGCCGGCCATCGCCTCCAGCCGGGTGGCGATCTCCGGCAGCAGGTCGGCACCCTTCGATCCTCGAGCCGCCCGGCGAAGACCAGCAGCTTCGCCGCGGGCGGCAGGCCGAGCCGGCGGCGCTGCCGCTCCCGGGCGGCGGCGCGGCCGGCCGGGTCCTCCGGCGGCACCGGGACGCCGTTCGGCACCACGGTGAAGCCGGCCTCCGGCAGGCCGAGCAGCGCCGCGGCACGGGCGGCGACCAGGGCGGCGACGGCGGCCCAGTGGATGCGCGCCGCGGGCAGCGCGGCGAGGACGGCCTGGGCCGCCCCTGGCAGCGGCGGCTCGGGCTCGCGCGGCGCCAGGTGGTGGATGACCAGCGCCGGCGGCCCGGCCGCCGGCAGCCCGCGGAACAGGCCGAGACCATGGGTCGGCCAGGGCAGCGGCAGGATGACTAGGTCGGGGCGCGTCTCGGCCAGAGCCCCGGCCAGCGCCGCCTCCTGGCGGTCCATATTGGCATCGAGGGCCGCTCCGGGCCGCCAGCCGAGCGGCGCCCGCAACCGGCGCACGGCGCTCGGCCGGCCGAGCATGGCGGCGAAGCCAGGATCGAGCGCCGGCTCCAGCGCCACCGTCACCGCGACCCCCGGCCGCGGCCAGCGCATCGGCCAGGGCGGCGGTGTGCCCTCTCCGTCCCGCCCAGCCCCATGGAGGGCAGCGCGACCAGGGCGCGGCCGAGGCCGGCGGTCACGCCGCGGCTTCCAGCACCAGCAGCAGCGCCGGGCCATGCGCGCGGTCCGCCAGCAGGGTGAAGCCCGGCGGCAGGGCTCCCGGCGGCACGCCGTATTCGGCGCAGACCGGGGCGCCCGGGGCGATCCAGCCGGCCGCCGAGAGCGCGGCCGGCGCCGCCTCCATCAGCTCCTCCCGGTAGGGCGGGTCGAGCAAGACCAGGTCGCAGGGCGCCTGGGCGCGGGGCGGCTTCGTCGCATCGGCCGGCAGCACGCGGCAGCGCGCCTCCTCCCGGCAGGCGGCGATGTTGGCCGCAGCGCGCGCCAGCGCGGCGCGGTCGGTCTCGAGGAACGTCCGCCGGCGGCGCCGCGCGAGAGGGCTTCGAGGCCGAGCGCGCCGGTACCGGCGAAGGCGTCCAGCACCCGGGCGCCCTCGATCCGCCCCGCGCCCGCCCAGGGGGCGTGCCAGAGCATGTCGAACAGCGCCTGCCGCACCCGGTCGGCGGTCGGGCGGGTGGCCTGGCCGGCGGGGGCGACGAGGCGCCGGCCGCGATGCTGCCCGGCGATGATGCGCAAGGCCGGGCCGCCCTAATCCTGCCCGGGCGGTTCGGCGGGCGGCTCAGCCGCGGCGCGGTCGGCCCTCGCCTCGGCCTTCACCTTGCGCAGCCGCTCCTGCGCCGGCGTATCGGTCTTGAGGCCGATGGTCGCGCAGCACCTTCGGATTGACCTCCTCGACGCTGCCGCGGGTCAGCGATCCCAGCTGGAAGGGGCCATAGGCGGTGCGGATGAGGCGGGAGACGTTGAGGTTCAGGTGCTGCACGACGCGGCGCACCTCCGCGGTTCTTGCCCTCGTGGATCGCCACCGTCAGCCAGGCATTGGCGCCCTGCCGGCTGTCGAGCCCGGCCTCGATCGGCCCGTAGCGCACGCCCTCGACGGTGATGCCCTGGGCGAGCCCGGCCAGCAGGCGCTCATCGACGAAGCCGTTGACCCGCACCCGGTAGCGGCGGAGCCCGACGCCATTGGCCGGCAGTTCCAGCCGGCGCGCCAGCCCGCCGTCGTTGGTCAGCAGCAGCAGGCCTTCGGAGTTCAGGTCGAGCCGGCCGACCGAGACGCGCGCGCGGCAGGCCGGGCGGCAGCGCCCTCGAAGACCGTGCGGCGGCCCTTCTCGTCCTCGTGGGTGGTCACCAGCCCGACCGGCTTGTGGTAGCGGAACAGCCGGCTGCGCTGGGCATTCGCCACCACGCGGCCATCCACCGTCACCAGGTCGCCCGGCTGGATGAAGGTGGCGGGGGTCTCGACCACCCGGTTCTCCAGCTTCACCCGCCGCTCGGCGATCAGCTTCTCCGCGTCGCGCCGGCTGGCGACGCCGGCGCGGGCCAGCCGGCTTGGCGATGCGCTCGCCGCGCTCGGCCGGCTCTGAACCGGCTTGCTCGACAATGTCGTCGTCGTCGAGGTCATCCATGCCGGCAGGCCTGGACGAAGGCCTGGAAGATCAGCGGGTCGGCGGGGTCCACGGCATATTCCGGGTGCCACTGGACGCCGAGGGCGAAGCGGTGGCTGCGGGATTCGACCCCCTCCACCACCCCGTCCGGGGCGAGGGCGTTCACCACGGCGCCGTGGCCGGGGGTGGCGACCGCCTGCGGTGGGCGCTGTTCACCGCCATACGGTCGGTGCCGACGACGCGGGCCAGCAGCGTGTCCGGCGCGATGGCGATGGGATGGCCGGGCCTCGGTCCGCGGGTTGGGCTGCTCGTGCTCCAGCGCATTCGCCACGGTGTCCGGGAGTGCTGGATCAGCGTGCCGCCGAGCGCCACCGCCAGCAACTGCTGGCCGCCGCAGATGCCGAGCACCGGCATGTCGCGGCCAAGGCGCCGCGGGTCACCGCGAGCTCGAAATCCGTCCGGCCCGCCTTCAGCGTGACCGTCGGGTGGGTCTCGCCGCCGCCATAGAGCGCCGGGTCGACGTCGAAGGCGCCGCCGGTGATGACCAGCCCGTCGATCTCGTCGAGATAGGCCTCGGCAAGCGCGGCATCATGCGGCAGGGCCACCGGCAGGCCGCCCGCGGCGGCGATGGCGGAGAAGTAGTTCTTGCGGAGGGCGTACCAGGGCAGCTTGGAGTAGCCGCCGGGCTCCTCCGCATCCAGGGTGACGCCGATGACGGGCGGGTGCGCATGCGGCGGCGTTGCTAGACCTGATCGGCGTGCCGGTACAAGGTCGCGCGATGCCATCCCCCATCGAACTTGCCCTGGCGGAGGCCCGCGCCGCCGCCGCGCGAGGAGGTGCCGGTCGGCGCGGTCGATCACCGATGCCGCCGGGGCGGTGCTGGCCCGGGCGGGGAACGAGGTCGAGGCAGCGCCCACGACCTTCGGCCCATGCCGAGATGCTGGCGTTGCGCGCCGCCGCGGCCGGGCGCGGCCAAGGTTACCTGGCCGACTGCACGCTGACGGTGACGCTTGAGCCCTGCCCGATGTGCGCCCAGGCGGCGAGCTTCTTCCGGGTCAGGCGGGTGGCCTTCGGGGCCTATGACCCTAAGGGCGGCGGGGTGGAGCATGGCGCCCGGATCTATGCGGCGCCGTCCTGCCACCACGCGCCGGAGGTGGTCGGCGGCCTGCGCGAGATCGGATTGCGCTTCGCTGCTGCGCGCTTCTTCGCGGCGCGGCGCTGAGGCTGCGCGGCGGTCAGCCGGGCTGCCGCGCTCCTCGACCCCGGTGAGCGGCGGTGGCGGCTGCTCGGCCTCGGCGACCTCGGCCGGGGGCTGTTCCGGCTCCTCGGCCGCCGCCGTGGCGGCAATCGCGGTACCGGCCAGGCTGGCGGACAGCAGCAGCCGGCGCAGGAAGTCGGACCAGGGATCGGCGCGCTTTTCCAGTGCAGCTCACCTCCTGCTCGTCCCGAAAGGGGCATGTCGCCGATCGACATGCGCGGTATCCCCGGTTGCAGCGTGAGTATCGCACAACTGCCGTGGCGTAATCGCGGCAGAAACAATACCGAATGTTACCAGGGAGCCTTTTCCGCCAAGGGCTTGAATCACATGGCGGTGATTGCTGCGGCGCAGCATCGTCCCGCTGCAGGCGACGTCCTGCCCCTGCTGGGCCTAGAAGCCCGTCGTCGCGCTCCGCAATGACCGAGGATCCTGCATCCATGACCGCCCGCCGCCGGCTGCTCGCCGCCTCCCTCATCCTCCCCGGGATTGCGCGGGCGCAGACCCCGGCGAAGGTGCCGGAGGCCTGGCCGAGCCGGCCGGTTCGCATACTCCTGGCCTACCCGCCGGGCGGCAGCACCGATGTGCTGGCGCGCACCCTGGCCGAGCGGCTGGCGGTCGCGATTCCCGGCGCGAGTTTCGTGGTGGAGAACCGCCCAGGCGGCGCCGCGGTGGTCGGCACCCTGGCGGCGGCCCAGGCGGCGCCGGACGGCTATACCCTCGCGCTCGGCAACAACCAGACCCATGCGGCGAATGCGGCGATGGTGCGCGACCTGCCCTATCGCCCGGTCGAGGACTTCGCCCCGATCGGAAGGCTGGCCGAGGTGCACCATGCGCTGGTGGTGCCGGCCAGCTCCCCCGCCCGAACGCTGGCGGAGCTGGCGGCGCGCGGGAAGGGCGGCCGGCTGACCTATGCCTCCTCCGGCGTCGGCTCGGCCAGCCATGTCATCGCCGAGCTTCGTCCGGCGGGAGGGGCTGGAGGCGACGCATGTGCCCTACCGGGGAGGCGCCCAGGCGGTGACCGACACCATCGCCGGCACGGTCGACTTCTTCGTCTCCACCTGGCCGCAGGTGGTGGCGCTGGTGCGGGACGGGCGGCTGCGCTGCCTTGGCATCGGCGCTTCGGCCCGGCTGGCGGAACTGCCGGATGTCCCGACCTTCCGCCGAGGCCGGCGCGCCGTACATGGCCGTCGACGCCTGGTTCGGCCTCTGGGCCCCGGCGCGGACGCCGGAGCCGGTCGTCGCCCGGCTCTCGGCGGCGCTGCCGCGCATCCTGGCGGAGGCGGAGATGGCGGCGAAGCTGGCCGGGCTCGGCTTCACCCCGGCGCCGCTGCCGGCGGCGGGATCGCCGCCTTCCAGCGGGCGGAGGTGGCGCGGTGGCGGGCACTGGTGGAGCTGACGGGGATCCGGATCGAGGGTAAGCGAGGGAAGGCCGGGGAGAAAGTATTCTCCCCCGGACCCCCTCTTCTATTTCTGAGAGTCTCGCACTCGCCGCGCGGCGCAGCCGACTCACAAAAAGAAGGGAAGGGTTCGGGGAGGGAATACTTTCTCCTTCCCTGACCTACAAATACTTTCCGCGCTCGAGGATCTCGAGCGTGTACTCCCGGTAGCTCATCCCAAGCTTCTCCGCCCTGGCCAGGCGGCTCAGCGCCACCTCGCGCGGGACCGTCCAGGCGCGCTTGCTGGCCGGCGCCAGAGATGCAGCCGCCCGGTCTCATCCGGGTCGAGCGGCGGGCCGCCATTGTGGCCGATGCGCGGCGGCGGCAAGTCCGGCACCGGCAGGGGCGGCAGGCGATGGCGGCGGCGGCGGCGACACGGGATCATGGCGGGGCTCCCCGGGGCGGCAGGATCCCAGCAAGCCTCGGGCCAGCCTGGCCTCACGCCTTCTTCTCCCAGCCGCGCTGGCCCTGCTGCCAGTAGGACAGCGCGTGTCCCGCCGCCTTGGCCGCCGCCCAGCGCCGCCGCGCCGCCGCCACCGCCGCCTCGTCGCCGCCGTCGAAGAGATCCAGCACCCGGTCGAAGGCGGCCAGCCGGGCGCTTTCCGCCCCATCCAGCAGCACCAGGAAGCGGGCGCCATTCGGTGCGCCCGCCTCCGGCGCATCCTCGGCCGAAAGCCAGACCGGCTGCTGCGGCGCATGGCCGGCCGCCTTGCTGCCATGCGGCAGCCGGTCGGGGTCGGTCGAGAGCCAGAGCGCCGCATCCAGCGCCGCCACCCGCTCCTCCGAGCCGCAGAGCACGAAGGCGCGGCCGCCGCCGGCCAGCACCCGGCCGAGCAGCCTGGGCAGCGCCTGATCGAGCGGCGTGCCGGGTCAGGTGGTAGAAGGCGATCTCGGTCATGCGCGTGCCCCCGCTTAGCACGCGCGGGACGTCAGTGCGTAGCCGCCGCCAATTGCGCGGCCGTCCCGGCCGCGCCCATCCACGCCGCCGCCGCGGCGGCGGTATGTCCGGCACCATCCTGCAGGGCGGGGTCGGCGCCGCTGGCCAGCAGCAGCTCGACGATCCCGGTGCGGTCGAACATGGCGGCGACCATCAGGGCGGTCCGGCCGCCCTCGCCGCGCCCGTCCACCTTGGCGCCGTGCTCCAGCAGCAGGCGGGTGATCGCGACATCGCCGCGGAAGGCGGCGGCGGCCAGCGGCGTCTGGCCGCGGTCGTTGGCGAGGTCGGGATCGGCCCCGCCCGCCAGCAGCGCCGCGACCGCCGCGGCATGGCCGTGATAGGCGGCCAGCATCAGCAGGCTGTCGCCCTTCTCGTTCCGCAGGTTCGGCGGCACGCCATGCTCCAGCACCGCGGCCAGTCCCGGCGCATCGCCGTCCCGCGCCGCCTGGAAGACCCGCCGCGCGAAGGCCAGCCTCTCCTCGTCCATTCCCGCAGCCGCCATGCGTCACCTTCCGTGCCGGAAGGTCAACGCCGGGCGGCGGCGCGTGTTGCCGCGGGGCTCGTTCGCCGTGACCGGGAGGCGCTCAGCCCTCGTAGTGGTCCGCCACCAGCCGGTCGAGCAGCCGCACGCCGAAGGCGGTGGCGCCCTTCGGCGCCGTCGGCAGGTCCTTCGCGCTCCAGGCCGTGCCGGCGATGTCGAGATGGACCCAGGGCATCGGCCCGGCCTTGGTGTCGACGAAGCGCTGGATGAACTGCGCCGCGGTGATCGACCCGCCTGGCCGCCCGCCGACATTCTTCATGTCGGCGATGTCGGACTTGATCTGCTTGTCATAGGCATCGCCAAGCGGCATCCGCCAGCAGGCCTCGCCCACCGCCTTGCCGGCCGCGGCGACCTGCTGCGCGAGCGTGTCGTCGTTGCTGAACATGCCGGCATGCTCGTGGCCCAGCGCGACGATGATCGCCCCGGTCAGGGTGGCGAGGTCCACCATGAAGCGCGGCTCGAACCGGTCCTGGCAGTAGTGGATGACGTCGGCCAGGACCAGCCGGCCCTCGGCATCGGTGTTGATCACCTCGACGGTCAGCCCGGCCGCGGTCTTCACCACGTCCCCCGGCCGCTGCGCGTTGCCGGATGGCATGTTCTCCACCAGGCCCACCAGCCCGACCGCATCGACCTTGGCGCGGCGGCCGGCAAGCGCCGCCATCAGGCCCACGACCGCGCCGGCGCCGGCCATGTCCCACTTCATGTCCTCCATCCCGCCGGCCGGCTTGATCGAGATGCCGCCGGTGTCGAAGGTCACGCCCTTGCCGATGAAGGCGACCGGCTTGCCGGAGGCCTTCTTGCCCTTCGGCCCGCCGGCGCCGTTCCACTGCATCACCACGAGGCGCGGCTCCCGGGTGGAGCCCTGGGCGACGCCGAGCAGCGCGCCCATGCCGAGCTTCCGCATCTCCTTCGGCCCGAGCACCTCGACATCCACGCCGAGCTTCTCGAGTTCCTTGCAGCGCTCGGCCATCTCCTCCGGGTGCAGGATGTTCGGCGGCTCGGAGACCAGGTCGCGGGCCAGGAAGACGCCGTCGGCGACGGCCCGCATCGGCGCCCAGGCCGCCTTGGCGGCGGGCGCGGCATCGGTGGCGAAGGCGACGCGCTCGAGCTTCGGCTTGTCCTCCTCCTTCTCCGCCGTGCGGTAGCGGTCGAAGCGGTAGCTCTTCAGCAGCAGGCCGAGCGCGAAGGCCGCGGCCTGGGCCGGGGCCAGGCCCTCGGCGGCGACGGTCGCCTCCCGCTCGGCGCTGACCTGCGCCAGGGCGGCGCCGCCGGCGGCTTCCAGGCCGTCCGCGGTCAGCTCCCCGGCCTTGCCGAGGCCGATGGCGATCAGCTTGGCCGCGCCGCCCTCGGGCGCCGGGGCCCAGATGGTGCAGGTCTGGCCCTTGCGGCCCTTGAAGCCGGCGGCGGCCAGCGCCCGGGCGACGGCGCCGCCCGCGGCCGCGTCGATCGCCTGGGCGAGGCCCACCAGCGCCGCCTCCTCGGCCAGCGGCAGCACCAGCGCGCCATGGCGCGGCAGGGCAGGCTTCACGAAGGCGATGTCGAGCATGGGCGGAGGTTGTCCCTTGTTGGCGAGCGCGGGCCGAGGATAGCACCGGCCGGCCGTACCGCCAGCGGGCCGCCCCGGTTCTGCCGCGCGCCCCGCCCTGCTACACCGGGGCATGACCGATCCTGGACTGCTCGACCTCGCCGCCGGCCTCGCCCGCCGCGCCGCATTCGCCATCGAGGCGGTGAAGCGCGCCGGCTTCGCAGTGGAGCGCAAGACCGACGAGAGCCCGGTCACCGAGGCCGACCGCGTCGCCGAGGCGCTGATCGTCGAGGCGCTGCGGGCGGCGACGCCCGCCTGGCCGGTGGTGGCGGAGGAGGAGGTCGCGGCCGGCATCGTCACCGCCGCGGCGCCGCGCTTCTGGCTGGTCGATCCGCTCGACGGCACCCGCGACTTCGCCAAGGGGCGGAGCGAGTACGCCGTCTGCATCGGCCTGGTGGAGGCGGGCCGCGCCATCCTCGGCGCCATCGCCCTGCCGGCGACCGGCGAGGTCTTCGGGGGATTGCTCGGCCATGGCGCATGGAAGGAGGACGCCGCGCCGCGGCGCCCGGTCCGGGTCCGCGCGGTGCCGCCCGAGGGGCTGACCGTGCTGGCCAGCCGCACCTATGCCGACGACCCGCGCATGCTGCCCTTCCTCGCGGGCCGGCCGATCGCCGAACGCCGCCCGGTCTCCTCCGCGCTGAGATTCTGCCGGGTGGCGGAAGGCGTGGCAGACCTCTATCCGCGCTTCGGCGGGACGATGGAATGGGACACCGCCGCCGGCCAGGCGCTGGTCGAGGCCGCCGGCGGCAGCGTGACCCAGGTGGACGGCAGCCCGCTGCGCTACGGCAAGCCGGGCTGGCGCAACCCGGATTTCGTCTGCCATGGCGGGCCCGGCGCGTGACCGAGCAGCTCGGCCCCGGCGACGTCGCCCGCGCCGCCGCCCTGCTGCGGCAGGGCGGGCTGGTCGGCTTCCCGACGGAGACGGTCTACGGGCTCGGCGGCGACGCGACGGATGGGAAGGCCGTCGCCGGCATCTTCGCCGCCAAGGGCCGGCCGCATTTCAACCCGCTGATCTGCCACTATCCCTCCGCCGAGGCGGCCTTCGCCGATGTCCGCGCCGATGACCGGGCGCGGGCGGTGGCGGCGGCCTTCTGGCCCGGCCCGCTGACCCTGGTGCTGCCGCGCCGCACGGCCTGCCGGGTGGATTTGCTGGCCGGGGCCGGGCTCGACACCCTGGCGGTCCGGGTGCCGGCCAATCCCCTCGCGCTCGAACTGCTGCACCAGGTTGGCCGGCCGGTGGCGGCGCCCTCGGCCAACCGTTCCGGCGCGGTCAGCCCGACCACGGCGGCGCATGTGCTGGAAGGGCTCTCCGGCCGCATTGCCGCGGTGCTGGATGGCGGCCCCTGCCCGGTGGGCGTCGAGAGCACCGTGCTGGACCTGACCGGGAAGGGCGCGGTGCTGCTGCGCCCGGGCGGCGTGCCGGCCGAGGCGCTGGAGGCGCTGCTCGGCAGGCTCGGCCGCGCCCTGCCCATCACCGCGGCAGCGGCGACGCAGAGCCTGCGCTCGCCGGGGATGATGCTGTCGCACTACGCGCCCGGCCTGCCGGTGCGGCTGGCCGCGACGCAGGTCGCGCCGGAGGAGGCGCTGCTGGCCTTCGGCCCGGCCCTGCCCGGCGCCGCGGTCGCCTGGAACCTCTCCCCGTCAGGCGACCTGGCCGAGGCCGCGTCCCGCCTCTTCGCCGGGCTCCGCTGGCTGGATGCCCAGGGCGCGGCGCGCGGCTGCACCGGCATCGCGGTGATGCCGGTGCCGGAGACCGGCCTCGGCGCCGCCATCAACGACCGGCTGGAACGCGCCGCGGCGCCGCGCGGCTGAGGCCCGGCCGGTTAACAGGGCCGTAGCCGCTTCACGGCATCCTGGCGGCCCACCGCGGACGGATCCCCCATGTTCCCTGCCACCGCCAGCGCCCCGCGGCATGGCTGGCTCGGATCCCTGCGCGGCATCGCCGCGGTGCAGGTCTTCCTGCTGCACCTGCTCGGCGCCTTCTGGCTGCCTGCGGTGACCGGGGAAGGCCCGGCTGGGCTCGCCACCTGGCTGGCCCGCTCGCCGCTCGCCCTGCTCTGGGACGGGGAGAGCGCGGTCGCGCTGTTCTTCCTGCTCAGCGGCGCGGTGCTGGCGGGCGCCTTCAGGCGCCAGCTTGACGCGCCCGGCGCGGCGCTGGCGGCACGGCTGCTGCGGCTCGGCCTACCCGGGGCGCTGGCCTGCCTGCTCGCCTTCCTCACCTTCCACGCCTTCCCAGAGGCGCACCTTGCCGCCGCGGCGCGGCTCGGCGCCTCCTGGCTCGGCGGCAACTGGACCGGGGACGGCTCGTTCGCCTCCCTGCTGTGGGAGGCGGGCCCGGGCCTCCTCCTCGGCTTCATCCCCGCCCTGCCGCCGCTGCCCGGCATCGCCAGCGCCTATAACGGCCCGCTCTGGACCATGGCGGTGAGCTGCGCGGCTCGGTGCTCGTGCTGCTGCTCCTGCTGGTGCGGCGGCGCTGGCCGGCCGCCTGGGGCTGGGTGGCGGCGCTGGCGCTCGGCTTGCTCTGGCGCAGCGAATACGCGGCCTTCCTGGTCGGCGCGCTGGGCAGCCTGGCGGCGCCGCGGCTCGGCCCGTTGCTGCCGGCGCGCGGGCAGGGCGGGCTGGCGCTCGCCGCCGGGCTGGCCGGGGCGGGGCTGAGCTGGCTGGCGCTGCGCGGGGTGCCGGACGGCCTCGTCCCGCCCGGCGGCTGGCTGCCGGCGCTGTCGCCGGCCGACCTGTCGCGGGCGCTCGGCACCATGCTCGGCTTCGCCGCGGTCGCCGCCGCACCGGGGCTGCGGCGGCGGCTGGAGGCGCGCTGGCTCGGCTGGCTGGGCCGGCTGTCCTTCCCGCTTTACCTGGTGCACTGGCCGATGATCCTCGGGCCCGGCGCCGCGGCCTTCCTGGCGCTGGAACCTGTGCTCGGCGCGGATGGCGCGCGGCTCGGCGGCATGGCGGTGGCCAGCCTCGCCTCGCTGCTGCTCGCCCTGGCCTTCCGGCCGCTGGATGCCGCCGCCATGCGCTGGTCGCGCGGGCTGCGCGAGGCCCTGGCGCGGCCGCTGCCGGATGCGGCGGCTTGCGCCGCCCCGTCCCGGGTATAGGCTCGGCTCGGAAGGCGCGCGCAACGACGCGCCATCGGTCCAGGAGGAAACGATGTCCAAGCCCAGGGCGCCCCGGCTTCGGGGCGCGGCCGCCGCGCTCGCGCTCATGCTCGCACCGCATCTCGCCGCCGCGCAGCTCTCGGACGAGGTGGTGCGCATCGGCGTGCTGACCGACCTGTCCGGCCCCTATGCCGATTTCGCCGGCCCCGGCTCCGTCCTCGCCACCCGCATGGCGATCGAGGACCATGGCGGCAGGGTGCTCGGCAAGCCGGTCGAGGTGGTCAATGCCGACCACCAGAACAAGCCGGATGTCGGCGGCGCGCTCGCCCGGCGCTGGATCGACACCGACCGCGTCGACATGATCATCGACATGCCGAACAGCTCCGTCGCGCTGGCCGTGCAGCAGGTCGGCCGCGAGCGGAACCGCATCATCATCAACAGCTCGGCCTCGACCACGGAACTCACGGGCCGGCAATGCTCGCCGGTCGGGTTCCACTGGACCTCCGACAGCTATGCGCTGTCCTCCGGCACCACCCGCGCCGTGATGCAGCAGGGCGGCAAGTCCTGGTACTACCTGACAGTCGACTACGAAGGCGGCTACGCGCTCGAGCGCGGCTCGGAAGGCGTGGTGAAGGCCGAGGGCGGCACGGTGCTCGGCCATGCGCGGCATCCGCTCAACACCTCGGACTTCTCCTCCTTCCTGCTGCAGGCGCAGGCGTCCAAGGCGCAGGTCGTCGCGCTGGCCAATGCCGGCACCGACACCATCAACGCCATCAAGCAGGCGGGCGAATTCGGCCTGACCAAGGGCGGCCAGCGGCTGGTCGGCATGTTCGTCAACGTCAACGACGTGAAGGCGCTCGGCCTGCAGACCGCGCAGGGCGTGGTGACGGTGGAGGCCTGGTACTGGGACCAGTCCGACGAGACCCGCGCCTTCGCCGCCCGCTTCGCCGAGCGCAACCGCGGCACGGTGCCGAGCCAGTACCAAGCCGGCATCTACAGCGCGGTGCGGCACTACCTGAAGGCGGTCGAGGCCGCGGGCACGGACGAGGCGATGGCGGTCGCGGCGAAGATGCGCGCGCTGCCGGTGAACGACGTCTTCACCAGGAACGGGGTGGTCCGCGCCGATGGGCGGCACGTGCACGACCTCTACCTGGTCGAGGTGAAGAAGCCGGCGGAATCGAAAGGCCCTTGGGACCTCTACAAGGTGCTGGCGACGGTGCCGGCGGCGCAGGCCTTCAAGGCGCCGGACGCGGCCTGCCCGCTGGTGAAGCCGTGACCCCCTCGGCTTCGTCGGCCTCGGCGCCATGGGGGCGCCGATGGTCCGGCGGCTGCTCGGCGCCGGGCACCGGGTGCTGGTGCACGACGTGAGCATGGCCGCCGTCGCGGCCGCGGTCTCGAAAGGGGCGGAGGGACGCACCAGCCCCGCCGCCGTCGCCGCCGAGGCGGCGGTCGTGCTGGTCAGCCTGCCGACGCCGGACGTGGTGCGGGCCGTGGCGCTCGGCCCGCAGGGGCTGGTCGAGGGCGGCGCCATGCGGGTCTATGTCGACCTCTCCACCACCGGCGCGCAGGTGGCGGTGCAGGTCGCGGAAGGCCTTGCCGCACGCGGCGTCGCGGCGCTCGACGCGCCGGTCTCGGGCGGCGTCGCCGGGGCGGAGGCGGGCACGCTCTCGGTCATGGCGGCGGGCGACCGGACGGCCTTCGAGCGCGTGCGGGCGGTGCTGGAGGCGATAGGGTCCAACACCGTGCTGGTGGGGGAGAAGGTCGGGCTTGGCCAGACCCTGAAGCTGGTGAACAACCTGCTGGCGGCGACCACCTGGGCCGCGGCCTGCGAGGCGCTGGCGATGGGTGCCAAGGCCGGGCTGGACCCCGAGCTGATGGTGAACGTCATCAACAAGTCCTCCGGCCGAAGCTTCCCGACGGAGAGGTTCGCCGCCGGCCCGGTGCTGACCCGGCGCTTCGACTTCGGCTTCCGGATGGAGCTGATGGCCAGGGACATGCGGCTGGCCTTGCAGGAGGCCGAGGCGCTGGGCCTGGTGATGCCGACCAGCCGGGCGGCGCAGATGCTGTACGGGTTGGCGATGTCGGGCGGCCAGGGCAAGGGCGACGTGACCGAGCTGGCGCGGATCACCGAGGGCTGGGCGGATGTGGAGATCAGCCGCCAGCCGGCGGAACGAGGGCTGAGGCGAAGCCGGGGAAGCCTACCCCGGCCCTCCTCTCGGCGCAGTCCAGTGGCGGCGCCGACAGGACTCCGCCGCACGCCGCGTCAGAGCAAGAAGTCGCTCGCGTGCAGGTCGTACCGGCCGTGCAGTTCGATCTCCGCCACGAGCTGGCCGGTATTGAAGCCGATCCGGACGATCGTCTCGTTGCCTTCAACGTCATAGCGGACCTGCAGCCCGCCCTTGAAGTCACCGCCGCCGAACGGGGCCGTGCCGATGAACTCGAGACGCCCGTCCGCCACGTCCAGGACCCGGAAGCCCTGCAGGTTCATGACGTCGATCGGCGATTTCTCCGGCCCCGCCTGGAAATCGCTGATCAGGTCGCGGGTCGCCGCATCCGTGCCGCTGTCACCCGGCGCGAAGATGAAGACATCGCTGTCAGAGCCACCCGAGAGCGTATCGGCGCCCGCGCCGCCGATGATGCCGTCGCTGCCCTCGCCGCCATAGATCCGGTCGTTCCCCTCGTCGCCCCGCAGCTTGTCGTTGCCGGCCTCGCCGAAGATGAGGTCGTTGCCCGGCCCGCCACTGGCGGCATCAGTGCCGTCGCCGAGGCGGATGAGGTCGTCGCCTCCCAGGCCATAGACTTCGTCGTCACCGCCAAAGGTCAGGATCTGGTCGCGTTCGTCCGTCCCCGTGAGGACATCGCGGATATCCGTGCCCAGGAAGATGGCCATCCTTGTTTCCTCCATGTCCCGCGGGGCTTTTTCCCCGCGCGACATGAATGGATGAAAAGGCATCTGGTCATCTTTGATTAGAATCAAATAATATAATGGAAGAACCTGGGCGGATATTCTTCTCTCCGGCTCGAGACTTCGTCGCTGGCCGTGCCGCCGGTCGATCCGCCGGATCTATTCGGCCGCCAACTGCCCGAAGTCGATCGGCGCCCGCGTGATCTCGCTCATCCGCCGCCGCACCGCGAAGACCCGCACCGAGAGCTCGGTGATGTCCGGGTTGGCCTTCATGCGGGCGACGATCGGCCCGGCCGCATAGGCCTCGGCCGAGGCGCGGTCGGCAAAGAGGTAGATGCCGCCCGCCAGCCGCTCCGCGTCGCCGTCCAGCCAGATCTTCCAGAGCAGGCCCGGCACCTCGAGGAAGGGCTTCGCCCGGTCGTCGGTGTAGCGTGCCTCCCACTCGGCCTTCGGCATCTCCGGCCGGCGGTAGTTGATCTGGACGATGTGCTGCATGCTGGGGCCCTCCGCCTCGGGAAAACGCCTCAGGCCGGCGTCCGCTCCAGCAGCTCGATCGAGATGTTCTGCGGCCCCTCGATGAAGCAGATCCGCACGCCGGGCCGGGCCTGCTTCGGCTCCATGGTGAACCTCACGCCCTTGGCCTTGAGCTCGGCCACCGCCGCGTCCAGCCCCTGCACCGCCAGGCCGAAATGGTCGATGCCGTTGTAGGGAGAGGTGGGCGGCGCCGCGACGCGGCTGTCGGAGGCCGAGATGAAGAGGTCGAGCCCGCCGAGCTTCATGTCGATCCGGGCGCATCGCCCTCGACGCGGCGGGCGATCTCGGCGCCGAGCTTGTCCTGGAACCAGGCGGCGGTCGCCTCGAGGTCCGGGCTGCGCAGGTGGATGTGGTCGAAGCCGTAGCGGGCCATGGGGTTCCTCCGTCCGTCCTTGCCCGAGCCTAGGCCGGATGGCCTCCGGCTGGACAGGGGCGCCGGGCCGGGGAGCATCCGGGCAACGAGACCCGGGGAAACGCCATGCCGCCCATCGCCCGCCGCGCCTTGCTGGCCGGTGCCGCCCTGCCCCTCGCGGCGCATGCCCAAGGCACGCCGCTCCGCATGGTCGTCCCCTTCGCCCCCGGCGGCGCCACCGACATTGCCGCCCGGCTGGTGGTCCCCGCCCTGGCCGAGGCGCTCTCCCGCCCCGTGGTGATCGAGAACCGCGGCGGCGGCGGCACGCTGATCGGCGCCGAGGCGGTGGCGACCGCCGCCCCCGACGGCAACACGATCGGCTTCTTCACCGTCACCACCGCGGCCCTGGCCGCCGGCGCTGCACCCGAAGCTGCGCTTCGACATCCGCCGCGCCTTCGCGCGCGCTGTCCCTGATCGGCACCATGCCGATGCTGCTGGTGGTCGGCCCGCATGTGCCGGCGCGGACGCTGGCGGATTCCTGGCCCTGCTGCGCGACGGCCCGAAGCCGCTGACCTATGGCTCGGCCGGGCCCGGCTCGATCAACCACCTCTCGGCGCATATGCTGGCGATGCGCGCCGGCGGAAAGGCCGAGCACGTCCCCTATCGCGGCGCCGCCCTGGTGGTGCTGGACCTGATCGCCGGCAATGTGGACTTCCTGGTGGAGGGCATCGCCTCCCTGCACGGCCATGTCCGCGCCGGCGCCCTGCGCGGCCTGGCGGTGACCGGGGAAGCGCGGAGCGCGCTGCTGCCGGACGTCCCGACCGCGATGGAGGCCGGCCTCGCCGGTTTCCGCATCCTCAACTGGTTCGCCGGCTTCGCCCCGGCCGGCACCGCGGCGGCGCCGCTTGCGGCAGGGCTGCAGGGCGCCGTGCGCGGCGAAGCGGTGGCGGCGAGACTGGTCGAGAACGGCATCGACCCCGTGGGGTCGGATGCCGCGCACGCTGGAGCGGTTCTGGGACGCCGAGATCGCGCTCTGGCGTCCGGTGGTCCAGGCGGCGGGCGTCTCGCTCGACTGATGCGGATCCGCGACGCCACGCCGGCCGATGCCGCCGCCGCCTGCGACGTGCTGCGGCGGTCCATCGCGGAACTCCTGCACCGCGGACCACGGCGGCGACCCGGCGGTGCTCGCCGCCTGGCTGGCCAACAAGACGCCGATGAACGTCGCGGCCTGGATCGACGCGCCGGGCAACACGCTGCTGCTAGGCCGAGGCCGCCGGCCGGGTGCTCGGGGTCGCGGCCATGACCGCGGCGGGCGAGGTCCACGCTGAACTACGTGGCGCCCGAGGCCCGCTTCCGGGGGCGTCAGCCGCGCCCTGCTGGCAGCCATCGAGGCACGCGCACGACAGGCCGGGCTCGACCGCTGCACCCTGCACGGCACCGCGACCGCGCGCCGCTTCTATGCCGCCGCCGGCTATGCCGAAACCGCCCCGCCCGAGGGCCGCTTCGGCACGCCATCCGGCATCCCCATGGCCGAAGTCCCTCGGCAGGCCCGGGCGGCCCCCTCGACGCCGCGCCGCTGCCGCCCGGGCACCTCTCGTCCCATGGACCAGCAGACCGAACCTCGCCAAGGTGAAGGGCCGCATCCGGGCCCTGGCCGCCCGCACCGTGGAGCGCGGCTGCTCCGAGGCCGAGGCGCTCGCCGCCGCCGCCAAGGTCGGCGAGCTGCTCGAAGTCTATGGCCTGTCGATGTCCGAAGTGGAGCTGCGCGATGAGGCCTGCATCCAGCGCCGCGTCACCGTCCCCGGGCCGCAGCGCCTGGCGCTGCGCTGGCTCTACCCAGGCGCTGCTGCGCTTCACGGAATGCCGCGGCTGGACCGATGGCCGGGCCGATTTCGTCCTGTTCGGACCCGAGCCCGACGTGCAGATGGCGGAATACCTGCTGCGCGTCGCGGAAGGCGCGCTGGCCCATGAGGAAGGCCGCTACCGCGCCACGCCCGACTACCTCCGCAGCAAGGCGACGCCGCAGACCCGCCTCCGCAGCTTCCGCTACGGCTTCGCCGACCGGCTCGGCAAGCGGCTGGAGGCGATGATCGAGGCCCGCGCCGCGGCGGCCGAGGCGCGGCGCGAGGCCGCGGCACCGTCCCGGGCGAAAGCCTCGACCGCCCTGGTCCTCGCCAAGGAGAGGAAGGTCGAGGAAGGCTTCCGCGGCCTCGGCGTCCGGCTGAAGACGGTCTACTCCACCGCCACGGTGCGCGACCGCGGCGCCTATGGCCGCGGCCAGGCGGCCGGCGGGCGGGTCGGGCTGGAACGGCCGGTGGGGGCCGGGCCATCGGCCGGGAAACTGCCCCGGGGATGAGGCGCAGGGCATGAGCCGGGACGACGCCGCGGCGCGGCGGCTCTATGCCTGGGAGGATGCCGAGGTCGGGCCGCGCGATGCCTCCCGCGTCCCCTTCGCGCAGTTGCAGGCCCTGGTCGACCATGTCTGGGCGGCCGAGGGGCTGCGCTTCCCGCCGCGCGTGCGCCCGCTGCCCCGCCAGGCCCGCACCACCGTGGCGCGGGCGACGCGGCTGGCGATCGAGGCGCCTCCGGAGCTTCCCACCTGGGTCCTGCTGCACGAGTTGGCGCATTGCCTGACCAGCACGGCGGAGGGCGGCAGCGACGGCCACGGGCCGCGTTTCGTCGGGATGTACCTGCAGCTGCTGGTACGGCATGCGCGGATGCCGGAGGCGGCGCTGGTCGCCTCCTCCGCGCCGCCGGGATCCCTCGATCCCGCGGCCCGGCCGGCCTTCCTGGCCTAGCCGGCCGCCGCTACCCTGCGCCCGAAATGCGGAGGAAACATCGATGCGTCCCAGGATCGCCTTCGTCGGGGCCGGCGCGGTCGGCGGCTATCTCGGCGGCCATCTCGCCCGGCTGGGCCATGACGTCACGCTGATCGACGCCTGGCCGGCGCATGTCGAGGCGATCCGCGCGCAGGGCCTGAAGCTTACCGGCATCGAGGAGAGCCAGAACGTCACCGTCCAGGTCCCGGCGCTGCACCTGTTCTGACGTGCAGTCGCTCTCGAAGCAGCCGCCCATCGACATCGCCTTCGTCTCGGTGAAGTCCTACGACACCACCTGGGCGACGCAGGTCATCGCGCCGCACCTAGCGCCGGGCGGCTTCGTCGCCAGCCTGCAGAACTGCATCAACGAGCCCGCCATCGCCGCGGTGGTCGGCTGGGGCCGCACCGTCGGCGTCATCGCCGGCACCTATTCCGGCGAGCTTGGTGGCCCCCGGCGAGGTCATGCGCGCCACCGTGCCGCTCGGCGGCACCCAGCGCGTGGTCTATGCGGTCGGCGAGCCGCATGGCCGCATCACCGCCCGCGTCGAGATGATCCGCGACATGATCGCCGCCATCGACAGCGTCCAGGCCACGACCAATCTCCTGGGGCGAGCGCTGGATCGAAGCTCTGCGTCAACGTCATGCGCAACGGGGTCAGCGCCGCCACCGGCCTGTCGGGCAACGAGTGCGACCGCGACGACCGCATCCGCCGCTTCTCCATCCGGCTCGGCGCCGAGGCGGTGCGGATCAGGCCAGGCGCTCGGCTATGCGCTGGAGCCGATCCAGAAGATCGCGCCGGAGGTACTGGCCGCCGCCGGCGCCGGCGATGCCGCGGCGCTCGACAAGGCGGAAGGCACCATCCTGGCGACGCTCGCCGCCGGCCAGCGCAGCGCGAAGCAGCGGCCCTCCATGGGCCAGGACATGATGAAGGGGCGGCAGACCGAGATCGACCAGATCAATGGCTTCGTCGTGGCGGAAGGCGCCAAGGCCGGGCTCGTGGCCCCCGCCAACGCCGCGCTGACCCGCGATGGTGAAGCGGGTCGAGCGTGGCGAGATCGCGGCGCGGGCGGAGAACGTCACCGGGATCAACGCCTGAGGGAAGAACGGGGGAGAAGGTATTCTCCCCTGTGCCCCCTCATCTATTTTTCTGGGTCCGGTATCCACCGCGTGGCGGCACCGACTTCACAAAGGGAAGGGTGGGGCTTGGGGAGGGAATACCCGTTTCCCTCCCCAACCTTCCCTCACCCCCGCCTTCTTGGTGAAGTCCACCTTGTCGTTCGCACCGGGATGCGGCGGCTCGCCGGTCGTCACCGCCTTCAGGTAGCCATAGGCATGCACCAGCGTGCTGGACGGGCTGTCCCAGTATTCCGCGCCCTCGCACTCCACCCGGATCAGCGCGATCTTCGGGTCTTCCGGCCCGGCCGGGAACCAGACCCGCAGCGGCTCGGACCACAGCGCCTTCTGCTTCGCCGCATCCTTGATCGTCTCGGCGCTGCCGGAGATCGAGACGTAGTTCTGCGAGGAGGGGTCGGAATAGGCCAGCAGCACGCGGCCGTCGTTGTTGGCTTCGCCTGTCACCGGGCTGCCGGCGGTGGCGAAGAACCACAGCACGCCGTCGAATTCCTTGTTGACGGAGCGCATGGGACGGCCGCGGAAGCGGCCCTGGTCGTCCTGCGTCACCATCATGGCGATGTCGATATCCTTGATCATCTCCCAGACCTTGCGCTTGGCCTCGGCATCGCTGCGGGTCTCGGGCATCGTCTCGCTCTCCTGTCCGTGGGTGGGTCGCGGCCCCAACGACCGGGCGGCGGGGCGGTTCCAGCCGGCGCTTGCCCCCACCGGAGGACGGCAGTAAGGCCGGGAGCTCGACCGGTGCCGGCCCGAGCACCGGTCGGGGCATCGTCGAGCCGGCGATTCACGCCCAGGGCCAGCCGAGGAGACCTCCCATGCCGCAGCCGCGCCCCGTCATGCTCGTCATCCTGGACGGCTGGGGCTGGCGCGAGGACCCGGCGGACAATGCCGTGCGCCAGGCCCGCACCCCGAGTTTCGACGCGCTGTGGCAAGCCGGCCCGCGCGCCTTCCTGCACACCTCGGGGCATGAGGTCGGCCTGCCCGACGGCCAGATGGGCAGTTCCGAGGTCGGCCACCTGAACCTCGGCGCCGGCCGGGTGGTGATGCAGGACCTGCCGCGGATCGATGCGGCGGTGGCGGACGGCTCGATCGGCACGCTGCCGGCGCCGGCGGAGCTCGTCCGCAAGCTGAAGGCCTCGGGCGGCACCTGCCACCTGATGGGCCTGCTCTCGCCCGGCGGCGTGCACAGCCACCAGAAGCATGCCGCGGCGCTGGCGAAGGCGGTGACGGCAGAGGGCGTGCCGGTGGCGCTGCACCTCTTCACCGATGGCCGCGACACCCCGCCGCGCGCCGCGCCGGACTACCTGCGCACCCTGCTGGCCGACCTGGGCGACATGCATGGCAGGGCGGGCGGCATCCGCATCGCCACCGTCTGCGGCCGCTACTACGCGATGGACCGCGACAACCGCTGGGAGCGCGTCTCCCAGGCCTATGACGTCATGGTCTCGGCCAAGGGCGCGCGGGCCGCCGACCCGGTCGCGGCGGTCGCGGCCGCGCATGCCAAGGACGTCACCGACGAGTTCGTCCCCGCCACCGTCATCGGCGACTACCAGGGCATGCGGGACGGCGACGGCATCCTCTGCTTCAACTTCCGCGCCGACCGCGTCCGGGAGATCCTGGCCGCGCTGCTCGACCCCGCCTTCCAGGGCTTCGCGCGCAGCAAGGTGGTCCGCTTCGCCGGCGCCGCCGGCTGACCCAGTATTCCACCGACCTCGACGCCTTCCTCGGCACGCTCTTCCCGCCGAACCAGCTGAAGGACATCCTCGGCGAGGTCGTCGCCCGCGCCGGGAAGACCCAGCTGCGGATGGCCGAGACCGAGAAGTACCCGCACGTCACCTATTTCCTGAACGGCGGCGAGGAGCGGCCCTATGACGGGGAGGACCGCATCATGGTCCCCTCCCCCAAGGTGGCGACCTACGACCTGCAGCCGGAGATGTCGGCCCCCGGCTGACCGGACAAGGCCGTCGCCGCCATCGAGTCCGGCAAGTACGACCTGATCGTGCTGAACTTCGCCAACCCCGACATGGTCGGCCATACCGGCGTGCTGGCCGCGGCCATCAAGGCGGTGGAGACGGTGGATGCCGGGCTCGGCCGCATCGCCACGGCGGTGAAGGCGCAGGGCGGCGCCCTGCTGGTCACCGCGGACCACGGCAATTGCGAGATGATGCGCGACCCCATCACGGGCGGGCCGCACACCGCCCATACCACCAACCCGGTCCCCGTCTTCCTGATGGGCGGCCCGGCCGGGGCGGTGCTGCACGAAGGCAAGCTGGCCGACGTGGCGCCGACCCTGCTGAAGCTGATGGGCCTGCCGCAGCCGGCGGCGATGACCGGGAAGGCGCTTGTCGCCTGACCCGGCCCCGCGGCGGAGCCGCGTTCGGACGATGCCGCGGCGGAGCCGCCTCGATGCCATGCCGGGGCGGCACCGCGCCCGCCCGGTGATGCCTTCCCTGGCGGCGGCGCTGGGCCTCCTTCTCGCCTGCCCCGCCCTGGCCCAGCCCACCCCCCAGGCCCTGCACGAGGCCCAGCGCGCCGCCGCCGCGGAGCGCGAGGCGGCCGAGGCCGCCACCCGGGCCGCCGCCGCCGCCGCTGCCGAGGAGCGCCGCCTGGCCGAGCGCCGGGTCGAGGGCGCCCGCCGCGCCCAGGCCGCCGAGCAGCGGGTCGCCGAGGCCGAGGAGCGCGCCCGCGCCGCCGCCGCCGCCGCCGGCCATGCCCAGGCCGTGCTCCAGCGCCGTGCCGCCGCCCTGGCCCCGGCCATCCCGGTGATGCTCCGCCTCGCGCTCTGGCCGGCGGAATCGCTGCTGGCGGTGCCGGGCGAGGCCGAGGACGCGCTGCGCGGCCTGCTGGTGCTGCAGGGCATGTCGCGGGAGATGGCCGCCGAGGCCGCCGGCCTGCGCGCCTCCGGCGCCGAGGCGGCCCGCCGCGCCGCGACCGCCACGACCGAGGCCGCCGCGCTGCGCGGCGCCCGAGGCCGCCGCCCGCACCGCGGCCGAGGCGCTGGAGGAGGACCTGGCCGAGGCCCGCCGCCGCCGCGCCGGCGCCCGCGATGCCGAGGCCGAGGCGGCCCGCCGCGCCGAGGAGAGCGCCGCCCGGGCCGGCGACCTGGAAGGCGCGCTCGCCCGGCTGCGGCGGGAGGAAGCCCGCCGCGAAGCGGCGGAGAAGGCGCGCGAGGCGGCCGAGGCGAAGGCCCGTGCCAGGGAGGCGGCGCGCGAGGCCCGCCGCGGCCGCGCCCCGGAACGGCCGCCGGAGCGGGTCCAGGATGCCGTTGCCCACCCCGCCCCGCCGGATCCCCCCACGCCGCGCGGCGCCCGGCCGATGCCGGCCGCCGGTCAGGTCACGCGGGCCTTCGGCGCCGCCGGGGAAGGCGGCGCGGCACGGGGAATGACCGTCTCGGCCCTGCCCGGCGCCCGGGTGGTCAGCCCCTGTGGCGGCAAAGTCGTGTTCGGTTCATCCTTCAGAAGCTATGGGCTGTTGTTGATTGTGGATTGCGGCGACGGCTACCATTTCGTGCTGGCCGGGCTTGATCGGCTGGATGCCTCCCCGGGGCAGCGCGTGCTGGCCGAGGAGCCGGTCGGGCAGCTTGGTGCCGCGGAGAAGGGCGGCAGGGCTCCACTCTACCTGGAGTTGCGCCGCAACGGGCAGCCGGTGGATCCACGGGATTGGTTTACCGCCAAAGGGTAAGGCGGAGGGTATGAACCGGTAAGGTTCGCGGTCGGATAGGTATCTCGCGGCCAGCATGGCCGAAACGCAGGGAATGGGTTGGCCGCATGAAGCGCAGGGTTCGGACGGTGGCGGCGGTGGCCGGGGCCTTCATGGCCGGGGTCGTGGTCGGCCCCATGGTGGCGGCCTGGGCCCAGGATGGTGGCCGGGCGGACGCTTATCGCCTGCTCAACCTGTTCGGCGACGTGTTCGAGCGCGTCCGCGCCGAATATGTCGAGCCGATCAACGACCGCGACGCGGTCGAGAACGCCATCAACGGCATGCTCACCGGGCTCGACCCGCACAGCTCCTACCTGAACCAGCGCTCCTACCGCGACATGCAGGTGCAGACCCGCGGCGAGTTCGGCGGCCTCGGCATCGAGGTGACGCAGGAGAACGGCTACATCAAGGTGATCTCGCCGATCGACGACACCCCGGCCGCCCGGGCCGGCGTCAAGGCGGGCGACCTGATCACCAACCTCAACGGCAACTCCGTGCAGGGCCTGACCCTGCAGGAGGCGGTCGAGCAGATGCGCGGCGAGCGCGGCACCGCCATCAAGATCACCATCCGGCGCGAGGGCGCCGACCGGCCGATCGAGCTCTCCTGACCCGGGAGGTGATCCGCCCGCAGGTCGTCCGCTTCCGGCTGGAGGGCGGCGACATCGGCTATGTCCGGCTGACCTCCTTCAACGAGCAGACCGATGTCGGCCTGCGCAAGGCGATCCAGGCGATGCGCAGCCAGGCCGGCGCGGCCGGGCTGAAGGGCCTGGTGCTCGACCTCCGCAACAACCCGGGCGGACTGCTCGACCAGGCGGTGCAGGTCTCGGACGAGTTCCTCGACCAGGGCGAGATCGTCTCGACCCGCGCCCGCCGGCCCGAGGACGCGCAGCGCTGGAACGCCAAGTCCGGCGACATCGCGCAGGGCGTGCCGCTGGTGGTTCTGATCAACGGCGGCTCGGCCTCGGCCTCCGAGATCGTCGCCGGCGCGCTGCAGGACCACCGCCGGGCGATCGTCCTCGGCGTGAAGTCCTTCGGCAAGGGCAGCGTGCAGACCGTGATGCCGATCCCCGGCAACGGCGCGATACGGCTGACCACGGCGCGCTACTTCACCCCCTCGGGCCGCTCGATCCAGGCCACCGGGATCGAGCCGGACATCGAGGTGCTGGCCCAGCGCCAGGAGGCGACGGCCAGCATCCCGCGCGAGCGCGAGGCCGACCTGCGCCGCGCCCTGCGGAACGAGGGCGGCGTGCAGCAGCCGGCCGGCGCCGCCATCCCCAAGCTGGAACTGCCCCCCGGCATCGCCGAGAAGGTCAACCGCCTGCCGCCCGAGGGCGCGCCGGCCTTCGACCCGACCAAGCCGGAAACCGACTTCCAGCTGCAGCAGGCGACCCAGCTGCTGCGCAACCTGGCCGCGGTGCAGACCCCGTCGCGCCGCGCCGCCTCGCGCTGACGGATCGCCGGGCCGCCCGGCCTTGCCCGCGGACGGGACCATGATGGGCGGCAGCCTCGCCGCCGCGGTCCGGCGGCGGCTGTCTGGCTGGCGCGGGCTCGGCCTCTTCTGGGCCGTGGTGCTCGCGCTGGTGGGCGGCGGCGCCGGGCTGCTCGCCTGGCTGGGGCCGCCGCCGGCCCTGCCGGCCCTTGCCGAGGCGGCCTCCCCCGGCGCCTCCGCCGCCGGTGCCGACGCACCGCCCGCCACCGCGCCCGAGCCGGTGCCCATCGTCGAGGCCACCCTGCGCGGCGCCGCCCGGCCGGCCGGGCCGAGCCCGGCGGCGGAGCCGGCGCTGCTGGAATCCGGACCCTATGGCCGGCTGCCGCGGATCGGGCCGGATGGCCGTTCCTCGATCCGCGCCTATGGAAGGCCCTTCGACCGGCAAGACCCGCGCCCACGGGTCGGCCTCGTCATCGGCGGGCTCGGCATGAATGCCGCGGTGACCGAGGACGCGATCCGCCGCCTGCCCGGCGCGGTCGGCCTGGCCTTCAGCCCCTATGCGCCGCGGGTCGAGCTGCTGCTTGACCAGGCCAGGGCCAAGGGGCAGGAGCTGCTGCTGGCGCTGCCGCTGGAGCCGACCGGCTATCCCCTGAACAACCCGGGCGACCGGGCGCTGCTGACCGGGCTGACGCCGTCCGAGAACGGCGACCGGCTGCTCTGGGCGCTGTCGCGCTTCACCGGCTATGTCGGCGCGATCGGCGCCCTCGGGCCGATGCGGGGCGAGCGCTTCGCCCAGATGGGCGAGGCGATGGGCGCGCTGCAGGCGACGCTGCATGCCCGCGGGCTGCTCTACCTCGACCCCGCCCCGGCGCGGCGAAGGGGCCGGACCGGGCCTGGGGCCGCGCTGTCGACCTGGTGGTGGACGAGCCCGCCACCCGCAGCGAGATCGAGCTCAAGCTGGCGAAGCTGGAGGCGCTGGCGCGCGAGCACGGCGCGGCGCTGGGCTATGCCGGGGAGGCCTCCCCGGTGCTGGTCGACCGGGTCGCCGCCTGGGCCGGCGGGGTGGAGTCGCGCGGCCTGGTGCTGGCGCCGGTGACCGCGATGCTGCGGCGGCCCGAGGTGGAGCCGACGCGGGCGCGCTGAGCGGCCCTTAGGGAATAAAGCGGCTAAAGCCTGAAATCCCGCCTAATTCCCGCCAATCCGGTTGAGGCCGTTGCGGCCCGGCCGGCGCCGGGGCCAGGAATTCCGCGGCCTGCGGCCCGGCCGGATTTTGGATCCTGCAGTCGAGGAATTGAAGCGGCCGCGCCGGGCGCGGCCAGGCCGCGCGGGCGTAGCGTTGACGATATTCCTATACACGCACGACCCTGCGGAGGCCAGGCTTTTCCCGGCCGGTCGCCCGCCTGCCCGATCTCCGGTAGAGGGGCGGCGGAACCGCGGAGACCCGCCATGGACCAGCCTGCCCCCCTGGACTACCGCCCCTGCGTCGGGGCCGTGCTGTTCAACCGCGACGGCCTGGTGCTGGTCGCACGCCGGGCCAATTTCCCCAATGCCGAAGGCGCCGCGGGCGGCTGGCAGCTGCCCCAGGGTGGCATCGACGGGGCGGAGGACCCGGCCGTGGCGATCTTCCGCGAGCTGGAGGAGGAGATCGGCACCGCGCGCGCCGAGATCCTCGCCGAGCATCCGGACTGGCTGACCTACGACCTGCCGCCCGCGCTGGTCGGCCGCGCCCTGCACGGCCGGTACCGCGGCCAGAGGCAGCGCTGGTTCGCGCTGCGCTTCCTCGGCGAGGACGGCGACATCCGGCTCGACCTCGACCCCCATCCGGAATTCGACGCCTGGCGCTGGGCGCGGCTGGAGGAGCTGCCGGGGCTGGCGGTGGCGTTCAAGCGGGCGATCTACGAGGTCCTGGCGCGCGACTTCGCCCGGTTCGCCGCGCCCCAGGGCCGCTAGAGCAGATGGCGTGAACGCGTGAACGCCTGAAGCTGCCCTGGGACAACGAGCTGACGGCGTGCGGCGTTCGTCCTTGAACGCAGATCGCCGCAGCGGCGGGCGCCGGTCCGGTTGCCGGCCGGCCAGGACGGCGCCGCGGAAGGCGGCCGAGGGCGAACGCCGGCCGTCCCGGCGCGTTGGCACCGGCGCGGCTCCAGCTGTCCGGGTCCTCACCGCGGCTGCCCTGGACCGTGCCGGGGCGTGGGCCCTGGTGAGCCGGCGATCCAGGTGGCCGTCCGGGACGGCCGCCGGCGCCCTGATCATCAAGACCCCGATACGATCCTGCTCCTCACGGGGCTGTCGAGCATATTGGTTCGCTACAGGGACTATTTTAACAGGCGTCCGATACGGTCGGGAGGCAAGGATGCGGAAGCCAGTCATGCGGAGCGGTTGCGCCAGGAACCTGACCGTGCTCGCGGCCGCGCTCGGCGGCGCGGTCGTCATGACCCTGTTCGCGGTGGCGTCGCTGCCGGTCATGCTGGCCCAGCGCCTGTTCCTCGACCACGGCGCCTGACCCGACGGGTCGCCGGAAGGCTCAGAACATCGCCGCGAAGGGCAGCACCCGCACCGCGTCGCCCGGCGCCACCGCCAGCACCTCCTCGGGCAGCTCGACGAAGGCGTCGCTCTCGGTCAGCGAGGTCAGCAGCCCCGCCCCCTCGCGGGCGAATTTCTCCGCCGCCGGCAGCGCCGGGCCCGGCCGCAGCCGGACCCGCACATATTCCCGCCGGCCGGCCTTCTTGCGGTAGGCGAAGGCCGCCTCGGCGGTGAAGCGCGGCAGCGGCTCCGCCGCCGCGCCCGCCAGCCGCAGCACCAGCGGCCGGGCCAGGTGCAGGAAGGTGACCACCGCCGCCACCGGGTTGCCCGGCAGGCCCAGCACCGGCGTCCCGTCGATCACCCCGAGCGCCGCCGGACGCCCCGGCTTCACCGCCAGGCGCCAGAAGACCAGCCGGCCGCCCTGCTCGATCGCGGCGCGGACATGGTCCTCCTCCCCGGTGGAGACCCCGCCCGAGGTCAGCAGCAGGTCGTGGCGTCCCGCCGCCTCCCGCAATGCCGCGGCGCTCGCCTCCGCCCGGTCGGGCAGGATGCCGAGGTCGCATGGCTCCACCGGCAGCCGCGCCAGCAGGGCGAGCAGGGTGAAGCGGTTGCTGTCATGGGTCTGCGCCGGGCCGAGCGGCGTGCCGGGCGAGGCCAGCTCGTCCCCGGTCGAGAAGACGCCGACCCGGATGCGCGGAGCGACCGGCAGCCTGGCGCAGCCGAGCGCGGCGGCGAGGCCGATCTCGGGCGCGCGCAGCCGGCGGCCGGCCGGCAGGGCGAGGGCGCCCTGCGCCACGTCCTCCCCCGCGGGCCGGGCATTGGCGCCGGGCCTCAGCCCGGCCGGGACCAGGACGGCGCCGGCCTCCAGCGCCGCATCCTCCTGCATCAGCACGGTGTCCGCGCCGGCCGGCATCGGCGCCCCGGTGAAGATCCGGGCGGCGGTGCGGGGGAGAGCGGCGGCGGCGCCTGGCCGGCGGCGACCCGGCCCTCGAGCCGCAGCGCGGTCGGGCCGGCGGCGCCGAGGTCGGCATGGCGGAAGGCGTAGCCGTCCACGGCGCTGTTGTGGAAGGGCGGCAGCGGCTGCGGCGCCAGCAAGTCGCGCGCCAGCACCCGGCCGAGCGCCGCGGCCAGCCCGACCTGCTCCACCCCCGCGACCGGCGGGACGCGGTCGGCGATCAGCGCCTCGGCCGCCTCCACCGAGAGCAGCGGGCCGCCGAAGGCGAAGCAGTCATCCGAGAGCTGCGCCAAGGCGCGTCACCCCTGCCAGGCCGCGAGATCCACGGCGAAATGCTGCACCAGATCGGCGATGGACCCGATATCGTCCAGGGGCGACCAGGGAAGATCCGCCTCCGGCCGGACATCGCTGGCCACCGCGGCGACATGCGGATCGTCGGGGTGGATCCAGGGCTTGCCGTTGGCGGCGCGGTGCACCTCGACCTTCGGGTGGCTGTCGCGCTTGAAGCCCTCGACGATCACCAGGTCGACGGGCGACAGGCGGGAGAGCAGGAAGCGCAGGTCCGGCTCCGGCGCGCCGCGGTTCTCGGTCATCAGCGCCCAGCGGTGCTCGGAGGCGACCAGGACCTGCCGGGCGCCGGCCTCGCGGTGCAGCCAGCTGTCCTTGCCCGGCGTGTCGACGTCGAAGCGGTGATGCGCGTGCTTGAGCGTGGAGACGCCGACCCCCGCGCGGCGAGGCAGGGGATCAGCCGGGTGAGGAGCGTGGTCTTGCCGGCCCCGCTCCAGCCAGCGAGGCCGATGAGCTTCATGCCGGCGACAGTAGAGCAGATCGCCGCCGGGCGGCAGCGCCCGGGGCCGGAATCTGCGCCGGTCCGGCTTCGCTCAGGCCGGCGGCACACGCCCTGGGCGTTTCCACCCAGGACGACCGCAGCCTAGTCCGCCCCGGCGGCGCGGGCGCCCGGGGGCGGCGCGGGCCGGTGGCCCCGCCGCACCTCGTCGACCCAGAGCCCGTGATGCTCCTTCGCCCAGTTGAGGTCGACCTGGCCGGAGGCCATGGCGTCGATCGCCCCCTCCATGCCGATGGAGCCGATATAGATGTGGGCCAGCATGGCGGCGACCATCAGCACCGCCAGCACGCCATGGATCATGTGGGCGAGCTTGCATGCCGGCGATGTCGGTGAGGGCGAAGGGGAAGATCAGCATGTAGCCGGAGGCGGCGACCACGCCGCCGCCGATCACGGTCAGCCAGAAGACGCCCTTCTGCCCGGCATTGAACCGCCCGGCGACGGGATGGCCGCGGCCGATGAAGCCGCCGCCCAGCTTCAGCCAGTCGATGTCGCGGCGGTCGGGGATGTTGTCGCGCGCCCAGAGCAGCAGCATCAGGACGACGCCGAGGGTGAAGGGGAAGGCGAGGAAGTTGTGCGCCAGCTTCCCCCAGGCGCTGACCGCGGCGAAGGCCTCCGGACCCAGCAGCGGCAGCAGCAGGTGCCGGCCGAAGGTGAGGTTGAGGCCGGAGAGGCCGAGAATGATGAAGCAGCTGGCCACCATCCAGTGGTTCGCCCGCTCCAGCAGGTTGAAGCGGGTGATGGTGCGGCCGGAGGCGCCGCCGGCGATGGGGATGCGGCCCCTGATGCCGAGGAAGGCCGCCAGCGCGGCGAGCACGCCGAGGATGGCGACGCCGCCGACCCAGGTGAGGGTGGTGTTGTGGAAGTCGCGCCAGGCCTTGCCCTGCGGCTGGATCAGGCTGGCGGCGCGCGCGTCGGGGATGGAGACGCGGCCCTCGATCCTGCCGCCCTGCAGCGTGCGCTGCAGCTCCATCTCCTCGGCCGAGACGGGGACGCGGCCGGGCGATTGGGCCTGCGCCGCGCCGGCCGCGAGCGTGACGGCGACCAGCGCCGCGAGGAGGTGGCGGATCATGCGCTCAGCTCCTGCTTGTAGGCGGTGCGCCAGCCCCAGGCGCCGGAGCCGTAGCCGCGGCGCTGCACGCGTTCCTTGTAGATGCCGGCGATGATGTCGCCGTCGCCGGCGAGCAGCGCCTTGGTCGAGCACATCTCGGCGCAGAGCGGCAGCTTGCCCTCGGCGATGCGGTTGGCGCCGTACTGGATGTACTCCACCGCCGAGTTGTCCTGCTGCGGCCCGCCGGCGCAGTAGGTGCACTTGTCCATCTTCCCGCGGCCGCCGAAATTGCCGACCTTCGGGTATTGCGGCGCGCCGAAGGGGCAGCGCGTAGAAGCAGTAGCCGCAGCCGATGCAGAGGTCCTTGTCGTGCAGCACGATCGCATCGGCGGTGGTGTAGAAGCACGACACCGGGCAGACCGCGGCGCAAGGCGCGTCGGTGCAGTGCATGCAGGCCATGGAGATCGAGCGCTCGCCCGGCTTGCCGTCGTTGATGGTGACGACGCGGCGGCGGTTGATGCCCCAGGGCACCTCGTGCTCGTTCTTGCAGGCGGTGACGCAGGCGTTGCACTCGATGCAGCGGTCGCTGTCACAGAGGAATTTCATCCGGGCCATGATCAGGCTCCCTTGATCTGGCAGAGGGTGACCTTGGTCTCCTGCATGAAGGTCACGGGGTCGTAGCCATAGGTGGTCAGCGCGTTCACGCTCTCGCCGAGCACGATCGGGTCGGTGCCGGCGGGGTAGTGCTTGCGGCGATCCTCGCCCATGAACCAGCCGCCGAAGTGGAAGGGCATGAAGGCGACGCCCTGCGCCACCCGCTCGGTCACCAGCGCCTTGACGCGGGCGCGGCTGTTGCTCTCGGGCCCGGTCACCCAGACCCAGCCGCCGTCGCGGATGTTGCGCGCCGCGGCGTCGGCCGGATGGATCTCGACGAACATGTCCTGCTGCAGCTCGGCCAGCCACTTGTTGGACCGGGTCTCCTCGCCGCCGCCCTCGTATTCCACCAGGCGGCCGCTGGTCAGGATGATGGGGAAGTCCTTCACGACCGTGGCGCTGCGCGCCTGCACGGACTGGCCGAGATGCGGCATGCGGAAGCCGCGGCGGTCCGGCAGGGTCGGGTACTTCGCCACCAGGTCGGGCCGCGCGGTGTAGATCGGCTCGCGGTGCACCGGCACGGGGTCGGGCAGGTTCCAGGCGACTGCCCTGGCCTTCGCGTTGCCGTAGGGCACGCAGCCATGCTCCATCGCCACGCGGACGATGCCGCCCGAGAGGTCGGTGGCCCAGCTCGCGCGGTCGATATTGGCGCCAAAATGCGTCTCGAGGCTCGCCGTCTCGGCCGCCGTCAGCTCGCCGAACCAGCCGAGCCGCTTCAGCACGGCCACGGTGAATTCCGGATAGCCGTCCTGGATCTCGGAGCCCCTGGAATAGGAGCCCTCGGCCAGCAGCGTCTGCCCGTTGCGTTCCACGCCGAAGCGGGCGCGGAAGGTGCCGCCGCCCTCCTTCACATGGAGGTTGGTGTTGTAGAGCACGTGGCTGCCGGGGTGGCGCATCTCCGGCGTGCCGAAGCAGGGCCAGGGCAGGCCGTAGAAGTCGCCGGCGATCTCGGCCGGCGCGCCCGGCTTCGCCCGCAGCGTCACGAGGTCGAACCTGTCCTGGTGCCGCATGTGCAGCTTGAGCCGCTCCGGCGACTGGCCGGTATAGCCGATCGACCAGAGCCCGCGGTTCATCTCGCGCAGGATGCTCTCGGCGGCCACGCGGCCGTCCTTCACCTCGATCCCGGCGAACATCCGCTCGCCGAAGCCGAGCCGCCTGGTCAGCGCGTGGATCACGTCGTAGTCGTTGCGGCTCTCGAAGATCGGCTCCACCACCTTGGCGCCCCATTGGAGCGAGCGGTTGGAGGCGGTGCGGCTGCCGTCCATCTCGAAGCTGGTGCAGATCGGCAGCAGGTAGGTGCCGTCGCGCCGGTTGGAGATCTGGCTGAAGGTGGTCGGGTGCGGGTCGGCGACGACCAGCAGGTCGAGCTTCTCGAGCCCCTTCACCATCTCCGGCATGCGGGTGACGGTGTTGCCGCCATGGCCGAAGACCATCATGGCCTTCAGGCTGCTGGGCTGCGCGACATAGGCCTGGCCATCGGCCTCGGTCTTGTCGCGCTCGCCCGGCATGATCACCGCGTCGAACCAGCGGGTGGAGGGGATGCCGGGCGCCTCCATCAGCGCCTTGGAGCCGAAGCGGGAGAGCAGCCAGTCGTACTCGACGCCCCAGACCCGCGCCCAGTGCCGCCAGGCATTCTCGTCGAGGCCGTAATAGCCGGGCAGCGTCGTGACATCGAGGCCGAGGTCGGTCGCGCCCTGCACGTTGCAATGGCCGCGGAAGATGTTGGCGCCGGTGCCGTTGGACCCGACATTGCCGGTCGCCAGCAGCAGGATCGAATAGGCCCGCACATTGGCGGTGCCGACCGTCTTCTGTCGTCGCGCCCATGCACCAGATCAGCGTCGAGGGCTTCTGCGTGGCGAAGGTGACGGCGACGCGCTTCAGCTGTTCGCCCGGCACGCCGGTGACGCGCTCGACCTCCTCCGGCGTCCACTTCGCCACCTCGGCGCGGACCTCCTCCATGCCATGGACGCGCTGGCGGATGGATTCCTTGTCTTCCAGCCCGTTCTGGAAGATGTGCCAGAAGCATGCCCCAGATCAGCGGGATGTCGGTGCCCGGGCGCAGCCGGACATACTCGGTCGCATGCGCCGCGGTGCGGGTGAAGCGCGGGTCGATGACGAACAGGTTGGCCCGGTTCAGCTCCTTGCCGCTCAGCACATGCTGCAGGGAGACCGGATGCGCCTCGGCCGGGTTGCCGCCCATGACGATCATCGTGCGGGCGCGGCGGATGTCGTTGTAGCTATTGGTCTGGGCGCCGTAGCCCCAGGTGTTCGCCACGCCCGCGACGGTGGTGGAGTGGCAGATGCGCGCCTGGTGGTCGACCGTGTTGGTGCCCCAGAAGGCGGCCAGCTTGCGGTAGAGGTAGGCGGCCTCGTTGGTGAACTTGGCGCTGCCCAGCCAGAACACGCTGTCCGGGCCGGAGGTCTCCCGGATGGTGCCGAGCTTCGCCGCGATCTCGTCGAGCGCGGTGTCCCAGGAGATCCGCTGCCACTGCCCCGCCACCAGCTTCATCGGGTATTTCAGCCGGCGGTCGCCATGCACCAGCTTCCGCACGCTGGCGCCCTTGGCGCAATGCGTGCCGCGGTTGATCGGGCTGTCCCAGCTCGGCTCCTGGCCGACCCAGACGCCGCCCTGCACTTCCGCCGTCACGGTGCAGCCGACCGAGCAATGGGTGCAGATGTTCTTCACCCGCGTGACCGGCTTCGCATGGTCCAGCACGCCGGTCGCCGCGCCGCTGGCCGCCGCCCGCCCGGCGCCGAGCGTGCCGAGCGCCGCCAGCCCCGCGCCGCCCAGCCCGGCCCGGGTCAGGAACCCGCGCCTGTCCAGGCCGCCCGAGGACAATCCCGCATAGGTTGACGACAGCCGCGCGCGGGTGGCCCGCGCATCCGAGCGCTTGATCAGCATGGGCTCAGCTTTCGTAGGCGTTGGTGCGGTAGAAGGCCTTCACGTGGTCGCTCTCGCGGTAGCGGGCGGCCAGGCGCTGCGCCTCGCTTTCCTTGCGGGCATCCTTCGCCGGCACCGCGTCGGCGCGCTGCGCCTCGGCCGTGCCGATCCCGGCCGCCGCCGCCGCCGTCCCGAGGCCGAGCGCACGGAGCAGTTCGCGCCGCTCGGAGACCTGCCCATCCCTCGTCCCGCTCATTGCCTGCCTCCCCGGTCTCGATGCCCTGTTCATTGCGGCAGTTCCGCCGCCGCTTGCTCGATCTCGACGGCGACGCGCCCGAGCGTGCCGACGGACCGGTAGAATCGCGCCGCCCCGGCCTTCTCCAGGTCGGCGAAGAACCGCGCCGCCCAGGGCCGCATGTGCTGCGCGAAGAAGGGCCCGGCCTCCTCCGGCCGGCCCAGCCGGCCCTCGATCAGCCCGGAGAGCGTCTCGCAGAGGAAGGCGATATGGTCCTCCGGCTCCGCCACGCCCTCGGTCCGGGCAATGCCGAGCCGGGCGAGGTCGCCGCGCAGCTCGGCCAGCGGCCGCTCGTGCAGGAAGCCGGTGAGGTAGTAGGAGGCATAGGGCAGCAGCTCGCCGCGGCCGACGCCGGTGAAGAGGTCGAAGAACTCGCGCTCCAGCGCCGCCGGCTCGGCCGCCGCGGCGGCGCGGGCCAGGCTGCCGAGCGCCTGGCCGAGCGGTGTCGCGTCGCCGGCCAAGCCGGACAGCCCGCGCAGCAGGCCGACATCCGGAACGGAGGCGAGCAGCCGGGCGAGGAGGCCGAAGAGCTGTGCCCGCTCGGCGTCCACGGCATCCCGATCGACTGCACCTATCGCCACCATCACATCCCGACTTGTTGCGCGATAATGACCGTTTCGTGCGCCCGCGCCCTACCTGAGCTTGCCGGTGAGGTTTGGCAAGATGGCTGTTTCGCAGCCGCGAAATCATTGCCCGCCTGCACGGCGTCGGCGGCTGGCCGGCCCGGCGGCTCAGGCCGGCCGGGCGCCGCGCCGTGCCGGCGCGCCGGGCGGGCTGCGGGCGGCTCGGGCGGCGGCGGCTCGGGCGCCGTCTCGGCCGGCGCCGGCCCGGTCGCGGCAAGCGGCACCGGCGGCCCGGCCGGGTGCTCGGCGACCAGGGCGGGCGGCGGCCCGGCGCCGTGGCGGGCGGTGCCGCCGGCGCCGCCTCGGGCACCTGCCCGTCGGCTGCCGCCTCGGGCGCCTTCTCCTCCTCGACCAGCCCGATCGCCTGGGCCAGCAACCGCTTCACGTCGCCGCCGAGCTCGAGCGAGAAGCCGGCCATGCCGTCCGGGGCGTTGTAGTCCCAGGCATAGTCGGCTGGGCCGACATAGTCGCGGATGGCGGGGTCGAGGGTCCAGGCGCGGCGCAGCGCCGCGCTGCGCAGCGCCGCCGGCACCTGCGGCCGGAGGAAGGGGTGATGTCGCTCTCGGCGGTCAGGCTCTCGACCGGCGGCAGGCTGGCGGGGTCAGATTCCGGCAGGGCTTCCGCCGGGGCTCCGGCGGGGACCTCCGGTGCCGGCTCCGGCGCCGGCGTGGCGATCGCCCCGCGCTTGCGGCGCGACCAGCGGCTGAGGAAGCCCTCGCTCCCGCTCATCCGGCCTGCTCCTCCGGCTCCGGCCTGCCGCCGCGGGCCAGCGCCTCGGGGTCGGCGCGGTCGCGGCGGCGCTTGTGGACGCTGCGCTCGACATGGTGCTCGGCGACGAAGGCCTCGGTCACGGCGCGCAGGCCGGGCGGCATCGGCAGCGCCTCCAGCAGGTCGTTGCCGGCATCGGCATAGACATGCGCCTCCCCGCATCGACGGTGACGAGGTGCAGCGCGAAGCCCGGCGCCGCCTCCGCCTGGCGCAGCACCACCCAGGCGGAGGGCGCGGCGGAGGTCAGGTTGTCGCGGTAGTTGGTGGTGTCGGTCGGGTGCAGCGCCACCTCGGCATGGCCGGCCAGGAACAGGGTGCGGCCCTCGGCCTCGCGCAGCACGGTCCAGGGCGGCGCCTCGGGCGCGTCCTCCAGCACCTCGACCGCGCGCCAGGACCATTCGGCCCAGGGCGTCACGCCGGGGCGCCGCTCGACCAGCACCGCCACCGGGATGCGGAGGGAGCCGGGGACCTCGAGCCGGCCGCTCATGCGCCCTCCCCCGGCAGGGCCAGGGGCAGGCCGACCAGGTTCTGCGGCTTCAGCCGCACCCGCTGCGCCGCATCCATCGCCAGCGCCAGGTAGACCGGCCGTCCCGCCGCCCGTGGCAGCACGCGCGACATCTCCGCGAACTCCAACACGCCCAGCCAGAGAATGCGCGCCAGCCGAACCTGTTTCACCGCCCTGCCCTGCCAGAGATCATTGGCGATGGCTGTGGCTTCCGGGTCGAGCCCGACATGCCAGGTCCAGTTGCGGTCCTCGATCACCGGCACCGGGCGGATCGCCACCCGCTCCCCCATGACATGCAGGACGAAGCGTTCCAGGGCGCGGGCCAGCCCGTGCTGGCCGGGCCGGTCCTCGGCGATGTCGAGGGCGAGGTCATGCGCGTCCGACCGGGCGCGGTAGGAGGCGGCGTTGGCCTCCGACAGCACCTCCAGCTCCACCGCGCGCGGCGCCGCCCCGGCCTCGGTCAGCAGGCGGCCGAGGCTGCCGAGGTCGCCATCGGCGGCCCGGGCGTCGAGGACCTCCTCGTCCGCCAGCAGCGTCGCGCCCTGGTGGATGGCGGCGCGCTGGGGGCGGAAGAAGAGCTCGGCGGCCCGCAGCGCATAGGGGTCGGCCTCCCCGTCCAGGGCGGCGCGGGAGACCAGATGCGTCAGCATCTGCAGGAACAGCGGCGGGATCCCCGCACGTCGCCGCGGAACAGCGCCAGCCAGGCGGCCTCCAGGCTCGGCTGCGCCTGCACCCGGTCGCGGAAGCCGAGGAAGACCTGCCAGTTCTCCCGCGCATCGGCATCGGCGAGCGCCGCCACCTGCGCCGGCGGCACGGCGCGCAGCGGGTCGGCCAGCAGGCTCGTGTGCAGCGCCAGTTCGGCGTCGCAGGCCTCCTCCGGCGGGACCAGCTCCGGCCGGGCGAGGAAGGCGCGCCAGAGGTCGGGGGTCGGCAGCAGCCGGCCGGCGGGATCGCAGTCGCAGAAGAGATGGCCGGAGGCCACCCAGAAATCATCCATGCGGGGGCAGCCTGGTCAGGTCGGGGCGCTCGGGGTCCTCGCCCTCGGTCTGGAGGATGGCGAAGACCGGCAGGGCGCCGAAGTCGCTGTGCGGCGTCTCGCGCCGGTGCAGGGTGCGGAAGCGCTCGCGGACGGCGCCCTCCTCCACCACCCGGGCCAGCGCCAGGACGGTGCCGGGCGGGTGGTCGCAGAGCGAGGCGGCGAAGCCGATCTCCTCCTCCGCCGCGGCGCGGGCGGCGGCGGCGTCCGGCGCGCCATAGGCGGCCAGGATATGCCCGGCCAGCGCCGCCACGGCCTGCTCGCGCTGCCCGGGGGTCGCTTCCGCCACCTCGACCAGGGTGGACCAGCCGAAGGAGCCGAGGCCGAGGAAGCCGGCGCGGGATTCCTGCCGCCGCTTGCCCGTCAGCGCCGCCGGATCCTCGTCCCAGAAGGCGAAGCTGCCGGGCACCGCCCATTCGCCGGGCTCGGCCGCGGCGGTGAAGACGACGAAGTCGGAGGGGTCGAGGCGGAGGGTGCGGGGGAGCTTCATGGGGTGCGCAGGAAAGACTGGGGAGGGAAACAGGTGTTCCCTCCCCGGGCCCCTCCCTTCCCTTTTGTGGGTCGGGACCTTCCGCGTGGCGAGTGCCGGACTCGGAAAAAAAGATGAGGGGGTCCGGGGGAGAATACCTTCTCCCCCGGCCTTGCCTTGCCGCACCTCACGCCAGCGCCTCCCGCAGAGACCGGCTGATCCGCACCCCGTCCCGATCCAGAACCAGGTCGCCCGTCGCCGGATCGATCCCGCGCCGCTGGCCCGGGACCTCGCGTTCGTCGATCAGCCGCGCCAGGAAGTGCTCCGACAGCCGGCGCGGGCCGCGCGCCTGCCAGTCGTCGAGGCCGGCCATCAGGTGCCGCGCCCAGCCCGCGGTCAGCTCGGCCGCGGTCAGCCCCTCCCAGCCCTCCTCGGCCAGGCCAGTCAGGTCGGGCCGCTCGCCCGGCTCGACCGGCAGGGTCAGGGCGATCCGCGCCTCCATCCCCACCACCAGCCAGGCGGGGATGTCATCCTCCGCGCAGCCGGGCGGGGCGGCCAGGCGGACCGCGCCGCAGGCCGCGCCATTGACCCGCAGCGTGCCGGGCCAGGCAGATTCCACCGGGATCTCCGGCGGGCCGTCCGCCGCCAGCGCATCGGCCAGGGCGTTGGCGGCGGCCAGGAAGGCGAGCCGCGCGGCCGAGAGCGGCAGTTCCGGCTCCAGCACCACCGCCGCCTCCGCCCGGCCGGAGGAGCGCACCCAGGCCAGCGTACCGGCCCCTCGCGTCGGCGCCAGGGCCAGGGCGCGCGCCATCGCATCGCCGCCCTCGCGCAGCGGGACGGGGTCGAAGACGCTGGGCAGGTCGGGCAGGTCGGGGGTCAGGGTCGGCAGCGGCTCCGGGCCATGGGTCGCAAGCGGCTGAGCGGCGGCATATATGCGCCCTGCCCCGCCGCGCCCAGGCGGAGGCCCCGAGGAGAATGACTTTCGGATGACCGAGCGGGACCGGCACGTCGCCCCGGAAGGACGCGGAACACTATGCTTCGTCTGCAGCTGCGAGGACACGATGGTCCTCGACGGCCGGGCGCTCGCCCACGGCTGCGCTGCCCGGGGGGCGAGCTGCGCACCGCCGAGCAGCTCTGCCGCGCCCAGCTCGACCGCTTCCTCGGCGCGCTCGGGGAAGGCCGCCCCGTCACCGTCGCCTGCACCCAGGAGGCGCCGCTCTTCGCCCAGGAGGCCGAGGCGGCGGGCAGCACGGCGCCGCTCGACTTCGTCAATCTGCGGGAGCAGGCCGGCTGGGCGCGGAGGGCGCGGCGGCCGGGCCGAAGATGGCCGGGCTGCTGGCCGCCGCGGCGGTGCCGCTGCCGCCGGTGCCGCTGGTCCCGCTGCGGAGCGAGGGGGTGACGCTGGTGCTCGGCCGCGACGCCGGCGCCATCGCCGCCGCCGAGCGGCTGGCCGACCGGCTGGACCTGACCGTGCTGCTGACCGGGGCGGAGCCGGTCGCCCCTGTGCGGACCGCCGGCTTCCCGGTGCTGCGCGGCCGGGCGCGCAACGCGACCGGCTGGCTCGGCAATTTCGACGTCACCGTGGACGGCTACGCGGCGCCGAGCCCGGCCTCCCGCGACACCTATCGCTGGGGCCCGGCCAAGGACGGCGCGGCGAGCCGTTGCGACATCATCCTCGACCTGACCGGCGGCGCGCCGCTGTTCCCGGCGCATGAGGTGCGGCAGGGCTATCTCCGCGCCGACCCGGCCGATGCGGCGGCGGTGGAACGCGCGGTCGCCGCGGCCGCCGGCCTGGTCGGCGAATTCGACAAGCCGCGCTTCGTCAGCTTCGACGCCGGCCTCTGCGCGCATGGCCGCAACCGGCGGACCGGCTGCACCCGCTGCCTCGAGCTCTGCCCGACCGGGGCGATCACCCCCGGCAAGGACAGCGTCCTCATCAGCGCCGAGATCTGCGCCGGCTGCGGCGCCTGCGCCGCGGTCTGCCCGACCGGCGCCGTGACCTATGCCCTGCCGCCGCCGGCGACGAGCCTGGCCCGGCTGCGCGCCCTGCTGGCTGGGCTTCGCCGAGGCCGGCGGGCGCGACGCGGTGGTGCTGCTGCACGACGCGGCCCATGGCGAGCCGCTGATCGACGCCCTCGCCCGCCACGGCGAGGGCCTTCCCGCCCGGGTCCTGCCGCTGCGGCTGAACGAGGTGGCGCAGGCCGACCTGGCGATCCTGCTCGCGGCCTTCGCCTGGGGCGCGGCGGGGGTGCGGGTGCTGCTGCCGGCCCGGCGTGGGCACGGGACGGAGGGACTGTTCCGCAACCTCAACTACGCCGCCGCGGCGCTGGACGGGCTCGGCCTGGCCGCTGCCCTGCCGCGCGCCGCGGCGATCGAGACCGACGACCCCTTCACCATGGGGGAGGCGCTGGCCCCGCCGCTGGCGCTGCGCGGCGCCGTGGCCCCGGCGCAATTCCTCGCCCTCGGCACGCCGCGGGAGGTGCTGCGCCTGGCGCTCGGCGCGCTGCGCGATCCCGCGGCGCCGGAGGTGGTGCCGATGCCGGAGCGCGCGCCCTTCGGCCTCGCCCGCGTCGCGGCGGATGGCTGCACCCTCTGCCTCGCCTGCACCATGGTCTGCCCGACCGGCGCCTTCAGCGCCAATCCGGAGACGCCGGAGCTTCGCTTCCTCGAGGATGCCTGCGTGCAATGCGGCCTCTGCGCCGCGACCTGCCCGGAGAAGGTCATCACGCTCGAGCCGCGGCTGAACTTCACCGCGGCCGCGGCGCAGCTCGGTGGTGGTGAAGGCGGAGCCGCCGGCGCATTGCACCGTCTGCGCGAAGGCCTTCGGCACCCGCAGCAGCATCGACCGGGTGAAGGCGAAGCTCACCGCCTCCGGCCACTGGATGTTCGCCGACCCGGCGCGCCTCGCGGTGCTCGAGATGTGCGAGGATTGCCGCGCCATCGCCGCCACGCAGTCGCAGGTCGACCCCTATGCCGGCCCGCCGCGCCCGGTGGTGAAGACGACCGAGGACTGGCGGCGGGAGGCGGAGCGGGCGAAGGCCGGCCGGCTCGACGGCTAACCCTACTCGGGCACCATCTCGCCCGAGCCGCCGAACTCCGCCGGGAAGTCCTTCAGCTTCGGCAGCCCGTCCTTCATCCGCAGCACCGTCTCGCCGTAATCGACGTGCACGGCCGGCTGGAAGGCGAGGTCCGGGATGGTGGCGGCGAAGACGTCCACCATCTGCAGCGGCGGGTGCTGCGCCATCAGGTGGCCGCCGCACTTGCTGCAGAATTGCCGGTGGCTCATCTCGGTCTTGGCGAAGGTCGCCACGTGCTCGGCACCCTTGGTGACCTTCACCGCATCCGGCGACCAGAGGCTGAAGGCGTTCACCGGCCCGCCCGACCAGGACCGGCAGGACCGGCAGTGGCAGTAGCCCATCGCATTCGGCGCCCCGGTCACCTCGATCTCGACCGCGCCGCAGAAGCAGGCGCCTTTGTAGGAGCCACTCATCGGTTCGTCCTCCCCTATGCGGCGCGGAGCCTGGCAGGCTCGGCACGTGCCGCAGCGTGCGCCAGGGCATCGCGTCGACGAAAACACGGGAACGCGATGACGGCTGGCCGGCACCCGACCCGCAAAACGAAACGGCGGGGCTTGGGGAGGGACTGCCTGTTTGCCTCCCCAACCTTCCTGTCAGCCCCGCGCCTCGAGGAAGGCCACGCCCTGGCCGCGCGGCGCGCCGATCACCTCGTCCTCGCGCATCGCCACCTCGCCGCGCAGGATCGCCATCACCGGCCAGCCCGTGCAGCCATGCCCGGCGAAGGGCGTCCAGCCGCAGGGCGAGACGATCCAGTTCTCCTCGATCGTCCGCTGCTTCTTCATGTCGACGATGGTGAAGTCGGCGTCGTAGCCGGCGGCCAGCCGCCCCTTGCCCGTCACGCCATAGACCCGGGCCGGGCCGGCGCACATCAGGTCCGCGAGACGCGAGAGCGAGAGCCGCCCGGCGCTGACATGGTCGAGCATCAGCGGCACGATGGTCTGCACCCCGGTCAGCCCCGCGGCGCAATCCGGCCAGGGGCGTTCCTTCGCCGCGCGGCTGTGCGGCGCATGGTCGGACCCGACCACATCCACCCGCCCGTCGGCGACCGCCGCCCAGGCCGCGTCCATGTGGCGCTGGTCGCGGATCGGCGGGTTCATCACCGCATAGCCGCCGAGGCGGTCATAGGCCTCGTCGGTCTGGGTCAGGTGGTTCAGCAGCACCTCGACCGTGCAGAGGTCGCGGAAGTCGCGGAGGTAGTCGAGCTCCTCGGCCGTTGACACATGTAGGATATGCGCGGGACGCCCGGTCTTCCGCGCCAGCGCCATCAGCCGCCGGGTGCCGAGGAAGGCGCATTCCACGTCGCGCCAGACCATGTGGTTGCGGTGCGGCATGCCGGAGGTGGATTGCGGCTTCCGCTCCTGCAGCCGGTACTCGTCTTCCGAATGGTAGCAGATGCGGCGCCGGCCGCTGCGCATCACCGCTTCCAGCGAGGCATCGTCGGCCACCAGCAGGTCGCCGGTGCTGCTGCCGGCGAAGACCTTCACCGCGCAGACATTGGGCTGCATCTCCAGCGCGGCCAGCTCGCCGATATTCCTCATGCTGGCGCCGACATAGATGCCGACATCGACCCAGGCGCGGCCATCCAGGTAGCCGCGCTTCCAGTCCAGCCGCTCCCGGTCGGTGATGCTGGGCGCGGTGTTCGGCATGTCGAAGACCGCCGTCAGGCCGCCGAGCAGCGCGCCCCTGGTGCCGTGCGACAGGTCCTCCACCGCCGGGTCGCCCGGGTCGCGCAGATGGACATGCGCGTCGATCAGCCCCGGCAGCACATGCAGGCCGCGGCAATCGACCTCGTTCGCCGCATGCGCGGCGCGCAGGTCGCCGAGCGCGGCGATCCGCCCCTCCCGCACGCCCACATCGGTGGTCTCGACGCCCCAGGGCAGCACGCAGGCGCCGCCGCGCAGGATGAGGTCGTAGCTGGTCATGGGGCGGGGATCCTCCTCTCGGGTGCGGGCCCCAGCCTATAGCCCAGCCCGCCGCGCTGGCGGTAGCCATGGTCACGCTGGCGGACCATCCGGCAACCGCCGCGGCGAAGGCCACGTTTTTCCTCCAGCCCCGCGCAGGACGGGTGCGATGCAAAGGGAAGGCACGGCCATGGCATACGACACGAACAGGACGGGCTACCTCAACCGGCTGGAGGCCGAGGGCAACCGCGCGGTCCTGATGGTCGGCGCCGCCGCCATCGGCAGCGTCGTGCTGATGTTCCTGATCGAGAAGGTCTTCTAGCGCGCCAGCGCCTCGAAGACGTCGCCCTCGCTCCGCCGCCCCTCGACATGGCGGCGGTGCCAGAGCGCGTAGAACAGCAGGTGCCAGGCGGCGAAGCCCTTGTGCTTGTCGCCGCCGGCATGGCGGAACAGCGACGCCACCCGGTCCGGCCGGGCGATCTCGGCGATGCCGGCCTGGGCCGCGACCAGCGGGCCGAGCCGGTCGCCCACCTTCTCGATCCAGGCGCCGACCGGCACGGTGAAGCCCTGCTTCGGGGCGAAGGGGTCGCTGCCGGCATGTGCTGCGCCAGCCATTGCCGCAGCAGCCATTTCCCGGTGTGGCCCTGCACCTTCAGCGCATCCGGCAGGCGGAAGGCGGCGGCGGCGACGCCGGCATCCAGCAGCGGCGTGCGGCCCTCGACCCCATGCGCCATCAGGCAACGGTCGAGCTTGATCAGCAGGTCGTTCGGCAGCCAGTCGGCGATGTCGAGCGCCTGCGCCGCCTGCAGCCTCGTCCGCCCGGGCGTCGCCGCCGCCGCCTCGGCCGCGCCGATGCCGTCGCGCCAGCCGGTCGGCGGCGCGCGCAGCACGTCCACGCGGTCGAAGCTGCCATGCCCGCGCGGCGCCTTGCCGCCCAGCCACCAGGGCCGCATCGCCGCGCGGTAGCGGCCATAGCCGCCGAACAGCTCGTCGCCGCCCTCGCCGGAGAGCACCACCTTCACCTCCTGCCGCGCCCGCTGCGCCAGGAACCAGGTGGGGATGATGGCGTAGTCGGCCGCCGGGTCGTCCATGGCGGCGACGATCTTCGGAAGCTCGCGCCAGACCATCGCCTCGGTGACGGCGACGGTGACGTGCCGCGCGCCGGCCGACTTCGCCAGCGCCGCGGCCTGGGCGCGCTCGTCGGCCGCGCCGGGCACGTCGAAGCCGGCGGTGAAGGTGAGAACTGGCCGCTCGTTGAGCCGCGCCATCATCGCCAGCACCGTGGCGCTGTCGACGCCGCCCGACAGGAACATGCCATAGGGCACGTCGCTGCGCTGGTGCAGCAGCACGCTCTCCTCCAGCGCCGCGTCCAGCCGGGCGAGCGCGGCCTCGGCGGTGATGCTCTCCGGCCCGCCTTCCGGCAGCGCGGCGCGGCGGCGCCGCTCGGTCACCGCGCCATCGGCGATGACGATGGTCTCGCCGGGCAGCACGCGGGTGATGCCCTCGAAGATGGTCTCGGCGCCGGTGGTGGATCGCAGCTGCAGCAGCTCGGCCCGCGCCGCGGCGCGGACGCGCGGCCGCACCAGCCCGGCGGCGACCAGCGCCTGCGGCTCCGACGCGAAGGCGATGCCGCCCGGCACTTCCGCGGTGTAGAGCGGCTTGATGCCGAAGGGATCGCGCGCCAGCACCACCTGCCGCGCCGCGCGGTCCTGCACGGCGATCGCGTACATGCCGCGCAGCCCCTCGGCGAAGCCGATGCCGTCGCGTCGCCAGAGATGCAGCGGCGGCTCGCAGTCGCTCTGCGTCGCGCAGCGAAGCTGGTTCGCCGCGCGCAGCTCGCGGTAGTTGTAGACCTCGCCATTGGCGACCAGCGCGGCCGGGCCGGCGAAGAGCGGCTGGTCGCCGGTGACGAGGTCGATGATCGCGAGCCGGGTATGCGCCAGCGCCACGCTGCCCGCGACATGGTGGCCGGCGCCGTCCGGGCCGCGATGCGCCAGCGCGCGGGTCAGCGCCTCCAGCGCCGTGCCGTCCGGCGTGAGCCCCTGGCGCAGGGCGAGGCCGGCCAGGCCGCACATCAGCGGGGCTCCACGGCTTGGATGAACTCGCGCCAGCGGGCGAGGACCGGCGCCTCGGCATGGGCGCGGAGGAATTCGGCGCGGCCGGCGGCGGCAAGGCCGGCCGCGCGGGCCGGCCCGTCGAGCAGCCCGGCGATGGCGGCGGCCAGCGCGGCGGGGTCGTCCTTCGGCACCAGCAATCCCGTCTCCCCGTCGCGGATCAGCTCGACCGGCCCCTGCGCCGCGGCGGCGACGACCGGGCGGGCGGCGGACCAGGCTTCCAGCACCACATTGCCCAGCGGCTCGTGCCGCGACGGGCGAGACGAAGACGTCGCAGGCGGCCAGCAGCGCCCCGGTATCCCGCCGCCAGCCGAGGAAGGCGACGCGCCCGGCCAGGCCGAGCTCCGCCGCCAGGCCTTCCAGCGCGGCGCGCTCGGGTCCCTCCCCGGCCAGCGAGAGATGCGCGCCGGGCAGCCGCGCCAGCGCCCGCAGCAGCGTATCGAACCCCTTGTTGGCATGCAGCCGGCCGAGCGCGAGCAGACGCGGCGCCCCGGCCGGCGCCGGCAGCGCGGCGGGGGCGAGGCCGGCGAAGTCATGCGCGAAATTGGGCACGAAGTGGGTGCGCGCGGCGGGCCAGCCCTGGCCGATGATCCAGTCGCGCAGGTCCCGCGTATTGCCGACCAGGTGGTCGCAATGGCGGTAGTACTTCAGGTCGTAGTAGCCGCCGAGCCGGCCGACCAGGGTCCAGGGCGCGCCGCGCCGCTTCACCGCGCCGGCATGGCGCCCCGCCCGGTTGGCCCAGGCCACCACCACGCGCGGCGCGTGGGCGGCCAGCGCCCGGCCGAGCCGCGGCCGGGTCACCAGATCGAAATAGCCGCCCATGGAGCAGCTCCACCGGCTGCAGCCCGCCGTCCCGCAGCCGCCGCGCTCGCCCCGCCTCCCGCCGGATCACCGCCAGCACCTCCTCCCCGCGGCATGCTGGGCCAGGACGAGGCGCTCGTAGAAGGCCTCGGCGCCGCCCATGGCGGCGCCGGCCATCACATGCGCGATGCGCAAGGGGGCGATGGTGGTCATGCCAGGGCTTCGAAACGGGCGGCGACCTCGTCCCAGCCCGGGCCGGGGCCGCGCGCCAGGGCGGCGCGGTGCATCGCGGACCAGGCAGCATCCTCCGACAGCAGGCGGATCGCCGCCACGGCCGCGGCCGCGTCGCTGCGGGCGACGACGCCGGTCACGCCATCCGCCACCCGCTCCGCCACCGCGCCGAGCGGCGTGACCACGGCGGGCAGGCCGGTCGCCTGGGCCTCGGCCAAAGCGAGGCAGAAGGTCTCGCCGGGATCGCCGCGATAGAGCATCAGGCGGGCCTCGCTGAGCCGGGCGGCCAGGACGGGCCGCGGCAGGGGATCGAAGACGCGGACACCCTGGCCGGCCATGCCGGCGGCCCGGGCGAGCACCGGCGCCGCGCGGGCGGCGAGGCGGGCATCGCCGCCATAGGTGGCCGCCCCGGTGTACAGGTGCAACTCCGCCAGCGGCAACGCCGGGTGGATGCGGGCGGCCCAGAGGTCGAGCAGCCAGTCGAGCCCGCGCAGCCGGGTTGGAGGCGAAGATGGCGACCGGCGGCGGCGGCGGCCGGGGGCCACCGGCGCGTCGAAGGGCGGCGCCAGGGCCAGCGGGATCTCGGCCGGGCGCAGCGGCAGCCAGGCCGGCAGGCTGGCGGAATGCGAGGGGCCGAGGGTGACGACGCGCGGCCAGGCGGCCAGCAGCGGCAGCAGGTGGCGCGGCTTGCGCAGGTAGTTGCCCGGGTTGTGCAGCCAGAGCACCCGCCGCCCGCGTGGCAGCGCCCGGAACAGCCGCGGCAGGCGGTTGGCGACGACGAGGCCGGCCGGCGCCCCGCCGGGCGCCAGCGGCGCCCAGCGCAGCCCGTCGCGGGCCTCGGCGGGCCCGGTGCCGGCGCGCAGTTCCACCTCGTGCCCGCGCCGGGCGAAGGCCGCGGCAAGCAGGGCGAAGGCGGTCTCGACGCCGCCCAGCGGCCGGTCGCCCAGCACGCCCGCGCCGAGCCGCGGGCCTTCGGTGGCCAGGACTATGCGCATCCGCGCGCCTCCGGCACGACCCGCATCAGCCCGGCGGGGCCGGCCGGTGCCGCTCCGGCTCGAGCCTGGCCTTGAGGTGGGAGAGCAGCGGGAAGAGCCCGGCGCAGAGCGCGATCAGCAGGCCCCAGCCGCCCTCCCTGTAGCCCCTGCGCCCGACATAGCACTTGATCCAGCGGGAGACGCAGCGCCGCAGGTTGTCGGGCAAGGAGCCGATCTTCCCCGCCGCCAGCAGGTCGGCCGCCTTGGCCGAGGAATACTTGTCGAGCCGCCGCAGCATGTCGGAGATGTCGCGGTCCACCTCGTGCCGGATGCCGTGCGCGGTGATCCGCGCGCCCTCGGTGCCGGTCCAGTCGAGCCCGGGATGGACGCGCTGGCCGCGCCAGTGCTTGGCGCCGCGGCGGAACAGGATGGGCTTGAGCGTGGTGCCGAAGCTGCCGCCCCAGCCATGCAGGATCAGCCGCTCGCCGACGTAATTGTCGATCCGCACCCGGTGGAAGGCGTGCGGGGAGGCCGCGACGACGCGCCTGACCTCGGCCCAGAGCGCAGGCGGCACCCGCTCGTCGGCGTCCACTTCAAGGATCCAGTCGCCGCTGCAGGCGGCGATGCCGGCATTGCGGCGCTCGCCCTCCAGCTCCCAGCCGCCCTCCAGCAGGCGGGCGCCATGGGCGCGGGCGATCCCGGCGCTGGCATCGGTGCTGCGGTCGAGCACGACGAGGATCTCGTCGGCCTCGGCCAGGCTCGCCAGGCAGGCCGGCAGCCGGGTTTCCTCGTTCCGGGCAACGACGAGCGCCGAGATGCGGGGCAGGGTCACGCAGGCACCTTCGCCGCCAGCAGCCGCTCCGCCGCCGCCAGCGCCAGCTCGAGCGTCAGCCCCGGCATGCTGTCGAGCCCGGGACTGCCCGGCGCGACGGCCGTCGCGGTGCGGCGCCCGGCGGGCGCATAGGCCTCGACCGGCGAGGGGCCGAAGAGGCCGAGGGTCGGCGTGCCGGTCGCGGCCGAGAGGTGCATCAGCCCGCTGTCATTGCCGACGAAGAGGGCGCAGCGCGCCAGCACCGCCGCGACCTCCGGCAGGGAGAGCCCGCCGACCAGGTCCACCGCCTGCTCGCCCAGCGCCGCCAGCACCGGCGCGGCCATGGCGCGTTCCTGCGCCCCCGGCCCGCCGAGGATGGCGGCGCGCGCCCCTCCAGCGGCGCGCCCGGCGCTGTCAGCGCACGGAACAGCGCCACGAAGCGCTCGGCCGGCCAGACCTTGCGATCCCAATTGGCGGTGGGGCCGAGGCCGATCCACGCGCCTTCGCCGGGCAGCAGCGCCGCCGCCCGCGCCCGCTCCGCCGGGCCGAACCAGGCGACCGGCAGCGGCGGCGGGTCGAGGCCGAGCAGCGCACCGAGATGCGCGAGGCGATGCCCCGGCTGCCGCCCGCCGCGCAGCACGTAGCGCCGCTTCGCCCGCACCAGCCAGGAAAAGGCCGAGCCCCGCAGGTCCACCACGATGTCCCAGCGCTGCCCGGCCACCTCGCGCCACAGCCTCCACCAATGCGCCCGGAAGCGGCGCTTGGTCAGCACGATGGTCCAGGCGCGGTTGGGCATGCGGGCGAAGACGCCCTCGGCCACCGGGCCGCAGGCCACCACCACCTTGGCGTGGGGGTAGGTCCGGATCAGGTGGTCCAGCAGCCCGGTGGACAGCACGGCATCGCCGATCCGGGTGGAGGTGATGAAGAGGATGCGCACGGCGCCGCGCCTGTAACACGCCGGCACGCCGATGGGCACCCGTTGCAGCCGGCGGGGGATCGCCCACCTGCACACCATGCCGATCGCGTATCTGCCCGATAGGGGCGTGGTGGAGGTGACGGGCGAGGACCGCGCCGCCTTCCTCCAGGGCCTGGTCACCAACGACGTCGCCGGGGCCGGCCCCGGCACGGCGGTCTTCGCCGCGCTGCTGAGCCCGCAGGGCAAGTGGCTGGCGGAGTTCCTCATCCTGGCGGAGGGGAGCGGCTGCTACTGGATGTCGAGCGGGCGCAGGCGCCGATGCTGGCGCAGAAGCTGTCCCGCTTCCGGCTGCGGTCGAGGGTCGCGGTCCGCGACGCCTCGGCGGATTTCGCCGTGCATGCCGGCTGGGGCGGTGCGCCGGTCCCGGCCGGCATGATCGCCGCGCCCGACCCGCGGCTGCCGGAGGCCGGCTGGCGCGCCCTGGCGCCTGTGCCATTGCCGACTGACGCGACGCCGGAGGACTGGGACCGGCACCGCCTGGCGCTCGGCCTGCCGGAGGGCACGCGCGACCTGGTGCCCGAGCAGACCGTGCTGCTCGAGGCCGGCTATGACGAGCTGCACGGCGTCTCCTGGGCCAAGGGCTGCTACATGGGCCAGGAGCTGACCGCGCGGACCAAGTATCGCGGCCTGCTGAAGCGCCGGCTGGTGCCGGTGGCGGTGGCGGGCCCGCTGCCCGCCCCGGCACCCCGGTGCTCGCGGGCGGGGCGGAGGTTGGCGAGATGCGCTCCGGCCGCGACGGCATGGGCATCGCGCGATTGCGGCTGGAGGCGCTGGACGGCCGCCCGCTGGCCTGCGGCGAGGCGGCGCTGACCCCCGCATCCCCGGCTGGATGGTGCTGCCGGCGCGCGAGCCGGCGGTGTAGGCTGCTGCCCAGGAGGACCGAACCCATGCAACGTCGCCGCCTTGCCGCCGGGATTGCCCTGGCCGCCGCCCCCGCGGGCATCGCCGCCGCGGCGCCCATCCGCCAGCGCGTCGTCTACCATGTCGGGGACGAGGGCGGGCCGGACCACGCGCATTGGCGCACCGCGCTCGGCAACATGCGCAACCATCTCGACGTGGTCGGGGACGGGCTGGAACTGGTCTGCCTGCTGAACTCGACCGGCATCCGCCTGCTGCTGGACGCCGCGGGCAATCCCGAGCTCGGCGCCGATGTCACCGCGCTGCGCCGCCGCGGCGCCCGCTTCCTGGTCTGCGGCAACAGCCTGCGCGGCCAGAAGGTCGCCCGCGAGGCGCTGCTGGCGGTGCCGGAGGGCGACGTCGTCCCGGCCGGAGTGGTCGAGCTGACCCGGCTGCAGCAGGAAGGCTTCGCCTATATCCGCCCCTGACGACCACGGCCCCGACCTGCACGGCCCCGGCGTCCGGGTCCCGCCACCGATCCTGGTCGGGCTGCTGGTCGGGACCGGCTGGCTGCTGCGTCGCGCCGTGCCGGTGCCGGTCAGCACGCCGGCCCCGAACCTCGCCGCGCTGCTGATGGCGCTCGGCATGGCGCTCTCGGTCTGGACGGTGGCGACGATGGTCCGCGCCGGCACCGACCCGCGGCCGGACAAGCCCGACAAGGCGCTGCTGGAACGCGGGCCCTTCCGCCTCAGCCGCAACCCGATCTACCTCGGCTTCCTGGCGGTGACGGCTGGCTTCGCGCTGCACTGGGGCGACCTCTGGCCCTGGCTGGCGCTGGTGCTGTGCTTTCTGGTGCTGGACCGGCATGTGGTGGCGCGGGAGGAGACGTATCTGCGGGCGCGGTTCGGGGCGCCGTATATGGCGTATATGGGGCGGGTCAGGCGGTGGATCTGAAGAAAGGTCGAGGAGGGAAAAGCATTCCCTCCCCGAACCCCACCCTTCCTTTTTCTGAGTCGGCCGCCGCCACGCGGCGAGTGCCAGACCTCACAGAAATACCAGACTCACAGAAATAGATGAGGGGTTGGACGCATGCGTCCAACGGGGGAGGATACCTTCTCCCCCAGCCTTACGCGTTGACCACGCTCCCGCCATTCGGGTGCAGCGTCTGCCCGTTGATGTAGGAGCTGTCGCTCTCGGCCGCGAGGAAGATGTAGCTCGGCGCCACCTCGTCCGGTTGGCCGGCGCGGCCCATCCCGGCGCTCTCGCCATGCTTCGCCGTCTTCTCCTCGTCGAAGCTCGCCGGGATCAGCGGGGTCCAGATCGGCCCCGGCGCCCACCGCGTTCACCCGGATCCGCTTCTGCTGGAACAGCGCCTGGGACAGGCTGCGGGTGAAGGCGAGGATCGCCCCCTTGGTGCTGGCATAGTCCACCAGCTTGCGGGCTGCCCTTGAAGGCGGTGATCGAGGTGGTGTTGATGATCGCGCTGCCGGCGGGCATGTGCTTCAGCGCCGCCTTGGTCACCCAGAACATCCCGAGGATGTTGGTGCGGAAGGTGCGCTCCACCTGGGCCTCGGGGATCTCGGCGAAATCCTCGCAGACATGCTGCTCGGCGGCGTTGTTCACCAGGATGTCGATGCGCCCGCCGAGGGCCTGCGCCGCTTGGTCCACCGCCTCGCGCGCGAAGCCCGGATCGCCGACATCGCCGGCGATCGTCACGCAGGTGCGGCCGGCGGCCTCGACATGCCGCTTCGTCTCCGCGGCATCCTCGTGCTCATCGAGGTAGAGCACCGCGACATCGGCGCCCTCCTTGGCGAAGCCGATGGCGACGGCCCGGCCGATGCCGCTGTCGCCGCCGGTGACGAGCGCGATCTTGCCGCTGAGCTTCCCGCTCGCCTTCCAGTGCTCCATGCGGTCCTGCGGCTGCGGCCGCATCTCCGCCTCGGTGCCGGGCTGGTGGTCCTGGCGCTGCTTCGGCTGCGGGGTCTGCTGGTCGTCCGGCATGGCGATGTCTCCCGTGATCCCGGGCCAACGGGGGCCGGGGCGCGCGGGTTGCCGGGGGCTGCGGAACGAGGCGCCCGGCGCGGCGGCCTTGCCGCGCCGGGCCAGCACGCTCAGGCGGTGCGGTCGCCGCCGCCGCCGGTCAGCGCCGCTTGCGCCGCCGCCAGTCGGGCGACGGGCACCCGGTAGGGCGAGCAGGAGACGTAGTCGAGCCCGGCCTCCTCGCAGAACTGGATCGAGGCCGGGTCGCCGCCATGCTCGCCGCAGATGCCGAGCTTGAGGTCGGGCTTCACCGAGCGGCCCTTCTCCTTGGCGATCTTCACCAGGGCGCCGACGCCGTCGATGTCGATCGAGACGAAGGGGTCCTTCGGCATGATGCCCTTCTCGACATAGAGCGGCAGGAACTTGCCGGCATCGTCGCGTGACAGGCCGAAGACCGTCTGGGTCAGGTCGTTGGTGCCGAAGCTGAAGAAGTCGGCGACCTCGGCGATCCTGTCCGCGGTCAGTGCCGCGCGCGGCAGCTCGATCATCGTGCCCACGTAGTACTCGATGTGGTGGCCGGTCTCGGCGAAGACCTCCTGCGCCACCTTGTCCACCTGGTTGTGGGTGATCTCGAGCTCCCGCCGCGTGGCGACCAGCGGGATCATGATCTCCGGCACCGGCGCGGCGCCGCTCTCCTTCGCCACCTCGACGGCGGCCTCGAAGATGGCGCGGGCCTGCATCTCGTAGATCTCGGGGTAGGAGATGCCGAGCCGGCAGCCGCGGTGGCCGAGCATCGGGTTGGCCTCGGCCAGCTCCGCCGCGCGGCGCTGCATGGTGGCGACGTCGGTGCCGAGCGAGCCCGCCACATCGGCGATCTCCGCCTCGGAATGCGGCAGGAACTCGTGCAGCGGCGGGTCGAGCAGCCGGATGGTGACGGGCAGCCCCACCATGATGCGGAAGAGGTCGGCGAAGTCCTTCCGCTGGAAGGGCAGCAGGCGGGACAGCGCCTCGCGCCGGCCGGTCTCGGTCTCCGACATGATCATCTGCCGCACCGCGCCGATGCGCGCCGGGTCGAAGAACATGTGCTCGGTGCGGCAGAGCCCGATGCCCTCGGCGCCGAATTGCGCGCGGTGTCGGCATCGAGCGGCGTCTCGGCATTGGCGCGCACCTTCAGCCGGCGCACCTTGTCGGCCCATTCCATCAGCGCGGCGAAGTCGCCGGAGAGCTGCGGCTCGACCATCGCCACGGTGCCGACGAAGATCTCGCCGGTCGCGCCGTCCAGCGTGATGGTCTCGCCGGCGCGGACCACCTGGCCGCCGGCCTGCAGCGCCTGGGCGCCATAGTCCACGGTGACGCCGCCGGCCCCGGCGACGCAGGGCCGGCCCATGCCGCGGGCGACCACCGCCGCGTGGCTGGTCATGCCGCCGCGGGTGGTCAGGATGCCCTTGGCGGCGTGCATGCCGTGGATGTCCTCGGGGCTGGTCTCGATGCGGACCAGGATGACGCTCTCGCCCTTGGCGGCGCGCAGCTCGGCCTCGTCCGCCGAGAAGACCACCGTGCCGCAGGCGGCGCCGGGGAGGCCGGCAGGCCCTTCGACAGCAGCTTGCGCGGCGCCTTGGGGTCGAGCGTCGGGTGCAGCAGCTGGTCGAGGGCGGAGGGATTGACCCGCTTGATCGCCTCGGTCTCGGAGATCAGGCCTTCCCGCGCCATGTCGACGGCGATCTTGAGGCTGGCGGCCGCGGTGCGCTTCCCGTTGCGGGTCTGCAGCATGTACAGCTTGTTCTGCTGCACCGTGAACTCGATGTCCTGCATGTCCGTGTAGTGCTGCTCGAGCTTCGCACGGACCGCGACGAGCTCCTGGTAGGCTGCCGGCATGGCGACCTCCATGCTGGTCTCGTTCGGCTTGGCCTTGAGCTGCGCCATCGGCTGCGGCGTGCGGATGCCCGCCACCACGTCCTCGCCCTGCGCGTTGATCAGGTACTCGCCGTAGAAGATGTTCTCGCCGGTGCTGGGATCGCGCGTGAAGCGAGACGCCGGTCGCGCAGTCCTCGCCCATGTTGCCGAAGACCATGGCCTGGACGTTGACCGCGGTGCCCCAATTGGCCGGGATGTCGTGCAGCCGGCGATAGGTGTTGGCGCGTGCGTTCATCCAGGAGCCGAAGACGGCGCCGATCGCGCCCCAGAGCTGCTCTGACGGGTCCATCGGGAAGGGCTTGCCGGTGACCTCGGCCACCATCTCCTTGTAGCCGTCCACCACGCGGTGCCAGTCCTGCGCGGTCAGGTGGGTGTCCTCCACCACGCCGCGGTCGAGCTTCACATGCTCGATGATCTCCTCGAACCGGTGGTGGTCGACGCCGAGCACGACGCTGCCATACATCTGGATGAAGCGGCGGAAGCTGTCCCAGGCGAAGCGCGGGTCGCCCGAGGCGGTGGCGAGGCCTTCCACGGTCTGGTCGTTCAGGCCGAGGTTGAGGACAGTGTCCATCATGCCCGGCATGGACACCCGGGCGCCGGAGCGGACCGAGACCAGCAGCGGCTTGTGGGTATCGCCGAATTTCGCGCCGACCGCGCCCTCGATCAGCGCCAGCGCCTGGCCGACCTGGTCGCGCAGCTCCGGCGGGTACTGCTTCTGGTGGTCGTAGTAGTAGGTGCAGACCTCGGTCGTGATGGTGAAGCCGGGGGCACGGGCAGGCCGATGCTGGCCATCTCGGCCAGGTTGGCGCCCTTGCCGCCCAGCAGGTTGCGCATCTCCGCCTTGCCTTCGTTATGGCCGGCGCCGAAGCTGTAGACCCACTTGCTCATCGGCGATGTTCCCCTTGGCTTCCGGATGCCGGGCGTTCGGCGCAGCCTTGCATGAGCGCGGCGTCAATGCACCCGGAGTGTTTCAACCTTCGATTTTCGAGACATCCGCGACCGCATCCATGGCGGCGCAGAGCTTATGCAGCAAACGCAGGCGATTGGCGCGGAGTTGCGGGTCCGCATCGTTTACCACGACCTGGTCGAAGAAGGCATCGACCGGGGCGCGCAGGCTGGCAAGCTGCGCCATCGCCGCCAGGAAGTCCTCCGCGGCCAGGGCGGCGCGGACGGCGGCGTCGGTGCCGGCCACCGCCTCGCCCAGCGCCCGTTCGGCGCCGGTGACGAAACGCGCGGGGTCGACCGGACCGTCATGCGGGCCGTCCTTGCGGGTCTCTCATGCGCAGTATGTTGGCGGCCCGCTTGTAGGCCGCCAGCAGGTTGGCCCCGTCCGGGGTGGCGACCATGGTGGCCAGCGCGTCCGAGCGGGCCAGCAGCCGCACCAGGTCGTCATCCGGCGCGGCGCCGAAGACGGCGGTGAGGATGTCGTGCCGGGCGCCCTCGGCGCGGAGCTGGACGCGCAGGCGCTCGACCAGGAAGTCGAGCAGCCCGGCGGCGAAGGCGGCGACCATCGGCGGGTGGGCCGACCCGGCGGGCGGCTGCCAGCCGGCCTTCATGGTCTCGGCCGCGACGGCCATGCCGAATTCCGGGCTGGCGGTGGTCCCGGTGGATTGCGGGTAGCCGAAGAAGGCCTCCCCGATCAGCCCGGCCAGCGGCAGCCGCAGCCCGTTCTCCCGGATCAGCCGGATGATGCCGAGCGCGGCGCGGCGCAGCGCATAGGGGTCGCCCGATCCGGTCGGGCGCTCGTCCACCGCGAAGAAACCGACCAGCTGGTCGAGCTTGTCGGCCAGCGCCACCGCCACCGCGACCGGCTCGGCCGGCACCGCGTCGCCCGGGCCGAGCGGCCGGTAATGCATCCCGACCGCCTCCGCCACGCGGGGGTCCTCGCCGCCGGCCAGCGCGTAGTAGCGGCCCATCACCCCCTGCAGCTCGGGGAACTCGCCGACCATGCCGGTCGCCAGGTCCGCCTTGGCCAGCTTCGCCGCCCGCGACGCCAGGGCGGGGTCGGCGCCGACCAGCGGCGCGACCAGCCCGGCCAGCCGTTCCAGCCGCCGCACCCGCTGGCCCTGGGTGCCGAGCCTGGCGTGGAAGACCACGTCCTCCAGCTTCGCCAGATAGCTCTCCAGCGGCTGCTTCAGGTCCTGGTCCCAGAAGAAGCGCGCATCCGACAGCCGCGCCCGCAGCACCCGCTCGTTCCCGGCGACGATCGCCGCGCCGCCGTCGCGCGGGGTGATGTTGCTCACCACGGCGAAGCGCGCCGCGGCCCGGCCATCCTTGTGGCGCAGGGCGAAGTAGCGCTGGTTGACCCGCATCGAGGTCCGCATGACCTCGGGCGGCAGGTCCATGAAGGCCGCGTCGATGCGGCCGAGCAGCGGCACCGGCCATTCCACCAGCCCGGCGACCTCGGCCAGCAGGCCGCGGTCGGGCACCACCTCCAGCCCCTCGGCGGCGGCCAGCGCATCGATGCCGCGCTCGATGATCCGCTCGCGCTCGGCGGCGTCGGCGATGACGAAGCGGGCGCGCAGCCCCTCGGCATAGTCGGCGAAGGACCGCACCGGGAAGGGCTCGGTTCCCGCCAGCACGCGATGCCCCTCCGTCAGACCGGCGGCGCTTAGCCATGCACCGCGTCCTCGCCTTGCGCCAGCGCAAAGGGCACCGGCTGGCCGTCGAGCACGCAGAGGATGCGCTGCAGCGGCCGCACCCAGGCGAAGTCGCTGGTGCCCCAGCGCATCGACTTCGGCCAGGCGAAGCCGCGCAGCAGCCCGGGCAGCTTCGCCGCCACCAGGGCCGCGGCCTCCATCACCTGGCCCGGCTTCCGCAGCAGCCAGAACTGGCCTTCCTGGACCAGCTGCTCGCGCATCGCGCCATGCTTGCGGAGGAACCCGTCCAGCGCCGCGTCGGGGGCGCCGATGCGCGGCCCGCGCTCCTCCTTGCCCGGGGTCTCGGCGCGCGCCGCGATCTCGCCCAGCGCGGCGATGCGGCGCGGGCCGAACAGCGGCCGCGGCGCCTGGGTCATCAGCGGCGCCAGGGCCTTCTGCAGCGCCGCGCACAGCTCCTCCGCCGCCCGCGCCTGCATGCGGGCCGGGATTTCCTCGGAGAAGAGCTCGATCAGGAGTTCAGGCATGGGGCTGGAGCGCGGCCTTTACGTCGGTCTTGGAGAAGTCGTCGCCCTTGAACAGCAGCGGCTCGCCGCGCGACCTGGCCAGGGCATAGGCGAAGCAGTCGCCGAGGTTGAGGCCGGCGGGGTGGCGGCCCTTGCCGAAGCGGCGCCAGCCATCGGCGGCCACGGCGGCGTGCTCGGCGGTGAAGGGGATGACCTCGACACGGCCTGCCGCGAGCAACCGCTCCAGCCGGTCCCGCACCGGGGGGCCGGCCCGTCCTTCCGCCACCATGCAGGCCTCCACCAGGGTCGCGGCCGAGATGGAGACGGAGGCCGCCTGGGTGAGCGCCTCGCCAAGCCGGGGGGCGTCCGGCTCGTCGCGCAGGATCGCCATGATGGCGGAGGTATCGATGATCACCGGGGCAGCCCGTCCTCGTCGTAGAGGTCGGAATGGTCGCTGCTGGTCCCGGGCGGGAACAGCTGCGAGGCTTCCTTGGCGATCGCCATGATGCGTTCGAAGCGGAGGCGCTTCTCCTCGTCCCGGCCGACCCGCTCGCGGGCCAGCCTGTCGTTCACCGCGCGGCGGATGGCGTCGGTGGTGGAGGTGCCCAGCAGTTCCGCCAGCGCCTTGGCGTCGGCGATCAGCGCCTCGTCCTTGATGTTCAGCTGGCCCATCGGGGCCTCCATGGTAGAATACCGGACATCGTTCTACCCTAGCCGCCGCCCTTGATCCACGCCTCGCAGCAGCCCTTCGCCAGCGCGCGGACCCGGCCGATATAGGCGGCGCGCTCGGTCACGCTGATGGCGCCGCGGGCGTCCAGCAGGTTGAAGCGGTGGCTGGCCTTGATGCACTGGTCGTAGGCCGGCAGCGCCAAGCCCTGGCGCAGCAGGTCGGCGCATTCCTCCTCGGCGTCCTGGAAGTGGCGGAACAGCTTCTCCACGTTCGCGTGGGTGAAGTTGTGGTGGCTGTACTCCACCTCGGCCCGCTTGAAGACCTCCCCGTAGGAGACGCCCTGGCCGTTGAAGTCGAGGTCGTAGACGTTCTCGACGCCCTGGATGTACATCGCGAGGCGCTCGAGCCCGTAGGTCAGCTCGCAGGACGGGACCTCGCAGGGGATGCCGCCGACCTGCTGGAAATAGGTGAACTGGGTCACCTCCATCCCGTCGCACCAGACCTCCCAGCCGAGGCCCCAGGCGCCGAGCGTCGGGCTCTCCCAATCGTCCTCGACGAAGCGGATGTCGTGCACCAGGGGGTCGAGGCCGATGGCGCGGTAGCTGCCGATCAGCGCCGATTGCGGGTCGGCCGGGCTCGGCTTCAGGATCACCTGGTACTGGTAGTAGTGCTGCAGCCGGTTGGGGTTCTCGCCGTAGCGTCCGTCGGCCGGGCGGCGGGAGGGCTGGACATAGGCCGCGCGCCAGGGCTTGGGGCCGAGCGCCCGCAGCGTGGTCGCCGGGTGGAAGGTGCCGGCGCCGACCTCCATGTCGTAGGGCTGCAGGATGACGCAGCCTTCGGCCGACCAATAAGCGTGCAACCGGAGGATGAGCTCCTGGAAGCTGGGGGGCTTGGCGGGGGGCTGGAGAGTGGCGGCGGTCGACATGCGGCGGCTTTTGCCATGCCGGCGCCGCCGAACATAGTGGGTGCCGCCCCAGGGGAGAGAGGAAGGACGCCCATGACCGACACGGAACGCCTGATCCGGGCCTATTACGCCGCCTTCGACGCCGGCGACCGGGAGGCCATGCTGGCGCTGCTGGCCGAGGAGGTGGTCCACGACATCAACCAGGGGCCGCGCGAGGCGGGCAAGCCGGCCTTCCGCGCCTTCCTGGCCAAGATGGACCAATCCTACCGGGAGGCGATCCGCGACCTGGTGGTGATGGTGGACAGGGCCGGGCGCCGCGCCGCGGCGGAATTCCGGGTGGAGGGCGAGTACCTGGCGACCGATCCCGGCCTGCCGGAGGCCAGGGGGCAGCGCTACAGCCTGCCGGCCGGCGCCTTCCTCGAGGTGGATGGGGGACGGATCACGCGGGTCAGCACCTACTACAACCTGCCGGACTGGATCCGGCAGGTCGGGGGATGAGGAAGATCGGGGAGGGAAGACCATTCCCCCCGAACCCCTTCCTTTTCGTCAGTCCGGCACGCGTCACGCGGCGGGCGCCGGAACCAGAGCACCAGACTCACAGGAAAAATGGAGGAGGGTTGGACGCACTGCGTCCAACGGGAGGATACCTCCTTCCTGGCCTTGCCTTCACAGCCCCAGCCTCGCCCAGGCCGCCCGTTCCTCCACCGCCGCCAGCAGCGCCTCGGCCGACAGGCCCGGCAGCAGCCGCCGCAGCAGGGACGGCCGCGGCCCGCCCACCGGGATCAGCCGCACCGTGTCGCCGAAGCGCCGCTTCGCCTCCCCCGCCGCATCGCCGAGCCGGTCCGCCAGGCCGAGCTCCACCGCGCGGCGGCCGGGCCAGAAGCGGCCGGTAAAGAGCGCCTCCGGCGGCGCCTTCAGCCGCGCCCCGCGCCGCGCCGTGACCCAGGCGCGGAATTCGCCGTGCAGGTCCTCGAGCAGCGTCCCGAGGCGCGCCGCATCCTCCGGCGTCTCGGGGCGGAAGGGGTCCCAGAAGCTCTTCTCCGTCCCCGCCGTGCGCAGCCGCCGCTCCACCCCGAGCCGCTCCAGCGCGCCCTGGAAACCGAAGCCGGAAGCGATGACGCCGATCGAGCCGAGGATGGAGGAGGGATCGGCGACGATCTCGTCCGCCGCGCAGGCGATCCAGTAGCCGCCCGAGGCCGCGGCATCCTCGACGCAGGCGATGACGGGCAGTTTTTTCTCCTCGGCCAGGCGGCGGATGCGGGCGGCGACCAGGCTGGACTGCACCGGCGACCCGCCGGGCGAGTTGATGGCCAGGAAGACCGCCGAGAGGCGCTTCAGGCCGAAGGCGCGGTCCAGCACAGGGCCGGTGGCGGCGAGACTGATGCCGCCGCCGAAGCCGGGGCGGGCGGCGATGGCGCCGGAGAGCCGGACCAGCGCCACGCGCGGCCGGCGGTCGAGGAAGGGGATGTTCATGCCCCGCAGAGATGCCCCTGCGCGTGCCGCCATCAAGCCATGCCGCCTGGGCGGCCGCACACCATGCGGCTAGCCTCGGCGGCGCAGCACGGGGGACCAGGGATGACGCATCCCGAGATCGGCATCTACGCGGCGCAAGGGATGGGGCAGAGCAGCGGGCTCGGCCTGGCGCCGGCGCTGGTCATCGTCGACTTCGTGGTCGGCTTCACCGACCCGGCGCATTTCGGCGGCGGCAACATCGCCGCGGCCATCGGGCGGACCGTGCCGCTGCTGGCCTTCGCCCGCGAACAGGGCTGGCCGGTGGTGCACACCCGCGTGGTCTATGCCGAGGACGGCTCGGATGCCGGCGGCTTCACCCGCAAGGTGCCGACTCTGCGCAAGCTGACCGAGACGAGCCCGCTCTCGCAGATCGTCCCGGAACTCGCCCCGGCGCCGGGCGAGCTGGTGCTGCGCAAGCGCAATGCCTCCGCCTTCTTCGGCACGGAGCTGGCGGGGTGGCTCTCGATGCGGCGGGTGGATACGGTGGCGGTGGCGGGCTGCACCACCTCCGGCTGCGTGCGGGCGACGGTGGTGGATGCGCTGCAGCACAATTTCCGCACCCTCTGCCTCGAGGATTGCGTCGGCGACCGGGCGATCGGACCGCACCAGGCGAACCTCTTCGACATGGGGCAGAAATACGCGGACCTGATGACATCGGCGGCGCTGATCGCCGCCTGGCGCGCACGGGATTGAGGGGGAGGACGGGGATGTTCGATTTCAAGGGCAAGCGCGTGGTGGTCTGCGGCGGCAGCCGCGGCATCGGCCGCTCGACCGCGCTGGGCTTCGCGCGGGCAGGCGCATCGGTCTCCATCTGCGCCCGCAGCCCGGGGCCGCTGGAGGCGACGCGGGCGAAGCTCGCAGCGCTCGGCGTCACCGCGCATGCCGCCGGCTGCGACCTCGGCGACCGCGACGCCGTCGCGGCCTATGTCGCCGCGGCCGCCGAGGCGCTGGGCGGGATCGACGTGCTGGTGAACAACGCCTCCGGCTTCGGCAGCCAGGATACCGAGGAGCACTGGGCGCAGGGGCTTTCGGTGGACGTCATGGCGACGGTGCGGGCGACCCATGCGGCGCTGCCCTTCCTTGAGGCGGCCAAGGGCTGCATCGTCAACGTCTCCTCGATCTCCGGCTACCGGCCGAGCCTGCGGACGCCCGCCTATGCCGCGGTGAAGGCGCTGCTGATCAACTACACGCAGTCCCAGGCAGCGATGTATGCGGCGAAGGGCGTGCGCGCGAATGCGGTGGCGCCCGGCAGCATCGAATTCCCCGGCGGGTCGTGGGAGGCGCGGAAGACCTCCGACCCGAAGCTCTACAACGGCATCCTCGCCAGCATCCCCTTCGGCCGGCTCGGCACGCCGGAGGAGGTGGCGGAGGTGGCGATGTTCCTCGCCTCCCCCGCCGCGCGCTGGGTGACCGGGCAGACCATCATCGTCGATGGCGGGCAGATGCTGTAGGCGGCCCGCGCCGGGGTCGTTCAGCCCGGCGCATGGCCTTCGACGATGGCCACGTCGCCGTCCGCGGCCTCCTGCCGCAGGGCGATCAGCGGCGCGTAGTCGGCGCTGTGGTAGAAGGTCTTCAGCCCCTCCATCGTGGGGAATTCGAGCACCACGACGCGTTCCAGGCTCGGTGCGCCCTCGACCGGCGTCACCGCGCCGCCGCGGATCAGGTAGCGGCCGCCGAAGCGGGCGATCATCGGCGCCACCTGGTCGCGGTAGGCGGCGAATTTCGCCGGGTCCTTCACCCGGATGTTGGCGATGAGATAGGCGGCCATGGTTCGTGTCCTTCCCTGTCAGGCGGCCGGCGCGCCTTCGGCCAGGATGACCTGCGACACCGTGCAGGCCTGGCGCAGGTCGCGCAGCGGCGCATAGTCCGGGCTGTCCCAGAAGGCGCGCAGCGCCGGCATGTCGGCGAATTCGATGACGGCGACGACCTCGCCCGGCTCGCCCTCCACTACCTGCGCCGGGCCGCCGCGGACCAGGTAGCGGCCGCCGAAGCGGTCGATCAGCGGCCCGACCTGGCGGATGTACTCGCCGAACCGCGCGGGGTCGGCGACCTTCACTGTGGCAATCAGATAGGCGGACATCGCACGGCTCCTTACACCCAGGCCAGGGTCCGGGGGCTCGCCTGAGCCCACGGAGGGAAGCTTGCCGGGCAATGCCCCCGATCGCGATTACAGGCTGGGGAGCGGCGCCCCGATCGACGCATCCCGCCCCATCTTGCCCAAGGTCGCCCAGCCCCGCTCGTATTGCGGCGGCACCCGCAGGCCCTCGGTCCGCCCCAGCGCCGAGGCCGCATGGATCGGCCAGTAGGGGTCGCGCAGCAGGGCACGGGCCAGCAGGATCAGGTCAGCGCGGCCCTCGCTGAGGATCGCCTGGGCCTGGGCCGGCTCGGTGATCATCCCGACCGCGGCCACCGCGATCCCGGCGCCGGTCTTCACGGCTTCCGCCCCCGGCACCTGGTAGCCCGGGCCGAGCGCGATCTTCTGCGCCGGATGCAGCCCGCCGGAGGAGACGTCGATCATGTCGACGCCCAACGCCTTCAGCCGGCGGGACAGCTCGACCGTCTCCTCGGTGGTCCAGCCGCCCTCGACCCAGTCGGTATGGGAGACGCGGACCCAGAGCGGGATCTCGTCCGGAATGGCGGCGCGGGTTGCGCGGCTCATCTCCAGCACGAAGCGGGCGCGGCCGTCGAGGTCGCCGCCCCACGCATCGTTGCGGCGGTTCGACAGCGGCGAGAGGAGTTGGTGGCCGAGATAGCCGTGCGCCGCATGCAATTCGATGACGCGGTAGCCGGCCCGCACGCTGCGCTGCGCCGCGGTGGCGAAGGCGGCGATGGTGGCGAGGATCTCGGCCTCCGTCATGGCGCGCGGGGTGGCGTAGTCGTCGAAGGCCTCGGCCGAGGGGGCGAGCGGCACCCAGCCGCGCTCGGCCGGGGCCGGGCCGCCCTCCCAGGGGGCGTTGCGGCTGGCCTTGCGGCCGGCATGCGCCAGCTGGATCGCCGGCACCGCGCCCATCGCCGCGATCCCGGCGGCCAGGCGGGCATGCGCGGGAAGCTGCGCATCCTCCCAGATGCCGAGGTCGTCGGGCGAGATGCGGCCCTCCGCGGTCACCGCCGCGGCCTCGGTCATCACCATCCCCGCGCCGCCGACGGCGCGCGACATCAGGTGCTGCAGGTGCCATTCGGTCGGGCGGCCGTCGCCGCCGCAGCAATACATGCACATCGGCGAGACGCCGATGCGGTTCTTGAAGGTCACGCCGCGCTGGACCAGCGGCTCGAACAGGTCGGTCATGGGATCGTCTCTCTCCAGGGCGGCAGCCGCCCGAGGCGGTTCTCGAAGATGGCGAACCAGGCGGGGGCGCCCGGCGGCTCCGGCAGAAGATACCCGGAAGCGTCCGCCGCGAAACGGGTGCGGGTGACGGCGTCCAGCACGTTGCCGCCGATGGCGTCCACGTAGCCGGGCCCGGCCTCGACCACGATGTCGCAATGCATCGGCCGGAAGCGGCCCTCATCCGCCTCCCGCTGCCGCCAGTCGCGGATCGGCGCGCGGCCGCGATCGGCGCAGAGCAGGTCGCCCGGGCGCGGCGGCACCTCGAAGGGGCTGCGCGGCAGGAAGGGCGCGGTGGCGGGGAAGCGGGCGGCGTCCAGGATCAGCGCGTCGACATAGGCCGAATGCGCGGCGTCGCCGGGGAATTCGCGGCGGTCGATGCCGGCCGTCTGCATGACGTAGCTGATGAAGGCGGCGGACCAGAAGGGCTCCTGCCAGAGCGCGGCACCCTGCGGGTCGCCGGCCAGGGCCGCGGCGTAGAGCCGGCGGTTCAGCGCGATCGCGCCTTCGTCCTGCGGCACGGCCCGCCAATAGGCGAGGATGCGGGGAAATTCGCCGGCTCGCTCTCCGCCCGGCTGCTGGGCGGGCGCTGGCCGGGGGTGACCGTCAGGTGGCCCCATTCCGCCCATTCGGCCAGGACGATCCGCAGCATCCGCTCCCGCGCCGCGGGCGGGTAGGGCAACAGGGGTTGCGGCAACGGGCGCGGCGCCGCGCATGCACCAAGGAGCAGCAGCAGGACAAGGAGGGCAGCGCGCAGCGGTACCGCATGGCGGCAGACAGATGGACTCAGGTTCATGCAGCATCCATGATCACGCCACCGTGAAGATCGTATACAAATCACGTTCAGGCGATGCCTTGGACGTCTCCTCCCAGTGATCTTCTGCCGCAGCCTGGGGCTGGGCACCGCGATCACCACTTGGGCCGGTGGGCAACCACCGGCCCTTTTTGCGCGCGGCAAGCCGTTCCGGGCTTGGCAAGCGTATCGGTTAACCACGGATTCATGTATTTTCCGGTCGTTTTTCCTTGGACCTCACGCTCGCGTGAGATAGATTGTACACGTTCAGGCGATGCCTTGGACGTCTCCTCCCAGTGACCTTGCGCTGCGGCCTGGGGCCGGGCGCGGATCACCGCTTGGGGCCGGTGGGCAACCACCGGCCCTTTTTGCCGGGAAGGCCGCGCGGTACCGGCCGCTGCGGCGAGCCGGTCTACAACCGCCGCCGCACCAGGCTCAGCGCCCCGGCCGCCAGGGCGAAGCCGATCGCCGCGAGCAGCGCCACGCGCGCCCCGCCGGCGCCCGCGACCTGGAAGCACAGCCCGACCACCGTGGTGCCGAGCGTCGTGCCGAGCAGCCGCGCCGTCGCCTGCATGCCCCCCGCGCTGCCGGCGCGCGCCTTCGGCGCCGAGCCCAGCATGGTGCGGTTGTTGGGCGCGGAGAAGGTGCCGAACCCCGCTCCGCACAGCGCCATCATGCCGCCGATCAGCAACCCGTTGCCCAGCAGCGGCAGCCCGGCCACCACCGCCAGCCCCGTGGCCAGCGCCGCCATCCCGCGGCGCAGAGCCAGGCGGTCGGGATGCGGTCCGCCAGCCGCCCCGCGACCGGCGCGCCGAAGGCCATGCCGAGCGGCCAGGGCGTCATGATCAGGCCGGTGCCGCCCTGGCTGATCCCGGCCTCCTGCAGCAGGAAGGGCAGCGAGACGTAGCTGGAGTACCAGGCGGAGAAGGCGCAGATGGACGCGGCGACCGAGAAGGCGATCACCCGGATCCGCAGCAGGTCGAGCGGCAGCAGCAGCGCCGTCTGGCTGAGCTGGCGCTGCACCAGCAGCACCCCGGCGCCGACGCCGCCGGCGATCAGCAGCAGCGCCGGGATCGTCGCATGCAGGACGAGATCGACGCCGAGGAAGAACAGCCCGAAGCTAGCGATGTTCAGCGCGGCGCTCGCCCAGTCGAAGCGCCGGCCGGTGCCGGGATGGTCGGGCAGCGACCGCCAGCCGATGACGATGCCGAGGATGCTGACCGGCACATGCACGGCGAACAGCCCCTGCCAGGGCGCCACGGTCAGGATCGCGGCGGCGAGCGAGGGCGCCGAGGCGCCGGCGGTCGCCACCACCATGCTGTTGATGCCGATGGCGCGGCCGAGCTGCTTCAGTGGGTAGATGTGGCGGATCATCCCCGCCGTCAGGCTCATCACCGCGGCGGAGCCGAGCCCCTGCAGGATGCGGCAGACCAGCAGCGCCTCGAAGCCCGGCGCCATGGCGGAGCCGAGCGAGGCGAGGCCGAACAGCGCGAAGCCGCCGAGGAAGACCGGGCGGAAGCCGAGCTTCTCCCCGAGCGAGGCGAGCGGCAGCAGCGTGGTGACGACGGTGAAGCTGGTAGGCATTCAGCAGCCAGGTCGCATTGGCCGGGGTGATGCCGAGCGTCCGCGCGATCCCCGGCAGCGCCACGTTCAGCATCGAGCTGTCGAGCACGGTGATGGCGATGGAGAGCGAGACGGCGGCGACCGCCCAGGCGCGGCGCGGCTGCGGCAGGCCATCCTGTTCGGCGGCCGCCCCGGGGGCGCGAGCTGACTCACCGGCGCGCCGCCCGGGCGCGCACGCCGCGCAGTTCGCCTTCTGCTTGGATGCCGTCCTCCCGGAAGCTCTGGGCGCCGCGGCCGAGGCTACTCGGCGGCGGCGGCCATCGGCAGCACCGGCAGCGCAACCCCGACCAGCGCATCGCGCGTGACCAGCGCCGCCAGCTGGTCCTCGGACCAGCCCTCGGTGCCTTCGGGCCGCATCGGCAGCACCATCCAGCGGTAGTCGGCGGTGCTGTCGACGACGCGGATCTTCGTCCCCGGCGGCAGGCTGGTGCCCCATTCCGCCAGCACGCCGCGCGGGTCGCGGATGGCGCGCGAGCGGTACTCGAAGCTCTTGTACCAGCTCGGCGGATAGCCGAGCACGGCGCGCGGGTAGCAGCTGCAGGGCGTGCAGACCACGAGGTGGTGCAGGCCGGGCTTGTCCTCCAGCACGCCGAGCGGCGGGGCGCCGGCCATGGAGACGCCCATCGCCTCGGCGGCCTCGGCGCCGTTCGCCAGCAGCTTCGCCCGCCAGGCGGGGTCGAGCCAGGCGCGGGCGACCATGCGGGCGCCGATCTCGGGGCTGGCGCGGTCGGTGCTGGCCTGGCGCTCGGCCAGCTCGGCCTCGGTGACGACGCCCTTGGCGATCAGCGCGGCGAGCAGCTTCTCCAGCCGGGCGATGGACTCTGCGCGGGCGGGGGCGCTCATGCGGCCTTCCTTTCCGGAGTGGCGGGTTCGAGCCAGTGCTCGAAGATCTCGACCAGCGCGGTGTCGCCCGGCTCGCCCTCATGGAACAGCAGCGGCTGCTCGAACAGCACGTGGTAGAGCACGCGTTGCGGCGCCGGGCGGGCGAAGGCCAGGTCCTCCGGGTTCGGGAAGGCGCCGAGCACCGCCTCGATCCTCCCCTGGCGGCCGCGCAGGTAGTGCGGCGTGCGGATATGGCAGGGGCCGCGGCGCTCCGGCCAGTCGTCCCTCACCCGGACGGAGTCGCCCGGGGCGAAGCGCGCCCCGGCCGGCGCCGACCGTGCCTCGTGCTGGCCAGGAATCGCCGGCGACGCGGCCCGGCGCGCTCACCGCAGGTCCTCCGCCGCGACCACGCCCTTCTCGACCATCAGCGTGCAGATCGAGGTCATCCAGCGCTCGTAGTAGGTCAGCGCGAAATACTCGTCCTCGGGGATCGATTCGATCCCCCGGCGCAGCTCGTCGACCGTCATCAGCTTCTTCGCCGCCAGCACCTGCCGCAGCGCGTCCACCCGCTTGCCGAAGGCGTCGGGCGGCGCCTCGTCGCGCTCGACCGGGCTGCAGCGGAAGCGGCTGAGGCCGCCCATGTCGTGGATGGCGGGGGTCTTGTCAGGGACAGCGTCGCTCATGCCGGGAAGGCTAAGGCGGACGACCGGCCTCCGTCCAGGGCATGCGTCAAACGGGAGCGACCGGCGTTACCGAAGCATGGCCCCGCAACACCGGAGACCCCGCATGCGCCTGCCGCTGATCCCGCCCGCGCAGCTCGACGCCGCGCAGGCGCCGCTGCATGCCGACATGAAGGCCGGCATCGAGAAGAACTTCAAGGGCTTCGCCACCATCGCCCCGGACGGCGCGCTGGAAGGCCCGTGGAACCCCTGGATCCACTGGCCGCGCATCGGCGGGCCGATCTGGGAACTGACCAAGACCCTGTCCTTCGAGACCAAGCTGCCCCGCCCGGTGCGGGAGGTGGCAATCCTGGTCACCGGCGCGGAAATTCCGCGCGGCCTACGAGATCTACGCGCATGTGATCGCCGCCGAGCAGCGCGGCCTGCCGGATGCGAAGATCGCCACCATCGTCGCCGGCCAGCGCCCCGCCGACCTGACGCGGGAGGAGGCGGTTGCCTACGACATCGCCGCCGCGCTGGTCGCCGGCGGCGTGCTGCCGGAGATCACCTGGAAGCAGGGGGTGGAGGTCTTCGGCCAGGATGCCGCGGCCGAGCTGGTCTATTTGGTCGGGCTCTATTGCCTGGTCTCGGTCACGCTCAACGGCTTCGACGTGCCGATCCCCGAGGAGGACCGGCAGGCGGGCTGAGCGCGGCGCCGAGCACGGCGCAGAGGGCGAGGAAGGTCAGCACGGCATTGGCGGCGTGCGACCATTCCCACTGCGCCCGCAGCGCCTCCCAGTCCTCCGGCAGGCGGGTCCAATTGGCGGTCGTTTGGTTGGCCGGCAGCGTCCAGTGGAAGAAGGCCGCCAGCCCCGCGGCCAGCAGCAGGGCGGCGACCAGCGCCGGCCAGGGCGAGGCGGGCGGCGCCTGGCGCAGCGCCAGGCCGAGGCAGGCGAGGATGGCGCCGATCGGGAAGGCGCCGGCCATGGCCCAGCCGGCATAGGCGCCCTGGGCGGCGAGGTAGGCGTCGCGACCCATCGCCAGCTTGTTCGGCAGGGCCAGCAGATGCGCCCCGGCCGGCACCAGGGCGAGGGCGGTCAGCAGGACCGCGAGGAAGGCGAGCGCGCGCTGTCCGGGCATGCCGCCCGGACGCCGCGGCAGGCGGCGGAGTTCCCCGGTGAGGGACCGGGCGCCTACTCCGAAAGCCCGACGCCGTTCGCCCGCTCGTAATGCTTGGCGTATTTGTCGGTGACCAGCTCGGTCTTCACCACGATGCAGACATCGGTGGTGTTGAACTGGTGGTCGAGCACCGCGCCGTCGCCGACGAAGCCGCCGAGCCGGAGGTAGCCCTTCACCAGCGGCGGCAACTCCTGCACCACCGCCCGCAGGTCGAGCGTGGCGGGGTCCAGCCGGTCCATCGGCACGTAGCGGTCGGCCACCGCGCGCGGCCGGATCGCCGGCGGCGCCAGGTGATGCGCGTGCAGGTAGGTCAGCGCCGGCGCCAGCGCGTCGAGATTGGTGCCGTGCAGGCTGGCGCAGCCGAACATCAGGTCGATCTTGCGGTAGAAGACATAGGCCGCAATGCCGCGCCACAGCAGCTGCAGGGGTGCCGCGGGTGCGGTGGTTGGCATCGACGCAGGAACGGCCGAGCTCGAGGATCTCCCCCGGCAGGGCGAGCAGCGGGGCGATGTCGTATTCCGCGGCGGAATAGAAGCGGCCGATGCTGGCGGCGGCCTGGCGGCGGATCAGCCGGTAGGTGCCGACGACGGCCTGCGGCCCCTCCCCAGGTCATGGTCGATCACCAGCAGGTGGTCGGCCACGGCGTCGAACTCGTCCCGGTCTCGGCCGCTGGCCAGGGTCGCGGCATCCGGATGCGCGCCCATCTCCTCGTAGAAGATGCGGAAGCGCAGCGCGAGCGAGGCGTCGATCTCCGCCGCCGTCTCGGCCAGCCGGACGCCGAGATTGCCGGCCCGCAGCTCGCCGAAGCCGGCCTCCGCCGCGATGCCGCTCATGCCGGGTCGCGCCCGTTGCGCCGCCCGCGGGGCGCGCCGGGCCGGCGGTTCGGGCTTCGGCTCGGGGAAGCGGCGGCCGAACAGCTCCAGCCGGTGGTCGACCAGCTGGAAGCCGAGCCGGGCCGCGATCTCCTTGGCCAATGCCTCGTGCCGGGCATCGGCGAGATTCGATCACCTTGCCGGTGTCGACATCGATCAGGTGGTGGTGCGGGCCATGCTCGGTCGGTTCGTAGCGGGCCCGGCCGCCGCCGAAATCATGCCGTTCGAGGATGCCTTTCTCCTCGAGCAGCCGGACGGTGCGGTAGACGGTGGCGATCGAGATATGCGCGTCGCGCTCATGCGCGCGGCGGTAGAGTTCCTCGACATCCGGGTGGTCGGCACTTTCCGACAGCACGCGGGCGATCAGCCGGCGTTGCCCGGTCATCTTTAGGCCGCGGTCGATGCACAGCCTTTCGATGCGGGAGATGCCCTCGCGGTCGGTGGAAGCGGGGGTGTCCATGCGGCTCGGTCGCGGTCCTTGATGGTCGGGGGCCGGCAGGCCCGGCCCCTTTGGTTCAATCAGGACCGGGACCATAGCCTTCCACGGCGCGGGCCACCATGGCGGAGACAGGACGGCCATGCCGGAAAGCGGCGGCCCGGCCGCGGACGCGGCCTAGGCCTGGTCGGCGGGACCGCCGGGTGGCCCGCCGCCGGCCGGATCAGCCGAGCTTGGTCGGGGTGGTGATGGCGGCGGCCACGGCATCGCGCCGGGCGCCCCGCGCCGGCCGGCCGCGCGGCTTGGTCCCGAGCCCGATCTTCTTGGCGAGCGACGACCGATGCTTGGCGTAGTTCGGCGCGACCATAGGATAGTCGGAGCCGAGCCCCCAACGCTCCCGGTACTGCTCGGGGGTCATGTTGTAGGAAGTCTGCAGATGCCGCTTCAGCATCTTCAACTTCTTACCATCCTCCAGACAGATCAGGTATTCGGGGTAATCGACTTCTTGACGGGCACCGCAGGTTGCGGACGCTCCGGCTGTGGCTTTGAAGCCGGCATGCCGACGGAGGTTAGCGTGCGGTAAACCTCGGTGATCAGGTTCGGCAGGTCGGCCAGCGCCACCGGATTGTTGGAAACATGCGCCGCGACGATTTCAGCGGTCAGTCCCAGCAGGTCAGCAGAGGGTGTATCATCGGCCATGTGACGCATCTTCCCGTTGTCTATCGCCGAGCTATACTGCCGGCCCAAGCCGTTTCGCAATGCGTTTCGGCGATTCGTCGCGCATTATCGGTTGGAATCTGTTTGCATGCAAGAACTGAGCGGCGATCGGCAGCTTGACATCACCGCCGACACTTGCCCGATGACCTTCGTGCGCACACGACTCGCACTTGACCGCATGAAAAGCGGGAAACGCTGCTCGTTCGGCTGCGCGGGGAGGAACCGGCCCGCAACCTGCCGCGTACCGCCGCCGAACAGGGCCATGCCGTTCTGGCGCAGCGCGAAGGCAACGACGGCATCATCAGAATTGCTGCTGCGGAAAGGCTGAGCCGCGGCCCGAGCCGGCAGTCCCGGCGAGCATATGACTGCCGGATTGCAGGCTCATTACTTCCGGACGCCGGCGGGCCGCACCGCCCGGGGCAGGTCAGGCGGCCGGCTCCGCCCCAGGCCCGGATGCCGCGTCCAGGTCGCGCCGCATCACCAGCGCATCCGACCCGTCGGGGTAGTAGCGGCGCCGCCGGCTGACCTCGGCGAAGCCGAGCCCCTGGTAGAGCCCGCGCGCCGCGGCGTTGCCCGCGGCGACCTCCAGGAACATCGCCGCCGCCCCGCGCAGCGCCGGCGCCGGCCAGCGCCGCCGCCATCAGCGCGCCGCCCAGGCCGCGCCGCCGCGCGGCCGGTAGCACCGAGAGGGTCAGGATCTCCGCCTCCCGCCCGCCGCGCGGGCCAGGACGAAGCCCGCTCCCGGCGACCAGATGCCATAGGCGCCGGGCAGCTCGAGCATCAGCCGGATGGCGTCCGCCCCCAGGCCTCGGCCGGCGGAAAGGCGGCGGCGTGCAGCCCGGCCAGCGCCGCCGCATCGGCCGCGCCGGCCGCGGCGAGGTTCACGCCGGCAGCCGCACCGCCGGCGGCTCGACATAGAGCGGCCGGGCCGCCAGCGCCGGGATGCGCCCGGCGAGGCGGAGGGCGGCGACCCGCGCCGCGGCGGCGGCATCCGGCTGGCGGCTCTCGCCCACCACGACGTCGGCGCCGCGCGCCCGCAGCGAGGCGGCGACCGCCTCGGCCGCATCGCCCACCAGGGTGACGGGTCCGCCGGGCAGCGGCAGGGCCTCGATGTCGCAGGCCTCGGGCGCGGCCGCCGCGGTCGCGGCGCCGGCGGCGAAGCGTTCCAGCACCACCCGGCCGCGCCTGGTATCCACCACCGACCAGACCGCGCCCTGACGCGCGGCGAGCCCGGCGACCAGCGCCTCCCCGGTCGTCACGCCGAGCGCCGGCAGGCCGGCCGCCAGCGCCAGGCCCTGCGCCAGAGCGAGCGCGGCGCGGATGCCGGTGAAGCCGCCGGGCCCGACCACCGCGGCCACGGCGTCGAGGTCGGTGGCGGCGACCCCGGCCTCCCGCAGCACTGCCTGGGCCATCGGCGGCAGGGTGGCGGCATGGCCGCGCTCGCCGTCCAGCAGGCGATGGGCCCGCACCACGCCATCCGCCAGCAGGGCGGCGGAGCAGCGGGCAAGCGAGGCATCGAGGGCGAGGATCCACACGGGACGGGCTTCCTGTCCCGGTCCGGATGCCGGGTGGCCCATCTTATCGCTCACAGGTCTGTGATGCCATGGTAGACATTGTGCGACCCGGTTCGCCTACAGCGCGAGCTCGATCATGCAGGGCACATGGTCGCTGGCCTGGGCCCAGCCCGCGCCGGCTTGTGGATGGCATGGCGGGTGAGCGCGCCGGCGAGGTCCGGGCTCACCCAGACATGGGTCCAGCCGGCGGCCGCGGTCCGAGGTCTCCCAGTCCTTCGCCCGGTAGGACCACCATGTCGTAGAGCTTCTGGTCGTGCGGCACGAAGTGGCGCAGCGCGTCGTGCCAGCCGGCGGAGTGCTGCCAGCCGGTCAGCGCCTCGACCTCGACCGGCGTGTGGAGACGACGCCGAGCATCTGCTTGTGGCTCCAGACGTCGTGCTCGAGCGGGGCGATGTTGAGGTCGCCGACCAGCACGCTGCGGGCTTTCGCGCCGCGCGCCCTCGACCAGGCGGTCGCCTCGGCGAGGAAGTCGAGCTTGTGGGCGAACTTCACGTTGGCCTCGCGGTCCGGCGTGTCGCCGCCGGCGGGGACATAGAAGTCGTGCAGCTCGACCGGCCCGCCCGGCGCATCCACCGCCACGGCCAGGTGCCGGCAATCGCCCTTGCCGCACCAGTCGGGATCGCCGTCCAGCACCTGCAGCGGCCGGCGCGACAGCACGGCCACGCCGTTGTAGCCCTTCCATGCCCTTGTGGGCGATGTGCGGGAAGCCGAAGGCGCGGAGGTCGTCGAGCGGGAAAAGCTCGTCCGGGCACTTGGTCTCCTGGAGGCACAGGACGTCGGGGTCGAGCGCCTTGACCAGTTCGGCCAGCAGCGGCCGGCGCAGGCGGACGGAGTTGATGTTCCAGGTGGCGATGCGGAGGTAGCCATCCGCCCGCGCTACCCGCTCCCGCCCCACGGAGCAAGCAAGCTTGGGGAGGAAAAAGCATTTCCTCCCCGTTGGACGCATGCGTCCAACCCCACCTTGCTTTCTCCGAGTCTCGCATTCGCCGCGAAGCGAGTGCCGACCCACAGAAATAGAGGAGGGTCCAGGGAGGATACTTCCTTCCTGGCCTTGTCATTCAGACGATCCGCGTCGTCACCGTGCCGACGCCCTCGACGAAGCCACTCCAGCAGGTCGCCCTTCTGCACTGCGGCGACGCCTTCCGGCGTGCCGGTCACTGATCAGGTCGCCCGGCGCCAGGCGCACGAGGTGCGAGAGGTTGAGATCACCTCCGGCACCGACCAGATCAGCTTCGAGAGGTCGGAGGTCTGGGTGACCTTGCCGTTCACCTTGAGCTCGATCTTCCCCTTGGAGACATCGATCCCCTTGGCCGGCACCAGCGCGCCCATCGGCGCCGAATGGTCGAAGCCCTTGCCCATGTCCCAGGGACGGCCGGTCTTCTTCGCCTCGTTCTGCAGGGTCGCGGCGGGTCAGTGTCGAGGCCGGCACAATAGCCCTAGAACATGCTTGAGCGCGTCCTCGACGCTGATGATTTGCCCCGGCCGAGCCGATGGCGACCACCAGCTCCATCTCGTGGTGCAGCGACTTGGAGGCCGGCGGATAGGGCATGTCGGCATCGTTCACCACCAGCGCATCGGCCGGCTTGGCGAAGTAGAAGGGCGGCTCGCGGGTCGGGTCGAGGCCCATCTCGATCGCGTGCTCGGCGTAGTTGCGGCCGACGCAAAAGATGCGGCGGACCGGGAACATCTGGCGGCTGCCCTGGATGGGCAGGGCGGCGATGACCGGCGGAGCGATGACGTAATCGGACATGCCGCTTGGAACTCCCATGAATCGAGTATGGCGGCTGACATCAGCAGCGGCCCCGCCGGGCCGAAAGGCCGCTCGGCCTGGACCATCACTTCAAGTATTGCCGCTAAGTGCCGGAAAATCGTAGCAAAGCAAAAAAAAGCGCCCGGACAGGGGGTGTCCGGGCGCCGTGTTGTATGCTTCCGATCGGATAGGTCGGGCGAGCCGGCAGGGGAAACCGGCCTCCGCCACCAGCCCATTATAGGCGGGCCGGCCTGTGGATATTAGCGGGCCGGGAGCGAAGAAGCAAAGCCTTTGCGCGGCACAGCCATGCGAGTCGGCGATATCGCGCCTGAGTCGCGCACCTGTGACCCGCCACAACCGAAACCGCGGCTGGCGCGGCCGCACCGTGGCGGTTCGGTGACACGTCCCGCCGCGGCCCTATTCGGCCGCCTGGGCAATCGCCGGCGCGTCCGCCCGCTGCGATCCCGCGACCCGGCGGGCCGCCCAGGCGGCACAGGCCTCGCCGAAGCGCTCGAACAGGGCGCGGCTGACCGCGTCCCGCTCCCAGTCGTATTCCGGGTGCCACTGGATGCCATGGGCGAAGCCCGGCGCGTCCTTCACCCGCACCGCCTCGATCGTGCCGTCGGGCGCCCAGCCCTCGGCCACCAGGCGCGGCGCCAGGCGGGCGATGCCCTGGTTGTGCAGCGAGTTCACCGGCAGGTCGCCTGCCCCGCCCGCGAGGTTCGCGATCAGGCTGCCCGGGGCCAGCCGGACGGCATGCGCCTTCGCGACGCGGATGCGCGGCAGCTTCTGGTCCGACGGGGTCGAATGGTCGATGCGGCCGGGCAGGTCCTGGATGCGCTGGTCCAGGCTGCCGCCCAGCGCCACGTTCAGCTCCTGGAAGCCGCGGCAGATCGCCAGCAGCGGCACGCCCGCGCTGATCGCCGCGCGGATCAGCGGCAGGGTGGTGGCGTCGCGCTGCAGGTCCTCGGGCGTGCCTTCGGCATGCGGCGGGCCTTCGTAGAAGTCGGGGCAGACATTGGACCGGCTGCCGGTCAGGATCAGCCCGTCCAGCCGCGGCAGGATCTGCGGCGCCAGCGCTTCGCCGGCCGCCGGCAGCAGCACCGGGATGCCGCCGACCGGGCCGAGCACGACGCGGACATAACTGTCGGAGGCTGCGTGGTTGGGCGTGGCGAAGATGCCGAAGGCCTTCACGCAGCAGGAAATGCCGATGAGCGGTTTCATCACGGGTCCAGCTTCATCCCCGAATGCGGCATGATCAAGACGCCGCGGCGAAAGGTGATGCAGTTTTCACGCCAAAACCTCGCCGCTTCCTTGATCCGGAACAGATGGGTCACGGGATGCCGAGTTCCTCGCGGAAGCGCGGGTCGTTGAAGTCGAACAGCATGTTTGGGAAGCGCCCGCCGAACTCGGTCTGGTACAGGCTGACCCGCGTCTCCTGCCCCTGCGCGTCCACCACCGCCCATTGCTTGAGCTCGACCGGCTCCTGGCCGAAGACGAGCGTCAGGCTGCCCTCGGCCGGCCGGCCGGTGCGGAACAGCGTGATCCGCAGCAGCCCGGCGCTGCGCTCCACCCGGCTGACGGTGACGTCGCCGGCCAGCTTCAGGTCGTCGCGCAGCAGCATCCCGAGCGGCGTGGCGCCCAGCGGCAGCGTGGTCGCCTGCTTGAGCTGGCGGTCGAAGTAGAAGAACTGGCCGTGGCTGGCGACCAGCAGCAGCGGCTCGGGCGGGTCGTATTCGAAGCGCATCTTGCCGGGCCGGACGATCCAGCCCGTGCCCTCGGCCGAGGCGCCGTTCTGGGCGATCTGCACGAAGCGCGCCTTCAGGCTGGACAGCCGGTTCAGCCAGGCCTCGGCGCGGGCGACATCGGCCCGGTCGCGGTCGGAGAGCGGGCGCGGCTGCTGCGCGGCGGCCGGGGTGGCCAGCGGCGCCAGCGCGGAGGGGGCGAGGAGCAGGGCAGGCAGGGCAAGCAGGGGGCGGCGGCGCATCCCACCCCATGTGGACCCGCCGGCGGCCCGGGGAAAGCCCCCGGCCGGACGGAGCATGCCTGCATGCTGCGCGTCACGTGACGCGACGTGACGGGGAGGTGACCCCCGCCCGGCCCCGAGGCATGGGACGCAGCAGGCCCAGAAGCGTTTCGGAAAAGGCGCCCCGTGGCGGGGCGGCGCGACTGGGACACCCCGATGGCCGGCCCGATGTCCCCTTCCCCGTCCCATGCACCGCCCGGCGTGGTGCCCCTGCAGGCCGCGCCGCGCGGCACCGCCCGAGACGCGGCGGCGGCGCCGAAGGCCGTCGTCGCCCTTGCCGCCGGGCGGGACCCGGTGGCGCTGCTGCGCGGGCTCTGCGCCCTGGCGGTGCAGCGCAACACGGATGGGCTGTTCCTGGCGCCCGGGGCCTTCGGCCTGGTGCTGGTGCCGAACGGCCCGGCCGCGGCGGTGGAAGGCGCGCTGGACAGCCTCGGCCCCTCCCTCCCCTTCCCGGTGCGGGTCACGCCGCCGGTCCCCGCCGGCGACTGGGCGCTGCGCGCCGGGCTGGACGCGGCGCTGCACTGGGCCGGGCCGGACGGCGTGCTGCTGACCACCGAGGCCGGGGCGGTGCCGGAGGCCGGCTGGGTCGCCCGGGCCGTTGCGGCGCTGGCCGAGCCGCAACTCGACGCGGTGCTCGGACAGGTGGTGCCGCCGGCGGGGACGGCCGCCGCCGATGCAGCCGGGCGTTATGCGGCGGCGCTGGCGGCGCTGGCGGCGCGCATCGATCCCGACACCGCCGATGCCGCGCCGGCCCATGGCCAGGCGGCAACGGCCAGCTTCGCCCTGCGCGGCGCCGTGCTGCGCGACCTCGGCGGCCTGCCGATCGGGCCGCAAGGCGGCCTTCCCGGCCTGCTGGCGGCGCTGCGCCGGCGCGACGGCCGGATCCGCCATCTCGAGGGGATGCGGGTGGAAGCCAGCCAGCCGCCGCAAGCGATCGAGCCTGCCATGGCCGCATGGCGACGGCTGCGCGCCCGGCGCGCGGTGCGCGGCTTCTGGGCCGCCGGCATCGGGGTCTTCGAACGCGAAACGCCGGGATTCCGCCGCTGGGCGGCACGGCTCGGCCTTTCGGCCGGCGCGCTCGGCGCGGCGCTATCGGCCCGCCGCTTCGGCGAGGCCTGGGCGGCGGTGACGGCGGTCAGTCCGGTGCTGGCGGCGCCCTGGCTGCCGCCCGCCGCCCTGCCGCGGGAGATCCTGCGCGCCCGGCTGCTGCTGGCCGCCGCCCACGTAGTGGTGGGGCCGGCGGGCCAGCCGGCGGCGGAGCCGGTCCGGCAGGTGGCCCCCAGAGGCGGCTGAACCGCAGGGCCAGGCCCCGGCGGCCCGCCCGAGGACCAGATTACACGCATGGCGGGTGCATCCGTAATTTTTCACCATCGAAGCTTGCTTTGTTGCATGATAGAGCATGGACCTCCCCTGCCGACCCGGTATCCTTCGGCCTGATCCCCGCCCGTTGCAGGCGTCGCGGCGGGGCGACCGGGCAGAGGGACGCGGATGCCGGCATCGCTTTCGGACCCTCCGGATGATCCCACGCGCGGCGCCTGGCAGCGCCGCCAGGCCGTGTCGCCCGGCCTCCGCGCCACCCTGCTGATCCTGATATTGCTGCCCGGCCTCGCTCTGGGCGTCCTGACCACCATCCAGCTGCGGCGCGGCCCCGACCTGGAGGAGGCGGAGGCGCCGCCCGGCCTCGCACGCAGGCTCGCGACCGTGGTCGACCGGGCGGTCGAGGCGCGGATCGCCGGCCTGCTCGCCCTGGCGGCCTCGCCGCAGCTGGATGCCGGGCCGGACGACCTCGGCGGCTTCGCCCTGCATGCCGGTCGGGTCGCCGCCGCGCTGGGCAGCCCGATCGGCCTGCTCGACCGCGACCTGCGGCCGGTGCACGGCACCACGCCGCCGCACCAGGTGCCGGCCGCAGCGGCCACCCTCGCCTTCGCCACGCTGCGGCCGGCCGTGGCTCCTGGACGCGACGCTCAGGGCAGGGGCCCGCCCGCCCTGCTGGTCCTGGTCCCGGTGGTCCGCCAGGGCGGCGCGGACCTGCTGCTGGCGACCCGGCTGGCACCGGCCGACCTCGCCCGCATCCTGGCCGCCGAGGCGCTGCCCGCCGGCACCAGCGCCGCGCTGGTGGACGAGGCCGGCACCGCCGTCGCCCGGCCGGCCGCGCCGGGCGGGGCCACCGAAGGCGCCCTAGCGGCGCCGGACGTGCCGCCGGCCGGCCAGCATCGCCTCGGCCAGCCAGCCGGCTGGGCGGTAACGGTGGCGGGGCCGGCCGGGGGCCCGCCCCGACGGCCCCGGGCCTCCTGCTCGGCGGGCTGGCGGCCTGCGGCCTCGTCGTGCTCGCCGCGCTGCGGCACGGGGTGGTCGGCCCGATCGAGGCCTTGCGCCGCCAGGCCGCGCGGCTCGCCGACCCGGCGGCCTCTGGCCCGCGGCCGTCCCCGCCGCCCGGCCCGTTCCGCGTCGCCAAGCTGGAGCAGCTGCGCCGCAGCCTGGCGTGGGCCGAGGCGAGGCTGCAGGCGAGCGCCCTGGAGGAACGCCGGTCCCGCGAGGCACAGGCCGCCCGTGAGCGGCGCTTCCGCCGGATGGCCGAGGCCGGCAACCTCACGCTCTGGCTGGCCGACCCGGACGGCCAGGTGCTGGAGGCGCAGGGCTGGAGCCAGATGACCGGCCAGTCGGCCGAGGCGCTGCGCGGCGAGGGCTGGCTCGACGCGCTGCACCCGGAGGATGCGGCGGCGACCCGGGCGATCTGGCGGGAGAGCTGCGCGGCGCGGCAGCCGGTCTCGGTCGAGTACCGCATCCGCACCCGGCTCGGCACCTGGCTCTGGGTGCGCGCGCGCGCCGTGCCGGTCCTCGACGAGGCCGGCGATCTGGTCGAATGGGCCGGACTGGTCGAGGACGTCGATGCCCGACGGCGCGCCGAGGCGGCGATGCGCGACCTGGTCGGCACCCTCGATCTCGCGGCGGTGCTGGAACGCGACCTGGGGGGCGGATACGCTTCTGGTCGGCTGGTTGCGAGCGGCTCTATGGCTGGACCGCGGCGGAGGCGATCGGCGCGACGACGCACGACCTGCTCGGCCCCGCCTTCCCTGAGCTGGACGCCCCCCCATGGCAGGCCAGGGCGCCGCACCGGCCATCGCCGCGGCGCTCGCGCGGCACGGCGAATGGAGCGGCGAGCTGCGCCAGCGCACCCGCACCGACGGCGAAGTGGTCGTGCTCTGCCGCATGGTGCTGCGCCCCGGCACCGGCGACCGGCCCGATACGGTGCTGGAAGCGATGATGGACGTGACCGCGCTGCGACAGGCCGAGGTCGCGCTGCGCGAGAGCGAGGGCCGGGTGCTGCGGGCACTGGCCGCCGCCCGGGTCGGCGCCTGGGAATGGGACCTCTCGAACGGCCGCGTCACTGGCTCTCCCGGGCGGGAGGAGGTGCTGTATGGCCGGCCGGCCGGCTTCATGCGGCATGCCAGCGACATCCTGACCGTCGCGCATTCCGACGACCGGCCGGCATTGGCCGAGGCGATGCGCCGGGTGCAGCAGGGCGAGACCGAGGATTACGAGGCCGAGTTCCGCATCCTCCGGCCGGATGGCGTGCAGCGCTGGCTGCGCTCGCTCGGCCGCGCCACGACCAGCGCGGACGGCAGCGTCCGGCGGGTCAGCGGCGTCTCGATCGACGTGACCGAGCAGCGCGCGGTGCGGGAGCGCGGGACGCTGCTGGCGCGCGAGGTGGACCACCGGGCGAAGAACGCACTGGCGGTGGTCCAGTCGGTGCTGCGGCTGAGCTCGATGGAGGAGCCGCGGGCCTATGCCGCGGCGGTCGGCGCCCGGGTCTCGGCGCTGTCGCGGGCGCATTCGCTGCTGGCACAGGAGGGCTGGGACGGCGCCGACCTGAGGCTGCTGATCGAACGCGAGCTGGCCTCGCAGGAGCTGGACGCCGCCGCGGTCACCCTGGAAGGGCCGCCGCTGCGGCTGGCGCCGACCGCGGTGCAGCCGATGGCCATGGTGCTGCACGAGCTGGCGAGCAACGCCATCCGGCACGGCGCGCTGTCCCGCCCCGGCGGCCGGCTGCAGATCACCTGGCAGCCGCGCCGGCGCAAGGGCGAGGACGGCACGTTGCGGCTGATCTGGCAGGAGACCGGGGTGCCGATGCCGGCCGCAGCGTCCGGCCTGGTGGCGCCGGAGCATCGCGGCTTCGGCTCCCGCGTCATCGCGGCGACGGTACGCGGCCAGTTCGGCGGGGCGCTGGCGCTCGACTGGACCACGGACGGGATGCATTGCGAGATCGCCATCCCGCTGGAGCGCTGGCTCACGACCTGGCCGGCGGAAGCCGCCAATTCCGCTTGAAGGCGGGCCTTCTGGCGGACCGCGGGAGTGCGTGGGAGGGGCGCGCGAAGGCCCGCGCGCGTGACCCTGGCAGGGAACGACGCGGCGGAGCGTCAGCGCGGCGCCGCGAGGCCGGGCGGGACCAGGCCGGGCGGCAGCGGCATCGACCGGTAGCCGGGCGGCGCCTGGAAGCGGGCCGGGTCCTGCGGGGCATAGACCACCTTGGTCGCCTCCACCGCGCCGGTCCTGCTGCCCTGGCCGCCGCTGCTGCGCAGCATCACGCCATCCGCGGTCAGGCAGGTCTCTCCCCGCTTGTCGCCGTCCTCGTAGCGCCAGAGCGTGCAGCGCAGCCCGGCGACGGTGTCGCTGCCGCCCTTGGTGAAGCGCGCCCCGGCGGGTGGCTCGGTCGGGATCGACAGGCCACCCGGGCCGGTATTCGCCGGCAGCTCCAGCACCGCGCGCTGCTGCTCCATCACCACCAGCATGCGCCTCGCCGCCTGGTCGATCACCGACCAGCCCGGCGCGCCCTCGGCATCGACGCGCAGCTTCCGCTCGGCGACCAGCCAGGCCATGCGGAGCTCGTGCCCCTGGCCCTGGCCGGCGGTGACCCGGTAGGTAACCGCGACGTCGCGGGTCGGCACCATGACCGGGCGCTCCTGCGCCGCGGCGGGAAGCGCCGCGAGCAGCAGCAGCGCGGGAAGGCTGCGCCGCATCAATCCTCGTTCGTCCGCCGCGCCAGCACCTCGCGCTTGCCGACATGGTTGGCGGGGCCGACCACGCCTTCCTTCTCCATCTGCTCGATCAGCTTGGCGGCGCGGTTGTAGCCGATGTTGAGGTGGCGCTGGATGAAGGAGGTGCTGGCCTTGCCCTCCCGGCTCACCAGGTCCACCGCCTGGTCGAACAGCCCCTTCTCGCCGTCCGAGGCGCCGGCGATGCCGGACATGGACAGCCCGTCGCCCTCGCCCGGCTCGTCCTCGGTCTCGGTGACCTCCTCGATATAGGCGGGCTCGCCCTGCTCGCGCAGGAAGGCGACGACCTGCTCGACCTCGGCATCGGAGACGAAGGGGCCGTGCACGCGCGCCACGCGGCCGCCGCCGGCCATGTGCAGCATGTCGCCCTGGCCGAGCAGCTTGCTCGGCGCCCATTTCGCCGAGGATGGTGCGGCTATCGATCTTCGACGTCACCTGGAAGGAGATGCGGGTCGGGAAATTGGCCTTGATGGTGCCGGTGATGACATCCACCGACGGGCGCTGCGTCGCCATGATCACATGGATGCCGGCGGCGCGGGCCATCTGCGCGAGGCGCTGCACCGCGGCCTCGATCTCCTTGCCGGCGACGATCATCAGGTCGGCCATCTCGTCGATGACGACGACGATCATCGGCAGCGGCGCGGAGGGCGAGCGGCTGCTCCTCGAAGACCGGCTTGCCGGTTTCCGGGTCGAAGCCGGTCTGCACCTTGCGGGTCAGCACCTCGCCCTTCCGGCGGCTCTCCTGCACCTTCTCGTTGTAGCCGCCGATATTGCGGACGCCGAGCTGCGACATGGCGCGGTAGCGCTTCTCCATCTCGCGCACCGTCCACTTCAGCGCGCCGATCGCCTTCGGCGGCTCGGTCACCACCGGCGCCAGCAGGTGCGGGATGCGGTCATAGACCGACAGCTCCAGCATCTTCGGGTCGATCATGATGAAGCGGCATTCCTCCGGCCCGAAGCGGTAGAGCAGCGAGAGGATCATGGTGTTGATGGCGACCGACTTGCCCGAGCCGGTGGTGCCGGCGATCAGCAGATGCGGCATGCGGGCGAGGTCGGCGATCACCGGGTTGCCGCCGATGTCCTTCCCCAGCGCCAGCGGCAGCTTGCCGGGATGCCGGGTCCAGTCCTCGGAGCCCATCATCTCGCCGAAATAGACCGTCTCCCGCTTGGCGTTCGGCAGTTCGATGCCGATGACGTTGCGGCCGGGGACGGTGGCGATGCGGACCGCGGTGACGTGCATGTTGCGGGCGATGTCGTCGGCGAGGCCGATGACGCGGGCCGACTTGGTGCCCGGCGCCGGCTCGAGCTCGTAGAGCGTCACCACCGGGCCGGGGTTGATCGCGGCGATCCGGCCGCGCACGCCGTAATCGTCCAGCACCTGCTCGAGCAGCCGGGCATTGGCCTGCAGGGCTTCCTCGGACGGGCCGGTGCCGCGGCGGGGCGGGGCTTCCTGCAGCAGCGCCAGCGGCGGCAGCCGCCAGGGATCCTCGCCGAGCGGCAGGATCTCCTGCCGCAGCGGCTTGCCGGGCTTGGCCGGCGGGGCGGGCTGGGCGATGCGCGGCTTCTGGCCCGGCTTCTCCGGCTCCGGCGCCGCGGGGCCGGGCCGCTCGGCGGCCGGTCGCGCCGGCGCCACGCTCGGCTCGGCGCGGGGCGGCCGGCGCGGCCGCTCGGCCGCGGCATCGGCGGCGCGCAGCACGGCGGAGAGGTCGGCGCCCGGCACCACCGGGCGGTTGCGGCGGAAGCGGAACAGGCTGCGGAGCGGGGCGACGAGCCGGCCGAGCAGCCCGGCGGTGCCGCGCATCCCGGCGCCGCCGACGCGGGCCACGCCGACCGTGCCCTGCCGCACGCCGCGGCCGAGGCGCAGCCATTCGGTGGGCGAGAGGGCTAGCGCAGCGATGCCGAGCAGCAGCGCGGCCAGCACCAGCCCGACGGTGGCGAGCAGGCCGCCGAAGGGGCCGAGCACGGCCTCGGCGGTGTCGTGCAGGGCGCGGGCGGTGATGACGCCGCCGGCGCCGCCGGGCCCGGCGGCGCTCGGCAGGCCGGCGGGCAGCGGCGCCAGGGTCAGCGCCGCGCCGGCCACCGGCAGGGCAGCCAGCAGCGCCGCGACGCGGGCGGGGAACAGGCCGAGGCCGCGATGCGTCGCCATCCGCCAGGCCCAGGCGAGCAGCGCCACGCCCGGCAGCGCGCCGGCCCAGCCGAAGCCCTGCAGCAGCAGGTCGGCCAGCATGGCGCCGGCCGGGCCGACGAGGTTGGCGGCCCGCCGGGTGGTGGCGGTGGAGAGCGAGGGGTCGGCCGGGTCGTAGCTGGCCAGCGCGACCAGCAAGGCGAGCCCGGCCAGGCCGCAGGCGAGGCCGAGGAATTCGAAGAGCCGGCGGCGGATCGCCGCCTTCACCGCCGGGGAGGCGAAGCGGCGAACCCCGGCGAGCGGGGCGGAAGTGACTGAGGCGCGGGTCGCGGGCATGGGCGCGGCGGATGTCCGGCTGGGATGAGGCGCCAAGACTAGCCCGCAACGCGCTGAAAAAGCCAGGAGTCCGTCACGCCGCAGCCGCAACGGCCGCGGCGGCTCCCGGACAAGGAAAAGGCGCCGGCCCTGCGGCCGGCGCCCGGTCCTGCCGCCGGTCCGGCGGATCAGAAGATCTTGCTGAGGGTGAAGAGCACGCGGCCCTCGCAGATCCGCTGGCCGCCATCGGCGCGGCCGGCGACGGGGACGCATTCCTTCTTGTCGATGTTGGTGCCGTACCAGGCCAGCGTGCCGGTGAAGCCGGCATAGATCTCGCGCGAGACGCCGACCGAGTACCAGAGGTAGTCGGGCGTGCCGAAGCGCGGGTTGTTCTGGATCCACTGGTAGCCGAGGCGGCCCGAGCCGGTGACCTCGAAGGGCAGGGTGATGTCGACGCCGCCCTCCACGTAGTTGCCGGCGCCCGAGCGGCCGAAGAAGTTCGGCGAGTAGTTGTAGGCGGCCAGCAGCTTCACGATGTCGATCGTGTAGTTCGCCTTGATGGCGACCTCCTGGTACTCGTTCAGCTGGGTGCCGATCGCCTTGTCCTGGCCCGGATAGGTATAGGCGATGTAGCCGACGTCGAAGTTGATGTCGGCCAGGGTGAAGCGGTAGCCGGCCAGCAGGTCGAGTTCCTGCCGCGTGTCGTTCCAGGGGCCGCCGACGAATTTGGCGTTCGAGATGAAGGCGCCGACATAGACGCCGCTCTCATGCTGGACGTCGAGCGTGCCCTGGAAGGCCCAGTTGTTGCGGGTCTGGCTGATGCCGCGGAAGAGGTAGTCGTTCGAGACCGCCGGCGTGGTGGTGACGGTCAGGCCGAGGGATTCGATCGTCTGCTGCGCGGCGGCCGGCAGGACCGGCAGGAGCAGGGCGGCGGCGGCGAAGGCGGCGCCGCGGAGGAGGGCAGCGGGCCGCGCCAGCAGCCCGGAGAGGTCGGTCATCAACAAAAATCCCCTGCGGATAGAAACGAACCTTCGGTGGATAACCATCTGGTTCTGGATTGGTCAAAAAGGGGAGGAAGCGCCTGGCTTCCTCCCCTTCATCTGCCGGCTCAGGCCAGCCTTTCGCCGTGCTGGGTGACGTCGAGACCCTCGCGCTCCTCTTCCTCCGGCACGCGGAGGCCGACGATCACGTCGGTGATCTTCAGCAGGATGAAGGTGCCGATCGCGGTGTAGGCAAAGACCGCCGCGGTGGCTTCCACCTGGATGATGAACTGGTCGAAGGAGCCCGAATAGCCGTCCGGCACCGAGGCGGTGGCCGACAGCGCGCCATAGGCGAAGACGCCCGTGAGCAGCGAGCCGACGATGCCGCAGACGCCGTGCACGCCGAAGGCGTCCAGGCTGTCGTCATAGCCGCAGAGATGCTTGAGCGCGGTGGCGCCCCAGAAGCCCGCGAGGCCGGCGACGACGCCGATGATCAGGCCCGGCACCGGCAGGACGAAGCCGCTGGCCGGGGTGATGGCGACCAGGCCGGCGACCGCGCCGGAGATGGCGCCGAGGACGCTCGGCTTACCCTTCGTCGCCCATTCGGCGAACATCCAGGCCAGCGCCGCGGCACCCGCGGCCACCTGCGTTGCCAGCATGGCCATGCCGGCCCGCGCGCCGGCGCCGACCGCCGAGCCGGCGTTGAAGCCGAACCAGCCCACCCAGAGCAGCCCCGCGCCGATCACGGCCAGCGCCAGATTGTAGGGCGACATGTTGTCGTTGCCGTAGCCGACCCGCTTGCCGAGCACGAGGGCGCAGACCAGGCCGGCGACGCCGGCATTGACGTGGACCACCGTGCCGCCGGCGAAGTCGAGCGCACCGAGGGCGAAGATCCAGCCATTCGGATGCCACACCCAGTGTGCCACCGGGCTGTAGATCAGCACGGTCCAGAGGATGGTGAAGATCACCAGCGCGCTGAACTTCATCCGGTCGGCGAAGGCGCCGGTGATCAGCGCCGGGGTGATGATCGCGAAGGTCATCTGGAACATCAGGAAGACGGTCTCGGGGATGGTCGTCGCCACCGCCGCGTCGCCGCTGCCAAGCGTGAAGGGCTTGTCCCAGCTCTCGGCCAGGTTGGTCAGGAACAGCTTGGACAGGTCGCCGACATAGGCGTTGCCCTCGCCGAAGGCCAGGCTGTAGCCAATCACGGCCCAGGCCACCGTGACGATCGCGGTGATGGCGAAGCTCTGCATCATCGTGGCGAGCACGTTCTTCTTGCGGACCATGCCAGCGTAGAAGAGTGCAAGGCCCGGGATGGTCATCATCAGCACCAGTGCGGTGGAGGTGAGCATCCAGGCGGTGTCGCCGGTATCGATCTTCGGACCTTCGTCCTGCGCCATGGCGGGCATGGCGGCGAGCAGCGCCACGGCGGCTCCGGCCAGCGCGCGTGCGGGCATCCTCATCGTGTAATCCCCTGTTCGGTCTGATTCTGCGGCAGGCGCTTACAGCGCCGACACGTCGGTCTCACCGGTGCGGATGCGCAGCGCGCGCTCCACATCCAGCACGAAGATCTTGCCGTCGCCGATCTTGTCCGTGCGGGCCGCCTTGGCGACCGCCTCGACCACGGCATCGACCAGCTCGTCGGGAACGACAACCTCGATCTTGATCTTGGGCAGGAAGCTCACCTGGTACTCTGCGCCCCGGTAGATCTCCGTCTGCCCCTTCTGGCGACCAAAGCCTTTCACCTCGGTCACCGTGAGCCCTTGCACGCCGAGCGGAGTGAGCGCGTCGCGCACTTCGTCCAGCTTGAAGGGCTTGATGAATGCCATGACCAGCTTCATCTGCCCGCAGTCCTCCTGAAAATCCGGCAGGACAGGCCTTTCAAATCCCGTGCCACCCCCGCACCGGCCGCCCCGCGGCACCGGCGGGAGGGTGCATCGCGCGTAACGGGGCCGTGATACTGCGCCACCTGCCGCCGACCGGCCCGCGGGAAGGCCTTTTCGCGGCCCGTCTTCCGCAACTGCCTTGGTTCGCAATGGGTTGGCCTGCCGACAGCGATGACGAAATGCCCAAGGCTTGGGCAGGGGCAGGGCAGGAGTCGGGCGGTGACCCTGGGGCGGCCCCCCATGCTGCCCCCGGGCCTTGACCCTTGGACGAGAGGAATGTGAGGAAGCCGAGATGACCGACCCATCCGCCGTCACCGTCTGCATCCTCGGCGCCGGCCCGGTAGGCGCGACGCTCGCCGCCACCCTCGCCGCCGCCGGCCTGCCCACCGCGGTGGTCGACGCCCAGCCCCTGCCGCCCATGGAGCTGCAGGATTTCGACGGCCGGGCCTATGCCATCGCCCTCACCTCGAAGCGCCTGCTGGAGGCCGCGGGCATCTGGGACCGCCTGCCGGAAGCCCCCTGCCCGATCCACGGCATCCGCGTCGCCGACGGCCGCCCGGGCGAGCCGGCCTCCCCCTCGCCCTGCAATTCGACGCGGCCTCGGTCTCCGACGAGCCCTTCGGCTTCATGGTGGAGGCGCGCAACCTGCGGGTCGCGCTGAATGCCCGGCTGCCGGGGATGGCCAACCTGCAGGTCTTCGCCCCGGCCACCGCGACGGTCGAGCGCCGGGCGGCGGGGGCGACGGTGCGGCTCTCGACCGGCGAGGTGCTGGAGGCGCGGCTGGTCGTCGCCGCCGAGGGCCGCAACAGCCCGCTGCGGCGCCAGGCCGGCATCCGCACCACGGTGCTGGACTACCACCAGATCGGCATGGTCGGCGCGTTCGCGCATGAGAAGCCGCACCGCAACATCGCGCTCGAGCAATTCCTGCCGAACGGGCCCTTCGCGCAGCTGCCGCTGGGCGGGCCGGGCGGCTTCGGCACGGCGGACTACCCGCACGCCTCGGCCTTCGTCTGGGCCGACCGGACGGCGATCGCCAAGCGGATGCTGGCGCTAAACGATGCCGCCTTCGGGCGGGAGCTGGCCCGCCGGCTGGGCGACCATCTCGGCGCCATCCGGCCGATCGGCCGGCGCTGGTCCTATCCGCTGAGCGCGCTGCAGGTGGAGCGCTGGACCGACACGCGCCTGGCGCTGATCGGCGATGCCGCGCATGGCGTGCACCCGATCGCCGGGCAGGGCCTCAACCTCGGCTTCCGCGACGTCGCGGCCCTGGCCGAGGAGGTGATCGCCGCGGTGCATGCCGGCGCGGATCCCGGCGCGCCCGCGGTGCTGGCGCGCTACCAGGCCCGGCGGCGGCCGGACACCATGCTGATGCTGTCGGGCATGCATGCGCTGGAGCGGCTGTTCGGCAACGACATCCCGCCGGTCCGCTGGGCGCGGCGGCTGGGCATCGCCGCGGTGGACCGGATCCCGGCGATGAAGCGGGCCTTCGCCCGGCAGGCGATGGGCCTCGGACCGGGGGTGACCGGACTGCTGGCGGGGCAGAAGCTGCTGACGACAGCATCGCGGTAGCCCGGCACCGTCAAGCGACGGGCGCCAGGCCCACGGGACGGCAAGGTGGGGTTCGGGGAGGGATTGCCTTTCCCCGCCAGGCGTCCGGCAACCGTGCCGGCCGGACATCCGGCTACCGCAGCCCGCGCCCACCCGACCGGCCGCCGCCAGGGAAGTTGGGGTCGCTGCCGGTGTAGTAGTCGCGGTTGATCCCGCCCGGCCCGGCGCCGGACTGGCTCAGCGTCGGCCGGCCGGTGCTGGCATCGGTGCCGATCGGGGTGGAGCCGACGCTGCGGCTCGGCGGCTGGTCGCCGCAGGCGGCCAGCAGCAACAGCGCGATCATCGCAGGACGGAACATGCGCACCTCCGGCCCTCGAACCGCCGGGGCGACGCAGGGTTGCGTTTACGTCTTCCGTTTCGGCGGGTCGCGCACCAGCCCCTTGGCGGCAAGCGCCCGTTCGTACTCCGCCCAGCGATCCGCGTATTCCCGGCCGAGCTGGTGCAGATAGTCCCAGGAATAGATCCCGCTGTCATGCAGGTCGTCGAAGGCGATGCGGATGGCGTAGTGGCCGACCGGCTCGACCCGCAGGATCCCGACCTCCCGCCGCCCGGCGACCAGCACCTTCTGCCCCGGCCCGTGCCCCTGCACCTCGGCCGAGGGACCTCTCGACCCGCAGGTACTCGGCCGGCAGGGCGAAGCTGGTGCCGTCGTCGAAGGCGATGTCGAGCCGCTTCTCGGCCCGCTTCAGGCGGATCTCGGTCGGTGTCGGCATCAGCCGTCGAGCGACCGCGCCTCGTCCGGCAGCATGATCGGGATGCCGTCGCGGATCGGGTAGGCCAGGCGGGCCTGGTCGCTGACCAGCTCGCCGCGGGCGCGGTCGTAACGCAGCGGGCCCTTGGTCACCGGGCAGACCAGGATCTCCAGCAGGGCGGGATCGACCTCGCCGCCGGGCGGCGGGGTGGTGGCTTGGGTTTCGCTCATAACCATACCCTTTAGCTCGGCCTGCGGTCCGGCGACATATCCCCGGATCCGGGTGCGGGATGCGCGCCGATCCGCAGCAGGGCGACCAGCATCTCCGCCCGCTCCTCCGGCGTCGCCGCCACCAGCAGGGCCTGTTTCTCGCGCACATCGAAGGGGCAGACCATGGCCAGGGTCAGCACCAGCATCTCCTCCGAGGTCTGCTCGATCGCCTCCCAATTCGCCTCGATCCCGCGCGCCTGGAAGAAGGGCCTGAGCGCGCCGAGCAGCGTCGCGCGGTCCACCCCGACCGGCTTCTCCGCCAGGTCCAGGTCGGCCTCGAAGCCGGCATAGTCGGCCCGCACCCGGCGGTAGCCGCGCCGCATCGCCAGCTCCTCGGCCACCCGGAAGCGGATCACCCCGGTCAGGGTGATCAGCAGCCGGCCATCCTCCGTCTCGGCGAAGGAGGAGAGCCGGCCGAGGCAGCCGATACGGTAGAGGCCGGGGCCGGTCTCCCCGCGCGGCACCCCGGGCTCCGGCTGGATCATGCCGAACATCCGTCCCGCCGCCAGGCTGTCCTGGGTCATCGCCAGGTAGCGGGGCTCGAAGATGTTCAGCGGCAGGCGGCCACCGGGCAGCAGCAGCGCGCCGGACAGCGGGAAGACCGCGATCTCGGGCGGCAGCTGCTCGAAGCTGGGATGGAAGGCGGCCACCGTACGGGCGCTACCGGAACAGCAGCGAGGACAGCTTGCGCCGCCCCGCCAGGGTCGCCGGATCGTCGAAGCCCCAGGCCTCGAAGAATTTCAGCAGCTGCTTGCGCGCCGCCTCCTCGTTCCAGGCGCGGTCGCGCTTGATGGCGTCCAGCAGCGCCTCGACCGCGCCGGCGCGGTCCTCGTTGGCGTTGAGCGCGACGGCGAGGTCGATGCGCGCCGCATGGTCGTTCGGATCGGCCGCCAGGCGCTGCTCGAACTCGGCCAGCTTGGCGCGCGCCGCGCGGCCCTCGGCGGCGAGCTCGAGCGCGCTGCGGACCGAGGCGATCTCGGCATGGCCGGCGACCTTGGGCGGCACGCTGGCCAGCACCTGCAGCGCCTGCTCTTCCTCGCCCAGCGCCATCAGCGCGCGGGCGATGCCGGCGAAGGCCTCGGCATTCTCGGGCTCCTGCTGCACCAGCTCGCCGAAGATCTGCAGGGCGCCCTGGTGGTCGCCCTCCTCCGCCGCCAGCTTGGCCTCGGCCAGCAGGTCGGCGGTCGGCATCTGGCCGCCGGCCAGCTTCAGCAGGCCCTCGATGAATTTCTTCACCTCGCCCTCGGGCAGCGCGCCCTGGAAGAGGTCGGCGATCTGGCCCTGCCAGAAGGCGGCGACCGTCGGCACGGACTGCAAGGGCAGGCCGAGCTGGGTGAGCTGCTGGACCAGGGCGCGGTTCTTGTCGATGTCGATCTTGACCAGCTTCACCCGGCCGCCGGCGGCGCGGACCACCTTCTCGAGCGTCGGCGTCAGGGTCTTGCAGGGGCCGCACCAGGTCGCCCAGAAATCGACCAGGACGGGGGTCTGGCGGCTGGCCTCCACCACGTCCTGCATGAAGCTCTTCTGGTCGCCGTCCTTGATGGGATCGGCGCCGCCAGCCGCGGAGCCGGGTGCCGGGCTCTGGCGGTTCGGGTCGAAGATGACGTCCATGGCGGCTGTTCCTCGGTCTTGTGGTCTTAGATGCCCCTGCGGGACGGAAGGGCAATGGGGATCGGCCATCCGGCTCCCCTACGCGTGGCGAAGCGCCGGACGGAATGTCTGCCGCGGATTGCGTCCGGGCGTGAACGCGGCACCGCCGCAGCCCGGCGTCATCGAGGCAGGTCCGGGCATCCGTGCGCAGGCGCTCTCCCGCCCTCTGCTCTACCCCGGCGGCGGCGGTATTTCCAGCCGCGGCACTTCCAGCATTTCGGGCCGGTGGCCGAGGCTTTCCAGGAAGCGCAGCAGCCCGGCCGGGCGGATCGCCGTGGTCATGCTGTTGACCAGCGGATGGAAGTGAACCCAGGCATGGTCCCGCAGCAGGCCGGCGTCGAGCAGGATCCGCACCGCGCCGGGCGGCGCATGCACCATGCCGAAGGGCGTGACCGAGCCGGGCAGCACGCCGAGCAGGGCCTGCAGCTCGGCAGCCGGCGCCATCTCCACCCGCCCGGCGCCGGCGATGCGTGCCAAGGCATTGATCGAGACCTGCCGGTCTTCCTGCAGCACCACCAGAAGATGCGGCCCCGTGCCCTGCCTTGCCGGGCGCAGGAACAGGTTCTTGCTGTGCCCTCCCTGGCCACCCTCGGGCAAGCTGCCCCGCAGCGCCTGGCTTTCCGCCACGGTGAAGACCGGCGGATGCGTCGTGGTCCGCGCCTCGATGCCGAGCGCGCCGAGGCGGGCGAGAAGGGATTCCGGGGTTTCGGCCATGCCGCGATCCTGCCCTGACGGCCTCCTCTCTCGCCGCATGCCGGGCGCCGCGCAAGCCGCCGGTCCCGGTCCCGGTCCCCGCCACGCGCGGCGGCGCTGTGTCCCGCCACACAGCCGGCCCTGGGCGCGGCGCCTAGGCTCCGCCCGCCCGGCCCCGCCGCCGGGCGGCAGCAGGAGACGGCGATGCTCGACGCTCTGGGACCCTTCGGTACCCCGGTCTGGCGGATCACCGAGAGCCTCGTGAACAAGGCCCCTGAAGGCCTGTTCCGCCCGGCCGAGGCGGCCCGCAGCACGCGGGTGCTGATCTACAACCACAGCCGCTGGCCGCTGCATCTGCTCGGCGCCAGCTTCGAGAGCGGCGGCTTCGCCGCGTGCGCCCACCCGCCGGCGCTGATCGAGCCGAAGAGCGTCGGCGGCTATCGGGTCGAAGGCGCGGGCCCCGCCAGCGGCGTCACCGGGGCGGTGGTGCAGTACGGCTTCCGGCCGACCGACCAGTATCCCTGCCTCTGGCTGGTCACTTCCAACCCCTTCGGCGGCTGCAACAGCTGGAACGGCCAGGGCTATGACGGGCTCGCCGTGCGCTTCTCCGGCTCGGTCGGCCCGGCCAACCAGGTGGACTTCGACGTCTGGGACGCCGCCGTGGCCTGAGGTGTCCCCGGAAGAATTGAGGCAGGCGGCGCCGGCATGGGCCGCCGACCGCCTCGACGGAGGGCAGGGCCCGGCCTACACCGCGGTGCAACCGCGCCGGCCGCCTGGCCCGAGCCCGGACGAACCCCGCCACCCCGGACGCGCCGCATGGGGCAAGCACTGCCCGCCGCCGCGCCTTGCCGGGAGCCCTCCTGCCGGAGACCAGCCCATGCGCCGCCGCGCCCTCCTCGGCCTTGCCGCCGCCTCGCTTCCCGCCCCCGCATTTACCCATGCGGCCCTGGCGCAACCCGCCGGGCTGCCGGCCCAGCCGATCCGCATCGTGGTGCCCTTCGCCGCCGGCGGGCCGACCGACATCCCGGCCCGGCTGCTGGCCGAGGAGCTCGGCAAGGTGCTGCCGCAGCGCCCGGTGGTCGACAACCGCACCGGTGCCGGCGTGGTGGTCGGCACCGATGCGGTGGCCAAGTCGGCCAAGGATGGCGCGACGCTGCTCTACACCACCGTCGCCCATTCGGCGCTGCGGGCGATGTTCGCGCGGCTGCCCTTCGACCCGCTGGCCGACCTGCAGCCGGTCGCCCTGGTCGGCGTCATCCCCATGGTGCTGATGGCGAACAAGGACCTCGGCGCGAACAGCCTGGCCGAGCTGATCGCGCTCTACCGCGCCAGCCCCGGCAAGTACGACTACGGCAGCGCCGGCAACGGCTCCGCCCTGCACCTCGCGGCCGAGCTCTTCCTGCGCGAGGCCGGCAATCTGCGTGTCACCCACGTGCCCTATCGCGGCTCCGCGGCGGCGATGCCGGACCTGCTGAACGGCACCACCAGCATGATGCTCGACGTCGCCAACAACACCCTGCCCTATGTCCAGCGCGGCGAGGTGAAGGGGCTGGCGGTCAGTTCCGCCCGGCGCATCCCGCAGCTGCCCGAGGTGCCGACCTTCGCCGAGGCCGGCCTGCCGGGCTACGAGGCCTATACCTGGCACATGGTCATGGCCCCGCGCGGCACGCCGGAGGCGGTGGTGGCGGCGCTGAACCAGACCATCAACGGCGTGCTGGCGAAGCCCGATGTGCAGCAGCGGCTCGCCGACCTCGCCCTGCAGGTCCGCACCGACAGCACGCCGGCCAGCGCGGAGGCATGGCTGCGGGCCGAGACGGCGAAGTGGGAGCCGATCATCCGCGGCGCAGGCATCAAGCCGGACTGACCTCCCGGATGCCTGATCGCCGGTCCGGTTGAACCGGCAGCGGGCAGGGCCACCTGCGCGGCATGGCCCCGACGCCGCCCCTAGCGCCGCCTGCCGCCGTGGAGCATGACCGCGGGGCCTACGCCGCGGATGCCGCGGTGCACGCGCTGGGGCTGACGGCGGCGGCGCTGGCCTGCCTCGGACTGCTGCTGGCGGCGCCGGAGCCCGCGGGGCGGCGGCTCGGCGTGGCGCTCGGGCTCTATGCCGGCGGGCTGCTCGCCATGCTGGGCTGTTCGGCCGCCTACAACCTGGCGGGCGCGGGGCGCTGGAAGCGCCGGCTGCAGCGGCTGGACCATGCCGCCATCTTCCTGATGATCGCCGGCACCTACACCCCGATCACGCTGCTGGGGATCGGCGGCGGCTGGGGCTGGGGGCTGTTCGGCGTGGTCTGGGCCGGGGCGCTCTGCGGCGCGGCGCTGAAGCTATTGGCGCCGGCGCGGATCGAGCGGGCGGCCATCGTGCTCTACCTCCTGCTCGGCTGGACCGGCCTGGTGGCGACCGAGCCGCTGCTGCGGGCGCTTGACTGGCCGGACCTCGTGCTGCTGCTGCTGGGCGGGCTGTTCTACAGCCTCGGCGTGCGGCTGCACCTGGCTGAGTGGCTGCGCTTCCACACCGCGCTCTGGCATGGCTGCGTGCTGGCCGGCGCGGCCTGCCACTACGCCGTGGTGCTGCGGATCACCGCCGCCGCGGGCTGATGCCCACGGCCGGCCGCATCGATCGGATCATTGGAAACTGCGGTTGATTGGCCATGCCACGCATACCAACTTCAGGTACACGGCCCTCCTGGCCCGCCCAGCTTGTCGATCCGAGCAGCCAAGCCTTGGCGTCCAGCGCGGCAGGCTCGCCCAACGGCTTCGGCACCAGTCCTGGCACATGCGCGTGAGGACGGCCATCTGCCCCGAAGCGGCCGCTGCACGCCATGTTGTCGTCCGAATTCGGGGCTTCTTGGTGCGACGAAACGCAGCGCTGCGGAACGCCAGCGCAGACGGCAGGTTTTCGCGGCCTAGGAGAATATCGAACCATGAGAATCGCGCAGATCGCGCCACTGACCAGAATCCGTGCCGCCGCAGCTCTATGGTGGCACCGAGCGCGTCGTCTCCTTCCTGACCGAGGAACTGGTCGCGCAGGGACATGACGTCACGCTGTTCGCCAGCGGCGATTCCGTCACCCGCGCGACGCTTGCGCCGATGTGCCCGCGCGCGCTGCGGCTCGACAAGACCGTCGGCGACCCGATGGCGCCGGTCTTCATGATGCTCGAGACGGTGCTGCGCCGCGCCGATGAATTCGATGTGCTGCACTTCCACCTCGACTACATGCCCTTCTCGCTGTTCAGCCGGCAGTCGGTCCCGCATGTGACGACGCTGCACGGCCGGCTCGACCTGCCGGAGATCTGGCCGCACTACCGCACCCATACCGACGTGCCGCTGATCTCGATCTCCGACAGCCAGCGCCGGCCGATGGCCTGGGCGAACTGGGCGGCGACCATCCATCACGGCCTGCCGGAGAACCTGCTGCGGCCCGATCCTTCCGCGCAGCCCGGCTACCTCGCCTTCATCGGCCGCATCTCGCCCGAGAAGCGCGTCGACCGCGCGATCGAGATCGCCGGCCGCGCCGGCATGAAGCTGAGGATCGCCGCCAAGGTGGACCGCGCCGACCAGGACTATTTCGACGCGAAGATCCGCCCGCTGCTGGCCCAGCCGCATGTCGAGTTCATCGGCGAGATCGCGGATTCCGAGAAGGGCGCCTTCCTCGCCGGCGCGCAGGGCCTGCTCTTCCCGATCGACTGGCCGGAGCCCTTCGGCCTGGTGATGATCGAGGCCATGGCCTGCGGCGTGCCGGTCATCGCCTTCGACCACGGCTCTGTGCGGGAGGTGCTGGAGGACGGGCTGACCGGCTTCATCGTCCGCGACATGGATGCCGCGGTGCGCGCGGTCGGCCGGCTGCCGGAACTCTCCCGCCCCGCGGTGCGCCAGCGCTTCGAGCAGCGCTTCACCGCCCGCCGCATGGCGGAGGACCATGTCGCGCTCTACGAGCGGCTGGTCCGCGCCAAGCTGCCGCCGATGCGGGCGATCGCCGCGGAGTAGGCAAGGACGGGGAGACGGTACTCTCCCCGCCCCCCTCATCTGATGCCGTGCGTCGGCATCCGCGGCGCGACGGCAGCCGGACCCAAAAGAAGGCCGGGCGGAGGCCGGGGACGGAACATCCCTCCCCGGCCTTGCTCAGGCCAGCAGCACCGCGCTGATCTCGCCCCGCCGCGCGGGCACGCTCATCGCCACCGAGTCCCCTGCCGCGCGGCCGAGCTGCACGTCGACCCGCGCGCCGTTCAGCGACAACCCGCGCAGCAGCACGCGGTCGAGCCCCGCCGGCAGCACCGGCCGGTCGAGCCGCACCAGCTTCGCCGCCGGATCGAAGGACAGGCCGAGGCAGGCGCCGAGCAGCCCGATCGGCGCCGCTGCGGCCCAGGCCTGCGGCGCGCAGGCCACCGGATAGGCGGTCGGCCCCTGCCCGCCACGGCGCGGGAAGCCGCAGAACAGCTCCGGCAGCCGCCGCAGGTCGAGCTTGCTGGCCGCGGCCGTCAGCCCCTCCAGCAGCTTCGCCGCGGCCCCGCGGTGGCCGTAGCGGGCCAGGCCAAGCCCCACCAGCGCCGTGTCGTGCGGCCAGACCGAGCCGTTGTGGTAGCTCATCGGGTTGTAGCGGGCTTCCGTCGTCGCCAGGGTGCGGATGCCCCAGCCCGAATGGAAGCTGCCATCCATCAGCTGGCGCGCGACCGAGGCGGCGCGCTCGGGCGAGGCCAGCCCGCCCAGCAGCACATGCCCGGCATTCGAGGCGCGCACCTGGCAGGGCCGCTTCTCCCCGTCCAGCGCCAGCGCGTAGGTCCCGAGCTCGTCGCACCAGAACGTCGCCTCGAAGCGCTGCCGCAGCGCCTCGGCCTTCGCCTCCATCGCCGCGGCGCGGTCTTCCCCAGCCCAAGGGCGCGGCCGATGCGGGCGGCGGCGCGCCAGGCGGCGAAAACATAGGCCTGCACCTCGCAGAGTGCGATCGGCCCCTTGGCCAGCGTGCCATCGGCATGGGAGATCGAGATCCCAGCTGTCCTTCCAGCCCTGGTTCGCCAGCCCGGTTTCCTGCATCCGGCCGTATTCGACGAAGCCATCGCCGTCGCGGTCGCCATGGTGCTCGATCCAGCCGAGCGCCGCCTCGATATGCGGCCAGAGCGGGCGCAGCGTCTCGGTCTCCCCGGTGCGGTCCAGCCAGGCGCCGGCCAGCGCGACGAAGAGCGGCGTCGAATCGATGCTGCCATAGTAGCGCCGGAACGGGACCTCCCCCAGCTCGGCCATCTCGCCGTAGCGCACCTCGTGCAGGATCTTGCCGGGCTCGGCATCCGCCGCCGGATCGAAGCCGGTCGCCTGCATGGTCGCCAAGTGCCGCAGCACGCCGAGCGCCAAGGCGGGGTCGAGCCAGAGCGTCAGCCAGGCAGTGATGAGCAGATCCCGACCGAAGACGGTACTGAACCAGGGCACCCCGGCATAGGGGAAGGGGCCTTCCGGCGTCTGCGTGCTCAGCATGGTCAAGTCGGCGCGCGACCGGCCGATCATCTCGTCGAAGCCGCTGTCCGCCGTCCGCACCGAAGCGGAGCGCGCCTGCACCGCGCGCCGTGCGCGGCTGTCCTCCCACAGCGCGCGCAGGAAGGCGGCATCGGCCGGCTCGCGCGGCGCCTGGTCCGGGTTGCAGCGGGTCTCGACCAGCAAGGTGCAGCGCTGCCCGGGCACCAGCGCCAGGTCGAAGACCGCCTGCTGCGGCGTCAGCCGGTCCGGCGCCGGCTCGAAGCGCAGTTGCGTCTCCCGCCGCCGCTCGTCCAGCCCGGTATAGGCCAGGGTGATCCCGGCCGCCTCCGCCACCGGCGGGTGCAGCGTGCCGCGGCGGGCGCGGACCTCGCCGCGCACCTCGAAGAGGTCGGCGAAGTCGGCGGCGACCTGCAGCCCGACCTCGACCCGCAGCGGCTGCTCGCCATGGTTCCGCACCGTCAGCCGCTCGTAGCAGACCCCGTTGCGGAGGAAGGTGGAGCGGCGGAGATGCACCAGGTCCTTCTCGATCGCGCCGCGGCCGGGCCGGGCCGGCAGGTCCGGATTGGTCAGGTCGCAGGTCAGCATGGCGCCGTCGTCGGAGACGGCCGAGCTGAGCAGCAGCGGCTTGCGGCCAGACAGGGTCAGTTCCAGCCGCGACAGGTGGCGCGTGTCGCGGTGATAGAGCCCTTCCGGCCCGCCCGGGACGGCATGGGCATCGCCGCTATGGTTCAGCACCGCGAAGGTGTCGTCGCCCTTCAGCACCCGCGGCCGCATCTCCTGCAGCGAGATGCCGGCGGTGATGGAATGCGCATCCGCGCCGTCATCGGTCAGCGCGGCATCGGCCTGGGGGTGGGACATGGCGATTTCCTCGGGCCCGGTTGTGGGAGAGGAGGGCACAGCCAGGAGCGTCGGCCGCAACCCGCGACGATGCATGATGACGCATGCGTGACCCGCGTCAGGCCACTGCGAAGCCGAGCGCGGCGAGGCGGGTCCGGGTTCCGGGCGCCTGCAGCGCCGCGAGGAAGGCCTGCACGGCGGGCCGGGCGGCCCGCGCCTCGGGCAGGAAGAAGTCGTAATGCTCGTCGGCGAGCGGCAGGAAGCCGAGGCCGTACGACTCCGCCACCGTGGCGATGGCGACGCCCCAATCGGCCCGGCCCTGGGCTACCGCGGCGGCGACCGCGTTGTGCGACTTCGGCTGGTTGGCGTAGCCCGGAGGCCGCGTCCTGCCGAGCATGCCGTCCAGCAGGATGCGGGTGCCGCTGCCGGCGTTGCGGTTGACCAGCAGGCAGCCGGGATCGGCGGCGGCGCGGCGAATGGCCTCCGGGCCGGGCAGCCCCTCGAAGCGCGGATCGCCGCGGCGGTGCACCACGCCCTGCAGGCGGCGCCAGCCCGGCACCAGGCGCAGGTCGGGGACCAGGAAGGGGGCATTGTAGCTGCCGGTTGCGGGGTCCAGCAGATGCGCCCCGGCCAGGTCGCATTCGCCCCGCCTGGCCGCCGCCAGCCCGCCAAGGCTGCCGACCGCGAGCGTTCGCCCGCCGATGCCCTGTGCGGCCAGCACCTCCAGCACCGCATCCAGGCCGAGGCAGTGGCTGCCGATGATCGTCAGATCGGGCGGCCGGGCGGTGCCGATGCGGCGGACGCGCACCGGCGCCCCGGCCTCGGCGCCCTGATCGAGCGCCGGGATGGCGAAGAAGCCATCGGCCTGGGAGAAGGCGGTGACGCTGCCCGAGCCCTTGCCGAGCGGGAAGGCGCGCAAGCCGTTCTCCGCCTCGGCGAGGAGACCATGACGTATTCGGTGCGGCCCAGCTCGCTCGGCGTGCGGACCGCGAGCGTCGCGGCGACCTCCGCCTCCTGCCGCGGCGGAAGGCCGGCCAGCGCCCGGATGACCAGGACGACGAATTCCTGGAAGGTGAAGACCGCGCTGGTTGGAAAGCCCGGCAGGATCACCACGGGCGTGCGGCCGACCGCGGCGAGGCAAAGCGGCTTGCCCGGCTTCAGCGCTACGCCGTGCACCAGCACTCCCGGCGCGCCGAGCCGCGCCAGGATGCGGTGCGAGACATCGCCGGCGCCCTTGCTGGTGCCGCCCGACATCACGACGAGGTCGGCAACCTCCAGCGCCCGCCGCACCGCGGCTTCCAGCACGGCTTCGTCGTCGCGGAAGATGCCCATCGGCAGCGGCTCGCCGCCATGTTCCACGACGGCGGCGGCCAGGATGGCGGCATTGCTGTCGGTGATCCCGGCGGGCGGCAGCGGCACGCCGGGCGGCACCAGTTCGTCGCCGGTCGAGAGCACCGCGACGCGCGGCCGGCGCACCACCGGGACCTCCGCCAAGCCGGCGGCGGCCAGCATGCCGATCTCCCGGCTGGTCACCAGGGTGCCGGCGCGCAGCAGCGCCTCGCCGCGGGCGATGTCGCTGCCGGCGAAAGCGATGCCCTGGCCAGGCGCCGCGGCGCGGGACAGCAGCATGACCGGACCTTCGGGGCCTTCCTCCAGCGCCGTCTGCTCGATCATGACAACCGCATCGGCGCCGCGCGGCACGACGCCACCGGTGGCGATGGCGGTGGCGCTGCCGGGGGCAACCTCGATCGCCGGGGCGACGCCGCAGGCCAGCACCTCGGCGTTCAGGCGGAAGCGGCGCGGCGCGGCCTCCGAGGCCCCGGCGCTGTCGGCGGCGCGCAGGGCGAAGCCATCCACGGATGACCGGTCGAAGGGCGGCGCATCGGCCAGCGCGGCGACGCCGGTCGCCACCACCCGGCCGAGCGCGGCGGCGAGCGGCACCGTCTCGGCCGGCAGCGGCCGCAGGTCGAGCGCGGCCTGGAAGCGCCGCATCGCCTCCTCGGCGGGGACGATGTCGAGGAACTGCTCCTGCCGGGCGGCGCGGCGGATGCGGTCGAGGAGGTCGGCGGGATCAGGCATGCAGCCTCATAGCGGCTGAAGCTCCACCGCGTTGCCCGCCTCACTAGCCCTCGACGCCGGGCAGGACGAGGAGCAAGGCATCGGCCGCGGCCAGCAGCCCGGCCGGCAGGGCGCCGATCGCCAGCGGCTCGGCCAGACCGGGCTCGGGCAGGCGAACCGGCACGATCTCCAGCAGCCCGACGGCGGAGGCGACCTTCCGCGCCAGTCGGGCACGGATCGGCGGGGGCGGCGGCGCCGCGGCCAGGTGCCGCAGGGCGGGGCGGCCGAGCAGCACCCAGGCGGCCAGCGCCTCCTCCGCCCGGGCCGACAGCAAGAGGGCCGGGATGCCGCCGATCCGCCCGAGCCCGGCCGCCATGCCCGGCCGGGCGCCGATCCCATGCAGCAGCAGCGCGCCTCCCCGAGCGCCTCGGGGCCGCCGGCCAGCAGGATCAGCGCCGGGTCCTCCTCGGCGAGTTCCGCCCCCTCGGCCGCCACCAGCGCGGCGAAGAGCGGGCGGAGTGCCGCCTCGCCCGCCCAGCCGATGCGCGGCAGCCGCACCGCGACCTCCGCGATCCCGCAGGCGGCCAGCGCCGGCAGGTCGCGCGGCGCCAGCCGCTCCCCGGCGCGGCGCAGGGTGGTGCCGGCGGCGACCTCCTCGCCCGGCAGCCGCACCCCTGGCCCGGCGCCACCGGCTCGAGCACCTGGGCGAAGGGACCGTCCAGCGCCAGGGCGAAGGGCGGCAGCACGGCGTCGCTGCCGGGGGCAGCAGGTCGCCGGGCGCGACCCGGGCCGGCGCCGCCGCCAGCAGCACCGGCGCATAGGGACCGGCGCCGAGCGTCTCCGCCGCCGCCACCGCCCAGCCCGGCTGCAGCGCCACCGGCGCAGCCGGCACCGGGCCGGGCGCGGTGAGGTCGGCCGCCAGCACGCGCCCGAGCGCCGCCGCCACCGGCACCAGGCCGGGCGCGACCGGCCCCGGCAGCAGCGCCACCAGCCTCGCCAGAACCTCGCCAGGCGCGGTCAGCCGCAGCGGCAGGCCCATTCCGTGCTCCACGCGATCCACTCCCTTCCCTTGGCAGGCGCCATGGGGTGCACTCGCCGCTCCCGCCCCCATCTCCTACCCATATGACCCAGGCCCATATCAACCGCATCGCCACCGCCCTGCCGCGGCACGAGGTGCATGACGCCTTCCGGATCTTCGCCGGGCGGCAGATCACCGACCCCCGCACCCAGGGCGCCTTCGCCCGCCTGGCGGAGCGATCCCAGATCGCCAGCCGCTATTCGGTGCTGCAGCCGCGCGCGGATTGCCGCGGCACCACCGATGATTTCTACCGGCTGGAACGCTTCCCCAGCACCGGCGCCCGCATGGCCCGCTACGAGGCCGAGGCGCCGGCCCTGGCCGAGGCCGCCGGCCTGGCGCTGGGCCTCGAGGAGGAGGGGCCGGGCATCACCCATATCGTCCTTGCCACCTGCACCGGCTTCGCCGCGCCCGGGCTCGACCACTGGATCATCGACCGCTTCCGCCTGCCCGGCAGCGTCGAGCGCAGCGTGGTCGGCTTCATGGGCTGCCAGGCGGCGATCAATGCGCTGAAGCTGGCCCACCACATGGTGCGAAGCGACGCGCGCGCACGCGTGCTGGTGCTGAACCTCGAGCTGTGCAGCCTGCACCTGCAGCCCTCGACCGAGATCGAGCAGCTGCTCTGCTTCCTGCTCTTCGCCGATGGCTGCAGCGCCGCGCTGGTGACGGCGGATCCGCAGGGGCTGGCGCTGGAGGGCTTCCATGCCGCGCTGCTGCCGGAGGCGGCCGACCAGATCACCTGGCGGATCGGCGATGGCGGCTTCGACATGACGCTCTCGGGCTTCGTGCCGCTGACCCTGGCGCGCGCCCTGCCGGACCAGTCGGCGGCGATCCTGGCCGGGGCCGATGTTGCCGACTTCGACCTCTGGGCGGTGCACCCGGGCGGGCGCAGCGTGCTGGATGCGGTGATGCACGGCATGGGGCTGCCGGAGGATGCCTTGGATGTCAGCCGCGGCGTGCTGCGGGAGCATGGCAACATGTCCTCGGCCACCGTCATGTTCGTCCTGGCGCGCATGATGGCGGATGCGCAGCGGGGCCAGCGCGGCTGCGCCCTCGCCTTCGGCCCCGGGCTGTCGGCCGAGACCATGCGGTTCCGGGTTGCCTGAGATGCTCGCTGCCCGCAGCACCGAGGACGAGTGGATGGACGACGCGGCGGCCGGCGAGCCGGAATTCGCCGCCGCGCTGGAGGAAGCTCGGCCGCATCAACCGGCTGACCTTCGCCTTCCAGCCCGTGCTCTCCTGGCTCGACCGGCTGGTCGAACGCACCGGGGCGACGGAGCTCTCCATCCTCGATGTCGGCTGCGGCGGCGGGCAGATGCTGACGGCGATCGAGGCCTGGGCGGGCAAGCGCGGCGTGGCGGTGACGCTGGCCGGGCTCGACCACAGCCCCTGGGCGGCGCGCTATGCCGAGGCCCAGGGGTGAACGCGCGGATGATCACCGCCGACCTCTTCGAGCTCGACCCGAATGAGCATTTCGACGTCGTGCTCTGCAACCTCTTCACCCATCACCTGCGCGACCCTGACCTCGTGCGCTTCCTGCACTGGCTGGAAGCGCGGGCCACGCGCGGCTGGCTGATCTCCGACCTGCATCGCCACTGGCTGCCATGGGTCGTGGTCTGGGCCGGCTTCCGGCTGATGCGCTTCAGCCCGATGGTGATCCATGACAGCACCGTCTCGATCGCGCGAAGTTTCGTGCGCGCCGACTGGGAGCGCGTGCTGGCCGAGGCGGAGGTGCAGGCGGAGTTGCGCTGGGTGTTCCCCTTCCGCTGGAATGTCGGGGTGATCCGCGGGTGATCGCCGTCATCGGCGCCGGCCCGGCCGGCTGTGCCGCGGCGATCATGCTGGCCCGCGCCGGCCGGCCGGTGCTGCTGCTGGAACGCCAGGCGGCGGCGCGGGAGAGCGTCTGCGGCGAAGTCCTCGGCGCCGATGCCGCGGCGGCGCTGGCGCAACTGGGGCTGCAGCCGGCGGCGCTGGGCGGCGTGCCGCTGGCCCGCGCCCGGGTCGGCTGGGGGCGGCGGGAGGCCGGCTTCGCCCTGCCCTTCGCCGCCTGGGGCCTGCCGCGGCAGAGGCTGGACGGCGCACTGCGCGAAGCCGCGGTGGCGGCCGGCGCCACGCTGCGCGCCGGCACCGCGGTGCAGGGCGCCGAGCCCAGGCCGGGAGGCTGGCGCCTGCGCCTCCCGGGCGAAGTGATTGCAGCGCGGCAGGTCGTGCTCGCCACAGGCAAGCACGCCTTCCGCGGCTTTCCTCGCGCGGGAGCGCCGCCCGGCGCGCTCGGGCTGAAGCTGCACTTGGCGGGGGTCGATGCGGAGGATGCCGTGACGCTGCTGCCCTTTGCCGGCGGCTATGCCGGGCTGCAGCCGCTGCCGGGCGGCGGCGCCGATCTCTGTGCCGCACTGCATGGCGCGGCCGGCGCCGCAGCGCGGGACGCCAACGCCTTCGTCGCGCAGGTCGCCGAGGGCTCGGCGCTCGGCGCGCGGCTATTGGCGGGCGCGTGGCCGGGGTGGGACCGGCCGCTGGCAGTGGCCGGCGTGCCCTATGGCTTCCGCGCGGCGGCGGGCGGCCCGCCCGGCCTGTTCCGCATCGGCGACCAAGCGGCGGTGATCCCGAGCTTCACCGGGGAAGGCATCGCGCTGGCCTTGCATTCCGGCGTGGCAGCAGCGACCGCGATCCTTGCCGGCGAGCCCGCCGCCGCCTTCCAGGCGCGCTGGCGCCGCCGCAGCACTTGGCCGATGCGCTGGGCCGGGCTCGGCGCCTGGGTGCTGCGGCAGGCGCCGGGCGCCTTCACCGGAGCCGCCGCGATCGCGCCCGCGGCCCGGCTGCTGGCGCGCGGCACCCGCGTCAGTCGATGCTGAGGCCGAGCCGGGCCACCATCGCCTTCTCGTATTCCACCCGCTGCCTGGCGAAGGCCAGGTAATCGGCCGGGCCGAGATACTCCTTCGGCATGTCCCAGCGCTTGATGATCGCCTGGCTCGCCTCGTCCTCATAGGCCTTGCGGAAAGCGCGGTGCAGCGTGTCCACCAGTTCCGGGTCCATCCCCTTCGGCCCGGTGATCCCGTAGGGCGAGGTGACGACCATGTCGTAGCCGAGGTCGCGCAAGGTCGGCACGTCCGGGAAGGCCGCCAGCCGGTCCCGCGTCCAGACCGACAGCAGCCGCAGCTCGCCGCCCTCGACGTTCGGCCGCCAGGAGGAGCTGTCCGCCACCACGTCGATCTGCTTCCCCAGCAGCGCGGTGACGCCTTCCTGGCTGCCGCGGTAGGGGATGTGGGTCATCTCGACCTTCTCCCGCGCGCAGATCTCCTCCATCGCCAGGTGGTTGGTGGTGGCGATGCCGCTGGTCGAATAGGTCAGCTTGCCCGGCGATTTCCGCGCCGCCTCGATCAGGTCGCGAAGGTCCTGTATGGGCTGTCGGCCCGCACCGCGGTGCCGAAGAGGAAGCCGCTGACCTGCATGACGTAGCTGAAGTCGGCGATCGGGTCCCAGGTCTTCTGCTTCGTCAGGAAGGGGTGGCGCAGGATCGAGAGGTGGTGGTGCGCCAGGGTATAGCCGTCCGGCTGGGCCTGGTTGACCAGGAACAGCGCCGCCTGGGTGCCGCGGGCGCCGGGCTTGTTCTCGATCAGCACGGGCTGGCCGAGATCCTTGTTGACGATCTCGAACATCTGCCGGTGCAGCGCATCCAGGCTGCCGCCCGGCGGCCAGGGAATCAGGAAGCGGATGGGACGGTTGGGGAAGCGGCCCTGCGCCAGGGCGGGCGCGGCAAGCAGGCTGGCCGCGACGCCGAGCGCGCCGCGGCGGGTGATGGTGGTCATTCCTCGTCGTTCTCCCGGGTGGTCTTGCAGGGGGCGGCAGGCCGCTTCGGACCGTTGCCCGAGGCGGCGCTCCGGCCAGCCGGCCGTATCAATCGATCCGCAGGTTCAGCTTCTGCGCCATCGCCTGTTCGTATTCCGCCCGGCGGGCGATGAACTGCCGGTAGTCATCGGTACCGTAGTATTCCAGCGGCATGTCGAACTGCCCACGCACCGCGACATTCGCCGGGTCCATCAGCGCCGCCCTGAAGGCATCGTGCAGCCGCCGCACCACGCCAGCGTCCATCCCCTTCGGGCCGGAGATCCCATAGGGCGAGGTGACGACCATGTCGTAGCCCAGCTCCTTCAGCGTCGGCGCATCGGGGAAGCGCGGCGAGCGCTCCGCGGTCCAGACGCAGATCAGCCGCAGCTGCCCGCCTTCCACCAGCGGCGCCCAGGAGGACGCGTCGGCGACGCACATCACCTCGCCGGAGGCGACGGCGACCCGCGGATTCATTGGCGGCGCGGTAGGGGACATGCACCAGCTCGACCTTCTCGCGCGCCGCCAGCTCCTCCATCGCCAGGTGGTTGGTGGTGGCGATGCCGGAGGTCGCGTAGGTCAGCCGCCCCGGCTTGGCGCGCGCATAGGCGACGAAGTCGGCCCAGGAGGTGATCGGTCCGTCCGCCTTCACCGCAATGCCGAACATCCAGCCGCAGAGCCCGATGATATGGGTGAAGTCGGCCGTCACGTCCCAGGGCGGCGTGCGGACGATATAGGGGCGGCGCACGATCGACATGTGCATCTGCGCCAGGGTGTAACCGTCGGGCTTCGCCTGCGTCGTCAGGAACTGCGCGCCCAGAGTGCCGGAGGCGCCTGGCCGATCTCCACCAGCACCGGCTGGCCGAGCGTCTTCGCCGAAAGCTCCGCCAGCGAGCGGAGCTGCGCATCGGCCGAGCCGCCGGGCGGCCAGGGCACGATCAGCCGGATCGGCCGGTCGGGGAATTTGCCCTGGGCAAGGGCGGGCGCGGCGAGCGCCCCGCCGGCGAGGGCGAGCACGGCACGGCGACTGGTCCCGGCGGACGGCATGGATATTTCCTCCCCTTGGTTGCCGCCAATCTGGCCGTGAGCGCGGCGCAGGAAAAGGGGCCGCCCCGCAGTGGCATGGTCTTCCATCCGACAGGATCGTGCTTTCCGTCTGGCGCGGTACCCGGCCTAGTCTTCCGACCTCCCGAGGAGGTTATCCCGCATGCGCCGGACCGGTTTCCTGTTGCTGTCGGCCCTGCTGGCCGCCCCTGCCCTTGCCCAGCCGGCCGATACGCCGCTGCCGCGGGCGCTGTTCGACACCATGTCCGCCAGCCTGCCGCGCCCTTTCCCGGGCTACCGGATCAACCATGCCAAAGGCGCGCTCTACGAAGGCAGCTTCACCCCGGCGGCCGGCGCCGCCGCGCTGACCACCGCGCCGCACCTGCAATCCACGCCCTCCACCCTGCTGCTGCGCTATTCCGATGCCGGCGGCGTGCCGGACGTGGCCGATACCGCGCCCTCCTCGGCGGTGCGCGGGCTGGCCTTCACATTTCGCCTGCCGGACGGGACGGAAACCGACCTGATGTGCATCAACGTGCCTGTCTTCGTCACCAGGACGCCGCAGGACTTCCTGGGCCTGCTGCGGGCCGGCGCGGCGACCAAGCCGGGCATGCCGCAGCCGACGCCGATCGCCCAGTTCCTCGAGTCGCATCCCGAGACCAAGTACTTCGTCACCCTGCCGAAGCCGGTGCCGGACAGCTTCGCCACCGAACGCTTCTTCGCCCTGCACGCCTACAAGGTGACCAATGCGGCGGGCGAGGCGCGTTTCATCCGCTTCCCGCGTGGTGCCGGAGGCCGGCGCCGCCTATCGCAAGGCAGACACCACCGCCGGCCTGCCGCCCAACGTGCTGTTCGACGAGATTGCAGACCCGCGTCGCCATGGGCCCGGTGCGCTACCGGCTGATGGCGCAGGTCGCCGCGGCTGGCGACCCGACCGACGACCCGACCAAGGCCTGGCCGGAGGACCGGCCGCAGGTCGAGCTCGGCACCATCAGCGTGACCCGGCTGGTGCCGGACAGCGCGACGGCGGAGCGCAAGGTGGGCTTCCTGCCGAACCGCAAGCTGCCGGGCCTGGCGGTCTCGGACGATCCCTTCCTCGGGACCCGGGCGGATGTCTACGGCATCGCCTTCCCCGCGCGGCAGCAATGACCCCGCGGCCCTGATCCGGCCAGGGGGCGGCCCCATCCCGCCCCCGTGACGGCGCCGGCAGGGCTCCGCGCCACCCGGCCAGGCCCCCCGCGTTGCAGCGGCGGGAGGACCCGCCATGGACGCGCGCGCCAGCTTCGATGAGCCTGCCGACGAGGCCGCCGACCGGCGCCGCCGGATCCTCGCCATCATCGGCGGGTCCTCGGGCAACCTGGTCGAGTGGTACGATTTCTACGTCTATTCCTTCACCTCGCTCTACTTCGCCGCCGCCTTCTTCCCCTCCGGTGACCGCACCAGCCAGCTGCTGGCCGCGGCCGGGGTCTTCGCCGCGGGCTTCCTGGTGCGGCCGGTCGGCGGCTGGGTCTTCGGCCGGCTGGCGGACCGCCGCGGCCGGCGCTTCTCCATGATGGCCTCCGTCCTGCTGATGTGCTTCGGCAGCCTGATGATCGCGGCCCTGCCGACCCATGCCAGCATCGGCGTGCTCGCCCCCGTCCTGCTGACCGTGGCGCGGCTGGCCCAAGGCCTCTCGGTTGGCGGCGAGTACGGCACCAGCGCCACCTACATGAGCGAGGTCGCGGTGGCCGGCCGGCGCGGCTTCTATGCCAGCTTCCAGTACGTCACCCTGATCGGCGGCCAGCTGCTGGCGGTGCTGGTGATCGTGCTGCTGGAGGCGCTGCTGACGAATGAGCAGATGCGCGCCTGGGGCTGGCGCGTCCCCTTCGTCATCGGCGCCGCCGCCGCCGTGGTCGCGCTGTTCCTCCGCCGCGCGCTGCATGAGACGCAGAGTGCCGACAAGGCCGCGCGGAAGGAGGCCGGCTCGCTCGGCGCCCTGCTGCGCGACCATCCGAAGCCCCTGCTGCTGGTGCTCGGCCTGACCGCGGGGGGCAGCCTGTCCTTCTACGTCTTCACCACCTTCATGCAGAAATACCTGGTCAACACCGCCGGCCTGCCGACGCGGACGGTCAGCGCCACAATGGCGGTGGTGCTGTTCTGCTACATGGCGATGCAGCCGGTCTTCGGCGCGCTGTCGGACCGGGTGGGGCGGCGGGTGATGCTGCTGGCCTTCGGCGCGCTCGGCGCGCTGATGACGGTGCCCTTGCTGACGCTGCTCGGCCATGCCGGCTCGCCGGTCACCGCCGGGCTGCTGGTGCTCGCCGCCCTGGCCGTCATCTCCTGCTACACCTCGATCAGCGGGCTGGTGAAGGCGGAGCTCTTCCCCGGCGAGGTGCGGGCGCTCGGCGTCGGCCTGCCCTATGCGGTGGCGAATGCGCTGTTCGGCGGCACGGCGGAGTATGTCGGGCTCTGGTTCAAGTCGGCGGGGCTGGAATCCGGCTTCTTCTGGTATGTCACCGGCTTCTTCGTGCTGGCCTTCCTCACCGCCTGGGCGATGCCGGAGACGCGGAGCGGGAGCCATCTGGCCCGCGAATACGGCATGGCGGGGCGCCGGGCCGGCCGCGGGGTTGCGTGACGCCCCGGTTGGCGGCACTTTCCGCGCCAATTCCGCCTGATTTCATCGCCGCAAGGACCGGGACCCATCATGCCTGAGAGCTTCGACGTCATCGTCATCGGCGCCGGTCCCGGCGGCTATGTCTGCGCCATCCGGGCCGCGCAGCTCGGGCTGAAGGTCGCCTGCGTCGAGAAGCGGGCGACGCTCGGCGGCACCTGCCTCAATGTCGGCTGCATCCCCTCGAAGGCCCTGCTGCAGTCCAGCGAGCATTTCGAGGAAGCGCGGCACAAGCTGGCCGACCATGGCGTGCTGCTGGACGGCGTGAAGCTCGACCTCGCCAAGATGCAGGCCCGCAAGGGCGAGGTCGTCTCGGCGAACGTCAAGGGCGTCGAGTTCCTGTTCAAGAAGAACAAGGTCACCTGGCTGAAGGGCGCGGGCCGGATCGTCGCGCCGGGCAAGGTGGACGTCGCCGGCGAGACCTACGAGACGAAGAACATCGTCATCGCCACGGGGTCCGAGAGCACGCCGCTGCGGGGCGTCGAGGTCGACGAGAAGCAGGTCATGACCAGCACCGGCGCGCTGGAGCTGGAGAAGGTCCCCGGCCATCTCGTCGTCATCGGCGGCGGCGTCATCGGGCTCGAGCTCGGCTCCGTCTGGCGCCGCCTCGGCGCCGAGGTGACGGTGATCGAGTTCCTCGACCGCCTGGTCCCCGGCATGGACAACGAGGTGGCGAAGCAGCTCGAGCGCACGCTGACCAAGCAGGGGCTGAAGTTCAAGCTGAAGTCGAAGGTGACCGGCGCGGTGAAGTCGGCCGAGGGCGTGACACTCACGGTCGAGCCCGCCGCCGGCGGCGCGGCCGAGGAGGTCAAGGCCGATGTGGTCCTGCTCGCCATCGGCCGCCGCCCGCATACCGAGGGCCTCGGCCTGGCGGAAGCGGGCGTCGAGATGGACGAGCGCGGCCGGGTGAAGACCGACGCCCACTTCGCCACCAACGTCCGGGGCATTTGGGCGATCGGCGACGTCATCGCCGGCGCCATGCTGGCGCACAAGGCCGAGGACGAGGGCGTGGCGCTGGCCGAGATCCTCGCCGGGCAGAAGGGCCACGTGAACTACGCCGCGATCCCCGGGGTGATCTACACCTGGCCCGAGGTCGCCTCGGTCGGCGCGACGGAGGAGGAGCTGAAGGCTGCCGGCATCGCCTACAAGCCGCCAATGGCCGGGCGCGGGCCATGGGCGACCTCGACGGCTTCGTGAAGATCCTGGCCGACGCCAAGACCGACCGGGTGCTGGGCGCGCACATGCTCGGCCCCGATGTTGGCACGCTGATCGCCGAGATTTCCCTGGCGATCGAGTTCGGCGCCTCCTCGGAGGACGTGGCACGGACCTGCCATGCCCACCCGACACTGAACGAGGTGGTCAAGGAGGCCGCTCTCGCCGTGGACGGCCGCGCGCTGCACATCTGGACTCCGCCGCGCAACGGCAAGGGGCGCGCCAGCGGCGCCGATGATCAAGTACATCGGCAGCAAGCGCCTCCTCATCGCCCGGATCCTCGAGGCGGTGGGCGCCGCCGCCCCGGCGGGCGCGACGGTGCTGGACCTCTTCTCCGGCACCGCCCGGGTCGGCACGGCGCTCAAGGCCGCCGGCTACCGCACCATCGCCAACGACCACAATGCCTATGCCCATGCCATCGCCACCTGCTACGTGCAGGCCGACGCGGAGCGCTGGGCCGAGCCGGCGCGGCGCATCCTGGCCGACCTGCAGCGCCTGCCGCCCCGCGCCGGCTGGTTCACCGCCACCTATTGCGAGCAGGCCCGCTACCTGCACCCCGACAACGGCGCCCGGGTCGAGGCGATCCGCGAGGCGATCGCCGCGCTCGGCGCCGAGCCGGAGCTGGAAGCGGTCCTGCTGACCGCCCTGCTGGAAGCCGCCGACCGGGTGGACAGCACCGCCGGGTTGCAGATGGCCTATATGAAGGCCTGGGCGCCGCGCGCCTTGCAGCCGCTGCAGCTCCGCCTGCCCGCCCTGCTGCCGCGGCCGGCGGCCGGCGCCTGTCAGGCGCTCTGCGGCGAGGCCGAGGCGGTGGCCGCCACGGCCGAATGCGACCTCGCCTACCTGGACCCGCCCTACAACCAGCATTCCTACCTGCGGAACTACCATGTCTGGGAGACGCTGGTGCGCTGGGACCAGCCGGAGACCTATGGCGTGGCGCAGAAGCGCACGGATTGCCGCACCCGCCTGTCGGACTTCAACAGCCGCCGCCGCATCGGCCCGGCGCTGGCGCGCACGGTCGCGGCGCTGCGCTGCCCGGCAGTCATCGTCTCCTTCAACGACGAGGGCTACCTGGCCCGGGCCGAGCTGGAGGCGATGCTCGGCGCAGGCCGCCACCTGCAGGTGATCGAGATCCCGCACGAGCGCTATGTCGGCGCCAAGATCGGCATCCACAACCCGCAGGGCGCCAAGGTCGGCCAGGTCGGCCGGCTCCGGAACGTCGAATACCTTTTCGTCGCCACCGAGCGGCGGCTCACCCGGCCGGCGCCGCGGGCCGCCTGATGCCCGGTCCGGCCTCGCTCACCCGGAGAATTCGCCGGCTTCGGCCTGCTCGGGCTCGGCCTGCTCGGCCTGGTGCTGCCGATCCTGCAGGGATCCTTTTCCTCGCCCTCGGCCTCTTCGTGCTGCGCGACCAGTACGACTGGGCGCGGGAGGGCATGGCGAAGCTGCGCGCCCGCTGGCCGCGCCAGGTCGAGGGGGTGGAGGCGCTGGAAGGCCGGCTGGTCGGCTGGTCCCGCCGCCAGGCCGAACGCGTGAAGCGTTTGCTGCCCTGAGGCCGGATCGTCTCCGCCCGTCGAGGCAGGCTCCCGTTGCGGCTGGCCGGTTGGCGGATAGGCAAGCAGCAGCAGAACCCCGCTGGCCCGCCGCCGTTGCTCCTGCCTGACCGGCCGCCCCTTCGGGTGGCTGCAACGGGAGAACGCTTCATGCATCGCAGACTGACCCTCCTCGCAGGCGCCGCCATCCTCGCCGCCGGCCCCGCCGCCTTCGCCCAGACCCAGCAGCAGCGTGCCCAGGCCGTCCAGGGCCAGACCGGGCAGGGCCAGACCGGCGCCGCCAGCACCGCGCCCGCCGCGACCACCAGCCGCGCCGAAGTGGTGACGGGCCAGGAATTCATGCGGCTCGCCTCCATGAGCGACCGCTTCGAGGTGGCGAGCAGCCGGCTCGCCGGCGAGAAGTCGCAGAATGCCAAGGTCAAGCAGTTCGCCGAGCACATGGTGCGCGACCACACCAAGACGACGCAGGAGCTGCAGCAGCTGATCCAGCAGGTTCCCGGCAGCGGCGCAGGCGCCGCCACGCCACTGCCGAACGGCCGCGAGATCCCAGGGCACCGCGCAGAGCGGCCAGGTCACCAATGCCCAGGGCGGGCCGCAGCACGAAGGGTTGGACCAGCAGCACACCGCGCTGCTGCAGCAGTTGCAGGGCGCCAGCGGCGCCGAGCTCGACCGGATCTATGTCAGCCAGCAGATCGCGGCACACCAGCAGGCGGTGGACCTGTTCGGCAATTATGGCCGGTCGGGCGACAACCCGCTGCTGAAGCAATGGGCTGCGAAGACCCTGCCCGACCTGCAGGAACACCTGAAGCTGGCCCAGGCGCTGCAGCAGGGCACCCAGGGCTAAGGCCCCTTCAGGATGCCCGGCGGATGATCCCGCCGGGCATCCGCTTGGCAACCTGCGGCGCGGGCGCGAGACTCGGCGCATGGTCGGATCGGGACCCGCGGGATGACCCCTCCCGCGGCGCCGCCTTCCCCGGGTGCCCGCCGCGTCGCGCTGATCCTCGGCGTGGCGCAGACGCTCGCCTGGTCCGTCACCTATTACCTGCCCGCAGTGGTGGCGCCGGTTGTGGTGGCCGATCTCGGCGCCGACCCGACGCTGGTCTATGGCGCCTTCTCGCTGGCGCTGCTGATCTCCGGCCTTGCCGCGCCCCGGGTCGGCCGGGCGATCGAGCGGCGCGGCGGCAGGCCGGTGCTGCTGGCCTCGGCCGCGCTGCTGGCGCTTGGGCTGCTGTTGCTCGGCCTGCTGCCCGGGCTCTGGGGCTGGGCGCTCGGCTGGATCGTGCTTGGCCTCGGCATGGCGATGGGGCTGTACGAGGCGGCCTTCGCCACGCTCGGCGTGCTCTATGGCCGGGCGGCGCGGCGGCCGATCACCCTGGTGACCCTGGTTGCCGGCTTCGCCAGCACGGTCGGCTGGCCGATGAGCGCGGCGCTGGTCCCATTGCTCGGCTGGCGCGGCACCTGCCTGGCCTATTCGGCGATGTTGCTGCTGGTGGTCCTGCCGCTCTACCTGCTGCTGCCGCGGGCCGCCGCCCCGGCCGAGACCGCGCCCGGTGCGGCGCCCGAGCCGGCGGAGGCGTCCCTGCCCGCGGACTGGGTGCGGCGCAGCTTCCTGCTGCTGGCCGTCTTCTTCACCCTCCGGGCGATCATCAGCGCGACCCTTTCGGTGCACCTGATCGCTGTGCTGGGCGGCCTCGGGCTTTCGGTGTCGGCGGCGGTCGCCGCCGCGGCGCTGATGGGGCCGGCCCAGGTCGGCGGCCGGCTGCTGGAATTCACCTTGGGCAAGGCAGCGCACCCGCTGACGGCGGCGCGGCTCGGCGGGGCGCTGCTGCCGCTCGGCGCGTTGCTGCTGGTCCTGGCCGGGCCGGTGGCGGCGGTGCCCTTCGTGCTGCTCTACGGCGCCAGCAACGGGATCATGACCATCAGCCGCGGCGCGCTGCCCTTGGCGCTGTTCGGGCCGCGCGGCTACCCTGTGCTGATGGGAAAGCTGGCCCTGCCAATCCTGCTGGCCCAGGCCGCGGCACCAATGCTGACCGCGCCGCTGGTGGCCGGGCTGCCGGCGGTGACGATCCTCGGCTTGGCGGGGCTGCTGGCGCTGGCCGCCCTCGGCTGCCTGCTGCCGCTCCGCCGGGCGCCTTGACCCAGCCTAATGCCGGCGTTCCTGCCGGATGCGGGCAAGGGCAATGCAGGCGCCGGCGCTGGCCACCAGCAGGGTCGAGGCACCGGCCCATGCCAAAGTGAGATAGGCGACACGGCGCAGCGCCTCGGCCGTGACAAGGTCGAGCCACAGGATGGTCGACACCACGACCAGACCCAGGACCCAGTGCTGCACCGCCTGCTGCCGCATGATCTCCGCTCCTCCCGACCGGCTTGCACCAGCCCTAACGCCATATCTTTGACATGATCGTATACTGCACACAGTCGTGATACAAGCGTTGGAGTCACCGCGCATCCGTGTCTTGACCCGCACCCGGGGTCGTGCCGAAAGCCGCCCGAAACGCCGCGCCGAAGGCGGGGCGCTGGCGTAGCCAACCGCTGCCGCCGCCCGCGCCGGGCTTGTTCCTTGGGCCAGCAAGGCTGCCGCTTCCGCCAACCGCAGCATCTGCCGCCAGCGGCCGAAGCTCATCCCGGTCTCGCGCCGGAACAGCCGCGTCAGGGTGCGGGCGCTGGCGCCGCATTCGGCGGCCCATTGCTCCATTCCCGCATTCCGCGCCGGGTCGGCCCGCAGCGCCGCCGCCAGGCGCAGCAGGCGCGGGTCGCGTGGCGCCGGGACGCCAAGCGGCAAGGTCGGCGCGCGGGCGATCTCGTCCAGGATCAGCGCCGCCAGATGCCCGCCGCGGCCCGCCTCGTCCCATTCCAGCGGCTCGGAACAGGCGGCCAGGAGCAGCTCCCGCAGCAGCGGCGAGACCGCCAGCACGGTGACGCCGGCCGGGCCCGCTCTCGCCGCATCGGCGCGCAGGAACAGCGCCCGCATCGCCACCGGCCCCTGCATGGCGGTGACATGCGGGACCGCGGCCGGCAGCCAGAGCGCGCGGCCCGGCGGCACCACGAAGCCAGCGGCATCGGTGGTGATCCGCATGATGCCGCGGGTGGCATAGAGAAGCTGGACCCGTTCGTGCGAATGCCGCGGCACCGCCTCCCCGTCCGCATAGTCGCGGGTGAAGCCGACCAGTGGCCGGTCCACCGCATCCTGCGGCAGGCGGCGGGTCGGGGCGGGCGGGAAATGGCCGGCTTGAGACATGGATTGGCCGAACGTCGCGGGACGGCCAGGATAGGATTGGTCGCACGACCCAGGAAAGACCAGGAAGCGCCCGATGCAGGACCCCGGTAAGCGGCAGATCATCTTCATCAATGCCGCCCATACCCTGAACCACTATGGGCTGCTGATCCTCGCCACCGCGGTGCTCGGCATCGTGCAGCAGGCGCCGGAGGCCTTCGGCCGCGATTACGGGCCGATCCTCGCGCTCGGGACGGCGATGTTCGTGCTCTACGGCCTCGGCGCCCTGCCGATGGGCTGGCTGGCCGAGCGGGTCGGCCGCAAGGCGCTGATGTGCGCCTTCTTCCTCGGCGTCGGCGTCTCGATGCTGGTGGCCGGCTTCGCCAGCGCGCCGCTGCCGCTCGGCATCGCCCTGGCCGCCATGGGCGCCTTTTCCGCCATCTACCATCCGATCGGCACGGCCATGCTGGTCGAGGCGGCGGGGACCAGGGTCGGCCGCGCGGTCGGCATCAACGGCGTCTTCGGCAATCTCGGCGTGGCCCTCGCCCCGGTGGTCACCGCGCTGCTGGCGGCGCGGCTCGGCTGGCACTTCGCCTTCCTGGTGCCGGGGACGATCGCGCTGGTCCTCGGCCTGCTCTACCTGCGCCGAGCCGGCCTTCGACACCGCCAAGGCGGCCGGGCCGCAGAAGCCCTTCCCGGTCATCCCGCCGGCCATCGTCCGCCGCGCGGTCGCCGTGCTGCTGACCATCGCCGCGGTCTCCGGCCTGATCTTCAACGCCTTCACCCTGCTGCTGCCGAAGCTGATGGAGGAGCGCCTCGCCACCTCACCGGACCTGCTGCCGGTGGTGGGGCTGCTGGCCTTCCTGGCGACGCTCTGCGGCGGGCTCACGCAGTTCACCGTCGGCAACCTGATCGATCGGCGGACCCTGAAGGCGATCTTCCTGCCGCTGGCTTTGGTGCTGGTGCCGGCCATGGTGCTGCTGGCCTATGCCGATGGCTGGGTGGTGCTGCCGCTTTCGGCGCTGATCGCGGCGTCCGTCTTCGGCCAGGTGACGGTGAACGAGACGATGACCGCGCGCTACGTGGCGCCGGCGCTGCGCACTAAGCTCTATTCCATCCGCTTCACCATCGGCTTCCTCGGCGCCGCCGCAGCCTCCCCGCTGATCGGCCTCCTGCACGAGGCGACGGGCAGCCTGACCGCGCCGATGCTGGTGCTGGCCGCCTTCGGCGTTCTGACCTTCTGCTGCGCCCTGGTCTTCCCGAACCGGCCGGAGGAGCTGCAGCCGGAGTTGTGGGCCAAGGCGGCCGCGGCGCCCGCCGGGGTGCCGGCGGCGGCGGAATAGACGCCAAGCGGGCGCTTCAGGGCGCCCGCAGCAGCGTCAGCCCGTCGATGTCGCTGCCGTCATGCGCCCAGTCGAGCGGCTGCTGGCACACCACCTCCAGCCCCTCCTTCGCCGCGTAGTGGCGCATGAGCTGGAGCGACATGGTGTTCCGCCAGTGCGGATGCCGGCGGAAGTCGCCGCCGGCCAGCGACATGTCGTTCGAGTGGTGCAGGAAGGCATGCCCGCCCGGCAGCAGGGCCCGCCGCGCCTCGGCCAGGTAGGCCCGCACCACGTCGCTGTCGAAATGCACCATGGCGTCGAAGCAGAACAGGAAACTCAGCGCGGCATCCGGTACCGGCAGGCTGCAGCCGTCATTGGCCTGGTAGGCGATGCGCGGGTCGTCGCCGAAGCGGGCGCGGCAGAGCGCGACGTTGGAGGCATGGATGTCGACGATGTGCAGCCGTCCCACCATGGGCAGCAGCTTCGCCGCGTTCCGCCCGCGCCCGGCGGCCAGGTCCATGGTGACCGACAGGTCGATCCCCGTCGCCTCGATCTGCAGGAAGGGCAGGATGATGGTCGCCCATTGCAGGTCGGCGGCCGGCTCGGCCTCGGCGAAATAGGGCGCCTCGATCCAGTCGCGCCCGACATCCTGGGCGGCCTCGAGCGTGCCGGGCGGCAGCGGGGTCTGGGTCATCGGCGCGGTCCCCGAAGGTCGTGGCGTTCCATAGGTCGGCCCGGCACGCCGGCAAAGGCCCGATTGCCGGCGCCCCGCCATTGACCCGGGCACGCGGGCGCGGTTTGCATGGCGCATGACCCTGCTCTCCGGCCCCCTGCTGTCCGGGCATGCCCGCCTCGCCGGCATCCTGGGCTGGCCCGTCGGCCATTCCCGCTCCCCGCCTACACGGGCTCTGGCTGCGCCGCCATGGCATCGACGGCGCCTATGTGCCGCTGCCGGTGCGGCCCGCGGCCTTCGCGTCCGCCGTGCGGGCACTCGCCGATCTCGGCTTCCGCGGCGCCAACGTCACCATCCCGCACAAGGAGGCCGCCTTCGCCGTCTGCACCTCGGTCGACGCCACCGCGCATCGCGCCGGGGCGGTGAACACGCTGGTCTTCCGCGACGGCGCGATCGAAGGGTCGAACACCGATGGCTGGGGCTTCCTGGCCAATTGCCGGGAGGCTGCGCCGGGCTGGACGCCGGATGCCGGGCGGGTGGTGATCCTCGGCGCCGGCGGCTCGGCCCGCTCGATCGCCGCGGCGCTGCTGGATGCCGGCTGCCCGGGCATCACCCTGGTCAACCGCACGCCCGCCCGGGCCGAGAGCGCTGGCGCGGGCGCTGGGCGGGCCGGTCTCGGTCGCCGATGCGCCGCCGCTGGCGGGCGCCGCGATGCTGGTGAACACGACCTCGCTGGGGATGCAGGGCCAGCCCGCCCTGGCGCTGGACCTGGCGCCGCTGCCGGCCTCGGCCGTGGTGGCCGACATCGTCTATGTCCCGCGCGAGACGCCGCTGCTCGCCGCCGCCCGGGCGCGCGGCCTGGCAGCGGTGGACGGGCTCGGCATGCTGCTGCATCAGGCGCGGCCGGGCTTCGAGGCCTGGTTCGGCGTGACGCCGGCGGTGGACGAGGAGCTGCGCACGGTGGTCGGCGGGGACATCCCGGCGCGATGAAGGTGATCGGCCTGACCGGCGGGATCGGCATGGGCAAGTCGACCGCCGCCAATACCTTCAAGCGCCTGCGCGTCCCGGTCTTCGATGCCGATGCCGCCGTGCATGCGATGCAGGGAAGCGGCGGCCGCGCCGTCGCGCCGATCGGCGCCGCCTTCCCCGGGACGGTGGAATCCGGCCGCGTCGACCGGGAGGCGCTGCGCCGGGCGGTGCTCGGCAAGCCGGAGGCAATGCGGCGGCTGGAGCGCATCGTCCACCCGCTGGTCCGCGATGCCGAGCACCGCTTCATGGCCGCCGCCCGCCGGCGGGCGGAGCGGCTGGTGGTGCTCGACATCCCCCTGCTGTTCGAGACCAAGGGCGAGAGCCGCTGCGACCTGGTGGTGGTGGTCACCGCCCCCGCCGCGGTGCAGCGCTGGCGGGTGCTGCGCCGTCCCGGCATGACCGAGGACCGGCTGCGCTACATCCTGTCCCGCCAGATGCCGGACCGGGAGAAGCGCCGCCGGGCCGACCTGCTGGTGCAGACCGGCCAGTCGCGCCACGCCGCGCAACGCGCCATACGCAAGCTGGTCAGGGAGTTGCGGGCATGAGGCAGCTGGTGCTGGACACCGAGACCACCGGCCTCGACCCCGCCACGGGCGACCGCGTCATCGAGATCGCGGCGATCGAGATTGTCAACCTGATCCCGACCGGCGAGACCTACCACGTCCTGCTCGACCCCGAGCGCGACGTGCCGCCCGAGAGCACCAAGGTGCACGGCTTCACGCTGGAGATGCTGCAGGGCAAGCCGAAATTCGCCGCGGTCGTGGATGAGTTCCTCGGCTTCCTCGGCGGCGACCAGATCGTCGCGCACAACGCGCCCTTCGATTTCGGCTTCCTGGATGCGGAGCTGGTCAAGGCTGGCCGGGCGACGCTCGACCGCACGCGCATGGTGGACAGCCTGGCGCTGGCGAAGAAGCGCTTCCCGGGCATGCCGAACAGCCTGGACGCGCTCTGCCGCCGGCTCGGCGTCGACAATTCGATGCGCACCAGCCACAACGCGCTGCTCGACGTGAAGCTGCTGGCCCAGGTCTACCTGGAGCTGATGGGCGGCAAGCAGCCCGGCCTGGTGCTGGCGGCGCAGGTGGCGGCGCCGAAGGTGACGCTCGGCGGGCTGAGCCGGGAACGTACGCCGCGGCCGATCCAGCCCAGCCCGGCGGAGCTCGAGGCGCATGCCGCCTTCCTGAAGAAGCTGAAGGACCCGCTCTGGCTGAAGCCGCCCTTCGCGGAGGCGGAACAGGGCGGAACCTGACGCCTGGCGCCGGTTTGGTCCGGTTGGACCCGAACCGGGAGCAACCCGCGGATGCGCAGCCTGAACAACGCCGTCGTCGTCATCACCGGCGCCTCCTCTGGCATCGGCAAGGCGACCGCCCTCGCCTTTGCCCGGCGAGGCGCCCGCCTCGTCCTCGGCGCCCGCCGGGCCGAGCCGCTGGAGGCGACGGCGCATGAATGCCGCCAGCTCGGCGCCGCGGCCCTGGCGGTGCCGACCGACGTCACCGACGAGGTCGCGGTGCAGGCCCTGGCCCAGGCCGCGATCGATGCGCATGGTGTCGTCGATGTCTGGTTCAACAATGTCGGCACCGGCGTCTTCGGGCCCTATTGGGAAGCCCCGGTCGAGCTGCAGCGGAAGGTGATCGAGGCCAACCTGATCGGCACGCTGCACGGAGCCTCGGCCGTGCTGCCGCATTTCCTGAAGCAGCGGCGCGGCGTGCTGGTGAACATGTGCTCGATGGGCGGCTGGTCGCCGACGCCCTTCGCCGCCTCCTACGCCGCCAGCAAGTACGGCATCCGCGGCTTCACCGCGAGCCTGCGGCAGGAAGCTGACGGGGCATCCCGACATCCATGTCTCCGCGGTCTTCCCGGCACTGGTGGACACGCCGGGCCTGGCGCATGCCGCCAATGTCTCGGGCCGGCGGATCGACCCGCCCGGCCCCTTCCTGACGCCGGAGGCGGTGGCCGAGGTGGTGGTCGGTCTGGCGCGGAAGCCGCGCCGCGAAGTGGCGGTGGGCTGGCCGGCGACGGCGGCGCGCGTCGCCTATGGCCTGGCGCCCGGCCTGACCGAGCGCGGCATCGGCGCCGCCATGCGGGCCGCGCTGCGCCGTGCCCGGCCGGATGCGCGGAGCGAGGGCGCGGTGGCCCGGCCGGTTCCCACCGGCACCGGGACGCGCAGCGGCAAGCCGGTCTGGCACGTGCGGGGGCCGAGCGCCGGCAGCCTGGCGCTCGGCGGGCTCGGCCTGCTGCTCGGCGCGGAATTGCTCGCCGGGGTCCTGACGCGGCGGGGATAGAACGGTAGCCTCTCTCCGGCAGACAAGAACGGAGGAAACGCATGGGCCAGGTCCAGGGCAAGGTCGCGCTCGTCACCGGGGCGGCCGCCGGCATCGGCGCCGCCATCGCCACCACGCTGGGGCGGGAGGGGGCGACGGTGGTCGTCACCGACCTCGACGACCGTCGCGGCGAGGCGACCGCCGAGGCGATCCGCGCCGCCGGCGGTCAGGCGCTGTACCTGCATCAGGACGTGACCGACGAGGGCCGCTGGGCCGAGGTCGTCGGCGAGGTGGACAAGCAGTACGGCCGGCTCGACGTGCTGGTGGCCAATGCCGGCATCGCCATCATGGCCCCGCTGCTGGAGATGTCGCTGGCCGACTGGCGGAAGCAGACCGCGGTGAACATCGACGGCGTCTTCCTGACGGTGAAGCACGGCATCCCGCTGATGCGGAAATCCGGCCAGGGCGGGTCGATCGTCATGATCTCCTCGGTCGCCGGGCTGCGCGGCTCGGCGGGGCTGGCGGGCTATTCGGCGACCAAGGGGGCGGTGCGGCTGCTTGCCAAGTCGGTCGCGCTGGAATGCGCCGGGGCACGCGACGACATCCGCTGCAACAGCGTCCATCCCGGCATCATCGACACCGAGATCTGGGACAAGATGCCGGCCGGCGCCAGCGACGTGCGCCGCAACGCGCCGATCGACGCGCGCGCGATCGCCGAGGGCAGCGTGCCGACCGGCAAGCTCGGCACGGCGCAGGACATCGCCAACGGCGTGCTCTACCTCGCCTCCGACGCCTCGCGCTACGTGACCGGCTCGGAACTGGTGATCGACAGCGGGCTGATGGCCGGGCGGATCGGGAACCTCGCGGCACGCTGAACCGCGGCGCTCAGCTCTCCCGCTCACGCTCCGCCATCATGGCGCGGCAGGCGGGCCTGGCCTGGCAGGCCGCCAGCCAGGCCTTGACCCTCGGCGCCGCCTCGAACAGCTCGGGTGCCGCGGCGGCATAGCGGATCACCTCCGCCAGGTTCAGGTCGGCGACGGTGAAGCGGCCGCCGACCAGGAAGCCGCTTCCCGCCAGCGCCGCGTCCAGCACCGCGAAGGGCGCCCGCAAGGCGGCGATGGCCGCATCCGCCCGGGCCGGGTCGCAGGGACCCTGCGGGTTGCCGGTGCGGTGGTAGAGCACCTCGAGCGTATGCGGCTCGGCCTCGGTCATCGCCCAGAACGACCACATGGTCATCAGCCCGTCCTCGGCCGCGTCGGCCGGGGCGAGCGGCCCGCCATGGCGCTTCGCCAGATAGAGGTTGATCGCCAGCGATTCGTGCAGGACCAGCCCGTCCTCCTCGATCGCCGGGATATGGCCGTTGGGATTCAACGCGAGGAAGGCGGGTGACCGCGTGTTCAGCGGCGCGTCGGCGGCGGCGGGATCGGGCAGCCGGTAGGCCTGGATCACCGGCACCTGCCGGTATTCGAGGCCGAGCTCCTTTGCCAGCCAGATGGTGCGCGAGGCGCGCGAGCGATGGACGCCGTAGATGGTCAGCATGGGGTGCTTCCTCGGTTCGCCGTCACCCTGGCACCATCCGCCGCAGCCCGCCCAGCCCCGCGGCCAGGGCATCCTGCAGCAGCCAGGCGTCGCCGCCCCAGGCGATCAGGCGGAAGCCGTCGTCGAGGGCTTGCTGCGCCTCGGCCGCGCCCGCGACCAGCCGGCCGAGCCCCTTGCGGTGCTTCCGCGCCGCATCACAGATCCGCCGTGTCGCCTCGCGGAACGCCGGATGGTCGAACCGGCCGGGGATGCCGAGCGAGGCGGACAGGTCGAAATGCCCGAGCCAGAGCGCGTCGACGCCATCGAGCGCGGCGATTGCCTCGGCCTGCTCGACGCCCTCCGCCGTCTCGATCATCAGGATCAGCACGGTGCGGTCGTTGGCAGCCGCCAGCGCCTCGGCCGGGGTGCTGCTGCGGTACTTGTCGTGCGCGATGCGCAGCGCGACGCCGCGCCGGCCGAGCGGCGGGTATTTCAGCGCGGCGACGGCGGCCCGCGCGACCTCGATGTTGCCGACCAGCGGCAGCATGACGCCCTCCGCCCCGACATCGGCGATGCGGGCGATGTCGTGTGCCTCGCGCGAGGGGATGCGCACCAGTGTCGGGATGCCGCCGGCCTCGAGGAAGCGCAGGCCGGCCTTCACCGTCTCCTCCGAGAAGCCGCTGTGTTCCATGTCGAGGAAGGCGAAGTCGCAGCCGGCGCCGGCCAGGATATGGCCGATGCCGGGGGTGACGAATTCCACCAGGAAGGTGCCCGCCGTCAGATCCCCCGAACGGACCATGTTTTTCAGTGATTTGACCATCTTATCCTCCCTTTGCAGCGTGGAACCCGAAGCGGGGGCGGGCATTTGCCCGCATTCTCTCACCATGCCTTACTGACGGGGAAGTCCACGGGGAAGACAACGACCGATGCCGGAAGCGCCGACGCCGACACGCCTGCAGCCGCCAGCCGATCCGCGCGTCGACTATTCGGTCCCTATCGGCGACACGGTGAAGACCACCACCTGCTACATGTGCGCCTGCCGCTGCGGCATCCGGGTGCACCTGAAGGATGGCCGGATACGCTACATCGAGGGCAATCCCGACCACCCCGTGAACAAGGGCGTCATCTGCGGCAAGGGCAGCGCCGGGATCATGACGCAATACGCCCCGGCACGGCTGAGCAGCCCGCTGCTCCGGGTCGGCGAGCGTGGCTCCGGCGAGTTCAAGGAAATCTCCTGGCCCGAGGCGATGGAGATCGCCACCGGCTGGCTGCGGAACATCCGGGAGACGGATCCGCGCAAGCTCGCCTTCTTCACCGGCCGCGACCAGTCGCAAAGCCTGACCGGCTTCTGGGCGGCGCAGTTCGGCACGCCGAATTTCGCCGCGCATGGCGGCTTCTGCTCGGTCAACATGGCGGCCGGCGGGCTCTATTCCATCGGCGGCTCGTTCTGGGAATTCGGCGAGCCCGACTGGGACCGCGCGAAATACGTGCTGATGTTCGGCGTGGCCGAGGACCACGACAGTAACCCGATCAAGCTCGGTGTCTCCAGGATCAAGGAACGCGGGGCGAAATTCGTCTCGGTCAACCCGGTGCGCACTGGCTATTCCGCGGTGGCCGACGAATGGGTCGGCATTCGCCCCGGCACCGACGGGCTGTTTGCGTTGGCGTTGGCGCATGAGCTGCTGCGGACCGACAAGGTCGATCTGGACTTCCTCGGCCGCTACACCAATGCCGCCTGGCTGGTGGTGCGCAACCCGGGCGGGGCGGATGACGGCCTGTTCGCCCGCGACGAGAACGGCGCGCCGCTGGCCTGGGACCGCGCGCGCGGCGCGACGGATGCCAAGTCGGCCGGCCTGTCGCCCGTGATGGTCGGCGACTACACCCTGCCGGATGGCCGGCAGGCCCGGCCGGTCTTCCACCTGCTGGCCGAGCGCTACCTGGCACCGGAATACGCGCCGGAGGCGGTCGCCGAGCGCTGCGGCATCACCGCCGCGACCATCCGCCGCATCGCCGCCGAGATCGCCGAGGTCGCCTTCGAGCAGCCGCTGGTGCTGGACCAGCCCTGGACCGATGTCTGGGGCAACCACCATCCCCAGACCATCGGCCGCCCGGTCGCCTTCCATGCCATGCGCGGCATCTCCGCCCATAGCAACGGCTTCCATTCCTGCCGCGCGCTGCACCTGCTGCAGATGCTGCTGGGCGCGGTCGATACCCCGGGCTCCTGGCGCTACAAGTCGCCCTTCCCGCGCCCGATCCCGCCCGGCCCGCCGCCGGCCGGCAAGGGCGCCAAGCCGAACACGCCGCTGGTCGGCAACCTGCTGTCCTTCCCGCAGGGACCGGACGACCTGCTGGTCGACGATGCCGGCAATCCGCTGCGCATCGACAAGGCCTTCTCCTGGGAAGCGCCGATGGCGCTGCACGGGATGATGCACACCGTCATCGGCAATGCGGGCGCCGGCGATCCATACCCGATCGACACGCTGTTCATGTTCATGGCCAACATGGCCTGGAACAGCGCGATGAACCCGGGCGAGGTGATCCGCATCCTGACGGAGAAGCGGGCTAACGGCGAGCATGTCATCCCGCATGTCATCTACTCCGACGCCTACTACTCCGAGACGGTGCCCTATGCCGACCTGATCCTGCCGGACACCACCTATCTCGAGCGCTGGGACTGCATCTCGGTGCTCGACCGTCCCATCGGCAGCGCGCATGGCGCCGGCGATTCGATCCGCCAGCCCGTCATCACGCCCGACCGCGACGTGCGGCCGTTCCAGGAGGTGCTGATCGAGCTCGGCGCGCGGCTCGGCCTGCCGGCCTTCGTGAAGGAGGATGGCAGCCCGAAGTTCAAGGACTATCCGGACTACATCGTGAACCACCAGCGCGCGCCGGGCGTCGGCCCCCTGGCCGGCTTCCGCGGCGCGGATGGCAGCAAGAAGGGCGTCGGCGAGCCGAACCCCGACCAGCTGCAGCGCTACATCGACAATGGCTGCTTCTGGCGCGACCACCTGCCGCCCGAGCAGCACTGGTACAAGCACGCCAATCAGGCCTATCTCGACAACAGCAAGGCCATGGGGTTCATCCCCAAGGCCGAGCAGATCGTCATGCAGATCTGGTCGGAGCCGCTGCAGAAATTCCGCCTGGCCGCCGAGGGCCACGGCGAGCGGCAGCCGCCGGACCGCCTCCGCGAGCGCATCCGCACCTATTGCGACCCGCTGCCCATCTGGTACGCGCCGCTGGAACAGCAGGGCGCCGACCTCGCGCGCTTCGACCTCTCGGCCGTCACCCAACGACCGATGGCGATGTACCATGCCTGGGGCTCGATGAATGCCTGGCTGCGGCAGATCCATGGCTCCAACAAGCTCTACATGGCACGCAGCAAGGCCGAGGCGCTCGGGCTGGTGCATGACGACTGGGTTTGGGTCGAGAGCCGCAGCGGAAAGCTGAAGTGCCAGCTCTCGGTGATGGAGGGCGTGAACCCCGACACGGTCTGGACCTGGAACGCCATCGGCAAGCGCGGCGGCGCCTGGGACCTGGCGAAGGACAGCCCGGAAGTCCTGCGCGGCTTCCTGCTCAACCACGTCATCAGCGAATGGCTGCCGGCGCAGGAAGGATTCCGCTCCGCCAATGCCGACCCGGTGACCGGCCAGGCCGCCTGGTACGACCTGCGGGTCCGCGTGACCAAGGCCGACAGCCCCGGCGTGACGGAACCGCTGCTGACCCCGCTGCACGAACGGCCGCATGCGCCGAAGCGTGTCGACATCCTGCGCTACAGCACGAAGACCAAAGCATGACCTGCCTTCCGGACCGGCAGCCGGGCGCCAAGGCGCTCGGCCTCGTCATCGACCTCGACACCTGCGTCGGCTGCCAGGGCTGCGCCACCAGTTGCAAGGAATGGAACGCCTCTGGCCATTCCGCGCCGCTGCCGGACTACAAGCCCTATTCCGCCGGGGCCGAGGGCGTCTGGTTCAACCGCGTCCATAGCTACGAGGCCGGCGAGGGCGCGGATGGCCGCACCGTCCACTTCCCCCGCTCCTGCCTGCATTGCGAGACGCCGGCCTGCGTCACCGTCTGCCCGACCGGCGCCAGCTACAAGCGCGGCGAGGACGGCATCGTCCTGATCGACCACGACATCTGCATCGGCTGCGGGCTCTGCGCCTGGGCCTGCCCCTATGGCGCGCGGGAGATGGACGAGGACCAGGGGGTGATGAAGAAATGCACCCTCTGCGTCGATCGCATCTACAACGAGACCATCCCCGAGGCGCAGCGCCAGCCGGCCTGCGTGCTGGCTTGCCCGACCAAGGCGCGGCATTTCGGCGACCTTGCCGACCCCGACAGCAAGGTCAGCAAGCTGGTCGCCGAACGCGGCGGCCAGCCGCTGATGCCGAAGCTCGGCTACGGCCCGGTGAACAGCTACCTGCCGCCGCGCCGCCGCGCCGATGTCCAGCCCATCGAGGACGCGCCGACGCCGATGGACATCAAGAACCCCGTGCTGCGCTGGATGGACCGCGTCCTCTCCCGATGAATCCCGCTCCCTCGATCGTCTTCTTCACCACGGCCTCGGGCGCCGGCTATGGCTTGCTCTTCTGGCTCGGCCTGCTGCGGCCAGTCGGTCTGGTGCCGCAGGTGCCGGCCTTCGCGCTGCTCTGCCTGGCGCTCGCGCTGCTGTTGATCACCGCGGGGCTGGCTTCCTCCCTGCTGCATCTCGGCAACCCGCAGCGCGCCTGGCGGGCCTTCAGCCAGTGGCGGTCGTCCTGGCTGTCGCGGGAAGGTGTCGCCGCGGTCGTCACCTATGTCCCCGCGCTGCTGCTCGGCTATGCGCTGCTGACCGGCCGGGACGGGCTTGCCACCATCGCCGGGTTGCTCGCGGCGTTCGGCGCCGTTGTGACGGTCTGGTGCACCGGGATGATCTACGCCTCGCTCAAGCCCATCCCGCAATGGCACCATCCGCTGGTCGCACCGGGCTACCTGCTGCTCGCGGCCTATACCGGCATGGCGCTGCTGGCCGCCGTCTCGGCCATCGGCGGCGTGGTGGCCGGCCCGGCCAGCTTTATCGTCACCCTCGGCCTGGCGGGGCTCGTGCTGAAGATCGCCTATTGGCGCATGGTCGATGGCGGCATGGGCCGCTCGACCGCCGAAAGCGCCACCAGCCTCGGCTTCATCGGCCGCGTCCGCCCACTCGACCCGCCGCATACCGAGACCAACTACCTGCTGCGGGAGATGGGCTTCCGCATCGCCCGCAAGCATGCGGCGAAGCTGCGAAACCTCACCCTTCTGCTCGGCTTCGGCGGGCCGATCCTGCTGGCGCTGCTGGCGACGCAGCTCGGCTTCGGCGGGCTGCTGCTGCCGCTGGCGGCGCTGCTTGCGCTGGGCGGGATGCTGCTGGAGCGCTGGCTGATGTTCGCCGAGGCCCGGCATACCGTGACGCTCTACTACCGCGGCACGTAACCACGCTTGCTCCCTGGCCCGTGGCTTGCAAGGCTCGCTGCGGGAGACGGGAAGGATAAGCGGATGCGGAAACAGATATTCGGGCTGGCGCTCGCGGCAGCGCTCGCCTCGCCGGCGAAGGCGGCCGACATCACCATCGCGGTGGGAGGCGCCTTCACCTCGATGGACCCGCACTTCTTCGACCTCTCACCCAACCACGCGCTGACCTGGCACGTGTTCGACCGGCTGGTGCATCCGGATTCCGACCAGCGCCCCTCCCCCGGCCTGGCGACCAGCTGGAAGCCGATCGACGACCTGACCTGGGAGTTCAAGCTGCGGGAAGGCGTCACCTTCCACGACGGCACGCCCTTCACCGCCGACGACGTGGTGTTCACCTTCGCCCGCGCGCCCAACGTGCCGAACAGCCCGACCTCGATGGGCCAGTACATCCGCCCGGTGACGCGGCTGGAGGTGGTGGACGCCCACACCATCCGCCTGCACACCGCGGAAGCCGGTGCCGCTGATCCCGCAGATGATGAGCAGCTTCGCCGTGATCGGCCGCAGGCAGGGCGAGGGCATGAGCACGGCCGACTACAACAGCGGCCGCGCCGCGATCGGCACCGGTCCCTACAAACTGGCTTCCTTCACCCTCGGCGACCGCGCGGTCTTCACGAAGAATCCCGCCTGGTGGGGCCCGGCGCAGCCCTGGGACAAGGTGACCTACCGGCTGATCACCAATGACAGCGCGCGCGTCGCGGCGCTGCAATCGGGCGATGTCGACGCGATCGACGCGGTGCCTACGCGCGACGTGGCGCGGCTGCAGAAGGATGCGCGGCTGAGCGTCGCCTCGCGCCCCGGGCTCCGGCTGATCTACCTCTATGTCGATGCCAATCGGCCGCAGACGCCGCATGTCACCGACAAGGCCGGCAACCCGCTGTCGGTGAACCCGCTCCGCGATGTGCGGGTGCGCCAGGCGCTGAGCATGGCGATCAACCGCGAGGGCATCCGCCGGCAGATCATGGAGGGCTTCTCGCTGCCTACCGGCCAGGCGCAGCCGGAAGGCGCGATGGGCTACGATCCCTCGATCAAGGTGCCGGCCTATGACGCCGAAGGGGCGAAGAAGCTGCTGGCCGAGGCCGGCTACCCCGACGGCTTCGCCATCACCCTGCACGGGCCGAACGACCGCTACGTCAACGACGACGCCATCGCCCAGGCCCTGGCGCAGATGTGGACCCGCATTGGCGTGAAGACCGCGGTGCAGACCAGCCCGGCCAGCGTCTTCTTCACCGCCGGCGGGGTGCGCGACGAACACTCGATCGCGCTCACGGGCTGGAGCACCTCGACCGGCGAGCCCGACACGCACCTGTCGCTGATGCTCTCGACTCCCGACCCGGCGCGCGGCCGCGGCGCGCGGCTGCGGCCTTCCCACTACAGCAACCCCGACCTCGACCGGCTGGTCGACCGGGCGCTGACCACCATCGACCAGGAAGCGCGGGAGAAGCTGTATTTCGAGGCGATCCGCATCGGCTTCCAGCAGGAACTTGCGGTCATCCCGATCCACCATCAGGTGAACATCTGGGCGATGCGCAAGGGCATCACCTACCGGCCGACGCTGTCGGAGCAGACCCGGGCGGTGGAGTTCTCGCTGGCGAAGTAGCAAGAGACCGGGGAGGGAAAAGGCATTCCCTCCCCGGGCCTCAGCCCGGTCCGATCCCCGTCTCCTCCCGCCGCCGCTTCTCCACCTCCTCGCCATAGCGGCGCAGCAGATGCGCCTCGGTCAGCAGGCCGAGGACACGCTTGGCCGGCCCGTCCACCACCGCCAGGGCCTCGGCCTCCGCCGCCTCGAAGATCGCCATGGCGTCGCGCACGTTGGTGCGCGGCAGCAGCACCCGGTCCTGGTGGCGGGCAAGCTCCGCCAGCGTCGCCGTCTCCGGCGGCGCCGCATGCGCCTCGGCCACCGCGACGATGCCGGCATAGCGCCCATCCGCGTCCAGCAGCACCACCTGCGTCGCGGCGCCAAGCGGCACTGCGGCACGGAAGGCGGCAAGCTCCATCGCCGCCGGCACGCTGCGCGGGTCGCGCCGCATCAGCCGCCCCGCGGTCAGATCGTTGATCCAGCCGATGTCGTGCGCGCCGCGGATGGACTCGCCGCGCAGGTGGAAGCGCCAGGTGGCGAAGGAATAGCCGAAGAGCCGCCGCACGATCAGCCCGGCGACGGCGACCGCGGCGAGCACCAGCCCGGCCACCGCCAGGCTGCCTGTGGTCTCGAGCGCCAGGAAGGTCATCGCCAGCGGCGCGCCGATGACCGCGGCGCCGAAGGCGCTCATCCCCACCAGCGCCATCACCAGCGGATCCGGCCCCGGCGGCGCCGCGATCGCCACCAGCGCCGCGAAGAACTTGCCGCCCAGCGCGCCGATGAGCAGCGAGGCGAAGAACAGCCCGCCGCGGAAGCCGCTGGCGACCGAGACGATGGAGGCGAGCGCCTTCACCACGATCAGCAGCAGTACCAGCCGCGCCGGCGTCTCCGTGATGAAGGCGAGATGCAGCGCGCCATGCCCGGCCGAGAGCGCGACGGTTGAGACGGTGGCCAGGCCGCCGACGCAGAGCCCGCCCAGCATCAGCCGCAATGCAGTCGAGGGAATGGCGCGGGACAGCACCGCCTCCGTCGAGGCAACGCCCCGCATCAGCAGGATCGCCGCCAGGCCGCAAAGCGCGCCGAGCAGCAGCGCGAGTGGATAGAGCGCGTTGTCGACCACGCTCGGCGCCACCGATTCCACCGCATAGGTCCCGGCTTCCAGCACCCGCGCCACCAGCGTGGCGGAGACGGCCGAGGCAATCACCGGAAAGAGCGCGCCGATGCTGTAGGTGCCGATCACCAGCTCGAAAGCATAGAAGGCGCCGGTCAGCGGCGCGTCGAAGGCGGCGCCGATGGCGCCCGCGGTGCCGGCGCCGACCAGCACGCGCAGGTCGCCCCGCCGCAGCGCGAAGGCGGTGCCGAGGCGGGAGGCAATGCCGCCCCCGGCCTGAGCATAGCCGGCCTCCAGCCCGACCGAGGCACCGACGCCGTTCGACAGGATGGTCTGCACCCCGACCACCGCCGCGTCGGTTAGCGACAGCCGGCCGCCATGCAGCGCATTGGCCTCGATCGGGTCGACCGGCGGCTTCGGCCGCCAGCGCTTCAGCGCGAGGTTCAGCGCATAGAGCGCCAGCCCGCCGAGCATCGGCACCAGCAGCAGCCGCCAGCTCGGCACGAAGGTCGCGGCGGAGAGCCGGGATTGCGGGCCGATGCCGAACAGCAGCATGTGCAGCCCGCGCGCCGACGCTCCCATGCCCCAGGCCAGCAGCCCGACCGCGCCGCCGATCAGCGTGGCGAGCGCGACGATCGCCACCTCGCTGCCGCGGATCCAGCTGCGCAGGGCGACGCCCCGGCGGGCGCGACGCCGCAGCAGGACCAGGTTACGGCGGGTGAGGACGGGCACGCGCCTATTCGGCGCGGATGTTGTTCGCCTTCACCACCACGCCCCAACGGGCATGGTCGCGGCGCATGATCTCGCCCAGTTGCTCGGCCGTGCCGCCGCCCGGCTCGTCGCCGCGGCTGGTGATGTTGCGGCGGATCGCCTCGTCCTGGCTGGCCTTGTTCACCGCGGCATTGGCGCGCTGGATGATGTCCTTCGGCGTGCCCTTCGGCGCGAACATGCCGATCCAGGCCAGCACGACGAAATCCCGGATGCCCTGCTCCGCCGCGGTGGGAATGTCGGGGAAGGCGGGGATCCGCTCGGCGGTCGTCACCATCAACCCATTGATCTGCTTCGCCTGGACGAAGGGCGCCACGACGCTGGCGCCATCCGCCATGATCTGGAACCGGCCGGCGATGAAATCCTGCATCGCCGGGCCGCTGCCGCGATAGGGCACATGGGTCATCTCCGGTTCGCCGATGCGGCTGCGGAACAGCTCCATCGCCACATGGGACAGGCTGCCGGCGCTGGCCGAGCCGTAATCGACATCGCCCTTCTTCGATTTTGCCCAGGCGGCGAATTCGCGACGTTCTTCGCCGGGACCGAGGGATGCGTGCAGAAGATCAGCCCGCTCTGCAGCATCATGGCGATCGGCTCCAGCTCGAGCGGGTTGAAGGTCATCGACGGCATGGTATGCGGGTTGATAACCAGCGGATTGGCATTGCCGACCAGCAGCGTATAGCCGTCCGGCCGGGCGCGCATCACCGTCTCGGTCCCGAGATTGCCGCCGGCGCCGCCGCGGTTGTCGATGACGACGGGCTGGCCGAGAGCCTGCTGCAGGCCGTTCTGCAGCACCCGGGCGGCGAAATCGGTCTGCCCGCCGGGCGGGAAGCCAACGACCAGCGTGACCGGCCGGTTCGGCCATGGCGCCTGGGCCAGCGCGGGCGACGCAAGGGCTCCGGAGCCCAGGGCGAGCGTCGCGCGGCGGGTGACGGTCTTGGTCATGGTCAGGCCTCCCGGATGGGCCGCCAGCGCAAGCAGGGGCGGCAGGGCGCCGATAGCCGATCCGCGCGTCGCAACCCAGTGCCAAGCGCGCGCGGTCCCGCATCTGGCCGCGGCGACGCGTCCCGGGCAGGATGGCGGCAACACCATTCCCCGGGAGGACGACCGTGACCCTGACCCGCCGCGCCGCGCTGGCCGCGCCCGCCCTGCTGCTCACCCCGGGCGGGGCGCAGGCCGGTTTCCCCAACCGGCCGGTGCAGAATCGTCGTCCCCTATACGCCGGGCGGCGTCTCCGACATCACCGCGCGGCTGATGGCGGAGCCGCTGGCGGCAGCTTGGGGCCAGGCGGTGCCGGTCGAGAACCGCGCCGGCGCCGATGGCGTCATCGGCTCCGAGGTCATCGCCCGTGCGGCGCCGGACGGCCATACGCTGGGGCTGGTCTCGGTCGGGCATCCGGTGAACCCGGCCTATTACAAGCTGCCCTACGACACGATGCGGGACTTCTCCTTCGTCACCCAGACCACCTCGACGCCGCTGGTGCTCTGCGCCGGCAAGGGCTTCGGGCCGGGCAGCGTGGCCGAGTTGATCGCCTACGCGAAGAAGAACCCGGGCGTCACCTTCGCCGGCACCGGCGGCGTGGTGCGGCTGGCGCCCGTGCTGTTCGGCCAGCAGACCGGGACGGAGCTCGCCTACATCCCCTATCGCGGCAGCACCCAGGCGCATCCGGACCTGATGGCCGGCCGGGTCGACATCATGTTCGACACCGTCCCGGCGGCGCTGCCGCATATCCAGTCCGGCGCATTCAAGGCGCTGGCGACCACGGGGGCGAAGCGCGCGCCGCAACTGCCCGACGTGCCGACGGTGGGGAGACCCTGGCGGGGTTCGAGGCCTCCACCTGGGGCATGGTGATCGCCCCGGCGGGCCTGCCCGAGGCGGTGCTGACGAAGCTCAACGCCGATTGCGTCGCCGCGCTACAGCGGCCCGAGGTGATCGAGAAGCACCGCGTGCTGGGGGCGGAGGTGGTGACCTCGACCCCCGCCGCGATCCGCGCCTTCACCGAGAGCGAGATGAAGAAATGGGGTGAAGCGGCGCGCAAGGCGGGGATCGTGCCGCAATAGGGCGGCCGCCCCCGGCAGGCGGATGGGGCGCGCCCGGCCGGTTGGCCGGGCAGGCCGCCTCAGGCCTTCGTCACCTCGCCGCCGGCCTCGACCCAGTCCTTGAAGCCGCCGAGGTTGCGGACATCCTTGTAGCCGAAGCTCCTGCAGCAGCTTGCCGGCCAACGCGGCGCGCCCACCGGAGGCGCAGTAGGTGATGACGACGGGCTTCTGAAAGGCCGGGTTGCGGTCCGGACTTTCCGGGTCGGCGCGGGATTCCAGCAGGCCGCGCGGGATCGGCAGGGCGCCCGGCACGGTGCCGCTCGCGGCGAGTTCCGGCGGCTCCCGCAGGTCGATGAAGACCGCCTCGCCCTTGGCGTGCAGCGCCTTTGCCTCGGCCGGCGAGATGCGCGGCACGGCGGCATTGGCGGCGGCAACCAGTTCCTTCACGGTGGTCGGCATCGGTCTTCCTCCCTTGGTGTGGACGGCGAAGCCTGGCCGAAGGCATCCGCCAGGACGAGGCCGAGCAGCGCCGCCGCCCCCACGCCCAGCATCGCGAAGGTCAGGCCCATGCCGGCGATGCGGAAGCGGAAGACCTCCGGCTCCCGGCTGATGCCCCGGGCATGCAGCACGCGGCCGGCCAGGAAGACGCTGCCCAGCGCATGAACGCCCCAGGCCGGCAGCCCCATCCCTTCCAGCAGGCCGAGCAGGATCAGCCCGAGGGGGCGTATTCGGCGCAGTTGCCATGCGCCCGCACCGCCCCGCTCCACCAACCGGTGCGGCGCGCCGAGCGCCACCCGGTAGACCCGCCGCGCCTGGATGACCCGCAGCGAGAGCAGGATGAACAGCGCGGCCAGCAGGGCGGCATAGAGCGAGGTGGCGGGCAGAGGCATGTCCGGGTGCTCCGAGGCGGTGCGAAGCCCTATATCGCATCCGATGGAACCCCTTGCCCTCTACCTGCACTGGCCCTTCTGCGCCGCCAAATGCCCCTATTGCGACTTCAACAGCCATGTGCGGGACGGCATCGACCAGGCCCGTTGGCGCGAGGCGCTGCGGCGGGAGCTGGCGCGGGAGGCGGGACGCGCGGGCCGGCGCCCGCTCACCAGCATCTTCTTCGGCGGCGGCACGCTCAGCCTGATGGCACCGGAGACCGCCGCGGCGCTGATCGAGGATGCGCGGCGGCTGTTCGACGCCCCCAAGGACCTCGAGATCACGCTCGAGGCCAATCCGACCAGCGTCGAGGCGGCCAAGCTGGCGGCGTTCCGGCAGGCCGGCGTCAACCGCCTCTCGCTCGGCGTGCAGTCGCTGGATGCCGAGGCGCTGCGCTTCCTCGGCCGGAAGCATGACGTCGGGCAGGCCATCGCCGCGCTGGAGGCCGCGCGCAGCTTGTTCCCGCGCCTCTCCTTCGACCTGATCTATGCCAGGCCGGGCCAGGCCGAGGCCTCTGGCGGGCCGAGGTGCGGCAGGCCCTGGCGCTCGCCGCCGACCACCTCTCGCTCTACCAGCTGACCATCGAGCCCGGCACGCGCTTCGCCACCGAGCACGCCCGCGGCGCCTTCGCCCTGCCCGACGACGACGCGGCGGCGCGGCTCTACTGGGCGACGGTGGAGGAGGCGGCGCGCTACGGCCTCGCCCCTACGAGGTCTCGAACTACGCCCTGCCCGGCGCAGAGAGCCGGCACAACCTGGTCTACTGGCGCTATGGCGACTATCTCGGCATCGGCCCGGGCGCGCATCAGCGGCTGATGCTGGACGGCCGGTTGCTCGCCGCCCGCCGCCACCGCGCGCCGGAGGAATGGCTGGCCCGGGTGGAACGCGACAACCATGCGGTGACCGAGGAAGAAGCGCTGAGCCCGCGCGACCGCGCGAGGAGGCGCTGCTGATGGGCCTGCGCCTGGCCGAGGGCGTGGACCCGGCGCGGCTCGTGATGCGGAGCGGGCTGACGCTGGGCGAAGCGGTCGACCCGGCGATGCTCGCGGCCTGCCTGGACGAGGGCTACCTGGAATGGGGCGAAACCGGCCGGCTGGTGGCGACCGAGGAGGGCCGCATGCGGCTGGACGCGATGCTGCCGGTGCTGCTGCGGTAACGCGGCTGGCGCTTGCGCTGCAAGCTGAAGCCTGCTGCGCTGGGGCCAAGCGGGGGCAAGCCCGCGCGGGAGGACACCGGATGGCCACCACAGCGGGCCGCCGCGCCATCGTGATAGGCGGCTCCGTCGGCGGGCTCTTCGCCGCTAACCTGCTGCATCGCCGCGGCTGGGACGTGCGGGTCTATGACCGCGTTCCCGGCAGCCTGGAATCCCGCGGCACCGGCATCGCCCATCACCCGGAAACCGAGGCGATCCTGGCCCGCGCCGGGGTGCGGGACGAGCATGCGCCGGGCGTGCGGGTGGAGGGCCGCGTCGCGGTCGGGCCGGACGGCACCATCCTCGCCCACGAGCACTACCCGCAATACGTCACCGCCTGGGGCCGCGTCTTCAACCCGCTGCGCCTCGCCTTCCCGGCCGAGCGGATGCACACGGGGATGGAGCTGCGCGGCCTGGTGCAGGATGCGGACAGCGTCACCGCGCATTTCGCCGATGGCAGCCGCGCGACGGCCGAGCTGCTGGTCGGCGCCGACGGCTTCCGCTCCGCCGTCCGCACCGCGGTGGCGCCGGATGTCGTGCCGATCTACTGCGGCTATGTCGGCTGGCGCGGGCTGGTGGAGGAGGCCAGCTTCTCGCCCGCCTTCGCCCCGGTCTTCGCCCAGTTCACCTTCCTCTTCCCCGGGCATGGCGAGTTCATCGGCTACCCGATCCCCGGGCTGAACGACAGCGCCGAGCCGGGCCGGCGGCGCTACAATTTCCTCTGGTACTACCCGCTCGATGCCGGCGCGCCGCTCGACGACCTGCTGACCGACGCGACCGGCACCCGGCACGCCTATTCCATCCCGCCCGGCCTCCTGCGGCCCGAGCACCGCGCCGCGGTCAAGGCCGATGCCGTGGCCCGGCTGCCTGAGCCCTATGCCGAGGCGGTGCGCCGCGCCGAGGGCTTCCTGGTGCAGCCGATCTACGAGCTGGAATCGCCCGCCATGGGCTTCGGCCGCGTCGCGCTGCTGGGCGATGCCGCCTTCACCGCGCGGCCGCATGTCGGCGTCGGCGTGCTGAAGGCAGCCGAGGATGCCGAGGCCCTGGCCGAGGCGCTGGACGAAGCTCCCGTGCCGGCGGCGCTGGCCGCCTATGGCGCGCGCCGGCTGCCGCATTGCCGCGCCGCCGTCGCGGTCAGCCGGCATCTCGGCGCCTTCATCGAGCGGCGGCTGCCGCGGCCGGAAGCCGACCCGGCGCTCGGGCTCGCGCTGCCGCGGCTGCTCGAGCTGAGCGGCCGGCCGGTCGCCCGCGGCGCTTACGGGAATGCGGATTGACCGCGGGGCACGGCCGCCGGCATCGTTGCGGCAAGCCGGCCCTTTGGGACCGAGGGAGGAGCGAGAGGACATGGCCGATCTCGACCGCATGAGCGTGACCGCGGAGGCGATCGCGCAGATGGCGAAGACGCCGGATCCGCGGATGCGCGAGGTCATGGCCGCCGCCATCCGCCACCTGCACGACTTCGCCCGGGAAGTGGACCTGAAGCCGGACGAATGGCTGGCCGGCATCGCCTTCCTGACCGCCGTAGGCCAGGCCTGCACGCCCTACCGGCAGGAGTTCATCCTGCTGTCCGACGTGCTCGGGCTCTCGCGCCTGGTGAACGTGATGCACGACGCCGAAGGCCGCGAGGCGGCGGGGACCGAGACCAGCCTGTCTCGGCCCCTTCTTCCGCGAGAAGGCGCCGGGATTCGCACCGGGCGAAAGCATCGCCGTGCATTCCACCGATGGCGAGAAGCTGGTGCTGTTCGGCACGGTGACCGATGCCGAGGGCAAGCCGGTGCCGGAGGCCGAGATCGACATCTGGCAGACCGACGCGCATGGCCAGTACGACTTGCAGGCCAATGACCCCGAGGTGATGGACCTGCGCGGCCGCTACCGGACCGATGCCGCCGGGCGCTACCACATGCGGACGGTCAAGCCGATCGGCTATTCCATCCCGATGGATGGGCCGGTCGAGGAAGTTCGTCCGCCAGCAGGACCGCCACGGCATGCGGCCGGCCCATATCCACGTGCTGGTCCAGGCGCCCGGCTACCGGGAACTGGTCACCGCGCTCTATCTCGGTGACGACCCGAACATCGACAGCGACACCGTCTTCGGCGTTTCCGACTCGCTGGTGGTGACGCCGGCGATGGAACTGCCGGGCGCGCCGCGCGCCGACCTGCCGGCGGTGCGCTACGACTTCCGGCTGTCGCGGCTGGCGGCGGGGAAACCGGGGGACGCGTCGGCGCCGATCCATCGCAGATGATGCCAGCGGCCCAGTAGCGGCGCCGAGCTTCCAGGGAGGACAACAAGAATGACCGAGATCACCCGACGCGGCCTTGGCCGCGTCGCCGCTGCCGGTGCGCTGACCACCGCGGCCGGCGCCTTCCCCGCCTTCGCGCAAGGGTCGAACCCGATCCGCATCGGCTTTTCGATGTCGCTCTCGGGCGGCCTCGCGGCGAATGGCCGCTCGGCGCTGTTGGCGCAGAAGATCTGGGCGGAGGACGTGAACGCCAAGGGAGGCATTCTCGGCCGCCAGGTGCAGCTGGTGTCCTACGACGACCAGAGTAACCCGGCCAACGTCCCCTCGCTCTATACGAAGCTGATCGACGTCGACAAGGTCGACATGGTCACCTCGCCCTATGCCACGGCAATGATCGCGCCCTCCATGCCGGTCGTGATGCAACGCGGCATGTGCTACGTCTCGCTCTTTGGCGCCGGCGTCAACGAGAAGCTGAAATACGACCGCTACTTCTCGATGAACGTCACCGGGGACGACATCAAGGGCACCTATGCCCGCGGCTTCCTCGAATGCACCAAGATGCTGCCGACGCCGCCGAAGACGATCTCGATCCTGGCTGTCGACAACGACTTCGCCCAACGCGCCGCGGAAAGCGTGCGGACGCTGAAGCAAGGAATACGGGCTGCGGATCGTCTACGACCGGTCCTACCCGCCGAGCACGGTGGACTTCACGCCGACCATCCGGGCCATCCAGGCGCAACGGCCGGACGTGATCTTCTTCGCCTCCTACCCGCCCGACAGCAACGGCATCCTGCGCGCGGTCAGCGAGCTGCGCGTCACCGCCGCGCTGTTCGGCGGCGGCATGGTCGGCACGCAGATCGCGGCCGTCCAGGCGCAGCTTGGCCCCATCCTGAACAACCTGGTGACCTGGGACGTCTACTCGCCCGAGCCCACCATGCGCTTCCCGGGCGTGGTCGAGTTCCAGGAGAAGTACCGCGCCCGCGCGCCGCAGGAACAGACCGATGTGCTCGGCAACTACCTGCAGCCCTATGCCTATGCGCAGATGCAGGTGGTGGAACAGGCGCTCAACCGCGTCGGCAAGGTCGATCAGGCGGCGCTGACCGCCGACATGCGCGCGAACAAGTTCAGCACCATCGTCGGCGACATCGAGTTCAGCCCGCTTGGCGAGTGGAAGAAGGAGCGCAACCTCTTCGTGCAGTTCCAGAACATCACCGATGGCGACCTCGAGAAATACAAGAAGCCCGGCACCAAGGTGATCCTCTACCCGCCGGAGCTGGAAATCCGGCACGCTGCATACGCCCTACGGTACGCCGGCGTAAGCTCGGCATGGATCCCGATCTCTCGCTGCTGCTGAACGGCATCGTCAGCGGCTTGCTGCTCGGCGGCCTCTACGCCGCCGCGGCATCCGGCCTCGCGGTTTCCTTCGGCATGCTGGACATCGTCAACATCGCGCATCCGGCGCTGATGGTGGCAGGCGGCTTCTTCGTCGTGCTGATCGGCACGGCGCTCGAGCTGGACCCGCTGCTGGTCGCGGTGCTGCAGGCGCCCCTGTTCTACGTGCTGGGGATCGGGCTCTACACCGCCTACAACCACTTCTTCGAACGAAGGGGAGACGAGGCGCTGCAGGGTCTCGCCTTCTTCTTCGGCGTGATGTTCATCATCGAGGTCGGGCTGGTGATGCTGTTCGGGCCGGAGCAGCGCTTCCTCGACCCCGATTATGCCTTCGTCACCTGGCGGCTCGGCGAGATCGACGTGCCCCTGCGCATGCTGATCCCGGCGCTGCTGGCCATGGCGGCGATCGGCGCGCTCTACCTCTTCCTGCAGCGTAGCTTCACCGGCCTTGCCATCGCCGCCGTCGCCCAGGACCCGGAGGCGCTGCGGCTGATGGCGGTGGACCCGGTGCGGATCAAGCGCATGGCTTTCGGCATCTCCGTCGCGCTCGCCAGCGTCGCCGGCGGCGCGCTGGTGGTGGTGCAGCCGATCGACCCCTCCACCCACCACGTCTTCATCGGCCGGGTCTTCGCCATCTGCATCATGGGTGGCATGGCCAGCCTGCCCGGCTGCATCCTGGCCGCCCTGCTGTTCGGCGTGGTGGAGAACCTGACCGCGACGTTCTACGGCCCGTCCTGGGCGCCGGCCGTCGCCTTCGGCTGGCTGCTGCTGGTGCTCGCCGTCCGGCCGCAGGGCCTGTTCGGGAGGGCGGCATGAGCGCCTCCGCCCTGCCCGCTCCCGCCCTGCCCGCCGAGCGGCGGCACATCTCCTACTGGATCGGCGCCGCGGCAGGTCGGCGTCGCGCTGATCGTCGTGCTTCGGCTGATCGGCAATGAATATGGCTGGTATGCCGGCTATTTCGTGCTGCAATACGTCGTCCTCGCCGCCGCCTGGAATATCCTCGGCGGCTATGCGGGACTACGTGAACTTCGGCGCGGCCGGCTTCATGGCGACGGGGTCCTATACCGCCGTGGTGCTGAACGAGGCTTTCGGCTTCGGCGTGCTGCCGGGCATCGCCGGCGCGGCGCTGGTCGCGGGCCTGCTCGGCCTCGGCACCGGCTACCTGACCTTGCGGCTGCGCGGGGTCTACTTCTCCATCGCCACGCTCTGCCTGTCCGTGGTGCTGCAGACCTTGGTGGTGAACTGGGACTATGTCGGCGGCTCGCGCGGCGCATACATCATACGGCCCATGCATGTGGCGCCCTTCGCCAGCTATGGCGAATACATCTTCGTCGTCATGCTGGCGCTGGCGGTGATCGCCGTCGGCATCGGCCGCAGCGTCGAGCTTTCCCGTCTGGGGCGGGGCCTACAGGCCATCCGAGACAATGAACGGGCGGCGGAGGCGGTCGGCGTGCCGACGCTGCGGCTCAAGCTCATCGCCACCACCCTCTCGGGCGCGCTGATGGGCGTGGCCGGGGCGCCGCTGCCCTTCTATGCCGGCTACATCAACCCGGAAGGCGCCTTCAACCTGGCTTATGCGGTGAACTCCATCGCCATGCCGCTGATCGGTGGCGCCGGCACCTGGCTCGGCCCAGTCATCGGCGCGGTGCTGCTGGCGACGCTGCAGCAGGCGGCGACGGTGACGATCTCCTCCGCCCTCAACCTCTGGATCGTCGGCTGGATGCTGGTGCTCTTCGTTGCCCTCGCCCCGCGCGGCATCCTCGGCTGGTTCCGCAAGCGATGAGCACCCGTGAGATCCTGCTGAAGGCCGATGCAGTAGGGAAGCGCTTCGGCGGCTTCACCGCGCTGCAGGGCATCGACCTCGAAGCTGCGCGCGGGAGAGCGGCTGGGGCTGATCGGCCCCAACGGCTCCGGCAAGTCCACCTTCGTCAACTGCATCAGCGGCGACTTCGCCGCGCATGACGGGCAGGTGACGCTGGCCGGCCGGGCGCTGAACGGGCTGAAGCCGCATCGCCGCGCCCGACTCGGCCTCGCCCGCACCTTTCAGTTGCCGCAGCCCTTCACCAGCCTCTCGGTGCTGGAGAATGTCCGGGTGCCGCTCCTGTTCTCCGGGGAGGCGGCGGAGGCCTCGCGCCGCGCCCTCGAATGCCTGGAACAGGTCGAGCTCGCTGCCAAGGCGGACAAGCTGCCGCGCGAGCTGACCCAGGTCGAGCAACGCCGGCTGGAGCTCGCCCGCGCCATCGCGCTGCGGCCGCAGCTGCTGATCGCGGACGAAGCCATGGCAGGCCTCAGCCACGCCGAGGTCGACCAGATCATCGCCCTGCTGCTGCGGCTGAACGCCGCCGGCACGGCGGTGATCATGATCGAGCACATCATGCGCGCGGTGACCGCCTTCGCCGAGCGCCTGATCGTCTTCGTCGCCGGCCGCAAGATCGCCGACGGGCCGCCACAGGCGGTGCTGGCGCTGCGCGAGGTGGAGGACGCCTATCTTGGCAAGCAGTAGCGCGCTCGAGATCCACGGCATCGATGCCGGCTACGGCGCCGTGCGGGTGCTGGAGAACGTGACGCTGACCGTCCCCGCCGGGGAAACGGTGGTGCTGCTTGGCACCAACGGCAATGGCAAGACGACGCTGATGCGCAGCATCATGGGCCAGGTGCGGCCGAGCGCCGGCACTGTGCGCGCGGTGCTGGACGGCACCCCCACCGACCTCGTCGGCCTCTCGCCGGAACAGGTGGTGGAGCTCGGCATCGTGCTGGTGCCGGAGGGGCGGCGGCTGCTTCCGCGCCTCACCGTCGAGCAGGATCTCCGGCTCGGCGCCTATCGGCCGGTGGCGCGGGCGAAGCTGGCGGAGAACCTGGCGCTCTGCTTCGAGATGTTCCCGCGCCTGGCGGAACGCCGCACCCAGCTGGTCGGCAGCATGAGCGGCGGCGAGCAGCAGATGGTGGCGCTCGGCCGCGCGGTGATGTCGGCGCCGCGCATCCTGCTGGTGGACGAGCCCTCGGTCGGGCTCGCGCCCATCCTCGTCTCCCGCACCATGGAGATGATCGCCGAGATGAAGGCGCGGCTCGGGCTGACCGTGCTGATGGCGGAGCAGAATTTCCACCAGGCGGTCCGCATCGCCGACCGCGGCTATGTCATCGTCCACGGGAAGATGGTGTTCGAGGGCGGCTCGGCCGCCGAGCTGCAGGACAACAGAGCTGGTGAGGAAGGTCTATCTCGGACTCTGAAGTCGAAGAGAGATTGGGCAGGAAAAAGCATTTCCTCCCCAAACCCCTCATTTGCTTTTTGTGAGGTCTGACACCCGCCGCGCGGCGGGTACCGGACTCACGAAAATGGATGAGGGGTCCGGGGAGAATACCTTCTCCCCAGCCTTCCTTTGTGTCAGCCCGCGCGCAGAGCGTCGAGCGTGTGCCGCGCGATCATCCCCTCCTCGTCGGTCCGCCGCACCAGCACGCGTACCGCGGCGCCGGGGGCCGAGATCTCCAGCGCATTCGCCGCGTTGCGCAGCGGATCCAGCGTGATGCCGAGGAAGTCCAGCCCGGCGCATATCCGCGCCCGCACGCGATGCGCGTTCTCGCCGATGCCGGCGGTGAAGACCAGCGCGTCGATGCCGCCGATCGAGGCCGCCATGGCGGCGATCTCCCGCCGCACGCGGAAGGCGAAATGCTCCAGCGCGCGCTCGGCCTGCTCGGTCCCCGCCGCCTCGATCTGCCGCACGTCCTGCGACACGCCGGACATGCCCTTCAGCCCGCTGCCATTGTAGAGCAGCCTCGTCACCTCGGCCGTTGTCATGCCCAGCGTATCGATCATGTGCAGCACCACGCCGGGGTCGATCTGGCCGCTGCGGGTGCCCATCGGGATGCCGTCCAGCGCGGTGAACCCCATGGTGCTGGCGCGGCTGCGTCCGCCCTCGATGGCGCAGAGCGAGGCGCCGTTGCCGAGATGCGCCACCACCAGCCGCCCGGCGCCGAGCTTCGGGTCCTCTTCTGTGATGCGCCGGCTGATGTATTCGTAGGACAGGCCATGGAAGCCGTAGCGGCGGATGCCTTGGTCGTAGAAGTGCGGCGGCAAGGCGAAGGTCTGCGCCGCCCAGCCCTGGGTACGGTGGAAGGCGGTGTCGAAGCAGGCGACCTGCGGGACGCCGGGGAAATGCTCGGCCGCGGCACGGATGCCGACCAGGTTGTGCGGCTGGTGCAGCGGCGCCAGCGGCACCAGCCGCTCCAGCGCCGCGATGGTCGCCTCGTCGATCCGCATCGGTACAGCGAAATCCACCCCGCCATGCACCACGCGATGGCCGATCGCCAGCACCGCCTCGCCATGCAGTGCCTGGTCCAGCCCGCGGACGATGACGCCCAGCGCCGCGGCATGGTTCGCCGGGGCGTCGCCGCCATCCCAGCGGTGGTCCGCCAGCGTCTCCCCGGCGGCATTCCTGGCCATCATGTGCGGCGCGTTGCCGATGCCTTCCATTTGGCCGCTGAAGCGGGGTTCCGGCCCGGCAGGCGTCGCGGTGAAGCCGGCGGATTTCAACGAGGAGGAGCCGGCATTCAGCACCAGGACGAGGCCCGTATCATGCGACATTGTGCAGCCTGCCATCGACGTAGATCGTGTCGCCCGTCATCCGCGACGCGGCCGGGCTGACCAGGAAGGCGACCACCCGGCCGACCTCGGCGATGTCCACCCGCCACTGCGCCGGGGTGCGGGCCTGTGCCGTCGCAGGAAGGACCAGCGGGGTACACGCACGGCTTGGCCGAAACCTTCGGCCGAGCACTCGATGACCCGGCCCTGCAGGTCCTCGCGCGGGGCGAGGGCGGTGGAATGGATGCCGAAATCCAGCCGCCCTCATTTCGCGGCTAATGCGGTCGAAGACCGCCTCCAGCGCGCCGGGTGCCTCCACATCCAGCGGCCGCAGGGGCGGCTCCGCCATGGCATTGGCCCAGGTGGCAGCCAGTTTCGCGCCGTAGGCACGCAGCATGGCGGCGCAGCCGAAAGCGATCAGAATTCGGTTGGCGATGCCGGCCACCAGGCCGCGCTCGCGGCACAGCGTATCGGCGATGCGGTCTTCCGGGTTCCGGAGGCTTGGAGAGCGGTGCGGCCATGGCAAGGTCCCTCGGGCGGCTTGGCATGCCATGCGTTGCTGCGGCGCACAACCTGATCGCGCCGGCACGGAAGGCCGCATTGCCCGAACCGCCTGGCCCGCGGGAGCAGGGCCATGACCTGATCCAGGCGCTCCGGGGCGGTCTCCTCGCGCCGGCCGGGAGGCTGGCGTAAATCCCGACGAAAATCCGCGGGACCGGGCCGCTACCCCTCCGTCGCCAGCAGCGCGCGAAGGCGGTCGCGCACCGCATCGGGCGCCGTCTCCTCGACCGCCTGCCGCAGCAGCCGCGGCTGCCGCCGCGTCGCATGCAGCTGGTCGAGCAGGGAGAGCACGACCGGCATCGCCTCCTCGTCGAGGTCGAGCGCGCGCAGCTCGACGATCAGCCGGATGCGGGCCACGTCCACCTCCTGGAACACCCAGCCGCCGGGCGTGCCCTCGGGACGCAGCCAGCGCAGCGCGACCCAGCGGTGGATTTCCGCCTCGGCCAGGCCGAGGCTGCGGGACAGCGCCTGGATGTCGGTCATGCGCCCTCCTCCATGCCGCGGCGGGGGTCGACGGGTTCGGCTGGCGTCCAGTCGCGTAGGAAGGCCTCCAGCGCCGCATCGGCGCCCGCAAGGCTGACCCGCAGCGTGACATAGAGGTCGCCGGCCGGGCGGCCGGCATGCGCCGCGACGCCGCGGCCACGCAGCCGCAACCTGGTGCCGGTGTCGGACCGCGGCGGGACGGCCATGTTCACTGCCCCGGTCGGCGTCGGCACGGTGACGCGGGCGCCGAGCACCGCTTCCTTCAAGGTGACAGGCAGTTCGACATGGATGTCGTTGCCCTCGCGGGTGAAGAGGCGGTGCGGCCGGAGCTCGACCTCGATCAGCGCGTCGCCGGCGGGACCGCCGTTCAGCCCGGGCCCGCCCTGGCCCTTGAGGCGCAGCGTCTGCCCCGTCTCGATCCCCGGCGGGATGCGGACGTCGAGCGTCCTGCCATCCGGCAGGGTCAGGGTGCGGGTGGCGCCGGTGACGCCGTCGAGGAAATCGACCGCCAGCGCGTAGCGCGCATCGGCGCCGCGCAGCCGCACCCTCGCCACCGCCGCGGCGGAACAGGTCGCTGAAGATGTCGCCGAAGGGTCCTCATCCTCCGGGCCAGGGCGGTAGCGGCCGCCGGCGGCGGCATCGGCGTAGCGCTGGTAGCGCGGCGGCTCGGGTGCCACCGGGTCGCCGGCGGCGTCGATCTCGCCGCGGTCGAGATCGGCCGCGTGTCTCGGGATCGGAGAGCAGGTCATGCGCGGCGCTGATCGCCTTGAAGCGGTCCTCCGCGCCCTTGTTGCCAGGGTTGAGGTCGGGGTGATGCTGCTTGGCCAGCTTGCGGTAGGCGGCGCGGATCTGCTCCGCCGTGGCATCGCGCGAGAGGCCGAGGGTGGCATAGGGATCGGGGGGCATCGCCATCCATGGGTTCAGCGGGCCGAGGCACCAGGGCGGCATAGCATAGACGCGTATGGGGCCGGGAGGGTCAGCACGGGTCGCGGCGCAGGGCGCGGCTGCCTGGCAGCCGAGCAAGAAGGCGTAGTCTCCGGCGGGATGCGAACCGTTCCGCCGCAGGCGGACCAGTGCAGGTCCGTGGGTTCGCCACGCGGCGGCGGAAGGGAATGTCCCCGGCGGGATTCGAACCCACGGCCCCCAGATTAGAGATCTGGTGCTCTATCCGGCTGAGCTACGGAGACATGCAGCGTCCTTACCACGCCCGCCGCCCCGCTTGAAGCACCCGTCCCATCCGGCCGCGCAAGCAACCCCGCCCGTCCAGGCCCGTTGCCCTGCCTCATCCCACAGGAGGCGACACCCCCATGGCCAGTTCAGCCCAGGACATCTATCTCACCGGCCTGCGCAACGCCCATGCCCTGGAAGCTCAGGCCGACCAGCTGCTCTCCCGCCAAGTCGAGCGGATCGAGAACTACCCGGCGATGAAGCAGCGCCTGCAGCAGCATATCGAGGAGACCCGCCGCCAGTCGCAGCGGCTGGAGCAGATCCTCCAGGCGCATGGAACCAGCGAGAGCACGCTGAAGGACCTCGCCACCGGCTTCATGGGCAATATGGCCGCGCTCTGCCCATGCGCCGATGCAGGACGAGATCCTGAAGAACACCTTCGCCAATTATGCCTTCGAGCATTTCGAGATCGCCTCCTACCGGGCGCTGATCGAGATGGCCGGCGCGGCGGGCGACCAGAAGGCGATCCCGCTGCTGCAGGAGAGCCTGAAGGAGGAGATTGCCATGGCTGAATGGGCCGGGCAGAACCTGCCCGACGTGGTCAACACCTATATCCGGCTCGAGACCCAAGGCCAGAAGTCGGGCATCTGACACCTATTCAGCAGGAGGGGCGCAGCCTCCTGGCCGAGCGCGGCCTTCAGCCCTTGCGCCGGAACCGCTCCACCGCGCCCACCAGCGCGGTGCGCACCCCAGGCTCAAGCGCCGAATGCCCGGCATCCGGCACCACGGTCAGCCGGGCGCGCGGCCAGGCCGCCACCAGGTCGAAGGCGGTCTCGGCCGGGCAAACCATGTCGTAGCGGCCCTGCACCACCTCCGCCGGGATATGGGCGATGCGATGCATATGGGTGAGCAACCCACCTTCCGGCAAGAACAGGTCGTGCGCGAAATAATGCGCCTCGATCCGCGCCAAGCCGAGTGCGGTGCGGTCCTGGGCAAAGCTCGCTACCGTGTCCGGGCTTGGCAGCAGGGTGGAACACGACCCTTCGTACTGGCTCCAGGCCCGCGCCGCCGGCAGATGCACCAGCGGGTCGGGGTCACACAGCCGCCGCAGGTAGGATCCCAGGATGTCGGCCCGCTCCGCCGGCGGCAGGTGCTCGACGAAGGCGGCCCAGGCATCCGGGAAAACTCGGCGCAGCCCGGTCAGGAACCACTCTACCTCGGCGGCGCGGCCGAGAAAGACGCCGCGCAGCACGCAGCCCATCACCCGGTCCGGATAGGCCTGCGCATAGGCCAAGGCGAGGGTCGAGCCCCAGGATCCGCCGAACAGCAGCCAGCGCTCGATGCCAAGCGAGCGGCGCAACGCCTCGATGTCCTCGACCAGATGCGGGGTGGAGTTCTCGCGCAGCTCGCCCAGCGGCCGGGACCGTCCGGCGCCGCGCTGGTCGAAGATCACCACCCGCCAATGGCCGGGATCGAAGAAGCGGCGGTGCACCGCCCCGGCCCCGGCGCCGGGGCCGCCATGCAGGAACAGCGCGGGCTGGCCGCGGGGATTGCCCACCTGTTCCCAATACATGACGTGGCCGCCCGACAGGGGCAGCAGTCCGGTTTCGTAGGGAGCGATGTCGGGGAAAAGGTCGCCGCGCGGCATGGCCGCACTATCCCCACAGGGCGGCTCGGGAGCAACACCAGGAACGCCGGAAAGACGCGCAGGAAGGATGCGATGCGGGAAAGGCGGCCGCCGGGCGCGTGCCCCCTTCGCCTTTTGCCCCGGCATGCCTACCTTCCTGGCGATGCCGGTCCCCTCTTCCGCCCCCTCCCGACCGCCCGCGGCCGAAGCGCTGCCGCGCTGCGCCGTCTGCGGCACCGGCAGCCGCCAGCCGCCCTTCCGGCCGGACCCGCCCGAGCAGGCCCCAGACCTCGACCTGCGGCCGGGGAGCCGGTGCGCTCCACCATGGCGCGCTGGCTGCAGCAATGCCCGTCTTGCGGCTATGCCGCGCCGAACATCACCAAGGCGCACCCGGCCGCGGCACAGGCGGTCGCCGCCGCGCCCTTCCGCGCCCTGCTGGCCGAAAGCGGCTACCCGCCGCTGGCCCGCCGTTTCCTCGCCTGGGCCCATGTGCTGGAAGAAACCGGGGCGCTGCACGCCGCCGCCGAGGCGACGCTGCACGCCGCCTGGGTGGCCGACGACCTCGGCAAGGACGACCTGGCGCGGATGTGGCGGCTGGATGCGGTGGCGCTCTGGCGCGGCGGCCCGCCCCTGGATTCCGAGCAGACGGTGCGGATCATCGACTCGCTGCGCCGGGCCGAGGCCTGGGAGGATGCCGCAGCGACCGGCGCGGCGCTGGGCCTCGCCGACCCGCCGGACGCGGTGGCGCAGGTAGTCGGGCTCGAGATGCGGCTGATCGCGGCGCGCGATGCCGGGCGGCATACGGTCGCCACCGCACTGCCGCCGCCGGCACGGCGGCCGCATGTCTCGCACCAAGCCGCCCCGCCCCGCACCGCGGCGCGGGGCGGCGGCTTCGTGGCGAAGCTGCGCCGCTGGCTGCGCAGGGGCTGAGCCCGCGGGGCGGGAGACTTGGGTTGAGCCCTGGTTCGATCGAGCTTGATGTTATATTATAACTCTATGCTCCGTCGCCGTATCCTGCTCGCCCTGCCCGCGCTCATCCCCGGGCCGCTCCGGGCCCAGCCGCGCCCCACCCTGGTCGCCGCCTTCTCCATCCTCGGCGACATGACCCGGCAGCTTGGCCGGGGCGGATGCGCCGATCCGGGTCCTGGCCGGGCCGGAAGCCGACCCGCATCTGTTCCAGCCTCGCCCGTCGGAGGCCGAGACGATCCGCGGCGCCGGCCTCGTGATCCGTAACGGGCTGGGCTTCGAGCCCTGGCTGGACCGGCTGCTGCGCGCGACCCGCCATGCCGGGCCGGTGGTGACCGCGACCGAGGGGATCGTGCCGCTGCCCGGCGCCCCGGCCATGACCGCGCCGCCAGCGCGCCGGACCCGCATGCCTGGCAGGATGTCCGGCTCGCCCAGTCCTATGCCCGGACGATCGCCCAGGGCCTCGCCGCCGCCGAGCCGGGGCGGACCGCGGCGATCCGTGCGGCAGGCGGCCTGGATCGCCCGGCTGGCGGCGCTGGATGACTGGGTGCGGGACCGCATCGCCACGGTCCCGGCGGAGCGCCGGGTGATGGTCACCAGCCATGCGGCCTTCGGCTACTTCGCGCGGGCCTATGGGGTGCGCGTGCTGGCGGCGCAGGGCATCGCGGCCGAGGGCCGAGGCCTCCGCCTCCCAGGTCGCGGCGCTGATCCGGCAGATCCGCGCGGAGCGCATCACCGCCGTCTTCATCGAGGGCCAGCGCAGCCGGGCGGTGCTGGAACGGCTGGCCGCCGATGCCGGCGTCGCGCCCCGCGGTCGGCTTTACGCCGACACGCTCTCCCCGCCGGACGGGCCGGCGCCGGATTACGAGGCGATGGTGCGGCACAATCTGGGGCTGATCGTCCCGGCGATGCTGGGCTGAGCCGGCGGGATCGCCGTGATGTGCGCGGCCGCCCGAACAGGCTGCGCCATGCTCGCCTGAACCGGGACTGTGCCAGGATCCCGGATCAGGGAGACCGCCCATGCTCGGCCTGATGCAGCGCCATCCGCTCCTGCTCTCCTCCATCATCATCCATGCCGCGCGCCACCACGGCAGCGCCGAGGTGGTCTCGGTGATGGGCAACGGCGCCATCCACCGCACCGACTATGCCCGCACCGAGCGCCGGGCACGCCGCCTTGCCCGGGTGCTGGAGCGGCTGGAGGCGCGGCCGGGCGACCGCATCGCCACCCTTGCCTGGAACGACTACCGGCACCTGGAACTCTACTACGCCGTCTCCGGCATGGGCGCGGTCTGCCACACCGTGAACCCGCGCCTGGCGCCGGACGACCTCGCCTTCATCATGAACGACGCGGCGGATACGCTGCTCTTCGCCGATCCCGGCTTCGCGCCGCTGGTCGCCGCGCTGGCGCCGCAGGTGCCGTCGCTGCGCGCGGTGGTGCTGCTCGGCGACCAGGCGGCGCTGCCGGCGCTGCCGCTGCCCGCCGGCGTCGCGCTGCACGCCTATGAGGCGCTGATGGACGCGGCCGAGGAGGACTATGCCTGGCCCGTCTTCGACGAGGAGACCGCCAGCGCACTCTGCTACACCTCGGGCACCACGGGGCGGCCGAAGGGCGTCCTCTACAGCCACCGCTCCGCCATGCTGCACGCCTATGCGTCCAATACCGCGGATGCCTTCGGCTTCCGCGCCACCGACTCAGGTGCTGGTCGGCGCCGGCATGTTCCACGCGACCGGCTGGGCCATGCGCCCTATTGCGCGCCGATGGCGGGCGCGGCGCTGGTCCTGCCGGGGCGGCATCTCGACGGCGCCGCGCTGCTGCGGCTGCTGAACGCCGAGCGGGTCACCTTCGCCTCCGCCGTGCCGACCATCTGGCTCGGCGTGCTGCAGGAGCTGGAGCGGAGCGGCGGCCGGCTCGAGACGCTGCGGCGCGTCGGCAGCGGCGGCTCCGCCGTGCCGCGGGTGATGTTCGAGGAGCTCGGCCGGCACGGCGTGACGGTGCAGCAGGCCTGGGGCATGACCGAGACCAGCCCGCTGGTGACCATCAGCGCGCCCCTGCCCGCCCATGCCGCCCTGCCGGCGGAGGCCGCCATGCGGGTGCGGCTGAAGCAGGGCCGCGTGGTCTGCGGCGCCGATATCCGCATCACCGATGCCGATGGCGCCGAGCTGCCCTGGGACGGCGTGGCCTTCGGCGACCTGCAGGCACGGGGCCACTGGGTCGCCCGGGAATACCTGAACCGCGGCGCCGAGGGTGCCGCCGACGCCGCGGGCTGGTTCAAGACCGGCGACGTCGCCACCATCGACCAGGAAGGCTTCGCCGAGATGGTCGACCGCTCGAAGGACGTCATCAAGTCGGGTGGCGAGTGGATCAGCTCGATCACGCTGGAGAACATCGCCGTTTCCCACCCCGACGTCATGGAAGCCGCGGTGATCGCGGCGCGGCACCCGAAATGGATGGAACGGCCGCTGCTGCTGGTGGTGCCGAAGCCCGGGCGGCAGGTCACGCCGGAGGCGGTCACCGCCCTCTATGCCGGCCAGGTGGCCAGCTGGTGGGCGCCGGATGCGGTGCTGGTGTTGGACGAGCTGCCGCATGCCGCGACGGGCAAGCTGAACAAGCTGGCGCTGCGGCAGCAATACCAGGACCACCTGCTGCGGAAGGATCAGGCGCCAGCCCGGTGACAGCGCCGGCGATCCGGGCATGGCGCCCGGACCGGGATCGGAACCCGCGCGCCCGGCCGGGGTTCGCCTCCGGCAACACGGGCAGGAGACATGGACCCCGCCATCGCCGCGCTGCTCGCGCCCGACATCCCGCCCGACTGGCTCGACCCGCCCGACCTCGCCACCGCCCGCGCTGCGCAGGTGGCGCTGGCCACGCGGGTGGTGCGGCAGGACGCGCATGGGCCGGTCCGGCTGCTGGGCGGGGTCGACATCAGCAACAACCGATTCGATCCTGAGGGCCGGATCTACGCCGCCGTCGTCGTGCTGGAATGGCCAGGGCTGCGGGTGGTCGAGACGGCCGGGGCCGAGGCCCGCGCCAGCATGCCCTACATCCCCGGCTTCCTCGGATTCCGCGAGGTCCCGGCGCTGCTCGCCGCCTGGGCGAAGCTGGCGGTGAAGCCGGACGTGGTGCTGGTGGACGGGCATGGCATCGCCCATCCGCGGGGCTTCGGCATCGCCGCGCATCTCGGCGTGGTGCTGGACGTGCCGAGCATCGGCGTCGCCAAGTCGCCGCTGGTCGGCCGGCCGGAGGCCGAGTTGGGCGAGGCGCCGGGCGCCACCCAGCCGCTGGTCTGGAAGGACCAAAGGCTCGGCACCGTGCTGCGCAGCAAGCGACGGTCGAACCCGCTCTGGATCTCCACCGGCAACCGGGTCTCGCTCGAGAGCGCGCTGGACTGGGTGCGGCGCTGCGACACCGGATACCGGCTGCCGGAGCCGACCCGGCAGGCGCATCTGGCGGCAAACGCGATCCGGCGCGCGGGGATGGCGGTGCCCCCAGCATCGGGGTAAGCCCGCCCCATGCATCGTCTCTGGCTGTTTCTCGGCGCCCTTGCCGGCCTCGGCGCCGTCGCCCTCTCGGCCTGGGCGGCGCATGGCGCGCCGGCGCGGCTCGATGCGCGGGCGCTCGCGGTGCTCGCCAACGGCATCACCATGCAGGGCTGGCACGCGCTGGCCCTGGTCGGCACCGCGCTCTGGGCGGACCGGCAGGGCGGCTGGCTGCCGAACCTGGCCGGCGCCGGCTTCGCCCTCGGCCTGCTGCTCTTCTGCACCGGGGTCTATGGCAGCGCGATCGGCGGCGTCTCGCTCGGGCCGGTGGCGCCGATCGGCGGCACGCTGCTGATGGCCGGCTGGGCCATGCTGGCCGCCTCGGCGCTGCGCCGATGACGCAGGATCCCATTGGCGCCGCCTACCTCGCGGCCGAGGGCTTCGAGCCGGACCTGGCGGAGGAGCTGCGCCGCGCCGGCCGCACCATCGCCGCCTGGCATGGCCGCCTGGCCCTGAGCCCGGAGCCGCCGGCCCCGATGGTCTGGGCACTCGAGGTCTGGACCGACCCGCGCGAGCTGCCCGCGCCCTCGGTCAAGGCGACCGCCGATGCGCTGCGCGGCATCCAGCGCAACTGGGCGCTCTATGCCGCCGCGCACCACCGCCGCGCCGCGCTGATCGAGGCCCGCCTGCCGCCGGTGAAGGCCCGGCCGCTGAGCTTCCCGGAGCCGGCCCCGGCCGGCCATCTCGGCGCCTGGACCCTGCTGGCACCCGACCGGCTGCTGGCCAGCCCGACCAAGACCAGCCCCTTCGTCAGCGGGGAGGTGCGCTTCGTCGAGGACCGCGAAGGCCCGCCCAGCCGCGCCTACCTGAAGCTGTGGGAGGCGCTGACCCGGGCCGGGCGCTGGCCGCTTCCGGGCGAGACCTGCCTCGACCTCGGCGCCTCGCCGGGCGGCTGGACCTGGGCGATCGCCAGGCTCGGCGCGCAGGTGACCGCGGTGGACAAGGCGCCGCTCGATCCGGCGGTGGCGGCAATGCCGGGCGTTTCGATGCGGCAGGAGAGCGCCTTCGGGCTCGACCCGCGCGACATGCCGCCGGTGGATTGGCTGTTCAGCGACATCATCTGCTACCCGGCCCGGCTGATGGCCCTGGTGCGGCGCTGGATGGATGCCGGCCGGGCACGCCACTACTGCTGCACCATCAAGTTCCAGGGCGAGACGGACCATGCGACTTGCGCCGAGTTCGCCGCCATCCCCGGCGCCATGGTCTTCCATGGTGCGCACAACAAGCATGAGGCGATGTTCGTGCGGCTCGGCGCCTAAAGCATGTAACGGTGATCCCGCGCGGAGCTCGGTGCGGCGCCGAGGCCATCGCCGCGCCATTGCAACTGCCGGCGTGACGCATCCTGCGGTCGCCGCGCGCCGTCCCTCGCTGCCCGCAGCGCCGGCGCGCCCTCCCGCTGTCTGATCTACCCGCCCGCCAGCAGCCCGGCCTCCCGCATCAGGCGGCCGATCACCGCCTTGTCGCGGGCGAACAGCGCCCGCGCCTCGGCGGGCGTGGCCGCGACGGGGTCGCTGCCGGTCGTCTCCAGCCGCGCGCGGGTGGCCGGATCGGTGGTCGCGTGGCGGAAGGCGGCGGCCAGACGCTGCTGCACCGCCTCCGGCGTGCCGGCCGGAGCGAAGACCAGGATCCAGGTCGAGAGATCGTAGCCCGGCAGCAGCTCGGCGATCGCCGGCACCCCCGGCAGGTTGGGCCGGCGCGTGGTGCCGGTGACGCCGATGGGCCTCGCCTTCCCGCTTTCCAGCACCGGGCGCAAGCTGCTCTCGCTGATGAAGACCGCGTCGATCCGCCCGGCCGCCAGGTCGCGCGCCGCATCGGCGCCGCCGCGATAGGGGACGTGCTCCAGCTTCACCCCGGCCATGGCCTGCATCAGCTCGCCCATCAGGTGGCCGACATGGGCAACGCCGGGGGTGCCGAAGGTGACCGTGCCGGGCCGCCGCGCCGCCTCGGCCAGGAAGCCGCGCAGGTCCTGCGCCGGGAAGTCCGCCCGCATGCCGAGCACATAGGGCGCCGCGGTGAGCTGGGTGACCGGCACCAGCATCTCGTAGTCGAGCGGCAGGGAGCGGTTGACCAGCGGCGAGGTGATGGTGGTGGCGCCTTCCAGTACCAGCGTGTAGCCGTCCGGCGGCGACTGCGCCGCGGCAGCGGCGCCGAGCGCGCCCGAAGCGCCGGTCTTGTTCTCGATGATCAGGGACTGGCCCAGCGACTCCGCCACCCGGGGCTGGACGATGCGGGCGACGGTATCGGCGATGCCGCCGGCGCTGTAGGGGACGATCAGCCGGACCGGACGGTTGGGGAAGCCATCCTGCGCCCGCGCGACGGCAGGCATGGCGAGGACCGCGAGCATGGTCCGGCGCGTGATGCTCATGGCGATCCTCCCGCGGGGTTTCCGCCATGGTGGCACCGCGGCGTGGGGCGTGGCTACCCGCCGCGGATCGCCATCAGCACGCGCTCCGGCGTCGCCGGCGCGTCCAGCCGGTCGGTGCCGATCGCATCCTTCAGCGCATTCCAGACCGCGGTCGCCAGCATCAGCGGCGGCTCGCCGACCGCCTTCGAGCGGAAGATCGTCTCCGACCGCGCCGGCGCATCCGCCAGCAGCCGCGTGTGCAGCACCGGCGGCACGTCGCGGCTGCCGGGGATCTTGTAGGTGGCGGGGCCGAGGGTGCGTAAGCGCCCCTCCCCGTCCCACCACAGCTCCTCGCAGGTCAGCCAGCCCATGCCCTGGACGAAGGCGCCCTCCACCTGGCCAATATCGACGGCGGGGTTCAGGCTGCGGCCGCAATCCTGCACCAGGTGGGCCGAGAGGCAGCGATGCTCGCCGGTCAGCGTATCGACCGCGACCTCCGCCACCGCGGCGCCGTAGGAGAAGTAGAAGAAGGGCTTCCCCTCATGGTCGCCCGGTCCCAGTGGATGTCGGGCGTCTTGTAGAAGCCGGTGGCGGAGAGCGAGACGCGCCTCATGGTGGCGAGCTTCGCCAGCGCGCCAGAATTCCATGGCACGGTTGCCGCCGCCGGTGACGCGGCCCTCGGCGAATTCCACCTCGCCCGGCGCCACGCCCCACTCCTCCGCCGCGACCTCCGCCATGCGGGTCCGGATCGCGCTCGCCGCGGCATGCGCCGCCCAGCCGTTCAGGTCGCTGCCGGTGCTGGCCGCGGTCGGCGAGGTGTTCGGCACCTCCGCCGTGCTCGTGGCGGTGATGCCGATCCGGTCGACATCGACGCCGAAGACGCTGGCGACCACCTGGGCGATCTTGATGAAGAGGCCCTGGCCCATCTCGGTGCCGCCATGGTTCAGCCGGATCGAGCCATCGGCGTAGACATGCACCAGTGCGCCGGCCTGGTTCATGTGCATCTGGCCGAAGGAGATGCCGAAGGCCAGCACCATGCTGCCGAGACCGCGGCGGAGATACGGGTGCTGCGCGTTGAAGGCGGCGATCTCGGCCCGCTTCGCCTCCCAGCCGCCGTCCTGCCTCGCCTCGGCCCAGACGCGGCGGATCAGGTCGCCTTCCAGCGCCTGGCCATAAGGCGTCTCGGCACCGTTCTCGCCGCCGGCGAAGTTGCGCGCGCGCACCTCCTCGGGCGGCAGACCGAGCGACTTCGCCACCCGGTGCACCACGTCCTCCATCAGCAGCAGGCCCTGCGGCCCTCCGAAGCCGCGGAAGGCGGTGTTGCTGACGGTATTGGTCTTGCAGGCCAGTGCGCGGACCGACAGCGACGGCACGTCGCAGCAGCCCAGCGCATGGGTGACGGCGCGGAAGATGACGCCGCCGGTCATGTCGAGGCTGTGGCCTGCATCGGCCGCCATGATCGCGTCGAGCGCCAGGATGCGGCCGGTGGCATCGAAGCCCGCGGTCCAGCGATAGAGGAAGGATGCCGCTTGCCGGTCGCGGCGATATCCGCCTTGCGCGACAGCCGCAGCTTCACCGGCCGGCCAAGCCGCCGCGCGCCGAGCGCCGCGGCGGCGGCGACCCAGCTTGCGTTGCTCTCCTTGCCGCCGAAGCCGCCGCCCATGCGGCGGGTCGTCACCATCACCCGATTGTAGTCGCAGCCCAGCACGCGGGCGACGACGTGCTGCACCTCGGTCGGGTGCTGGGTGGAGGAATGCACGAGCATGTCGCCATCCTCGCCCGGCACCGCCATGGCGATCTGGCCCTCAAGGTAGAAATGCTCCTGCCCGCCGGCGCGGAATTCGCCGGACAGGCGCAACGGCGCCTCAGCCAGGGCGGCACAGGGGTCGCCGCGGGTGATCGCCTGCGGCGGCATCACCCAGGCCTCGCGGGCGATGGCCTCCTCGATGCTGAGCACCGGCGGCAGGGAAGCGATTCGCGGCTGCAGCGCGGCGGCGCCGGCGATCGCCGCGTCGCGCGTCTCGCCGATCACCACCGCCAGGGGCTGGCCGGCGGATTCGACCAGGCCCTCGGCCAGCATCGCCTCACCGGACCCGGCCGCGGCGATGTCGTTCAGCCCCGGCACGTCGCCCGGCAGCAGCACCGCGACCACGCCGGCCTTGGCATGGGCCGGCGCGGGGTCGATCGGCGAGAGCCGGCCATGCGCGACGGGCGACAGGCCGGCGCCGCATGCAGCAGCCCCGGCGGCTCCGGGATGTCGTCGAGGAAGCGGGCCTCCCCGGTCGCGTGCTTCAGCGCGCTGTCATGCCGCAACGAGGCGCCCATGCCGCGGGCAGTGGAGATCTGGTTCACAGCGCGTGCACCTCCGCCGGAAGGTCGGGCCGCGCGACCCGCCAATACAGCCGCCGCAGCAGCCCCTGCGCCGCTGCCAGCCGATAGGCCGTGCTGCCGCGCCAATCGGAGAGCGGCGCGAAATCCTTGGCCAACTCGTCCGCCGCATCGGCAAAGCAGGCCGGCGCCAGCAGCGCGCGCCGGTCAGCATCGCCTCGGCATGCCGGGCGCGCGCCGCCGCTGGCCCCATGCCGCCGAAGGCCAGCCGCGCCTTGGCGATGCGCCCGCCATCGACCCGCACCAGGAAGGCGGCGCTGGCAGCGGAGATGTCCTGGTCGTGCCGCTTCGAAACTTTCTCGCAACACAGCACTGCGCCTGCAACCGGGCGGGGAACATGAATGGAGACGATGACCTCGTCCGGCGCCAGCGTGGTCTTGCGATAGCCGAGCAGGAAATCCTCGACCGTGGTGCAGCGCTCGCCACGGACCGAGGCGATGCGCAGCGAGGCGCCGAGGGCAAGCAGCGGCGGCAGGGCGTCGCCGATCGGCGAGGCGGTGCCGAGATTGCCGCCGACCGTGCCCAGCGCGCGGATCTGCCGCGAGCCGAGCCGGGTGATCATCGCGGCAAGCGGCGCCAACCCACCCTCCAGCAGCGGCAGCAGCCGCGCGTAGGGCACGGCGGCGCCGACCGTGATGCCCGCGGCATCGGCGGCGATGGCCTGAAGCTCCGGCACGCCGAGCAGGCCGATCACCGCCGCCGGGCGCTGCCGGTGCTCGCTGACCAGCAGGCCGAGATCGGTGCCTCCGGCGAGCAGCATGGCCCCGGGGTGCACGGCGCGAAGCCCCAGCAATTCGGTGAGGCTGGACGGGCGGTGGAAGACCTGCCCCTCCGCCTGGAAGGTTGCGCCGGCGGCCTCCGGCAGCGCGGGCGATGCAGAGCCGTCGTCCTCCAGCCGGGAAAACGCCTCGATAATCGGTCGGTAGCCGGTGCAGCGGCAGAGATTGCCCGCCAGCGCCTCGTGCACCGCACCACCCTCCCGCGCATGCGCCCAGGCCGACATGGTGATGCCGGGCGTGCAGAAGCCGCATTGCGTGGCATCGCCCTCGGCCAGCAGCTGCTGCACCGGATGCGGCCCGCCCTCGAGGCCACGCAGCCCCTCCACCGTGCGCACCGCCATGCCGTGCAGTTGCCCGAGCATCGCCAGGCAGGCATTGATCGGCGCGCGGTGGCCGTCGTCGGCTGTTCCAGCACCACAGTGCAGGCGCCGCAATCGCCCTCGGCGCAGCCTTCCTTGGTGCCGGTCAGGCCGGCCGGACCGCGCAGCCAGTCCAGCAGCGTCATGGTAGGCGAAGTGCAGGCTGGCAACGTCACCGGCGTGCCGTTCAGCACGAGCATGATGCGATCGGTCATGGCGGGGAGACTAGCAAGCGCCGCGCCAGCGGGGATGAACCCTGCGCGTGGCGCACAACGTGCGCGGGTGGCCGGTGCTAGCGCCGATCCGCCGCCTCGTTCGCATGGCCGCGGCCGAACCGGCGTTCCAGCCGCCGCTGCACCAAGTCCCAGAGTGTGGTCAGCACCAAGTAGTAGAGTGCCGCGACCAGGAAGAGCTCCAGCACCATGAAGCGTTCCTGGATCAGAACCTGGGTTCGCCGCAGCAGCTCATCCACGCTGATCACGCTTGCGACCGAGGTGGTCTTCAGCAGCCCGTTCACGCTATTGCCGAGCGGCGGGATGACGACGCGCAGCGCTTGCGGCCAGGTCACCAGGCGGAAGACCTGCCTGCGATGCAGGCCAAGCGCCAGGGCCGCCTCCCGTTGCCCCTTCGGCACGGACTGGATGCCGGCGCGGAGGATCTCCGAGAGGTAGGCGGCCTCGTTCAAGGAGATGCCGATCAGCGCCGCCTCCCAGACCGAGAAGCGGATGCCGAAGAGCGGCAGGCCGGTATAGATCACCAGCAGTTGCACCAGCAGCGGCGTGCCGCGGAAGATCCAGCAATAGAAGACCGCGACGCCGCGCAGCACGGCACTGCCCGAAAGCCGCAGCACCGCGATGCCGAGGCCGAGCACCAGCCCACAGAGCAGCGACCCCGCTGTCAGCGCGACCGAGATCAGCGCCCCTTGCAGCAGATAGACATTGAAGAGGTAGTCGAGGAAGCCGTCCCAACGCCAGATGGTCATCGCTGCCGCTTAGCTTGGGCCCACCACGTCGAAGGGTCCAGTCGAAGGCCTTGACGCCATACCTGTCGAGCAGGGCGCCCAGGCTGCCATCCGCCTTCATCTCGCCCAGCACCACCGCCACCGCCTGGGCCAGCACCTTGCTGCGGAAACCGAAATTGATCGGCGTGCCGAATAGCCCGCTCAGCGCTCGGGTGAAGTCGCCACGCTCGTCGTATTCCTTGGCCGTGCTGTCGATGGAGACGGCGGCGTTGAGCTGGCCGACACGCAGCGACTGGAAGGAGACGGCGAAATTATCGAAGGGCCGGATGGTGATGGGCTTCAGCCCTTCTCCTCCAGCGTCTTGGCGATGTCCTGGGTGCGGCGGAACTCGAAGCCGCCCTGTTCGACGCCGACGGTCAGACCCGCCAGGTCCTCAAGCTTCATGATATTGCGCGGGTTGCCGCGCGGCACGCTGATGCTGATCGCCTGTTCCTCGTAGCGCACGAGGTACATCAGCTTGGCGCGTTCCTCGGTGTAGAACATGCCGGTATTGATCATGTCCCAGCGCCGTGCCGCGAGGCCGGGGATCATCGCCGCAGAATCTCGACCCGCACATGCTCGGGCGTGAGGCAGAGGCGGCGGGCGATCTCGGTGCCGAGGTCGACCCGCATGCCGACCAGCTGGCCCTGCGCGTTGACATATTGCATCGGCGGCAGGGTCGGGTTGGTCGAGAGTGTCAGGGTGTGGGGCTTGACCAGCTCGCTGTCCGGCACGCGCGGCGCGCAGGTCTGGGCGAAGGCAGGGATGGCGACGGCCGCGAGCGCGGCGCCAAACAGCAGGCGGCGAAGCATGGTCCGGTCGGTCCCCCTCTATTCCGCCGCGGCGCAGGCGGCCTGCATCGCCCCCATATCCTGCAAGACCCGCGCCAGGGCCGGCAGGTCGGCCTCCGGCAGCGGCAGGCGGGGCGGCCGCGGCGCGCCCATCTCCATCCCCATCAGCCGGAAGGCCGCCTTGGTGCCGGAGACGTAGCGCGGCCCGCCGACCCAGGGCAGCAGCGGCGCCAGGCGGCGATAGAGCGGCAGCGCCTTGGCCCGGTCCGCCTCGAAGGCCGCGGCGGCAAACATGTCGCGCGACAGGCGCGGCACCACGTTGCTGCAGACCGCGACCCAGCCGATCGCGCCTAGCCAGGCACTCTCGTAGCCCAGCACGCCGGCGAAGACCTCCATCCGGTCGCCGCAGAGGGCGACGATGTCGCGCACGCGGGTCACCTCCAGCGTGCTCTCCTTGACGTATTTGCAGTTCGGGATGGTCGAGAGCCGCGCCAGCGTCGCGGGCAGCAGGTCCACATTCGCCGTCGCCGGGTTGTTGTAGACCATGATGGGAATGCCGATGGCGTCGGCCACGGTTTTGTAGTGGTGGTAGAGCTCGTCCTCGGTCGGCACGCTGTAGAAGGGCGGGATGATCATCACGCCGTCGGCGCCGAGCGACTCGGCCTCCCGGCTCAGCGCCACCACCTCCCGCGTATCCTCGGCGCCGGTGCCGATCAGCACGGGCACGCGACCGGCGGCCGCGCGGACGACGCATTCGGTGATCGCGGTCCGCTCCTCCCGGCTCACGCTCAGGAACTCGCCGGTGGAGCCGAGCGGGATCAGCCCGTCGATGCCCTCCGCGATCTGGAACTCCACCAGCCGCGCCAACGCCGCCAGGTCCACCGCCGCGCCATCCGCGCTGAAGGGGGTGATCAGGACGGTATAGGTGCCGCGGAAGGGCTTTTGCACGGTCATGGGCCCGTTCATGCTGAAGGCGATGAGCGAAACCGCTTCCCCATTCCCTGCCGCGCGGCAAGGGCATGCGCCTCTGCCATCCCGACATCGAACGGGCAACGGCCCCCGTCTGCCTCAGCTTCGATGGCGCGGCGGTGGAGGCGCTGCCGGGCGAGACGCTCGCCGCGGCACTCGCGGCCGCCGGGATCCTGGCCTTCCGCCGGACGGAGAAAGGCGCGCCGCGCGGCCTGTTCTGCGGCATGGGCGCCTGCTTCGACTGCCTCGTCACGGTGGACGGCAAGGCGAACCAGCGCGCCTGCCTGGTGAAGGCGCAGGAGGGGATGGTGGTGGAAAGCGCGCCGCCCGCCACCCCGGCGCCCCTCGCCCCCGCCCCCGCCCCGGCGGCGATCGACAATCGCGCCTGCGATCTGCTGGTGGTCGGCGCCGGCCCGGCCGGCCTGGCCGCGGCCGAGGCCGCCGCCGCGGCCGGTGCCCACGTGGTGGTGCTGGACGAGCGCGGCGAGGCCGGCGGGCAATACCTGAAACCGCTCGCCCCCAGCCATGCGCATGCGGCGCCCGACCGGCAGTTCCGCCAGGGCGCGGCATTGCGCGCCGCGGCGCAGATGGCCGGCGCCGAGATCCTGACCGGCGCCACCGCATGGGGTGCCTTTTCCCCCGCGGAGATCGGCGCCCTGGTCGGCGACGCCGCCGTCGCCTTTCACCCGCGCCGCCTGATCCTCGCCGCCGGCGCGCATGAACGCCCGGTGCCGATCCCCGGCTGGACCCTGCCCGGGGTGATGACCACCGGGGCGATGCAGACCCTGGCGCGGGCCAACCGCGTCGCGCCAGGGGAAAGCGTGGTGATCGCCGGCAACGGGCCGCTGAACCTGCAACTCGCCTGCAGATTGCTCGACGGCGGCGTCGCGGTCGCCGCGGTGGCCGAAGCTGCGCCGCAACCGGGCCTGGCGCAGTGGCGGCAGGCGGCGACGCTGCTTCGGGCGGGGGTGGACCTCGCCTGGGACGGGCTCTCCTACCTGCGCCAACTGCGGGCGGCCGGCGTGCCGGTCCTCTGGGGCAGCATGCCGCTGGCCTGCGAGGGCGAGGGACGCTTCGCCGCCCTGGTCCTGGCGACGCCCGCGGGCGAGCGGCGGATCGAGGCGGATGCCTGCGCCCTAAACCTCGGCTTCCAGCCGGAGACCGGTCTCGCCCGCGCGCTCGGCGCCGCGCACCGCTTCATCGATGACGGGCTGGGGCGGCTGGAGACGGTGACGGAGGAGGACGGCCGCACCTCCCTCCCCGCGGTCTTCGCGATCGGCGACGGCGCGGCAATCGGCGGCGCCCGCGTCGCGCTTGCCCGCGGCCGGCTGGCCGGGCTGGCGGCGGCGCGCGACCTCGGCCTCGCGGCGCCGGACGACGCGGCAGCGCGGGCGGCGCTGCGCCGGGCGCTCGACTTCCAGGCGGCGCTCTGGCGCATTTTCGCGGCCCCCAATTCGACATCGGCGCCGTCGCCGATGCCACCATCCTATGCCGCTGCGAGGAGGTGACGGCAGGCACGCTGCGCCGGGCCCAGGCGGAGGGCGCGGCCTCGCTCGGCGCGCTGAAGAAGGCGACGCGGGCCGGCATGGGGCGCTGCCAGGGGCGGATGTGCGGCGCGACCCTGGCCCGGCTCTGCGGCGCCAACGACGAGCTCGGCTTCGCCGCGCCGCGCGCCCCGGTGAAGCCGGTGCCCGCCGCGGCGCTGATGCTGGAGCTGCCGGAGGCCGAGGCGGTCGGCCCGGTCTTTCCGCTGCCCGGCTACAATGCCCGCAACGCGCGCCCCGCCGCCGCCCCGCCGGCCGACTGCGATATCCTGGTCATCGGCGGCGGCGCGCTCGGCCTCTCGACCGCGCTCTACCTGGCGCGGGAGGGCGCGGACGTGCTGGTGGCGGAGCGCGGCGAGGCCGGCATGGCCGCCAGCACCGCCAATGCCGGCAGCCTGCATGTCCAGCTCCTCACCTATGATTTCGACGGCGAGAGCGACCGCGGCCCGGCGATCGACCGGCTGCCGCTCGGCCCGCGGAGCATCGCGCTCTGGCGGGAGATCGCCGCGGAAGCCGACAGATCCCTCGGCATCCGCACCGAGGGCGGGCTGATGTTGGTGGAGACCGAGGCAGAGTTTGACTGGGCCCGCGCCAAGGTGGCGGTCGAGCGCGCCAAGGGGCTCGAGAGCCACCTGCTCGGCGCCAACGAGCTGCGCTCGCTCGCGCCCTATCTCGGGCCGCATTTCATCGGCGCCTGCTTCTCCCCGGCCGAGGGGCAGATCGACCCGCTGCGCGGCACCCATGCGCTGCGCCGCCTGGCGGAATGCGCCGGGGCCCGCCTGCGGCAGGGGGTGGAAGTCCAGGCCATCGCGCGGGAAGGTGCCGGCTTCCGGGTGCAGACCGCCGGCGGGCCGATCCGCGCCGGGCGTGTCGTCAACTGCGCCGGCGCGCATGCCGCGCGGATCGGCCGGATGCTGGGGCTCGACCTGCCAGTCACCGGCACCGTCCAGCAGGTGATCGCCACCGAGGCGGCGGCGCCCGCCATGCGGCACCTGGTGGCACATGCCGGGCGGCACCTCTCGCTCAAGCAGGGCGATGGCGGCCATGTGCTGGTCGGCGGCGGCTGGCCGGGGATGCTGGATGCCGAGGGCTCGCCGCGCAACCTGCGGCGCTCGATCGAGGGCAATCTCTGGGTCGCCGGCCGGGTGCTGCCGGGGATCGGCGGGCTGCATGCGCTGCGCGCCTGGACCGGGCTGGCGGTGGAGGTGGACCGGGCCCCGCTGCTGGGGGAGACGCCGGGTATTCCGGGCCTCTTCCATGCGGTCACCAGCAACGGCTACACCCTGGCGCCGATCGCCGGACGGATGACAGCGGAGGCGGTGCTGGGAAGGGCGGCGGTGCCGCCGAATTCACGCTGGCAAGGTTCAGCTAACAAGAGAAGGTTGGGGAGAAGGTATTCTCCCCAAACCCCTCATCCATTTTTGTGGGTTTGGCACCCGTTACGCGGCAAATGCCAAGCCCACAAAAAGGAAGGGAGGGGTTCGGGGAGGGAATACTTTTCCTCCCTGACCTTCTGCCAAGGCAAACTGGAGTAGGACGCAAGCGATGCAACTTGGCATGGTCGGCCTGGGCCGGATGGGCGGCAACATCGTGCGGCGGCTGTTGCGGGCGGGGCACCATTGCGTCGCCTATGACCGCGACCCGGCGCCTGGCGCGGCCCTGGCGGCCGAGGGCGCGACCGCGGTGGCGGACCTGTCGGCCATGGTAGCGGCGCTCGACGCCCCGCGCGCCATCTGGGTCATGCTGCCGGCCGGCGAGGCGACGGAACAGGCGCTGGTGACCCTCGCCGGCCTGCTCTCGCCTGGCGACGTGCTGATCGATGGCGGCAACAGCTTCTGGAAGGACGGCGTCCGCCGCGGCGCGATGCTGCGGGCCAAGGGGCTGCATTTCCTTGATATTGGCACCTCCGGCGGGGTCTGGGGCCTGGCCCGCGGCTACAGCCTGATGATCGGCGGGGAGGATGCGGTGGTCCGGCGGCTCGACCCGATCTTCGCCGCCCTGGTGCCCGGCGAGGCCGCCGCGCCGCCGACCCCGGGCTTCGCCGGCGACCCGCGCGCGGCGCAGGGCTATGTCCATGCCGGGGCCAATGGCGCCGGGCACTTCACCAAGATGGTCCATAACGGCATCGAGTACGGGATGATGCAGGCCTTCGCCGAGGGCCTCGACATCCTCAAGCACGCCGACAGCGAGGCGCTGCCGGAGGACCATCGGCTCAGCCTCAACCTCGGCGACGTGACCGAGGCCTGGCGGCGGGGCAGCGTCGTCGCCTCCTGGCTGCTCGACCTGACCGCCCAGGCCCTGGCCCAGGACCCGGAGCTCGAGAGCTTCTCCGGCCATGTCTCCGACAGCGGGGAAGGCCGCTGGACGGTGCAGGCAGCGGTGGAGACCGCGGTCTCGGCCCCGGTGCTCTCGGCCGCGCTCTATGCCCGCTTCGCCAGCCGGGACGAGGAACGCTTCTCCGGCAAGGTGCTCTCGGCCCAGCGCAAGGGCTTCGGCGGGCACCTGGAGCCGCCGAAGGCCGCCGGCTGATGGCCAAGCCCCTCGTCCTCGTCATGGGCGTGTCCGGCGCCGGCAAGAGCACCGTCGGCACGCTTCTGGCGGCGCGGCTCGGCGCCCCCTTCGCTGATGCGGATGCCTTCCACCCCCGGCGAACATTGCCAAGATGTCCCGCGGCGAGCCGCTGGTGGACGAGGACCGCTGGCCCTGGCTGGACGCGATCGGCGCCTGGCTGGATGCGCGGGCGGCGTCCGGCGAGGGCGGCGTGGTCACCTGCTCGGCGCTGAAGCGGATCTACCGCGACCGGCTGCTGGCCGGGCGGCCGGGGGTGCATCTGCTGCACCTGTCCGGCGATGCGGCGCTGATCGGCGCGCGCCAGGCGGCGCGGCCGGACCACTTCATGCCGGCCAGCCTGATGGCCAGCCAATTCGCCACGCTGGAGGTGCCGGGCGAGGCGGAGGGGTGATCACCCTGTCGGTCGAGCCACCGCCCGAGGCGATCGTGGACGCCGCGCTGCTGGCGATGGGCGCGGCCGGCTGACCGCGGCGGGGCATCTCCCGCCCCGGATGCGGCTGGGCTAGACAGGCCCGACCGCCGCGCAGCCGGCGCCCTGACCCGTCCCGGAGGAACGCCGAACCATGTCCCTGTCCGCCGCCGATCGCGCCACGCTGGAGACGATCTCCACCGCGACCATCACCACCCTCCTGCTCAAGAAGGGCCTACGCAACATCTGGATGCGCGGGCCGCAGCCCTTCACCCCGACCGCCAAGGGCAAGCGGATGGTCGGCCCGGCCTTCACCCTCCGCTTCGTCCCGGCGCGCGAGGACCTGGCGACGCCGGAGAGCTGGTCCTCCCCCGCTCCACCCGCGCGGCGATCGAGGACATGCCGGAGGGCGTCATCGCCGTCGCCGATGCCATGGGCTGCACCGATGCCGGCATCTTCGGCGACATCCTCTGCGCCCGGCTGATGAAGCGCGGCGTCACCGCGCTGGTGACGGATGGCTGCGTCCGCGACGTCGCCGGCGTGGTCGGCACCGGCATGCCGGTCTGGTGCCGCGGCGGCGCCGCCCCGCCATCCGTCGCCGGCCTGACCTTCACCGGCTGGCAGGAGCCGATCGGCTGCGGCGGCGTCGCGGTCTTCCCGGACGACATCATCGTGGTCGACGACGACGGCGCCGTGGTGATCCCGAAGGCCTTCCTGCAGGAGGTGCTGGACGGCGGGCAGGAGCAGGAGCGGCTGGAAGCCTGGATCGTCGGCAAGGTGGAGCAGGGCGAGAAGCTGCCCGGCCTCTATCCGCCGAACGCCGAGAACAAGGCGCGCTACGAGGCCGAGAAGAAGAAGTAGGCCTCGGCCAAGCTTGACGGCCGGCGGCGGCGCCCGGACCCTCGCCTCCAACGATATGGAGGACCCCGAGGCATGGCGCCGCCGCCCCCGCGCCCGCGCGCTTCCTCTTCTGGACGGAGGAGAAGCTCCGGCTCGCCGATACCGACATGAACGGCCACATCAACAACGGCGCCATCGGCACCTTCTGCGAGGCCGGCCGCGCCGAGATCATGCAGGCCGTCGCCGGCCCGCCGGAGACGCGCGCGGTCGGCATGGCGGTCGCCCGCGTCGAAATCGACTACCTCCGGGAGATCCACTACCCCGGCCGGGTGCGCATCGGCACCTGCGTGGCGCGGGTCGGCCGCAGCAGCATCACGGTGGAACAGGCGCTGTTCCAGGGCGAGACCTGCTTCGCCACTTCCCGCGGCGTCATGGTGATGCTGGACCGCGAGACACGGCGGCCTGCGGAGATGCCGGAAGCGCTGCGCGCGGGTTTCGCGGCGCTGGCACCGGCGGGAGAAGCGTCCTGATGCGCCGCCGCCCGCTGCTCGCCGCACTCGGCATCGGTCTCGTGGCCCCGGCCCTGGCGCAGGAGGCCTGGCCCGCCCGCCCGGTCCGCATCATCGTCCCCTTCCCGCCCGGCGGTACGGTCGACATCCTCGGCCGGCTCACCGCGTCCTGGCTGCAGGAAGCGACGGGCCAGTCCTTCATTGTCGAGAACCGCTCCGGCGCCGGCGGCAACATCGGCGCGACGGCGGTCGCCCGGGCCCAGCCGGATGGCTATGCGCTGCTGATGGGATCGCCCGGAACCCAGGCAATCAACGCGCATCTCTATCCGAGATCCCGGCTATGACGGCATCGCCGACTTCGCGCCGATCTCCCTGGTGGCGGAACTGCCGAACCTGCTGGCGGCGCATCCTTCGCTGGGGGTGCGCGACGTGCCCGGGCTGATCGCGTTGTCGAAGACCCAGCGCTTGGCCTATGGCGAGACCAGCATCGGCGGCAGCACCCACCTGACCGCCGAGCTCTTCCGCCTGCAGGCGGGGATCGAGGGAGAGCACGTCACCTATCGTGGCAGCGCGCCGATGCTGGGCGACCTGCTGCCGGGGCGGATCGCCTGGGGCGTCGACAACCTGCCCTCCATCCTGCCGCATATCCGCGCGGGGTCGCTCACCGCAATCGGCGTCTCCTCCCGCACGCGGTGGTCCGGCGCGCCGGAGATCCCGGCGATCGCCGAAAGCCTGCCGGGCTACGAGGTCACCGCCTGGTTCGGCCTGCTGGCGCCGAGGGGCACGCCGGAGCCGGTCGTCGGCGCCTGCAACGCGGCGCTGGTGCGGATGCTCGGTACCCCGGCGGCGGCCAGGCGGCTGGCGGAGCTGGGCGCGACGCCGATCCCCGGCACGCCGGAGGTCTATCGCGCGCATATCCTGGCCGAGCACGTAAAATGGGGCGGGGTGATCCGGCAGGCAGGGATCAAGCTGGAATAGCTGCCCGTTTCGCGGGCAGGGCTGGGCGCGGCGCAGGCAGTGCGACGCATTATCCTGGCGGGGTGGTCGGATGTTAGGCTGGCAGCCCCTGGCACGGCCGTTGCCAAGTGGTTCCGGCTCGCCTGCCGGGAGGAACCGCCGTGCCACGCCTCTTCGCCGATCCGCTCGATGCTTCCGCACGCCTCGGCGCCTGCGCCTGCGGCCAGGACCATGCTGGCCTGGCCTGCGCGGCGGCGGCGCCCGCCGATGGCACGGGGGCCTATGGCGAAGCGGCGGAGCAGGCGGTCTTCCGCGCCGTCTTCCCGGACGACGCGACCCGCCGCGGCCTGCTGGTACGCTTCGGCAGCGCCGCGGTCGCCGGTGCGCTCGGCGCCTTCTTCCCGCTCGGCCACGCGCGCGAGGCCCTGGCCCAGGCGACCGGCACGCCGGAGAAAAAGGACCTGAAGATCGGCTTCATCCCGATCACCTGCGCCACGCCGATCATCATGGCGCATCCGATGGGCTTTTATCAGCGCCACGGGCTGAACGTGGAAGTCATCCGCACCGCCGGCTGGGCCGTCATCCGCGACAAGTCCATCGCCCGCGAATACGACGCCGCCCACATGCTCTCGCCGATGCCGCTGGCCATGTCGCTCGGCGTCGGCGTCGCCGCGCCGATTCCCTGGGCGGTGGCGGCGATCGAAAATACCAACGGCCAGGCCATCACCCTTGCGACCAAGCACAAGGACCGGCGAGACCCGAAGCAATGGAAGGGCTTCCGCTTCGCCGTGCCCTTCGACTTCTCGATGCACAACTACCTGCTGCGCCACTACCTGGCGGAGCACGGCATCGACCCGGACAAGGATGTGCAGATCCGCTCCGTCCCGCCGCCGGAGATGGTCGCCAACCTGCGCGCCGACAATATCGACGGCTTCCTCGGCCCCGACCCCTTCAACCAGCGCGCAGTCTTCGACGGCGTCGGCTTCATCCATCTCCTGACGAAGGAGCTCTGGGACGGCCACCCCTGCTGCGCCTTCGCCGTGCCGCGCAGCATGATCACCGAAACGCCGAACACCTTCGGCGCCCTGCTGCGCGCCATCGTCGAGGCGACGGCGCATGCCGCCAAGCCGGAGAACCGCAAGGAGGTGGCGGCCGCGATCAGCGCGCAGAACTACCTGAACCAGCCGGAGACGGTGGTGGCGCAGGTGTTGACCGGCACCTTCGCGGACGGGCTCGGCGCGGTGCAGCGGGTACCCAACCGCATCGGCTTCGACCCTTTCCCCTGGCAGTCCATGGCGGTCTGGATCCTGACCCAGATGCGCCGCTGGGGGCAGGTGAAGGCCGAGCTCGACTATGCCCAGGTGGCCAGCCAGGTCTTCCTCACCCTCGATGCCGGCAGGGCGATGCGGGAGATGGGGCTTGCGGTGCCGCCGAGCGCGACGCGGACCGAGACCATCATGGGCCGGAGCTTCGACCCGGCGAACCCGGCCGGCTGGGCCGACCGCGCGATCCGCGGCGCCTGACATCATGGCACGCGCGGTACCCGCCTGGCGGTCGGCCCTGCTCTCCTGCGTCCTGCTGGCGCTGTTCCTTGGCGGCTGGGAGCTCGCCTCGGGCAGCGGCGCCGGCGGCGGCCCTGCGGTCGATCCCGAATATGCCGCGCTACTCGGCCAGGCGGCGGCGAGCGGCGGGCAGACGCCCTTCCCGAAACCCTCCGAGATCGGCCTCCGGCTCTGGGAACTGCTGCGCGACCCTTTCTACGTGCGGGGAACCAACGACCAGGGCATCGGCGTGCAGATCGCGTATTCGCTGCTGCGGGTCGCCGCGGGCTTCGGCCTGGCGACGCTGGTCGCCATCCCGCTCGGCTTCCTCATCGGCATGTCGCCGCTGCTCTCGGCCGCGCTGAACCCCTTCATCCAGGTGCTGCGGCCGGTGTCGCCGCTGGCCTGGATGCCGCTGGCGCTCTTCACCATCAAGGACAGCGCGATTTCGGCCATCTTCGTCATCTTCATCTGCTCGCTCTGGCCGATGCTGCTGAACACGGCCTTCGGAGTCGGTGACGTGCGGCGGGAATGGCTGAACGTGGCGCGGACGCTGGAAGCCGGCACCTGGAAGACCGCCTTCCGCGTGATCCTGCCGGCCGCCGCGCCGACCATCCTGACGGGGATGCGCATCTCGATCGGCATCGCCTGGCTGGTGATCGTGGCGGCGGAGATGCTGGTCGGCGGCACCGGCATCGGCTACTGGGTCTGGAACCAGTGGAACAACCTGTCGCTGGCCGACATCGTCATCGCCATCCTGCTGATTGGCGTAGTCGGCCTGCTGCTGGACCGCGCGCTCGGCGCGGCGGCGCGCATGGTGGCTTGGCAGGAATGATGCACCCCTACGTCTCGGTCGAGGGCGTGACTTGCGCCTATCCCGGCCATGTCGTCTTCCGCGATCTCTGGTTCGGGGTGAACCGCGGCGAATTCGTCTGCCTCGTCGGGCATTCCGGCTGCGGCAAGACCACCGTGCTGAACATCCTCGCCGGGCTCGACGCGCCGAATGCCGGCGCCGTCATCGTGGATGGCCAGGCGATCGACGGGCCTTCGCTCGATCGCGCGGTGATCTTCCAGGGCCATGCGCTGATGCCCTGGATGACGGCCGAGGCGAACGTTGCCTTCGCGCTGTCCTGCCGGCACCGCGACTGGGGCCGCGCCCGGCTGCGCGAGGCGGCGCGCGAGGCGCTTGCGAAGGTGGGACTTGCCGAGGCCGCGCAGCGCAAGCCATCCATGCTCTCGGGCGGCATGAAGCAGCGTGTCGGCATCGCCCGGGCGCTGGCGCTGCAGCCGAAGATGCTGCTGATGGACGAACCCTTCAGCGCGCTGGATGCGCTGACCCGCGGCGCCCTGCAGGACGAGGTGGCGCGGCTGGTGGCCGAGGCAAGGCAAACCGCCTTCATGATTACCCACGACGTGGACGAGGCCATTCTACTGGCCGACCGCATCCTGCTGATGACCAATGGCCCCGACGCGCGCTGCGCCGAGGTGGTGCTGAACACCCTGCCGAAGCCGCGCAATCGCGCCAGCCTGCACAGGCTGCCGGGCTACCACGCGCTGCGCGATCACATCCTGGAATTCCTGCTGACCCGCAGCCGGACTCTGGCCGGCACGCGGCCCGCGGACTGGAATCCGAAGGCGCCACCGGAAGTGCGGCCGGCGCTGCTGACGCGAGAGGAGATGCCTGCATGAACGACGCCAAGACCGAGCTCGGCCACAAGATCCTGAAGATCAAGAAGCAAAAGGGCCTGAAATGGGCCGACATCGCCGCCCGCATCACCATGAGCCCGGTCTGGACCTGCGCGCTCTGCATGGGGCAGATGAGCGCGGAGCCGCAGCATGCGCGCGGCATCGCCGAGATCCTCGGCCTCGACGAGGAGGAGGAGGCGACGCTCTGCGAGATCCCCTATCGCGGCGCCCAGCCGATGCCGCCAACCGACCCGCTGATCTACCGCTTCTACGAGCTGGTGCTGGTCTACGGCACGTCCTGGAAGGAGATGATCCAGGAGGAATTCGGCGACGGCATCATGTCCGCCATCGACTACGACATGTTGCTGGAGCGGCTGCCCGATCAGAAGGGCGACCGGGTGAAGATCACGATGACCGGAAAATTCCTCAGCTATAAGCGGTACTGATACAATGGGGCGGCGCGTGGCGCGCCGCCCTGCCGCGATCAGAGCAGCGCCAGCGCCAGGCCGGCCATCGCGGTGGCGCCGCCCGCGAGCTGCGCCGCGCGGCGGGCCCGGGGCGCGGCCGTATTGCCAAGCGCCAAACCGGCGCCATGCAGCACCGCGGTGCCGCCGACCGCGCCCAGCAGCGCCATGCCGCCGAGCTTCGCCCCATGGGCGGCGCCGTGCAGCAGGCCGAAGGCCCCAACCAGCGCCATGCCGAGGCCCAGCGGGAGCCGCACTGCGAGCGCCGCCAGGGCGCCGAGCACGATGACGGAGGCGAGAATGCCGGCCTCGATGCCGGGGAAGGCCAGGCCCGCGAATCCGAGCGCGCCGCCGAGCGCCATGGCGCCAAGGAAGGACCCCGGCAGCGCGAACCGCGCCGCGCCGCCGGACAGCCCGGCCCAGAGCCCGACCATCACCATGGCCAGCAGGTGGTCCGCCCCGCTGAACGGGTGCAGGAAGCCCGCCATAAACCCGTGATGCAGCCCGTCGCCGACATGGGCCAGGGCCGGCGCCGGCAGCAGAAGCGCCGCGGCGAGGAGTGCGAGCGCGTTCATGCCGCGATGCCGCCCTGCTGCAGAATGAAGTCCGCTATGTCCGCCACGCCCTTGTTCTCCTTCAGGTTGGTAAAGATGAAGGGCCGCTGCCCGCGCATCCGTCGCGCGTCGCGATCCATCACCGAAAGATCGGCGCCTACCAGCGGCGCGAGGTCGATCTTGTTGATCACCAGCATGTCGCTGCGGGTGATGCCCGGCCCACCCTTGCGGGGAATCTTGTCGCCGGCGCTAACATCGATGACGTAGATCGTCAGATCGGCCAGCTCCGGGCTGAAGGTGGCCGCCAGATTGTCCCCGCCGCTCTCGATGAACAACACCTCCAGCGTCGGGAAGGCCAGCACCATGTCGTGCACGGCAGCGAGGTTGATCGAGGCATCCTCGCGGATCGCGGTATGCGGGCAGCCGCCGGTCTCGACGCCGGCGATGCGCGCGGGGTCCAGCGCCCCGGCGCGCGTCAGGAATTCAGCATCTTCCTTGGTGTAGATATCGTTGGTGATGACCGCAATGTCGTGCGTGTCCCGCAGGTGCCGGCAGAGCCTTTCGGTCAGCGCAGTCTTGCCGGAGCCGACGGGGCCGCCGATGCCGACGCGGAATGGCGCGTTCCTCATGATCTGAAAAGCCTCGTGTACTGGGTTTCGTGCCGCATCGAGAGCAGGTCGAGCATCGGCGCGGCGGTGCCGAGCGTGTCGAGATCGGCGGCGAGCGCCGCATCCGCCGCAGCCTCCACCACCGGGTGCAGCGCGGCGGTGGCAACCTGGCCATCCGTCTGGCCGAGCGGCACCAGCCGCACCCCGGCCGAGACCAGGTTGGCGGCGAAGGCGGTGAGCCAGCCCGCGAGTGCCGGGCGCAGCGGGATGCCATGAAAGCCGGAGGCCGCGCCGAAGGCCACCGGATGCGCCAGCGCCCGCGGATGCCGCGCGGCGAAGGCGGCGAAGCCCGCCTCCGGCCAAGCGGATTGAGTCACGCCGGTGAAGGCGGTGCCCTGCGCCATGCTCTCGAGCGCCGTCTCCGCCGTGCCGCGCCAAGCGGCGGCGAGGATTGCCACCTCGTCAAGCGCCACGTCGTCACCGGCGTCCGCGGCGCGCCAGGCACCGGCCAGCAGCGCGCCGTCGACCCGGCCGGCGCCGGCACGCAGCACCGTGGCGATGTAGTCGACCAGGGCCGCGCGGGTGGTGACGCTGCCGTCCTCCACCGCCGTCTCCAGGCCGTGGCTATAGGTATAGGCGCCGACCGGATACGCCGGCGACAGCCAGGTCAGCAGCCGGTAGAGCCCGCCGGCCTCAGTGATGGTGATGCTGGCCGTTGCCATGGTCATGACCGTGATGGTGATGGCCGGGCTGGCGATTCTGCTCGCCATAGGCGCCGCCTTCCGGGTTGAAGGGCGCATCCACCTTCCGCACCTCCGCCCCGAGGCCCTGCAGCATGGCGACGATGACATGGTCGTCGCGGATCAGCAGCCGCTCGGCCTGGATCTCGGTCGGCAGGTGCCGGTTGCCAAGATGCCAGGCGAGCCGCATCAGCAGCGCGGGGGTCGGCGCGCACACCTCGACCAGCGGCTCGGGCGCCGCGCGCACCAGGATAACGCCGCCCTGCTCCAGCAGCAGCCCGTCACCGTCACGCAGTGGCACCGCCTCCTCAAGGTCGAGCAGGAAGGCGAAGCCGCTCTCGGCGACGTAGCGTCGCCGCCTACGGAAACGGTCGTCGAAGTCGAGCGTGACGGTGTGCTTCGCGGTGCGCTCCACCCAGCCGCCCTTCGGCAGCACCTGGGTCGCGCGGGGCAGGATCTCGCTCATCAGAACAGGAAGTACCTCTGGGCCATGGGCAATACCTTGGCGGGTTCGCAGACCAGCAGCTCGCCATCGGCGCGGACCTCGTAGGTCTCGGGGTCCACCTCGATCCGCGGCAGGGCGTCGTTCAGCACCATGTCGCGCTTGCCGATGCCGCCGCGGCAGTTCTCCACCGCCAGCAGTGTCTTCTGCAGGCCGAGCCGGTCGCCGATGCCGTGGCCGAGCGCTGCCTTGGAGACGAAGGTTACGCTGCTGGCCTGCAGGGCGCGGCCGTAATTGGCGAACATCGGCCGGTAGTGAACCGGCTGCGGCGTCGGGATGGAGGCATTGGGATCGCCCATCGGCGCCATGGCGATCGAGCCGCATTTCAGCACCATGTCCGGCTTCACGCCGAAGAAGGCCGGCGACCACAGCACCAGGTCGGCCAGCTTGCCGACCTCGACGCTACCGACATGGGCGCTGATGCCTTGGCTGATTGCCGGGTTGATCGTGTACTTGGCGATATAGCGACGGGCGCGGAGGTTGTCGTTCTCCCCACCTCGCCCGGCAGCCGGCCGCGTTGCCGCTTCATCTTGTGTGCGGTCTGCCAGGTCCGGATGACGACCTCGCCGACACGGCCCATGGCCTGGCTGTCGGAGGACATCATGCTGATGGCGCCGATGTCGTGCAGGATGTCCTCGGCGGCGATGGTCTCCTTGCGGATGCGGCTCTCGGCGAAGGCCACGTCCTCCGGAATGCGGGGGTCGAGGTGGTGGCAGACCATCAGCATGTCGAGATGCTCGTCCACGGTGTTCACCGTGTAAGGCATGGTCGGGTTGGTGGAGGAGGGCAGGAAATCCGGCTCGCCCACCACGCGCAGGATGTCCGGCGCATGGCCGCCGCCCGCACCTTCCGTATGGAAGGCCTGGATGGTGCGGCCGGCAATCGCGGCGATGGTGCTCTCGACGAAGCCGCTCTCGTTCAGCGTGTCGGTATGGATCGCCACCTGCACGTCGAGCGCATCGGCGACGCTCAGGCAGGTATCGATCGCCTTCGGCGTAGTGCCCCAGTCTTCGTGCAGCTTCAGCCCGCAGGCGCCGGCCAGCACCACCTCCTCGATCCCCGCCGGCCGGGCTACGTTGCCCTTGCCGAGGAAGCCGAGATTGACCGGCAGGCCTTCCGCCGCCAGCAGCATGCGCGCCATGTGCCAGGGCCCGGGCGTCACGGTGGTGGCCAGCGTGCCATGCGCCGGGCCGGTACCGCCGCCAAACATCGTCGTCACGCCGGCGGCCAGCGCCTCGTCCACCTGCTGCGGGCAGATGAAGTGGATATGCACGTCGAGCCCGCCGGCGGTCAGGATGCGTCCCTCCCCGGCGATGACCTCGGTCCCCGGGCCGATGACGATGGTAACGCCCGGCTGGGTATCCGGATTGCCTGCCTTGCCGATGCCGGCGATGCGGCCGTCCCGCAGGCCGACATCGGCCTTCACGATACCCCAGTGGTCGAGGATCAGCGCATTGGTGATGACGGTATCGACCGCGCCTGCGGCGCGCGTGACCTGCGACTGGCCCATGCCGTCGCGGATGACCTTGCCGCCGCCGAACTTCACCTCCTCCCCATAGGTGGTGAAGTCCCGCTCGACCTCGATGATCAGGTCGGTATCGGCGAGACGCACGCGGTCGCCGGTGGTCGGACCATACATGCCGGCATAGGCGGCGCGGGAAATCCGTGCGGGCATCAGACCTGACCTTCCGTCTCGCCGCGGAAGCCGTGCACGATCCGCGCGCCGGCATAGGAGATGAGCCGCACCTTGCGGGTCTGCCCCGGCTCGAACCGCACGGCGGTGCCGGCGGCGATATCGAGCCGGCGGCCACGCGCCGCGGCGCGGTCGAAGGCCAGCGCCGGGTTGGTCTCGGCGAAGTGGTAGTGGCTGCCGACCTGGATCGGCCGGTCGCCGGTATTGCCAACCTCGATCTCGACGCTGTCGGCGCCAGCGTTCAGCTCGATCTCACCGGCCGCCGGGAACACCTCGCCCGGGATCATCGGATCGGCTCGTGCACGGTCACGAGCTTGGTGCCGTCGGGGAAAGTCGCCTCCACCTGGATCTCGTGCACCATCTCCGGGATGCCCTCCATCACCTGGTCCCGCGTCAGCACCGTGGCACCATCGCGCATCAGCGCCGCCACACTGCGGCCGTCGCGCGCGCCTTCCACCACGTAGTCGGTGATCAGGGCGACGGCCTCCGGGTAGTTCAGCTTCACGCCGCGTTCCAGCCGCCGCCGCGCCACCTGCGCGGCCATGGCGATCAGCAGCTTGTCCTTTTCGCGGGGTGTCAGGTTCATGGCAGTCCCAGCCTTCGTCGGCCAATCATGCGGCGCGTCATGTCAGGTCGTCCAGAGCCGCGGCAGCCGTGCCGGCAAGCCGAGTTGCGCGGCGCGCAGCGTGACGATGGCCTCCCCCACCGCCTCCCGGACCGCCGCGGCCCGGCCCATCCAGCGCGCCAGCAGCAGGCCGGGGCGGGGGATGGTGGCGGCGCCCGGCGCGCGTTCAGGCAGGCTGCGCAGCAGGTCGCGCCCTGCCGTGGCATCGCCGCCGGCCAGCAGCAGCGTCCCCAGTGCTTCGGCACCGGCGAAGCCGAATGGGTTCAGCAGCGGCGCGGCCAGGTCACCTTCGAGCGCCAGCGCATCGGCCCAGAGCAAACCCTGCGCCCCATGCAGCCGCCAGCGGTCGCGGATCAGGCCTCGGCTCATCGTTTCGCCCCGCGCGGCGCGGCCGAAGACCAGCGTCTCGGCTGCCAGCAGCAGCGCATCGGGGCCGAGTTCCGCCCGCATGCCGCGCAGGAAACGGGCGCCGTCGAACAGGATAGTCTCCTGCGGGATCCATTCCAGCACTGCGCCCGGCTCGAGCACGATGCGGGTTTCCACCCGCGTCTCCGGCCCCAGGCTGCGATAAACCTTCTCCGCGGCGGCGGTGGACAATGTCGCCTGAGCACCCGCCTCCAGCCGCACCGACTGCCGCAGCGCATCGCCCCCGCCAAGCCGCCGGCGCAGTTCAGCAGGGCGGCGGTCGGCGGCTCGCCCGGCTCCGGGGTCGGAAACAGGATACGCAGCGGCGATTGCTGGTAGAGGTCGCGCAGCACGGTCCCGCGTTCGGCCCGTCCGAAGACGAGGTTGAAGGCGCCGTCGGCACGTTGGTGACGGCTCGGGAAGGGCGGCGTGTCGCGCGGCATCGCCCCAACCATGGCATGCGGCGCAATCCGGCGGAACCACCCTGCCGGATGGCGCATCTGCGTGCAGACTGCCGCGGAAATGCTCAGCCACGTCGCGCCGGGGCGCTCAAGATGCCAATCCAGGCCATGGCATGCCGGTTGCCTAGTGCCGTGACCGAACGGGAGACGCGCTTGCAGATCCGCCCAGCACCACCGGCCGCGACCGAGGCCGCCTCGCTGCACGGCCACACGCTCGACGTGCTGGATCTCAGCGTGCGCTATGGCACCTTCACCGCGCTCGACGACGTGGATCTCTCCGTGCGGGCGGGGGAAGTGTTGGCACTGCTCGGCCCGTCCGGCTGCGGCAAGACCACGCTGCTGCGGACAATCGCGGGCTTCGTCCGGCAGACCACTGGGCGGGTGCTGATTGACGGCGCGGGAATCGACGACCTGCCGCCCAACCGCCGCCGTGTCGGCATCGTCTTCCAGAACTACGCGCTGTTCCCGCACATGTCGGTCGCGGAGAACGTCGCCTATGGCCTGAAGGCGCGCCGCGAAGTTGCGCCGCGCATCGCCGCGCGGGTGGCGGAGCTGCTGGAGATGGTGCAGCTCGGCCCGATGCGGGACCGGCGGCCGGCGCAGCTTTCGGGCGGGCAGCAGCAGCGCGTGGCGCTGGCCCGGGCGCTGGCGATCGAGCCCTCGATCCTGCTGCTCGATGAGCCCTTCGCCGCGCTCGACCGCTCGCTCCGGCTCGACATGCAGATCGAGATCAAGCGGCTGCAGCGGCAATCAGGTCTCACCGCCATCCTCGTCACCCACGACCAGGACGAGGCGATGAGCGTCGCCGACCGCATCGCCGTCATGCGGCGCGGCAGGATCGAGCAGCTCGGCGCCCCGGTCGAGGTCTACGACCGGCCGGCCACGCTGTTCGTCGCCGGCTTCATCGGCACCACCAACCGACTGCCCTGCACGATCGACGGCACCGCCACGTTGCGACTGGCGGACGGGACGTCGCTGCCCGTGGCGGCCGGGGCGCTGCCGCGCGGGCCGGCGCTGCTGACCGTTCGGCCCGAACAGCTCGAGCTGCGCGACGAAGCCGGCCCGGGCTGCTTTCCGGTCGAGCTCGGCCTCGCTTTGCCGCTCGGTGGCCAGACGGTGCGGGAGGCACGGCTGGCCGACGGCACCCGATCCGCCTCACCGAACCGCGGCTCGGCGCGATCCGCGACCTCGGCGCACGGGCGTTCTGCGGCCTCGCCCCAGGTGCCCGCCCGGCGCTGTTTCCCCGCCCGACCCCCGAGGAGGAATAACGATGTCCCTGCACCTCAGCCGCCGCGCCTGCTGGCCGGCACCGCGGCCTTGGCCGCCCCGCTCGTGGCGCGCGCGCAGAAGCCCGGCAGCGTTACCGCCGCCATCTATCCCGGCGCCTGGGAAGAAGCCTTCCGCGACCTGGTCGCGCCGGCGCTGATGAAGTCGCACAGGATCGAGCTGGAGATGCAGGCGCTGTTCGCGGTGGACCAGGTGGCGAAGTCGCCGCCAGCCGCGGCGCCCCGCCCTTCGACTGCTTCGTGCTCGACCCCGGCCCGCGCGCCACCGCGCTGGAGCGCGGGATGTTCGAGAAGTTCGATGCCTCGAAGCTGACAAGCCGCGCCGCCATCCCGGCGGCGCTGGTGGACGAATGGGGCGTCGGCTGCAACGCGCAGGTGGTGGGCATCGCCTACAACCCGAAGAAGCTGCCGAAGCCGAAGGGCTATGCCGACCTGTTCAAGGAGCCCTGGGTGTCGCGGCTCGGCCTGACCGGCTTCGGCACCACCTTCGGCACCGTCAGCCTGATCGAGATCGCCAAGATCTTCGGCGGCAGCGAGACCAATATCGACCCGGCGCTCGCCGAGCTGAAGAAGGTGCTGCCCAAGGTCGCCGCGGTCAGCAGCCCGGCGGCGCTGCCCGGCCTGTTCCAGCAGGGCCAGTGCGACGTCACCTATACCAATACCCAGACGGTGACGACGCTGAAGGACCGCGGCGTCGACATCGAATTCGCGGTGCCGGAGACGGGGGCGACGACCTTCCTCACCACCCTGCACATCGCCAAGGGCTGCGAGAACCTGGACGCGGCCTACAAGTACATCGACACCGTGGTGAGCAAGGGGGTGCAGGACGCGCTGCAGAAGCCGCCCTACAACTTCATCCCGGTGAACAAGGAGGTGGCGCTCGGCAAGGACCTGCCGATGCGGAGCCTCGACGAGATGTCCAAATTCGTCACGCATGACTGGTCGAAGATCAACCCGTTGCGCGGTCAGTGGATCGACCGCTTCAACCGCGAGATGGCGAAGTGAGCAGCGCGGCGGCCCTGCCGGCGCCGCGCGCCCGCGGGGCCGCCGCGCCGGCGCTTTCGCCCTGGGGCCTCGCCGCCCCGCTCGGCCTCGCCTATGCCGCCTTCTTCCGCCGCGCCGCTCTTCATGCTCTTCGCCGTCTCCTTCTACGCGGACGAGCAGATGACCCGCTTCGGGCTCGACCAGTGGCGGCGCTTCCTGTTCGACGGCTTCCACTGGAAGGTCATCGCCGACACGCTGCTGCTGGGGCTGAAGGCGGTCGGCGCCACGGTGCTGCTCGGCTTCCCGCTGGCGCTGGTCTATCGCGCGGCCTCGCCGCGCTGGCAGCGGGTGCTGCTGTTTGTCGTGATCATGCCGCTGCTGACCAGCGTCGTCGTCCGCACCTTCGCCTGGATCGTCATCCTTGGCCGCGAGGGAGTGGTGAACCAGTTGGTGCTCGGGCTCGGCCTCGCGTCCGAGCCGCTGCGGCTGCTGCAGACCGAGCTCGGCCTCGTCATCTCGCTGACCCAGATCGAGATGCCCTTGCTGCTGCTGCCGCTGCTCTCGGTCATGTCGCGGATCGACCCGAACCTGATGGATGCCTCCGCCTCGCTCGGCGCCTCCCCCTGGCGGACGCTGTTCCGGGTGATCCTGCCGCTGGCCGCGCCCGGCCTCGCCGCCGGCTGCCTGCTGGTCTTCGCCTCGGCCACCACCGCCTTCATCAGCCAGTCGGTGATCGGTGGCGGGCGGCTGGTCTACCTGCCCTCGATGATCTGGCAGCAGGCGATGATCGCGGCGCATTGGCCCTTCGCCGCGACGGCGGCCATCGCCCTGCTGGTCTCGGTCTCTGCCGTCGTCGCCGTCATTGCCTACTGCCGGAAGGGTCGCGGGGGCGGGTGCATGGCTAGGCGGCGCAGCGCGAGCGAGCTGTCCTACGGCCTGGTCATCGGCAGCCTGGCGGCGATCGCCCTGGTGGTGCTGGTCGGGCCGATCCTCATTGTGCTGGCGACCAGCTTCACGGACAGCCGCTCCATCCGCTTCCCGCCGCAGGGCTTCTCCTTCCGCTGGTACGAGCTGCTGCTAGACGAGGTGCGGTCGCGGCAGATTCACCGTGCCGTCGGCAATACCCTGCATGTCGCGGTCGTCGCCGCGGGACTTGCCACGCTCGGGGGCACCGCGGCGGCGCTCGGCATCTCCCGCGTCGCGGGGAAGGCGGGACGGCTGGCGGATGCGCTCTTCATGTCGCCGCTGGTGCTGCCCGGCCTCGCCTTCGGCCTGGCGGCGCTGATGTACTTTACCCTGCTGGGCTTCCGCCCCTCGCTCGAGCTCATCATCGCCGGCCACCTGGTGGTGGTGACGCCCTTCGTGCTGCGGACGGTCGGCGCCTCGCTCTCGCAGCTCGACCCGGCGCTGCTCGATGCCTCGCGCAGCCTCGGTGCCGGGCCGGTCCATACCTTCCGCCGGGTCACCCTGCCGCTGATCGCCCCGGGGATCGCCGCCGGGGCCTTCCTCGCCTTCATGGCCTCGGTGGACAATGTGCCGGTCTCCCTCTTCCTCTCCTCGGCGCGGACGGACATGCTGCCGATCCGGATGTGGGGCATGATGGAGAGCACGCTCGACGTCCGGGTGGCCGCCGTCTCCGGCACGCTCATTCTGGTGGCCTTCCTGCTCATGCTGGTGATGGAGCGTCTCACCGGCCTCACGCGCCGCATGCGGGGATGACATGTACCTGAAAGCCGAACCGCTGACCTCCGCCGCCTTCCTGCCCTATGGCGAGGTCATCGAATGCCCGGCCCTGCCCGGCCGCACCTATTTCGAGGACGCGCTGGCGAACCTGCGGCCCAGGGCGCGCGGCAGCATCTCCCTCACAGTCAAGCCGCCGCTGACGGCGCTGCCGCTGCGCTCGACCACGATGGAGCGGCACAGGTCCTCCTCGCAGTCCTTCGTGCCGCAGGAATCCGGCCGCTGGCTGGCGATCGTCGCGCCGCATGCCGCGGGTGGGGGACCGGACATGGCGCGGGCCCGGGCCTTCCTCTGCCGTCCCGACCAGGGCGTGACCTACGGCGCCGATGTCTGGCACCATCCCTTCACCGTGCTGGACCGGGAGGCGCGCTTCGTCATTTTCATGTGGCGCGACGGCACGCGGGGGGACGAGGAGTTCGTCGAGGTCCCCAGAATTCAGCGTGGAGGTTCCCGATGCCGTATGAGGTGAAGCGGGACTTCCGCGGCTACGGTGCCAACCCGCCCGACCCGCGCTGGCCGGGCGGCGCGCGCCTCGCGGTCAACTTCGTCATCAACTACGAGGAAGGCTCGGAGCCATCCTTTGCTTTGGGGGATGGCGTCACCGAGACCGGGCTGACCGAATCGCACGGGCTGAACCAGCTGAAGTCCGGCCGCGACCTGGCCGCCGAGGGGATGTTCGAATACGGCTCCCGCGTTGGCTTCTGGCGGCTGCACCGGCTCTTCCAGGAGCGCGGCCTGCCGCTCACCATCTTCGGCTGCGCCCTGGCACTGGAAGCCAACCCGGAAGCCGCCGCGGCGATCCGCGCCGCCGGCTACGACATCTGCTCGCATGGCTGGCGCTGGGTGAAGCATTTCGAACTGTCCGAGGCGGAGGAGCGCGAGCACATCGCCCGCGCCGTTGCCAGCATCGAGCGCACCATCGGCCGCAAGCCGGAAGGCTGGTACTGCCGCTACGGGCCCAGCGAGAACACCCGCCGCCTGGTCATGGAACACGGCGGCTTCCTTTACGACAGCGACTATTACGGGGACGAGCTGCCCTTCTGGCTGACGGTGGACGGCAAGCCGCAGCTCGTCGTGCCCTATTCGCTGGTGAACAACGACGGCAAGTATGCGGGCTGGATGGGCACCGCCGACCAGTGGTTCTCCTTCATCCGCGACGCCTTCGACATGCTGTATGCCGAGGGCGCGACGCAGCCGAAGATGATGTCGGTCGGGCTGCACATGCGCCTCATCGGCCACCCCGCCCGCGCCGCCGGGCTGCAGCGGCTGCTGGACTACATGATGCAGCGGAAGGATGTCTGGATCACCCGCCGCGTCGACATCGCTAGGCACTGGGTGGCGACGCATCCCTATCCCGGTAAGGGATTGAACGAGTAGCGCCATGGCTTGCCCCGGGCGCCCGCAGGCCGCATCGTTGCGTCATTGAGCCGAGGCCGCGTCATGCCAGGAGAAACCCTGCGGGTGGCCCTCGGGCCACAGCGCTACCGTGTCGAGCGGCCCTGGGGCGACCTGCCCGAAGGTGCGGGGCGCATCACCGACATTGCCTGCGACGCCGCCGGCCGGGTCTATGTCCAGTTCCGCACGGATCCTTCGATGGATCCGCCCTTCCCCGGCATCGTCGTGCTCTCGCCGGACGGCACTCGCCTCGCCGCCTGGGGTGAATCGGTGGCGGACGGGCACATGGCCAATGTCCACCCGGACGGGCGGGTCTTCGTCGTCGACCGCGACGCGCACGAGGTGACGATCTTCACCTCGGACGGGCTACGGTTGGGCGCGCTCGGCCGGCGGCACGCACCGGGGAACCCTTCAACGCTCCCTGCGACATCGCCTTCGCGCCGGACGGCACGATCTACGTCGCCGATGGCTATGGCAATCTCGCTGGTGCACCGCTTCGGCGCGCGGGGCGAATACCTGGATGCCTTTGGCGGCCCCGGCCGCCGCGGCGGCGAGTTCAGCACCCCGCATTCGGTCTGGGTGCTGCCGGACGGCCGCGTGCTGGTGGCGGACCGCGAGAACAACCGGGTGCAGGTTTTCACGGCGGAGGGCAGGCATCTTCGCGACATCCTCGACCTGCACAAGCCGATGGACGTGCATGGCGGGCCGGAGGGTAGCTTCTACGTGACCGATCAGGTGCCGCGGCTGTCCTGGTTCGACGGCAACGGCAGGCTGCTCGGCCGCTGCCGCCCGGTGCTGAACGGCGCGCATGGCATGTGGCGTGATGTGCGGAGCGGCGTGATCTACCTGGCGGAGCAGGTGCCGAGCCGGGTCACGCGGCTGGTGCCAGTGGAGTAAGGCAGGCCCCGGGGGAGAACGATTCTCCCCAAGCCCTCCTCGTCGATTTTTGGGAGTCTGACACCCTCCGCGTGACGAGTGCAGACACTCAAAAGGGAAAGGCTGGGTTTGGGGAGGGGATACCTGTTCCCTCCCCAACCTTCCTAAGCCGCGAGCGCGCTCCGCCCCGGCACCGCGCCGCCGCGCAGCGCGCCGGCCCGCACGTCGCCCCATTGCCCCGCATGCCCGGCCGGCAGCGCCCTGCTCAGCGGGCTGGCCAGCCAGATGCGCAGCAGGTTGCGCCGGCCGCCCGCGCCATCCGCATAGGCCGTGCGGCCGTGATAGGTGACGTGCTGGTTCATCAGCTGGATCTGGCCCGGTGCGAAGGGCATCTCGATGCACAGCTCCTCGGCCACCGCCGCCAGCATGTCCATCGCCGCCACCTGCTGCGCGGTCAGCGGCGGCACGCCAGGCTGGCCTTGCGCGAGTTCCACATAGGTGCGGCTGTACTGGCTGGTGAAGTCGCCGCCCGGGCCACGGGCGAAGACCGGCATGGGGAAGGGGCGCGCGGCCATCCCCTCGCCCTCCTCGTCGGCCGGGCGGGCGCGCCAGAAATCCTCGTAGAGCACCGCCAGCAGCTCGGGGCAGCGCGCGGCCATCGCATCCTGGATCGCCACGGTCGAGACGATGCGGGAGACGCCGCCTTCGATCCCGTTCGAGGCGCAGAGCAGGCTCAGCAGGTCGCATTTGTCGGTATGCCAGCGCAGCGGCCCGGTGGACCGGCTGCGCGCCCGCGCGGTGCCGGCGGAGACGGCGGCGCCGGTGCCGGTCTCATCCTTCACCTCGGCCAGGATCTCGCCGGTGGTGTTCTGCGGCAGCGGCGTGCCGATATGGCACATCAGCCCCCAGAAGACCCGCTTGAGGTCGGCCGCCGAATAGCGCGCCGGGTCGAGCCCGGTGAGCCGCACCAGGCCGCGCCCCTCTTCCAGCTCCCGCGCCACTGCGGCGAGGAAGCTCGCGGTCTCGGGCACCGGGAAGTGCCGCGCATCGAAGCGCGGCGGGACACGGTCGCCGAGCCCGGCCAGCGCCGCGTCGATCTCGGCGGCCGCCGATTCCGGCAGCGCCATGATCCAGGACGGGTCGCGGGCGAGGTCGGCGCCAGTCCAGGCGGCGCGGCCGCCGATGGGAGAGAGGGTTTGGGTCATGCTGCGGGCCTCCTGCGCGGGAGGCTACCGCCATCGCCGCGACCTGTCCCGCCTCCGCCGCGGATGCTCCTGGTGGCCGCAGCAACCAGCCGGCTGCGGCGTTTTCCCGGCACGGGGCAAACTGACGCTCCCGCGGGAGGCATGCGCGCATGGTCATCAGCATTGGAACCACCGGCGCCGAGACGCTGCAGGGTGGCGCCGGCGCCGATATCGTCCTTGGCCTCGGCGGCGACGACCTGCTGCTCGGCCGGGACGGGAACGACGTCATCATCGCCGGCAAGGGCAATGACACCATCGCCGGCGACAACTACCCCATCCAGCCCTTCGACCCGGCCAACGAGCCGGGCTTCGGCCCCGGGCCGGCCGCCCAGGGCGGCACGCCGGGCAACAACCTGATCTGGGCCGGCAGCGGCGACGACAATATCTATGCCGGCTTCGGCGCCGACACCGTCCGTGGCGGCCCGGGCAATGACACGATCCGCGGATACGGCACTTTCGGCGGCAGTCCCTCCGGCAGCGGCGTCGTCAACGCGGCCGACGGGCCCGACCGGCTCTTTGGCGGCGCGGGCGACGACGTGATCTATGGTGCGGGCGGCAATGACCGGCTGAGCGGCGGCGAAGGCGCCGATACCCTCGTCGGCGGCGTCGGCGCGGATAGGCTGGTCGGCGGCCACGGGCCGGACGTGTTCCTGTTCGGCCGGTCGGTCGAGCCTTTCAGCTTCACCCTCAGCCTCGATACCGGCATCGGGCCGGGCAGGCGCGACATCGTGCTCGACTTCCATCAGGGTGAGGATCGGCTCGATCTGTCGCACTACTGGAATTTCGCTGGGCTGCCGGGAGCGGTCACGCCGGTCTTCATCGGCACCGAGCCGTTCCAGGCGATCTTCGCGCCGCAGATCCGCTACGAGATCGAGGGTGACCGCACCATCGTCCAGTTCACCGCCCCCTTGGGGAGCCCGGCGCCCGATGCCTCGCCCGAGGTTCCGGCCGGCCCTTCGGGCGAGATCGAGCTCGTGGGCATCCATTGCCTCGCCGCGACGGATTTCATCCTGACCATCGCCTGAGCGGGCCTTCCCGACCTCTGGGCCAGGCCCTAAACGAGGCGGGTGCCTGACCCCACCCGCCTCTTCCTCATCCGCCACGCACTGGTCGAGCCTTCGGCCCGCGCGACCTTCTACGGCAGCATGGATGTCGCCCTCTGCGACCTCGCGCTGCGGGACGAGGCGGCGCTGTACCGCTGGCTGGCCTTCCGCCTGCCGCGGCCGGCCGCCTGGATCTGCACCAATCTGGCCCGCACCCGGGCGACGGCCGAAGCCATCTTCGCCGCCGGCTACCCGGACCAGCCTCTGGCCACCGAGCCCGACCTGGCCGAGCAGTTCCTCGGCGAATGGCAGGGCATCCCGCATGAGGCGCTGGTCGAGCGGCTACGGCACCCGCCGCATCCCTTCTGGCCGCACGCCGCCGAGGAACAGCCGCCCGGCGGCGAGAGCTTTGCCCAGGTCCAGGTCCGGGTCGGCGCGGCGCTGGAGCAGATCGCCGATCGCCATGCCGGGCAGGATGTCGTCATCGTCGCGCATGGCGGCTCGATCCGGGCGGCGCTGGCCCATGCGCTGGGGCTGACCGGCCACCAGGCACTGGCTTTTCCATTCGCAATCTCGGCCTGACGCGGCTGGAAAAGATCGGCTCGGACTGGCGGATCTGGTCGGTGAACGAGGAACCCTGGAGCCCGCCCGACTGGGAGTGATGCCGCGGGATTGATCGCGGGCGCCGCGGCTGGCACCGAAAAGCGCAACGAATGCCGGAAGCGCGGGCATTCCGCCCTTGGACAGCCATGATCTAACCCAGTAATCTCACGGCAATCCAGGGTTTGGCAGGGGGCTTCATGCGGCATCTCATGACGCGGCGACCTTTCGCGGGTCGGATTGCGGCGCTGGGCCTCGCTTTGGCGACCCTTGCCGGTTGTTCCGGCACGCCAGGTGTGGGGGAGGAACAGGCGCTCGTCGATCGCGCCACCCTCTCGGTCCAGGAGATCCTGGGCGAGGGCAATGACAAGCTGAACGCCCAGGCCCTGCTGCGCCGGGCCCGCGCCGCCATGGTCTGCCCACGCATCTTCCGCGCCGGCTTCTTCTTCGGCGGGGAAGGCGGAGGCTGCGTGCTGCTCGGCCGCGATGCCGCGGGCTCCTGGTCCTCGCCGGCCTTCTATACGCTGGGCTCCGGCAGCTTCGGCCTGCAGGCCGGCATCCAGGACCTGCAGATCCTGATGCTGATCATGAACGACCGCGCGCTGAACGCCATGCTCGACAGCCAGATGAAGCTCGGCGCCGATGCCTCGTTGGCGGTCGCCACGCTCGGCGGTTCGGTCTCCGGCGCCACCACCGCCGCGGTCGGCGGCGACATCGTCGCCTTCGCCCGTGCGCGCGGCCTCTTCGCCGGGCTGACGCTTGAAGGCTCGCTGCTCTCGGCCCGCAGCGAGTGGAACCGCAACTATTACCGGCAGGAAGTCGGGCCGCGCGAGATCGTTGTGGCGATGCGGGCGCATAATCCGGGCGCCGACCCGCTACGCGCGGCGCTGATGCGCTTCGGCGCGGGCGGCGGCGCGGCCGCGGCGGTAGCCCCGCCCCCGGCCAGCGGCAATCCGGCCGGCTTCACCCCGGGCAATGCGCTCGGCAGCGGCCCGGTGCAGCAATCCACCCTGCCGCCGCTCCGCTGATGCGCGGCCTGCTCGCCGGCTTGGCGCTGCTGCTGGCGGCGGTGCTGCCGGCGCGGGCCGACGACCGCGGAGATGCGCAGTCCCTCGTCGACAACAGCACGCTGGCAGTGCAGGAGATGTTCACCACCGGCGAGGCTGCAGCGGTGGCCGACATGCAGCGCATGCTGCGCCGCGCCCGGGCCGTGTTGGTCTGCCCGCGCATCTTCCGCGCCGGCTTCATCCTGGGCGGCGAGGGCGGCGGCTGCGTCTTGGTGGCGCGCGACGCCGCCAACTCCTGGTCCTCCCCGGCCTTCTACGGCCTCGCCTCCGGCAGCCTCGGTCTGCAATCTGGTGTGCAGGACATGCAGGTGCTGATGCTGGTGATGTCGGATGCCGGCCTCACCGCGCTGCTGGACAGCCAGTTCAAGCTCGGCGCCGATGCTTCGGTCGCCGTCGCCACCATGGGCGCGGGTCTCGAGGGCTCGACCACCGCGGCGGGCGGCGCCGATATCCTCACCTTCGCCCGGGCGCGTGGGCTCTTCGCCGGTCTGGCGCTGGAAGGCTCCGTGCTGACCAACCGCAGCGCCTGGAACCGCGCCTATTACGGCCAGGAGGCCTCGCCGCGGCAGGTCGTCGTGGCGATGCAGGTGCACAATCCCGGCGCCGACCCGCTGCGGGCGGCGCTGATGCGCTTCGGCGCGCGGCAGTAGCCAAGCCGCCGGGAGTTCCGCCGCCCCGCCATCGGGGCTAGGCTGGGGGCGTGGCATCCCAAGACCCCTTCTGGAAGACCAAGACGCTCGAGGCGATGAGCCGGGCCGAGTGGGAATCCCTCTGCGACGGCTGCGGCCGCTGCTGCCTGCACAAGCTGCGTGACGACGAGACGGACGAGTTGGCCTTCACCAATGTCGCCTGCCGGCTGCTGACCATCGAGACCAGCCGCTGTGCCGACTACGAGAACCGCCGCCAATGGGTGCCCGATTGCGTCAAGCTGACGCCGAAGCGGCTCAAGCGGATCGACTGGCTGCCGCCGACCTGCGGCTACCGCCTGGTCGCCGAGGGCAAGGACCTCGAATGGTGGCACCCGCTGGTCTCCGGCGATCCGGAGACGGTGCACCAGGCCGGAGTCTCGGTCCGCGGCAAGGCGATCCGCGAACGCGATGCCGGCGCATTCGAGGACCACATCGTCCGCTGGCCCGGCCAGCCGCCCCGCGGCAAGCGCGCCAGGCCGCCCGCACCCCCATCGACCGACAAGCCCGAAGGACCCGAGGACCCATGAAGAACGCGCTCTTCGGCGGCGTGAACGCCGCCGTCCTGACCGCCATGAAGCCCGACCTCTCGCCCGATCCGGCGCGCATGGCGGGGCATGCCAAGTGGCTGCTGGCCAATGGCTGCAACGGGCTCGGCGTGCTCGGCACCACCGGGGAGGCCAACAGCTTCGGCCTGCATGAGCGCAAGGCGATCCTTGAGGGGCTGATCGCGCATGGCGTCCCCGCCGCCACCATGATGCCGGGGACCGGCTGCGCCAGCCTGGCCGATACGGTGGAGCTGACCCTTCACGCGAAGGCGCAGGGCTGCCGCGGCGTGCTGCTGCTGCCGCCCTTCTACTACAAGGCGCCGTCGGATGACGGGCTCTTCGCCTATTTCTCGGAGGTCATCCAGCGGGTCGGCGGCGGCATCGCCCTGTACCTGTACAACTTCCCGCAGCAATCGGCGGTCCCGTTCAGCATCGACCTGATCGGCCGGCTGCTGAAGGCCTATCCTGGCGTGGTGAAGGGCTCGAAGGACAGCAGCGGCGACTACGCCAACATGAAGGCGATGGTCGACCACTTCGCCAAGGACGGGTTCGAGGTCTATTCGGGCTCCGACGAATACCTTCAGAAGATCCTGGCGGAGGGCGGCGCCGGCTGCATCACCGCGGCCTCCAACGGCAACAGCCATTGGGGCGGCATAGTTTATGCCAAGCGCACGGGCGCCGAGGCCGACGCGGCGCAGGCCATGCTGAGCGCCACCCGGAAGGCGGCGACCTCCGTCCCGCTGATCCCCGGCCTGCGCGAGATCATCGCCCGGTCCACCGGTGACGACAACTGGCGCACCATCCGCCCGCCGCACATGAAGCTGACCGCGGCGCAGGCCGAGGCGATCTGGGCCGCCTGGGGCGCCGCCGGCGCCCTGCCCCTGCCCGGCTTCGCCGCGGCGAAGGCGGCGGAATGAGCGAGCCACCCTTCGCCGAGCCGCTGCGCTGCCGCAAGCCCGCCACCGGCACCGTCCAGCTGGACAACGAGCATGTCCGCGTCACCCGCTGGGACTTCAATCCCGGCGCGGAGACCGGCTGGCACCGGCATGGCTGGTTGTACGTGGTGGTCCCGGTGACCGACGGCACCCTGCTGCTGGAACTGCCGGGCGGCCAGACCATGACCGCCAGCCTGGCCGCGGGGGTGGCCTATTCCCGGGATGCCGGGGTGGAGCACAACGTGGTCAACGCCGGGACGGCGCCGCTCAGCTTCGTCGAGACCGAGCTGAAGGCGCTGCCGGGCTAAGCGTGGGGTTGCCGGCCCGGCCCGCGACGTTCGCGAAAATGCGCACTTCGCGGGCAAATGGCGCCCGGCCGATCTTTTCCGGCCGCCGCTCCCGCCGCGGTTGCCCGGCTGTTCCGCAACGAGGCGTGTCAAGCCGTTGAACCCGACCCCTCCGCCGCCGCATGGTGGGGGTATGGACCAGACCGAAGCGGAGACCGTCGCGCTGGACGGTTGCCAACCAGCCGGAACGCCACCGGAGACTATGGCCTGCCCGGTGCGCTGGCGCCGGTCTGCCCGCGCCCGCCGGGTCAGCCTGCGGATTGATGCCCGGGCCGGGGCGGTGGTGGTGACCCTGCCACCGAGGGCCAACCGCCGAGCCGGGATGGCGCTGCTAAACACCCATGCCGCCTGGGTGCGGGAGAAGCTGGCGGCGCTCGCCCCGCACATCGCCTTTGAACCTGGGTCCAGATTGCGGCTCGGCGGCCTGCCGCATGTCATCCGGCACGACCCCGCAGCCAAGCCGGGCGTGCAGTTGGCGGCCGGCGCGATGATCGCCGGCGGCCCGGCCGCGGCGCTGCCGCGCCAGATCGCCGCCTTCCTGAAGGCCGAGGCGCAGCGCCGCATCCGAGTGCTGGCGACCGGCCATGCCACGCTGCTGGGCGTAACGCCGAAGGCGATCCGGCTGAAGGACACCCGCAGCCGCTGGGGCTCCTGCGCACCGGACGCGACGCTCGCCTTCTCCTGGCGGCTGGTAATGGCGCCCGACTGGGTGCTGGACTACGTCGTGGCGCATGAGGTCGCTCATCTGAAGGAGCTCAACCACTCCCCCGCTTCTGGGCGCAGGTGGAACGGCTGACGCCGCACCGCGACGCCGCGGTCGAATGGCTGCGGGTGAACGGGCCGGCGCTGCTGCGGGTGGGGTAGCGGCTCGCGGCAAAGCGAGTTCACCGTCGGGACTGAACAGGGACAGTTGCTCCTACTGCTGGTGCCGGGGCGTGGCCCCGCCGCCCTGCGCCGGAGGACGCCCTGCCCGTCGCGCCGCGCCGCCTCCCCGCCCTCGCCCTACTGTTCGCTCTGCCGGGCACCGCCTCGGCCGATCCGGCTTCCGGCACCGCCTGCGCGGCAAAGCTGCCGCCCGGTGCGGCGATGGTCTATCGCGCTACCGCGCCGGAGATCCGCCGCGACACTGTGATCCGCGACCTGCTGACCACCCGGGTCCGCACCATGGTCATGCACGGCAAGATCGACCGCGCCGCAACCCGGCCGACGGCGGAGGCGGCCGGGGCTTGCCTGCAGGCGCTGCGCTGATGGAGATCTTCCGCGAGCCAGGCGGAGTCCTGGCCCTTCTGCCGGCGCTGGTCCTGACGATCATCGCCGAGGCGATCCTCTGTCGACAGCGCCATGCCGGCTTCCCCTGGCGAGACGGGGCGGTGTCGCTGGCCATCGCCGCCGGGCACCTGTTGTCCGCTGTCATCACCGCCACCGTCATCACCGGCGGGCTGGCGGTGGTGGTGTGGCACTGGCGGCTAACCTCGATCGACATGAGCGATGGGAGGAACCTCCTGCTGCTCTTCCTCCTGATCGACTTCGCCTATTACTGGTACCACTGCATGGCGCATGAGGTGCGGCTGCTCTGGGGCTCGCACAGCGTGCACCACTCGCCCGAGGGGCTGACCCTGACGGCGGCCTTCCGGCTGAACTGGACGCCGATCCTGTCGCGCAGCTGGCTGTTCTTCCTGCCGCTGGTCTGAATCGGCTTTCCGCCTGCCTGGCCCTTCGGCATGGTCAGCGCCAGCCTGCTCCGCCAATTCTGGCTGCACACCACGATGGTCCCCCGCCTCGGCTGGGTCGAGGGCATTCTCAACACCCCCTCCGCACACCGGGTCCACCATGCCAGCAATGGGCCCGACCTCGACCGCAACTACGCCGGGGTGCTGATGCTCTGGGACCGGATCTTCGGCACCTACATGCCGGAGGACGCCGCGGTGCCGCTGCGCTGTGGCCTGGTCCACCCGCCGCCCTTGCACAATCCCTTCGTCATCGTCTTCCACGAATGCCGCGGGACGTGCTCGGCGCGCACGACTGGCGCGACCGGGTGGGCTATCTGTTCCGGCGGCCGGGCTGACCGCCGCCGCCTGGGCCGGGTTGGGACCTTTCCAGGACTGCCGGAACGCAACGACGCCTCATCGGTTGGAACGGCCTGCCGCCGCCACCGAAGGACGCCGCCTTGAGCACCGGCCTGATTGCCCTGTTGGACGACGTGGCCGCCCTGGCCAAGGTCGCCGCCGCCTCGCTCGACGACGTCGCTGCCCAGGCCGGACGGGCCGGGGTGAAGGCCGCGGGCGTGGTGATCGACGATGCCGCGGTCACGCCGCGCTACGTCGTGGGCTTCGCCGCCAGCCGCGAACTGCCCATCGTCTGGCGCATCGCCCTCGGCTCGCTGAGGAACAAGCTGGTCTTCCTGCTACCGGCGGCGCTTGCCCTGAGCCTTTTCGCGCCCTGGGCCATCACCCCGTTGCTGATGCTGGGTGGCGCCTTCCTCTGCTACGAGGGTGCGGAGAAGATCTACGAGGCGCTCTGGCCGCATGCCGCCCATGCGCATGAGGCGAAGACCGGCGCAGCGCGCCAGGACCCGGCCGCCTTCGAGCGGGCGCGCATCGCCTCGGCGATCCAGACCGACTTCATTCTCTCGGCCGAGATCATGGCGTTGATCCTCTCGACCGTGCCCGACGCATCCTTCTGGACCCAGGCCGCCGTGCTGGCGCTGGTCGGCACCGGGATCACCATCGGGGTCTATGGGGTAGTGGCGCTGCTGGTGAAGGCGGACGATGCCGGGGTGGCGCTGGCCGCCGGCGGCGGGCCGGCCCCGATCCGGGCGCTCGGCCGTGGGTTGGTGGTGGGGATGCCGGTGCTGCTCAGGCTGCTGGGCCTGGTCGGGACCGCGGCCATGCTCTGGGTCGGCGGCGGCATCCTGCTGCATGGGCTGGAGGAATACGGCATCACCGCGCCCGGGCATCTGCTGCACGAGGCAGCCGCGGCGGCGGGCCGGGCGGTGCCGGCGCTCGACCTGGCGGTGGCTTGGCTGGTCGGCGCCCTGGGATCGGCCGCGATGGGGCTGGTGGTCGGCGCGGCGCTGATCCCGGCGGTGGAACACCTGATCGCGCCGCTGGCGCGGCGGCTGCGGCCCGCAACGATGCAGCCGGCTTGAGGCCAGGCCGCGGGCAGTGCCCGTTCCGCAGGCCCGGCAGGTCGCCGCCGGCGCAGGTCAGGGAGTGTCGTTCAGGATAGACCCTGCTGCCGCCTTACCGTGGCGGCGATCGCCCCCGCCGTGATGCCGGAATGCCGCCAGAGATCATCCTCGGCGCCGAAGGCCCTGAAGCCCGACATGCCGATGCAGGCGCCCTCCGGCCCGATCCAGCGATCACAGCCGAGCCGCGCCGCGGCCTCTACCCCGATGCGCGACGCCGTGCCGAGCACCGCGTTGTGCGAGGCGCGGTCCTGCTGCTCGAACAGCGCCCAGCAGGGCATGGAGACGACGGCAACGGCGATCCTCTCGGCCGCAAGCATCGCACGCGCCTGCATCGCCAGCGCGACCTCGGTGCCGGTGGCCAGGATGGTGGCGGCGCGGGGCCCGCCCTCGGCCTCGGCGAGCACATAGGCGCCGCGGGCGCTGCGGTTCTCAGGCGCCTCCTGCCGCACCGCCGCCTGCGGCTGCCGCGCGAAGATCAGGCAGGAGGGACCCGTGCGGTGCGCAATCGCCAGTTCCCAGCACTCTGCCGCCTCCACCGCATCGGCCGGGCGGAAGACCAACTGGTTGGGGATGTCGCGCAGGGCCGCCAGGTACTCGACCGGCTAGTGGGTCGGCCGGTTGCGGCCGATGCCGATGCTGTCATGGGTGAAAGCGAACAGCACCGGCAAACCCATCATCGCCGCCATGCCGTTCAGCATCGAGCCCATGGCGTGTTCCCGCACGCCGTAATGCAGGTAGGGCCCGCCGCGCTGAAGGCCGGCAGGCGGCGTTTGTGCTGGGTCGCCGCCTCCGGGTCCGGGGCGCCGGCCAGCATCTCCGGGATCGCGGCCGCCGCAAGCTTGACGATCTCGCCGCAGGTCTTCCAGCCGTGCTGGGTCAGGCGCTGCTCGGCGCCCGCGCGCGCATAGGCGCGGAGGCCCTCCTGCCAGCCCTCGGGCAGGCGGCCCTCGCGCAGCCGGTCCACCCGGCGCCACTGCTCCGGCGGCAGGGCGGCGACCCGCGCCTGCCAAGCCCGGTATTTCAGCAGGCTGCAGCGCCCGGTCACGCGCCAGGCCGCGGCGAACTCCTTCGGCACCGTGAAAGCCGGGTGCGGGCAGTCGAGCGCCTCGCACGTCGCATCAGTCAGCGCGCGGGTCAGCCTGCCGCTATGCGCGGCGCGGGCGTCCTCGATCCCCGGGATACCCCGCCCGATCAAGGTGCGGCAGGCGATGAAGCTCGGCCGCGGGTCGTGCCGGGTCAGCGCCAGCGCGGCATCCACCACCTCGATATCATGGCGTCCTCCTTCAGCACCTGCCAGTTGGCGGCACGGAAGCGGGCCGGTGCTCACCTCGATCCCGTGCGACGGGCAGTATCCGGATGGCCCTCGCAAGCCGCGCCGAGCGCGCGGAAGCGCTGCAGCGCCTCGATCGACATCCCGGCATAGCCGGTGAGATTCAGCAAGGCGTAGAGCAGCATCGAGCCATGCCCGGCCTAGAGTACGAAGCGGTCGCGGTCGAACCAGGTCGGGTCGGCGGGATTGTGCTTCAGGTGCCGGGTAACAAGCGCAATGGCGCCTGCCGGTGAAGATCTGCTGCGCCCTGCCGGGCCTGACCACGGGCTATGGCCCGAGCCACCAAGCGACCGAGGACATCGCGATCTTCCGCGGCATGCCGGACCTAGTCATCGTCGATCTCTGCGACGCGCTCGACATCGATCAGGCGGTGCCGGCGATCGCCGCGCATGACGGCCCGGTCTACATGCGGCTCCTGCGCGGCAACGTGCCGATGGTGCTGGACGAGTACGACTACAGCTTCGACCTGGGCAAGGCGAAGCTGCTGCGCGACGGCGCAGATGCCCTGGTCATCTCCTCCGGCTTCATGACTATGCGGGCGCTGGAGACGGCGAAGCTGCTGCAGGCCGATAAGGTCGAGGTCGCCATCCTGCACGTCCCGACCATCAAGCCGCTGGACCGGGAGGCCATCCTGCGGGAGGCCGGCCGCACCGGCCGAATGGTCGTGGTGGCGGAGAACCACACCGAGATCGGAGGCCTGGGCGAGGCGGTGGCGACGCTGCTGCTGCGCGAGGGCGTGATCCCGCCCGCTTCCGCCAGATTGCGCTGCCGGACGCCTTCCTGAATGCCGGCGCGCTGCCGACGCTGCACGACCGCTACGGCATCTCGGCCGAGGCCATGGTCCGAAGCATCAAGGGTTGGCTGTAGCCGGCCCGGCACCGGTCGGGGAGGAGACAAACGAATGGTGACGATCGGCTTCGTCGGGCTCGGCGCCATGGGCCTGCCCATGGCCCGGAACCTCGTGGCGCGCGCACACCGGGTGCGCGGCTTCGACATGCGCCCGGCAGCAGGGCAAGCTCTCGCCGCCGCGGAGGCGGCGCAGGGCGCCAAGGTCCTGGTGCTGATGGTGGTGAACGCTGGCGGCGATGATCGGGCTGGACCCGCTGCAACTCGGCCCGATCACGGTGATTAATCCGGACATCGGACTCGACACCCCACCGGTCGGGACCACGCTGTTCATCTCCTCCACCATTGCCGGCAGCAGCATGGCCGAGACCACGAAGGCGCCCTGGCCATTCTTCTTCATCGCGCTCGCGCTTCGCGCCGCCGTCAGCTACGTCCCGGCACTCACCATCAGGTTCTGACCGCAGCGCGCAGCAGGGGAGCAGACGCAAGGTCAGGCGGTGGCAGGATGCGACAAGCCGCCACCACCGGGTTGGCCCGCCTCCCTCAGCCGATACTGTCTGCCGCAGCTATGTCGCGGAGAACTCTGGCTCCTCGAACACCTCCCTTGCGACACGGAAGGCTTCCCCGGCGGCAGGCACGCCGCAATAGACGCAGGCCTGCAGGAAGATCTCCTGGATCTCGTCCCTGGTCACGCCGTTGGTCAGCGCGCCCCGGACATGGATCTTGAGCTCATTCGGCTTGCCGAGCGCGATGAGCATGCCGAGGTTCACCATGCTGCGTGCCTTGCGGCTCAGGCCGGGACGCCCCCAGACCTCGCCCCAGCAATACCGCAGCGCCAGTTCCTGGAACGGCAGGTCGAACCCGGTGGCGCCGGCCATCGCCGCGTCGTGCCGCGCCTGGCCGATCACCTCCGCCCTGATCTGCTTGCCCTTGTCCAGGAGGTCTTCGCTCATGGTGGTGGTTCCGTGTCGTGGATTCGGTTGCGCGTCAGGGATCATGTCCAAGCGCCTGGTCAGCCGGGTCCGCGGTCGGGCCGGAACACAGCGGCTGCGGATCTTGCCGCAGGTCGATCCGCCGCCGAGGCACGCGGCGCTGGGTCGGTCGGCATCCCGGCCTCGGTGGCCAGCGGACAATGCCCTGGCCGGGCGCGCCTTCCGCGCATCGGCGATGGCAGGCTATGCCGTGCACCTCAGGTGGTTCGGTCCGTGCGGTGATCGGCCATCCGGGTGAAATCGTCGGTGTCGGCAATGCGGTCGCGCGTCGCCTGCCAGATGCGGGCGACCTCGGCGGAAAGCGGCAGGCGCGTTCCCGTCTCCTGCGCCAGGTCGGCGGCGAGACCCACGTCCTTTCGCATCAAGCCGGCGGAGAAGCCGCTGTCGAAGCTCCCAGGCAGGACCCAGCGAGGGTACATGGCCTCGCTGATCGCACTGCGGCCGGTGGCGGCATTGACCACCTTCAGGACGGCCTCGGCCGGCAGCCCCGCCGCCTCCGAGAGGCGCATAGCCTCGCCCGTGGTGATCAGATGCGCGGCGACCAGCATGTTGTTGACGAGCTTGGCGATGTTCCCGGCGCCCGACGGGCCGACATGGATTGCCGTACCCGAGAGTGCCGCGACCACCGGCTGCGCGAGGGCGAGGTCGGCCTCGCTGCCGCCGATCATCATCGTCAGGGTGCCGGCCGCCGCACCCGAGGGGCCGCCGCTGACCGGAGCATCGAGCAGCCCGTGCCCGGCTTCGCCGAGCCGGGCGGCCAGGCGGCGCGAGGTACCGGGGTCGGAGGTCGAGGTATCGATCACGATCACTTTGCGGTCGCGCCGGTCCAGCAGGCCGCCAGGCGCGGTCGCGGCCGCTTCCACGTCGCGTGCATAGGGCAGCGAGAAGACGAGCGCGTCGGCGCCGTGCAGGACCCCGGCCAGGCTGTCCATGAATCGCACGCCCGCCGCCGCGGCCGGCGCGCGCCGCGCTTCGTCCAGGTCCGTGCCGATGACCCCGAAGCCGGCCCGCACCAGGCTGGCCGCCATGCCGAGGCCCATATTGCCGAGCCCGACCACGCCGACCGTCCGGATATCCATGCCGCGCCCTTCTTGCGAAAGCGCCAGCATCGGGTCTGGATGTCATCGCCACAAGCCCGGGAGGCCCACTTTCCGGGCAAGGCTCCGTCGCCTGCCGACCGGTCGTCACGGACGGCATCCAACGCGACCGCGGCGCCGCGGCGGGAAGCCGCGTCACCTCTGGCCAGCGCCATCGAGCGGCGCGATCAGGTCGGCCAGCAGCGGATTCGGGAAGCGCCGGTCCAAGGTGACCGCAAGGAACATTTCACGGATTCCAGCGAGGGCATGCGCCTCGATCAGCCGGCCGCTCGCCAGCTCGTCCTGCACGACAATCGGCGGGATCACCGCCAGCCCCACATCCTCGCGCGCCAGCAAGCGAGATCATCGCCATGTCGTCCACCTCGGCGGCGATGGTGACCGTCAGGCCAAGCCGCGCGACAAGGCCGTCGAAGGCCGCGCGGATCGCGGTCTCGGCGGTCGGCAGGATCAACGGCTCCCGCGCCAGCAGCGTTGCGAGCGGCGCGCCCGCGCCGATCCGCGCGGCCGTCCCGATCAGGCCGACGGGCTGCTCGTCGAGATGCTGGACCAGGTAGCGCCGCCCGGCATCCTGCGCCGGCTGGAAATTGGTCAGCACCACGTCGAGGTCCAGTGTCTCGAGTCCGCGCAGCAGCTCGCCCTGCGGGCCGGAACGAAGCACCACCTCCACATCGGCCCGGCCGAGCAGCGGGCGGAGGAAGCGCATCTGGAAATTGCGCGACAACGTCGCCAGCGCGCCGACCCTGAGCGCGCGGCGTGGCCGCCCGGTCTCCCGCAGCGTCGCGGTGAGGTCGGCGGCGGCGCGGAAGATCGCATCGGCATGGTCGAGCGCGAGCCGCCCTGCTTCGGTCACCACCAGGCGCCGGCCGCGGCGCTCGAACAGATCCTGGCCGAGCGACTGCTCCAGCGTGCGGAGCTGCGCCGAGAGGGCGGAGGGCGAGAGGTTCAGCTGCCGCGCCGCCCCGGTGAGGCTGCCCTGATGCGCGACCGCATGGAACAGCCGTAGGTGGTGCAGGTTCAGCGAGGACATTGTTCCATTTTATCGAACATTATATCCGAAACAATGTGATTTTTGGAAGAAGGGTAAGCGGTAACCGGAGCGCGGCCATGCCGGTCCGGAGCCGCCCGATGACCCTGCCCCTGCCCGCCCTGTCGCCACCCCTGTTCCTGCTGCTGGCCCTGGTCGCCCTGGCCCGGCCGGGCCGGCGGCCCGGCGCGCTGCCGCGCTTGGCAGAACTCGCGGTGCTGGCCGGCCTCGCCCTAGCCCCTCGGCGGTGCGGCGCAGGTGACGGCCGACGCGCCGGTCACGCTCGCGCTCGGCGGCGGGCCCTTCGCGCTCGTGCTGCGGCTCGACGTGATCGGCGCGGTGATGAGCCTCCTGATCAGCTTCATCGGCTGGGTAGTGGTGCGCTATGCGCGCAGCTACCTGGATGGCGAGGCGCGCGAAGGCGCCTTCCACGGGATGCTGCTGGCGACGCTCGCGGCGGTGCAAATCCTGGTGCTGGCGGGCAGCCTGGCCATCCTGCTGCTCGCCTTCGCGGCCATCGGACTCGGCCTCCGCCGGTTGCTGATGTTCTACGCGGCGCGGCCCGAGGCCCGGCGTGCCGCAACCGAGCTCTCGCTCGTCTGGGGGGCGGGCGACGTGGCGCTGCTGCTCGCCGCGATCCTGCTGTGGCAAGCCTTCGGCACCGCCGACCTTGCCGCTATCAACGCCGCGGCCGCGGCCGGGTCGCCCCCTCGGCGCGCGGTTCGCCGCCGGGCTCCTCGTGCTCGCGGCGCTGCTCAAGACCGGCGGGCTGCCGCTGCATGGCTGGCTGACCGAGGTGATGGAGGCGCCGACCCCGGTCTCGGCGCTGCTGCATGCGGGCATCATCAATGCCGGCGGGCTGCTGCTGCTCCGCCTCGCCGAGCCGATGCAGGCGAGCCCGGGGGCCATGGCGGCGCTGGTCACGCTCGGCGGCGTCACCGCGCTGTTCGCCGGCCTCGTCATGCTGACGCAGGCGGCGGTGAAGACGGCGCTCGCCTGGTCCACCATCGCGCAGATGGGCTTCATGCTGCTGCAATGCGGCCTCGGCCTCTGGGCGCTCGCGCTGCTGCACATCGTCGCGCATGGGCTGTACAAGGCGCATGCCTTCCTGGCCTCGGGCAATGCCGTGCAGGCGGTGCTGGCGGCGCGGCGCGCGGGGCCGGTGGCGGTGCCGGGACTTGCCGCAGTCGGCCGCGCCTTCGCGGTGGCGCTCGCGATCTATGCGCTGGTCGCCGGCGGCTTCTGGGTCGCATTCGGGCCGAAGCCGGGCCAAGCGCTGGCGCTCGGGGCGATCCTGATCTTCGGCGTCGCCTATCTCGTGGCACAGGGGCTCGCGGATGCCGCGCCGCAGGCGCTGACCCGGCGCACCACCTTCGCCTCGGTGGCCGTCGCGGTCGCCTATTTCGCCTTCCACTGGCTGAGTGAGGCGCTGGTCGCCGGCGCGCTGCCGACGCCGCCGGCACTCGGGCCGCTCGAGACGGCGCTGCTCGTGCTGACGGTGCTTTCCTTCGGCGGCACCTCCCTGGCGCAGGCGCTGTTCCCGCACTGGGCGCATCACCCGGCCGCGGCGGGGCTGCGCGTGCACCTGACCAACGGCCTTTACCTCAACGCAGTGCTCGACCGGCTCATCGGCGGCTTCCGCAGCGTGAAACCCCTCTGACCGGACGGAGCACGACCATGCCGAACCAAAAGGAGATCGACATGCCGGCGGCATCGGCCATGCTGCACCGCGCAACCGAGGCCGCGATCCGCGCCGTGCCGCCCGCCTTTCCGCTGGCGGCAACGGTGGCGACGAACCCATTCCTCGGCCAAGCCGGGGAGGAACTGGCGATGGCCGCCGCGCGGCTGGCGCGGGTCGCGGGGCTGCGGCTGACGCCGACGCGGGCGGATTTCGCGGCGCGGATCGCGGCCGGGGAGATCGAGGTGGAGGACCTCGCGGCGGCGCTCGCGGCCTGCGACGCTCCCGGCCGGCCGGCGACCTTCGCCGCGCTGCAGGCCGCGCTGGCCGCCGAGCCACCGGCGCCGCAGGCGCTGCCGACGGTGGCAGACCTTGCCGCGCGGGCCACCGGCACGGACTGGCCGGGGGTGATCGGGCGCAGCATCGGCCTCTGGGCGGCGGGGCATTTCGACCGTGGCCAGGCGCTCTGGACACCAGCGCCCGGCCAGGACGCCTATGCCGCCTGGCGCGAATGGGCGACGCATGACCTGACGCCGGAACTCGCCGGGCTTGCCGGCTTCTGCACGCATGTCGCCACCGCCCCCGATGCCGCGGAGCGCGCGATCCTGCGCGCCGTGGGTCGGCTCCGCCTGACCGAGGCTGCGGCGGCGACCGCGTTCCACCGGCTGCTCGTCGAGCTCGGCGGCTGGGCGCAGCATGCCCGCTGGCTGCTCTGGCAGGCCGAGCAGGCCGGCGCGACGGATGCGACGCTGCTGCACCTGCTGGCGATCCGCCTGGTGTGGGAGGAAGCCCTGCTTGCGGCCCATCACGACGCAATCGGTGCGGCGTGGCGCGAGACTGTCGCGGCCCATGCCGCCGCTGGCGCCGACGCCTGACCAAGTGACGGATGCGGTCCTGCAGGATGCGGCGGAGCGCGCGTATCAGCGCCGGCTCGCCGCGACGCTCGCCGGCGCCGCGGTCCCGTGCGCTCCGGCGCGGCCCTGGCTCCAAGCCGCCTTCTGCATCGACGTGCGGTCCGAGGTGTTCCGCCGCAGGCTGGAAGGCCTCGACCGGGGAATCGAGACGCTCGGCTTCGCCGGATTCTTTGGCCCGCCGGTGGCGCACCGGCCGCTCGGCTCGACATTGGTGGACGCGCATCTGCCGGTGCTGCTCAACCCCACGCTCGCCTCGCATAGCGCCGCATCCAAGGCGGCGGAGGCGGCGGCGCAGGTCGGCGCCAGGGCGAAGCGCGCCTGGGGCCGTTTCCGCCAGGCGGCCGTCTCGTCCTTCGCCTTTGTCGAGGCGGCCGGGCCGCTCTATCTCGGCAAGCCGGTCTGCGACGCGATGGGCCTGGCCGGGGAGCCCGCCGCGCCCGGACCGCCGCCGGTGCCTGCCGTGCCGCTCGATGCCGCGGCCAAGGCGGCGAAGGCCGCGGCGATCCTGCACGCGATGTCGCTCACCACCCAGCATGCGCGGCTGGTGCTGCTCCTCGGCCACGGGGCACGGGTGGTGAACAACCCGCATGCCAGCGCCTATCACTGCGGCGCCTGCGGCGGCCATACGGGCGAGGTCTCGGCGCGGCTGCTCGCGGCGCTGCTGAACGACCCGGAGACGCGGGCGGCCTGCCGGCGCTGGGCATCACATTGCCTGCGGACACCCTTTTCCTCGCCGGGCTGCACGAGACGACGACCGACGCCGTGACGCTCTACGAGGACAGCCACGACCCGGACCATGCGGCGGACATTGCCGCGGCGCGGCAGTGGCTCGCCGAGGCGGCCGCGCTGACCCGGGCCGAACGGGCGCTGCGCCTGCCGGGCGGCTCGGCGGCCGGGCTGCCGGCCCGGGCACGCAGTTGGGCGGAGCCGCGACCGGAATGGGGCCTCGCCGGGTGTGCCGCCTTCATCGCGCGCGCCGCGCGCGCGCGACGCGACATGCGGATCTCGGCGGGCGCGTCTTCCTCCACTCCTACGACTGGCGCGAGGACAAGGCCTTCGCCACGCTCGAGCTGATCCTGACAGCGCCCGTCGTGGTGGCGAGCTGGATCAGCCTGCAATACTACGCTTCGGCCGTGGCGCCGGCGCTGTTCGGCGGCGGCAACAAGCTGATCCACAACGTGGTCGGCGGCATCGGCGTGCTGGAGGGCAATGGCGGCATGCTGCGGGCCGGGTTGCCCTGGCAGGCTGTGCATGACGGTGAGCGGCTGGCCCATGAGCCCTTGCGCCTGTCCGTGCTGGTCGAGGCGCCGCGCGAGGCGATCACCGCGATCCTCGAGCGTCACGCCGCGGTGCGCTCGCTGTTCGACCATGACTGGCTGCACCTGCTTGTGCTGGAGCGGGGCCGGATCGCCGCGCGCTACCGCCGGGGTGGCGGCTGGGAACCGACCCACGAACTGTCCGCCGCGGCCTGACGCGCGGTTGCGGGGTGAGCGGGCGCGGGCGGCCGGCACGAATCGGACGGCGCGGCACGCCTTCCGGCGCATCGCCGGAACCGCCCGACCCATAGGGCATCGGACCTGCTGGCGGCTGCCCGGACGCGGGCGAGCCACTGCGGTGTCCTGCGCCGCGGTGGATGCCATGCCGAGGTAATCGCGCCAGAACGCGCGCGAGCCGAAGCGGGGCTGGACGCCGCGCCAAGCGGCCTGGTGGCCGTCGTGCTCGCGCTGCCGCTGCTCATCCCGGTGCCGGGGCTCTCGCCGAGGCAGTATGGCGTGCTCGCCGGCCCGACGGTCTATGCCGTGCCGCAGGTCCTGGCTGCCACGGTAGCGTTGGACAGCCCGAACATGCAGACGGGAACACTGGTCAAGCTGCTGCGTGTGCTGATGCTGGGGTCGCTCGTCCTGCTGCTCTCGCTTGCGATGCGCCAGCGGCGACCCGGCGACGCCGGGACGGCCGCGGCTCGGGACGGTGCCTGCCGTGGTTCATCACCGGCCTCATGCCGCTGGTTGCGCTGAACTCGCTCGGGCTCCTGCCCGTCGGCGCGCTGGGCCCCTTGCGCCGGATCGCGACATGGCTGGCCGCGATCGCCATGGCGGCGTTCGGGCTCCGGGTCGAAATGCGGGCGCCTCGGGCGGGTGGGACCAAGGGCCAGCCTGGCGGTGGGCATCTCGCTGCTGATCCTGCTCGGCATCAGCCTCGGCCTGCTTTCCCTGCTCGGGGTATCATGAGGAAGCTGGCCATCAGGCCGCCGGAACCCTTGGCGGAAAACGCACCCGGAGCGCGACAGATCGGCGGCGGGATGGACCTCACCGCCGATCACTGCCGACGGCAAGGCCTGCCGGCCGCTCAGGCCCTTACCATCAGGTAGCCAGCCAGCAGCAGCAGGGCATAGACCGGCACAGCGGCGGCCATCACTGCGGCCGGCGGCCACAGCAGCCGTTGGTTGCTGGTGCCGCGGTAGGTGTCCCCCGTGCTGGAATAGGCCCAGACCTCCCAGGGATTGTTCGAGTAGCACCAGGCCTGCAGCTGCCGTGCCCGGTCCCACGCCGCTCGCCAGGCCGGCGATCACGCCAGGAAGCAGCCAGACCAGCATCCATCCGACGTAGGACAGGGTGAAGAACGGCCCGAAGATCCGATTCTCGCCAGGACATGCCAGCGCTCATGCGTGAACAGGTCGCTGCCGGGCACATCCGCCGGTTCGGTGTTGCTCATGACGCAGCCCTGGGTGAAGCGGAACCCGGGCTTGATGCCGAAGCCGCCGAGGTAGCGATGCGCCTCGTGCCGTGGCTCGTGTAGGCATGGCGGTCGGCGATCACCTGATTGACCAGATGCAGCAGAAGCCCGTTGACGTTGCCCGCCAGGCCCCAGGTCACATCCAGCGGGAACCCGATCCATCCGCCGCCCTTCCAGTCGGGATGCGCCACAGCCCGTTCATCATGCTGGTGAGGCGCGCCGACCAGCGTCGCCGCGAAGAGCAATCCGGGCATCGTCACCAGCCAATGCCCGGTGATGATGCGGGCAATCAGGTCGACCGGTCCGGCCCAGAGCAGGAAGGCCCAGGCCAGCGCGTGGGTGGCGCCCTCGGTGGCGCCCATCAGCCAGTGGAACAACAACACCACGAGCGGCGCCAGCACCCCACCAAGCAGGGCGAGGGCGGCCGCCTCGGCAGCGCAGGTCAGTGCCGGTGGCCGGTCCCCTTCGACCATGCGATGACGAGGGACACCAGGAACGCGACGACAGCCAGCCCTCGCGAGCAGCATGAGCCGGACAGGGTCGAGAAAGGCCGCGGCGAAGCTGAACGGCACTGCATGGGGAACCGGGTCATGGTCGGCCTCCTTGGGGTCGCTCCCATCCGGATCGTGGCCGGGTCGCGAGGCTGCCGGCGCCCCGCTGCCCCGGCAACTCCGGACCGTCGAATTCACGCTCAGAACCGGGCTCCCAGATTGACCGAGAAGCCCTGCACGCCGCGCCACCGGTCAGGTAGGTGACGCCGAAGCGGATGGGGTTGGGCGTTCCCAGGATGAAGAAAGCGCCGAACTCCTGGAAATTCTCGATGTAGATCGCATCGCCGGTGAAACGCGTGTCGATCGCGAAGAGCGCGCCGCGGACCGGGTAGTTCGCGACGCGAAAGCCCAGATCCCGCGATGCCACCAGCCCGTTGCGGAAGACGACATTGGAGATGTCGTAGTTGAGCGAGTATCGGCCGACGGAAACGGGAATCGTCGACACGTAGCTGATGCCATTGGCGACAGTCAGTTGCCAGGTTCCCGGCAGGTCGAGGTTGAGCATCGAGTTCAAGGCCGCGGACCAGACCCCGGCGCCCGAGCCCAGGTTGACCGAACCGACGCCGCCGATGCGCAGGCTGGGCTGCAATGTCCATCGCGGCGTGACCCGGCGCCGCCAGAGGAGGCCGATATTGGCGCCGTAGCTCTGCGCGCCATCGAGATCGGTGAAGCTGATCGGCACGTCGATCTGCAGGACATCCCGCTCCGACACCTGCCAGGCCTGATTGATTGGCAACGTGAAGGCATTCGACCGGTATCCGCCCGCCGCGAAGCTGCCGAAGCGCGCGTCGAGACCGAAGCCGCCGGTGGTCAGGCGACGGCGTCGGCCAGCGCCAGGTTGAAATCCGAGGTCGCCAGCTGCGTCATCGCCCGAATTCGGGTTGCCGGCGACGGGATCGGTGCTGGTCTCCTTCGCGCCGGCGCGCACGACGGCATCGGCATTCCGTTCCAGCCACTTGCGGAACAGCCGGCCGCTCTCGTTGCGGGTGGCGCCGGCGAAGACCTCGTTCACCCCGGCGGCGGGGATCACCACGCGCAGCACCGGCGAGCCCGCGTCGAAGCTGCCCGTCGCGGCGAGCCCGCGCAGATTGAGATCAAGCCGCGCCCCGGCGACCTCGGTGTAGCCCGGTATCAAGGTCTGCAGACTGGTGGTGCTGGAGATCAGGTTGACCGCGTTGGCGAGGTCGGTGAACCCCTTCGAGCTGGACTGACCATCCACGTCGAGCGTCACGTTGAATGGATCGGCCGCCCGGACCAGCTGCCCCCCCATGCCGAGCATGACAAACGCGGCGGTCCCGAGAATCCGAGCGATGGACACCATGGATGCTGCCCCCTGCTGAAATGCCTGGATGCATGCCCGTCCCAGCAACACCGATGGCCGGGCGCTCTTGGTCCTGTGTGGCGAGCGAAAATTCGCTCCTGAATGGCCGACCGGAAATCCCCGCCGGCTGCTTACCCAAGCTGCTGCAATGCGGTTTGCTGTGTCTGCCCTGTGCACAGCCCATGTTTCGTCAAGCAGTGTGTCGGTATGGCAGTCGGAGATACAATAAACTGCATGTTAAAGCATGGTGTCGCGTCGGCATGTGCCGCAGCGCACGAACAGGCAGCCATGGTCGACCGCCTTGGACCGCGCACGGTTGCGTCTCAGGGCGGCATGCACCGGGCGGTGCGCGCAAGCTTCCTCCCCCGATAGCACGGCCGGCCGGCAGCAGAACCGCCCAGCGGGCCTGGCCGTCCCGCGTGGCACCGGCCTTCCGCTTCTGCAGGCCCATCCTCCGGCTCGCCAGGCACGCGCATCTCTTCCGGCTGCGCCGATCGCCGATCGCGCTGCGCAACGCGCCGCTGTGGGCGCAAGCCTGCGCAACCGACCACATCAGCCGGAGACGCCTTCCCTCAGGAGAAGAATCCGAAGACTGCCGACGAAACCTCGCCGCTGCGAACCGCGTCCCGGACCGCAATGGCGAAGGGCCACGCCATGCCATCGCCCTGCTGCTGGCGCAGCCGTTCCAGGACCTGCGCCAGCGACCCCGGCGAGAACAAGGCGACGACGTGACCTGCGCCGGACGGTGCGCGCACCATGACAGCCTGCTGCCATTCCGCGGCCTGCAGCCGGGCGCCCTCCCTGCCGCCGGCCGCAGCAGGGTGACCTCGCCGAGCGCGTCCAGGCTGGCCACGATCAACTCGCCAAGCAAGGGGCTCCGGACGACCAGCGTCAGCCGCTCACCCACGGGGTGCTTCACGTCGAGACTGTTCGCAGCCCCTCGCGCAGCACCGCACCGGGACGCACCAGCCCGATCTCCAACCCGCCGGAGGGAAGGCCGCGCAGCGCGGCAATCGCCGCGGACTTCGCCACCGCGGCACGCAGGCGCTGCGGCGTCCGGAGCTCGGCCGCGAGCAGGTCGCCGGCGGCGGAGACAAGGTGGCCGGCCGCCGGGTCGAACAGCAGCTCGGCCTGCGCCGCGTCGCCGGCAGGCCGTATCAGGTCGAGCCCAAGAAGGCTCGATGCCACGTCGAACGGCGCGGGCTGCGATCCGGCCAGGGTGACGACCCGCAACGGAGCAACCGGTGCAAGTGACAGAGGCTGGGGGACTGGAGCGGCGCTCCCGAATGCCGGCGAGTTCTCGGGCACGCTGAGCGCCGCTGCAGGATGGTGGCGTCCATCGGCGAATTCTGCGCGTGCTGGTGACCACGGCACGGACGAAGGCGCCGGTGCTGTCCGTTCGCGCGGCGGCCAGCGTCCGGCGCAGCACCGTTGCGAAGGAATATGAGAGCGCGCCGTGCATCCTCTCCCCCAGCAGCAGCTCGGGCACCGGCTCATGCCGCTGCCCGGCGGCGATGAAGACCAGGTTCGGCTGTCCGCCGAGCTGCGCCTCGGGCAGCGGAGCCCCGGACAGGATGTCGTCCTGGATGTCGTAGGACGGCAGATACCGGTAGACCGGCCTGACCGCGCGCGGATCCACGTCGCGGGTCAGGCCGGCGGAGTAGCAGCAATCGGCGATGAACCAGGTGACGATGCCGCGCCGTCCTGTCGCTTCCAGCCGCGCCCCGATCTCCTGGCCGAACACGCGCTGCCCGTTCTCTGGTGCCCGCTCGCGGAAGCGGCAGAACACCGCCGTCTCGTCCTGGCCGTCCGGCTTGCTGCCCGGCACCCTTTCCGGCTCCCGCCTGCCATGGCCGGAGAAGGTGACCAGCAGACGGTCGCCGGGACCCGCGGCTCGCGCCAGCCTGTCCCAGGCGGCCAGGAAACGCTCCCGCGACGCGTCGGTATCGAGCAGCAGGATCAGCTCGGTAGCAAGGGGACGCACCGCCTCGGCGATCAGGCGGGCATCGTTGACGCAGCCCTGCAGCCTGTTGACGAAGGGATAGGCATCGATGCCGATGGACAGGACGAAGAGGCGTGGCGCCAGAGGCTGGCCCCGCACCATGGCCGCCGGCAGCAGGCCGAGCAGCGGGGCGCCGAGCAGCGGGCGTCGCCCCGTCATGGCCGGATCTCGACCTCGACACGACGGTCCAGCTGCCAACGCTGCGGCTGGGTGAAGGTGACACCGGCGATCGGCGTGAGCGGATAGGGCTCGCGGCTGCCGCGCCCTTCCGCGGTGGCGCGGCCGGGCGGGTAGCCATTGCGCTCGAGGTAGCGCACCAGTGCCTGGGCGCGGGCGCGCGAGAGGCGCTCATTTGCCGCAGCCGAGCCCCTGGCGTCGGCATGGCCGATCACCCGCACCCCAGGCATGTCGCGGCTGCGCAGCATCGCCAGGATCTCGGCCGCTGCCTGGCTGCCCATCTCGGTGAACTCGGGCGTGCCTTCGCGGAAATAGACCGGTCGTGCCAGGCGGGAGATCGCGGTGAGGTTTCGCGCGGCCTTAGAGTCGACGACTTCCAGGCCGGCCGCGCCCGGGACAACCTGCTCGGAGAGCAGCCCGGCCTGCTCCATCTTGCGGGCGACGCGATCGATCTCGTCGGTCCGCGGCGGGGTCTGTCCAGCCGGCCCATCTGTCATCGTGCGGAGCGCGGCCCGGTAGGCGGCGAAGGCCGCGGCGAAGTCGGCGGGCTCCGGCGCGGCTGCCGCCGCCTGGGTCAGGTCGCCTTCCAGCTCTGCACGCTGCCATGCGGTCGCGTCCAATGCGAGGCCACGGCGCACGATATCGAGCTTGGCCGCCGGCGCCGTGCCGGAGGCATCCGCTGTGGCGATCAACGGCAAATAGCGGAGCGCGAGGGCGCGTGCCACCTCCCCCTGCTCGGGCCCCAGGCAATCCGCGAAAACGCGCGCCTTGTAGACCGCAATAGCGGCGTCCAACCCCTGCTCGGCCAGCGCCGTCCGCACCATCGCCACGGATTCGGCGCAGGCCGATGCAGGCTGCCCCAGGCCAGGCCCGGTGGCGAGTGCCGCCAGGATGCCGAACAGGGCCGGCAGGCGCGCCGCAGTCGCCGCGCTACTGCGTGATGGTGACCTTGCGTTCGGCCATGGCGATCGGCTGCTCACCCTGCTCACCTTTTCCTGCACCTGGAAGTTCCGCTCGGTCAGGCGCGCGTCGCGCAGCCGGCTGCTCAACTCGGCGAAGAAGGCCGTGGCGTTGGTGATCTCCTGGAGGTCGACATACTTGCCGATCAGATCCGTCAGGTTGGCTTTCGGCGGCGCCACGATGGCGATGATGGTGACCTCCCCGGCGGGGGCGCCGCCGTGATCGTGAACCTGTCCGCCGGTCCGGGGATGACGGCCGTCACATCTGCCTTGATCGACCGCCCCGCAGTGAAGGCGGAAGGATTGTCCGCCACGAACTTGTTGGGGAAGAGCTGCACCATCTTGCCGTCCGCATCCTTGCTGTAGAGCAGCAGGGTGCCGGCATCCGTGCTGCGGACACTGAGCGTGACGGAGGTGCCGAGCTTGACCGGGCCGGTCGGCGTCACGTCGACGCTGACCTGGCGCACGAGGCCGGGCGATGGCAGCGCCGCGGGCTGCGCCGCGGCGACCGAGGTCAGCGGCCCGGGCTGGCTGGGCGTCGCATCGGTCGCGAAGGAAGCGTCGGACACGTACTGGCGGATGAAGGCTTCGAAGGCGGCCACCGCAGTGTAGACGCCGTACTTGCCTTCGCGCCTGCACCCGATGCCCCAGCTGACGATGCCCACCTGCACCGGGCCGCTGACTGGGAGCGTCGCAAAGAGCGGCCCGCCGCTGTCGCCCTGGCAGGAGTCGCTGCCCTTGGCTTCGCCGCCCGCGCAGATGTTGCTGTCGAGGATCTCGTAGGGATCGCGGTAGACTTCGCGGCAGCGCTCCAGCGCGACCACCGGAAGGCTTGCCTGCAGCAAGGTGCTGGAGGTGGCCCTGGCGTTCATCTCGCCCCAGCCGACGACGGTTGCATTGATGCCCGGGGCGACGAGCGCGGGCGCAACCGCCGCCGAGGCAAGCAGCTGCCGTGGACGGGTGCTGGGTTGCGCCAGCTGCAGCAGGGCGATGTCGTTCCTCATCTTCCCCGAATCGTATTGGGGATGGGGAATGACCCGCTGCACGGCGATGCGGCGCCCGGCGCCCAGCGCCTCGCTTCCCTCCAGCACGCTCAGCGTCGCCGCGGCGACCACGGCCTGGCCGCCGCCGCGGACGGACGCAATGCGCGGCGGTCAGCACCCACGACTTGCCGATGATGCTCGAGCCGCATAGCAGGGTGCCGTTCTCGAGCAGCGCGGCCGTGCTGAGAAAGGCGCCTTGGCGGGCCGGTGTGCCATTGACGATACGCGTCGTCTCGCCCGGGACGTGCTGTGCCGCGGCCGGGACTGGGTTGGCCAGCAGGCCGAAGGCTGCGGATAACGCGACAAGGATTGCGGCCTTTGCGCCGATGACGGCGAGGGACATGCACGCTCCCATCGTCAAATCGTTCACTTGCGTCGAAGGGGTTTCCGCACCGCGGAACCCTTGTAGCCAAAGGTGCTGCAGAAGCAGCTTCGGGAAGTCGGCAGTCCGGGCATGCCGAGCATCCCCGGCATCGGCCCCCAGCGAAAAACAAAAAGGATCAAATCTGTCGTCCACGACCGCTGAAAGATCCCAGCAGTGCGGCAATCGGCTACCCAAGGTTTGCACGCGGAGGCCCGGCGGGGCAATTGCGAAGTCAGCTTGGGTTTCCGATAGGCGTCATCACAGTTCGCTGATTGATGTCCGGCAGCCGCGAGCCAAGGTCGATCGCTTCGGCTGTGCGTTTGAATTCTTGTTTCGCGATGGCGGCGACCGTTAAGCTTCCTCTCCGGAAGCGAAACGCCATGCAAACATGGACAACGCCGCATGCCGACTGCGATCTGCCGGTTTGCTCCTTCCTGGTCTAAGCGCGCGACGGGCGCCTGCGTGGTGCTGCGGCATCGACGACTGGCGCATCCAGCATGGTTTGCGCAGCGAGGCCGATGTCCCGGCGAGCCCGATGCCCTTCACCCGTCGCTTGGCGGCGCGGCGCCGCCTGTGCCGTCAGGGGAGGCATGAATGCGCCGCAGCCTCGCCATGCTGGCTGCCATCCTCGCATCGCCTTTCGCGACCTGCGCCGCGACTCCGCCCGTGGAGTCGGTCGCCGAGGCCCTGACGCCCGGCATATTCCTCGACAATGCCGAGGAGCGGGCCTCGCTGTCCAGGCTGCCGCCGCGCCGGGCGACGGAAAAGGGCGTAGCCCTGGTCAAGGGTTTCGAGGGGTTCCGTGCACGTCTCTACAATGACGCGGCCGGCTACTGCTCGATCGGCTACGGGCATCTGATCAAAAAGAGCGCGTGCGACGGGACAGAGCCGGCCGAGTTCCGCGACGGCGTCAATGAGCAGGCGGCAATCGCGCTGCTGCGCCAGGATCTCGGCGCCGCTGAGGCGGCGGCCACGACCCTGGTCACCGCAAGGCTGAACGACGGGCAGCACGACGCCATCGTCAGCTTCGTCTTCAACGTGGGCACCGGCAACTTCCGTCGCTCGACATTGCTGCGCGTGGTCAATGGCGGGCCGGAATCCTACAACGAGGTGCGGCTTCAGCTGCGCCGCTGGGTCAAGGCGGGCGACCGGACCTGGCCGGGGCTGCAGAAGCGCCGGGAGCGCGAGGCCGATATGTTCTTCGACGAGGTGGGCGAGCCACGAGCCCCGGCGATCGACCTGATGCCGATCGACATCAGGCTGGGCGAAGCCCGGTGACCGGCCGGACGCCGGCTCGCCGCGCGGCCGGGCAGCGGCGGTCCAGGGAGGTGGCACTGAGCACGGCAGCCGTGGCGGAAAATCTCCGGACGCGGCCTCTTTCAATCCTGGGCATTGCAGAATGGGGAGATAAGGGAATGCGATACATTCATGGTCCTGTCGTGTGCTGCATCGGCTTGCTCGCCGCCTCCTGCGCTGGACAGTCCGGCCCGGGCGGGACGACGACCCTGGTGCAGCAGGTGCAGTCGGCGGCGGCAGCGGCCTGTGGCTTCATGCCCCAGGCGCAATCGCTCGGCACCCTGATCCAGGCCAGTCCGACGGAAATGCAGCAGGCGACGACACTGGCGAACGCGGTCTGCAATGCGCTGACGAACACCCCGCTGCCGCGCGCCGCAGGCCCCGGCACGCCGGTCACGCTGCGGGTCAACAATCTCCCACTCGAAGGGACGCTGGTCCGCTAGCTGCCCGCCGCCCCGCATCCGCCGCCAGGGACCGCCTGTGCGGCGGGTGATGCGGCGCAGGGCGCGACGGCGGCTTCGCCTGGGTGCGGCGGTGCCCGGCGCCGAGACCTGGCCAGGCGAGGATCGGGGCCGCACCGACGGGAACAGTTCACCCGACAAGCGGCTGCCCGAGGGTCGGCGGCGCGGGCACTGCCGGCACGCACCCGCCGCAGTCCGGGCAACGCTTCGGCTTGCAGGACGACGCCGCACGCAATGCGCGTCCTGCGCGCGAAGGCGGCGACGACGCGCAGCGCATCTTCGCGGCAGTCCTTTCCTGCACTGGACTTTTCTCCACACAGCAATGTGCGCCCGCGCGCGTCGCCGCGATTGCCGATAATATTTGGCAGCGCAAATCCCGGCCACCTAGCATCACGTGGAAGCAAGAGGGTCGGCACCGTGCTCTCCAGCGCTGCAAAGCCTTCCTGTCGCCTTTTCGCTCGGGCCTCATGAGCAGCGCGGCGCAGACCCGCGTGGAGGAGATCGTCCAGCCGGGCGTGGACGGCATCACGCGCCGGCTCACCGCATGGGCCGAGGACGTCGTGCGCAGGACGCAGACGGGCACGTCCCCTCCCGCCGTCAAGCTGACGCTTGTCCAGATCCATCCCCGCGCCGCGCCGGCCGGGGCGCATGCCGCCTTCGAGCTTGCGCTCGACTACCGCTGCACCGCCATCCACGAGCAGCCGCTCGATGTCCAGCGCGCGCTGGGGGAGATTGCCTTCGCGGCGATGGAGAGCGGCATCTGCACGGTCGCCGCCGCCACGCCTGACAGGCTCGGCCTCATCCTCACCGCCCGCCTCGCGCGAAGCCGGACCGTGCCCCGCGGCCCGCGCGTGCAGGTGCCCCTCCGGGTGCGAGCCGAACCCGCGGCCATCCTGGCCGGCCGCGTGCTCGGTCCAGGCCTGGTGCCGCTGGCGGGCGTCACCGTGTCGGCGGGCAGCGGCGACCGCCTCACCGCCACCGGCCCCGACGGGCGCTTCCAGTTCCTCGGCACTGTCGGCCTGGACCCGTCCAGCCTCGTCATCGAGATCGATGGCCTGCGCCAGGGCGCGAGCGTCGAGACGACGGGCGCCGAGATCACCTTCCACGTCGCGATGGAGCGGTAGGTGCCCGAATACCTGACCCCTGGCGTCTACATCGAGGAACTCGACACCGGCCCGAGGCCGATCGAGCAGGTCGGCATGGCGGTGCCGGGCTTCGTGGGCATCGCGCCGAAGCCGAGCGCGCGGCCCAATGAGGCGGTGCGGATCACCAGCTTCCGGCGACTTCTCCCGCATCTTCATCGACGACGCGAAGACGGCGACGCCCCTGGCCTATGCGGTGCAGGGCTTCTTTCTCAACGGCGGCAGCGCCTGCTACGTCGTCAACCTCGGCAAGGACATGCCGATCTCCGGGAACGGAAGCGGTCTCGACCGCCTCGAGATCCATCGATGAGATCGCCATGTATGCGGCGCCGGGCTATACCGACCCCGACAGCTACGATCGCCTGCTCACCGCCGCCGAGCGGTATGGCCGCGCCTTCGCGCTGCTCGATGGACCGGAGCGGATCGACGAGATCGAGCCGCTCACCCGCGTGGCGACCACGGACCCGCCGGCACCGAAGGCCGATCAGCCGCCCGGCCTGCGCCCGCGCGTCTCGCCGCGCGGCCATGGCGCGGTCTACGTGCCCTGGCTGCGCGTGCCCGAGATGTTTCCGCCCTCCCCCGAGGCCCGGCCGCGGATGGTGAGCGTTCCGCCCTCCGGCCATGTCGCCGGGCTGTACGCCCGGAACGACTTCCAGCGCGGCGTGCACAAGGCACCGGCGAACATGAATGTCCGCGGCGTGACGGGGCTCAGCCGCAGCATCGACAAGGCCGACCAGGCCGTGCTCAACCCGGCCGGCGTCAACTGCTTCCGCTGGTTCTCGACCGAGGGCGCCCTGCTGTGGGGGGCGCGCACGCTCGCGTCCGACCCGCAATGGCGCTACGTCAACGTGCGGCGGTTGTTCATCATGATCGAGCGCTCGATCGAGGCGAATACGGGCTACATCGTGTTCCAGCCGAACGACCAGCGCCTTTGGCGGACCATCCGGCGCGACATCAGCGCCTTCCTGACCCTGTTGTGGCGGCAGAAGTACCTGATGGGCGCGACGCCGGAGCAGGCCTTCTTCGTCAAATGCGACGAGGAAACCAATCCGCCCGAGGTGACCGATGCCGGCCGGGTGGAGACGCTGATCGGCGTCGCACCGGTCAAGCCGGCCGAGTTCGTGATCTTCCGCATCGGCCAGAGCCAGGCCGGCGCCACCAGTTTCGAGATGGCTTGAGGCGAGGGAAGCCGCGCATGTCTGAAACAGCTCAGGCGGGCGGGATGACCGATCCGCTGCGCAACTACACCTTCGCCATCTCGGTGTTCGATCCCGCGGGCGATGCGCATTTCACCGAGTGCTTCGGGCTCGGCCTGAAGGTTCACACGATCCGCTACCGCGAAGCCGGCGCGGCCCAGATCGTCCGCACCCTGCCTGGCGCGGTCGAGAGTATTCCGACGTGACCCTGCGCTACGGGCTCACGGCGACCGGCTCCAACGCGCTGTGGCAGTGGCTCATGGATGCCGCGAGCGGCAACCTGGCCCGGGTGCGCAGGACGGTGTCGATCATCGTGCTCGACGCGGCCAACGTGCAGGAAGTCCTGCGCTGGAACCTGCGGCAAGGCCTTCCCGTCCGAGTGGTGCAGCCCGGCCTTCGACGCGATGGGGCGGCATGCCGCGATCGAGTACCTGAAGCTGTCCTACGACGACATCGAACGCCTGCCGGGTGGCCGGGCCGCGTGATGCCGAACCGGACGCCGCTGGCTTTGCTGGTGCCGCAGGCGCTGCGGCGCGGCCTTGCATCCTGGCTGCGCGCGGTGTCGGAGCGGTTCGCCGGGGCCGACCCGCTTGCGGGCCGCATGGCGGGATGCGGGCCCGGTTCCCCGATGCGCCGCGCCCGTGGCTCAGATTCGTCGCCCGCAACACGGCCGCGGGAAAGCCGATGCATGTCGTCCTCCCGCCGCCCGCCGACCTCGCGGCGGCAGCGCTCCCATCCGACGGGACGCTGCCCGGGCGGGGTTCGGGCAGCAGCTCGGTCATGCCGCCGGGGGCCAGTCCCGCGCTGTCCAGCCCGATGCCAGCCACTGCCCGCATGACGGCGCCGCAGATTCCGTACCGCGCGGCGATGCCCCCGCCGGACATGGCTGCCGCGCGGCCCGGCGCGCCCCGCCTCGGCGCGAAGCATCGGCGGCCCGAGTTCATCGCGGTCCCCGATGCAGCGCCTTGGGCGGCGCCGCCATGGGACCAGCCGCGGGCGATGCCGCGCGCCGTGTCCTTCCGCGGCGTCTCCGGCGGGGCGGGGGTGATTCCGGCCAAGGCGCCCCGGCCGCCTCGGCGCGGACAGCCGCGGCCGGCCTGGATCGGCCCCCGCTCGTGCCGCTTCGCTTCGTGGCGCCGGCGCCAGCGGCCCCGCCAAGTCCGGCATTCGTTGGCCAGCAGGATATCCCGAGGCAAGCCGAGCCAGCGTTCGACCCGCCTTCGGCCGATCGGGGCCGCGTGACCGCGCAATCGGGGGGCCCGCGGCGCTTCGCCCGGCCGGCCAGCCTGCCACCGTCAGGTGGCCCGGAGTCAGCCACGAGCTGGCCGGCACGGCCGCGCGACCGGCGCGTCTCGAGGCGGCGCGGACCGCCCGCCCGGGCAACCTGGGGCGCTTCACGGGCCCTGCGTCGGCCCACCTCCGGGCGGCCACCATGGCTGGCCCGCGCTGCCGGCCGACCGCCGGGATGGTCGCCAGGCACGCGCCAAGGATGCTGGCCGCCTGTCCGCCCTGTCCGCTGCGCAGGAGGTGCTCTGAATGGAGCGGGTGCTCCTGGTGGTCGAGGGCTCCGGCGAGAGGATCTCCTGCCTGCTCAACCCGGAAACGCTGGTGTTCCGCCGCCGCGCCGGGTTGCGGACCCGAGGGGACGCCGCCGGGGGGATCACCGGCTTCGCCCTGTCCGACGATCCGGTCCTGGCGACGGGCGGCGGCCGGACCGAGGTGGTGCTGGACCTCCTGTTCGACGTCGCGCTGGCACAGGAGCTCAGCCCCGTGCCGGAAGCCGGCCCCGCACTCGCCGACGTGCGGGAGCTTACCCGGCCGCTGTGGGACCTGGCCGAGAACGCGGCGCCGGTGGGGGGCCCCGGAGGCCCGGCGGGAGTCAGGTTCATCTGGGGGCGATCCTGGAATGTCCTCGCCGTGGTGACCGCCGTCGCCGAGCGGCTGGAACGGTTCACGCCGGACGGCATGCCACAGCGCTCCTGGCTGAGGCTCCGGCTGCGCCGGCTGAGCAGATCCGCGCAGACCGCCGCGCCCGCCGCCCCGGTCACCCCGCAGTTCGAGACGGCGGCGCGCCTGTCCGGGGATGCCGAGGCCGAACCGTCCGCCGTCGAGGTGCCGGTCGATGCGGACGGCATGCCGCTGCTGGATCTCCCGCAGATCGCCTCGTCCACGCTCGGCGATCCCGCCAAGTGGCGGGTGCTGGCCGACTACAACCAGATCGAGAATCCCTTCCAGCTCGAGGAAGGCACCGTGCTGCGCGTGCCGCCACCGGGCGAGCGAGCCGCGCCATGAGCCAGACGCTCGGCCGACCCAGCCTCACCGTCGCCATGGCCGGCATGCCGCTGCCGCCCGCCGTCGCCGCGAAGGTGACCTATGTCGTGGTGCAGCAACTTCTCGGCCTGCCGGCCGCGGCGGAGATCGACCTTGCCGTTGCCGAGGCGGACCTCCTCGACATCGTGGCGAAGGGCCGGACGATAACGCTACGGGTGGGCGACGAGACCCTGTTCGACGGCCGGATCGAGGCCGTGACCTACAGCCAAGACGTTGCCCGCGGCCAGGTCCTGCAGCTGCGCGCCCATGATGCGCTATCTTCGGCGCGACGCCGGTGCGCGATGGTGGCGCGCGAGAACGCCTCCTCGGCCACGCTGGGCGCCGAGATTGCCGGCCGCCTCGGCCTCGATTTCCGCTGTGACGCCGACCCGGCGATCCGCCCCCTGCTGTTCCAGACCGGGCAGAGCGAGCTGGATCTGCTGGTCCGCGTGGCCGCCGAGGATGGTCTCTACCCCGTGGTCACCGCCGGGACACTCAGGCTGACGAGCCTGGAGGGATGGGGTACGCCGCTGACCTTGCGGCTGGGCCGGGGTTGCACCGATTGCGCATCGGCAGCTCGGACGAGACGGCCGTGAGCCGGGTGGACATGCTGGGCTGGCGCAGCGACTCGCTGGAGGCGCTGCGCGGCATCGCCGGGGATCGCGCGCTGCCCCTGGGCGAGGACGCGGTCCGCTTCCTGCCGGACCGCATGCTCGGGGGCGGGCCGCAGGGCCAGGCGCTGGCCCAGGCGACGATGGATCGCGCGCAGGCGGCCGGGACGACCGCCGAAGGGCTGGCAGACGGGAATCCGGCGCTCGCGCCGGGATGCCGCATCCTCATCAAGGCTCCCATGGCCGATCGGGACGGCCCATTCGTGGTGACGCGGGCGGTCCACCGCTTCACCACCACCGAGGGCTACACGACCGAGTTCGGCACCGCGCCGCCGCCGGCGCGCGACCGCGAGCGGCGCCCCGTGGTCACCATCGGCCGGGTCAGCAGCATCAGCGATCCGGACGAGGCCGGCCGTTGCCGGGCCCGCCTGCCCGGCTTCGCGGACCTGGAATCCGGCTGGCTGCAGCTGGTGGTGCCGGGGGCTGGCAAAGGCCGCGGTCTCGCCTGCCTGCCGGAGGTGGAGGATGCCGTGCTCATCCTCCTGCCGGATGGCGACCCTGCCCAGGGCTTCGTGCTGGGCGGGCTGTGGGGCCGCGACCGCCTGCCACGCGGCGTCAACCTGAAGCAGAAGCGGCCCTTCGTGCTGCGCACCGCCGGCGGGCAAGGCCTCGAGCTGGGCCATGATGCGGCGCTTGCCCGCCTGTCCACCGCCTCGGGCAGCGTCGTGGAACTGGCCCCGAACCGGCTCCGCATCGCCGCGGCGACCGACCTGCTGATCGAGGCGCCCGGCAAGTCGGTGACCATCCGCGCCAATGCCATCGATTTCGAACAGGCCTGACCATGCGCTTCTTGACCGAGGACGCGCTGCTGAAATGCGACCATGGCGGCACCGTGGGTTTGGCGCCGCGGCAGGATTGGGTCCGCGTCGCCGGCCGCCGCGTGCTGGTCGAGGATGACCTGCTGGGCCGCCCGGTGCGCGCCTGCCCGATGGTCACCCCGACGACGCCCGCCTGTGCCCGCACGGTTTCGATCTCGGAGACGCCGAGCCTGTCCGCCCTGGTCCGGGTGCAGACGCAAGGCGACCGGCCGCGGCGCGTCTACCTCGACACCGCGACCGGCCATACCGATTGGGCGCGGCTGTCCACGGTGTCGTTCGCCGTTGCCGAGCCTGGCCAGTCGCTGGTCGGGACCGGGTCCTGACATGGCCGCGCCGCGCGTCGCCGCCTGGCGCTTCGATGGCCTGTCCGAGGCCGGGGCGGGCCGCGCGACCGGCCCCGTCGCCGCCCTGACCGGCGGCATCGCCACGGTGACGGGCGATGCGGCGATCCGCCAGTCCATCCTGATCCTGCTGTCGACCATCCCGGGCGAGCGGGTGATGCGGCCGGATTACGGCTGCCCGCTGCACCGCGTCGTGCTGTCGCCCAACGACGCGACGACGGCGGGCCTCGCCATCCATTACGTGCGCCAGGCCCTGCTCCGCTTCGAGCCGCGGATCGAGATCCTGCACCTCGACGCCGGGCCTGCGCCGGAGGACGCGGAGGCCGCCGAGGCGGATGGCGACAGCGGAACGCGGCTGGTGATCTGGCTGCGCTATCGCGTCCGGCTGACCCGGCAGACCGACACGATCGGGCTGGCGGTCGATCTCCTGCCCGGCGGAGCGTGACGTGCCCCTGCCGCTGCCACGCCTGGACGACCGCAGCTTCGCCGACCTGATGCGGGAAGCCGAGACGGTGATCCGGCGGCATTCCGCGCAATGGACCGACCTGTCGCCCGGCGATCCCGGGACGACGCTGCTGGAAGCCTTCGCCTACCTCACCGACGTCATGCTGTACCGCCTGAACCGGATCCCGGAGCGGGTGCATGTCGCGCTGCTCAACCTGCTCGGGGTCAGCCCGAGGCCACCCGCCGCGGCCGAGGTGACGCTGCGGTTCACCCGCTCCGGCAACCTCGACGACGAATTGCGGCTGCCGGCAGGCCAGGCCGTGTCCGATGGCAGCGGCAGCGTCGCCTTCACGCTCATGGCGCCCTGCGTGATTCCCCCGGGCGCCGAGACTGTCGAGGCGCGGGCGATCCATGCCGAGCGGATCGAGGCGGAGTTGGCCGGCCTCGGGACCGGAGAGGGCGCGCAGAGCCTGCGGCTGCGCCGGGCCCCTGTCCTGCGGGACATGCCGGGCCTCCAGGCGCTGCGGATCGCCGTCGAAGCCCCGCCCGAGGATCTGCGCGGCGGCGCGGCGGATGCCGACGGATTGCGGCTCGGCAGCAAGGACTTCTTGGTCTGGACGGAGGTGACGAGCTTCGTGCCGCTCGCATCCGGCACGCGCGGCTTCATCGCCGACCGCGCCTCGGGCCTGGTGACGTTCGCGCCGCTGCACGGGCTCGGCGCGCCCGGCGCGGCGCCCCCGCTCGTCCCCGCCAAGGGGCGGGAGATCCGCGCCTGGTACTGGACCGGCGGGGGACGCGCCGGCAACGTGGCGCCGGGCACGCTCACCGCCCTGCGGCCATCCATCCCGAACCTCACCGTGACCAATCCCGCGCGCGCCGCCGGCGGCGAGGATGGGGAGACCCTGGACGCCACGGTCAGCCGCGCGCAGGTGGCCGCCGGCCAGTTGCAGACCGCAGTGACGGCGCGCGACTTCGAACGCGTCGCGCTCGAGGCCGGCGGCGTCGCCCGTGCGCATGCCTTCGCCCAGCGCGAGCGCTGGAGCTTCGCCGAGCCGGGCGTGGTGGAAGTGCAGGTGGTGCCCGCGATCGCCGACGCTGCCGGACCGGGCGAGGCCGTGACGCTCGAGGTCCTGCAGGCGCATCAGGTTCCCGACCTGCTGGACCGGCTACGCGCCGCCCTGGCCGCGCGCAGCCCGATCGGCGTCCGCACCGTCGTGGGCTGGACACGCTGCCGTCCCGTCGGCGTCACTGCCCGGGTCGTGGTCTCGACCGCGGAAGACACGGCCACGGTCGCCGCGCGCATCGCCGCCCGCATCAACGCGCTGCTGCGGCCGACCGGCGCCTGGCGGTTCGGCCGCGTCCTGCGGGCCTCCGACATCTACGAGGTCATCCTTGCCGAGCCCGGCGTCCGCTTCGCCGAGGGCATCCGGTTCCAGATCGAGAGCGGCCCCGAGACCGCGGTGCGCGACATCGCGCGGGACCCGGCCAATCCGCAGGTCGTGCTGGCGGCGACGGAGGGCGGCCTGTTCCGCTCGCTCGACTTCGGGCAGAAGCTGGTCGTCGCAGAATGACGGGTTGCCAAGCCTGCAGGGCAGCCTGGTCAGCTTCAGCGCCGACACGCCGGGGCTGGTCGCGGCGGTGCTGGAGGACCTCGACGCCTCGGTCTGGACGATCTGCGTTTCGCGCGATCTCGGCGAACGATGGGAAGTGCGCGACCGCCTGCAGGGCGAGAAGGTCAACAGCGCGACATGGTTGTCGCGCGACGGGCGGCCGCAGCTCATCCTGGGCACGCAGCAGGCGCTGCGGCGACTGCACCGCGACGGCACCGAAGGCTCCGTCATCGTCGACCGGCTGATGCAGGGCCCGGATGCCAAGGAAAAGGCCGGCGTGATCGCCCTCGCCTCCATGCGGCACCCCTCCGGCGCATCATTCCTAGCGGTCCGCGCGGACGGGCCAGGGCGGCGTGCTGATCTCCGCCGCCGGCAGCCAGCCCGGCAGCTTCCAGCTCCTGCCGGGCACGGTGGACAAGGACATCCGCGTGCTGGCCTTCCAGCGCGACGGTGACCGCACCTATCTCTGGGCCGGCTTCGCCGCGGTCGGCGGTGCTGCCGGCGACGGCCTGATGCGGATCGAGGCGCGGGTCGACGGCATTGATGCCGGCGGCTGGAAGCCCTTCGGCAAGGGCTGGCAGGGCGGCAGCTGCAAGGGGATCGACTTCGCCGAAGGCACCGTCGTGGCGGGTACCAACAGCATGGGCGTGCTGACCCTCGATCTGGGCCTCGCGGAGGCGGAGCAGGCCTGGCGTGCGCCGCCCCTCACCTGCGGGCTGCCCATCAACGCCGAACGCAAGGCGCTCAGCCCCATCACCCGCGTCGCAGCCCAGGCAGGCCGGGATGGCGGGGTCGGTATCCTGGCCGGCAGCGCCCAGGGCGTCTTCTACAGCCAGGATGCGCAAGCCTATGTCCCGACCGGCATGACGACCTACGCCGAGCAGGTGCCGCTCCCGGCGCACTGGCTTTATTGCGTCGGCACGCATGCGATCACCGTCGCGCGCGAACAACAGGATCCGGAGCCCTAACGTGCAGGCGGACCGCATCGCCCGCCTGCTGCCCGAGATCTACCGCGGCGCCGCGCAGCAAGGCAGCATCCTTGATGCCATCCTGCATGTCATGGAGGCGCTCCATGCGCCGGCCGAGGCACGGCTGGCCACGCTCGACGCCGTGTTCGACCCGCGCCGGGCCGAGGATGCCTTCGTCGCCATGCTGGCGGCGTGGCTGGCCCTGGATCCGATGCTGCAGTCGCAGGCCCAGGCAGACCCGGAGTGGCGCGGCCGGCTTGCCATCACGCCCGGCAACCTACGCGAACTTGTCGCCGAGGCCTGGGGACTTGCGCAGGCCCGCGGCACGCCCCGCAGCCTCGCGCGCTTCCTGGAACTGGCGACAGGCTTGCCGGGGTTCGAGGTCACCAGCCCACCACCAGGTGCCGACGGCACGGTTCCACCCTTCGCGGCACGGCTGCTTGCACCGCAGGCGGCCCGCGCGATGGCGCCGCTTGTCGAGCGCATCGTGGCCTTCGAGAAACCGGCCTTCACCGAGGTGCAGATCATGTTTCGCGACGCCTGAGACGCGCTCTGTTCAACCGGATCACAACACTCTCGACAGGAGGGGTCAGTGTCCACCTTCGCCTTCGCCTCGGTCCCGACCTCGCTCGAACTCAAGGAGACGCCGCGCGAAGCGCCAGCCTCCACCGCGGCGGGCGGACCGCCGTCCTTGCCGCCGCTCGGCGGGTCGATGCAGTTTTCCGTCCAGAACACCAACACGCGCTTCGCACGCGTCGGCCGGTTCGGCGTTGCGCCCGGCGCCGGGGCGCAGGCCTCGTGGCTGTCCTTCAAGAGGCCCCGCCCACCAGCCCGGGGCAGTTCGAGCTTGAATCTGAGAAGGGCGCGACCCGCACCGTGACCTTGCAGGTCACCGTGCCGCCCGAGGCCCCGCCTGGAAATTACCACTTCAACGTCCAGGTCGTCTCGACCGAGGACACGGACAACGACGTCGCGCAAAGCCCGGCGGTGAGCTTCACCGTGCCGCAGCGCGCGGTCCCGGTCGTGCCGCCGAAGACAGCCTTCCCCTGGTGGGCCGTCGCTGCGGGGGTGGCATTCCTCCTCGTCGCCGGCGGGGGGCCTGGTGGGCCTTCTCGGGCGACGATAAGGTCGAGGTGCCCGCGGTCATCGGCAAGGAGTTCACCGCGGCGGTGATATTGCTGAGCGAGGCGGGTCTGACGCCGGTCAATGGCGGGTTCAAGCCATCCTCCCAGGCGCCGGGCGTCGTGACCGCCAGCAACCCGGCAGCCGGCGCAAAGGTGGCGAAGAACGAGAAGATCAAGCTGACGCTGGCCTTGCCGCCCAATACGCCCGACCCCTGCATCCGGCGCGATCTCGTGACCAGTCTCATGATACTATGCAACAGGACGCCAATCGCGCCGAGTGCTGTTCGCAACCCGGCCTTCAACGCGACGCTGCTGGACGCCATCAAGCCGCGTACGCCGTAGCGCCATGCGCCGCGTGGTCATCCTGCTCGTGGTCGTCGGCATCGCTTATGCGGCGGTGCTCGGCCTTGGTGCGTCCCGGCAGAGGCCGGTCGGCCCCCGCAGGGGCAAGGCGAGGACAAGACACGCCAGTCCGGGTTCGTGCAGATAATGGGCCGGCTCACGGCACCCTTCGCGCCTCGCCTCGATTTCCAGCCGAAGACGCTGAGCGTGCCGCCGAACGCGCCGTTCCGCTGGGTGATCCCGCCATCCGACGCGCCGGTGCGGGTCACCCGCTTCACCCTGGAGGCAGGGCCATTGGCCGCGTTCACGGTCTGCCCGCGGACCAGCATCACGCCGTGCAAGGGACCGGCGGTCTGCGCCGTGCCGCAGGGCCAGACCTTCCCCGCAGGCGGCGATTGCAACGCGGACGATCCGCCGGGACCGTCGGTCAGGGTCTCGGTCCGCAACGACGACGACATCTTGTGGATCACCGCCCCGAACGGGCCTGTAAGCCTCAAGGCGGAGTGATGCCACCCGCCTGACCGCCACTCAGGATGCGCTCGGCAACAGGCTGCGCAGCGCCCGTATCATCGCCGGGATCGCGCCGACCAGGAAGACCACCAGCCACACCGCCGCCAGGATGGCGATGACGATCGCACCGATCGCATCAGTGATGCTGACCAGCAGGACAGGCGGCCAGGACACCAGGATCGACAGCAGGAAGGTGCAGCCCAGCGTGGTCGCGATCATCAGGACGAAGCCAAGGTTCTTCAGCAGCAGCGGCCGGCCGAACAGCAGCAGCCCCACCCCCACCAGCTTGAACAGCATCGCCATCGCCAGCACCTTCTGCGCCGCGCCGGCCTTGAAATGCCCCCACACCGCCAGGTAGGCGACCGGGCCGAACGGCAATGCGAGCAGCAGCGTGACCATCAGCACGATCAGGTTCAGGGCCAGGAAGATCATGACGACGACCGCGAGCAGGCCGAGCAGCGACAGCAGGAAGGTGGCCACGCCCTGCACCCGTGCGATCAAGGCGCGCAGCGGTCCCAGCAGGTCGAGCGACAGCAGCAGCAACGTATAGAGCAGGAGAAGGTCGAGCACCGCCAGATACGGTATGCCGATGCCGGAGCGCGGCGCATTGCCGTCCCCGACCGGCCCGAGCTGCCCGGCTGAGCCGAATTCGAGGAGGATGGCCAGCAGCATGGCCAGCCCCCCGAGCAGAAAGAGAATGCGCCGCGCCGCTTCCATGCTTTCCCCCTGGCCGGGCTGCCCCCGGCTGCTTGGCGGCCGAAGGCCCGGTTAACGGCCCCCCGGCGTCACGGCGCCGGCTGGGGCGATGGCGGGCAGCTCCGCGAAATCGCCTCGTACGCGGCGGCGAACCCGGCGAGCGGGAAGCTGTAGGTGACCTGCTCGCCATTGCCGGGCCCCGCGCCGGCCGCCCGGAGTTCCGGCCCGTTGCGCATGCTTGCCACCACGGCGGCACCCTGCTGGGCTGCCGCGGTCTTGCCGACAGTGTCGAACGGTACCTGCGTGGCGCCGATGGTGACCAGCACCTTCGCGCCGGCCGGAAACGGGTAGCCTGCGGAGATGAGGACCGTGTCCCGCGCGCTGGGCCGATGCGACACCATCAGCATGACCGGGTTCTGCTTCGGCTCGAAATTGCCGGCGGCGTCGGTGAAGGCGTAGCAGGTCTTCTGGCCCCTCGTGACGTAGGCGGCAGCGGTCCAGGCCTTGAAGCGCCCTATCTCGGTGGCACCGGGCTGCTCATCCGGATCATGCGGCGGCACGATGGGCGGTCTGGGAGGGGCGGCCATCTCCAGCTCCCGCCGCGTGCAGATATCCTGGTTGAGCAGGACACTCTCCCGCCCATCGGCCAGCACGACGCGCAGGTCGAACCGGCAGCCGGCGCCGTCGGCGGGCGACACGCCGTAGCTGGCATCCGGGCGTACCGGCCGGTTGGACGCCAGCAGGCTCCGGCCCCACTCCTGCTGCGCCCCGAGCGGCGAGCGGACCGCATGCAGCGCGGTGAGGTTCATGCCCGTCCGGTTGACGACGTTGAAGCTTCGTCCCTCCGGGCTGGGCTGGAGGACGCGGAGGCGGATGCGGGCAAGGTCGGCATAGAGCCCCTGCGGGAAGCGCCGCAGGTAGGCCTCGAAGTCGTCGGCCCGGTTGCTGTCGCGCACCGCAGCCCACAGTGCCGTGTCATCGGCCCGCGGATCATCCACCCGCCCGGGCGGGCCCGGCTGGACGGGGCCAGCCAGAATGACGGGGCCGTTCAGGTTGTCCACGATCTCCGGCCTCTGCCGCTGCCCCGTCGCCTGCAGCACATCGGCCCGCACCCGCCGCAGCATCAGCCCGACATCCTCGCCGGGCGCGCGCAGGCGCTTCGCCAGCGCTTCCGCATAGGGGCTGTTGCGCCCGGCGCCGTCATCCGCGGTCGCCCCGGCCGAGGTGGCGTAGGATACAAGCATGCCCATCGACAGCTTGGACTGGTCGAGCGGGACGAGGCCGCTGCGCGCCACCCCCTGGTCCCCTGCCCCGGCATCCGGTCGGCCACGGGGTTGTTGCGGCAGGCATCGAGCAGGATGACGACCGCACCCTGGCTGCGCCCCGCTGTTTCGGCCAGAAGTTCACGCAAGGCCAGCGCCTGGCGGGGCACGTCGCGTGCATCCTCGAGCAGCACATCCACCGGCAGCAGGTAGCTCTCCGGCGGCTCAGTCGGAAAGGGGGCGAGTTGCAGCCCGTGGCCGCTGAAATAGACCACCGCCAGCTCGGCGCCGCGTGCGCGCTCGCCGAAGGTGCGCACGGCCTTCAGCAATCCGGCGGTGTCGAGGTCGAACAATGGCTCGACCTTGCCGCCTTCGAAGCCGAGCTCGCTGAGCGCGGCCGCAACCGCGCGGGCGTCGGCCCTGGATTGACCAGCGGCGGCAGGTTCCGATAGGCCGCGTTGCCCACCACCAGCGCCACGCGACCCTGCGCCGCCGCCGGGCCGAGACAGCAGAGCAGCAGCAGGCCGGCGAGCACGGCGAGACGAGCGCCGCGCGCCCAGCCAGGCCGCGCCGCCTTCCTCCCTGGCCGCCGCGACGTCGGCCTGCGGTCCCCGGCTGGCCCAGCCGAGAGATCCAAGGCGAAGGACCGGACCATTCTGGCTCTCCGCTCCGAGCAGAGCATCCGGCATGCTGCGTATTCCTGACCGCATCCGACAAATAGCGCCCGCGTGAGCGTCGCGTCCTGCGCCACGCTGGCGTGTCGAAACGCACTCCGCACCGCTGCCAGGCGCTGCGGCCCGCCATGCGCGCAGATCGCGCGACGGAGCAAGGGATTGATCGTTTCAGCATTGCGGCATGAGACTTCAGGCGGTCGGGTCAGGCTCGCGGCATGGAGGCTTCGAGGTCGGATGGCAGCGGTCGGAGGCGCATCGCCGGAGCGGCGTCCCCGGGGGGGCGGTGACACCGGAAGGCATCGCGGCACTGCCGTTCCGCCGCTGGGGCCACGGCAGCTCGGCGGTGCTGACGGTGATGGTGCTGGTCTTCGCCGTGGTCGCCGGTTGCACCGGGACCTCGAACCTGCCGGAGGACATCCGCGTGCTGCAGACCAGCAGCGAAGGGCTCAGCCCCGCGGCCGCGGCCTTGCTGGAGGAAGCGAAGCGGCATGCCAGGACGCGGCTGACCGGCGCCGCGCTCGGCGGGGCGGCCGGCGTCCTGGCAGGCATCTACCCGGCCCGCACCACCGGCAGTGGCGGCGGGGCCAGTGCCGTCTATGCCGGCGCCGGCGGCCCTCGGCTCCGCCCTGGGCTACGCCTATGGCGAATACGTCGCCGCGCGCAACGCGCGGGCCGTGATGGACGAGGAGAAGGTCCGCCTTCTCACCGCCGCGGCGCAGAAGGACGTGGCAGCCTATCAGCAGACCCTGAGCCTCGCGCGAAGTGCCGTGGACGAAAGCGAGTCCGCCGTCCTGCGGCAGCGACGAGGCGCCGACCGCGGCGCCGGAGCACCGCGTCGTCTACCGCCGCCAGGCGCGCAACCTGAATGCGACCGCGGCGGCCCTGAACCAGGCGCTGAAGGAGATCGAAGGCAACCTCGAGCTCATGCAGATCGACTCCAAGGAGGTCAGCGACGTCGAGGCGATGAACCGGCTCCGCCTCGACGCGGACGAGCTCCGGCGGCAGGCCCTGGTGCTGCGGGAGACCCAGCTCGGCATGGCGGAGCAGGTCCGCAGGGCCGAGCAGCTGGCGCAGGCGATCCCGGCCGCCGACAGTGCGGAGCCTCCCTTCTGACCGCTCGGCGGGCCGCGACGGAATGCCGATGGTGGACCGGGTCACCTCGGGTCCCGGCGGCTGCGCCCGTGCGGGCTTAAAGCGGCACCATCATGGCCCGACCACCACGAAGGGCGCCCAGATGGCCGGATCGCGCAGCTCGGGATCCGCCCCGTCGAGGAAGGACAGGATCGTCGTGCGCAGTGCATTGGCCTTGTCCTGGGCCGGGTCACGCTGCAGCGTCGTCATGAACCGGGTCATGAGCCGCGCCGTCGCGACGCTGTTCACGGCCCAGTGGCTGACCAGAAGCGAGCGTGCCCCGGCATGGAGGAAGGCGCGCAAGCCCCGAGAGACCCTCCGCATAGGGCCCGCCATCCGGCGCGGCCGTGTTGCAGGCCGACAGCAGGACCAGGTCCGCATCCAGCGACATCGCCGCGATATCCGAGGCCGTGAGCAGCCCCGCGGCCGGGTCGTCGCGGCTCGGCGTCAGGATCACGGCCGGCTCGGCGACGCCGGGCAGGTTGCCGGCCATGACGGCATGGGTGGCGAAGGCGAGGACGCGGAACCGGGCCGGGCCGCTGCGGGCGATCGCCGTCTTGGTCGCGCTTGCGCCGAGCAGCAGGGGCCGTGTCCGGGGCGGGAAACAGGCGGGCGATCGCGGTCAGCTCGGCCTCGGTTTCCGGCAAGGGCTCCAGCGCGGCCAGGCGCTGCCACAGCAGGGAGGTTTCAGCGTTGCCCCGGCGGCCGTTGGCGGAAAAATCCGGATTGCCGATGCCGAGGAATGCCCTGGCAGCCTGCGACGCCGGCGCGGCGGATGCGGCCGCGAGCGACGCCATGGACGGCATCACCGTCACCGCGAAGTGCCGCGCCACGAGGCCGCCCGCCTCACCTCCCATCAACAGCGTCGGCGGGATGGATTGCAGGGCGCCGTCCGGCACGAAGACCAGGCGCCGCCTGCCGGCCAGCAGGGCTTCGACCTGCCCGAGCACCGCATCGTAGAGCAGGCGCGCGGCCTGGTCGTCCGCCGCCACGTCCCCCGGTGCCGGCACCAGGCCGGACCGCGTGTGCCAGGCCGCGACCACGCGCTCGCCGGGCGAGAGCGCGTCCTCCGTGCCGCCACCGCGGGACGCGACCGCGAGCCGGCGGAGGCGCGGGTCGACCGAGCTGCGCAGCTGCCCCACGAGCCTGGCGATCCGCGTGTCCGGCATGGCCGAGGCCGCGGCGCGCACCGCCTCGCGCGTGATGCCCCAGACCAGCAGCCCATCATCGGTCGCCAGCGTCGCGACCACGACCGCATCCGGCGCTGTCGCCTCCTGCACCGACCGGATGCTGACCGGTTGCGGCGTCGCATAGGCGGCAAGGCCCGGCACCGCGGCCTGCAGCCGGGCATCCAGTGCGCGCAGAGCCTCCCGTTGCGTGGCCTGCTCCCGCCGCAACCGCTCCCCGTCCTGGGCCGCCTGCAGCCCGCTGCGCTGCGCCGCCGCCCGTTCGAGGAAGGCAAGCTGCGCCAGCAGGTCGGCCGCCTCGGTCCGCTGGCGCAGCAGGGCGGCATGTTGCCCATTGCCCATGGCCTGCCGCAGGGTCGCCTGGCGCAGCGCCTCCCCGGCCCTGGACGCCAGCGCATCCTGCGTCGCGGCGAAGGCCTCCTCGATCAGGCCGGGCTCCGGCTGGGCATCGTTCAGCGCGACCAGCAGCCGCGCATGGTCCGCGAGCACCTCGCGTGCGCCGCGGCGGAAGGCGCCGTCCTCGCCGCCGAAGCCGGCGCCCAGCCGCTCGCGCAGCATGGCATAGGCGCGGCGGCTGGTATCCAGCGCACCCCGGCGGTCGCCCTGGCGCAGCCGCAGCTCCGCCCGCGCCGCCAGCGCATCCGCCAGCCGCGTCGTCTCTCCGCGGAGCCGAGGCCTGGATAGAGGTCGATCGCCTCGTCGAGCGGCGCCGCCGCGTCACCCAGTTGGCCCATCCGCGTCAGCAGCCGCCCGAGGCGCACCAGCGAGAAGCCGCGATCCGCCTTGCCCGCCTCGCCCGCACGGCCGATCAGCGCCTGGGCCTCGCGGTAACGCTGCACCGCCAGGGCAGCGCGTCCGCTCTCCTCGGCGACCAGCCCGGCCATTACCCGCGACAAGCCGGTCAGGCGTGGGTTCGTGCCCTCCAGCGCATCGAGCACGGGTGCCGCGACGGCGGCCCGCCGCTCGGCCGCCTCCCGCTTGCCTTCCTGCAGCTCGATCCAGGCCCATTCGAGCTGCGTCGCCTGGGCCTGCGGCGAGTCCGGGCCGAAGGCCGCGGCCTCGATGTCGACCGCCCGGGCGAAGAAGCCCTTCGCCGTCTCCCGGTCGCGCAGCTCGCCGTAGGCATTGCCCAGCAGGTGGTAGGTGCGCGCCAGTGCCGGGTGCCAATCGCCCAGGCTCTCCTGGTAGGCGGCCACGGCGGCAAGCGCGGTGCGCGCCGCTTCCGGCATCTGGCCGCGGTCGAACCGTGCCCGGGCCAGCAGCATCAGCGCATGGCCGCGCAGGTCCGGGACCGGCGCATCGCGTGCGCCCGCCTGTTCCAGCAGCGCTTCTGCTTCCCGCAGGCGAGCCTGGTTCAACAGCAGCTGCGCCTGCACCAGCTGCGCCGCGGCACGCGCCGCGGCGTTGCCGTCGGCCTGGGCCTCGGCGCGCGCCAGCGTGGCCGCCGCTTCGGCGCGCTGCCCGGCCTGCAGCTGCGCATCCGCCAGGTTGACGAGGAGCTGCACGCGCACCTCCCGCCGCAGCCCGGGCAGCTCGAGCGCGCGCCGGAAGACGAGGACGGCGTCATCGGGACGCTGCAGCTCCAGCCGGACCATGCCGAGCGCATTGCCCGCCTGCGCCCTGGTCGCCGCGTCCGCGGCGGCCAGGGCGGGCACGGCCGCGGCCAGCAGCGGCTCCGCCTGCCGCAGGTCGCCGAGGGCCTGATGGAGCAGCCCCATCCGCAGCTTCACATAGGGCAGCTGCCCCGGCGTCCGGGCGAGCTCCGGCAGCAACGCGTCCAGCCGGGACAGGTGTTGCCGGGCCCGGGCACGGTCGCGCGCCGCGACGGCCTGGCCCGCGGCCTCGAGATGCAGCGCCGCCGCGTCCGGCACGGCGATGCCGGGCTGCGCCAGGCGGTTCTCCAGCAGGTCGAGCGCCGCGGGCCGGTCACCCCGTTCCGCCAGGCGGCGCGCGTCCAGCAGCACGGCATCGGCGGCGGGCGCCGCGGCCGCCGGACCGCCGAACAGCAGCGACGCCGCCAGGAGCGCCGCGACGATCCTCACCGCCGCGTACCCACCATGATTCCGTTCGCCCCGTAGAGGCCGAGCGAGCTGCGCACGCCGAACTGGCCGCCCGTCGCCTGCGGCAGATTGCCGTTCGCCAGCGGCCCGCCCGTCGCCGGGTTGTGGTAGAAGCCGCCCTGGACGGACAGGGTGAGGTCGCCCCGCCCCGCCGAGGGAACCGCGCCCGCCGTGCCGGCGAAGCTCGCGCTGGCGCCCGGCATGGTGGTGACGACGCCGGTCCAGCTGGCGCCGTCGAAGGCCGCGTTCAGGCTGCCGGTGCGCCGGGCGAAATCCCATTGGTGCGCAGATCGCCCGACCACGGTGCGCACCGAGCGAGCATCCGCCGCGGTCCCGATCAGGCCGCCGCTGTAGGTCGCGGTGCCGGTCAGTGTCCGCAGCCCGTCCAGCGTGACCGGCCGCCCGGCGACCCAGAAGCCGAGCCCGACATGATCCCGGTCGCTGCCGCCATTCGCCTGGGCCGCCACGTCGCCGAGGAAGTATCCCCAGGCCAGATGCGGGCTGCTCGGCGGCAGGTCGGCCGGCAGGGCCGCGCCGGTCGTCGGATGCGCGATGGCGTTGCCGTCCACGCCGGCGATGCCGGCGCGCAGCTCGGCATTGACGCTGGCCATCGCGCGACCGTTGCCCAGCGCCGCGAAGGTCGTGGGCGACGGCGCGGCCGAGCCCGGCGTATCGCCCGCCGTGCCGCCGAAGCCCACGGTCCGCGCGCCGCCCGCCGAGCCCGGCGCGGGCGCCGCCGCCGAGATCGAAGGACAGTCGCCGACCGCCGTCGGGGCAAGCCGGAAGCTGGCGGCAATCTCCGCCGGCGATGCGGCCCCGGCATTGGTGATGACGGCGTCGCCGTGCTGGACGCTGCTGACGGCATAGAGCGACACCTGGCCGCCGCGGGCGGATTGCACCACGCCGGTCGCGAAGCCCTGCAGGTCGATGTTCCCGACCTGGTCACCGGTCCGCGCCGACATTGGTGGCGAGCCGGGTATAGCCGAAGGGGCTGGACGCCGCCTGCCCCACGCCCTGCAGCGCGCCGGGCTGCACGCCGGCCGCCGTGCCCGGCGCGCCCAGCCGCGTATCGGCCTGGCTGACGGCGAAGTACCCGGCCTGGCCGGGGGCACGATCGCTTTCGCCCAGCAGATGCGCGCCCGTCCCGCTCGCATCCGTGCCGAGGGATCCCAGGTTCGACTGGATCGACACGGACGCACGCTGCGTATCGAGCTGCGTCGAGCCGACCGTTTGCCCGGACAGGGCAAGCGCCGCGACCGTCCGCCCCTGCTGACCCGCCGGCAGGACGACGATGCCGCCGGCGGAGACGGCAGCCGAGCTGCGGCCATCCGCCGCGACCTGCAGGTCGGCCCGCATCGCCGGGTTGCGCGGCGACCCGGACGGGCGCGATTGCGGATCGGCGGTGACCAGGAGGTGCGTGTCGCCGCGGGCCGCGCCTGGGACGAAGGTCTCCTCGGGCCGGAACGCGTTGAACTGGTTGAACGCCAGCGGCTGCGCCGCATTGCCGGGCGCCAGGAACTGGCTCTCGATCGTCTGTCCGGCCACGAAGCCGCGTGGCTGGCCGGCGCGCGCCGGATCGAGCCCGTCCGAGACCGCGTAGCGCGTGGTGCTGCCGGGCGCGAGGCCCGACAGGCCCTGCGCGGTGGGCGCGGCCGGCGTCCCTCCGATGACGAAGTAGCGTTCGCCCGGCTGGATGTCGCGCAGGCTGGTGATCTGGTCCGAGGCCTGGGTGATCTTGTCGACGATGAAGACGCCCGTGGCGACCGGGGTGCGGTTGGGTGCGCCAGTGGCCACGGAGCTGCCCTCGGTCAGGGTGAAGTTCAAGCCATCCGAGGTCGAGCTGGGAAGCAGGTTCGCCGTGTCACCGGCAGCCGGGAAGGTACGGCAGGCATTGGTCGCGGCGCAGCCGCCCGGGTTGTTCAGGTTCCGCAGGTCGGCAGCCGGAAGAGCCTGAGCCGACCGGAACACGATCAACCCGTTGTTCCCTTGCAGGGCCGCCACGGCGCCATCCGAGGGCGTCGCCGGGCCCAGTGCGTTCTCGAGGATCGCAGCGCCAGTATAGTCGCGCAGGATTGCCGGCTGGTTGCTCGGATCCCGACCCGCGGTGAGTCTGAGTGTCGGTGTTGCCACATCGGAAACCGCCAGCACGGGAATAGTCCCAGGCTGGTGAAGCCGAGACCCCCGCTGAACTCCGAGGTCTCCTGAAGGACGACGAGCGTGACGACGCCGACATTGGCGACGGCGTCGTAGAAGGTGCCTGAACCACTCGCATTGAGACCCGCGTTGGCGACATTCTGGAAGAAGCCGCCGACCGGGGCGGCTGTGCCGCCGACGCTGACCACGCCAGTGTCGTTCCGGGCCGCGGAGCTCCCCGACGAACCCGGGGTGAACCGCCGCACCCGGCCCGTTCCGAACTGCGTCAGGCCATTGCTGGTGTCTCCGGCCGCTTGTCCGAGGTCGGTGATGAGCGCATTCGGCGCTGCGACGACGGCGCCGCTGTTCGATCCGAAGCTTTGGGCAACTGAGTTCAGGCTGGACGTTCCCGGATTCGTCGCCGGCGCGTTGAACCCGGACCCGGCCGTGCTGCCGCCCAGCGGTCCGGCCAGCGCCAGCGCCAAGGCGCCGCCGGTGCGCGGCTGCGTGACGGTCGTAGGTGGCGGCGGAGGGGGTGGCGGCGCGGCGACCAGCGTGCCTTCGTTCGCCAGCAGCCTCGCCCGCTCGCGGGTGGAACGCTGGGTGGGCGAGGGCTGCGGCGCTTCCGCGACCTCGACGACGCCCGCCGCGCCGCCGCCCATCGCCACCGGCGCGAAGGGATCGATCAGCGCGGCCAGCTCGACCCGGGACCGGCGCTGGATGCCGTCGTCGAACAGCAGGGAGAAGCCGGGCCGGCGGATCACGTCCTCCTGCCCATTGCGCGCCACCACCACGCGCCCGCCATCCAGCAGCGTCACCGAACCGCCGCGCCCCGCGGCCAGCACCGCCGACCCGCCAATCACCCGCACCATGGCGCCCGCGGTGCAGACCGCGACCCCGACGCGGTCGGAGGTGGAGATGCGCAGCCGCCCGCGCCCGGCGCAGCCACGCACCATCAACCGCCCGCCCGCCGGCTCGCGCCCGATCCCCTGCAGCGTGAAGTCCGCTCCGGACTCAAGCACGATGGAGCTGCCGTCCGAGAAGGCCAGCTCGGTCCAGGAGCCGGCCGGGCTTTCCACCCGCATGCCGGGCTGCAGCACGGCGGGCGCGGCGCCCGCGCTGCCGGCCCGCGACGATGCACCCCGCAGGATCACCGCCGTCAGCCGCTCCTGCGCCAGCGCAGGCCCGGCCATCGCCGCGACGAGCATGATCGACGTGAACCTGAGCACCGGCTTCGCCATCGTCGCTCTCCTGCTCAAAAGGCGAGTCGCAAGCCTGCCGTCACGGAATGGTCGGTGAAGCTGTAGACCGCGTAGTCGGAGCGGTTGCGCAGATAGTTGTACTGCACGATGGCGCTGACATCCCGCGACAAGGGCAGCGTGACCACGGCGCCGGCATTGAAGAAGGTATCGCTGCGCGTCCGGGTCGGGTCGATGAAGGGATCGGGTGCGTTGTAGCTGAGGTGGCGCAGCCCGCCGCGCAGCGTCGCGCCGAAGCGGTAGTCGCCTACCCGCAGGTCCTTCGACACCGCCAGCAAGGCACCAGGCCCGGAGCGCGCGTAGTAATCCGCCCGGGCGTCCGCCCCGTAGTAGTAGACGCTGCCTTCGACCAGCAGCCCAGGCCAGGGGACGTAGCGCGCGGCGAGCGACGCGGTCCATTCGGCGCCGCTGTAGTCGGCCACCAGCGGCCGGAACCCGCTGTTCTGGTAGTCGCCGTAGCGCCCGACGGCCAGCAGCTCGACCTCCAGCTGCGGCTGCAGCTTGAAGAGAGCCGACATCCCGCCGCCATAGATCCAGGCAAGGGTCCGGCTGCCACTAGGCAAGGTAGGTCGCCGAGAACAAGGGCCGCAGCGACACGGCGCCGCCGGCGAGGTCGGCAACGCCGATCCGCGGCCCGGTGTCGAGCTGCACGACGGCGAGGTCGTAGTTGTGGTTGATATGCGCGGAATTCTGGTAGTCGCCGAGCAGGTTGGTTTCCCAGGCGCCTTCGCGCTGCAGGCCAAGATCGTAGCGGTGGCTGAGCTGCCCGCCCAGCACGAGGCTGCCATCCGAGCGCGCCGATTGCGGCGCCGGCACCGCGACGAAGCCGAGCGCGGGGCTGAAGGCCTGCACGGAGGCGAGCGACGTCGCCTGCGTCGCATTCGAGTTGTAGCCTCCGCCGATGAACAGTCGCCCCTCCAGGACCGAGCGCGACGACCCTTTCTCGGCCAGCGCCATCAGGCGCTTCGCCTCGTCGGCGACCGGCGGCGGCATCGCGGGCGAGGCCAGGGCTTCACGCGCATAGACGGCGGCGACCTCCGGCGATCCGGCCGCCAGATGCAGCGAGGCGAAGCTCCAGCCGGATGTTGTCGAGCCGTGGATTGATCCGCAGCAGCCGTTCGAGCGCGGCGATCGCGGCGCGGGTCTGCCCGCGAGCGGCCGCTTCACGCGCATAGGCAAGGGTGGCATCGGCGTCGCCCGGCTGCCGCATCATCGCGGCGAAGGCGGCATCGAGCGGATCCGCTGTCTGCGCCGAGGCCGATCCGTCAGCCATCAGGGATGCGAGCATGAGCGCGACAGCCAACATCGGAAGCTGGCGCACGGCCCGGGAACAAGCAGAACGGCAGGCGGCTACCGGCATGCCCTGTTGCCCACCTTCGCTGTGGTGGTGAGCAATCTGGCCGCACCACGCTTTCAGTACCAAGGGTGGAAGGATTGAAGCACCAAGTCGCAGAGCTGCGCGCACAGTCGCGCAAACTCTATAGGTCCCTGCCTGCGTGATGCTGCCCCGGCGGGCGGCTGCCGCCTGGCGCATCGGAACGGCAGGCGCGTGTCCCGCTTGCGCGTCGGACATCGGCGGCCGGAGCCTGACGCTTGAGCACGCTGGCGTCACGCGCGCCCCGTGGCCGAGACCACAGCGCCTCGGGCGCCGGTTGGCGGCTTTCCGCGGATCCAGACGCTGTCGTGGAATCCGCCCCTCGCATGTCGCCTTGCCTGCCAACGCCGCGCAGGCGCTCCTCCATCAAGGCGTCGGTCGTCCGCAGCCGCGCCTCAGGCAGCGCGGCGGAAATCGCCCGCGCCGTCCAAGTGGCGGGCTGCGTGATCCTGGCTTAGCGCGATCTGGGCGGCTACGGGCCCTCCCGGCGCAAGGCCGATGCCGAGCGCCGCGACCGCGGCGCCGGCCAGGAGCGACCGGCCGAGGCCGGTCTGTCCCGTCTTCCCCGATGAGGTCGCCGGCTCAGTGCAGGTGGCCGGCGTGGTCATGGTCGCCGCGCGGCGCCTCGGCCTGCCGCGCGGTGACGGGACGCGCCGCTCCCGGCCAGCGGGGCGAGGGGCTGCGGGCGTGGCACGGCGGCGCCGGCCGGCGGCATCGGCATGGCGCCATGGCCGCCGCCCTGCCGCATGCCTTCCATACCGTGGATCAAGGAGGCATCCACCGGCACGCTGTCAGGTTCGCCGGGATAGGCGGCGATCACCCGCCGCATCAAGGCGATCTCCTGGCTCTGGTCGGTGATGATGTCGACGTTCATCAGTCCGAGAAATCCGTTCCGGGCCGCCGGATCGGCGTGGTAGGCGCGGGCCATCGCCAGCGCCGCCTGGTGGTGGATCGTCATCCCCTTGGCGAACTGCACGTCGCGCGCGGTCACCGCCACGCCGGTGGCGGCCAGGCGCCGCCGCGGGGCCCGGGATGGGCGAGCGCTGGAAAGCCCGAAGCTGGCCCAGCCCCTCCGTCGCCGAGGGCTGCAGCGCGATGCGCGCGACGCCGAGATCCACCACCACCGGCGGCCGGTCGAGGTTGCGAGACACTTCGTCGAGCAGGCCGATCTCGAAGCTCTGGTTGCGGATGATGGCCACCGCCAGCGCCTTCAGCACCGGGCTGCGGGCCTGCGGGTCGGCCAGGTAGTCCCGGGCCATGGTGAGCGCGCCGGCGTGGTGCGGCCGCATCCCGGCGACGTAGTCGCGGTCGGCCTTGAGCGCGGCCGGGCTGGCGCGCTCGTACCAGGTGCTCGGCACCGGCGCGACCGGTCGGGTCGTAGCCCTCCTCGATGGCGGCGCGGGCCGGGGCGGCGGCCAGGGTCGCCAGTCCGGCGGCCGCGGCGAGCAGGGAGGCGCGGAAGGTCATGGTGTCGGTCCTTCTCGGCGTGGACGGCCGCGTCTCTGGGCGCGGCCGCGCCAGGTCGCCGGATGTCGGTGAAGGAGTGCATGCCCTGGGCGGCCGCCATCGCCTCGGCGCCGCCGTCCAGGGGAAGGGAGGTTCGCGCGCCGGGCGGACCCGGCGGCGGCAGGGCCGAAGCCTGGCCCCTCAGGCCAGGGCGCGGGGCGGCTGGGTGGGCGGGGCGACCCCGATCCCGTCCGGCGCGGGCGGCGGGGCAAGCCCGGCGACGCGCGTGATGGACGGCGCCAGGGGCTGCGCCGGCGCCATGGGCGGCACGGCCAGGGTGGCCGGGCACTGCGCCGAGCCGCAGCAGCCCGGCATCTGCCGGTCTTCCAGCTGTCGGTCGGCCTGCCCGCCAGCCGCGTGGAGGCGGCCGAGCGCCTGGTCCGGCGCGACCTCGCCGCCATGCCCCATGCAGTCGTGGAGGGGCCCTTGGCCCGTGGGCTGCGCATGGGGCAGCGCGGCCGAGGCCTGCCGCATGGGGGCGCTGGGCAGCACGAGCAGCGCGAGCGCGAGCAGCGCCGCGATCACCTGCCTCAACCTGCCAATGCCTCTCGGCATCCCGGTGAACTCCGTCAGGATCGCGTCGACCGGCGTCAACGCTGCCATCCTGCAGATGGGGCTTGCCACCATGGGAAGGTCAAGCAGGGCATGACGGAGTCATCGCTGCGCCATGTGGCGCCGGAGGGAACCGCTCCGGCCGCCCAGGACCTTCGCGTGCAGCTTCGACAGTGACGATGCGCCTGCAGGGGCCGCCGCGGTCAGCGCCGGGCTTTCGGCCAGGTCAGCCGCTTGGCCCACTCCGGCACGGCCGCGCCGCTCGCCAGTGCCAGCCCCGCGCCGCCGGCCGCAAGAGCGCCGCCGCCGGCGGCCAGCCCGGAGCAGTCGGCGAAGGAGCCAGACCCCCGTCGGCCCGCATCGGGCGGGCCATCCCGCCGCCCCGCGACGTCTCCGCAGGGCCGGCGACTCCGGCTCCCCGTCTGGCGCTCAGCGCGGCAGGAAGCCCACCACCCGCTCGGCCTCGGTGACGATCGGCTCGGCGATCGCCGCCGCCCGCTGTGCGCCGAGCCGCAGCGCCGCATCCAGCGCCGCAGGGTCGCCGAGCAGCCGCTGCATCTCCGCCTGGATCGGGCTCAAGTGGTCGACCAGCGCCTCGACCAGGACCTCCTTGAAGGCGCCGAAGCCCTTGCCGCCATGCTCGCGCAGCACGTTCTCCGGCAGGCTGCCGGTCACGGCGGCAAGGATGCCGACCAGGTTGCGCGCCTCCGGCCTTCCCTCGAGGCCCGAGACATGGTCGGGCAGCGGCTCCGGGTCGGTCTTCGCCCGGCAGATCTTGAGGGCGATGGTGTCGCGGTCGTCGGTCAGGTTGATGCGCGACTGGTCGGAGGCGTCCGACTTCGACATCTTCTTGCTGCCGTCGCGCAGCGCACATCACCCGCGCCGCGACGCCCTGGATCAGCGGGTCGATATGCGGGAAGAAATCCGGCACGCCGTAGTCGTGGTTGAACTTCTCGGCGATGTCATTGGCCAGCTCGAGGTGCTGCTTCTGGTCGTCGCCGACCGGCACCAAGGTCGCCTTGTAGGCCAGGATGTCGGCCGCCATCAGGTTCGGATAGACGTAGAGGCCGCTGGAGGCCGCCTCGCGGTCCTTGCCGGCCTTGTCCTTGAACTGCGTCATCCGGTTCAGCCAGCCGAGGCGGGCGACGCAGTTGAAGATCCAGGCCAGCCGTGCATGGGCGTGGACATGCGACTGCACGAAGAGGATGCAGCGCTTCGGGTCGAGCCCGCATGCGATCAGCGCCGCCGCCATCTCCCGCGTCTGGGTCTGCAGCTCCCTGGGGTCCTGCCAGACCGTGATGGCGTGCAGGTCCACCACGCAATAGATCGCGTCGTGCGTGTCCTGCAGCGGCACCCAATGCGGATGGCGCCGAGGTAATTGCCGAGGGTCGGGATGCCGGAGGGCTGGATGCCCGAGAAGACGCGCTGCATGGGGGTGGAGACCATCTGCGGTGTGAAGGGCTGCGGTGATTGCCCCTCGGCGCGGTCAGGTCGAAGCGGCGACCTTCCGCCGCCGCCGCAGCATCCCCCGCACCTCCCGCAGGTCGATCGCACCCAGCGCCTGGGCCACGCCGAAATAGACCGCGCCGCCGGCCGCCACCAGGGCCGCCAGCGCGACGAAGCGCAGCGGCCCCTCGACCGGGAAGAGCACCGTGCGCAGCGCCAGGATCGCCGCCGCCATCAGGCCCGCGGCCAGCAGCAGGCGCGGGATGCGCCGACGCAGGCGGCGATCCAGGATCATCTGCCCGCGCCGGTTCAGCAGCCAGCCCAGCATGGCGGCATTGAACCAGGCCGAGGTCGCCGTCGCCAGCGCCACGCCGACATGGCTCAGCCACTGGATCAGCACCAGGTTGAGCACGATGTTCAGCCCGACAGCGGCGGATCCCACCTTCACCGGCGTCGCGGTGTCGCCGCGGGCGAAGGAAGCCCGGCGCGTAGATCTTCACCAGCACATAGGCGGGCAGCCCCAGCGCATAGGCCGAGAGCGCCGCGGCGGGTCAGCGCCGCTTCCTCCCGCCCCGAAGGCGCCGCGCTGGAACAGCACGGAGACGATCGGCCAGGCCGCCGCCGCCTGCCCCGCCGCCGCCGGCAGGCAGAGCAGCAGGGACAGTTCCATCGCCCGGTTCATGGTGCGGTGGGCCGAGAGCGTCTCCCCCGAGCGCACCTGGCGCGACAGCAGCGGCAGCATCGCGGTGCCGACCGCGGCGCCGATGACGCCGAGCGGCAGCTGCCCGACCCGGTCGGCATAGTACAAATAGGACACCGCGCCGGCCGGCAGGAAGCTGGCGATGATGACGTCGACCGCGAGGTTGAGCTGGGTGACGCCGGCGCCGATGATCCCCGGGCCCATCCGCCGCAGCACCTGCCGCACCTCCGGCGCCAGCGACGGCAGCTTCAGGAAATGCAGCGGCATCCCGGCCCGGGCGCAGGCCCAGAGCACGAGGCCGAGCTGCACCGCGCCCGACAGCGTCACGCCCCAGGCCAGCGCATGCGCCGGCGTCGCCACATAGGGCGTGAGCACCAGCAGCGCCGCCATGGACAGCAGGTTGAAGAAGATCGGCGCGGCGGCCGCGGCGGCGAAGCGGTCGAGCCCGTTGAGCACGCCGGAAACGAGGGCCGTGAGGCAGATCAGCAGCAAATAGGGGAAGGTGATCCGCGTCAGCTCGATCGCCATCTGGAACTTGGCGGGGTCGTCCACGAAGCCCGGCGCCAGCACCGACATCAGCTGCGGCATGGCGAGGATGCCCAGCACCACCAGCAGCGAGAGCCAGAGGGTCATCAAGGCCGCCATGCGCTCGGCAAGCTGGCCGCGCCACGGCCGGCCCCTGCACCGCCAGTGTCCCGGCGAAGGCGGGGACGAAGGCGGCGTTGAAGGCGCCCTCGCCGAACAGCCGGCGAAACAGGTTGGGCAGCTTGAGCGCGACGAAGAAGGCGTCCGCCATGGGCCCGGCGCCGAGCCGCGAGGCGATCAGCATGTCGCGCGCGAAGCCGAGGACGCGGCTGGCCATGGTCCAGCCGCCGACGGTGAGGACGCCTTTGAGCATGGGGCGGGGGTCTAGCCCGGAACGGCGGCGCGGGCCAATGGGCCGGCGCGGCTCAGTTCCTGGCGCGATGAAGCGGCCCTTCGAGCCGTTCAGGCCGCGCAGGTGGGTTCGGGAGACAGGAAGCGTGCTATGCGGCACTCCGTGGCCTGCGTTGCGACCGCACTCGCCGAGGAGGCCGGCTTGTAGAGACGAAGGGTCACGCTGCCATCGCGGCCGATTTCCACCGAGCCGCCCGCAAAGGCGCTCAAGGTTGCGAAGACCGCAAAGACCTCGACCGCACGCCAAATCGTTTTGAGCATGTCAGGCTCTCCATACCTAGACCCAGAAGCCGCAGCTTGACTGCGCGGGCTCACCGCTCGATGGCGATACTAGGATATGAAAAACATGCACCCATGGTGGCATTATTCACGCCCAGGCGCAACCGAAATCCATTGTTCCGGACGCGGCTGTGGCAGGCCTGCCGATCGGTCCCGCCACGGGCTGCACTCCGTGACACAGGCGGGGCGGGGCACCTGGCACCCCGCCCCGCCTGTCTCAGCGCGCCAGCGGATCCGGCCGCATCTGCACCTTGAAGACCCGCGGCCGCTCGCCCTTGCCCGTCTCGTTGTGGAAGGGCGCCCGCGTTCCGGTCGTTGTCCAGACACCGCGGCCTTTCCAGCCCGTGTTCGGGTCGTCGATCCGCCCGTCGACGTTCTTGGTGAAGAACCCCGCCGGGTAGGGCACGTGCAACTGGTGCAGCTTGCCGTCCACCAGCACCGTCAGGCTCTCGGAGCCATTGGTCGAGGCGATCGGCACGTCGTTGCCGAGGCCGAGCGTGTTGAAGCGGTCGACCCAGACGTAATAGGCGTGGTCGGCGCTGCCCGAGGATCGACGCCGGCAGATCGCGGGCCGGGGAAGCGGTACAACGTCCAGCCTTCGTAGCATTGCTCGCCGGTGGCCGCGGCCGGCCCGCTGATCGGCGCCTTGCACTTGCTGCGGTCGAAGCTCGCCAGGTGGCCGCTGCCGAGCGTGGTCCAGACCACGCCCTTGCTGTCCACGTCGACCCCGCGCGGGCTCCAGCTGCCGGGCGGCGGCAGGAAGATCTCGGTCAGGCCGGTATTGGTCGGGTCCGCCCCGGGGACGAAGCGGATCAGGTAGCCCGGCATGTCCATGCGGGAGAAGCCGCGGTCCATCGACTGGCCCCAGATCGAGCCATCGGTCGGGCTCGGCTGCACGCCGTACATGCCGGCGATGATCCGCTTCTGCTTGGTGGGGTCGAGCGGCTTGTCCGCCTCGACATACTCGCCGCGCCTGCCCCAGCCGGGCACGTCGACGACCATCGGCGCCCAGCCCTGAGAGGCCTTGGCGTCGCGCGTCTCCAGGTATTTCCGGGTGTTCAGCCAGCCCACCACATTGCCCGCCGGCCCGCCCCAGCTAGTCCAGAGCGTCTGGTCGGCATCGTAGCCGAAATACAGGTGGTGGGTGCCGAAGCAGGTGTCGATCAGGTCGAGATTTCTGCGTCTTCGGGTCGTAGACCGAGAAGTGCCGGCCGGCATTGATCGGCACCACCTTGGCCGAGGGATGGTCGCTGCCGGCCTTGCACCATTCCGGCTGGTCGGCGGCGGCGCGGATGCGGGCGGCGAACCAGACCAGGCCGCGGTCGTCGACGATCAGGTTGTGGTTGCTGGTATGGCCGTCCCAGATCGCCTCCTCGCCCCAGAAGGGCGAGGGCCCGCGCGGCTCGTCCAGCAGGCTCGGCGTGCCCGGCCGGAAGGGGTGCCGCACCGTCCAGGTCTTGTGGTTGACCGGGTCCAGCACCGGCACCTCGTCGGTCGATTCCTCCGGCGAGCCGTAGATCAGCCCGTTGGGGAAGAGCGTCGGCTTCCGCTTGTCGGTCGAGATGGCGTCGTGCAGGTAGCTGGTCGGCGCCGCCCAGTCCACAGCGTGACCACCATGTTGCGCTCGAGGCCCTCGGGCCTGCGGGGCTTGTCGCTCGGCAGCTTGCCGCGGGCGATCCGGTCGGTCCAGTCGGCATAGAGCGAGAGGCCCTTCTCCGGCCCGAGCCGGGCGATCGAGATCGCCATGTTGGACATGGCCTGGCCGGACTGGATGCGCCGCGCCCACAGCTCGGTCGAGTTGGCGAACTCGCCCAGCTCCTTCTTCGGGTGGCGGATGTTCTGGCTGCCGAGCGCGTGGCAGGACTGGCAGGACTGCTTGACGGTATCGACCCAGGCATACTGGGATTTCATGGATCCGGGGATGCCGTTGCCGCCCTTCCCGTCCCCGGTGCCGGGGAATTGGTCGGCGCCCGGGATCCTCAGCATCGAATACCAATACATGCCGGGATAGGCCTCGGCCGCCGCGGCCGCGCTCGGCGCCGGCGTGGCGGTGAGGTTCAGCGGCTTGCCCAAGGCGCCATCGACGCGCGGGCTGTCGACCAGCCCGTAGCCGCGCACCCAGACCTTGTAGCTCGCCGTCGGCAGGTCCGGGATGACGTAGCGCCCGGCATCGTCGGTGGCGACGATCTTGGCGATCGGTGGGCAGGTCGGTGGTCTCGGCGATTACCCAGACGCCGGCCTCGGGTCCGGCCGGGCCGGTCACCACGCCGCCGATATCGGTGGCGCCGATGCTGGGGGCAGTCTGGGCAACGGCATCCGACGCGGCGAGCGCCGCCAGCAGGGCGGCCGCCGGCAGCGGGGCGCGGCGCTTCAGCTTGGACATGTTTCCCTCCAGGGCCGCCGTTTTGGTCGGGCGACCGCATTTCCGGCGCATAGCAGGCGCGCCGCGCGGGGCCTGTCAATCCGGAAGCGGACGGGGCGCGGTGCCGCCCGCGGCGGCCGCGGTGATCCAGCCGAGGAAGGCGGCGAAGGCCGGCTCCGCCACGCGCTGCGGCCGGTGCACGAGGTACCAGCCCATGCCCTTCGAGACCGTCAGCCCGAAGGGCGCCACCAGCCGCCCGGCCGCGATGTCGTCGTCGATATAGGGCCGGATGCCCATCGCCACGCCGAGCCCGTCGGCCGCCGCCTGCAGCGCCTGGCCGTAATGGTCGAAGAGCGGGCCGCGCGCCTGGAGGCCCGCCAGCCCGGCCGCGGCCAGCCAGCGCGGCCAGTCCTCGGCGGCATGGCCGACGCGCAGCAGGCTCGCCCGCGCGAGGTCGGCCGGGGTGCGCAGCCGCCCTGCCTGCCCCGGGGCGCAGACCGGCGTCAGGTCGGCGGCGAAGAGCGGGACGGAGACGAGGCCGGGCCAGTTCCCCTCCCCCAGCCGGATGCCGCAGGTCCAGTCCGGCGCGAAGGGCACCGCGGCGCCGCCGGTGGTGATCCGCACCTCCACCCCGGCTGGCGCTGCTGCCAATCCACCAAGCGCGGGATCAGCCAGCGGATGGCGAAGGTCGGGCCGACGCCGAGGGTGAGCACCTGCCGCCCGCCGAGCGCCGCCACCTCCTCGGTCAGCGCCGCGAGGCCATCCAGCAGCGGGCTGAGCCCGGCGAGGTAGCGCGCGCCGGCGGTGGTCGGCGCCAACCGGTTGGCCCGCCGCTCGAACAGCGCCAGGCCGAGGCGTTCCTCCAGCAGCTTCACCATGCGGCTGATGGCGGCCGGGCTGACATGCAGCTTCGCCGCCGCCGCGGCGAAGCTGCCGGTGCGGCCGGCCGCCTCGAAGGCGCGGATGCCATTCAGGAAGGGCAGGCGGCGCAGGGTTTGCCTCGAGGGTCAGCCTCAGGAAAGCTGAGGCCAGCCCAGGCTATCTCGGTTTGTGCCGCTGGCTCAACGGGCGCATGCCATGGGCAACAAGGAATAGCCGCATGGCCCTGCCCACCATCCTCCTGCTTGCGGTCGTGATGACCGGCACCGCCTTCCTCTCCGGCATCTTCGGCATGGCTGGCGGGCTGGTGCTGATCGGCGTGCTGCTCGCCCTGCTGCCGCTGCCGGAGGCCATGGCGCTGCATGCGGTGACGCAGATGGCCTCGAACGGCTGGCGCGCCCTCCTCTGGCGCAGGCACATCGTCTGGCGGCCGATCGCCGCCATCGGCGGCGGCTTCGCCCTGGCCCTGCTGCTGTGGTCCCTGCTGCGCTGGGTGCCGGGCAAGCCGGTGGCGCTGCTCGCCCTCGGCATCACGCCCTTCCTGGTGAAGCTGCTGCCGAAGGAGCGGCGCCCGACCCGCGCAGCCCGGTGCAGGGCCTGGCCTATGGCACGGCCGCGATGTCGCTGATGCTGCTGACCGGCGTCTCCGGCCCGCTGATCGACCGCTTCTTCCTCGGCGGCGGGCTGGACCGGCGGCAGATCGTCGCCACCAAGGCGGCCTGCCAGATCCTCGGCCATGCCACCAAGCTGGTCTATTTCGGCGCCCTGGTGGACCAGACAGCGGGGCTCGACTGGACCGTGGCCGGGGTCGCCATCCTCTGCTCGATGCTCGGCACCACGCTCGCCCGGCGGATCCTGGAAACCATGACCGATGTCCAGTACCGCCGTTGGACCGACCGGCTGATCACCGTGGTCTCCGGCTACTATGTCGCCTATGGCGGCTGGCTGCTCGCCGTGGCGCCCTGAGGGAGGACCCGCATGTCCGAGACGATCATCGCCCCCCTGGTCCGCGACCTGGTCGCCTGGGTCGCCGCCAAGCCCCGCCCCTACCGCGAGGTGATCGAGGCCTGGCGCACCTCATGCCCCCGCCTCACGGTCTGGGAGGATGCACTGGAAGGCGGCTTCGTCGTCCTCGGCCCCGGCGGGCCGGAAGGGCTGCAGGTCTCCGCCACGCCGCGCGGCCGGGCGCTGCTCGCGCCTCAGGCCTGACCGCCGAGGAAGCCGGCCAGCCGGGCGCCGAACAGCGCATCGAAGGACGGGTCCTGCGCAGCGCCATGGCCGGTCGGCGCGGCCGGGCGGTCGATCACCAGGGCCTCCGCCCCGCAGCGGGCCATGCCGGCCGCGAAGGCCGCGGCGCGCGCCGCCGGGTCGGGATCGTAGGGGTCGTCGGCGAACAGCACGAGCCCGCCGCGCCGCACCGTGCCGGGCGCCGCCGCCGCGCAGGCCTCCCGGAAGGCCGCGAGCGCCGATGGCCGCCGCTCCGGCCGCGGACCATGCGCCGCCGGCGCCATCAGCAGCACCGCCTCGGCCAACGGCGCGTGGCGGAGCGCGACCAGCATGATGAAGGCGCCGCGGCTCTCGCCGACCACCGCGATGCGGCGATAGCCCTCCGACCGAAGCCGCGCGGTGCCGGCCGCGAGCACCTCGGCGCCGCCCTCCAGCGGGTCGAGGCCGGGGGTGATGGTGGTCGCCTCCGCCGGCCGGTCCAGCCGCCAAAGGTCCCAGCCCCGGCCCAGCAGGCGGCCGAGGAAGGGCGGCGGCCCGGGCGGCGGGCCGTCCCAGTAGTGCTGGTGCGCCCAGACCAGCGCGCCGGCGGCGTGCGCGGGCCCCTGCAGCGGCGCCGCGCCGGACGCATGACCCGCCCGCCCTCGGCCCGCGCCAGGCTGGGAGGAGGAGCGCCGGCAGCAGCCGGCGGGTCAGGAGGAACGCGGAGGCCATGCCGGATGCTACACCCGTCCGAGGCACAGGATGGCGGCATGACCGACAACGCGGCGCAGATGGCTTCTCCCAGCTACCGGCTGGCGGTCGAGGACCCGGATTTCCTGCGGCGCGACGAGGCCCGCGCGCTCCGCTTCGCCATGGAATACGAGAAGGCCGAGCTGGCGCTGCGCGACTGGGGCGTGCGCAGCACCGTGGTGGTCTTCGGCAGCGCCCGCATCCCCGCCCCCGAACGGGCGGTGCCGGGCACGCCGCGCGCCCACCTCGCGCCCTGGTATGCGAAGGCGCGGGAGTTCGCCCGCATCGTCTCCCTGCGCGGCGGCGCGCTGGCGCCCGAGGGCCGGCTGCGCGACAACGTCGTCGCCACCGGCGGCGGCCCCGGGATCATGGAGGCCGCCAACCGGGGCGCCGCCGATGTCGGCGCGCCCAGCATCGGCTTCAACATCTCCCTGCCGCACGAGCAGGCGCCGAACGCCTACAGCACGCCGGCGCTGACCTTCCGCTTCCACTACTTCGCCATGCGCAAGATGCACTTCGCCATGCGGGCCAATGCGCTGGCGGTCTTCCCCGGCGGCTTCGGCACCTTCGACGAGCTGTTCGAGATGCTGACCCTGCTGCAGACCCGCAAGGCGCCGCCGGTCGGCGTGGTGCTGTTCGGCCGCGCGTACTGGGAGGAGGTGGTGAATTCCGAGGCCCTGGCCCGCCACGGCCTGGTCGATCTCGCACGACCTCTCGCTCTTCGGCCTGGTGGACGAGCCGGAAGAGGGCTGGGACTGGCTGCTGGCGCATGGCCTGCAGGCCCATACCCCGGCGGAGGAGGCGGTGGCGGAGGAGGGCTGAGCGCCGGCTCACCCCGCCGGCGGCGCCAGGCAGGCCGCTTGCAGCAGGGCGAAGGCCCGGGCGCGGTGGCTGATGCGGTGCTTCTCCGCCGGGTCCATCTCGCCGAAGGTCTCGGTGCCGCCATCGGGGATGAACATCGGGTCGTAGCCGAAGCCACGCGCGCCGCGCGGCGGGTGCACCCAGGTGCCGTGCACCCTTCCCTCGAAGCCCTCCACATGGCCGTCCGGCCAGGCGAGGACCAGGGCGCAGGTGAACCAGGCGCGGCGGTCCCCATGCGGCGCGGCCAGCGCCGCCACCTTGGCCATCGCCATGGCATAGTCGCGCCCGCCCTCCGGCCGCTCCGCCCAGTCGGCGGTCCGCACGCCGGGATCGCCGCCGAGCGCGGCGACCGAGAAGCCGCTATCGTCGGCCAGCGCCGGCAGCCCGGCGGCGCGCGCCGCGGCCAACGCCTTGATGGTGGCATTGCCGAGGAAGCTGTCCTCCGTCTCCGCCGGCTCCGGCAGGCCGAGCTCGCCCACCGAGACGACCTGCATCCCGTGCGGGGCGACCAGCGCCGCGACCTCCCGCAGCTTGCCGGCATTGTGGCTGGCCAGCACCAGCCGGCCAGGCGCGAGCCGGCGGTGACTGGCTGGCCGATTCAGACCTTCGCGGCCTGCGCCGCTGCGGTCATCGGCGGTGTCGGCCGGCCGATTCAGACCTTCGCGGCCTGCGCCGCTGCGGTCATCGGACGGCATCAGCCGATCCCCACCGCGGCGCGCTGCCGGCGGAACAGCTCGTCCGTGCCGTGGCGGGCGAGCTTCAGCAGGTCGAGCAGCTGCGGCTCGGAGAAGGGCTCGCCCTCCGCCGTGCCCTGGATCTCCACCATCCCGCCGCGGCCGGTGAGGACGAAATCCGCATCCGTATGCGCCTTGCTGTCCTCCTCGTAGTCGAGGTCGAGCACCGGCACGCCCTGCCAGATGCCGCAGGAGACCGCTGCCACCTGGTCCTTCAGCGGCATGGTGGCGATGACGTTCATCTTGAGGCAGTGGCGGAAGGCCAGGTGCAGCGCCACCCAGGCGCCGGTGATGCTGGCGCAGCGGGTGCCGCCATCGGCGGTCAGCACGTCGCAGTCGAGGGTGATGGACATCTCGCCCATCGCCTTCAGGTCGGTGACGGCGCGCAGCGACCGGCCGATCAGCCGCTGGATCTCCTGGGTCCGGCCGGACTGCTTGCCGCGCGCCGCCTCGCGGTCGCCACGGGTATGGGTGGCGCGGGGCAGCATGCCGTATTCGGCCGTCACCCAGCCCTGGCCGGTGCCGCGCAGGAAAGGCGGCACGCGGGTCTCGATCGAGGCGGTGCAGAGCACCTCGGTCACCCCCATGCGGATGCGGCAGGAGCCTTCGGCATGGCGGGCCACGCCGGGCTCGAGGACGACATGGCGAAGGGCGTCGGGCGCACGGCCGGAAGGTCGGTTCATGCGGCCGGGGGTACCACGCGGGCGGAGCGACGGGGAAGGCCGCGGCAGCCGATGGCCGGAGGGGCGCCGGTCGCGGCTCAACGCCGCGCAATCCGGTTGAAGCCGCGTGCCGGAGGGCAGGCGAAAAACCCTGCCCCTGCAAGGGCCGGGCGACGATCCGGCTCAACACCTTGAGGATTTTATCGGCGGGGTGCAGCGGCCGCGACGCGTTTTCGGACAAAGCCCTGGACCGGCGGCGGGGCGGGATGGGGCTGCGGGATGGGTCATGCGCCGGGCTCCTGCCAAAGCCGGCAGGATTGCAGGAAAATAATCCTTTCACAAGCGTGATCGGCGCGCCATCCTGCTCACGGCGCCAGCACCGCCCCCGCGGTCACGACCGGCGCCAGCTCCAGCGGCGCCGGGCCCATCAGGCCGCCGAACCAGGCCGCCTCCTGCAGCCGCAGCGCCGTTCCCACCAGCGTGGCCGCATTGAAGGGCTTGGCGATCACCTGTTCCGCCGCCTGCAGCCCATGCTCCAGCAGGTAGTCCGCATTGGCGGTCACATGCACCACGGCAAGGCCGGGCAGCCGGGCCAGCGCCTCGAGCGCCAGCGCCCGGCCGTTCATCCCGGGGCCAAGATTGTAGTCGGTCATCAGGATGGCCGGCCGCAGCCCGGCACCCAGCAGCGCCAGCGCCTCCCGCGCATTGGACGCCTCGACGCAGGCGAAGCCGGCTTCCTCCAGCAGGTCGCAGATCGACATGCGGATCAGCGGCTCGTCCTCGACGACCAAAACCTGCATGGCAACAATCCCCCATAACCACTTCGATTTAGCGAGAAAATCCCCCGTGGGTTGGGTGTGCGCCAAGTAACCGTCCTTGTCCCTTTACAAACGCGAGAGGTCGCGTGCGCGTCACTGGACGTGAACAGCCCAGTCGGCCGCGACCACCAGCCCCAGCAATCCCGCCATCGCCCGGCGCCCGGGCGTGATCGCCGCCGCGGGCCAGAGGAAGTTGACCGTGCCGCGGCATACGCCGCCCAGCAAAACCGGGACATTGACGATGCTGCGCAGGCCGAGGGCCGCAATCAGCGCGTGGTCGGCGAAATGCGCGCGGATCGCCGCCTCGCCCTCGCCGACGAAAACCTGGGCTTCCAGCAGCACCTGGCGGCCCCATGCGGTGTCGCGCTTCGGCTTGGCGCCGCCGGTCGGATAGGCCGATCTCGTCCGAGCTGTAGATCCGCCGCACCGTCATCGCCGCTGCGTCGAAGCGCATCGCGGTGCAGAGCTGGTGGCCCATCGCCTCCCGTCCCACCGCATCGGCGGCGCGCAGCAGGGCCAGCGGCGCCGGGTCGCGCGCCGCGGCGGCAAGGCGCGCGAGCTGCGCCGCGGACAGCCGCGCCTCAGGCATCGCCCGCGGTCACGCCGAGCTCGCGGATCACCCGTCCCCACTTCGCCGCATCGGCGCGCATGCGGGCGGCGAAGTCGGCAGGCGCCTCGGGCGCGACCTCGACGCCGATCGCCGCCATCTTCCCCTTCACCTCCGGCAGCAGCAGGGCGCGGTTGATCTCGGCATTCAGCCGCGCCACCACCGCCGGCAGCATGCCGCGCGGGCCGAGCACGCCGTACCACACCGCCATGGCGTAGCCGGGCAGTGTCTCCGCCACCGTCGGCACCTCCGGCAGCAGGGCGCTGCGGTGCTCCTCGGTGACCGCCAGCAGGCGCAGCCTTCCTCCCGCACATGCGGCAGGGTCTGCGTGCCCGCCGAGAAGAACAGCTGCACCTGCCCCGCCACCGTGTCCAGCACCGCCGGCGCCCCGCCGCGATAGGGCACGTGCACCATCTCGATCCCGGCCATGCGGCAGAACATCGCGGCGCAGAGGTGGTTGGTGGAGCCCGGCCCGGCCGAGGCGTAGCTGAGCTTCCCCGGATTGGCCTTCGCATGGGCGATGATTCGCCGACGGTCCGCGCGGGGACCGAGGGGTGGATCACCATGGTGTTCAGCACGAAGGCGAGCAGCGCGATCGCGGTGAAGTCCTCGACCCCGTCGAAGGGCATGTCGCGCATCAGCGCCGGGTTCATCGCATGCGTGCTCATCGTGGCGAAGAGCAAGGAATGCCCGTCCGGCGCGGCGCGCGCGACAGCGGCCGAGCCGATATTGCCCGAGGCGCCGGAGCGGTTCTCCACCACCACGGGCTGGCCGAGCGCCTGGCGCAGCGGCTCCGCCAGGGTGCGCGCCAGGATATCGGTGGAGCCGCCCGGCGCCCAGGGAACGGTGATGGTGACGGGGCGGCTGGGCCAGGCGTCCTGCGCCCGTGCGGGCGCGGCGAGCGTGGCGGCGGCGAGCACCGCCCTTCGGGTCGTTCGGAATGGCGGCGTCATGGTCGGGCTCCCCGGCGGTTCCGCATCCTCGCGCAGGACCCGTGGTTTCCAAAGGCCCCAAGCCTTTCAGGAAGCCCCCTGGCGGGGTGGCCTGGAGGGGCGACGCCCCTCCAGCCTTGACCCCGCCCGCTGCCCGGACGTATGCCTAGGCCCGTCGGCCGCGGCCGGCCCTCGCGATTTGTCCGGCCAGCTTGCGGCGAGGTGAAACAAGCGCGCTAAACGGCCGTCGGGGTGACCCGTCGCCCCCCGCCCCGTTCAACGGGCCGGACGCCGCGTATCGTCGCCCCAGATGGGGCCAAGGTGTCCCTCCGCATGTCCAAGTCCCTGCCGCCCCGTGGATTGCGCCCCGCCACGCTGCTGGTCCGCGGCGGCACCATGCGTTCCAGCATGGACGAGACCTCCGAGGCTTTGTTCCTCACCTCGGGCTTCGTCTACGACAGCGCCGAGCAGGCCGAGGCGACCTTCAACGGCACCGAGACCCACTACCAGTATTCCCGTTTCGGCAATCCGACGGTGCAGATGCTGGAGCAGCGCCTAGCCCTGCTGGAGGGCGCCGAGGCCTGCCGGATGACGGCGACCGGCATGGCCGCGGTGCATGCGGCGATGCTGTCGCACCTGAAGGCCGGCGACCGCGTCGTCGCCTCCCGCGCGCTGTTCGGCTCCTGCCACTGGATCGTCTCGACCCTGCTGCCGCGCTACGGCATCGAGAGCGTCTTCGTCGATGGCGGCGACCTCGCGCAGTGGCAGGACGCCCTGTCGAAGCCGGCGGCGCTGGTGCTGCTGGAGACCCCGTCCAACCCGATGCTCGAGATGGTGGACCTGGCCGCGGTCGCCGACCTCGCGCACCGGGCCGGGGCCATCGTCGTGGTCGACAACGTCTTCGCCACGCCGCTGCTGCAGCAGCCGCTGAAGCTCGGTGCCGACGTGGTGGTCTATTCCTGCACCAAGCACATGGACGGCCAGGGCCGGGTGCTGGGCGGCGCCGTGCTGGGCAGCAGGAAGTGGGTCGAGGAGGTGCTGCAGCCCTTCACCCGCAACACCGGGCCGGCGATCAGCCCGTTCAACGCCTGGGTGATCCTGAAGGGCCTCGAGACGCTGTCGCTGCGGGTCAACGCGATGTGCCGCAGCGCCGCGCAGGTCGCCGACTTCCTTGCCGAGCGGCCGGAGGTCGCCCGCGCGCTCTACCCCTTCCGCGCCGACCATCCGCAGCAGGCGCTGGCGATGCGGCAGATGTCGGGCGGCGGCACGCTGGTGACCTTCGAGCTGCGCGGCGGCAAGGACGCCGCCTTCCGCTTCTGCAACGCGCTGCAGGTGATCGACGTATCCAACAATCTCGGCGATTCGAAGTCGATGGTGACGCACCCGGCGACGACCACGCATATGCGGATCGGCGCCGAGGAACGGGCGAAGCTCGGCATCACCGACGGCACCATCCGCCTGTCGATCGGGCTCGAGGACGTGGCCGACTTGATCGACGACCTGGCCGCGGCGCTGGACGCCGCCGGCGGCGGCGTGGCGCGCGCCGCCGAATAGGCGCTTCTGGCGGCGGCGGGACCATGGCACTCTCCCCCAGAACGGGGGAGCAGCCATGGCCGAGACCCGCAGCCCGGAATGGACCGCCGTGACGCGCGAGGTGCGCGTCACCGTCCGCACCTACTACCTGGAAGACCAGTCGGAGCCCGGCCGCGGCCACTATGCCTGGGCCTACCGCGTCACCATCGCCAATGAGGGCCGGCGCGCGGTGCAGCTGCTGAAGCGCACCTGGCAGATCACCGACGGCCAGGGCCGCGTCCAGCGGGTGCATGGCGACGGCGTGGTGGGCGAAAGGCCGGTGCTCGATCCGGGCGAGAGCTTCGAATACACCTCGGGCACGCCGCTGGCGACGCCTTCCGGCTTCATGCGCGGCACCTACCACATGGTGGCGGTAGAGACCGGCGAGGGATTCGACGTGGAGATCCCCGGCTTCAGCCTGGACAGCCCGCACCAGCCCAGCGCGGTCCACTGAGGCCGGTGCGGCTTCGCTCGAGCCGGCGATTTTCGCCCTGAGCGGCCCACTCGGGACGATTGCAGGCTACCGCTTCGCGATCGCCCCGGCCAGCGCCGCTTCCAGCCGGGCCAGCGCATCGCCCAGCGCCGCCGACATCGCCGCCGCCGCGTCGCTGGCCGGCATCCTGCCATCGGCGCGCGGCCCGCCCGGCAGGGGCGCGGTGCCGTCGGCCAGGAACTGCCCCAGCACCCGGTTGTCGCCGACGCTGCCGCTCGCCAGCAGCAGGGCCGAGAGCGAGGCGCGGGCGATGCCCTGCACCGGCTCGGCCTGCAGCCGGGTCAGCTCGCCTTCCAGCACCAGGTCGGCGCGCAGGCGGGAGCCGGGTGCGGTGACCGCGCTGAACCGCCCGCTGGCCAGCAGCCAGCGGCGCAGCGCCTCCTCCACCAGGTCGGCCGGCGGGGCGGTCCATTCGCTCCAGAAATCGACCGTCACGTCGTCCCGCGCGCCGAGCACCCGCAGGCCTCGCTGGTCGAGCCCCGGCGCGGCCCGCATGGTCCGCAGCAGCAGCACCGGGCCGCGCTTCGCCGGCGGCCGGCCGGCCGGCCGCTCCGGCGCCAGGATGAAGCGCTGGGTCTGCTGGTAGGGCCGGTCGGGCAGCACGCTGCAGGCGGGCAGCGCCAGGGCCGAGAGGATCAAGGCACGGCGTTTCATCGGCGGGATTCCGAGGGCGCGGGCGGCGGCGCGCCGAAGATGGCCTGGGAGGGATAGCGGCGCAGCTGCTCGGTCGTGTCGCGCAGGTTGGCGACCGCGGCGCGCAGGTCGCGCAGGATCGGCGCCAGCTCCGCCTGGATGTCGGTGGTGGCGCTGCGGGCGGAGCGCAGCGAGGCGTCGAGATTGGTCATGCTGCCGGGCAGCCGCGCCGCCGCGCTGCGCAGGTCGGCGGTGGCCGCGGCGGCGTTCGACAGCACCTGGTTGACCTCCCGGCTGCCGAGCAGCTTGCGCGCATCGGCCGCGGTGCCGCGCAGCTCGGCCGCCATGCCGGCCACGTCGGCATCGACCGCGGCGGCGCGCAGGGTCCGCATCAGCCCGGCCGCCTCCCGCAGGGTCACCGCGAGGTCGCCGTCCTTCACCTGGCCGCGCAGTTCCGATACCAGGCCGATGGCGTTGTCCAGCAGCGCCGGCAGGTCGGCCTCCTGCAGCTTCTGCAGCAGCTGCTCCGCCGCGCTCTGCACCTGGGCGACGGTGGAGGGAATGGCGGGCACGTAGGGGTAGCGCGGCTCCCAGGGCACCGCGCGCGGCGGGTAGCGCTCCGGGTCGACGAAGTCGAGCTCGAGGTAGTTCACCCCGGTGATGCCCTGCGCGGCGATGCGGACCCTGAGGCCGAGCTTGATCGCCTCCTCGACGTTCGGCGTCTCGCCGATGCGCGAATTGTCCACGGCGAAGCGGACATAGACCAGCTGGAAGGCGGCGCCGAAGGGGTCGCCCTGCGGCCGGCGGTACTCGGCGGAGACCAGCCCGATCTCGGAGATCCGGCCGATGCTGACGCCGCGGTAGCGCACCGCCGCGCCGACCTCGAGTCCCTGCACCGATTCGCGGATATAGGTCTCGAACTGCTGGCTGCTGCCGCTGAGCCGGTCGGCGGTCAGGAACAGGATGAAGCCGATGCCGAGCGCCAGCCCGGCCAGCACCAGCGCGCCGACGCGAAGATAGAGCCCGCCTGCCTGCGGCATCTCAGCGCCGCCCGCGCGGGGCGCGCCACGGATCATGTCGGGGACCATCACGCCATCACCTCGCGCCGGAAGAAGGCCCGCACCACGGGGTTCTGGCTCTCGTCGCGCAACCGCCGCGGATCGCCTTCGGCAATCATGCCCTTTGCCTCCTTGTCCAGCATGATGCAACGGTCGCCGATCGCCAGGATCGACTGCAGCTCATGCGTCACCACGACGAATGTGGTCCCCAGGTCGCGCGCCAATTGGCTTGATCAGGGCATCGAGCCCCGCCGAGGTGATCGGGTCGAGCCCCGCCGAGGGCTCGTCGAGGAAGAGGATCGGCGGGTCGAGCGCCATGGCCCGGGCGATGCCGGCCCGCTTGGCCATGCCTCCCGAGATCTCCGCCGGCAGCCGCCCGGCGGCGTCCGAGAGCCCCACCAGGCCGAGCTTGACCCGCGCCACCATCGCCCGCGCCTCGGCCGGCAGGCCGGTGTGCTCCTCGAGCGGCACCTCGATGTTCTCGGCCAGGGTCGAGGAGCCGAACAGCGCGCCCGACTGCCACATCACCCCGATCCGCCGCAGCAGCGCGACGCGCGCCGGCCCATCCAGCCCGTTCATCCGCACGCCAAGGATCTCGATGCTGCCCTCGGCCGGCGGGTAGAGCCCGATCATGTGCTTCAGCAGCGTCGACTTGCCGCAGCCCGAGCCGCCGAGGATGACGAAGACCTCGCCGCGGCGGACGTCGAAGGAGACGTGCTCGAAGATGGTGCGGCCGTCGAAGCGCGCCGCTAGGTCGCGCACGCGGATCACGGTCTCGGCCGCCGGGTCCTCCGCCATGGCCTACCAGCCCAGCCGGAAGAACAGCACGGCGAAGATGCCGTCGAGCAGCACGATGGAGACGATGCCGCCCACCACGGCCGAGGTCGCCGCATCGCCCACCGCGCGCGGCCCCCGCCCGGCGCCGAGCCCGGCGCGGCAGCCGACCAGGCCGATGGCGAGGCCGAAGGCCGCCGCCTTGGCCAGCCCGCCGGCCAGGTCCTTCAGGTGCACCCAGGCCTGCAGCTGGTTGACCACGGCGACCAGCGGGAAGCCCAGCGTGCCCATCACCACGCTCATGCCGAGCAGCCCCGCCAGGTTCATCAGCAGCGCCAGCACCGGCATGACCAGCATCGCCGCCAGCAGCCGCGGCAGCACCAGCCAGGCGACCGGGTCGATGCCCATGATCCGCAGCGCGTCGACCTCCTCGTTCACCGTCATGGTGCCGAGCTCGGCGGCATAGGCCGAGCCGGTGCGGCCGGCGAGGATGACGGCCGCCATCAGCGGCCCGAGCTCGCGCAGCAGGGAGATGCCGACGAGGTTCGGGATGAAGATCTCGGCGCCGAACTGCTTCATCGGGATCGAGGACTGGAAGGCCAGGATCAGGCCGATCAGGAAGCCGAGCAGGATGGTCAGGCCGAAGGCGCGCAGCCCGGCCTCGTCCAGGTGCCGCAGCACCTCCGGCCAGCGCAGCCGCCAGGGCGCCCGCAGGGTGCCCAGGCCGGCCACCAGCGATTCGCCGAGGAAGGCGACCTGGGCGGCGGCGCCCTTGGCGCGCTGCAGCGTCGCCTCGCCGACCCGGCCGAGGAAGGGCAGCGCCTCCTGCGGCCGCGGCCCGGGACGGTCCAGCGCCTCCCGCGTCCGGTCCAGCAGCGCCCGCAGCGGCCCGGCTTCCAGCCCCTGCCATGCGGCCTGGCGCGCCTCCCGCTCCAGCCGCAGCAGCAGCACGGCGCCGGCGGTGTCCAGCCCGGTGACGCCGCCGAGGTCGAGCGTGAGCGGCCGGGCGCCGCGCGCCGCGCGCACCGCCTCCGGCCAGAGCCGCGCCGCGGCGGCGGCATCGAGCGCACCGCGGAAGGCCAGGCGCCGCCCCTGGCCCTCCGACCGGATGTCGAGGCCGGCGGGGCCGGGCGCGGTCGCGCTCACGCCGCGCCCTGGGGCGCGGCACCGCCGAGGGCATGGAACAGCACCGCCGCGGCCTGCGCCACGTTCAGGCTCTCGACCAGCCCGCTGCCCGGCAGGGTGATGCGGGCCTCGCAGGCGTCGAGCGCCGCCTGGGAAAGCCCCTCCTCCTCGTTGCCCAGCACCAGGGCGACCGGGCGGTCGCGCGGGATCGCCTCGGGCCGGGCGCCGCCGGCGGCGACGGCGGCGACCGTCAGGAAGCGGCCGCGCATGCCGCGCAGCAGGTTCGCCAGGTCGCGGGCCCGCAGCACCTCGAGGTGCTCGAGCCCGCCCTCGGCGGTGCGGAAGGCGGCGTCGGACAGGTCGGCCTGGCGGGGGTCGCCGGACAGCAGCAGGGCGCGGGCGCCGAAGAAGGCGGCGGAGCGGGCGATGGCGCCCAGGTTGTGCGGGTTGCCGATGCCGTCCAGCACCGGCAGGAAGGGCGCCGGCGGCAGGTCGGGCGGCAGGGCATGGCCGGGCAGCGGCGCGGCGAAGCAGGGCGACGGCGACGGCGCAGATGCCGCCATGGTGCTGGGTGCCGGCGATCCGGGTCAGCTCCTCCGGCCCGACTTCGCGATAGGGCCGGCGGGTGCGGGCGAGGTGCTTGCAGAGCGGCCCGGCCAGCCGGCGCCATTCCTCGGTGTAGAACAGCCGAAGCACCTGCTGCGGCCGGCGCAGGAACAGGGCGCGCACCGGGGCCGGGCCGCAGATGCGGTTCGGGTCGGGGGGCCGGGGCAGGAAGGGCGCGTCAGACATGGGCGCTTATAGGCATGTCGATCCATGTTGGCATCCGGGCGACGCCGGCCAAGCGGCAACGCCAGGGGGAAGGGAAAGACGCCGATGAATGGGATGCAGGGGATGGGATTGATCGGCCAGGTCGAGGTCGCGGTGGGGCCGCCGCTGGTGGTCGGCGCCGGCCCGGCGGGGGAGCGGCGGATCGTTCCGATCCTCGGCGGCCGGGTCGGCGGGCCGCGCCTGACCGGGGAGATCCTGGCCGGCGGCGCCGACTTCCAGGTGATCCGGCCGGACGGGGTGACCGAGATCGTCGCCCGCTACACGCTGCAGCTGGATGACGGCGCGCTGGTCTATGTGGTGAACCGCGGCATCCGCCACGCGGCGCCGGAGGACATGGCGCGGCTGCTGCGGGGCGAGCCCGTGCCGCCGGAGCGGGTCTATTTCCGCACCGCCCCTGTCTTCGAAACCGCGGCGCCGGCGCATGCCTGGCTGCACCGCAGCCTGTTCGTCGGGTTCGGCGAACGCCGGCCGGACAGCGTGCGGGTGCGGATCCACGCGGTGTAGCCGCCGCCCCGGCGCACCCGGGCCGCCAGGCGCGCCCCTGGACAACCAGAGCGGGAACCGCCCGCGGTTTCCCTTTCGCGAATTTTTCATCATCAAAATCCATGCCCTGCCACGCCTTCCGTCTGGTAGGTTCGGCCGCTCGACGGTGTCGCAGGATTGGCCAGCATGGATGGCAGCAATGCCGGCCAGGGTGCCGACCGCGCCACCCTGCCGGAAGGGAAGGCGTCGCCGGCGCCCGTGCCCCGGATGGATGCGGTGCCGGAGGATGGCCCGGGCGCGCGGGCGCCCGGCCGGGCAGCGGCGCATCCGGGGCTCCGCGCCGTGCTCGCCGGCGCATTCGGCCTGCTCGGGCTGCTGGCCGCGCTGGCGGTCTCGCTGGCCGCGGGCCACCTGGCCGACCGCCGCCTGCGGGCCGATATCGGCGCCGAATCGCCACCACCGCCGAACGCGCCGCCGACCTGCTCGACCGCGGCCTGTTCGAACGGCTGCGCGACATCCAGGTCGCCGCCTCGCTCGATACCGCATGCGCGACCCGGCGGCGACGCCCGCCGCCCGCCGCGCCGTGCTGCAGCGGCTGCACGAGACCTACCCCGACTACGCCATCCTGTTCTTCGTCGACCCGGACGGCCGCATGCAGGTCAGCAGCAGCGGGGCGCTCGAGGGCGTCGACGTCTCCGCCCGCGACTACTTCATCGAGGGCCGCGAACACCCTTCGTCGGCGAGGTGCACGACGGCGCGCTGATGGCGAAGGTGCTCGGCCGGGCAGCGGGACAGCCCGCCGCGCTTCCTCGACCTCGCCGCGCCGGTGCAGGGACCGGATGGCAGCCTGGTCGGCGTGGTCGTCGCGCATCTCTACTGGGAATGGGCGGAGGGCATCCAGCGGGACGTCATGGCGCCGGTCCTGGCCCGCCACCCGGCGGCCGAGGCGCTGATCCTCGCGCGCGACGGTACGGTCCTGCTCGGCCCGCCGGGCACGCGCCAGGCGGCCCCGGCGCGGCTCGCGGCCGGGATCGCCGCCGACCTCGCCGCCGGCCGCGGCGGCAGCCAGGTCGAGCCCGGGCGGGCCGACGGCGGGATGGCCGCCACCCCGCAAGCTGGTCGGCTATGCGCCGACCCACGGGCACCGCAGCTATCACGGGCTCGGCTGGTCGGTCCTGGTGCGGCGCGACGCGGCGGCGGCCTTCGCCCCGGCCCGGCAGCTGGCCGGGCAGGTCATGCTCTGGGGCCTGGCCGCCACCGCGCTGGCCGCAGCGCTGGGCTGGCTGCTGGCCGGGATCATCGCCCGCCCGCTGGTCGAGCTGTGCGCGGCCGCCGGGCGGCTGCGGCGCGACCCCGGGCCGAGGTGCCGCCCGGCCGCGGCGCGCGGGAGGTGGTCTCGCTCGCCGACGCCATCGCCGCCCTGGTCGCCGCGGTGCGCGGGCGCGAGGCGGCGCTGCGCGACGGCGCGGCGCGGCTCCGCCTGGCCACCGAGGGAGCCGGCCTGGCCGCCTGGGAGCTCGAGCTCGGCTCCGGCCTCGTCACCCGCTCGCCGCGGCACGACGCGCTCTTCGGCCATCCGCAGCCGCTGGCGGAATGGCGGCTGGCCGAATCCTCGGCCATGTCGTGCCGGAGGAGCGCGAGGCGGTGGCGCGGCAGTTCGCCGCCGCGGTGGCGGAGGGCATGGAGCTGCGCTGCGAATGCCGCATCCTCCGCGCCGGCGACACCGAACCGCGCTGGATCGCCACCCGCGGCGCGCCGGTGCGGGAGGCCGACGGTGCGGTGCGGCGCTATGCCGGGGTGGTCGAGGACATCACCGGCCGCAAGGCGGGCGAGCGCGCGCTGGAGCTGCTGGTGCGCGAGCTGGACCACCGGGTGAAGAACCAGTTCGCCGTCTTCGACGGGCTGATCCAGTTCACCGCGCGCGGCGCCGCCGACCCGGCCGGCATGGCCGCTGCGCTGCGCGGCCGGGTGAACGCCCTGGCGGTGGCGCACGACCTGGTGCGGGACGCCTCGGGCAGCGGCCCGGCGCGCGGCCTGCGCCCGACCACGCTCGCCGCCCTGGCCGCGGCGGTGCTCGGCCCCTTCGGCACCCGGCCCCCAGGGGAGGCCGGGGCGGAGTCAGGCGCCGAGTCGGGGCCAGCGGCCGATGCGGCCGGCCGCATCGTCCTGCACGGCCCGCCGGTCGGCATCGGCCCGGCCGCCGCCGCGGCGCTGGCCCTGGCGCTGCACGAGCTGGCCACCAATTCGGCGCGGCACGGCGCCCTGTCGCAACCGCAGGGCCGGGTCGCGCTGTCCTGGGAGGCGACCACGGCGCCGGCAATCCGCCTGGTCTGGCGCGAGACCGGCGGCCCCGCGCTTGCCGGCCCGCCGGAGCGGCGCGGCTTCGGCGCGACGCTGATCCGGCAGAGCGTGACCCACCAGCTCGGCGGCCAGGTCGGCTTCGACTGGTCGGATCCCGCCGGGCTGGCCGTCACCCTGGACTGCCCGGAGGAGAGGCTGGCGCGGTGAGGCCGGCTTGCCGGCCGGCGCGCGCCGGACCGCGGCCGCGCTACTCGATCGCCTTGAAGCCGGTCGCCCGCACCACCTCGGCCCAGCGGGCGCGCTCGGCCGTCATCGTCGCGGCGAAGGGCGCGCTGCCGGCCGCGGCGGGGCGGAAGCCGGCCTCCTGCAGCCGGGCCAGCTGGGCAGGCATGGCCAGGGCGCGCAGCACCGCGGCCTCGAGCGCCGCCAGCACCGGGGCGGGCGTCGCGGCCGGCGCGACCAGGCCGAACCAGGCGCTGAAGCCCAAGCCCGGCTGGCCGAGCTCGGCCATGGTCGGCACCTCGGGCAGCACCGGCGAGCGCGCCGGGCCGGTCACCGCCAGTGCCTTCAGCCGGCCCGCCTTCACATGCGGCGCCACCACCGCGACGGTGCCGAACATGCCCTGCACCGTGCCGTTCAGCACCGCGCCCATGGCATCGCCGGTCGAGCGGAAATGCACCGGCTCCACCGCCAGGCCGGTCGCCTGGCCGAGCATCGCCGCGCCGAAATGCCCGGGCGTCCCGGCGCCGAAGGTGCCCATGGAGAGCTGCCGCTGCGCGCGGCCCCAGGCGACATAGGCCGCGAGGTCGCCGGCCGGCAGCGCGCCGGGGGTGACGAAGGCGAAGTCGGCCGCGGCGAGCTGGGCGACGGCGGCGAAGTCCTTTGCCGGGTCGTAGGGCAGCCGGGCATAGGTGCTGGGCGCCATGACCAGCTGGCCGACCTCGCCCAGCAGCAGCACGGTGCCGTCGGCCGGGGCGGTCCTTGCCACCTCCTGCGCCGCGATCAGCCCGCCGGCGCCGGGGCGGTTGTCGACGATCACGCCGGCCGGCAGGGCGTCCTTGAGCGCCTCGGCGACCAGGCGCGCCAGCACGTCCGGCCGCGCTGCCGGCGGCGAAGCCGAGCACTAGGCGCAGGGGACGGTCGGGCAGCGCCGCGCGCGCGGCGCCAAGCGGCAGCAGGGCGGCGCCGGCCAGCACGGCACGGCGGCCGGCGATGCGCGAGATCATGGATGCATTCCCCCGGGAGCCCCTCGGGGGCGTTGCGCGGCCGGCGTACCGAAGCGCCGCCGCGGGGTCAACGCGTCAGCACATCGCCAGCGCCACCAGCACCCGGGCGGCGATCAGGGAAGAGACCCGGGCATTGCTCTCGACCGTGGCGCCGGCGATATGCGGGGTGAGCAGCAGGTTGGGCACGCCGGCCAGCACCGAGGCGGGCGGCAGCGGCTCGGTCTCGAAGACATCGAGCGCGGCGCCGCCGAGCCGGCCCGCGCGCAGCGCCGCGGCCAGCGCCTCCTCCTCCACCACCCCGCCTCGGGCGGCGTTCACCAGCACCGCATCCGGCTTCATCAGGGCGAGCTGCGGCGCCGAGAGCAAGCCATGCGTCTCCGGCCCCAGCGGCACGTGCAGCGTCACCGCATCGGCGCGCGAGAGCAGCTCCTCGAGCCCCACCATCTCGGTCTTGGTCTCCGACCAGTCGGCATGGGTGGCGGAGATCAACGGGTCATGGCCGAGGATGCGCATGCGGAAGGCCTCGGCCAGCCGGGCGACGCGGCGGCCGATATCGCCGAAGCCGACGATGCCGAGCGTCTTGCCCGCCAGCTCCCGGCCGCCGATCAGCCGGTCGCGCGGCCAGCGGCCGGCGGCGACCTCCCCGGTCGCGGCGAAGGCCCCGCGCAGCAGCGTGCCGATCGCCAGCAGGACGTATTCGGCGACCGAATCGGCATTGGCGCCGGAAGCGGGGATGACGTCGATCTCCCGCGCCCGGCAGGCCGGCAAGTCGATGTTGTAGAGCCCGACGCCGAGCCGGCCGAGCACCTTGAGGCCGGGGCCGCGGCCAGCAGCTCGGCATCCACCCGGGTCTGGTTGCGGACGATCAGGGCGCGGGCATCGGCCAGCGCCGCCCGGAGCGCCGGCGGGTCCTCGTGCAGACGGGGGTCGTAGAGGGTTGGCTGGGCGGCGCGCAGGCTCTCGACCGCGGCTTCCTCCATGAACTCGGCGACGACGATCTGGCCCATGCCGTGGCTCTTCCCGCGTTCCGGCCCGCCCGACGCGGCGGTGCCGGCAGTCCTGTCCCTGGCTGCATATAGGCTGGCAACCGGCGCTGGGCACAGGGCTGCGTGCGCGCGCCGTGCGGATCTGCGCGGAACATGCGGAGACGAGCGGCGTGCGCCAGGGACGCGGCGGTGCCGGCTCACGCGACCGGCAGCGTCACGGCTTTTGCAGGACGCGCCGCGAAGCCGGTCGCTACGCGACCGGCAGCGTCACGATAAACCGCGCCCCGATCACCTTCCCCGCCGCGTCCCGGCGGTTCTCGGCGGCGATGCGGCCGCGCAGGCCCTCGACGATCTGCCGGCAGATCGAAAGCCCGAGGCCGGAATGCTGGCCGAAGCGCTCGCCGCTCGGACGTTCGGAATAGAACCGCTCGAAGATGCCCTCGAGCTTGGCCTCCGGGATGCCCGGCCCCTCGTCCTCCACCACCACCTCGACCATCGCCCCGGCCGGGCGGGCGCGGACGAAGACCCGGCCGCGCTCCGGGCTGAAGGACAGCGCATTGCCCAGCAGGTTGCGCAGCACCTGCACAACCCGCCCCTCAACGCCGCGCACCACCAGCCTCTCGGCCGGCGCCTCCAGCACCACCGCCGGGTCGTCCGCCTTCCGCGTCGCCTGGTGCAGCTCGGCCAGCGTCGAGAGGATCGGCGCGATGTCGACCGGCACCGCGACGGTGCGCGACAGCTCGGCATCGACGCGCGAGCTGTCGGAGATGTCGGCGATCAGCCGGTCCATCCGCACCGCATCCTCGGCGATGATCGCCAGCAGGCGGTTGCGCTGCTCCGGGTTCTCGATCCGCCGCAGCGTCTCGATCGCGCTGCGGACGCTGGTCAGCGGGTTGCGGAGCTCATGCGCCACGTCGGCGGCGAAGCGCTCGTTGGTGTCGATCCGCGCCCAGAGCGCGCGCGCCGCGGATTGCAGGTCGCGCGCCAGGATGCCGATCTCGTCCTCCCGCGCCAGCAGCGCGGGCGGCACGCTGCCGCTCCGGCCCTCGCCCTGGCGCATGGCGGCGGCGCTGCCCGCCAGCTGCATGATCGGGTTGGCGAGCGTCTGCGCCAGGTAGAAGGACAGCGCCACCGTCAGCACCAGCGCCACGCCGAAGATGCCGAGCACGCTGGCCCTGATCTCGAACAGCCGCTGGTCGACCTCGCGCGCCTCCCGCGTCAGCAGCACGATGCCGACCGACTGGTTGCCGCGCCGCGCGGGCTCGGCGACGCTCACCAGCAGGCGGCCATCGGCGGTGCGGCGGATATAGGGGGTGACGCCGCCCTCGAGCGCCAGCCGCAGCTCCTCCCGCCGGTCGGGGCCTAGATTGGGCTGCCAGTCGAAGGAGGGTGCGTCGGGGTTCACGTCGATGTCGACGTCCGTCCGCCCACCGCGCGGCACCACCGACAGCATGCGGTCATAGAGGCCCGAGACGGTGAGCGAGAAGGCGCCGCGCGGCTCGGGCGGGGCCAGCGGCTCGGTCACCACCGCGCCGCTGGCGCCTTCCCGCACCCGGCTGTCGGCGACGACCAGGCCGGTATTGTCGAACAGCCGCGCCTGGGTGTTCGGCGAAGGGTCCACCAGCCGCCGCAGCAGCGGCCGGGCGGCCTCCGGCACCAGCACGGCGCGGTCGTCCTGCAGCCGGGTCGCGGCCTCGGCGATGGCGCCGGCATAGATCCGCGCCTGGGTCCGCATCGCCTCGACCTCGGCCGCCAGCAGCCCGTTCTGGTACTGGTCGAGGTAGAGCATGGCGGCGGCCAGCAGGGCCGGCGGCAGGATGTTCAGCAGCAGGATGCGGCGCAGCAGGGGAGACCCAGCGGCGGCGCGGCGGCGCGCTGGCCTGGACGGCGGTTTCGGGCGGCAGGCCGATATCGGGCATGGAGCATCCTGCGCCGGGGCGATGGGACGGCGGCCGCCGCCCCGGTCCGGCATAGCACGGCCGCCGCCGCGCCGCTGCCTCGGTGAGGTCGGCCGCGCGGCACCGGACGCGCCGGCCGGTCCGATGCCGGGCCGGCCGCCCCTCCCCGGACGCGCGAGCCGCATTTGGAACGCAGCGGCCAGCAATGCCGCCCCGGCCGCACTTCAGGGCCGAATTCTGAACGCGGTATCGTTCCGGCAGGCGCATTCCGGAGACCCGCCGTGACGACCAGGCCCCATGCCGACATCTTCGCCGAGCCGGCGGAGGTGGATCCCGATACCTTGCGGAACCTCGGCCCCCTGCGCCGCATGGCGGGCATCTGGGAAGGGGCGCGGGGCGACGACGTCCACCCGGTGCGGGAGGGCGCGCGGCGCCAGGCCTTCGTCGAGCGGTTCGAGCTGCAGCCGATCGACCCGCAGACCAACGGCCCGCAAGCTGCTCTATGGGCTGCACTACGCCATCCGCGCCGTCCGCCCGGGGGAGACGCGGACCTACCACCACCAGGTCGGCTACTTCCTGTGGGAGCCGGCGACGGAGACGGGTGATCCAGGCCCTGGCGATCCCGCGCGGCCAGGTCGCCATGGCGGTGGGCCAGGCGAAGCCCGATGCCACGCGGTTCGAGTTGCGGGCGGAGCGCGGGCTGCTCACCTGGGGGATCTGCTCGAACCCCTTCCTGGAGGAAGCCTTACGGACCGACTCCTACCGCACCACCGTGACGCTGAACCCGGACGGCACCTGGACCTATGACGAGGACACGGTGCTGATGATCCGCGGCCGGGCCGAGCCCTTCCACCACACCGACTCCAACACCCTGGCCAAGGTGGCGGAGCCGACCCCAAATCCGCGCGCCGCATAGGCCGCCCGGCCGTCAGCTCTCCTTGTAGCGGTAGCCGATCCCGTACAGCGTCTCGATCTGCGCGAAGTCGTTGTCCGCCTGGCGAAACTTCTTCCGCACCCGCTTAACATGGGAATCGATGGTGCGGTCGTCGACATAGATGTTCTCGCCATAGGCGGCATCGATCAGCTGGTCGCGGTTCTTCACCATGCCCGGGCGCAGCGCCAACGCCTTGACCAGCAGGAACTCGGTCACCGTCAGCTGGATGTCGGTGCCCTTCCAGACGCAGGTGTGCTTGGTCTCGTCCAGCACCAGATCGCCGCGGACGATGACGCCGCCGGCGGGCTGGCCGTTCGCTTCGGCGCGGGACGCCTCGTTCCGCCGCAGCAGGGCGCGGATGCGCTCCAGCAGCAGGCGCTGGCTGAAGGGGCTTGGTGATGTAGTCGTCGGCCCCGAGCCGCAGCCCCATCAGCTCGTCGACCTCCTCGTCCTTGCTGGTCAGGAAGACCACCGGCATGGCGCTGCGCTGGCGGAGGCGCTGCAGCAGCTCCATCCCGTCCATCCGCGGCATCTTGATGTCGAGCACCGCGAGGTCGGCCGGCCGGGCCAGCAGCCCCTGCAGGGCGCTCTCCCCGTCCGTATAGGTGCGCACCTGGAACCCCTCCTGTTCCAGGGTCATGGAGACGGAGGTCAGGATATTGCGGTCGTCGTCCACCAGGGCGATCGTGGCAGCCATGCGTTGCTCTCCGCCGGGACTGGGCCCGGGACTCATCGAACCATGATTGGACCCAATATGGTGCGGGATTGTGGCGCAACCCGGACGGGAGCGAGATGGTGACCGACAACCCGGCTTTCGAGGCCCGCCGCCTGGTCCGCGGCGCCGCCTCGGCGGTCCTGGCGACCCAGGCCGCCGGGCAGCCCTTCGCCAGCCTGGTCACCCCGGCCACGACCGGCGACCTCTCGGTCCTGCTGCTGCTCTCCTCCCTGTCGGAGCATACCCGCCAGCTGCGGGCCGAGCCGCGCTGTGCCGTGTTCTTCCAGGGCCAGGCCGCCGAGGCCAATCCGCAGACCGCGCCCCGGGTGACGCTGACCGGCCTGGCCGCCGCGGTGCCCGGGCCGGAGGTGCCGGCGCTGAAGGCGCGCTTCCTGGCGAAGCACCCCTATGCCGCGCTCTATGCCGATTTCGGCGACTTCGCGCTGTGGCGGGTCAGCCCCGCCGCGGCGCAGCTGGTCGGCGGCTTCGCCCGGGCGCTCAGGCTGCGCGGGGCGGAGCTGCTGCCCGACCCGGCGGCGGTGGCGGGGCTGGCGGCGGCCGAGCAGGGCATCCTCGACCACATGAATGCCGACCATGCCGCGGCGGTGGCGGCGATCGCCGCCGGCCTGCCGGGCGGCGGGGACGGGGCCTGGCGGATGGTTGCACTCGACCCGGACGGCGCCGACCTGGCGTTGGGCGAGCGGGTGCTTCGCCTTAATTTCAGTGCCCCTGCAGACGGTCCGGAGGCAGTCCGCGCCGAGTTGATTCGCGCTGCCCGCGGGGCTCGTCCAGGATTGGCATGACTTGAGGTTGTAAAACCCGGTGGCCAGTTACGTTGCGAATCGTAAGCCGCCGCCGTAATTTAGCCTTTGACAGCATGGACACCGCGGGTCCCGACCCGGGCCCCCAGCAATGGCGTGGCCTTGGGATGCCCCGCCTGGAGGAATATACATGAGCCTGCCCGAGAGCGCCCTCGCCGGCACGGGTGTGACCACTGGGTCCACCGTCCATGCCAACCTGACGGCCCCGGGCCTGTATGAGCACGCGATCCGCCGCGGCGAGGGCCGGCTGTCCGCCGACGGCGCCTTCATGGCGGTGACCGGCGTCCATACCGGCCGGTCCGTGCAGGACAAGTTCGTGGTCGACGACCCCGAGGTGCATGACGAGATCTGGTGGGGCAAGATCAACCAGCCCATGCAGCCGGAGAAGTTCCGCGGCCTGCGCAGCAAGGTCCAGGCCTCGGCTCGGCGCCCGCCCGGTGCTCTTCACCCAGGACCTCTATGCCGGCGCCGACCCGGCGCACCGCATCAAGGTGCGGCTGGTGACGACCAATGCCTGGCACGCGCTGTTCGCCCGCAACATGTTCATCCGGCCGCCGGTCGAGGACCTCGCCGGCTTCACGCCGGACTTCACCATCCTGCACGCCCCGGAATACGAGGCGAACCCGGCCGAGGACGGCTGCCGTACCAGCACCTGCATCGCGCTGTCCTTCGCGGCGAAGACCATCCTGATCGCCGGCACCAGCTATGCCGGGGAGATCAAGAAGTCGATCTTCACCGTGATGAACTGGCTGCTGCCGGCCAAGGGCGTGCTGCCGATGCACTGCAGCGCCAACCAGGGCCCGGCCGGCGACACCGCGCTGTTCTTCGGCCTCTCGGGCACCGGCAAGACCACGCTGTCCAGCGACCCGGAACGCAGCCTGATCGGCGACGACGAGCATGGCTGGTCGGATACCGGCGTCTTCAATTTCGAGGGCGGCTGCTACGCCAAGGTCATCCGCCTCTCGCGCGAGGCCGAGCCGCAGATCTGGGACGCGTCCCACCGCTTCGGCGCGGTGCTGGAGAACGTCGTGGCGGATGAGCGCGGCAAGCTTGACCTCGATGACGGCTCGCTGACCGAGAACACCCGGTCCTGCTACCCGCTGGAGTTCATCCCGAACACCATGCCGGGCGGCCGCGCCGCGCTGCCGAAGAACGTGGTGATGCTGACGGCGGACGCCTTCGGCGTGCTGCCGCCGATCGCCAAGCTGTCCTCGGCCCAGGCGATGTACCACTTCCTCTCGGGCTACACCGCCCGCGTGGCGGGGACCGAGAAGGGCCTGGGCAAGGAGCCGCAGGCGACCTTCTCCACCTGCTTCGGCGCGCCCTTCCTGCCGCGCCACCCGGAGGTCTACGGCAAGCTGCTGTCCGACCTGATCGACCGGCACGGCGCCGATTGCTGGCTGGTCAACACCGGCTGGTCGGGCGGCGCGTACGGCACCGGCAGCCGGATGTCGATCAAGGTGACCCGCGCCCTGCTGCGCGCGGCGCTCGACGGCAGCCTGGCCAGGGTGGAGTTCGAGACCGACCCCTTCTTCGGCCTGCAGATCCCGAAAGCGCTGCCGGGCGTGCCCGCCGAGGTGCTGAACCCGCGCAACACCTGGGCCGACAAGGCCGCCTATGACCGCACCGCCGCCGACCTCGTCTCCCGCTTCGAGAAGAACTTCGAGGGCTTCTCGGGCGGCGTGAGCGAGGAAGTGCTGGCGGCGGCGATCCGGGCGGCCGCCTGATGCCGGATGGCGGGCTCGGTCCTGGGCGGCGCGGGCCGGGGACAACCCCCGGCCAGCAACGTCCTGGGCGGTCCGCTGCTGCCCTGCTCCGTCGCGCCGCTGACCGGATTCTTCCGGGACGGCTGCTGCAATACGGGGCAGGAGGATCTCGGCCTGCACGTGGTCTGCGCCGAGATGACGCGCGAATTCCCTTGCCTTCTCCAAGGCTCGGGGCAACGACCTCTCGACCCCGCGGCCGGAATCCGGCTTCGCCGGCCTGGAAGCCCGGCGACCGCTGGTGCCTCTGCGCCGCGCGATGGGAGGAGGCGCGCTCGGCCGGGATGGCGCCGAAGGTGCTGCTCGAGGCGACGCATATCGCCGCGCTGGAAGTCTGCAGCCTGGAAGACCTCAAGGCGCACGCGGTCGAGGCATAGACGTCCCCGCGGCGACCAAGCCGCCACCGATGCGGGCAGGCTGCACGGACAGCAGGCAGGCATGGCATCGCAGGGCGGCGGTCACCCCGACAATTCTCTCGTTTACGTGAAATACACTTCCGGCCTGTGCAGAAGACAGGCAAAAGCCGCGCAAAGCGGCGGCACCCCGGCAGCGCCCCGCGCAACTCGCCCAGGGGAACGCAGTCACATCATGAACCGATCTCTGGCCGCCCCGCTCGCCGGGCCGGCTCTGCTCGCCGCCGCCCCGGCCTGGGCGCAGGGCGCCCCGCGCATCGACACCGGCGACACCGCCTGGATGCTCACCGCCGCCGTGCTCGTCCTGCTTGATGACGGTGCCCGGCCTCGCCTTCTTCTACGGCGGCATGGTGCGGAAGAAGAACATCCTGGCGGTCATGGCGCAGTCCTTCGTGCTCTGCGCGCTGATGACGGTGCTCTGGATGGTCGTCGGCTACAGCCTCGCCTTCGGCGACGGCAATGCCCTCATCGGCGACCTCTCGCGCGTCATGCTGCGCGGGATGGAGGAAGGCTGGGACCGGTCCTTCACCCTGGGCGCCGCGACCGCCAACTCCGCTGCCGCTGACCATCCCCGAGCCGGTCTTCATGTTCTACCAGATGACCTTCTTCATCATCACCCCGGCGGTCATCACCGGCGCCTTCGCCGACCGGATGAAATTTCTCCGCCCTGCTGCTGCTGCTCAGCCTCTGGGCGCTGCTGGTCTATGCGCCAGTGGCGCACTGGGCCTGGGCGCCGCTCGGCTGGCTCAACCTGCTGGGCTTGGCCGACTTCGCCGGCGGCACGGTGGTCGAGGTGAACTCCGGCATCGCCGGCTCTGGTCTGCGCCCCCTCGTCCTGGGCAAGCGGCTCGGCTACGGGCATGACAACATGGCGCCCCACAACCTGGCCCTATGCGGTGCTCGGCGCCTCGCTGCTCTGGGTCGGCTGGCTCGGCTTCAACTCCGGCGCCGCGGGCGGGGCGAATGGCCGCGCCGCCATGGCGATCGTCGCAACCCAGGCCGCGGCGGCGGCGGCGACCCTCGCCTGGACCGCGGTGGAATGGGCGCGGCACGGCAAGCCCACCGTGCTCGGCGCCATTTCCGGCGCGGTGGCGGGGCTGGTCGCCATCACCCCGGCGGCCGGCTTCGTGCTGCCCGGCGCGGCGGCTGCTGATCGGCGCCCTCGGCCGGCGTCACCTGCTTCTGGGCGGTGACGGAGGCGAAGCGCCGGCTCGGCTACGACGACAGCCTGGACGCCTTTGGCGTGCATGGCGTGGGCGGGATGCTGGGCATGCTGCTGACCGGGATTCTCGCCCATGGCCCGCTCTCGGCCACCGCGGCGGTGCCGGAGGGCGTCTATGCCGGCGGGATCGGGCTTCTCGGGGTGCAGGCGCTCGGCGTGCTGGCGACCGTCGCCTGGAGCGGCGGCGTCACCTGGGGCCTGACGCGGGTGGTGGACGCGCTGGTCGGGCTGCGGGTCTCCGAGGAGGAGGAGCGCATCGGCCTCGACGAGACGCTGCACGGCGAGAGCCTGGGGTAAGCTTGGGGAGGGGAAGGTATCCCCTCGCCACGCGGCGGCTGCCGATTCAGAGAAGATCAGATGAGGGGTTCGGGGAGAATACCTTCTCCCCGACCTTCCCTAATGGCCCGCCGCCACCGCCCCCGGCTTGTCATGCTGCGCCAGCCGGTCGACCAGCGTCCGGCTCGCCTCGTTCATGCCGGTGATCTCGACCGGCACGCCGTGGTGGCGGAATTCTCAGCACCACCCGGTCCAGCGCGTTGATGCCGGTGATGTCCCAGAAATGCGCGGCATGGACGTCGATCACCACCGCCTCCGGCGCCTCGCGGAAGTCGAAGGCGCCGTGGAAGGCCTCGGCCGTGGCGAAGAAGAGCTGGCCGGTGACCCGGTAGGTCCGGATGCCCGTCGCCGCATCCAACGCCGATTCCACGCCGAAGAAGCGCGAGATCTTCTGGGCGAAGAACAGCCCGCTGAGGACCACGCCGACCAGCACGCCCTTGGCCAGGTCATGCGTCCCGAGCACCACCGCGACGGTGGCCAGCATCACCACGCTGGAGCTCTTCGGATGCGTCACCAGCGTCCGCAGCGAGCGCCACTGGAAGGTGTTGATCGAGACCATTACCATGACGGCGACCAGCGCCGGCATCGGGATCTGCTTCACCCAGGGCCCGAGCACGACGATCAGGAAGAGCAGGAAGGCGCCGGCCCAGAGGCAGGACAGCCGCCCCCGCCCGCCGGAGGAGACGTTGATGACGGACTGGCCGATCATCGCGCAGCCGGCCATGCCGCCGAACAGGCCGGAGGCGATGTTGCCGAGGCCCTGCCCTGGCGCATTCGCGGTTCTTGTTCGAATCCGTGTCGGTCATCTCGTCGATGATCGCCGCGGTCATCAGGCTTTCCAGCAGCCCGACCATGGCCAGCGTCAGCGCATAGGGCAGGATGATCCGCAGCGTCTCGAGGTTCAGCGGCACCATGGGCCAGGCGAAGGCCGGCAGCTCGCCCGGCAGCGCGCCCATGTCGCCCACCTTGTGGAAGTCGGTGCCGGTGGCCATCGAGAAGGCGGTCAGCAGGACGATGGCGACCAGCGGCGAGGGCACCGCGGTGGTCAGCCGCGGCAGCAGGTAGATGATGCCGAGGCCCACCGCGACCATGGCATAGACCGGCCAGCCCATGGGCTGCCAGCCGGGGCCGAACAGCTCCGGCAGGCTGCGCCAGGAAGATCAGGATGGCCAGCGCATTGACGAAGCCGGTGACGACCGAGCGCGAGACGAAGCGCATCAGGTCGCCGAGCCGGAGCGCGCTGGCGACCAGTTGCAGCAGCCCGGTCAGCACGGTCGCGGCGAAGAGGTAGTTCACCCCGTGGTCGCGCACCAGCGTGACCATCACCACCGCGGTGGCGCCGGTGGCGGCCGAGATCATCGCGAAGCGGCCGCCGGCGATGGCGGTGACGACGGCGATGCAGAAGGAGGCATAGAGGCCGAGCTTCGGGTCGACCCCGGCGATGATGGAGAAGGCGATCGCCTCCGGGATCAGGGCCAGGGCGACGACGGTGCCGGCCAGCAGGTCGCGCGTGACGTTCGGCGACCATTCGGCGCGCAGCTTGGACAGGGACATGGGGCAGCTCTTCGGCGGGCGGCCGCCGTGCGGCGGCCACCGGATTACGCAGGGGAAGTCGGCGGCGACGGAAGTCCGGCGCCTAGGGCGGGCTTACCCCGGAATGCTTGCTGCGGCATGCGCCGACCCTGCCCCATCCCCTGCTGCGGCGCAACACGCGATCCGGTGGCGGGATCAGCGCCCCTGGTGCTCCAGCCGGTAGGCATGCGCCGGATAGGCGCCCAGCACCTTCACCTCGCGGGAGAAGAAGGCCAGCTCCTCCAGCGCCCGCGCCAGGTTCGGGTCGTCCGGGTGCCCGTCCACGTCGGCCAGAAACTGCGTCGCGGTGAACTCGCCGTCCAGCATGTAGCTTTCCAGCTTCGTCATGTTCACCCCGTTGGTGGCGAAGCCGCCCAGCGCCTTGTAGAGGGCGGCCGGGATGTTCCGCACGCGGAAGACGAAGGTGGTGATGCAGGGGCCGCGGAAGGGCGCCGGCTTGCCCAGCGAGCAGACGTAGAAGCGCGTAGTGTTGTGCGCCGCGTCCTCGACGTTGCGGCGCAGGATCTCGAGCCCGTAGGTCTCCGGCCGCGAGGGCGCTGGCGATGGCCGCGTCCTCGACGCCGCCGCGCTCGGCGATCAGGTGGGCGGCGCCGGCGGTGTCGGCCTCGATCACCGGCTCCAGCCGCAGCTCCTTCAGGATCAGCCGCACCTGGCCGAGCGCGACGGGGTGGCTGTGGGCGCGCTTCAGGGTCTGCAGCGTCGCGCCCCTCGGCGCCAGCAGGCAGTGCTCCACCCGCTCGAAATGCTCGCCGATGACGGAAAGGCCGCTGTCGGGCAGCAGCCGGTGGATGTCGGGCACCTGGCCGGCGAGCGAATTCCTCGCAGGGCAACATGGCGAGCTTCGCCTCGCCGGCGCGGACCGCGTCCATCGCCGCCTCGAAGGAGGGGCAGGGCAGCGTCCGCCAGCCCGGATACGCGGCGCGGCAGGCGAGGTCGGAATAGGCCCGGGCAGGCCCTGGAAGGCGATGAGGTCTGACATGCGGCCGCCGTGGACAGGAATGAGCGCGGTGTCCAACCAACCCCCGTTGGCGCGCAAACGGGGGCCAGGGGATGCAGGAATTCATCGAGGCGGCGGAGGCCGCGGCCGAGGCGGCCGGCGCCATCATCCGCCCGCTCTTCCGCTCCCAGCTCCTGGTCGATTCCAAGGGCGATGCCAGCCCGGTGACCGAAGCCGACCGCGGGGCCGAGCTGGCGATGCGCGCCCTGCTCGGCGCCCGCTTCCCCGGCCACGGCATCTGGGGCGAGGAATACGGGCCGGAGCGGGCCGATGCGGAATACCTCTGGGTGCTCGACCCGATCGACGGGACGCGGGCCTTCGTCACCGGACGGCCGCTCTTCGGTACGCTGATCGGCCTGCTGCACCGCGGCGTCCCCGTGCTCGGGATGATCGACCAGCCGGTCACCGGCGAACGGCTGGCTGGGCATCCAGGGCCAGCCGACCCGCTTCACCGCGCCCTTGGGCGGCACGCCGCGCTGCCGGCCCTGCCCCAGCATCGGGAATGCCGAGCTGTCCTGCACCAGCCCCGACATGTTCGAGCCGGGCGATCGCCGGGCTTCGAGCGGCGGCGCGGCGCCGCCCGCCGGGTGACCTGGGGCGGCGACTGCTATGCCTATGGGCTGCTGGCGCTCGGCCTGGTGGACCTGGTCTGCGAGGCGACGATGAAACCCTGGGACTGGGCGGCGATCGTCCCCGTGGTGGAGGGCGCCGGCGGGCGGGTCACTGGCTGGGACGGCAGGCCGCTGAGGCTCGGCGGCGACGGGCGCGTCCTGGCGCTGGGCGACGCGGCGATGCTGGCCGAGGCGGTGGGGCTGCTCGGCGACTGAGAATGCCCGTCGGTGGTATCATGCCCGCAGACCGGCACCCCCTGATTGCTTGACGGATGGAACCGAACCGATCCCAATCACGGACGGTTAGCAAACACTCCATCCATCCCGCAACCGGCGAGGTGCCCGCGTGACCCAGTTCATCTTCGACGGCGGCGCCGGGAACGACCTGCTGGAGCCTCCGCGGTCGGCTCCCGGGACGTCGCGGTGCTGCGCGGCTATGGCGGCAACGACACGCTGCTCGGCGGCCGGGGCAACGACCGCTTCGATGGCGGCACCGAAGGCGACCTGATGGTCGGCGGCGACGGGGATGACGGCTTCTTCCTGACGCTCAGCGGCACGCTCAGCACCCTCGCCAGCGACCGCGACACCATCTATGGCGGCCTCGGCAACGACACGCTCTACTACAGCACCACCAGCGCCCAGATGACCGCCGCGGTGAAGGCCGAGTTCGTCCGCCTGGACAATTACCTCGCCGCCGCCGATTTCAGCGCCGCCTTCGTCTCCAGCATCCTGCGGCTCGAGCTGCACGACGTGGACGGCGCCATGGTGCGGCTCGACGGCGCGGTGAAGACGGTGGCCGACGTCCTGGCGCCGATGGTCGCCGGCGCCGATGCCTATGCCGGGACCGAGGACGCGGTGCTGTCGGTCACCGCCGCCCAGGGCCTGCTGGCGAACGATGCCAGCGAGGCGGGCGGGCTGAGCGTGCTCGCCGACACCATCGTCACGGCGCGCGGCGGCAGCGTCCTGCTGCAGGCGAACGGCGCCTTCACCTACACCCCGGCCGCCGACGTCAACGGTACCGACAGCTTCAGCTACACGCTGCGCGACTCGGTCGGCCGCACCGCGACCGGCAGCGTCACCCTGGCCCTGGCCGCCGCGGCCGATGCGGCCCGGATTACCGGCACCGCCACGGGCAGCGTGACGGAGGATGCCGGCATCGTCGCCTCGGGCCAGCTCACCGTCATCGACCCGGATGCCGGGGAGGCGAGGCTCGCCGAGGCCGGCACGCTCTTCGCCCGCTACGGCAGCTTCAGCATCGACCAGGCCAGCGGTGGCTGGAGCTACATTCTCTCGAACGGGCTGGCGGCGGTGCAGGGCCTCGGCGCCGGCCAGACCGTGACCGACGCGATCACCCTCCATTCGCTGGACGGCAGCGCCAGCCAGGCGATCACCGTCACCATCGCCGGCAGCAACGACCACGCCGTCGCCGACAATGCCTATGGCGCCGTGGCCGAGGATGGCAGCACCGCCGCCGCCGGCACCCTCTTCGTCTACGACGGCGATGCCGGGGAGGCCGGCTTCCAGCCGCCCGCCTCGCTGCTCGGCGACTATGGCAGCTTCACCTTCGACCCCGCCACCAACGCCTGGACCTATGCGCTCGACAACGCCGCCGCCCAGGTCCAGGGCCTCACCGGCAGCGACACGCGGACCGACAGCCTGGTCCTCACCTCGCTCGACGGCACCGCCACCAGCACGATCCTGGTCACCATCCAGGGCGCGCCGGACGCGGCGCGGATCACCGGCGACCTGGCGGCGGCGGTGACGGAGGACGGCACCACCGCCGCCGCCGGCCGGATCGCCGTGCTCGATCCCGACCGCGGCGAGGACCATGCCGACCCCGCCCGCTTCAACTGGCAGATGGGCAGCTACGGCAGCTTCACCTTCGACCGGGCGACCGGGAGCTGGGGCTATGCGCTCGACAACGCCTCGGCGCTCGTGCAGCGGCTCGCGGCGGGGGAGGTGGCGACCGACACGCTCGACCTGCACTCGCAGGACGGCTCGGCCCATGCCACCGTCACGGTCAGCATCACCGGCGCCAACGACGCCGCGCATCTCAGCGGCGACACCGCCCGCACGATCACCGAGGACGGTCCCCAGATCGTCTACGGCCAATTGCTGAACGACGATCCCGACCATGGCGATTCCGGCTTCCAGCCGCCCGCCGGCAGCGGCCGCTACGGCAGCTTCTCGATCGACGCCACCGGCTTCTGGTCCTACCTCCTCACCCCCTCCCTGGTGCAGTCGCTGGTCGCCGGCGAGCAGGTGACGGACGGCTTCCTCGTCGCCTCCGCCGACGGCACCGGCACCGCGGCGGTGACCATCACCATCCAGGGCGCCGACGACCCGGCGAGCATCGACGGCACGGCCACCGGCACGGTGGCGGAGGACGGCACGCTGACCGCAGGTGGGCAGCTGCTGGTGCACGATCCCGACCAGGGACAGGCCGGCTTCCGCGACCCCGCCTCGCTCGCCGGCGACTACGGCAGCTTCGGCTTCGACGCCGCGACCGGCGCCTGGAGCTACACGCTCGACAATGCCTCCGCCGCGGTGCAGGCGCTGGCGGCCGGGCAGCAGGTGGCGGACCGGCTGACCGTGCTGTCGGCCGACGGCACGGCGCGCCAGGAGATCGTGGTGACGATCGACGGCGCGGCCGACGGGCCCATCGCCGGCCCCGCCGCCGCCAGCATCGCCGGCCTCGCCGCGCGCGGCGACGGCTTCAAGATCACCGGCACGGCGCCCTTCGACCTGGCCGGCGGCTCGGTCGCCGCCATCGCCGACCGCAATGGCGACGGGCTGGCGGAGATCCTGGTCGGCGTGCCCGGGCTGGACACCCCGGCCGGCGATTCCGGCGGCGCCTTCGTGGTCTACGGCACGGCGCGGGGCAGCGACCTGTCGCTCGGCGCGCTTGGCGGCGCGCTCGGCTTCCGGCTCGACGGCATGGCGGATGGCGACAATGCCGGCGCGCCCATCCGCGCCGCCGGCGACGTGAACGGCGACGGCCTCCCCGACATCGCGCTCGGCGCCACGCATCACGACGTTTCGGTGCACGGTGCCTACGCCTTCTTCGACCCCGATCCGGCAATATGGAGTTCCCCTACGACTACACTGCCGCCGATGCCGGCGCCGTCGCGGTCTATTTCGGCGGCAATGCCGCCGGGCCGGTGCCGCTGGGGTCGCCCGGCGGCAACGGCTACCTGATCCTCGGCAGCCAGGACCAGGAATATGCCGGCTATGCCGTCGCCGCGCTCGGCGACCTCAACGGCGACGGGAAGGACGACCTGCTGGTCGGCGCGCCGGATATCGGCGACCTCACCTACAAGGGGGCGCGGCCTGGGTGGTCTGGGGCAAGGCGGACAGCGCCGACGTGACGCTGGGCGACATCGACGGTGCCAGCGCCCTCGGCTACCGGATCCGCGGCTTCGGCTTCGACGGCCGCGCCGGCTCCACGCTCGCGGCGATCGGCGACCAGAACGGCGACGGGCTGGTCGACATGGCGATCGGTGCGCCGGGCGAGGAGCGGGTCTATGTCGTCTTCGGCAAGACCGACGCCGCCACCGTCGACCTGCCCGACATCGCCGCCGGCCAGGGCGGCTACGTCATCGACGGGGAGCGCGCCGGCGGCCTCGGCTACGGCGTCTCCGCCATGGCCGACATGAACGGCGACGGCCGGCCGAAGCTGCTGGTCTCGGCCTTCGGCCTCGATGCCGCCGGCGCCGCCTACCTGGTCATGTCGCAGGCCGGCACCGCGGCGATCGACCTGGCCGCCATCGCCGCCGGCAATGCCGGCACCAGCGCCGGGTTCAAGATCATCGGCGAGAATCCCTACGACCAGCCCGGCTACCGCAACATCATCGGCGTGCCGGACCTGAACGGCGACGGGCTGCCGGACATCCTGGTCGGGGCGGCCGGCAACGACCAGAACGGGCTGAACTCCGGCGCGCTCTACATCGTCTGGGGCAAGCTGGACGGCACCCCGGTCCTGCTCTCGGAGGTGGCGCAGGGCCATGGCGGCATCAAGCTGATGGGCGAGGGCCAGTATGCCGGGCTCGGCGGCGCGGTGGACTGGCTGCCGGACCTGAACGGTGACGGCCGGCCGGAAATCCTGGTGGGGGCCGAGGCTGACATCAATGCCGGCGGGCTCTTCGCCGGCGCCGCCTATGTGGTCTATTCCAGGCCGGACTGGATCGGCCTGGGCTGAGCCGGGCCCGGCCGCCGGCCGGCGCCGGCAAAGGTTGTCGCCGCCGCCCCGAGCCCCCATCCTGCGGGGATGCAACGCCGCGACCTGCTGGCCATCGGGCCGACCCTTGGCCTCGCCCTTCCCGCGCTCCTCCGCGGCCGCCCTGCCCGCGCCGCCACGCCGGCCGGCACCCCGGGGCCGGACGGCGTCACCCGCACCCATGCGCTCGCCCTGCTGGGCGAGCCGGCGCTGCCCGCCGACTTCCCGCACTGGCCCTGGGTGAACCCGAACGCGCCGAAGGGCGGGGAGCTGGTGCTGCACGGCCTCGGCAGCTTCGACAGCTTCAACCCATTCATCCTGCGCGGCACCGCGGCGGTCGGCCTGAACCGTATCTGGGACACCCTGCTGCGCGACAGCGACGACGAGCCGAGCACCGAATACGTCCACCTCGCCCAGCGCATCGACCTGCCCGCCGACCAACACTGGGTGGCCTTCGAGCTGAACCCGGCGGCGAAGTGGCACGACGGCCGGCCGGTGACCGCGGCCGACGTGGTCTGGACCTTCGAGACGCTGCGGACGCAGGGCCGGCCGACCTACCGTTCCTACTATGCCGACGTGGCCGAGGCCGTGGCCGAAGGCCCGCGCCGCGTGGTCTTCCGCTTCAAGACCAACGAGAACCGCGAGCTGCCGCTGATCCTCGGCCAGCTCACCGTGCTGCCGAAGCATTGGTGGGAAGGGCGCGACTTCGCCAAGCCGCTGCAGGAAATCCCGCTCGGCTCAGGCCCCTACCGGCTGGAGCGCTTCGAGGTCCGGCCGCAGCCTGGTCTATCGGCGGGTGGAGGACTACTGGGGCCGCGACCTGCCGACGATGCGCGGCACGGCGAATGCCGGTACCATCCGCTACGAGTACTTCCGCGACCCGACGGTCGCGCTGGAGGCCTTCAAGGCCGGGCAGATCGACTTCCGCACCGAGAACATCGCCAAGGAATGGGCCACCGCCTACGACTTCCCGGCGGTGCGCAAGGGCCTGGTGAAGCGCGACGAGATCCGCCACGAACGGCCGACGGGGATGCAGGCCTTCGCGGTGAACCTGCGCCGCCCGCTGTTCCAGGATGCCCGCGTCCGCCGCGCGCTGATCGAGGTCTTCGACTTCGAGTGGATGAACGCCAACCTGTTCTACGGCAGCTACACCCGCACGACCTCCTACTTCTCGAATTCCGAGCTGGCCTCGAGCGGCCTGCCGCAGGGGCGCGAGCTGGAGATCCTGGAGCAGTACCGCGGCAAGGTGCCCGACCGGCTCTTCACCGAGGAATACAAGCTGCCGGTCACCGACGGCTCCGGCAATAACCGCGAAGGCCTGCGCCGCGCGCTCGACCTGCTGCGCCAGGCCGGCTGGGTGGTGAAGGACCGCAAGCTGGTCAACGCGAAGGGCGAGCCCTTCGCCTTCGAGATCCTGCTGAACGGGCCGAGCTTCGAGCGCATCGCCCTGCCCTATGTGCAGACCCTGCAGCGGCTGGGGATGGAGCCCCGCGTGCGGACCATCCGACCCGGCGCAGTACGAGGTGCGGACCGACGCCTTCGACTACGACATGACGGTCGGCGGCGCGCCGCAATCCCTCTCGCCGGGCAACGAGCAGCGCGACTTCTGGACCTGCGCCGAGGCGCAGAAGCCGGGCAGCCAGAACCTGTCGGGCATCTGCGACCCGGTGGTCGATGCGCTGGTCGAGCTGCTGATCGCGCCGCCCCCGACCGGGCCGAGCTGGTCGCCCGCACCCGGGCGCTGGACCGCGTGCTGCTCTGGCACGACTACATGATCCCGCAATGGCACAGCCGCACCTTCCGAGTGGCCTACTGGGACAAGCTCGGCCGTCCCGGGCGCAACCCCGCTACAACCTGGCGATCGACAGCTGGTGGATCGAGCCGGACCGGGTCGGCGCGGTCGAACAGGGCAAGCGCGAAGCGCAGCAATCGAAGCCCTAGGATGGGGGCCTATCTCCTCCGTCGCCTGGCCCTGGTGGTGCCGACGCTGCTCGGCATCATCCTGATCAGCTTCGCCGTCACGCAATCGCCCCGGGCGGCCCGGTCGAGCAGATGCTGGCCGAGATCAAGGGCAATGCCGGCAGCACGCTCGGCCGGCTGTCCGGCGAATCGCAGGGCGAGACCCGGCCGCAGGAGCGGCGCGACGCCTCCGCCAGCGGCGAGGGCAGCCGCTACCGCGGCGCCCGCGGCCTGGACCCGGCAGTGGTCGCCGAGATCGAGCGGGCCTTCGGCTTCGACAAGCCCTGGCAGGACAGGCTCTGGACCATGCTGTCCGGCTATGCCCGCTTCGACCTCGGCCGCAGCCTGTTCCGCGACAAGCCGGTGGCGGAGCTGATCGTCGAGAAGATGCCGGTCTCCATCTCGCTCGGCCTCTGGTCCACGCTGATCATCTACCTGGTCTCCATTCCGCTTGGCATCCGCAAGGCGGTGCGGGACGGCTCGCGCTTCGACCTGTGGACATCGGCGGTGGTGCTGGTGGGCTATGCGATCCCCGGCTTCCTCTTTGCCATCATGCTGGTGGTGCTGTTCGCGGGCGGCAGCTTCCTGCAGTGGTTCCCGCTGCGCGGCCTGCTCTCGCCCGGGATGGAAGCCGCGTCCTTCGCCGCCCGGGCGCTGGACTATGCCTGGCACATGGTGCTGCCGACCCTCGCGCTTGTCATCGGCGGCTTCGCCGGGCTGACCATGCTGACCAAGAACTCCTTCCTCGAGGAGATCCACAAGCAGTACACGGTGACGGCCAAGGCCAAGGGCGCCGGGGAGACGCGCGTGCTCTACGGCCACGTCTTCCGCAACGCCATGCTGCTGATCATCGCCGGCTTCCCCGCCGCCTTCATCGGCATCCTGTTCACCGGGGCGCTGCTGGTGGAGATCATCTTCTCGCTCGACGGGCTCGGCCTGCTCGGCTTCGAATCGGCGATCCGCCGCGACTACCCCGTGATGTTCGGCACGCTCTACATCTTCACCCTGCTCGGCCTGGTGATGCAGATCGTCGGCGACTTCGCCTATACAGCTGGTCGACCCGCGCATCGACTTCGAGGCGCGCCGGTGAGCCAGCCATGACCTCCGCTGACGCAGCGCCGGCTGGCGAATTTCCGCGCCAACAAGCGCGGCTACTGGTCGCTCTGGATCTTCGCCGCGCTCTTCGTCGTCACCCTCTTCGCCGAGTTCATCGCCAATGACCGGCCGCTGGTCGGCCGCATCGACGGCCGCTGGTTCGTGCCCGTGCTGGCCGATTATGCCGAGGAGGACATCATCCCGGACGGCCTGCCGACCGAGGCCAATTGGCACGACCCGGAGCTGCTGCGGGAGATCGCCGCGCGCGGCTGGATCCTCTGGCCCGCCATCCCCTACGCCTACAACACGGTGGTGCTCGGCCTGCCGCAGCCGGCGCCCTCCCCGCCCACGGCGCAGAATTGGCTCGGCACAGATGACCAGGCGCGGGACGTGCTGGCGCGCGTCATCTACGGCTTCCGCACCTCGGTCCTGTTCGGCTTCAGCCTGACCATCGTCGCCTCGGTCATCGGCATCGCCGCCGGGGCGGTGCAGGGCTTCTATGGCGGATTGGTGGACCTGCTGTTCCAGCGCTTCATCGAGATCTGGTCGGGCCTGCCGCAGCTGCTCATGCTGATCATCCTGGCCTCGATCATCGAGCCGGGTTTCTGGACGCTGCTGATCTTCCTGCTGCTGTTTTCCTGGATGGGGCTGACGGGCGTGGTGCGGGCGGAATTCCCTGCGCGGCCGCAACCTCGACTATGTCCGCGCCGCCCGTGCCCTCGGCGTGTCCGACACGCGGCTGATGGTGCGGCACATCCTGCCGAACGCGATGGTGGCGACGCTGACCTTCCTGCCCTTCATCCTGTCGGGCTCGGTCACCGTGCTCGCCTCGCTCGACTTCCTCGGCTTCGGCCTGCCGCCAGGCGCGCCTTCGCTCGGGGAGTTGCTGGGGCAGGGCAAGAACAACCTGCAGGCGCCCTGGCTGGCCTTCACCGGCTTCGTGGTGCTGGGTGGGTTGCTGACCTTGCTGATCTTCGTGGGAGAGGCGGTGCGGGACGCCTTCGATCCGCGGAAGCTGCCGGGGGCGGGCGATGACGGGACGGAAGATTGGGGAGAAGGTATTCTCCCCGTTGGACGCATGCGTCCAACCCCTCATCTGTTTCTCCGAGTCGTCACCCGCCACGCGGCGAATACCAACCCACAAAAATAGATGAGGTGTCCGGGGAGAATACCTTCTCCCCGGCCTTTTCCTTCGCATGACCCTGCTCCGCGTCGAGGACCTCTCGGTCGCCTTCGCCGGCCGCACCGTCGTGCGCGGCGTCTCATTTCACGTCGACCCCGGGGAGACGGTGGCCCTCGTCGGCGAATCAGGTAGCGGCAAGTCCGTCACCGCCCTCTCCGCGCTCCGCCTGTTGCCGCCCAGCGGCAGCAATCCCAGCGGCCGCATTACCCTCGACGGCGTCGATGTCCTCACGGCCGACGAGGCCGCGCTCCGCCACCTCCGCGGCGGCACCGCCGGGATGGTGTTCCAGGAGCCGATGACCTCGCTCAACCCGCTCCACACCATCGCCCGGCAGGTGGGGGAGGCGATCACCCTCCACCAGCCCTTGTCGGGCGGAGCCCTGCGTGACCGCGTGCTGCACCTGCTGCACCAGGCAGGCCTGCCGCAGGCCGAGGACCGTCTCAACGCCTATCCGCACCAGCTCTCTGGCGGGCAGCGCCAGCGCGTGATGATCGCGGCGGCGCTCGCCAACGGCCCGAAGCTGCTGATCGCCGACGAGCCGACGACCGCGCTCGACGTCACCATCCAGGCGCAGATCCTGGAGCTGCTGCAGGACCTCAAGCGCCGCCTCGGCATGGCGATGCTGCTGATCACCCACGACCTGCAGATCGTCCGCCGCCACGCCGACCGCGTGGTGGTGATGAAGGACGGCGAGGCGGTGGAGCAGGGCGCGACCGCGGCGATCTTCGCCGACCCGCGCCACCCCTACACCCGCATGCTGCTGGCGACGGAGCCGCGCGGCCGCCCCGCCGCCGTGCCCGCCGGCGCCGCGCAGGTCCTCGCCGGGGACGCCATCAAGGTCCACTTCCCCATCCGGCGCGGCCTGCTGCGGCGGACGGTGGGTTTCCGTGAAGGCGGTGGACGGCGTCAGCCTCTCGATCCGCGAAGGCGAGACGGTCGGCCTGGTCGGGGAGAGCGGCAGCGGCAAGACCACGCTCGGCCTCGCCCTGCTGAAGCTCGAAGGCAGCGAGGGCGCCATCCGCTTCGAGGGCGGCGACATCCAGCCGCTCTCCCGCGCCGCGATGCGGCCGCTGCGCCGGCGCATGCAGATCGTCTTCCAGGACCCCTACGGCTCGCTCTCGCCGCGGCTGTCTGCCGGCGAGATCATCGGCGAAGGGCTCGAGGTGCACGAGCCCGGCCTGACCCGCGCCGCCCGCGACGCGGCGGTCGCCCAGGCGCTGGAGGAGGTGGGGCTCGATCCCACCGCCGCCGGCCGCTACCCGCACGAGTTCAGCGGCGGCCAGCGCCAGCGCATCGCCATCGCCCGCGCCCTGGTCCTCAAGCCCCGCCTGGTGGTGCTGGACGAGCCGACCAGCGCGCTCGACGTCTCGGTCCAGGCCCAGGTGGTGGAGCTGCTGCGGGCGCTGCAGGCGAGGCACCGGCTGGCCTACCTGTTCATCAGCCACGATCTCCGGGTGGTGCGGGCGCTGGCCCATCGCATCGTCGTGCTGAAGGATGGCCGCGTGGTGGAGGAAGGCGATGCCGAGAGGCTTACCGCCGCGCCCAGCCAGCCCTATACCCGCGCCCTCATGGCCGCCGCCTTCGATCTCCGGGCGGTCGAGGGGACCCACCGCACGTGACGACCGAGCTGGAGCGCCTGCGCGAGCTGCTGGATGCCGACAAGGCCAAGCTCGGCGTCCATATCCGCAAGATGAACAGCCCGGGCACGCCGGTCTACCAGTCGCTGGAGAACGTGGTGCCGCCGGCGCTGATCCTGGTCGGCTCCTTCGGCGCCACCATGCTGGTGCACTTCTATCTCGGCGCTGCGATCCTGGCGGCCGGCTGCTTCTGGTGGCTGGGCAGGTACATGCCGCGGGTGAAGGACGGCGTCTTCGACCGCACCGCCGCCATGGTCCTGGCCAGCGAGAAGAACTTCGACTTCTGGTGGTCGCAGGGCGTGCTGAGCCTCTATGCGAAGCTGCCGGACGGCACGGAACGCGCGGCGACGCGCCGGCAGGACTGGCGCGCCTGGGTGCGCGACCTGCCAGAGGGGCTGGAAACCCTGCCCACCGGGCACATGATGCAGGAGCAGTGATGGCCATTCTGCTGGCGACCAACAAGAGCGCCGCGGCGAGCACGGTGGAGGCCTGGCGGCAGGCGCTGCTGGCGGTCGACCCGAGCCTCGACATCCGCGGGCGTGACGAGGCGCCCGATCCCGCCGAGATCGACGTGGTGGTGATGTGGGGCGCGCAGGACCTGGCGGCACTGCGGGCCTACCCGAACCTCAGGCTGATCTGCTCGATGGGCGCCGGCGTCGACCACCTGCTGCGCCCGCCCGGGCCACCGCCCGGCGTGCCGGTGGCGCGGCTCAAGGATGCGCGGCTGACCACCGGCATGACCGAATGGGTCCTGCTGAACGTGCTGCGCTTCCACCGCCAGGACCTCGACTACCGCGCCCAGCAGGCGGCGCGGATCTGGGACGAGCTGCCTGCGCCCGACACCGCCGCGCGCCGCATCGGATCCTCGGCGTCGGCGAGCTTGGCGACCGCCGCAGCCAAGGCGCTCGTGGCGCTCGGCTTCCCGGTCATGGGCTGGTCGCGCGGGCCGAAGGAAATCCCCGGAGTCCAGGGCTTCCATGGCCCCGACGGGCTGGCGGCCATGCTGCCGCAGACCGACATCCTGGTCTGCCTGCTGCCGCTGACCCCCGACACCCGCGGCGTGCTGGACGCGCGGACCCTGGGGCTGCTGCCGCGCGGCGCCTTCCTGGTGAACGGCGCCCGCGGTGGCCATGTGGTGCAGCCGGACCTTCTGGCGGCGCTGGACGGTGGCCATATCGCCGCCGCCGCGCTGGATGTCTTCGAGCCGGAGCCGTTGCCGTCCGACCACCCCTTCTGGGCGCATCCACGCAGTGATAATGACGCCGCATGCGGCGAGCATCACCATTCCGCAGAGCGCCGCACCGCAGGTGGTGGAGAACATCCGGCGCGCCCGGGACGGGCGGCCGGTACAGAACCTGGTGGATTTTACGCTGGGCTACTGAGCCGGCCGGCAAGTAACGAGCCTTGGGAAGTGCCACCCCCTTGCGGTGGCCATCCCGGGGCCGCGACCTGCACGGCACCGGCCCACCCGGCAATCGGGTGGGCGGGCGCGCTTCAGCCGGCCCGGCGCGCCTCGCGGCCCGGTTCGGCATTCGCCGCCCCGGCCTCGCCGCCCGCGCTGTGCAGGTGCGTCTCGGCTTCGGACATGATCTGGCGCATGTCGCGCAGGAAGGCGGTGCCCTTCAGGGTCCGCTGCACGATGACGCTGCGGCGGTCCATCGGGTCCACCTTGCGGCGCGCCAGATCCAGCTCGCCAAGGCGGTCGAGCGCCCGGGTGATCGCCGGCTTGGATACGTTCATTCCGCCGCCAGGCCGCGCACGGTATGCGGGCCGTCGGTCAGGTAGACAGTCAGGAACACGCCGAGCTGACGTGCCGACAGGTCCGGACCGTCGCGCCGCACCAGTGCGACAACCGTGTCTCGAAGAATACCGACCAGCTGGTCGGGGTTGCTCTGTACCGCCATAGCTCCAATCCCCTCGCCCCTTATGGGCTCTCCTCGGCTGACTCGGACCGGGGCGCTCGCGCCCAGGCCCGGCACAATCAGTTTGCAGGCACTACAGACGGGGTAACGCATCCTGCTATTCTGAGAGCCGTCCAACCCGAAAAGTTCCCCCGGCATCTCGTTGTCGTTACCGGCCCGGCCCCGGTATGCCACCGAACAGAGTCTCGATGGCGCCGACCAATGCCCTGAGCGCCTGCGCCTCGCCCCCTCAGGACGCCCGGGACGGCTGTTATCATTCCAGGCATAAACGTCGAGATGGGCCCACCGCATAGACGCCGGCACGAAACGTTGCAAGAATAAACCGCCAACGATAGCGCCCGCCATGGGACGGGATGAGACGTTGTTCATGTCCGCAACGGTGCTATCGAGCCATGAATCGTAACCGGCGTACAACGGCAGCCGCCATACCGGGTCGGCGGCCGCGGCCCGCCGCCAGCAGCGCCGCGGCCAGGGCATCGTCCGGGGTCATCAGCGCCGGCAGGTCGGGGCCCAGCGCCACCCGCGCCGCGCCGGTCAGCGTCGCGCAATCGACCAGCAGCAGCCGGATCCCGCTCCGCCGCGAAGGCCAGCAGGTCGGCCAGCACCAGCCTTCCCCTCGGCATCGGTGCTGCGCTCCACCTCCACGGATCAGCCCGGCCCGGGTACGCAGCACGTCGAGCGGCCGGAAGGCGTATGCCGCCGACCGCATTCTCCACCGCGCCCACCAGCACCAGCAGCCGCACCGGCAGGCCGGAGCCGCATGACCAGGGTCCGCCACCCCCAGCACCAGGGCGGCGCCGCCGCATATCCCTTCTTCATCCGCAAGCATGCCGGAGCCGGGCTTGAGGTCAGAGCCCGCCGGAGTCCGGCTGGGACCCCTTGCCGCAGAGCGCGCACCAGCGGCGCCTCCGGCCGCCCCCATTCCAGGATGGCGACGCGCGGCGGCCGCGCGCTGGCCTGGCCGACGGTGGCCAGCGCCGGGAAGCCCTCCTCCAGTGCCGCGCCCTGCACCACGCTGCCGCAGCGGGCGCCGTGCTGCGCCGCCAGCGCCAGCGGCGGCGGCCGCTAGCTCCTCGGGGCCGAGCAGGTTGGCCGGGGTGTTCTACTCAGGTCGCGCGCCAGCAGGATGGCGGCGGCGGTATGCACCGCCCGCCCGGTCCCCGGCGGCGGCATCCAGCCGCGCCGGCGCTCGGCCGGCGGGCTTGAAGCGGGTGTAGCGATAGGCGCCGAGGCACCAGCCGAGCACCGCCGGCGCGGCATGCGCCGCATCCGCCAGGCGCCAGGCACTGCCGGCGGGCAGGCATGCGGCAGGCCGCCGAAGGACCAGGGGTCGGCGGGCCCTCGCCCAGGCCGAGCACCGCGCCGCCGATGCCGCCGGGGCCCGGCAGCAGGCGGATTTCCTGCGGCCGCGCCCTCGAAGCCCGAGGCGTCGAGGAAGCCGGCCGCCCTCGGCCGGCAGGCTGTCCCGCAGCGCCGCCAGCCTGGCCGGGCCGGCGCAATGCAGCGGCAGGCCCATGGCGTCGGCGGCGGCTAGTCCATCGGATCTGCATACAATATCCTGGCGCTTTCGGCGCCGGGGGTGCGCGCCGAGGCGACGCTCCGGCGCCGGAATACTTCCGCCGAATCCATGCCGCGCGGGGCGATCCTGTCCAGCGCCAGCTGCGGCTGGCGTTTCGTTTTTTGAAGCGTGGGCGTCCATGACCTGCAGATGCGCCCTCGATCACCGGCACCGGGCAGGGCGCCGCGGCTGGCACGAGGGCCCGCCAGCCCTCGATCCCGGGCAGCCGGCCGGGGCTGCGGCGCACCAGCTCGGTCTTCAGGAAGGGGAAGCCCAGCTGCCGCACCAGGGCGTGCCAGAAATGATGCGTCGGGTTCAGCGGCTGCGACAGAAGAAGCGCCTCGCGCGCCGCCGGCGGCAGCGCCTCGAGCGCGCGCAGCAGCGGGTGGGAGGCTGCCAGCCGTGCCCGCTCCTCCGCCACGCCGAGGGCCGCGGCGACCAGCCGGTGGTAGCCGAACAGCGCCGCCACCTGGCGGCCGCGGCCGCGCATCCAGCGCGCCAGGCGCAGCTCGCCGCGCTGCACCACCAGCCACTTCGAATGGCTCATCCGCATGGCCGCCAGGAAGCCGAACAGGTCGGCGGTGGCGGCGGCGCCGCGCGCCAGCAGGAAGTAGCTCTGCAGGTGTGCGGCCCGCCCTGGATGCTCTCGGTCAGGCCGAACAGCCTCGCGCCGCCCGCGCGCAGCGCGGCGAGCACCGGCGGCAGCGGCAGGATCGGGCCGAGCACGCCGTCGTTGGCCAGCAGCAGCTCGGTCGCGCCGGGCCAGCGCCGCCGGGCCTCGGCGGCCAGGTCCTGCCAGGCGCCGAAGTCGCGGCCGAAGTTGCGCCGCTGCGCGACCAGCGCGCAATGCTGCCGCGCCACCTGCCAGTCGGGCTCCGGCAGCCGCTCGGCCATGCTGATGAAGACGATGGCGAAGCCGGCCGCGGCGAGGCCGGCGAGCTGCCGCCGCACCATCTCCGAGACCTGGCCGGAGGCGGCGTAGTGGACGTAGAGCGCGACGGAAGCGGCATCCGGCCGCGGGTCGCACCCCGGCTCCAGCCGCAGCAGCGGCGGCGCCGCCGCCGGCCAGGGCGCGGCGGCAGGTCGCGCGGCAGGGCGGTGGCGATCTCGAGCCCCACCCTGCCCGGCCCGGAAGGCCAGCCGCCGCCAGGTGCCGGCCGTGCTGTAGCCGTGAATGGCGCGCCGCAAGCCCGGATCCTCCGGGCTGAGCGGCGTGAGCGCATAGGGACGGGCCAGGGGTGGAGCCTTTCCGCGACGGGAAGGCCCGGCGCTACCACGCAACCCGGCAAGCCCGGGTTCAGGACGCCGGGAGATGTCTCGTCTCCGCAGTTAAACTGCATACAACATTCTGTGAGTTCAACGGGCAATTTCCCGCCGATTCCAGGCGCTTGCCGAAGGCCCATGCCACAGCGGCAGAGGCCTGACCGGCCGTGACCCCCGGCGCTCCGCACCGGCGCCTATCAGCCAAGCCGATGGAATCCCTGCACCTTGTCCTCCAGCGCAGCTGGCGCGCCGCCTGGGGGCGGCTGCCCGGCGGGCTGCTGCCGCTCCGCCTTCGCCCTCGCTGCCTTCTGCCCGGCGCGTCCTCGGCACGCCGCCGACCGGCCGCTACGACCCCGAGGACCGCCGCGGCTATGCCGCCTGGCTGGCCCGGCACGACCGGCTGGGCCCGGCCGAGCAGGCAGCGATCGCGGCGCATGTCGCGGCGATGCCGGCCCGGCCACTGATCTCCCTGGCGATGGGCGTCGGCGGAGTGCCGCCCGGGGCGCTGCGCGCCGCGCTCGCCGCGGCGCAGGCGCAGCTCTGGCCGCATTGGGAGCTCTGCGTCGTGCTCGACCCCGGCGCGCCGGCGCCGGTCGCCCGGCTGCTGGATGCAGAGGCGGAGCGCGACCCGCGCATCCGGGTGTCGATGCTCCCGGCCGGGCCGGTCGGGCTGGCCAATGCGGCGCTGGGCATGGCGCGCGGCGCTCTTCGTGGCGATGATCGCGCCGGATGGCCGGCTTGCCCCGCAGGCGCTCTACGAGGTCGCGGCCGCGCTGGAGGCGGCGCCGGAGCTGGCCGTGCTCTATGCCGACGAGGACCGGATCGATGCCCTGGGCCGCCGCCACGCCGCCTGGCTGAAGCCGGAATCTCGACCCCGACCTGCTGCTCGGCCAGGATCTGCTGGGCGGCTTCGTCGTCTACCGGCGCGACCTGCTGCGCGAACTGGCCGGGCTGCGCGAGCCGATGGGCGAGGCGGCGGCGCACGACCTGGCGCTGCGGGCGACCGCGGCGGCCGGGCCGGCGCGGGTGGCGCATCTCCCGGCGCTGCTCTGGCATGCCGGGCCCGGCCAGGCCACGGACCCGGCGGCGCATCGCCGCGCCGCGGCGGCCGCGCTGCAGGCGGCGGGGGAGGCGGCACGGGTCGAGCCGGCGCCGCTGGCGCCGCAATGGAACCGGGTGGTCCGCGCCCTGCCCGACCCTGCCCCGCTGGTCTCCGTCATCGTCCCGACCCGCGACCGGGCGGCGCTGCTGGAGGCGGTCGCCGAGGGCGTGCTGCGGCGGACCGACTACCCGGCGATCGAGCTCCTCGTCGTCGACAACGGGTCGGAGGAGGCGGCGACGCTGGTGCTGTTCGACCGGCTGCGGGCCGACCCGCGCGTCCGCATCCTGGCCGCGCCCGGCCCCTTCAACTACTCCGCCCTGAACAACCGCGCGGCGGCCGAGGCGCGGGGCGAGATCCTGCTGCTGCTGAACAACGACATCGAGGTGATCGAGCCCGGCTGGCTGCGGGAGATGGTGAGCCACGCGGTGCGGCCGGAGATCGGCGCGGTCGGCGCCAAGCTGCTCTATGCCGATGGCCGGCTGCAGCATGGCGGCGTGGTGACCGGCGTCGGCGGCGTCGCCGACCACTCACCTGCTGCGGGCGGCGCGGGACGATGCCGGCTATTGCGGCTCGCTCGCCCTGGCGCGGCAGGCCGGGGCGGTGACCGGCGCCTGCCTGGCGCTGCGCCGCGCGGTGTTCGAGGAGGTCGGCGGGCTCGATGCGGCGAACCTCGCCGTCGCCTTCAACGACGTCGATCTCTGCGTGCGGATCCGGGAAGCCGGCTACCGCGTGCTCTGGACTCCCCTTCGCCGAGCTGTACCACCTCGAGAGCGCCTCGCGCGGGCAGGACATCGCGCCGGAGAAGGCGCGGCGCTTCGCCGGCGAGATCGACTTCATGCGCCGCCGCTGGGGCGAGATGCTGCTGCACGACCCCTTCTATTCGCCGTGGCTGAGCCTGGAGGGCGCGCATGGCGCCCTGGCGCGCGAGCCGCGCCGGGTGCCGCCCTGGACGCCCTGGCTGGTCCCGCCCCCGAAGGGCGAGGTCACGGCTGCGCCGCGAGCCAGCGCGCCACGGCCCGCACCGAGGGCAGACGCAGCGTCTCGGCACCGGCCGCTGCCGCCGGCGCCGCGCTGACCAGGATGCGGGTGCCGATGCCGGCGCGCCGCGCCGCCTCGGCATCGCCCGGCTGGTCGCCGACCATGATGCTGCCGGGCAGGGTCGAGCCCGAGCGCGACGGCGGCATCCAGCAGCATCCCCGGCGCCGGCTTGCGGCGGGGCCCCGCGGCGTCCGGATGGTCGGGGCAATGCTCGATGCGGGCCAGCGGCGTGCCGCGGGCGGCGAATCCCGCCGCGACCCAGGCCATCAGCGCCTGGAAGTCGGCTTCCGTGTAGCGGCCGCGGCCGATGCCGGACTGGTTGGTGGCGACCACCAGCGGCAGTCCGCGCCGGGTCGCCTCGGCGGCCAGGTCGAAGATGCCGTCGACGAAGTCGAATTTCTCCCGCCGGTGGACATAGCCGTGGTCGAGATTGACGATGCCGTCGCGGTCGAGGAAGAGCGCCCGCCGCATCAGCCGCGCGGGAACATCCGCCGCTCGATCATGGCGCAGATCGTGTGGCCGGCGACCTCGTGCGCCTCCTGGATCAGCGGGGTGGAGGTGGCGGGGACCCGCAGGCAATGGTCGCAGAGCGCCGCCAGCTCGGCGCCGCCCGCGCCGGTGAAGCCCACCACCGACATGCCCTTTGCCCGCGCCGCGGCGACCGCGGCCAGGATGTTGGGCGAGCGGCCGGAGGTGGTGAGCGCGAAGAGCACGTCGCCCGGGGCGCCCAGCGCCTCCACCTGCCGGGCGAAGATGCGGTCGTAGCCATAGTCGTTGCCGACCGCGGTCAGGATCGAGCTATCGGTGGTCAGCGCGATCGCCGCCAGGCCCGGCCGGTCGTAGTGGAAGCGGGCCACCAGCTCGCCGGCCCAGTGCTGGGCATCCGCCGCGCTGCCGCCATTGCCGCAGAACAGCAGCTTGCCGCCGGCCCCGAGCGAGGCGACCGAGAGCTCGACGATGCGGGCGATGGCATCGACCGCCCCGGCATCCTCCGCCATGCGCTGGAGGGTGGCGGCGGAGTCGAGGATGGCGGCGCGGATCTCGGCGGTCATGCGGGCCCTGGCGGCTGGACTGCCCGGCCTATAGCCCATGATCGCCGTCGCTGGCAGCGGCCCGGCGCGGCCGCCGGCCCGCCGCGGGCGCTTCCCACGCCGGACGGGGGCGCGATTCACCGGCGGACCAGCGGCCCGGGTCGCCAGGATGCGATCGCGCCTGCCTCTTTGCCCAGGACTGGCAATCGGTTGAGGCCGAGACGGCGGCGCTGACGGCCTCGGCGCCTGCCGCGCCAGGCGATCCCTCCCTCACCCTGGTGACCCGCGGCCGGCGGGTGCTGCAGGACGTCTTCGCCTCGCCCGGGCCGGCGGCTGGCTGGAGGCCGGATCGGCTGGGCGACCAGGCGCTCAGGCCGGGCGGCGAAGGCCGCTACGACCTGCGCTCCGTCCGGATCGGCGGTGATGCGGCGGAGCGCCGCGCGGCGGACATCCGCGCCTGCCGCGCATGGGCGGTGAAGTCGCCGTGCTCAGCCCAGCGGGTCGAGGAAGAAGCGCCGGCGGCGCCGCCCCCTCCCGCAGCCGCTCCAGCGTCGCGCTCGCGGCGTCCATCGCTTCCCGGATGGTCACGTCCATGTCGAGGTAGCGGTAGGTGCCGAGCCGGCCGAGGAAGGAGATGCCCGGCGCCCGGCGGGCCAGCGCCACGTAGTCGGACAGCATGGATTTCTCGCCGACCAGCCGGATCGGATAGTAGGGGATGTCCTCGGCGCCGCCGAGCCGGCTGTATTCGCGGAAGCAGACCGTGCCCGCGAACTGCGCGGCTTCCCAGGGTGCGAAATGCTTGTGCTCGGAGATCCGGGTGAAGGGCACGTCCTCGTCGCAGTGATCCAGCACTGCGGTGCCCTGGAAGTCGCCCTCGGCGCGGATCTCCTCGAAGTCCAGCGTCCGGTAGCCGAGGCCGGCCGAGCCGGTAGCCGAAATAGCGGTCGAGCGGGCCGGTATAGAAGACATGGGCGAAGTCGCCGCCCGCCTCCTCGAAACGGCAGCCGAGCCGGAGCTCGATGCCAGGGTGGTCGAGGATGCCGTCGACGATGGCGGTGTAGCCATCCGCCGGCATGCCCTGGAAGGGATGGCTGAAGTAATTGTCGTCGTAGTTGAAGCGCAGCGGCAGCCGCTTGAGGATCGAGGCCGGCAGCTCGGTCGGGTCGAGCCCCCATTGCTTGCGGGTATAGCCGCGGAAGAAGGCGCGGTAGATCCGCTCGCCCACCATCGATAGCGCCTGCTCCTCGAAATTGCCGGCTCGGTGATGTCGCGCCGGGCCTGGGCGGCGACGAAGGCGCGCGCCTCGTCCGGGTTCATCGTGGTGCCGAAGACCTGGTTGATCGTATGCAGGTTGACTGGCAGGGAATAGACCGCGCCGCCGCTCAGCGCCTTCACCCGGTTCACATAGGGCATCATCCGGCCGAAGCGGTTGACGTAGTCCCAGACCTCGCGGTCGGCGGTGTGGAAGATGTGCGGGCCGTAGCGGTGCAGCATGATGCCGGTCGCGGCGTCGCGCTCGGTATGGCAATGTGCCGGCCACGTGGTGGCGTTCGTCGAGCACGACGGAGGTATGTCCAGCCTCGGCCAGGCGGCGAGCGAGCACGGCGCCGCTGAAGCCGGCGCCGACGATGCAGAAACGCATGAAATGAATGACCCTCGGGCTGGGAGGGCCGAGACCGGTGTCGCGGCCCCTCCGCGCCTCAGCGTCCGGGCCGCGCGAAAGCCGCAGGGCGCCGCGTGCAAACCTGCGTCAGCTGCAGGACAGGCGGGAAGCGGGAGCGAGGCTCAGGCGCTGTCGCCGGTGCCTTCGGCCATGGCGGTGATTGCCGGGACGTTCAGCAGCTCGACCCGGTGGTGCACCGGCTCGCGGATCCAGCCGCGCTTGCGGAAGGCGGTCAGGCTGCGGCTGACGGTTTCGAGCGTCAGGCCGAGGAAGTCGGCGATGTCCGCCCGGGTCATCGGCATCTCGAGCACCTGGGGGGCTGGCCGCGGCGGCGGCTGGCATCGACCAGCGAGAGCAGGAAGGCGGCGACCCGCGCTTCCGCGGAGCGGCGGCCGACGGTGACGAGCTGTTCCTGCGTCGCGGTCAACTCCTGCACGCAGAGGTCGAGCATGCGCCTCTCCAGCATGGGATAGCGGTGGAGCAGGCCTTCGAGCTGCGGCCGGTCGAGCCGGCACAGCCTGGAATCGGTCAGCAACTCGGCATCGAAGGGATAGGACTTGAGCGTCGTATACCCGATGACATCGCCGGCGAAGCGGAACCCGACGACCTGCTGCTTGCCGTCCGGCAGCAGCCGGGTGAGCTTGGCGACGCCGTCGATCAGGGTGAAGACGCGGCCGGCCGGGTCGCCCTCGCGGAAGACCGCGCTATGGGCGGGCAGCACCATCTGGTTTGCCTCGGAGGAGATCTCGTCCAGCGCCGCAGCGTCGAGCGGTTGGCAAAGCCCCGCGATTCGGCTCCCACACCGGTCGCAGACCTGCCCCGCGGCTTTCGCCTCAGGCGTCGGGTGCGCGGCATCAAACGGGTTCAAGGCAATCTCCGGTGCTCGGCGCCAAGTTAGCCGAGTGCGAGTATTGGATACAAGCTAACGCTTATGCACGCGGTTTCCGAGACGCCCCCGCGATACACGCATGACAAGTCTATGGGAAGAGCGGCAACAGCACGACGCCCGCCATGCCGTTGCCGCTGCAATTTCAGCTCGCGCTGAGCACCAGGGAGGCGGCGTTGAGCGTGACGGTGCCGGCCCCGGTCACCGCCGCCGGCTGCGCCAGCGCCGACCAGGTCAGCGGGTTGCCGCCGCTGGCGGCGTCGAACAGGCCGACATGGGTCAGCGTACCGGCCGCCGCCGTGAAGGTGAAGCGGATGGCATCGGTGTTCTGCTGCGCGCCGGTGCCGGTGAAGGTCACCCGCTGCCGGGCATAGCCAAGGCCGGCGGGCTCCCCGGTCAGGCCGGTGGCGTCGGCGCCGCCGGTACCGAGGCCGAGGAAGACCTGGCTGGGCAGCGCGGGGACCCGGGCGCAGAGCGCGCGGCCGAGCAGGTTCTTGGCGTAGTCGGTGAGGTCGGGCATAAGTCTTTCCTCTCGGTTATCGGCGGGCGGGGTCAGGGCGTCCTCGGCATCGGCGAACCAGACCGTGCCGTCCTCCGCCGGCCGGGTGCGGGCGGCGGCGTAGAGCGCCGCGCTGGTCAGCGCATGCAGGTCGGGCAGGCCGAGCTGCTCGGCCGTCGCGCGCGGTAGGCGAGGCCGGGCAGCGGCGCCTTGCCAGCCTGGCGGGCGTCGCGGCTCGGCCAGCCATGCAGGCGGAATTCGGCGATGCCCGCGGCGTGGTCGATCTGGCAATGCGTCAGCCGCCAGTAGGCGGCGAGGAGACCTGTGTTGCGGATCTCGATCGGCTTCGACAGGGCCATGGAAAACCTCCGTGGTGGAAAGGGATCAGCCGACGACCTCGACCGAGAGGATGCGGACGACCCAGTTGATGGTCTTGTTCGCCTCGCCGGTGACGGTGACGGCGATGCCGCCATTCGTGGTGTCGGCGCCGACGCCCATCTTCCAGGCGGCATTGGGAGCGGTGTCCCCGCCGTTGTTGGGCAGGATCTGGGTCGGACTGCCGGGGGTGATGAAGGACGTCACCGTGGCGCTGGACCCGCGGCGGACCAGGATGTCGCGGGTCCAGCTCGCGCTGTCGCCGATGCTGCCGGCGGTACCCCCGACCTGCCGCGCCACCACCATCAGGCGGGCGGCATAGGTCGCGTTGTTCGGCAGGTTGGCGAGATTGCCGGTGCCCGGCGCCTGGCCGTCGGCGGGTGAGCACGGTGGCCGTCGCATCCGTGGTCTGCCGCCGCAGCACAGACTCGCCGGCCTGCGCATCGCCGTTGCTGGCGAAGCGCCCGGAAGCCCAGGCACCCCGGCCGTACTGGCCGCGGCTGTCCGCCTGGAAGCCGCCGGGCACCCAGCTGTACTGGCCGCCGGCGGTGTTGCTGTTGCCGCCGGCGACGGTCGCCGCGGTGGCCGAGGCGGTGTTGTTGCCGCCGCCGCCTATGGTTGCCTGCGCCCCCGCCGCGACCTGGCTGGCGAGGCTGCGGGTGCCCTGCCAGTCCGTCGCATTGGTGCCACGGGCATTGCCGCCGATGCTGGTGGCATCGGCCAGCTGCGCTGCGCCGGGCGCGACCAGGCCCAGGCGGTGGTGGCCAGGGCGGTGCTGCTGTCGGTCACGGCCGGGGTTGGCGCGGTCGGGCTGCCGGTGAAGGCCGGCGAGGCGAGCGGCGCCGCGCCGGCGACATCGGCGATGCCGAGGCTGACGGCGCCGGTCCGTCCGGCGACCGAGGCCACCGGGGCCGCCACCGCCGCCGCCGCGCCGAAGCCGCCGATATCCGCGCTGGTCAGCGTCACCGCCCCGGTCCGTCCGGCGACCGAGGCCACCGGGGCCGCCGCCGCCGCCGCCGCGCCGAAGCCGCCGATATCCGCCGTCGTGAGCACGACATCCCCGGTGCGTCCGGCGACGCTGCTGACCGCGCCGATCCCGCCGCCGGCCGAGGCGGTGGCGTAGCCCTGCGCCCGCACCCAGGCGGTGGTGGCCAGGGCGGTGGAGGTGTCGCCCGCGGCCGCCGTCACGCCGCGCACCAGACCGCTGCCCTTGCCGGCCAGCGTCAGGTCGACATTCGCATCGGCGCCCTGCGCCTGCACGGCCACTGCCGCGCCGGTGCCGCCGCCGGTCACCACCAGGCGGTTGGCGGCGGCCGGCGGCGTCGCGACTTCCAGCGCATGGCTGCCGGGCACGGCGCCGAGGGTCATCGCCCCGGCGCTGGCGCGCAGCAGCTCCGCCCCGCCGGCCGCGGCGGCCAGCGCGCCGGCCGTCGGCTGGAACAGGCCGGTATCGGTACTGCCGAGCGCGAGTCCCGGCCGCGCCGCCCGGCCGGCCGGGGCGCCGAGCGCGACGGTGCCGTTGGTACTGGTGTTGGCCAGCGCGCCGCCATTGCCGCCTTCCAGCAGCGGCGGGCTGCCGAGATAAAGCTGGTTGGCCGCCGCAGCGCCGCTATCGGCCAGCGCGATCGCCGTCGCGCCGTTGTTGCGGTAGTTGTAGCGCACGCAGCGCAGCGAGAAGACGTCCAGCCGGTTGCCGCTGCCGGCGATGCGGACGGCGTTGTCCTCGACCGCATCGATCCGCAGGTTGGCGGCCTGCACCCTGGTGTTGGAGGCATTGATTAGGATGCCGCTGCCGCCGGCGAGCGGCGGGCCGCCGGCGTTGAAGATCTCGCCCTGGTGGGTCAGGTTGGCGATCTGCCCGTCGGTGTTGTTCGCCTCGATCCAGACGCCGTACTGGCAGAAATCGGCATAGGCCTGGCCGATGTAGAATTTTGCTGGTGATGCCGCTGGCGGAGGAGGCGAAGCGGAACATGCTGCGGTAGCCGAGCGCGAAGGCCTGGTCGATGAAGACGCCGTCGCAGCGGCGGAAGACCATGGCGTCGGCATTGGCCTGCTGCCAGCGGATGATGTTGTTGTCGCTGCTCCAGAAGGGCCAGAAATGGGCGCTGTGGATGCGCGGGATGTCGTAGCACTGGTCGATCTCGACGCCGGTGCGCAGCAGCTGGCCGCGCAGCCGGCGGATGTCGAGCCGGCCGGAATTCCGCGCATAGATGCCGCGGGCGACGTTGCTGAAGAAGACGTTGTCGAAATCGACCCCGCCGAAGCAGTCCTCCACCCGAAAGACGAAGTCGTAGTCGGTCGGCACCCAGGCGGCGTTCTGCGTCGCGGTGTGGGACTGCGCCACGGCGATGTCGCGCACCGCGGCGCCGCGGGCGAAGGCGCCGGTGAAGGTGAAGGGGTGAAGCCGGTGGTGTCGATCTTCAGCCAGGTGCCCTGGGCGGGCGAAGGGCCTTCGGTGAAGCCGGCGCCCTGCAGCCGGATGGTGGCGTCCGACAGCACGATGGCGGAGGCGATGCGGTAGACCCGCGGGCCGAAGCTCAGCGTGCCGCCGCCCTTGGTCTTCAGGTCGTTGATCGCCGCCTGGATGAAGGGCGCGTCGTCGGTGACGCCGTCGCCGACCGCGCCGTAGTCGCGCACATGCGCGCCGCGGTCGGCTAGCACGGCGCTGCGCAGCTGCGCGACGGTGGCGCGGCGCGTCTCGCGGGTGGCGCCGCTGGTCTGCACCAGCGGCGCGAGGTCCGCATCCGCGGGGCTGGCTGCGGCGGGAAGCTCGCTGATCCTGACGTCGGGCATCGGTCTCCGGTCCGGCTGGGCGCGCAGCGGCGCCCGGCGGCACCCCGCGGGGGCCGGCGCGCTGCGAGGCTGAGTGGTTGGGAATGCGGTCGGGCGGGCGCGGTCAGCGCTTCAGCGGGTCGCCCGCTTCGGTCGCCAGGCCGTCGCCGGCCTCGATCAGCAGGTGAGCGAGGTCGGGCGCCACGCTGAAGCTGCGGGAGGTCTCGACGATGGCCGGGTCGGCCGCGTCCTCGACCCGGATGCGGTAGCCGCTGCCGACCGGCGGGGCGGGGAAGCTGGTGGCGGCGACGCCGCCCTGCACCGCCACCGCCTGGACCGGCGGGATGACCACGCCATTGGCATCGCGCAGGCTGAAGACCACCTGGGCAATCGGCCCGGTGACGCTGGCGGAGACGGGGATGCTGCCGCCGGCCAGGATGCCGGCGGCGATCGGCGCCAGCAGGATGGTCCGCACCACGGCCGAGGCCGCCTGACTGAAGCTGAAGCCCTGGCCGGCGGCGCGGATCAGGCTGATGGGGCCGACCGGGCCGTCCAGCGTCACGCCGGTGCCGAGCACGGCATTGCTGCGGAAGGGCACCAGCGCCATGGCGTCCACCGTCTGCAGCACCATCAGGTCGCCGGGCTTCAGGCCGGCGGCGACAGGCGCGAAATAGCCGGCGGCGCTGACCACGGCACGGGTATCCGCGGTGCGGTAGTGCCAGAGATTGAAGGCGCTGGTCTGGAGCAAGGCATTGAGGTTGGCCGGGCTGAAGGGCACGGGGTTCTCTCCGTCTCGGCAGCGGCCGGTCGCGCCGGCGCACCGCGCGGCGCGGAGGCGCGGCACGGGGGACCGGGTACGGCGGGCTCGGATGGTGCGGGGGGAGCTTCGGGCACGGGTCTGCCGTCGGCCGGGTGGGGATAGCCCGGTTCAGGTCGCATTGTCAAGGAAAATGATCCTAGTTTGGCCGAATGTGGGACAACGATCCTCAGCCTATGGCGCCCGCCCGCCTCCGGGCACGTGCCGCACCGCCGCTGCCGCGGCCACCCTGGCCCGTTCAGGGGCAGAGGATCCACGCCGCCGGGCGGTTCCGCCCCGCAGTGATCTGCTTTAGCCTCGGGCCGACCCAACCGGAGCGGGATGGCGATGCGCCGACGCTTTTTCCTGGCCGCCCTGCTGGCCGTCCTGCTTGCCATGCCGGTCGCGGCGCAGCCGGTGCTCAACGTCTACAACTGGGCCGACTACATCGACCCCGGCGTGATCCAGCGCTTCCAGCAGCAGACCGGCATCAAGCTTCGCTACGACGTCTACGACAGCCTGGAGACGCTGGAAGGCAAGCTTTCGGCCGGGCGATCGGGCTACGACATCATCGTGCCGACCAGCGAGCCGACCTTCGCCCGCCTGGTCCGCGCCGGGGCGCTGCGGCCGCTCGACAAGGACAGGCTCCCGAACCTGAAGAACCTCGACCCCGGGCTGATGCAGCGCGTCGCCACCGTCGATCCCGGCAACCGCTACGGCGCGATCTACCTCTGGGGAACGGTTGGGCTCGGCATCCGCCTGGACAAGGTCCGCGCGCTCTGGCCGGAAGCGCCGCTGGACGGGCTGGACCTGCTGCTGAAGCCGGAGAATGCCGCGCGGCTGGCGAAATGCGGGCTGGCGGTGATGGACAGCGCGACCGACGTGCTGCCGTCTGTCCTCAAATGGCTCGGCAAGGACCCGGACACCACGGAGGCCGCCGACCTGAAGGCGGCGGAGCAGGCACTGCTGGCGGTGCGGCCGCATCTCCGCGCCATCCCCGGCTCGGGCGCGCTGCTCGACATGCTGGCGACCGGGGAGGTCTGCGTCGCGCTGACCTATAGCGGCGACGTCATCCAGGCGGCGGCCCGGGCGCGGGAGGCGGGGAAGGGCGTCGAGATCGGCTATGCCGCGCCGCGGACGGGCGCGCATCTCTGGTTCGACCTGCTGGCGATCCCGGCCGATGCGCCGAACCCGGAGGCGGCCCAGGCCTTCATCGACTTCCTGCTGCAGCCGGAGGTGATGGCGGCGATCACCAGCCAGGTGCGCTACCCCAATGCGGTGCCGGCCAGCCGGCCGCTGGTTGCGCAGGCGGTGCGGGACGACCCGAATGTCTACCCGGCCGAGGCGGCGCTGGCCCGCGCCTTCGTCCCCGGCACGCTCAACCAGGCCGGGGAGCGGGCGCGCACCCGGCTCTGGAGCCGCTTCCGGGCAGGGCGCTGACGGATTGGCGGCGCCGATTCAGAGCTCCGGGCCCGGCGGCCCTCCGGTCATCGGGGCCGCTGGCAGTCTGGCGGCGCCGATTCAGACCTCCGGGTCCGGCGGCCCTCCGGTCATCGGGGCCGCGCCGCTGCTGCGCGTGGAAGGGGTGACGAAGCGCTTCGGCGCGACCCTCGCGCTCGATGCGCTGAGCCTCGAGGTGGCGCCGGGGGAGTTCGTCGCGCTGCTCGGCGGCAGCGGGTCCGGCAAGTCGACGCTGTTGCGGATCGTCGCGGGGTTCGAGGCGGCCGAGGCCGGCCGCGTGCTGCTGCAGGGCCGCGACATCGGCGCGCTGCCGCCGCATGCCAGGCCGGTCAGCATGGTGTTCCAGAGCTACGCGCTGTTCCCGCATCTGAGCGTCTTCGACAACGTCGCCTATGGATTGCGGCGCGACGGCGTGGCGAAGCCCGAGATCGCCAGGCGGGTCGCCGAAGCCCTGGCGCTTGTGGGGCTCGAGGGCTTCGAGGCGCGGAAGCCGGCGCAGCTTTCGGGCGGCCAGCGGCAGCGGGTGGCGCTGGTGCGCAGCCTGGTGAAGCGCCCGCCGCTGCTGCTGCTGGATGAGCCGCTGGGGGCGCTGGATGCCTCGCTGCGGGAACGCACGGGGCTCAAGCTGCGGGCGCTGCAGCGGGCCACCGGCGCCGGGTTCGTCATGGTGACGCATGACCAGGCGGAGGCGCTGGCGCTGGCCGACCGGGTGGCGGTGCTGCAGGCCGGGCGGCTCACGCAATACGGCCCGCCTCAGGTCCTCTACGACCGGCCGGCGACGCGGCATGTCGCGGAATTCCTTGGTGCTGCGAATATCCTGGAGGGCCGGGTACGGTCGGACGGGGCGGTGGAATGCAGCGCCGGCTGCCTGCTGCGGCCGACCCGTGCCGCGCCGGCCTATGCCCTGCGGCCGGAGCGCATCCGGCTGGCGCCGCAGGCCCCGCCGGAGAACGGAGTCACGGCGCGGCTGCGCGACCTTGCCTATCGCGGGGACGGGTGGATGGCGGTGGTGGCGTTGCCGGGCGGGGCAGAGTGGCGCGTGGCGCTGCCGGCGGATGTTGCGCCGCCGGCGCCGGGGCGGCGCTCGCCCTGGCCTGGGCGGCCGAGAGCCTGGCGCCGCTGGACGGGTGATGCGCCGCCTCCTGCTCCTGCTGCCGCCCTTCGCCTGGCTGCTGGCGCTGGTGGCGGCGCCGGTGGCGATCCTGGCCGGCATCGCCTTGAGCCAGGGCGCGCCGGGGGTGCCGCCCTTCCTGCCGCCTTTCTCCCTGGCCGAGGGCTGGCAAGGGAGCTTCGAGAACATCCTGACCCTGGTGCAGGACGGCTACTACGCCGGGTCCTTCCTGCGCTCGCTGGTGGTGGCCGGCGTCTCCGCCGCCGCTCTGCCTCGGCCTCGCCTATCCCATGGCGCTCGGGATCGCGGCGGCGCGGGAGGGCTGGCGGGTGCCGCTGCTGGCGCTGGTGCTGCTGCCCTTCTGGACCGGCTTCCTGCCGCGGCTCGGCGCCTGGATCGGGCTGCTGCGGGATGGCGGCTGGGTGAACGGGGTGCTGATGCGGCTGGGGTTGACGGAGGCGCCGCTGCCGCTGCTCTACACCGATGCGGCGATGTATCTCGGCATGGTGCATGCGTACCTGCCCTTTGCGGTGCTGCCGCTGACCGCGACGCTGCTGCGGCGCGACCTGAGCGTGGAGGAGGCGGCGGCGGATCTGGGTGCCAGCCCCTGGGTGGTGTTCCGCACGGTGACCTTGCCGCTGTCGGCGCCCGGGGCGGCGGCGGCGTTCCTGCTGGTCTTCATCCCGGCGGCGGGGGAGTTCGTGATCCCGGGATTGCTCGGCCCGCCGGATGCCCTGCTGGTCGGCCGGGTCCTCTGGGCCGAGTTCTTCCAGAACCGCGACTGGCCCTTGGCCGCCGCGCTTGCCGTGGCCTTGCTGGCCCTGCTGATCCTCCCCATCCGCCTGTTCCAACGCCTTGAGGAAGGGGGTCTCGAAGGGGGCTTCGCCCCCTTCGCGGGATCCGGGGCAGCGCCCCGGGATATCGGCGTGAGACGGCTGGGGTTGATTGGTGGCCTGGCCTTCCTCTGGCTGCCCATCCTGCTCCTGGTCGGCTACGCCTTCAGCGCCGACCGCATCCCCTTCCAGTGGGGCGGGTTTTCCCTGCGCTGGTTCCGCGCCCTGGCGGCGAACGAGCGGATGCTGGAAGCGGCCTGGCTGTCGCTGCGGATCGCCGCCGGCGCCGCAACGCTGGCGGTGCTGCTGGGCGGGATGACGGGCTGGGTGCTGGCGCGGCATGGCCGGTTCCACGGGAAGGCGCTGTTCGGCGCGCTGGCCGGGGCGCCGCTGGTGCTGCCGGAGGTCGTGACCGGCCTGTCCCTGCTGCTGCTGTTCGTGGTGCTGCAGGGGGCGGCGGAGGCGGCGTTCGGCTGGCAGCTCGGGCGGGGGGCCGCCACGGTGCTGCTGGCGCATGCGACCCTTGGGCTGGCCTATGTGGCTGTCGTGGTGCAGGCGCGGCTGACGGGGTTGGACCCGGCGCTGGAGGAAGCCGCGGCCGACCTGGGTGCCGGGCCCTTCACGGTGTTCCGGACGGTGACCCTGCCGCTGATCGCCCCGGCGCTGGTGGCGGGTTGGCTGCTGGCCTTCACCCTGTCGTTGGATGACGTCGTGGTGGCCAGCTTCGTCTCCGGCCCGGCCGGGACCACGCTGCCGATGCTGGTCTTCTCCCAGTTGCGGGTCGGGCTGACGCCGGAGATCAACGCACTGGCGGCGGTGATCCTCGCCGTGGCGGGGCTGCTGCTGGGTCTGGCGGCCGCCATTCTCGGGCGGAATGGCCGGGGTGGCGCTCGCGCGGGTTGAAGCGGCGGGGGGCGGCCTGTAGGTTCCGGCCCCTCGCCAGACCGCAGGCCCCAGACCATGAAGCTCATCGCCGACCGGCTCGACCGGATCTCCCCGTCCCTGACCATCGCCATGACCAGCAAGGCGCGGGCGCTGAAGGCGGCGGGCAAGGACGTCATCGGCCTGGCCGCCGGCGAGCCGGACTTCGACACCCCGCAGAATGTCAAGGACGCGGCGATCGCCGCCATCCAGCGCGGCGAGACGCGCTACACCGATGTCGCCGGCACCCCGGCGCTGCGCCAGGCGGTGGCCGCCCGCTTCAAGGCCGACCACGGGATTGACTACAAGCCGGAGGAGATCCTGGTCGCCACCGGCGGCAAGCAGGTGATCTTCGACGCCTTCCTTGCCACCATCCAGGCGGGCGACGAGGTGATCATCCCCTCCCCTGCTGGGTCTCCTACCCCGACATCGTCGAGCTGGCCGAGGGCAAGCCGGTGATCGTCCGCGGCGACGAGAACATGGGCTTCAAGCTGCGCGCCGAGCAGCTGGAAGCGGCGATCACGCCGAAGACCAAGTGGTTCCTGCTGAACAACCCGTCCAACCCGACCGGCGCGGCCTATTCGGCCGAGGAGCTGAAGGCGCTGACGGACGTGCTGATGCGGCACCCGGATGTCTGGGTCTTCACCGACGACATCTACAACAAGCTGGCCTATGACGGCTTCCGCCCGGCGACGGTGCTGGAGGTCGAGCCGCGCCTGCGCGACCGCACCGTGACGATGAACGGCTGCTCCAAGGCCTATGCGATGACCGGCTGGCGGATCGGCTATGCTGGCGCCCCGGCGCACCTCATCAAGCAGATGGACAAGCTGCAGAGCCAGTCCACCAGCAACACCAGCAGCATCAGCCAGGCCGCGGCGGTCGAGGCGCTGACCGGGCCGCAGGACAGCATCGAGACCATGAAGGTGGCCTACAAGCGCCGCCGCGACATGGTGGTGGAGATGCTGAACGCCGCGCCGGGCATCCGCTGCCACAAGCCGGAGGGCGCCTTCTACGTCTTCCCGTCCATGCAGGGCTGCATCGGCAAGACCACGCAGGCGGGCAAGAAGATCGAGACCGACGAGGATTTCTGCATCGCCCTGCTGGAGGAGGAAGGGGTCGCCTGCGTGCACGGCGCCGCCTTCATGTATCCCGGCTACTTCCGCATCAGCTACGCCACGTCGGACGAGCAGCTGGTGGATGCCTGCACGCGCATCCAGCGCTTCTGCGCCGGGCTGAAGTAACCCCATGCCCGAGCTCGCCCAGCGCCTGTCGAACGTCAAGGTCTCGCCCTCCGCCGCCATGACGGCGAAGGCGCGGGAGATGCGGGCGAAGGGCATCAACGTCATCAGCCTGGCGAATGGCGAGCCCGACTTCGCCTCGCCCCGCCATGCGATCGAGGCCGCCTACCAGGCGGCCCTTTCGGGCGACACCAAGTACCCGCCGCAGGGCGGCACGCCGGCGCTGAAGGCGGCCATCGCGCGGAAGTTCAAGCGCGACAACAACCTGGACTACACCGCGGACGAGATCATCGTCGGCAACGGCGGCAAGCAGGTGATCTTCAACGCCTTCATGGCGACGATCGATCCGGGCGACGAGGTGGTCATCCCCTCCCCCTTCTGGGTCAGCTACGCCGACATGGCGAAGGTCGCGGGCGGCGTGCCGGTCACCGTCTCCTGCCCGCAGAACAACGGCTTCAAGCCACGGCCCGAGGATATCGAGGCGGCGATCACCCCGAAGACGAAGTGGGTGATGCTGAACTTCCCGGGCAACCCAACGGGCGCGGTGCCGACGCGGGCGGAGCTGGCGGCGATCGGCGAGGTGCTGCTGCGCCACCCGTATGTCTGGGTGCTGTCGGACGACATGTACGAGCACCTGCTCTATGACGGCCACAGGTTCAGCACGATTGCCGAGGTCACGCCGGGGCTGAAGGACCGCACGTTGACGGTCAACGGGTGTTCCAAGACCTATGCCATGACCGGCTGGCGGATCGGCTTCGGCGGCGGTCCCGCGTCGCTGATCCGTGGCATGTTCAACATGCAGGGCCAGGCGACGGCGGGCGTCTCCACCATCAGCCAGGCGGCCGCCACGGCGGCGCTGGACGGGCCGCAGGAGCTGGTCGAGACCCAGCGCGCGGCCTACGAGCAGCGCCGCGACATGGTGGTCGAGATGCTGAACGCCTGCCCGGGGCTCACCTGCCACAAGCCGGAAGGCGCCTTCTACGTCTTCCCGAACTTGGCGGGCTGCCTCGGCAAGACCAGCAAGGGCGGGCGGAAGATCGAGACCGACACCGACTTCGTCGCGGCGCTGCTCGAGGAGAAGCAGGTCGCCTGCGTGCAGGGCGCGGCCTATGGCATGTCGCCGCACATGCGCATCTCCTACGCGACCGACACGGCCAGCCTGACCGAGGCCTGCGGGCGCATCCAGGAGTTCTGCCGGGAGCTGTCTTGATCCGGGAGGGTCGGGATTCCGACGCCGAGGGCTTCATCGCCCTGATCGGCGCCTGCTGGGCAGAGTATCCCGGCTGCGTCATGGACGTGGATGGCGAGGTTCCCGAGTTGCGGGCGCTCGCCACCCATTTCGCCGGCCAGGGCGGCATGCTCTGGGCGGCGGAGCGCGACGGGCAGGTCGCCGGCGTGGTCGGGACGAAGCCGCTCGGCGGCGGCGCCTGGGAGATCTGCCGCATGTACCTGGCAGCCGGGGAACGCGGCACCGGCCTCGGCCAGCGCCTGCTGGACAGGGCCGAGACGCATGCGAAGGCGGCGGGCGCCGAGCGCCTGATCCTCTGGTCCGATACCCGCTTCGACCGCGCCCACCGCTTCTACGAGAAGCAGTCCTATGTCCGGCAGGGCGCCATCCGCGCGCTCGGCGACCTCTCGAACTCGCTCGAGTACCGCTATGCCAAGCCGGCGCGCGGGCTGGCGGTGGAGGCGCTGGACGCCGCCGCGGCCGCTAGCGCCGAGCGGCGGCTGGCGGAGATCCTCGTCGCCTGCGTCGATGCCGGCGCCAGCGTATCCTTCCTGCCACCGCTGGCGATGGACAGGGCGCGCGGCTTCTGGCGCAAGGTGGCGAAGGACGTGGCGACCGGCGGGCGGGTGCTGCTGGCCGCCTGGCTGGACGGCGCGCTGGTCGGGACTGCGCAGCTCGTGCTGGACATGCCGGAGAACCAGCCGCACCGCGCCGATGTGGCCAAGGTGCTGGTCCATCCGGATGCCCGTCGCGCCGGGATCGGCCGCGCGCTGATGCTGCGGATCGAAGCCGAGGCGCGGGCGCAAGGTCGCCGCCTGCTGGTGCTGGATACCGCGGGCGATGCGGGGGAGACGCTCTACCGCGCGACCGGGTGGCAGGAGGCCGGGACGATCCCCGGCTTCGCGCTGGACGGCCACGGGGGTGAGCTTGCTACCATCTTCTTCTGGAAGCGGGTCTGACGCCGTCCGATCGCCGGCGCGCCGGAGGTGCGGCGGCGTGAATCGGCCGGCCCTCATCGACCGGGAGGTGCCGATGATCTCCCCCGACTGGTGCCGCATGATGGCGGCCTACAATGCCGAGATGAACCGCCGGCTCTATGCCGCGGCGGCCGAACTGCCGGACGCGGCGCGCCGGCAGGACCGCGGCGCCTGGTTCGGCTCGATCCATGGCACGCTCTGCCACCTGCTCTGGGGCGACCGGCAATGGATGTCGCGCTTCGCCGGCTGGGACAAGCCGCCGCCCGGCCAGGGCACCAGGCCGCCGCTCGTCGAGGATTTCGACGGGCTGCGCGCAGCGCGCGCGGACGACGACGCGCGGATCGAGGCCTGGACGGCCGGGCTGACGGCGGACTGGCTGGCCGGCGACCTCACCTGGTTCAGCGGCGGCTCGCAGAAGGAGATGGCGCAGAGGCGCTGGGTGCTGCTGACGCATTTCTTCAACCACCAGACCCATCACCGCGGCCAGGCGCATGCGCTGATCACCCAGGCCGGGGTGCGGCCGGCCGATACCGACCTGCCCTGGATCATCGACCTCAAGGCGCTCGGCATCGGGCCGGACTGAGGCGGCCCCGCCCGACCCGCGCGACTCAGAGGAAGCGGTCGAGCGCCGCCAGCACCTCCTCCGGCGCCTCCTCAGCCAGGTAGTGGCCGCTGTTCACCGGGCCGCCCGTGAGCTCCCCGCTGGCGTATTCGCGCCAGACCGCCATGGCGTCGTACCAGCGCGGGATGGCTCCCTTGCTGCCCCAGAGCGCCAGCAGCGGGCAGGCGATGCGCTCGCCGGCGGCGCGGCTGGCGCGGTCATGCTCCAGGTCGATCGCGGTGGCGGCGCGGTAGTCCTCGCAGATCGCGGACACGGTGCCGGCTCGGCGCAGCGCCGCCAGGTAGTCGGCCCGCGCCTCCGGGTGGAAGAAGCCCTTGTCCTTCGGCTCGCGCGCGGTGTGCAGGTCGAACCAGTCCTCCGTGTCGCGCAGGATCATCCGCTCCGGCCGGTCGTGCGGCTGGGCCAGGAAGAACCAGTGATAGTAGCCCATGGCGAACTCCATGGTCGTTCGCTCGAAATGCGCGAGCGTCGGGATGATGTCCATGGTGCAGAGCTTCCCGACCGCCGCGGGGTGGTCCAGCGTCAGCCGGTGCGCCACGCGCGCGCCGCGGTCGTGCGACACCACGCGGAAGCGCTCATGCCCCAGGTCCCGCATCAGGGCGACGAGGTCCTTCGCCATCTCCCGCTTGGCATAATGGCGGCTGTCCGGCGTGACCGGCGGCTTGGCCGAGAACCCGTAGCCGCGGATGTCGGGCGCGATGACGGTGAAGCGTTGCGCCAGCATCGGTGCCACCTTGTGCCACATGGCATGGGTCTGCGGGTTGCCGTGCAGCAGCAGCAGCGGCGGGCCGTGGCCAGCGCGGCGCAGGCGGATCTGCTGGCCGTTCGCGGTGCGGGTCTCGAGCGTGAAGCCTTCGAAGAACATGGGCGTCTCTCCTCGCCCGCATCCTGCTACGGCGCGCCAGCGACCGCCACCGCCGGCGTCGCCGTCGTTGCCTGCGGCGGCACCGCGGCCCAGCGCGTGCCGTCCCAGGCACGGGCGAAGACCTCCACCGCGCCGCCCGGCGCAATGCGGATCTCGTTGAAGGCGTTCGGCTCCCCGCAGGCGGCGGGAGGTGGTGGTGGAAGAGAGCACCACCGTCAGCGGCCCTTCCGCCGCGGTGGTGGCGGCGGCGGTGCCGCGCGCCCGCGCCCCCACCTCCCGCGCCGGCTCGGCCACGTCGCCGACATGCAGATGGCCGGACAGCACCAGCCGCACTCCCTGCCGGGCGAAGGCGGCCAGCGCCCGGGCGGCGCCGCCCACCGGACGCGCCTCCGGGTCGGCATGCGGCGGCAGGAAAGGGTGGTGGGCGACGACGATCCGCGTGAGGCCGGGCGGCAGCGCCGCCAGCCGCGCCTCGCAGCGGGCCAGCCGGTCGCTGCTGACGCGGCCACGCGACCAGTCGGCATACCAGCCCGCCGCGCCGCGCGGTGTTCAGCCCGACCACCCCGACGCGGGTATCCTGGAAGACCGGCTCGGTCTCCGGCGCGACATGCCGGCGCCAGCGGGCATAGGGGTCGAGGTAGCGCTCGGCCAGCCAGTACGCCACCAGGTCGTGGTTGCCCGGCACCGCCAGCACCGGCGAGCGCAGCCCGTCGATGAAGGCCCGGGCCGCGAGAAATTCCCGGGTGCGGCCGCGCATGGTCAGGTCGCCGCTGATGGCGACCAGGTCGGGCGGGTCGCGCGCCAGCTCCTCGGCCAGGGCGGCGACGACCTCCGGCAGCTCGGCGCCGAAGTGCAGGTCGGACAGGTGGGCGATGCGGTAGGCGGGCGGCACGGGCGCGGTCTCCGGGGATACTGCCTCAACAGCCCTGCGCCGGGCCGGTTCGCGGCGCGGGGCCGGTTGACCGCGCGCCCGGCCCGCGCGAGCCTCCTCCGCCCTGACCGAGGAGGAACACCATGTCCGAAGATAGTGCCCTGTTCGACAAGGGCCTGCCGATCCGCCGCGAGGTGCTGGGCGCCGAATACGTCGATGCCTCGATGGCCAAGGCCGACGACTTCATGATGGCCTTCCAGCGCGCCACCACCACCATCGCCTGGGGCTGGGCCTGGGGCGACCCGACGCTCGACCGCAAGACCCGCAGCCTGCTGAACCTGGCGATGCTGACCGCGCTGAACCGCGCGCCGGAGATCAAGCTGCACGTTAAGGGCGCGCTGACCAACGGCGTGACGGTCGAGGAGATCAAGGCGACCCTGCTGCACGCCACGGCCTATTGCGGCATCCCGGCCGGGCTCGACGCCTTCAAGGCGGCGCATGAGGTGCTGGTCAAGGAAGGCGCCCTGCCGGGGACGAAGTGATGTCCGCTCCGATCAAGTCCGTCGCCTTCATCGGCATCGGCAACATGGGCTGGCCGATGGCGGCCAACCTGGTGAAGGCCGGCTTCGAGGTCACGGTCTGCGACGCGCGCCCCGGCCATGCCGCCAAGTTCGTGACCGAGGTCGGCGGCAACGCCGCGGCCGGCCCGGCCGAGGCGGCCAAGGGCGCCGACTGCGTCGTCACCATCGTCCCCACCAGCAAGCAGGTGGCCGATGTCGCGGCGCTGATCGCGCCCGTCCTGTCCAAGGGCGCCCTGGTCATCGACATGACCAGCGGCCAGCCCGGCAAGACGCGGGAGATCGCGGCCGACCTCGCGGCGCGGGGCGTCGCCATGATCGACGCGCCGGTCTCGGGCGGCGTGCCGCGGGCGAAGACCGGCGACCTCGCCATCATGGTGGGCGGGGAGGATGCGGATCTCGACCGCGCCGACCCGGTGCTGAAGGCCATGGGCACCAGTATCCACCGCTGCGGCGGCATCGGCGCCGGCCAGGCGATGAAGGCGCTGAACAATCTTGTGTCCGCCGGCGGCTTCCTGATGGGGATCGAGGCGCTGCTGATCGGCCAGCGCTTCGGCCTGGATGCGGCGAAGATGGTGGACGTGCTGAACGCGTCCTCCGGCATGACCAATTCCAGCCAGAAGAAGTTCAAGCAATACGTCCTGTCCCGCCGCTTCGACGACGGCTTCGGGCTGAAGCTGATGGTCAAGGACCTCGGCATCGCGCTGGAAGTGGGGCGGGAGACGAACACGCCGACGCCCTTCTCGGCACTGTGCCGGGAATCGTGGGCGGCCTCGCTCGCCGCGCTCGGCCCGGGGCACAACCACACGGCATCCGCCCAGCTGTCGGAGAAGATGGCGGGCGAGATCCTCGGGGGGAACAAGTAGATGTCCAATACCTGGGAGGCCTACGCGATCCGCTACGGCCGGCATGACCGGCCGGCGCAGTCCAACTTCCTGCTGCCGGTGCAGGACCCGCACGACGCCATGCCGCTCGACTACTTCGTCTGGCTGCTGCGGAACGAGGATGGCCACGAGATCGTCGTCGACACCGGCTTCGATGCCGCCTGCGCCGAGAAGCGCGGCCGGACGCTGAACCGCAGCGTCGGCGACAGCCTGCGCGCCATGGATTGCGACCCGGCCAGGGTGCGGGACGTGATCGTCACCCACCTGCATTACGACCATGCCGGCAGCATCGAGATCTTCTCGAATGCGAAGATCCACATCCAGGACCGGGAGATGGCCTTCGCCACGGGGCGGCACATGTGCACCGCCTGCATCCGCGTGCCCTTCGAGGCCGACCACGTCGTCTCGATGGTCCGCGCCCTGTTCGCGGACAAGGTGCAGTTCCACGATGGCGAGGGCCAGGTGGCGCCCGGCGTCACCGTGCACCGCGTCGGCGGGCATTCGGACGGGCTGCAGGTGGTGCGGGTGGAGACGGCGCGCGGCCCGGTGGTCATCGCCTCCGACGCCATGCATTTCTACGCCAATGGCGACACCGGCAACCCCTTCCCGATCATCTTCGACCTGGGCGCCATGACGCAGGGCTGGCGGATCGCCAAGAAGCTGGCCGGCGGCGACGAGACGCGGGTGATCCCCGGCCATGACCCCGCGGTGCGCGACCGGTTCCAGCAGGTGCCGGGGCAGAACGGCGACGTCGTGGCGCTGCACCTGCCGCCCGTCGGCTGACTGGAGAAGGCCGGGGAGAAGGTATTCTCCCCGGACCCCTCATCTATTTCTGTGAGTCTGGCACTCGCCGCGCGGTGACTACTGAGTTGCCTACCAGGACAGCGCCACCGTCGTCAGCAGGAACCCCAGCAGGGCCAGCCCCATCGACAACCCCGGCCAGTAGGGCCGCGCCCCTGCTGCACCAGCAGCCAATCGGCGCCGAGCGAGAGCACGATCCCCGCTGCCGGCTGGGTCCAGTGCATCTTCCAGAAGCCCCAGGCCAGCAGCACCAGCCAGAAGCCGAAGGCGGCCCGGCCGAGGATGTGGAAGACGTTGTCGGCCACCGCCGCCTCCGGCCGTAGGCCGGGGGTGGAACAGCGCGCCTCGATGACGCCGGCGATCGACAGCGCGATCAGCGCCAGGATGTAAGGCTGCATCCGCGGGTTCTACTCGGCGCGGATATTGGCCGCCAGGATCACCTCCCGCGCCCGGCCGGCCTCCTCGCGGATCGTCGCCGCCGTCTCGGCCGACGTGCCGCCGATCGGCTCCAGCCCCAGGCTTCGGCCAGGCGGCGGCGGAAGGCGTCATCGGCCAGGATGCGGTTGGTCTCCCGGTTCAGCCGCGCCACCACGCCCTCCGGCAGCCCGGCCGGGCCGGCCAGGTAGTTGAAGGCGAAGGAATCGAAGCCGGGGATGGTCTCGGCGATGGTCGGCAGGTCCGGCATCAAGCTCGACTTCCGCGCGCTGGCCACCGCCACCGCCCGCACCGCGCCGCTCGCCCGGTGCTCGGTGAAGAGCAGCAGCGTGTCGATCAGGAAGGAGATGCGGCCGGCGATCAGCTCGGCGATCGAGGGCCCGCTGCCGCGGAAGGGGATATGCGTCACGTCGATCCCGGCCTTCAGCTTCAGCATCTCCCCCGCGAGGTGGGAGGAAGCGCCGATGCCCGAGCTGCCGAAGGTCAGCTCCCCCGGCCTGGCCTTGGCCAGGGCGATGAGGTCGGCCACCGTCCGCACCGGCAGGGCGGGATTCACCACCAGCAGGTTCGGCGCCCGCACCAGGCTGACGACGGGCGTGAAGTCGTGCTCGGCATCGTAGGGCAGGCTGCGCATGAGGTACGGGTTGACGATCTGCGGCCCCGGCGTGCCGTAGAGGAAGGTGGTGCCGTCCGGCCGCGCCTTGGCCACCGCATCGGCGCCGATGGTGGCCCCCGCCCCCGGCCGGTTCTCGACGATCACCGGCTGCCCGAGCGCCGGCGCCAGCCGCTCCGCCAGCAACCGGGCCAGGAGGTCGGAGGCGCCGCCCGGCGCAAAGGGCACGACGATCCGGATCGGCCGGGTGGGCCAATCCTCGGCCCGCGCCGCGCCCGCCGCCAGCAGCCCGGCCGCGCCCCACAGGGCGCCGCGTCTTCCGAGGCTCATCCGCGTTCCTTCCCCAAGCTCGTTGCGGCCGAGCCTTCCGAAGGTGGAAGTGCCTGTCAATCGCACCGGGCCGGGGTCGCCCCCTGGACAAAGCTGGCCTAGGCTCGACATCAAGCCTCAACCAACATCGCCGAGAGATATCCATGCCCGACAGCAACATGCCGGACCTTTCCCGCCTGAAATTCGGCGTCGGCCAGGCGGTGCCCCGGCAGGAAGACCCGATCCTGTTGCAGGGCCGCGGCCGCTACACCGACGACATCAGCCTGCCCGGCGAGCTCTACGCCGTCATGGTCCACGCAGCCCCTATGCGCATGGCGTCATCAAGGCGATCGAGACCGAGGCGGCGAAGGAGGTCCCCGGCGTGATGGGGGTCTTCACCGGCGCCGACCTCGAGGGCCATGGCTATGGCGCCATGCGCTGCGTGCTGCCGCTGAAGAATGCTGATGGCTCGCCGCTGAAGAACATCGAGCGGCCCTCGCTGGCCATGGACAAGGTCCGCTTCGTCGGCGACCCCGTCGCCTTCGTCGTGGCCGAGACGAAGCAGGCGGCGCGCGACGGCGCCGAGGCGGTCTTCGTCGACATCGACGTGCTGCCGGCGGTCACCGAGGCCTCGGCCGCCGCCGCGCCGGATGCGCCGCAGCTCTACGACCACTTGCCGGGCAATCTCTGCCTCGATTTTCACCATGGCGAGACCGAGAAGGTGGCCGCCGCCTTCGCCGCCGCCGCGCATGTGACCAAGCTGTCCATTCGCAACAACCGCGTCGTCGTCTGCGCGATGGAGCCGCGCAGCGCCATCGGCGAGTTCGACGCCGAGACCGGCCGCTACACCCTGCATGTCGGCAGCCAGGGCGTCTTCGGGCTGAAGGGCCAGATGGCGAACGACGTGCTGAAGGTGCCGCCGGAGAAGGTCCGCATCCTGACCGGCAATGTCGGCGGCAGCTTCGGGATGAAGGCCAGCGCCTATCCGGAATACCTCTGCCTGCTGCATGCGGCGAAGCTGCTGGGCAAGCCAGTGAAGTGGACGGACGAGCGGACCGGCAGCTTCCTGTCCGACAGCCATGGCCGCGACCATGAGGTGGATGCCGAGCTGGCGCTGGATGCCGAGGGCCGCGCGCTCGCCGTCCGCCTGACGGCCTATGCCAACATGGGCGGCTACCTGGCGACGGTGGCGCCGCTGATGGGCACCGGCAATTTCGTCAAGAACGTCCAGTCCAACTACGCGACGCCCTTGATCGAGGTGAACACCAAGTGCCTCGTCACCAACACCACCCCGGTCTCGGCGTACCGGGGTGCCGGGCGGCCGGAGGGCAACTACTTCTTCGAGCGGCTGCTGGAGCAGGCGGCGAAGGAGACCGGGCGCAGCGCGATCGAGCTGCGCCGCATCAACCACATCAAGCCCGACGCCTTCCCCTTCAAGGCCTCGACCGGCAGCGTCTACGATAGCGGCGACTTCTCCGCCGTGCTCGACCAGAGCGCTAAAGGCGGCGGACTGGGACGGCTTCGCGGCGCGGAAGGCCGAGAGCAAGGCCCGCGGCAAGCTGCGGGGACGGGGGATCGGCAATTTCCTCGAATGCACGGCACCGCCGATGAAGGAGCAGGGCGAGATCCGCTTCGGCGAGGACGGCACCGTCACCATCATCACCGGCACCCTCGACTACGGGCAGGGCCACTGGACGCCCTTCGCCCAGGTGCTGCACCAGACCCTCGGCGTGCCCTTCGAGAGCATCCGCCTGGTGCAGGGCGACTCGGACCTGCTCATCGCCGGCGGCGGCACCGGCGGCTCCAAGTCGCTGATGGCCTCGGGCGCGGCGATCGTCGAGGCGGCGCAGCTGGTGATCGAGAAGGGCCGCACCGCCGCGGCGCACATGCTGGAAGCCTCGGTCGCCGATATCGAGTTCGACCGGGACGGCGAGGGCCTCGGCCGCTTCACCATCGCCGGCACCGACCGCAGCATCGGCATCATGGAGCTGGCGCAGCGCATCCGCACCGCGAACAATCCGCCGCCCGACCTGCCCACCAGCCTCGACGTCCGGCACGTCTTCGGGGAGGCGCCGCAGGCCTACCCCAATGGCTGCCACGTCTGCGAGGTCGAGGTCGAGCCGGAGACCGGCCATGCCGAGGTGGTGCGCTACATGTCGGTCAACGACTTCGGCGTCATCGTCAATCCGCTGATGGTCGCGGGACAGGCACATGGCGGCATCGTCCAGGGCATCGGCCAGGCGCTGATGGAGCGCGTCGCCTATTCCGAGGAAGGCCAGCTGCTCTCCGGCAGCTACCAGGATTATTGCCTGCCGCGCGCCTCCGACCTGCCGGAGTTCGGCTTCGTCAGCCACCCCTCGCCCTGCACCACCAATCCGCTGGGCGCCAAGGGCTGCGGGGAGGCCGGCTGCGCCGGGTCGCTGCCGGCGGTGATGAACGCGGTGGTCGATGCCCTGTCCGAGTTCGGCATTAGCCATATTGACATGCCGGCCACCCCGGAAATCGTCTGGCGAGCGATCGCCGAGGCGAAGGCGTCTTGAAGGCCGGAAGTGTCTCCGGGAGGGCATTCGGAAGCCTTCCGGAACACACGTCTCCCCAAAGCGTGAGTCGCGCTATCCTTTTGCGCGTGTAAACAATTCCGACAACCATGGCCTGGTTGCAGAACCGGGCCTGACAGAACCGGGTTCTGGCAGTGAGCGGCAGTGCCCGCACGGCCGATGTGGTATCATCGGCCGTGCGATGCCTCGTCGCGATGCGACGCGGCCCCAGGAGGAGTGGAAGCATGACGAGGCTCACCGGACGCCGGGTTCTGGTCGTCGAAGACGAAGCGCTTGTCGCCATGCTGGTCGAGGACGCGCTGCTCGATGCCGGGGCGGCCGTGCTCGGGCCCGCTGCCACCGTGTCCGAGGCCCTGCAGCTGCTGGACCAGGAGAGCCCGGATGTCGCGGTGCTCGACCTGAACTTGGCCGGCGAGACCTCGACCCCGGTTGCCGATGTGCTGGCGAAGCGCGGCGTGCCCTTCGTGGTCGCCACCGGCTATGGCGCCGAAGGCCTGCCGGCCAGCCATTCGCACGTGCCGGTGCTGGCCAAGCCCTACGACCCGGACGACCTGACCGCGGCGCTCGGCCGGCTCTGCAATTGAGCTGATGGTGGCGGGGCTCAGCCCCCAGCCGCCGCGGCCATCGGCCCGGCCACCGTCTGCGGCAGCCAGAGCGTCACGACCGTGCCCTCACCGGGCGTGCTCTCGATCCGTAGCGCGCCGCCGGATTGGGCGGCGAAGCCATGCGCCATCGAGAGGCCGAGCCCACTGCCCTTGCCCACCTCCTTGGTGGTGAAGAAGGGCTCGGCGGCGCGGGCCAGGGTGGCGGCATCCATGCCCTCCCCCGAATCGGCGACCCGGATTCGTGCATAGGATCCCGCCGCAAGGCCCTGCGGGTTCTGCACGGCGACCGACTCGGCCGCTGCCTCCAGCCGCAGCGTGCCGCCGCCCGGCATGGCGTCCCGGCCGTTCAGCGCCAGGTTGAACAATACAAGCTCGAGCTGCATGCGGTCCGCCCGCAGGGGCGGCAGGCAGGCCGGCGCCTCGATCTCCAGCCGGATATCGGCGCCCAGCGGCCCGTGCAGCAGCGTCGCCAGGTCCTGCAGCAGTTCCGGCAGCGCCACCGGGCCGGATTGCAGCTGGTCCTGCCGGGCGAAGGCTTGCATGCGCCGGGTCAGCTCGGCGCCGCGCCCGGCGGCCTCCAGCGCGACCTTGGCATAGCGCTCCACCCGTTCGGGCTTGCCGGCGCTGCTGGCCAGCAATTGCAAGGCGCCGGTCAGCACCTGCAGCAGGTTGTTGAAGTCGTGCGCCACGCCGCCGGCGACGCGGCCCAGCGCCTCCAGCTTCTGCGCCTCGTGCAGCCGCGCCTCGGCCCGGTTGCGCTCGGTCATGTCGAGCAGGACGGAATAGCTGTTGGCGAAGCCGCCGGCGGCATTGTGCTCCGCCCGGGCGCGCACCAGCACGTCCACCACCTCGCCGTCGGCCCGCAGCATGCGGTACTCGACCTCCCGCACCTCGTCGCCGCTAAGGGCCAAGTCCTTGACCGCCGCCTCCCAGCGGGCGGCGCTCTCGGGCAGCATGAACTCCCCGGTTCGGCGGCCCAGCACCTCCTCGCGCCTGTAGCCGAGGAAGGCCAGCCATTCCTCGCTGACCCGGATCAGCCTGCCTTCCGCATCGACCGAATGGAAGGCCGCCGGGGTGCGGTCGTAGATGCGGCGCAACTCGCGCTCCCGGTCCGCCAGCTCGGCGGTCCGCGCTGCCACCGCCCGTTCCAGCGCCGCCTTGTCCTGCAGCAGCGCCGCCTCGGCCCGCTTGCGGTCGGTCAGGTCGAGGATGAAGGCGATGGTGTCCTCCCGCGCCTCCCCCACCAGGGCGAAGCCGACCAGGACGGACACGCGGCTGCCATCCGCGCGCTGGTATTCCTTCTCGTACGGCGTGCAGGCGCCCTTCTCGCGCGCCTCGGCAATGCCGGCGGCATCCGCCGGCAGCCATTCCGGCGGGGTCAGCGTGTCCCAGCGCAGCGTCCCGGCTTCCAGCGCCGCGCGGTCGGTGCCGGCCAGGCGAAGCAGGGCGTCGTTGGCGTCCAGGATCCGGCCATGGACGTCGCCACGCAGCACGCCGATCGGATTGGCTTCCAGCATCGCGCGCAATTCAGCCTCGCGGGCCCGCGCCTCGGTGATGTCGCGATTCACGCCCAGCATGCGGACCGGATGGCCGCCGGCATCCTTCATGATCCGACCGGTGGCCGACAGCCAGCGCTCCGCCGCGTCCGAGGCCCGGAGGATGCGGAACTCCGCCACCAGCATCCCACCCTCGTCGGTCAGCGCCGCATCCGTCGCCGCCTGCAGCGCCGCCCGGTCGGCCGGATGCACCAGCCCGAACCATTGCGCCATGTCGGGCGGCGGCAGCGCGGGGTCGAGTCCGAACAGCACATATTGCCGTTCCGACCAGACCTGCCGCCCGCTGGCCAGGTCGAGGTCCCAGCTGCCGATTCCGCCCGCCTCCTGCGCCAGGCGCAGCCGCGCCTCGCCCTCCCGCAGCGCGTCCTCGGTCGCGCGGCGGCCGGTGACGTCGCGCACCGCGCCGAGCGCCCGGAGCGGTCGCCCGGCCGCGTCGGTCACGACCTCGCCGCGGTCGTGCAGCCAGCGGATACGGCCATCCGGCAGCAGAATGCGGTATTCCAGCGCATAGGGCCCGGCCTCGGCCAGGATGTGGCGGATGCGCTCGCGCAGCCGCGGCCGGTCCTCGGGATGCAGCCGGGCCAGCCAGTGCTCGTAGTGCGCGGTCCAGGTCTGGTCGGCCTCGGGCAGCGGCACACCGTGCAGCGCGGCATATTCCCGCGTCGCCCGGCCGGTATCGGCTGGGATGTCCCATTCATAGGCGCCGATCTGCCCGGCCCGCTGCGCCAGGCGCAGCCGCTGCTCGCTCTCCTGCAGGGCGGCCTCGGATTTCCGGCAGTCGCCGAGCAGCCCGTCGAAGGCCCGCGCCAGGACCACCGCCTCGGCGAAGCCGCTGCCGGGCGGCAGGGCGGCCCGGCCGCCCTCCCGCTGCTGCCGCGCCGCGGCCTCGGCCAGCCGGTGCAGCGGCGCGGCCAGCCAGGCAGCGGCGAACCAGCCGATCAGCGCGGCGATAGCGGAGGCGGCCAGGCCAAAGAGCAGGATGTCGCGCTGCAGCGCCGCTGCCGGCGCCAGTGCCAGGGTCGCCGGCCGGCGCGCCAGCACCTGCCAGCCGAGGCCGGGATAGTCCTGCCAGCCCTGGGTCGGCGCGGCCGCGGCGAGGAAGTCCGCGCCGTCCGGGAAATCCACCGGCGCGTGGCCGATCGCCGCGAGGCCGAGATGCTGGCCGAGCAGCGCGGCCGGTCCCAACAGCACCTCGCCGGCGCGGGAGAGGATGAGGATCTCCGGCTCCCCCGGCCGCGGCGTGCCGACCACCTCCGAGGCCCAGCGCCAGTCGAGATGCGCGGCGACGACGCCGACCAGCCGGCCATCTACCCCACGAACCGGCGCCGCGAGGTCGACCAGGCGGAGCGGCGCCGCCTGGCCCAGCCGGCTGGCCAGCATCAGCGCCTCGTGCACGTCCTCGACCACCGGGCCGCGCATCGCCGCCCGCACGAAGGGCCGGCCGGAGGCATCATCGCCCTCCGCCAGCGCTGCCGGCTGTCCGCCACCACATGCCCGTTCGGCGCGATGAAGGCGAGCAGGGCATAGTTGGCATAGGTGTCGTGCAGATCGCGCAGGATGCTGCGACGCGTCTGCGGCGGGGTCTCCGGATCGCGCATCAGCGGCAGGCGGGTGGCGATCTGCACGTCGCGCCAGCGCGCGCCCATGTCGCGGTCGAGCCGCTCGGCGAAGCGGGACGCCGTGGATTCCAGCATGGCGAGCTGGTTCGCCCCCACCCGGCGAGACGCGGCGTCGCCCGCGAGCAGGCTGGTGGCCAGCGCGGCGAGCAACGCGATGCCGCCGAAGGCGGCGGCCAGGATGAGCCGAAGGGGTGGGTGCGACAGTACCATCACGGCGGCAGGTGGACGCCGCTTTTACCCGGCGCAGACTCGTTGCAGCCTAAAATAGACGTGACAAGGCGTCCTGACGGCCGGGTGGCTGGAGCGCGCCGTGTCACACCGCAGCACTGTGCCGGCCGGACCCGCTGCCGAGATAGGCGTCGAAACAGGCCGCGACATGCCGCACGTGCCGCCGCCCGGCCGCGGTGACGCGCAGCAGGTCGGGCGTCAGGTCGAGCAGCCCGTCCGCTTCCAACGACGCCAGCGCTGGCCGCACCTCCGCCACCAGGGCCGGCGGCAGGACGGCGAGGTCGAGCGCGAAGTCGCACATCACCCGCTCGATGCAATGCCGGCGCAGCCGGTCCTCGGCGGTCACCGCGCGGCCGCGGCGGATCGGCAGCGTGCCGGCCTCGACCGCCGCCACCCAGCGGCGCTCGTTCGGCTCGTTCTGGGCATAGCCGGCGGCCTCGATCCCGCCGATCGAGGAGGCGCCCATCCCCAGCAGCACCGGGGCTGCATCCGTGGTGTAGCCCTGGAAATTGCGCCGCAGCCTGCCCTCCCGGGCGGCCACGGCCATAGGGTCCGCCGGCCGGGCGAAGTGGTCGAGGCCGATCGCCTGGTAGCCCGCCGCGACCAGCACCTGCTCCGCCGTCTCAGCCTGCTGCAGGCGCTCGAGCGCGCCGGGCAGGTCTTCCGTGTGGATGGCGTTCTGGTGCGGCTTCATCCAGGGCACATGCGCATAGCCGAAGACCGCCACCCGGTCGGCGCCGAGTTCGGCGGCAAAGCGCGCCGTGGCGGCCACCCGGGCGCCGGTCTGGCCGGGCAGGCCGTACATCAGGTCGAGGTTGATGCCCCGGATGCCGGCGGTGCGCAGCCAGCCGACGCCTCGGGCCACCATCTCCTCCGGCTGGATGCGGCCGATGCGGCGCTGCACCGCGGGGTCGATGTCCTGCACGCCGAAGCTGGCGCGGGTGATGCCGCCCTCGGCCATGGCGGCGACGATGTCCTCGTCCAGCACCCGCGGGTCGAGCTCGATCGCCAGCTCGGCATCGGGGCGGATGCCGAAGGTGTCGCGCAGCCCGGCGAGCAGGGTCCGCAGCCCCGCGGCGCCGAGCGTGCTGGGCGTGCCGCCGCCGAGATGGATGGCGGCGACCCCGGCATGCGCCGGCAGCGCCGCCTTCAGCAGCGCCGCCTCCTGCAGCAGCGCGGCGCCGTAGCGGGCGATGCGGCCCTCGTTCCGCGTCACCGTGGTGTGGCAGCCGCAATACCAGCAGAGCGAGGCGCAATAGGGGATGTGGAGATAGAGGCTGAGCGGGTCCTCCGGCCGGATGCCGCCGAGCCAGCCGCGATACTCCGCTTCCCCGAGCGGGCCGAAATGCGGCGCCGTGGGGTAGGAGGTGTAGCGCGGGAGGTTGGCCAGCGCGTAGCCGATGGGGATGGGCTTGCTCATGCCGGGGATGCTGGCCGGGCCCGGCGCCGGGCGCCTTGCGCGGGATCAAGCGGGCGGGAGGTGCACCGCCAGCCACAGCGTCTCCATCGCCGGGTCTGTCCAGGCGACCCGGTGCCGGCAATGCGCGGGAAGGATGGCCCAGTCGCCTGGCGCCAGGGCGCGCTCCGTCCCGTCGGCGAAGCCGAGCCGCGCGGCGCCGGCCAGCAGCAGGACGAACTCGGACTCCGCCTGGTCGTACCACTGGCCCGGCGGGTCAGCCTGGCCACGGGAGGCGATGCGGACCACCCGCGCTCCGCCGCCGGCCAGCAGCTCGGAGAACGCCTCGCCGCCAGGCGGGGCGGCCGGCCCCTGCGTGATCCGGCCGAAGCGCGGCACGATCAGGCGGCGGCCGCGAAGGCGGGCGCGACCGGCGCGGCGCAGACCCCGGCCGTCTCCAGCGCCGCGGCAGCGCGGAACAGCAGCGCCTCGGTCCAAGGCTTGCCGATCAGCTGCACCCCGATCGGCAGCGCGCCCTCGGCATTCGGGACCGGCGCGGTCACCACCGGCAGGCCGATGCCACTGATCGGCTGGGTAAACAGGCCCATCGAAGGCCGGAGCGGCACCTGCACCCCGTCCAGCTCCAGCATCTCCTGGCCGATCGGCGTCGCCGGCACGGGCGTCGCGGGCGCCAGCAGGATGTCCCAGTCCGCCATCGCCGCTCGCATGCTGTCGCGTGCCAGGCCGCGCACCCGCTGGGCGTGGTTCACCCAGGCGGCCGGCAGCAGGGCGCCAGCCAGCAGCCGGTCCTGGGTCAGCGGCTCGTAGTCTTCGTAACAGGTCCGCAGCGTCGGCAGGTGCAGCGCCGCGCCTTCCGATGAGGTGATCAGGAAGGCGGCGGCGCGGCAGGCCTCGGCCAGGTCCCATTCCACCACCTGCGTCGCCCCCAGCGTCCCGGCCACGGCGGCGACGGCTCGGCGCGCCGCAGACGATTGCTGCCGGCCGAACCAGCCGCCCAGCACCGCCACACGCAGCCCGGAGAGCCCGCCGCCGAGGCCTGGCGTCACCATCTCCGGCGGCTGCGGCGCCTGCGCCGGGTCGGCCGGGTCGAGTCCCTGCAGCGCATCATAGGCCGCGGCCAGGTCGCCGACGCTGCAGGCGAAGGGGCCGACATGGTCCAGCGAATAGACGAAGGGGAAGGAGCCGTGCCGCGACAGCCGCCCATAGGTCGGCTTCAGCCCCCAGATGCCGTTCAGCGAGGCCGGCACCCGGATCGACCCATTGGTGTCGGTGCCAAGCGAGATCGGTACCAGCCCGGCCGCCACCGCCGCGCCGGAGCCGCCGGAGGAGCCGCCGGCGATGCGGGTCAGGTCATGCGGGTTGCGCGCCGGCCCGTCATGGCTGTTCTCGGTGGTGAAGCCATAGGCGAACTCGTCCATGTTCAGCGCGCCGACGCAGATCGCCCCGGCGGCTTCCAGCTGCCGTACCAGGAAGGCGTCCCGGGTGGCAGACGGCGCGTTGCGGCGGATCTTGCTGCCGGCAAGCGTGGGCAGGCCCGCCAGGTCGAAGAGGTTCTTCGCGGCGTAGGGCACCCCGGCCAGCGGACCCACGGTCTCCCCGCCGCGATGCGCGCATCGATGGCAGCGGCATCGGCCAATGCCCGCTCGGCAAGCACGGCGGTGAAGGCATTGACCGTCGGATTGTGCACCGCGATGCGGGCCAATGCGGCCTGCACCACCGCCGCCGCCGTGGTCTCCCGGGCGCGGATGCGGGCGGCGGTGTCGAGCGCGGGGTTGCTCATGGCCGGTAGACCGGGGCGGGCTCGGCCGTCTTGGTGAGTTGCACCGCGAAGGCGGGGGCGGCGATCCGCACCACCAGCGCCAGCGCCGCGGCGACCCGGGCCTGCCGTTCCGCATCCAGCACCAGCCCCACGGCAGGGGCCACGGCGGCGACATGCGCGGCGGGATCGAAGCGGTCAGGGTCTAGCATCGGCGGGCCTCCTCGGGCGGGTCGCATCCTCCCATGCCGGAATCGTGCCGCCCAGCCTCGCGCCCCTTCTCGCGACCGCTCTCGCAGCGGTGATGGCGCCGATCCCGCCCCAGGGCGTTTCGCGCCGGGCATGGATACGGGGGTAACTATGGCGTCTCGACGCGGCGGCAAGCCGAAGACCATGGCGCGCGCCATGGCCGAACCGGTCATGGCCGAGCCGCAGGCGCCGCCCATCCTGCCGGAATCCTCCACCCGGGTGGCGGCGCCGCGGCTCTACCTGCTGCATCCGCTACTGGTCGGGCCGCTGCCCGCCTGGGATGCCGCCTTCGCCCGGGTCGCCGGGCTCGGCTTCGACGCGGCCCTGCTCGCCCCGGTTTTCGCGCCGGGGCCGAGCGGCAACATCTTCCACCTGGGGGACCCGGACGCGGCGCACCCGATCCTGGAAGCCACCGGCGATGCGGTGGCGACGCTCGCCGAGCTCGCCACCAAGGCGAAAGCGGCCGGGCTGGCGCTCTATCTCGACATCGTGCTGGACCGCGTGGCGGCCGGCGGCGCGCTGCATGCCGCCCAGCCCGGCTGGTTCGAGACCGAGGCCCAGGCCGGCCCGCCTGATCCGCGCCAGGCGCCGCCCGAGCGCGGCACCGCCCGCGCCCGCTGGGAAGAGCCGGCAGTGGCCGAGGCCCTCGGCGGCTGGTGGGAGGACCGCCTGCGCCGCCTCGCCGCGGCCGGCATCACCGGGTTCCGCTGCGACCTGCCGACGCGGGTGCCGGCCGCGATCTGGCGCCGGCTGACGGCGGCGCTGCCGCAGGCCCGCTTTCTCGCCTGGACCGCCGGCGTCCCGGCCCCCGAGCTGCCCGCCCTGGCCGGGACCGGCTTCGCCGCGGTCTTCGACAGCCTGGGCTGGTGGGATGTCGAGGGGTCCTGGCTGGTCGAGGAGGCGGCGCGCCTCTCGGCCATCGCCCCCATTGTCTCGACGGTTGAGGCGCCGTTCGGGCCACGCTTGGCGGCGCGCGACGCCGATGCCTGGACCGCCGAGCGCGCAGCGCGGCGGCACCTGCAATTGGCGGCCGGGCTCGGCGCCGGGCTGCTGGTGCCGATGGGCTTCGAATACGGCGCCCGCCGGCCGCTCGATGCGGCGCGCGACCGGCCGGGCGACTGGGAGTGGTTGCAGCGCCAGGCGAGCTTCGACCTCTCGGCCACGCTGCGCGCCGCCAATGCGGCGATCGCCGCGCGGGCGCTGGCCCGGGCGGAGCTGCGCCCGCTATCGGGCCCCGGCGCGCCAGTCGCGGCGTTGCTGCGCGCCGCCGGCCCGGATGCGCGGGAGGCCCGGGCGGCCACCCTGATCCTGGCCAATCCCGATCTGCGCGGCAGCGCCAGCGTGGCGCTTTCCAGCCTGCTGCCCGGCGCCGGCGGCGCCTTCACCCGGTTCCGCCCGGTCGCGCCGGCGCAGGGGGTGCCGCTGACCCCGACTGCGGTGGTGCAGCTCGACCCAGGCGAGGTCCGGCTGTTCGAGGCCGAGGCGCCCCGGCCGATCCTGCCGGCCGGGGCGCCCGTGCTTCCGGGGCCCGGCGCCGCGCCCGAAGCCGGCGTGCTGGCCGCCGCGGCCTCGCCGCGCATCGGGATCGAGGCCGTGTCCCCGGCGGTGGAGGATGGCCGCTTCCCGGTGAAGCGGATCGTCGGCGAGGTGGTCGAGGTCACCTGCGACCTGATCTGCGACGGCCACGACCAGCTGGGTGCCGTGCTGCAGTGGCGGGCGGCGGACGAGGCCGAGTGGACCGAGTGCCGGATGACGCCGCTCGGCAATGATCGCTGGATGGCGCGCTTCCCGCTGGAGCGCATGGGCCGCTACGTCTTCGCGGTCGAGACCTGGCGCGACGCCTTCGCCACCTTCCGCTACGAGCTGGAGAAGAAGCACGCCGCGAATGTCCCGATCGGGCTGGAGCTGGAGGAAGGCCGCATCCTGGTCACCAAGGCCGGGCAGCGAGCCGGTGGTGCGCTGTCCGACCTGGCCGAGCGGCTGCAGGGCGCGGCGGACCCGGAGCGGCTGACCCTGCTGATGTCGAAGGAGACGGTCGATTTCATGGCCGCCGCCGACGACCGCCCCTTCCGCGCCCGCAGCGCCGATATGCCGCTTGAGGCCGAGCGCACCGGCGCCGGCTTCGCCAGCTGGTACGAGCTGTTTCCGCGCAGCCAAAGCGGCGACGCCAACCGGCACGGCACCTTCGACGACGTCATCCGCCGCCTGCCGCATATCCGCGGCATGGGCTTCGACGTGCTGTACTTCCCACCGATCCACCCGATCGGCACCGCCTTCCGCAAGGGCCGCAACAACACCCTGACGCCGGGTCCGGACGATCCCGGCAGCCCTTATGCAATCGGCTCCGAGGAGGGCGGACACGACACCATCCACCCGCAGCTCGGCACGCTGGAGGATTTCCGCCGCCTGGTCGCCGCGGCGCGGGAGGAAGGGCTGGAGCTGGCGCTCGACTTCGCCGTGCAGTGCAGCCAGGACCATCCCTGGCTGAAGCAGCACCCGGGCTGGTTCGACTGGCGGCCCGACGGCACGATCAAGTACGCCGAGAACCCGCCGAAGAAGTACCAGGACATCGTCAACGTCGACTTCTACAACGGGGACGCGGTGCCGTCGCTCTGGACGACGCTGCGCGACGTTGTGCGCTTCTGGGTTGATCAAGGCGTGCGGCTGTTCCGGGTGGACAACCCGCACACCAAGCCTTTCCCCTTCTGGGAATGGCTGATCGCCGATATCCGCGCGCAATGCCCGGATGCGGTGTTCCTGGCCGAGGCTTTCACCCGGCCGAAGGTCATGTACCGCTTGGCCAAGATCGGTTTCGGCCAGTCCTACACCTATTTCACTTGGCGAAACGAGAAGGCGGAAATCCAGGAATATCTGGAGGAGCTGGCGAACACCGCTCCACGCGACTTCTTCCGCCCGCATTTCTTCGTCAACACGCCCGACATCAACCCGCCCTTCCTGCAGACTGGCGGCCGCGCCGGCCACCTGATCCGCGCCGCGTTGGCGACTACGCTTTCAGGGCTCTGGGGCATGTATCAGGGCTTCGAGCTGTGCGAGGCGGCGCCGCTGCCAGGGCGCGAGGAATACCTGGATTCCGAGAAATACGAGATCCGCGTCTGGCCGGACCGCCGGCCGGGCGACATCGTCGAGGAGATCACCCGCCTGAACATGATCCGCCGTGCCAATCCCGCCCTGCAGACGCATCTGGGTGTCGCCTTCCACAATGCCTTCAATGACCAGGTGCTCTGGTACCGGAAGGCCACTGCGGACCGCGGAAACGTGGTTCTCTGTGCCGTCAGCCTCGACCCGCGCAACGTGCAGGAAGCGGCGGTGGAGTTACCCTTGTGGGAATGGGGGCTGCCGGACCATGCGGCGCTGGAGGCGGAGGACCTGATGACGGGGCGGCAATTCACCTGGACCGGCAAGGTGCAGCGGCTGCGGCTCGATCCCGGGGCGCTGCCCTTCGGCCTGTGGCGCGTGCGTCCGGCGGGGGGCGTCTGATGGCCCGCGACAACGGCGACAGCGCCAAGCTGCGCCATGCCCGGAAGGCGGCGGATGCGCGGGAGCCGCAATGGTACCGCGACGCGGTGGTCTACCAGCTTCACGTGAAGAGCTTCTTCGACGCCAATGACGACGGCATCGGCGACTTCGCCGGGCTGCTGCAGAAGCTGGACTACATTGCCGAGCTCGGCGTGGACACGCTGTGGTTGCTGCCCTTCTATCCGAGCCCGCTGCGCGACGACGGCTACGACATCGCCGACTACCGCGGGGTCAACCCCAGCTACGGCACGGCCCAGGATGTTCGCCGTTTCGTGCGAGAAGCGCATGCGCGCGGGCTGAAGGTGATCACCGAGCTGGTCATCAACCACACCAGCGACCAGCATCCCTGGTTCCAGCGGGCCCGCGCCGCCCCGCCCGGCTCCTCCCACCGCGACTACTACGTCTGGTCGGAGACCGACCAGAGGTACACCGACACGCGGATCATCTTCCTCGACACCGAGAAATCCAACTGGACCTTCGACCCAGTGGCCGGGCAGTACTTCTGGCACCGCTTCTACAGCCACCAGCCGGACCTGAACTTTGAGAATCCGCGCGTGCTGTCGGAAGTGCTGAACGTCATGCGCTTCTGGCTGGACACCGGGATCGACGGGTTGCGGCTCGACGCCGTGCCCTACCTGCGGGAACGGGAGGGCACGAACAACGAGAACCTGCCGGAGACGCACGAGGTTCTGAAGCTGATCCGCGCTAAGCTGGACCAGGGCTACCAGGGTCGCCTGCTGCTGGCCGAGGCCAATCAGTGGCCGGAGGATACCCAGCAGTATTTCGGTGCCGGCGACGAATGCCACATGGCCTTCCACTTCCCGCTGATGCCCCGGATGTACATGGGCATCGCGCAGGAGGACCGCTTCCCGATCACCGACATCCTGCGGCAGACCCCGGACATCCCGGATGGCTGCCAATGGGCCATCTTCCTGCGCAACCACGACGAACTCACCCTGGAGATGGTGACCGACCGGGAGCGTGACTATCTCTGGTCCACCTATGCCGCCGACAAACGGGCGCGCATCAACCTCGGCATTCGCCGCCGTCTGGCGCCGCTGCTGGAGCGCGACCGCCGCCGGATCGAGCTGATGAACGGGCTGCTGCTGTCGATGCCCGGCACGCCGGTGATCTACTACGGCGACGAGATCGGCATGGGCGACAACATCTTCCTGCGTGACCGCGACGGCGTGCGGACGCCGATGCAGTGGTCGCCCGATCGCAACGGCGGGTTCAGCAAGGCCGATCCCGCCGCGCTGGTGCTGCCGCCGCTGCAGGACGCGATGTACGGCTTCCAGGCCGTCAACGTGGAAACCCAGGCGCGCGACCCGCATTCGCTGCTGAACTGGATGCGGCGCATGCTGGCGGTGCGCAAGCGAAGCCGCGCCTTTGGCCGTGGCGCGATGCGCCTGCTTTATCCCGCCAACCGCAAGGTGCTGGCCTATCTGCGGGAGCATGAGGACGACACCATCCTCTGCGTCTTCAATCTTTCGCGCTCGGCCCAGGCAGTGGAGCTCGACCTCTCCGCCTGCGCCGGCCGCGTGCCGGTGGAGATGCTCGGCGGCACCAGCTTCCCGCCGATCGGCCAGTTGCCCTACCTGCTGACCCTGCCGCCCTACGGCTTCTACTGGTTCGTGCTGGCGACCGAGAAGGCGCTGCCGCCCTGGCATGCGCCGTCGCCGGAGCCGCTGCCGGACCTCCGCACCCTTGTTCTGAAGGCTGACGTGAAGGAACTCCTCGGTGCCGCCGTGCGCGGCGATCTCGAACAGAACGTCCTGCCGGAATACCTGCCGAAGCGCCGCTGGTTTGCGGCCAAGGGGGAGAGGCTGGAAGGCGTGCGCCTCTCCGCCATCGCCGCTCTGCCGGAAGCCAAGGGCGCGGTGGTGCTGGCCGAGGTCGAGGCCCGCCTGCCCGGCCGCACCGAACGCTACTGCCTGCCGCTGGCGGGCGTGGAGGACGCCGAGGGCGTCGGGCCGCTGGCGGCGCAGCTTGCCTTGGCGCGGCTGCGGCAGGGCCGGCGCGTCGGCTTTCTAACCGATGCCTTCACCGACAACCGCATGCCGCCGGCGGTGATGCACGCGCTCCGGGACGGGCTGGTGCTGCCGAGCGACGATGGCGAGATCCGCTTCCACGCCACCTCGCGCCTGGCGGACGTCGCGGTGCCGGACAACCCGGAGATCCGCCGGCTCTCGGCCGAGCAGTCCAACTCCTCCCTCATCTACGGGGAGCTGGTGGTGCTGAAGATCATCCGCCGCATCAATCCCGGCATCCATCCGGAAGCAGAGGTGACCCGCTACCTGACCGAGCAGGGCTTCGCCAATACCGCGCCGCTGCTGGGCGAGGTGGTGCGGATCGCGCCTGACGGCACGCCCAATACGTTGATGCTGGCGCAGGGCTTCGTCCGCAACCAGGGCGATGGCTGGGGCTGGACGCAGGACTGGCTGCACCGCGCGGTGGACGAGGCGGCGCTGACCGACGCGCCGCCGGACGATCCCTTCGCGGGCTACCTCTCCTTCGCAACCGCGCTCGGCACCCGGCTGGGCGAGTTGCATGCCGCCCTGGCACGGCCGACCGACCAGCCCGCCTTCGCGCCCGAGCCGGCGACCGAGGCGGATCGCGCCGCCTGGGCAGCCGGCGCGCTGGCGCAGCTCGAGCCGGCACTCGAGCTGTTGCGCGGCCGCGACCTGCCGGCGGATGCGAAGCCGCATGCCGAGCGCCTGCTGGACCTGGCCGAGGCGCTGCGGGCGGCGACCCATCGCCTGGCGCAATCGGCCGACGGCGCGCTGAAGACCCGCGTGCATGGCGACTTCCACCTCGGCCAGGTGCTGGTTGCGCAGGGCGATGCGGTGATCGTCGATTTCGAGGGCGAGCCGGCGCGGCCGCTCGAGGAACGCCGCGCCAAGGGCAGCCCGCTGCGCGACGTTTCCGGCCTGCTGCGCAGCTTCGACTACGCGGCGCATGTGGCGACGGCGACCGAATCCTCGGCCGCCTCCGCCGCCGCACCGGTCGAGCGCCGCGCGGCCTTGATCGCCCGATGGCAGCAGGAGACGGAACGTGCCTTCCTCGATGCCTATCGGGCGGTGGAGACCGCGGCGGCCAACCCCTGGGTGCCCGCGGGCGCCGAGGCAGCGCTGATCGATCTCTTCCTGATCGAGAAGGCGGCCTATGAAATCCGCTATGAAGCGGCGAATCGCCCGGCCTGGATCGGAGTCCCGCTCCGTGGCCTGGCGACCCTGGCGGAACGGATCACGGCATGAATCAAGCTTATGATGCGCTGGCCGCGGGTCGTCATGGCGACCCGTTCTCCCTGCTCGGCCAGCATGGCGGCGAGGTGCGAACCTTCCAGCCCGGCGCCCGCGGCGTTACCGTCCTCGCGCGCGATGGCGGGGCGGAGCTCGGCCGGCTGGAACAGGTGCACCCGGCCGGCATCTTCGCCGGCAAGGTCGCCAGCACCGTGCCCTACCGTCTCCGCGTCGACTGGCCCGGCCTGCCGCAGGAAACCGAGGACCCCTACAGCTTCGGCCTACTGCTCGGCCCGCTCGACATTCACCTGTTCGCCGAGGGCCGGCATTTCGAGCTGGCGAAGGTCTTCGGCGCCCAGGCGATGGTGGTGGAGGGCGTGCCCGGCGTGCGCTTCGCGCTGTGGGCACCGAACGCGCGCCGCGTCTCGGTTGTCGGCGACTTCAACGGCTGGGACGGCCGCCGTCACCCGATGCGGCTGCGCGCCGAGGCGGGGGTATGGGAAGCTGTTCGTCCCGCGCCTGCTGCCCGGCGCGACCTACAAGTTCGAATTGCTCGGCGCCGATGGCGCGGTGCTGCCGCTGAAGGCCGACCCGCTGGCCCAGGCGACCGAGCACCCGCCAGCCACCGCTTCCCGCGTCATGGATCCGGCGCCCTTCGCCTGGACCGACGCGGACTGGATGGCGCGGCGCGGCGCCGCCCAGGCGGTGGATGCGCCGATTGCGATCTACGAGGTGCATGCCGGGTCCTGGTGGCGCGACGATGCCGGTGACTCGCCCGACTGGGACCGGCTGGCCGACCGGCTGATCCCCTATGTGCAGGGTATGGGCTTCACCCACCTGCAATTCCTGCCGATCATGGAACACCCCTTCGGCGGGTCCTGGGGCTACCAGCCGCTGTCGATGTTCGCGCCTTCCGCGCGCTTCGGGCCGACCAGCGGCTTCGCGCATTTCGTCGACCGCGCCCATGCGGCGGGGATCGGTGTGATACTCGACTGGGTGCCGGCGCATTTTCCGACCGATGCGCATGGACTTTATCAGTTCGACGGTACGCATCTCTACGAGCATGCCGACCCGCGCGAGGGATTCCACCAGGACTGGAACACCGCGATCTACAATTTCGGCCGCAACGAGGTGCGCGGCTTCCTGCTCGCCAGCGCGATCCATTGGCTTGAGCATTTCCATGTTGACGGGCTGCGCGTCGATGCCGTGGCCTCCATGCTGTACCGCGACTATTCGCGGAAGGCCGGAGAGTGGATCCCGAACCGCCATGGCGGGCGGGAGAACCTCGAGGCTGTCGCTTTTCTGCAGGAGCTCAACGCCGTCGTCGCCGAGCGCTGCCCCGGCGCGGTGATGATCGCCGAGGAAAGCACCGCCTGGCCCGGCGTGACGAAGCCGACGAGCGAAGGCGGGCTCGGCTTCCAGTACAAGTGGAACATGGGGTGGATGCACGACACGCTCCACTACATCGAACAGGATCCGGTCAACCGGAAGTACCACCACGACAGCATGACCTTCGGCCTGGTCTACGCCTGGTCCGAACGCTTCGTACTGCCGCTCAGCCATGACGAGGTGGTCTATGGCAAGGGTTCGCTGCTGCGGAAGATGCCGGGCGACCACTGGCAGCAATTCGCCAACCTGCGCGCCTATCTCGGCTTCATGTGGACCCATCCCGGCAAGAAGCTGATCTTCATGGGCGGCGAGATTGCTCAGCCGGCCGAGTGGAACCACGATGCCGCCCTGGCCTGGCCGCTGCTGGACGACCCGCGGCATCGCGGCATCCAGCGCCTGGTGCACGACCTGAACACGGCCTATCGCCGGCTGCCGGCGCTGCACCGGCAGGACGCCTCGCCCGAGGGGTTCCGCTGGGTCATCGGCGACGACCGGGCGCAGAGCGTCTTTGCCTATTTGCGCCTGGGCGCAGCGGGCGATCCGCCGGCGCTGGTGGTCGTCAATCTGACGCCGGTGCCGCGCCATGCCTACCGGATCGGTGTGCCGCAGCCGGGCACCTGGCATGAGGTGCTGAACAGCGACGGCGGCGCCTATGGCGGCACCAACAGCGGCAATGGCGGGGCGATCGAGGCGGAATCGCTGCCGAGCCACGGCTTTGCCGATAGCCTCTCGGTCTTCCTTCCGCCACTCGCCACCCTGATCCTGTCGCCGCAAGGATAGCATGGCGCCCATCCCGACCCGCCTGCTTCCCGGCCGGCCTGACCCGCTGGGAGCAGATTGGGACGGGCTGGGGGTGAACTTCGCCGTCTTCTCGGCGAATGCCGAGCGGATCGACCTCTGCCTCTTCGATCCCTCCGGCCGGCGGGAGGTAGCGCGGCTGCCGCTGCCGGAATGCACGGACGAGGTCTGGCACGGCTACCTGCCAGAAGCCCGGCCGGGCCAGCTCTACGGCTATCGCGCCTACGGCCCTTACGAGCCGCGACGCGGCCATCGCTTCAATCCCCACAAGCTGCTGCTCGACCCCTATGCGCGGCAGTTGCAGGGAGAGGTGCGCTGGTCGGACGTACTGCTCGGCTACCGTCCGGGCGGCGGCCGCACCGACCTATCCTTTGACCGCCGCGACAGCGCACCGGCCATGCCGAAAGGCGTGGTGGTGGATGACAGCTTTGCCTGGGGCGACGACCGCAACCCTTGCACGCCCTGGGACCGCACGGTGATCTACGAGGCGCATGTCCGCGGCCTGACCATGCGGCGGGAGGACATCGCCCCGCGCGAGCGCGGCACGTTCCGCGCCCTGGCCGAGCCCCGCGTTATCGAGCATCTGCAATCGCTCGGCGCCACCGCCATCGAGCTGCTGCCGATCCAGGCCTTCCTGCAGGACCGCTTTCTGGTGGCGAAGGGACTGAAGAATTACTGGGGCTATTCGACCCTCTCCTTCTTCGCGCCGGAGCCGCGCTACCTCATCGAAGCCTGGATGCGGAACGAGCTGAAGGTGGCGGTGCGCCGGCTGCACGGCGCGGGCATCGAAGTGCTGATGGACGTCGTCTATAACCACACCGCCGAGGGTAGCGAGCTTGGCCCGACGCTATCCTGGCGCGGGCTCGACAACGCCTCCTACTACCGCCTCGTCCCGGGCGACGAGCGGCACTGTATCAATGACACCGGTACTGGCAACACGGTGAACCTGTCGCATCCGCGCGTGCTGCAAATGGTGATGGACAGCTTGCGCTACTGGGTCACCGAATACCGCATCGACGGCTTCCGCTTCGACCTCGGCACCATCCTGGGACGGGAGGGCCATGGCTTCGACCCCGGCAGTGGCTTCTTCGACGCGATCCGCCAAGACCCGGTGCTGTCGCGGGTCAAGCTGATCTCGGAGCCCTGGGACATCGGCCCGGGCGGCTATCAGCTCGGCAATCATCCGCCCGGCTTCGCTGAATGGAATGATCGCTTTCGCGACGGCATCCGCCGCTTCTGGCGCGGCGATGGCGGCATGCGGGCGGAGATGGCGGCGCGGCTGACCGGCTCGGCCGAGCTGTTCGACCGGCGCCGACGGCGGCCCTGGGCCAGTGTGGATCACGCCGCGTCGCATGACGGCTACACGCTGCGCGACACCGTCACTTACGAGCAGAAGCACAACCACGCGAACGGGGAGGACAACCGCGACGGCCATGGTGACAACCACAGCCGCAACTGGGGCGTGGAGGGGGAGACCGACGACCCGGCAATCCGCGCGACCCGCCTGGCCGTGCTGCGCGCCATGCTGGTCACCGTCTTCGCTTCCGCCGGCACGCCGATGCTGCTGGCCGGCGACGAGATGCTGCGCACCCAGGGCGGCAACAACAACGCCTACAACCAGGACAACGAGACGAGCTGGGTCGACTGGACCCTGGCGGCGACGCCCGAGGCTGAGGCGCTGCGCCGCTTCACCGAACGCCTCGTTGCGCTCCGTCGGCGGCTGCCGCCGCTCCGGCCGCCCATCTTCCTGCATGGCGCGACGGAACTTCGGCCCGGCCTGAACGACATCTCCTGGTTCGATCAGCATGGAAAGCCGATGACCCCCGAGGCCTGGAACGATCCCGAGGCGCGCACCCTGGCGCTGCGCCGCGCCACCGCGGCCGAGACGGCCAATGCGGGGAGCGTGGACGTCACGCTGCTGCTGCTGAACGCCGATGGCGTCGGCCATGCCTTTGCCCTGCCGCAACCGATGCTGGACTGGCGGCTAATGCTCGACAGCGGGCACCCGGACACCGCCGAACGGCCGGTGCTGGACGAGGCCGTGCCGGTCGCACCGCGTGGCGCCGTGCTGCTCGCGGCGCGGCTGGCATGACCGGCTTCGCGCAGCCGACCCGCTGGGGCGCGACCCTGCTGGACCCGCTGGCCGGGATGCCGCGTACCCATTTCCGTCTTTGGGCGCCCGATGCAGCGCAGGTTATGCTGGAAGTGGAGCAGCATGCACCGCAGGCGATGAACGCGCAGGGCGAGGGCTGGCACGAGGTGGTGGCGCCGGTCGGCCCGGGCGCGCAGTATCGCTTCCGCGTCTCGCCCGAGCTCGCGGTGCCCGACCCCGCCTCCCGCCTCCAGGCCGGGGACGTGCACGACGCCTCCGTCGTGGTCGACCCGCGTGCCTATCGCTGGCAACAAGCGGCGTGGCGCGGCCGGCCCTGGCACGAGGTGGTGCTGTACGAGCTGCATGCCGGCGCGATGGACGGCTTCGCTGGCGTGCAGGCGGCACTGCCGCGACTGAAGGAGCTCGGCGTCACGGCGATCGAGCTGATGCCGATCAACGATTTTCCCGGCGCCCGCAACTGGGGCTATGACGGCGTGCTGCCCTATGCGCCGGACACCACGCTTGGCACGCCGGACGACCTGAAATCGCTGGTCGATGCGGCGCACGGCCTTGGCCTCATGGTCTTCCTCGACGTCGTCTACAACCATTTCGGCCCGGACGGCGCCTATCTGCATGCCTATGCCAAGCCCTTCTTCGACGAGGGCATACACACCCCCTGGGGCGCTGCGATCGACTTCAAGAAGCCGCCCGTGCGCGACTTCTTCGAGGACAATGCGCTGTTCTGGCTGAACGAGTACCGCTTCGACGGGCTGCGCTTCGATGCGGTGCACGCCATTGCCGAGACGGATTGGCTGGACGTGCTGGCGGCCCGCATCCGACGGGAAATCCCAGATCGGCATGTCCACCTGGTGCTGGAGAATGAGCGCAATGGCGCCCGCCACCTGAAGCCCGCCGGCCAGTTCGACGCGCAGTGGAACGATGACGGCCACAACATACTGCACCCGCTGCTGACTGGCGAGCGCGAGGGCTATTACGAGGACTTCGCCCGGGACGGCGCCGCCAAGCTGGCGACCGTGCTCGGGGAAGGCTTCTTGTTCCAGGGTCAGGTGTCGGAGCATCTCGGTGCGCCACGCGGCGAGCCCTCTGCGCAGCTGCCGCCGACCGCCTTCGTGCTGTTCCTGCAGAACCACGATCAGATCGGCAACCGCGCCTTCGGCGAACGCCTGCCGGCCCTGGCCGACCCGCAGGCCCTGGCCGCGGCGACCGCCCTGCTGCTGCTCTCGCCGCAGATCCCCATGCTCTTTATGGGCGAGGAATGGGCGGCGACGGCGCCCTTCCTGTTCTTCACCGACCACAATGCCGAGCTCGCCCCGCTGGTCACCGCCGGCCGGCGCAAGGACTTGCCAATTCGCCGCCTTCCAGGACCCGGCGAAGCGCGAACGCATCCCCGACCCGAATGCGGAAGCCACTTTCCTCGCCTCGATTGCCGATCCGGCCGAGGCCGGGCTGCCGCCGCACGACGCGATGCTCGCCCTGCACCGCCACCTGCTCGCGATCCGCCATGGGAGAATCATCCCGCATCTGCCCGGCGCCGCAGCGCTTGGCGCCGAGGTAATCGGGGAGAAGGCCGTGCTGGCCCGCTGGCGGCTGGGCGATGGCAGCATCCTGACCATCGTCACCAATCTCGGCGCTGATCCGGTGCCCTGCAAAGCGACCGGCGAGACGCTGTTCGAAAACCAGGCCGGCGCGCTCGGCACTGGCCGGCTGCCGGGGCGTTGCACCGTCGCCTTGATCGGCCCGCCGCGGCAGGATGTCGGGGCATGACCGGGGACCAGCATGACCACCGACGACCAGTTGCGCGCCATGGCGGAGGCCGCGGGCATCGCCACGACCTGGCGCGACGTCCATGGTGAGGAAAAATCTGTCGGCCCCGAGACGCTGCGCGCGGTGATGGCCGCGCAGGGCCTGCCTGAGAATGCCGCCGAGGCGCGCGAGGCGCTGCGCGCCCTGGCCGACCACCTGCCGCCGCTGATCACCGCGACCATCGGCCCGGATGGCGTGCATGTCCCGGGCGCCGAGATCGGCCGCCGCTTCCGCCTGGATATCGAGGGCGGCGGCCGCGTCGAGGGCCAGCTGGAACAGGGCTGGGGCGGCGAGGCCCGCCTGCCCGCCATCTCCACTCCCGGCTACCACCGCCTGCACCTGGACGATGCGCATTGCATCGTCGCCGCCGCGCCGTCGCGCTGCGTGACGCTCGACGATCTCGGCGCCTCGGCGCATGGCGGCGTGCTGCCCTGGGCGCTGGCGGCACAGATCTATTCGCTGCGCTCGCCGCGCGACATGGGCATCGGCGATTTCGGCGGTGTTGCCGCGTTGGCCGCATCCGCCGGCCGCCGCGGTTGCGCGGCCATCGCCGTCAGCCCGGCACATGCGCTGTTCTCGGCGGATGTTGGCAAATACGGACCCTACTCGCCTTCCTCCCGCATCTTCTTGAACGTTCTGCACGCCGATCCGGCCGCCGCGCTGGGCAGCCTGCCCGATGATCCCGGCCCGGCCGACGAGCTGATCGACTGGCCCTCGGCCGCGCGGCGCAAGCTTGCCCGGCTGCGCAGGCTGTACGAGGCCGCCGCCGACCATCCCGGCTTCGTCGAGTATCGCAACGAGGCCGGCGCGGCGCTCGAATCGCATGCACGGTTCGAGGCGCTGCACGCGCATCTGCTGGCGCGCGACCCGGCGCTGTGGGGCTGGCGCGACTGGCCGGTGGGATTCGGCACGCCGGACAGTCCCGGCGTCATGCGCTTCGCCCGCGACAACCCGGGCGAGGTCGCCTTCCACGCCTTCTGCCAATGGCTGGCCGATGCCTCCCGCGGCGCCGCCCACCAGGCGGCACGAGAGGCGGGGATGCCGATCGGTCTCATTGCCGACCTGGCGGTCGGCACCGATGGGGGCGGCAGCCATGCCTGGTCGCACCAGCGCGCCATCCTGCCTGACGTGACCGTCGGTGCGCCGCCCGACATCTTCTCCCCGCTCGGGCAGGATTGGGGACTGACCGCCTTCTCTCCGCTGGAGATGAAGGCCGGCGGCTTCGCCGCTTTCCTCGAGCTGGCCCGCGCCGCCTTCCGCCATTCGGGCGGCGTGCGCGTCGATCATGCCATGGGGCTGCAGCGGCTCTGGGTCGTGCCGCGCGGCGCCGGCCCGGGGACGGCGCCTACCTGCAATACCCGATCGACGACCTGGTGCGGCTGCTGGCACTGGAATCGCACCGCCACCGGGCGATCGTCATCGGCGAGGATCTCGGCACCCTGCCGGAAGGCTTTCATGGCCGGATGGAGAAGGCCGGCATCCTTGGCATGAAAGTGCTGTGGTTCGAGCAGGAGCAGGACGGCCGCTTCCGCGACCCACGCCACTGGCCGCGCAACGCCACCGCGATGACCACCACGCATGCACCTGCCGACGGTGGTCGGCTGGTGGCAGGGCCGCGACATCATCTGGCGGGCCGAGCTCGACCGCTTCCCGGATGCCGACACGGCGAAGCGGGAAGACACCAAGCGTGAGCAGGACCGCGCCGGGCTCTGGACCGCCTTCCTCGAAAGCGGCGCTGCCACCGGCGACCGGCCGGGGCCGGAGGAAGCCGAGGCCGTAGTCGATGCCGCCCTGGCCCATATCGGCATGGCCAATTGCGCTCTGGCGGTCCTGCCGCTCGAGGATGCGCTCGCCCTGCCGGAGCAGCCGAACCTGCCCGGCACGATCGACGAGCATCCGAATTGGCGCCGCCGCCCGGCCGGCGACGCCGCGACGATCCTCGACGAGCCCGCCGTATCGCGGCGGCTGGCGCTTTTCGCGCGCGCCAGGCCGCCCGCGCAGGAACCCTGAGCACCCCCGCCGCATTGGCTCCGTTTGTTGAAGCCGGCCCACCGCGCCGGCTGAGCTGACGGAGACCGACCCATGGCGAACCCGCCGCGCGATACAGGCCCGGCGGGCCTTCGCGCCACCGCGCGACTGCAGTTTCACGCCGGCTTCACGCTGGACGATGCAGTGCCGCTGGTGCCCTACCTCGCCCAGCTTGGCATCAGCCATCTCTACGCCTCGCCTGTCCTTAAGGCGCGGCCGGGCTCGATGCACGGCTACGACATCGTCGACCACGGCCAGATCAACCCGGGATTGGGCGGGGAGCCGGCGCTGCGCCGGCTCGTGGCGGCGCTGAAGGAGGCCGGGCTCGGCCTCATCATCGACATCGTGCCGAACCATATGGGCGTCGGCGGGTCCGACAATGCGTGGTGGCTGGATGTCCTCGAATGGGGGCGGCAGAGCCTGTTCGCCAGCTTCTTCGACATCGACTGGGAGCCGCCGGACAGGTCGTTGTCCAACCGCATGCTCGCCCCCTTCCTCGGCGCCCCCTATGGCGAGGTGCTGGAGTCGGGCGACCTGACATTGCAATTCGATGCCGCGGAAGGTCGCTTCCACGCCCAGTATTTCGAGCACCGCTTCCCCATCGCGCCGCAGCACTACCATCACATCCTGCAGGCTGCCGGCGATCCGCAGCTGTCGGATTTCGCGCTGGAGTTCGGACGCATCGGCCTGCACCAGCGCGACCGGCCCCTGGCGCGGGAACAGGCCGCCGCGCTGCGCGCCGCGCTGGGCGCCCGCGCCGCGACGCCGGAAGGCGGCGCCGGCATCGCGCGCGCCCTGGCCGCGCATGACGCGACCACCGAACCGGGCCGCAAGGCGCTGCATCGCCTGCTGGAACGGCAGCATTACCGCCTCGCCTGGTGGCGCGCCGCGGCGGACGAGATCAACTGGCGCCGCTTCTTCGACATCACCTCCCTCGCCGGTCTTCGGGTCGAGCTGCCGGAGGTCTTCGACGCCACGCATGAGCTGGTCCTCAAGCTCTATGCCGAGGGCGCGGTGGACGGCATGCGCATCGACCATGTCGACGGCCTGGCCGATCCGCGCGGCTATTGCCGCAAGCTCTATCGCCGGATGCAGGCGGTGCGACCGGATCGCCAGCCACTGATCTGGGTGGAGAAGATCCTCGCCCCCTTCGAGATCGTTGCGCACCGACTGGTCGGTGGACGGCACCACCGGCTACGACTTCATGGACGAGGTCAGCGGCGTCCTGCACGATCCGGAGGGCGAAGCGCCGCTGACCTCGCTCTGGACCGAGCAGACCCATCGCTCGCCGCTCTTCGAGGAGGAGGCGAAGCAGGCGCGGCGGCAGATCCTGCGCGACAACTTGGCCTCCGAGCTGAACGCCACCTCGGCGGCGCTGAAGCGCGTGGCGATGCGCGACCTGGCGACGCGCGACTTCACCCTGACCGGCCTGCGCCGTGCCCTGACCGAGGTGCTGGTGCATTTCCCGGTCTACCGGCTGTACATCTCGACCGGCGGGCGCAGCGCCGAGGACAAGCGCATCCTCGACTGGGCGCTGGCCGGCGCCCGGCGGACGGTGCGCGCCACCGACCGGCCGCTGATCGACCTGCTGGATGCCTGGCTGGGCGGCGACCCGCCGCGCAGCCTGCCGCCGGTGCTGCGCCGCGAACGCCTGTCCGCCGCCGTGCGCTTCCAGCAGCTCTCGGCCCCGGTCGCGGCGAAGAGCGTCGAGGACACCGCCTTCTATCGCTACGGCCGGCTGATCTCCCGCAACGAGGTCGGCTCCGACCCCGCCCGCTTCGCCGTCACCCCGGCCGGCTTCCACGGCGCGGCCCGGGCGCGGGCGAAGAACTTCCCGCGCGCCCTGCTGGCGACCGCCACCCATGACCACAAGCGTGGCGAGGATGTCCGCGCCCGACTGGCCGCGCTGTCCGAGCTGCATGGCGAATGGACCGCCGCAGTGCAGCGCTGGTCGCGGCTGAACGCACCGTTGCGGAAGGACCTGCCCGACGGCGCCGCGCCGGGAATGAGCGCGCAGCTCATGCTCTACCAGACCCTGGTCGGCGCCTGGCCGCTCGGTCTGGCGCCGGAGGACGAGGCGGGGGTCGCCGCCTTCCTGGAACGGGTCGCTGCTTGGCAGGAGAAGGCGCTGCGCGAGGCCAAGCGGCGCACTGAATGGGCGGTGCCGAATGCCGAATACGAGGCCGCCTGCCAGGAATTCATCACCGCCATCATGGCGCCTGACCGCGCCAGCCACATGCGGGAGGAGATCGCCGCCTTCGCCGCCCGCATCTCCCCCGCAGGAGCCGTCAACGGCCTGTCGCAGGCGCTGCTTCGCTGCACCGCGCCGGGTGTGCCGGACCTCTACCAGGGTACCGAGTTCTGGGATTTCTCGCTGGTCGATCCGGACAACCGCCGGCCGGTCGATTGGGCGGCGCGGCGCGAGGCGCTCGAGGCCGCCACGCCCCCGGCGGAGTTGCTGCAGCACTGGCAGGACGGCCGGGTGAAGCAGGCGGTCATCGCGCGTGCCCTGGCATCGCGCGCGTCGCAACCAGACCTGTTCGCCGAGGGCGACTACCAGCCCGTGACGGTCGAGGGGCCGCTCGCGCAGCGCTGTCCTCGCCTTCCTCCGCAACCGCCGCGGCGCGGCCGCGCTGGCCGTTGTCACTCGTCTGCCTGCAACCGCGCTGAAGGATTCGTCGTTTCCGCTGCTGCCGGCGGCGGAATGGAGCGGAACCGATCTCCGCCTGCCGGCTTCTTTGAAGGCACGGCACTGGCGGGAAGGCGCTGACCGGGGAGGGTCTGCGCGCCCATGGCGACCGCCTGCCCGTCGGGCAGGTTCTCGCCAAGCTTCCGGTGGCCTTGCTGGAGGTGGGATGAGTCGCATCGTCGTCGTCTCCAACCGCGTGCCGGTGCCGCAGGGCAATGCCGGCCAGGCCGGAGGGCTGGCGGTTGCGCTTCTCGGGCTGATGCAGCGCCGCGGCGGGCTCTGGTTCGGCTGGAGCGGCGCAGATCACCGAGGCCGCCGGCCCGCCCGGTCTCACCCAGCGTGGCGGCGTCGGCTACGCCACCATCGACCTGACCGAGGCGGAGCACCGCGGCTACTACACTGGTTACAGCAATGGCGTGCTCTGGCCGATGCTGCACAGCCTGCCGCATCTGATGTCCTTCCGCCGGCAGGACCTCGACGTCTATCGCAAGGTGAATCGGCGTTTCGCCGACAACTTAGTGCCGCTGCTGCGGCCGGATGACCGCATCTGGGTGCATGACTATCACCTGATGTCGCTGCCCGGTGCTCTGCGCCAGCGCGGTGTCCTGGGGCCGACCGGCTTCTTCCTGCATGTCCCCTTCCCGGCGCCGGAAGCCGCCGCCGTGGCGCCTGGCATCCGCGGCCTGGTACAGGATGTGCTGGCTTGCGACCTGCTGGGCTTCCAGACCGCCACGGACCGCGACAATTTCGCGGCCACTGCGGTCGGCTTCGCCGGCGCGGTGCGGACCGACGAGCACTTCGTCAAGCTCGGTGGCCGGCCGGTACGGCTCGGGATCTTCCCGGCCGAGATTGCCGCCCCGGAGTTCGCCGCCACCGCTGCGGCGCAGGCGGAAACCGAACCCTACCGGCTGCTGGCGCGCTCGGTGCGCGGTCGAGGCGCTGCTGCTGGGCGTCGATCGGCTGGACCCGACCAAGGGCCTGCCGGAACGGCTGGAGGCCTTCCGCCGCGTCGTTGCCCGCCGGACCGCGCGCAGCTTGACCATGCTGCAGATCGCCGCTCCCTCGCGCGAAGACGTGGCGGCCTACCGCCGGCTGCGGCAGGAAATCGACTCGGCCGCCGGTGCCATCAACAGCGAATTCGGCGAGCCCGACTGGACTCCGCTGCGCCTGCTGGCCCGGCCGCAGACCCGCGACACGGTGGCCGGCTTCATGCGCCAGGCCCGGGTCGGCATCGTCACGCCGATCCGCGACGGCATGAACCTGGTCGCCAAGGAATACATTGCCGCGCAGGACCCGGCCGATCCGGGCGTGCTTGTGCTGTCCCGCTTCGCCGGCGCAGCGGCGCAGTTAGAACTCAGCGCTGCTGGTCAACCCGCACGACGCGGAAGGCATGGCGGAGGCGATCTGCGCCGCGCTCGACATGCCGCTGGCGGAGCGCCGAGATCCGCTGGCAGGCCGCCTGGGCGGCGATCGCCGGCGCCCTCGCCCGAGGGCTGGGGGCAGGATTTCCTGCGCGCCCTGGCGCCGGAGACGCTGGACCGGATGCCCATGGCCGGCACGGCCTGAACCGGGCCGCCGGGACGGCGCTGCCGCCCGGACCAGGGCCCGAAGGCTGTTTGCGCCGCGGCACGGCCAGCGGCATTCTCCCGCCGCGAATGGCAGGGAGTCCGGCGATGTCCGAATACGATCTGGTGGTGCGCGGCGGCGAGGTAGCGACTGGCTTCGGCACGGCGCGCTGCGACATCGGCATCCGGGGCGGCCGCATCGTGGCGCTGGCGGAGCGCATCGAGGGCGGCGCCTCGACGCTCGATGCCGGCGGCCTGCTGGTGCTGCCCGGCGGCGTCGACAGCCACTGCCATATCGAGGAGCCCTCCCGCGGCGGCTATGTCAGCACCGCCGGCGTCCCGCCGGTGACGGTGAACGAGGAGAGCTTCCTCACGGCCAGCAATTCGGCCTTCGCAGGGGGCACCACCTCGGTCGTCTGCTTCGCTGCCGCAATGGAAGGGCGAGGGGCATCTTGCCGCGCCTGGCCGACTACGAGCAGCGCGCCGCGCGCGGGATGCTGGACTACAGCTTCCACCAGATCATCACCGACCCGACCGAGGAGGTGCTGGAGCGCGAGGTGCCGCAGATCGTGGCGAAGGGCATCCGCAGCCTGAAGGTCTTCTCTGACCTACAAGCCGCTGCACCTGTCGGACGAGGAGTACATCAAGGTGTTGGTGACGGCGCGGCGGAACGGCTGCCTGGTCACCGTACACTGCGAGAACTATGCCGCCATCAAGTGGCGCCACCGAGGGCGCTGCTGAAGGCCGGCATGACCGCGCCGAAATACCATGCCTGGTCGCGCCCGGGCATCGTCGAGCGGGAGGCGACGCATCGCGCCATCGCCCTGGCCGAACTGGTGGACCAGCCAATCCAGGTCTTCCACGTCTCCTGCGCCGAGGCGGCAGAGGAGATCGCCCGGGCACAGCATCGCGGCCTGAAGGTCTGGGGCGAGACCTGCCCGCAATACCTGACCCTGACCGGCGCCGACATGGACCGGCCGGGCTTCGAAGGGGCAGCCTTCATGTGCAGCCCCTCCCCCGCACCACCGAAGATCACGGGCGGGTCTGGGAGATGATCCGGCGCGGCACGCTCGACGTGGTCTCCTCAGACCATTGCGGCTTCTCGATGGGCGGCGACCATGGCAAGGCCTCGGCCGGGCGGGATGCGAGCTTCGACGCCATCCCGAACGGCATCCCGGGCCTCGCCGCGCGGCTGCCGATCCTGTTCAGCGAAGGCGTCTCGAAGGGCCGCATCACGCTCGACGACTTCGTCCGGCTGAGCGCGACCAACCCGGCCCGGCTGATGGGGCTGGCGCCCCGCAAGGGCATGATCGCAATTGGCGCAGATGCCGACCTGGCGCTGTGGGACCCAAAGAAGAAGGTCACCATCACCAACCGGCTGATGCAGCACGCCATCGACTACACTCCGTACGAAGGCATGGAGGTGACCGGCTGGCCGGTGGCGACGGTCCGCCGCGGGGCGGTGGTGATGCGCGACGGCGTGGTGCAGGCGGAACCCGGCACTGGCCAATCCTGCCGCGCAGCCCCTATGCGATGGCGACCCCGCGCGGCGTGCTGGCCAACGGCTTCGACGCGGCGCCGGCGCCGGCGCAGGGCTGACGCCGGAACCGGGCAGCGGGTCGGGCGCTGAGGCGTCATGCCGCGCATGCCTTCCCTGGTCGCGGCGGGGATGCTTGGGCTCCTCGCCGCCTGTGCCGACAGCCGCACCCCGCAGGCCTTCGACAAGCGCATGACCGGCTTTGTCGGCCGTCCGGAGGCCGAGCTTGGTCGCCGGACTCGGCGTGCCGAGCCGAAGCTATGAGGCCGATGGCCGCCGCCTGCTGCAATGGGACTTCCTGCAGCCGAGCACGACGCCGGCGGTCTATCCCAGCATCGGGCTTGGCTTCGGCGGTTTCGGCTTCGGCCGGAGCGGCGGCAGCGGGGTGGGGGTGGGCACCGGGCTCGGCTTCGGCCCGCTTGGTGGTGGCGGGACGCCGCAGGGGTGCTCGGTCGTGTTCGAGACGCGGCAGGGCACGGTGCAGGGCTTCACCCGCAACGGGCCCGGCTGCATCGCCTAACCGTCTTCGACCACAGCCCGCCCGGTTACGAAACGCCAGTGGTGCCAGAGCAGGCGCGCCGCCAGCGACCGCCAGGGTGCCCATCGCTCCGCCGTCGTCACCAGCGCCTTCGGCCCCGGCCGTGCCTCAAGCCCCAGCAGATGCGCGGCACTCGCGGCCAGGGCCGCGTCCCCGGGTGGGAAGATATCGGGCCGCTGCTCGGCAAAGAGCAGGTGGATCGCCGCCGACCATGGCCCCAACCCCTTCACCGCGGCGATATGTGCCAGCGCCTCGGCATCCGGCATGCCGGGCAGCGCGACGAAATCCAGCCGCCCCTCGACGCAGGCGGTGGCGAGCGAGCGGGCATGCGCCGCCTTCGGCCGCGACAGGCCGGCGACGCCGCAAAGCGTCGCATCGTCCATCGCCAGCAACCCGGCCGGCTCCAGCGCCCCCGGCAGGGCCGAGAACCGCTTCCAGATCGCCGCGGCCGCCTGGTTGCTGATCTGCTGGCCGCAGATCGCCCGCAGCAGGCCGGGGAAGCCGGGCTGCCGCACCCGCCAGGCCAGCGGCCCGGCCGCGGCCTCGACCGCTGCGAAGCGCGGATCGGCCGCGACCAGCGCGGCGATGCCGGCGCGGGCCCAGGCGGGCGTTGCGGGAAAGGGGGCGGCGGCGGGGTGGTTGGGAAGGGGGGGCCATCCCCGCCGCCGTTTAGAGCATCGGCGCCGGGAGGGGAGGGAGCGGCGCCAACCGCATCCCGAAGCTGGGCTTGCCATGTTGCCGGCGGAAGCCCTGAAGCGTGCCGAATTGCAACCGCCTGCAACAAGGCACGCCCTGGCAACGTCTCGCAACATGGGCGCGCACAAACCACCGCACAAACCGGGCCGGGCGCGCTATGTAACAGCCACGATGGAGCCGCAACCCCATATCCTGGTCGTCGACGACGACCGCGAAATCCGCGACCTTCTCTCGAAATTCCTCGAGCGGCAGGGCATGCGCGTCTCTGCCGCCCGCGACGCGAAGGAAGCCCGCAAGCTCTGGCCGCTCGGCCGCTACCACCTGGTGGTGCTCGACCTGATGCTGCCGGGCGAGAGCGGGCTCGACCTCGCCAAATGGCTCCGCTCCCAGGCCGAGATCCCGATCGTCATGCTGACGGCGATGAGCGAGGAAACCGACCGGATCGTCGGGCTCGAGCTCGGCGCCGACGATTACCTGGGCAAGCCTTTCAACCCGCGCGAGCTGCTGGCCCGCATCCGCGCCGTGCTGCGCCGCGCGAACGGGAGCCGGGTACAGCCAAGGAGCCGCCGGCCAAGGCCATCCGCTTCTCCGGTTGGACGCTGGAGCCGGCCCGCCGCCGCCTGCTGAACCCGGACGGCGCCGAGGTGCCGCTCACCGGCGGCGAGTACAAGCTGCTGCAGGTGCTGGTCGAGCGCCCCAATCGTGTCCTGACCCGGGACATGCTGATGGACCTCCTGCGCGGCCGCCAGGCCGGGCCTTCGACCGGGCGATCGACGTCGCCGTCTCCCGCCTCCGCCGCAAGCTGGAGGATGACGGGCGCAATCCCAGCCTGATCAAGACCGTCCGCGGCGGCGGCTATGTCCTGGCCGCCACGGTCGAAAAGGGTGAACCAGCTTTCCCGATCGGCGCAGGAGGCGCCACCACGCCGCCGCTGGGTGTTCTGGCCGCGCAGCCTGGCCGGCCGCACCGCCCTGGTGCTGCTGCTGGCGCTGACGGTGGTGCAGGCGGCCGGGCTGACCATCCATGCGCTCGACCGGATGGACCTGCAGCGTTTCGCCCAGGCACGGGAGATCTCGCAACGGGCGATCAGCGCCTGGCGCACCGTGCTGCTCGCCCCACCCGACCGCCGGGCGCAGATGCTGGCGGAGATGGGATTGCCCAGCGCCCTGTCGGCGACGCTGGACGACCTGCCGCTGGCCCGGCCGGAACTGCCCCCGATGCCGCCGCCGGTCGTTCGGGCGTTGCGGCTCGACATGCTGGCCAACAGCCCGCCCCGCTTCCGGCCGCGCGAGGTGATCACCGCCTGGATGCCTGGCGGCCCCACCTTCGCGGCCAGCCTTCGCCTGCCAAGCGGCGAATGGCTGAACCTGCACATCAACCTGCTGCCGCCGCGGCCCTGGCATTCCGAAACCTTCCTGATCGCCTTCGCCGCCATGACCCTGGCGGCGGGGCTGCTCATCCTCTGGGCGGTGCGGCGGCTGACCCGGCCGGTGCGGGCGCTGGCCGAAGCGGCCGAGCGGCTGGGCCGCGACGTGAATGCCCCGCCACTGCCGGAAGCTGGGCCGACCGAGGTCGCCACCGCGGCGCATGCCTTCAACACCATGGCGGCACGCATCCGCCGCTTCGTCGGCGACCGCACCCAGATGCTGGCCGCCATCGGCCACGACCTGCGCACCCCGATCACCCGGCTGCGGCTGCGCGCCGAGTTCATGGACGACGACGAGCAACGCCGGAAGATGCTGGCCGACCTCGACGAGATGGAGGCAATGGTGGCGGCGACCCTCGCCTTCGCCCGGGACGAGTCGGCCGCCGAGCCGACCGTCGCGGTCGATATCGCCGCGCTCTGCCGCACCGTGCTGGACGAGGCGGCGGACGGCCATCCGGACCTGGCCGAGGCGATCGCCTATCAGGGGCCGGACCGGCTGGTGGCGCAGGTCCGGCCGGTGGCGATGAAGCGGGCCATCGCCAACCTGGTCGGCAATGCGCTGGCCTACGGCTCGGCGGCGCGGCTCAGCCTTTCGGCGCCCGAGCCGCCGGCGCGCCCGCTGCGGCTGGCGATCGAGGATGACGGGCCGGGCATCCCGCTGGCCGAGTTGGAAGCGGTGTTCCAGCCCTTCCGCCGGCTGGAGGTCAGCCGCAACCGGGAGACCGGCGGGACCGGGCTTGGTCTGCCGATCGCCCGCAACATCTTCCGCGCGCATGGCGGCGACGTGGTGCTGCGGAACCGGTCGGGCGGCGGGCTGGTGGCACTGGCGACGCTGCCCGGTTGAGTCAGGCGGCCGGCGCCATCTCCCGCACCCGGGGAATCACTTCCTCGGCGAAGAGGCGGATCGTCTGGTGTCGCACCGCCTGCGGCACGCCATAGGTGGCGTTGCTGACGACCAGATAGTTGAAGCCGAGGTCGATATAGTCCTGCAGCCGCCGCGCCACCGTCTCCGGCGATCCAACTAGGTTCTGCGCGAGATAGCCGCCGAGGTTTGCGGGGTTCGACAATTGCCGCAGGTTGGCGAACATGCGGTTGAACTGCTCGTAGCCTGGGATATTGCCCCAGGGGCGTGGTCGGACTGGTAGTGCTCGACCTGAAGGGCGAAGCATTTCGGCAGGTATTCCAGTGCCTGGGCCTGCGCCGCCGCATCGGTCTCGGCCACGAAGCATTTGATCGAGATCGGGAAGGCCGCCTCGGTCGGGCGGCCGGCGGCGGCAGTCCGTTCCTTCCATGTCTCCAGAATTCGGCGCAGCAGCTTGTCGGGGTAGCTCGACAGGCAGAGCGGCGGCAGGCCGAGATCGGCCATGATCGCGGCGCTCTCGAGGCTGCCGATGGCCCCGTAGAAGCTCGGCATCCGGCCCTGCAGCGCCGGCCGCAGCACAGTTGGCGCGGACCAGTTGGCGTAGTGGCCTGCATGGGTCACCGGGCCGCCCTGCAGCGCCTTCCGGGTGAACTCCCAGGTTTCGCGGAAGCGGTCGCGGGCGGTTTCCATGCCGATCCCGAAGGCGTCGTATTCCGACTTCGCCGTGCCACGGCCCATCCCGATATGCAGTTCCCCATCGCTCAGCGTCTGCAGCATCGCGACGTCCTCGGCGAAGCGCACCGGGTCGTACCAGGGCAGCACCATGACCGAGGTGCCGAGGCCGAGCCCGGGGCAGGCCGCGGCGATGTGGGAGAGGAAGATCAACGGGTTGGGCTGCGGATAGTAGTCGCTGAAGTGGTGCTCCACCATCCAGGCGGCGTCGTAGCCCAGGCGGTGCAGTAGCTCGGCATCGCCTATCGCCTCGCGGTAGAGCTGGCGGTCGGTGAGACCCTCCTCCCCCACGGCGCCGATCTGGTAGGCGAAGCGTGCGGCGGTTGCCATGCGGACCCTCCAGGGGCGTTCTTGCCGGAACGCTAGGTTTTGCCGCCCCCGGCCGTCAACTGGCGGGCGGCGCCGGGCAGCGCCATACTGCGGCCAAGGGCGGAGGATTCGGCCATGGATTTCGGACGTCTCGGCGTATGGTGCTCGACCGACCGGCTGGACGCGGCGGGGCTGCGCGGCCTGCTGCGCAGCGTCGAGGACAAGCGCTACGGCACCCTGTGGTACCCGGAATCGCGCGGCTATGAATCGGTGGCGCTGGCCGGCTTCCTGCTGGCGAACAGCAGCCGGCTCATCATTGGCAGTTCGATTGCAAATATCTACGCCCGCGACGCCTTCACCGCGCGGCGGGCGCTGGCGACGCTGAACGCGCTGTACGGCGGCCGCTTCGCGCTCGGCCTCGGCGTCTCCCACATCCCGATGGTCGAGGGACTGCGCGGCCACCGCTACGACAAGCCGATCCCCGCCATGCGCGCCTACCTGGACGGCATCGCCAAGGGTGGCGACGCCGCGCTGGAAGGGCCAGTGCTGCTGGCAGCCCTCGGGCCGAAGATGCTGGCGCTGGCGGCGGCGCGGTCGGACGGCGCGGTGCCCTACAACGTGACGCCCGAGCATACGAAGCAGGCGGCGGAGATCCTCGGCCCCGGCAAGGTGCTGGCGGTGGAGCAGAAGGTCTGCGTCGAGACCGACAAGGCCCGCGCCCGGGCGCTCGGGCGGCGCGAGCTCGCGCGCTACATGACGCTGCCGAACTACGTGAACAACTGGCTGCGGCTGGGCTTCGCGGAGGCCGAGCTGGCCGATGGTGGCAGCGACCGCTTCATCGATGCCATGGTGATCTCGGGCGATGCCGAGACGGTGAAGGCTGGGCTGCGCGCACATTTCGCCGCCGGCGCCACCCATGTCTGCATCCAGCCGGTTACCGAGGACGGCGACACTAGGCACCGCGACGCCATGCTGGCGGCGCTAGCCGATACCTGAAGGGGCGAAGACCATGCTGACGCTCGGCTACAAGGCCTCCGCCGAACAATTCGCGCCCTCGAAGCTGCTGGACTATGGCGTGCTGGCGGAACAGGCGGGATTCGATTCCTGCTTCATCTCCGACCACTTCCAGCCCTGGAAGCACACGGACGGGCATGCGCCCAATCTGCTGGTCTGGCTCGGCGCGCTGGGCGCGCGGACGCAGCGGCTGGTGATGGGGACGTCCGTGCTGACGCCGACCTTCCGCTACCATCCCTCGATCGTCGCGCAGGCCTTCGGCACGCTGGGCTCGATGTTCCCCGGCCGCGTCATCCTCGGCATCGGCACCGGGGAGGGGCTGAACGAGGTGCCCTCGACCGGCGCGCCCTGGCCGGGATTCAAGGAACGCTTCGCCCGCATGCGGGAAGCGGTGCAGCTGATGCGGAAGCTCTGGACCGAGGAGCGGGTGAGCTTCGAGGGCCAGTACTACAAGACCGAGAAGGCGACGATCTATGACCGGCCGGAGACGCCGGTGCCGATCTACGTCGCCGCCGCCGGCGCGATGGTGGCGAAATATGCCGGCCGCGGCGGCGACGGCTTCATCTGCACCAGCGGCAAGAAGCCCGAGCTGTACACGGAGACGCTGCTGCCGAACGTCGCCGCGGGGCTGGAAGCCGCCGGCGCGCCGAAGCCGAACTACGACCGGATGATCGAGGTGAAGGTGTCCTTCGACACCGACCGGCAGCGCGCGCTGGAGGATACCCGCCACTGGGCGGCGCTGGCGCTGTCGCCGGAGGAGAAGATGTCGGTCGAGGACCCGGCGGAGATGGAGCGCCTGGCGGATGCCCTGCCGCTCGAGCGCGCCGCGAGCCGCTGGATCGTCTCCAACGACCCGGAGGAGCATGTGGAGCGCATCGGCTATTACGCCGGGCTCGGCTTCAACCACCTGGTCTTCCACGCGCCGGGGCCGGACCAGGCGCGGTTCCTGAGCCTCTATGGGGAGCGGGTGCTGCCCCTGCTGCGCCGCCGCTTCGGGTGAGCGACGCGGTCAGCCTGCTGGCGCTGCCCGGCCTGCCGATGCTGGCGGCGGGCGACGACCTCGGCGCGATCCTGGCGGAGGGGCTGGCGCGCGCCGGCCTTGTCCCACAGCCCGGCGACGTGCTGGCCGTGGCGCAGAAGGTCGTCAGCAAGGCGGAGGGGCGGAGCGTGCCGCTCGCCTCCGTCACGCCCTCCCCGCGCGCCGAGGCGCTGGCCGCGGAGACGGGCAAGGACCCGCGGCTGGTCGAGCTGATCCTGTCGGAGAGCGTCCGCGTGGTGCGGTCGCGGCCGAATCTGATCATCGTCCAACACCGGCTCGGCTTCGTCATGGCGAATGCCGGGATCGACCAGTCCAATGTCGGGGAAGCCGGGCATGCGCTGCTGCTGCCGCTGGACCCGGATGGCAGCGCCGCGGCGCTCTCGGCGCGGCTCGGCCTGCCGGTGGTGATCACCGACAGCTTCGGGCGGGCTTGGCGGCGGGGGACGGTCGGCGTCGCCATCGGCGCAGCGGGGCTGCCGGCGCTGCTCGACCTGCGCGGCCAGCCCGACCTCTTCGGCCGCACGCTGATGGTCAGCATCACCGGCTTCGCCGACGAGATCGCCGCTGCCGCCGGCCTGGTCATGGGCCAGGGTGCGGAGGGGCAGCCGGCGGTGCTGGTGCGCGGGCTGCGCTGGTCGGCGCCGCCGGTGCCGGCCTCCGAGCTAGTGCGCGTGGGCGCGGAGGATTTGTTCCAGTGATCGTGGCGCTTTCGGGCGGCATCGGCGGGGCGAAGCTCGCGCTCGGCCTGTCGCAGGTGCTGCCGCCCGAGGAGCTGCTGGTCGTCGCCAATACCGGCGACGATTTCGAGCATCTCGGCCTGGCCATCTGCCCGGATATCGACACGCTGAGCTATACGCTGGCGGGGCTCGACAACCCGGTGCTGGGCTGGGGCCGGCACGACGAGAGCTGGGCCTTCATGGAGACGCTCGGGGCGCTGGGCGGGCCGGACTGGTTCCGCCTCGGCGACCGCGACCTGGCGCTGCACGTGCTGCGAACGCATCGGCTGCGCGGCGGGGAGACGCTGTCGGCGATCACCGACGATGTCCGCCGCCGCATGGGAATCGGTTCGCGCATCCTGCCGATGAGCGACGATCCGGTGCGGACGCGCATTCGCAGCGACGACGGCTGGATCGACTTCCAGGACTGGTTCGTGTGGCAGCGCGCGGCGCCGGTGGTGCGCGCGCTGGACTTCGCCGGAGCGGCCACGGCGCGGCCGCAGCCGGAGGTGCTGGCGGCGCTGCACGCGGGGCCGCGCGCGGTGGTGATCTGCCCGAGCAACCCCTTCATCAGCATCGAGCCGATCCTGGCGGTGCCGGGGATACGGGACGCCATCGCGGCCTCGGGCGCGCCGGTGATCGCGGTCTCGCCCATCATCGCCGGGCAGGCGGTGAAGGGGCCGACCGCCAAGATGTTCTCGGAACTGGGCGTCGTGCCCTCCGCCGCGGCGGCGGCCGCGCGCTACGGCGACCTGCTGGCCGGCTACGTCATGGAGGAAGGCGACGATGCCAGCGACATCGCGCCACGCGTCTTCCGCGCCGCGACCCTGATGCGGACGCTGGACGACAAGGTGGCGCTGGCCCGTGCCGTGCTGGCCGCGGCGGATGCGCTGTGGTGACGCTCTGGGCGGTGCTGCCGGTGAAGGAGATGGCGGGGTCGAAGCAGCGGCTCTCGCCCCTGCTGTCGCCCGGGGAGCGCGTCGCGCTGATGCGGGTGATGGTGGGGGAGGTGCTGGACGCCTTGCTGCGCGCGCGCGGCCTGGCCGGCGTCGCGGTGGTGACGCTGGATGGCTGGACCACCGAGGAGGCACGGCGCCGCGGCGCGCGGGTGATCACCGCAGGCGCGCGGGACGGGCATACCGGCAGCGTCACCGCGGCGGCGCGTGTGCTGGCGGCGGAGGGTGCTTCCGGCGTGCTGACCATGCCGGGCGACATCCCCGCGGTGACGGCGGCGGAGGTCGAGGCGCTGGTCGCGGCGCATGGCGCGGCGCCGGCCTTCACAATCGCCCCGGCGCATGACGAGAAAGGCTCGAACGGCGTGGTGCTGAGCCCGCCGGGCGCGGTGCCGCTGCGCTTTGGGGAGGACAGCTACTTCCCGCACCTCGCCGCGGCGCGGGCGCAGGGGATCGAGCCGCGCGTGGTGCCGCTGCCCGGCGTGGCGATGGACATCGACCACCCCGAGGACATCGCCATGTTCGCTGGCCTAGACTTGGCCTTCGGCACGCGCACGCTGCGATGGCTGCATGAGTCGGGCGTCCTGACCCGCCTCTGACTCAAGGTGTCCAGAGGCCTTTCGGCCTTTGGCGGGGTGCGCGAGGGGCAGAGCCCCTCGCTACGCGTGTTCCCGCCTGCGTGGCGCCGTCTGCACCACCGGCGCCAGGTCCTCCGCATGGTAGGACTTGTGCCGTTGTCCCTCGGGCGGCGTCCCGTAGAGCGTCGTCCGCTGCTCCGGTCTGCGCCCGATCGAGCGAATAAGCGCCTCCATCGCCTCGGGCGGAAATTCCTGGCCGTGCTGCGTCCCGGCGGCGCGGCTGATGCTTTCGTTCATCAGCGTGCCGCCGAGGTCGTTGGCGCCGGCCTGCAGCGCCAGGGCCGCGCCCTGCGGACCCATCTTCACCCAGCTTGGTCTGGATGCTAGTGATGTGCGGGTGCAGCACCAGACGCGCGACGCTGTGCATCAGCAGCGCCTCGCGGAAGGTCGGGCCCTGCCGGGCTTGACCGCGCAGGTACATCGGCGCTTCCATGTGAACGAAGGGCAGCGGCACGAATTCGGTAAAGCCCCCGGTCTGCGCCTGCAGGTCGCGCAGCACCAGCAGGTGCCGCGCCCAGTTCAGCGGCGTTTCCACATGGCCGAACATGATGGTCGCGGTGGTGCGCAGGCCGAGCGCATGCGCGGCGCGCGCCACGGCAACCCATTCCGCGGTGTTCACCTTGTCCGGGCAGATGATGGCGCGGATCTCGTCATCCAGGATCTCCGCCGCGGTGCCGGGCAGCGTGCCCAGCCCGGCCGATTTCAGCCGCGCCAGGTAATCGCGCAGCGACAGGCCCAGCGTCGCCGCGCCCTGCGTGACCTCCAGCGGGGAGAAGGCGTGGATGTGCATGTCGGGCAGCGCGGAATGGATCGCCCGGCAGATCCCCTCGTAGGTCTCGCCGGTATAGTCGGGGTGGATGCCACCCTGCAGGCAGACCTCGGTCGCGCCGCGGGCCCAGGCCTCCTCGGCACGGCGGACGATCTCGGCATGGTCGAGATCGTAGGCCGGGCCGCGCAACGCCTCATGCGTCTTGCCCTTGCTGAAGGCGCAGAATTTGCAGCGATAGGTGCAGATATTGGTGTAGTTTATGTTGCGGTTGACGACGTAGCGGATGGTCTCGCCCGACATCGCCGCGCGCAGCCGGTCCGCCGCCGCCGCGACATGCGCCTGGTCGGCATCGCGCGCCGCAAACAGCCGCATGATCTCGGGCGCGTCCAGCCGCGCGCCGTCGGTGGCGCGGTCCACCAGGCGGGCCAACGCCGCATCGGCCGCGGCCAGGCGCGGTGCCGGCATGCGCGGCAGCCTGGTCTCGCCCGGCGACCAGTCGTCGCCCCGCGCGAAGCCCTCCGCATCGCTCGCGCGCCGCATCGCCGTGGCGACCGCGGGCGCGCACCAGGTGTCGACCGCGCGGACATACTCGGGATAGGTCGGCAGACGCTGCACCAGCACCTTGCCGGCCTCGGCGGTGCGGGCGGCCAAGTCCTCCAGATGCGGCCAGGGCGCTTCGGGATTCACATGGTCGGGCGTCACCGGGGAGACGCCGCCCCAGTCGTTCAGCCCCGCCGCGACCAGCTTCTGGTAGACGCCGGGCGACAGGTTCGGCGGCGCCTGGATGTTCATCGCGCCGCCCAGCACGATCCGCGCCGCGACGATGGTCCAGAGCAGGTCATCCAGATCCGGCTCCTCCGCCCCCGCCAGCTTGGTGCGCGGCTTGGCGCGGAAGTTCTGGATGATGACTTCCTGGATGTGGCCGTGTTCCACGTGGATCGCCGCGATTTCCCGCAGCGCTTCCAGCCGTTCGGCCCGCGTCTCGCCGATGCCGATCAGGATGCCGGTGGTGAAGGGCACGCGCAGGACGCCTGCCAGCCGCAGCACCTCCAGCCGCGCCTCCGGGTGCTTGTCGGGGCTGCCGTGGTGGACTTGGCCGGGCTCGCAGAGCCGGGCGCTGGCGCTCTCCAGCATGATGCCCTGGCTGGCGGTGACGGCGCGCAGCGCGGCGATCTCGTCGCGGCTCATCACGCCGGGGTTGGCATGCGGCAGCAGGCCGGTCTCCCGCAGCACCAGGTCGCACATGGCGGCGAGGTAGGAGATCGTCGTCTCGTGCCCTAGCGCCGCCAGCGCCTCCCGCGCCTGGCGCCAGCGCAGCTCGGGCTTGTCGCCCAGGGTGAACAGCGCCTCGGTGCAGCCGGCCGCGGCGCCGGCGCGGGCGATCGCCAGCACCTCCTCGGGCGAGAGATAGGCGTCGTGGCCCGGGCGCGGGTTCTCCGCGAAGGTGCAGTAGTGGCAGACGTCGCGGCAGAGCTTCGTGAGCGGGATGAAGACCTTGCGCGAATAGCTGATGACGCGGCCATGCGCCGCGTCGCGCAGCGCTGCCGCTTCCGCCATCAGCGCGTCCAGAGGCATGGCTTCCAGCCGGTCCTGCACCCTTGCTTCCCCCATCACTGGCCTCCATCGTGGGTCAGGCACCGCCCGGATGCAATGCGCGGGCGGAGGAGGAAACGGCATGCAGATCGGCTTCAACGCCCCCAGCGGCGGGCCCCTGGCCACCCCGGAGCACCTGACCCGCCTGGCGCAGGAGGCCGAGGCGATGGGCTACGGCTACGCCACCATCAGCGACCACGTAGTGATCCCCAAGGATATCCACGCCAAGTACCCCTATACCGACAGCGGCGAGTTCCCCGCCGGCAGCCGCGGCGAACGGCACGAGCAGTTGACCCAGGTGATGTTCCTGGCGGCGAAGACGACAACGCTGCGGATGGTCACATCGGTGATGGTGGTGCCGCACCGGCCGGCGCTGCTGACCGCCAAGATCCTCTCGACCATCGACGTGCTGTCGGGCGGGCGGCTGACGCTGGGCGTCGGCGCCGGCTGGCTGCAGGAGGAGTTCGAGGCGCTGCAGGTCCCCGACTTCGCCGCCCGCGGCAAGGTGACGGACGAATACATCCTGGCGGCGCGGGAGCTCTGGACCGCGCCGGAGCCGCGCTTCACGGGCGATTACGTCCGCTTCGAGGACATCAGCTTCCAGCCGAAGCCGGTGCAGCCCGGCGGCCCCCCGGTTTGGGTGGGCGGGGAAAGCGGCCCGGCGCTGCGCCGCACCGCCCGGCTCGGCGATGCCTGGTACCCGATCGGCACCAACCCCTCCTTCCCGCTGGAGAGCCTGGCGCGCTATCGCGCCGCGGTCGCCAAGCTGCACGGGCTGGTGGAGAAGGCGGGCCGCGACCCGGCCAAGGTCGCGCTCGCCTATCGCGTGCAGAAATACGGGCCGGAGGTGCCGGCCACGGCGGGCGACGGCGAACGCCGGCTGTTCTCCGGCGCACCGGGGCAGATCGCCGACGACCTGAAGGCGCTGCGCGATCTCGGCGTCGTCGCGGTCGACTTCACCTATCCCGGCAATACGGTCGATGAGGTGCTGGCCAGCATGCGCGAGTTCCGGGACGGCGTGATGGCGAGGCTCTGACCATGCGGCTCGGCCTCACCCTCGGCATGGGCGCCGGCGTCGACACCGCGCTGGTGCTGGAAGCCGAACGGCTCGGCTACAGCAGCGTCTGGTGCGGCGAGAGCTATGGCAGCGATGCCGTCACCCCGATCGCCTGGGTGCTGGCGCGCACCACGCGGATCAAGGCGGGCACCGGCATCATGCAGATGCCCGGCCGCACGCCGGCCTGCGCGGCGATGACGGCGATGACGCTGCAGCAGCTCTCGGGCGACCGGTTCCTCTGCGGCGTCGGCCCCTCCGGACCGCAGGTGGTGGAGGGCTGGCACGGCCAGCCCTATGGCACGCCGATGGTCCGGACGCGCGAATACATCTCCATCATCCGGGCGATCGTGGCGCGGGAGAGGCCGCTGGAACACCAGGGGGAGCACTACCGCATCCCCTATGACGGGCCGGATGCGACTGGGCTCGGCAAGCCGCTGAAGAGCATCCTGCATGGCCAGCCGCTGGAATTCTACTGCGCCTCCATCACCCCCGGCGGCATGCGGCTGGCGGGCGAGATCGCCGACGGCAACCTGCCGATCTTCATGTCGCCGGAAGGCGCCGACCTGGTGGCGAAGCCGACGCTGGAGGGCATGGCCAAGGCGGGCAAGCCGGCCGACCTGACCCGCTTCGACATCGCGCCCTATACCAAGATCAAGCTGGGCGACGACCTGCAGGCCTGCCGCGACGCGGCCAAGCCGGAACTCGCGCTCTACATCGGCGGCATGGGGGCGAAGGGCAAGAATTTCTACAACGACTATGTCCGCCGGCTCGGCTACCCCGATGCCGCGGCGGCGATCCAAGAAGCCTACCTGGCGCGCCGCCACCGCGACGCCACGGCGCTGGTGCCGGACAGGCTGGTGGACGAGATCGCCCTGGTCGGCCCCGGCCGACCGCATCCGCGGCCGGCTGCAGGACTGGAAGGCGGTGGCGAAAGATGGCCGGGTCGGCACGCTGGTGCTGACCGGGGCGTCGCAGCAGGCGCTGCGGGTGGTGGCGGAAGCGGTGCTGTAGCATCATCGCGCCTCCCGACCCGGAGACCGCCGCGCCATGCCCGCCCATACGCTCCGCGCCACGCCCGAGACGACGCGCATCGGCGTCTTCAACGCCAGCTTCCCGCCGGTGCTGACCATCGCGCCGGGCGATACGGTGGAGGTGCAGTGCATCTCCGGCCGGCCCAGCGTGATGCCGCCGGCGGGAAGCGGCTTCGCCATCCCGCCGGCGCTCAAGGCGGTCATCGAGGCCAACCGCGAGCCTTGGCTCGGCCATATCATGACCGGCCCGATCGCCATCACCGGCGCCGAGCCGGGCGATACGCTGGAGGTGCGGATCGACCGGATCGAGCCGGGCGCCGACTGGGGCTACAACATCATCCGCCCGCTGGCCGGCACGCTGCCGGAGGATTTCCACGAAACCCACCTGATGCATATCCCCGTGGACCGGGAGCGCATGGTCTGCCGGCTGCCCTGGGGCACCGAAGCTCGCGCTCGCGCCCTTCTTCGGCGTCATGGGCGTTGCGCCGCCGCGGGCCTTCGAGACCATCACCTCCATCGCACCGCGCATCCATGGCGGCAACCTCGACAACAAGGAATTGCAGGCCGGCAGCACGCTTTTCCTGCCGGTGCATGTGCCGGGGGCGAGATTTCTCGGTCGGCGATGGGCATGGCGTGCAGGGCGATGGCGAGGTCTGCGTCTCCGCGCTCGAGATGTGCCTGACCGGCACCTTCACCTTCCAGCTGCACAAGGCGACAGGCCAGGCGATGCCGCGGGCGGAGACGCCGACCCATTACGTTTCGATGGGCATCAACGAAGACCTGGACCAGGCGATGAAGCAGGCGCTGCGGGAGATGATCGCCTTCATCTGCAGCCGGACCAACCTGGCGCGGGAACAGGCCTATGCCTTCTGCTCGCTGGCGGTGGACTTCCACGTGACGCAGACGGTGAACGGGGAGAAGGGCGTGCACGGCCTGCTGAAGAAGGGCCTGCTGTTCTGACCTGAAGAGGGCAAGATCATGGACCACATCTTCGGCAGCGGAGACTTCCGTTACGAATACGTGCCAGACTGGGGCCGCCTGCCCGAGGGATGGTCGCTGAAGGAGGTCGCCGCAGTCGCGGTGGACAGCCAGGACCGCGTCTATGCCTTCAGCCGCGGCGAGCATCCGATCTGCGTCTTCGACGGCGACGGCAAGTTCCTGACGAGCTGGGGCGAGGGCCTGTTCGGCCGCGCGCATGGCCTGCACATGGGCCCGGACGACATCCTGTGGTGCACCGACGACGGCGACCACACCGTGCGCAAATGCACGCTCGACGGACGCGTGCTGCTGACCATCGGCCTGCCGAACCGGCCCGCCCCCTTCATGTCCGGCCAGCCCTTCAACCGCTGCACCCATACCGCGCTGTCGCCGGAGGGCGACATCTACGTCTCCGACGGCTACGGCAATGCCGCCGTGCACAAGTACTCGCCCGAGGGGAAGCACCTGTTCTCCTGGGGCCGGCCGGGAATGGAACCGGGCGAGTTCAACCTGCCGCACAACATCGTCTGCGACGATGCCGGGCTGGTCTATGTCGCGGACCGCGAAAGCCACCGGGTGCAGATCTTCGACGGGAAGGGCCAGTACCAGGGCCAGTGGACGAACGTGCACCGGCCCTGCTCGCTCTTCCTCGGCAAGGGCACATGCCCCTGCTGCTATGTCGGCGAAGCTCGGGCCGCAGCTGCCGGTGAACCGGGCCTTCCCGAATCTCGGGCCGCGCATCTCCGTCCTCGACATGGAAGGTCGCGTGCTTTCGCGCTTCGGCGAGCTGGGCGGCGGACCGGGGCAATTCTGGTCGCCGCATGGGCTCTGCGTGGATCTCGCGCGGCGACCTCTATGTCGCGGAGGTCAGCTTTACCGCCTATCCCCGCTACCACGACGGCAAGGCGCCGCCGCCCGAGGGCGTTCGCTGCCTGCAGAAATACCGCCGCGTGCCGGCCTGATGGACCGGCTCGAAGCCCTCGCCGCCCGGCTGCCGCGCGCCTATCCCGGCCCGGGCGGCGCCATCGCCGTGCTGCGGGCCGGCGAGGTGCTGCTGCGCCACGCCTGGGGCTATGCCAATGCGGAGCGGCGCATCGCCTTCACGCCGCAGACGCTGTTCCGCCTGTGCTCCATCACCAAGCAGTTCACCTGCGCCGCGGTGCTGGACGCCTGCGGTGACCCAGGAGTGCTGGATCCGCTGATCCGCACCCGGCTGCCGTTGCTTGGCGATGCGACACCGGGCGCGCTGCACCTGGCGCACAACCAGTCCGGCCTGCGCGACTACTGGGCGGTGGCGATGCTGCACGGCGCACCGGTTGAATCCGCCTTCGGTGACCGGGAAGCCGCGCGGGTCATCGCCGGCACCGCTTCCCTGCATTTCGCGCCGGGCACGCGCTATTCCTACGTGAACCAGAATTTTCGTCTGCTGTCGGACGCGCTGCAGGACCATACCGGCCGCGGCTTCGCCGAGCTGCTGCGGACCCGCATCTTCGACCGCGCCGGCATGGGCAGCGCCTTCCTCGCCGCCGACACCCGCGCCATGCCGGACGGGACGGAGGGCTATGAGGGCAATGTCGCCACCGGCTTCCGCGCTGCGGAGAACCGCATCCTCTGGACCGGCGATGCCGGGCTCGGCGCCAGCCTCGACGACATGATCGCCTGGGAACGGCATATCGACGCGACACGAGACGACCCGGACTCGCTGCATGGCCGGCTCGCCGTGCCGGTGACGTTCGCGGACGGCGCGCTGGCGCCCTATGGCTTCGGACTCGGTCGCGGCCGCGAATATGGCCGGGCCATCCTTGGCCATGGCGGCGCGCTGCGCGGCTGGCGCAGCCACCGCCTGTATATTCCGGCGGAGCGCGTCTCGGTCGTCGTCCTGTTCAACCACTTCGGCGATGCGCATGGCGCGGCGATGGAAGCCCTCGGCGCCGTGCTGGACGCGACGCGGCCGGGGCCGGATACGACGCTGCCGCCGCCCGCCTGGCTCGGCGCTTATCTCGAGCCGGAGACCGGCCTCGCCGCCCGCATCGACGCCGCCGCGCCCGGCCCGCTCCGGCTGCGCTTCGGCCATTCGGCCGAGTTGCTCGACCTGCAGCCGGATGGCAGCGCGACCAATGGCCAGACCCGGCTGCGCATGGCGGCCGAGGGGCTGCGGATGGACCGGCCGCAGGAGAATCTGGCGAGCCTGCTGCGGCCCTGCGACGGCGAGGCACCGCGCGACCTCGCCGGCCGCTACCGCTGTGAGGAATTGGGCGCCGAACTCGAGATCGCCGATGCCGGCGGCACGCTCTATAGCGGCTTCTCCGGCTTCCTCGGCCAGGGGCGGATGGAGCTGCTGGAGCCGATCGGCCGCGACCTCTGGGCCCTGCCCTGCCCGCGCGCGCTGGACCATACGCCGCCGGGCGACTGGACGCTGGCCTTCCGCCGCGGGGATGGCGGCGTCACGCTGGGCTGCTGGCTGGCGCGCGGGCTGGACTACCGCCGCGTCGGGTAGAAGGCTGGGGGAGAAGGTATTCTCCCCCGTTGGACGCATGCGTCCAACCCCTCATCTATTTCTGTGGGTTTGGCACCCTCGGCGCGGCGGCACCCGACTCCCAACCTTGCCTACCTCACCGCCTCGATCAGCTTCGCCCAGCGGTCCAGCTCCGGCAGGATCACGTCCCGCTTCGCCGCTTCCAGGCTCAGCACCACCCGCTGCACGCCCAGGTCGCGGTCGGCCAGCAGCGCGTCGCGGTCCTCCTTCACGCCCCAGATGGTGATCGGGACGTCCTCCTCGCGGCGGCCGGCCTCCGCCAGCATGGCGCGGGATCGCGGCACCAGCGCCGCGACATCCGCATAGTGCTTGCGCACGCGGTGCGGCATCCAGCCATTGCCGTAGCGCACCGCGCGCTTGGCGCCCCAGGGAAAGGCGCCGCCCACGATGATCGGCGGGTGCGGCTTCTGCACCGGCTTCGGCCAGGTCATCATCGGCGGGAAATCGACGAATTCGCCGTGGTACTCGGGCTTCGACTTGGTCCAGATCGCCTGCATCGCCTCGATCCGTTCCCGCGCCAGCTTGTGGCGGGTGGCGAAGACGGTGCCGTGGTCCTCGATCTCCTCCTGGTTCCAGCCATTGCCGACACCGAAGAGGAAGCGCCCGCCGGAGATCTGGTCGAGCGAGGCGACCGACTTCGCCGTCTGGATCGGGTCGCGCTGCACCACCAGGCAGATGCCGGTGCCGATCAGCAGGGTGCGGGATGCCATCGCCGCCGCGGTCAGCGTCACGAAGGGGTCCATGACGTCGTAGTACTGCTTCGGCAGCTCGCCGCCGCTGGGGTGGGACACCCGGCGGACCAGCGGGATATGCGAATGCTCCGGCGCCCAGAGGCTGTCGAAGCCGCGCTCCTCCAGCGCCAGGGCGAGCTCCGCCGGCGACATGGAATAGTCGGTGAAGAACATCGCCGCGCCGATTTTCATGGCTTCCCTCCCGCCCTTTGCGGGAAGGCTGAACCGGTGCGGCGATGTCCGCAACCCGCCCTTATTCGGCCTGGGCGCCGCTGATCTCCACCAGCGTCTTCCAGCGCGCCTCCTCGCCGCGCCAGAAGGCGCCGAACTCGGCGGGCGATGCATCGGTCATCGGCTGGAAACCGAGCGGGATCAGCCGCGCGCCGAATTCCGGCGCCTTCGCCACCTGCGCGATCAGCGCATGCAGCCGCGCCAGCACCGGCTCCGGCGTGCCGGCCGAGGCCATGGTGGCGTACCAGACCTGGGCATCGACGCCCTTGCCCGGCAGCAGCTCGCCCATGCTCGGCACGTCCTCGAGGCCCGGGACATAGGTGATCCGCTCGGCGCTGCCGACCGCGAGTGCGCGGAAGCGGCCTTCGCGCACATGCGGCATCAGCGCCGGCATGACGTCGAACATCATGTCGATATTGCCGGCGACCAGGTCTTGGATGGCCGGCCCGCCGCCGCGATAGGGCACATGGGTGACGTCGATGCCGGCGACGCGCTTCACCAGCTCCATGTACAGGTGGCTGGTGGTGCCGGTGCCGGACGATCCCATGGTGATCTTGCCCGGGTCCTTCTTCGCCGCGGCGACCAGCTCGGCGAAGCTCTTCCACGGGCGCTGCGCATTCACCACCATCAGGATCGTGCCGGTGGAGACGCGGGTGATCGGCGCGAGCTCCTTCAGCGGGTCGATCGGCATGCGGCTGCCGTAGAGGTACTTGTTCGCCGCAAGCGTGTTCGCCGCGCCGATCAGCAGGGTGTGGCCGTCCTTCTCCGCCCGCGCCACGAATTCCGCGCCGATATTGCCGCCGGCGCCGGCGCGGTTCTCCACCACCACGGGCTGGCCGAGCAGCGGCGACAGCTTCTCCCCCAGCATCCGGGCGGTGATGTCGAGCGCGCCGCCGGCCGCGATCGGCACGACGAGGCGGACCGGGCGGTTGGGCGCCCAGGTTGGTGCCGAACCCCTGGGCGCGGGCGGCGGCAGGCAGGATGGCGGCGGCGGCGGCGGCGAAGCCGAGCAGGGGACGACGGCGGATCATGGGGGAAAAGCTCCGGCGGTTAGCCCGCATGTCAGGGCTGCAGGTCCTCCGGTCAACTGAAAAGGAACCCGCCGGGCTGCGGCGCGTGGAAAACCCCATGCCGGACGAAGTTCCACCCATGGCCGCGCTGATCGAGGGGAAGACTCGACCGGCTCGGCCTGACGCCCGAGGAAGCCTGCCGCCAGGCCGGGTTGCCGGCGGATTTCCTCGACCGCCTGGCAGAGGGCCGGGTTCCGCCGCCGCGCGGCCAGAAGCTGGTCCGGCTGGCCGAGGCGCTGGCGACCAGCGTCTCTTACCTCGTCGGCCTCGACCCAGACACACCGCCCCCGGCCGAGCTGCTGGAGGAGGAGCAGGGCTCACTCGGCCTGCTGGCGGGGGACGAGGAAGCCCTGCTGCGCGCCTATCGCCGGCTGGATTTTCCGCAGAAGGCGGCGGTGGTGCTGGTGGTCCGCAGCATGGCCGGGCCGGAGCCGGTGGCGGATGCGGTGCCGCCGAAACGGGTCGGGCGGAAATAAGCGGCGCGGCCCCGGCATAGCGACTCAACCCGCCCGTGCCCCGGTTGCCTTGAGGATCGGCGCCCATTTCGCCGCCTCGGCGCGGATGAGGCGCGCCGCCTCGGCCGGACCTCCGGCCAGCGGCTCGATCCCCGCCTCGGCATAGCGCGCCTCCACGCCCGGCTCGGCGAGCGCGGCGGCGGCGGCCTCGGCCAGCCGCGCGAGGATCGGCGCGGGCGTGCCGGCGGGAGCCTGCAAGGCCTGCCAGGAGGAGGCCGCGTAGCCGGGCACGCCCGCCTCGGCCAGGGTCGGCAACTCGGGCAGCAGGCGGGACCGGTGCGCGGTAGTGACCGCCAGGGCTCGCACCCGGCCATCCCGCGCCAGCGGCGCCAGCAGGGTCTGGCTGTCGATCATCAGCTCGGCCCGGCCGGCGACGAGGTCGGTCACCGCCTGCGGCGTGCCGCGGTACGGCACCACGGTGAAATCGACCCTGGCCAGCGACTTCAGCAGCTCCCCGCCAGGTGCGACGCGGCGCCGATCCCGGTGGTGGCGAAATTCGCAGCACCTGGCCGCGCCCGCAGCCAGGCCAGCAGCTGCGGCACGTCCTCGGCCGGCACGCCGGGATGCACCGCGACGACGAAGGGCTGGTCGCCGAGCAGCGCGACGGGCGCGAAATCGGTCAGCGGGTCGAAGCCGAGATCCGCATAGAGCGCGGCCATGACCGCATGCGCTGCGCCCGAGAGCAACAGCGTGTACCCATCCGGCGTCGCGCGCGCGACGGCGCGGGCGCCGATCGTGGCGCCAGCGCCGGGCAGGTTCTCGATGACCACGGGTTGGCCGAGCCGCCGCGCCAGCGGCTCCGCCAGGATGCGGGCGACGACATCGATGATGCCGCCGGCGGCGAAGGGCACCACCACGCGGATGGGCCGCGCCGGGTAGTCCTGCGCCCGCGCCAGGGCTGGCGCGGCCAGCGCGGTGAGCAGCAGCGTGCGGCGATGCATGGCAAGGTCCCCGGCAAGCGCGACGATGCTGCCATGCCCGCTGCAGGGCGGCGAGACGGCGTGGCTTGACGCGGCGCCGGGCATGACGCGCCAATGGTTGCATGCGCCGCTTCCTTTTCGCCTTGCTCCTCCTTTCGGTACCCACCGCGGCCGAGCCCGCCCGCCGCCAGATGATCGCCACCGCGCATCCGCTGGCGAGCGAGGCCGGGCTGGCGATGCTGCGCGCCGGCGGCAGCGCGGTGGATGCCGCCATCGCCGCCGCCCTGGTGCTCTCGGTGGTGGAGCCGCATGCGAGCGGCCTCGGCGGCGGCGGGCTGCTGCTGGCCTGGGACCAGGCACGCGGGACGCTGAGGTATTTCGAGGGCATCTCGAGCGCACCCGCCGCTGTGGGCAACCGGCTGCTGACGGCGGAGGAGCAGGGCACCACCGTCGGCTTTAGCATTGCCCGCAGCGGCCGCGCCGCGGCGGTGCCAGGCAGCCTGGCGATGCTCGGTCTGGCGCATGCGAAAGCCGGCGCGCTGCCCTGGGCCCGGCTGTTCGAGCCGGCGATCCGCGCGGCGGAGGCAGGCTTCCCGCTGCCACGGGAGATGCATGTGGTGCTGTCCCGCAGCCCCGCCGCCTATGCCGCGGTGCCGGCGCTGCGCGTGCTGTATTTCGACGCGGCTGGCCAGCCGCTACCGATCGGCACGATCCTCCGCAACCCGGAGCAGGCGAAGGCGCTCCGCGCCCTGGCCGAGGACGGCGCCGCGGCGCTCTATCGCGGCCCATTGGCCGAGGCGATCACCGCCGCGGTCGCCGCCGCGCCGCATCCCGCCGGCATGACCCAGGCCGACCTGGCGGATTACCGCGCGCAGGAACGCGCGCCGGTCTGCGCCGAGGTCTTCGACCGGCGCATCTGCACCGCCGCCCCGCCCGCCTCGGGCGGCATCGCCGTGCTGCAGCAGCTCGGCCTGTTGGAGCGGCTAGGCTATGCGCGCGTCGCGCCGGGCTCGGTCGAGGCGGCACATCTGCTGCTGGAAGCCAGCCGCCTCGCCACCGCCGACCGCCGGCGCTGGGGCGCCGATCCGGACCGGGTGGAGGTGCCGGCGGCGGGGCTGCTGGATCCCGGCTACCTCGATGCCCGCGCCGCGCTGGTCTCGCCCGGCCAAGCTATGACCACGGCCCCGGCCGGCGACCCGCCACGCCGGCAAGGCGCGCTGCCGCCCGAGGCCGATCCGCTCATCACCGCCGGCACCAGCCATGTCTCGGTCATCGACGTGGCGGGCAATGCGGTGGCGATGACGGTGACGAACAACCTGAATTTCGGCGCCCGCGTCGCGCCGATGGGCTTCACGCTGAACAACGGGCTGTCCAACTTCGCCAGCGATCCCGCCGCCGCCAATGCCATGGCGCCGGGCAAGCGACCGGCGACGACCATGGCGCCGACCATCGTCTTCGGCGCCGATGGGCGGCCGGAGATCGTGGCGGGGCCGGCGGCGGCGCCTGGATCATCGATGCGGTGGCGGTGGGGCTGGCGGAGATGCTGGCGCGCGGCGCCGCGCCGCAGGCCGCGGTCGCGCTGCCGCGGATAGGCGCGCAGAACGGCGCGGCCTTCCTTGAGGCGGGCAGCGCGGCGGCGGCGCTGGAATCACCGTTGCGGGCCCTGGGCCATGCACCGCGCGTGGTGCCGGTCGATACCGGGATGCAGGCGCTGCGCGTCACGCCCAAGGGCATCGAGGGCGGCGCCGATCCCCGCCGGGACGGCGCCGCGCTCGGCGATTGAGCTCGGAGTTTGCTGGCCGGCGGTTCACGCCCTGGGCGTCTCCGCCCAGGACGATCGCGTGTCTTGCCGAGCCGGCGATTCACGCCCCGGGCGCTGCCGCCCGGGACGATCGCAGGCTACTCGATCCTGATCCCCGCGTTGCGGATCAGCGTCGCGTAGCGTTCGGCATCGGCGCGCAGCAGCGCCGCGGCATCGGCGCTGCTGCCGCCGCCGGGGAGGAAACCGGCCTCCTTGATCCGCGGCCGCAGCACCGGATCGACCAGCGCCCGGTTCACCGCCGCGGCCCAGCGGTCCCGCACGGCCTCCGTCAGGCCGGGCGGGCCCATCAGCATGTACCAGACATTGGCGTCGAAGCCGGGGAAGCCGGACTCCGCCACTGTCGGCAGGTCGGGCAGCCATTCGATCCGCTGCGGCATGGTGGTCGCCAGCGCCCGCACCCTTTCGCCGCGGATATGCGGCAGGTAGGTCGGGAAGGTGTCGATCGCCAGGTCGATGCGGCCGGCCAGGATCTCGTTCACCGCCTGGCCGGTACCCCGGAACGGCACGTGCGTCATCCTGATCCCGGCGGCCGAGGCCAGCAGTTCGGCGGCCAGATGCTGCTGCGTGGCGACGCCGGAGGAGGAGTAGTTCAGCGTCCCCGGATTGGCCTTGGCATGGGCGATGAAGCCGGTCAGGTCCCTGGCCGGGGAGGAGAGCGGCACCACCGCCACCAATGGCACCGTCGCCGCCAGCACCACCGCCGTCTGGTCCCTGTAGATGTCGAAGGGCGGCGGGGTCATCAGCGGCGGCACGACGGCAGAGGCGCTGACGGTCGACATGTAGACCGTGTGGCCGTCCGGCGCGGCGCGGCTGCCGGCCAGCGCGGCGATGGTGCCGCTGGCGCCGGGCCGGTTCTCCACCGCAATGGGCTGGCCGAATTCGGCCTGCAGCGCGGGCGCCAGGAAGCGGGCGATGATGTCGGTGCCGCCGCCGGGAGCGAAGCCGACCAGCAGGGTGATGGGACGCGTCGGCTCCCAGCGCGGCTGGGCGCGGCCCAGGCGCGGCAGCGCCAGAAGGCCTGCGACGGCCAGCATGTGGCGGCGGTGGATCATCGGGGTTTCCTCCTCCATGGCCGGGCTGCGCCGGCCTTCTGTCGCGGCGTCGCTGCGGTCAGGTGCCGGTCCACTGCATCGGTCGCTTGGCGAGGAAGTTCTGCACGCCCTCGCGGAAATCATTGCTGGTGAAGCACATGGTCACCAGATCGTCGCCGTTCACCTGGCGCGCCGCCAGGCGCAGGCGGCGCATCGCCTCCTTCGTCGCGCGCATGGTCAGCGGCGCATGGCCGGCGAGCGTGCGCGCCAGCGCCTCGGCGCGGGCCTGCAGCGCGGCGTGGTCGGGCAGGACCTCGGAGACGAGGCCGATGGCCTTCGCCTCCTCCGCCTCGACCAGGCGGGCGGTATAGACCAGGTCGATGACGCGGGCCGGGCCGATCAGCGCCGCGAGCCGGCCATAGTCGCCATCGACAGGCAATTGCCGAGCGTCTTGGCGATCGGGAAGCCGAAGCGCGCATTGGCGGCGGCGATGCGCATGTCGCGAGACCCCGGCGATGGCGGCGCCGCCGCCGGTCGCCGCCCCGGCGATCGCCGCGATGGTCGGCTTCGGGCATTCCTCGAGCGCGGTCAGCACGCCGTCGATGCGTTCCTCATAGGCCAGCGCATCCTCCGGCGTGCGGAATTCGGTGAACTGGGAGATGTCGGTGCCGGCGGCGAGGCCTTCTCCCCTGCGCCGGTGATGACGATGGCGCGCAGCGTGCGGTCGTCGCCGGCCGAGAGCGCGATCTGCCGCAGCTTCTCATACATCGGGAAGGTCAGGGCGTTGCGCGCCTGCGGGCGGTTGAGCGTGACGAAGCCGATGCCGTCGCGCGTTTCATAAAGCAGCTCGTCCATGGGGTCCTCCCGGGGTTGCGCCATTGGTGCCGGGCGGCGCGCCGCTTATCAAGCCACGGATCCGGGGAACAAAACCCGTTCCCTCGGTTCCGGGGCGCCGGGTGGGATCGGGGACGGCGATCGGCGCCCGCACCGCTTGACCCCGGCGCGGCGCTGCGGCAGCACCTCGCCTCCACACGGGAGGAACGCGACGCATGCGCATCGCTTCGGTCCGCGACGGCGTGGTGCCGATCGCCTCCGCCATCGCCAATGCCTATATCGACTTCTCCAAGATGACCGCCTCGGTCGTCGCGGTAACGGTCGAGGACGGTGCCGGCCGCAGCGCCACCGGCTACGGCTTCAACTCCAACGGCCGCTACGCCCAGCCCGGCCTGCTGCGCGAACGCTTCATCCCTCGCCTGCTGGAAACCCCGGAAGCCGCCCTCGTCCATGCCGATGGCGGGCTGGAGCCGGCCGGCGCCTGGGCCGCGATGATGCGGAACGAGAAGCCGGGCGGCCATGGCGACCGCAGCGTCGCCGTCGGCGTGCTCGACATGGCGCTCTGGGATGCCGCGGCCAAGCTGCAGGGCAAGCCGCTGTGGCGGCTGCTGGCCGACCGCTACCGCGGCGGAGAGGCGGACGAGGCCGCCTGGATCTACGCCGCCGGCGGCTACTACTACCCTGGCAAGGGGCTCGACGAGCTGGTCGCCGAGATGCAGCGCTACCTGGACCTCGGCTATTCCGTAGTCAAGATGAAGATCGGCGGCGCGCCGGGCACGCCGCTGCGCGACGCGCTGAAGCTCGACGTCCAGCGGATCGAGGCGGTCCTTAAGCTGCTCGGCGGCGACGGGTCCCGCCTGTGCGTCGACGTCAACGGCCGCTTCGGCCTGCATGCCGCGCTGGCCTACGGCGCCGCGCTCGCCCCCTACAAGCTGCGCTGGTACGAGGAGCCGCTGGATCCGCTCGACTACGCGACGCATGCGACGCTCGCCGAGCACTACAGCGCGCCGATCGCCACGGGCGAGAACCTGTTCTCCATGCTCGATTGCCGCAACCTGATCCGCCATGGCGGGCTCCGGCCGGACCGCGACATCCTGCAATCTCGACCCGGCGCTGTCCTACGGCCTCGTCGAGTACCTGCGGACCCTGGCGATGCTCGAGGAGCACGGCTGGTCGCCGCGCCGCTGCGTTCCCCATGGCGGGCACCAGTTCGCGCTGAACATCGCGGTGGGCCTCGGCCTCGGCGGCAACGAGAGTTACCCGGAGGTCTTCGCCCCCTTCGGCGGCTTCGCCGATGCGACGCCGGTGCAGGACAGCCGCATCCGCATGCCGGACGCGCCGGGCATCGGTTTCGAGCACAAGGCCAATCTCTGGGCGGTGCTGCGCGACCTCTAGGCGGGACGCCGGCGGCCGGCGTGTCACGGCTGGGTGGCCTGGTTCGTTCCTGCTTTCGCAATGCACGCTCCGGCCCGGCATTGCAGCGCCTCAGTCCTCTTGGATCGGCAGCCCCCATCCTGAGCCGCCTAGCCAACGCCGAGGACCGCTGCGGCCGGCTGACCGTGAGGCCCGCCGGCAAGACGGTACGGAGGAGGATGTCCTGCCCCGCGGCCATCATGCCGCGCACCATCTGAGCACCATCAGCACCGCGGAAGCCGAGGAGCAGCAGAGCAGCCCAGGCAGCTACGACTAGAGCCCCTCGGCCAATGGCCGATGCGCCAGCTTTGAGAGCGCCTCGACCAATTTCGCGCTCGACGACATCAACGGCGCGCCCGATATCTTCAGATAAAGACCTGAGGACCGTCAGTTTGACGCTCGTCCGCATTGGGCCGCATGGCGGGGCCGCTGACTTCCAGAGCGTGAGCCCGGTGGCCGGCGATGTCGGCGACGTCGTCTTCGCCAGCGGCGCCCGCAACCTGGTCGAACACGACGCCAACTCCGTGCCGGGCCGCTACCCCTACGACATCTTCTCTCGGCTTAGCGGCAGTCGGAGGTCGCGTCACCCGCCGCTGTGCGACAGTGCATCGCGGCCCGGCGCGGCCAGCCGCATGATCGTCCCGCACCGGGCGCTTCGGCGCCCCCCGGAAAGGATGCCATGCTCCGCCTCGCCTGCCTCGCCGCCCTGCTGCCTGCCGCCGCCTTCGCCCAGGTGCAGACGGTGGCCGCTGCTAGCGCCGACCCGTCCTTCCGACTGGTCAACCACGACCTGGCGGCGATGCACGAGATCTATGTCGCGCTGTCGGGACACGGGCCTGGGGCGTCGACCGGCTCGACCCGGACGGACTGATCCCCGGCCGCTTCGTCCGCAGCAGGCTGCCCGCCGGGCAGTGCATGATCGACATCCGCGTTCTCTTTGGCGATGGCCTCACGGTGGGCACCCTCGGGTGGATACCTGCGCCATGTCGCAGATGGCCTTGCCCTGACTAGGGACGGGCGAGCCGGCTCGGGATTTGCCCTCCAGCTCAAGCCGGGGAAGTCTGGCGCCACTCGCGCTGGAGCCCCGCATGACCCGCATCCTCGTCCTCAACGGCAATACCACCCAGGCCGTCACCGATCGCATCGCCCACGCCGCCCGGGCCGCGGCGCCGGAGGGCGTGGCGATCGAGGCGATGACCGCCCCTTACGGTCTGCCGCTGATCGTCACCCGGGCGGACTGGTTGCTCTCCGGCCCACCAATCCTCGAAGCTCTGGCGGCGAAGCGCGGCAGCTACGACGCCGCGGTCATCGCCGTCTTCGGCGACCCGGCGCTGGATGCGGCGAAGCTGCTGCTGGACGTGCCGGTCATCGGCATCTCGGAAGCCGCCTTCCATGCCGCCGCCATGCTGGGGCGGCGCTTCGGCATTGTCTCCTTCACCGCGGCGCTCCGGCCGATGTTCGAGGATTGCCTGGACCACCACGGGCTGCGCGCCCGCTGCGCCGGCTTCCGCATGGGCCCGCCCGATGCCACCTACCCCGCCCAGCTCGGCGCGGCCGGAGACGGCGCAGCTGCTGGCGCTGATCGACCAATCCATCGCCGAGGACGGGGCAGAGGCGGTGATCCTGGCCGGCGGGCCGTTGGCCGGGCTGGCGGCGCTGCTGCAGCCCTCGGTCGGGGTGCCGCTGGTCGATGGCACGGTCGCTGCGGTGCGGCTGGCGGCGGCACTGGCCGGGATGCCCCGCCCGCTGCGGCCCCGCCGGGCCCGGCCGCTGAGCGGCTATGGGCCGGAGGTAAGCGCGCTTTACGGAAAGTGAGCCCGAAAATCTCGCCATAGAGGTGTGCCGCGGTGGTTTGCCGCGCCAGTCGGCTAAAACCTGCGTCAGAGTGGCGCCCGGCCGGAACCGCTTCGCGTTGCTGCCGGCAACCGGACCGGGAGCTTCACACCATGACGATCGCTAGCTGGCTGCGCCTCGCAGCCGGATGGGGCAGCGTTGCCGCCTTTCTCACCGTCGGGGCGGGATGGCTGCACGGCTTGGCCGACCCATTGCAAGCAGCCATCCTCCTCGTCTGGCTGCTTGGCGTCATCATCTGGCTCGCCTTCGGCGTGGTGCACGAGGCGGAGGAACTGGCGGAGATGCTGGGCGAGCCCTTTGGCACGCTCATCCTCACGCTCTCGATCGTCATCATCGAGGTGGCGCTGATCAGCGCGGTGATGCTCGGCGCGAAGGAGGCGCCAGAGCTCGGCCGCGACACCATGTTCGCGGTGCTGATGATCGTACTGAACGGCGTGGTCGGGCTCGGCCTGCTGGTCGGCGGGCTGCGGCACCGGGAGCAATCTTACAACCTGCAGGGCGCCGCCGCCTATCTGGGGGTTATGATCCCGCTGTCGGTCATCGCGCTTGTGCTGCCGAACTTCACCACCTCCACTACCGACGGCTCGCTGACGCCGGTGCAGGCGGCATTCTTCTCACTCTTCACCATCCTGCTCTACGGCATCTTCCTCTGGCTGCAGACCGGCCGACACAGCGGTTTCTTTATCGACCCGGCCGAGGCGGAGGATGCGCGCCCGGCCACCGCGGCGCAGCCGCGCGGCGGGGTGCTGCCGCATGTCGGACTGCTGCTCGCGAATATCCTGCCGATCGTCATCCTGTCGAAGAGCCTGGCTGCGGTGCTGGATTTCGGCATTCACGCGATGGGCGCTCCGCCGGCGCTGGGCGGCGTGCTGATTGCCATGGTGGTCTTCACGCCGGAGGGACTCTCGGCGTTGCGCGCGGTAGCGGCGAACCAGTTGCAGCGGGCGGTCAACCTTTGCCTCGGCGCCGCCGCCTCCACCCTCGGGCTGACCGTGCCCGCGGTGCTGATGATCGGGCTGCTGACCGGGCAGACCGTGGTGCTCGGCCTGTCCGCCACCAACATGGTGCTGCTGGTGACGACGCTGATCCTCAGCGCCCTCACCTTCTCCGGCCCGCGCACCACCATGCTGGAGGGCGCAGTGCACCTGACGCTGTTCGGGGTGTTCTTCGTGCTGATCTTCAGCCCCTGAACGAGCGCCGCATCAAGCCTGATCGATGACCACCTCGGCATAGCCGGGGCGCCCTGAATCGTGCTGCTCATCGCGGTCCCTCCTCTCGGGGCAGACGGATCGTGGCCGGCCGGGCCGCACCGGTATCGCCCACCCGGCCGCGGGCTGCTTGGGGACTGCATGGGATTTGCCTTGACCCTGCTGGGGATTTTTCGGTGAAACCGGCTCGGTCTCCGCCGGGCGCCTTGGGGAGGATGCGGCGGGCCGCATGTAGGTCGCGATGCTGTACCGCGTCGACGGGTTCGAGCTCGACCCGGCGCGCCACGCGCTGCGTCGCAACGGCGTGCCCTGCCATGTCGAGCGGCTGGTCTTCGACCTGCTCGCCTTCCTCGTCCGCAATCCCGGCCGGGTAGTGGGGCGGGAGGAGGTGGTCGCCGCGGTCTTGCAGGGCCGGTCGGTGTCGGAGGCGACGATCTCCTCCTGCGTCCAGGCGGCGCGGCGGGCGCTGGGCGACAGCGGGGAGGACCCGACCCATATCCGCACCATCCGCGGCCACGGTTTTGGATTCGCCGACAAAATGATCGTTCCCGGCCGGGCCGGCCGCGGCGCCTGAGGCAAGCCCGCCGGCGGATGCCTGGCCACTGCCGATCCTCGCCGTGCTGTCCTTCGGCAACCTGAGCGATGCGGCCGACGCCTACTTCGCCGACGGGCTGACCGAGGACATCATCATGCACTTGGCGCGCTTCCGCGGCCTACGGGTGATCGCCAGGGGCCTCGATCTTCCGCTTCAAGGGTCGCGATATCGACCTGGGCGAGATCCGCACCCGGCTGCGCGCCGGCTATGCCGTGCAGGGCAGCGTGCGGCGCGATGCCGGACGGGTGCGGATCTCGGCGCAGCTGATCGATGCGGCCAGCGGGCTGCAGGTCTGGGGCGACCGCTACGACCGGGGGATGGGCGACATCTTCGCCCTGCAGGACGAGGTGACGCGCACCATCGCGGCGACGCTCGGCGTGCGGACCCAGGCGACGGCGCTGCAGCGCGCGCTGACTAAGAAGCCGGTCGAGCTGGACGCCTATGACTGCCTGCTGCACGCCCGTCGCTACACCTGGACGCTGAGCGCCGCGATGCATGCCGAGGCGCGCGAGCTGCTGGAACGGGCAGTGGAGCTCGACCCGCTGTCATCCGACGCGCATGCGCTGCTGGCCAATGTCATCCTCGGCGAGCACCGCTTCGAGATGAACCCGAACGACCCGGAGGCGCTGGCCGATGTCGGGCACTATTTCGCCTTCATGGGGGAGTTCGGGCGGGGCGTCGAATTGTCGCGCCGCGCGCAGCAACTCAACCCACTGCATCCCGAATGGTACCTGTTCAGCTTCGCCCGGCTGCATTACAGCCAGCGGCGCCACGCGGATGTGGTCGCCGACACCCAGAGGATCGGGATGCGGCATTTCTACTGGAAGCACCTGCTGGAAGCGGCGGCGCTTGGGCAGATCGGCGCTCCGGATGCACTCGCGGCCCTGGCACGCCTCTTCGCGGTGAAGCCCGGCTTCTCGGCCCAGGGCAAGCTGCGGAAATGGAATGCCGCGCCGGACGATCTCGAACATATCCTGGATGTGTTGCGGCAGGCGGGGCTGCGGGAGTGACCGTCAGTCCACGGGAATCCGCGCCTCCTGCACCACCCGCGTCCACATCGCCAGGTCGCGTGCCACCACCTGCCGCAGCGCCTCGGGGTCGGAGCCGACCGGCTCGAAGCCCAGCACGTCCAGGCGCTCGCGGATCGCGGGGGCGTGGATCGCCGCGGCGATCGCCCGCTGCAGCCAGGCTATGCGGTCGGGCGGAGTGCCACCGGGGGTGAAATAGGCCAGCCAGGCGGTGGTCTCGATCCCCGGCGCGAGGCCGGTCTCGGCCAGGGTCGGCACCTCCGGCAGGCCGGCCATGCGGGTCGGGCCGGTCGCCGCCATGGCGCGCACTGCGCCGGTATCGACGAAGGGCTTGGTGCTGCCGGAGACGGCGATGGTCCAGTGCGCCTCCCCGTTCGCCACCGCCTGCACCGCCGCACCGTCGCCGCGATAGGGCACCATGGTGCCGGGCGGGCCGCCGATCCGCAGGCGGAAGAGTTCGCAGAGCAGGTGCACGGTGGCGCCGACGCCGGAGGTGGCGAAATCCCAGCCGCCCGGGTTCTCCCGCAGCCAGGCGACGAATTCGGCGATGTCGCGCGCCGGCACCTTCGGGCTCGCCACCAGCACGAAGGGGCCGCTGCCGGCAATGGTGACGGGGTCGAAGGCGGTGCGGATGTCGATCTCCCGCGCGAAGGCGCGGTTCATCACCGGCAGGATGACGAAATTGGGCCCGCCATAGAACAGCGTGTAGCCATCCGCCGGCTGCGTCACGGCGTGGCGGGCGCCGATCGCCCCGGCCGCGCCGACCCGGTTGTCGATAACGAAGCTGCGGCCAGTCTGCCGCAGCAGGGTGTCGGCCAGCAGGCGGGTCATGATGTCGACGCCGGAGCCGGGGCCGGCCGGCAGCACGAAACGCACGGGGCGGCTGGGGAAGTCCGGCGCGGATTGGGCGAAGGCGGGCGCTGCAAGCGTCCCGGCCGCGGCGGCCAGCAGGCCGCGCCGCGAGGCATGGTTCATGGCAGGACCCTCCCGCCGGGCGGCTGCTCCGTGGCGCCGCCCTGGCCGGGTCAGGCTACACCCCCGGCCCGGGGGTTCGGGCAATCCGGCCGGGCTCCAGGCTGGCATAGACGTCGCCGCTGTTGGCCTCGGCCGGCAGGGCGGCGATCCAGGCCGCAATGCCGGCCGCGTCCAGCGGGGCGGGATGGGCGAAGGCCATGCTCTCGCCGAGGCAGGCATTGAAGGCGCTGAAGCCCAGGCCCGAGAGGCGGTCGAGGCAGGCGAAGGCGATGTCGCGCTGGATGGTGGTGAACTCGAAGGACAGCGTGCGCGGGGCGAAGGAAAGGCCGGCCAGGGCCGCGGCCTCGTAGCCCTCGACGTCGATCTTGATCAGCGCCGGCCGGCCATGGGTCGCGGCCAAGGCGTCCAGCGTGGTGACGGGCAGGGTGATCTCGGCATCCCAGCTTTGGCCTTCCCAGCCCGGCGCGCCATCGGCCGCGGCGATGAAGTCGGGGCTGGCGGTGGCGACGGTGGGGTTGGCGGTGTTCAGCCGCAGCACCGCCTCGCCCGGCGCGGCGCCGACCAGCGCGGCAACGCGTGCCATCCCGGCATCTCGGCCGAACAGCAGCCGCAGCAGCCGGGCCAGCCGGGGCTGCGGCTCCACCGCCACCACCCGGGCGCCGAGCCGGCGGAAGCTCGCCGCGCGGTCGCCGACATGCGCGCCGATGTCGAAGGCCAGCTCCTCGGGCCCGAGGAAGCAGCGGTGGAAGGCGTCCAGCCGCGCCGCCTGGCCGGGGGCGTAGTAGGTGCGGAGAGATCGGCCGATGGCGCGCGCGGTAGTCACGCGGCGGGTGGGGTTTCGTAGCCGGCGAGTTGCCATTCCTTGGGCTCGGCCAGCGCCTCGGCATACCAGCGCGCGACCAGCGGATGGGCGCGGACCGCGGCCATATAGGCCTTGGTCGTCGCCGAGAGCTCTGGCTGCCAAGTCAGGAAGCGACCGACCACCGGCGCGAACATGGCATCGGCCAGGCCGAAGCGTGGGCCGAACAGGAAGGGCCCGCCATGCGCCGCCAGTGCCTCGCCCCAGGCGGCCTCGATCCGGGCGATATCTTTCAACGCCTCGGGCGTACGGCCAAGCCCGGCAAAATCGGCCCCGGCATTGAACCACATGGCCTGGCGCAGGCCGCGCAGCCCGGCCGCCATCTCGGCCGAGAGTGACCGCGCCGCGGCCCGCGCCACCCGGTCCTCCGGCCAGAGGCCGTAAGCCTGCTCGGCGCAGTATTCGCAGATCGACAGGCTCTCCCAGACTCGGGCACCGCGGTGCTCCAGGTAGGGGACCAGCCCGGCCGGGGTGGCGGCGGGCGATCGCCGGGGTGACCGGGCCGGCATCGCGGACGAAGGGGATCAGCACCTCCTCCACCTCCAGCCCGGCCAGGTGCACGGCCAGCCAGCCACGCATGGACCAGGAGGAATAGCGCTTGTTGCCGATCAGCAGGCGGCCCTCGGGCATGGCGGGGAATCCGGAATGGCGTGCGGCCCCCGCTTAGCACGGCCCGGCCCCGCGCGGCACCTTGCCGGGCCGGCCGCCGGGGTGTTGTTTAGGCGATCCGCCGGAGCCGCCGCGATGAACGAGATGAACGTACCCCGTCCGAACAACCTCGACGCCTATTGGATGCCCTATTCGGACAACAAGTACTTCAAGGCCAACCCGCGGATGATCGCCCGGGCCGAGGGCATGTCCTACTTCACCCCGGATGGGCGGGAGATCCTGGACGGCACCGCCGGGCTCTGGTGCTGCAATGCCGGGCACGGCCGGCGGGAGATCAAGGAGGCCATCCAGCAGCAGGCCGCCATCCTCGACTACGCCCCGACCTTCCAGCTCGGCCATCCCATAGCCTTCGAGGCGGCGGCGCGCATCGCCGAGAGCTGACGCCGGAGGGGATGGACAAGGTCTTCTTCACCAATAGCGGCTCGGAGAGCGCCGATACCGCGCTGAAGATCGCGCTGGCCTACCACAAGGCTCGCGGTGAGAGCAGCCGGGTGCGGCTGGTAGGCCGGGAGCGCGGCTACCACGGCGTCGGCTTCGGCGGCATGTCAGTGGGCGGCATCGGCGGCAACCGCAAGCAGTTTGGCGCCCTGCTGCCTATGTCGACCACCTCCCGCACACGCACGGGATCGACGGGAACCTCTTCGCCAAGGGCCAGCCGAAGCACGGCGCCCACTTGGCCGACGTGCTGGAGAACCTCGTCGCGCTGCATGGCGCGGAGACCATCGCTGCGGTGATGGTCGAGCCGATCGCCGGCTCGACCGGCGTGCTGGTGCCGCCCAAGGGCTACCTCGAGCGGCTGCGGGAGCTCTGCACCAAGCACGGCATCCTGCTGATCTTCGACGAGGTCATCACCGGCTTCGGCCGCATCGGCACGCCCTTCGGCGCCGAGCGGCTGGGCGTCACCCCCGACATCATGACCATGGCCAAGGGCCTGACCAATGCCGCGGTGCCGATGGGCGCCGTCGCGGTCCGCAACGGGGTCTACGACGCGATCGTCGACGGCGCGCCAGGGGGATCGAGCTGTTCCACGGCTATACCTATTCCGGCCACCCGCTGGCTGCCGCCGCGGCGATCGCCACGATAGAGCTGCACCGGGCCGAGGACCTACCGGGCCGCGCCCGCGCCATCGAGCCCTACTGGCAGGAGGCGGCGCATAGCCTGAAGTCCTCCCCCAACGTGATCGATATCCGCGACTACGGGCTGATCGCCGGGATCGAGCTGGCGCCGCGGGCCGGCAAGGTGGGGCAGCGGGCGATGGACGTGTTCCGCCGCTGCTTCGACGACGGCGTGCTGGTGCGGGTGACCGGCGACATCGTCGCCCTGTCCCCGCCGCTGATCATCGAGAAGCCGCATGTCGACCGGCTGATCGGCACGCTTGCGGATGCGATCCACAAGGAAGCCGCTTGATCAGGTGAGTTCGGTCGCCGCGGCCCGCGTTTCGGGCCGTGGCAGACCCGCACGCCCTGGCCACCTCCCGGCCCGATCATCATTGGGACCCGGCGGATCGCTGATCCGCCCAGCCTGCGGCCTCCGCACCCGTGCGGATCAACGGTCCTGCCGAAAATACGGGCGGTCCTTGACCACCAGCAGCACGACCGGCCAGGCCATGAGTCCCACCCCGATCAAGGCGGACAGCATCGCCCCGGCCCATCCCACCTCCGCCGCGGCGTAGCAGGCGATGGCCAGCGGGTAGAACAGCAGAACGGCCGAGATCAGCCCCGGCGAGAAGCGCCCGCCGAAGCGGACCACCGGCAGCACATGGAAGAAGGTTGCATTGATGAGCATGAGCGCCGAGAAGCCCAGCGCCACCGCCGGCAGCCGCGGCGCGATGGCCGCCGCCGCGATGCCGAGCACCGCCACCACCGCGTTCACCACGTAGAAGCTGGACCATTCCACCGGCAGGCCGAGCACGTTGCGCGCCCAGTTCCGCCAGTCGAGAACGAATTCCTCGATGACATGCAGCGCATAGGCGGCGGTCGAAAGCCACAGCAGGTCGGCAAGGGTCATCCCTGGGATGCTACAGGCCCCCCGCAGCCCGGGCCAAGGGGCACTTTGCCCTTTGGCGCCGCTGCACCATATTGCGGTCCAAGCATTTTCCCTGGAGTTCCGCCAGATGAGCGACATCGCTGCGCCCGTCCCCGTCACCGTCCTCACCGGCTATCTCGGCGCTGGCAAAACCACGCTGCTCAACCGCATCCTCAGCGAGAACCACGGCAAGAAGTACGCCGTGGTGATCAACCGAATTCGGCAAGCTCGGCGTGGACAACGACCTCGTCGTCGATACCGACGAGGAAGTCTTCGAGATGAACAACGGCTGCATCTGCTGCACCGTGCGCGGCGACCTGATCCGCATCATCGGCGGGTTGATGAAGCGCCGCGGCAGGTCGACGGCATCATCGTCGAGACCACGGGCCTGGCGGATCCCGCCCCGGTCGCCCAGACCTTCTTCGCCGATGAGGACGTGGACGCGCCACCCGGCTCGACGCCATCGTCACCCTGGTCGATGCCAAGAACCTGCCGGCGCGGCTGGCCGACAGCAAGGAGGCGGTGGAGCAGATCGCCTTTGCCGACATCATCCTCCTCAACAAGATGGACCTGGTGTCGGAGGCCGAGGCCACCGAGGTCGAGCGCCGCATCCGCGCCATCAATCCCTGGGCCGAGATCCGCCGCAGCACCAAGTCCGACGTGCCGATCGCGGCCGTCCTCGGCCGCGAGGCCTTCGACCTGAAGCGGATCCTCGAGCGCGAACCCGAATTCCTCTCGGGTGAGGACCACCACGAGCATGACGGCGATATCCTGAGCGTGTCCTTCGAGGTCTCGCGCCCGGTCGACCCGGAGAAGTTCAACGCCTGGATGACCCAGCTGCTGGCCGCCAAGGGCCAGGACCTGCTACGCACCAAGGGCATCCTCTACTATGCCGGCGACGACCGCCGCTTCGCCTTCCAGGCCGTCCACATGATCGCCGATGGCGACTTCATCGGCCCGGTGAAGGATGGCGACCCGCGGAAATCGAAGATCGTCTTCATCGGCCGCGACCTCAACCGCCCGCAGCTGCGCCGCGGCTTCGAGAGCTGCCAGGTGGAGGCATGAGCGAGACCGCCGCCGCCGACTTCCTGCTGGAGACGCGCGGCACCGGCCGCGAACTCGGCGCCTGGGTCGTCGGCCTCGCCTTCGGCCGCGATGGCAGCCTTGGGCTGGGGCTCGGCGACGGCACGGTCCGCATTGCCCAGCCGCGGACGCCAGACGCCGAATGGACCACGGCCGCGGCGCATGACGGTGCGGTGCTGTCCTTCTGTGCCGATGCGAAGGACGGGTTCCTCTCCGGCGGCGACGACGGCCGCCTGGTCCGCACTGCGCCGGACGGCACGGTGACCGAGCTGGCGAAGCTCGGCGCGATGAAATGGGTCGAGCATGTCGCCGCGCATGAGAGCGGCCTCCGCGCCGCCTCGGTCGGCAAGCAGCTGCACCTGTTCGACGCCAAGGGCGAGAAGCTGAAGACTCTGCCGCATCCCTCGGCGGTCGGCGGCATCGCCTTCGACGCCAAGGGCAAGCGCGTCGCCGCCAGCCACTACAACGGGGCGAGCCTTTGGTTCGTCGCTTCGAAGGAAGACAAGCCACGGGTGCTGGAATGGAAGGGCAGCCATGCCGCCATCGCCATCAGCCCGGACGGCACCCATGTGGTGACCGCGATGCAGGAGAATGCCCTGCATGGCTGGCGCTTGGCGGATGGCCAGCACATGCGGATGTCGGGCTACCCGTCGAAGACCCACTTCCTCTCCTTCACCGCCCGCGGCAAGTGGCTGGCGACCAGCGGCGCCGATGCCGTGGTGGTCTGGCCCTTCTTCGGCGGCGGCCCGATGGGCAAGGCGCCGACCAAGCTTCGCTGGCGGCGACGGCGTGCTGGTCAATGCCGTGGCCTGCCATCCCCAGCACGAGGTCGTTGCCGCCGGCTTCGCCGACGGGCTGGTGCTGCTCGCGGAGATCGCCTCGGGCAAGGTCGTGCCCATCGCCGCGCCCGGCCATGGCGGCATCTCGGCGCTGGGCTGGAACGCCACCGGGACGCATCTGGCCTTTGGGACGGAAGAAGGCTTCGCCGGGCTAGTCGACCTGTCGAAGCGCGGCTGAGCGCGCCGGGGCGCTACATCGCCGACCAGCCGCCATCCAGCGGCAGGACCGCCCCGGTGATGTCGCGCCCGGCCTCGGAACACAGGAAGGCGGCCATGGCGCCGATCGCCTCGGCCGCGACAAAGCGCCCGGTCGGCTGCTTGCCTGCCAGGAATTGCGCGCTGGCTGCGGTCTGGTCCAGCCCGGCCGCCCGCATCGCCGCCTCGATCCGCCCGGCGATGTTCGGCGTGAGGGTCGAGCCGGGGCAGAGCGCGTTGCAGGTGATGCCGCTGTCGGCCGTTTCCAGCGCGGTGGCACGGGTCAGGCCGATCAGCGCGGTCTTGGTGGTGACGTAGCCGACCCGGCCCGTCGCCCCGACCAGCCCGTAGATCGAGGACATGTTGAGGATTCGGCCCCAGCCCCGCGCCCGCATCCCCGGCAGGCTCAGCCGGGTCAGGTGGAAGGCAGCCGAAAGATTGACTGCGAGATCTCTGTCCCATTCCTCCGGCGGTGTCGCTTCAATGGCACCGAAATGTCGAGGTGGCGGCGTTGTTGACCAGGATGTCAGGCGGGCCGATCTCGGCGACCAGCGCGGCGATCGCGTCCGGCTTCGCCAACTCCACCTGGCGATAGCAGGCTTCCACCGCATGGCCTGCCGCCAGCCCGGCCGCGACCGCATCGCCTTCCTCGGATGGAGCCAGCCCGTGCAGCACCAGGCTGCAGCCGGCGGCGGCCAAGCGTTCCGCGACCGCTAGGCCGATACCGCCGGTCGAGCCGGTGACCAGGGCGGTACGTCCGCGCAGCATCGCTTCGGTGATGGTTACCATGCCTAGACGCTAGCGCAGATCGCCGGGCAGCGTGAGCGCCCTTTGAGGGCGGCCTCGGCCTCAGGCCCGCCGTAATGACCCGACCGCGACCCAGCCGGACCTCACCGGCAGCGGCAGGGCGGCGCAGGCGTAGAAGGCGTGCTGCACCACCGCGGGCGGCTCGGCCTCCGGCGTCGGCGCGGGGGCGGAGGGCACCGCCCGTGGCCTTCGGCGCGGCTTTACGCGCTCGGCCCGCACAAGGCTGGGGCGCAGCACGGTGCGGACCGCGGGTTGCGCGCCGTCCTGCACGCCGCAGCCCAGGCTGGGCATCAGCGCCACCGTCCCCGCCGGGGCGGCCAGGGCCGGCGAACCCGTTATACCAAGTCCCGCAATCACGAGCCCGATGGCAGCGTGACGCCGCCAGGGCGTCCCGCTTGCGCGAAGCATCTGCATGGGTTGGTGGCCTTTCCTTAGCGTCCGTGCGAACGCACACTGGCTTCCCGGCAAACGCCGGCCTGGGCCATCCTGTTCCCTGCGAAGAAGTCTTGCCGAAGCTGGGAACCGGCATGCAACCGAAGCAGCCTTCGGTGCCTTACCCGGCATTCCCTGGGGATGACGAAGCGATGGCACGACCACCCGACGACGACGACGATGTGGATCTCGGCATCAGCCTTGAGACGGTGGCGACCGTGGTGGACCATATCCGCGCAGTCCAGGTTACCGAGGAGACCGACCCCGCCCAGTTGTCCGAGGACGAGAACAGCGAGGCGGCGCTGCTGCAGGAGAACCCCGACGACATGACGGAGGACAGTCTCCGAGAGTTCGTCGATGGGCTGAACGAGGACGAGCAGGCGGCGCTGATCGCGCTCGCCTGGGTCGGCCGCGGCGATTACGGCCCGGAGGAGTGGGAGGAAGCGGTGCGACTGGCCGCCGAGCGAAACGAGGCCGGCCAGGCCGGCAGCTACCTTCTGGGCATGGACATGGCCGGCGACCTGCTGGCGGAAGGCGTCGCCGCCTTCGGCCTGTCGATCGAGGACGTCGAGCGCTAGAGCAGTTGGCGGGAGAGCGTGAACGCCTGAATCTGCCCTGGATACAATCGGGTACAGCGGCACTGCGTTCATCGTTGAAGGCAAGCCGCTGTAGACCGGCCCGGCGCAGACGCTGGCGCGGCCCGTTTGACGCTCAGCCCTGGCCCCCGGTGCCCCACCTGCGCTGTTGTGGCCGGCTGCCCCCCGCCGCCCTACCCTCCCGGGCAGCGACATCATGACTCACGATTTCGCGATGTTGGATGCGATTCGAAGGCTTTGACGCTTACGGACTTAGGGCTTTATTCACGACTTCCTTATGATCAGCCGCCGTGCCCCGGTCAGGGTGCGGCTGCCTTCGCCCATGATGCGGAACGGAATGCAGACCGAGGAAGCGCTGCAGGTCGTGCCGCCGGAGGACTTGGCTGCGTCCCCGCCGCCGGCCCGGCCTCCCCGGCCGGTGGCCAAGCCTGGCTGCCAGCTCGGCTTGCCCTCGCCGTCGCGCTGCCGCTCCTGCTGCTCGGCGGTGCTGCGGCTTGGCGGCAGCAGCGTGCCGAGCGGCTTCGGGCGGAGGATGCGCTGGTCGGCCGGGCACAGGCGATGGCGTTGCTGCTAGACCGCGACCTCGCCGATGCCGAACGGCTGCTGCGCGGCCTAGCCGCCTCGCCGGCCCTGGCGCGGGACGACCTAACCGCATTCTGGGGGAGATGCGCGCTGCCGCCGCGGCCTTCGAGGCCCGCGCCATTACCCTCGTCGATGCTGCCGGCCGGATCCGCCTGAGCACCAGCTGGGCTCCGGGGGAGCGGCCGGACAGCCCGGCAGTCGGCCCGGCGCAGGACGCCCTGGCGCTCGGCCGGCCGGTCACCGGCAATCTCTATGTTAGCCCCAGCGTCGGCGGATGGGCGGTCGGGGTCGCGGTCCCGCTGCTGCTGCCGGGGCCGGACGCCACCCGCCGGGTCGCGCAGGTGCTCGGCTTCGTCCTCTCGCCTGACCGACTGGCCGCCATCCTGGCCGAGCAGCGCCTGCCCGCCGGCGCAGCCGCCGGCATCCTGGACCGCGATTTGACCATCGCCGCCGCAACGGGGTCGGAGGCCGGGACTCCGGGCACACGCCCCCCGGCCGCAGTGATCGAGGCGCTGCGCCCAGCCGCCGGGATGGTCCCGGCGCATGACGGGCCGGACGGCCAGCCGATCGTCGCAGGCTTCGCCCGGGCGCCGCAATCCGGCTTCCGCGTGACCGTTGCGCTGCCAGCCGAGGCCTTCGAGGCGCCGCTGCGGCAGGCGCTGGCGAGGACGCTGCTGCCCGGCGCCGGCCTGCTCGCCACCAGCCTCGGGCTAGGCCTGCTGCTTCTGGGCCGTGCGTCGCGGCCGGCCGCGACCGGCCCCACCACCGCCGGGCACGACGCGCCGGCAGCCCGGCAGCGCGAGGCGACCGCGCTGCGTAACCGGTTCGAGGCGGGGCCGGTGGGCTTGGCCCAGGCCGATGCCGGCGGCCGCATCCTCGGTGCCAACAACGCTTTCCTGCGCATCGTCGGCATGACCCATGCCGATCTAGATGCCGGACGGATCCGCTGGGACGATCTGACCCCGCCGGAGTGGATTGGCCGGGACGAGACGGCAATCGCCGAGGCGGTGCGGCTCGGAGCCTGCGCCCCCTACCAGAAGGAATTCGTCCGCGCCGATGGCAGTCGGGTGCCGGTGCTGGTCTTCTTCGCCTTCGACAATGCCGCGACCGGCACTGCGACCGTCTTCGTCGTCGACCTGTCCGGCTGGGCGGTGACCGAGGCGGCGCTGGTCCGGACGCATGAGCAGATGCGGCTGGCGATCGGCGCCGCCCGGATGTTCTTTTGGGACTGGAACACGGCCACCGGCGAGGTCGAATGGTCGGCCGGGCTGGAGGAGGCCTGCGGCTTGCCGCGCGGCGCCTTCGGCCGCAGCGTCGATGCCTTCCGCGCCCTGGTCCATGCCGAGGACCTGCCGCGGGTCGAAGCGGCGCTGGCCGCCGCCCTGGCCGACGAGGCGGCCTACGACGTCGAGTTCCGCATGTGCCGTGGCGATGGCGGCGAACGTTGGGTGCTGGCCCGCGGCACGGTGCTGCGCGATGGGACCGGCCGGCCGACCCGCATGGTCGGCATCGATCTCGACATCACTGACCGCAAGCTGGCCGAGTTGGCCCTCGCCCGGCACGGCGCTGACCTCGCCCGCATCGCCGAGGCCGGCCATGTCGCCACCTTCGAGGTGGAGAATGCCGAAACGAGCGAGCGGAACTGGTTCTCCCCTGCCTATCGGCGAATCTTTGGCCTGGCCCCGGATGCGCCCTGCGGCTTCGGCACCCTGGTCGACCGGCTGCACCCGGAGGATCGTCAGCGGGTGCTCGACACCCACGCGCTGCGGGCGCGCGCGGGCGGCCAGATCGCCGACGAGTTCCGCATCTTGCTGCCGGACGGCAGCATCCGCTGGCTGCAGGTAAATGGCGAGGCGGAGCCGGCGCTCGACGGCGGTACCCGGGCGGCGCGGATGCGCGGGGTGATCTTCGACGTTACCGCCCGCCGCTTGGCGGAAGCGGCGCTAGCCGCGAGCGAGGCGAAGCTCCGCCAGGTGATTGAGCACGCGCCGCTGCCGATGATGGTGCATGACGAGGCCGGCACGGTACTCCTCGTCAACCGGAAATGGTTGCAGACCAGCGGCCACCGACGGGAGGAGCTGCCGACCGTGGCGGCCTGGCTGCAGCGGGCACACGGCGAGCAAGCCGGCGAAGCGCTGGCCGCCATCGGGCGCAGCTTCGGCCGTGACCCGGACGACCTGCCCATGGCGGGCGAGTTCCCGGTGCGGACCGCCGGCGGGGGCACGCGGATCTGGCGTTTCCACGCCACCGATCTCGGCCCGGCAGCGACCGGGAAGCGGAGGCTGGTTACCGCCGCCATCGACCTCACTATCCAGGCGCAGTCGGAAGGCACCCTGGCCGACAATGCGGCGCAGTTCCGCGCCGTTTTCGAACAGGCCGCGGTCGGCATCGCCCAGGTCGGGCTGGACGGGCGCTGGCTGCGGGTGAACGCCCGGCTCTGCGCCATCCTAGGCTACGACAAAGCGGAGTTGCTGGCGCTGAGCTTCCAGGACATCACCCATCCGGGCGACCTGGACGCCGACCTCGCGCTGGTGCAGGCGCTGCTCGACGGGCGGCGCACGAGCTACACGCTGGAGAAGCGATACCGGCGGCGCGACGGGACGCTGCTCTGGGCCAGCCTCACCGTCTCCCTCCTGCGCGACGCCGAGGGCCGGCCCGAGCATTTCGTCAGCGTGGTCGAGGACATCTCCGCCCGCCGCGCGGCGGAGGCGGCGCTGGCCGAGACCGAGGCGCGGCAGCGCGAGCTGCTGGCCACGCTCGACCTTGGCGCCTTCATGGCGCGCGACCTGGACGGCACCATCCGCTTCTGGTCGAAGGGCTGCGAGCGGCTCTATGGCTGGACCGCCGCCGAGGCGATCGGCCGGCACGCGCAGGTCCTGCTGCACACCGAGTACCCCGCGCCGCGGGCCGAGATCGAGGCGGCGCTGGCGCGCGACGGCAGCTGGATCGGCGACCTGCGGCAGCGCGCTCGGGACGGCACGCCGCGCCTCGTGCAGTCGCACAGGGCGCTGCGGCGCGATGCGGACGGCAGGCCGCTGGCCGTGTTGGAGACCGTGGCCGACGTCACCGCGCAACGCGAAGCCGCGGCGGCGCTGCAGGACAGCAGCGCCGCCCTGCTGCTGTCGCAGGAGGCGGCGCGGGTCGCCAGCTATGTCCAGGACCTGCGGACCGGGAGTATCGCTGGGCGCCTGGCGCGCCCATGGTCTTCGGCTTCCCGCCCGGCCGGGAAGCGATGCCGCTGACCGAATGGCTGTCCATCCTGCACCCGGAGGACCGGCCGCGGGTCGCCGCGCAGCGGGCCGCCTCGCTCGGCCGTGGCGAGGCCGGGCAGCGCTACGAATTCCGTATTCTCCGGCCGGATACCGGCGCGCTGCGGCATGTCGAGCTGCGGTCCCGCCGGGAATACGACGCGGATGGCCGGCCGCTGCGGTCGCACGGCGTCGCCTTCGACGTCACCGAGACCCGGCTTGCGGAGGCGGCGCAGCGCGAAAACGAGGAGCGCCTGCGCCTGGCGCAGGACGCCGCCGGCATCGGCATCTGGGATTGGGACGTCGCCAGCCGGGCGCTGTGCTGGTCGCCACGCAACAACGAGCTGCACGGCATACCGCCGGACCGACTGCAGGTGACCTACGGCACCTGGCGCGCGGCCGTTCATCCGGACGACCTCCCGGCAACTGTGGCGGCGGTGGCGGCGGCGCTGGACGGCGCCGACCACTACGTGGCGGAATACCGGGTGCGTCTGCCGGATATCGGCCAGCGCTGGCTGCAGGCGCGCGGCGTGGTGCTGCGGGACGCCGATGGCCGGGCGGCGCGGATGATCGGCGTCACAATCGATGTCACCGCGGCGAAGACCGCGGAGGCGGCTCTGGCGCGCGACAATGCCGAGCTGGAGAGCCGCGTCGCCGAACGCACCCGGGCGCTGACCGAGGCCGCGGCCGAGCTGCGGGCGGAGATGCAGCGGCGCGACGAGGCGCAGGGCGCCCTGGTGCAGGCGCAGAAGCTCGAGGCGCTGGGCCAGCTGACGGGCAGCGTGGCGCACGACTTCAACAACGTCCTCGCCGCCGTCATGGGCAGCATGCGGCTGATCAGCCGCCGCGCCACGGGCAACGCGCAGATCATCGAGCTGGCCCGCAACGGCGAACGCGCGGCGGAACGCGCCGCGGCGCTGGTCCGCCAGCTGCTGGCCTTCGCCCGACGGGAGGACCTGCTGCCGGTGCTGGTCGATCCCGCCGCGCTGCTGGCCAATACCGACGAGATGCTGCGCCGTGCGGTGGGCAGCGGCATCACGCTGACGGTGGAGGCGGCGGAGGTCTGGCCGGTGCTGGCCGACCCGCACCGGCTAGAGGTGGCGCTGCTGAACCTGGCGATGAATGCGCGGGACGCGATGCAGGGGACCGGCCGGCTGCGGGTCACCGCGCGGAATGTCCTCGCCGCGGCCGGGGCGCGGCCGCCCGGCCTGAGCGGTGCCGACCACGTCGTCTTTGCGGTGCAGGACAGCGGCGTCGGCATGCCAGTCGAGGTACTGGCCCGCGCGGCCGAGCCCTTCTTCACCACCAAGCCGCGTGGCAAGGGCACCGGGCTCGGCCTGTCGATGGTGCATGGCTTCGCCCAGCAATCCGGCGGCGGCCTGCAGCTGCAGAGTGCCCCGGGCGCGGGCACCACGGTGGAGATCTGGCTGCCGCGCGCCGCACCCGGGGATGCCGCAACGCCCGGCCAGCCCCAGGCCGAACCCGACCCGTCGCTGCATGGCGCGGCGACGCTGCTGGTGGTGGACGACGACGACCAGGTCCGGCTGGTGAACGCGAGCCAGTTGCGCGAACTGGGCTATGCGGTGCTAGAGGCGAGCAGCGTCGCCAGCGGGATGGTGCAGGCCCTGGCGGCGGAACGACTGGACCTGGTGGTGACCGACGTGACCATGCCGGGCGGCAACGGGCAGGAGCTCGCCCGCCGGCTTCGCGCAGCGCGGCCCGGCGTGCCGATCCTGTTCCTGACCGGCTTCGACGACCGGCAGTCGCTGCAGGGCGAGGTAGTGCTGGGCAAGCCCTTCAGCATCGCTGAACTTGGCCGCCAGGTGCTGGCCACGCTCGGCCGCCTGCCGGCGCCGCTGCACGACCGGATGCTCATGAGGCTGGGCCGCAGCAAGCTGCGGGAAGCCTATTTCCTCTGGCGCAGCCGCCGCGATGCGCTGGACCGGGCAGCCCCGGGCGCCGCGGCGCTGCCCTGGTTCGATGCAGCCGAGGTCGCGGCGCTGTCGGGCGCGCCGCATACCTACCTGCTGGCCGTCGAGCTGGCCGGGGAGGCCCCGCCGAGACTGCGCTTTCAGTGGGTCGGCGCGGCGCTGGCGGCGCGGCCCGGCGGGATGCTCGAAGGCCGGCTGGTGGATGCGGAGATTGAAGCGGACGAGGTCTTTGGCGGGCTGGCCGCGGCCCTGCAGCGCTGCACACGCCTCGGCGTCCCCTGTCACGACTACGCGCGCTACGGCTTCCAGGATGGCGGCGAGCCGGTCTATTTCGAGCGCATCCTGCTGCCCCTGGCGGCCGACCAGGAGCAGCGGCCGACCCATCTGCTCGGCATCGCCCTGTTCTCAGGGCCCATTTGAGGACTCGCCCATGGTGGTCGCGGATTTGCCGCGCTTTGAAACGCCGCAGCTGGCCAAGGCCTTGGAAGCCGTGCCGGAGGCGATGCTCGACCAGCTGCCCTTCGGCGCCATCCGGGTGGATGCGGCCGGAATCGTCCGGGTCTACAGCGGCGCGGAACGGCGACTGTCTGGCTCGGGCGAGCGGCCGCGGCTAGGGCTGGATTTCTTCGCCGGCGTCGCGCCCTGTATGAACAATCCCCGTTTCCGCGGCCGGATCGAGGCGGCGCTGGCGGCGGGACGGCTGGACCTGGGATTCGGCTGGACCGGCGACTTCGCCGATGCCGCACGCAGCCTGCGCGTCCGCGTGCAATCGGCCAACGGCGGCGGCTACTGGATCTGCATGCTGCGCGAGGACTGACCGGCGCCGCGGTGGTTGCCTCTCCCGCGCGCTGCGGCCAGCATGGCGGCCGACCGCGGTCGAACAGCGGGAGGAGGAAACAGGCCATGGACTTCAGCGGCAACGTCGCCATCGTCACCGGTGGCGCCAATGGCATCGGCGCGGCGGTCGTGCGCGGCTTCGTGCAGCACGGCGCCAGGGTGGCGATCGTCGACCGTGATGCCGAGGCGGGCGCGGCGCTGGCCGCCCAGCTGGGTCGCGCCACCATCTTCCGCGCCGCCGACGTGACACGCGCGGCGGATGTCGCGGCCTATGTGCAGGCCACGCTCGATGCCTTCGGCCGCATCGATTGCTTCCACAACAACGCGGGAATCGAGGGCAAGGTGGCGCCGACCGCCGAATACGACGAGGCGGTCTTCGACGCGGTGATGGGCGTCAACGTCAAGGGCGTCTTCCTCGGCCTGCGCCACGTGCTGCCGGTGATGATCAGCCAGGGGAGCGGCGCGGTGGTGAACACCGCCTCCATCGCCGGGCTGGTCGGCACCGCGGGGATGCCGGCCTATGTTGCGTCGAAGCATGCGGTGATGGGCCTGACCAAGGTCGCGGCGGCCGAGGTCGGTCCGCAGGGCATCCGGGTGAACGCGGTCTGCCCCGGGCCGATCGACACGCGGATGGTGCAGGACATCGCCAGGCAGGTCTCGCCCAACAACCCTGGCAGCGTCGAGGCGCGCTATTCCGCCGGCCTGCCGCTGCGCCGCTACGGCACGGCGGAGGAGGTGGCGAACCTCGTGCTGTTCCTCTGTTCGGGCCTCGCCGGCAACATCACAGGAGCGCAGTACGTGGTGGATGGCGGGCGCACCGCGGCGCCGACGGGCATCTCGCAAGGCAGCGTGGAGTAAGGCTGGGGAGAAAGTATTCTCCCCTAGGCCCCCTCATCTATTTCTGTGAGTCTGGCACTCGCCGCGCGGCGCCGGACGACTCCCAATACAGGAAGGGTGGGGCTTGAGGAGGGAATACTTTCCCCTCCGCAACCTTGCCCTGCCTGGCCCACCATGCCGCCAAACAGTTGGGGAAACGCCGATGGCCGGGATCTTCGCGGGGCTGCGGGTGATCGACGCCGCCAGCTATGTCGCCGGCCCCTCGGCCGCCACCATCCTCGGCGATTTCGGCGCCGAGGTGATCAAGCTGGAACCGCCGGGCGGCGATGCCTATCGCGCGCTCTCCACCGCGCCCGGCCAGCCACGCGGTGAGACCGACTACCCCTGGATGCTCGACAACCGCGGCAAGCGCGGCTTGATGCTCGATTTGAAACGGCCCGAGGCGCAGGCGGTGCTGCACCGCCTGATCGCCACCACCGACGTCTTCGTCACCAATGCGATACCCCGCCTGCGCGCCGGGCTCGGCATCGCACCGGAGGCACTTGCGGCGATCAACCCGCGATTGGTCTATGCAGCGCTGACCGCCTACGGAGAGTGCGGGCCGGAGGCCGACAAGACCGGCTTCGACGCCACCGCCTATTGGGCGCGCAGCGGGCTGATGGACCTGGTGCGCGCCGATGCCGAAGCGGCGCCGGGGCGCTCGGTCGCCGGCATGGGCGACCACCCGACCGGGATGGCGCTCTATGGCGCGATCGTCACCGCGTTGTACCGCCGCGAACGCACGGGACAGGGCGGCTTCGTGCATGTCGCGCTGCTGGAAGCCGGGCTCTGGTCGAACGGCTTCATGGTGCAGGCGGCGCTGGACGGCGCCCGCTTCATCCCACGCCCGCCGCGCGACCAGGCGCCGAACGCGCTCGGCAACCTGTATCGCGCCAGCTGCGGCCGCTGGTTCCTGATGGCGCTGCTGAACGAGCCGCGGCAATGGCCGGCGCTGCTGCAGGTGCTGGGCGACCCGGATTGGGGCGGGGACCCGCGCTTTGCCACCCAGCCGCTGCGGCGGGAGAATGCGCGGGCGCTGATCGCGCTGCTGGACGAGGCCTTCTCCACGCGCAGCCTGGCCGAGTGGCGGCCGCTGCTGGATGCCGCCGGCCTCACCTTCGATGCGGTGACGACGACGCAGGAAGCCGCGGCCTCGCCCCAGGCCCGCGCCACCGGCGCCATCCGCCCGACCACCGCCGGCGGCTGGACCGTGGACAGCCCGCTGCACATCGCCGGCGAGGCGAAGGCGCCCGCCACCCCGCCGCCGGCGCCCGGCGCCGATACAGAGGCGATCCTGGCCGAACTCGGCCATGTCTCGGCGGAGATCGCCCGGCTGCGGGCGGCCGGTGCGCTCGGCTGATCAGACCGCGACCGGCGCCCCGCCGGCAGCGACCGAACGCGTGATCGCCTCGAAGCAGGCGACGGTCGCCACGGCTTCCTCGGGCGGCAGGGGATAGGGCGCGCCGCCGGCCGCTGCCGCGGCGAAGGCCGCGAGCTCGGCGCGCAGGGTGTCGACCGGGGCGAAGCCGATGCGCTCGGGCTCGCGGCCGTCCTCCCGCAGGATGATCTCGGTGTCGCTCACCGTCTCGACGCTGGCGCGGTCGCCGAAGACATGGACCCGCCAGTAGCGCGGCGTCGCCCGAACCGCCGCCAGCGTGCCGGAGATGCCGTTGGCGATCCCAGCAGGACCGAGAGGCTGTCGAGCGCGCCCGGCGCCGGCTTCTGCACCGTGAGCTGGGTCGAGACCCGCCGCGCCGGGCCGACCAGGTTGGTGAAGGCGTCCAGCACATGCACCCCGGTGCCGGTCAGCCCGCCGGCCGGGGATTCCGTCGGGTCGGCCCGCCAGGGGGCGAAATTCTGCGACGAGTTCAGGTTGCTCGAATGGCCCTCGACATGCAGCAGCCGGCCGAGCCGCCCCTCGGCGATGATCGCCTTTATCGCCTGGATGGTCGGCAGGAAGCGGCGGTTGTGGCCGATCGCCAGCGGCACCCCGGCGGCGCGGCAGGCCTCGACCGCGGCGACCGCCTCGGCCCGGGTCAGCGTCAGCGGCTTCTCGCAGAAGACCGGCTTCCCCGCCGCCGCCACCGCCTGGATCTGCGCCAGGTGCGCGCTGTGCGGCGTGGCCAGCACCACCGCCTGCACCGCGGGGTCGGCCAGCAGGGCGTCGAGGCTGGTCGAGAAGCGCAGCCCATGCTGCGCCGCGACCGGCGCGCCGGCCTCGGCATGGCGGGCGACACCGTGGACGAAGCGGAAGCCGGGGATGCCCTGCCCCGCCTCGAGCAGCATGCGCCCCCACCAGCCCAGGCCGACGATGCCTGCCGTGATCATGATGCCCGTCCCCTTCCCCGATTGGCCGCGATCCTCCGGCGCTGGGCTGGCGCTGGCAACAACGAACCGCCCGCCGCCGCCGGCGTTCGGCTGCGGGGATCCCAGAACATATGCGAAGCCGCCGCGCCCTGATGGGCGCCTGCCTTACTCTCGTGCTGATCGCCGCCGGCTTCGCGGGCTGGCGCCTGTTGACCGAGCCCGCGGCCGGGGCAGAGGACCGCAAGGCCGCCGATGCGCCGGTCACCGTCGTCCTGGCGGCGGCCGAGGCGCGCGACGTGCCGGTCTGGCGCAGCGGACTCGGCAGCGTGCAGGCCTTCCAGACCGTCACGGTCCGCGCCCGGGTCGATGGCCAGCTCGACGAGGTCGCCTTCACCGAGGGCCAGCAGGTCCGGCAGGGCGACCTCCTCGCGCGGATCGACCCGCGGCCCTTCCAGGCCTCGCTCGACCAGGCGGTGGCGCAGAAGGCGCGGGACGAGGCGCAACTGGCCAATGCGCGGCTGGACCTGCAGCGCTACACCACGCTGTCGCGCACTGAGGGGGCCTCTAAGCAGCAGCTCGACACCCAGCGCGCCCAGGTCGCGCAGATCGAGGCGACGGTGCAGTCGGATGCGGCCAGCATCGACAATGCGCGGACCCAGCTCGACTATACCCGCATCACCGCGCCGCTCTCGGGCCGGCTCGGCGTGCGGCTGGTGGATGCGGGCAACATCGTCCATGCCGCCGACACGAACGGGCTGGTGGTGATCGCCCAGTTGCATCCCATCGCCCTGCTCTTCACCCTGCCGCAGGACGATCTGGCCGCGGTGCTGCGCCGGCAGCGGGAGGCGGTGGGCGCGCAGCCCGACGCGGCGCCCGCGGAAGGGCCGCGCGAGCCGCCGTCGAACGGCGCCTGCCGGTGCAGGCCCTGGCGCGCGACGGCCAGGTCCTGTCGGAAGGCCGGCTGCTACTGGCCGACAACCGGATCGACCCTGCCAGCGGCACGGTGCAGCTCAAGGCCGCCTTCCCCAACCAGGACGACGCGCTCTGGCCGGGCCAGCTGGTCAGCGCCCGGCTGCTGCTGGAGACGCGGCGCGACGCCGTGACCATCCCCGCCGCGGCGGTGCAGCGCGGGCAGGAGGGCCCCTTCGCCTATGTGCTGAAGCCCGACCAGACCGTCGAGCTGCGGAAGCTGCGGCTCGGGCCGCAGGCCGGGGGCAGCGCGGTGGTCGAGGAAGGGCTCGCCGCCGGCGACCAGGTGGTGACGGACGGGCTCTATCGCCTGCGCCCCGGCGCGCGGGTGAAGCCGGCCGAGGCGCAGGCCAGCCGGTGACCATCTCCGGCCCCTTCATCCGGCGGCCGATCGCCACCTCCCTGCTGATGGCGGCGATCGTGCTGCTCGGCATCGTCTGCTACCCGCTGCTGCCGGTGGCGCCGCTGCCGCAGGTGGAATTCCCCACAATCCAGGTCACGGTGAACTATCCCGGCGCCAGCCCGGAGACGATGGCGAGCGCCGTCGCCACGCCGCTTGAGCGGCAATTCGCGCAGATCCCCGGCGTCAGCCAGATCGTCTCCACCAGCGCGCTCGGCAATACCAGCATCGCCGTGCAATTCGTGCTGAACCGCAGCATCGATGCCGCGGCGCAAGACATCCAGACCGCGATCAACCAGGCCGGCGGCCAACTGCCGACCGACCTGCCGCAGCCGCCGCTGTACCGCAAGCTGAACCCGGCCGACCCGCCCATCGTCATCATCGCGGTGCAGTCGGAGGTCTATTCGATCGACCAGGTGGACGACTTCGCCGATACGCGGATCGCCCAGCAGCTCTCGCAGATCCAGGGCGTCGGCCAAGTCAACATCACCGGGGAGCAGAAGCCCTCGATCCGCATCCGCCTCGACCCGGACCGGGTGGCGGCGCTCGGCCTCGGGCTCGAGGACGTGCGGGCGGTGGTGAACAACGCCACCGTCGACCGGCCGAAGGGCGCCTTCGACGGACCGCGCCAGGCCTTCGCCGTGCTGGCCAACGACCAGGTGCTGCGGGCGGCGCATTGGGAGGATGTGATCGTCGCCTACCGCAACGGCGCGCCGGTGCGGCTGCGCGACATCGGCGCGGCGGTGGACGGGCCGGAGAACAGGCTGATCGGCGCCTGGCAGAACGGAAGGCGCGGCGTGGCGCTAGTGGTCTTCAAGCAGCCCGGCGCCAATGTGGTGGAGGTTGTCGGGCGCATCCGCGAGGCGCTTCCGAAGCTGCGGGCCGCGGTGCCGCCCGCGGTCGACGTGCAGGTGGTCAGCGACCGCACCACCACCATCCGCGCCTCGGTCTCGGACGTCGAGACCTCGCTGGCGCTGACCTTCGGCCTGGTGGTGCTGGTGGTCTTCGCTTTCCTGCGGGACTGGCGGGCGACGCTGCCGCCGGCGTTGGTGGTGCTGGTCGCCGTGGTCGGCACGGTCGCCGGGATGTATGCGGCGGGCTTCAGCCTCGACAACTTGTCGCTGATGGCCCTCGTCATCGCCGTCGGCTTCGTGGTCGACGACGGCATCGTCGTGCTGGAAAACATTTTCCGCAGGGTCGAGGACGGACAGGAGCCAGAGGCCGCCGCGCTGGAAGGGTCTGGCGAGATCGGCTTCACCGTGGTCGCGATCAGCATCTCCCTGATCGCGGTCTTCATCCCGCTGCTCTTCATGGGGGCGGTGGTCGGGCGGCTGTTCCGCGGATCCGCCCTGGTCGTCACCGGCACCATCCTGCTTTCGGTTTTCGTCTCTCTCACCCTCGTTCCCACCCTCTCGGCCCGCCTGCTGCGGAAGCGCGACGCGGAGGAGGAGCGGGCGAAGCCCGGTCTGTTGCGGAAGATCGATGTCGGGCTGGAACGCGGCTTCAAGGCGATGGAGCGCGGCTACGGCTGGATGCTCGACCGGGTGCTGCGGCACCGGATGCTGACGCTCGGCGTCTTCGCGCTGACCCTGGTGGCGACCGTCGCCCTCTACGTATTCATCCCCAAAGGCTTCTTCCCGCAGCAGGATACCGGCTTCATCATCGGCACCGCAGAATCCGCGCCCGACACCTCCTTCGCCGCCATGTCGGACAAGCAGGTGGCGCTGATGGAGATCATCCGCGCGGACTCTGCGGTGGCGAACGTGCTGGCGACCGCGGGCGCCACCGGCGGCACCCAGACCTCCAATACCGGCCGCTTCTTCATCGACCTGAAGCCGCATTCCGCGCGCGATGTCTCGGCCGCGCAGGTGATCGACCGGTTGCGCGAGAAGCTGCAGACCGTGCCGGGCGTCGCTCTCTACTTGCAGGCCTCGCAGGACATCAACCTCTCGGCGCGGGGCTCGCGCACCCAGTACCAGTACGTGCTGCGCGACCCGGATCTTGAAGAGCTGAACCTCTGGGCCGGCCGCATGGTGGAGAAACTGCGCGGCCTGCCCGGCCTCGCTGACGTGGCGACCGACCAGCAGCCGGGCGGGCCGACCGCCAAGCTGACCATCGACCGCGATCTCGCCGCGCGCTTCGGCATCCAGCCGCGGCTGATCGACGACACGCTGGCCGATGCCTTCGGCCAGCGCGTTGTGGCGCAGTGGTTCACCCAGCTCAGCTACTACCACGTGGTGATGGAGGTGGACCCGGCGCTGCAGGCCGATCCGCAGGCGGCGCTGCGGCGCCTCTTCCTGCAATCGCCCACGACCGGCACGCGCGTGCCGCTCTCGACCTTCGTCACGGTCGATACTAGCGGCACGGCCTATCTCTCGATCAGCCACCTCAACCAGTTCCCGGCGGTGACGCTCTCCTTCAACCTGGCGCCGGGCGTCTCGCTCGGCGAGGCGACGGCGGCAATCGAGGCGGTGCGGCAGGAGCTCGGCGCCCCTGCTTCCGTGCAGGGCGTCTTCCAGGGCAATGCGCAGGCCTTCTACGCGGCGCTGGCCAACCAGCCCTACCTGATCGCCGCCGCCATCGTCGCCGTCTACATCATCCTCGGCATGCTCTACGAGAGCTACATCCACCCGCTGACGATCCTCTCGACGCTGCCCTCCGCGGGCCTCGGCGCGCTGCTGACGCTTTGGGCGCTCGGCTTCGGGCTCGACGTGATGGGGCTGATCGGCATCATCCTGCTGATCGGCATCGTCAAGAAGAACGGGATCATCCTGGTCGACTTCGCCCTGCAGGCGGAACGGCATCGCGGCGCCGGGACGGTGGAGGCGATCCGCGAGGCCTGCCTCAAGCGCTTCCGCCCGATCATGATGACGACGATGGCGGCAGTGCTCGGCGCGGTGCCGCTCGCGCTAGGTATCGGCACGGGGGCGGAACTGCGCCAGCCGCTGGGATGCGCCATGATCGGCGGGCTGCTGGTCAGCCAAGCGCTGACGCTCTTCACCACGCCGGTGGTCTATATCGCGCTGCACCGGCTGACCCGGCGGCGGGAGCAGGCGCCGGCCGCCGCGCCGCAGGGCGCGCCGGCCGAGTAGCGTCAGCTTCAGCCGCGCGCGCGCGTCGGTGCGGCCGAGCCGTGTCAGCAGGTACTCGACCTCGGACACCGCCTTCGCGCCGAGCTTGCCGCCCGGTGCGCGCTGTGCGGCGGAGCCGATGATGCCGCGCCGCGCCAGCACGTATTTCCGCACCGCGAGGCCGATGCCGACCTGCTGCTCGTAGCGGATCAGCGGCAGGTGGGCGTCGAACAGGTCGTGCGCCGCATCCCGCTGCCCCGTGGCCGAGAGCCGGACGAGTTCGACCAGCATGTCCGGGAAGGCATAGCCGGTCATGGCGCCGTCGGCGCCGCGTTCCATCTCGAAATCCAGGAAGAGCCCGCCATTGCCGCAGAGGATGGAGATCGGACGCATCGAGCCCTCCGCAGTATAGCCGCGCAGCGTGCTGATCTTCTCGAGCCCCGGCCAGTCCTCATGCTTCAGCATGACGCAGGAGGGGTTGTCCTGAACGATGCGGCGGATGACGCCTGGCGTCATCTGCACCGTGAACAGCAGCGGATAGTCCTGCAACACGAAGGGAATGTCGGCGCCGATCGCCTGCACCGCCTGGGCGTAATAGGTGACGATCTGGTCATCGGTCCGCAGCGTGCTGGGCGGCGCGATCATCACGCCGGCGGCGCCCGCCTCCATCGAACCCCGTGCAAGTGCCCGCATCGCGGCGAAGCCGGGGCAGAGACGCCGACGATGATCTTGGCGCTGCCGGCCCGCTTGATGATGCGCCGGCTGATCCCGAGTGATTCCGCCTGGTCGAGCTTCGGCGCCTCGCCCATCACGCCGAGGATGGTCATGCCCTCGCAGCCGGCTTCCAGGAAGAAGTCGGTCATGCGATCGGTGCTGGCCTCGTCGATCCGGCCATCCTCGTGGAAGGGCGTCGGCGCGATGACGTAGACGCCCTTCGCGGTTTCATCGAGACGCATGGTCAGGGTCCTTGTTTGCTCAGGCGACCTGATCGGCCAGCCGGTCCAGATGGGTGGCTGTATCACCGAACAGGTGCTCAATCACCATCACCCGGCGGAAGAAATGGCCGACGGCATATTCCTCCGTCATGCCGATCCCGCCATGCAACTGGACGGCGTTCTGTGAGACGAAGCGCCCGGCCTGGCCAATACCAACCTTGGCCATGGAGATGCTGCGGGCGCGCTCGGCGGCATCCTCTTCCTCCAGCGACATGGTGGCCAGCATGGCCATGGACCGGCCCTGCTCCATCGCCACCAGCATCTCCGCCGCGCGGTGCTGCAGCGCCTGGTTGTCGCCGATCGGCTTGCCGAATTGCTGCCGGGTCTTGAGGTAGTCGAGCGTCATGGCCTGCATCGCTTCCATGGTGCCGATCACCTCGGAGCCGGTGGCGGCGATGCCGGCCTCGACCACGCGCTGAATGGTGGGCAGGGCGTTGTCGACTTCGCCCAGCAGCGCCTCCCGCGGCACCTGCACGCTGCTGAAGGAGATCTCCGCCGCCCGCGTGCCGTCGCGCAGCGCATAGCCGCGGCGGGCGAGGCCGGGCGCGTTCCCATCCACCAGGAAGAGCGAGAGCCCCCGGCATCGTCGCGGCCGCCGGAGGTGCGGGCGGAAACGATCAGCCGGTCGGCGCAGTCGCCGTGCAGCACGACGCTCTTCGCCCCTTCCAGCACGAAGCCGCCATCCTTCGGCGTCGCCGTGGTCAGGATATCCGTCAGGTCGTAGCGCGCCTGCCGCTCGTAATGCGCGAAGGCGAGCTTCATCGTGCCGGCGGCGACCTCCGGCAGGATCTCGCCCTGCTGGGCATCGTTGCCGGCGAGGCGCAGCGCGGTGGCGCCGAGCACGACCGTCGCCAGATAGGGCTCCAGCACCAGGTGCCGGCCGAAGGCCTGCATCAGCAGCATGACGTCGACCGGGCCGCCGCCGAAGCCGCCGTGATCCTCGGCGATCGGCAGGCCGAGCAGGCCGAGCTCGGCATAGCGCTGCCAGAGCGTCTCGCTCCAGCCGGTCGGGGTCTTCAGCAGCGCCTTACGCTGCTCGAAGCCGTATTCGGCTGAGAGCAGTTTCGTGACGCTGTCTCCCAGCAGGCGCTGGTCGTCGGTAAGATCGAAGTCCATTACAGCCCCAGCACCGCTTTGTTCAGGATGTTCTTCTGGATCTCGTTGGTGCCGCCATAGATCGAGGCAGCCCGCAGCATGAGATAGGCCGGCGCCATCTGCGGCGCCCAGTCAGGCCCGATCGCCGGCTCGTTGGCGAAGGCCGCCAGCTCCTGCTGCCAGACCGGCATGGCCTGCGGCCCGCCGACATCCATCACCAGTCTGCTGCTCGCCTGCAGCAGCTTCCGTCCCCTTGATCTTCAGCACGGAAGACAGCGGGTCCGGCCGGTTGCCGCCGGCTTTGGCGAAGGCGGAGACGACGCGGAGCTGGGTGATCTCCAGCGCCTTCATGTCGACCTCGATCTGGGCGACGCGGGCGCGGAAGTTGCGGTCCTCGATCAGCGGCTTGCCGTTCATGCGGACCTCGCGCGCCACCTCCTTGGCGTAGCGCACGCGCTCCTTCGACTTGCCGAGCCGCGCGATGCCGGTGCGCTCGTTGCCCAGCAGGTACTTGGCGACGCTCCAGCCCTTGTTCTCCTCGCCGACCAGGTTCTCCACCGGCACCTTCACGTCGGTGAAGAAGACCTCGTTCAGGTGATGGCTGCCATCGATCGAGATGATCGGCCGCACCTCGATCCCCGGCGTCTTCATGTCGATCAGCAGGAAGGAGATCCCCTCCTGCCGCTTCGCCGCCGCCGGGTTGGTGCGCACCAGGCAGAAGCACCAGTCGGCATTATGCGCGGTGCTGGTCCAGATCTTCTGGCCATTGACGACGTAGTGGTCGCCCTCCCGCTTCGCCGCCGTCCGCAGGCTGGCGAGGTCCGACCCCGCGCCGGGCTCCGAGAAGCCCTGGCACCACCAGTCATCTAGGTTGCGGGCACGCGGCAGGAAGTGGTTCTTCTGCGCCTCGGTGCCGAACTGGATCAGCACCGGGCCGAGCATGGTGATGTTGAAGGAGAGCATCTCCGGCGCCGGCGCCGAGAGGTTTTCTTCCAGGAAGATCATCCGCTGGATCGCGGTCCAGCCCGGCCCGCCGTATTCCTTCGGCCAGGAGAAGGCCGCCCAACCCTTGGCATTCAGGATGCGCATCCAGGCGACGGTGTCCTGCTTGCGCGGGGATACCCGAGCCGCATGCGCTCGCGCGTCTCGGCCGGCAGGTTGTCGCGGATGAAGGCGCGCACCTCCTCGCGGAAGGCGGTCTCCTCGGGCGTGAATCGCAGATCCATGGTCCGTTTCCCTTCGTTGAAAGACTAGCGCAGCTTCGGCGCCTCCAATTCGCGGAATTGGCCGCCCTGCTCAGCGACCTGGCGCAGCAGCGGCGCCGGCGCCCAGCGCGCGCCATAGCGCTGGTGCCAGGCGGCGATCTGGTTGTAGACGGCCTGGGCGCCGATCCTGTCGGCCCAGAACATCAGGCCGCCACGGTAGCGCGGGAAGCCGAAGCCGTTCAGCCACATCACGTCGATGTCGCTGGCGCGCAGCGCCTTGCCCTCCTCGATCATCTTGCAGGCTTCGTTGAGGGAGCCGAACAGCAGCCGCTGCAGCACCTCCTCGTCGGAGAACTCGCGCTGGGCGATGCCCTTCTCCGCCGCGACCTGCTTGGTGATCCGCTGCACCTCGGGGTCCGGATGCGGCGTGCGGTCGCCGGGCTCGTAGCGGTACCAGCCGGCGCCGGCCTTCTGGCCCTTGCGGCCCATCTCCACCAGCCGGTCCGGGATCGGCAGCATGCGGTAGCCCGGGTCCTCCGCCAGCCGTCGCCGCCTTGTCTGGTAGCTGACGTCGAGGCCCGAGAGGTCGTTCACCGCGAAGGGGCCCATCGGATAGCCGAACTCGACCATGACGCGGTCGATCTGCTCCGGCAGCGCGCCCTCCTCCACCATCAAGTTCTGTTCCATGGTGAAGGGGATGCGGCTGCGATTGGCGACGAAGCCGTCGCAATTGCCGGCATAGGCGCTGATCTTGCCGATGGCGCGGCCGAGCTTCATCGCCGCCGCCATGGTCGCCGGCGCGGTCTTCGTCCCCTCCACCACCTCGAACAGCTTCATCACGTTGGCGGGGGCGAAGAAATGCGTTCCCGCCACCGCCTCCGGCCGCTGCGTCGCGGCGGCGATCCTGTCGATGTCGATGGCCGAGGTATTGCTGAACAGCAGCGCACCCGGCTTCATCACCCGGTCCAGCTCCCGGAACACGCCCTGCTTGACGTCGAGCTGCTCGAAGACCGCCTCGATTACCGCGTCGCACTCGGCAATCGCCTCGTAGCTCTCGACCGGCTCGATCAGCGCCAGGCGCTTATCCATCGCCGCCTGGTCCAGGCTGCCGCGCTTCACGCTGACCGCATAGTTGTCGCGGACGCGGGCCAGGCCGCGCGCCAGCGTCTCGGCTGAGGCGTCCAGCAGCTTCACGGGGATGCCGGCATCGGCGCAGCTCATGGCGATGCCGCCGCCCATGGTGCCGGCGCCGACCACCGCCACGCTGCGGATCTCGGGCGTGGCGATATCCTTCGGCAAATGAGGGAGCTTGGCCACCTCACGCTCGGCGAAGAAGGCGTAGCGCAGCGCGCGGGCCTCGTCGGAATTCTCCAGCTCGCCGAACAGCCGCTTCTCCTCGGCGATCCCCTCGGCGAAGGGCAGCCGGGTCGCCGCCTCCACCGCCGCGATGGCGTGGTAGGGCGCCTGCTGGTTGCGCGCCTTGCGGGCGATCGCCTTGCGCGCCGCGTCGAACATCCCCGCCTCGGCCGTCGCCGGCGGCATCTCGCCGATGCGGCGCAGCGGCTTGTCCGCGATGCCCTTGGCGAAGGCGATGGCGGCGTCGCGCAGGTCGCCCTCAACCAATTCGTCGACGATGCCGAGCGCCCTGGCCTCCGGCGCCGGGACATGCCGGCCTGTCGTGATCATCTCCAGCGCCGGCTTCGGCCCGATCAGCCGCGGCAGGCGCTGGGTTCCGCCGCCGCCGGGGATGATGCCGATCAGCACCTCCGGCAGCCCGACCCTGGCGGCGGGCACGGCGATGCGCCAGGTGCAGCAGAGCGCGTTCTCGAGGCCGCCGCCCAGCGCATAGCCGTGGATGGCGGCGACCACCGGCTTGGTGCTGCCCTCCAGCGCGTCGTAGCTGCGCCGTGCCGGCGTCTCCCGCTTCGTGCCGAAGCGGCGGATATCGGCGCCGGCGATGAAGCTGCGGCCGGCGCCGATCAGCACCATGGCGCGCACGGCAGGGTCGGCCACGCCGCGGTCCACCGCGGCGACGATGCCGTCCGAGACACCGGCGCCCAGCGCATTCACCGGCGGGTTGTCGACGGTGATGACCCCGATGCCGTCCTCGACCTCGAACCGCACCACCTCGCGCTCGCTCATGCTCGTCTTCCCCTATCGTACCAGCAGGCCGGCCGCGGCGGCGGCGCGGCGCGACAGATCCGCTTCCTGACGCAGCAGCGCGGCGAAGCCCTGCGGCGTGGTCGCCTCGGAATCCGCCATCAGGCTGCCGGTCTCCTCGATCTTCGCGCGCAGCGCCGGCTCGGCCAGCGCCGCGGCGAAGGCCGCCTGCAGCGTGGCGGTGATCGGCGCCGGGGTGCCGGAGGGCACCAGGATGCCGATGAAGGAGACCAGCCCGCCGCCCGGCACGCCGGCCTCAGCCAGGCTCGGGATTGCTGGCAGCAGCGGCATGGGCCGCGGCAGCGCGGCGGCGATGATCGGCAGCTGGCCGTCGCGATGCAGCGGCAGGGCGGTGGTGATCTGCTCCATCGAACAGGCCAGCGCGCCGCTCAGCAGGTCGGGCGTCGCGCCGCCGCTCGAGCGATAGGGCACGTGCACCAGGCCGATGCCGGTCGCGGCGTTCAGCAGCTCGATGTTGAGGTGGTTGGAGGTGCCGCTGCCGGCCGAGCCGCATTGCAGCTGGCCCGGCCGCGCCTTGGCGTAGGCGATGAACTCGGCGAATGTCCTCACCGGCAGCTTCGGGCTCGCCACCAGCACCTGCGGCGTGCGGAAGCAGAGGCAGACCGGGGCGAAATCCTTCGCCGGGTCGTAGGGCACCCGCTCCATGATCAGCGGGTTGATGGTCAGCGCGCCGTTCGATCCGAGCAGCAGCGTGGTGCCGTCCGGCGCGGCGCGGGCCACCACCTCGGTGCCGATATTGCCGCCGGCGCCGGCGCGGTTCTCGATGACGATGGGCTGGCCCAGCCGTTCCGAGACACCAGGGATCAGCATCCGCGCCAGGGTGTCGAGGTTGCCGCCGGCGCCGAAGGGCACCACCAGGCGGATCGGCCGGTCGGGGAAGCGCGGCTGCGCGCGCAACGGCGCAGGCATGGCGAGGCCGGCGGCTGCCACCAGCGCCGCACGGCGTGGGATCCCGGCCGGCCAGGGGCTGCGGGCCATCTGTTCCTCTCCCTCGGCGCGTCTGCGCGCGCCATGCGGCAGTGAACCACCCCCGCGGGCGCCGCGCCACCCCTGGCCCTCGCCGCCGCGCTGCGGCTACACTCGGCGCAACGCCGCTCAAAGGCAGCCAAGGGAACCGTCCGCGGATGATCGACAAATTCGTGCGCTCGATGGCGGAGGCCATGAACGGCATCCGCGACGGCGCCACCGTGCTGATCGCCGGCTTCGGCGATGTCGGCATGCCGAATGCGCTGCTCGACGGGCTGATCGAGCAGGGCGCCGGCAACCTCACCGTCGTCGTCAACTCCGCCGGCCGCGTGCACAAGCCAGGCGCCGCCACCCAGGGCATCGCCCGGCTGATCGAGCTGGGACGGGTGCGCAAGGTGATCACCAGCTTCGTCCGGGCGCAGAGCATCGCCGGCGACTGGGTGCGCGACGGCAGGATGGAGGCCGAGGTGGTGCCGCAAGGCACGCTGGCCGAGCGCATCCGCGCCGCCGGCGCCGGCGTGCCGGCCTTCTTCACCCCCACGGGCGCCGGCACGCTGGTGGCGGAGGGGAAGGAGGTGCGCACCTACAACGGCCGTCCCTGCATCCTCGAGGAAGCGCTGCCCGGCGACGTCGCATTGGTCGAGGCCTGGATGGCCGACCGCTGGGGCAACCTCGTCTTCCGCGACGCCAGCCGCAACTTCAACCCGATCATGGCTATGGCCGGCGCGCTGACCGTGGTGCAGACGCACCACATCTGCGATGTCGGCCAGCTGCCGGCGAACGAGATCGTCACCCCGGGATCTTCGTCGACCGCGTGCTGCATGTCGCGGCCGGCGATCCAAAGCTGACGCGCTGACGGGAGGCAAGGCGATGAACGACACGACCCAGGGCTACAAGCCGCTCGGCCGCACCGGCATGGCGGCGCGGCTGGCGCAGGACATCCCGGAGGGATGGTACGTCAACCTCGGCATCGGCATCCCGACACTGGTCGCCGACCACATCCCAGCGGACCGCGAGGTGGTGGTGCATTCGGAGAACGGCATCCTCGGCGTCGCCGCGGCGCCGGAGCCGCACAAGGAAAATCCCTGGCTGATCAATGCCAGCTCGCAGCGCGTCAGCCTGCGGCCGGGCGGCAGCTTCTTCCACCATGCCGACAGCTTCGCCATGGTCCGCGGCGGGCATCTCGACCTCTGCGTGCTCGGCGGCTTCCAAGTGGCGGCCAATGGCGACCTGGCGAATGGGCGCATTCGCCGACCGAGACGGGCCGGCAGATCGGCGGGGCGATGGACCTCGCGGTCGGCGCCAAGCGGGTCTGGGTGGTGATGGAACACGTCACCAAGGACGGCCAGGCGCGCATCCTGCGGCGATGCAGCTACCCGCTGACCGCGGCCGCCTGCGTCAGCCGGGTCTATACCAACCTCGCGGTGCTGGACGTGACGCCGCGCGGCTTCGTGGTGGTGGACATGGTGCCAGGCCTCGGCTTCGAGGAATTGCAGGCGCGGACGGAGGCGCCACTGCTGCGCGAGTGACGCTTCAGCGCGGCGGCAAGATGCGCGCCGCGCGATAACCCTCGATCTGCTGCGCGAACATCGCCCAGCTGTCGCGGAAGCCGGTGAAGCCGGCGACGCGGGCCGCGGTGGTCGACAGGATGATGTCGTAGTCCATCCCGAGGAAGAAGTCGGCGGAATCCGATCTGCCACCTGATCGATCGGCAAGGCCAGGTCGTGCCGGGCGCGGATCGCCTCCCAGACCGGCGCCTTGTCGGCCATCCAGCGCGCCATCGACATCGGCCGGACCATGCCGCATTCGACGCCGAATTGCGCCGCCAGGTACGGCCAGAGGTCGCGCCAGCGGAAGCAGTCGCCATTGGTGACGTTGAAGGCACGGTTGGCGGCGCGCGGCTCGCCCAGCATCCAGAGCACGCCCTCGGCGAGCAGCGACGCATCGGTAACGTCGTGCAGCGCGCCCCAGGTGCCGGGCTTGCCGGGGAAGTCGAAGGGCACGCGGAGCTCGCGGCAGATCGCCGCATAGGCGCCGAGGGTCGAGACCATGTTGCGGGCCCGGCCCGGCGCCACGTCCAGCACGAAGCCGGGCCGGCTCGCGCTCCAGGACCATGCCTTGCCCTGCTGCCGGGCGGCGACCAGGTCCTGCTGGTCGTAGTAGAAATTCGGCGGCAGGTGGCGCGGGTCGTCCTCCCGCGCCGGGGTCCGCGGCGGGCCGATATGCACGCCGTACCACTTGCCGCCATGCACCATGTGGATATGGGCGAAGCGCGGCAGGCTGGCCTCCGCCGCATCCAGCAGGTTGCGCAGCATGGCCAGGTTGCCCGGCACATCCTCGACTCCGCCCTCGCCGAAGGGGGCACGGGAGGCATAGACGATGTGGCTGATGTCCGACCGCGTCGCCAGGGCACGCTTCAGGCCCACAGCATCGGTCAGATCGGCGGCAATCCATGCGCCGGCGCCGTCGGGCACGCGGCGGGACAGGCCGGTGACGGCGAAGCCCGGATAGGCCAGCGCCTGTTCCGTCACCCGAGTCGCCGCGGCGCCGCTGGCGCCGACGATCAGCAGGCTGCGCGTATTGGCCATGATACGTCTCCCCCGCGCCGATCCTGGCGGTGCCGGGGCCGGCACGTCAATTGAGCCCAGGCGCCTGCAGCGGGGCTGCGGCCGGGGCTGCCGGCCCGAATGGAACAACGACATCTACATCTGGACGCAGCGATTCTTCTGGCGATACAGCCGGCCGGACACGCCAGGGCATGAATCATGCGCGCCCTGTGATTTTCAGCATACTTTCCCTGGCAATCTTCAACTATTAGTCGATTAAGCCCAAAGCCGCTCGTCGGAAGGACCATGAATGCTCCGCGTGATCGGCTGCCTCGGCGACACCCATGACATGATGCTGCTGGCGCTCGCGGCCTGCCTCTGCCTGCTGGCCAGCCTGGCAATGTTCGAGTTGCTGGGGCGCGCCGCCGGCGCGGCGCGGCGCTGGCCGCGGCTGCTCTGGCTTGGCCTCGCCGGGGCGGCCTTCGGCGTCGGCGCCTGGGCGACGCATTTCATCGCCATGCTGGCGTATGACCCCGGCCTGCCGCTGGCATTCGCACCCTGGCCCACCCTCGCCTCACTGGCAGTGATGGTGCTGGCTGCGGCGCTCGGCCTCGGCCTGCGGCTGGGCCGCGGCGCCTGGCTGGGCGGCGGCGTAATCGGGCTCGGCATCGGCGGCATGCACTATCTCGGCATGGCGGCGCTGCGGTTGCCCGGCCGGCTCGAATTCGATTTGCCGCTGGTCGCCACTTCCCTGCTCGCCGGGATGGCGCTGGGCGGCGCGGCGCTCGCGGCGGCGGCGTGGCCCGGGCGGCCAGCGCGAGCCGCCGCGGCCGGGCTGCTCGCCGCCGCCGTGCTGGGCCTGCACGGCACCGGCATGGCGGCCGTCGCGCTGCTGCCGGATGGCAGCGTCGCGCTGCCCGCTGCGGCGCTCGACCGCGACTGGCTGGCGGTGGTGGTCGGCGGCGGCACAGCGGCCGGGCTGCTGGCCGGCGCCGCGGTGGTAGCGGTCCGCGCCCGGCTGCACGCCGCCGCCAGCCAGGCGGCGGCGGCCTGGCTGCGCGACCTGGCCGAGGCCAGTTTCGAAGGACTTGCGATTCTGACGGCCGATCTGCGGATCGCTGACTGCAACGGCCGGCTGGCCGAGATGCTAGGCCAGCCGGCCGCAGGCCAGCCGCTCGGCGCCCTGCTGGTGCGGAATGCGGTCTCTGGCGCCGCGACCGTCGAAGCCCTGGTGGCCGAGGCGCGACAGCGCACCGTCACCGCCCTGCTGACCACCGCGCATGGCCCGCTGCCGGTCGAACTGCGCGCTGGCTGCTGGAGACCTCCGCCGGGCCGCGCCTGGTTCTGGCGCTGCGCGATCTGCGGGAAAGGCTGCAAGCCGAGGCGCGGATCGAGCACCTGGCGCACCACGATGCGCTGACCGGCCTGGCCAACCGCAGCCTCCTGGCGGAACGGCTGGGCCAGGCGCTGGCGCATGCTCGGCAGCAGGGCGGCGCGGTGGCCATGCTCTGCCATCGACCTGCGCCGCTTCGGCCCACTGACCGATGTGCTCGGCCAAGCGGGCGGCGATGCGGTGCTGCAGGCGGTCGCGCTGCGGCTGCTGCGCTGCGTGCAACCGACCGATACCGTCGCCCGGATCGGCGGCGACCGCTTCGGCATCCTGCGCACCGGCGCGCCGCAGCCGCAGGACGCCACCACGCTGGCGCGGCAGGTGCTGGACGCATTGGCCCAGCCGCTCGACCTCCCGGGTCGGGCGGTGGCGGTGGAGGCCTGCATCGGCATCGCGGTGGCCCCAGCGGATGGCGACGCGCCGGACACGCTGATGCGCCATGCCGGCTTCGCTCTGCACCGCGCCAAGAGCCGCGCGCAGCCGGGCTGGCGGTTCTTCGAGACGGCGGTGGATGCGCGCATGCAGGCGCGACGGGGGCTCGAGCTCGACCTGCGGCGGGCGCTCGAGCATTGCAGCCCGGTGCTCGGCGAAAGCGGCCTTGGCCGCACGGGATTCGAGGTCTTCTACCAGCCGACCGTCGATCTGCGGACGCGCGCGCTGCGCGGCTTCGAGGCGCTGGTGCGCTGGCGCCACCCGGAGCGCGGGCTGATCTCGCCGGCCGGATTCATTCCACTGGCGGAGGAGACCGGGCTGATCCTGCCGCTCGGCGACTGGGTGCTGCGCCGCGCCTGCGCCGAGGCGGCGGGCTGGCCCGACGGACTCAAGCTCGCGGTCAACCTGTCGCCGGCGCTGGTCGCCGGCGGCGGGCTGGTGGACATGGTGGCCGCAGCGCTCGGCATGGCCGGGCTGGAGCCGGAACGGCTGGAGCTCGAGATCACCGAGACCGCGATGCTGCAGGAGACGGAGACGACGCTCGGCATCCTGCACGGGCTGCAAGAAGCTGGGCATCGGCATCGCCATGGACGATTTCGGCACCGGTTATTCCTCGCTCGGCTATTTGCGGCGCTTTCCGTTCAACCGGCTGAAGATCGACCGTTCCTTCATTGAAGATCTCGGCCAACGCGAGGCCAGCGATGCGATCGTCCGGGCGATCCTGGCGCTCTGTAGCAGCCTTGGCATCGCGGTGACGGCCGAGGGGTGGAGACCTGGGATCAGGCCGGTGCGCTGGAACGGGCCCTGGCGAGCGGCATGGCGGCATGCTGGTGCAGGGCTGGCTCTTCGGCCGACCGGCCCCGCCGGCAGAGATTGCCGCGACGTGGTTCGCACCGGGCAGGACGGCGGCGCTGGCGCCGGGCTAGGGCGGATGGTGGAGGCGCGTGAAGGCCCAGACGCCTGAATCTACTCTGGCACTGCCGGGCTACAGCGGTGCGGCGTTCGGGTCCGGACGCAAGCCGCTGTCGATGTGCCTGGCGGCGCCTGTTACGCTCTCCCGGCCAAAGGAGACGATAAGAATGCCGGGTATCCTCGCGCTGCTGTTTTGCCTGCTTGCCTGGCCGGCGCAGGCGGCCTGGCCGGACCGGCCGATCACCATGGTCGTTCCCTTCAGCCCTGGCGGCGGCGCCGACATCGCCGGGCGCAGCATGGGGCGCTGGCTGGAAGCGCGGCTCGGGCAGCCCGTCGTGGTGGTGAACCGGCCCGGCGCGGGCGGCGCGATCGGCTTCGCCGCCATCGCCCAGGCGGCGCCGGACGGCCATACCATCGGTGTCGTCACCCTGCCCAACCTGGTCACCATCCCGATCGAGCGGCGCGCCGGCTATACGATCGAGCAGCTGGCGCTGATCGCCAACCTGGTGGACGATGTCGGCGGCGTCTTCGTCCGCGCCGATAGCCGCTTCCACAGCATGGCGGATCTGGTGGCAGCGGCGCGGCGCGATCCTGGCGCAGTCAGCTTCGGCACGACCGGCGTCGGCACCTATGCGCATCTCGGCATGCTGGCGCTGGAACGCCAGGCAGGGATCGCGCTGACCGCCGTCGCCTATGGCAGCACCGCGCCGATGCGCGCGGCGCTGCTGCAGGGCGAGCTGCAGGTCGGCGGGCTGAGCATGACCGATGCGACGCAGGAGATGGCGGCGGGGACGCTGCGGCCGCTCGGCCAGATGGCGGCGACGCGCTGGCCCGGCACGCCCGAGGTGCCGACGCTGCGCGAGCAGGGTTTCGACGTGGTGCTGAGCAGCCTGCGTGGCTTCGCCGCCCCCGCCGGCACGCCGCGGGCGATCGTCAGGCAACTGTCCGACCTGGTCGGGGAGGCGGCGCGCGACCCCGGCTTCCGCGCGCTCGCCGAGAAGCAGGCCATGCCGATCGGCTATCAGGACAGCGAGGCCTTTGCCGCCGGGATCGCCGCTATGCGGCTGCAGTATGAAAAGATCTGGCGGGAGCAGCCCTGGCGGGAGAAGGATTGACGGCGTGCTTGCCTCGGGCCCGAAACGGCGTGTTCACTCCCTGACAAGAAACCAAGGGAGGACCTGACCCATGCGCCTGCGCCGCCTCGCGCTGCTCGCCGCCGTGCCGCTGCTGCTCGGGGGCGCCGCCCTCGCCCAGCAGGCCTATAAGCCTGGGCCGCAGAATATCGAGATTGCCGGCTGGCTGGGAGGCGAAGTTCATCCGCTACGCCACGCTCGACAATGCGACGCGGAAGATCGTCCGCAACTTCTACGTCAATCCGGAAGCCTTCGTTGCCGCGAAGCCCGGTGCACCGCTGCCCGACGGCACGCTGATCATCCTGGCGGACAACAAGGCGCGGCTGGGCGCGGACGGCACGCCGCTGCTGGACCAGCAGGGGCGGCTGATCCCGGAGCCGGGCTGGACGGCGATCGGCGTGCAGGAGAAGCGCGCCGGCTGGGGCGAGGAGCTATGCCGCGGACAAGCGCAATGGCGACTGGGAATATGCCCGCTTCTTCGGCGACGGCAGGCGCAACGACGCCAGCGTCGAGGCCTGCTTCACCTGCCACCTGCAGACCCGGCCGAACCAGGACTTCGCCTTCAACTTCTGGGACTATGTCCAGGCGCGGAAATAGCCGGCACGGGCGGGGCCCGGCCGCCACGCGGCAGCCGGGCGGCGTCGCTAGCCCCAGACGCCGTCGGCGAAGCCGCTGGCCTTCCCGGATGCCGAAGGCCAGGAAATGTTCCAGCCGGTTCACACCGGCCGCCGCCACGTCCTGGCAGGCGTGCAGGTAGCCCGAGGTGCCGAAAAGCGCATTCGGGTCGCGCCCCTCCTTCCAGCCGGATCTGTCGACATGCAGCCGCGAATTGATGCTGGAGGCCGCCAACACCGTCAGGTCCGGATAGGTCTCCTTGTAGAAATCTGGGGCGAAGCCGTTGCTGATCGACCCGCCCACGCTGCCGCCGGAGACCAGCTGGCCGCGGATCTCGCCGCTCGGGAAAGCGGTGGAATGAACGTTGAAACAGAGCGGCGCGTCCAGCCCATGCGGGGTCAGGTCCAGCACCGTGTTGAGATCGGTGACCAGCATGGTGGCGGGATAGGTCCGTTTCCAGGCGCCGGTAATGGTCCAGAACCCGTCGGCATTGTGGATGACCCGCAGGTCGTCGGCATCCTGCGCCGGGTTGATCTGGCCGAAGACGACGCTGCCGTTGGAGCCCACGGAACTGGCTGTGGAAGTGCATGCTGGTGACGTCGGTGGCGGGGTGACCAGCGTCTGTGTGCCGGTCCCGGTCGCCGGGCCGAAATCGAGGCCCTTGATCTCGAGTTGGCAGCTGGCGCGGCCGGCCGCCTCGTCCCAGATCACCGTGCCGCCGCCGCTCGCGGCCGAGGCGTTGGACGGAACCTCCTGCCTGCCCGTAAGACTCACGGTGAAGATCCTGGTCATGACCAGTCTCCGCTTGCTCCGGCCGGGCTGCATGGCGCCGGCCGTCGCGCCGGCGCCCCATTCGCCTCGGGGCCCCGCCGGATCGCCGCGACGCGCCAACCCATGCCGATGTGGCACGGGCGGCTGGCCGGACGGATGTCGCCGTGCCGTATCGAGGGGAGAACATCGGCGCACCGGTTCCGGCACCCTCATTATTGAGCGAGTCGTCGTGCCCCGGCTGGCATCTCCAACGGCTTGGCCGCTCGCAGGATCGCCTGCGGCTCAGGCCCGCATCAGCACCCGTACATGCGCCGCGGTGCTGTGCGCCAGCGCCTCAAGGTCGTAGCCGCCCTCCAGCAGAGATACCACGCGGCCGCGGCGATGCCGCTCGGCGATGGCGCAAAGCTCGGCGGTCAGCCAGGCGAAGTCCGGCTCCCGCACCCGCAGCTGGGCCAGCGGGTCGCGGGCATGCGCATCGAACCCGGCCGAGATCACCAGCAGGTCGGGGGCGAAGGCCTCGGTCGCCGGCAGCAGCGTGCCCGACCAGGCCGCGCGGAAGGCAGGGCCGTCGGCACCGGGGCTAAGCGGCACGTTGAAGATGTTGCCCACGCCCCTCTCCCGCGCCTCCCCGGTGCCGGGATAGCAGGGCCATTGGTGGCTCGACGCATAAAGGATCGCCGGGTCGCGCTCGACGCAGGCCTGGCTGCCATTGCCGTGGTGCACGTCGAAATCGATGATCGCAACCCGCGCTGCGGCATGCGCCGCAATGGCGTGCCGCGCCGCCACCACCGCATTGGCGAAGAAGCAGAAGCCCATGGGCCGCGACGGCTCGGCATGGTGGCCAGGCGGGCGGGTGGCGCAGAAGGCACGGCGCACCTCGCCCCGCATCACCGCGTCGGTTGCCGCCACCGCCGCGCCCGCGGCGCGCAGCGCGGCCTCGGCGCTGCCATGGCTCATCACGGTGTCGCCGTCGAGCGGCACCGTCTCACCGGCGGCGGGGCGAATGCCGAGAATGGCCTCCACGTAGTTCCGCGGATGCACCCGGCAGAGCTGCTCCAGGGTCGCCGCAGGCGCCTCGTCACGGATAAGCTCGGCGAAATCCTCCTGGTCGAGTGCCTTCAGCACCGCGCGCAGCCGGTCCGGGCATTCCGGATGCTCCTCGCCCGGCTCGTGCAGCAGGCAGGCGCGGTGGGTCAGCAGCAGGGTGCTCATGCGGGCTCGGCCCTCTTGCGCAGCTCGAAGCGGTAGATGCCGTCGGCCTCGGTGGCGGAGACAAGCTCGTGCCCGGTCTCCTGGCAATAGGCGGGGAAATCCCGGGTGGCGGCCGGATCGGTGGCGAGCACGGTCAGCCGCGCCCCGGGCGGCAGCCCGCGCAGCGCCTTGTTGGTCTTGAGGACCGGGAGCGGGCAGGTCAGGCCCTGCAGATCGAGCAGCGTTTCCGACATGGGCCGAGTCCAGCACCCGCGCCGCGCGACCGCAAGGCTTGCCACACCAAAGGCTTGCGATCCGCCGGACCGCCCCGCACCTTGCCCCCATGTGGCGCATCGGCATTGACTTGGGCGGAACCAAGACGGAGATCGCAGCGCTGGACCCGGGCGGCGCGGTCCGGCTGCGCCGCCGGGCGCCGACCCCGCCTGACTATGCCGGGGTGATCGATCTGGTCGGCGCGCTGGTGACGACGGCGGAGGTCGAACTCGGCGGGCCGGCCACGGTCGGCCTCGGCATCCCCGGCAGCCTGTCGCCGGCGACAGGCCTGGTGCGCGGGGCGAATTCCACCTGGCTGAACGGCGGCCGGCTTGATGCCGACGTCGCCTCCCGGCTCGGCCGCCCGGTGCGGCTCTCGAACGACGCCAACTGCATGGCGATGAGCGAGGCAGCGGATGGCGCCGGGGCGGGGTACGGGACCGTCTTCGCGGTCATCCTCGGCACTGGGGTCGGGGCTGGCATCGTGCAGGATGGCCGTATCCATGAGGGCCGCAATCGCGTCGCCGGCGAATGGGGCCACAACCCGCTGCCCTGGATGACGGCCGCGGAGCACCCCGGCCCGACCTGCTGGTGCGGCCGGCGGGGCTGCATCGAGACCTTCCTCTGCGGCCCGGCGCTCGCGGCCGAGGCGGACGGGCCCGGCGCGCGCGACGCCAGCGCCCTGCCCACCCGGGCCGCGGCCGGGGATACACGGGCCGCTGCGGCGCTGGCGCGGCATACCGACCGGCTGGCGCGCGCCCTGGCGCATGTGGTCAATATCCTCGACCCGGACTGCATCGTCCTGGCGGGGGGATTGTCGAACATGGAACACCTCTACGGGCAGGTCCCGACGCGCATGGCCGCGCATGTCTTCAGCGACACGGTGACGACGCCGCTGCTGCGGGCGCGGCACGGCGACAGCTCCGGCGTGCTGGGCGCCGCGCGGCTCTGGGATGACGCGCGGTGATCGCCGGCCTCCGCCCCGGGCTACTTTATGGGCTGCTCGCCTTCCTCGCCGGCGCGGTGCTCGGAGTGATCCGCGACTTGGCGTTGGCGCCAAGCATTGGCAGCGTCGCCGCTGCCATCCTGGAAGCCGGGGTGATGGCGGTGCTGCTCTGGCTCGCCGCCCGCTACGCCGTGCGCTTCCTGCCTGCCGGGGCGCGGCGCAGAATCGCGTGCCGGCATGGCGCTGGCCGGGGTGGTGCTGGTGCTGCTCTGCGAGATTGCCCTCGGCGCCTGGTTCGAGATCCTCGGGCCTCGCGGCGCAGCGCCCGCCGCGCGGCGGGGTGGAGGAGGCGATCGGCTTCGCCTTGCTCGGCTGGCTGGCGGCACAACCCTTCCGGGTGCAACGGGAAGGCTGAATGCCCGCGCTCTGCCGGGACTGCTTCCAGGGCCTGCCGGAGGACAAGCCAAGCTGCCCGCATTGCGGCTCTCGCCGCATCGTCCGGCATGCCGAGCTGCTGGCACTGACAGTCGCCCATGTCGACTGCGATGCCTTCTATGCCAGTGTCGAGAAGCGCGACAGGCCGGAGCTGCTGTCCCGTCCGGTGATCGTCGGCGGCGGCCATCGCGGCGTGGTCTCGGCTTGCTGCTACATCGCCCGCACCACCGGCGTGCGCAGCGCGATGCCGATGTTCAAGGCGCTGCGGCTCTGCCCCGATGCCGTCGTCATCAAACCGGAGATGGCGAAATACGTCGCCGCGGCGCGGCAGATCCGGGAGCTGATGGAGGCGCTGACGCCGCTGGTGCAGCCGCTCTCGATCGACGAGGCGGTGCTGGACCTGCGTGGCACCGCGGCGCTACACCGCGCGCCGCCCGCCGCGGTGCTGGCCCGCTTCGCCCGCGAGGTGGAGACCAAGGTCGGCGTCACCGTCTCGATCGGGCTCGCGCCCAACCGGCTGCTCGGCAAGCTGGCGGCGGAGCGCGACAAGCCGCGCGGCTTCGCCGTGGTCGGCGCGGCGGAGGCCGCCGCCTGGCTGGCGCCGCAACCCGTCACCGTGCTGCCCGGCGTCGGCCCGGCGCTGGCCCGGCGGCTGGAGGCGGCGGGGTTCACCCGGCTCGGGCAGCTCGCCTCGCTCGATGCGCGGGAGGCGGCGAAGCGCTTCGGCGAGGAGGGGCCGGGCCTCGCGGCGCGCGCGCGCGGCGAGGACGGCCGGCGCGTCTCGCCGGACCGGGAAGCCAAGAGCATCAGCGCCGAAACCACCTTCGATGCCGACATCGCCAGGCTGGAGGCGCTGGAGGCGCCACTCTGGCGGCTCTGCGAGAAGCTCGGCCGACGGCTGCGGGAAAAGGAGCTGGCGGCAGCCGGGGTGGTGCTGAAGCTGAAGACCGCCGGCTTCGCCCAGCGCACCCGCACCACCCGGCTGCCGGTGCCGACCCTGCTGCCGGAAGTGCTCTTCGCCGCCGCCCGGCCGCTGCTGGCGCGGGAGGCGGACGGCACCGCCTTCCGGCTGATCGGCATCGGCGCCCAGCCGCTGGCCCCGGCGGCGGGGGCGGATCGCGGCGACCTGGCCGATCCCGGCGCGCCGCGGCGGGCGGCGCGCTGGCAGGCGGTGGAGGCTTTGCGGGCACGGTTCGGGGAGGCGGCGGTGGGGCTCGGGCGGGGGTTGAAGGGGGATTAAGGGCGGGGAGGAAGTATCCTCCCTGGACCCTCCTCTATTTTTCCGAGTTCCGCACCCTCCGCGCAGCGAGTGCCGACTCAGCAAAGGGAAGCTTGGGGAGGGAACACCTGTTTCCCGCCCCAACCTTGCTTTCCTACCCCCAAGCCGCGCCCGCACCGCCGCCAGCTTCTCCGGGTTGCGCACGACGTAGATCGCGCTGATCCGGCCCTCCCGCACCTCCAGCGCCGTGGTCTGCGGCAGGCCGTCCGGCTCCAGCGTCACATACCCGGGCAAGGTGTTGATTCGGCCGAGATGCACCAGCGGCGCGGCGGGGTCGGCCCGCTTGCGGGCCAGCCCGGCGAAGAAGCGGCCGACCTTGTCGGCGCCGAGGATCGGGTTCAGCGCCGCGGGGCGGATGCCGCCGCCATCGGTGTGCAGCACCACGTCCCGCGCCAGCAGGTCGCGCAGCGCCGCCTCGTCGCCGTTGCGCGAGGCCGCCAGGAAAGCCTGGGCGATCCGCCGCGCCTCGGCATCGGTCACCGGCTGGTGCCGGGCTTCCTCCTGCAGCCGGGCGCGGGCGCGGGTCGCCAGCTTGCGCAGCGCCGGCTCGGCGCGGCCGAGCAGCCCGGCGATCTCGGCGAAGGGGGTCTCGAACAGGTCGTGCAGGATGAAGACCGCGCGCTCGGCCGGCGAGAGCCGCTGCAGGGTCAGCAGGAAGGCGACCGAGAGGTCCTCGGCCTGCTCGCGCGCCGCCTGCTGCGGCGGGTCCGGGCTGTCGAGCACCGGCTCCGGCAGCCAGGGACCGACATAGGCCTCCCGCCGGTGCCGGGCAGATTTCAGGTGGTCGAGGCTGAGCCGGGCGGTGGCCTTCAGCAGCCAGGCGCGGGGCACCTCGACCCGGCTGCGGTCGGCGCCGTGCCAGCGCAGGAAGGCGTCCTGGGCGATGTCCTCGGCGGTCGCCCAGGACCCGGTCATGCGGTAGGCGAGCCCGATCAGCTCGGCCCGCAGCGGCGCGAAGGCCCCGGCGGAATCGGCCATGGGATCCGGCTCGCCCGGCATGCTCAGGCCGCCGCGGCGGTCGCGGGCGCCTGGCCCGGCACTGCGCGGAAGCCGATCGCCAAGCGATTCCAGGCATTGATGGTGGCGATCAGCAGCGACAGCTTGACGATCTCCTCCTCCGAGAAGTGCGGCAGCAGGCCGGCATAAACGTCGTCCGGCGCATGCGTCGCGGCGATCAGCGTCAGGGCCTCGGTCCAGGCCAGGGCGGCGCGCTCCCGCGGGGTATAGTGCGGCGCCTCCGCCCAGGCATCCAGCAGGAACAGCCGCGCCGCGGTCTCGCCCGCCTTGAGCGCCTCGCGGGTGTGCATCTCGATGCAGAAGGCGCAGCCGTTGATCTGCGACGCCCGGGTCTTCACCAGATGGATCAGGCCGGGCTCGAGACCGCTGGAGGCCACCGCCCGCTCCAGCGCGAGCATAGGCTGCAGCAGCTTCGGGGCGACGGCGAAGTAGTCAAGGCGAGGGGTCATGCGGGGCTCCTCCAGGGGCGTTGCATCCCCAAGGACGAGGCGGCGGCGCCGGATGTGACGCGGACCCCGCGAAAAAACTCGCCCGTCCCTGTCACGCCGCCCCGCCCGGCCTCGTCCTGCAGGGATGCCCCGGAGGACCAAGATGATGCCCCGCCGATCCACCCTTGCCCTCGCACTGTCCCTTGCCTGCCTCGGCCCCACCGCGGCGCAGCCGGCCCCGTCCGGCGAAGCCAAGGTCACGCTGGCCTATGCGCACCCGCTGCCCAACGTCCCGGGCAAGAGCCTCAAGGCCGTGCTGGTGGAGTATGCGCCGGGCGGCGCCTCGCCGGCGCACCGCCATGCGGCCTCCGCCTTCATCTGCGCCACGGTGCTGGAAGGGGCGATCCGCAGCCAGGTCAATGACGGGCCGGCCACCGTCTACCGCGCCGGCGAAAGCTTCACCGAGAGTCCGGGCGACCGGCACGTGGTCAGCGAGAATGCCAGTGCCACCCAGCCCGCCCGCCTGCTCGCGGTCTTCGTGGTCGATACCGCGGAGGAGGTCCTGACGCTGCCCGACCGGCCCTGAAGGCCGGGCCTACTGCGCCGGGATGGTCACGATCGGCGTCGGCTGGCCCTGGCCGCTCTCGGCCAGCACCTGCAGCACATGCACGAAGGTGAAGGCGCCCTTGGAGGCAAAGTCGCTTTGCTCGATCCAAAGGCCCGGCCGCGATAGGTCACCGCGGCATAGGCGTCCGCCGGCGCCCGATCGCCCTGGCGCACTCGGATCAGCCGCTCGCCTGGATCGGTCGGGCGGGTCTCGCCGCGGGCAACGTCCTCGGCCATCACCTCGATTTGTCCGCCCAGATCGTAGAGCACCTGCAGCACGGATCGCGTCAGCACCGCTACCTGGCCGTGGCCCCGCGGAATGCGGCCATAGACCACTTCCAGCTCCGGCATCCCCGGCGACAGGCCGAGCAGCCGCCGCACCTGCCGCGCCGCCTCCCCGGCCGTGGAACGGTCGTCGCCCAGCACCAGGAACACCCGGGGCCCGGCCTTGCCTCGCTCGAAACGCAGGCTGACCGCGCCGGCAGCCTGGATGGTCCGCAGCGCATGCATCAGTGCCATGAACCCGCCCGAGGCCGCCTGCGCCTGGCCCTCCTGCGTCGCGCCGTTCGGCAGCCCGTTCACCGATTGCACGCCGAGCCGGAACAGCAGGTCCACCGGCGCGCCGCTCTGCGCCAGGGACAGCAGCTCGGCCGGGGCAAGTGGCCGCAGGTAGGATTGCGCGAAGCGCTGGCCGGTGACCGGGGTGAAGGTGAAAGTCGGCCGGTTGGTGTACTGCACCGTGCCGCCCACCGTTGCGTAATTGCCCGGTGCCGCATTGGGATAGGCATTCAGCCCGAGCTGCCCTGTCGCCTGCACTTGGTAGCCAGCGATCAGCTGGCTGACCGATAGGAAGGTTGGAACGTCGGCATAGCGCAGCCGCACCATGTTCAGCAGCATCTGCCTCTTCAGCCCCTCGCCCAGCGCATCGGCATAGCCCATCTGGTCGAGGTCAAGGCGCTGCGGCCCGACCCCCGCATTGCAGCCGGCCAGGCCGAGGGAAAGCAGCGCCAGTGCGCGGCGGCGCAGGCGGGGAGGCGGAATGCAGGGCATGCCCCGCCAACGCCGCAACAGTGGCGGGTTTCGCCGCGCTTGCCCCGCCGCCGCGGTCCGCCCAGGCTCGGAGGCGGGAGGGCTGCCGCCATGGACGACCCCGAGGATGACGACCATGCCGCCGGCCGCATCGATGCCCGGCCTTCGCCACCACGGCCCGGTACCGCCTGGCCGCTGCCGCCGGGCCTGCACCCGCTCGGCATGGGCGAGGGCCGGGACGGGTTGCTGCGGGTACCGGCCGCCGCAGCGCCCGGCCCGCTGCCGCTGATCATGATGCTGCATGGCGCGACCGGCGACGCCACCCGCGCGTTGCGCCGCATCGCGCCGATCGCCGATGCCGCGCTGGTGATGCTGCCGGACAGCCTCAGGCGAAGCTGGGACGTGCTGGAAGGCGGCTACGGGCCCGACATCGCGCGGATCGAGGCGGCGCTGCGCCGCGTCCTGGCGGAATGGCCGGTCGACCCGAAGCGCCTCGCGGTGGCGGGGTTCTCCGACGGCGCTTCCTACGCGCTGTCGCTGGCGCTGATGAACGGCGATCTCTTCACCCATGCCCTCGCTTTCTCGCCCGGCTTCGTTGTGCCGATGCGGCTGGAAGGCAAGCCGCGGCTTTTCTCAGCCATGGCACCGCCGATCCGGTGCTGAACATCGACCTCTGCACCCGCCGCCTCGTGCCGAAGCTGCGCCATGCCGGCTACCCGCTGATCCTCCGGGAGTTCGCCGGCGGGCACGAGGTGCCGGAGGAGATCGCGGTGACCGCGCTGGCCTTCCTGATGGCGGATTGAGGCCGGCCGCTGCGGGTGCCAGCATCCTCCCGAAGCAAACGGAGGAAATGGACATGGACAGCATCGAGGAAGGCCTCGCCGGCAAGGTGGCCATCGTCACCGGCGCCGGGTCGCGCCCGGGAGAGGGTGTCGGCAACGGCCGCGCCGCCGCCATCCTGCTGGCCCGGGCCGGCGCGAAGCTCGTCTGCGCCGACGCCGTCCTACCCTGGGCCGAAGACACGAAGCGGATGATCGAGGCCGAGGGCGGCGAGGCGATCACCGTCGAGGCCGATGTGACGAAGCCCGACGACTGCCGGCGCATCGTCAAGGCCGCGACCGGCCGCTGGGGCCGGCTCGATGCGCTGATGAACAATGTCGGCATCAGTGGCCCGAAGGGCACCGCGGAGGAGGTGGACCCGGAGGAATGGGCGCACGGCCTGCTTGTGAACGTGACCTCGATGATGCTGATGGCGAAGTATGCGGTGCCGGCGATGCGCGCGGCCGGCGGCGGCGCCATCGTCAATATCGGCTCGGTCGCCGGGCTGAAGGGCGGGCATCCCTCGCTGCTCTACCCGACCAGCAAGGGCGCGGTGGTCAACATGACCCGCGCCATGGCAGTGCACCACGCGAAAGACGGCATTAGGGTGAACTGCATCTGCCCCGGCATGGTCTACACGCCGATGGTGCAAGCCAACGACATGACCCCGGCGAAGCGGGAGGCGCGGCGGAAGCGCAGCATCCTGCAGGTGGAGGGCAGCGGCTGGGACATTGGCGCGGCGGTGGCGTTCCTCTGCGGCGGGAAGTCGCGCTGGATGACCGGGGCGATCGTGCCGGTGGACGCTGGGGCGACGGCGATCGCGGCGCTGCCGGCAGGCCCGGGCTAAGGCCGGGGAGGAAGTATCCTCCCTCGACCCTCTTCTGCTTCCGTGGGTCGGCATCCACCGGACGGCGAGTGCCGACCCATGAAAGAGGCTCTCGACTTCACGGAAGCTCGGCGATCTCCTGCCATGGCATGCCGCGAAGGTCGCAGGCCGATGAGGTGACGACGCCGAGGAGCGGTTTGGTCGGAACCCGGCGGCCGACATAGTAATTCAGCACCTGCCAGTAGTGGTGCGTCCAAGGCGGCCATTTCGGCTGATCCTGGTAAGTCGCCGCATCGAAGACGAAGAAGACCTGGTCACCGGCCGAGGCGAGCCGCCGTATCACGTCGCGGTGCCAACCTTGCGGCGCGGCAAGCAGCGCCAGGACCCGGCAATCCCCGGCGGTCGCCTGGAAGAGCGGCACGTCCGGGTCGTCTCCGACCTCGCTCACTGCGAAGCCATGCCGCCTGAAGAAGGCGGTCACCCGGTCCATCGTGGCGGTCGTGCCTTGCACGGCCTTCTCCGCACCCCACAGGGACTGGTTGCCGACGGCCACCTTGCCGCCGATGCTCAGGACGAGTAGCAGCGGCAACAGGATCCTAAGCTGGAGCGAAGCGTGCATGGCGCGTGCCCCACATGCAGATCCCCAGCATCAACACGACACTCAGCGCGCCCGCGACGGCGGAGCCGACCGGACCGTGGATGAAGTCGAACTGCGCGGGGTGCAGAACCATCAGGCTGATTCGGGTGACGTTGACGGCAACGACGGAGAGACAGGCGAGAAGACACCATCCAACGCTCGCCGGGGACCAAGCGACGCCACGGTGCTGCGCGAACAGGACCCAGCAGAGGATCGCCAGGGAGATGTTGCTGAGCGAGGAGCAGAATGGGGCGATCCAGACATGGCCGTCGCCGCCGGCAAAGCGCACCGTATTGCCGATCGTCTCCATGCCGGTGAGCCAACCGACCATGCGGGCATCGGTGTCCAGGACGGGGCCGCTTGCGGAGAACAGCAGCACGCGGCCCCAGAACATCGCCCCGGTCGTAGCGAGCAGGATCCAGGCGCCGCGGCGCATGGGAGATTCGGGCCGCATGCCGGGGGGCCCGAAAGGGTCGGCCAGCATGTAGAGCGCCAGAGCGGTCAACCCGAGCCAGCTCAGATGCGCCACGGGCAGCATGATCGCCGCGAGCACACCGGCGGCCAGGAAGAGGTCAGCCCGAAGGAACGCCTCCCGCGGTCCGCGAAGCAGCATGAGCGGGCAAGCCACGAAGGCGATCCAGACGACGACGCTGGTGTTGAAGGTGCCGGCGATCGCCATCGTCGCCCCATCCTGAAGGATGGCGCCTTGCACACGGCTCATCACGCCGTTTGCGAAGCCCAGTATGCAGAGGCCCGCGAAGAGTTCGCCGCGGGAAAGACCGGCCGCTGCTGCGGCACGGTCAAGCCCGCGATGTCCGCCGTCCCGCGAGGACGTCGGAATAGCGGATACCAGCATCAGCGCTTGCCCTGACTCTGCCTAGAGCTGTTCGGTCTGGCCGCGCTCCTGACGGCTCTCGTCCCGCCGGCGCCGGACCATCTTGTAGGCGCCGGCCGCCCCGGCGATCAGCAGGAAGGGCAGCCCGGCGCCGGCGAGCGGTCCGGGCGCACCGCGGCCACCGCTACCGATGCCGTTCCCGCCTGCATGGCCGAAGTCGGAATTGCCTGGGCCCGCGCTGGCAGGCGCTGCCGCGACGACACACAGCAGCGCAGTCATCGCCAGCTTGTTTGTTTTCAACTGTACCATGCAAATCACCCACCGATTGCTAGAGCTTTCCTGGAGCGACGATCGCTGATCGCCGCTCAATACGTACCCGGCCTGGGCGAATGGACCGCAACACACATCGGTATGCGAGATTTGTATGATATCGGCACAATAATTTCTGCGGCTGGCTCAGAAGGCATTGGTAAGCCGTTGCTGCAGATGGGGATTCAGACATCGCAGCTGCATCATTCACAGTGCCGCTGCTGCCGCCCCGCGGACGGTAGGTCACGGGTTTATGTGAGACGCACCTGATGCGGTTCTGACCACTTGCAGCCCGAGTCAGTCCGGAAGGGCTGCGAGGCGGCTCCAGGCAGCGCGGCAGCTGTCTATGATGCATCGGGCTCGGGTCAGTCCCGTCAGGTCTTCTGCCGGCCGGAACCCAGCGCCTCGACTGGGCATGGCAGGCCGGCGATGCGCCGGCGCGGCCCGCCATCGCACTTCGGGCAGAGGCGTCAGGAGCGCGGCTGGTCGCGCAGACCATCGATCCCTGCGCCCCGTGACGGATTAGCCGGTCCCGCAACCTCGGTCGGTCCCCGCCGCCCGGGTCGCTGCCGCACGGCGCATGCCACCCGGCGGGCGGGCCAGCGGGGCCGATCGCAGGCTCACGCGGCCGATGCGTTTACGCCACGCCAAGCGGCGCGGCAGGCCGGAGAACAGCGCGGGTCGGCACCGAGGCTGTCCCGCAGGAGGAAGTCGGCGATGCACGCGCCAGGTACGACACCGGGCTTCGGCCTCGTCGCGCCAGGGCCGAAAGAACTGACGCCAAGCTCTGCGTCGCCGAGGACTCATATCCAGAAACTCTAAAACAAAGTAAATGTAGTCACACATTCACACGTACTTATCCGACATAAGCTATAAGGGTAAAAAAAATGTGCGAATCGCCGATTCAACATAGACCATGGATACTTATTCGCCTAAGTGCAGGAATATTGAGTATGACAATGGAGATTTTCCGGTGGACGCATCCTCTATTTCTTCTAACGCAGGAACGACTTCTACAGATTATGCGGCTCCTGCAAATGCAGTGCGTATCAGCGCGGGCGCGGATATTCAGTCTGCGGTGAATTCACATCCCAACGGCACTGCTTTTTTGTTGAGTGCTGGCACTTACTACGGGCAGACGATCCGCCCGAAGGACGGCGACAGCTTCTATGGCGAGAACCACGCGACAATTCTGGACGGCAACGGCGCCCAGCGCGCCTTCGATGGCCAGCCGGTCTCGAACGTCACGATCAGCGGCCTGAAGATCACCGATTATGCGCCGAACAACCCAGGCACCGGCGCGCTCGGCACCGACGGAAGCTCCGTCAATTGGACGGTCGCCGGAAATGAGTTTTACGGAATTAGGTCAAGCGTGCCGATCATGCTTGGCACGAACATGACCGTTAAGGATAACTATATTCACGACAATGAAATGGCCGGCATCGGTGCGTACAACACGCGTGGTTCCGTGGTGGAACACAACGAGCTTGCCAACAACAACCAGTCGCACAACGGTCCGTTCACTGCGACCGGCTCCGGCGCCGGGATCAAGGTCTTCACGGTCAGCGATGTGACCATCGCGAACAACTACGTGCACGACAACGTCACCTCGCCCGGGATCTGGGTCGATGGTGGCAGCAAATCCACGACCATCGAGAACAACTGGGTCGCCAACAACGATGCACCGGGCGTGCTGGTCGAGCTCGACTATGGCGCTTCGGTTCGCGGCAACCTCATCGAAGGCAACAACGACCCGTCCTTCCAGGGCTTCGAGGGCGGCGGGGTCTATGTCCAGAACTCGTCGAACACGGAGGTTGCCGACAACATCCTACGCGGCAATGTCGGCGGGGTCTGGGTCTTCGAGGAGAATCGCGGCTCGGGGGCGCAGGGTCCCTATGTCGTCAGCAATGACTCCGTCCACGGCAACACCATCCAGCTTTCCGCCGGCGACAACGGCATGGGCGGGACCGTGCAGAACGGCGACGTGCGCTGGTACGACAACGACTACTATCTCTCCGGCAGCGCGAGCCTGATCGCGGGCGGCGGCACGAAGAGCGTGTCGCAATGGCAAGGGTCTGGCCTCGACACCTCCTCAAGCGGCTCGACCTTCAACAGCGGGTCGTTGCCGACCAACACGTCCACCGGCTCCACCTCCCAGGGTGGGGCGGTCGCGCCGGAGCAGACCAGCAGCTCCGGCAGCACGGCAGCGGTGGTGCAGACCATTGGCTCCGGCAGCGATGAACTGGTGCTGAAGCTCTCGCAGGATTATTTCCAGGGCAACGCGCAGTACACCGTGGCGGTCGATGGCAAGCAGGTCGGCGGCACCCTCACCGCCGGGGCCCTGTCCGGCAGCGGCCAGGAAGACGTCCTTACCGTCAAGGGCGACTGGGCTTCGGGCAGCCACACGCTGACCGTTGCCTTCATCAATGACCGGTTCGAGAACACGCCGGGCTCCGATCGCAATCTGCACATCGATCAGGTGAGATTCGAAGGTACGGACCTGGGGAGCGGCTACGACGTGCTCTACAGCAACGGCCACCTGGATTTCAGCTTCGGCTAGGCAGCTGCGGACACGTTTGCGACTGATCCAGAAGGACTCCACCGGGCCGTCCCGCCCGGTGGAGTTCCTCTGCGGCGGCAGGTCGCGCAGGATGACCGGGGCAATCGCGCCGGTGAATATGCGGGTGACGGCGATCGCGGCGTTGCCGGCCGGTGTGGGACGGCGGTAAGGGTGTTCCCTTATTCACCTGTAGCGCGTGGTACGGCACGATCTTCCGCCGTACGAGAGCGATATGGACAAGTCCGTCAGCGTGCCAGCGACCCAACCCCGGCGCCGGCCCGCCCGGCCGCAACGCCGGTTTCCGCTGCTGCCGGCGGCGGCGCTGTTGCTGCCGGTACTGATCCTCGCCACCAATGCATGGGCCGACTGGCAGGCCCATTGGCGAGCCTCGGCCGCCGAAATGATCCGCACCGCCGATGCCGGGGCGGAATACGCATCCCGCGTGCTGGCCGGCTATGTCCTCGCGCTCGGCCGCATAGGCGACCTGGTGCGCGGCATGTCGGATGCGGAGATCACCGCGCGCGAGGCCGAGTTGCATGCCGGGATGCGCCGCGTCCTCAGCGAGCTGCCCCGGGCCGAGGCCGCTTTCGTCGTCGACCGCAACGGCTATCCGCTGCTCGGCGCCAACATCTTCCCGATCCCGCGCGCCGTGCCGACCGCCGCCGACCGCAGCTTCTTCCTGGCGCTTTCCGGGCCGAACCCGCCGGCGCTGCATGTCAGCGAAGTCTACCGCAACAAGTTTGACGGCGTGCCCTTCTTTGCGCTCAGCCGGCGGCGAGCCCAGACGGGCAACGGCATCGCGGATGGTGAATTCGACGGGCTGATCAACATCTCGGTCCTTCCCGACGCGCTAGGCGAGGGCATGCGCTACCTGCTGCGGGAGGCCGATGACGCGCTGACCTTGAACACCGCGGAGGGAAGGGTGATCGGGCGTACCGGCGGCCTGCCCGACGTACCGGACCGAGGCGCGCGACCGATGGCCGGAGGAGTCGAACGCGAGCTGCTGCCGGACGTGATCTCGGTCGTCGATGGGCAGCGGCAGATGCTCGCGCGGCGGCGCCTCGAGGGTTTTCCCCTGATCGTGGCTGCCCGGCGGCCGCACGCGGCGATCGCGCGCGCCTGGCTGCAGGACCAGGTGCCGGCGCTGCTCTTCGGGCTGCTGACCACGACCGCGCTCTTCCTGCTCAGCCTGCAGGTGCACCGCGCCCAGGCCCGGCTCGACCTGGCGCTGGGCGAGAGCGAGGACTGGCTGCGCCGCACCACGGAGGGCGCCGGGGTCGGCGCCTGGGAATGCCGCGGCGAGTCAGGGGAGATCGTCGCCTCCCGGCAGTTCCACCGGCTCCTCGGGTTGGTTCCGGTCCGGACGCCGGTCGACCGGCCGCAGATGCTGGCACTGATGTCACCGGAGGGGCAGGACGAATGGGCCGACGGCCTCGCGGCCGCGCGGCGGACCGGCCATGCCTGTTTCGAGCTTCCCATCCTGCGGCCCTGCCGCGGCCTGCCGCCCGAGCGGGCCTGGCTGGCAGTGGAAGCGCAATGCCCGGAGCCCGGCGGCGACGAAACGGCCGATGTATTCGGCATTGCCTACGACATCACCCCGCGCCGCGCGGCCGAAGCCCGCGCCGCCCTGCTGCTGCGCCGCATGGTGGAGCAGCAGGAGGAGGAGCGGCTGCGCATCGCCCGGGACCTGCACGACCGGCTTGGCCAGCACCTGACTCTGCTGCACCTGGAGCTCAGCGGCCTCGCCGCCGATCCGGCACCGGCGGCCCGCCTGGCCCGGCTGCACGCGATCGCCCGCGCGCTCAGCGGCGAGGCGCACCGCCTGGCCATTGAGATCCGCCCGACCGCGATCGACGACCTGGGGCTCGAGACCGCGCTGCGGCAGCTGGTGGAGGACTGGGGCACCCGCACCGGGATCGAGAGCGAGATCCACATGCGGCTGCCCGGGGCACGCCTGCCGCTGCCGGTCGAGACAACCCTCTACCGTATCCTGCAAGAGGCCCTGACCAACGTGCTGAAGCATGCTGGTGCGACACGGGTCAGCATCGTCCTTGACCGGAGCCGGCACGCGCTGCGCATGGTGGTGGAGGATGACGGCCGTGGCATGCCGGGCAGGCGCGATCCTGCCGCGCCGCAGGCGCTCGGCCTGCGCGGCATCGCGGAACGGCTGACCATGCTCGGCGGCAGCCTGGAAATCGAATCGGCGCCCGGCCGGGGCACGACCCTGCTGATCGAGGTGCCTCTGTGACGCGGCTGCGCATCCTGCTGGTCGATGACCATCCGGTGGTGCTGGCCGGCATCCGCGCCCTGGTCGAGGCCGAGCCGGACATGGAGGTGGTTGCGACCGCGATGGACGGTCATGCCGCGCTCGGGCAAGCGAAGCTGCTGCGTCCCGACATCCTGGTGCTCGACATGTCGATCCCAGGTCCGAACGGGGCCGAGGTGGCGGAGCGGCTCCGGCGCGAAGAACCACATTGCCGGATTGTCGTGCTGACGGTGCACGAGGATCGCAGCTATGTCCGCCGGCTGATGGAAGTCGGCGTCGCCGGCTACGTGCTGAAGCGCTCCGCCGCGACGGAACTGGTCCGGGCGATCCGGACGGCCGCGGCAGGCGGCCTGCACCTCGACCCGCAGGTCGCCGCCCAGGCGATCGGCCACGCCGCACCGCAGGCCGCGATCTCGGACGCGGCCGGCCAGCCGACCGAGCGGGAGGTCGAGGTGCTGCGGCTGGCCGCCGCCGGACACGGCAACAAGGCCATCGCCCAGGCTCTCGGCATCGCCGTGAAGACAGTGGAGGCGCACAAGACCAACGGCATGGACAGGCTCAGCCTGAAGAGCCGGGTCGAGCTGGTCCGCTACGCGGTCAGCCGAGGTTGGCTCGGACCCGGATAGCCTGGCGCATCAGGGTTTTCCCTGAGGTCGGGCGAGGGATCAGCCGGATGGTTAACACTTAGTAAAGATGGCAATCCGGCTCCACGGAGGATGAGCCGCAATGTTAAGTCCACCTCTGATTTCTAGTTGCCTATTCGAACACGGTCCTGTGGTCAGGGTCCAGGCCAAACGCGGCGAGGCTTGATGCCGGGACCCTGGAAGCTGTTTCGGCAAAGGTGGTCGCCGCCCCCGCCAATCCGTCCCATTTGCCCCGGAGCGGGGATGTGCCGGCGCGGGCGCCGCTCGAGGAGCTCCGCGCCTCGGCCTGGGCCATGGCGGGGCTGCAGGCGGAGAATGTGCGGCTGCAGCGCCGGATCGCGGCGCTGGAGAGCGCTGCGGCCGGCTGGCGCGCCCTGGCCGAGAGCGGCGGGGTCATCGCCTTCGCGATGGACGGCCAGGGGGCGATCCGGTGGCTGACGCCGGAGGCCTCGGGCATCCTCAGCTTGCCCGCATCCGCAGGCGGGCTGCCCGGCACAGCGACCAACCATCTCGACGGGGTTGATCTCCACGCCGAGGCCCGCCGGAGTCTCGACCGGCGCGAGACGACCGAGCGGCGCGTCACCGCCCATGCCGGCCGGGAGCGCTATCTGATGCGGCTCCTCCCCTATGCCTCCCCCGACGGGACGGCAGAGGGCGTGGTGGCGATCTTCGAGGACGCCGCGAAGCTGGCGCGGAAGGACGCGGAGGTCACGCTGGTGGAGGAGCTGAACCACCGGATCCGCAATATCGCGCAGATGGTGCTCTCGATCGCCAGTACCACGCGGCGGCACGCCACCTCGCTCGAGGAATTCAGCCGCAGCTTCGCCGGACGGATTCTGGCGATGGGCCGGACCCAGGACATCCTGGTGCAGTCCGGCTGGACTGGCGTGATGTTGCAGGATCTTGTCCGGCGGCAAGTGGAGCCGCTGATCGGGGATCCCACCTGCCTGACCCTCGACGGCCCGAAGGTCAGGCTGACGCCGAAGGCGGCGCTTGCGCTCGACCTCGTGCTGCACGAGTTGGGCACGAACGCGCTCAAGCACGGCGCGCTGTCCGTCCCGGAAGGCAAGGTCCGCATTTCCTGGTCGCAGGACGCGTCGGACGGCACGCCGCGCATTGTCCTGTGCTGGCACGAATGCGGTGGGCCAAGGCCGGCGTCATGCCCCTCCCGCCGCGGCTTCGGCTCGGAGCTGATCGAACGGCAGGCCCGCTACGGGCTCGGCGGCTCGGCGAGCATGGAATACGCGCCGGAAGGATTGCGGGCCCGGGTGGTCCTCTCGGCTGCGAATCTCGTGCGGGTCGACTGAGGCGGTCGGACTGCCCTCTGGCACATCCACCCGAGCATCGGCGCTACGCCGGTTCGTCGCGCGGCGGCCCATCCAGCCCGGCCGGCGCCACGTCGCGCGCGATGGCCAGGATCAGCCGGCGCAGCCAGGCATGGCCGGGATCGGCCTCGTGTCGCCGGTGGAAGACCAGCGAGAGCCTGGTGTGCTCGACAGAGAGGGGCGGTTCGCGCAGCACGAGGCGGTGCTCGAGCGCGAAGTGGCAAGCGAGGCGCGCCGAGAGGGTGATGATCATGTCGGTGCGCCGCAGGATCTCCGGCACCGCGGTCAGGTGCGCCACCACCGCGCCGAGGCGCCGCGGATGCCCGGCCTCGCGCATCACCTGATCCAGCGCGCCGCCGCGCGAGCCGTTCGGCGAATGGAGGATGTGCGGCACGCTGGCGAAGCGCTCGAGGGTGAGGTCGCCCTCGGCCAGCGGATGGCCCGGGCGCATGAGGGTGCAAAAGGCCTCGGGCAGCAGCCGCAGCCGCGTGTAGAGCGCGGGAGGCTCGGGCAGCACGCCGACCGCGAGGCTGGCTTGGCCGCCTTCCAGCAACGCCTCCCAATTCGTGCGGTCGGCATGGGCGATGGCCAGCATGCAGCCCGGCGCCTCCCGACCCATGCGGGCCAGCAGCGGCGGGGCCAGCACGGCCTCGGCGTATTCGCTGCAGCCTATGGGGAAGACCCGTTCGCTGGTCGCGGGGTCGAAGGGCGCGCGGGCCGCCAACGTGTCGCGCAGCCGGCCGAGCGCCTCGGCCACCGGCCCGGCCAGGCTTTCCGCCAGCTCGGTCGGCTCCACCCCGCCGGGGCGGCGGAGGAACAGCTCGTCGCCGAGCGCCGCGCGCAGCCGGGCGAGGGCATTGGAGACGGCGGGTTGCGAGAGATGCAGCGTCTCGGCCGCGCGGGTCACGTGGCGCTCCCGCGCCACCGCGTCGAAGACCCGCAGCAGGTTGAGGTCGAGGCTGCCGAGATCGGCCAAGGATCCACCCCCGCATCATTCACCGGCGTGATGATGGCCGTTCCGACCCTGCGTTGGAAGCGCGCCGCGCCGTCGATGCATCGTGCCGTCCAGCGCGGCGCCCCTGCCGCCCCACCCGACGGAGACCACGATGCTCGACGAGAAGGCCACCACCCCTTGGGCCGCCCTGCTGCTGCGGGTGGGGATGGGCACGATGTTCCTGGCGCATGGCGCGTTGCTGAAGCTCGGCACCTTCGGGCTGGCCGGAACGATGGGGTATTTCGGCTCCATTGGTTACCCACCTGCGCTCGGCGTCGTCGTCATCGCCTCCGAGATACTGGGCGGCCTGGCGCTGGTTCTCGGCATCGGGGTACGGGCGGTGAGCCTGGCGCTGGTGCCGCTGATGCTCGGCGCGCTGCTGCAGCACACCGGCAATGGCTGGATGTTCGCGGGCAAGGGCGGCGGCTGGGAATTCCCCGCCTTCTGGACCCTGGCGCTGCTGGTCCAGGCCGGACTCGGCGCCGGGGCGCTGGCGCTGCGGCCGGGGCGGTTGGCCGCGGACGGTACGGCGACAGGCCGGCAGGCGGCCGCGGCCTGAAAGGCCGGCTAAGCGCGATGATCACGATCTCGTGATGATAGCCCATCTTTAACGCTTCGGTTACGATCACTGCGCTTAGGGTGGTCGTAACCTTGCGTTCGTGAGATTAAACGGCCCATTGTCTCTTTTTTTGCGCCAGCTATGCCGTTTTTTAGGGCGGCAACCCTAGCGTTGAGGGTTAGGCTTGGCTGCGCCGGAAGCTCTGCCCCATAACGAACACAGGATTTCATCCCATATATCACTTTTATGCGACCATCGTTTCCTCTAGGGAAACGGTAGTTTCGAAGCGTTTTCAGGGCTCCGATTTCGATGAATGTTGCCAGTGGTCCAGGGGATCGGCCTCCCCGGAGCGATAGCCCGGCTCTGTCCGTCCTCGTCGTCGACGATGAGCCGATGCTCGCCGAGGAACTGGCCGACGGCCTGCGCGAGGAAGGCTTCGTCGTCGCAACGGCGAATCCCGCCATCGCCGCCCTCGCCGCGCTGCGCGCCGATCCCGCCATCGGCGTCCTCGTCTCCGACATCCGCATGCCCGGCGGCACCGGGCTCTCGCTGGCCGCCGAGGTCCTCGGCAAGGAGCCCGAGGCGACCGCCCGCGGCGTCATCCTGATCACCGCGCATGGCTCGATGGACCAGGCGGTCGAGGCGCTGCGCAGCGGCGTTTCCGACTTCCTTACCAAGCCCTTCAGCCTTGAGGATGCGGCGCGGGCCGTCCAGGCCGCGATGGACCGCACCCGCGCCCGCCGAGCCGCCGCCGCCGACCGCCTCGCCACCGATATCCGCCTGCAGCAGGCCGAGGAGAGCCGCACCGAGCTGTCCGACCGGCTGAGCGAGGCGCTGCAGCGGCTGCAGGCCGCCCGCCCTCGCTGCCGCCCGAGGCGGGCGACACCGAGAACCGGCTGCGCCTGCTGGCGCACGAGCTCCGCACCCCGCTGGTCCCGGTGATCGGCTTTGCCGAGCTGCTGGAAGGCGGCCATGCCAAGACCCCGGAAGACGCCCAGAGCTACGGTCTCCACCTGCGCGAGGCCGGTGAACGCATGCTGGAGACGGTCGACAAGCTGCTGACCTGGGAAAGGTTGAGCGGCGCCACCCGCCGCCCGACCGAGAAGGTCGATACCTATTGCCTGCTGACCGCGGCGGTCGCCCGCACCCGCCGACTTGCCGATGCCCGCGGCGTCCGCGTCCTGGTCGGCCCGCTGGCCGGGCCGAACCTCGAGGTCGAGGTCGAGCTCGTCGCCGCCGCCCTGGCCGGGCTGCTGGACAACGCCATCCGCGCCACCCCGGAACACGGGACCGTCGAGCTCGGCGCCGAGCTGGCCGAGGGGCCGGCCGGCCCGCGGGTCCGGCTTGTGGTGCGCGACAGTGGCCCAGGCATCGCCGCCGGCATCCTGGCAGATCCCGGCCGGCCCTTTGCGGTGGATGGCTCGGCGCTGACTCGCAAGCGGGACGGCCTCGGCCTCGGCCTCGCCATCGCCCGGCTGGCGGCGGAACGGTATGGCGGGCGGCTCAGCCTGCAGGCGCGGGCGGAAGGCGGGACTGAGGCGGCGCTCGAACTGCCGGTCGCGTGAGTCCCGCGGCATGCCGTTAGAGATCTCGCAGCGGCCGCGGCACGGACTGCTGCTCGGCTTCGCTCTCGTGCTGCTGCTGATCGGCGCGGCTCACCTGGCGGTCGAGGCCTTCCTCAACCACGAGCGCCGCCAGGCCGAGGACGCCGGCTTCGCCGAGGCCGGGCGTGACGCCGAGGCGGCGCGGCTGACGGTGCTGCGGACACTCGACGCCGTCGAGGCGCTCGGCCAGCTGGTGCGGGAACGCCAACTGCTGGTCGAGCGCGGCAACCGAGAGGGCGCGGCGGCGATGGAGGCGCTGGCACGCACCGTCGCGACCCGCCGCGCCTTCGGCATCCTGCAAGTCTCGGCGATCGCGCCCGACGGGAGGGTCGCCTGGTCCTCGGTCGAGGGCTGGCAGCCGGTCGACCTCTCGGACCGGCCGCATATCCGGACGCATATGCCGGACCCCGGCGGCGGCCCGCCGCCCGACCGGCTCTTCATCTCGGAACCCCTGGTCGGCCGGGTTTCCAACCTACAGACGCTGCAGGCGAGCCGCCCGGTCTACGCCGCGGATGGCAGTTTCGCCGGGATCTCGGTCATCTCGCTCGACCCGCTCGACTTGGCGCAGCTGCTTGGCGAGCTGCTGCCGGACGACCGCGGAGTCATCTCGATCATCCGCAACGACGGCACCTTCCTCAGCCGCAGCCGCGAGCCCACGACATCGATCGGCCGCCGCCTCAACCCCACGAGCCCGACCATGCGCATGGTGGAGGCCGGAGAGGAGGGCAATCTCCGCACCCGAGGCTCGCTCGGCGGCCGCGACATCCTCGCCGCGCTGCGCCGGCTGCCGGGCACGCCGCTCTATGTCGCGGCGAACATGGACGTCGGCTTGGTTCAGACGGCGAACCGGCGGCTGGAGGCGCTGCTGCGGGCCGGCGAGGTCGCGCTCGGCCTGCTGCTGCTCGGCGCCCTCGGCCTCCATCAGCTGCGGCATCAGCGCGAGCGGTATGCGCAGGCGCGGGCGACCGCTGAGGCGATGCAGCGGCAGCTCGCGCAGGTGCTGGAAGGGCTGCCCGGCAGCGCCTATCGTGCCGAGCTCGGCGTCGGCGGCCAGTTCCGCTTCCTCTATGCCAGTTCCTCCGTCACCGAGCTCACCGGGCTGTCGTGCTCGCAGATGCAGGGCCTGCCGGCCTGGCTGGCGCGGATTGAGGCAGCCGAGCCGCCGGAGGCGATCCATGGCCTGCATGCCCGCGCGGCGCGGGAAGGCCGGCAGACTGTCGACGTCCTGTTCCGCCGGCCGGACGGGGTGCGGCGCTGGCTGCGGATCACCGTCCAGCCGGTGCGGCAGCATGCGGACGGGCAAATTGAACTGGTCGGCTATCTCGCCGACATCACCGAGCAGCGCGAGGCGCTCTCGGCCATGGTGAACAGCGCCAAGCTGGCGACGCTGGGGGAGATGGCGACCGGCTTGGCGCACGAGCTGAACCAGCCTGTCTCGATCATGGCGCTCGCGGCCGAGAACACCGCCCGCGCCCTGCGCCGCCACGGCGCGGAGGCGATCCCCGACGCGCTGCAGCGGATGGAGCGGATCGGCAGTCTGGCGCAGCGGGCCAAGGGCATCATCGACCACCTGCGCGCCTTCGGCCGGACCGATCCCGGGCCGCTCGAGCCGATTTCGGTGCAGGAGGCGGTGGCCGGCGCCACCCTGCTGGTCGGCGCCGCGCTGCGCGAAGCGGAGGTCACGGTGGTGCTGGACCTTCCGGACGGGCTGCCGCGGGTGCGCGGCCGGCTGCTCCTGCTGGAACAGGTGCTCATCAACCTGCTGCTGAACGCCCGCGACGCGCTGCTGGAAGGGCGCGCCGCGGTGCGGCGGATCACCGTCGCGGCGCGGCTGGCCGAGGATCCGGCGGCGGGGCAATGCGTGCTGCTGACGGTGGCCGATTCCGGCCCGGGGATTCCGGCCGAGGTGCTGCCGCGGCTGTTCGAGCCCTTCTTCACCACCAAGCCGACCGGCCAGGGCACCGGGCTCGGCCTCTCGCTCTGCCACGGCATCATGCGCTCGCTCGGCGGCACGATCAGCGCGGCGAACCGGCAGGCGGGGCAAGGCGGGGCGGAATCCCGGCTGCAGCTGCAGCCCGCGGCGGCGCCCATGCCGGCAGCAGTGCCGGCTGCAACCGGGGCGTAATGCGGGAAGCCGCGACCCGCGCTAACGTCTATCAAATTTCTGTGTAACGCACCGGCCATGCCGGCCGTGGAGGTGTGATGCCCTGTCGGGTCGCGCTGGTGGATGACGAGCCTGATTTCGCCGCCGAGCTGGGCGCCTATCTCGAGGCGAATGGCTGCACCGTCTGCCTGCATGGCAGCGGCGGAAGCTTCCTCGACGCGCTGCCCACCGAGCGGCCGGAGCTGGTCATCCTTGACCACCGGCTGCGCGGCGAGACCGGGATCGGCGTGCTGCGCCGGCTGCGCGAGACCAGCGACCTGCCCTGCATCATGCTGACCGGCGCGGCGAATGAGGTCGACCGCATCCTGTCCCTGGAACTGGGCGCCGACGACCATGTGGCGAAGGGTGCCTCGCCGCGCGAGCTGTTGGCGCGGATCAGCGCGGTGCTGCGCCGCACCGGGCCGCGAAGCGCCGCCGACGGCTTCTGGCGGCTGGACGAGGGACGGCGCGACGTGCTGCGCCCGGGTGGCCAAGGCATCGGCCTGACCGCGGCGGAATACCGCGTCCTGGCGGCGCTAGTGGCGCGCGAGGGCGAGGCGGTGGAGCGCGAGACCATCTGCCAAGAAGCGCTGGGCCGCCCCTGGCATGCCGAGGACCGCTCGGTGGACGTGCTGGTGGCCAAGCTGCGGCGGAAGCTGGACGGGCAGGACTGCATCCGCTCGCTGCGCGGCCGCGGCTACCTCTTCAACGGGTTCGAGGCGGGATGATGCAGCCCGGCAGGCGTGCGACTGAAAACGTACTCACACCCTCTGATGTAAATTTTTTAATATAAGAACAAAAAAGTACAGTCGAATTTTGAACCTTAATGCCAGATTATTTTGGCGAGATCGGCGATTTATTACCATTTTCGGAGCATTCGCAACGTGGATACCACCCGCAGCGGCTGCAACGATGCCTTCGCCACCACTGCCGAATGCGCCGCCTTGGTGACGGTTGATGGAGGCGGCGACGACCCCTTCGAGTTGACCGGCACGGCGCAGCTCGGCAGCGTCGCGTTGCTCGACGGCGGCGCGGGCACCGATACGCTGCGCATCATCGGCGAGATCAACGGCGACGCCTACTATTTCTACAACAACGGCGCCGACCGGCTGGTGCTGAAGGGCGTGCAGGTGGCGCAGCTCTCCCTCGACGACTCTGCCTGGGTGTAGCCCGTCGCCAAGGGCCGGGCGCCATGCGATCCTACCGGCATGGCAGAGATCGCGCCGGCGCCCGGCCTCCCGTCCCCGATGGCGAAGCCGGCATGACCATGCCGCCGGCGAGGACGGCCTGACCACGCCGCCGCGCCACGCCGCGCTGGTGATCGGCCTCGCGGTCGCCGCGGTCGGGCTTTCCACCACCCTGCCGCTGCCGCTCTACGGCGCCTATGCCGCGTCCGGTGGGCATGGCGCCGGCAGCCTGGCCCTTGCCTTCGCCTGCTATGCCGCCGTGGTCATCGCCAGCGCGCCGCTGCTCGGCCCGCTGCCCGACCGGATCGGCCGCAAACCCTGCGTGCTGCTCGGCGTGGCCTTCGCTGCCTTCTCCACCCTGGTGCTGATGATGCGGCCGGGCCTCGCGGCGCTGGCCCTGGCGCGCGCGGCGCAGGGCTTCGGGATGGGCTGCGTCGCCGGCGCCGCGGCCGCCTGGGCAGCGGAGCTGGCCGGCGGCGGGCCGCGCGGCGCGGGGCAGGCGGCGCGGACCATCGCCGCGGCGACCATCGGCAGCTTCGCCACCGGCGGGGTGCTGACCCTGCTGGCGCTATGGGCCGCGCCCACGACCTATCCGCCGGTCACCTTCGCGCTGCATCTCGGCTTCGCCGGGCTGCTGCTGGTGCTGGTCGCCCGGTTGCCGGAGACCCTGGCGCCGGGGGCGCCACGCGGCGCATGGCTGCGGCGCCCGGCCTTCCCCGCGCGGCACCTGGCCGACCACCCTGGCGATCCTGCCGGGCTGGGGGTGACCGGGACGGTGCTGACCAGCGTGCCGGCGGCGTTGGCCGCGGCCGGGCTCCCCAAGGCCGGGCCGCTGGCGGCCTGCGCCATGATGGCGGTTGGCGTGCTGGCTCAGCTGGCGCTGCGCCGTCTGGCGCCGCGCCGGGCGGTTGCCCTGGGGCTCGGGCTGCTGGTGGCGGGCGCGGCCGGCTGCTTCTGGGGCACGGCGATGCTGGCCCTTTGGCCGCTGCTGCTGGGCGGCATCGCAATCGGCGTCGCGGTCTACGCGCTGGTCTATCCGGGCGGGCTGGCGGCGGTGGCCGAAGCCGCAACCGGGGAGGAACGGGCGCGGGCGGTGGCCGGCTATTTCATGGTGGCGCATGCCGGCTTCAGCGCCGGGCCGCTGACTGTCGGGCTGGCCGTCGATGCGCTGGGGACGCCGGCAGCGCTGGCCGGGACCTGGGTGGCGGTAGCGCTGGCGGCGGCGCTGCTGGGTTGGCGGCTGCGTTGCGGCTGAGAGCGTCACGGGCCGCCCGCCTCCTGCGTCGCGCAACCGCTGGTCCACGGGCCGGGTTATCCCGCCTGGACGATCCGGGATGATGACATGCTCGCCGCCTTCCTCATGGGCCTGGTCGGCGGACAGCGCGGGATGACGCCGCTGGCCGCGGTTTCCTTGCGGCCGCGCGCGGCGCGCTGCCGAGGGACAATGGGGCGCCCCTGATCCTGTCCCACCCGCTGGTCGCGGCGGCGACCGTCGCCCTCGCAGCCGCCGAGTTGGCAGGCGACAAGCTGCGCTCGGCGCCCGACCGAATCGTGCCGATCGGCCTGGCGACGCGCTTCGTCGCCACAGCCATTGCGGGGGCCTCGCTGGCGCCCCGCTCGCAGCGCTGGCTGGGCGGGGCGCTGGGGGCACGACTGCGGTCCTCGCCTCCTATCCCGGCTGGCGCGCGCGGATCGCCACCATGCCGCACCTTGGCAGGAGGCCAAGCGGCTTGATCGAGGACGCGATCGTCATCCTCGGCGCGGTTGCGATCCTGCGCTCATCGGGCCGGGCCGTCGCCGGATAGGACGGCGCGCGGCCCGGTGCGGACCGGCCTCAACGGGATCGAAATCAGGCGGGCGGAAGGTCTAAACTCAGGCATCTCTCCTCCCATGCGGCTACTTCTCGCAGCGGATGAAGACGGTGCTGCGCGCCGCCACCTCACCCACATCCGCCGCGCCGCGCTCCGGCCCGGTGCTCTCGGCCATGCGGGGGGTGATCCCGGCGCGCTGGACGAAGCTCAGCGCCGCCTCCCCCTTCACCGCGAAATTGATGTTCTGCGGGATGTCGCCGGTCGCCTGGGCCAGCTTCTGCGCATTCAGCTTGGAGACGACGACGCCGACCAGGTGGCCCTGCATGTCGAGCATCGGCCCACCGGAATTGCCCGGCTGCACCGGGGCGCTGACCTGGAACTGGCTGCGGTTGTCTGCGAGGCCCGAGAGGCCGTTGATCTCGCCCCGGGTCAGCACGGCATCCGACAGGATCCCGGCCAGCGGGTAGCCGTAGACCACCACGCCCTCCCCCGCCGGACCGGCGGGTTGCTGCGGAAGGCCAGCGGCGGGCCGGGCAGGCCGGGCACCGCCAGCAGCGCGAGGTCGAGCTTCTCGTCGACGCGCGCCGGCGGCACCGCGCCCAGCCAGCGGCCGTCTGCGGCGCGGAGGATGATGCGGTCGCAGCCATCGACCACGTGGTGGTTGGTCATCACCCGGTCGGGCGCCACCAGGAAGCCGCTGCCGGTCGAGATCCGCTTGGCCTGCGGGTTCGGCCGTTGCTGCGGCACCTGCGGCGGTGGCGTCACCGGCACCGGTAGCGGCGCGGCGGGGCGGGCGGCGGCGGCCATCTCCACCTCCCGCGCGGCGCAGATGTCCTGGTCGCGCAGCACGCTCTCCCGCCCGTCGGCCAGCACCAGGCGCAGGTCGAAGCGGCAGCCGGCGCCCTCGGACGGGACGACGCGGAAGCCGCCATCCGGGGTCAGTGCCCGGTTGCCCGGCAGCAGGTTGCCGCCCCAGTCGTTCTGCGCCCCGCGCGGGGTGCGGACGGCGTTGAGCACCGTGGCATCGACCCCGGTGCGGTTGACGACGCGGAAGGGCTGCGTCTCGGCCAGCGCGGGCGCGATGGCGAGGAGGAGCAGGGCGAGGGCGGGGAAGACGGGGCGGGACATGCGGCCGGCATGTCGGCGGAGCCTGCCCGGGGTGTCAATCTCCCGGCGCGTGCCGCCGCGCCGCGGCCTCTAGCGTGGCGAGCAGCGCCGCGGCCTCGCCTGGGCGGCGGGCGCCCATCGGCTGCGGCACCGCCTGCCAGCAGCCGGGGAAGGCGGCGTCCAGCGCGCCGCGCAGCACCGCGGCGACGGCGCTGCCGATGACCACGACATGCGCCGGGGCCAGCCCCGGCAGCCGGGCGGCGTGCCAGCCTTCCCAGCTGCCACGGATCGCCGCGGCATGGACCCGCGCCGCCTCCCGCGCCCCGCCCGGGCCGGCCACCGCGACCAGCGAGGCATCGGTCAGCCAGATCCCCCGCGCCCGCAGCCGGTGGAGCAGCCCTGCCTTGGCGGCGAGCCGCGCGGCGGGATCGGGCCAGGCGGCGCGGGTCGGGGCGGGCCTGCCGTCCAGCGCGGCCAGCAGCCGCCAGTATTGCGGCGTGCCGGCATTGCCGGCGGGCAGGCCGGGAACCAGCGCCGGCTCGCCATAGGCTGGGCAATAGACGTGGCGCACGAAGCCAGCGGGCCGCGGCCAGTCGAGGCCGGGTGGCAGCCGCAGCGGGCAGGCCAGCTTGGCGGTGGTCGTCGCCATGTGGCTCTCGGCCAGCAGCAGCAGCCGGAGCCGGGGCGGGCGGAAGGCCTCGCGCCAGGCCTCCGCCGCCAGCGCCGCGGCGGGCGGCTCGGCCAGCGGCAGGCGCGCGGCGAGCGCTTCGACGGCGGCGGCGAGTTCGGGCATGGCGTGGAGATGGGGATGATCCGGCGCAAGGCGTGGGGGCTTGACCCTCCCATAGTGGGAGACCCCAGATGAGGCAGCACCATGCCGGAAGCCCCGCTCTCCCCCGCCCGTCCTCTCCCTGCCGATCGCCGGCATGACCTGCGCCGCCTGCGCCGGACGGGTGCAACGCGCCCTCGGCAAGGTGCCGGGGATCGCGGAAGCCACGGTGAACTTGGCGACGGAACGGGCCGAGTTGCGCGGCACCGCGCCGCTGCCCGAGCTGGTGGCGGCGGTGGAGCGGGCCGGGTATGCGGTGCCGGAGGCGCAGGTCACGCTCGGCATCGGCGGCATGACCTGCGCCACCTGTGCGCTGCGGGTGGAGAAGGCGCTGGCGAAGGTCCCCGGCGTGCTGGCGGCGAGCGTGAACCTCGCCACCGAGACCGCCTCGGTCCGGCTGCTGGCGGAAACCGAGGAAGCCGCGCTGGCCGCCGCCATCGCCCGCGCCGGCTACACGGTGCGGGCGGCGGAAACGACGCCGGAGGACACTGCGGCGCAGGGCGGGCAGGAGAAGCGCGACCTGATCCTGGCGGCGCTGCTGACCGCGCCCTTCCTGGCCGGGATGCTGGGGATGGCCTTCGGCCGGGACTGGATGCCGCACCCCTACCTGCAGCTGGCACTGGCAGCGCCGGTGCAATCCTGGCTCGGTGCGCGCTTCTATCGGGCGGGCTGGGCGGCGCTGCGCGCCGGCGCCGGCAACATGGACCTGCTGGTGGCGCTCGGCACCTCGGCGGCCTTCGGGCTCTCGCTCTGGATGCTGGCGAAGCACGGGCAGCACGCGGCGCACCACCTGTATTTCGAGGCGAGCGCCACCGTCATCCTCTTCATCCTGCTCGGCAAATGGCTGGAGGCGCGGGCGCGGCGGGCGACGGGGGCGGCCATCCGCGCCCTGCTGGAGCTCCGCCCCCGCACCGCGCGGCGGCTGACGGAGACGGGCGCGGAGGAGGAGGTGCCCGCCATTGCCCTCGTGGTCGGCGACCGCGTGGTGGTCCGGCCGGGCGAGCGCATCCCGGCTGATGGCCGGGTGCTGGAAGGCCGCGCCGGCGTGGACGAGAGCGCCCTGACCGGCGAGAGCCGCGCGGTCGAGAAGGAGCCGGGCGCCACCGTCTCGACCGGCACCATCGCCCTCGACGGAAGGCTGGTGCTGGAAGCGCGGGCGGTGGGCGGGGAGACGGTGCTGGCCCGTGTCGCCGCCCTCGTCGCCGCCGCCCAGGCCAGCCGGGCGCCGGTGCAGAAGCTGGTGGACCGGGTCAGCGCGGTCTTCGTCCCCGTCGTGGTCGGCATCGCCGTGCTGACCCTGCTCGGCTGGCTGCTGGCCGGGGCGGGGGCGGAAGTCGCGGTGCTGCGGGCGGTCGCCGTGCTGGTGATCGCCTGCCCCTGCGCCCTCGGCCTCGCCACGCCCGCCGCCATCATGGCCGGGACGGGCGCCGCGGCGCGGGCCGGCATCCTGGTGCGCGACGCCGAGGCGATCGAGCGCGCCCAGGGCGTGACCCTGGTCGCCTTCGACAAGACGGGCACGCTGACCGAGGGCCGGCCGCGGCTGGCGGCGGTGCATGCGGCGGACCAGGCAGCCGCCATCCGCCTCGCCGCCGCGCTGCAATCCGGGTCCGAGCACCCGCTGGCCCGCGCCGTGCTGGCCGCAGCCGGGTCCGACCTGCCGCGGGCCGAGCATTTCCGCGCCCTGCCCGGCCGCGGCGTGGCCGGCACGGTCGAGGGCCGCGCCCTGCTGCTCGGCAGCCCGCGGGCGTTGGCGGAAACGGGCGCCGATCCCGGCCCGCTCGCCGCGATGGCCGCGGCGGAGGGGGCCGAGGGTCGGACGCTCGCCTGGCTGGTCGAGACCGGGCCGGCGCCGCGCGCCCTGGCGCTGCTGGCCTTCGAGGATGCGGAGAAGCCGGGCGCCGCGGCGGCGGTCGCGGGGCTGCGCGCGCTCGGCGTGAAGGCGGCGATGATCAGCGGCGACAGCCACGCCGCGGCAGGCACCGTGGCGGCGCGGCTCGGGCCTCGACGACGTGGCGGCCGAGGTGCTGCCGGACGGTAAGGCTGCCCGCGTCGCCGCCTGGCAGCAGGCGGGCGAGCGGGTGGCGATGGTCGGCGACGGGGTGAACGACGCCCCGGCGCTGGCGGCGGCCGATCTCGGCATCGCCATGGGAACCGGGACCGACGTGGCGATCCAGGCAGCCGCCATCACCCTGCTGCGCGGCGACCCGGCGCTGGTGCCGGCCGCCCTCGACGTGACGCGGCGGACGCTCAGGAAGATCCGGCAGAACCTCGGCTGGGCCTTCGGATACAACCTGGTGGGGCTGCCGCTGGCGGCGGCCGGGCTGCTTCCCCGCCCATCGCCGGGGCGGCGATGGCGCTGTCCTCCGTCTCGGTGCTGGCCAATGCGCTGCTGCTGGCGCGCTGGAAACCCGGGAGGACAGCATGATGAATATCGGCGAGGCCGCCCGCGCCTCCGGCGTCTCGGAGAAGATGGTTCGGCACTACGAGGCGATCGGCCTGCTGCACCCGGCACGGCAGTCCAACGGTTACCGCGCCTATGCCGAGCCGGACGTGGCCGTGCTGCGCTTCATCCGGCATGCACGCGACCTGGCCTTCCCGCTCGAGGATATCCGGCGTCTGCTCGCGCTCTGGCGCGACCGCGGCCGGGCGAGCGCGGAGGTGCGCGGCCTGGCCATGCACCATGTGGCGACGCTGGAGGAGAAGGCCCGCGCGCTGCAGGCCATGGCGGCCAGCCTGAAGCACCTGGCCGCCCACTGCCACGGCGACGACCGGCCGGACTGCCCCATTCTCGATGGTCTTGAAGGAAAACAGTCATGATCGAGCTTCAAGGTGGCGGGCATGACCTGCCAGCACTGCGTCCGCGCTGTGACCCAGGCGATTCAGGCGGAGGACCCCCGGGCTGCGGTGCAGGTGGACCTGACGGCCGGCACCGTGCGGGCCGAAACCAGTCTGCCGCGGGAGAGATTGGCGGCCCTGGTGGCGGAGGAAGGCTACCAGGTCACGGCGAGGTAGCGCCGCGCCGGCGCGTGTCAGCCGGGCCCGCGGCGACCGGCGGACCGTATTGGGTGGCTCGTCATGCGGCGTGCGGCAGGGGCAGCCGATCCGGGGTGTAGCCCGGCCCGCTCATCGTTGCGACACACCGCCTCCGGATGGGCTCAATCCTCCGGCACCATGCCGTCCAGCAGATAGACGACGGGCTGGAAGTCGCGCGCCTCCTCCTCGATCAGCGGGGCGATCGCGGACCAGCGCCCACGGGCGAGCCCCGCCCCCAGCAGTGGCATCCCAATGCGCTGAAGGCGGCCGAGCACCGCGGCCGCCTCAGGCACCGTCGCCGTCAGCCAGGCCAGGAGATTCACCTGCCGCATCACGGCACGGATCGCGTCGTAGCGGGCCAGGACCGGGCCAGCACGCCGCGCGGAATAATCGACCTGGGTGATCGCGTTCAACACGACCTTGTCGCCGCAATCCACCACCTGCACGGTGCCGAGGGCCAGACCCGCTTCCTCGAACTGACGGCGATACTGCGCGAAGGCCTTCGGCCAGCGCTGGCGGATGGCGAGGGCGATGCCGGCACCCATGGATCCGCGCGCGTTGCAGCCGTGCAGGATGTGGCGTTCCTCGGCCTCGAGCAGGTTCCCGGTCCGGTAGATGATCTGCGTCATCGACAATGCCCCCGACGTGACGGATGCAGCCCTTCACCGGCTGGTCCGGATGGATCAGGTGACCACGCCGGGGACCGCCACCGCGGTCCGCCTCCTGCCCTGAACGCTGCGCTGCCACGGCGTGCCGGGCTCAGGGTGGATCCAGGCGCGCCGGGCGTCGTGGCTTGGCTTCCATTCATCGCGCCTCAATCGTTTGCCGTCATTGACTGGTCCGCAAGCAACCCAGACGCATATTTGCGTGGACATTGCCTCACGCTTTCGCGAATGTACTGAGAGTATACAACCATTGGTTGTCTCCATCAGCAGGTGAGGTTCAGGGTGCAGCAGGCGGAATGGTGGCGCGGTGCCGTCCTCTACCAAGTCTATCCCCGCAGCTTCGCCGATTCCTGACGGCGACGGCATTGGCGACCTGCCGGGCCTGCTGGAACGGATCGACCACATCGCCGCGCTCGGCGTCGACGGCATCTGGCTCTGCCCCACCTATGTCTCGCCGCAGCGGGATTTCGGCTACGACGTGGCCGACCACTGCGCTATCGACCCCAGCTTCGGCTCGCTCGAGGATTTCGACCGGGTGCTGGATGCCGCGCATGCGCGCGGGCTGAAGGTGCTGATCGACCTGGTCGGCGGGCATACCTCGGACCAGCATCCCTGGTTCGACGCCAGCCGCCGCAGCAAGTCGGCCCCGACCGCCGACTGGTATGTCTGGGCCGACCCGGCGCCGGACGGCACGCCGCCGAACAACTGGCTCAGCGTCTTCGGCGGCAGCGCCTGGTCGTGGGAGCCGCGGCGGCGGCAGTATTTCCTGCACCACTTCCTGCCCTCCCAGCCCACGCTGAACCTGCAGCACCCGGCCTGCCTGGACGCGCTGCTGGATGTCGCGCGGTTCTGGCTGGACCGCGGGGTGGATGGGTTCAGGCTGGATGCGATCGACTTCCTGACCCATGACCTGCGGCTGCGCAGCAACTCCGCGGCGCGGCCGGCAAGCGGCGCGGTGCCGGCCAAGCTCTTCGCCCTGCAGCGGCACGACCACGACATGATCCAGCCGGCCAGCATGCAGGTGCTGCGGCGGATCCGGGCGCTGCTCGACGAATACCCGGGCAGCGTCTCGCTGGGCGAAGTATCGTCGCAGGACGGCGCCTTCGACCGCATCGCCGCCTATACCGGCGCGCCCGACCTGCTGCACATGGCCTATACGCTGCGGCCGCTGCGGCACGGCTTCGATCGGCCGACGCTGCAGGCGCTGTTGCGCGACGCCATCGCCACCTGTGCCCGCGGCTGGCCCTGCTGGTCCTTCTCCAACCACGACGTGGAGCGCGCCGCGACCCGCTGGGCGCCCCATCGCACGGAGCAGGGCGGGCAGGCCGATACCCGCTTCACCCGGCTGTTGCTGGCGCTGCTGCTCTCGCTGCCCGGCAGCGCCTGCCTCTACCAGGGGGAGGAACTGGGCCTGCCAGAGGCGCAGTTGCAGGAGGACGAGATCCGCGACCCCTTCGGCATCACCTACTGGCCGGAATCCAAGGGCCGCGACGGCAGCCGCACGCCGATGCCGTGGGAGGAGGGCGCCCGCTTCGCCGGCTTCACCGCGCCCTGGGCTTATCCCTGGCTGCCGGTCCCGGCCTCCCACCGCGCCCTGGCGGTGGACGGGCAGGAACGCGATGCGGCCAGCACCCTACGCTTTACCCGCGACCTGCTGGCGCTGCGGCGGTCGGAGCCGGCCTTGCGGCACGGCACGGCGGCGGAACTCGACCTGCCGGCGCCGCTCTTCGGCTTCCAGCGCCAGGCGGCGGGTCAGGTCGTGACGCTGGTCTTCAACCTGTCGGAGGATTCGATGCCGATCCCACCGGGGCTGCTGGCGGGGAAGGCGGGGCTCGGCGGCTTCGATGCAGCCGGGGGGCGCTGCCCGCCTTCGGCTTCGCCCTGCTGGTGCCGGAACTGGCGCGGGTGCGCGAGCCGGCCTGACCCGGCCGGGAGGGGGTAGCGGACGGGGCGTCAGTTGATCGCCTCGTCCCCCGCCACCCCCAGATCTCGGACCGCTTGATCCAGCCGCGGTAGTCGCCGACCTTGGCCTCGCACCAGCCGCTACCGGCCTCGCATTTGCGGATCGAGCCAATCACCCCGGGTTTCAGCCGGGCGACGGTATCGGCACCGTCCTCGGCCCGGCGGCGCAGCGCGCGCTCCTCGCCCTGCACCAGGAAGCTGCGGCGGGAGGTCAGTAGGGGCCGCTGCACCCAGCCCTCGGTGCCCTCGGGGTCGCGGATGCGGCGCCAGTTCTCGTGCTCCTCCACGATCTGCACCGGCAGGTCCTTACGCTGGTAGGTCCACTCGATCTTGTAGCGCAGGTCGGGGCCGATCCGCAGGTTGACCTGATTGGAGCCGAGCGCGGCGAAGCGCGGCAGCGGCAGGCCGGTGGCGCTGCCGACCGAGGGCTTCGGCGGCGGCGGCGCGGCTGGGGCAGGAGTCGCGGCGGTGCCGAGCGCGGCGCCGGCCGCCGCCCCGCGGCGGCACCGGCGGCAGGCGCCGCCTTGCGGCGGGCCGTGGCGGCGGCCGACGGGGGCGGCACCGGTTTGGCCGAATTGCTGGTGCCGGGGCGCTGCTGCAGGGTCGGCGGCGGTGCCGGTGGACGCTGAGTGGTCGCCTGCTTCGCCGCCTGCGGCCTGGTCTGCCTCCGGCTTGGTAGTCTCCGGCTTGGCGGGGGCGGCCTTCTCCGGCTTCGCCGGGACGGCGGCCTGCGCCTTGGCAGGCGGCTTCGGCGTCGGGGCGGCGACCGGGGAAACCGACGCGGCCTGCGGCGGGGCGGCCGGGGCCGCGGCACGCGGCGGGGGCAGGCTGCCGGGCTGGCCGAGGCTGGACTGCCCCCAGGCCGGGCCCGAGACCGCGGGCGCGAGCAGGAGGAGCAGGGCGGGAAGCGCGGCGCGCAGGGGATCTCGTCACCCCTATGCCATGCCAAGCCGACGCCGCCCGGGTCAAGCTAGAGCGTGACAATCTGGCCCTCGCCGACCGCGCCGAGGAAGGTCACCACGCCCGCGGCCTCGATGCCGGACAGCAATCCCGCAGCCGGGATGGCCTCGGCGCGCAGCCCGGCCTCGCAGGCGATGCGACGGATACCGAGCTCCGCGGCTGCGTCGAGCAGGGTAGCGATACCGGCGACGCCGCGGCCGGCCAGCAGCGCTTCGCGCGGCTCCGCCACCAGGGGCTGGCTGGCCAGGAACAGGCGGCAGCCGGCATTGGTGGCGAAGAGGGTCACGTCTCGCCCGAGCGCCGCGGCGCCGGTCGCCAGCACCAAAGCGTAATGCGCCCGCTCATGCTCGCCCGAGAGCAGCAGGATGCCGAGGGGCAGCGCCATTCAGGCGGCGCTGCAGACGAGCGGCGGCGCCGCATGCGCCGAGAGGTCGCGGATGCTGGCGCCCTCGCCGCAGAGGGCGCAGCCGGGGTCGCGCTTCAGCTTGATGGTGCGGAAGCGGGTGTCGAGCGCGTCCCAGAGCAGCAGGCGGCCGGACATACCCTCCCCGATCCCGAGGATCTCCTTCAGCACCTCGGTCGCCTGCAAGGTGCCCATCACGCCGGTGACGGCGCCGAGCACCCCGGCTTCCGAGCAGGAGGGCACCAGCCCGTCCGGCGGCGGTTCCGGGTGCAGGCAGCGGTGGCAGGGATGCGGCGCGCCGAGATGCGATTTGTAGGTGGAGAGCTGGCCCTCGAAGCGCAGCACGGCCGCCGAGACGAGGGGACGGCCGAGCAGGTGGCAGGCATCGCCGAGCAGGAAGCGGGTGGCGAAATTGTCGGTGCCGTCGCAGACCAGGTCGTAGCGCGGGATGAGGTCGCGGGCGGTCTCGGCATCCAGCCGCACGGGGTGGGTCTTGACCGTCACTTCGGGGTTCAGGCCGGCCAGGGTCTCGGCAGCGCTTTCCGCCTTGTTGCGGCCGATGCGGGCGGTGGCGTGGATGACCTGGCGCTGCAGGTTCGACAGTTCCAACGCGTCGTGATCGACGAGGCCGATGGTGCCGACGCCGGCCGCGGCGAGGTAGAGCGCCAGCGGCGCGCCGAGCCCGCCGGCGCCGATGATCAGCACGCGCGCGGCGCGCAGCTTCGCCTGGCCCACCGCGCCGACATCCTGCAGCAAGATGTGGCGGGAATAGCGGTGCAGCTCGGCTTCGGTGAAATCGAGGTCCATGGCAGGGATATGGGGCGACGGGTCAGCGGTGGCCAGTGGAGCCGAAGCCGCCGGCGCCGCGCTCCGACGGGGCGGTGAATCCTCCACCACGGCGAAGTCGGGCCGGACGATCGGCACGAAGACCAGCTGGGCGAAACGGTCGCCGGGCGAGAGGCGGATCGGCGGGGTGCCCGGGGCGTTGCGGTTCCAGGCGCTGACCATGATCGGGCCGGTATAGTCGGCATCGATCAGCCCGACGAGGTTGCCCAGCACCAGCCCCTGCTTGTGCCCCATCCCCGAGCGCGGCAGCACCAGCGCCGCCAAGCCGGGATCGCCGATATGGACGGCGATGCCGGAGGAGATCAGGACGGGCGCGCTGCCGGGGGCGATCTCGACGGGGGCGTCGAGGCAGGCCAGCAGGTCGATGGCGGCGGCCATCGTGGTCTGGTAGCGCGGCAGGCCCCAGTCCCGCAGCCGGGTGTCCAAAATCTTCAGCTCGATCGATGGCATCGCGGTCCCCCTCGCCCCGGGTTCCGCCCGCAAATGGCGCCGGGGTCAAGCCCCGCGGCTTGCGGGGTGACGTCCGCTGCGGTGGACTGGCGCCAATCGAGGAGGATTCGCCCATGCCCACCCTGCGCCAGACGTCCGCCGCCGCGCGGCTCAGCTAGGCCCTGGTCGCGATGGCCCAGGACCAGCCGCCGCGCGAGCTGCCGGCGCGCATCCTGCCGGTGCCGGGCACGGTCAGCCCGCAGATGCAGACGATCATCGGGATGCCGCTGCGGACCGGCTGGAACACCCCACCGACGACGCCCGAGGGCTGGCGCAAGCTGGCCGAGGCCGGCGCCGCAGCGACACGGCAAAGCCTGCCCGGGCTGCGCGACCGGCTGAAGGTGGATGTCGAGCCGGCCGAGATGGGCGCGGTGAAGGTCTTCCGCGTCACGCCGCGGGAGGTCCGGCCGGAGAACCGCAACCGCCTGCTGATCCATATCCATGGCGGCTGCTACGTGCTGAACCCCGGGGAGGCCGGGCTGCCCGAGGCGATCCTGATGGCCGGGATCGGCGGCTTCAACGTGATCTCGGTCGACTACCGGATGCCGCCGGAGGCCTATTTCCCCGCCGCGCTGGACGACGTCATTGCGGTCTGGAAGGCGGCGCTGCGCGAGCATAACGCGAAGAACATGGCGGTCTTCGGCAGCTCGGCCGGCGGCGCGCTGACGCTCGAGATGGTGCTGAAGGCCAAGGCGCTCGGCCTGCCGCTGCCGGCGGCGATCGCGCCGGGGACGCCGATGTCGGATGCGACCGGCGTCGGCGACAGCTTCCAGACCAATGCGATGGTCGACAACGTGCTGGTCGCGGTGGACGGGTTCTGCCACGCGGCGACGGTGTTCTACGCCAATGGCCACGACCTGAAGGACCCGCTGATCTCGCCCGTCTATGGCGACGTGCGCGGCTTCCCGCCGACCATCCTGACGTCAGGCACGCGCGATCTGCTGCTGAGCAACACGGTGCGGATGCACCGGGCGCTGCGCAATGCGGGGGTCGAGGCCTCGCTGCAGGTCTTCGAGGCGCAGGCGCATGCCTACTACAACCGCGACGACACGGCGCCCGAGACGCGCGAGGTGTTCGGTGAGATCGCCGGCTTCTTCGACAAGCATCTGGCGCGGTAGGAAGGTTGGGGAGGGAAACAGGTGTTCCCTCCCCAAACTCCTCCCTTCCCTTTTGGGGGTCGGGTGCCGCCACGCGGCGAGTGCCAGACTCACAAAAATAGAGGTGGGTCCAGGAAGGATACTTCCTCCCTGGCCTTCAGCGGCGAAGCCGCCCGAGCCTGAGGAAGCCGATATCGTGCCGCGTCGCGCCGTCCCCGGTGGCGAGATCGGCCAGCACCTCTCCCACCACGCTGCAGAATTTGTAGCCATGGCCGGAACAGGGCGAGGCGAGCACCACCTGGGGATGCGCCGGGTGGTGATCGAGGATGAAGTGCTCGTCCGGCGTATTGGTGAAGATGCAGGCGCGCAGCGCCATGGTCGGGCCGGTGCCTTGGGGGAAATAACGGTTGGCGAAGTCGCGCAGCAGCGCCTCGTCCGCCGGCTCCACCTCGCGGCGCATCGCCTCGGCCGGCATGTGCTCTGCGCGGTGGTGGTATCGGCCGAATCTGAAGCCGGGGACCTCGACGACGGGGAAGCCGTAGTAGCGGCCCTCCTCCACCTCCAGGTTGAAGACCGGGAAGCGTTCCGGGGTGAACAGCGCGGGCGCCTGCGGCTGCAGCCAGGCCAGCACCTGGCGTTCCGGCACCGCGACGCCCTGCAGCAGCGGCGCAAGGTCGGCCATCCAGGCGCCGGCGGTCAGCACCAGGCGGCCGGCCTCGTAGCGGCCGCGGTCGGTGGTGACGGTGACGCCCTCGCCGCCCGGTTTCGCCTCCCAGCCCAGCACCTGCTCGCGGGCGTGGATCTCGGCGCCCGCGGCCTGCGCGGCACGGACATGGGCGACGATGGCGCGCTCGCTCATCACGTAGCCGCCCTGCGGCTGGAAGATCGCCCGATGGTCGGCGGGCAGGCGATAGCCGGGGAAGCGCTCGTTCACCTGCGTGCCGGTCAGGACCTCGTGCTCCAGCGCATGCAGCCGGGCCGAGGCCAGGGCACCGTCGAAGACCTCGCCCTCCGCCAGCCCGCCATCGAGCGAGCCATGGGTGTGCAGCACGCGCTCGCCGGTCGCCGCCTCCAGCTCCCGCCACAGCGCATAGGCGCGGTGCAGCAGGGGGACATAGGCCGGGTCCTCGTAATAGGGCAGCCGGATGATGCGGGTGACCCCGTGCGAGGAGCCCATGGCGTGCGGGATGTCGAAGCGTTCCAGCCCCAGCACCCGCTGGCTGCGGCGGGCGAGCTGCCAGGGCGGCGGCGCTGCCCATGCCGCCGATGCCCACCACGATGACGTCGAATGCCATTGCACACCCCGATCCAGGCCGTGCCATTCTGCCCCGCGAGACGGGGAGGAAAACCATGCACCAGATTCCGCGCCGCGCCCTGCTGGGCGGGACCGCCGCAATGGCGCTCGGCGGCCAGGCGGGCGCCCAAGGGAGCACGCAGGCGCCGCGCCACGACCTGCTGATCAAGGGCGGGGAGGTCGTCGATCCCTCCCAGGGGCTGCGCGGCCGCCGCGATGTCGCCATCCGCAACGGGCTGGTGGTGGCGGTGGAGCCGGACATCCCCGCCAGCGCCGCGGCGCAGGTGATCGAGGCGAATGGCAAGCTGGTCTGCTCCCGGCCTCGTCGACCTGCACGCGCATGTCTATCCGGAGGTCTCGGCGATCGGCCTGCCGGCGGACGAGCTGGTGCCCTGGACCGCGACGACCACCTATGTCTCGGCCGGCGATGCCGGCAGCAGCACCTTCTCCTTGTTCCGCCATGCGGTGCTGGCGCGGTCGCGCACCCGGCTGCTGGGCTTCGTGCATATCGCCAATATCGGCCTCGCCGGCTTCCCGGTGGGGGAGATGCTGAACATCGACAATGCAATCGTGGAACTCGCGGCAAAGACCGCCGCCGAGAACCGCGACGTCTGCCTCGGCATCAAGGTGCGGATGACGGTCGAAGTCGTCGGCAGCAACGGGCTCGAGCCGCTGAAGCGCGCCGTCCAGGCGGCCGAGATGGCCGGGCCCTGGGCCAAGGTGATGTGCCATATCGGCAATGCGCCGGGGAACATCGAGGCGGTGCTGGACCTGCTGCGCCCAGGCGACATCCTGACGCATGCCTTCAGCGGCGCCGGCAACAACACGGTGCAGAACGGCAGGGTGGTGCCGGCGGCGCTGCGGGCGAAGCAGCGCGGCGTCGTCATCGATGTCGGGCATGGCGGCGGCAGCTTCGACTACACGGTGTTCGAGCCCGCCCGCGACCAGGGCTTCGGCCCGGACACCATCAGCAGCGACATCCACGCGGTGTCCGGCAATACCCCGGGCCTGCCCTTCCTGCCCTGGGTGATGAGCAAGTTCCTCAACAACGGCTATACGCTGGAACAGGTGGTGGAGATGGCCACCGTGAAGCCGGCGCGGATCATCGACCGGGTGGAGAAGCTCGGCACGCTGCAGGTCGGCGCGCCGGGCGACGTCTCGATCCTCGAGCTGGTGCGGGAGCCGGTGGAGTTCGTCGACACGCGCAACAACCGCCGGCAGGGCACGCAGTGGCTGAAGCCGGTGCAGGTGGTGAAGGCCGGGCGGCCTTTCGGACGGCCCTTCCCGTCACCCTTCGCCTGGCCTTGAGAGAAAAGCGCCGCCGCACAGCGGCTGCCAAACTCGGAGAAATAGATGAGGGGTCCGGGGAGAATACCTTCTCCCCGGCCTTGCTCACGCCACCGCCGCGACGAAGCGCCGCATCACCGCCAAGTGGTCCGCCATGCCGCGCCCGGCGATGCGCTTATGGTGCCGGCGGTTGAAGGTATTGGTCAGCGTCAGGTGCGTCGCGCCGAGCCGCTTCCAGTACTGCGCCTCCGCCCGCCAGGACGTCTCGTCGCCGGCGCCGCCGGAGATCCAGACCTCGAGCCCGACCGCCGCCGGGTCGCGCCCCGCCGCCTCGGTCAGGCGCTTCAGCGTGTCCATCTCCGCCTCGATCTCGGAGCCTGGCGGATAGGCATTCATGATCCAGCCGTCGCCAAGCGTGGCGATGCGCTCCAGCGTCTGCGGCACATGGCCGCCGAACCAGACGGGGATGCGGCGATGCACCGGCAGCGGGTTGATGCCGGCATCCTCGATGCGGTGGTACTTGCCCTCGAAGGCGACGTAGGGCTCGGCCCAGAGCTTCTGCATCACCACGACCTGCTCGGCGGAACGCCGGCCGCGGTTGGAGAAATTCTCGTTCAGCCCGGTGAATCCCACCGGGTTCCAGCCGACGCCGACGCCGAGCCGGAACCGCCCGCCGCACAGCACGTCGAGGCAGGCTGCCTGCTTCGCCACCAGCGCCGCCTGGCGCTGCGGCAGGATCAGCACCTGGGTGGAGAATTCGGTCGTGGGACGGCAGACCGCCGCCAGGTAGCCGAAGCAGACGAAGGGATCCTGGTAGAGGCCGGTCGGAGAGCGCGGCCTGCTCTCCTTCGCCCGGACGGCCCGACAGCACATGGTCCGGCAGGCCGAGATTGGTGAAGCCCATCGCCTCCGCCGCTTCGGCGACCTCGCGGATGGCGGCCGGCTCGCCGCCGATATCGCCGAGCGGCAGCATGACCCCGAGGCGCATGGGACCCTCCCCTTCTTGCTTGCCGGCCGAGCTTGCTCCGCTGGCGAAGCGCTGGCTAGGCTTGCTCCAGGAAACGACGGGGAATGCCGGCATGGCCATCACAGCGCGCAGCGGGCCGCCGCTCTGGTACGGGCCGGAGATGGCGGCGCGGAGCGATTGGACCCGGCACCTGACCGCGGCCGAGGTCGCCGCGCTGGAAGCCGCCGTCGCGCGGCTGGACGCCACCGGCATCGACATCGCCGCGATCGGCCCACGCGACCTGCAGGAACCCGCCCTGCAGCCGCTGGTGGAGGAGATCCGCGCCGCGACGCTGCACGGTCGCGGCTTCATCCTGGTGCGCGGCGTGCCGGTGCAGCGCTGGACCGTGCGGCAATGCGCCATCGCCTATTTCGGCCTCGGCACCCTGCTGGGGGAGCCGGTGTCGCAGAATGCGATGGGTCATATCCTCGGCCATGTGAAGGATATCGGCGCCGACTACGCCAGGCCGGACCACCGCGGCTACCAGACCGCGGCGCGGCTGCCCTACCACTGCGACAGCTCGGACATCGTCGGGCTGCTCTGCCTGAAGCCGGCCAAGGCAGGCGGCAAGTCCAGCATCGTCAGCAGCTGGGCCCTGTTCAACGAGATGCTGCGGCGCCACCCCGACCTGCTGCCGGAGCTGCTTGCCCCGGTCTACCGCGACCGGCGCGGGGAGGTGCCGGAGGGTGCCGAGCCCTGGTATGCCGTGCCGGTCTTCAGCCCGATGCCGGATGGCGGGCTGGTGGCGACCTATGTCCGCAGCGCCATGCGCAAGGCGCAGCGCTTCCCCGAGGTGCCGCGCACGACCCCGGCGTTGGAGGCCGCCTGCGACGCGCTGGACGCGCTGGCCGAGGACCCGGCGATTCATCTCGACATGGATTTCCAGCCCGGCGACATGCAGTTCGTCAGCAATCACTGGATCATGCATTCACGCACCGCCTACGAGGATTTCCCCGACCCGGCGGAGCGGCGGCACCTGTTCCGGCTGTGGCTGGCCTGCGCCGACGGGCCGGCGCTGCCCGCGACCTATACGGCCGCTTGGCAGGGCGCGACGGCAGGGGGCCGCCCGGCCGGCATCCGCGTGACGGGCGTGCCGCTCTCGGCTCCGCTCGACGGCAGCTGGTAGCCTCCCGCCCCGCGCGGAATGGCGCTAATCATTCCTCGGTTCGTAGGGATGGCTGGGATGCGGGTGCTGATCGCGGGCGGCGGCGTGGGCGGGCTGACCCTGGCGCTGATGCTGCACCACCGGGGCATCGCCTGCACCGTGCTGGAAGCGGCCGAGGAGGTGCGGGAGCTCGGCGTCGGCATCAACAACCTGCCGCATTGCGTCGCCGAATGGGCCGAGCTCGGGCTGCTCGAGGAGCTTCGACGCCATCGCCATCCGGACGCGGGAGCTGCGCTACCTCAACCATCTCGGCCAGGTGCTGTGGACCGAGCCGCGTGGGCTGCATGCCGGGCACGCCGTCCTGCATTCTCGATCCACCGCGGCCGGCTGCACGGCATGCTCTGGCGCGCGGCGGAACGCCGGCTGCCGCCCGGTTCGCTGCGCTGCGGCCACCGGCTGCTGGACTTCGCGCAGGATGCCGCCGGCGTCACCGCGCGCTTCGCCACGCCGGGCGGGGAGGAGGTGGTGCAGGGCGACGTGCTGGTCGGCGCGGACGGCATCCATTCGGCCCTGCGCGCCCTGCTGCATCCGGAGGACGGCGGCATCCGCTGGCAGGGCATCCTGATGTGGCGCGGCGCGGTGGACTGGCCGGCCTACGAGACCGGCGACGTCATGTTCATCGCCGGCGACCTGAAGGCGAAGCTGGTCTGCTACCCCATCGGCCCCGGCAGCACGCCGGACCGCCGGCTGACCAACTGGGCGGTCTACGCCAAGGTCGATACCGGGAGCAGCCACCGCCGCGGCGGGAGGACTGGTCCCGCACCGGAAGGCTGCGCGACGTGCTGCCGCTGGCGAAGCGGATCAAGCTGCCCTTCCTGGACTCGGAGGCGCTGGTCCGCGCCTCCCCCAGCGGCTCGAATACCCGATGTGCGACCGCGACCCGCTGCCCTGGTGGAGCATGGGGCGGGTCACGCTGCTCGGCGACGCGGCGCATCCGATGTACCCGGTCGGCTCCAACGGCGCGTCCCAGGCGGTGCTCGACGCGCGCTGCCTGGCCGATGCGCTGGCCGCCCATGCGCCGACCGAGGCGCTGCGGGCCTATGAGGCCGACCGGCTGCCGAAAACCGCGGCGATCTGCGCCAGCAACCGCAGCGGCGGGCCGGAGCGGGTCCTGGACGTCTTCGGCCAGTTGGCACCGAAGGGCTTCGCGCGGATCGAGGACGTGATCCCGCCGGAGGAAATCGCCGGCATCGTCCGCGGCTACGCGACGCTGGCGGGCTTCGCGGTCGGGCGATAGGGCGGACGACGCCCGGTCGGATCCACCCGGGCGGCGACGGGCCCGCGACCCGACGCCCTGTGCTGCAACGCACAAGGCTCTCGGAGCTTTGTGCTCGCAGGCCGGGGACCCGCGGCCAGATTAGGCCTTCCGCGCGTTCCGACCCGCCGCTGGCCCCAGGATCCCATGCTCACCACCGCCCCCTTGCCGCCGGACCGGCCGTGCTGCCGCAGGGCTGGCTCAGCCTGCCCGATCGCCGCCTGGGCGGCGCCACCATTCCGCTGGTGCTGCTGCATCCGCGCCATGGCGTGGTGCTGGCCGGCGGCCCGCCGGACGGGCCGGCGCTGCTGCGCCAGCGCCTGGCCGCCGGGCGCTTCCCGGCGATCTTCCAGGGCTACCTGCCGGTCGCCCGCACCGAACGCCCGCCTGCCGATCCCGCCGCAGCGCTGGCGGGCGAGTCGCCGCTCAGCCTGCCGGGCGGCGAGGCCTGGGTGCTGGCGGTCTGCCGCGCACTGGAGAACGAGGCGCCGGTCGGCCCGCCGCAGCGGCTCGGCTTCCGGGCGCGCCGGCGGCGTACGCGGCGGCGCCTGGCCCTGGTGCTGGGTGGGGCGACGGCGCTGGGACTGCTGCTCGGCTTCGGCCTGGCCAGCCTGCCGCCCACGCCTCTGTCCTCCCCCACCGTCCCACTCCTCGCGGGGCTAGGGCGCGCCGTCGGGGGATGCCGCAGGCGGCCAGGTGCCGCCAGCCGAGGCTCGCATGGCGGCTGCGCCGCCGGCACTGGCACCCTTCCCGCAGCTGGCATCCCCGGGCCCGCCGGCGCCGGGCCCCCTCGTCCTGGCGCCGCCTCCCCGGCAGTCGGCGGAACGCCGGAGCCGCCGTTGGCGGCCGCGGTCCTCGCCATGCCGGCGCCCCGTCCCGCCCCGGCGGAGACGCTGATCGCGCACGCCGGCCCATCCCTCGCGCAACCGGCTGCCCCCGCCGCGCGCTGCCGCTTGATCACGCAGCGCATGCAGATCGGAGAGACCGTTGCCGAAGCCGACATTCATTTCCTGCGGCAGGGCTGCCCGGGCTAGCCGACCCCTCGCCGCCGCCGCGCTGCTGGCGCTCGGCCTGGCCGGCTGCGCCGCACCGCAGCCGCCGCCACCACCGGCGCCCGCCCCGGTCGCCGCCGCGCCCTCGCCGCCGCGCCAGGCGCAGGACCTCGACGCCGCGGTGGATTCCTCGACCACCGCCGTACTGGCCCGGGCCGAGCTGCCGCCGGCCGCGGCGGGCCAGCGACGCTCCATCGTCATCGACCCGCTGATCGACCGCGCCACCGGCGCCGAGACCCGCACTACCCGGGCCATGGCGCGGCGCATCGCGGCGAAGCTGCAGGGGGAGGCCGGCTTCGATCTCCGCCCCTTCACCCAGGCCAGCCTGGAGGCGAAGCCGCTGGTCCTGCTCGGCGCCATCTCCGGCGTCACCGCCTCGGGCAGCCTGAAGGACAGCACGGAGGAGCCCGGCGCCTACCGGATCTGGGCGGTGCTGGCCGATCTCGGCAGCGGCAAGGTGGTGGCGCACGAGACCGCCTGGGTGCGGACCGACGCGGTCGACGCAACCCCGACCGAGTTCCACCAGGACAGCCCGGTCTGGCTGCCGGACCGGGCGACCGCCGCCTACCTCAAGGTCTGCGCCGCGCCGACCGGCGCACCGATCGATGCGGACTGGCAGCGCGGGCTGCGCGCCTCGACCCTGCTGGCCCAGGCGACGGCGGCCTATGAGGCTGGGCAGCCCGCCCGCGCGCTGTCGCTGTATCAGGCGGCCGACAAGGCCCAACCGGCCGGGCGGCTGCAGGGGCTGAACGGGGAGTACCTCGCGGCCAATGCGCTGGGCCGCGAGGAGGAGGCGGAGCAGGCCTTCGGCAAGCTGGTCGACTATGGCTTGGCGGAGCGCAATCTCGGGGTGAAATTCCTGTTCGCGGTGGGGCAGACCAGATTCTGGCCGGACAAGGCGATCAGCGGTCCCTATCCGATGTGGCTGCGGCAGATCGCCAACCGGACCGCGGCGGACAATGCCTGCCTCGACGTCGTCGGCCATGCCAGCCCGACCGGGCCGGACGCGCTCAACGACCGGCTCTCGCTGGCCCGGGCGCAGCGGATCAAGGCCGACCTGGTGGCGGAGCAGGGCGCGCTGCGTCAGCGCACCGCGACCGAGGGACGCGGCGCGCGGGAGCCGATCGTCGGCAACAAGCGGGACGATGCGACGGATGCGGTGGACCGCCGCGTCGCCTTCCTGCCGCAATCCTGCCGAGCGATGGCGACGCGCTGAGGGTAAGCTTGGGGAGGAAACGGCATTTCCTCCCCCAACCCCACCTTTGCTTTTTGGGTCTGGCACCCGCCGCGCGGTGGGTGCCGGATCCCCAAACCTGGTCAGGCCGGCGGCGGCAGGAAGTCCACCTCATGCGCCTTCGAGAGCCGCACGACCTCGTCCACGTCGGTCAGGTTGTGCAGCGCTTTGAACAGGTCGTGCAGCTTGCGGCCGGGCGTCACCCAGAAGAAGGCGCGGGCGGGGGCGCCGCTCTCGTTGAAGTAGCCGTGCATGATGCCGCGCGGCATCCGCACCAAGTCACCGGCCGAGGCGAAATGCGTCTGCCCGTCGAGGATCAGCTTCCAGGTGCCCTCGAGCATCAGGATGTATTCGTCCTGCGTCGGGTGGATATGCGGGGGCACGAAGGTGCCGGGCGGACTCACCGCCTCGAAGGCAAAGGAGCTCTCGCAGGACTGCTTCGGGTAGTAGGTCTGGCCGAGGATGTTCCAGACCGTGCCGTCGGTGCCGTCGAAGCCGGTGCCGGCGCGGGTGATGCCGGGGATTTCCGCTGTCATGGTCGCCTCCTCATTACAGATGCAAGTAAGTCTCGCGCAGCTCCGGCGCCGCCGCCAGGGCCTCGGTGCTGCCAGTCCAGGCGACGCGGCCCTTCTCGATCACCACATGGCGGTCGGCGAGCCGCATGACGGCAGCAAGGTTCTTGTCGATCAGCAGGATCGACAGCCCGTCCGCCCTCAGCCGAGCCAGCACCGCCCAGATCTCGGCGCGGATCAGCGGCGCCAGGCCCTCGGTCGCCTCGTCCAGGATCAGCAGCCGCGGGTTGGTCATCAGCGCGCGGCCGATCGCCAGCATCTGCTGCTCGCCGCCCGAAAGCTGAGCGCCCATGTTGCCGCGGCGCTCCCGCAACCGGGGAAACAGGGCATAGACCGCCGGCAGGGTCCAGCGCGCGGCGCCGCGGGCGGTCGCCATCAGGTTCTCCTCAACCGTCAGCGTCGGGAAGACCTGGCGGCCTTCCGGCACCAGGCCGATGCCGTACCGGGCGATGCGGTGCGGCGGCTGGCCGGCAAGCTCGGCGCCCCCGAAGCCGATGCGGCCGCCGAGCAGCGTACCGCCGGCCGCCGGCAGCAGCCCCATGATGGCGCGCACCGTGGTGGTCTTGCCCATGCCGTTGCGGCCGAGCAGCGTCACCACCTCTCCCGCGCCGATGGAGAAGCCGATGCCGGACAGCACGCGGCTCTGGCCATAGCCGGCGGCGAGGTCCTCGACGGCCAGCATCATGCCGCGTCGTCCTCGCCGAGATAGGCGGCGCGCACCTCGGCATCTGCCCGGATCGCATCCGGTGTGCCGGTGGCGATCAGCCGGCCGTAGACAAGGACGGAGATGCGGTCGGCGAGCGCGAAGACCGCCTGCATGTCGTGCTCCACCAGCAGGATGGCGTAGCGGCGCTTCAGGCCGCGCAGCAAAGCTACCAGCCGCTCCGTCTCCTCCGGTCCGGCGCCGGCCAGCGGCTCGTCCAGCAGCAGCAGGCGGGGCTGCATGGCGAGCGCGATGGCGAGCTTGAGCTGCCGCCGCTCGCCATGCGACAGCGCCGCGGCCGGCACCGCGGCGCGGCCGGCGAGGCCGGTCTGCTCCAGCGCATCCATCGCCGCTTGGTTCAGCGCCGCTTCGAGGCCGCCGGGCGGAGAAAGCGGAAGGACGACCCGCTGCGCGCCTGCACCGCGAGCGCGGCATTCTCCAGCGCGGTGAAGCCGGGCAGGACGGAGGTGATCTGGAAGCTGCGCGCGAGGCCGAGCCGCGCCCGGCGCGCCAGCGGCAGCGCCGTCACGTTCCGCCCGGCGAAGACCACCCGCCCGGCATCCGGCGGCAGCGTGCCGCTGACCTGGTGGATCAGCGTGGTCTTGCCGGCGCCGTTCGGGCCGATGACGGCGTGGATCTCGCCCGGCAGCACCTCCAGCGAGACGCCGTCCGTCACCGCCAGCCCGCCGAAGCGCTTGCGCAGCCCGTCCAGGCGGAGGATCGGCTCAGCCACGGCGCGCCCCGATCAGCCCGACCAGGCCTCCGCGCAGGTACAGCACGGCCAGCACCAGCAGCGGGCCGAAGACGATCCGCCAGTGCGCCGTGAGATGCCCCAGCCCTTCCTCCAGCCCCAGGATCGCCAGCGCGCCGAGCACCGCGCCGAAGGGACTGCCGACCCCACCGAGGATCACCATGAAGAGCAGGTCGCCCGAGCGCTGCCAGGCGAGGAAGGAGGGCGCGACGAATTCCGTCGCATTCGCCAGCAGGAAGCCGGCGAGCCCCGCGATGCCGCCGGCGATGGTGTAGGCGATCAGCCGGTAGGGGTAGGGCGAGAGCCCGACCGCCTCGACCCGCAGCGGATCTCCCGCGCCGCCCGCAGCACCCGGCCGAAGCGGGAGGCGAGCAGCATGCGAATGCCGAGGAAGACCGCCGCCAGCAGGAAGAGGCAGAGATAGTGGAAGCCGAGCCGGTCCTGCATCCAGCGGGCGCCGGCGACGGTGCTGCGGCCGTAGAGCGTGTAGCCGTCGTCGCCGCCATAGGCCGAGAGCGAGGCGGCGGTGAAGAAGGCCATCTGGCCAAAGGCCAGGGTGATCATGATGAACTGCACGCCGGCGGTGCGGATGGCGACCGCGCCGGTGGCGAGCGCGAAGACCGCCGCGGCGCCGATGGCGACCGGCGCCACCACCAGCGCCTCCGTCACCCTTGCGTCGTCCAGCACCACCACCGCATAGGCGCCGATGCCGAGCATGGCGGCATGGCCGAGGCTGACCAGCCCGGCGCCGCCGACCGGCAGCCAGAGCGACAGCGCGGCGATCGACAGGATCATGCCGCGCGCAAGCAGCGTCATCGCCCAGCTTTCGCCCAGGCCGAGGAAGGGCGCCGCGGCCAGCAGGCCGAAGACCAGCAACGGCAGTGCTCGCGCCATCACCCCGCCCGTGCCGGAAACAGCCCGCGCGGCCGCACCGCCAGGATCAGCGCCATGGCGATGTAGACCAGCATCGACCCCAGCGCCGCCCCGGTCTGCCGCGCCGGCGACGCCGCCATAAAAAGCTTCATCAGGTCGGGCATGAGCGAGCGCCCCAGCGTCTCGATCAGCCCGACCAGCAGCGCCGCCAGGAAGGCGCCGCGCACGCTGCCGATGCCGCCGATGACGATGACGACGAAGGCGAGGATGAGAACCGTGTCGCCCATCCCCGGCTCGACCGACAGGATCGGGCCGGCCATCACCCCGGCGAAGCCCGCCAGCATGGCGCCGAAGCCGAAGACCAGCATGAACAGCCGACCCGTATCGACGCCGAGCGCCGCCAGCATCGGCCGGTTGCTGGCCCCGGCGCGGACCAGCGCGCCGGCCCGCGTACGCTCCACCAGCAGCCAGAGCAGCGCGGCGGTGGCGAGGCCGGCGAACAGGATGGCCATCCGGTAGACCGGGTATTGCAGCCCGGGCATGAGCGTGATGCCGCCCTGCAGCAGGTCGGGCGTCGGCACCTGCAGCGGCGCGTTGCCCCAGATGAGCTTCACCGCCTCGTTCAGGAACAGGATCACGCCGAAGGTCGCCAGCACCTGCGACAGGTGGTCGCGGTCATAGAGATGCCGGAAGACCAGCCATTCCAGCGCCAGCCCGCAGGCCAGCGCCGCCGGCAGGGACAGCAGCAGCCCCGCCCAAAAGCTGCCGGTCGCCGCGGCGAGGCTCGCACCGAGATAGGCGCCCAGCATGTACTGCACGCCGTGTGCGAGGTTGATGAAGTCCATCACCCCGAAGACCAGCGTGAGGCCCGCGGCGACCAGGAAGAGCAGCACGCCGAATTGCAGGCCGTTGAGGGCCTGCACCAGCAGGAGCTGAACAGTCACCTCAGCGCATGCGGCACTCGGCCGCCCAGGGGTCGGTGTCGTTCTCCAGCACCTTGCGCACCGTCTCGGTCTGGAACTTGCCGTCGGCACGCTTCGCCACTTGGCAGAGCCAGAAGTCCTGCACCGGGTAGTGGTTGGCGCCGAACTTGAAGTTGCCGCGGACCGAGCGGAAATCGGCCGCGCGCAGCGCCGCCCGCAGCGCGTCCTTATCGCCAAGCTTGCCGCCCGTCTTGCGGATGGCGCTGTCCAGCAGCATCGCGGAATCGTAGCTCTGCGCCGCGTAGCTGGCCGGGACATACCCATAGCCGGCCTCGAAATCCGCGACGAAGCGGCGGTTCTGCGCATTGTCCATGTTCGGCGTCCAGGAGGCGGCCGAATAGAAGCCGAGCGCGGCGTCCTGCTGCGCCGGCAGCGTCGCCTCGTCCACCGTGAAGGTCGAGAGGAAGGGGATATGGGCGAGGCCCGCCTGGCGGTACTGCCGCACCAAGTTCACGCCGAGCCCGCCCGGCATGAAGGTGAAGATCGCATCCGGCTTGGTCGCGGCGATCCTGGCGAGTTCGGCAGAGAAGTCGAGCTGGGTCAGCGGGACATAGACCTCGTCCACCACCTCGCCCTTGAAGCGGGACTTGAAGCCGGCCACCGCGTCGCGCCCGGCCTGATAGTTCGGCGTCATGACGAAGACGCGGCCATACTTGCTGTCGGTCGCCGCCTGGCCCATCACCGAGTGGACCTGGTCGTTGTTGTAGGAGGTCGTGAAGAAGAAGGGGTTGCAGCCGCGGCCGGCAAAGGTGGAGGGCCCGGCATTGGTCGAGATCAGGAATGTGTTCGATTCCGTCACTGGCCGCATGATGGCGGCCAGGATGTTCGAGAATACGACGCCGACGACGAAGTCGACCTTGTCCCGCTCGAGCGCGGCGCGGACCTTGGTCACCGCGACCTCGGGCCGCAGCTTCGTCGTCGATCGGCACCACCTCGGCCGCGAGGCCGCCGAGCTTGCCGTCCAGGTGCTTCAGCCCCTGCAGGAAGCCGTCGCGCAGCTGGGTGCCGAGCGCGGCCTGCGGCCCGGTCTGCACCGCGACCAGCCCGATCTTCACGCCGGACGCCTGCGCCCGGCCGATCGCCGGCAATGCCAGGGCGCCCGCCGCCACGCCGCCCAGAACCCCACGCCTGCCGATGATCATGCCCCGTTTCCCCTGCGAAACCCATCTCGTTCTGGCTTCTACCGTTACCGGACCGCCAGGGCCATGGCTGCGGCGCGGCGGGTGAGCGGGCTGCCGGGCTCGGACAGCGGAGCGATGACGGTGAAGTGGTTCGCCCCGGGCACCGCCTCCGCCGTGCCGCCCCAGGCAGCGGCGAAGTCGCGGGTCTGGCGGAGGAACTCGCCGCTCTCAGCCCCGCCCACGACGGCATGCAGCGGCAGGCCCGGGGCGGGCAGCCAGCGCGGCGACATCGCCCGTGCCTCCGCCGACGCAAGCCGCAGCCCGGCGCCGATGGTGGTGGGCAGCAGAGGCTCCAGCTCGAAGACGCCGGAGATGGGGAGACCGGCGGCAACCAGATCCGCGGGCAGGCGCGGGGCGAGCGCGCGCCAATCGGTCGCCATCAGCATCGCCGTCAGGTGCCCCCCGGCGGAATGGCCGGTCGCCAGCACGCGCCGCCCGGTCCGCCGGTGCAGCAGCAGCGCCGCTGCCCGCATCTGGTCGAGGATCGTCGCCAGCGTCACCTGCGGGCAGAGGTCGTAGGAGGGCACCGCGACCGCCACGCCCTCGGCCAGCATACCGCGCGCCATGTGCGAGAAGAAGGACCGGTCCAGCGCTTGCCAGTAGCCGCCGTGGATAAACAGCGCGATGGGCCAGTCCTCGCCCGGGCCGGGACGGAACAGATCGAGCCTCTCCCGCTCGCCCGCGCCATAGGGGATGCCGAGCTCGGCCGCCGCCCATTGCGCGCGGAAGGCGGCGGCGTCGCGCTGCCAGTCCGCGATGATCGCCGGGTTCTCCGGCACGCGCGCCCGGTTGTCGTATTCCGCCTGCAGGTCCATGCGGCCATTCCAGCGCCGGGCGGCGGTTGCGGCAAGGGCCCGGGCGACTACACTCGGCCGCGCATGAGCATCCCACCTTCCGCGCGACGCCTGGACACAGAGGTCCTCGTCATCGGTGCCGGCGGCGCCGGCCTTTACGCGGCGATCGAGGCGGCGCGGCGCGGCGCGCAGGTCCTGCTGCTGGACCGCAGTCTGATCGGCCGCGGCGGCGCCACCGTCATGGCGCAGATGACCGTCGCCGCCGCGGTGGGGCCGGAAGGCACCGACCACTGGCAGGACCACCTGCGCGACACGCTGGCCGCCGGGCGCGGGCTCTGCGACACGCACCTTGCCCGCCTGCTCTGCAAGGAGGGGGTCGAGGTGATCCGGGAGATGGACGCCTGGCGCGTCGGCTGGGCACGGACGGCGCGGCGCTGCGCGCGGTGCAGGCGCCGGGCCATGACCGGCCACGCTGCGTCTATGTAGATTTCCTCTCGACCGGGCCGGCCGTCTCGAAGACCCTTCGCGGCGTGGCGCAGCGGACGCCGGGCATCCGGCGCTTGGGCGATGCGCTGGTGGTGGATCTGGTGGTGCAGGACGGCGCGGTGACCGGCGCCGTCGCCATCAACCTGGAGGACGGCGCGCCGCTGCTGGTCGCGGCGCGCGCCACCGTCATCGCCACCGGCGGGCTGACCCGGCTGTACCGCCGCAACAGCGCCAGCGCCAACATGGCCGGCGACGGCTTCGGCCTGGCGCTGCGCGCCGGCGCCACGCTGATCGACATGGAATTCGTGCAGTTCTTCCCAATCGGCCATCTCGCGCCGCGGCTGATTGGCATGGACCCGATCATGTGGGATCCCTTTCGCTACAAGCTGGGCGGCCGGCTGCTGAACGGGCGGGGCGAGGGAATTCGTCAGCCGCTACGGCGCGGAGGAGAGCAGCCGCTACGTCGTCACCCGTGACCTCGCGACGTATGCCATCACCAAGGAGGTCGAGGCCGGCCGCGGCTCCCGGCCGGCGGCGCCTGGCTGAGCTTCCGCCATGTGCCGGAGGCGGATCTGCGTGCCGCCTTCGGCCCGATCATCGACAAGCTGCTGGCCAACGGCATCGACCTGACGCGGCAGGATGTGGAGGTCGCGCCGATCGCGCATTACCACATGGGCGGCATCCGCGTGGACACGGCGATGGCGACCGGCATCCCCGGCCTGTTCGCGGCCGGCGAGGCGGTGGGCGGCGCCAACGGCGCCAACCGCCTCTCTGGCAATGCGATCACCGAGGCCCTGGCCTTCGGCCGCGCCGCCGGGCGCAGCGCCGCGGCCGCGGCACCAGGCCCGGCCTTCGATCCCGCGGCCGCGGCAGCCTCCTCGCGCTGGCCACCGCGACCGACCACGCCTGCAACACCGCCGCGCTCTTTGCCGCGCTGCAGGCAGTGATGGCGGAGAAGGTCGGGCCGTTCCGCACCGCCGCCGGACTGGAGGAGGCCCTGGCCGCGATCCGCACATTGCGCGAGACGGCCGGCACGCTGCCGCCCGGCGTGCCCGCCGCGCACGACCTGGCGCGGCTTGACTGGTTCGACCTTCGCCACGGTCTGCTGGTGGCGGAGGCGATCATCCTCTCGGCCCTGGCCCGCACCGAGAGCCGGGGCGCGCATCAGCGGGAGGATTTCCCGGGGTTGGAGGAGACCTGGACCCTGAATCAGACGCTGCGCCTGCGGGACGGCGCGCTGCAGCTCGGCCGTCAGGTGCCGGCATGAGCGCGGTGGCCACCCTGATCATCCGCCGTGGCGCCCCGGGCGAGCCGCCGCGCTTCGAGGAACACGCCGTGCCCTTCGAGCCGGGGCAGTCGCTGCTCGACGCCCTGCGCTGGCTGCGGCAGGAACGCGACCCGGGTCTCGCCTTCCGCTTCTCCTGCCTCAATGCCAACTCCTGCAAGGAATGCATGATGCTGCTGGACGGCAAGGTCGTGTACGCCTGCACCGCCCGGCTGGAGGCGCGGCCGATGCGGGTGGAGCCGCTGCCGAACAAGCCGCTGCTGCGCGACCTGGCGACCGCCATCGCGCCGCCGGATGAAAGGCTGGGCTGAGGCCTGGGCACGGCGATTGCTAGGCCGGCACGACCCGTTTCGTGGAGGCCCCGATGCCCTGCCTGTCCCGCCGTTCCCTGCCCGCCCTCGCGCTCGGCCTGGCCGCCGCGGGCGGAGCCCGCGCGCAGCTGCCGCCGGGCACGGTTCGAATCATCGTGCCCTACAACCCCGGCGGGATCACCGACATCCTGGCGCGCGGCCTGGCGCAGGAGATGACCGTGCTGCTCGGCCGCAGCGTGGTGGTGGAGAACCGACCCGGCGCCAATGGCAGCATCGGCGCAACCGTGGTCGCCCGCGCGGCGCCAGACGGGCTCACCCTGCTGCTGGGCGTGACCGACACCCATGCGGTGAACCCGGCGGCGATGCGCAACCTGCAATACGATGCGAACAAGGACTTCGCGCCGATTAGCAACATCACCAACGTGCCCCTGGCCCTGGCGGTGGGGCCGAGCCAGAAGGAGCTGACCAGCCTGCCGGCCTTCATCGCCGCGGCGAAGGCCAGGCCCGGCACGCTGACGCATTCCAGCTGGGGGTCGGCAGCGTCTCGCAGATCGCCATGCTGCGGCTGGGGGAGGCGGCGGGGATCACGCTGCTGCACGTGCCCTATACCGGCGCCGCCCCGGCGGCGCAGGCGCTGGCCGCCGGCCAAGTGGATTCCATGGTCCTGCCCGCCGGCGCGGCGGAGGCCCTGGCGCGCGACGGCACGGTGCGCATCCTGGCGGTGCTCTCGCCGCAGCGCCTGGCGCTGCTGCCCCAGGTGCCGACCCTGCCGGAGCAGGGCGTGGCGCTGTCGGTCAGCATCGTCCAGGCGGTCTTCGCCCCGGCCCGCACGCGCCGGCCGACACGGTCGCGCAGCTTCAACAAGGCAGTGGTCGAGAGCCTGACGCGGCCGGGCATGGCGGAGATCCTGCGCGCCCAGGCAGCGCTGCCGGACCCGCAGACGCCGGCGCAGCTGGCCGCGCTGGTGCTGCAGGAGCAGGAGGCCTGGGGGCGGGTGGTGAAGGCGGGGAACATCCGGCTGGATTGAAGGAAAAGGCCAGGGAGGAAAAAGTATTCCCTCCCCGGACCCTTCCCCTTCCTTTTTGTGAGTCGGCTGCCGCCACGCGGAGAGTGCCAGACTGACAAAATAGATGAGGGGCTTGGGGAGAATACTTTCTCCCCAACCTTTCTTTGCCTTTACCCGCCGAGGTACGCCGCCCGCACCTCCGGGCTCGCCAGCAGCTCGGCGCCCGTGCCGCTCCGCACCACGCGCCCGGTCTCCAGCAGATAGGCGCGGTCGGACAGGGCCAGCGCCGCCATGGCGTTCTGCTCCACCATCAGCACCGTGGTGCCGGCCGCGCGGATCTCCCGCACGATGGCGAAGACCTGCTCCACCAGCGCCGGCGCCAAGCCGAGCGAGGGCTCGTCGAACATCACCAGCCGCGGGCGGGACATCAGCGCGCGGGCGATCGCCAGCTGCTGCTGCTCCCCGCCCGAGAGCGTGCCGGCGGCCTGGCGCAGGCGTTCCCGCAGCCGGGGGAAGCGGTCGCACATCGCATCCAGGTCGGCGGCGATGCCGGCGCGGGTCGGTGCGCAGCAGCGCGCCCATCTCCAGGTTCTCCCGCACGCTCAGATGCGGGAAGACGCGGCGGCCTTCCGGGCAATGGGCGATGCCGCGGGCGAGGATGGCGCGCGGCGAGAGGCCGTGGATCGGCTCGCCCTCGAAGGTGATGCGGCCGGCGCCGGGGGACAGCAGCCCGCTGATGGTCTTCAGCGTGGTCGACTTGCCGGCGCCGTTGGCGCCGATCAGGCTGACCAGCTTGCCCTGCCGGACCTCGAGCGAGATGCCCTGCAGCGCCGGCGGCCCGCCATAGCCGGCGGCGACGCCCTCAGGCCGCAGCATGCGCCGCCCCGCTGCCGAGATAGGCGCGGATCACCTCCGGGTTCGCGCGGATCTCGGCCGGCGCGCCGCTGGCGATGATGCGGCCCTGGTTCAGCACGACGATGCGGTCGGAGATGCGCATCACCATGGGCATGTCGTGCTCCACCAGCAGCACCGTCATCCCGCGGTCGCGCAGCCGCAGGATCAGCGCCATGCAGTCCGCGGTCTCGGACGGGTTGAGCCCGGCCGCGGGCTCGTCCAGCAGCAGCAGCCGCGGCGCGGCGATGGCGGCCAGCGCGATGCCGAGCCGGCGCTGCTCGCCATAGGCCAGCACCTCGGCCGGGGTGTCGGCGCGCGCGGCGAGGCCGGTGACCTCGAGCATCGCCCGCGCCTCCTCGCGCAGCCGGGCTTCCTCCCGCCGCTGGCGCGGCGTGCGCAGCAGGGTGTCGAGCAGCCCGGCCTCGCCGCGCCGGTGCAGCGCCATCAGCGCATTCTCCAGCACGGTGCAGCCGGCGAAGACGCTGGTGCGCTGGAAGCTGCGCACCAGGCCGCGCTGGGCGATGCGGTCGGGCGCAAGGCCGGTGATGTCCTGGCCATCGAAGCGGATGCGTCCGGCGGTCGGGCGCATGTAGCCGGTGATGACGTTGAAGGCGGTGGTCTTGCCGGCGCCGTTCGGGCCGATCAGGCTGATCACTTGGCCTTCGGGCACGGCGAAGCTGGCATCGGCGATGGCGACCAGCCCGCCGATATGGACGGCGAGGTTCTCGACCGTGAGCAGCGGCCCCGTCATGCGCGGCGCCACAGGCCGGCGACGGCGGGGACGATGCCGCGCGGCAGGAACATGACGAAGAGGATCATCGCCACGCCGTACAGCACCCATTGCGCCTCGGGTGGGGCGCGGCCGCGCAGCAGGTCCGGGATCAGGCCGAAGATCAGCCCGCCCACCACCGGCCCCCAGAGCGTGCCCTTGCCGCCGGTGACCACCATGATGACCATCGTCACGGTGTAGACGAACAGGAAGACGTCCGGGTCGACGATGCGGACATAATGGGCGAAGAGGCTGCCCGCCGCCCCGGCGATGCCGGCCGAGATCACCGCGGCCACGACGAGGTAATGGGTGACGCGGATGCCGACCGAGCGCGCCAGGGATCTGTTGGACCGTAGCGCAACCAGCGCCCGGCCGATGCGCGACCGCACCACCTGCCGCACCAGCAGGAAAGCCAGGACGGCGACCGCCAGCACCAGCCAGTAGGTCTGTGCCTTGGTCACCAGCGCTACCGTGCCTAGGCCCGGCAGCCAGAGCGTGACCGGCGGGATGCCGATCAGCGCCATGGGTCCCTGGGTCAGCTCGATCCAGTTCAGCGCGACCATCCGCAGCACCTGGGCGAAGCAGATGGTGATGATGACGAAATAGGCTCCGCGCACCCGGAAGGCGAGCCGCCCGAGCAGCCAGCCGAAGCTCCCGGCGACCAGGATGGCGGATAGGAACCCGACCCAGACCGGCTGCGGCGCGATGTTGACGCGCAGGCCGAAGCCGATGCCGATGTCGAAGCCGAGCGAGGCGAGCGCCGAGGCATAGGCGCCAAGCCCGAAGAAGGCGCCGTGGCCGAGGCTGAGCTGGCCGGTATAGCCCAGCAGCAGGTTGAGGCTGATCGCGCCGATGATGAAGATGCCGGCCAGGGTCAGCACCGCCAGCATGTAGGGATCGGGCGCAACGATCGGCAGCGCCGCCATGGCGACGACGAATAGGCAGCCCGCCATGCGCGTCACCCGATCCGCTCCTTCGCCGGCACCAGCCCCTGCGGCTTCACCGCCAGGACCAGGATGATCAGCAGGAAGCCGAAGGCGTCGCGGTATTCGGTCGAGAGATACCTGCCAGCGAATTCCTCGACGAAGCCGAGGGCGAAGCCGCCGAGCGTCGCGCCCGGCAGGCTGCCGAGCCCGCCCAGGATGACGATGGCAAAGGCCTTCAGCCCGACCAGGTCGCCCATGGTGGGCGACACCATGAAGACCGGCCCGAGCAGCGCGCCCGAGGCAGCGGCGAGGCCTCGAGCCGAGCGCGAAGGTCGCGGTATTCACTCCAGGCCACCCGCACGCCCATCAGCGCCGCGGTCTGCGGGTCCTGGAAGGTGGCGCGCATCGCCATGCCCGCCCGGGTGCGGTCCAGCGCCAGCCAGAAGCCCAGCAGCAGCGCCGCCGCGGTCGCCAGCACGAAGAGCCGCAGCGGCAGGACCGGATACGGGGCCGAGCACCAGCGGCGAGCCCGGGAAGGGGTTGGGGATGAGCTTGGCGACGCCGCCCCAGATCCACATCTCCCCGTTCTGCAGCACCAGCGCGGCGCCGATCATCACCAGCATCACGCTGTCGATATCCGCCCCGCGCATCCGCCGCAGCAGCACGAGCTTCGAGCAGCGCGCCGAGCGCCACGCCCGCCAGCGTCGCCAGCGGCAGGGCGGCGAAGAAGTTCACCCCTGCCAGCGAGACCAGCGCATAGGTCATGTAGGCGCCGAAGGCGTAGAGCTCGCCATGGGTGAAGTTGACCACGCGCATGACGCCGAAGACGAGCGTCAGCCCGATCCCCAGCAGCGCATAGGTGCCGCCGAGGACCGTGCCGTTGACGAGATGTTGGAGCACCTGGTCCATCTCAGGGCAAACCTCGTCCGAGCGGCATGGCGCGAACGGCGTCACTTGCCCGGCAGGACAAGGCTGGAAGGCGCCTGGTGCGAGCCATGGCGAGCATGGGGGTTCCTACAGCAGGCTGGTCTTGCCCTCGCTCAGCCTCAGGATGGTGACGTTCGGCCGGTTCTGGCCGCTCTCCTGCCCGGCCGGGCCTTCCTTCTGGAAGGCGATGTCGCCGTTCACGCCGGAATCCGCACCTTCCACAAGGCGTCGCGGATCGCCTCCGGCTCCGCCTTTCCGGCGATGCGGATGGCTTCCACCACGGTCAGCATGGCGTCGTAGCCGCGGAAGCCCTCGGTCAGGCCGGCGAATTCCCAGCCTTTCTTGTTCCACTCCTCAGTGTAGGTGGCGGCCAGTTCGGGGTGCGGCGCCTTTTCGGGGAACCAGGGCGCATAGAACAGGATGTGGAAGCTCTCATTGCCCGCCGGCAGCGGGTTGGCGATGAGCTGGTCGGGGAAGGCGCCGCCGGTGGTGACGATGCGCTTGCCGAGCCGCTGCTCCACCGCCTGGCGCAGGGCGAGCGTGGTCTGCTCGACGCCGGTGGTGACGAAGATGGTGTCGCTGTCGGTCTGCTTCAGCGCGGTCAGCTGCGCCGCCAGGTCGGTGGCGTCCGGCGTCATCGTCTCGCCCCGGCCGATGGCGATGCCCTTGGCGGCCAGCGCCTGGCCGAATTTCTCCGCCGCACCCCGGCCGAAATCGTTGTTCACCGAGAGGAAGCCGATTTTCCGGATCGGCGGGTTGAACTTCGAAAGCTGCTCGGCGAAGGCCAGCGCCTCCATCTCCGAGGTCGGGGAGATGCGGAAGACCCAGGGGTTGCCCGAGGTGGTGATGCGCGCGGCCGACGACGTCTCGACCAGCAGCGGCACCTTGTACTCGACCAGCTTCGGCATGATTGCCAGGGTGAAGGTGCTGGACCAGGCGCCGATCAGCACCGGCACCTTGTCGCTCAGCACCAGCTTCTCGACCGAGGCCACTGCCTCCCGCGGATTGGACTTGTTGTCCTCGAGGATGAGCTGGATCGGCCGGCCGAGCACGCCGCCGGCGCGGTTCAGCACCTCGGTCGCGATCTTCGCGCCGTTGGCGACGTACATTGCCCGAGGCGGCGACCGCGCCGGTCAGCGGCTGGGTCATGCCGATCCTGACGGAATCGGCGGCGAGGCCGGGGCGGGGCCAGGGCCGGCATGGCGAGGCCGGCGAGCAGGACGGAGCGGCGGTTCAACATGCGGGACACCTCGGCGCGGGGCGGCCCGTCGGATGCGGACCTTGGCGGGAAGGCGATCAAGCAAGGCGGGTGCCACGCCCGGAACGGCCGGGGCACGCGGGTCCGGCGCCCCGGGCGCCCGCGCTTTGGGCGGCCGGTGGTCAGGAAATGTGCGTGCAGCCACCTATTCCCCTGGCCAGACTGGGTTCCAGCCATGGCATGCTGCTTGCCACCCCCGCCCGCCCTCCGGAGCCCGCGCCATGTCCGACCAGACCAAGCCCTTCGACCTGATCCTGCGCGGCGGCCATGCGGATGGACCCCGCGCAGGGGCTGGATGGCATCATGGACATCGCGGTGCAGGACGGCCGCATCGCCGCCATCGGCAGCGCCATCGCCGGCCCGGCGACCGAAATGGCCGACGTGTCCGGCAAGCTGGTGCTGCCGGGAATGATCGACACCCATGCGCATGTCTTCCGCTACGTCACCGGCCGCTTCGGCCTGGATGCGGACATGGTCGGCGTGCGGTCGGGCGTCACCACGCTGGTCGATCAGGGCGGGCCCTCGGTGCTGACCTTCCCGGCCTTCCGGGAATACATCGTGAAGCCCTCGGCCAGCCGCGCGTGCTGGCCTTCATCTCCGCCTACATGGTCGGCGGCCTCGAGGGCCACTACTACCCCGAGCTCTATGGCCCCGACTGCATCGCGGTGGAGGACACGATCCGTGCCGGCCAGGCCAATGCCGACCTGGTGCGCGGCGTGAAGGGCCATGCCGAGATCGCCGGCTTCACCCGCTGGGGCAATGCGGCGATGCGGAAGGCGGCCCAGATCGCCCGCGGGCTCGACCGCCCCTGTATATCCATTTCGGCCAGCTCTGGCCCATGCCGGGCGAGGGCGAGCCCTACGATCCCGACGCCATCCTGCCGGAGATGCTGGAGATCATGCGCCCCGGCGACGTGCTGGCGCATCCCTTCACCCGGCATCCCGGCGGCTTCGTCGACCGGCACGGCGCGCTGCACCCGGTGGTGCGGGAAGCGCTCGCCCGCGGGCTGAAGGTGGATGTCGGGCATGGCTCCCACTTCTCCTTCCGCATGGCGCGGCTGGTGATCGATGCCGGGGTGGTGCCGGACACGCTCGGCGCCGACATGCATGGCTACAACACCACCCTGCCGAAGCCGCGCGGCACGCCGGAGACGCATCCGGACAAGGAGGAGATGCATCTCTTTGCGGGGAAGCAGAATTTCTCGCTCGCCTCGGCGATGACCAGCATGCTGGCGCTGGGCCTGACGCTGCGGCAGGTGGTGCCGATGGTCAGCACGCATTGCGCGGCGATGCTGCGGATGCAGGACGAGATCGGTGCGCTGCGGCCAGGGGCGGAGGCGGACATCTCCGTCCTGCACGACGAGCGCGGCCGCTTCCGGCTGGAGGACAACGAAGGGCACGGTGGTGACCGCCGACCGCTTCCTACGCCCGGCCTTCTGCCTGCGCGCCGGCCGGCGCTTCGACGCGGATTCCGAGGTGCTGCCGCGGGCCGTGCTGGCCGAGGCCGCGTGAGCGCGTCCGATGCGCGGAGCGCCGCAGAGCTGAGCCCGCCGCGCCAGGATGGGGCGGGCGTTGGCGCCTCCCTCCGCCGCAAGGAGGACACACGCTTCCTTCATGGCCGCGGCCGCTATGTCGGCGATATCCGCCCCGCGGGCACGCTTGAGGTCGCCTTCCTGCGCAGCCCCGTCGCGCATGCGCGGCTGCTCGGCGTGGCGAAGCCCGGGGGCGCGGAACACCGCGTCTTCACCGCCGAGGACCTGCCGGAGATCGGCCCGATCCGCGCCAATTCCGCCCTGCCCGGCTTCCGGCCATCCGAGCAGCCGGCGCTGGCGCGCGGCAAGCTGCGGCATGTGGGCGAGCCCGTCGCCGCCTGCGTCGCGGCGACCCGGGCCGAGGCCGAGGACCTCGCCGCCGCCTGCAGACTGCAGTTCGAAGCGCTGCCGGCCATCGCCGACATGCTGGCGGCCTGCGCCCCGGCGCGCCGCTGATCCATGAGCACTGGCCGGACAACGCCTTCCTGGAGACCCGGCGGAGGAGGATCTCTCGGACCTCGATGCCGTCGCCGCCGCCAAGGTGGTGCGGGTGCTGCGCACCGCGCGGCAGAGCATGGCGCCGATCGAGGGCCGCGGCGTGCTGGCGGAATGGGATCTGCGGCTGGACCAGCTGGTCGTCACCAGCGCGGCGCAGATGCCGCACGTGACCAAGACCGGCATCGCCGAATGCCTGGGGCTGGACGAGGGCCAGGTGCGCGTCGTCGCCCCCGATGTCGGCGGCGGCTTCGGCTACAAGGGCATCCTGCTGCCGGAAGAGCTGGTCTGCGCCGCGCTGGCGATCCGCCTGCACCGCCCGGTGCGCTGGCTGGAGGACCGGCTGGAACAGCTGACCGCCAACGCCAATTGCCGCGAGCACCACTACGTCGTCACCGCCTGGGCCGATGCGGCGGGCCGACTGCTGGGCGCCGAGGTGGACGCCACGGTCGATGCAGGCGCCTATTCCGCCTATCCCTTCAGCGCCTGCCTGGAAGCGGCGCAGATCGGCAGCATCTTTCCCGGCCCCTACACCCTGCCGCGCTTCCGCTACCGCACCGTCTCGGCCTGCACCAACAAGCCACCGATCCTGCCCTACCGGGGTGTCGCCCGCACCGGCGTCTGCTTCGCCATGGAGACCACGCTGGACGCGCTGGCGCGCAAGCTCGGCCTGCCGGCGGAGGCCGTGCGCCACGCCAACCTCGTCCCGCCCGAGGCGATGCCCTACCGCAACCTTGTCGGCAAGGTCTTCGACAGCGGCGACTATCCGAGGCGCTGCGCCGCGCCGTCGCAGCGGTGGACGTGACCGGCATCCGCGCCCGCCAGGCAACCGGCGAGGCGGTCGGCTTCGGCCTGTCGGTCTTTTGCGAGCAGGGCGCGCACGGCACCTCGGTCTACCACGGCTGGGGAATCCCCTTCGTGCCGGGCTTCGAGCAGGCGCAGGCGCGCTTCACGCCCGATGGCGTGCTGGGATTGCGCGTCGGCCTGCACAGCCACGGTCAGGGGCTGGAGACGACGCTGGCGCAGGTGGCGCACGAGATCCTCGGCGTCGATCCGGCCCGCGTCCGCGTCGTGCATGGCGACACCGCGCTGACGCCGTATTCCACGGGGACCTGGGGCAGCCGCGCCATGGTCATGGCCGGCGGCGCGGTGGCAGAGGCCTGCCGACTGCTCGGCGAGCGGGCGCTGGCCATCGGCGCAGCCCTGCTGCAGGCGGAACCGGGCGCCGCCGTGCTGCGCGGCGGCGCGGTGCAGGCCGGCGAGGCGCAGGTCACGCTCGACCAGGTCGCCCGCACCTGGTTCCGCCAGCCGCAGAACCTGCCCGCCGGCGTCGATCGCGGCGGGCTGGAGGTGACGGCCGGCTACCGCCCCGACCCCGACACCGGCACCCACAGCTATGCCGCCCATGCCGTGGTGGCGAAGGTGGATACGGATACCGGGATGGTGACGCTGGAGGACTACGTGATCGTCGAGGACGGCGGCACGCTGGTGAACCCGATGATCGTCGACGGCCAGGTGCTCGGCGGCACCGCCCAGGGCATCGGCACCGCGCTGTACGAGGAGATGCCCTTCGACGCCGAGGGCCAGCCGCTGGCCGGGACGCTGGCCGACTACCTGCTGCCCGGTGCGACCGAGGTCCCCGATATCCGAATCGACCACATGGAGACGCCGAGCCCCTGGACCCGCTTCGGCCAGAAGGGCATCGGCGAGAGCGGCGCCATCGGCCCGCCGGCGGCGATCCTCAACGCGATCAACGACGCGCTGGCGCCGCTCGGCGCCGAGGTGACGGAACTGCCCGCCACGCCGGCCCGCGTGCTGGCCGCCATCGAGCGCGCCCGGCAATGAAGCCCGCCCCCTTCGACTATGCCCGCCCGGCGGACTGGCCAGCGGCGCTGGCGCTGCTGGCGGCGGGTGCGCGGCCGGTCGCCGGTGCGCAGTCGCTCGGCCCCATGCTGAACCTACGCGTGGCGACACCGGAGCGACTGGCCGACCTACGCCACCTGCCCTTCTATGCCGGCGTCGCGGCCACCGGCGATACCGTGCGGATCGGCGCCGGCACCACCCATGCGGCGATCGAGGACGGCGCGGTGCCCGGGCGGCTGGGCGCTATCCTGGCGGGCGTGGCGCGGCGCATCGCCTATCGCGCCGTGCGCAACCGCGGCACCGTCGGCGGCAGCCTCGTGCATGCCGACCCGGCGGCCGACTGGGTCGCGGTGCTGCCTGCCTTCCCCGGTGTCGCCATCGCGCGCGGACCGCAGGGAGAACGGCGCATCCCGCTGGCCGGCTTCATCACCGGCGTGATGGAGACCGCCTTGCGCGCCGACGAATTGCTGGTGGCGGTGGAGCTGCCCGTGCTGCCGGAGGCCGCGCGCTGGGGCCATTGGAAATTCTGCCGCAAGCCAGGCGAATTCTCGAAGGCCACAGCCTGCGTCCTGGCCCTGCCGGGCGCCGCACCGCGCGCCGTGCTGGCGGCGCTGGATGCCGCGCCGCTGGTGATCCCGGACGCCTCGGCGCTGCTGGCGGCGCCGGAAGCCGAAGCAGACCGCATCGTCGCCGGCCTGGCGCTTGACGATCCCTGGCGCGCGGCGCTCGCCCGTACCGCCTTGCGCCGCGCCGTGGAGCAGGCCGCATGATCACCCTGACCGTCAACGGCGACCGCGTCACCTCGGCCGCCGAACCGCGCACCCACCTAGCCGACCTGCTGCGCGGGGAGCTGCTGCTCACCGGAACGCATCTCGGCTGCGAGCACGGCGTCTGCGGCGCCTGCACGGTGGAGGTGGACGGCGCCCCCGCCCGCGCCTGCCTGCTGCATGCCGGCAGCTGCGACGGCGCCGCGATCCGCACCATCGAGGGCTTCGACGACGATGCGGTGATGGCCCAGCTGCGGGAGGCCTTCGCCGCGGAGCACGCGTTGCAATGCGGCTACTGCACCCCGGGGATGCTGGTCACCGCGCGCGACATCGTCCTGCGCCTGCCGCAGGCGGATGCCGCGCGGGTGCGGGAGAAGCTGGCGGGCAATCTCTGCCGCTGCACCGGCTACCGGGGCATCGTCCGCGCCATCCTGTCCGTGCTCGCGGCGCGCACTACCTGACCTTGGGCGCGGCGGCGCCCTCGGCCTCATGCGCGTCCACCAGTTGCCGCAGCAGCCGCAGCAGCACGGCCTGCTCGGCCTCCGGCAGCGGCGCCACCAGCCTTGCATGCGCCCGCGCCGCCGGCCGCTGCATCGCCGCCATCACCGCCTCGCCGGCGGCGGTCAGGGCCAGCAGCCGGGTGCGGCGGTCGGGCCCGGCCGCCACGCGGAGGAAGCCGGCGGCCTGCAGCCGGCGGATGACATCGGCGGTGGTGAAGCGGTCCAGCCGCAGCCCGGCGGCGGCGCTGCGCTGGTCCATCCCCGGCGCGGCCTGCACCAGGCTCAGCAGGCTGTACTGCACCGGGGTCACGCCGAAGGCGGCGCATTCCTCCTGGAACATGGCGGAATGCACCTGGTGCAGCCGGCGGACCAGCACGCCGGGGCGGTCCAGCAGCAGCGTGGCGGCCTCGGCCGGCAGGATCGCGCGGGGCGCCGGGCGCGGGCCGGCTGTGGCATCGGGCATGGGCTGCTGCATGGCATCGTGCCCGCCGGGTCCGCAAGCGCCGCGGCGCCCCGCGTCAGCCGGGGGCGGCTTTGCCACGGTCTCGGCAATCCGCGACGCCAGCCGTCCCGCGACCTCGGCCTTCGGCAGTTCCGGCCAGTCCTCGACCCCGCTTCGGTCACGAGATGCACGGTGTTGCGCTCGCCGCCCATGACGTCGCCGGAGACGTCATTGGCGACGATCCAGTCGCAGCCCTTGCGCAGCCGCTTCTCGGTGGCGTGGGCGACGACGGACTCGGTCTCGGCGGCGAAGCCCACCACCAGGCCGGGGCGCCGGGCGTGGCGGGACAGGGTCGCCAGGATGTCCGGGTTCAGCGCCATCTCGAGGGTCGGCGCCGCGGCGCCCGGCGTCTTCTTCAGCTTCTGCGTCGCCTCCCGCGCCACCCGCCAGTCGGCGACGGCGGCGGCCATGACGGCGATGTCGGCCGGCAGCGCGGCCTCGCAGGCGGCGAGCATCTCGCGCGCCGATTCGACCCGGACGACGCCGACCCCGCCGGGTCCGGCAGGCCGACCGGGCCGCTCACCAGGGTGACGCGGGCGCCGAGCGCGGCCAGCGCGGCGGCGATTGCGAAGCCCTGCTTGCCGCTGCTGCGGTTGGCGATGTAGCGCACCGGGTCGATCGGTTCATGCGTCGGACCGGCGGTGACGAGCGCATGCCGCCCCGCCAGCGGAAGCCCGGCGGGGGAGAGCAGCGCCTCGATCGCCGCCAGGATCTCGACGGGTTCGGACAGCCGGCCGGGACCGCTCTCGGGCTCCGCCATGGCGCCAACGCCGGGGCCGACCACCCGCACCCCACGCGCCGCAAGCGATGCCAGGTTGGCCCGGGTCGCCGGATGCTCCCACATCGCCGGGTTCATCGCCGGGGCGACGAGGATGGGCGCGCGGGTCGCCAGCAGGACGGTGGAGGCCAGGTCGTCCGCCAGCCCGTTCGCCATCTTCGCCAGCAGGTCGGCCGAGGCGGGGGCGACCACCACCAGGTCCGGCAGCCGGGCCAGGCGGATATGGCCGATCTCCGCCTCGGCGGCCCAGAGGTCGTCATGCACCCTTTGGCCGGTGATGCCCGCCAGCGCCTCCCGCGTCACGAAGCGGGCGCCGCCGGCGGTGAGGATGGCGGTGACGGCAGCGCCCGCCTTCCGCAGCAGGCGGGTCAGGTCGAGCACCTTGTAGGCGGCGACGCTGCCGGAGACGATCAGCAGGATGCGGCGGTCATTCAGCATGGCAGCGAAACTACAGGACCGCCGCCGCCGATCAAACCGGCCGCTCGCCCTTCACCGTGACGCGGTTGCCGTAGCGCCGGTTCGGCCAGTAGTCCCACATCGCCCGGTGCTGGGCACAGCGGTTGTCCCAGAACGCGACGGGATTGGGCTGCCAGCGGAAGCGGCACTGGAACAGCGGGTTCTCCATGTGCTGGTAGAGCCAGGCCAGGATGCCGTCGCTCTCGTCGCGCGGGATGCCGAGGATGCGGGTGGTGAAGCCGCGGTTGACGTAGAGCGCCTTCCGCCCGGTCACCGGATGGGTGCGCACCACCGGGTGCTCGGCGCGGGGATAGCTGGCCTTGTCGGCCACGCCCTCCTTGGCGAACATCCCGCGATAGACATGCTCGCCGCTGTGCTCGGCGGTGAGGCCCTCCAGATAGGCCTTCATCCGGTCGGACAGCGCGTCGTAGGCGCCGTACATGCTGGCGAACAGCGTGTCGCCGCCATCCGGCGGGCATTCGCGGATATAGAGGATGCTGCCCATCGGCGGCTCGAGGTCGCAGGAGACGTCGGAATGCCAGCCCTCGCCATTGGCGCGGACCGAGGTCTCGTCGGCCTTGATGATCATCAGCTCGGGGTGGCCGGGCTCGTGCGGTGCCGCAGGGTGCAGGTGCAACTCGCCGAACTGCCGCCCGAAATCGAGGTGCTGCTCCTGCGACATGTGCTGGTCGCGGAAGAAGATCACCAGGTGCTCGGCCAGCGCCCGGTGGATCTCGTCCATCTGCCGGTTGGAGATCGGCCCGCCGAGTGAGACGCCGCTGATCTCGGCGCCGATCAGGGGCGTCAGGCGGTTCACCCCGATCGTCTCATAGGCCTGGCCGGCCCGGGCGCCCACCTTGATGCGGGGGCCGTTGAGGGCGCTGAGCGAGGACATGGCGCGTTCCTTCTTTGCCGTGCTTTGGCGAGAGGCTAGCGCCGCCGGCGCCGCAGCGCGACTCCCCGCGGCGCGTTGGGCACAGACCCGCCCGGAGGCATGCTCGGCGGGTTGACCGGAGGTCCTGGATGATCGGTGCGCTCACCACCCTGCTCGTCTGCCAATTGGCCGGGGAGATCCTGGTCCGCGCCCTGCACCTGCCGGTGCCGGGCCCGGTGATCGGCATGGTGCTGCTCTTCGCCGGGCTGGTGCTGCGCGGCAGGCCGGCGGCCCTGGCGCTAGGCGCGACGGCGGATGCGCTGCTCGGCAATCTCGGGCTGCTCTTCGTCCCGGCCGGGGTCGGCGTGATGCTGTATCTGCCGCTGCTGGCGCGGGACTGGGCGCCGATCTCGCTGGCCGTGGTCGCCGGTACGCTGCTCGGCATTGCCGCGACGGGGCGGTTGGCGCAGGCGCTGTTGCGGCGGCTCGGCTGATGACCGACCTATCGGAGATCTGGGTCTACCTGGCGCGGGAGCCCCTGGCGGCGCTGACCGCCACGTTGCTCGCCTGGCTCGGTGCCTTGCGGATCCAGCGGCTGTTCCGCCGGCACCCGCTGGCCAATCCGGTGCTGTTCGCGGTGGCGTTGCTAGCGGCGGCGCTGCTGCTCGGCGGGGTCGAGTACCGCGCCTATTTCGAGGGCGCGCACTGGTCGTCCACTTCCTGCTCGGCCCGGCGACCGTCGCCCTGGCCGTGCCGCTGCACCGGCAATGGCAGGTGGTGCGGCGCTCGGCGCTCGCCGCGACGATCTCGGTGGTCACCGGCGGGCTCTTCGCGGCCGGCGCCGGCGTCGCCTTCGCCCTGGCCCTCGGCGCGGCGCCGGAGGTCACCGCCTCGCTCGCTCCGCGCTCCGTCACCACCCCGGTCGCCATGGGCATCGCCGAGCGGTTGGGCGGGCTGCCGTCGCTGACCGCCGCTGTGGTGATCTGCTCCGGCGTGGTCGGCGCGGCGCTGGGGCCGGCGGTGCTCGACCTGGTACGGGTGAAGGACTGGCGGGCGCGGGGTCTCGCCATCGGCACCGCGGCGCATGGCATCGGCACGGCGCGGGCGCTTTCGGTCAACGCCACCGCCGGGGCCTTCAGCGGGCTGGCGATGGGGCTGAACGCGCTGGCGACGGCGCTGCTGCTGCCCTTGCTGTGGCGGCTGCTGGCAGGCGGGTGATGGCGGCGCCGGACCGGCTTGCGGCAAGCTGGCCCGGCACGGAGCAAGGAGGCCGGAATGTCCGACACCGATCTGCACAAGCGCATCCAGGAACGCGCCTATGCCATCTGGCAGGCGGAAGGCTGCCCGGACGGGCGCGCCGCGGCGCATTGGGACCTCGCCCGCCGGCTGGTCGAGGAGCGCGAGGCCTATCTCGACGAGGAAGGCGCCGAGAGCTTCCCGGCCAGCGACCCGCCCTCCCATGTCCCCATCACCGGCGACCGGCTATGAAGCCCGGCCAGGAGGAAACGCCGATGCCCGTCTACGCCCTGCACGACCTTGTCCCTGATGCCGCCGGCCGGCCGCTACTGGGTGGCGCCGGATGCGCATGTCATCGGCCGCGTCACCCTCGGCGAGGATGTCGGCGTCTGGTTCGGCGCCGTCATCCGCGCCGACAACGAGAGCGATGGCGATCGGCGCCCGCACCAACATCCAGGAAGGCGCCATGCTGCATTCCGACAGCGGCAGCCCGCTGACGGTGGGCGAGGACGTGACGGTCGGCCACCACGCCATCCTGCACGGCTGCACAGTGGGCGATTGCAGCCTGATCGGGATGGGAGCGACGGTGCTGAACCGGGCGCGGATCGGCCGCTTCTGCATCGTCGGCGCCAATGCGCTGGTGACCGAGGGCAAGGAATTTCCCGACTTCTCGCTGATCGTCGGCAGCCCGGCCAAGGTGGCGCGGGTGCTGCCGGACTCGGCCGCCGAGGATTTGCGCCGGTCGGCGGCGCATTACGTGGCGAGATTGGCAGCGCTTCGCGGCCGGGCTGCGGGTCGTCGGCTGAAGCAGGCAAGGCCAGGGAGGAGGTATCCTCCCTGGCCCCACCTCTATCTTTGTGGATTGGCACTCGTCGCGCGGCGGCATCTACGCCTCGGCCGGCAGCGCCGGCAGGGATTCCGCCCCGTGGCGCGCCAGATGGTCCCACATCGCCTGCGCCGCCGGCAGCAGCCGCTTCTCCGTCCGGCGCACCAGGAACCACTGCCGCAGCGCCGGCGGCCCCGCCACGTCGAGGATCGCCAGCCGCCCGTCGCGCAGCTCCGCCGCGATGGTATGGGCCGAGAGCAGCGCGATCCCCATCCCCGCCATGACAGCCTGCTTGATCGTCTCGTTGCTGCCGATCTCCATCCGGGGCCCGTCGACCTCGGCGCCGAACAGCCGCCGCATCAGGTCGCGGGTGCCGGAACCGGGCTCGCGCAGCAGGAAGGTCTCCCCACCAGCGCGCCCAGCGGGATGGCCCGCCGCCGCGCGAGCGGATGCCCGGGCGGCGCGATGATCACATGCGGGTGTGGGCCGAGCACCGCGCGCTCCACCGGGAAGTGGTCCGGCGGGTAGCCCATCACCGCCAGGTCCAGTTCGAACCCCTCCAGTGCCGCCACAACCTGCTGCCGATTGCCCACCGAAAGCCGCATTTCGACGCCGGGATGGGCGCGCTGGAAGGCGGCGAGGGCGAAGGGCGCGAAATACTTCGCCGTGCTGGTCACGCCGACCGCGACCCGGCCGCCTTCCACGCCGCGCAGTGCTTCGATCGCCGCGGCACAATCCGCCAGAGCCGCCTCGATCCGGCCGAGCGCCGCCAGCGCCTCCCGCCCCGCCTCGGTCGGGCGCATGCCGGCCGGCGTGCGTTCCAGCAGCGGTACGCCGGCCAGCGCGTCCTCCAGCAACCGCAGTTGTTGCGCGACAGCGGGCGGGGTCAGCGAAAGCTGCGCCGCCGCCGCCGTCACGCTGCCGGTCCCGGCCACCGCGCCCAGGGCGCGCAGCTGGCGGAGCGAGGTGCGGCGGGAAAAATTGACAAGTTTTTCTTTCATTGACGACAAGATTAAAGGAATTTCTTGGCCCCGCCAGCCCGCCTAATGTCGCCCCATCGGGTCCAGCCGATGCGCCGCTGAAGGCGCCGGTTGGGGGAGGACGCGGCGTGACGCAGCTCGCGGAGCATCTGGAAGCCTGGGCCGGCCCCAGCCACGGCCGCCAGGCCGTGGCGGAGACGATCTTCGCCCTGGCCCGCGCCGCCGCGGAACTGGCCGAGCTGGTCGCCGAGGGGCCGCTGGCCGGCGAGCTCGGCCGGGTGGTCGGCGCCAGCGACGACGGCGATGGCCAGAAGGCGCTCGACGTCCGCGCCAACGACCTGTTCCTGCGGCACCTGCAGAAGGCCCCGGTCGCCGCCGTGGCCTCCGAGGAAATGCCGGCCGCTGTCGCGCTGCGCGGCGCCGCGCCGATCGCGGTGGCGATGGACCCGCTGGACGGGTCGAACAACATCGACATCGACGCGCCGCTCGGCACGCTGTTCTCCCTGCTGCCGAGCGAGCGGCACGACGACCCCGCGCTGCCCTTCACCGCCGCCGGCGACCGCCAGCTGGCCGCCGGCTGCGTGCTGTACGGCCCGCACACGGTGCTGATGCTGACCATGGGCGTCGGGGTGCAAATCTTCACGCTCGACCGCCGGATCCGCGAGTTCCGCCTGACCCGCGCGGATGTCCGTATGCCGGAGGCCAGGCGGGAATACGCCATCAATGCCTCCAACGCCCGGCACTGGCCGCTTCCGGTGCGCGCCTTCGTCGAGGAATGCGTCGCCGGCGCCGAGGGCCCGCGCGGCACCGACTACAACATGCGCTGGCTCGGCTGCGTCGCGGCCGATGCCTACCGGGTGCTGCTGCGCGGCGGGATCTACCTGTATCCGGGCGATGCGCGGCCCGGCTATGGCCGCGGCCGGCTGCGCCTGGTCTATGAGGCGAACCCGATCGCCTTCCTGATGCACCAGGCCGGCGGCACCGCGACGGATGGTTTCGTGCCGATCCTCGGGATCGCGCCGCACACGCTGCACCAGCGCGTGCCGCTGATCTTCGGGTCGCGCGACAAGGTGGCGCGGGTGGTGTCGTTGCATCTGGACGGCGTGCCGGCGGCGGGGCAGCGCCCGCTGTTCGGCGCCCGCGGCCTGTTCCGGTCCTGAGGGGACGCGCGCGATGTCGGTCCGCCACCCCATCATCTCGGTTACCGGCTCCTCCGGCGCCGGCACCACCCACGGTGAAGCACACCTTCGAGCAGATCTTCCGCCGCGAGGGCATCACCGCCGCCTGGATCGAAGGCGACGCCTTCCACCGCCACGACCGGGCCGAGATGCGCCGCGCCATGACGGAGGCCGAGGCAGCGGGCAACCGCCACTTCAGCCATTTCGGCGAGGCGGCGAACCTATTGGAGGAGCTGGAGGCGGTCTTCGCCACCTATGCCGCGGAAGGCCACGGCCGCACCCGCCACTACATCCACGACGCGGCCGAGGCGGCGCAGCACGGCGCGCCGGCCGGCAGCTTCACCGACTGGGCGGACTTCCCCCGCGGCACCGACCTGCTGTTCTACGAAGGCCTGCATGGCGCGGTGCGAACCGACCGGGTGGACATCGCCCGGCATGCCGACCTGAAGGTCGGCGTCGTGCCGGTCATCAATCTCGAATGGATCCAGAAGATCCATCGCGACAAGTCGGTGCGCGGCTACTCCACCGAAGCAGTGATGGACACGATCCTGCGTCGCATGCCGGACTATGTCCGCATCATCTGCCCGCAATTCGCCGAGACGGACGTGAATTTCCAGCGCGTGCCGACGGTCGATACCTCCAACCCCTTCATGGCGCGCTGGATACCGACGCCCGATGAATCGATGGTGGTGATCCGCTTCCGCAACCCGCGCGGCATCGACTTCGCCTACCTGACCTCGATGCTGCGGGACAGCTTCATGTCCCGGGCCAATTCCATCGTCATCCCCGGATCGAAACTCGACCTTGCCATGCAGCTCATCATGACGCCCATGGTGCTGCAGCTCATCGACCGCAGCCGCCGGGCACGGTGAGTCCATATCACGGGAACATGCGCATGGCCTTCGTCACCCTTCGCCAATTGCTGGATCACGCCGCCGAGCAAGGCTATGGCGTGCCCGCCTTCAACATCAACAACATGGAACAGCTCCGCGCCATCATGGAGGCGGCGGCGAAGACCGCCTCTCCGGTGATCATCCAGGCCAGCCGCGGCGCCCGCGCCTATGCCGGCGACTTCATGCTGACCGCCATGGTGCAGGGCGCGGTCGCCACCTGGCCCGACGTGCCGGTCTGCCTCCATCTCGACCACGGCGACCGGCCGGCCACCTGCCTCTCGGCGATCCAGCACGGCTTCACCAGCGTGATGATGGACGGCTCGCTGCGCGAGGACGGCAAGACGCCGGCCGACTACGACTACAACCTCGCCGTCACCGCCAAGGTCGCCGAGATGGCGCATGGCGTCGGCGTCTCGGTCGAGGGCGAGCTCGGCTGCCTCGGCTCGCTCGAGAGCGGCCAGGGAGAGAAGGAGGACGGCCACGGCGCCGAGGGCGTGCTCTCCCGCGACCAGCTGCTGACCGACCCGGCCCAGGCGCAGGATTTCGTGGCGCGCACCGGCGTCGATGCGCTGGCCGTCGCCATCGGCACCAGCCACGGCGCCTACAAGTTCACCCGTGCGCCGACCGGCGACATCCTGGCGATGGAGGTGGTGCGCGCCATCCATGCGCGGCTGCCGAACACGCACCTGGTGATGCATGGCAGCTCCTCCGTCCCGCAGGAGCTGCAGGACATCTTCAACGAATTCGGCGGGCAGATGCCGCAGACCTGGGGCGTGCCGGTGGCCGAGATCCAGGAAGGCATCCGCCACGGCGTCCGCAAGATCAACATCGACACCGATTGCCGCATCGCCATGGCCGGGCAATTCCGCCGCGTGGCGACGGAGAAGCGCGGCGAGTTCGACCCGCGCGCCTTCATGAAGCCGGCCATGGCGGCGCTGACCGCGCTCTGTGCCCGGCGCTTCGAGGAATTCGGCACCGCCGGCCAGGCGCCGAAGCTGAAGCCGATGCCGCTGCCGGCGATGGCCGCGCTCTACGCCCGCGGCGCGCTCGACCCCGTCATCGGGGGTGCCGCGCGCGCCGCCTGACCCGCTTCCAGGGAGACACGAGGATGAACGTCGCCAGCCCTCCACGCGGCCGCTACGACGCGGGCGTCATGAAGTACAAGGAGATGGGCTACTTCGACCTGGACTACCAGCCGAAGCAGACGGACATCCTCGCCTGCTTCCGGGTCACGCCGCAGGACGGCGTCGACCCGGAGGAAGCTGCGGCCGCGGTCGCCGGCGAAAGCTCGACCGCCACCTGGACGGTGGTCTGGACGGACCGGCTGACGGCGGCCGACCACTACCGCGCCAAGTGCTACCGGATCGACCCCGTCCCCGGCGCGCCGGGCTCGTGGTTTGCCTATATCGCCTATGACCTCGACCTCTTCGAGCCGGGCTCGATCGTCAACCTCTCGGCCTCGATCATCGGCAATGTCTTCGGCTTCAAGCCGCTGAAGGCGCTCAGGCTCGAGGACCATGCGGCTGCCGGTCGCCTATGTGAAGACCTTCGACGGGCCCGCCACCGGCATCGTCGTCGAGCGCGAGCGGCTCGACAAGTTCGGCCGCCCGCTGCTGGGCGCCACGGTGAAGCCGAAGCTGGGGCTCTCGGGCCGCAACTACGGCCGCGTGGTGTACGAGGCGCTGAAGGGCGGGCTCGACTTCACCAAGGATGACGAGAACATCAACAGCCAGCCCTTCATGCACTGGCGCGACCGGTTCCTCTACTGCATGGAAGCCGTCAACCGCGCCCAGGCGATGACCGGCGAGGTGAAGGGCACCTACCTCAACGTCTCCGCCGGGACGATGGAGGACATGTACGAGCGGGCGGAATTCGCCAGGTCGCTCGGCTCCTCCATCATCATGATCGACCTCGTCATCGGCTACACCGCGATCCAGTCCATGGCGAAATGGGCGCGGCGCAACGACATGATCCTGCACCTGCACCGCGCCGGGCATTCGACCTATACGCGGCAGAAGACGCATGGCGTCAGCTTCCGCGTCATAGCCAAGTGGATGCGCCTCGCGGGGTCGACCACATCCATGCCGGCACCGTGGTCGGCAAGCTGGAAGGCGACCCGGCGACGACCGCCGGCTATTACGACATCTGCCGCGAGCCGCACAATCCGCAGCGGCTCGAGCACGGGCTGTTCTTCGAGCAGGACTGGGCCGGGCTGCGGCGGATGATGCCGGTGGCCTCGGGCGGCATCCATGCCGGGCAGATGCACCAGCTGCTGACCCTGCTGGGGGAGGACGTGGTGCTGCAATTCGGCGGCGGCACCATCGGTCACCCCATGGGCATCGCCGCCGGCGCCACCGCCAATCGCGTCGCCCTGGAATGCATGGTGCTGGCGCGGAACGAGGGCCGCGACATCATGGCGGAGGGGCCGGACATCCTGGCCGCCGCGGCGCGCCACTGCACGCCGCTGGCCCAGGCGCTGGAGATCTGGAAGGACGTGACTTTCGACTACGCCTCGACCGACACGCCCGATTTCGTCCCCACCGTCTCCGTCGCCTGAAGGACCAGGATCGATGCGCCTCTCCCAAGGCACTTTCAGCTTCCTGCCCGACCTGACCGAGGCGCAAATCGCCGCCCAGGTCGGCTACTGCATCCGCAACGGCTGGGCGGTGAACATCGAATACACCGACGACCCGCATCCAAGAAACACCTACTGGGAGATGTGGGGCCTGCCGATGTTCGATCTCAAGGACCCCGCCGCGGTGCTCTACGAGCTCGGCGAATGCCGCAAGGTGCATGGCGGCCGCGCCTATATCCGGCTCAGCGCCTTCGACAGCACCCATACCTGGGAGAGCCTCCGGCTCTCCTTCCTGACGGACCGGCCGGCGGAGGAGCCCGGCTTCGCGCTGGAGCGGCAGGAGACGAACGGCCGCGACATCCGCTACACCACGCGGGCCTATGCCGCGGCCAAGCCGATGGGCGAGCGGTACTAGCGCATGGACGCGGCGGCGACCGTCGACCTGCGCGCGGCCTTCGAGGCCTCGGGCCTCGGCGCGGTGCTCGAGGAACTGGACCGCACGCTGGTCGGCCTCGCCCCGGTGAAGCGCCGCATCCGAGAGATCGCGGCGCTGCTGCTGGTCGACCGGCTGCGCCGCGACATGGGCCTGACCAGCGAGACGCCGACGCTGCACATGTCCTTCACCGGCAACCCGGGAACGGGCAAGACCACGGTCGCCGCGCGGATGGCGGATATTCTCCACCGGCTCGGCTATATCCATACCAATCAGCTCGTCTCCGTCACCCGCGACGACCTGGTCGGTCAGTACATCGGCCACACCGCGCCGAAGACCAAGGAGATCCTGAAGAAGGCGATGGGCGGCGTGCTCTTCATCGACGAGGCCTACTACCTCTACCGGCCGGAGAACGAGCGCGACTACGGGCAGGAGTCGATCGAGATCCTGCTGCAGGTGATGGAGAACCGCCGCAACGACCTCGTCGTCATCCTCGCCGGCTATGCCGACCGGATGGAACGCTTCTTCGGCTCCAATCCCGGCATGCGGTCGCGCATCGCGCATCACGTCGACTTTCCCGACTATGACGCCGGGGAGCTGATGCGCATCGCCGAGCTGATGCTGGCGGCGCAGAACTACCGCTTCAGCCCGGAGGCGAAGGACGCCTTCGTGCAATACCTCGCGGCGCGGATGCGGCAGCCGCATTTCGCCAATGCGCGCAGCGTGCGCAATGCGCTCGACCGTGCGCGGCTGCGCCAGGCGGTGCGGCTGTTCGAGGAGCGGCCCGAGGCGGTGACGGCCGAGGCGCTGATGACCATCGGGCCGGAGGAGATCCTCGCCAGCCGCGTGCTGGCCTGAATGGGCGTGGCGCTGGGGATCGACCTCGGCACCTCCGGCCTGCGGGTGGCGGTGCTGGACGCGACGGGGCAGGTGGTGGCGCAGGCCGGCATGCCGCTGCCGCCGACGCGCGCGACGGAGCCGGCGGCCTGGTTGGAGGCGCTGGACGCCGCCCTCGCCCAGGTGCCGCTGGACGCGGTGCGCCGCATCGCGGTTGCCGGCACCTCCGGAACGCTGCTGGCGTTGGATGCGGCGGGGCGGCCGGTCGGTCCCCCGGCGATGTACGACGCGCCGGCGCCAGCCGCGGCGGTGGCGGCCATTGCCCGCGTCGCGCCCGCCGGCAGCCCGGCGCGCGGCGCCACCTCGCCACTGGCCAAGGCGCTCGGGATGCAGGCGCGGCCCGGCGTCGCGCACCTATTGCATCAAGCCGATTGGATCCTCGGGACGCTGCTCGGCCGCTGGGACCACACCGACGAGAACAATGCGCTGAAGACCGGCTACGATCCCGTTGCCCAGTGCTGGCCCGGCTGGCTGGGGGCGACCGGCCTCGACACCGCCCTTCTGCCGCAGGTGGCAGTGCCCGGCAGCGCGCTGGGCGAGATCGCGGCCGGCCGCTTTGGCCTGCCGCGCGGCGCGGTGGTCTGCGCCGGCACCACGGATGGCTGCGCCTCCTTCCTCGCCGCCGGCGCAAGCGAGCCCGGGGAGGGCGTGACGGTGCTCGGCTCCACCCTGACCCTGAAACTCGCCTGCGACCGGCCGGTGGTGGCGCCGGGATACGGCGTCTACAGCCATCGCCTGGGCGGGCTCTGGCTGGCCGGCGGCGCATCCAATAGCGGCGGCCGGGCGCTGGCGCGGCATTTCGACCCGGCGGCGCTGGCGCGGCTTTCCGCCGGCATCGATCCATCGCTCCCGACCGGCCTCGACTACTACCCGCTGCCCGGGCCCGGGGAACGCTTCCCCATCGCCGATCCCGCCCTGCCGCCGCGCGAGACGCCGCGCCCTGCAGACGACACGGCCTTCCTGCACGGACTGCTGGAGGGCATCGCGCGGATCGAGGCGCTGGGCTACCTCCGCCTGGCCGCGCTCGGCGCGCCGCCGCTGCGCTCGGTCCGCAGCCTCGGCAGCGGCGCCGGCAATGCCACCTGGACCGCCATCCGCGCCCGGCAGCTCGGCGTGCCGATGCTGCCGGCGCGCTCGGGGAAGCGGCGGTCGGCGCCGCGCTGCTCGCGCTGCGCGGCGTGTAGACCGGGAACAAGAAAGGCCGGGGAGAAGGTATTTTCCCCGGACCCCTCATCTTTTTCTTTGAGGTCTGGCACCCGGCGCGTGGACGGCCTTTCAGGCCAGCGCCCGCATCGCCGCGGCGGAATCCGCCACCCAGCCGAAGATCCCGCCCTGCGCCTTGATCATCGCCAGGCCCATCGCGTGGAATTCCGGGAAGTAGGACCCGCAGCAATCCGCCAGCACCACGCAGCGATAGCCGCGGTCATTGGCCTCGCGCACCGTGGTGTTGACGCAGACCTCGGTGGTCACGCCGCAGACCAGCAGGGTGCGGATGCCGCGGTTGCGCAGGATCAGGTCGAGATCGGTCTCGCAGAAGGCGCCCTTGCCAGGCTTGTCCAGCACCACCTCGCCCGGGACCGGCGCCAGTTCGGGGACGATGTCGTGCCCCGGCTCGCCGCGGATCAGGATGCGGCCCATCGGGCCGGGATCGCCGATCCGCCGGCCGGGCGGGCCACGCTCCCACTTCGCCGGCGGGCAGTCGGTCAGGTCGGGGCGGTGGCCTTCGCGGGTATGGATCACCAGCAGCCCGGCGGTGCGGGCGGCGGCCAGCACCGCCCGGCAGGGACCGATCGCCGCGGCGAGCCGCGAGACGTCGTTGCCGAGCGCCTCGCCGAAACCGCCAGGCAGCAGGAAGTCCCGCTGCATGTCGATGATGACCAGCGCGGTCGCGGCACGCTCGGCCGCGAGGGGGCTGGTTCGGCTTCGATAAGGATGGACATGGCCGCCGCGCTCCTGCTGCGCGGCGGTCGTTGCAAGCGCGGTGCCAGACGCAGCCGCTCAGCGGCCGGTCAGGATCCGCTCGACCAATTGCTTCGCTGTCGGGATAAAGCCATTCGAATAGAAAGGGTCCGAGCCGAAGCGGTAGGCATTGTGCCCAGCGAACATCAGGTTGTGCTCCAGCGCGCCGTCATGCGCGATGTCCTGCAGCGTCTTCTGGATGCAGAAGCTCCGCGGGTCGGCCTTCTTGCCCGTGTCGTAGTCCGGCTCGTGCTGCGACCAGTTGCTGAAGCGGCAGGCCGACAGGCAGCCCATGCAGTCGACCTGGTCCTTGATGATCTCGGCCTGCTTGTCGCGGGTGACGAAGATCAGCGTGTTGTCCGGCGTGCGCATCGCCTCGACGAAGCCCGCGGCCTCGAAGCTGCGCACCCGCTCCAGGTCATGCGGCGTCAGCCAGACCTTCCGCTTGCGCGGGCCGACCGCGTATTCCGCGGTGTGGTCACCGACCGGCTCGGCGGTGTAGGCGACCTGCCGCTCGCTGCGCGCCTCGAGCTCCCGGATGAAGTCGTTCCGCACGGCCGAGGAGTAGAAGCCGGTCGGGGAGAAGCGCTGCAGCAGCACGTCGCCGGCCTGCAGGGTCAGCAGGCGCTGCTTCCAGGCATCCGAGATCGGGCTTTCCTGGGTCAGCAGAGGCCGCGTGCCGAACTGGAAGGCGACCGGCCCGAGCTCGGGGTTGTCGATCCAGTCGGCCCATTCCTCCAGCCACCAGACGCCGCCGGCCATGATGATCGGCACGTCGCCCAGGCCGAGCTCGCGCATCTGCTGGCGCAGCTTCAGCACGCGGGGATAGGGATCCTCCGGCACCTGCGGGTCCTCGGAGTTCGACAGGCCGTTATGCCCGCCGGCCAGCCAGGGATCCTCGTAGACCACGCCGCCCAGCAGTTCGCGCGCCTTGCTGTAGCTGCGCTTCCACAGTGCCACGAAGGCACGGGCGGAGGAGATGATAGGATAATAGTGGACGTTGTACTCGCGGGCGATGTCGGCCAGCCGGTAGGGCATGCCGGCCCCGCAGGTGATGCCGTTCACCAGCCCCTTGGCGCCATCCAGGATGCCGCGCGCGACGCGTTCCGCCCCGCCCATCTCCCAGAGAATATTGGCATGGATGCGGCCCTGGCCGTTGCTGCGCTCATGCGCCTCGCGGGCCTGGGCGATGCCGCCAGCGATGCCGTAGGCCACCAGTTCCTCATGCCGGTCGCGGCGCGTCTTGCCGTGGTAGACCTGCCGGATGAGGGTGCCGTCCGCATCGTAGCTGTCGGCATTCACCGCCGAGAAGGTGCCGACCCCGCCGCCGGATGCCCAGCCGCCGCAGGTCGCACCGTTCGAGACGGCTACACCCTTGCCGCCTTCGACCAGCGGCAGAACCTCGACCCCGCCCATGCGGATCGCGTTGATCGCCTTCACGCCTCTACCCTCGACAATCCTGGACGTTCGCCAATTGGGTCGGCCGGGCCCCGTACAGGACCCCGGCCGCACCTTTCCCGCCTTACTCGGCGGCGTCGCTACGCTCGCGGCGCGGGCCGCGGTCGCGACGCGGGCCACGGTCGTCGCCCTCACCCTCGGCGCGCGGCCGGCGGGCGCCGACCTGCTCGGTGATGTCGGCGCCGGTGGCCTGGTCGACCACCCGCATGGACAGCTTCACCTTGCCGCGGTCATCGAAGCCGAGGACCTTCACCTTCACCTGGTCGCCGACATTCACGATGTCGTTCGTGCGGTTCACCCGCTCGTTCGACAGTTCGCTGATATGGACCAGGCCGTCCTTGGCGCCGAGGAAGTTCACGAAGGCGCCGAAATCGGCGGTCTTCACGACCTTCCCGTTGTAGATCACGCCGACCTCGGGCTCCGCCACGATGCCGCGGATCCAGTCGATCGCCTTCTGCGCCGCTTCGGTCGAAGTCGCCGCGACCTTGATGGTGCCATCGTCGTCGATGTCGACCTTGCAGCCCGTCACTTCGCAGATCTCGCGGATGACCTTGCCGCCCGAGCCGATCACGTCGCGGATCTTCTCCTTCGGCACCGACATCATGGTGATGCGCGGCGCGTTCTGCGCCACGTCGCCGCGGTTGCCGGACAGGCCCTTGGCCATCTCGCCGAGGATGTGGATGCGGCCGTCCTTCGCCTGCGCCAGCGCCTGGCGCATGATGTCGAAGGTGATCGAGGTGATCTTGATGTCCATCTGCAGGGCGGTGATGCCCTGCTCGGACCCGGCCACCTTGAAGTCCATGTCGCCCAGGTGATCCTCGTCGCCGAGGATGTCGGACAGCACGGCGAAGCCGCGGTCCTCCTTGATCAGGCCCATGGCGATGCCGGCGCAGGGCCGCTTCAGCGGCGTGCCCGCATCCATCAGCGAGAGGGAGGTGCCGCAGACGGTCGCCATCGAGGAGGAGCCGTTCGACTCGGTGATCTCCGACACCACGCGCAGGGTGTAGGGAAACTTCTCCTTCTCCGGCAGCAGCGGCCGGATGGCGCGCCAGGCGAGCTTGCCGTGGCCGATCTCGCGCCGGCCCGGGCTGCCCATGCGGCCGGTCTCGTTCACCGAGTAGGGGGAAGTTGTAGTGGAGCATGAAGTGCTCCCGGTACTCGCCCGGCAGCGCGTCGATGATCTGCTCGTCCTGGCCGGTGCCGAGGGTCGCCACGCAGAAGGCCTGCGTCTCGCCGCGGGTGAACAGCGCCGAGCCATGCGCGCGCGGCAGCACGCCCACCTCGGCCACGATCGGGCGGACCGTCCGGGTGTCACGGCCGTCGATGCGGAGCCCGGTGTCGAGGATGTTGTTGCGGACCACGTCCGCCTCCAGCTCCTTCAGCAGGCCCTTGGCGGCGCCGGCATCGAGGCCCTCCTCGGTCAGCTTGGCGACGACGGCCTTCTTGACCTCGGCCACCTTGCCCTGGCGGACCAGCTTCTGGGTCTCCTTGTAGGCCTCGACCATCGCCTCGCGGCCCAGCTCGGCGATGCGGGCCTTCAGCGTGGTCTCGGCCTCGGAGGCCTCGGGCAGCGCCCAGGGCTCCTTGGCGGCGCGCTCGGCCAGCTCGATGATGCCCTGGATGACCGGCTGGAAGCCCTTGTGGCCGAACTCGACGGCGCCGAGCATGACCTCCTCGGACAGCTCCTGCGCCTCGGACTCGACCATCAGCACGCCCTCGGCGGTGCCGGCGACCACCAGTTCCAGCTTGCTGGTCTGGCGCTGCGCCATGGTCGGGTTCAGCACGTACTGGCCGTCGATGTAGCCGACGCGGGCGCTGCCGACCGGGCCGAAGAAGGGAATGCCGGACAGCGTCAGGGCGGCGGAGCAGCCGACCAGCGCCACCATGTCGGGATCGTTCTCGAGGTCATGCGACAGCACGGTCGCGATCACCTGGACCTCGTTGCGGAACCCGTCCGGGAAGAGCGGGCGCAGCGGCCGGTCGATCAGGCGGGAGACCAGGGTCTCGTTCTCGGAGGGACGGCCCTCGCGCTTGAAGAAGCCGCCAGGGATCTTTCCCGCGGCGAAGGCCTTCTCCTGGTAGTTCACGGTCAGCGGGAAAAAGTCCTGGCCCGGCTTCACCGAACGGGCGCCGACCACGGTGCAGAGCACGATGGTGTCGCCGAGCCGGGCCATGACGGCGCCATCGGCCTGACGGGCAACCTTGCCGGTCTCCAGCGTCAGAAGCTGGCCGCCCCAGGAGATGTCCTTGCGATAGTAGTTTTCGAACATGCGTCGTTCCTTCGTGGGACCGCAGGCCGGGGCCCTTCCCCGCGCATCCGGTCCGGCCGGACCCATCGGGGGTGCGGCTTGGCTTCAAGGCCGGCGAGCCCGCGGCCAGGCTGGCCACAGGCGATCCGGAATGGTGCGACGCGGTGGGTTGGCAGTCTTCAGCCGAAGTCCCTAAGGGGCGCCCCAAGGGGCATTGGCTCGGCGCTTCGGGCTGCATGGACTGCGAGCCATCCCTTGCGGGACGACCGCCCCCGTCGCCGGGGCTCCATGTGGCCGGAAACGCCGTCGCCGTCCCGGGCAGGGATCGCGGCTTGTCCTGTCAGCCCGCCGCGTGCGCGGCGGTGGCCCGGCAGAACCCGACCACATGTCGGCTCACCGGCTCCGGGCGAAGCATATGGCGCGGGGCTGGCCCGATTACCACGGGATTCTGGCGCCCGAAGGGGAGTTGCCCCCCGGAACGCCGGCCCGGGCCGGAATCCGGCCCAGGTGGCGCCGCTGGCTAGCGGCGCAGGCCGAGGCTGCCGATCAGGCGCGTGTAACGCTCGGCGTCCTTCTTCTTCAGGTAGTCGAGCAGGCCACGGCGCTGGCCGACCAGCACCAGCAGGCCGCGCCGGCTATGGAAGTCCTTGGCGTGGGTCTTGAGGTGCTCGGTCAGACCGGAAATGCGCTCCGACAGCAGGGCGACCTGCACTTCGGGGCTGCCGGTGTCGCCGGGCTTGGTCTGGTACTGGGTGATCAGCGCCTTGCGGCGCTCGGGGGACACTGCCGACATCGGGTTGTTCTCCGTCTTGGCCGGGCCCTTCGGGGCCTGCGGCATATTTCAACCGCCGGTCGGGGAGCCTTCCTGGGCCACCAGTCGTTCCGGCACCACAAGGCCGGAGTCCAGGCGGCAGAGCCCCACGAACCGTCCCCCGCCATGACGCGCACCAGGCCCCCCGCGGGGTTGGCATCGTCAGGAATGCGGCCCATGAATTCGACCAGCCCGAGGGCCTGGCCTTGCAGCAGCCGCATGGCCTCCGCCTCCGTCAGGGCCAGCGCCGGGATGTCGGCCAGCGCGGTCGCAACGGGAAGCAGGAGGTCCGGGGAAGGGGCAGGCGTATCGCCCGGCAGGCCGAGCTTGTCCAGCGGAATCGCCTTGTCCTCATGGAACGGCCCGACCCGCATGCGGCGCAGGGTGGCGATATGCCCGACCGTGCCGCAGGCCCGCGCCAGGTCGCGGGCGAGGGAGCGCATATAGACGCCCTTGCCGCTCTGCACGGTGAAGATCGCCGTGTCGGCGTCCGGGCGGCTCTCCAGATCGAACCGGTCGACCCGGGCGGGGCGCGGGGCGAGCTCACGCAACCTGGCCCTCGCGCGCCAGGTCGTAGGCCCGCTCGCCGGCCACCTTGATGGCGGAGAAGATTGGCGGGACCTGCATGATGTCGCCGCGGAAGGCCGGCAACGCCGCCTGAATCTGCTCGTCCGTCGGACGGACATCGGAAGTGCCGATGGTCTTGCCGTCGGCATCGTCGGTGTCGCGCAGGTCGCCGAAGCGCAGCGTGAAGCGGTAGGTCTTGGTGCCGTCCATGACATAGGGGACGGTCTTGGTCGCGGCGCCGAAGGCGATCGGCAGCACGCCGGTCGCCAGCGGGTCCAGCGTGCCGCCATGGCCGACCTTCTGCGCGTCGAACAGCCGCTTCAGCCGGTTGACCACGTCGGTCGAGCCCATGCCGGAGGGCTTGTCGACGATCAGCCAGCCATCCAGCGGCCGGCCCTTTGGCTTGCGCTGGCGGTGACGGCCGTGCTGGCCGCCGGATTTGCCGGAATGGGGCTTGCCGGGATGATGGTTCACGCCTCGTCATCCTTCGGCTTCGGCTCGAGATCACGCGCCACCTCGGGCTGGCGCAGCGCACGGTCGATCTGCATGGCGTAGTCGAGCGCGGTGTCCTGCTGGAAATGCAGGTCGGGCGCCGAGCGCAGCCGCACCGCCTTGGCCACCTGCCCGCGCAGATAGGGCGCGGCGCGCTTCAGCGCCCTGGATTGCCGCCTCCGGCAGCTCCTTGCCCAGGCCGCTGACGAAGGCGGTCATGTGCTTGAGGTCGGGGAGGCGCGGACCTCGGTCACTGTCACCCGCGCGCCGGCGAGGTCGGGGTCGCGGAAGTCCGCCCGGGCGAGGACGGCGGAGAGCGCGTGGCGCACTTCCTCGGCGACGCGCAACTGGCGCTGAGAGGGGCCCTCGCCGGCTCCGGCGTGGCGCTTGGTCATGGGGGTCGAACCCTCTTCTCGAAAAGCTCTGGTCGGAAAAGCAAAGGGGCGCGGCACCCTGCGGCGCCGCGCCCCGGTCATTCACCGGAGTGGGGCGCGGATCAGGCCGCGGTCACCATCTCCGTCTCGTAGCACTCGATCTGGTCGCCGACGCGGATGTCGTTGTAGTTGGCGAAGGACATGCCGCATTCGTAGCCGTTGGTGACTTCCTTCACGTCGTCCTTGAAGCGGCGGAGCGTGCTGAGCTCGCCCTGGTGGATCACCACGCCGTCGCGCAGCAGGCGGACGCCGCAGCCGCGCTTGACCACGCCTTCCGTCACGCGGCAGCCGGCCACGTTGCCGATCTTCTTGACCTCGAAGACCTGCAGGATCTGCGCGTAGCCGAGGAAGTTCTCGCGCGCCACCGGGGCCAGCTTCGACTTGAACATCTTCTCGATGTCGTCCGACACCTCGTAGATGATCGAGTAGTAGCGGATGTCGACGCCGTCGCGCTGTGCCATCTCCCGCGCCTGGGTGGTGGCGCGGACGTTGAAGGCGACGACCACGGCGTTGGACGCCTTGGCCAGCTGGATGTCGCTTTCGGTGATCTGGCCGACGGCGCTGTGCAGCACCCGGACCCGGACCTCCTCGTTGCCCAGCTTGCCGAGCGTCACGCCGATCGCCTCAGCCGAGCCCTGCACGTCGGCCTTGACGACGACCGCGACTTCCTTCTGCACGCCGGCCTGGATGCGGGCCAGCATGTCGGTCAGCGTGCCGCGGCCGGCGACGGCCGAGGCCGAGGCCTTGTCGCGCAGCTTGCGCTGGCGGAACTCCGAGATCTCGCGCGCCTGGGTCTCGTCCGTCACCGCGACGAAATTCTCGCCGGCGGAGGGGACGCCCGACAGGCCGAGGATCTCGACCGGCAGGGACGGGCCGGCGGTCTTCAGCTGGCGGCCCTTGTCGTCGAGCATCGCGCGCACCCGGCCCCATTCGGCGCCGGCCACGACGATGTCCCCGGTCTTCAGCGTGCCCTTCTGCACCAGCACGGTGGCGACGGGACCGCGGCCGCGATCGAGCTTGCTCTCGATCACGGTGCCCTCGGCCGCGCGGTCCGGGTTGGCCTTCAGGTCCAGCACCTCGGCCTGCAGCGAGATCGCCTCGAGCAGCTTGTCGAGGTTGATCTTCTTAGTCGCCGAGACCTCGATTTCCATGGTGTCGCCACCGAGGCTCTCGACCACGACCTCGTGCTGCAGGAGCTCCTGCTTCACCCGCTCGGGCCGGACGCCGTCCTTGTCGATCTTGTTGACCGCCACGATGATCGGGACGTTCGCCGCCCTGGCGTGGTTGATCGCCTCGATCGTCTGCGGCATCACGCCGTCATCCGCCGCGACCACCAGCACGACCATGTCCGTCACCTGCGCGCCACGCGACCGCATGGCGGTGAAGGCGGCGTGGCCCGGGGTGTCGATGAAGGTCACCTTCGACCCGTCCGCGATCTGCACCTGGTAGGCGCCGATATGCTGGGTGATGCCACCCGCCTCGTGCGCCGCCACGTCGGCCTTCCGCAGCGCGTCCAGCAGGCTGGTCTTGCCGTGGTCGACATGGCCCATGATGGTGACGACCGGCGGGCGGACCTGCAGGTCGGTGTCGACATCGGCCGCGCCCTGGATGCCCTGCTCGACATCCGAATCCGCCACCCGGCGGATGCGGTGGCCGAATTCCTCGACCACCAGCTGGGCGGTGTCGGCATCGATGGTCTGGGTCAGCGTCGCCATCACGCCCATGCGGAACAGCGCCTTCACCACCTCGCCGCCACGGGCGGCCATGCGGTTGGCGAGTTCCTGGACGGTGATCGCCTCCGGGATGACGACGTCGCGCACCACGCGCTCGGCGCCGGACCGCAGGCGGGCGAGCTCCTGCTGACGCCGCTCGCGTTCCCGCGCGCGCCGCAGCGAGGCGATCGAGCGGCTGCGCTCGTCGTCGCCCTCGATCGCCGCCTGCACGTCCACGCGATTGCCGCCGCGGCGATCCGGGCCGACCTTCTTGACGGTGGTGAGCACCGGCTTCTTGGCCGGCGTGGCCGCGGCGCCGGGGCGGCGGGCGGCGGCGCGGCGCGCCTCGTCCTCCTCCTCGGCGGTGCGGGCGCGCAGCGACAGCTTCGCGGCGCCGGCGGCCGTGGCAGCACCGGCGGGCGCGGCATTGGGGGCGTTGCCCGGCGCGGCGGCGGCGGCCGGCGGCTGGCCGGGCGCGGCCGGGGCACGGCGCTGGGCGCCGGGGCCGACGGGCACCGGGCCCGGACGGCCACTGCGCAGCGGCGGCGCCACCGGGCGCACCGGCTGGTAGGGCGCGGCGGGCGCCTGGGCCGGGGCGGCGGCCTGCACCGGCGGCGCCGGCTGGGCAGGGGCGGCCTGGACGGGCGCGGCCGGGGCGGCGGGCGCCGGAGGCTCGTCATCCGCGGACGCGTGCAGCGCCTCCTCGGCGGCACGGCGCGCGGCATCCGCGGCCTCGACCCGGGCGCGAGATCGCGTCCTCGGCGGCGCGGCGCTCGGCCTCCTCGGCCTCGCGGCGCTCCTCCTCCTCGCGGCGGCGGGCTTCCTCGGCGGCGGAGCGGACCATGAGCGCCTGGCGCTCCCGCTCCTCGCGCTGGCGCTGCGCCTCGACCCGGCGCTGCTCCTCGAGCACGCGCTGGCGCACGGCCTGCTCGGCCGCGGTCAGCGGCCGGTTGCCGGCGGGCGCCGGCCCGCGGCCTGCGGCCCGCCGGCGCGGGGCGGGCCGGCCGGGCGCGGGCCGCCGCCGGACGGCACCGGCGCGGCCGGGCCGGCCGCCTGGCGCGGCGCCGGCGCTGCCACCGTCCGCTTCTTCACAACCTCGACCTGAACGGTCTTGCTGCGCCCATGGCTGAAGCTTTGGCGGACGCTGCCCGCGTCCACCGTCTTGCCCAGCCTCCAGGCGACCACCGGCCGGCCGAAGGCTCAGCCTGCTCTTGCCCGCGTCCTGGTCGTTCTGGTCGCTCATTCTTTGGTCCGTACCCGATCCGTCTACCGTCATGCCACTCGTGCCAAAGGACTGCCGCAGGCCTGAGCCTGGAGCATGTCCGGGTGATTCCACCGGGCGCGAGATGGCGCGCCCAACCTAGCCGCTCATTGGCCCATGGGGCCGTCTCTCTATGTCCAGCACCATCGCCCCGCGGGCATGGTGTCGCAGCGCCCGGGGCGCCGGTGCCGAGCATGCCGGCGAGCCGTGCGGTCTCGAGCGCGATCGCCTCGGCCAGACGCCCGGGCGCGATCGCCACGTGCACGGCATGGTCCCTTGCGAAGACGCTGCCGAGCATATCCGCCGAAAGGGGGCCACCACCGGCACGTCCCGCCTGCCGACCAGACGCGACCGTTCCGCCGCGCTGCCGTCCGAAGCCTCCACCAGCAGGCCGGCCTTGCCCGCCTGCAGCCATTCGCGGACGGATTCCCGCCCGCAGACCGCCTGCCCGCTCCGCCGGGCGAAGCCGACGAGATCGCGGATGCGACCCCTGAGGCCGTCCTCGATCCGCGCAGCAAGGTCAGGGGGCAGGGTCACGGTCCCACGTGCCGCCTTAGCGAAGGCGCCGCGCTTGATGGCGCGTTCTAACACATCGGCCCTCGCGGACAACCACATTCCCCGCCCCGGCAGCTTTCCGGCCAGGTCCGGAACCACCACACGGCCCGGATCCAGCACGAAACGCAGCATAGCCTCCTTCGGCCCGCTCTCCCGGGTCACGATGCAGCGGCGGAGCGGCCCTTTCTCAGGGACATCCAAGGCTGCATCAGCCGCGGGGGCCGGCTGCGGCACCGGAGCCGCGCCCGGCGGCGGTTGCGCCGGCTTGCGCCGCCGCCCGCGATTAGGATCAGGCCTTCTGGCCGTCGCCATCCACCGCCTCCCCGGCGGCTTCCGGCGCCTCGTCCTGCTCGCCGGACTCCGGCGCCTCGCCGTCCTCGCCCTCGAACCAATGCTGGCGGGCCGCCATGATGATGGCGTTCGCCGTGTCCTCGTCCATCGAATCAGGGCCGAGGATCTCGATCAGTTCGTCGGAGGCGAGGTCGGCCAGGTCGTCCAGCTGCTTCACCCCCTTCTCGCCCAGCGAGACCAGCTGCGCCGGGGTGAAGCCGCCGGCCTCGGCGACCGCATCCTCGACGCCCAGCGCCCGGCGCTTCTCGTCCAACTCGACGTCGCGCTGCTCGAGGAAGGCCTCGGCGCGGCGCTTCAGCTCGGCCGCGACGCTCTCGTCGAAGCCCTCGATGCTGGCCAGCTCGTCGTCGTCCACCGCGATCACGTCCTCGATCGAGGTGAAGCCTTCGGTCACCAGCAGGCCGGCGATCACGTCGTCCACGTCCAGCGCCTCGACGAAGAGGCCGGTGCGCTTGCGGAATTCCTCCTGCCGGCGCTCGCTCTCCTCGGCCTCGGTCAGGATGTCGATGTCCCAGCGGGTGAGCTGCGAGGCGAGGCGGACATTCTGCCCGCGGCGCCCGATCGCCAGCGACAATTGGTCGTCCGGGACCACCACTTCAACCCGCCGTGCCTCGTCGTCCAACACGACCTTCGTCACCTCGGCCGGGGCCAGCGCGTTCACCACGAAGGTGGCGTTGTCGCCGGACCAGGGGATGATGTCGATCTTCTCGCCTTGCAACTCCTGCACCACCGCCTGCACGCGGCTGCCGCGCATGCCGACGCAAGCGCCAACGGGATCGATGCTGGAATCGCGGCTGATCACCGCCATCTTGGCGCGGCTGCCGGGATCGCGGGCGACCGCCTTGATCTCGATGATGCCGTCGTAGATTTCCGGCACTTCCTGGGCGAAGAGCTTGGCAAGGAAACCGGGATGGGTACGGCTGAGGAAGAGCTGCGGGCCGCGCGGTTCCTCGCGCACGTCGTAGATGTAGGCCCGCACCCGGTCGCCGTTGCGGAAGGCCTCGCGCGGGATGGTCTCGTCGCGGCGCAGCAGGGCCTCGGCCCGGCCGAGGTCGACCATCAGGTTGCCGTACTCGGTCCGCTTGACGATGCCGTTGACGATCTCGCCGACGCGGTCCTTGTACTCGTCGTACTGCTTCTTGCGCTCGACCTCGCGCACGCGCTGCACGATCACCTGCTTGGCGGTCTGCGCGGCGATGCGGCCGAAATCGATCGGCGGCAGTGGGTCGACGATGAACTCGCCGACCTGGATGCCCGGCTTGAACTTCTGGGCGATGCGGACCGGGATCTGCGTCGCCTCGTTCTCGACCGGCTCCTGCTCGACCACCTCGGTCCAGCGGGACAGGCGGACCTCGCCGTTGCGCCGGTCGATGATGGCGCGGATGTCCTTCTCGTGCCCGTACTTGGCGCGCCCGGCCTTCTGGATGGCCTGCTCCATCGCCTCCAGCACCTCGTCGCGCTCGATCATCTTTTCGCGCGCGACGGCATCGGCGACCTGCAGCAGTTCCGGGCGAGCGATGGCGACATCCACGGCCATGGCCTGGTTCTCCTTAGTGGGGTTTCTTGCCGCCGGGTCCGCGCTTCGCGCCCTTGGCGCGCGGGGCTTCGGCGATCTCGGTTGCTGTGTCGGCGTCGGACTCGCTCTCCGCCTCGTCCGGCAGGCCGGCGAGCGCGGCGGTCGCCGCAATCAGCGCGTCGGTCAGCACCAGCTTGGCGCGGCGGATATTGCTGCGGGGGAAGGCCGCCTCGCCGCCCTCGTCCAGCTTCAGCCGGGCCTCCTCCGCATCGGCGCCCAGCACGATACCGCGGAACCGCTTGCGGCCCTCTTGCGGGATCATCAGCTCGAGCGTCGCAACATGTCCCGCATAGCGGTTCCAATCCTTGGTCCGGGTCAGCGGCCGGTCGATGCCGGGGAGGAGACCTCCAGCGTCCACTCGCCCTTGATCGGGTCCTCGACATCCAGCACGGCGCCGGCGGCATGGCTGATCGCCTCGCAATCCTCCACCCGGAAGGGCGCGTCGTCGGCCCGGTCGGCCATGATCTGGACGACCGGCCTTTCCTTGCCGGAGACCTGCACGCGCACGAGCTCGTAGCCCATGCTCTCGATGGTGGGGGCGATGGCGTCGGCGATGCGCGCCTCCAGGCCCTCATGCTGCGGACGTTCGATGGTGCTGCCCAAAACAAAAAGGCGGCCCGTTAAGGCCACCCCCCGGTGAAGCGCGGATGGTGATGAGAACGGCTGATATAAACTCCTGCCGCGGCGGCCGCAAGGATCATCTCGCTTGCCGTCCGGACGGCCTTCAGGCGCCCGCGGCGCGCCGCATGAACTCCGCCAGCCGCGGCACCCAGCCGGGGCTGTCCACATTGGCGCCGATATGGCCGGATTCGTTCCTTATCTCGAAGAAATCGGCGTCCACCCCGGCCTCCGCCAGGCGCTGCATCACCGCCGGGGCGATGGATGGCGGAAACAGCCGGTCGGTGGTGGTCAGGGCATAGAGCACCTTGGCCTTGATTTGCCCGAAATCCTTCTGCGCGTCGAAATCGACCGCGGCGCGGCGCAGCACCACCAGCGAATTGCCGTCGAAGGCCCGGGCCCAGGGGGTCGCCAGGCGGCGGATCTCCGCCTCACGCGCCTCCGGGTCGGGAAAGCGGTCGTTCAGCTGCGCCTCGATGCCGTAATTCTTCAGCGTCGCCACGCGGATGTCGGTCAGGATCTGCTGGATGCCGCCATTCGCGTAGTAGCGGCCGCCGTTCCAGTTCGCATCCTCGGCCAGCCGCGCCACCAGCGCCGTGGTCTGCCGCTGGTCGCCGCTGCCCTTCGGCGCGGTGTTGACCGCGATGATCGCGTTCATGGCCTCGGGGTAGGTCACCGCCCATTGGAAGGCCTGGTAGCCGCCATAGGAGGTGCCCATCACCGCCACCAGGTGCCGCACGCCGAGCAGCCCGAGCATGGTCCGCTGCGCCGCGACGATGTCGGTGACCGCGATGGCCGGGAAATCCGGGCCCCACGGCTGGCCAGTCGCCGGGTTGATGCTGGCCGGTGCGGTCGAGCCATAGGAGGAGCCGAGCATGTTGGACGACACGACATAGAAGCGGTCGGTGTCGATCGGCTTGCCCGGGCCGATCATCAGGTCCCAGCTGCCGGGCGCGTCCTCCGCCACGCCGGGCGGCGCCTTGCCCGGCGCGTAGCGGCCTGCGGCATGGTGGCTGCTTGTATAGCCATGGGTGATCAGCACGGCATTGTCGCCGGCGGCATTCAGCGTCCCATAGGTTTCGTAGGCCAGCCGCACCCCGGGCAGCACGGTGCCGGAGCCGAGCCGCAGGTCGCCGATCTCGATCAACCGGCTCTCGACCGCATCCAGCGGGTCGGCCGCGGCCGGCCGGATGGCGGCGATCGCGAGGGGCAGCGCCAGCGCGGTGCGGCGGTCGACGCTCATGGCCGTGTCCTTCCCGTTTGCGGGAAGGCTAGTCCCGGCGCGCCGCCAGGGTCCAGCGCCCGGACGATCGCTGACGCCGCCTCCCGCGCCGCCTGGCGCACCCCCTCCGCCGCCCAGTGGATGCCATCCACGCCAGTCGCCACCCCGGCCAGGTCGCCGCCCGGCAACAGGCCGAAGCGGCGCGCGGCCTCCGCCTGGGCGTCGCGGATGGCGGCGGCATGGGCGGCGGTGGCGGGGTCCAGCGGCCGGCGCTGCGCCAGGCCGAGGCGGAAGGGCCAGGCCTCCCCCGCCTCCAGCCCCGCCCAATCCGCCAGCCGACCGGAGCCGAGCAGCCCGGCCGCGTCCCGCAACGGCGACAGCGGCGCCTGCAGCACGGGCATCGCCGGATCGCCGCCCGCCCCGCGCAGCAAGGCGACCAGCGCGCCGATCCCCGCGACGTAATCGGCGGCCGGGGTGCCGCGCATCGCATCCGTGGTGCCATGCGCCAGGATCAGCAGGGCCGAGGCCGGGGCGGCGGCCTGCGCCACCCGGACCAGGTGCCCGCGCATCGGCCGGGCGGGATCGAGCAGGTCGGCGATCCCGGCGGCGCCCCAGGCGGCATCGGCCAAAGCGAAGGGGGTGCCGGGGCGCAGCCGCGCCAATTCCGCCAGCAGGACGCGGGCGCCCAGCGTCTCGCCCGGCAGCGCCCAGCGCGTGCCCTCCGCCGGGCAGGCGGGGCGGCCGAGACAGGATTGCAGAACGGCGGAGACCGCCGGCGCCGGCGGGTCGCCCGGCCCGGCCGGATGCGCCCCGACCCGGGGCGAGGTCGCATCGAACAGCCCCGCTGCCTGAGACTGGCCGGTGACCAGCACGACACGCCCGGCGGCGAAGCGGCCGCCCTGCGGCACGCCGTCGCGGAACAGCCGGTACCAGCCGCCGGGCGGCACCAGCAACAGCCCGCCGGCGGTGGCGGCGACGATGCGGCCGGCCTCGTCGCGGGCCTCCCAGGCGCCGCCGGCGGGAAGCGGGATGCGCGCCGCGGCGCCGTCCAACGCATAGACGCGGTTCGGCGCCGGCTGCGCCGCGGCCAAGCCGGGGATCAGGAGCAGCCAGGCCAACAATCGCATCGCGCGCATGGCCAAGCCTTTGTTTACCGATTGCGGGCGATATTGGCGCATGGACATCGCCCGGACCCCTGCTTCCCTTGCCGCCCGGCCGCGCCGCTTCCCCGCCCCGGGATCCCGCCGGAAGGCCGTCGCGCTGGCCCGGGCCGCAATCTTCCACCTGCTCGGCGGCACGCTGCTGCTGGCGCTGCTGATCCTGGCCTATCTCACGAAACGGGCGCTCGGGCTCGACCTGGTGCCGGGCGTGGACATGCTACCAGACCCGGAGATCGAGGCGGCGCTGGAGGCCCTGGTCAGCCTGCTCGGCGGATGAGCGACCAATAGAGCGGGCGGCGGCCCTCGCGCAGCGCCTTGGCCTCGTAGCGGGTCGGCGGCCAGCCCTCGGGCCGTGCCTCGGCCGGGGGCGGGACGTCGAAGAGGTCCTGCGCCGCCATCACCTCGGCGACCCAGCCCTGATAGGTCGGGTCGTCGCTGGCGATCCGCCATTCGCCGCCCGGCCGCAGGGCGCGCGCCACCAGCGGCAGCAGGGTGGGGTTGACGAAGCGCCGCTTGGCGTGGCGCGCCTTCGGCCAGGGGTCGGGGAACATCAGGAACAGCCGGTCGAGCGCGCCTTCCGGCAGCAGCCCCAGCAGGTGCCGCGCATCCTGCGGCCAGAGGCGGAGATGCGCCGGCAGCGCCCCGGTCGCCTCCTCCCCCTCCGCGACCAGGCGCGAGAGCAGCGAGCAGAGCCCGTTCTCGAACACCTCGGAAGCGATGTAGCCGACCCGCGGGTTGCGCTCGACATGCGCCAGCGCGTGCTCCCCGCCGCCGAAGCCGACCTCCAGCCACAACGCCTCCACAGGCGTGGCGAAGGCGGCGCGCGGGTCGGCCGCCTGGTCGGGGGAAAGGCGCATCCGCGGCAGGGTCTCGTCCAGCAAGCTGCTGCTGGCGCGCCCGCAGCGGGTGGCTGCGGCGGCGGCCATAGAGCCGGTCGGGGACGCCCTCGGCGAGGGGTGGACGGTCGGCGGTCATGCAAGGGGTCCCGGACAAAAAGGGCGGCGCCGTCTGGCGCCGCCCGCATAGCCGATCCGGCCGGAAGTATCAGCGCCCGAAGGCGCGCTTCAGCAACCCGGACCGGGTGTCGCCTCAGCGCCCGAAGGCGCGCTTCAGCAACCCGGACCGGGTGTCGCCTCAGCGCCCGAAGGCGCGCTTCAGCTCCGGCGCCAGGATGTCCGTGCGCTCCCAGGTGAAGGTGTCGGCCTTCAGGTCCGGCGCCTGGCCGAAATGGCCATAGGCGCTGGTCACCGCATAGATCGGGCGGTTCATGCGCAGCATCTCGCGGATGCCCCGCGGGGAGAGGTTCACCAGGTCCTGCACCACCGCGGCGAGCTTCGCCTCGTCGATGTCCTTGCCCGTGCCGTGCAGGTCGAAATAGACCGAGAGCGGCTTGGAGACGCCGATGGCGTAGGAAACCTGGATGGTGCAGCGATCGGCGAGGCCGGCCGCGACCACGTTCTTCGCCACGTAGCGCGCGGCATAGGCGGCCGAGCGGTCGACCTTGGTCGGGTCCTTGCCGCTGAACGCGCCGCCGCCATGCGGGGCCGCGCCGCCATAGGTGTCGACGATGATCTTGCGGCCGGTCAGGCCGGTGTCGCCGTCCGGCCCGCCGATGACGAACTTGCCGGTCGGGTTCACGTAGAACTCGGCCTCCGGCACCACCCAGCCCGCGGGCAGGACATCCTTCACGATCGGGCGGATCAGCTCTTGATCTCGGCCTGCTCCATGCCCTCGGCATGCTGGGTCGAGACGACGACGCAGGTGACGCCCACCGGCTTGCCATCGACGTAGCGCAGCGTGACCTGCGACTTCGCATCCGGCTCGAGACCCTTGGCGCGGGCGTCGCCGGCCTTCCGGTACTGCGCCATCTTCAGCAGGATCTTGTGCGCGTAGAGCAGCGGCGCGGGCATCAGGTCGGGCGTCTCGTTCGTCGCGTAGCCGAACATGATGCCCTGGTCGCCGGCGCCCTCGTCCTTGTTGCCGGCGGCGTCCACGCCCACCGCGATGTCGGCGGACTGGCCATGCAGGTAGTTCTGGAATCCGGCGTTGCGCCAGGAGAAGCCTTCCTGGTCGTAGCCGATATCCTTCACCGCGGCGCGGACCTTCTCCTCGAGGCCCTGCATCACGCCGTCGGGGCCGCGCACCTCACCGGCGAGGATGATGCGGTTGGTGGTGACCAGCGTCTCGCAGGCGACGCGGGCATAGGGGTCGGCGGCCAGGAAGGCGTCGATGACGGTGTCGGAGATCCGGTCGGCGACCTTGTCCGGGTGGCCTTCGGACACAGATCTCGGAAGTGAAAAGATACTCACCCTTGTCGCGCATGGCGTGGTTCGTCCTCTTGTCGCGCGGGGGATCGGCGGCGCCCCGGCCTGGCCAGTCCGGCGCATGGACGCGCTGCCGCGCGCCCGCCCCGCCGGTTGCCCGGTGTTTCGCAGCCGGGCGGCGGGGGTCAAGGCCGGAGACATAAAGACATGCTTATGTGACGGATCGGTCCCGCCGGTCACCCCATGCCGAGCACGTGCTTCATGTCGTAGAGGCCCGGCGCCCGGCCCTGCAGCCAGCCCGCGGCCCGCACCGCGCCGGTGGCATAGACCCGGCGGTCGAAGCTGCGATGGGTCAGCGCGATGTGTTCCGACCCCGCGGCAAACAGTAGAGTGTGCTCCCCCACCACCTGGCCGCCGCGCAGCGCGGCGAAGCCGATGGTGCCGGTTCCCCGCGCGCCGGTATGGCCGTCCCGCCCGCTCTCGGTGCCGGCCGCCTCCAGCGTCGTCCCCCGGCCACGCGCGACCGCACGGCCGAGCGCGACCGCGGTGCCGGAGGGCGCATCGACCTTCTGCCGGTGGTGCATCTCGACGATCTCGGCGTCGTATTGCTCGGGCGGCAGGGCGGCGGCCATGCGCTCGGCGATCGCCAGGAACAGGTTCACCCCGGGCGCGAAGTTGGCGGCGTAGACAATGGCGGTGCGCTCGGCCGCCTTGGCCACCGCCGCCTCCTGCTCCGCCGAGAGGCCGGAGCTGCCGAGCACGAAGGGCTTGCCCACGGCGGCCGCGGCCTCCGCATGGGCCGCCGCGGTCGAAGCATGGGTGAAGTCGATCACCACGTCACTGGCGGCGAGCAGCGTGGCGATGTCGGGGAGGATGGGTGCCGGGGCGTCAGGGCGGCCGGCGTCTCGGCTGAGGCCGCCGGTAAGCGTCGCGCCGGCGGCCAGCGTCTCCTCGGCCAGCAGGCGGCCCATGCGGCCGGCGATGCCGGCGATGCCGATGCGGATGGGCATGCGCTGTGTCCCCCAGACGGTTCCGGGGGCCGTCATGGCCGGGCGCGGCGGCGCCAGCAAGCCCCCGGGCCATACGGATGGCGACCCGGGCGCGGCACCGGGTCAGCTGCTGCCGGGCGCGCCCCAGATCGAGCGGGCGCCCCAGTAGTCGTCGACGCTGCGGCCCCAGTCCCGGCTGGTCCAGTCCGGCGCATCGCCCGGCCCGTAGGCCGGGGCGCCTTCCAGCCGGTCGCGGTCGAGGTCGACCACATAGCCGCCGAGGCTGGTGTCGTAGCGCAGCACCGACCAGGGCAGCGGATGCACCTTCTCACCGATCCCGAGGAAGCCGCCGAAGCCCATCACCGCATAGGCGACGCGGCCCGACTGCTTGTCGAGCATCAGGTCCTCGATCGTGCCGAGCCGCGCCCCGTCCCGGTCATAGACCGGGGTGCCGGCCACCTTGCCGGCGGCGATCAGCTGCGGCGTCTCCTCGCGCGCGATGTCGCCGCTGACGCCGGGGGTCACGGCGCCTTCCATCTCGGGCATGCGGAGCCTCACGGAATATGGGAGGGGGGCGGGCGGCGATGCGGGTGGGACCGCGTCCGCACCGCCGCCTGCCAGTGTCGTCGCTGGGGGTGCGACGACTTGGGTTGAACGTGGAATCATTCGGCCGGTTCCCGGGCGGTCGACCGACTCTTTATTGCCGGCCGCAGGCGGCGGGGGGGCGAAGGCGGTTGCGCCTAGCGCCCCAGCCCGTCCCAGAAGGCCGCGACCTTGGCGAAGAATCCCTCCGCCTCCGGGCTGGTACGGCCGCCCTTGCTGGCCTCGGCCTCGAACTGCTCCAGCAGCTTGCGCTGCCGGGTGCTCAGGTTCTGCGGCGTCTCGACCGAGACCTGGACGAACATGTCGCCCCGCACCGTGCTGCGGAGGACGGAGAAGCCCTTGCTGCGCAGGCGGAACTGATCGCCCGCCTGGGTGCCGGCCGGAATCGTCACCCGCGATCGCCCGCCATCGATGCTCGGCACCTCGACCTGCGCGCCGAGCGCCGCCTGGGTCATCCGCAGCGGCACGCGGACGAAGATGTTGGCCCCGTCGCGCTGGAAGATCGGGTGCGCCTTGACCGAGATGTCGACATAGAGGTCGCCTGCCGGCGCGCCACGCAGCCCGGCCTCGCCCTCCCCGGCCAGGCGGATCCGGGTGCCGTCCTCGACCCCCGCGGGAATCGAGACGTTCAGGGTGCGGTCGCGCTGCACCCGGCCGGCGCCCTGGCAGACCTTGCAGGGGTTCTTGATGATCCGGCCGGCGCCGCTGCAGGTCGGGCAGGTCCGCTCGATCAGGAAGAAGCCCTGCTGCGCGCGGACCTTGCCGGCGCCCTGGCAGGTCGGGCAGGTCTGCGCCGCGGTGCTGCCGGCCTCGGCCCCGCTGCCGTTGCAGGCCTCGCAGCTGACCGAGGACGGCACCCTTACCGTCTTCTTGGTGCCGGAGAAGGCCTCCTCCAGCCCGATCTCGACCATGGTGCGGAGATCGGCGCCGCGGCCGCTGGCCTGGCGACGGCCACCGCCGCGCTGGCCGCCGCCGAAGCGGCCGAACATCTCCTCGAAGATATCCTCGAAGCCGGCGCCGAAGGGATTGCCGCCACCCCCGCCACCGCCGCCGCCCTGCTCGAAGGCGGCATGGCCGAAGCGGTCATAGGCGGCGCGCTTCTCGCCGTCCTTCAGGACGTCATAGGCCTCGTTCAGCTCCTTGAACCTGGCCTCGGCTTCCTTGTCCCCCTGATTGCGGTCAGGGTGGTACTTCATCGCCAGCTTGCGATACGCCTTCTTCAGGTCGTCCTCGGTCGCCTCGCGCGAGACGCCGAGCAGCTTGTAGTAATCCCGCTTCGCCATAACCGAGCCCTGTATCACGGACCCGCCAGCCCGCTCCCGGGGAATCGCCCGCAGCGGCGCCGACGGTCCAGTCCCCGCAGGGACGCAAAACCCATGCCTCAAGCATGCCGAGCCCCGGACAGGGCGGCGCCCGGTCCCGCCCCCCGGCCTGTCAGGGCCAGGGGGCGATCACCGGGCGCGCCTCCTCCGGGCCTGGCCGGAAAGCCTCAGCCAGGCTTCTTCTTGTTGGGGTCGACTTCCTCGAAGTCGGCATCGACCACCTTGTCGTCGCCCGCCGGCCCGCCGGTACCACCGGGCTGGCCCGCCGGGCCGGCCTGCTCGGCCGCCTGCTGCGCCTTGTAGAGCGCCTCGCCCATCTTCATGCCAGCCTGGGACAGCGTCTCCCCGGCTGTGCGCATCGCTTCGGGCTCGCCACCCTCGAGCGCGGTGCGCGCCGCGGTCAGCGCCGTCTCGACCTCGGCCTTCTCCGCCGCGCCGATCTTGTCGCCGTTGTCCTTCAGCGTCTTGTCGGTGCTGTGGATCAGGGCTTCCAGCTGGTTGCGGGCCTCGACCCCCTCGCGGCGCTTCTTGTCGGCCTCGGCGTTCGCCTCGGCTTCCTTGACCATCCGCTCGATGTCGCTGTCCGACAGGCCGGAGCGGGCCTGGATCTTGATCTGCTGCTCCTTGCCGGTCGCCTTGTCCTTCGCCTGGACTGACACGATCCCGTTGGCGTCGATGTCGAAGGTCACCTCGATCTGCGGCACGCCGCGCGGGGCGCCGGGGATGCCGGTCAGGTCGAAATTGCCCAGCAGCTTGTTGTCCGCGGCCATCTCCCGCTCGCCCTGGAAGACCTTGATGGTGACCGCGGTCTGGTTGTCGTCCGCGGTCGAGAACACCTGGCTCTTCTTGGTCGGGATGGTGGTGTTGCGGTCGATCAGCCGGGTGAACACGCCGCCCAGCGTCTCGATGCCGAGGGACAGCGGCGTGACGTCGAGCAGCAGGACGTCCTTGACCTCGCCCTTCAGCACGCCGCCCTGGATCGCGGCGCCGATCGCGACGACCTCGTCCGGGTTGACGTTGCGGGCCGGGTCCTTGCCGAAGAAGGACTTCACCGCGTCGATGACCTTGGGCATGCGGGTCATGCCGCCGACCAGGATCACCTCGTCGATCTCGCCCGCCGTCAGCCCGGCATCCTTCAGCGCCTGCTTGCAGGGCTCGAGGGTGCGGGAGATCAGGTCATCGACCAGGCTCTCGAGCTTCGCCCGGCTCAGCGTCATCACCAGGTGCTTCGGCCCGGAGGCGTCGGCGGTGATGAAGGGCAGGTTGATCTCGGTCTGCTTGGAGGAGGAGAGCTCGATCTTCGCCTTCTCGGCGGCTTCCTTCAGCCGCTGCAGGGCGAGCGTGTCGCCGCGCAGGTCGATGCCCTGCTCGCGCCGGAACTCGTCCGCCAGGTAGTCGATGACGCGCGCGTCGAAATCCTCGCCGCCGAGGAAGGTGTCGCCATTGGTCGACTTCACCTCGAAGACGCCGTCGCCGATCTCGAGAACGGACACGTCGAAGGTGCCGCCGCCGAGGTCGTAGACCGCGACCACGCCGCCCTTCTTCTGGTCCATGCCGTAGGCGAGCGCGGCCGCCGTTGGCTCGTTGATGATGCGCAGCACCTCGAGGCTGGCGATCGCGCCGGCTTCCTTGGTCGCCTGGCGCTGGGCGTCGTTGAAGTAGGCCGGGACGGTGATGACCGCCTGGGTCACCTTCTCGCCGAGATAGGCCTCGGCCGTCTCCTTCATCTTGGTGAGGATGTCTGCGCTGATCTGCTGCGGCGGGTACTGCTTGCCGTCCACCTCGACCCAGGCATCGCCGTTCGGGCCGCGGGCGATCTTGTAGGGGACGAGGCCGATGTCCTTGTTGACGACCGGATCGTCGAAGCGGCGGCCGATCAGGCGCTTCACCGCATACAGCGTGTTGTTCGGGTTGGTCACCGCTTGGCGCTTGGCGCTCTGGCCGACCAGCCGCTCGCCGTTCTTGGCGAAGGCGACCATCGACGGCGTGGTCCGCGCGCCCTCGGCGTTCTCGATCACCCGGGTTTCCTTGCCCTCCATGATGGCGACGCAGGAATTGGTGGTGCCGAGGTCGATGCCGATAACCTTGCTCATCCGTACTTCTCCTCTGCGGCGGGCGGAGGCGGCCCCGAGAGAGGCACCGCGTCCGTCCCCTGAACATGTCCCCGTGGACGGAATCCTGACGGGTTCGGATGGGGATCCCGGCCACCGGATGGCGGCCGACGACCGGGATGTATTGGCGGCGCCGGGGCTGAACAAGCCCTATCGCCACCGGTGCTGAAAAATTAGGCGGAAGCGGCCGGACCGCCTGCCGCCATCATCCCGCGCCGCCCGCGGCGACCACCACCATGGCCGGCTTCAGCAGCCGTCCGTTCAGGGTCCAGGCGGGCGTCCAGGCCTGGATCACCGTCCCCGGCGCGACGCCCTCAGGTGCCGGCTGCTCGGCCATCGCCTGGTGGAATTCCGGGTCGAAGGGCTGGCCCTGGGCTTCCTTGCGGGCGATGCCGTTGCGCTCCAGCACGCCGAGGAAGCTGCGCTCGACGCCCTCGAAGCCTTCGCGCAGCTTGGTCACGATCGCCGGCTCGTCCGCCGCCTGGGCCGGCAGCGCGTCGAGGCCGCGGCGCAAGTTCTGCGCCGCCTCCACCACGTCCCCGGCGAATTTCTGGATCGCGTACTGGCGGGCATCCGCCACCTCCCGCTGAGTCCGGGTGCGGAGGTTCTGCATCTCCGCCTCGGCCCGCAGCCACCGCTCGCGGAACTGCGCCACCTCGGCCTCGAGCGCGGCGACGCGCTCCTCCGGCGTGGTCTCGGCAGCGGGAGCGGCATTGTCCTGGGCCATGCTGGCGTCGTCCGCCGCGGGGGACACCGGCGGCATCTCGGCTGGGTCGCTCATATCCATCGATCTGATCATTGGGGGGCCCCGGGAAGGGGCGCCGGTCGCCGGCTCAGGTAGTCCCTGCGAGGGTCCACCGCAACCGGTCGAGGGAAAGGGTGAAGCCCCGCCCGGCTCTACAGCAGCACCAGCCCCGCCCGGGCGCCACGCGCCACCGCATCCGCCCGGCTGCCGGCGCCGAGCTTCTGCAGGACCGAGGCGACATGCGCCTTGGCGGTGTGGAAGGACAGGTTCAACCGCCGCGCGATCACCTTGTTGGAGGCGCCGGCCGCCAGCAGGTCCAGCACCTCGCGCTCCCGCCGGGTCAGCCCGGCCTCGACCGGCACCGCCTCCCGCCCCGCCAGCGTCGCCAGCGCCGAGGGCGGCAGCACCGCCAGGCCGCGGGCGACGGCGCTCAGCGCCGCCTCGAGCGCTGCGCCGCCGGCGCATCCGGGGACAGCACCGCCCGCGCCCCGGCCTTCAGCGCCGCGACCGCCGCGCCGCCCTCGGCCAGGATCAGCACCGGCGGACCCTCGCGCCCCGCCGGCAGGGCGTCGGTCACCAGCACATCGGCCATGCCGGGGTCGGAGACCACGCGCACGCCGGCCAGCGCCGCCAGCCGGGCGGCGCGGTCGGGGTCGTCCGGCCGCAGCGCGACCGCGACCGGGGCCCTCTCGGGCGGGGAAGCCGCCTGTCGCGGCTTCAGGGGAAGGTCTGCCAGGGCCACCATGCTATGCCGCCGCCCGCTCGCCGATCCGCACCTGCACGCGCTGCGGCAGGCCCGCCCGGACAATGTCCAATGTCACCGTGCTGCCGACGCTCTCGGGGTCGAGCCGCGCCAGCATGTCCCGCACCGAGCCGAGCGGCGCTCCGTCCCAGGCCGCCAGCACGTCGCCCAGCAGAACGCCGGCGAGGCCGGCCGGGCTGCGCGGGTCGACGCCGACCACGATCAGCCCGCGCAGCTCGCCCATCTGCACCGGCTGCATCGCCAGGCCCAGATAGCCGCGGGCGACCCGACCGCGGGTGCGGAGCTGCTCCACCGCGCGCTGGATCGTCTCGGCCGGGATGGCCATGGCCCGGCGGCGCGGCCCGGGGACGGCCATGCCGACCAGCCGCCCGGCATGGTCAAGCACCGCGCCGCCCTCGGCGCTCGGGTCGAGCTTGAGGCCGAGCTGGATGCGGCGGTCCAGCCGGCCGCCGCGCATCGACCGCCAGGGGCCGCCGACCAGCGAGGCGAGGCCGAAGGCCGCACCATGCCCGTATTCGCCGCGGCCGACCGCCAGCACCAGGTGCCCGGTGGCCAGCGCCCCGGGCGGGGCGAGGGGCAGCGGGGCGAAGGCGCCGGTCGCGGCCTTCAGCAGGGCCACGTCGGTACCCGGGTCCCGCCCCGCCAGGGTCGCCGGCACCATGCGGCCATCCGGCAGGGTCAGCGAAAGCTCGTCGTCCCGCTCCAGCGCCTCCTCGGCGGTCACCACCAGCCCCTCGGCCCAGAGCAGGCCGGACCGGGCGCGACCATCCCGCCCGTGCACGGCCACGACCCGGGCGGCGGCCGCGGCGGTCAGGGCGGCGACCCGGTCGGAGAAGGCGGCGAAGGGATCGGGGAGAGAGGCTTCGGTCATGGGACGCTCCGCTGTCCCAGGGGATTGGGGTGCCGCCCGCCCCCGCCATTGCCCGGATGGGCATGGCCGAATGGCTGGCAGCGACTCGAACCGCGTGACCTGAATGCCCATATCCGCATCATGGCAGATTCCAACGCCGCAGCGCTGCTGGCCGATGCGGTGCATCGCCGCCGGGCCGTGCAATTGTTGTACGACGACGCCTGGCGCGTGGTGCACCCGCATGCGCTCGGCCGCAGCGGCCGCGGCAAGCTGGCGTTGCTGGCCTGGCAGACCGCCGGGCTCGGCCGCTCCGCGGAGCCCGAGGGCTGGCGCATGTTCGACCTTGGCCGGGTCGCGGCAGTGGAGCCGCTACAGGCCCATTTCGCCCCGCGCCCCCGCCCGGCCGATGGCCGCTGGACGGCGGGGATCACCGAGCCGGTGGCGGCGGTCTAGCGCGGGTCGCCGGCGCCGCGGGGCGGCCATCACGCTGCGGCCCGCGGCTGCCGCCGCGCCGCCGCCAGCCGGCCCGGCAGCCAGACCCGGAACACCGCACCGGCGCCTTCCTCGCTCTCTATCACCAGCCGGCCGCGATGCCGGTTGACGATGTGCTTGACGATGGCGAGGCCGAGCCCGGTGCCGCCGGCGCTGCGCGACCGCCCGGCATCGACCCGGTAGAAGCGCTCGGTCAGGCGGGGGATGTGCTCGGCGGGGATGCCCGGCCCGTCATCGGCCACCGCCAGCACCACCCCGGCGCGCTGGCCGCCAGTCTCCCCGGCGCCGGCCGATACCACCACCCGGCCGCCCTCCCTTCCGTGCCGCACCGCGTTTTCCAGCAGGTTGCGGACCACCTGGGCAAGCTGTTCGGCATCCGCCGGCGCGGCCAGCGCGGCCTCGTCCAGCCGCGCCTCGACCTCCATCCGCCGGACCTGCAGCAGCGGTTCGAGCCCTGCGATCTCGGCCCGCGTCAGCGCGGCCAGCGGAACCTCGCCGACCGGCGGCTGGTGCTCGACCAATCTCGATCCGCGACAGGCCGAGCAGGTCGTCGATCAGCCGGCGCATGCGCTCGGACTGCTCGGCCATGATGCCGAGGAAGCGGGCGCGGGCCGGCCTGTCTTCCTCGGCCGGCCGCGCAGCGTCTCGATGAAGCCGATCAGGCTGGCCAGCGGGGTGCGCAGCTCGTGGCTGGCATTGGCGACGAAATCCGCCCGCATCCGCTCGAGCGCCCGCTCCCGCGTCCGGTCGGACAGCATGATGACGATCCGCCCGCCATCGGCCAGCGCCGGCTCCATCGGGATCACCTGCGCTGCGATCTCCCGCGCGACGGGCACCGGCAGCACCAGGTCGGCGGCCTGGGGCCGTTGTTCCGCCAGTGCCCGGTCCACCGCCTCGGCCAGGGCCGGGTGGCGCAGCAGCGCCGCCACGTCGCCCGCCCCCCGGCGCCGACGCCGAAGATCGCCCGCGCCGCGGCATTGGCCCGCAGCGGGACCCGGGTTGGGGAGAGCACCAGCAGCGGGTCGGGCAGGCTCTCGACGATCGCCTCGTCCGCCCGGCGCAGCCGGCCGACCAACTCGCCGCGTTCCGCCAGGGTGCGGGCCAGCCGCGCGACGCCCTCGGCGACCTCCGCCACCGCCGGCAGCAGCGGCGTGCCGGAGGGCGGCACCAGCCGGCCATCCTCGGCGGCGGCGCGGCGCAGCGCTTCCGCCAGGCGGTTCAGGTTGCCGATCCAGACCGTGGCGACCAGCAGCGCCCCGGCCAGGCAGACGGCCAGCGCCAGCAGGCCGATGCGCGGCGCCAGCGCCCCTCCGGCCATCAGCGCCAGTAGCACCGCCGCCGGCACCCCGCCGATCAGCCCGGCGGCGCCCAGCAGGCGGGCCAGCGGCAGCCGGCGCGGCATGTCAGGTGCCAGGGCCGCCGGGCACCGGCGCCGGCTCCACCAGCAGCGCCTCGCCGGCGGGCGCCACCTCGAAGATCGCCAGGCCGCGCTGCGCCAGCCCGCCGGCTTCCAGCCGGATCGGCCCGTCGGCGCCCAGCATGGGCTGGCCGAGCGGCGGGTTGCCGCCGGGCTCCCGCACCGCGCGGGCGGCCAGCGCCGCGGCATCGTAGGCGACGCCGGCCAGCCGCGGCGGCTTCTCGCCGAAGGCCATCTGGTAGCGGCTGTCGAAGGCGGCGCGGGCCTGCGGGTCGGGGCCGGGGAACCAGGCGCCGACCAAGGCGGGCTCCTGCCCCAGCGCCGAGTCCTGTGCCCAGAGCCCGGTGCCGAGGAAGCGCGGCCGGGCCGGCAGGGCGGCGGCCAGCGCCGCCGCGGCCTGCCGGGCGCGGTCGCCGCCCGTGCCCAGCAGCACCGCGTCCAGCCCTTCCGGCCCCGCCTGGGCGGCGAGGTCGCGCGCCACCTGCGCCGGGTCGGAGATCCGCGGATGCAGCAGCACCAGCGGCGGCGGGAGCGCCAGGATGGTGGCGCGGGCCCGCATCCCGCTGGCGAGCAGCCGGCCGAAGCCGTCGTCCGGGGCCAGCAGGGCCAGCCGCTGCGCCCCGGCCGCCGCCGCCGCCGCCACCATGCGGTCGGCCTGCTCGGCCGGCGTCACCCCCATGACCCAGACGCCGTTGCCGGCCTGCGCCGCATCGCTGGTGAAGGCCAGCACCGGGGCGCCGGAGGCGCGGGCGACATTGGCCGCGGCGGCGGTCTCGCCGAGCGTCAGCGGCCCGGCAAAGGCGCGGGCGCCCTGCGCCTGGGCGGCCCGCGTCGCCTCGGCCGCGCCGGCCGCGGTGCTGCCGGTATCGCGCGGCAGGAACTCGACCATCGGGTCGCCCTGGTCGAACAGCGCCAGCTGGGCGGCGTTCAGCATCGCCTCCCCAGCGGCCGGTTGCTGCCCGACAGCGGCAGCAGCAGCCCGACCCGGCTGCGCGGCGGCTCGGCCGGGATGGTGGCCTGCGGCGCCGGGGCGACCAGGATCGGCCGCGGCGGGGCTTGCGGCGCGCAGGCCGCTGCGGGCAAGAGCAGCAGGGCGGCGGCGAGCAGCCGCCGGAGGGGCGCCGCGGCGCGGAGCATGACGGAACTGGCAAGCGATCCTCCCGACCCTGGTGCCGACCCGCCCGCCACCGCCGCGGCGGCACCGGGCCTGACCCTGGTGGCGACGCCCATCGGCAACCTCGGCGACCTCTCCCCCCGTGCCCTCGCCACGCTGCGCGGCGCGGACGCCGTGCTCTGCGAGGATACCAGGGTAACGGGCGCCATGCTGGCACGGCATGGCGTTTCGGTGACGATGGTTCCTCTGCACGAGCACAACGAGGATGACCAGACCCCGAAGGTGCTCGCACGGCTTCGTGGGGGTGCGCGGATCGCGCTCGTCTCCGATGCCGGCACCCCGCTGGTCTCCGACCCCGGCTACCGGCTGGTGCGGGCGGCGATCGGGGAAGGCCTGGCGGTGCATGCGGTGCCCGGGCCGAATGCCGCGGTGATGGCGCTGACGCTGTCCGGCCTGCCGCCGCACCCCTTCCTCTTCCTCGGCTTCCTGCCGCCGCGGGCCGGCCCCCGCGCGGCCGAGATCGCCCGGCTGCGGGCCGTGGAGCGGGCCGGGCTTTCGGCCGCCCTGATCCTCTACGAGGCGCCGCACCGCCTCGCCGACACGCTGGCGGCGCTGGCCGAGGGCTTGGGCGCCGACCGCGCCGCCGCCGTCGCGCGCGAGCTGACCAAGCGCTTCGAGGAGGTCCGCCGCGGCAGCCTCTCCGCGCTGGCCACGCATTATGCCGGGGCCGAGGCGCGCGGCGAGATCTGCATCGTCATCGGCCCGGCGCCGGAGGAGCGCGGCTCGGCCGAGGAGCTCGAGGCCCGGCTGCGCGACGCGCTGGCCGCCGGGATGAGCGTGCGCGACGCCGCCGCCGCGGTCGCCGAGGCGACCGGGCTGCCGCGCAAGCAGGTCTATGCCCGCGCCCTGGAGCTCGGCCGTGACGCCTGAAAGGCGCGCCCGGCGCCGGGTGCTGTGGATGAACCTGCTGTTCTCCGCCGGGCTGGCCGTCGCGCTGCCCTGGTTCCTGGCCGGCATCCTGGCGCATTGGTGGGGGCCGGCACGCGGCACCGCCTGGTCCACCCATCACGCCTATGCGGTCAGGACCTTCTGGTTCGGCCTGCTCGGGATGCTGGCGCCGGTGGTCGCGCCGGGCGTCGGGCTGGCCTTCCTCGCGGTCGTCTGGCTGTGGTGCGCGGCGCGGATGGTGCAGGCCTGGCTGGCCTGGGAGCGGGAGGAGTGGATCGTCGATCCAGGACGGTTCATCTGAGGTCCTGCCCCCAAGCCCCATCCCGCCCTTTCGCAAGTCGGCTGCCGTCACGCGGAGGGTGCCAGGCCCACAAAAACAGATGAGGGGTCCGGGGAGAATACCTTCTCCCCGGCCTCACCCCTGCTTCAGCGCGATCAGCCGCTCCTCCGCCTCCCCCGGGTCCATCCCCAGCGCCGCCTCGGCCACCTCCCGCCCGAAGCCGGCCCGGGCCAGCGCCGCCAGCGCCTTCATGCGCGCCGCCCGCGCCGCCAGCGGGTCCTCGGGCGGCGCCTCCCGGGCGAAGGGGCCGATCCGCCGGCGGCGGCATTGCGCCAGCGCCGCGTCCAGCTCCGCCGCCGGGGCCGGCAGCGCCGCCGAGACGGTCTCCTGCGCCACCCCCTTGGCGCCGAGATGCGCCGCGATCGCCCGGCGCGACCGGCCGCCGCGCGCCAGCCGGCGGGCCCGCGACGCGGCGAAGGCGGCGTCGTCGACGGCGCCGGCCGTGACCATGGCGCGCGCCACCACGGCGGCCGCGGCGCGGGCGGCCGCCGCCTGCGGGGCGATCGCCTCGGCCGGGGTGCCCTCGGCCTCGGCCCGCCTTGCCCAGCGGTCCACCCTGCGTTGCAGGACGCGCCGCAGCCCGGCCTCGGTCGCGGCGAAGCGGGCCAGGTGCGCCAGCGCCGCCTCGCGCAGCGCCGCCTCGCCCGGCGCGGGGCCGGCCGGGCGCGGCGCGCGGCGGGGCCTGTCCGGCTTGCGGGGGCGGCGCGACTCCTCGTCCATGGCCGCATCCTGCCATGCCGCGGGCCGCCGACCCAGCGCCGGGGCTGGTCCCCCGGCCCGGCGCAGGGCACAAGCCGCCACCGAACCCCCGCAGGAGAACGCCCCATGGCGACCTACCCGACCAACGGCCTCGGCCTCGACCAGGCCAACACCATCATCGCCGCCGCGCGTGCCGAGGGGCGCGAGCTCGGGCTGATGCCGCTGACCGTCGTGGTGCTCGACGCCGGCGGCCAGGTGAAGGCCTCGCAGCGCGAGGACGGCTCCTCCCTCCTCCGGCCCGAGATCGCCCTCGGCAAGGCCTATGGCGCGCTGGCGCTGGGCTTGGGCGGGCGGGAGCTGGCGCGGCGCGCCACCGCCATGCAGGGCTTCATGAACGCGCTCTCCGACATCGCCGGCGGCCGCGCCGTGCCGGTGCCGGGCGGCGTGCTGGCCTGCGGGCCCGACGGGGTGATCCTCGGCGCCGTCGGCATCAGCGGCGACGTCTCGGCGCAGGACGAGGTCTGCGCCGTCGCCGGCATCCAGGCCGCCGGCCTCACGGCCGATACCGGCGATGCTGCCTGACCCCGGGGCCTGACCCCACCGTCAACCGGGCGGGCAAAACCCGCCTCGTTGCGCGGCGTTGCTGCGGCTTGTACCGGCCCCGGGAGCAAACTCCCCGGGCCGCAATCCGCGAAGGAGGCAGCGCCGCCCCATGACATTCCGCCAGACACTGGTCGCGATGACCGCCCTCGCCGGCCTGCTCGGCCCCGGCCTCGCGCTCGCCCAGGGCTCCGCCGGCAGCTCGATGCAGCCGCAGACCACCCAGACCACGCCGCAGCAGGGGCCGACCGGCGGCACGCCCGCCGCCCGGGCCGGCGCCAATGCCGGCCAGGCGACCGGCCAGACCATCCCTGGCGACAATGCCGGCTCGCCCCAGGGCGGCACGGCGCCAGGCCGGCAGACCCCGCCGAACATGCAGTCCAACGCCCAGTCCCAGGGCAACGCCCCGGCGGGCGCGCAGACCCAGGCTGTCACCCCGCCCTCGACCAATGCCGCCCGCCCGGCCGCGACCGGCGCCACCACCGGGCCGCTGGCGGTGGACAGCGCCGCGGTCCGCAGCGGCCGCCGCGCCAGCAAGCTGATCGGCTCCTCGGTCTACAACGAGAACAACGAGAGCATCGGCGAGGTGGACGACATCCTGATCCCCTCCGGAGGCAGCGGCCCGGTGGCGGTGATCTCGGTCGGCGGCTTCCTCGGCATCGGCGCCAAGCTGGTGGCGGTGCCCTATGAGCGGCTGCAGGCCGCCAGCGGGACCAACAATCGCTGGACCCTGTCGGGCGCCACCAAGGACAGCCTCGGCAGCCTGCCGACCTTCACCTACGACAATTCCGCCGAGAAGCGGGGCTGACCGGGGCACGGGGGCGGCCCGGCGCCCCCGCCACCCCGAAATTGTCACCCCGCATGGTTTGACGCGATGCGGTGTTTGCGGCCAAATCGCCGGCTTCCCCCGGGAAGCGCCCGCATTCCGCGCCGGCGCGGGGGAAGTCTGGAGACCAATCCGGTGATCCCCGCCCTCATGCCGACCTACAACCGTGCCGACCTCGCCTTCGAGCGGGGCGATGGCGCCTGGCTGTGGACGACGGACGGGCGACGATTCCTCGATTTCGGCTCCGGCATCGCCACCGCCTCCATCGGCCATGGCCACCCGCACCTCGTGCAGGCCATCGCCGAGCAGGCGGCCCGCGTGATGCACACCTCGAACCTCTACCGCATCCCGCAGGCGGAGAAGCTGGCGCAGCGGCTGGTCGAGACCTGCTTCGCCGACAGCGTCTTCTTCTGCAATCCGGGCGCCGAGGCGAACGAGGGCATGATCAAGGCGGTGCGCAAGTACCACGCCGAGGAAGGCCATCCCGAGCGCAACGTCACCATCTGCTTCGAGGGCGCCTTCCATGGCCGGACGCTCGCCACCCTGGCGGCCACCGGCAACGAGAAGTACCTGGCCGGCTTCGGCCCCGCCATGCCGGGCTTCAGGCACATCCCCTTCGGCAACATGAATGCGCTGCGCGACGCGATCGACGGCACCACCGCCGCGGTGATGCTGGAGCCGATCCAGGGCGAGGGCGGCGTCCGCCCGGCCAGCCTGGACTACCTCCGCGCCGTGCGCGCCGCCTGCGACGAGTTCGGCATCCTGCTCGCGCTCGATGAGGTGCAGACCGGCATGGGCCGCTCCGGCAAGCTCTGGGCCCACCAATGGGCGGGGATCGAGCCGGACGTCATGTCCTCGGCCAAGGGCATCGGCGGCGGCTTCCCGCTCGGCGCCATCCTGGCCAAGGAGAGGGTGGCGAAGTACCTCAAGGCCGGCACCCATGGCAGCACCTATGGCGGCAACCCGCTGGCCTGCGCCGCCGGCAACGCGGTGCTGGACGTCATCCTGGGCGAGGGCTTCCTCGCCCGGGTGGACCGCGTCGCCCGCCACCTCTGGCGCGGCCTGCTGGAACTGGCGGGGCGCCACCCGACGGTGATCGAGGGCATCCAGGGCGCCGGGCTGCTGCTCGGCATCCGCCTCGCGCCCGAGGTCTCGAACGGGGAGGCGCAGGCCGCCGCGGTGGCCGAGGGGCTGCTGACGGTGGCGGCCGGGATGAACGTGCTGCGCCTGGCGCCGCCGCTCATCATCTCGGAGGAGGAGGCGGACGAGGCGCTGCGGCTGCTCGACCGCGCCATGCGCCGCATCACCCCGTCCCAGGCGAAGGACGCGGCGAAGTGAGCAGCGTGGTCGCATTGAAGACAGGGACCGGGGGGCGAGCTCCCCGGCACTTCCTCGAGCTCATGGACTTCGAGGCGCCGACGCTCCGCCGCATGCTCGACCTCGCGGCGCAGACCAAGCGCAGCGGCTATGCGGCGAAGCCCTTGGCCGGCAAGCACGTGGCGCTGATCTTCGAGAAGCCCTCGACCCGCACCCGGGTCAGCTTTGAGGTCGGCATCCGCCAGCTCGGTGGCGACGTCGTCTACCTCAACAGCCGCGACATGCAGTCCTCCCGCGGGGAGGAGGTCTCCGACATGGCGCGCGTGCTGTCGCGCTACGTCGACTGCATCATGATGCGCACCCATGACGTGAACCGCATCCGCGAGATGGCGGCGCATGCCACGGTGCCGGTCATCAACGGCCTGACCGACATCTCCCACCCCTGCCAGCTGATGGCCGACGTGCTGACCTTCGAGGAGCATCGCGGCCCGATCGCCGGGCAGACGGTGGCCTGGATCGGCGACGGCAACAACGTGGCGCAGAGCTTCATCCAGGCGGCGACCCGCCTCGGCTTCAAGCTGCGCCTGGCCTGCCCGCCGAGCCTCCGGCCGCCGCAGCCGCTGCTCGACTGGGCGCGGGCCGAGGGCGCCGACATCCTGCTGACCGAGGACCCGGAGGAAGCGGTGCAGGGCGCCCGCTGCGTGGTCACCGATGCCTGGGTCTCCATGCACCAGGAGAACGAGGACGGCAGCCAGCCCAACCGCCACAACGTGCTGGCCCCCTACCAGGTCACGCCGGAGCTGATGGCAAAGGCCCTGCCCGACGCCATCTTCCAGCATTGCCTGCCCGCCCATCGCGGCGAGGAAGTCGCCGCCGCGGTGATCGACGGGCCGCAGAGCGTCGTCTTCGACGAGGCCGAGAACCGGCTGCACGCGCAGAAGGGCGTGCTGCTCTGGGCCATGGGCGCGGGGTGAGCGCGGCCGCCGAGGCGGTTGCCCCGGCGGCGGACCCTCCCGCCGAGCTGCTGGTCCGCGCCGGCCAGCTCACCGCGCTCCGGCTCTTCGACATCGCCTATGCGATCGACCTCAGGAAGGCCGAGGCGCTCTGGGCCGCCCGGGCGCCGCGCGCCGGCGAGCGCCGCGGCCTGACCGGCACGCCGCCGAAGGCGATGTCCTTCGGCGATCCGCCGCTGATCCTGCCGCTGCCGCCGGTCCGGCTGCCGCTCGGCGACGGCGGCGCCGAGGCGCAGGTCACTGCCCGGATCTACGATTTCGGCGTGGTTTCGCTGGCCGTCACCCTGGCCGTGGCCGACCTGCCCTGGTCCGGCTTTGCCGCCCGCGCCAATGCGCTGCAGCAGGCGGTCGGGCCCGGCACCGCCGCCGGGGCGCTCTGGCGCGACCTGCTGGATGCCGTCCGCGGCCCGCTGCGGGAGGCGATCGAACGCCCTGCCCAGACCCATATCGAGGAGGACTACCTCCTCGCGGTGGTCAACCGGCTGGAGGAGCCGCTGAGCGCCGAGGCGCTGCTCGGGCGCGTCGACCTCATCCCGCTGCTGACCGGGGAGAGCCGGCCGCTCTCGGCCGGGGCGCAGGCCGAGCTGCTGCGGCAGCGCTTCAGCTACTACACCGACGACCTGGTGGTGCTGACCTGGGACCGCGCCTTCCTCTACGAGCCGCGCGGCGACACCGATGTCCGCGACGTGCTGGAGGTGGCGAACGCCCAGCTGCTCGAGATGCGCTTCTACGACGAGCTGCTGGATGCCGAGCTGCCGCGGATCTACGACACGGTGGAGGCCGCCCGCCGCACCCCCTTCCTGCTCTCGGCCCGGCGCTATGCCAGGCTGGCCCGCCGGCTGCACGGGCTGGTGGCCGAGGTGACCGAGCTGACCGAGCACGCCGACAACGCGCTGCAGGTGACCGAGGACGTCTACCTCGCCCGGGTCTATGCCGCCGCGATGGCGCTGTTCCGGGTGCCGGTGGTCGGCGCCGCGATCGACCGGAAGCTGGCCACCCTGCGGGAGACCTACCAGGCGCTGTACGACGAGGCGCATTCCAGCCGGGCCGAGCTGCTGGAGATCACCGTGGTCCTGCTGATCACGCTGGAGGTGGTGCTGTCCCTGGTCCGGCACTGAACCCGATCGCGGGCATGGGTGGCCGCGGGCGGCCGCCGACCTTATCTATCGGGCGAAAGCACAGGTACCCCCAGCATTGCCCGACCCGACCCAGCCCTCCGCCACCCCGGATTTCCTGCAGCATGACCGCCCACCGGTGCCCGACATCGTGGTGCCGCGCGGCCTGCAGCCCTTCCACCTGCAGGACCGGCCGGTGCGCGGCCGGCTGATCCGGCTGGGCCAGCTGGCGGATGCGCTGCTGACCCGGCACGACAGCCACCCCGCCGTCGCCAGCCTGGCCGGCCAGGCGATGGCGCTGGCGGCCGGCTTGTCCGGCGCGCTGAAATCCGCGGCAGCTTCTCGGTCCAGGCCAAGGGCGACGGCCCGGTCCGCATGCTGCTGGCCGACTGCACCGAGTCCGGCGCGCTGCGCGGCTATGCCATGGCGGACAAGGCCGGCCTGGCGGCGGTGCTGGACGCCTCCCCCACGCCGACGGATGCCGCGCTGCTCGGCGCCGGCTACCTCGCCTTCACCTGCGACCAGGGCGCCGACATGGAGCGCTACCAGGGCATCGTGGCGATCGAGGGCGACAGCCTGGCGGAGATGACCGACCACTATTTCCGCACCTCGGAGCAGCTCCGCACCCATGTGCGCCTCGCCTGTGCGAGGACGCCGGCCGGCTGGCGGGCCAGCGCCTTCATCATGGAACGGGTGGCTGGCGAGGGTGGCATCGACCCGACGCTGGACGCCGAGGCGCAGGAGGAGGCCTGGCGCACCGCGCTGGCGCTGGCCCGGACGCTGACCGATGCCGAGCTGCTGGACGATTCCCTGCCGGCGCGCGAGCTGCTGCACCGGCTGTTCCATGCCGACGGGCTGGCGCTCGACCGGCCGCGGGCGCTGTCCTACGGCTGCCGCTGTTCCCGCGCCCGGCTGGCCGGGGTGCTGCAGGGCTTCCCCGAGGACGACCTGGACCACATGGCGCAGGAGGATGGCGCCATCACCATGACCTGCGAGTTCTGCAACCTCGACTTCCGCTTCGACCGGGCCGAGGTGCGGAGCAGCGCCGGCCGGGCTTGAAGGTTGGGGGAGACGGTATCCTCCCCCAGGCCCCTTCATCTGTTTCTGTGGGTCTGGCAGCCGCTGCGCGGCAGCACCCGACCGGGTTCGCAACCTTGTTGCCCTGATCTATCCTGGCACTTCCACCACTCGCAGGAGCCTCCCCCGAGATGCCGAACCGGCGTGCCCTCCTGCTGCTGCCGCTTGCCGCCGCCGCCTGCGGCACGCCGGAGCCCGCCTACGTGCCGCCCGGGCCGATGCGCTTCGACCACCTGACGCCGCTCTCGCTGAACGTCGCCGCGATCGAGGTGGCGCCGGGCGGGCCGCCGGCTCAGGCCGGCGATATCGGCGCCCGGCTGCTGCCCTCCCCGGTCGAGGCGGTGCGGACCATGGGGCAGGACCGGTTGCTGGCGGTCGGCACCACCGGGGAGGCCCGCTTCGCGGTCACCCAGGCGGCGATGATCCAGGGCCGCGACAGCCTGACCTGCCTGGTCGGCTGCCGGCTGGAGATCCTCTCGGCCGAGGGCCAGCGGCTGGGCTTCGTCGAGGCGCAGTCACGCCGGGCGGTCAGCGGGACCGATGCCGGCCGGCCGCGGGCGGCGGAGGCGCTGCTGCGCAACGCCATGGACGACCTGAACGTGGAATTCGAATTCCAGCTGCGCCGGGCGCTGAAGGACTGGCTGGTCAAGCTGGCGCCGGGGCCGGACGGCACCCTGCCCGCGCCCCCGCCGGCCGGCGGGGTGACGGTCGAGGAATTGCCGAAGAAGCCGAGCCGCGGCACGGCCGGCGGAAGCGCTCGGCCTCAATCCGCTCAATTCGGCTCAAATCCAGTAAATGGGATCAGGTCCGCCCCGGCCCTTTCCCGCGGCAGGCCAGGGCCGCCATCGCCTGCGGCGCGGGAAGGTTGAGGATTTCAGGAATTGCAATTCTCAATGCGGACTTCGCGAGCGGCGCGAACGACCCCGGCATGGCATTCTCTTTGATTATATTCCTATAGCCATCGCGCCATGGGATTGCAAGCCTGCCGGGCCGGGCGGTCGCGCCCCGCCACGGGAGCAACGCCATGCCGATCGAGACCTCCAACCCGCCGGCCGTCCACACGCCCGGCGCCTATGCCCATGCCGTGCTGGTCACCGCGCCGAAGCGCCGCCTGGTCATCTCCGGCCAGGTCGGCACCGCGCCGGACGGCACGACGCGCGAGGGCGGGGAGGCGCAGATCGACCAGGCCCTGGCCAATCTCGGCGCCATCCTGGCGGCGCATGGCATGGGCCCGGCCAACCTGGTGAAGATGACCGTCTTCCTGACCGACCCGGCGCTGATCCCGGCCTGGCGGGCGAAGCGCGGCGCCTGGCAGGGCGAGGCCCGGTCGGCCAGCACGCTGCTGGTCGTGGCCGGCCTGGCCGACCCACGCTTCCTGGTCGAGGTCGAGGCCGAGGCGGCGGAATGATCCGGGCGGCGTGATCCGGGGCAGGGGAACCGGCAACGGCGGGGCGCGCTGGGACGCCTTGCCCAACCGAACGGACCTGCCGCCATGCGACCCGCCGCGCTGCTCGTGATCCTCGCCCCCGCCCTGCTCGGGGCCTGCACCGTGCGGCAGGAGGTCGCGCGGCCCCCGGCCTATTCCCAGGCCTCGCCCTATGCGCCCGGCGCCTATGCCCAAGGGGGCTATGCCCCGGGTGGGTATGCCAGCGGGTATGCCCAGGGCGGCGGCTATGCCGCCGCACCCGCGCAGCGGGTCATCGTCCCGGCGCCGGGATCCTATTGCGAGGAGGCGGTGGGCGAGGCGCAGGACGCCGCGGCGCGGGCCGAGGCCAGCGGCCGCCCGCGCGACGCCCGCCGCGCCAACCGCACCGCCGGCTACGCGGCGCGCGACTGCCGGTAGCGCGGTCCCGGCTCCGGCCCGGGCGCCGGACAGCCGGGGCCAAGCCCGGAGCGGGGCTGCCTCAGCCTTCCACCGCGCCGCGCTGGCCGCCGATCATCGCCAGGAATTCGCGGCGGGTGGAGGCGTCGTCGCGGAAGGCGCCGAGCATCCGGCTGGTCACCATGGTGACGCCCGGCTTGTGGATGCCGCGGGTGGTCATGCACTGGTGCGCCGCCTCGATCACCACGGCGACGCCCTTGGGCTTCAGCACGTCGTTGATGCAGTTGGCGACTTGGGCCGTCAGCTTCTCCTGGATCTGCAGCCGCTTGGCATAGACCTCGAGCACCCGGGCCAGCTTGCTGATGCCGACCACGCGGCCGGCCGGCAGGTAGGCGATATGCGCGCGGCCGAGAATCGGCACGACATGGTGCTCGCAATGCGATTCCAGGCGGATGTCGCGCAGCACCACCATCTCGTCGTAGCCGTCGGTCTCCTCGAAGGACCGCGCCAGCAGCTCGACAGGGTCGGTCTCGTAGCCGGCGAAGAATTCCTCATAGGCGCGGACCACGCGGGCCGGGGTGTCGATCAGCCCCTCGCGGTCCGGGTCGTCGCCGGTCCAGCGCAGCAGCGTCCGCACCGCGGCCTCGGCTTCCGCCCGGCTCGGACGCTCCGTGAGCGAGGCATGGGTCGGGATGATCTCGGCGGGCGGAGTCTGGATGTTCACGATGCGGGTCCTCGGGCCTCGGCGGCGGGTGCGGTCGGTCGATCGACCGCCGGCCCTGCCATTCGCATCGCAGATGGGTCGATTCGGCGGGCGCGCAATAGCCGAGCCTGTACCCTAGACGCAGCCGCGCCGGTTGCACAGGTCCGGAACGGCAGCGCCTCAGCCGGCGGCGCGGATCACCCGGGCGACCAGCGGGCGGATCTCCGCCTCCCAGGCCGGCCCCTCGAACAGCGCGTCGTGCCCGGCGCCGGGCTGCAGGTGGTGGTGCCGCGCCCCCTGCGGCAGGCCGCGGCAGAGCCCGAGCGCGGCGCGCGCCTGGCCAGGCGGGCAGCTGGCATCCTCGGCGCCCTCGACCACCAGCAGCGCGGTGTCGCGGATCGCCTCCGGCCGCACCGGCCGGCCGCGCCAGCGCATCCGCCCCCGCGCCAGCTCCGCCGCCTGGAAGACGCGATGGATGGTGTCGAGGTAGAGTTCCCCGGGCACGTCCATCACCGATCGCAGCTCGTCGTAGCGCGCCCGGTGCGCCGCCGCCGCCGCGGTATCGCCCGCCGCCAGGGCGCGCAGCTGGGCGGCCTGCGCCAGGGCATGGGTCTGCAGGTCGGACAGGACCGAGGCCGCCAACTGCTGGGTGCCCGGCCGCACCCGCCGCCCGGCGCCGGCGAAGGGCGGCGGCACCAGCGCGGTCTCGGCGTTGGCGAACCAGCCGGGCGGCAGGCTGCGGGCCAGCTTGCCCTCCCGCGTCGGGGCGAGATGCGGGTCGACCGGGCCGGCGATCAGGGTCAGGCTGCGCGGCCGGGCGGGGTTGCCGTCCTCGGCCATCAGCGCGGCGGCGGCCAGCGCCGCGACCGCGGGCTGCGAGACCGCCAGCAGGTGGGCCCCCGGGCCCAGCGCCTCCAGCCAGGCGACGATCCGCGCCACCTGGTCGTCGAGCCCGAAGGGGCCGGCCGCGGCCGGGACCTCGCGCGCATCGGCCCAGTCGGTGACGTGCACGTCGTGCTCCGGCAGCAGGCCGGCGATGGTGCCGCGCAGCCGGGTGGCGAAATGGCCGGACAGCGGCGCCACCACCAGCAAGGGCGGCCCCGGGCGCGGGGTGTCCTTGGCGAAGCGCAGCAGCCGGCCGAAGGGGTATCGGCCACCACCTCCTCCCGCACCGCCACTGCCCGGCCGCCGGCGCGGGTCTCCGCCAGGCCGAATTCCGGCTTGGCATGGGTGGTGCCGAGATCCTCCAGCAGGTGCAGCGGCAGGCTGGCGGCGCGGCCGGCGGCGGAGGCCTGGAGCAGCGCCGCGGTCTGGCGGGCCAGCGGCCGCAGCCGGGCCGCCCATTCCTCCTGAGCCTGGTAGAGATGATAGAGCACGGGCGGTGGTTCCTGCAGCCAAGGCCGGTGCAACGCCGGACGCACTCGGACGGTGCCATCCGGCCGGCTGTTCCGCGGGCGGGCGCCGGCCTATCCATGCCCGAGCCCCAGGGAGGGACCATCATGCACCAGCCGGAGACGCAGCCGCGCCCGTCGATCTGGTACGACTACCGGGTGCACCCCTTCCGCCGCCCGCCCGAGCTGGACGGCGCGGCGGCGCCGGTGCCGGTGGTCGTCGTCGGCGGCGGGCCGGTCGGGATGCTGACGGCGCTCGGCCTGGCGCGGCAGGGCTGCCCCTGCGTGCTGCTGGAAGCCGAGCTCCAGGTCTCGCAGGGCAGCCGCGCCATCGTGCTGACCCGGCGCAGCCAGGAGATCCTGCAGACCACGGGCGTGGTTGCGCCCTTCCTGGCCAAGGGCCTGCCCTGGTCGAGCGGGCGGTCCTTCTACCGGGGACGGGAGGTCTACCGGATGGAGCTGCCGCACGACCCGGACGACCGCTTCCAGCCCGGGCTCAACATCCAGCAGCAGTATATCGAACAATACCTGGCCGAGGCGATCGCGGCCGAGCCGCTGGTCGAGCTGCGCTGGGGCAGCAGGGTGGTGGGAATGGCGCAGGACGCGGGCGGCGCCACGCTGCGCGTCGACACGCCGGAGGGCGAATACGACCTGCGCGCGGATTGGGTCGTGGCCGCCGATGGCGGCCGCTCGGCCCTCAGGAAGCTGCTCGGGCTGCGGATGGAGGGGCGGGCCTATGCCGGCAGCTTCGTCATCGCCGACATCCGCGCCGAGCTCGGCCTGCCCACCGAGCGGCTCTGCTACTTCGACCCGGACTGGAACCCCGGCAACAACGTGCTGGTGCACCGCGAGCCCGAGGGGATCTGGCGGCTCGACTTCCGCCTGCCGGACGAGGAGACGGCTGAGGCGGCGCTCGAGCCGGCGAAGCTCGCCGAGCGGATCGAGGCGATCCTGGCGATGGTCGGCCGGCCCGTGACCTGGGAGCTCGACTGGGCCGCGGTCTATTCGGCCAGCACGCTGACCCTGCCGGACTACGTGGCGGGGCGGGTCTGCTTCGTCGGCGACGCCGCCCACCTGCTGCCGATCTTCGGCGTGCGCGGCGCCAATACCGGCATCCAGGATGCCGATGCGCCGGCCTGGCGGCTGGCCTATGTCGCGCGCGGCCTGGCGCCGGCGGCCCTGCTGCGCAGCTATTCCGAGGAGCGCGTCGGCGCGGCGCGGGAGATCTGCGCGGAGGCCGGCAAGAGCACCCGCTTCATGACCCCGCCGACCGAGGGCTTCCGGGTGCTGCGCGACGCGGTGCTGTCCTTCACGCTGAGCGAGGGCTTCTGCAAGGAGCTGCTGCACTGGCGCACCTCCCGGCCGCATGTCTACGCGGATCTCGGCGCTGAACGCGGCGGATGCGGGCTTCGCCGGCGGCGCGCCGCCGGGTGCCCCGCTGAAGAACGTGAAGCTGGGCGAGGACGACCACCTGTACGACCATCTCGGCCGCGGCTTCCGGCTGATCGGCTTCGCCGGGCCGGAAGGGCCGGATGCGGCGCTGGCGGCGGTGCTGCGCGCGGCCGCGGAGGCGCCGGTGCCGGTCGCCTGCCTGCTGGTCGCGCCGCGCGCGTGCCGGGGCGGGCGGAGACGGTCGTCGTGGATGCCGCCGGCCGCGCCGCCGCGCTGTACGACGCCCCGCCGGGCAGCGCCTACCTGGTGCGGCCCGACACCCATGTCTGCGCCCGCTGGCGGCAGCCAACGCCCGCGCTGCTGCGCGCCGCGCTCGACACCGCCTGCGGGAAGGGCTGACGCGGATGCTGCCGAAACGCCTCGCCACCCCGGCGCTCGAAGCCGCCTACGACCAGCTCGCCGAGGCGCTGGACGACACGCCGGCCGAGCAGCGCGTGCTGCTGCTGGCGAAGCTGGCGCTCGCCCTGGCGAACCTGCTCGACGAGCCGGCGGAATTCACCGCGGCGCTGGAGGCGGCAAGGCGCGACCTCGGGTAAGGCGGGGTGGGGCTTGGCATCCGCCGCGCGGGGTGCCGCACGCACGGAAATAGCGCTGGGTTGGACGCCGAAGGCGCCGAAGAGGGGATGCTTTCTCCCTGGTCCTGCTACTTCGGCGTTCGATCCGCGCCTGCTCCCGCAGCAAGGCCGGATCCTGCATCACCGCGGAGAAAGCGTCGGCTTCAAGCCTGCGCGACGCAACCCGCGGCCGGGCATCCTCGCTAGCGCCAGGCGGGACCGCGGCCGAAGCTCGGGGAAACCGGGCAGGGGCGCAGGCCGGGGCGACGATGGCCGCGGCCCGCATGTGAGGGAGGATGTCACCCAGCATGCAGCGCTTGTCCCACGGCGATGCCGGCGCGCCCGCGCGCCCCATCGCCATACCGCTCCGCCTGCTCGCCGGCACCGCACTCGTCGCGGCCGGCATGGCCCTGGCCAACCCCGCCAGGGCCGCCTGCACCGACTTCCTCGGCGCCGCGATCCCCGGGGACGGCACCGTCACCGCGGCCGAGGCCGTGCCCGCCGGCACCTACACCGCGCCGGACGGCACATCCTGGCCGAACCTGCCGGCCTTCTGCCGGGTCGCCGCGACGCTCCGCCCCAGCCCCGACAGCGAGATCCGCATCGAGGTCTGGCTGCCCGAGGGCAGCGCCTGGAACGGCCGCTTCGTCGGCACCGGCAATGGCGGCTATGGCGGCGCCATCCGCTACGACGAGCTGGCCGGGGCCACCCAGCTCGGCTTCGCCACCGCCAACCAGGATGCCGGCACCGCGCCCTCGACCAGCGGCAATGCCAAGGCGCTGATCGGCCGGCCGGAGAAGTGGATCGACTTCGGCTACCGCGCCGCGCACCTGATGACCGTGGCGGGCAAGGCGGTGGTCGAGCAGCACTACGGCAAGCCGCACAGCTACGCCTATTTCGCCGGCTGCTCCTTCGGCGGCCAGCAGGCCTTCCACGAGGCGCAGCAATTCCTCGCCGACTACGACGGCATCCTGGCCGGCGCCCCGGCCAACAACCGCACCCACCTGCAGATGGCCGGCATCGCCAATTTCCAGGCGACCCGGCTGGACCCCGCCGCCACCATCCCGCCGGAGAAGGCGCCGCTGATCACCGCCGCAGTGGTCAAGGCCTGCGCCGGCCAGGTCGGCGGCCTGCGCACCGACCCCTATTTGACCGAGCCCCGCGCCTGCCGCTTCGACCCGGCCGAGCTGCAATGCGCGGACGACGCCGCCGATACCGCGCAATGCCTGACCCCGCCGCAGGTCGGCGCGCTGCGCAGCGTCTATGACGGCGCCCGCAACCCGGCCACCGGCGCGCTGATCTATCCCGGCATCTCCCGCGGCAGCGAGAGCGGCAGCACCTTCGACCTGCCCTACCTGGAAGGCGTCGGCCGCGCGGCGATCGACGAGCCGCAATTCCCCGGTCTCTTTTACTGGGTCTTCGGCCCGAACTGGGACTGGAAGGGCTTCGACTTCACCCGCGACCCGCAATTGGTGGACGACGTGCTGGCGGCGGTGGTGAATGCCAACGACGCGGACCTGTCGCCCTTCCGCGACCGTGGCGGCAAGCTGCTGGGCTTCCATGGCTGGGCCGACCCGCTGGTCCCGCCGCAGGAACACGTGAACTACTACAGCCGCGTCGCCGCCACGCTGGGGCGCGGTGGCCAGGGGACCACCAATGGCGCCACGGCCAGCACGCCCGGCCCGGTGATCCAGGGCCCGGACGACATGGCGGAGGACGCGGCCGATACCGCCGCCGAGCCCGGCCGCGCCGCGCTGCGCCGGGTGCGCGACTTCTACCGGCTCTTCATGGTGCCGGGCATGGGGCATTGCGGCGGCGGCCCCGGCCCGAACCAGTTCTTCAATGGCACCGCCAGCCCGGTGCCGGCCGACGCGGAGCACAATGCGCTGCTGGCCCTGCAGCGCTGGGTGGAGCAGGGCGTCGCGCCGCAGCGGATCACCGCGACCAAGTACGTGGGGGACCAGCCGGCCCAGGGCGTGGCGCAGACCCGGCCGCTCTGCCCCTATCCGCGGGTGGCGACGTACCGCGGCGCCGGCGACCCGAACGATGCCGCCAGCTTCACCTGCGGGCCGGGCGGCCGCTACGACAACCCGCAGCCCGCCGCCGAGTACCTGCGGTGAGACCGGCCGGGGCCGCCACGCGCATCGGCGGCCCCGGCCTGCGGGAGGGCGGCTTCGCCCTCCTGCTCGTGCTCTGGTCGCTGGCGCTGCTGGCGCTGATCGGCACCCAGGTGGCCGCGACCGGGCGGGCGGAGGCGCTGCTCGCCGCCAACCTCCGCACCGCCGCGATGGCCGAGGCGGCGGCGGATGGGGCGGTGCACCAGGCGGTCTTCCACCTGCTCGCCCCGCCGGGGCAGCGCTGGCCGGCGGACGGGCTGGCGCGGGAGGTGGCGCTGCCCGGCAGCGCCACGGCCCTGCTGAGGGTGGAAAGCGAGCAGGGCAAGCTGAACCCCAACCTCGCCAGCGCCCCGGTCCTGGCGGCGCTGCTGCAGCAGCTCGGCGCCGAGCCGCGCGCCGCCACCGGCCTCGCCGCGGCGATCCTCGACTGGCGCAGCGCCGGGCTGCGGCCGCGGCCGGGCGGGGCGAAGGAGCCGCAATACCGTGCCGCGGGCCGCGACTATGGCCCGCCCGGCCGGCCCTTCGAGAGCATCGCGGAGCTGGGCCTGGTGCTCGGGATGACGCCCGCGCTGCTGGCGCGGCTGTCTCCCTTCCTGTCGATCCACCAGGGGCGGAGCCCGACCCCCGCTTTGCCGCCCCGCCGCTGCTGCGCGCTGCGCACGGCGCAGGGGGCGGAGGAGGAGCTGGCGGCCGACCCGGATGCGGCGCCGGTGGTCGCCATCACCGCGGCGGTGGCGCTGCCCGGCGGGGCGCGCTTCGCCCGGCGGGCGGTGGTGCGGCTCGGCCCCGGCGGGCGTGGTCGCGGCTGGCAGGTGCTGGAATGGGGTGTGCCGGAGACCGGCGCCTAGTTGCAGATCATCCCCTCCGCCCCGGCCGTCTCCCCGCCCTGGGCGTTCGGCCCGCGCGAGCAGAGGTCGAAGTCGCGCCCCGGCCGGGTCGAGGGGTTGCGGTACAGATAGGGCCGGTTCCAGGGATCGAGCGGCGGCCCCGCCTCCGCCTTCAGGTAGGGCCCGTTCCAGGCGGCGGCGCCGGAGGGCCGGGCGACCAGCGCCTGCAGCCCCTGCTCGGTCGAGGGATAGCCGCCCATGTCGAGGCGATACAGGTCGAGCACCCCGGCCAGCCGCTGGACCGACTGCTTCGCCACCGAGACCTGCGCGCCGCCCAGCTGGCGCAGCGCCGCCGGCGCCACCAGCCCGATCAGCAGGCCGAGGATGGCGACGACCACGAGGATCTCGAGCAGCGTGAAGCCGGCCTGCCGATGCCTTCGGGCGGCCGTGGTCCTGGTCGGTGCGCGCAACTCTCTCTCCGCGTCAGCTCGCCATGGCCTGCAACCAGCAGAGCCAGAGCGCAAGGGTCAGGCAGGGGCCGAAGGGCAGCGGCGCCGCCGGGTCCAGCCCGCCGCGGCGCAGCGCCAGCAGCCCCGCCAGGCCGAGGCCGGCCAGCGCCGCCAGCAGCACCATCTGCGGCAGCGCCTGCCAGCCCAGCCAGGCGCCGGCCACGGCCAGCAACTTCGCGTCGCCCTGGCCCAGCCCCTCCCGCCCGCGCAGCCGGCGATAGGCCAGGGCCAGGCCGCGGAAGGCGGCATAGCCCAGCGCCGCGCCGGTGGCATGCGCCGCCAGGGCCCACGGCACCAGCCACCAGGTGGCGAGCAGGCCGGCCGGCACCAGCGGCAGGGTCAGGGCATCGGGCAAATAGAGGTGATCCCAGTCGATCCAGGCCAGCGCCAGCAGCGTCCAGCCGAGAGCGCAGCCGAGCCAGAGCGCGGCCGCGTCGTCCGGCAGCACCAGGGCGGCAATCCCGGCGATGGCCAGCGCGGCCAGCTCCACCGCCAGGTGGAAGCCGCCGATCGGCGCGCCGCAGGCCCGGCAACGGCCGCGCAGCGCCAGGTAGCTGCCGAGCGGCACCAGGTCGCGCGCGCCGAGCGGCGTGCCGCACGCGTCGCAGGCCGAGCGCGCCAGGGCGACCGGCCGCCCTTCCGGCAACCGGCGGATCAGCACGCCGAGGAAGCTGCCGAGGAAGGGCGCGGCGAGGATCGGCAGCAGCCAGTCTTGCACGCCCCTCCCCCGCCCAGCCGGTGTCGCCGCACCATCGCCCCGGGGCGGGCGCGGGGAAGCCGCCCCTTGCAGGGCGCGACGCACGTATACGATTGTAATCGGATGCTGATCGAGCGATCGCCGCCCGCCGCGGCCCCGGACCTCGACCAGGCGCTGGACGACCTGGCGGCGCTGCTGCTCGGCCAGGGCCAGGTCGATGCGCGGGGGATCGAGCGCGCCCGCCGCGTCGCCGCCGAGACAGGGCAGCGCCTCGACGCCGTGCTGATGCATCTGGGCCTGGCGACCGAGCGCGGCCTGGCCCAGGCATTGGCCGGGCTGCTCGGCCTGCCCGTGGTGCCGCCGGCGCGCTACCCGGCGGCGCCGGTCCTGCCGGACCGCCTCGGCGCCCGCTTCCTGCGCCAGGCCCGCGCCCTGCCGCTGGCCGAGGAAGGCGGCACCCTGGCCCTGGCGATGGCCGACCCGCTGGACGGCTTCACCCCGGCCGCGGTCGCCGCCGCCACCGGCCTCCGCGTCGCACCCGAGATCGCCCTGCCGATCGAGCTCGAGGCCGCGCTCGACCGGCTCTACCCCAGCCTGGAGGCGGAGGAGGCCGCCGCGCCGGCCGCGGACGAGCCGCTGGAGGGGGATGCCGAGCGGCTGCGCGACCTGGCCTCCGAGGCGCCGGTAATCCGGCTGGTCAACCAGATGATCTCCCGCGCGGTCGAGACCGGGGCGTCGGACATCCATATCGAGCCCTTCGAGGACCATCTCCGCGTCCGCTGCCGCTACGACGGCGTGCTGCAGACGGTGGACACGCAAGCCGCGCGGCTGGTGCCCGCCATCATCTCCCGCATCAAGATCATGGCGCGGCTCGACATCGCCGAGCGCCGCCTGCCGCAGGATGGCCGCATCCGGCTCGCGGTGCGCGGGCAGGAGGTGGATTTCCGCGTCTCCACCATCCCGTCGCTGCATGCGGAGACCGTGGTGCTGCGGGTGCTGGACCAGAGCGCGGTGGAATTCGACTACGCCCAGCTCGGCCTGCCGCCGCGCGTGGTGCAGCGGCTGTCCGCCGCGCTCGCCCTGCCGAACGGCATCGTCCTCGTCACCGGCCCGGTCGGCAGCGGCAAGACCACCACGCTCTACACCGCGCTGCTCGGGCTGAATGCCGAGACGCGGAAGATCATCACCATCGAGGACCCGATCGAGTACCGCCTGCCCGGCATCACCCAGGTGCAGGTGAAGCCGCAGATCGGCCTCAGCTTCGCCTCCCTGCTGCGCAACATCGTCCGGCAGGACCCGAACGTGGTCATGGTCGGCGAGATCCGCGACCTCGAGACCGCTGAGACGGCGGTGACCGCGGCGCTGGCCGGGCGGCTGGTGCTGTCGACGCTGCACACCAACTCGGCGGCGGCCAGCATCCCCCGGCTGCGCGACATGGGGCTCGAGGACTACCTCATCGCCTCCGTGCTGCGCGGCGTGCTGGCGCAGCGGCTGGTCCGCAAGCTCTGCCCGCATTGCCGGCGGGAGGTCGAGGCGCCGGCGGCGCTCGTCGCGGGATTCGCGCTGGACGAGCGGCCGGGCTGGCAGGGGCCGCGGCTGTGGCAGCCGGTGGGCTGCGCGCAATGCCGCAGCACCGGCTTCCGCGGCCGCATCGCCATCGCCGAGATTCCTCGCCGTGGACGGCGCCATCGAACGCCTGGTCTTCAGCCGCGCCGAGCATTCCGAGATCGAGCGCGCCGCCTGCGCCGCGGGGATGGTGACCATGCTGGACAGCGGGCTCGACGCGGCGCTGGCCGGCATGACCACGATCGACGAGGTGCTGCTCTCGGTCCGCGCCGAGGCCTGAGCGGATCGACGGCATCGGTGATCCGGCCTGGGCTGGCCGGTTCCAACCGGCGCTTGTTCCGGTGCGCGCGGCGATCCCGAGGGAGTGATACCGAAACGTATACCAGGCCCCTTAGTGTCCCGCCCGGTGCGCACGGGCCATCGCCGCGTGCCATCGCGGAGGAGGGGTCGAATGGAGATCCAGGCGCTCGGCTACCTGGTGTTCGGGGCGGACAAGCTCGAGGACTGGACCGACTTCGCCACCACGCGGCTCGGCATGCAGGCGGTCGACCGCGGCGCCGGGCTGCGCGCCTTCCGCATGGACGACCGGCGCCAGCGCCTCGTGGCCGATGCCTCCCTGCCCGCGGGCAGCCGCTGCTACGGCTGGGAGGTGGCGGATGCCGCGGCGCTGGACGCGCTGGCCGGGAGGCTCGATCATGCCGGCATCGCCGTCGAGCACGGGAGCGCGGCGCTCGCCGGCCGGCGCTGCGTCGCCGGCTTGATCGCCTTCGCCGACCCGGCGGGCAACCGGCTGGAAGCGTTCCATGGCGCGCAAATCGCGGACGCGCCGTTCCGGCCCGGGCGGATGATCTCGGGCTTCCGCTGCGGGCCGCTCGGCATGGGGCACGCGCTGATGGCGACGACCGACATGGCGCGCGGCCTGGCCTTCTACCGCGACCTGCTCGGCTTCGGGGTGAGCGACTACATGCGCGCCCCGGTGCAGGCCTACTTCCTGCACGTGAACGCGCGGCACCACAGCCTGGCGCTGGTCGAGGCGCCGATGGACGGGCTGCACCACCTGATGGTGGAGCTGTACTCGCTGGACGATGTCGGCCAGGGCTACGACCTGGCCCTGGCGGATGGCGGGGAGCGGATCGCGGCGACGCTCGGGCGGCACTGCAACGACCTCATGACCTCCTTCTACCAGCGCACGCCCGGGGACTTCCTGGTCGAATACGGCTGGGGCGGCAGCACCGTCGACCCCGCGAACTGGGTACCCACGGAGATGGACGCGGTCGAGAGCTACTGGGGCCATCACGGCCTGATGCGCGCGATCGGGGCGCCCGAGCCGCCGCCGGCGGACCGCCGGCCGGGGGGCGGGTGCTGCGCGCGCCGGTCCAGGTCATGGACGGCAACTACAGCCGCATGCAGGGCGCCTGCCCGTGGTGGGATGCGGCGAAGGCGGCGGCGCCGATCTAGGCCCGGTGCGGCCGGCCGCCGCGGTGGCCGGGCTAGGCCGGGCCGAAGCCGGGCCGAGCATCCGTGCAGGACCCCGCCGGGGCGCCGGGACCGGAGGCATGGCACCCATGGGTCCGAAGGGCGTTCCTGCACGCATCCGACGTCCTGAGGGTCCGTGATGCCGGCCTTCCGCACCCTCTCGATCGCGCCCGACGGCACGCTGGCCCGTGGCCGGATCGACGCGCCGAGCGAGGCCGCGGCGATCGAGCGGCTGCGCCGCCAGGGCCACCTGCCGATGCGGACCGAGCCCGACGCGGGTGGCCGGCCGGTGCTGGACGCGGTGCTGCATGCCGAGCTCGGCCGCGGCCGCGGCGCGCTGCGGCGGCAGGAGCTCACCGACCTGACGCGGGAGCTGGCGGTGATGCTCGGCGCCGGGCAGGACCTCGACCACGCCCTGCGCTTCGTGGTGGAGACCGCGGCCAGCGCCCGCCTGCGCAAGGTGGTGGGGCAGCTGCGCGACCTGGTGCGGGACGGCAGCCCGCTGGCCGCGGCGCTGGCGCGGCAGCCGCGCAGCTTCCCGGCGCTCTATGTCGGGCTGGTGCGGGCGGGGGAGGCGGGCGGCACGCTGGCGGCGACGCTCGACAGCCTGGCGACGCTGCTGGAGCGGCAGCGCGCGCTCGATGCCTCGGTGCGCTCGGCGCTGATCTACCCCGCGCTGCTGCTGGTCGCCTCGATCGGCTCCGTCGCCCTGCTGCTGACCCATGTGCTGCCGCAATTCGTGCCGCTGTTCGAGCAGTCCGGCGCGCAGCTGCCCGGGCCGACGCGGCTGCTGATGGCGGTGGGCGACGCGGTCGCGGCGCATGGCGCGCTCGGGCTCATGCTGCTCGGCGTGCTGTTCCTGGTCGCGCGGCAGCTGCTGCGGCTGCCCGGGCCGCGGCTGGCCGCCGACCGCCTGCTGCTACGCCTGCCGATCATCGGCGGCTTGGCGCGGGAGGCACTGGCGGCGCGCTTCGGCCGGACGCTCGGGACGCTGCTGCAGAACGGCATGCCGCTCGATGCCGCGCTCGGCGTGGTGCGCGACACGCTCGGCAACCGCGCCGCCGTCGCGGCGGTGGAGGCGGCGACGGCCAGCGCCAAGGGCGGCGCCGGGCTGGCCGGGCCGCTCGGCGCGGGAAAGCTCTTCCCGCTGCGCACCGTGCACCTGCTGCGGCTGGGCGAGGAGACCGCGCAGCTCGGCCCCATGGCGCTGCGCGCCGCCGAGATCCATGAGGAGCGCACGCGGATTGGTCTGCAGCGGCTTGTGGCGCTGCTGACACCGGCGATCACCGTGGTGATGGGCGCGCTGGTCGCCGGCATCGTCGCGGCGATGCTGCTGGCGATGCTCAGCCTGAACGACCTCGCGGGCTGACCACAGCACACGGAGGCGTGACGCATCCGGGCCTTTCGTGCCGTCTCCGGACGCCTCGCCCCGCCGTAGCCCGGATGGCGCGCGGCGAGATCCGTGCGCCTCCGCATGAGGAGACGTCCATGGTGCCCAACCCGATGCGCCGTCGCGGCATGCTCGCTTCCGCGATGCTCGGCGCCACCCTGCCCGGCCTGCTCGCCGCCCGTCCCGCCGCCGCCGACCCCGCGGCGATCACCGATGTCGACATCCTGAACTTCGCGTTGAATCTCGAATACCTGGAAGCCGAGTTCTACCTGCGCGCGGTCACCGGCGAAGGTCTGGCGCCGGCCGATACCGGCGGCCTGGGCACGCCGGGCAGCGTCATCGGCGGCCGCCGCGTCGCCTTCGCCAATCGCCGCGCCCGCGCCTTCGCCGAGGAGATCGCGCAGGACGAGCTGAACCATGTGCGCTTCCTGCGCGCCGCCCTCGGCGACCGTGCCGTGGCGGCGCCGAGCATCGACCTGACCGGCAGCTTCAACGCCGCGGCGCAGGCGGCGGGGCTGGGCGATACCTTCGATCCCTTCGCCGATGGCCAGAGCTTCCTGCTCGGCGCCTTCGTCTTCGAGGATGTCGGCGTCACCGCCTATGCCGGCGCCGCCGCCTTCATCCAGAACAAGGGCTACCTGACCGCCGCCGCCAGCATCCTGGCGGTGGAGGCCTACCATGCCGGGCAGATCCGCACCCGACTGCTGCTGCAGGGGCTCGACGAGCAGGCCGGGCTGATCTCGGCACTGCGCGCCGCGGCCTCCGGCACGGCGGACGACCAGGGCGTGCGGCTGGACGGCCGGCCCAACATCGTGCCGGGGGACACGAATCTGCTGGCCTTCACGCGGATGCCGCAGCAGGTGCTGAACATCGTCTATCTGGGCGGGGCGCCGGCGGGCAATGGCTTCTTCCCGAACGGGCTCAACGGCAGCATTGCCTAGGCCCCGCTGGCGCCCGAGCCAGTCGGTAGCGGCGGCGGTACAGAGGACGCCGAGGACGCCGAGGACGGAGGCGGCGGCCTTCGCCTAGCGGGTGGCAATGGCGCGCGCCTCTTTCAGCCTCGCCCAGAGCCGCTCGACGCGGTTGCGGTTGGCGTGGATCGGCGCCGGACAGGCGACTGGAGCCTCGTTGGTCCTCGGCGGGACGGCAGGCCGTGCTCCGAGGCTCCAGGCATGCTGGCGGACGGCCGCTCCCTCGCAAAGGCGGCCCTGCGCCGGCAACGCCGCAGCGTTCAGGCACTAACAGCGCCTGGTTCCCGCATCGGGTCGTCGCTAGGTCCTCACGCTCTGGGGTGGTCATGGCGCTGGCAGTCCCGCACACCATCGGCAATCCGTCGCGGTTTCGCCTGGTCCGGACTGTCGGTGCCTTCCTCGGCCTGATCTCCACATGGCCGACGCGCCTCGCGGCTATCCCAGCGCCCAGTTCGGCGTCGTCTGATTCTATATGCCGCTACTTGTGCCGAAACCCGGTCTGAACGCCGTCGCGCCCGAGCCGCCTGTATCGGATGCGGGAGTTGCGTGGTTTCCACGCATGCTGGGCGAAGCGCGACAGGTCACACCGCGCCACACGACGCGCGCCAAACCCGGCTCTCCGGTCACGACGGCCGCGCCGCTTCCTGCGCCTGGGCGCTGAAGAGCCGCGCGAAATCCACGAGCTCCATCCCGTTCAGGTCCGACACGGCCCAGAATGTCATGCCGCCCTGCGTCCAGCGCACCACGGCATGGCCGCTGTCCCGCCCCGTGCCGGTGCCGGTCAGCTGCGGCGCCGTCGACCCGCCGGCCCGCGTCGCCGGCCAGACGAACAGGTTGATCACGTGCCCGCGCCGCCGATAGACCAGGGCCGCCACGGGCCGGCCGTCCAGGTAGTCCAGCCGGCCGCCGTCGAGCGGGAAGCCCGCCTCCGCCAGGTCGGGCGTGGGCGGCGAGAAATCCAGCCGGCCGGCGAACCAGGGCTTGACCGTGTGGCGGTCGGAGGAGGCGACGTCCTCCAGCCGGCCGGGCACCAGCAGCGAGCGCACATGGCTCGCCACCACCTCCCGCTGCAGCGCGCCGGCATCGGCGTCCCCGGGCCCCGACCGGGGGCCCGTGACAAGGACCACCCCGGCGGCGAGGCCGGCGGCAAGCGCCAGCCCCGGCAGCCTGGCGTTCCGCGTCCAAGGCAGGCGGCGCCGTGCCGCCGGCCGCGCGCCGCGCACGGCGGATGCGGCAACGCGAAGCGGCCGTTCCAGCCAGGGCGGCACGGCCGACGCGGACGCCGCCTGCCAGGCCGGGCCGGTTTCGGCCATCGCCAGGATGCGGCCACGCAGCCGCTCCGGCGCCCGGTAGCGCAGGGCATCGTGGCGCAGCGCCTCGCGCTCGGCGCCGAGATCCGCGAAGGTGGCGGCGCAGGCCGGGCAGGCGCGCAGATGCGCCTCGCAACGCAGCGCGTTCGCCGCATCCAGTTCGCCATCCAGATGGGCGTGCAGCAGTATCTCCATGCCGGCGCAGCCGGCTTCGTCCCGCTGGCCGCTCATCGCACTGTCCCTCCGTCTGCGGCCGCCAGGCGGCGCCAGGCTTCCCCGAACATCTGCCGCGCCCGCGCCAGCCGCGACATGACGGTGCCGATGGGCGTGCCCGTCACTGCGGCGATCTCGCGGTAGGACAGGTCCTCCATCTCCCGTAGCACCAGCGCCTCCCGGAAGGGCGCCGGCAGGCCGGCGACCACTGCCCGCACCGCCACCGCCTCTTCGGCGCCTGCCAGCACCTCCTCCGGCGTGGCGGCTTCGGTGTCGGGGAAGTCCGCCATGCCGTCCTCCTCCGCATCCACCAGCGGCGCGGCAGGATTGAGCCGGCGTTCGCGCACCCAGTCATGGAAGCGATTGCGGACGATCTGCAGGATCCAGGCCCGCGGGTCGCCGCCCCGGTAGCCGTCGAAGCCGCGGAGCGCCCGCAGGTAAGCATCCTGCACGATGTCCTCCGCCGCGGCGGCATCGCGGCACAGGTAACGCGCGAGGTTGTACGCGGCGTCGAGCTGCGGCAGCGCGAGCTCGTGGAAGCGCCGGGCGCGCTCGGCGCCGCCCGGCCCCGCGTCATTGGCGGGAGGCGCCAAGGCGGCGTGCTCCCCGCCGGCATCCGCTGCGGTGCCGGCCGCCGGCCCATCCCCGGTCGCGCCGCCCATGCGACGCGACCGGAAAGCCTGCAGCGATGCAACCTTGGCTGCCATCACGCTCCCCTGGGTGGTGGACTTCCATGCGAAAGACCCTCCGGGGGCACATTCTATTCCCGCGGCCGGGCGAGGGCGCGCCGTCATCGCCGCGGGGCTGCCGCGCTGCCCTGCGCCAGAAGGCCGGACGGCCCGCCGGCACCCGGCCCCTGCGCGGAGCCGGCGCGATCCAGCGCCTGCCGGACCAGGCGGTCAATCCGCGCCTGCTCCTGCCGCTCCGCCGCGATGTCGCCTTGGATGGCGTCCTGGATCAGCTGCTCGATCCGCGCCTCGCGCTGCGGGTCGCCGTGGCCCTCGCCCTCGGCCCGGGCCAGGCCGGGCAGCGCGGCGGCGAAGATCAGGGTGGCAGCGATCCGGTGCATGCGGTGCATGGCTCATCTCCTTCTGCGACGTTGGCCTTGCCGGGACGGCAGGCCGTGTCCACCGGCCATGACGGCGGCGGTGCCCCGCCTATTCCGCGCCATCGCCGCCGGCATGCGGGAATAAGTCACGCGTCGGCATCGTCTCCGCCCTGTCGCCAGGATGAAGGAGGCCGACATGGACAAACCGGTGGATCGTCGCGGCGCGCTGACCTGCATGCTCTGGGCCGGCAGCGGCGTGCTCTGGACCATCGCGGGCGGCGTGCCCCGCTCCTCGCTTCTCACGCAGGCGCAGGCCGCCACGCCGGCGACAGCCGGCGACCTGTCCTTCGTGCAGATCAGCGATAGCCATATCGGCTTCCACAACGCGCCGAATGCGGATCCGGCCGGAACGCTGGCCGAGGCGATCGCGCAGGTGCGGGAGCGCCGCGACGGCGCGGAGCTGCTGATCCACACCGGCGATGTCAGCCATCTCTCGCGCGCCGCGGAGTTCGACGCAGCCGAACAGATCATCCGCGGTGCCGGGCTGCAGCCCCATTACGTGCCGGGCGAGCACGACGTGCTAGTGGACGAGGGCCGGCCCTTCTTCGAACGCTTCGCGTCCGGCGCGCAGGCGGGCGGCTGGTACAGCTTCGACCAGCGCGGGGTGCATTTCATCGGCCTGAACAACGTCAGCAACTTGCGCGCCGGCGGCCTGGGCCAGCTCGGCGAGGCCCAGCTCGAATGGCTTGAGGACGACCTGCGCGGCCGCCCGGCGAGCCAGCCGATCGTGGTCTTCGCGCATGTGCCGCTGTGGACCGTGTACGAGCAGTGGGGCTGGGGCACGGAGGACGGGGCGCAGGCGCTGGGATACCTGCGGCGCTTCGGCTCCGTCACGGTGCTGAACGGGCACATCCACCAGGTGATGCAGAAGGTCGAGGGCAATCTTGCCTTCCACACCGCCATGTCCACCGCCTTCCCGCAGCCTGCGCCCGGCTCGGCGCCCAGCCCGGGGCCGATCCGGGACGTGCCGGCGGGGCGGCTGCGATCGCTGCTCGGGATCGCGCGCGTGCGCGAGGTGCGCGGCCAGCAGGCACTGGCGATCGTTGACGCGCCGCTCGGCGCCTGAGCGGGGAGGCACGCATGAACCGGCCGCATCGCATGCGGCGCCGCAGCCTGCTGCTGGGCGCTGTCCTCGTGCTGCCCGCCGCCGCCGCGGCCGCGGCCGCGCGCGGCACAATGCCTTTCGAAGCAGCGGACGCCACCCCCGCCGCCGAGGGCACGGCGGCGATCACGATCGACAACTTCACCTTCTCGCCTGCGGTGCTGACGGTGGCAGCGGGCACGCGCGTCACCTGGACCAACCGCGACGACATTCCGCACACGGTGCTCGGCACGGAGAACCCGCTCGTCCTTCGGTCGCCGCCGCTGGACACGGAGGACAGCTTCGCCTTCACCTTCGCGGCACCCGGCACCTATCGCTATTTCTGTTCGCTGCATCCGCACATGCAGGGGATGGTGATGGTGCGGTGAGCGCGGCGGCGGAGCCCGGCGCGCGAGCTGACCTGGCAGCCTTGCAGGCCTGGAACGGCGCCCGGGTCCGGGTGCTCGCTGCTCTGGCCGCAGCGGATGCCTTCGGCACCGCCCTCTGTCAGGCCGCACAGGACGCGTCGCGCCTGCATCGCCCGGCAGCTGCGACTGCGCCCACCGTCATGACGGCCGACGGGAGGGCGCTCGACCGCATCCGTCATGCGCTCTATTTCCTGTGCCGCGAGCGGGCCGCGCGGAAGGCCAGCCCGACAGCAGCGATCATCGGCAGCCAGAGCGTCAAGGGCGCGGAAGAAGGGGGCCTGCATCGACCCCTCGGGCTAGGACGCAGGCAAGACGCGTCAGGTCCTGGTCGACACCCAGAGGGCTGCTGATGCAGGCCATCCCCCATGCTGCTGACACCCAGGCTCGCGATGGCGGCGTGCTGCTCATGGGCTCGCTGTTCGGCCGCTACCCCTTCCTGCCGAAGCCCTAAGCCGACAGCGGCTACCAGGGCGCCGCATGCCAGGAGAGACTGCGCGCCACCTGCAGCCGGATCAACCTGGAGATCGTCAAACGTCCCGGCCGACACCGCTTCGTCGTGCTGCCGAAGCGCTGGATTGTCGAGCGCTCGATCGCCTGGCTCAACCGCTGCTGCCGATTGGCCAAGGATTGGAAGTGCTCGAGCCGCAGCGCACGCGCCCTCCTCTGCTGGACCTCCGTCCGCCGTGTGTTTCGAAGACTATCCCTGAAAGCCGCATGATCCCGGATGGACGCAATCAGCGCGCGCCAGCACGAAGGCGATGCTCTCGCTGGCCATGATCCGGGTCTGCTCGCAGGTTGCCGGGCTGCGCCCCGCTCGGAAGAGCCGCGAGTTGGAAGCGTCAACGAGCAGGGATGGAACCGAAAGATGTGACGTCAGATGATGCCTGGTCAGTTCACCAGCACAAGGTGGTGCCCATCGGGGTCATGCAGGAGGACCGTTCGGCAAGCATTCCTGTCCGCAACCGTAGCCTCGGCCATCAAGGGACCATTGAGGCCGGCAAGAAGCGGCGCAAGCGTAGTCCCAGGCTGCGCATGAAGCACGATCTCGGGTCGTGGCGATGTCGTTGCTCCGTCCATCTGCGGTCGGCGGCGATCTTGCCGATGATACGCGGTAGCAGAGCAGCTCGAGCTGTGGCGGGGCATCCATGGCCGCAGTGTGCAACCTGGTCACCTCCACCTTCGCACCGGGTATCGCGTCCAGCCTCGCCTGCTCGATGCCATGGTTGCACGATCGTCCAGCGTTGATGAACCCGAGCCGCTGGTAGAAGGCGACGCTCGCCGCAGTGCTCGACACCACGATCGCCGAATGGTCAAGCCCGAGGCAGGGATCGGCACCGCGCGGTGCCTGCCAGATTTTGGGTGTCCTGGCCGGCGGGAATTCGATGAGTTCCAGCGGATGGCCTTCAGGGTCGCGGAACTTGAAAGCCGTCACTCCACCCGAGCTGTCCGGCAGCGACTGCGGGCCCGAAGTTGAAATGGGCGTCCATCCCGGCCAGGCCATGAGGCGGCGATAGGCGGCGCCCATATCCGACACCACGATGGCGACGTGCTGGAACCATGGATCGGAGCTCGTGCTGCCGGGCGGATAAGGACGACCTTTCTCGGCGAAGGCGACCAGCTCGATTTCCTGGCTCCCGAGGCGGAGGAGCCGGACCTGTGCCCGCGCGCCGGGCAACCCCATCAGCCGACCGAAGGCTGCGTCCACCCGCTCCTCGATGCCGGTCTCCTCGAAGCCGAGCGCTTCGCGGAAGAAGGTCGAGCACGCGGCGGGCTCGGCGGTGGTGAAGCTCACCCGCGCGATGCGCCAGGACGGGATTGTCACGGCCATTGCACGCCTCGCCGATTGAGGAAGATCGCGTAGAGCGTATGCGACCCGCCGATGAACAGCCGATTCTTGTCCGGCCCGCCGAAGGTCAGGTTCGACACGGGATGCGGCACCAATACCTTGCCGAGCAACTCGCCGGCCGGGCTGATGCAGTGCACGCCGTCCCCGGCGCTGCTCCAGAGATTGCCGTCCTCGTCGACCCGCATCCCGTCGCAATAGCCCGGCTCGACCTTGTGGAAGACATCGCCGCCGGACAGGCGCGCTTGCCATCCGCGGAAACATCGAAGACGCGGATGTACTGCCTGGGATCGTCCCGTGCCTGGTCGCCGGTCTCGGCGACATAGAGGCGCCGTTCGTCGGGCGAGAACGCCAAACCGTTGGGCCCATCGAAATCCGCGGCCATGACCCGGATGTCACCAGTCTCCGGGTCGTAGCGGTAGAGCGCCGGCGGCTGCTCGGAGGACTGGCGGCCTCCCTCGTAATCCGTCTGGATGCCGTAGAGCGGATCGGAGAACCAGATCGTGCCGTCGGACTTCACCACGACGTCGTTGGGCGCGTTGAGCCGCTTGCCGTCGTGCTGCGTGACCAGCGTCGTGATGCGCCCGTCAAGCTCCGTCCGGTACAGGCAGCGGCCGCGATGCGAACAGGCGATCAGCCGGCCCTGCCGGTCGCGGGTCTGCCCATTGGCGAAGTGCGAGGGCGCGCGGAACACCGAGACGCCGCCCGATTCCGTCCAGCGCATGGTCCGGTTGCGCGGGATGTCCTGGAACAACAGGCAATCCGCATCGCCCATCCAGACCGGGCCCTCGATCCAGCGGAAGCCGGTAGCGAGTTCCTCGAGCGGCGCATTGCCGAGCACGTAATGCGCGAAGCGCCTGTCCTTGATCTCGAAGCCGTCCATGCGCGGTCTCCTGCCGCCCGGGTCCTGTCGCGGCTTCAGGCGAAGCGGCAAGGCGAGGCGATGGTCGGCGGCGCCGCGAACTGCACCACCATCAGCACGGCGGGCACGTCGCCGACGGTGCCGGAGCGGTGCCCCTTCCGGCCATCCGTCTCCGCGGTGTTCTGGTCCTCGCCGAAGGAGATCTCGCCGGGTCCCATCTCTACCCGCTTACCGTCCATGGATCTGACGAACCAGCGGCCGGACAGCGGAATGATCCATTGCGGCTTCGGGTTCTCGTGCCAGGTGCCGACCCAGCCGACCGGTTGGACCGTCACCATCACCGTCATCTCGTCCGTGGTCCGTTGCCCCTGCCACTGCGGGTCAGCAGGCGCCTGCATGGTCTTCAGGTCGAACTCCGTGAGCGCGCAGCGCGTCTGGTGGCTCACGCCCTGCTCGTCCGTCCAGAGATGCCAGTAGGGGATGTGGGGCTTTTCGCCGGGGATCATTCTCAGCGCCTCATTGCAACCTGGAATAGGGATGCGACGACCCGAAGGGGTCCGCCAGGAATGCCGCCGCGCTCCCCGCATCCGTCCCGATGGTGAGCAGCAGGAAGCCGCCGGCCAGCGAGAAGTTCTTCAGGAAGTCCCAGAACAGGCCGCGCGCCTTGCTGTCTCCGGCCTGCCAGAAATCGCCCGGTTTCCAGAACTGCTTCCAGAGCAGCGCCGTCACCATGCAGTAGCCGGCCATGACCAGGGCGGCGAGCCGGTCGGCCGTGCCGGTCAGGATGCCGAGCGGCATGACAATTTCGACAAAAAGTCCGGCCAGGATGAGCAGCGTCGCAACACCCTCGCTCGGCGCGATCTCCCGCGCCTGGCCGACGGCGCCGCGGAAGTTGAGGATCTTGTCGAGCGCGCTGAACGGAAAGAACAGCATGACCAGCAGATAACGCACGGCAAGCTCGACCGCGATGCTTGGTTCCATGAAGTCCCCTGTCACGGGCGGTGCTGCACGGGGTTTCATCCGGTGCCGCAGGAAGCCTAGCCTGATCCTGCCGACTTCCGCAGCAGTCCCGATACGGGCAATCCGGTTGCAGAACGTGACGGCGAGCGAGTTGGCGCCGGGCCGCCGACAGCACGGGGAGCAGGAAGCGCGATGGCCAGCGAACGCTACGACATCATCATCATCGGCTCCGGCCCCGGCGGCGCCACCATGGCCTGGCGGCTGGCCAAGACCGGCAAGCGCATCCTGCTGCTCGAGCGTGGCGACTACCTGCGGCGCGAACGCGAGAACTGGGACAGCCGCGCCGTCTTCGTCGAGGCGCGCTACCAGGCGCCCGAGACCTGGCACAGTTCCAGCGGGGCGAGCTTCCACCCGGGGCTCCACTATTTTGTCGGCGGCAACAGCAAGGTCTACGGCGCGGTGCTGTTCCGCCTGCGTCAGGAGGATTTCGGCGAGATCCGCCACAAGGATGGCCTCTCGCCGGCCTGGCCGGTCGGCTATGACGAGTTCGAGCCCTACTACCAGGCGGCGGAGGAGCTCTACCGGGTGCGCGGCCTTCGCGGGGAGGACCCGACCGAGCCGCCCGCCCCGAAGCCCTATGCACATCCCCCCATCAGCCACGAGCCGCGCATCCAGGAGTTGTTCGACGGGCTGCGGCGGGAGGGCCACCACCCCTTCCACCTGCCGGTCGGCGCGATGCTGGACGAGGCCGCGGATGGCCAGGCCGCGCCGCATTCCGCGTGCATCCGATGCGCCACCTTCGACGGCTATCCCTGCCTGGTGAACGGCAAGTCGGACGCGCAGGTCATCTGCGTCGATCCCGCGCTGCGGGCGCACCCGAACCTAACGCTGCTCACCAACGCCTTTGTCGAGCGGCTGACCACGGATCCCTCGGGCCACGCTGTTACGGGTGTCGAGGTGATCCGCCATGGCGAGCCGCTGACCTTCGTCGCCGACATCGTGGTGGTCGCTTGCGGCGCGCTCTCCTCGGCGCTGTTGCTGCTTCGCTCGGCGAACGACGCCCATCCCGCGGGACTGGCGAATTCCTCGGGGCAGGTCGGGCGCAACTACATGCGCCACAACAATGCGGCGGTCATGGCCATCTCCCGTACGCCCAACCCGACGAAGTTCCAGAAGACGCTTGGGCTGAACGACTTCTACTTCGGCGCCGAAGACTGGGAATATCCGCTCGGCCATATCCAGATGCTCGGCAAGACCGATGGCGTACAGGTCGAGGCCGACGGGCTTCCGGCCTTCCTGCAATGGTTGCCAGAGAAGCCCTTCGACTGGATCGCCCGGCACTCGATCGACTTCTGGCTGACTTCCGAGGACCTGCCGCTGCCGCAGAACCGGATTTACTACAGGGATGGCAAGGTCCATCTCGACCTGACGGAGACCAACACGGAAGGCAACATGCGCCTCAGGGAGAAGCTCCGGCAGCTGTGCGGCCGGCTCGACATCCACCCGCACCTGCTCGACCGCACGCTCTATCTCGGCCAGGACATCCCGATCGGCGGCACGGCGCACCAGGCGGGCACCCTCCGCTTCGGGCGCGACCCGGCCAGCTCGGTGCTCGACCTCGCCTGCAAGGCGCATGACCTCGACAATCTCTACGTGACGGATGCTGGCTTCTTCCCCTCGATCGGCGCAGTGAACCCGACGCTGACGATCATCGCCAACGCGCTCCGCGTCGCCGACCTCATCGAGGCGCGGCTGAAGGGCTAGGCTGAACGGCCCGGTCCGGCGTTTCCGCGACGGCCATAAGGCTGCCCATCCGGCTGACGCGGGCGCTGCAGGAGCAAGGCGACGAGCCCGGTCCAGCCGGTCTGGTGCGCCGCCCCGAGCCCCTTGCCGCTATCCCCGTCGAAGTATTCGTGGAACGGGATCAGGTCGCGGAAATGCGGGTCGTCCTGCAGCAGCGCGTTGTCGCCGAGCACCGGCCGCCTTCCATCCGGCCCGCGCAGGAACAGCCCCGCCAGCCGGGCGGAGAGGTCGCGCGCGATCTCCGGCAGCGTCTGGAACCGGTCCGATCCGGATGGGTGCTCCACCCGGAATGCCTCGCCGTAGAAGCGCTCGAACTCATAGAGCGCCTCCACGATCAGGAAGTTGAGCGGCATCCAGACCGGCCCGCGCCAATCCGAATTGCCGCCGAAGACCTGCGTGGTGGACTCGCCGGGCTCGTAATCGACGGTGAAGCGCGTGCCGGCATGCTCGATCTCGAAGGGCGCCGCAGCGTGCACCTTGGAGAGCGACCGGATCCCGTGCCCGGACAGGAATCCCGCCTGGTCGAGCATTCGCCGCAGCGACGCCTTCATGCGGTGCCGCCGCAGCAGCGACAGCAGGAACCGATTGCCCTTGCCGGGTTCGGTCCAGCGCGAGACGAGCCCCGCCAGGTCGGGCCGGTTGCACAGCATCCACTGCGCCCGCTCGGTGAAGGCGGGAAAGCGCTCCAGCGTGTCGCATTCCAGCACCTCCACGGCACAGAGTGGGATGAGCCCGACCATCGAGCGCACGCGCATGGGTACGCGCTGTCCGCCCGGCAGGTTCAGGACGTCGTAGTAGAACTCGTCGCGGTCGTCCCAGAGCCCGATGCCGTCCTCGCCGATATTCGTCATGGCACCGGCGATGTGGAGGAAGTGCTCGAAGAATTTCGAGGCGACGTCCTGGTAGACCGGATCTCTCCGTGGCGAGTTCGAGCGCGATCCGCATCAGGTTGAGCGTGTACATCGCCATCCAGGCGGTGCCGTCTGCCTGGTTGATGAACCCGCCGGTCGGCAGCGGCGCCGAACGGTCGAAGACGCCGATATTGTCGAGGCCGAGGAAGCCGCCCTGGAAGATGTTGCGCCCTTCGGGGTCCTTGCGGTTCACCCACCAGGTGAAGTTCAGCATCAGCTTGTGGAAGACGCGCTCCAGGAAGGCGCGGTCGGCCCGGCCGGTCAGCGCCTGGTCCATGCGGTAGACCCGCCAGGCGGCCCAGGCATGGACCGGCGGATTCACGTCCCCGAAGGCCCATTCATAGGCCGGAAGCTGCCCGTTCGGGTGCATGTACCACTCGCGCGTCAGCAGCACGAGTTGCTGCTTGGCGAATTCGGGGTCGATCAGGGCGAAGGTGATGCTGTGGAAGGCGAGGTCCCAGGCGGCGTACCAGGGGTATTCCCAGGTGTCCGGCATCGACAGGATGTCGGCATTGTCGAGGTGCTGCCAGTCGCTGTCGCGCCCGCCCCGGCGGCCCTCGGGCGGCGGTGGCTGCGTCGGGTCGCCCGCCAGCCAGCGGCGCACGTCGAAGCGGTAGACCTGCTTCGACCAGAGCATGCCGGCGAGCGCCTGGCGCTGCACCGCCCGTGCGTCCGGATCGACGAGGTCCCGCTGCAGGGCCGCGTAGAAGGCGTCGGCTTCGGCACGGCGGCTTTCCACCAGCGTGTCGAACCCGTGCTCCGATGGCGCGGTGTCGCCCACCGCCGGCCCGAGCCGGAACCGCAGCACGACCCGCCCGCCCGCATCGACATCGACCCGGGCGAGCGCGGCGCATTTCGTGCCCTCGCGCAGCGGGCTGACCGCGTCGTGCCGCCCGTCCACCACGTAGTCGTTGATGCCGTCCTTGAAATGGCCTGGGACGTCCGCGCCGTGCAGCCGGCGCGGGTTGGTCTCGTTCTCGCAGAACAGGAGCTTCGCCGGCTGCAGCGGCATGAAGCGCAGCGGCGGCGCCTCCGGATGGTCCGCCTCGACCGCGCCGCCGCCGGTGGCGCGCAGCAAAGGTCTTGGCGCGCCTTCGGTCCAGGACCAGGTGTTGCGCGCCCAGAGCTGCGGCAGGACATGCAGCGAGGCCGCCTCCGGCCCGCGGTTCTCGACGGTGACGCACATCAGGATATCGTCGGGCGCTGCCTTGGCATATTCGACCGTGACGTCGAAGTAGCGCCGTGCATCGAAGATGCCGGTGTCGATCAGCTCGTATTCTGGCTGGGCCTGGCCGCGGCGCCGGGCATTCTCGGCGACGAGGTCGGCATAGGGAAAGGCGGCCTGCGGGTACTTGTACAGCATGCGCATGTAGGCATGCGTCGGCGTGCCATCGAGGTAGTAGTAGAGCTCCTTGACATCCTCGCCGTGGTTCCCCTCCTCGTTGGTGAGGCCGAAGAGCCGCTCCTTCAGGATGGGGTCGTGCCCGTTCCACAGCGCGAGGGCGAGGCACCAGCGCTGGTGCGCATCGCTGAAGCCGGCGATGCCGTCCTCGCCCCAGCGATAGGCGCGCGAGCGCGCATGGTCATGCGGGAAGTAGTCCCAGGCCGTACCGCCCGGGCTGTAGTCCTCGCGCACCGTGCCCCATTGCCGCTCGCTGAGATAGGGGCCCCAGGCCCGCCAGCCCGCCTCCTCCGCGGCGACCAGCCGTCGGCCCTCCGCGGTCTCGAGCAGGTGCGGCGGCGGCACCCCGCCACTCCGGTCATCGGGCATCCGGTTCCTCCTCCGCCACGTCCAGCATCGCCCGCACCCGCAGCAACTCGCCCAGCGACCAGGCCTGGAAGGGGCAGCCGCCCGGCGCATGCGGCGGGTCGCCATCCGCCACCTCCGACACATGGCCGAGTCCGGCCGTGCCGAGATGCGCGAGCAACGGCGGCAGGAAGCGCCGGCGGGCTTCCGCCTTCGCGGCCTCGCTGCGGCCACGAACGGCGAGCCAGGCATCGACGAAGGGACCGATGAGCCAGGGCCAGACCGTGCCCTGGTGGTAGGCTCCGTCGCGGGCGCGCGGGTCGCCTCGATACTGCCCGACATAGGCTGGATCGTCCGGCGTCAGGGTGCGCAGTCCGAGCGGCGTGAGCAGCGACGCCTCCACGCGGTCAACCACGGCGCGCGCCGCCGCGCCCTCGATCACCGGGAAGGGGAGGCCGCCGACCGCAAGGATCTGGTTCGGCCGCAGCCGCGGATCCGCGGTTCCCGGGACATTGTCGACATCCACCACATCGTGCAGGCCGCCGGCGGGATTGGCGAAGCGCGCGGCGAAGGCAGTGCGCGCGCGGGCCTCGATGCCGCTCCAGTCCGCACCCCAGCCGCGCAGGCCGGCGATGCGGAGGGCATTGATCCAGAGCGCCTGAACCTCCACCGGCTTGCCGATGCGCGGCGTGATCACCCGGTCGCCGACCTTCGCGTCCATCCAGGTGAGCTGCACGCCCGGCACGCCCGCGCGCAGCAACCCATCGGATGGGTCGAGCGCGATGCCGAAGCGGGTCCCGGCCGCGTAGCCCGCGAGGATCGCCGTCGTGGCCTCCGCCAGCGCTGCCGCGATCGCGGCCGGGACGGCCCTGCCCACGGCTTCCGAACGCGACAGGAATTCGTGCACGGCGACGATGAACCAGAGCGAGGCATCCACGGCGTTGTGCTCGGGTGGCGCGTCCCCGTCGGGGAAGCGGTTGGGCAGCATGCCCTCGCTCACGGTGCCGGCCCAGGCGGACAGGATCGCCCCGGCCTCGTCGAGCCGACCGGTGCCGAGGACCAGCCCAGGCAGGCTGATGAAGGTGTCCCGGCCCCAGTCGGTGAACCAGGGGAATCCGGCGATGATGGTGCGGCCGCCGGCGCGGTCCACGAGGTAGCTGTCCACCGAGGCAAGCGGCGGCGCGGTCGTCCCGCGCCGGGCGCGCTCTACCCGCATCAGGTCCTCGGCATGCGGCGCCGCGCGCACGGTCAGGCCGTCGCCGGCGCGCAGCACCATCGCGGCACCTTCGGCCAAAGCAAGGTCGAAGCCAAACAGGCCGGGGGTAGCGAGGTCCTCGGTGTCGTCCAGGCCGCGATCGCGCTCCGCCGCATACAGGAATCACGGTACCAGTCCGGGGCGTGCCGGTAGCGGCCGTTGGTCAGCGCGGCGATCGCCGGCCGGTCCGCATAGGGCCGCCACGCGACATTGCCGCCCTGCACCGCGGCATCGAAGCGGAAGGCGTCGTTCTCCCGCTGCAGCGCGTGGTAGTCGCGCCCGGACAGCAAAGGCCGGACGCTGAGGCGGCAAGGGCCGGCGCCCGCGGTCCGCCGCCAGCGCAGCACCGTTTCACAGGCATTCCGCGCCACCAGGATCTCCTGCGCCAGCACCGTCCCGTCCGGCAGGGTGAAGGTCCAGCATGGCCAGGGCCGGCAGGCGAAGCCACTGATCCGGCGCCAGCCATCGGGGTGCAGGAAGTCCGGCGCGTAGCGTTGCGTGGTAAGGGCGTAGCGCCCGGCCGGCGTCTCGACCCAGGCCTCGACACCATTGACGAGGACGACACGCCCCGCGGGCGGGCGCGTCGCGGTGAGGAGCAGCGCATGGTAGCGCCGCGTCCGCAGGCCGTTCGCCATGCCCGAGGCGAAGCCGCCGAGGCTGTCGGATTCAAGCCACTCCGCCGTCTCGTCCAGCGCGCCCCGGCCGCCGGGCCGCCCGATCCCGCCACCATGTTCAGGCCCGACGCCAGGGCAACGGACCCGCGCCCGCCAGCATTGCCCCCATGCCGTGCTCCTGCGCCTTACTCATTGGCCAGGGGAAGCCAGGTCCGCCCATCGCGTGCGAGGAGTGCATCCGCGCCGGCCGGTCCTGTGCCGCCGGCAGCGTAGGACTCAGGCTCGCCCGAACGCCAGGCATCGAGCAGCGGCTGCACCGCCGCCCAGCCCGCCTCGATGTTGTCGGCGCGCTGGAACAGCGTGGCGTCGCCCACCATGCAGTCGTAGAGCAGCGTCTCGTAACCGACATAGGGGCGGTCCGGAAAGATGTCGCCGTAGCGGAACGTCATCGTCGCCTGGCCGAGCCGCATCTCCGGCCCTGGCACCTTGACGTCGAAGCGCGGCTCCGCGCCCTGCTCCGGGTCGATCTGCAGGCGCATGAGGTTGGACCCCGCCGCACCGGGGAACAGGCTGTGGGGCGAAGGCTTGAACCGCACCGCGATCTCGGTATGCCGCGCCGCGAGGCACTTGCCGGTTCGCAGGTAGAACGGCACGCCGGCCCAGCGTGGCGTATCGATGGTCAGCCTGAGCGCGACATAGGTCTCCGTCCGGCTGTCCGGCGCGACATGCGGCTCCTCGCGGTAAGCCTGGACATCCTGCCCGAGCACGCGGCCGGCGATGTACTGGCCGCGCACCGCGTCCTCCGGCCCGATAGGCCGCACCGCTTCGGCCAGGCTCGCCTTCGCGCTGCGCACCGCCTCGGCCTGCAGGGTATCCGGCGGTTCCATGGCTGCCATGCAGAGCAGCTGGAACATGTGGTTCGGCACCATGTCGCGCAGCGCGCCGGTCGGCTCGTAGAAGGCGCCGCGTTGCTCGACGCCGATCGTCTCGGCCGCTGTGATCTGGACGTGATCGATATGCGCGCGGTTCCAGATCGGCTCGAAGATGCCGTTGGCGAAGCGGATCGCCAGGATCGATTGCACCGTCTCCTTCCCGAGGAAATGGTCGATCCGGTAGAATTGGTGCTCGCTGGCCGCGGCAAGGATCTCGCGGTTGAGCGCCTGGGCCGAGGGCAGGTCGCTGCCGAAGGGCTTCTCGATGACAACGCGGCGGAACGCGTCGTCCGTCTCCTTCAGCAGGCCGGCCCCGCCGAGCCGGGTGACGATCGGGCCGAAGAAGCGTGCGGCCACCGCCAGGTAGAAGACGACATTGCCGCGAAGCCGGCTGCCGAGCGTCGCGTAGGCCGCGGGATCCAGGAAATCGACCTTGAGGTAGCGGAGCCGCGACCGGACCCAAGTCCACGCCCTCGGGTCTATCTGCGCCGCGTGGAATTCCGCGGTCGCGTCATGGGTGAAGGACTGCATGGTCTCGGTGAGCGAGGTCGCCCAGGCTCTCGTCGGTATGGTCGAGGTGGTCGAGCCCGAGGATGGTGAGCTCCGCGTTGAGCAGGCCGCTGCCCGCGAGGTTGTAGAGCGCCGGCATGAGCAGGCGCTTCGTCAGGTCGCCGCCGGCACCGAAGACGACAAGCGTGCAGGCTGGCGCCGGTGCGGTGGCGCAATCGGAGCGACCGGCGAGGTCTGACTGGAACGTCCATCTTCCCTCCTCGGTTGTGCTTCAACCGAACCTGGCGCGCCGACCAAGCCGGGCTGGCGGTGGCACGCCGATGGAGGATTGCACAGATCGCCCGGATGCACGCCTCGGACGACGTGTCTCATCGAACTGACCTCGAGCCCTCAGGCCGACGGCCGCTGAGGTGAGCCGATTGCCGCTCGCTGGCCAGACGCCTGGCCTTGGTAGCGCCGGCGTGGCCAACTCGGCCCGATTGACGCGGGGCGCCGGGTCGAGCGGCCCGCGGTTCATGCATGTTCACGGCAGTTACGACCCACCATGGGCGCTCACCGAAGGCAGATGCCGCGCACGACAAGAGGCAGTGAGCAACAGCTGCCACGCATCATCGAGAAGGATCGAGAGCCACCACGCATAACCGCTCAGGGCGTCCAGTGCGGAGCGGAAGGACCTTGAGCGATCAGCGGGACGGCGCGAGGCGCGATGGGATGCGCCGGATGGTTCAGCGCTCAGGCGGGAAGGGCGTGCGGGATGGCCTGGCCGGCGAGGCGGGCGGTACCGAGCAGGCGGTCCAGGTCGTGCCCCTCGCGGGCCATTGCGGAGAGGCCGGTCATGAGGGTGAGGACATAATCGGCCAGGTGCCCGGCCGCTTCCGGCTGCGTGGCAGCGACGAAGTCTCGGATCCTGTCCTCGGCGGCCGTGCTCAGCACGCGGGCGGCTTGCCGCGCCTCGGGGTCGTTGCAGCGTGCGCCTTCAATGACCAAGCAGCCGGCGGCGGCCGGATCGGCGGCATAGCGGCGGGCGGCTTCCTCCAGCAGCGCAGCGAGTGCTTCGGCCACAGGCCGGCCAGGACGCAGGATCTCGTCCAGGGGCAGGCCATCGGCGGCGCTGTAGCGGCCGAGGATGCGGGCGTAGAGGCCGGCCTTGCTGCCGAAGGCTGCGTAGAAGCTGGGCGGGTTGATGCCGAGCGCCGCGGTGAGATCGGCGACACTGACAGCATCATAGCCGCGTGCGTGGAAGAGCCGCTGGGCGGTGGCGACGGCCTGTTCCGGGTCGAAGCGCCGGGGGCGGCCGCGTGCGCGCGGGGAATTTGTAGTCATCGATACAGATTGCCTTGACATGGCCCTTGGGAGATTTATGTAGCGTCCACTACGTTGAATCTCAAGGAGGGCCTGATGGCCGGTTTTCAGGGCAAATCCGTTCTCGTGCTCGGCGGCAGCCGCGGGATCGGGGCGGCGATCGTGCGGCGCTTCGCCGCGGAAGGGGCGGCAGTGACCTTCACCTATGCCGGCTCAAAGGAGGCAGCCGAGCGGCTGGCAGCCGAGACGAACGCCGCAGCCGCGGTGACGGACAGCGCCGACCGGGACGCGGTGATTGCGCGGGTGCGCGAGAGCGGGCCGCTCGATGTGCTGGTGGTGAATGCAGGGGTCGTCCTCTTCGGCGATCCCCTGGAGCTGGACCCCGACGCGGTGGACCGGCTGATCCGCATCAACGTGGCCGCGCCCTACCACGCGGCGGTGGAGGCGGCGCGGCGGATGCCGGAGGGTGGGCGGATCATCGTCATCGGTTCGGTCAACGGCGATCGTTCCGCCTTCCCGGGCATCTCGGCCTATGCGATGAGCAAGTCGGCCCTGCAGGGCATGGCACGGGGGCTTGCGCGGGACTTCGGGCCGCGCGGAATCACGGTGAACGTCGTCCAGCCCGGGCCGATCGACACCGACATGAATCCGGCGGACGGGCCGTTCAAGGACCTCGTCTACCCCGCCATGGCCTTCAAGCGGCATGGGCGGCCGGAGAACGTGGCCGGCATGGTGGCTTGGCTAGCGGGGCCGGAGGCGAGCTTCGTCACCGGAGCGATGCATACGATCGACGGCGGCTTCGGGGCCTAGGCTCGGAACCAGGATCCAGGGTGACCGGCTGTCAAACCGACAGATGCCATGGCGGCCGGAGGTGCTGCCATGGCTGACCTGTTCCGACGGGCGAAGGCACAGGTTGCCGGATCGCCCCCGCTTTCCGCCACCGCACGGGGTGCCGCGTGCCATGGGGTTCAGCCGCGCCTGGAGTGGTCCGTCTTGCAGTGATCGCGGGCGAGCCGCTCCGCCCTGTCGTGAAGCACGCCCTTCAACCCCGCGTCGACCCTTTGCTCCTTCGCAGATCAGGTGACGGATTTCAGGCCGAAACAGCATCCAGGTCAGCCGCCAGCGGGATGCATGGCCGCCATTGTAGCCTTCCTCGGCGACTGCAGCGAGGCGTCCGAGATCCCTTGCGGACCAAGATGCTTGGTTGCCACCCCCGCGAGGCCTTCGCCGGACAGGGATCACCGGGGCCGGGTGGACGAAGGCGGTTTCCGCCCCGGTACTTTACGGCATCCCAGCTGGTAGTCCCGAAGGCGTTTCGGGGCGCTGGTGAGGAGGTTGGAGGGCTGACGCAGCGCGCCTGGAAACCAGGACGGAGTTCGTCAGCAACTTGAAGCGGCTGCAACCTGGACCGCCGCCGTCTGGCCGGCAGCCTTGGCCTGTCCCAGGTGGCGGCTGAGGAGCGCGCAAACAGGCTCTCGGCAACACGATCCTGGCCAGGATCACCGCGATGGCCGCCACCGTTGCGGTGGCGTCATCCTGCACCATGCCCAGGGCCGCCGCCCTGCGCAGGCCGGCCACGGATCTCGACGAAGCATTTCTCAGGATGAAATGGCGGTTCCCCATAAGCGGCGCCAGGCTACCTGGACCCGCTCTATTTCTGGAAGTCTGACATTCGCCGCGCAGCGAGTGCCGACTTCCGAAAAGGAAGGGACCGGGGAGGGAACACCCTCCCCGCCCCGGCCGTCTTGCCGCCGCAGCACCAGGCGCATCGTCACGCGCTTGCGGCTTACGCCCCGCCGGCGCGGGCCTAGCCTTGCCGCCATGCGGCAGGGACGGCGCAGCGCGGCGGGCTTCACGCTGATCGAGGTCATCGTGGTGCTGGCCGTGCTCTCGCTCGGCCTCGGGCTGCTGGCGATGCGCGGGCCGCCGCGCAGCGCAGCGCTCGAGATCCGCGCCGCGGCAGGGGAGATGGCGCAGGCGCTCCGCCTCGCCCGCGCGCAATCCATCGCCCGCAACAGGCCGGTGCGCGTCGTGCTGGATCCCGGGCGCGGCGCCTGGGCGGTGGACGGCGCGGCGGCCCGCATGCTGCCGCCCGGCATCCTCATCGCAGTGCGGGTGGCGGAGACCGAGGCGCTCGGCGACCGGCTCGGCGCCATCCGCTTCGCCCCCGACGGCAGTTCGACCGGCGGCACGATCGAGCTGGCGGACGGCCATCGCCGGCTGCAGATCGGCGTCGACTGGCTGAGCGGGCGCGTCACCCTGGCCGAGGCCCGGGCCGATGCGCGCTGACCGCGGCGCCGGCTTCACCCTGCTGGAAGCGCTGGTCGCCTTCGCCATCCTGGCGCTTGCGCTGGCCGCGCTGCTGCAGGGCACGCTCGGCGGGCTGCACGCCACCCAGGCGGCGGGACGGACGGAGGAAGCGCTGGCCCGCGCGCGTTCGCGCTTGGCGGCGCTGGAAGCGGGGCCGATCCGCGCCGGCGACCAGCGCGGCGACGACGGCGGCGGCTTCGCCTGGCGCACCCGCATCGTGCCGGCGGAGAGCGCCGACGGCCGCACGCTCTTCGCCGTCAGCGTCAGCATCGCCTGGCGTGACGGCAACACGCCGCGCGAGGTGCGGCTGCAGACGCAGCGGCTGGGTGCTGTACCATGAGGCATTCCCGGGCGGGCTTCACCCTGCTCGAGATCCTGGTCGCGCTCGCCGTGCTCGGCTTCCTCATGCTCGGCCTCTCGCAGGGGCTGCGCTTCGGCCTCGCCGCCTGGGACAGCCAGGCGCGGCTGCTCGGCCGCGGCGGCGACCTGGACATCGCCGACCGCACGCTGCGCCGGATCGTCACCCAGATCGTCCCGACCGACGACCCGCAGAACCCCGCCCTGCGCGGCACCGCCCATGGCTTCGAGGCGGTCACCGAACTGCCGGTCACCGCCGCCCTGCCGACCCGCCAGGCCAGCGTCGCGCTCGGCGTCGACCGGACCGGGCGGTTGGTGCTGCGCTGGACGCCCTACCTGCATGCCCGCCGGTTCGGCCCGCCACCGCCGCCCGAGGAGAGCGAGCTGCTGCGCAACCTGGCGCGGATCGAGCTGGGCTACTGGTCTGCTGCGGCGGGCGGCGGCTGGCTCTCCGGCTGGGCGCGGCCGGAGCCGCCGGACCTCGTCCGCATCCGTCTGGTCTTCGCCCGCGGCGATGCCCGCCGCTGGCCGGAGATCGTCGTCGCACCGATGCGCGAGCGGACCGAGGAATAGCGCGGACCTCGGGCCGGCGTGCACGCTTGGGTGAGACCATGGCGGATCGCGTTGACGCTGCTGGCGGACCGGCACCCAGTATGGGACCGCGCCGACGACATGGAGAGGAAACGAATGCCGGTCCCCGCGCGGCCCTCGGCCCGGCCCGGGGCGTGACGATGCTGCGCGCCTTCCTGGTCTGGTGGACCGCAAGGCTGCGGGAGCTGCTGCCCGCCCGGCTGCGCGCCGGCACGCTGCCGCCGGATGCGCTGCTGGTCTCGCTCCGCCCGGATAGGGAGGCCGAGTTCGCCCAGCGCCGGCGCGGCCGGGAAACCCCGCTCGGCCGCTTCGCGCTGGATGCCGCGGCGCTCGGGACCCTGCCCGCCGCGCTGCGCCGCCGGCCGCGACGCGTGCTGTTGCGCCCAGCCCCCGGCACGCTGCTCGAACGCACGGTGGTGCTGCCGCTGGCGGCGCAGCACGACCCCGCCGGCGTGCTGCGCTACGAGCTGGACCGGCTGACGCCCTTCGCCGCCGAGGAGGTCTACTGGTCCTGGCGGCAGGAGGCCCGCGATCCCGCGCGCAACGCGCTGCGGCTCCGCCTCTCGCTGCTGCCGCGCGCGCCGCTGCAGGCGCCGCTCGCCGCGCTGCGCCGCGCCGGCCTGGCCCCCGCGGGGCTCGAGGCCGCGGCCGCCGACGGCACGCCGCGCGCCATCCCGCTGGACGAGGCCGCCGCGCCCTCCCCCGTCGCGAGGCCTGGCGCCGCCGTGGCTTGGCGCTGGCCGGCACCGCCTGCGCCGGCCTCGGCATCGCCGCGATCGCCCTGCCCTTCGCCCTGCAATCCCTGGCGCTCGTCGATGCCGGGCGGCGGATCGAGGCGCTTGCCCCGCGCGTGGCGGAGGCCGAGGCGCTGCGCCGCCGGATGGCCGAGGCCAAGGGCGGCCAGGACGCCTTCGCCGCCGAGCGCGCCCGGGTCGGCGACGCGCTGCAGGCGATCGCCGCGATCACCGACATCCTGCCCGACGATACCTGGCTGACCGAGTTCACCCTGCGCCAGCGCCGGCTCGGCATGGCCGGGCGGTCCGCCGGCGCGGCGCGGCTGATCGGCCTGCTCTCGGCCGATCCCACGATCGGCGACGCCGCTTTCGCCGCGCCGGTGACCCGGGCGGAGCAGGGCGCCGTCGACGCCTTCTCCATACGCGCCGAATTGCAGGATGTAGATGGCCACGCTGGACCTTCCGACCGGACGGCGCGGCCAGCTGCTGGCGGTCGGGCTGACGCTCGCGGTGCTCGGCGGCGCCTGGGCCGGCATCGCAGCGCCACTGCTCGACTGGTACACGCTGCGTGCCGAGCAGGTGCAGGCGCGCCGCGCGGTCGCCCGCCGCATGGCCGAGCTGGCCGAAACGCTGCCGGCGCTGCGCGACCAGGCCCGGCGGGTGGCCGCGCCCGGCCGGCCGGCCGAGGGCGCGGTGCTGGACGGCAGCAGCGACGCGCTGGCCGCCGCCGCGCTGCAGGGCCGGCTGCAGGAGATGGCGGCCCAAGCCGGCGCGCCGTTGTCGAGCGCCGAGGCGCTGCCCGGCGAGGCGGCCGGCGCCTGGCGGCGCATCGGCGTGCGCGTCGCGGTCAACGCGCCCTGGCCCGCCGTGGTGCGGCTGCTGCAGGCGATCGGCACCGCCACGCCGCGCATGCTGGTGGACGACCTGCAGCTGCGCGCGCCGCCGCTGCTGCTGCGGACCGGGGCGCGGCCGGTCGATGCCAGCTTCACCGTGCTCGGCTTCCGGGCGGAGGCGCCGCGATGAGCCGGAGCGCCTTCGCCGCGCTCGGCCTGGTTGGCACGGCGCTGGCCGGGATCATCGCGCTGGAGCTGCGCGGGATCGAGGGTGATGCGGTGGCCAGCGGCGCCGCCGCCACCGCCGCAGCGCGCTGGCGGCCGGCGCCGGAGGTCCCGACCCCGCCGCCGCCCGACCGCACCGGCGAATGGGCGGCGACCGCCCTGGCCCGGCCGCTGTTTGCCCAGGACCGGCGGCCTGTGGCGGAGCCGCGCGGCGCGGTCGCCGGCGGTCCGCCGTCGCGGGAGCTGCCGCGCTTGACCGGCGTGCTGGTCACGCCGGGCGGCGCCACGGCGATCTTCGCCGGGGCGGGGAGAATGCGAAGCCGCAGGTGATGCGGGTGGGGGACAGGCTGGCTGGATTCGAGGTGAAGGCGATCCTTGCGGGCGAGGTGACGCTCACGGGACCGGATGGCGACCGCGTGCTGCGGCCGAGCTTCGACCAGCGCCCGGCGGGCGGCGGCGGGCCTGGCCGGACTGCCGGGGTGGTGCCGGCCGCGGCGCCCGGCGGCACGCCGGTGCAGCTGCCGCGTGGCTTCCCCGGGGTGCCGGGCCGGTGAGGCGGCTCGCGCTCGGCCTCGTGCTGCTGGCCACCGCCTGCGTGCCGCCGCCGGAGAAGCCGGTGGTGCAGCCGCTGCCGCCGGTCAGCGGCGCCAGCGCCATCGCCTCCCCCGCATCAGCGGGCGGATCGACGCGCCTCTGCCGGCGCCGGCGGTGGCGACCAACTTGGCGCTGCCCTCCACCCTGCCGGGGCCGGCCGGCGGCACGGCGCGGCAAGGCGGCGAGTATTCGCTCGACTTCGCCGACACCGACATCCGGGAGGTTGTGGCGCAGGTGCTCGGCGGCATGCTGCGGGTGAACTACGCGATCGATCCGGCGGTGCGCGGGACGGTCACCCTGAGGACCGCGGTTCCGCTGACCCGGGCGCAGCTGCTGCCGACGCTGCAGGCGCTGCTGGCGCAGAGCGGCGCCGCGGTGATCGAGGCCGGCGGGCTCTACCGCGTGCTGCCGCAGGCCGCGGCGGCCGCCGCCTCGGGCGTTGCCGGGGCGGAGGCCCTGACCGGCGCCGGCAACCGCGTGCTGGCGCTGCGCTATGCCTCGGCCGAGGAACTGGCCAAGGTGCTGGCGCCCTTCGCCGGGCCGGGCGGCCGCGTCGCCGCCGATCCTGGCCGCAACGCGCTGATCCTCGGCGGCGACCCACAGGCGCGGGAGGCACTGGCGCAGCTCGCCACCAGCTTCGACGTCGACGTGCTGGCCAATCAGTCCTACGCGCTGCTGCCGATCCCCTCCGGCGATGCGCGCGACATGGCAACGGCCTTGCAGGAGGCGCTACGGGCGCAGCAGGGCGGGGCCATGGCGGCGCAGATCCGGGTGGTGCCGATGACCCGGATCAATGCCGTGCTGGTGACGGCGGCGCAGCCGCAGCTGATCGACAGCGCCCGACGGATCTTCGGCCTGGTCGAGACTGCGCGGCGCCGCACCGTGCGGTCCTGGCATGTCTTCTACCTGCAGAACGGCCGCAGCAACGACGTGGCCTACCTGCTGCAGCAGGCCTTCACGCCGGACAACGTCACGGCCCAGCCGACCGCGCCGGGCGGCACCGCGCCGGGCCTCGGCCAGCGGACCTTGAGCGCGGGCGGCGGCTTCGGCGGCGGCGGCATCGGCGCCGGGCGGTCGGGCAGTGCCGGCGGGCTGGGCGGTGGCCGCTCGGGCGGCGCGGTGGGGCTCGGCCAGGGCGGGCTGGTCGGCGCCGGGGCGGGACAATTCGGCCAGGCGCAGCTCGGCCAGGGGCAGCAGCCGGGCGGGGCCGGGCCGCTGGCGCAGCAATCCGCCGCCAATCCGCTTCTGGGCGGGCTCGGCGGCGGCCTCTCCGGCGGCGGGGAGGGTGCGGCAGAGGCCATGCGGGTGCTGCCCAACCCGCAGAACAACGCCGTGGTGGTCTATGCCACGGCGCAGGAGGCCGGGACGGTTCAGGCCATGCTGCGGCGGATCGACATCCTGCCGCTGCAGGTGAGGATCGACGCGACGATCGCCGAGGTCACGCTGAACGACAACCTGGAAATACGGCACGCAATCTCCTGTTCGGTGGCGGCGGGCTGCAGGGCGCGCTGACGCTGGCCGCCGGGCCGGCGCGGGTGCTGGCCAACCCCTTCCCTGGCTTCGTGCTGGGCGACAGCCGCGGCACGCAATACGCGATCGACCTGCTGCAGCAGGTAACGCAGGTGCGCGTGCTCTCCTCCCCGCAATTGCTGGTGCTGGACAACGAGCCGGCACGGCTGCAGGTCGGCAGCCTGGTGCCCTTCCTGACCCAGTCGGCGCAGAGCACGCTGGCCGCCGGCGCGCCGGTGGTGAACAGCGTCGACTACCGGGAGACCGGGGTGATCATGGAGGTGATCCCCGCGTCAGCAGCGGCGGGCTGGTCACGCTCGACATCTCGCAGGAGGTGAGCGAGGTCGATACCGCGGCGCCCAGCACCTCGGGCATCAACTCGCCCACCTTCCTCGAGCGCGCGGTGCGCTCGCGCGTGGTGGTGCAGGACGGCCAGACGATCGGGCTGGCTGGGCTGATCCGCGACAGCGATCTGCGCGGCAACCAGGGCGTGCCCTTCCTGAAGGACATCCCCATACTCGGTGCGCTGCTCGGCACCCAGAACAACACGAGGGCACGGACCGAGCTGCTGGTGCTGATCACCCCGCGTGTGGTGCACGACCAGCGCGACGCGCGGTCGCTGACCGAGGACATGCGGGAAGGCCTGGCGAATGCGGCGGCGCTGCCGGACACGCTGCGGCGGCAGGGGCTGAGCGGTTCGGTCGATCCGAACGCGCGGATGCGCCAGAAGCTGCGCGAGAGCCTGGAGCGGTGAGGTGGCGATCCCCTGGCTCGCCTGCATGCTGTCGGTGTCGGCCTTCTACGGCCTGCCGCCGCGCGTGCTGCCGGCCATCCAGGCGGTGGAGGGCGGCCAGGTCGGCACCATAAGCCGCAATCAGGACGGCTCCGAGGATCTCGGGCCGATGCAGGTGAACACCCGCTGGCTGCAGCCGGTGGCGCAGCTGACCGGGCTGCCGGAAGCCGCGGTGCGGGAGCGGCTGATCGGCGATGCATGCTTCAACATCGCCGCCGCCGGCGCCATCGTGGCGATGCATCTGCGGGAGCAGAACGGCAACCTGATGCGCGCAGTCGGCAACTACCATTCCCGCACGCCGGAGCGACACGAGGCCTATGCGGCGCGGGTGACGGCGGCGGCGGCGCGGCTGTTCGGCGGCGGGCGGTAGCGGGCGGGCCTGCACGATCGCGTGCGCCTGGCGCAGGATCTTGCGGCAGCGCGGCTGCCGCTGCCATGGTTTACTCCTGCTTATTCCAAAGCAGCATCCGCAAGTAGTGCCGAAGAAGCGTTTCCAGGGGCGATTTATTTCCGTTTTCCGTCCCTTTGATAGTAACGAAGGCAATAATAACGAAGGAATATGTGCGCAGGGAGGAGGAACGCCCACCCGGCGCGCTGTGTCGGTCGATGCCGCCGGACAGGCTTTCCGCCGCCAGGTCGGCGCCGGGATACCTGCGCTGATTCACCACTTCATCAAAAAGAAGCAGGCCTGGCAGCGTGTCCGCCGTCGGGCCACCGAAGCGGGAGGAGATACCATGACACGCAGGATGCGTCTTGGCGCGGCGGCCGCGCTGCTGCTGGCCGGCACCGCATTGGCGCCACCCCGCGCCGCGGCGGCCAGTTGCGGCGAGCTCGGCGGGCTCGCCCTGCCTGGCATCACCGTCAACACGGCGCTGGATGTCGACAGCTACACCATCCCCGGCACCACGCCGGTGGTGGTGCCTGGTCCCTTCTGCCGCGTCACCGCGACGGCGAAGCCGGTGCCGGAATCGAGCATCAATTTCGAGGTCTGGCTGCCGCCGTCGGGCAGCTGGAACGGCAAGTTCCGCGGCGAGGGCTCGGGCGGTTCGGCCGGGTCGATTTCCTATGCCGCGATGGCGGATGCGCTGTCCCGGCACTACGCCACCATGGCGAATGACAACGGCCATACCGGCAGCAGCTGGACCTTCTCCGCGAGATCCAGAAGCCGTCGTGGATTTCGGCTACCGCGCGCAGCACGTGACGACGGTGGCGGCGAAGGCGGTGGTCGAGGCCTATTACGGCGATAAGCCACGCTATTCCTACTTCGTCGGCTGTTCGCAGGGCGGCCACCACGCGGAGATGGAGGCGCAGCGCTACCCCGAGGATTACGACGGCATCATCGCCGGCAACGGCGCGCAGGACTGGACCGGGGTGATGACCTCGGAGGTCTGGGTCGGCCTCGCCTCCTCGGTCCGGGGGCCGGCCTACGACCTGCCGCAGCCGGTGCTGGACCTGGTGAACAAGGCGACGGTCGCGCATTGCGCCGTGCAGGACAGCAACCTGGCCAGCCAGCCCTACGTCACCGACCCGCGCGACTGCAAGTTCGATGTCGGCACGCTGCAATGCCAACCCGGCGACGACCCGGCGCAGTGCCTCTCGGCCGGGCAGGTCGAGGCGGTGCGGCTGATCCATGCCGGGCCGCGCGACCCGAGGACCGGCGCGGTGATCGCGCATGGGCTGCAGCCCGGCAGCGAGAGCGCCTGGCGGCAATTCCTGGTGGGCGGGGCGCAGCCGGGCGGCAGCTCCTACTCCTTCTACGCCGACGCGGTCTTCAAGGACCCGACGCATGACTTCCGCGGCTTCGACTTCCGCGAGGACGTCGCCCGAATGGAGGGGACGCAGTATGCCGGGCAGACGCTGCCCGAAATCCTCAACGCCACCAACCCGAGATTACGAGCCCTTCCGCCAGCGCGGCGCCAAGCTCATCATGTATCATGGCTGGGCCGACCCGTTCATCTCGCCCGGCTTCAGCATCGACCTCTACCGCGCGATCATCCGCGACCAGGCCAGGCGGCATTCGCTGCCACGGGGCCAGGCGCTGCGCCAGGTGCAGGACTTCGCCCGCCTGTTCATGGTGCCGGGCTTCTACCACTGCGCCGGCGGGCCCGGGCCGAACAGCTTCGACATGCTGCCCAAGCTGGAGCGCTGGGTGGAGCAGGGCGTCGCGCCGAAGCGCGTGCTGGCGACCAAGTATGTCGAGGACGACAAGACGAAGGGGTCGCCTTCACCCGGCCGCTCTGCGCCTATCCGCAGAGCGCGAGCTATGCCGGCCAGGGCGACACGAACGATGCCGGCAGCTTCCACTGCGTGCCGGACCGCTCGCCGATCGGGCCGCTCTCGCGCGACTTCGCGCGGGAGTTGCGGGCGCAGAACACGGCGACGGAGGCGGAGTAGGCGCAGCGGCCTAGGCGGCGTCCTCCAGGATCATCGCCGCGGCCTTCTCGCCGATCATGATGGAGGGTGCGTTGGTGTTGCCGGCGACGACGGCCGGCATGATCGACGCATCCGCCACCCGCAGCCCGGCAATGCCATGCACCCGCAGCCGTGGGTCGACCACGCTGTTGCTGCCGGTGCCCACGGCGCAGCTGCCGGCGGGATGGTGGTTGGTCAGGCCGGATTCCCGTACGAAGCGCTCGAGATCGGCCTCGCTGGCATAGCCGGGGCCGGGGAAGATCTCCTCCGCCACCAGCGGCGCGAAGGCCGGCTGCCGCACCAGGCTGCGGGCCAGCTTCGCCCCCGCCACCATCGCCCGCATGTCGTAGTCCGAGCCGAGGAAGCCGAAGGTGATCGCCGGCGGCGCCAGCGGGTCCGGCCCGTTCAGCCGCACCGTGCCGCGCCCGTCGGGCGAGAGATGCACCGGGCCGAGGGTGAAGCCGGGGAAGTCGTGCGCGACGACACGGGTGCCGGAGCGTTCCAGCGTGCTCCATTCCAGCAGGTTGATCTGCAGGTCGGGGCGTTCCAGGCGCGGGTCGGTGCGGGTCAGCAGCCCGGCGCGGATGCCGTTCACCGCCATCGGGCCGCGGCGGGTCAGCGCATAGCGGATGGCGGCGCCGATCTTGCGCGGCCAGCTCGCCTCGAAGTCGTTGAAGGTGATCGGCTTGGTGCAGCGCCACTGCATGTAGAGCGCGAAGTGGTCGTGCAGGTTGGCGCCCACCGCCGGCATGTCGCGCAGGACCGCGATGCCGTTCGCCTGCAGGTGATCCGCCGGGCCGAGGCCCGAGAGCAGCAGGAGCTGCGGCGAGCCATAGGCGCCTCCGGAGACGATCACCTCCCGCCGCGCCCGCGCCTGCCGGCGGCCCTGCGGGGAGGCGTATTCGATGCCCGTCGCGCGGCCCTCCTCGATCAGCAGCCGGGTGGCCTGACAGAGCGTGCGGATGGTGAGGTTCCGCCGCCCGCGCGCCGGCGCCAGATAGGCCCGGGCCGAGGACCAGCGGCGGGCGCCGCCGGTGGTGGACTGGTAGTAGCCGGCGCCTTCCTGCCGCGCGCCGTTGAAATCCTTGTTGCGCGGGATGCCGGCCTGCTCGGCGGCGGCGATCATCGCCTCGGCCAGTTCCGAGGTTTCCGCCTGGTCGGAGACGTTCAGCGGGCCGCCGGTGCCGTGGTACTCGTCCTCGCCGCGCGCCTGGTTCTCCGCGCGGCGGAAGAAGGGCAGCACCGAATCCCAGTCCCAGCCGGTGCAGCCGCGCTGGCGCCAGCCATCATAGTCGCGTGGATGGCCGCGCATGTAGACCATGCCGTTGATCGAGCTGGTGCCGCCGAGCGTCTTGCCGCGCGGCACGTACATGGTCCGGCCGCCGAGCTTCTCGTGCGGCGCGCTCTCGAATTTCCAGTTCACCTTGGGGTTCACATAGGTCCGGGCGAAGCCGAGCGGGATGTGGATCCAGGGGTTGGTGTCAGGCGGACCGGCTTCCAGGAGCAGCACGCGGTGCCGGCCATCCTCCGACAGCCGCGCGGCCACCAGCGGCGCCGGCCGAGCCGGCCCGCTGACGATGTAGTCGAGTTCCTCGGCCGGTTCCGGCATGCGTTCCCCCGTGTTTCGGGGAAGCGTATCAGCCGGATTTCAGGGTGTCATGCGGCGGAGGAAATCGACCACGCGGCTGCGCTGCTGCTCCAGGTGTTCGGGTCCGCGCCACGCCGTCAGCACCTCGACGCCCGGCAGCAACGCGGCGAGCTCCGTGCTGGTCGCGGCGGGATGGGGATGTCGGTGCCGGGCAGCAGCATGGTCGGCACCGGGCAGGCGCGGACGAAGTCGCGCGGGACACAGAAGACGAAGTCGCCACCCCACATGTTGCGGCCGAAGCCGGCCAGCGCCGCCTCCTCCAGCTCCGGCCGGGCGGCGCGCGCTGCTCGCGGCTCCATTCGGCATGGCTGTCGGGGAAGTAGCCGGGGTGTTCGGGATGGAGGCCGATCGGGTTCTGCAGCACCGCCGAGGCGACGCGCCCCGGCGCGGCCTCGATCGCCTTCAGGCAGAAGCTGCCGCCGATGCAGCCGCCCAGCACGTGGAAGCGCGGGAAGCCCAGGTGGTCCATCAGCGCGAGGTGGTCGGCGGCATAGGTATGCCAGCCATGGTCGGCGTGGATCTCGGTGCGGGACTCCCCGGCATTGCGCTGGTCCATGGCGATGGCGGTGAAGCCGGCCTCGGGCAACGCCCGCGTCCAGTCCACCCAGGGCCGCGCCGGGCCGCCGGGCGGGGACGGCCACATCTCCAGCCGCGAGCGCAGCCCGCCGGGTGCGAAGAGCAGGACGGGGAAGCCCGCGCCATGCACCTCGTAGCGGATGCGGCCGTCGGGGCGGTCGAGGAATGGCATGGCTGGCTCCTTCAGTCCGGTGCGCCGTAATCGGCCAGTTCCGGCCGCATGGCCTCGATGACGAAGTCGACGAAGGCCTCCGGCACGTCGAGGTAGAATTCGCGCCCGGAATAGGCGCCGACGCTCGCCGCCATGCCATGCGCCGCGGCCCAGTCCGCCAGCGCCCTGCAAATCCTCGCGCGGCGTCTCGCTGAGGAAGGCGACTTGCGAGCGCAGCTTGTCGGCGTCGCGCGTCGGCGTCTCGCTGCGGCTGGATTGCACGTCCACATTGGCGCCGGGCTGGCGCAGCCAGATGGACCGCTCGGTCCGCCGCAGCACGCGGAAGCCGAGCTGCGTCACCAGCATCTCGACCACCGTCTCGAAGTGGCAGGGGGCCAGCCGGTTGGCGACGTGGTTGAGGCGCATCAGTAGCCGAGCGTCCGGTCCACCACTTCCTTCAGCGGCTTGCCGTCGAGGAAGCGGCCGAGATTCTCCACCAGCAGCCGCGCCGCCACCGTGTCACGCTCCGGATGCATGCCGCCCATGTGGGGCACCACCAGGATGCCCGGCGTGGTCCAAAAGGGATGGGTGGCGGGCAGGGGTTCCTCGCGGAACACGTCCAGCACCGCGCCGGCCAGATGCCTGTCGCGCACCGCGGCGATCAGGTCGGCATCGACGATCGCCTGGCCGCGGCCGGAATTCAGCAGCCAGGCGCCTTGCTTCATGCGGGCCAGCCGCTCGGCGTTGATAAATTCTCGGTCTGCCCCGTCGCCGGCAGCAGCAGAAGGAGGTAGTCGGCACGGGCCAGGACTTCGTCGGTGCGCTCGGGCGGCAGGACCTCCACCCCCGGCAGCGGCGCCGGATTGCGGCGCGTGCCGATGACGTTCATGCGCAGCGCCACGGCCAGCCGCGCCACCTCCTGCCCGATGGCGCCGAGGCCGAGGATGCCGAGCGTTTTGCCGTTCAGCGGCGTCGCCACGCGGCGGGTCCAGCGGCTGGCCTTCTGGTCCTCGGCGATGGCGGCATAGGGCTTGGCGATGTGGAAGAGCGCGCCGAGGATGTTCTCCGGCATCGACTCCCCGTGGGTGCCGCGGGCGCAGGTCAGGACCAGGTCCGGCGGCAGGTCGGGCAGCGCCAGCCAGCCCTCGACCCCGGCGGTCAGGGATTGCGCCCAGCGCAGCTTCGGCATGCGCGGCAGCACCCCGGCCGGCACGCCCCAGCCGAGCAGCGCCTCGGTCCCGGCCAGTTGCTCCTCGCTCGGCATCGCCTTGCGCGACAGGGCATCGATGCGGACGCGTGGCGCAAGTCCGGCGGCGGCAATGGCGGCCTCGTAGGGACCGGGCGTATCGGTCCAGAGCAGCAGGCGGGTGGGGTCGGGCATCGGACGGTCCTCGTTCTTGCAGGAACCCTATCCCCGGCCCGTCCGCACGGCTACCGGGGGCGCGGCGGCTTCCGCAGGGCGTAGAAGGCGATGGACCCGGCGGCATAGGCGAGGATGGAGCCGATGAAGGCGACGCGGTAGCTGCCGGAGACGTCGAAGATGAAGCCCGCGGCCCAGGAGCCGATGGCGGCACCGAGGCCCGAGCCGATGGTGATGACGCCGAGGATGGTGCCGAGCCGCGGCCCGGGGAAGATATCCGCGGTCTTCGCGGTGATCGCCGGGCCGCGCGCGCCCCATGTGAGCCCGAAGAAGCAGGCATGCAGCCAGAGCAGCAGGTGGTCGCCCGGCCCGGTGATCGCCAGCGCGCAGAACACCCCGACGATCGAGATGCCATAGGCCAGCAGCGCCGAGTATTCGCGGCCGATATAGTCGGACAGCGTCCCCGTCGCGATCACCCCCGGCATCGCCAGGAAGGCGCCCATGCCCAGCACGCTGGCGGCATAGAGCGGGTCGAAGCCGACATCGACCGCGAAGGCGATCTGGTGCAGCGACACCAGGAAACTGCCGATGCTGGTGCACATGTAGACGAAGAAGAGCAGCCAGAATGCGGCGTGCGGATCGCCTCGGCCAGGGTCCAGTGGCGTTCCCCCGCCACCGTCGCCGGGGCGGCCCGCCCGGCCCCGCCGCGGCGGTCGAAGAAGAAGGCCAGCGGCAGCAGCACCGCGGCGGCGACGGCGGCGGCCACCAGGTAGGCGCCGCGCCAGCCGATCCCGGCGATCAGCATCTGGCTGGCGGGGGCGGAGGCGGCGCGGCCGAAGCCATTGGCCGATTGCAGGACCGAGATCGCCATGCCGCGCCGGTTGGCGAAAAGGCGCGACGCCAGCGGCACGAAGACCAGCAGGCCGACGCAATTCGCCCCGAAGGTCATCACCACGCCGTACAGCAGCACCACCTGCCAGAGCGCCTCCGCATGGGCGCTGCCGATCAGGCCGATGACGAGCAGGGTGGCGCCCAGCAGCACCATCCGCCGTGTCCCCAGGCGGTCCACCAGGTTGCCGACGAAGGGCAAGCTGAAGCCGCCGACCAGCTGCCCGACCGAATAGGCCAGCGAGCTCTCCGCCCGCGACCAGCCGAAATCCGCGACGAAGGCCAGCAGGAAGACGGTGTAGGAGTGCATCACGCTGGCGCCGACCGTGAAGGCCAGGAAGGCACTGCCCAGGATCAGCCAGGCCCGGCTGGTGGTGGGTGGGGCGGAGGGGATGGGCATCGGCGTATGCTAGGTGCGCCAGCCGCGCCGAGTCCAATCGGGGCGAAAAATTGCAGAAGCGCCGGATGGGGGTCTAACCTCCCCGCCGGGACCGGTGCCGCATGCCCCGGTCCGGGGAAACGAGATCGACGGGGGCGCGTCCCCTCCGCCATGGCATGCAGGAGCGACGAGAGATGTCCGCCTCGCTGGAAGCATCGGCCGAAGCCGGCCAGACCCTGGACTTCGACGCCATCGTCATAGGCGCCGGCATGTCGGGCTTGTTCCAGCTGCTGCGCCTGCGCGAGATGGGAATGAAGGTGCGGGTCTTCGAAGCCGGCACCGGCGTCGGCGGCACCTGGTACTGGAACCGCTACCCCGGCGCCCGCTTCGATTCCGAAAGCTATTCCTACGGCTTCTCCTTCTCGAAGGAGCTGCTGGAGGAATGGAGCTGGTCGGAGCATTTCGCGCCGCAGCCGGAGACGCTGCGCTACCTGAACCTGGTTGCCGACAAATTCGACCTGCGCCGCGACATCCAGTTCAAAAGCCGCGTCGCCGCGGCGCATTGGGACGAGGCCTCGCGCGCCTGGGCGGTGACGCTGGAGGATGGCAGCCGGCACGTCTCCCGCTACCTGATCACCGCGATCGGCGTGCTCTCGGCGCCGACCCTGCCGCGCTTCGAGGGGATGGACAATTTCAAGGGCCTGTCCTTCCACACCGCCCGCTGGCCGCACGAGCCGGTGGACTTCGCCGGCAAGCGCGTGGCGGTCATCGGCACCGGCGCGACCGGCGTGCAGACCATCCAGGAAGTGGCGAAGACGGCGGGGCACCTCACGGTCTTCCAGCGCACGCCCAACTGGTGCGCGCCGCTGCACAACCGCAAGATCACCGAGGAGGAGCAGGCGCAAATCAAGGCCAGCTACCCCGAGATCTTCCGCCTCTGCCAGGAGACCTTCTCCTGCTTCATGCACACGCCGGACCCGCGCGGCACCTTCGAGGTGACGAAGGAGGAGCGCGAAGCCTTCTACGAGAAGCTCTACGCCTCCCCGGCTTCGGCATCTGGGTCGGCAATTTCAAGGACATGCTGACCGACCGGGCCGCGAACAAGGAGATCTCGGACTTCGTCGCCAACAAGATCCGCCAGCGGGTCAAGGACCCGGAGGTGGCGGAGATGCTGATCCCCAGGAACCACGGCTTCGGCACCCGGCGCGTGCCGCTCGAGACCAGGTACTACGAGGTCTACAACCAGCCGAACGTACTGCTGGTGGACAGCAAGGCGACGCCGATCCAGGCGATCACGCCGACGGGCATCAAGACGACCGACGCCGAGTACGAGTTCGGACATCATCATCTACGCCACCGGCTTCGACGCGCTGACCGGCGCCTTCGACCGCATCGACATCCGCGGCGAGGGCGGGCTGCCGCTGAAGCAGAAATGGGCCCACGGCGCGCAGACCATGCTGGGCATGCTGGTGGAGGACTTCCCCAACATGTTCATGCTGCTCGGGCCGCATACCGCGCTCGGCAACATCCCGCGCAGCATCGAGTACAACGTCGAATGGGTTTCGGCCCTGCTGCGCCACATGCAGGCCCGCGGCCTGACCCGGGCGGAAGCCAGCGCCGCGGCGGTCGCCGCCTGGACGGAACACGTGAAGCAGATCGGCGCCGGCCTGCTGACCAACGAGGTCGATAGCTGGATGACCGGCGTGAACCGCAACGTCGAAGGCAAGGAGACCCGGATCATCGCCCGCTACAGCGGCAGCGCGCCGGACTACCGCGCCTGGTGCGACCGGGTGGCCGCGGAAGGCTACCGCGACCTGGCGCTCTCCTGATGCCGGATATCGATGCCGTCCTGCGCGGGGCGGTGGACGCAGGCGCGGTCCCCGGCGTGGTGGCGCTGGCCGCCGACCGGGCCGGCACGCTCTACCAGGGCGCCTTCGGCCGGCGCGACCTCGGCGCGGATGCGCCGATGACGCCGGACACGGTCTTCTGGATCGCCTCGATGACCAAGGCGATCACCTCGGTTGCCGCGATGCAGCTGGTGGAGGAGCAGCGGCTCGAGCTCGACGCGCCGCTCGGCGGGCTGCTGCCGCATCTGTCCGCGCCGCAGGTGCTGGAAGGCTTCGCGCCGGATAACACGCCGCGGCTGCGGCCGGCACGGCAGCCGATCACGCTGCGGCGGCTGCTGACCCATACCGCCGGCTTCACCTACAACACCTGGAATCCGGAGATGGGCCGCTACATGGCGGCCACCGGCCTGGTCGCGCCCCGCAGCGGCAAGCTGGAATCGCTGCGCGCGCCGCTGGTCTTCGACCCCGGCGAGCGCTGGGAATACAGCATCGCCACCGACTGGGTCGGCCAGGCGGTGGAAGCCGCCAGCGGCCAGCGGCTGGAACACTATGTCCGCGACCGCATCCTGGCGCCGCTGGGCATGCAGGACAGCGGCTTCATCCCCGGCCCGTCGCAGCACGCGCGCCGCGCCCGCGTCCACCAGCGCGCCGCGGATGGCAGGCTGACGCCGATCGACTTCGCCCTGCCGGAGAACCCGGAGATCTCTACGGCGGCGGGGGCGGGCTGCTCTCGACCGGGCCGGACTACATCCGCTTCCTGCGCATGCTGCTGAACCAGGGCACGCTCGACGGCGCGGAGATCCTGCGGCCGGAGACGGTGGCGGAGATGGGCCGCAACCAGATCGGCGCGCTGAACTTCCGCCCGCTGCGCAGCGCCATGCCGGCCATGTCTCAACGACTGCGACCCCTTCCCCGGCATGGCCTGCAAATGGGGCCTCGGCTTCCTGATCAACGGGGAGGACGTGCCGGGCCGCCGTACCGCCGGCAGCCTGGCCTGGGCCGGGCTCGGCAATACCTGGTTCTGGGTGGACCCGCGCAGCGGCCTCGCCGGGCTGCTGATGACGCAGATCCTGCCCTTCGCCGATGCCGCGGTGCTGGATCTCTTCGCCCGGTTCGAAACTGCCGTCTACTCGGCCCGCGCGCCGGAGGCCTGAACCACCCTCCCCCAGCGCGCCCGCTCCGCGGCGACGAAACTGGCGAAGCCCGCGGCATCCAGCGCGCCCGGCTCGGCGCCGGCGGCGGCCAGCTTCGTGCGCAAGCCGGCTCCGCCAGCGCCGCCTGCACCGCCGCGGCGATGCGCGCGACCAGGATCGGGCGGCGTGCCGCCGGGCGCGGCCAGGCCGAACCAGGACGACGCCTCGAAGCCCGGCAGCCCGGACTCGGCCATGGTCGGCAGCTCCGGCAGCGCCGCGGCGCGGGTGGCGCCCGCCACCGCCAGGGCGCGGATACGGCCGTCGCGCAGCTGCGGCAGCACGCCGGGCATGTTGTCGAAATAGAGCTGCAGCCGCCCGGCGATAAGGTCGGTCATCGCCGGCGCCGCGCCGCGATAGGGCACGTGGGTGATCTCGATCCCGGCGCTGCTCTTCAGCAGCTCCCCGCCAGGTGGTTGGTGCCGCCGATCGAGGAGGAGCCGAAGGCGAGCTTCCCCGGCTCGCGCCGCGCCAGGGCAATCAGTTCGGCCAGGCTGCGCGCCGGGCTGTCCGCCGGCACCACCAGCACGATCGGCACGGCGGCGACCAGCGCCACCGGCACCAGGTCGCGCGCGGGGTCGAAGGGCATGCTTCGATACAGGTGCTCGTTGATGGCGAAGGGGCCGGGCGCGGCGAGCAGCAGGGTGTGGCCGTCCGGCGCCGCCTTGGCGACCGCATCGGCACCGATATTGCCTCCGGCACCGCCGCGGTTCTCCACCGGGAAGGGCTGGCCCAGCCGCTCCTGCAACGCCTCGGCCAGCAGCCGCGCGGACGATGTCGTTCGACCCGCCGGGCGGAAGGGCACGACGAGCCGCACCGGGCGGTCCGGCCAGGCCGCCTGCGCCAGGGCCGGCAGGGCAAGCGCGGAGGCCAGCAGCCCGCGGCGGGTGATCCGGTGCATCGCCTGTTTCCTGCCCTTTGGCCGCGAGTCTGCGGCCCGCCGGCAGGCTGTCAATCCGCTCGCCGCCGCCGCTGCGGCTCGCTAGGCTTCGGGAAAACCGGGAGGCCACGCCATGTTCCGCCCCACCCGCCGCGCCCTGCTGGCCGCACCGGCGCTGCTGCCCGGCCTCGCCGCCGCGCAGGCCTTCCCCACCCATTCCATCACTTGGATCGTCCCCTTCGCCGCCGGCGGCATCACCGATACCAGCGCCCGCACCCTGGCCCAGCGCATGGGCAGCAGCCTCGGCCAGACCGTGGTGGTGGAGAACCGGCCCGGCGCCGGCGGCACCATCGGGGCGGAGGCGGTCGCGCGGGCCGCGCCGGACGGCTACACCATGCTCTACGGCAGCCAGGGTCCGATGGCCGCGGCGCCGGCCATGTTCCCCGCCCTGCGCTACGACCCGCAGCGCGACGCTCGCGCCGGTGCATGGGCTCGGTGCCTCGCCGCATCTCATCGTCAGCGGGACGGGCCGGCCCTGGCGCAGCCTGCAGGACCTCGTCGCCGCGGCGAGGGCGCGACCGGAGGGGCTGACCTATGCCTCGGTCGGCGTCGGCACCTCGCCGCACTTGGCGGCGGAGACGCTGATGCAGGCGACCGGCATCCGCATGATCCACGCACCCTATGCCAACGGCACGCAGGGGCTGAACGACGTCATCGGCGGCCGGGTCGACGTCATGTGGGACTATCCGCTGACCAGCCTGGCGCATGTCCGCGAAGGCCGGCTGCGGGCGCTCGCGGTGACCGATGCCGCCCGGGTGCGGCTGGCGCCGGAGGTGCCGACCGTGGCCGAGGCCGGCCTGCCCGGCGCCGAGGCGGTGCCCTGGGCCGGGCTCTTCGTGCCGGCCCGCACCCCGCCCGAGGCCGTCGCCCGCCTCGCCATCGCGCTACGTGAGGCGATGGGCGACCCGCGCGTGCAGGGATGCTTCGACGGCACCGCGACCGTTCTCTGGCCGCGGATGGGCACGGCGAAGCTGCGCGCCTTCCTGGCCGAGGAAGTCCCGCGCGTCGCCGGCCTCATCGCCCGGTCCGGCGCCAAGCCCGGATAGCGGGTCCCGGATAGCCGGCTATCGAGAGGGGCTATGCCGGTCCGGCTTCCCGGCGTAGCCTCGTTGCAAGCCCGCACCTGACCAGGGCGGCAACCCGCCGAGGCGTGTCGCACCGGGGACCGGAAACGATCACGGGAACGAGAATGACCGACATCCGATATCTCGCGCCGCAGACGCTGGAGGAGGCGGTGGGCGCCTTCGCCGCGGCCCAGGGCGCCGCCCGCATCCTGGCCGGCGGCACCGACCTGCTGGTGCAAATGCGCGCCGGCACGGTGAAGCCGGGCCTCATCGTCGACATCAAGAAGATCGCCGAGATGACCGAGATCGCGGAGACCGCCGATGGCGGCTTCCGCATCGGCGCCGCCGTCTCCGGCGCGTCGCTCGCCGAGCACAAGCGCTTCGGCAAAGCCTGGCCGGGGTGCTGGAGGCGATCAACCTCATCGGCTCGAAGCAGGTGCAGGGCCGCGCCTCGCCGGGCGGCAATCTCTGCAACGGCTCGCCGGCCGGGGACAGCGTGCCGGCGATGGTCGCGGCCGGCGCCGTCGTCACGGTGCAGGGCCCGGAGGGGCGGCGGAGCATGCCGGTGGAAGCGGTGCCGGCCGGGCCGGGCCGCACCAACCTGAAGCCGGGCGAGATCGTCGTCAGCTTCACCCTGCCGCCGCGTCCCGCCGGTTCGTCGGACGCCTATCTGCGGATGATCCCGCGCACCGAGATGGACATCGCCGTCGTCGGCCTCGGCGTCAGCCTGACCCTGCAGGGCGGCGTCGTCACCGCCGCCCGGGTCGGCCTCGGCGCCGTGGCGCCGACCGTGCTGCTGGTCGAGGACGCGGCGAAGGCGCTGATCGGCAGCCGGCTGGACGATGCGGCGCTGGAAGCCGCCGCCGCCGCCTGCCGCGCCGCCTGCAATCCCCATCAACGACAAGCGCGGCACCATCGCCTATCGCACCAAGGTCGCCGGCGTGCTGCTGAAGCGCACCGTGGCGATCGCGGCGGCCCGCGCGGGGGAACTGAACCCATGGCCAAGACCCATATCACCACCAGCATCAACGGCGAGCCGGTGGGATTCCTGGCCGATCCAGGCAGCAGCCTGCTCGACGTGCTGCGCAACACGCTGGGCCTGACCGGCACCAAGGAAGGCTGCGGCACCGGCGATTGCGGCGCCTGCAGCGTCACCGTCGACGGCCGGCTGGTCTGCTCCTGCCTGGTGCTCGCGGTCGAGGCCGAGGGGCGTGAGATCGGCACCATCGAGGGCATGGCCCGGGGCGAGACGCTGCACCCGCTGCAGCGCAAGTTCCTGGAGATGGCGGCACTCCAGTGCGGCATCTGCACGCCGGGCGTGCTGATCTCCGCCCGCGCCCTGCTGGAGAAGAACCCGAACCCGACCGAGACCGAGGTGCGCTTCGGCCTGGCCGGCAACCTGTGCCGCTGCACGGGCTACGACAAGATCGTCCGCGCGGTGCTCGAGACCGCCGCCGAAATGCGGGAGACCGTCTGATGAACATCATCTCCGACAAGCTCCGGGTCGAGGACAACAAGTGGATCGGCACCCGCACCGTCCGGCCTGACGGCGCGGACAAGGTGACGGGGCGCGCGACCTATGCCGCCGACAACACCATGCCCGGGATGATCTGGGGCAAGGTGCTGCGCAGCCCGCATGCGCATGCCCGCATCCGCTCGATCGACACGTCGAAGGCGGAAGCCCTGCCGGGCGTGAAGGCGGTGGTCACGGCGAAGGACATCGTCGACTTCCCGCTCGAGACCTCCGTCATGCTCGGCATCCAGGACATGCGTTGGATGTGCCGCAACGTGATGGCGCGGGAGAAGGCGCTGTTCCACGGCCACCCCGTCGCCGCGGTGGCGGCGATCAATGAGGAGGTGGCCGCCGCCGCCTGCGCGCTGATCGCGGTGGACTACGAGGTGCTGCCGCATGTCATCGAGATCGAGGACGCGATCAAGCCGAACGCGCCGATCCTGCATGACTTCGCCAAGTTCGAGGGCAAGCCCTCCAATATCGCCGGCACCATGACGGCGAAGCTCGGCGACGTGGAGGCCGGCTTCGCCGAGGCCGACATCATCGTCGAGCGGACCTTCCGCACCCGGCCCATCCACCAGGGCTATATCGAGCCGCAGGCCTGCACCGTCAGCTATTCGGCGGACGGCAAGGCGACGATCTGGAGCAGCAGCCAGGGTCAGTTCATGGTCCGCGCCATGACCTCCCTGCTGACCGGCGTGCCGCAGAGCAACATCCGGGCGATCCCGGCCGAGATCGGCGGCGGCTTCGGCGCCAAGACCATCATCTACCTCGAGCCGGTGGCCCTGCTGCTGTCGAAGAAGTCGGGCCGCCCAGTGAAGATGGTGATGACTCGGGAGGAGGTGATGCGGGCGACCGGCCCGACCTCCGGCTCCTTCAGCACGGTCAAGATCGGTGCGAAGAAGGACGGCACCTTCGTTGCCGCCAAGGGCGACTTCTACATCCAGGCCGGCTGCCTGCCGGGCGGTCCGCTGCGCGGGCCGGTGGGGTGTTCCTTCGCGCCCTACGACATCCCGCATGTGCTCTCGGTCGGCTACGACGTCGTCTCCAACCGCTCCAAGGTCGCCGCCTATCGCGCGCCGGGTGCGCCGCTGGGCGCCTATGCGACCGAATGCGTGATCGACGAGATCGCGGAGAAGCTGGGCATGGACCGGCTGGAGATCCGGCTGAAGAACACCGCCGGCCCCGGCACCAAGGCGGCCTACGGCGCCACCTTCGGCAAGGTGACCTTCGAGGAAACGATCGAGGCGATCCAGAACCACGAACACTATAAGGCGCCGCTCGACCGCAACCCGCGTCCCGGCGTGAAGCGTGGCCGCGGCGTGGCTTCCGGCTTCTGGTACAATGCCGGCGGTGAATCCTCGGCGCAGGTCAACATCACCGAGGACGGCAACGTGGTTGTGACCACGGGCCACCCGGATGTCGGGGGATCGCGCGCCTCGATCGCCAATGTGGCGGCGGAGCTGCTGGGCGTCGACCACAGTCGCGTCTCGGTGCTGATCGGCGACACCGCCAGCATCGGCTACAGCAACCTGACGGGCGGCAGCCGCGTGACCTTCGCCTCCGCCATGGTGGTGACGCAGTCGGCCGAGAAGGTGATCGGCCAGTTGAAGGAGCGGGCGGCGAAGATCTGGAAGATCGACCCCGAGGCGGTGAACTGGGAGAATGGCGAGGCGCGGCCGGCCGGCCCGAATGCCGGGCAGTTCCCGCCGCTGACCCTCGCCGACCTCGCCGCCAAGGCGAGCGACACCGGCGGGCCGATTGGCGCCGGCGTGCAGCTCAACACCACCGGCGCCGATCCGGGCTTCGCCACGCATGTGGTGGACGTGGAAGTGGACGTCGATCTCGGCATTGTCCGGGTGCTGCGCTACACCGCGGCGCAGGATGTGGGGCGCGCCCTGCACCCGAGCTATGTCGAGGGCCAGATCCAGGGAGGCGTCGTCCAGGGCATCGGCTGGGCGCTATCGGAGGAATACCTCTACGACAAGCAGGGCCGGCTCGATAACGCCGGCTTCCTCGACTACCGGATGCCGGTCTGCTCCGACGTCCCGATGATCGAGGCTGTCATGCTGGAGATCCCGAACCCGAAGCACCCGCAGGGCGTGCGCGGCGTGGGCGAGGCGCCGATCGTGCCGCCGCTCGCGGCGATCTCGAACGCCGTCTACGACGCGCTCGGCAAGCGCTTCTATGCGCTGCCGATGTCGCCGCCGAAGGTGACGGAGCGGCTGGAGCAGGCCTAGGCCTGAAAACTCACAAAAATAGATGAGGGGGCCCGGGGGAGAATACCTTCTCCCCCAGCCTTTCTTTTTCAGGCCGCGTCCGCCAGCACCATATCCGCCGCCTTCTCGCCGATCATGATGCAGGGCGCATTGGTATTGCCCGAGGTCAGCGTCGGCATGATCGAGGCATCCGCCACGCGCAGCCCGGCGATGCCATGCACCCGCAGCCGCGCATCCACCACCGCCAGCGCATCCGTGCCCATCCGGCACGTCCCGACCAGGTGGTAGGTGGTCTCCGCCGCGCGCTTCACCCAGTCGATGATCTCGTCGTCCCGCGTGCAGTCCGGGCCGGGCGCAATCTCGGTCAGCCGCAGCTTCGCCAGGCTGGGCGCGGTCATGATGCGGCGGGCCAGACGGATCGCCGTCACCGTCAGCTCGGCATCGACGGGGGAGGAGAGGAAGTTGAAGTTGATCGCCGGCGCGCGGCGCGGATCGGCGGCGGTGACATGGATGCTGCCCTTGCTCTCCGGCCGCATCGGATGCGCGTAGCAGGTCATGCCGGATTGCCGCGACAGCCGCGGCCCCTTCGGCCCCGGCTCCATCAGCATCGGCACCCAGCCCAGCAGCAGGTCGGGCGCCTCCAGCCCCTCCCGCGATCGCAGGAAGGCGCGCATCGGCGCGCCGACCATGCTCAGCATTCCTTCGCGCGTCAGGGCGAAGCGCATCGCCTGGCCGAACAGCCCGAAGCCGCGGCCGCGGTCGTTGAAGGTGTAGCCGCGGGCGCCGACCGCCCAACGGGTGCGCGGGGCGTAATGATCGCGCAGGTTCTCGCCGACGCCGGGCAGCGCCTGGCGCACCTCGATCCCGAGGTCGCGCAGCCGGTCCGGCTGGCCGATCCCCGAGAGCTCGAGCAGCTGCGGCGAGTTGACCGCGCCGCCGCTGACCACCACCTCGCGGCCCGCGCGCGCCTCCCGCACCGCGTCGCCGACGGAATAGCGGACGCCGGTGCAGCGCGCGCCCTCCAGCAGCAGCGCCTCGGCCAGGGCGCCGGTCTCGATGCGGAGGTTGGGGCGGCCGCGGGCCGGGGCCAGGTAGCAGGCGGCGGTCGACATGCGGCGGCCGCCGGCGATGGTCGCCTGGCTCATCGCGATGCCGTCCTGCGTCGCGCCGTTGTAGTCGGGGTTGTGTGGGATGCCGACCTCCGCCGCCGCGGCGATCACCGCGGCATAGAGCGGGTCGTCTGGCCGCGGATTGGTGACGCGCAGCGGCCCCTCGCGTCCGCGGAAGCGGTCGTCGCCGCCGCCCTCATAGCGCTCCATCCGGCGGAAGAAGGGCAGCACGTCGGCGTAGCTCCAGCCGGGATTGCCGAGCTGCGCCCAGGTGTCGAAATCCTGGGCCTGGCCGCGCACGAAGGCGAGGCCGTTGAGCGAGCTGGAGCCGCCGAGCATGCGGCCGCGCGGCACGGGGATGCGGCGTCCGTTGGTCGCCGGCTCGGGCTCTGACGCATAGAGCCAGTTCACCGCAGGGTTGGCGATCATCCTGGCATAGCCGATCGGCACATGCGTCCAAGGGCTGCCCGCCGGGCCGGCTTCCAGCAGCAGCACGCGATTGGCCGGATTGGCCGAGAGCCGGTTGGCGACCACCGCGCCGGCGGATCCCGCGCCGACCACGATGTAGTCGTAGGTTTGCATCTTGTTCTTGGACCCCGCGACCTGGCTTGCAGCAAGCCAAGCCGCGGGCGCCAGCCGCGTCAATCCTTCGGCGGGATCGCGCCTTCCCTCACCAGCACCTCATGCGCCGCCTTGAAGGCGTCGAGCCCGGCGGGGATGCCGCAATAGGCGGTGGCGTGCAGCAGCGCGGCCTTGATCTCCTCGACCGTGATGCCGTTGTTGAGCGCGCCCTTCACATGCAACTTCAGTTCATGCGGCCGGCCGAGCGCGGTCAGCATGGCCAGGTTCATCATGCTGCGTGTCCTGCGGTCCAGCGCCGGGTCGCCCCAGGCCCAGCCCCAGCCCCAGGCGGTGGCGGCGCGCTGGATGCCCATCATGAAGTCGTCGGCGGACCCCAGCGAGCGGTCCACGTAGTCGCTGCCGAGCACGCTGCGGCGGATGGGCAGGCCCTTGTCGAACAAGGCGGCGTCGTCGCTCATCGGTGTTTCCTCCGGTTGCGCCGGCAGGGTGCGGAGCGCGGCGGCGGTCGGCAACCCCATTGCGGCGATTCCCGGCACGCGGCAGCGTCAGCCCCCTGGCGGAGCAATCGCAGCATGGCATCGCGTGACGGCGGCCCGGTCCTGGGGCTGGACCACATCACCCTGGCGGTGGCGGCGCTGGACGCCGCCATCGCGGTCTATGGGACGCTCTTCGCCCAAGGCTGCGAGGCACGCGGCGCGGCGGAGGACCTCGACTGGGCCCGCTTCGGCCTGGCCAATACCGCCCTGGTGCTGGTGGCGCCGCGCGGCGCGGCCAGCCCGCTGGCGCGGCATGTCGCGCACCGGCCGGACGGGGCGGGCGCGGCGCTCGGCGCGCTGGCCTTCGCGGTGGCGGAGCCGGAGGGCGCGGCGCGGCTGCTGGAACGCCGCGGCCTGCCCGCCGCCGGCCCGGCGCTGCCCTGGCAGGGCGGCGAGGCCACGCCGCTGCGGCCCGATGCCGCGCGCGGCCTGCACCTGCTGCTGACGCGGCCGGGCGCCGCCGCGGCCTCGGCGACCCGGCTCGACCACGCGGTGATCCGCAGCGGCGATCCGGAGCGGACGATCGCACTGCTCGCCGGCCGGCTGGGGCTCGAACTCCGGCTCGACCGCAGCAACCCCGCCTGGGGCCAGCGGCTGCTGTTCTTCCGCTGCGGCGACCTGGTGGTGGAGGTCTCGCACGACCTCGCCGGCGGGATCACGGATGCGCCCGACAGCCTCTGGGGCCTGACCTGGCGGGTGCCGGATGTCGGCGCCACCCATGCGCGGCTCGAGGCGGCGGGGGTGCCGGTCTCGCCGCTGCGCATCGGGCGGAAGCCGGGGACGCGGCTCTTCACCATCCGCGACCATGCGGCGGGAGTGCCGACCGCGTTCATCGGCGCTTAGGCGAAGGCGCGGATCACCGTCTCGCCGAAGCGCGGCAGGCTTTCCTCCAGGTCCGGCATGAAGCGGTTGACCGGCAATACCACGCGGTGGATGCCCTGCTTGCGCCGCACCTCCACCGCCGCCAGCGGGTCCTCGCCGGAACCCGGCAGCGCACCGGGACAGTCGCCGAGCATCTCGATCGCGTCCGGGTCGCGCCCGGCCGCCGCGGCGGCGCGGCGCGCCACCTCCAGCAGCGGCATGGTATCGACCTGCGCGCCGATCGAGGGGAAGAAACCGTCGCCGAGGCGCCCGGCGCGGCGCGCCGCCGCCTCGGAATGCCCGCCGACGATGATGGGGACTGCGCCCGCCACCGGCCGCGGGCTGCAGCTGACGCCGTGGAAGCGGACGAACTCGCCGGCGAAGCTGGCGCTTTCGTCGCGCCACAGCGCGCGCATCGCGGCGATATAGTCGTCGGCACGGCGGCCGCGCGCGGCAAAAGGCACGCCCAACGCGTCGAATTCCTCGCGCAGCCAGCCGACGCCGATGCCGAGCTCGATCCGCCCGCCGCTCATGTGATCGAGCGTCGCCACCTGCTTGGCCAGGACCAGCGGGTTGCGCAGCGGCAGGATGATCACGCCGGTCATCAGCCGCAGCCGGGTGGTCGCGGCGGCGGCAAAGGCCATCCAGATCAGCGGATCCGGCATGGCGGAGAACTGGTCGCCCGGCAGCCGCCCGCCCGCGGCATACGGGTAGGTGCTGTCATAGGCATCCGGCAGCACGACATGGTCCACCGCGAAGACGGAATCGAAGCCGGCGGCTTCGGCCAGCCGCGCCAGCCGGGCGGCGGCGGCACCGTCGGGGAAGGTGTTGTTGCCGAAATGCAGGGCGAATTTCATCGCGCGCGTCCTCCCGGGCCGCGCGCAGCATGGAACGAGGCACGCAGCGGCGTCTAGAAGCGCTCCGCCCGGTAGGGCTCCGGGCTGACGAAGGGCGTCTCGCCGGTCATCATCTCGGCCAGCAGCCGGCCGGTGGTGGGCCCCAGCGTCAGCCCCTGATGCGCATGGCCGAAGGCGCACCAGGCGCCGGGCTGGCCGGGCAGCGGGCCGATGATCGGCAGCATGTCCGGCGTGCAGGGCCGCACGCCCATCCAAGGGGTCGACTCCACCCGGTCCGCCAGCGGCAGCAGCGAACGCGCCACCGGCTCCGCGCGCTCGAGCTGCACCGGCGTCGGCGGCGCATCGGTGCGGGCGAATTCCGCCCCCGTCGTCAGCCGGATGCCCGCCCGCATCGGCGCCAGCAGGAAGCCGCTCTCGGTATCCAGGATCGGCCGGTGCAGCACCGCATTGCCGCGGAGGCCGTAATGCATGTGGTAGCCGCGCTTGCCGAAGATCGGCGGCGCATAGCCGAGCGGGCCGGTCACCTGCCCCGCGGCGGCGCCGAGCGCCACCACCACCTCCGCCGCCTCCACCGGGCCGGCTTCGGTCTGCACCTGCCAGCCCGCGCCGGCCCGGCGCAGCGTGGTGGCGTCGCCGATGGCGAAGCGTCCGCCCTCGGCGGTGAACATGCCGGCATAGGCGAGCGTCAGCGTATGCGGGTCGCTGACTGAGACCGGGTCGGTCCAGTGGATGGCGCCGGCCCGCTCGACCAGCAGGGAGGGCTCGGCCGCGGCCAGCGCCTTGCCGTCCAGCGCGGCGAAGCCGATGCCGTAGTCGCGCCGCGCCGTCTCCGCCTGTTCCAGCGCCGCGGCCAGCGTCTCGGGCCGCGAGAAGATCCGCATCCAGCCGATCGGCCGCAGCAGCGCCATGGCCCCGGTGCCGGTCGCCAGAGCGTAGTGCTCATCGAGGCAGGTGGCGATCAGCCTTGCATAGGCCTGCACCGCCTGCAGGTACCGCGTCGGTTCCGAATTCCACCAGTAGCGCAGCAGCGGGGAGACGAAGCCGGGCAGCGCGAGCGGGTGGTAATGGACGTCGGTCGCCCGGTTGCCGGCGATCCGCCGCAGCTCGGCAAGCGCGCGCGGAAGGGATGCGGGTAGACCGCCTCCCGCTGGATCAGCCCGCCATTGCCGAAGGAGGCACCCTCCCCCGGGCCGCGGCGATCGACCAGCATCACCTCGTAGCCGCGCCGCCGCAGGTGCAGCGCGACCGAGACGCCGACCATTCCCGCGCCGAGCACGATGGCAGATTGGGTCATGCGCGCGGTCCGTCGCCTCCGGATGATGGCGGAATGCTGCGGGGCAGCATCCATCGCGTCAACCCTGCGCCGCGGCGGGGGATGCTGGCGGCCGGGCGGCGGCGCGTCCAAGCTGCGCCGATGGAAGCCCATCTCATCCTCTTCGCCGCGGGCCTGCTGGCCGGCGCCATGAACGCCGCGGCCGGTGGCGGGTCCTTCGTCACCATCCCCGCCATGGTCTTCGTCGGCCTGCCTTCGGTCACCGCCAATACCTCGAGCACCGTCGCGCTGCTGCCGGGAACGCTGGCCAGCGCCTGGGCCTGGCGACGCGACTTCACCTCCTTCGAGGGCATCCCGCTGCGCACCCTGGTGCTGATCAGCCTGGGCGGCGGGCTGGTGGGCGCGGTGCTGCTGCTGGTCACGCCGCAGCGCGCCTTCGACGACATCCTGCCCTGGCTGCTGCTGGCCGGGACGCTCGCCTTCGCCTTCGGCCGCCGGATCGGCGAGGCGCTGCGGCGGCGGGTGCGGATCGGGCCGGGCGTGCTGCTCGGCGCGCAGGTGCTGCTCTCGGTCTATGCCGGGTATTTCGGCGGCGGCGTCGGCATCATGATGATGGCGGTCTGGAGCCTGCTCGGCGAGGTGGACATCAAGGCGATGAGCGCCGGGCGCACGCTGCTGGTCAGCGCCGCCAATGCGGTCGCGGTGCTGTGCTTCGCGCTGGCCGGGCCGGTGCGCTGGCCGGAGACGCTGGTGATGCTGGTGGCGGCGGTGATCGGCGGGTATTTCGGCGCGGTGCTGGCGCGACGCGTCCCGGCGCCCTGGCTGCGCGGCTTCGTCGTGGCCTATAGCGCGGCGATGACCGCGGCCTTCTTCTGGCGGGCCTGGTCATGACGGGAGATGGACGGATGGAATTCCTCGGCCAGCCGGAGCCCGGCTCCGCGCGTCCCTTCAGCCGCGCGGTGAAGGCCGGCGGCCTGGTCTGGGTCTCCGGCCATTCGGCGCCGCATGACCCGGCGCGCGGCATCCATCGCGGCGCCACGCCGGCCGAGGAGGTGCGCAACGCGCTCGGCTTCATTGCCGGGCTGCTGGCGGAGGCGGGCAGCGGGCTCGACCGCGTGGTACAGGTGACGATGCTGATCAGCGACCGCGCCGACTATATCGCCTGCAACGCGGAATACGTGAAGCACTTCCCCGGCGGCCTGCCAGCGCGCCACACCGCGCTGTTCGGCGTGCCGACCGAGGCCCGCGTCGGCTTCGCCTGCGTCGCGCTGGTGGGCTAACAAAGGGTGTGGAGACAGGCGGCGATGCCGCGCACTAGCCGGCCGGGGCTCCTCCTCCGCCATCGCCACCAACTCGGCGGTGCTGAGCAGCAGGATGCGCCGCGCGTCCAGCAGCTGCGGCGCCTGGTGGCGCAGCTCGGCCCAGCGCGCCTCGACGGCATCGAGCGCGGCGTCGAGCGTCTCGAACCGCGCCTCCTCCGGCAACGGGCGGCCGGCGCGCCAGCGCAGATAGACCGGACCCTGCACGTTCATCCCCATCCTTCCTCCGCACGGCCGGGCGACGCCCGGGCAGCCCGGACCATAGGCAATCCGCGTCCGGCCGCGAAGCCGGGGGGCCGCGGTCAGGATGCCGCGCCGGCCGGCATCCCGGGCAGGCCCAGCCGGCCGAGGCCCGGCAGCTTCAGGGCGGGCCGCCGAAGGTCGAGACCGGCCACCGCGCCGAGGATGTTCAGCTCGATCCCCTCGACCCAGCCGAGCGTCAGGCCGGCATAGCCGCCCAGCGAAAGCGCCAGGCCGGTGCCGGACGGGGTGCGGCGCAGCCAGCGCCCGTCATGCGGGAAGTCCTTGCCGACAGCGGTCGGCGGCAGCGACACGGCGGCCTCCGGCACCGCGGCCAGCACGGCGGCGACAAATGTGTTGGAGTTCGGCCCGGGCCAGGCGCGGTAGTCGCCGCGGTTGCGCCAGGTGTAGCCCTCGATCGCCGCCTGCATGCGGGGGATCATCGCGGCGGCGGCCGCACCATCCGCGGCGAAGACCAGTTCCGGGTGGCGGCCGAACCAGCGGCCGTCCGGGGCGAAGCCGTTCACCCGAATCGGGTCGCCCCAGGCGGTATAGTCGTAACGGGTATAGGCGGCGGCGCCTTCGGGCTTCAGGACGAGCCAGCAATGCACGGCGAAGATGCCGCGCCAGCGGACGGTGGGCGCGGCGAAGACGCGGACCACGGCCGCGGGCGCCTGGGACGCGGGCGGCAGGTGGCCGATGCTGGAGCGGTCCGCGCTCCACCAATCGGCGCCGACGCCGGTGCGCTGGTAGAGCAGCGTTGCGACTCCGAGGGGCAGGAGGAAGAACAAGGCGAAGAGCGACGCGGCGAGCTTGAGGACATGCATGGAGCGCTCGATGTTTGGCCGCGATGGCCGCGCCGCAAGCCCGCCGTCCGGCCCCCGCGCACCGGCCGCACGACCCGCGGCCCGGCCGTCCCGTTGTTGCCCCGGCCAGGCGATCGTCGAATACTCCTGCCGATGGCCCGATCCTGGCCCAAGACCGAGGAGGACGACCGATGGAATTCTACCGCGGCATGACCTGCGAGAATGTTACGCTGAAGGGTGACGGCGGTACCCCGATCACCGCCTATGTCGCCCGGCCCTCCGGCCCCGGCCCCTTCCCCGGCGTGGTGCTGGTGCACCACCTGCCGGGCTGGAGCGAGTTCTACATCGAGACGACGCGCCGCTTCGCGCACCACGGCTACCTCGCCATTTGCGCCAACCTGTACGAGCGCGCGGGCGAGGGGCACCCCGACGACGTCGCCGCCAAGGTGCGGGCCGAGGGCGGCATTCCCGACGCGCAGATGGTCGGCGACACCGCCGCGGCGGTAGCCTGGATGCGGGCGCAGCCGGGCCAGAACGGCAAGGTAGGCCTCTTCGGCTCCTGCTCCGGCGGCCGGCACGCCTTCCTCTACGCTTGCCAGAAGCAGGACGTCGATGCCTGCGTCGACCTCTGGGGCGGCCGCGTGGTGATGGGGCCGGAGGAGCTGAACGCCAAGACCCCGGTCGCGCCGATCGAGATGACCAAGGACCTGTCCTGCCCGCTGCTCGGCCTGTTCGGCAACGACGACCGCGCGCCGAGCCCCGAGCAGGTGAACCAGCACGAGGCCGCGCTGAAGCGGCACGGCAAGGATTACGAGTTCCACCGCTATGACGGCGCCGGCCACGGCTTCTTCTACTGGCACCGGCCGCTCTACCGGCCGGAGCAGGCGATGGACGGCTGGGCCAAGGTACATGCCTTCCTCGGCCGGCATCTGTCGAAGTAGGAGCGCGGCGCATGTGCACCTCGATCGTCGAGATCGCCCGCGCCGAAGGCATGGCCAAGCGCGGGGAGGCGTGGTTCCCGCTATCCCAGGCGGTGGTCGCCTACGACCATGCGCGGCATGCGCCGCTTGGCGACGTCATCACGCTCGACTTCCTCAACACCGGGCTCGGGCCCTCCGCCCGAGCCGGCGTCGAGCTCACCCTCGACTCGGCGAGGGAGCTGCGCGCCGCCCTCGACCGGGCGATCGCCGCGGCCGAGTTCGAGGAGGCGGAGGTAAGGGGCAAGGGCGCCGTGCTGCGCCTCGTCCAGGCCGGGTGACCTGCCGGCCGCTCAGGCGGCCGCCATATGCGCCGCCATCAGCCGGAGCCAGGTCTCGGTGATGGCGCCGTCCTCGACCGCCGCGAAAACCGGCGCGACCTCGACACGGTCCCAGGCGCCGTTCCGCACATAGGGTTCCTCGGCGACCCAGCGGTCCAGCGCCTCCCGGTCCGGGAAGTCGCAGAGCACGATGGAGCAGGTCATCGCGCCATCCGGCCCGAGCATGCTGCCGGCGAAGCGGATCAGCCCGCGGCCGACCGCCGCCTGCATCCGCTCGAAATGCGAGGTCCGGGCCGCCCGGCGCCGCGCCGGGGCGTCCGCGTCGACCTTGTCATGGGCGATGATGGCGAATAGCGGCATGGTCTGGTCTCTCCCTGGTGGTGTCGGATCGGCTTCGCGTCAGGCGCCGGCAGCGACCGGCGCCTCGTTCAGCAGGCGCAGCAGCAGCGGAATCTCGGCCGCCGGCCGCGCCGCGCTAAACAGGTAACCCTGCGCCTCGGCGCAGCCGGCCGCGTCCAGCCAGGCGAGTTGCTGCTCGGTCTCGACGCCCTCGGCCGTCGTCTTGATGCCGAGCGTCCGGCACAGGTCGAGCACGGCTTGGACGATGGCGCCGCTGCCCGGATCGTTGCCCAGCTCACGGATGAAGGACTTGTCGATCTTGACCTTGCGGAACGGGAATTTCCGCAGGTAGCTGAGCGAGGAATAGCCGGTGCCGAAATCATCCATCGAGATGGTGACCCCAACCCGCTGCAGCTCGTGCAGCGTCGCCAGCACGTCCTCGCTCTCCTGCAGCAGCAGCGTCTCGGTGATCTCGAGTTCGAGGCGTTCGGCCGGCAGGCCGGAACGGTGCAGCGCCCCCATGACCATGCCCATCATCCCGGGATCGGCGAACTGGGCGGGCGAGAGGTTGACCGCGACCCTGATGCCGGCGGGCCAGTGCGTCGCCTCGGCGCAGGCGCGCGCCAGTACCACCTCGCCGATTTGGCCGATCAGGCCGAGCTCCTCGGCCGCCGGAATGAAGCTGTCCGGCGCCACCAGCCCGCGCTCCGGGTGCCGCCAGCGCAGCAGCGCCTCGAAGCTGCAGACCTGGCGGGTGCGGATGTCGATAAGCGGCTGGTAGAAGACCTCGAACTCCCGCTGCACCAGGGCCCGGCGCAGGTCGGTCTCCAGCGCGTGCCGCGCCTGCATGCGGATGTTCATCTCCGGCTCGAAGAACCGGAATGTCCCGCGACCGTCGGTCTTCGCCCGGTACAGCGCCAGATCGGCGCTGCGCAGCAGCCGGTCGGAATCGACCCCGTCCTGCGGCGCGATGGCGATGCCGAGGCTGGTGCCGATGACGATGCGGTTGCCCTCGATCTCGTAGGGCTTGCTGATCGCCGCGATGATCCTCCGGGCCAGCGCCCTGGCGTCGCTCGGCTGGTTGACCGAGGACTGGACGATCGCGGATCCGTCGCCGCCGATGCGCGCCACCATGTCGGTCTTGCGGATGCAGCCCAGCAGCCGGTCGGTGACCGCCCGCAGCAGGGCATCGCCGATCGGGTGACCGAGCGTGTCGTTCACCTGCTTGAAGCGGTCGAGGTCGAGGCAGAAGATGGCGCTCGCATCGCCCCGCTTCGCATCCGCCATCGCTGCATCCATCCGCTCGCGCAGCAGGGTCCGGTTCGGCAGGTCGGTCAGCGGGTCGTGCCGCGCCATGTGCGCCAGCTGTAGCTCGGCATCGTGCTTGGCGGTCACGTCCTGGGTCACGCCGCTCATCCGCACGGCCCGGCCCTCGGCGTCGCGCTCGGCGCGGCCCTGCATGCGGAGCCAGCGCAGGCCGCCGCCGGGCTGGACGATGCGGAACTCGATGTCGTAGCTGTCGCCCTCGGAGCCCTTCAGCGCGCGGTCCACCGCCGCGGTGACGGTGGCGACGTCGTCCGGGTGGGTCGCATCGGCCGCGGCGCGCGCCGTCGGCAGCGTGCCTTCCTCCTTCTGGTACAGCGCCTCGTAGCCGGGCGAGAGGTGCAGCACGTCGGTCGCCAGGTTCCAGTCCCAGGTGCCCATGCCGACCGCGGAGATGGCGCGGACAAAGCGCGCCTCACTTTCCGCCAGCGCCGCCTGGGCGGCGCGGCGGTCGTGCACGTCGTGGATGGTGCCGACCCATTCCAGCGGCTCGGTGCGCGGCGGCTCGTAGACCGGCGCGCCGCGCACCCGCATCCAGCGCCAGCCGGCGCCGGTCAGGATGCGGAATTCGATGTCGACCGACCCGTCCGCATCGGCCGCCGCGACCCAGTTCGGCAGCACCATCGCCTGGTCTTCCGGATGGATCACGGATAGCCAGCGGCCGTCGCGCAGCGCCGCATCGGGCAGGCCGGTCAGGGCGGCCCAGCCCGGGGCCTCCAGGATGGTGCCGTCGGCGCTGGCCTGCCAGGTGACGATCGCCCCCGCCTTGGCCAGCGCGCTGTAGCGCCGCTCGCCGATCGCCAGCTCGCGCATCGCCTGCTTCTGCGCGGTGATGTCGGTGCGGATGCCGACCGTGCCGCCATCCGGCATCGGGCGTTCGGTGATCAGCAGCCAGCGGCCGTTGGGCAGCATCCGCTCCATCGGCGGATGGTCGCCGCGGTGCCAGGCCACGGTCTCCCGCGTGAAGCCTTCGATGTCCTCCCCGGCCTGCGGGTACTGGCCGTGCTGCGCACCCTCGCGGATGATATGCTCGAAGCTGGCGCCGGGCACTATGAAGGGGGCGCTGAGCCCATACATCTCCCGGTAGCGCTTGTTGCAGACCACCAGGCGGTCCTCCGCATCGAACATGACGAAGCCGTCCGACATGGAATCGATGGCGCTTTCCAGCGTCGCCCGGGCGCGCCGGCGTTCCTCCTCGCCTCGCTCGCGCTGCTGCACAACCAGCAGCGCCGCCAGGGCCAGCGCGACCACCACGACGGAGGCGCCGAGCGCGACGCCGACCAGCCGGTCGCGGTCACGCCGCCATTCGGTGACGCCGATCGCTGCATCGAGCGTGACGGCGATGGCGATAGTGCGGTAGAGCGTCGGCCGCGCCGCCGTGATCATCGCCGCGGGCGTCGCCGCAGTCGCCACGTCCGAGTCGGCGGCCCCGGCCGATTGCCGGCTGAGCCGCGCCTCGTCATGCGGCAGGCCGACCAGCAGCCGGCCATCGGTCCGCGTCACCGCGACGCGCAGCCCCGGCACCTCGGCGGCGGGATTGAGCAGCGTGACCATCAGCGGGATGGGCACCTCGGCCGCGGCGTAGAGCATGCCGAGATGCGGCAGCCGCACTGGCCGTACGAAGAACAGCGCCCATTCCCCGGTGGTCGGGTTCTGCACCGGGCCGGCGATGCTGACGGCGCCCGAGCGCACCGCCGGACCGATCTCCCGCAGCCCGACCGGCAGGGGCCGGTCGCGCGAGGAAACCTGCGCGCTGGCCCAGGCGATGCCGTCAGGCTGAACCAGCAGCAGGTCGCGGAAGTTGAGGTTCTGGAAATTGATGCTGCGGAGGATGCGCGACACCGCCTCGGCATCCGAGGCCTGGTTCCGGGCGACCTGACCGACCAGATCGGGCAGGCTGGCGAGTGTCCCGTCGATCTGCAGGAACAGCCGGTTGACGGTGCTCTCGACCACGGAGGCGGCGCGCTGCACCACCCCTCCGCCGCGTCGCGCGCGGTCCTGCGCATCTGGTCGAGCAGCAGCGCGGTGCCGATGCCGATCACGAAGAGCAGGGCAACCGCGACGATGCCGATCGCGTGCCGCGAATTCCGGGAGGGCATCGCCTAGCGCGCCTTCGCCTGGATGCCGAGCTCGGGCGCCATCAGCCGGTTCCATTCCGCGGCGCAATCGCCGCCGCAGCGCTGGACCCAGTTGGGCAGCACGACGTCGCTCAGCAGCTTGATCCGCAGCGCGTCGTCCTGCCAGCTTTCCTCGACGATCGTCATGCGGCCCGGCCGGCCGCTCTCGCAACTCGGCCGACCGGCGTTGCAGTCGAAGCCGTCCTGCCGCTCGTGGTCGGCCGCCTGCCAGATCTCCTCCTGCAGCGCCGCCAGGCCCTGGCGCAGCTCGGCCCGGCGTTCGGCCGGCAGCGCGTCCCAGGCCGCCTGGTTGGCGACGAAGACGCTGACGCCCCAGCTGACGCCGAGGCGCGAGACATGCGTCGAGACCTCGTGCAGACCGATCGAATTGCCCGACCGGGCGCCGGTGATGGCGCAATCCACGACGCCGGTCCGCATCGCGCCGACGATCTCGGCGAAGGGAATGACCACGGGGACGCCGCCCAGTGCCGTCACCAGTTCCGACTGGCCGACCGAGGAGGTGCGGATGCGCCGGCCGCCAAGGTCGAAGAGCCCGCCGAAGGCCTTGCTGCAAAACACAACTTGCGGCGGGTAGGTATAGACCGCGAGCAGGACCAGGCCGTAGCGCTCCTGCAGCAGCGCCTCGAGCCGCGGACGCCACAGCGTGACGGTGCGGCGCAGCGCGCCCATGTCCGGGCTGAGCAGCGGCAAGTCGATCGCGTTCAGCTCGGGCTCGTCGGCCGCCGCCAGGCCGAGCAGGACGTTGCCGAAGGACACCACGCCGAGGCGGAGCAGCTGCAGCATCTCCTGGCCGCGGATGCCGCTACGGTCGAAGGGCACGATTTGCGCATGCACCTGGCCTGCGGTGATCTCGGGCACCCGCCGGGTCCAGAAGGGCGCCTCATGCGCGTCGTATTGCTGCACGCCGGCGAGGCCGCCGACCACGTCGAGCTCGAGGAGCGGGTCGGCCTGGGCTGGGACGGCAGCGGCGAAGGTCAGCGCGGTCAGGGCCGCGAATGCGGCTAGCCTCAGCGAACGCGCAGAAAGGATTACTGAATGGTTCAGAAATTCATAAGTCATCGCGAAGACCCTGGACTTCACCGGCAGCGCTGAGACTATCAAATAGATGACTTGGAATGCAACCACGGATTGCGTATAAAGATCTTTCACACGTTTCCCGGACGCCGGGATGGCGGTCAGACCGGCGGGATGCCTCCGCCGGCCGGCCGAGGCCAGGCTGTCCGACCCTTGCTGCAATGAGGTAACCGGTGACCTTGCGCGACGCCGCCCAGCCCGTCCTGCTGGCCGAACAGCCCTATTCGATACGCCGCCTGACGGCCCAGGATGCCGCGACGCTGGCGACGCTCTGGGCAGAGATGCAGCGTCACTACGGCAAGCCGGTGACCCAGGACGTCGCGGCGGGCGCCGCGGCGCAGGCCTGCGCGGCGCAGCAGCAGGACGGCTTCGCGCCGCGCATCCTAGTCGCCCATGCGGCGGATGGCAGCCTGGCCGGATCCATCGTGCTGAATGTCAGCTTTCCGGCCAACGAACTGTCGCGCTCGCTCTACATCCGCGATCTCTATGTTGCCGCGGCGATGCGCCGGCGCGGTGTTGCCCGCGCCATGCTGCGCGCCGCGGCGGCGCTGGCCCTGGCGCAGGGCTTCTCCGCACTGGACTGGACGGCGGAATCGGGCAATGCGGATGCCCGCAGCCTCTACAGCAGCGAAGGCGCCAGGCTCCTGCCGCGCGTCTACTACCGGCTCGATGCGGCCGACCTGCGGCATTTGGTCGGGTCCTGACGCGCCGCTAGCACCACACCATGCCGCCGCAGGCAGGACCAGAGATTGCCGCGCGACGCCCGGCCGTGGCGGCGCAACGGCCGGGCGTGGCCTGCTCCACCGTGCTGCTGCTGCTGTCGGCGGTCCTGCTATTCGGCGCGTCCTGGCCGGCGGTGAAGGTCGCCATCCTGGGCACCGGCGCCACCTCGATCTGGCTGACCGCGAGCCGCTCCGGCCTGGCGGCGCTCGCCTCGACGTTTCTGCTGCTGACATCCGGCCAGCTGCGCCGGCCATCGCGGCCGGACCTGCCGGCCCTGCTGGCGATCGGCATCCTGCAGCTGACCGTGTTCTTCCTGTTCTGCAGCTTCGCCGTCCGCTACGTGCCGGCCGGGCATACCGCCATCCTCTCGAATGCCGCGGTCATCTGGGTGGTTCCGCTCGCCGCGATCCTGCGGCAGCGTGAACCGCCGCTCCGCTGGATTGCGGCGGCGCTGACCCTGGCCGGCGTCGCCACTGTCATTGATCCCTGGTCGATTGCCGCAGCCGAGGCGGGCGGGATCGGCGAGGAGATCTGCGGGTATGCCCTGCTGCTGGCCGCGGCGCTCGCCTGGGCCTGCACCATCCTGGTGACCAAGGCCTGGCCGCCACGGATGCAACTGATCGCGCTGCTGCCCTGGGCCTTCGCGCTCTCGGCGGCGCTGCTGGTGGGCCTGGCCATCCTGCTGGAACCGGATGGCGGCATCCCGCCCGCCGCCTGGCCCCTGGCGGCCTTCAACGGGCTGGTGGTCGCCCCTTTCGGCACCTGCTGCATCATCGAGCTGTCGCGTCGACTGACCCCGACCGCCGCGGCGATCGCCTTCATGATCATCCCCGTGGTCGGCGTGCTGATCTCGACGCTCATGCTGGGGGAGGCGATCAACGCCGGCCTGATCTGCGGCGGCGCCCTGATCCTCGCCGGGGCGGCGCTCACTGCGGTGCGATCGGGCAGGCCGCCGGACGCGGCACGGGGCGCTTAGGGCACGGCGCCGGGGTGGCGCGCCGCCCCGGGTCGGGCCAGGATTCCAGCGTCCTGAGATAGGCCACAAGGTCGGCGATCGGCCCCTGGCGGAGCTGGCACCCGGGCATCGCACGATGCCCGGCCTAGATCCCATCGGCCAGCGCCGCGGCGGGTTGCCCGACCGGATGGCGCCGGTGAAGGCTGCGGAAGGGCGCCGCCGCGGCGAGGGGCTGGCCCCGGTCCGGTCGGTGGCGTGGCACCTGGCGCAAGTCGCCGGCGCCGGGGCAGCGGGTCCGCCGCTGAGCGAGGCAAGGGCGGGGAGGATGCGCAGCAGGGGCGAAAATGCGACGACGCTCCTCGGCAAAGGCAGGATGCAGTCGCCGGCCCGGCGCCGATGCAAGCCCGCGCCTCTGCCCGCCCGGCGAGGCTGCCGTCCCCCGCGGATGGAACGCGACCGGCGCCTCAGGCGGCGTGCCGCGCCGGCACGGGCGGCAGGCCGAGGATGCGGCGCGCGGTGGCGGTGTCCGCGACGGGGCGGCCGGCCCCGCGGCGAGCTCGGCCGTGCGCCGCACGAGCGCGGCGTTGGACGGGGCCAGGGTATGCCGGTCCAGGCGGATATTGTCCTCGAGCCCGGTCCGGACATGGCCGCCGCGGGCGAGCGCCCAGCGGGCGACGGTGAACTGGTCGCGCCCGATGCCGGCCGCCGTCCAGGTCGCACCCGGGATCAGCTCGCGCATGAGCGCCAGCTCGAAATCCAGGATGTCCTCCCGCGCCGGCAGCGCGTTCTTCACCCCGAAGACGAATTGCACATGCGGCGGCGGCAGTATCAGCCCCTCGGCGACGAGTGCGGCGGTGTTGGTGAGCATGGCCAGGTCGAACACCTCGATCTCCGGCTTGATGCCAAGATCGCGCATCGTGGTGGCGAGCCCGCGCACGAAACCGGGCGGGTTCTCGTAGACGATGGAGGGGAAGTTCACGCTGCCGGTCGCCAGGCTCGCCATGTCGGGCCGGAGGTGCAGCATGGCGCCGCGCTGCTCCAGCGCGCGGCCGCGGCCGCCGGTGGAGAACTGCACGATGATGTCGGGGCAATGGCGGCGGATGCCCTCCTGGAAGGCGGCGAACCTGGCGGGATCGGAGCTCGGCGTCTCGTCGTCGTTGCGGACATGCACATGCACAAGCGTGGCGCCGGCCTCATGGGCGGCGTGGGTGCTCTCGATCTGCTCCGCGACCGTGACCGGCAACGCCGGGTTGTCCTTCCTGCGCGGCACCGATCCGGTGATGGCGACGGCGATGATGACGGGGTTTGGCATGCTGTCCTCCCTGGGCGGGCACGGGCCGCGCCCGTGCCCCGGCAATCCGTTACTATTCCGCCGCGACCGCTAGCGCCGAGGGGGATGGCCGCCGCGCGAAGCCCTTGGCGAGCATGGCCAGCGCCGCCAGGAAGGCCGGCACCGCCGCAACGCTAAACACCGTGGCGAGGTCCCAGCCGAGCGAGAGCAGGAAACCGCCGACCATCGACCCGAGCACGGAGCCGATCCGGCCGACCGCGTTCGCCCAGCTCACGCCGGTCGCCCGGACCGCGGTGGGGTAGTAGGCGGCCGCCAGCGCGTTCACCCCGACCTGTCCCCCGGCCACGCCAAAGCCGGCGCCGAAGATGGCGAAGACCAGCAGCCAGGGCATCGCCGTGGCGCTGCCCAGCAGCATCACGAAGGCACCTGCCAGGAGGTACGCGAAGGCGAGCACGCGGTGCGGGTCGAAGCGGTCCATCAGCCAGCCGATCAGGATGGCGCCGACCGTGCCGCCGGTGGCGAGCGTCGCCGCCATCAGCGCGGCGCTCTTCAAGGAGAAGCCGGCGGTGGTGATCAGCAGCGGCAGCCAGCTCGACAGCAGGTAGAAGACCAGCAGGCTCATGAAGAAGGTCGTCCAGATCAGCAGCGTGCCGGTGCCGAGGCCGCCCCGGAACAGCTGCGCGATGGGCAGGCCCTTCGCACGGCCGGCACTGATGAAGGCCACGGCGGACAGGTCGGCCGCCGGCGCGATATGCCGCAGCACGGCGGTGACTCGTTCGGCCGGCGCGTTGCGCAGCGCAAGGTAGCGCGGCGATTCCGGCAGCAGCGCCGCGAGCGCGGGCACCAGGGCCAGCGGCAGCGCGCCGCCCAGCACCAGCAGCCCCTGCCAGCCGAAGGCGCCGACGATGTGCGAGGCCGCGAGGCCCGCCGCCGCCGAGCCGATGGTGAAGCCGCAGAACATCAGCGTCACCAGCGAGGCGCGCCGGCGCGCCGGGCAGAATCCGAGGTGAGGGTGATTGCGGCCGGCATCGCACCGCCGAGGCCGAGCCCGGTGACGAAGCGCAGCGCCGTCAGCATCTCGACCGAGCCCGAGAATGCCGAGGCCAGCGTCGCCAGCCCGAAGAAGGCCGTCGTTACGACAAGGACGGGCCTGCGGCCCCAGCGGTCGGCCAGCGGCCCGAAGACGAAGGCACCGACCATCAGGCCGAACAGCCCCGCGCCGAACAGCGGGGCGAGCTGCGCCGGCGTCACGCCCCATTGCGCCCGCAGCGCGGGAGCGATGAAGCCGATCGCTGCCGTGTCGAAGCCGTCGATTGCGACGACCAGGAAGCAGAGCGCGATGACACGTTTCTGGAAGCCAGAGACGGGATCTCGCGTCGATGACATCCTCGACGTTCATGCTGCGGGAAGGTGGCATGATGGATTTCCTCTCCTGTTGTATTGTGGCGTGAGTTGGCCGAGCGGGATCAGTCGATCGCCGAGGGGTGCCGCGCGAGCGGCGTCACCGCAATCTCCATGAAAGGGAAGAGCGGCAGCGTGGCGAGAATCGCGTGCAGCGCGTCGTGGTCGGCCACGTCGAAGATGCTGACATTCGCGTAGGCCCCTGCGATGCGCCACAGGTGTCGCCAGGTACCGGCGCGCTGCAGCGCCTCCGCCCGGGCCTTCTCCTCGGCCTTCAGCGCCTGGAAGCGGGCGGGGTCGACATCATGCGGCACGCGCACGTCCATCCTGACATGGTAGAGCATCGGGTCCTCCCTCAGGCGCGCGCGTAGCGGCGCAGCTTGGCGCGGTCGAGCGTGACGCCGAGGCCGGGACCGGCCGGCAGGTGCACGCGGAATTCCTCGAAGCGCAGCGGCTCCTCCACGAGATCGTCCGTCAGGATCTGCGGCCCGAAATGCTCGCAGCCCCAGGCCAGCTCGCGCAGGCCGGCGAAGGCGTGCAGATGCGCGGCGGCGCCGATCGAGCTTTCCAGCAGGCAGCCGCCATAGAGGCCGATGCCGGCCGCCTCGGCCACCGCGGCGACCTTCTGCAGGGCCAGCAGCCCCGCATGCTTGACGAGCTTCAGCGAGACGACGTCGGCGGCCGCGGCCTGCGCCACCGCCAGCATGTCGTGGCCGGAGAAGACGCATTCGTCGGCCATCAGCGGCACCGCCGAGCGCGCCCGCACCCGCGCCATCCCGGCGATGTTCCAGGCCGGCAGCGGCTGCTCGACCAGCGTCACGCCAGAGCTCGGCCAGCACCGGCAGGCAGCGATTGGCCGTGGTCTCGTCCCAGGCCTGGTTGGCATCAACGATGAGACTGGCGCGGTCACCGAGCGCGCCGGCCAGGCGCCGCAGCCGGGCGAGGTCCGCCGCCGGCGAAAGGGCGCCGATCTTGACCTTGAAGGTGTCGTGCAGGCGGGCCGCCAGCTTCGCCTCGGCCTCCTCGATCTCCTGCGCGGGATCGCCGGAAGCGAGCGTCCATAGCACCGGCACGCTGTCGCGCACCAGCCCGCCGAGCAGCAGCGCGGCCGGGACGCCGAGCGTCCGTCCCACGGCGTCGAACAGCGCGGTCTCGATGGCGGCCTTTGCCGCGTTGTTGCGCTTCGCCGCGGCGTCCATCCGGGCCCCGGCGACCGCGAAGCGGTCGGCCGGCAGGCCGAGCAGGGCAGGGGCGAGGTAGGCGTCGGTATTGGCCTTGATGGCCTCGACGCTCTCCTCGCTCCAGCGCGGCCCGCCGAGGGTCGCCGCCTCGCCGATGCCGACTACGCCGTTCGCCAGGCGGAGCTCGATGATGACGTAGCTCTGCGCCGTCACCGAGGTCTGCGAAAGCTTGTGCCGGCGCACCGTCGGCACGTCGACGATCGTGCTGCGGACGGAGTGGATGGCGAGGTCGTTCCGTAGGTCGGCCGGGATGGTGATCGGGCTGTCGGGCATGCAAGGGCTCCGCTCGGGACGCAGTCGGGGGCGGCGGCGCGCGGGTTGCGCGCCGCCCGGTGTCACGCAGGATCGGGAAGGCCCGGCCACGATGGGGCCGGGCCACGCGCGGCCAGCCCGCCGGGGCGTGCGCGCGGTTCACGACGGTGCCGGGCGCCGCGGCGCCCTCGGCATGCAGCACGAAGTCGAAGGTGATCTCGGCGCAGGGCGCGTTCAGGCCCCTGGCACGCAGAGTCTCGGCGTCCTCGACCCGCCGTACCTCGGAATCAGCCCGTCCCGCGTGGCGAAGGCGAAATCGTCGTGCAGGTATTCGTCACCGTCGATGTTGATCTGAGTGGTCAGCTTCCGGTAGCCGGGCGCCACGACGAAGAAGTGGATATGCGCGGGCCGGTGGCCGTGCCGGCCGAGGCGGTTCAGCAGCTCCTGCGTCACACCGTCCGGCGGGCAAGCATAGCCGGAGGGCAGGATGGAGCGGAAGCGGTAGCGGCCATCGGCATCGGTCTCGATGCGGCGGCGCAGGTTGTACTTCGCCTGGCTGGGATCGAAGAAGGAATAGCCGCCGAGCGTATTGGCGTGCCAGACATCCACGACCGCGCCCGCCACCGGCCGGCCCTGCACGTCGCGCACCTGGCCATCCATGAACAGCACCTCGCCCTGCTCGGTGCCGTCGTCGAGCCGCGCCTCCCCCTCGACAGCGGCGCGCCCTCGATCCAGAGCGGGCCCTCGATGGTGCGCGGCGTGCCACCCTCGAGGCCCGCCTTCCGCTCGGCCTGGTCCATGCGCAGGTCGAGAAAGGTCTCAAGCCCGAGGCCCGGCACCAGCAGCCCGGTCTCGTTCGCCTGGCCAAGCCGCGTCAGGTAGGATACCGCGGACCAGAACTCGTCCGGCTGCACGTCGAAATCCTCGATCGTGCGGAACAGGTCGGACACCACGCGGTGGACGATGCGCTTCATGCGCACATCGCCGGTGCCGTCGCCGAGATTGCTGACCTTCATCAGCAGATCCTTGACCTCCTTGGTCTCCATCAGGCTGTCGGTCATCTCACGTTCCTCCGTTGCAGGGTGGGTGGTGCTGGTCGATCAGCCGAGATCCCCGCCCGCGACGGGCAAGGTGACCCCGGTGATGTAGGAGGCCTCGTCCGAGGCCAGGAACAGGATCGCCGCCGCCTGCTCCTCGATCGTGCCGTAGCGGTGCATCAGGCTGGACGCCTTGGTCTGGTCGACCACCTGCTGCATCCAGGCCTCCTCCTCCGCGCTCCGCGGGGCGGCGTTGCGCGGCACGCGGCGCGGCGGCGCCTCCGTGCCGCCGGGTGCGGTGGCGCAGACTCGTATGCCATGCCCGGCATATTCCATGGCGAGGCAGGCGGTGACCGCGTTCACCCCGCCCTTGGCGGCGGCATAGGGCACGCGGTTCACGCCACGCGTCGCCACCGAGGAAACATTGACGATCACGCCGCCCCCAGCCTCCAGCATCGCCGGCAGGACGGCGCGGCAGCACCAGAGCGTCGGGAAGAGCGAGCGACGGACCTCCGCCTCGATCTGCGCCGCGTCGTATCCAGCGAAGGGCTTCGCCCAGATCGTTCCGCCGACATTGTTGACGAGGATGTCGAGCCGCCCGAAGGCGGCCCGGGCGCGTGCCACGGCCTCGGCCGCGCCAGAGTAGGCTTCGAGGTCGGCGGTGACAGCGACGGCCTCGCCGCCCGCCTCCTGCAGGACCTCCTCGACCAGCGCCGAGCGATCCACCAGGGCGACGCGCGCCCCTTCCCGCACCAGGCGCAGCGCGACCTCGCGGCCGATGCCCTGGGCGGCCCCGGTGACGAGCGCCACCTTGCCGGCGAAGCGGCCCGCATAGGTCCTCATGCCGCCAGCCTCGCCGCATCCGCGGGCCCGCTCGGCGAGAACTTTTCATAGTGGAAGCTGGCAGGCGTCACGCCCTGTGCGGCAAGCCAGCCGCGGACGGCATCCACCATCGGCGGCGGGCCGCAGAGATAAACATCCACATCGCCGCCATTCAGGTGGCGCGGTTCCAGATGCGCGGTGACGTAGCCCTTGCGCGGATGCGCACTGGCCTCCGTCGCGACGCAGGTGGAATAGGTGAAGCCGGGAATCCGGGCGGCGAAGGCGCCGAGCTCCGCCACGCCGACCAGGTCGGCGTCGTTGGTCACGCCGTAAACCAGGTGCAGGGGATGGCCGCCGGTGCCCGTGGCGGCCAGCCGACCGAGCATGGACAGGAAGGGCGCGAGCCCCGTCCCGCCCGCCAGGAACAGCAGCGGCCGCCCCACCTCGCGCAGGTAGAAGCTCCCGGCGGGGCCGGTGAACTCCATCTGCGCGCCGGGCTGCGCGGTGCCGAGCCAGCCGCTCATGCGCCCGCCCGGGATGTCCCGCACCAGGAAGGACAAGGTGGCGGCGCCCGGGGCCGAGCTAAAGGAGTAGGAGCGCCGCTGGTCGGTCCCCGGCACCCGCAGGTTCACATATTGCCCCGGCAGGAAGGCAAGGCCCGCCGGGCGCTCCAGCGTAAAGGCCAGGCTGGTCGCCGACAGCCGCTCGACGCCGCGCAGCACTGTCTCGAAGGCCTGCGGCCTAGTCTTGCAGGCGGCTGACGCCGCCTGGACCGCGACGACAAGATCGGATTTCGGTCGCGCCTGGCAGGCGAGCGCCAGGCCCGATGCGGCCTCCTCCTCGGTCAGCGCGTCGTCGATATAGGATCCGCCGTCATACTCGCCCGATTCGACGCGGCACTTGCAGGTGCCGCAGGCGCCGTCGCGGCAGTCAAGCGGGACGTTGATGCCGAGCCGGTAGGCGGCATCGGCGATGGTCTCGCAGGCGCGGGCCTCGACGAAGCGGGTGACGCCGTCCTCGAAATTGAGCGCGATGCTGTGGGTCATGGCCGTCCGCTCCGCTCAGATGTGGTAGATGTCGACGACGTGGTGGATGTAGTCGTTCTTCAGGACGACCTTCTTGCTGCGGATCAGCGGCCGCTCCCGGTGGTGTCAACCGTGTAGAAGGAGGTGCCAAAATAGGTGTCCGTCGTCTTGTAGCGGAAGCTGTAGGTCACCCAGTTGAAGCGCAGCCTGGTCAGCCCGCCCGCCTGCTCCAGGATCTCCACGTTGCTGATGTTGTGCGAGGTACGCGGCTCCGGCAGGCTCGTCGCGCTGCTGCGCTCGGTCCGGATGCGGAAGACGCGATCCTCGAGGCCGCCGCGGTGGCCGTACCAGATCAGCGAGATCTCGGTCTGCGGGTCCTCGGTCAGCCGGTCGTCGTCGTCCCAGGACGGCATCCAGAACTCCACGTCCGGCGCGTAGTGCGCCAGCCAGGCGTCCCATTCCTTGTCGTCCAGGGCGCGGGCCTCGCGGTACAGGAACAGGGTCGCGTCCTGCAGCGTGAAGCCGTTGCGGACGGGGACTTCCATGGTGGTGGACATGGTGCTGCTCCTCAGCCTTCGGTCTTGCCGGGGGCGGCGGACAGCGCGCGCTGCATCGCCTCCTGCCAGTACTTGTGCTGCACGACGAAGAGCCCCTCATCCTCGGTCTTCACGCCGCTCATCAGCGGTTTCAGGCCGATCGCCTCGGCTGCTGGGTCGGGACCCGGGATCCAGTGCTGCGCGCCGCGCGTCATGTCGTTCCAGCGTGCGGCGCGCGCGCCCATCGACATCTGGCAGGCGCGGAACTCCTCGAGGTCATCCGGCGTCGCCATGCCGGAGGCGTTGAAGAAGTCCTCGTACTGGCGGATGCGGCGGGCACGGGCTTCGGGCGCCTCGCCCTTCGGGGCGATGCAGTAGATCGTCACCTCGGTCTTATCGACCGCGATCGGCCGGTAGGTGCGGATCTGCGAGGAGAACTGGTCCATCAGGTAGACATTGGGATAGAGGCAGAGGTTGCGGCTGCGCCCCACCATCCAGTCGGCGCGCGGTTGGCCGAACTGCGCCGCCAGCTCCCCGCGCCGCTCCCAGTTCGGCCGGTCCTCCGGGTTCGCCCAGTTGGTCCAAAGCAGAAGGTGTCCGTGCTCGAAGGAGTAGAAGCCGCCGCCGCCCTTGGCCCAGCCGCCGGCGCTCATCGCCCGCGTCGCGTCCGCCTGCGCAGCTTCCTTGCGACGGCTTGTGGTAGCCGCGTAGTTCCAGTGGACGGCGCTGACATGGTAGCCGTCCGCGCCATTCTCGGTCTGCAGTTTCCAGTTGCCGTCATAGACATAGGTGGAGGCGCCGCGCAGCACCTCGAGCCCATCCGGCGACTGGTCGACGATTAGGTCGATGATCTTCGTCGCCTCGCCGAGGTGCTCGGCCAGCGGCTTCACGTCGGGGTTGAGGCTGCCAAAAGGAAGCCGCGATAGCTCTCGAACCGCGCCACCTTCGTCAGGTCGTGGCTGCCGCCCTTGTTGAAGCCCTCCGGGTAGCCCGCGCCCTCGGGGTCCTTCACCTTCAGCAGCTTGCCGACGTTGTTGAAGGTCCAGCCGTGGAACGGGCAGGTATAGGTGGACTTGTTGCCGCGCTTGTGGCGGCAAAGCATCGCGCCGCGGTGGCTGCAGGCATTGACGAAGGCGTTCAACTCACCCTGACGGTTGCGGGCGATGAAGATCGGCTGCCGGCCCATCGTCGTGGTGAAGTAGTCGTTGTTGTTCGGGATCTGGCTCTCATGCGCCAGGTAGATCCAATTTCCTTCGAAGATGTGCGTCATCTCGAGCTCGAAGAGCGCGGGATCGGTGAAGATGTCCCGTGCCACCCGGAAGACGCCCTTGGCGGCATCGTCTTCAAGGGCGGTGTCAACGGTGGCCTGCACGCTGTCGAGCATGGACGTTCTCCTATCGGTCTTGCTTGTTCGAAGGACTGGACGGCGCCGCCGCGCCGACATGCAGGGCGTTCAAAATGGACGCCGTGCAGCGGCCGCACTGGGCGTGGCAGCCGCAGCGGGCGTAGACCTCGCGCGGGCGGCGGGCACCCTGATGGATCGCGTCGGCGACCTGCCTGTCCGTCAGGGCATTGCAGAGGCAGAGGAACATGGCGCTGCCCTCAGCCTTCACGCTGGGAGCGAGGCGGGACCGGGTCCTGGCGCGGTATCTTGGACATCGTGTTTCCTCCGTCCGGGCCAGATGCCGCCTTTCGCCGGACCGTTTCCAAGACTAAATAGGTTGCAACAATACCTGGGAGGTATCGGGTGGACTCGCGGCAGCTCCGCTACTTCGTCGCCGTGGCGCGCGAGCGGAATTTCACCCGCGCGGCGGCGATGCTGCACATCGCTCAGCCGCCGCTGAGCCGCGCCATCCAGCAGCTCGAGGACGAGTTCGGCGTCGCGCTGTTCGACCGCGCGAGCCGGCCGCTCGCGCTCACCGATGCCGGGCGGCTGCTGTTCGAGCAGGCGGTGCAGGTGCTCGACCGGATGGAGGAGATGCAGGCGATGGCGGCGCGCATGCGCCAGGCGGAACGCACGCTGCTCGGCATCGGCTTCGTCGCATCGACGCTCTACGGCTACCTGCCGGAGGTGATCCGTCGCTACCGCGCGGCGCGGCCGAAGGTCGAGCTTACCTTGCTCGAGATGACGACGATGGAGCAGATCGCGGCGCTGAAGGAGGGCCGCATCGATGTCGGCTTCGGCCGCATCCCGTTCAACGACCCGGTGATCGAGCGGACGCTGCTGCGCAACGAGACGCTTTGCGTCGCTCTGCCCTTGACCCACCGGCTTGCCTCGCGGACAGGCCTGCTGAAACTGGCCGAGTTCACGGGCGATGCGTTGGTCGTCTATCCCAGGGCGCCGCGCCCGAGCTTCGCCGACCAGGTGCTTGCGCTGTGCCGGGCGCGCGACGTGAAGCCGCAGGCGGTGCATGAGGTGCGCGAGTTGCAGACCGCGCTCGGCCTGGTGGCTGCGGATAGCGGCGTCTGCATCGTGCCCGCCTCGGTTGAGCGGCTGCGGCGCGACAACGTGGTCTACCGCCGGCTGGACGAGCCCGGGGCGGTCTCGCCGATCATCATGAGCACGCGCAAGGGCGACCGCTCGCCGGAGATCGGCCTGCTCTTGAGGACTAGTGAAGGAGATGTACAAAAAGGAAGGCATCACCTTCGGCGCGTGAGCGTCGAGGCCTGCGCCGGATGGCTGGTTCGCCCTGGCTCGTGAGCGGACGATGCGGAAGTCGCCCTGCAGGTGCGCGGCCCCGCCGGCCGCCGACATGGACGCAGGTCGGGCGACCTGACTATCATCCCGCAGCGAGGCGGCCACGAGAACAACGCCTCGGGGCGAGGCGACGATGGACGATTTCGATGAATCCCTGCAGGCGTTCCAGCGTGCGGCCCAGGCCCGGCGCTCCGCCGCGGGCTGGCTCGATGCCTTCGAGGCGGCGCTCGCAGCCCGCGATGCCGCACGGATCGGCGCGCTCTTCCATGCGGACTCCCATTGGCGCGACATCCTGGCCTTCACCTGGCACCTGACGCCCGCTGCCGGCCGGGACGCCATCGCGCTGCGCCTCGCGGCGGAGCAGGGCGCACGGCCGCGCGCGGCTTCCACCTGCCGGAAGGCCGGAAGCCGCCCCGCCAGGTCAAGCGCCTGGGCATCGACAGCGTCGAGGCGATCTTCAGATCCAGCACGGCGGAAGGCCGTGGCGCCGGCCTGATCCGCCTTTCGCCAGCGATCGAGGAAGACGGCGCGATGAAGGCCTGGCTGCTCTCGACCACGCTCGAGGCGCTGGCAGGCCACGAGGAGCGGATCGGCGCCAACCGGCCGACCGGTGCCGCCTACTCGCGGGATTTCGGCGGCGACAATCGGGCCGACATGCGCCGCAAGGCCAGCGCTTACGACGACCGGGAGCCGGCGGTCCTGGTGATCGGCGGTGCCCAGGCGGGTCTCTCCATCGCCGCGCGGCTCAACCAGCTCGACGTCGACACCCTTGTTGTCGAGCAATGGCCGCGCATCGGCGACAGTTGGCGGAAGCGCTACCACTCCCTCGCGCTGCACAACTCGATTCACCTGAACCACTTGCCCTACATGGAATTCCCGCCGACCTGGCCGAAATACATCCCGAAGGACATGTTGGGAAACTGGTTCGAGTTCTACGCCGACGCGATGGAGATCAACTGCTGGACGGGGACCACGTTCGTCGGCGGTGCCTGGGACGAGGCGGCGAAATGCTGGACGGCCCGGGTGAAGCGCGCCGATGGCGACGAACGCATCCTCCGGCCCCGTCATCTTGTCTTCGCCAACGGCGTCAGCAGCTATCCGATGCTTCCGGACCTGCCGGGCCTCGACGCTTTCAAGGGTGAAATCATCCATTCCGAGGGCTTCGACAGCGGCGCGGGCTGGGCGGGGAAGAACGCGCTCATCCTGGGCACGGGCAGCAGCGCCAACGACATTGCGCTCGATCTGCATAGCCACGGCGTGAACACGACGCTGATCCAGCGGGGTTCCACAACCGTCGTTTCGATCGATCCGAGCGCCAGGCTCAACGAGGCTATCTGGGACGAGGGCGGACGGCTCGAGGATTGCGACCTGATCGTCTCCTCCGCCACGCCGCCGCTGATCATCAAGGCCTACAAGGCCGTCACGCAGCGCATGCTCGAGCTCGACCGCGAGATGATCGAGGGCCTCAGGGGCATCGGGTTCAAGCACGATGTCGGTGAGGACGAGACCGGTCACCAGATGAAGTATTTCCGCCGCGGCGGCGGCTACAATCTGGATGCCGGAAGCTCCGCCCTCATGATCAAGGGCAAGCTCGGCCTGCTGCAGTATGACCGGATCGAACGCTTCACCGCCGCCGGCGCGCTGCTCAAGGACGGCACGACGGTGCCGGCCGACCTCATCGTCCTGGCGACCGGCTACTATCCGCAGGAGGAGCTCGTCCGCCGTGCGATCGGCGATGCGATGCTGGACCGCATCGGGCCAGTCTGGGGCATCGGCGAGGATGGCGAGCTGAACAACATGTTCAAGCGCACGCCGCAACAGGGCCTTTGGTTCATCGCCGGCGGCCTGTCGCAATGCCGCATCAACTCGAAATACCTCGCGCTGCAGATCAAGGCGATGGAACTCGGGAAGCTCGGCCCACTCTAGGGCAGTCCGCGTCGCGCAGCGCCGCCGCGAGGTGGGGCGGCACCGCTTTCCAATCCCGGCGCAATGACGCATGCTCCCGGCCGGCCGAGGCGCGGCATACGCGTCCAGGGTCGGAAAAGGGGGAAGACGAGCGGCCATGAGCGAGCTCTCGCTGCGCCAGCGCGCGCCGGAGTCGGCATGCGGCAATCGGGATCCGGTCCGGAGCCAAGCGCTCGATTCCGGTACTACCGAGGCCGACCGAGCCTTCTCCGCCCTGCCCCTACGTGATGACGTGCCCGAGCCGCAGGTTCGCGGGTTCGCCGACATCGCCCTCCACGCACCGGCGCCGCATCCGCATGCCGGTGGCGCCCGCGTTCCCATGCACGGCGCGGCCCGGCGCCCATGGCACCGCGCGTGGCGTGCCGATCCTGCTCAACGAAGCACAATCGCCCGGCGAGGGATGACGGCGAAGTCCGAAGGGGGAGACCAAGATGAAGATGAACCGCAGGAGCCTGGCACTGGGCGCCGCCGCGCTGGCATTGCCGGGCCTCGCCCGGGCGCAGTCCGGCACCATCAAGCTCGGCTTCACCGCCGCGCTGACCGGCCCCTTCAACGAGTTCGGCGAGGGCATCAATCGCGGCGCGCAGATCGCCGTGGAGGAGTGCAACAAGGCCGGCGGCATCAACGGCCGCATGGTCGAGTTGGCCGAGGTGCTGGACGACCAGCTGGTGCCGGACCGCGCGGTGCAGAACCTGCGCCGCATCCTCGACAACCGCGAGATCGTCGGGCTCATGTGCCCCTCCGGCTCTGGACCCACCTTGGCGATCGCCGACATGATCCAGGCCGATGGCCGGCCGATCATCAACCCGCAGGCGCAGACCCCCGCGATCGTCTATCCCAACGGCCCGGACAAGCCGCCGCGGCCCAACCTGTTCTCCATTTCCATCGGCAACCTGGTGGAGTCGGAGAAGCTGGCGGCGGCGCTGTCGCAGTTCGGCCGCATCGGCATCCTGCACGAGAGCACCGGCTACGGCGTGACCGGCGCCGACCTGGTCCGGAAGGCGATCACCGGCCGCAAGCCGGACGCCAGGGTGACGGTGGAAAGCTACAACCAGCGTGCCCAGGACATGACCGCCCAGCTGGTCCGCGTGCAGCGCGCGAATGCCGAGGCGATGCTGGTCATCGGCCTCGGCGCCGATTTCGCGGTGATCCGCCGCAACATGAGCCGGCTGAACATGAACCTGGCGCTCTACGGCGCCGCCGGCGCGGTAACTGTGCCCTATATCGAAGGCGCCGGCGACCTGGTGGCGGGCACCCGCGCGGTGAACCATGCAGCATTCGGCCGTCGCCCGATGCACCCGGCGGCACAGAGATCTGCCGATCTCTACCGGGCGAAGTTCGGCACCGACCGCTGGTACGGGCCGGATGCCGCCAACCCGCTCATCTCGCTCGCCGGCACCGTGGGCAGCGGCTACGACTGCATCAGCCTGCTGATCGACGCGATCCGCCGCGCCGGCTCGACCGCCCCGCGCGACATGGTGGGCGCTCTGGACCAGACCAGGGATTTCGAAGGCGCGACCGTCCGCCGCATCAGCTTCACGCCGGAGAACCACGTGGCGCTGAAGCTCGATGACCTCGGCACCTACGAGATGCTGAAGCGCGGCGACCGCGTAGTGCTGGAGCTGCGTGACTAGGCGATGGATGATTTCTTCTTCTCGCTGCTGCTGGCCGGGATCAGCGTGGGCGCGGTCTATGCGCTCATCGCGCTCGGCCTGAACCTGACCTTCTGGACCACGAGGACGCTGAATTTCGGCCAGGGCTCGCTGATGATGCTCTGCGCCATGCTCACCGTCTTCCTCTCCAGCCAGGGCCTGGCGACCGCGATGGCAGTGCTTGGCAGCCTGGTCGCCGTCGCGGCGCTCGGCATGTTCATCGAGCGCTGGACGGTACGCCCAGCCCTGCAGTCCAGCGGCGGCAGCATGGGCTGGGTGGTCTCCACGCTCGGCTTCGGCATTTTCCTGCAAGGCATGGCGGCGAAGTATTTCGGCTCGCAGGCCATGGCCTTTCCCGACGTGGTGTTCACCGCCCAGGATTTCGTCACCCTGTTCGGGCAGTACGTCTCCCTGCAGTATCTCGTGGTGCTGGCGGTTGCCGTCGCGCTGATCCTGGCCTTCGAGCTCTTCATACGCCGCACGGTGTGGGGCCAGGCGGTGCACGCCGTCTCGCTCGACCCGGAACTGGCGCTGGTGCAGGGGATCCCGGTGCGACGCCTGATCCTCGGCTCCTTCATGCTCTCCTCGGTCCTGGCGGGGGTGGCCGGGGTGCTGATCGCCCAGATCGGCGGCACGGTGGACCCCGCCTTCGGCTTCGACCTGGTCCTGCTCGGCTTCGTCGCCGCGGTGCTGGGCGGCATGGGCAGCTCGCTCGGCGCGCTGGCCGGCGGGCTGATGGTCGGCGTCATCAGCAAGCTGGTGGGCGGCTACGTCTCCACCGCGGCGGAACACGGCATCGCCTTCGCGCTGCTGATGCTGGCGCTGGCGGTGCGGCCGCAGGGCCTGTTCGGCCGGCCGGAGGTCAGCAAGGCATGAATGCGCTGCGATCGCGGCTGAGCGCGGCCGTCGCCGACTGGCGCGTACAGGCGGCGCTGGTGCTGGCGCTGCTGCTGGTGGCGCCGCTACTCTCCCCTGGAACCCTGCAGATCGCCAGCTTCGTGCTGGTTGCCGCTATCTTCGCCCAAAGCATCAACCTGCTCACCGGCCTTGCCGGCCAGATCTCGCTCGGCCATGCCGGCTTCTTCGGCATCGGCGCCTATTGCACCGGCATCCTGGTGAAGACCCACGGGCTCGACATGACGCTCGGCGTGCCGGCGGCGGTGCTGCTGGCCGGGCTGACCGGCTGGCTGCTGTCCTTCCCGGCCAACCGGGTACGCGACGTTTACCTGGCGATGATGACGCTCGGCTTCGGCATGGTGTTCTTCGAGGTCGTGCGGGAGTGGAACGACCTCACCGGCGGCACCATGGGCCTGCCCGGCGTGCCCTCGGCGGCACTGCGTACGCTGAGCATCCTCGGCATCAAGGTCGACGGGCTGCGCTACTTTCAGCTTATGCTGCTGCTCACCGCGGGCGTCATGCTGCTGGTGCGGAACCTGACCCAGTCGCGCATCGGCCGCGCCCTATACGCCATCCAGGTCAGCGAGGTCGCGGCCGGCAGCATCGGCATCCCGGCCGGCCGCACCAAGCAGCTGGCCTACGCGCTCTCGGGCGCCCTGGCGGGGCTGGCGGGCGCGCTCTACGCGCATCTCGTCGGCTATCTCGGGCCGGAAAGCTTCGCCCTGCCGCGCTCGATCGAGGTGCTGGTGATCGCCATCGTCGGCGGCCTGGGCTCCATCGCCGGGCAGGTGCTGAGCGCGGCGCTGTTCACCTTCCTGCCGGAACGGCTTCAGGTCTTCGCCGAATGGCAGTTCATCGCCTATGGGCTCATCCTGACCTTCTCCCTGCTGGTGCTGCCGCGCGGCATCGGCGGCCTGCTCTTCGACCCGCCGCGCTTCATCAAGCCGCGCGCCCTGGTCCGCGCCACCCATCTGCGCGCGGATGCGACCGCGCTGCGCCCCGAGGGCGATGGCACCGCGCTGGAGGCCGAGGGCATCACCATGCGCTTCGGCGGGCTGGTCGCGGTGGACGATGTCTCGCTGCGGCTGCAGCCGGGGCGGATCACCGCGCTGGTCGGTCCGAATGGCTCGGGCAAGAGCACCTTCGTCAACGTCGTCACCGGCATCTACCGGCCGGCTGCGGGGCGTGTGCGCTTCGGCGGCCAGGACATCACCGGCCTGCCCGACCACCAGGTGGCCAGGGCCGGCGTGGTGCGGACCTTCCAGGACCCGCGCCTGGTGCCGCATTTCACCGTGCGGGAGAACCTGCTGCTCGGGGCGCACCGCCAGCTGCGCCATGGCGGCCTCGCCGCCACGCTCGCCCTGCCCTCCGCCATCGCCGAGGAAGCCGCGCAGCTGGCGCTGGTGGAGGCGGTGCTGGCGCTGTCGGACTTGACCGAAGTGGCGGACCGGCCGATCGACACCCTGCCCTACGGCACCCGCCGCATGGCCGAGGTGGGCCGCGCCCTGCTCGCCCGCCCGCGCGTCATCCTGCTCGACGAACCTGCGGCGGGGCTGTCCGAGACGGAGATGGACCGGCTCGCGCAGCTGATCCGCGACATGAAGGCGATGGGCCTGGCCATCCTGCTGATCGACCATCACATGGATTTCCTGGCGGAGCTTGTGGACGAAGTGGTGGTGCTGGACAGCGGACGGATGATCTACCGCGGCGACATCGCCGGCATGCGCGGCGATGCGCAGGTGATCGCCGCCTATCTCGGCGACGAGGCCGCCCATGCTTGAGCTGCGCGATCTCTCGGTGCACTACGGTGCGGTGCGGGCGCTGGACGGCGTCTCGCTGCAGGCCGCGCCGGGCGGCATCACCGCCATCCTCGGCGCCAACGGCGCGGGCAAGTCCTCGCTCATGCGGGCGGTCTCCGGTATCGCGCCGGTAGCGGCCGGCCAGGTGCTGCTGGATGGCCAGGACATCACCGCCCTGCCGCCGCCGGCCAGGGCGAAGCTTGGCGTCGCGCATGCCATGGAGGGCCGCCGGCTGTTCCGCCAGCTGACGGTGGAGGACAACCTGAAGCTGGCCTGGAGCTTCGGTGCCCGCCGCGAGGCGCTGGGAGCCTCCCTGGCCGAGGTCTATGCCCGCTTCCCCATCCTGGAAGCCAAGGCGCGCATCGCGGCCGGGCTGCTCTCGGGTGGGCAGCAGCAGATGCTGATCCTCTCCTGCACCACCATCCGCAGCCCGCGCTTCCTGCTGCTGGACGAGCCTTCGCTCGGCCTCGCGCCGATCATCGTGCAGCAGATCTACGGCTTCATCACCGACTATGCGGCGCGGAGCGGCATCGTCGTCGTCATCGCCGAGCAGATGGCGGCCCTGGCCCTGAAGGTGTCGCGCCAGGGCCTGGTGCTGCGGCGCGGCCGCGTGGCGCTGGCTGGCAGCGCAGAGGAGCTGCTGCGCGGCAAGGACGGCAAGACGCTGGCCACCAGCTACCTGTAGGGCGCCGCGCCGGTCCCGGCGGAGCTATCCCGGCTGCTCCATCAGCGCCAGGCCCTCCATCGCCAGGCCGTAGCCCAGCAGGTCCTGCATCCGCTTGCGCAGGTGCTCGGTGAACATCAGCCGGGTGTAGCGCAGCAGCAGCGTCGGCTTCTGCGCCAGAAGGCGGGCATGTTCCCAGGCGCGGTCCAGCACCTGCAGCCTGCGGCAGCACCTCGTTCACCAGGCCGAGGCCGAGCGCCTCCCCGGCGCTCAGCGTCTGGCCGGTCAGCAGGAAGTAGCGACCGCGGTTCATCCCCATCAGCAGCGGCATGACGATGTGCATGCCGTCGCCCGGCAGCATGCCCGACATGAAATGCGCCGAATCCTGGAACTGCGCCGTCTCCGAAGCCAGAACGATGTCGGACAGCAACGGGATCTCGCAATGCCGCCAGGCCGGGCCATTGATGGCGGCGATCACCGGCACCTCGATGTTCAGCAGGTTCATCAGCAGCGCCCGGCCTTCCCAGTGAACCCGGTCATAGGCCGTGGCGGTGATGCCCTGGGCCAGCGAGCGCGTCGCGGCCGTGGCACGGAGGCCGGAGAACTCCTCGCCCGTGCCGGTCAGGATCACCACGCGGTTTTCCCGGTCGCGCGCCACCTCGGCGAAGGCGTCGGGCAGCTCGCCATGCGGCACCAGGCCCCAGCGGAGCGGGCCGTCATCGGTATGGAGCCGCATCTCAAGGATGCCGTCCTCGCGCCGCATCCTGAGGCACGAGAACCGGTCGCGGTAGCTCTCGAAGCGGCTCATGCCGCATGCTCCAGGATCTCCATGACCTGCTCCGGCCCCTCGATGCGGCGCGGATTGCGCGGCACCCAGGGCGTGGCCATGGCGCGTGCGGCGATGCGGGGAAAGGCATCGTGCCCGATGCCGACCGCGCCCAGGCTGCGTGGCATGCCGAGCCCGGCGATGAGGGCGTGCAGCGCCTCCGCCGCTTCCCCACCCGGCTGGCCCATGGCGGCGGCCACCCGCGCCTGGCGGTCCGCATTGGCCGCGCGGTTCCAGCGCATCACCGCCGGCAGCATGATGCAGGAGGTATGGCCGTGCGGGATGTCGAAGGCCGCGCCCAGGACGTAGCCGATGCCATGGCTGGCGCCCATCGGCACGCCGGTCGCCAGCGGCGCCATGGACAGCCAGGAGCCCAGCTGGCACTCGAGCCTCGCCTCGAGGTCCGCCGGATCCGCCCTCACCCGCGGCAGCCCGGCGGCAAGCAACCCGAGGCCGTGCAGCGCCTGCGCATCGGCATAGGGCTGCGCCTCGGCGGAGCAGATCCCCTCGACGCAATGGTCCACCGCGCGGATGCCGGTCGAGAGGAACAGCCATTCCGGCGTCGCCAGAGTCATCGCCGGGTCGAGCACCACGGCCGCGGGGATGGTCCCGGGGTGGTGGAACACCTCCTTCACCCGGCTGCGCTCATCCGTCACGCCGGCGAAGGCGCTGAACTCGCCGGCCGAAAGGGTGGTCGGCACAGCCACTTGGCGCAGCCGCGGGGCCTGCAGGATCGCGCCGCCGGGGCGCAGCCGGTCCATCGCCTCGGTGCTGTCGATATCGTTGGCGAGGCAGAGCTGCACCGCCTTCGCCGCGTCGGTCAGCGACCCGCCGCCGACCGTGACGATCAGGTCGGCGGCCGCCTCGCGCGCCATGCGGGTGGCGTCCAGCACGGCGCCGCGCGGCGAATGCGCCGGCATCCCCTGGTATTGCCCCGCGAACCGCTCGCCGAGCGAATCGCGGATGCGCGCGACCTGGTCGGTGTCCCGCGCCAGGGTGGCGCTCGCCATCAGCAGGACGCGCCTCGCGCCCAGGCGCGCGGCCTGTTCGGCCACCGCCTGCGCCGCTGGGCGACCGAAGACCACCTCCTCCATCCGGCTGAACACCACGCGCCCATTCGGGGTCATCGGCATTTCCTCCCTTGGCCGCGATCAGGATATCCATCTTCGTGGCCGCTGCGCCACGCTGCCCGGGCCAGGGCGGGGCCTGTTGGCCTCGCCCCGCCGCGTGGCGTCAGGCCTTCGGCTTGGCCGAATAGGCGCCGCCGGCCGCCCGGACCTCGGCGGCCGTCTTCGCGGCGCGCAGACGCGCCAGGTGCTCGGCTTCGCCGGCCAGCATCTTCTCGGCATTCTCGAGCACCTGGGCGGCGCGGTCGGCGGGAAACTTCACCGCGCCGTTTTCGTCCATGTGGATCAACTCGCCCGGGGCGACATCCATGCCGCCGACCGAGACCGGCACGTTCACCGCCTGCACCGCCATCTCGCCATGCCCGGCGGTCACGCCGCCGAGCAGCAGCTGGAAGCCGAGCTTGCGGATCGCGTCGACGTCGCGCGAGGGCCCATTCGACAGCAGGCCGATGCAGCCGACCGACATCATGGAGGTGATCATGATCTCGCCCGCGAGCCCGGCCTTGTTCATCAGCTCCGGCGGCCATTTCTGCTGGATGACCAGGATGGTCGGCTTCGGCATGGCGTCGAGCGCGTCGATCACGTCCATGAAGCTGAGCCGGCCGCTGTAGTTGGGATCCGGCAGGCCGTAGACGCAGGTGACGGCGTGGCCGATCACCGGCCCCATTTCCGGATAGAGGCAGCGGATCGAGGTGTCGGTGTACCAATCCTCGGTCCATGGGTTGTAGAGCCCGAGGCAGAGCGGGTTCTTCGGATAGGTCGCCACCACGTTGGTGATGGTCGGCGTGTCGATCTTGCGCAGTCCGGCGAAGGTCTCGTCCTTGGTGGCCGTCATGCCGGCGCTCTCCCCTGGTTGGCCGGCGCATGGTCGCGGTCCGGGCACCCGCCGTCCAGGCCCCCCCCGGCATGCTCCGATCTCCGCCTGCCGGTGCAGGGCCGGGGATTTGCCCTTGCCGCGCATTCTGGAGTTGGATGGCGGGGCCGCATCGCCGCTGCATGCAGCCCCGCGCCTGCACGCGCGGCGGCGGCCCGGGCGCGCTGGCGTGCAGGGATGACCTGGGGCTGCGACCCGGCCGCATCCCTGGCCGCGTCGGATCCCGGGGCGAACAGGAAGGAACCTCCACCCATGCACTTCCACCCGCGCAGCGAGGCGACCGCGTGACCTGGGCGCTGCTGCTGGTCGTCTGGCTGTGCTGGGGGCTGAGCTACCCCTTCATGGCCTGGACGCTGGAGGCGGTGGACCTGATCACCGCCCGCCTGCTGGCCAATATCGGCGCCGGGACCCTGCTGCTGCTCTGCCTCGGCGTCCAGGGGAAGCGCTTGCTGCCGCAGCGCGAGGAATGGCCGGGCGTGCTCGCGCTCAGCCTGCTGATCATGGTGGTCTTCCCCTTCGCGCTGATCGCCGGCGTGATGCTGGTCGGGCCGGGGCAGGCTGCCATCCTGAACTACACCATGCCGCTCTGGGCCTCGCTGCTCGCGGTGCCGGTGCTGGGGGAGCGGCTGGACCGCCGGACCCTGATGGCGCTCGGCCTCGGCCTCGCCGCCGTGCTGCTGGTTCTGGCCGGCACCATGGGGCCGGAGGGGCCGAGCGGCCTCGGCGTCGGGCTGGGCCTGGCGGCGGGCGCCACCTTCGGCGCCGGCACCGTGCTGAGTAAGAGGCTGCGCTTCCGCAGCCCCGTGCTGCTGATCACGACCTGGCAAGCTGCTGCTGGGCACGCCTCCGGCCTTGGTGGTGTGGCTGCTGCTGCACGGCCAGACATACCTGCACCCGGATGCGGGGCGCGGCCTGTTCGGCCTGTTCTACATGGTCGTCTTCGCCAATGCGCTGGCCTATGCCGCGTGGTTCCCCGTGGTGGGACGGTTGAAGGCCAGCGTCGCCAGCCTGTCCCTGTTGGTGGTGCCCTGCATTGGCGTCGCCAGCAGCGCCTTGCTGGTGCAGCGCCGGATTGGCGCCTTCGACGTCGCGGCCCTGGCCTGCGTGCTGGGTGCGATCGCGCTGGTGGTACGCCGGCCCGCGGCACCGCCGGTGGAGGAGACGCGTCGGCAGGCCGTCTGAGGCGGCGGAACGGACGACCTCGAGCGCCGGCGGCAAGGCGGCAGATCAACCTGCCCGACCCGGCGAAGAACAACCTTGTGATGCTGGTGCCGCCGCGTGGCTTGAGGTCGCGCAAGGCATGCCCGCCGTGGCGCGGCTGTGCTGCCGGCACGGCGGAGAACGCCATGCCACGAACCATGCAGGCCGCGGTGTTCGTCGAGAAAGTCCGGATTGCGCTGCGCGAGAAGCCGGTGCCCAAGATCGGGTCGCTGCACGCGCTGCTGCGTATCACCACCACGACGATCCGCGGCGCCGACATCCACGTCCTGAAGGGCAAGTACCCGGTCGCCTCCCTGGCCTGACCATCGGCCAGGAGCCGGTCGGGGTGATCGAGCGCCTCGGCAGCGCCGGGCAGGGCATTGTCAGCTTCGTGGTTTCTGGCCGGAACGAAGAGACGGGGCCAGAATGGCGAGATGACGTCCGAGCCCGCCACCTACCCCGGATACCGCTTCCCAGCCGAGATCATCAGCTACGCCGTCTGGCTGTACCACGTGTTCGGCCTGAGCCTGCGCGAGGTGGAGCTTATCCTGGCCGAGAGAGGCATCGTCGTCAGCCATGAGAGCATCCGGCAGTGGTGCCTCAAGTCTCGGCGCCGACTTCGCTCAAAAGCTTCGTCAGCGCAGGCCCAAGCCGGGCGACACTTGGCACCTCGATGAGGTGTTTCTGAAGATCAATGGCGAGCTGCATTATCTCTGGCGCGCGGTGGACCAGCACGGCGTCATGCTCGACATTCTGGTCCAGGACCGAAGGAATGCCACGGCCGCAAAGCGCTTCTTCAAACGCCTGCTCGCTGGGCTGAAGTACAAGCCAAAGCGCATCGTCACTGACGGCCTGCGTAGCTACGGGGTCGCGCACCGCGAGATCCTGCCCGAGGTGAAGCACCGAACCAGTCGATATCTGAACAACAGAGCGGAGAACTCGCACAGGCCGACGCGGCGTCGAGAACGCCAAATGCAGCGGTTCAAGTCACCGGAGCAGGCGCAGCGCTTCCTGTCATCCCACACCATGATCTACGGCCACTTCCATCCGCGGAGGCATCTGATGACCGCGATCGAGTTCTGCAATGCCCGCGCTAAGGCCTTCCGGATCTGGCGGCAGGAGACGTGCGTCCAAATTGCAGCGTGATCACAAAGTGCGTCGTGCCGTGCGATCAAACGCGTCTATCAGTCTAACAACTTGACTATGCCCGATCTGGAGCAGGCGCGGCGGGCTGAGCGTCAGTCATAGCCGGGTGCGAGCCGGAAAGTGCCGTCGCGGAAGGAATTGGCCTGCGACATCACCACGCCCTCGTCCGGGTAGCCGTTATGCTGCCGCGGACCCCAGGCATAGCGGCCATAGACGCCGTCGAAGGGACCCGCGGTGTTCCAGTAGGCCGCCATCTTCTCCGGCGCTTCGCCCACCTCCCGCACTGCGGCGGCGACCAGCGCAGCGATGTCGTAGCCGGCGGCAATCCACCAGAGCAGCGTGTCGGAAGTTTCGACTTTTGCCGCCTGCAGCCGGGCGATGAGGTCGGCGGTCCGCGCCGGCAGCCGACCGTCCTCGCCGTAGCAGAGATTGCGGAAATTGGTCTGGTAGACCTTCTCCCAATTCTTCCGGCCGGTCGAGCAGCGCCCGCGTCTGGCCCGAGCCAAGGGTTGGCTGGCCGGCGACGATCACGTCCCAGCCCATCGCCGCGCGGACATTTAGGATGCGCGAGAGGAAGCCCGGGTTGACGCTCCAAGGCATGATCGCCCGGGCGCCCGCATTGCGCATCCGCATCATGTCGGGCAGAAGATCGGGCTGGTTGGCGTCGATCGTCGCCTCGTAGACCACGCTGGCGCCGGCGGCGGTCAGCATGCCGGCGAAAGCCTTCACCGAGGAGGTGCCGTAGCCGCTAGTATCGCCGATCACGGCGATCTGCCGGATTTTCAGGATGTCCATGACGAAGCGGTTGGCGGCGGCGCCAACCTGCTGGTTGGACGGCGCGGTGCGGAAGGCGAGCGGGTATTTCTCGGCGTCGATCACCTCGTCGACGAAACAGGGGTTGAGCTGCGGCGTGCGGGCGCGGGCGATGACTGCGGTGCAGGCCAGTGCCTCCCCCGAGTTACCGGGGCCGTAGAGCACGTTGACCTTCTCGCTGCGGGTCAGTTCGGCGGCGGCGTTCACCGCCTTGGTCGGGTCGCTCTGGGTGTCACGGACGACCAGCTCGACCTTACGGCCCTGAATGCCGCCGGCGGCGTTCAACTCGGCAACGCCGAAGGCGATGCCACGGTTGATGGCGATGCCGGTGGAGGAGGAGGGGCCGGTCAGCGCCGGCAGCCAGCCGATGCGGATTGGCCCGGATGCGCCGAGAGCAGGCGTTGCCAGCCCGGTGGCGAGCGCCCCGGTCGCCAAGGCGGAAGCCTGCACAAGTTGCCTGCGGGTTGGTCTGGACATTGTTTCCTCCTGCTTGTTGATTGCCGGCGGCGGGGCCGGTCAGAGCGTCAGCACGACATAGTCCTGCTCGACCGCAACGCTGACGGTCTCTGCCGCGAAAGGCCCCTTGGCGAGGGCCTCGCCCGGCTCGACCGTCACGGCATAGGTGCGGGCCTTGATGTCGTTCGGGTCGCACCAGGACTGGCCGGTGCGGATATCGAATTCCCAGCAATGCCAGGGGCAGCGCAGCATGGTGCCCGGCTGCAACAGGCGGTACTCCCCGGGCAGCGGCGCTTCCAGGCGGCTCACCACCTCCCCCGTGCAGAGCGCGGCACCCTGGTGCGGGCAGCGGTTGACCAAGGCGTAGAACTCGCCGTCCAGGTTGAAGACGCCGATCTCGCGCCCGCGGATGGTCACCAGCTTGCGGCTTCCCGGCGGGATCTCGCCCACCGCCGCGACGACATGCCTCGCCATGCTCAGTCCAACCGGTAGAGCGCCCGCGCATTCTCGCGGTAGATCAGCCGCGCCCAGTCCTTGGGCAGCCGGACCTTGAAGGCGTAGCGCGGGTCATCCTGGTCCCAATGGGGGTAGTCCGTGGAGAACATGACCCGATCCGGCCCGATCCATTCGATGATCGAGAGCATGTCGGCGGGACGCTCCGGCTCCTCGATCGGCTGGGTCGTGACCCAGATATGCTCGCGGATGTATTCTGACGGGGCGCGCTTCAGCGCCGGCACCTCGGCGCGCAGCCGCGCCCAGTGCTTGTCGAGCCGCCAGGCCAGCGCCGGTAACCAGGCGAAGCCGCCCTCCACCAGCACGACCTTTAGGTCGGGGATTTCCTCGAAGATCCCCTCGCAGACCATGCTGGTCACCAGGGTCTGCATCGATTGGACGTAGGACGGGTGTTCCTCGTGGTAGAAAGAGGCCCAGCCACCGCCGGTCGAGGCGTGCCCGCTGGTGCCGCCAAGATGCAGCGAGATCGGGAAGCCGGACGCGGCCGCGGCGGCGAGGATCTTCCGGTAGCGATGCCGGCCCAGCGGCTCCAGCCCGCGCGGCGGGATGTTCACCTGGGCGAAGCGCGCGTCGCCGGCGCGCCGCTCGATCTCGGCGATGGCGCTCGCCTCGTGCTCCAGCGTGATCTGGATCGAGGCCTTCAGCCGTGGCTCAGGGTCGCAGAAGGCGGCGCATTGCCATTCGTTCACCGCGACAGCCATGGCCGCGCCGAACTCCACGTTGCGCTCTGCCGCCGCGCCGCCGACCAGCGGCGCCAGCAGCCCGTAGCGCACGTCGAAGAGGTCGAGCAACTGCTCGCGCATGAGGCCGAGGTCGGAGCCCGGCGGCCCGCCATCTTTCGGCCAAGCATCGCCGCGCATGCCGTTGCCGGGCGACATGCGGGGATAGAGCGAGGTCTTCGCGAGCCCCTGGCGCGACCGGCCGCCAATGGTCCGCCGGTGCTCCCGCCAGCGGGTGGACAGGAAGGGGTCGAAATCGGCCTGCGTGCGGAAATACGGGTGCACGTCGCAGTCGATGAAGCCGAGATGGCTTTGCGCCGGGTCGTCCAGCCGGTGGTCACGCAGCGTCACATTCATCGGTGCGCCTCCTGCAGCGGGGTGGCGGCCCTGGCCAGCCGCGGGTAGGTCGCCAGCGGGTTGTCGACGAGGATCTTCTGCATCAGCGCGGCGGGCAGGCCGGGCGGCAAGGCCTCGTCCCCGTCGTAGTGCCAATGCGGGTAGTCCGTGGCAAACAGCAGCATTTCGTCCGAGCCGAAGCTGTTCCAGCAGCGCTCGCCAGCGCGGCTGCATCGGGCGGCGTGTCGAAGGGCTGCGCGGTCAGGCGCACACGCTCCCGCAGAATGTCTGAGGGCAGGCGGTCCAGCCAGGGCACCTCCGCCCGTACGCCGCGCCAGGTCTTGTTGATGCGCCACATGCTGGCCGGCAGCCAGGTGACGCCGGATCTCAATCAGCACCACCCTGAGGTCTGGGAATTCTTGAAACACGCCCTCGGCCAGCAGTGAGTTCAGCGCCGCGGCGAAGCCCTGGGCGTAGGAGACGTAATCTTCGAGGTAGAAGGATCCCCAGCCGCCCGCGCTCGGCGGATGGCGGAAGCTGCAGATCCGGCATGGATGCCGATGGGCAGCCCATGCTTTTCCGCCGCGCGATAGATGGGCCACATCATCCGCCGCCCCAGTGGCATCTCCGTCATCGCCAGCAGCAGCACCTGGACGAAGCGCGGGTCGGTCGCGCGCCGCTCGATCTCCTCCGCCGCCAGCTCTGGGCTGTGCACCGGTACCACGATCGAGGCCCGCAACCTTGAGTCACGGTCGAGCCATTCCGCAACGAGCCAGTTGTTGATGGCGCGGCAGAGCGCGGCCGAGAGGTCTTCGCTCATCATCATCTGCGCGCCATGGATGACATTGCAGATCGCTTCGCGCGGTTGCAGCCGATCGAGCAGATGCATTTGCATCTCCGGCAGGCTGGAGCCAGGCAGGCCGGTCTCGGGTCGCCAGTCCGGCCGCACATTGATCGGTGCGGTGGGCGGGAAGGCGCTGGCCTCGAGGTTGTCCCGCTCCATGCCTCGCCGCAGCACGTGTTCCCGCCAATATGGTTCCAGATGGGGCAGCAAAGCGCGCGTATCGGGCAGGGCCGGATGAAGATCACAGTCAATCGCCCCGGCGGGGATCATGGCCTTGTTCCTCCGTGGGCGGGTCGACCCACGCGCATCGCGGAGGGCGCCGCAGCCTTGTTCGCTTTGTTCAAAGCATCAGCCCCGCGGTGGGTCAGAGGCAAGCGGCTAATTTCTGCTTGGCTTTGACGCGCCTGCCATGTCTGTTTTTGTAACCGCGCACGGTTCGGCCTGACCATGCGGTAGGTCGCCCAATAGAAGACCCGTGTGAAGGGTAGGTCGAGGACGGTCACGCCTAACAGTTGAAGAAGACCACGGCGTGCTGGCCGACCATACGTCGGTCCGCTGGCCTCCACATTTGCGCATCTGAGGCGAGCGCGAACATTGACCGCGGCGGTCCGCCGCATAAGGCGGGACTATTGAAGAGCGGCAAGCCTCGACCTTCTTGAAACAAGCCACGCAGGCTTCGAGCCGTGGCGAGTGAGTGCGGGCGCAAGAGCCAGATCACGCCCAATCCTCACCATTTTGCAGCGTTGCTTGCGAGAAAATCGATAAAGACCTGCACCCGCGGCAGCCGATGCCGGCCTGGCGCCGTGACAGCCCAGACCGGCACCTCCTCTGAGACGTGCTCATCCTCGAACAGCGCGACCAAGCGTCCCTCAGCGATGTCGCGCGCGACGATGAAGGCGCTGACCCGGATGATGCCGAGCCCGGCCAGCGCCATGTCGCGTAGCGCCTCCGCGCTATCGGTGGTGGCGATGCCGTGCACGGTCAGGGTCTGCAGCCCGGTGGTCGTCCGGAAGGGCCAAGCGGTCAGCCGGGCCAGGCCGCGCAACACCAGGCAGTCATGCGCCAGCAGGTCCTCCGGCACCGCCGGCCAGCCGCGGCGGTCCAGATAGGCCGGCGCGGCGCAGACCACCCGCCCGCCGCCGGCGATCTTCCGGGCCAGCAGCGATGAGTCCCCAAGCGGTCCGGTGCGCAGCAGCACGTCCACCTGCTCCGCCACGAGGTCGACGCGTCGGTCGGTCACGCCGAGATCGAGGGTGATGGCGGGGTAGTGGTCGAAGAAGGCGGGTAACAGCGGGATCAGCCTGTGTCTGGCGAAGGCGGTGCCGGTATTGACCCGCAGCAGCCCGCCGGGCCGGCCGCGGCCGGCGGTCACGTCCTGCTCGGCCACCTCGATCAGGCTGAGGATATCGCGGGCCCGCGCTAGGTAGGTCTCGCCCTCGGGAGTTAAGCCAATGCGACGGGTGGTGCGGGTCAGCAACCGGACGCCGAGCCGCGCCTCCAGCCTGCCAAGCTGCTTCGACATGGCCGAGGGGTGAGGCCGAGGTCGCGCGCGGCGGGGGCAAGGCCGCCCAGGTCGACGATCCGGACGAAGGCGGCCATATCGGAGGGCTGAGTCATTGCGTCCTGTTGGGCACCGGTGTCGGTCCAAGATGCCGGATTATCGCTGCGCCGGACCAGATCCACCTTCGCGTCGGATACGACCTGAAGGAGGTGAGACCATGCACATCGCCCGCGTGACGCTGCCTGCCGCCCCCGAACTGACCGCGGCGAAGACGCCGCGGCCTTGTGCCGCCCGCGGCCGCCCGCGGCGTTTGGCCGGCCTGGCTGGAATCGGCTCTCGCCCGCCGGGCCGAACGGCGGCAGCTCTCGCGCTTGAGGAGCGCGACCTCCGCGACATCGGCCTGACCCCGTCGGAGGCCTGGGCCCTGACGCAGGAACCGCTCCTGCACCGCTGACCATCCCGCATGACCCGAGGAGACGACAATGAGCCTGGAGCTTGCCGAGCGCCCCGCCGCCCGCCACGCCGCGGTGATCCAGGCCACGCTGAACTACCTGGGCCCGGTCGAGGGCCGGCCCTTCACCTATGCCTATCCGCCGCCGGACGGCCAGCCGCGTAGCAACATCATGGCCGCGCCGCACCGCGTGGCGATCCGCGACCTGCGGCTGATCGCCGGCCAGGTCTCGCTCGGCCGCGAGGGCTATGCCCTGGCCTGCGGCGCCAGCGCGCTGCGCGACCTCGCTGACGAGGTGGCGATCCGCGCCATCTACTACCTCGAGAGTGCCCGCATCCCGCAGGCGCCGCCCGTGACTGACCGGCCCCCATTGAGTGGTCGGGGTGGAATCCCTAGTGGACCGCCGCTGCAGCCGCTTCCGAGCTGAGGTGCGACCTGGTCATGGACGCTGTCTCCGGCGCGGGCGGGCGATACCCCAGCGACGCGTGCGGCCTGACCCGGTTGTAATGCTGCCGTCATTCCTCAATCAGCACCTGGGCTTCCCTGAGCGTGTTGAACAGCTCGCCGTTCAGCAGCTCGTCGCGCAGCTTGCCGTTGAAGGATTTCGACGTAGCCGTTCTCCAACGGGCTTGCCTTCTCGATGTACACCGTCTTCGCGCCGACGCTGGCGATCCAGGCCTTCACCGCCTCGGCGATGAACTCCGGCCCCTGGCCCGAGCGGATATGAGCGGGCGTGCCGTGCGTCAGGAACGGGTTAGCCAGCACGTCGATCACGTCCGACGAGCTGAGCTCGCGCGCGACGCGGATCGCCAGCGCCTCGCGGATGAACTCGTCGACCAAGCAGAGCATCCGGAACTTGCGACCTTCGCGGGTGCGATCCCCGACGAAGTCGTAGGCCCAGACGTGGTTCGGCCGCTCCGGCCGCAGCCGGATGCAGGAGCCGTCCGCCAGCCACAGCCTGCCGCGCTTTGGCGGCCGCTGCGGCACCTCACCTCCTCGCGTCGCCAGATCCGCTCGACGCGCTTGCGGTTCACCGACCAGCCCGCATCCCGCAGCAGCGCCGTGACCCGGCACTAGCGATACCGGCCGTAGCGCTTCGCCAGTCGACGATGTCAGCTGCCAGCAGGGCCTCATCACCTGCCCCGCGCGGCGCCTTCCGCTGCGTCGAGCGCTGCTGCCCCAGCACCTTGCACGCCCGCCGCTCGGACACCCCGAGCTCGCGCACCACATGGTCGACACAGGCCCACCGCCGCGCAGGGCTCACCATTCTCCTGAAGCGGCTTCCTTCAGAATGACCTTCTCCAGCGTCAGGTCCGAGACTTCCAACCGCCGCCGGGCGTTCTCGCGTTCCAACTCCTTCAACCGCTTCACCTGGTCCACCTTCAGGCCGCCGTACTCCGACCGCCAGCGGTAGTAGCTCGGCTCCGTGACCCCGATCGATCGGGCCGCCTCGGCCACCGACTTGCCCTGACCTACCAGAACCTCGACCTGCCGCAGCTTGGCGACGATCTCCTACGGCGTGTGCGCCTTCCTCGGCGCCATCCAAACCTCCTCCGTAGCCGCCGGACTACCTTACCGGCGGACTACTCCTACGGGGAAGGTCAGGGCAGTCTCGTCGATGTCCAGCACCAGTGCGGGCCGGCTAACTCTTGGCGTCCGTTCGTTGAGCCAGTTGCGCGCGTCAGCGGCTACCAGCGCAAGGTCTCGTGCCTATGCCCCACTATCGTAGTAGGCCCTAGCGGCACGCTTCGCGTCACCGACATTCGCGGGCTGGCTGGTGGCGGCGATTGCAACCGGTGCCGGCCCGGCCGCAGCTGGGTCCCAAAGGGCGGATCGAGCGGAACAGGCGACCGGCCCGCGAGCAACGTGGTGGCGATCAGTGTCTGGATCGGGGACAGGCTATGGGGCAGGCAGGGCATTGCTGTCTCCTCCGTGCTGGTAGCAGGTCCCGTAAGCAATACGGCAGGTCGTCAGACGGTCCGGATCGGTTCATCGAGATCAAATCGAGCTTGGCCGAAGCGGACCGCCGCATGGCCTCTGCTCGGGGCGATGCCGGAGAGGATTGGCATTCAGACAGGAACGCCAATCCGCTACAGGCTAGCCGACACCGCCCCGCGCTGCTCTACTTCCCCGTAAGAGCCAATCGGGGGAGGAGACCGATGCAGGGCAGATTGGGGCGACGGCCCTTGCTCGGCGCAATAGCTAGTACGCTGGTGACGCACGCGGCCACGGCGCAGGCAGAATGGCGGCCAGACCGGCCGGTGCGGATGATCGTGCCCTCCGGCCCCGGCAGCGGCGCCGACGTTATCGCCCGGGCCCTGGCGGCGAAGCTGGCGGACCTGCTGGGCCAGAGCGTCGTGGTCGACAACCAGAACCAGGGTGTCGGCGCTGTCGGCATTATGGCTGCGGCCTGGGCAAGGCCGGATGGGCAGACGCTGATGTGCAGCATCTCCTCCATCCTACTGGCGCCGTTGGTCGACCCAAATCTCACCTATGATGTGCGGCAGTTCCAGCCGGTTTCGCAGCTACACCAGGCAGCAACGGTGCTGATCGTGCCGCCGCAGGTGCCGGCGAGGACACTGGCGGAGTTCCTGACCCTGGCGAGAGCAACGCCGGAACGCTTCACCATCGCCGATTACGGCCATGGCACGGCCAGCCACGTCAACGCCGCGCTGCTGATCAAGCGTGCCGGGCTAGCCACCGATATCGTCCACTACAGCAACACGCCCGGCATCATCCGCGACCTGGTCGCCGATCATATCCGCTGCGCCATCGTCGATTCCGCCAGCGGCATGCAGCCGATCCGCGACCGAATGGTTCATGCCCTCGCGGTCAGTGGCCGGCAGCGGCTGGGGGTGATCGGCGAGATCCCGACCTTCGGCGAGCAGGGCTTCGCGGGCTTCGAGCCGGCGCCCTGGCAAAGCATGTTCCTACCGCTCAACACGCCGCCGGCAATCGCCGGGGTGATCGAGAAGGCAGTGCGGCAGGCCGTCGCAGCACCCGATTTCAGCGCTCGGCTGCGCGGGTTGGGCTTTGAGCCAGTGGGCGGCTCCGCCGAGGAACTGGCGGCGATGCTGGCCCTCGGAACGCGCCACCTGGCAGGCAGTGATCGCAGAAACAGGGATACGGCCGGCATGAACGAAGACTTCATCACGGTCGCGGGCTGCCGCGACGCTGGTGCAGCGCGACGGCAAAGGTCCGTCCCTGCTCTGGCTGCATGGTGCCGGCGGGGGCGGGCGCTGGACGCCGGCCTTCGTGCGGCTGGCGGAGCGCTACGACGTCATCGCGCCGGAGCTGCCCGGCTTCGGGCGCAGTGACACGCCGGACTGGTTCGACACCATCCACGATGTCGGCTTCTTCGTGCTCGATCTGCTGAAGGCGCTCGACCTGCGCGGCGTGCATCTGGTCGGCGCCCTCGCTCGGCGGGTGGGTGGCCGCGGAGGCTGCGGTGCGGAGCACGGAGCGATTGGCCAGTCTCGACGGTGATCGGCCCGGCCGGACTACACATGAAGGGCGTCCCGCGGCCGGACACCTTTCTCTGGACCGAGGAAGAAGCGACGCGCGCGCTGTTCCATGACCAGCTACTGGCGGAAGCTATGCTGGCTGTGGTGCCGGACGAAGCGGAGATCGATCGGCGGCTGAAGAATCGCTTCGCCACTGCCCGGCTGAGCATGGTCGCCGCGCTGGCACGACCCACATCTGCACAAGTGGCTGCACCGGATCGACGTGCCCACCCTGATCGTCTGGGGGGCGGAGGATCGGTACCTGCCGCAGGTCTATGCCCAACACTGGGCCGGACTGATACCGGGTGCCGAGGCGGTGGTGGTGCCGGACTGCGGTCATTCGCCGCAGACAGAGAAGGCTGTGGAATTCTGTGGGCACCTGGAGAGCTTTCTGGGGAGGGTCGGTCGATGAGATTCTTCTTCTTCACCTGATGCCCTACGCGGACCTCGACCCGGATTACGACAAGATCCACCCGTCCTCCTGGGTGACGCTACCGAACAGCTACTACGACCCGGTCAAGGGCGCCGACCTGTACCACCGCTACCTGGATGAGCTGGAGTATGCCGCCGAGCTCGGCTTCGAAGGCGTCGGCGTCAACGAGCACCACCAGAACGCCTATGGCCTGATGCCCTGCCCGAATGTCTTCGCCGGCATGCTGGCGCGGAAAATTCCCGACACGGCGAAAATCGCGGTGCTGGGCCGGGCGCTTCCGGTGCTGGCCAACCCGCTTTCGGTCGCCGAGGAATCCGCGGTACTGGACAACATTACCCGCGGCCGTCTGATCACCGGCTTCGTGCGCGGCATCGGTGCCGAGTACCATTCGCTGGCAGTCAACCCGACCGAGAGCCATCAGCGCTTCCACGAAGCGCACGACCTGATCATCGCGGCCTGGACGCAGCCGGGCCCGTTCCCCTGGGAGGGCAAATACTATCATTTCCCGCACGTGAACCTCTGGCCGCGGGTCTACCAGCAGCCGCATCCGGCAGTCTGGATCCCGTCGCAGGGCTCGCGCGAGACCATCGAGTTCGCGGCCGATCCGGCGCGCCGCTACACCTACCTGCAGACCGCGGCACCGGCAGCGACGCTGTTCAAGACCATGCAGTCCTACCGTGACGAGGCGGAGCGACAGGGCTATCAGGCGTCCCCAGACCAGCTCGGCTGGTCGATCAAGATCTATGTGGCGGAGACCGACGCCATCGCCCAGGAAGAGGCAAAGCCGCATATCGAGAGCTTCGCCAACAAGTTCCTGCGCATGCCGCAGGAGATGCTGCTGCCGCCCGGCTACACTTCCATGGCCTCGATGAGGGGCTGATCCAATCGCGGAAGACCATCACCGGCGGCTACCGGACTATGGAGCAGATGCTGGAGCAGGGCACCTTCATCTGCGGCAGCCCGCAGACGGTAATCGAGCAGTTGGCGGAATATCAGAGGCGCGGCGGCTTCAACATCGTTATGGCCGGGCTGCATTTCGGCACGCTGCCGCATGCGCTGACCATGAAGAACATCGAGATCTTTGCCCGCGAGGTGATGCCGGCACTGAAGGGCGCGGTACCCGGCGAGGTGCCGCGCGTCGCGGCGGAGTAGGCGACGATCCGGGCGCTCTGCTTGGTATCGGACCAAGCTGAGCAGTCCTCACTTGATCAGGGCAATGCTGAACTTCAAGCTGACCACCAAGCCGCTCGCGGACTCCTCCAGCGCCGGAATGACTGGGAGATTTGTATCCCTGCCAAACCGGTCTTCAGATTCAGGCCCAGAGGAGGCGACTGGTCACTGCCCAATCGCGTCACGCAAGATGACTTCAGCCCCCGCGAGCAGCACCTCGCCTGCCCTGGCACCACCAAGATAGGGCATGGCCGCCCAGGCGCCGTCGATCAGCATCGCCAGAGTGTCGGCCATCAACTCCGGCCGCCTCGCCCCCGCCTCGCTTGCGAGCTCGGCCAAGCCGGCGCGCATGCGGCTCTTGTGCGCTGCCACCGCCTGATGCGTCGGGTGTTGCGGGTCGGGAAATCCAGCCTGCGCCAGCAGCAGGGGACAGCCGCGATAGTCGGGCTCCTGCAGCTTCGCCGCAATCGCCGCGACCACCGCCTGCAGCTTGTCCGCCGGGGTCGCGGCCGGCGCCGTCACCGCCTCGAACCAAGCGTCATAGGCCGCGGCATCCTCGGCGAGGATAGCGGCGACCAGCGCATCCTTGCTGGGATAGGCACGGTAGAGGCTCATCTTGGTCGCCTCAGCGACGCGGCAGACCTCCTCGACCCCGGTGGCCCGGATGCCCTGGCGGTAGAACAGGTCCTTCGCCGCGCTCTGGATGCGCTGCGCTGCCTTCGGCCGGTCGGCCGTGGCGCTGGACATGGCGGTCTCCTTCTCCTCTCGGCAGCGTGATGGATGGCGCCGCAAACCTGCCTTGATGATACTGACCGGTCACTTACTTTGGGACGAACCGGTCGGTATCATCTGGCCCTGGAGAATGGCGATGCGCCCTGATCATCGCAAGGCCCTGTCGGGCGAAAACGACGCAAGTCCCTGGATTGATTGGTTGAACCGGACCCAGGCCGGCATTGCCCCGCGCCAGGCGAACCGGCTGGTGCAGGGCGCGACCGCCCTGGCCCTGCTGGCCGGCACGGCCCTGGCGCCGCCGGCCCAGGCCCAGGGCGGCCCCGCCGCGCCTTCCGTCACGGTCGCCGCCCCGCTCGCCCGCCCGGTGGCGGAGTGGGACGAGCACACCGCGCGCATTGAGCCTTCCGCCCGGGTCGAGATCCGCCCGCGCGTCTCCGGCCAAGTGATGCAGGTGCATTTCCAGGACGGCGCCCTGGTCCGCGCCGGCGAAGCTGCTCTTCACCCTCGACCAGCGGCCCTTTCTGATCGCCGTCGAGACCGCCCGCGCCGAGGTCGCCCGCAACGAGGCGCGGCTCACCCTCGCCGAGCAGCAGGTGCAGCGCTACACGCCGCTGGTCCAGCAGCGCTTCGCGCCGGAAGCCGAGATGGACACCCGGCGCAGCGCGCTGCGCGAGGCGCAGGCCGGCCTCGCCGCCGCCCGCGCCGCGCTGCACCAGGCCGAGCTCGACCTGGAGTTCTCCGAGATCCGCGCGCCGCGCCCGGGCCGCGTCAGCGACCGCCGGGTAGATGCCGGCAATCTGGTGCAGCAGGGTGCCACGCTGCTGACCACGCTGGTCGCGCTTGACCCCATCTATGTGTCCTTCGACGCCAGCGAGGCCGAGTACCTGCGCTATGCCCGGGCGGCCCAGGGCGGCATGCGGCGCGACGGCGGCCAGGGCGCGACCGTGGTGCAGCTCCGCCTGCTGGACGAGCCCGAATTCCGCCGGGAGGGCCGTATGGACTTCGTCGACAGCGGCTTCGATGCCCGCAGCGGCACGATCCGCGGCCGTGCCGTGGTGCCGAACCCAGACCTCTTCCTGACGCCCGGCAGCTTCGCCCGGCTGCGGCTGTTTGCCGGGGAGGCGCCGGCGCTGATGGTGCCCGATGCCGCGGTCATGGCCGACCAGTCCGGCCGCATGGTGCTGACCGTCGCGCCCGACGGCACGGTCGCGCCGCGCACCGTGCAGCTCGGCCCGCTGGTGGACGGGCTGCGCGTCGTGCGCAGCGGCCTCGCGCCGGAGGACCGGGTGATCATCGGCGGGCTGCACCGGGCCCGCCCGGGCGCCCGTGTCACCGCCGAGCTCGGCCGCATCGGACCGGGCCCGCTGGCCGCCGCCAACTAGCCGCCTTCCGCAGACCCGAGCCGTGGCGCCGCCTCCCCCGGGGAGGCCGGCCGCCATGGGCCGCCGGGGCCGGCTTCCGCCCCGAGGAACACCGCGCCATGCGCCTCGCCCGCTTCTTCATCGACCGCCCGGTCTTCGCCGCCGTGCTGGCCATCGCCATCACCCTGGTCGGCGGCATCGCCGCCTGGCGGCTGCCGATCGCCGAGTATCCCGACATCGCCCCGCCGACCGTGCAGGTCACCGCGCTCTATCCCGGCGCCTCGGCGGAGACTATCGCCGCCACCGTCGCCGGCCCGATCGAGCAGGAGGTGAACGGCGTCGACAGCATGCTGTACCTGTCCTCCCAATCGACCGGTGACGGGCGGGTGACGATCAGCGTGGTGTTCCAGCAGGGCACCGACATCGACCAGGCGCAAGTGCTGGTGCAGAACCGCGTCGCCATTGCCGAGCCGCGGCTGCCCGAGGATGTCCGGCGGCTCGGCATCACGGTGAAGAAAGCCTCGCCCGACCTGCTGATGGTCGTGCACCTGACCTCCCCCGATGGAACCCGCAGCCAGGAATACATCTCCAATTTCGCCACGCTGGCGATCAAGGACCGGCTGACGCGGCTGGACGGCGTCGGCGACGCGCAGGTCTTCGGCGCGCGCGACTATGCCATGCGGGTCTGGCTCGACCCCGACCGGGTGGCGGCGCGCGGCCTGGCGCCGGGCGACGTGCTGGACGCGCTGCGCCGGGCCAATGCCCAGGTCGCCACCGGCGCCATCGGCCAGGCACCGCGCGCCGAGCAAGCCGGCGCCTTCGAGGTGAACCTGCAGGCGCAGGGCCGCCTCACCTCGCCCGAGCAGTTCGACGAGCAGGTCATCGCGACAGGCGCGAACGGCGCGCCGCTGCGGCTGCGCGATATCGCGCGGACCGAGATCGGCGCCGCCGACTACACGGTGAACGCGCTGCTGAACAACCAGGTGGCGACCGCCATCGTGATCTTCCAGCGGCCCGGCACCAATGCGCTGGCCACCGCCGCCGCGGTCCGCCGCACCATGGAGGAGGCGCAGGGCGGCTTCCCCTCCGGCATCGGCTACAGCGTGGTCTACGACCCGACGCGCTTCATCGCCCAGAGCATGGAGGCCGTGCTGCACACCTTCGCCGAGGCCGTCCTGCTGGTGGTGCTGGTGGTGGTGCTGTTCCTGCAGAACTGGCGCGCCGCGGTGATCCCGCTGCTGGCCATCCCGGTCTCCATCATCGGCACCTTCGCCGTGCTGCTGGCGCTGGGCTTCACCCTGAACACCCTGACCATGTTCGGGCTGATCCTCGCCATCGGCATCGTCGTGGACGATGCCATCGTCGTGGTCGAGAATGCCGAGCGGCACATGGCAGACGGGCTCTCGCCGCTGGAAGCCGCCCGGCTGACCATGGACGAGGTCGGCGGCGCGCTGGTGGCGATCGCCCTGGTGCTGGTCGCGGTCTTCGTCCCCACCGCCTTCATCGGCGGCATCCAGGGCGCCTTCTACAAGCAGTTCGCGGTGACCATCGCGGTCGCCACCGTGCTGTCGATGCTGGTCTCGCTGACGCTGTCCCCGGCGCTGGCGGCGCTGCTGCTGAAGCCGCACGGCCATGCCGCGCCGAAGTCCCGGCTGCTGGCGCCGATCGGCCTCTTCTTCCGCGGCTTCAACTGGCTGTTCGACCGGCTCTCGCTCGGCTATGGCGGGCTGACCCGGCGGCTGGTGCGGCTGCCCGTGATCCTGCTGCTGCTCTATGCCGGGCTGTTGGCGGCGACCGGGCAGCGTGTGCTGGCGACGCCGACCGGCCTGATCCCGCCGCTCGACCGCGGCTACTTCATCGCCGCCTTCCAGCTGCCGCCGGGCGCCAGCCTGAGCCGGACGGATGCCGTCATCCGCCGGGCGTCCGAGACCATCCTGGCGACGCCGGGCATCAAGGACGCGGTCGCCTTCGTCGGCTTCGACGGTGCCACCTTCACCAATGCGCCGAACACCGGCGTCGTCTTCACCGGCCTCGAGTCCTTCGAGGACCGCGAGAAGCGGGGGCTGAGCGGCAATGCCATCCTCGCCGACCTGCAGGCCCGGCTGTCCGGCGAGGCGGATGCGCGCGTGCTGGTCATCCCGCCGCCGCCGGTCCCCGGCATCGGCACCGGCGGCGGCTTCAAGCTGATGATCCAGGACCGCGCCGGGCGCGGCCCGCAGGCGCTGGAGGCGGCGACGCAGCAGGTGATGGCGGCGGCGAACCGGACGCCCGGCATCGCCTTCGCCTTCAGCCTGTTCAACACCGCGACGCCGCAGATCCAGGCCGATATCGACCGGACCCGGGCGGAGATGCTGGGTGTTCCCATCTCCCGCGTGCACGAGGCGATGGGCACCTATATGGGCTCGGCCTTCGTCAACGACTTCAACCTGCTCGGCCGCACCTGGCGGGTAACGGCGCAGGCCGACATGGCCCATCGCATGACGGTCGAGGACATCGCCCGGCTGCGCACCCGGGCCGAGAGCGGATCGATGGTCCCGCTCGGCAGCCTCGCCACCTTCCGCGAGACCTCGGGCCCCTATCGGGTGCCGCGCTACAACCTCTATCCCGCGGCCGAGCTGCAGGGCGCGGCGCTGCCTGGCGTCTCCACCGGCCAGGCGATCGCGGCGATGGAGGCGGTGCTGCGCGAGGCCCTGCCGGAAGGCTTCGGCTACGAATGGACGGAGCTCGCGCTGCAGGAGCGCATCGCCGGCAACACCGCGCCAGTCGCCTTCGGCCTGGCGGTGGTCTTCGTCTTCCTGGTACTGGCGGCCATGTACGAGAGCTGGCTGCTGCCGCTGGCGGTGGTGATGATCGCGCCGATGTCGGTTCTTGCCGCGCTGCTCGGCGTCTGGCACACCGGACTTGACAACAACGTGCTGGTGCAGGTCGGGCTGGTGGTGCTGGTCGGGCTGGCGGCGAAGAACGCCATCCTGATCGTGGAGTTCGCCCGGGCCGCGGAGCAGGCGGGCGCCACGCGCTGGGAGGCGGCGGCGATGGCCGCGCGCACCCGGCTGCGGCCGATTCTGATGACCAGCCTGGCCTTCATCCTCGGCGTGCTGCCGCTGACAGTGGCGACCGGTGCCGGCGCCGAGATGCGGCAGAGCCTCGGCGTGGCGGTGTTCTACGGCATGCTCGGGGTAACGCTGTTCGGCCTGTTGTTCACCCCGGTCTTCTACGTGGTGGCGCGCGCCATGGCGCGCCGCGGTGGGCAGGGTAGCACGGCGCTGGAGGCCAAGCCGCTGGCCGGCGGCCATGCGCCATCGGGTGCGCCGTGATGCCGGATGCCGCCGGCGTGCCGGGCGCAGAGAATGGGCCGGCCGACCAAGCCTTGCCGGGACCTGCGGAACCGCTACCTGGCGGGCCGGCTGTTCAGCGGCGCGCGCGTTATCATCGGTGCCTGCTGCGAAGCCTGGAACAAGCTCATCGCCAAGACCGGCCGCATCAGGTCATTGACCGATCTTGAATGAGCACGACAGGTCAATCCATAGTCAGCTCGGTAGGAGTGATGCCAGTGGTACCGGCAAGACGCAAGAGCGCTATTAGGATGCCTCCCGCACGATCAACCAGCGCGCTGCAGAAGGGTAAAAGCTTGAGGGAAGCAAACGCAGTTCTCGCACCCAGAAGCGACTGATAAGAGCCCATCCGGAAAGGAATTGAATCGCCTGAATCGGATGTGATCTCGCTGTTCCTGCGGGCGATTCTGCGGGAGGAGACGGATGGCATGGACGGCGGAACATCGGCGTGCGGCGGACCGGCGGGGGCTGCGCTATCCCTCAGATTTGACGGATGCCGAGTGGGCGCTGGTTGCGCCACTGATCCGGCCAGCGAAGCACGGCGGCAGGCCCCGCAAGGTGGACGTGCGCGAGGTGTTGAACGCGGTGTTCTACGTGCTCTCCGCCGGCTGCCAATGGAGCGCGCTGCCGAAGGACCTGCCGCCGAAGAGCACGGTTTGGGATTACTTCTCGCGCTGGGAATGGGAAGGCACCATCGAGCGCATCCACCACGCGCTCTACGTCGCGGTGCGCGAGGGTGCCGGGCGTGAGGCCAGCCCGACGACCGCGATCATCGACAGCCAGACGGCGAAGGGCGCGCAAAAGGGGCTCTACGCTCGACCCGTCCGGCTACGACGCGGGCAAGAAGGTCGTCGGCCGCAAGCGCCACCTGCTGACCGATACCATCGGCATGCTACTCGCGGTCATCGTGCATCCCGCCAACGTGCAGGACCGCGATGGCGCCGAGCCGCTGCTGCGCCAGGCGCGCAGGCTGTTCCCCTTGTCGAGCGCATCATCGGCGATGCAGGCTATCAGGGGCCGAAGATGGCCGCCGCCGTCGCCCGCACCGGTACATGGAAGATGGAGATCGTGCGACGCTGCGATAGGCACCGCTTCGTCGTGCTGCCGAAGCGCTGGATCGTCGAGCGCACCATCGGCTGGATCAGCCGCAACCGGCGGCTGGCCCGCGACTTCGAGCGGGCATAGTCAAGTTGTTAGACTGATAGACGCGTTTGATCGCACGGCACGACGCACTTTGTGATCACGCTGCAATTCGGACGCACGTCTCCTGCCGCCAGATCCGGAAGGCCTTAGCGCGGGCATTGCAGAACTCGATCGCGGTCATCAGATGCCTCCGCGGATGGAAGTGGCCGTAGATCATGGTGTGGGATGACAGGAAGCGCTGCGCCTGCTCCGGTGACTTGAACCGCTGCATTTGGCGTTCTCGACGCCGCGTCGGCCTGTGCGAGTTCTCCGCTCTGTTGTTCAGATATCGACTGGTTCGGTGCTTCACCTCGGGCAGGATCTCGCGGTGCGCGACCCCGTAGCTACGCAGGCCGTCAGTGACGATGCGCTTTGGCTTGTACTTCAGCCCAGCGAGCAGGCGTTTGAAGAAGCGCTTTGCGGCCGTGGCATTCCTTCGGTCCTGGACCAGAATGTCGAGCATGACGCCGTGCTGGTCCACCGCGCGCCAGAGATAATGCAGCTTCGCCATTGATCTTCAGAAACACCTCATCGAGGTGCCAAGTGTCGCCCGGCTTGGGCCTGCGCTGACGAAGCTTTTGAGCGAAGTCGGCGCCGAACTTGAGGCACCACTGCCGGATGCTCTCATGGCTGACGACGATGCCTCTCTCGGCCAGGATAAGCTCCACCTCGCGCAGGCTCAGGCCGAACACGTGGTACAGCCAGACGGCGTAGCTGATGATCTCGGCTGGGAAGCGGTATCCGGGGTAGGTGGCGGGCTCGGACGTCATCTCGCCATTCTGGCCCCGTCTCTTCGTTCCGGCCAGAAACCACGAAGCTGACAATGCCCGGCTGGCCAGGCGCCTTCGCCCTGCCAGAGGCAGACGGGTAAGATGGGCGAGCTTCCCCTTTCCACCGGTGGGGACGGTCGACGCCGTACCACCCCAGGACATGGGCGGTTCCGCGCATGACGGTCACGGTCCAGGTCCTTTTCGATCAGCCGCAGCACGAGATCGCCTCGCTGCTGCGCGATCGCCTCACGCGCTGCGCCAAGGCATCATTCGTCGCCGGCTTCATGACGGTGGAAGGGATCGAGGCCATCGCCGCGCCGCTGCGCGCGCACCCAAGCAAGCTTGCTCAACTCGTCGTCGGCGCTGCCACCTGGCGCGCCTTCGACGCGCTGGACCGCCTGCTTGCGGCTGACGTCGCGTCGTCCGCCCTTCACGTCCATCTGGGACATACGCGGCCAACCGGCACCAACAGGCACCCCTTCGCACGCTACCACCCCATGGTGCACAGCAAGGTCTATCTGCTCGACATGGGCGATGGCCAAGCCGCCGCCTTCACAGGCTCCCACAACCTCACCGGCTTCGCCCTACACGTCAAGAATGGCGAGGCCGGCGTTCTGCTGGAAGGCCCCGCGAACGAGCCGCATTCTGTCGCGCTGCGCCAGCATGTGGATGAAGCCGTGCGCCAGGCGGTTCCCTACGACCCGGGCATGAAGGAAGCATACACGTGGTGGACAATGCAGTTCATCGACGGCCTCTACGCGGAGGCTAATGGCGACCTTCCCAAAGACGCCGAGAACATGCGGACCATCGTCGTCCTGGCTGCATACACCAGCGGTCGCCTGCCGCGCCCCGGGCAGATCATCTACTTCGAGATCCCCGAGGCGCTTGACCGCATCCAGTCGATGCAGGCCGAGGTGCACATCTACGTTTTTCCGACTCTGCCACCGACCTCATCCCTGGCCCTGGCGAGCCTGGGCACGGCGATCGCCCGGCTGTCGTGCAAAGTCGAAGGCATTGAGGCGGGGCGAGGCGGTATCGAGCTGCGCGCCGACTGGCACATCGACAACCGCCGCCGCCCGGAGCTGAAGCCCACGGTCCTGCCGTTCCGCCCGACGCCCGCCTCCGGCATGCAGCAGGTTCGCGTCCGGGTGCAGGGCCCCGTCGCCGGTCAGTACGAGTATCTCTTCGATCCGGGGAAGATCGCCTGGGCGCCAATCTACGATCCGGAGGGCGCTCTGGTGGCAACGCCAGATGACGAGAGCGCACGAGAGACCGAGCTCGCGTTGTTCGACACCCCGGCGCGGGTGGATGCGCCTTGGCAGCGTGTCCGCGGGCTGCAGCGCGCCAAGCCAGCCGGCTCCGACGCACGTCAACTCGCCCTGTGGGAGTCCACACCCGACTCCGAGGCGTTCATTTTGTTCTCGCCCAGGCGCCGCAAGCTGACGCCGCGGCGTGAGCGGTCCGAAAGGGCAGATACTCCATGACTGGACCGATGTTTGTCTCGCTGGACTCGGCGGGAATGGCGGCGTGCATCGGCGGTGCCCAGGTTTCAGTCTGCTATGCGGCACCGGGGATCCAGCAAGAACCCGCCGAGGCCCTGGCCCACCTGGCGAAGCGCCTCGATCCGGTGCTGATCACGGTGATTCTGGACTTCGATGAGCGCGTGATGCGCATGGGGTTTGGAGATCTCGCTGCTGTAGCGGTTCTCCGAGGCGCCGGGATCGCCGTGAACCGTCCCGGGTTTGCCGGAGGCCTCAATCGTTGAGAGGATGGGGCAATGACCAAGAAGACGTCGAACCGCTATTCGCCTGAAGTCCGGCAGCGTGCGGTGCGGATGGTGCTGGACCATGGGGGCGACCACGCCTCTCAGTGGGCCGCGATTGGGTCGATCGCGGCCAAGATCGGCTGCACGGCCGAGGCGCTGCGGAAGTGGGTGCGGCAGGCCGAGCGCGATGCGGGCCAGAGGTCCGGAGCGTCGACGGAGGAGCGAGAGCGCATCAAGGGGCTGGAGCGCGAGGTCCGCGAGCTGCGGCAGGCCAATGAGATCCTACGCAAGGCTTCGGCGTATTTTGCGATGGCGGAGCTCGACCGCCGGTCGAAGCCATGATCACCTTCATCGACGATCACCGCGAGGTCTACGGTGTCGAGCCGATCTGCAGGATGCTGCGGATCGCTCCGTCGACCTACCATGCCCATGTCGCGCAGCGTGCTGATCCGACGCGGGCCTCGCCTCGAGCTCGGCAGGACCTGGTGCTCATGGCGCAGATCCGGCGGGTGCATGCGGCCAACTTCGGGGTCTACGGCGCCCGCAAGGTCTGGCGGCAGTTAGGCCGGGATGGCACCGCGATAGCCCGCTGCACGGTGGAACGCCTGATGCGGCGGATGGGGCTCTGTGGCGTTGTCCGCGGCAAAGAGACCAGGACCACGATCGCCGACAAGGCCTCGCCTTGCCCAGCGGACAAGGTGAACCGCCAGTTCCGGGCGCCGCACCCGAACGCCCTATGGGTGTCGGATTTCACCTACGTGGCGATCTGGCAGGGCTTCGTTTATGTGGCCTTCGTCATCGATGTGTTCGCCCGCCGCATCGTCGGCTGGCGGGTGTCGAGGACGGCACATGCGGACTTCGTCCTCGATGCCCTTGAGCAGGCGCTGCACGACCGCCGGCCGCTGAAGGGCGGGCCTCATTCATCACAGCGACAGGGGCAGCCAATACGTTGCGATCCGCTACACCGAGCGCCTGCTCGAGGCCGGTATTGAACCCTCCGTCGGCAGCGTCGGCGACAGCTACGACAACGCGCTCGCCGAGACCGTCATCGGCCTGTTCAAGGCCGAGGTGATCCGCCGACGCGGCCCGTGGCACAACCTGGAGGCCGTCGAGTACGCCACCCTCGAGTGGGTGGACTGGTTCAACCACCGCCGTCTCCTCGAGCCGATCGGCAACATCCCGCCCGCCGAGGCCGAGGCGCGTTACTATGCCCGCCAGCAGGAGATTGCGGTGGCGGCCTGACTCAAGCTCATCGGCCTCCGGCAAACCCGGGACGGTTCACCGTGCGCTCAACCCCAGGGCTGCGCACCGGCCTCCTGGTGGTTGACGACGCGGGTTTCATCTTCACGCCCATCGCCCGGTACCTCGAGGCCGACCGGCGGGAAACCGAGGCTCCGAACGCGCTCCGCTTGTCTCCGGAGCAGGTGCGCGAAGCCCTCGCTCGGCTTTCCCCGGCTGCCAAGGCGATCGCCGTGGCGATGGCGAGGACGCCCGAGGAACGGGAAAGGATCCAGGAGCAAGCCGTCGAGGTTCGGTCGGACGATATCCCGCCTACACAGTTTGCGGAGGTCGAGCAAAGCCTGAAGGATGCGCCGCCGGCGAGCTTCGACGTCGCCCGCCAGGTCCGCGTCTTCGAGCCCTACCTGCAATACGTGGAACTGAATCTGACCGGCGCGGCCATTCAGCGCCGCAAGCTGGCGATTCCCAAGGTCATCCAGAACCTCGGAGCGGCGGAGGGAGCGCAGTCGAGGTTCAACACGACCTTTGACCTGATCGACCGCGAAAGCGAGCTGTCCTCAAAGCATATTGAGGATGCGCTGAAGGACATCCGGGACAATTTCACGCCCTCGCTCGGCAAGGACCACGGCCGTGTGCTGCTGAAGGCGCAGAAGCCATTGTTTGAGCAGCGGCTCGACGATCTGCGCGCCAAGCTGGAGGAATCCCAAGCCAAGGTGATGAGAGAAGCTGCAAAGCAGCCTCGATGCGTCCCGCGACGAGATCGTCGCCTATTACGTTCCAACGGTGTTGGCGAACCCGCCTGACAAATTCCGCGGGCAACTGCTGTCACCCAATCCCACCGATGACCACGCCCGCCGCTGGCTGCGGCAACAGTTGGAAAGTGTCATCCCGAAGGCGGACGAGCTGATCAAGAAGATGGAGCTCAAGCAGACCTACAAGGACGTCACGTTCGAGACCCTGAACAAGCCGGACTTCCTCCAGAGCCTTTGGGAGGCCTTTCCGGCTGTGGATTGGGACAAGGCATACAACGAGTTTCAGGCTGCAGGCGAAGCAGCATCGGCGGGTGCCCCGGGTGGCGATCGCGCTGAAATCGCCGTTCTGCCTTGATTCCTGGGATCCGTACTGTATCGGCCAAGGCAACAGGTCCGGAGAGAGTAGGCGGCGAGAGAGCCACCTTCCGCCCTCGCTGGCTCGGGCCGGTCAGCAGGCCTCCCCCGAAGACCCCAGGGAACCTGCCGCTTAGCGCGTCGGTCAATCTCACGGAGAGCAGGACGCCCAGGCCAACTGGCGGAGCACCCGAGATCCGAATTCTCGGTACGTTGGCCGCTCGCCACCTCGGGGCCGAAGCGAGATTCTCGCTCTCCGATCCTTTGGTCAGGCGGTGGAATTGCTGAATCGGAGCAGGGGAGCCGCGCCGAAGATGGCTCGAAAACAAGGCCTTAAACCTTGTTGGCAAAATCGGCCAACCCTCAAGGTCCGGAGAGCCTCCGGCCTTTCGGAGAGAAGAGCCGCCCTCGTTCCGCCGTTGCACCATCAAGGTCGCGGCCGAAAACCGCAGGAAACCTGCGCCTCTGCGCGGTGCCCTGGTCGGGAGAGACAGGTTGTGAGGAGACCGACTGGAGCACCGGTAGCAACCGGGGAATGAAATTCTCTGAACCTTTTTGGGTCGTTAAGCCTGCGACTGCAGGTAGCGGGCCATGCCATTGACCGCATGAACGCGCATTGCTGCACCTGCTGCCTCGATATCCCGCAGGGCAAGCGCCTCCAGGACGGCGGCGTGTTCCGCATGGGCCAGCACGAGCCCTGTTGTCGGAGCCATAGCCGCGCTGGCGTAGCAGGTGCATCTGGTCAGCCAGGCGACGATAAATGGTGAGCAGGGCACCATGCCCGGTCAACTCGACTAATCGGTCGTGGAAGCCAACGTTCAGCGGGTAGTACTGCCCGATGGCATTCTTGCGCGCATGCGTCCCGAGGCGGTTGTTCAGCCGCGTCAGTTCCGAAAGCTGGCCGTCCGAGATGACCGCCGCAAGACGGCGCCCGGCCATCTCTTCGAGGCAAGCGCGCATTTCGTAGAGCTCAATGGCCTCGTTCCGGGAGAACTCGCGCACGAAGGCGCCGCGGTTCTTTTCCAGCCGTACCAGCCCGGCTTCCTCCAGAGCGCGGAAGGCTTCCCGCACCGCGGCCCGGTTGATGCCGAATTTGTCGGTGAAGCCGGCCTCAACGAGTTTCTCCCCGGCGGCAAGTTTGCCGTCGCGGATCATGTCGACGATCTTGCCTTGCACCAGCGACGCTAGAGTCTTCGTCTGGACCAGTTCGAGTTGCGCTTCTACCGAAGCCATTGGGGTCCTTCCGACCTGACAAACGATGCTTTGTATATGTCGGCAATCCATCGCGCGCAAATGCCATTCTCGCTTTGATTCAAGCCATGCGGTTCGGATTGCATTTTCGTGCCATGAGGCCGAATCCCGTCAAGTTCTTGTTTTAGCAGCCTAAAGATTGCCCTTTCTTGCGATGATTGAAAGATTGTCGACAATCTTATAGCCGTCAGACGACAAAAAATTCCTGCGATCAATCAGGAGCGCAGGCAGGAGGAACCACCATGGAAGCCATCACTCGCCGTCGTCTGACGTCCATCGCCGCCGCCGGCTCCTTCGCTCTGGCCATGCCTGGCCTCGTGCGCCCGGCGCGGGCAGCGGATTTCCAGTACAAGTTCGCGCACGGCTTCCCGCTGACCCATCCGGTGCACACGCACCTCGTGGCCGCGGCCAAAAAGACCGCGCGAGACACTGGGAACGCCCTGAAGATCGAGGTCTTCGGTGCGAGCCAGCTGGGCGGCGACAGCCAGATGATGTCGCAGCTCCGCAGCGGCGGCGTCGAGTTCTTCACCACCGCGGGCCTGATCCTGAGCACCTTCGTGCCGGTCGCAGGCATCTACGGCATGGGCTTCGCCTTCAAGAGCTACGACGAGGTGTGGAAGGCGATCGACGGCGACCTCGGCGAGCACATCCGAGACGCATTCGCCAAGGCTGGGGTCCACCCCTTCACCACGGTCTGGGACAACGGCTTCCGCCAACTCAGCACGAGCAACCGCCCGGTCCAGAAGGCCGACGACCTCAAAGGGCTCAAGATCCGCGTGCCGGTGAGCCCGCTCTACACCTCCCTGTTCCGTGGGTTGGGCGCGGCCCCAGTCAACATCAACCTGGGCGAGGCTTATGCGGCCCTCCAGACGCAGTTGGTCGATGGCCAGGAGAACCCGCTCGTGGTCTTCGAGACCGCGAAGTTCTTCGAGGTGCAGAAGCACGTCGCGGAAACCAACCACATTTGGGACGGCGCCTGGCTGCTCGCTGGCCGTCGCGCCTGGGGTGCGCTGCCGGCCGACATGCAGGCGGTCGTCACGCGAAACTTCAACGCCGAAGGCCTTCGGCAGCGGGCGCTGTCGGCGGAACTCAACAACTCGTTGAAGCAGCGCCTCACCGCGGCGGGCATCGCTTTCACTCAGCCCGACGTCGCCAGCTTCGTGGGCGCGCTGCGTTCCACGGGCTTCTACAGCGAATGGCGCGGCCGCTACGAGCCTGCCGCTTGGCAGCTGCTGACGAAGTACGCCGGCGAGCTTTCGTGACCGCCATGCAAGCACACGGGAACGCCACGGTGGCCGAGGCAGCGGCCACCGGACTGGAACAGCTTCCGGCGCATCAACGTCTCGCTGGCAGGACAGAAGCGGCTGTCCTGGCCCTGGCATCGCCTGTGGCAGCGATGCTGGTGGTGATGATCGCCTGCATCCTGCTGGCCGGGGTCATCGCCCGATATATCTTCGGTCAGCCGTTGAACTGGGCAGACGAGCTTGCCTCGGTGCTCTTCCTCTGGCTCGTCATGTTCGGTTCGGTCATTGCCCTCGGCCGCAACGAGCACATGCGGCTCATGCTTGTGCTTGGCATGGTGGGCGGAGGGACGCGCGCCCTGCTGGAGGCGTTCTCAACCCTCGTCATCACCTTGCTGCTGTGCCTGCTAATCGCTCCGGCCTTCGAATACGCCATCGGAGAGTGGATCATCACCACCCCGGCCCTCGAAATGCCCGACGGCCTGCGGGTGCTTGGCATTGGCGTGGGGCTCGCCTTCATGCTGGCACTTTGCGGAGCCCGGCTGTTGCGGGTGGCCACTCTCGGCCAGCTCGCCGGTGCCGCCGGGGTGCTGGCGGTGCTGGTGGCGGCGCTCGTGCTGGGCAAGCCGCTCATCATCGCCATGGGGAAGTACAACCTCCTGCTCTTCTTCGTCGTGCTGGTCGCTGGCGGTGTCCTGCTGGGCGTGCCCATCGGCTTTGCCTTCGGCGCGGCAACAGTAGCCTACATCACAATGGCTACCCGCGTGCCGCTTGAGGTCGTCGTCGGCCGAGATCGATGAGGGCATTTCCCACATCATCCTCCTCTCGATCCCCATGTTCGTGCTGCTCGGGCTGTTCATGGAGATGAGCGGGCTGTCCCGAGCCCTGGTGGGCTTCATGGCCAGTCTGCTGGGCCATGTGCGGGGCGGCCTGCACTACGTCCTGATCGGGGCGATGTACCTGGTGTCGGGCATCTCAGGCTCGAAGGCGGCGGACATGGCCGCCGTGGCGCCGATGCTTTTCCCCGAGATGGAGAAACGCGGCGCAGACCGCCGCGACCTGGTCGCTCTGCTTGCCGCGACGGGTGCGCAGACGGAGACAATTCCCCCGAGCTTCGTGCTGATTATTCTCGGTTCAGTGACCGGCGTCTCCATCGCCGCCCTGTTCACCGCGGGGCTGCTGCCCGCGCTCGTCGCTGGCGTGGCAATCGCGGTCGTGTGCGCCCTGCGCTCGGCAAAGGATGATCTCTCCGCCACGAAGCGTCTGACTACCGTGGAACTGGCAAAGGTCTTCGTCACCGCTCTGCCAGCCCTGGCGCTGCCGTTCATCATCCGAGCCTCCGTCGTCGAGGGCATCACGACGGCGACCGAAGTGTCGACGATCGGCATCGTCTACTGCATCGTAGCTGGGCTGCTGGTCTACCGTCAGTTTGACTGGCGCCGGATCTATCCGCTGCTCGTTTCAACCGCATCGCTGTCGGGTTCCATCCTTATCATCCTCGGCATGGCAACCGCCATGGCCTGGGCGCTGACGCAGTCCGGCTTCTCACGCGACCTCGCCGCCCTGATGAGGGCGGTGCCGGGCGGAGCGGCCAGCTTCATGGCGGTGTCCGTCATTCTCTTCATCCTGCTCGGGAGTCTACTGGAAGGCATCCCGGCCATCGTGCTCTTCGGCCCGCTGCTCTTCCCCATCGCCCAGAGTATGGGCATCCACCAGGTGCACTACGCGGTGGTTGCCGTGCTCGCCATGGGCGTCGGGTTGTTCATGCCGCCCTTCGGCGTCGGCTTCTATGCCGCCTGCGCCATCGGCCGCGCCTCTCCGGACGAGGTCATGGGCCGCGTCTGGCCCTACCTCTCCGCTGTCATCCTCTCCGTCATCATCGTCGCCGCAGTGCCCTGGCTGTCCATCGGGCTGCTGTGACACGCGTGCAAACCAACCCGTCGGCAACAGGAGGAACTAATATGCTGGGCTTCAAGGCCATCGGACACGGTCCGACCAAGATCGTCCTCATTCACGACTGGCTCGGTGACCACACCACCTACGCGCCCGCCGAGCCGTACATCGACCAGTCCCGCTTTACCGTTATTCTCCCTGACCTGCGGGGCTACGGCTTGTCCCGCCACCTGGACGGCTTCTCGCTCGACCAGGCGGTGGGCGACCTCGTCGCGCTGGTCGACGCGCTGGGCATCGAGCGCTTCGCTGTCGCGGGCCACTCGATGAGCGGCATGATCGCGCTGAAGCTCGCGCTCGAGCTGTCCTCGCGGGTCACGCATGTCATCCTAAGCGCCCCGGTCTCCGCCGATGGCCTGACCCTGGACGAAGGCGGCCGGGCCTTCTTCGAAGCCGTGGCCCGTGACCAGGGCGCCTGCCGCGACATCGTCGCCGCGGTGACGGGTGGCCGCTACGACGCTGCCTGGCTCGACTACAAGGCCCGCCGCTCGCGCGAGACCTCCACCGAGGCAGCGCGCCTCGGCTACTTCAGCAACATGCTGCTGGGCCCTGGCTTCGCCGACGCCCTGCCGCGGCTTGCCATGCCTGTCCTGGTGCTGACCGGCGCGCACGACACCGATGGCTTCAAGGAAGCGGACCTGCGCGGGAAGCTCGACGGCGTGCTCCCCTCGGTGCAGTTCGAGACCATCCTCGAAGCCGGGCACTACCCGATGCAGGAGGCGCCCGTGCGGTTCGCCTCTCTCCTGCAGGCCTTCGTCGCCTGACCTGCTGACTTGCTATCCCTCATCCTCCGGAGCACTGCCTTGTTCGAGCCGATCGAGATTGCCCGATCCCACGACTTCCTTTGGAACAGCGCCCTCATGACCCGTGAGGGCAGACTGTTCTCCTCGATGCCCGGATGGCTCGGGGCAACGCCTGGCGTGGTGGAAGTCTTCCCGGACGGTACGTTCAAGCCGTTCCCAGGGAACGAGTGGAACGAGTGGGGCGAGGGCAAGGACCCAACGAAGCACTTTGTCGACGTAAACAGCATCATTCCCGACAGCAAGGGGAACCTCTGGGTGCTGGATGCAGCGGCGCCGTACTTCGGCACCGCCATCCCGGGTGCGGTGAAGGTCGTCCAGATCGAGATCGCCACCGGCGCCACCAAGCGGGTCATCATCTTCGACCCCAAGGACGCTCACCCGGGTACCCGCCTCGCGCATATGCGCTTCCACGGCGACCATGCCTTCATGGCGGAGTCGAAGGAGGGGTCGTTCTACGTGATCGACCTGCGCGACAACAGCTATCGCCGGATCCTGGTTGGGCATCCGCTGATGCGCTGTGCGCCGGAGGATGTGCCGACGATGGAAGGGCGGCGCGTTCACCTGCTGAACGGCAACCCCATGTACATCCACAACGACCTGCTCGAGTTCGGCACCGACCCCGACATCATCTTCTTCATGTGCCTGTTCGGCCGAAAGGTCTTCAAGGCGCATGTCGACACCTTCAAGGACCGGACCCTGACCGACGCCGAGATCGCGGAGCGGGTCTCTGTCGCCTTCGACGTGGGTGGCCCCTGGATCGCCGGCATCTGCCGCGATGCTGATGGCACCTGGTACCTGACGGATGGCGAGAGCAACGGGTTGCGGCGCATCCGCCCGGAGGCCAACGGCGCCTCCGACCTGGTGGTGAGCCGGCCCGACCTGGTCTGGCCGATCACCCCGTCCATTGCACCGGATGGCCATGCCTACTTCACGGCGTCTCAGCTCAACCGTGTCCCCATGTTCTCGGGCGGTCCGGACCTCGTGGAACGCCCCTGGCGGATGTTCAAAGTCAAGGTGAGGGACTGAGCGATGCCGCAGATCGCGAAGGTTGTCCTCAGCGACTACGTCTGGGAGTCGCTGGATGTGGAGCACCAAACGCTGGCCGGGCTGGCTTCGCTGGTGCCCTTCAAGGCTGCCGCACCGGCCGATTTCCTGCCCGAAGCAGCCGATTGCGACGCCCTGCTCAACACCTATGCGGGGCCTATCACCGCGGAGGTGATGGCCGCCATGCCGCGCTGCAAGATCATCGCCCGCTACGGGATTGGCGTTGATACGATCGACCTCGAAGCGGCGACGCAGGCGGGTATCATCGTCACCAACAACCCGACCTACTGCGTGCAGGAGGTCGCCGAGCACGCCTGCGCGCTGATCCTCGCGGCCGCGCGCAAGGTCAGCTTCTATGACCGCCGGGTCCGCAGCGGGGAGTGGGCGGTGCCGCCGGGCAAGCCGATGTTCCGGCTGGCGGGCAAGACACTCGGCCTGGTCGGCTTCGGCAACATCGCCAGGCAGGTCTCGCGGCGCATGGCGGCCTTCGGCATGCGGATCCTCTACGCCGACCCGTTCGTCGGCAATGTCGAGGCCGACCTGAAGGCGGAGAGGGTGGAGTTCGGTGACCTGCTGCGAGATGCCGACATCATCTCACTGCACCCGCCGCTGACCGCTGGCACGCGGGGCATGTTCGATGATGCAGCCTTCGCGGCGATAAAGCCTGGCACCGTCCTGGTGAACGTCGCTCGCGGACCGATTGTAGATACCGCCGCCCTGGTCCGGGCGCTCGACTCCGGCCGATTGGCTGGGTGCGCGCTGGATACCACCGACCCGGAGCCCCTGCCGGAGGTGCACCCGCTGCGGGGGCGGGACAATGTCATCCTGACGCCACATGTCGCTTGGTACAGCGAGGAAGCGCTGGTCGGGCTGCAGGCTGGCGCGCCATCAGAGGTCGCGCGGGTCTTGCGCGGCGAATGGCCCGTCAACGTCGTCAATCCCGCCGTGCGGGGCAGGAGCCGGTCAGGCCTCTGAGAAGGGCTGTCCAGTCTCGGACCACCAACAAGGAATCACCATGAAGCTTTGCCGCTACGGCGCCCCCGGCGCCGAGAAGCCGGGTCTTGTGGACAAGGACGGCGTCCTCCGCGATCTGTCCGGCCATCTGCGCGACATCGACCCGGCAGTATTGGCGCCGGAGGGCCTGGCGGCGCTCGCCAGGCTTGATGCGCCGTCCCTGCTGCGTGTCGAAGGCAGCCCACGGATGGGCGTACCCTATATCGGGATGTCGAAATTCATCTGCATCGGGCTGAACTATTCGGACCATGCTGCCGAGGCGGGGCTTGCCGTGCCGAGCGAACCCATCGTCTTCCTGAAGGCCATGTCGGCACTCTGCGGGCCGGATGACGACACGGTGATGCCGATCGGCGCGACGAAGCTCGACTGGGAGGTTGAACTCGGTGTCGTCATCGGAACCCGGGCGCAGTACGTGAGCGAGGATGAGGCCCTCTCCCACGTCGCCGGATACTGCGTGGTCAACGACGTTTCCGAACGAGCCTACCAGATGCAGTCCTCGCAGTGGGACAAGGGCAAGGGCTGCGACACCTTCGGCCCCGTCGGCCCCTGGCTGGTCACGGCCGATGAGGTGGCTGATCCCCAGGCGCTGGACATGTGGCTGGAGGTAAATGGCCGCCGGATGCAGAACGGTAACACGCGGACGATGATTTTCGACGTGAAGACCATTATTGCCTACGTCAGCCGGTACATGAGCACTGCTGCCTGGTGACATCATCGCCACCGGCACGCCGCCCGGCGTTGGCATGGGCATCAAGCCAGAGCCGGTGTGGTTGGGCATCGAAGACACGGTGCGGCTTGGCATCACGGGTCTCGGTGAACAGAGGCAGCGCGTCGTGACGCATCCCGGAGCCAGGTGAAGCCTGGGCGAGCGAGGGATTTCCACCCGTTGAGCAGGAAGTTCGTCGGGTGGGAGCCAAGGCCGGGACAGGACAAGGGGCCCGTCCGCATCTCATAAGATCAAAGCACGGGGTGAGCTTACCAAGGCGGCAGTCGAACGCCCTGCTCCCATTGTGAGGGGCAGACCGCCTCGTGCACGGCGAAGCTTCGTCGCGACTTCGTCGTCGCTCATGGTGTCGTCCCCTGTCCCCTACAGCCGCTCGACTATGCGGAGGGGGCTGTTGAACAGCGGAAAGCTGCCGCATGTGGCAGCGGGCTCCTCTCTCGGTTGGTTCGCTGAAGCTGCTATTCCGCTTCACTTCCGCTGTCAGCAGAGCGAATGGTCGGTCACGCCAGACGGAGACCGCCCCGATGACCAGCCCCACCCTGCCGACCGAGAACACCGCCTGGGGCTTCTGGGGCACCATGGGCGAGCAGGCCGAGGCCGCCTGGCCAGTCGCCTTCGCGGCCATCCAGCAGGCCACCGGCGCCGAGGCCGAGGCAGTGCGCGCCTTCCTCGACGGCCGGCACGGGCGGCACTTCGCGGACGGTGTGCAGGACGCGATGCATGCCGGCGCCGGGATAACCGAGGCGATCGCGGCGACGACGGCGCGCCGGATGGGCTGGCGCATCAACCGCCGCACCGCCCGCGAGACCGGCCTCCCGGCCGGCCGGCCCTACCTCAGCGGCTTCGTGCTCGACGCCGGCATCGCCGCAGAGGCCGCCGCCGCCTGACGCGGCCCCGCCTGCCGCACGGCCCCGACCGGGTGCGCCCGGCGGGGCTCCGGGCAGTAGCACCCGGCTGGTCGGGTGCCGCACCCAGGAGCCCCACCATGGCCCTCTCCGACACCGCCCGCCGCATCCTCGCCGAGGCCGCGCAACACCCGCTGCGGCGGGCTGCGCCGCCCGACAAGCTGCCGACCGCCGCCGCCCGGGCGGTGCTGAGCAACCTGCTCAAGCAGGGCTACGTCGAGGAGTGCGAGGCGTCTCGACGAGTTCGCCGGCCTGCGCTGGAATCAGCAGGACGGCACACGGCCCGCGGTGCGCATAACCGAGGCGGGGATGGCGGCAATCGCTGCCGCGCTTGCCGACACCGTGACGGCGGACGAGGCCAAGGACGGCGTCGAACAGACGGCGCTCGGCACGCTCCCCCTACGCGGCACAGGAGCCCAGTAGCGCGCCGCTGGCGCCGCCCGCGGCTGCGGAAGCCCTGGTGGCGCCCACCGACGCCGAGGCCGCCCAGCAGCCCGCCGCGGCGCTCCTCCGCCCGCCCCAACCTGCGCGACGCCGCCCGTCGCGCGCTCGCCGCCTGGGACGACGAGGTCGGCGGACGCATCGGCCTGCAAGACGCCATCGCCACCCTTCGCGCCATCCTGGTCAAGCCTGCCCCGGCACCCCGCTCCGCCGGCCCGCGCAAGCCGCGCGAAGGCACCAAGCAGCAGCAGGTGCTCGCCCTGCTGCGCCGCCCGGAGGGCGCGACGGTGGCCCAGATCATGGCCGCGACCGGCTGGCAGGCCCACACGGTCCGGGGCCTCTTCGCCGGGCTGAAGAAGCGCCAGGGCCTGTCGGTCGAGGCCGCCGAGCGGGTCCGCCAGGTCGGGCCCGGCAAGGAGGGCGCCAAAGGCAGCTACACGGTGTACCGCATCGCCGAGGCGGGCTGATGCGGCCTACGCTGGCCCACGGCGCCGCCCGGCTGGCGGTCGGGTACCTGCGGGTCTCCACTGCTGAGCAAGGCCACAGCGGCCTCGGGCAGGAGGCGCAGCAGGCCAGCGTCCAGGCCTATATCACGGCGCAGGGCTGGACGCTGGTCGCCGAGTACCAGGACGTGGCCAGCGGCAAGGATGACCGCCGGCCGGGCTTCCAGGCGGCGCTGGCCCGCTGCCGGCAGCTCGGCGCGGTGCTGGTCGCCGCCCGTCTCGATCGGATCACCCGGCGCGCCCACACCCTCTCGGGGCTGCTGGAGGAAGGCTACGCGATCCGAGCGGCCGATATGCCAGGCGCCGACGATCTGATGATGCGGATCTACGCCGCCATGGCGCAGAAGGAGCGCAGAGCTGATCAGTGAGCGGACGAGGGCCGCACTGCGGGCCGCCAAGGCTCGTGGGGCGCTGCTGGGCGGCGACCGGGGCTACCGGCCGGCGGCGGGCCCCAGCGCCGCTGCAGCGGCCCAGGCGCGGCGGGTGTCGGCGGAGCGGGCGGCGCACCGGCTGGCTCTGGAAGTAGAGCGGCTGCGCGCCGAGGGTGTCGTTGGCCAGGCGGCGATCGCGCGGGCGCTGACCGAGCGTGGGGTGCCGGCGCCAAGGGGCGGGACGGCATGGACCCACACGACAGTGGCGCGGGTGCTGGCGAGGGCGGCAGCCTGATCACTTGGATCAGGCCGTCAAGAAGGGCGGAGTGCGGACTCTCGCCGACCCGACCTAAACTCGGGCGATGCAGTCGCCCTCCGTGCCGCCCGAGGCGGTCGCCCTGGTGCCCGAGATCGAGGTATCGGACTTCGCGCGTGCCCTGCACTTCTACGTGGAGGTGCTCGGCTTCTCGGTCCTGTACGAGCGGCCCGAACGCCCATTCGCCTATCTCGCGCTCGGCGCCGCCCACCTCATGGTCGAGCGCGGCGGCACGTGGATGACGGGGCCGCTGGAACACCCCTTTGGGCGGGGCCTGAACTTCCAGATTGCCGTGCCCGACGTGGCGGCGGTGGCGGCCCGCCTTGAGACCGAGGGGTGGCCGCTGTTCCGGCCGATGGAGGACGCTTGGTACCGCCGGGGCGACGAGTGCGTAGGCGCGCGCGAGATCGTCGTACAAGACCCGGACGGCTACCTGCTTCGGTTCTCGCAGCACCTTGGCGTGCGCAGGGTCTAAGTCTGCTTGGGGTCGAACTTTGCTGTTCAGAGCTCCCCTTAACCACAGCCCTGATCAGGTCAGGTCGTGCAGTGTCTTCCCTGTCGGCGAGGTCAGGGCATAGTCACTGAACAGGACCTTCAGGCCCGCTCGCTCCGGCGTGCAGCACATCGGCCCCACGATGTACCGTTCAGCGGCTGGGAAGGGGCAGAGTCGCACCAGCGGCCAGCGTAAGCCGTCACTGGAAGCCTGCAGGCGCAACACGCCGCGGTCGACGGTGACCCTGATCCAGACATCCGACGGGTCACCGCGGAAGGGTCCCGTGGCCCAGTCGGAACGCCCAAGGGTCAGCACGCTGCCCAGCAGCGCCTCACCGTCCGACAACTCGATTCCGGCCTTGATCCAAGTCTCGTTGTCGACCCGCACCATGAGGCCGGCCTGGTCGTAGAGGCTTTCATAGCGCGCTCGGACCCGAAGGCGTCGCGGTGAACGGGCCTTCCACCTGGCGTCCGAAGAAATGGCCGCTGTCTTGAGTGAAGCCGTAGTGCGTCTCGCGCCAGAAATCCGTCGCACGGTCCGTCACGGCGGTAACGTGGTCCGCCCCCATCTTCCACTCGGCAGGCTCGTTCAGCCAGCGGCATTGCTCAAACATCGTCGTTCCACCTCGGCTCCAGGCCACGTCAGAATGGGCCGAAGGTCAACCATGGAGGGGTTTCGCAGTTCACTCCTGCAATCCCGAGCCGCCGCCAGGGGTCGACCTCAGGCTCGTTCGACCTTCGCCTGCACGACCCACCCAATAAAGGGCGGCTCGCCGCAATCCGCGCACCACAAGCTCCCGGCATAGCCCGATCAGGTGCAGTCGGGCATCGCGTCCGGCCAGCGGGATCAGCGCCCACCTCGCTCTATAGAACGCGGTGCGGGCGGAGGGCGTCACTGGCCAGGCGGCAATCGCGCGGGCACTGACCGAGCGTGGGGTGCTGATGCCGAGGGGCGGGACGGCATGGACCCACACGACGGTGGCGCGGGTGCTGGCACGGGCGGCAGCCTAACCGCTTGGGTCGGACTGTCGAGAAGGGTGGAAAGCAGCCCCTCAACTGGTTGGATCAGTGGTCGCCGCCACCAGAGGCGGCTGCATGAACTCGATCGTCGCGCCGTCAGGACCAACGGCGTAGATCACCCGCGTTCCGGCCCGCGCGCCGCTCGCAATTGGCTGAGGTGTGCCCTGTGCCTTCCAGCCGTAGGCAGCGATCCGCGCGAGGAGCACGTCGATATCATCGACCACGAGAGCGAGATGCGCGAAGCCCGGGTCGAACGGCTTGGCCGGCGCGCTCGGCCGATCCAGGCTTTGATATTACAAGAGTTCGATCGTCTGATCCGCTAACGACACTATCGCCAAGCGCACCCGTGTCCCATGTGCCCCCGTCACTTGGCCGAGGAACTCGCCCCCCATCTCACCCGTCCGCACGAGCCGCGCGCCGAGCCCATCAACCCAGAACCGAAGGCTCTCATTGAGAGACGCAACCGCAAAGCCGACATGGTCGGCGCGTTGCACCTGGATGTTTGCGTGTCCCATCATGCGGGCCGTTCTACCGGCAAACGAGCCGGACGTCTGCTTTGCGTCGACCTCGGACTCTTTCGGTCTGCTCCTGGACCACCCAGCCGACGAACGGCGGTTCACCACACTCCGAACACCACAGCTTCGCGGCAGAGCCCAATCAAGTGCAGCCGAGCATCGCGCCCGGCCAGCGAGATCAGCGTCCGGCGCCGGAAGATCCGGACACGGCAAGCGCAGGGCAGCCGCAACGCCTGGTCCCTGGCCAAGTGGTCGACAGTGAAGGTGAACGCCGGGTCCATGCCCGCCACGAGGGCCGCCACTCCGCTAGGGCTTGTTTTCAAAGGGCCGAGCGTTCATGCGGCGAGCCGTTCGTCGACTCACTCTCGGCTCAGGACTCAATCCGGCGTAATGTTGTGCCGCCTAATGATTTCTCCCCAACTGGCTCGGTCGGTGGCGATCTGCCGCTCGAACTCCTCCGACGAACCGCCTAAGCGCCGCAAACCGTTCTCGGCCAAGCGGCGCTGCACCGCTGGGTCTGCCAGTGCTTGGGTGATTTCGGCGTTCCACCGCGCCACAAGCGCCTGCGGCATCCGCCGCGGGCCTACCACGCCGAACCAGCTGCCCGGGACCACGAAGCCCGGTAGGCCGGTGCGGGAGATGACAGGCACATCGGGCAGCAGTGGCGAGGGCTCGGCCGTGCCGTAGCCAACCGGACGTAGGCCACCATCGCGGATCTGCCCCAGGAACTCCGGCATGTTGCCGAACATCACGTCCACTTGGCCGGAAGCGATATCGAGGATAGCCGGCGCACCGCCACGATAGGGCACCTGTTCGATCCGCACGCCGGTCAGCGAGGCAAAGAGAACGCAAGCAAGTTGCTGGCTGGAGCCGGCGCCGACCGTCGCGCATGTCAGGCGGCGGGAAGGGTCTTGGCCAAACCTAGCCAAGTCCTGCCAAGTTCGGACCTCGCTGCGTGGGCCAGTGATTAGGATGTTGTAGGCCGAGGCGACATTGGCGATCGGCACCATGTCACGGTCCACATCGTAGGATAGGGCCTGCATTTGCGGCGCGATGGCCAGAATGCCGGTGGAGCCGAGCAGGAGGGTGTGGCCGTCCGGAGCAGACCGCACCAACTCCTGTGCTGCCACCGCCCCACCCCCGCCTGTGCGATTGTCCACAACTACCCGCTGCCCGAGTTGCCGTGAGAGCTGGTCGGCCAGGATGCGCCCGACCAGGTCGGAGGTACCTCCAGGAGCGAAGCCGTTGAGAAAGCGGATCTCGTGTGCGGGGAAGGCGTCCTCGGCCGCATAGGCCGGCCCGGCTAGCGCCGTGCCAGTGGCAACAAGCGCGGCCAAGGTGACACGGCGCAGGAGCGCGCGCCGGGATTGCTGTCGCATGCTTCCCTCCTCAGCCGGGCGTCGCACTTTGCCGCCGACGCGCCGCCGTCATAGGACCACCGCCCGGGCCGTTGCGCAAACCACCTATGTCCTCACCGTTGGGCGAAGCAACGGGAGGTAAAGAGCCATGGCGGCCATCGCTATGACGGTGCCCGGCGCGATCGGTAGGCGCGGGTTGAGCGACGCGGAGTGGACGCGGCTCCGAGCCCTGCTGCCGGAAAGCCCTCGCACGGGCCGACCACACAAGGACCACAGGCTCGGTCTCGACGCGCTGCTATGGTTGGCTAGGACCGGGGCACCTTGGCGCGATCTGCCTGAACGTTTCGGCCCATGGCGAAGCATTGCTACCCGGTTCTACCGCTGGACCAGGTGCGGGCTGTGGGAGCACATCCTCTCCGCACTACGGCAGATGGCCGACGCGCGGGGCGGCATTGATTGGGAGGTCCATATGGTGGACGGGACCAATATCCGCGCCCACCGGCATGCGGCCGGTGGAAAAGGCGGCCAGCACGCGCAGGCGCTTGGGCGCTCGCGCGGGGGCTTCGGCAGTAAGCTGCATTTGCGCTGTGATCGACGCGGCCGGCCGATGGCCTTTGTCCTGACACCAGGCGAGCGGAATGAGCGAATGGCGCTACCGGACCTGCTCGCGGCCGGTGCCGTCCGGCGGGGTGGCCGCGGCCGCCCCGGCTCCGGCCGAAGACGCTGGTCGGGGACCGCGGCTATACCGGGCAGCCCGCACGGGACCTCCTCCGCCGGCGTGGCATCGCCGCGGCTATCCCGCAGCTCCGGACCGAGAAGCGGCCGAGGCTCATGGACTGGAACCTCTACCGCGAAAGGAACGTGGTCGAGCGCTTGGTCGGGAGGCTGAAGGAATACCGGCGTGTGGCGACCCGCTATGACAAACTTGCCGCCTGCTACCTCGCATTTGTCCAACTTACAGCCGTCCGGATGTGGCTTTGAAAACAGGGCCTAAGCCACCGCTATCGGCTTGCCGGGGCTGAGCGACGACGCATCACGACGTAACCGCTTGCCGTCAGCTGCCGCACGAGCTGGGCGGCAGCTAGTTGGGAGGCATACTCGACACCGGTGCGTCGCGCCTTGCCGCACTCGTCGGCGCGCATCGCATAAGCCAGCGAGTCCGCCACCTCGGCCGGGTCCACCGGGCTCAGGGCGGCTCCGGCAGCATCCTCCGCCGCGTGCGGCGTTTGGTAGCACCCCAGCTCCCGCAGCAGCCCGGTGACGGCCCTTGTCACGGCCCCGGCCGGCAGTGCCGGTTGCAGACCGCGTCCCAGGCCACGCGCCTCGGCAGCGACCTCCAGCACGGTCATGGACCGGGTGGCGATGGCGGTGGTGATCACCTCCCGCATGCGGCGGAGGACTTCGGGACTAACCGGGCCAGGCTCGCTCATGCGGGTCAGCATGTTCTAGTTTTGTTCGATTCGCAAACCGCAGACCCGCGTTGTCCCCCGCCGCCCTACGCGTTCTCCGGCCGCAGGGATGGATCGTCGGCCCCGCCGCTGGCTTCACGTAGCAGGCCCGCCGACCCGGCCGGTGAGAGCCGGTACATGCCCTCTAGCGGCCAAAACTGAGCTGCAAGCCGGCAGAGATCCAGCGCACCTCGATGGCGTTGAGGTAGGCCTCGCCCGAGAAGTCGGCTCAGCCAACCTTGCCGGGTCACGGCGAACACGCACTCACGAGGCTGCCATTTGCAGCTTTCAATCAGCAGAACACAAAGTCCTGTAAAACAACTTTGAAGGCGGGCATGTTCCGCGAAGTCTTTATCCCGGTGGGGCCGTTAGGGGGCGGCGGAACAACCCTCGGGCGCCGGCAGGCGAGGTCCGCGCAGGGTGGCGCGAGATGCGGCCGCAAGGCCCCCGCTCCCTCTCCTCCTCGCGCTTACCACCCTGCTGCTGGCCTGCTGGTCAGGGTCCGCTTCGGCGCAGGGCCGGGTGGCACTCGTGGTAGGCAACGCGGCCTACCGGCTCATGCCGGCGCTGGCCAACCCGGGCGCGGACGCGCGGGCGGTGGCCGCCGAGCTTAGCCGGCTAGGCTTTGAGGGCGGCCGGGTCGAGCCGCTGCTGGACCTCGACCTGGCCGGTCTGCTGCAGGCGGTGCGCGCCTTCGGCGATCGGGCGCGCGGCGCCGAGTTGGCGGTGGTCTACTTCAGCGGCCACGGGCTGCAACTCGCCCCACCCCGGGCGAGCCGCCGCAGGAGTTATCTGCTGCCCATCGACGCCCGGCTCGAGGACGCGCGCGACGTGCCGCGCCAGGCGCTGGCCCTGAGCGAGCTGCTGGCCGAGACGGCAGGGCGTAGCCAGGGCGCGGTGGTGATCCTGCTCGATGCCTGCCGCAACAACCCGGCGGTGGTGCGGCTGGCTGGCCAGGGCACCCGCGGGGCGCAGGCGCGCAGCGGCCTGCTGCCGATCGCCCAGGACCGACTGCCGCTAGGCACGCTGGTCTCCTATGCCACCTCGGCCGGGGCGGTGGCGGACGACGGTACCGGGCGCAACAGCCCCTATGCCACGGCACTGGCCCAACATCTGCGCACGCCGGGGCTCGACGTGGTGCAGGTGCTGCGGCGGGTGCGCGCCGACGTGCGGCAGGCGACAGGAGGCCGACAGGAGCCGGAGATCGTCGACAGGCTCAACGCCGACGTGGTCCTGGCCGCACTGCCGCAGCAAACCCAGCCTGTTCCTGCTTCCGTGGATCGGGAAACGGTCTTTTGGCAGTCAGCGGTGGCGGGCGGAACGCGAGGTGACTTCGAGGCCTATTTGCAAGCGTATCCTAGCGGTTCCTACGTCCCCTTGGCGCGAAGCCGGTTAGCGGTACTTTCCAACCCCAACATGCCCGTGGCCACCCTAACCGCACCAACGTCCCGCGCCGATGATGAGTGGACAGCGGAATCGCGCCTGGCCGCGAGGATGAGCCTTAAAGCGCTTGGCTACTGGCAAGGTGAACCCGATGGACAGCGCTTCGACACGGCAATGCGCCTAGCGATTCGACGCTGGCAGGCATCTCTTGGGGCGGCGGAAACCGGAGCGCTCGACTTGGATGCCTTGACGCAGTTGGGCGAACAAAAGGATTTCCTAAACCAACTACTCGGCAGGCCCCCGCTGTCTCCGCTCGGGACGAGCATGGCATCGGTGACCGGAGGAGCGGCCCGGTTTGCTAAGGGTTGGACGGTAGAGCGCCCCCAAACCGGCGCTTCCAACTTCGCAGAGGCGGCCTACTGGTATGGCTTGGCGGCGCAGGACGGTGAGCCGAGAGCATTTCACGCAGCTTAGGCTGCTGCTGGCACGCGGGCAAGGTGTCGAGGTCAATCCCTCTGCCGCCGCGCTCGTCTGGCGCGTCGCGGCGGCTAAGGGAGAGGCAGCAGCCGCCTACAATCTCGGCATGATGTACGCGCAAGGCATCGGCGTTGCAGCTAATCGGGAGCGGGCGCGCTATTGGCTTTCGATAGCCGCCCCCCACAATGCGGGCGCACGCGCAGCGCTGCAGAAAGTACCGCGGTGATGAAAAGCATGATGACGCCGCAAGTCATATGGGTTGCAGCTTTCCTGGGCTCTGCAGCACCCTTTGCTTTCCCTAGTCTCGGCCAAGCGCAACCGGATCCATTCCAATCGGCTGCGCCTCCTGTCCCGGCGCCAAAGCCAAGCCGCCCGGCGCCCAACAGACAAAGTGCTCCAGGTTCAGTTGCACCCAGCCGAGAAGAGGTCGCCCGTAGGTGCCTGACTGAGAACGAAAGGGCAGCGTTCGAGATCGAGGCTCTCAAAACGAGGATGATGGTATGGGCAACAACCTGTCCTCGAGGAGACGAGTACAACGCCTTTGTTCGCCAGTTTCAAGGCTCTCTCCGAGCGGCACAATCTCGTATCTTTGAGATTTTTCAGCGGATCTATGGTACAAGCGAGGCACAGCGACGTTTGGATATTTGGGTAACTGAACTGGCGAACGATCAATCGGCGGATGCCAAGCGCCAGGGACGCGACTTCTGCCAGAATGAGGCAAGCCTCTTCCGACAGGTAATCTCACTCAGCAGCGAAAATCAGTTGGTCGATCTTTCACGTGCCCGAGGTATCAGCGTGCCCAACATACCGCCGACGTGTGATGGCACTACTCGGTAGTCCGGCATGGCGGACGAGGTTCACCACCGACCAACGGTCGTTGGTCCGTGGCGAACAGCCCTGTGGTCAGGCGATGCGCCAGTCGGCGACGCCGAGGTCCTCCTGATCGAACAACCGCGCCCAGCTGTCCTTCGGCGCCTTGGCCTCGGGTTTGCGCGCGGTCCCCTTGATCATCTTGTCCAGCAGCTGCCCGAGCAGCCCGAGGGCATCGACCTGGTCGTCGTGCTTGCCCGCCGGGAAGGTCAGCAGCTCGGCCTCGAAGGCCTTCCGCCACGGCGCGTGCCGCAGCAGGTGCAGCCCGTCGAGCGCTAGGCGACCGCGGATCGACTGCGCCCGCACCGACTTGTCGCCCCGCGTCGGAAAGGTGTGCCGCGCCACGTAGGCCTGACGCTCGCGCATGCGGCGCTCAAGGAAGGGCCGATGCCGGCGCGGATCTGCCCGGTTTCCTCCGCCCAGCCGATCGGCCGCCACTCGCGCACGAGATCGCAGAAGGCCTCAACCCAGGCATCGGCGGCGGTCTGGCCGCGCCAGAGGTCGAGCAGCCAGAGCCGGCCCTCCGGGTCCATGCCGACCACCACATGGACGGTGTAGTCGCCGCCGGCGGCGGTGACGGCGTAGTCCGAGCCGCCGTAGACCTGCAGCGTCGCCCGGTCCGGCAGGCTGTCGGCCTCGCGCAGCCACTGCCGCTGGAAGTAGTCGCCGGTGTCCGGCACCGGGCGCTGCTGATAGAGCGCCGACCAGCTGCGGGTGCTGGCCTCGGCCTTCACCCGGGCCAGCGAGGCGGCGTAGCCGTAGCTGTCATCGCCCCACAGCATCTCGCCCGGGTCGCGGCCCAGCGGATCCTCGGCCTCAGCCTCGGCCGGCAGGGACACCACCCGCCATTGGCCGCCCTGCGCCTCGAGCAGTCGGCCGGACAGGTCGTCCTCGTGCCAGCGGGTCTGGACCACGACGATGGCCGCCCCGGGCCGCAGGCGGGTGCGCAGGTCATCCTGGAACCACTCCCAGACCCGGTGCCGTCGCGCCTCGCTGTCCGCCTCCTCCCTCGATTTCACCGGGTCGTCGATCAGCGCCAGGTCGGCCCGCAGGCCGGTGATGACGCCGCCGATGCCGGCGGCGCGGTACTCCCCGCCGTTGCTCGTAGTCCAGAGGTCCTCGGCCTCTCGCTCCAGCCGGTAGCCGAGCACCAGGCCATGGGAGCGGATCCGGCCTCGTACCCGGCGGGAGAAGGTGCCGGCCAGATCGGCGGTGTTGCTGGTGGCGATCACCCGGCGGTCGCGCCCCTGGGCGAGGAACCAGGCGGGGAACAGGTCGGAGGTGTAGGTCGACTTGGCCGAGCCGGGCGGCATAAACACCATGAGGCGGTCATGCACGCCATCGGCCACGGCCTGCAGCTCACGGATCAGCAGCCGGTGGTGGGCGGCGGGGGCCAGCCCCTGCGGAGCGAGCGCGTGGTCGCACCACAGCCCGAAGTCGCGCCGCATGGCCCGGCGCTGGCCAAGCTCCCAGGCGGCATCATTCGCCATCGATGGTCAGCCGAGCCGCGCTGGCCCGGCCGATTTCCTCCATCAGCTCGTCATCGGTCATCTCTACTGCCGCCCTGGCCGAGAGCACCACCTCGTGCTTTTCGCGCCAGCCGGCCCGGGCCTTCATCCAGAAGATCGCCGCGGCGGTGTTCTCGCCGGAGGTGGCCATCTGGAACAGGGTCTGCGCCACCTTGGCCGTCGCCTCGATCGAGCCGCGGTCGAGCTCGCGGCGGAAGTGCTTGCGGAGCGTCTTGTCGTCGATCTCGATCAGGGTGGCGATGTCGGCCTGGGGTATGCCGAAGCCCGACATGGCGCGCACCGTCCGGCGCTGCTCTTCGGTTGGCTTAAAGGGTACCGGCATGAACGGCCTCCGGCGCCCGCTCCAGCGCCACCTCGGCGAAGCTGCGCCCGTCCCCGTCCAGGACCGCCGGCTGGCCCGTGAAGGCCTGCCAGCGGGTCAGGGCGACGTCGACATAGGCCGGCGTCAGCTCGATAGCGTGGCAGCAGCGGCCCTCCAACTCGGCGGCGATTAGCGTGGTGCCGGAGCCGCAGAATGGCTCGTAAACCGCCTGACCCGGGCTCGAGTTGTTGCGCATTGGCCGGGCCATGCACTCCACCGGCTTCTGGGTGCCGTGGGTGGTCTCGGCATCCTGGCCCTTGCTGGCGATCTGCCAGAGCGTGGTCTGCTTGCGGTCGCCAGCCCAATGGCCGGTACCTCGAACCGCGTACCAGGCGGGTTCGTGCTGCCAATGATAATGCCCACGGCCCATGACCAGGCGGTCTTTGGCCCAAACGATCTGGGCGCGGATCTCGAAACCCGAGGCGGTCAGGCTTTCGGCTACCGTGGTCGCGTGCAGAGCGCCGTGCCAGACGTAGGCGACGTCGCCCGGGAACAGCGCCCAAGCCGCCCGCCAGTCCGCCCGGTCGTCGTTCTCGACCTTGCCGACCCGCGGGGTGCTGCTCAGCCCGGCGCGGTTGCGCCAGGCCGGGTCGTACTCGACGCCGTAGGACGGGTCGGTGACCATCAGGTGCGGCTGGACCCCTGCCAGCACGGTCGTGACTGCCGCGGCGTCAGTGCTGTCGCCGCAGAGCAGGGAGTGCCGGCCCAGGCGCCAGAGGTCGCCAGGGCGGCTGACCGGATTAACCGGGACTTCCGGCACGGCGTCCGGGTCGGTCAGGCCGGCCCCGGAATCGAGCAAGAAGCCAGCGATCTCGCCCGGATCGAAGCCGGTCAGCGCTAGGTCAAAGCCCTCGGCCTGTAGGTCGCCGAGTTCGATCCGCAGCAGGTCGTCGTCCCAGCCGGCCGAGAGTGCGAGGCGGTTGTCGGCCAGCAAATAAGCCCGGCGCTGCGCCGGCGAAAGATAGCTGAGCTCAATAGCTGGCACCTCCTTCAGATCGAGCTGCCGCGCCGCCGGCAAGCGACCTTGGCCGGCGATAACGCCGTGCTCGCCGTCGACCAGGATCGGGTTGGTGAAGCCGAACTCACGGATCGAGGCGGCGATCTGCGCGACTTGGGCTGTCGAATGGGTGCGAGCATTGCGGGCATAGGGGACAAGGTCGGCGACGCGGGCCAGGTGGTAGGCGGGAAGGTTCGGCGTGCCGACCATGGCGAGGCTCCCAGCGACGCTGAGAGCAGCGCGGCGCTGGCGCGAGAATACCGGAGCGGGCTTCATCGCTGCAACGCGACATCCTTTCGCCCGGCGACGATGTCCTACGACGACGACAGCTTGCGTTTGTGACAGGCGCTTGTAGCTCGGGAATGCGTCACGGTTCCCGACACGATGTCCCTCGTTCATCTGGTGGGTTTGGCGGGTTTGTGGGGTTTCGCCGCCTTACCTCTATGAAACTGTCATTATCCTATCAAACTGACACTTCGCATGGGGTAGTGGGATTGAACCCACCAAATCCACCAAACCCACCACGCTATGGTGCCTCCTCCTCCTTCGTCGTACTGACCCGCTCAAGCCTCCACCGCATGATGCCCGCGCTGTACCCGCCCCGAACGAGGCGAAGGTCCTGTAAAATGCGGTCTTGATTGCCCGACAGCCACTTACCGAGGCGCTTGCTGTTGATAGTCCCGCCCTCGCCAGCCACGGCGAGCAAAGCCTCGCGGAAGTCGGGATGGACGTACTCGGCCCTTGAAAAACCGTGCGAGCCCTGACCGATCATGATGCGCTGCTCTGTGGCTCGAGTGATCACGTCGCGCGCCGTCACGCTGTCTTCGCCGATGGCGACATTCCACTGCGTGACTACAGCAGTCAGCGCATCGAGCTTCGGGTCCATGTCACGGCTTCCCTCGATCGTATCGACCGGGTCTGCGCAACCAAGCCAGAGCAAAGCGCCGCGAACCCAGTTGCTCCAATCCTCGAATGAACCGAGTGGATCCGCCTGCCGGGGGCGGCCGGCCATGTGATAGGCACGCAGGATCGTCAGGGCGGCCACGAGATATCGCCCTCGGTCTGTCTTCACCAAGTCAATTGGCTTCGTCTTGAACTGCAGCAGTTCTGGACGTTCCTGCTTGGGATCAAGCCGCGACAGGACGGCTCGCCGCGTCAGGTCACCGACCAGGACGAGATTGTTGCCCGTGGCCGTGACGAAAGCGTTGGTCGGGAGCTCCGGTGCCTTCGATGCTCCGAGGATGCGTGCACGCACGAGTTGCTGGGTCAGCATGCTGCAGAGGAATTCACCCCCGAGCGGCGCCTCGCAGTTGTCGATGCCAATCACCTGGTCACCGGCCAGTAGCAGGGCGCCGAGGCGCTTCTCGAGCTCCTCTTCAGTCTTGCCTTGCGAGATGACCCCGACCTCCCGGCCGCTTGCGATCAGGCTGATCAGGTCGACCAACATGGATTTACCCGACCCCGCCGTCGGTGCGCTGAACGCGTGCATCGGCGCCGTGGGCAGAGATCGCCGGATGCTGGCGGTGAGGATGCCGGACAACATCACCGACCGGCTGGACCCATCGACAAAGGGAATGTCGCTATCAGCTCTTCGAGCACGCGCAGCGCGGCTGCCGCATCGTCCTCGCTCGGCTGATCAGGGATCGTCGGAAACTCAGCCCCGTCCATGTTCAGGAGGAGACCCGTGGCCCGGTCATAGCCTTCGGCAGCAAGTACGCTGCCGTCTGCCCGCAGGGTCGGAGCGTTGATCAGTCCCGCTAGCACCGGCAGCAGCCAATGCCCGACGCGCTGTCGGTAGGTTGCAGCCACTTTCATGGGCGCATCAATAGCGATCCACTTCTTCGACCGCCCGTCGAAGCGTTCCCACCTCGCAGCCTGGGTCATCACGTCGACCAAAGCATGCTCCTCCATCTGGAGGATGCTCTGCGCCATGATGTTTCGATCATCGGCCACGGTCACCATGACGCGGCCTGGCCGCACCAGGAACGGACCACGCTGGTAGATATCAGCTCTGACCCGGAGAACTGCATGTTCGGCCTGGTCGACTACCTGTGGCAGATTGCCGGCAACAAAGCGGATCGGGGCAGGCAGATCGCCCACCAGGAACTGGGGGTCAGTCAGGTCGGCGACCTTTAGCCACCCCGCTCCAGCATCCGCCGCAGGAACACCAACCGGTCGGTGCCATCGCAGTGGGCGTGCCGACAGTGATAGACAAAGCCTCGGTTGGTGCTCTGGCTGGCATCGATGACTATGGTGGCAGCATCGGCACCGGCGTTCGTATGGGCGTCTTCGTTGGCACAGCGAATGTGCTGCTTGATCCCGTCGCTCACCTTGCCGACGAAGATGTCCGGCCGCCGTGCCCGCAACGCCCTGACGATCTCAAACTGATTGGCCGCTTTGGCTGCCCAGGTCTGGAGATCGACAATCTCCCCTGTCTCCGGATCGACGAAGCTTCCCGGCGTCGTGCCCGCCTTGCCCCCAAGTCGACCAGATTTGGTCCGAGCAGCGCGACTGTCAGGCGCGCCCGGCAGGGCGAAGATGTCGCGGGGACCGCCCTCGAGCATCGCGGTCTCGGGCAAGGGGCCGTTGGCCGGGCGGCGAGGCAGGTAGAACAGTCGCGCGGTGTCGGTGCAGGCTGGGTCGTGGCTGAGCCGCAATGCCGCCGCCAGCGCCTCGATCCGCTCATCCCAGGCGGCATTTGCCTGTTCCTGGCTGTCGTAGTTCCCCGCCCTCCATGGCTGCAGCAGTGGCAAGGCTATGCGGAACTTGGGGCATGGTTGATGAGCGAAGGTGACGTACTGAGCGTCTTCGGAGTGTATCCGGGCCCCGGCCGCGACGCGCGGAAGGTACCCCTTCTCCGCGACGAGGAAGTCCGCGGCGGTTGCCTGATCGCCAGCGGCGTCACGGTACCGCGTCCAGGCATCGCGCCTAGCTCGGGCAATGGTTGTGAGATGCGAATAGGTAGAGCTGATCGCCGCAGCCCAGCCACGCCCTGTGATGGCGTCCGCGATCTCCTGCAGGGTAGTGCCAGCATCGCTATCGAGGAACACGACGTCGATCTGCCGTGCATCAGCATTATGCCTACGATCGCCGGTGAAGAGCGCAGGGACGATGCACGTGCCCTCCTTGGAGCCCACCGCATGCTGGGTCAGCAGGGTTGCGAGCTCGGGCCAGGTAAAGGTGCGGACGTCAATCCAGGAACCGGCCTGGTTGTAATAGCCCATGGTGCAGCAGTAGGTCCGGACGCCGATTTTGGCCAGCGCCGCCGCATTCTCGGTCACCGCGTTCATCGGGGCGCCCCCGGTTGCTGGCCTGCTGCCGCCGCCAAGCCTTGAGGAGCGCGAGGCCGAGTTGCCCGAGCCCATTGTCCTCCGGGCGCTCTACGGTCTTCGTCAACGCGTAAGCGGGGCTGGGCTCGCTCCAGCGCCGCTGGAAGGCGGGATTGCGATCAGGATCGCTCATCGCCGCCGCCGCTGCCCTGTCCCTCATCGGTCGTCGCCGCGCAAGTGCGCGGCCTCAAAGCTTCGATGTCTTCCAAGCGGTACCGGACATGTCCGCCAATGCGCGAGATATCGCGGCCCGCGTTTCAGCCACCGCCACCTCTCCAATGTCCGCGGGCTGATGCCCCAGCGACGGGCAAGGTCGACTTGCCGAAGATGGTGGGGTTCGCAGCCCTGAGCTTGCGACTGAAACCGGCGGGTCACCGGATTTGAACCATGATCGGGCTCCATGACAGCACTTCACGCTGTCAGTGAACCGACTAAGGAAAGCGCGATCCAAGGCGGAGATCTGAGGATTGAATGGTTAGATCGCCGGCTTGGATCGCGCTTTCAGTTGCTTGTACTCCGGGCCGAGAATTTTGCAGATCGTCGCGGCGGTGGGCACCTGATGCAGCTGAACCTTCGAACTGATCCATCATTCCAAAGCAGCCGACTCCTCCTTCAAAGTCGGCAGCAGTTCTTCGACCTCCGCACGATGCCGCATCTTTCCTCTGACAAGTGGCATGAGCGAGATCTTGCCAGGCGCGATCAGCTTGGCATCAGGGCTCCTGATCACCCGTTCTGCGTGAGTCTCCAGCAGGGCAAGCACCGTCTCATCATCGAGCGCCGCGACACCTTCCGGTCGCAACTCACGCAGGGTCGCAGCGGCCGAGGCTTCCGGCTCCGGTGGCGGAGGGGTCCAGGCAAGACAGCGACATTTACGTACCGATAGGGCCCAAGTCGATCGTGTTGGCCAGGACATCGAAGCCGAAATCTGCGGCCCATTGTCCCGGGATCGGGCTCTCCTGCAGTTGGCGTTCCGGCGCGGTCTGGACACCAACAAGATGCATTTCCTGGCGCTGCAGGCGCTTCCGAAAATCGAGCAGGATGCCCTGCCAGGCGTGGTCGAGACTTGTCCGGAGGCTTTCGAGGGAGTGCTCCGCCATTGGGGCGGGTGCACTGCGGTTCGAGGCCCCACCGAGGTTGGGATACCCGAACGTCGCCAGCTCCTGCGACATGAAATAGATCTCAATGTTGTAGATGTCCTCGATCCGCTCCTCGAAACACCACGTCAACAAAGCTGCGCGCATGTCGCAGCGCACTGGATCCTGGCTCATCGGTCGATTCCCATGCGCGTCAGGATACCAGGAGCTTCGCGGGAGTCAGCACGGGCTTCGCTTCTGTACGATCGCGCGGCGGAGGGACGGGCCCGTGGCTGATGGGGCAGTGACAGCCTTGGTGCACCTCCCTCCTCACCTCCGCGGGGTCTGCACCATCCTGGCAGCCGGCCTGCTGCGGCTTCGTTGCCGCACTGCCGAGGATCTCGCCCGCGACGTAGCTATGGCCGGGGTTGACGGAGAGAGTTCGCTACACTTCAGCGCCGACCAGAGCGTGCATGCAGACCCCAAGGAGAGGGCCCCCGCATGACCCAACGCCGAACTGTGACCGAACCTGTGCCGACCACGCCGGTCATCCCCGCCATCCCGCCCGCGCAGGTGCTGCCGCGGCTGGCTGCACTCCAGACCACCCCGATGGCTGACCTGAAGCAGCAGTGGCGCCAGCTTTTCGGCAAGGAGCCGCCTCCCTTCAACAAGGCCTACATCCAGAGCCGGTTGGCCTACCGTATCCAGGAGCTGGCCTATGGCAACCTGAAGCCCGAGACCCGGGCCAGGCTGGAGAGCACTCGGCGAGCAGCTGGACGGCGGCAACGTGGTGCTCCGCCGCATCCGGGCTGACAGCCGGCCGCTTCCCGGCACCCGCTTGATCCGCGAGTACGACGGGGTGCAGCACGTGGTCAAAGTCCGGGCCCACGACTTCGAGTACGAGGGCCGGCCCTACCGGTCGCTGTCCGCTATTGCGCGGCATATCACCGGCACGCGCTGGAACGGCTGGACCTTCTTCGGCCTGAAGGGGAGGGCCGAGGCATGAGCCGCAGGAAGCTGCCCGACCAGACGATGCCCGCCACGGTCAAGAAGCTCCGCTGCGCGGTCTACACGCGCAAGAGCACCGACGAAGGACTGGAGAAGGAGTTCAACACCCTCGACGCCCAGCGTGACGCCTGCGAGGCCTACGTTGCCAGCCAGCGGGCTGAGGGGCTGGGTGCTGGTCCGCGACCGCTACGACGATGGCGGGTTCTCCGGCGGCACCCTGGAGAGGCCGGCGTTGCGGCGCCTGCTGGCCGACATCGAGCAGGGCCGCATCGACATCATCGTCGTCTACAAGATCGACCGGCTGTCCCGGTCGCTGATGGACTTCGCCAAGCTGGTCGAGACCATGGAGGCGCACGGCGTCACCTTTGTCTCGGTCACGCAGAGCTTCAACACCACGACCAGCATGGGCAGGCTGACACTGAACATCCTGCTCAGCTTTGCGCAGTTCGAGCGGGAGGTGATCGGCGAGCGCATCCGGGACAAGTTCGCGGCGTCCCGCGCCCGCAGCATGTGGATGGGAGGCAAGGTGCCGCTCGGTTACGACGTGCGGGACCGGAAGTTGGTGGTGAATGAGGTCGAGGCGGCACGGGTCCGGCGGGTGTTCGAGCTGTTCGCCGAGACCGGTTCTGGCACCGAGACCGCCAAGCGGCTCCAGGCCGAGAGCGTGACGAGCAAGTCCGGCCGGCCGCTCGACAAGGGCGACGTCTACAAGATCCTGAACCTGCGGACCTACGTTGGCGAGGTGGAGCACAAGGGGAAGGTCTATCCCGGCGAGCACCAGGCCATCGTGCCGCGGGACCTGTGGGACCGGGTGCAGGCGGTGATGCAGGTCAGCCCGCGCACCAGGACCGCGCAGAACCGGCAGCACGCGCCGGCGCTGCTGAAGGGCCTGATCTTCGGCGTGGATGGCCGCGCCCTGTCGCCGACCCATTGCGTGAAGAAGGGGCGGCAGTATCGCTACTATGTCGCGCAGCAGGTGCTGAAGGCCCAGGCGGCGGACGACGCTGGCATCGTGCGGCGGATTTCGGCCGCGGCGATTGAAACGGCAGTGGTGGACCAAGTCCGTGCCCTATTGCGACAGCCGGAGGTAGTTGTTGGCACCTGGATAGCGGCGCGGGCGGAAGCGCCGGACCTGAAGGAGGGCGAAGTTCGGCAAGCTCTGGCCCAGCTCGACCCAATGTGGGGCGAGCTGTTTCCGGCAGAGCAGGCGCGCATCGTCCGGGCGCTGGTGGAGCGGGTGGTGGTTGGGCCCGCGGGAGCCGACATCCGCCTCCGCGTAGAGGGGCTGGCCAGCCTAGTCCGCGACCTCACCGCCATAGTGCCAGATGCGCTGAGGACGGCCGCATGACTCAGGCGACCAGCATCACGGTCCGGGTGCCGCTGGCCATCAGACACCGGCCGGGCAGGAAGACCGTCGTGACGCCGATGATCGATGGCGTGGCGCCGGTCACCACGCGGGCCGACCCGGCGCTGGTGAAGGCTCTGGCGCGGGCGTTCCGGTACCAGAGGCTGCTGGACGAGGGGCGCTATGCTTCGATGAGTGAAATGGCAGCAGCGGAGAAGATTGAGCGGGGGTACCTGGGCAGCCTGTTGCGACTGACACTGCTGGCGCCTCATATCGTGGAGGTGATCCTAAATCAGCGGCCGCCGGACAGCCTCACCCTGCCGCGCCTCCTCGCGCCGTTCCCCATGGAGTGGTCGGGACAGCCCAGCGCGCTCGCCGCTGACGCCGGCCCCTCCTGCCGTGACCTCGATTGACCGCTTTGGGCGGGGAGCGGACATTCCGGCCATTTGGCCCGTCTTGATACATGGGAACTAGCCTCAGGAAGTCTTGCCGTGGGTAGCTGCGACCTTCTCTGCTCTCCCCGATTCCAGAGGCCGGAGGATAAACGCCCCAAGCTGACGAGACAGGCCACGCAGAATGCTGATCCGAAATGGTGTCGTAAGTCTCGGACTCTTGCTAACCAGTCAAATTGTTTTACTTTTTTATTGTATCCCATGGCGGATATTGTAACCAGTCCAGTTTGAAGAGGCCAATCTCATATGGCAGAGGCAGATCGGACGGGGCATCCAGGCCACGTCCAGGCTCTCCGCCGTCGCCCCCTTGCGCTTCGCGTCCACCTGCTCTGGCTCACCTTGGCCATACTGATACCGGCCCTGCTCGCCGGCGGCCTGACCACCTGGCAGCTGGGCGGCGCCTATCAGCGCCTCGTCGAGACCTCGCTGCGGGGCGGTGCGCGCACGCTCGCCGTGGCGGTCGACCGCGAGGTCGAGGTGGCCGTGACCGCTGTCAGTTCACTTGCGACCTCGAATGACATCAGAGCCTTCGCCCGGGGCGAACCCAGCCTCATCGAGAGCGGCGGCCCCGTCGCCGACCTCTATGAGCGTGCCCGCGCCGTGGCGAATGCGTTCGGCGGCTGGTTCGTCCTCGTCCGGCCGGATGGACAGCAGTTGTTCAACACACAGCGCCCGCTCGGCACGCCGCTGCCCTTAGCGAGCGGCATGCCCTGGATCGCGCAAGCTGTCGTTACCGGGAAGCCGGCGATCACCGATCTCTTCATCGGCAGCGTGGCGCAGCGGCCGGTGCTGGCCGCGATCGCCCCTGTCTTTCCGCCCGGCCCCCGATCCGGCGACGGACCGGCCCCGCTTGCCCTCATCCTCGCTTTCGACACCGCTCGGATTGCCGCCCTGCTGGCCCGGGTGCGGGAGGGCGAGATTGCCGGTCTCATCCAGATCGAGGATAGCACCATCATTGCCCGTTCAGTGGGTCATGCCGCAGCGTCCGGGCGGCGCGCGCCGGAGTGGGTCGCAACGCCGCTGCGCAGGCACGAAACCGGGCTCACCGCCGGCCCCTCGCTTGAGGGGGCGCCGCTCGTGGCCGCGTTCCAGCGGCTGGACCGCGTTCCCTGGGCCGTCGTCGTGACAGCGCCCGAGGACAGCTACGCAGCCGCCTCGCGGCGCCCGCTCGAACGGCTCGCAATCGGCGGCGCCGCGCTGCTTGCGGCTGGCCTCGTCCTGGCTGCCCTATTAGCCCGACGTCTGCTCCGTCCCGTGCAGGCCCTGGTCAGCGAGGCCGAGGCGGTTGCGGCAGGCGCGCCCCCGCCGAATGCCATGGAGCCCCCGCCCGTCGCCGAGTTCGAGGCGCTCCGGCAGGCCCTCTCCCGAGCGGCGGAGGCGACGCGCCCGGGCCGTCTCCGAAGGCCGTGCCGCCGCAGCCGAAGAAGCGGCAGCCGCGCTGCGCGCAGAGCGCGACCGCGCCCGGCTCTACTTTGACGTGGCCCAGGCGGTGCTCATCGTGCTCGCCCCCGATGGCAGGGTGCGCAGCATCAACCGCGAGGGCCTCGACGTGCTCGGCCTCGCACGGGAGGGGAGGCCATCGGTCAGGATTGGTTCGGCACCTTCCTGCCGGTGCGCCTCCGCCAGCCGGTGCGCGATGTATTCGATGCCCTCGCCAGCGGACGCAGCGACGCGCCCGGCTCTTACGAGAACCCGGTGCTCCGCGCGGACGGCGAGGAGCGGCTGGTCGCCTGGCGGAACACGGTCCTGCGCGATGCCTCGGGCAGCTTGGTAGCGGTGGTCGCCTCGGGAGAGGACATCACCGAGCGCCGCGCGGCCGAAGAGCGCCAGACACTGCTCATGCGCGAGGTCGACCACCGCGCCAAGAATGCGCTCGCCGTCGTGCAGTCCATCCTGCGGCTGACGCGGGCCGACCGGCAGCAGGACTTCGCGGCGGCGGTCGAAGGCCGGGTTAACGCACTGGCTCGTGCGCACACAATGCTGGCACGGGAACGCTGGATGGGCGGCGACCTGCGCGAACTCGTTAAGAGCGAACTGGCCGCCTATGGGACGGACGAGCGCGTCCGCCTCGGCGGTCCGCCGGTCCGCCTAGTCCCGGAGGCGGTGCAGCCGGCGTCGCTGGTACTGCACGAACTCGCCACGAACGCCGCAAAGCACGGCGCGCTCTCCGCCCCAGGCGGTACGCTGGAAGTGACCTGGGCTGCCCAGCCGGATGGTGGGCTGCGCGTGCACTGGCTGGAGACGGGCGGACCTCCGGCCCTCCTCGCAGGCCCCCCACCCGCCGCGGCTTCGGCTCGCGCCTGATCGCGGCCACCGTCGCCGGCCAGCTCGGCGGTACCGTCAGCTTCGACTGGCGCCCAGTCGGGCTACGATGCGAAATCGTCATCGGTGCTGGCCAAGTCGCCCTTCGCCAGCCCCCTCCATGGCAGGGACAGCGCCCACCGCAGACCTACCGGAAAACGTTCTTCCAGCCGGCCAGCTTGCCGGTCGGCGCGTCCTTATTGTGGAGGACGAGCCGCTGGTTGCAATGGACGTCGAACAGACGCTGCGCGGCCTTGGTTGCGAGATCGTAGGCCCTGCAGGCACGCTCGGCGAGGCGCTCCGCCTGTTGGAGGAGGAAGCACCGCGGCTTGACGCTGCGGTACTCGATGTGAACCTCGGCGGGCACGCCGCCTTCCCGGTCGCGGACGCCCTGGTCCGGCGAGGCGTGCCCGTACTCTTCGCCACGGGCTACAGCGAACTGCCCGGTGGCTGGACCTCGAACGGCGGGCAAGGGCGCACGGCGCTCCTGCGGAAGCCCGTGGATAGCGCGGCGCTCACGGCGGCGCTGTGCCGCCTGATCCTCAGCCCCGACCTTGACCGTGCACGCTCGGCTGGGCGTCATGCCGGAGGGGCATCGTCGCAAAACACACTGCGTGCCTGCATATGACGCCGCCCGGCGACCCGCAGTCATCATGGCGGATTGCAGATCGCGTGAGACCCGAATGATGCCTTGCGCGTGGCACGGAAGAGTCTGCTCCGGGTCGGGTACCGAAGTAGGCGGCTCAGCTAGGGCTACGGCTGGGGTGGGCAGAAAGCGGCCCCTCAACTGGTGGAATCAGGGGTCGCCGCCACCAGAGGCGGCTGCATGAACTCGATCGTCGCGCCGTCAGGACCAACGGCGTAGATCACCCGCGTTCCGGCCCGCGCGCCGCTCGCAATCGGCTGAGGTGTGCCCTGTGCCTTCCAGCCGTAGGCAGCGATCCGCGCGAGGAGCGCGTCGATATCATCGACCACGAGAGCGAGATGCGCGAAGCCCGGGTCGAACGGCTTGGCCGGCGCGCTCGGCCGATCCAGGCCTTGATATTCCAAGAGTTCGATCGTCTGATCCGCTAACGACACTATCGCCAAGCGCACCCGTGCCCCATGGGCTCCCGTCACTTGGCCGAGGAACTCGCCCCCCATCTCACCCGTCCGCACGAGCCGCGCGCCGAGCCCATCAACCCAGAACCGAAGGCTCTCATTGAGAGACGCAACTGCGAAGCCGACATGGTCGGCGCGTTGCACCTGGATGTTTGCGTGTCCCATCATGCGGGCCGTTCTACCGGCAAACGAGCCGGACGTCTGCTTTGGGTCGCGGGCGGCCGATGCCGCCCGCCAGTGCTCTTGCTAGTCAGATGTCGATCTGCTCGGAGATGGCGAGGGCGTCGTCGACCTCGACCCCGAGGTAGCGGACGGTGCTCTCTATCTTGGTGTGGCCGAGCAGCAGTTGCACGGCTCGCAAGTTGCCGGTTCGCCGGTAGATCAGGGCTACCTTGGTCCGCCGCAGCGAATGCGTGCCATAGAGCCGGGGATCGAGTCCGACCGACCCGACCCAGCCTTCCATCAGGCGTGCATAGTGGCGGGTGGTGATCGGCCTTCCGCCGCCGCTAATCCTGCTCGGGAAGAGGTAGTCCCCCGGCTTGCGGCCACTTCGGGTTATCCAGCGCATGGCGGCTTCGCGGGTCTGTTCGGTCAGCTCGAACTGCACAGGGCGACCCGTCTTGCGTTGCAGCACCGTCGCTCGCGGCCGGACCCGCCCGCCGAGCAGGACGTCATCGACCCGGAGCGCAACCAGGTCGCAGCCCCGCAGCTTGCTGTCGATGGCGAGGTTGAACAGAGCCAGGTCGCGCAGACGCTCTGCGATCTGCAGGCGGATGCGAATGGCCCACACCTCTCGGAGCTTCAGCGGCGGCTTCTGACCCAACAGCCGACCGCGGTTCCAAGGTAGCTGGCGTCGTTCGGCTTGGCCTGGAGCGTCTGCAGCGTCGCCCATGGCGGGATCTCCTGGTCGCGCCCGACCGCGCCCATCGCGGCCGGGATGCCAGAGGATCACCTGTTTCATGCTGAGACTGGCCGCATGGTCCTGGGCGACCTTGGGCGGCAAGCGGACGCTGGCAGGTTGCGGAACAGTGCCGGAGACTCTGGCGTTGCCGCACCACGGCAGCCAAGGTTTCCCCTAATGTCCCAGCCCGACGGCTCGATGTTCAGGCTCGATCCAGTGCCGAAAGTGATCACCTTCGACTGCTACAGCACACTCGTAAGGTGGTACGAGGTGCTGCTACGGGAAGATTGGAGCAATCCTCGCCTTGGCGGGCCGGGACACGGTGGAAGCCTCTGCGGTGCTCGACACCTTCTCGCAGCACTCGCGCCGCCTTGAGGCTGAGCAACCCCACCGACTCTACAAGGACATTCTGCGCACAGGCTTCCGTGCGGCGCTGACGGAGCACGGCATCCCTCCCGGTGAGGATGCCGCCGAAAGGCTGGCGGGCACGATTCCCACCATGGGACCACACCCCGAGGTGCCGGACGCGCTGCGACGGCTGCGCGAGCGCTATAGATTAGCGATCTTCACGAACTCGGATGAGGACCTCATCATCCACAACGTGGCGCTACTCGGCGTCCCCATCGACTTCGTCATCACCGCCGAACGAGCGCAAGCCTACAAGCCGTCCCGGCAACTCTTCGAGCATGCCTATCGCAGGATGGGGGTCACCAAGGACCAGACGGTCCATGTTGCGATGGGCATGTTCCTCGACATGAAGGCGTGCCACGACCTCGGGGTGCGGGGTATTTGGGTCAACCGGCTAGGGCACCGTGGCAACCCGAATTGGTTGCCCTATGCGGAGGTGCCGGACTTGGATGGAGCCGCGGCATTGCTCCTGCCGGCGCGGGGCTGACGTGACGCGGTACTCGGTCCGCTTCGGGTGAGAACTGCGCCGATCCATCATGCGTCCACACGTCCCGTGCCGACCTTGCCATGGTCGAATTCGCGCATGTGCGGCCAGAGTTGTCCGGCCTCATCACGGCTCCGTCAGACCGCTGCCGTTGAGCGGCGCCCGGCGGCCTGCGGCTGCGGCGCGCAAAGGACCGAATATCTGCTTGGAGTCGGGTACCGAAGTAGGCGGCTCGGCTAGGGCTACGGCTGGGATGGGCGGAGAGCAGACCCTCGGCACCGCCGCCGCATCTACCGCCGACGCCTGACATGGGCCACTTGCGATTGATGTCGCCCGCCTCTCCCGCGGCAACCTGGCGTTGCTGCAAGCTGGGCCGTGTGGGCAGACGACCCTGAAAGCATTTGGAGTACCCGGCATTCGTTGGCCAGAATGTCCTGGGAGGTCTGGTCCCATGGAGATGCGAAAGCCAAGCCGGACGGCGGTGAACACGGCGGTGTTCCGCGCCGTCCACACCCTCCGCGACGATGAGCCGAAGATACTGACCGACCCCTTCGCTCGTGCCTTCGCGGGCTTCGACAGCGACGAGGCACTGCTTGCCGCGCACGACGCCCACCCGGCCTCGCGGGTCCCCGGCATCCGTGCCCCGTTCGCGGTCAGAAACCGTTATGCAGAGGACGAGTTGGCCGCGGCATTCGCCCGGGGGATTCGGCAGTACGTGATCCTTGGAGCGGGCCTCGACTCGTTTGCGTATCGGCGACCGGCCCATCTGGGCTCGCTCGACGTGTACGAGGTGGACCACCCTGCCAGCCAGGCTTGGAAGCGTGCCCGGGTAGCGGGATTGGGCATCGACCCCCGCAGGCACTCCACCATGTGCCCGTCGATTTCGAACGGGAAACCCTGACGCAGGGCTTGTCTGCCGTTGGCTTCAGAAGCCGTGAGCGCACGTTCTTCTCTTGGTTGGGCACAACGCAGTACCTTACGCGCGGCGCTGTCGAGAACACGCTCACCGAGGTCGCCACAGTCTCCACACGGGGAAGCGAAATCGTGGTGCAGTTCATCGCTCCCGCCTCCTCGCTGGATGCGGACGAAGCTGCCGTAATCGCCACCCTGGCGGGCAATGCCGCAAGCGTCGGCGAGCCCTATCAGAGCTTCTTCACGCCTGCCGATATGGAGGCCGTGCTCCGAGACGCCGGGTTCGCGGAAGTCGAACATTTCGGCCCGGAGGAGGCCTATGCGAGGTACCTGCGCGGCAGACAGGACGGGTCACGTGTACCCGCCTACTTTCGGATGGCCAAGGCAACGGTCGCCGATTCCTGATCGGGCGGCGGCGGAGGCCAGGGAGAAACCTCTCATCCAAATAGGGTCCCGATCCTCGGCTTGGCCGAAGCGTCAGTCGGTCAGGACGGCTAAGGTCCCCGCAGAGTCCGCTCCGGGTCGGCAGCGCACCGCCGGTAGCTGGGGAAAGTAGCTCGGCCACTGCGGCGGCATTCTCGCGCGGGTGCTGAGGCTGGGCCCGCGAATGAGCCATGGCGCCGCTTCCTGGGAACCTATAGAGAACATGCGGAGCCCCGCATGACCGACCAGATCGTCATCACGGAGAAAACCAGCCAGGCGAAGGACGTCAGGGCCGCTGTTGGTGGCCGCTACGGGGCGATCCTGCCGGCCGAGGGCCATCTGTTCGACCTCGTCGAGCCCGAGGAGGTTTCAGCCGACTGGAAGCGCTGGACAGCGGTGCTGCTGCGGCCGGACGGCCTCTACGGCACCAAGCCCGCCACGGGCGGCAACAAGGCGCCGAAGCTCAAGGCCATTTGCGACGCGCTGCGCCGAGCAAAACGCGTCTGGCTCGCCACCGACTGCGACCGGGAAGGCCAACTGATCGGCCAGGAGATCCTGGAGCACTACGGCTACCGCGGCACGGTCATGCGGGTGATCTTCACCGCCCAGGACCCGCAGACCATCCGCGACGCCTTCGCTCACGCCAAGCCGAATGCCGAGTTTGCCCGCCTGTATGCTGCCGCGGTCGCGCGGCGGCAGGCCGACCAGATCTACAACCTGTCCCTGACCCGCACGGCGACGGTGACGCTGGCCCGCGGCGCGCGGACCGTGATCGGCGTCGGGCGTGTGAAGACCCCGACCCTGGCCATCGTCTGCAAGCGCGAAGCTGGAGATCCGGAACTTCGTCCCGCAGGCCTATTTCGAGGTGGTGGCCACCGCCCAGGCCGAGGCCGGCCAATGCGGATGCGCCATGCGCCCAAGGAGCGGATCCTGAAGCGCGAGGATGCGGAGGCGATCGCCGCAACCGCTGAGGGCTTCGCCGGGCCGCTCACGGTGCGGGTCGAGGACAAGCGGCAGGGACCGCCGCGGCTGCATGACCTACCCTCGCTACAGAAGCTCTGCGGCTCCCGCTTCGGCTGGTCGGCGGCGCGGACGCTCGAGGTGGCGCAGGAGCTCTATGATGGCCAGGGGAAGAAGGTCATCACCTACCCCCGCGCCGAAACCCGCTACCTGCCCGAAAGCCTGATCCCGGATGCGTCGCGGATCGTCGCCGGGCTGCGTGTCGGGCGGGCCTTCAGCGAGATTCCGGTGCCCGAGCCGCCGATCATCCGTCGCGGCGCGGGCGGCCACTTCCACGACAAGGGCTTGGCCGGGGCCAGCCACCACGCCGTCATCCCCAACGTCAACACGGTGGACACGCTGCGCGAGGTCTGGCCGCGGCTCACGGGCGATGAGCGGCGGCTGTTCGACGTCATCGCGCGGTCCTACCTGGCGGCGATGATGCCGGACTTCCGCTACCGGCAGACCACCGTCACGCTGGATGTCCGCGGCCACCTGTTCCGCGCCGTGGGGCGGCAGCCGATCGAGCTCGGCTGGCGCGCGGCCTTCCCCGATTGGCAGCCCGCCGAGGAGAGGGGCGAGGAGGCGCAGCTGCTGCCCGCCCTGCGGCATGGCGAGACAGTCATGCTGCGGGACGCCATGGTCGAGGACAAGGAAACTCGGCCGCCGCCGCGCTACAACGAGGGCACCCTGATCGAGGCGATGCAGAATGCCTGGCGCTTTGTCGCCGATGAGGCGCTGCAGGAGCGACTGAAGGAGGCCAAGGGCATCGGCACGCCGGCGACCCGGGCCGAGATCATCCGTGGGCTTAAGGCACAGGAGTTCCTGACGGCCGATGGCAAGCACATCGTGCCCACCGACCGCGGCCTGGCACTGTTCGCCGTGCTGGAGAAGGCCGATCCGGCGCTGGTCGACCCCGGTGTGACCGCGCAGATGGAGCGCCTGCTCGACGAGGTGCTGGTCGGGCAGCAGGAAATGATCGGGGCGGTCGACGCCGTCTGCGCCCAGGCCAGCAGGATCATTGGCCGACTGCAGGAGGGCGCCGGCTCAGTCGACGCCAGGCTGCTGGGCGGTGCTGCCAGGCAGGCCGGCCCGGATCGACCGCCGACGCCGGCGATGAAAGGCTTCGTGGAGAGCCTTGCCCGCCAGAAGGGACTCAAGCCGCCTCGAGGCTATAGGTCGTCCGGCGCCGCCTGCCGCGCCTTCCTCGACCAGCACGCGCCCAAGAGGGATGGTGTCCAGGTCCGCGGCGATGAAGGGATCGGGCGACCACCGGCTGCTCGGAAGACCGTGACGAACAAGCGCCCATGGAACCTGCGCGCTGTCGACGCCCCGGCAGCGGAGGTCGAAGCCGAGCCTGGCAAGAGACGCGGGATGCCAAGCCGGAAGGCAGGCGCCCGCAAGCGGAAAGCGGGCACCGGGACGACGCGAGCGGCGCGACCCCGCAAGGGCGCACCGGAGCTTCGCTCTCCCGATACTCCTGATGGTGACACGCCGCTGCGCATTCCCTTCGGCAACAAGGAAGCAGCGCTTCAACTCGGTGCCCGCTATCGCGTCGGCGGCTGGTACGCGCCACCTGGGGTCGACCTCAGCCGCTTCCGCGAGCGCGGGTGGCTGTAACGAGGGCTTGGAACCGGCTGGCTGAGGAGGAACTGGCGTGGAGCAGCACCTGCATCGCATCGAGATCGTGACGCGCGGGCGAGGCCTCGTCGCCATCACCGATCAGATTTGCGACTGGGTGACGCAACAGGTGATCGTCACCGGCCTGCTCACCATCTGGTGCCGGCACACCTCGGCTTCGCTGCTGGTGCAGGAGAACGCGTCGCCGGACGTCCGGGCCGACCTGGAGACATTTCTGGCCCGCTTGGTGCCGGATGGTTGTGCTGGCCGCTACCGGCATGCGGAAGAGGGGCCGGACGATATGCCCGCCCACATCCGGTCTGCGCTGACGCAGACCCAGCTCTCGATCCCGGTCGCCGACGGCCTGCCGGTGCTGGGGACATGGCAGGGCATCTATCTGTGGGAGCACCGCATGGCACCGCACCGCCGGGAGTTGGTGCTGCATCTTCTGGGCGAGCGAACGTAGACCTTGGGGCCTTGGAGAGCGTCAGCGACGCTCATCGGGTGAAGCGATCGCTTCGCTGAATCCCGATCAGCAGGTCTGCCCTAAGATCAAGGGAAAACAAGGTCCTAGACCTTGTTGGCAAAATCGGCCAACCCTCAAGGTTCGGAGAGTCTCCGGCATTTCGGACAGGAAACCCGCCCTCGTTCCGCTATTGCACCATCAAGGTCGCTGCGGAAAACGGCCGGACACAACGGCTTCTGCGCCCTGCAGCGACCAGGAGAGACAGGTTGTGAGAGGACCGACTGGAGCAGCGGTGGGAACTGGAATACGAAATTCTCTGGAGGTGAGCGCTCATGAGACATGACCGGTCGCGCCGGCGGCGCGCAAATTGACGCGGCGCAGCCTACTGATGTCCACCTATGCGGTCTCGTTGTAAACGATGCGGCCGGTGCCGAAGCGGCTGTGCAAGTCACCGGCTTTGCCGTGTAAGTTGATCCGCAGCGGCGCTGGCAGGCGGGACACCGGCTCACGCAGACGGTGCACCGCCATCGCCCAGGCCGCTTGGGTCAGTTTGTCGCCATGCCTGGCAGCGGCGTGCCCGTCGCACGGATCAGCCCGGCGAACAGCTGCTGCTGCTCGGCGCGGAACTCGGCCAACTGCTGCGACGTGGTCGGCCAGGTGGTGGCACCGTTTTCCTCGAAGCGGCGGCGTAGCTCAGGGTCTCCGAGCGCCTGCCGGGTCAGCTCGGTCAGCCGTCGCACCACCGGCGCCGGCATGCCGGCCGGGCCGACCAGGCTGCCCCAGGAGGAGATCTGGAAGCCCGGCAGCACATCGGCCAGCACCGGCAGATCGGGTGCCGCCGGACTCCGCTCTGAGCTGGTCACCGCCAGGGCGCGCACCTTGCCTTCGCGCGCCGCGACGATCGCCGTGGTCATGTTGTCGAACATCAGCTGCACTCGCCCGGCCAACAGGTCGAGCATCGCCGGGGCGCTGCCGCGATAAGGGATGTGCAGCGCCTCCACCCCCGCCTTTTGCTTAAACATCTCCATCGACAAATGCGGCGAGGTGCCGAAGCCGCTCGAGCCATAGCTGTATTCGCCGGGCCGCCGCTTCATCAGCGCGATCAGCTCCGGCACGGTGCGCGCCGGCAGGTCATTGTTGACGATGAGGATGTTGGGCACCTTCCAGATGCCGGAGATGAAGCTGAAATCCCTGGCCGGGTCGTAGGGCAACTCGGGCAGGGTGCTCGGCGCGATGGACAGCGAGGCAACGCTGCCAAGCCCCACCGTATAGCCATCCGGCGCGGCCTGGGCGATGGCCGCCTGGCCAACGGTGCCGCCGGCGCCGCTGCGGTTCTCGACTATGAATTGCTGCCCCACCAGCTCGCTCATCCGGGCGCAGAACAACCGGGACAGCGTGTCCGTGGTACCGCCTGGGGTGAAGACGTTGATGTAGACGATGGGGCGGTCCGGCCAACCTGCCCCGCCATCGCCCTGCGCCCTTGCCCGCTCGGCCGCCGCAAGGCTGGCGGCAATGCCAAAGACGAAGGGCCGGCGCCGCAGCGGGCGCCGGTCTCCCAACAGATGTTTCATGTCGCTCTCCCAATGCCCGGCTGCTTGCTGGCCGGATCGCGCGGCATATGGGGGCGCGGCAGCCGTCCAGCCGAGGTCGGCGATCACATGCCCGACATAGTTACGGTGCTGCGGCCTTAGTCGGCGGTGCCGGCAGCCCGGCTGCGAGGGCGATCCGCACCGCCTCGGAGAGGCTGCCGGCACGCAGCTTGGCCATCAGGTTGGCGCGGTGGATCTCCACCGTCCGCGGGCTCAGCCCGAGGTCGAGCGCGATGGCCTTGTTCTGCTGGCCGGCGACCAGGCCCTTCAGCACCTCCGTCTCGCGTGGCGTCAGTGCGGCCAGCCGGGTCGCCGCCTCGGTTGCGTCCCGCGCCCGATCCAGCGTGCCTGCACCACGGCGGAGCGCCGCATCGACCGCGTGCAGCAGCGCATCGGCGGCATAGGGCTTCTCGATGAAGTCACAGGCGCCGGCCTTCATCGCCGCCACCGCCAGCGTCACATCGCCATGCGCGGTGACGACGATGACCGGCAGTTGCAGGCCGCGCTCGGCCAGGGCGCGCAGCACCGCCATGCCGTCCACCCCCGGCATGCGGATGTCGAGCAGCACGCAGCCGAAGGCCAGCCCCTCAGTCGCCGCGCCGAGGAAGGCCTCGCCGGAGGCATGGCATTGCGGCTCCAGCCCGGCCGATTGCAGCAACAGGGCGAGCGAGCGCCGCACCACCGCCTCGTCATCGACCACATGCACCACGCGCGGTGCGGCGGCATCATCCGACATCGGCAGCCTCCTCCACCGGTGCTTCAGCTAGCACCGGCAGGGTGAAACGGGATTCGGTGCCGCCGCCGGGCCGGGCCTTTGCCTCCAAGCGCCCGTCATGCGCGGTGACGATGGAATGCGAGATGGACAGGCCGAAGCCCAGCCCGTCCGGCTTGGTGGAGACGAACGGCACGAAGAGCCGGCCAGCGAGATCCAGGTCGAGCCCCGGCCCGGTATCGGCGATGCTGACGGCGATGCCCTCCCCGTCCAAAGCGCTGGCGACCAGCAGCTCGCGCCGCTCCGCGCCGGACATCGCCTCCACCGCATTGCGCACCAGGTTGACCACCACCTGCTGCAGCTGCACGGCATCGGCCATCACCGGCGGCAGCCCCGGGGCCAGGGCGAGGCGCAGGGTGACGGCGAGCGTCGGCGACCCGGCCAGGGCAAGCGCCGTGGCGCTTTCCAGCACCGGGTTGAGCGCGATCGGCCGTTGCTCCGTGTCGCCTCGGCCGATGAAGCGGCGCAGGCTGCGCAGGATCTCCCCGGCGCGGACCACCTCGCCAGCCGCCTCGGCCATCGCCGCCCGCGCCGCCGGCAGCGGCGGAGCTTCCGGGGCGCCGGCCAGCATGCGGCGGGCGGCCTCGGCGAAGTTCACCGCCGCGGTCAGCGGCTGGTTCAGCTCATGCGCCAGCGCCGCCGCCATCGCCCCCATGGCGTTGATGCGGGCGACGCGGAACAGCTCGGCCTGGGTGTCGCGCAGCTGCACCTCGGCCTGGCGCCAGGCGGTGATGTCATTGCAGGCTTCCACCACCGCCAGCGCCGCCCCATCCGGACCGCGGCGCAGTGCCCAGTGGCTGGCCACCACCACCTCGGCGCCATCCGAGCGCTGATGGCGCAGCTCGCCGCGCCACTCGCCTTCGGCCAGCAGCCGGGCTTCGATCTCGGCCAACGGAGAGGGAAAGCGGGTGCACAGCAGGGTGTGAGAGCTACGGCCGAGCGCCTGGTCGCGGGTCCAGCCGAACAGCCGATGCATGCCCGCGGTCCACAGCGTGATAACGCCGTCCGGTTGGCGCACCATCACCTGCGCGCAATCGAGCGTCGCCAGCAGCGCCTCGCGCTCGGTGGCGCGACGACGGCCCTCCGCCTGCGCCGCGGCGAGCACCTGGGCGACGAGGTTCACCTCCCGCACCGGGGTGGCAAGCGGCGCGCCGGCGCCCTCCGCCGCGACGCCGGTCAGCGCCCCGATCGGCCCGGCGATGCGATGGGCAAAGCCAAGGGCCAGGGCGGTGGCCAGCAAGGCCAATAGGCCGCCCGCGCCGCAGGCGATCCAGAGCGAGCGCCGCAGCGGCGCGGCGAAGGTGGCTTCCGGCAACGAGACGAGGGTAACCCAGCCGGAGACCGCGGAATGGGCGAAGGCCGCGACCACCGGTGTGCCGCCATCGGCTTCGGTCCGCATCCAGCCGGCAGGGCGCGTGCCCATGGCGTCGAGTGTGGCCGCCGGTATCCGCAGCCCGACACGGCGGGCCGGCCCGGCGCTGCGCGCCACCACGAAGCCTTGCCGGTCGGCCAGCCGGGCGGTCATCCCCTGCGGCACCTCCCCTGCCGCAGCAGGTCGTCCAGCACCGCCGCTGGCACCACCAGGCCAAGCAGGTACCGCACCCGGCCCGCCTCGTCGCGCACCGGCGCCACGACCGCAAAGGACGGCTCCGTTGCGGCGCCACGGATGGGCAAGAGGTCGGAGACCTGCGGCCGCCCGGTGGCGGCGGTGAGGTGATCGGCTTCCGCCGGCGGCCGCTGCGCCGCCAGCGCGGCCCAGGGCGGGCCGATCTCGGCCAGTGTCCGGCCCGCCGCGTCGCGCACCACGATCTCGGAGCCGGGCGGGCGCCGCACCTCCAGCGCGCGGCGGCGGAAGGCGGCCAGATTGCCGGATTGCAGGTAGTCCGAGGTCGCCAGGACCTCGAGCATCGCCTGGTAGGTGATCAGCCCGCGGTCGAGCGCGATGGCGAGCCGCCGCGCCGCCTCCTCCGCCACGGCTTCGTGCCGCAGCCGTTCGGCATGGCTCATCCGCCACAGCAGGAACCCACCGAGCAGCAGCATCGGCACCAGCAGCGCAGTACAGAGCGCACCGAGATACCAGGCCAGCGGGCGGCCGGGAGGGATGGTCTTCGGCATCCGGCTGCCGCCTTTCCGCAAGGGTTCGCGCCTCAACGCCGGAGCGCGCGGGAGTGTTGCAGGTGGGCTTCGGCCAGGCCCGGTCGTCAACGGCGGGCGCCGCCGGACCCGCATCGGTTTCCTAGGGAGTGCTGCGGGGTGGGGATCGCCAGCCCCCGGCCGCACATGGCGAGGCCTGAGGTCACGTCCCTGCTGAACGCGGCGGCTGGAATGCCGCCACCGGCGGAACAGCAATCTCAGGCAGCCGCCACCGGGCGGCTATCGACACCCAGAGGAGGCCAGGATGACGACACTCACCACCCGCAAGCTCACCCATGCCGCATTCGGCGCGGCGTTCGCTTTTGCCCTCGCCGCGCCGGCGGCGGCGCAATCCGCCCAGGGCCAAGCCACGCAAGGCCAGCCCTCCCAGAGCCAAGCGCCGCAGAACCAGTCTGCCAGCCAGTCCGGAAGCCAGTCCGCGACCGGCAGCACCAGCGCGCAAGGCGCCTCCGGTCAGCGCGGCCATGGCCAGGCGATGAGCCAGCAGAAGCTTCGCCAACAAGCTCACCCAGGCCGGGTTCAGCGAGGTCAAGATCCTCGATGCCGCCTACCTGGTGCAGGCCAAGACCGAGGACGGCAACACCGTCTTCATGATGATCGACCCGCCGCGCACCAACATGTCGTCCTCCAGCACGACGGGCGAGTCGCGCAGCTCGAATGCCAGCGGTGCTTCTAGCGGGTCCAGCCCGGCCGCCTCGGGCGGCAGCAGCAGCCAGGGCCGCTAGGCCTCGCCGGCGCCACCACGACAGGCCCTGCGTGGCCGTCGGGCGGCGCCGGGCCACCAAGACACGGCACATCCATGCACAAGAACGGAGACGACGGATGAACCCGAGCAGGTATCTCTCGACCACAGCGATCGCAACCATTCTGGTCCTCGGCGGCAGCGGCCTCGTGGCGGCGCAAGGCCAGCCACAGGGCGGCGCCCAGGCCCAGCAGAGTGGCCAAGCCCAGGCCCAGCCGGCTCAGGTGTTGCGCGGCGCGGAGCAGGCGCTGCGTCAGGCGCAGCAGCAGATCACCGGTGGCGGCCAGCAGGGCCTGCAGGCGGCCCGCCAGGCGGTGAGCCAGGCGCAGGAGGCGCTGGGCAAGCTGCCGTCCGGGGCGCAGGGGCAAGACGGCTTCAAGCAGGCCCGCCAGCAGCTGACCGAGGCGCAGGACGCGGTGAAGGGCCAGCAGCCGGATCGGCAGCAGGCCTCGGCCCAGATGCGCGACGCGGCCGATGCCCTGGCCGAATTGCATCGCGGGATGGGCGGAGACCGCGCGGATGCCGCTGCCGGCGCCAGCGGCGCCCAAGTGGCCGTGCAGCAGCGGGCGCCGCAGGTCGAGGTGCAGCAGCAGGCATCGCGGGTCACGGTACAGCAGCCGCAACCGCAGGTGACCATCCAGCAGCCGCCGCCACAGGTCACGGTGCAGCAGGCTAGCCGGAGGTGACCGTGCAGCAGCAGGGCCAACCTCAGGTGAATGTGGAACGTTCCGGCGAGCCGCACGTACGGGTGCAGCAGCAGGCGGCGAACGAGCGGCACAGCGGTGCCTCGACCGCGCCCGCCCCGGCGCAGTCCAGCGGCAACGTGCAGCAGAGCGCGGCCACGCCGGCCGCCAACGGCATGCCGCTGGCGCGGACGGAGAGCCTGGTCGGCACGAACGTGGTCGGTGCCGATGGCAAGGATGCGGGGGAGATCCAGAACCTGCTGATCGATGGCAAGGGCCAGGTTCGCGCCGCCGTGGTCGAATGGGGCGGGTTCCTCGGCATCGGCGAGCGGACCGCCGCGGTGCCCATCGACCGCATCAAGCTCGGCACCACCACCGGCACCGATCGCGCCCGGCTGGATATGACCAAGGCCGAGCTGGAGAAGCTGCCGCGCTACGACGCCACCGAGGCCAGCAACTACGGCCGCAGCCAGGGCTGGGGCGATACCCGGCTCTTCCGCTGAACCGACGGGGTGCGCCGCATGCGGCGACGCACCCCACCACCTGCGCCGGGTGATCCGTCGCCGCGGGCCCGGCCCATGACCCCATGCCGCCATCGATGGAGGACTAGCCATGCTCACCTGGGCCATTGTTGCTTTGGTCATCGCGCTCATCGCCGGAGGACTTGGCTTCTCCGGCGTGGCCGCGGCGGCGGGAACCGCGGCAAAGCTGCTCTTCGGCCTATTTCTGGTGATCGCCGTGGCGCTGTTCCTGCTCGGCACCGTGCTGGTCTGACCGGGCGCTGGCGGAAACGGCGACCCGCCGCGACCGTTGCTGCCCCGTGGGCCGGCCGCGGCCGGTGCCCGCCCAAGCCAAGGCGCACTGCATGTTCTTCGAATCCTGGTCCTCCCTGCTGCGCGTCGTTATCGTCGGCACCCTCGCCTATGTCGCGTTGGTGGTGCTGCTACGCATCTCCGGCAAGCGGACGCTGGCCAAGCTCAACGCCTTCGACCTCGTGGTGACGGTTGCGCTCGGGTCGACGCTGGCGACCGTCCTGCTGAACCGCTCGGTCGCGCTGGCCGAAGGCGTGGTCGCCTTCCTGCTGCTGGCCGGGCTGCAATGGCTGGTCGCCTATGGCTCGGTACGCTCCGCCCGGTTTGATGCGCTGGTAAAGTCAGAGCCGACGCTGCTGCTGCACCGCGGCCACTTTCTGGATGCGGCCATGCGCGGCCAGCGGGTGACGCGGGAGGAGGTGGTCACCGCGCTGCGGACCTCCGGCCTGGCAGGGCCGGAGCATGCGACGGCGGTGGTGCTTGAGACCGATGGCAGCCTCAGCGTCCTGCCCCATGCCGCCACCGGCGACGGGCGGCCGGAGGTGCTGCAGGGCCTGCGCCGGCCCGGCGCGACGGACTGATCCCGGGCGGCATGGTGAATACGATGGACCTGCAATCCCTGCTCGCCCGGGTTCGCAGCCTGGCCGACGCCACCCTGGCACTGCTGCCTGGCCTCGCCCTGGGCCTGCTGGTGCTCGGCCTGGCCTTTCTGCTGGCACGGGTCGTTCGCGCGGCGATCGCCCGCGCCGTCGCGCTGCGGGCTGCCCCGCCTGGCGTGAGCCTGTTGCTCGGGCGGATCGGGGCCGGGCTGACCATCTTGTTCGGCATCTTCGTCGGCGCGGCGATCGCCTTCCCCTCGATCAACGCCGCCGACCTGTTCAGCGTGCTGGGCATCGGCGGTGTCGCTATCGGCTTCGCCTTTCGCGACATCCTGCAGAACGCCCTCGCCGGTATCCTGCTGCTGCTGACCCGGCCCTTTCGGCTGGGCGATCAGATTAAGGCCGGTGCGTTCGAGGGCACGGTGGAGGACATCCAGGTCCGCGCCACTACCATACGAACCTATGACAATTGTCGAGCGGTGATCCCGAACAGCGACCTGTTCTCCGACAAAGTGCTAGTCAAAACCGCCTACGACAAGCGGCGCTTGACGATGCGCTTCGACATCGGCGGTGGCGACGACATCGGCGCCGCGAAGCGGGCCATCCTGGCTGCGGCGCGGGACGCTGAGGACGTGCTCGGCGATCCCGCGCCGACGGTGCGGGTGGCCGAACTCGGCGATGACAAGGTCCGGCTCGACCTCTTCGTCTGGGTCGACCCGCCGCGACGGGTGGAGGCCCTCGACGTCATCGACCAGGTGCTGGTGAGCGCCAAGGCGGCGCTGGCGCTGGCGAAATCCGACCCGCCCGGGCCGACCCGGCCGGTCGGCTCCAAGCAATGGGACGAGCGGGCCGGGGACGATCGGACGCGGGCGGACGCGGGCGGACCGGCGTCGCCGGACGGGCGCGGGTACAGGGAGGCGGCGCCCCGATGACCGCAGCGCGGCTGCGCCAGTGGTGGGCCGATCTTATCGCCTCGTTCTGGCTTCGCCCCGCGGTTATGACCGTGGGCGCAACTATCGCCGCCGATCTGCTGGTCCGTGCCGAAGGCGTCTTCACACTTCCCTCCTGGATCGAACGCTGGGTCTATGCCGGCGGCACCGCGGGGGCGCGCGACGTGCTCGGCGCGATCGCCGCCGCGACGATCGGGGTTGCCGGCACCACCTTCTCCATCACGGTCGCTGCGCTCAGCCTGGCATCGAGCCAGATGGGGCCGCGATTGCTGCGCAATTTCACCCGCGACCCGGGCAACCAGTATGCGCTCGGCACACTCCTCGCCACCTTCGCCTATGCCCTGGTCGCGCTGCGTTCCGTGCACGAGGCCGAGGAGGGCGCATTCGTGCCACAGCTGGCGGTTTCGGTCGCCCTGTTGCTCGCCTTCGGCTGCGTCGGCGTGCTTATCTGGTTCCTCCACCATGTGGCGGCCTCGATCAACGTGGACCGCGTCGTGGCGCTGGTCCATGACGACCTCTCGACGGCGCTGCGCGCCTTGCCGAAGTCGGACACGAAGGACGACGCCGAGGACGAACCCGAGGAGCCACCCGAGCTGTCCTGCGGCGCCGCTGCGACACTCGTCGCGCCCGCTGGCGGGTATCTGCGGGTGCTGGACGACGAGGCGCTGGCGGACTGGGCGGCGGCGCATGATGCTGTCCTGCGATTGCGCGTTCGGCCTGGCGGCTTCGTCTTTCCGGGCAGCCTGGTCGGGGAGGTCGCGCCTGCGCAGCTACGGAAGCAGGCACAGGCGGTCCTGGCCGGCGCCATGACGCTCGGCGACACCTGCAGCATCGAGCAGGACATGGGATTCGCCGCGCGTCAGCTGGTCGAGATTGGATTGCGCGCCCTCTCGCCCGGGATCAACGATCCCTTCACCGCAATCGCCGTGCTGGATCGGCTAGGCGCGGCGCTTTGCGACATGGCGGGCCGTGCGCTGCCGACCGGACGAACCGTGCGCGACGGGCACATCCGGCTATACCGAGCCCGGACTGATTATGAGGGTCTCGTGGACACCATGTTCCACATGCTCCGCCAATCGGGTGCGGGTTCGCCGGCCGTGATGATCCGGCTGCTTGAGGTCCTGGCAGAAATCGGGGCAGTCGAGCGCGATCCGGATCGCCGGCACGCGCTGCGCCGGCATATTGAGCTCGCGCGCGAGGCTGCACTTGGCGGTACGGCCGACACAGCGGCACGTGCAGCCGTTATCGACCGCACCGCACTTGCTTTCGCCGCCACCGGTTCCAACGCCCAAGGCGTTTCGCCGCTGTGAGGGTGGTGCACCGACTATCTGGGCTGACAGCCCGCAATGCTTATTGCCACACGGATCTGGCGCGGAGTGAGGGCAAGGATCAATCGCCCTTCCTCTGCTTCGAACAATCGCCATGCGGGCACTGCAATGGGAGCAGCGCCGAGCCCGAGCGATGGGTTGAGGGTAATCTGCACCTCGCCGGATCGCCGGCAACGGGGATCTTCGCCAGCAGCCGCGGCTGGCCCGCTAACGGTACCGAGGCGGATCTCGTCCATAGTCCAGACTTCGCGGCCTGCGAGGGCGCGCCCCGATGATGCTGCCACATCGAGGCCCGACCCGAACACGTCCTGCGGCGGTTCCGATCACAGCGGCCTGCCTCGTGCGGGCATAGCGGCGAGGAGCGCGCAGGCGAACAGCGAAACGCGCGCCGTCCACCCCCACACGCAGGGCAGGGGGGTCCTCGGTGCGCAAGATGCGGCAAGGATAGTTGGCTGGCCGGCATGATCCAGCATTCACCGAATTGGTCCCTGGCCACAAGATTCGAATGTGGCGCGCCGAACCGACGGGTGACCGCGCCCCCGCACCCGGACGACGGCTGCGGGGACGCCAAGCCGAAGCTTCGGCAGGTAAGCAACCCAGCATGTGGAAAGCCGCTGCTTCCGCTCGCGGTTCAGTATCATGTCGCCCGATGGAGAACGCCCTGATGTCCCTGTTCGATGTCGGCTCGATGCTGCTGGTTCTTGCCGCATTCTTCGCCTGGCTGAACCACCGCTTCCTCGGCCTACCGGGCTCCATCGGCCTACTGGCGATGGGCCTGGCCGCCTCGCTTGCCCTTGTGGGTCTGGAAATCGCCATCCCGAGCCAGCACCTGACCCGTGACGTGACCGCGGCGCTGCAGGGGATCGACTTCGCCGCCACCGTCATGGACGGTCTGCTTGCCTTCTTGCTTTTCGCCGGTGCTTTGCACCTCGACATCAGCGCGTTGCGCGGCCGCGCGGTGCCGGTGGCGTTGATGGCGACCGGCGGTGTCGTGCTTTCGACCGCAGCAATCGGTTGTGGGCTTTGGGCCGTCTCCGCGCCGCTCGGCTACCCCATACCATTGGCTTGGGCGCTGGTATTCGGGGCGCTGATAAGCCCGACCGACCCGGTGGCGGTACTGGGCACCCTTCGGGCAGTGCAGGTGCCGAAGGAACTTGAAACCGACATGCAGGGCAGATCCCTGTTCAACGACGGCGTTGGCGTCGTCGTATTCACCTTGCTGCTGGCCATTGCGCAGGGTGAAGGCACTTCAGTGGCGGAGATTGCCACCCTGTTCACTACGGAGGCACTGGGCGGTGCCGCGTTAGGCGGCCTTACCGGCTATGTCGCATACCACATGACCCGGCAAGTAGACGACTACGCGGTGGAGGTGATGCTCTCGCTCGGACTGGCGACGGGCACCTACGCTCTGGCGCAGGCGGTGCACGCCAGCGGGCCGATCGCCGTGGTGGTTGCCGGCCTAGTGCTTGGGAATCGTGGCGCTCGGCTGGGCATGAGCGAGCGGACGCGCCGCTATGTCTTCGGCTTCTGGGAGATCATCGATCAGGTGCTGAACGCAGTGCTGTTCCTGCTGATTGGACTGGAGGTGCTGGTCCTACGGTTCGACGCTGCGTTCTTGCCACTGGCCGCGGCGGCGGTGCCGCTCGCGCTCGTGGGCCGGCTCATCGCCGTCGGGACATCCGTTATATTGCTGCGGCGCTTTGTCGATTTCGTCCGAGGCACCGTCGCGCTGCTGGCCTGGGGCGGGCTGCGGGGCGGCATCTCGGTCGCCCTCGCACTGTCGCTACCCGATGTGGCCGAAAAGCCTGCACTACTGGCTGCGACGTACGCGGTTGCAGTGTTCAGTATTCTGGCGCAGGGCGGCAGCCTCGGCCCGTTGGCACGCCGGGTCACGCATCGCGGTGGAGGCAAAGATAAGGTCCGCCTGGCTGACGCTGGCGAGGCCGCCACCGGGGTCTGATGGTGTTGCGAGCGCCACTGCCTAACCAAAAAGGCGCACACCATGGTATGGCGGCGCGCCTTCAAGATGAACCGCACATCTTACTCGGCGAGGTGGTCTAGTGCACGGGTCAGGGCACCCGCCGCTTCGTCACGGCGACGGACAACGTCGCCGCTGCGAGGTCAAAGGTCGCGCTCGGCGAGATGTTCCGCTCCATCACCCGGACCGTGTTGGTGGTCCAGGCGGTGGCATCAAGCTCGACGAAGCGCGTCGATGAGGCGAGCGTGGCATCGGCGCGGTCGCCCACGCGGCAGTTGGGCACGGTCGCATCGAGCAGGCTAGAGATGCCTGGCGCCAGCGACGATAGGTCCCACGACACCTCCGCTTGGAACTCCCGCGCCCCGATGGCAGCTCAGGAGGGCCGCAGAGCAGCGCCTGCGCCTCCCCCGCAGACCGTAGAGCCGCAGCGTTTCCAACTCGATCGTCCCGTCAAAGCCGCAGATGCCGATCTGCGCGAAGGCAACGCCTGGGCCGAGCCTCACCATCATGCGTCGATTGAGCGACGAGTCCGCCATCGGCGCGCCGCCAGCCCAAGCCTTGGATGGGATGTTCCAAATCGGCGAGGTGAGCGAGGCCAGAACGTCGCCGGCGATGTTCTCTCGGACATTCATCACCGGGTCGAAGCAGCGGACGAACAGGCGCCCGACATTTGCATCGCCGACCAGCCAGTGCGCCAGGCGAACTACACCACCTCACCGCCGGGCGCTGCCTTCGGCAAAGGTCCTCACTTTATCCCCAAGTACTGGGGATAGGTCTGTGAGCAAGTACGGGACGACTCCGGGCAAGCGAGCAGCAAACCTTAGGTTTCTGCAGCTCCTCCTGGGGCCGACGCCGCAGGCTAGAGCGTGTGGGTAGATTCACGGTGTGTTCTTGCCCGGGATGGCTTTCTGTCCGACGTTCAGGCCGGACATGTCAGCACGGCGCTCGCAACAACCAGGACGAGGTGGCCAATAGGGTGGGCCACACCGCCGATTGGCCCAGGGAGAGCCGGCCTGCACGACACGTCGGAATCAGCGCCAGATGCTGATTCCTGCTTCACTTCGGACCGGCACAGAGCGACTTGTCGGACGGCGCAGGAGGCTCGAGCTGCGCACTGCCTCGACCGGGTTCACGGCGGGGCTCGGGCTCGTAGCACCCGGTTGATCGGGCGCTGCACCAGGAGCCCCGACCATGGCCCTTTTCGACACTGCGATCCGTGTCCTTACCGACGCCGGCCAGCACCCGCTGCGGCTGGCGACGCCGCCCAAGCACCTGCCCGCCGCCGCATGCAGCTCGGTGCTCCGCAGCCTGCTGAAGGGGGGCTACGTCGAAGAATGCCCCGCCCCATTCGAGTATATCGGCCTCGGCTGGCGCCAGCAGGACGGCGCCTGGACTGCGCTGCGGGTGACCGATGCCGGGCTGCTGGCTATCGGCGAGGAGCCGCAGGGTAGCGGCCAGGCTACCCTCGACGCCGGCCTAGGTGCGGCTGCCTCAGAGGCGCCCGAGGTGGCCCATGGCGCGCTGCCCACGGCATCCGCCGCCCGGGAAGGGCAACAGGCGCCAGACGCCGCAGATAGCGCTCCTGAGGCCGCTACGACTGTACCGGCCTCGACCGCAAGCACCAGCATCCGCAATGCCGCCAGGCAAGTCCTTAGCGCCTGGAACGACGAGGCTAGCCAGCGCGCCGATCTGCCCGACGCCATGGCCGTCCTCCGCGCCGTTCTGGTGACGCCTGCGCCTGCCGCTCGCGCCGCCGGCCCACGTGAGCCGCGCGAGGACACCAAGCAGCAACAGGTCCTCGCCCTGCTGCGCCGGCCCGAGGGCGCCACCGTCGTCCAGGTGGCCGACGCCACCGGGTGGCAGGCCCACACCGTCCGGGGCTTGTTCGCTGGCTTGAAGACGCCAGGGCCTCGCGGTCGAGGCTGCCGATCGGATCCGGCAGGTCGGACCCGGCAAGGACGGCGCCAAGGGCAGCTACACCGTCTACCGCATTGCCGAGGCGGGCTGATGCGGCGGGCGCTGCACGGTGCCGCCAAGCTGGCGGTCGGGTACCTGCGGGTCTCGACCGCCGAGCAGGGTCAGAGCGGCCTCGGGCTGGAAGCGCAGTAGGCGAGCGTGTGGGCCTATATCGAAGCGGAGGGCTGGACGCTGGTCGCTGAGCACTCTGACGTGGCCAGCGGCAGGGACGACCGCCGGCCGGGTTTCCAGGCAGCGCTGGCCCGCTGCCGCCAACTCGGAGCGGTGTTGGTGGCGGCCCGGCTCGACCGGATCACCCGACGTGCCCACACCCTCTCGGGTCTGCTGGAGGAGAGCTACGCGATCCGGGCGGCGGACATGCCTGGCGCTGACGACCTGATGATGCGGATCTACGCCGCCATGGCGCAGAAGGAGCGCGAGCTGATCAGCGAGTGGACGCGGGCCGCACTGCGGGCCGCCAAGGCTCGTGGGGCGGTGCTGGGCGGCGACCGTGGCTACCGGCCGGCCGAGGGCCCCAGCGCCGCTGCAGCGTCCCAGGCGCGGCGGGTGGCGGCGGAGCGGGCGGCGCACCGGCTGGCTCTGGAAGTAGAGCGGCTGCGCGCCGAGAGTGTCGTTGGCCAGGCGGCGATTGCGCGGGCGCTGACCGAGCGTGGGGTGCCGGCGCCAAGGGGCGGCGCGGCATGGACCCATACGACGGTCGCGCGGGTTATGGCGCGTACAGCCTCAGCCGCATCCGCAGAAGGTGCGGTTGCCGCCCGGGCGGACGGCACTTGATGGGAGGGGCGTCACGAGGTGAGGTCCTGCGCTGTTTTGGCGTCCTCGGACGGCACGCATGCGTCGCAGCCGGCATGCGCGTGTACTGCTTCCCGCAGCGCCGGTGCCACTTCCCCCCGATGTGTTCGCCCAGGGCTCGGTACGCTTCAATTGTGCCTCAGTAAAAAACTGGTCGGCGGTGGTTTCGTGGGGAAACGTCGGATTCGCTGCCGCATAAGTTTGCACGTCCGGCGGCTCGTCGCCGGTGAGCGTGGCCTTCACGTAAATCAGCGTGCCGGTCCGTTGATCAGGATATTGGATTTCACCGATGCGAAAATGTGTGCGGCTAAGTCCGTCCACTTGCCGCTGTAGGTCGTGAGTCCCAACACTTAGCTCCGAGCCTGCGTCGAGCCGCGACAGCATGGTGGCAACGCCAAGGCCTTTGAAGGCGAGCGCCGGATCAGCCTCGGCGTCTACGGCAAGGATCAACGGGCAACGTCTATGGACCAGCGAGAGAACGCCAAGGTTTTCCCAATGCCCGCCGTCGCTCACGAGGACCAAGCGGTCGCTGGGCCGTCGTAGGAAGCCGCCGAACATTTCTTTCAACGCATAACGACCGTCGGCCCGCGGCGGGGCCGCCGTCCTGCTCGACGCAGAGCGGCGCAGGCAGCCAGCGGCCTGTGCGGGCATTCAGCAACGCCTTGAAGAAGATCGCCACGCGGCCGCCGGTGACACGACCGGCCTGAGGCGCGACCGCTGCTGCGGAGACCGCCATGACAGTGGCGGCGTCGATCTCCGGCTGCAGCTCCTCAAGATGTTCCGTCGACGCATAATGCAGCGCGCTACTGCCGAATTGGAGCGGCGTCAGGCTGAACGGACCGGCTGGTCGCCCGCGCCGGGCCATGCCGGGGCCACTCGCCCCGGCGACCGTGGCATTGACAACCGGCAGCGGCCCACCGGTCCGCGCCGGCGTGAGCTCCGAAAGGAGCGGCGGATCCCCGCTTGGGAAAAAGGCGCTCTTGAGGTGGTCACGGTAATATCCGTGCAGTGACAAAGCATTGGCATCGGTAAACCTTGCCACGCCAAGGAGCAGTGCGGCTCCGCCCGCGGTCAGTGCCAAGCCAATGCCCAGTTCGGCAGAGGGGCCGGGAAATGTCTGTTGAAGGTTCAGCAGGATGCGGACCGCCAGCGCCAGCAAGGTGAGCAGGAACAGGACGCCAATCGTGCTCAGCGCCAAGGTGGCAAAGCGCCCCCTAAGGCGCGACGCGACGGTACCGGCGCCGAGGAGCCCGGCGATGGTGGTCACCAGGGCGGTTGAGGCCACTGGGCAGCCCGGTATCGAGGACGCTGGCCCAGGAGCCACGCAGCCAACGGCGCAGGTCGATGGTCCACTCCGGTGCCAGGGCCAGCAACAGCGCAGCGGCGACAGCCAAGAGGCCGAGCAGGATGCGCCCGGAGACGGCGTCCAGTGACCGCCTCTCCCGCCAGGCATTTCGACCCGCGTGACCTTCTCGGCGCAGCGCCAAAGCCGCCCCGACCAGGAGCAGGGCCAAGACCGTCCAGGCCAGCTGCATGAACAGCCGGGGATACCGCTCGGCGCCATAGGTCCACCCGGCGTGCAACAAGGCAGATCACACCGGCCAGTACCAAAACAAGGGGAGCGACCAGGACCATGTTCGCCAGCAGCTTACGCAGCAGCATGCCCGCAGCCTGCAGGGCCGGCACGAAACCAGGCGCCATGAGGTAGGAGGCGTGATCGCGGAGCCTGCGCATCGGGCTATCATCGCCCTCGGGCATGCGGAACGGGCAGCTTCCCGGCTTCAGGCCGCGGTCCCGCACAGCATGGGCGAGCCAGCCCAAGCCGGTATAGCCGCCTCCGGATACGGTCGAGAGCCAGCCGAACTTGCGCAACAAGCCTTCGCGGTCGAGCGCCTGCAGGACGCCAAGGCAGATGCTTGCCGAGCGGATGCCGCCGCCGGACAAGGCCAGGCCGGCGTAACTCCCTCCAGTTGGCGTCGACTGGCCTCGGTGTCTCGGGCGCCGCTGCCGGACACGGCGTTCGGGGCGTCGTCATCATCACCACTGCCTGGTCGGGCAGCTCCCCGACTGAGCGAAGGCGGCGCTCCGCCGCGGCGCTCCGCAATGGCCTCTACTTCGTTCTTCAGCCAGCTACCGGCGGAATGCGCCGCCGGCCACCCGCTTCGTCGCGGGGTCTGCGGCATTCTGGCATCGGCGTCAGCACATTTGGGCGGTCCAGGTTGGCAGCGACGTCACATCCTGCCGTCAGTGAACAGGCTTGTCTCCGACAGCTTTGCGACATCCCGGAACGATTTGCGAGTGGTCGTCGGATCGCCCAAAACTGTCGCCCGTTCACCACCGATCAGCGGTCGTTGGTCCGTGGTGAACAGGGCTGCGTGGCTGGAAGGCCGCGCCTGTGCCGCTCAGGCGGCCTCGGCGCGTCCTGCGGCAGCCGTGGCAGCATCAGCTCGCCCCGCTGCCCTCCAGCACCGCCTGCTGGCCGGTGAAGGCCTGCCAGCGCAGGACGGCGACATCGACATAGGCCAGCGAGAGCTCGACGGCATGGCAGACGCGCCCGGCCATCTCGGCAGCGATGATCGTGGTGCCTGACCCCGAGAATGGCTCGTACACCGCCTGGCCGGGGCTGGAGTTGTTCTCGATCGGCCGGCGCATGCACTCGACCGGCTTTTGCGTGCCGTGGACCGTCTCGGCGTCCTGCCCGGTGCTGGCGATCTGCCAGAGCGTGGTCTGCTTGCGATCACCGGTCCAATGCCCGGTGCCGCGGACGGCGTACCAGCAGGGCTCGTGCTGCCAGTGGTAGTGCCCGCGGCCGAGCACCAGGCGGTCCTTGGCCCAGACGATCTGGGCGCGGATGTCGAAGCCGCAGGCCACCAGGCTCTCGGCCACCGTCGTGGCGTGCAGGGCGCCGTGCTAGACATGGCCACGTCGCCGGGGAACAGCGCCCAGGCCTCGCGCCAGTCAGCCCTGTGGTCGTTCTCGACCGCGCCGGTCCGGCGTGTCGTGCTGACCCCGGCGCGGTTGCGCCACTCCGGGTCGTACGCGACGCCATAGGGTGGGTCGGTGACCATCAGGTGCGGCTGCACTTCCGGCCAGCACGCGCTCGACCGTCGCCGGGTCGGTGCAGTCGCCGCAGGCCAGCCGGTGGCGGCCGAGCAGCCAGACATCGCCGGGGCGGCTGACCGGCTCAGCCGGCGGCTCCGGCACCAAGTCCGGGTTGGTCAGGCCGTCGGTCGCCTCGATCAGCAGGCGGCCGAGCTCGTCCGCATCGAACCCGGTCAGACCGAGGTCGAAGCCCTCCGTGCGCAGCCCACCGAGCTCGATCCACAGCAGGTCGTCGTCCCAGCCGGCGTTCAAGGCCAGCTTGTTGTCAGCCAGTACATAGGCCCGCCGCTGCGCCGGGGTGAGGTGGCTGAGCTCGATGGTCGGCACCTCGGCGAGGCCGAGCTTGCGGGCGGCCATGAGCCTGCCGTGGCCGGCGATGACGCCGCGCTCGCCGTCGACCAGGATCGGGTTGGTGAAGCCGAACTCGCGGATCGAGGCGGCGATCTGCGCCACCTGCGCCTCGGAGTGGGTGCGGGCATTCCGGGCATAGGGGACCAGGTCGGCGACCAGCGCAGTTTTGTAGGCCGGAAAAGTGGGGCTGCAGCGCACCGGGTTCACGCGCATTCTCCCTTATTGGTGCGTGACGGGGCTGGCCCCTGAAGTCGACGATCAGGCGCCGGACAATCACCGTGGGCGGCGGCAGGGCGCCCCGTTGCGGCCGGTGACCTCCAGCTTGGTGCTTCTCACGCCAGCCAGCGCGGGCCTTGAGCCAAAAGATCGTCGCGGCGATGTTCCCCGGCGTGGTGGCCTGCTGGTAGAGGCACTGCGCGACGCGGGCATTGGCCTCAATGGTGGCGGTATCGAGCTCCTGGCGGAAGCGCTTCCTCAGCGTCGGCGGGCTGCACTTCACCACCAGCGAGATATCGTCATGCGGCACGCCGTAGCAGGCCATCGCCTTGACGATCCGGCGCTGCTCGTCGGTCGGGGTGAACGCCTTCTGCGCCATCCTTGCGCGCTCCGCGCTGCGCAAATGCAGCAGCGGCGACGAGCAGAGGATACCCGATCGGGATTCTCCACCGCAACCTACCGTGATTGCGACGCACTACGCTCGGCTACGATGGATAGCAGATATATTCAGCAAAAGGCGCCGGCGAGGCAACGCACATCGGCCCTCTTTGCGCGGGAAGATCTGCATCCTATGCCGGCTCATCCTGGGTCGGCGATTGATGCGTCCTGGCCACCGATATAACTCTGCACCTCGTCAGCCTGTCATCGCCCTGACCTCCCTGAACAGCAAGCCACGGGACACGTCGCCAGGCACCGTATCCATCGACGAGCGTCAAGACGCGGGGGTGTCATCGGCATGGTACGCCTGCTCTCCGGGTCCCTCGACTTCCCGCGGGGATGCCGGTTCCCAAAACCGGCTCTCCCCTTTAGGGGAGGACCTTGGGAGGCTGGGAAAGTGGCGGTTTGCCTGGGTTTTTCGCCCTTCCCAGGCGCTTGGGAACGACGTCGTTTGGGAACGCAATTTTCATAGCAAAAACAGCTGTTTAGAGCGTTCCTAGAGTTCGCCGTTCCCAACGTGAAGCGGGAACCGGGAACGGCATACAATCTTCATGTCTCCCGATGAGGCAAGCAATCGGCCAGAGCCTCGGCTCGGGAGCCCTGGAACTCAGCTACTAGCCGCCCCATGGCGAGGGGCCCATTCGGCACGTCCAGAAAGGTCTGCGCGCCTTGCCCGCTGGGCGCCCGAGCCTTGACGAGCAGGCCCGTGTCGGTCGCTTTCTTGCCCAACTCCTCCAACCGATGCTTCTGCAGGGTCGACAGCGGCTCTGGCAAAATGTCTCGGTTCAACCAGAGCCCCGCTCCGCCACTGTAGGAGAAAGGCCTGACTACCGCGGCAGCCCTGCCGCATGCCGCCACCAGCATCCTGAGCAGGTCCGCCTCGCTCATCCCCTTCTCGCCCTCAAGCCGGCTGGTCAGATCGTGTAACCGACCGGTATTGAGAGCGCGCGTGAAGATGCGCTTGGCGCCGACCGGCGCGCCGGCATGGTTTGCCTTCGTCAGGTTTCCCCAGACCAGTGTTTCCGGACGGACATCGAGCCTGCGGCTGAAGCTCCGCGGCCTCACTTGGGGCCGTTCGCCACAACGAATAGGTGAAGCGACTGTTCGCCACCCAAGCACCGTTGCCGCGCATGCTGGGCCCCTCGGCGTCGATCGTCTTTGCCACGTGCCCGAGCAGGATGATCGTGCATCGATGGCGCGATGCCGCCGCCCGGAGGTGCCGCATCAGCACCTTCACGAAGGTGGCGTCATTCTCGTCCGCATTGATGAAGTCGCCGGCCGGGTCAAGGACAAGCAGGCGCACAGGGTATCCGGCTTGCCTGGCAACGTCGCCCAGCAGCCGATCGAGATCCTCGAGGGCAAACTTTGTCAGCGCCGCGGCGCGTCCCTCTGCGCTCACGAGCGCTGGGTCGAACTCTGGCAGGTCGACGGCCGGGATGACATAGCAGGGTGCGCCGTGACGATGCCCCTCTGGGTCGAGAGAGACCGTGCGGCGGTGGATTTCGGCCCTGTCGTCTTCCAGGGTCAGGAAGACGCTGGCACCGGTTGTGCGCACCCAGCCACCGAGGGGGCGCTGGCTGACGGCCCTTCCGAGCTTCTCCCGGGTGCCGATGGCGACCGCCAAGCACAGATCAAGTGCCACGAGGGATTTGCCCACCCCACCAGGGCCGACGAGCAGGCCGAGGGTGCCCAGTGGCATCTGTGGCTCAAGCAGGTATTCCTGTACCGGAGGCTCGCCAGAGGTCAGCTGGTTGAGCCGGAACCGACGAGACGTCAAGCGCCGGAGAGGGTTTTTGCGCTTCGTCGATCTTGGCCCGGGCCGTCGACACGGCGCGCGGGATGTCGTCGTAGCGCGACTGCCAGCGGCCGGGCTGGAGCGTGCCATCCTTCAGGTCACGCCTTTCTTCCGGGACCGCCAGCATGATCCCTCGCAGGGTCAGCACGGCCTGCCCGTCGGCCATTCCGGCTTTCAGGTACCGCATGGCGAGCGCCGCAAGGGTGGCATGGTAATCCGACCCGCCCAGGATGACGGCGATCAGCTCGGCCGTCTCGCGGCTTTCCCCCTGCCCGCTATCGGTCGAGGGAGCGCTCCCCCCAACACCCGTCGGTCGGACGACCGCCCGGGCTTCCCGCAACCGCTCCAGCGCCCCATCAGGTCAAGCTCGGCATCGGCCTCCGCCACGATCCGGGCAAGCCGGGGCTGCGCCTTCCGGTGCCACGAGCCCGGCCAGCGCAACGGGTGCACGGTTGGCTTGCTCGTCGGGTCCGCCCCGACGATCTCCATCGCCAGGCTGCGCGCGGTCTTGAGGCGCGGCGTGCTCGGCCTGGTGCCGGGTCGGCTCGCTCGGTCGCCAGTGCAGGTGCAACTTGGGCTCGTACTCGCCGGTGTCGGGGTTGAGCCACTCGCCCCCACTAGCGACGAGAACCGTGGCGGGCCCGAGTAGGCTCTCCAGCTTGGTGCGGGCGGCGGTCGGGGCACGGTTACACTCCACGCTCAGCGCGAGGCCGTTACATAGGTCGGCCTCGGTCGCAGATGGGGGATTCCTGAATGTGGCGATCGGCGGGGCAAACACGACGGGGACCCCAGCGCGGGCCGCCCGACCCGCCTGGTCCAACGCCGCATCGGTCAGGGCGTCGAGCCTCCCAGTAACGACATGAGCCTCGATGGCAAACACCTTCTGCCCGCCATCGTGGAAGGAGTGGAGTGAGACAAAGGTGCCGTCATCAGCGTAGTGGAACAGCGCCGCGACAAAGCGGTCGATCTCGCGCCGGTCGGCCTGCAAGGGAGCGGCGGCGTTCATGCGCCACCTCGATCGCGGGGCTTGGTCCCGAGCTCGCGGCGTAGGCAGGCATCCTGGAACGCTTGCGCTATGGCGGTCAGCCCAAGGCTCGGGCCTGACCATCACGGCGGGCTCGTCCGGCAGCTCCTGCCAGCGGCGCCGGAAGTGCGGGTTCAGCGCCGGATCGGACATCCGGGCGGCAGCCGCGGCATCTATCAGCGGGCGCCCTTGAGGCTTTCGGCCTCGAAGCGCTCGACCTCGTCGAGCGGGTAGACCACCCGGCCGCCCAGCTTCAGGTAGCCTGGACCGATCCCTTGCCAGCGCCAACGCTCCAGCCTGCGCGAGCTCATCCGCCAACGCGCTGCTAGGTCAGCCTGGATCAGGTGGTCGTGGTGACGGTGCGTTTGTCGTGTGATGGCCATGCGCAGGGTCCCGCAATGTAATGCGACCCTGCGCAGTTAAGACATCTGGTTGGTCAGTGTTGGTCTGACCAAAACATACCTGGTTTGATCAGGATTTACCAGCCATCTCGACCAAATGCTTCGGGTATTGCTTTGCCAGTCGTTTGCGAGTGACCTCATGATTGAGCAGCTTGATAGCTATGCCACTGCGGTTTTCTCGTTCCAACCGCTGGAGCAATACATTCGCCAGATCGGTCCAGCTCGGCGGATTTTTGCCTCGTCGGGTGACAGCGCTACTCAGGGCGTCCCAGTGCCGTTCGATGGCCTTGTCGATCATGTCGTCGAAGCTGCCGGAACCTGGACGGCGGGCAGCCGGTGCGTCAACGCCGTTTGCGACGTCGTCGGCAACGTCTCGCTGGTCAGGCGGTGGTACCTGCAGCTGAGCGGCGGTGGGCGGATCAGCGCTCGCGGCGGCAGCCGGCTCTGTGCAGGATACCTCGACTGCTCCATACAGGTCGTCGTCCACCATAATCGTGTTGTCGATGAAGCACATGCTGAAGCTGGCCGCCCAGACTCCCGGCAGCAGTTCGTAGCGGGTGCTGCGGCGGGGTTTGAGCGGGACGCCGCGGGCGAACAGCTGCCGTCGGCTGAAACGCGCAAGGAGGTCACGCTCAGCTTGGTCCAAGCGGCAAACAGGGGTGCGAAATCTGGCGGGCCGATCATCCATTCGTGCTGGCTCGGTCGGCGCAGTTCGCGAGGATCGCTGAGCAACGGCCGGTGCACGAAATAGGCCATTTGGCCTTCGGTCAGCCGCCGCTCCTGCGCCTTCACTGCCTCGAGCAGCTTGGGATCCGTCCATCGCACCAGCGCCTCGGACAACGGCAGGACATCGATCTCACCCTGATCACCCATGCACATCCCACGAATCAGTTAAGAATTCGGAATATTACAGAGTGCCACAGCGCGGTGCGACGCAATGACGACGCGGACAAACGGAGCGCCGCCGCATGATCAGCGCCGCCGACCCGGCCCTGCGCCACCTCACGCCCCACCTCCGGGAGGTCTGCACCATACTGGCCGCCGGCCTGGTGCGGCTTCGCTGCCGCATTGCCGAGGACTTCGCGCGCGACGCCGCCCAGGCCGCAGGTGACGGAGAGAGTTCGCTACATTTCACCGCCCGGCAGAGCGTGCATGCAGACTCCTTGGAGAGGGCATCCGCATGACCCTACGTCGACCGATGACCGAGACCGCGCCAGCCACACCGGTCATCCCCGCCATCCCGTCCGCGCAGGTGCTGTCGCGCCTTGCTGCGCTCCAGACCACCCCGATCGCTGACCTAAAGCAGCAATGGCGGGAGCTGTTCGGCAAGGAGCCGCCGCCGTTCAACAAGGCCTACATCCAGAGCCGCCTGGCCTACCGCATCCAGGAGCTGGCCTATGGCGGGCTGAAGCCTGAGACCCGGGCCAGGCTGGAGGCGCTCGGTGAGCACGCTGGACGGCGGCAACGTCGTCCTCCGCCGCATCCGGGCTGATAGCCGCCCGCTGCCCGGCACGCGGCTAGTCCGCGAGTACGACGGCGTCCAGCACGTGGTCACGGTGCGGGCCGACGACTTCGAGTTCGAGGGGCGGCCCTACCGGTCACTGTCCGCCATTGCCCGGCACATCACTGGCACGCGGTGGAACGGCTGAACCTTCTTCGGGCTGAAGGGAAGGCCCGAGGCATGAGCCGCAGGAAGCTGTCTGACGGCGCCATGCCCGCCACGGTCAAGAAGCTCCGCTGCGCGGTCTACACGCGCAAGAGCACGGACGAGGGGCTGGAGAAGGAGTTCAACACCTTGGACGCCCAGCGGGACGCCTGCGAGGCCTACGTGGCCTCTCAGCGCGCCGAGGGCTGGCTCCTGGTCCGCGACCGCTACGACGATGGGGGTTTCTCGGGCGGTACGCTGGAGAGGCCGGCGCCGAAGCGGCTGCTGAGCGACATTGAGCAGGGCCGGATCGACGTGATCGTGGTCTACGAAATCGACCGCCTATCCCGGTCGCTGATGGACTTCGCCAAGCTGGTGGAGACCATGGAGGCGCACGGCGTCACCTTCGTCTCGGTTACGCAGTCCTTCAACACCACGACCAGCATGGGCCGGCTGACGCTGAACATCCTGCTCTCCTTCGCCCAGTTCGAGCGGGAGGTCATCGGCGAGCGCATCAGGGACAATTCGCGGTGTCGCGCGCCCGCGGCATGTGGATGGGGGGCAAGGTGCCGCTTGGCTACGACGTGCGGGACCGGAAGCTGATCATCAACGAGGACGGCGCCGCCCGGGTGCGTAGAGTGTTCGAGCTCTTCGTCGAGACCGGCTCTGGCACGGAAGCCGCCAAGCGGCTCCAGGCCGAGGGCGTGACCAGCAAGTCGGGCCGGCCGCTCGAAAAGGGTGACGTCTACAAGATCCTGAACCTGCGGACCTAAGTTGGTCAGGTCGAGCACAAGGGGCAGGTCTATCCCGGCGAGCACCAGGCCATTGTGCCGCGAGAGCTGTGGGAGCGGGTGCAGGCCAGCATGCAGGTCAGTCCGCGCACCAGGGGCAGCCAGAACCGGCAGCATGCGCCGGCCCTGCTGAAGGGGCTGATCTTTGGGGTGGACGGGCGGGCGCTGTCGCCGACCCACTGCCGGAAGAACGGGCGGCTGTACCGGTACTACGTCGCCCAGCAGGTGCTGAAGGGCGACGCGGCCGGGGATAACGGCATCGTTCGGCGGGTGTCGGCGGCGGAGATCGAGGCTGCTGTGGTCGATCAGGTTCGGGCCCTGCTGCGACAGCCCGAAGTCGTGGTCGGCACCTGGATGGCGGCGCGTACCGAGGCGCCGGACCCGAAAGAGGGGCGAGGTACAGAAAGCTCTAGGTCGGCTCGATCCGCTATGGGGCGAGCTGTTTCCGGCCGAACAGGCGCGCATCGTCCGGGCCTTGGTGGAGCGGGTGGTGGTCGGGCCGACCGGCGCTGACATCCGCCTCCGCGTGGAAGGCCTGGCCGGTCTGGTCCAGGACCTCACTGCCATTGCGCCCGAGGCGCTGAGGGCTGCTGCATGACGCAGGCGACCAGCACCACGGTTCGGGTGCCACTGGTTATCCGGCGGCGGCCGGGGCGGAAAGCGGTGGTGACGCCGGCGCAAGAGGGTATGCCGACTATGGCGACGCGCGCCGATCCGGCCCTGGTGAAAGCGCTCGCCCGAGCGTTCCGCTACCAGCAGCGCTGCTGGGCGAGGGGCGGTAAGCCTCAACCAGCGAGATGGCGGCGGGAGAGCGGATCGAGCGGGGGTACCTCGGCACGCTGCTGCGGCTGACGCTATTGGCGCCGGACCTCGTCGAGGCGATCCTAGATGGGCGAATGCCTCGCAGCTTGGACCTACCGCAGCTGCTGGAGCCGATCCCGATGGGATGGGCCGTGCAGCGCGAGGCGCTTGCGAACGCAGAAAGTCGGCTTCCTGATAGCCAGCAGCGAACCGGTAGACCGGCGTATCCGGTTGAAGGGCAGCCTGAGAGAGGCGCTGCGCCCACTGGTGGGTGCAGGCGATCCAGCCTTGAGAGATTGAGCTTCAGCCCAACCCCTGCTGCGGCAGGATCAGGAACTTCTCCCCGTAGCCCGCCGACAATAAGCTCGCATGATCTCCGGCTGCAGCGCCTCGGCCAGGGAGACTTCGGCGGTGTAGTGGCTGGCGAAGGTGGTCTTCAGCTCGGCGACGACGCGGGCGCGCAGCCGTGCCTCCGTTGCGGCACCCAGCTTCCGCAGCGCGGGCATCAGAAGCCAACCGCCCAGCCCCCAGGCGAAGCCGATCGGCCCGCGCTCGAAGGTGGTGGGCCCGGTGTCCAGCCGGCCATAGAGGTAGACCTGCTTGTACCGATCCGAGCCGTAGTGGTTGTAGCCGCTGGCTGCGCGCCGTGCCGCGGCCTCCATCGCAGCCAGGATCTGCCCGGCCAGCGGCCCGCCGCCCACGGCGTCGAAGCCCAGCGTGGCGCCGGTCTCTGCCAGAGCCGCGGTCAGCGCTGCGGTGAAATCCTTGGCGCTGCTGTCCACGATATGGCGGGCATCCTGGCCGCGCAGCAGCGCCGCCTGTTGTGCGCTGCGCACGATGCTCACCAGGCCGATGCCGTCCACCAGGCAGATGCGATTCAACATCTGGCCGAGGTTGGAGGCCGCCGCGGTGTGTACGAGGGCCGTGTGACCCTCCTGGCGCATGGTCTCGACGAAGCCCAGCGCCGTCATGGGATTGACGTACCAGGAGGCGCCGTCGCGCGGCGTCGTCCCCGCGGGCAGCACCAGGCAGTCCGTCGCCTTGGCGCGACGGTACTGCGCCCACATCGCCCCGCCGAACACCGCGACCTGTTGCCCGAGCAGATGGGCGGCCTCGGCACCAGCGCGCACCACGGTGCCTGCGCCTTCATTGCCCACGGGCAGAGAGGCATCGAGCCGGGCAGCGATGGCCGGTAGCACCGCCGTCGGCACCTGCGCGCGCACCAGCGGCCGTGCCGCCGTCCCGGCGAACTCGGCCGCGTCGAGCGCGGCCGGACCGAGCAGGACGCCGATGTCCGAGGGATTGATCGGCGTCGCCTCGATCCGCACGACGATCTCGTCGGCGGCCGGTTCGGGCACTGCCGCCTCCTGCAGGGAGAGTTCCAGCATGCCGTCCCCGCTGATGCGCGAGCGCAGTTCCAGCCCGTGCAGTCCGTTGCCGTCCATGTCGCCTCCCCCGTGATGCGCAAATGGTCCCGCCCGCTTCGGCCGGACCTTCAGTAGGTGCCGGTCTTCACCGGCTGCGGCGCGGGCGCCGTTGTCGCCTCGCCCGTTAGCATCGCCCGCATGCCCGCGCCGTTGGTGCGCCACCAGTTGTAGAGGATCCGCACGTCCCAACCGATGCAGAAGTGCTTCACCCCCATCTCCAGATAGGGCTTCGCGCCGGCGATGTCCGCCAGTTCCACTCGCGGATGCTTGCCCATCCGCAGCGCCGTCTCGATCGTCCGGCGCTCGGCCTTCACCACATCCGGATGCGAGCGCTGCCCGGTCAGCCCGAGGCTCATCGAGTAGTCGGAGGAGCCGAACTGCACCATGTCGATGCCCGGGACCGACAGGATCGCTTCCAGGTCCTCCACGCATTCGCGCTTCTCGACCATGATGGCGATCACCACCTCGTTCAGAGCATCGACATAGGCCGGCGAGCCACCCTCCAGCACCGTGCCGACATCGCGCCGCATGCCGACGCCGAGCCGGCCGCCGGTGCCCGGCGTCTCGGCCCGCACCGCGGCGACGCAGGCCTCAGCATCCGCCACCGTCCGGATATCGGCGAAGAGCACGCTCTGGAATCCCGAGCCGATCGCCCGCATCGCCTGGTGCGTGTACTGCTTCTGCTCTACCTTAATCATGCCGCCGAGGTTCTTTAGCTCGAAGGCGCGGCCGAGATTGTCGAGGTCATGCATGGTGAACGGCGCATACTCGGCAGTGAACTCGACATAGTCGTAGTTCTCGGCGTCGCCGATCAGTTCCACGAGCGTGGGCCAGCTGGACAAGATATGCGTGCCGATCGTCGGCTTCCCGGCATCCAGCTTCTGGCGCAGGCGGTTGGGGCGCATGGTTTCGTTTCCTCCGGCCAAGGGGCTCGTTGGCGGGAGTGTCATCCGGCCCGTGGATGGGCGCAACCGCAGCGGTGCCCCTTAAAGCTTGCTTGTGGGAACCGGGGCCGGTCGCTCATGATGCCCTAACCGAGGGGAGCGAGACGCACCATGAACGAAATGGCCAGGCCGACGACGGCTGCACCAGGCCTCTCCCGCGCGGAGCATGCCGCCGGGATGGCCGCCTACCAAGCCGCGGGCGAGCGATTGGCGGCCGAGATCGGCAACCGCGGGCCGCTGCGCCTCACCGATGACGGGGCGCTGCATCCCGATATCAAGGCGGCTTACCGGCACCATGGCTACTATATCTTCGAGGGCTTGATCGACGCAGCCGAGGTCGAGGCGCTCCGCGCCGACGCGCAGAACATGCTTGCGCGCGCCCCGGTCGGACCCGATGCGAAGGTCGATGCCCAGGGGCATCCTGCGCTCGGTCTCGACTACGCGCGCTTTCCCTACCGCTATACCAAACCTCTGGCGGATCCCTGGGGAGGCACGCAGCTGCTCGGGGGACGCCACCCGGCGCAGATGAGCCAGCCAAAGCCGGACGAAGGTGCGCCGGAGCACGTCGTGTTCCTGATGTACGCCATGTGCCAGGCGATGCCCTCGGGCCTGCGCCTCTACGGGCACCCGAAGCTGCTGGCCGCGGCGCAGTCGATCAACGGCCCCGATTTCGTGCCCTTCAACGACGCGATCTTCGTCAAGCAGCCCAGCCTCGGCGGCTCCGTCGCCTGGCACCAGGACGGCGTGACGCACTGGAACTCGCCCGACTGGGATGAGGGGATCCACGGCTTCAACTACCAAGTGCAGCTCTACCCGACGACGCCGGCCAACTGCCTTTGGGTGATCCCGGGCTCCCACACGCTGGGCAAGGCGGACATCAAGGGCATGGTAGCGGCCAATGGCGGCAGCGAGCAGCTGCCGGGAGCCGTGCCGTTGGTCTGCAAGGCGGGGGACGTGACCATCGTGAACCGCCAGGCTGTGCACGGCTCCTTTGCCAACAGCTCGCCCGATATCCGCATCTCGCTGACTTTCGGTTTTCACCGCCGCAAGTCCGTGCTCGGCCAGAAGGCGGCACTGTCCATCGCGGAAACCAACGCGGTCTATGACGAGCAGCGGATCTTCGACCGCTCGGCGGTGATCCAGGTAGCTATCGACGCGCGGCACCAGGCTTTTCCAGGTGAGCCGGTATTCAGGTACCAGCCGTTCGCCGGGCTCGAGGATCAGTTCCGATTCACGCCGGAGACGTTTGACCGAGTGATCCGCGATTATAACACAAAGGACCTAGCCATCTAAAGCAGGCGCCGGAGCAGATCGAGCGCGGCTACCTCGGGTCGCTGCTGCGGCTGACCTTGCTGGCGCCAGACGCCGTCGAGGCGATCCTGGACGGGCGGCAGACGCAGAGAATGACGCTGCGGAAAATTGTGGAGCCGTTCCCCATAGAGTAGTCGGCACAGCTCAGCGCGCTTACCGCTGACGCGGTACCCTCCTGCCGTGGCCTTGATTGACCATCTTGGGCGGGGACCAGATTCTGTAATTGCGGGACGCAGTCGGACTTACCCTGGCACCGTCAGTGCTGGACGGTCGAAGCTCCGCTCCGGCTAGAAGGGATTGATGTAGTTCAGAATGGCCGTCTGCCTCAGCAGCACGCGCCTGATCATGTGGCTTGCCTCGACATGGTCGGTGAAGATCGCCGCCGAGCCGGTGCTGCCCGCTGGCAGCCGCCGAGCCACCTCCGGGTCGTCGAGCGCGATGCGAACCACAAAAGGCAGCGGCCGAATGCCGCCGGGCGTCACGGCAAGCCCGCCGGGCTGGACTTGGCCGGGCGCGATCGCCTGCACCACCGTCACCACGCGGCCGGCATGGACCTGGCCCGGGTACATGCTGAACGTGACCTCCACCGGTTGGTCGGGGCTGATGTAGCGGGCGAAGCCTTGCGCCACCTCCATGCCGAGGATGGTCTCCGAGGTGTCGATGAAGGCCATCACCGGGACCTGGGTAGTGACGCGCGCCCCGGCACGCAACGCCAGGTTCGTCACGCAGCCATCCGCCGGCGCGCGCACCACCGTCTTCCCGAGGTCCCATTGCGCCCCGTCGAGCTGGGCACGCAACTGCGCGACCTCAGCCTCACGCTGCTCGACATCGAAGGCACGGCCGGTGCCGCTGCGGCGCAACTCGCTCATCTCGGCTAGCCGCTGCTCCGCGAGCCTGAGCTGTGCCCCGATGGCGCGCACCTGCACCTCGTAGGGCGCGGGATCGATGCGGAAGAGGGTGTCGCCTGCCCTGACCGGCGCATTGGAGGCGACCGGCACCTCTACGACCTCGCCGGCGACCGAGGGGATGATCTGGACGGAGTTGCGGACCACCGCGGCCGGCCCCGCCGGCGCTCCCCACTGCATCGGGATGAACAGCCCGACCAGGAGCGCCACCAGGACCAGGACCGGCGACAGCTTCCAGAACAGGTTGAGCCGGACGACCCGAAGCCAGACGAAGAGGGCGAGGAGCGCGATGTAGCTGTTGAGGAGGACGACGATCATTCGCCCGCCTCCCGCCTGGCCGGGGCATCCAGATAGGCCCAGATCAGCACCAGCGGCCAGAAGACGAAGCCGCAGATCAGGGTGGCCCAGCCGCCGATCGCCACCGCCTCCGCCCAGGGTGGCCGCGCCGGCGCGCGATGCGGCCGGGCATCATGCCGAGTGCGACGAAGACCGCGACCAGCGTCGCCATGACCACCAGCAGGACGACCCAGGCGAAGAGGTCGATGAACGGCATGCTGTCCTCCTCAATGCGAATGTGGCGCCCGTTCGCCGCGGCGCGATCCGCGTCGCTGGATCACGCCGCAGGCTTCCGTAAGAAGCCGAGCTACCGCCCTGGCGACGCGCTCAGGCTTGCCCGCGCTGCGTCACTGGCGTGTCCGCCGCAGGAACTCCTGCACGATGTTCGACATGTCGAAGGAGGTGCCGCCCTGCACGGGCGGGTACTCCGCCAGGGTTTTCAGGTGCTCCTGGACCAGCTCGGTCATGGGCTCGAACACCCATGACACCTTCTGCGCGAGGTGCCCGTAGGAGTCCTTGCTGTCGTAGCTCTCGAAGGGGTCGCTGCGGATGTTGATGAAGAGCGGCGCGTGACGCGCCGTGATCACGTCGTAGTAGTTCTCGCGCGTGGCGAAATGCAGCTTCCATGGCCCCATCCGGACGGCCATGAGCCTGCTCTCGAAGTAGTAGAGGAAGTCGTTGCGCCGGCTCTCCGGCGCCCTGCCAGCCCAGTAGTCGAGGTTGTTCACGCCATCGATGTACTGCCGCTTCTCCGTCCGCATACGCTCGACCACGTCTGGCACGCCAGCAGCCGCGGCGAAGGTCGTGAACATGTCCTGGTGGGCCTGGATGCCGTTCAGCACCTGCCCCGGCTTGATGACCCCTGGCCAGCGGAGGAGCGATGGCACCCGCACGCCACCCTCGTAGGTGGTCATCTTCTCCCCCGGAAGGGCGTGGTCGCGCCATACGGCCAGGAGGAATGCTCGGGCCCGTTGTCGGTCGAGTACCAGACGATCGTGTTGTCCTCGAGCCCGTTCTCCCGCAGGAAGTTGAGGACCAGCCCGATATCGTGGTCGTGCTGCAACATGCCGCTGCCGTGGAAGTCGTCCTCGTGCGTGTAGCGGTCGGCAGCGTAGCGCCACCTCTCGTTCAGACGCGTGTAGAGGTGCATCCGGCTGGTGCTGAGCCAGACGAAGAACGGCCGATCCTCGGCCTGGGCCCGCTTCATGAAATCGAGCGCCTTCGGGATCACCTCCCCGGCGTCGAAGTCCTTCATGCGCTCCTGGCCGAGTTGCCCCGTGTCCTCGATCCGCTGCTTGCCGACCCGGCCGAAGCGCGGATCGACGGTCAGATCATCGGTGTCGGTGGCGAAGGCGTGCAGCACGCCGCGCGTGCCGTACCGGCGCGCGAAGGCCTCCGGGCCGCCGGGGTAGGCGCGCGCGAAGTTCTGGTAGTCGCGGTACTCGTGCTGCTCCTGCGTGTTCAGATGGTAGAGGTTGCCGAAGAACTCGTCGAAGCCGTGCGCCGTGGGTAGGTGCTCGTTCCGGTCGCCGAGGTGGTTCTTGCCGAAATGCCCGCAGCGGTAGCCGACGGGCTTCAGCACCTCCGCGAGGCAGGGCGAGGCGGGCTTGAGCCCGAAGCTCGTCGCCCGGCATGCCGACGGTGACCATGCCGGAGCGGATCGGGTACTGCCCGGTGATGAAGGCGGCGCGCCCGGCGGTGCAGGAGTTCTGGGCGTAGTGGTCGGTGAACTTGGCCCCCTCGTTGCCGATGCGGTCGATGTTCGGCGTGGTGTAGCCCATCGTCCCGAGGCCATAGGCGCTGACATTCTGCCAGCCGATGTCATCGCCCCAGATCACCAGGATGTTCGGGCGCCGTGGCTGCCCGCCGCCGGCCCGGGCGGGCGCCTGGGCCTGCGGCGCCTGGGCGAGCGCAGGCCCGGCACCCAGGCCGGTCGAAAGGGTCGCCGCGGTGCCGAGCAGCACGTCGCGCCGCGTGTTCTTCTGGCTCATCCCTGCTCCTCCCTTGGTATCCGTGCGGACCTCGCCACGCAGCGGAAGCCGACATGGCAGGTCGAGGTGTCCACCGGCTCCGGATGGCGTGCAGCGGGCCGGTAACGGCGGCAATAGCTCGGCGCGCAGAGGAAGCTGCCGCCCTTGAGGACCTTGCGCGGAATGCGGATCCGCGGCTGCGCGGGATCGAGGCTCGCCGCCTCCGCCGCGCCGCGCGGGTTGCGCGGCACGCAGCAGGGCTTCGCAGGATCGGCAGGGTGGCTTGGCGCGAACCAGTCCTGCGTCCATTCCCAGACATTGCCGATCATATCGAGCAGGCCGTAGCCGTTCGGCGGGAAGGCGCCGACCGGGGAGGTCGCGCGCCAGCCATCCTCGGCGGTGTTCTTGTAGGGGAAGGCGCCCTGCCAGGTATTCGCCATGTGCCGGCCGCCCGGCGTGAACTCGTCGCCCCAGGCATATTCGGCATCAGCCAGGCCGCCGCGCGCGGCGAACTCCCATTCGGCCTCGGTCGGCAGGTCCTTGCCCGCCCATCGCGCATAGGCCAGGGCGTCGGCGTAGGCGACATGCACTACCGGATGCTCGTCCAGGCCGACGAGATTGCTGCCGGGGCCGTAGGGGTGGCGCCAGTCGGCACCGGCGCGGAGGTCCCACCATTGGAACCAGTCGCGGGTGTCCACAGGCCCGCGTGTCTTGCGGAAGACGAGGCTGGCGGCCCGCAGCATCTCCGGGCGGGCGCCCGGATACTGGCTCGGGTCAGGTGGAACCTCGGCGACCGTGACATGGCCGGTCGCCTCGACGAAGCGGCGGAACGCCGCGTTCGTCACCGGTGCGCGGTCGATCCAGAAGGCGTCCACCTCGACGCGGTGGGCCGGTGCTTCCTCAGGATAGTGGCGGTCCGATCCCATGACGAAGGAGCCGCCCGGAATGCGGACCATGGCATCAAGCGCCTGGGCGGATCGGTGCTCGGCTGTGCCGGACAGGACCGAACTGTCTGGGAAGCTGCGCCGATCCATCATACGTCCACATGTGGCCCGCCGACCTTGCCACGGTCAGATTCGCGCATGTGTGGCCAGAGTTGTCCGGCCTCATCACGGCTCTGTCAGGTCGCTGCCGTTGAGCGGCGTCCGGCGACCTTCGGCTGCGGCGCGCAAAGGACCGAATGTCGGCTCGGGGTCGCAGTCAGACATGGCTTATCATGCCGGAAGGAAGCGAATGCACCAGCATCTTCACCGGGTCGTTGCTGACACGCCTGGCCGTGGCTTGGTGGACGTCACCAGCCGCATCTGCCCTTGGGTCAGTGCGCAGGGCATCAGCACCGGCCTGCTGACGGTTTGGTGCCGGCACACCTCGGCTTCGCTGTTGGTGCAGGAGAACGCATCACCGGACGTGCGGGCCGACCTGAAAACATTTCTGGCGCGCCTGGTGCCGGATGGTGGCGCCGACCACTACCGGCATGTGGAGGAGGGGCCGGACGATATGCCCGCCCATATTCGGGCTGCGTTGACGCAGACCCAGCTCTCGATCCCGGTCACCGATGGCCGGCCCGTGCTTGGCACTTGGCAGGGGATCTATCTCTGGGAACACAGGACGAGCCCCCACCAGCGCGAACTAGTCGTGCATCTGCTTGGCGCACCGGCGCATGGATAGGGGCCTGGCCTTATGAAGATCGCATCGCCTTCGTGCGGGGTCGCTTCGCAGCGGTGATCTGTGCCAGCGTCGCCGGCCCGAAATCCCAGGCATCGACGCCGACATCGGTTTGCCGCGGCAGCGGTGTCAGGCGGCCGTGACTGTGGCCATGCAGGTTGAGCCAGCCCCGGCTCATGTTGCGCCATGTACGGAAGGCGTAGTGGCATAGCACAAGGCCGACACCATCAATTCGATCTCGGCATAGGGTCGGACGCTCGACCAGCCGGCGAGGCTCATTGTCGCCGCAGAATCGTTGTTGCCGGTGATGAGGTGCTTGCGGCCGTGCAGCCGGCTGAGCAGTTCGGCCATCTCGGTCTCGGGCACACCGATGGCGAAATCGCCGAGGTGCCAGACCTCGTCCTTGGGGCCCACGGTCGTGTTCCAGCGATCCAGCATGGCCGCGTCCATCTCCGCCACCGATGCGAATGGCCGGCGATATAGGCCCCGTGCTCCGGCATGGCCGAAATGGGTGTCGCTGGTGAAGAAGACCGCCATGTCGCCATCCGATCCGCTCAACCGCTGCAGTGTAGCGGATCTGGCTGCCGGCGGCTCTGGGTCGCTCTGACGTCGATTGGGGCCGAGCTTCGCGCTGTTAGCCTCTATCGCTAAGCGATCGACAGCACTGGTCCTGGCCCTGCGCATTCGTCCGGCGAGAGCGCCAGTTTTCAGGCCAGGGCCACTTTGGCCGTGACGCCCTCAACCCCATTTCTGGTGGGGTCAAACCGAGAGGAACAACGGACATGGCGACGGGCTGGGCGCCAGAAGGCGCCGTGCAAGATCAGATTAATGACACGGTCATGGACGGCGTCCTTCGAGCGAGGGCGTCGATGCCGGTGGGCGTGAGCCAGACGCATTGCGATGAGTGCGGCGAGGAAATTGCGGAAGCGCGGCGGCTGGCGATCCGAGGCGTTCGGACCTGCGTACCTTGTCAGGCGGAGCGTGACCGCAGGCCTGCTAGTTTCGGCATAAACCGTCGAGGCAGCAAGGACAGCCAGCTAAAGTAGTGTCGCCCTCTAGCAGGCAGCATCGGGTCTAGCCTGCGTGCTGGGTGCGATCGCTCTGGTCGTCCGGCAACCCGCGGCACCTCCAGCGCTGGAGACGCGTCAGCGGGCTGGCTGGGCGATGCCGGTGGTCCCGCCAAACATAAGCGTGCCGTCCGGATGGACGCAGATGGGATTGTCGGGGCTGAGCAATGGGCAACAGCTTGGGGGCGGAGAAAGCGATTTGGCTTGCAGCTTTGACCGGCAGGCGATGGGCATCCTGAATGGAGGGTCAGTGCGCCGCCCGAAGATCTTGTTATTTCGATGCGATAAGGCTTGAGGGTTAAATCGGGCTACCCTCAAGGTTCAGAGACTCTCCGGCATTTCGGAGAAAAAACCCGCCCTCATTCCGGACCAGTACCATCAAGGTAGCGGCTGAAACCGGCCGGAAACCTGCGCCTCAGCGCGGTGCCCTGGTCAGGAGAGACAGGTTGTGAGGAGGCCGACTGGAGCAGCGGTAGCAACCCGGGAATGAGAATTCTCTGGGCGAGGTGCGGCGGCAGGTATGCGAACTTGACGAAGCCGGATCTTGATCGTCCGCGAGTGGCGGGACGTATTTCGAGCACGCGTTCCCTGCGACGCACCTAGGAGATCGTCGCTGTTGCGGGCGTCGCCTCGCATTCGTATCGTGCTGGGACTGATCTTCTCGCTAGAAGGATGCAGGCGGGTGACCTTGTACCTCGTGACGTTTGACCTGCATGGCGCCAGACAACCGCCGGGCAACCTCTACACGGATATCTACAGCGACATCCGCAAGCAATTCCAGGCTGTGAACTACTGCAAAGACTTCGGTCAGATATGCCTTGTACGGAGTGACGAGGATGTCGCCGTAGTGAAGAACCGCGTCAAGGCCATCATAGATCGCTATGGGAATCAATTTAGTTCGAGAGACATCGTCGTCTTCTCAGTCGGGGAAGAAATCTCAATATCGCGAGGGACGAAGGACGAGGAACTCCGAAAATTTCGACAGTTTTTTCGCAACTCCAGGAATGCCTCTGAATACCCGGATTTGGACAGAGGTTTTTATTAGTTCAGCTATCTTCCAAGGGAAACGAACTATGGATCTACCGTTAGTCGCTATCGAGATTAGCGATCCGCCACCGACGCTGTCAAAGAGTCCGCCAGTAAGGGCGCTTAAGCGGAGCAATCCATACTTCAGGGTGGACGAGTTTCGCAAGGAGGGTAGCGCTGCAGGAGGACGTCAGGAGTGGTTCTATGAGCAACTCAGGCTGATCTCAAAGACACTCGCCAGCCGATATGTTCCTTTCGCCTTCACTGATAAGACTGGAAGGCGGTACGTGCTTGACCGCGGCGCAGTGAAATTTGCCGCAAACGTTGGGTTCATTTGTGCTCTCGAAGAAGACGGTTCGGGACTGGTTCGTGAGGTGGTTCTGGTGTCAGCTCCTCTCTGACCCTGAACACGAGGTACCCAAGCGTAAATCGCGGTCAACGAGATTCCGAGCAGCTTGTGGGTTTGCAGGCTCAGTTGCCACCTCGGTCTCTGGAGGCAGACTTCGACGGCTTTTCGCGTGTTCGCCGCCACCTCGGGACCGTCCATCGGCTGCAGCGAGAAGCGCGCAAACCGCAGTCTCTCGAGGGTATCGAGGTCGATCTCGGGCTGAGGAAACACCAGCTTCAATTCGTCGCCTTCGAGCAGGGCCAGAGGAGCGCCCGCCTTCGGGCTCACACAGACCCAGTCTATCCCGGCGGGGGCAGGTGCCACTGTGCCGTTGGTCTCGACCGCTATTTCGAAACCGCGTTCGTGCAAGGCAGATACCAGGGCGTCGTCAAGCTGGAGCAGTGGCTCCCCACCGGTGCAGACGACGAACGGCGTGCCGCCGCCCGGCCAGGCCCCAGCGATCGCGTCGGCCAATGCCCCCGCGTCGCTAAACCGTCCACCGCCCGTACCGTCCATGCCGACGAAGTCGGTATCGCAGAAGCGGCAGACCGCGGAGGCGCGGTCCTCCTCCCGACCAGACCAGAGATTGCAGCCGGCGAAGCGGCAAAACACCGCGGGGCGGCCAGCATGGGCCCCCTCGCCTTGCAGCGTGTAGAAAATCTCCTTTACCGCGTAGCTCACTGCGCGGCACCGGCGAGAGCACGCGACGGCGCATCGCTTCCAGCGGTTGCGTCCAAATCATTGATGCTCATGTCAGGCCGCGTCCACCATGGCCTAGTCAGCGGCACGCGCGGAAGGATCGCTCGGGGGTCACCGGAGAAAGTGACAGTATTGGTCGGCGTCTCGTCGATCCGGATCTCTGCGCACACGAGTCGTCCGCCATCGCCGTCGAGAAAGGAGTTTAGCTTCGCCATCATGCAGGCGGCGAGCACTTCGGTTGTGGGATCGCCGGGTGTTACGAGGATCCGAGCTAGACGGTGCGGCTCCCGCGCAGCAAACCAGTCGAGCAGAGGATCGTCGGCCGACAGTTGGAGCGAGTGGTCGACGTGGTCGTCGATCCAGCGGTGCCAAGTACCCTTCGCGCGCTCGAACGGCACGACCATGTTCGCGCCGCCGTCGAGCGGCGCCGGCGACGTGGCCTGGAGCGTGACGGTGACCAGTTCATTGTGTCCGTGCGGTACAGCGCACTTCTCGGATAGGCCGGCAATCAGCCTGTGCGCCATCGCATACCGCCGCGTGAAGACGAGGCTAAACATCTCTCATCTCCTCTGCTGGGCTACCCGAATACGTCGTCCAGCCCCGCTGTCTGAGGTCGCAGGCAGGACAGGTGCCACAGCCGTAGCCCCAGTCATGCCGCTGCGTTCTATCGCCCAGGTAGCAGGTATGCGTTTCCTCCCGCACCAGGCTGACCAAAGTCTCTCCCCCGAGGTCAGCGGCCAACTGCCAGGTCGCCGCCTTGTCGATCCACATGAGCGGGGTATGCAACACGAAGCGACGCTCCATGCCGAGGTTCAGGGCGACCTGCAGTGCCTTGATGGTGTCGTCTCGGCAATCCGGATAGCCCGAGTAGTCCGTCTCGCACATGCCGCCGACGATGTGGCGCAAGCCTCTGCGATATGCCAGGGCGGCCGCGAACGTGAGGAAGAGCAGGTTGCGCCCCGGGACGAAGGTGTTCGGCAGTCCGTCCTCCCGCATGCAGATTTCCGCGTCCCGCGTGAGCGAAGTGTCTGACACCTCGGCGAGGGCATCGAGCCGGAGCGTATGGTCGTCGCCGAGCTTCCCGGACCATGCCGGGAAGCGCTCGGTAAGCGCGCTCCGGAAGGCGGCCCGACACTCGAGTTCAACCCGGTGGCGCTGCCCGTAGTCGAAGCCCAGGGTCTCGACTCGTTCGAAGCGATCCAGCGCCCACGCAAGGCAGGTTGCGCTGTCCTGCCCTCCACTGAACAGAACCAAGGCTCCTTCTGATCCGCTCATCGCACCGCTCCTGTCCCTCTCCGGCTAAGCCTGCGCGAGCTTGAGCAGGGGCGGTTCCGCTTGCTCGCGAGCTTTGCGCGCCTTCGATGCGTTGCCCACAACCCGGGTGAGGAAAGCGGTGAGCGTAGCAATGTCCCCACCGGTGTTCTGGATTGCCTTCCAGTGGCGGCGGTCGCCGCCGCCGGAAGTCCCACTCACCCGAGGTCCACGCCACCTTGTCCACGAGGCAGCTCATGCCGGCCGCGAAGTCCTGCCAGGTACGCGCGCCGTCGGATCGGTGCAGGAGGTCCATGACGTAGCCCATGGCGACGATGCCCGCGCCGTGCACTAGCCGGGAGGTCTTCGGCGTCTGGTCCTCCCAGGCGTCGCAGAAACACGTAAGCGACGGCCTTAAAGAACTCCTGGGCGAGCCCGAGGCAGAGCTCCACACCGTTGTCCTTGGCGATCAGAAGCCGCATCGCTCCGTCGCTAAGCGAGTTCAGGAAGAACTTCTGCACCGCGATGTCGCTGATCACGCCCGTCGGGCTGGTGTGCTGCCGGATTCGCCCCTCGAGCGGCTCGAGGCGGTTCATCCGTGCCGTCAGGTCCGCCGCGATGGAGCGTTCGGAAAGTCGGCGCGGAAGGCCGCCGGGCACGGTCGGCAACAGCTCATAGATCAGCGTCTTTGGGAGCGGGCGCGTGTTGTTGATCAGCACAGATTGGCGCCGCAACTCTGCTTCGTCGCGGCAGACCAGCGCCGAGACAAAAATCTGGAAGTCCTTACCCTCGACCTGAGACAGGGCGGTTATGCGCTGCTGGCCGTCCACAATCAGGCCGGGTGGGCCGGCGGCCACGTCGACGGTCACGCGGCACACGCCGTCTGGTCCCTGCTCCACCTCGACCCCGGACGTGAATGCGACGACGATCGGGTTCGGCAGCACCGCCTCCGGGGTCTCCAGGTAGTCCCTGATCTCCCGGATGTGCGCCGCAATCTGCGGGCGCTGGAAGCCGCTGAGTTGTCCATCCGCGTCCCGCGCCACGCGTTCGATGGTCGCAAAGCGGAGGACTTCGGACGCGCTAGCTGCAAACGAGAGCACTGTGTCTTGAGGGCTCTGGCGTGCCATGACGGCCGAAAAGATCAGCTTGGTCATCGGTGGGGGCCGTCTCCAATTGTCGAGGTCGTCGACTAGGGTTTTGAACACTGAGAGGTTGTGCATGCCGCGCCGCTTGTTGCGGTTGCTCGCGCGGAAGATCACCACCTCGATCGAGGCCTGTCGGCACACAGTGCAGCCGCACGCCTTCCAAGGACGGTCATGGAGCGTGCGCTCGTAGCGGGACCGGAGCTCCGTCACCTTCCGCGGCGAGACAGTGCCGCCTGGCTCTTCCAAGAGAGCGGGCACGTCGTAGGCCATCACCGCGTCAAGCGCCTCTGCCAGCCCAACTTCCTCGCGGTCGTAAGCGCGCAGGGCATGCAGTGCTCGCCGCTCGAGATGGAGGAGGTCCTCCTGGCGCCGCTCGCCGCGCTTTGCGAGGCGCTGCAGCTTCGGGTTCTCAATGGCCTGCGGGATCCGGATGGCGGTGTAGTAGTCCATGCGGCCATCCGCACGGCGAACGTAGTAGTTGCTCTTGGCGTCCTTGAATGCCCGGAGCAGCGGGGACGTCGTGTCGAAACTGGTAATCCGGAAGGGCCGGAAGTCAGCGATGTCGTCAGCCTTGGCAAAGCCGAGCACGTGCAGGCAGGCCTCCGGCGGAATGGCATCGCGGATGGCACGCAGGCACGACTTGATCTGGGGCGTCTTGAGAGGAACCGTCCCGCCGACGGCAAGGTACCGATAACCCATGGCGCATAGGCGCCGCGCGGCCTCGGCCATGCTCCCGGGCGACCAGCCCTGGATCACGCCCATAGGCGTGAACCGGTTCGCCAGCGGTTGCGCTGCCCGCAGGAACTCCCGCGCGTTCTCCTGGGTGATATCGAACCGGCGCTTCGCTTCGCCGTTGCCGCCGCCCAAACCTACTGTGTGCTGCTCCTCAAACTCAAAGATGATGTGGTCAACAGAACATCCATGGGTGAAGCCCGCGTCGTCGTAGAAGGCGAGCATGTCCTCCGGCGTGTAGGGCGGCTTCTCCGCCTTGTGGTAGGCGAAGGCGCCGCAGTCGCCGAACACCAGCATGTCAGCATGCTTCGGGCCGTCGAGCCTCAGAAGGCGCGGGCGCCCTCCCGCCGAAAGCGCTGAGCCTGCGCCGCTGTGTACTTTCCCCGCCAACAGGCCCATCGCCGACGATTGCGCGCGAGACAAGGACGCCGTCGTAGGGCATCGGGTCCAGGAACTCGTGCGGATACAGGTCGTCCCAATACGGTCGTCGCTGGGGCGGACTGCGGTCCGCCTCGAAGTCGTAGAGCGGATCGATGTAGTCCAGACTGTCGGCGTAGATGAACTTCATGCCGCCGCGCCCCGACTGGATTCGTAGTCGAGGCGGATCAGGAGATCAGCCAGTCCACGAATGTGGCGCGGAACGCTTTGCACCTCGTCCCAGGCGAGTCCGAGGTCCCTCCCAAGCGCCCTCCGTCCAGGCGCAACGAGGCCGTATGGCACGCAGCGCGGCCGCGACTGCCTTTGACTGGTCCGCTGCGCCTTGCGTGCGCGCGAGCAGCCTGTCCATCAGGTATCCCATGGCCTGGATACCGGCAGAATGCATCAGTCGACTGCGAGTAGGTGGGAGGCCCCATGCGTCGGGGAACGCCTCCTTCGCGGCGCCCCAGAAGACCACCAACTGCTGGTACATCGCTTCGAGGTCGGGTGCGCCGCCCGCGCCAACCTTGTGCGGCGACAACACGCCAAGAGGCGAATTCAGGCTTCCCTTGATGACCGTGATCAGGGCGCTGTCGACCACGACCCCCTTCGCTTCGTCCCCGTCGGAGATGCGGCGCACTAGGTCGCGGAACGGCGAGCCTGGCCGGCGATTCAGCCAGTTCACCAACTCACTTGGGATCCGGCGTACCGAAAGATCTCGTGGCAAGAAGGCGGAGGTCTCGGGCAAAAGTTCATTGATGAGGCGCGCCGGCAGGGCGCGGCGCTTGTTCACGAGGATGAACTGCTCTCGGTGGGTCTCGATGTCAGCAGACACGAAACCAATAACCGGCACCACGATGTCGCGGTTCTTCGTTCGGGCAAGCGCAAGAGATCGCTGTTGTCCGTCGACGATCCACGCCGCCCGCTTACCCTCGGCCGAACTGGGATCGTCAGCGTGCCCGATTGCGCGACCTCGATCAGACCTTCGGGCGCTGGCCCACGTGAACTGCGGAACTCGATTTCCGGCGCAAGCGCCAGGATGATGGCGTTGGGAAAGAGGACAGGGCCGTGATCGAGAAAGTCGGCAATCTGCTTCACATGGCTGCGGATCTCGGGCCGCTGGAATCCGTGGAGGGCTTCGCCGTCATCGTCGCGGTGAACCCGGGCAATGTCGGCTACCTGCAGGACCGTCGGGCCAGGAAGGAAGAACGCAAAGACGTCGACACCGGTGCGCTTGACGCGTCCGCACCGCCCGCACGACCACCGGCTCAAACTTCGGCCTGCGCGTCATCGCACCAACTCTCCCTGTGTCGCCGCCGCAAACAGGCGCCTGAAGCGGCCCTGCTCGCACGCTCGGCCGGCATGACGCCGCAGCAGACGCAAAGTCTCGCCGGAACGCCCTCCGGATTTCGGCAGCAGTTCGCGGATGACGGCAATGAGTTCGGCGTCGGTGCCGACTAGGCGCCGGGGATGACCGGAAGGCGAGAGAGGCTCAAGACACCGCTCCACCATGTTGGCGTGGTCGGCCGGCGTCGCATAGGGAACCCGGCGCACGACTTCCTCGGCAAAATGCCTTGCGGCGCGCTGCGCGAAATCGCCGCGCGTTCCGGGATCCGGACTTCCTTCGCCATCAAAGCGCAGATCGTATGGCATCCACAGATGGGTGAGTTCCGCAGGCACCGACCCGCGTGGCGGGCCGACAATCCGCACGCGCGACAAGACGTCGTCCGGCATTGCGCAGAGTTCGTCGGTGAGAAGCTCTAGGTAGGTGCTCGGCAGAGCGAGGATGGCCAATCCGCTCCGGCTCGAAAGCAGATCTGTGAGGGCACTCTCTTGCATGTCGAGCGCACCTTGCAGAAGCTCGCCACCAGTCGCCTGGCGCGAAGCCACTTTGCACCTTGTGGACTATGGAGTCGGGATCCCCGCCCACGACCGTCAGGCTGTATGCGGGAACCGCGGCGCGGGAATCTACCAGGCCGAGGCCGGCAGAGACGATTCGAAGGTCTGCCCCGACCGCGGCCGCCGCCCGGCGGGCCTCAACGAGGCCCCGGCCCATGTAGAGTTCCCCGGCAGACACCCTGCTTGCCGCGCCGCGGACCCTTTCGGCCCATGCTGTAGCCAGATTGAGTAAGGAGCCTGACTCAAGGCAAGCCGCGCGAAGTCCCGGTTCTGGGGGCAGTCGCTTCCGCCGACTGCATGGCGCCAGGACCAAGTGATTCATGTCGGCACTCCGTACGGCCCTTCCCCTCGCAGATCGGGCGCATTTTCCGCCTAGAGCGGAATGCCTTAAAGGCATAACTGCAGGCAACAGAGAAGTCTATGCGGCGCAGTTTTTGCGCCCGCGCCGCACGAACGCCCTGCAGTTTCCCGGCGCATCAGCGGCGCTTGAGTGGGGGCGGCAGATACCGCAGTCCACGCCGCCCGGTTCCAGATCGAGATGGTTCGTAACGCCTATGGCTCCATCAGGGCTGATTCAGCGGAAACCGGCGGTCTGCCAGCACCTGCGGACTATACGCCTAGATGATGATCGCGATAGTATCTGGCCGTCTCACGAACGTGGTGCGTGCGTCGCAACTGGGGGGATCACTTCGTGGCCGCGGGCGCGGATTGGATTGTTACGACGAAGTGTGTTTGGCCGCTACGGAGGCGCTCGGCTGTGGGTGGCCAGCCTGGCCAGCGCCATTGGCGGATGAAAGAGGCCCCGTCCCTAGCCGTTCACGGTCACTGGCGGCGTGATTTCGTCATCGCAACTGACGCCTGATGCCACGGCCGCCGAGCGGCGCGTGGCGGCGGCTTTGAACGACGCGGCCTGCGACGGGGTCGGATACTTCCGGTTCTCCCTCCCGCGGCCCGATGGCGTCCCGATCCAGGAACCGGACTTTGTCCTCGTGCTCCGGGGCGGCCGTATTGTCGTGATCGAGGTGAAAGGCTGCACGGCAGACGATATCGTATCTATCGACGGTGATGTCTGGACGATGGTACCGCACTGGCCGGCCTCTGAAGAGCGGCCTCGGACGCAGGCCCGCGGATACGCGCTGAGCTTGAAGGAGGTGCTCGCCGGGCGCGGGGTGGCGCGCTTGGATCGACTGGCGTGTGGCCTTGCCGTTCCTGCCTGCCGCCGCCTGGCGAGCCCGAGGCTTTCCAGACCAGGGCGGTGCGGTCCTGTTCGCGGACGATGTCGAACCGCGGAGCCTCCGGATCTTCTTGGCCGCGCGCGTAGGGGCTACCCGGGCCCCGCCTTCCTTGGCGGAGGCACTCGGTGACATTCTCGGGAACTCTGCCGCGGCGATGGCGCGCGAGGTTTCGAGTTCGTCGACGGCAACCTCCTCTACGCCGCCTCGGCCCGGCGGCCATCCCTCTGTCATCCGGCTCACTTCATAGCGGGCGACCACCGACCAACGAAGAACTGGCCCGCGAACTGGATGTCGGGCCGCCCGAAGGCGTCCTGTATCTGACGGCAACGTCCGCGCTCGAGCAGTTTCGCAGCTCCCGATCCGCGACCAGCACGCAGCGCCTGCAGTTCGGGCCGGCGATCAAGGCGGCGATGGAAGCTACGGGGCATCGTTGGCTGTCGCGCCTCGATCAGCGGGTTTGCCTGCTTCGCGCTCTCGATAACCCGCCGTGGGGCGGAGACGACATGCGCCGGAAACTTCGTCGCGATGCCGCGTCCTGGTTCGACGCACTCGTCGAACTCGACGAGGAGGGCCGTGAGAGCGGCGCCCTCCTTCCGCCGGGAAGGTACGTCGACCCGAGCGTGGCGGCTTTGCTGGGCGGACTGCATGATCGGGCCCGGGCCGAGGCGACAGCAGCTCGTCACGGCCGCTTGCCGTTTGAGGCAGCCGCTCTTCGGTGGCTGGAAGAGGCTTTCGAGCCGCCGCCCGTCGCGGTCATGGAAGGCTTTACGCGCCTTACCCCTCTGCAGCGCGCGTTCATCCGGCGCTGTATCGCCGCAGGCACAAAGCTTGCCATTGTCGTCCCGGGGGTGGAGGTCCGCATCGAGGATTTGCTGCCGTCGAGGCCGAGCACGAGTGGATAATGCCCCGGCTCAATCGGCATCTGGAAACAGACATGCTGGCACAGGCCGGAACCTCGCTTGAGCACGCGCAACGTCACATTTTCCGCGGAGCGGCACCTGCCGCGCCGCCTGCGGTAGAGCGTACGGTCGTAATCCGCGCGCTGCCAACCCGGATCGCCGAGGCCGAATACGCAATCCGCTATCTTCGCCGGTTGCGATCGAAGGATTCGACCTGCGCTGGCATGTCGCCGTCGTGGCAAGTGATCCAGTGCTATATGAGGCGCTGCTGCGCGAAGAAGACAGTCTTCAGCCGGAGGCAGCGCGGCTATTCGCGCCGCAGCCGCGAAACCTGCTCCTGACACCCATCGGACGATTCATAATTAACCTGTATGCCGTTGGTCAGGGCGGCTCACTCGACATGACGGCGGGTCAGTTCCGCGATCTCATCGCCTCGGGATGGCTCGGCCCGCGGGCAGCAGCGTGCGCAGAACTCTTCCCGTCAGTGGCTGCGCAGCTCCTGGATAGGTGCCGCACGGAGGTCGAATGGCGCGCAGGCCTCTCGGCGCTTCGCAGCCTCGCAGGCGGCGGGCGTGGAGCGACCGTGCCGCCGACGCAACGCCGTCTGCCCAGCAACTTCGTGGCACAGGATGACGCAGAGGCGCTGCAACTGGCTTTCAGTACGGTCATCGAACTACGGCGGCGGCTCTTCACGGGCCAAAGCGGCACCGTAGGCGAACATGCCCGCCGCCTGCTGAGCGAACTCGACCGTCTGGACGTCACACGCCTGGACGCTGACGTCCGCGAGGTGATGCGGCAGATCCGCGCGGCATTGGCGGAGATGGAGCAGACTGGCGCACTGGACGTCGCCGCGCAGGAGATTCGGTGAGGTCCTACGGGGCCTTGGCGAACCTGAGGAGCCCGACGAGGAGGAGCCACTCGTCAGCCGGGACGGGTTGCGGGTGGTAGGCTTGGAGCAGGTCGACGGCGTGGCGTATGACATCGTTGTCGCGCTTGGCCTCGACGATATGCAGCTGCCTGGAGGCTCGCTCGATCGCTGGCCCCGCGCGCAGGAACCGGCCGCAGAGTGGATCTCCCGTCAGCGCTACCGCTTCCTGGCGGTCACCCGCGCTGCCCGCCGGCGCCTCATTCTGCTGCGGCCGCAAGCTGATGGCGATGGGCCCTGCCGGGATTCTCCTTTCCTGCGGCGCATTGCTGCGCTCTGCCCAGCGACCCAGGTCTTGGATCCGCTGCAGCTCCCAGAGCCTTCCCGTGTGATCGCCCGCCCGCCGCGTGCCCCGGTGGCTCGCGAGCGTTACAGCGTCGAGGAACTCTCCATTGCCTCCCTCTGCGAGCACCGCTGGCGGCTGAGGCGATCGAGCCCCGCACACGGCGCTTCACCGATGCCTGGCAGCTCGGATGGCTCGCGCGTGCTGACTGGACTGCGACAGTGATACGTCGCCTAAGTGAGGCAACCGGCGGCCGGCCTCAGCGTGGCCCCACACTGCCCGCCCGCTTGCGAGAGGCTAAGGACGAGGTCGGGCCGGAGGTGCGGGCACGCTTTGCCGGCCTATCTGAATTCGAGTGGCAGGGGATCTCACGCGAGGTGGACGGCCAGCTAGAGTGGATCTGCGGCAGGCGCGGCAACTACGACTGGAGCTTCGGTCCACCGCTGACTGACCAAGCGCAACTCGCCTTGCAAGGTGGGCGCCGCGTGACCGTGCATGGTGGCGCCGAGGCGAGGGGACCAACTCCTCGGTACACGCTGTTCACGGCCGACCGCGATGGCGCCTGGATCAACGGTGGCGGCAGGGATCCTTCGTCCACCCTCCATCCGCTATATCTTGCGGCGCGACGCTTTGAGGCTTGGAACAACTGGGTCCTACGAGGGACGCCCCCCGCCGACGATCCGTCATTGGCCGTCCAGCACATCGAGGCCACGGAAGCACCGCGGAGGCCTGGCCCGTATTGCAGTTATTGTCCGGTAAAACCACGCTGCCTGGGGCTGGAACCCAAATGAGCGCCGCGACGTCCCCCCTCCATGCCGCCCCCCTCATGCCAGCCGGCTTCGACGAGCCTCAGGGCGAGCAGGCCGCGATCGTTCGCAGCGTTCTCCGGCCGCCGCTTGGCGTGTCAGTAGGCGGCGGGCCTTTCGTCACCGTCGCGGCGGCCGGGGCGGGCACGGGCAAGACGCACACCACCATCGCGTGCGTCCTCGGCATCCTGCAAGCAGGGCGCCTGCAAGGTGTACCGGTGGCTATCGACGAGTTTGCGCTCATCACTTTCACCAACAAAGCCGCCAACGAACTGCGCGGCCGGCTGCAAGGGGCATTGGTGCAGGTCGCTAAGCAGGCCGGGTCGGATGTGTTGTTCTGGCAGGACCAAGAAGAGCGCCTAAGCGCCGCGTTCATCGGCACGATCCACGGCTACTGCCGGGCGCTGGCGCGGCAAGTCGCCTATGCAAACCCAATGGCGCGTGGCGCCCGCACCGGGGCGACGAGTGACCTACGCGACAAGGCATTCCAGCAAGCGATTGCGGAACATGTCGCGTCGAACCCGACGCATTGTCTGTTGCCCATGGACCGGGGGTGGCGGCCGCACGAGTTCCGCCGCCTTGCCTTCGATGCGTTCGAGATGATCCGTCAGTCGGGCGGCGACCTGACGGAGGTGCTACGCGAAACGTCGACGTGCGCCCCTGCAGACTCGGGTAAGGCGTGGCGCGTGGCTTTCACTGAGTTCCTCGTCCAGATGGACGGGCTCTACCAGAGAACCTCTGCGAGGCCGAGCAGCGGCTGGATCCCGACGGCCTGCTCGCTGAGTTCCGCTTGGCAATTGAGAACGCCGCATTCCGAGACGCTGTCGCTCAGCGACACCCCTACCTCTTTGTGGACGAGTTCCAAGACACGGACCGCGTGCAGGACTCAATCCTGCGCGCCCTGGCACCGCGGCTCGGTCGACTTGTCGTGGTCGGCGACGCCAAGCAATCCATCTACGGCTTTCGCGGCGCGCAGCACACGTTGCTCAAGGGACTGGCAAAGGATTTCACCGGTGCCGACCCACTGCCTCTAACCGGCGCGCGCCGGCCAACGCGACGCCTACTCGCAGCCCAGAACGCCCTGTTCAACGCGCTACGAGGACCATTTCCTGACATCGATGAGCCGCTGCAGGCGGGCGGGGCACTCATTGCCGGAGATCGGATCGCCCCGATGCGCTACGTCGCGGTCGGCGACGAGGCTGAGGCGGCTCGAGCTGTGGCGCGATTCGTCGGCCAGATGCTGCACCTTCGGCGGGCGGGTGGCGCAGAGGTTGCCGTCGAGCCCGGCGACATCGCCGTCCTAACCCGCACCAACGCGCAGGCGGACGCGATGGCAGAAGCGCTGAGGAGGGTCAACCAGACGGCCCAAGCGGACCGAGGCGACAACCTCTTTCGGCGCAAGGCGGCGGTAGCCGTCCGCCGCATCCTGGTGCTGCTCCGCGCATGGGACGACGGCGCGCTACTGGAGGCGATGGCGACGCCGCTGTTCCCTGAAATCCCGCTCGCCCGTGCGGAGCGCCAGGCACTCACCGCGCCGCTGCTCGACGATGCATCACGACGGCGGGTCATGATTGGCTGGCTGCTCGAGCGCGAGCGGCTCGGCGGCGGCAGTGGGCCTGTTACAGCGCTGCAGGCGCTTCGCCGCGATCTTCCGCGGGTCACCGTAGCGGCACTACTCGGCGCGCTCTACCGCGCACTCGATCTGCCTCGGCGCGTGCGCGAAGCATACGGCGAGGAGGCCCTCGCCTCGCTCGATCATCTCCGAGACTTTGCGCGCGGCCTCGCACGCGACGCGGAGGTGCTGACGCTCGATATGTTCCTCGAGAACCTCGACCGGGAGATCCTAGCGGACCGGCGCACCGAGGCGCCCGCCACCGAGAAAGGCCGCCCACCGTTCATCCGGTGCATGACCGTGCATCGCGCGAAAGGTCTTGAGTTCCCCGTCGTGGCGCTTCCTTTCCTCTCGGTCGGCACTCCGCCGCCCCGTCGCGACCTGCTTCTCCGTCCGGACGGCCGCCTCGAGGTCGAGGTGTGCGCCGATGAGAACTTGCCCAGCACTATGTCCCCCGACTTTAGTGCGGCCTATCAGGCCGCCGAGCGCCTGGCCATCGAGCAGCATATGCGACTTCTCTACGTCGCGGTGACCCGCGCCCAGAACCACGTCCTGTTCCTCGGTGAAGATGGGCGTGGCGGGAGGACGCCCAGGACTTGGCAGGACGCCGTCCTGTTCGCGCGGCCGGCGCTGCAGGCTCTCGGCCCGGGCTTTGCAGAGTTCGCGTGAGCGTGCGTCCGACCCCATTCTCTGTCACGGCGGCAGCGCTCGCCGGCGGTCCCCGCCAACCGCTCGAGTTGCCGCCGGCTGCGGGCCAGGAGGACGTGTTCCTTTGGCGCCTCGTGGCGCGCTGCCTCCGCGTCCTCTGGACGCCCGACGGCGTGGCGCATGCCCCCTCACGGGCGGACCGGGCGGTCCTGCTTCGCATGCTGATCCGGACGCTCGGCCCCGCGTCGGCCTGGCGCTTGCATCCCGAACTTCGCGCCTGCCTGCCAGCGCGCCTTGACGCGTTCGACCTCGCCGAAGTTTCGGACGCGGTCCGCGCACTTCCTTTCACCATCGGGCGCGAGGACCCGCGGTTGTTCGATGCGCGACCGGAGATGCGGCGGACGCAACGTCCCGCACCGCCAGACGTGCCGCTCCTCTCGTGCACGGATCATGCGGCATACGCCTCCGCTGCACAGAAGCAGGCGGTCCACGCAGCGCTCACCGCACCCCCGGCCGGAGTGCTGCTTGCAACACTGCCGACCGGGGCCGGCAAGAGCCTGGTGACGCAACTGCTTGCACTCGAACCGCTTCGCAGGGGCCGTGCTCGCCTTGTGCTCTGCGTCGTTCCGACAGTTGCCCTCGCCATCGATCAGCACCGAGCCGCGCTGCCACACTTTGAACGGATGGGAGCGCGGCAGCGCGTCGCATATCTCGCCGGTGACGACCAGGACGCGGCGTCGCGCGCGGACCTGCTCGACAGGGTCCGCCGCGGTTCGGTCTCATTGCTCTTCACAGCACCGGAGCGCCTAGTCCGTGGGCCGCTGGCCGATGCCGTCCTCTCCTGCGTCCGGGAGCAGGGGCTCGCCGCGCTTGTCGTGGACGAGGCACACCTCGTGGCCGGCTGGGGCGGCCGCTTCCGACCTGCGTTTCAGCAGGTCAAGGAGCAACGCGAGCGCCTGCTCGCGGCCGCACCTGAACCGTTTCCCACGGTGCTACTCTCGGCAACAGTCACACCTCAGACGGCGGACATCCTCCGCGACCTGTTCGCCCCGCATCAGACTCCGTTCCTGCGGGTGGATGCTCGCGCCTTGCGCGCGGAGCCCGACTGGGTGACGCACCGGTACGAAGACCGCGACGAGAGATTGCGGGAGGCGGTCCACGTCTTACGGCACCTTCCGCGCCCCGCCATTGCCTACACCACCAGCGTAGAGGATGCGGAGGCCTTGTACGACGCCCTGAGGGCGGGGCCCCTCGGCCTTCGGCGCGTCGCCCTCTTTACCGGCGAGACGCGGGGCGACCAGCGGGCGCGCATCGTGGACGAATGGCGCGCCGACGAACTTGATCTCGTGGTGGCCACCTCCGCATTCGGCCTTGGTGTCGACAAGCCTGACGTTCGGGCCGTGGTGCATGCCACCATGCCTGAAGGTCTCGACCGCTTTTATCAGGAGGCCGGGCGCGGTGGCCGTGACGGTCACGCCACTCTCTCATGCGTCCTCTGGACCCCCGACGACCGAGATTTGGCTCGGCGGAACGCGTTCATCAACGTCATCACGACCGACAAGGCGCTGGCGCGCTGGAGCGCGATGTCGCATAGCAGAGATCCAGCCCCGGGCGAGATCACGACGCTCGACCTCAGGTGCCGGCCCGCCTACGCGGGGAGCCAGGCCGAGGAGCGGCGGTCGGAGGGCACGGTAGGGTGGAACCTCGCCACACTTCTGCTGTTCGAGCGCGCCGGCGCCCTCCGCGTCACTGGGATCGACACCAGGCAGGACATGGCCGATATCGTTTGGAGATGGCCAGGTGACCGGACCGCGCTCGAACAAGCGGTTGATACACAGCGACTGGCGGAGCAGGAGCAGGAACGCCGAAAGCCTCGCCGCGATGCGCCGGACGCTGGAGCCGAGTCGGCGGGAGTGTATGGCCGAGCGCCTGGGCGAACTCTACGACATTCCCTCGGCGGCGCCTTGCGGCCGGTGCGCGGCCTGTCGGGCGGCCCGGACTGAACCCGATGGCGCCACGCCCCCGAGCCTTCGGCATCTGTTTGGGATGGAGCGGCCTGGGGTCTGCCGCCTCCCGACCGGCACCTTAGCCGGGCGCTCGGGAGTTCCGCGACGGCCCTGGTCCTGTATCCGGCAGCATGGTCTGAGAAGCGCGCTGGAGCCGAGCGACTAGGCACGTTACTGGCACGTCTGGGCTGCTCCTTCGCGGTCGCGCCGGCGGACATGCTCCTGGCCCTCGCCGCCGGTATGCGGCGACTCCCGAGCGCGGCCGGCTTGATGATCAGCCGCGACGAGGCGGCGCGCGCAGGCTGGCGGCTGCCAGCGGTCAGCAACTGCGGCCGTGCTGCAGCCGGGCGACGGTCCCGACGCGCTGCAGGACGCCCTCGCAGCGGCGACAGGTCGTAATCCGGATGCCCCGCTTGTCCTGGCCGTGCCGCTCGAACTCTCATTTCCTGAGCACGGCGGCCGCCCAGCGCGCATGAAGTTCCAACCACTTGCCGCCTGGAAGCGGAAACGCTCGCCCAAGAGTGGGGCATCTAGGACACCGGACGCCATGGCCTTCGAAATTTTTCAACCCACTTCCCTCCTGGCCATCGCGCATCGAAGCGTTGGTCGGCACCCTCGCAGCGTGGGGGGCGGCTGAGGAGCGGGAGTTAGCCGGCCTGCTCTCGCCTGGAGCGGATCTTGGTGAGCGCGGGGGTATTCTGCGCAACTGCCTCGAAACCGCCCGGACGCTTGGCATCGTGGCCGACAGTGATGGCCGTTGGCACCTCGCAGAAGCTCTCGCCGAGGACCCGGTGGCTCGTCTTCGAGGAGCGCTGCAAACAATCGTCCTCTCGGCGAGCGCGCCCCGCCAAGATCACTACCGCTTCTGCTTACTGCTTGCTTGGCTGCTGGCACTGACTGGGCGGTCTGGCCAGGCGCAGACGCTCGCGGCTAGCCCGGCTGACCTAGCCGAGCGGTTTGAGGCGGCGGTCCCGGGCGCCGAGCAAGACCGCCGCGTAAACGAGGAAAAGGTTCGCGCCGGACTCCGATGGGCCGAGTGGCTCGGACTTGGTCGGCTCTACAGCCTTTCCGGCCAGCGCGGGATGCGGTTCGTCGCCTACCCGCGGCGCCTGCTGTTGGACTTCATCGTGCGCGAGATTCCCCCGGAGGAACGATGGCCGCCCGGGATTCGCCTCGCACCTCTCCAAGGCTTACCCGTTGATCGACGGCGGGGCTGTTGCCGCGGCGTTGCCCGCGTCCCTTCGGACAGAGTCGGGCTTCGGTCCAGCCGTCTCGGAGGCACTCAGATTGCTGCGAGACGACGGCTTGATCGAGATCGTCGAGGCGACAGACAGTCCGACGTCCCTTCGCCTGCATTACGACCCAACCAGAGCCTCCGACAAGGCCGGGATCACGGAGATCCGCCGCCATGCAGCGTCCTAACGAACGGGCCGCGTGGCCCGAGGCCCGATGCTGGGCCCCTCGGCGGGTGCAGAGCTTGCTTGGGGATTTCGGCGCCTACACCTCAACCCCGGCCGACTTCCTCGCCGTGCATTCGCCTATCGGTGGGTTGACCGTGGAAGTGTCCGGACAGAAGCAACTGGTGGATGATGACGGGCTCTACCGCCTGCTGTCCGCCACCGACGGACGCCTAGCGGCGTTCCTGAAAGGACCGCCCGGATCGGGCAAAATCCCATCTCATCCGCTGGCTCTCAGTCCGCTGGGCCGCAGCGCGTCCGAACGACCACGTGCTGTTCATCAGTCGCGAGGACGGCACGTTGAAGGCGACACTGGAGCGCCTGGTGGAAAGCCTTGGAGAAGACCGCGACCTGGTGGCCGGCTTGTCTGCTGCCGGAGCGGGCTTAAAGCGCAAGGGCGTGGAACTGACGCTCCTGCAGGCTTTGGTACTGTGGTTGGATCCCGATGCGCGCGTCGACAGCCCGAAGTCGATCCGCGCCGCAAAGCCGCACGAACTGTGGGTGATCTTCGACAATCCTGCCGTCAGGAAGGCGCTCACCCGCCCAGGCGGACCCATTGAGTTGATCGTGGACAAGCTGGTCGGAGGCAAGGGCAAGCTCGCGGAGGACGTTCCGAGGTTCACCCGCGCCGAACTCGAAACCCTCGAGGCCGCGTGTACCGGCGTTACCGGGATCATTACGCGGCTGCGGAACCTTCTCAAGGACGAGGCGGCGGTTGACGCCGCCCTCGCGGCCCTCAACACGGCTCTGGCCGCCGCGACCGAGCAGAGTGTGGCAATTGGACCGCAGCGACTTCCGGAGGCGCTGCGGGAACTCCGGCGCCGGGTATTTGCGCGCGGGACCGAACGGCGGATCGTCCTTATGATTGAGGACGTCTCGGCGTTCACTGGCATCGATCGCGGCCTGGTCGAGGCAGTGCTCAGCGAGAGGAATGCGTCCGAGCCCAGCATGGCTCCTCTCCTGGCCATCGTGGGCCTGACCACTCAGTACTTCGAGAACGAGTTCACCGGTCAGGGCGCAGCTCGGCAGCGGATGACGCACGTTATATCGATCGGCGGCGGCGCCAGCCTCGAGAGCGACCCGGCGGGTTTCGCCGCGCGGTACCTGAATGCTGTGCGCTTCGCCGATGACCGCGACTTTGCCGCCGCTCCGCATGGCGCCGCTCCCTCCGCATGCGCCACGTGCCCGGCCCAGGAGGACTGCCACCGCGACTTTGGGACCTGGGGTGACGCCGGCTACGGTCTTTACCCGTTCAACGCGCGCATGCTGAAGGCCGCCTTTGCGGCCCTTCGCGACCCTGTCGTGGCGGGGGAGGCGCAGCGGACGCCGCGGACCTTCAAGTGGCTGCTCGGCGCGCTGCTGAACGAGGACGCCGAGCGAGGTCCGGCCGCGCTGGGCGCTCTCCTGAGGCGCCAGGAGCCGATGCATTCGCCCGAACTGCGGCTCGTCACCGAGCGTACTGCCGAGTCATTGGCACCTGACGCTTCCGAAGAACTGGCGGCACTGGCAAGGTGGTGGGGAGATGGACGCCTCGACACGGGCGCGCTGCCGCGAACCGTGTACTTCCATTTCGGGCTGCCTGTACCCGCGCAAACGGCGACAAGCCCGGTCACGTCACCCTCAAGCGCAGGCGCGGAGGGAGACTCCGGCGTCGCGACCGGTGCCGGGCACGGGCAAGTTCAAGCACCGAAGGTGACACCGCCCGACACCGAGTCGTTGACTCCGCCCAAGGTAGTGCAGGAAGAAGTGCAGAAGACCGTCCCAGCGACGGTCAGCCAACTCAACACACATCTCGGGTGGCTCAAGGCTTGGTTTCGCCAGGGCCAGCCACTTCAGGGCCAAGACCGCTGGCGCGAAGCTGCGCACAAGCTCCTCTCAGCCGGAACGCCGTGGAAGTCGTTCGGCTTGCCCGACGCTGACTCTCGGCTGTTCCCCGAAGCCGCCGTCGCGGTCGATGGCCAGATGGGCGAGGTCCTGCCGCACGCGTACAAGCTGCCGCGGGCTGAGGACGTGCACGACGCCCTGTCAGCGGCTGCTGAGATCCAGAGCGGCCGCGCTGATGAGGACGGGGCGCAGGCGCGCGCGTTCTTCCGCTTCCTCGAGCGCCGCGGGCCAGAAGCCGCACAGCAGGTCAGGGGGCTCATCCCCACGGCGGCAGGCGAACCTTGGGACCCGGCCCTCTGCGCCCTGCAGCTCTTGATCCTCGATGCCCTTCTTTCGCGCCGCGCTGCGCTGGGTGACGGACTACCGCAGCTGCTGCACGCTGCCTTCGCGCCAACGGACCGCGCGCCCGACAGGCCGCATCGCACTCTTCCGGCCTGGCATTCGGTCGCACGCAGCTTGCAGGACAAGCGTGAGACGCTCCGCAAGCTGGCACGGAGTTGGCTCGACCTCGCCCCAGGCGACGCGCCTTTCTTGGCAATTCCGCGCCTGATAACGCCCCTCAAGCGCTTCCTGACGGAGCTCGAGCCGTCCGAAGCACCGCTCAGCCTCCGCTTCGTGCAGATGGCGGGATCGCGTACTAAGGACTTGGCCGAGGCGGCGCAGCTGCAATCCGCCGTGGGCGAGAAGCTGCCGGCTCTACGCATGGAGGCGAAGGCCGCGGCGGAGCGCTTGGCTGGGCAACTGCTCCCCCGGGGCTTTCCAGCGGTGGTGGGCCCGCGAGATCTCGTGGCTGTGGCCGAGCGGCTCTCGGGTGGCCCAAGCATCCTCACCGTCGGCGGGAGCACACTCACGCCGCTCGTGAACAAGCTTCGCGAGGCAAAGTTGAAAGCCGTCATGGCACAGATCGACGTCGAGGCCTGGACAGCGGAACACGCTCGAACGATGGCGAAGGCCTTCGGCGACGCGGCTCGGGAGGTGAATTGGCCCAGCGGCTGGACGCAATGGCTACGCTGCCCTTCGATGAGGTTGAGCCCGTTGCAGCCCTGACGACCGCAGCGGTCGACTTGCTCTTGCGCCTCGACCAACGTCGCCGCCAAGCGGTGGCGGACGCGGGACCTTCCGTGGCGGCCGAGACCACCGCCAGAGCGCGAAAGGCAGCTGATGCCGTCCAACAGCATGTCAAGGAGATAGAGGCGGCCCTACAATGAGCGGCGCTCAAGCGGAAGCCGAGCTTCCGAACATCGATCTCGGAGCACTCGAGACCTGGCTCGAGGACCTCCCAAAGGCTGCTGAGAGGCGCCAGCAGGAAGAGCTGGCGGACAGGGCGACCAAGCAGTTGGAAGCCTTGGCGGATCGGTTGGGAGCGGTCTCGCAGCGCCTGCGATCTATCCAGACCGGTTTGGCCGCGTTGGGGCTTCCGATGTTCGAACCCGGAGCGGTGTGGGAGGACCTGCAGGACGGCTTGGACGAACTGCCGAAGGTCCAGATCTCGCGCGCTCGCCTCCTTTGCGGAGGGTCATGGTCGGACACTGCCGAACCAGGCAGAACGTCTCAGCAAGGCCGTAGACGCGCACTGGCGCGGTGTATGCGACAGGCTGGCACGCGACCTCACGACACCGCTGCGCACGTTACTCGACGCGATCGCGCGGGGACCGGAGGCAAACAAGCCGAAGGCGGACGCGATCAGGGTAATCGTCAGTCGGATCAATGCAGCAAAGGACAGCATGTTCTTGGACCCGGGAACGGCGTCCAACTTCCTCGCTCAGCAGAAGGTTGCGCAGGACTACCTGGCTCGCGCTCTGTCTGGAGCACCGAGTCCTGGCACACTAGTCGAAAGACTGGCGGGCGGAGAGTTGCGTCTCAGCACATTGAGCGAGAACGAGTTGGAGGCCCTGCGCCGCTCGCCGCTCGCCCACGCGATCACGCTGAAGCTTTGAGCGCGAGCGGATAGGTACGCGATGCTGACAAGCTTCGCCTTTGCGGACAGCTTTCTCGAGCGCGTGCAGTCATTGCCGAATGAGGCAAAGAAGCTCGTACTGCGGAAGACTGCCGAGTTCGCTGCCACACCCGATGCGTCCGGCTTCAACGCTGAGGCGCTGAGCGGCGTCGCGCGTCAGAACGGCTGGCACAGTGCTCGTGTCGACCGCGACCTCCGCCTTATCTGGACGCGCATCGAGGCGACGATTGTGTTCGCGTGGGTCGACCGCCACGACGATGCCTACGCGTGGGCAGATCGGAACCGCTTACGAGTAAACCCTCGCACTGGTTCGGCTCAGCGTTATGTCGCACCGGAGACAGTAGTAACTCCCCCTCAGCGGACTGAGGCAGCGACCGCCGTTGCTGAGCCCAAGGCACCGACGGATCGGCCCGCACAGGAACCACCGTTCTCAGGCGAGGATGACGAATATCTCCTGGGCCTTGGTGTGCCGGAGGAGTGGGTCGGGCAGGTGAAGTCGCTCGCCGCCGTAGCGGACCTCGACGGACTGATTGGACTGCTCCCTGACGAGGCGTGGGAGCGTCTGGTCGATCTGGCCAATGGGCGTCGGCCTGCGGTGAGCGCAAGCGCGACCATTCCTGACTTAGTGGATCCGCTGAGGCACCCGGACAGCAAGCGCCGCTTCATGCTACTTTCGGATGACGCCGCGCTGGACCGGGTCTTGGCGGGTGACTGGGATGCCTGGCAGGTGTTCCTTCACCCTAGTCAGCGCGCCGCCGTGGAGACGAGGCACCGAGGGCCAAGCCTGGTGTCTGGTGCGGCCGGGACGGGGAAGAGCGTCGTCGCAGTGCACCGCGCCGCGTTCTTGGCTCGGCGCAATCCCGAAGCACGAATTCTGCTGACGAGCTATTCGAAGACGTTGTCCGTAAGGTTGGCGCAGCAACTTGACCGGCTTCTTCGTGGCGATGCGGCTGCGCGCGGCCGCATCGAAGTTGCTCACTTGGATCGGCGCCTTATGGACTTCGCTCGGCTGCGCCTCGGACCCGTCAACATCGCCGGCCGTAGCCACATCCAGCCGCTACTTGATCGTGCAGCCTCGCGAAGCGAAACTGGAGCTAAAAGATCCGGGCTTTCTCTGGGCGGAGTGGGAAACGGTAATCGATGCGTGGGGCATTGAGAGCGAGGACGCTTATCTCCGAACTCAAAGGGAGGGCCGAGGGCTTGCCTTACCACCTTCGGCGCGTAGTCGGGTGTGGCCGGTCTTCGCGGAGGCGATCGCCGGACTCGCTCGTCAGAAGCTGCGGACATGGGCCAGTGTCGCGCGCGCTGTCGCGACGCTTCTCCAAAGCCGGTCCGATCGGCCCTACTCTCACGTCGTTGCAGATGAGGCGCAGGACCTGAGTCCAGCCCGATTGCTGTTCCTTCGCACCCTCGTCGCGCCAGGCGACGACGACATCACTTTGGCGGCGGACATCGGGCAGCGCATCTATCGGCGTCCCTTTTCTTGGTTCGCAGCGGGTCTCGATATCCGCGGCCGAGCCTCCAGACTACGCGTAAGTTATCGCTCTACACAGCAGATACTTAGCCTGGCCGACCGCGTGGTCCTGCCACCTGTCTCCGAAGGCCAAGAAGACCTGTCACGCGACGCTGTCGCGGTCCGCGCGGGCCCGAAGCCCAGACTGGTGCGATGCGCTTCTGCCGCTAAGGAAACGGAAGTTGTCGCGGATTGGATCCGTGCATGCTTTGACGATGGAATCCCGGCTGCGCAGATCGCGATTTTTGCGCGCACCAGTACGATGGTTGAACGCGTGGGCGCTAAGGCGGCGCGGCTTGCCGGCACGAAGTGGGCCGAGTTGAAGGATGAGCGCGAGCCCGACGGCCATGCCGTCATGCTCGGGACAATACACGCGGCGAAGGGTCTCGAGTTTAGGGCTGTCGCGGTTATCGGTTGTGGACGTGACCTGATTCCGCTTCCCTCTGTGCTCACCGCGACTACAAGTGCTCGCGACACCGCTTTAGCAGAGGCTTCGGAAAGGCAACTGCTGTACGTCGCATTGACCCGAGCGCGAGATCTTCTCCTCGTCACCTGGACCGGAGAACCAAGCAGCTATTTGGAGCAGGAGTGGCTTTCCGAGGTGACCGCGCCACTTGCTTCGTGAGCTTCGCGCGGGTGGTCGGTACAGCAATGTCAGCCTAGCACTCCTCCTGCCCAGTGAAGCGGGTCGGCTGTCGGTCGCTACTCAGGTGCCGTGCTCGCGGTCACTGGGGTCGACCAATCCCTTTGAAGCTGTCGATACATTCGCGAGTATGGAGAGGTCAGGACACGCGCCTCTTCAATACGTTCACCGATAGCGGCACCGCGGCGAGGTCCGCCATCGAGGCGCTGACGTTCCGCGCCGTGACGCGGACCTTGTCGTTCGACCGGACATGGCAGTCGAGCACGAAGGCAATGCTGCTGGTGTCGAGCGACGCGTCGGCAAAGTCGCCCCGCCACGCGCCGTGCACCGTGACGTCGACGTTCGCCGTAGCGCCGGGCCCGACGCTCGGCAGATCCCAAGTGGTTTCCGCCGCGATTTGCCGGGACCCGGCCGGCAGCGATGGGAAGTCGTAGAAGATTGCCGGCGCGTCTTCCGGCAAGCCATAGAGCCGCAGCGCCTCAAGCGCGATCTGTCCGTCGAAACCGACGATGCCGGCCTATACCTTCTCCCCCTGGACCTTGAGCGTGCCGCTGGCGAGGTCCAGCGCCGCCGCGGTTCCGTTCTGGAACCGCACGCTGACCGTGTTAGCGGCCGATACCCGGGCCGTCAGCACGATGCCCTGCAGGTCCAACGAGAAGCTCGCCCGCGCATAATCGCCGAGCGCCGCCTCGGTCGCGGCGGCGGTGATGGTCAACCCTATCCTACCTTGCACGACAGTGGCATGTCTGCGGCTGCTGTTTCGGCTTCCCGGCACTTTCGGCCAAAGCGCGCCAGATACCGACCCTCCGCACTTTCCGCTTCACCTCAGCCGGGAACAGAGCGAATGGTCGGTCACGCGCCACGGCCAACGCCGGCGCGCCGCCCCGACCGGCTGCTCGGCGGGGCTTTGGGCAGTAGCACCCGGCTGGTCGGGTGCCGCACCCAGGAGCCCCGAGATGGCCCTCTCCGACACCGCCCGCCGCATCCTCGCCGAGGCCGCGCAGCACCCACTGCTGCTGGTCGCGCCGCCCGACAAGCTGCCCATCGCCGCCGCCCGGGCGGTGCTGAACAACCTGCTCAAGCAGGGCTACGTCGAGGAATGCGCAGCGCCGATGGAGTACATCGGCCTCGGCTGGCGCAAGCAGGATGGCGCCTGGACCGCGGTTCGCGCCACCGAGGCCGGGCTGACCGCCATCGGCGCCATACTGGTCACCACCGCAGTCGAGGGCGCCGACCAAGCTGAGGTCACCTGCGCGGTCCCCGCCGACGCGGCCCAGGAGCCCGGTAGCACCCTGCTGACGGCACCTGCGGCTCCGGAGGCGCTGGTGCCACCCACCGGCACCAAGGCCGCACATGCGCCTTCCACGGCGGCCCTGGTGCGGCCCAGCCTGCGCGATGCTGCCCACCGGGTCCTCGCCGCCTGGGACGACGAGGCCGACGAGCGCGCGGGCCTACCTGACGCCATCGCCGCTCTCCGCGCCATCCTGGTCAAGCCCGCCTCGGCACCCCGCCTTGCTGGCCCGCGCAAGCCGCGCGAGGGCACCAAGCAGCAGCAGGTGCTCGCAATGCTGCGCCGGCCCGAGGGCACCACCGTCGCCCAGATCGTGGAGGCCACCGGCTGGCAGGCCCACACGGTCCGCGGCTTCTTCGCCGGCCTCAAGAAGCGTCAGGGCCTCGCGGTCGAGAGCCGCCGAGCGGGTCCGCCAAGTCGGCCCCGGCAAGGAAGGCGCCAAGGGCAGCTACACCGTCTACCGCATCGCTGAGGCGGTCTGATGCGGACGGCGCTGCCCCACGGCGCCGCCCGGCTGGCGGTCGGGTACCTCCGGGTTTCCACCGCCGAGCAGGGCCACAGCGGCCTCGGGCTGGAGGCGCAGCAGGCCAGCGTTCGGGCCTTCGCCTTCCAGAGATGGACGCTGGTCGCCGAGCATTCGGACCTCGCCAGCGGCAAGGACGACCGCCGGCCGGACTTTCGGGCAGCAATGGCCCGCTGCCGACTGCTTAATGCGGTACTGGTGGCCGCACGCCGCGGTCGCATGATCCTGCGGTCCAACAGCGAGGCTCGAAGCGCGGCTGCTGGTCGACCTGCACGGACCGGTGCGAAGCGCTCTCCACCTCCCTATACCCGCCGCTTGACGCGGCATCGGTGCCAGGAGAAAACTCCGCCTGCGAAATCTTTTCTGGTGTCAGATGAACTCGACAAGGTTCGAGAGCTTACGGCGGCTTCTGCTCGACAAAGGGCTGACGCCGTCCTGCGACCGGAAACCAGGATCGCTCAGGAGAGAACCTGCGAGCTATTCTACACCCCATTCGAGCATGTGAACGATACGGCGCGGATCGTGGTTGTGGGCATTACCTCGGGCGTGAACCAGCTAAAGCTGGCCTACGCGGAAGCGCAGGAGACTCTTGGCGCTCGGCGCAAGCGACGCCGAGGTGCTGCGCGGGGTGAAGTCTGCCGCTGCCTTCGGCGGGGAGGCAATGCGCCCAAACCTGCTCCGCATGCTCCGCCACTTCGGCATGGCCGAGATCCTGGGCATCGAAGACGAGGGCGAGCTTTGGGGATCGCGCGCCGGCCTGTTGCAATCGACATCGGTGGTGCCGCATGCGGCATTCAAAGCAGGGAAGATGTTCGGCGGTTCGTTCGACGAGATCCTCCGGACGCGCGCGCTTCGACGCTGCTTCGAGGAGGACTTCGTGCCGACGCTCGCGCGCATTCCGCGCGACGCGTTCTACGTGGCCCTGGGGCCGACACCGCTCGACGCGCTCGACTGGTGCGCCGCGCGCAGCCTCGTGCGCAAGGAGCAGGTTCTCGGCGCGCCTCGCGCATCCCTCCAAGCTCTTCAGGAAGCCAAGTAAGCGTTTACCTCGGGGAAAGGTCTCCGGCAGATCTCGATCCCAAGGATCCGGTGCGGCACCGTGTCGAGTGGCTCATCGACGCTTCCGCGCGGATGTGGCTGGCGACGGATGCTCTCAGGCAGGCTGGCGGCCGCCGTCGTGGCATCGGACGGTGCGAGACTCCGCAGTCGCCTGCGGCAGGGTTGCCCGCCACGGCCTCCGTCCCGACGGCACCTCGCCCAAGCGATGGGGGCGTTCCCGCACGCGACGCAAGAGGACCGGCGCGACGAAAAGGGCGGTCTCGGCGACGCCTTGCCACACGTCTCAGGCCTGCATTACGTCGTGTCACGTGGAAAGGCAGCCGGAACCGTGCTCAGGCCCCACGTGCAGGATGGGCACCACATCGTAAGCCCGACGCGGTTCGAAACCGACTACGTCCGCGTCCCGATGCACGAGCCGCTGGAGCCTTATTTCAGGCGCGGGCTGAGCCTTCGTATGAGCGCACCGGGAGTAGCGCCGAGCTTGATCTCGCCCGATTCGATCCATGGCAGGGACCGAGGCCGGACATAGCGTCTCAGCCCACGTAAGCGGCCGGCGCAGGAAGCCCGGGAAGTCGAACGACGTCCCGAGTGAGGCGAGACGCGAGTCCCCGTTCACCACCGATCAACGGTCGTTGGTGGGTGGTAAATGGCACCACCGCTTGGCCTACGGGCTCGCCAACTCCGGCCCACAAGTCGGCCCGGTCAAAGATGCTGGTGGTCTGCTCCGGCGTCTCCATCGCCCGTCCGACCGCCATCATCAGCGCGACGGCCGCGTCAATCTTCTGCTCCGGCCGGGCCTTGGTCGGGTAGAGGTTGCCGCGCCGGTCGGCCTCTGCCCACCACATTGCCGATGCACCACTCGAGCACGGGATTGCCGTCGTGCTCGAGCCGCCCGGCCCGCATCGCCGCGTCGAGGTTCGAGGATTGCCGGCGAGAAGTTCGCCGTCGTCGCCCGGAACTCCACCATCTCGACGCCCTCGCCCCGCAGACGCTGGGCGAGCTGGTCGACTGCCAGGGGTCGTAGCCGATGCTGACCACGCGAAAGCGCCGGCAGAGGTCGAGGATGTCGTCCTCGATCACGCCGAAATCGGTCTCGTTGCCCGGGGTGACCACGAGATGGCCGCCGGCTGCCCAGCCTGGATAGGAGGCGTTCCGCGCCTCCAGCACCGCCTCCTCGTTCAGGTAGCAGCGGGCAAAGGCGGCATAAGTGGTCTTGCCCGTGGCCGGGTCGAGGCTCGGGAACACCAGGCTCAGCGCCGCAAGGTCGGTGCGGCTGGCGAGATCGAGGCCGAGATGGCACGGCCTGCCGCGGAACTGCTCCAGGTCAAGCTCCGGGTTACGCGCCCCGTGCCAGGCGCGGGTCGAGAACAGCGCCTCGTCAGCGCCGACCCAGATGTTCAGGTGGCGGGTCTTGGCCGCAGTCTCCTGCGCCGCGTTGTTGCGGGCCTGCCGCATGATGGCGCGGATCGCCTCCCGGCTGCACCGCCTGGCCCCAGCTCGGGTTGGCCTTGATCCAGGTCGCCTCGTCCCAGGAGTCGTCCTCCGGGTCGGCGGCATAGATTAGGGCGAACAGGCGGTCGTCCTGCTGCGTGCCGTCGAGCACCCGGGCAGCGTAGTCCCAGAGCTGGCGGCCGACGCCACTGTGTGAGTTGCCGGTCGCCGTGCTGATCGAGAGCAGCAGCGGGTGGCGCCGCTTGCCCATGGCGGTGAGCAGCACGTCATAGACCTCGGAGGTCTTGTGCGAGGCGATCTCGTCGCAGACGGCGACCTGGACGTTAAGCCCGTCGAGCGCCTTGGCATCGGAGCTCAACCGGCACGAAGCGCGAGGCGGTGCTTTCCTGGTAGATGGCATTGGCGCCGGCCTGGACGCCGAAATGGTCCCGCAGTCCGGCCGAGCGGCGGACCATCTGCTGGGCGGCGTCGAACAGGATGCGGGCCTGGTCACGGGTGACCGCGGCGGCATAACCCTCCGCCCCGCCCTCGCCGTCGACGAAGGTCAGATAGAGCGCGATCGGCGCCGCGATGGTGGTCTTGCCGTTGCCGCGGGGCACGTAGATCACCCCTTGGCGGAACCGGCGGGTGGTGGTGCCGCGCTCGACGAAGCCGAAGAGGTTGGGCAAAGACCAACCGCTGCCAGGGCATGAGCCGGAGCGGCTGGCCAGCCTCGGGTCCCTTGATGTTCGGCAACAAGCCGGCGAACAGCATGGCCGCCTCGGCGAGGTCCGCCCGGAACGCCCAGAGCCCCTCGCCGGCCTCGGCCGCTGCCAGATCATCGAGGAAGCGCGTGCAGGCCAGGCGGACATGCTGCCCCGCCACGACCTCGCCGGTGGCGACGGCGCGGGCATAGGCGCGGGCCTCGGCGACACCGGGGCAGGGCTCAGCCGGCAGCATCCCGGCCACCCTGCAGGACCCGGAGGCGCATCCAGGGCTCGTCCTCTGGCCGGGCCTGCGCTGGTCCTGCTGCCAGACGCGGGCGGGCAGCCGGCGAGAAGCCAAGCTCGGCCGCGGCGCGCAGCATGGTCTCGGCGGCCTGGCGGGTGATGCGGAGGTAGGGCGAGGCGATCGGCTGGCCGTCGCGGCCCTTGGTGAGCAGCGGCAGCGACGAGCCGGCATCAAGCCTGGCCTGCTGGATCATCGCGGTGCGGTGCCGGTCCTCGGCCTCGACCCAGACTGCCAGCATGGCGCGATCGATGCTCTTGAGCAGGCCGGCCGGGGCATGCGCCATGGCGTGGGTCCAGCACTCGCGCTGGCCGTCGGTCATCCACTCCGGCGCCTCGGCGGCGAGGTCGCCCTCGGGGACGGGCTCGCCGGCGCGGTCGCGGCCGTGCCGGGTGGTGCTGTAGGTGCCGCGCAGGGTATGCAGGGCAGTGGGGATGGGCTTCTGCCCGCGCTGTGCCATCAGGCGGCCTCCTGCCGGTCAGCACTGCGCTGGGCAGTCACCGCCTCGAAGCTGGCCCCACCCGCCTCTAGCACCGCCTGCTGGCCGCTGAAGGCCTGCCAGCGCTGCACGGCCACGTCGACGTAGGCCGGCGAGAGCTCGACCGCGTGGCAGGCGCGGCCCGCCATCTCGGCGGCGATGATCGTGGTGCCCGAGCCGCTGAAGGGCTCGTAGACCGCCTGGCCGGGGCTGGAGTTGTTCTCGATCGGCCGGCGCATGCACTCGACCGGCTTTTGGGTACCGTGGACGGTCTCGGCGTCCTGGCCCTTGCTGGCTATCTGCCAGAGCGTGGTCTGCTTGCGATCGCCGGTCCAATGCCCGGTGCCGCGGACGGCGTACCAGCAGGGCTCGTGCTGCCAGTGGTAGTGCCCACGGCCGAGCACCAGGCGGTCCTTGGCCCAGACGATCTGGGCGCGGATGTCGAAGCCGCAGGACACCAGGCTCTCGGCCACGGTCGTCGCGGAAGGGCGCCGTGCCAGACATAGGCCACCTCGCCCGGGAACAGCGCCCAGGCCTCGCGCCAGTCGGCCCGGTGGTCGTTCTCGACGGCGCCGGTCCGGCGTGTCGTGCTGAGCCCCGCGCGGTTGCGCCAGGCCGGGTCATACTCCACGCCATAAGGCGGATCGGTGACCATCAGGTGCGGCTGCACCCCGGCGAGCACGCGCTCGACCACGCTGGCCTCCGTCGCATCGCCGCAGACCAGCCGATGACGGCCGAGCAGCCAGAGGTCGCCGGGCTGTGACACTGGGGTGGCGGGCGGCTCCGGCACGGCATCCGGGTCGGTCAGGCCAGGGTTCTCGTCGGCCAGCAGGGCGAGCAGCTTGTCGCCGCTGAACCCGGTCAGCGCTAGGTTGGCGCCGAGCCCCTGCAGGTCGGCTAGTTCGGCCCGCAGCAGCGCTCTCGTCCCAGCCGGCGTTCAGCGCCAGCTTGTTGTCGGCCAGCACATAGGCGCGGCGCTTGGCCTCGACCAGCCGCGGGCGACGACGACCGGCACCTCGGTGATGCCGAGGCGCTGGGCAGCGAGCACACGACCATGGCCGGCGATGATGATGCCGTCCTGGTCGACCAGCACCGGCGCGGTCCAGCCCCACTCGCGGATGGAGGCTGATCTGCGACGCCTGCGCGTCGGAGTGGGTGCGGCGCGTTGCGGGCGTAAGGGGTCAGGCGCACCACAGGCCAGCGCTCGACATAGTCGGCCGGCCAGAGCGTCTCGGTCACGGCGTCACGCTCCAGCATTTCGGGTCAATCTGCATTCGCAAAAAATCAGGGAGGCTCGGTCGTAGGCAGTATGCCGGTATACTTCCTCTTCCCCCGGGGGTCAGGACCGGCGTCATCGGCCACCCCGCCCGCCATGGCGGCGGTTGTGACAGGGACCGCACATCAGGCGCAGATTGCTCAGCGCATCCGTGCCGCCGTCCCGCACCTCGCGGATGTGGTCGACCGTATTGCCTGGCCCGCGGCAGACGGTGCAGCGGCCACCGTCGCGGGCGATCACCGCCTGCCTGATCTGCTGCCAGGCCTTGGTGTGGTAGTGCCGGTGCAGCGGATCGGCGTACTTCGGAGCCGGCTTCCAGCCAGCGGGACGATGCTGCGGCGAGCGCGATGCCATGGCCTTCATCCCAGTAGACGCGACGTGAACAGGCATCCTCGATACACTCCGCCGCGCCGGAACTTCCAGCGACCAACGAATAATACACGATCTACGCAGACCATTACAATATACTCGCAAATACTCAGGAATACGCAGCACTACGATGCCGGTGCTTTTTTCTGTGCTTCTCGCCCACCTCCGACGGGCCATCCGCCCGCGGCGTTGCGGACGTTCGATGGCTCGATGTTGCAGATGTTGCTATGCGCGCGGAGCGTACAGGACGAGCAGAGATGGAAAGGTAAGAGAGGGAGGGAGGTGAAACGCTTCAATATCCTCACGCGCGCGAGCAACATCTGCAACATTTGCGCTCAGGCCGCTCCAGCGCCGGGGCGCCGCGACATGGCCGACCATCCTGAAAGCCGCGGCTTTCCTGCATCTCCACGGAGGGCGGAAAGCGCCCGAGCGAGCCGCCGCACCGCGAGGCGCATCTCCGGCTCCCAGACGATCAGCAACATCTGCAACATCACCCGATGCTCCCCGTCTTGCGCCGCAGGGTCGCGGCAACCGCGTCGCGGGCGACCTGTCGATCCGCGCGCGCTCCGCCGCGGCCCGCGCGGCAAAGGTGGTGTGAACGGCCGGGTTGACGGACCAGCCCGCCGCCGGCCGCGCCGGATTGCTCCGTGGTTCCGGGCTGGAGCCAGGCCATCGACACCAGGCTCTCCATCACCTCCAGCAGCTTGCGCCGGCTCTCAGGCGACCGCAGCGGTCCATAGGCCTGCACGACATCGCGCGCTGGGTGATGCGCGCCTCGCCCCGCGACAGGATGAACCCTGCGATCCAGCGTGCATGGCCTGTCTCGGGTCGAGGCGAACATCATCGCCTCAGCCCGCAGCAGGTGCGGTAGCAGCACCTCGCGGAGCAAAGCCGCCACCCGCCGTGCCGTCTGCTCGGTGACCGTCTCGCCCGGCCTTGGCACCGGCTGGCCCAGCCCGACCGCGGCAGCCGCCTCCACCAGGTGGAACAGCAGGCCGAGGCGCGCGAACAGGCCCGACCACTTGCCGAGTGCGGCCTTGAGCCGACTGGAGGTGCCGGGCAGTGCGGCCATGGCCCGGACGAGGCCTTCCACCTCCTCCCGGTGGCGATGCGCTGCCTCGGCCAGCACCAGAGCCCGCCGCCGTGCAGCCGGTTCCGTGGGCTGCGCCTGTTCCGGCCGCAAGGCCACCAGGGTGGCGATCAGCGCCTCGTAGCGGGCGATGGCGGCCCGGTCGGGCTGCCGATCCTGTCCCATGCCCTGCCGGGCCGGGACGCAGTAGAGGAACCGCTGCAGCAGGCCGTCATCCGCAGCGTCCCGAGCAATGCGCTGGATCGGCTCGGGCTGGATGCCGCCCAGCACACAGGCCGACCAGTTCGGCACCGCGAAGCTGCCGCGGCCCACCCGGTCCACCACGTAGCTGCCGCCATTGTAGAGCCTGAGATAGGCACCGCGATCGCCGCCGCCGCGACCACCTGACCGGTACCGGTCAAACCCCGCGATCCACTCGCTCATCTCGTCCTGGCGCACCAGCACCCGGCCGGTCGGCACCCGGTGGCGCGCCTCTTCGTCGTCGCGCAGCACCTCGGACAGCGCCTCGATCGTGGTGCCCTCGACCAGGTAGCGGTCGAGGCGCGGCGGCACGGGCTTGGCCGCGGGATCGCTGCCAGCCTCCTTCCAGGCCGCCATCTCCGTCCTGTGGCGCTGTGCGGCAGCAGCGTGCCGGTCCCGTGCGGCGAGCTTGAGCCGCTCGATGGGGCGGGTGCAGGCAACGATGACGGGGTCTTGAGGATGGATGGATCACCGACGATGGCGCCCCAAATCCGCGCCGCCTCGGTCCAGGTATCGTCATGGCGCTTTGGCTGGATGCGCCAGTCCTCGTGCACCATGCTGGCACAGCTGACCAGCGCGGAGAGCGCCACCGCGACGGGGTCCACGCCCATGCGCGCCGCGGTGTCGGCGACGAACGGATACAGCGCGTCTGGCAGGTGCTCGGGGCGGAGCTCCGGCGCTCCGGTCATCTCGCCGTCCGCCAGGAAGTCGACCGGGGGCAGCCACACGACCTCCTCGGCCGCCGACACGCCTTGGCCGCGGTTGCTGACCGGGCGGTGCCCCGCATCGCGCTGGGCGGCCTCCTTGACGTAGATGTCCTCAAGGTTGCGGTCGATCTCAGCTCGCCGCCGTCGCCAACGATCGTCGCGCCTCTCCTCCGACACCGCGTCGAACATGGCGATCAGACGAGCACGCGCGTCCTGGCAGGCAACGCCGTCGCGTGCCCAGCGCCCGATCAGGCGTACCGAGCTGGTGTGGTAGGCCTCGCCGGAGACGATGTCGCGCCGCAGCTGCGCTTCGTCGACGCGCCCGCCCTTAGGTACCGGTGCGCCGGTGGCCTGCGCCGGGCGGCCCGACTTGCCGCGCCAGATCTCGTCGAGGTCGTCGTGCAGGTCGATAGGGGTGCCGTCTACCAGCTCAACCCGGTGCGACGGGTTCGAGGCCACCGAGCCGAAGTAGTAGCCCTGCGACAGCGTCCAACTCTCCGCGCTGAAGATGCCACCGAACAGCCCGTTCAGGCGGCCCATCAGCCCGGTCGCGCCGGTCCGGCGGCAGCTCCCCCGAGGTGGGGCAGAGGATGCGCCAGCGCGGCGTGTCCTCGGTGTGGCTGGGCGAGGTGTAGACCAGGGCGAGGATGCCGGCCTTGCTCAGGATCTCCACGGCGTGGTCGAACGAAACCTTCTCGCCGTCGTAGTCTCCCTCGACGCCGCTGATGGCCAGGACGTTCGCATCATGCCGGAGGCTCGACTTCTCAGTCAGCCCGGTGCCGAAGCTGGCCAGCTTGAGCCAGAGGAGCTGGCCTTTGCTCGCCCGGGAGGATTGCCCGATCCGCTGGGCCAGGGCCGGCAGGGTCGTGCTGCCCGCCTGCTTCGTCCTAGCGGCGAAATCCTTGAAGTAGGTGATCGCAAAGGGGCGGCTAAGGATGTCGCCGACGGACTGCTCGATCCCGACCGCCGCGGCAGCAGTCTGCGCGGTCATGGCGAGCTCCTCCTTGTCGGTCTGCAGCTTGCGCTTCCACGCGTTCTGCAGCGCCTGCCCCATGGCGGTCAGGCGGTCCGGTGCCTTGGACACCGTCGGCCCCCTCGGCACGTCCCGTGGCTCCTCGCCAGCGGCGGCGGAAGTGCGGGTTCAGCGCCGGGTCGGACATCCGGGCAGCAGCGGCGGCGTCCATCAGCGGACGCCTTTGATATTCTCGGCCTCGAAGGCGAGAACGTCTTCCAGACGGTACACCACCCTGCCATTCAGCTTCAGGTACTGCACGCCAGTTCCAAGCCAACGATGGCGCTCAAGCGTTCGCGGACTGATCTGCCAACGCCGCGCTAACTGCTCTTGGTTCAGGTGGCGGATGCACTCATGCCGAACATCCGCTGGCTGGCTTGGCCGGGTTATGACAGCCGCCGTGCTGATCAGAAGTGCTCTCTCGGGTGCCCATCACGCTTGACCTCGCAGGATGTCGAATGCCTGCGAGGAAGGTCCTGGCTGGCGGGAGGGAGAGGATCGAGGCGCTGAAGGGAGACGAACAGGGAGACGAATGACTACCGCGGCGAAGCCCCACAATCTGTCTATAACGGTTATGTAAGGTTTGGAGCCGTGGCCACTGCGCGCCGAACAGCCGACGCATTGAGCCTAGGTCGGTAAGTTCGCCAATCGGCAAGCGCTCGCCTCTCACATGGGCCGCGTGGAGGGTGACAATCGCGTCCTGCGCCGCACCAGGTCGAAACGAGATCTTGGCCGACCCGTCGATGATCAGCTGGCGACGGTCGGCTGTAAGGACGTATCGTCCGGGGATAATCCGTGCCGCTGCGGCTAGTCCTGCCGGCGCGCCGAGGCGGGCAGCAAGCATCTCCGGGCTGATTGCCAGTTGATCCCTGGCGACCAGCGCATCGAGGATCGGCACGACGACTGCACCAGGGAGGTCGAGTCCGCCTATCCGATCCGCGGCTGTGCTGGTCAGGATGACGCGTGTCTCACTAGTCGGCCTACGGCGCATGGCCTCTTCAATGGCCTCACGTCCTCGCCGATCCCACAAGCGACGGGCAAACCAGACCGTGGGGCGCCGGCGCTGTTCTGGGGAGCCTGACCGCACCGATTTCCCAAACAAGTTTATCAATCAGCACTGCTGGTTGCGAAGATCGAGGGCAGGCCCAGGCCGCGGGTCATGCAGCCCAGGACGGCCGGTACATCAGCCCGAAAAATCGCCAAGCGCGCCGGGAGCTACTTGGACAATCCCTGCCGAGGCGCTGAAATAGGCTTGGGACCCCTCCTCTCCGGTCGGGAAAAGGGAGACGAGCGCGTCGGAATGGTCGTCGTCCGCCGCGGTTACGGTCTCCGTCGCCAATCCGAACTCAGGAGGCCGCTGGACAGGAGCTGCTCGCCACCGGCTGTCAGCTTGGCGGCTGCGGCAGACAGCTCGGCTCGCGGTCCCTCCAGGACCTCGAACAGAAGCTTCGACGGCATCCGCGCCGAGCATTCGTCCGCGCGGACGCTCAGACACTCCGCAGGAGCCCCCAGCGATTCGAGATACTTCTCACCGATCAGCCGCTCACGGCTGGTCTTGCTCTTCAGGTCACAACCGTGCGGCATAGAGATCACGACCGGCAATGTGCGGCGTCCCCGCCCGCGCGCCTGAGCCTGCAAAGCGAATGCGCAGCCTCACCTGGGTGATCCGGTGCCCACCAAAGAGAGGATTGTTCTCCCCAAACCTTTCATCTGCCATTGCCCAAATCGAGCGCGTCGCGCCACGCATGCATTCCAGAGTAATCCGCTTCGTCTCCTGCATCGATCGGCATCAAGCGCAGCAGTGTAACCGTGACCTCGTCCGATTCCATCGCCGCTGTCCCAGCTGAACTGTGATGAGGTCGACGAAGGTGATCGAGGTAGTACTGCCGGAGTGGTAGCCGTTCACCGTTCACGATCGTGCCCAGCATCGCCGTCGCGAACATCCGCACCAACACCTCGCGGGTCTGCCGCCGTGCTGGCTACGACCTCCAGCTCGCCTGTGTCGGGACAATAGGCGATCGCAGCTCCGGATACGGGCAGATCCGGTACGCGATCGAGACACCCGGCGACGAACGCGCGCCGGTCGCCCCTTCCGCCCTTCGAAAAAGATGGCGGTCTGGACCAGAGGTATAATGCGGCCACGTGCCTGAGTCCGCGACCGGTCACAAACCTCCACCTCTACGTTGGACGATCGGAACTCCGCTGCGATCGCGGCCTCGAAGGTCGCCTTGGATTGAGGTCGCGCGCGACTGCAAGACCTTTCGGCGCGACATATCCGTCCCACCGCCTGCCGAAGCGCTGTTCATCAGCATATCGGGTCTGCTCGGCGTGCTCCCAGCCGCAGGATCGTATAGGAACACCCAGGTCGCGCGGGCATAGCCGTTGTCCAGGCTGTCCACAGGCTGCTGCTTGTGCTGATTGGTATCGTAAAGCGCCGCTTGCCCATCCTCGCGGGCCATGACGCTGATGCGGTCAGCGTCATCGTTGACGCGTTGTCGGTGCCCCACACCCAACTTGTCGACAGCGTGGAGCAAACTGTTGGCGAATCTCTTCCGGGGAGCAGTCCAATCGACATGGGGTAGTTCGATCCCGGCGCGGCCGAAGTATTCACGCACCAGGGGCGCGGGCGTGCCGCGAAGGAAGTCCTAAAGATTCAGCATCGGTCGGCCTCCGCGGACGGGGCGCCACCTCGTTGGCGCCCGATCTCGATGCCCCACAACCTAACATATCCGTGTTCGCACTGTTACGATGATCTTCTAACCACTACCCTAAGTCATTGATTATACTTGCTTATTGATCGGTCGGTGGCAAAACTGCAACTTATAGCCGGCACTCCCAAGCTCCATTCGACCCTCCACCACCTCCCGCCCCACCTCCGCGAGGTCTGCACCATCCTCGCCGCCGGCCTAGTTCGGCTTCGGTGCCGCACCGCCGAGGACTTCGCCCGCGACGCCGCCCAGGCCGCGGGTGACGGAGAGAGTTCGCTACACTTCACCGCCTGCCAGAGCGTGCATGCGGACCCCTTGAGAGGGCCTCCGCATGACCCGACGCCGACCCGTTGACCGAGACTGCACCAGCCACAGCGGTCAGTCCCCGCCATCCCGCCTGCCCAGGTGCTACCGCGCCTGGCCGCACTCCAGACCACCCCGATCGCCGACTTGAAGCAGCAGTGGCGCCAGCTCTTCGGCAAGGAGCCGCCGCCCTTCAACAAAGCCTACATCCAGAGCCGCCCGGCTTACCGCATCCAGGAACTCGCCTACGGCGGGCTGAAGCCCGAGACGCGGGCTAGGCTGGAGGCGCTTGGTGAGCTGCTGGACGGCGGCAACGTGGTCCTGCGGCGCATCCGGGCCGACAGCCGCCCGCTGCCCGGCACGCGCCTGATACGCGAATACGATGGCGCCCAGCATGTCGTCACCGTCCGCGCCGATGATTTCGAGTACGAGGGCCGGCCCTACCGGTCGCTGTCCGCCATCGCCCGGCACATCACCGGCACGCGCTGGAATGGCTGGACCTTCTTCGGTCTGAAGGGGAGGGCCGAGGCATGAGCCGCAGGAAGCTGCCCGACCAGACGAGGCCTGCCACGGTCAAGAAGCTTCCGCTGCGCGGTTTACACGCGCAAGAGCACGGACGAGGGGCTGGATAAGGAGTTCAACACCCTGGACGCCCAGCGCGACGCCTGCGAGGCCTACGTGGCCAGCCAGCGCGCCGAGGGTTGGGTCCTGGTGCGCGACCACTACGACGACGGGGGCTTCTCGGGTGGCACGCTGGAGCGGCCAGCCCTAAAGCGGCTGCTGGCCGACATCGAGCAGGGCCGCATCGACATCATTGTCGTCTATAAGATCGACAGGCTCAGCCGCTCGCTGATGGACTTCGCCAAGCTGGTCGAGACCATGGAGGCGCACGGCGTCACCTTCGTCTCGGTCACCCAGTCTTTCAACACCACGACCAGCATGGGTCGGCTGACGCTGAACATCCTGCTCAGTTTTGCCCAGTTCGAGCGCGAGGGTCATCGGCGAGCGAGATCCGCGACAGATCTGCCGCCTCCCGCGCACGAGGCATGTGGATGGGCGGGAAGGTCCCGCTCGGATACGACATCCGCAATAGGAAGCTGGTGCCGAACCCCGAGGAGGCCGAACGCGTGCGGCGGATGTTCGAGGTGTTCGTCGAGACCGGATCGGGCGCGGAGACAGTGCGCCGGCTACGGGCCGAGGGCGCCACCAGCAAATCGGGCCGGCCGCTGGACAAGGGCGACGTCTACAAGCTGCTGAACAACCGGACCTACATCGGGGCGGCCGCGCATAGGGGGCAGGTTTATCCCGGCGAGCATGAGGCCATCGTGCCGCGGGATCTGTGGGATCGGGCGCACGCCATCCTACAGGTCAGCCCGCGCACTCGGGCCGCGCGAAATCGCCAGCGCGCGCGCGCTGCTGAAGGGGCTGATTTTCGGGGTGGACGGACGAGCATTATCGCCGACGCACTGCGTGAAGAGCGGCCGGCTTTTACCGGTACTACGTGGCCCAGCGGGTCCTGAAGGGCGACGCCTCGGCCGGCGACGACGGCCTAGTGCGGCGCGTCTCTGCGGCCGAGATCGAGGGCGCGGTGGTGGACCAGGTGCGGGCGCTCCTGCGCTAGCCCGAGGTCGTGGTAGGCACCTGGCTCGCGGCGCGGGCGGAGGCACCTGGCATTACCGAGGGCGAGGTCCGCGAGGCGCTGGCACGGCTCGACCCGTTATGGGGCGAACTCTTCCCGGCGGAGCAGGCGCGAATCGTCCGGGCGCTGGTTGAGCGGGTGGTGGTTGGGCCCACGGGAGCTGACATCCGCCTCCGCGTGGAGGGGCTGGCCGGGCTCGTCCGAGACCTCACTGCCATCGCGCCCGAGGCGCTGCAGGCGGCGGCATGACGGTGGCGACCAGCATCACGGTCCGGGTGCCGCTGGCACATCCGGCGGCGGCCGGGGCGGAAGACGGTGGTGACGCCGGCGCGGGACCGCGGCGAGACGGCCCTCCCGACGCGGGCTGAACTCGGCGTTGGTGAAGACGCTGGCCAGGGCGTTCCGGTACCAGCGCCTGTTAGATGAAGGAGCGGTACACCTCGATCAGCGAGATGGCGGCGGCGGAGCGGATCGAGAGGGGTACCTCGGCTTCACCGCTCCGGCTGACGCTGCTGGCTCCGAACCTGATCGAGGCCATCCTGGAAGGCCGGCAATCGGCGGCGGTCGGCCTCGCAGGTCTGATGGACCTCACGTCAGCGCCCTGGTGCGAGCAACTCGGTCGATGCTCGTCGCCGGCGGAGCCGGCGTAAGCCCTCGACGACCAACATCAAGAAATCGTGATGACCGGCGACATCTCCGTCGAGGCTAGATCGGAATGTGCGAAGCTGCTGATCTGACAGCGGTTTAGCGGGAACATCCCGGACAACCCGATGTACATCACGACAAGCTTGCAATCCGGATCGACTGAGGGCATGTTCCCGCTGTCTGCGGATAAGCCTGAAGGAGGCAATGGTGATGGCCTTGTTGGTGTGAGCCCTCGGTGCCCCGCGTCGGGCGTCGTGGGCGAGGAAGTTGATGACGCAACGGAAGCGGCCACCCCAACGGGGGTGGCCGCCTGATCCCCCAATCGGCCCGCGGGCACAGCGAATGCCCGCGGGCTTCCTTTTCGAGGAGGCCTTCAACATGGCCATCGCAGAGAACGTCGTAAAGTCCCGTATGCGCGGGACCATTTTCTTCGCTGGCTCCATGACCTGGGCGGCGGTGAAGAACCACCTTCTGCCGCCCGACCACGAGGAGTGGGACGCAATCTTCGGCAAGAACGATGACGAAGAGCTTCGGAGCGCAGCGGAAACTGAATCGGCGGCGCGCGTCCACGAAGGCATCGTCCCCTACCTGCTGGCTGCGGAGAATCCGTTCTTCTCCTCCGCTCACGCTGGTCATGGTGCCGATGGACGGCAGCCCGCTCGGGAGGGTGAGCACTTCACGTTCGCCCCGTGCAATGAGGGCTCATCACTTGGCGAACTGAAGGTGCAAGATCACGTCCGGTTCTTCACCGCGGACGGGCAGCACCGCGAAGAAGCTATCCGCTACGCGGTCGCGGCCAACCCTGAGTTCGCCATGGAACGCGTGCCGGTGATCTTCCCTGCCGTTCATCTCGGCCGAGCAGGTGCGTCAGTGGTTCTCGGACCTAAACCTTAACGCGAAGCCGGTGAACAAGACCATCGGCCTCTCGTACGAGAGCAGGGACCCGGTGGTGATCGTTGCGAAGCGCGTGGCGCGGGAGGTGCCCCTCTTCAAGGGCCGTGTGAACGAACTGACTAACTCGCTCTCGAGGCGGTCTGCGCACGTCATCACTATGAACACCCTGGTGGCGGCAAACACCGATCTGCTGCTGGCCCGGTACAGAGCCGCCAACGCCGACACACTGCGCAAGCAGCCCGCGATCGCGCAGCTGGCTCGCAAGCCCATTACCAGCCCAGAGGTGGGCATGGAGGCCGAGCCGCTTGTCACGTTCTGGGCCGCAGTCATCGGTAACACGCCAGGGTGGGACCGCGTGATGCTCGACGAGGATCAGGTGGACCGGCTGACCGCAGGCGAGGTCCGCGAGGGCATCTACGCAGATAATGGCCAGACGCTGATGGCGCCGGGGCACGTCTCGGCCTACGGCATCGGATGGCAGGCTATTGCGAAGGCTATGGCCGCGCTGGTGCGCTGGAAAGCAGATCCAACGTCAGCAAAGGTGCCGCTCCTGGCCGACCCGCTCGCGGCGCTGGTGGACTGCATCCAAAAGGTGGATTGGCGCCGGGGCAAGCACTGGAACGGGTCGCGATGGTCGGCACCCGGGTGAACAACACGGGGCCCGGCGTGCGAGCTACCGCCGCCTACATCCTTGAGCAGGGCGGCTACACGGACCAAACGCCGGAGATCGAGGCGCTGAACGAGGGGCTGCGGCGCTCGCGGGAGGCGATCGAGATGGAGCAGTCAAGCTTCGACCAGGATGTTGACGAGAACGAGGAGGAACCGGCGACTGCCTAACCTAGACTTGCTTCGGCAAGGGGCGGCTGGAGCGATCCAGCCGCCCGTCTCCGCTCCAAGTGCAGGTTCAGCCTCGCGCCACTTCGGTCAGGCGATGAACATGCTGAATCCACGCAGCGGGGCGGCGGCGGAAATGGCCTAATAACAGCGCCATAGACCTTGTTGGCGAAATCGGCCAACCCTCAAGGTCTGGAGACTCTCCGGCATTTCGGAGAGAAAACCCGCCCTCGTTCCGCCCTTGCACCATCAAGGTCGCGCGCGGAAAACCGCAGGAAACCTGCGCCTCAGCGCGGTGTCCTGGTCGGGAGAGACAGGTTGTGAGAAGACCGACTGGAGCAGCGATGGGAACCCGGATACAAAATTCTCTGGGATTGGACTACTCCAGAACGACTTCAAGGGCGAAGTTGGTCTACGCGATGGGCCATGGCTGAGGCGAGCGCTTCTGTAAGCGGCTCCCATTGGCTCCGGAGCGAGATGTATGTTTCTGCGCCGGCCTGTTCATCTGCCGTTGTGTTGATACCCGCCCGGCGCAGGCGCTGCACAGCAGCCTGGTAGCGGTAGCACCAACGACTTTGTACTTCGCCGCTGAGCTCGCTAGCCGGCTCGCGCACGCCGCCGCGGAGGTATGTCTCCTCGAGCGTGCGGACTACGATCAGTGAGGCTCGCCAGAGTTGCTCGACCGCTCCCGACTCCTTCAGCCACTCATAACTCTCGTCATCCAACGCGCTCCGGATCAATGCCACAGTGTCAAGCGCGACGCCTGCCGACCAAGTTGCGCAATAGAACGGCTGACGGAAGCGAAAATAGAATAGTACCGGATAGAAATGGTGGGCCTCCTTCACCTGACCTATTCCGAAGCCCAGTTCCGCCAGGTCGGAATAGCCTACACTGGATTGCCCTCGCGCTCCGAGACGGGCCACCAATTCAGCCGCGTCGTCGGTCTCGGCGCTGAGAAGGTGGAACTTCAGGCCGAGGAGGTTCCGCTGCTGCAGCGCGGTGTAGACCTGCATGATGTAGGTGAGTGTCAGCGACACTACGGACATACCAACGAGTGAGTTGAACAAGTAGAGCATCCGGGTCCAGCCGGTCCGGGGAACGAAGTCGCTGGTGCCCACGATGGCCATGCTGTTGCCTCCGGCGTACATCGCCGTCACGAAGTCGGTCGGCGTCCCACCGCTCTGGGCAGTGATCGCGATGCCGAGCAGAGGGTGCATGATGAGCGCCGTGCCAAGCGTCAGGGTCAGTGCCCAGGTACCGACGAGCAGCACCAGGATGACGGGGCCGCAGAATACGAGGATTCCGTCGCCCCGTCGGCCGAGTGTTCTTGCCGTAACGCGGAATACGGCCCAGGTCGAGCGCGCCAAGCGCGTACTGATGAGTCCGGTGCCGGCGCGCGCATAGAGGGACGGTCAGGAACACATCTGCGAGCACGAGCAGGACGAGAAGGACGCCCAATGCCTGCTCGAGCCACCTCGGCATTCAGGCTCTCCCGGTCCCAATCATGCCGAGGCAGTCAGGCGTGGGAGCCACTCTCCTACAGCGCTCGCTGACTGGCCGGACCGGCATGCGCGCGGCCAAATAGGCCGATCATCTCCCTGTTGAAGGCCGGGATGTCATCCGGCTTGCGGCTGGAGACGAGATTGCCGTCCACGACCGCCTCCTCGTCGACCCACTCAGCGCCGGCATTCTCGATGTCGGTCTGCAGCGATGGCCAGGCAGCGAGCCGGCGGCCTTTTACCTTGCCGGTCTCGATCAGGGTCCAGGGACCGTGGCAAATGGTCGCCACGGGCTTGCCACCGTCGAGGAAGGTCTGGGCGAAGAGGACAGCATCCTCGTTCATCCGCAACGTGTCGGGGTTGATGACGCCGCCGGGCAGCAGGATGGCGTCGAAGTCCTCGGGGCGCGCCTGAGTCAACGGCACATCCACCGGGAACTCGTCGCCCCATTCGGTGAAATTCCAGCCGCGGACGCGCCCGTCTTTTGGGGAGACGATACTGGTCGTCGCCCCGGCCGCATCCAGCGCCTTGCGCGGCTCGGTCATCTCGACCTGCTCGAAGCCGTCGGTGACGAGGATCGCGACTTTCAGTCCGTCGAGGTTACCAGAAACCATGGTCGTGTCTCCGTGAGAGATTGAGTTCGATGGGACCGGCTCTCCCGAACGCTTACCGCCCATCCCGCCCTGGCGGCCCGTTCGACGAGAAGATGCGGGCCCCCTTCGACAACGACGCGCTCGGGAGGGGCCAGCGACGCACGCAGCAGCCGCAGCCGGCGGCGTGGGCCGCCGTCGCGTCGCGCTCGCTCGACGCGACAAGACTGCGGCGGGTAAAGCCCGTGCCGGCGAGGCTGGGTGCGCTGAGCGAAGCCCGCGGAGCGCCGCGGCCGCAGGTCGGGCAGTCGCACGGGTCACGGAACTCCGCCATCGGCCGCATCGCTGTGAAGGTTCCGCATTCGTGGCAATCATACTCGTAGACCGGCATGGCGCCCTCGATATGCATGGCTGTGGAGCAGAGCGGGGGCCGAGTGGTGGTGGAGGGGAGGCCACTCCGCCCCAACTTCAGCCGGCTACGCCGCAGGCTTGAGGACCACCTTGGTCCAGCCGTCGTCCCGTGCATCGAAGTGCTTGTAGGCGTTCGCCGCCTTGCCCAGCGGCAGCTTGTGCGAGACGATGAACGAAGGCTTCGCGCGGCCTGACGAGATGAGATCGCGCAGCTGGCGATTATAGGCCTTCACGTTGCACTGGCCGGTGCCCATGCTCTGCCCCTTGAACCAGAAGAGACCGTAGTCGAACACAATCTCGCCTTGCTTGTAGAGCTTGTCCTGGGGTGCCGGATCCTGCGGCACGTAGACGCCGACGACCCCGATGCCTCCGGTGAACTTCACCGATTTCACCAAGTTGTTCATGGTCATATTGGGATGCTCGTGGCCGTCCGGGTCGTGGGCCTGGTAGCCGACGCACTCACAGCCCCGGTCGGCGCCGATGCCGTTCGTCAGTGCCATGACCTGATCGACCGGGGAGCCCTTCGAGTCATCGATGGGCACGGCACCGATCGAGGCCGCCAGCTTCAGCCGGTCGGGATGGCGATCGACGACCATGACCATGCAGGCACCTTTGATCATCGCCGAGTGGGCAGCCATGAGGCCGACCGGCCCGGCCCCGTAGATGACGACCGACTCGCCGGGACGCAGGCCGGCAAGTTCGGTGCAGTGCCATCCGGTCGGGAAGATGTCGGCCAGCATGACGTAATCGGTTTGCCGCTCCTCCGCGTCCGGCGGCAGCTTCAGGCAATTATAGTCGCCGTACGGGACGCGCAGCAGATCTGCCTGTCCGCCCCGGTAGGGTCCCATGTCGGCGAAGCCGTAGGCGGCGCCGGCCATGTTCGGCACGACGCTCCGATCCGCCGTGGTGAGGCAAAAGGCGCTCAAGCCGCGCTCGCAATTCTTGCAGAAGCCGCAGCCGATGTTGAACGGTATGGCGACCCAGTTGCCGACCTTCACTCGATCGACGGCTGTGCCTATCTCGATCACCTGTCCGAGGTTCTCGTGCCCGAATACCCCGCCGCGTGGGAAGTCGGTCCTGCCCTCATACATGTGCAGGTCCGAGCCGCAGATATTGGTGCTCGTGATCCGCACCAGGACATCCGTCGGCTTCTCAATCCTCGCGTCCGGCACCTCCTTCACCGCGACGTCACGAGGCCCGTTATATACGACTGCCTTCATCCGCCTTCTCCTCGGTTTCGGCACTTGGGATCGCTGCCGGTCACGGTCTTACTGGCAGTTACGGCGTGAATGTCTGGCGGTGTGATCGGCGTCAGGGGGTGAAGACGGCGCGGAGGCACCCTTCCTTCTTGTTCTTGAACAAATCGTAGCCGTGCGGCCCCTGTTCGAGCGGCAGCGGATGCGTCAACAGGTGCGAGGGGTCCATCTCGCCACGCGCAATATGTCCGAACAGCCGCTCCACGTAGCGCTGGCCGTGCTGTTGGCCGGAGCGGATGGTGAGCGCCTTGTTGACCACGGCGCCCATCGGGAACTTGTCGACGAAAGCCCCGTAGACCCCCATCACCGATACTGTGCCGCCCTTACGGCAGCAGAGGATCGCCTCGCGCAGCGCGACGATGCGCTCCGTCAGCAGCGCCTGCTGCTTGGCGAGGTCATAGAGGTAGGTGAGGCCGGTGCCGTGGGCCTCCATGCCGACACAATCGATGCAGCGGTCGGGCCCGCGGCCACCGGTCAGTTCGGTGAGCGCTTCCGCGATATCGACTTCCTCATAGTTCAGCGGCTCCGCACCACATCGCTCGGCTGCCATGCGTAACCGCTCGGGCAAGCGATCGATGGCGAACACCCGTTCTGCGCCCAGGATGCGCGCACTCTGCATCGCCATCTGGCCGACGCCGCCGCAGCCCCAGACCGCGACGATGTCGCCGGGTTGGATGCTGGCAAGGTCGGCACCCATGAACCCGGTCGGGCAGGCGTCGGAGACGAATAACGCCTTCTCGTCCGGAATCTCCTCGGGGACCTTGAAGACGTTCACGTCGGCGAAGGGGACCCGGATGAAATTGGCATGGCTGCCGGCCCAGCCGCCGAGCGCATGGCTGTAGCCGATGATGCCAGCCGGGCTATGGCCCCAGATGGCCTCCGCCATCAACGGCTTCAGGTTGGTGTTGTCGCAGCAGGAAAAGTCGGTGCGGCGGCAATGCTCGCATTGCCCGCAGCCGATGATGGAGATGACAATCACACGGTCGCCCCTGCGAACCTTGGTGACTTCGCGGCCCGTGTCGACAACCTCGCCCATGAACTCATGGCCGATGATGTCGCCGGGCTTCATCGCAGGGATGTAGCCTCCCAACAGATGGAGGTCCGAGCCACAGACCGAGGACATGGTCACCCTGACGACCGCGTCGTGCGGCTGGACGATCTCCGGGTCCGGCACCGTCTCGACGCGCAGATTGTTGACGCCGTTCCAAATGAGGGCGCGCATTCTGTCCTCCTCCTCAAGCGGCGGCGGGCGTGGCGGCAGCGGCGTCGGCCCGCCGCATTGCGGGGGTCGGCACCTCACCGGTTTCCAGCACCTGCTTCAGACGGCGCAGGTCGTCATGCGCCTGCCTGCCGGGCTCCTCGCCCCAAAGTTGCGCAACCAGGCGACCGAGCTGGCCGGCCGGCGGTTCATAGGCGATGGAGGCGTGGACCTCCGTCCCGCGATTGCCGGGTGCCGGCCGAAACTCGATCCAGCCGACATTGCGGATGCCGGCTTCCGGGACGGAACGCCAGGCGATGCGCTCGTTCGGTCGATCCTCGGTGATGATCGCGTCCCATTCGACGGTACGGCCGAATGGGGCCCGCACCACCCAGTGCGACCGCGTCTCGTCGATCGTCGTCACCTGCTCCACATGCTGCAGGAACCGTGGCAGGTTCGCGACATCGTGGAAGAACCGGTACACCTCCTCCGGCGAGCGGGCGATGGTGACGCTGCGCGCCACCGCCGCGGCGGAGCGCCAGCCCTGCTTTTGCGCGATGCGGCGCTCCTCCAGTTTGGCGCTGGCCGCTTCCGTCACCGGGCAGTAACCGCTGGCGGCCCGGGCGATAAGCGCGGTGCCGGCGAGCGCCACCAGGCCACCCGGCACGCCACCGCGGCGCATGGCCCAGAGGAGGGTGGCCACGCCGGCCGTACCCGAGGCCATGCGTTCCGCGTCGCCGAGGTTCGGCGCTGGCAGGGCGCCGCGCATGCCATCGCGCGCAGGCTGTCGTTGCATCCTGTCCATGGTGGCCCTCCCCTTCATTGACATGCCGGTCTCGATTTGCGGCTCGGCGCCGCTCGGATGCGGTACCGCGGTCACGCGACCGCGCGCGCGAGGGCCGGCGGCGCCTGCATGTCCGGTGGCGTGCTGAAGTCACGGCGTGCGGCGCCGCGCGCTTCCGGCAGGCCCCGCGGAAAGCCGCTGCGACCCGCATAGCTCCGCGCCGCGCCGCGCGGCCGCGCATGGCGGGCCGAGACACCTTGGGCGCAGGCCAGGTCGAGCGCGGTGATGCCCGCAAGCATGAGAAGGGCGAACTCGACATTCCCGCGCTTTCGGTTGGATGGGCTCAGCCCCGGCAGCACCGCCGCGATGTCGAGAGCATCGCCGGCGATCCTGCTCCAGACGCCAACCTGCTTGTCCACGGATAGCGACATCACGCCGTGACCTAGCTCGCGGATACCGAAGGCGCGGACGAGGCCCTCGCGGCCCCGCAGGCCGAGCGCGCGGGTGATAACGCCAGGCGCGAGCAGTTCCATCGTGCCCAGGCCGATGCTGAACCAGCCGAGACCCCGTGCGAGCCGGTCGGCGGCACCCAGCGAGCTCGGACCCGACTTCAGGATCTTGGGATCGCCTTCGGAGTGCGCGATGTTCGAGAGTTTGGATAGATAGGTCATGGCCAGCTCCCGGCTTCAGGGCTTGAGGACAACCTTGATGCAGCTGTCCTGCTTGTCGCGGAACACCTTGTACATTTCCGGCCCGTCCTCGAGCGCGACGGTGTGGGTGATGACGAAGGACGGGTCGATCTGGCCCTCCTCGATCCGACGCAGCAGGTCCTCGGTCCAGCGGTTGACGTGGGTCTGGCCGGTGCGGATGGTCAGGCCCTTGTTCATCACCATGCCCATCGGCACCTTGTCCGGCGAAGCCGCCGAAGACGCCGGGGATCGAGAGGACGCCCGCCGGCCGGCAGGCATAGATCATCTCCCGCAGCACATGCGGCCGGTCGCTCTCGAGCATCAGCATCTGCTTCGCGCGATCGAGAACCGAGTCAGGTTGAGAGGGTGACGTGGCTCTCCATTCCGATCGCGTCGATGCACTTCTCCGGCCCCTTGCCGCCCGTCAGCTCGTTGAGGCGTTCGATTACGCTGTCATCGTCGAAGTTGATGGTGATGGCGCCACCCGCCTCCGCCATGCTGAGCCGCTCCGGCAGATGGTCGACGGCGACGACCTGCTTCGCACCGAGCAGGACCGCGCTGCGGATCGCCATCTGCCCGACCGGGCCGCAGCCCCAGATGGCAATCGTGTCGGTCGGCTGGATGTCGCACTGCACCGCCGCCTGCCAACCGGTCGGGAAGATGTCGCCGAGGAATAGGACCTGCTCGTCAGAGAGGCTGTCGGGTACCTTAATGTGTGTCGCGTCCGCGAATGGAACCCTGACATATTCGGCTTGGCCGCCGGGATAGCCGCCCGTCAGGTGGGTGTAGCCGAACAGCCCCGCCGTGCTGTGGCCGAACACCTTGTCCGCAAGGTGCTTCTTGCGATTGGTGGTTTCGCAAACCGAGTAATTACCGCGCCGGCATTGGTCGCAGTCGCCGCAGATGATGGTGAAGGGGATGACGATCCGCTCGCCCTTCTTCAGTCGTCCGTCGACGCCGGCGCCGACTTCGACGACCTCGCCCATCATCTCATGCCCCATGATGTCACCGGGCAGCATGGCGGGGATGAAGTTGTGGAAGAGATGCAGGTCGGAGCCGCAGATGGCGCAGCTGGTGACACGGACGATGGCGTCGCGCGGCTGCTCGATCCGTGGATCGCTCACAGAATCGCACCGGATGTCCTCCTTGCCGTGCCATACGAGGGCCTTCATCACATTGCCTCCGCTATCGTGCGGCGCGAGACGTTCGGCAGGGTCCCTCCGTTCCCTAGGTGCAATCCCTAAGCAGTCCTGCAGCGCGATCGCCGACGTGGACGGCAACAATGGCCGCGGCAGTCTGCAACAGACACGGTCCCGTGGCGTTCAATGCAGACCTGCTCGCGCAGACACGGTGTCGGTCGGTCCTCAGGAGCAACGGCAAGACCCCGTCCTTCTCGTAATGACATGCGTGGAGGGCCCGCACGGCGCGGAAGGAAGTACGGATTTGGGCACATCGGCCAGCAGGTCACCCGGCACCGAATCTGCCAGCTTCCTCGCCGGCGGCGGAGAGCTTGGTGCCCTGATCCGCGACCGGGATTGGTCGAAGACGCTCGGGCCACCTGTGTCCTGGTCGACCAGCATAAAGCTGGCGGTCAGTCTCTGTCTCCGCTCCCGCTTCCCGATTCTCCTCTGGGTCGGGCCGGAGCTGGAGGATGCTCTACAACGACGCCTATATCCCGTTCCTCGGCGCAACAAAGCACCCCGCAATGTTGGGGGCGCCGGGCAAGGAGGCCTGGGCCGAGATCTGGGACGACATCGCCCCGATGCTTGCCGAGGCCATGGCAGGACGGGCGACCTGGGTCGAGGACTACCGGTTCTTCTTCGCCCGCGACCTCCCGCGTGAGGAGACCTACGTCACCTTCAGCTACAGCCCGATCTTCAGCACCGACACGGGGAGCGTAGAGGGGTGTTCTGCGTCTGTACGGAAACCACGCGGCGGGTCGTCGGTGAGCGCAGACTCTCGACGCTGCACGCCCTCGGCGTGACGGCGCCGCAGCAAAGAACAGCCGATGACGCCTGCCGTGATATCGCCTCCGTGCTGCAGGACAACCCGTTCGACGTCGCTTTCGCCGCCGTTTACCTTTGCGACACGGACGGCGCGATGGCGCATCGCGCCGCCGTCACCCAACTGGCATCCGACACATCCGCCTTTCCCCCGGTGCATCCGCTGGCGGCGGCCCAATGGCCGTTGGCCGAAGCCGGATCGAGCGGCCGCGCCGTCATCGTGCCCGACATCCTGCCCCTGGCCGGCGCCGTCGCCGCGCCACTATGGCCCGACCCGGTGCGCACAGCCGTGGTCCTGCCATTGCCGGCGCCGACCCGGCAGCAGCCGGCAGGCTTTCTCATCATCGGGACGAGTCCCCGCCAGGTCCTGGACGCTGAGTACCGCAATTTCCTTGAGCCTGGTGGCCGGACACGCTGCAAGGGCCATCGCCGGCGGACGCGCCTTCGAGGACGAGCGCCGCCGTGCCGAGGCCCTGGCGGCGCTCGACCGCGCGAAAACCGCCTTCTTCTCGAATGTCAGCCACGAGTTCCGGACGCCGCTCACGCTGATCCTCGGCCCCTGCGGGAGCTCCTGGCGAAACCGGCGGATGCGCTTCCGCCCGATGCCCGTGCCATGGCCGAGATTGCAGAGCGCAATGGGAGCAGGCTGCTGCGGCTTGTGAACTCCCTGTTGGACTTCTCCCGAATCGAGGCCGGCCGCGCCCAGGCCTGCTACGAGCCGACGGATCTCGCGAAGCTGACGGCGGAATTGGCGGCAAGCTTCCAATCGGCCTGTGACAGCGCAGGCCTCGCACTGGAGATCGAGTGCCCGCCATTGCCGGAGCCGATCTATGTCGACAGGGACATGTGGGAGAAAATCGTCCTCAACCTCGTCTCGAACGCCTTCAAGTTCACATTCGAAGGTCACTTGGCGGTACGCCTGTCCACGGTACCGGCGGGCGTCGAGCTTCGGGTCGCCGACAGCGGCGTCGGCATCCCGGCCAGCGAGCTGCCCGCGGCTGTTCGAACGCTTCCACCGCGTCGAGGGTCAGCGCAGCCGTTCGCACGAGGGCAGCGGCATCGGCCTCGCGCTGATCCAGGAACTGACCTCGCCTGCATGGCGGCGGGATCTCGGTCGAGAGTCGGGAAAGCGAGGGTACGATCTTCATCGTCACCATCCCCTTCGGCACCGCGCATCTGCCAGCCGATCAAGTCGGCCAACCGCGATCCCTGGCCTCCACGGCAACGGGCGGCGCGGCCTTCCTCGAGGAGGCGCGCCGCTGGCTGCCGGGCTCCGCCAGGCAGGCGGCGGCTTCGGCCGCGGGCCGAGGTCCGGCGCCCGGGCCACGCATCCTGGTCGCGGACGACAATGCCGACATGCGCGACTACCTGGTCGGCCTTCTGACGCTGGCGGGGTGGAGTGTGGATGCGGTAGCGGACGGCGATGCCGCGCTCGCCGCGGCCAGGCTCGCGCCGCCGGATCTCCTGCTGGCCGACGTGATGATGCCGGGACGGGATGGGCTTGCGTTGGTTGCGGCCCTGCGACGGGAGCCGCGGCTGGCGACCATGCCTCGCCATCCTGCTCTCCGCTCGCGCCGGAGAGGAGGCGCGGATGGCGGGGATGCGGAGCGGCGCCGACGACTACCTGGTGAAGCCCTTCTCGGCGCGCGAGCTGATCGCGCGGGCTGAGGCGCTGCTCGCGTTGACCCGTTTGCGGCAGGAGACGAACGAGCGGATCTCGCCGGAGCGACGCGCGGCTGCAGGCAGCGGTCGATCTCGTCGGGCTCAGCCCCTACCGCTGGGACCCGACCGCCGAGACGCTGGAATGGGATGACCGGTTGCGCGCGATGTGGGGCCTGCCGCCCGGCGCACTAGTGGATGTGGGCACCTTCCTTAGGGGTATCCACCCGCAGGACCGGCCGCAGGTCGAGGCGGCCATCGCCGCTTGCACCGATCCCGCTGGCGATGGCGTTCTATCATCTCGAGTACCGCGTCATCGGTATCGGCGACGGCGTGGAACGCTGGGTATCCACCCATGGCCAGACTTCCTTCGAGGACGGCAGGGCGGTAGATTTCGTCGGGGCCGCTCTCGACGTCACCGAACACAGGCGGGTCGAGGAGCGCCTGCGGGTCAGTGAGGAGCGCTTCCGGCAATTCTGCCGAACATTCGGCCGACCTGCTCTGGGTCGTCGATGTGGAGGCGATGAAAATCGAGTATCGCAGCCCGGCCGTCGAGCGGATCTGGGGCGTGCCGCGGGACGCGGTGCCGGACGACCTGGCGGTCTGGGCCGAGACCATCCACCCCGATGATCGCGCCGCCGTGCTCGACTCGCTCCGTCGCGTCCAGCAGGGCGAGCCCGCGGTGCAGGAGTTCCGCGTGCTGCGTCCCGATGGCGCCGTACGCTGGGTCCGGGACACGGCCTTTCCCATCCGTGACGAGCTTGGGCGCGTCCACCGCATCGGAGGCATCACGGTCGACATCACCCGCGTCGAGGGGGTCTGGATCTATGTCGTCGACGGCGGGGAGGCGTCACGCCTCCGCCTCGCGGCGCTGCTGCAGGGCGCAGGCTACGACGTGAAGACCTTCGCTAAAACGGCCGATTTCCTCGAGGTCGCGCCGATGCTGCTGCCGGGCTGCGCAGTCCTTGACCTCGGCGGATGTGGCGAGGAAGCCCTGGTGGTCCCACGGGGATGCAGGGCCCGCGGCATCGACCTGCCGGTCATCGTTGTGGGCGGCGAGGCCGGCGACGTCCGGACCGCCGTGCAGGCGCTGAAGGCTGGCGCGGCGGACTGGCTGGAAGGATCGCACGTGCCGCAGAACCTGCTTGCTGCGGTCGCGGCCGCGCTCGCCAAGGTTCGCGACGCGCAGGAGGCAGGCCGCCGGGCGGAGGCGGCCCGCCTCCGCATCGCGGGCATGTCGCAGCGGGAGCGCGAGGTGCTGGAGGGGATCGTCGCCGGCGAGACCAATAAGGAGATCGCACGCCGGCTCGGCATCAGCCCGCGTACGGTAGAGATCCATCGTGCGCATATGATGGAACGGCTAGGTGTGCGTTCGCTATCGGAAGCGGTGCTGCTGGCCGCCGCGGCCGGCCTTGCGCCCCCGCGAGCCGGGGCGCCGAAGTGATGGACCGGGCGACTCCGCACCTCCCCTTAGGGATCGCCACCGCCTAGCCGCATTGCGTATTTCGGCATTCAGTCTGCGCAGGACGGCGGCTAGATTTGCGGATGTGCCTGGTGGACCATGCACGAGACGTCAGTGGCAATGAGGTGTGTGCGGCATGCATCCATGCCGCGCACGATGACTGTCGCACGCCCGCTCGTCCTGTGCCCGACCTGTTTCGGCGGGCAACCAGGCCTTTGGTCTCGTGGGGGAGAGGTGTACCGTGATCCAGTTGGCGAATACGCAGGAGTGGACGGCTCCACCACGCGACGACGCGCAATACGTAGCGCGACTTGACCCGGCAGAACTGCTGGTCAATGAGGCCCACCATCGCATCAAGAACAGTCTGCAACTCGTCGCCGCGATGCTGCACCTGCAGGCACGGCGGCACCTCGACGTGCCGGTGCTGCATGATGGCCTAATCCAGGCCAGCCGGCGCGTGCGTGCCGTGGCGCAGGTGCACGAGCGTCTGCACCGCCACGCCGGTGGCGAACTGGAGGCGGGCGCTTACCTGCGTGACCTTTGCGCGAATCTGTCGCGTTCCCTCGGATTGCCCACCTCCCGCGCAGTGGTCGTCGAGGCATCCCATGTGCCGCTCCAGCCCGACCGCATCCTGGGCCTTGGCCTCATTGTGACTGAGCTGGTCACCAATGCGGTGAAGCACGGCATCACGCCCTATGGCACGGGCGAAGTCAGGGTCGTGCTGGCGCCCGGGCCCGACAACACGCTGCGCCTGCTGGTGGCCGACACCGGCCCGGGACTTCCGGATAGCGTGCTGCGCGGGACCGCTGGCGGCCTTGGCATCCATCTTGTGCACCACCTCATCCGGTCGCTCGGCGGTCGGCTCGAGATCGACGGCACCCCGCCCGGCGCACGCTTCACGGTCAGGCTGGCTTTGGAGTCCGGAACCGGAGATGGACGCGACACCGCGAGGAGCGGCGAACCATGCGCATAGCCCAGATCGCCCCGCTGGCCGAAGCCGTGCCGCCGTTGCGCTACGGCGGCACCGAGCGGGTGGTATCCTACCTGACCGAGGAACTGGTTGAACTCGGACATGATGTCACACTCTTCGCCAGCGGCGACAGCCGCACCCGTGCGCGCCTGATCCCGACCGTCGATTGCGGCCTGCGATTGGGCGGCCAGGTGCGCGACCCGGTCGCGCCCTATGTGCAGCTCGTGCAGGGCGTGCTGCGTCGTGCCGCGGAATTCGACGTGCTGCACTTCCACATCGACCACTACCACCTGCCGACCCTCGCCGCGATGGGGCTGCCGCACCTCACCACCATGCATGGCCGCCTCGACCTGCCGGAGCTGGATGCCCTGTTCCGCGTCTTCCCCGATGCGCCCCTGGTAGCGATTTCGGACCACCAGCGGCAGCTGCTGCCGGTCGGGCGGTTCATCGGCACGGTGCATCATGGACTGCCGGCAGACCTGCTCGCGCCGCACCCGTACCACGATGGCTACCTGGCCTTTCTCGGCCGGATCTGCCCGGAGAAGGGGCTCGACAGCGCAATCCGGATCGCCCAGCGCGCCGGCCTGCCGCTACGCGTCGCGGCGAAGCTGGACAAGGCGGATGCGGCCTATTTCGATGCGCGCATCCGTCCCCTGCTCTGCAGCGGCGGCGTCGACTTCATCGGCGAGATCGGCCAGTCCGAGATGAGCGGGTTTGTCGGCGGCGCCGCTGCGGTCCTATTCCCGATCGACTGGCCCGAACCTTTCGGCCTGGTGATGATCGAGGCCATGGCCTGCGGCACGCCGGTCATCGCCTACCCGCACGGCTCGGTTCCGGAAGTGCTGGAGGATGGGGTCTCGGGCTTCGTCGTGCCGGACGAGGATGCTGCGGTCCGTGCGGTGGCAAGGCTTGGAGAGATCGATCGTCTCGGCGTGCGGCGGTGCTTCGAGCGGCGCTTTACGAGCCGAAGGATGGCGGCCGACTATATCGGGCTCTATACCGCCCTGGCCCGCGCCCCCAACACCGCAGCGCCGCGGCCGCCCCGGCTACCCTGGAACAAGGCTGAATTGTCTCGGCGAATGGGCGGCGCTTCCCCTGCGGGGGATAAGCATGACAGGTGCGCCCGCGCCGTGTCGATCCCGGCAAGCCGTGCGGCGGCGCGATGCTCTCGCCGAAGCACCGCGGCGAGGCTGCATGCCATTGGTACGCTGGCCTACACGGAGGTCGTATCGGTCAGCCTGACCCGTCTCACCAGAAGGGGTTCCCACGGAGGATCAGGCTGAGACTTCGCCGGAAAAAGACATCTATGGCAAGCACAGCGTCAATCCGATCCTTAGACGGTAGCGAGCAACTCAAGCACCTTCGACCGGGCGATCAGCGCGACTTCGTTGGCGCCTGCTGTTAATCGACGCGGTAAGATCTTCGCCACGGTGGCGGAAATCGCTGGGTGTGACTCCATAGGCGTCCTTGAACGACCGACCAAAGTGAGTCATGTCAGAAAAGCCCCAGTCATAGGCAATCTCGGTCACTGTTCTGCCGGCCTGCGAAGGATCCGCAAGCGCCGTCCGGCAACGCGCAAGCCGTCGTGCAAGAATCAGGCGCCGTATCGACGTTCCCTCTCGCGCCAACACGGCATTCGCGTATCTGACGCTGGCCCCGGCAGCAGCGGCAACGGTTGTTGCGTCAAGACTTGGATCGGCCAGCCGTGCTTCGATTGCAGCACGAACATTCATCAGCACCAGCATCTGCGCGGACGTGGCGGCACCTTGGTGGTCGACGGTAGAGCTTGTCAACGCCAAGGCGATCAGATCGAGCACATTAGCCATGACCCCCTCTGCCGCTGCCGGGGCGAGGTCGGCCGCATAGGTCGGCAGCATCGCCAGAAACGCCGATGCTAGACCACCTTCGCCGCCCGTCGACCTGATGGGGCGGAGGACCGCCCGTCGCACGTATCCGATGCGGGCTTTTAAAGCGCGCCGTGGCACCTTGAGCACGAGCAGCTGAGATCCTGCGGTGAACCTCCCAACATATGGCAGTCGAGGGTCGAGCAGCGCCACATCGCCGCGCTGGAGGACAGCGTCGCGACCGTCTTGGTCAAGCGACAGCTTCCCGCAACCTGCCGACAGACGAAAATCTCGCTGTCGTCGGACTGCGACGCATGGCGTTCCGTGTGCTCGACGAGCATCGGTGAGTTTTCGAAAAGAACGAGGCCAATATCTGCAAGTGTCCCGGACCGCAACTCGGCCTGAAATGTCATTCTGTTCTCCGGTCGGGATCGTGACCAACGATGTTCTCGCTGGCGACGCTGTGCCAGTAGTCGAACCGATCGCGCGGCGAGACGCCCGCCGTCGAAAAGAGAGTTTTCATTAAGCATCCATGCATCTGGGAGCCGAGGATTAGTGCCAACCAGGCTGATCAGGCCCCAAATCATCCCGCTACAACCATAAGCCGTTGTTAGCGTCCGATGCTCCCGTGTGGAAGAGGAATGGCAAGAGTGGATCTTGGCGATGTCACGCCGGGCCTACCCAAGGATGCGCCTCCGGACCCAGCCGCGCTGCCCGACAGGCTAGCAGACCGTATCCTTGATCTTGCGCCAGTTGGGGTGCTCGTAGCCGAGCTACGGGAGGGCGAACCGATTGTCTACATCAACGCGGCTTTTGAGACGATCACAGGCTACGGGCCGGCAGATGCGCTCGGCAGGAACTGCCGCTATCTGCAGGGCAACGACCGCCTCCAGCCTCAGATCTCGGAACTTCGAGAGGCAATCCGGCGACGTGAAGCCGTCTCCGTTCAAATTCGAAATTATCGAAAAGACGGTCGTCTCTTTTGGGATTCGTTGCATATCGCACCCATATGTATGTCCAGCGCGAGGCCGAACTCATTACGTGGGGTTGATGCAGGACATAACTGCCTTGAAAGAGACGGCAGCACGTCTTGAGGAAGCGGTCCAATTCGACCGTCTGACCAGTTCGCTGAGCCGATACGCCCTCCTCGACCGAATCATTCAGCTTAGTACTGACAGGTTGGCGCGACTGCTCGTGATCAAGGTTGACGTCGCGCGCTTCCACGACATCAACAGCGGTTTCGGCTACAGATCGGGCGACGCTCTGCTCCAGCAGATTGCGAGAGCAACTCCGCAACATGTCTGCCGACGCTGTTGCGCGGGTCGGTAGCAATGATTTTGCCGTTGTGTACCGCCTTGCCGAGTGTGAGGATGCCGACAGGATCGTTGCTAAAATCGCCGCTGTCCTCTCGCCGCGCTACGTTTTGCCAGGTGGTGTTGTCAGCGTCCGCTTCGCTATCGGCTATGTTGTCGGCGAGCCGGGCAGTGATCCTCTGACACTGCTCCGCCGGGCTGGTGCGGCGCTTCATGAGTCCCGCGCAACTCCGATGCGCGAAGTACGCGAGTTCGACAACGATAGGGAAGAGCGGTCTTGGAAGCGGATCCGCCTTGCCAACGAGCTGCAGTCGGCAGTGTCGAACGGCGAATTTGCTTTCGACTACCAGCCCAAAGTCGAGCTTGCAACCGGCAATTTGATCGGTGCGGAGGCCCTGCTGCGCTGGAACCATCCACTTTCCGGTTTGCGAATGCCGGACCAATTTATCGAGGTAGCTGAAAATAGCGGGTTGATCGTTGACATTGGTAACTGGGGGGTCCGTGCGGCAGTGAATTTTTGCGTCGCGGCTGAACCGCGACCGCGCATCGCCCCTACGCATTTCGGTGAATGTCTCGGCAACGGAGTTTGTTCATCGCGATATGATCCGTTTTATCGCGGGGATCCTTGAAGAATCAGATGCGGATCCGCGGTGGCTGACTTTGGAACTCACCGAATCGCTTATGGCCGAGACGTCCGCACGAATGCGGCAGACGCTTCGCGCACTCCGCGATCTAGGGGTGGGGCTGTCGATCGACGACTTTGGGGCAGGCTATTCCAGCTTGCGCTATCTCGAGGCGCTTCCAGTTACCGAAATCAAGATAGATCGTGGCTTCGTGCAAGCGATGCCTGAGAGCGCGACGAAGCGTATTATCGTCGAGGCAGTCGTACGGCTCGGACAAGAACTTGGCGCGGCGGTTGTCGCAGAGGGGATCGAGACCGAGAACGAACGGGTTATGTTGTGCGATATTGGTTGCCCGTACGGCCAGGGTTACCTGTTCAGCCGACCGTTGCCGCCGCAGATGTTCCTCAAGCTTGTCGGCAATGGCCTGCCGCTTGGGCCGATCGCTGGCCAGACCTCATTTAGTGGTGCTTCGGACGCGCCCAGTCCAAGTCATAATGCAACGCAGATTCAGCAACTTGTAGAATTCTTCTGAGATGTTGGCACAACGTTTAGCTACGTTAAAGAATAAATAGAAGTAGCTGGAGCAATTTGATCATTTTCGCCCCGGCGATTTCTGATATTTGTCAAAATAACTTGGAGAGTTTCTAACTCCGCGCAATGAGACCTTGAGATTCGGAGCACATCGAAACGCTTCGCCCAATCCATGGTTATTTACTCGACTGCTTGGAGGTGGCGCGAGAGCTCACGTCGACGAACTAGGGTACCCCACGCTTCGTCACCGCCACCGACAGCGTGGCGGCAGCAAGGTCAAAGGTCGCGCTCGGCGAGACATTCCGTGCCGTGACCCGGATCGTGTTGGTGGTCCAGGCCGTTGCGTCGAGCTCGATGAAGCGGGTTGATGACGCCAAGGCAGCATCGGCCAAGTCGCCCACCCGGCAGTTGGCTACGGTTACGTCGAGCAGGCTGGTGGCGCCTGGGGCCAAGTTGGGCAGATCCCACGCCACCTCCGCCTGGAACTCTCGCATCCCAACCGGCAGCGCCGGCGTGCCGCAGAGCAGCGCTGGGGCATGCTCCGGCAGGCCATAGAGCCGCAGCGCCTCGAGCTCGATCGTCCCGTCGAAGCCGCAGATGCCGATCTGCGCGAAAGCGACGCCCGGGCCGAGCCGCACCATCATCCGCCGGTTGAGCGACGAGTCCGCCGTCGGCGCGCCGCCAGTCCAGCCAATGTACGAAACCGACCAGTATCCCGGTTTACACCGGCATCTGATTTATCCCCAAAATCGGGGATAAGTCTGTGAGCAACTGCTGGACGACTCCGGCCTGTTTGGCCGCAAATCTGAGAGCCCATCCGGGAAGTTTGGGTTCATGCTGAGGGCTTTGTTGCCAGCCGTCGAAGCATGATGCGGATCATGGCCATGCGGACGAAGGCGGCGGCGATGCGGCAATGCCGCTCGAAGTCGCGGGCCAGCCGCCGGTTGCGGCTGATCCAGCCGATGGTGCGCTCGACGATCCAGCGCTTCGGCAGCACGACGAAGCGGTGCCTATCGCAGCGTCGCACGATCTCCATCTTCCATGTACCGGTGCGGGCGACGGCGGCGGCCATCTTCGGCCCCTGATAGCCTGCATCGCCGATGATGCGCTCGACAAGGGGAACAGCCTGCGCGCCTGGCGCAGCAGCGGCTCGGCGCCATCGCGGTCCTGCACGTTGGCGGGATGCACGATGACCGCGAGTAGCATGCCGATGGTATCGGTCAGCAGGTGGCGCTTGCGGCCGACGACCTTCTTGCCCGCGTCGTAGCCGGACGGGTCGAGCGTAGAGCCCCCTTTTGCGCGCCCTTCGCCGTCTGGCTGTCGATGATCGCGGTCGTCGGGCTGGCCTCACGCCCGGCACCCTCGCGCACCGCGACGTAGAGCGCGTGGTGGATGCGCTCGATGGTGCCTTCCCATTCCCAGCGCGAGAAGTAATCCCAAACCGTGCTCTTCGGCGGCAGGTCCTTCGGCAGCGCGCTCCATTGGCAGCCGGCGGAGAGCACGTAGAACACCGCGTTCAACACCTCGCGCACGTCCACCTTGCGGGGCCTGCCGCCGTGCTTCGCTGGCCGGATCAGTGGCGCAACCAGCGCCCACTCGGCATCCGTCAAATCTGAGGGATAGCGCAGCCCCCGCCGGTCCGCCGCACGCCGATGTTCCGCCGTCCATGCCATCCGTCTCCTCCCGCGAGATCGCCCGCAGGAACAGCGAGATCACATCCGATTCAGGCGATTCAATTCCTTTCCGGATGGGCTCTGAGGCGCTGAGCACGGCCGCTTGACGGTGGCGACCAGCATCACGGTCCGGGTGCCGCTCTCCATCCGGCGGCGTCCAGGGCGAAAGACGGTGGTGACGCCGGTACAGCGGGCCGACGTGGTGGCCGTTCCGACGCGGGCTGATCCTGCGCTGCTGAAGGCCGTGGCACGCGCATTCCGATACCAGCGGCTACTCGATGAAGCGCGCTATGCCAGCGTCAGCGAGATGGCGGTCGCGGAGAAAATCGAGCGCGGCTACCTGGGGACGCTGCTGCGGCTGACGCTCCTCGCGCCGGAGATCGTGGAGGCGATCGTCGATGGCCAAACGCCAGCCGACTTCACTCTGCCTCGGCTGCTGGAGCCGCTTCCCGCTGCTTGGCCGGAGCAGGGCACCGATTTGCTGCTTTGGCTGCGCCAAACTCCAATCCAGAGGACCGAACCATGAAGCGAGACCGGCGCCCCAAGCGCATTACTTTCACCATCGACGAGCGAGGCTCCATCTACCGCGTCTGTGCCGACGAGGAAGTAGAGGTCTACATCGTCGATCCGCATGCGCGGCAAGATCGAGTCTACCGCTGGACGTCGACGAAGTTCGGGGCCAAGCACGTTGATAAGGAGATCGACGAGTGGCCGATAAGCGATAAGCATCACATGCCGGTCTGGCATTGAGTGCCGCGAGGGTCGGTGGTGAAGCCATGAGCACTTCGGACAGGACTTACAAGGCCGGCGCTGGTGAAGACGATGGCGCAGGCGCGTCGACAATACCGACCCGGTAGACAGGGGTAGCTACGGCTCCGTTACCGAGATGGTGGCGGCGGAGAAGATCGAACGAGGGTACCTCGGCTCGCTGCTGCGGCTGACGCTGCTGGCGCCGGAGGTTGTGCAAGGAATCCTGGATGGAAAGCAGCCGGCGGGGATGACGCTGCCGTCGCTACTCGAGCCGCTGCCGGTGGAATGGGAGGCGCAGCGTCAGGCACTCGCAGCCGACTGAGCTACCCGCCGCAACAACCACGTACAGCCGAGAAGGGCGGAATGCGGCTGTAGAAGGCGCCGCATGGATGTCCGCTCCAAGCTCAGCAGCGGGCGTAGAAGCGAGATTTCTGAACCTAATCTTGGTGGCTTGGTCCTCTTTGCTGGTCGTCCGTCGGACCGTCGGGTTTAACTCGAAGCGGGTAAGCGTCGTCGCGGGTCGCGCCAGCAGCGGTGCTCAAGCACAAGCATCAGCACAAACTCTCGAGATCGTGAGGTAATCCGCATTCCAGCCCGAAGCATCCGCGGGCGCTGGCACGCGGCCCGGCTGCAGGCCGCGCAGGCGTCGCAGACCCGCAATCTCGCTTGAAGCGGTAACGTGAAATCGTGCACGCTCGCCTTGGCAACCGGACCGTTTCCTGGTTCGGCGGCAGCGCAGCCGGAAGCCGCAGCGGGGAAATCGTCGTGGACATGAAGCGCAGACAGGCTGCCCTGCTGCTGGCCTCGGCTAGCGCACTTCTCGCGCCGCCGCGTCAGGCGCTGACCCAGGCCGTCGCGTCCTCGGGCTCGGCGCTGTCAAAGCCGCCGACCCAGCACACACTTGCAGCGAACCGGCGTGTCCTTGACGCGCTGCCCTTCAACGACCGCACGGATTTCGAGGACGCCCGGCGCGGCTTCATCGCGGGCCTGCCGGACAACACCATCAAGGACGCAGGCGGCAGGACCGTCTTCGACTTCAGGACCGTGCAGGTGCCGCTCGACGCGCCGCCGCCGGACACGATGAACCCGAGCCTCTGGCGCATCGCCCAGCTTGAACAGCATCGCCGGCCTATTCCAGGTGACGGACCGCATCTACCAGGTCCGCAACATCGACATCGCCAACGTCACCTTCATCGAGGGCGCGGCGGGCATCATCGTCATGGACCCCGCCCTCTCGACCGCCAGCGCGCGCGCCGCACTCGACCTCTATTTCGCGCACCGTCCGCGCAAGTCGGTCACGGCGGTCATCTACACCCATAGCCATCTCGATCACTTCGGCGGCGTCGGGGCCGTGACGAGCGTGGAAGACGTGGCCGCAGGACGGACCAAGGTGATCGCGCCGGCCGGCTTCACCGAGGAGGCGGTGAGCGAGAACCTCTACGCCGGCAACGCCATGATCAGGCGCGCCCAGTACATGGGCGGTGGCGAGCTGCCGAGGGGCCCCGGGCCCGGCCAGACGCTCGGGGTCGGACTGGGCATCTCCGGTCCGGACACGCCCCCGACGCTGATCCCGCCGACCGACCTGATCACGCAGACCGGCCAGAGGATGACCATCGACGGGCTGGAGTTCGTCTTCCAGATGGCGCCGGGCAGCGAGGCGCCGAGCGAGATGCACTTCTACATCCCCGCGCTCAAGGCGCTCTGCACCGCCGAGAACGCCTGCCACACGCTGCACAATTTCTACACGCTGCGCGGCGCGAAGACGCGCGACAGCGCCAAGTGGGTCGGCTACCTCAACGAGACGCTGACCATGTGGGGCGACGAGGCGGAGGTGCTCTTCGCCCCGCACCACTGGCCGACCTGGGGCAAGGCCGCGATCCGGCAGCACATCGAGAATACCGCGACGCCTTCAAGTTCATCCACGATCGGGCGCTGCACCTCGCCAATGCCGGCTACACTCTGCCGGAGATCGGCGAGATGGTGCGGCTGCCGCCGGAGCTGGAGCGGAACTGGGCGACGCGCGGCTACTACGGGACGGTCAGCCACAACGCGCGGGCGGTCTACAACTTCTACCTCGGCTTCTTCAGCGGCAACCCCGCGGAGCTGGAGCCGCTGCCGCCTGTGCAGGCCGCGCCGCGCTACGTCGCGCTGATGGGCGGCGCCGAGGGCGTCCTCCGGGCCGCGCAACAGGCCTACGACGCGGGCGACTACCGCTGGTGCGCGCAGCTCCTGCAGCACTTGGTCTTCGCGCAGCCGGACAACGCGGCGGCGAAGAACCTGCAGGCCGATGCCTTCGAGCAGCTGGGCTACCAGACCGAGGCGGCGACCTGGCGCAACTTCTACTTCGCCGGCGCGCAGGAGCTGCGCTCCGGCCTGCCGACGACGACGGCGGCGATGGGGGCTTCGCCCGACCTGATCCGCAACCTGCCGCTCGAGCAGGTCTTCGACTACCTCGGGATCCAGCTGGACGCGGCGAAGACGGCGGGGAAGGCGATCACCATCAACTTCGAGGTCGAGGGCGGCGCCGAGAAGCGGGCGCTCGTGCTGCGCAACGGGGTGCTGAACCACCTGACGAAGCCGGCCGCCTCGCCCGACCTGACCGTCCGGGGGAGCGTGGCGGGGATCGTCGCCGCATTGATGGGCGGCAATCCCGACCAGGCCGTCGCGCGCGGGCTTGTCCAGGTACAGGGCCGCGCGACGGCGCTGAACGAGATTGCTGGGCATGACGACGGCCCCGGGATTCTGGTTCCCGATCGTCACCCGGCCGGCCTGGCAGGGCTGATACCGGCGGGCCGGCGCCGAGCAATCTTCGTGGAAGGAGGGGCGATGACCGAGGGACGCGTCATGTCGGGCGCCGCGCCGAGCGACCGCCGTGGCGGGGGCCGCGACCGGCGCCACCTCCTGCTGAACGGCTCGGCACTGATCGCCGCCGGCGCGCTGGGGGCGGCCGCTCCGGTGAACTCGGCGCGGGCGCAGCCGGCCCGCCCGGCCGGACGCCGGCCGAACATCGTCCTCATCCTCGCCGACAACCTCGGCTACGGCGAACTTCGGCTGCTACGGCGGCGGCATCCTCCGCGGCGCCCCGACGCCGAGGATCGACCGCCTGGCCGGAGAGGAACGCGGCTGCTGAACTTTAACGTCGAGCCGCAATGCACGCCGTCCCGCTCCGCCCTCATCACCGGCCGGCACCCGATCCGCTCCGGCACCTACAGCGTCCCCATCGACGGACGCCCCTACGGCCCGGTGCGGTGGGAGGTCACCATCGCCGATCTGCTGTCCGGGCAGGGCTATGCTACCGGCATCTTCGGCAAGTGGCACCTGGGCGACAGCGAGGGCCGCTACCCCCACGACCGCGGCTTCGACGAGTGGTACGGCATCCCAAACTCGAGCGACGAGAGCTTCTGGCCGCAGCAGCCGGGCTTCGACCCGGCAATCGCACGCCCGGAGCATGTCATGGAAGGCCACCGGGGCGAGACGCCACGGGAGGTCAAGGTCTACGACGCCGTCGCCCGCCGCGAGATCGACCCCGAACTCACGGCGAGGACCGTCGACTTCATGCGGCGCAGCGTGCAGGCGGGCAAGCCGTTCCTCGCCTACGTACCCTTCACGCTCGTGCACGCCCCGACCGAACCGTCCCGGCAATTCGCGGGCCGGACGGGAAGGGGCGACTGGGCCGACGTGCTCGCCCAGATGGACTGGAGCGTCGGGCAGATCCTCGATGCGGTAGCCGAGGCTGGGCATCGCGGACGACACCATCGTCGTCTTCACGAGCGACAACGGCCCCGAGGAGACCTACCCCTGGCGCGGCTGGGCGGGCCCGTGGTCCGGCTCCTACTTCACCGCCATGGAAGGCTCGCTGCGCACGCCCTGCATCGTCCGCTGGCCGGGCCGGGTCCCCGCCGGCCGGGTGAGCAACGAGATCGTGCACATCACCGACCTCTACACCACGCTCTCCCGCGTCGCCGGCGCGGAGATCCGCAGGACCGCCCGGTCGACGGCCTGGACCAGACAGCCTTCCTCGGCGGCGAGGAAAAATCGGCGCGCGAGTGGTTCCCGGTCTACGTGAACAACGAGCTCTACGCGGTGAAGTGGCGCAACTGGAAGCTCCACTTCGTCTGGCAGCAGCGGATGGACGACGCGCCGCAGCATCTCGGCGGCGGCGTCAGGCTGTTCAATCTCGACGTCACCCCGCAAGAGCGTCCCGACGAAAGCCTGCCGACGGGCTTCACCCATGGCTGGGTCGTGCACGGCATCTTCGCGGCGCTCGCGCCCTTCCAGGAGAGCCTGAAGCGCCATCCACCGATCCCGATGGGGACCGGCGATCCCTACACGCCGGGGGCCCACACGTCGGGGCCCAACACGCCGGGGACGGCCAGGTGAGCCCTGCGCCGGGGCGGCCGAGGACCGCCGCCATCCGGGCGGGGCGGAGGACGCACCGGGCCACCCGGCGCCCGCCGGCGGGCACCGCGGCCCTCTCCGCGCTGCTCGGCCTGGCATCCATCCCGACCGGCGCCGCCGCTGACGAGGGCGGCGTCAGCTTCTGGGCGCCGGGCCTCTACGGCAGCCTCGCAGCCGTGCCGGTGGACCCGGGCTGGTCCTGGGCCACGGTCTACTACCACACCTCGGCCGATGCCGGCGCGGCGCGGACCTTCCTGCGCGGCGGCAGGTTCGAGAGCGGCCTCTCAGCGCGGGGCGACGCCGCCTTCTTCGGCCCGACCTACACCTTCGCCACGCCGGTCCTCGGGGCGCAGGCCGCGTTCAGCCTGCTGGGCGTGGGGGCCACATCGACGCCGCCGTGGACGCGACGCTGGCCGGGCCGCGCGGCAACGCGATCTCGGGCCAGAGGAGCGACGCCCGCACCGTCTTCGGCGACCTCTACCCCCAGCTGACCCTCAAGTGGAACCACGAAGTCCACAACTTCCTCGCCTACGCGACCGGCAACGTCCCGATCGGCGCCTACAACCCGAACCGCCTAGCCAATCTTGGCATCGGGCACGGAGCGATGGATGCCGGGGGCGGCTACACCTACCTCAACCCCAAAACTGGTCTGGAATTCTCAACAGTGCTGGGCGTCACCTACAACTTCGAGAACCCCGACACGAAGTACAAGAACGGCGTCAACCTGCACCTAGACTGGGGCGCATCCTACTTCATAAGGGAACAGGTGCATGTCGGCGCGGTGGGCTACCTTTACAACCAGATCACCGACGACAGCGGATTGGGTGCGAAACTAGGTGGCTTCAGGTCACGCGTTGCCGGCCTCGGCCCGCAGGTCGGCTACATGTTTGCGGTCGGGGAGCGGGTAAAGGGCTACTTGAACGTGAAGGCGTACGGCGAGTTTGCCGAGCAGAACCGGCCTGCGGGATGGAATGCCTGGGTGACGCTGTCCTTCTCCCTGGCCGAGCCGCACCGATAAGCCGCGCGGGCGAGGTTGGTCCTTCTTCCGGACTCACTTCCACCTGCGACCGGATGGCTGCCTCTCGCGCTGTGGCTGGCACGATCATCGAGGCCAGGAGCGTGGTCGGCTTCGGCATGGAGGTGCCTGTTGGTGAGGTGTCCTGCTTGGCCGGGCCTGGTCGTCGAGGGCGAGCTTGCTGATCGGCAAGGCGCTTCCTTTGTGTCTGCCGATGTAGGTAGAGGAGACGTCCAGGTGGCGCGACCTCTACAGCCGCTACCGCCCACTTTGGTCGGCCAAGGCTCGGTGCACTTTATCCGCTTTCAGGGAGGCGGGCGTGCCCAGCCGATAACTGATAAGGACGCGAAGCCGTCGATCCTGTGACCCCTCGGCATATGGCCGTTTCACTACCAGGAGCAGACCTTGGCGGGCCGGGTACGAAGGTCCGAGAAGGGTCGCATTCAGACATGGCTTACCATGTCGGGAGGAAGCGAATGGACCAGCATCTTCACTGGGTCATCGTTGACACGCCCGGCCGTGGCTTGGTGGACGTCACCAGCCGCATCTGCCCTTGGGTCAGTGCGCAAGGCATCAGCACCGGCGTGCTCACCATCTGGTGTCGGCACACCTCGGCTTCGCTGCTGGTGCAGGAGAACGCGTCGCCGGACGTGCGGGCCGACCTGGAGACATTTCTGGCGCGCCTGGTGCCGGATGGTGGCGCGGGACGCTATCGGCATGCGGACGAGGGGCCAGATGACATGCCCGCTCATATTCGCGCTGCGCTGACGCAGGCCCAGCTGTCGATCCCTGTCGCCGAGGGCCTGCCGGTGTTGGGGACGTGGCAGGGCATCTATCTGTGGGAGCACCGCCTAGCGCCGCACCGCCGAGAGCTGGTGCTGCACCTAATGGGCGAGCGAACATAGAGCTTGGGGCTTTGGAGAGCGTCGGCGACGCCCATTGGGTGAGCAATCGCTCCGCTGAATCCGCACCGGCCGGGGTGCACCAAGTTCAAGGAAAAACAAGGCGCTAGACCTTGTTGGAAAAATCGGCCAACCCTCAAGGTCCGGAGACAATGCCGCTCTCTGGAGAGAAAAATCGCCCTCGTTCCGGATTGGCACCATCAAGGTCACGGCTAAAAGCGGCCCGAAACCTGCGCCTCAGCGCGGTGTCCAACTCAGGAGAGACAGGTTGTCGGGGCAACGACTGGAGCGGCGGTGGGAACCGGGAACTGAAATTCTCTGGCCGATTCGGAAGGTCCGCTACCGCCATGAAGGGCGGGGAGCCGAGTGCGGGATTAGCAACGCATCATCCGCCGACGCGCGCCAACGCTGCGGTTGATGTTCCGAACGCTGCACTTAGGCAGAGGACGATCCGAGCCACCCCGGGCCGTTGCGAGGTTCATGGCTCGTCCCGCTTCCGCCGGGCTCGCCACCGTTTCTCGGCTTCCACCAACGCGAAGCCGAGCGCCGTCGCCACGGCGACGGCGGCCCAGAGGTCAAGGCCGATCGGCGCCGTTCCGAAAACCGCCTGGAGCGGCGGCGCGTAGGTAAGCGCCAGCTGCAGCAGCACGGTCGCGGCGGTTGCAATCGCCGCCGGAAGGATGCCGCGGGGATCAAGGCCCGATGCTCGGTCGCCGCCGTGCACGTTGAACAGATAGGCAGCCTCGAACAGCACAAGCGAGTTCACCGCGGCCGTCCGTGCCTCATCCAGCCCGGCGCCGCCCGGCCCGCGGGCCCAAAGGAAGACCCCAAAGACGCCGCCCAGGAAAGCGAGCGACACGAGGGCGACCCTCCCGAGCAGAGCGGCATCGAGGAGGCTGGTCCCGGGAGCGCGCGGCGCGCGGCGCATGACGTCCGGTTCGGCCGGCTCGAAGGCGAGCGCCAAGCTGAGTGCTACGGTCGTGACTAGGTTCACCCACAGCAGGTGCAGCGGCGCCAGCGGGGCCGCGACGCCCAGCACGACGGCGGTCACGACCACCAGCGCCTCGCCCCCGTTCGCCGGCAGCGCGAAGACGAGGGCCTTGCGCAGGTTGTCGGCGACGACCCGCCCCTCGTGCACCGCCGCGGCGATCGTGGCGAAGTCGTCGTCGGCGAGCACGATCCTCGCGGCGGCGCGGGCCGCGTCCGTGCCGCCGCGGCCCATGGCGACCCCGACATCCGCCCGCGCAAGCGCCGGCGCGTCGTTCACCCCGTCGCCCGTCATGGCCACGACTTCGCCGCGCGCCTGCAGGGCCTCGACTAGGCGCAGCTTCTGCTCGGGCGCCACGCGGGCGAAGACGTCGGTGTCGGCCGCGCGCCCAGCGAACCCCGCCGGGGTAAGCGCCTCCAGCTTCCGCCCCGGTCGCCACACGCTCGGCCCGGGCGAAGCCGAGCATGCCGGCGACGGCGCGCGCGGTGGCCGGGTGGTCGCCGGTGATCATCACCACGCGGATGCCGGCCTCCTGGCACTCGGCGACGGCGTCGGCAGCCTCGGCGCGCGGCGGGTCGAGCAGCCCGACGAGCCCGAGCAGCGCGAAGCCGCCACCGGCGACGTCCGCCTCCGTCAACCCCGCCGGCGCGGCCGCGCGACGCGCGACGGCGAGCACACGCCGCCCCGAGGCCGCCAGAGCCTCGGCGTCGGTGAGCCACGCGTCGCGGTCGAGCAGCCCCGCGGCGGCCGGCGCGGTCTGGATCCGGTCGCAGAGCGCCAGCACGCGCTCGGGTGCGCCCTTCAGCAGGAGTACGGGGTCCGCGTCGGTGGCGTGCAGCGTGGCCATCCAGGCGCGCTCGGCCGCGAAGGGCAGCGCGCCGAGGCGCGGCCGGTGCCCGCGCGTCCCGCCGGGATCGAGCCCCGCCCGCGACGCCAAGGCGAGCAGGGCTGCCTCCAGCGGATCGCCGACCGCCGTCCATGCGCCATCGTTGGACCTCGCCAGCGCCGCATCGCTGCAGAGCGCCGCGGCGGCGGCCAACTCCCGCAGGAGCGGCCCGGCCTGGGCCGGGTCGCCAGCCTGCCAGGTAACCACGCCGTCCGGCGCGTAGCCGACGCCCGTGATCACCGCGCGCCTCCCGCCGGGCAGGAGCACGCGGTCGGCCACCATCTCGTTCCGCGTGAAGGTCCCGGTCTTGTCGGAGCAGATGACGGTGACGGAGCCCAGCGTCTCGACCGCGGGAAGTTGCCGAACCAGCGCTTGGCGTCGCGCCATGCGCTCCACGCCGACCGCGAGCGTGACGGTGACGATCGCCGGGAGTTCCTCCGGGATCGCGGCGACGGCGAGCGCGACCGCGGCGAGCAGGGTATCGCCGACCGGCGCCCCATGGACCAGAACTCCGACGGCGAAGCAGAACGCGGCGAGGCCGAGCACGCCGGCGCCGATCCAGCCGCCGAGGCGCGCGACCTGCCGCAGCAGCGGCGTCTCCTCGGCCCGCACCGTGTCCAGCAGCGCGCCAATGCGGCCGAGCTCGGTCGCGGTCCCCGTGGCGACCACCACGCCGAGCCCGGTCCCGCCCGTGACGATCGTGCCGGCGAAGAGCATCGAAGTGCGGTCGCCGAGGGGCGCGTCGGTGGCGACCGGCGCTATGCCCTTTTCCGTCGGCACGGACTCGCCCGTGAGGGCGGCTTCCGCGGCGCCGAGCGCGCCGTCCGCCCGCAGCAGGCGCAGATCCGCCGGGACCCTATCGCCGGTCTCGACGAGCACGACGTCGCCCGGCACCAGTCCGGCCGCGTCGAGCTCGGCGCGCGTGCCGTCGCGCAGCACGCGCGCCCGCGTGGCGAGGAGGGACGAGACGGCGCCGAGCGCGCGCTCCGCCCGGCCATCGAGCACGAGCCCGACCGCCGCGTTGGCGATGACGACCGCGGCGATCACCGCGGCGTCCAGCGCGTGTCCGATCGCGCCCAGGACGGCAGCGGCGACGATCAGCAGTTGGACCAGAGGACTCGCGAACTGGCGGGCGGTGCGTGCGGCAAGACCCGGCCGGGGCGGCTCCGGCAGGCGGTTTGGACCGGCCTCCCGGAGCCGCCGCGCCGCCTCGGCCGTAGCGAGGCCCCCCTCGACGGCACCGAGGGAGCGGAGCACCTCCGTCGGCGCGAGAGCGTGCGCCGCGGGCACGGCCAGGACGCCGCGGCGCGGCGCGCCCGGGGCACGGCCGGGAACCGAAGGGGCATAGGCGTCACGGTGCGCCCAAGGGGGCGTCACGGTCGCCCCGCGTCGTCACGACCTGCTCCGGCCCCTGCGGCCGCGGCCTGCAGCGCGACGTGCTCGGCGTCAGCCAGGCCGTGGTACAGCTCGTCCTCCTGCGCGAAGTGCAGCCGCAGGATCGCGTCCAGGCCGTAGAGCACCCGCCGGAAGTCGTTGGCGGCGGCGGGGCCGAGCCCCTCCGGCGGCAGGTCGATGGTCATCCGGGTCAGCAGCCCGCCGAGCCGGTGCACCTCCCGGTGCGTCCGGTGCATCGCCGCGATCGGGTCGTCGCCCCCCAGCGCACGCTCCACCGCCGGGTAGACCCGCGCGTCGTCCTCGCGCTCGTGGGGCAGGAGCCGCTCGCGCACCAGCCGCTCGACCTCGGCCAGCTCCACCGCCGCCTCCGCGGGCGGCAGGGCCGCGAGCCCATCGGCGACGGCCCGCAGGCGCGCAAGCGGCTCCGCCAGGCGCTCGTGCTCCGCGGCCAGGCGGGCGACCTCGGCCGCGGGTAGCGCTACCCGCGGTCGCCCCGGCGCCGCGGACCCGCAGCACGCGGAGCGCGTTCAGGATGGCGGCGAGGTCAATCGCCTCCTGCAGGAGCGCTCCGGCCACCGGCGGCAGGAAGCCCAGTGCCGCCGCCACCATGGCGAGGACGGACAGGCCCATGCCGATGCCCACGGTCTGCACTGCGATCCGCCTCGCCCCGTGCGCGATCGCCAGCGCCTCGGCCAGCCGGTCCAGCCGGTCCACCAGCAGCACCACATCGGCTGCCTCCGAGGAGGCGCCGGAGCCGCGCGCGCCCATGGCCACGCCCACGTCCGCCGCGGCCAGGGCCGGCGCGTCGTTGACGCCGTCGCCCACCATGGCGCAGACCTCGCCGCTCCCCCTCGCCTCGGCGATCGCGGCCAGCTTGTCGCGCGGCTGCAGCTCCGCCCGCACCGCGTCCACCCCGAGCGCCGCGCCGATCGCCTCGGCCACCTCGCGCCGGTCGCCAGTGAGCATCACGACCCGGGCGACCCCGGCCTGGCGCAGCAGGCGCAGCGCCCGCGGCGAGTCCGGGCGGATCTCGTCAGCGAGCAGGATGGCGCCGAGCATCCGCCCCTCCGCCGCCACGAAGACGCCGGTGGCGCCCTCGTAGCCCATGCGACGCAGGAAGCGCTCCTCCCACCCCGCCGGCGCGGCTGCCCGCGCGGCGACGTAGGCGTGGCTGCCGACCGAGACGCGGCGGCCGTCCACCTCCCCCGTCACCCCCGCGCCGGGCTCCTCCTCCGCCCCAGCCGGCAGGGCCAAGGCGAGGCCGCGGGCGCGGGCGGCCGTCACGACTGCCCCGGCGATGGCGTGCTGCGAGGTCTGGTCGAGGCTTGCGGCCAGGCGCAGCACCTCCTCTGGCGCGACGCCGGGCACCTCCTCGATCGCGGCGACCCGGGCGTGGCCGGCGGTCAGCGTGCCGGTCTTGTCCAGGAAAACCGTACGCACGCGCGCCAGGACCTCGAGCGCCGCCCCGCCCTTGACCAGAACGCCGCGTCCGGCGCAGCGCGACATGCCCGAGACGACGGCCACGGGGACGCCGAGGATCAGTGGGCAGGGGGTCGCCACCACCATGACGGCGAGGCCGCGCACCGGGTCGCCGGTCAGCCACCAGGCGGCGCCGGCCAGGCCGAGGGCAAGCGGCGTGAATGCGAAGGCCACCCGGTCGGCGAGGCGGACGGAAGGTGCCTTCGCCTCCTGCGCGGCGCGCACGAGGCGGACGATGCCGGCCAGCGTGCTGTCGGCCGCCGCGGAGGTCGCCTGCATGTCGAAGGGGGCGCCGGCATTGACCGCTCCGCTGCGCAAGGCCTCGCCGGCGGCGCGCGTGGTCGGGATCGGCTCGCCGGTCAGCGCCGCCTCATCGAGCACCGCTGCTCCGCGCGCCACCACGCCATCCACCGGGACCGTTTCGCCGGCCCGCACCAGCAGGCGGTCACCGGACACAACCCCATCGAGCGGGACCGCGGCCAGGCCGCCGCCCTGGTAGCGGTTGGCGGTCCGCGGCACGCGCGCGAGCAGGTCCGACATTTCTCGCCGGGCGCGGGCCTCGGCGTAGTCCTCCAGCGCCCGGCCGCCCGAGAGCATCAGCCCGACGACGCCCGCGGCGACATGCTCGCCGAGCGCGAGGGCGCCGCCGATGGAGACCAGCGCGATCACGTCGAGGCCCAGCTCGCGCCGCGCTAGGCCCGCGAGGCTGTCGAGCAGTACCGCAAGCAGCACCGGCAGCACGCCGGCCAGCATCAGCCATGCGGCCCAGTCCGCCCGGCCGAGCCACCGTGCGCTGAGGCCTGCGCCAAGCCCCACGGCCGCGAGGGCCAGCAGGGCCAGGTTCAGGACGCGCCGGCGGTCCGCCACGACGGCGGCTCCGGACAGTGCAAGCCGGGCTTGCCCGCGTCTCCGCCGGCGGTCCAGCAGCCCGCCCCGCGGACCGGGTGGGCGCCGTGCCTCGTGCGCCTCACAGCATCGCCCGGACCACCAGCGGCATCGGCTCGAGCCGGTCCACGACGGAGGTCACGCCCGGCACCTCCTGCGCAAGGATGCGGAAGGCCTCGCGCACCGCGTCGTTGCGCGCGAAGCCGTATAGCGTGACGACGCCGCCTGTGACGTTCGGGTACACCCAGAAGGTGTCGGTCCAGGGCTGCTCGCGCATCGCGGCGATAACCCCGCGCAGGATCTCGCGGTCGTCCCGCGGCGCGACCCCGCGGGTGACGGCGCCACGCCCTGGGCCCGCAGCACGGCGCACAGCAGGTCGGCGCGAGACACGAGCCCGACCATCTTCCCGTCCCTCATCACCGGAACACGGCGAATTCCGTGATCCTCCATCAACCGCGCGATCTCCTCGGCAGAAGCAGCCTCGCCGACAGTGATCAGGTCTTTCGACATCACGTCGCGCGCGGTCTTGCCGTGCGCTTTCGCAAAGCGTTGCGCCATCGGTGCCGGGTCGCGGAACAAGTCCAGGAACCAATTGAATGGCCCTCGTGGCTGGTCGGCCAGGCGCCGGATGAGGTCGCCCTCGGTCACGACGCCGAGCGGCGCACCGGAGGTGTCCACCACCGGAACGGCGGAGATGCCGCGCGCGGCGAGCAACTCGGCAACCGCCGCCACCGGCATCTCCGGCGGGACAACGACGAGGCCCTCGGTCATCAGGTCCTTGGCGATCATGACGGCTCCTCCCGAACGCGGCCCGATGGCCTCGCATCTTGCCGGGAACCGGTAGGCCCTGTCGTCGGACACGGCCATGACGTGGATCAAGGCCGAGTTAGGCCGCCACGAGATGTAGTAGGTGTGGAAACGAGCCGCCGTCGGTTCCGCATCGGGATCGCGTCGGTCCAAACCTGGGTGGACGCGATGCCCGTTATCCCGGCCCAAGCGGAAGGCGACCGCCATGGCCCGTCGCGCGGGGCGCCCGTCTTCGTCGCCCGCGGGCTGTGCAAGAGCTATGGCGCCGGCGACGCCGCGGTGCATGCCCTCCGCGACCTCGACCTCGACATCGCCGTCGGGGAGTTCGTTGTGCTGCTCGGGCCGTCGGGGTCCGGGAAGTCGACTCTACTCAACATTCTCGGTGGGCTCGACGCGCCAACCGCCGGGCGCGCGGCCTGGCGCGACCACGAGCTAGCCGGGGCAGACGAGGCGGCCCTGACCGTCTACCGGCGGGAGCACGTCGGGTTCGTGTTCCAGTTCTACAACCTGATTCCCAGCCTGACCGCGCGCGAGAACGTCGCGCTCGTCGCGGAGATCGCGCGGCGCCCAATGCGGCCGGAGGAGGCGCTCGGCATGGTCGGGCTGTCGCACCGGCTGGACCGGTTCCCCGGCCAGCTCTCCGGCGGGGAGCAACAGCGCGTCGCCGTCGCCCGGGCCATCGTCAAGCGCCCGGACGCATTGCTCTGCGACGAGCCGACCGGGGCGCTCGACGCGGAGACCGGCCGCCTCGTGCTCGCCGCCATTGCACGGGCAAATCGTGAGGTTGGCGCCACTACGGTGGTGATCACCCACAACACAGCCATCGCCGGCATGGCCGACCGGGTGCTGCGCATGGCCGGCGGCCGCGTCGTCGCCGCCGAAGCCAACCCGCGCCGCAGAGCGCCGGAGGAGCTGGCCTGGTGAGCATTCTCGACCGGAAGGTACTGCGGGACCTGGTGGCCATGCGCGGCCAGGTGGCGACCATCGCCCTGCTGGTCGGCGCGGGCGTCGCCGTGCTGGGGATGTCGGTGAGCGCCTGGCTCTCGCTGCTCGGCGCGCAGCGGGCCCACTACGCCGGAACCCGGTTCGCCGAGGTCTTCGCCTCGCTGGAGCGAGGCCCCGCGAAGCCTCCTCGCGGTGCTTGCCGAGATCCCGGGCACTACCGCGGTAGAGGGGCGGGTGGCGGGCGACCTCCGCGTGGATTGGCCGGCTTCGCCCTCGCCCGTGGCCGGACGGGTGCTCTCGCTGCCGGCACCCGGCGGGCAGCCGGTGCTGAACCGGCTAAGCCTGGTGACCGGGCGCCTGCCCGATGCGCTGCGGCCGGAGGAGGCGGTGCTGCACACCGCCTTCGCCGAGGCCTGGGGCGTGCGGCCCGGCGATGCCGTCGCGGCGATCCTGAACGGCCGGCGGGAGGCCTTCCGGGTCGTCGGCATCGCGCACTCGCCGGAGTACGTGTTCACCTCCCGGCCGGGCAGCCCGCTGCCCGACGACCGCGGGTTCGTGGTGCTGTGGGCGAACGAGGAGGCGGTCGCCCGCGCCTTCGACATGCAGGGCGCCTTCAACCAGGTCTCGCTGGCGCTGGCGCCGGGCGCCTCGGAGCCCGCGGTCGTCGCCGAGGTGGACCGGGTCCTCGAGCCCTGGGGCGGGCGCGGCGCGCACGGCCGGCGCGACCAGCCCTCCCACCGCTTTCTCGAGGACAAGCTGGCCGAGCAGCGGACCATGGCCGTGACCGTGCCGGTGGTGTTCTTCGGCGTCGCCGCCTTCCTGCTGAACGTCGTGCTCGGGCGGCTGGTCGAGGCGCAGCGCGAGCAGGTCGCGGCGCTCAAGGCGCTCGGCTACCCGTCCTGGCCGATCGCGGTGCACTACGCGAAGTTCGTCGCCGCCGTCTGCGCGACCGGCTCCGTCCTGGGCGCCGCGGGCGGGGCTTGGCTGGGCGCGGGCATGCTGGCGGCCTATCAGCCGTTCTTCCGCTTCCCTGACCTGCCCTACGTGCTGCCGGCCTGGCTGCCGCTTGTGGGCGCGCTCGCCAGCTTCGCGGTGGCGCTGCTGGGCGTGCTGGCGGCGCTGCGGCGGACGCTGCGGCTGCCGGCGGCTGAGGGGTTGAGGCCGCCTACGCCCGCGGCCTCCGGCGGACGGTCCCTCGGCCCGCTGCTGGACCGGAGGCTCTCGCCCCGCGCGAAAATCGCGCTGCGCGGCCTGCTGAGCCGTCCCCTGCGCACCGCCCTCACCGTGCTCGGCCTGGCCCTCGCCGTGCCGATGGTGGTGCTGGGCCTGTTCTGGCGGGACGCCCTTGCCTCGATGGTGGCGCTGCAGTTCGACGGGATCGAGCGGGGCGACGCCTTCGTCGCGCTGACGGACCCGCGGCCCTCGCGCGCAGTGCGGGAGATCGCCCGGCTGCCCGGCGTGCTCGCCGCGGAGGGGCAGCGCATCGTCCCGGTCCGCATGCTCGCCGGCCACCGCGCCCACCTGCTCGGGCTGACCGGTCTGCCGCGCGGTTCGGAACTGCAGGTCCCGCGCGACGCCGACCTGCGGCCCGTCGAGCTTCCGCCGGACGGGCTGGCGGTGAGCCGGCGGCTCGCCGCGAAGCTCGGCGTCCGGCCCGGCCATCCCCTGCGCGTCGAGGTGCTGGAAGGCGCGCGCCGGGTCCTGGAGGTGCCCGTCGCATCCCTCGTCGAGGACGTGATCGGCCTGGGCGCCTACATGGAGATCGAGGCGCTGAACCGCTTGCTCCGCGAGGACGACCTCGTCTCCCACGTCGCGCTGCGGGTGGATCCGCGTGAGGCGGAGGCGGTCTGGCGGCGGCTGGAGGAGCGCCCGCGGGTGGCGTCCACCAATATCAAGGCCGTCTCGCTGCGGGTGTTCGACGAGGTGATCGCCGGGATGGTGCTGACGACCGCGGGTGTCCTGACCGGCTTCGGCGTGATCACCGCGGTCGGCGTCGTCTACAACGCCGCTCGCGTGTCGCTGCAGGAGCGGGGCTGGGAGATGGCGAGCCTGCGAGTGCTGGGCTTCGGCCGCGCGGAGGTCGCGCGCATCCTGCTCGCCGAGCTCGTCATCGCAACGATCGTCGCTGTGCCGCTCGGCCTGCCGCTGGCCCAGGCGGCCGTCGCGCTGATCCTGGGCTCGCGCGACAACGAGAGCTTCGACCTGCCGGCCTCGATCAGCCCAGCCACCTTCGGCATCGCCGGGCTCGTGGTGCTGGGCGCCGCGGCCGCGAGCGCGGCGGCCGTGCGACGGCGGATCGACCGGCTGGACCTGGTCGCGGCGCTGAAGGCGAGGGACTGACCGGTGCGCCTTCCGGCCGCCAGGCGGGTCCTCTGGCTGCTGGCCGCGGCGATCCTCGGCGGCGCGCTGTTCCTGGTCTTCCGGCCGCAGCCGGTCCGCGTCGAGACGGCACGGGTCGAGCGCGGCCGCTTCGTCGCCACGGTCGAGGAGGACGGGCGGACGCGCGTGCGCGACCGCTACGTCGTCTCCGGCGCCGGTGGCGGGGCGCGTGCTCCGGCTGGGCGTCCGGGCGGGGGACGCCGTCGCCCGGGACGATGTCTTGGCGGAGATCCAGTCGGCGCCCTCCGCGCTGCTCAGCGCGCGCGCCCGGCGCGAGGCGGAGGAGCGCCTCGGGTCGGCGGAGGCGATGCTGCGCCAGGCGGAGGCCTTGGTGGAGCGTGCGGGGGCACAGCTCGTGCAGGCGGAGGCCGACGCCGCCCGCGCCCGCGTCCTGCACGCGCGCGGCACGGTGCCGGCCCAGCAGCTCGAGCGCGCGGAGCTGGCGGAGCGCACCGCGGCGCGGGACCTGCGGGCCGCGGAGCAGCGGCGGCACGCCGCGGAGCACGAGCTGGACCAGGCCCGAGCGGTGCTGGAGCGGCCCCTGGCGCCGGAGACCGGCCCGGAGAGGCGCGAGGTCCGGTCGCCGGCCGCCGGGCGGGTGCTGCGCGTGCTGCAGGAGAGCGAGACGGTGGTCGGCGCCGGCGCGGCGCTGCTGGAGATCGGCGATCCCGCCGACCTGGAGGTGGCCGTGGACGTGCTTACGACGGAGGCGGTGGCGATCGCACCGGGGGCCGCGGTGGCGATCGAGCTGTGGGGCGGGCCGGAGCCGCTGGAGGGGCGCGTGCGTCTGGTGGAGCCCGGCGCCTTCACCAAGGTCTCCGCGCTCGGCGTCGAGGAGCAGCGGGTCCTGGGTGGTGGTCGACATCACCTCCCCGCGCGAGCGCTGGGCCTCGCTGGGGGACGGCTACCGGGTCGACGCGCGGATCGCCGTGGCTACGGTCGAGGACGCCGTGCTGGCGCCCGCCGGCGCGCTGTTCCGCAAGGGCGACGGCTGGGCCGCCTTCTTGGTGCGGGAAGGCGTCGCGCGCGAGGCGCGGGTGGCGGTCGCCCGGCGCAGCCCCCGGCTCGTGGCCGTCGCCGCCGGGCTGGCGCCCGGCGACCAGGTCGTCCTGTTCCCGCCGAGCGCGCTGCGCGACGGGGCGCGCGTGAGGAGCGTCCGGTAGACCTCCGCCCCGCCGGGCTGCGGGGCGCCGTCGCGGCCTCGCCTACCGCGCGTGCACGTAGCGGCCGGGCGCCGGGTCGAGCGGCACGAGACCGCGGTCCGGCGCGCCCGTCATGGGCGGCGGGACGCGCTCGCCGGAGCCCGCGGACGCCAGCCAGGCGTCCCAGGCGGGCCACCAAGACCCGTCGTACCGCGGCGCGCCGGCCGCCCAGGTGTCCGGGTCCATGTAGCGGTCCCCGTGCCGGCGCGTGCCCAACTGGTAGCCGACGCCTGGGCGGCCCGCCGGCGGGCTGACGATGCCGGCATTGTGGCCGCCGTCCACCAGCGCGAAGGTCACGTCCGTGTCGGCGAACAGCGCCACCTTGTACACGGACCGCCATGGCGCGATGTGGTCGCGCGCCGTGCCCACGGCGAAGATCGGAGCGGCGATGTCCCGCAGCGCGATCACGCGCCCCTCCACCGCGAAGCGACCGGCGGTCAGGCGGTTCTCCAGGAACAGGCCCCGCAGGTACTCGCCGTGCATGCGCGCGGGCATACGCGTCCGGTCGGCGTTCCACGCCATGAGGTCAGAGGCCTCCTTGGGTTCGCCGAGCAGGTAGCGCCGGACCAGCCGGGACCAGAGCAACTCGTCCGGGCGCAGCGCCTCGAAGGCGCCGGCCATCTGATGCGCGTCGAGGTAGCCCTGGGCCCACATCAGGTCCTCGAGCCAGCCTACCTGCTCCTCGTCGGTCAGCAGCATCAGCTCGCCGGCCTCCGCGAAGTCGGTCTGCGCGGCGAGCAGCGTCACCGAGGCGAGGCGGGCGTCGCGGTCGCGCGCCATGGTCGCCGCCGCGATGGACAGGATGGTGCCGCCCAGGCAGTAGCCGCAGGCATGCACTTTCCGCCCCGGCAGGACGGCCGAGACGGCGTCGAGCGCCGCCATGACGCCGCGTCGACGAAAGTCGTCCAGGCTGGTCTCCCGGTCGCGCTCGTCCGGGTTCTTCCAGGAGACCAGGAACACCGTGTGGCCCCGCTCTACGAGCCAATGGACGAGCGAGTTCCCCGGGCTGAGGTCGAGGACGTAGTACTTCATGATCCAGGCCGGTACGATCAGCACCGGCTCGGCGTGCACAGCCTCCGTCGCCGGCGCGTACTGGATGAGCTCCATAAGGTCGTTGCGGAGCACGACGTGCCCGGGCGTTGCGGCGACGTCTCGGCCCACCACGAAGCGCTCCGCGCCCGCCGGCGGACGGCCGGCGAGCAGGCGGTCCCAGTCCTCCAGCCAGTTGCCCGCGCCGCGCAGCAGGTTCGCGCCGCCCTCCTGTAGCGTCCGGTCGAGGACTGCCGGGTTCAGCCAGGGCAGGTTGGCGGGCGAGGCGAGCCCGGCGAGCTGACGCACGAGGAAGCGCATCTGCTCCTCGTGCCGGCGCGTCACGCCGGGGACCCGGCGCGCCGCCTCCAGCCACCAGGATTCGGAGAGGAGGTAGGCCTGCGCCACAGCGGCGAACGGCCAGTCGGACCACCGCGGGTCGGCGAAGCGCCGGTCGCCGGGCACGGGCACGGCCGCCGGGTCCGCGGCAGAGCGGGCGAGCCACAGCGCGTAGCGCGCGGCGAGGCGCTGAGCCCGCAGCGCGAGCGAGAGCTGCCTGCCCGGCGCGCGGGCGAGGTGGAAGGGTCCAGTCCGCCCAGGGCGCGAGGACGGCGAAGGGCGAGACGCCCTGGGTGGCGCGCGCCTGCGCCGCGCGGAGGGCGCGGTCGAGTGTGGCGAAGTCCTCCGCCGGCCCGGCCGTGTGCATGGTCGACGGCATGGCTGCGGCCCGGCCATCGTGTCCCGCGGCGGCGGGCGCCAGGCGGGGGCCGGCTCCCTCCTCGGCTTGCATCGTGCTCCTCGCGCGCGGTCGCCGCGGCCGGTCAGCGCACGCCGGCCGGCCCGGCCGGGCCGGTGGTCAGCGCGGGCTTTCCGGGCGTGCGCGCCGTTTCGCCGCCGTCGAGGAACAGCATGAAGCGGGCGAGGGGCCGCTTGAAGGCCAGCAGGTAGGCGACGTGCAGCCCGACCACGAGCACCAGGAGGTCGGAGACGGCCTCGTGCGCCTCGCCGAGCACACCGCCGCCGTCCTCCCGCTCGCGCCCGGGGTGCGCGCGCTCGGGCCGGTGCTCGTCGGAGCGCGCCGCGACGACCGCTTGGCCGCCGGCGGCGAGCCCGACCGTGCGGCCGCGGTCGAGAGCGATCCCGCTCAGCGTGGCGGCCAGGAGGCAGGCAGCAATGCCGGCGAGCAGCGTCCGGCTGACCGCGGGGTGGGTGAAGGCGTTGCCGACGCGCAACCCCTCGAACTTCGGGTAAAGCGCTCCAGCCCGAGTGGCCGGACGCCGGAGAGGGCCGCGAGCATGCGGAGGGCGGCGATGGCCGCGATCGCGTAGCCCAGCAGCGCGTGGACGGTCCCTACTTCGCCCGTGAGGTAAGCGGCGACGACCAGCAAAGCCAGCAGCGCGTGGTAGGCCCGCAGGCCTCGCATGACTGACATGGGGCGTCCTTAGACCGTAGCGGGATGCTTGCCTCTTTTAAGCCTGGGCCAGTGGCGGGTGCATTGATGGAGATCAACGGCGTCGCGGGCCCGCGCGGTCCCGAACCGACGCCATGGGAACGACTGCTCGAGGCAACGCAAGCCTCGTGTGTAGTTTGGAACACCCTGCGTGGATGGACCGGCACCACTCCGGTTGGCAGCAGATCGCGCAGCGCTCGACGCGGCTCCTACCCGCGGTTGATCTAGGCTGATGTCGCAGGCGATGGCCACATGCGGAGTTGCCGAAGGTCCGCGGTGGGTCAGACGTTGCGGTAGCCGCCTTGCAGGACGGGCGACAGCGGGAGCGGGCGGAGCGCACGCATCAGACAGCCGCTCAGGCTTCGCCTTCCTTAATCTCTAAGCATTCGTCGCAGTACCGCGATGACGCTTCCTTCGCCTACCAGCAGCAGCAGGACGATGGCCGCCAGCACGACTCGATGCGCCCGAGGCGCTCGTTTGCCTGCTTCCACCGCTCGGCGCAGACCGCCTCGTGCACGGCGAGCTTCGTCGCTACGTCGTCCTCGCTCATGCTTTGGTCCCCCATCCCCTACAGCCGCCCGACTATCTGGAAGCTCCGGTTCAGCAGCGAGAAATTGCCGCGCGCCGGAAACTGTCCTCGCCAGGATGTTTCACCGCGCCCCAGATCGCGCGCTGGTTCGCCGCAAACGTATCTCCGGGATCCGGGGGCGTCGTGCCGCCTTACTTGGGCGTGCGCTACTGCACGCGCCGCTTCGTCACGGCCACCGACAGGGTGGCCGAGTTGAGGTCGAAGGTGGCGGATGGTGAGATGTTCCGCGCCATGACCCGGACGGTGTTGGTGGTCCAGGCCGTCGCGTCGAGCTCGATGAACCGGGTCGACGAGGCCAGCGCGGCATCGGCCAAGTCGCCCACCCGGCAATTGGCGACCGTCACGTCGAGCAGGCTGGTATTGCCTGGTGCCAGCGACGGCAGGTCCCAAGACACCTCGGCCTGGAACTCCCGTGTCCCGACCGGCAGTGCCGGGGTCCCGCAGAGCAGCGCCGGCGCCTCTCCCGGCAGGCCATAAAGCCGGAGCGCCTCAAGCTCGATCGTCCCGTCGAAGCCGCAGATGCCGATCTGCGCGAAAGCGACGCTCGGGCCGAGCCGCACCGTCATGCGGCGGTTGAGCGACGAGTCCGCCATCGGCGCGCCGCCAGTCCAGGCCTTAGAGGGGGAGTTCCAGATCGGCGTGGTGAGCGAGGCCAGCACATCACCGACGACGTTCTCCCGGACGGTCATGCCGGCGTCGAAGCAGCGGACGAACAACCGCCCGCCATCGACACCACTGATCAGCCAATGCCCGAGCGCGATTCCCTTCGCCGCAAAATGCAAGAAATCAACTATGCGGGGTCGGCGCTGATCCGCTCCCAGAAAATGTCCCGGTACTGCACCACTCCGCTGATCTCTGCTGGTGGGGGCGTAAGTACCATGCGGCTGCCCTCGAACCGAACCTTTCGGACCTGGTCGCTGCCGATGCCAATCCTGCCTCCTGAGGATGCATCGACCTTAGTAACCAGGGTCGTACCGTCGAACGTGTAATTTCCGCAGTACGAGGCGTAATCGCGCCGCGTGCCTTCCGGCAATTCAGCGCGGCCGTCGCACAGCACGGCCATCATTCGTCCGTCCGCGTTGAGTGTCACGAGACCCATACCCTTGGGGCCGTAGGGTTGCGGAAGGGACTTGCCGTTCACGTCGCGAGACGTGGCTCCGACCACCTTCCAAGTGCCGACAATGCTAGTACTATTCTCAGTAGCTTTCGTCGCCAAAGCGCCTTGTGCGCGTGCTCGACTAACGCTTAGCACCGAGATCACTGCCGCAACGGCCGCCATAATCTCACGGCGCAGTATTCTGGCTCGCATTTTATACCCTCCCGAACGGACAGGTTATTGACCGTACGATGTCAGCGTCAATGCGTCAGAAGCGGACAGGCCGGTAGGGAAGCCGATGATGCCGACAGCAAGCGGACCTACGTGAGCTGCTCGTGGCTGAGCGCTCGCGCACGGTCCGGAGGCGCACATGCCAACGGTGGCTTAGGTCAAGCCAGAATAGGCTCGCCGCACCCCGATGCTGATGGCAACGCTTCCCCTCAATGTGGATGCTCTGTGCAGTACGTGACGTGAGTATCCGCTTCACTTTCAAACGCACCAGAGCGAATGGTCGCTCACGCGCTGGGGTGATTGCCGGCACGCCGCCCCGCCCGACATTCGGCGGGGCTTGGGCTCGTAGCACCCGGCGGGTCGGGTGCTGAACCTGGAGCCCCGACCATGGCCCTCTCCGACACCGCCCTCCGCGTCCTTGCCGAGGCTAGCCAGCATCCCCATCGCCTTGCCACGCCGCCCAAGCACCTCCCCGCGGCTGCCTGCAACGCGGTGCTCCGCAGCCTGCTCAAGGGCGGTTACGTCGAAGAATGTCCCGCGCCTTTCGAGTACATCGGCCTCGGTTGGCGCCAGCAAGACGGCGCCTGGAGCGCGCTTCGGGTGACCGACGCCGGGCTGCTGGCCATCGGCGCCGAGCCGCAGGGTAGCGCCACGCTCGCCCTCGACGCGGGCATGACGGCTAACCCCCGGCGGGCCCCGAGGAGGTTCACTGCGGGTTGCTCGCGGCATCTGACCCGGAAGGGCCCCAGCTGTCAGACGCCGCCCCGGAGGCCGCCACGGCAACGTCGGCATCGGCAGCCCGCGCCAGCCTTCGCAATGCCGCCCAGCGGGTCCTCAGCGCGTGGGACGACGAGGCCAGCCAGCGTGCCGACCTGCCCGGCGCGATCGCCATGCTGCGGGGCCTCCTGGCCAAGCCGACGTCGGCTGATCGCACCGCCGGCCCCTGCAAGCCGCGCGAGGGCACGAAGCAGCAGCAAGTGCTCGCCATGCTGCGCCGGCCCGAGGGCGCCACCGTCGTCCAGATCGCCGAGGCCACCGGCTGGCAGACCCACACGGTCCGCGGCTTTTTGCCGGCCTGAAGCGGCGCCAGGGCCTCGCGGTCGAGGCCGCCGAGCGGGTCCGCCAGGTCGGACCCGGCAAGGAGGGGGCCAAGGGCAGCTACACCGTCTACCGCTTGGCAGAGGCGGGCTGATGCGGCCAGCGCTGCCCCACGGCGCCGCCCGGCTGGCGGTCGGGCTCTACCGGGTCTCGACCGCCGAGCAGGACCATAGCGGCCTCGGGTTGGAGGCGCAGCAGGCGAGCGTGCGGGCCTATATCGAGGCGCAGGGCTGGACGCTGGTCGCCGAGTACCAGGACGTGGCCAGCGGCAAGGATGACCGCCGGCCGGGCTTCCAGGCGGCTCTGGCGCGATGCCGGCAACTCGGGGCGGTGCTGGTCGCCGCTCGCCTCGACCGCATCACCCGGCGCGCCCACACCCTCTCGGGCTTGCTGGAGGACGGCTACCAGATCCGGGCGGCCGACATGCCTGGAGCGGACGACCTGATGATGCGGATCTACGCCGCAATGGCACAGAAGGAGCGGGAGCTGATCAGCGAGCGAACCAAGGCCGCGCTGGCGGCCGCCAAGGCGCGTGGGGCGGTGCTGGGCGGCGACCGGGGCTACCGGCCCCCAGATGGCCCCAGCGCTATTGCAGCAGCTCGGGCGCGACGCGAGGGAGCCGAGCGAACGGCGCACCGGTTGGCTCTGGAGGTGGAGCGGCTGCGGACCGATGGCGTGACCAGCCAAGCAGCCATAGCGCGGGTACTGAATGAACGCGGGGTGCCGGTACCATCAGGTCATGGTGCCTGGACACATACCACCGTCGCCCGGGTGGTTGCCCGTGCCGCGGGGTGACCGTTTCAATGCATTGTCAGCTTGGGTGGTTGGTGGCAGCAGCTCGCTGAAGGCCTCGATGTCCGCTTTGCGCCTATCACGGCCATATGGAGGCCGTCATCGCCTCCTTGAAAGCAGACATGCCTTCCCCTTCGCCGGCTGAGATCGGTGACGGTCGGATGGAATGCTGCCAAGGCTCTGACATCAAGCGTCCATCTCTGCCTTCCATTCGCTGTCCTTCGCCGGCATCTGCGAATCCGACACCGGCTTAGGCCGCATGGGTTTCCAAGGTGCCTTACGTTTGCGATCATTTGGAAGGTGGCCGGGAGCGATCATGACGTTCGACAAGTTGCGTGAAGAGTTGGCCTTCCTTCTCGCCCCAGGCCGTATCGGCGCGTTCGACCATATCGAGCTGATCGAAGTGATTGGTACGCCGCGCGGAGGTGCTACGATCAACGTCCTGTCCGTCGCGGTACTCGCGGAGGGTCGCCCCAATATCGGCGATACCGAACGGCCGGAGCGCCTGACCGAACGGATCGGGCGGATCGACGGCTTCAGGGATTGGTCGTTTGGCGTCATGCGCACGCTCCGGCCGGTCGCGGCCCTCGATCAAGCCCTGTCAACGCTCGCTGCTTCGGGAGAGTGGACCTTGAGCGGGCACACGCTCGGGACGGGCACCTTGCGCCCCGATCCCGCCATGTTTGCCCCACCCGACGGAACGGTCCGGGTTCCGATCAACAATGTTCTGAAGAACAACTTTTGGGCGGGATCGCACGTGTTCCGGCTCACGGACCAGGACAAGACGCCCTTCGCGCCCTTCTTCGCCGACCGGCGACGGTTGCAGGTACTCTCCGATGCCATTTCAGCCGGCGTGCCGATCGCGTTTGCCGGCCTCGCGGATCTTCTCGGCGATGTTCTGATCCAGCTTCCTGTCACAGTCCTGGTGCCGAGCGTCACCGCACCCCGCGGCGCGGAGCATTCCGATGTCGCAGTGACATGGCGCAACGGTTCCACGCCACGTACCTTGGCGACCGCCGCCCGCACCCGATGGGACGAGCTCGTAACCGGGGCGGCAGTCAGCGAACGCTTCACGCATGGCGCTCGTCTGCCAGTCGACAGTCACCGCCAACCTCTGGAAATGGAAATTTGGGACGCCGAGGTGGGCATTCTGGTCGGGGCGACGCCATCGACATCGACGATCAGGCGAATCAGCCTAGACATGCATGTGATCCAGCACGAACCGCGTCTGTTCAACGCGCCCGACTTAAGAGGTCAGCCCGTTGCCGAGCGGGTAAAGCTCACAAAGACGAGGACCAGTTTAGTTGGCACGGAGGCCCGCCAGGATGCGAATTTCTGGCTTAGTCGCCGGCAGGACCTCGAGGAGAAGCGCCGGCTCGATGAGACTCGCGACTTCGTTCAATACCGCCCCCAGGCGAACTCGTCGGCACAGCAGATTCAGGCTCTGGCCGATGTCCGCTTCCTCATCGACAAGCACGGCGAGACCGGAGTGGATCTATGGGACCCATATCTCTCTGCAGAAGACCTTCTCCGGACTCTTTTCTTCTGCTGTCACAGCGGCGCCTCGCTTCGCGCGCTGACGGACGGTGGCGATCCTCCCTGCAAGACTTGCCAGGACTGCTCAACCCCGGAAGAACCAGCGGCACCGAGGCCGTCTTTTCCGGATCGGCAAAGAGCCGTTCTCGAACACGATGCCGGAAATCGTGAGGGTTTGCGCCTGGAGTACCGAAACCCGCCGGGGGCCAAAGGGCTGGCACTTTCACGACCGCTTCCTGATCTTTCCGAACATGCGCGATGGCCCGCGGGCATGGTCGCTTGGAACCTCCGTTAACAGCCTCGGCCAAGCCCATCACATCCTGCAGCGGGTGTCGAACCCAGCCATGGTGGCCGGGGCGTTCGAGGATCTCTGGGCGACCTTAGACGAGCCGCAGCACGTCATATGGAGGTCCTGGTGAGGGAAACCGCATTGGCGGTTCGGCGGCTCCTCGATGTTTGGGATGGGGAGGTCGTCGCTCCCCCCGGCATTGAGGGCGTGATTGCGGAACCGGAGGCGTCGAACGCCGACACCATGGTCGAGCGCCTGACGTCAGCGACGCACGCGGACCTTGGAGACGTTCCATGCGCCCTGGCCGCCTCGTCGGGTTTGGCGGCTGAAGAGGCTCTCCATCTGGCGAGACGTCTTGGTTGGACCGTGAAGGCGCTCGCCGATTGGGACCCACACCAGGATCTATCCAACTTGCGGATCGAGGCGGCGTTGGTGTCTGTGGCGGCCTGGAACTCGGATGGGGGCTTTTGGGAAGCGGTGCAGGCTCGTCTTCGAGGATGCCGCCTCACAATCGCGGCGCTCGAGATCGTGCTGCGCCATCGAGCACCGGTAGCACGAGTTCTCGATGATGCGCCCGTCTGGGAGCGCGAACATCTGCATGCCATGCAGGAGGCCGAACGGGCGCGGGACTGGGCGGAGTTGAGAGAGCGGGCCCGAGCCTTCGAGCAGCTGCCAAACCCCGATCCGGGTGCGCGACAAGCAACTTTGGCGCTCTTTCTTCTCGACTGGCCGCGCCTGATCCGTCTGGCCAATAGAAGCGAGGGGTGGTTGCACAGCCATCTCCTCATGGCGCCACTGCCGCTCGTGGATGCCCTTCGTCTCGCATCAGCCAGCGGGAACGGATACGCCCGGTTCGCGGCACTGGAACGCGTCGCCTACCGAGAAGTGCGTGATCTACTGCCTCAGGAGGAAACGGCACTCAGAAACCTGCTGATCGTTCTTGGCGAAGGACGCGGACGACTGGCCGCGTTGGCTCGCCGTGTGCAATCACTACCCCGTTCGCCATCCCCACATGCAGGCTGCTTTCGGTCGGGCTCTGGCCCGTAGCGATGGAACCGCGCTTCAGGCCTATGTCGAAAGCGTCTCGTTGAGCACGTCGGATAGCGATAGCCGGGCAAACGTCACCCGTTGCCTGTCGGTGTTTCGAGCGCGGGCTGGCGCCGATCGCAGACGTGCGCTTTGGCGCGCGGCCTTCGAGCGATGGCAGGGCTGGAATTTTGCGGAGGACGAGGGGCAGAACCTCACCTCTCTTGCCCGGAGCGCATTGGACTACGGCGTGGTGGGCTGGCTCATCGAGGGCGAGCAGCAAAAGTCGTTCGCCGAGCTGGAGCGTTCCTTCTCGGATGATCTGCGCAGCTTGGAACTGCGATGGCATGCCTCGTTAAGCTCAGCCATTTCTGAGTTCTTCCGGCTGATCTCTCGGCATCAGGTTATGGCCCATGCGAAACGCCGATCAGCAGCCGATGCAGACTGGCTGCCGGGTCTCTCTATCGATCTCCCAGCCGCAGCAACTGATGAGTTCCTCCAACGGCGATATCACTGGAGCGATCGGCAGTTTTCCGATTGACGGGCTCGTAAACAGCCGATCCACTTTCGGCCAAAATCAGATTTGCCGCCAGTTTAGTAAAGGTCTGGATTGTGGTGATCTGGGATGATGCCTCTACCGGTCGAAATGCCTGCCGTCCCTCCCTGTTCACCACCGAGCAACGGTCGTTGGTCCGTGGTGAACAGGGCTGCGTGGCTGGACGGCCGCGCCTGTGCCGCTCAGGCGGCCTCGGCGCGTCCTGCGGCAGCCGTGGCGGCATAGCTCGCCCCGCTGCCCTCCAGCACCGCCTGCTGGCCGGTGAAGGCCTGCCAGCGCAGGACGGCGACATCGACATAGGCCAGCGAGAGCTCGACGGCATGGCAGACGCGCCCGGCCATCTCGGCAGCGATGATCGTGGTGCCTGACCCCGAGAATGGCTCGTAGACTGCCTGGCCGGGGCTGGAGTTGTTCTCGATCGGCCGGCGCATGCACTCGACCGGCTTCTGCGTGCCGTGGACCGTCTCGGCGTCCTGGCCAGTGCTGGCGATCTGCCAGAGCGTGGTCTGCTTCCTGTCGCCGGTCCAATGCCCGGTACCGCGGACCGCGTACCAGCAGGGCTCGTGCTGCCAGTGGTAGTGCCCGCGCCCGAGCACCAGGCGGTCCTTGGCCCAGATGATCTGGGCCCGGATGTCGAAGCCGCAGGCGGTCAGGCTCTCGGCCACCGTCGTGGCGTGCAGGGCGCCGTGCCAGACATAGGCGACGTCGCCCGGGAACAGCGCCCAGGCCTCGCGCCAGTCGGCCCGGTGGTCATTCTCCACCTTGCCGGTGCGGGCCGTCGTGCTGAGCCCGGCGCGGTTGCGCCAGGCCGGGTCGTAGGCCACGCCGTAGGGCGGGTCGCTGACCATGAGGTGCGGGCGGACGCCGGCCAGCACCCGCTCGACCACCGCCGGGTCCGTGCTGTCGCCGCAGGCCAGTCGGTGCCGGCCCAGCAGCCAGATATCCCCGGCGCGGCTGACCGGCTCGGCCGGCGGCTCCGGCACCAGGTCAGGGTCGGTCAGGCCATCGGTCGCCTCGATCAGCAGACGACCGAGCTCGTCCGGATCAAACCCCGTCAGGCCGAGGTCGAAGCCCTCGGTGCGCAACTCGCTGAGCTCGATCCGCAGCAGGTCATCGTCCCAGCCGGCGTTCAGCGCCAGCTTGTTATCGGCCAGCACATAGGCCCGCCGCTGCGCCGGGGTGAGGTGGCTGAGCTCGATCGTCGGCACCTCGGCGAGGCCGAGCTTGCGGGCGGCCATGAGCCTGCCGTGGCCGGCGATGACGCCGCGCTCGCCGTCGACCAGGATCGGGTTGGTGAAGCCAAACTCGCGGATCGAGGCGGCGATCTGCGCCACCTGCGCCTCGGAGTGGGTACGAGCATTCCGGGCATAGGGGACTAGGTCGGCGACCGATGCGGTCTTGTAGGCCGGAAACTTCGGGCTGAACGGCGCGGCGCTCATTCGCATTCCCCCTCGATCGTGCGGGTCGGGTTGGCTTCCTTGGGGTCGATGATCATGCGTCGGATGATCACCGTCGGCGGCTGCAGGGCCGCACCATCCCGGCCGGTCACCTCGACCTGGTGCTTCTCGCGCCAGCCGGCCCGCGCCTTGAGCCAGAAGATCGTCGCGGCGATGTTCCCCGGCGTGGTGGCCTGCTGGTAGAGGCATTGCGCGACGCGGGCGTTGGCCTCGATGGTGGCGATGTCGAGCTCCTGCCGAAAGCGCTTGCGCAGCGTCGGCGGGCTGCACTTCACCACCAGCGAGATGTCGTCGTGCGGCACGCCATAGCCTGCCATCGCCTTGACCAGGCGGCGCTGCTCGTCGGTCGGGGTGAACGGCTTCTGCGGCATCCTCGCGTGCTCCGCGCCGCGCTGCACGACAGCGGCGGCGTGCAGAGAATACCAGATCGGGAGTCAGCGGTTCAATACACCGCAAATACGACGTTTTGCGCTCTTCTGCGATGGCGGGCAGATATTCGCGGCAGATCGTCAGGCTGCACCTAATGCGAAGCCCTTGTAGAGCAGGTACAGACACCTCTAGCTTATTCGCCAGAGTGGCCGGCGGTCCTTACTTTGTCGAACTTGTCGCCTTGCGCGCGTGAGGGGGATGGATGCAGCAGCGTCGCGGAAAGAGTAGGGAGAGGAAGAGAATGCCTTGCGACGCTCCCGCGCGCGAGGCGACAAGTTCGACAAATCACTCCGTCCGGCTCCGTCAGAATCGCCTCTGCGGTTGCACGCTGTGCCTCGTCACGGCGTTCCTTCTCCCGCTTTGCCCGTTCGGCAAACAGCACCTGCACCTTCGGATTGACCTGCCACGCCGTTGGCGGCTTGGCGGCGTTCGCGCTCGGCTCAGGTGCCAGCCAGCCCATGGTGACAAGGCTCTCCATGACCGAGGCGATTTCAGCCTGACGTTCGGTCGGCTTCAACGGCCCGTAGCTCCGGACCACATCTCTCTTTGTCACCCGTTTCAGCTCGTGCGCCAGGATATGGCCCGCGATCCAGCGGGCGTGCCCAGTTTGCGGCGTCAGGTACATCACGGCATCGGCCCGAAGGAGGTGCGGCAGCAACACCTGACGCATGTACGCTGCCACCCGGGCTGCCGTCGCGGCCGGCACCTGGTACCGACCCGCCAAGCCCATCTGACCCCGCAGTTCAGCATCGGCGACATCGATGAGATGAAAGACCACCACGAGGCGAGCAAACAGGCCAGGCCACTTCCCCAGGGCCGACTTCAGCTTCGGCGACGTGTCTGGCATTGCCTTCATCAACTCGGCCAACTCGTCGATAGAACTCCCGGTGCACGTGCGCATCGGAGTGCAGGACAAGTCTCGGCTCCGGCACGCCTGCAGTGCGCCGCATACGGACAAGGTGGCCGAACAAGGCTTCATACCGAAGCTCGGGCCGCAGCGTCGGGGCGTCGATCGACGCCAGCCACGCTCGGGCCTGGCACAACGTACATGAATCGCTGCAACAGCCCGTCGTCGGCGGCTTCCTTGGCAATGCGCTGGATCGGCTCGGGTTGGATGCCCCCGAGGAAGGTCGCTGACCAGTTGGGGATTGTGAGCGTGCCGCGCTTGACCCGGTCCACCGAGAAGGCGCCGCCGTTGTAGAGCCGAAGGTAAGCGCCGCGGTCTCCGCCGCCTCCGCTCGCACGGTACCGGTCGAGATTGGCCAGGAACTCGGAGAGTTCGTCCTGCCGGACGAGTACCTTGCCGGCCGGGGCCCGCATGGTCGCCTCGCTGTCGGTGCGCAGCACCTCCGAAATCGCTTCTGTCGTCGTGTCTTCAATCATCACCCGCTCACGGAGCGGTCGGACGGGCTCTGCGGCAGGGTCGGCGTCCTTCTCCTTCTTCCACCGAGCGTGGTCGATTTTGTATTGCCGCATCGCCTGATCCCAGACCGTATGGAATTGAGCTTCGAGCGCGGCAAGCGGTCGGGTTACCGCGGCGACGACCGGCGATTTGCGGACGCTCGGGTCACCGACGATCGCGCCCCAGATCCGGGGGCTCTCCGTCCACTCATCGTCATGGCGCTTCGGCTGCAAACGGAAATCGTCGTGGATCACCGTGGCCAGGGCCACCAGCGCACCGAGGGCGACCATTGCGGGGTCCACGCCCATGCGTTCAGCCACGTCGAGTATGAACGGCGCGAGGGCGTCCGGCACATGGTCGGAGTGCAATACCGGGGCACCGGTCGCCTCGTCACTGGCAAGGAAGTCTACCGGGTCCGGCCATTCGGCGGACTGCGTCTCCTGGCTACCGCCGTCCTTGGCGACTGCGTTGGCTTCACCGAGCTTGGCCCGGGCCGTCGACACGGTCCTCCAGATATCGTCGGATCGGGCCTGCCAGCGGCCCGGCTGCACCGTGCCGTCCTTCAGGTCACGTAGTCGCTCCGGGACCGCCAGCATAAACCCACGTAGGGTTTGCACAGCCTGGCCATCGGGCATCCCGGCCTTCAGGTACCGCATCGCCAGTGCCACAAGCGGGGCATGGTAATCCGATCCGCTCAGAATGGCGGCGATCAGCTCGGCCGTCTCGCGGCTTTCCCCATGCCCGCTATCGGTCAAGGGAGCGCTCGCCCCGGCACCCGTCGGCCGGACGACCGCCCGGGCTTCCCGCAGCCGCTCCAGCGCCTCATCCAGATCGAGCTCGGCATCGGCCTCCGCCACGATCCGGGCAAGCCGCGGCTGCGCCTTCCGGTGCCATGAGCCGGGCCAGCGCAACGGGTGCACGGTCGGCTTGCTGGTCGGATCCGCCCCGACGATCTCCATGGCCAGACTGCGCGCGGTTTTGAGTGCGGCGTGCTCGGCCTGATCTCGGGTCGGCTCACTCAGCCGCCAGTGCAGGTGCAGCTTGGGCTCATACTCGCCGGTGTCCGGATTGAGCCACTCGCCCCCGCTGGCGACGATGACCGTGGCAGGCCCGATGAGGCTTTCAAGCTTGGTGCGGGCGGCAGTCGGAGCACGGTCACACTCGACGCTCAGCGCGAGGCCGTTGCACAGGTCCGCTTCGGTCGCGGAGGAGGAATTTCCGAAGGTGGCAATGGGCGGGGCAAACACGACGGGGGATCCAGCGCGCGCCGCCCGGCTCGCCTGGTTCAAAGCCGCATCGATCAGGGCGTCGAGGTCCCCCGTCAGGGCATGAGCCTCAATGGCGAACACCTTCTGCCCGCCATCGTGGAAGGAGCGGAGCGAGACAAAGGTACCGCCGTCAGCGTAGCGGAACAGTGCCGCGACGAAGCGGTCGATCTCGCGCCGGTCGGCCTGCAAGGGGGCGGCCGCGTTCATGCGCCACCTCGATCACGGGGCTTCGGCCCGAGCTCGCAGCGCAGCCAGGCATCCCGAAACGCCTGCGCCATGGCGGTGAGCGCGCGGTCGGGCTTGACCGCGGTGACGGGTTCGTCCGGCGGCTCCTGCCAGCGGCGACGGAAGTGCGGGTTCAGCGCCGGGTCGGACATCCGGGCGGCGGACGCGGTGTCCATCAGAGGACGCCCCTCAGGCTTTCGGCCTCGTAGGCCAGGACGTCTTCGAGCCGGTACACGACCCGGCCGCCGATCTTCATGAACGCCGGCCCCTGGCCAATCCAACGCCAGCGTTCCAAGGTTCTCGGGCTGATCTTCCACCGTTCAGCCAAGTCGTTCTGGCTCAACCGGCGTTGAGCGTAAGGGAAAAAGGTCATGACCGCAGCTCCTGCGCCGAACATCGGCGCGATTTTCTGCGGTGGGATTAGGGGTCAGACGAAATCCCGATCCATGCTCCCGTTTTACATTAAGATTTTCCCGATTTGATTTTTGCAGTGGCAAATCGGGAGTGTGGATTGGGATCTGCGGTATGCCTACTTCGATGCTATGTACGATGACCGCCCACGACCGAAGACGCCGACCGAGCAATCTGCTTTGGGCGCCGTGCGACCGCAATCAATCTCCTTCTGCTGCGGGAAGTGCGACCTTCTGCCGATGCTCATCGAGCAGTGTGCGGTAAAGCGATCCCAACGCATTCTGCATCCGCTTGCTGCCCAATGGCGAATAGGACGGAGCGGATTTCTTGAGCCAATCTTCCAGGCAATCGGTTTCTTCGGTCAGCGTGGGGCGAAGCGCGCCTGTGATCGCACGGTGCTTCATCATGCTTGCGGCCAGCGCCAATGGCGACGCTTTACCCGGCGGTGCCAACTCGACCCGCAGACCAACCCGGACATGCTCGGCATGCGCCTCCAACAAGGCGGCGACGGTATCTGGAAGGAGGGTCGCGGCTTGCTCGGGCGTGATCTGCTGGAGCACTCTCTCGGCGATCGCCTCAGAGCTATACGATATTGCTGGGACGGTACTTCCGCCTGCAGGTCCGCCGTATCCGTGATCTTGGTCGGCCTTATGACCGGGGCTAGTGCCCGACCGATCTTGACCCAGGCTAGAGCTCGCAAACTTCACCTCAGAAACCTCGACGGCTCCGTACAGCGCCTCATCGATCGTGATCGTGTTGTCGTCGAAATTCATCTCGAAGCTTGCCGCCCAGACGCCCGGGAGCGGCTCATGGCGGGTGCCCCGTGCCGGCTTGATTGGGACGCCACGCACGAACAGCCGTTCCTGGTTCAGGCGCGCGATCAGGTCTCGCTTGAGCCTTTTCCAAGCCGAGAACAGCGGATCGTAGTCGGGCTGCGCCATCAGCCACTCATTCGGGCTGATTTTGCGCAGGTCCCCTGGATCGCTCAGCAGGGAGTAGTGGAAGAGGTCGCCAATCTGGTTGGCCGTCATCCGCCGCTCCTCAGCCTTGACAGCCTCGACCAGCGAGGGGTCCGCCCACTTCACAAGCGCCTCGCGCAGCGGAAGAACATCAACTTCGACTTGCTCAGCCATGCACACCCCGCAGATCGGTTAGCAATCCGGAATATTGCCACGCGCCGCAGCGCAGTTCGACGCAAATGCGTCACCCCCGGTCAGCAGGTTGCCGCATGACCACCGCCGCCGACCCGGCCCTCCGCCATCTCCCACCCCACCTCCGCGACGTCTGCGCCATCCTCGCCGCCGGCCTGGTGCGGCTTCGGCGCCGCACTGCCGAGGACTTCGCCCGTGACGCCGCCCAGGCCGCAGGTGACAGAGAGAGTTCGCTACACTTCACCGCCCGCCAGAGCGTGCATGCGGACCCCTTGGAGAGGGCCTCCGCATGACCCGACGTCAACCAGTAACCGCGCCAGTGTCAATCACGCCGGTCATCCCCGGCATCCCGCCAGCGCAGGTGCTGCCGCGCCTGGCCGCGCTGCAGACCACGCCGATCGCTAACCTGAAGCAGCAATGGCGCGAGTTGTTCGGCAAGGAACCGCCGCCGTTCAACAAGGCCTACATCCAGAGCCGGCTGGCCTACCGCATCCAGGAAGCTGGCCTATGGCGGGTTGAAGCCGGAGACGCGGGCCAGGCTGGAGGCTCTCGGCGAGCAGCTGGACGGCGGCAACATCGTCCTCCGCCGCATCCGCGCCGATAGCCGCCCGCTGCCCGGCACGCGGCTGCTCCGCGAGTACGACGGCGTGCAGCACGTGGTCACGGTCCGGGCCGACGACTTCGAGTACGAGGGCCGGCCCTACCGGTCGCTCTCCGCCATCACCCGGCACATCACCGGCACGCGCTGGAACGGCTGGACCTTCTTTGGCCTGAAAGGGAGGGGCGAGGCATGAGCCGTAGGAAGCTGCCCGAGCCGACGATGCCCGCCACGGTCAAGAAGCTCCGCTGCGCGGTCTACACCCGCAAGAGCACCGACGAGAGGCTGGAGAAGGAGTTCAGCACGCTGGACGCCCAGCGCGACGCCTGCGAGGCCTACGTGGCCTCCCAGCGCGCCGAGGGCTGGGTCCTGGTCCGCGACCACTACGACGACGGGGGCTTCTCGGGCGGCACGCTGGAGCGGCCGGCATTGCGGCGCCTGCTGGCCGACATCGAGCAGGGTCGGATCGACATCATCGTGGTCTACAAGATTGACCGCCTGTCCCGCTCGCTGATGGACTTCGCCAAGCTGGTAGAGACCATGGAGGCGCACGGCGTGACCTTCGTCTCGATCACGCAGAGCTTCAACACGACGACCAGCATGGGACGACTGACGCTGAACATTCTGCTCAGCTTTGCCCAGTTCGAGCGCGAGGTCATCGGCGAGCGTATCCGGGATAAGTTCGCTGCCTCGCGCGCCCGCGGCATGTGGATGGGGGGCAAGGTGCCGCTTGGCTACGACGTGGTGGCCCGGAAGCTGATCATTAACGAGGACGGCGCCGCCCGGGTACGGCGGGTGTTCGAGCTCTTCGTCGAGACCGGCTCCGGGACCGAGACGGCGAGGCGGCTTCAAGCGGAGGGTGTGACGAGCCGGTCTGGTCGGCCACTGGACAAGGGCGATGTTTACAAGGTCCTGAACCTGCGAACCTACGTCGGCGAAGTCTCGCACAAGGGACATGTCTACCCCGGCGAGCACCAGGCTATCGTGCCGCGGGAGCTTTGGGACCGGGTGCAGGCGGTGATGCAGGTCAGCCCGCGCACCAGGGCCGCGCAGAACCGCCAGCATGCACCGGCGCTGCTCAAGGGCCTGATCTACGGCGTGGACGGGCGGGCGCTGTCGCCGACGCACTGCCGGAAGAAGGGGCGCCTGTACCGGTACTACGTCGCGCAGCGGGTGCTGAAGGGGGACGCAATCGGAGATGACGGCATCGTCCGGCGCGTGTCGGCGGCCGAGATCGAGGCCGCGGTGGTGGAGCAGGTCCGGGCACTGCTGCGGCAGCCGGAGGTGGTGGTCGGGGCCTGGATAGCGGCGCGGGCCGAGGTACCGGGGCTCAAGGAGGGCGAAGTCCGCGAGGCGCTGGCCCGGCTCGACCCGCTATGGGGCGAGCTGTTCCCGGCCGAGCAGGCGCGGATCGTGCGGGCCCTGGTGGAGCGGGTGGTGATCGGGCCCGCCGGAGCCGACATCCGGCTCCGCGTCGAGGGGCTGGCCGGCCTAGTCCGAGACCTCACCGCGATCGCGCCCGAGGCACTGAGGGCCGCGGTATGACCGCCACGGTGACGCATGTCACGGTCCGGGTGCCGCTGAGCATCCGGCGACGGCCGGGACGGAAGACGGTGGTGACGCCGGTGCAGGAGGACCTGCCTGACGTGGCCACGCGCGCCGACCCAGCGCTGCTGAAAGCGCTGGCCCGGGCTTTCCGGTACCAGCGACTGCTGGACGAAGGGCGGTATGCCTCGATCAGCGAGATGGCCGCGGCGGAGAGGATCGAGCGCGGATATCTCGGCACGCTACTGCGCCTAACGCTGCTGGCACCGAATTTTGTCGAGGCGATCCTGGATGGTCGACAGTCGGAGAAGTTGACGCTGCCGCAGTTGCTGGAACCGTTGACGCTGGCGTGGACGGAGCAGGTCAGGCCGCGAAGTTTCTAGGCCCGGGCAGTTCCCTACTTTCACCCCCGTGACCCACGGCCATCCGCCCTGTTAGGCTCGGCTCCAACACGAACTAAGGCACGGCGACCACATGCCGATCTACGAAGCGCGGCCGGAGGGCCTCGAGCCAGTCGCGGCCACCACCTTCGAGGCAGAGGGTTGGAAGGAGCGCGGCGACATCCAACGCCTGCTCAGAGAGCGGATCGGCGCGATCGAGGACGGCTTGCTCGTGCTCGCCGAGGAGTTCGCGGGTTGGGTCGACGCCGCGCGGCGCATCGACCTGTTGTGCCTCGACGCCCTGGCCAACCTCGTGGTCGTGGAGCTTAAGCGGGGCAGCGACGGCGGCGGACACATGGAGCTGCAGGCGCTGCGTTACGCCGCCATGGTCTCGGCGATGACCTTCGACCAGGCCGTCGCGGCGCTTGCTGGGTTTCGCGACCGGGCTGCGCCCGACCCCGAGGCGGCCCGGGCCGAAATCCTGGCCCACCTGGGCTGGACATCGCCAGACGAGGAAAGGTTCGCTGACACGGTGCGGATGATCCTGGTGTCCGCGGACTTTTCGCGGGAGGTGACCACCACGGTGCTCTGGCTCCGCGACTTCGGGCTAGACGTCCGCTGCGTTCGGTTGCGGCCACATCGCCTCGGCGACGGGCGGCTATTGCTGGACGTACAGCAGATCATCCCGCTGCCGGAGGCGTCGGAGTTCCAGACGCGGCTTGAGGAAAAGAAGGCGGCTGAGCGCAAGGAGCGCGGCGAGCGGGCGCAGCTGCTCGACCGCTTCCTCCGCCAGCTTCGCCGAACTTGCGGCAGCGCGGACCGACCTGCACCGCGGCCGCTCGCCGGATGCTGACCTCGGCGTGCACTTAGCGGCTATTGGCAAGGCCGGCTTCTCCATCGCCTACGTGGTGGCGCGAGACACGTCCCGCGTCGAGTTGCTGATCCAGCGTGACGACGGACGCCGGCTCCTGCTGCGCCTGAGGGAGAACCGGGAGGCGATCGAGGCGGCGTTCGGAGAGCCGCTGGTGTGGCAGGAGAAGGAGGGCGTCCGGCAGTGCCGCGTCTACCGTCCGGTAGACGGTGGCTACCGCTCGCCGGAGGCCGAGTGGCCGCGCATCCAGCACGAGATGATCGACGCCATGATCCGCCTCGAACAGACCTTCCGCGCTCGGGTCCAGGCGCTAACGTGATCGCTTCCCAGTCGCGGGCACTCCGTCACCGGTGGCTGTCGGCCGAGAGGAGGTACGCCTCGATCAGCGAGATGGCACGAGCCGCGGTATCCAGCGAGGGTACATGAGGACGCTGCTGCGCCTGACGCTGCTGGCGCGAGACATTGAAGAGACGATGCTGGGCGGGTGGCAGTCGGAGGGGTTGGGGTTGGGGCTGGTGCTACTGCGCGAGCCGTTCTCCTATGTCCTGAGCAGAGCGCACAGGGCATCTCTGACGTCATTCATGGCGCATACCAGCCGATAATTAGAGCGATACTGGAAATGAATCCGAGATTCCCGACAATGATGCCGAGCACGAGCACTAGATCTTGGATCGCCGACATGGCGGCGCCTGCAAGATTGCTATCATGATCCTGCCGGTAGCTGCGCTTTCCGGACGGCTTGGAGGCAGTTGGAGCCTTCGCCGCATCGTCGGCCTGGGGCCGGGCCGATCCGTCGCTGCAGGGCGTCATCCGTGCCTCTGCAACAGAGATTATCGCAGTGCGAATGGCCATAGTAGCGTCTCCGGCACAAAAAACGCCTAATAGACGAGCTTGCCGAGGGCAATTCTGATTGCCGTTATAAAACCCGTGAAGTACGCCGTCGCACCGATGAGAAGGAGTGCGTCCTCGAAGCGCATGAGGTCGAACCAGGTACGCTGAGACGTCATCTTGGCCTCCATTCTGTTGTCGTTTGCGACAAGAAGGAGGGTGGCCCGGTTAGCCGATCGGATTCCTGGAAGCCGCCTGAAATCGCGACGAAGTCCTGCCGAAATCGGCATACAATCGGCGTCCTTCTGCGGGAATGTACGTATGGAGCGCGCCAAACCAGAGTTGTTGCATGCAGGACAGGACGTCCTGCGGTTCGCTGATTTTACCTTGGATTCGGGCCGCGGAGCTCTGCTGCGCCCGGACGGAACCCACATCGCGCTCCGACCGAAAACGGCAGAGCTCTTGCGCCATTTGGCTGAGCGGGCCGGCCACGTCGTGGCCCGTGACGTATTGCTCGAAGCTGTATGGCCGGGAGTTTACGTCAGCGAGGACAGTGTCACGCAATGTGTGGCTGAGATCCGTCGTGCGCTCGGTGAGGCCGGCAATAGCTTGCTCAAAACTTTGCCGAAGCGCGGTTACATGCTGGACGTCAAACCGCATCAGGAGGTTGCAGCACCGGATGATGCTTTGCCCAATCGGGTGAAAGGTGAGACCTCCCCGTCGTCAAATAAACCATCAGTGGTAGTGCTGCCATTTCAGAACATGAGCGGTGACCCTGAGCAAGAATATTTTGCAGATGGCATCGTAGAGGAGATCACCACTGCGCTCTCTCGTATCCGTTGGCTGTTCGTGATAGCACGAAATAGTGCGTTTATTTACAAAGGCCGTGCCGTCGACGTACGCCAAGTAGGGGTGAACTTGGCGTACGATATGTTTTGGAAGGCAGCGTCCGAAAGGAAGGACGGCGTTTACGTATCATTGCGAAGATGGTGGAAGCCGAAACCGGGCGGCACATTTGGGCCGATCGCTTCGATGGCGCACTCGATGATGTTTTCGGATTGCAGGACAAGGTCACCGAGGCTGTCGCGGGCGCGGTCGAGCCAGGCGTCCGACTCACCGAAACGGAATTTTCGTTACGAAAAAGACCAGAAAATCTGACTGCCTACGATCAATACTTGCGTGGACTCTCACGATATTATGTCGTCACACGGGAAGCAAGCGACGATGCGGTACATCACCTGCGTCAGGCGATCGCAGCGGATGCGGGCTACGCCGCCGCCAAAGCTACGCTTGCCCACTGCCTCATGCTACGGGGGACGCATCGTTGGACCACACCCGAAGATCTCGCTGAGGCCGTCCGTTTGGCGCGCGAGGCGCTGACTACGGCTAAAGACGACCCCGAAGTACTCCGCCTCGCTGGACATGTGATTGCGACGTTAGGAATGGATGTCGCTACCGGCTTGGCCGCTACTCGCCGCGCCGTGTCCATGAACCCAAACTCGGCGGCTGCGAACGCCTCGGCAGGTTGGGTCCACAACCAAGCCGGCGAAGGACATCAAGCGGTAGTATATTTCGAGCGCGCGCGTCGGCTGAGCCCGCGTGACCCCAATCTCGGTCGCTACCTGTCGGGCCTCAGTCTCGCTGCTTTTCTAAGCGCCGACCTAGTCAGAGCGGAACTGGCGGCACGCGACGCTATAAGCGAAGCACCGCAATGGCCTTTAGGTCACCTCGCGCTTGCACTTGCTTTAGCCAAACAAAATCGCATTCAGGAAGCTCAGGCAGCCAGCCAACAGCTATTGGCAGTCGTGCCGGAATTCCGCATTACACAAAATGCCTTCTTTCAGGGGCTCATGGTGCGCCTGCCCGTACAGGCAGCGATTATGCAGGAGGCAGCAGTGGCAGCGGAAATACCGCTCTAATGTCAATCGGCGCGCAACCAAGACCCTGGATTGGCGTGGTTTCACGAGGCTATTTCTTTTATTTTCGAATAGCCGGGGCGATTTACTTCGCTCTGTCGGACGCACCCCTCGCTAACAGCGCCTCTCGCAACCGACGTCGAACCACGGCCCGGCGCTCGGCCTCCGGAGCGCTGGCACGCACTTGCCGCTGAATCTCCGCTCGCTTCTCGTGAATGGACACGATGACAGGTCCCATGGGGATACCGACATCGACCAGCACTGCCTCGGCCAGTTGTAAACTGGCTTCAATTGTCTCAGGCACCGCGTCCGTAACACCAACGCTATACAGGTGGGTGGCATGCGCCTCATCTCGGGCGCGAGCGATAACGAGCAGGTCCTGCCGTTCCCGCCTGGCTGCTGTAACGAGTTCGTCCACGGCATTTCGATCGTTCATCGTGGCCACCAACGCCCGGGCGGTGTCCAGTTGGAGATGCCGGACCAGTTCAATGTTGGTGACGTCCCCGTAGTAGACCTGCTTTCCCCTCGCGCGCTGCTTGGCCACCTCGTCCGGGTCGCTGTCGAGGGCCACATAGGGCACGCGGTGCACCTCGAGCATCGCTGCGACCATCTGGCCCACACGACCGAAGCCGGCGATGACCACGCGAGGCGTAGTTTCTGGTCCCGGCAGCGCAGCCGGATCGATCATGGGCTTGGCCGCTCCGCTGAATGTCAGCCTCTTGCCAACAATCGAGAGCAGCGGAATCGCAGCCATGGTGAGGGCGGCCAGGAGGAGGGCGAAGTCGGCGGCGTCCTGGGAGACTAACCCCAGTGTCGCGGCCGGGGCCAGGATGACAAAGCTGAACTCCCCGCCAGGCCCCAACAGAAGGCCGGCTTGCAGCCCCGCCGCCCAGGGTATTCCAAAGGCTCGCGCCAGAATGGCTGTGAGAGCTAACTTACCGCCAACCAGAGCTAGTGCTGCAGCGAGGATGATAAACGGCTGCGCGGCGATCTGGGCTAGGTCGAGGCTCATTCCAATCGAGACCAGGAAGACGCCGATCAGGAGCCCCTTGAATGGTTCGACGGTGGCTTCGATCTGCCGACGGTACTCGGTCTCGGCCAGCAGCAGGCCGGCGATCAGGGCGCCCATGGTCATGGACAGACCGACGACCGCCGTCGCCAAACCGGTGCCTAGGACCACGAGCAGGCAAGCCGCCATAAACAGCTCCGGACTCCGGGTGCGCGCGACCGTGCGGAACAGCGGCCGGAGGCTGAGCCGGCCGACCAGGATCACAGCGCCGACTGCAAAGGCGGCTTGGCTGATGGCAATGCCGAATGCCGCGGGCCCGGTGCCGAGTACAGCCACGCCGAAGAGGACCGGGACAACAGCAAGGTCCTGCATTAGGAGCACGGCAATGCTCGCGCGGCCCGCCGCCGAGGAAAGGCGCTTCCCTTCCGAGAGGACCTGGACGACGACAGCCGTCGACGACATGGCCAATGTAAGGCCGAGTGTCACAGCAGCAGGCGGCGGCTGCCCCAGCGCAAAAGCAGCCGCCGCCAGACCTGCGGTCGTCAGGACGACGTGGAGGGATCCCAGCCCGAACACCAGGCGCCGCATGAGCAGCAGGCGCTCGAGGGAGAGTTCGAGGCCGATCATGAACAGCAGCATGACGACGCCGAGATCCGCGATGGGTCCGATCGAGGCAGCATTTGTAATGGTGACCGCCTCAAGCCAGGAAACCTGCCGTGCCAGGGCCCCTAGGCCGGACGGGCCCACAGCCATGCCGACCAGCAGGAAGCCAAGGACCGGGCTGACGCGGAGTCGATGGAATAGCGGGACAACGACACCCGCCGCGCCAAGGATAATGAGAACTTCTTTGAAGTCGGATGGATGGACGGGGCTGGCCATGCTGCAAGGGTACCTACAGACCGCTACCGCAGCATGGGCTTTCTCCGCGGTCCGACCAGCATAAGTGTGGCTTGCTAGTCTATCTCCCACCGGCTCTCGGACAATGGGATTGGCGCGCCCGCCTGAGAATCTATAGAGAACACCCAGAGCGCGCGCATGACCGACCAGATCGTCATCACCGAGAAGACCAGCCAGGCGAAAGACGTCAGGGCCGCGGTCGGCGGCCGTTACGGGGCGATCCTGCCGACCGAGGGGCACCTCTTCGACTTAGTCGAGCCCGAGGAGGTTTCAGCCGACTGGAAACGCTGGGCGGCGGTCCTGCTGCGGCCGGACGGCCTCTACGGCACCAAGCCCGCCATGGGCGGCAACAAGGCGCCAAAGCTCAAGGCCATCCGCGACGCGCTGCGCAGCGCGAAGCGCGTCTGGCTCGCCACCGACTGCGACCGGGAAGGCCAGCTCATTGGCCAGGAGATCCTGGAGCACTACGGCTACCGCGGCACGGTCATGCGGGTGATCTTCACCGCCCAGGACCCGCAGACCATCCGCTACGCGTTTGCCCAGGCCAAACCGAATGCGGAGTTTGCCCGCCTCTACGCGGCTGCCGTCGCGCGGCGGCAGGCCGACCAGATCTACAACCTGTCCCTGACCCGCACGGCGACTGTGACGTTGGCACGCGGCGCGCGCACCGTCATCGGCGTTGGGCGCGTGAAGACCCCGACCCTCGCCATCGTCTGCAAGCGCGAGTTGGAAATCCGCAACTTCGTCCCGCAGGCCTATTTCGAGGTGGTGGCCACCGCCCAGGCCGAGGCCGGCCAATTGCGGATGCGCCATGCGCCCAAGGAGCGGATCCTGAAGCGCGAGGATGCGGAGGCGATCGCCGCAACCGCTGAGGGCTTCGCCGGGCCGCTCACGGTGCGGGTCGAGGACAAGCGGCAGGGACCGCCGCGGCTGCATGACCTACCCTCGCTACAGAAGCTCTGCGGCTCCCGCTTCGGCTGGTCGGCGGCGCGGACGCTCGAGGTGGCGCAGGAGCTCTATGATGGCCAGGGGAAGAAGGTCATCACCTACCCCCGCGCCGAAACCCGCTACCTGCCCGAAAGCCTGATCCCGGATGCGTCGCGGATCGTCGCCGGGCTGCGTGTCGGGCGGGCCTTCAGCGAGATTCCGGTGCCCGAGCCGCCGATCATCCGTCGCGGCGCGGGCGGCCACTTCCACGACAAGGGCTTGGCCGGGGCCAGCCACCACGCCGTCATCCCCAACGTCAACACGGTGGACACGCTGCGCGAGGTCTGGCCGCGGCTCACGGGCGATGAGCGGCGGCTGTTCGACGTCATCGCGCGGTCCTACCTGGCGGCGATGATGCCGGACTTCCGCTACCGGCAGACCACCGTCACGCTGGATGTCCGCGGCCACCTGTTCCGCGCCGTGGGGCGGCAGCCGATCGAGCTCGGCTGGCGCGCGGCCTTCCCCGATTGGCAGCCCGCCGAGGAGAGGGGCGAGGAGGCGCAGCTGCTGCCCGCCCTGCGGCATGGCGAGACAGTCATGCTGCGGGACGCCATGGTCGAGGACAAGGAAACTCGGCCGCCGCCGCGCTACAACGAGGGCACCCTGATCGAGGCGATGCAGAATGCCTGGCGCTTTGTCGCCGATGAGGCGCTGCAGGAGCGACTGAAGGAGGCCAAGGGCATCGGCACGCCGGCGACCCGGGCCGAGATCATCCGTGGGCTTAAGGCACAGGAGTTCCTGACGGCCGATGGCAAGCACATCGTGCCCACCGACCGCGGCCTGGCACTGTTCGCCGTGCTGGAGAAGGCCGATCCGGCGCTGGTCGACCCCGGTGTGACCGCGCAGATGGAGCGCCTGCTCGACGAGGTGCTGGTCGGGCAGCAGGAAATGATCGGGGCGGTCGACGCCGTCTGCGCCCAGGCCAGCAGGATCATTGGCCGACTGCAGGAGGGCGCCGGCTCAGTCGACGCCAGGCTGCTGGGCGGTGCTGCCAGGCAGGCCGGCCCGGATCGACCGCCGACGCCGGCGATGAAAGGCTTCGTGGAGAGCCTTGCCCGCCAGAAGGGACTCAAGCCGCCTCGAGGCTATAGGTCGTCCGGCGCCGCCTGCCGCGCCTTCCTCGACCAGCACGCGCCCAAGAGGGATGGTGTCCAGGTCCGCGGCGATGAAGGGATCGGGCGACCACCGGCTGCTCGGAAGACCGTGACGAACAAGCGCCCATGGAACCTGCGCGCTGTCGACGCCCCGGCAGCGGAGGTCGAAGCCGAGCCTGGCAAGAGACGCGGGATGCCAAGCCGGAAGGCAGGCGCCCGCAAGCGGAAAGCGGGCACCGGGACGACGCGAGCGGCGCGACCCCGCAAGGGCGCACCGGAGCTTCGCTCTCCCGATACTCCTGATGGTGACACGCCGCTTGCGCATTCCCTTCGGCAACAAGGAAGCAGCGCTTCAACTCGGTGCCCGCTATCGCGTCGGCGGCTGGTACGCGCCACCTGGGGTCGACCTCAGCCGCTTCCGCGAGCGCGGGTGGCTGTAACGAGGGCTTGGAACCGGCTGGCTGAGGAGGAACTGGCGTGGAGCAGCACCTGCATCGCATCGAGATCGTGACGCGCGGGCGAGGCCTCGTCGCCATCACCGATCAGATTTGCGACTGGGTGACGCAACAGGTGATCGTCACCGGCCTGCTCACCATCTGGTGCCGGCACACCTCGGCTTCGCTGCTGGTGCAGGAGAACGCGTCGCCGGACGTCCGGGCCGACCTGGAGACATTTCTGGCCCGCTTGGTGCCGGATGGTTGTGCTGGCCGCTACCGGCATGCGGAAGAGGGGCCGGACGATATGCCCGCCCACATCCGGTCTGCGCTGACGCAGACCCAGCTCTCGATCCCGGTCGCCGACGGCCTGCCGGTGCTGGGGACATGGCAGGGCATCTATCTGTGGGAGCACCGCATGGCACCGCACCGCCGGGAGTTGGTGCTGCATCTTCTGGGCGAGCGAACGTAGACCTTGGGGCCTTGGAGAGCGTCAGCGACGCTCATCGGGTGAAGCGATCGCTTCGCTGAATCCCGATCAGCAGGTCTGCCCTAAGATCAAGGGAAAACAAGGTCCTAGACCTTGTTGGCAAAATCGGCCAACCCTCAAGGTTCGGAGAGTCTCCGGCATTTCGGACAGGAAACCCGCCCTCGTTCCGCTATTGCACCATCAAGGTCGCTGCGGAAAACGGCCGGACACAACGGCTTCTGCGCCCTGCAGCGACCAGGAGAGACAGGTTGTGAGAGGACCGACTGGGCAGTTCGGACCCTGCGGGAGAAGGATTCGAACCCTCGACCCCAACCTTGGCAAGGTTGTGCTCTACCCCTGAGCTACTCCCGCGCTCCGTCGGTGGGCCGGTTTCTAACAGACACCGCTGGCAATGCAAGCGCCTGCCCCCACAAAAATTGCCGCTACCGCTTGATGTCGGTCTCCACCACCACCTGGTGTCCGGCCGGGGCCAGAAGATCGCGCAGCGCTCCCAGCCCGGCTAAGCCGCAGGCGATGTCTTGCTCCCCATTCCCGCCCGACAGACCGATGCCGCCGACCACCGCACCATCCACCACGATGGGGAAGCCGCCCACAAAGACCGCGAAGCGGCCCTCGAAGCTCCACTGGATGCCGAAGGCCTCGTTGCCCGGCAGCGCCGGCCCGTTCGGCGGGGTGTTGAACAGGTGGGTGGACCGCTTGTGGCCCGCCGCGGTGAAGGCCTTGTTCCAGGCGATCTGCGGCCCGGTCACCCGGGCCCCGTTCATCCGCTCCAGCGCCAGCGGGAAGCCGCCCTCGTCGCAGATGCAGACCGTCTGCGACACGCCGATCTCGGCGGCCTTGGCCAGGGCGGCCGCGACCATCGCCCGCGCCTCGGCCAGTTCCAGTTTCATCGCGGTCTTCATGCAGGGGTGCTCCCGGGCTTTGGTGGCGGCGGCGGCCAGGACACGCTGACATCGCCATTGAGGAAGGTTTGGCAGGCCATCCGCCAGCCCGCGGCGAGGTGCTCCTCCGTCAGGTGCTTGCGCTCCTTCGGCTTCACCGCGTCGGTGTTCTCGATCCCCTGCTCGATCCGGCACTTGCAGGTGCCGCAGAGCCCGCCGCCGCACTTGAAGGGGATGCCGCCCTTCTCGCGCAGCGACACGCGCAGCAAGTTGCTGTTCTCTGGCGCCTGCGCCGCCTTGTTGTCGTTCGTCAGGAACGTGACCGTGATCATGCGTTGGCCGGCACCGGCACGGGGCGCAATGCGGCGCGCATGCTGCCGAAGGCGGTCAGGTGATCCAGTTCCTGCCGCGCCGCCTCGATCGTCTCGTAGCTCGGCAGGAACTTGGTCGGCACCAGGTTCAGCACCGGCGGCTCGACCTCGTCGATGACGCGGATCTTCGTCGCCCGCTCCAGCTCGGCGATGACGAAGCGCGCCTTGGCCGTGCCGCCGAACAGGTAGTCATAGGCCTCGACCGCCCGCACGCCCTCGACGAGCTCGGTGCGGAACTGGCCTGGCTTGCTGGTCAGGATGACATACATGCGTGTGCCTTCACGGCTTCGGGGCGGCGCCGGGCAGCGCGACGCCATCCTGGGTGAGCGTGACGTCGTGGTGCAGCCAGAGCTGGCAGGCGAGGCGGAGGCCCTGCCCGAGCCGCTCCTTCCCCAGCACCTTCTGCTCCTTCCAGTTGGGCTCCGGCAGCGCCTCGGCCCCGGCCAGGATGCGGCAGGTGCACTTGCCGCACTTGCCCATGCCGCAGCCGTAGCGCAGGTGCGGCCAGGGAAACTTCTTGATGCCCGCGCGGACCACGAGGTTGGTGTTGTCCGCCATCTCCTCGGCGAAGCTTTCCTCGCCCCGGCAGAATGTCACGATCGGCATTGGGTACCCGTGGAAGGCGCGGGGCGCCGGAACGCCCCGCGCGGTGCAGCCTCAGGCGGCGAGCGGCAGGTCGAGGCCGAGCGCCGAGAGCGGCAGCTCCTGCTCGACATAGTCGCGGTAGAGCGCGGTGGTATACAGCAGCCGCATCTCCGCGCCGATCTCGCAGATCTTCAGGCAGCGCTGCTGCAGCTCCACCGTGTTGGCGTGCTCCAGCACGATCTGGTAGCCGCGCTCGCCATGGATCTCGTCGGAAACGATGTGCAGGTCGAAGAACTCCACCTCCTCATCCGAGAAGCCGTACTTCTCCCGCAGGGTCGGGGTCTGCCGGCGGTAGATGCTCGGCACCTGGCTCTCGAGGCCGACGACCAGGCCGGCGACCGCGACGATCGGGTCCTCGCGCATCGCCACGGCATAGCACCAGGACTGCAGCGCGCGGGTGGTCGGGGACATGTTGTCCTCGTCCATCACCCGCTCCCGCGTCGTGCCGCAGCTCTCGGCGAAGCGGATCAGCAGGTCGGTATGGCGGTCGCCGCCGATCTCCTCCTCGTACATGTTGGCGAGCAGGAAGTCCTTCGCCTCCACGTACTTGGCCGGCATGCGGGCATAGACATAGCCGAGGTAGTCGGCGAAGGGGCCGACATAGTGGAAGTGGTTCTCCCGCCCAGCGCGCCAGGTGCGCGCGGCTGAGCTTGCCGGTCGCCCAGGCGACGCTGAAGGGCGACTTGTTGGCGCTCTTGCCCTTGATGGCGTTCTCGAGCGCGGTGCGGGATTCGTCTTGGTTCATCAGTTCGGGCATGACGGCTTTCCCTTCAGACAAGGACAGGCACGACAACCGGCGCAATGCTCACCAAAGCACCACGGCGGCAAGGGTGGACAGGACCAGCCCGGCGCAGACGGGCAGGAACAGCGCGCGGACCGCATCCAGCACCGGCACCCGGCAGAAGCCGGCGACGGCGATGAGGGAGGACCAGGCGATCAGGGTGCCGCCGCCGGTCCAGACGGCGCCCATCTGGCCGACCGCGGCGAGCGTCGTCGGGTCGATCTGCGCCACCGGGCCCAGCGCGCCGGACAAGGCGCCGGTCAGCGGCAGCCCGGCGAAGCCCGAGCCGTCGATGCCGGTGATCATGCCGACCAGCAGCACGGCGAAGGCGACCACGGTCGGGCTGTGCGGGATCAGGTGCTCGACCGAATGGATCACCTCGAAGAGCAGGCCGGGGCCCTGGGTGCCGCTCGGCAGGCCGAGGATGGCGCCGGAGGTCTCGGCGGCGCCGAGGAAGAAGAAGCCGGCGATCGGCAGCACCGTCCCCATGGCGCGGAAGGAGAAGACGAGCCCGTCGATGATGTGGTCGGCGGCGGTGTGCATCGCCTTGGCGCCATCGGCGGCGAAGGTCGCCACCAGCATCATCAGCGCCGCCGTGCCACCGACCAGCGCCGCGGCGTCGCCGCCCTTCAGCTCCGGCATGCCGGGGAACACCTTCGGCGCCAGCATGAAGAGGATAAGGCCGAAGAAGACCGCGGGCGTGGCGATCGACAGGGCGTTGCACCAGCGCGCGGTGGGTGCGGCCGCCAGCGTGCCGCCGCCGGCCAGCGCCGCGGCCGGGCCGGGCTCGACCCCTTCGGCCGCCTGCAGCGCCAGCACCGACTTGTCGAAGGAGCCGATATTGGGCGCCACCTGCTCGCGCTGCTCCGCCAGGCTGTTCGCCATGCTGGCCCCGGCCTGCCAGCGGTCGAGGTGGCGCTGGCTCGGCGCCCGGATCCGCCCGCGGACCGAGAGGTAGCCGAGCAGGAGCGCGACGCCACCGGTAATGAGCGAGAGCACCAGCGCCTTATCGGCGACCACCGCCGCGGCCTCCGGCAGCCCGGCGGCGCGGGCGCTGATGCCGGGCGCCACGCGGATGACGTAGTCGGAGGACAGCGCCATGCCCTGGCCGGCCACCGCGATGGCGATCGCCGCGCCGATCGGCGGCAGGCCGGCGACCAGCGCCGCAGGCAGCAGCGTGGCGGCCACCAGCGGCACCGCCGGCGTCGGCCAGAAGAACAGCGAAATGACGTATGTGACGACCGCGACCACCAGGAAGGCGACATGGCCGTTCGTCATGACCTTGCGGAAGGGCCGCACCATCTGCTGGTCGGCGCCGAGCGCCCTGAGGGCGTTCAGCAGCGAGGTCATCAGCGCGATGACCAGGAAGATGCTGAACAGCTCCTTCGCCGCGACGAGGGAGCCGTTGAAGACCGAGATGGTGGCGCCGATCAGGCTGCCGGAGAAGGTCGCGGCGACGGCGAAGGTGGCGATGATGGCGGGGACCACGACATTGGCCCGCAGCACCATCGACAGGACGATGGCGGCGACGCCGAAAAGGTAGACGCTGTGCACCGCATCGAGCTGGACATCCATGCGCACCGCATCCCGTCATCCAGCGGCCTGCGCGGCCGCCCTGGCGATCCATCCCGGCGATGGATGCCGGATCGTCGTATACGGCGACTTAGGTTGTCAACGGGAACTCGCGGGAATCGCCATGGCTTCTCCGCGAATCTCGCATGGCAGCCGGTCTCTAATGCCAATCCATCAGAGCAAATTGCCTGTTGTGCGTCGCGCCAAGGCGGTGAAGAGTGTTGTTAGGTATCTGCCGTATACGGCGCTGAGCGGATATGCCGATAATATGGCCCCATGACTGGATCCCGATGAGCCACCCCCTCCCCCTTCCCCGCCCGGATGCTGCGGCTGCCGCGCCGCGCCTGCCGCTCAGCCAGCAGGCCCTGCAGGCGTTGCGGGAAGCCATCCTAGCCGGCCGCCTCGTGCCAGGCGAAAGGTTGGTAGAGGAGCGCCTCTCGGCCGAGCTCGGCATGTCCCGGGTGCCGATCCGGGAGGCCATCAAGCAGCTGGTGGTCGAGGGGCTGGCGGTGCCGGCGGCGGAGGCCCCGGGCGGCCGCGGCGCCCAGGTGGCGACGCTCTCGGCCGATGTGGCTGCCAAGCTGATCGAGGTGCGCGCGGTGCTGGAGGGGCTGAACGCGCGCCTTGCGGCCCGCAACCGGGCGCCCTCGAAGGTGCCGCGGATCGAGGCGCTGCTGGCCCGCGGCGCGGCGCTGTCCGCCGCCAGCCCGGCCGAGGAGGTGGCGGCGCTGAACGCCGAGTTCCACCTGCTGCTGGCCGAGGCCGGCGCCAACCGCGTGCTGCAGGAGCTGATGCGGCCGCTACGCGAGCGGACCGAGCTGGTCTTCCGCCGCAACTCCACCGAGCGCGCGGCGCAGGACTGGCAGGAACACGCGCTGATCCTCGGCGCGGTGGCCGAGGGTGACGAGGAGTTGGCGACGCTGCTCGCCGCCCGGCATGTCCGCCGGGCGGCGCGCGGCCGAAAGGTTAGAGCCGCGCCTCGCAGCCCAGGATCGATTCGTAGACCTTCAGCATCGCCGTGGTGTCGAGCTGGCCGTAGCCCATGCCGCGCGCCATCCGCAGCAGCGCCAGGGCCTGCGGCGCCAGCAGCCCGGGCACGCCGTATTCGGCCTCGAGGTCCACGGCGAGGCCGAGGTCCTTGTAGGCGAGGTCGAGCGCGAAGCTCGCCTGTGAACTCGCCCCTCAGCGCCCGCGCCGCCATGTTGCGCCCGGCGGCGCTGTCGCCCGAGCCGTTCTGGATGATCGCGGTCAGCTTGCCCATGTCGATGCCGGCGCTTGGCGCCGATCATCAGCCCCTCGGCGGCCGCTGCCAGATTGCACAGCAGCAGCATGTTGTTGATCAGCTTGGCGACCGAGGCGCTGCCGGCCGGCCCGACATGCACCAACTGCCCGCTGAAGGCCGCGAGGATCGAGCGGTGCTGCTCGAAGACCGCCTCCTCGCCGCCGACCATGATGACCAGCGTGCCGTCGGTCGCCCGCGCCACGCCGCCGGTCACCGGCGCGTCCAGCAGGGCGACGCCTTGCTCCGCCAGCATCGCGTGCAGCCGCTTCACCACCGCCGGCGCATTGGTGCTGAGGTCGAACATCGCCGTCCCCGAGCGCATGCTCGGCGCCATGCCCTCGACCACCGCCTCGACCGCCTTTGGCGTCGGCAGGGAGGTGAAGACGAGGTCGCAGCTTGCGGCCAAAGCTGCCAGGCTCTCGGCAGCCGTGGCGCCGGCCTCGGTGCAGACGCGCACCGCCTCGGGGTTCAAGTCGTGCACCACGACCTCGTGGTTCACACCCTTCATCATGTTGCGGCACATCGGGCCGCCCATGTTGCCCAGCCCGACGAATCCGATCTTCATCGCGTTCTCCCCCCGGCCACCGCGGGGCCTTTCCCTGCCGGCAATGAGGGCATTGGGCCGGTCGCCGTGCAAGACCCGGCGCCCCCTTCCGGCGCGGCCCCCGCCCGCACTACCCTTCGCCGCGTGAGCGAGGATCGCCCAAAGCCGCCCTCCCGGGGTTGGGACACCGTCAGCCCCTACCATCGTGGGTTCCAGGGATTCGCCGAGGCCTACGAGGCTTTCGGCTTCGCCGAGATCCATGCCGGCGCCCTGCCCTTCCTGCCATCGCGGCCCGGCCTGGTGCTTGACATCGGCGCCGGCAGCGGTCGCGATGCCGCCTGGTTCGCGGCAAAAGGCTGGGAGGTGGTCGCGGCCGAGCCCGCGGCGGCGATGCGGCAGGAGGCGGCACGGCGGCATCCGTCCCCGTCCATCCGCTGGATAGACGACCGCCTGCCGGCGCTCGCCGCGGTCCATCTGCTCGGCCTCAGCTTCGACCTGGTGTGGCTGAGCGGCGTGTGGATGCATATCCCGCCGGAGGGGCCGGCCGCGCGCCATGCGCAAGCTGGCGACGCTGCTGAAGCCGGGCGGCCGGCTGGTGTTGACCCTGCGGCACGGCCCGGCGCCGGAGGACCGGCCGATGTGGCCGGTCGATGCGAACGAGGTGGAGCGGCTCGGCCTCGACCACGGCCTGGCGCTGCGGGTGGCGACGGAGCGCGTCGAGGACCGGCAGGGCCGGCGCGATATCCGCTGGCAGACCATCATCCTCGACCTGCCGGATGACGGCGCCGGGGCACTGCCGCTGTTGCGCGGAGTGATCCTCAGGCAGGAGAAGGCGGCCACCTACAAGCTCGCCCTGCTGCGCTGCATCGCCCGCATCGCCGACGGCTCGCCCAACATCGCGCGCGATTCCGGCGAGCATGTGGAACTGCCGCTCGGCCTAGTCGCACTCTTCTGGATACGCATGTTCAAGCCGCTGGTGGAACGCGGCCTGCCGCAGCGGCCGGGCGAGGCGATGGGCTTCGTCACCCCGGCCTTCCGCGCACTGGCGCCGCTCGCGCCCTATGACTTGCGCCCAGGGGCGCGCTTCGCCGGCAGAGCTCAGCGCGGCGCTGCACCGGGCGCTGGCAGATGCGGCGCGGCTGATCGCCACCATGCCCGCCACCCACCTGACCTTCGCCGACAACGCACCGGTCTTCCCGACGACGCCGCGCCGCCCGCCGCGCGCGGCGGACCCGCTGATCATCAGCGCCAGGTGCTCTGGGGCTATGGCACGACCGCCGTGCCGCTGCCCGTCTGGCACGCGCTGCGCCGCATGGCCGCCTGGATCGAGCCGATGCTGCTGGCCGAATGGGTCCGCCTGGTCCAGGCCTATGGCGCCCGCGCCGGCCGCGACATCCCAGCGGATGCGGTCATGCGCGCGCTGACCTGGCTGGAGCCGCAACGCGACACCGCGCTGGTGCGCGACTTGGTCGCCGACCGCGTCGCGCGGCGACGGCGTGGCCTGCGTCTGGACTGGGGAGAGGCTGCGGGCCCGCAGCATCGAAATCGACCACTGCCTGCCCTGGTCCGCCTGGGCCTGCAACGACCTGTGGAACCTGCTGCCCTCCTCGCGCGCCGCGAACCAGCGCAAGAGCGGGCTGATCGTCGGCGCCGCGGCGCTCGAGCAGGCGAGGCCACGCATCCTTGCCTGGTGGGAGGAAGCCTATCGCGGCGCCGACCCGGCGCTGCGCGCCCGCTTCACCGAGGAGGCACGGACCACCCTGCCGCTGCCGCAGGACCGCGAGCCGGCCCTTGACGAGCTTTTCGCCGCGCTAGACTTCCGCCGGCTCAGGTTGCGGCAGGAAACCCAGCTGCCGGAATGGGCTGGCCTGGCGGGATAGCGCTTGTCTGGTGCGATCGAGCACGACACCACCGGACCCGGGAAGACCACCGTCTCCCCGGCCCTGCAGTGCCTTAGGCGCTGAGCGCCGCCGCTGCTTCCCGCGCCGGCACGCGTACCGCTGCCCGCCGCGCCGCGGGCAGCCCGCGCATCTCCGTCCAGGTGCGGTCCCAGGAGAGCTGCGCAAGCCGCCGGTCCACCTGCTTCAGCCAGGGCCCGCGCGGCCGGTCCAGCACCAGTTGCAGGGCCGTGGCGAAGGACATCAGATCGGCCGCGATCTCGACCAGCCCCGGGCCGCCGTCCTCCTTCGGGCCCCAGTCGCGCACCACGTCGGTGATCGGCGTGGAGACCACCGGCAGCCCGGCGGCAAGGAATTCCGGCGTCTTGGTCGGGCTGATGAAGCGGGTGCTCTCGTTGCGGGCGAAGGGCATGAAACCGGCATCCCAGCCGCCCAGGTAGCGCGGCAGCTCGGCATAGCCCTTGCCGCCGAGCCAGTGGATGTTCGGCAGGCGCGGCAGGCTGGCGGGATCGATCTTCACCACGGGCCCAATCATTGCGAAGGCCCAGTCCGGCCGCGCCGCGGCTAGCGCCTCGACCAGGCCCAGGTCCATCCGCTCATCCACCACGCCGAAAAAGCCGATGCGCGGGCGCGGCAGGCCGGCCTGGTCGGACGGGTCCGCCGGCATCGCCCGCGCCGCGGCGAAATGCGCCGCGTCGATCGAGGACGGGAAGCAATGTACCCGCGGATGCCGGCTGCGCTTGGCCTCGTACAGGCTGCGCCCGCCGGTGAAAACCAGGTCGGCGCGGCCGAGAAGCGCACGTTCCAGGTCCAGCATGCGCGGCGGCGCGCCGCGGAAGGCGGAGAGTTCGTCCATACAGTCGTAGACGGTAAGGTCGGGGCGTAGATGCGCGGCAAATTCGAGCGCCATCGGCGTGTAGAACCAGGCGATCAGCGGGCGCCCCGCCTCCTGCGCCAGCAGACCATCCAGCAGGCTACGCTGCGCCGCCACCATTGCCGTACCCTGCAGCCCTCGGGCAGCATGGGCACCGCGACCGTCACGCCCTCCGGTGTCAGTTGCCGGTCCAGCCGCGGCACGATGCCGGGCTGGAAGAGCGGCTCCTCGAAGAAGATGACCTCATGGTCCCGCGCTGCGCGGGTCAGCAGATGCTGCGGCCGCTGGAAGACGAAATTCCATCGCAAGTGGGATAGGCAAAGCAGCAGCGGCCGCCGGGCGGGCTGGGACAGGGCCATAGCGTGGGCAACGCTGCCCGGCAGGGCATCGGTCATGCGAACTCCCTTCGTGGTCGGACCCTTGAAGCCTGAACCGCCGGAAGGGGAACGCCGACGGTGCAGCGAACCAGCCTGACGGAATCAGGGCCGCCACGGCGGCGGTGGTTCGCTGTACAACCGGAACGCGTGGTCGCTGGACCCGGTTCCTATCACGCCTGCGTCGGCGCCAACGACAGCGTCAGCGGGTCAGCCCGGCGCCGCCACCTTGTCCCGGTAATTGCAATGCGCCGCAGCGGCGCAGCGCCAGCATTCCGGCAAGCGTGCCTTACAGACATAGCGTCCGTGCAGGATCAGCCAGTGATGCGCGTCGCGCAGCAGCTCGGGCGGGCAGCGCTTCACCAACCCGTCCTCCACCGCGCGCGGGGTCTTGCCCGGCGCTAGGCCGGTGCGGTTGCCCAGGCGGAAGATGTGGGTGTCCACCGCCATGGTGTTCTCGCCGAAGGCGACGTTCAGCACGACATTGGCGGTCTTGCGGCCGACGCCCGGCAGGGCCTCCAGCGCCGCGCGGTCACGCGGCACCTCACCGCCGTGTTTTTCCACCAGCAGCGACGCCAGCGCCGCGACGTTGCGCGCCTTGCCCTGCCACAGGCCGATGCGGCGGATATGCGGCCCGATGCCCTCCGCGCCCAGCGCCGCCATCGCCGCCGGCGTCGGCGCCGCAGCGAAGAGCGAAGGCGTACACTTGTTCACCGCCACATCCGTGGTCTGCGCCGACAGCACCACCGCCACCAGCAATGAGAACGGATCCTGGTACAGCAGCTCCGTCTCCGGTGCCGGGTTGGCCTGGGCCAATGCGCGCAGAAAGGCGGCGGCCTGGTCACGCGACATCAGCCGCGCACGGCGCGGTGCTTCCGTGGTGCCATGGAGGGGCGCCGCCGCGCGGGCGGGTTGACGCGGCATCGGCTTGTCTCCGACGGTGACAGGATCGCCTTCCCTTCCCATGTCACGCGCACGATGTCAGCCCATCCTGACCCCATCCTGTTCGAAGCCATCTGCACCCCGGCGCGCAGCCTGGGACGACGCGGGATGGCGATCGTCGCCGGCGGCGTGCTGGCAGCCTCGCTGACCATAGGCGGGATCTTCACCCTGCTCGGCGCTTGGCCGGTGCTGGGCTTCACCGGGCTGGAAGCGGCGCTGGTGCTCGGGCTGATGCAGTTGCACCGGCGCTGGGCGGCACGCAGCATGGAAGTGCTGGTACTGACCGAGGGCAGCCTGACCATCCGCCGCACCGATGCACGTGGCCGGCGGCAGGCCATGGCGCTCGATCCCTATTGGACCCGCTTGCGGCTCGAGGAGCGGCCCGGCCGAGTCAGCCTGCTGCTGCTGCGGCAGCGACAGCGCGATGTGGAGATCGGCAAGCTGCTGGGGGACGAGCAGAAGCGCGACCTAGCGGCGGCGCTGGAGGCGGCGCTGCGGCGTTACCGCGAGCCGGTCTTCGACAATCCGCAACTGCGTGAGAGCTAGACCCAGCCAATTCGGCGCCGCGCGGGCATTCCCACGGGACGGCCGCGCGCTATTCGGTCGGCGTCAGGCTCTTGATGAGCTCGAACACCCGCTTGCGGACCGAAGGATCGTTGATCCGGTAATAGGCGCGGACCAGCTCAAGCGTCTCCCGCCGATGCAGGGTCTCGTCGTCGAAGCCTTCCTGTTGCTCGGCCAGGCCGTAGCTGCGGCGCGCGGCACTCTGGCTGCCGCCCAGCGCGTCGGGCATGTCGTCGAAGAAGAAGCCGATCGGCACGTCGAGTACGCGGGAGAGGTCGAAGAGCCGGCTAGCGCCGATGCGGTTCACTCCGCGCTCGTACTTCTGAACCTGCTGGAAGGTCAGGCCGAGCGCGTCACCGAGCTTTTCCTGGCTCATGCCGAGAAGGGTGCGACGGAGCCTCACCCGGCCGCCGACATGCACGTCGATCGGGCTCGGACGGTGCTCACGCTCGGGACGTTCGACGATGTCGTCGCTCGGCATCTACCGTTTTTCCTACTCGCGGGCCGCGTCCGAAACAGCGAATCGCACAACGCAACCGCGTCGGTCGCCGTCTGCCTACCCGCTATACGGGAGCATTAAGGATACGTCAATACTTAAGAGATTTCTCAAAAACGATCATCGTGCCGGTTTCGCTTCATTCGCCTAGGCAGCTGAAGCACGTCTGCGTATCGAACGCCATGCCACAAGCCCTGGCAGCATGCAAAGCAGCGCGGCGACGGCCGGCAGCACCAAGCCGAAACGGGCGAAGGGCGGCGCGGCGACCGCACCCGGCAGGGCCAGGGTCAGCGTTCCCGTCGTCCCGATCGGCAAGAAGGCCAAGCGCTGGCCGCGCGCATCGAAGACGGCGGAGATGCCGGTCTGCGCCGCCCGCGCCAGCGGCAGGCCTTCCTCCACCGCGCGCAGCCGCGCTGCTGCCAGATGCTGCCAGGGGCCGGAGGATTCGCCGAACCAAGCGTCGTTGGTGATGTTCACCAGCCATTCCGGACGTGGCTCGGGCGTGACGGCGGCAGGGAAGATGACTTCATAGCAGATCAGCGCGCCGAAGGGCGGCAGGCCCGGCGGCGCCAGCGGCACCGGTCCGGGACCGGCCGAGAAATCCATTCCGCCCGCGGCCATCCGGATCGGGATCAGCCCCGCCAGCGGCATGTACTCGCCGAAGGGCACCAGGTGCGACTTGTCGTAGACCGCCTGCACCCGGGCGGCGGAATCGAGCACCGCCAAGCTGTTCCAGACCTGGCGCAGCCGTCCCTCCGGGGTCCATTCGGCCCGCACCGTGCCGCCCAGCAGCCGAGCACCCACCGGCAGCGCCTCGGCGGCCAGCCGGCGCGCCTCGGGGTCCTGGGTGAGCAGGAAGGGGCTAGCCGTCTCGGGCCATATCACGACGATTTGATTCGAGGGCGAAGCGATATGGGCGGCGGCGGCGGCCGCCTTGGTCAGGCCCAGGTAGCGCTGGAAGATCGGCATGCGCTGGTCCTGCTGCCACTTCACCTCCTGCGCCACGTTGCCCTGCACCAGCACCAATTGCACCGGCTGGTCCGGCGGGGCGGGCAGTGCCAGGCGCCAGGCGCCGAAACCGGCGAAGCCAGCCAGGGCGAGCGCTCCGAGCGCCCAGGGCGCGCGGCCGCGCAGCAGCGGGACCCCGGCCAGCAGCAGCGTCGCCAGCGACAAGCCATGCACGCCGATGACGGCGGCGCCCTGCACCGGCAGCGCGGCGAAGGCCCAGGCGGTGCCGATCAGGTTCCAGGGGAAGCCGGTGAAGACAACGCCGCGCGCCAGTTCGGCCAGCACCCAGGCGCCGGCGAAGCCCGCCATCCGCTGCCAGCCGGCTGGCAGCGGCCGCGCCGCCAGGACCGGCAGCACGACGAAGACCGCCAGCACCGCCGCCAGCGCCGGTGCCGCCAGCGGCACCAGCCACCAGAAATGCTCGACATCCTTCAGGATGGCCTCGGTCACCCACCAGATGCCGGCGACGCCATGCCCCCAGCCCCAGGCGAAGCCGATCCAGGCCGCCCGCCGCCAGTGGGACTGCGCGCCGGCCAGGGTCAGCAGGCCCGGGATGGCCAGCAGCAGCACCGGTACCGCATGCACCGGCGGTAGCGCAAGCGCGGAGAGCAGGCCGAGGCCGAGGGCGGCCAGCAGCTGGCGCTGCCAGGGCAGCGCCTCGAGCCAGGCGAGGAATGCGTGGAACACGCGCCCCCTAGACCCAGTATCCGCCCGGCGGCAAGCGAGGGCGGCTCACGGTCGGCGCGCATCCGGGGCAAAGAGCGGCAGCAGCGCCGGCAAGGTCAGCATCACGGCAGTCAGGGCGAAGAGCAGGCTCAACATCAGCAGCAGCCCCATGCTGGCGGTGCCCGGATGGCCGGAGACCGCCAGCGCCCCGAAGGCGGTGCCGTTGGTCAGCGCGCTGTATACCACCGCGCGAGTGAGCGAGGAGGCGAGCAGCGAGCGTTCGCCATGCTGCCAGGCGACGACGTAATAGATCTTGAAGGCCACCCCCTGGGCGAAGAGCAGGGGCAGGGCGATGACATTGGCCAGGTTCAGCGGCTGGCCGATGACCACGCAGGTCGCCATGGTCAGCAGCCCGGCCAGGGTCAGCGGCGCCAGCGCCAGCAGCGCCAGCCGGACGGATCGCAGGGCCAGCACCAGCAGCAGCACGGTCAGGCCGGTGGCGATCACCCCGGCCTGGAGGAAGGCGCCCTGAATGGTCTCGGCGCTTTCCCGGACCGAGATCGCCGGGCCGGTCGCGTCCGGCACCACCGCCTGCACTGCCCGGCCGAAGCGGCCCATGACGTCCGAATGGTCCGACAGGTCGTGCGGCCGGACCTCGATCCGGGCCCGGCCGTCGGGCGCGATCCAGGACCGCCGCAGGCTGTCGGGCAGGCTGTCCAGCGTCACCGGCCGGGCGGTCAGCGCCTGGCGCAGGCTATCGAGCGTCGAGGCAAGGCCGGGCAGCAGGGCCGCCGCCAGACGGTCGCGCGCCGGCGCGGGTGCCGCCGCCACGGAGTCCAGCGCCGCGGCCAGCCGCGCCGCCTCCGCCCCGCTGGACGCACGCAGCGCCGCTGCCGCCTTGGCCAGCGCCGCTGTGGCGCCGGCGTCGGTCGGCGCCGGCGCGACCTCCGGCGGCGCCAGTGTCAGGCCGAGCAGGTCGGCGGCGTCCTGGATCAGCGTCAGTTTCGCGTTCTGCTCGGCCGGTACGAAGCTCGCCAGGGTGACGGTGCCGGCGACCTCCGGCAGTGCCTCGAGCCGCTCCGCTAGGGCCTCGGCCGCTGGCAGATCGGCGGCGAGTACGTCGATGGTGTTCGGCGTGGTGTCGGGGCTGCGCATCAGCTCGCGGAAGGTGGCGACGGCTTCGGTCCTCGGGCTGCGCAGGTTCAGCGGGTTGGTGTCGAAGCGCAGCCAGGGCAGCGTCGCGGCGCAGCCGAAGGCCAGCAGCAGCGCCGCCGCGGCCGCCGAGGCGGCGTTCCGCGCCAGGAAGCGGTCCACCCGGCCGAGCGCGACATAGCCGACCGGCTCGCGTTCCGGCCGCGGCCGGGTGAACATCAGCCAGGCGGGCAGGGCGGTGAGGCTGAGGATGACGGCGACCACCATCCCCGCCGCGGCGATCAGCCCGAGTTCCGAGACCCCGCGGTAGTCGGTCGGCAGGAAAGCGAGGAAGCCGCAGCCGAGCGCCATGGCGGCCAGCGCGATCGCCTCGCCGGCACCGTGCGCGGCCTCGACCAGCGCCGCGGGCAGGGGCTGGTCGGCCAGGCGGCTAGCGCTGCTCACGAAGCGAGACAGCAAACTGGATGCCGAAATCGACCCCGAAGCCGATGAAGAGCACGGCGAAGGCGATCGAGAGCGGGTTGAAGGGCCCGACCACCAGCAGGCCGAAGGCGGCGGTGATCGGCAGGCCGAGCACCAGGGTCCCGAGGATCGGGAAGATCAGCCGGCCGGAGCGCAGGCCGAGCCAGAGCAGGAAGCCGACCGCCACCAGCGACAGGATGTTCTCGACGATGGCGCTGCCGAAGACGGTGGAGAAATTCCTCGTCCGCCATCACCAGGTCGCCGGTAAGGCGGACGCGCACCCCGTTCTCCGCCGTCAGGCCGAGGCCGCGCCGCTTCGGCCCGCACCGCATCGACCGCCGCCGAGACCGGGGCGAGCGCGCCGTAGTCCGGCACCGGCTTGACCAGGATGAAGCGGCGCAGCGCCAGCGGGTCCGGCGCCTGGCCGGTAAAGAGCCTGGCCCAGTCGAGCGGCACGAGGCGGTCTCCGACGGCGGCCTCGGCGCTGCCGGCGAGCGCGGCGAGGGCCGGGCCGAGTACCTCCCGGTCGCCCTCGCCCCGGGCCAGGCCTTCGGCCACCAGCTCCAGCGTCCGACCGACGCCGCGGAGGCTTGGATCGGCGGCGAGCGTCCCGAGCAGGGGCTGCGCCGCGATCATCCGCTCGGTGGCGGCACGGACCGCTTGCCTCATCCAGAAAGAGTAGCGCGTTGCGATGGAAGAAAGGGTCGGCATCGGGGCGGGAGACGCTGCGGAACAGCGCGGGCTGGGCTTCCAACGCCCCGGTCAGGGCCGCCGCCGCGCGTTCCGCCACCTCCGGCGTCGCACCGTCCACCACCACAGCGATAAGATCCACACGCTGCGGGAAGGCGCGGTCCATCGCCACCTCGGTCTGCCGCCAGGGCAGGTCCTGGGGGAAGAGCGCGACGACGTCGGTATTCAGCGCGAAGCGGGTGACCACCGCCCAGCAGGACAGCGCGGCGACCAGCAGGGTCAAGGCCAGGACCAGCGCCGGGCGGCGGATGCTCCAGCCGACCAGGCGCGCGGCCAGCCGGGCGGCAAGGGGCGTATCATTAGTCATTGGAAAATCGGCACGCTTTCAAGGGACAGAAAAGCAAGGTCGGGGCGAATACAAGTATTTCCTTCCCGAACCCCTCGCTTCGTTTTTATGAGTCGGCACTCGCTGCGCGGCGAATGCAAGACTCGGAAAGATAGATGAGAGGTCCGGGGAGAATACCTTTTCCCCGGGCTTGCCTTCAGGCCTCACGATAGAGGATCAGCAGCAGGCCGATCAGCACCAGGCAGACCGGCCAGACCCAGCGCGCGACGCGCGCCATCTCCGCCGGCCCGCGCAGCTCGGTGAAGCGGGCGGCACCGCCGACCACCGCCAGCACCGCCAACGGCAGGTGCGACAGCTCGACCAGCAGCGCGTCCTTCACGTTGGAGATTGCATGGGTATGCGCCAGCAGCAGCACGCCACCGGCGACCATGGCCGAGGGGAAGACGAAGCGCGCCCGCCCGGTGATGCGGCCGAGCCGCACCCACCACTCGACGACGGCGAAGCCCACCACCAGCAGTCCGGCCAGCTTGTGCTGCACCACTTCCGGGTCGCGCAGGCTCTCGAGCAGGCCGATCTCGCCGAGCGGCCAGGCCTCGGGGTCCGAGCGCAGGAAGATGAAGCCGGCTAGGCCGATGAAGACCAGCGGCCAGTGCCGTGCGAGCCGCACCCGCCCGGTCGCGTCCAGCAGGGCGGCGAGGCCGACCAGCAGCACCATCACCCCAGCCCAGTGGTGGTTGTACTCGGACCAGGCGATGTCCTGCGCGTTGCGCGGAGGCAACAGGCCCTCGCCCGGGGTGAAGGCCTGCGGCTTGGCCGCCTGGGCCGCCTGCCGCTTCTGCCATTCAGCATCCAGCTGTGCCTGCAGGGCGGGAAGCGCCAGGTCGGCATGGCTCGGGCTCTCGAGCCGCGGCCAGGCCGGGGTGAAGCGCTCGGCGATCTCGCCCCAGCTCACCCGGTCTTCCGGCAGGTCGGCGGCTGGGGGGACGGAGGTGAGGGAGGCGGCGACGGCCAGCACCGCGATGCCGAGGATGATCTCCGTCTCGACGAAGCGGCGGACCCGCAGCAGCCCGGCCTCCGATGCCCGCATGCGATGCAGCAGCAGCCAGTTGGACCCGCCGAGGACGAGCAGCATCGCCAGCATCACAGCCTTGGTCGCCGACATGGCGCCATAGGCGGTGCCGTAGACCGCTTCGAGGCTGCCGATATAGCCGAGCCAATAGCCGGCGATGCCGAGCAGGATCAGCCCGACCCCGGCCGCCGCGAGATGCGAGTAGCGCTGGCCGACCAGCCGGGCGGAAGCGGGCGTCGAGGCGAAGGCTGGCCAGCAGCGCCGGCAGCCCGCCGATCCAGAAGGCCGCGCCAAGCTGGTGCAGCCCGGTCGCGGCCAGCAGCATGGCCCGGTCCTCGGTCCGCGCCACGGCATGGCTGCCGGCAGTCGCCCCCAGGAGCAGCGCCAAACCGGCCGCCAGCAGCCCCCAGCGCCGGGTCGGACCAGGCAAGGCAGGACCCAGGGCGAGCCCCAGCAGCAGCAGGATGCCGGCCACCGCGACCGCCGCGGCGCGGACGAAATCGGCTCCCAGCAGGTCGAGGAGGGGCGAGTCGAGTGTTGCCGACAGGGCTGCGAGGTCGAGCCCGGTCAGGCTAAGCGTCGCCGCCAGCGTCGCCACCGCCGACCAGACCACCGCGCCGCGGCCGATCGCCCGCAGCCGGGCGGCATCGCCGGGCGGCAGCCAGCGGCCGAGCGGGACGGCCAGCAGGACCCAGAAGATGACGCCGCCCAGCAGGGCGGTGCGGGACACAAGCTCGGCCGCATGGAGCACCACGCTGGCGAAGCCGTAGAGGTCGAGGAGCTGTTCCACCGGCGGCGGCTCAGGGCGCCGTCAGGGTGAAGGGGATGTCGCCCCGGGTGATGTGGCCATCCACCGCCAGCACCTGCCAGCGCAGCCGCCAGGCACCGGGCGCGAGGCTGGTCGCGGCAACCGGGGCCTGCAGCACCGTCGGCTCGCCCTCCGGCGCCGGGTCCAGCGGGACCTGCACGGCCTCCGGCCCGACCAGCACCAGCCGGCTGCGGCCATGGTCGATGCGGCTGTTGAATCGCACGGTCACCTGCCGCGGCGCGGCGGTCAGGCTGGCCCCGGCGGCGGGGTCCGAGGCGACGACCACGGCATGCGCGGCGGCCTGCCCCGGCCACAGCAAGGGGACCAACAACACAAACGGCAGCAGCCGGCCGCCGATTTGAACCAGGGGGTGGGACGAAGACAGGGACAGTTCTCCTCGGGAAGAAGGAATATTCCTTCCCTGGTTGCAAGCGCGCCGCAACCTGCCGCAAAAATCAGATGGCGCAAGATGCGGCGCTTCCGGATACCACGCGGTGTGGCATGACGAGGCGTGCGTCGAAAGCGGGGGCGAGGGGGAATGCGGATCATACTGGCGCAGCCCAGGGGATTCTGCGCCGGGGTTGTCCGGGCGGTGGATATCGTCGAGCGTGCGCTCGAGAAATACGGCCGGCCGGTCTATGTGCGGCACGAGATCGTACACAACCGCCGCGTGGTGGAATCGCTCGAGGCCAAGGGCGCCCGCTTCGTCGAGGAACTGGACGAGGTGCCACCCGGCGCAGTGACGGTCTTCTCCGCCCACGGCGTCTCCCGCGCGGTGGAGGAGGATGCCGCCGGGCGCCGCCTGCCGGTGCTGGACGCGACCTGCCCGCTGGTCTCGAAGGTCCACAACGAGGGCCGCCGCTACCTGGCGATGGGCCGCACCGTGATCCTGATCGGCCATGCCGGGCATCCGGAGGTCGAGGGCACGCTGGGCCAGATTCCTGGCGAGGTGCACCTGGTCGCCACCGCCGAGGCGGTCGACCGGCTGCCGATCCCGCCCGACCGGCCCGTCGCCTACGTGACCCAGACCACGCTTTCGGTGGACGACACCCGAGCGACGATCGAGGCGCTGCGCCGGCGCTTCAGCGACATCCAGGGCCCGGATACCCGGGATATCTGCTACGCGACCCAGAACCGCCAATCGGCGGTCCGGGAATTGGCAGGGCAGGTGGACGTGCTGCTGGTTGTCGGCGCGGCCAACAGTTCCAATCCCAACAGGCTGCGCGAGATCGGGACGGAGCAGGGAGTGCCCTGCTACATGATCGCCGACGCGACGGAGTTGCAGCCGGACTGGATGCGGGGGCGGAGACGGTGGGGATCACGGCCGGGGCCTCCGCCCCGGAAGCCCTGGTGCAGGAAGTGATCGCGGCCATTGCCCGGCTCTGCCCGGTCGAGGTTGCGACCATGGGCGGGATCGTCGAGGACGTGCAGTTCAAGTTGCCGGCCGCGTTGCTGGAGCCGGAGGCGAGCGCGGCGTCGTGAGCTCCCGCCGCCTGGCGCGGGGCTGATCTGCCGGGAATGGGTGTGGTTCTTGCCACGCATGCTATGGCATCCGTGGATCATCATCGCGGGCCGGCGCGTCCCCAGCCAGGGACCTCGCCCGAGGAGGAGTGGACGGCGTATGGGTATCCCGCTGCGGCAGCAGATCAAGGTCGGCGCCTATATCCTGAAACAGCATCTGGCCGGGCGGAAGCGCTACCCGCTGGTGTTGATGCTGGAGCCGCTGTTCCGCTGCAATCTGGCCTGCGCCGGCTGCGGCAAGATCGACTACCCTGACGCCATCCTGAACAAGCGCCTCTCGGTCGAGGAATGCCTGGATGCGGTGGACCAGTGCGGTGCCCCCGTGGTGGCGATCGCCGGCGGCGAGCCGCTGCTGCACAAGGAGATGCCGGAGATCGTCGAGAAGATCCTGGCGCGCGGCAAGATCATCATCCTCTGCACCAATGCCCTGCTGTTGGAGAAGCGGATCGAGCAGTACAAGCCGCATCCACGCTTCACCTGGGACATCCACCTGGACGGCGACAAGGACCAGCACGACTGGGCGGTGTCCCAGACCGGCGTCTACGACCGCGCCGTGGCGGCGCTGAAGGATGCCAAGGCGCGCGGCTTCCGGGTGGCGATCAACGCCACGTTGTTCAACAACGCCGAGCCCGAGCGCATGGCGAAGTTCTTCGACAGCGTCACCGAGATGGGCGTCGACGCCATAATGGTCTCGCCCGGCTATGCCTATGAGCGCGCCCCGGACCAGCAGCACTTCCTGAACCGACGCAAGACCAAGGAGCTGTTCCGCGGCATCTTCGCCCGCGGCAAGGGCAAGGGCTGGAAGATGGGCAACAGCCCGCTCTTCCTCGACATGCTGGCCGGCAACCAGACCTACCACTGCACGCCCTGGGGCAACCCGACGCGCAACATCTTCGGCTGGCAGCGGCCCTGCTACCTGCTGGGCGAGGGCTATGCGAAGACTTTCGCAGAGTTGATGGAAGAGACCGACTGGGACAAGTACGGCACCGGCAACTATGAAAAGTGCGCCGACTGCATGGTGCATAGCGGATTCGAGGCGACTGCGGTCGTGGATGCCGTGAAGCGCCCCTGGAAGGCGCTCGCGGTGCAAATGCGCGGCCCGCGGACCGAAGGCGAGATGGCCCCCGAGATCGACCTGACCAACCAACGTCCGGCCGACTACGTCTTCTCCCGCCATGTCGAAAAGGCGATGGCCGAGATGAAGCACGAGCCGAAGCGCGGCGCCAAGCATGGTGGCACTGCCCAGCCGGCCGAAGCGGCGGAATAAGGCGGTCGCCGCAGGGCAGCATCGCCCGCAGGCATGAATCAGCTTTGCTGCCAAATAGGCTGAACCATCGTGCCGAACCGGAAGTTCGGCACGATGGTCCAGGCGCTCAGCCTTCCGCCCACATCCGCAGCAGGTTGGCGCGGGCGAGCTGGACCCGGAGGGCGGCATCCGCCGTCCCCGTCTCGGCCAGATGCAGGTCGAAGAGCAAGGCTCGCCGGGCCGGGTCGCGCACCCGGCTCTGCACCCAGCCGAAGGCGGCCAGCCGCTCTCCGGTCTGGACCGGCTCGACCCGATGCAGGCTGCTGGCCGGGTAGAGCACCAGCAGCCCCGCCTCCGGTGCGACCGCCCGCTCGCCGCCGGCGTCCTCGATCACCAGGGCGCCGCCAGTGACCTCGCCACCCAGGAACAGCGTCCAGGCCAGGTCGGTGCGGATCGCGGCCGGGCCCTCGCCCATCAGCGCATTGTCGACATGCCGGCCGTAGCCGCCGCCGGCCGGGGTGCGGCTGAACAGCGGCCGGGTCAGCCGCAGGGGCATGGCGGCGGCTGCGAAGACCGGGTGGCCCCGCAGCGCCGCTTCCAGCTCTGCCGCCGCGGCGCGGGTCGCGGCATGGGCCGGGTCGGCCTGCAGGTTGCTCTTCACCGCGGCGGCGCGTTCGCCCGCGGTGCCGCGCCCGTCCTGCCAGGAGGCGCGGGCCAGCAGGTCACGGAGCCGCGCCAGCCCCGCCGCGTCCAGAATTCCCCCGATTGGCAGCAGCATCGGCGTTCCCCGGCCCTCTCGCATCCCATAGTATTGCAATCCATTCGCAACACCGAGACGCCATGACCTCCTACCGCCCCCGCCTCTGGCTTGGCCTCGGCATGTCCGTGCTGCTGGCCGGCGCCGACGCCCCGGCGTTGGCGGCCGAGCCGGGCTGCGTCGCCGCCGTGCCGGCGCCGCTCGGGGAAGCCGGCGAAGGCGGCGAGGCGGGGGAAGGCGGGGCCGCGACCCCCGCATCACGCGCGCTGATCCTCGACCGCATGGCGGCGCAAATCGAGGGCGCCGCGGCGGCCCACGCGGCCGGCGATGCCGAAAGCGCCGAGATCCTGGTCGCCGCCGCGACCGATGAGGGGCCGGCTCGCCTCGCTCGGCGCGGCGACGGCCCCGACCCGGCGCTGGAGGTGGCGCTCGCCCCGCTGGCCGCGGCTCCCGCCGATGCTGCGGCCCGGGCGGCGGCGCTGCGCGCGGTGGAGGCCGCGATCCCCGCCGCCCCGCCGGTCGAGCGAGCGGCGGGCGTCACCGCCCTGGCGCTGGAGGCCTTTGGCACGGCACAGGAATGTGGCCGCCTGGCCGACCGCGCCGCCTATGCCGAGGCGCAGGCCCTGGCGCGGCGCGCCCTCGGCCTGCTGCAAGGCGTGCCGGACGCGGCGGCGCGGGAGATGGCGGGCGATCTCGACCGGCTGGCCACCCTGCTGCCGGTGCAGCCGCCGGCCGACCTGCCACCCATAGGCACAGTTTCGGCGCTGGTCTCACATGCGCTGCTGGCAGCGAGCGACGCCGGGCGCTGACGACATTCGGTTGCCACGGGTGACCTGACCGGCAGAATGCCCCGGGCGCCGCAACCGAGCCGGCGCAGGCGGGAGGAAAACGACATGCGGTTCCAGGATCGCGCGGTGCTGGTTACCGGCGGGGGCAGCGGCATCGGCCAGCAGGTCTGCTACGCCGCAGCGAAGGAGGGCGGGCGCGTCTCGGTCGGCGACCTTGATCTCGAGCGCGCGGAGACCACGGCGGCCGAGATCCGCAAGCGGGGCGGGGAGGCGCAGGCCTTCCGCCTCGACGTCACCCAGCCGGCTTCGGTCGATGCATTCGTCGAGGCGGCGGAGACCACGCTCGGCCGGCTCGACGTGCTGGTGAACTCGGCCGGCATCCGCGAGATCGTCTCGGTGCTAGACCTCTCCTTCGAGGAGTGGCAGCGGATCATCACGGTGAACCTGACTGGCACCTTCCTGCCGAGCCAGGCCTTCGCGCGGCGGCTGGTGGCGCAGGGCAAGCCGGGCTCGATCGTCAACCTGGCCTCGACGCTCGGCCTGATGGCGGCGCCGAACCGCGCGGCCTACACCGCGTCGAAGCACGGCGTGGTCGGGCTGACCAAGGAGATGGCGCTCGAACTCGGCGAGAAGGGCATCCGGGTCAACGCGGTGGCGCCGGGCGTCACCCGCACCGCGATGACCGAGCGCTACTTCCAGGACCCGGAATACTCGCAGGTGATCCGCGGCATCCATGCGCTGAACCGCTGGGGCGAAGCGGAGGAGATCGCCCGTGCCATCCTGTTCCTAGCGGCCGAGGAGAATGGCTTCGTCACCGGCAGCATCCTGGCGGTGGATGGCGGCTGGACGACGGGGAAGAAGATGTAAGCAAGGGCGGGGAGAAGGTATTCTCCCCGGACCCCTCATCTATTTTCCGCGTCTAGCACTCGCCGCGCGGCGAGTGTCGGTCCGCCTTGCTCAGCCGCCTGCGACGCCCTGCGTGTTGACGTAGAGCGAGAACAGCGACTGCGCCGCCGACATGAACAGCCGGTTCCGGTGCCGGCCGCCGAAGCAGAGATTGGCGCAGCGCTCCGGCAGGTGGATATGCCCGATCGGCACGCCGCCGGCATCCAGCACCCGCACGCCGTCGTATTCGGCCGTCATGCCCCAGCCGCACCAGAGGTTGCCGTCGATGTCGACGCGGAAACCGTCCGGCGTCTCGCCCGGCTTGCAGGCGTAGAAGACCCGACGCTTCGCCAGCTTCGTGCCGCCGACCACGTCGTAGACCAGGATGTTGCGCGGCTCCGACCGGCTCTCGATGACATAGAGCAGGCTTTCGTCCGGGCTGAAGGCCAGGCCGTTCGGATGGTCGATGTCGTCGGCCACCAGCGTGATCTCCAGGCTCTGACCATCGACGCGGTAGACATTGGTGTGCGGCAGCTCGGCCTGCAGCTTGATGCCCTCGTAGAAGGCATAGGTGCCGAAGGGCGGGTCGGTGAACCAGATGCTGCCGTCGCTCTTCACCACCACGTCGTTCGGGCTGTTGAGCTTCTTGCCCTGGTAGCTCTCGGCGATGACGGTGATGCTGCCGTCATACTCGAAGCGCACGACGCGTCGGCCGGCATGCTCGCAGGCGATGATGCGGCCCTGGCGGTCGCGCGTGTGGCCATTGGCGTTGTTCGACGGCTTGCGCCATTCCGAGACCGTGCCCGTCGTCTCGTCCCATTTCAGCACGCGGTTGTTCGGGATGTCGGACCAGAGCAGGCAGCGTGCATCGCCGAGCCAGACCGGCCCCTCGCCCCAGCGGGAGCCGGTCCAGAGCCGCTCCACCGCCGAGAGCGCCAGGTGGTACTTCTTGAAGGACGGATCGAGCGCGACGATCGACGGGTCCGGGTAGCGCTCGCTCGGCTGCCAGCTCATGGCCTTGTCTCCCCCTTGGATTGCGGCGGCGATCCTGCCGGGCAGGCAGCGCCGCGCCAAGGGGGTGCCAGGCACCGCCGCGGGTCGCTAGGATGCGCCCTCGGGAGAGAACGCCATGACGCATATCCGAAGCAGGGATGCCGGCGTGCCGCCGGTCGGCGCCGAGGCGGTGCCGGACAGCCGCGGGCTGAACCTGTGGCGCGCCGATCCCTGGGCGGCGTCGCTGCTATCGCTCTATCTGCCGCCCGACCTTCTGGCGCATCTGGCGCCGCATCTCGACCGCATGGGCGCGCTGGCCGGCGGAAGGCTGGACAAGCTGGCGGGGCTGGCCGACCGCAACCCGCCGGTGCTGCGCCACCGCACCCGCCGCGGCGAGGATGCGCAAGGCATCGACTACCACCCGGCCTATCGGGAAATGGAACGGATCGCCTTCGCCGATTATGGGCTGGCGGCGATGTCGCACCGCCCCGGCGTGCTGGGCTGGCCGGCACCGATGCCGCCGGTGGCGAAATACGCGCTGACCTATCTCTTCGTGCAGGCGGAATTCGGCCTCTGCTGCCCGCTGTCCATGACCGACGCGCTGGCCCGCACGCTGCGCCGCTTCGGCGACCCGGCGCTGGTCGCGCGGTACTTGCCGGCGCTGACCGCGATCGATCTCGACGCGCTGCGTCAGGGCGCGATGTTCATGACGGAACAAGGCGCGGGATCGGACATCGCTGCCACCGCCGTGCTGGCCGAGGAAGCCGCGGACGGCACCTGGCGCCTCAGCGGCGACAAGTGGTTCTGCAGCAATGCCGATGCCGGGATGGCGCTGGTGCTGGCGCGCCGCAAGGGCGGGCCGGCTGGCTTGCGCGGCGTCTCGCTCTTTCTCCTGCCGCGGGAGTTGCCGGACGGTGCGCCCAACGACTACCGGATCGTTCGGCTGAAGGACAAGCTGGGCACGAAGAGCATGGCCAGCGGCGAGGTCCGGCTGGAGGGCGCCACCGCCTTCCTGGTCGGCGAGCCGGAGGCCGGCTTCCGCCAGATGGCCGACATGGTCAATGCCTCCCGCCTGTCGAACGGCATGCGCGCCGCCGGGCTGATGCGCCGGGCGGTGACCGAGGCGATGTACGTGGCGCGGCACCGCATCGCCTTCGGCCAGCGGATCATCGAGATGCCGCTGATGCGACGGCAGCTGATGAAGCTGGTGCTGCCGATGGAGCAGGCCCGCAGCATGGTTTTCCAGGCGGCCGAGGCGCTGCGGCGCAGCGACGCCGGGGAGGACGGCGCCTATGCGCTGCTTCGCATCCTGACGCCGCTGCTGAAATTCCGCGCCTGCCGCGACGCCCGCCGCGTCACCGGCGACGCGATGGAGGTGCGCGGCGGCTGCGGCTACATCGAGGAATGGGCCGACCCGCGCCTGCTGCGCGATAGCCATCTCGGCAGCATCTGGGAAGGCACCAGCAACATCGTCGCGCTCGACGTGCTGCGCGCGGCGCAGCGCGAAGGCTCGCTGCCGGTGCTGCGGGCGCATGTCGCCGGGCTGCTCGGCAATGGCGCGGCGCTGGACGGGGCGCTGCCGCTCTTCGACCGCGCCGCGGCGCTGGCGGAACGCGCACAGGAGAACTCGGCGCTGGCCCGGCAGGCGGCGAGCGCGCTCTATCACCTGACCTCCGCCGCCGCGATGGCCTGGGAGGCCGGGCGGCTGGGCGATGTCGAGCGGCTGGCGCTGGCCAGCGCCGTGCTGCGCCACCGCGTGCTGCCGCGCGACCCGCTGGCGGATGCGGAGGAGGTGGTGCCGGACGCGCTGCTGGACCGCGTGCTGGCCTGATGGACGTCGCGCTCTCGCCCCGCGCCGCGGCGACGCGGCAGCGCATCCTGGACGCCGCGGCGGCGGAATTCGCCGCCAAGGGCTTGGCCGGCGCGCGGGTGGACGAGATCGCGGCGCGGGCCGGCGCCAACAAGCGGATGATCTACGCGCATTTCGGCAGCAAGGAAGCGCTCTGGCTGGCGGTGCTGGAAGCCGCCTATGCCGCCAAGCGGGTGGAGGAGCGGGCGCTCGCGGTGGATGCGCTGCCGCCGGAGGAGGCCATGGCGCGGCTCGTCGCCTTTAATCTGCGCTACACCGCGGCGCATCCGGAATTCGTCGCGCTGCTGAACCAGGAGAACATCCACCGCGCCGCCTACCTGGCGCAGAGCGACCAGGTGCCGGCGATGTACTCGCCGCTGGTCGGGCAGATCGGCACGGTGCTGGCGCGGGGCGAGGCCGCCGGCGTCTTCCGCGCCGGCATCGATCCGGTGCAGCTCTACATCACCATCGTCGCGCTCGGGCATTTCTACGTGGCCAACCTGCACACGCTGTCGACGATCTTCCGCGCCGACCTCGGCGAGGAGGCGGCGCTGGCAGCGCGGGAGGCGCATTGCATCGAGGTGGTGCGGGGGTACCTGCGGCCGTGATGCTGGGGAAGCTGCTACTGCAGACCGTCATCGTGCTGCTGGCGCAGGGCTGGCTGCTCTACCGTGGCGCCCGCACCACGGACTGGCCGGCGCTGTGGATCTTCCTGGCGCTCTTCGGCCTCGGCAGCATCGCGGTCGGGCTTTTCCTGCTGCGGCACGACCCGGCGCTGCTGCGCGAACGCATGACCCTGCCGGCGCATGGCAACCAACCGCGGCGGGACAAGCTGCTGCTGCTCGGCGTCGGCCTGCTGTGGTGCTTCTGGCTCTTCGGCATGGGGCGCGATGCGATGCAACACCGCTTCGCCGCGATGCCGGCATGGGTGCAGGGGATCGGCGCGCTGCTGTTCATCGGCGGCTACGCCCTGACCACCTGGACCTTCGCCGCCAACAGCTTCGCCTCCCCCGCCGTGCGGATGCAGCCGGAACGCGGCCACCACGTCATCGACACCGGTCCCTACGCCTTCGTCCGCCACCCCATGTATGCCGGCGCGCTGCTGATCTTCCTCGGCATGCCGCTGCTGCTGGGCTCGCCGCTCGGGCTGCTCGGCCTGCCGGTCGGCGCCACCGTGCTGGCGCTGCGGGTGGGGTGGGAGGAGGCGGCGCTGCGCGAAGGCCTGCCGGGCTACGACGACTACGCCCGCCGCGTCCGCCACCGCTTCGTGCCGGGGCTGTGGTGAGGCTTGACCATCCGCGTCCGGGCGGGCCAGGGTAACCAGCCGGTTACCCAAGAGCCGGCCAAGCGGGAGGGCAGCATGGCGGAACGCCGCATCGGCATCATCATGAACGGCGTCACCGGCCGCATGGGCACCAACCAGCACCTGGTGCGCTCCATCGCCGCGATCCGCGCCGATGGCGGCGTGCAGCTTCGCCAATGGCGATCGGCTGATGCCCGACCCGATCCTGGTCGGCCGCAACCGGGACAAGCTGGAAGCGCTGGCGCGGGCGCATGGCGTCGCGCGCGTCTCCACCGACCTCGACGCCTGCCTGGCCGATCCGAAGGACGAGCTCTTCTTCGATGCCGCGACCACGCAGCTCCGCGCCGGGCTGATCCGCCAGGCGATCGCCGCCGGCAAGCACGTCTATGTCGAGAAGCCGACCGCCGACCGGCTGGAGGATGCGCTGGACGTCGCGCGCCGCGCCAGGGCCGCCGGCATCAAGCATGGCGTGGTGCAGGACAAGCTCTTCCTGCCCGGGCTGCGCAAGCTGAAGATGGTGATCGACAGCGGCTTTCTCGGCCGCATCTGCAGCGTGAAGGGGGAGTTCGGCTACTGGGTCTTCGAGGGCGATTTGCAGCCCGCGCAACGCCCGTCCTGGAACTACAAGGCGGCCGAGGGCGGCGGCATCATCCTCGATATGCTCTGCCACTGGCGCTACGTGCTGGACAACCTGTTCGGCGAGGTGGAGGCGGTGAGCTGCCTCGGCGCCACGCATATCCCCGAGCGCATCGGCGAGGACGGCCGGCCCTACAAGGCCGATGTCGACGACGCGGCCTATGCGACCTTCCAGCTCAAGGGCGGGGTCGTCGCCGACATCAACTCCAGCTGGGTGACGCGCGTCAGGCGCGACGACCTGGCGACCTTCCAGGTGGACGGCACGCATGGCAGCGCCATCGCCGGGCTGCAGAAGTGCTGGACGCAGAGCCGCGTCAACACGCCGAAGCCGGTCTGGAACCCCGACATCCCGCAGCCGATCGACTTCTTCGCGGGATGGCAGGAAGTGCCGAACAGCCAGGACTACCCGAACGGCTTCCGCGTGCAGTGGGAGATGTTCCTGCGCTACCTCGCCGGCGAGACGAGCAGCTTTCCCTGGGACCTGATGGCCGGCGCCAAGGGCGTGCAGCTGGCGGAGGCCGGGCTGCGGAGCTGGCGCGAGCGGCGCTGGATCGACCTGAAAAAGCTCGAAGCCTAGGACGGCACCCGCCACGCGACGGGTGCCAGACTCACAAAAAGAAAGGGGGGTGCGGGGGTTCCCCCCGCTCTTGCCTCCCTTGCGGGAGACGACGATGCCGACCATCACCCTGCCCACCCCGGACGGCCTGCGCCCCTTCACCCTGAGCGCCCCGCGCGCCTTCCCCAAGGCGACGCCACCCTTCCCGCGCCTGGCGCTCGCGGCCGCGCATGTCGTCGCCGACCCGCTGGCCGAGCAGGACCCCTGGCTCGACGCCAAGGTCGACTGGGACCGCACCATCGCCTTCCGCCGCCACCTCTGGTCGCTCGGCCTCGGCGTGGCGGAGGCCATGGACACCGCGCAGCGCGGCATGGGCCTCGACTGGACGGCGGCGCAGGAAGCTGATCCGGCGCAGCCTCGACGCCATGCAGGACATGCCCGGCGCGGTCATGGCGAGCGGCGCCGGCACCGACCATCTCGCCCCCGGTCCGGACGTCACCATCGACGACGTCATCCGCGCCTATGAGGAGCAATGCGCCGCGGTCGAGCGCATGGGCGGCCGCATCATCCTCATGGCCTCCCGCGCCCTTGCCAAGGCGGCGCGCGGCCCGGCCGACTACGAACGCGTCTATGCCCGCATCCTGTCGCAGGTGAAGCAGCCGGTGATCATCCATTGGCTGGGGGAGATGTTCGACCCCGCGCTCGACGGCTACTGGGGCGAGGCCGACCACTACAAGGCGATGGAGACGGCGCTCGCCGTCATCCGCGACAGCGCCGCCAAGGTGGATGGCGTGAAAATCAGCCTGCTCGACAAGGAGAAGGAGATCGCCATGCGCCGGCGCCTGCCGGGCGGGGTGCGCATGTATACCGGCGACGACTTCAACTACCCGGAGCTGATCGCCGGCGATGCGGAGGGCCATTCCGACGCGCTGCTCGGCATCTTCGACCCGATCGCGCCGGCGGTGGGCGGCGCGCTGGCGGCACTCTCCGCCAATGACCTGCCCGGCTTCCACGCCATCCTGGCGCCGACCGTGCCGCTGTCGCGCCATATCTTCCAGTCGCCGACCCGCTTCTACAAGACGGGCGTGGTCTTCATGGCCTGGCTGAACGGCCACCAGGACCATTTCACCATGGTTGGCGGCCAGCAATCGACCCGCAGCATCCAGCACCTGGCGGAGCTGTTCCGCCTGGCCGATACGGCGGGGCTGCTGAGCGATCCGGACCTTGCGGCGGCGCGCATGCGCTCGCTGCTCGCGGTGTACGGCATCGCATGAGCCCGCCCGGTCCCCTCAGCCTCAACACCGTCACAGTGAAGGAACGCTGGGGTCTCGCCGACTGCATCGAGGGCTGCGCCCGGCACGGCATCCCCGGCATCTCGCCCTGGCGGGACGTGCTTCACGCCATGGGCGTCGAGGCCGCGGCGCAGCAGATACGCGATGCGGGTCTGGCCGTCACCGGCCTCTGCCGCGGCGGCATGTTCCCCGCGGCCGAGGCCGCCGGCCGCGCCGCTGCGATCGAGGACAACCGCCGCGCCATCGCCGAGGCCCATGCGCTGGGCGCCGCCTGCCTCGTGATGGTCTGCGGCGGCCTGCCGCCCGGATCGAAGGACCTGCCCGGCGCGCGGGCCATGGTGCGGGACGGGCTGCACGCCGTCCTGGCCGAGGCACGCGCGGCCGGCGTGACCCTGGCGCTTGAGCCGCTGCACCCAATGACCTGCGCCGACCGCAGCGTGCTGAGCACGCTCGGCCAGGCGCTCGACCTCTGCGACGAATTGGGCGCCGGCACCGGCGTCGCGCTCGACGTCTACCACGTCTGGTGGGATCCGGCGCTGGAACGGGAGATGACGCGCGCCACTGGCCGCATCGCCGCCTTCCATGCCTGCGACTGGCTGGTGCCGACGACCGACCTGGTATTCGACCGCGGCATGATGGGCGACGGCTGCATCGACATCTCCCGCATCCGCGGCATGGCGGAGGCGGCAGGCTACCGGGGCTTCGTCGAGGTGGAAGCTGCTGTCGAAGCGCTGGTGGGCGGAAGACCCCGACGAGGTGCTGCGGCTGATCAAGCAGCGGCACGCAACGGCCTGCTGAAGGGCGGGGCGCTCAGCGCCCCGCCATCCGTTCCAGCACCGGCAGCAGATGCGGCCGCAGCCCGGCGAATTCTCGCTCATCGGGAAATGCCCGAGGCCCGGCATGATCACCGCCGTCGCCCCCGGGATCGCCGCCGCGGTCGCCCGGGTATCCTCCGGCCGGCAGGAATAGTCGAACTCACCGCACAGCAGGGCGACGGGGCAGCGCGCGGTGTCGATACGGGCGAGCTTGCCGCGCAGGTCGCCTTCCTCGGCGTAGAAATGCAGGTCGCCTCGGAACACGCCGGGCCCGCCCTGCATATAATGCCACAGCGTCTCCCACTTGCCAGCCTCGGGCGCAGAGGGTCCGACCAGGCCCGAGACCATCGCGCCGCAGACCTCGCCACCATGGATACGCGCATGGTGCAGGACCGAGAGGTCGTAGTAGCTGCCGGTGAACGCGCTGCCCTGCAGGCCGATGACGCCCCGGAAGCTCTCCGGGTGCTCCGCCGCCAGGTCCAGCACGATCCGGCCGCCGATGGAGCAGCCCATGGCGATCGGCCGGTCGAGCCTGAGCGCCTGCGAAACCGCCATGACCAGCCCGGTATAGCCGGCGGTGGTCAGCCGGTATTCCTCCCCTTCCCAGCCCGCGGGCGGGGAGGACTTGCCATGCCAGGGCATGTCGAAGGCGATGCAGCGGAAGCGTCGGGTGATCTCCGCATCGTTCAGCAGGTCGCGCCACTGCCGGCCGTCGCTGCCGGCGGTGTGCAGCAGCAGCAGCGGCGTGCCCTCGCCCGCTTCCTCGACATAGACGCGGTGCGGCCGGCCCGCGATGTCCATCCGCAGGTAGCGACCGGTTACGGGCTCGAAGGACGGCTCGCCCCAGGGCGTCGCGGGCACCGCAGGCTTCGCCTGCGCCGGGCCCTGCCGCAGCAGCGCCAGCGCGGCCTTGAACCAGGCGAGATGGGCGAAGAAAACCGTGGTGTCGCCCTCGATCCGCAGCGCGCCCTGGCGGCGCAGCGCCAGCAGGTCGTGCCAGCCCGGCACCGGGGCGGGCGCCAGGAAGCGGGCCATGCCCTCAGCGGTGACGCGCAGCGCCAGGGTGAAGGCGGGCAGCACGAAGGGGCCGCGCTGCAGCGCCACCACCTGGCCGCGGCGGATCGCGGCCAGCCAGGCTTTGTCGCCGATCTCGATCAGCACATCGGCATCCAGCGTGCGGCCACGGCGCTCCAGCGCCGCCTCGGCCGCCACGCGCGCCGGCCATCCGGCCATCGCCTGGTCCATGGGCGTTTCCTCCTGTCCTTTTGGGGGAGGGTATCGCCGGCGTCGCTCGCGGTCACGCGGCTTGCCGGCCGGCGCGGCATGCCGTTAGCGTTGCGTAGCGGGCCAACCGCGGGAGGAAGAACGATGCAGGATCCCAAAGCGTCCCTGCCGGGGCGGCGTGGGGCCATGGCGCTCGGCGCCGGGCTGCTCCTCGCCCAGCCGGCCCGCGCCATCACCACCGCCGATGTGCCGGCGCCAAGCTTCCCGCTGGAACGCGGTGCCAGGCTGAGGGTGCTGCGCCCGGCCAAGTACATCGACCCAGACGAGGCGATCTTCAACGCCAACACGAAGCGTTTCACGGAGAAGACCGGGATCGAAGTCCGCGTCGACTACGTGAACTGGCCGGACATGCCGGTGCAGGTCGCGGTCGCCACCAATACGGGGCAGGGGGCTGACGTCATCATCGGCTTCAGCGCCGACCCGCATCTCTATGCCGACAAGCTGCTCGAGGTCACCGACCTCGCCGACTACCTCGGCGCAAAATACGGCGGCTGGTACGAGCTGGCGGAGACCTACGGAAGGCGCTGGAAATCCAAGGCTTGGCTCGGCCTGCCGATGGGCGGCACCACCGGCCCGGTGGTCTACCGCAAGTCCTGGGTGAAGGAGGCCGGGTTCGATGGCATTCCGAACGACCTCGGCGAATTCCTCAAGCTCTGCCAGGGGCTGAAGCGCATCGGCCATCCCTGCGGCTTCGCACTAAGCCACGCGCCGGGCGACGCGCCGGGCTACGCCAACTGGCTGCTCTGGTCGCATGGCGCATCGCTGGTGGATGAGGAAGGCAAGGTCACGCTGGACAGCCCGCAGACCTCCCGCGCACTCGACTACGCCCGCGCGATGCAGGAGACGATGGTGGCGGGCACGATGGCCTGGAACGGGGTTAGCAACAACCGCGCCTTCATCTCCGGCGAGATCGGCCTGACCCAGAACGGCGTCTCGGTCTATTACTCGTTGAAGACCGCGACGGACGCGGCGCAAAACGCCATCGCCGCGGACACCGATCATGCCGAGATGCCCTACGGCGCTGCGAAGAAGGCGCCGGAGACGGCGCTGACGCTGTGCGCCATGGTGCCGAAATACACCCGCGTGCCGAATGCGGCGAAGGAATACATCCGCTTCATGATGGAGGCGGAGCAGTACGATCCCTGGCTCACCGGCTGCCTCGGCTACTGGTCGCAGCCGCTGAAGGCCTATGCGCAAAGCGCGGTCTGGGCTTCTGACCCCAAGCTGAAGGTCTATAGCGACGCCATGGATACCCCCTTCTACGAGGGCTATCGTGGCCCGATCACCCCGGCCGCCGGGGCGGTCGGCGAGAATTGGGTGGTGGTCGACATGTTTGCCCGCGTCGTCACCGGCCAGCAGAAGCCGGCCGAGAGCATGCGGGAAGCGCAGCGCGCGGCCCAGCGTTGGTACAGGACGTGAGGGAGGCCAAGACAATGCTCACCCAGGCTCAGAAGGACGAATACGAGAGCGTCGGCGCCATCGTGGTGCCGGACGTGCTGAGCCCGGCCGAGGTCGCCGAGCTGCGCGCGGTGACCGATGGCTTCGTCGAGCGTGCCCGCGCCGTCACCACGCATGACGCAATCTACGATCTCGAGGACAGCCACACCCCTGCGCAACCGCGCGTCCGCCGGATCAAGGCGCCGCACGTGCACCATGCCGCCTATGCGGCGCTGGTGCGGCACCCGAAGATCGTCGCGGTGCTGCAGGATCTCTGGGGCCCCGACATCCGCTTCGATACCGCCAAGCTGAATCTGAAATCGGCCGGCTTCGGCGCCGCGGTCGAATGGCACCAGGACTGGGCCTTCTACCCGCACACCAACGACGACCTGGCCGCCGTCGGCGTGATGATGGACGACATGGAGCTGGAGAACGGCCCCCTGCTGATCATCCCGGGCAGCCACAAGGACCCGGTGGTGCACGACCATCATGGGGAAGACGGCCGCTTTTGCGGCGCTATGGACCCAGCCAAGAAGGAAGTGGATTACGGCGCGGCGGTGCCGCTGACCGGGAAGGCGGGCTCGATCACCGTCCACCATGTGCGCGCGGTGCATGGCTCGGCCCCCAACACATCGAACCGCGATCGGCGGCTGCTGCTGTTCCAGTTCCGCGCCGCGGATGCCTGGCCGCTTCTGGGCTTCCCCGACGGGATGGAGGCCTATGACAAGCTGATGGTCGCGGGCAAGCCGACCCTGACGCCGCGGCTGGAAGCGGTGCCGGTGAAGTTGCCGCTGCCGCCAGCGGAGAAGCAGGGCTCGATTTACGAGAACCAGAAGGGGTTGAAGAACCGCTTCTTCGCCGCCGCCGCAGAGTGATTGCGGGGGTTTAACCCGCAGGAACGAAACGATGGCTTGCCATGCGGCGTTTCCACTGCATGGCCGAACCATCCCCCTTCGCCCGCGCCGCGCAATGGGCTTCCTGCCAGGCCGGGCGGTCCTGGGCTTTCATCACGGCGGTCGGCGTGGTGCTGGCCTGGGCGGTGACCGGACCGGTTTTCGGCTTCTCCGATACCTGGCAGCTGGTGATCAACACCGGCACGACCATCATCACCTTCCTAATGGTCTTCCTGATCCAACACGCGCAGAACCGCGACACCCAGGCGATCCACGTGAAACTCGACGAGCTGATCCGGGCGACCAAGGGCGCCCACAACCGGCTCATCGCGTTAGAGGACCAGAGCGAGGAGGAGCTGGCCGCGGCGCGGGAGGAACTGCGCCGGGTCGCCGATGCCGGGAACGCTGCGGTCGAGCAGGCGAAGCGGCTGGTGGAGGCGAAGCAGTAGCCGCCGCCCCCTGACCATCGGGACATAAGGCGCTACATACGGGGCAGACAGGAGCTTGCCCCGTGGTCGCCATCACCTCGCCCGCCTTCAAGGAGAACGCCGCCCGCGCCCTGGCCGATCCCGGCCTGCAGAAGGCGCTCGGCACCGCCAAGGGCGCCTTCCTGCAGCGCCGCGCCCAGGCGGTGGCCAATCTGCCGGAATTCGAGCAGCTCCGGAATATCGGCCGCGACATCAAGAACCATACCTTGGCCAATCTCGACTTCTATCTCGAGGCTTATGAGGCGAAGGTGCTGGCGGCCGGCGGCAAGGTCCATTGGTGCAGCACGCCCGACGACGCCCGCGCCGCGGTGCTGGAGATCTGCCGCAAGGCGGGGGCGAAGACCGTCACCAAGGGCAAGTCGATGATCTCCGAGGAGCTCGGGATCAACGCGCATCTTGAAGCCAACGGCATCCGCCCGGTCGAGACCGATCTCGGCGAGTACATCCTGCAGCTCCGTCAGGAGCACCCCAGCCACATCATCGCCCCCGCCTTCCACCTGAACCGGGAGGATTGGGAGGCCGATTTCCGCCGCCTGCACACCGACCTGCCGGCCGACCGCGTCTTCGCCGAGCGCCGCGACATCCTGGCCGAGGCCCGCACCAAGCTGCGGGAGAAGTTCCTCCAGGCCGATGTCGGCATCACCGGCGCCAATTTCCTGATCGCCGAGACCGGCAGCAGCGTCATCGTCACTAACGAGGGCAATGGCGACCTCACCCAGACCCTGCCGCGGGTCCACATCGCACTGGCCAGCATCGAGAAGGTCGTCCCGACGCTGGAGGACGCGACCAGCCTGCTGCGGCTGCTGGCGCGCTCCGCCACGGGCCAGGACTTCTCGGTCTACACCACCTTCTCCACGGGCGCGCGGCGGGAGCCCGACCTGGACGGGCCGGAGGAGTACCACGTGGTGCTCATCGACGGCGGCCGGTCCAACATGCTCGGCACCGACTTCCAGGAGATGCTGCGCTGCATCCGCTGCGCCGCCTGCATGAACCACTGCCCGGTTTATGGCGCGGTCGGCGGGCATGCCTATGGCTGGGTCTATCCGGGGCCGATGGGCTCGGTGCTGACGCCCTCGCTGGTTGGTATCGACAAGACCGGGCTGCTGCCCAATGCCTCCACCTTCTGCGGCCGTTGCGAGAGCGTCTGCCCGGTGAAGATCCCGCTGCCGAAGCTGATGCGGCATTGGCGGGAGCGCGAGTTCGAGCGGCACCTGACGCCGACGGCGCAGCGCAGCAACCTGAACCTCTGGGCCTGGTTCGCCCGCCGGCCCACCGCCTATCGCTGGGCGACCCGGGCGGCGATCGGCGCGCTCGGGCTGCTCGGGCGCGGCAAGGGCGCCTTCCGCTCCCTGCCCTTGGCCGGCGGCTGGACCGAGGGGCGCGACCTGCCGGCGCCGGAGCCGGGCGGCACCTTCATGGCCCGCTATTCCAAGGCGCAGCGGGAGGCGCGGCGATGACCAAGGACGCCATTCTCGGCGCCATCCGCCGCGGCCTGAAGCGCGGGCCGCTGCCGGCCGACCAGCAGGCGATGCTGGCCGGGCGGCTGGCGACGCATCCGCGCCACCTGATCCCGGCCCGCTCCCGGCTGCCGCGGCCGGACCAGGTGGCGCTGTTCATCCGCAACGTCGAGAAGGAGTTCGGCACGGTCGAGCGCGTGCCGGACCTCGCCGGCGTGCCGGCGGCGCTCGCCGAGTATCTCGCGGCGCAGAACCTGCCCTCCCGCTTCGTCATGGCGCCGAACCCGGAATTCGAGACCATCCCCTGGTCCGACCGCCCGCTGCTGGAATTCGAGCGGCGGCGGGCCGAGGCGACCGACCAGGTCAGCCTGCAGCATGGCTGGGCTGCGGTGGCCGAGACGGGCACGCTGATGCTGCCCTCCGCCCCAGGCCGCCCCACCACGCTGAACCTGCTGGCGGAGACCGAGGTGGTGGTGCTGCGCGCCAGCGCCATCGTCGGCGCCTATGAGGAAGCCTGGGACCGCCTCCGGGCGGAGAACCAGGACGCGCGATCGGGTGGCTTCATGCCGCGCAACATCATGTTCGTCACCGGCCCCTCGCGCTCGGCGGATATCGAGCAGACGCTGGAGCTCGGCGCGCATGGGCCGCGGCGGCTGCACATCATCCTCGTGGACGACGACCCGGCGGCGCTGCCGATGGGCGATGCGGTCGCGCCGCCGCCGGTAGCGGTGCCCGGCGGTCCCGCCGCCCCCGGCGACTGAGCATCCCGTGGCGTCCTGGCTGAAACCGGCGGCGCTTTCGCGCCCGCGCGCCCGGCAGGGGCTGACCGAAGCCGAACGCACGCTCTGGCAGATCTACACCAGCCGCGCCCAGGTGGCGCCGCTGCCGGGCAAGGCACTGACGCCGCCGCCCGCCCCGGTCCCGCCGCCCACGGCCGCCATGTCCGGCGCGCCCGCGGCGCCGGGCCTCGTGCCCTCGAAGCCGCGGCCGGCGCCGCCGCATCGCGGGGTCGAGCTGCAGATCGGCCATGCCCCGGCCGGGCTCGACACCAAGCGCTGGAAGGCGCTGCGCCGGGGGAGATGCGGCCGGAGCGGACGCTCGACCTGCATGGCCGCCGCGTGCAGGACGCGCACGGGGCTGTTCGTCGGTTCCTGCACGACGCCCAGGGCGACGGCATCCGCTGCGTCGCCATCGTCACCGGCAAGGGCTCAGCAGGGCAGGAGATTGGCGTGCTGCGGCGGGAGCTGCCGCATTGGCTGAACGCGCCCGAGCTGCGGCACCTGCTGCTGGGCGCGGCGCATTACGCGGCCGGCAATCCCGGCGCCGTGGTGCTGCTGCTGCGCCGGGGGAAAGGTGCCGGCCGGTGACGCCCTTCGGCGCCCGGCTCCGGGCGCTGCGGGAATCCCGCGGCGTCAGCCAAGCCGAACTGGCCCAGGCCCTGCACGTCTCGCCCGCCTATCTCTCAGCGCTCGAGCATGGGCATCGCGGACGGCCCTCGCCCGGGCTGATCCACCAAGTGAATGAATTCTTCGGCCTGATCTGGGACGATGCCGAGGAAATGGTGCGGCTCGCCCGCGTCTCGCACCCGCGGGTGGTGGTGGACACCGCGGGGCTGAGCGCCGAGGCGACCGCGCTGGCCAACCGCCTGGCGCGCGACATCCGCCGGCTGAAGCCGGAAACCCTGGCGGCGCTGGCGGCGGTTCTGGATGCGGCGTCGCCTGAGGGCTGACGCCTCAGGCCGCGGCCGGCAGACCGCCGAGCAGCCGCGCCGCATGCGTCACATGCCGCAGGCCATGGGTCTTCGCCGAGACCAACACCCCGGTATGCCGGTTGTCGTACAGGGTGGTGACGCCGAAGCCATGGCTGCGCAGCAGCAGAAAATGGTCGGTGATCCGCACAAGGTACCAGCCGGGTGCCAGCCCGTCCCGGGCGAAGCGGATCAGGCTGCGGCGCTTCTCGGGCAAGTCCAGCGGCGCATGCGCGACCCCGGCCACCTCCAACGCGCCCAGCAGGTCGCGCCAGTAGGCGGTCACGATCGGGCCCTCGGCAGGGTACCAGGCGGGTGCTATGCTGCGGAGCAACATGCTGGCTTCGGCATAGCTGCGGCCGGTCGCCAGCGCGAGGCTGGCGGGGCCGCACCAGGGGTCTCCCCATGGTTCTCCTCCAGCAGCGCCAAGTGGCCGCGGAGCCGCAGGGCGGAGTCGCTGCGATGGCCGGCTTCGGCGCGCGGTGCCTCGTCGATCGGCCGCTGCTGCAATCTCATGGAACATGCCCTGCGCAGGAAGACGGCGAAGCCGCCATCATCACAGGATCGTGTATTATCACATTGTAGTCAATAAGCGATGCTAAATAACAAATCCGGTTGCTTAGCGCAGCAGCACCCCATGCTGCCGAAGGTAGTTTAACAAGGGCAGCAGCGGCAGCCCGAGGATGGCGCTGTGCTCGCCCTCGACCCGGTCGAAGAGCTGCACACCGGGGCCCTCCAACCGGTAGGCGCCGACCGAGCCCAGCACCGCCTCGCCCTCCACCGCCAGATAGGTCTCGAGGAATCCGTCCGAGAAGTCCCGCATCGTCAGCCGCGGCCGGGCGAGGTGCTGCCAGATCCGCGCCCCGCCGCGCCAGCAGACCATGGCCGAGACCAGCTCATGCGTCTGGCCGCGCAGCGCCCGCAGGTGCTCCCGCGCGTCGTCCATCCCCACCGGCTTGTCGAACCATCGGTCGCCGCAGACCAGCATCTGGTCGGCACCAATCACCAGCGCCTCCGGGTGCCGGCTGGCGATGCGCTGCGCCTTGGCCTCGGCCAGCAGCATCGCCGCCTCCTCCACCGCGATGCCCTCGGCCTGGGCACTCTCCTTGATCGCGGCCTCGTCCACCGCGGCGGCCTGTGCGGTGAAGCGCAGCCCGGCCGCCGCCAGTACCGCCCGGCGGGCGGTGGAGGCGCTGGCCAGGATCAGCGCGGGCGACGCGGCCTGCAGGGCCGGGCTCACGAGGCCGGCCTTGCGCCTCGGCCTCAGCCTGGCCGCGGCGGGCGTGCCAGGCCTCCATCAGCTGCAGGACGGTTGCCGCCGTCTCCTCGATGCTGCGTCGGGTCACGTCGATCACCGGCCAGCCATGCGCAGTGCAGAGCCGCCGGGCCTGGAGGATCTCCGCTTTCACGCTCTCCGGGTCGATGTAGTCGGTCGTGTCCTGGCGGACGCCATCGGCGCCGATCAGCCGCAGCCGGTGCCGGCGGATCTCGATCAGCGCCGCCGTTTCGATGGTCAGTCCGACCACCGGGCAGCGCGGGTTGTCGAGCTCGGGCGGCAAAGTGGCATGCGGCACGATCGGCACGTTGGCCGCCTTGATGCCCCGGTTCGCCAGATAGAAGCAGGTCGGCGTCTTGGACGACCGGGAGACGCCGACCAGGCAGACATCCGCCTCGGCGATCCCCGCCGTGCCCTGGCCGTCGTCATGCGCCAGGACGTAGTGCATGGCGTCGATCCGGCGGAAGTAGTCGGCGTCCATGACATGCTGCGCCGCCCGCTTCTCCTTCGCCTGGGCGCCGATCTGGCCCTGCAGCAGGTCCATGGTTTGGTCGAGGACCGAGAGGCAGGGTACGCCGAGCCTTTCGCAGATCTCCTCCAGCGCATGCCGCAGGCTGCGATCCACCAGGGTGAACAGCACCGGGCCGGGCTCGTGCTGCAGGCCCTCGAGCACGCGGTCGAGCTGGAGGCGGGAGCGGATGAGGCTCCAGCGGTGGTGGACGACGTGATGGTCCTCAAACCGGGCGAGGGTCGCGCGGGCGATGGAATTCAGCGTCTCCCCGGTGCTGTCGGAGACCAGATGCAGGTTGATGGAACGGAGGGGCATGATGGGGAGGATACCGTGGACAGCGGGGGATACCGGGGAAAACTCTAGCCGCTCGAACGGGATTGGGGGACGGGGTTAACGAGGTCCTGTCCGATCCGACCGGCGGGAGGATCGCGAGGGGGTCCGGCGATGAATCCGGGCGGTCCGGGATTATCCCCAGGATTCAACCGAGTCGCCGCCCGACCTGCCTGTGGACAGGGTTGTGGATGGTTCGCGAGGCAATTGGCTCCACATTGTCCACAGCCATCAACAGACCCTACCACCTTTCAAGAATCCTGTTTTCTTGCGAGAGAGTAGAGCGATGGAGACTGAACGTCCCGCGCCGGGCCAGGCGACCCCCTCGACGACTCAATCCAAGCCGATGCTGCGCGCCCTGGCCGGGGAGACCGTCTGGCCACCGCCGATGTGGCTGATGCGCCAGGCTGGACGCTACCTGCCGGAATACCGGGAAGTCCGGGCCCAGGCCGGCGACTTCATCGCGCTCTGCACCAATCCGGAGATGGCGGCCGAGGTCACGCTGCAGCCGATCCGCCGCTACGGCATGGACGGCGCCATTCTCTTCTCCGACATCCTCATGGTGCCCTGGGCCATGGGCCAGCCGCTGCGCTTCGCGGAAGGCGAAGGACCGCAACTCGAGCCGGTCCGCACCGCCGCGGCGATCGAGGCGCTCGATCCCACGGTCTGCGCCGGCAATGCTGCGCCGATCATCCAGACCGTGCGCCTGGTCCGTGCCGCGCTCGACGCCCATGCCCAGAAGACCACGCTGATCGGCTTCGCCGGCAGCCCCTGGACGGTCGCCTGCTACATGGTAGAAGGCCATGGCAGCCGCGACTTCGCCGCGGCCCGCGGTATGGCTTATGGCGAGCCCCAGCTTTTCGGCAAGCTGATCCGCACGCTGGTGGAGGCGACCACCGCCTATCTGCTGGCCCAGGCCGAGGCCGGGGCCGAGGCGCTGATGCTGTTCGACAGCTGGGCCGGCACCCTCTCGCCTTCCCAGTTCCGCCGCTGGGTGATCGACCCGACCGGGCAGATCGTCCGCGCCATCCGCAAGGTGAACCCGGCGATCCCGATCATCGGCTTCCCGCGCCTCGCCGGTCCGATGCTGGCCGAATACGCCCAGCGGACCGGGGTTCAGTGCCTCGGCGTCGACACCACCATGGACCTGCGCTGGGCGGCCTCGGCGGTCGCGCCGAACCAGGCGCTGCAGGGCAACCTGGATCCGCTGGCGCTGGTCGCCGGCGGCATGGCGCTGGAGGCCGAGGCGCGCAGCATTCTCGGGACCATGCGGGGGCGGCCCTACATCTTCAACCTCGGGCATGGGATCGAGAAGGTGACCCCGCCCGAGCATGTCTCCGCCCTGGTGCGGCTGGTCCGGACCGGCTGAGTCACGGCCGGAGCGGAGCGCGGGCTTGACCTCCCTTGCCGGCATGTCATGTGCAGCGCCATGGACCTGACCGCGCCCGCCGGCTCGACCGCTGTGCCCGACGACCATCCCGCCGGGGCGGCCCGCCGGCGCGTGGCCATCGTGCTGTTCAACCTGGGCGGCCCGGACCGGATCGAAAGCGTCCGGCCCTTCCTCGAGAACCTGTTCCGCGACCCCGCCATCCTGCGGGTGCCGGGCTTCATCCGGCCCTGGCTCGGCAAGTTCATCGCCAAGCGGCGCACCAAGGCGGCCTCCGAGAACTACGCCATCCTCGGCGGCGGCTCCCCGCTGCTGGAATTGACCGAAGGCCAGGCGGCGCGCTGGAAGGCGCCCTGGCCGGGGAGGCCGATGCCGAATACCGCTGCTTCATCGCCATGCGCTACTGGCACCCGATGAGCGACGCCTGCGCAGCCGAGGTCGCCGCCTGGGGGGCGGAGGAGGTGCTGCTGCTGCCGCTCTACCCGCAATATTCCACGACCACGACGGGCAGCAGCTTGGCGGAATGGAACCGGGCGGCGCACAAGGCCGGCATCGACCTGCCGACCACCACGCTCTGCTGCTGGCATTCCGACCCGGGCTTCGCCGCGGCCACCGCCGCCATGGTGCGCGCCGCCTGGGACCGCGCCCGGGCCGCGCTGCCGGACGGCGTGGCGCTGCGGATCCTGTTCTCCGCCCACGGCCTGCCCGAGAGCATCGTGAAGTCGGGCGACCCCTACCAGTGGCAGGTCGAGCGGGCCGTGGCCGCGGTGGTCGGGCAACTGGCGATGCCGGGGCTCGACCACGTGGTCTGCTACCAGTCGCGCGTCACCCCGCAGAAATGGATCGGCCCCAGCACCGAGGACGAGCTGGAGCGCGCGGCGCATGACAAGGTGGCCGTGCTGGTCTGCCCCATCGCCTTCGTCTCCGAGCATTCGGAAACCCTGGTCGAGCTTGATGTCGAGTACCGCGAGGAGGCGGAGCGGCTTGGCGTGCCCGGCTACTTCCGCGTCCCCGCCCAGAACAGCGACCCCGGCTTCATCGCCGCCCTCCGCGACCTGGCCCTGGCCGCCCGGGCGGGCAACCGCCGGCTCTGCAGCTTCGCCGGCGGGCGGCAATGCCCGAAATCCTTCGGCGACTGCCCCCATGCCAAGGCCCGCGTGAAGGAACTGGCGTGACCCTGCCCTGGCGCGCCGCCCGGCGGCGGTGCTGTTCGATTGCGACGGTGTCCTGGCGGACAGCGAGGGCTTGGTGAACCGCATCGTCGCCGAGGACCTGACGGCCCGCGGCTGGCGGATCTCGGCCGAGGAGGCGCGGGAGACCTTCCTCGGCCTCGCCGCGCCCGACATGCTGCCGATGATCGAGGCCCGGGTCGGCCCACTGCCGCCGCGCTGGATGCACGACCTCTCCCGCACCATCGCCGCCGCCATGCACCAGGAGCCTGGGCCGGTGCCGGGCGCGGTCGCCGCGGTGCGGGCAGTGGCTGCGGCCGGCGCTGGCGGTGGCCGTCGCTTCCATCTCCGGCCGGGCAGAGCTGGTCTCGAAGCTCGACCGGCTCGGCTGGCGGAGCCCTTCGGCAGCCGGGTCTTCAGCTTCGAGGATGTGGCACGGCCGAAGCCCGCCCCCGACATCTATCGCGCCGCGGCGGCCGCCTGCGGCGCCCGGCCGGCCGATTGCGTGGTGGTGGAGGACAGCCTGCTCGGTGCCCGGGCCGGCATCGCCGCGGGCTGCCGGGTGCTGGGCTTCACGCGGGAGACCGAGGCCTCGGTCCTCGCCGCCATCGGCGCGGTGCCTTTCGCCCGGATGGAGGAGCTGCCGCGGCTGCTCGGGCTGCAGGAGCTGGCGGCGTGACCTTCGACGTCCTAGCGCCGGCCTACCCTTGGGTGAAGTCCGTCCACCTGATGGCAGTGATCGCCTGGATGGCCGGGCTGTTCTATCTGCCGCGGCTCTTTGTCTACCACAGTCAAGTGGCGGTGGGCGGGGAGCAGGACGCGTTGTTCAAGGTCATGGAGCGGCGGCTGATCCGCGCCATCATGAACCCGGCCATGATCCTCGCCTGGCTGCTGGGGATAACCCTGGTCCTGACCCCGGGCGTGGTCAGCTGGACCGCCGGCTGGTGGCACGTGAAGCTGGCCTCGGTCCTCGGCATGACGTGGTTCCACCATCATCTCAGCCTCGGGCGGAAAGCGATGGAGCGCGGCGAGCGGCCGCGCACCGAGCGTTACTGGCGGGCGATGAACGAGGTGCCGACCCTGCTGATGGTCGCCATCGTCCTCATGGTCATCGTCAAGCCCTTCTGAGAAGAACTTGACACGGCCGCCAGGATTGACCATCTGGGCGATTGACGGACAGTGGCGGCCTGCATAGGGTCACGCTGTTCCTCGGGTGGCACGCGCGTTTTCGCGTCGCGCCGCCCAACCTCCCTCCTCTCCTCGGGACTTCGCCGGCCGACGGCCCCGTCTCCATCCAGTCGCTGGATCGGTTTCGTGTTCGTGGCACAGGCGGAACGGCCGGGGCATCGGCGCGGGTCCTCCGCGCCACTGCCGGCCTGACTGGGAAGGGTTCCGCTTCCCCAGCATTTGGACGCGCCGCGCCATGCATCTTTCCGAACTCAAGGCCAAGAGCCCGGCCGATCTCCTCTCCTTCGCCGAGGAGCTTCAGGTCGAGAACGCTTCGTCCCTGCGCAAGCAGGACATGATGTTCGCGATTCTGGAAACAACTGGCGGACAACGACCAGGCCATCTACGGCGAAGGCATCGCTGGAAATCCTGCCGGATGGCTTCGGCTTCCTGCGCAGCCCGCAGGCGAACTTCCTGCCGGGGCCGGACGACATCTACATCTCCCCGGCCCAGGTGCGGCGCTTCGGCCTCCGTACCGGCGACACGGTGGAAGGCCAGATCCGCGCGCCGAAGGATGGCGAACGCTACTTCGCGCTGCTGAAGGTCAACGCCATCAACTTCGAGCCGCCGGAGAACCTGCGGCACCGCATCAACTTCGACAACCTCACGCCGCTCTATCCGACGCGCCGGCTGAAGATGGAGAATGCCGAGGTCGAGAGCGTCGGCAAGGGCCCGACCAAGGACTACACGCATAGGGTTATCGACCTGATCGCGCCGATCGGCATGGGCCAGCGCGCCCTGATCGTGGCGCCGCCGCGCACCGGCAAGACGGTGATGCTGCAGAACATCGCCAAGTCCATCACGGCGAACCACCCCGACGTCTTCCTGATGGTGCTGCTGATTGACGAGCGGCCGGAGGAAGTCACCGACATGGCCCGTACCGTGCGCGGCGAGGTCGTGGCCTCCACCTTCGACGAGCCGGCCACGCGCCACGTGCAGGTGACGGAGATGGTGCTGGAAAAGGCCAAGCGCCTGGTCGAGCACAAGCGGGACGTGGTGATCCTGCTGGATTCGATCACCCGCCTCGGCCGCGCCTACAACTCGGTCGTGCCGTCCTCCGGCAAGGTGCTGACCGGCGGCGTCGACGCCAACGCCCTGCAGCGGCCGAAGCGCTTCTTCGGCGCGGCGCGCAACATCGAGGAAGGCGGCAGCCTGACCATCATCGCCACCGCGCTGATCGACACCGGGTCGCGCATGGACGAGGTCATCTTCGAGGAGTTCAAGGGCACCGGCAACTCCGAGCTCATCCTCGACCGCAAGCTGTCGGACAAGCGCACCTTCCCGGCCATCGACATCACCAAGTCCGGTACCCGCAAGGAGGAGCTGCTGGTCGACCGCGGCACGCTGACCAAGATGTGGGTGCTGCGCCGCATCCTGAACCCGATGGGCACCCAGGACGCGATGGAGTTCCTGTTGGACAAGCTGAAGTACAGCAAGACCAACAACGACTTCTTCGAGGCGATGAACACCTGAGCCGGCGGGCGGCGCGGCCCCGCGCCGCCCTGGCGTGTCTTTCGCAAGGCGGATCCACGCCTCCGGGCGGTTCCGCCCTCCGGCGATCCGCTCTAACGGGCCATGATGCCGTCGAGGATCGGCTGCGCGTCGGCATCGCCGGCAGCCGCCAGCTCCATGAAGCGTCGTAGCCCCTCGATCCGCCAGCCCGGCGCTTCCGCGTAGAGATAGGCCGCCGCCGGCAGCGGCAGCGCCCTGCCCAGCGGCCCGGCGGCCAGCTTCGGCTGCGGCGCCACGCTGACCGTCAGGCTGATCGCGCTGTCATCCGTCCTGTCGACGATCCGGACCCTGCCCTGACCCGTCTGGCCGAGCGCCGCCATCGGCACACGGGCAAGCCGGTCGCGCACCGTCTGCGTGGCTAGCACCGGCTCGCCCTGCGGGCCGAGCACCTGCACCAGGAAGGGCCCGATACCGCCCGACCAGACCACCGGGAAATCCGCCGTGCCCGCGGCGATGAAGTAGCTGCCGCCGTCGAGCCCCGCCGCGTGGCGCAGCGGTGCCGCCGCGGCCGCCGTGGCTTCCTCCGGCGACAGGACGGCGCAGGCGTTGCGCGGGCGCAGCTTGCCGCAGGCTTCCAGCGCCGAGAGCTGGTCGAGGCCGCCGATCCGGGCGCGGTACCGCCGGATCCCGTCCTTCAGGACCGGCGTGACCAGGACGCCGCCCGGGCGCAGGCCACTGGCCATGCCGGCGGCCGAGGCCGCGCTGCGGGCCTCCGCCTCCTCGGCGAAGCTGCCGAGGTCGATCTGCCAGTCGCCGCCCTGCTGTGCGCTGCCGCCGGATGTATCGGCGCTCATGGCGATGCTGTCCTCGATCCGCCGCGGTGCCGAGGTCGCCTGCCGCGCCGCGGTCGTGGTGCCGGCCAGGTTGTCGATGCCCGCGAGGCTCGCCGCCTTCGGCTGCCGCGGCGCCGCGGCCGGGCGCTGCAGGCCCTCGATCAGGTCGCGCAGCGACCGCCAGAGCATCCAGCTTTCCGGTGAAGGCGGCGTGGCGCTGACGACATGCTCCCACCCGGCGCGGCCGTCGGTCTCGGCAACCTTCGGGGTCTCGCCATTGCCGAAATAGATCACCCGCGCGGTCGTGCCGCCTGGCTTCACCCGGACCGTGTCGAAGGCATAGAGATCGAGGACCTGAGCGCCGGGCAGCAGGCCCTGCCTTGGCCGCTCGACCCGGACGTTGCCGGGATCGCCGGTGATCCGCAGCAGGGCGACGGGCGGCGCAGTGTCCTTCCTGGGCGGCTCGTTCGGCTTCGGGTCCGCCGCCAGCGCCGGCCCGGCGCCGAGGACCAGCACGATGCCGACCGGCGCGCCGGCGCGCAGCGCGACCGTCTTCCAGCCGAGCGCTCCTAGACGCCAAAGCCAGGCGACATGGGCAGCGGCGCCGCGCTCCACCCAGGTGGTTAGCAGCCCGCCCACCTCCACCAGAGCCTCAAGCGCGACGCCGGCGACCGGCGCTAAGCTGCCCAGCCCGATTCCCCGCGCGCGATGGCGGCCAGCCCGCTACGCAGCGCGACGAATTCGACCACCACGATCGCCACGGCGGTCATCATGACGAAGACCAGCAATTCGAGCAGGAAGGCGGCGAAGTTCCTGTGCGGGTCGCTGCCGGCCCAGCCCGCCGGCGTCCGCCGCGCGACCAGGCGGCGCGCCAGGCGGCTAACCAGCCAGTACGCGACCCCGGTCCCTGCCGTGACCAGGAGCAGGCGAAGCTCCAGCAGGTAATGGGCGAGATGGTCGACCTCCGTCGGATGCTGCGCCTGCAGCAGCCCGGCCAGCGCATTCGCCTGGAGCAGCGCCCCCGGCATCTCGCCAAGCGGCGTCTCGAAGCGGTCCTCCGTCGAGGTCGCGTTGTCCTGCCCGACTACGATGACGGCATTCGACCAGTCGATGGCCGCGGGGGCGCGCAGCACATCGGCGGCGGAGACGGTGCGGAACCAGGGATGCGCCACGACGGGCGCCGTGGCGACGCCCCGGTCCGGCCTGATCAGGAAGGAGATGGGCTCGTTGCGGATGCGAGAATCATCCGGGCAATCCTGGTTCGCCGGCTCCGGCATCTTGCCTCGGGCGAGGGCCGCGGTGGTCCGCGCGAGGGATGGCAGGCTGTGCCACCGGTCGTCGATCTGGACGCAATTCTCCTGGCGCAGGCTGCGGACCACGAAATCCGATTGCTGGGTGACCTGGGAGGAGGCGAAATGGACCTTGCCGTGTGGTCCGCCCTCCTGCACCGTCCGGTAGGGTTCGCCGAGCTCAAGGCGCATGGTCGCCTTCCAGCCGCGTCCCACGGTAGCGGCATCCGGGGCCGCCAGCGCGACCGGCACGCCATCCTCGGACAGGACCTGCCGCAGGCCGGCATCCGCCGGGGTATTGCCGGTGAAGATGATGTCAAAGAGGATGGCGCGCGCCTTGGTCTGCCTCAGCGCATGCAGCAATCTGGCGATCCTGCCCCGTGCCTCGCGCCCATTCGCCGCGCCCCATTGCCGCAGGCTGTCGTCGTCGACCGAGACGAAGACGATGCGATCCGGGCCGCCTTCGGCAAAGCGGACATAGCTGTCGGCACGGCGCGAGGCGAAGTCGATGAGCAGGTCCGAGCCGATGCGGTCAAGTACCTGGAATGGTGGCAACGGGGCGAGGGCAAGGCTGATAAGAAAGAACAGGAACCCCATCAACACGCCGGACACCCAGCGCGTCGTGGCATGGCGGAGTGTGATGGCGTCATGGTCGTCTCCCGCCGACGCATGTTCGGGTCCCATGGACTGCACCTCGCTGGGAAGACGAAGTTTCAAATATGCAAACCATGATCTTCGGATGGCCGCATGCTTGACCATAGATTAAAGAACACGAAGCCGTGCCCGGCTGAACGGGTACGCCCATGACCACATCCGACAGTTCCACCGCGGCCAATATCCTGGCCGACACGCTCCGCGCCGCCGTCTTCGCCGCCCGCGTCCATGCCGGCCATCGCCGCAAGGGCAGCGCTGCGGAGCCCTATGTGAACCACGTGCTGGAGGTGGCGGAGATCCTCGCCACCCATGGCGCCCCGCCCGCCGCCGTCATCGCCGCGCTGCTGCATGACACGGTGGAGGACAGCGACCAGGACCCCGAGCCCTGCACGCTTGAGCACCTGGAAGCCGCCTTCGGCCCGGAGGTCGCCGGACTGGTAGCGGAGGTCTCGGACGACAAGTCGTTGCCGAAGGAGGTCCGCAAGGGGTTGCAGATCCGCCATGCGCCGAAGGCCTCGGAAGCGGCGAAGCAGCTCAAGCTGGCCGACAAGATCTCCAACCTGCGCGCCATCGCCGCCAGTCCGCCGAAGGGCTGGGACCATGCGCGGCGGCTGGAATATGTCGGCTGGGCCGGGCGCGTCGCCGCCGGCGCGAAGGGCGCCAACCCGGCGCTGGACGCGCTGTTCGACGCGACTTACCGCGACGCGGTGCAGCGCCTCGCGGCCGAGGAGGGCTGACCCGGCGCGCAGGGCAGGGCATTCTGCGGCCATCATGACCGATATCGCCGCGCTCGAACGCGCCTGTCTCTCCGCCCTGCCCGCGCCGCGCCATGCCTGGGACGGCCCCTTTGTCATCAAGGCCAACCTCGGCGGCACCGGGCGGGCCAATGCCTGCTGCTCGCTCGACCCCGCGCCGGACCCGGCGCTCGAGGCCCGGATCGAACGCATTGAGGCGACGTATCACCGGCTCGGCCTGGCGAGCCGCTTCCGCTCGACGCCGCTCGACCCACCCGGCTTGGCCGAGGCGCTGCTGGCGCGCGGCTATGGCTTGGACAAGGACGATACCATTGTCCATGCCGGCCCGCTCGCCCCCGTCGCCACGGCCGACCCCGCGGTGCGGGACGAGGCCGGGCCGAGCGAAGCCTGGATGGCGCTGATCGCCACCGCCGAGTACCAGACGCCGACGCGGCGGGCGGAGAAGCTGCGCAACCCGGAATTGCTGGCGGCCCGTGGCGCCTGGCTGGTGCTGCGGGAGGACGGGGCGGATGCCGCCTGCCTCTTCGCCGTGGCGGACGGCGACTGCTGCGGCATCTTCGACCTGGCTACGCGGCCGGAGTTCCGCCGGCGCGGCCTCGGCGCCCGGCTCATCCGCGCCGCGGCGCACTGGGCGGAAAGGCATCGCGCGACCACGCTCTATGCCCAGGTGGCGTCCAGCAACGCCGCCTCGCGTGCGCTGCAGGAGAGCCTCGGGCTGCGGGAGGCCTATCGGTACTGCTACTACACCAAGCCTATCGCGCCCTGAGCCGCGGCTCCGCCGCGGCCTTCTCCACCATCAGGTCCAGCACCGCGCGGACCCGGCGCGACAGCGCCCGGCCGCCGGGCCAGACCGCATGGACCTCGCGCGGCTCGGCCCGCCAGCCCGGCAGCACCGGCACCAGCCGGCCAATCGCGACCTGTCCCATCACCCCCCACGGCGCCAGCAAGGCAAGGCCGAGCCCGGCCTCGGCGGCGATCTGCGTCGTCTCGATCGCGTCGGCCGCCATCCGGCCATGCATGGCGACGGTGGCGGCGGCGCCATCCGGCCCTTCCAGCAGGAGCTGGTCGCCCGGCCGTGCCCCGCGCAGGACGCAGAATTCGTGCCGTGCCAGGTCGTCCGGCGTCTCCGGCATCCCTGCCCGCGCCAGGTAGGCCGGCGCGGCGAATAGCGCAAAATCCACCCGCCCCAGCCGCCGCGCAATCAGCGACTGCTGGCGGATTGGCCCGATGCGGATGCCGAGGTCGATCCCCTCCTCGATCAGGTCGACCGCCTTCGGCTGCAGCCGTGCCTCGACCGAAAGCCCGGGATGGGTTGCCAGGAAGGGCACCAGCCAGGGCATCACGACGGCGTTGTAGAAGGAGGCGACGCAGGAGATGCGCACCAGCCCGGTGGGTGCCCCTGCAGGCCGCGTGCCGCCGCCTCGGCCTCCTCCAGCTCATCCAGGATGCGGACGGCGTCGAGGTGGAAGGCCGCCCCCGCTTCGGTCGCTGAGAGGCCACGCGGCGAGCGCAGCAGCAGCGGCACGCCAAGGCGGTGCTCCAGCTCGCTGATGATGCGGGAGACGCTGGGCTGGCTCATCGCCAGGTCCCGCGCGGCGCGGGTGATGTTGCCGGTCTCCACCACGCGGCGGAAGACCTGGAGCTGCTGCAGCCTGTCCATCGGACCGGAAGACTACCGGATTCTTCCGGCCGGAATTCCTCCGGCCGGAGACCCAACATAAACATTTCCTACGGGATGAGGACGGTGCTGCCGGTGGTCTTCCGGGATTCCAGCGCGCGATGCGCCTCGGCCGCGTCCTTCAGCGGATAGGTCTGGTTCACCGCGATCTTCACCGCGCCGGATTTCACCACTTCGAACAGGTCGGCGGCGGTCGCCACCAGGTCCTCGCGCTTCGCGGTGTAGGTGTTCAGCGTCGGCCGCGTGACATAGAGCGAGCCCTTGGCTGCCAGCACGCCGAGATCGGTGGTGACGGGGCCAGAAGCATTGCCATAGGTGATCATCAGCCCGCGTGGCGCCAGGCAGTCGAGCGAGGTGAGGAAGGTGTCCTTGCCGACGCTGTCATAGACGACCGGCAGCATGGCGCCGCCGGTGATCTCCTTCACCCGGGCGGGGATGTTGTCGGTGGTCAGCAGCGCATGGTCGGCGCCGAGCGTCTTAATCAGCGTGGCCTTCTCGGGCGTCGAGACGACGCCGATGACGGTGGCGCCGAGATGCTTGGCCCATTGCACCAGGATGCTGCCGACGCCGCCGGCCGCGGCATGCACCAGGATGGTGTCGCCCGGCTTGATGGCATAGGTGCGCTTGACCAGGAACTGTGCCGTCATGCCCTGCAGCATCATCGCCGCGGCCTGTTCGAAGCTGATGCCCTCAGGAATCTTCACCAGCTTCTCGGCCGGGGCGCAGCGGTATTCGGCATAGGCGCCGAGCGCGCCGGCATAGGCGACGCGGTCCCCGACGGCGAACTCGGTCACGCCCTCGCCCACCGCTTCCACCACGCCGGCGCCTTCCATGCCGATTGTCACCGGCATCGACGGCGCCTTGTAGAGGCCGGTGCGGAAATAGACGTCGATGTAATTCAGCCCAACCGCCTTCTGCGCGATCAGGACCTCACCCCCTTTGGCCCCGGCTTCGGCACTTCTTCCCAGACCAGCTTCTCGGGGCCGCCATTCTCATGGACGCGGATGGCATGGTTCATCGGGTGGTTCCTTGGCGTTGTCCGCCATCCGGCGGGAAGAGGGTGAGCTCGCCCGTCGCGGCCGCCGGGCGGGCCCGGGCCTCGAGGGCGAGGAGGTAACGCTTCGTAGCCGGACCCTCGCCGCCCGAATAGCCGCCGAGCGAGCCATCCGCAGCGACCACGCGATGGCAGGGGATGAGGATCGGGATCGGGTTGCTGCCATTGGCCTGGCCGATGGCGCGGGGCGAGCGGCAGCCGATCTCCCGCGCGATGTCGATATAGCTGCGCGTCTCCCCTGGCGGGATGCGGCAGAGCGCATCCCAGACCTGCCGGCGGAAGGGGTGCCCTGCGGCGCCAACGGCAGGGCGAAGGCGGTGCGCTGGCCGTCGAAATAGTCCTGCAGTTGTGCCGCTGCCTCCCGCAACAGGGGGCTTGGCGGCGGCAGGCCGGGCGGGGCATGGGCGCGGCCGAACTCGAGCGCGACGATCGCGTCGTCCGCTTCGAAGACGGTGAGTTCGCCGAGCGGGGTATGGAGGGTCAAGTAGGACATGGGAGTAAGGGATGGCACACCCGCACCCGCCCGGCGTCAAGCGGATGCGAAAGCGGGCTGAATCCATGCGGTTTCACTGGATTCATCAGGCCCTCCGAGCCGCTTCCCGGGACGCCAGGCGCGGCATCGGCATACCCTGGCCGCGGGGGATCGTGATGGCTACATGAGTCCGGATAGGCCGGCCTCCCACCGCGCCCGCTTTGGAGAGACGCGTTGCCCGACATGTCCGTTCCTGCCGATCCCCCGGCTTATTTCCGTGCCCATGTCTTCGTCTGCTGCAACCGTCGCCCAGACGGACACCGGCGCGGCTCCTGTGCCGCGAGGGGTCGGAAAAGCTGCGTGACTACATGAAGGCGCGGGTCAAGCGAGCTCGGGCTTGAGGGCGTGCGGGTGAACCAGGCAGGCTGCCTCGACCGCTGCGAGTTCGGCCCGACCCTGGTGATCTACCCCGAAGGCGTCTGGTACAGGCCGGAGACGCCGGCCGATGTGGACGAGATCCTGGCGGCACATCTGCAGGAAGGCGGTCGAGTGCCGCGGCTGATGCTGACCGAGAAGGATGTCGTCTCGAAGGGCTGACGCCATGGCTGAGGCCACGATTTTCGCCTTGGCCTCCGGCGCCGGCCGGGCCGCGGTGGCGCTGTTGAGGCTTTCCGGGCCGGGCAGCGGCGGGGTCGTCGCGGCGCTGACCGGCAGCCTGCCGGCTCCGCGCCATGCCTCGCTCCGCCGCCTCCACGACCCGCGCACGGCCGAGCTGCTGGACAAGGCGCTGGTGCTGTGGTTCCCCGGCCCCAGCAGCTACACGGGCGAGGACAGCGCCGAGCTGCACCTGCATGGCGGCCCGGCCGTCATCGCCGGGGTAGCCGAGGCGCTGGTCGCCGCCGGCGCCCGCCCGGCCGAGCCCGGCGAGTTCACCCGGCGCGCCTTCCTGAACGGCCGGATGGACCTGACCGCCGCCGAGGGCATCGCCGACCTGATCGCCGCCGAGACCGCCGCCCAGCGCCGCCAAGCCCTGCGGCAGGCGGATGGCGCCCTGGTCAGGCTCTATGGCGGCTGGGCGACGCGGCTGACCGCCCTGCTGGCGCGGCAGGAGGCCTTCATCGAATTCGAGGACGAGGACCTGCCCTCCGGGCTCGACGATTCCGTGGCCCAGGCCGGCGCGGCACTGCAGGGGGAGATCGAGGCGCACCTCGCCGATGCCGGCCGCGGCGAGCGGCTGCGGGAAGGGCTGCTGGTTGCCATCCTCGGCGCGCCGAATGCCGGAAAATCTTCCCTGCTGAATGCGCTGACGGGGCGCGAGGCGGCGATCGTCTCGGCGCGCGCTGGCACGACGCGAGACGTGGTGGAGGTGCGGCTCGACTTGGCGGGCGTGCCGGTGACGCTGGCCGATACTGCGGGGCTGCGCGAGGCCGCCGACGAGATCGAGGCCGAGGGCGTCCGCCGCGCCCGTCGCCGGGCCGAGGAGGCCGATTTGGTGATCACCGTCTTCGCCGCCGACGCGCCGCCGGATCCGGAAACCCTGGCCTGGGTCCGGCCCGGCGCGCTGGTGTTGGCGAACAAGCTGGACTTGGCCCCGGCACCGGCCGGGATCGGCGGGGTCGTGCCGCTCGGCATATCCGCCCGCACCGGCGCCGGGCTGGAGGCGCTGCGGGCTCGGCTGGCCGAGGAGGCGGCGGCGCGGGCTGGCCTCGCCGCCGAGGCCACGCTGACCCGGCCCCGGCACCGCGCCGCCCTGGCCGAGGCCGCGTCCTGGCTGGCCGAGCTCGACAGCGCTCCCTTGCCGGAGCTGCGCGCCGAATCGCTGCGCGCGGCGCTGCGGGCGATCGGACGGATCACCGGCCGGGTCGGGGTAGAGGCGGTTCTGGACGCGGTCTTCGGCGAATTCTGCATTGGGAAATGACGCCATGAACCTCAGCGCCGATGAGCTGCGCGATTTCTTCGGCCGTTGCGCCCAGGCGCGGCGGCGCTTCCAGGAACTAGCCGTGCAGGCGGTGCCGCGGCCGAAGCTGATGGAACACGCCGAGCGCCTCGGTATCGCGGTCGGGGACGAGATGGCGCAGCCCTCGGAGGAGGAACTGGCCTATGCCTTCGACCTAGCGGTCTACACCGCCCCGCCGGCCCGTAGCCGCGCCATCGACCGGGTGGCGAAGCAGCACTGCGCGGCTGCCGGGCGAGGCGGCGCTGGTGCTGAACGGGCTGAGCCGGTCCTGGCTTTCGGTCTTCCAGGTGCTGGGGCCACACCCCGAAGCCGGGCTCATCCTGGAGGACGCCATGCTCGGCGGCGAGGCCTGGGTAGTGGACGAGCTGCTGGCCGAGCAGGCCGAGCCGGGGACGGTGCTGGCGACGCGGCTGGCGCGGGTCAGCGGCTTCGCTATCACCTGCGGCGTGGTTTCCTTGCTGGACGAGGCGATGCTGGCCCGCCTGCGCCAGGTGGTGGCGGCCGGCGAGGTCGATGCGCAGGAGCTGGTCGAGGCGCCGCGCTTCGCGCAAAACATGTGGCTGCACGCGCTTGGATCCCGCGTCGGGTAGCTTCGTCGCAGCCGCGGGGTCGGCTATACCCCGCGGCATGTTCGACGTGATCTTCGATGTGGTGGTGGTGGGCGGCGGCCATGCCGGCTGTGAGGCGGCGGCCGCGGCGGCGCGCTGCGGCGCCCGCGCCCTCTTGCTGACCCACAAGCTGGAAACCTTGGGCGAGATGTCCTGCAACCCCGCCATCGGCGGGGTCGGCAAGGGGCATCTGGTGCGGGAGGTGGATGCGTTGGACGGGCTGATGGGCCGCGCCGCCGATGCCGCCGGTATCCATTTCAAGCTGCTGAACCGCAGCAAGGGCCCGGCGGTACGTGGCCCGCGCGCCCAGGCCGATCGCAGGCTGTATCGCCAGGCCGTGCAGGCGCTGCTGCGTGCGACCGAGGGGCTGAGCCTTGAGGCCGACGCGGCCGAGGATCTGGTGCTCGGCGCCGATGGCCGGGTCGCCGGCGTGGTCACCGCCAGGGGCCGGCGGATCGGCGCCGGGGCGGTAGTGATCACCACCGGCACCTTCCTCCGCGGCATGATCCACATCGGCGAGACGCGCATTCCGGCGGGACGGGTGGGCGAGGCGCCCTCGGTCGGTCTGTCCGACACGCTGCGCCGGCTCGGTCTACCATTGGCCCGGTTGAAGACCGGCACGCCGCCGCGGCTGGATGGCCGGACCATCGACTGGGCGGCGCTGGAGGCGCAGCCGGGCGACGACCCGCCCGAGCCGCTCTCCTGGATGACCGAGCGGATCACCAACCGCCAGGTCGCTTGCGCTCTCACCGCAACGACGCCGGCGACGCACGACCTGATCCGCGCCAACCTGCACCTGACCGCCGTCTATGGCGGGCGGATCGAAGGCGTCGGGCCGCGCTACTGCCCCTCGATCGAGGACAAGGTTGTACGTTTCGCCGACCGCCAGCGGCATCAGATTTTTCTCGAGCCGGAGGGGCTGGAGGACGACACGGTCTATCCGAATGGCATCTCGACCAGCCTGCCGGAAGCCGTGCAGGCATCGCTGATCGCCTCCATCCCCGGGCTGGAGCGGGCCCGCATTGTCCGGCCCGGCTATGCGATCGAGTACGATCATGTTGACCCGCGCGCGCTGACCCCGATGCTGGAGGTGCGAGCGGCACCCGGCCTCTTTCTTGCCGGCCAGATCAACGGCACGACGGGCTATGAGGAAGCGGCGGCGCAGGGGCTGCTGGCCGGGCTGAACGCCGCCTGCTGTGCCGGCGGCACTGCGCCCGACCGGGTGCTGACCCGGGCCGAGGCCTATGCGGGCGTGCTCGTGGACGATCTCGTGCTGCAGGGCGTGACCGAACCCTATCGCATGCTGACCGCCCGGTCCGAATCCCGGCTGGCGCTGCGGGCCGACAATGCCGGCCTCCGCCTGACTGAGAAGGGCATTGCCTGGGGCGTGGTGGGGGGCGAGCGGGCCCGTGCTCATCGCGCCTACGTCGCCACCATGTCGGACGCCCTGGCCCGCGCCCGCAGCGAAGGCGGCTCTCCTGCCTGGTATCTCGGGGCCGGCGTGCCGATCAACCAGGACGGCCGCTGGCGCAGTGCGCTGGAGGCACTCGCCCTGCATGCTCTTACCGCCGAGGCTGCCGACAGACTCTTCCCATGGCTGCGCGATCTGCCGCCGCGAGTGCGGGCGGAGTTGGAATCCCAGGCGCTCTACGCCCCTTATCTAGAACGCCAGGCAGCCGAGCTTCGCGTGCTGGAACGGGAGGAGCAGCTGGCGATCCCATCGACCACGGATTTCGCCGCCATCCCCGGCCTCTCGACCGAGATGCGCCATCGCCTCGCCAAAGCCTCTCCGGCCACGCTCGGCAGCGCTGGCCGGGTTCCCGGCGTCACGCCCGCCGCCCTGGCCGCCCTTGCGGTCCATCTTCGCCGGGCTGAGGCGTGTTTCACGTGAAACAAGGCGATATCGATGTTCCACGTGAAACAGAGGAGCGGCTGCGCGACTTTGTCGCCCTGCTGCTGCGCTGGAATCCCAGGATCAACCTGACCGCCGAGCGGGACGAGGCCACCATCTGGCAGCGCCATATCCTGGATCTCGCTCCAACTCGCCCCCCTGGTCCCTCCGGCCGAAGGCCCGCTGGTCGACCTTGGGTCGGGTGCCGGCTTCCCCGGCCTGATGCTGGCCCTGGTCACCGGCCGGGAAACACATCTCGTCGAATCCGACCGACGCAAATCCGCCTTCCTGATCGAAGCGGCCCGTGTCCTCGCTTTGCCGCGCGTCAAGATCCACCCGGCAAGGATCGAGGCCGCCACACTGCCCCCGGCCGCTATCCTGACCGCTCGTGCCCTTGCCCCGCTTACGGCCCTCCTGCCCCATGCCCACCGCATCCTCGCCCCCGGCGGCTTCGCCCTGTTCCCGAAGGGCCGCACCGCCGAGCAGGAATTGACGGATGCCGCCGGCGCCTGGATCATGCGCACCGAGCGGTTCCCGAGCCGAACCGACCCCAATGCCACCATCCTCCGTCTCAGTGAGATCCGTCCTGCCGGCTTCCATGCCTGACCGGGCCCATCCCCGCGTCATCGCCTTCGCCAACCAGAAGGGCGGCGTCGGCAAGACCACCACCGCCATCAACCTGGCCACCGTCCTCGCGGCGGACCACAAGGTCCTGCTGATCGACCTCGACCCCCAAGGCAACGCCTCCACCGGCCTCGGCGTCGAGCGCGCCGGCCGTGGCGCCGGTGCCTATGCACTGCTGGTCGATGCACATCCCCTTGCTGAGCTGCTGGTCGACACGCCGGTGCCAAACCTGAAGCTGGTGCCGGCCGACAACGACTTGGCCGGCGCCGAGGTGGGATTGGTGGCCATGAAGGAGCGCGAGCACCGCCTGCGCCTCGCCCTCGCGGCCGATCCGGTGCTGGCCGCGAGCTTCGACTATATCCTGCTGGACTGCCCGCCCTCGCTTGGCTTGCTCACCCTGAACGCCCTGGTCGCCGCGCACGGCGTGCTGGTGCCGCTCCAGACCGAGATGCTTTGCCCTGGAGGGCGTCAGCCAGATCACCCAGACGATCGAGCGGGTGAAGCGCGCACTCAATCCGGCCTTGGCGCTGGATGGCATCCTGCTGACCATGTACGATCGCCGGAACAACCTGTCCGAACTCGTCGCCCAGGACGTGCGTGGCTTCTTCAAGGACAAGGTCTTCGACACGGTGATCCCGCGGAACATCCGCCTGACCGAGGCGCCCTCGCACGGCCTTCCCGTCAGCCTCTACGACGCCCGCTCCCCCGGCGCGCAGGCCTATGCGGCGCTCGGCACCGAATTCCTCCGCCGGCAGAAGCGCGCATGAGCACCACCAAGCGGCCCATGCGCCTCGGTCGCGGCCTCTCGGCTCTGATGGGGAGTCCTCCGCCCCCGCCCCTGGCCCGGCCAGCAGCGAGGGCATCCGCACCCTGCCGGTCGAGCTGCTGCAGCCCGGCCCCTTCCAGCCGCGCGGCCCGATCGACCCTGGCCCGCTGCAGGAGCTTGCCGACAGCATCAAGGAACATGGCGTCCTGCAACCCATCCTAGTGCGGGAAAAGCCGGGCAGCCGCGGTGAGTACGAGATCATCGGCGGCGAGCGCCGCTGGCGCGCCGCTCAGCTGGCCCAGCTGCACGAGGTGCCGGTCCTCCTCCGCAACCTCGACGACACGGCTGCCATGGCCGCCGCCCTGGTCGAGAACCTGCAGCGCCAGGATCTCAACGCGCTCGAAGAGGCCGAGGGCCTCCGCCGCCTGATCGACGAATTCGGCCTGACCCAGGACCAGCTCGGCCAGGCCGTGGGCAAGAGCCGTAGCCATGTCGCCAACACCCTCCGCCTGCTGGCCTTGCCGGAGCGGGTGCGGGAGCTGCTGCGCGATGGCGCTCTGACCGCCGGACATGCCCGCGCCCTGCTGACTGCGCCCGATGCCGAGATCCTGGCGCTGCAGGTGGTCGATCGCGGGCTGAATGTCCGCCAGACAGAGGCGCTTGCCGCGCAGAAGCCGCGTGATCCTTCGGCGAAGCTTGCCCAGGCGCCGGAGACGGCGGCGCTGGAGCGGGACCTGTCCTCCCGCCTAGGGCTCAAGGTCAGCATCCGGCACGCAGGAAAAGGCGGGCAGGTCTCGATCAACTATCGGGACCTCGACCAGCTTGATGGGCTGATCCGCCTGCTGAACGGCTGAAGGAAGGCCGGGGAAAGGTATTCCCCCGGACCCCCGTCCAATCTTGTGGGTACTTTAGCGCCGGGCTGCGGCTTGGCGCGCCAGGGTCGTGACCACGGCGCGTGCGATGGTCGCGGAGGGCAGGCCGGTGCTCTTGGTGCGGCGCTCGGCATCCAACAGGGCGACGCCGGCGGCGTCCAGGGCGTCCGGGCGCCAGAGGCGCAGGGCGCGCTCCATTGCTGGCTTGTGGCGGAAGAAGACCGGCGGGCGGAGCGAGTCGAGCGCCCCGGCCGGAGCCGCGCCCGCCGCCACTGCCAGCGCCGCTAAATGCAGCCGCTGCACATGCCGCAGGGCGGCCCGCACCACCTGCACGGCATTGGCGCCCTCGGCGAAAGCGGTGTCCAACGCCTTGTCGGCCACTGCCACCTCCCCCGCCATGGCCGCCATCAGCGCCTCCTCAAGGTCGAGCGCCGAGCCCTCCGCCACGCAGGCCACCGCCGCCTCCGGCGTCACCTTGCCGCCCTGCCCGACGAAGAGCGCCAGTTTCTCCAGCTCCCGTCGCAGCAGCATCCGGTCCTCGCCCAATCGCTGCGCCAGCCATTCCAGGGCGATCGGCTCGGCCGTCACGCCCAGTTCCTGCAGGATCCGCCCGATCGAGGCCGAAAGCTCCGCCCCCGCTCGCGGTAGCAGGCGATCACCGCACCGGCGGGTGAGGCCTCCACCGCCTTGAATAGCGCCGCGCTGGTCCGCAGCTCCGGCGCCTCGATCACCACGAGCCCGGGCCCAGGCCCGGCCAGCGCGGCCTTGGCGGCATCCGCCGCCTGCTTGCCGTCGCCCGCATCGCGCAGCCGCACCAGCACTCGCCCGCCGGTCAGCGGCGAACTCGCCGCCTCGTTCGCCAGCACCGCCGGCGCGCGCAGCATCTCCTTGCCGATCTCGACCAAGCGCAGGGCGTCTCCCTTGGCCACCGCGCGGATCAGCGCCTCGCAGCGCTCGCGGATCAGGCCGGGATCGTCGCCATGCAGCAGCGCCACACGGCAGCCGCCGGGATCGGCCAGGAAGGCGCCGATGCGCCTGGCGTCGAGCTTGGACATCCGCTCAGCCCGTCGCTGGGGCTTCCTTCCGCTTCCGCAGCGCCATTACCACCTGCCGCGTGACCTCATCGGCGATCTGGTCCATGGCGCGGCTTTCCATCGCGTCGCGGGCGCTGTCGGCCGAAAAGAACTGCAGGTCCGGGATATTGAAGGAATCGATCGTCCGGTAGGGGATCGCCGAGCGCGCCACGGTCTTCGGCGGCACCGAGAGCGTCTCCAGGTTCCAGTTGCCGGTGAAGGTGTAGCGGATGCGGGTAATGGTCCCATCCTGCCGGTAGCCCAGCACCTCCACTCCGGGGGTGTAGGAGACATTGAGCTGATAGCGCGCCGGCGTGCCCGGCGCGCTGTCCTCCATGCGCCGTTGCAGGTTCCGCCGCAGCAGCTGCCCCGTGCGCTCGTAGATCGGCCCGATCCGCACCGCTGCGAGCTCGTCTGTCAGGGCGGACGAGCTCCCATCGGCCTCGGTCACCGGGCCGTAGAGTGGCCGGAAGCCGCAACCGCCCAGGCCCAGCACAGCGAGGCCGAGCAGCCCCCGCCGGGAGCAGGTCGGCAGGCAGCCGGATAGCCCGGAGACGCGATGCTGCTCCGCAGGCACCGCGTTAGACGACGAAATTGACGACACGGCCCGGGACATGGATGCGCTTCCTGATGGGCTTGCCGGCAATGGTCCGCTGCACATTCTCCTCCGCCTCCGCCAATGCGAAGATGGTAGCCTCATCGGCGTCGACCGGCACCTCGATCGTGCCGCGCAACTTGCCGAGAACCTGCACCGCCAGAGTCAGGCTCTCGGCCTTGAGCAGCGCGGGATCGGCCTCCAGCCAGGGCAGCTGCGCCACCAGCAGATCCGTGCCGGGGTGCAGCAGCGACCACAGCTCCTCCGCCAGGTGCGGCATCATCGGCGAGGCCAGCCGGGCGATCGCCTCCAGCGCCTCGCGCTTCGCCGCGCCCATTCCCTCGGCCTCGCCGGAATCGCCGATCGCATTGGCGAACTCGTGGATGCGGGCGACCGCGACGTTGAAGGCGAAGCTGTCGAGCGCCTCCGTCACCGCGGCGATGGTCCGATGCGTCACCTGGCGCAGCGTCTTCGCCTTGCCCGCGGCACCCTCGGCCGGAGTGCCCGCCGGCGGCAGGCTTGGCAGCGCGCCCACGGCTAGCCGGTAGATCCGCTGGGTGAAGCGATAGGCGCCGGCGACGCCGGCCTCGGTCCATTCCATGTCCCGCTCCGGCGGGTTGTCGGACAGGATGAACCAGCGCGCGGTGTCGGCGCCGTACTTGTCGATGATGGCGCCGGGATCGACGGTGTTGCGCTTCGACTTCGACATCGCTTCCACGCGTCCGATGGTGACGGGTGCATTCGCGCCCTTCACCACCGCGCTGCGGCTGCCGTCCGGCGCCAGGCTGAACTCCACCTCCTCCGGGTAGAGCCAGCGGCCCTCCGGGTCCTTGTAGCTCTCATGCGTCACCATGCCCTGGGTGAAGAGCCCCTCGAAGGGCTCGGCCACCGTCAGGTGCCCGGTGTCGCGCATGCCGCGGGTGAAGAATCGGCTGTAGAGCAGGTGCAGGATCGCGTGCTCGATGCCGCCGATATACTGGTCCACCGGCAGCCAGGCATCCACGGCGGCCTTGGTGACGGGCTCCTCCGCCCGCGGCGAGCAGAAGCGGGCGAAGTACCGAGGAGCTGTCGACGAAGGTGTCGCAGGTATCGGTCTCGCGCCGCGCCGGCTTGCCGCAGGATGGGCAGCTGACGTGTTTCCAGGTGGGATGGTTGTCGAGCGGGTTGCCCGGCTTCGAGAAGTCCACGTCCTCCGGCAGCTTCACCGGAAGCTGCTCGTCCGGCACCGGGACGACGCCGCAGGCCTCGCAGTGGATGAAGGGGATCGGGCAGCCCCAGTAGCGCTGGCGGGAAACGCCCCAGTCCCGCAGTCGCCAGTTGACCACCCCGGTCCCCTGCCCCTTCGCCTCCAGCGCCTCGATGGCCCGGCGCTTGGCGGCGGCGACGTCCAGCCCGTCGAGGAAGCCGGGATTGAAGATGGTGCCGTCGTCGGTATAGGCCTTGCCGTCCAGTGCGAAGCCGGCCGGGTCGGCGCCCGGTGGCAGCACCACCGGCTTGATCGTCAGGCCGTATTTCGACGCGAATTCGAAGTCGCGCTCGTCATGCCCCGGGCAGCCGAAGATCGCGCCGGTGCCGTATTCCATCAGCACGAAATTGGCGATCCAGACCGGGAAGGTCGCGCCCTCGATGAAGGGGTGCTTCACGCGGAAGCCGGTGTCGTAGCCACGCTTCTCCGCCTGCTCGATCGCCGCTTCCGAGGTGCCCATGCGGCGGCACTCAGCGACGAACTCGGCCGCCTTCGGGTCGCGCGCTGCCGCGGCCGCGGCCAGCGGATGCTCGGCGGCCACCGCGAGGAAGCTCATGCCGAACAGCGTGTCGGGCCGGGTGGTGAAGACCTCCACCTCCTCGGTTCCGGCCGCCGCTTCCGCCAGCCGGAAGCGCACCCGCGCGCCCTCGGACCGGCCGATCCAGTTGCCCTGCATCAGCTTCACCCGCTCGGGCCAGCGGTCGAGCCCGCCCAGCGCCTCCAGCAGGTCGGGCGCATACTTGGTGATGCTGAAGAACCACTGGCTGAGCTGCTTCTTCTCGACCAGCGCGCCGGACCGCCAGCCGCGGCCGTCGATCACCTGCTCGTTCGCCAGCACGGTGCCGTCCACCGGGTCCCAGTTGACCCAGCTCTCCTTCCGCTCGACCAGCCCGGCCTTGAAGAAGTCGAGGAAAAGCTTCTGCTGCCGGCCGTAGTATTCGACGTCGCAGGTGGCGAATCCCGCGCCCATTCGATCGACAGCCCCATGCGCTTCAGCTCGGCGCGCATATTGGCGATGTTCTGGTAGGTCCAGGTGCCGGGATGGATGCCGCGCTCCCGCGCCGCATTCTCGGCCGGCAAGCCGAAGGCGTCCCAGCCCATGGGGTGCATGACCATGTGGCCACGCGCCCGCTTGTAGCGGGCGACGACGTCGCCCAGCGTGTAGTTGCGGACATGCCCCATGTGGATCTTCCCGCTGGGATACGGGAACATCTCAAGAACATAATATTTTTTCGCCTCGGCCGGCGGCACGTCGGGCACCGCGAAGCAGGCGCGGCTCTCCCAGGCAGCCTGCCAGCGCGGCTCGGCATGCTTGAAGTCGTGCCGGATCTCCTGCGGGCGCGGGTCCGGATGGGAAGCGGTGCTGGCGTCGGTCATGGCCATCGTATTTTGCTCGGACCAAGGGAATAAGCCGTGGCTTGCCAAACGGGAAGGGTGTGTGGCACCGCAGGCCGTTGCGGGTGGCGATGCCGCGGGGCATGGTCCGGCGGATCGTCACGGGGCCGGTATGCGCCGAGTACTGCTTTTTCTCCTGCTGCTGCTCGCCACGCTGCAAGGTGCCGCCCGGGCCCAGCCGGCGCCTGACGAAGCCGCCTACCGCGAGGTCTTCTCCATCGCCGCGCTCGGTGCGCCCAATCCTTCGCTCAGCCTCGCCGCCGCCTTCGGCCTTGCCTATCGCGGCATGGTCGCCAACACCGCCTTCGCCCTGGCCCGCGATGCCGAGGGTCGCGCCGCTTGGGGCTATGTCGGTGGCGCCGCCGACCCGGCCCAGGCCGAGGCTGCGGCGCTCGAGCGCTGTCGCCGCTCGCTCGGGCCGCTGCAGGCGGAATGCCGGGTGCTGGCCAGCAACGCCAGCCGGCCCGGCGGCCCCGCCGTGCCGCTGGCCGAGGGCGGCATCGGCCCCTTCCGCTGGGCCCCGCTGCTGCTGCACCGCGGGCCGCAAGCGGCGCGCGGCGTGCTGGTCTGGGGCCATGGCTATGGCGGGCCCGACCGCGACAACCGCAACCGGCCGACCCCGCCCTTCGTCACCCTGCTGAACGACAATGGCTGGGACGTGCTGCGCTTCGACCGCCATCCGGGCGACGACGGGCTCTACGCCAGCCTGCCCCGGCTGGTGGGGGGTCTGCCGGCGCTGCGCGAGGCCGGCTATGGCCGCATCCTGCTCGGTGGGCAGTCGCGCGGCGGCTGGCAGGCGATCATGGCGGCCAGCGAGCGGCCGGACCTGGTCGATGCCGTCATCGCGACCGCCCCGGCGGCACATGGGGAATGGACCCGCGGCAACAACCTGGGTGCCGCCATCGACGATTTCCAGCGCCTGCTGGCCGGCCTGCCGGAAGGCCCCGCTTGGCCGTGGTGCTATTCGAGGGCGACGACTACGACCCCGACCCCGGGCGCCGCGCCGCCCTGCTGGAGGCCCGCGGGCGCATCCGCCAAGCGCCAACCCTGGCGCTCTGGCCCGAGCCGCCGCTGCGCGGCCATGCCGCAGCGGGCGAAGCTGCGCTTCACCCTGGACTATGCCGGCTGCCTGCTGAGCCTGGTGCAGGCGCCGGAGGCCGCAGCGCCGCGCGGGCTGAGGCGGGCAGCCTGCGGCGGCGGCTGAGCCGCAACGCAAGGCTTCGCGCCGGCGGCTGGCACCCGGCCCACCCGACCGTGACGCGCAATCCTGTGCGCTCGCGCTCTCGTTGCCGGATTGGTGGTGGCGCAGGCACTAACCTCACAGTGGAGGTTCCACCATGCGTTTCGCCCCCTACCTGCTGCTCCCGTTCCTGCTCGCCTGCTCCGAGCCGGCGCCGCCGACCGCGGCCGAAGCCGACCTGCAGGCCGTGCGGGCCGTCGCCATGTCCGGCGAGGCCCTGAGCTGGGAGGCATTGCGCATCCATCCGGCGCTCATGCAGCGCCCCTGCTCCGTCGGTACTTTGGTGAACGAGGAGGCGCAGATCGTCGGCTATTGCAGCCGTGGCAAGCAGTGCCGGACCAATGATTGGCGCCCGGTGATGGATGGCTGCGAGGCGGCGCGCGCGCCCGGCTTGAGTCCCGCCCCGCCCGGCAGTGCGCTGGAGGTTGCCAACCGGCGCTAGAACAGATGACGGGAGAGCATGAACGCTCGGACCCCCGCATCGGCGCTGGAACCGATGAGCGACAGCGGTGCGGCGTACGCTTCTGAACGCAAGCCGCTGTAGCGCCGCGATCGTCCTGAGTGGAAACACGCAGGGCCTGAACAGGTGGCTCGACAGAGACCGGACCAAGGCTGCCCTGATGCGGTCAGCGCAACCTTGGTCCAGCCCCGGCTCAGCGCCGGGTCTCCGGCATGTGGCCCAGCGTGCCGGCGTATTTCTCCTGGTGCTCGGCCGGCAGGAACTCCGTCTCCAGCGCGCGGATGCGATCGAAGCCGGCGAACAGATGGACATTGCCCAGGGGATGCACCTTGGTCCGCGCATCCACCGCGGCCTCGGCCAGCGCCCCTTCGGTCTTCATCGCCACCGCCAGGTCGTGCACCGCCATGATGGTCTGCCGTAGCACCGCGCCGGGCAGGATGGTGACGGCGATGCCGAGCTCGGCCATCTCCGCCTCCGACAGCCGGGGCGAGATGCCGGTCTGGTTGTAGAGGATCGGGCCGCGGACCCTTTTGCAGACCTCGGCGATCTCTGGCTTGCTGGCCGGGCCCTCGACGAAGGCCATGTCCGCCCCGGCCTCGAGGAACAGGTTGGCGCGGGTGATCGCCTCCTCCAGGCTGCCGCCATGCGCGCCGCGGGCATCGGTGCGGGCGATCAGGATGAAGTCGGGGTCGAGCGCCTGCCGCGCCGCATGCGCCGCGCGGATCTTGCCCACCGCCTCGGCGCGGTCCACCACCTCCCGCCCCGCCACATGGCCGCAGCGCTTCGGCGCCACCTGGTCCTCGACATGCATCCCCGCCAGGCCGGCACGGATGTACTCCTCCACCGTGCGGACCACGTTGATGGCGTTGCCGAAGCCGGTATCCGCATCGGCGATCACCGGGGCGCGCACGGCGCCCGCGATCAGCTTCGCGTTCAGGGCCATCTCGGTCAGGGTGATCAGCCCGGCATCCGGCAGGCCGAGCAGCGAGAGCGCGGTGCCGTAGCCCGTCATGTACAGCGCCTCGTGCCCCGCATGCTCCAGGATGCGGGCGGTCAGTGCGTTGTAGCAGCCGGGCAGCACCAGCGGCTTGCCAGGCGCCATCATGGCGCGCAGCCGGGTGCCGGGACGGGCGGTCTGGCCGAGGCCGAGGCGCATGCGGGTCACTCCCTTGGACGTTTCCCGAAGCCTGCGAGCGGCCCCGGCCCCGGTCAAGCGATGCCACTTGCGGCGGCCGGCGCAGCGGGTACATGCGCAGGGTGCTTCACCTGATCAAACTGTCGGTCGGCCCAAAGGATGTCGGCCAGCTCCGCGACATCCAGGCGCGGCGCGCCGTGGCGGACCCGCCGCTGCGGCACCAGACCCGCATGGTTCCGAAACGGGCGGCGGAGATCCTCGAGGGTGGCTCGATCTACTGGGTAGTCGCCGGCTTCCTGCAGGTGCGCCAACGCATCCTCGACATCCGTGAGGAGCGCTGGGACGATGGCAGCGCCTGCGCCGGGCTGGTGCTGGACCCTGTACTGGTCCCGGTGGCCGCGCGACAGACCCGGCCCTTCCAGGGCTGGCGCTACTTGGAGCCCGCCGCCGCCCCGCCCGACATCACGGCGGGCAACGTGGCCGAGGGGATCGAAGCCCTGCCCGAGAAGCTGCGGCAGGAATTGCGGGCACTCGGCCTGTTGTAGTCAGCCGAAGCTCCGCACCAAGGCCAGGGCCGCGAGGCCAACCAGCAGCGCCGGCAGCAGCCGGCCCCGGCCGGCCCACCAGGTCAGCAGACCGAACGCCAGCCGGGCCAGCCGTGCCGCCAGCGGCACCCTGCCGCCGCTCCGCCCGGTGCCCCGATGGCCAGCGCCACGAAGGCCGCCAGCGTCGCCTGGCTGACCGCCGCGGCCCAGGCCACCAGCGGGTGCTCCGGCCGTAAAGCGCCGGCGACCAGCAGCCCCGCCGCGCGCAGCAGCAGCATGGCCAGGGCGCTGAGCAGCAGCGCGAGGTCAGGCCCGGCCACGCCATCCCACCAGAAAGGCCAGCGTCCCGCCCAACAGCCCCGCCGCCAGCAGCCCCCAGGCCGGCGGCAGGACCAGGGCCAGGGGAGCCGCCGCCACCCCGGCCAGGATCGCCCGGCGGGAGGCGCCGGTGCGCAGCTCGGCCGCCAGCAGCAGGGCAAAATAGAACGGGTTGGCAAACAGCAGCGCCGCCAGCAGCGGCGCATCGAGCAGCGGCGCCGCCAGCCATCCCGCCAGGGTCGCCACCCCGGCCACGCCCCAGGAGACCAGGGCGAAGCCGAGGAACCAGCCCAGCCGTGCCGCCGGCGGCAGCTCCGGCAGCACCCGCATCGCCGCCGCCCAAGGGGTGATGGCGATGAAGGGCAGCGCCAGCCAGCGTCGCGCGGCCAAGGACGCCAACCAGGGGGCGATCGCCAGCGCCATGGGCAGGAAGCGCGCATTCGCCGCGGTGGCGCCCAGCACCGCGCCCATGACGTCTGTGTCACCCGCCTGCAGCAGGACCAGCTGCCCCGCCATGCCATAGACGAACAGCGATGCCCCCAGCGCCCAGGCGGGACCGAGCCCCGCCGCCGCCACCGCGGCGCCGAAGGCGAGAAAGCTCACCCCCATCGCGATAGCGGGAGCGCCCAGCGCCGCGGCGGCGCCCGCCCGTAAGGCTGGGCCGCGGCGAGGAGGGTCAGGCTCGGTCGGCATCGGCTTCCGTCATCCTTCCGGTCCGCGGCGGCGGCCGCGCCGCATGGCGGGGCTGTAAGCCGCGGCCCTTGCGCATGGCGAAGGCTTAAGCGGCAGCCGCGGACTCCGGCAAGCCAGGCCATGCGAGAAGCAACGATCCGGCCAAGGCCGCGCCCGACACCTTCCCCGATCTGCTTCCAGGATTCCCCATGCGCCATCTCGTCGCCTTCTCGCTCCAGAAGCGGGCGCTGGTGATCCTGCTCTTCATCGCCTTCCTCGGCATCGGCTTCGCCGGCTTCCGCCAGCTGAACATCGAGGCCTATCCCGACCCGGTGCCGCCGACCGTCGTCGTCATCACCCAGAACCAGGGGCAGAGCGCCGAGGAGATCGAGCGCTACATCACCGTCCCGATCGAGGTCGGGCTGTCCGGCATGCCGAACCTGGCCAAGGTGCGCTCGACCAGCCTGTTCGGCCTCTCCGTCGTCTCCGCCCAGTTCACCTTCGCTTACAACTACGAGCAGTCGCTGCAGCAGGTGCTGAACCGGCTGAGCCAGATCACCCTGCCGCCCAGCGTGCAGCCGCAGATCAGCCCCTGGTCGCCGATCGGCGAGATCCTGCGCTACCGCATCGTCGGCCCGCCGGGCTTCTCGCTGACCGACCTCAGGGTGCTGCAGGACTGGGTGCTGCAGCGCCGCTTCAAGCGGGTGCCGGGCGTCATCGACGTCACCGCCTATGGCGGTCCTACCAAGGCCTACAACGTCGTCATCGACCTGCCGAAGCTGAACGCCTTCGGCCTGAGCCTGCCGCAGGTGGTGCAGGCGATCGGGAACGGGGATGCGACGACCGGCGCCGGTATCGTCGATATCGGCCCGCAATCGGCCGTGGTGCAGGGCGTCGGCCTGATTCTGCTCGATGGACGACGTCCGCAACGTGGTGCTCGGCGCCAGCAACAACCTCCCCGTCCTGCTGTCGGATGTCGCCCGGGTGGAGGTCGGCAACCTGCCGCGGATGGGCTTGGCGGGGCAGGAGGCGGACGACGATGTCGTCATGGGTGTCGTCCTGATGCGCCGCGGCGAGCAGACCATGCCGACCATCCGCGCGGTCGAGCGCGAGGTCGCCACCATCAATGCCGGCGGCGTGCTGCCCCCGGGCGTGCGGATCGTGGCGATCTACGACCGCAAGGATCTGGTGGAGGTGACCACCCACCACGTGGTGAAGAACATCATCATGGGCATCCTGCTGGTGGTCTTCATCCAGTGGCTCTTCCTCGGCGACCTGCGCGGCGCCATCGTGGTCGGTGCCACCATCCCCTTCGCCTTCTTCACCGCCGTCATCGTCATGCTGCTGCGGGGCGAGAGCGCCAACCTGCTCTCGCTTGGCAGCCTCGACTTCGGCCTGCTGGTCGATGCCACCGTCATCATGGTGGAGAATGTCTACCGCCACCTGCACCTGACCCAGGCGGCGCATGGCCACCGCATCGCCCATCCGGCGGCGCCGCGCGGCCTCTCGGGCGTGCCGCTGGTGGTGCTGCGCGCCTCGAACGAGGTCTCGACCGCGATCTTCTTCTCGGCGCTGATCATCGTCGCCGCCTTCATCCCGTTGTTCACCATGGGCGGGATCGAGGGGCGGATCTTCGGCCCGATGGCCAAGACCTATGCCTACGCGATCGGCGGCGCGCTGTTTGCCACCTTCACCGTCGCTCCCTGCGCTCGCCGGCACCCTGTTCCGCGACGACACGGTCGAGAAGGTGATGCCGATCGTCCGCTGGCTCGGTCGCGCGCATCTCTTCCTGCACGGGCTGGCGATGCGGCGGCGGGTCGCCACCATCCTGGTCAGCGCCGTCCTGCTCGGCGGTGCGGTGCTGCAGTTCAGCCGAATGGGCGGCGAATTCCTGCCGACGCTGGAGGAAGGCAGCATCTGGATGCGCGCCACCATGCCGGCCACCATCTCGCTGGACGAGGGCAACCGGGCGGTGAACCGCATGCGCCTGGTGCTGAAGGAATTCCCCGAGGTGATCACCGTCACCTCGCAGCAGGGAAGGCCGGATGACGGCACCGACAGCGCCGGCTTCTTCAATGCCGAGTTCTTCGTTCCCCTGAAGCCGATGGACGAATGGACCACGGCGAAGACCAAGGACGAGCTGGTCGAGAAGATCCAGGCCCGGCTGGGCCAGGAGTTCATCGGCGTCGACTTCAACTTCTCCCAGTACATCTCCGACAACGTGCAGGAGGCGTCGTCCGGCGTGAAGGGCGCCAACGCGCTCAAAGTCATCGGGCCGGAGCTCGACGTGCTGGCCCGGCTGGCGGAGCAGCTTCGCGCCCAGATGGAGAAGGTCGACGGCATCGCCGACCTGGCCGCCTTCCGCACCCTCGGCCAGCCGACCGTCTCCATCCGCATTGATCGGGCGCGGGCGGCGCGCTACGGCCTGGCGATCAGCGACATCAACCAGGTCATCCAGGCGGCGATCGGCGGGCAGGAGGCAGCGCGGCTGTACGAGGAAGGCGGCGACCGCAACTTCCCCATCACCGTCCGGCTCGACCTGCCCTATCGCAGCAGCCTCGACGCCATCCGCCGCGTGCCGGTCAGCCCACAATCGGGGGCGACCCTGGGCGACGTGGCTGATATCCGGCTAGTCTCAGGCGCCAGCTACATCTACCGGGAGGATGCCTCCCGCTACGTGCCGGTGAAATTCTCCATTCGCGGCCGCGACGCGCAGAGCGCGGTCGAGGAAGCCCAGGCGCGGGTCGAGCAGCACGTTACGCTCCCGCCCGGCTACAAGCTGGAATGGGTCGGTGAGTTCCGCAATCTGCAGGACGCCATTGCCCGGCTGCAGGTTGTGGTGCCGATCGCCCTCGCGCTGATCGGGGTACTGCTCTACGTCCAGTTCAGCTCGCTGCGCGATACGCTGCTGATCTTCGGCCTGCTGCCGCTGTCCTGCATCGGCGGCGTCACCGCGCTCGAGCTCATGGGGCTGCATTTCAGCGTCCCCGCCGCCATCGGCTTCCTGGCGCTGTTCGGCATCACGGTGATGGAGGGCATCATCCTGCTGTCCCATTTCCATGGGCTGCGCGATGCCGGGATGCCCTGGGGCCAGGCGCTGGACCAGGCGGGCGTCGACCGGATGCGGCCGGTGATGATGACCTGCCTGGCGGCCATGGTTGGCCTGCTGCCGGCGGCTGTCGCCACCGGCATCGGCTCCGACCTGCAGAAGCCGCTGGCGGTGGTCGTCGTGGGCGGCACCACCCTGTTGCCGGTCTTCATCCTGGTGGTCTTCCCGGCGATGATCGACCTGTTCGGCAAGCCGGCCGCGCTGCGCCGCCAAGCGCCGCGCGGGGCAGTCATCGCGGCCGAATAGAGCGGATGGCGGCAAGCATGAAGGCTCGGACGCCTTGCCCGCTCCTGGAAGCCGCAAGCCGCAGCGGCGCCGCGTTCATCGTCGAGCGCGAACCGCAGCAGCACCCCGAAACACGAAAAGCCGGGCTATGGGCCCGGCCTTCCGATCCGTCCGCCTGACGAAGGCGCTCAGCGCGCGGCCGACTGGCTCCGAAGCTCGCGCGCCCGGGCGAGGACCTTGTCCTCCATGTCCGCATTGGTCGAGGCCGAGACTGGGCTGTCCACCCACTGGCCGCGTTCCAGGGTCTGGCGGAACAGCTGGACCTTCACGCCGTCCGAGCGCAGCTGCCGGCCCAGCACATAGGCCTGGGCGCGGAAGCGCTCATTCGTCGCCCCGGCCGGGGTGTACCAGTCGGTGATGATGGTGCCGCCGAAGGGATCGGCCGAGGCCAGCGGCATGAAGGACAGGGTGTCGAGCGTGGCGCGCCAGAGATAGGCGTTCACTGACAGACCGGCGGCGCCGCCGGCGGCCGCGGCTTCCCGCGCCTCCCGGTCCTTGTCCACGCCGAAGACCACCAGGCCGGCATTGGCCCCCTGCGGCCGGTTGCGGGCGCGGCCGCCCCGGTAGTCGCCATATTCGTCGTTGTTGACGAGGCGCTGGTTGGCATCGCTGCAAGCTGCAAAGCAGCGGCAGGGTGATCGCGACGGCGGCGAGGAAGGGTTTCATGGCGGGCGCACTATGGGCAAGTCCCGGCGCCAGGCAAGCCTGAAAGCGGCAAAGTAACATTGCCTGCAGGTGAAACATGCAAAAGGGGCGGCGGATCGCTCCGCCGCCCCCTTGTCTTGGCTGGGCCCGAAGGCCCGGCCGATCAGAAGGCGATACGGGTGCCCAGGATGAAGACCTTCGCGGTGGCCTTGTCCTGCGTGCCCGGGTTGGACGGGTTCAGGTCGCGGCCGCGCTCGGCAACCGTGTAGCTGCTGTACTCGGCCACGATGTCCATGCCCGGGGCGATGCGGTAGTTGCCGCCGATGCCGTAGCCGAGGCGACGCATCAGGCCGGCACCGAAGCCGGCGCTGCCCGGGGCGGCGGTGTTGGCGACCAGGCCGCTCTTGCTGCCGGCGTCGGCCGAAGCCGCGCTGAAGCTGCTGCGGCTGGCGCCTTCGACCGTCTGCATCACGTAGTTGCCGCCGAAGGTGAACGGACCCGCGGTGTAGCTGGCGCCGGCGAAGAACTGGTCCATCGGGCGGTCACCGCGGAAGGTGTTGCCCCAGAAGAAGTTGCTGTCGCCGTGCTCGTACTGCGCGCCGACGGTCAGGCCGTAGGCGGTCGCCTGGGCGCCGACCTGGTAGACGTTCAGGTTGTTGAACACGCGGGCTTGCGTGCCGGCCACCGGGGTCAGCTCGCGCGCTGCACCGGAACCGACATAGCCACCGGTGACGGACAGGCCGACGCCGGCCAGGCTGCCGCGCCAACGGGCCGCGCCCTGCCACTCGTTGCGGCGGGCCGAGAAGTTCGGGCCGGCGGCCGCGATGCCGACGCCGCTGGCGCCGGTGAAGGCGTAGGAGCTGTCGCAGTAGCCGCTGGACTGGTTGGTCGAGCAGCCCGTGTCCTCGCCTTCGTTGTAGTTGAACGCGAAGGAGCCGCCGAAGTCGAAGCCGAAGAACTGCGGCGACAGGTAGATGATCTTGGTGTTGTCGCCCAGCGCGCCCGGCGAGGTCGTGGTGCGGTCGTTGGCCTGGCGGGTCACGAAGGACTCGCGGTCGCCGTACACGCCGCCGGTGCCGAAGTTGGTGATGACGCCCGAGTTCATCAGGCCGCCGACCGGACCGTCCTCGTCACCGAAGCGCAGCTGGCCCCAGGTCGGGGAGGCGACGAAGGCGTACCATTCGTCGATGCTGGCGGTGGTCTTGCCGGTGCTCGCCCGCTGCTGGACGATGTTGCGGCCTTCCTGCTGATTGAAGGCCATCTCGATCACGGCGCCGTAGGACAGGCCGTTGGCGGTCTTGCCGTTGACGAAGACATGCACTTCGCCGTCGGTGCTGAAGTCGTTCTTCGACAGGCGGGCCTGGTTGCCCGCGGCGGCGTCGGCCGGCAGGTTGCCGGTGGCGCCGGCGGTGCCGGTGGTCAGGGTCGAGCCCGCCGTGCCCGGCGCCGTCGAGTTGCGGCCGGTCTGCTGCGTGTAGCCGTAGTAAGCCCGGAAGAAGCCGCCGATCCGGACGGTCGGGGCTTCCTGCGCCGCCGCGAAGGACGGGGCCAGGAGCGCCGCGCCGACCACCGCGGTCGTGCCCAGCAGAATCTTACGCATATCAATCCTCCTCACGCGCCGGACACGCCCGGCTGTTCCCTTGACCCACCTGCCCCCTGACAGGAAGGCCACCCCAGGACGGCATGCGCCGGCCCGGAGGCGCCTGGGCCCTGCCCGACTATGGTGCAGCGGAACAATTGGCGGCAACCGCCCGGATGAAGGAACCGCGACTTCCCCGAAACACTGTGGCCCGCCCGCCACATGCGCCCGACGCATCCGTGTTACGCGCCCCGCGGGTGGCCGAGACCGGATATCGCCGCAAAACCCGCCGCCCAGTGCGGCAGCCGCCCGGCGGTCGCCCCCGCCACGCCGCCGAGCGCCACCACGGGCCGCCCCGCGTGGCGCGCCAGGGCTGCCCAGCGCAGCGGGCCGAGCGCCGGAGCGCCAGGATGGCTGGCGGTCGGGAAGGCCGGGGAAAGCAGCACCGCGTCGGCGCCGAGCCGCCGCGCCCGGGCCAGGCCGGGCCTGCCATGCGCCGCCAGCGTCAGCAGCAGCGGCCGCCGCCGCTGGCGCGCCAGCAGGAAGGGCAGCAGCCCCGTGCTGGCGCGCCGGTCCGGCAGGTGCAGCCCGGCGCCGTGGCGCAGCGCCAGCCTGCCATCCCCCGCCACCACGAGGGAGAGGCGCCGCCGCCGGGCGATGGCGGCGAGCCCGGCCAGCACCGCCGGCGCCAGGCCGCGGGCCAGCACCGTCGCGCCGGCCGGCAGTCCTGCCGCGGCGGCGCGCGGGTCCGGCAGCCGCTGCGGGTCGCTGAGCAGCCAGAGCCGGGGCAATCCCCGGCTCGCTGCCCCAGGCTGCGGCTTGAGCCGGCGGGCCGCCGCCTCTAGCGTCCGCATCGCATGACCGATCCCGAAGACATCGCCCGCAACCTCGCCAGCATCCGCGCCAGGATCGCCGAGGCAACTGCCCGCGCCAACCGCCCGGCCGGGTCGGTGAGCCTGGTCGCCGTCTCGAAGACCCATCCGGCCGAGGCGGCCGCGGCGGCGCTGGCTGCCGGCCAGCAGGTCTTCGGCGAGAACCGGGTGCAGGAGGCGGCGGGCAAGTTCCCTGCGCTCCGCTCCGCCTGGCCAGAGCTGCGGCTGCACGTCATCGGCGCGCTGCAGACCAACAAGGCGCGCGAGGCGGTGCGGCTGGCCGATGTGATCGAGAGCCTGGACCGGCCGAAGCTGGCGCATGCTTTGGCCGAGGCGATGGCGAAGCGAGGGCCGCCGGCCCGACTGCCTGGTGCAGGTGAATGTGGGGAGGAGCCTCAGAAGGCCGGCATCCTGCCCGCCGAGACCGACGCCTTCCTGCGGACCTGCCGCGAGGAGCTCGGCCTGCCGGTGACCGGCCTGATGTGCATCCCGCCGGCCGAGGGCGACCCGCGGCCGCATTTCGACTGGCTGGCGGCGCGCGCCGCGAAGCACGGGCTGCCGGTGGTCTCGATGGGCATGAGCGGCGATTTCGAGGCGGCGATCGGCTGCGGCGCGACGCATGTCCGCGTCGGCTCGGCCATCTTCGGCACCCGGGCCTCGAGCGGGCCGCCGCCCTCCGGCGGGACGCCCCGGGCGGCGGACGCGGGGCGCGGTGCCGGCCGTCAGGCCTGGCCCGCGGGGACCGGGCCGACCGGAAGATCAGCAGGATACCGCCGAGCAGGAAGGCCACCACCGCCGGCTCGTCCAGGCCCAGGCTGCCCAGCCCGGCACCCACGGCCAGCAGCAGGGCGGCAGTCGGCAGGGCATTCTCGAGGATGCGCGCGGAAATTGGTTGCATGACCCGGGTTTCTCCACCTTGCGGGATTGTTGCTTGGACCTGACCGAGCTGTAACCCGGTCGCCCGCAACCTGCCGCCCCCGCGACTCCCGGTCCAGCGGAAAACGTGTCAGCCTGGCCGGACCTCGATCCCCGTCAGCCCCGCCGCCAGCGCCGCCCGCAGGTCGCGCTCGGTCAGGGCGACGCAGCCCTCGGTCGGCGCCAGGTCGGGCCGCGCCAGGTGGAGAAAGATCGCGCTGCCGCGGCCGCGCACCACCGGCTGGTCGTTCCAGCCGAGCACGCCGACCAGGTCATAGAGCGCATCCTCGCGCCAGAGATGCTCGTGCCGCCCCCCGTAGGGCAGGCGGACCCGCTGGTTGTAGGCGCGATCGGCCGGGTCGTCGCACCAGCCATCCGTGGGGGAGAGCGGCTCGACCGGCACCCGGCTGGCCGGGGCGGCGAGGCGATCGGCGCGGTAGAACAGGCGGCGCAGCGGCAGCACGCCGACCGGGGTGGCGCCATCCCCCTCCCGCTTGTCGGCGCGTATGCCGCCCTTGCCGAGCGTGCAGCGCCAGGCATGCGGGCCGAGCCGGAGGATGCCCTCCGGCCCCACGCTCGCCAGCCCCGGATCGGGCCGCATCAGGCCAGCAGATGCCCGAAGCGGCGGGCCTTGGTTTCCAGGTAGCCGTCGTTGACCCCGTTCGGGGCGAAGGAATGCTGCACCCGCCCCTCCACCACGATGCCGCAGGCTGCCAGCGCCGCCAGCTTCTCGGGGTTGTTGGTCAGCAGCCGCACCCGCTCGATGCCCAATTGCTGCAGCATGGTGGCGGCAACCAGGAAGTTGCGCTCATCCGCGCCCCAGCCGAGGGCGCGGTTGGCGTCCAGCGTATCCAGGCCGCCATCCTGCAGCGCATAGGCGCGGAGCTTGTTGACCAGGCCGATCCCCCGGCCTTCCTGCGCCAGGTAGATCAGCACCCCGGCGCCATCCGCGGCCATGCGGCGGATCGCGCCCTGCAGTTGCGGCCCGCAATCGCAGCGGAGCGAGCCCAGCAGGTCCCCGGTGAAGCATTCCGAATGCATGCGGGCAAGCGGCGCGGTCCCGCCGGCCAGCGCGTCCTCAGGCCGGCCGACCAGGATGGCCAGGTGCTCGATCCCGCCATCGGCGGCGCGGAAGGCGACGATACGGGCATCCGGCGCGGCTTCCAGCGGCACCGCGGCCTCGGCGACCTTGCGCAGGCTGGCCGCGGCGCCGGCGGGATAGGCAAGGATCTGCCCGGCCTCGACCGAGAGCAGGTCATGCCGCAGCAGAGCGGGGGCATCCCTGACCGGTGCCGCGACCAGGGCCGGCAGCAGCCGGCCGAGCTTGGCCAGGGCGAGCGCGGCGCCGGCCAGGGGTGGGGGGCGCCAGCCGGTCCGGGCGGGTGCCCTCCGGCAGCAGGCCCTCGGCAGTGGGGTCGGCCAGGCCGCGCAGGGCCGCCGGCTCGAACAGCGGCGGCGGCAGGCGGAAGGCGACCGCGGCCTCCTCCGCCACCGGCCGCAGGGCCGGAAAGGACCCGGCCAGGGGGCGAAGGCGGCGGCGCGGGCCGGGGCCAGCAGCAGCACCGGCGCGCTGCGGCCGAGCGCGGCGATGGTCGAGAGCCCGGCCGCGCCCACGGTCTCCGCCGCGGAGACCAGCAGCGTCTCCCCAGCCCCGCGCAGCAGGACCGGCGTCCCGCGGCGCAGTTCGGACGCCGCGCGGTGCACCGCGCGCAGCCCGAGCGCGACGTCGTCCGGCCCGGCGGGGGCAACCGGGTCTGTATCCAAGGGAACTGGGATGGTCATGCTCACGACTGTAGGTCCAAGGTCCGCGCATGGCGCCCCGGAATGTGGCACCGAAACGGCGGCTGACAGGAGGGTGAACGAAATATTCCATTTCGCCCGACGTCTTGCGCTCCATAGGATGGGAGCGCCATCTAAAACTTGACAAGGCCGCCACAGCTTCGCCATCGACCCGGGCTAGGCGCGTCGAACTGAACCACTGAGTGACTGGGAGAAGGCATGGCAGGTCCACGCCCCGTGCTGATCGTCGACGATGACGCCGCGCTGCGCGCGACGCTGTGCGAGCAATTGGCCCTGGAAGGCGAATTCGCGCCGGAGGAGGCGGGCACCGCGTCCGAGGCCGAGCAGATCCTGACCGGGGCGAACAGCCGGTTCGACGCCGTCCTGCTGGATATCGGCCTGCCCGACGGCGACGGGCGGGAACTGTGTGTCCGGCTGCGCCGCCAGGGCCTGAAGATCCCGATCATCATGCTGACCGGCGCGGATGCCGAAGCGGATGTAGTGCGCGGTCTCGATTCCGGTGCCAACGATTACATCGCCAAGCCCTTCCGGCTGAACGAGCTGCTGGCGCGGCTGCGCGCCCAGCTGCGGGTCTTCGACAATTCGGAAGACGCGATCTTCGTCATCGGCCCCTATTCCTTCCGCCCCTCCGCCAAGCTGCTGATGGAAGCGGCCCGCAACCGGAAAATCCGGCTGACGGAGAAGGAGAGCGCGATCCTGAAATACCTCTACCGCGCCGGCGGCCGGCCGGTCGGACGGCAGGTCCTGCTGAACGAGGTGTGGGGCTACAACAGCGCGGTCACGACGCACACGCTCGAGACCCATATCTACCGCCTGCGGCAGAAGATCGAGCCCGATCCCGGCAATGCCCGGCTGCTGCTGACCGAGGGCGGCGGCTACCGGCTGGACGCCATGGCGGGCCAGGCCGCGGCCTGACCCCCGCCTGTCACCGGCGGCCGGCGATATTCCTACTCCAACCGGCAGGCCTCGTCGAAGGACAGCCGCGGCGCCCGGGGCTGGTTCCCGGCCGGGTCGGCATGACCCAGGTTGACCAGGAAATTCGACTTCCAGTTGGTCCCGGCCAGGAAGGCCTCGTCCACCTTCCAATTGTCGAAGCCGCTCATCGGCCCGGTATCCAGCCCGACCGCCCGCGCCGCCAGGATCAGGTAGGCGCCCTGCAGCGTGCCGTTGCGGGTCGCGGTCTGGTCGGCCAGCGACCAGTTGTCGGCGAACCATGATTTCGCATCCGCATGCGGGAAAAGCTTCGGCAGCTCGTCGTAGAAGCGGCTGTCCTGCGCGACGATGACGGTGACCGGCGCGCCCATCGTACGCTCGACATTGCCGGCGGACAAAGCCGGCCGCAGCTTCTCCTTGCCCTCCCGCGTGCGGATGAAGACGAAGCGGGCAGGCGAGCTGTTGGCGCTGGTCGGCGCCCATTTCAGCAGGTCGTAAAGCGCCTGCAGCTTGGTGTCCGGCACCGGGCGGTCCTGCCAGGCATAGGCCGTATGGGCCTCGCGGAAGAGCAGGTCGAGCGCGGCGGCGTCCAGGGTCCTGATATCGGGCGTCGTGGGGTCGGTGATCATGCAGGGCCTCCTCGGTCCCGGGCGGATAGCCTGCCCGGGACGGTCGGCGCCAGCGAGGGCGGCCGGATCAGGCGTCCACCTGCTCCACCGCCACCACTTCCGGCACGTAGTGCCGCAGCATGTTCTCGACGCCGTGCTTCAGCGTGGCGCGGGAGGAGGGGCAGCCCGAGCAGGCGCCCTGCAGATGCAGCTTCACCACGCCCTCGCGGAACCCGCGGAAGACGATGTCGCCGCCATCGCCGGCGACCGCCGGGCGGACGCGGGTGTCGAGCAGCTCCTTGATCTGCTCGACCACCTCGGCATCGGCCGGGTCGAAATCGTCCTCGCCATCCTCGCCGGCGCCATCCAGCACCGGCAGGCCGGCGACGAAATGGTCCATGATGGCGCTCAGCACCTGGGCGCGCAGGCTGGCCCAGCCATTCTCGCCATCCTCCGTCACGGTGACGAAGTCGCTGCCGAGGAAGACCCGCGCCACGCCCGGCAGAGCGAAGATGCGGGTAGCCAGCGGGCTGCGGGCGGCGGCCTCGGCGCTGGAGAAATCGGCGGTGCCGCGGTCGCCCATGACATCCCGGCCCGGCAGGAATTTCAGGGTGGCGGGGTTCGGGGTGCCTTCGGTCTCGATGAACATGGCGCGGGTCCTGGCGTTGTTCGCTGCAATCCGGACTAATCTGGTCGGGTTGCCGTGTCGGTGCAACCGGCCGGCTCGCAGGACGGGCCTGCAGGGCGGGGATGGCTCGGCCGCCTCAGGTCACCCGGTCCAGCTCCTTGTCGTCCAGCCCGCCCGGCACGATCGTCATCGGCACCCGGACCCGGCCGGCATAGCGCCCGGTCAGCGCCGAGATCAGCGGCCCCGGACCGCTGCCGCTGGCGGCCGAGGCCAGCACCAGGATCGAGATCCGAGGATCCTCCTCCAGCAGGGCCAGCAGCTCGTCGCGCGGCTCGCCCTCCCGGATCAGCAGGATCGGCAGGCCGCCGGTGATCTCCTGCACCTGCGCGCCGAGGCCGGAGAGCAGCTTCTCCGCCTCCTCCCGCCGCTCCTCGGCCATCAGCACGCCGACGCCGGCCCATTCGATCATGCCCACGGGTTCCAGCACCCGCAGCAGCGCCACCCGGCCGCCGCCGTTGCGGGCGCGCAGGCAGGCGTAGCGCAGCGCCACGTCGCGCTCCGCGCTATCGTCCACCACCACCAGGAAGACGCGGTCCCGCTTCGCCGTCGCCGCCTTCTCCGCCGCGGTCTCGCCCATCAGCCCCTCCGGAACAGGACGCTGCCGAGCCACCCGGCCAGGGCGGCGGCGGCGATGCAGGCGAGACCGTAGAGCAAGGGCTGCGTCTGCGCGACGGTCGCGATGCGGTCCGCGGTGCCGACCCGGTCGACGCGGAAGGCCAGCTCCTGTCGCGCCACGATCCGGCGGGACCGCACCAGCAGCACCTCCACCCGGTAGTCGCCGGTCGGGACCGCCGCTGGCAGCGGCAGCCGGACATAGAACAGCCGGGAGCCCTCGATCTCCATCGGCTCGGTATCCTCGAGCCAGAGGCCGGAGCCGCGTTCCAGCTCCAGCAGCGCGGCGCGGAAGGCAGGGGACCGGGCGCCGGTACTGGTCAGCGGCAGGCTGTCGAGCCCGAGCGCGTTCCGCTGCCGCTCCTCCTCCGGCAGGATCTGCCAGGCGGGGCGGCTGCCAGCGATCACGTAGTAGCCCGGCACCTGGGCGAAGCGCGCGGCGGGGCCGTTGACCCAGACAACCCCGGCGACCGAAACCTTGCGGCGCACCACCACCGGCCGGGTCGGGCCGCGGGCGATCACCAGCACCTCGTCACCGCCCGGGCCGATCGGCTGCTCCGTGCTGCCGAAGACCACCAGGGAAGCGCCGGTGAAGCCGGTGGTGACCTCGATGTCGGTGCGCGACAGGGCGGCGACCAGCGGCACCTCCTGCGCCCGGGCGGCGCAGGGCAGCAGCAGCAGGGCCAGCAGCAGCAGCCGGCGCAGCATCAAAGCGCCGGCCCGGCGCTGAACAGGTTGCCCGGCGGGCGCAGCAGGCCCCAGAGCAGGCTGAGCGCGACGCCGAGCACCAGCAGCCCGAGCAGCGCCCGCGTCTCTTCCCCTTCAGCTTGGTCCCCATCGCCGCGCCGAACTGCGCCCCGGCGACGCCGCCGACCAGCAGCAGCATGGTCAGCAGGATGTCGACCGTTCCGAGCTGGACCGCCTGCAGCAGGGTCACGTTGGCGGCGACGAAGACCACCTGGAACAGCGAGGTGCCGATGACGACCGAGGTCGGCATGCCCAGCAGGTAGATCATGGCCGGGACCAGCATGAAGCCGCCGCCGACGCCCATCACCGCCGAGAGCACGCCGATGCCGAAGCCGACCAGGGCGGGCGGGATGACGGAGATGTAGAGCCGCGACTTGCGGAACCGCATCTTCAGCGGCAGGCCATGCGCCCAGGTATGCTCGTGCAGCTTGCGGCGGACGGTGCCGCGGCGGCGCAGGATGGCCCGCACGCTCTCCATCACCATCAGCGCGCCGACGGTGCCGAGCACGACCACGTAGAAGAGCGAGACCGCGAGGTCGACCTGGCCGATGCGCCGCAGCAGGGCAAAGAGCTGAACGCCTGCGAAGGAGCCGAGGAAGCCGCCCGCCAGAAGCACCCCGCCCATCTTGGCGTCCACATTGCCCCGCCGCCATTGCGCGATCAGGCCGGAGACCGAGGCGCCCAGCGTCTGGTTGGCGCCGGACGCCACCGCGACCGGGGAGGGGATGCCGATGAGGATCAGCAGCGGCGTCAGCAGGAAGCCACCGCCGACGCCGAACAGGCCGGACAGCCAGCCCACGCCAAAGCCGATGCCCATCAGCAGGAAGGCATCCACCGACATCTCGGCGATCGGCAGATAGACCTGCATCGCATGTTCCGGTTCAGCAGCGGGCGGGGGGCATCCGGGGTTTGAACCCGGCTTGTGGCGCGGGCAAGGCAGAATCAATGCCGAATTCGCGGCGGCGCCGCAGCGTGGCGCGGCCGCCATGGTCCGGTCAGTTCCATGCGGTGACATCGAACTTGGTCGCCCGCCCTCGCGTTCAGCGCGCGTACAAGAACCGGGACACCTTAATCATGGTCATTCCAGCTTCCGGCGCAGCCTATGGCGCCGTCGCCCCCGAAGGCGCGCCCGCGCTGCCGCCCCGCATCTCCTGGGGCGCGGTGCTTGCCGGCGGCGTCGTCGCCGTCGCGGTCGGCACCATGCTCAACATCCTGGGCGTGGCGATCGGCGCCAGCACGGTGGATGCGACCGCCGGCGCGACCCCGGCGCGTCCAGCTTCGGAATCGGCGCCGGCATCTGGCTGCTGGTCGCCAACCTGATCGGCCTGGCGGTCGGCGGCTATGTCGCGGCACGGCTCTCCGGCACCGCCGACGGCACCGACAGCGTTCTGCACGGGCTGTCGGTCTGGGCGATCGGCTTCCTGGTCTCGGCCGTGCTGCTGGGCAACGTCATCGCCGGCACCGCCAGCACCGCGGCGCAGGGCGGCGCCTCGCTCCTGGGCGGCCTCGCCCAGGGCGCCGGCAATGCTGCCTCCGCGGCCTCCGGCCCGGCCTCTCGGCTGGCGCAGCAGGTCGACCCCAAGCAGCTGGTCGACCGCGCCCAGGCGGCGCTGCGCACCGGCGGCGACCCCGCCCAGATGACCAGTGACCAGCGCAATGCCGAGATCGCCCAGCTGCTGACCCGCCGGGTGACCGACGGCAACCTGGCCCAGGGCGACCGCGACCGGCTCGGCCAGCTCGTTGCGGCCGAGTACAACATCGCGCCCGACGAGGCGCAGCGCCGCCTGCAGCAGGTGGAGCAACAGGCGACCCAGACGGCGCAGGACGCCGAGCGGCGCGCCCGCGAGGCGGCCGATGCCACGGCGACGGCCGGGGCGGTCGCGGCCTACTGGATCTTCGCGGCGATGCTGCTGGGCGCGGTGGCCGCGGTGCTCGGCGCGCGGATCGGCACGCGAAGCGCGGTGGCGGTCCAGCGCTACGCCTGAACCGCGCGGCGCGGCGAGCGTTGGACAGGCAGAGTAGACTGGAGAATGCCGTGATGCGTGGCCTGTCCACCCTTGCCGTGCTTGCCCTGCTGGCCGGGGCTGCCGCCCCCGCCATGGCGGAGGAAGGCGGCTGCCTGAAATACGGTGCCGCCGGTGCGGTCGCTGGCCACATGGTCGGCAGCGGCCATGGAGTCGCGGGCGCCGCAGCGGGCTGCGCCCTTGGCGCGCATGAGCGCAACAAGGCCGAGAAGAAGGACGCGGCGCAGCAGAAGGCGGCCGCCCAGCAGCAACAGCAGCAGCCGGCCCAGCCCAAGTCGAACTGAGCCGCCGCCGCGTGCCTCAGGCGCCGCCCGGGTGATGCCACCCGCGCGGCGCCTTGCTTTCAGCCCTTGCGGGCCGGCTGGTAGTTGGCCAGCACCGGCCGCGCGGTCTTGCGGCGCACCGCAAGCTTGCGGTGGTGCCGCACCGCCGCGGGACGCGCCGTCCGCGGCGGACTGGCTGCCGCCACGGGGGCGGCCGCTGGCGCTGCGGCCAGCGGCACGCCCGCTGCCGTCGGCTCGGCGCCCGGGTCGTCCAGCACGTCCGGCTCGGCCACCGTGGTGCGGCCGAGCTCGGCGTCGCGGTGCTGGCGCCAGAGGCTGCGCAGCCTGGCATAGACGTCGATCGAGCCGCTCCGCAGATCCTCGATCGTCTCGAGATTCCGTTCCCGCTCGTCGATGCCCTCCGCCACGCCTCGGCCGACCGCGGTCAGGAAGGGGCTCGGATAGCCGAGCGGATTGAGGAAGCCATTGCCGATCATCCCCCCAGCTCGCGCGGGTTGGACGGGCCGACGACGGGCAGCATCAGGAAGGGCCCATCCCCCAACCCCCAGACCGCAAGTGTCTGGCCGAGGTCGGCCACCTGCTTCGGCGGCCCGCCGATCGGCGCCAGGTCGAACAGCCCGCCGAGGCCGAGGGTGGAGTTGATGACGAAGCGCATGACCGAGGTCCCGGCCTCGATCGGCTTGCCCTGCAGCAGGCGGTTGGCGGCGACCGCCGGTTCGTTGATGTTGTCCAGCACGTTGCGGATGCGCTGCCGGGGCCAGGGACCCAGCACTGCCCGGTACCCCTTGGCGACAGGCTTGAACACCGCGTCGTCCAGCTGGAAGTTGAAGTCGAGGATGCGGCGGTTGGTGGCTTCGAAGGGATCGGTCGGGTCGGTCGGCGCACCGGTGACGACAACCGGCGGCAGGGTGCCGTTCTGCGCGACCTGGCGAGGCTTCGAGGCCTCCCGGGCGCAGGCCCCCAGCGCCAGGGCGAGGCAGAGGATGGCGGCGGGCGAAGGCTTCATGCGCGAGGGGACCGGACAGGGACGACCCCTTCTAGCCCGAAGCCACACGGACACGCGACGCACGAAGCCGCTGCCGTTCCATGCTTGAGGCCTTTCTCGGCGCGCTGGCGGGGCTGGCGGCCCTGGCCGGCAGCGTGACCGCGCTGCTGGCGGCCCGCGCGGTCGGGCGGCTGGCCGCCGCGGCGCCGGCGACCGGCCCGGCGCTGGCCGCCAGCATCCTGAAGCCGCTGCACGGGACGGAGCCGGGACTGGACGGCGCGCTCGCCTCCACCCTGGCCCAGTCCCATGCGGCGCCCTTCGAGGTGCTGTTCGCGGTGCGCGACCCGGCCGACCCGGGTGGCGCTGCGGCGGAGGCCGTGATGGCCGCGGCCCCTGCGTTGCCCGCCCGGCTGGTGCGGGACCCGCGGCTGCACGGGCCGAACCGCAAGGTTTCCCAGCTGATGAACCTGGAAGGGCTGGCTCGCCACCCCGTGCTGGTGGTGGCGGACGCTGACATGGCGGTGCCGCCGCATTGGCTGACGGCGGTGACCGCGCCGCTGGCCGATCCCGGCATCGGGCTGGTCACCTGCCTTTACCGGGGGAGCCGGGGGATGCCCGGCTCTGGTCGCGCCTGGCAGCCCTTTGGATCGACTGGCAATTCCTGCCGAACGCGGCGCTTGGGGAGGCGATGGGCCGGGCCCATGGCTGCTACGGCGCGACCATGTCGCTGCGGGCGGAGACGCTGGCGCGGCTTGGCGGCTTCGCCGCGCTGTCCGACCTGCTGGCGGACGACCATGCGCTGGGCGTGGCGGTGCGGCGGCTTGGTCTGCGGGTGGTGGTGGCGCCGGTGCTGCCGGCGCATGTGATGGCGGAGGCCAGCCTGCCGGCGCTGGTGCGGCACGAGCTGCGCTGGGCCAGGACGCTGAGATTGCTGGATCTTCCCGGCTATGCCGGCATGGGGGTGACCTTCCCGCTGTCCTGGGGTGCCCTGGCCGCGGCCCTGGTTCCCTGGGGCTGGTTGACGCTGGCGGTGGCGCTGGTGGCCAGGCTTGCCCTGGCCATCCGGGTGGACCGGGCGTTGCGCCGCTGCCTCAATCCCGGCCGGCTCGCGCTCTTGCCCCTGCGCGATGCCTTGTCATTCGCTATATGGGGGCTTGGGCTGGCCCGTGGCACGGTGACGTGGCAGGGACGGCGCTTCCGGATGCGCCCCGACGGCAGCATGGTCGAGGCAGGATGATGAAGGGCGATAGCCAGTGACGATGCGGACCCTGTTCCTCCAGGCGCCCTCCTTCGACGGGTTCGACGGCGGCGCCGGCTCCCGCTACCAGGCGAGGCGGGAGATCAAGAGCTTCTGGTTCCCGACCTGGCTGGCGCAGCCGGCGGCACTGGTCGAGAAGTCCAAGCTTGTGGACGCGCCGCCGCACAAGCAGACGCTGGCCGACGTGCTGCCGATGGCCAGGCAGCACGACATGGTGGTGCTGCACACCTCGACGCCCTCCTTCGCCTCGGACGTGAAGGTGGCCGAGGCGCTGAAGGCGGAGAACCCTTCGCTGAAGGTCGGGCTGATCGGCGCCAAGGTGGCGGTGCAGGCAATGGAGAGCCTGCGCGACGCGCCGGTGGTCGACTTCGTCGCCCGCAACGAGTTCGACTTCACGGTGAAGGACGTCGCCGACGGGATGGACTGGTCGGCCATCAAGGGCCTGTCCTACCGCAACAAGGAAGGCGTTATCGTCCACAACGCCGAGCGGCCGATCCTCGAGGATATGGACAGCCTGCCCTTCGTCTCGCCGATCTACCGCCGCGACCTGGACTACCAGAAATACTTCATCGGCTACCTGAAGCACCCCTATGTCTCGATCTACACGGGGCGCGGCTGCAAGAGCCGCTGCACCTTCTGCCTCTGGCCGCAGACGGTCGGCGGGCACCGTTACCGCACACGGTCGGTCGGCAACGTCATCGAGGAGATCCGCTACATCCGGGACAACTTCCCCGGGCTGAAGGAGATCTTCTTCGACGACGACACCTTCACCGACGACCTGCCGCGCGCCGAGGCGATCGCGCGGGAGATGGGCAAGCTCGGCGTCACCTGGTCCTGCAATGCCAAGGCCAACGTGCCGCGGGAGACGCTGAAGGTCCTGAAGGATGGCGGGCTGCGGCTGCTGCTGGTCGGATACGAGAGCGGCAACCAGCAGATCCTGCACAACATAAAGAAGGGCATGCGGATCGAGGTGGCGAAGAAGTTCAGCAAGGACTGCGCCGAGCTGGGCATCGCCATCCATGGCACCTTCATCCTCGGCCTGCCGGGCGAGACGAAGGAGACCATCCAGGAAACCATCAAGTTCGCCATCGAGACCAACCCGCACACGCTGCAGGTCTCGCTCGCCGCGCCCTATCCCGGCACCTTCCTGTTCGATCAGGCGGCGAAGGAAGGCTGGCTGGACACGGCGAACACCGAATACGTGGACGCGCACGGCGTGCAGATCGCGCCGCTGGCCTATCCGCATCTGTCGCACACCGAGATCTTCGACAGCGTCGAGACCTTCTATCGGAAGTTCTACTTCCGGGCGCCGAAGATCGCCTCGATCTGTGGCGAAATGATTCTGCGACCGGCAGATGCTGGTGCGGCGTCTGCGCGAGGGCGTGGAGTTCTTCGGCTTCCTGCGCGAGCGGGCCAAGGCGAGCGCCCAAGGGAAGCTGGATCAGAAGGCGGCCTGAGCCAGGCCCAGCCGGGCGCGGTGCAGGATGGCCGCGCCCATCGGATGGTCGGCCCAGCGCGACCGCATCACCAGCCAGGATCGGCCGGCCCCGCGTGACCTCGCGCCTCATCGTCAATGCGGATGACCTCGGCCTCTCGCCGCAGGTCAATGCCGCGATCGAGCGCGCCCACCGCGAAGGCGTGCTCACCGCCGCCAGCCTGATGGTCGGCGAGCCGGCTGCGGCCGAGGGCGTCGGGCTGGCCCGCCGCAACCCGCGCCTGGCGGTCGGCCTGCACCTGACGCTGACCGACGGCACCCCGATCCTGCCGCCCGGGCGCATCCCCACCCTGGTCCAGCCGGATGGCCGCTTCCGTGACGACATGGCCGGGCTCGGCCTGGCCCTCGCCATCTCCGGCGCGGCGCGAGCCCAGCTCCGCGCCGAGGTCGCCGCGCAGTTCGCTGCCTTCCGCGCGACGGGCCTGCCCTGCGACCACCTGAATGCCCACAAGCACTACCACCTGCACCCGGTGATCGCCGCCATCGCCTTCGCCGAGGCCGCGCGCCATGGCATCCGCGCCGTCCGCATCCCCTGGGAGCCGCCGTCGCTGGTCCCCGGCGCCGGCCGCGCCCTGCTGCCGATGATCCTGCTGCTCCGCCGCCTTGCCGCCCGGCACGGGCTGCGCGCGCCCGACCGCGTCGTCGGCCTGCGCTGGTCCGGCGCCTTCACCCCCGACCGCCTGGCCGACGTGCTGCCGCGCCTGCCCGCGGGCGTCACCGAGGTCTACCTGCACCCCGCGACCGAGGCCGGCTTCCCCGGCGCCGCGCCGGGCTACCGCTATGCCGAGGAACTCGCCGCCCTGCTCGACCCGCGCGTCCGCGCCGCCGCCGCCCGCCACCCGACCGGCGGCTACACCGCGATGCTCGCCGCATGAGCCGTCTCGGCCCGCTGCTCGCCCTAGGCGGTCTCGCCCTCGCGCTGGCGCTGCTGGCGCAGCAGGACTTCTCCGAGGTCGGTACCTTGCTCGCCGCCGCCGGCCTCGGCCTGGTGCTGGCGGGGCTCGCGCATGTTCCCTCCATGGCGCTGAATGGCCATGCCTGGCGCCTGCTGCTGCCGCGGGCGCGCCGTCCCAGTCTCGGCGCCATGACCGCCAATGTCTGGATCCGGGAATCGGTGAACGGACTGCTGCCCGTCGCGCGCGTTGGCGGCGAGATCGCCTCCTACCGCCTGCTGCGCGGGGAGGGCGTCGCGATCGCCCCCGCTGCGGCCAGCCTGATGGTGGACATGGCGATCTCCATCCTCAGCCAGCTGGTCTTCGCCCTGCTCGGCCTGGCCCTGCTGGCCTGGACCGGCGCCGGGATTGGCTGGGGCGGCATCGCGCTGGCCATGCTCTGCGGCCTGTCGCTCGCGGCCGGATTCATCCTGGCGCAGCGGGCGGACATCCTCTCCCGCCTCGCCCGGCTGCTGAACGGCGTCGCCGCCGGCCGCTTCCCGGCAATGCAGGCGCATTCGGCGCGGATCGACCGCATGACCCGGCGGCTCTGGCGAGTGCGCGGCGCGATTCTCGGCTGCTTCCTTTGGCAGCTCGCGGGTTGGGCGGCGGGCGCGCTCGAGATCTGGCTGGCGTTGTACTTCCTCGGCCACCCCGTGGGCCCCGCCGAGGCGCTGGCGATCGAAGCGCTGATCCAGGCCGTCTCCTCCGCCGCTTTCCTGGTGCCCGGTGCGCTCGGCCTGCAGGAGGCCGGCTTCCTCGGCCTCGGGATGCTGCTCGGCTTGCCGGCCGAGGTCGCCGCGGCGCTGGCCGTCGCGCGGCGCATTCGCGACCTCGTCGTCTTCCTGCCCGGGCTGCTCGCCTGGGTCTGGGCCGAACGGCGGCTCGTCGGCGCCGTGCCGGGCCTGGGCTGACTGTCGCCCGCGGCTCGACCGAGACCGACCCGCCCTCCGACGCGGGCCGACCGGAACCGGCTTACGCGATGTCAGGCGTAGCCCTCGTACCGCGGCAGCGGCGTCTCGGCATCCTCGGATACCCGCCGGAGACCGACCGCCTGCAACAGCAGCAGAGTGACATAGAGCGGATTGAGCAGCAGGTAGCGTCGCCACAGCCGACGCGGCTCACGGAAAAGCCGGAACAGCCATTCAAGGCCGCGGTCCTGCATCCAGCCGGGCGCCTGCGCCAGGCGCGCGGCGTGGAAATCGAAGGCCGCCCCGACCGCGAGCTGCGGCATGCGCAGCGTCTCGCGGTGCTCGTAGACCCAGACCTCCTGCCGCGGACAGCCAAGGCCAACGAAAAGGATCTGCGCGCCGCTCTCGGCCAGGTCTTGGGCGATCGCCGCCTGCTCCTCCGGCCCGACGCGGCGGAAGCGGGATGGCAGCATAGCGGCGATCTTGAGGTTGGGGAAACGTGCGAGAAGATTCTCGCGCAGGTCGTCCAGCACCTCCGGCTTGCTGCCGTAGAATGCGATGGGCAGGCCTTCCGCCTCCGCCATCTGGCAGATGCGCAGCGTCAGATCGGGCCCATACACCCGGTCCTTGAGACCGGCGCGGAACATCAGGTTGAGTGCCCAACGGACCGGTTGCCCATCCGGCACAACGAGATCGAGCGCGTTGAGGCGGCGGCGATGTTCGGCGTCGAGCGCGCCGGTCATCACGCCGTGGACCGCGAGTGCCGTAACCGTCAGGGGCTGCCTGGCGACGGCCGCCTGCCGCACGGCCGCGCAGGTGCGGGCGTAGTCTGTTGCAGTGATCGCGACGCCGAGGATGTTGTGACGGCCAGGCACCAATGCGGTCCGCGGGGCGGGGCCCGCTGCAGCAAAATCCGACAAATGATCCTCCATTCGTCCGCGCTAGCCAGCTACGCGATGTCTGTGCCTTGCGCAGCAACTTGCACAGCGGTTGCGCCTCGCTCACCGGGTACCTCAAGCCGGCCCAGCCCAACAGGAGCGACCGTGTGCGGCTCAACCGGTGTTCAGCATCGGCCGCGTGCGGGCCTTGACCGGGAGCGTAGCGGATGCCGCGCGGCGGATGGATACAAGGTTTCCTGCCAGCGCCGCACCTCACGCCATAGTCACTTACGTTCGGCGTGATGGCCGCAGAACCTGAGTCCGTTGGAACAGGGCAGCATCATCCTTGCCGACCGATCTTCTGCCGCGACCGACAATGCCTGCTTGCCGGCCCGGGGATGCGCCGGACGGTGCATCCAGCCAACCCATTCCGCTGAGCTGACAGGTGTTTGACCCCTCACCTGCTTCGCATCGCTGTGCAACCGATGCATCGTCGTGGCCAGTTCGGGTCTCAGGGCATCCGCAGCCTTGTCGAAAGGTCAGGGCTGCAGACCACGACATTTACAAACAAGTCGGAGAACCAAGGCATGAGCATCGCCATCGTGACCGGATCGGGTGGGCTTGTTGGCGCCGAGTGCGCCCGGCTGTTCGCCGAGCGCGGCCTTGAGGTTGTCGGCGTCGACAACGACATGCGTGGATACTTCTTCGGCGACGGGGCGAGCACGCGCTGGCAGGTCGATGCGCTGCGCAGCGGCCTGAAGCGCTACACGCACGTGAATGCGGATATCCGCGACGAAGCCGCCATGAACCAGCTGTTCGAGCGTTATGGCCGCAACATATCGGTGATCATCCATTGCGCTGCGCAGCCTTCACACGATTGGGCAGCGCGCGAGCCGGCCACAGATTTCACCGTGAATGCCAATGGTACGCTCACCTTGCTCGAGGCGACGCGCAAGCATGCGCCCGGCGCAGTCTTCATCTTCGTGAGCACGAACAAGGTCTACGGCGACCGACCCAACCATCTTCCGCTGGTCGAGCAATCGACCCGGATGGAGCTGTCGCCCGAGCATGCATGGGCCGAGTTCGGCATCCCCGAGGAGATGTCGATCGATGCGACCCTGCACAGCCTGTTCGGAGCATCCAAGGCAGCCGCCGACCTGCTGGTGCAGGAGTATGGACGCTACTTCGGCATGCGGACGGCATGCTTCCGCGGTGGATGCCTGACCGGACCCGGGCATTCCGGCGCGCAATTGCATGGCTTCCTCGCCTATTTGCTGAAATGCGCGATGACGGACACGCCCTACACCGTCTTCGGCTACAAAGGTAAGCAGGTGCGAGACAACATCCATTCCCGCGATCTGGCCAATGCCTTCTGGTGCGTCTTTCAGCGGCCGGTCTCAGGCGAGGTCTTCAATATCGGTGGCGGACGCCACTCAAACTGCTCGATGCAGGAGGCGGTCTCGATGGCCGAGGAGCTTGCTGGCCGCAAGATGCGCCTCACCTACAGCGACGAAGCCCGCATCGGCGATCATATCTGGTGGATCAGCGACGTACGGAAGTTCCGCGCGATGTATCCCGAATGGGATTACCAGTACGATATCCGTGAACTGATGCAAGATATCCATCTGGGCTTGAGCGAGCGGATGGCGGGCGCCGCCGCCTGAGGCTTGCCCACCGACCCGAGGCGGAACGCGCCGGATCGCATCTGCGAGCCGGTTGCGTCAGGGCGACCTTGAGTGGGTCGGAAGCCAGCACGGTCCAGCTGTCTGAACCTGGTTGCAAGGACGGGTGGACCTGCCACCGGTGCTGGTCAGGATGCCCGTTGCAATCCCCAGCCATGACCCGTCTTGCAGCGTGCCGCGTTGGGCCATGTCGAGTGCGATCCAGCCGGGTTCCTGGCCCAGACGGTCCGGCATGGTTCAGTCAACGACACAGCGCATAAACGGTCTGGGCCGGACCGGGTGCCTCCACCCGCTCGAGGATCGACGAAGGCCATCTTGCCTCAGCGCGCTGCTCTTAGATGGGCAGCAGTACGAGCTCCGAATAAAGCTTGTCTATCCCGCGCCCGTCGAGCGTGGCGGATTGGTAGACCGCGTGGTTCGGCAGGGCGATACCCCTCGGGGGAACGGACCAGAGACGTGAATCGGCCACCAAGGCGCCGGTCCGCTGCCGCCGCAGCACCGCAAGCTTCACGCGCTCCAGGTGCTGCGCCAGCAGCTGCGGCGCGCTGCAGTACAGCACCTCCGAATACGGAAACCTTACCGGCAGAGACCGCAGCAGTCGTCCTGGCATGCGTTGCACACGACGCTTGATCACCAAATAGGCCCGCTCTGTCCCGGAACGGATGACGAGTTGCAGGCATCCGAAGGGAGCGTGGTCGTCGAAAACCTGCTGCTCGGCCGGATCGAGCAGGCCACGCACCACCTCAGGCTCGCAATCGATACGCGGCGCGGGCGCCGTAAGGGTATCGGCATGCGTGAAGAGCGGCATGAAGATCCGACTTCCGCCGAGTTTGGTGAACTGCAGGGCAGCGAAGGCTCGCTGAGACAGGGTGGACGGCGTGAAGCTGGTATATGTCGTATCAGCGTCGCGCGAGGCGGCCACGAGCAGGGCAATGCCCCAGCCCCGGTATTGCGGTCGCACATACCAAGACGAGAAATTGCAGAAGCGCGCCCCGTCCCGGAGCGGGTGCCGCGCATGGACCGTGCCCAGGAAACCGACGATCTCGTCACCGGCCACGAGCAGAAGGCCGTGATCATGCGCCTCCTCAAGCCATTGGTATTCGAAGAGCCGCCGCCAGACCGACGCCCCGATCCCGGAGCCGACGAAGCTGGCCTCAAGGAAGCGGCAGAGAGGATCGAGATCTGCCGGCGTCACCGCCCGGATTCTCGGCTCGCCGGACATCCCGCTCGCCTGCTCCTGGGCCTCGCCCGGCGAGGTCCTGCAGATGCCGCGCCAGGCCTGCGATGGTCGGCGCCGCAAGCACCGTGGACATCCGCAGGCTGCGGCCGAACTCCTTCTCGATCGACAGCAGCAGGTTCAAGACCCGGAGTGAGTCGGCCCCCTGTTCGAGGAGGTTGTCCGCTGGTTCGAGTGCCGGCAGCCCGAGCACCGAACCGCACAGCGCAGTCAGCCGGGCTTCAACGGTCGCCGCTGCCGTGGATTGGACCACCTCCTCCGGGCAGGCGAGGCGCGCGGCGATCTGGTCGAGCGATTCCGGATTGCGCAGCGCGTCGCGGTTCTGCACCGGGCGGCCATTGGCTGCCTCGCGCGCCGCCACCTCGGACTGCTTGCCACTGAGGGTGACGGGCAAGGCATCGACCGCGACGATCTGCGCCGGCACGAGCGCGGCGGAGCCGCGCCGCGCCAGCTCCGCGCGGATGCGCTTCGACAGCGCAGCGTCGAGCTTGGCGCCGCGGCGGAGGACGACGAGCAGCACGAGGCGCACCCCTCCGGGCTCCTCCTCGCTTTCCTTGGCGATGGCCATCGCTTCGGCGATCTCGTCGAAGTCCTTGAGGATGGCGTAGATCTCGCCCGGCCCGACGCGGATGCCGCGGATGTTGAGGATGTTGTCGGAGCGCCCGTGCAGCTTCCAGCCACCATAGGGCGTCCGCTCGATCAGGTCGCCATGCGTCCAGACGCCGGGATTCGCCGCGAAGTAGCTGCGGTGGAAGCGCGCCCCATCGGCATCGCCGTAAAATCCAAGCGGGCGGGACGGGAAGGGCCCTGCGCAGATCAGCTCACCCGTCCTCGCGCGCGGATCATCGGCCGGCGGCAGCACCCGCACGTCGAGTCCGAGGCTGCGGCACTGCGCCTCGCCGGCATGGACGGGAAGGTTCGGATTGCCCAGAACGAAGCAGCCGATGATGTCGGTTCCGCCCGAGATCGACTGGAGCGGCAGGTCCTTCACCTCCTTGCCGACCCAGTGGAACTGGCGCGGATAGAGCACCGACCCCGTGGACAGGATGCTGCGCAGCTTCGACAGATCGTGGTGGGACCGTGGCGAGTACCCCAGCGCCTCGCAATATTGCAGGTAGGCCGGGTTGGTGCCGAAGACGGTGACGCCGTGCTCCGAGAGAAGATGCCAGAAGGTGTCCAGCCGATCCAATGGTCCGTCATAGACCATGATCTCCGCGCCGGATGCCAAGGCGCTGAGCTGCCAATTCCACATCATCCAGCCGCAGGAGGTCTGGAAGAACAGCTTGTCTCCTTCCTGCAGGTCGCAATGCAACCGGTGCTCCTTGACGTGCTCGATCAGGGTGCCGCCCGCGCCGTGCAGGATGCATTTCGGCGTGCCGGTCGTGCCGGAAGAGAACATGATGAAAAGTGGGTGGTTGAAGGGCAGACGCGGCCAGGCACGATGCTCCGGCATGCCGTCGCGCAGCAGGTCGGCCAGGCGATGCAGCGTCGCTGCGGCATTGGGCGGCAGCACCCCGACATCGAGCGCCACGACTGCAACCAGCGTCGGGAGGTCGGTGAGAAGCTCTGCAATGCGGTCCGCGACTGGCGAGCCCAAGTCCCAGGGCTGCGGCGCAAGATTGACGAAGAGGAGCTTCGGGGAAAGCGGCGCGAGACGGGAGCGGATCGCGAAGGCGCCCATATCCGGCGTGCAGGTGGCGACAACCGCACCGACCGCCGCAGCCGCCAAAGCAACGATGACCACTTCCGCATTGTTGCGGGCGACGGCTGCGATCCGGTCGCCCGGCCCTATGCCCCATCCCAGAAGCGCGGCTGACAGCCTGGCAACCTTTGCGTGCAGCTCGCCGAAGGTCAGCCTCTCATATCGTCCTTCGGCATGGCAGGCCGTCAGGGCGGGGCGGTCCGGGTCGCCCTGCAGCAGACATTCAGTATAGTTGAGGCGCAACCGCGGAAAAAATACCGCAGCTTCGCATGTGTCGCCAACGCAGACGGGCTCGAGCGCACCTTCATGCGGCAGTTTCGACCAGCGCCAGAAGCTGGACCAGAAGGTGCGGAAATCGGCGGCCGAAAAGCGATCAGATTCTTTGTAGTCGTCGAACTCCTGATCGGCTTCGACCCGGAGTCGCTCGACGAACTGGGTGAGCTGGGAGTGTTCGATAGCCGCAGGATCCGGCAGATATGTCACCGCGGCCACTAACTGTGGTTTCGTCACTGTTGAATGATCCGCTGCATGCATGGCGAGTATCGACGTTGCTGCCATCGATTGACCAGCGGCGTGGCCGGTGGGTTGCTTCATATATCCGTCAAGGATGCCGTCCGTCGTGCGGCGTTCGTTCGTCCACCGGCTCACATCATGCGCTGCCATCGATCGCGGCACGCTGCTGTCCAACGGCAGCGGCAAGGCGCCGCCGCATTGCCTCCAGGATGCCGCTAGCGGGTCACGCAGGTATCGGCGATGTAGAGCGCGTCGATCCCCATCTCGACGAAGGTGTCAATGGCTTCCTCCGCGTTACAGACGATCGGCTGGTGATTGACGTTGTAGCTGGTGTTTAGGACGACCGGAGTACCGGACATTTGGCCAAGCAGCGTGAGGAAACGGTGGAATGCCGGGTTGTGCTCTGCATCCACGGTCTGGACGCGTGCCGTGCCATCGACATGGACGATGGCTGCCAAGGGCTCTACCCAGTCGGGACGAACCCGCGTCAGCATCGTCATGTAGGGATAGGCTTCGCCCGGCTTCAGGTCGAAGTAGACATGGGAGGCTTCCGCAATCACCGCGGGCGCGAAGGGGCGGTAGCTCTGCCGCTTCTTGATCGCCAGGTTGATGCGATCCTTGTTGGCGGCGTTGGAAGGCAGCGCAAGCAGGCTGCGGTTGCCGAGCGCGCGCGCGCCATACTCCATGCGGCCGTTGCAAAGCGCGATGATCTTGTCCTCGGCGACGTCCTTCGCCGCGGCCTGCAGCATCGCGTCGGTGGAGGAAAAGGAGGTGACGTTTAGGCCGCGCGCCGCCGCATGGGCGAGGACCTCGGCCGCCTGAGGCTTCGGTCCGAAGAAAGGCATGCGGTTCAGCGCCCGAACCGGCATTCCGAGAGCAGCGCTGTGGGCCGCCGCCGCGCCGAGCGCCGTGCCGTCGTCGCCCGACGCATAGCCGACATAGACCTGCTCGAAGCGGCCATCGTCCCGGAGCGCGCCTGCGGTCATGCAATTCTCCGCACAGCCGCCACTCAGCAGGAGGTTGGCGGTGCCCGCCTCGCGGGCGAAATGCGCGCAGATGTGGAAGACGGCTTCCGTGAAGCGTCGCTGCAAGGCGGCACTGACATCGGCCTTCTGGCCGATTGGCGCGTCCGCCCCGGCGAAGCCCAGCCCATTCTCCAGAACCTGCATGGTACCGGCGTAGAACAGTCGATCGACGAAGCTCCTGTTCTCCTCCAGCGACGGGATCTCGATCTGACCCCCGTCCCGCAGCAGGATCGCCGAGGCGAAGAAGTCCGTGTATCTGTCGGCATTGCCGAGGCTGGCCAGGCCCATGACCTTGTACTCATCCTCGTTGAAGGCGTAACCGAGAAAGCGCGTCACCAGGGAGTAGAAGGCGCCAAGGGATCTCTGCAGCGGATAGCGAGCGAGGCGCCGCACTTGGCCCTTCGCCACATGATAGACCGAGGTGGAACCGATCTCCCCGGCCGCATCCATGACGACTCCGAGGCATTCCTCAAAGGGCGCGCTGATCAGCGCCGAATGGAGATGCGCCAAGTGGTGATCGACCGGAACGAAAGGAGGGCACATGCCGTAACGCTCAACGAGCATCGCCTGCATCGCCCGAGGCGCGAGGCAGGTCTGGTAGTAGGCCTTCGCAACTGGTTCCTGGAAGGCGATCTCGTAGCGGCCATAATCGAAATTGGCGCACACCGCATCCAGGTTCCGGAACGAGGTCCCCGCCGCGTCAAGGCAGTAGTCGATCGCCGCGAAGGGGGGCGCCACTCTTCTTCTCCCGGTCAAATCGCTCCTGGGCCGCGGCGGCGACAACCTCGCGCTTGCTTCAGCACCGCTGCCGCGGTGTCCATGCCCTGCATCATCCGCTCGCCGAGCGCCATTCGCTCCGGAAAGTTTCCCTTCAGGAAGCGCTCTACCCCGGCAAGTCCGCTGATACCAAGAATGGCCATCTCACTTACCCCCCAGTCGCAAACTAGTCGTCATCTTTAGCCCCCGGACATGCGGCAAATGCAGGGCCGGGCGCCAAGCCTCGCTGGGCAGTAGTGTCCTGGGATGGACGTGACCTAGGACAACCCCCTGCTGCAGATCGGCGGGCGCTCGCGGCGGCCCGGAAAAGCACAGGAATTCCAGCCTTCATCTGCTGGGCTCGAGGCATGCAGCGCGCGGAGGCAGCCCGCGCCACAAGGCCGCGATGGCCACGGCGCCCCGGACGGTGGCCGCCACGCCACCGGCGATCGCCGAACCGAACACACCGAAAGCCGCCGCCAGCGAGGTTCCGACGCTGAGCGCCGCCGCTAGCCCGGCAAGCTGCATGTTCCGCTGCGGCCGCAACCAGCCGAGACCGAGGAGCAGCGCATTCCAGGCATTCGGCCAGGATGACGACAACATAGGAAAGAGCGCCGAGGCGCAGTGCACCAGCATAGTCCACGTACCGATTGCCGGCGCCGAAAACCACGCTGATGATCTCGACCGGGAATGCCCCGATCAGCAGCACGAACCCGATGGCCGTCAGGGCGATCGGCGCGGCATCCGCGATCCCGCCGGTAATCGCGGCACGTTCGCCCACCTGCGTCAGCCGGCGCGAGAGGGCTGGCACGACGATCGACTGGATGCTGAAGATGAGCGGGTGCGACACGCCGAGGAGCGAGATCATCGCCGAATGTGCGGCGACCGTGGATTTTCCATGCAGCAGAAGCAGCGTCCAAACCACCACTTGCGGCGCGACGACATCCCCGAGCGCGCCCACCGAGGTCATCCTGCCAACCCGCCAGAGATTGCCCGAGCAGGGACCGCGACAAGCGCAGGTGACCGGGCCGGATACCCGACTGCCAGGCCTGCAGAACGACGGCGATGCAGGCGCTCAGCGCGAGCGAGCCGAATGCGACTTCCACCGACGCCATATGCGACCTCGACGCAATCAGAACGCCAAGCGGCATGCCGATATGACAGACGCCGTCGCCCACGGCCGCGAGCAGGATTCGCCGCTGCACGATCAGGCTGCGCCGCGTCACCGCCTGCAGAAGCCAGAAGGTGAGCGCAACCGCTGCAATAGCGGCCTCCTGGGCAGATGAGATGACCCAGGCGGCCATGGCGACGAGCATGCTGAGCGGAACCACGACGACCAACCCGCTGACCAGCGTGGCGCCGAACACCCCCGCATCGCCGCGTCGGGCTTTGCCGCCTCGAGGGTCATGGGATAGACCACCGAGGCGCCGAAGAAATTGGCTGCCAGGAAGAAGATTCCGAGAATAGTAGCGTAAGCGCCGAAATCGTCCGGCGCGATGTTGCGGATCAGCAGCAGGTTGGTGGCGAAAAACCCCAGGCTGATGACGCCCTGGGATGTCACCATCGCGAGCGCCCGGGACAGCCGGTCCGGCGCGACCACGGGTCGAAGCCGCCGACCCATACGCACCAATACCCCCGCCACGCTCATGCTTTGCTCCGCTGCCGCGTCGTGGAGAGCGCGACCAGGACATGGGTGGTCCGGCATGGACCGTTGAACACCCCTGCGCGCCTCACTGCACCCTCCGCGCTATCAGGGTAGATCCGGTGATAGTGGCCGCAGGTTGACAACTGATCCACCGGCCGGTGTGTCGAAGCCGAATTTCTGCCAACCAGCGATATCCACTGGCGTGCCGAGGAAGAAGCTTCCGGCGCCGGCGACATAGTAGGTGTTTCGTTGAAAGCGATTTGTCGGGGTGTGTTGGGCGCTGCCGCCGAAACCGTTCCTGCCGGCAGTGAAGGCGATGATGTTGTCCTCGATCTGGTTGTTCTGGGTGACCCAGGGACCCTGCGCACCTTGCCCGCGATTGCTCTCGTATAGCCAGATGCCGCCGCCATTGCCGACGACAAAGTTGCGGCGGACGATCACGTTCGAACTGTTCTGGATGTAGATCCCGCCGCCCTTGAAACCGTCTGCGAGTGACAGGTTGTTCCGCCGGATCACGTTGTCCTGGATGAGTGCGCCGTAATCCAGCTCGATGAGCATGCCGCCCACATCGTTGTCTTCAATCAAGTTGCCCGAAATAAGGCTGCCGCTGCAGTTTACGTCCAACCAGAAGCCGACCGTGTTGATGTTGTCGTGAATGTGGTTGTTGGTGAAGCGGAGATCTCGTCGTCCAGGCCAGCTTGATTCCTGCAACGCTTCCCGTCGCGGTAAAAGGCCACTCGCGCTTTTGATTGTTATGGTTGAATTCGCAATGGTCGATTTCGGCATCATGGATCTTCCAGGCCCCGATGCCCGACGCCTCATTGTGGTGGAAGTGGCAGTTCACCACACGCATCCCAGCGCCCAGCATCACCGGCGGCCCGATCCGGTTGTGGCGGAAGGTGCAGTTCTCGACCTTCCAGCCCCTGGCGCTTCCATCGGTCCCGAGCACACCGGTCGATTCGTTCGGGGTAGCCCAGTCGGCGAAGACCAAGCCGCTCAGCAGCACATCCGCGATGCCCTGCCCCTGGAACGCACGCGCGGCGCCTGCGCCTTCCAGGATGGTGTCACCTGACGCCACGCTGCCGTAGAACCGATTGCCGCTCTTCGGGGAGACGGTCTGCCCGACGAAGCGTCCCGCGGCCAGGATGAACGCGGTCCCAGGAGGCTGCGCATCGACCGCGTCCTGAATTTTCGCGCCGGCGGCAATCGGAATGGCACCGGGTGGCGGGACCGCGGCAACGCCGGTCCGACCGGAATTCCTTATTATGGCGCGGAGCGCCGCATCCTGCGCGCCCGTCATTCCCCCGACGGAAGCCGGCACGACGCCACGTTGCGGATCGCGCCCAGAAGCCCCCTGTTGCCGCCCGAGCAATGGCGCATCGGCGGTACGCGATTCCGCCCGGGCGGTGCTGGCGATCATCCTGCCGCCGAGGAGGAAGCCCATCGTCTGGATCAGGCGGCGTCTGTCGGGCCGTGGCGGAACGGTGGTGCTGGAGCCCGGCAATGTGGCCCCTGCGCTGCTGCGGCGGCATCGCGCCGCATCCGGCGTCGGCTTCAAGGGCGGCATAGCGAAGTCCCAGGTTGGATAGAGAGCGGCACGGCAGGATGCCCGGGCATAGTACATGGTAGCCCGCGAGGAAGCGCAGGTGCGGGGTGTCGGACCACTATGCGCTGCAGGCCGCCGGAATCCTGCCACAGCTTGTCGAAAGCCCAGTAACGCAACGCATCGTGAATTTGTTGCCTGAGTGCTGACCACACGGTGCCTGCGGCTGCGGCGCAAGCGGCCTGACGAGGACGGACGGGATGCTTGACGATATCGGGAAGTATGTACGGCTACCGGTGCAACTCGCCTGGCGCGGCGCAAAGAGCCTCGCGGGTACGCCGCAACGCGTCTGGCTGACCTTCGACGACGGCCCGGATCCGATCCATACGCCACGGATCCTCTCCGTGCTCGAGAAGCACTCGGTCGTTGCGAGCTTCTTCCTCATCGGTGAGCGCGCGGCCGAGGCGCCCGGCCTCGTGCGTGAGATCGCGGCGGCCGGGCATCGCATCGGCAACCACAGCCACACGCACCCCGACCTCCGGACGCTGTCCGCCGCGGCGGTGCGCGACGAGTTGCGGCGGGCGGAGGACGCGATCGGGGACGTGCTCGGCACCGCGAAGGTATTCCGACCGCCGCATGGCGCCCGCAACCAGCTGGTGGACGAAGTTGCAGCCGAACTCGGCTACCAAACCGTCCTATGGGACGTCAGCACCCGTGACTGGCGGCCGAGCTACCAGCCGGACCGCTGGGTCAGGCATACGGCGCGGCTCGTCCGGCTATGGGGCGACTCCCGCATCCTCCTGCATGACAATGTCAGGACGACCGCCGATCACCTCGACAGCTTCATCCAGCGGGTCAAGGAATTCCCGCGGCTGTCCTTCATGCCGGCCAGCAGTCTCCGTCCCGAAGGGGCCTGACGCGACGTCGATCATGAACCGCCCGGGACGACGATGACGCACCCGCACGTATGTGTCCGGCGTGATCCCGGCTGCCTGGCTTGGACCAGATGGGGTGGCGCCCGACGGGCGGCACATGCGAGTTGTCAGGCGAGCGGCCCCCGGTCGGACCGACCGTGGGAGTGCCCGCACGCCCCACAAGAATTCCAGCCCCGGGGTGACCTCAATACTTCGAGGGCCGAATAATCGATTCGAAGATACCGTTCCAGATCAGCACAACTTTCAGTACCAAGGGCGCTGAGGATAATATGGTTCTGCATGCAGATGCTGCACTTTTCTGAAAGAACACAATCCACATAATTCAACCGAGAGTGTATAAATCTAGAGATCGTAGGCAATTCTGGGATCACAAAGCCGCAAAACAGGCACGATTCCGACGCAACCCGTTTCCACTCCGTCGAAAACTAGGCATTATGACGGCCGCAGTGCAGCAAACGCTCGCCGGAGATCCTGGGGTGTATAGCTCGTGCCTATCGCAACACCGGTCCGCATCCGGCGTCTTCCCGACCTGAAGTAGAGATATGGTTCTATTTGCGCGCAAGTTCCGATTGCTGCGCAGTGCGACCTCGGAGCTCGAAGCACCTTTCACCTTGCGTGGAGTCGTAGATACATGCGCGATTACAAGAACCGCGTCCTCGTGACTGGTGGGGCCGGCTTCATCGGTTCTCATTTGTGCGAGCGTCTGATCGGCCTCGGCTACGACGTCCTGTGCGTGGACAACTATTTCACCGGATCACGGGCGAACATCGCGCATCTCTGCGGCGATCCGCTGTTTGAGGTCATGCGGCACGACGTGACTTTCCCGCTCTATGTCGAGGCCGACCAGATCTACAACCTGGCCTGCCCGGCCTCGCCCATCCATTACCAGTACGATCCAGTGCAGACGACGAAGACTTCGGTGCACGGGGCGATCAACATGCTTGGCCTCGCCAAGCGCACCGGAGTCGCGCATCCTTCAGGCCTCGACCTCCGAAGTCTATGGCGACCCAGCCGAACACCCTCAGAAGGAGAGCTACTGGGGTAACGTGAACCCCATCGGCATCCGGTCCTGCTACGACGAAGGCAAGCGTTGCGCAGAGACCCTGTTCTTCGACTACCATCGCCAGCACAAGCTGGAAATCAAAGTCGTTCGTATCTTCAACACCTATGGTCCGCGCATGCATCCTGCAGACGGCCGGGTCGTTTCGAACTTCATTATTCAGGCGTTGCAGAACCAGCCGATCACGCTCTATGGCGACGGCAGCCAGACACGGTCTTTCTGCTATGTCGACGACCTGGTGAACGCGCTGATCGGCGTGATGGCGACGCCTGCGCATGTCTGCGGGCCGGTCAATATCGGCAACCCCGTCAGATCCACGATCCGCGAGCTCGCCGAACTCGTGCTGAAGCTGACCGGTTCCAAATCGCGGATCGAGTTCCGGCCCCTGCCCTCCGATGACCCCCGCCAACGCCGGCCCGACATCAGCCAGGTCCAGTCGCTGGTGGAAGGCTGGGCCCCTGTCACGGCCCTCGAGGAAGGGCTGGGGCGCACGATCGACTACTTCCGGCGGCTTCTCGACATGGCGCCGCGCCGGAGCATCCTGTCGCAGGCGTTGGACAAGCCTTCGCCGATGCTGCGCGACCTCCTGACGGTGCCGGCACAGACGGTCTCCGCGCTCGGTCCGGATCCCGCCTGATCCAAGCTTCAAGCCTGGCGGAAGACCTTTGGCAGCCCGTCATTGGTCTTCCGCGACCCGGTTGGCGTCCGCGATGTCTGTGAGGAAAAACATGAGCGAAGACGGTATCGCCGGGCTTGCCCCCGATCTTCGTGTCCTCCTTGCCAACCCCGCAGCGGTGGGCCCGCGTCTGCCACGGCGCATCGCCCCCCGCAGCGTCCGCCTGGCCGTCGCGGGGCTCGATGCGCTGGCGCTGATCGTGGTGGCGATCATCACCTATGCGGCTTTCCCGGTCGCGGGCTATGGCAGCGCGACAATCCTCGGTTTCAGGTCCTGGCCACAGCCCTGGCCGCCGCGATCCGCTCCGCCATCCGGACGGCACCGGCATCCCTGTCTCCTCCCAAAGCCTCCGTCTACCGGGCGGTCGCGGCCAACAGTGCCGCCATTCTGGCGGTCGCTGCCGCGACATGGCTCGGGCAGTCGCAGCTCGTCGCGCCGGCACCGACGCTGCTGGAATGGCTGCTCGCCTGGCTCATCGCCAGCGCAGCGGTCACCATCGGGCTGCGGCAGGGCGCGGCGCATCTTGCACGGACGCTGACCGATGCGAGGGGCATCGTCCTGGTCGGGGCACGCGAGCATTCGGAGAAGGTCGCCCGCGTGCTGGCCGCCGAGCCCGGGGAAGGCTGGACCCTCGCTGGCCGGGTGGACGACCGCGAGCCCGGGGGCCTCGACCGGCTCGTCGACATGGTCGAGAAATCCTCCGTCAGCATCGTCGCCCTCACCATCGTCGGCGAGAACGCCGCAAGCCGGATCGCCGCGGTATGCGAGCGGCTGGCCGATCAGGCGGTGACCATCTGCGTCGTCTTCGAGGCGGAGTCCCTGGTGCACCTGTCGCCGACGCTGATCCGCATCGGGCCCTTCGCGCTCGCCGACCTGGCGGTCGATCCGCATCAGGGCCTCGCCGGCGCCGCCAAACGTGCGCTCGACATTGCCGTAAGCGCCACGGCGCTCGTCGCGCTCGCGCCGATCCTGGGTGCGATCGCCCTTGCGATCCGACTCAGATCTCCCGGTTCGGCGCTGTTCCGGCAGTGGCGCTTCGGACTTGGCAGCCGCCCGATCCTCATCCTCAAATTCCGCACGATGTATGAGGATCGCTGCGACACGAGCGGCGCGCAGCGGACGGCGGCGAATGATGATCGGGTGACGCGGCTTGGCCGCATCCTGCGGCGAACGAGTATCGACGAGTTGCCGCAACTCCTGAACGTGCTCCGCGGCGAGATGTCCCTGGTGGGCCCGCGGCCGCATCCGCTGCACATGCGGGTCGGCGACCAATACTACTTCGAAGCGGTCGAGCGTTACCGCGCGCGGCACCTGGTGAAGCCCGGCATCACCGGCTGGGCGCAGATCAACGGATCGCGCGGTGAGATCGACACTTTCGAGAAAGCGCATCGCAGGGTCACGCTCGATCTATGGTACCTGAACCACTGGTCGCTCGGGTTGGACCTTCGGATCCTTTTCCGGACCGTCATCGGCGGCTTCGCCAGCTTCCATGCCGATTAATGTAGTTGCCCGGATAGTCAGATCGCGCGCGGCGAGCATGGTGCTGGGTGGTGCAGCGAAGCGACATGCGGATGGGTCACGGGCTCATCCGCTGTTGGGCGAAGAGGAAAGGCTCGCCAGCCTAGGGGCGAAAAGGTCGAGCCGCTCGGCGCGGTGAAGTCGCCCGCACCGCGGGCGGAACCCGCCCTTTTCAGGCGGATCGTGGCCGGCCGGCTGCGCGCAGCAGGACGTAGACCGGCAGCATCGCTTCGGTAAAGGTAAAGCGGTCCAATCTGGCGCCGGCGCTAGTCACCGCGCCATTCTGCTGCAGCCGCTGCCAGTTCCGTGCGCCGTCTGGCAGCCTGCTCAGACGGATGCCGCCCGGTGTGGGATGCACCGCGAAGTGTCCAAATGCGTCGTAGTTTCCAGCGGCAGACTGCAGCAGCGCCACCATGCCCGCATCCTGGCCACGGCCGGTCAGCGTATCATAGAGGCTGACGATACGCGGATCCGCTTCGGCCTCAGCAGCGAGGATGGAGTCGGTCAAGGATGCGCCGCTGACGACGTCCTCACCCCGCTCGAGCGCCGCTTGGCCAGCCCGCAACGCCAGCAGATGCGCGACGTAGGGAATGCCGCGCGCGAGGATCGCAATGCAGGCGCGTGCGGCTTCGGGAAACTCAATGCCGGCGTCCCTGCTACCCCTGGCGACGATCTCCTCCAATCCGACCGGCTGCAGGACCGGCAGAGCTATGGCACTGATGCAGCGCTGGATCGAGGGATGCCGGCCGAGCAACTGCTCGAGATTGTCGGACACACCGATGATCAGGAAAACGGACCGACGCTCTCGTCCGAAAGCTGCTTGATCGTGTCGGCCAGGGAAACGCGCGTGGCGTCGTCGGCAATCCGGTCGAACTCATCGATGACGAGGACAGGCCGTACGCCGCCGAAGCGTGTCGCGACCGCCACGACATCGGCGGGTCGAACGGGCCGCGGCGGCAACAAGGCCTCGCCGTTCTGCACGCCATCGGCAGTCCCTGGGAGAGCGAGATCCAGCGACCTGAGCGGCATGCCACGGAACAAGCCGCGCATGATGGTGTCGAAGTCGCTACCGACGGAACAGACATGGCGCGAAACCGGGAGCCCAGCCTTGCGGATCGCGCCCATGGCCAAGTTGGCGAGCGAGGTCTTGCCGTAACCACGCTCGCCGTAAAGGATCACATGGGAGTGGTCCTCCATCACGGCGCGCAAGATCCGCTTCAGCTCCGCGTCGCGGCCGATGAAGGAATTCCTGCCCTGCGCACCGACCGGCCGCATGCCCTCTCCAGCTTGCGGTCTGCTTGGGGTGAAGGCTTCGGAGAGCCGTTGGCGGCGGAGCCTGACGCTCTCGATCCCGGTAGTCGCCGATGGTTGTCGCTCTGGCTCCGGTCCGGGGTGCCGCGCGGCTGTAGTGCCGGTTGCTGCGTGCCGCGTAGGATGCGGATCGGTCTCCAGACGCGCTCTAGCATGGCTTCCTTGGAAAATGCCTGTTCGGCGACCAGACGGGCGCGACGAAACTGGCCGGGAGCCTAGCCTTGGGAGGAACAACGGTACACGCACAACTGCGGTGCGAGGCGCGAATGCTGCAGCCGAGGCGCGCCCGACAAGACGCGCCCCCAATGCAGGTGCCAGGATCGCGATGGCGAAGTCCGGGCGCCTGTCTCCGCCGGGACCAAAGGCCCGGCGGATTTCGCCAACTCAGGCGAAGACCATGTCCGTGGCACCAAGCTTCGTGGCATGCGCCAAGAACACGCTGTCACCCACGGCGTCGTAGGTGACCAGGAGGCCGGCGACACCGTTCTCTGTCGCCAGCTTGCTCGTCACTCCGGAGGCGGTCAGACCAACAAACTTGAGATGGTCATAGCCGGTGGCAAAATCCTCGACCGTTATATGACCGACGCCGGACTTGAGCACATAAGTGTCGTTGCCGCCGCCGCCGGTGAAGTCACCGCGGCCCGTGCCGGCATAGAAGATGTCGGCCCTGCTGCCACCGGTGGCGATGGCGTAGCCGCCGGCTCCATGCAGCACCAGGCGCGTGGCCCCTTCGGTGGTCACCGTGTCGTTGCCGGAGCCGAGATAGACGTCAGCGGTCGAGTAGCTGCCGGTATAGGCAGCGTTGTACAGGCTACCGTCGCCGGTCGCGTGCGACGCTGCCAGTGGCGAGAGGCCGACGGCGGTGATGTGCACCGTGTCGTTGCCCGCGCCGGTGTGGATCGTCATGATATTGCCCGTGCCGCTGGCATTGCTGTGTGCGACCCAGGTGATGGTGTCATTGCCGCCGCCCGTGGTGATGTTGCCGGATTTTGCGGCAACCGCCGTGACATCGAGGCCGGTCGTCCCTGCGGCACTCAGGGTGAGCTGCACCTGCTGGAAGTTGTCGAAGGCGAGATGGGTGGCGTTTGTCGTGGCCCAGCTGGTCGGTGCGGTTTGCGCCGCCACTACCCCGCCCCAGGCGGGAGTGGCACGGAAGGTGTGGAAATCCTCGCCACCATATGTGGCATGGCCTTGCCAGACGCTGCTGTCCTGGCCCCAGGTGCCGGGCGTGCCGAAGGAGATTGCCGGAACGGTGTCGCCGGCCGTGGCCGCCTTGGTGAAGGCGAAGTTCGAGCTGCCATTGCTGTAGAGCACGGCGGTGCCGTTCGCCAGGGCGGTGCCGGCGAAGCTGACGCCGTCGATGTGTAGGTTGCGGTCCTGCCCGGGCAGGGCGTCGGCCAGGTCATTGACGAAGCTGACGGTCACCGCGTGGTTGCCCGCGGCCCAGTTGCCCTTGACGGTGAGGAGGTCGTCTTGCCCGCTGCCGGCGATGGCGCCCGCGGTCAGCGTGCCGCCGACCCGCTGGCCGTCCACCGCGACGGTGTACTGCGCGTTACCGAGATAGTAGTCCTGCGAGACCTTCAGGATCAGGCTGTCGGTGCCGGAGCCGATGGTCTGCACCACCGGCGTGGTGGCCGTGGCCGCCTTGGTGAAGGCGAAGTTCGAGCTGCCGTTGCTGTAGAGCACGGCGGTGCCGTTCGCCAGGGCGGTGCCGGCGAAGCTGACGCCGTCGACATGCAGGTTGCGGTCCTGGCCCGCGGAGGCGCCAGCCAGGTCATTGACGAAGCTGACGGTCACCGCGTGGCTACCCGCGGCCCAGTTGCCCTTGACGGTGAGGAGGTCGTCTTGCCCGCTGCCGGCGATGGCGCCCGCGGTCAGCGTGCCGCCGATCTGCTGGCCGTCCACCGCGACGGTGTACTGCGCGCTGCCGAGGTAGTAGTCCTGCGAGACCTTCAGGATCAGGCTGTCGGTGCCGGAGCCGATGGTCTGCACCACCGGCGTGGTGGCCGTGGCCGCCTTGGTGAAGGCGAAGTTCGAGCTGCCGTTGCTGTAGAGCACGGCGGTGCCGTTCGCCAGGGCGGTGCCGGCGAAGCTGACGCCGTCGACATGCAGGTTGCGGTCCTGGCCCGCGGAGGCGCCAGCCAAGTCATTGACGAAGCTGACGGTCACCGCGTGGCTGCCCGCCGCCCAGTTGCCCTTGACGGTGAGGAGGTCGTCCTGCCCGCTGCCGGCGATGGCGCCCGCGGTCAGCGTGCCGCCGATCTGCTGGCCGTCCACCGCGACGGTGTATTGCGCGTTTCCGAGATAGTAGTCCTGCGAGACCTTCAGGATCAGGCTGTCGGTGCCGGAGCCGATGGTCTGCACCACCGGCGTCGCGCCGCCGGTCGAGCCGGTCGACGGGTCGGAGGGCATTGAGCCGCTGTTGAAGGTCGTGCCGCTCGCCGTCGTGTCGAGGCCGGCGGACTGCCACTGGGACACGGATACCGTGCCCCCGTTCGACAGCTGCGCCGAGCCCGAGAGGTAATAGGTATTCGCGTACCACTTCACGTCGGATGCCTGAACGCTGCCGCCCGTGCCATTGGTGCCGGCCGACAGCTGGATGATGTTGTCGTGCACGGAGTCGTTGGAGACGACCCAGGGCCCCTGGGTGCCGGTCCCGCGATCTGATTCTGTAGACCCAGACGCCTCCGACATTCCCACGGAGGATATTGCCGGTCACCTCGGCATTCTGCGAGATTCTGGATGTAGATGCCGCCGCCTTGGAAGCCGTCATAGGACGGGTCGTTGTTGCCCTCGATCAGGTTGCCCCTGATCGTCGAGCCATAATCAAGCTCATCGATGATGCCGGTGACGTCGTTGTTGGCAATGTGGTTGCCCTCGATAACGGTACCGCTGCAGTTGATGTCCGTCCAAATGCCTGGAGCAGCCACGTTGTCGTGGATGTAGTTGTTCGAGATTATCGTGTCGGTCGCCTGGGCCACCTTGATGCCCGCGCCGGCTCCGGTTGCGCTGAACGGCCCTGCACCGGACAGGTTGTTGTGGGCGATCTCGTTATGGGTCACCACGGCGCCGGTCACATTCCAGGCGCCGATAGCGGCAGTCTGGTTATCGTGGAAGTAGTTGTCGCGCACTATCATGCGGGTGCCGAGCATGATCGCAACGCTCGACGTGATACCCGTGAATTCGCAGCCCTGCACGACCCAATCGGTCGCACCGCCATCCGTGCCCAATGCGCCGATCCCCTGGTCAGGCGGCGCGTAGTTGGTGATCTTGAGGCCGGAAATGGTGACGTTCGCCACTCCCTGCCCCTCGAAGGCGTGCTGCGCCCCCGCGCCGTTCAGGACCGTCTGGCCATTCTCGCCGTAGAAGCTGTCGCCGTTCTTCGGGTGGATCGTCTGGCCGGTGTAGGTGCCCGCGCTGAGGAGGAAGACAGTTCCGCTCGGGTTGGCGTCGACGGCGGCTTGGATGTTCGCGCCCGCGGCGATGCGGACAAAGTTCGAAGGCGGGGCATAAACCGCTGTGGTGATCCCGGCGTTGTTAGCAATGGTTGCGGCGTCCATATCTGACTCTCGCTTTCGTGAAGTTGTCGGCGAGAGGCCTATCACGTCCAAAGAGCGTGTAGGAACGGAGAAATGAACGTAATACGCGTTACCATTCCTTCACGATAATTAATGAATTAATGAATGAAGGCTTCACTATCTATGTTGCGTTGCAATAAAGTAGATTAATAATTCGGAAAGGGGCGGGTCTGCAGACGCGCGACGTCAGGAAGCGGTCGCTTTGTCTTTTCCCGTCTTCAACAGAGCCGTGAGCGCCGGCTACTGACGCCAGCATTGCTTGGTGTCTGCTCTCGCTGGCGCACAGGACGGTATCCTGCGAGGGCCGCACACCGTCAGCGGATCGCCAACGCCGCCGCACAGGCAAACCGTCGACCAACCCAGGAACGAAGCGCTGATGGGGCCGGCCGCTCCGCAGCGACACGTCGCATCGCGCCTCACCTGCTATCAGGTCACCCGCCACACCCGCCATGTCATGCGCGTCGTGGCCGCCCCGCCCCGGAAAGCAGGTTCGGGTCCGGACGCGGACCCGCAGCGGAGCGAGCTCTGTCGCCTCCAGCGCGGCCAACCAACCGCGGCGCGTGCCGGATCGACCATAACGCTATCGACCATAACGCTGTTGTGCAGCGCAAAATCCGCCTTTGCAGATAGACGCGGCTTGCCAGGATGCGACAGACAGCGGAATGTCGTGCTGCAAACGAACCTATCGTAACACGCCCATCGTAACACGGCAGAGTCAGGTCCCGACCCCTCCGGGCCACTGGTTGAGACCTGACATGTCGCCGTAGCAGCGGGTCCACGACGCGCCGCAGCAACGCTTGCAATAGGCCGGCAGCGATGCCGAGGCATTCTCTCGGACACTGAGAGCGAGACGATGATCCGTGAATTTCTTGTCGACCTCACAACTCTCGGCAGAGGCTTCACCGGCGTGTCCGTCTATGCGCGCAACCTCGCGGCGCATCTCGAGACGACGTTCGATTGCAGGATTCTTGCGCCCGCCTACCTAGCCCGCGAGTTCCGCCGCGGTGTGGTCTGCCCCGAGCCGATATACGTGAAGCGCAGCCTGGTCGCCCGGCGGCCGCTCTGGCAGCACCGTGCCGGCATCTCACTCACGGAGGGCAGCTTCGTCTATGCGCCGCACATGCGGGGGATCTGGGGCAACCTCCGGCAAGTGATCACCATCCACGACTTGATCGCGCAGTACTACCCGACGCGCAATGTCATCGAAAATGCCTTCAACGCTCGTCTCCTTCCCCGCATCGCGCGTGCGGCGGTCGGCGTCGTGACAGTGTCCGAGGCATCCCGACGCGACATTGCGGAGTACTTCCATATCGACCAGGCGAAGATCGCCGTGGTCGGCAACGGCCTCGATCTTTCGCGCTGGACGCCCGCCGGGCTGCTTGGCCCCGAGGGTGGGCCCCCTATCTCCTCGCGGTCAGCGCCAACCGCCCCTACAAGAACACGCTGGAGCTCATCGCCCATCACCGGCTCTGGTCCGGCCGCTACCGGTTGAAGATTGTCTCGACCAAGGCGCGATACGGCGTCGCCATCCGCGCGGCGGTGGCCGAGGCAGGGCTGACCGAACGCGTCGACTTCCTCGATGATCTGCCCGAAGAGGCGTTGATCGACCTCTACCGCCACTGTGCCGCCGTGGTGTATCCGTCCCTGATGGAAGGCTTCGGCCGGCCGGCCTTGGAAGCGATGGCCGTGGAGCGTCCGGTCATCCTTTCGGACATTCCCGTGCACCGAGAAATCTTCGGCGCCGCCGCCATCCTTATCACGCCCGGCAGTCCCGCGAGCTGGGAGGCGGCTTTTCGGCGGCTGGAGGAGGCGCCGGAGGTGGCACGACTAATCGCCGCCGGGCGGCCCATCGTAAAGCGCTTCGGCTGGGACCGGGTGGCCCGGGAAGCTCGAAGCGGCCCTGCTGCGCTTCGAGCCGGGCCTCGAGGCCCTTCGTATCCGTCACTGAGCATGGTGCCGGTCAAGCTGCCGCATGACGAGATGGCCGCACGATGCGCGTAATGATGCTCCATAATTTCTACCAGCAGCCCGGCGGCGAAGATGAATGCTTCGCGGCCGAGGCCGCATTGCTGGAATCCAAGGGGCATGAGGTGGAGCGGGTCGTGCTCCACAACGACAGCGTGTCCGAACTGGGCATGGCCACCGTGGCGGCGAAGACCATCTGGAACGCCGAGGCATGCCGCGACCTGCGACGGCGCATGCGCGACAACCCGCCGGACGTCTTGCATGCGCACAACCTGTTTCCATTGTTCTCACCGGCCGTCCTGCGGGCTGCCAAGGCGGAAGGCGTGCCGGTCGTCCAGACGATGCACAACTATCGCTTGTCCTGCGTCAACGCGATCTTCTTCCGGAGCGACAAGCCCTGCGAGGATTGCCAGGGCCGCACCCTGCCGTGGCCCGGCGTTCTGCACCGCTGCTACCGTGGCAGCGCGCTACTCAGCGGGGGCGTCGCAAGCATGATCGCCACGCATCGGCTGCTGCGCACCTGGTCCCACCATGTCGATGTGATGATCGCCCTGACCGAGTTCGCGCGCGCCAAGCTCGTCGCCTCCGGGATTCCCGCGGCGAAGATCGCGTTGAAGCCGAACTTCCTCGCCATCGACCCGGGTGCCGGTCCGTCCACCCGCGAGCGCTATGCCCTGTTCGTCGGCCGCGTCACGCCCGAGAAGGGTGTCGCCACGCTCATCCGCGCATGGGCGCATGTGCCGGGACCGCTCGGCTTGAAGATTGTGGGCGACGGTCCCTTCGCCGCCGAGGCCGCCAGGCTCGCCGCCGGGGATTCCCGCATCGAATTCCTGGGCCGACGACCATCGTGCGAGACGCTCGAACTCATGCGTGGCGCCCTGGCCGTGGTGGTGCCGTCCGAGTGGTAGCGAGACCTTCGGCCGCGTCGTGATCGAGGCCTTTGCCACTGGAACGCCGGTCATCGCCGCGCGCATCGGCGCGATTGCCGAACTGGTCGAGGAAGACCGGACCGGACGCCTGTTCGAACCGGGCAACCCGGAGGATCTCGCCCGCAACCTTCTGCAGGTGATCGGGGATTCTGCCATCCATCGGAGCATGCAGATCGCGGCGCGCGCGGAATATGCCGACCGCTATACGGCCGAGATCAACTACGCCGCGATGCGCCGCATCTATGACCGCGCACGCGTGTTGGCAGCGGCGCCGCGCAATGCCAATCGGCACGCCACGCCAGCGGACTAGCGCTAAACGGAACGAGATCGGATCGAGGTCGCAGAGGCCAGACAATGTCGCAGGCGTGTGTTGTTGAAGGGTGGAAGTGCCCACTAGTTTACGACAAGACCGAAACCGAAAATCGTTGCTGGCAACCGTGCATCGAGTTCCGGAGCCGCTGACCTGGATAATCGGGATGCACGTGGTCTGCTGTTCGAATCCGCTTTGCCGCTTTTCAGATCGAGTTGGGACAGAGGCCATGATCATCCGGACACCCGGGAGAATACAGCCGCAGACTTCCGACCCGCGCGCCACGTCAGGATCGGCAAGACCGGGAAGCGCTGCGGCACGGCAGCGCCACCCTGTCCTGCGCGCAACGACCATCGCCACAAATCCAGCTGGATTGGGCAATCGATGAGCCAGAACATGTTTCCGATGCCGCTAGGGAACCTGCACGGCGCTACGGCGGACGTGGCGTTTCGCCCGACCGAAGCGAAGTCTGGGCTCGCCGCGCTCCTGTCGGTGCTCGCTGGTCGGAAGTGGACCTTGGCGCTTTCGATCCTCTCCGTGACAGCTCTCGCGACGGTTGTCGTCTACAATCTGCGCAGTGAATATGTGGCCGAGGCCGTCATCGTCGTGGGCGCCCGCACCCCGCAGATGATCGAGTTGCAACCGGTCGTCACCGCGTTGACGATCAATCCCATGCTGGCGCAAGCGCAGGTCGAGACCGAGATCCAGATCGTCCGGTCACGTGGGCTGGCGGACCGGGTGATCGCGCGGCTGGGGTTGAAGCAGGATCCGGAGTTCAATCCGACCCTCTCAGAAGATTGGATTGGCCGTGTGCTGGCCTGGTTGCCGGATTGGGTTCGGTCACAGCTCGCCGGGCTGCGGCAGGCGCGCGAGGAAGACGTCGCCGACTCGGAGGAAGACACCGCGGTGTTGACGCAGTTCGGTCGGCATCTCGGCGTGTCGCCGGTCGGCCGCTCGACGACCCTCGCCATCACGGTGTCCTCGGTTTCGCCCACGAAGGCCGCCCTGATCGCCAACACCGTGGCGGATGTCTATCTCGAGAACGCGCTGGCCGAGAAGACGTCCGGCACGGAGAGGGCGGCTGCGGCGCTGACGGAGCGCGTGCGGGACCTGCGTGACAAGCTCGGACGCTCCGAACGGGCGGTGGAGGACTACCGCCTGCGCCGGGGGCTCGTCGCCGGGGACGACAAGGGTGGCACCTCGCAGCAGTTGAACGACATCCGGTCGCAGATCGCCCTCGCTCAGGCGGCGGGCGCGACCGCCGAGGCGCGGCTGGCACAGATTCGTGGCCCGAACGCCTCCGTCGCCTCCTCGACCGACGTGCTCGGCTCGCTCACCATCCAGAAGCTGCGCGAGCAGGAGGCGATGCTCGTCCACGACCAGCAGGGGACCCTCACCCGGCTCGGCTCCATGCATCCTGAGGCGATACAGAAGCGCGCCGCGGTGGACGCCATCCGCCAGCAGATCCGGCGCGAGATCGACAAGATCGCGGCCTCGCTCCAGGCGGAGGCGCAGATCCAGCGGACCCGTGAGCAGACCCTTCGCCAGGACGAGGCGGCGATCGAGCAATCGATCGGCACGCGTCGCCAGGCGGAGGTTACCTTGCGCGAGCTGCTGCGTGAGGCGGAGGCGGACCGCAATCTTTACGAGCTCTTCCTGCGCCGCAGCCAGGAGGTCACGCAGCAACTCGGCATGCAGCAGCCGGACGGCGTGATAATCTCGCGCGCAACGGCGCCGTCCCGGCCGGCCTGGCCGCCGAAGCTGCTTTTCATCGGCATCGCGGCCATAGCCGCGGCGGTGACGTCGAGCTTCCTGGTGGTGCTGCACAACATGCTGCGCGGGAAGTTCCGCACGGCGGAGGAGGTGCGGGAGACGCTCAACCTTCCGACCGTCGGCGTGGTGCCGCGGCTTTCCATGCTGCAGCGCCTGCGCGACACGCCGGAAGCGCAGCCGGTGAACCGGCCCGGCTCAGTCTACAGTGAGGCGATCCAGCTCCTCCGCCTCGTCCTGCGTGGCAGCGCGGACAAGGTGATCCTCTTCACCTCGGCCATCCGCCACGAAGGCAAGACGGCGGTGGCCCTGTCCCATGCGAGGATGGCGGCCCGGGCGGGGGAGCGGGTCATCTACATCGACTGCGACCTCCGGCGGTCGCGCATCCACCATGTCCTCGACAAACCGAGCCTGGGCTTGGCCAGCCTCCTTTCGGGACGCTGCACGCTGGAGGAAGCGGTGCGGACAGAGCCGTCGACCGGTCTCGCCTATATCGCGGTCCTCCACTCCGAGCACGGCCTGCCGGCCGATCTGCTCGGCGGCCAGGCGATGCGGATGCTGGTGCGGCAGGTCGCCGACAGCTACGATCTCGTTATCCTCGACACGCCGCCCGTGCTCGCGGCGACAGATGCGTTGCTGCTGGCGCCGCTCGCGGATACGACGCTCCTGGTGGTCAACGCCCGCAAGACGCCCCGACGACTTGTGCGTGCGGCGGTCGCGCGCCTGGCTCAGGCCCGCGTCGTCCCGGGTGGCGTCATCCTGTCGATGGCTCCGGAGCACGATATGCAACGGCGCGGTTACGAATATCATGGCGCGCACCGGGCGGCTCTCACCAGCGGTGCGTGACCTCGCATTCGCCGGTCAGGCACGACCGTCCGGCGCAGCGCGGTGGTTCCTGGCTGGCGGCGCGCTTGCCGTCATGCTCATCGTGCTCGCCTTCGGAGGATTGCTGCAGGCGCCAGACGCGCTCTCAGAGGGTGCGTCCGCGTCCCGCATCATCGAGGTGGCCTTCATCGGCGCGGCCCTGTGCGTCACCCTCGCCATGCGCGGCACCGAATACACCATCCTGTCCCGGGAGGCACGGGACGGCTTCGCGGTCATATTGCTCTTTGCCGCCTGGGCCTTCCTCTCTTCCTTCTGGTCCGCCCTGCCACTAACCGCTGCGGTCAAGGCCATGGAGTTGGGCGCCATCGCCATCGTCGCGCATGGGCTGGCGGTGACGGCCCCGGGCCAGGGCGCCGAGCGCGGCGCCTCCATGCGTGCGACACGGTGGCGCTCGGACTTTGCCTGGCCATCCTGGTCCTGCTCTGCATCAACATCCAGACCTGGCACACGCCGCTGCACATCTCCTATGGCGAGGATTTCGACGCATTCAATCCATTCAGCGGCGCCGGGCGGCCAAGGCTGCACCTCGGATTCCTGCACCCACTGACCAGCGCCTTGCTGATCGCCATGGCCATCGCCTTCACGCTCAACACGTCTTTGTCAATGGTGGCCAAGGGTGCTGCGTTCTGTTCGCTTGGTGCCCTGCTGTGGCTCTGTGACGCCCGGGGCATCACAGTCGGCTTGACGATCGCCATGCTCGTTGCGCTTTTCCTGAATGCCCGGCCATCGCTTCTGAAATCTTGGATCGGCTTCGCTGTCATCCTGATGATCCTGGGCGGCGGGGTCCTGGCGATGGTCTACGTCGACTTCAATACACTGGTGGCGAAGGTGATCGGCGAGGAGGCTGCCACTCTGAATGGTCGCACGGACCTGTGGGCCTATGTCTTCAACCTTGCGCTCGACAACGCGCTGCTTGGCGTCGGATATTACGCGACTCGGCTCCAGTTGCTGCCCGTGTTTCCCTTCGCCGGGCACGCCCATAACAGCTTCCTCGAGGTGTTCCTCTCGACTGGGTTGCCCGGCGCCTTGCTTTTCGTCGCCTTCCTGGCGCTGTGCATCGCGCGGCTGGCCCGCACCACCGACCCGCTGCTCGCCGCACTCCTGCCGGTGTTGCTGATCGAGGGGAACCTCAATCCGGTGCTCTTCACGCCTGGACTTGCAATGCTGTTGCTGCCGGTCGTGCTGTTCATCGCCGAAGAGCCTGCCATGCGGAAGCCGGGGACCGGAGTGCGGATCGTCGGGCGGAGCCATATATGAAGATCCTGATCGCCGGCCACGGATGCTGCCCGGGCGTCGGGTCGGAACCCGGCGTCACCTGGAACTGGGCGGTACACCTTGCGGCGGACAACGATGTGTGGGTCATCACCCATGAACACTTCAAGCCGGCGATCGAGGCCTTCCTCGCAGAGCATCCCTGTCCACGCCTGAGCTTCGTCTATACCGGCCGACTCGGCTGGTTCGATCCGCTGCGGCTCCCCTCGCAGCGGGGCATCCGACTGCATTATGTGCTCTGGCGTTGGCGAGTGCTTCGGTTGGCGCGGGCACTGGACGCGCAGCATGACTTCGACATTGTCCACCATATCAGCTGGGCCACGGTCAGTGCGCCGCCGCTGCTGTGGCAGGTCGGCAAGCCCTTCGTCTGGGGACCGGTCGGCGGCGGCCAGGTGACGCCGGGGGCATTCCTCCGCTATTTCGGCCTCAGCGCGCCTCTGGAGATGCTGCGGACCTTCCGCATCCGGCTGCTGTCGATGTTGCCGAATGTCCGGCGTGCCGCCTCCGCCGCAGATGCCGTCTTCGCGGTGAACCGGGAGACGGCGCAGCTGCTCCGGCAGGCTGGCGCGGCCGAGCCGATCCTCTTCCTCGATGTCGGCACACCGGCAGAGGTGTTGAAGTCGCCGCCGCTGCCGCGCCCGGTTAACGGGCCTTTCAGCGTCCTCTGGGCCGGTCGCATCGAGGCCTTCAAGGGCATCGGCCTCTTTCTCGAGGCGGCGGCCCTCGTCACCTCCCCTGACATCCGCTTCGATGTCGTCGGCGACGGCGCCTGGGAAGCCAACGCGCGGCAGTACGCACGGAAGCTCGGGCTGGATGGCAAGGTGCGCTTCCATGGCCGCCTTTCGCACAAGGAACTCCTCTCGCGGTTCGAGACGGCACATCTCTTCGTCTTCACCAGTCTACGGGACACCTTCGGCAATACGTCGCTCGAGGCGCTCATTGCGGGTGCGCCGGTGATCTGCATCGACCACAACGGGGTCGGCACGCACCTGCCAAGGGAGGCCGCAGTCAAGATCCCGGTCACCACGCCTGCCGAGGTTGCGAGCCGTATCGCTCAGGCGGTTTCCGATCTGGCGGAAGACCGAGTGAAGCTTGCCAGGATGGCGGAGGCAGGACTGCGCTACGCCCGTTCGGTCGGATGGGAGAAGCGGGCCGATGCCATGCAGGCGCATTACAAGGCTATTCTGGCGCGCCGACACCACGTGGAACCAGCGCCGCCGAGCTTGCTTCCCGGTGCCGCCATGCCCGACCACTCCGGCTGACAGGCTCGCGTGCCGGCGCGGCGCTTCGGACTGCGTGCGCTTCGCGACCGCGCCTGGACGGCGCGTGACACAATCCCTTGTCGTGCGTTCGGCCGAGATCGCCCGGAGTTGCCATGCGTCGCGAAGCTTTTGAAGCCGGCAGAACTATTCGATGCTTAATAGGTAAACGCCTAAGGCGCCGAGTTTTGGGTGGGAATGGGGCTGCGTGCAAGGCGATTGCGCATCTGCGCAAGGCGAGCATGGTAGAGGCAATCACCTGATGACCCTACGGAGAGTTGGGCTTCTGTCCACAAGTCGTACAGGCATTCATCGCCCCTCGCGTCTGAATTTCCATGCCATCCTGGTAGGCCTGCTGCACGGCACGGCGGACGCCCTCGCCGCGGAAGCGCTGGCGACCTCCGGCTCCTGTTCGGGACGCTGTGGCGTCCGCACGTATCTCTGATGCCCGTGCTGCAGGCGAGCGCGCCCACCGATGAGCCGCGTTCACTGCCTCTGGTGGCGAGCCTCGCCGACCTCTTCCGCCGTAGCGCCGAGCGGCACGCGGAGCGGACGGCCCTCTGGGTCGACGGCGTCGCCGTGTCCTACCACGACCTTGCCGCGCTGGCCGAAGGCATTGCCGGGCCGCTGAGCGCACATGGCGCCACCGCAGGGGCGCTCCGCTGCGCCATCCTCGGTGCCCGGAGCCTCACAGCCTTCGCCGGCGTGCTGGGCTCCGTCCTCTCCGGCGCCACCTATCTGCCACTGAATCCCCGGCATCCGGTGGCGCGGCTCGCGCATGTGCTGGATGTCGCGGAGGCTGCGGCGCTGGTCGTCGATGCGCGGTCCTTGCCTGCTGCCCGCGAGGTGCTCGGCCAGGCCAATCGACCCATGCTCGTGCTGCTGCCCGAGACGGCCAGCCCCCGGACTGGGCGACGGCGCTGCCGCAGCACCGCTTTCTCTGCCGGGACGCGCTGGAGCGGCCCGGCGCCTCCCGGCTGCGGCGCCCAGGTCCTGACGATGGCGCCTATCTGCTCTTCACCTCCGGCAGCACCGGGGCGCCGAAGGGCGTGCCGCTGCGCCATGCGAACGTCATGGCGTATCTGCGCGCGACGACGGCGCGCTACCAGCCCACGCCCGACGACCGGTTCACGCAGCTCTTCGACCTGACCTTCGACCTCTCTGTCCACGACATGTTCCTGTGCTGGGGGGCCGGCGCGGCGCTCTATTGCCCATCGGATGCAGCGCGAATGGCGCCGCAGGAATTCGTCCGCCGCCACGATCTCACCTTCTGGTTCTCGGTGCCCTCCACGGCGACCTACATGCAGCGGCTGCGGATCCTGCGGCCCGGCCTTTTCCCGAGCCTGCGCTGGAGCCTGTTCTGCGGCGAGGCCCTGCCGCGCCGGATCGCCGAGGCATGGGCGGCAGCGGCGCCGAACTCCACGGTCGAGAATCTGTACGGGCCCACCGAGGCGACGATCGCCATCACCGCCTACAGGCTGCCCGCCGACCCCGATGCGGCGGCGCAGCTGCCCGATATCGTTCCGATCGGCAGGCCATTCCCGGGGCAGGCAGCGATCGTGATCGACGCCGAGGGCACACCCGCGCCGATGGGCGAGGCGGGCAAGCTCTGCCTGGGCGGCAGCCAAGTGGCGGAGGGCTATTGGCGGCGGCCGGACCTGACGGCGGAGCGCTTCCTGCCACCGCAGGGCACCGACCCGGGCATGGGCTGGTACCGCACCGGTGACCGTGTCCGCGAGACGGCCGAGCACGGCTTGGTTTTCCTTGGCCGGATGGATCGCCAGGTGAAGATCAACGGCCATCGCGTCGAGTTGCAGGAGGTCGAGGCCGCACTCGGGCGGGCCGCGGCCAGCGACTGCGTCGCGGCCTTGGCCTGGCCGCTGGATGCCGGCGGGCTTGCCCGCGGCATCGTCGCCTTCGTCGGTCGCGACGACATGCCTGCCGAGGCCATCTTGGAGGCCTGCAGGCGGATGCTGCCGCCGTACATGGTGCCGTCCCAGATCCGGCCGCTCTCCGACTGGCCCGTCAACGATCACGGTAAGGCCGACTACAAACGCCTGCGCCAACTCCTGGAGTGATCATGCCGCACAACGATGCCCCGACGCTTGATGCCACCGATGGTGCCGTGCTGGACCTGTTGCGGCAGGGCCTGGCGAAGGCGCTGCGCAATGCCGGCCTCTCCCGCGACACGGACAACGTCAACCTGCTGGAGGTTGGCGTGATCGACTCCCAGCGGCTGCTGGACCTCATTCTCGACGTCGAGGGCAGCAGCGGCCGGGTCTTCGATCCCACGCGCATCGACTTCGAGAGCGGCGTCACGCTTGCCAAGCTCGCTGGCGCCTTCATCTGAGCAGGGGGCCGAGAGCCCGGGGGAGATCATCGCATGCCGCTGCGTGTGATGCGGCTGGACAGCACGATCAGGCCGGCTTTCGAGCGGCTGCTGGCGGAGATCTGGGGGCAGACCTGGGACGAGGAGCTTGCCCGCGCGCTGGTCCAATGGCGCTACGACGAGAGGGTACCGGCGGGCGAGACCTGGGTGGCCATGGACGGCGAGCAATGCGTCGCCCTGGTCGACTCCTTCGTGCGGCCCTACCTCCTCGACGGCCGGCGCATCGCCATGCGTGAGACATGCGACTGGTACTGCCTTCCCCGGTACCGACCGCTCGGGGTCGGCATCCGGCTCGTGCGCCAGCTCATGGCCTGCCCGGAGCCGCTTATCTCGATCGGTGGATCGGAGACCAACCTGGCGATCCTGCCGCGCCTGGGCTGGGCCGAACTGCCGACGGTCGAACGCTTCCTGCTGCCGATCAGGGCGCGCAACCTGACGGGAACCTGGCTGCGCACCAAGTGGCCGGCCCATGAGGGCTTGGCCAAGGCCATTCCGCGCTTCATCCCGCTGCGGCCGGCGCGGCCAGCGCCACCGCCGGCCGGCGGCATTCCCGGGATCACGGATTGGAGCCCGGGAACGGCGGCGCCCCTGCCCATCCCCGAGCGTGGCGGGCTCGTCGAGTTGCTTTCGGCGGAGGATCTCGCCTGGATGACCCGGATCCCCCGGCGGTCGCGGAGCCGTTTGGCCTCGTCTTCTCCCTAGACGGGCAGACGGTGGGCTTCGCCTACGCGCATATCGAGTTTACGGCATCGGGCCGCGATGCCTGCATCGTGCACCTGCAACTCGCCCGCGACTGCCCGGCGCTGGCCGACTGGATCGTCGCCGAGACCGCCCGCAGGCTGGCCCTGCGCGGCGTCGGCATCATCCGCTGCTGTGCGTCCACCGAGGCGAAGATTGCCGCGCTGCGCAAGGCCGGCTTCATCTCCTGGAAGCCGCGGCCCGCATTCTGGTGGCCGAAGCCGGATGTGCCCAGGCCGGCCCAGATCGATGCCGGCTACCTCCGGGCGGACGACTTCATCTCGTTCACCGCCCTGCGCGGGCGCTGGATGGCGAACGGACACGAGGGCACGCTCCAATCCGCGGTGTGACCATGGCCATGGGGAGGCTTCCATGCAGAATCTCGGGCACGCGCTAGAAGTCTTTTCCACCTGTCCGCAATCGAAGGAGTTCACGCCGGCCGACTACCTGCGGCGCGCGCGCGAGGTCGCCCGGTGGAGCGACGAGGCCGGCTGCACCGGCATGCTCATCTACACGGACAACAGCATCGTGGATCCCTGGATGGTGGCCCAGGCCGTGCTGCAGGATACGCGCCGGCTCTGCCCGCTCGTCGCGGTGCAGCCGGTCTACATGCATCCCTACGCCGCGGCGAAGCTGGTCGCCTCGATCGCCTTCCTGCACGAGCGGCGCATCTGCCTGAACATGCTGGCCGGGGGTTCCGCAACGATCTCCTCGCGCTCGGCGACGAGACGCCGCATGACGACCGCTATGCGCGGACGGTCGAGTATTCCCTGATCCTGCGCGGCCTGCTGGGCTCCGACCAGCCCTTCAGCTTCGAGGGCCGCTACTACCGCGTCCAGGGCCTTCGCATGACGCCCGCCCTGCCCGCGGCGCTGTTTCCCGGCCTGCTGATCTCCGGCTCCTCCGAGGCGTCCCGGGCCGCCGCCGCGGCGATCGGCGCGACCGCGATCGAGTACCCGAAGCCGATCGAGGCACCCGAGGAGATCCCGGCCCCGCCGGCCTGCGGCGGGGCGTGCGGATCGGCATCATCGCCCGCGACGATGCCGAGGAGGCGTGGCGGATCGCCTGGGACCGCTTCCCCGAGGATCGCCGCGGCCGGCTCGGCCACGCCCTTGCCATGCGGGTCAGCGATTCGGTCTGGCACCGGCAACTCTCGGAGCAGAGTGCCGCGCCAGCGACGCCCGGCTCGCCCTACTGGCTGTGGCCGTTCGAGAACTACCGCACCTTCTGCCCTTACCTGGTCGGCGACCATGCGACGGTCGCGCGGGAGGTGTCCCGCTATCTCGGGCGCGGGGCATCCTCCTTCATCCTCGACATCCCGACCGAGCCGGGCGACCTCGAGCATGCAGCGATCGTGTTCCGCATGGCCGCGCGGCTTGCGGACCAAGCGGTGGCCGAATCCCCGCCGGCGCCGCATGATCCCGATGCGCCGCTCCGGCGGGGAGGGGCGCGCCACTGTCGGCATCGGGCTCCCGAGGGAGCCGGATGCAGGCCGGCCGCGCATCAGTCCCGGTGGACCCGCAGCGGTCCGAAGCTCTGCACCACCGGCATGACCTGCAGCAGGTTGACGTTCACCCGCGCCGGCCGTGTCGCCACCCAATGCACCGTGTCGGCGATGTCCTCCGGCGTCAGCGGATCGGTCCCGGCATAGACGCCGGCCGCCTTGGCCTGGTCGCCCTTGAAGCGAACGCCGGAGAATTCGGTCCCGCCGACGAGGCCAGGTTCGATATCCATCACCCGCACCCTGGTGCCATGCAGGTCGGCGCGCAGGTTGTAGCTGAACTGGCGGACGAAGGCCTTGGTCGCGCCATAGACATTGCCGCCGGGGTAGGGCCATTCGCCGGCGGTCGAGCCGATATTGACGATATGCCCGCGGTCGCGCGCCACCATGCCGGCCAGCACCGCGCGGGTCATGTACATCAGGCCCTTCACGTTGGTGTCGACCTCGCGTCCCAGTCGTCGAGGTCGGCGGCCTGCGCCGGTTCCAGCCCGCGCGCCATGCCGGCATTGTTCACCAGCACGTCGACCTCCACGAATTCCGGCGGCAGGTTGGCGATGCCGCGTTCCACCGCGGCGCGGTCGGTGATGTCGATCGCCAAGCCGTGCACGCGCTGCGGCCCGATCTCCGCCGCCAGCGCCGCCAGCCTGTCGGCGCGCCGGCCGAGCGCGACGATGGAGGCGCCGTCGGCGGCGAAGCGGCGGGCGATGGCCAGGCCGAAGCCGGTGGTGGCCCCTGTGACGAGGACGATCATTCGAAGTCTCCTTCGCGGCTGCGTGATACCTACGCCGAAGCGTGAGGGGTTGAAACACCTTACAAAATGTCCATTATCCGGCGCGTCGGCCGGCGTTGCAGACCGCTTCAAGGCGGCGCGTCCTTCGCAAGGACCTCTTGAGCCGAGGCACCCCGGCATCGGGTGCGCATGATCTGGGCGCTGAGCCGTGCGCCTCCCGGCCCGTATCGATCGGAGGCTATTTCCGTGTTTTCCGTCAAGACCGCGTGGCTTCGGCTATGCGTGTTGCTTCACGTGCTTGCCATTCCAGCCCTGCTGCCCGGGCCGGCCGCGGCGGCCGAACCGCAGCAGACCAGCGAAGTCCTGATCCGCATGGAGGATCGCCGCGCGCGGGCCGCCGGCATCGACGTGACGCGGGTGCAGGCGGAAGCGGGAACGACGCAGACCATGCTGCCGGGCACCGTCGTCGTACCGCCGCAACAATTGCGGATCGTCGCGGCGCCCGCCGCCGGCCTCGTGGAATCCGTGCTGGTCGCACCGAACGAGCCGGTGAAGGCCGGCCAGGCCATCGCCCGCCTGCGCAGCACCGACCTGCTGGAGGCGCAGCGCACCTATCTGCAGGCCCTGTCGGCGGAGGCGCTGGCGCGCCAGCGGCTAGCGCGCGACGAGCAGATGTTCAAGGAGAAGATCATCGCCGAGCGCCGCCTGCTGACCACCCGCGCCGATTACGAATTCGCCCGCACCACCCTGCAGGAGCGCGAGCAGATGATGGCGCTGCTCGGCATGGCCGAGCCCGACATCAAGGCGCTGCGCGACAGCCGGAAGATGGCCGCCGCCCTGGTCGTCACCGCGCCGGAGGACGGCGTGGTGCTGGAAACGCGGACCAGCGCCGGCGAGCGCGTCGCCGCCTCCGCCCCGCTCTTCTCCATCGCCCGGCTGAAGCCGCTCTGGGTCAACCTGCAGGTGCCGCTGCCGCAGGCCATGGTGATCGAGCCAGGCACGCGGATGAGCGTCCCTGGCACCCCGGCGCAGGGCGAGGTGGTGCGGCTCGGCCGCAGCGTCGACCCGACGACGCAGAGCGTGACCGCGGTGGTCGAGGTGACCGACGGCGCCGAGACGCTGCGGCCCGGCCAGGTGGTCACCGCCTCCGTCGCGCTGCGGCCGAACGGCACGCCGCAATGGCGGCTGCCGGCCGGCGCGGTGGTGCGGCATGCCGGCCGGTCGTGGGTCTTCGTCCAGGTCGCGGAAGGCTTCCGCGCCAAGCCGGTGACGGTGATCGCCGAGACCGCCAGCGGCGCCTCCATCCGCGCCGGATTGGCGCCGGACGACAAGGTCGTCTCGCGCGGGATCCTGGCGCTGCTGGCCGAACTCACCGACGTCTACGGGGGCTGACCGAAGATGCTCGGACGCCTCGTCGCCTGGTCGCTGCGGCGCCGGCTCATCGTCTTGCTCGCCACCATCGGCATCCTCGCCTGGGGCATCGACAGCTACCGCAAGCTGCCGATCGACGCCTTCCCCGATGTCTCCCCGGTGCAGGTGCTGGTCGCCATGCGGGCGCCCGGCCTGCCGCCGGAGGAGCTGGAGGCGCAGGTCACCAACCCGGCCGAGGTGGCGATGAAGGGCATCCCGAACCTGATCGGGATCCGCAGCGTCACCCGCTATGCCGTGGCGCTGATGACCTTCGAATTCGCCCCCGGCACCGACATCTACTGGGCCCGCACCCAGGTCGACCAGCGGCTCGACGACCTCGAGGAGCAGTTGCCCGACGGCGTCTCGGGCGGCCTCGCCCCGGTGGTCACGCCGCTCGGCGAGATGCTGATGTTCACCCTGACCGGCGGCGGCCTGTCGCCGCAGCAGCGGCGCAGCATCCTGGATTGGACCATCCGGCCGCAGCTGCGCGGCCTGCCCGGCATTGCCGACGTCAACACCCTCGGCGGCTTCGTCCGCACCTACGAGGTGGCGCCCGATCCCTCGGCCATGGCCGCCCGCGGCATCACCACGGCGATGCTGGCCGAGGCCCTGCAGCAGAACAACCGCAACGACGGCGCCGGCCGGGTGCGCGACGGGGAGGAGGCGCTGCTGGTCCGCGCCGAGGGCCGCATCCGCACCATGGACGACATCCGCGCCATCGTCGTCGCGGCGCACCCGACCGGCGTCGTCCGCGTCTCCGACGTCGCCGATGTCCGCTTCGGCGCGCTGGCCCGCAACGGCGTCGTCACCAAGGATGGGGAGGGCGAGGCGGTCTGGGCCATCGTGCTCGGCCTACGCGGGGCGAATGCCAAAACCGTGGTGAACAACGCCAAGGCCAAGCTCGAGCAGATCCAGAAGACCCTGCCGGAGGGGGTCAAGGTCGACATCTTCTACGACCGGAACGAACTGATCGAGAAGGCGGTCTGGACCGTGCAGAAGGTGCTGCTGGAGGCGATCGCGCTGGTCGTCGTCCTGCTCATCCTCTTCCTCGGCAACCTGCGCGCGGCGCTGGTGGTCTCGCTGACATTGCCGCTGGCGGTGCTGTCCACCTTCATCGTCATGCGGCTCACGGGCATCTCGGCCAACATCATGTCGCTCGGCGGCCTGGCCATCGCGATCGGCCTGCTGGTCGACTGCTCGGTCGTCGTCGTCGAGAACACCGCGCACCACTTCGCCCATGCGCATGGCCGCACCGATTTCCGCACCCGCATGCGGATGACCGGGGAGGCGGTGCGGGAAGTGGCCGTCCCGCTGGTCTCGGGCGTGGTCATCATCGTCACGGTCTTCCTTCCCCTGCTGTCGCTGCAGGGGCTGGAAGGGCGGCTGTTCGCCCCCGTGGCGCTGACCATCACCTTCGCGCTCTGTGCCGCGCTGCTGCTCTCGCTCACCGTGGTGCCGGCGCTGGCCGCGACCCTGCTGAAGCAGGGCGGCGGCACCCGCGACCCCTGGCTGGTGCGGCTGCCGCACCGCGGCTACGACCCCTTCCTCGGCTGGGCGATGAGGAAGCCGCTCGCGGTCGGCGCCGTCGCCGTCGCGGGGCTGGTCCTCGCCGGCTTCCTCTTCACCCGCATCGGCTCCACCTTCATGCCGGTGATGGACGAAGGCACGCCGGTGGTGACGCTGCGCAAGCACCCGACCATCGGCGTCGATGCGGCGGCGGCCACCGACATGATGATCCAGCGTCAGATCATGACGGCGGTGCCGGAGGTGCGCGGGATCATGGCGCGCGCCGGCGCTGACGAGCTCGGCATCGACCCCGTAGGGCTGAACGACAGCGACCACTTCCTCGACATCAAGCCGCGCGAGGAATGGCGCCAGCCGAAGAACCGCGACTTCGTGGTGGACGAGGTCCGCAAGGTGCTCGACCACATCCCCGGCATCTCCTACGCGATCAACCAGCCGATCGACATGCGGGTGCAGGAGATGATCATCGGCGCCCGCGGCGACGTGGTGATCAAGGTCTTCGGCTATTCGATCGACGAGCTGAACCGCATCGCCGGGGAGGTCGAGCGCGCGGTGCAGGGCCTCGCCGGCGCCTCCGACGTCTTCGCCCTGCGGAACGAGGGGATGAAGTACCTGAAGGTCGAGATCGACCGCTTCGCCGCCGGCCGGCTCGGCATCAATGTCCGGGACGTGCAGCAGGCGCTGCGCGTCTGGGTGGATGGCCGCGACCTCGGCATCGTGTTGGAGCAGGAGCGCCGCATCCCGCTGATGCTGCGCGGCGAGGGCAGCCTGCGGCGGTCAGCGAGCGACCTGCAGCGCGTCATCCTGGCGCTGCCCGGCGGCCGCACCGTGGCGCTGTCGCAGGTGGCGCATATCAGCGAGGAGGAAGGCCCGATCCAAGTGATCCGCGAGGGCACCCAGCGCTACGCGACGGTGCTGGCCAATGTCCGCGGCCGCGACCTGGTCGGCTTCGTCGCCGAGGCCCAGGCGGCGGTGGCGAATGCGGTGAAGATGCCGGGCGAGTACCGGCTGGAATGGGGCGGCCAGTTCGAGAACCAGCAGCGCGCCTCGGCCCGGCTGGCGATCGTCGTGCCGATCGCGCTCGCCATGATCTTCCTGCTGCTCTATTTCACCTTCAACTCGGCGCGGCAGGCCGCGCTGGTCTTCTGCAACGTGCCCTTCGCCGCGATCGGCGGCGTCATCGCGCTGTACCTCTCGGGCGAGTTCCTCTCGGTCCCCGCCTCGGTCGGGTTCATCGCGCTGGTGGGCATCGCGGTGCTGAACGGGGTGGTGCTGGTGTCCTACATCAACCGGCTGATCGCCGAGAACGGCCTGTCCCTGCATGACGCGGTGCGGGAAGGCGCCAAGCGGCGGATGACGCCGGTGGTGCTGACCGCGACGATTGCCGCCTTCGGCCTGGTGCCCTTCCTGTTCGCGGAGGGGCCGGGCTCCGAGATCCAGCGGCCGCTGGCCATCGTCGTCATCGGCGGGCTGGTGACCGCGACCGTGCTGACCCTGGTGCTGCTGCCGATCCTCTACGACCGCTTCGCCCTGAGCCGGGCCGAGGCGGTGGCGGAGGCGGAGACGCATCCCGCGGCGCCGCGCCCGGCGGCGGCGGAGTGACCCCGATGCAGCGCGCCTTTCTCGCCGCGGCCACCGCCGCGGCGCTGCTGTCCATGCCCGCCATCCATGCGGGGGCGCAGCAGACCCCGCTCTCGCGCCCGCCGCTCTCGACCTTCCAGGACCCGGCCCCGCTGCCGCCGGTGGCGCGGCCGCAGCCGGTGCCGCGCCGGGCCGAGCCGCGGCGGGAGGAGCCCGCACCCCCGCTCCGCGCCCGCCGCGCGCCGCCGGCGGGCCCGCCGCGCCTCGAAAGCGCCGCGCTCGGCCGCGACCTCGACGCGGCGCTCGGGATCGATGCCGGGGCCCGCGCCATCCTCGGCCAGCGCGCCGCGATCCGCGCGCGGGACGCCCAGGTCCGCTCCCCCATCGCCGGCTCGCCGGCGCTCGGCGGGTCCTTCCGGTCCGACACGCGTGGGCCGCGGCTCGCCAATGAATGGGATGTGGAGATCGGCGCGCCGCTCTGGCTGCCGGGGCAGCGCGGGGCACTGGCCGGGACCGTCACCGCGGGGGTCGAGGAGCAGGACCGCCGCTTGGCGCTGCGCCGGCTCGAGCTCGCTGGCCTTCTGCGCGACGCCTATTGGGCGGTCGGGCTAGCGGTGTCGGAACTGGGCGTAGCGCGCGACCGGCTGGCCACCGCGCGCGACATCGGCCGCGACGTGCAGCGGCGGGTCGAGCTGGGCGACATCCCGGAGACCGAGGCGCTGCTGACCCGGAACGAGGATTGGCCGCGGCGCTCGACTACGCCAGGGCCGAGGCGGCGGTCGCCGCGGCGCGGGCCAGCTACCGCACGCTGACCGGGGGCAGCGAGGTGGCGCTGGCCGCGAGCGGCGGAGTCCCGGGGCCGCTGAAGCCGGAGGCGGCCCTGGCCGATGGCGCCGGCCACCCGGCAGTGCGCGCCGCCGAGGCCGCGCTGGCCACCGCGGAATCCCGCAGCCGGCTGGTAGCGGCGACGCCGATCGACAATCCGGAGCTCGGCCTGTTCACCCGCGGCCAGGGCGGGCCGATCACCGAGAACGGTACCTCGCTCGGCCTGCGGGTCCGCATCCCGCTGCCGACCGAGGCGCGCAATGCGCCGCGCCGGGCGGATGCGGAGTTCGAGCGGACCCGGGCGGAGGGCGAGCTGATCCAGACGCGGCGGGTGGTGGCGGGCGAGGTCGGGCTGGCCCGGCTGGCGGTGCAGGCCGCCGAGCAGGCGCGGCGCCTGGCAGGGGAGCGCAAGGCGGTGGCCGACCGGCAGGCGGGCGCGGCGCGCACCGCCTTCCGTGCCGGCGAGATCGGCGCCTTCGACCTGTTCCGGGTGCGCCAGCTGCAGATCGAGGCGCTGGCGGTGGATGCCCGGGCGCAGGTGGATGTGGGCCGGGCGCGCAGCCGGTTGAACCAGGCGCTGGGACTGGCGCCGTGAGGCGGTGTCCTCAGCGCGGATCCTCAGGCTGCCGGCGCCAAGCCAAGTCTTGCTCGGGGATGTGCAGCACCTCCAGCACGCGATGCAGCGCGGCATCGACCTGCCAAGCTTCGTGCAGTTCGGCCGGCAGGAAGATGGAGAACTGGTCCGCTGGCTCGCCGTCGTAGCGCTGCAGCATCACCAGCAGGGGCACCTCCTCGGCCTCGGGCTGCGGCGCGGCGATGCGCAGCCCGGCGGCGAAGGAGGGACCGGCGCGGTGGGCAGGAAAAGCCGGGATCTCCGCCCGGACCTGCCGCAACCTGAGAAAGGCGGCGCGGTAGCCGTCCAGGTCGTCGGTGCCCCGCGACAGGTCGATGCCACGATGGGCGGCAAAATGCTCGAGGGAAGACCGCACGACCGCCTGGGGCAGGAGGTCCGCCTTGACGTCCTGGGGCGGAACCTGTGTGACCCGGTCAGTCACGGAACCCTCCTCGTTACGGCAACGGATATGCATACCATGTCATTCGGGTGCGACGATACGCCGGAACTGCCCTCGCGCCAGTAAGCAACGCTTGGCGTGCCGGTTCCGGGGTAGGGGGGACATCGGTCCGGAACTCGATGCCATTCTCCCTAGCCGGCAGTGGACCACGATATGCCTTAACGGAGGGCGCGCCTCCCCAGTTCGGCGCGTGGCCGCAGATCCGGCCTTCAACTTCCTGCCGTCGCGCCAGGTCGGCGGTCTGGGTCGGCGACTGGACGCGGTGGAACGGGCCGTACCGCAGTTGACCGGATCCCATTCCTCTCCCCCGACGCTTCCGCTGCCGAGGATGGACCGGCAATCGCCGCGCGCCAAGCCGGGCCGCGTCCGCGGCCGGTCGTCGCGCGGCGGCTCACGTCCCGCAGAAGGTCGCCAGCACCCGCTCCTCCGGCTGCGGCGGCAGGGTGTAGCGCTCGAGCCCCGGGCGGTCCTCGAAGGGCCGGGCGGTGGCGTCGAGCAGCGCCTCGAAGACCGAGAGGTCGCCGCGCTCCACCGCGGCGACGATCGCCGCCTCCATCTGGTGGTTGCGCGGGATGATGGCGGGGTTCACCGCCTGCATCGCCGTCGCGCGCTCGGTGGGCGCCACCGCCTCCTCCGCCAGCCGCGCGCGCCAACCGGCGGCCCAGCCGTCATAGGCCGTGGGGTCGGCGAAGACGCCCGCGCCGCGGCATCGCCCTCCGGCCCCGCCGCGGCGCCGCAGAGCGCGCGGAAGGTCAGGGTGAAGTCGGCGTTGTTCGCCTGCATCCGCGCCAGCAGGTCCTCGGCCAGCGTCAGGTCCGCCTCGCGCGGCTCGGTCAGGCCCAGCTTGCGGCGGAGGCCGGCATGCCAGGCCGCCTCGAAGGCCGGGGCGAAGCGGGCGAGCTGCTCCTTGGCGCGCTCGATCGCCGGGTCGGTCTCGGCATCCAGCAACGGCAGCAGCGCCTCGGCCAGCCGGGTCAGGTTCCAGTGCACGATGCCGGGCTGGTTGGCATAGGCGTAGCGGCCGTAATGGTCGATCGAGCTGAACACCGTCTTCGGGTCGTAGGCATCCATGAAGGCGCAGGGGCCGTAGTCGATCGTCTCGCCCGAAATGGTGCAGTTGTCGGTGTTCATCACGCCGTGGATGAAGCCGATCAGCATCCACTGCGCGACGAGGCGCGCCTGCGCCTCGACCACCGCGCCGAGGAAGGCGCGGTAGGGGTGCTCGGCCCCGGCGAGGTCGGGGTAGTGCCGGGCGATGGCATAGTCGGCGAGGATGCGCAGGGCGTCCTCGTCCTGCCGCGCCGCGAAGAATTGGAAGGTGCCGACCCGCAGGTGGCTGGCGGCGACGCGGGTCAGCACGGCACCGGGCAGCGGCGTCTCTCGCTGCACCGGCTGGCCGGTGGTCACCGCGGCTAGGCTACGGGTGGTCGGCACGCCGAGGGCGAACATCGCCTCCGAGATCACGTATTCCCGGAGGACCGGGCCGAGCGCGGCGCGGCCATCGCCGCCGCGCGAGAAGGGCGTGCGTCCCGAGCCCTTGAGCTGGATGTCGCGGCGGATCCCGTCGCGCCCCACCACCTCGCCCAGCAGGATGGCGCGGCCGTCGCCGAGCTGCGGGGAGAAGCCGCCGAACTGGTGGCCGGCATAGGCCTGGGCCAGCGGCTCCGCCCCTCGGGCACCGCGTTGCCGGCCAGCACCGCGACGCCCTCGGGCGAGGCCAGCGCCGCGGCATCCACCCCGAGGGTGGCCGCCAGCGCCGTGTTGACGCGGATCAGGGCCGGGGCGGCGACCGGCGTCGGCGGCAGCTTCGCGTAGAAGCGGTCGGGCAGGCGGGCGTAGCTGTTGTCGAAGGCAAAGAGGGCCATGCGGCGGAGTCCCCGGGGCTTTCACCCCAGGTCGGGTCTCGGGATGGCGGGGGCAAGGCCGCGGCGGGGGTGGCACCGGACGGTACGCTTGCAGCGCGTATCGGGTCGGAATATAGGAATATAGTCAAGGCCGACGGTCTGTCCGGGCCACCCCGGGCTTTGTCCGAAAGCCGATCGGGACCCCCGGGTTGAGGCGCTCAAATCCTGAAATCCTCAAGCCCCGCCCCCGCATGCCGCTGGCTCGATCGGGGAGACCCCGAAGGACCCGGCTTCCACCCCAGGCCGCTCAGGGAGGTTGGCCTGGTCCGGACGTTGTGGATCCCGCGGCGCGGCCCGGATCAGAACCCCTCCAGCACAGCCTTGCCGCGCATGGTCCCGGCCTCCACCAGAGAATGCGCCTGGCGGAGGGTGGCGACGTCGATCCGCCCGAGATGCCGGGTCATGGTGTGCCTGATACGGCCGGCATCGATCAGCCCGGCGACCTCGGCCAGCAGCCGGTGCTGCTCCGCCATGTCGGGGGTCTGGTGCAGGGCGCGGGCGAACATGCCCTCGAAGACCAGTCCGGCGGATTTCGGCCGCAGCTTCTGCACGTCCATCCCACTGGTGGCGTCGATCACGCAGACCAGGCCGAAGGGGCCAGCAGCTTGCAGATCGCGTCCCAATGCGCATCGGTGCGGTTGATGCCGAAGACATAGGGCACCCGGAGCCCCAGCGCCTTGACCTGCGCCGGCAGGTCGCCGGCATGGTCCAGCACATGGTGCGCCCCGAGCGAGAGGCACCACTCCCGCGTCTCGGGGCGGGAGGCGGTGGCGAGCACCGTCAGCCCGGTGAGCTGCCGCGCCAGCTGGATGGCGATCGAGGCGACGCCGCCGCCGCCGCCGAGGATCAGCACCGCCTCGCCGGGGCGATCCTCGCCGCGCGGGATGCGCAGCCGCTCGAACAGCGCCTCGTAGGCAGTGATGGTGGTCAGCGGCATCGCCGCGGCCTCGGCGAAGGAGAGGCTCGTGGGCTTTGGCCCGGTGATGCGCTCGTCCACGAAGCTGCAGCTCGGCATTGCTGCCGGGGCGGTTGACCACGCCGGCGTAGAAGACCGCATCGCCGGGGCGGAACAGGGTGCAGTCCGGCCCCGCCGCGCGCACCACCCCGGCGGCGTCGAAGCCGAGCACCCGCGGCTTGCCGCCCGGATCGGCCGCGGCGCGCTGCTTGGCATCCACGGGGTTGACCGAGACGGCGCGCACCTCGACCAGCAGCTCCCGCCCCTGCGGCGCCGGCGGCTCCGGCAGGTCGAGCCCGAGCAGCGCCTCCGGATGCTCGACGGGATGGCAATGGGTGTAGCCGATGGCTTTCATGGGGGTCCCTCCGTTGGGCCGGGACGGTAGGGGCCGGCGGCTCAGCGCACCAGCCGCAGCGTCCCGGTCGAGGGGATCTCGCCCGCCGATTTCTGCAGGTTCAGCAGCTGCGCGGTCAGCGCCAGGACGGACAGGGTGAGGTCCTCGCGCGGGTCCTGCTCGGCCACCCACCAGCTTGTGCCGCGATAAGCCACGGCCAGGCGCGGCCGCGGCGGCGGGCTGGGCCAGAGCCGGAACAGCCGGGGCGTCGCCTCGCCGATGCGGATGCGGACGGGCTGCCCGGCCTCCTCCCGCCGCTGCAGCGCGCCGAGATGGCGCAGCACCTCCTCGACCGAGCGGAGATACCAGCCGCGGCCGGCCACCGCGGCGCGGCCGGGCGGCATGGGGTGGTCCACCACCTCCTCGGCGGTGCAGGGATCGCCCTCCTGGTTCATCGGCGAGACCTGCGGCGCCTCGTTGTCCATGGCCAGGGCGCGGTAGCGGCCATCGCCCTCGGCGATGCAGAGCGCGAGCTGGCCGACCGGGCGATAGAGCCGCCAGCCCGGCCCGTCCGGCCGGAGGGAGACGCCGGGCTGGCGCAGGTCGGACAGGATCTCGGGCGCCGCGGCCTGGGCGGCGGTGAGGCGCGGGCCGAGCGGGATCAGCCTGGTGTAGCCGTTGAACTGCAGCCTGCCGTGCCGGGTCAGCGCCTCGACCGCCGCGGCGAAGTCGGGATTGCCGGGTTCGTTCGGGATGGCGCGGCCGCCCGGCCCCTCGTCGAAGCGGGAGACGAGGAGGTGCAGCAGCAGCGGGTCGGGCAGGCCGTGGTCGGACAGCAGGCGGAACAGCGCCGGGTCGATCGGCCGCAGCAGGCCGCGGGCGAATTCCTGCCGGTCGAGCGGGCCGATGTCGAAGCTCGGGTTGGAGGCGACGAGGCCGGCCGGCTGCACGCCGTTGTTCACCGCGGTCAGGTCGTAGCCGATCCCGGCCGAGACGGTGAAGGCGCCATGGATCGCGCCGATGGTGGTGAAGTGCAGCGGCGCGCCGTCCCGGGCGCGGAGGATATTGACCACCAGCAGGGTGTCGGCGGCCTGCTCCACCGAATGGTTGTAGTCGACGCTATGCGTGCCGATGACGCCCGAGAGCGAGCAGCCGGGCAGCAGCAGGGCGAGGAGGAGCGCGCGGATCATGCCGGAGGGACAACGCCAGCGGCGCGCGGTTGTCACTAGCCCTGCAGCAGCGTCGCCGTCCGCCGCCGCAGCTCCGCCTCCAGCCGCGCCGCGCCGCCTTCCCGCAACAAGGTGGTGAATTCGGCGCGGCGGCTGGCCAGCTCGCTGACCGTGCCGCTGAGATAGACGTCCACCACCCGCCAGGCGCCGCCGAAGTCCCGCAGCAGGTAATTCAGCGCTACCGGCTCCTCGCGCGGGCGGAGCAGCTGGGTGCGGACCAGCCGGTCGCCGCTCTGCAGCGTGTTCTCGCCGGTGGTCTGGAAGCTCTCGCCGGAATAGCCGTCGAAGCGATGGGCGAAGGTGGCGATGGACCAGTCGGAGAAGGCGCGGATCAGCGCCTGCTGCTCGGCGGGCGGGATCTGCGTCCAGGCCGGGCCGATGGAGATGCGGGTCATCGCCTCGAGGTTGAAGGCCTGCGCCATGACCGGCCGCAGCCGCCCCTCCCGGCCGCGGACGCCCAAACGCTGGGCGTTCTTCATGATGTCCAGCAGGGTGGCGTTGAAGCCCTCGATCACCGCGGCCGGGGTGGCCTGGGCCCGGGCTGGCAGCGGCGCCGAGGGGGCGAGGAGCGCGGCGAGGAGGAGCAGGGGGCGGCGGGGCAGGGCGTGCATGGCGGGCGGCTTACCACGCGACGCCGGGGGCGGGCGACCGGGGCCCCGATCAAGCCGGCTGGAAAACCGGCGGCGGCCAGGCCACAACCCTGCTCCGATGCGGGGCGGGGGTGCATGGCGGATCGCGTGATGCTGACGGGTGGGACCGGCTTCCTCGGCTCCGCGATCGCCCGCGCCCTGGTGGCGGGGGATACGAGGTCCGCGCCCTGGCCCGGCCCGGCACGCCGCGGGACGTGCTGGACGGCGTGCCGGTGGACTACTGCCCCGGCGACCTGACCGATGCGGCCTCGCTCGCCGCCGCCGTGCGCGGCTGCGCCGCCGTCATCCACTGCGCCGCGGACTACCGCATCTGGGTGCCCGACCCGGCGCGGATGATGGCGGTGAACGTGGCGGGGACCGAGGCGGTGATGCGCGCCGCCCTGGCCGAGGGCTGCGGCCGCGTCGTCCATGTCTCCTCTGTCGCCACGCTGAAGCCGCGCGCCGACGGCGCCCCGGCGACCGAGGCCGATGCCGCAAGGCCGGAGGAGGCGATAGGCCCCTACAAGCGCAGCAAGACGGAGGCGGAGCGACTGGTCGAGCGGCTGGCGGCGGAGGAGAAGTTGCCCGCCGTCATCGTCAACCCTTCCACCCCGATCGGCCCGCGCGACCGCCGGCCGACGCCGACCGGGCGGATCATCCAGGAGGCCGCGCGGGGGAAGATGCCGGCCTATCTCGATACCGGCCTGAACCTGGTGCATGTCGAGGACGTCGCCGCCGGCTGCGTCGCCGCGCTGACCCGGGGCGAGATCGGCGAGCGGCATATCCTGGGCGGCGAGGATGTCCCGCTCGGCGACCTGCTGGCGCGGATCGCCGCGATCTTCGGCCATCGCCGGCCGGTGCGGCTGCCGCGCTGGCCGCTCTGGCCGCTGGCGCTGGGAGCGGAGGCGACGGCGCGGGTGACGGGGCGGGAGCCGATGCTGACCCTCGACGGGCTGCGGATGGCCGGGCACCGGATGTACTTCTCCTCGGCCAAGGCGGAGGCGGTGCTGGGCTACCGGGCGCGGCCCTGGCAGGAGGGGTGGCGGATGCGGTGGCCTGGTTCCGCGAGCAGGGGATGCTGCGGTGACCGCGCTGCTGATCGGCATGGCGGCCTGCCTCGCCTGGTCCGTGCTGCTGCTCGGGCGGGGGATGTTCTGGCTGGCGCGGGATGACGACAGCGGCGCCGCAGGGCTGCCCGACCCCGCTTCCTGGCCGGGCGTGACCGCCATCGTCCCGGCGCGGGACGAGGCGGAGACGATCGGCGCCACCGTCACCTCCCTGCTGGCGCAGGACTATCCCGGCACGTTCCGGCTGGTGGTGGTCGATGACCGCTCCACCGACGGGACCGGCGACCTGGCCCGCACCGCCGCGGCCGGCGATCCGCGGCTGCTGGTGGTGCAGGGCGGGGCGCGGGCGTCGGGCTGGACCGGCAAGCTCTGGGCGCTGGAGCAGGGGCTGCGGGCGGTGCCGGGCGCGCCGGACTACCTGCTCTTCACCGATGCGGATATCCGCCATGCGCCCGACAGCCTGCGGATGCTGGTGCGCCGCGCGGTTGCCGAGGATCGGGTGCTGGTCTCGCTCATGGCCCGGCTCCGTTGCGAGAGCCCGGCCGAGCGCTGGCTGATCCCGGCCTTCATCTTCTTCTTCCAGATGCTCTACCCCTTCCGCTGGTCGAACGACCCGCGCGCCCGCACGGCGGCGGCGGCCGGCGGCTGCGTGCTGCTCGACCGCACGGCCTTCGAGCGGGCGGGCGGCCTGGCGCCGATCCGCGGCGCGCTGATCGACGATTGCGCCCTGGCGCGGCGGATGAAGGCGGTGGGGCCGATCTGGACCGGGCTGACGGACCGGGTGGACAGCCTGCGGCCCTACGAGGATGTCGGGCCGATCCGGCGGATGGTGGCGCGGACCGCCTATGCCCAGCTCGGCTATCAGGTCGTGGCGCTGGCCGGGATGATCGCCGCCCTGGCGCTGGTCTTCCTAGCGCCGCCGTTGCTCGCCCTCTTCGCCGCCGGCACCGCCGCCTGGCTCGGCGCCCTGGCCTGGGCGGCGATGGCTGTGGCTTTCGCGCCGACATTGCGGCGATCCGGCCTTCGCCGCTGCGCGGCCTCGCCCTGCCCGGCATCGCTGCCGCCTACATGGCGTTCACGCTGGACTCGGCCCTGGCCGAGTGGCGCGGCCGCGGCGGCATGTGGAAGGGCGAGGCGGGTCCACGCACGGATGCCGGATCCAATTCCTCGCCGAATCAAGCCACACTGCCGCATTAAAGTCGCACCACCTACGCCTTCCGCCCTTCGCAAGCGCAAAAACCGACGTATTCGATCTGGAATGGAGTCATGCCGCGCCGTGCCCCCGGGCAGGGTGGGGCTGGCGAGGAGAAAGTGTTCGCCTTGTCGACGATGCAGGACCTAGCCGCGGTGGCGGCGCGGCCGGACCTTTCGCTGGCCGAGACCCTCACCGCCCCCCACCGGTCGCCGCTGGACGCCGCCATCGGCCGCGCCACCGGCAACCTGCTGCGGCGCCAGCAGGCCGACGGCCACTGGGTCTTCGAGCTGGAGGCCGATGCCACCATCCCGGCCGAGTACGTCATGCTCCGTCGCTTCTTCGGCCGGCAGGACCCGGCGCGGGAAGCGCGGATCGGCCGCTATCTCCGCCGCCTCCAGGCGCAGGAAGCCGCGACCTGCGGCGGCGGCTGGCCGCTGTTCCATGGCGGGCCGCTCGATATCTCCTGCTCGGTGAAGGCGTATTTCGCGCTGCGGCTGATCGGCGATGCCGAGGATGCGCCGCACATGCTGCGCGCCCGGGCGGCGATCCTGGCGGCCGGCGGGGCGGAACGCTGCAACGTCTTCACCCGGGCGACCCTGGCGCTGTTCGGCCAGGTGCCCTGGCACGCCGTGCCGGTGATGCCGCCGGAACTGACCCTGCTGCCGCGCTGGTTCCCCTTCCACCTTTCGAAGGTCAGCTACTGGGCCCGCACCGTGCTGGTGCCGCTGACCGTGGTGATGGCGCGGCGGCCGCCGCCGCTGGCGCCGATCGAGGTCTCGCTGCGCGGGCTGTTCCGCACCCCGCCCGAGCAGGTGAAGCGCTGGCCTGGCGGCGCCCATGCGGCGCAGCCCTGGAAGGGCATCTTCGCGCGGCTGGACAAGGAGCTGCAGCGCACCCAGCACCTGTTTCCCGCCAGCATCCGCGCCCGGGCCGAGGCCAAGGCGGAGGCCTTCGTCACCGAGCGGCTGAACGGCGAGGACGGGCTCGGCGCCATCTACCCAGCCATGGCCAATGCCATCTGGATGTATCATTGCCTGGGCGTGGCCGAGGACGACCCACGGCTGGTCACCGCCTGGGCGGCGGTCGAGAAGCTGGTGATGGACCGGCCGGATGCGGACGAGACCCCAGGGGAGACATACGTCCAGCCCTGCCTGTCGCCGATCTGGGACACCGCCCTGGTCAGCCACGCCCTGCTGGAGACCGGCGAGCCGGCGGCCGAGGCGGCGGTCACCCGCGGCCTGTCCTGGCTGCTCGAGCGGCAGATCACCGATGTCGCCGGCGACTGGGCCGAGGCGCGGCCGGGCGTCGCACCCGGCGGCTGGGCCTTCCAGTATGCCAACCCGCACTATCCCGATGTCGACGACACCGCCGTCGTGGTGCTGGCACTCGACCGGGCGGAGAAGCAGCTCGGCGCCTCCGGCCCGGCGGTAGCGCGGTCCATCTCGCTGGCGACCGACTGGGTGCTTGGCATGCAGTCGAAGGGCGGCGGCTGGGGCGCCTTCGATGCCGACAACACCCACCACCACCTGAACAGCATCCCCTTCGCCGACCACGGCGCGCTGCTCGACCCGCCGACCGCGGACGTCTCCGGGCGCTGCCTGGCAATGCTGGCGCAGCTCGGCCAGGGGCCGGACACCCCGCGGTGCGCGAGGCAATCGACTACATGCTGGCGGAGCAGGAGCCGGATGGATCCTGGTATGGCCGCTGGGGCGTCAACTACGTCTATGGCACCTGGTCGGCGGTCACCGCGCTGAACGCCGCCGGCCTCCCGCCGGAGCACCCGGCGATGCGGAAGGCGGTCGCCTGGCTGACATCCTGCCAGAACCCGGATGGCGGCTGGGGCGAGGACGGCTTCACCTATCCCCGCCGCGGCGGCACCCGCGCCGATGCCGACATGGTCATGGGCCCGAGCACCGCGAGCCAGACCGCCTGGGCGCTGCTGGCGCTGATGGCGGCCGGCGCGGTCGAGGATCCGGCGGTCGAGCGCGGCGCCGCCTGGCTGCTGGCGCGGCAGGCCGAGGACGGCTCCTGGCCGGAGGAAGACTATACCGGCACCGGCTTCCCGCGCGTCTTCTACCTGCGCTACCACGGCTATGCGCAGCTCTTCCCGCTCTGGGCGTTGGCACGAATACGCAACCTGCAGCAGAGCAACACGCAGCAGGTGCAGCACGGGCTATGATCGCGGGCAGGTGAGCGGGAGCGGCCGCAGACCGCGGCCAGAATGTGAATAAGCGGCTGCCCGAGACGCTCCTTAGCTGCCTATAATGCAGTGCAGCATCACCGGAGGACACCCTTGTCCATGCCCCTCTCCTCGATCCTTGCCGTCGTCGGCATGCGGTCCGAGGCGGCGCTTCTCCCCCGGGAGATGCCGGTGATCGTCAGCGGTGGTGATCCGGTCCGGCTGCGGGCGTTGCTGCTGCGGGCGCCCGAGGGGCTGACCGGGGTGCTCAGCTTCGGCATCGCCGGCGGGCTGGACCCGTCCCTGATCTGCGGCGACCTGGTGGTGGCGACGCGGGTGCGCGGCCCGGGCGGCGCCTATGCCGCGGATCTCGGCTGGTCGGCGGCGCTGGCGCGGCGCTGCGGGGCGCGATTGGGCATGGTGGCCGGCGCCCCGGGCGTGGTGGGGGAGCCGGCGCGGAAGCGCGCCCTGCGCGCTGCCACCGGCGCCCTGGTGGTGGACCTGGAGACCGAGGCGGCGGCGCATTTCGCTGCCAGCCGGCAGCTGCCCTTCGCCGCGCTGCGGGCGGTGGCCGACACCGCCGAGGAGGTGCTGCCGCGGTCTGCGGCGATCGGGCTCACCCCGGATGGCAGGCCAGCGCCGGGCCGGGTGGCGCTGGCGCTGCTGCGCCAGCCGCGCGAGCTCGGCGCGCTGCTGACGGTGGCCAAGCGCAGCCGGGTGGCGCTGCAGGCGCTCGGCGGGGCGCATGACGCGCTGCGACAGGCCTGCGCGGCGTAGAAGATCAGGAGGGAACAAGTGTTTCCTCCCCGGAGCCTACCCTTCCTTCTTGTGAGCTTGGCCTTCCCTACGTACCGGCTGCCGACTGGCAAAGATGGATGAGAGGTTGGACGCATGCGTCCAACGGGAGAATACCTTCTCCCCAGCCTCCCTACTGGGTCGTCGCCTCCTCCAGCAGCCAGGCCCGGAAGGCTGCGATCCTCGGCACCCCGCGCTGCGCCGCCCGCGTGCAGAGATGGTGCAGCACGCGTGGCAGGCCGCGGAACCGCCCGCCGCCGAGCACCACCAGCTCGCCCCGTGCCAGCTCCCCGGCCGCCAGCCGGGTGCTCTCGAGCGCCACGCCCACCCCTGCGCCGCCGCGGCGATCGCCATCGCCGCCCGGTCGAAGGAGGGGCGCGGCGACGCCGTTGGCGGGCCGAGCCGGTTCAGCGCCAGCCATTCCTCCCAGCGTACCGGGCTGACCGCCGATTCGATCAGTGTCAGCCCCGCCGGCAGGGCGGGGCCGGTCAGGTCGAGCCGGGCCTGCAGCGCCGGGGCCGCCAGGGCGGTGACCAGTTCCGGGCCGAGCGGCTCGGCCACCACCCCGGCTGGGCCGGCGCCACGCCATAGGTGATGGCGAGGTCGATCCCCGCTGCCGTGCCATGTCCACCGGATCGGCATTGGCGGTGAGCCGGAGGGTGATGCCCGGGTGCCGCGCCAGGAAGCCCGGCAGCCGGGGCCCCAGCCACTGCGCGGCGAAGGAGGGCACGCAGTGCAGTGCCAGCGGGGCGGCCTCGGCGGCCGGCTCCGGCCGCAGCGCGGCGCAGGCGGCCTCCAGCTCGTCCAGGATCGGCGTCAGCCGGGCCAGCAACTGCCGCCCCGCCGCGGTCGGCTCCACCCCTGGCCGCTGCGGCGGGTGAAGAGGCCCTGGCCGAGCTGCGCCTCCAGCGCCCGCATCTGGTGGCTGACGGCGGAGGCGCTGAGATGCAGCTCCGCTGCCGCCAGGGCGAAGCTTTCCAGGCGGGCGGCCGCCTCGAAGGCGCGCAGGGCGGAGAAGCTGGGAAGCTGGCGCATGCATGACCCGTGAATCGGATTCATGACGGGTTGAACACTGCGCGTTTGTCAACCGGGCCGGCTTTGCCGAGATTGACGCATCGCCGCATGGCCAGGAGGAAACCGCCGATGCTCGACAATGTCCCGGGCAGGAACCGCATCTCGATCTACCAGCCCGAGCAGGAGGGGCTGATCTTCCCGGAGATCCCGAGCTTCGCCTCCTTCGCCGAGGAGCGGGAGTACCGCAAGCGGCACCTGGTCGCGGCGACCCGGGCCTTCGCCATGCACGGCTTCGACTACGGCTTCGCCGGCCACCTGACGGTGCGCGACCCGGAGCACCCGGAGCTGTACTGGACCAACCCGATGTGCGTGCACTTCTCCCAGGTGAAGATGTCGAACCTGATCCTGGCCGACCACGAGGGCCGGGTGGTGGAGGGCCGCTACGCCATCAACCGCGCCGGCTTCGTGCTGCATGCCGCAGTGCATGAGGAGTACCCGGAGGTGATGGCGATGTGCCACGCGCACACCACCTACGGCACCGCCTGGTGCGCCACCGGCCGCAAGCTCGACATGATCAGCCAGGACGCCGCGGCCTTCTACAACGACCATGCGGTGATCGGCGCCTCGGCGGGGCCGTGGCGGTGGAGCGCGAGAGCGGCTGGTCGGTGGCCAAGGAGATGGGTCGAAACCGCGGCATCCTGCACCAGAGCCACGGCCTGCTGACCAGCAGCCAGCACAGCATCGACGACGCCGCCTTCTGGTTCATCGCGCTGGAACGCGCCTGCCAGCAGCAGCTTGCTGGTCGAGGCGACTGGGATCAAGCCGCAGTTGCTCTCCGACAAGACGGCGGCCTACAGCCGCGAGCATGTCGGCAGCGACTTCATCGGCTGGCTGCACTTCCAGACGCTGTACGACCACATCGCGGCGACCCAGCCCGACATGTTCGACTGAACCAGGCTTGCCTCGCCCGGCGCTTCAGGCCCTGAGTGTTTCCACTCGGGGCGACCGGGGCTTGCAGGGCGCCGGGGGCACCGGTCGACAGCCCCTCCCGCCTGGGCGCCATCCCGCCTAGAACATCCGGCATGCCTCCCGCCCTGGACGTGCCCACCCCCGCGCCGCCGCAGGTCGCGGCCTCCGGTCTTCCTGCTGGTCCTGGCCCCGCCATGCCGCGGATGCCTTGGGCGCTGCTGGTGGCGGCCTGCCTCGGGATGTTCGCCGCCTCCTCCTCCGGCACCACCCGGGCGCCCTTCCTGATCGACATGGCGCGCGACCTCGACACCTCGCTCGCGCTGGTGGCGAACCTGATGGCGCTGACCTCGATTGCCTGGGGCGCTGCCTCGCTCTTCGCCGGGGCGGGGTCGGACCGCTGGGGGCGGCGACCCTTCCTGATCGGCGGGCCGGTCGGCCTGGCGCTGTTCATGGTGCTGGTCTCCCGCGCCGGCAGCTATGCCGAAGCGGCGCTGTGGTCGACCTTCGCCGGCGGCTGCGCCGGGGCCTTCACGGGGGTGCTGATGGCCGAGGCCTCGGCCCGCACCGTGGACCGGCAGCGCGGCCGGGCGCTCGGCTGGGTCATGGCCGGGCAGTCGCTGACCCTGCTGGTCGGCGTGCCGGCGGCGGCGGCGATCGGAACTCTGATCGGCTGGCGCGGGGGTGAACCTGTGCGTCGCGGCCCTGGCGCTGGTCGCCGCGGCGTCGCTGTTCCTCACCACGCTCAGGCCGGTGGACGGGCCGCGCAAGGCGGGCGCCGCGGCGCCGAGCCTGCGCGCCGCGCTGTCGCCGCGCGTGCTGAACCTGCTGGCGATGGGGGTGGCGGAGCGGATCTGCTACGGCCTCACCGCAGTTTATTTCGCCACCTTCCTGCAATCGACCTACCAGCTCTCGCTCGGCCAGGTGGCGGTGCCGCTGGCGCTCTTCGCTTTGGGCAATATCGGCGGCACCATCATCGGCGGGCAGCCGGCGGACCGGCTGCGCGACCGCATGCTGACCTTCGCCGCGGCCATGGCGGCCTCCGGCCTGGTGGCGGTGGCGCTGTTCGGCTGGCAGGCCGGGCTGGTGCCGACAGTGGCGCTCGGCTTCGGGTATGTCTTCCTCAACGCCATCGCCCGGCCCAGCCTGATGGCGGCGATGGCCAACGTGCCGGACGAGGTGCGCGGCACCGTGCTGGGGCTCAACGTCACCTCGGCCAGCTTCGGCTGGCTGGGGCGGCTTCGCTCGGCGGCTGGATGATGGCCGGCTACGGCTTCGGCGGCTTCGGCCCGCTGACTGCGGGCGTGGCGATGCTCGGCGCCGGGCTGGCGCTGTTCGGCCGGCGCTGAACCGGGCGCGCCGGTCCGCGGGTATTTCCAGCCGGGCCGTGGCGGCCCTAGGCTTCCCCAACCGGCGCACGACGCCGGAGCGGAGGGTTGTCCATGCATCCTGTGCCCGCCCGATGGGGCCTGCCCGTCCTTGCCGTGTTGTGCTGGTCCGGCGCGGCCCTTGCCCAGGGCCTCAGCGGCACCGTCCGCTCGGCCGAGGACGGGCCGATGGGCGGCGTGCTGGTCAATGCCCGCGCCGCCGGCAGCACCATCACCGTCACCGTCGTGACCGATTCCGAGGGCGCTTCGCCTTCCCCGCCGGGCGGCTGGCGGCGGGGCCGACCGAACTCTCGGTCCGCGCCGCCGGCTGGGACCTGGCCGGGCCGGAGACGGTCGCGCTGACGGCGGCGCCGGTCACCGCGAACCTCACCCTGAAGCCGACCACCGAGCTGGCGATGCAGCTCTCCAACGCCGAATGGATCGAGAGCCTGCCGGGCGGCGATGCCGACAAGCACTTCCTGCAGAACTGCACCAACTGCCACACGCTGAAGCAGCCCTTGTTCTCCGACCATGACGCCGCGGGGTTCGTCGACGTCCAGCTGCGGATGGCGGGCTATGCCCAGGCATCGTCGCTGCTGCGGCCGCAGGTGCTGGTGCAGGACCGCGTCGCCAACCAGTCCGCCGCCGCCCAGGCCGCGCGGCGGAAGGTCTTCGAGCGGCAGGCGGCCTACCTGGCGCAGCACAACCTGCGGCAGAAGGAGGGCTTCGACTTCAAGCTGACGCCCTTCCCCGCCCGAGCGGCCGCGCCACCCGCATGGTGGTCACCGAATACGACCTGCCGGAGACGACGCGGCAGCCGCACGACGTCATCGTCACCGCCGACGGCATGGTCTGGTACAACTCCTTCACCGAGCAGGTGCTGGGGCGGCTCGACCCGCGGACCGGCGAGACCAAGGAATGGACCATCCCGACGCTGAAGCCGGACAGCCCGAAGGGCTCGCTGGCGCTGCGGGCCGACCGCGAGGGCAATCTCTGGCTCGGCCTGTCCTACCAGGGTGGCGTCGCCCGCTTCGACCCGCGGACCGAGACCTTCCGCATGTACCCGCTGCCCGCGCGCCTTAACCGCGACAGCACCCAGACGACCGAGGTCGAGCCGCGGCACAGCCATGTCGACGGCAAGGTCTGGATCGAGGACAGCGGCACCTATTCGATCTACCGGATGGACGTGGCGAGCGGCGAGATCGAGGTCTTCCAGCCCTTCCCCATCCCCAGCCCGAACATCTACGACCTGGCGACCGACCCGGAGAACAACGTCTTCTTCACCGTCTTCGGCCGCGGCGATGTCGGGCGCGTCGATGCGAAGACCGGCCGCATCCAGACCTGGCCGACGCCGACGGCGGACAGCTCGCCGCGGCGCGGGTCGCTGGATGCGCAAGGGCGCTTCTGGGTCGGCGAGTGGAAGGCCGGCAACATCGCCATGTTCGACCCGAGGACCGAGAGCTTCCGCGAATGGAAGCCGCCCACCCCTGGTTCTTCCCCTATGACGTCATGCCCGACGCGAACGGGGAGGCCTGGACGGGGTCCATGGTCACCGACAAGGTGGCGCGGCTGAACCCGGCGACCGGCGAGTTCGTCGAATACCTGCTGCCGCGGCCGACCAATATCCGCCGGGTCTTCGTCACCGAGGGCAAGCCGGCGACCTTCTGGGCCGGAAGCAACCATGGGGCGTCGATCGTGCGGCTCGAACCGCTGGACTGATGGGAAGGCCGGGGAAGGAGACTTCTTCCCCCTGTGGCCCGGCCTTCAGTCCAGCGTCAGCCCCAGCGCCTTGATCAGCGGCCAGGTGATGGCGCGCTCTGCGTCGATCCGGGCGCGGTATTCGGCGGCGCCGCCCGTCAGCGGCTCCAGCCCGATCTCCCGCATCCGGGCCTGCACCGGGGCTTCGGCCAGGGTTTCGGCCAGCGCCGCCGCAAGCCGCGTGGCGGCGGCATCCGGCGTGCGGGCGGGGGCGGTCAGCCCCTGCCAGGCATAGGCCTCGAAGCCCGGCAGACCCGCGGCCTCGGCCACCACCGGCACGCCGGGCAGCGCGGCCTGGGGTGCCGCGGAACAGAGCGCGAGCGGGCGGATGCGGCCGGAGCGCAGCGCCTCCCCGCCCGCAGCCAGGTCCACCACCGCCGCCTCCACCGTGCCGGCCATCAGGTCGTTCAGCACCGGCGCCATGCCGCGATAGGGCACGTGGTTCAGCTTCACGCCGGCATCCCGCGCCAGGCGTTCCATCGCCAGGTGGTGCGGGCTGCCGATGCCGGGGCTGCCGTAGTCCACCGTGCCGGGCGCCGCCTTCGCCCGGTCCAGCAGCGCCCGCAGCGTGGTGGCGGGCGAGGCGGTGCGGACCGCGACCACCAGGTGGAAGCGCGCCATCAGCCCAAGCAGCCGGAGATCCCTGTCCACGTCGAAGGGCAGCGAGCGATAGAGCGCGGGGTTGAAGACCAGCGTCTCGTTCCCCGCGGTGAAGACGGTGAGGCCATCCGGCTCGGCCCGCGCCGCGGCCTCGGCGCCGATATTGGTGGCGGCGCCCGGGCGGTTCTCCACCACCACGGGCTGGCCGAGCTTCGGGCCCATCGCGCTGCCGAGCAGCCGCGCCAGCACGTCGGTGCCGCCGCCGGCGGGATAGCCGACGATCCAGCGCAGCGGCCGGTCCGGCGCCCATTGGGCCTGGGCGGCGAAGGGCAGGGAGGCGGCAAGCAGGGCGCGGCGGGGGATGGGCATCCTTGGGGTCTCTCCGGCAGAAGGCTGGGGAGAAGGTATTCTCCCCCAGGCCCCCTCATCTATTTTTCCGAGGCTGGCACCCGCCACGCGGCGGCACCCGACTCAAAAAAGGGAAAGGTGGGGCTTGGGGAGGGAATACCCTTTCCCTCCCCAATCTTGCCTTCAGCCGAGCCTGACGGGCAATTTCAGGAACCCCCGGAACCGCGCCCGCCCGCCCCGCACCGGCGGCGCCGAGAGCGCGTAGCCCGGGAAGCGCGCCAGGAAGCGGGCGATGGCGATTCGCCCTTCCAGCCGCGCCAGCGCCAGCCCGGCGCATTGATGCGCCCCGGCGGCGAAGGCCAGGTGCCGGTTTGGCGTGCGGCCCACATTGAAGCGCTCCGGGTCGAGGATTGCGCCGGGTCCCGGTTGGCGGCGCCGATGCAGAGCGTGACGAGGGTGCCGGGCTCGAGCGCGACGCCGCCGATCTCGCAGGGCGCGGTCACGCCGCGGTTGCCGAGCTGGTTCGAGCTTTCGTAGCGCAGCACTTCCTCGACCGCGCTGCCGATCAGCCCGGGCTCGGCCAGCAGCCGCGCCTTCTCCGCAGGGTGGCGCAGCAGCGCCTCCAGCCCGTTGCCGATCAGGTTGGTGGTGGTCTCGTGCCCCGCGTTCAGCAGGAAGATGCAGTTGTGCAGCAGCTCCGGCTCGGTCAGCCGGTCGCCGCTCTCCTCGCCCTGGATCAGCCGCGTCAGCACGCAGGTGGCGGGGTCGAGCGGCGCCGCGCGGCGGCGGGCGACGAGGCCGCGGAGGTAGTCCAGGAACTCGGTCACGGCGGCATTGCCGCGCGCCGCGGCTGCCGGCGTCACCACGGGTTCCAGCGCGCCGAGGATCGCCAGCGACCAGTCGCGCAGCGGCCCGCGTTCCTCGACCGGCACGCCGAGCAGGTTGCCGATCACCTCGATCGGAATGGCGGCGGCGAAATCCTCGATCAGGTCCACCTCGCCCTTCTCGGCCATCGCGTCCAGCAGCCGGTCCACCAGCGCGACCAGCGCCGGTTCCATCCCGCCGATGGCACGCGGCGTCAGCGCGCCCATGATCAGCCGGCGGACCCGGGTGTGCAGCGGCGGGTCGTTGAAGACGAGGCTGGTGGTGTGGTGCTCGTAGAGCGGGGTCGCGCCGTATTTCGGCGCGAACTCGGCATGCTTGTCGGAGGAGAAGGTGTGCGTGTCCCGGTAGACCCGGTCGAGGTCGGCCCAGCGCGTCAGCAGGACCGAGCCGTCCGGCATGCGCTTCACCGGTGCCGCCTCCCGCAGCGCGCGGTAGGTGGGGTAGGGGTCGTCGTAGAAGGATGGCGGCAGGGCCCGCAAATCGAAGCCCTCGGCCAGCGCCATCGCGTCCTCCGTCGCGGCCATGCCGCCCCCCCTTCGTCCGGTGGGCGGATGAAAGCGCTCGCGCATGCGGCAGCGTCAAATCAGGCGGTCGGCGGACCCTCGCCCGGCGGCCATCCATCCTGGTCGATGGGCATCAGCACCGGCACCTGCAGGCAGAGGCTCTGCGCCGGCAGCGACGTCCCGCCAATCGGCGATCAGCTTGCGGTAGGCGGTGCCGACGCGGCGGATCCTGCGGTCGAGGTCGTAGAGGCCGAGCGGGTTGGGCTGGCCGCGCTTCTCCCGCAGCGCCACGTCCCAGTCCACTTGGTCGGTCAGGGAGTACCAGGTGAAGCCCACCACCGGCACGCCGTCATTCCTGACGCGCAGCACGTTGGCCCACTGCTTCCACAGCCAGAACACCGCCTCGTCGCCGTTCGAGCCTTCGCGCAGGTTGGTCTCGGTATGCATCACCGGCAGGCGATAGCGGTCGTAGTATTGCCGGGTGATGGTGGCGTAGCCGAAGATCTCGCCGGAGGCGCGCGTGTGGCCATCCGCCGCCACCAGGTGCTCGTTCGTCACGTAGTAGTCGTTGCCCATGATGCACCAGCGCTTGAGCCGGTGGGTCAGGAAGAAGTCGTACTCCGCCCGCGTCATGCCGTTGTCGAGCAGGTACTGGTACATCCCGCTGTCGACCCGCCGGCCGTAATTGAGGTCGAGCGAGAGGAAGCGCTCGGCGTTGCGGATCTCGGCCGGGCCGATCGCAGCGGGGCTGTCGGCATGGAAGTATTCCGAGCTTTCGGACTGGATGAAGAGCGCATCGGGGCGGACCTCGAGGATTGCCTCCATCGCCAGGATATTGGCTTTGACGACATGCTTCAGCGCGGTGACGAAGCCGCGGTCGGTGGCCAGCTGCTCGTTCCACCAGCCGTAGCGGGCGGAGAAGACGGCGGTGATGAACATCTCGTTCACCGGGGTGTAGAGCTGCACCCAGGGGAAGCGCTCGGCGAAGGCGCGCGCATAGGCGGCGAAGAGCGCGGGGAAGTCGGGATTCTGGAAGTCGCCGATCCAGTCCGGCACGCCAAAATGGCAGAGATCGACGATGGGCACGATGCGCAGGCGCCGCAGCTCGGCGAAGGCCTGGTCGGCATAGGCCCAGTCGTGCCGGCCTGGGCCGAGCAGGGTGCTGTGCAGCGCCGGCCCGATCCGCAGGAAGTTGCAGCCGATCTCCTGCACCAGCGCCAGGTCCTCGCGCCAGCGGTCGTAATGGCCGCATTCCGCCATCTGGTCGCGGCGGATGCGGCCGTTGTCGATCTTGGGGTCGCTGTTCTCGATGCCCGTGGCGAAAAGGAAATACGTCATGCAACGGGGCAACGCCCCGCTGCCGGTGGGGTTCAGCCCTGCAACAATTCGCGCGGGACGGAGACGGTCAGCGACAGCAAGCGGAAGGACTGCGTCTTGCCATGGCCGTCGAGGTTGAGGCTGCCGTTGACCCCGCCTTCGAGCACGTCGTCGACGACGAAGTTGAAGGCCCCTAGCCGCGGCAGGTCGTAACGGGTGACCTTGGTCGCGCCGCGATGGGCGAACAGCGCCAGCACCCGTTCCTCCGTCACCTGCTCGGCCAGGAGGGAGTAGAGCGCGGGATCGTAGGGGATCAGCGAGAGGTTGCCGCGGTTGCCCTTGTCCCCGGCGCGGCTGTGGGCGACCGCATGCAGCGGGACCTCGACCATCTCCGTCATCACACCATCTCCCGCGCGGCCCGTACCAGGACGCTGGTCGGCACCCTCTCCCGCAGCACCAGGTAGCTCCGCGTCAGGATGCGGGGCGTGAGGCGCCAGCGGGCGCCGCCGGTGCCCGCCGTGCCGCAGCAGAGCAAGGCGAGGACCTCCCGCGCCGCCTGGTCCACCGCGTCGCGATCAGGCCCCTCGGCGGCGAGGCGGATGCGGAGCTCGGGCGGCTCCGGCCCGTCATAGCTGCGCCAGAGCGTGCCGGCATCGCTGTCGAGCACCGAGCCGATGCCGATCAGGTCGACCCGCGCCCGCACCGGGAGGCCGCGCAACCTGAGCCGCTGCTGCAGCACCTCCGCCGTCGCCTTCGCCCGCGCCAATGCGTTGGGCCCGGCGACGGAGACCTCGCCCTCGCCGAGCCAGGTGCCCTCGAAGCAGGCGGTGACCTTCAGCGTATCGGGCCGTGGCCGGCCACGCAGCCCATGCACCGCGACGCGGTCCTTGCCCACCTGCTCCACGCTGCAGCCGGAGATGTCCAGCACCACGTCCGGCGTGATGTAGCGCGCGGGGTCGTGCAGCTCGTACAGCAGCTGTTCCTTGATCGTCCGCAGGTCGACGATGCCGCCGGTGTCCTCCGGCTTGGTGATGACCAGCCCGCCGTCCCGCGTCACCTCGGCGATGGGAAAGCCGATATTGGCGGGGTCGGGGATGTCCTTGAAGCCGGGGTCCCAGAAGACGCCGCCGGTGACCTGGCTGCCGCATTCCAGCAGGTGGCCGCAGGCGGCGCCCACCGCCAGCTTCTCCCAATCCTCGAAGGACCAGCCGAAATGGTGGACCAGCGGCGCGATGGCCAGCGCGGGGTCGGAGGTCCGCCCGGCGACCACCACGTCGGCCCCCTGGCGCAGCGCCTCCACCAGCGGCTCGGCGCCGATATAGGCGTTGGCCGCAACCAGCCGCGCCGACTTCGTGTCGATGCTGTCGTCGGCCTCGTGCACCGGCAGCTGGTCAAGCGCGATGGAGGAACTGACGTCGTCGCCGCCGACCACGGCGATGCGGCATTCCGGCAGACCCAGCCGCAACGCCAGCCGCGCCACCAGTCGCGCCGCGGCGGCGGGATTGGCCGCGCCGAAATTGCCGAGGATCGGGATGCGGTGCGTCACGCAGTCGCGCAGCACCGGCTCCAGCAGCCGCTCCAGCATCGGCTCGTAGCCGAGCTCCGGGTCGCGCCGGCGCTCGAGCTGCGCCAGCGCCACGGTGCGCTCGCCCAGCGTCTCGAAGAACAGTGCCGCGGGCAGGCCGCGCGCGACCAGGCTGCGCATGACGGGAATGGGGGCGTCGACCCGGTCGCCGGAAAACCCGGCGCCATTGCCGACGAGGAAGGTGTCGTTCATGGGCGCTCCCTTTCCGGCAACATGGCCCGGAGGACCGGGCGCCGCAACCGGCCCAAGCCCTCGTGCCTCGACACGCGGCCGGGGTTGCGCTTGCTTGGCACCCCCTCTGGAGGCCCCCATGCCCATCGTCAACCGCATCGCCGATTTCGCCGCCGAGATGACCGAGTGGCGGCAGGATTTCCACGCCCATCCCGAGCTTGGCTTCGAGGAACGGCGGACCAGCGACATCGTCGCGGCGAAGCTGGCGGAATGGGGCATCGAGGTCACGAGAGGCATCGCCACCACCGGCCTGGTCGGGACCCTGCGGAACGGCGACAGCGGGCGTTCCATCGGCCTCCGCGCCGACATGGACTGCCTGCCGATGACCGAGCAGACCGGCCTGCCGCATGCCTCGACCGTGCCGGGGAAGATGCATGCCTGCGGCCATGACGGGCACACGGCCACCCTGCTCGGCGCGGCGAAGTACCTGGCCGAGACGAAGAACTTCGACGGCACCGTCCACTTCATCTTCCAGCCGGCGGAGGAAGGCGGCGGCGGCGGCAACGTCATGGTGCAGGAAGGGCTCTTCGAGCGCTTCCCCTGCGACAGCGTCTACGGCATCCACAACGACCCGACCCTGCCGCTGGGCGAGGCGCGGGTGGTCCCGGGCGTCATCCTCGCGGCCTCCGACCGCGTCTCCATCACCATCCGCGGCATCGGCGGCCATGCGGCGCGGCCGCACGTGACCGTGGACTCGGTGCTGGTCGGCGCGCATGTGCTCGTGGCGCTGCAGGCGCTGGTGGCGCGGCGGACCGACCCGCTGGATTCCGCCGTGCTGAGCATCACGATGTTCCATGCCGGCAGCGCGATGAACGTCATCCCCGACGTCGCCAAGCTGAAGGGCACCGTCCGCACCTTGCGGCCGGAGACGCGCGACATGATGGAGAAGCTGATCGCCCAGGTCGCCGAGAGCACCGCGGCGGCGCACGAGGCGACGGCCGAGGTGGTCTATTCGCGGCTCTATCCGCCGACGGTGAACCACGAGGCGGAGACCGGCCGCGCCGCGTTGGCGGCGGCGAAGGTGCTGGGCGAAGCCCGCGTCATCCAGGACAGCCCGCCGATCATGGGCGGGGAGGATTTCTCCTTCATGCTGCTGAAGCGGCCGGGCTGCTTCGTGATGATGGGGCAGCAGGGGCCGGAGAAGGGCGGCGTGCCGGTGCACCATCCTGCCTACGACTTCAACGACGCGATGCTGCCGGTGGGGGCGAGCTACTTCGCCACGCTGGTCGAGCAGGAGTTGTCGCGTGGCTGAGGCAAGGCCGGGGAGGGAAACGGGTGTTCCCGCCCCGTGCAAGACTCACAGAAATAGATGAAGGGTCCGGGGAGAATACCTTCTCCCCGGCTTTTTCATCCTTCCCGCTTCAGCAATTCCAGCGCCGCCAGCAGCATCCGCTCGTACTTCGCCCGTGCCTCCTTCGTGCTCTCGGGCGTCCAGTGCCAGAACCCCTCGCCGGTCTTGGCGCCGAGCTTCCCCGCCTCGACCAGCCCCATGATGGTCGGGCCCGGCGCGGTGCGGTTGGTGAGCGACGGGTAGATCGTGCTCGCCGCCGCCACCTGGGTCTCGAGCCCGGCCAGCTCTTTCTGCAGGATCGGCCCGGCGCCCATGATCCGCATGCCGAAGGTGAAGCGCACCGCCTTGTCCACGTCCTCCGGCGTCGCCAGCCCCTCGTCGATGCAGTTGAAGGCCTCCCGCACCATGGCGTGCTGGATGCGGTTGGCGAGGAAGCCCGGCACGTCGCGTGCGACGCGGATCGGCACCCGGCCGAGCCCCGCCATGATCTCCGCCAGCCGCTCGCAGGTGGCCTCCGCGGTCCGCTCGCCCTTCACCACCTCGACCCCTGGCACGAGATGAGCGGGGAGGAAGAAGTGCAGGTTCGCCATCCGCGCCGCGGTCGCGCAGCCCTCGGCGATGTCGGTGACGCGGAAGCCGGAGGCATTGGTGGCGATCGGGATGCCGGCCGGCACCAACCGGTCGAGCTCGGCGAAGACCGCGCGCTTCATCTCGAGCTTCTCGGGCACCGCCTCGATCACCACGTCGGCGTCGGCGAAGCCGGCGTCGTCGAGCGAGGCGACGAGGTCGAGCGCATCCACCCGCCGCGCCGCGCCGCCGAGCTGCGACAGCGAGAGCGTCACCCGGTCGAGCCGGGTCGGCCAGCTGGCGCGGTCCGGCTCCACCGCCGTGACGCGCCAGCCCCCGGCCAGGAAGATGGCGGCGATGTCGCAGCCCATCAGGCCGAAGCCGATGATGGCGGCGTGGCCGGGGGCGGGCGTGCTGGTCATGGCGGGGCGTTCCTCGGGGTCGCTTTCCCCGAGGCTAGCCCTGCGCGGCAGCCGCGGCGAGGGGCGCCGGTGCGAGCGAGGCGAGGTTCGCCTCGCGGATCCGCGCCGCGGCGTCGTCGTAGAGGAAGGGCAGCACGGCGTAGCGGGTGCCGCGCGTCACCGGCGTCGCCTCGTGCAGCAGGGAGCAGGAGAAGACCACTGCGCCGCCCGCCGGCGGCCGGTAGCGGCGCGGGCCAATTCCGGAAACCACGATCCCCGCCGTCGAAATCGTCGTTCAGGTTGATGGTGACCGCGAAGCGCCGATGCGCGGTGCCCGGCGTGGTGTTGTCCCGGTGCGCGGCGAAGTGCCCGCCGGTCGCCGCGTCGTAGCAGGCGATGATGTAGCGCTCGATCCGCGTCACCTCGAACTGGAAGGCCTTGCGGATCTCCGGCACCAGGCGGCGGGCGACGCGGGCACGGATGGTGGCCTGCAGGTCCGCATCCTCGATCACGCAGTCGAAGCGGCGCTTGTGGCTGTAATCGATGATGCCGACCGTCCTGCCGTCCCGCTCGACCATGGTTCCGCTGTCGTCTCCGCCGGTCCGGGCATAGAGGTCGATGAAGCGGCGGCAGAGTTCTAGCTCGAAGACCCGGGGCAGCAGCAGCACCGGGGCGGGCGTCTCCTGCCCCGCATGCAGGTGCGGCGGCGGCAGCTGCCGCAGCAGCGTCGCCAGTTCGCCGATCCGCTCAAGCGGGGCGGCGGCGATCACCCGCAGCAGCGGGTCGAGCAGGAAGGCGGCCAGGCCGATCAGCGGCTCGGCCCCCGCCGGGTCGGGCCGCAGCAGGCCATAGGCGCGATAGGTCGCGCCGGCGGCATCCGCCAGGACCCGCAGGCCGGGGATCCGGTCCTGCGGCCCGCCCGGTGCGGGCGGCCCGAGCGTCAGCAGGAAGGCGCAGCGGTTGGCGTCGTCGAGCAGGCCCTCGGCCCGGAGCGCCTGCATGGCCCGGTCGGCGGCCGCGGCCGGCTGGCCATCGGCGGGCCCGACGAAGGCCAGCAGCGTGTATCGGCCGGCGACGCTGGAGAAGGCGAAGCGCGGGTTCGCCGCCGAGGCGGCCTGGAACCAGGGGGCCGGCTCGCCCGGCAGCGGCGGGCGGGTTTCGGTCGGGCTCACGGACATGGGCAGGCGGTCCCCCTGGCGGAAGCCGGTATTTAGAAATCAATCTGCCGTGTGGGAATGATTCTTCCTTCTATCCTTTCGCCATGTCACCGCCCGGGCGACGACCAGACCCCCGGCCGCACCGCCGCCGCAGTGATCAGCCCATAGGCGCTGATGCCGAGCGCCACGGCGACGAACTGGCCTTCCAGCCCGAGATCCGAGCCAGTCCCCCAGCACCCAGCCGCCGCCGACCGCGAGGAGGATGCGGGAGCAGGCGGCGACCACCGGCCCGCGCATCCGACCCGCGCCCATGGCGGCGAAGTAGAGCGCCATGCCGACCCCGAAGCCCGGCAGCGCCCAGCCGATGATGGACAGCGCCCGCGTGGCGATGTCGACCACCACCGGGTCGGTGCTGAAGGCGCGCGCGGTGGCGCCCGGGAAGATGGCGACGCCCAGGCCCACCGTGGCCGTCACCGCCAGCGCCATCAGCGCCCCGGCCCAGGCGGTGCGCCGTGCCGTCACCCAGTCCCCCGCCCCGACCGCCCGGCCGACCAGCGCCGTCAGCGCCGAGCCGACGCCGAAGGCGAGCGGCACCATCAGGAATTCCAGCCGGGCGGAGACGCCATAGGCGGCGACCGCCGCGGCGCCGTAGGACGCGATGCGGGCGGTGACCAGGATGGTGGTGAGGTTGGCGATCGTGGCCATGACGCAGGCGATCAGCCCGACCGAGAGGATGCGGCCGAACAGCGCCCGCTGCAGCCTGACCCGGAGCGTCGGGTGGAAGCCGGCGCCGCCGCGCAGCACCACCAGGGCCATGCCCGCCGTCGCCGCCGTCATCACCAGGGCGAAGGCGATCCCCGCCCCGGCCATGCCGAGCCCGGCGGGTTCCATCAGCAGCCAGGCCAGAGGCGGGTAGCAGAGCCAGGCGACCAGCAGCACGCGGGAGGCAAGCGCATGCCGCCCCCGCCGCGGAGGACGGAGGCGAGGGTATTGGCCAGCCAGGCCGGGATCGCCCCGGCGCCGAACAGCCAGGCGCAGTAGCCGGAGGCCGCGGCCGCCGCTTCCGGCCCGCCGATCAGCGAGAGGATCTGCCGCGGGAAGCCGGCCAGCAGCACCGCGTAGACCAGGCCGAAGCCGAGCGCGATGACCACGGCATGGATGACCAGCGCCGCGGCTTCCTCCTGCCGCTTCGCCCCCAGTGCGCGGGCGATGGCGGAGACCACGCCGCCGCCCATCGCGCCGGTCGACATCTGCTGCAGCAGCAGGGCGAAGGGCAGCACCACGGCCCAGCCAGCCAGCGCCGCGGTGCCCTGCCGCGCCGCCAGCCAGGGCTCCACCAACTGGCAGAGCGCCTGCACGGCGGCCACGAGCGTGGTCGGGGCGGCGAGCGTAAGGACCCGGCGCATCACCACCGGCAGGGCGGGCGGCGAGGGCACCAGGCTGGCCGTCGCGGCGGATCCGTCAGCCATGCGACGCCTCCCCGCCGAAGCGGGCGCGCATCGCCGCGCTGGCGCCCGGGCCGGGCAGGATGCGGACATTCTCCGGCCGCAACGGCGTGCCGGCGGTGGACAGCGCCGGTGGCACCTCCACCGGGCGACCGGTGACGGCATCCTGCAGCAGGACCGAGGGACCTTCCGGCCCGGCCATCCAGCGGTCCGCCCAGGCCTTCAGCGCCAGGTAGGCGGGAAGAAGTCGCGGCCGCACTCGGTCAGCCGATACTCGTGCCGCGACCCGGCGGTGCGGGGCGCGGGCAGCGGCACCTTCTCCAGCAACCCGTGCTCGGCGAGGTCCTTCAGTCGGGCCGAGAGGATATTGGGGGCGATGCCCAGGTGCCGCTCGAATTCATCGAACCGGGTGGTGCCGTAGAAGGCCTCCCGCAGCACCAGCATGGCCCAGCGTTCCCCCAGCACCGCCATGGAGCGGGCCACGGGGCAGCGCATCCGCGTGAAATCCGTGCGGCCCATGCTTCGACGTCCTCGCCAACTTGCGTCATGCAAGCATTCCGGCTTGCGAGATGCAAGCTATCCTTGGCGGGCGAGGGCCGAGAGTCCCAGCATGGCCGCATCCGGCCGCAGGATGAGCCAAGTCGGGATCGGCGCGAGCCAGGCGTTGAAGCGTCCCTTGGCCTCGAACCGGGGGCGGAAGCGGGAGGCGGCGAGGAAGTCCGGGAAGCGCGGGCAGATTCCCCGGCAATGTGGACGCCCCCTTGGCGCCGTAGAGCAGCGCCAGGTCGCCGGCCACGCCGCCGAGCAGGGCGCAGAACATCTCGAGCGATTCCCGGCAGGTGCGGCATTCGCCGGACAGGGCGCGGGCGGTGACGGCGGCAGCATCCAGCGGTTCGGTCCCGGCATCGTCGAGCGCGACCAGAGCGGCATGGATGTTCTCGATCCCCTGGCCCGAGAGCAGCCGCTCGGCCGAGACATGGCCGTGCCGGGCGCGCAGCCATTCGACCACGGCAGCCTCCCGCGCGTCATGCGCCGCCAGGCTGGCATGGCCGCCCTCGGTCACCAGGATGCGGTCGGGCGGCAGGAAGGCGCCGACGCCGAGGCCGGTGCCCGGCCCGACCACGGCGATCGGTGCGCCAGGCTCGGCCGTGCCGCCGCCAAGCGGGTGCAGGTCGGCGCCGGTGAGGTGCGGCAGCGACCAGGACAGCGCGGCGAAGTCGTTCACCACGCGCACCCGGGCAATGCCGAGCGCGGCCGCGACCTCGGCCCCGTCCACCACCCAGCCGCGATTGGTCAGGGTAACGCGGTTGTGCTCGACCGGCCCGGCGACGGCGAGGACCGCGGCGGCCGGGGCCGGGCGGTCGCCGAGATAGGCGGCGATGGCCGCGGCGATGCCGGTGAAGCCGGAGAGCGGCAGGTTGACCGGCGGGGTATGGGCGATGCCGTCGAACAGGGCGAAGCGGGCATTGGTGCCGCCGATATCGGCGAGGAGCGTGGTCATGCGCCCAGTCTGGCGGGGCAGGGCCCCTCCGGGCCAGTGCGCCGCGGCCGGAAACATGCCCGGAACCCATATGTGAGCGAGGGCCGGCTGGCCCCTCGCCGTCGAACCTTGGCGGATCGGCGCCTTGCCCTCGCGAGCAGGACGCCGATCCCTCGCCCCAACCCCGATGCCCGCCAGGCGGCCGGCGCCTCTACCCGCCGGGGGCTGGCGATCAGCGAAACCGCAATCCGGCGGACCCTGCAGGAGAGCATGACGGCGCTTCGCCGGGATAGGCAGGCACCCGGGATAACCGCGCCGCACGGTCTTCCACGCCCGCCGCGCCGGCTCGAATCCGACCGCCGCGCGCGCGAGAGCCGCTTGGCAACCCCCGGCGCCAAGGCGACGCTGCTGTAGCCCTCGGGCCGCGCCCTCCCTAGGGTTGCAGTCAAAGGGCAGAAGGCGCCGCCATGAAGATCGACCTCGTCTCGCTTACCCTCTTCGCCTGGGAGGGCATCCCGCCGACCCGCTACCACGCCGCCGCGAAGCTGGAGACCGGTTCCTCCGCCCTCGGCCTGCTGACCATCGGAACCGACAGCGGCGTGACCGGCCATGCCTTCCTCGGCTCCGCCACCCATACCGCGGCGAATGACGGGCCCGGCCTGATCCGCTTCCTCAAGCCCTGCTCATGGGCCGCGACCCGCTGGACCGGGAGGCGCTGAACGCTAGGCTCTGGCCGATGTCGCGGCTGGTCTCGGTGCGGGCGATCGGCGCGGTCGATGTCGCGCTCTGGGACATCGCCGGCAAGGCGGCGGGGCTGCCGATCCATCGGCTGCTCGGCACCACCCGGCACAGCATCCCGGCCTATGCGAGCTCGCAGGTGTTGGACGGCGCGGAAGCCTATGCAGAGGAGGCGGTGCGCTTCCGCGACGCCGGCTGGGCCGCCTACAAGATCCACCCGCCGCAGCATCCCTCCACTGATATCAAGGTCTGCGAGGCGGTGCGGCGCGCCGTCGGCGACGACTGCAATCTGATGCTCGACAGCACCTGGTCCTACGACTTCCCGGCGGCGCTGAAGGTCGGCCGGGCGATCGAGCGGCTCGGCTTCCTCTGGTACGAGGACCCGCTGCACGACCAGGACATCACCAACTACGTCAAGCTGCGGCAGAAACTCGACATCCCGATCATGGCGACGGAATACCCGGCCGGCGGGCTCGAATCCTACGCCCCCTGGATCATGCTGCAGGCGACCGATTACCTCCGCGGCGACGTCGCGGTGAAGGGCGGCATCACCACGCTGGTGAAGACCGCGCATCTCGCCGAGGCCTTCCGCATGACCTACGAGATCCACCATGGCGGCAATTCGCTGAACAACGTGGCGAACCTCCACGTCGCCTGTGCCATCCGCAACACCACCTATTTCGAGGTGCTGCTGCCCGACGGCGCGCACAAATACGGGCTGCGGCAGGATATCGAGGTCGGGCCCGACGGGCTGGTCCATGCGCCGACCGGCCCCGGCCTCGGCGCCGAGATCGATTTCGAGCTGGTCGACCGCAAGACGATCGCCGTGCTGGAATAGCGCGGGGCGGGCCGCCCCGCGGGCTCAGGCGGCGGTCGGGGGCGCCACCGCCGTGCTGCGCACCGTGCCGCCCCATTCCTGCACCAGGTCCCCGCCCGGCACGGCATGGGGGCCGCGGCCCGGGTCCTGCACCAGCACGTCCGGCCGCAGCAGCCGGATCAGCTCCAGCGGCGTGTCCCCGCCGAAGCGGGCGATCAGGTCGACCCCCGGCAGTTCCGCCAGCCCCGCCGCGGCCATGTCGCCGTCGCCGAGCCCCACCACCAGACGGTCGCACCAGCTGCGCGCCTGGGCGACGATTTCGGGCACGGTGCCGGCCTCGCTGCCGACCAGGAAGCCGACGCGGTTGCCCGCCCGGCGCCAGCGCTCGACGCGCTCCGCCGCCTCGGACCGGGTCGCCAGCTTGCGGGTCGCCAGCCGGCCGGGGGTCAGCGCCTCGAGGAACTCGTCCTCCCGCACCACCGCGATCCCGGTCTTGCCGAGCACGATGCCGGCGGCGAGCGCGCCGAGCCGGGCGATCGAGGCCAGCGGCAGGCCGGCCGCAAGCCCGGCCGCGGCGACCGCCACCACCACGTCGCTGGCGCCGGACCCGTCCACCAGCTCGGCCACGTCGCTCGGCATGTGCTGGACGATCTCGCCCTCCGGGTCGGCGGTCACCAGGGTCACGCCCGGCTCGCCGCGGATCACCATCACCGCGCCGAAGCCATGCGCCTGGCGCAGCGCGGCGGCGGCGGCGGCGATCTCCGCCTCGGTCCCGACTGGCAGGCCGGTCGCCTCGGCCAGTTCCTCGACATCCGGCATGATCAGGTCGGCGCCGGCATAGCGGGCATGGTTGCCGCCCTTCGGGTCCACCATCACCTTGCGGCCGGCGGTCCGCGCCGCGGCGATCAGCTTGGTCGGCGTGTCGCCGGCCAGCACGCCCTTGCGGTAGTCCGACAGCACCATGACGGCGGTGGCGGCCACCGCGTCCCCGGCAATGCGCACCAGCCGGTCGGCCAGTCGGGCATGGATCGGCGCGGCTAGTTCATGGTCTGCCCGCAACAATTGCTGGCCGGTGGCGACGAAGCGGGTCTTGGTGGTGGTGGCGCGGCCGCCCTGTACCAGCAACCATGGCTCGACCCCCGGCTGGCCGCCGATCAGCCCGGTCAGGTCGCTGCCCGCCTGGTCGTCACCGACCACCGAGACGAAGGCGACCGCGGCGCCGAGCGCGGTCAGGTTGCGCACCACGTTGCCGGCGCCGCCGGGCAGCGCCACCTCGCGCTCCACCGTCAGGACCGGCACCGGCGCCTCCGGGCTCACCCGCTCGACCCGGCCGTAGACGTAGCGGTCAAGCATGGCGTCGCCGACCACCAGGACGGTGCCGCGCTTGAGCTGGCGGACGGCATCGAACAGGGCGGCGGGTAGCGGACCGGGTGGGCCAGGACGGGGGGCGGGCGCGGGTCCGTGCATCCTTTTGCGGTAGCGCAGTCGCGGGTTCCGGCGCAAGGCACGGCATCTCGATTCGAACGGGATGGGTTCGCTCCGGGAAAGTATTGTCGGGGATGCATCCTGAATCCGGCACCGGCCGTCCGGCCGGGCCGGTCAGGCCTCGAGGAAGCGCAGCCGTTGGCCTTCCAGCACCAGGCAGGTCAGCACCCCGCCGAAGCAGGCGCCGGTGTCGATCCCGATCCGATGCGGCCGGACCGAGGGCTCCGCCGTCGGGGTATGGCCGTGCACCACGATCTGCGGCAGGTCGCCCTCGAAGGAGAGGAAGGGCTCGCGGATCCAGAGCAGGTCGAAGGGGTCCTGCCGGTCGAGCGGCACCCCCGGCCGCACCCCGGCATGGCAGAACATGTAGTCGCCCGCCGCCCAGCGCAGCGCGCAGCCGCGCAGCAGTGCCAGGTGCTCGCGCGGGATCGCCTCCCAGGGTGCCGGCTCGTCCGGCCGGGCGCGGTAGCTCGCCAGTGTCTCCGCCCCGCCGTTCTCCAGCCAGAAGGGCAGTGCCCCGGGCGGCGAGCGCGGGTCGCAGGCATCCAGCATCATCACCTCGTGGTTGCCGAGCAGGTTCACCACCTCCCCGCCCGGCACCGGGCAGGGGCCGAGCAGACGCTCGAGCACGCCGGCGCTGTTCTCGCCGCGATCGACATAGTCGCCGAGATGCACCAGCACCACCTCCTCGGCCGGGCGGGCGTGCGCATCGGCGGCGATCATCGCATGCAGCGCGGCCAGCCGGTCGGCGCAGCCATGGATATCGCCGATGGCATAGATCCGGAGGCCGGGCGGCAGCGCGCCAGGGGCCAGGACATCGGTCGCTAAAGCTTCGTTCACCATCCGGCGCGACCCTAGCGGACTTCCCGCTTCGCTGCACCGCGCAAGGATCGCGCATGACCGTGACCGTCGCAGCCGTGAACGCCAGCGCTGCATTTCCTCCCCTGTTGCATCCAATGGCGATCCGCGGCGCCGCGCCGGCGGCCTTGCTCGGGGCGGCGCTGGCGGCCTTGCCGGCCGCGCGGGGCCGGGCGGCGCTGCTGCTGCTGCCGCGCGATCGCTACGGGCCAGGCGAGTCCCGCTGGCGGATGGCGGAGGCAATCCTGCAGGACGCCGCGGCGACCGGCGGCGGCAGCCTGCTGCGCTCGGCCGGGGGCGGCAGCCTGCTGCTCGGCGCCTCGCCCAGCGCGGCACGGCGGGCGGCGACGGCGCTCGGCAGGCTGGCGGGCGATGCACAGCCGCTGCCGGTCTGGCACCTGCCGGGCGATGCCGATGCGGTGCTCGCCTGGGCCGCCGCGCACCAGGCGGCGCCCTCGCGCCGCCGCCCGGCGCCCCGCCGCGCCCCGCCGGGCTGCACCAGGCACTGGACGCGGTCCCGGCCGAGGCGGCGCTGCGGGCCGAACCGCTGGCCGCGGCCCGGGACGGCACGCCGCACGGCCTGCGGCTGCGGCTGAACCCGGCGGCGATCGCCGCTGCGCTCGGCCCGATGGCCGCCGACCCCGACCTGCTGGCGCATGCAATGGAACGCATGGCGGCGCGGCTGCTGCCCGGGCTCGGCGCCTGGGCGCGCGACCGGCCCGGGTTGCGGCTGATCCCGGTGGCGCGCGACCGGCTGCCGGCGCCGGCCACGCAGCCCGGCGCCTTCGCCGTGCTGCCGGTCGCCCTGGCCGCCGATCCCGGCTTCCCGCGCTGCGCCGCCGCCTGGCCGAACGCGGCTGGTCCCTGGCGCTGGAGGGGCTGGAGGCGGCGACGCTCGGCCTGCTCGACCCCCGGCACCTGCCGGCCGGGCTGCTGCTGCTGCGCTGGTCGCCCGAACTGGCGGCGCCCGGGATGCTGGCGGGCATCGACCCGTCCCGGCTGCTGCTGGTCGAGGCGGCGGACCCGGCCGCCCTGGCCTTCGCGCGAGCCACGGGGTTGCTGCTGGCGGGGCGGGCATGATGCGCCTGGCGGCCGGGCCAACGATGGCGCCCTTCGGCCTCGCCGCCCTGGCCGCGGGGCAGCCGGCCGCAGCCGATGCCCTGGCCCTGGCCCAGCTGGTGCGGGAGGCGGTGGCGGCCGAGGTGCCGCGCCAGGCGCTGCATCTGCAACTCTCCCGCCTCGCCCCGCGGATGCGCCGCGGCCACCATCGGCGGCTCCTCAGGGAAGCGCTGGAGCCCGCCCTGCGGCCGGTCCGCAGCCGGCTGTTCGAGCTGCCGAACGGCGACCTGGTCGCCGTCGCCCCGCCCGGCGGCCGCCACCTGCGGGAGGCCGAGGGGGTGCTGGCCATCCTGCTCGGCGAGGAGGCGGCGGAGGCGCCGCTGCATGCCGTGCTGGAGCTGCCGCGCGATGCCGCGGCGCTGCTGGCGGCGGTCGAGGACTCGCTCGGGCCGCCGCCAGCGCCAAGGCCACGCCCGGCGCCCGGGGCGGGCTTCGGGCCGGCCGAGCTTGCGGCGCTGGAGGCCGCGCTGCGCGGCGCCGGCCTGGCCCGCTTCCTGCGCCGCCGGCCGGTCTGCCGCCTGGCCCGTGGCGGCGAGGGACCGGTCCTGGAATGGGAGGAATGGCGGCTCGCCTGGCCGGAGCTGCGGGCGGAGATGGCCCCGGCGCTGGACCCGGCCGCGGCGCCCTGGCTGGCGCGCCGGCCTGCGCCGGCTGCTGGACCGGCGCCTGCTGGCGGAACTCGGCCGGCCGGAGGAGGCGCGGCAGCGCGGGCCGCTCGGCCTCGCCTTGGCGGCGGCGAGCCTGGGGAGGTGGAGTTCCTCCGGCTCGACGCGCTGCTGGATGCGACGACGCGGGCGGCGACGGTGCTGGCGTTGCCGGCCGAGGATGCGCTGGCCGCGCCCGGGGACTTCGCCTTCGCCCGCGACTTCGCCCGCGCCCGCGGCTACCGCCTGGCGCTGGACCTGGCGGGGCCGGAGCTGCTGGCCGCCCTGCCGCCCGACCGGGTGGGGGTCGACTTGCTGCGGCTGCCCTGGTCGCCCGGCTTGGCGGCGCTGGCACCGGCGCTGCCGGCGGGGCGGGTGGTGCTGACCGGCGCCGACGCGCGGCGGCGATCGGCTGGGGGTGGGAGGCCGGGGTGACGCTGTTCGAGGGCCGGCTGCTGCGGCCGCAGTGACCCGGCCCGGCCGCGATTGCGGCTTGGCGCGGCGCCGCTTCGCCCGCATATGGCGGCCGATGGATAGAGAAGCCGATGCGACGCCCGCGATCCTCGCCGAGGGGCTGACCAAGCGTTACCCGGGCGGGGCGACGGCGGCGGTCGATGGCCTGTCCTTCGCCATGCCGCGCGGCGCCACCTGGGGCCTGCTGGGCGGCAACGGCGCGGGCAAGACCACCACCATCGCTATGCTGCTGGGGCTGCTGGTGCCGAGTGGCGGGCGCATCGCCTGCCTCGGCCACGACATGGCGCGGGACCGCTTCAGCGCGTTGGCGCGGATGAACTTCTCCTCCCCTACATCGCGCTGCCCTCGCGGATCTCGGTGGCGGAGAACCTCCGGGTCTATGCGTATCTGTACGACGTGCCCCGGGCCGAGCGGCGGATCGCCGAGCTGGCGGCGCAGCTGCAGCTGACCGAGCTGCTGGACCGGCCGGCGGGGCAGCTCTCGGCCGGGCAGAAGACCCGCGTCGCGCTCGCCAAGGCCTTGATCAACCGCCCGGCGCTGCTGCTGCTGGACGAGCCGACGGCGAGCCTCGACCCCGACACGGGCGACTGGGTGCGGTCCTGGCTGGAGCGCTACCGGGCCGAGAGCGGCTGCGCCATCCTGCTGGCCAGCCACAACATGGCGGAGGTCGAGCGCCTGTGCGACCACGTCTTGATGTTGAAGCAGGGCCGGGTGGTGGACCAGGGCAGCCCGGCGGACCTGCTGGCGAAATACGGCCGCGACGACCTGGAGGAGGTCTTCCTCGACATCGCCCGCGGCCGGGCCCGCGAGCCGGAGCCCGCCCAATGAACCGCGCCGCCGTCCGCCGCGTCTGGGGCCTGGTCTACCGCCACCTGGCGCTGTTCCGCCGGTCCTGGCCGCGGCTGCTCGAGCTGATGTACTGGCCGATCCTGCAGATGGTGGTCTGGGGCTTCGTCACCGCCTACCTCGCGGGCGTGCAGAGCAACACCGCCGGCATCGCCGCCGGGATGCTGCTCGGCGGCGTCCTGCTGTGGGAGGTGACGCTGCGCAGCCAGATGGGCTTCTCGATCTCCTTCCTCGAGGAGATCTGGTCGCGCAACCTCGGCCATGTCTTCGTCAGCCCGCTGCGGCCGCGGGAGCTGGTGGCCGGGCTGATGGCGATGAGCGTGATCCGGGTGCTGGTCGGCGTCTCCCCGGCGGTGCTGCTGGCCTGGCTGCTCTACAGCTTCGGGCTGTTCTCGATGGGCCCGGTGGTGGTGGCCTTCTTCGCCGCGCTGCTTGTGATGGGCTGGGCCGTCGCGCTCGGCGTCACCTCGCTCATCCTCCGCTACGGCGCGGGGGCGGAGGCGCTGGCCTGGTCCGTGCTCTTCGGGCTGACGCCCTTCTCCGCGGTGTTCTACCCGGTCTCCGTCCTGCCCGGCTGGCTGCATCCCGTGGCCTATTCCCTGCCTTCCGCGCATGTCTTCGAGGGCATGCGGGCGGCGCTGCTGGACGGCACCATCGCCTGGGGGCATCTGGGCGCCGCCTTCGCGCTGGACGCCTTCTGGATGGCAGTGATGGCCACGATCTTCATGTGGCAGTTCCAGTCGGCCCGGGTGCGCGGGGCGCTGCTGAACATCGGCGAATAGACGCGAAGGCGGTGGCGGTCCGGCTCGTCGTCTGGTAGCGGGCGGGCATGGCCGATCCCGCATCCGCTCCCGCCTCCCGCTGGCGGGACCGGCGCTTTCCCATCATGCTCGTGCTCGGCTTCGCCGCCGGCGTGCCATTGCCGCTGGTCGCCGGCCAGGTGCTGCGGCAGTGGTTCGCCGAGAGCGAGTTGTCGCTGTCCGCCATCGGCCTTACTGCCCTGATCGGCCTGGCCTATGCGTACAAGTCCTCTGGTCGCCGGCGCTCGACGCGGTGCGGCCGCCGGTGCTGGGGCAGCGCCGCGGCTGGCTGCTGACCATCCAGCTTGCCCTGGTCGTCAGCATCGCCGCGGTCGGGCTGACCAACCCGCGCAGCGACCCGATGACGACGGCGCTGCTGGCCTCGCTGGTCGCCTTCCTCTCGGCCAGCCAGGACATCGTCGTCGATGCCTATCGCATCGAGATGCTGGGCGAGGACGACGCCGCCCAGGCCTATGGCCTCGCCGCCTATGTCTGGGGCTACCGCATGGCGTTGCTGGCCAGCGGTGCCGGGACCCTGCTGCTGGTCGAGCCTTTCGGCTGGTCCGGCGCCTACCTGTACGGCGCGGCCCTGATCCTGCCCGGCCTGGCCGCGACATTGCTGGGGCCGGAGCCGGCGCGCGTCGCCTGCGCCGCGGCGGGCTGGCGGGCGCGGCTGCGTGCCTCGGTGCTGGAGCCCTTCCTCGACTTCATGCGCCGGCCGCTCTGGCTCGGCATCCTGCTCTTCATCGCGCTGTTCAAGCTGGGCGAGGCGCTGGCCGGGGTGATGACCACGCCCTTCTACCGCTCGCTCGGCTTCAGCCGGGAGGACGTGGCGACGGTCGCCACGGTCTTCGGCATGTTCGCCACGTTGGGCGGCGCGCTGGTGGGCGGCTGGCTGGTCGGGCTGATCGGTGTCCGCCGGGCCTTGGTGGTGACCGGCATGGGCCAGATGCTGTCGAACCTGATGTATGTGGCCCTGGCCAATGCTGGGCATTCCATGCCGATGCTCTGGGCCCAGGTCGGGGTCGAGAACTTCACCGATGGCCTCGCCGATGCCGCCTTCCTCACCTGGCTCTCGGCGCTGACCAGCCGCAGCTTCACCGCGACGCAGTATGCGCTGCTCTCCTCGCTGGCTGCCTTCCCGCTCAGGACGCTCGGCGCCAGTTCCGGCTGGCTGGCCGAGGCGCTGGGCTGGCCCGGCTTCTTCCTGCTGACCACGGCGGCGGCGCTGCCGGCCATGGCGATCATGCTCTACCTGCTGTGGCGGCTGCCGCCGGAGCGGCAAGGGTAACGACCGGGCTTGGCAACGCTCCCGCTGGGCCTAGCGTTCGGCGCCCGTCCCAGGAGCCGCCATGACCCCCAGCCACTTTCTGCCCCCCTTGATGCTGATCGGCAGCAACATCCTGATGACCTGGGCCTGGTACGGCCATCTCAAGCGTCCGGGTTGGGCGATGTGGATGGCGATCCTGATCTCCTGGGGCATCGCCTTCTTCGAATACTGCCTGGCCGTGCCGGCCAACCGCATCGGCTACGAGAGCGGCGCCTATACCGGGCAGCAGCTGAAGGTGATGCAGGAGGTGATCACCCTCTCGGTCTTCGCCGGGTTCAGCGTGATGGTGCTGGGGGAGCCGCTGCGCTGGACCTATCTCGCCGCCATGCTCTGCTTGGTTGCTGCCGTGGTGTTCATCTTCCTGCCCGTCGACTGACCGCGCCGCGCATCCCACATCCCCCGGGCAACCGCGGGAGGAAGCCAGCGTGCTGATTGGCGTTCCGAAGGAAGTGAAGATCCACGAATACCGGGTCGGGCTGATCCCCGCCTCGGTGCGCGAGCTGGTCGGCCAGGGCCACCAGGTACTGGTCGAGACCGGGGCCGGCGCCGGCATCGGCTTCCCGGACGAGGCCTATCTCGCCGTCGGCGCCACCATCGCCCCGGGCGCCGCCGCGATCTTCGAGCGAGCCACGCTGGTGGTGAAGGTGAAGGAGCCGCAGCCCGAGGAATGGCGTCGCCTGCGGCCCGGGCAGGTGCTGTTCACCTACCTCCACCTCGCCCCCGACCCCGCCCAGGCGGAGGGGCTGATGGCCAGCGGCTGCACCGCCCTGGCCTATGAGACGGTGACCGACCCGCAGGGCGGCCTGCCGCTGCTGGCACCGATGAGCGAAGTCGCCGGCCGCATGGCGGTGCAGGTCGGCGCCCGCTGCCTGGAGAAGGAGGCCGGCGGTGCCGGCATCCTGCTCTCGGGCGTCCCCGGCGTGCCGCCGGCCCGCGTCGCCGTGCTGGGCGGCGGCGTGGTAGGGTCGAACGCCGCGCGGATCGCCGCCGGGATGCGGGCGCGGGTGACGGTGCTGGACCGCAATCCCCGCGTGCTGGATGCGCTGGACCGCGAGTTCGGCGGCAGCGTCGCCACGCTCTTTGCCACCACCGAGGCGGTCGAGCAGGCGGTGACCGAGGCCGACCTGGTGATCGGCGCCGTGCTGGTCCCGGGCGCCGCGGCACCGCGCCTGGTCACCCGCGCCATGGTCGGCCGGATGCGGCCGGGCAGCGTGCTGGTCGACGTCGCAATCGACCAGGGCGGCTGCTTCGAGACCTCCCGCCCAACCACCCATGCCGAGCCGACCTACTTGGTGGAGGGCGTGGTCCATTACTGCGTCACCAACATGCCGGGCGCGGTCGCCCGCACCAGCGCCGTCGCGCTGAACAACGCGACGCTGCCCTTCACCCTGCAAGCTGGCGGGAAAAGGGTTCCCGCGCGCCCTGGCGGAGAACCCGCATCTGGCCCAGGGGCTGAACGTCCATGCCGGGCGGATCGTCCACCCGGCGGTCGCCGCGGCGCTGCGACTGGAAGCGCTGCCGCTGGCGGCGGTGCTCGGCCCCTGAACCCGTCGCGGTTCCCATCCGCGGCCTGAATGTCGGTCATGCTGAAAGGGCGGCTTGGTGCAACCCATCGGCCGTCCTAGCTCTTGCTGCAACGCACAATCGCACCCCCGTGCGAATGCACAACGCGAGAGCCTTGCCCCCATGCCGCACGAGACCACCGCCACCGACCTGTTCCAGCCCGCCCGCCTCGGCCCGCTCGACCTGCCCAACCGCGTCGTCATGGCGCCGCTCACCCGCAGCCGGACCGGCAGCCGAGGCATCCCCGGACCGCTGAACGCCGAATACTACGCCCAGCGCGCCTCGGCCGGCCTGATCATCGCCGAGGCCACCCAGATCTCCCGCCAGGGTCAGGGTTATGCCTTCACCCCCGGCATCCACGATGCCGAGCAGGTCGAGGGCTGGAAGCAGGTGACCAACGCCGTCCACCGCGCCGGCGGCCGGATCGTCCTGCAGCTTTGGCATGTCGGCCGCATCTCCCACCCCAGCCTGCAGCCGGGCGGCGGCCTGCCGGTCGCGCCCTCGGCCATCAAGCCGGAGGGCAAGGCCTTCACCGAAGCCGGCTTCCAGGACTTCGTGACGCCCCGCGCGCTGGAGACGGCGGAGATCGCCGGGATCGTCGAGGACTACCGCCGCGCGACCGAGAATGCCCGCGCTGCCGGCTTCGACGGCGTCGAGATCCACGCTGCCAATGGCTACCTCATCGATCAGTTCCTCAAGGACAAGACCAACCGGCGCACCGACCGCTATGGCGGCAGCATCGAGAATCGCGCCCGCTTCCTGCTGGAAGTGACCGAGGCGGTGGTCGGGGCCTGGAGCGCCGACCGCGTCGGCATCCGCATCTCCCCGGTCTCGCCGGCCAACGACATCGCCGACAGCGACCCGCAGGTGGTCTTCGACCATGTCGTGCGGCAGTTGGCGCCCTTCGGCCTGGCCTACCTGCATGTGGTCGAGGGCGCGACCGGCGGCCCGCGCGACAACATCGCCTTCGACTTCCAGGCGCTGCGCCAAGCCTTCACCGGCGCCTACATGGCGAATAACGGCTATGACCTGACGCTCGCCCAGGCGGCGCTGCGCGAGGGCCGGGCCGACCTGATCGCCTTCGGCCGCCCCTTCATCGCCAACCCGGACCTGGTGGAGCGGCTGCGCCTGAAGGCGCCGCTGAACGCGCTCGACAAGGACACGCTCTATGGCGGCGATGCCAAGGGGTATACCGACTATCCCGCGCTGGCGCGGCAGGCCGCGTAAGGACGACGCGGGGGAGGCATCCCCCCGCACCCCCTTCTGCTTTTGGGAGTCTCATAACCGGCGCAGGATGTTGGCGCGGCTTTTGGGGCCATGCTTTCCTCCGCCGCGGCGGTGCGGGAGCGCAGCGCCAGGATAGAGACGCTCCGGAGCCGCAGCGATGCCCTGCTCAACCGTCCTGCGCGCCGGTCTGCTGGCCGCGCTGGCAACTCCCTTGCTGCCCAGTCCCCCGGCGGAGGCACGGTCGAGAGAAGTCCGGGCGACCCAGGTCCGGGCGAAGCGGGCCGCCTCGGTCGCCTACCGCCAGGCCCGGACGGACGCCCTCGCCCCCCTGAGGACCCGGGCGGCTTCGGCATTGCCGCCACGCTGGCCGCGCCACCCGATGCCGTGCCGCCCGCCTTCTCCGCCGACCTGCTTGTGCCCTTCTTCTGGAACTCGGACCCCGAGCAGGCCGCGTTCGGCACCCCCTCCTGGAGGTGCCGCCCGAGGCGCGGCTGACCTGGTCCCGCAAGCTGGAGGCCGCGCCGCTCCGCCTCTCGGCCCTGGCCGATGCCAGCACCGACCGCTTCATGCGCGCCCGCGATGCCGGCGCCGACCTGCTCTACGGCCGGCTGCGGGCGCAACACGAGAGCGGCGCCGACGACCAGGAATGGCAGCCCTTCGTCAGCTACGTCCCAACCCTGACCTTCGCCCCCACCTATGCCCGCCGAGTCGATACTTGGCACGACTTCGCCCTCGGCGCGGCCAAGTCTTGGGAATGGGACGGCGGCTGGCACCGCGTTCCGCACGGCACGGATACCGCGGCGCAGGCGGCCTGGACCTTCGCCGTCAACGGCACCTGGCAGCGGTGGGAACGCGACGGCGGCCTCCTACACCATCGCCTGCGACACGACCGGCGACGGTTGTACCCTCCAGGCGGCGCAGCATGGCCCGGAGGGCGGGGATGGCGTGCGACAGGCTCGCGCGGTCGCAGGCCTCGTCGTCCCAGGCGACTAGGACGCTGTGAGCTGCATCGCGCAGGCTGGCGTGCGTGGGCGGCCGCTGGGTGGCTTCCAGGTTGGTGATAATCACCGAGGCCGCCTGAGTCGCGGGAGGCGCCACCGGGCTTCTGGGCCTTGTCGGCGGCGGTCGCGTCCGCCACCTGTTCGGCCGCGTTACGTGCCTTGCTACCCGCCGGAGCAACGCCGACGCAGGCCATTCCCGCTTCCGTGATCCGCACCGTGGGCCGGGTTCAATCCTGCTGATGCGAACGCAGGCCGGCGAGTTCGTTGGGCGCCGCGGACTGCTCGACGTAACCCTGCTTGAGCAGCAGGTTACTCAGCACCGCCCGGGCGACGGCGACCGGCCGCTTGCCGGGCGGCGCGGCCAGCCGCAGCGGGTACGGGGCGGCCTTGGCGAGGATACGGCGGGCGGTGTCGGACAGGGCCTTATTGGCGCTCCTGCGTTCAACACCCAAAAAGCCGGTTGCTACGAGCCCAAGGTGCTACGAGCCCGAGCCCGCCCTGGAACTGCTCGGGGCAGCGCGCTGGCGCTTGCTGCGGCGCGTCATCAAGCATTCGCCTTGTTCTAATCTTGATCCCGTCGGCTAATCCAGGTGCAATCCGCTATTACCACGGATCATCGCCGCAGCACGTGATAGCAAGATTGGCGTTGATACGAATTTTGCTAAAATGTGTCTTGTGTATTGGATGCAAGGAAAACTCATGCCGATTCGAATCAACAGAGCGGTAGAGTTATTGCAACAGGACCAAGCCATCTACTATGCGGGCCATCATACCGGGCACGTGCTGACCCACACCCAAGGTATGGAGGACGCGCAGACCTGGGCAGATTACATCAACATCGGCATGGAGCATGGTGCCTTCGACATCGCCGGTCTCGCGGAATACATGCGAGGCTTGGTCGATGGCGGGCCGACGCGGTCCGGCCATCGAACACCTGCGGTGGTTGTCGAGGCGCCGGTGAACGGTACCGACGAGGCGAATGTCAGGCATAATGCCTGGCAGTTCCGACAAATCCTCGGCCGAGGGGTGCACGGCGTGCTCCTGTGCCAAGCCGAAACGGTCGATGCCGCACGCGCCTTCGTCGAGGCCTGCCGCTACCCGCACCATCGGGCAGGTGTCGATCCGGCGCTGCCCTCAGCGCTGGATCGCATGCGCGGCGCACCTACAGTCCGGCCGGATAACGGCCTGCTCGGAGTCGGCACGCGCGGACGAGGCTCGGAGCGGACCGCTGCTCCGGTCTGGGGGATCGACGAAGATGCGTATTTCCGCCGCTGCGAACCCTGGCCGCTTGACCCTGAGGGCGAACTGCTGCTCGGGGTGAAGATCGAGAGCCCGGAAGGAGTGGCGCGATGCGAGGAGATCCTGGCCGTGCCCGGCATCGGCTTCGCCGAAATGGGGCCGGGCGACCTGGGCTTGTCCCTCCTCGGCAGTACAAAGTTACAGCTATCGCCTTATCCACCGCAGATGCAGGAGGCCCGCGATCGGGTCTTTGCCGCGTGCCGTGCGAATGGCATCGCCTTTCTAGAAAGCTGCACGCCAGACAACGTCGTCGCCAGGCTCGACGAAGGAGTGAGGGTCATCGCCGGTGGGCGCGAAGATACGGCACGGGTGGGAAGGGCGCACCAGCTTCCGCACAAGACCGGCATGAGATACCTGCCCATCACCGGGTCCAGCAACTACCTTCCTAACCGCAACTCGACCTGGGCTGCTTACCTCAAGATGGTCAGCTTAGCGTTGCTATGGCATTGAGCCAGCGCTCTCAGGCCGCTCCGCGCGGATGCCGTTCGTCGTTCAGGCTTCAACGAGCATGAGGCCAGATGTCGCGCAGCGTAGCACGCGGACTTTCCTCATCATGGTCGGGAAAAAGCGATCTCCGGATATGCGCTCGCCGGTTCGGAGCTTGCAAGGCATGTAGATGACCCGTCCGGCGCGCAGCGCGACCGCAAGGCGCCGGGCGAGGTTGGGGAACTCGGCCGATGATACATGCAGCAGGGACGCGCACGTCCAGATCCCATCGAGCCCACCGTGTCAAACCTAACGCTCGAGGCGCATCTGCCGAACCTCGACTTGGCCCGGCGATCCGTTCCCTCGCATGGCGCACCATCTCGGCCGAAGCGTCGAAATCCACTACCGAAATCTGACCTTCGCTCACCATGCACTGTTCCAACCGCCAGCCCATGATGGTTCACACCGTCAAGTACCTTCAGTTTTCGCTGTGACCTGCCATTTGCCCGCTCCCTTCCTCCGCAAGAAGTTCCTGCTCCTCCGCTTCCAGCGTTGACGCCTTGGACTCCTCCAGCCCAAAGCGCTGCGCCACGTCCGGAGCATAGCGCAGCAGGTCTGGCCGCAGGCGGATCAGCGCTAAATCCTTCACCTTCGCCTCCAGCATCACGTCGAAGTCGAGCCCCTCCGCGATCCGCATGAAGGTGATGAACTCGAACGGATTGCAGAAATCGGCGTGGCCCGTGTTCACTGGCGCCACCAGCACGGACTTCAGCTTGCGCGTCCCCTTTTCCTTCCGCTTGATCTCCCGCATTTCCGTGCGCGGCGAGGAGAAATGCACCTTTGGCCGCTGGCCCTCGGGCCAGGTCCGCAGCACCTTCCTGAGCGCATCCCGCATGTCGAGCCCAGACGGGTTCAGGCACCAGAAGTGTTGGTGATCGAAGACCAGCCGCACGCCCGTCCGTTCATAAATCCACAGGATGTCCGAGACGGAGAAGCGTAGGTCGTCATGCTCCAGCACCAGACGGCGCCGTACGTGCTCCGGCAGCTTGTTGTCCCAGGTTTCCACCCAGCGTGCGTTGGCGGCTTCGCGGTCGCCATAGGTACCGCCGACATGGATCACCATGACGGCCTCGGGCCCGAGCTCCATGCGGTCCAGCATCTCCGCCTGGGAGCTCAGATCCCAGATGCTTTTCTCCACCAGCGTCGGGTCAGGGCTGTTCAGCACCACGAATTGCGAGGGATGAAAACTCAGGCGGATATCCAGCGCCTTCGCCTTGGTGCCGAGGGCCCGCAACTCGGCATCGCTGTCGCGCACCATGGAGTGGAACTGGGGCATGTCGGGATGCGTGGCATAAGGCGCCAGGTCGGAGGACATGCGGTACATGCGGATGTCGTGGCGGTCGAGGTAATCCAGCGCCCGGTCCATGTGCTCCAGCGAGACCTTCAGATGGGGGCTCTGCTGCCAGCGCCGGGTGTCGTTGCTCTTGATCCCCGGGTCGCCCATCAGCTTGACCGGAAAGCCCAGGCGAAGCGGCCTCGCCGCGGGGAGGGCGAGGCCTCGCCGGCGGCGCGCGCTCATGCCGGAACCTGCCCTTCGGCGCCGAAGCCAAGACCGGCCACGAAGCGGTTCCAGGCCTCGGGCGGCAGCGCGCCGCCCGAGGCCTGGGGATGGCCATTGCCATATTGCACGTGGTCGGCGCCGTCCGGCCGGTGCCGGCGAAGGAAGGCAATCAGGTCGGTGCCCTGCCCGGCGCGTGCGGCGAAGTGCACCCAGCCCGAGCGGTAGCCCGTATTGGCGGCAATCACGACCTTGTCCTTCAATCGCCCCTTCCACTGCTGCGCAATCAGCGGGTGGATTTGGCAGGCGGAGTGGAGGGGAATCAGCGCCACGTCGCCGCGGATCTGCGGGGCGACGCGGCGGCCCTCGGTCAAGGCCTCCTGCACCTCGGCCTTGGCCGCCTGCAGCAACGCGGTTTCCGGATATTCGCCCGACAACACCGACTTGGGCCCATCCGCCCTCAGCAGCAGCGCGAGCGCCGGAGCGGCATCGCCGGCACTCGCCCGCCGCGGGGCGTTGAGGAGGGAGACGGCACGCCGCAGCGCGGTGATGCCCCAGCGTTCGCGGGCCGCTGCAAGTTCCGGGAAGCCGGCTGCCTCCTCCATGTCGCCGATGATGCCGAGTGCCGCGAGCCAGAGCAGGTCGTCCACCTCCGCCAACCCACCAGCGCACCACCAGGCCAGAAGCGAGGTGGTGGGCGTCGGGCGCAGGCCGTGGCCGCTGACCAGCAACGCCGCCTGTGGGACGCCGGTCGGCACATGGTGGTCCAGCAGCACGGTGGCCACGCCGGGAGCCAGCGGCTCGGCGCGGGTTCCGAGATCGGCCAGGATCAGGCCGCCGATGTCCTGCGCGCGAAGCTCCGACACCATCTCCGGGGACCAGGCATTCTCGCCGCGGCCAAGGAGCCGGACCCTGGCGCGTCGCCCGCTGCGCTCGAGCGCCCGGAACAGGATGGCCGCCGAGGAAAGCCCGTCCGCATCGTGGTGGCCGAGGATCAGGACCGGCCTTGCGGCGTCGAAGGCCGCCACCACTTCGCGGAACGCCTGCCGGCGGGCGGCCACCCAGGCGGCGGTCGGATGGGGAGGCTCGATGATCGCGTCCGGCATGCGCTGGGTCCTCCTGCTGCCACCTGCAGCCGCGTCACCGGCGCATCAGCGACAACAAGGCCTTCGCTCAGGCGAGTTTCGGCCCGTGGGGCCTCGGGCGATGGCAAGGCCTTCCGCGCATCCGGCCCGCCGGGTCCGGCGATGGCGACGCGGGCATGCGTGGCAGGGCGCGGCGGCGCCGCTCCCGCGGCCCTTCGCCCGGCGTCAGGTGAAGTAGAGCACCCGCGCCTGCGGCAGGTGTCGGGCCACGCTTGCTTCCAGGCCCGAGCGCAACTCGGCCATCAGCGCCTTCGGGAAGACATACTTGCCGGTGCCGACCTTGGTGAGCTTCCGGCTGCGCTGCGCCGGGTCCATCTCCAGCCCGCTGCCGGGATACCAGCCCTGGAGCACCTCCCGCGAGCCCTCGGTGAAGCGGTGGGTGATGAGCTCCACGGTCAGGTCGGGATCCGGCACGCCGGCCAGGGCGGTCGCGCAATCCGCCAGCAGGGTGTCGTAGGCCTCCCGCCAATCCGGCAGGTTCAGGATGGGCGCGACGGTCAGGCCGATGCGGTAGCCCGCCATGGCGGCCTGCCGCAGGGCCTGTAGGCGGTTCCGCATGCGCGGCGCCCCGCCCTCGAAACGCTCCGCCCCGCGCGCGTTGACGGAGAAGCGGATGCGCGTGCGGCGCCCGTGCGGCAGGTCCAGCAGCGGGCCGGTGGCGTCGTACTTCGTGGTGAAGCGGAGCTGCACCGCCGCATCCCAGGCGCCGAAGAAGCGGATCGTCTCGGCCAGGCTGCCGGTGATGTGCTCGATGCCCAGGGGGTCGGTGTAGCAGGAGCCCTCGAAGGTCGTCCCCTCCGCCGCGCGGGCGGCGTTGCGGGAGGTGACCTGGCCCTGGCCCAGCAATGGCGGGAGGGCCGCCAGGATTTCCGGCAGGTTGGCATAGGCGCGGATGATCGGCGGGCCGGCCAGCGACCCCGCGAGGTAGCAATAGGCGCAATGGGCCGGACAGCCCTCGGCCAGGTCGAAGCGCCAGTCGGCGCTGGGCGGGATGGGCTGCGGCCTGCGGCGGCTGGGGGAGGCGACGACGACGGCCATCGTCGTCTTGGCGTCGCGATAGGTTTCGGGCAGGCTGACCAGACGGTCGGCCTTCAGCCGCACCACCTCCGCCCCGAGCGCCGCGGCCCGTTCCGCCATGGCCGCGCCCTGCGGCCAGGCGAGGGCGGATGGGGTGACCAGCAGGTGCCTTGGCCTCCAGAGGGGATGCGGGCGGGCCGGGGCCTGCAGCACGTCAAAAGGCATAGCGGACCCGGCAATAGGGCATGCGGGCGGCCAGCAGGTCCTTGAAGCGCTGCAGCCAGCGGCCTTTCCACCCCGTGCGGTAGCGCAGGTTCACGCCGCCGCTCTCGGAGACCTTCTCCTCCTGGATGTCCGGGCGCCAGAGCAGGTCCTCGGCCTTCGGATGCCAGGCGAGGTTGACCTCGTGCAGGTCCCGGTTGTGGGTGAGCATGATGATCTCGGCGGCCAGCTGGTCCTTTACGGCGGCGGGCAGCAGGTCGTCGAGCATCTCGAACAGGGCGCCCCACTCCACCTCCCACCCCTCGTGCAGCACGACGGGGGAGAAGTTCAGGTGAACCTCGTAGCCGGCGCGGTGGAGCTCCGGGATGGCGGCGATGCGCTCCGCCACGGGGGAGGTGCGCACGTCCAGCAGCTTCGCCAGGGCGGGCGGCATGAGGGACATGCGGATGCGCGTGCGGCCCTGCGGATCGTAGCCCAGAAGATCGGGGTTCACCCATTTCGTTGCGAAGCTGCCCTTCGCGTCGGGCAGGGTGCGGAACAGCGCGACGAGGTCCCGCACGTTATCGGAGATGGCGGCATCGACGGAGAGGTCGCCGTTCTCGCCGAGGTCATAGACCCAGGATCGCGGGTCCACCTGGTTCGGCGCCGTCTTCGGACCTTGTCGGGTAGCGTGTCGGGCCGTCGCAGCTAGGATCGCCTCGATATTGACGAAGACACTGACGGGGTTCGCGTGCCCTTTGCGCCGGGCGACGTAGCAGTAGGCGCAGGCCATGGCGCAGCCGTTCGAGGAGGAGGGCGCGATGAAATCCGCGCTGCGCCCGTTGAGCCGGAAGGCCAGACCCTTTTTACGCCGAGCACCAGGGACTGCCGCTTGGCGGCGAGATAGTCGCCGGGATCGCCTTCCCGCAGCTCGGGGATCCGCCAATGGGACGCGACTGGAATGCGCTCGGCCTGCGGAAAACGGGCAAGGATCTCTCGCCCGCGGGCATGCTGCTCGATGGCGGGCTCGAGGTAGATACGGGAGATGTCGAGCGGGAGGGCGGCCATCCCCGCGGATGTGGGTGCGTCGCCCGAGCTTCCCAGGGGGCTGGTCGTGCCCCTGGAAAGGTCACGTCCTCTGCTCTTCACCTATAAGTCCGGTGAACCGCAGGGGGTGATGTACGCCAGACACGAAATCGCGGGACTCAGCCAGCTTCGATCCTGGCGGCTATGCTCCCATCCTAGGCCATAGACAGCACCCCGTCGAAAGCTCGAAAGCAGACATGGAGACGGGCGGATCGGGCGCGGCAGATTGTGGCCCAGGCGGGAGCGATGCCGGTGGTTACGGCGACCATCTGATGCGTCAGGCAGGGGTCAGGGTCTCGGCCAGCGTGCTCCAGGCTGCGTTGCGCAGATCGCGGCGCATCGCCTCCTCGTCCGTCCAGCGAGTTTCATCCGGAAGACGAATCGTCTCGCACTGCACCGTCAGTGTGCTGCTGCGGAAGGGCCATGGGTCGAGCGACCAGCTAGATGCTCCCTGTCGCACAAGCTTCATCTTCCGGGTGCTTCCATCCTCCATTGGCGCCTCCCCAGCCTTGTCCGGATCGGCAAAGCAGAGGGCTAGGGAAAGGGCGTCGGTCACCGCGACGAGGGCGGAGTTCCGTTCGACCTGCTCGCGGGAAACGCCGAGCTTTGCGATCCAGTCCGCCTGGAGCGCGGCCTCCTTGGCGTTGTTGCGGTCGATCGCGGCATGGTCCTCGGGCGGCAGGCTCTCCGGGTCCATATATTCCGTGTAGACCCGCGTGCCGTGCAAGGAGATGAGCAGAGCGGGCCAGAGGCCATAGGCAGCACGGGCGATCTCCACGCCCCGCGCCCACATGGGGGCATGGACCACCGGGCCGAGCCTGGTGAAGGGGTGGGGCAGGCCCGTCTCGCGGTCGAGGGTAGGGGCGGTCTCCCACGACAGCCAAGCGATGTCGTGCTGTTCGGCGGCGAGGATCACCTCGGGCGCCGGGTCGTGGCCGCGCGAAGCCGGCGGCACCCCAGGCGGCCATCATCTGGCCGGAGAGCAGGGCGTGGGAGGGCTGGGAAATGAGAAGGCGGGTACCGTTCTCAGGGCTGCGCAGGATCATAGCGCGCCAACGCACGAGCGAGGCATTGGGGTACAGCAGCTCCTGAATTACTTGAATTCTGGCAACGGGCGCTGGGGCGAGCCGACCTAGCGTCATCATCCGATTGGAGCCGGACTCCGCCGCCCATTTCAGGACTGGAACACCGGTGCCGCTGCTGGCGGGCTTGCAGCCGCCCGCGGCGGACGGCGTGGCGCTGCCTGGACGCGCACGGAGCATACCGCGCAGCCGGATCGGCTTTTCAAAACGCTGGTGGACCCACTGTGGCCGCGCACTGGCGAAATTCATCGGGTGCTAATGTCCGCGTATGCTCTCGACGCGCGGCACCGGATTGATTGCTTTCATCTCTGGATTGCTCGATGGTTGTCGTTCCGCACTCGACCAACCCCAATGCCATTCTCCCTCACCGAAAGCAGTTGGGTTTCGCTGGAGCGAGCGTCCTGACCTTTCCCCTGCCTGGTGTCCGCCTGTGATGAGAGGGTTGGCCTCCTTGGAAGGAGGCAGGGATGCCGAGGAAGCGTCACACGGAGGAGCAGATCATCGGGCTATTGCGGCAGGCTGAGGTGGAGTTGGCGCAGGGCCGGACGGTAGGGGAGATGTTGCCGCCGGCTCGAAGTACCGGAAGCGACGTTCTATCGCTGGCGGGCAGCCTGAAGGTTGATCAGGCGCGTCGGCTGAAGGACTTCGAGCGCGAGAATGCGCGGCTGAAGCGGGCGGTGGCGGAGCTGACGCTCGACAAGCAGATTTTCAAAGAGGCTGCGGAGAGAAACTTCTAGGCCCCGAGCGCCGCCATGCTGGCGCGCGACATGTCGGTCGGTGCTCGGGGCGTCCAAGCGTCGCGCCTGCCGCACGCTGGGTCAGCCACGCCCAACGCAGCGGAAGGCGCAGGCAGTGCGGTCTGACGAGACTGCACGGATCGAGGCCGTCGTAGCCCTGGCGACCAAGTATGGCCGCTTTGGCTACCGTCGGATCACCGCGCTGTTGCGGGCCGCGGGCTGGCGGGTGAACGCCAGGCGGGTGGAGCGCATCTGACGGCGCGAGGGGCTGAAGGTGCCGCGACGGCAGCCAAAGCGGGGCCGGCGGTGCGCACACGGGGCGCGCGGGATCTAGCACTACCGCTGCATTTTCCGCTTCAGGTGTGAGCGGTGCGAGGCGGCTCGGCGGGCGCGTCGCCAGAGTGACTAGGCGAAGACGCGCGCTGGCTGGATGCGGCGCTGCGCGAGGCGGGTGGCGATGCGACGGATTTCCTGGACCGACCAGCGGATGAGGTCCGGCGCGTCCAGTTCAGGTCGATCAGGGCTTTGGGGGCGGCGCGTTGGCCTTGTGGCGGATAGCCGCCTGCATGGCGAGGGCCAGCATGACCATCGAGACGTGGCGGTGCCAGCCGTGCCACGAGCGGGCCTCGTTGTGGTCGAGGCCAAGTTCGTTCTTCGCCGTCTCGAACGCATCCTCAATGGTTCAGCGCTGGCCTTCGACCGCGACCAGCGTCCCGATCGTGGTGCCGGCCGGGCACTAGGTGGTGAAGTAGGCGCACTCGCCATCGGCGAGGTTGCGTCGGATCAGCAGGCCGCGTGTCCAGATGCCGGTTGCGCCGGCCCAGTATTCGTCCGCGTCCAGGTCGGCTAGCGCAAGGTAGGTCCAGTCGAAGAGCCGCGTCCCTTTGTGCCCCTCGCCCGCGGACAGGCGCTGCCAAGCGGCGGGGTCTAGGTCATTGGCGATTTCTTCGGCGGTCCCGGCGATCTCCGGCTTGCCGATCCAGGAGTTGAAGCCCTGCGTGGAGTCGACGCCCAGCACGTAGCCATTGCCCGCGCGGCGTAGAGCCATCTCGATCTCGCCCACACCGTAGACGCTGTCACCCGCCACCCGGGCGAAGGGTACCCCGGCCGCCATCGCGTGCTCGACCATGCGCCTGGCCAGCCGCGGCTTGGTGGCGAAGCCCGCCTCGAGCGGAACATGTGCCGCCATCAGGCGAGCCGGAGCGTCGGTCCAGGTCTTGGGCAGGTAGAGGGCGCGGTCGATGAAGGCATGGCCACGGCGCGATACGTAAGTCGCAAAGACGCCGATCTGGCAGTTGGTAACCTTGCCCGCAGAACCGGTGTACTGCCGGCCGACATTACACGACGCCTTGCCCTGCTTGAGGAAGCCGGTCTCGTCGACCACCAGCACCGCATCCGGGTCGGCCAGCGTCTCCAGCGCGTAGTCCCGCACGATGTCGCGCAGCGCGTCCGCCTCCCAGCGGCCGAGTATGGCCCGTTGCCGCCACGGCCCGGGGTCGGCCGCCGCCTCAGCCCGCATCCCGCCGGCCTTGCGCCGCTCGGGACCGAGCAGCCCATCGAGAAACCCACCAGCCGATGCCGTCACACGGTCTTGCGTGAACAAGGGACGGATCCGCGCCTTGGCACCCCGCAGCGACGACGCCCACGATCCAGCGTCGTCTCGATTGATGCACTACTCACCGTCTCACTCCAGGCAAGGGTGAGCGACGCGTCAGGTCAGCAAAAGTGCAGCGTTAATGCTAGTCAGGTATCGAAAAGCTCGGAGGTGACCTCCCCCACCACGCGGGCCGCGGGTCCGATGCGGCGCGCGACGGCAAGGCTTGGTCATGCGCCGCGGGTCGGCTGTCCAACGGCACGGAAGGCTGCGGCGTCCGAAAGTCAGGCCAGCCCGGGTATCACTCAGCCGACGCGATCCCATCGGAGGCTACGGTCTGGTCTGCGCGTGGCGGGACGGCGCGGACGCGGTGTCTGTCGGCCGAGATAAGGAAGCGTCCCGCCGGGTCAGCCATGACGAGACGCTCGAAGGCAAACCGGGACAAAATGTGTCCCTCGGCCTTGAGCGCACGAAGGACATAAGGCACGTCCGCCCAGCCTTCCTCGTCGATCTGCAAAGCCGCGGTGGGAAGGTGGCCACACAGAGCATGGAAGGCGAAGTCGCCGCTGTCGGATAGCGTTGCGTGCATGAGTCGGGTCCGCGCATCAATGTCGCGGCATATTCGATGATTATTTCAACCATAAGTTAACAGAGCTGGCGGAGGCAAAGACGTCCGCGCCCGTGTTCCTCCATCGCCGCCCTCGCCATCACCGATCTCCGCGACCATTGCGCCGCCGGCTGTCCCTCTCCGGCAAGAGACCGGCAGGCAGATCTGGTCCGCTTCCGCATTTTCTTTGACACATCTTTCGGTACGGCGCTGACTTTACCTGGGACAACAGGAGCAGCCGCCACATCCGGCCTCGCACCGCGGTGCGCCATAAGGCGGCTCAGGAGGAGGGACGAATGCCGACACGCGAGGGCCGGCCACGCCAACCCTTGGCCAGTGCGGGACCGGCTTCAGGACTGTCTGGAGCCCAACGCCGCAGCCTGCTTGCAGCGCCTGCTCTGGCCCTGGCGCTGCGCCCGTTGCGGGTCTCCGCCCAGGGACGCTACCCGTCGCGGCCCATCCAGCTTCTGGTGCCCTGGGCCGCCGGTGGTGGCACCGACGCCGTCGCGCGCATGATCGGCTCCCTGCTCGAGCGCGATCTTGGCCAGCCCGTCATCGTGGTGAACCGCACCGGCGGCTCCGGCGTCGTCGGCCATGCAGCGATCGCCAATGCGGCGCCCGATGGCCACACCATCGGCATGCTGACCCTCGAGATCGCCATGATGCATTGGGTGGGCCTGACCGAGCTCACCCCCCGCAGCTACACGCCGATCGCTCTGCTGAATCAGGATCCGGCGGCGGTGCTGGTCAATGCGGCCGCACCGCATAGCGATATCCGTGCCCTAGCCGACGCGCTGCGCGCCGCCCCGCCGAGGAAGATCAAGGGCACCGGTTCCGGCCGCGGCGGCAGCTGGCACCTGGCCTTTGTCGGCTGGCTGCGCGCCATGGGCCTTCCGGCCGATCATGTGCTCTGGGTGCCGGTCGAGGGCGCGGCGCTCGGGATGCAGGAACTCGCCTCTGGTGGCGTCGACCTCACGGCCTGCTCCCTACCGGAGGGAAAGGGCATGATCGACGCTCGCCGGGCTCGCCCGCTCGCGGTCATGGCTGGCGCGCGCAACTCCGCCTTCCCCGAGGTGCCGACGCTGAAGGAGGCGCTCGGCATCGACTACGCGGCGGGGCTTTGGCGCGGCATCGCCGGCCCGCCCGGCCTGCCGGCGGAGGTCAGGCAGACCCTCGGCGCCGCGCTCGACCGTGTCTATCGCTCGGAGGAGTTCCAAGCCTTCATGGCGACCCGCGGCTTCGGGGTGAGCTTTGCCGATGCTGCCGGCTTCGCCGCCTTCATGGACCGCTCGGACGCGGCGATGGGCCAAGCGCTGCGGGACGTGGGGCTGGCGAAGGGCTGACCGGCGCGCCGGGGAAGTCGGCGCCGCCCTCTCCGTCGCGGGCGGTGCGGGCGTTGCCGCCTGGGCGTCGAGTTCTCGTCGCACCCCGCAGGTCCAGCACATGCGACGCGCCCTCAATTGGCCGCCGCAAACAGCCGAGCGGAGGCAGCCGCGCACCTTCGGCGAGGCTACCGAGCTTGGCCCAGACCACGTCCGGCGTAATACCGCCGCCGTCCGCCGAGGTGTCGAAGCCGCGATCAGTGCCGAGCGGCACCCGACGCGGATCGCCCACCGCCCGCACCAGCCGTTCGGCCAGGACCTCGTGGTCCTCGCCCTCGACGAGAATGCTGCTGCCCATGCCGGAGAGATTTACGCCGACCTCAAGCCACGCGGGCAGCTCATCGGACCCTTTGATACTCTCATCGCTGGCCATGCCCACAGTCGGGGCCTCAATCGTGATTACCGGCAATCTCGGTAAGTTCCGACGGGTCGAGGGATTGCGGGTCGAGGATTGGCTTACCCTGATATGACCCGCCACCCGTCGGCCGCACAGCCAGCAAGGCCAAAGACTTCTTGACCGGCCAGCTGCGCGATGCGGTCGAGGCGCGGCAGCGCATCGCCAGTGAGCGCGCCGCCAACAGCCGGGCCTCGCCCTCTGCCCGCACCGGCTGGTACCAGTGCCGACACCCCCTGCTACGGCTCGGACCCGAGCATCCGGAGAGCCGCGCCTAGGCTCTGAGCCCACCGGGGCACCACGCAGGCGCTGCGCGGCTTGGTAGAGCTGACGGTGCCGGGAGGGGGCCGGTTGCAGCCGCCCGACCCGGGCCTGCTCTGGTTGGGCTTCTGGTCAGCCGACTGGACGCTCTTAGCCTGCCATACTGACCTCTCCGCACCCGCTGGCCCGGCCTCTCGATCGCGGTCAGGTCCCACTCATGATGATCCCTGAGCTGGATGAGATCGGGCGCCGCAGGCGGCGATCGGTAACAGCGGCGTGCCGGTGCTGCATTTGAAGGCCTGGGCGGGGCCGCTCGACCTGTTGCTCGAGCTCGTCCGAGCGCAGCGGGTCGACTTGGCGCGGCTCTCGATCACCGACTTGGCCGCGCAGTTCGTCGCAGTGCTGGACGCCGCCACTGCCCGCCGGGCGGTGCCGCTGTCGCGCTTGGCCGAGTGTACCATCATGGAGGCCCGGATGCCGGTGCTGCGCTCGCGCCTGCTGCTGCCGGCCGACACGGCGGAGAGCGCCGCAGCCGAGCGCGAGGCCGCCGATCTGTGCCGGCGGGTGGCGGACTGGCTGGCGCGGCGGTTGCGGCTCGGCCGCGATATCTTTGCACGCGGGACGGCGGAGCCAGCAGCGGCGGCTGAGCCCGCGGCCGACGGAACCGAACTGCTGCGGGCCTGCCTGAGACTGCTGCAGGTGCTGCTGCGCGAGCGGATGTACCGGCCGCGGCCGCGGCTGCTCTGGCGGGCGCCGGACGCACTGAATCGGATCCGGGTCCTACTACCTGATCTGCTGGACGGTGTGGCGGTCGAGCAGTTGCTGTCGCCCGCGCTGGCGGGGAGGGAGTGGCCCTGTGGCACCGCGGCGCGCTGGCCAGCACTCTGATTGCCGTGCTCGTGTTCAGCCGTGAGGGCGCCGTCACGTTGGAGCAGAAGGGGGGCTTCGATGCCGTCTCGATGGCCCCGCTCCTGGCTCGAATGCGCTAACGCTGTCGCCTGGCGCAGCCGTAGTCTGATGCGCGTCGTGGCCGATGTCGCGGCGAGCTTGGCCGGCGATTGGCCAAACCGGGCAGGTGTCACTTTCCGTTCGATGTGGGCAACCCGCTTCGAGGGCTCCCTGCAGAGCGCGCAACCTGGCCGCGCGTGATCGCCACGCGCGGCCGCTGGCGTCAGTCGACAATCGCGCCGTAGACCAGGGCATTCACCACGCGCCGGTAGTGCTGCCGGATCAGCCCCGGTGTGCTCGCCATGAACACGACGGCGAGTTCCTCCTTCGGGTCAACCCACATGGAGGTCCCGTAGGCGCCGTTCCAGCTGAACATGCCGGGGCTGCCGAGCACGTCCGACCCGCCCTCCCGCCGCACCGCAACGGTGACCCCGAAGCCGAAATTGGTGAGGTGCGGCTCCGTGAGTGTCACGTTGTTGGCGATGTCGGCCGAGAGGTGGTCGCGCGTCATCTCCTCGACGCTCTTGCGCGAGAGCACCCGCTTGTCTTCCAGCGTGCCGCCGTTCAGCAGCATCTGCGCGAAGCGGATGTAGTCGGCCGCGGTCGAGACCGCTTGGCCGCCGCCACCCTCGAAGCCCGGCGCGGCCAAGCCGACGCGGACCTCCTGTGGCTGGCCCGACAGCGGGTCCTTCGGCAGCGGCGTGGCGTAGCGGCTGCGCTGCGCTTCCGGCACGACGAAGCCGGTGTCCTGCATGCCGAGCGGCCGCAGGAATACGTTCAGCCATCGCCTCGCCGAGCGACTTGTCGGTACGTTCCTCGACAATCAGGCCGAGCACGTCGATCGAGAGGCCGTATTCCCAAACGGTGCCTGGCTGGTGCAGCAGCGGCAGCTTCGCCATGGCGGCGATGAAGTCGGCGCCGCTCATTCGCGCATAGCCGCCGAGGCTCCGCTGCCAGAGCTGGTGTGCCGGCGTGGTGCCGCGGTTGCCGTAGACGATGCCCGAAGTGTGGCGGGCGAGGTCGATTACTCGGATCGGTCGGGCCGCCGGCACGGTGTTGTCGGGATTGCCGTCCACCGCGACCCGCATTTCTCCCAAAGCGGGAAAGAACCGGCTGGCGGGATCCCAGAGCGAGAGCTTGCCCTCCTCGAGGACAGACATCAGCGTCGCCCCGGCCAGTATCTTGGTCATGCTGGCGATCGGGAAGATGGCCTCGCGCGGCATCGTCTTGGTGCGGCCGCCATCCTGGAAGCCATAGGCCTCGTAGAAGGCGAGCTTGCCGCGGCGCGCGATGGCGACCACCGCGCCCGGCATGCGGCCCTCACGGACCTCGGCTTCGACAATGGCGCCGATCCGCGCGAGCCGTTCAGGCGACAGGCCAACGCTTTCAGGCGCCGCGCGAGGCAGCGGGTCGGCGGCGTGGGCTGGCAGCGCTAAGAGCCCATCCGGGAAGTTTGGGTTCATGCTGAGGGCTTTGTTGCCAGCCGTCGAAGCATGATGCGGATCATGGCCATGCGGACGAAGGCGGCGGCGATGCGGCAATGCCGCTCGAAGTCGCGGGCCAGCCGCCGGTTGCGGCTGATCCAGCCGATGGTGCGCTCGACGATCCAGCGCTTCGGCAGCACGACGAAGCGGTGCCTATCGCAGCGTCGCACGATCTCCATCTTCCATGTACCGGTGCGGGCGACGGCGGCGGCCATCTTCGGCCCCTGATAGCCTGCACCGCCGATGATGCGCTCGACAAAGGGGAACAGCCTGCGCGCCTGGCGCAGCAGCGGCTCGGCGCCATCGCGGTCCTGCACGTTGGCGGGATGCACGATGACCGCGAGTAGCATGCCGATGGTATCGGTCAGCAGGTGGCGCTTGCGGCCGACGACCTTCTTGCCCGCGTCGTAGCCGGACGGGTCGAGCGTAGAGCCCCCTTTGCGCGCCCTTCGCCGTCTGGCTGTCGATGATCGCGGTCGTCGGGCTGGCCTCACGCCCGGCACCCTCGCGCACCGCGACGTAGAGCGCGTGGTGGATGCGCTCGATGGTGCCTTCCCATTCCCAGCGCGAGAAGTAATCCCAAACCGTGCTCTTCGGCGGCAGGTCCTTCGGCAGCGCGCTCCATTGGCAGCCGGCGGAGAGCACGTAGAACACCGCGTTCAACACCTCGCGCACGTCCACCTTGCGGGGCCTGCCGCCGTGCTTCGCTGGCCGGATCAGTGGCGCAACCAGCGCCCACTCGGCATCCGTCAAATCTGAGGGATAGCGCAGCCCCCGCCGGTCCGCCGCACGCCGATGTTCCGCCGTCCATGCCATCCGTCTCCTCCCGCGAATCGCCCGCAGGAACAGCGAATCACATCCGATTCAGGCGATTCAATTCCTTTCCGGATGGGCTCTAAGACCGCCAGCGCCGCGATCAGAACTAGCTTCCTCATTCTTGGTGTCCTCCTCCGCGCGGCAGCCTACGCCGCTCACCCGCAGGCGCCAGCCCTGTCGCCCTCCCGCCTTGCCCGCACCTCCGGCAGGTCAGGCGCTGAGAGCGGGGTCGAGTTTGCCCACTGCATGCGCTACCCTCAAACCATTCGGCGAGGCCGCTGTGATCGTGCTGCACCACTGGTCCGCCGTGCGCTCCTTCCGTCCGCTCTGGGCGCTGGAAGAGATGAGCTTGCCCTAGGAAGTACGCAGGCTGCCGTTTCCGCCGCGCGTTGCCGCGCCGGACTACCTCGCCAGCAATCCAGCTGGCACCATTTCACTGCTTGACGACGGCGAGTTGCGCATGACCGAGCCTGCGGCGATCTGCCAGTGACTTGTCAGCCGCTGGGGCCCTTCGCCTGTGAACGTCGCACCTGAAGAAATTCGCTAAACCGTAGACTCAGTCTCATGACGAACGCAGCGCCTTACGGCTGACGATTTCTCCTTGAACCGGCTACTCGCGACCGGTGAGAGTATAATCGTCCTGAAGCGGGGTCGGCGATGACGGGACGCGCCGAACTCCATGAGCCTGACGGTTCCATCTGGTCCGCCGGTGAACGGCGGCTGCGGGTGATGATGCCGCTGTGCAAGGTCGAGTACACGACCCGGACGTTGACCGACGCAGCAGCGCGGGAACTGGGCATCGGGCGGGCATAAGGCTATCGTCTCCTTACCGTCCGCGAACTGACCCGACTGTGACCGCCGTGCTCCCGCGTCCTCGTGGGCAGACCGCGGGAACCCGCCTTCTGAGCGGTTATGTCGAGCGCGTCGCCGCCTTGGCCGAGGTCTTCGCCATGTCGGAGCAGGACATGCATGTTCTCTGCCGCCCCTGGCCGACTCTCCGCCATTGACGTGGCGACCCGCATGGCCGGCTTCTATCTACAGACTGGAGCCGCCATCGGCGCTGTCGGTCGCCATGGTCCTGAGCCATGCCGTGCTGCCGAAGGAAGCGTGTCTGCGGGGCAGGAGTGTCGACCTGGTCTGGCCTGTGGCTGGGTTGCCGGAACGCCTGCACCTCGACAATGCCAAGGAGTTCCATGCGCAGGCGTTCCGGCATGGCGCGGCTGAATACGGCATAGGCCTGCAATACTGCCCGACGACGACACCGCACTGGGGTGGCACATGGACCGTCTGATCGGGACCATGATGGGCGCCCTCCGGATGCTGCCGGGCACCACCGACAACAGCGTGGCCATCCGCAACGAGGATCTCGAAGACCGGGCGGCAATGACGCTTGTCCGTCGTCAGGTGCTTTGGGACAGTTGGGGCCGGATCTAGCGGAGAGTATGGCTCATCTGGGTCCGGATGTCGCGCACCACCTGCTCGGCCGGAGCCTTGGCGGCAGCCGATCTACGGGCGACCGGGGCGGAGGGTTTCTGGCTTATCTTCACTCCTTGGCGGTTGCGATGAGCCAGAAATCCTTCGCGCCCCAACCCAGCCCTTCTGTCTCATCAGTTCTGACGAAGGACGATGGTGCTTCACGAGCTCGCAACAAACGCAACCAAGTACGGCGCCCTGTCCGTGCTGGGAGGCCATGTCGAGATCCAGTGGGACGTTGTGCCGGAAGGCGGAGCCACAGTTCCGCCTCACGTGGACGGAACGCGGTGGTTCGCTGGTTATCCCCCAGGACACCGGGGCTTTGGCAGTAGGCTTGTGGAGCGGAGCCTTGCGCACGACATCAGCGGAGCTGCCCAGATCAACTTCAATCCGGATGGAGTTTGCTGCGATATCAACGCGGCGTTGGCCGGCGTCGCTGCAGAGGCCACACTAGAGCAGGCGTGGGTGTCGAGCAGGAGCCCCACGGCGACCGCAGCGGGTCGCCGAGATGGCCTGCTTCCCACGCCGTGATCTCCGCCTCGCTCCAGCCCTCCATCGCCTCCTCGCCGACCAAGTCCAGATGGGCCAGGCAGCCGAAGGTCCGGCGCTTCACCGGGGCCGGCGGGTGCAGCGGCACCAGCTTGGGCACTGGCGTGTTGCCCCGGGCGATGACGATCGTCTCCCCCGCCTCGGCCCGGGCGACCAGGACCGAGAGATGCGTCTTCGCGGCATGGATCGTCACGGGACCAGGCATTGCAGGAGGCCTCCTCGCCGGTTGGCTAAGCCTTGGTCCACCCGGGATCAAGCGCCCTTCCGCTTCGCCTCGATCGCGTCCCAGATCGCCTTCTCCAGGTGCACGCCGTCAAAGCGCGCGATCTCCTGCAGCCCGGTGGGGGAGGTCACGTTGATCTCGGTCAGGTAGTCGCCGATCACGTCGATGCCGACGAAGATCATCCCCTGTTCGCGCAGGCTAGGGCCAATTCGCTCGCAGATCTCCCGCTCGCGGGCCGTCAGCGTGGTCTGTTCTGGCCGGCCGCCGACATGCATGTTGCTGCGCGCCTCGCCTTCCGCCGGCACGCGGTTGATCGCGCCCATCGGCACGCCGTCCACCAGGATGATGCGCTTGTCGCCCTTCCGCACCTCCGGCACGTAGCGCTGCACCATCAGCGGCTCGCGCGAGCGCTCGGTGAACATTTCGATCAGGCTGTTGAGGTTGGAATCACCGGGCTTGATGTGGAAGACCCCGGCGCCGCCATTGCCGAACAGCGGCTTGACGATGATGTCCTTGTGCGTCTCGCGGGAATTTCAGGATCTGGCCGCGGTCGGCGGTCACCAGCGTCTCCGGCATCAGCTCGGGGAAATGGGTGACGAAGATCTTCTCGGGCGCGTTCCGCACGCTGGCCGGGTCGTTCACCACCAGGGTCTTCGGGTGGATGTGCTCGAGGATATGGGTGGCCGTGATATAGGCCATGTCGAAGGGCGGGTCCTGCCGCATCAGCACCACGTCCATGGTGGAGAGGTCGAGCTCCTCCTTCGGCCCGAACTTCCAGTGCGCGCCGTGCCGGCGCTCGACCGTCACGCGCTCGCCCAGCGCGGTGACCCGGCCGTTGGACAAGGCGAGGTTGCGGACGTGGTAGTGCCAGAGCTGGTGGCCGCGCGCCTGCGCCTCAGCATCAGGGCGAAGGTGCTGTCGGCATCGATGTTGATGCTCTCGATCGGGTCCATCTGGACCGCGACGCGCAAGGCTGCCATCGGGCTGTCTCTCCCCCTTGGTGGGCTTCTCAGCCGGCTTGTTGGCATCCCGGGCGCGCCGACGCCAGGGGGAGGTCAGTTCAGCCGGTGGCGCAGCTCCTCGACCACCGCCCGGATGCGCCGCGCCGTCTCACCCTCCGGCTCGATCGCCAGCGAGCGGTCGAGGCAGCCGAGCGCCGCGCCGATCCGGTCCAGCCGCTGGTTCATCAGCCCCGCTTCCCGCCACAGCAGCGCGGCATCGGGCGCCAGGCGAAGCATGTCCTCGGTGCAGGAAAGCGCGCCGGGCAGGTCGCCGGCCCTCAGCCGGCGCAGCTTGATGTTGTTCTGCAGCCTGAGCAGCACCGCCCGCTTGTCCATCAGGCGCAGCAGGCCGGGGCGGAGCTCGGCCTCTCGCCCTCGATCCGCTTGATCAGGGCGCGCAGGTCGGGCGCGGCCAGCCCAGCCCCGCCGGCGAAGACATCGACCAGCGCCTGCGCCCGGCCGCCCTCGACCGCCACCAGGAAATGCCCGGGGAAGTCGATGCCATGCGCCGCCCAGCCGGCGGCCTCGGCGGCATGCAGCCAGAGCACGCCGAGCGCGACCGGCAGGCCTAGCCGGCGCTCCGTCACCTGAATCAGGTTGGCATTGGCCGGGTCGTCGTAGCGTTCCGTGTCGCCGGCGAAGCGAAATCGGCCATGGATGACGCTCGCCAGCACCTCCCGTCGCCGCTCGGCATCGCCGGCATCGGCATCCCGGTGCAGCGTCGCCGCGGCGACCGCGGCCCTGGGCGAGTTCGGATAACGCCGTCGCGGCGGCGCGCCAATCGGCGTCCGGGGCATCGATGCGGGCGAATTGCAGCGCGACGGAGGCGATGTCGATCTCGCCATCCGGCAGCTGGCCGGCGGCGTCGAGGGCGGCGCGCGCCTCGTCCTGGGGGGTGGAGGCCATGCCCTGAAGCCTCGCCCCTCCGCCGCCCGGCTTCAAGGGCGGGCCCTGGTGAAAGCGGCCGCAGGACCCTTCGCCCGGCCAGGCTCAGGTTGCCGGGGCGGGGCGCCGATCTGCAGCAGGCGGGCGCGATCCACCACCTGGGCCTCCCGCGGCGAGGAGGCGGATGACCCCTCGGGCTTCGAGGCCGTCGAGCGTCCGCGACAGCGTCTCCGGCGTCATGCCGAGCCGGACGGCGATCGCGCCGCGGGGCTCGCGCAGGTCGGCGACGCCCGCCCCGGCTTCTTCCGGCACGCGCCGGGCCAGGAGCGCGCCACCCGCCGCTCGGCCGAGCGCAGCTCCAGGTCGACGACCTGCGTCAACCATGAGGCGCCTGTGCCGCGACAGCAGCTCGATCGCGGTACTCGGCCGAGGCCGGGTCGCCGGCGATGCCCTCGCGGAATACGTCGGCCGGGATCATCAGCACGCGGATGTCGGTACGCGCGGCGCCGGAGGCATGATAGGGCAGGCCGAGCATGGCGGCCGGCCACCAGGAAAGAGCTCCTCGGCCCCGAAGATCTCGACGGTGGTTTCGGTGCCGACCTCGTCCCGCGCCTGCAGGGCTCCGCTGCCGCCGAGCAACAGGTGCAGGAAGTTCGGCACCTCGGTGCTGGTCGAACAGCACCGTGCCGCGTGGCAAGTGCTGGGTGAAGCTCGGCGCAGCAGCCGCGCCATCGCCGCCTCGCCCGCCGCGGCGCTTGCGTGCGCGCATTCGGCCCCGGCCTCCTGCCGGGCCTGCTGCCCCATGCCGCGGCCGGGACGCTCCGGATCCTGGCTTCTCGGCCTGTTCCTCGCGGCACACGGGCCGATGCTGCTGCGGCCGCGGGCGGACGGGAAGCTGGGCTGAGCCTGGCGCGTTCCCAGGGAGCGCTTGACCGATCGAAAGCGGAACGGATGCACCAGGACAAGTGGAACCTCGCGCTGCGGCGGGGCAGGTGGGGCGCGCTATCCGGAGCTTTACCTGGCCTATGCCGCGCTCGGCGAGGCCTGCGCCGGGGCCGGGCCGGTCGAAGGCGAGGCGCTCCGGCTGGTGAAGCTGGCGCTCGCCATCGCCGCGGGGCGGAGCCCGGTGTGATTCGCATTGCCGGCGGGCGCTGGAGGAAGGGATGTCGAAGGAGGCGCTGAAGCATGCGTGGCGCTGCCGGCATCCCGACGCTGGGCCTTCCGCTTGCCGTCGGCGGCACTGACCTGGATCAAGGAGGTGACCGAGGGCAAGCCTGCCGCGCGCCCCACGCTGAGGCCAGGGCGGCCCGGGGCGCGACCGTGCCTGGCAGGGGCAGGCCCGGCGCCGGCCCGCCGCCGCGGGAGGAACGCCCCGTCCCCGCTGTCTTCGCGGAATGCGCCCTCTCCGTCATTGCGGCCGCCGGGTGCCGAGGGAGGTTCTTCATCTGCACCTTGCCGTTCTCCGAAACGGCAAACCCCGGCGCAGCCCTCGACGCCTTTTTGCTGCCACAATTCAGGTCCGCGGCAGCGATAGCGCCAATCGGCATCTCGACTGCCGGCCCGCCAGCCCTGCCTCGTCCCCGCTCCGTCCGCCGCCATGTCCACGGACCGACCCCTGCCGCTTTTCGCACGCAACGGGAGACCGACGCCGCATGAGCCTCACCAGCCCGACCCGTCGTGGGCTCCTCGGCGCGCGCGCTCGCCCTCGCCGCCCGCGCGCATCGCCGGCGCCACTGCCTCCGGCAGCCTGACGGTGGTGCCGGAGTCGGAGGCGGTCATCCTGGACCCGCATGCAACCACGGCCGCGATCACCCGCAGCTTCGGCTACTACAGGTGCTTCGACACGCTCTGTGCTCGATGGACGCGCGCGGCGCCATCCACCCGCAGATGATCGAGGCCTTCCACGGCAGGCGCCGACGGCCTCAGATGGGATTTCACCCTGCGGAACGGCCCTAGCTCTGGCACGACGGCACGCCGGTGACGGCCGCCGATTGCGTCGCCTCGCTGCGTCGCTGGATGCCGCGCGACAGCCTCGGCCGCATGCTGCTGGCGGCGACCGCGGAGCTCCGCGCCACCGATGCCCGCCGCTTCGGGCTGGTCCTGAAGCAGCCCCTTCCTGCTGCTGCTGGATGTGCTCGGCAAGCCCAACGCACCGGCACCCTTCATGCTGCCGGAGCGCATCATCCGCGCCGCCGGCGAGGGCCGCATCACCGAGATCGTCGGCTTCCGGCCCCTTCGCCTTCCGCGCCGCGGAATGGCGCACCGGCGACCGCACATGACGCCCTCCTCCGCAACCCGCACTACCGCCCGCGCGCCGAGCCAGCGGATTTCCTCGCCGGCGGCAAGCAGGTACGGATCGAGCAAGCTGGTCCTCAAGGTCATGCCGGATGACGGCACCGCAGCCAGCGCGCTGCTCGCCGGCGAGATCGACTACATGCAGTACCTGCCCTTCGACCGCATTGCCCAGTTGGAACGCAACCGCGCCATCCGGGTGATGGAGCCGGGCGGCATCGACATGTTGCAGGGCAATTCTCGGCTCAACCACGCCAGCGGCCCCTTCGCCGACCCCGACGTGCGGCGCGTGCCGTGGCAAGCTGGTGGACCAGGCGGAGATCCTGCAGGCGATCGGCATCCCGGAGCGCTTCTCGGTCCGCGCCTGCCCCTCCTTCTGGATGTGCGGCACGCCGGCCGAGACCGCGGCGGGCGCCGAGGCGGCGCGCTTCTCGGTCGAGGCGGCGAGGGACTCCTCTCCCGCACCGCCTATCGCGGCGAGACGGTGATCATGCTGCAGGGTCTCGGGCTCCATCTCGCAGACCGCGGGACAGGTGCTGGCGGCCAACATGCGCAACGCCGGGCTTCACGGTGGAGGAGCAGAGCAGCTGGACTGGGGCACCGTGCTCGCCCGCCGCGCGAAGCGGGACGGCTGGAGTATATTCCCGGTCTATTCCAACGGCATCGACATGGCGTCTCCGCTCAACCATTTCTACATCGCCAACAACTGCGCCGATTACCCGGGCTGGAGCTGCGATGCCGGCATCGACGGGTTGCTGCAGGACTCACGCGCAGGCGGCCGACGCCGCAGCGCGGCAGCGGATCGCCGAACGCATCCAGGCCAGGGCCTACGACCTCGTGCCCAGCGTGATGTGGGGCCAGTTCGCCCGCCCGGCCGGCTATCGCTCGCGGCTGCGCAACCTGATCCCGTCGAGCTTCCCGGGATGTTCTGGCAGGTGGAGGTCTGACGACGCAGGAGCTGCACGCGGCATTCGCCCCCGGCTTCGTGAGTGACGGCGCGCCGCCGCCTCCGGTCCGGGCCTGCTGAGGAGAGGATCGCCGGCTGCAGCCAGCGCGGAGGGAGATGCACGTATGCGACTGATCGGATTGTCGGGGAAGCCTGCGCCGTGGTTCCTACAACACCGCCTTGCTGCAGGCGGCGGCGAAGCGCATGCCGTGCGGTGCCAGCCTCGAGGTGGCGACGATCCATGGCATCCCGCTCTACGACGGCGACCTCGAGGCGGCAGAGGGCCTCCCCGCCGCGGTCGTCGCCCTGAAGGATCGCATCGCCTGGGGCGGACGGTCTGCTCCTCGTCACGCCGGACGCAGCAACAACCCATACCCGGCTCCCTTCAAGAACGCGCGATCGACTGGCTCCTCGCGTCCCACCGGCGATATCGCTGGCCGGGTTTTCGGCGACCGGCCCGTCGCGGTGATCGGCGCCTCGCTTGGCGGCTTCGGTACGATCCTGGCGCAGGGATGCCTGGCTGCCGGTGCTGCGGACGCTCGGGACCTGTCCGTGGTTCGGCGGCCGGCTCATGGTCTCCCGCGCCCAGGGGTGTTCGATGCGGCGGGCGCGCTGACGGATGCCGGCATTGCGGCGCAGCTGGACCGGAATTCCTGGAAGGCTTCGTCGCCCACTGCCGGGCCGGCTGACGGCGCGGCATCCGCCGCAGCGGTCGCTCCGGCAATGCGGCGAGGTGTACCGGCCCTGCAAACGGTCGGGTGGCCCGACGGATCGACAGCGCCGGACAGCGCACGCACCATGCGCCGGGATGCGGGGGAACGACCGGAATGACTCAGGCCTCGCCATCGACGCCGCCGCGCTGCGCGCCGCCTTGCCGCCGCTGGACGGCACGCCGCCGCTGCCCGGGCTGGAGCGGCCGGTCGCAGTGTTCCGCGATGCCTGGGGCGTGCCGGCATATCCGCGCCGAGGGAGGCGCCGCCGATGCCTGGATGGCGCTCGGCTTCGTGCATGCCCAGGACCGTCTGTTCCAGATGGAGCTGACTCCGCCGCCGGGCGCCTCGGCCGCGCCGCGGAATGGCTCGGCCCGGCGGCGGCCGAGGCCGACATCCTCGCCCGCCGCCTTGGGATGGAGGCGGCCTGCGGGCGCGACGCCGCGGCGCTCGGGCCCGAGGCGCGGATGATGCTCGACCGCTACGCCGCGGGGGTGAACGCCTTCATCGCATCTGGCGCGCCGGCTTCGATCGAATACGCGCTGCTCGACGTGCGGTGCCGGAGCCCTGGGAGGGCCTGGCATTCCATCGCGGTGATGCGGCGGCTCGGCCTGCTGATGGGCTCGGTCTGGTTCAAGCTCTGGCGCGCGCCGCGGCGCTGCCGGTGGTCGGCGCGGAGACCATCGGCGCGCTGCGCTACGGACGACGGCGCGGGCGGCGACCTGCTCCGCACCCCGCCGGGGGCGGAGGCGACGCGGCACGCGGCAGACTTCGCCGCGCTGCGCCCGGCGATCGAGGCGCTGCTGGCAACGGCACAGGGCGACGAGACCGGCGGCGGCAGCAACAACTGGGCGGTCGGGCCGGCGCGCAGCGCGACCGGGCGGCCGGTGCTGGCCGGCGACCCGCACCGAGTCTTCGAGATCCCCAACATGTACGCGCAGCACCACCTGGCCTGCGCCGAGTTCGACATGGTGGGGCTGACGGTCCCCGGCGTGCCGGGCTTCCCGCACTTCGCCCATAACGGACGCGTCGCCTATTGCGTGACGCATGCCTTCATGGACATCCACGACCTCTACCTGGAGAGGCTGGACGAGGGCGGCACCCATGCGCTCTACCGCGGCGCCTGGGAGACGGTGGCGCGCCGCACCGAGCGGATCGCGGTGCGCGGCGCCGCGCCGCGGGAGTTCGAGGTGCTGGAGACGCGGCACGGCCCGGTCATCGCCGGCGGCGCCGGCACGGTGCTGGCGCTGCGCAGCGTGCAATCTCGCCGAGACCGACCTCTCCTTCGACTGCCTGCCGCGCATGGCCCGCGCCGGCAGCGTCGCCGCGCTGTTCGAGGCGACGCGCGGCTGGGGGCTGATCGATCACAACCTGGTCGCGGCCGACACGGCCGGCGCGATCGGCCACCTGGTGCGGGCGCGGGTGCCGCGGCGCGGCCGGGAGAATGGCTGGCTGCCGGTGCCGGGCTGGACCGGCGCGCATGACTGGCAGGGCTGGGTCGAGGCGATGCCGGTCGTGATCGACCCGCCGGGCGGCGTCATCGTCACCGCCAACAACCGCGTGGTGGCGGACGATCACCCGGACTACCTCTGCACCGATTGCCACCCGGCCTACCGGGCGCGGCGGATCGCCGAGCGGATCGCCGCGACCGGCCGCTTCGCCCCGGCGGATGCGGCGGCGCTGCATGCCGACACGCTCTCCCCGCATGCGGCGCTGCTGCAGGCGCGGCTGGCGGCGCTGCCGGTGCCGGAGGACACCGGGGCGGCGGCGCTGCGGCGCGGCTGCTCGGCTGGGACGGGCAGATGGCGGCGGGGTCGGAGGCGGCGGCGGGCTGGGTGGCGCTGCGCCGGGCGCTGACCGCGGTGCTGGCGGAGCGCAGCGGGCTGGCCAGGCTCGGCGCGCATCCCTTCCTGGCGGTCGCGCCCGGCGTGGTGCCGCAGGGCCAGCTCTGGTGGACCTTGCCGAACCTCCTGCGGGCCGACGACGCGGCGCTGCTCGGCGGCTGGTCCTGGGACCAGGCGCTGGCCGAGGCGCTGCGCCGCGCCGGGGCGGAGGCGCCACGGCCATGGGGCGAGGCGCATCGGCCGCGCCTCGCGCATCCGCTCTCGGCGCTGTTCCCGGAGGCGGCGGCGCTGCTCGACCCGCCCGCGCGCGCCATCGGCGGGGATGGCGACACGGTGCTGGCGACCGGGCTGCTGCCGGCCTCCGGCCCCGCCGCGACCTATGGCGCGCTGGCGCGCTACGTCTTCGATGTCGGCGACTGGGATGCCAGCCGCTGGGCGGTGTTCCACGGCGCCTCGGGCCATCCGGGCAGCCCGCATTACGCCGACCAGAACGCACCCTGGTCCGCGGTGGAGATGGTGCCGATGCTCTATGGCTGGGCGCGGATCGCGGCCGAGGCGCCGGTGCGGCAGGAGCTGGTGCCGGGGTAGGAAGGTCGGGGAGGGAAACAGGTATTCCCTCCCCGAACCCCTCCCTTCCCTTTTGTGAGTCGAGTGCCGCCGCGCAGCGAGTGCCGACTCACAGAAATAGATGAGGGGGCTTGGGGGAGAATACCTTCTCCCCCAGTCTTCCTTCAGCGCCCCCAGCGCAGCACCAGCGGATCCAGCCGCCGCGCCGCGTCCAGCAGCCCTTCCCGCGCCGCCGGGTGCAGCGGCAGCAGCGGCGCGCGCGGCAGGCCGCAGCGGATGACGCCGCCCGCTTCCATCAGCGCCTTGGCGGCCAGCAGCCCGCATTGCCGGTTCTCGTGGTTGATCAGCGGCAGCCAGCGGCCATAGGCGGCCACCGCCGCCTCCCGGTCGCCGGCGAAGTAGGGATCGGTGATCTGGCGGATCCCGTCGGGGAAGCCGCCGCCGGTCATCGACCCGGTGGCGCCGGCATCGAGGTCGGCGAGCAGGGTGATCGCCTCCTCCCCGTCCCAGGGGCCGACCACATGCTCGCCGCCGAGCGCGATCAGCTCGCGCAGCTTGGCCGCGGCCTGCGGCGTCTCGACCTCGAAGTAGGCGACCCGCTCGATCTCCCGCGCCATGCGGGCGAGGAAGGGCGCGGAAAGCGGCGTGCCGCTGACCGGCGCGTCCTGGATCATGATGGGGATGTCGATCGCGTCCGAGACGCGGCGGAAGAAGTCGAAGATCGCCGCCTCCCCGACGCGGATGGTGGCGCCGTGATAGGGCGGCATGATCATCACCATCGCCGCCCCGGCCTCCTGCGCCCGCCGGCTGCGCTCGGCGCAGATGGCGGTGCCGAAATGCGTCGTCGTGACGATCACCGGCACCCGGCCGCCGACATGGCGCAGCACCGCCCGCATGACCTGGTCGCGCTCGGCGTCCGTCAGGACGAATTGCTCGGAGAAATTCGCCAGGATGCAGAGTCCCTCGGAGCCCGCATCGATCATGAAGTCGACGGCGCGCAGCTGGCCCTCGAGGTCGAGCGCGCCGGATGCGTCGAAGATGGTGGGGACGACGGGGAAGACGCCCCGGTAGGCGGTGGGCTTGGACATTGGTCTCTCCCTGGGCTTCACCCGGGGCCTGCCGGCCCCTCGGCGACGCTCTGGCGGCAAGGTGGCGTGCGGCGCGGCGTGGTCGGCCAACAGCACGATCCCGGCCAGGATACTACTCCCGGCCCGGGCCGCCTCCGCAGCCAGGGCGGGATCAGGCCGCCCTGCGGCTTTACTCCAGTGGATCACGCCTCGCGGCGGGCGTTGATCGGCCTGATCGCGGCGAAGGCCGGCTGCGCGGACGGGGCGTTGCGCAAATGGGTTCAGCACCACGCCTCGGCCTCCGCGACGCGCCGCAGGGCGCGGCGAAGCTGTCCGTGTTGAGCGATATGGGATCGATCTTCTGCTCGACCGGGAAGGCCGCGAAGCCCGGGTGGTCGCCCGGCGCCTCGCCGCAGGTCCGGGCACGGCCGGTGACTTCGGCGATCATGCGCTTGGCCGCCGGGTCGCGCTCGTCGAACAGGCCGGCGATCTCGGCCGAATCCCGGTCCACCCCGAGCACGAGCTGCGTCGGATCGTTCGATCCGCTGGAGAAGCCGTCGAAGTGGGCCGCAAGTTCCTCCGCCAGGATCAGGTTGGCGGGGATCTCGCGCATCACATGGACCTGCAGGCCGGCCTCGCCGCGCCGCATCCCGTGCTCGGCCATGATCGCGAGGGCCTGGTCCGCCGCCCGCAGCGGAACGGCACCATGACGATGATGCTGTCGAGGCCGATCTCCTCCCGCGCATTGCGGATGGCACGGCATTCCAGCACCAGACCGTCGCGGCATCGGTCGGAATAGTAGCGCGGAGCTCCAAGTTGCCGCGCCATTGCCAGCCGCTCCGGCACGAGGTTGGCCATGACGTCCGGGACCAGCAGGTACTCCGCCTGACAGCCATCGATAGTGTTGCCGAAGCGCCAGCCGCCGAGCGGCTTCCAGCCATGCGCGGTGCCGGCGCCGTCCTGCGCGCCGCAACCGCAGAGGCAGGCATCGGAATGGCCCGACGGCGTGATGGCGCCGGCGGTGACGCGCTAGCCTCCCCGATAGCCCTGCCCGGGGCATAGTCAAGTTGTTAGAGCCCATCCGGGAAGTTTGGGTTCATGCTGAGGGCTTTGTTGCCAGCCGTCGAAGCATGATGCGGATCATGGCCATGCGGACGAAGGCGGCGGCGATGCGGCAATGCCGCTCGAAGTCGCGGGCCAGCCGCCGGTTGCGGCTGATCCAGCCGATGGTGCGCTCGACGATCCAGCGCTTCGGCAGCACGACGAAGCGGTGCGCCTATCGCAGCGTCGCACGATCTCCATCTTCCATGTACCGGTGCGGGCGACGGCGGCGGCCATCTTCGGCCCCTGATAGCCTGCATCGCCGATGATGCGCTCGACAAAGGGGAACAGCCTGCGCGCCTGGCGCAGCAGCGGCTCGGCGCCATCGCGGTCCTGCACGTTGGCGGGATGCACGATGACCGCGAGTAGCATGCCGATGGTATCGGTCAGCAGGTGGCGCTTGCGGCCGACGACCTTCTTGCCCGCGTCGTAGCCGGACGGGTCGAGCGTAGAGCCCCCTTTTGCGCGCCCTTCGCCGTCTGGCTGTCGATGATCGCGGTCGTCGGGCTGGCCTCACGCCCGGCACCCTCGCGCACCGCGACGTAGAGCGCGTGGTGGATGCGCTCGATGGTGCCTTCCCATTCCCAGCGCGAGAAGTAATCCCAAACCGTGCTCTTCGGCGGCAGGTCCTTCGGCAGCGCGCTCCATTGGCAGCCGGCGGAGAGCACGTAGAACACCGCGTTCAACACCTCGCGCACGTCCACCTTGCGGGGCCTGCCGCCGTGCTTCGCTGGCCGGATCAGTGGCGCAACCAGCGCCCACTCGGCATCCGTCAAATCTGAGGGATAGCGCAGCCCCCGCCGGTCCGCCGCACGCCGATGTTCCGCCGTCCATGCCATCCGTCTCCTCCCGCAGATCGCCCGCAGGAACAGCGAGATCACATCCGATTCAGGCGATTCAATTCCTTTCCGGATGGGCTCTAACCCGCGGGAAGTGCATGGTTCTGCCTTAGCGGCCGCGCCGCAGCCCGACTTGCTAAAACAGGCCACGACCGTCCCAAGCACCAAGCTAATCAGCATAAAGGTGACGTGGGCCGTGCCTCCACCCTCACTCGACCTGAACGTGGTCCTGCAAGGCGGCGCTGGTTGCATCCAGGATACGGTCAGAGAACTCAGGGTCATCCACCGCGCGGGCGAGGATGAGGGCCCCGACCATGCCGGCCAGCAGCGCCAGGGCCCGGTCCTCCCGCGCTTTGCTCTGCCCCGGCAGCAGCGCGGACAAGCCTGCCAGCCGGGCACGCAGCCCCTCGGTGAAGGCCCGCCGCACCGGCGCGCCCTGACGCGGCATCTCGCAGCCGAGCGCGGCGAAGGTGCAGCCCTTGCCGGGCGCATCGCGATGCGCCGGCGAGAGATAGCGCGCGATGATCGTCGAGAGGGTCTCCGGCCCACCATCCTCGGGAATGCGCGCCATGGCGCTGCGGGCCAGCGCATGCTCGATCGCCTCGGCCGCCAGCCGCTCCTTCGAGCCGAACTGGCTATAGAGGCTGCCATGGGTCAGCCCGGCCGCCTCGGCCAGTGCATCGACGCCGGCGCCGGAGAGCCCCGCTCACGGAACAGCCGGGCAGCCTCCCGCACGATCCTGGCCCGGTTTTCTGCAGCCTGTTCCTTCGAGACGCGCACTGGCGCCCTCCCATCGCCGATTTGTCGGCTTGACAGTTTTAATGGCGAGCGCAACTTATGTCAAACATTGCGGTCGTCATCAATGCGGCCACAATCTTCGGCAGGAGCTGTGTCGGATGCGCATCCTCGTCCTCGGCGCCGGCGCCATCGGCGGATATTACGGGTTGCACCTGGCCGAGGCCGGTGGCGAGGTCAGCTTCCTAGTGCGGGGGCGCCGCGCGGCGCAGCTTCGACCGCGACGGGCTGGTGGTGGCCAGCCGCGGCGCAACGCTCAGGCGCGCGGTGCCGCGTCTCCTCGCCGGCGCGGTCACCGGCCCCTTCGACCTCGTCCTGCTCACCTGTAAGGCCTACGACTTCGACAGCGCGATTGAGGCCGTCGCGCCGGTGGTCGGGCGGGAGACGGCGGTGCTGCCGCTGCTGAACGGCCTGGCGCATTTCGATGCGCTGGATGCTCGCTTCGGCGCCGGCCGGGTGCTCGGCGGCGCCTGCCACATCGCCACGACGCTCGCCCCTGACGGCACCATCCGCCACACCAGCCCGGGCGACCTGATCCTCTTCGGCGGACGCGCGGGCGCGCCGCCCTGGCAGGTCGAGGCGCTGTCCGGGCTCTTCGCCCGCACCCCGGTCGCCGCCCGGGCCAGCGACGCCATTCTGCAGGACATGTGGGAGAAGTGGTGCATGCTCGCCGCCGGGGCGGCGCTGACCTGCCTGATGCGCGGCACGGTCGGGGAAATCATGGCGACCCAGGACGGCCGCGCCATCGCCGAGGCGATGATGGCGGAGTGCCGTGCCATCGCCGCCGCCGCGGGCCATGCGCCAGGCCCCGCTTCCGCCGAGCAGACCAGCCGCATGCTCACCGACCCGACCTCGCGCTGGGCGGCCTCGATGATGCGCGACATCGAGGCGGCGGCGCCGCGGCTCGAGGCCGACCACATCCTCGGCGACCTGCTCCGCCGGGCCGCCGCCGCGGGTCTCGCCACGCCGCTGCTGGCCGCCGCCTATTGCGGATTGCAGGTCTACGGCGCCCGCGCGCCAGCGCCGAGGGGGACCGGCGCATGAGTACGGCCGCCGCCACGCTGAACCCGCGCACCCAGCGCCTGCTGCATGACCCGATCGTGCCGATGCTGCTGCGCATGGCCTGGCCGAACATCCTCATCATGCTCGCCCCAGGCCTCGACCGGGTTGATCGAGACCTGGTGGGTCTCGCATCTCGGCACGGACGCTCTGGCCGGCATGGCGCTGGTCTTCCCGCCGGTTATGCTGATGCAGATGGTCTCGGGCGGCGCCATGGGCGGCGGCATCTCCTCGGCCGTCGCGCGCGGCGCTGGGCGCGGGCCGGCGCGATGCGGCGGATGCGCTGGTGCTACATGCCGTCGTCATCAACCTCGCGCTCGGGCTCGGCTTCTCGGCCGTCATGCTGCTCTTCGGCCGGCCGATCTACCGGGCGCTCGGCGGCGAGGGCGGCGCGCTGGAGGCGGCGCTCGCCTATTCCAATATCGTCTTCCTCGGCAATCCGCTGCTCTGGCTGATGAACGGGCTGGCGAGCGTGATCCGCGGCACCGGCAACATGCTGGTGCCGGCCCTGGTGATCTGCGCCGGCGTGGTGCTGCTGGTGCCGCTCTCGCCGCTGCTGATCTTCGGGATCGGGCCCTTTCCCGCGCTCGGCGTCGCCGGCGGCGGCGCGGCGCTGGTCAGCTTCTACGTCCTGGGCTGCGCCGTGCTCGGCTGGTACGTGCTCTCCGGCCGCAACCTCGCGCGCTTTCGGCCGGTGCCGCTGCGCTGGCCGATGCTGCGCGAGATCCTCCGCATCGGCGCGGTCGCCTCGATCACCTCGCTGCAGACCAACGTCACCATCGCGCTGCTCACCGCGCTGGTGGCGGCGCATGCGGGGCTCGACGCGGTGGCCGGCTTCGGCACCGGGGCGCGGCTGGAATACCTGCTGGTGCCGCTCGCCTTCGGCCTCGGCGCGCCGCTCGTCGCGCTGGTCGGCACCAGCATTGGCGCCGGGCAGCGCGAGCGGGCGTTGCGCATCGCCCTGACCGGCGGTGCCCTTGCCTTCGTCCTGACCGAGGCGGTGGGCCTCGCCGCCGCCATCTGGCCGGGCGCCTGGCTGGCGCTGTTCAGCGCCGACCCGGCGATGCTCGGGACGGGCAGCACCTATCTCCGCCTCGTCGGGCCGGCCTATGGCTTCTTCGGCCTCGGCATGGCGCTCTATTTCGCCTCGCAGGGCGCCGGCCGGCTCGCCTGGCCGCTGGGTATCGGCTTCCTGCGGCTGCTGGTTGCGGCCGGCGGCGGCTGGCTGGCGCTGCGGCTCACCGGCGAGCTGCGCTGGCTCTTCGCTGCCGCCGCGCTCGCCCTGGTCATCTACGGCACCACCCTGGCTTCCGCCGTCCGCTCCGGCGTCTGGTTCCACGACGCCGCACACTAGGACTATTCCTTCGCATGCCGCAGGACATCCCATGATCGAGCTCACCATCAACGGCCAGATCCACCGCCTCGACATCGAGGCGGACACGCCGCTCCTCTGGGCGATCCGCGACACGCTCGGCCTGGTCGGCACGAAATACGGTTGCGGCATCGCGCAATGCGGCGCCTGCACCGTGCTGGTGGACGGGCAGGCGACGCGCTCCTGCGTCACGCCGGTCGAGGCCGTCGCCGGCGCGCAGGTCACCACCATCGAGACGATCGAGGCGGATCCGGTCGGCCGCCGCGTGGTGGAGGCCTGGGTGGCGCGGCAGGTGCCGCAATGCGGCTATTGCCAGTCCGGCCAGGTGATGGCGGCGACGGCGCTGCTGCAGCAGACGCCGAAGCCCTCGGACGAGGACATCGCCGCGGCGATGACCAATCTCTGCCGCTGCGGCACTTACAACGCCATCGCGGATGCCATCCGCCAGGCGGCGGCGGGTTGAGGAGCATGACGATGGACGGCACGATCCCGACCCTGGCGCAGGCCGCCGCGCTGCGCCTCTCCGCCCGGCCCGCCAACCTGTCCCGGCGCGGCCTGCTCGGCCTCGGCGCCGGTGCGCTCGTCCTCGGCATCGCCCTGCCCGGCCGCATGGCGCGTGCCCAGCGGGAGGGCGCCGCCGCCGCGGCGCCGCGGCCCGGCACCCGCGTCCCCGCCTTCCTAGAGATCCGCCCCGACGGCACGGTGCGGCTGCTGAGCCCCTTCGTCGAGGGCGGCCAAGGCATCGCCACCGCCATGGCGCAGATCGTCGGCGAGGAGCTGGATGTCGAGCCCGAGCGCTTCATCGTGGACTGCGCCCCACCCGGCGCCGACTACCTCGTGGTGAACGGCATCCGGATGACCGGCGGCTCCTATTCCACCCGCTCTTCCTACGCGATCATGCGCCGGCTCGGCGCCACCGCGCGCGATATGCTGGTCCGCGCCGCGGCGCTGGAGTGGAAGCTGCCAGAAGCCGAGCTGACCACCGAGGCCGGCCGGGTCCTGCACCGCGCCTCCGGCCGCAGCCGCGGCTATGGCGAGCTCGCCCCGCCGCCCTGGCGCTGCCGCCGAAGGAGACCGTGCCGCTGCGCGATCCGCAGAGCTTCCGCTGGATCGGCAAGCCGGTGCCGCGGCTCGACATCCACGATAAGTCCACCGGCCGGGCCCGCTATAGCATCGACCAGCGGGTCGAGGGCATGCTGCAGGCGGCGGTGCAGCATGCCCCGAGGCTCGGCGCCGAGCCGGCGCGCTGCTGAACGAAGCCGAGGTGCGTGCGATGCCCGGGGTGCAGTCCATCCATCGCCTCCCCGGCGCGGTCGCGGTGCTGTCCGAGAAGCTGGTGGCGCGCCCGCCGCGCGGTGGAGGCGCTGCAGGTCGCCTGGACGGACGGCCAGGGCGGCTTGCCCGCCGACTTCTCCTCGGCCGGGATGCTGGCCTCGCTGCGGGCCGAGCGCGGCGCGGGCGTGCCGGCCGAGAGCGAGGGCGATGCCGAGGCGGCGCTGCGCGGCGCGGCGAAGGTGGTGGAGGCGGTATACGACGCGCCCTACCTGGCGCATGGGCAGCTCGAGCCGCCCTCCGCCCTCGCGCGCTTCACCCCGGAGGGCGGGCTGGAGCTCTGGGCGCCGAACCAGATGCCGGAGCTGTTCCAATCCGTCGCAGCGAAGATCGCCGGGCTGGAGCCGGCACAGGTCACGCTGCACTCGCCCATGCTCGGCGGCTTCTTCGGCCGGCACTTCCTCTACGACCACGCAAACTCCTTCGTGCAGGCGATCCTGCTGGCCAAGGCCGCGGGACGGCCGGTGAAGGTGCTCTGGAGCCGGGAGGAGGAGTTCGGCCGCGACGCGCTGCGGCCGCTCGGCTTCGCCCGCTTCCGGGCCGGGCTGGACGCGGCCGGGATGCCGGTCGCGCTGCATGCCGCGGTGGTCGGCGAGGGCCCGATCGGCCGCTACTTCGGCGCCGTGCTCGGCACCTCCCCGGTCGATCCCTCGGTGGTCGAGGGCATCGTCGAGAAGCCCTACGCGATCCCGCACCGCCGCATCGACTATGTCCGGCAGGCGCACCCAGTGGTGATCGCCTTCTGGCGCTCGGTCGGCCATTCGATGAACGACTACTTCTACGAGTCCTTCCTCGACGAGGTGGCCGAGGCCGGCGGCCAGGACCCCTTCGCGTTGCGCATGGCGCTGCTGCGGGACCGGCCGCGCCAGCGCGCCCTACTGCAGGCGGTGGCCGATCTCTCCGGCGGGTGGAAGCGGGGCCCGTTCGAGGCGGAGGGCGGCCGGCACGCCCGCGGCGTCGCTATGGCGACGCCCTTCGGGACCGAGGTGGCGACCATCGCCGAGGTCTCGATCCGCGACGGCGAGGTCGTGGTGCATGATGTCTGGGTGGCGATCGACCCGGGCTCCGTCGTCAACCCCGCCATCATCACGGCGCAGGTGCAGTCGGCCGTCGCGCTCGGGCTCTCCTCCTCGCTGCTGGAGGAGGCGGTGTTCGAGAACGGCGCGCCGAAGGCGCGTAACTTCGACTCCTACTCAATCCTGGCGCGCGACCGCATGCCGCGGGTGCATGTGAAGATCGTCGAGAGCGGTGCGCCGATGGGCGGCATCGGCGAGCCGGGCCTGCCCGGCGTGCCGCCGGCGGTGGCCAATGCGGTCGCGGCGCTCACCGGGCAGCGGGTGCGCAGCCTGCCCTTCGCGAAGACGCCGCCTCGGCGCGGCCTGACGGATCAGCAGCAGCGGCGCCACGGCGGCGCGGAGAAGGCCATGAGCACGCAGGAGATCGTCCTTTACCACCCGGTCCGCACCGCGATCGGTTCGTATAACGGCATGCTGAAGGGCGTGCCCGCGACGGAGCTTGGCGCCACCATGGTACGCGAGACCCTCGCGCGCTGGCCTCGCGCCGGAGAAGGTCGGCAGTGTCGTCCAGGCCGGCAACCGGATGAACCCGGCCCGGCAGGCCGCCATCCATGGCGGGGTGCCGGTGACGGTGCCGGCGATGACGGTGAACCGCGTCTGCGGCTCCGGCGCGCAGGCCATCGTGACAGCGGCGCAGGAGATCGCCGCCATCGTGTTGCACGGGTCAGCGGCCTGGACGCATTGATCCCCGTCCGCGTTTGGGATCATGCGATGCGGACGTAGTCCGGCCGCCCAAGCTCGAGCATTCGATTCAGCACGTCGGCGGCGATGGCTACCTCCGTCGTCTGGCGCCCATCAGTTTGCGAACGCAGCCCGTCGCCGATGACGCGCTTCCACCGGGAGACGTCGGCCTCCACCAGAGCACGCCAGTTATATCCGGAGGTTCGCTGCCAACCCAGGCGGCCGCGCTCGGCGATACATTGCAGATGCACGTCCCGCTGGGTCGGCGTGGTCTCGGCCATCGCACTCGGCACCGCGCTCAAGCGTGGCGGGACCACTACGACCGCGTCGGGATAGCGCGCCGCGACCTCGCCGTAGACATCGTCCCGGTCGTAGGCGCCATCGCCGATGAAGGCCGCCATCGAACCATCGACTTGATCGAGCAAGGGGCCGACTTGCGAGCCGTCATCGGCATCCCTGTCGGTCAGCAGCGAGGCGACGATCTGACCCGTGTCGGCGTCGGTGGCGAGGTGCAGCATCTTCCAGGCTCGGCGCCGCTTGCTGCCATGCTTCTCGTCCAGCCAGCTGCTGGGACCGCACAGCCGTAGTCCGGTGCTGTCGACCAACAGGTGCACCGGCTCACGCTCGCAGCGCGGCCGCGTCACCTCCAGCGTCTCGGCCCGGCGGCTGAGGGTCGAGTGGTCCGGCACGGCGAGGTCGAGGCCAAGCAACTGCAGGATGGAGCCGATCAGGCCTTCGGTTTGGCGCAGCGCCAGGCGGAACACCGCCCGCAGCGTCAGGGCAGTGGCGATCGTCAGCGCGGAGTAGATGGGCTGCCCGCCCCGTCCAGTGCGTGGCTCGGCTTTCCAGGCCTCGATCGCCTCCGGCGTGAACCAAACGGTGAGGCTGCCACGGGCGCGCAGGCCGACATCGTACTCGGCCCAGTTGGTGACCCGGTGCTTCTGCTTGGGAATGTGGTGACGCCGAGCGGCGTTGACTTTGAATGGCAAGAGGGCGGCCCCTGGACGGTGAACGGGGCACGCCCCGTCCTCATCCTACCCGAAGCGGCCCAAGCCGCCGACCGCTGCAACAAAGTGGACCGGGTCCACACTCCAGCGTCCTCTGCATCGCGGCGGAACTCTTTAAACCGAAGCTTCCGTCGGGACGCGTGAACACGTCCACGCAGCGGTTGTGTTGTGGGTTCTCGATGCTCTCCAGCACGCCCCATGATGAGTCCAGCCGCCTCGACACGTAGTTTGGTCCTCCGAAGCCGGAGCATAGAAGTGCTGCCGGTCACCGGCATAGGCGCGGCGGGTGTAGGCGGCGTCGCCTTGGGCAATGTAGCCGTAGGCCTCGCGCAGCGCCCGCTCGCCTTCCGGCGTTGGCCGGCCCAGAGCCGCGCGTCGTAGACGCCGGAGGCAAGGCCAAACTCACAGTTTACTCCTCGGCTCGGCTGTTAGGTCGAGACTATTGAGCGGCACCTCGAGGTCGAGCCGGCTATTGGATGCCGCCAGACGGATAGTACCCGCCGGAGACGGCCACCCAAGGTGCCTGACCGGCAGGCCGTCGGCCGGGACTCACTTGTTGGGCGTGGACCACCGGGACCGTCGCTGCCTGTGGTCACCCATTAGGTGCCGACGCCACTCTAGGCCCCGTTAGCGCCTGAGCCAGTCGGCGGTGGCGGCGAGGCAGAGCACGCCGAGGAAGGATGCGGCGGTCTTCTCGTAGCGGGTGGCGACGGCGCGCCACTCTTTCAGCCCTCGCCCAGAGGCGCTCGACGCGGTTGCGATTGACGTCGACGGGCGCCGGGCAGGCGACGGTCGCCTCGTTGACCTTCGGCGGGATGGCGGGCCGCGCCTCGAGGTCCCAGAGGTGCTGGCGGAAGGTGTGGCTGCTGTAGCCTCGGTCGGCCACTACCCAGACCGGCACGCCGGGAAGGCGCGCGAGCAGCGGGATGGCATGGGGCAGTTCGTGCGCCTGGCCGGGTGCAAGAGCAAAGGCAACCGCGCGGCCTGTCCCGTCGGCGATCACGCAGGCCTTGGTGCCATAGCCGCCGCGAGAACGGCCAAGCGCCTCACCTGCGCCCCGCTGCGCCGAAGTGTCGGCTTTTGGCCGCCCCTGCCGCCTTCTGGTGAGCGCGGATCGAGGTGCCGTCGAGGAAGGCCATGCCGAGTTCGACGCCGCGTGCCTGCGCCACGGCGAGCAGTCGCTCCCACACGCCAAGGCGCGACCAGCGAATGAAGGTCTGCGCCGCCATCCACCACGGCCCGAACGCCTCAGGCACGGCGCGCCACTTCGCCCCGTTCGTGTGCCGCCCGATGATGGCCGAGAGTGTCCGCCGCAGGTTGCTCGGCGGGACCTTCGCGTGCGGGCGGCACGCCTCCACCAGCGGCTCCAGCACAGCCCATTGCTCATCTGTCAGAACCACTGCCGCCCCTTCACAAAGGCGGCCCAACGCCAACAACGCCGCAGCGTTCAGGCGCTAACAGGGCCTAGTTTGCGGCAATGCCGTTTCCCGCAAGCGAGGCACCGCTCCATAACCTCGCCTGTTCCGGCGGCAGACGCCAGCTGAATTGCGGATGGTTAGAACGTCAAAGCGCCTCGGCACCCGAGATGTTCCATGATGTTTCTACCGAACAGACAATCGCCCTATCTGAAGCTCCTACTGGGGTAAGCCAGCAACTCCCAACGCTTTGGCGTAGGTTCTTGCCATCGCTTCAACAGGCATGGGTATCCGAGCGAGGAAGCCCGAGATCGTGAGCTCCGGCTCGATCGCCAACAGTTCCTGCACGACTTGCCTCGCCCGCTCCGGCTGTCCAAGCTTCACCAAGGCGACGGCGAGCACGCGCAGCGCCACGGCGAAGCGCCGGTTTTGGACAAGCGCCTTCTCCGCCCAACTCGCTGCTCGCGCAAAATCCTCATCGACTACAGCGGCGATCGCCATCGCGCCCGAGAGCAGCCAGCTGCGTGGGTCGCGCGGGTTGAGCCGTTGCGCCCTTGCCAGCATCTCGCGGCCGGTGCCCTGGTTGCCGCAGACAATCTCGATCCAGCCGGCCAGGGTAAGCGCCATGGCGGAGTGCGGGTTGAGCAGCAGCGAGCGGCCGAACAGCTCGCGAGCCCTCTCCCGCCCCTCCCCCGCCATGTTCCACACCGCGAAGGCCGCCATCCACAGAACCTGCGCGTCATTGGGAGCGAGTTCCACGGCGCGCTTGGCCAGCCGCAGCGCCTCGGCACAGACCGCACCAGAGGGTGGAGCCCAGCCCTGGAAATGGCGCTGCGCGTGGCAATAGGCCGCGGCGGCCATCGCTGGCGCATAGCCGGGCTCGATTGCCAGCGCCTGCTCGAGGCAGCGCAGCGCCGCCGCCATGCTGTCAGCGGTGAATTCATGCTCCAGCGCCGAGGCGCGCAGTAGGAGGTCACCAGCGTCGAGCCGCTCCGGTCGCCCCTGCCGGTGCCGCTCGATTTCGGCGAGTTGCAGCGTCGGCTCGATCGCTGCGACGACGCGTTCCGCGACGCGGTCCTGCAGTGCGAAGACGTCGCCAAGGTCGCCCTCAAAGCGGTCGGCCCAGAGATGTGCACCAGACACCGCATCAACCAGCTGGCCGGTAATGCGCAGTCGGTCGCCGCCGCGGCGGACGCTACCTTCCAGCACATAGCCGACACCGAGCTCCCGCCCGACTTGACGGATGTCGACCGCCTGGCCCTTGTAGACGAAAGAGGAGTTGCGGGCGATGACGAAGAGCCCGCTGATCCGCGTCAGTGCGGTGATGATCTCCACCGCCATGCCGTCGGCGAAGTAGTCCTGTTCGGGATCGCTGCCGATATTGGCAAAGGGCAAGACGGCGAGCGAGGGCAGCCTGACCTCGCTGGCGAGGTTCACCGGTGTGGCCTCGGTCACCTCCTCCACCGCCCCGACGAAGCGGATACCCTTGCGAGGAAAGGTCCGGATCAGGCGCTGCTCGGCGCCATTGTCACCTATCGCGGCCCGGGCCGCATTGATCCGGCTGCTGAGCGTTGCCTCCGAGACGATGCGGCCATGCCAGACCTCGGCCATGAGGTCGTCGCGGCTGACGACGCGCTCCCGCGTTCGGATAAGGAACTCCAGCAGGTCGAAGACCTGCGGTTCCAGGCTGACGAGACTGCCGCCCTGGCGCAACTCGCGCCGGGCCGGATCGAGGGTTGATGTCCCAAACTGGTAAAACACGCCGCCGCCCGTAAATGACGCCCCGAGGCTAGCATGGGCCGACAGGGCCAGAAATCATTGGCATCTCAAGCCACTCTAAAGGCCGCCTGCAAGCGGAGGGCGGGCCGGTGCGGCATGGTCCACCTGCTTGTCACGGCACCCAGGAGGCTTCCATGCAGCCCGAGACCATCAACCCGCGCCGCCGTCAGGCTTCTAAGTGGCGCCGCAGTCGGCTTGGCCGCCCAGCTCGCGCTTTCCAGTTCGGCAACGGCTCAACGCTTTGGCGGCAGCACCGCCTTTGCACAGCTGGAGGCAGGTCGAAGCCGGGCTGCTGAATATTGGCTATGCGGAAGCCGGCCGCCCGGACGGTCCTGCCGTCCTCCTGCTGCATGGCTGGCCCTATGACATCCACAGCTATGTCGAGGTTGCGCCGCTGCTGCTGCGGCCGGATACCGGGTGATCATCCCCTATCTCCGTGGCTACGGTGCCACGCGCTTCCTTTCACAGGAGACGGTGCGCAACGGCCAGCAATCGGCGCTTGCGGTCGACATGATCGCGCTGCTGGACGCGCTCGGCATCCAGCGGGCGGTGATCGCTGGCTATGACTGGGGCGCGCGGACAGCCAATATCATGGCGGCCCTCTGGCCGGAGCGCTGTAAGGCACTCGTCTCAGTCAGCGGCTACCTGATCGGCAGCCCGGAGGCGAATAAGGTACCGCTGCCGCCGCGGGCGGAACTCGCCTGGTGGTACCAATTCTACTTTGCCACCAGCCGTGGCCGCGCCGGCTACGAGGCTTATCGGAGAGATTTCGCCAAGCTCATTTGGCAGACCGCCTCGCCTCGGTGGGATTTCGACGACGCGACCTTCGAGCGGAGTGCTCAGGCCTTCGACAATCCGGACCATGTCAGCATCGTCATCCACAACTACCGGTGGCGGATCGGACTGGCCCAGGGCGAGCAGCAATACGATGAGCTGGAGCAGCGCTTGGCCGAGGCACCCTCCATCCGGGTGCCGACCATCACTCTGGAAGGCGACGCCAATGGCGCGCCGCATCCCGACCCAGCGTCCTATGCCGGGCGGTTCACCGGCCGGTACGCACATCGGCTCATCAAGGGCGGGATCGGTCACAACCTGCCGCAGGAAGCGCCGCGCGAATTCGCCCAGGCCGTCATCGACGCGGACGCCGCCTGAGCGGCGCCGGTCAGGCAAGGAGGATCCTATGGACCGTCGCTCGTTCCTGCCAGTGCTGCTGGCCGCCGGCGCCGCGATGGCAAGCCTGCCATCCATTACCCGCAGCGCCGCCCAGTCGCGCGGGACGCCGGAATTCGTCGGCATTGACGGCTGGCTCAACTCCCCGGCGCCACTGACCATCACGGGGCTGCGCGGCGAGGTGGTGCTGGTCGATTTCTGGACCTATTCCTGCATTAACTGCCGCCGCACAGTATCCTATCTCAACCGCTGGCAGGCGGAGTACGGCCCGTACGGTCTGCAGGGTTGTCGGCATCCACACGCCCAGATTCGGTTTTGAGCGCGTCCGCCACAACGTGGAGGATGCGGTCCGCGAGTTCGGCATCAGCTACCCCGTGGGCCAGGACAACAACTTCCAGACGTGGCGGGCCTGGAGCAACCGGGTCTGGCCTGCATTCTACCTATTGGACCGTGACGGCCGGATCGTCCTGCTACGTGAGGGCGAGGGCTATGCGCGCGAGATGGAGGGCGCGATCCAGGCCCTGCTCGGCCTGTCCACGTCCAGGCCCGTCGGCAGGCCGGGCGATGACCTGGACCTGTCGCGGATCCGTTCGCCCGAGATCTATTTTGGCGCGCAGCACCTCACGCCCCAGGACCGCGCTCAGTCGCCGCGAAGGGGCGAGGCGGCCTATGCCTTCACGGGCGATGGCCCGCGGCTGAACCAGTACCAACTCGATGGCAGTTGGAACCGCGAGGAGGAGGCGCTGGTGCTTCGCTCGGAGCGCGGCGGACTGCGCCTGCGCTTCTCCGCCTCGAAGCAGCATCTGGTGGCGGCCGCGACGCGGGGCGGGAGGCTGCGGGTCTCGGTGGATGGCAGCGCGGCGGAGGAGATCGAGGTTGGTCGGCCGACACTCTATACGCTGCACGACGGGACCGCCTATGGCGAGCATCTGCTGGTTGTCGAGGCAGAGATGCCGGGACTGTCGCTCTTCAGTGCGACCTTTGGCTAGGTGAAAGGAGGGCGGTCGAATGCCGTGCTTAGCTTCTCAAACATGCATTAGAATGTCAGCGGCATGCGTCCTGGCGTTGGCCCCGGCCGCGGCAGGGAGCGCCGATGACGACGCTTCGGCGGTCTTCGGCGTCAGGCTTCCTGCCGGGTACCGCGACTGGCAACTCGTCAGCGTCGCCCATGAGGCTGGTAGCCTCAACGACATACAGGCCATTCTCGGGAACGACGTCGCGGTGAGGGCCTTCCGTGACAGAACACGCCCTTTCCCTGACGGAGGAATCATCGCTAGGCTGGCGTGGCAATACGTGCCGTCAGCTGAAAACAATGCGGTCTTCGGCCAAGCCCAATCCTTCGTGCCCGGGGCTGCGACGAATGTCCAGATCAGTGTCAAAGATTCGCGGAGATACGCCGGCACTGGCGGTTGGGGATATGGCCAGTTTGAAGACGGCAAGCCGAACCGCAGCGACGTTCTGCTCCGGCACATGTGCCCCTTGCCATTCCCGTGCGGCAAAGGCGGACGACTTCGTCTTCACCCGGTACGCGCCATAACGAGATTTACCCTGCCGAGGATACCAGCACATGCCTTTGCAAGAACAGCGTCACTCAGGAGAGCATTCCTGCAGCAGATCCCCATTATCGTCGGGACCACGACTCCACATTGAGCCTTATCCGGTCGATTCCCGCCAAGCTGGACCAGGAAATCTGAGGAGGATTTACGTCTGACTGCCTCCTGCAAGCCCGCAGCGGTTCGCTTAGTGCGGCATGCCGAACCAGCGCCGACCGATCGCGTCCGCGGTGCCGTCCTCCTGCATCGCCAGCAGCGCGACGTTGATCGGCTTGCGCAGTGGGCTGCCAGGTGGGAGGGCGATCCCGTAGTGCTCGGGCCGGAACACCGGGCCGACCAGCGCTGCCATGCTCGGTCCGCGCATTGCAAGCCAATGCCTGCACTGCGGCGCCTCGTAGACGATCGCCTGGATCTCGCCGCGGACCAGCATCCCGTAGGCGTGCTCGGTGTCCGAGACCGGCACGAAGGGTAGGTCATGGGCCTGCAGCCAAGCTGCGGCGATGCTGCCGGGCGCGGTCGCAATGGTCCGGCCCGGCAGATCGTTCGGCCCGCGAATATCCGAGCGAAGCTGGTCTACCGTCAGCGCCGCCGTCACCGTCGCGGTGAACTGAGCGATCATCACAATCCCAAGCAGCCACAGCATGGCGAGCCGTAAGGCGCTTCACCACGCGCGGAGTATGGCGATCGCCATGTTCGCCGGTGGCGACGATCAGCACCACGCCCCACAGCCCCTCCGCGATTGCGCGCGGGTAGGGTCGCTGAAAGGCGGGATCGTGCCGGCGCTCTACCAGCCAGAGAAGATGTGCCAGCGCCAACATGATGATCGTACCGACGGCGAGCAGGTCCCGGATCGCCGGCGACAGCAAGGCCGACAGCATGGCAGCGAGCGGATGGGCATTCTCCGCGGCCACCAGGACCTGCAGCCCGGAATCGACGTATGGCAGGCTGAAGTCGACCCGCGCCTCGCGTTCGGCAGTGATGGCAAGTGCGGAGATGGCGAGGTCCGCCCGGCCTTCGACGACCGCGTCGACCTGCGCCTCGTCGCTGAGGTCTGCGCAGCACGGTCCAGGCGGTGTCCACGCCGAGGCGCCGTGCGACCTCCTGCCAGACCTCGATGCTGTGGCCGGAGACCGGCGTACCGGGCAGCCGTACGAAGGGCGCAGCGTGACCGGTGATGACCCGCAGCAGTGGGCGCGTGCTGGTGGCGGAGTATCGGGCTGTCCACGCGCCTGGCTGGCCGCACCAGCGCAGAGTAGCAGGACGCAGCCCGCCAGCATCCGCAACGCCGGGGCTGGAGTTGCAGGGCGCGGCATGGCTCAACGCCCGGCCTCGTCGCGGTTCTCGTCAGTCGTGAACAGCGCGGCGATGCGCCAGCCCGCCGGCGTGTCGGCGCAGAGCGCGGTGATGAGGATGCGGTAGTGCGACGGCCGCACCGCCTGACCCGACGGTCAGTGTCAGCGGCACATGGAGGAAGGCCGCATCGGCGGCGACCTCGACGGTGCGGGCGCGATCCTCGTCGGGCTCGATGCGCCAGACCTCATTCGCATGGAACCGGGCGAGCCGCGCTACCGCTGCGTCCGGCCCCCAGACCGACAGGCCATTGGTGACCCAGAGGAAGCCTGGGCTGTCCAGTAGTAGGCCACGGACCCGAGCCAGGTCATTTGCGTTCTGCGCCACGACGAAGTCGGCATAGAGGCGCCGCGCCTCCTCGGCCGGACCTGCCGCCGCCTGGCCCGCAAGCCCAGCCAGCAAGGTGATGGCCGATGACCATGCTGCGCATCGAACCGGTCCTCCGCCTCATCTCAGCCCGCCACCGGCATCGCCTCGCGTCGCAGCTTGTGCAGCACGAAGCCTTCCAGCGGATCGGCTGCTTGCTCCCACGGCCGGGCTGCCAGGGTCCGGCGCGTGTCGGCCAAGCCTGCCGCCCAACCGCGCGCGGATGCCAGCGCGGCTGAAGTCGATGTCCTTGGCATGGTCCTCCTGGTCGAGGCCGGGTGCCAGCAGCCGCACCACGTGCATCACCGTGCGACAGCCATAGGCGGCCAGCTCCCGCACCGCGGGATCGCCCCTGCGCCTCGGGCGGCAGCTTGGTCGCCAGCGCCTCGATCACGTGCCGCAGCCGGTGCATCTGCCCGCCGGCGCCTGATGTGGCTGGCGGCCCGGCTGGCATGTTGCGGTCAGTCCTTCTGCCGATGCGGCACCTGCGCGATGGTTCCGGGCTCTGCCCCGTCGGGTTCCAGATATGCACGGCGGAAGACCAGCAGATCCCGCCGCGGGTTGTCGTCGAAGACGCATTCCGACGGGCGTGTTGGACAGGATGCCGCCATCCCACCACAGCTCGCCGTCGATCCGCACCGCGGGGAAGGCCGGCGGCAGCGCGCCAGAAGCCATGACATGCAGGATGCCGAGCGGCATGTCGCGGCTGTCGAAGTAGCGCATCTCGCCGGTGCGGACATTGGCGGCGCCGATCGCCGTCGCGGCGCGCCCGCCCGCAGCCGGGCCGGATCGATCAGCCCGGCCAGCGTGCCGGCCAGCGGCACGGTGGGTAGTAGCCCTGCGCGCGCTCCGGCGTCAGCGGCACCTGCAGGCCGAAGAAGGCCAGCGGGTTGGGGCCGGAAGAAGCCGGCGACGCCGCCCGCCAGCGTCGCCCAGCGCGGCAGCACCGCCGACAGGCCGGTCATGCTGGCCCAGCTCTCCAGCAGCGGGTCATGCGCGACCCGGTCCCAGAAGGCTCTCAGCCGCGGCAGCCGGTCGCCCGGCGCGTTGCCGGCGATCAGTGCGGCGTTGATCGCGCCGATCGAGGTGCCGATCACCCAGTCCGGATCAATGCCCGCGTCATGCAAGTGCTTCGAACACGCCAGCCTCGATAGGCGCCGAGCGCGCCGCCGCCCTGCAGTACCAGCACCACCTGCTCCCGTCGCGGCGCGCCAGTCTCCCTGGTCCCGTCCATGGTCGGCATCCCCTCAATGCGCCGTCCAGCCGCCATCGACCGGCAGCGCGATGCCAGTGATGGAGGCGGCGGCGGAGCGCGAGCAGAGGAAGGCGACGGTGCCGGCGACTTCCTCGATTGTGGCGAAGCGGCGGTTCGGCTGCTCGGCCAGGAAGACCTTGCGCACCACCTCCTCCTCGGACAGGCCATGCGTTATCGCCTGCTGGGCGACCTGGCCCGCAACCAGCGGCGTCCAGACATAGCCGGGGCGAGACCGCGTTGCAGGTCACCCCGCTCTCGGCCGCCTCCAGCGCCGCGACCTTGGTCAGCCCGACCAGGCCATGCTTGGCCGCGACATAAGCCGACTTGAAGGGCGAGGCGACCAGGCCATGCGCCGAGGCGATGTTGACGATCCGCCCGAAGCGGCGCGCCTTCATGCGCGGCAGCACCGCCCGCATCGCATGGAACGCGGCGGAGAGGTTGATCGCCAGGACCGAGTCCCACTTCCCCGGCGGGAAGTCCTCGATCTGCGCGACGTGCTGGATGCCGGCGTTGTTGACCAGGATGTCGCACGGGCCGAAGGCCGCGCCGTGCGCTCCACCATGGCGGCGATCTCGGCCGGCTGCGCCATGTCGGCCTCGTCGTGGCGCACCGGCACGTCATGCATCTCGGCCAGGTGCCGGCAGGTGGCGGCAATCTCCTCGGTTGGGCCGAAGCCGTTCAGCACAACCGCTGCGCCGCGCGCGGCCAGCGCCTCGGCGATGCCGAGCCCGATGCCGGAGGTCGAGCCGGTCACGATCGCCACGCGCCCTTCCAGCGGTCGCGGCGGGCCGGCCAACTCGGCCAGCCCTGCGGGAGTCATGATGGTCGTCATGGCACCGTCCTCATCCTGCCTCATCCGGGCCGACGCTACGGCAGGGCCGGCGCGCTCAGCCAATGCCGGACGGGCAATATGTCGATCAATGCAGGTCATGGTGGCGCTCGGCACGTGCGTGGTAGCCTGTCCGGAACAAGGATCGGACCGGCGTTCTGGCCCCGGAGGCGTCATGGAAATCCATGAGATCCGCTACTTCCTCGCGGTCTGCCGCACGCTGAATTTCACGCGGGCGGCGGAGCAGTGCAACGTCACCCAACCCGCGCTGACCCGCGCCATCCAGAAGCTCGAGGACGAGTTGGGCGGGCTGCTCTTCTCGCGCGAGCGCGGCAACACCCACCTGACCGAGCTCGGCCGGCTGATGCAGCCGCATCTCGAGGAGGTGGTGGCGCGCACCACGGCGGCGAAGGCGCAAGCGACGCGCTTCCTGCGACTGGAAAGCGCGCATCTCCGCCTCGGTGTGATGTGCACGATCGGCCCGCTGCGTTTCGTCGGCTTCCTCAACCGCTTCCACGCCGACCACCCGGGCGTCGAGCTGACACTGAGCGAGAGCGTGCCCGCCCGCCTGTCGCAAGCCCTGCTGCAGAGCGAAATCGACGTCGCGGTGATGGCCAAGGCCGACGGCTTCGAGGAAAGGCTACGCGCCGAGCCGCTCTACGCCGAGCGCTTCGTGGTCGCCTGCTCGGTTGGGCATCGCTTTGCCAGGCGCAATGCGGTGGTGATGCAGGACATGGACGGCGAGACCTACCTGCAGCGGATCAACTGCGAGTTCCGCGATGTCCTGCGCGAGCAGTGCGAGCCTGCGGCGCCAACCTTGTCCGGTCCTATCGCAGCGAGCGCGAGGACTGGATCCAGACGATGGTCGCGGCCGGGATGGGCGTTTGCTTCCTGCCGGAATACTCCGCCACCCATCCCGGTCTGGTCACCCGCCCGGTGCAGGACCCGGAGGTCAGCCGCGAGGTGTGCCTGGTGACGGTCGCCGGCCGCCGCTGGTCCTCGCCGCTGGCGAGCTTCGTGCGGGCAATCCGGCAATACCGCTGGCCGGAGAGCGCCGCCGCGCTGCCACCGCTGCTGTCGCCCGAGGGCTGACCCTTCTGCCATGACCGGCCGGCATCAGGCCGATGCAGCATCGGCCTTGGCCGGCAACCCGGCGCAGGGCCGACCCTGTTGCCCATGATACAGGCAGGAGGACAGCGACATGATTCTGAGCGACAATCCGCGTGGCGGCCGGGGATAGCACCTGGGAAGCGTGGATGCTCGCCGCACAAGCCGGCGACGCCCGCGCCTATGACCGCCTGCTGCGTGCGGCACTGCCCTTTCTGCGCGGCATCGCGCGCCGCCGCCTGACCGATTCCGCCGAGGCGGAGGATGCGGTGCAGGACACGCTGCTCACACTACACCAGATCCGCGACAGCTGGGACCCGAGACGTCCGATCCGGCCTTGGCTGGCAGCTCTCCGCGAGCGCCGTTGCATCGATCGGCTGCGGCGGCGTGCCAAGCCACTGCGGCAGGCCATCCCGCTCTGCGACCTACCCGACAGTGATGCGGAAGAACCGGCACGGGCACTCGGCAATCTCGAAGCGGCGGAACTGCGGCGCGCGATCGCCTCGTTGCCACCTGTGCAGCGTACCGCGCTGGCATTTGCGAAGTTGGCGGAGTTGCCAGTCGCCGAAGCGGCGGCACGGAGCGGCCTGACGCCGGGGAGCATCAAGGTCGCCACCCACCGGGCCATCCGGTCGCTGCGCCGCATCCTGATGCCGCATGCGGCATAACGCGCGGGCATCGACTGCATCACCGAATGGCATTTCCGCAAGCAGGGGCCAATCCCGATCATGGCGACGCGGCGGGAGTGCCGCGCAGTTCAGGAGAGGCGAGATGACCGAGACGACGAACGGCACCGCGACGCGGCGCATGATGGTGGCGGCAGCAATGGGCCTGGGCGGCACGCTCATCGCGTCCTCCGCCAGGGCGGCGGAGTGCCCACCCGGGAAGGCGGCGACGGCGGCCGGCATCGATGGCCCGAAGCAGGGCAAGGACGTGGCGGATGTCGTGCTCACCTCGCTCGACCTCGGCGAGGAAAAGATCGGGCTGCGCGGCTACCAGCTCCGCCTGCGGCGCTTGGTCGTGCAGCCCGGCGGCGAGGTGCCGGTACACAGCCATGAGAATCGTCCGGCGCTAATCTACATCGAAAGCGGCGAAATGACCGAGTTCAAGAACATCTGCGCGGTGCCGATCGTGCACCGGGCCGGACAGGCGACGCCGGAAGATCATCGCGTCGTCCACTGGTGGCGCAACACCGGGAAGGTCCCGGCGGTAGTCCTGTCGGCCGACGTCTTCGGCGCGGCGGAAGACCCGCACATGATGTGACGGCGCGGCCGCGCCCGATGCGATCGGTGCCCCAGGCGAGGAGCCTTGCCATGCCGCAGACCCAGGTGATGGCGCCGCCCGCGATGGCTGGGCGGCTCGCGCTGCATCGCAGCCTGCTGATCGGGCTGATAGCCTTCCTGACGCTGGTCGACTTGTTCGCCGCGCAGGCCATCCTGCCGAGCCTCGCGGTACGCTACGGCGTCAGCCCGGCGGAAATGAGCACGGCGGTCAACGCGACGACGCTCGGCATGGCTGTCGCGGCGCTCGGCGTGGCGCTGTTCGGCCGGCGCGTGCCGCGGCGGCACGGTATCCTGGCCAGCCTGTTGCTGCTGGGCGGGCCGACCGCCCTGCTATCGGCCGCGCCGGACCTACCGAGCTTTGCCGCCCTGCGGGTCGTGCAGGGCCTGTGCATGGCGACGGCCTTCACCCTGACCCTCGCGCATCTGGGGGAGCGCTGCGCCATGAGGCAATCCGCCAGCGCCTTCGCCGCCTATGTCACAGGCAACGTAGCGAGCAATCTGGTCGGGCGGCTCGGCGCGGCGGCGCTCGTCGACCATGTCGGCCTGGTGGGATGCTTTCTCGGCTTCGCGCTGCTCAACCTCGCCGGGGTAGCGCTGGTCCATGCGACCATCGATCGGGTGGCGCCGACCGCGGGCGGGACCGGCGCCGGCTGGGCTACCCATCTGCGCAACCCTGTCCTGCTGACCTGCTTCGCGATCGGCTTTTGCATCTTGTTCGCCTTCGTCGGCACCTTCACCTACGTGAACTTCGTCCTGGCAGGGCCGGCCTTCGGGCTGTCGCCGATGCAGCTTGGCCTGATCTGCCTGGTGTTCCTGCCGTCGGTCGCGACCACACCGCTCGCGGGCAGGATCGTTGCTGCGATCGGGGCGCGGCCGACGCTGGTGGGAGGGCTGGTGCTGGCGGCACTCGGCCTGCCGCTGCTCCTCCTGCCGAGCTTGCCGGCGGTGGCCGGCGGCATGGTGTTGGTCGCCGCCGGGACCTTCCTCGCCCAAGCGGTCGCCACCGGCTTGGTGGGCCGCATCGCCGCGCATGACCGCGCCGCGGCCAGCGGCATGTACCTCGCGGCCTATTTCGCGGGCGGGCTTCGTCGGCAGCGCCGTGCTCGGCCAAGCCTATCAGCAGCTCGGCTGGACCGGTTGCGTCGCCGGCATCGGCGTCGCGCTGGGAGGCGCCGTCGTCCTTGGGCTGCGCCTGCGTCCCGGCAAGGGATAGGCAGGATCGCCTCTGATGTCTGCCTCGCGCTCCGATGGGCAAGGAGATGATGTTGGCGATGTCGATTAGACCTCGGAATCCGGGGATGGTGCACCATCCCACATGCCCCTCCCCTGCCCTCTGGCGTCGCTGTGGGAGTTTACCAAGGTACATCCCAGCTTGCGGTAATGCGGTTTCCCGCGAGCGAGACCGCGCTTCTATAAGCTCGCCTTATTAAGCTAGGGGTTCAATCCCAGGGTGCTTATTATGAGAGTGGCCATGCTGCAGCCACCACCTAGTCATGAGCCAACCCTTCCCCGCCCTCCCTCAGATAGCGGAATAAGGATGGCGGCGAGCACGGGATCAGGGTGGCGGCTCATATTGGCCGCGAACGGCCCGTCCGCGACCACCACGCCCCGAGCGCCCATGGCAACGGCGAAAGCTACGTAGAGGGTGTCGTACGTCGAGTGGTTGACTGCTAGACCGATGTCGAGGGCAACGTCGTGAAGGTCAAAGCCAGCAGTGTCGGTTGGCAACACCATTTCGCGGAGCAGGGCCAAGCATTCTCGTGCGTCATTCGGCGTCCACACCCGCTTCCATACCTGGAGCCAGCAAATATTGGTGGCCTCGTTAAGCCAGAAGTCCGGCATCAGGAGTTCCTCCTCGCCCTCTGCGAGTGCCTGGGCGAGATGGCTGTCCGGCTCGTCAAGCACCCACTTCAAGGCGACGCTGGCATCGATAACCAACGTCACCTCAGGCGCCCGACCCATCGGTGAGGTCCGCTACCCTGCCCTGGCGGCTCTCCTCCAGGAGTTCGGCAGCAGTAGCTGACGTGCGGCCAGCAGTCCGATGCCTGAACTCAGCTAAGAGCCCATCCGGAAAGGAATTGAATCGCCTGAATCGGATGTGATCTCGCTGTTCCTGCGGGCGATTCGCGGGAGGAGACGGATGGCATGGACGGCGGAACATCGGCGTGCGGCGGACCGGCGGGGGCTGCGCTATCCCTCAGATTTGACGGATGCCGAGTGGGCGCTGGTTGCGCCACTGATCCGGCCAGCGAAGCACGGCGGCAGGCCCCGCAAGGTGGACGTGCGCGAGGTGTTGAACGCGGTGTTCTACGTGCTCTCCGCCGGCTGCCAATGGAGCGCGCTGCCGAAGGACCTGCCGCCGAAGAGCACGGTTTGGGATTACTTCTCGCGCTGGGAATGGGAAGGCACCATCGAGCGCATCCACCACGCGCTCTACGTCGCGGTGCGCGAGGGTGCCGGGCGTGAGGCCAGCCCGACGACCGCGATCATCGACAGCCAGACGGCGAAGGGCGCGCAAAAGGGGGCTCTACGCTCGACCCGTCCGGCTACGACGCGGGCAAGAAGGTCGTCGGCCGCAAGCGCCACCTGCTGACCGATACCATCGGCATGCTACTCGCGGTCATCGTGCATCCCGCCAACGTGCAGGACCGCGATGGCGCCGAGCCGCTGCTGCGCCAGGCGCGCAGGCTGTTCCCCTTTGTCGAGCGCATCATCGGCGATGCAGGCTATCAGGGGCCGAAGATGGCCGCCGCCGTCGCCCGCACCGGTACATGGAAGATGGAGATCGTGCGACGCTGCGATAGGCACCGCTTCGTCGTGCTGCCGAAGCGCTGGATCGTCGAGCGCACCATCGGCTGGATCAGCCGCAACCGGCGGCTGGCCCGCGACTTCGAGCGGCATTGCCGCATCGCCGCCGCCTTCGTCCGCATGGCCATGATCCGCATCATGCTTCGACGGCTGGCAACAAAGCCCTCAGCATGAACCCAAACTTCCCGGATGGGCTCTTAGCGGTTTGCAGCAGCTGCCCGCGGTGACGGCTGGCGAACGCTAGGCCCCGTTAGCGCCTGAGCCAGTCGGCGGTGGCGGCGAGGCAGAGCACGCCGAGGAAGGATGCGGCGGTCTTCTCGTAGCGGGTGGCGACGGCGCGCCACTCTTTCAGCCTCGCCCAGAGGCGCTCGACGCGGTTGCGATTGGCGTAGACGGGCGCCGGGCAGGCGACGGTCACCTCGTTGATCTTCGGCGGGATGGCGGGCCGCGTCCCGAGGTCCCAGAGGTGCTGGCGGAAGGTGTGGCTGCTGTAGCCTCGGTCGGCCACTACCCAGACCGGCACGCCGGGAAGGCGCGCGAGCAGCGGGATGGCATGGGGCAGTTCGTGCGCCTGGCCGGGTGCAAGAGCAAAGGCAACCGCGCGGCCTGTCCCGTCGGCGATCACGCAGGCCTTGGTGCCATAGCCGCCGCGAGAACGGCCAAGCGCCTCACCTGCGCCCCGCTGCGCCGAAGTGTCGGCTTTTGGCCGCCCCTGCCGCCTTCTGGTGAGCGCGGATCGAGGTGCCGTCGAGGAAGGCCATGCCGAGTTCGACGCCGCGTGCCTGCGCCACGGCGAGCAGTCGCTCCCACACGCCAAGGCGCGACCAGCGAATGAAGGTCTGCGCCGCCATCCACCACGGCCCGAACGCCTCAGGCACGGCGCGCCACTTCGCCCTGTTCGTGTGCCGCCCGATGATGGCCGAGAGTGTCCGCCGCAGGTTGCTCGGCGGGACCTTCGCGTGCGGGCGGCACGCCTCCACCAGCGGCTCCAGCACAGCCCATTGCTCATCTGTCAGAACCACTGCCGCCCCTTCACAAAGGCGGCCCAACGCCAACAACGCCGCAGCGTTCAGGCGCTAACAGGGCCTAGGTCCTTGGTCTCGACTGCCCTGCGCTTCCGCTGTGACCACGGCCGCATAGGCTCGGATTTGTTCGACTTGCCTTCGGATACCGAAGAGCATCTGCATGGAATGCACTTCCTGCGTCGCGGCTTCTAAGGAGATGGCGCGTTCCCACGCCTGCTCCAAGAATAAGACGAGAGTGGAACAGGAGCAAACCGCCAGCCACTTTGGCGCCACAAGAGGCACGAGCCAAACTTTGTCCGTCTGCAAAACTGAGCAACTCTAGGCTCCAAACCCAATCATATGTAGGCGCGACGCGGGCGAGCGTGATTCAAGCTCCTTGGTGAGGGAGCAAGGATCATGGCGGGTGAGTTCTGGCTGTTGGACCGGCAATGGGCAGTGCTGGAGCCGTTGCTGCCCACCAACCAGCTCGGGCCGGAGCGAGTGGATGACCGCCGGGTGATCAGCGGATCGTGCACATGCTGAAGCATGGCGGGCGCTGGCAGGACTGCCCCGCCTCGCTACGGGCCATCGACGACGATCTACAATCGCTATCATCGATGGTCCGGGCGCGGCCTCTGGCCGGCATGCTGGCCGCCCTGGTCGAAGCGACCCCGGGCGGGCTGCAGTTGATCGACAGCACCACCGCGAAGGCACACCGCCTCGGCCGCCGGCGGAAAAGGGGGCTGATCGCCAGGCCATAGGCCGCTCGCGCGGTGGTCGGGGGACCAAGGTCCACCTCGTGACGGACGGCGCCGGACGGGTGCTGGCCGTCACGGTCACCCCCGGCCAGATGGGTGACATCCGGGCGGCGCACGGCTTGCTGGCCAACCTGCCGGCGCCGGACTGGCTGCTCGCCGACACCGCCTATGACAGCAATGGCCTGCGTGGCTTCCTGATCGAGCGCGGCACCGTGCCGGTGATCCCGAACAACCCCACCCGCAAGCACCCGCAACCCTTCGACCGAAAACTCTACAATGCCCGCAACATCATCGAGCGCACCATGGGGCGCCTCAAGGACTGGCGCCGCATCCACACCCGATACGACAAGCTCGCCGCCAACTTCGCCTCAGCCGTCGCCATCGCCGCCATCCTCATCGGATGAACCTGATTGAGTCTCGAGCCTAGAGCGTCCCCGCCCGCACCCGCGGCTGCCCTGGTCGAGCGGCCCGAAAGGGTTGGGTGTTCCATTGCGTACATACTCCCGAGGTGCCCCATGGCTCGCCCCCGCACGCCAACCGAGCTTCTCGAGTTTCACTGCAGCTACGACGTGAACCCCAGCCGCCGCTGTCCGGTAGGCCCGAAGGGGACGGTGCCGATCGGCAACCCGCCGGCCTGACTGGCGCCCGACGAGGCTGCCGCCTAGCGGGAATGCGTCGCTGACGTGCCGGGCTGGATCCTGACAGGATACGGCCGCTGGGCTCTGTCTTTGGCCTGCCGGCTAATGGCGTCCTGCCGCCCCGCCAAGCAGGTAACGGCGAGCCGGCTAGGGCTACTGCTGCGCTGCATGCGCGAACTTGGCGCGACGCCGGCGAGCCCATGGGATCAGCTGGCTGGGGCAAGGACCGGCTGACCGGGCAACCACCCGTTCAAACGCCTGGTTGGCCACGAGGAGGTAGCCGGGCAGGTTGCCGCTAGAAGCAGGAGTGGAGGTTCCCTTTCCTGGCCCGCCCCGCCGGGAGAGAATGCCGCGGGACTTTCGCCCCAAAGTACGCACGGCGCGGCGAAGGTCGATCACCACGGGTGCAACCTAACATGCGTTCTCCGCGCAGGTCTGATGTTGCCCGAGGATGGTAAGCCTTACCTCGGCAGTGCCGTGGTGACATCGCTGGCTTTCCTGTCTGAATGCAATACCCACCGACGAAGCTGGCTCTTCGACATAGCGCCAAGCAAGCCAGCCGACCCCCAAAGCCGCCGGAAGGCCCGCCGCCATGAGCAGCGCTCGCCCCGCCAGATTGGGCTGAACGACCCGCAGCAGCCCCACCACTCCAGCTTCGACGAAGACCCAGCACATGTAGACCCCGAAGGAGGCTTCGCCGAGCCTGAGGCTGCAGTCCGGCTTTTTCAACGTCGAGCCTGCCGCACCGCGCTGCCAGACGGCGGCGATTAAAGCGCCCAGTCCTGCGACAGCTAGTGCATCAGACCGAGACAGAAGTCCGACAACGAGGCCACTTCCAGCCAGCAGCGGTAGTGCTGTCGGTAGCCGACCCTCCGTCGCCAGCCTTCCGAGGCTGAGCCCTATGGCGAACTCCAGGAAGAAGCGAAGCAGGCCGAGATGCAGGCTAAGGTTCAGCCCGCCTCCCGGTGACACCTCCGCCATGACCCAGAGTCCAGCAAGACAAAGCCCAGCCACTGGGAACAGGGCGAAAGCAGGAATTCGCCACCACACTTGCACCAGCAGCGGGAAGGCAAGATAGCCGGCCCATTCCACCGAGAGCGCCCAGGAGGGAGAGTTCCAGGAGAGCCGCTCTGTCATTCCCCAGGCATGCACCAGAGCGGCCTGGAGCAGAAACTCACGCAGCCCAAAGCGCTCAGGAATCGTGGATGCGGCCGCCCAGGGCAACAACTAGGCTAACCAGCACGGCGAACGCCAGCAGCACCAGGATATGCAGCGGCCATGTTCGGGGCAAAGCGCCGCAGCCAAAACTGCCCCAGGCTTGCGGTGTCCATTGGCGGACGGGAGCCATAGCCCAACCAGAGCACGAAGCCGGACAGCAAGAAGAAGCCATCAACGCCGAGATAGCCCGCCCCAATCAGCGGCCGCAGCCACGGCAGGTCCACCGTCAGCCGCAACAGCAGATCAAGGTGGAAGACAATGACCCAGGAGATGAAGACGAGGCGGAGGCGTGTCAGCCCGTCGTTCCGATCAGCGACCGGCGCCACTACGCCCGGTCGCTCGTGTTGCGACGCGTCTGACCAAACTCGCGTTTGCGGAGCATGCCAGTGATCCCGAAGGAGATCTCCAAGCAGAGCCGCGCGCCTTCCTGGACACTCGCGCCGGTGTGGTAGCCGAAGGGATCCTCGGCGAAGCCGAAGCCAGCCGGTCCGGTGATGGTCTGCACCGCCTCAGGGCCATAAGCAGCCAGGATCTGCGCATCCATCTTCGCCGAGAACGGGCTGACCTGGTGCGCTAGGGGCCGCCGGGTATGGCTGCCGAGCACAAAGCGATGTGGGCCGGAGCGGGCATCCACATCGGTCAGGTAAAAAGAACTTAAGCTGGTTCCAGTCTGTCAGGTCAAAGTGGAAGCTGTCTTGCGCGGCCAGCTTTAGCGCCGCCCTGTTCGGCGACGCGCTGGCAAAGCTCCACCAAAGCCGCACATCGAGTATGGTGGCCGGCGCGCCGAAATAGCCACTCGCCACCGCATGCAGCCAGGGATGGTCGATCAAGCGAGCAACGACCGGGCAGGGTGCGGTCGGTGTCCGGGAAATGCCCTACAAGCAGGGCTTGGCCGGTGCGCCGTTCCACATCAGCCTGCTCATCGAACGAAAAGCGCGTGCGCCAATCGAGCCCGCCGTAGCAGGGATGGCTGCGGGCGTAGGTCTGCAACTCGGCAACCGCAGCCTCTGACAGACGCAGGTCAGGGCAGATGCCGTCCTGCCGCAATGTGTTGACGGCGGCGGCAACCGGTGGCCCAACCAACTCTCCTCGGCAGCTTCCTCCAGTGGGCACATCCGGGCCAGAGCGCCATGATGCCGCTGCAGTGACGAGGCGCCGCGCCGGTATTAAGCGGCCGAACAGGAAGAACAGGAACCAGCCGGGGTGTGATCGGAGATCACGCAGCAGGCGCGGCACGCGAGAGACCAACCGTGACAGGCGTCCCCAGCCAGGATCCTTGGCCGCATGCGCTGTCAGCGACATTGCGAACTCCCGAGTTTGTTCAGAGTCGCAATGATGATGCGGGGCTGACGCCCAGTAAGGCGAAATGGATGTTATAATAGTTAAAAAATTGTATAATTACCCATATAGTTGTGTATGAATTCTGTTGTGAGCGCCATCGTCTATTGATTGTTAGAAATACTTATAGTCGGAGCTGTACGCGATTTTGCTCGCGTGAGTAGGGCACTGCTTTCAACGACCAGCGAGGTTGAGCAGGTGTTCTTCCTGTCTGCGGCATGTCGCTGCCGCTGTCTGCTCTGCCATTCGGGCACCAAGCGCCGGTGTCAGAAAAGAATTCAGGATGGCTGGTTAGGCGATCTGCCCATGCTCACCGATCTCGACAAGCTGGCCGCCGAAGCCGGCCATCTGAGCGGGGTATACGTTCGGATCACGATGGTGGCCCGGGCCCAGCGCATCAACTTCCTCCAGCCGGGCCGAAGAGGCGGTTGCAAAGAGGCTGGTCAGCGCGGTCAGCTGGCTGATGCTACGCGAGGCTGTGGGTGGGCAGTAGTGTAACGACGCATTCAGAACACTCTGAGAGCCCATCCGGGAAGTTTGGGTTCATGCTGAGGGCTTTGTTGCCAGCCGTCGAAGCATGATGCGGATCATGGCCATGCGGACGAAGGCGGCGGCGATGCGGCAATGCCGCTCGAAGTCGCGGGCCAGCCGCCGGTTGCGGCTGATCCAGCCGATGGTGCGCTCGACGATCCAGCGCTTCGGCAGCACGACGAAGCGGTGCCTATCGCAGCGTCGCACGATCTCCATCTTCCATGTACCGGTGCGGGCGACGGCGGCGGCCATCTTCGGCCCCTGATAGCCTGCATCGCCGATGATGCGCTCGACAAAGGGGAACAGCCTGCGCGCCTGGCGCAGCAGCGGCTCGGCGCCATCGCGGTCCTGCACGTTGGCGGGATGCACGATGACCGCGAGTAGCATGCCGATGGTATCGGTCAGCAGGTGGCGCTTGCGGCCGACGACCTTCTTGCCCGCGTCGTAGCCGGACGGGTCGAGCGTAGAGCCCCCTTGCGCGCCCTTCGCCGTCTGGCTGTCGATGATCGCGGTCGTCGGGCTGGCCTCACGCCCGGCACTCCTCGCGCACCGCGACGTAGAGCGCGTGGTGGATGCGCTCGATGGTGCCTTCCCATTCCCAGCGCGAGAAGTAATCCCAAACCGTGCTCTTCGGCGGCAGGTCCTTCGGCAGCGCGCTCCATTGGCAGCCGGCGGAGAGCACGTAGAACACCGCGTTCAACACCTCGCGCACGTCCACCTTGCGGGGCCTGCCGCCGTGCTTCGCTGGCCGGATCAGTGGCGCAACCAGCGCCCACTCGGCATCCGTCAAATCTGAGGGATAGCGCAGCCCCCGCCGGTCCGCCGCACGCCGATGTTCCGCCGTCCATGCCATCCGTCTCCTCCCGCAGAATCGCCCGCAGGAACAGCAGAATCACATCCGATTCAGGCGATTCAATTCGCTTTCCGGATGGGCTCTGACGCTGCCTGCACTCTGTGATGCAGGACCGTATTAGTCATAGCTTCTGCGCGCAAACGCTGCTCCATGTCCGACCGCTGTGATCTGATCCTCGACCGAGACGAGAGATTTGAAATCCTCTGCCGACAAAGCTCGAAGGGCAGCAATGCCATGGCAAGAGCAATCATTAAGGCTGCTCCTGCTACCGCTGCAGTTATCATTACCGCGGATCCCATGCGGGTGCGAGTGGCGACTACTTCCCGCATTGCTGCCTCCCGGTCACAACGATAAGCAGCAGGGTTGTATAAGACGCGTATCGAAATGGGGTTAAATGCGCGAGAGCGAAATGGTCTAGCGAGACGGTGATCCGACCGACGCGGATCCCGTCACCGCAGCGACGACGACGCCCAAAGCGGTGAGGATCACGACCAGCGCCCCGCCGCCGTCAATCGGGGCGTTTTGGATAAGCGCCAGCCCAGCGGGGTCCCGGCCCGGGCACTACTCAACCGACGAAGGTGCTCACCTCTGCGAGGCAACGGCATTGCGCGGCGCAAAGCGGACGATGGCCTGCAGGCCGTCCGGCTCAAAGCGCAGTTCCACCGCAGCACCCGTGCCCAGATCGCGCGCCAGCGCCCGCTCGAGCAGCTTGCGTCCCGAAGCCGCGCCGTGTCGGTGTGCCGAGGATGGCCGGCCCGCCACTCTCGACCCACTCCAGCTCAATCTCCCCATCCAACTGCTCACGGCAGGTGACGGCAACCCGCCCGTCGGGAGTGGAGAGCGCCCGTGCTTGGCCGCGTTGGTGGCCAACTCGTGCAGCGCCAGAGCCAGGGTCTGCGCTTGCGCCGGGGAGAGCCGTGCCACCCGTCCAGAGCCGAGGTCGCAGGAGAGGTCGACGCGGGATCCGCCGCTGGTCCCGCCGAGCCAGGGCGCGAGTGCGGCGCGGGCCATCGCGTCGAGATCGGCCGCCTCCCAGGAAGCCGCGGTTAGCAGGTCGTGCGCCCGCGCGAGCGCTTGCAGGCGGCCATTGAGGTCGGCAGCTAACCGCGCAGGGTCAGCGGAGCCGGCATTGCGCAAGGTTTGCGCCACCACGGCCTGTACGGTGGCAAGCACGTTTTTTACGCGATGGTTCAGCTCGGCGACGACAAGACGCCGGTGCCGCTCGCTCCGATTGCGTGCTTCCAGCGTGGCAGCAAAAGCCGCCGCGAGGTCGTCGGCCTCGCGCAAGCCGGTCGGTCCCGGCGTGGTTCCGTCGGTGACCAGCGCAGTCAGGCGTCGGAACGCCGCAACCGTGCGGCGTGCGAGCAGGACAGCGAGCGCAACACCCGCAGCGGCAATCAGCCCGCCCAGCCCCAGGATGCGTACAAGGGCGGCGCGTAGCGGCGCCTCGAACACCGCCTCGGGGGTGGTCAGCACGTAGGCGTAGCCGCTCCGGGACCCGTGCGAGAAGGCGATGACCGCGGGAATGCCCTCGCGGGTGGTGGTGCCGCGCAGGATGCCCTCGGGTGCAGCGGTCACCCGGCTCCAGATCTCGGGCCGTGTCGATTGGCCGACGATGCCGTCACCGCCCTGCGTCCGGGCAACGATTGTTCCCGTGCGATCCACCACCGTGCCGACCGAACCAGGCATGTCGGGCACGCGCTGCGCCTCGAGCGCCGCAGCCAAACGGGCCTGTGGCAGGGAGAGGCCAAGGGTTGCCGCCACCGCGCGCTGCCCCGTGCTATCGGGAGGGCCGAAGATGGGCACGCCGACGGCGACCGCAGGCTTACCCGTTGCAGTGCCGCGGAACAGGTCGGTGACCTCGGCGCGCCCCGAGGCGAGAACCAGCTGCGCGGCCTCAGGGGGCGCGGACCCCCTCCGACGTTCCCCCAACGCCCAGGCTGTCATCAGTGCCATCCGGCCGTCGGCGGCGACCAAGGATAGGGTCGCGTCGCCAAACTGGGCAGAGGCGGCGCGCAGCTCGCTCTCAACAGCGTCAAGATCGCCCCGGGCCAGGGCGGAGGAGGCGGCGAGACCGTCGAGCAGTGCCTCGGCGCGATCGAACTCGCGATCGACAGCGAGCGCCAGCGCCCGTGTCCGACCGAGCAAGGCATCCTCGGCCCGCGCCCGCGTGCCGTCCTGCGCGTGCCAAACGGCGGCGGCGGCGAGTGCGAGGAGGGGTACCGCGACCGCGGCCACGAGCAACGACAGGCGCCGGGCGAGGGTCGACGGGCCCCGACCTACGGAGGCGCTCGCAGGCTTTACCGAGGTGAGGTCGATCGCAGCTGGTAAGCTCAATCAGGCAACCCAGTTTGCTCCACCGACGTGCCCCTCAATGCCCCGGGCGAGCATCTGTACCGTACCCGGCCGCCTCGACAACCGTTTGGACCATCGTGCGCGCTTGAGGGCCTCCTGCCGCCATAAGCCGAGCTTCACGAATGGCAGCCCGCTACTGCCGGCGGCCAGCAGCCGCAGCAACACCGCGCTTTTGCGGCCGGCGCCCCTCCCACACCTCACAGCCAAGGTATGCACCGGCCTTATCCGAATATCGCTGCCGCGCCGTGCCGCCATGGTGCGACGGGCAAAGTCCAGCCGCGGGCAGCCTCAACTTCAGTGTTAGGGGCGGTCTGATCCCGCTTGGGGCTATGGATTTTGTTCTAAATAGAACCTTTGCAGTTTGGCGGGCGTTCGGCCGCTGATCGAAGGAGTGAGGCTTCTTCGGTCACCCAGAGCGATCTCTAACTGGCGTTGCGGCCGTCCCGGTGCGGGGAAGCACGGGGCGGCCTTTTTTGCCCACCGCCGCTCGGCCTAACACGCGCACTGGGCGCTTCCCGCGCCTGAGCCACCGCGGCCTCACCTCTGATAAGACCGCATTTCGGGAGCGAGAACGGCCGCGGCAGACCCCGCCGGCGACGCGATCGGGGAGGGGAGGGGAGGGGAGGGGAGGGGCGTGTGGAACATTGTGGGCCTTGTATAGGGCCGTTTTGCCGACGTTCAGCCGGCGGGGTTCCTCGCCATCGCTGCCACATGCGGCGGTATCAGATAAGCGGAGCCATTCTCGTTGATGGTTACACTGCCGACGACTTAGCCTGCCCGCCGGCGGGGCCTCGCTGTCCCGCCCACTGGGAGGAGCGAGGCAGGCATGCGGACAACCCTCATGGCCTTCGGTGTTGCATTCACTCTCGCCGGGTGCGCCCCAGCGCGGGACGCAGTTACGCCAGCGCCCGGCAGCATCGACCAGGGAGCAGCCTGGACGCCCTCAGCCCGCGCGCAGTTCTACAGCCAGGACCAGGGCTCCCAACTCATGCCGGCAGCTTGGCTCATGGCGCTGAAAGGTGCGGATGGCCAGCCCTTCATGGCCGACAAGCTGTCTCGCTATGGCTACCTGCCCAACCGCGAGGACCCAACCACCGTGTTGCCTGTCGGCTTCAGCGTCGCGGGCCCGCCGGGAGCCCGCATGGTCGGCATGACCTGCGCCGCCTGCCACACGCGCGAGATCGCGGTGGACAACAAGGCCTATCGCATCGACGGCGGCCCAGCCTTTGCCGACTTCCAATCCTTTCTAGCCGATCTCGACAAGGCGGTGGGGACGCTGACCAGCGACCCAGTCGCTTTCGACACCTTCGCGGTGTCCGTGCTCGGTAACCAGCCAGCGTCGGCCGACAAGGTGGCGCTTAGGGAGCAGCTTGATCGCTGGTACCGGCGCTACCACAACATCATTTCGCGCTCGCTGCCGCAGGAGCCCTGGGGTCCGGCGCGGCTCGACGCAGTGGCGATGATCTTCAACCGGCTCACCGGCCTTGATCTCGGCCCACCACCTGACTTCATCATCCCCGAGAACATCCGGGTCGCGGATGCGCCGGTGCGCTATCCCTTTCTCTGGAATTCCGCACGCCAGGACAAAACGCAGTGGCCGGGCTTCGCCGACAACGGCAACGACGTGCTCGCCCTCGCGCGGAATCTGGGCCAGGTCTTCGGCGTCTTTGCCACCTTCCACCCAGTGCGGGAGCCGAAGGTCCTGCTGCTCGGCGTCAACTACGTTTCCAACAACTCCGCCAACTTCGACGGCCTGTTCAAGCTGGAGACCCTGCTGAAGCAGATTGGCCCACCGCGCTATCCCTTCCCGATAGACAAAGCGCTGGCGGCCCAGGGCGCGGCGATCTTCGCGCGTGACGCCGGACAGGGCGGCTGTCAGTCTTGCCACGGTATCCGACCTGGCGCCTTCCGCGGGCTTGAGGAGACCTGGGCGACGCCAATCCAGGATGTCGGCACCGACAGCCGCGAGGTAAACCTGCTGGCCCGCACCGCGAAATCCGGCGTGCTGGAGGGCCGCATGGCCCCGCTCGGCGGTACGCTGAAGGCCGAGGAGACCGCCGTGCAACTGCTCGGCGCTGCGGTATTCGGCTCCATCCTGCAGGCGCCCTTCGCGGCGGACCTGCAGCGCCAGGGCAAGCTGGCTATGGTGGCGCCGCGCGACCCCGAAGCGTATCGACGCCGGCGGCGGCGGCGAAGGCCACAAGCCTGCAGGGCGCTTATCCGGCCCCGCAACAAGCGGCGGCGGTGGCCGCGTCACCCGGTGCTGCCTACGAATCACGCGTCATGCAGGGCATCTGGGCGGCTGCGCCGTATCTGCACAACGGCTCAGTACCAACACTAGCGGATCTGCTAAATCCGGCAGCGGAGCGGCCGGCGACCTTCGCAGTCGGCCCGGCCTACGATCTGGCGACGGTCGGCCTGGCCAGGCAGCAGACCCAGACCAGCTTCGTGCTGCGCACCACCGACTGTAGCGACCACAACTCCGGCAATAGCCGCTGCGGCCATGAATTTGGTGCCATCTTGAAGCCGGCGGAGAAGCAAGCGCTGTTGGAGTACCTAAAGACGCTTTGACGCCGAGGGCTCAACGCGAACGGTAGAAAACCCAATAAATCCGGGGCAGTTCAGCTTACCTGAGTGCTCCATCACCCTGAGCCCGCATCGAGTGCACCCTCATGTCCACCACACGTACACCGGTCGTTTTTATCCCCGCGCTACTGTCCGATGACGCGATGTACCGTGAGGTAATCGACCAGTTGGGCGAGACGATACAGGCTCAGGTGATGGTTATGTCAGAGCCGACAATTCAGGCCAATGTCGAGGCAGTGTTGGCCAAGGCACCCCAGACCTTCGTCATCGCTGGCACATCATACGGCGGCAGCATTGCCCTCGAAGTCGCACATGCAGCACCCGATCGAGTAATAGCACTATGGCTCATGGGGTGTAACCCGGCGGCGCCGGACGCCAATGTGCAAGAACTGGTTGGTGGGCTGGAAACTATGCTCGATGCCGTCATCGACATGTTGGCGAGCTTGGCTGTGCCGAAGGAGGCCACGGAGGCAGCAGAGACGTTCAAAGCTATGGCTCGGCGGATTGGCAGCACGGCAGGCGCGGCTCAGGCACGTGCGTTAGGGTCACGGGCCGAGATCACGTCCAGGCTCGGGGCATTGCGGATGCCAGCGCTGGTGCTTTGGGGAGAGGCTGATCAGATCGTGCCGGTTTCAGTGGGCCAAGCGCTCGCCGATGCATTGCCGCGTGCGCGTTTTCACATCCTGCCAGAGTGCGGTCACCTCCCGACATTGGAGGAGCCGGCTGAATGTGCGGTGTTGTTCACCGAGTTCCTTGATGGCGAAGCGGGACATGATCATTGATGCGACGCGAGGCACGTTGTCGTCCGCGCCACGGAAGGTGAATTCGTCACACACGTTCAAAGGCATACAGCCGACCGCATAAGGCGCGGCTATGAAAGCGCCGCTTGCTTGTGAGAAGCGCCATGATTGTAGGTCAGAGAGTAACGCCATACATGGGGAACCATGCGGGCAAACATGTTTCTGGGCCGAGAACCCGCGCCAACGAGATAGCGCCTCATGAGACCTGTGCGCGGATGTGTTTGGACGCGCGCTGCTGGGCCTGATTCTGCTGTCGGTATTGACGGCGGAGGTTGGCATGGCACGGCGGCGGATCGGGCAGGAGGATCTCGTCGCGCGTCCGGCTCCTGGGACGGCGTCGTCATTGACCGAGATTGCCGCGCTGCTCGACTGGGCCGAAGTCGATCGTCACCTGGCCGGTATCTCAGCAGCCGCGAAGGGCGAGCCCGGCTGGCCGCCGCTGGCGCTGTTCCGCGCGCTGCTGCTGGCAATCTGGCACGACCTCTCCGACGTGCGGCTGGCCGAGGCGCTGGACGACCGCGCGAGCTTCCGCCGCTTCTGCGGCTTCGCCGCGCACGAACCCACGCCGGAGCGGACCGCCTTCGTCCGCTTCCGCGGCGTGCTGGTCCGCAAGGGCTTGGATCGTGTACTTTTCGAAACCGTCACGCGCCAGCTCGAGGCCAAGGGCGTCCTGATGCGGACCGGCACGCTGGTGGACGCCACGCTCATTCCCTCGGCCAGCGTCCGCCGGGACCGTGAGGCCAGATGGGCCGGGCATCGCCGCCGCAAGCCGACCCACGGCTACAAGGTGCATGTTGCCACCGACGAAGGCGCGGGCCTGATCCGTGGTGTCGAGGTGACGACGGCGAACGTGCACGATGCGGCCGAACTGGCGGCCGTGCTGCCGGACGATCCGGGCAAGGTCTATGCCGACAACGCCCTCTCGGGCCGCAGGGCGGAAGCCACCATCCGCGCCCGCGGCGGCGTGCCGTGGACGAACGGCACCAGCACCTGGGGCGGCCCGGAGCCGCTGGCGCGGCTGGAGGCGCACAACGCCGCTGTCCGGCGCATCCGCTGCCGCGTCGAGAAGGTCTTCGGCACCTGCAAGCGCAGCTACGGCTTGGCCCGGATGCGATGGCTCGGCCTGGCCAAGGCGGGCCTGCAGGTCCGCCTCGCCGCCGTGTCCTACAACCTGCGCCGCACGCTCACCCTGCTGCACGCCGCCGTGGCCCGAAGCGGCAGGAGTCTGCCTTCAGCACCTTGGCGGTCCGACCCAGAGCCGCGATCGGCACGAACCATGGCGTTCAAGGCGCGCATATGCCCGCACCGCCGCTCTATACGCGTTTCCGGCCCATCCGCGCACAGGTCTCATTAGCCTGACGCCCAGCGGCATGGTTCGGCCAGAAAAAGAAAATCCGCGCTCCGACGCACTTCACTCCATCAACTGAACGAAACGATTCCTCTCGCCCTTTTCTTGGCAACGTGCCGCTCCATTGCACCGCGTTCGCATGCCAAGATCAGGAGGTAGGATGCTTCGCCTGCTGTACCCATTGTTCACCTCAGCTTACGCTCAGCCCCACGGCTTGCCGCGATGAGGAATCCTTGTGGTCCGCGCCTAACGCTTGATACCGCCGGACTTCACGCTCACTGGCCACGGCGGGCGGGCTATCCGCTTCCTGCAACCGAAGCACCGATTGTCAGAAGCAGAAGGAATACCTGTGGACCTCCCGGCACGGACGTCCAGCACGTGAAGATCCATCTTCCGCGTCATCGCCCGGAGCAGTTGAATAGCGCGGAGCCGCCCAAGGAGGATGCGTGTCGGTCTCCGCTGAAGCCGGGCTTTCGGGTGCAACGCGTACGCCGGGCACGCCAGACACCGCCCGGCGGAGCCTCATCGTCGCATGCACGGCGCACGCCCTGCACGACGGCTACACCGATCTGATCTACCTGCTTCTGCCCGTCTGGCAGGCGGAGTTCGGCCTGGACTACGCCGCCCTCGCAGCCCTGCGCGGCGTTTACACCGGAGCTATGGCGGGCCTGCAGATTCCGGCCGGGCACATCGCGCAGCGGAGGCCCGGCGCCCGGTTCACCCTTGCTGCGGGCACGCTGCTGGCAGCGCTGGGCTATGCCATCGCCGGGGGTTCGGGCGGCATCGTAGGGCTGGTCGTCGGATTGGCACTTTCCGGGGCGGGTTCGAGCACCCAGCACCCGATCGCGTCGGCCGTGGTCGCGCGCGCTTACGGAGAGCAGGCGAGAGGGCCGCTCGGTACCTACAACTTCTCCGGCGACCTCGGCAAAGCCGCCCTCCCCGCGGCCACAGCCTTCCTGCTCACTCTTCTGCCGTGGCGACCCACACTGTGTCTGCTCGCGGTACTTGGCATCGCCTGCGCGGTGCTCGTGATCCTCGTGCTGCCGCTGCCGTCCAGCCCGACGACAGCATTGCCGAAGGCGTCCGTCGCCGGGCGCGGGACGGGGCGGGGTGGCTTCAGTCTGCTGCTGGGGATCGGCGTGCTCGACAGCGCGGTCCGCATGGGCCTGCTGACCTTCCTGCCCTTCTTACTCAAGGCCAAGGGCGCGGGGCTGCCGACCGTTGGCCTGGCGCTGGCGCTGGTGTTCCTCGGTGGGGCGGCGGGTAAGTTCGCCTGCGGCCATCTTGGCGCGCGGATCGGTCTGCTCCGGACCGTCCTGGCCACCGAGGCGGGGACGGCGCTCGCCATCCTCGGCGTGCTGGCGCTCCCCCTCGTCCCCGCGCTCGCCCTTCTGCCGCTGCTCGGCGTGATGCTGAACGGCACCTCGTCGGTGCTCTACGGCACCGTGCCCGAACTGACCTCCCCGGAGCGCACCGAGCGGGCCTTCGCCATGTTCTACACGGGTACGATCGGCTCGGGTGCCCTCTCCCCGTGCTTTATGGCTGGCTCGGCGACGCGGTAGGCGTTCCCTGGGCGACGGCGGCGACCGCGGCCACTGCGCTGGCCACCTTACCGCTCGCGCTCGCATTGGCACCCAGGCTTCCAGGCAGGTAGCCGCCGGGGGCGGTCATCGTCGGCGGACGACCTGCGAGATCGCGCGGCAGGCGGAGCGGTGAGCGTCGACTGCCCCTGGGGCCAAGGACTGGTCCACCCCGGCGCTTGGGCCGCCGGGCCGTCAGGTGCAGTCCAGCTGCCGCCACTGTTCCCGGCGGCGGCGCGCCTGTTCGAGGGAAACTGCGTTGCCGGGCGACCCCGAACACAGGACGGCGCGGACAGCGTGGTCCTGGTCATCCGGCTCTGCGAAGCCGAGGCAGGCCGAGGAGCGGATTGGGACGGTTCTGTCAGACCTCGCGCCAAATAGCCTGTTTGGCGGGCCGGGGTAGGAGCCGGTAGGCTCCGGCTTTCTGCTCAATGAGGTGGAGGACGAGGATGGACTGTGTGGCCTGCGGCTCGGCCGCGGTGACTGAGCGGCCGGAGCGCACCGCCCAGGGCTATCGCCGGTTCCGCTGACGGACCTGCGGCAAGCAGTTCAACGAGCGCTCCGGCACCCGGCTGAACCAAGCCCAGTACCCGTCGGACGTGATCGCGCTGGTGGTGCTGTGGCGGCTGCGCTACCGCCTGACCCTGCGCGACTTGGCCGAGATGTTCCTCCAGCGCGGCATCGTGTTCAGCCACGAGGCCGTCCGCGCGTGGGAGGCCAAGCTCGCACCGGCACTGGCCGAGCAGCTTCGTCGGCGCCGCCGGGGCAATGGCGGTGCCCGGGGCCGCCGCTGGCACGTGGATGAGACGTATGTGAAGGTTGGTGGTCGCTGGACCTATTTGTACCGGGCCATCGACCGCGACGGCAGCTTGGTCGACACCATGCTGAGCGAGCACCGCGACATGGCGGCGGCCCAGGCCTTCTTCCGCTCGGCCAAGGCAGTCACGGGCGTGACACCCGACCAGGTCACCACCGACGGGCACGGCTCCTATCCGAGGGCGATTCGCACCACGCTCGGTCGTCGGGTCGAGCACCGGACCAGCGCATACAAAAACAACAAAATGGAGCAGGACCATCGGGGCGTGAAAGGGCGCACGCAATGTATGCGGGGTTTCAAGAGCTTCGCATCAGCGGAGCGCTTCTGCCGCAGCTATGACGAAGCTCCGCAACTTGCTTCGCCCCTGCACCCGCCACAACCAATACGTCTCTGCCAGCCGTCGTCGCCTGCTTCACCTCCGTCGTGCCACCAGTGTGCTCACCATTCTCGCAGCGGCGTAGGCTGAACTCGGCCGCCGCCACATGCCGTCAGATCGGCGCGAGTTCTGACAGAACCGCTATTCTGGCGACGTCTGCCGGACGCCGCCGAGTGCGAATGGACCCGGCGGCGAGGTGCCCATGCAGGTGACCAGCAGAAGGGCGCCGATAGCTACCCAGAAGCTGAGCCGGAAGGCGTCAATATGGGCCAGGGTGAAAGCCTCGCGCTGTACTGTCGCCGCCAGTGTACCGAGCGCCCGTCCTTGCGCCGCGCCAGCGCCATCCGCAGCGAAATGTCCGCCCAGCCGTGCCAGGGCATCGCTCGCCAGGCGGCCACCTCCGGTGAGGTTGAGCCCGAGTTGGCTCGATTGCACCTGCTCCCGCACCCGGAGGAAGGTGCCGAGCAGGCTCTGCCCGAACTCGACGCCGAGCAGCCGCACAACCTGGATATAGGCCACGAAGGCGGTGGCCTGGGCGGGCTTGGTGTTGCCGAGGCCGTAGAGGATCAGCGCCAGGAAGGTGAAGCTCTGCCCGAAGGCCTGAAGCAGGGCGACAGTCAGGAAATCCGGTCCTGTCCAGTCCCGCGTCAGGCCGGTGCCGAGCCAGGCGGCGAGGGCGAAGCCCGTGAGGCCCAGTATCAACACCAGGCGGGCATCGAGGCGGCGCGCCGCGAGCAGCGCTAACGGTACCAACGCGATCATCGGCAGCGCGGTGCCAAGGAGCAGCGGCCAGCCGGCCTGTTCAGGCCGCAGCTGCCGGACCACGATGAGGAAGTTGGGCACCAGCAGCCCGTTCGACATGCTGAGTAGGCTGAAGCAGAACCCCATCACCAGCATCAGGGCGATGTTGCGGGAGGCGATGACGCGCAGGCTTGCCCAAGGATAGGGCACAAGCGCCTCGTTGACGGCGAAGCCCGCCAGTAACGTCGCACCGCCGGCCAGCAGGGCGAGAATGGTGCCGGATCCCGTCCAGTCCAGCCGATTGCCCTGATCGAGCGCGACATAGAGCATCGTCAATCCGCTGCCGAATAGCAGCATGCCGCCCCCAGTCCGCCTGCGCCAGCAGAACGCGGTCGACGGCCACCCGCGGCGCACCCCGCCAGGCGAGCCAGGCCATCAGCGGCGCCAGCAGCACGTCCTGCCAGTAGATCCATTGCCAGCCGAGCTGGGCAGCATAAAAGCCAGTAAGCCCAATCCCGGCATTGAGGGTGAAACCGGCCCGGAAGACGTAGAGGGCGATACCCGCAATCCAGAGCCGCTGCGGCATGTTGCGGAAGATCACCATCAGCGCCGCCGGCACGAAGGCGCCGAGCAACGCGCCGTGCAGGCCGTGCAGCACCAGCAGGGTGGGGTAGTCGCGGACCAGGGGGATCAGCAGCGAGAGCAGCGCATAGGCCAGCGCCGGGCCTACCAGCACCCGGCGCAGTCCGAAGCAGGTCACCAGCCAGGTGATGGCCGGCGCTACTAGGATTTGCGGCGCCAGCGCCACGGTGGAGAGCCAGGCGCCCTGGTCCGGCTCCAGCCCCATGGCCCCGCGCAGGTCGGCGAGTCCGATGCCGAAGAGCCGGGTATGGAAGCCCGCGATGAAGCAGCCCAGCAGCACCGCGGCAACGCTGAAGGCCGGCACGGGCGGACGCTCAGCGGCTGGCATCGGCGGTCTCCCCGACATGGATGGTGGTAGTCACCGACATGCCCGGCCGCAGCTGAGCGAGCAGCGGCTGACCGGGCTCGAGGGCGATACGGACCGGGATGCGCTGCACTACTTTGGTGAAGTTGCCGCTGGCGTTGTCAGCGGGCAGCAGCGCGAACTGCGCGCCGCTTGCGGGGAGAGCCGCTCCACATGACCGCGCAGCCTGCTCGCAGGAAACATGTCCACGGTCACGTCGGCCGGCTGACCCGGCGCCACATGGGTCAGCTGGGTTTCCTTGTAGTTGGCGATGACATGTACGTCGGGCAGCGGTACCACGGCGATCAGGGTGCTGCCGACGGTGACGTAGTCGCCTGGCTGCACCGCGCGCTCGCCGACCACGCCGTCGACCGGCGCCACCACGCGGGTATAGCCGAGGCGAAGCCGGGCAGCCTGGAGGTTGGCCTGCGCGGCCTGCAGTTCCGCCTCACGCTGGTGCCGCTGGCCTTCCAGCACGTCGATCTGGCGGCGCTGCGCCTGGACTTGTGCCTCGCTGGCCTGCAATGCGGCGGAGGCGGCGTCCTGGTCGGCGGTCGCCGCTTCGAGCTTCTGCCGCGTGCCGAAGCTTGAGGCAACGAGGGCCTGCTGGCGTCCGAACTCGAGCGCCGCCTGATGCTGCCGCGCCAGCGCCGCTTCGCGCTGTGCCTCGGCCTGGGCAATGCCGGCCCGTTGCAAGGCGACCTGGTTGCCGAGATTGTCGAGCGCGGCACGGGCGGCGGCGACGCTGGCCTCGGCCTGCGCGGTCTGCGCCTCGTAATCCTCGGGCGCGATCTCCACCAGCAGGTCGCCGGCCCGGACGCGCTGAAAATCCGCAACCAGCACGCGGGCCACATTGCCTGCGACCCGGGCGCTGAGCCGGGTCGTCTCGGCCCGCACCAGGGCATTGTCGGTGACCTGAAGGCTGGCCTCGCTCCGCCAAGCGTCCCAGCGCACCGAGGCTAGGCCCACAAGCGCCGCGACCGCGACGACGCCGGCCAGCGGCACCGCCAGGCGCCGCGGGGCGTGGCCTTCCGGACCGGACGTGTCCCGGAGCAATCCCGGCGAGGGGGCAAGGGCCATGGCGGCATCGGGCATCGGGAGATCCTCCAGTGCCCGGCAGCGGGCCTCATGAAGGTAGGCCGCGCGGAGGGAGCGGGATTATCGCCCTCTTTGGCACCTCACTGGTGCCGCATGGGGTCTAATGCCCTGGCGGGCATCCCTCTATTCCTTGGGCATCGCCGGCAGCCGAGCCAGCGGGTCTCACAAGGAACCAAGCCATGACGCAACGTATGGATTACACCGCCGCCGCACCCGCCGCGGTGAAAGCACTTGGTCAGCTCTATGGCCATGTCCTGCAATCCGGCCTCGACCCGCGGCTGGTCGACCTCGTCTATCTTCGCGTCAGCCTGATCAACGGTTGCGCCTACTGCATAGACATGCACATGCGGGACCTGCTGAAGCGCGGTGTCGGCACCGAGACCCTGGCGCTGGTCCCGGTCTGGCGCGAGGCGGGGGCGCTATTCACCCCGGCCGAGCGCGCGGCCTTCGCCTGGGCGGAGACGGTGACGCGGGTCGCCGACACTGCGATCCCCGATGCCGATTACGCCGCGGCCGCTGCCGCTTTCGATCCGACCTCACTCGCCGAGCTGACGATCGCGATCGGCCTTATCAACACCTACAACAGGCTCGCCATCGCCTTCCGCGCGACGCCGGCGGCGGTGAAGCGGGCGGCTGCATGAGCCGCCCGGCAATGGCCCCGCTCTACGAGGCGCAGGCCACAGCGATCGGCGGACGCACTGGCGCGGCGGCGACGCCCGACGGCAGGCTCCGCGTGACGCTGGCGACGCCGGAAGAGCTAGGCGGCGGAGGTGGCCCGGGCACCAACCCGGAGCAGCTTCTGGCCCTTGGCTATGCCGCCTGCTTCCTGGCGGCGATCCGGCGGGTGGCTGGGCAGGCCGGGATTGACATCGCGGCCGACAGCAACGTCACCGCGACCATCGGCCTTCGCCTCCGCGAGGATGGCGAGGAGCTGGGCCTTGAGGTGGCACTTGCGGCCGACTTGCCTGGCATTGAGGACCGGACCGCCGCGGAGCTTCTCCACCGCGCCCGGAATGCCTGCCCCTTCTCCGATGCAATGCGCGGTGCGCCCGCCCTCAGTCTCGCGTAATCCTGTATGAATAAAGCTACGACCATGACCCGCCTTGCCACCAAGCTCGCCAAGGCGCTGACCTGCTTCGGCGCTGATGTCTCCCGCTTGAACATCGCTCGCAAACTGATCACCCACGGCGGCATGAATACGCTTCGACGTGTCAGGTCTCGATCCCAACGGCCCAGGGTTGTGCGGCGAAATGCTGACGAAGAAAGTCCAGCAACACGCGCACCCGGGCTGGACGAGCGCGGCCGGGCGGGCTCAGAACGTGCAGCGCTGCTGGCGCCACCATCCAATCAGTCAGCACGGCCTCCAGGCGTCCGTCGCGCAACTCCTGCACCACATAGGCCTCCGGCAGCGCCGTCATGCCGATGCCGGCCACCAGCGCCGGGATCGCGGCGACCCCATTATTGACATGGATGCGCCCGTCAACATGCACGGTGCAGGCGCCATGCTCCGGGTGGCTGAACTGCCAGGTTTCGGCCCCAAGGATGTGGGTAAAGACCAGGGCCGGCATGTGCGCCAGATCGCCCGGGTCACGCGGCCGGCCATGCCGGTCGAAATAGGCGGGGGCGCCGACTACCGGCACCCGGAAGGAAAAAGCCGGCTGATCTGCAGCGAGGAATCCGCAACCGGCCCAACGCGCAGCGCCAAGTCGAACCCTTCGGCCACGATGTCCGATCGGGCATCGGTCAGGCAGAGATCAATCTCGATCTCCGGATAACGCTCCATGAAAGCGGGCAGGATCGGTGCGAGCTGGGCTACCCCGAAAGCGACGGTGCTGGCGATGCGGACGAGGCCGCGCGGGATTGCTGCCTCCTCGAGGATCTCTGCCTCCACTGCAACCCCGTCTGACAGGATGCGCGCCGCTCGCTCCAGCGAGACCCGACCGCTTTCGGTGAGGGAGAGTTGGCGTGTCGTCCGGTGCAGCAATGTCGTCCGCAGCCGTTCCTCCAGTCGGGTGACAGCCTTCGACACCGTGGTCTTGGCCAGTCCTAACTCTTCGGCGGCATGGCTGAACGAACCCTTCTCGGCCACCTTGGCGAAGATTGCCCAGGCTTCGAAATCGGGCAGCAACGGCATCCGGCGCCCTCCAAGTTGAAAACCTTACCCAGCACGAGCCGTCGCGCCCGAAACCGAATTGACTGGCTGCTCGGAAAGTCTCGTCTCGTGCAGGATAAAAGCCCCTACTGACTTTGGCCATAAAGGGCTTCCGCCGGCGGTGTGGGTCTGGCGGTCGACAGGGTGGTGTTGCGCCGCGCGCTGGTCAGGCTGGAGCGGCCTGCCCACCATCAAGCGCAGCAGCCACTTTTTGCGGCCAGATACCGAGCCGCAGTGCCGGCCAGCAGGCACGCAGTTGCTGGAAGCATCGTGAGAGCAGCACTGGCATGTAGGCAGCTGCTCTGCGCCCAGCATTCGTGGACCTTGGGCAGCGCCTGAATTCTGCCTGTGTTGAAGGCTAACGCAGAGCGTCAAGGCGTCAAGGCGTCAAGACGGCCTCGCGGCGATAAGTTTCTGGAGTAAAGCCGGTTGCTCGTCGGAAAGCGCGGGTGAAGTTTGATTGCGAGGAAAAACAGCAGACAAGAGCCACTTGGGAAATCGGCATCGCACGAAGCGAAAGCAGCGTCTTCGCGCGTTCTAGGCCCCGTTAGCGCCTGAGCCAGTCGGCGGTGGCGGCGAGGCAGAGCACGCCGAGGAAGGATGCGGCGGTCTTCTCGTAGCGGGTGGCGACGGCGCGCCACTCTTTCAGCCTCGCCCAGAGGCGCTCGACGCGGTTGCGATTGGCGTAGACGGGCGCCGGGCAGGCGACGGTCACCTCGTTGATCTTCGGCGGGATGGCGGGCCGCGCCCCGAGGTCCCAGAGGTGCTGGCGGAAGGTGTGGCTGCTGTAGCCTCGGTCGGCCACTACCCAGACCGGCACGCCGGGAAGGCGCGCGAGCAGCGGGATGGCATGGGGCAGTTCGTGCGCCTGGCCGGGTGCAAGAGCAAAGGCAACCGCGCGGCCTGTCCCGTCGGCGATCACGCAGGCCTTGGTGCCATAGCCGCCGCGAGAACGGCCAAGCGCCTCACCTGCGCCCCGCTGCGCCGAAGTGTCGGCTTTTGGCCGCCCCTGCCGCCTTCTGGTGAGCGCGGATCGAGGTGCCGTCGAGGAAGGCCATGCCGAGTTCGACGCCGCGTGCCTGCGCCACGGCGAGCAGTCGCTCCCACACGCCAAGGCGCGACCAGCGAATGAAGGTCTGCGCCGCCATCCACCACGGCCCGAACGCCTCAGGCACGGCGCGCCACTTCGCCCCGTTCGTGTGCCGCCCGATGATGGCCGAGAGTGTCCGCCGCAGGTTGCTCGGCGGGACCTTCGCGTGCGGGCGGCACGCCTCCACCAGCGGCCTCGCAGCACAGCCCATTGCTCATCTGTCAGAGCCCATCCGGGAAGTTTGGGTTCATGCTGAGGGCTTTGTTGCCAGCCGTCGAAGCATGATGCGGATCATGGCCATGCGGACGAAGGCGGCGGCGATGCGGCAATGCCGCTCGAAGTCGCGGGCCAGCCGCCGGTTGCGGCTGATCCAGCCGATGGTGCGCTCGACGATCCAGCGCTTCGGCAGCACGACGAAGCGGTGCCTATCGCAGCGTCGCACGATCTCCATCTTCCATGTACCGGTGCGGGCGACGGCGGCGGCCATCTTCGGCCCCTGATAGCCTGCATCGCCGATGATGCGCTCGACAAGGGGAACAGCCTGCGCGCCTGGCGCAGCAGCGGCTCGGCGCCATCGCGGTCCTGCACGTTGGCGGGATGCACGATGACCGCGAGTAGCATGCCGATGGTATCGGTCAGCAGGTGGCGCTTGCGGCCGACGACCTTCTTGCCCGCGTCGTAGCCGGACGGGTCGAGCGTAGAGCCCCCTTTGCGCGCCCTTCGCCGTCTGGCTGTCGATGATCGCGGTCGTCGGGCTGGCCTCACGCCCGGCACCCTCGCGCACCGCGACGTAGAGCGCGTGGTGGATGCGCTCGATGGTGCCTTCCCATTCCCAGCGCGAGAAGTAATCCCAAACCGTGCTCTTCGGCGGCAGGTCCTTCGGCAGCGCGCTCCATTGGCAGCCGGCGGAGAGCACGTAGAACACCGCGTTCAACACCTCGCGCACGTCCACCTTGCGGGGCCTGCCGCCGTGCTTCGCTGGCCGGATCAGTGGCGCAACCAGCGCCCACTCGGCATCCGTCAAATCTGAGGGATAGCGCAGCCCCCGCCGGTCCGCCGCACGCCGATGTTCCGCCGTCCATGCCATCCGTCTCCTCCCGCGAATCGCCCGCAGGAACAGCGAATCACATCCGATTCAGGCGATCCAATCCTTTCCGGATGGGCTCTCAGAACCACTGCCGCCCCTTCACAAAGGCGGCCCAACGCCAACAACGCCGCAGCGTTCAGGCGCTAACAGAGCCTAGCTTTCCCGCACGAGCGAGACGTGCAAATTGATCCAATGACCGCGGTCGAACAGCGTTTGCTCATCGCCCGCATAGGTCATCAGCATCGTGATCATAATCGAAAGCGTCATTTACAGGATAGGAACAATACACTGCATTTTGTGATCGCTTCGGAAGATTTCCCTGTCCAGTCCGGACGAGCTTTCTTTGGGTCCTGCGGCCAAGATCACACTTCCTAATCCAAGCCGGTTACCTATGGGGCCGGCGTATCCCCGGGATAACACGCTGCTAAGCGATGGCTGCAATCTAGGAGCTTCGATTTGTGCTTCGAGGGACGTAGTTGCACTTTCGCTGTTTAGCTTTGTGCGGGTGGCTGCGGTGGAATGGAGTGACGTCAGGATCTTTCTTGACATTGCGCGAAGCGGCACGCTCGGCGGTCGTGCCCCTGGGCGTGGTGTAGGAGGTCGCCGCCGTGACGGGTGGCGGCCATCGTGATGGTCCTGGCTAGGGTTGGGTTGCTGAGACCAACAACCCCTGGACCATGGACCAGCCACGATGACCGACGAGACGATGGCCCTTCGGGGCCTCTTGGAGAAGTCTGCCGACGCGTCCTTCCTGCGCGAGGTGATTGGCTTCGCCGCCGAGCGGCTGATGGAGCTCGAGGTGGGCGAGTTGGCCGGTGCCGCCCATGGCGAGCGCAGCCCCGACCGGCTGGTGCAGCGCAACGGCTACAGGGACCGGGACTGGCAGACCCGGGCGGGAACCGTCGAGCTACGGATCCCGAAGCTCCGGCGCGGCTCCTACTTTCCGGCCTTCCTCGAGCCCCGGCGGACGGCCGAGAAGGCGCTCACGGCGGTGATCCAGGAAGCCTACGTCCAGGGCATCTCGACTCCACTCCGTGGACGACCTGGTGCGGGCCATGGGGATGGAGGGCGTCTCCAAGAGCCAGGTCTCTCGGCTCTGCGCCGAGATCGACGAGCGGGTGCGCGACTTCCTCGCCCGCCCCATCGAGGGCGACTGGCCCTACCTTTGGCTCGACGCCACCTACGTGAAGGTCCGCGATGTAGCGGCTGGGTGAATCCTCCCTGGAAGTGCTGGCTGAAAATTCCCCAGTCCAGCGCGACTGCCCGTGCCCGGGGGGCGCGCCCCCGGGCACACGGGCAGCGCCGGCCATGCCCCAGGATGCCCTCCGGTATCGTGGGAGCAGCCGGTGGTCACCCTTGGGGAGCTCGTCATGATCCTGGACCTCGCCCGGCAAGGCCTGACCGTCTCGGCCATCGCCCGCCGCACCGGCCGCGACCGCAAGACCATCCGCACCTACATCGCACGCGGCCTGGAGCCACCAGCCTACAAGCCGCGTGAGCCGACCCCGTCGCCGCTCGGCCCGTTCGAGGCCTTCCTCCGCGAGCGCATCGGCCAGTTTCCTGACCTGACCGGCCGGCGACTATGGCGCGAGGTCCGCGACCTCGGCTTTGCCGGCGGCTACTCCACCGTGACCGACTTCCTGCGCACGATCCGGCCGCCGGCCGCTCCCGCCTTCGAGCGGCGCTTCGAGACCCCGCCAGGGCGCCAGGCGCAGGTCGACTTCGCCCACTTCAAAGTCCGCTTCGAGGACGAGCCCGGTGCCGAGCGCATCGTCTGGCTGTTCTCCCTGGTGCTCGGCCACAGCCGCATGATGTGGGCCCGCTTCGTCGCCCAGCAGGACCTCGCCACCGTGCTGCGCTGCCACGTCGCCGTCTTCGAGGCGTTCGGAGGCGTGCCCGAGCAGATCCTTTACGACCGGATGCGCACCGCGGTCCTCGGCGAGGTCGACGCGCGCGGCATCGTCTACAACGACAAGCTCCTCGCCCTGGCAGGCCACTACGGCTACCTGCCCAGGGCCTGCCGCCCCTACCGCGCCAAGACCAAGGGCAAGGTCGAGAGGCCGTTCCGCTATGTCCGCGAGGACTTCTTCCTGGCCAGAGCCTTTCGCAACCTCGGTGATCTGAACGCCCAGTTCACCCAGTGGCTCGACCAGGTCGCCAACCGCCGCCTGCACGGCACCACCGGGCGCGTCGTCATCGAGCACTTCGCCGAGGAGCGGCCTGCCCTCAAGGCGCTGCCGGCCGGGCCGTTCAACGCCGTCCTCCGCCTCGAGCGGCGGATCTCTCACGAGGGCATGGTCTCGGTCGGCGGCAACCTCTACTCCGTCCCAGACGGCACCCGCCGCCGTCCCGTCGAGGTGCAGGTCACCGCTGCCGAGGTCCGGATCCTCGAGGACGGCCGGCTCATCGCCGTCCACCCCGTGCTCGAGGGCCGCGGCCGGCGCCGCATTGCCGAGGGCCATCGCAGCCTGCCGCCACCGCACAACAGCACCACGCCTCGGCATGGAGCCACAGCGCCGCCAGGACCGCCCGCCGGCGTGACACCCAGGTCGCTGGCCATCTACGAGGCCGTCGGCCGCAGGCTCGCCGCCGCGGAGCCAGCGCGATGACCGCCGCGCCGGCCACCCTCGACCGCATCCGCCGCCACCTGGTCGGCCTCCGCATGCCACGCGCCCTCGAAGTGCTGGAGCACCTGCTGCGCCAGCTCGAGCGCGGCGAGATCTCTGCCCTCGAGGCGATCGACAGCCTGCTCGACGAGGAACTCAGCCTGCGCGAGGGCCGCCGGGTCAAGGCCGCCCTCAAGATGGGCCGGCTGCTCACCATCAAGACGCTGGCCGGGTTCGACTTCGCGTTCCAACCCTCGCTCGACCGCAACCGCATCCTCACCCTGGCCGGGCTCGACTTCATCAGCCGCCACGAGGTCGTCCATTTCCTCGGCCAGCCCGGCTGCGGCAAGACCCACCTGGCCATCGCCCTCGCCGTCGAGGCCGTCCAGGCCGGACGCAGCGTCTACTTCACTACCCTCGCCGAGCTCATCGGCTCGCTCGCCAAGGCCGAGCGTGAGGGTACCCTGCGGGAGCGGATCCGGTTTCTCTGCCGGCCGCAGCTCCTCGTCGTCGACGAGATCGGCTACCTGCCGGTGGTCGCCGGCGGCGGCAACCTGTTCTTTCAACTGGTGAACGCCCGCTACGAACGCGGCGCCATGATCCTCACCTCCAACCGCGGCTTTGCCGAATGGGGCGAGGTGTTCGGCGACACCGTCGTCGCCACCGCGCTGCTCGACCGGCTCCTCCACCACGCCATCGTCGTCCGCATCGAGGGCGCCAGCTACCGCCTGCGCCGCCACGCCGACCTGCTGCCAGACACCGGCTCAGCCCGGCCCATGGCCTCGGCCGAGCCGGCACCACGGCGGCGCGGCAGGCCACCCAAGCTCCGAACCGGCGACCTCACCGCCGCGACGTAGCCACCAGCCAAACTGAGGAATTTTCAGCCAGCGCTTTTGCGGAAATCGGCCTCAGCATTGACACGCGAGGCCGGGCGGATCGTGCCAGTCGCCGTGACCATCGCAGTCGGCGTCAATGCCGATGGACGGCGCGAGGTCCTCGGCATGGCAGTCGGCAGTTCGGAAGCGGAGCCCTTCTGGCTCGACTTCCTGCGTACCCTGGCCCGCCGCGGGCTGCGTGGCGTGAAGCTGGTCGTCTCCGACGCCCACGAAGGCCTGAAGGCGGCGGTGACGAAGGTGCTGCGGGCGACGTGGCAGCGGTGCCGCGTGCACTTCGCCCGCAATGCCCTGGCCCATGCTGGCAAGGCCCAGCGCCGCATCGTCTCGGCCTGGATCGGAACGGCCTATGCAGAGGCGGATGCCGAAGGCGCCAGGCGGCAGTGGCGCACCGTCGCCGACCAGCTCCGCCCGAAGGTCCCCAAGCTCGCCGCGCTGATGGACAGCGCCGAGGAGGACGTGCTCGCCTACATGAGCTTTCCCACCGCGCACCGGGCCAAGCTGCACTCGACGAACTCCATCGAGCGCCTGAGCGGCGAGATCAAGCGCAGGACGGATGTCGTTGGCATATTCCCGAACGAGGCGGCCGTCGTCAGGCTTGTCGGTGCCATCCTCCTCAAACAGTCCGACGAATGGGCCACCCAGCGCTCCCGCTACATGACCCTGCAGACCGTCGCCGCTGTCAGCGATACTGGCCACGTCAGGCTCTCGGTCGTGCCAGCCTGACGCGGCGGCCTGACCCGCCAGGAGCCAACGCTCCTACACCATCACCCGGGACACGACCGTGGAACGCGCGTTGGAGGGGTGACGGCGCGAAAAAAGCCGCCCAACCGTTGGAAGGCGTCTTCGCGCACTAGAGGAGGCGATCGGTCACACGCTCTTCCAGCGCACAACGGACGGTCTTGTTCTGACCGATGAGGGTCATGGAATCGTTGCGACATCCGAGCAAATGGAAGAAGGCGCGCTGGCCATAGAGCGGCGGCTTGCGGGGCAGGAGCAAGACTTCGAAGGCAATCTGCGCATTTCGTCAACGGACTGATTCGGGGCCTATGTCCTGCCGCCCATCCTGACGGATTTCTCGAACGCCTACCCCAATGTCGACGTCGAGATCCTGACCGGCACACGCCGCTTCAGCCTCGCCCAGCGGGAGGCCGACATCGCTTTTCGGACCGTTCCATTCGACACTGCCGATGTCATTCAACGGCGGCTATTCACGCTCGACTATGGCGTCTACATCGCTCAGGAGGCGGCTGATCCCGAATGCGGCGACGGAACTGGCTGCCGGCTGATCACCCCGTCCGCGCGTCACTTCCCTGACATCGCTTGGCTACTCGAGAGCTTCCCTCACGCGAGACCGGTCCTGCGATCGAATAACTGCATTGTGCAGGGACGCATGTGCAGGCAAGGCGTCGGCATCGCAGTGCTGCCCTGCGTAGTCGGCAATCAGATCCCGGGTACGCGCAGGCTGGAACTGCCGACGTCGCCGCCAGGCCGAGATGTTTGGATGGGATACCACCGCGACCTACGGCGTCTTGAGCGTTTTCGCGCGTTCATCTCGACAATATCCAACCATCTCACGGACGCGACTGCATAAATGCTGGAAATCATGCGACGAAGCCGCATGCTGCGTGGACCTAAGTCGCGTGGCGGACCGCATACCATGTCCTGTATCGCCGTCTTGGTCGGCATTTAAGCGGCAAGTCCGGGGAACGGCATGCTGTCGGCAGTGTCGGATCTCGATGATCAGGATGCGTCCGCCTTCGGGCGTCAGGCGCTACGGTTCTACGCTGCCGTAATCGGCACTCGTACGTGGACGTCAATCATGCGGTCGACCTTGTCGGCGTCGAGCGGCAGCGGATTGCGGAACACCAGCATTGTAGACAACAATGTCGATCGGTCCGGTGCCACGGACCGCCGCAATCAGCCCGGCGCACCTCCCCGCATCCTTCCGGAGCGCCTGACCGAACCGGGGCGCCAGAGAACGTTGAGTTCCAGTTCACGCCGCTGCAGCGGTGGAAATCTGGATACAAATTCCTCTGAAAAAACGCTCGGTGGAGGGAGACGAACCAGATTCAAACACCCTCTGTGGATAACGCGCTCTGCGGAAGGATGCCGTCGCTGAGGCCAAGACCACAGACGAAAAGATCCTGTTCGGCACCACCGCCAGCACGTCGTAAAGGCACGTACTAACGCCCAGGCCCGCGCGGCCGACGGGCTTGGCTCCGTCATGCTGCCGCTCAAAATGACATCCGTAGTTATTGCCGATTCTGCGCGTCCAACCGGATGCCCTTCACAATGAGCGCCAAGGAACAGACGTGCCTCGGCTAAACCGCGATTGTATCCGCAGCCAGCGGCCTGGCCGCTACTCGCGCTACAGACCGTACACCGCCTTCGCGTTCCCGGCGAAGATCGCGCGCCTCTCCGCCTCACTCATCCGGCACTTGAAGGCGTAGCGCGGGTCGTCGCTGTCCCAGTGCGGGTAATCGGTGGCGAAGAGCAGCCGGTCCCAGCCGATCCAGTCGATCAGCTTGCGCAAGTGCTCGGGCTCCTCTGGCTCCTCGACCGGCTGGGTGGTGAACCAGAAGTTGGATTTGAGGTAGTCGGACGGCTTGCGTTGCAGGTGCGGCACCTCGGAGCGCAGTGCCTGCCAGTGGCTGTCCATGCGCCAGCCGAGGCTTGGCACCCAACCAAAGCCGCCTTCGACGATCACCATCTTCAGGCTAGGGAAGCGTTCCGGTACGCCTTCCAGGATGAAGCTCGCCACCATCGCGGCCAGCGATATCGCAACCGCCGAGTGCTCCTCATAATAGTAGGAGGGCCAGCCGCCGGCGGCGACCGAATGTCCGCTTGTGCCCAAGGTGTGCAGGCCGAGCGGAAGGCCGTGATGCGCCGCTGCTTCATAGATCGGCCAGTAGCGGCTGCGCCCGAGAGGCTCTTGTGCCCGGGTCACCATCGAAACTTGAACGAAATCCGGGTGGCCGGCCCAGCGCTCAATCTCCTTCACTGCGGCCTTCGCGTCCTCTCCAGGCACGGCAATGGTGCCCTTCAACCTCTTATCCCTCGCGGTCCAATCGTCGTGTTGCCATTCGTTCACTGCGCAGGACACCGCCTCGGCGAAGCCTGGGACACGCTCATCCATTCCGCGGACCGAGAGCGGCTGCAGCATGCCGTACTCGATGTCATGGAAGTCAAGGTGCTGAGCCTGCATGAACTCAAGATCGCTGCCCGGTGGGCCGCCGGTCGGCGGCCAGGAGTCGCGTCGTGACAAAGCCGGCGCCGATTTCGGATAGGGATAGGTGCTGGTGAAGGGCTGGCGCAGCCGCAGCCCGTACTCCCGCCGGTGCTGCTGCCAGCGGGGTGACAGCCAGCGGTCGAGCTCTTCCACCGAGCGCATCGCCGGATGGACGTCGCAATCAACGATACGCAGCCGCGACTGCGCGGGTAAGTCGGGGCGGGGGAGGGTGGTCGCACTCACTGTACGCTCTCCTTCAGCCGGGGATAGGTCGCCAACGCATTTTCGCGCAGCACGCGGGGCCGCAGCCGCTCCGGCAGTCCGGGCGGCAATGCCGTATCGCCATCGAAGCGCCAATGCGGCCAGTCCGTCGAGAACAGCAGCAGGTCGTCGCTGCCGATCATCTCCAGCAGGGCGGCGATGTCGGATGAGTCGGATGGCGCGTCGAGCGGCTGGACGGAGATGCGCACATGCTCGCGGAAGAGCGCAGCGGGGTCACGATCTACCCAGGGGACCTCGCGCCGCAGCGCTCGCCATTCCTTGGTGCTGCGCCAAAGGAAGCTGGGCACCCAGCCGATGCCGGAGATTCAGCAGTACCACCTTCAGCCTGGAGTAACGGTTGAAGACTCCTTCCGCGATCATTGAGAGCAGTTGGCTCTGGAAGGTCTGCGCAAAGTTGACGTGGTCTTCAATCAGGTAGGTCGGCCACCCGTTGGCGCTGGGGGCGAAGCGGGTGCTGCTCGTTACCTGCAGCGCGACGGGCATGCCGTGCCGCTCAGCCGCTTCGAAGATCGGCCAGTTCACCCGCCGGCCGAGCAGCGTCTCCGCCGCCCCCAGCACCAGCACCTGCACGAAGCGGTGGTCGCCGGCGCGCCGCTCGATCTCCGCCACAGCCAGGTCCGGGCTTTCGACCGGCACAAGGATGCCGGCCCGCAGCCGATCATCCTTGTCCAGCCACTCCCGGGCGATCCAGTCGTTGGTGGCTCGGCACAGCGCGGCGGCCATGTCGATATTGTGCAGTGCTGGTGCGCCAAACAGCGGGTTGAGGATACCGATGTCGGTCCCGAAAGGCTCCAGCGCCTGCGATCGGAGCTGCTCGACAGTGCCACCCGCCAAGCCCTTTGCCGGCCGCCAGTCGGCACGTGCCGTCAGCGGCGCGTTGCGAGGCCAGAGCGAAAAATCGAGATCGTCGAGCCCGCGAGGAGGTATTTCCTCCCGCCAATGGTCGTCGAGGTAGGGCAAAAGCGCCATGCAGCCGGGCAATGCTGGGTGCAGGTCGCAGTCGATAGCGCCGCGCGTTTCTGCCGACATGGGCGTCCTCCTCTGCGTGTCGGCTAGCCAGACCAGCATACACGCCGACCGGGTGCCGTCTTGCGACCCCAGCATGATTGCTATCAGCATGGGTGCCGGCATGGCCACGGTCAACAGGAAGCACCGACAGCGGGCTTTTCCCTTGACTGAATGGGCGCTGGGCCGGTGCTGTGGCAGCAAGAAAATTCAAGGGCGGATAGAACGCCATGCTGCGAAGCATGCCCGCCATCCCGCGCCGTGTCCTGCTGGGTACTGCGCTGGCCGCGCCCTGGCCAATCCAGGCACAGGAGGCGTTCCCCAATCGCCCGGTGCGGCTGGTACTTCCCTTTGGCCCCGGCGGCGTCTCTGACACGTTGGCGCGGCTGATCGCGGAGCAGGCACGACCGTCGCTCGGCCAGAACGTGGTGATTGACCTGAAATCTGGCTCGAATGGCGTCATCGCGACCGAGCACGTCGCCCGCTCACCAAAAGAATGGCTGCACGGGGGCTACATGGCCTATGGCTCCATGGTTACCGGCCCGGCTCTGGGCTAGGCGCTAAATTACCGGATCGATGAATCTCACGCTGCTGACGGCGATCTTTCGCGCCGCACAGGTGCTGGCGGTGGCGAAATCTGTGCCGGCGCGCAGCGTGACGGAGTTGGTCTCACTGTCGGAAAAGCGCCCGGTCGCCTATGGCACGGTCGGGCGTGGCGGGCCGGGCCACATCCTGATGGAAATGCTGGCGGGCGAGACAGGCGGTCGCTTTGAAAACGCAGTTTACCGCACTGAAGCGACAGTGGTGCAGGACATGATTGGTGGCGCCATCCCCGGCTTCATGGGGAGTCTGATGCTGGCGTTGTCGCAGCATCCGGCGGGCGGGATCCGCATCCTCGCGCTCACCACGCCGCGGCGCATCGCAGCGCGCCCTGAGGTGCCTTGCTTCGCCGAACTCGGGTTGTCCGCCCTGACATTCCTCTACTGCCACGGCCTGGCGGTGCCGGCCGGCACGCGGCGGCCGGTGGTGGAACGGCTGCACAGCGCCGTTGCGATGCTGAGCGAGGCGGTACGGTCGCGCATGACGCCCGACGTGACCAGCCCGGCGGAGTTCACCGCCAGCATCCAGCGGGAAACGGCGGCGCTGACGAAGATGATCGAGGAGCGAGGCATCACCGCCGGATAAGCACCTCGAGACCTCGAGGACGACGTAGTCCTCCTCGATCCTCACCGGCACGGTTTCCGCCACGTAGGGGCCCTGCGCCAGGCTCGCGCCGGGCGCGACCTCCACCGGGTAGGGCCTGATCCTGATCCGCGACGGGTCACACCAGGACTGGCCGGTGCGAATATCGAACTCCCAGCCATGCCAGGGGCAGCGGATGATCTCGCCGGCGCGGGAGAAATGGAATTCGCCCGGCCGGTCGGAGGTGACGAGGCCGGTGATCTCGCCGTCGCACAGCCCGGCGCCCTGGTGCGGGCACCGGTTGACCAGGGCGAAGAACTCGCCGCTCAGGTTGAAGACCACGATGGGGCGGCCCTTGGCGCTCACCAGACGGCGGCTGCCGGGCGGCAGCTCAGAAACCGCGGCGACGACATGCTTGCTCATGGGGCGGCCGATCCCCTCCCTCGTGCTTTCCAAACGCTATCACCCGTGCCCCGCCGCCGCCAACTGCGGCTCGGCAAAATGGCAAGCGACCGCGCTGCCCCGCCCGTCGGCGCGCAGCTCGGGCTCGACCTCCCCGCAGACGGGCTGCGCCATTGGGCAGCGCGTGACGAAGCGGCATCCACGCGGCGGGTTGATCGGGTTGGGCGGCTCGCCCCGAAGTGGCAGGCTGCGCCGGCCGCGTTCCAGCGTCGGGTCGGTGACCGGCACCGCGGCGATCAGCGTCCGGGTGTAGGGGTGCCTCGGCGCGCGGAACAGCGCCTCGGCCGACGCGATCTCCATGACCTTGCCGAGATAGAGCACTACGATCCGGTCGCAGACATGCCGCACGACGGCGAGGTCGTGCGCGATGAACAGGTAGGTCAGGCCGAAGCGTTCCTGGAGGTCGACCATGAGGTTGATGATTTGCGCCTGGATATTGACGTCGAGCGCCGAGACCGGCTCGTCCGCGACGACCAAGTCAGGCTGCAGGGCCAGCGCGCGGGCGATCGAGATGCGCTGCCGCTGCCCGCCGGAGAATTCGTGCGGGAAGCGCGCGGCAGACCGAGGCGGGCAGGTTGACGATGTCGAGCAGCTCGGCGACCCGGCGTGCCGCCGCGGCCTTGTCAGCGACGATGCCGTGTAGCAGCAACAGGCCGGCCAGGATCTCACCCACCGACATGCGTGGATTGAGCGAGGCGTAGGGATCCTGGAAGATCATCTGCATCCGCCGGCGCAGCGGCCGCATCGCCGCCGGCGAGAGATGCGTAATGTCCTGCCCGTCGAAGTGAATCTGCCCTGCGGTCGGCCGGTGCAGCCGGGTGACCAGCCGCGCCAGGGTGGATTTGCCGCAGCCGGATTCGCCGACCAGCCCTATCGTCTCCCCGCGCTGGACCGTCAGGTCCACCCCGTCCACGGCGCGCAACGTCCGGTGGGGAGCGAAGAGGCTCTCGCGCGGCAGGATAAAGTGCTTCGTCAGGTCACTTAGGGCCAGCAAGGGCTCCGCTTCCGCCGGTGGCTGCGGTGCGGCTTGGCGTGGCCGGGCCGGCGCTTGCAGCACCCCGCCCTCTTGCGTGACCCAGCACCGGGTGGAGCGCCCCGTGCCGAGCGGCAGCAGCGCCGGGTGTTCAGCGCATCGCGCTATGGCGAAGGGCAGCGGGCGCGGAATCGGCAGCCGGTCGGCCAAGCCCGCGGATCAGGCGGCTGCCCCTCGATGGTGGTCAGGCGCCGCCCATGCACCTGGCTGTCGAGACGGGGGGCGGCATTCAGCAGCGCCCAGGTATAGGGATGTTGCGGGTCGCTCAGCAGCGCTTCCGGCGAGCCCTCCTCGACTACCTCGCCGGCATACATCACCAGCACCCGTGAGCATATATTGGCGATGACACCGAGATCGTGGCTGATCAAGATCACCGCCGTGCCGAGATCGTTGTTCAGCCCGCGCAGCAGCTCGAGGATCTGCGCCTGGATGGTGACGTCAAGCGCGGTGGTGGGCTCGTCCGCGATCAGCAGCGCAGGCTGGTTGGAGAAGCCCATGGCCAGCATCACGCGCTGGCGCATGCCGCCGGAATACTGGTGCGGGTAGCTGCGGACCGCGCGTTCCGCCGCCGGCACCCCCATCCGGCCGAGCAGCGCGAGGCGCGCTCCCGCGCCGCCTTCGGCGTGAAGCGGCCATGCGCGGTCATCGCCTCAACCAGCTGCTTCGCAATGCGCAGCACCGGGTTGAGCGAGGTCATCGGGTCCTGGAAGACCATGGCGATGTCGCGCCCGCGGACCTCGCGGATCGCAGCCTCGTCGAGCTGCGCGAGGTCCTGGCCGCGGAAGCTCACAGTCCCCTCGACGATCCGCGCCGGCTCGTCCAGCAGGCGCATGATCGACTTGGCGCAGACGCTCTTGCCCGAGCCGGACTCGCCGACGATGCCGAGCGTCTCACCGCGATGCAGATCGAAGCTGATGCCGTCCACCGCACGCACCGGGCCGGCATCAGTGAGGAACCAAGTGCGCAGGTCGCGCAGCCGCAGCAGCGGCTCAACGGTTGCGGGCATGGGGATCCAGCCAGTCACGAAGGCCGTCGCCGATGAAGTTGAAACCCATGACCACTGAGAGGATGGCCAGGCCCGGAAAGGTCGCCACCCACCACTGTTGCACGAGCTTGCCGTCCCTCGCCGACCATGGCGCCCCACTCCGCGGTAGGCGGGATGGTGCCGAGGCCAAGAAAGGACAAGCCGGCAAAGACCAGGATGGCGTTGCCGAGGTCGAGCGTCACCAGGACGATTAGCGGGCCGAGTGCGTTCGGCAGGATCTGCCGCAGCAGGATGTGCGTCGGGCCGAAGCCGACGGATTGCGCCGCCTCGACATATTCGAGGTTGCGCTGGGTCAGCACCAGGCTGCGGGCGAGGCGGGCGAATTTCGGCCACCAGACGACCAGCATGGCGATACAGGTGTTCACCGTGCCGATGCCGAGCGCGGCGGCGATCGCCATGGCTAGGATGATCGGCGGGAAGCAGAAGACGAGGTCGGTGAGGCGCATCATTGCCTCCTCGGCGAAGCGACCGGCATAGGCCGCGACGGCACCGACCAGGGTGCCGAAGAGCGCGCCGAGCAGCACGACGGCGAAGCCGACCGAGAGCGAAACGCGCGCACCGTAGATCACCCGCGTCAGCACGTCCCGGCCCAACGTGTCGGTGCCGAGCCAATGCGCCGCGGAGGGGGCCTGCAGCCTCGCCGCGACGTCGACGAAGTCGGGGTTGTAAGAGGTCGCCAGCGGCCGCCGCCGCCAGCAGGGCCCAGAGCAGGATGACGGCGCCGCCGAAGGCGGCGAGGCCGTAGCGGCGGCGCCAGCGCTGCCCCGGCGTGGCGACCGCCGGCAGGGCGGTCGCGCTCATGCCTTCACCACGCGCGGGTCCAGCAGTGCGTAGGAGAGATCGACCAAGATGTTCACGAGGACAAAGACCACTGCCACGATCAGGGTAATGCCCATGATGGCGGGGAAATCGAGCGCGACAGCGCTCTGGTAAGTGTAACGGCCTAGGCCGGGCCAGGAGAAAACTGTCTCCGTCAGCACCGCGCCCGAGAGCAGGTTGGCATAGGCCAAGCCTCCCAGCGTGACCACCGGCAGCATCGCATTCGGCGCGGCATGGCCGAGTACGATGACACGTCGGCGCAGCCCCTTGGCCCGCGCGACGCGCACATAGTCCTGCGACAGCGCCTCGAGCATGGCCGCGCGGGTGGTGCGCGTGATGAGGCCGAGCGTTGCGCTGGCCAGGACGACCGAGGGCAGCACCAGATGCGCCGCCGCATCGTGGAGGGTCTCCCAGTCTTGCGCGAGGAGCGTGTCGAGCAGGAGCAATCCGGTCATTCGGTCGGGCGGGAAGGACACCGGATCGAGCTGCCCGGGGCCCGGCGCTAGGTCGAGCCAGCCATAGAATATCGCCAGCATGATGAAGGCGAGCCAGAAGGTCGGTGCCGAGACGCCGACCAGCGAGACCACGCGGGCAAGGTTGTCGATCCAGCTGTCGCGCCTGACGGCCGCCACAACGCCGAGCGGCAGGCCAACGAGGAGCGACAGCAAAAAGGCAGTCGAGGCAAGCTCGACGGTTGCCGGCGCGTACTCCCGGATATCGTCCATGACCGGGCGACGAGACACGATTGAAGTGCCGAGATCGCCATGGAAGAGCCCGCGCAGGAAGATCCAGTACCTGTTCCAGATCGGCAGGTCGAGGCCCCATTTGTGGCGGAACTCGGCGACGGTGGCCGGATCGGACGCGGCCAAGTCGCCGAAGCTGCGAAAGCACGGGATCGCCCGGCACCGTGTTAGCGATCAGGAAGACCACCAGCGTCGCCAGCAGCACCATGATGGCGGCGGTGACCAGCCTAGCTGCGATGTAACGGAGCATGCGGCGGTCAGCCCGCAGGCTTCGCGCCGTCCAGCTCGACCATCCAGCCAGCCGCCGTCAGGTCCAGTCCGGCAACGCTCTTGCGGACGGCGACGCGATAGACCGGTTGGATCAGGACGAAGTGGTTGGCTTGGTCCACCATCATCTCCTGGTACTGCCGCCACAGCGCGGCCGCCTTCTCTAGGTCGCGCTCGGCTGCGGCGGCGGCGATCAGCTTGCGGATCGGAGCATCGGGCGGCACGTCCCAGTGGACGCGCTTGGCCACGCGGTCGACGGTCGCCGCCGCCCAGAGCAGGTTCTCGGGCGCGGGAGGGTTCCAGAAAGTCAGTGCGGCCTGCAACTTACCGCCGAGATACAGCGTCCGCATGTTGACCTGGTCCATCGGCGCGAGCTCGGCCTTGATGCCGACCCGCGCGAGGTCCGCCTGGATCTTCTGCGCCAGGCTCTGGTAGGGCACGCCGGCGATAGCCGCATTGCCGTAGGCGAGCTGGAAGGTGAAGCCTTGCGGCAGGCTGGCCTCGGCCAGCAGCTTGCGGGCCCGCGGGAGGTCCTCGCGGAAGCCGATCTCGCGTGTCAGCGCCTCCGTCGATCCGTTCACCCCGACCGGTAGGAAGCTCACCGGGCGGACCGCGGCGCCGCCGATCAGGTTGCGTATGATGCCGTCATAGTCGATCGCGTAGCCAATTGCCTGGCGCGCCGCCTTGTTCTGCAGGGCCGGGTTGTCCGGGCTGGCGACGACCGCCATGTAGATGAAGTCGAGGCTCGTCGCGCCCTTCACCTCAATGGCGGGGTTGTCCTTCAGGCTGTCGAGTTGCTCGGGTAGCAGATTGAAGGCGACGTCGATGTCGCCACGCTGGATCGCCAGGAGCTGGGCCGCGCTCTCGCCCATGTGCCGGATCAGAACCCGCTCGTAGCCCGGGGTGCCCTTCCAGTAATTCGGGTTGCGGACCATCTGGATCTGCTGATTGCGCTGCCACCCGACAAGGCGATAGGGCCCGGTGCCGGCCGAGTTGCTGTTCAACCAATCGGTGGCCTTGTCGGTCTCCTTCGCGTCCGGCGCATCCGTCCCGCCGTGTTCAGTGACCAGGGCTTTATCCATGGCGACGAATTCGGGTGCAGCGATGATGGTCAGCAGCGGCTGCGAGGGATCGGACAGTTCGATGTCGATCGTCGCGGGATCGACCGCCGTCACCTTGGCGATGTGGGTCACATATTGCGCCGGCTGGTCCTTGATGTTGACCGCCCGTTGCAGGCCGAACTGCACATCCGCTGCCGTCATCGTTCTGCCGGAAGGGAATTTCACTCCCTGGCGCAGCTTGAAGCGGACGGTCTTGCCATCCGGCAGGTAACTCCATTCGGTCGCAAGCTGCGGTCGGAGGGTGATGTAGTCGCCCGGCGCGAAGGTCACGAGCGAGTCGTATGCTGCATGCGTCGGTAGGGGATTAGTGTACTGATAGACCCGGGCGGGGTCGAGCGAAGTAGGGTCGCTGATATCGAGTCCGATGACCAGGGTGCCGCGCCGGGCCGCGCTCTGGGCGGCGGCGGGTCGGGCTTCGGCGAGCACTGCACCAAGCAGCGCTGCCTGGCCCCCGATGAAATGGCGTCGGCCGATCCCGACCCGTTGATCGTCTGCCATGTTCCCTCCGGATTGGCCCCCCGGGGAGCCGCCCGGCTGGCGAGCGCGAAGTATGGCCCGGGAACGCCAGCGAGTGGAATGGGTCCTGGAGGCTGCGCCTGACCAGAAAGGCGCCTTCGAGCAGCCGGGAAGCTCCGGCGCCACAGGGCGCTAGCGCTGCGGGTCGATGCCGAAGAGGTCACGGCATGGCCGGTTCCGTGTGTGGGCCACCAAGCCTTTCGCAGGAAGGGCCTTCGTGGATTGGTCGCCCGCATGGCTGCCTCGACCGAATGAAGGTGGAAGGGCCCAGTCAACCAGGTCTGCTCGAAATGACGGCGGTCGATGACGCAAGAGACCTGTCCCGTCAGCTTGCGCCGGCGAAGCCAGTCTCCGCAGATTTTGATGCGTGCCTTATCCGATGAACACTATTCCCGGTTCAGCCCGGCGGCGCAGATGATTTCCGTCCATTTGGCTAAATCAGCGGCGATGCGCGCCTGCATCGCCGCTAGACCGCGCTTGGCTGCGGGCGGGGCGGTTCTCGCCGATCCCTGCAGCGTGGCATCCTGCTGCGCGGCCTCCAGCGCCTTGGCCAACCGTGCCACCACGGGCGCTGGTGTGCCGACGGGCGCGGCGAAGCCGTTCCAGATCACCAAGTCGAAGCTTGGCAGCGCCGCCTCGCGGAAGGTCGGCACGTCGGGCAGCTGCGAGATGCGCTCCGGCGCGCTGACCGCTAGCGCGACGGCGGTGCCGCCGCGATGGGCCGGGATAATCGTCACGGTCTGGTCGATGACCGCGTCCACCACCCCGGCCGCGAGGTCGTTCACCGCCGGCCCCGAGCCTTGATAGGAAACCAGGGTGGCTTTCAGCCTAACGAGATGCAGCAGGTAGCCGGGTACCAGATAGCTGGTCGTGCCGAGCCGGCCGTGCCGAAGATCGCCCGCCCGTCGCTCCGCCGCCGGTAGTCTAGCAGCGCCGCCAGGCTGCGCAGGGTGCCGCGCGGGCTGGCCGCCAGTACCATAGGCACATCTGCTACGAGGGAGATGGGCGCGAGGTCGCGGTGCGGATCGAAGCTGCCCTCCGGGTTGAGGATAGAGCCAACCGCCATCACGCCCATGTTGCCGAATACCAGGGTGTGGCCAGCCGGGTCGGACCGGGCCGCGCGTTGCATGCCGACGAGGCCGCCAGCGCCGCTGACATTCTCCACCACGACGCTGCGGCCGAGGCCGGGTGCCGTCGCCTGGGCGAAGAAGTGCTCTAGGTTTTGTGCACATTTACCGCAACCAGAGGACGGTTGCGGCGAGGGTGACTCATGGCGAGGTAGTTCCGCGCGGTTTTCTCGTAGCGGGTTGCGACACGGCGGAACTGCTTGAGCCTGGATAAGCAGCACTCGACCAGGTGGCGCTTCCTGTAGAGCGACGTGTCGAGGCGATGCTTGATGGCCCGCGGGGGTTGTCCGGGATGACGGCGACGGCACCGACCGTGGCGATGGCGTTGCGGAAGGTATCGGAGTCGTAGGCGGCATCGGCCAGGATCGCAGCCGGTCTGTCGGTGCCAAGCAGCGCCAGGGCCTGTGGGGCATCGCCGCGCTGGCCTGCCGTCAGGATGATCCGGACGGGGCAGCCAAGGCCGCGGACGGCGAGGTGGATCTTGGTGCTCGGGCCACCGCGGGAGTGGCCGATAGCCTGATCCTCAGGCCCTTTTTGCACCGGCTGCATGCTGGTGCGCCCGCACAATGGTGCTGTCGATGACCGGGTATTCGAAGTCGGCGTCGTTGGCCATGGCGGTGAACACCCGCTGCCAAACCTCCCTGGCACTCCAGCGGCTGAACCGGCGGTAGACGCTGTTCCAGCCGCCGAAGATCTCCGGCAGATCGCGCCACGGCGAACCGGTGCGGGCGATCCACAGCACCCCCTCGACGAACAGCCGGTTGTCCCGCCCAGACGAGCCTCGTGCCCGCTCATCCCCAATGACGTGCGCCGCCATCCGCTGCTCCCATTGGTCGTCTCGCAGGATCAGCCGATCCAATACCCCCATCCGCCACCTCCAAAAGGCAGCTTTGAATCACGCCGCCAACCGAATGAAAATCCCAAGAGTCGACAGAACCTAGGGCGGCGCTGCGAGCCGCTAAGGCGCGTGGGCAGGTTCTGGGCGGCGACCGGAGCTACCGGCCGGCGGCGCGCCCCAGCGCCGCGGCAGCGGCCCAGGCGTGGCGTTTGCCGGCGGAGCGGGCGACCACACCGGCTGGCGCTGGAGGCGGAGCGGCTGCAGGTCGAGGAGTCACCGGCCAGGCGGCGATCGCGCGGGCGCTGACTGAGCGCGGGGTGCCGATGCCGCGGGGCGGCAATGCATGAACCCACACGACGGTGGCGCGGGTGCTGGCAGGGGCTGTAGTCTGAAGGCTTGTTTTGGGCCGCCAAGAGGGGCGGGAAGCAACCGGTCCCTCCCCTCGTCCTCACGCCCCCGATACGGGCAGCCGACCGATGTCCATCGTGCGAAAGGACCGGCGCTTAGAGCGGCTTCCGATCGGTCTTCATCGTATCCGGCTGTGGCGAAGTAGTTGGCGCATTCGGCTGGAGTGAAGGTTGGGACGATGCGGCCGATCGTGGCCCAGAGGCCGTTGAGCGTGCGTTCGGCTGCCTTTCGGAGCGTGGCCTTCAGCTTGGCGAAGGCATTCTCGATTGGGCCAAAGTCGGGGCTGTAGGGCGGAAGGTAGAGCAGGCTCGCACCCGCCGCCTCGACCGTATCCTGACGCCCACGCCCTTGTGGCTGCCGAGGTTGTCCATGACCACGACATCGCCGGGCCGCAGTTCGGGCACGAGCACCTGGTCGACATAGGTCTGGAGGAGCTCGCCGTTGATCGGCCCGTCCAGCACCATGGGCGCGGCCATGCCCGTGTTGCGCAGGCCTGCGACGAAGGTCGTGGTCTTCCAGTGCCCGTGCAGGACAGGTGCGCGCAGCCGCTCGCCCCGGGGCGCCCGGCCGTGAGTGCGGGCCATGTTGGTCGATGCCGCGTTCAGGGCAGTGCCCTGAACCGTCGATGAACACCAGGCGGTCCGGGTCGAGATCTTGCGGACTCTCGAACCAAGCTCAGCGCAGCTTCAGGATGTCCGGGCGGGTCTGCTCGGCGGCATGCGCCGACTTTCTTGCGCGCCGGCGGTGCCGCTGGAAGAAGCGCCAAGTCGTCACGGTACCCGCCTGCACACCAGCCCTGGCCAACTCGACCCGGATCTCCTCAAGGGTGATGTCGGACTTCTGGTCCAAGCGGCTCCGGATCAGCGCCCCTGCGCCTCGATGCGCGCAGATCGGCGATCCCCGCCCAGCGGATCCGGCGCCACCAAGCCCGCCTCCCGCGCCAGGGTGCACCAGCGGATCGCGCTCGAAGCGCTGACCCCGAAGCGGCTCGCTGCCGCACGACGTGATGCTTCCGCCGCAACGGCTACCGCCACCCGCTCCCGCAGATCCACTGGCGGCGCCTTCGACATGCCCACCAGCCTCCTCGACAGGGAGCACTGAATCACCTCCCGGCAGACCAGGAAGTCACAAGCGATTCAGTCAGACAGGAAGTCGCTCTAGGTGCACCTGTTCCCATCTATGAGAATCAACGCCCAGAGCCGAGTGGTCACGGGCGGCGCCTCCACGATGTGCAGGCCCGAGGTCGTGGGAGCGACGTCGCGCGAGATCACCGTTCGCGCCCGTAGTGCATGGCGACCGCGCCATTGCGTAGCGGCTTCGCCGAAACCAGCTTCAGCCGTCGCGTACCGAGCAGCCCGCCCTGGTACAGGGTCGGGCCGTGGCCAGCGATCCTGGGATGCAGCAGGAACTTGTACTCGTCGATCAAATCCAGCCGGTCCAGTTCGGTCGCGAGTTTGCCGCTACCGAGGAGCACTCCCGCCGGTGTCGCGTCCTTGAGCCTCTGCACGCCTGTTCGCAGGTCATCCGCGATGTGGTGGCTGTTGGTCCACGGGAAGTTCTTTCGCGTTGACGACACCACGTATTTTGGCTTGGCCTCCAGCTTGACCGCCCAGTCGCGTATCGCCGGCGGCGCCTCCACGTCGCCACGAGCGACCGCCGGCCAGTAGCTCTCCATCATCTCGTATGTGATGCGGCCCCATAGCATCGCCCCGCCCTCATCCATGAGGCGGGTGAAGAACGCGTGCGTCTCGTCGTCCGCGATCCCCTCCCGGTGATCGACGCAGCCGTCCAGGGTGACGTTGATGCTAAAGGTTATTCGTCCCATGCGACGAGCCTATGCCATTCGCTGGCAAAGACGCAGGGCCGCTGCTCGCGGTTTATGTTCAACTTCCGCTATGGGTCGAACTTTGCTGTTCAGAGCTCCCCTTGACCACAGCCCTGATTAGGTCAGGTCGTGCAGTGCCTTCCCTGTCGGCGAGGTCAGGGCATAGTCACTGAACAGGACCTCCAGGCCCGCTCGCTCCGGCGTGCAGCACATCGGCCCCACGATGTACCGTTCAGCGGCTGGGAAGGGGCAGAGTCGCACCAGCGGCCAGCGTAAGCCGTCACTGGAAGCCTGCAGGCGCAACACGCCGCGGTCGACGGTGACCCTGATCCAGACATCCGACGGGTCACCGCGGAAGGGTCCCGTGGCCCAGTCGGAACGCCCAAGGGTCAGCACGCTGCCCAGCAGCGCCTCACCGTCCGACAACTCGATTCCGGCCTTGATCCAAGTCTCGTTGTCGACCCGCACCATGAGGCCGGCCTGGTCGTAGAGGCTTTCATAGCGCGCTCGGACCCGAAGCGTCGCGGTGAACGGGCCTTCCACCTGGCGTCCGAAGAAATGGCCGCTGTCTCGAGTGAAGCCGTAGTGCGTCTCGCGCCAGAAATCCGTCGCACGGTCCGTCACGGCGGTAACGTGGTCCGCCCCCATCTTCCACTCGGCAGGCTCGTTCAGCCAGCGGCATTGCTCAAACATCGTCGTTCCACCTCGGCTCCAGGCCACTTCAGAATGGGCCGAAGGTCAACCATGGAGGGTTTCGCAGTTCACTCCTGCAATTCCGAGCCGCCGCCAGGGGTCGACCTCAGGCTCGTTCGACCTTCGCCTGCACGACCCACCCAATAAAGGGCGGCTCGCCGCAATCCGCGCACCACAGCTCCCGGCACAGCCCGATCAGGTGCAGTCGGGCATCGCGTCCGGCTAGCGAGATCAGCGTCCGACGCTGGAAGGTTCGGACCCGGCAGGCGCAGGGCAGCCGCAGTGCCTGATCCCTGGCCAGGTGATTGACAGTGAAGGTGAACGCCGGGTCCATGCCCGCCATGAGGGCCGCCATGCCGCTAAGCCACCGCTATCGGCTTGCCGGGGCTGAGCGACGACTTATCACGACGTAACCACTCGCCGTCAACGTTGCCGCACGAGGTGGGCGGCGGCCAGTTGGGAGGCATACTCAACACCGGTCCGCCGGGCTTTGCCGCGCTCGTCGAAGCGCATGGCGTAGGCCAGCGAGTTCTGCCACCTCGGCCGGATCCGCCGGGCTCAGGGCGGCTCCGGCCGCGTCCTCCGCCGCAAGCGGCGCCTGACAGCACCCCAGTTCGTGCAGGAGCGCGGTGACAGCCCTGGCCACGACCTCGGCGGGCAGCGCCGGTTGCAGGCCGCGGCCCAGGCCTCGCGCCTCGGCAGCGGCCTCCAGCACGGTCATGGACCGCGTGGCGATGGCGGTGGCAATCACCTCGCGCATGCGGCGCAGGACGTCGGGTGGGGCCGGGCTCGACTCGCTCATGCGAGCCAGCATGTTCTAGTTTTGTTCGATCCGCAATGGCGTAGTCACCCGGTTAGTCGCGCATGGCGGAAGCTGGCTACTCGGTCCTCGCCTTGCCGTCGCGCGCCTTGTTCGGCAGCTGGCCGACAGGCTTCAACTCCACCGGCGCCACGCCGTCGCGGCGCATGCCAAGCTCGTCGGCCGTCCTCGGCGAGAGGTCGATGACCCGCCCCTGCACGTAGGGCCCGCGGTCCTCGATCACCACGCGGCGGGTCTCGCCCGTCTCGCGGTTCGTCACATCGGCCACGGTGCCGAGCGGCAGGGTCTTGCTGGCTGCTGCATTGGATTGCGGGTCAAAGCGGTCGCCATTGGCCATAGGGCGGCCTTCAAACCGGTCGGTGTCGTAGAATGACCCCTTCCCACGCTGCACGTCAGGTTCCGCTTGCACCACCGACACCAGTCCTGAACCCGCCAGCAGCACAGTGACTATCACCACCACATGCTTCGGCATGCGCCGCATGTCTCGCCTCCGTAATCGCTGATCGTGGCGCCAGACGCGATGGGGCCAAGTTGGCTGCAACGCCTCGCAACGTCGTGAGCCGGCCTGTTCACCATCGAGCAACGGTCGTTGGTCGGTGGTGAACAGCGCAGCTTGGCTGGAAGGCTAGCCTGTTCCGCTCAAGCGGCCTTGGCGCGCCCGGCGGCAGCCGTGGCGGCGTAGCCCGCTCCGCTGCCGTCAAGCACCGCCTGCTGGCAGGTGAAGGTCTGGCAGCGCAGCACCGCGACATCGACATAGACCGGCGAGAGTTCGACGGCGTGGCAGACGCGCCCCGCCATCTCGGCGGCAATAATCTGGTGCCGGAGCCGGAGAAGGGCTCGTACACCGCCTGGCCCGGGCTGGAGTTGTTCTCGATCGGTCGGCGCATGCATTCGACCGGCTTCTGCGTACCGTGGACGGCTTCAGCGTTCTGGCCCTTGCTGGCGATCTGAGCCTGCCCCGGTCTGGCGGACACCCCAGATAAGCTGAGCGGACTGAGAGGTGTCGATGGCACAGAGCAACAGGCAGCACCGGTTCTTTCCGGACGTGTTCAAGCTCGAGACAGTGGCTGCCATTCGCGGCGGACGATCCACTTCTGCGATGGCGGCCAAGTTGGGCCTGCTGGACCGGCTGGTGCGAGCCTGGCTACGCTGGGCGGAGGGCCGCACGATGGCAGGGAGCGGCGCGCCGGCGCGCCGCGTGGCCCGAGCCCGGCGGATCAGGCGGCGGAGATTGGACGGCTGCGGCGTTAGCTCGAGCGGGTCCGGATGGAGCGCGACATCCTGGGAAAAGCTGCGCTCATCTTCGGTAAGGCGACGGGCCGGAGGTGAGCTATGCCTTCACCCGCGAGCACGTCGCCGACTTCCCCATCCATGTCGTGCGCGAGGTGCTGGGGGTGAGCCGGAGTGGCTACTACGCCTGGGCCAGCCGGCCGGAGAGCGGGCAGGCGGTCGAGGACCGAGCGGTGGCGGCCGAGATTCGCGCCGCGCACGAGGCCAGCCGTGCCCGCTACGGCAGCCCGCGCGCGTGCATGCTGCACTCTGCAGCCAGGGTCGGCGGGTTGGCCGCAAGCGAGTTGCACGCCTGACGCGCGGCATGGGTCTGTCGGCCAGGCGCAGGCGGCGGCTTCGGCGCACGACGGACAGCGCGCACGCCTTCGCGGTGGCGCCGAACCTGCTCGGGCGCGACTTCACCGCCAGCGCGCCGGATCGGGTCTGGTTGGCTGATTTGACCTACATCTGGACTGCCGAGGACTGGCTGTATCTCGCCGTAGTGCTTGACCTGTTCTCGCTTCGTGTCGTCGGCTGGACCATGGCCCACCATCTCGGCCATGAACTCGCGCTGGCCGCGCTCGACATGAACATCGCGCGCCAGGGGCCTGCGCCAGGCCTCACCCACCAATCGGACCGCAGGGTGCAATTCGCAGCACGTGAGTACCGCAAGCGGCTGCGCCAGCACCACATCGTCTGCTCGATGAGCCGCAAGGAAGATTGCTGGGACAAAGCGCCGATGGAGAGCTTCTATGCCAAGCTGAAAGGTGAGCTCTTCGAGCAACGGGACTACCTGACGCGCGATGAGGCCAGAGCCCACGTATTCCAGTTTCTGGAAGACTGGACACAACTGCCGTCGCTTGCATTCGGCCCTGAGCTACATCACACCAGAGCAGAAGGTAATGGCGTTCCATACGGCTGCTTCAGCCACGTGACACTGTCCGTGGAGGCGGGGAAGGCCAGCTATCTTGGGGCTCCTGGGTGTGGCATCCGAACAGCCGAGTGCTACTGCCCAGAGCCCCGCCGAGAGGCCGGTCGGGGCAGCGCGCTGGCCTTCACCGTAGCGCGTGCCGATCATCCGCTCTGACACGGCCAGAGGTGAAGCGCGAAAGCAGCTTCTGGCATACATTCCGGTTCGCGCTGACGCTTGCTCATTCGTTCTCACCCCCCCCCCCCCCCCCCCCCCCCCCCCCCCCCCCCCCCCCTCTCCCCCGATGCCGCAACGATCTGGACACCTCTCACCTAGGCGAACATCCCCGGCGAGAACACAGCATGAATCTGTCCACAGGCTCGCATTCAGGCTGCTGTGTTTATCAGCAGGACATAAAACCTAAAGGTTTGACGCTGGCCGGGTCGAAGTCGTCCCGAAGTTGCCCACAGGCTTTTCCCCGTCGATTTGGGGACGAGTTGGGTGCTTTGGTTTTCTTAGGAACGTGCGGCAAGCATGACATGATACGAGCCCGGCTATTCAGGATCGTACGCACTGCCGAAATAATTTAAGATCGGCATGCCGCCTCAATCCATGGTGTCACCCGGCACTATCACACTCCTTTCGGCTGGCGGCATTGTGGGCCCACGCTGCAACGGCTCCGAAGGCTACCGCTTGGATTATTCTCACGGCAGCCAATTTGCTGTGCTGGTCGTGCCTCACCTAACCCCACTGGAGTTCAACTGTCCCTTGCAGTCATCAGATCAAATACGCGGTGATACGTTTGTCGCGGCTGAGACATGCAGCCGACCTCCCCGAGGTCTAGGCAGAACTCCGGATTGCGTCTCGGAGAGCATCAGGCCCCGTCCCCAGTACCCTGCTGAACGCCCCGCAACTGACCGGCATCAGCTGCGGGTCGCGTCCTACAATGTCCATAAGTGTGTTGGTACGGATGGGAAGTTCGATCCCGCGCGCATCACGGCAGTCATTGGCGAGCTTGGCGCCGATCTCATTGCCTTGCAGGAGGTCGATCGACGGTTCGGCCGCCGCACGGGCTTGTTGAATGCCCAGGCGCTCGAGCATGCGACGGGCCTAGTGCCCGTGCCGGCGTCAGAACTGTCCGACGGTCTCGGTTGGCATGGCAACGCGCTTCTAGTGCGTCGGGGCACCACCTGGCACCTCCGCCGTCTCGACCTGCCCGGGGTTGAGCCACGTGGGGCTGTGATCGCCGAGCTCTACATTGCCGGGCGGCGGCGAGCCATTGCGGGTTGTCGCAGCGCATCTCGGTCTTCTTCGGCGGTGCCGCGCCCGGCAGGTCGCAGCGATCCTCGCAGCGATTGCCCCTAGGGCTGGTATACCGACACTGCTGCTCGGCGATCTGAACGAGTGGCGTCTGGATCGAAGCCGCTCGTCTCTACACGCCCTTGAGCCGCTGTTCGGCCCGGTCGGTCGGGGTCAGCCGAGCTTTCCGTCTCGCCGGCCCCTCCTCGCACTTGACCGAATTCTCGGCTGTTCTCGCACCCAGGTTCAGCCGGTTGAAATCCACGATAGCCCGCTGGCGCGGGTAGCCTCCGACCACCTCCCACTCAAGGCTTGGGTCCACATCCGCGCGGCTGATCGACATCCTCACTCCGCGAGGTTGGCTGACGCGGCCTGAGACGATGTCTCTCATTGGCTCGCATCCACCAATGAACCGTTAGCCGCTCCGGCCGTTGGCATTCCGACACAGAGCAAGGCGGATGTCGGAGGTGTCGCATGCGGGGCAGTTTGGAGGCGCTGTTGGGAGAGAGAGCGCCAGTCACCGCGATCGATACCGCTGCGATTCACTGCTCACCCCAGCCAGGGGCCGTTGCAACTGCGCCAGACTATGCCGGCGCTCTAGCGCTTCATCAGCTTAGTGGCGTTGATAGTGGGGCGTCCCTGGTGGCGGATGGAAGAGAGGCATTTGCGCTGCGTGCGGCAGCGGCACAGGCGGCTCGCCACAGCCTCGATCTGCAGTATTACGCCTGGCACAGCGACCTGACGGGTCGATTGCTGGCGCGCGAGGCACTGCGCGCCGCCGACCGAGGTGTGCAGGTGCGTATACTTCTCGACGACGTCTTCGCGCTTGGCAGGGAGCGCACTCTGGCTGCGCTCGACACTCACCCCGCGTGGAGGTGCGCCTCTTCAACGGTACGCGCTGGCGTCGCTTCGGCCGCTTGGGCTTTGCGCTGGAGCTGCTGCTCGGCGGATGGCATCTGAACCGTCGCATGCACAACAAGGCTTGGATCGCCGATGGGCAGCTTGCCATCGCCGGTGGTCGCAACGTGGGAGACGAGTATTTCGACGCGGCCGAAACCTTCAACTTCCGCGACCTCGATTTAGTCGTCGTCGGCGCCGCGGCCGGCGCGGTCGCGGCCGCGTTCGAACGATACTGGGCGAGCCCATTCGCGCGCCGCGCCGGCGAGCTGAGCGCGGCGTGCGACGGCGGCGGCGGGCTGCCGGCCCTGCGCAACGCGCTCGAGGCTGCGGCGCGCGAGCCCGCGGCCTCCGCCTTCCTGGCGGCCTGCCCGGATGACAGGAACCTCCCGGGGCACCTCGGACGCCGCCTCGTACCGGTAGCGGAGGGTGCCATGCGGATCGTGGCCGATCCGCCGGAGAAGGCCCGGCGTGGGCTAGGGCGCGGCGCCGCGCCCGGCCGCCGGCGGCCTCGGGCCTGAGGTGGCGGAGGCATTGCGCTGCGCGCGGCGCGAGGCCCTGCTGATCTCGCCCTATTTCGTGCCCGGCCAGGCTGGGCTCGACCTGCTGCTGAGCCTCGTCCGCCGCGGCGTGCGGGTGTCGGTGGTGACGAACTCGGCTGGCCGCGACTGATGTCGTGGCAGTGCACGGGAGGCTATGCGCGCTACCGCCACCGGCTGCTGGACGCGGGTGTCGAGATATTCGAGCTGAAGCCCAGCGGCGGCGAGCCGGCAAGCATGTTTGGCTCGCGGGGCGCGAGCCTGCATACCAAGGCCCTCGCCGTGGATGACGGGCTGGTCTGCGTCGGCTCCTTCAATCTCGACCCGCGCTCTGCCGCGCTGAATACGGAGATGGGCATCTTTGCCGAACATCCGGCATTAGCCCAGGACCTTCAGGTTGAGCATGTCCGCCTCGTCGATCCGGCGCGCAAGCTGGCGCGTGACGCTGGAGCAGGGACGCCTTGTCTGGATCGACCGCGACGGGGACGGGCAGCGGCGGGTCCTGTCGAGCGAGCCCGGGGCGTCTCTGCAGCGCCGCATCCTGGCCGGGCTGGTCCGCCTGCTTCCGATCGAGGAGCAGCTCTAAAGCAGCGCATCGCGCTGCGCCGCGACGTGTGACCGATCGGCTGCCTTGTCGCGCCAGGACCCGAAGCGCAGCGACTGCCGCAGGACGACCGCCGCTTTCGCACCATGCACGCCGGTTCATCGCCGACAGCGGCTTGCGGCATCCGACCCCACGACTGACGTCGGCAACGTGGATGATCCGAGCTCACCCGAGCTGCGGCTTTCCTGTCCGGTGCAACAGCGCAGGCGTGACGTGCTGGCCGTAGCGACCGATTGCAAGCGCCCGACGCAATGGCGCAAGCTTTCGGCCGAATGAGGCGCAGAAGCGCTGCCGGCAGGGAAGGGAACGCCATGAGCGAGAGTCCAACACCAGAAAGCAATCGTAGAGCTTTGCTGCGGGCGGCCACGGCCGCGCCGCTCACTGGGCGGACTCGGCATCGCGCCCGCTTCGCTCGCGGCCGAGATGGGCCGGTCCGAGAAGCCGCTGCGTGCCGCTTTCTCCAATGCCGGACTGCAGGCCACCTGGTGCGCACAGGGCAAGGCCGCGGCGGGGAATACTGGGGCAAGCTGTTCAACGTGGACGTCACCTGGTTCGACGGCGAAGCTGCGAGCGCGACGCGTCAGCGCGGCGCCATCGACAACATGGCCTCGCAGCGCTGGGACTTCGTGGCCATTCAGGCCTTCGGCATCGGGACCCTCACCGCGCCGGTGCGGAAGATGATCGACGCGGGCATCCCCGTGATTGATATGGACACGCTGATCGCACCGCTTGAGCAGATCAACGTCCACAGCTTCCTCGCCCCCGACAATGAGTTCATGGGCGCCTCGGTGACCGAGGCGCTGATGCAGGCGATCGGCGGCGAAGCGCACGGTCATCATGACCCAGGGCGCGCTTGGGCACACGGGGGCGCAGGGCCGGGCGCGCGGGTTTCGAGTCCGTGGTCAAGCGCTACCCGAAGGTGGAGGTGCTTGACACCACGCCGGGCGACTGGGACGTGACCAAGGTGGCGCGGATCTGGGATACGCACCTCACGAAGTACCCGAAGATCAGCGCCGCCTACTTCCACAACGACGACATGGCGCTGGCCGCCTATAACGTCATGCGCGCCAAGGGCCGCACCGATATCAGGATCGGCGGCTGCGACGCCATGCCGCCCGCATTGCAGGCAGTGCAGGACGGGCGGATGCACGCGACGGTGCGCAACCCGTCCTGCCGCATTCATGGCGGCGCCATCATGGCCGCGCGTCGCCGCCGTGGTGGCGGGCGAGAAGGCCGGAAGGGCGGCATCCCCGAAGCACGTAATCACCGACGGTCCGGTGGTCACTAAGGCCAATGCCCAGGGCATGGCCTGGATGCAGAAGCACTTCCTGATCTCAGCCGCGGATGCCGTCCGAAGGGCCGCCGGCGCTGGAATTGCGCGGCATTGCCAAGCACTTCGCCAGCGTCGCCGCCCTGCAAGGTGTGGACTTCATCCTCCGCCTGGGGGAAGTCCAGCGGCCTGGTCGGCGAGAATGGCGCCGGCAAGAGCACGCTGATGAAGATCATTGCCGGCGTACATGCGGAATACGAGGGCGAGTTGCGCCTGGCCGGCCGGCCGGTGCGCTTCCGCTCGCCGCGCGACGCGCGCGACGCCGGCATCGGCATGGTGCACCAGGAGCTCTCGATTGTCCCCTCGCTCTCGGTGGCGGAGAACGTCCTGCTCGGCGCGCAGCCGCTGAACCGGTTCGGTCTCGTCTCCTGGAGCGCGATGCGGCGGCAGGCGCAGCGGCAGCTTGAGGCTTTCGGCATCGCGGTGGACATGGCGGCGCCGGCCGGCAGCCTGCCGCTCGGCGTGCAGCAGATGGTGGAACTGGCGCGCGTGCTGCTCTCCGGCGCGCGGATCCTGATCCTCGACGAGCCGACCTCAGCGCTGTCACCGCCCGAGGTGGAACGGCTGTTCGGCCTCATCGGACGGCTGCGCGCAGGTGGCACCGCCATTGTCTTCATATCCCACTTCCTTGATGACATCCTGCGCGTCTCCGACACCGTGACGGTCTTCCGCAACGGTCGCCGCGTCGCCACCGCGCCGACCCACAGCGTGGGCAAGCCCTGGTTGATCCAGAGGATGATCGGCGCCACGCATGGTCGGTTGGAGGAGAGCTACACGGCCGAGGTGGCACTGCCGCCGCCGCTCTCGGCGCCGGTGGTGCTGGAGGCGAGCGGACTCGGCGTCACTGGCCTTTTCGAGGATGCCTCCTTCCGCATTCATGCGGGAGAGGTCCTCGGCCTATACGGCTTCATGGGCTCCGGCCAGCTCGAAGCTCGCCCGCGCACTGTCCGGCAAGCTGCCGCCCGAGCGCGGCACGGTGCGGGTGGATGGCCACCCCGGTGCAGCTCCGGCGGCGGCACGCCGGCTGCGAAGCGCGGCGGCATAGCCTTCGTGCCGGAGAGCCGGCGCGCCATGCTCTTCGCGCCGGAACCCGTCTACCGCAACGTGACGATCTCGATGCTGGAGCGCATCCACCGCGTGCTGCTGCGGCCGGGCATCGAGCGGCGGATCGCCGAGGCGCAGGTGCAGGCGCTCGGCGTGCGTCCGCAGCACGTGGATTTGCCGGTCGGCGCCCTCTCCGGCGGCAACCAGCAGAAGGTGGCGCTCGCCCGCTGGCTCGCCCACCTGCCCCGCGTCCTGCTGCTGAGCGAGCCGACGCGTGGCATGGATGTCGGCGCCAAGGATGACGTGGTGCGGATCATCCGCGGGCTGCGGGAACAAGGAATCGCGATTCTTGTCGTCTCCTCGGAGCCCGAGACCGTCCTGTCCCTTGCCGACCGCATCCTGGTGATGCGCCGCGGCGTCCTGGCCCGCAGATTCGCGGGGAGCCGGTCGGGAAGGACCGGCTGCTCGCCGCAGCCTGAAGGAGCGCGCATGTCCACGCCCGTGACCTCCGCTGCCCCGGCGCGCGACCCGCTCTGGCAGCGCCTACGCGGCCAGCGCGTAACCTCGCGCCCTTTGCCACGCTGATCGTGCTGGTCGCGCTGTTCAGCGCGCTCAGCCCCTCCTTCGCCACCTGGGGGAACCTGGCAAACATCCTGCAGCAGGTCTCGATCACTGCGATCATCGCGGTCGGATTGACCTTCGTCATTCTCTGCGCCGAGATCGACCTCAGCGTGGCCAGCGTGGCCAATGCCACCGGCATCCTGCTGGCCTTCCTCACGGTGCAAGACGCCAGCGTAAACATCGCCAACCTGCCGCTGCCCGGCGCACTCGCCGTCCTGCTGGCGATGGCGGGTTGCCTCGCGCTCGGTGCCGTCACCGCCTTCGGAGTGACGCGCATCGGCATCCCTCTTTCATCATGACGTTGGCCATGCTGCAGATCGGCAACGGCATCGGCGCGCTTCTGGTGCGCGGGCAGATCGCCTACAGCGTGCCGGAGGTCATCGTGACGGTCGGCAGCGGCTCCATCGGCGGGGTGCCCTGGATCGTGCTCGTGGCCGGCGCCGTCCTGCTGCTCGGCCACCTCGTGCTGACCTACACGCGCTTCGGCCGCTACGTCTACATGGTGGGCGGCAACCGGGAGGCGGCGGAACATTCGGGAGTCGGTGTCCGCGCCATAATCGGCGCGGTCATGGTCATCTCCGCGCTCTGCTCCGGTCTCGCCGGCATGCTGGGTGTGGCGTATTTCGGCAGCGCGCAGCGAGAACCAATTCGACAACTTTCTGCTCGACGCAATCTCGGCAGTGGTGGTCGGCGGCACCCAGCCTCTTCGGCGGCATGGGCGGCATCGGCAACACGATCATCGGCCTGCTGGTGCTAGGGCGTGCTAAACAACGGGCTCGACCACATCCGCATGGGACAGCTTCCTGAAGATCCTGATCCGCGGCCTGGTGCTGCTGCTGGCGCTAGTGATCAACGTCTATGCCCAGCGCCTGCGCAACCAGGCGCGCGGCGCGGGATAGTCCGGAACCAAAGGAGGATGCGATGACCCGCTACCGGCCGCCGGGACCGCTCGGCCTCGGCGGTGCGCCGCTCGGCAACCTCTTCGCGCCAATCCCGGAGCCAGAGGCGGAGGCGGCCATCGAGGCCGCCTGGGACGCCGGCATCCGCTTCTTCGACACCGCGCCGCTCTACGGCCTCGGCCTGTCGGAGCACCGGATGGGCCGCGTGCTGCGCCGCAAGCCGCGCGCCGAGTTCGCGCTCTGCAGCAAGGTCGGCCGCCTGCTCGAGCCTTTCGAAGCGGCGCCGCGCGAGCAGCACGGCCATGTCGGCGGCCTGAACTTTCGCGTCCGCTACGACTACTCGGCCGAGGGCACATTGCGCTCGATCGAGCAGAGCCTTGCCCGCCTCGGCCTGCCGCGGCTGGACGTGGTGCTGATCCACGACGCCGCCGAGGACCCGCATGGCGCGGCCTGGCGCGGAGCGCCTTGCCGAAGCCATGATGGGCGCCGCCCCGACCCTGACGCGGCTGCGGGAAGAGGGGTGATCCGCGCTTGGGGACTCGGCGTCAATTTCATCGAGCCCTGCCTGCTCGCGCTGGAGCAGGCGGACCCCGACCTCTTCCTCATCGCTGGTCGCTACACGCTGCTGGATCAGGAGGCGCTGCCGCGCCTGCTGCCCGCCTGTGCCGCGCGTGGTGTCGGTCTCATCATCGGCGGGCCCTACAATTCCGGCCTCTTGGCGGGAGGTAGGACCTTCAACTATGCGCCGGCCCCGGCGGCGCTGGTCGAGAGCGCGACCGCCTCGCCGCGCTCTGCGCCGCGCATGGCGTGCCGCTCAAGGCCGCGGCGCTGCAGTTCTGCGCCGCGCCGGCGGTGGTCGCCAGCGTCATCCCAGGCGGCCGCAACCCGACCGAGGTCGCGGAAAACGCGCGACTGATGACAGTTCCCATCCCGCCCGGTTTCTGGCAGGCGGCGCGCGAGGCCGGGCTGGTCCCGCCCGAGGCCGGGCTGCCCGGCTGACGTGCGGCGGTGGCCGACCGCCGCGGCCTATTCCGCCGGCGCGGCGCCGGCCGGCATGCGGATGCGGGCGGCGCGGCGCTGCGCGAGATGCCGGTCCGCCAGCACGCCCAGCAGGATGACGCCGCCCATGACGGCGAAGTTGAGCGAGGAGGGGATGCCGAGGATGTTCACCAGGTTCTGCAGCATCTGCAGCAGCACGGTGCCGAGCACGATGCCGGGCACCGTGCCCTCGCCGCCGCGCAGCGAGCAGCCGCCGAGCACCGCCGCGGCGATGGCGTAGAGCTCGTAGAAATTGCCGAAGGAGGAGGGCGAGACGGAGCTGGTGTAGAAGACCAGCAGGATGGTGGAGAGACCGGCCAGAAGCCCGGCCAAAACATAGGCGCCGGCCACCACCACGCCGGTGCGGATGCCGGCATAGCGCGTCGCCTCCTCGTTCCGGCCAACGGCGTAGAGATAGCGGCCGAAGACCGAGCGGTGCAGCAGGATGCCCACCAGCACGGCGACGACCAGCAGGGCGATAAAGCTGTGCGGCACGCCGAGGGTGCGGCCCGCAGCCAGCCAGGTGATGGTGTCCACGTCCTCGGCGAAGCCGAGGCTGATGGTGGAATCGCCAGTATAGTAGCGCGCCGCCCCGCGGTAGATGAGTAGGCCGCAAAGCGTGACGACGAAGGGCTGCAGCCCGATCCGCGCCACCAGCAGCCCATGCGCCAGACCCATCAGCAGTCCGCCCGCCAGCACTACCGCGGCGGCGAGCGGCCAGGCGACCTCCCGGTTGGCGACGAGGTCCAGGAAGACTACGCCCAGCAGCGCCAGCATGGACCCGACCGCGAGATCTATGCCGCCAGTGATGATGACCAGCCCCTGGCCGATGGAGAAGATGCCGAACAGGCCGATGAGGTTGGCCATGTTCATTATGTTCACGGCGGAGAGAAACTGCGGATTGATCGCCGAGGTAACCGCCGCGATCAGCACGACCAACCCGAGCAGCCCGAGTTCTTTGCGTCCCATCACACCGCCTCCGCGCCCAGCGTCTCCGTCTGCCCGGCCAGGCTCTCCTCCGGCCGCTGCCCGGTAGCGAGGCGGAGGATGTTTGACTCGCCCACCTGCGCCCGCTCGAGGATGCCAGCGATCCGGCCCTCGTGCATTACCGCCACGCGGTCGCTGACGCCGATCACCTCCTCCATGTCGCTGCTGATCATCAGCACGGCGACGTCGCGGTCCGCCAGACCGCGCATTAGGGCGTAGATCTCGCCCTTGGCGCCGACATCCACGCCGCGCGTGGGCTCGTCCAGCAGGATCGCGCGCGGCCGCATGGCCAGCCAGCGCGCCAGCGCCACCTTCTGCTGATTGCCGCCGGAGAGCATGCCGGCGCCGGTGCCGACCGAGGGGCGCGAATGCTAAGCGAACGGCGCTGCGCCTCGGCCGTCCGCTCCTCCGCGCCGCGGTCCAGCAGCCCGACACTGGCGTGCCCCTGCAGATCCGGCAGGGTGACGTTCTCCGCGATGGTCATGTCGAGCACCAGGCCAGAGCGCTTGCGGTCCTCCGGCACCAGGTAGATGCCGTGCGCGATCGCCTCGCGCGGGCTGCGCAGCGCGACGGTCTCGCCATCCAGGCCGATGGTGCCGGCCAGCGCAGGCTCGATCCCGAAGAGGGCGCGGGCGAGGAGGTACGGCCGGCGCCGACGAGGCCGGCGAGGCCAAGAATCTCTCCCCGCCGCACCGCGAGATCCACCGCGCGGTCCGGGAAGGCCTGGGTGACCAGCCCCGCGGCCACCAGCCCGCCCGGGCGCGGCGGCGCGGCGGGCGCGACGTAGAGCGACTTCAAGTCGCGGCCGATCATCATACGCGTCATGGCGGCATGGGTGATCTCGCCGCGCGCGAGATGGCCGACCACACGGCCGTCGCGCAGGCAGGTAACGCGGTCGGCGCAGGCTGTGATCTCGCCGAGCCGATGGGTGATGTAGATGAGGCCGGTCCCCGCCGCCCGCAATGCCGCGACGGCAGCCAGCAGCCGGTCGGTCTCCGACAGCGTTAGGCTGCTGGTCGGCTCATCCAGGATGATTATGCGTGCATCCATGGAGAGCGCGCGGGCGATCTCCACCAACTGCCGTTGCGCGATCGACAGCGTGGCGACCGGCGCATCCGGCTCGAAATCGGCGCCGAGTCGCTGCAGCAGGGGTGCGACGCGGGCGCGGCAGGCGGCGCGGTCCACCAGGCGCAGCGGCCCGCCCCGCACCGGCTCGCGCCCGATCAGCACGTTCGCCGCGACGTCGAGGTTGTCGAAGACCGAGAGCTCCTGGTGGACGAAGGCGATGCCCCGCGCTTGCGCCGAGGCGACTGTCAGCTGCGCGTGGTCCTGGCCATGTAGGCGGATGGTCCCGGCATTCGGGCGGACCACGCCGCCCAGCACCTTCATCAGCGTGCTCTTGCCCGCGCCGTTCTCCCCGACGAGGCCCAGAACCTCCCCGGCCGACAGGTGCAGGGAGACGCCGTCCAGCGCGACCACGCCCGGGTAGGTCTTGCGAATGCCTTCCAGCGCGAGCAGCGGCGCACCGATCGTCTGCGCCACGGCGGCGCCTCAGCCGCCCCGGAGGAGCTGGCGCATGTAGGACTGAAACTCGCCCACGTTGGTCTTATCGATGACCTTCGTGTCCACGATCATCTGCTTGCTGCCGGGAATCCAACCGCGGTCGCCGCCCAGCACCCGGACCAAACCCTTCATCGATTGATAGCCGAACTCATAGGGCTGCTGCACGACGGTGGAATGGATGGTGCCGTCCGCCACGCCCCGGAGGGTCAGCGCATCTTCGTCGAAGCCGACCACCCTCACCTGTCCCTGCCGCCCGGCCTCCCGCACCGCCTGATAGATCTGCGGAGTGTTGTAGGCCCAGCAGGCCGACCATCATGTTGAGGTTGCGCTCGCGCGCCAGCGCGTCCTCCGCATTGCGGCGGGCACGGGCGAAGTCGCTCTCGTCGGTGCGGACGTCCACGATCTCGATGTTGCCCCCCTGCAGCGCTTCGCGGATGCCCTGGACTCGCTCCCGTGCATTGTCGGCATCCATCGTGCCGACGAAGAGCATGGCGCGGCCGCCCTCCGGCATCGCCTGCTTCATCTGCTCCCCAGCCTTGCGGCCGGCGGCGACGTTGTCGGTGCCGATATAGACCATGCGGTTGCTGGCCGGCGCATCGCTATCGGTGGTGAAGAGCACCGATTGTGCGGCGACGCGGTTCAGCACCTCGGTCTGGCTGGCGGGATTGATGGCGGAGATGGCGACACCAGCGACGCGGCGAGCCAGCAACTCGTCCAGGATGCGTCGCTGCTCGGCAGCGCTGGCCTGGCCGGGGATGATCATCTCCATATCGAAGTCAGGATGCTCCCGGTTCGCCTTCTCGATTCCGCGCCGGGCGATCGTCCAGAAATCGGCCGAGACGTTGACGACGAAGGCCAGGCTGCGCTTTGGCTGGGCTCGCAGAGCGGCAGGGGCTGCAAGCCCAAGGGCCAATCCGCCACCCACGACGGTGTGGAAGTCGCGCCGCCTCATGCCGTTCTCCTCACCATGGCAAAGCTAAATGTCTTGTCTCTTGCCGGACTGCATCGCGGTTGCGAGCTCCAGGCCGTCAGGCTAGCCGGGGATGGCGTGCCAGACGAGGGAGAAATCTGCTTGACGTCGCAGGACGACCATTTGCGCAATCACGATAACATTCGAGCTGGCATGCCAATCCGATCTGCCGTCGGTCGATGCGGGCTGCCGGACGTAAGTGATTAATGAGGCTGCCCTCACCCGGTCCAAGGCATTGGGCTGCGCGAACCAAGGCTGGTTCCGTAACTTGGGTTCGAATCGGTGACTGTTTCGGCTTTATCCGAATTCCTTCCGCTGAGCCGGAGATGCAGGACCGCAATGGGCGTGCCTTCTGTAAAGCGTTCACGCTGCAGGCTCGCTGGGCACCATCTTTATCGCACCGGGCTGGGCGCTTGCTGCGGCTGCCTGAGAGCGACCGAACTTGTGGCATTTTTCAGATTTGCCAGAGACTTTCAGTCCCCAGGTCGTAACGCTGCTCCAGCCGGTCTCCTCACAACCTGTCTCTCCCGACCAGGGCACCGCGCTGAAGCGCTGGTTTAGTGCGGCTTTCAGCAGCGACCCTGATGGTGTAAAATCGGAACGAGGATGGGCTTTTCTCGGCCAAACCGTGGAGACTCTCCGAACCTCGAGGGTTGGCCGATTTGGCCGAAAAGGTTTGGCGCCCCGACTTTTGATGACTTTGCCGCAGCCCGGCTGATCGGGTTCAGCGGAGTGGTTGCTCACCCAATGCGCGTCGCTGACGCACTCCAAGGCCCCAAGCCCTACATCCGCTCGCTCAGTAAGTGCAGCACCACCTCTCGGCGGTGCGGCGCCATGCGGTGTTCCCACAGATAGATGCTTTGCCACGTTTCAAGCACCGGCCGACCCCCGGCAACCAGGATCGAGAGCTGGGTCTGTGTCGGCGCAGCCAGAATATGGGCGGGCATGTCGTCAGGTTCCTCCTCCGCGTGTCAGTCGCGGACGGCACAACCGCCCGGCACTAGGCGTCCCAGACATGTCTCCAGATCGGCCCGCGAAGCGTTCTCCTGTACCAGCAGCGAGGCCGAGGTGTGCCGGCTTTAGATGGTGAGCAGGCCGGTGACGATTCTCTATTGCCCCATACGGCCGCAACCTCGATCGGCGATAGCAACAAGCTTCCGCCCCTGGGTCACGATCTCTATGCGATGCATGCGCTGTTAGAGCCCATCCGGGAAGTTTGGGTTCATGCTGAGGGCTTTGTTGCCAGCCGTCGAAGCATGATGCGGATCATGGCCATGCGGACGAAGGCGGCGGCGATGCGGCAATGCCGCTCGAAGTCGCGGGCCAGCCGCCGGTTGCGGCTGATCCAGCCGATGGTGCGCTCGACGATCCAGCGCTTCGGCAGCACGACGAAGCGGTGCCTATCGCAGCGTCGCACGATCTCCATCTTCCATGTACCGGTGCGGGCGACGGCGGCGGCCATCTTCGGCCCCTGATAGCCTGCATCGCCGATGATGCGCTCGACAAGGGAACAGCCTGCGCGCCTGGCGCAGCAGCGGCTTCGGCGCCATCGCGGTCCTGCACGTTGGCGGGATGCACGATGACCGCGAGTAGCATGCCGATGGTATCGGTCAGCAGGTGGCGCTTGCGGCCGACGACCTTCTTGCCCGCGTCGTAGCCGGACGGGTCGAGCGTAGAGCCCCTTTTGCGCGCCCTTCGCCGTCTGGCTGTCGATGATCGCGGTCGTCGGGCTGGCCTCACGCCCGGCACCCTCGCGCACCGCGACGTAGAGCGCGTGGTGGATGCGCTCGATGGTGCCTTCCCATTCCCAGCGCGAGAAGTAATCCCAAACCGTGCTCTTCGGCGGCAGGTCCTTCGGCAGCGCGCTCCATTGGCAGCCGGCGGAGAGCACGTAGAACACCGCGTTCAACACCTCGCGCACGTCCACCTTGCGGGGCCTGCCGCCGTGCTTCGCTGGCCGGATCAGTGGCGCAACCAGCGCCCACTCGGCATCCGTCAAATCTGAGGGATAGCGCAGCCCCCGCCGGTCCGCCGCACGCCGATGTTCCGCCGTCCATGCCATCCGTCTCCTCCCGCGAATCGCCCGCAGGAACAGCGAATCACATCCGATTCAGGCGATTCAATTCCTTTCCGGATGGGCTCTTAGACTACAAGTCTTTCAGCCGACCAATGCCCGGGATCATGGGTGCCGACTGCCAAGTTGGACCCAATGGCGACCTCCGCGCCCGCGGCTGAAAATGTCCGGTGCCGGCAGGCGAGCGAACATCGCTGACCAGCGACCTAGATTGGCCGCTCTGCGCCGAACTGCAGCATAGGGCTGTCTCGACATACATATCGTAAGCGGACCAGGAACTGCGAAGCGCCCGCTGGCTGGGCCAGGCGAGACCTGCATCCGCTAGGCGGACCACGCAGAAGGCGTCCCTACTCCGCTGCGGCGCGCGGCATAGCCGGCATCTCCCCGCCGAGCCGCCTCGTCAGCGTTGCGGCGGCTTCAGCAAGGACGGGGCGCGCCGCCGCGACCGCCTCCGGCGTCCACCGGCTGACCGGGGCTGAGAGAGACAGCGCGCCCGCCACTCTTTCGCCGGGGCCGAAGACCGGCGTAGCGATCGCGCCGGTATGCGGGTCGGTCGCCCCCATGGTCACGATCGGCAGGTCGAGCGCGGCGACGTAGGTAGGCAAAGGCCGCGGCGAGAAGGCCCGCAGCACTTGCGCGATGGCGGAGTTGTCGAGCGGCAGGGCGTCGCCGACCCGCACATGCATCCGCAGCAGGTGCGGGCTGTCCGCGCGGAAGAGGCAAAGGCGCTGCTCGCCGCGGCGGACGTAGAAGGCCGCCGTCTCGCCGGTGCGGGCGACGAGTTCCTCCAGCACGGGCATGACATGCGCCTCCATGCGGAAGGATTGGGTGTAGATCGTGCCCAATCGCAGAACCTCCGCGTCGAGTCGATATTCGCCGTCCTCTGTCCGCGCGAGAAAGCCATGCGCCTCGAGCGAGACCGCGAGACGCATGATCGTGCTCTTCACCAAGCCAGTGCGGGCGGCGAGTTCGGCCAGTGAGAGCGCCCGGTCGCCCTTGCGGAAGGCCGACAGCACCGTGAGGGCGCGATCCGCCGAGGCCACGCCTTCCACCGCAGGACGTGCCTTCGATCCCCCGGCCATGCGATGCCTCCCGCTGCCCCGATCTGAACTTACCGCGCCGGCCCAGGCGCTTCCAACCGAGCGCGCAGGATGCTCCCTGTCTCGCTCTCCGTGATGAAGAGCTCGCGCCCATCGGCGCCGCCGAGGCAGAGGTTGGTGGTGGAGGCGCCGGCGCAGGAGGTGATGCCGAGCGTCGGCTCGGCACGGGGCGATAGCCGCCAGATCGTGCCGATGCCGGTATGCGCGACCAGCAGGTTGCCCTCCGGGTCCCAGGCCAGCCCGTCCGGCCCGCCGGGGCCGCCATGCAGGTGGCAGAAGATCCCGGCCTTGGTGACGGCCCCATCCCCGTGCAGCGGCAGGCGCCAGACCTGGTTGGCGCGGGTCACCGCGACAAGCAAGTGCGAGAGGTCCGGCGCGACGACGATGCCATTCGGGCTGGGCACGGTGCCGATCAGCAGGTCGAGCTGCCCGTCCGGCCGCAGCCGGTAGACCCGCCCGGTCGGGTCATGCAGCCCGGTCTGTCCCTGGTCGGTGAAGAAGATGCTGCCATCGGCGCCGAGGCAGAGGTCGTTCAGCCCCTTGAAGCTCTCACTGCGCGCCGTCTCCAGAGCGGGGGTGATGTGGCCACTCGCCGGGTCGATGCGGATCAGGCCGCGCCGGTAGTCGGTGACCAGCAACTGACCATCCGGCAGCACCTTCAGCCCGTTTGGCCAGCCGTCGTATTCCGCCACCTGCTCCCAATCGCCGGCGGCCGAGATGCGGAAGATGCGGCCGAACGGTATGTCGGTCACATAAAGCTGGCCCGCGGCGTCGAAGCAGGGGCCTTCGAGGAAGCTGTCGATCTCGCGCCCGCCGCGGTTCCAGCGCGCCCATTCGGTCGGGCGCGGGCGGCGGAAGCGGTTGGGCAGGCGGGTGAAGACCTCGGTGCCGAGGCGTGGGGGTGGGGCGAAGAAGGCCATGGCCGGGCTACTGCCGCTCGATGCCGGCGCTGCCCGCGACATCGCGCCAGCGCGCGGTTTCCTCGGACAGCAGTTCGGCGAAGGCGGCGGGCTGCATGCCGCCGGGGGCGGAGGCGAGGGAGGCCAGGAACTCCTGCATGTCCGGTGCCTGCAACGCTGTTGCCACCTCGGCCTGCAGCCGCATCACGACCGCATCCGGCGTGCGGGCGGGCGCGGCCAGGCCGGACCAGTTCACCACGCCCTCGCCATGCGGGCCGAAATTGGGCAGGCCCGCCTCGCTGAAAGTCGGAACGTCAGGCAAGGCGGCGGTGCGACGTGTCCCACTCATCGCCAATGGCCGCAACAGCCCGCCACGGACATGGCCGAGCGCCGAGCCGAGCGAGACCATGACCATGTCCACCTGCTGGGCGAGCACGGCCGTCACCGCCTCCCCGGCGCCCTTGAAGGGCACGTGGAACAGCGTCACTCCGGCGGCCTGGGCGAAGGCGGCGGTGGCGAAATGTGGCGCGCTGCCGATCCCGCCGGTACCGTAGGTGATCTTCTCCGGGTTGCGCTTCGCCGCCGCAATCAGGGAGGCGAGGTCGTGCCAAGGCGCATCGCGGTGCACCGCCAGCATGACCGGGGAGAAGGCGCTCACCGTCACCGGCCGGAAGGCAGTGGCGTGGTCGAAGGGCAGCTTCTGGAACAGGTAGGGCAGCATGGCATAGGTGTTGTCCATCGCCAGCAGCGTGTGCCCATCGGGTGCGGCCCGCGCGACCTCGGCCGCGCCGATAGTCCCCGTGGCGCCGGACTTGTTCTCCACGACCACCGGCTTGCCGAGTTGCTCCGAGAGCTTTCTGCCCGAGGCGGCGGGCAATGGTGTCGACCGCGCCGCCGGGCGCCCAGGCGACCACGATGCGTACCGGACGCGAGGGCCAAGCATCGCCCTGGGCGCGGGCATGGCGGCCGGTGCCGAGGCCGGCGGCGGTGCCGGCGAGGGCGGCATGGAGGAACTGGCGACGCTGGAGCACAGGCGGCTTCCTTCCCAATGGCAGAGGCGCGACGTTTGCTGTTAAATTTCAGAACAGTGTTTCGTTATAAGTCATCTGTGACTCGGCCTGTCAAGCAAAGCCGCACCCTGGAACTCCCCAAGCGCCATACTGCTCTCCCGCTGCGCCCTGCTCGCTACCACCGCCGCTGCGGTGGCCCAGCCTGCCTGGCCCGCTGACCGGCCGATCTAGATCGTCGTTCCCTTCGCGCCCTTCCTCGCGGCCCGGTTGCCGGGCGCCCGTGTTATCGTCTCCAACAAGCCCGGCGCCGGCGGCCAACGCCGTGCCGGATGGCTTCTCCCTCGGCGCCTGCGCCATGCCGACAGTCCTCAGCCGGTCGATCGAGCGCCCCGTCCGCTGGCGCCCGACCAAGCTCACTTGGCTCGCCCAGTTGGTCGAGGACCCCTGCGGGCTTTTCGTCCGCACGGACAGCCCGCTGCGCGACCTGCCCGGCCTGTTGGCGGCGGCCCGCAAGCAGCCGGGCGGCTTTTCTTATGACACCGCGGGTATTGGCGGGGATGACCACATCGCCGCGTTGTTGCTGGAGAAGGTGGCCGTACGGTTGAACCACATCCCCTTCAACGGCACCTCGCAGATCCTGGTGCCGCTGCTCAACGGCCAACTCGATGTTGGTGCCTCCAACCTCAGCGAGGCGCTGCCGCTGCTTCGCAACCGCGCCGTCCGCGGCATCGCCCTGGCCGCACCCGAGCGGGACGCCGCCGCGCCGGAGATCCTGACCTACCGCGAGAGCGGGGTGGACCTGGCGTTCTCCGCCGACCGCGGCCTGTTCGCGCCGCCGAAGCTACCGGAGCCGATCCGCACGGCAATCGAACCCGCCCTGGCCGCCATCTTCGCCGACCCGGCCTGGGCCGAGACGCCCGCGCGGGTCGGGCTGATCCTGCACCCGCTGATCGGCACCGCCTCACCGCGAAGCGATGCTCGGCGGCGAGGCGCCTCTTCGTGCCCTCGGGATCGGGGCCCTAAAAGCAAAAACAGAATAGCGTTGCGTTATTATGAGTCAGCGCCTATCAGGTCCGGCACCATGCCGGGAGAGGTCGTCCATGACTGTCGGTTTCAGGATTCTGCCGCGTAGCCGCAAGGTCGGCGCCGAGGCCGGCGCCCGCTTCCGCATGCTGCCCGTCGCCAATGTCAGCGATGTCATGGCCTGGATGACCGCCGCCGGCCCACGGCTGCGCCCGATGCATGGCGGCGGTAGCCTGGTCGGCCCGGCGCTGACGGTGAAGACCCGCCCCGGCGACAACCTGATGATCCACAAGGCGATCGCCATGGCCGAGCCGGGCGACATCATCGTGGTGGATGGCGGCGGCGACCTCACCAACGCCCTGATCGGCGAAGCTGATGCTGGCGCAGATGGTCAGGCGCAACCTGGGCGGCATTGTGCTGAACGGCGCCATCCGCGACAGCGCCGCGATCCGCGCCCAGGGCTTCCCGGTCTTCGCCGCCGGCGTGACCCATCGCGGCCCCTACAAGGACGGCCCGGGCGAGATCAACGTCGCCATCGCCATCGACGGCATGGTGATCGAGCCGGGCGACTTAATCCTCGGCGACGAGGATGGCCTGCTCTCGGTTCCCTTCGACGCGGTCGAGGCGGTCCACGCCGCCGCCACTCAGAAGGCTGCGGCCGAGGCGCGCCAGATCGCCAGCATCGAGGCCGGCACCCACGACGCCGGCTGGGTCGACGCCTCGCTGCGCCGCCTGGGCTGCGCCGGTCTCGATTGACCCCTTTCCCGAGAGAGCGCCCCATGCCCGACGCCGCGAAGCCCGCCGTCCTCGTCACCGCTGCGAAGCTCGCGCCGGAGGCCGTCGCCATCCTGGAGGCGGCCGGCTACGCCGTGCCCTGCACCTCCGGCTATCCCTCTGAAGCCGAACTGCTCGCCGCCATCGCCGCGCACCGCCCCATCGCCCTGCTGCACCGCCAGGGCATCATCAACGGGGTGGTCATGGACGCCGCGGCGCCCGGCCTGCGCGTCATCGCCCGGCACGGTGCCGGGGTGGACGGCATCGACCTCGCCGCCGCCGAGGCGCGCGGCCTGACCGTGACGCGCGCCGCCGGGGCCAATTCCCGCTCGGTCGCCGAGCACGCCATGGCGCTGATGCTGGCCATGCTGAAGGACCTGCCCGTCGTGCAGGCCGGGATGCGGGAGGGACTGTGGGAGAAGACCTCCCGCATGACCCGGGACGTTGACGGCATCTCGCTCGGCATCGTCGGCTACGGCGCCATCGGCTCCAAGGTCGCGCGCATGGCCGAGGCCTTCGGCATGCGGGTCGCGGCCTATGACCCGCTGCTCCCGGCGGGGCCGCTGCCCGGGCCGGGCGACCGGGTCGCCGATCTCGGCACCCTGCTGGCGCGCGCCGAGGTGCTGTCGCTGCATTGCCCTCTGGACGCGACGACTCGCGGCCTGATCGGCGCCGCCGAACTCGCCTTGCTGCCGCCGGGCGCCATCTTGGTCCATACCGCCCGTGGCGGCATCGTCGACGAGACGGCGCTGCTGGCCGCGCTCGATGCTGGGCACCTGGCCTGGGCCGGCATCGATGTCTTCGAGAAGGAGCCGCTCGACTTGGCCAGCCCGCTGCGGGGTCATCCGCGCGTGCTGCCGACGCCGCACCTCGCGGCCAATACCCCGCGCGGCGCGGTCGGCATGTCGACCGGCGCAGCGGAGAGCATCGTCGCGGTTCTCGCAGGGCGCCTGCCGGCTCTCCCGGGTGCGATCGTGGTGCCGGGCGGGCTCCGCCTCGCGGCAGCCTGAGCGAAGCGGGCGGCGTCATGATCCCGCGCCTGCCGCTGACCAAGGCGCCGGGGGCGGCCGCCGCCTTCCTGGACGCGCTGAAGCACGCGGTGTCGAGCTTGGCATGGCTTTCCTCGCCGGCATTTCTATCCGCGACCACCAGAAGGCGGTGGGCGCCACCAAAAGGCTCTGCTCTGGCGCACGGGGCGCTGGTCAGGCCTTGGCCGCTCCAGGCAGTGCCTCAAACCGTGGCGGCTATGGCACGAAGGCCCGCGTGATCGCCAACAGCGCAGGACGGACCGTCGCCTTGGCTTCAGGCCAAGCACAGGAACTGCCCCATGCCGTGCCGCTGCTCGAGCATCTGCCCAAAATGTCGATCTGGGTGGCGGCCGATCGAAGCTATAGCGACCACGCCTTCCAGTATCTCTGGGAACTTGACGCACCGTCCGCCATTCCATTGAGGACAGGCGAAGCGCCCATCGCCTGCTCGGCGGCGTTCTAGAACAACCGCAACCCGCTTGAGCATCCCTGGGCGCGCCTGGAAGAGTGGCGCGCCATCGCCACCCGCAACGGGAAAACCGTCACGCTCTCCCTCGGCGTCGTCTGCCTCGTCGCCACTATCGATTGGCTCAGGCCCTGGTGGGCCCTAGAATACGAAAATCCCTGCGAAGCAACGTCTTTAGGGGAGCTTGCCGGCCAAGCTACGAACGTCTCCCTGTTACTTTGTTGAAATCCCTGCCAGCATCCTCTTGATCGCTTGCACGTCCGGAGTCTCGAAGCTTCCGGTCACCCGATCAAAGATGCCCTTCAATAGGCGTTCCGCCTTCTCGCCGTCACCACGCCTTGCCTCAACCTGCGCGAGGCTCAGTGCCGCCCGCAACTCCCAAAACAAAGCGCCTTGATCCCGAGCGACATCCAGGGCCGAACGCAATAGCATTGCCTGCTCCAACAGTTGCGGGTCGCGCGCTCCGGCAAGGCGCAATCCCGCTCCCACGCGCATGAGTTCGGCGGCATGCCAGCGCACGCCACTGCTGTTCGACCGCGTTAGCGCTTCTTCGATGATTGCCGTGCCCTCCCCGGCGCGGCCGTCCATCGCAAGCCCTTCCGCGAGGTCGGCGACGAAGCCGGAGTAATGCAGCGATTGCTGCGCGATGCGATATGCGCCGATCGCGTCTTGGAGTAAGGCCGTGCCCCTTTTCACCTCGCCACGCCTGATCAGTAGCTTGCCTTCCAGACACCGGCCCATGCCAATCCAGAAGGACAGGCCCTGCCTGCTGGCCGCCTCCATAAGCGCCGCAAGATAGTTCTCCGCAGCAGGAAAGTCGCCGGTCATGATCGCAATCGGACATGCGGCCTCGCCTAGCGCCATGCACATCGACAGGCTGCGACCGAGGCTCTGCGCTTCCTCGACATTCGCCTGGGCCATCGACCTCGCCTGTTCGGTGAACCCTTGCAACCACAGCACCCGGGCAAGGCGCGAGACGACGAGGACCCTGCCTTCGTAATGCAGCCAGGTCAGGTGCCTATCGCTGCGGGGGCGCGTATTCCGCCAGGTAGCGTTCGTAGTGCCGCCTCGCCGCAGGCTGGTCGCCGGCATAGTGCATGGTCGTGCCCATCACGCGGCAGCCCATGAGGATGTCGGCCGGACTGCCCGCCTCCTGGGCCAGCACGGAGAACCGCTCCGCATAGGCGCGGGCGCTGTGGTGCTCGCTGTTGTTGAAGCTGTAGATGAACATCGCCCAGAGCGCCTGGAGGCGCATGTCGATATCGTCCAAGCCGGTCGCAATTCGCACTGCCTCACCGAGGATGCTGCCAGTCCGCTGCACCTGGGTCGTGGAGTAGATCAGTGCCAGCCCCAACGTGACGTGCAGTTGCACGACCAGACGCGGGTCCAATGCCGCGCCTGGTCCGATCGACATGATGGCACGCTCGGCACGCTCGCGGCATTCATCCATGAGCGACAGATGAAGCAGGTAGGGCAGGTAGGCGGCTGTCAGGGCGACACCTATCGCGGCATCTCCATCGCCGCGGAACGCCCAGTCGAGGGCAGCGCGCACGTTGTCGATTTCGCGGCCGCATGTCGCCATGCACGCCAGCGTTGGCGCCGATCGCCAGACGGCCGGCCTGGACACGAACAGGTCGCGGTAGAACATTGCATGCTTCCGGAGTGCCCGCTCCGCCTCGCCTGCCTTGATGAGCCGCTCGAGCGCATACTCCCGCACGGTTTCCAGCAGTCGCCAGCGCGTCGCGCCTTCGGCGTCGTCGAGCACCAGCAATGCCTTCTCGGTCAGCCTGGCGAGGCCGTCCAGGACGTCCGTGACTGAGCCGTCACGGTCGTCCAGCACAGCTTCGGCGGCCTCTACCGTGAAGCCCCCAGCCATGACGGCGACGTGCCGGAGCAGGCGGCGCTCGACTTCGGGCAGGAGCTTGTAGCTCCAGTCGAGTGTTGCGCGGAGGGTCTGCTGCCGTGGCAGCGCCGTGCGCCGACCGCCCGTGAGCAGGCCGAGGCGGTCGTCCAGTCGCGCGAGGACCTGACGTAGGCCGAGCGTACCGGAGCGTGCCGCCGCGAGTTCGATGGCCAGCGGAATGCCATCGAGGCGACGGCAGATTGCGGCCACCAGCTGGACGCCTTCCCGCGCGCGGCAGGAGCTCGGAATTGAGCGCCTCCATCCGCTCCATGAAAAGCTGCACGGAGCCATGCGCGAGAAGCTCGTCTGCTTCCCACAGATGCCCGGCCGGCACGTCGAGCGGTGGGACGCGGTAAATATGCTCGCCGTCGATCCGGAGGCCCTCCCGGCTCGTAGCCAGGATGCAGGCGTTCGGGCAACTGCCGATGACAGCTTCGGCGAGACCCGCCGCCGCGTCGATGACATGCTCACAGTTGTCCAACACGATCAGCACACGCCGTGCCCCGATGGAGCGGGCGACGAAGGCGGGCGATGGCGACGCCCTGCCCAGCTCGATGCCGACCGCACGAACAACGGCCGACGGCACCAGGCCCGGGTCGGACATCGAGGCCAGCTCAACAAGCCTAACGTCGCCACTGAATGCGCCGAGCATTTCTTGCGCAACCTCGAGTGCCAGTCGCGTCTTTCCGATCCCGCCAAGGCCGGTCAGCGTGACCAGCCGGTGCTTGGAGACCAGCCTGCACAGCTGTTCGATCGCCGCCTTGCGGCCGACCAGCGCCGTGGTCGCCAGCGGGAGGTTGCCTCCCGGCTCGGTCGTAGCCTCCCGGGGCGGGGCCGGCATGGCAACCTGCTGCATCGTCCAGGCGCCGAGAAGGCGGTAGCCACGCCCGTAGGTAGTCTTGAGCAGCCCGCGATCGGGGCCAAGCGCCTTGCGGATGAGGGAGATATGGACTTCGAGCGTGTTGTCCTCGACCACCGCCCCCGACCAGACGCGGCGCATCAGGTCATCTTTGGACACCAGCTCGCCCGCCGATCGCACCAAGGTTTCGACGAGCTGGAATGCCCGCTCCCCGATCGGCACTGGAACTCCGCCTACCCGGAATTCCCGTCGGCCAAGATCGATCTCCAAGCGCCCGCAGGCATAAAGGGGTCCACGGTCGGCCATTGCGGAGATGCCACTTCAGGCCTCGTCAGGATTATTCAGGATTGCGTTGCGGTGCAACGAACCGGCGCGATTCTGGCGCCGAGTTGACCAGCATCGTCGTTCGCCGAGGCACTGGACCATGGCGCCAGCCGCACCTGCGTAACCTGAAGCCGCTCTTCTCGGGCGTGTTAAACGCTCGGGTTGCTTTTCGATTTCGGCGACAGGCCGGCGCCCCGCTGGAAATTCCCCGGTCAAATCATCGCGCTGCATCACTGTCCGAAATCATCAGCATGCTTCAGCCATGCGCCAAGGATTTGCACGCCACCGATGCCTAGGACTCGGCCGCCGGACCAAGGGAGGCCTCGATGAGCGGGCGGAAAAAGGCAACGACATCCACGCGGGAATCCGAAGCTATCGCCGCCGGCGCCCCAATCATCCGAACCGTCCCATCGCCGCGCGCTGCTTCTTGGCGGCTTCGGGGGGCCGCGGTGGCAGCGACCATGCGCGGTCCGGCAGTGGCCCGCGGGACGATGGAAGCCAAACCCGCCGCGAAGATGGGTCCCCGAGTGACACCAGTGACCCACTACCGCACCGCACGTATCGATGGTGTCAATCTTTTCTACCGTGAGGCGGCCGTGCCGGCGACCCGACGGTCGTGCTGCTGCACGGATTTCCAACCTCGTCGCACATGTTCCGCAACCTCATCCCGGCGCTGGCCGACGGCTACCACTTGATCGCGCCGGATTATCCGGGCTTCGGCCAGAGCGACATGCCGGACCACAAGTCGTTCGCTTACACCTTCGAGCGCATCGGCGAGCTGATGGACGGGCTGCTCGAGCACCTGAAAGTGGAGCGGTACAGCCTCTATGTCATGGACTACGGCGCGCCCGTCGGCTGGCGCCTCGCGCTCAAACATCCGGAGCGGATCTCTGGCCTGATCGTGCAGAACGGCAACGCCTATGACGAAGGCCTAAGGGCGTTCTGGGACCCGATAAAAGCTTACTGGGCCGACGGGTCAGCGGCGCACCGCGCGGCCCTCGGCTTCCTGGTGGCACCGGCGACCACGAAGTTCCAGTACACCGATGGCGTGACCGACGTGTCGCGGATCGCGCCGGACAATTGGGTGCAGGACCAGTCCTTGCTGGACCGCCCGGGCAACGCCGATATCCAGCTCGACTTGTTCTACGACTACCGCACCAACGTCCCGCTCTATCCGGCCGTGCAGGCCTATTTCCGGGCGCGCCGGCCGCCGACGCTGATCGTCTGGGGCGCCAATGACACGATCTTCCCGGCCGAAGGTGCGCATCCCTTCAAGCGCGACCTGCCGGACGCCGAGCTGCACCTGCTCGACACCGGGCATTTCGCGCTGGAGGACAAGCTCGACGTGATGGGGCCCTCATCCGCGACTTCCTCGACCGGAAGGTCGCACCCCGCTGATCGGCCTTTGCTTGCGGAACGGACGTTACTGACATTTGGCAAGGGAGAACGCGCATCATGAACACGATCGCAACCAGCGACGGCACGGAGATCTACTTCAAGGATTGGGGCCGCGGTCGCCCCATCGTCTTCAGTCATGGCTGGCCGCTCAGCGCCGATGCCTTCGAAGACCAGATGTTCTTCCTGGCCTCACGCGGCTTCCGCTGCATCGCCCATGATCGGCGCGGGCATGGCCGGTCGAGCCAGCCATGGCAGGGCAACGACCTCGATACCTATGCCGATGATCTCGCAGCCCTGGTGCAGGCGCTCGACCTCCGCGACGCGGTGCATGTCGGCCATTCGACAGGCGGCGGCGAAGTCGCCCGCTACATCGGCCGACACGGCACGGGCCGCGTTGCCAAAGCCGTGCTGATCGGCGCCATCCCGCCCCTCATGCTGAAGACCCCCGCCAATCCCATCGGCACACCAATCGAGGTCTTCGATCAGCTGCGTGCCGGCGTGCAGGCGGACCGTTCACAGTTCTGGAAGCAGCTCAGCCTTCCCTTCTACGGCTACAATCGCCCCGACGCGCAGATCTCCGAAGGCGTGCGCGAGGATTTCTGGCGCCAGGGCATGTTGGCCAGCTTTCCGGCCTCCTACTTCTGCATAAAGGCTTTCTCCGAGACCGACCTGACGGAGGATCTCGGTCGGTTCGATGTTCCGACGCTCGTGTTGCATGGCAGCGACGACCAGATCGTCCCGATCGGCGCATCGGCGATGCTGTCCTCGAAGCTTATCAGGAATGCCACGCTGAAGGTCTATGACGGCGCGCCACACGGCATGTGCACGACGTTGAAGGACCGCGTCAATGCCGAGCTGCTCGCCTTCCTGGGCTAGCGGCTCGTCCAACGGCTGGCGGCATTCGCAACATTGTGCGGATGGCACGCGGCGCACTCGTTCGGGAGCAGAACCATGCCTGGAATGCTTGAAGGAAAAGTCGCCGTCATCACCGGCGGGTCGACCGGCATTGGTCTGGCCACCGCCATATGCTTTGCGGCCGAGGGCGCCAAGGTCTTTGTCACCGGTCGCCGCGCGGCGGAACTGGCCAAGGCGGTTGCCGAGATTGGACCGAATGGCACAGGCATCCAGGCCAATTCCTCCAGTCCGGCCGATCTCGACCAGCTTTACGAGCGCATAAGGCTCGAGGCGGGGCGCATCGACGTGCTGTTCGCCAATGCCGGCGGCGGCTCGATGCTGCCCCTCGGCTCGATCACCGAGGAACAGTACGAGGACACCTTTGGGCGCAACGTGAAGGGTACGTTGTTCACGGTGCAAAAGGCGCTGCCGCTGCTCGCCGATGGCGCGTCGGTCATTCTCACCGGCTCTACCGCCGCATCCAGCGGCACGCCTGCCTTCAGCGTCTATGCCGCGTCGAAGGCGGCCATTCGCGCCTTCGCCCGCAACTGGATCCTTGACCTGCAGGGCCGTCGTATCCGCATCAACGTGCTCAGCCCTGGCCCGACGCGGACCCCTGGCCTGGTTGGATTGGCCGGGTCCGATGCCGCGCAGCAGCAGGGCCTGCTCGACCACATGGCCGCACAGGTCCCGCTGGGCCGCGTCGGAGAACCCGCGGAAGTGGCGAAGGCCGCGCTGTTCCTTGCCTCCGACCATGCAAGCTTCATCACCGGCTCGGAGCTCTTCGTCGATGGCGGCGCGGCCCAGATATGAGGCCGGCACTGCAGCTTGACGAAGGCGGTGACCCATGACGCGCATTCCATGGCACTGCATCGCGGCGGGGGCACTCGCCTGCGTCATCGCCGCCGCGACGTCCAGGCCCGGACGCACGGAAGGGCAAGGATCGCCAGTCTACGGCGTCACCATTCCCGCCGGCTACCGGCAATGGGCGATGATCGCCCCGTCCCACGAAGCCGGGCTTGACGAGCTGCGGGTGATCCTTGGAAACGGCTTGGCGACGGCGACCTATCGCGATGCGGTCCTACCCTTCCCGGATGGCACCATCCTGGTGAAGCTGGCGTGGAAGCACGTGCGGCTTGCCGATATCGCCGGAGCCTTCGTGCCCGGTCGCGCTACCACGGTCCAGATCATGGTCAAGGATCTGAACCGGTACGTCGACACCGGCGGCTGGGGCTTCGGCCGCTTCGTCGACGGCGAGCCTCGTGGACGAGGAACAGCATCGCACGTGCTTCGCCTGCCATGAAGCCCATGCCCGCGGGCACGACTACGTCTTCACCCGCTACGCACCCTGAAGGCTCAGCGGGAGGAAGCGCAAGGGTCAGGAGGATCGCAGTCAAGTCCGCCCGACCGTTCAACGACGCTCGACCGCGCTGGGCCGGTCGACTGAAGCGACAGATCCCGATCCACAAGCAGGAGATGCCCATGACCAGCAGGCTTCAACACCAGCCCTCACGCCGTGGCTTCTGCCTCTGCTGCCTTGCGGCACCGGCCCTGGCGGCGACTGGCGTATGGCTGACACCGCAGCAGGCCTATGCCGAAGCGCTGAGCATCGTCGAGATGATCAGATCGGAAGCGGCGAAGGCGCCGATCACCACCCACCAGCTGCGGGGAAACGTCACCGTGCTTGAAGGCTCGGGCGGCAACATCGCGGTGCTCACCACCGCGGACGGGAAGCTTCTGGTGGATGCCGGTATCAACGTCTCGCAGCGGCAGATCAGTGCCGCGCTGGCCGTGTTGGGTCCCCAGCCGGTCACCCATGTCGTCAACACCCATTGGCATTTCGACCACGCCAGTGGCAACGAATGGCTGAGTTCGCTCTCACCGCGGATCATAGCGCATGAGAACACGCGCAAGCACCTCGCCATGACGCAGCGCGTGGAAGACTGGAACTACGATTTCGCACCCCTCTCCGCGGCAGCCCTGCCGACGGAGTTGTTTTCGCAGGAGCACACGGTAGCACTGAAAGGCAATACGATCGCGCTGAGCCATTACGGCGCCGCGCACACCGACAGCGACATTGCCGTACATTTCGTCGAGGCGGACATCCTGCATGCCGGGGACACCTTCTGGAACGGTGTCTATCCCTTCATCGACTATTCGACCGGAGGCAGCATCGACGGTTCGATCCGTGCAGCCGAGGCAAACTTGGCGGCGACCACCGACGGGACGGTCGTCATTCCGGGGCATGGCCAGCCCGTCAGCAATCGCGCCGAGCTTGCTGGCTTTCCACGACATGCTGGTCGGCATCCGCGGCAAGGTTGCCGCGCTGAAGCGGCAAGGCATGACGGTCGCGGAGATCGTCGAGGCCAGGCCGACCGCCGAATGGGATGCCAAATGGGGTGGCTTCGTCATCGGCCCGGCGCTCTTCACCCGGCTTGTGGCTGCGGGTGTCTGACATGCTCCTGCTTCTACATGGAGCCCTTTCGCAGCGGGAGACGAGCCATGAGGGACCATGGCCGGATGTTCGGCCGTGCGGTGGCATGGGGAATTCTTCTCGCCGCGGCATCGATGACGATAGCGCCAGCAGCAGAGGTGGGAATGGCTGACATCAAGCGGCTGACGAGTACCTATCCCTTCGCGGAGACCCTCCGGAAGATCCGCACCGCACTCGAGGATAAGGGCTTCACGGTCTTCGCGCTCATCGACCAACGTGAGGCGGCCAGGTCGGTGGGCCTCGACATGCCTCCGACCACACTCCTGGTCTATGGCAATCCGAAGGGTGGCACGCCGCCGATGCTGGCGGCGCCGGATTTTGGGATCGAGTTGCCGCTGAAGCTGCTGGTGCGCGAGGAGACAGGGGGCAAGGTTCTCGTCGTCTATGTACCTGCGGCGGCGCTCGAAGGCCGTCATGGTCTGCCGGCAGGGCTCGCCACGAAGCCCGCAGGCGCGGAGCCATCAATCGCCGCCGCCATCGGCGCGCACCCGGACTGAACGAGGCACGCCGCTCTGTCACGCCAGGTCAGGAACCAGCACCATGAGAGCAGGCTTGAAGGATACGGGACATCCGAAGGACCACCGAGGCCCGTCGAGGCGCCTCATCCTGGCAGGCGCGGCCGGCAGCGCGATGGCCGGGCAGGCGGCGGCCGATACCCTGGCCGATGTGCCGCCGCGCGGGCCTGGCGCGCCGCTCTCCGCGACCAGCGAGCGGTCCGAATACGTGCATCTTTTGCGGATTCCGGAGTCCACACCTGGCCGCCGGCCGGTCGACCCGAGCGAGGCGATCAATCCAAAAACGCCGCTCGACAAGTTGGTCGGCACGATCACCCCGGCCGACCTGCATTACGAACGCAGCCATGCCGGCGTGCCCGATATCGATCCCGCCCTGCATCGACTCCTGGTCCATGGCATGGTGAAGCGCGACCTCGTCCTCACCATGGACGACATCCTCGCCATGCCCTCGACCTCGCGCGTCGCCTTCCTGGAATGCACCGGCAATGGCTGGGAGAACTGGAAGACCGCGCCCCCGGACGTGACGGTGCAAAACACGCATGGACTGGTCAGCACCAACGAATGGACCGGCGTGCCGCTCGCCTTCCTCATCGACCTCGTTGGCGTCGATCCGGCATCGACCTGGATGCTGGCGGAGGGCGGCGACGGCTCGGCGGTCGCCCGCAGCATACCGCTGACCGACGAGATCATCGCCGAGGGCATGCTGGCCCATGGCCAGAACGGCGAGCCGCTGCGGCCCGCGCATGGCTTCCCGCTACGGCTCTTCCTGCCGGGCTTCGAGGGCAACCTGAACATCAAGTGGCTGCGGCGGCTGAAATTCGGCGACCGGCCCTTCATGACGCGATGGGAAACGGCGCGCTACACGCAGCTCCAGGCCGATGGCTCGGCGCGGCAGTTCCAGCTGCGGCAGGAGGTGAACTCGGTGATCACCTCCCCTTCGGGCATGATGCAGATCCGCCCCGGCCATACCCGCATCACCGGCCTCGCCTGGAGCGGCCATGGCCGCATCAACCGGGTCGAGGTCAGCACCGATGGCACCAGAACTTGGCGCGACGCCACGATCGCCGGGCCCGCTTTGCCCAAGGCGCAGACGCGCTTCCAAGCGGACTGGGCCTGGGACGGCAGCCCGACGAAGATCGTCAGCCGCGCCACCGACGAAAAGGGCAATCTGCAGCCTGACCGGGCGAGCTTCATCGCGAGCACCGGGACAAATGCCCTGTTCCACTACAATGCCCAGCAGACCTGGGCGATCGATGCCGGGGGAGGGTGCGCAATGTCCTGGCCTAGGTCCGCTGCGCTCGGCGTCGCCGCCGTGTTCGCCTGCGCACTCGCTGCTGCCGCGGCGGAGTTCGGTCGCCCAGCCAGCCCGGACGAGATCAGGTCCTGGGACATTGATGTCCGGCCGGATGGCAGGGGCCTGCCGGATGGCCGCGGCAGCGTGACCCGCGGCGGCCAGGTCTTCGAGGAAAGCTGCGCCGCCTGCCATGGCGCGAGTGGCCAGGGCGGCATCGCCGACCGTCTCGTCGGCGGCAATGGCAGCCTGGCTTCCGCCCATCCGGTCAAGACGGTCGGGAGCTTCTGGCCTTATGCCACGACGCTTTTCGACTATGTGCGCCGCGCCATGCCCTATCCGGCACCGCAGACGCTCAGCGATGACGATACCTATGCCGTCGTTGCCTATATCCTGAACCTGAATGGGCTTCTGCCGACCGACGCGACCCTCGACCGCGTCAGCTTGCCGGCGATCCGCATGCCGAACCGCGATGGCTTCGTGCCGGACAAGGAATTCAACGTCATCCACAACGCCCGGCAGTCTTCCGCGGGCAAGCCGTGACGCATGCTCTCCCGCCGCGATCCACCGGGGTCCAGTGATGGGCCGCACGGGCCGCGGCAGAGGTCGGGATCCCACGCCTGCTGGCCTGCCCATGCTTGAACCTGCCGCAACCGAAGCCCGGCCATCGACCTTCAGGCGATGCAGCATCCAGGAATGGGGTAAGGGGAAGCACATGACCATCATCAGTAGGCGCGCCGTTGTGCGGGGGGCCGCGGCTTGCAGTCTTGCCATACCGGCATTGGCCCGGGCCCAATCGGTGACGCTGCCCTTCGGCAACGGCGAGAGGCCGCTGGTCGGCTACCCGCAGAAGCGGCCGCTCATCCGTCTCACCTCCCGCCCTCCGCAACTCGAAACGCCCTTCGCGGTCTTCGATGGTGGCCTGATCACGCCGAATGATGCGTTCTTCGTGCGTTACCATCTCTCGGGCAATACCCCACCACAGGATCTCGACCCCGAGACCTATCGGCTCGCCGTGAAGGGCGCGGTGCGAACGCCGCTATCGCTTTCGCTGGCCGAGTTGAAGGCAATGCCGGCGAAGGAGCTCGTCGCGGTGAACCAGTGTTCCGGCAATAGTCGTGGCTTCTCCAAGCCGCGCGTCGCCGGCGGTCAGGCGGCCCATGGCTTGATGGGCAATGCCCGCTGGCACGGTGTGACGTTGAAGTCTGTGCTGGATCGTGCCGACATCGCCGCCGGCGCGGTTCAGGTCAGTTTCAATGGCCTCGACGAGCCGGCGGCGCCGGACACGCCCGATTTCACCAAGGCGCTCGATCTCGACCATGCACGGGATGGCGAGGTGATGCTGGCCTGGGCGATGAACGGTTCGGAGTTGCCGATGCTGAATGGCTTCCCGCTGCGCCTGGTGGTTCCGGGCACCTACGGCACCTACTGGGTCAAGCACCTGCACGAGATCACCGTGCTGGAGAAGCCTTCGGACAGCTTCTGGATGACCTCGGCCTACCGAATTCCGGACAATGACTGTGCCTGCGTGCCGCCCGGCGCGGCTGCACCAAAGACCCGCCCGATCGGCCGCTACAACGTCCGCAGCTTCATCACCAGCCCGCCCGAAGCCGGCAAGGTCGTAGCCGGCCAGGAAACCGCGGTCAGGGGCATTGCCTTCGACGGCGGCTCAGGCATCGCCCGCGTCGAGGTCTCCGCCGATGCCGGACAGCACTGGACCGAGGCGCGGCTGGGCGAGGATCTCGGCAAGTATTCATTTCGTGGCTTCGAGGTGGCCCTACGCCTGCAGGCCGGGATGCATCGCCTGATGTCGCGTGCGACGAGTCGCGACGGAAGCACGCAACCCATGGAGCCACGCTGGAATCCGCCGGGATACATGCGCAACGTGGTCGAGACCGTCACCGTGGTAGCGGCGTGAGGACGATCGACATGCGCGACTTCATGATTGCCATGGCCCTGGCCGCCGCATCGGCCGTGACCGCCGCCGCGAAGCCGGTCCAGTACGACCTGCCGGAGGAAACGGCGGAGTTCGCCCCGGGCCCGGGGCTCGATGCCGTTCAGGCCAACTGCGTGGCATGCCATTCAGCGGACTACATCTCAACTCAGCCCCGCAACCTCCGTGATCCTGCCGCCTTTTGGGCAGCCGAGGTGAGCAAGATGCGCCACAGCTACGGCGCGCCGGTGGAGGAGGCCGACGTGCAGGCGATTGTGGCCTATCTCGTCGCCACCTACGGCCGGTAGCTGTCCCTGCAAGGCGAATGAATACGACGTCGCGTTGCAGCAGCGACTCGATCACCGCGCAGGGGTGGACCGACAGGAGGGTGAACGCTTCCATGACAGCAGCTTCAGCGCTTCAAAGTGCCGCGACTGCGACCGACGCGCAGATTGCCAAACGATCTGTGCCGAATCTCTGGCTTGAGATTCGTCGCGGTGCCTTTCGGACATGCCCGGCCTGTGGAGAAGGCAGGCTATTCTGCGGCTACCTTGCGGTGATCCCGACATGCTCGGTGTGTGCCAACGACAACGAGCAGTATCCCTCGGACGATTTCGCACCCTACGTCACGATCTTCCTGGTGCTGCACCTTATGGTGCCGATCCTGCTCACCGCCGACCGGATTTGGAATTTGCCGATGGGACTTGAGCTGGCCATCGCGATCCCGATCTTTGCAATCGCAACGCTCGCCTTGTTGCCCTTTGCCAAGGGCGCCGTGATTGGCTTTGCATGGTCGCGCGGGGTGACCCGTAAGCCCGTGGTGTTCTCGTAGTCCGTCTGCGCGGCCTCCGGATCGGCCGTCCTGCGCCAGGTCGCCAAGCGTGGGCGGCGACCCCCGGCCCAGCGGAGTCAGCTGTGCGGTCGGAGATTGCTGCTCGGTGCGTCGCAAGGCGACCGGGCCCGCGACTTCCTGGCCCGCTCCATCAAGGGCGACTGGCTCTGCCTGCGGCTTGACGCGACCTCGGTGACGATCCGCGAGGCCGGGCGGATCGTCCCTGTCGCGGTCACCATCGCGGTGGGCGTGAACGCCGAGGGCCGACGCGAGGTCCTCGGCATGGCGGTCGCCAGTTCGGGGGCGGAGCCGTTCCGGCTCGCCGACGCAGTGCGTCGACCCGCCTTCCCTTGAACCCGCCGCGGCCTGATCACCGGGAGCCAACGCTCCTACACCACCACCCGGGACACGGCCCGCCCTGTCCGCCGCTTGCGCCGTTCAGAGCTTTTCGGCCGCAACCCGACGGGCCTGTCACGCCGGCAAGGTGCGTGGTGCGCCCGGCGGAAGCAGCCGGCGCTCTCCGCCGCGCCCGAGCCGATCGGGGTACATCGCCGTGCTGTGCCAGCTGCGCGATTCAGGACAGGCGTGCGACGACCGCGCCCGGAACCCGGGCGCTCCGCCTCGTCGCATGCCCCCGCGTGTAGGCCTGGGGGCTGCAGCCCATCTCGATGCGGAACGCGTAGATGAAGGCCGAGGTCGAGCCGTAGCCGAGTTCCATCGCCACCTGGGTCACGCCCAGGCCACCCCCCAGCAGCTCGATGGCCTTGAAAAGCCGCAGCCGGCGCCGCCAGGAACGCAGGCTCATGCCCAGCTCCGCCTCGAAGCGCCGCGCCAGGGTGCGGCCCGACATGCCGAGCTCGCGGCCCCAGTCATCCGGCCCGCGTTCATCGGCAGGATCAGCATAGAGCGTCTCGCACAGCGTCCCGAGCGTCCCGCTGCTCGGCCATGGCAAGGCTCCGGCCAGGGGCGGCGCCCGCCGCAACTGGTCCAGGAGCAGCGCCGTTACCCGACCGGCGTAGCCACCCTGGTCTGCCTGCCCCTCGATCTCCGCCGCCTCGACGATCAGCGCCCGGAGTAGGGGCGAGACGCCGACCACGGTCGGGCTGAGGGGCAGGCTTCGGCCGGCCTCGTCGGCAATCCACAGGCTGCGGAACTCGGCGCCGAGTAGCGACCCAACCCGGTGCCGCAGCCCAGTCGGCAGCCAGACCGCCTGCTCGGGTGAGATCACGAGCGACTGACCCTCAACCGCCACCGTCAGCACGCCGGAGATTGCGTAGACCACCTGGTGCCAGGCATGCGCGTGCTCGGGGAAGTAGTGGCGCGCCGGGATGGACTGGGCCCGCACGGTCATCGGACCAGGCGCCGTGAGCCCCGGGGGTGCGGCGATCGTCTCCCATCGCATGGCCAGCGGCCTTCTTTGTCCTCTATTCTACATGGTTTGTCGCCCAGTCGAAATACAGACATTTGACGGGCCGGTATACGTGGTTGGTCAACGGCGCTGATGCCGCACCCAACCGCCCGGGCCGCCACCCGCGACCACGCTCTCAGCAGGAGGATTCCGCCATGGCCCGCATCGACCGCCGCGGCCTGCCGCTCTCCACCACTTCCGACCTCGCCGCCGAGCGCTACCGCGAGGGCGTGGACCTCCTGCTCTCCGCCTGGCCCGGTGCGGCGGAAGCGCTCGAGGCGGCCGTCGGAGCCGACCCGGACTTCGCCCTTGCCCATGCGGCGCGCGCCCGGCTGCACGCGATCCGCGCCGAGCCGGCCGAGGCCAGGGCGCGGATCGCCACGGCGGCGGACCTCGTTGCCCGACGGGGAACCGAGCGGGAGCGGAGCCATGTCGAGGTCCTGTCGCTCGCCATCGGCGGCCAGCCGGCCAAGGCGCTTGAGCGCGCCATCGTGCATCTCGACGACTGGCCGCGGGACGTCCTGGTCCTCTCGCTGCCGCTCGGCGCCTTCGGCCTCTTCGCTTTCTCCGGCATGGCGGACCATGACCAGGCCCGCGTGGATCTCTGCGAGCGGCATGCCCGGCATTTTGCCGAGGACGACTGGTGGTTCCTCACCTACCGAGGTTGGTCCCATGCCGAAAACGGCGCCATCGCGCATGGCCGCGCCCTGACGCAGCGCGGCTTCGAGCTGCGGCGGGAGAATGCGAACGCGGCACACGCGCTGTCCCACGCGCTCCACGAAGCCGGCGCTGGCCAGGAGGCCGAGGCGCTGATCGCGGGCTGGCTGCCGAGCTACGACCGCAGCGGCCCGCTGCACGGCCATATCGCCTGGCACTCGGCCCTGGCCGCGCTGGAGCGTGACGACCCGGAGCGCGCGCTGGCGATCTACGCTGAGAACGTGCAGCCCTCCGTCTCGGCGGGGATGCCGGTGAATGTGGTAAGCGACACAGCCTCCTTCCTCTGGCGGTTGCAAGCCTACGGGCATGAGGTCCCAGCGGGGCTGTGGCAGGCGGCGGTGGCCTACGCCGCGCCGGCCTTCCCGAAACCCGGCTTCGCCTTCGCCGACGCGCATATGGCGATTCTCGAGGCCGCCGCCGGCGACCGGGAGGCGGTGGCACGCCGGGCCGCAGCGTTGACGCAACTGGCCGAGGCAGGCAGCCTCGGCGCGGGGCCGGTGGCGCCGGCGATCTGCCGCGCCGCGCTCGCCTTCGCCGATGCCGACTACGCCGGTTGCGCCCGCATCCTGGAGCCGGTCGCGCGCGAGGTGGTGCGCATCGGCGGCAGCGGCGCCCAGCGCGAAATGCTCGAGGACATGCTCCTGATCGCCCTGTTGCGCAGCGGCGGGGCCATGAAGGCGCGCGCGCTGCTCGACCGCCGCCTGCACCGTCGCCCCTCGCCGCGCGACACGCGCTGGCTTGGCCGGCTGGGCGCCTAGGGCGTCCCGATGACCGCAGGGCTGCGAGGCCCTAAGCTCTGTATCGGGCCGCCCGACAGACAGGAAGGAATCCCATGTCACACGCCCGAGCCGCCCCGGTCGACGGGATCGCGTCTCCTGTCGTCTTCGAGCATGAGACCAGCAATGTCGCCCGGTTGACGATTGCGCAGGCGCTCGCCGGCGCCAACGCGACGGTTGTCTATGCCACCGGCGCGATTGTCGGTCACAGCCTGGCGCCGAGCCCGGCGCTGGCGACGCTGCCGATCTCCGTTTTCGTGGTGGGCATGGCCGCCTGCACCTTGCCGGCCGGAGCCATCGCCCGGCGCCACGGCCGCCGTGCAGCCTTCCTGGCCGGGACCGGCTGCGGGGTGCTCGTCGGCCTGCTGGGTGCACTCGCGGTGCTGCTGGGCTCCTTCTGGACCTTCTGCCTCGCCACCTTCTTCGGCGGGGCCTATGCCGCAGTGGTGCTGTCCTTCCGCTTCGCGGCCGCCGATTGCGTGCCGGCGGCACGGCGCCCGCGGGCACTCTCGCTGGTCATGGCAGGCGGCGTCTTCGCCGGCGTGATCGGGCCCCAGCTGGTGACGCACACCATGGACTTGTGGGTGCCCTATCTTTTCGCGGCCACCTTCCTGGCCCAGGCGGGCGTGGCGGCGCTCTCGGCGCTCGTCCTGCTCGGCGTCCGGCTGCCGATGCCGACCGCGGCGGAGATGGCCGGCGGCCGTCCGCTGCTGGCCATCGCGCGCCAACCGCGCTTCATCACCGCGGTGATCTGCGGCGTCGTTTCCTACCTGCTGATGAACTTCCTCATGACCGCCGCGCCGCTGGCGATGCGGCTCTGCGGGTTGTCGCAGGAATCCGCCAATCTCGGCCTGCAGTGGCACGTCATCGCCATGTACGCGCCGAGCTTCTTCACGGGTCGCCTCATCACCCGCTTCGGCGCACCGCGCGTCGTGGCCGCGGGCTTCGTGATGATCGCGGCCGCCGCCGTCGCCGGCCTGCTCGGCCAGGATACCGGGCATTTCTGGGGCAGCCTTGTGCTGCTCGGGCTCGGCTGGAATTTCGGCTTTGTCGGCGCGTCCTCGCTGGTGCTGGAGTGCCACCGGCCGGAGGAGCGAACGCGGGTGCAGTCGCTCAACGACTTCGTCGTCTTCGGAACGATGGCGGTGGGCTCCTTCGCCTCCGGCGGCCTGCTGACGGCCTATGGCTGGAACACGGTGCTGTGGGTGTCCTTCGGCCCGCTCGCGCTCGCGGTCGCGGCGCTCGCGGTCACGGCCGCGATCCCTGCCCGCCCAGCGGCAGGCTGAGATGGTGGTCGTCATCGTCGGCGGCGGCCTCGCAGGACTTCACGCCGCGCGGCTTCTCCATGCCGCGGACGTGCCGTTCCGCCTGATCGAAGCGCGCGAGCGGCTCGGCGGGCGCATCCTGTCGGCGGACACGGCGGGTCATGCCTTCACGGACGGCTTCGATCTCGGGCCGTCCTGGTTCTGGCCCGAGATGCACCCGGAGATGGCCCGCCTCGTGAGTGCGCTGGGCCTGGCGGCCTTCCCGCAGCATGACGATGGCGATGTGCTGGTCGAGCGGTCGCGCAGCGCGCCGCCGCAGCGCCACCCGGGCTTCCGGCAGGAGCCCCGATCCATGCGCCTCGCCGGCGGGACCGGCACGCTGGTCCGGGCCCTCGCCGCAGGCCTGCCCGGCGATGCCATCCACCTTGGCGCGCAGGTGACGCGGGTCGCGCTCGAGGCGGCGGGCGTCCGGCTGACCCTTCGCGGGTCCGAAGGCGGCGAGGCGGGGCTGCTGGCCGGTCAGGTCATCCTCGCCCTGCCGCCGCGGCTGATCGACGCAACGATCGCCTTCGCGCCTGCGATCGAGCCCGCCACGCGGCTGGCCTGGCGGGACACCGCGACCTGGATGGCGCCGCACGCAAAGTTCTTCGCGTTCTACGAACGCCCCTTCTGGCGTGACGCCGGTCTCTCCGGCATGGCGCAGAGCATGGTCGGGCCGCTGGCGGAGATCCATGACGCGACGACGGCCTCCGGCGCCGCCGCGCTGTTCGGCTTCGTCGGCGTGCCGGCAGACGGGCGTGCCGCCATCGGCACGGAGGGCCTTGCCCAGACCTGCCTCGATCAGCTCGCACGGCTGTTCGGGCCAGCGGCCGCGCGGCCCGGCGTGACGCTGCTGAAGGATTGGAGCGCGGATCCGCTGACAGCGACGGCGGAGGACCGGCGCGGCGGCGCGCATCCCCTGCCGCGGCAGGGCTCCTGGGTCACCGGCGCCTGGCAGGACCGGCTATACCTTGCGGGCAGCGAGACCAGCGCGGTCGCGCCCGGCTATCTCGCGGGTGCCCTGGACGCGGCGCAGCGGGCCGTGGCGCAAACCCTTGGACGGATCGAGCGAGGCAATACCGCGATCCCGGCCCTGGGGGGCGCATGAGGTTGCGCTGCCCAGCACAAGCGGGTGCAGCTCGCAAGGCTGCGGTCGTGATGCGTGCGTGGAGATCCTGATGGCGGAAGTCTGCCATGCCGTGCAGGTGACGCTCCCGGGCCTGCTCGAGCTCGTGGCTCGCCCCGTGCCCAACCCGGCTCCGGGCGAGGTGCTGATTGCGGTCGAGGCCTGCGGCATCTGCGGCGCCGATATCGGCGATATCGAGAACTCCGACCCCGCGCGGCCGCTCCTGCGCGTGCCGGGGCATGAGGTGGTTGGCCGCATCGTCGCGCTCGGCGAGGACGTGTCGTCCATCTGGAAGCCGGGCCAGCGGGTCGGCGTCGGACGGCTTGGCGGCCTTGCGGCGAATGCGCGCAATGCGCCAGGGCCGCTTCAATCTCTGCCGCAACCAGCGCGTCGTGGGGTCCAGCCGCGACGGCGGATATGCGGAGATGATGACCGCGCGCGGCACCGCCCTGGTCTCGATTCCGGAGGAACTCGAAGCCGAGACGGACGCCGTCCAGCGCGTGATGTCGGGCGAAGTCCGGTTCCGGATAGTCCTGGTGACGAGGGAGAATGCCCATGCGCCTGAATGACGACCTGTCGAAGCCCGTCATCATCCACGCCGGGCGCATGGATTGGGTGCCGAGCCCGGCCGCCGGGGTCGATCGCCGGATGCTGTTCCGCATTGGCGGAGAGGTGGCGCGCGCGACATCCATCGTGCGTTACGCGCCGGGCAGCGCCTTCCCGCGCCACGCCCATGGCGGCGGCGAGGAGATCCTCGTGCTGGAGGGCGTCTTCCAGGACGAGCATGGCGACTATCCGGCAGGCTGCTACTTCCGCAACCCGCCCGGCACCTCGCACGTGCCCGCTTCGAAGGAAGGCTGCACGATCTTCGTGCGGCTCTGGCAGTTCCGGGAGGGCGATGCCGCGCAGGTCGTCCGCCAGCCGGGCGCTGAGCCCACGACCGTGCTGTTCGACGACGGGCATGAGGCCGTTCGCCTGCAGCACTGGGCTGCCGGCGCGGCCGTCGATGCCGACAACCCTCGCGGGCTGGAATTCCTGGTGCTCTCGGGCGGCCTGACGGTCGGCAGCGAGAGACTGGAACGGCAGGCCTGGGGCCGCCTGCCGGTCGGCACCCGCCTCAGGGGCGTCGCCGGCCCGGCGGGCGCCCGGCTCTGGCTCCGCGACGCGCCGCTGCTCCACTCCGATGTCCTGGCGATGCCCTGAGCGGACGCGGCCGTCATCACCAAGATCATCACTTTCGGCACCCGGGCGGGATGACCCACGAGAGAGCGCTGGCCGCGTCTACCTCACCGAGCGGGTCACTCGGCTCGCCAATGCCGTGCCTCAACGCGGGGCAGGCCCCAAGGAGATTGCCAAGGCTTGCCTCATTGCCGCAGCCGCCAAGGAGGTCGTGCGGCCAGACAGCCCTGTCCATGTACCAATGCCGATACGCGGCGCCTGAGGCGGACCAGGGGCGGCCGCATCAGATCCGCCATGATCCATGTCGCGACCGCCGCGTAGATCAGCAGTCCTGCGAGCATGGTGCAGGCCAAGCCGACGAAAGGCGACAGAAGGGGAGCAGCACCGCAGCGACGACAAGCGTCAGCCCGGCCATCAGCACCGATGCCAGCAGCGGCTGTAGGGCGCTGCCGATCACGACATCCAAACCGATCGCCGCCTTCCGCGACAACAGGGCCCAGCCCAAGGGGAGGAGGAGATAGGCGCGCGCCAGGTTGGCGATCACGAGGCCGGCAATGCCGTAGTGCGCGCCCAGTGCGGCTCCGGCAATACCGACCAGGAATTGCAAGGAGGACCAAGCCAGCACGTGTCCCGGATGCCCTGACGCGCTGAGGACCACCGGCATGAGGATATTGAAGTGCAGCGCCACGACGCTGAGGCAGATAAGCTGCAGGAGGTGCCCGGCTTCCTGCCACTGCTCGCCGAAGATGAGCGAGATGAGGTCGGGTGCCACCACGAAGGCCCCGGCGAAGGCCGGATAGATGATCGCGGCGGATAGCCGGCCAAGATCGCCATAGGTCTTCCGCCGAACCGCCGGATCCGCCTGCATGCGCGAGAAGAGCGGCAATGCCGCTTGCTGAAAAGGTGCAACGGCGACCTGTATCAGCACATCGACGCATCGGTTTGCGATGCGCAGGGTGGCGACCGCGACCGGTCCAGCCAGGAAGCCAGCGATCAGGTCGATCGCTCGGCCATTCGCTTGCAACAGAAGTTGCGAAGCCATCGACCTCAGCCCATAGGCCAACAGCGCGCGGCCTTCGAGACGGTCGAAGCGAAGCCGCGGCCGCCACCTATAGGCAAGCCAAGCGCCGGCAGCGAAGACGAGGCTGGCACTGATCCGCTGCGCTAGCATCCCGTTCGCACCGCCACCGGCGAGTGCGACGCCGATACCGATGGCGCTGCTCACCACCGTTGCTGTCAGGAGGCGGAACACGAGGGAGCGAAATCCGAAGGTGCGGGTCAGCCGCGCGGCATGGATGGACCCGAGCGGCGTGATAGCAAGGACCGATGACAGGAGCAGGAGGGCATGCGCTAGGCCGGGTACGCCGAAGAAATGCTCCAGCGGACCGGCCAGGGCCGCACCGATGGACGCGAAGACGGCTCCCCCGGCAAGGCCGCACCAGAAGGCGGTGTCGGCCGCCTTCTCCGACAGCTTCCCGTCGCTGGACCACCGCGTCTGGGATTCCCCCGGCAATCAGTTGCAGGATGTCGTTCAGGACCATGGCGAGGGCGAAGACGCCAAACTCGACGGCCGAGACCAGCCTGACCATGACAACGAAGACGATGAAGCCGAGCAGCTGGTTGACGATCGAGGCCATGAACGCCCAGCGCAGGGCGGAGGCCATGACACCCGTGATCTCGGTGTCCTTCACGCTAGCGCGGCCCTACCCGGCCCGGGTGCAACACGGCCGGGATGTCGCTCATGCCGAGGTCAACACGGCCTCGGGTGCCCGCGGCTGCCTGGCCGGATGCTGCCGGGCCTCGAGCGCCCGGGACAACGCGTCTGCCAGGAACGGCGCCCGCCCGACATCGATGATCGTCGCGTGGTTGCCCGGCACGTCGTACACCGCCGGCAGCTTGTCCGCCACCGCGCTCCAGCCGAGGGAATATTCGTCGCAGGGCCAGTAGAAGGGCTGCACGCGCGCGCAGTACGGCGACGGGGACCAGGCAAGGCAAGGGCTTATAGGCCTTGTAGGCGCGGGCATGCGCCTGAAACAACGGATGCCACTGCGCGTCCAGCTTCTCCAGGTCGAGCAGCACGGCGAGGTCGGACTGCTGCCCGCCCACGAGCCGCCGGACGCGATGCCAGGCGCGGCGCAACTTGCCGCGCAGCTTCCCGGCATCGAAGGCTGCCGCCTCGTGCCGGACGTAGCGGGGCAGGTTGGCCACCCAGGCGGAGGCGGTCGGAAGCGCATTGCGCCAGGTCACGCGCCAGTTGCGCCAGCGTGTGTCGATCACCACCAGCAGGCCGATCGTATGGCCGCGCTCGACCAATTGCCTCGGCCATCTCGTAGGCGATGACCGCGCCCATGGAATAGCCGCCGAGATAGAAGGGACCTGCGGGCTGGCGATCCAGCATCGCATCCACGTAACGGGCCGCGATCCGCTCGATACTGTCATCGGTACCGTCCGCCCGGATCCATCGCAGGCCAAGGAAGGGCCTGTCCTTTGGCATGTGCGACGCGAGGTTGCGCAGGTTCATGACATGCCCGCCGATACTGTGGACGCAGAAGAAGGGGGACTTCTCGCCATGTGGCTGAAGTTCGACGATCCGTTCTTCCCTGACCCCGGCTGGCTCTGCGCCGGCCAGGAGCTGCGCCAGCCGCCCGACGGTCAGGCCGCCCGCAAGCGTCTCGATGGTGAGGTACCGGCCATAGCGCGCCTCAACCTCCGCAAAGAGGTTCAGCAATGCCAGGGAGTCGCCGCCCAGGTCGAAGAAGTCGGTCTCCACCCCTGGTACGGGGCGCTGCAGCACCCCTCCCAGAGGTCAGCCAGCTCCCGCTCGAACGAGGTGGCCGGCACCCGTTCTCCGGCACCGGACGTCTGCTCCGTCCTTGGCTCCGGCAGTGCCTTCCGGTCGATCTTGCCGTTCGGCGTCATCGGCAGGGCATCGAGCCAGACAAGGGCGGCCGGCACCAGGTGCGGCGGCAGGCTCCGCCCGAGCGCGCTGCGCAGCGGCCCTGAGTCCCGCTCGGCACCCGCAGATGCCACGACATAGCCGACCAACCGCCGCGTCCCGGTGGCATCGGCGCGCAGCATCACCACGGCGGCGTCGATGCCCGGGAGGGCGCGGATCGCGGCCTCGATCTCGCCCGGCTCGATCCGCATGCCGTTGAGCTTGATCTGGTCATCGGCACGACCGAGGAACTCGAGCTCGGCATCCGCGCGCCAACGAACCCGGTCCCCGGTACGGTACAGCCGGCCGCAGCTGAGGCGATCTGGCCCGAAGCTGTCCGGCACGAAGCGCGCCTCGGTCAGTTCCGGCCGCCCGAGATAGCCGCGGCTCACGCCCTGGCCGCCGATATACAGCTCCCCGATCGCGCCGGGCGGCAGCAACTCGCCCGCCGGGTCGAGGACATGCAGCGTGGTGTTCAGCAGGGGGCGCCCGATGCTCGGCTCCCCGCGGTCTTCCGGCCTGACCGGTGCCCAGCTCGAGAACACCGTCGTCTCGGTCGGGCCATAGCAGTTCAGCAGCCGGACCGCCGGCGCCGCGGCGAAGATCCGGTCGGCGAGGTCGCGCGGCAAGGCCTCGCCGACCAGGATGATGGTGCCGGTCCGGGGCGGCAGGTCGCCAGTGCGCAGCAGCGCGTCGAGCACCGAGGGTCCGGTGTTGATGAACCGGATCTCCGGCCAGGCGGGCGCCCCGCGGGCGACGAGCAGGTTCTCGACCAGGATGATGCGCCCGCCGCAGGCGAAGCGGCAGGAACACCTCGAAAACCGAGATGTCGAAATCGAGCGAGGTCGAGAGCAGCACGCCTTCCCGCTCCGCCGGGCCGATGAGCTCGGCGCCCCAGCGGATCAGGTTCACCACGTTGCGGTGCTCGACCCCGACGGCTTTCGGCTTGCCGGTGGACCCGGAGGTATAGAGCACATAGGCAAGGTCGCCGGGCCGTGGCGGCTGCAGCTCGGCCTCGGCTTGGCCATCGGTCCCGGCATCCAGCAGCAGCAAGCGCGCGCCGCTCTCGGCGAAGCCCGCGGCCAGCGCTGCCGTGGTGACAATCAGCGGCGCCTTCGAGTCCTCGACGATGAAGCGGATGCGCTCGGCCGGGTAGGCCGGATCGAGCGGCAGATAGGCGCCGCCGGCCTTGCGGATGGCGAGCACCGCGACGACCAGTTCGGCCTGGCGCGGGAGGGCGAGGCCGACCGGCACGCCCGGGCCGACCCCGAGCGCGGCGAGGCGCCGCCCGAGCAGCGCGGCGCGGGCGTGCAGCGCGGCGAAGCTCAGTCGCTCCGTGCCGCAGACCAGTGCCTCGGCCTCCGGCGTCCGCTCGGCCTGGGCGGCGCACAGCGATGCCATGGTTTCGTCGGGCAGCGGCTCGGCATGCTGGCCTGCCGCCAGCGTCAGCAACTTCTCCCGCGTGCCGGGGGCCAGGATCGGCAGCCGGCCGAGCGGCCGCGCCGGATCCTCGAGGCCCTGCAGCAGCAGCGTCTCGAGGCAGGCGGCGAAGCGCGCGGCTTCCGCCGTGTCGATCAGGCCGGAATCGGTCTCGATGGACAGGACGGCGTCACGGCCGCCGCCCGTGTCGGCCAGCGTCGCCATCCAGGGCGTGCCGAAGCCGGCGGTCAGGTTCGCCATCTCCACCGATCCGGCCTCGAAGCCGAAGTCGTAATGGACCGGCAGGTAGTTCACCAGGGCATCGAAGAGCCAGGTCCGTCCCTGGCGCAGCAATCCGAGGGCGCCGCCGAGGTCGCGGATCGGGAAGCGCCGGTGCCGGTAATCGCACCGCCGGAGCCGCTCGACGGCGAGCAAGGTCTCGCTGACCGGCAGTGCGGGGTCGAGTGCGAGCCGGAAGGCCATGTGCTGCATGCGCGCGCCGATCAGCTCGCCGGCGCCGGGACTGCTGCGATCTCGCCAGGGAGGTGCCGATGACCATGTCGCTGCGGCCATAGAGCCGCGCGAAGGCGCAGTAGGTGACGGCCAGGAAGGCCCCCGCCGTCGTCGCGCCGAGGGCCTTCGCCTGCGCGGTGAACCGGTCCATCGCCGGCCGCGGCAGGATGATGTCGCGCAGCTCCGCAATGCCCGACCGTCCTCGCGCCGAGCTGTGCCGGTCCTTCTCGACCAGCGGCGGCGGCAGTGGATTCAGGCGCTCCAGCCAATAGCCCCGGTCCTTGGCGTAGGCAGGCGTTGCGGCATAGGCCGCCTCGGCCGCGGCCAGGTCGCCCGGCGTGGCCGCCCGCAGCTCAGGCAGCGGGATGCCGAAGCGCATCGCGCGGTAGCGCGCCGCGGCGCGCGCGGTGAGCCGCGCCATGCCCACGGCATCCATGATGATGTGGTGGTAGGCCTGGAACCAGATGATCCGGTCGTCAGCGACCCGCAACAGGGCGAAGCGGTAGAGGGCCGGATCATGCAGGTCGAATGGCGCCGCCAGCGCGGCCTGCATCCAGGCTGCGGCCGTCGCGTCCGGATCCTCCGCCCCCCGCAGGTCATGGTCCTGCAGGTCCAGTGGCGCGGGTGGCGCATCGAGCGTCAACCGAAGCCCGGGACTCTCCGCGACCGTCGCGCGCAAGGCTGCCTCGAAGATGTCCGGCCGCAATGGGCCCGGGATCGTGACGCGCTGCCCGATGGTGAAGATAGGCTTGCCAACGAAGAAGAGTTGTTCGAGCCAGGCTGCCGTTTGCGTGGTGGACAGATGAGCCGGCAAATCACGAAGCATGGTCACCCCGGGGGATCTCGTCTGCAGCCTGGACGCGGCGTGGAGCACGCCGCTATCGCCATGGATCTCTCATCCGCGGCGTTGCGCCGGGAAAAGCTTCAGAGGCTTGGCGCTTCCGAAAAGGTCAGCGAAGCGCGCGCACCAGCCGCGTCGAGGCGGGCCGGGCGAAACCGTGCGTGTCTGCGATCCGGTGACTGCCAGCCAAGGGCACACTGTCAACGCGCCGGGACAGGGAATCTGGCTCGCTGGCCCTCAGGGTTCATCGGCGCTGCTTCGACGGTCAAGACGCGCCTGTCGCGGACGATTCCAAGGGCCAATCACGTAGGAACAGTGCCGCCCAACCTTCGGAGATTTCGATCCAGTCGCGGAAGCCCTCGAAGGTCGTGGCGAAACGCCGGAAGCGGCTGACGGCGGTGCCCGCGGCCATGGCGTAGCTGCGGCAGTCCCGGCAATCGAGGTTCGGACTGCAGCACTTGCTTTGGCTGGTGGTCAGGTCGACCCGCACATGCCGGTGCCTGCCGGTGTTGCGCGTACCGCAATCCGTTGCCCAGCCCGTCACAGGGTCGATGCGGTAGAGGCCGGCCGGGTCGGTGACCCAGCGATTGTAGGCTCCCTTATAGAGCACGGTGCCGGGATAGCGCGCCGACACCGCATCCAGCGTGTCGCGGATGCGCAGCAGGTCCGCCGGGGTCGGGGCGAGATGCCGGTCCGGCGTGCTGATGCGGAAGGTGGCGTCGTCGTTGCCGGCCTGGGCTTCCAGCTTCCCGCGATACTGCATGGTCGGGCTGAACAGGCTGAAGGACAGGCGGGCACCCTCGGCCGCACAGCGCTCGGCTACCGTCCAGGTCGTCTCGATGTTCAGCGCATTCACGGTCATGATGAAGCGTGCGCGCGGGTCCTTGCCGAACAGGCGGAAGGCGCGATCGTAGCTGCCGGCACCCCGCAAGGCCGGGGTCGAGGCCTGGTCGCCCCAGATCGAGACATGGATGGCGAAGGGCAGGTCCGGGTCGATCGACACCGTGCCGTTGGTGAACACCACGCCGCGCCCGATGTGCCGCGCCGCCATGCGCAGGCGGGCCCGCTGAAGCGCTGGCTCCGCCCCGGCAAGATAGGCGAAGTTGACACCCCGCGCCTTTTCCGCGGCGAACAGGGCGTTCCAGGCGTTGTCCGCCTCGGAATCCTTGTGGCCGGCCCGATCGGAGCCTTCGAAATAGAGACAGCCTTCGCAGCGCAGGTTGCAGACGTCGGACACGTCGTAGTTGCTGCCGACGATGCCGCCGGCCAGCCGTCTCAGGCGGTCATATCGTGGCAACAGCGACGGGTCGCGGGCGAAGTGCCGGGCGAGCATCGCCGAGGGCGGTGACAGCACGTCGATGGATGCAGCGGATTTTTCCCGCTCGCGCTGCGGGCGAGCCGGCGCATCGGCGACAATCATGATGTAACCAAGGGTTGAAAATTCTCCGGAACACAAGCCGGAGAGTTGTTAGCTCATTTATGTGTCGAAGAAAGCCGGATTCAGCGAAGGCGGTGTTTTTTGTTTTGGTCTGAAACAAGTTGGCCGGTCGCTCGGCATCGGCAGGTCGTTGGCCCAGCAGGCTGGCCGAGGGGGGCTGGGCGTTCCGGGCGTGGGGCGTCGAGGCCGCCCGGCATCTGCGCTACCCTCGACCGATCCGGGGAGGCCATGATGATCGTGCTGCATCACTGCTCCGACGCGCGTTCCTTCCGGCCGCTCTGGGCGCTGGAGAAGCTGGGGCTGCCCTATGCGTTGCGCATGCTGTCCTTCCCGCCGCGCGCCGCTGCGCCGGACTACCTTGCCATCAATCCGCTGGGGACCATTCCCCTGCTCGAGGACGGCGACGTGCGCATGACCGAGTCGGCGGCGATCTGCCAGTATCTCGCCGGCCGCTACGGTCCTTCGTCCCTGAACGTCGCACCGGAGGAGCCGGGCTATGCGGCCTTCCTGAACGGCCTGCATTTCGGCGAGGCGACGCTGACCTTCCCGCAGACCCTCGTGCTCCGCTATCGACGCCTCGAGACTCCGGAACGGCGGCTGCCGCAGGTCGCGGAGGACTACGAGCGCTGGTTCCTCTCCCGCCTGCGCAAGGGCCTCGGGAGGCTGGAGGGCGGCTTCTACGCCGCGGGCCGGTTCACCGCGGCCGATATCTCCATCGGCTATGCCTTGCTGCTCGCCACCCGGCTCGGCCTGGCGGAGCAGTTCACGCCGGAGGCAGCGGAGTATTGGGTGCGGCTCTCGGCGCGTCCCGCATACCAGCGGGCCCGGGACGCGCAGCAGGCCGCACTGGCGGCCCAGGACGTGCCGCCGACCGACCTGAAGGCAGGACCGCCCTCATAGGCTCGGCATGGCCGCACATGCACCGGGCAACCCGCCGGTCAGGCCTCGGGCGGTCAGGCGGCCTGTGGCGCCGTGCCATAGGGCACGCCACTGGCCCAGGCTGCGACATAGTCGGTGATCGACAGGGTCCAGCTGTTGCGCATGGTCTCGTCGAAATACTCGAACAAGATGCCGTCCGGCGCGGTCATGGACAGCAGCACGGTGCCGCCGGACTCTCCCCCGCATTCCAGGTGCGGCAGGGCGTCCGGGCTGGCCAGGGCATAGTCGCCCGCCTTGCGGGCGATGGCCTTGGCCGTGCCGTCCGGCTGCAACTCGACCAGGTGCTGCTCGCCATCGAGCACCAGGGTGAGGGTCGAGGCCACATGGCGATGCCGCCGGCAATGGCCGCGGCCGGGCGCGTAGCGCAACAGCATGTCCAGCCGGCCGAGGGCGAGGTCGTAGCCGAGCAGGCTGTACTCGAAGTCGATCCGGTAGGCCGTCACCGACGGATCGGTGACGCGGCGCCATTCGACGGAGCGCGCATCGAAGCTGGGGGAGAGCGATGGCATGGACGGCCTCGTGTTTCCAACGTCGAACCGACGCTAGCAAGGTCCGGCGGCACCGCAAGCGTGCCGGGAGCCTGGCCTTGCGGCAGGATCCAGAGTCGCGCGTGATCTGCGTCCTTTGAATGGCGAACTGCAGTGTCCCCGTTGGGAACAAGTCAGCGTCCCGCTTTCGGCCGGTTGCGCGAGAGCCAGCGGAATCGCCGTAGGCCGCTGACATCGAGATAGGTCCGACCCGGCCGCCGGTTCGCCTGCGTTGCCGCCTGTACCGGATGGCGCGCCCGGGGCGACACCCGCGCGCAGGTCACTTGCCTGCCTCGGATCCGGGCGATAGGCTCCAGCTGACCGATCGGTCAGGATGTGGGAGCGACCGCAGCGCGTGACGGGAACGCCGAAGCGAGCGAGGAGATGGACCCATGCCAAGCGCCGCCTGCTAGGGGCGGTGCTCGGGTGCCCGGCCGTGCTCACCTCAGTCGTTCGCGCCGAGCCTGATTGGCCGAGCCGGCCCTTGCGCCTCGTCGTGCCCTTCGCCCCGGGCGGCGGCGCCGGCGCCACGGCGCGCTTCGTCGCCCAGGAACTGGCCGAGGCGCTTGGCCAGCCTGTCGCGGTGGACAACAGGGGCGGCGGCGGTGGCACGCTGGGAGCCATGGCGGCGCTGACGGCGCCGGCGGACGGCTACACCCTGTTCCACGCGACGCCGGCGCCGCTGGCGACCAACCCGCTGCTGATGCCGGCGCTGCCCTATGACGCCGGGCGCGACTTCGCCCCGGTCAGCCTGCTGGCGCGCGGCCTATGCGCTGGTGGTGCATCCGGCGGTGCCGGCCGGCAGCCTCGCCGAGCTCCTCGCGCTGCCCCGGGCGCAGCCGGTGCGGCTGGCCTTCTCGAGCGCCGGCATCGGCGCCTGCAGCCACCTGACCGGCGAGCTGCTGCGGATCGAGGCCGGCATCGACCTGGCGTATCTGACCCTATCGCGGCACCGGGCCCTCGGGGCAGGACGTGGTGGCCGGCCAGGTGTCGATGACGATCGACAGCCTCAGCGTGCTGATCCCGCTGGTGCGCGCCGGGCGGCTGCGCGCCCTCGGCGTCACCACGCGGCAGCGCCTGGCCGGGCTGCCCGCGGTGCCGGCGATCGCCGAGACGATGCCCGGCTTCGAGGTGACGGTGACGAATGGCCTGATGGTGCGCAGCGGCACGCCCAAGGCCATCGTCCACCGGCTCAGCCAGGCGGTGGTGCGGATCATGGCGAGCCGCGGCGCGGCGCTTCGCCCGCACCGGCACGCGGCCGGAAGGCAGCACGCCGGCCGCGCTGGGCGCCGTGCTGGAGGAGGAACGCCGAACCTGGCGCGGCGTGATCGCCCGCGCCGGCATCCGGCTGGAATGAAGGGGAGGACGACATGGCCGAGGAGACGGTGACGCTGGAGGTCAGGGATTACGTGGCGGTCGCCACGCTGAACCGCCCGCCGGTGAATGCGGTGAACTGGGCGATGCGCGACCGCATCATCGAGATCATGGACCAGGCGACCGACCGCGACGACATCCGCGTGGTGCTGCTGACCGCGCAGGGCAGCGTCTTCTGCGCCGGTGCCGACCTGAAGCAGCGGCCCGATCCCGGCAAGCACGGCGAATACTGGTGGCACAACCGGCTGACGCGGGAGACCGGCAACAGCATCAAGGAATGCGCCAAGCCGGTGATCGCCGCGGTGAACGGCGCGGCGCTCGGCGCCGGCTTCGGCCTGGCCGCCGCCTGCGACTTCATGCTGGCCAGCGAGAACGCGGTCTTCGGCATGCCGGAGATCAATGTCGGCCTGGCCGGCGGCGCGGCCATGCTGTCGCGGCTCTTCCCGGCGCCCAAGGTGCGGCGGATGATGTTCACCGGCCAGCGGCTGCCGGCCAGCGAGCTGTACCGGCTGGGCCTGCTGGAAGCCTGCGTGCCGCAGGAGAAGCTGTTCGAGGAAGCCTATGCGCTGGCCGTCGAGGTGGCGTCCAAGGCGCCGCTCGGCATCAAATACGCCAAGCTGAGCTGCAACATGGTCGAGCTGATGCCGGCCAAGGACGCCTACCGCTTCGAGCAGAATTTCACCTACGAGCTCAGCAAGACCGAGGACGCGGCCGAGGCCCGCCGCGCCACGCTGGAAAAGCGCCCGCCGGTCTACAAGGGCCGCTGAGCGATGCGGCGGCGGAGCCTGCTGGGCGTGCTCGCCGCGCTGCCGGCGCGGGCGCAGCCCGCCTGGCCGCAGCGCGGCGTCGAGGTGGTGGTGCCCTATGCCGCCGGCGGGCCGACCGACCGCTATGCCCGCGCCTTCGCGCCGCGGCTGGCCGAGCTCTGGGGCCAGCCGGCGGTGGTGGCGAACAAGCCCGGCGGCGCCACCGCCATCGGCACCGCGGCGGTGGCGCATGCGGCGCCGGACGGCCACACCCTGCTGCTGGCCAGCTTCGGCATCGTCACCAACCCGCTGATGCTGCGCAACCTGCCCTACGAGCCCGCCGACCTCGCGCCGCTCTGCCGCTTCGCGCTCGGCGGGGCGGTGCTGTACCTGCATCCTTCGGTGCCGGCCCGCACGGTGCCGGAGGCTGGTGGCCTGGGCCAAGGCCCATCCGGGGATGCTGCGCTTCGGCTCCTCCGGCATGGGCTCCTCGCCGCATATCTCGGCCGAGCTGTTCGCCTGGGCGACCGGCATCGAGATGCTGCACACGCCCTATCGCGGCAGCGCGCCGGCGCTGACCGACCTGCTGGCCGGCCATGTCAACGCGCTGTTCGACAGCGCCACCACCATGCGCTTCGCCCGCGAAGGCCGGCTGCGGGCGCTGGCGATCTGCCAGCCGCGGCGCAACGCCACGGCGCCGGAGGTGCCGACCATGGCGGAGCAGGGCCTGCCGCAGGTGGAGGCGCGCACCTTCTACGGCTTCTTCTGCCCGGCCGCGGTGCCGGCGCCGCTGCAGGACCGCATCGCCGGCGACCTGCGCGGCGTCGCCGCGGCCGAGCCGATCCAGCGCGCCATCACCGATGACGGGCTGGAGGCCATGGCCGAGACGCCGGCCGAGTTCGCCGCCTACCTGGCCGGGCAGCACGCGCTGTGGAGCCGCGTGGTGCGCGAGCGGAACCTTTCCCTGTGACGAGGCCGATGATGGACGAGACCGCCGAGCTGGCCGCCTTCCGCGCCGAGGTGCGCGACTTCGCCCTGACCCGCTGCCCGCCGGAGATCCGCGCGGTGGTCGCCGCCAACGGCAAGCTCGGCCGCAAGCAATGGGCGCCGTGGCAGCGGATCCTGCACGTGCATGGCTGGGGCGCGCCGAGCTGGCCGAAGGAGCATGGCGGCACCGGCTGGGACCAGCGCCGGCGCCACATCTTCGACGAGGTGCTGGCCGAATGCGACTGCCCGCCGCAATACCACCACGGGCTGCGGCATCTCGGCCCGGTGCTGATCGCCTTCGGCACGGAGGAGCAGAAGGCGCGCTTCCTGCCGGGCATCCTGAGCGGCGAGGACTGGTGGTGCCAGGGCTATTCGGAACCCGGCGCCGGCTCGGACCTCGCCTCGCTCAAGACGCGCGCGGTGCGCGAGGGCGACGCGTATGTCGTCACCGGGCAGAAGCTCTGGACCAGCCACGCGCACGAGTCCGACTGGATGTACACGCTGGTGCGCACCAATGCAGAGGTGAAACGGCAGGAGGGGATCACCCTGCTGCTCATCCCGCTCGACTCGCCAGGCATCCGCGTGCGCGAGGTCCGCACCATCGACGGCTGGCACCACGTGAATGAGGTGTTCCTGGATGGGGTGCGGGTGCCGGTGGCGAACCGCATCGGCGAGGAGAACAAGGGCTGGACCTATGGCAATTCCTGCTCGACCGGGAGCGGCTCGGTGGCGCCAATGTCGCGCCCGCCTTCCGCTTCCTCGATCGTTGCCGCGCGCTGGTGGCGCGCGAACTGGCCGGGCCGGCGAACACGCTGAAGCGCGAGCAGCTGGAATACCGCCTGCTGCTGGCCGAGGCCGAGCTGCGCGGCGCGCGGGAGCTGGGGAAGGCAGCGGTCGATGCGGTCATGGCCGGGGAGCCGCTCGGGCTGATGCCCTCCGAGCTGAAATTGTCCACTGCCGATACGGTGCAGCGCATCGGCGCCATCGCGCTGGATGCGGTGGGGGAGCGCGTCGCCGCGCGCTTCCGCCCGGTCGATGCCTCCGGCCCCAATGCCGCGGCGGAGGACATCGAATGGGTGCAGAACTACATGTACCTGCGGGCCAAGACCATCTTCGGCGGCTCCAACGAGGTGCAGAAGAACGTCGTCGCCAAGCAGCTGTTCGGGAGCTGAGCGCCATGCCCTTCGACCCCAGGCCGATGCTGCCCGGCGACACCTATGATGCCGCTCGCCGCTTCGCCGAGGCCTCGGCAGCGACGCTTGCGCCGCTGCACGAGCCTGCGGCGCGCGCGGCGGGACTGGCGACGCAATGGGCGGCGCTGCTGGAGCTCGGCTGGCCCGGGATGCTGGTGCCGGAGGAGCAGGGCGGCGCCGGCGGCACGCTGCTCGACCTGGCGGCGCTGGCGGAAGGTGCCGGCAGCGCGGCGCTGGCGCTGCCGCTCGCGGCGGTCTGCGGGGTGGCGCCGACGCTGCTGGCGGGGCAGGACGCGCTGCTGGCCGAACTGGCGGCCGGGCGGCTGCAACCCTGCGTCGTGCTGGCCGCTGGCTTCACCGCCGAGGCCGGCCGGGTGAGCGGCCGCGCGCCGGGCGTGGAGACGCCGCCCCGGCCGACCCACGCGCTGCTTGCGGTGGAGGACGCGCTCTACCTGCTGGATCTCGGCGCCGCCGGCATCGGCTTCACCCGGCATGAGCGGATCGATGGGCGGCTCACCCTTGACCTCGAAGTGCAGGGCGCGCCGGCGCGGTTGCTGGCCGCCGATGCTGGCGCGTCGATCGCCCGCGCCCGCGACCTCGGCGCGCTGCTGAGCTGCGTCGAGGCGGTGGCGGCGATGGGCACGCTGATCCGGCAGACCATCGACTACCTGCTGCAACGCCAGCAATTCGGCACGGCGCTGGCCAGCTTCCAGGCGCTGCGGCACCGGGTGGCGGAGATGTACGTCGTCTGGCGCAACCTGACCGGCCTGGTGCAGGCGGCGCTGCGGGAGCCAGGCTCGGAGAACATCGCCTTCGCCAAGCTGCGGCTCGGCGAGGCCGGGCGCTTCGTCGCCGAGCAGGCGATCCAGGTGCATGGCGGCATGGGCATGACCGAGGATTGCCGGCGACGCGGCTGGCGCGGCGCATCCTGATGGCGGAATCGAATGGGGCGATCGCCATGTGCAGGCCGGCCGCCTGCTCGCGGCGGCATAGGAGGACCGGCCATGCCCAGCGCAGCGAAGCCCGCCACCGCCGCCACCGCCGCCGCCAATCAGGCGGTGCTGGCGGAACTGCCCTTCCACGATACCGCCGACTTCGCCGAGGCCTGGCGCGGCCATGTCGCGCCATTGCCGGAGGGCGTCGTGCGCGGCAAGGCCGGCCGGCTGGTCTGGGACCTCGGCGAGTACCGCTTCCTCGAAGCCGAGCAGGCACCGCCCGAGGTGAATCCGAGCCTCTGGCGGCTGGCGCGGCTGAACATGGCGAACGGATTGTTCGAGGTCTGCCCCGGCGTCTACCAGATCCGCGGCCTCGACCTCGCCAACATGACCATCGTCGAGGGCGAACGCGGCGTCATCGTCATCGATGCGCTGACCAATGCCGAGGCCGCCGCCACCGGGCTCGCGCTCTATCGCGCGCATCGCGGCAAAGGCCGGTCAGCGCGCTGATCTACACCCACAGCCATGCCGACCATTTCGGCGGCGCCTTCGGCGTCGCCAGCCTGGACGAGGTACGCGCGGGGCAGGTGCCGGTGATCGCGCCGGATGGCTTCATGGAGGAGCTGGGCGCGGAATCCGTCCTTGCCGGCATTCCGATGGCGCGGCGGGCGAGATTTCCAGTTCGGCGGGGCGCTGCATCGCGGCGTGCGCGGCCAGGTCGATGCCGGGCTCGGCAAGCGCATGGGCCTCGCGGTCTCGACCCTGCTGCCGCCGACCGACCTGATCGTCGAGCCGGTGGAGAGCCGGACGATCGACGGCGTCGAGCTGGTCTTCCAGATGGCGCCGCAGACCGAGGCGCCGGCCGAGATGCATATCTGGCTGCCGCAGCATCGCGTGCTGAACATGGCGGAGAACACCACCCGCCACCTGCACATCTCATCCCGCTGCGCGGCGCCCAGGCACGCGACACAAGGGTCTGGTCGAACGCCATCGCCACCAGCATGGCGCTGTTCGGCGACCAGGCGGAGATCCTGGTTGCGCAGCATCATTGGCCAATTTGGGGGCAGGAGAAGCTGCTCGGCTATCTCGGCCGCCAGCGCGATCTCTACAAGCATATCCACGACCAGGCGCTGCGGCTGGCGGCTCACGGGCTGCGGCCCGCGGAAATCGCGGAGCGCCTGCGGCTGCCCGACAGCCTGGCGCAGGACTGGGCCTGCCGTGGCTACTACGGCACGGTCAGCCACAATGCCAAGGCGGTCTACCAGCGCTACCTCAGCTGGTACGACGGCAACCCGGCCAACCTCGACCCGTTGCCGCCGAGCGAGGCGGCGCGCAAGCTGGTGGAGTATCTCGGCCCGCTGGATGCGGTGATGGCGCGCGCTCGGGAGGACTTCGCCCGTGGCGAATACCGCTGGGTGGCAGCTGGATGAACCAGCTGGTCTTCGCCGACCCGGACAATGCCGCGGCACGCGAGCTTTGCGCCGATGCGCATGAGCAACTGGGCTACCAAGCGGAGAGCGCCACCTGGCGCAACGCCTACCTGCTGGCGGCGCAGGAACTGCGCGGCGGCATCGGCGGCAGCCGCGCGGTCGGCTTTCTCCGCCCCGACATGCTGCCGGCGCTGTCCACCGAGGTGGTCTTCGACTGGCTCGGCGTACGGCTGAAGGCGGAGCAGGCGGGCGGGCTGCACTGGCGGATCGACTGGCATTTCACCGACCGCGGCGAGGTGGTGGCGCAGAACCTCGAGAACGCGACGCTGACACAGCGGCTCGGCACCGTCTCCGCCGCGCCGGATGCGCGGGTGACGACGACGCGCGCGGCCTTCGACCGGCTGGTGGGGGGCAGCGCCGGCTTCGAGGCCCTGCTGGCGGAAGGCGCCGCCAGGGTGGAGGGCGATGCCACGCTTCCGGCAAGGCTCTTCGCGTTGCTGGACGTCTTCGAGACGATCTTCCCCGTCGTCACCCCGCGTTGAGGCTCGTGCTGGTGATCCCGCCATCGACCACCAGCACCTGCCCGGTGACGAAGCCGGCTTGGCCGGAGGCGAGGAAGCCGATGGCGCGGGCGATGTCCTCCACCGCGCCGAGCCGGCCGAGCGGCGTGCGGGCGACGCGACGCGCATCGCGTTCGGCGTTGCGGTTGCGTTGCGTGCCCTCGGTCGGGATCGCGGACGGCGCGATGGCATTGACCCTGATGCCACGCGGGCCAAGCTCGGCCGCCGCGGCGCGGGTGATGCCGGTGACACCCGCCTTGATGCCGCAATAGACCAGGCCGTTCTGCAGCCCCTGCACCGCCGCCGTGGAGGCGATGTTGACGATGCTGCCGCCCTGCTCGCCCATTGCCTCGGCCGCCGCCTGGATGCCCCAGATCACCGCCTTGAAGCCGACATCGAGCATGCGGTCCATCGTCTCCGGCGCGATGTCCGGCACTGCCTGGTAGCGCACCCAGGCGGCGTTGTTCACCAGGATGTCGAGCCGCCCGGCCTGTTCGGCGAGCCCCAGCACGGCGGCACGCATGCCGTCCCGCGTGCTGATGTTCTGCGTCACGCCGATCGCCCGGCCGCCGGCGGCCTCGATCTCGGCCACCACCCGCTCCACGAATTCCGGCTTCAGGTCGTTGACGCCGACGGTCGCGCCCATGGCGGCCAGGTGCAGCGCCGCGGCGCGGCCGATGCCGTTGCCGGCGCCGGTCACCAGCGCGACGCGCCCGGCCAGCGAAAACACCTCGGTCATGGCCGTTGCTCCCGCGGGATGATGAGGGCGTCGAGCGCCACCGCGCCCTGCCCCTCGGGGCGGACCAGCAGCGGGTTGATGTCGTCCTCGGCGACCGTCGCCGCCTGCTGCGCGGCGAAGCGCGACAGCGCCGCCACCGCCCGCGCCGCCGCGGCGATGTCCGCCTTCGGCCGGCCGCGCGCCCCGTCGAGCACCGGGAAGGCCTTCAGGCTGCGCAGCATGTCCAGCGCCTCGGCCTCCTCGACAGGCGCCGGACGGATCGCCACGTCCTGCATGATCTCGGCGAAGATGCCGCCAAGGCCGACCAGCACCACCGGGCCGAAGACCGGGTCGCGCTTGCTGCCGAGGATGAGCTCGACGCCGCCACGCAGCATGGGCGAGACCAGCGCGCCCTCGATCCGCGCATCCGGCGCGGCCACGCGGACGCGGGCGAGCATGGCGTCGCGCGCCGCCGCCACGGCATCGGCATCGGCCAGGTCCAGCACCACGCCGCCGACCTCGGTCTTGTGCGGCAGGTCGGGCGAGACGATCTTCAGCACCACCGGGAAGCCGAGTTCCGCCGCGGCGGCCGCGGCCTCCCCGCATCCCGCACCACGCGTTCCGGCAGCACCGGCACGCCGGCCTCGGCCAGGGCCCGCTTCGCCGCGGCCTCGGTGCGCAGCGCGGCGCCCTCGAGCGGCGCGGCCGGCGGCAGCGCCACCGCCGGCTGCAGGGGCGTGCGGCGTGCCTCGGCCAGGGCGCAGAGCCCGGCCAGGGCCGCGGTGCTGGCATCGACGCCATCGACCACCGGCATGCCGAGCGCGGTGAGCTCGGCCACCGCATCGGCCGGGCCATGCACCGAGAGCATCAGCAGCTTCTCCGGATGCTTCTCCCGCATCGCCTTGAGCGCCGGCATGAAGACGCCGCGCAGCCGAGGCACGTAGAGCGAGGCGGCGAGTTGCAGCAGCAGCGCATCGCCGATTCGGGTCGTCCAGTATGGCGGCCAGGATCTCCACCAGTACCTCGGGCCGCGCGCCCATCTGCGCCGTGGCGTCCACCGGGTTGCGCGGCGAGGCGAAGGGCACGACGGAGAGGATGCGCCGCTGCGTCGCCGGCTCCGGCGCCGGCAACTCCAATCCAACGGCCGTCGCGGCATCGGCCAGCAGCACGCCGAAGCCGCCCGAGGCGGTCAGCAGCATGGTGCGGCGGCCGCGCGGCAGCGCCTCGCCGCAGACCGCCGCCGCATGGCCGAGGTCGAGCAGCGCCTCCACGCTGCGGACGCGCACCGCGCCGGTGCGGGCGAAGACCGCGTCGAAGACCGCGTCATTGCCGGCCAGTGCCCCGGTATGGGAGGCCGCGGCGGCCTGGCCGGCCGCGGTCGCGCCGATCTTGAGCACCACCACCGGCTTGCCGGCTTCCCGTGCCAGCTCCAGCGCGCGGACCAGGCGCGGCGCGTCGCGGCAGGTCTCCAGCACCGCCAGCACCACCTTGGTCGCTTCGTCCTGCGCCAGCCAGGCGATGGCATCGGCGATGTCGACGTCGCATTCGTTGCCGGTGGTCAGGAAGCGGCTGACGCCGATGCCGCGCTCCCGCGCCAGCAGCATGGTGTAGCTGCCGAGATTGCCGCTCTGCGAGGCGATGCCGAGCGGGCCGGCCGGCGGCAGGGCGCCCTCCAGCACGATCGAGAAGGTGGCGATGCTGCGCTCCGCCACGCTGACCGCACCGAGGCAATCTCGGCCCGAGGATGCGCATGCCGGTGCGCGCCGCGATGGCGCCGAGCGCCGCCTGCGCCGCCTCGCCCTCCGCCCCGAGCTCGGCAAAGCCGGAGGAGAAGACGACGGCGGCGCGGGCGCCGCGCGCCGCGCAATCCTCGAGCGCCGTCGCGGCGTGCTCGGCGGCGACGGCGATGATCGCCAGGTCGGGCGCCTCCGGCAGCGCGGCGGCCGAGGCGAAGGCTGGCAGGCCCTGCACCTCGGCGGCGCGCGGGTTGACCGGCCAGATCGCGCCGGGGAAGCCGAAGCGTTGCAGCAGCTGCACCGGCCGGCCACCGATCTTGGTGGCGTCCTGCGAGGCGCCGATGATGGCGATGGAGCGCGGCCGGAGGATGGCGTCCAAGCCGGCCCCCGGTGCCGCCCTGCCTGCGGTGACCATGGCGCGTCCTCCTGCTTCCGTCGCGTCGCCTGACCGATCGGTCAGGGGCAGCCTATCCTCCCGCGGCGGCGGCCGGCAAGCCCGCCCGGCTCAGCGCTTCAGGCCGTGGAAGATCATGTCGAAATAGGCCTCGGCGACCTCGGGCGCCGGCATGCCCTGGTCCGGCTTGTGCCAGCGATGCATCCAGTTGAGCGCCGAGAGCACCAGGCGGCCGGCCAGCGGCACGTCCAGCGGGCGGATCTCGCCCGCCTCGATCGCCTCCTCGATCAGCCGCCGGATCAGCCCCTCGTAGCGGTCGCGCCAGAGCATGCGCTCGGTCTGCCGGCGCTGCTGCGGGTCGTTCCAGAAGGCAGTGGTGGAGGCGATCCAGGCCCAGCGGTAGCGCTGGAAATACTCGCCCGTCGCCGCCATGAAGGCGCGGATGCGCGCGGAGGGCGCGGCGCCCTCGGGCAGCCGTGCCTCGACGAATTGCACGAGTTCGCGGGTCGAGCCGAGGGTGATCCGGGCGAAGATCTCGTCCTTGTCGGCAAAATGGTGGTAGAGCAGCGACTTCGAGATGTTGCAGGCCAGCGCGATGTCGCGCATCGAGGTGCCGTCATAGCCCGTCGTGGCGAAGAGCCGGGCCGAGGTGGAGAGGATCTGCAGCACGCGCTCGGTCGCCTCGCCGCCCTCCACCTCCGGCGGCATCGCCTGCCTCTCCGCCATCGCGTCATCCCTTCGTTGACCGGTCGGTCAGGGTCCGGCTATTCCGGGCCGGAGGCGAATGATGGCGCAGGCGATCGACCGCATCGGCGATACCACAGACCGGCTGGGCGAGAGCCCGGTCTGGAGCGTGCGGGAGCAATGCCTCTACTGGGTCGATCTCGCTGGCAGGCACTCTGCACCGGCTGGAGCTTGCGACCGGCCGGCGGCGGGACATGGCGGTGCCGGCGCCGGTCGGCAGCTTCGGGCTCGGCGCGGATGGCGGCCTCGTGCTGGCGCTGGCCGATGGCTTCCACCGCTACGACCCGGCGACCGGCGCCACCGCGCTGCTGGGGCGGCTGCCGGTGGCGCATCCGGATATCCGCCTGAATGACGGCAAGGTGGACCGGCAGGGCCGCTTCCTCGCCGGCAGCATGCACATGAACCTGGCGGAGGGCGCGGCGCCGCAGGGCGCGCTCTACCGGCTGGAGGCGGGTGCGACGATCACCAGATTGGCGGCCGGGATCACCACGGCGAATGGGCCCTGCTTCAGCCCGGATGGCGCGACGCTCTATCTGGCCGACAGCCCGCGGCGGATGATCTGGCGCTTCGACTACCACGACGGGGCGGTGCGCGGCCAGGCGCCCTTCATCGATCTCGCACCGCTCGGCACCGCGCCGGACGGCGCCACCGTCGATGCCGCGGGGCATCTCTGGGTGGCGCTGGTGCGCAGCGGCGAGATCGGCCGCTTCGATCGGGCGGGCCGGCTGGTGCAGCGCATCCGCCTGCCGGTGCGGCACCCGACCAGCGTCAATTTCGGCGGGCCGCGGCTCGACCTGCTGTTCGTCACCTCGCTCTCGGCCAGCCATCGGCTGCACGATCTCTGCCGGCGGCGGGCGGGCTCTTCGCCATCGGCGGGCTCGATGCGCAGGGCATCGCCGAGCCGTTGGTCAGCCGCTGACCACGCCCGGCAGGGCCTCCACGAGGAAGTCGAGGAAGGCGCGGGTCTTGGCCGGCAGCAGGCCGGCCTGGCGGAAGACCGCGTAGATGCCCTGGTCGGATTCCAGATTGGTCACCTGCCAGCCCGGCAGCAGCCGGACCAGCCGGCCGGCGGCAAGCGCGTCGCGCACGGTGTAGTCGTCGAGCAGCGCGATGCCATGGCCGGCCAGGGCGAGCTCGCGCAGCACCTCGCCATTGTTGGCGGTGAGCCGGGCGGCGATGCGGAGCTCCTGCAGCGCCCCGGCGGCGAGGAAGCGCCACGTCACCTCGTCCGGCCCGAGCCAATAGGCGAGGCAATGCTGCGCCAGCAGGTCGTCCGGCCGGCGCACCGGAGGGTGCGCCGCGAGGTAGCCGGGACTGGCGACCAGGATGCGCTCGCTGCGCAGCAGCAGGCGCTGCATCAACGGCCCGGCGGGCGGCGCGCCGATGCGAAGCTCGATGTCGATCTCGTCCTCGGCGAAGCGGGCGGGGCGCTCGGCCAGGCGAAGCTCGACGCGAAGCTCGGGGTAGCGGGCCTGGAAGGCCGGCAGCAGGGGTGACCACCCGCAGGCCGAACATGGTGCGGGAATGCAGCCGCACCGTGCCGACCGGGGTGGCCTGCAGCGCCGCGGCGGCGGCCTCGGCGGCGGCGATGTCCTGCAGGATCGGCTCCAGCCGGGCGAGGTATTCCCGCCCGGCATCGGTCAGGACCAGGCTGCGGCTGCTGCGGTTCAGCAACTGGGTGCCGAGCGCGGCCTCGAGCGCGGCGACCTGGCGGGAGACCGAGGCAGGGGACAGCCCGGCGCGGCGGCCGGCAGCGGAGAAGCTGCCTTCCCGCACGGCGGCCGCGAAGAGCTCCATCGCCTGCAGGCGCCGCATGGCCCGCCTTTACGAAAAATGCAAAGATACCTCTCGCTTATACCCCATTGTTGCACGGAATGCCGAGCCGCTAGCCTCCTGCCTTCGGGAAGGGAATGAGGCCATGGGATTCGGCATCTTCATCCTCATGCAGCAGCGTGGCTACCACCAGAGCTCGGCCGAGGTGCTGGATTGCGCGGTGGAGCAAACCGTGCTGGCCGACCAGGCCGGCTTCGACAATGCCTGGTATGCCGAGCACCATTTCTCCAACTACGGCCTCGGTGCCTCGCCGCTGATGATGGTGGCGCATATGGCCGGGCTGACGAGGCGCATCCGCCTCGGCACCGGGGTCTGCATCCTGCCGATGTACAGCCCGGCGCGGCTGCTCTCCGAGATCGGCTTCGCCGACACGCTGAGCAAGGGCCGGCTCGATCTCGGGGTCGGCTCCGGCTACCAGAAATTCGAGTTCGACCGCTTCGGCGTCGACATCGCCGAGGCGCCGGCAATCTTCCACGAGTTCCTCGATATTCTGAAGCTGGGCCTGACCGAGCGTGCCTTCAGCTATGACGGCAGGCATCTGCGGATGCCGCTGACCTCGATCAGCATGCGGCCGCTGCAGACGCCGATGCCGCCGATCTGGATCACCTCGGGCAATGCGCAGACCCAGGCGCGGGCGATCCGCGAGGGGCACAACCTGTTCGTCACCGCGCTGCTGAACGGGCGGCAGCGGCTGCAGGAGATCCGCAACCAGCTCGCCGGCGTGGCCCAGGCCGAGGGCCGCAGCATCGACGACTGCCGCTTCGCCATGCTGCGCTGCGCCTATGCCAGCGACAACGCGGCGGAGATCGACAGCTACCTCGACAGTGCGCGCTACTCGCGCCGCATCTCGGAAGCGCTGAAATACCGCCGGGCGCAATCCGACGACGGCTTCCTGGTGCGCGAGGAGCCGAGCCCCAACGACCTCAGCTTCGAGCAGATGCGGGCCAACCTGCCGGTCGGCAGCGTGAACCGGGTTGTGGACAAGATGCTGGAGGAGATCGGCATCCTGAAGCCCAAGCACATCGCGATCCAGACCCAGATCGGCGATTTCGACCACCGCACGATGATGCGGCAGATCGAGCTCTGGGGCAGCCGCATCATCCCCGATATCCAGAAGGCGCTCGGGGTGGCGGCGCCGCGCGCCGCGGCTTAGCGTCGCGCCACGGCAGGGGAGGAAGGGCATGCAACACCCGATCGGACGCCGTGCGCTCGGTGGTTTTGCGGCGACAGGCCTGCTGGCGTCCCGGGCCGGGGCGCAGGAGGCCTGGCCAGCGCGGCCGATCCGGCTGGTGGTGGCCTTCACCGCCGGCAGCGAGCCCGACATCCTGGCCCGCGCGCTGGCGCCGGTGCTGCAGGCGCAATTGGGCCAGCCCGTGGTGGTGGACAACCGCATCGGCGCTGCCAGCGTAGTGGCGGCGGAACATGTCTCCCAGCAGAAGCCGGATGGCTACACCCTGCTGCTGACCTCCTCCTCGACCTTCTGCGTCACGCCGCATCTGTTCGCCAACCTGCCGTTCCGGGTCGAGCAGTTCCAGCCATTGACCCTGCTGATGCGCGGCCAGCTCGCGCTGTTCTGCGACCCCAAGCTGCCAGTGCGCACGGTGGGCGAGCTGGTTGCCTATGCCCGCGCCCTGCCGCAACCGATGCCCTATGCGGCCAATGTCGGGCTGGTTGCGCACCTGTCCGGCGAGCGGCTGAAGCAGGCGACCGGCATCGAGCTGCTCGACGTCTCCTATCGCGGCACCCCGGCGGCGCAGCAGATGATGATGCGCGGCGACGTGGCGATGACCTTCGACGGCGTCGCCTCCTATGTCGGCCTGGTGCGCAACGGCGACATCCGGGCGCTGGCGGTGACCGGGGACCACCGCATCGCCGCGCTGCCGGATGTGCCGACCTTCGCCGAAGCCGGCTTCCCCGACATCGCGCAGCCCTACTGGTACGGGCTGTTCGCGCCGGCCGGAGTGCCGGATCCGGCGGTGCGCAAGGTCGTGGCGGCGACGCATGTGGCGCTGTCCGAAGCCCGGCTGGGCGACCAGATGGTGGCACAGGGCGCCGAGCTGCGCGGCAACCAGCCGGCCGAGTTCAGTGCCATGGTCGCTGCCGAGCGGGGGCGTTGGGGCGAGCTGATCCGCAGCATCGGCCTGCGTCTGGGATAGGGCGCGGCGCTGGACCACGCCCGCGAGCGCAGTGTGCTGGTCACCTGGAAGCTCGACCGGCTCGGCCTCGCCCCGTCGAACCCGGTCGAGGCCGTGCCGGCTCTGGGGCGGTGCGGGATCGGGGGCCGCCTGCTGACCCAGGCGGCCGACACCCTTCGTCGTGTCACCCGTTGCAGGTGACGGCGTCCGGGGTTTCCGCTGAATCCCATCCCTGTGCCGGGCGTGCATTTCCCGACGGGCAAGGGCCGCTTGGCCGCCGACGCGGTTTCTGACCCGGAAGCCATCGCGTACAGATCCAAGGTGCTGCGTCAGGAATATCGGGTGTGGTCATCGACCGGTCCAAGGGCCGCCGCGCGTCGTGGCGCGCGTTGCTGGGTGACACGCTTGGACCGGGGGTGGCGCCCCTCCTGCCGGGCTGCGCCATCCGGCCGCGGCCTGCCGACATGCCGGTCAACCGATCGGGTGACGCGCGCGCCCTCGGCCTGGCCAGGGAGCGTTGCCGGATCCTCACGCCGGAAGGTCGGGTCGGGATCGACCCGGAGATCCTGGCCCCCTCGCGTGCAGGCGTCCGGCGCTCGGCCTGCCGGAGCTCGCGCAGGTGCCCGATCCGAACCTGCTCGCCGTCCCCGGCGGGAGCGGGAACGGTGCCTTCGGCTCCGGGCTGCTGAACGGCTGGACGCCGCACGGCAGGTGGCCGGCCTTCGACCTGGCGACCGACATCTCCATCGGCGCGCTGACCGCGCCCTTCGCCCATTGCCGCTCCGGCTGGAACGACGCGCTGGCCGACACCGCGCCGCTTTTCAGCACCGTCGCGCGATACGCTTGACGAGACGATGCTCGTCGCCATCGCGCAGGGCTACCGCGGGGGCCGCCTGCTGCCGATCGTCACCGCGGATATCGACGCGCAGCCGCCGGTCGTCTGGACCATCGGCGCGATCCCCGGCAGCGGCCATCTGTGCGCGCTCGACGGCGTGCCGCGCCAGGAGATGCATGCGGACGGCGGCACCGTGATGCAGGCCTTTACCTTGTCCCATGGCGGCGACCAGCGCCCGGCGCGCCGCCGTCGTGCGGCGCCAGCGAACCCAGCCGGCCTGGGCCCGCCCGATCCGCAACGTGCGGCTCGATTCCGAATGGGGCCAGCCTGGACCCGCCGCGGCCTCAGCAACGCCGCCCGCGCCGTCTCGGGCATGCTCGCGGCCAGCGGCTTCGACGATGCCGTCGCGCTCCGTTTCCTCGCCCGGCGCGACGGCGTGGACGACGACCTCGCCCATCTCGGCTCCGGCTTCACGAAGCAGCTCGACCGGCCCTTCGAGCCGGGCTTCGTGCGGGCGCCCTACGACGATGGCCAACACCTGGCACGGCGGGGCTTCGCATGGGCGAAGACGCCGCCGCTCCGACCCGGCCCGCCGCGGATCGCTGCCGCCATGAGGCGCCGGACGCGTCTCCTCCTCGTTGCCGTGGCCGCCCTGCCGCTCCTCGCGGCCGGCCTGATCGCGGCGCTGCAGGCCGCCATCGCGCAGGGGCGTCTCACCGCCGCGGTGGACGCGGCGCTGGAGCGCGTGGTCGGGCGCCCGGTCACGCATGGCAGCCTCTCCCTCCGGCTCGGGCTGCGGCCGCGGATCGCGCTGGCGGATGCGTCGATCGGCAACATCGCGGGCGGCTCGGCGCCGGAATTCGCGCGCATCGGCCGGCTCGAGGTGACGCTCGCCCTGTTGCCGCTGCTCGAACGCCGCGTGGAGATCCATGGCCTGCTGCTGGCCGACGCGGATCTCCTGCTCGAGCGCAACGCGGCGGGAGTGGCGAGCTGGAGCTTCGGGGGGCGGCACGGAGGCGGCCGGTCCGGGGCTCAGCATCGCGGCATTGAGGATCGACTCCTCCCGCATCCACCTGCCCGGCGCGGCGGTGGACCGGATCGAGATCGAGTCGCTGAGCGTCGCACGCGACGCCCCGGACGCCCCCCTCGCCCTCGACGGGCGCTTCCGCCTGAATGGAGAGGCGCTGTCCGTCGCGGCGAGCCTGGGTGCGGAGACGAAAGCGCGCAGCCGCTCACGGCGGAGGTGACGGGCGCGGGGCTGCGGCTCGGCCTGCGCGGGCGCTGGCCGCGCAGCCCCGGTCAGCCGGCCTGGTCGCTGGCCCTGGACGCGCGGGCGGAGCCGGGGGCGATGGCGCGGCTGGCGCGCAGCCTCTTCCAGCGCGACCTGCCGCTGGCCCCCGGGCCGGTCAAGGTCACGGCGCAGCTCGGCCCCGGCAGCCCCATCCCGGCTGTGTCGGACCTCGTCGTCCGCATCGGCACGACGGAGGCTGGCGCCCTCCTGGCGGGCCTGCGGCTGACGCGGGCGGAGTTGCGCGCGGCCAGCCTGGAGGAGCCGGTCGCCGTCTCGGCGAAGGGCCGCCGGAACGGCGCGGAGCTCGGACTCGCCCTGGCGCTGCCGCCGCTGCACCGCCTGCTCGATGCGTCGGTGGCGTCCTGGCCGGTGGAGGCCACCCTCACCGCCGGTCCGTCACAGCTGGTGCTGGCCGGCAGCGTGCCGCGCGACGGGCAGATCGGCGCGACGCCCTTCGAGGCGCGGCTGGCGATACCGGAGCTGGCGCGGCTCGGGCCGGTCGTCGGCGCCGCCCTGCCGCGCCTCACCGGCCTCGCCGCGACGGCGCGGCTGACCGGCCTGGGCACGCCGGAGCTGCAATTGGCGGCGCTGTCGGTGACGTCGCGCGAGCTGGAGGCGCAGGGCAAGCTCGCCATCGGGGCCGCGCCCCGCCCGAGCCTGCGCGGCCGGCTGGCGATGCGCCGGCTTGACCTCGACGCGCTGGGCGGTGCCGCGCCAAGCCGCGCGGGCCGGCCGGCGCAGCGGCTGATCCCGGCGGCGGCGCTGCCGGTGGATGCGCTGCGCGCCCTGGACGCCGCGCTGACCCTGTCCGCCGCGACCATTCGCGCCGGGGGCGTGACCTGGCGCGACGCGGCCGCCACGGTGGCCTTGGCGAATGGGCGGCTCGCGCTCGATCCGCTCGTCGCCACCTTGCCCGGCGGCATGCTGGCCGGGCGGCTCACCCTGGACGCGGCGGCGCCGACGCCGGTGGCGGCCCTGCGGCTCGAGAGCCGCGGCCGCGGGCTGGACCTCGCCGCTCTCCGCCGCGCCTTCGGCACCCCTGCCGGCCTCGAGGGGCAGGCCGAGCTCGTCCTCGACCTGCGCGGGCAGGGCGCGACCCTGCCGGCCCTGGCTGCGACGGCTTCGGGCGAGGCCGGGTTCGCCATGGTCGGCGGCCGCTTCCGCGGCGGCAGCGCCCTGTCCATCGGGCCGGACCTGGTGCGCGCCCTGCTGCCGCGCGGCGCGCCTTCCGGCGGCCTGGAGTTCCGCTGCGTGGCCTTGCGCCTGTCGGCGGAGGCCGGCCTCGCGCAGAGCACGGCGCTGCTGGTGGAGGGCGAGTTCGGCCGGATCGAGGGCAGCATGGCGCTCAACCTGCGCGATGAGACGGTCGCAGCGCGGCTGCTGCCCGACATCCGGGTGTTGGGGCTTGCCATGCGCACGCCGGTGACGGTCGGCGGCAGCCTGGCATCGCCGCGCACCGGGGTGGAGCCCGGCGCGGCGCTGGCGCAGGTGATGGGGGACACGATCGCCAACCGGCTCTGGCGGAGCAGCACCGCGGAGTTCCTCCGCGGTGCCACCGGCAGCGCCCCGCTTGAGGGCGATTGTGGAAGCGCGCTGGCGCTTGCCCGCCTGGGCCGCGCCGGACCGGTGCCGGAGGCCACCCCGGTCCCGATCCCCTGGTCCCGCGCGAGGTCCAGGACATCGCGCAGGAGGTCGTGCGCGGCTTCGGTGGATTGCTGGGCGGCCGGCGGCGTTAGACCGGATCGCGTGCCTGTTCGGGCAGGTTCACTCATCCGGGCGTTTATGCCCTCGCGACGCTGCGCAGCAAAGCCGATCCTCTTGCGGAGGAAGGTAGCATCCGAGCCCTTCTCCAGGAGCGCGCGGAGGGCAATCCCGTCCTCGGCCACCGTGGTCGTTCCGAGGTTCGGGGTGCAGCTCGCGGCAACCCGGCCCTGCCCAGGATCACCGCGATGGCCGTCCAGACCCGGGCTGGCCTCCTGCGCTACCACAAGGGGCACGACCAGAAGCCGCGCGGCGGACGATTCTCAACCTTGCGGCCGGGCCGCCAACGTGGCGGCGTCATGTCGCATGCCCGGCGGCATGGGCGCGCTCAGGCCAGGGAGAGGGCAATCCCCGCCGGACCCGCGATGACTGGTTTGGCCTGATAAGCGTGGCGGCCTGCTTCCTATCCGAGCGCGGCCGCTCCAGACGAGCACAGCAGCCTTGCGGGCCAGGCTTGTTAACTGCCTGGGCGCGCTCTGACCGCTCTGCCGCCTAAGCTATTGTTGACTGATCGCAATTCCGCAGGGCCGCCCATGGGATTTGGGTTGCCTTGCCATTTCCTTGTTTAGGATCACGCCGTTACCGGTTTTGGACGTCAGGGACACTCACTGGCGCAGTGACAAGTCCGTTGTCGTCTCAGAGGGGGACCATGCGGCCGACCCGGCGGCCGCCGAAGAGGTGAACGTGGAAATGCGGCACTTCCTGGCCCCCGTCCTGGCCCATGTTGGACAGGATGCGGTAGCCCGTCGCCTCCAGCCCCTGCGCCTTCGCGACCGCCGAGACCATGCGCCAGAAGCCAGCGATCGCGGCATCCTCCGCGCCGGCGTGGAAGTCGGCGGCGCTGACCCAGCGGCCCTTCGGGATCACCAGCACATGCACCGGCGTCTGCGGCGCGATGTCGTGGAAGGCGAGGGCGTAGTCGTCTTCCGCCACCCGCTTGCAGGGGATCTCGCCGCGCAGGATGCGGGCGAAGATGTTGCTGTCATCGTAGGGCGGCAGGCCGGTGACGGACATGGCGTGGGATCCCTTGCTCGCTTCCCCCAGGCTCTTGGCCGCGCGCGGCCCGGCCATCAAGCCCCGGCTTGCGTCCCCCATAGACGCGGCCTTCCGCCAATTCTTCGTCGAAACAGAAACAATGCAACCTTGGATTGATGCTTGAATCGCAACAGGACCTGCGCAGCCCTTTCGCCGGAGGCGACACCATCGACGGCGGCATCGGCAGCGACCGAGCCGGTCATCACCGTCAGCGGCCACCAGCCTGATGCCGCGGTGGAGGCGGAGTTCGGCAGGCTGGCCGGCTTCCTGGCCGCCGCCACGCCCGCCGCCCGTTTCACCTCCGATCTCTTGCGCCTCGACGGCACGGGAAGTCCTTCGCCGAGATGATCCACGGCCCGGAGGCCGTGGCCGACAGCTTCGACGGGACCGAGGACGCGACCCTCCTGATGGACGCCGCGCATGGGCTGCCGGCCAATGACAGCAGCGCCCGCCGGCGGCCCGAAGGTCGCGGCCGGCATCTTCGCCACCGCGCTGGGCGGCAGTGTCTCGGTGGCCGCGGATGGCAGCTTCACCTGCATCCCCAAGGCGGGTGCCAATGGCCAGGACAGCTTCGCCTGTACCATCACCGATGCCATCGGCCGCAGCGCGACGTCGACGGCCAGCCGCAGCATCGCGGCGGTGGCCGGCAACGCGGTGATCGGCGGCACCAGCACCGGCGCGGTGGCCGAGGATGGCACCCTCACCGCCTCCGGCCGCTGACCATCACCGATCCCGGGACGGTCGGCCAGGCGGCGCGGGGCAAGCTTCTCCCACCCGGCGCCGGCCGGTCCGGCACCGGCCACAACCCTGGGCGCGGCCCGCCGGCCTTCAGGGCAGCTTCGTCGTCCGCGCCGCCCGCACGATGCCCTTCGGCCGCGCCGCCTTCTCGGCGATGCCGCTGATGCCTTCCCGCCGGCGCAGCTCGGCCCAGACCTCCTCCGGCCGGATGCCGGCATCCACCCAGACCACCAGCAGGTGGTAGAGCACGTCGGCGCTCTCGAGGATGGTCTCGGCGCGGTGGCCCTGCACCGCCTCGATCACGCATTCCACCGCTTCCTCGCCCAGCTTCTGGGCGACCTTGCAGCGGTGCCGCGCGCCATCAGCCGCGCGGAATGGCTGGTCTCCACGTCGCCCGCTTCGCGGCGGCTCTCGATCGTCCGCCAGAGCCGGTCGAGCACCGTGGCGTCGCCACCCGCCACCGCCAGGTCCAGCGGCCGGAGGTGCCGTGACTCCGCCTTGCGCACCGCCTTGGGCGGCTTCTTCGCCTTGGCCGGCACGCCGGCCGGCAGCGGCAGCAGGGCGCGCTTCTTGGCCGGCTTCTTCTTCACCTTGGCCGGCGCGCCGGCAGCCAGCGGCAGCGCCTTGCCCGGCTTCTTCTTCGCCAGTTTGATGATGTCTTTGCCCATTCAGGCAGCCTCCGCGAGGGGCCGCACCGGCAGGCCGGCGGCGGCCAGCGCCGCCTTGGCATCCGCGATGCGGAATTCCCCGTAATGAAACACGCTGGCGGCCAGCAGGCCGCTGGCGCCAGCCAGGGCCCCCTCGACGAAATGGCCGACCGTGCCGACCCCGCCCGAGGCGACCAGCGGCAGCCGCACCCGCGCCCGGATCGCCCGCAGCAGGTCGAGGTCGAAGCCCGACTTGGTGCCGTCCCGGTCCATCAGAGGTCACCAGCAGCTCGCCCGCCCCGGCCTCGGCCATCCGTTCCGCCCAGCCGACGGCGTCGATCCCGGTCCCCTTGCGGCCGCCATGGGTGAAGACCTCCCACCGCCCGTCCGCGACCCGGCGGGCATCGACGGCGACGACGATCGCCTGGCTGCCGAAGGCCTCCGCCGCGCGGGTGACCAATTCGGGCTCGGCGACCGCAGCGCTGTTGATGCTGCACTTGTCGGCGCCGGCCAGCAGCAGGCGGCGGACATCCTCCACCGAGCGCACGCCGCCGCCGACGGTCAGCGGGATGAAGACCTCGGCCGCGGTGCGGGAAACCACGTCGTACATGGTGTCGCGGTTCTCGTGCGTCGCGCCGATGTCGAGGAAGGTGACCTCGTCGGCGCCCTCCCGGCCATAGGCGCGGGCCTGCTCAACCGGGTCGCCGGCATCGCGCAGCGAGACGAAAGTCACGCCCTTCACGACGCGGCCGTCCTTCACGTCGAGGCAGGGGATCACGCGGAGTGCGAGCACTGTTCCACCTCTGGGGGAGAAGGGATGCGCCGCGGCGGCGCGGGAGGTGCGCTTGCGGCGGAATGCGGCGGGGGTCAAGCGCGGATTGAGGGAAAAGCCGGGGGAATGCCGCGGCGCGAGGGCTGGCGTCATGGTGTAGCGCGGCGCGGCGGCCTCCGGCGCTATGGCGGGGTGGTGCAACGCAATATCCTCTCCCCGGCCCCCGCCGAGGCCGCTGTCCTACCCGGCGACCGGGACACCGCTGCTCCGCCCCGGCTCGGCCGCGCCCTGGCCCGCACCGCGGCGACCCTGGCCGCCTTCCTGGCGGCCTGCGGCCTGGTGCTGTGGTTCGCCCGGGACAGCGATGCCGCGGCCGCCGCGGCGCTGCTCTCCCCGGCGACCATCGCCGCCTGCCTGGCGCTGTCCTTCTGCAACTACCTGATGCGCGGCGCCCGCTGGGTGGTGCTGGGCCGCGCGTTCGGGGTGGCGGCGCCAGCCGCGCCCGCTGCTCTACTTCTTCGCCGGCTTCGCCCTGACCGTGACCCCGGGCAAGGTGGGGGAGGTGGTGCGGCTCTGGCTGCTCAACCGCCATCACGGCGTGCCCTATACCCGCAGCATGCCGCTGCTGGCCGGCGACCGGGTGATGGACATGGTGGCGATCTGCCTCCTCGCCCTCGCGGGCGCGGCGCTGACCAGCCAGTATGTGGCGGTGACCGCGGTGCTGGCGGTGATCTGCGTCGCGCTGCTGGCGGCGCTGACCCATGCCGGGCTGCTGCTGCAGGTGGTGGACTGGGTGGAGCGCCGGGTGCGCCGGGCGCCGAAGCTGTTTGCCCGGGCGCGGGAGGTCTGCGCCACCCTGCCGGCGATCGGCCGGCCGGCGGTGCTTGGCCGGCGCTCGGCCTGTCCCTGCTCGGCTGGCTGGCGGAGTGCCTGGTGCTGATGCTGGTGCTGCACGCGCTCGGCACCGCGATGGGCCTCGGCGGCAGCATGCTGGTCTTCTGCCTTTCGGCCGTGGCCGGGGCGGTGTCGCTGATGCCGGGCGGGTTGGGGGCGGCGGATTTCAGCCTGCTCGGCCTGCTGCGGCTGGTCGAGGTGCCGGAGGCCGCGGCGATCGTCACCACCATCCTGGTGCGGCTGGCGACGCTGTGGTTCGCGGTGGTGCTGGGCTTCCTGACGCTGCCCTTCGCGCTGCGGCGGAAGTAAGGAAGGCCGGGGAGAAGGTATTCTCCCCGGACCCCTCATCTATTTTTCCGAGTCCGGCACTCGCCGCGCGGCGGATGCCCGACTCAGAAAAGGGAAGGGAGGGGTGCGGGGAGGGAACACCTGTTTCCCTCCCCGACCTTTTCTACCAGCGCGGGCCCCAGCCATAGCCGCGCGGCGGCTCGAAGCGCCGCTCCTCCCACATCCGGTGCCGCTGCCAGGCCCATTCGCGGGCCCGCTGCGCCTCCATCCACTCGCGCCGCGCCTCCCGCTCGCGCCAGCCCTGGTCGTAGCCATAGGCCGGGCGGCCGTAGCCATAGCCGCCACCCCAGCCATCATGGGCGGACGCGGCGCCGGCGAGCAGCGGCAGGGGAGGCAAGGGCGGCGAGGAACGCGGTCCTGATCGTCATGGCGGCACCCTCCTAGGAGCCAGGATCAGGAGGGTGGGCGCCGGGCGCGGCGGGGTCAGGGCCCCGCTGTGGCGGCGCCGGGGCAGTCCGTGGCGAAGTGTTTCAGCGCCCCGCGACCAGCGCCAGCGCCGCGGTCGGGTCGATCCGCCCGTCGTACAGCGCGCGGCCGATGATCACGCCCTCGATTCCCTCGGACGACACCGCCGCCAGCGAGGCCAGGTCGTTCAGCGAGGCGACGCCGCCCGAGGGCGATCACCGGCAGCCGCACGGCGCGGGCCATGGCCAGCGTCGCTTCCAGGTTCACCCCGCCGAGCATGCCGTCGCGGTCGATGTCGGTGTAGATGATGGCGGCCGCCCCGGCATCCTCGAACCGCTTGCCGAGGTCGGTGGCCGGCACCGTGGACACCTCGGCCCAGCCCTCGGTCGCCACCAGCCCGCCGCGGGCGTCGATGCCGACCGCGACGCGGCCTGGATAGGCGCGGCAGGCGGCGAAGGCGAAGTCGGGTCCTTCACCGCGGCCGAGCCGAGGATGACGCGGCGGACCCCGCGTTCCAGCCAGGCCTCGACCGTCGCCATGTTGCGGATGCCGCCGCCGAAGCTGGACCGGGACGCGCGGGATGGCGGCGATGATGGTCTCGACCGCGGCCGAATTGGCCGGCCGGCCCGCGAAGGCGCCGTCCAGGTCCACCACATGCACCCAGGGGAAGCCGATCGCGGCGAATTTCCGCGCCTGCGCGCCGGGTTCGGCCGAATAGACCGTCGCCTGCGCCATGTCGCCGCGCTTGAGCCGGACGACCTGCCCGCCCTTGAGGTCGATGGCGGGATAAAGCGTCAATGCCATATGGTTAGCGACCCATCACCTTGCCGGTGCTGCGGCCGCGGCCGGGCTCCAGAAGCTTGTAATAATAGTGGCCGGCGACCGTGCGCCCATCGACCCGCGCATAGGCCGGGTGGGTGCCCCAACGCTCATAGCCCAGGGCCTCGAACAGCGCGATGGCGGTGGACTGGGTCTCCCGCACGTCGAGGTTCACGACACGGTGGCCGAGCGACGCGGCGCGTTCCTCCAGCCGGCGGATCAGCAGCCGGGCCAGGCCATGCCCGCGCGCATAGGGGGCGATATAGGCGTGGGTGAGGTTGGCGCCGAAGGCCTGGGCCTCGTTGTTGCGGGGCGGCCGGACCAGCTGCGCGCTGCCGACCACCATGCCGTCGAGCTTGGCGATGAAGAGCTCGCGCTCGGGCACCAGCAGCACGCCGCGGAAATGGCGCTGCAGCGCGGCGCGGCCCTGCGGCTCCACCCAGCCGAAGCCGCCGCCCTCGATGATCGCGGCATCCGTCGCCTCGCAGAGCTCCGCCATGTCGTGGTCGTCGAGCTCGGTGACGCGCTCCACCGAGAGCTCGGGCGGCTGTGGCAGGGTGGCTTCGGCCATGTCGGCCGGGCCGCGTGGGGCATTCATGGCGTCCACCGGAGGAAGTTGGCGAGAATGCGCAGACCCACCGAGGCGCTCTTCTCGACATGGAGATTGGGTGCCGGCGACATTGCCGCGCCCGACGATGGCGACGACGGGCCCACCATAATCGGTGGTCGCCAGCACCTCCTCGGGACGATACCCGCTCAGCGCATAGGAATGAACGAAATAGGCGTGCTCGCCAGGATTTATTCCCGCGAGCAGTGGGTGCTCCCCCGCCGGGAATTGCAGCGTGTTCCAGCCCATCTGCGGCAGCGCCAGCGGCGTGCCGTCCGCGCCCTTCGGGTCCATCGGCGCCATCTCGCCCTTGATCCAGCCGAGGCCGGCGGTGACGCCGTGCTCCAACCCGCGCTCCGCCATGATCTGCATGCCGACGCAGATGCCGAGCAGGGGCGCGCCGGCGGCGACCCGGGCATCCAGCACCTCGACCATCCCCGGCAGGGCGGCGAGGCCGCGCATGCAGGCGGCGAAGGCGCCCTGGCCGGGGCAGCACCAGCTCGGTCGGCCGCCGCGGCCTCGGCCGCATCGCGGGTGATGGCGGCGGCGACGGGGATGCCGGCCATGCCGGCGGCGTGGTCGAGCGCCCGCAGCACCGAGGCGAGGTTGCCCGAGCCGGGATCGATGACGGCAACCTTCATCTGCGCGCTCATGCCAGCACCGCCCGGGCCAGGTCCGGCCGGGCGTCGAGCAGCCGGGCCAGCGCCGCGTCCTGGTCCGCCGCGGCGACCGCATGCGCCGCCGGCCGGCCGCGCCGGGCCAGCGCCGCGCGGCGTAGGTCCTGGGCATGGGCACCCACCAGGAATTGCAGCGCCAGCGCCACCGGCAGCGCCGCGGCTTCCGGCACGAAGGCGGCCAGCAGCAGCACCAGGCCCAGATAGCCGATGGCCTCGATCCACATGCGGTGCAGCAGCAGCCAGGGCAGGGCGAAGAGGAAGGCGCCCCAGGCAAAGCCTTCCCGCACCAGCACGGGCGCACGGGCGGCCCGCGCGGCCGTGGCGGAACCGCGCGGCAGGTGGACGGTCCAGATCCGCATCAGGCCTCCAGGACCCCCTTCGTGGAGGGCACCGCGTCAGGAGAGCGCGAGTCCGTCTCCACCGCCATGCGGAGGGCACGGGCCAGCGCCTTGAAGCAGGCCTCAGCGACATGGTGCGCGTTGGTGCCGGCCTTCAAGGTCACATGCAGGGTGATGCCGGCGTTGAAGGCGAAGGCGCGGAAGAACTCCTCGAACAGCTCGGTGTCCATCTCCCCCACCTTGTCGCGGGCGAAGGGGACCGACCAGGCGAGGAAGGGGCGGCCGGAGATGTCGATGGCGGCCTCGGCCAGCGCCTCGTCCATCGGCAGCAGGGACTGGCCGTAGCGGCGGATGCCGCGCTTGTCGCCGAGCGCCTTGCGCAGCGCCTGGCCGAGCACGATCCCGACATCCTCGGTGGTGTGGTGATAGTCGATATGCAGGTCGCCCTTGGCCTCGACCGTCAGGTCGAGCAGGGCGTGGCGGCCGAGCGCGGTCAGCATGTGGTCGAGGAAGCCGATGCCGGTGGCGACCCGCACCTGCCCGGTGCCGTCGAGGCACAGGGTGGCGCGGATATCGGTCTCGGCCGTGCTGCGGCTGACGGTGGCGGTGCGGGCGGCGCTCATGGCGGCTTCCTACGCCGCGGGGCGGGGGTCGCAACGGGAGGTGGCCCCGCGCGGCCCCGGCCGGACCGGATAGGCCGTTCGGCCATCCCGCCCGCCCTCCCGTTGCCGCCGGCCCCGGAAAGGCCCACATCCGCGGCCATGTCCGCATTCCAAAGCTCCGCCGCACCGGACCTCGCCGGCTGGCACGGCACCACCATCCTCTCCGTCCGCAAGGGCGGCACCGTCGCCATGGCCGGGGACGGCCAAGTCTCGCTGGGCCAGACCGTGGTCAAGGGCAATGCCCGCAAGGTCCGCCGCATCGCCAACGGCCGGGTGCTGGCCGGCTTCGCCGGCGCCACCGCCGATGCCTTCACCCTGCTCGAGCGGCTGGAGGCGAAGCTCGAGCGCTTCCCCGACCAGCTCGAGCGCGCCTGCGTCGAGCTCGCCAAGGACTGGCGGTCCGACCGCTACCTGCGCCGGCTGGAAGCCCTGCTGGCAGTCGCCGATGGCAAGCGCTCCCTGCTGCTGACCGGCCAGGGCGACGTGCTGGAGCCGGAGGACGCGGTGATCGGCATCGGCTCCGGCGGCAGTCACGCGCTGGCCGCGGCCCGTGCCCTGCTGCCGGTGGAGGGCCTCTCGGCCGAGGAGATCTGCCGGCGGGCCATGAAGATTGCCGGCGACATCTGCGTCTACACCAACGGCAACGTCACCCTCGAAACCCTGGAAGCCGCCTGATGGTCACGGAAGCCGTCAACCTCTCCCCGCGCGAGATCGTCTCCGAGCTCGACCGCTACATCGTCGGCCAGAACGACGCCAAGCGGGCGGTCGCCATCGCGCTGCGCAACCGCTGGCGCCGCCAGCAGCTGCCCGAGGGCATGCGCGAGGAGGTGGTGCCGAAGAACATCCTGATGATCGGCCCGACCGGCTGCGGCAAGACCGAGATCGCCCGCCGCTTGGCGCGCCTGGCCAATGCCCCCTTTCTGAAGGTCGAGGCAACCAAGTTCACCGAGGTCGGCTATGTCGGCCGCGACGTCGAGAGCATCGTCCGCGACCTGATCGAGGTCAGCATCACCCAGACCCGCGAGGCGTCCCGCAAGTCGGTCCAGGCCAAGGCGGAGCTGGCGGCCGAGGAGCGGCTGGTGACCGCCCTGGTGGGGAGGGCGCCTCGGGCGAGACCCGGATGAAGTTCCGCCGCATGCTGCGCGAGGGCACGCTGGAGACGCGGGAGATCGAGGTCCAGGTCAGCGATGCCGGCGGCGGCATGCCGATCGGGATGATCGACCTGCCGGGCGCCCAGGGCCTGCAGATGCAGAACATGCAGGAGATGCTCGGCAAGATGTTCGGCGGCAAGACCAAGCCGCGCAAGATGACGGTGGCCGAGGCACGGCAGATCCTGCTGAAGGACGAGGCCGACAAGCTGGTCGACCAGGAGCAGCTGACCCGCGAGGCCGTCGCCAATGCCGAGAACAACGGCATCGTCTTCCTCGACGAGATCGACAAGATCGCCCGCGGCTCGGACAACGGCGTGCGTGGCGGGGATGTTTCACGTGAAGGCGTGCAGCGCGACCTGCTGCCGCTGATCGAGGGCACCACGGTGACGACGAAGCATGGGCCGGTGAAGACCGACCACATCCTCTTCATCGCCTCCGGCGCCTTCCACCCTGAGCAAGCCCTCCGACCTGCTGCCCGAGCTGCAGGGCCGCCTGCCGATCCGGGTCGAGCTCTCGGCCCTGACGCGGGAGGATTTCCGCCGCATCCTGACCGAGCCGGAGCACAGCCTGGTCAAGCAATACGTGGCGCTGCTGGGGACCGAGGGCCTGAGCCTCGACTTCACCGAGGATGCGGTCGACGTGATCGCCGACCTCGCCGCCGACATCAACGCCAAGGTGGAGAATATCGGCGCCCGCCGCCTGGCGACGGTGCTGGAGCGGCTGCTGGAGGAGATCAGCTTCACCGCCTCCGACCGGCGCGGGGAAAGCGTGCCGGTGACCGGCGCCTATGTGCAGGAGAAGGTCGGGCCGCTGGCGGGCAGCGCGGATCTCAGCCGGTACATCCTGTAGCGCAGATCGGGCTCCGCCACGCAGCACGGCGTGGCGGTCCAGCCTGGGCCGCGCCGCGACCGCCCGCACCGCCGGGAACAGGCTCGCGGTCCTGCGGCCGGAGCCCCCTCCGCGCCCTTCCCGCTGCCTCCCGCGCGCCCCATCTTCGTTCGCGCGCGAACCCATCCCGCGCGCCCGGGTTCTGCCAGCATCATGACCGACACCGACCGCAGCCTTCCCGTTCCCACCCTGCCCGAGGCCGCCCTGGCCGAGCTCGACGCCGCCGTGGTGGTGCTGGAGGGCACCTCGCTGCCCGTCCGCCTCGCCGCCCTGGTCGGCGGCTCGGTCGAGGCGCTGAAGCGCCGCCTGCCGGATGTCGCCCAGCGCGGCCTGGACGAGGCGGTGCGCCGTGCCCTGGAGGCCGCCATGCAGGCGGCGCTCCGCAGCGCCCCCGGCCGCACCGGGCCCCTGCCGAACGACTGGCTGCATCGCGGCCTGATCGCCGCCTCCGGCGTCGCGGGCGGGGCTTTCGGCCTGCCGGGCACGCTGCTGGAACTGCCGGTCTCCACCACCCTGCTGCTGCGCCAGGTCGCCGCCGTCGCGGCCGAGCAGAGGAGGACCTGTCCGACCCCCAGGTGCAGGCCGAATGCCTGAAGGTCTTCGCCCTCGGCGGCCGCAACCCGCAGGACGACGAGGCCGAGAGCGGCTACTTCGCCCTGCGCCTGGCGCTGGCCGAGGCGGTGCAGACGGCGGTCGGCCGCGGCGTCGCGCAGTTCCTGCCGGGCTTCCTCGGCGCCATCGCCGCCCGCTTCGGCGCGCCGGTCGCCTTCAAGCTCTCGGCCCAGGCGGCGCCGGTGATCGGCGCGGCCGGCGGGGCGGCGGTGAACCTCGCCTTCCTCGAGCATTTCCGCGGCATCGCCCGGGCGCATTTCACCATCCGCCGGCTGGAACGCCGGCACGGCCCGGCCCTGGTCCGCGCGGCCTATGAGCGGCTGCGGGACGGCGCCGTCCTGGCCTAGCGGCCAGCACCCAACGAATGGCGCCCATGTGGAGCGTGGCACCGGATCCGATCCGGGCCTCCGCCGCATGCCGCCTGAACGAGACCCATGGGCGCCGCGCCTGGAAGAATGTCTTTCCTCCGCGTTCGAACCCAGCCGTCTCGTAGAAGCGCAATGTGGAGTCCTGCTTCGAGCCGGTCGCCAGCATCACCTTGTAGCAGTTGGCAGCCCAGGCAGCGTCCAGCGCCGCCGCCAGGACCCGATGCCCTAGGCCACGCCGACGATACCCGGCATGCGTCACCACGTTTTCGATGAGGGCGTAGGACATGCCTCCCCTGGTCAGGTTCGGCACCACCACGAGCGTGCACGAGGACACCAGGCGGCCATGCTCCTCCGCCACAAGGACCGTCGTGAGCCCGGATCGAAGAAGCGAGGACCACGGCAACTCGGCTGCTGCGGGGTCGACGGGCGGATCATCCGGATTGAGGTGGCGGTAGAGTTCCAGCATCCCGTGCAGGTCGCTGTCTATCGCGCGCCGGATGATGATGTCGTGCATCGTCCCAGCGTAGTGCCAGGGACCCAGGGGTGCCAGGCGTCAGGCGGCAACCACCAGGGCAGGCGCCGGTCGGCGTAATCCGCTCGCCCCCTTGCCGCCATGGAGAGGCGCGCCTGGGTCAGGGCGAGGGGCAACCGCGCGGGCGCGGCCGGCGGTCCGGCTCCCGCCGTCGAGGCCGGGCCGCGCCGCCGCCCCGCGGCGGCCTGCATCGTGGCCGGTCGCGCTGCGATGATGGCCGCCTGAAGCGGGAATTCACGCGACGCCGGCGGCGAAGCGCCTATGTGTTGCGAACCATTCGCTAATGCGGGGTTCGATGATCGCCTCCACCGCCGTCCAGGCCGCCTTGATCCTCCTGCGGGAGGGGCTAGAAGCCATCCTGGTGCTTGCCGCCCTCGCCGCCCTGCTGCGCAAGCTGGCGCCGGAGCGCGTCGGCGCGCTCTGGGCCGGGGCCGGGCTCGGCCTGCTGGCCAGCCTGCTGACCGCCGGCGCCTATGCCGCCTGGCGCGGCGGGGAGCATGACGACTTCGTCGAGGGCATCACCTGCCTGGTCGCCGCCGGGCTGATGCTCTGGACCGGCGGATTCCTCTGGCGGCGGGCCGACCCGCGTGCCTGGGGCGCGGCGCTGACCCGGCAGGCGGAAGCGGCGCTTGCGGCCGACCGGGTGCCGGTGGCGCTCGGGCTGATCGGCTTCCTGGCGGTGTTCCGGGAAGGCGCCGAGACCGCGCTGTTCCTGGCGGCGCTGGGTACGGAGGGCTCGATGCCCGGCATGGTCGCCGGCCTGGCCGCGGGCGCCGCGGGCCTCGGCGTGCTCTGGTGGCTGCTGATCCGCGCCGCGGTGCGCATCCCCTGCGGCCGCTGTTCCGGGCGACCTCGCTCTTCCTGCTGTTCATGGCAGCGCGGCTGGTCGCGGCCGGCATCCAGGGATTCCAGGAGCAGGCGCTGATCCCCTTCAGCCCGAACGACCTGCCCGAATTCGCCGGGACGATCGGCGCCGCGCCGAGCTGGGAAGGGCTGGCGGCGCAGCTGCTGGTGCTGGGCGGGGTCGCGCTGGTGCTGGCCTGGCCGCGCCGCGCCGTCGTGGCGGGTCACGCCGCGGCGGAATAGGCCCGGCCGGAACACCCGGCGCGCGTCCGGGTTTATCGCCCGGGGCATCCCGCCCCGGGAGGAGCCAGGATGGCCGAGGCGAAGACCACCACCGAACACGCCGAGATCCGCCGCTGGGTCGAGGCCCGCGGCGGCCGGCCGACCGTCGTCAAGGGCACCGAGGGCCGCGACGGCGAGGGCCTGCTGCGCATCGACTTCGCGGAGCCGGACGAGAAGCTGCAGCCGGTGGACTGGGAGACCTTCTTCCGCACCTTCGACGACCGGAAGCTGGCTTTCCTGCACCAGGACCGAACCGCCGACGGCAAGGAGAGCCGCTGCTTCAAATCGTCCGGCGCGATGCGGAGCGTGAGCGCGGCTAGAGCAGATGCGGGAGGGCGTGAGCGCCCGGACGCGTGAATCTGCTCGGCAAGCACCTGCCATAGAGCGGATCGCGCCTTCGAACAGGCGCACCATCCGGTGTGGCCCGTCTCACAACCGCAGCATCGCCCGCAGCAGGAAGGCCACCGCCCCGACCGCCGCGACCCCCGCCGCCCAGAGGGGCGGCGAACCACAGCAGCCGGGAGGCTAGGCGCCGCGCCACGGTCAGTGGTAGCCGTGGCCAGCCTTCACCTTGCCGCGGAAGAGCCAGTAGAGAATACCCGGTATAGCCCAGGATGACCGGGATCAGCACCGCCAAGCCCACCAGCATGAAGACCTGCGACGCCCGCGGCGAAGCGGCCTCCCAGATCGTGATGTTCGGCGGCACGATCATCGGCCACATCGAGATGCCGAGCCCGGTATAGGCCAGGAAGAACAGGCCGAGCGCGCAGGCGAAGGGGATGCCGTCGCGCCAGACCATGCGGCGGTTCTCGGGGTTGTGCCCGGCCTCGCCGAGGCCGCGGAACAGCCGCCAGGCCAGCACCACGACCAGCACCGGCACGGGCAGCGCGGCGAGGATCGCCGGGAAGTCGAACCAGCGGGCGCGGAAGGCCGGCAGCAGGAAGGGCACCACCAGGCTGACCGCGGCGATGAAGCCGAGCGTCAGCACGGTCATCCGCCGCGCCAGCGCCTTCACCTGGTCCTGCATCTCGCCCTCGGTCTTCCAGACCAGCCAGCAGGCGCCGAGCATCCCGTAGCCCGCCAGCACCGCCAGGCCGGTGACGATGGAGAAGGGCGAGAGCCAGTCCCACCAGCCGCCGGCATAGGCGCGGCCCTCGACCTTCACGCCCTGCACCAGCGCGCCGAGCGCGATCCCTTGCGCGAAGGCCGCGACATAGCTGCCGCCGGAGAAGGCGCGGTCCCACCAGAGATGCTGCCCCGGCGTCGCGGCGCGGAAGCGCATCTCGAAGGAGACGCCGCGGAAGATCAGCGCCAGCAGCATGACGATGATGGGCATGTACAGCGCCGGCATGACGATCGCGTAGGCCAGGGGAAGGCGGCGAACAGCCCGCCGCCGCCCATCACCAGCCAGGTCTCGTTGCCGTCCCAGACCGGGGCGACGGTGTTCACCGCGAGGTCGCGGTCGTCCTTGCCATGGATCCAGGGGAACAGGATCCCGACCCCGAGGTCGAAGCCGTCCATGCAGACATAGAGGAAGACCGCCGTGGCGATCACGAAGGCCCAGATGGTGGCGATGGTCTCCGCGCTCATCCTGCTCACTCCGCTGGTTGCGGCCGCGCGTCGTGCACGCGGTCCGGATCAACGGCCGGCGCCGGGGTGATGCCGGCGGTGCGGATCGGCGGCTCGGACTCGACGCCGGATTCCTCCGCCTCGGGCGGGTGGCGGAACAGCCGGAACAGGTACCAGATGCCGGCGCCGAAGACGATGAAGTAGACCGTCATGAACAGCACGAGCGAGGTCAGCACCGCCGGTGCCGCGACCGGGCTGACGCTGTCGGCGGTGCGCAGCAGGCCGTAGACGGTGAAGGGCTGCCGCCCGGCTTCCGTGGTGATCCAGCCGAAGGTCACCGCGATCAGCCCGGCCGGCCCCATCGCCACCGCCCAGCGCTGGAACCAGGGGCTGTCGTACAGCCGGCCGCGCCAGCGCAGCCAGAGCGAGACGAAGCCGAGCGCGATCATCAGCACGCCCATCCCCACCATGATGCGGAAGGACCAGAAGACCAGCGGCACGTTGGTCGGCCGCGCGTCCTTCGGGAAGTCCTTCAGCCCCTTGATCTCGCCGTCCAGGCTGTGGCGCAGGATCAGGCTGCCGAGATAGGGGATCTCGACCTTCAGCTTGGTTTCCTCCCGCGCCATGTCCGGGATGCCGAAGAGGATCAGCGGGGCGGGCGCCTGGGTCTCCCAGTGGCCCTCCATCGCGGCGACCTTCTGCGATTGCTTCTCCAGCGCCCAGAGGCCCTGCGCGTCGCCGAACATCGCCTGGGCCGGCGCGACGGCGGCGGCCATCCACATGGCCATGCTGAACATGGTCCGCGCCCGCTCGTTCGAGCGGTCCTGCAGCACGTGCCAGGCGCCGACCGCGCCGACGATCATCGCGGTGGTCAGGAAGGCGCCGGTGATGGTGTGGAGGTAGCGGAAGGGGAAGGAGGGGTTGAAGACGATCGCCCACCAATCCTCCGGCATGAAGCGGCCGTCGGGCGCGATGGAGAAGCCCTGCGGCGTCTGCATCCAGGAATTCGCCGAGAGGATCCAGAAGCCCGAGATCAGCGTCCCCACCGCGACCAGGCAGGTGGCGAAGAAATGCAGCCCCTTGCCGACCCGTCCGAGGCCGAACAGCATCACGCCGAGGAAGCCGGCCTCGAGGAAGAAGGCGGTCAGCACCTCATAGGCCATGATCGGGCCGAGCACCGGCCCGACCTTGTCGGACCAAGCCGCCCAATTGGTGCCGAACTGGTAGGACAGCACGAGGCCGGAGACCACGCCCATGGCGAAGTTCACCGCGAAGACCTTCAGCCAGTAGCGAAAGAGGTCGAGGTACTTCGCGCGGCCCGTCCAGAGCCACAGCCCTTCCAGCACCGCCAGGTAGCTGGCGAGGCCGATGGTGAAGGCGGGGAACAGGAAGTGGAAGGTGACGGTGAAGGCAGATTGGAAGCGCGCGAGGTGCAGCGCATCCGGGAAGGCATCCCACAACATAATCCGATGTCCCGCCGGCGTGACGGGAGCTTAGCCGCAGGCAACCATTCGCGTTCCCCCTGGCCGCAGCCGCCTATGTCACGAAGCCCGGAGCGCCGGGCTCAGGCCGCGGCGCGCAGCGGCTTCGGCAGCACCGTCTCGACCGACCAGACGCCGACCACCTGGCCGAGATTGCCGGCGACGAGGTGGACCATCCCGGCCGGCATTGCGTCCAGCACCAGCTCGACCTGCATGGCATCGCCCTGACGGACGGCGTGGAAGGCATCCGCCACCAGGTCGCGCTTGGCGAGCGGCTGCAGCAATCGCGGCAGCAGCCCGGGCGAGGCATCGGCGGTCAGGACGAAACGGACGGAAACGAGGTCGGACATCGGGGCGGTTCCATGAGCGCGAGGGGAGGGGACGAACCCGGCGGCGCGGCGCGCCACCCCCATGGGCAGCGCGGCTCAGGCGGCCGGGCTGGTAATTCGCGCGATACGGAAACCGATGGTCGACATGGGGTGGAGCCTAGCCCGGCCGCCCCCGGGCTGTACAGGGCGAAAGCCGGTCAACCGCATGTCAGTGGCCAACCGCCCCCATGGCGACGAGAACGACCTTCCCACCGGCATCCCGGAGACCTCCTTGCCTTGTCCGGCATGAATTCGGCCGAGACCGCCCTGCCGCGCGCCGCCGCGCCGCCTTCCCCTGGACCGCGCTCTGCCTCGGCCTCGGCGCGCTGGCGGCGGCGGTGCTGGTGCTGGCGCCCTATCCACCGCTGCAGGACTTCCCCGAATGGGCCTATCAGGGCCAGCTGCTGGCGCGGCTGCTGCGCGGCCTGCCGGTGGACGGGGTCGTGCTGGCCACGACGCCGGTGCCGAACAGCTCGGTCCAGCTGCTGCTCGGGCTGCTGTCGCTGGCGATGCCGGCGGCGCTGGCGGCGCGGCTGTTCCTGCTGGGGCTGGTCGGCGCCTCGGTCGCCGTGGCGCTGGCGCTGGGGCGGCGGTACCAGCCAGGGGCGCCGGGCGCCTTCGCGGCGCTGCTGCTGGTCGCCGTCTTCCTCAATGCCGCCTTCTGGAACGGCTATGCCAATTTCCAGCTCGGGATGGTGCTGCTGGGCGCCTGGTTCCTGCTGCCGGAGGCGCGGCGCGCCCGGGTCCTGCCGATCATGGGCTTCGGCCTGGCGATCTTCTTCACCCATGCCATGGTCTTCTTCGCCTTCTGCGCCCTGCTCGGCGCCACGGCGCTGCTGGACCCGCGGCGGATCATCCCCACCGCGGCCGGCCTGCTGCCGGCCGCGGTCCTGACTGGCTGGTATGTCGCCACCAATGCCGGCGGCAACGCGACCGAGACCAGCGGCACCGGCGGGCCGGCCGCCTTCCTCGCCTACAAGCTCTATACCGTCGCCAAGCTCGGCCCCTACCACAACTTCGTCTTCGCCGGGGGGGCGACGTCGTCACCCGCCCGACGCTCTACTGGGCGGGAGCGGCGATCAACCTGGCCTTCGCGGCCGGGCTCGTGGCGCTGCTGGGCCTCGGGCTGCGGACGGCGATCCGCACGCGCCGGCTGGCTTGGGCGCCGCTGCTGGCCGCCGCGGGGCTGCTGGCGCTGTTCGCCGCGCTGCCCGACCTGGTGCAGAACGTGGTGAACCCGGGGAGCGGCTAATGCTGCCGGCCCTGCTGCTGCTGCTCCTGGTCCTGCCGCTGCCGGTGGCGCTGGTCCGCGCTCTGGGCCTGGGCGCGGCGGTGCTTGGCGCCTGCCTGGTGCTGCTGCTGGCCACCGACCATGCCTGGGAGGAGCCGGTGCACTACACCGAGCTGCGCGCCGAGACCGCCGGCCTGTTCCGCCATCGCCCGACCGCCTTCGCCTGCAAATGGCAGGAGATGCTGCGCGGCGCCGAAGCGGGCGACCTGCCGCGCCAGCCGCTGGCTTTCCGCACCAGCCTGCTGATCGGCGCGACCTCGGCGGGCTGCACGGGGCAGCCGGGGTAGGAGGGTCGGGGAGGGAAACAGGTATTCCCTCCCCGAACCCCACCCTTCCCTTCCGTGGGTCGGATGCCGACGCGCGGCGGGTGCCGGCCTCGGAAAAACAGAGGAGGATCCAGGGAGGATACTTCCTCCCCGGCGTTCTTCACCCGATCTGCACCAGCCTGCCGCCATCCACCGGCAGCGCCACGCCGGTGATGAACCCCGCCTCGTCGCTCGCCAGGAACAGCGCCGCATTGGCCACGTCCCAGGCGGTGCCCATCCGCCGCCGCAGCGGCACCTTGGCGTCGCGCTCGGCCGCGACCTCCGCCCGGGTCTTGCCGGTGTGGCGGACGCGGGTGTCCACCGCCATCGGCGTGTCCATCAGCCCGGGCAGGATGGTGTTGCAGCGAATGCCGTGGCCGGCATTCTGGTTGGCCACCTGCTCGGTGAAGGCCAGCATCGCCGCCTTGGTGGTCTTGTAGGCGACATAGGGGTAGCTCTCGACCGCCGCGGCGGAGCTGATCGACAGGATCACCCCGCTTTCCTGCCGCCGCATCACCGGCAGGGCGTGCTTCACCGCCATGACGAAGCCGCGCAGGTTGACCGCGGTGACGCGGTCGAAGGCGTCCTCGGTGATCTCGGTGGGCGGGGCATCGCCGCCCGCGAGCGACATGCCGACGTTGTAGTGCAGGATGTCGAGCCGGCCCCAGAGCCGCACCGCCTCGGCGACGGCGGCGGCCATCTCGGCCTCCCGCGTCACGTCGGCCTGGAAGGCGGTGGCGCCGTTGCCGGCCTGGGCGGCGGTGTCCTGCGCCGAGGCGAGGTCGCGGTCCACGCAGAGCACCCGGGCGCCTTCCTGGGCGAAGCGGATGGCGGTGGCGCGACCATTGCCCATGGTCTCGCCCGGGCTCTGCCCGGCGCCGATGATGATGGCGGTCTTGCTCTCGAGCCGCATGCGGCGTTTCCCCTTTGGTCAGGGGCGCATCATGCCGGCGGGAGGCACGGCCGGGGAGAAGGTATTCTCCCCGGACCCCTCATCTATTTTTCCGAGTCTGGCACGTGCCGCGCGGCGATGCCCGACCTCACGAAAAGGAGGGATGGGGCCTGGGGAGGAAATGCCTTTGCCGCCCCGACCTTCCTAGAACGTCTCGCGCGGCGGCCGCGGCCGGCGGGGCGGGCGCGGGCCGGTACCGAACTGGTCCTGCTGGTGCGACGGCAGCCGGCGCTCGCGCGGCGGCGGCGGCGGGGCCGCCAGGTCGGCTTCCAGCTCCTTGATCTTGGTGGCGATCGACACCCGCAGCTCCGGCGAGGTGTGCGGCTTCATGGTCCGCACTGTCTCCTTCAGCTCGGCGAGGAGGCGGACCTTCTCCTCCCGCGTGCGCTTCAGCGGGCGGTTGTCGGAAAATTGGCCATCGAAGGAACGCATGTGACTTCTCCCGGGTGGGCCGGCATGCGGCGGCCCTCTTCACCCAATCTAGCAAGCCGTGCGGCCCATGCCGCTGAAACGCGCGAGGCCGGCACGGGGGTCCCGCGCCGGCCCGCCTGGTATGGAAGGCTCAGATATCCAGCATCAGCCGGCGCGGGTCCTCGATGCTTTCCTTGACGCGGACCAGGAAGCTGACCGCTTCCTTGCCGTCGACGATGCGGTGGTCGTAGCTCAGCGCGATGTACATCATCGGGCAGATTTCGACCTTGCCGCCCACCGCCATCGGCCGGTCCTGGATCTTGTGCATGCCGAGAATGCCGGACTGCGGCGGATTCAGGATGGGGGTCGACATCAGCGACCCGTAGACGCCGCCATTGGTGATGGTGAAGCTGCCGCCCGCCATCTCCTCGAGCTTGAGCTGCCCGTCGCGGACGCGCTTGCCGAAGGAGCCGATGGTCTTCTCGATCTCGGCGAAGCCCATGCGGTCGGCGTTGCGCAGCACCGGCACGACCAGGCCGTTCGGCCCGCCGACGGCGACGCCCATATGGACGAAGTTCTTGTAGATCAGCTCGTCGCCCTGGATCTCGGCGTTCACCGCGGGGAATTCCTTCAGCGCGGCGACGCAGGCCTTCACGAAGAAGGACATGAAGCCGAGCCGGACGCCGTGCTTCTTCTCGAAGACGTCGCGGTACTCGGTGCGCAGCGCCATCGCCGCGCCCATGTCGACCTCGTTGAAGGTGGTCAGCATGGCGGCGTTGTTCTGCGCCTCCTTCAGCCGGCGGGCGATGGTGACGCGGAGCCGCGTCATCTTCACCCGCTCCTCGCCCTCCTCGAGCGGCCGCTGCGCGGCGGGCTTCGCCGCAGCCGCGGGCGCCGCGGCGGGACGGCTGAGGAAATCCAGCACGTCGCCCTTGGCGATGCGGCCGTCCTTGGCGCTGCCGGCGCCGACCTGCTCGGCGGTGACGTTGTTCTCCGCCATCAGCTTGGCGGCGGCGGGCAGCGGCGCATGGCCGGGGACGGCGACGGGGCCGGCCGGGGTGCGCGGCGCCTCCACCTTCGGCTGCGCGGCGACGGGGGCGACCGGCTCCGGCTTGTGCGGCTTGGCCGCCGGCACGGGCGCGGCGGCGCCGGCGCCCGCGGCGATGCTGCCCAGCACGGCGCCCGGCTCGACCTCGGCGCCCTCATCCGCGCTGATCGACTCGATCACGCCGGCGGCCGGGGCGTTCACCTCCACAGTGACCTTGTCGGTCTCCAGCTCCACCAGCGGCTCGTCCACCGCCACGGCCTCGCCGGCCTTCTTCAGCCAGCGCGCCACGGTCGCCGTGGATACGCTCTCGCCCAGGGTGGGCACCAGGATATCGGTCGCCATCGTCGTCTATCGCCTCTCCGCAGGGTCCCAGGGCTCAGAGCCCGAGCGCGTCCCGCACCAGGGTTTCCTGTTCCGCCGCATGCACCTTGGCGAGGCCGGTGGCCGGGCTCGCCGCCTCCTTGCGGCCGACATAGTCGGGCCGCTTCGCGCGGACCTCGAGGTCCTTCAGGACCTTCTCCAGCCGCCGGTCGACGAAGGTCCAGGCGCCCATGTTCTCGGGCTCCTCCTGGCACCAGACCACCTCGGCATTCTTGTACGGGGCGAGCGCCGTCTTCAGGCTGTTCACCGGGAAGGGGTGGAGCTGCTCGACCCGGATGATCGCCACGTCCTTCACGCCGGCATCGCGCCGCGCCTGCAGCAGGTCGTAGTAGACCTTGCCGGTGCAGAGCACGACCCGCTTCACGTCTTCCTCGGGCGCGATCGCGTCGATCTCGGGGATGACATACTTGAAGGCGCTGCCCGGGCCGAAATCGGCCAGCGACGACACCGCCAGCTTGTGCCGCAGCAGCGACTTCGGCGTCATCACCACCAGCGGCTTGCGGTAGTTCGACTTCAGCTGCCGGCGCAGCGCGTGGAAGTAGTTGGCCGGCGTGGTGAAGTTGCAGACCCGCATGTTCCGCTCGGCGCAGAGCTGCAGGTAGCGCTCCAGCCGGGCGGAGGAATGCTCCGGCCCCTGGCCTTCGAAGCCGTGCGGCAGCAGCATCACCAGCCCCGACATGCGCAGCCACTTGGTCTCGCCCGAGGCGATGAACTGGTCGATGATGACCTGGGCGCCATTGGCGAAGTCGCCGAACTGCGCTTCCCACAGCACCAGGGTGTGCGGGTCCGCCAGGCTGTAGCCGTAGTCGTAGCCGAGCACGCCGAACTCGCTCAGCAGGCTGTTGAAGGCCTCGAAGCGCGGCTGGTGGTCGCGGATGTTGTTCAGCGGCACGTATTCCGCCTGGGTCTGCTGGTCGATCAGCACCGCGTGGCGGTGGCTGAAGGTGCCGCGCTGCACGTCCTCGCCCGAGAGGCGCACGCGGTGGCCTTCCAGCAGCAGGGTGCCGAAGCCGAGCGCCTCGCCGGTCGCCCAGTCGATGCCCTCGCCGCTCTCGATCGCCTGCTTCTTGGCCTCGAGCTGGCGGGCGATCTTCGGGTTGACGTTGAAGCCGTCCGGCACCTGGGAGAGCGCGGTGCCGACCTCGCGCAGGGTCTCGAGCGGCACCGCGGTCGGGTGCAGCTGCTCGACCTCGGCGCCGACCGCCACCGCCTGCAGGCCGGACCAGTGGCCTTCCAGCCAGTCCGCCTTGTTCGGCTTGAAGGTCTGCGCCGCCTGGTGCGCTTCCTCGAGCCGCTGGTTGAAGGCGTCGAGGATCGCCTTGGCGTCCTCGGCGGCGACGCTGCCCTCGGCGGCCAGCCGCTCGGCATAGACCGTGCGGGTGGTCTTCATCTCGCGGATCCGGCCGTACATGATCGGCTGGGTGAAGGCCGGCTCGTCGCTCTCGTTGTGGCCGTGCCGGCGGTAGCAGACGATGTCCACCACCACATCGGTCGAGAATTCCTGGCGGAACTCGGCGGCGAGGCGGGAGACGAAGACCACCGCTTCCGGGTCGTCGCCGTTCACGTGCCAGATCGGCGCCTGCACCGCCTTGGCGATGTCGGTGCAATAGAGGCCGGAATAGGCATGCACCGGGACGGTGGTGAAGCCGATCTGGTTGTTGGTGACGATGTGCACCGTGCCGCCGGTGCGGTAGCCGATCAGCTGGCTCATCGCCATGGTCTCGTAGACCAGCCCCTGGCCGGCGAAGGCGGCGTCGCCATGCAGCAGGATGCCCATGACGCTATGGCGGCCCTTGGTGTCGCCGGCCATGTCCTGCCGCGCCCGCACCTTGCCGACCACGACGGGGTCCACCGCTTCCAGGTGCGAGGGGTTCGGCTGCAGCGAGAGGTGGATGGTCCGCCCGGCGATCTCGATATCGGTCGAGGTGCCGAGGTGATACTTCACGTCGCCCGAGCCCTGGACGTCGTCCGGGTTGGCGCCGACGCCCTTGAACTCCGAGAAGACCTGCGTGTAGGGCTTCTTCACCACGTTCACGAGCATGTTGAGCCGCCCGCGATGCGCCATGCCGATGGCGATCTCGTTCACCCCGGCCTTCGCCGCGGTCTCGATCACCGTCTGGACGGCGGGGATGGTGCTCTCGCCGCCCTCGAGCCCGAAGCGCTTGGTCGAGACATACTTGCGGGCGCAGAAGGCCTCGAAGCCCTCGGCCTCGGTCAGGTGCTCGAGGATCTCGCGCTTCGCCGCCTTGTCGAAGGCGGTCGCCCAGGGGGCGCCCTCCATCCGGCTCTGGATCCAAAACTTCTGGCCGGGATCCTGGATGTGCATGAACTCGACGCCGATCGAGCCGCAATAGCTGGCGCGGCAGACCGCCATGATCTCGCGGACGGTGGCGGTTTCCAGCCCGAGCACGCCATTGATGAAGACGGGGCGGTCCCAGTCGGCCTCGGTGAAGCCGTAGGTCGCGGGGTCCAGCTCCGGGTGCGACTTAGGCTGCTGCAGGCCGAGCGGGTCGAGCTGCGCTTCCAGGTGGCCGCGGACGCGGTAGCTGCGGATCAGCATCAGCGCGCGGATCGAGATCGAGCTGGGCATTGCGGATGGCGGCCGGGTCGGCGGCCGCGGCCGGGGCGGGCTTGCCGCCCTTCGGCGCCGGCGGCGCCTCGGGCTCCGGCGCGAAGCCGCCACGCGGGCGGGGCGCCCAGGACGCGCCGGAGGCATCGGTCAGCACCGCGCGGGCATCGTCGCCCAGCGCGTCGAACAATTCGGCGAAGGACGGGTCGATGCTGCCGGGCTTCTCGACCCAGCGGGCGTAGAGGTCGGCGAGATAGGCGGCGTTGGCGCCCGTCATCGCGCTGGCGAGGATGTCCACTCCGGCCATGGTCTTCTCCGTGCCAGCCTCGGCGGGCCGGCGTCCTTCGTCAGGTCTGTGCGTTGAAGCGCGCGGCCCCGGGGAAGGGGGCCGCGCGCTCCATAACATAGTCAGTGTGGCGGCGTTGCGGCAGGTCTGGCGTTGATCCAGATCGACCCCGCATGGCTGCCGCGCGGTTTTTCGCCCCCGCGGTTAACCCCTCAGTGCCTTCACCATGGTCGAGCCCAGCGCCGCCGGGCTGTCGGCGACATGCACGCCGGCCTGGCGCATCGCCTCGAACTTCGCCTCCGCCGTGTCCTTGCCGCCGGAGATGACCGCGCCGGCATGGCCCATGCGGCGACCCGGGGGGCCGTTGCGCCGGCGATGAAGCCGACCACGGGCTTGGCGTTCGGGCCGCGGTTCTCGCGCGCGAGGAACTCCGCCGCCTGGATCTCCGACTGGCCGCCAATCTCGCCGATCATGACGATCGACTTGGTCTCGGGGTCGGCCAGGAACAGCTCCAGCACCTCGATGAAGTCGGTGCCCTTCACCGGGTCGCCGCCGATGCCGACGCAGGTGGACTGGCCGAGCTTGGCCGCCGTGGTCTGCGCCACGGCCTCATAGGTCAGGGTGCCGGAGCGGGAGACGACGCCGACCGAGCCGCGCAGGTGGATATGGCCCGGCATGATGCCGATCTTGCAGGCATCCGGGGTGATGACACCCGGGCAGTTCGGCCCGATCAGGCGCGACTTCGAGCCCGAGAGCGCCCGCTTCACCTTGACCATGTCGAGCACCGGGATGCCCTCGGTGATGCAGATGATCAGCGGCAGCTCGGCGTCGATCGCTTCCAGGATCGCATCCGCCGCGAAGGGCGGGGGGACGTAGATGACGCTGGCATTGGCCTGCGTCTTCTCGACGCAATCGGCCACCGTGTCGAAGACCGGCAGGCCGATATGGGTGGTGCCGCCCTTGCCGGGGGTCACGCCGCCGACATAGGTCGAGCCATAGGCGATGCCCTGCTCGGCATGGAAGGTGCCCTGGGCGCCGGTGAAGCCCTGGGTCATGACGCGGGTGTTGGCGTCGATCAGGATCGCCATGGCTCAGGCCCCCTTGACCGCGGCGACAACCTTCTGGGCCGCATCGGCCAGGTTGTCGGCGGGGATGATGGCAAGGCCGCTATCGGCCAGGATCTTCTTGCCGAGGTCGACATTCGTGCCCTCGAGCCGCACCACCAGCGGCACGCTCAAGGTCAGCGCCTTGGTCGCGGCCACGATGCCCTCGGCGATCATGTCGCACTTGGCGATGCCGCCGAAGATGTTGACCAGGATCGCCTTGACGTTGCTGTCCGAGGTGATGATGCGGAAGGCCTCGGTCACCCGGGCCGCATTCGCGGTGCCGCCGACATCGAGGAAGTTGGCCGGGGACGACCCGTACAGCTTGATGATGTCCATGGTGGCCATCGCCAGGCCGGCGCCGTTCACCATGCAGCCGATCTCGCCGTCGAGCGCCACGTAGTTCAGGTCGTTCTTGACCGCCTCAAGCTCCTTCGGGTCCATCTCCGAATCGTCGCGGAGGGCTTCCAGGTCCTTGTGGCGGAACAGCGCGTTGTCGTCGAAGGAGACCTTGGCGTCGAGCGCCACGATGTCGCCCGCGCCGGTGACGACCAGCGGGTTGATCTCGACGATCGCGCAATCGAGCTCGAGCACGGCGCCATAGAGGGCGGTGACAGATTTGGTGAAGGCGCCGACCTGCTTGCCGGTCAGCCCGAGGCCGAAGGCGAGCTTCCGGCAATGGAAGCCGGAGATGCCGGAGGCCGGGTCGACCGCGACCTTCAGGATCTTCTCGGGGTGGTGCTCGGCCACCTCCTCAATCTCCATGCCGCCCTCGGTCGAGGCCATCACGGTGAGGCGGGAGGTCTCGCGGTCCACCAGCAGGCCCAGATACAGCTCGCGCTTGATGTCGCAGCCGGCCTCGACATAGACGCGGGAGACGACCTTGCCCTGCGGCCCGGTCTGCTTGGTGACCAGGGTGTGGCCGATCATCGCCGCGGCGGCGGCCTTCACCTCGGCGGCCGACTTCACCACCCGGACGCCGCCCTTGCCGTTCGGGTCGTCGGCGAAGCGGCCGGCGCCGCGGCCGCCGGCATGGATCTGCGACTTCACCACATAGACCGGCCCGGGCAGCTTGGCGGCGGCCGCCTCGGCCTCCTCCGGCGTCCAGGCAACATGGCCCTCGAGCACCGCGACGCCGTAGCGGCGCAGCAACTCCTTCGCCTGGTATTCGTGGATGTTCATCCGCTCACCCTTCGCATGGGTCGGCCGGCCGGCCGGGTCGAGATTCTCGGTGCCGCTCCGCGGCGGGGTGGCCAGCCTACCGGCAAATCCCGGCCGAGGCCGGCAAAAAGGCCGGGGCACTGCCCCGGCCCCTGGCATCAGACGCCGAGCTTCTTGAAGTCCTCGATCAGCTTCTTCACCGCGTCGCAGGAGGCGTCGAAGGCCTTCTTCTCCTCGGGCGTGAACTGCACCTCGACGATCTTCTCGACGCCGTTGCCGCCGATCACGACCGGCACGCCGACATAGAAGTCGCGCAGCCCGTACTCGCCGTTCAGCATCACGGCGCAGGGCAGGACCCGCTTCTTGTCCTTCAGGTAGGCTTCCGCCATCGCAATGGCGGAGGCGGCCGGGGCGTAGAAGGCGGAGCCCTTCTCCAGCAGCTTGACGATCTCGCCGCCGCCATTCGCGGTGCGGGCGACGATGGCGTCGATCTTCTCCTGCGTCGTCCAGCCCATCTTGATCAGGTCCGGCACCGGGATGCCGGCGACGGTGGAGTAGCGGGTCAGCGGCACCATGGTATCGCCATGGCCGCCCAGCACGAAGGCGGTCACGTCCTCGACCGAGACGTTGAACTCCTGCGCCAGGAACAGGCGGAACCGGCTGCTGTCCAGCACGCCCGCCATGCCGACGACCTTGTTGGCCGGCAGGCCGGACTTCTGCTGCAGCGCCCAGACCATGACGTCGAGCGGGTTGGTGATGCAGATGACGAAGGCGTCGGGGGCATAGGTCTTGATGCCCTCGGCCACCTGGCCCATCACGCCGGCATTCTTGGTCAGCAGGTCGTCGCGGCTCATGCCCGGCATGCGCGGGAAGCCGGCGGTGACGATGATGACGTCGGCGCCCTTGATCGCGGCATAGTCGCCGGTGCCGGCCATGGCGCTGTCGAACCCGTCCACCGGGCCGGACTGCATGATGTCGAGCGCCTTGCCGCCTGCCACGCCCGGGAAGACGTCGAACATGACGACGTCGCCGAGTTCCTTGAGGCCGATCAGGTGGGCCAGGGTGCCACCGATGTTGCCGGCGCCGATCAGCGCGATCTTCTTGCGGGCCATGAGCCGTCCTTACGTCAGGATCGTTGGAATATTGCGGCGCACTCCTACTCCCGGTCGCTGGGGGCGACAAGGCACGGCGCGGGGGCGCAATTGGTGCAAATGCCCATGGCGCGCCTTGCGCGAGGTCAAGCCGGGAGCGTGCCGAACGGCCGGGACGCTGGATTCGGGGCCTTGCGGCGCCCGCCGCCTCAGATCGGCATGCAGCGGATCACGTCGTCATGGCCGCGCGCCAGGGTCGCCATGGTGCCGTCCGGGCACTGGTCGGCCTGCACCTGGGCGGCCGGCGGCGAGCCCTGGGTCCAGCCGAACCGCACCGGCGTCGCGGCGATCCCGCGGCATTGCCGCGCCTTGCGGGAACAGCCGGCGGGCGCCGCGCCGGGCCGGAAGGCGGCCTGCTGCAGCCGGGGCTTGCCGTGGCCCGACGGTGCCTTGGCCTGAACCGCGCCGGGCCGCGACTTAGCGACCGGGGGCTTGGCCGTGGCGGCGGACCTGGCCGCGTGGTGGGCCGGGGCGAGGGCCAGCGCCGGGCCGGCGACGAGCATCAGGCCAAGCAGGACAAGCATCGGCAGGCGCATGGAATCTCCCTTTTGGGGCAACCGCGAGATCCGTGAGCCTTATTGCTGAATGTTACGGCCCGGTGTCAAGCCGGGGCTGGTTCAGGTCAGGTGCTGCAGCCCCAGATAGTCCTGGCTCTGCATCTCCGTCAGTCGGCTCGCGGTGCGCTCGAACATCGCCGCGTTCTCGCCCTGCTCGTACAATGCATCGGGCGGCGCGGCGGCCGAGGCGATCAGCTTGCAGCGATGCTCGTAGAGCGCATCGACCAGGGTGATGAAGCGCCGGGCACGGTCGAAATTCTCCGGCCCCAGGCGGGGACGCCGTCCAGCACCAGGCTGTGGCAATGCGTCGCCAGCGCCAGGTAGTCGGCCGGGCCCAGCGGCTTGCCGCAGAGGTCGTCGAACCCGGCGCGGACCACCCCGCGCGCCTCCTCCGGCAGTTCCACCGCGCGGCCGAGCACCCGGAGGGTGCAGGGCTTGCCCTGCCTGACCCCGGTGAGCTCGAGGAAGGCGGCGTCGAGCGCCCGTTCGGCCCGGCCATCCACCGGGCAATGCCAGGTCGGCAGGCCGCGGATGCGCTCCCGCCGGTAGTCCCGCTCCGCCTCCAGCGTCAGCACGTTCAGCCGCTGCTTGATCAGGGCGATGAAAGGCAGGAAGGCGTCCCGGCCGGGCTTGCCCTTGAACAGGTCGTCCGGCGCGGTGTTGCTGGTCGCCACCACCACCACGCCGCGGGCGAAGAGCGCCTCGAACAGCCGGCCGAGGATCATCGCATCGGTGATGTCATGCACCTGGAATTCGTCGAAGCAGAGCAGCGCGGCCTCCGCCACGATCGCATCCGCCAGCGGCGGGATCGGGTCCGCCTCCCGGGATGGGCCTGCTTCCAGCGGTGGATGCGCTGGTGGCAGTCCTGCATGAACTGGTGGAAGTGGATCCGCTGCTTCCGGGGCACCTCGGCGCAGGCGAAGAAGAGGTCCATCAGCATGGACTTCCCGCGCCCGACCTCGCCCACCAGATAGAGGCCCTGCGGCGCGTTGTTCCCGGCCTCCTCCACTGGCTTGCGGCGGAAGAAGCGGGTCAGGAAGCCATCCGGCTCGGGCGGTTCCACCTGCGGCTCGTAGCCGCGCAGCCGGCGCCATAGGTCCTGCAGCGTCTCCGCCGCCATGGCCTGGGCCGGGTCGGGCTTCAGCAGGCCGCGGGCGATCCGCGCGCGATAGGCGGGCAGGGGCCCCTGGGGGCGTGCCTCGCCGGGTGGGTGGCTGACATTCGCGTCCATCGCGGGTCGGGATAGACCCGCGCGGGGCGGCCGACAACCGGCAGCGGCCTGCCGGCGATTCCACCGGGGGAGGATGGAACCCGGCCCGGCGCGGCGGGCTTGGACGCCTGCCGGGACCGACACCGATGGGGCCATCGCCCATGCGCTCGAACCCCGCTGCGCCACATCCCGTCGCCGATGCCGCCGCCCCCTACTGGACTTGGCGCCCTTCCGCGCCGCGCCGCGCCAGGACGACCCTATCCCTGGGTCGCCGGCGCCGGCTGCCTGCGGCCCGAGGCTCTGCCCGCGCTGCGGCGCGATTTTCCTGCCCTGCCGCGGCCCGGCTACCACCCGGTCGGGACCTTCACCCCGCGCGGCGCCTTCGCGGCGCTGCTGGCGGAGATCGCGGCCGGGGCGCTGGATGCGGCGATGGGCGAGAATTCGGCCTCGACTTCGCCGCCCTGCCGCGGCTGGTGACGGTGCGGCAGGTCTCGGCGGCGCATGAGGGGCGGCCGCACACCGACAGCGCCAGCAAGGTGGCGACGCTGCTGCTCTACATGCATCCGGGCTGGGCCCATCCGGCCGGGCGCATCCGCGTGCTGCGGGGGAGTCGCTGGCGGACCCTGTGGCCGAGGTTTCGCCGGAGGAGGGCAACGTCTTCGCCTTCCTGCGCGGCGAGCGGTCCTGGCACGGCCATACGCCCTTCGTCGGGGAACGCCGGGTGGTGCAGGTGGCCTGGCTGCGGGATGCGGCGGCGCTGGGGCGGAAGACCAGCCGCGGCAAGCTGGCCTGGTGGCTGAAGGGGTCTTCGGCGTTGCCTCCGGATGGGTTGGATGATAGGACTATAAGCCGCAAACGCCGGCGGCGCGTCCGCCAGCCGGCGAGGCTGCCCTTGAAGATCTCAAATCCTCAAATCCAAAGGCCGGCGATGCGACATTGCCGGCCGGCGGCGGGTTCGCGGACGAAAGGGCCGCATCGGCCTCAAGGATTCGAGGCTTGGAGCGAATTTCAGGGTTTATCGGGTTTAGATCCTGAAGGCTGGCGGAGAAGGTATTCCCCCCCGTTGGACGCATGCGTCCAATCCCTCATCTGTTTCTGCAAGCCTGGCGCCCACAGCGTGGTGCTGCCCGGCACGCAAGAAAGAAGGCTAGGGTTCGGGGAGGGAATACTTTCCCTCCCCAGCCTTCCCGCTACTTCTGCCGCGCCAAATAATAGGCGAGCGTGGCCACCTGCGCGTCGGTTACGCCGTACATCACGGCATTCATGTTGGTGTCCGTCCCGTGCCGGGTGCCGTCGCGGTACCCGGTCATGGCATGCACCAGATAGTCCTCCCGCTGCCCGGCAAGGCGCGGCATCTGCGCGCGGCCGCGATAGTCCGGCAGGTGGCAGACGCCGCAGCGCAGCTTCTCCGACAGCGCCGCGCCCTCGGCCATCCGGGCCGGGTCGCCCTCGGTGCCGCCGGCCGGCAGGCCCGCGGGGAGCGACATATACCAGGCGGCGATATCCTCCACCTGGCCATCGGTCAGCCCCTGGGCGAGGTCGTTCATCGGCGGCGCGATGCGGATCTGCTCCCGCAGCAGGATCAGTTGCAGGGTGATGAACTCGTCCGTATGCCCGGCCAGCGAGGGGATGTTCGGCGTGGAGGAGACGCCGACGGCGCCGTGGCGGCTGCCGCATTGGCGCTCCCGCACCAGCGCCTCGCCGCGCCCCGGATCGCCTGCGGCATTCGCGGCCAGGAACGGGGCGGCGGCCAGGACGGCCGCCGCCAGCAGGCTTGCCCGCATGCTCACTTCGAATAGGTGATGCGGTAGATCGCGCCCATCTGCTCGTCCGAGACGAGCAGCGAACCGTCGGGCATCTGCTGCACGTCGGTCGGCCGGCCGAGAGAATTGTTGCCCTCGAGCAGCCCGCCCATGAAGGGCCGCATGCTCGGCTTGCCCTGGGCGTCGAGCGTCACGTTCACCACGTCGTAGCCGACCCTCTGGGTGCGGTTCCAGGAGCCGTGCCGGGCGATGAACATGGGATTCTTGTACTCGGCCGGGAACATTTCACCGGTGTAGAAGCGGATGCCGAGCGCCGCCGTATGCGCGCCGAGCAGCAGCGCCGGGGGCGAGAATTCCGAGCACTGCCGGCCCTTCACGTCCGGGTCCTGCATGGTTCCCATGTGGCAATAGGGGAAGCCGAAATGCTCGCCCATGCCGCGCACCACGCCAAGGCTGTCCTGCGGCTCGTCCTCGCCGGCCCAGTCGCGGCCGTTGTTGGTGAACCAGAGCTGGCCGGTGACGGGGTGGAAGGCCTGGCCGACGCTGTTGCGGACGCCGCGCGCCACGACCTCGCGGCCCGAGCCGTCCGGGTTGAAGCGCAGCAGCACGGCGTGGCGGTTCTCGTCCACCGAGCAGATGTTGCAGGGCGCGCCGACCTGCATGTACAGCTTCCCGTCCGGCCCGAAGCTGGCGAACTTCCAGCCGTGGTGGTCCTCGGTCGGCAGGGCGAAGGCGGCGGTCAGGTCCACCGGCGTGCCGGGGGCGTCGAGCTTCGATTCGATGCCGTCGTAGCGGAACACCTTGTTGATCGCGAGCACATAGAGCGCGCCATCCTTGAAGGCGACGCCGTTCGGCTGCTGCAGGCCGGAGGCGATCGTGTAGGTCTTGCCGTCCTTCACCGCATAGACCCGGCCGATGGTGCGGGTGCCGATGAACAGCGTGCCGTTCGCCCCGAGCGCCATCATGCGGGCGCCCGGCATGCCGGAGGCATAGATCTCCGCCTTGAAGCCGGCGGGCAGGGTCAGCTTGCCGACCGGCACCTGGTCGGCCGGGGTCACGGTCAGCTTCGGTGCATTGGGGGCGAGGGGGGAACTGGCCAGACTCTCCGGGCGGCCCTGCTGCCAGCCCGGGACCGGGGTGGGTGCCGGCTGGGCCAGTGCCAGGGCCGGTAGGGCCAGGGCCGCTGCCAGGCCGGATGCGATCCAACGCGTCTTCATTCCAATGTCCCTCCCATTGGGCCCGTGTCGCGGGCCTTCCGGCAAGACGATGGCGCTGGGGTTGCGGTTCGGCAAGGCGTTGCCGTTCTGGGGCGATCCCATCGGCCGGCCGCGCCGGACGCGATATGAAAGACATGCTTATGTCTCGCGCTTGCTTCTGGCCTCCGTCTCCCGCCCGTGCTAGGGCCCGGGCCACATGATGAGGATGCAGACCATGGCCGCAGCCGCCGACTACCTGGTGAAGGACCTTTCGCTGGCCGATTGGGGCCGCAAGGAAATCGCCATGGCCGAGGACGAGATGCCCGGCCTGATGGCCGTCCGGCGCGAATACGGCCCGTCCCAGCCGCTGAAGGGCGCCCGGGTCGCCGGCTGCCTGCACATGACCATCCAGACCGCCGTGCTGATCGAGACGCTGAAGGCGCTCGGCGCCGATGTCCGCTGGTCCTCCTGCAACATCTTCTCGACCCAGGACCACGCCGCGGCCGCCATCGCCGCCGCCGGCACGCCGGTCTTCGCCGTGAAGGGCGAGAGCCTGCCGGAATACTGGGACTACGTGCAGAAGACCCTCGAATGGCATGACGGCGGCGAGCCGAACATGCTGCTCGACGACGGCGGCGACATGACCCTGCTGGTGCATTACGGCCTGCGCGCCGAGCAGGGCGACGTGGCCTTCCTCGACAAGGCGACCAACGAGGAGGAGGAGGTCTTCTTCGCCCTCATCAAGAAGCTGGTGAAGACCAAGCCGGGCTGGTTCGCCCGCCTCGCCAAGTCGATCCAGGGCGTCTCCGAGGAGACCACCACGGGCGTCCACCGGCTGTACGTGATGGCGAAGGAAGGGAAGCTTCTGTTCCCCGCCATCAACGTGAACGACAGCGTCACCAAGTCGAAATTCGACAACCTCTACGGCTGCCGCGAGAGCCTGGTGGACGGCATCCGCCGCGGCACCGACGTGATGATGTCGGGCAAGGTGGCGATGGTTGCGGGCTTCGGCGACGTGGGCAAGGGCAGCGCCGCCAGCCTGCGCAATGCCGGCTGCCGCGTGATGGTCTCCGAGGTCGACCCGATCTGCGCCCTGCAGGCGGCGATGGAGGGCTATGAGGTGGTGACGATGGAGGATGCCGCGCCGCGCGCCGACATCTTCGTCACCGCCACGGGCAATGTCGACGTCATCACCATCGACCACCTGCGGGCGATGAAGCACCGCGCCATCGTCTGCAACATCGGCCACTTCGACAGCGAGATCCAGGTCGCCGCGCTGAAGAACTACAAGTGGTCGAACGTGAAGCCGCAGGTGGACGAGGTGGAGTTCCCCGACGGCAAGCGCATCATCCTGCTGTCCGAGGGGCGGCTGGTGAACCTCGGCAACGCCACCGGCCACCCGTCCTTCGTGATGTCGGCCAGCTTCACCAACCAGACCCTGGCGCAGATCGAGCTGTGGTCGAATCCGGGCAAGTACGAGAAGAAGGTCTACGTGCTGCCGAAGCACCTCGACGAGAAGGTGGCGGCGCTGCACCTCGAGAAGGTCGGCGCCAAGCTGACCAAGCTCTCCCCGCAGCAGGCCGGCTATATCGGCGTGCCCGAGGAAGGCCCCTTCAAGGCCGAGCAGTACCGCTACTAGGCTTGCCGATGACCGGAGCGCCGCAGGGCGCGAAGGTCTGAATCGGCTTGCCCGAAATACGGCTTGCCATCCGCGGCGGCGGGGCCATCTCCGCCGCCGCATGATCCTCTCCGGCATCGCCCTCTTCGCCACCGCCCTGCTGCTGGGCGGCATGGTCTTCTTCGCGGTCGCCATCGCGCCGCTGGTCTTCACCCGGCTGCCGCCCGAATGGTCGGGCCGCTTCATCCGCCAGGTCTTCCCCGTCTACTACCTCTGGGTGCTCGGCCTCTCGGCCGCCGCCGCCGTGGCGCTGCTGCCGCTGCGCGGCTGGGACGCGCTGGCCATGGCCGCCGTCGCCGCGCTCGGCATCTGGCTGCGGCAGGGGCTGATGCCGCGGATCAACGCATTGTCCGATGCCGCCCAGGCGGGCGACGCGGCGGCGAAGCCGCGCTTCGACGCGGCGCACCGGCTGAGCGTGATCCTCAACGCGGTGCAGATGCTGGTCGCGCTGGTGGTGCTGCTGCGCTTCGCCTGAGCGGCAGGGCCAGCCCGGCCTGCCGCCGCGCCAGCGCCAGGAAGTTGCGCGCCGCGGCGGAGCGGAGGTCGCGCCGCAGGACGATCGCCAGCACCGCGACCGGTGCCGTGCCTGCCAGCGGCCGGTAGGCCACGCCTTCCATCGTCATCCGCCGCATGCTGTCCGGCACCAGCGCCACGCCGAGCCCCGCCGCCACCAGGCCAAGCGCCGAGGTGATCCGCGGCGCCTCCTGCCCGAGGCGCGGGCTGAATCCGGCGCGCAGGCAGGCGGCCAGCAGGGCCCTCGTACAGGGCCGGGCCCTGCTGGCGCGCATAGGGGATGAAGCTCTCGCCGGCCAAGGCGGCGAGCGGCACGGCCCCGGCGCCTTCGGCCAGCGCATGGCCGGCCGGCAGCGCGGCCACCAGCGGCTCCTCCAGCAGGCGGTGCAGCGCCAGCCCTTCCGGCAGGGGTACGTCGGCGCGGAAGAAGGCGATGTCCAGCCGCCCGTCCTGCAGCCGCTCGACCAGTTCGGTCCGCAGGCATTCCTCCATGCTGAGCGTCACCAGCGGCCAGGCCTCGCGGAAGGCGCGGATGGTGCCGGGGACGAGGGGGTGGAAGGGCGCGGTGGGCGGCACGCCGATGGCGAGCCGGCTCCTGCTCCCCCGCCGCGGTGCGCCGCGCCGCCGCCACCGCCCCGTCCAGCCGCGCCAGGATCGCCCGCGCCTCGCCGAGGAAGCCCTCGCCCGCCTCGGTCAGCGCCATGCCGCGCGGCAGGCGGCGGAAGAGCGGGAGGCCCGGCTCCCGCTCCAGCGCGCGGATCTGCTGGCTCAGCGGCGGCTGCTGCATCCCGAGCCGCTCCGCCGCCCGGGTGACATGCCCTTCCTCGGCGACCGCGAGGAAGTAGCGGAGGTGCCGGAGCTCCATGCCATATCCGCCGCATATGGATATCGTCGGGGCCAGATGATGGCTCGCCTGCATACGGAATGCCATCCTCCGGCCGCCAAGCCCAGGAGGGTGCCCCGCGATGCCCCTGTCCCGCCGAAGCCTCCTGCAGGGGGCGGCCGCGCTGCCCGGCCTTCCCTGCCATCGCCCGGGCCGAGGACTGGCCGGGCCGGCCCCTCCGCATCCTGGTTGGCTTCCCGCCGGGCGGGCCGGTGGACGTGACCGCGCGCATCGTCGCGCAATGGCTGGCGGAGCGGCTCGGCCAGCCGGTGCTGGTGGAGAACAAGCCGGGCGTCGGCGGCCTGCTGGCGGCCGAGGCCGCAGCCGCCGCGCCGCCGGACGGCACCACGCTGCTGCTCTGCGGCCCGGTGCACCTCATAGCCCCGGCGCTCTACCGGCGGCCCGGCTTCGACCTGCGGCGGGACATCCAGCCGGTCGCCGGCCTGGTCCGGGTGCCGCTGGTCATGCTGGTGCACCCTTCGGTGCCGGCGACGGATGCGGCGGGCTTCATCGCCGCGGCACGGGCCGCGCCGGGGCGCTTCGCCATGGCCTCCTCCGGCAACGGCACGCCGCAGCACCTGGCCGGCGAGCTGTTCCGGATGATGAGCGGCACCGAGCTGGTGCACGTGCCCTATCGCGGCTCGGCGCCGGCGATCACCGACCTGGTCGGCGGGCGGATGCAGCTGATGTTCGAGGCGATCCCGGCCAGCCTGGCCCATGTGCGGGACGGCAGGCTGCGGGCCCTGGCGGTCACCACCGCGACGCGGGCGGAGACGCTGCCGGAGCTGCCGCCGCTGGCCGAGACGCTGCCCGGCTACGAGGCTGCGACCTGGTACGGGCTGGGCGTGCCGCGCGGGACGCCGGCGGAGGTCGTCGCGCGGCTGAACCGGGAGACCAATGCCGGGCTGGCCCAGGCCGCGCTCGGCGCCCGGCTGGCGGAGCTCGGCGGCGCGCCGATGCCGGGGACGCCGGAGGATTTCGCCCGGCTGGTCGCGGCCGAGGCGGACAAGCTGAACGAGGTGGTCCGGGTGGCCCGGATCACGGTCGACTAGGCCCGGCGCCGTGCGGCGCCGGGCCTCGTCGCCGCAGGTTAGTTGCGGAAGGCGGTGGTGAAGCCCGCCTCGGTCTTCGCCTGTACCTCCTCGAGCGTCACCTCCGGCGCCGAGCTCGACCAGCCGCAGGTCGGTCTCGCCGCGGCGGGCGAGCTCGAAGACCGCGAGCTCGGTGATGACCATGTCGACCACCCGCTGGCCGGTCAGCGGCAGGTTGCAGGCCTTGAGCAGCTTCGGCTTGCCGCCGGCGGTGTGCTCCATCAGCACCACCACCTTCTTCACCCCGGCGACGAGATCCATCGCCCCGCCCATCCCCTTCACCATCTTGCCGGGGATCATCCAGTTCGCCAGGTCGCCATTCGCGGCCACCTGCAGGGCGCCGAGGATCGACAGGTCGATATGCCCGCCGCGGATCATGGCGAAGCTGTCGGCGCTGCTGAAATAGCTGCTGGTCGGCAGGGCGGTGATGGTCTGCTTGCCGGCATTGATCAGGTCGGCATCCTCCTCCCCCTCGTACGGGAAGGGGCCGAGGCCGAGCATGCCGTTCTCGCTCTGCAGCTGAACGCTCATGCCCGCGGGGACGTGGTTCGCCACCAGCGTCGGGATGCCGATCCCGAGGTTGACGTAGAAGCCGTCCTGCAGCTCGCTGCGCCGCGCGGGCGGCCATCTGGTCACGGGTCCAGGCCATTGTCGTTGCTCCCGGTATTCATGCGTTGCGATGCCGGACCACGGCCGGCACAGCCGGCTGGGCGTGCTTCTGCGGGTCGTGCCGGAGGCGCGCTGTCCGCACGACGCGGCAAGTGCCGCGAAAGCCAAGCGGCCGGAGGCCGCGCCCGGCGTTTGAGGGCAGTCGGAATCAGGCCACGCCGCCGGCGGCGGCCGGCTCGCGCTTGCGGACGGTGCGCTGCTCGATCCGCTTCTCGTAGCCCGGCGGGCACTGGATCATCCGCTTCACGAAGACGCCGGGGGTGACGACGTGGTCGGGGTCGAGCTTCGCCCGGCTTCACCAGGTGCTCGACCTGCGCGACCGTCACGCGGGCCGCGGTCGCCATCATCGGGTTGAAGTTCCGCGCGGTCTTCCGATAGATCAGGTTGCCTTCGGTGTCGCCCATCCAGGCATGGATGATCGCCAGGTCGGCGACGATCCCGCGCTCCTGCACATAGGTCTCGCCGTCGAACTCGGCCGTTGGCTTGCCCTTGGCGACCTCGGTGCCGACGCCGGTCTTGGTGTAGAAGGCCGGGATGCCGGCGCCGCCGGCGCGGATCCGCTCGGCCAGGGTGCCCTGCGGGTTGAACTCGATCTCCAGCTCCCCGGCCAGGAATTGCTCGGCGAAGGTCTTGTTCTCGCCGACATAGCTGCTGATCATCTTTCGCACCTGCCGGGTCTTCAGCAGCAGGCCGAGCCCGGCATCGTCGATGCCGGCATTGTTCGAGACGATCGTCAGGTCGCGCACGCCGCTGTCGCGGATCGCCTCGATCAGCAGGGCGGGGATGCCGCACAGGCCGAAACCGCCGGAATGGATCATCATGCCGTCGCGCAGCAGGCCCGCCAGGGCCGCCTTCGCGTCCGGAAACACCTTGCCCATGCGCACCCCTCCTGGTTTCGGCCGAACCGCCGGGGGCAAACTAGTCACGCGAAGGCCGGTGCGAAAGTCCCTGCAAAAGTCGTCTTCGGCCTCTTGCACACCCTGCGGGCGGGGGTTAAAAGCCGCCTCCTTCCTGGGGGCCATAGCTCAGTTGGGAGAGCGCTTGAATGGCATTCAAGAGGTCGTCGGTTCGATCCCGATTGGCTCCACCAGTTCACCGAAAGGCCTGACCGCGCAAGCGGTCGGGCCTTTCGCGCATCTGGGCCCCTGATCCGGGCGCCCCGGGGCCAACGCTTCCTTCATCCGGCCATGCTCCGCTGCGTGCCGCATGCTCTCCGCTGCCCTGCCGCGCGCCGGTCGCCAGATCCTCGCCCGGATGTCCCGGGCGGGGCTGCGGCGGCTCGTGCCCCGCTGGTGGGCGGCGCGGGCGGCACTCGGCCGCCCAGCCCGAAGCGGGGCCGGCCGCGCCGGGAGGCGGCGCCGGCCGCGCCCGGCCTTGCCCGCGCGGCCTGGGAGGACCGGCTCTGGGGCCCCGGCTTCACCCTGCCGGGCGGCGAGGCGGAGGCGCTGCGCCTGGCCCAGCTGCTGCCGCTCTCCCCCGCCACCACCCTGCTCCTGTTCGGCCAGGATGCCGGCGGGGCGGCCCAGGCCATCGCCCGGCAGAGCCGCGCCTGGCTGGCGGTGCACCAGCACGACCCCGCGCTGGCCGCGCGGATGGCGCCGCTGCTGCGGCCACTCGGCAAGCGCGCCGCGCTGCAGGGCTGGGATCCGGCCGCCCCGGCCTTCCGCGCCGGCTTCCATCACCATGCCCTGGCGCTTGAGCCGCTCAGGGCGGGCGCGGCGCCGGCGGCGCTGGCCGGGGCGGTGGCGGCGGCGCTGAAGCCCAACGGACAGCTTGTGCTGGTGGAGACGGTGGCGGCCGGCGCCCCGCCCGGCCCCCGCTTCGGCCGCTGGCTGGCGCTGGAGGACCGCGCCGCCCCGCCGCCCGGCCAGGCGGCGGTCGAGGCGGCGCTGCTGGCCGCGGGCTTCACCCTGCACGTGACGGAATCGCTCGGCGGCCGGCAGGACGCGGCGGCGACCGAGGCCTGGGCGCGGCTGCTGGCCGGGCTGCGCGGGGCCGCCCGCCCCGCCGCGGGGGCGGCGGCCGCGGCGCTGGTGACCGAGGCCGAGGCCTGGCTGCTGCGGCACCGCCTGCTGGAATCCGGGGCGATCGCCGTGCTGCGCTGGCATGCCAGCCTGCGAAGCTAGCGCCGGCTTCGCCTCGCCGCTGGCGCCGGTCAGGCCACCGAGACGACGCGGTAGGAGACCTCGGTCCCGTCCGGCTCGCGGATGGTCACGTATTCCCCGGGGCGGAGCTGCCCGGCGTTGCGGATCGCGGCATGCAGCGGGGCATCCGTGGCCTCGCCCGGGGCGGGGAACAGCCGGATCGACCAGCTTTCGGTATCGGGGTCGAACAGCATGTCGCCGTCCCGCGCCGGGCCGCCCGGCCAGATGCGCCGGGCCCGCCAGGGCTTCGGGTCCGCCAACCAGGCCTCGGCATCCAGCTGCCCGCCCGGGGTGAGCGGCACGGCGATCTCGTAGCGATGGCCGGGGCTGCCCTGCGGGAAGCCGGGGCCCGCCGCCACGACCAGCGTCACCATCGGCATGCCGTCCAAACCCCCTCAAGCCATCGGCGCGCAGGGCACCCGACCGCAGACCATCGAACTGCGGAGGCAACGCTCGCGGACCGCGACGGTTCAGATCGCCACCCGCACGCCCAATTCGACCACCCGGTCCGAGGGGATGCGGAAGAACTCGGTCGCCGGCACGGCATTGCGCGACATCAGGGTGAACAGCCATTGCCGCCAGTGCGACATCTTCGGCACCACGGCGGCCACCAGTGTCTCCCGGCCGAGGAAGTAGCTGGCCTGCATGGATTCGAAGGGCACGCCGTCCTGCTTCAGCGCTTCCAGCTCGCGCGGGATGTGCGGGCTCTCCTGGAAGCCGTAGCGCAGGATCACCCGGTGGATGCCGGGCGCCAGCTCAGCACCTCCCGCCGCCGCTCGGGGCTGACCTGGGGGATGTCCTCGTTCAGCACGGTGACGAAGATCACGCGCTCATGCAGCACCTTGTTGTGCTTCAGGTTGTGCAGCAGCGCGCCGGGAACGTAGTCGGCCTGGCCGGTCATGAAGATGGCGATGCCGGGAACCCGGATCGTCCGGCTCTGCGGGAGCCGGGCCAGGAACGACTTCAGCGGCAGGCTGTCCTGCCGGAAGCGGGAGAAGAGCAGGTCCCGGCCGCGCTTCCAGGTATGCATCAGGGTGAACAGCGCGGCGCCCAGCACCAGCGGCACGTAGCCGCCTTCCGGGATCTTCAGGACGTTGGAGGCGAAGAAGGCCACGTCGATCACCAGGAGCGGCACGAAGACCAGGGCGACCAGCGCGGCCGGCCAGCGGAACTGCCGGCGGAAGACCAGGATGGCGAGCGCGCTGGTGCAGACGAAGGTGCCGGTGACCGCGATGCCATAGGCCGCGGCCAGGTTGTCCGAGGTATGGAAGGACAGCACCAGGATCAGCACGCCGGCCAGCAGGGCGAAGTTGATCTGCGGCAGGTAGATCTGCCCCTCCTCGGTGTCCGAGGTGTGGTGCACCACCAGGCGCGGCAGGAAGCCGAGCTGGACGCATTGCCTGGCAATCGAAAAGGCGCCCGAGATCATCGACTGCGACGCGATGACCGTCGCCACCGTCGCCAGCACCACGAGCGGCAGCCGCAGCATCTCCGGCGCCAGCAGGAAGAAGGGGTTCTCCAGCGCGCGCCGGGTCGCTGAGCAGCAGCGCCCCCTGGCCGCATGTAGTTCAGCGCCAGCGCCGGCAGCACGTAGAAGGTCCGAGGGCGAGCCGGATCGGCCGGCGGCCGAAATGCCCCATATCGGCATAGAGCGCCTCCGCCCCCGTCACCGACAGCACCACCGAGCCGAAGGCGATGAAGGCGGCCAGCCGGTAATGAACGCAGAAGGCGATGGCATGGTGCGGCGAGATGGCGCTCAGCACCTCCGGCTCGCGGATCACCTCGATCAGCCCGAGCACGCCGAGCGAGCCGAACCAGAGCGCCATGACCGGGCCGAAGATCCGCCCGATGCTGTGGGTGCCGCGGTACTGCACCAGGAACAGCGCGATCAGGATGACGACCGAGCCGGGGATGATCAGCGGGTCGAAGACCGGGGAGATGACCTTGAGGCCCTCCATCGCCGAGAGCACCGAGATCGCCGGGGTGATCACGCCGTCGCCGAAGAACAGGCAGGCGCCGATGATGCCGAGCAGCATGACGATCCGGCGCGACCGGTCGCTGCCGGCGACCCGCTGGGCCAGGGCCATCAGCGCCAGGATGCCGCCTTCGCCCTTGTTGTCGGCCTTCAGGATGAAGGTCACGTATTTGACGGTGACCGTCAGGATCAGCGACCAGATGATGAGCGAGAGGATCCTCGAGGATCTCCCAGCGCTCGATCCCGTCGGCCGAGAAATGCAGCAGGGCGGCGCGCAGCGCATAGAGCGGGCTGGTGCCGATATCCCCGTAGACGACGCCGAGCACGCCGAGCAGCAGGGGCAGCGAGACCGCCCGGGAGGGGGCGGCGTGGGGGGAGGCGGTCAAGCGAGCGCTCCGGGGGAGGACGGCGCGCAGGCTTAGGCTCCCGCCACCGGGCTTGCAAGGCTGCCGTCCCCCGGTCCCCGGGCGGGGTCAGTGCCCCGCAGGATCTGGCTGAGGAAGGTCTGCAGCCGCTCGGTCTGCGGGTTCTCGAAGACCTGGGTCAGGGGTGCCCATCTCGACGATCTCGCCGCGGTCCATGAAGACCACCCGGTCGGCGACGGTCCGGGCGAAGCCCATCTCATGCGTCACGCAGATCATGGTCATGCCGTCCTCGGCCAGGCCGATCATGGTGTCGAGCACCTCCTTGATCATCTCCGGGTCGAGCGCCGAGGTCGGCTCGTCGAACAGCATGATCTTCGGCTTCATGCAGAGCGCGCGGGCGATGGCGACGCGCTGCTGCTGCCCGCCGGAGAGCTGGCCGGGATACTTCCTCGCCTGTTCCGGGATGCGCACCCGGGTCAGGTATTCCATCGCCAGCTCCTCCGCCTGCTTCTTCGGCATGCGGCGGACCCAGATCGGCGCCAGGGTGCAGTTCTCCAGGATCGTCAGGTGCGGGAAGAGGTTGAAGGATTGGAAGACCATGCCGACCTCGCGGCGGATGTCGTCCAGCGCCTTGACGTCGTCCGACAGCTCGATGCCGTTGACGACGATGCGGCCTTCCTGATGCGTCTCGAGCCGGTTGATGCAGCGGATCGCGGTGGACTTGCCGCTGCCCGAGGGGCCGCAGACCACCACCCGCTCGCCCAGCGCCACGCTGAGGGAGACGTCGCGCAGCACGTGCAGCGTGCCGAACCACTTGTTGACCTTGTCCAGCAGGATGGCCGGCGGCGCATCGGTGCGGGCGCTGGAGGCGACATGTTCCAGGGTCTCGCTCATGATCCTAATCCCCTCACCGCCGGCGGTGGCGGTTCAGCTCCGCCTCCAGGCCCTGGCTGTATTTCGACATGGCGAAGCAGAAGACGAAGTAGATCGCGCCGACCGTCAGGTAGACCTCGATCCCGAAGCCCTGCCAGGCCGGCTCGATGATCGCGGTCTTGCCGGCGGTCAGCAGGTCGAAGATGCCGATGATCAGGACGAGGCTGGTGTCCTTGAAGAAGCCGATGAAGGTGTTGACCAGCGGCGGGATCACCATGCGCAGCGCCTGGGGGAGGATGATGAAGCCGGTCTTCTGCCAGTAGCTCAGGCCGAGCGCGTCGGCCGCCTCGTACTGCCCCTTCGACAGCGACTGCAGCCCGCCGCGGACCACTTCCGCCAGGTAGGCGCCGGCAAACAGGATGATGGCGAGCTGCGCCCGCAGCAGCTTGTCGACGTTCGATGCCTTCCGGCAGGAACAGCGGAAACATCACGCTGGCCATGAAGAGCAGGCTGATCAGCGGCACGCCGCGGATCAGCTCGACGTCAGGACGCAGAGCGCCTTGATCGCCGGCAGCTTCGACCGCCGGCCGAGCGCCACCAGGATGGCCAGGGGGAAGGCCAGCGCCAGGCCGAAGGTCGCCAGGATCAGGGTGATGACCAGGCCGCCCCAGCGTTCCTGCGGCACGTAGGAAAGGCCGAACACGCCGCCCCACATCAGCACGCCGATCAGCGTCAGCACGCCGATCCAGACGAAGGCCAGGCCCGGGCGCCAGAAGCGCCGCATCGCCGAGACGACGTAGAGGCCGACGAAGAGCAGGACGCAGAGCGCCGGGCGCCAGTGCTCCTCATACGGGTAGGTGCCGAACAGGATGAAGCGGTGCTTCTCGGTGATCACCGCCCAGCAGGCGCCGACGCCGCGGAGGTCGCGGCAGGCCTGGGTCTGGTTGTTCGGCACCGACCAGACGGCGTTGACGATGCCCCATTCGACGAAGCCGATCGCCCAGCGCACCAGGAAATAGGCCACCACCAGCGTCACCGCTGTGTTGATCCAGGAGGAGAAGAGGTTGGCCCGCAGCCAAGCCTGCAGCCCGATCTGGCTGGCCGGAGGGGTGCGCGGTGCCGCCTCGGGTGACCTTGGCGGCGGCGGTGTCCAGCGTGATGTCGCTCATGGCTCAGCGCTCCACCAGGGCGATTTTCGCCGCGTAACTGGCCCTCGGACCAGCGAAGGCAAACAACGACAATGCGCGCATCACCGTCACCTCTCCACCAGCGCGATGCGCGCGTTGTACCAATTCATGAAGAAACTGATCGACAGGCTGATCGTCAGATACACCAGCATGATGATGGCGATGCCCTCGATCGCCTGGCCGGTCTGGTTCAGCGTGGTGTTGGCGATCGAGACGATGTCCTGGTAGCCGATGGCGACGGCCAAGCTGCTGTTCTTGGTGATGTTCAGGTACTGGCTGGTCATCGGCGGGACGATGACGCGCAGCGCCTGGGGCAGCACGATCTGCCGCAGCACCTGGCCGGGATGCAGGCCGAGCGCCTGCGCCGCCTCCCACTGGCCGTGCGGCACCGCCAGGATGCCGGCGCGGACGATCTCGGCGATGAAGCCGGCGGTGTAGAGCGTCAGGCCGAGCAGCAGGGCGAAGTATTCCGGCGACATGGAGATGCCGCCGCGGAAGTTGAAGCCGCGCAGCGCCGGCCAGTCGATGGTCCAGGGCGCGCCGAGCGCCGCCCAGACGGCCAACGGCAGCACCAGCATGGCGCCGACCGCCACCGGCCAGACCGCGCGCGGCCTTCCGTCCTGCATCCGCTTGGCGATCGCCGCTCGGCGGTAGAGCCAGGTGCCGACGGCGCCGAGCAGGAAGGCGATCAGCGCGAAGGAATGCGCGTCCTGCCATTCGATCCAGGGCAGCTTCAGGCCGCGGTTGGACAGGAAGACGCCGCCCACCGGCTGCAGCGCCTGGCGCGGCCCGGGCAGGCCCTGCAGCAGCGCGTACCAGAACAGCAGCTGCAGCAGCAGCGGCAGGTCGCGGATGACCTCGACATAGACCGCGGCGATCTTCGCCAGCAGCCAGTTCTTCGACAGCCGGGCAATGCCGATCAGGGTGCCGAGCACGGTCGCCAGGACGATGCCGACGACGGCGACCTTCAGCGTGTTCAGCAGGCCGACGGTCAGCGCCCGCAGGTAGGTGTCGGTCGGGCTGTACTCGATCAGGCTCTCGGCGATCGGCAGCCCGGCCTCCCGCCCGAGGAAGCCGAAGCCGGTGGCGATGCGCCGGACTTCCAGATTGTGGACGGTGTTGGACCAGAGCCACCAGACGATGGCACCGATGACGCCGACGACGAGCACCTGCCAGACGATGGCGCGCACCCGCTCGTCCGACCAGGACAGGCGCAAGGGCCGCCTGGGCGGGGCCCGCAGCGACCTCGGGTCGATGGTGGTCTGGGACATGGCGCGCCCTTCTGTCCTGGTCAGGCCTCTGGGATGCGGGGCCGGCCTGCGCCGGCCCCGCCAGCGATCAGCGGAAGGGCGGCGAGTATTGCAGCCCGCCATTGGTCCAGAGCGCGTTCGGCCCGCGCTGGATGCCGATCGGCTTCAGCGTGCGGTCGAACAGCTCCCGTCATTCCCGACCGCCTTGATGACGCTGACCGCCCAGAGCTCGGGCAGGCCGAGCATCGGGCCGAGCCCGCCATCCTTGCTGAACATCCGCTTCACCTCGGGCCGCGGGTCGTTCGCCATCTTGTCCACATTGGCCTGGGTCACGCCGAATTCCTCGGCGCTCAGCAGCAGGAAGTGGGTCCAGCGGACGACGTCGGCGAAGCGGGCATCGCCCTGCCGGACGCCGAGGGCCAGCGGCTCCTTGCTGATGACCTCGGGCAGGATCAGGTGGTCGTCCGGCTTCGGCTGGGCCGAGCGTGTCGCGGCCAGGCCGGAGACGTCGGTGGTGTAGGCGTCGCAGCGGCCGGAGACGTAGGCGCCGACGATCTCCTCCAGCCGCTCGATCACCACCGGGGTGAACTTGATCTTGTTGGCGCGCGACCAGTCGGTCAGGTTCTGCTCGGTCGTGGTGCCGGGCTGCACGCAGATCGTCGCGCCCTCCAGCTCCTTGGCCGACTTCACGCCGAGGCTCGACTTCACCATGAAGCCCTGGCCGTCGAAGAAATTGGTCGCGGCGAAGTCGAGGCCGAGCGAGGTGTCGCGCGACAGGGTCCAGGTGGTGTTGCGGGACAGCACGTCCACCTCGCCCGACTGCAGCGCGGTGAAGCGCACCTGCGCCGTGGTCGGGACGAAGCGCACCTTGCTGGCGTCGCCGAAGATGGCGGCGGCGATGGCGCGGCAATACTCGGTATCGAAGCCGCGCCAGACGCCCTGGCTGTCCGGCTGGGCGAAGCCGGCCAGGCCGGTGTTCACGCCGCAGACCAGCTGGCCGCGCGACTTGACCGCATCGAAGGTGTTGGCCGCATTGGCTGGCGCCTGCGCCCGGGCGAGGCCCGGCAGGACCAGGCCGAGGCCGAGCGCGGCGGTGCCCAGGACGCGTGCGAGTGAAAGCCCGAAGGGCTGCATATAAATCCGTCTCCCGTTGTTGCCGCCTGGGGCGGCCATCCCTGTTGCTTGTGCCCAGCAAATGCTGCGCCAGCAGGGCCGGGGAAGGCAATGCGGCATCGTCGCGCCGCGTCTCCGGCCCCGCCGGGGGCCGTCGCCGATAGCAGAGAGCGGCGCGGATGCGAAGCGGCCCGACGAAACCGCACGGAGCGCAACGGCTGCGAGGGAAACAGGCGGGGTTTGCCCAATCCCGGGGCGTCGGCCCCGCCCGGCGCGGGGCAGAGGCCTGTAGGGCGCGGCGACGTGCCGCGGCAGGCCGAGCCGGAGGGTCTCCCCTTCCGCCGCCGCCGTCCCGCCGGCGGCGCGGAAGCGCCTCGGCCACCGCCTCGAGCGCCGGCGGCGCCAGGCCGGCGGGGGTGGCCAGGGTCAGCTGCGCGCCGTCGGCCTCGGCCGTCACCGCCAGGGCCAGGGCCGGGCCGCGCGGCTGGGTCTCGGCGATCTGCGCCGCCAGGGCCAGCAGCGCCTCCTCCAGCGCGGTGCGTTCCAGCAGCACCGGCGGGTCGGCCTCGGCCGGGGCGAGGGACAGCGCGCCGGGCCCCGAGAGGATCATATGCAGCAGCGGCTGCAGCGCGGCCAGGATCTCGCTCAGCCGGACCGGCACGACCTCCCCGGCCGGGCGGCGGATGAAGGCCAGGATGGCGCGGCTGGTGCCCTCGAAGCGGCGGGCGGCTTCCTCCACCCGGCCGAGCTGGCGTTGGGGCGCGCCCTCGGCCGCGCTGCGCTTCAGCATCTCCAGGTTGGCGAAGATGACGGTCAGCAGATTGTTGATGTCGTGCTGCACGGTGCGGGCCAGCCTGGCGGCCGCCACGATTCGCTCCGCCTTGCGCCGCAGCGCCTGGTCCTCCGACTGCATCGTCCGGTCCTGCCCCTGGCCCGAGGTCCATCCTACGCCTTGGCATCTAACGCCTCGCGGCGCGTCCTGCACCCACGCGTGGCGCGGAATTCCCGGCCGGATGCGACACCGAAGCTACAATCCGGATTCCGTGATGTCGTGGAACAACCGCGCCGGCAGGCTGCCGCCGCTGACGCTGTCCATCGGCCGGGCATCGTCATTGCCCAGCCAGACCCCGATGACGGTGGTGCCGGCGAGCCCCCCGCCGGCAGGGCCGCCAAAGCCGATGAACCAGGCGTCGCGGAAATCCTGGGTGGTGCCGGTCTTGCCGGCGATGCTGCGGCCGCCGATGGCGGCGGAGCGGCCGGTCCCGCGCGACACCGCCGCCTCCAGCATCCGCCGCATCGCTGCCGCATCCTCGGCCGCCAGGGCGCGGCGCGGCGCCGGGCGGGGGACGGCCAGGGCGGCGCCGGTGGCCTGGGCGCCGGCGATGCCGAAGGGGGTCACCCGCATGCCGCCATTGGCGAAGCCGGCATAGGCCGCAGCGAGGTCCAGCAGCGTCACCTCCCCGGTGCCGAGGGCGATCGAGGCGTCGTTCGGGAAGCGGCCCTCGAGCCCGAGCCGCCGCGCCGCCTCGGCCGCCGCGCGCGGGCCGCCGGCGCGGAACAGCACCCGCACCGCCGCCGTGTTCACCGACTGCGCCAGGGCCTCCTCCATCGTGATCTCGCCGCGCGGCTTCCAGGTCCCGTTGCCCGGCGACCAGTTGCCGAGGGTGAGCGGCGCGTCGGAGACCTCGTCATCCGGCCGCATGCCCTTCTCCAGCGCCGCCAGGTAGACGAAGGGCTTGAAGGCGGAGCCGGGCTGGCGCCGGGCGCTGGTCGCGCGGTTGAACTGGCTGGCGCGGAAGTCCCGGCCGCCGGCCATGGCGCGGACCGCGCCGGTCGCCGCATCCAGCACCACCACGGCGCCCTGGGTGACCCCGGCCCGCGCCCCGGGGCCGGCCAGCAGCGCCTCCAGCCGCGCCTCGACCACCGCCTGCAGCTTGGCGTTCAGCGTCGCGCGCAGCACCAGGTCGGCATTGCCTGGGAAGGTCTCGGCCAGGTCCTCCAGCGCCCAGTCGGCGAACCAGCCGGCCTGTCGGGAGGCCGGCGGCGGGATCCGCATGCGGCCGAGCTCGGCCTCCATCTGCCCCTGGGTGATGGCGCCGGTCTCGACCATCGCCTCCAGCACCTCGGAGGCGCGGGAGACGGCGAGGTCGGGCGAGGAGCGGGGGTTGAGCCGCGACGGCGCCTTGGGCAGCCCGGCCAGCATCGCCGCCTGCCAGAGCGTCACCCGCTTCGCCGGGACGCCGAAGAACAGCCGCGACGCGGCATCGACGCCATAGGCCCCGGCGCCCAGATAGACCCGGTTGAGGTAGATCTCGAGCAGCTGGTCCTTGCTGAAGCGGCGTTCCAGCCACAGCGCCAGCAGGGCTTCCTGCACCTTGCGGCGGGTGGTGCGCTCGGTGGTCAGGAACAGGTTCTTGGCCAGCTGCTGGGTCAGGGTGGAGCCGCCCTGCACCACCTCCCCGGCCTTCCAGTTCGCCACCGCGGCGCGGGCCAGGCCGATGGGATCGATGCCCCAATGGCTGCGGAAGCGGCGGTCCTCCACCGCCATCAGCGCGGCCGGCAGGGCCGGCGGCAGGTCGCGCAGCCGCACCGTCTCCCCGTACAGGTCGCCCTGGGTCGCCAGCATGGCGCCATCCGCGGAGAGCAGGGTGACGGAGGGGCGGCGCGTGGCGGCGGGGACGCCATCTACCCGCGGCAGGTCCCAGGCGAAGAACAGCAGCAGCAGGAACAGCGCGATGCTGCCCCAGACCAGCCCCTGCACCAGCCAGCCCAGCAGGGACCGGCCGCGGCGGCGCGCGGGCGATGCAGGGGGATGGCAGCGGGGGCCGCGCGCGGCTGGCGCCGCGCCGCGGGGGCGGCGGGGCGGCGTGCGCGGGCGGGCTGGGCCGGAGGCATTGCGATGACCTTAGCGCCTGGGCGCCCGCGGGCGAAGCGGCAGCCGCCCCGCGCCCGGCCTTGGCGGCAGGAATAAACCTTTAAGTTGATTTTGAATGAAATCAGAAACCTAATCATCTAATGCTGCTCGCGCCGCGACGGAGCTGTCCCGGCGCCACACCATTCGCCACCCGGGACACCTTCGACGATGCCGCGCGCCGCCCTGCCCGCAACCGAAGCCGAGCGCCTGGCCGCGCTCCGCGCCTGCGACATCCTCGACACCCGCTGCGAAGCGGCCTTCGACGACCTGACCAGCCTGGCCGCCGCACTCACCGGCAGCCCCATTGCGCTCATCTCCCTGGTCGATGCCGACAGGCAGTGGTTCAAGTCGCGCCAGGGGCTGGATGCCGAGCAGACCTCGCGGGACGCGTCCTTCTGCGCCCATGCGATCCTCGATCCCACGCGGCTGCTGATGGTGAAGGACGCCGCTCGCGACCCGCGCTTCGCCGACAATCCCCTGGTGACCGGCGAGCCGAAGATCCGCTTCTATGCCGGCGCCCCGCTGGTCACCCCCGATGGCCACGCACTCGGCACGCTCTGCGTCATCGACCATGTGCCGCGCGCGCTGGACACCATCCAGCAGCGCACGCTCACCTCGCTCGCTCGCGCCGTGGTGACGACGATCGAGCTGCACCGCACCGCCATCCGGGTCCGCGACATGGCCCTGACCGATCCGCTGACCGGGATCGCCAACCGCCGCGCCTTCCTCGATGCGCTTGCCGAGGCCATCGCCTGCCAGCGGCGGGACGGTGACGCCTTCGGGTTGCTGTACCTCGATCTCGACGGCTTCAAGCGGGTGAACGACATGCATGGCCATGCCGCCGGGGATGCCGTGCTGCGGGACGTCTCGGCCGCCCTCGCCTCCTGCATGCGGCGGGCGGACCTGCCCGCCCGCATCGGCGGCGACGAACTCGCCGCCATCCTGACCGGCATCGAGGGCGTGAACGTGCCGGCCATCGCCGAGCGGGTCCGGCTGGCGGTGCGGGCGCGCATGGCGCTGCTCGACCGTCCCGTCACCGTCTCGGTCGGCGCCGTCTCCTTCCTCGGCGCTCCGGCCGACGAGGCGGGCGCGATCGCCGCGGTGGATTCGCTGATGTACGCCGCCAAGGCCGCGGGGAAGGACCGGGTGATGCATTGCAGCGTCGGCGAGGAGACCGCGACGCCGGCCCCGCAACCGGCCGTCGACCTGGTCGCCTGAAGGCCGACGCCGGCCCCGGACCGAGACTTTCGCCGGGTCCGCCGGCGCCGCCATGGCGCCCCCTGTGCCACGCGCGCGCGATGCATGGTATCGCTGCGGCACGTACGGCAATCGGGGGAAACGCGTGGACTACAGCCACATCATCGTCGGCGGCGGCTCGGCCGGCTCGGTGCTCGCCAACCGGCTCTCGGCGCGGTCCGCCAACCGCGTGCTGCTGCTGGAAGCCGGGCAGGACACGCCGCCGGGCCAGGTGCCGAAGGAGATCGAGGACACCTATCCCGGCACCGCCTATTTCGACCCGCGCTTCCACTGGACCAACCTCAAGGTCCGCACCCAGGTCGTCTCCCACAACAACCCGGACGCCGCCCCGCCGCCGCTGCGGAAGTACGAGCAGGCGCGGGTGCTCGGCGGTGGGTCGTCCATCAACGGGCAGATGGCCAATCGCGGCGCGCCGACCGATTTCGACGAGTGGGAGCAGCGCGGCGCCGCCGGCTGGAACTGGGACAGCGTGCTGCCCTTTTCCGGAAGGTCGAGCACGACCTCGACTTCGCCGACGAATGGCACGGCAAGGACGGCCACATCACCGTCACCCGCATCCCGGCCGAGCGCTGGTGCGACCACACCAAGGCCGCCGGCGAGGCCTTTCGCCTCGCCGGCTTCAAGTACCTGCCCGACCAGAACGGCAAGTTCGAGGACGGCTACTTCCCCGTCACCGCCTCGATCGACGGCAAGAAGCGCGTCTCCGCCGCGGTCGGCTACCTGAACCCGCAGGTGCGGGCGCGGGAGAACCTGACCATCTCGACCGAGACCCAGGTCAGCGGGCTGCTCTTCGAGGGCAACCGCTGCATCGGCGTCTCCGCCATGGTGAAGGGGCAGGTGCGGGAGTTCCGCGGGGCGGAGGTGATCCTCTCCTCCGGCGCCATCCACTCCCCGGCCATCCTGCTGCGCAACGGCATCGGCCCGGTCGGGCACCTCAGGGAGATGGGGATCGAGGTCCGCTCGGCGTTGCCCGGCGTCGGCCAGCGGCTGATGGACCATCCCTCGATCTCGCTTTCCTCCTTCATCCGCCGCCCGGCGCGGCTGACGGACGCGCATTCGCGCCGGCATATCCTGCTCGGCCTGCGCTATTCCTCGGGCCTGCCGGAGACGCCGAAGGGCGACATGTTCGTCGCCGTCGCCAGCAAGTCGGCCTGGCATGCGGTGGGGCAGCAGGTCGCCTCGCTGCTCGCCTTCGTCAACAAGACCTATTCCGAGGCTGGCCAGGTGCGGCTGGCCTCCACCGACTGGCGGGATGAGCCGGTGGTGGAGTTCAACCTTCTGTCGGACCGCCGCGACCTCGACCGGTTGATGAGCGGCTTCCGCATGCTGGCGGCGATGCAGCTCTCGGCGCCGCTGGCGGCCGTCACCACCGACCCCTTCCCGGCGGCCTATAGCGACAAGGTCCGCGCCATCGGGGTGGTGAACGAGAAGAACCGCTGGCTCACCAAGGCGATCGCAACGCTGCTGGACGGGCCGCCGGCGCTGCGGTCCTGGCTGATCGAGCGCTACGTGGTCGAGGGCTTCACCTTCCGCCAGGTGATGGAGGACGAGGAGGCGCTGGAGGCTTTCATCCGCAAGGCGACGATCGGCGTCTGGCATGCCAGCTGTTCCTGCCGCATGGGCCGGGACGAGGATCCGATGGCGGTGGTGGACAACCAGGGACGGGTACGGGGGATGGAGGGGCTGCGGGTGGTCGATGCCTCGATCTTCCCGGTGGTGCCCTGCGCCAACACGAATTTCCCGGTGCTGATGACCGCCGAGAAGATCGCCGACGCGATGCTGGCGGGGACCTAGACCCCTAGCTCTCGCGAAAGGCGATCGCGTTGCGCAGCGCATGGGCGATCTGCTCCATGCGCCGCTCGAAGCCGGCGGAGGCCTGGGGCCGCCCTTCCTGTTCCGCGCCGATCACCCCGCGCAGCACCGATCCCTCGAGCTGCGCCGCCATCGCCTCCATCGCGGCCAGCGCCGCCGGGGTGCCGCCGCCGCTGATCGCCGCGCGCAGCACGGCGATTTCGCCGAAGGCCGAGGCCAGCGCGGTTTCCAGCGCGACGATCTCGCCGCGCAATCCGTCCAGCTCGTCCTTGGCCATGCCATGCCCGCTGCTGCCGCTGTCCTGCATGCTGCGCGCAAGCCCCGCGCGGCACCATGCTGCGTCACGCAACGGCCGCCGCCGGGTGGCGTTTCCCAGGCATGGCGAACCCCTGGACGAAGAAGAACCCGTTTCTCAGCCTATGGCTCAGCGCCGCCAATGCCTGGGCCGGGGCGGCGCGCGGGGCGATGACCGCGGCGGCGAAGCGGCAGATGGCGGCCGGGGTGAAGGCCGCGGCCCGGCCAAGGCCGCCCGCCAGGAAGCGCTGAGCGCGGCGGCCGGCCCGGGTCACCGCGCCATCAGGGCTCCACGTCGCTCGGGAAGCAGTGCGGGTGCTTGAAGCCGTTCGGCGCCTCGCCCGCGGCCAGGTAAAGGATGTTGTCGGTCCCGCCGGGGCCGACGCCGCCCGGGATGCTGTCCAGCCCGACCAGGCGCCGCATCCGGTAGGCGATGGCGTGGTCGGCGCAGGCGCTGTCGCCGCTGACGCCGAGCCCGCCGATCACCTTGCCGCCGGAATAGAGCGGCACGCCGCCGCCGAAGGTGATGATGCCGCCAGGCGTGTTGCCGAAGGCCTTCATCAGCGCCTGGGACAGCGGCGGATTTCCCTGGATGAGGAAGGCCGGGTTGAAGGGGTTGGAGTTGTTCAGCCCGTAGAGCGAGCCGCCCGGCTGGGTCGGCGAATAGAGGTTGGCGGTCGAGAGGGCGAGCGCGTCGTTGCTGAAGTCGTTGGCGGTGGACGCCTTGGCCATGGCGATCGCCCGGCTGCCGGGCCAGGCATCGCCCACGCGGATCACCGAGCAGAGCCGCCCCTGCCGGTCCACCACCGCCGACCACATGCGGTTCGGGCTGAAGATGCCGCCGTTGTTCTCGGCGACGACGGCGCCCAGCGTGCCCTGGAGCTGCGCGACGACGGCATTGGGGATGCCGCAGCTGCCGCCATCCGGCCCGGCCTCATCGGCGCGCGCCGCGGCGGAGAGCAGCATGGGGGAGAGCAGGGCGGTGATCGCCAGGAGCTTCTTCATCGGACGTTTCCTTCGCGTCTTGCATGCTCCCCGGCAGGCCGGGGCGCCGACGCCCCCGCACGGACCGGCCTCTCCGGGCCTTGGCGTGCAGGTCGGAACCTTAAAAGAGCGAAGCGATGGCGCTCAAAAACCAAATGCGCCGGGCCTTGGGGCGCGGCTTTCGCCCGCGCGGGGAAGGCGTCGGCGGCGCGGCGCCGGAAGCCTGCCGAATCAAGCGGCTAATGAACCGGTTCCGGAGGCGCCCGGGGCATTCCGCCAAGCGGCAGGTACAAATCCTGGACGAAGTCTCGGTTTTTTGAGCCGGAGCGAAGGGCCGTCCCGCCGTCCTCAGGCCTTCTCCGTCCCGAAGCCCATGACGAGCTCGTGGATCCGCGCCGGGTCCGACTGTTCCATCACCCGCCGCGCGAAGCGGGCGCAGTCGGAGATATCGAGCGACCTCACCGCCTGCTTCACCCGGGGGATCGCGCTGGCATTCATCGACAGCGAGCGGATGCCCAAGCCCAGCAGCAGCGGCACCAGCCGCGGATTGCCCGCCATCTCGCCGCAGACCGAGACCGGCATGCGCAGCCGGAGCGCCGCTTCCGTGGCGGATTGCATCAGCCGCAGCACCGCCGGGTGCAGCGGGTCGTAGAGGTGGGAGACCTCGGCCTCCGCCCGGTCCACCGCCAGGGTGTACATGGCCAGGTCGTTGGTGCCGATGGCGAAGAAGTCCGCCTCGAGGGCGATCGCATCGGCGGCCAGCGCGGCGCCCGGCGTCTCGATCATCACCCCGAGGTCGGGCAGCTTGTCCGGCAGGTGCACGCCCTTCCGCTTCAGCCGCTTGGCGACGCGCTCGTAGATCTCGCGCGCCTGCTTCACCTCGGACGGGTTGGTCACCATCGGCAGCAGGATGCGGACCTGGCCGCGATCCGCCACGCGCAGGATGGCGGCGACGATGCGCCTCCAGCAGCTCCGGCCGCTTCAGCAGCAGCCGCAACCCGCGCAGGCCGAGCGCCGGGTTCGGCCCGGCATGGGTCGGCGCGATGCCTTCGCCGAGCGCCTCCATGTCCTTCTCGCCGCCCCAGTCGAGGACCCGGATGGTCACCGGGTCGCCGCCCATGGCTTCCAGGATCTGGCTGTAGGCGAGGGTCTGCGCCTCCTCGTCCGGCAGGTCCTCGCGGTTCATGAAGAGGAATTCGGTGCGCAGCAGGCCGATTCCCTGGGCGCCGGCCTGGGCGATCAGCGGCAGCTCGGCCGGGATCTCGAGATTGGCCTGCAGCTCCACCGGCTCGCCATCCGTGGTCACCGCCGGCAGGCGGCGCAGCTTGGCGAGCTTGGCGCGCTCCTTGGCGAAGGCGGCCAGCGCTTCCCGGCCCCGCTCCAGCGCCGCGGCGCCGGGGCGCAGCACGATGGTGCCGGCGCTGCCGTCCAGCACCGCCTGGTCGCCGCGGGTCACGCTCTCGGTCAGCCCGACGCAGCCGAGGACGGAGGGGATGCCGAGCGCCCGCAGCATGATGGCGGTATGGCCGTCGGCGCCGCCCTCGGCGGTGGCGACGCCGGCGATGCGGGAGGGATCGAGCAGCGCGGCATCGGCCGGGGTCAGCTCCTCCGCCACCAGGATGGCGCCTTCCGGCACCTCCTTCAGGCTGCGGAAGGGGGTCGCGGTCAGGTTGCGGGTCAGCCTTCGGGCGATCTCCCGCACCTCGTCGGCGCGGCGCTTCAGCCCGGCGCGGTCGTCGTCCTTGTTGGCCATGATGGCCGCGGCGATCGCCTCGGCCTCGTCCTGCACCGCGGTCTCGGCCGCCAGCAGGCCCTGCTCGATCCGCTTGCGGGCGCCGCGCAGCAGCCGGGAATTGCCCAGCATCAGCACATAGGCGTCGAGCAGCGGCGCCAGCTCCTCCTGCGCCTCCTCGGGCAGGATGCCGAGCCGGGTCTTCAGCTTGTTCAGCTGCTTGCGCGACAGCGCGGTGGCATCGGCCAGGCGCTGCCGCTCGGCCTCGACCTGCCCGGGCGGAATGGTCCGGCGCGGCGCCTCGGCGGGGATCTCGGTGGTGTCGTAGACCGGGCCGATGGCGATGCCGGGGGCGATCGCCAGGCCGCGGATGGCCTGTTCCTTGGTCTTCCGGGCGGCCGGTTTGCGCGGCGCCTCCCGGCCGCGCTCGGCGGCCCGGTCGGAGGTTTGGTCGGCGCCCTTTGCGCTCAGCCCCTCGGGCGCCGCGGTCTTCTCATTCTTCATGGAAACCGGCCTCGACCAGGCCGGCCACCGCCTCGAGCGCTTCCTTGGCGTCCCAGCCCTCGGCTTCGATCTCGACCGTGCTGCCCTTGCCGGCGCCCAGCATCATCAGCCCCATGATGGAGCAGGCCGGGACCTTCTGGCCTTCGCGGGAGACCTGGACGCAGGCGGAGAAGCGCTCCGCCAGGGTGACCAGCTTGGCGGCGGCGCGGGCATGCAGCCCGCGGCTGTTGGTGATGGTGAGGGTCTGCCGCAACACCATCTCCCCCTCGCTGCAGCCGGGGGTGGTGGCATCGATCGGCTGGGTCGCGGCGTGGCTCACGGCTTGTTCCCTCCGGTGGCGCTGCCATTGACCCGCGCCACCCCGTTCGGGATGTCGCCGGCGGCGGCGATGTATTTGCGGCCGGCCGCGGCGGCGTGGTCCACCGCCTCGGCCAGGGGTTCGGACGAGCGTATCTTGGCCAGCTTGACCAGCAGCGGCAGGTTGACCCCGGCGATCACCTCGACCTGCTTCCGGTCGGCGATGGAGACCGCCAGGTTGCAGGGCGTGCCGCCCATGATGTCGGTCAGCACGACGACGCCGTCGCCCTGGTCCACCGCGGCGACGCTGTCGCGGATATCCTGCCGGCGCTGCTCCATATCGTCATCGGGGCCGATGCAGACGGTCGCCACCGCGCGTTGCGGGCCGACCACATGTTCCATGGCGAGGCGGAGCTCATCCGCAAGGCGGCCATGGGTGACGAGAACCAATCCGATCATGGGGTGCGTGTCAGGGCCTCCCCGACCCCCGTCCCGGCCTGTGCTGCGGGGACGTCATCTCCGTCGGGCCCGAGGCGGGCGCCGCGGCGCGGTGGCCGGGATCGCCCGCCGGGTCCATCCCGGCAAGCTCCCGATGGGCGAAGTCCCCTTGGGCAAGTTCCCGATGCGTCACATCCGCACGCCAGCCAGCGCTACGGAGATGGGCGGTCAGTCGCTCGGCCACAAGGACCGAGCGGTGCTTGCCTCCGGTGCAGCCTAGCGCGACCGTGAGGTACTTCTTGCCCTCGGCGACGTAGCGCGGCAAGAGCGGATCGATGAAGCCGACCAGCCGGGTCCAGAAGCCAGGGAAGTCGGGGTCGCCCTCGACATAGGCGGCGACCGGCGCATCGCGCCCGGTCTGCGGCCGCAGCGCCGGCACGTAATGCGGGTTGCGCAGGAAGCGCACGTCGAAGACCAGCTCGGCCTCGCGTGGCAGGCCCCTGGGGAAGCCGAAGGACATGACCTGGATCGACAGGCTCGGCGTCCCCTCCGGCCGGAAGCGCTGCTCAATCATCTGGCGCAGGCTGGGCAGCGGCAGGTCGGAGGTGTCGATGACCAGGTCGGCGGCGTCCCGCAGCGGCGTCAGCAACTCCTTCTCCCGGGTGATGCCGTCGATCACCCGGCTGCCGAGCGACCCGCCCGGCGCGAGCGGGTGGCGCCGCCGGGTTTCGGTGTAGCGGCGCAGCAGGATGGCATCCTCGGCGGTCACGTAGACCAGCGTCACCGCGATCGCCGGGTTGCGGCGAAGGCGCGCCAGCGTGACCAGCGCCTGGGTCGGGACGAAGCCGCGGGTGCGGGTGTCGATGCCGGCGGCGATCGGCTCCTCGCCGTCCTCCACCAGTTCCTCCAGCACCTTGAGCGGCGGGTTGTCCACCGTCTCGAAGCCCAGATCCTCCAGCACCCGGAGGATGGAGGCCTTGCCGGCGCCGGAGAGCCCGGTGACCAGCACCACCGGGCGGGCGCCCGGGCCATGCGGCAGGGGCGGCCCCCGGTCATGCGCCCTGTGGTCCTGTGAATTGGGATTCCGTGAAGGCGCCTGCTTCCAGCCGCGCCCGGCCGAGCGCGGCCAGGAGTGCGAGGCGGAGCAGGGCGGCGGCGGAGGCGGCGAAGGCGTCCAGCCGGATGACGGGCAGGGTGATCCCCGCCGCGGTCCAGGCCTCCGGCTCCGGCAGGCGGGGGATCTCGGCCCGCGGCACCAGCCGGGCGACCAGACGCAGCACCGCCGGGGCAGCCACGGGAAGGTCGCGCAGGATGCCGAGGCCGCGCACCTCCAGCATCCCGTGCAGCGCCGCCGGCGGAGCGGCGCGCAGCGACCCGGCCTCGGCCGAGACCATGACCTGGTCATCGGCCACCAGCCGCCAGCCCTGATCGATCAGGCGCAGCACGAGATCGGACTTTCCGGATCCCGGGGGCCGAGCAGCAGCACGGCTTCCCCCGCATGAGCGACTGAACTGGCATGAAGCAGCATCCCGGTCGCCACCAAACAGGCGCCCGACCTTGGCAGAAAGCCCCGGCGCTTCCAAGGGCACCCGCGGTTGCGTCTAGTTGGGGGCCATGCCACCCCTGACCCATCATGTCGAGTCACCCCGATCAGGCGGCGATCCGCGCCGCCGCCCACCGCATCGCCCCGCAGGTCCGGCGGACGCCGCTGCTGCGCCTGGCCGCCGCCGATCTCGGCCTTCCCGCCGACATCGTGCTGAAGCTGGAGTTGCTCCAGGCCAGCGGGTCCTTCAAGCCGCGCGGCGCCTTCAACCGCATGCTGTCGCGCGACTTGCCGCAAGCCGGCGTCATCGCCGCCTCCGGCGGCAATCACGGCGCCGCGGTGGCCTATGCCGCCCGCGCCCTGGGAGTGCCGGCCGAGATCTTCGTCCCGGAGATCACCGGCCCGGCCAAGCGGGCGCGGATCGAGGCCTATGGCGCCCGGCTGGTGGTGGGCGGGGAGGCCTATGACGCGGCCCGCGAGGCCAGCGAGGCCCGGGCGGCGGAGACCGGGGCGCTGCAGATCCATGCCTATGACCAGCCGGAGGTGCTGGCGGGCCAGGGCACCGTGGCCATAGAGTTCCAGGAGGATGCGCCGGGGCTGACGCATGTGCTGGTGGCGACCGGCGGCGGCGGGCTGATCGGCGGCATGGCCGCCTGGTATGCCGGCAGCGGCGTGCGGGTCGCCAGCGTCGAGCCCGAGGGCTGCCCGACGCTCGCCACCGCGCTGCGGGAGGGCCGGCCGGTCCCGGCCCCGGTCGGCGGCCTGGCGGCCGACAGCCTCGGTGCCCGGCAGGTCGGCGCGCTGATGTTCGCGGTGGCCCGCGACCATGTGGCAGCGGCGGTGCTGGTGCCGGATGCGGCGATCCGCGCCGCGCAGCGCCTGCTGTGGGAGGCGGCGCGGCTGGTCGCCGAGCCGGGCGGCGCGACGGCGCTGGCCGCGCTGCTGTGTGGCGCCTGGGTGCCGCCGCCTGGCGCCCAGGTCGGCGTGCTCGTCTGCGGCGGCACATGCGACCCCGGCAGCGTCGCCGGGTAGCCCCCGGCTCAGCGCGACAGCAGGAAGGCCAGCATCACCGCCCCGAGCGCGATCCGGTACCAGCCGAAGGGGGTGAAGCCGATCCGGCCGATCACCGAGAGCACCCAGCGCACCGTGACCAGCGCCACGACGAAGGCGGCGACGAAGCCGACCGCGATCTGGCCGAGGCCATCCAACGAGATCTGGTCCCTGACCTTCAGCAGGCTGTAGGCGGTGGCCGCCAGCATGGTCGGGATGGCGAGGACGAAGCTGAACTCGGCCGCCGTCTTGCGCTCCACGCCCAGCAGCAGGGCGGTGATGATGGTGGCGCCGGACCGCGAGGTGCCGGGGATCATCGCCAGGGCCTGGCCGAAGCCGACCAGCAGGGCGGGGACCGGGCCGATCTCCGGCACCGAGCGGATGCTCGGCACCTTGCGCAGCCGCTCGATCAGGATGATGGCGATGCCGCCCAGGATCAGCGTGATGCAGACCACATAGGGGCTGAACAGCTTTTCCGTAATCGTCTTGTGCAGGGTCGCGCCGATGACCGCGGCCGGCAGGAAGGCGAGCGCCAGGTTGGTGACGTAGAAGCGCTCCCGCCCCGGCCGCCACATGCCGCGGGCGAGGCCGAGCAGCGTCTCGCGGAACACCCAGATGACGGCGCAGATGGCGCCGAGCTGGATCGAGATCTCGAAGACCTTGCCGGGCGGGCCCTGGAAGCCGATCAGCTCGCCGAGCAGGATCAGGTGGCCGGTCGAGGAGATGGGCAGGAATTCCGGTCAGCCCTTCCAGCACCCCCATGACGAGGGCGGAGAGCAGCGCGGCGATGTCCATGAGGCGATGAGGTCCCGAGGCAGGTGGCGCCCGTGTACCGGAGGGCGGGGCGCGGCGTCCATCGCGTTGACGCCGCGCTCCCCTGCATCCCCGCGGGGCGGCTGCACCGCCGCCCCGGGTTTCAGCACATCAACGCGGCGGCTGCGCCGCCGGGAAGGCGAAGTTGTCGAAGCTGCTCTCGGCCACCCGGAACCACTGGTACTCCTCGTCCCGGTAGGCCTTGTAGGAGGCCCAGATCCTGCCGAAGCGCGGGTTCTTCGCCCCCATCTCGTCATAGAGGGCGTGCGCCTCCTTCCACGCCGCCTGCATGATGTCGCGCGGCCAGAAGCGGAGCTGCGCGCCCGCCACCACCAGCCGGCGCAGCGCCTGCGGGTTCAGGTGGTCGTAGCGTGCCAGCATGTCGGCATTGGCCTCGCCGCAGGCGACCTCGATCGCCGCCTTGTAGGGGCGGGCAGCGCCTCGAAGGCCGCCTGGTTGGTGATGAGGTGCAGGTGGGCGCCCGCCTCCCAGAAGCCCGGCGCGTAGTAGTATTTCGCTACCCGGACGAAGCCGAGCTTCTCGTCGTCATGCGGCCCGACGAATTCGACGGCGTCCAGGGTGCCGCGCTCGAGCGAGGGGTAGATGTCGGCGGCCGCGATCTGCGTCGGCACCGCGCCCATGCGGCGGAAGATCTCGCCCGCCAGGCCGGCGACGCGGAACTTCAGCCCCTTCAGGTCGTCGAGCGACTTGATCTCGTTGCGGAACCAGCCGCCCATCTGCGCGCCGGTGTCGCCGGCGGGGAAGCCGATGATGTTGTAGTCCCGCAGCAGCTTCGCCGCGAGCTCCCCGCCGCCGCCATGGCTCAGCCAGGCTAGGTTCTGCCGGGCGTTCAGGCCGAAGGGCAGGGCGGTGAAGAAGGCGAAGGACGGATCCTTGCCGGTGTAGTAGTAGACCGGGGTGTGGCCGCCCTCGATCGTGCCGGCCTGCACCGCGTCCAGCACCTGCAGGCCGGGGACGATCTCGCCGGCGGCGAAGAAGCGGATCTGGAATTTGTTGTCGGTCAGCGCCGCGACGCGCTGGGTGATCCGCTCTCCGGTGCCATAGAGGACATCGAGATTGCGCGGGAAGGCCGAGGCGATTCGCCAGCGCACCTCCGGCGCGGACTGGGCGAGGGCGGGGGCGGCGAGGGCGGCGCCCGTGGCGCCGAGCAGGATGCGCCCGAGGGGACGACGGTGCATGGCTTTTCTCCCGGAAGGAGCGGCGGTGTAATGCGGATGCCCCCTGGGGAAAAGCCTGTCGTTCCGGCGCCGCCCGCGCCGGCCATCAACCCTTGGGCAGCCGTGCCCTTCGTGGCGCTGGCCGGCTGCGTCGACGCGATCGGCTGGCTGCGCTTCGACCAGCTCTTCGTCAGCTTCATCAGCGGCACCAGCACCATGCTGGGGATTGCCGCCGCCGCGGAGCCATGCCGGGCGCGCGGCGGCGCTGGCGACCGTCATCGGCCTGTTCGCCGCGGGCGCCCTGCTGGGGCGGTGGTGGGCGCCCTGGCCGGGCGCTGGCGCGGCCCCGCGGTGCTCTGCTTGGTCGCGGCGCTGCTGACGGCGGCGCTGCTGGCCCCGGCGACCGGCGGCCGGGCGCTGCCGCCGGCCGCCTGGGCCATGGTCCCGGCGATGGGCATGCTGAACACCGCGCTGCCCGGGGTCGGCGGCATCACCTTCGTCACCGGCGCGATGTCGCGGGCGATGGAGGGGCTGGTCCAGGCCCTGTTGGGCCGCGCGAAGCATGCCGCATGGGCGCAGCAGGCGGCCTGCTGGGCGGCGATGGCCAGTGGCGCGCTGCTCGGCGCGGTGCTGCAGGACGCCTGGGGCGATGTCGCGCTGGCGGTGCCGGCGACCGGCGCGCTGCTTGGCGCGCTGGTGCTGGGGGAGCGCACGGTCGTCGCCGCGGCCGCCTGAGCCGCGGCGACCCTTGCCGAAGCGGTCCGGTCCCGGCAGGCTTCCACCCAAGCGCCAGCCAGGGCGCGTCAGGGAGAAGCCCAGCCCGATGAACCGCCGCCACCTCGTTGCCGGCACCGCCGCCGGCGCCGCCGCCCTTGCCGCGCCGCTGCTCGCCTCGGCCCAGCCGAAGCTGCGCTGGCGCTGCCCCAACAGCTTCCCCCGCACGCTCGATACCCTCTACGGCGCGGCCGAGATCGTCGCCCGCCGGGTGCGGGAGATGTCGGAGGGCGCCTTCGAGATCACCGTCTCCGGCCCCGGGGAGGTGGTGCCGGCGCTGCAGATCCTGGATGCGGTCGGCCAGGGCTCGGTCGAGTGCGGCTTCACCTCGGCGCTGTTCTATTTCGGCAAGGACCCGAGCTTCGCCTTCGGCTCGGCGCTGCCCTTCGGGCTGAACGGCCGGCAGAATTTCGCCTGGCTGAACTATGCCGGCGGGCGCGACCTGCTGAAGGACGTCTTCGCCGAGGCGAATATCTGGCAGATCCCGGCCGGCTGCACCGGGGCGCAGATGGGCGGCTGGTCGAAGAAGAGCTGCGCACGCTGGACGACATGAAGGGGCTGAAATCCCGCATCGCCGGTCTCGGCGGCAGCGTGATGCAGAAGCTCGGCGTGGTGCCGCAGCAGATCGCCCCGTCCGACATCTACCCGGCGCTGGAACGCGGCGTGATCGACGGTGCCGAATACATCGGCCCCTATGACGATGAGAAGCTGGGCTTCGGCCGGGTGGCGAAATTCTACTACTACCCCGGCTTCCAGGAGGCCGGGCCGAACACCGACTTCATGGTGAACCTGAAGGCCTGGGAGGCGCTGCCGAAGGCCTACCAGGGCATGCTGGAGACCGCCTGCGCCGAGGCCTACCACGCGACCGCGGCAAAATACGACGTGGCCAACCCGCCGGCGCTGCGTCGGCTGGTGGCCCAGGGCACCCAGCTCCGCCCCTATCCGCGGGAGATCATGCAGGCGCTGTACAAGGCGTCCCAGGAACTCTACGCCGAGATCGGCGCGCAGAATGCGCGCTTCAAGAAGATCCACGAGCACTGGGACCGCTTCCGGGTGGAGCAGGTGCAGTGGTTCCGCGTGGCGGAGGACAGCCTGGCCAACTTCCAGGCCGTGGCGACCGCGCCGAAGTAGCAGGGTTGCGGAGGGAAACAGGTATTCCCTCCCCAGCCTTCCCTTTGCGGGTCGGCCGCCAACGGATGGCGGGTGCCAGGCCCGGAAAAATAAATGAGGAGGTCCGGGGGAGAATACTTTCTCCCCTTGCCTTCAATCCCCTTTCAGCCCGATCTCCCGCACCACCGCGCCCCAGCGCGCCCAATCCTCGGCAATGGTCTTCGCATACTGGGCGCGGCCGAGCCCGACCGCGTCGGCGCCGAAGCTGCTCACCCGTTCCATCACTTCGGGCAGGTGCAGGATCGCGTCCACCTCGGCCGCCATGCGGTCGAGGATCGGCTCCGGCACCCCGCGTGGCGCCATCAGCCCGCCCCAGAACAGCACCTCGTAGCCCGGCACCGTGGCGGCGACGGTCGGCACCTCGGGCATGGCGGCGGCGGGCTGCGCGCTGGTGACGGCGATCGGCCGGATGCTGCCATTCCCCAGCAGCCCCTTGGTGGCGAAGAAGCTGTCATGCGCGACATCCACGTCGCCGCGCACCAGGGCGGTCAGCGAAGGCTGGTTGCCGGTATAGGGAACCAGGGTGAAATCGACGCCGGTGCGCTGGGTCAGCATCGCCATGGCCAGGTGGTTGATGCCGCCGGTGCCGGGGTGGGAGACGGTGACCGGCCGCTGCCGGGCGAGCGCCAGCAGCTCCGGCAGGGTCCTGGCGGGGAAGTCGGGGCGGGAGACCATCAGCAGCGGCGAGGACTGCGCCATGGTGACGGCGGCGAAGTCGCGCACCGGGTCCAGCCCGCTGCCGCGGTTGACCAGCAGGGTGATCAGCGTGGAGGTCGAGGCATAGAGGAAGGTCGCGCCGTCCGGCGCCGCGCGCGCGACGTTCTCCGCCGCCAGCAGGGTGCCGGCGCCGGGCCGGTTCTCCACCACGAAGGCGGTGCCGGGGACGCGCTCGCCGAGCTTGCCGGCGATCAGCCGCGCCATGATGTCGTTGGCGCCGCCGGCGGCAAAGCCGACGACGATGCGCACCTGCCGCCCCGGCCAGGCCTGCCCCCGCGCGGCCCCGGCCCCTGCCAGCAGCGCCGGCGCGCCCAGCAGCGCCCCGCGCCGCCCGATGAGATGCCCGATCCGCGGCATGCCGTTCCCCCCAGCGTCGTTGCTTGGGCGTCAGGCTAGCGGCGGACCGGGTCGCCACGCCATGGGCTTGTCGGGGGAGCCTATCGCGCCGCCTCCACCCCCGGGACCGCCTCGGTCGGCCGGCCGAAGCGGCCGCGCAGCGCATCGACGCCGTGCTGCGGACGCGCCAGCGGGCGCAGGTCCTGCCGCGCCCGGCGCCGCTCCGCGGTGTCGATCCCCATGCGGCGGTCGCGCGCCTCGACCAGGCCGGGCCGCGCCTCCCCTCCCGGTTGAAGGACCAGGCGAGCTGCGGCGGGCCGAGCGGCAGGGAATCCATGGCAGTGTCCCAGACATGCCAGGTCTTGCCGTAGCTGTTCATCTTGCTGGCCATCAGCGCATGCTCCGCTGCCGCCGGGATGCCGGGCGCGACCAGCTGGCCCGAGAGGATCTCCGCGTTGTGCGGATGCCAGTACTGCCGCTCCTGCGGCGGCAGGGTGGCGAAGAGCCGCTCGGCGATGATGAACTCGATGCCCGTGAGGTTGGCGGCGCGCGTGTTGCCGTCGAACAGCGCGCACTGCATCAGCTCCTCGTTCACCACGTGGCAGAAATGGTGCGCTTCCATCTGCCGCTCCGGGTGGTCCCGCATCGGGTGGAACCCTACCAGGTAGACGTCGAGGTTGCTCACCGGCGCGTCGCGCTGCAGGGTGGCGGCGGCGGTGGCCAGCGCGCTGGTCCGGGCCGTCTCCGGCGCGCCGGGCGGCTGCGCCACCGGCCCCGTGGCGCCGGAGCCGGTGCAGCCGGCCAGGGCCGGCAGGCAGGCGAGGAGCAGGGCGCGGAGGCGGTGGCGGGGCATCGGCATGGCATCTCCCGGTATGGCGGTGCCGCGGGCAACGGCTTGGCGCGGCGGCGGTTTGCCTGTGCCAGGATGCGGCCTTCGATGCCGGAGCCCGCCATGTCCCCTAAGCCCCTCCTCCTCGGCCTCTGCCTGCTGGCCGGCGGCGCGCTCGCCCAGCCCGCCCCGATGCAGGGCACGGCGCACGCGCATGCGCATGGCGCGGGCCGCGCCGCACCGGCCGGACCGCTGCCCGGCCTGGCCGGCCAGGACGCCTTCGCCGCGTTGCAGGAGGTCGTCCGCCTGCTGGAGGCCGACCCGGCGACCGACTGGTCGCGCGTCGACCTCGATGCGCTGCGGCTGCATCTGGTGGACATGGCGGAGGTGATGCTGCGCGCCGAGGCCACGACCCGCCGCATCGAGGGCGGGGTGGAGGTCACCGCCACAGGCCAGGGCCGCACCCTGGACGCCCTGCGGCGCATGGTGCCGGCGCATGCGCGGGAGCTGGACGGGATGCAGGGCTGGCGGGCCGCGAGCGAGGTGGTGCCGGAGGGCGTCCGGCTGGTCGTGACCTCAGCCGATCCGAAGGAAGTCGCCCATATCCGCGGCCTCGGCTTCTTCGGCCTGATGGCAAGCGGCGCGCACCACCAGGCGCATCACCTGGCGATCGCCCGCGGCGCGCATGCCCATTGAGCGCGGCGTCAGCCGCGGCGACCGGCCTGGGCCCGGATGGGGATCGGCGCCAGCAGGCGGTCGTGCCGGCCGCCGCCGCGGTCGTCGTCGTCCGGCGGGCCGTCCTGCAGCATCACCGCGATGCCCATCTGCACCGCGCCGAGGGTCAGCCCGCAGAAGAACCAGAGCAGCAGGGTGGGCCAGGGATGCCCCGGCGCGCGTTGCAGCACCTGGGCGATCCCACCCGGATCGGCCCAGAACAGCACCATGACGAACAGCGTCGCCAGCCCGAAGCCGATGGCCGCATGGCGGATCAGGAATTCGACGGCAGGCGGCAGCTTGGTTCGATGCATCGGGCACAATCCGGCACAGGGCGCTTGCCGCGCAGTCTAGCCACTGCAAGGCGTGGCGGCGAGGATCCGGCCATGGGCCAACGATAACCAAGCATCATTGTCCGGTACATGTGATCCAGGCCTTGCGCTGCGGAAGATCCATCACCAAACATCCATCACGGAGCGATGTGCAAAGCTGCGCCGGGCTTTGCCGGTCGCCCGGGATCGGCGCGAAGGCCTCTGCACGCCACGTGGGCGGTGCCGGAAGGATCGGCGGGACGCCATGGATCGAAGCAGGGCAGGTCGCTTGGCAGGCTCCCTGGAGCTGGTCCGTGGCGGCACGCCTGCAATATGCGTTGACGCAGATGGGGGCCGATCGTGACGACACTGATGCCGCTGGAGGTGCTCGAGGAACGCGCCGCCGAGGCCGCCCGGCTGCTCCGTCTGCTTGCGCATGAGAAGCGTTTGCTCGTCCTCTGCCACCTGGCGGCCGGCGGCGAGATGAACGTGACCGAGATGGTCGGCGTGGTCGGGCTTTCGCAATCCGCCCTGTCGCAGCACCTGGCGCGGCTGCGGGAAGACCAGCTTGTCGCCACGCGGCGGGAGGCCCAGACGATCTGGTACCGGCTGGCCGACCCCAAGGCGGCGCGGCTGCTGGAAGTGCTGCGCGACCTCTATTGCCCGCCGGGGGACTGAGCCCCGCATCCCGGGTCGGGATTCGGCGCGGTTCCGTGGCATGCGGCGCGGCAGCCGCGTCATCCCGCAGGTGCCGCTGCCCCCGGCGAGCACCAGCCCGGCCATGCCGGGGCGCGACACCGGATGGCCGATGGCGCGGGGAATCCGCGCTCCGGCATGCTCGTCCGGCTCCCGCACAGCGACCAGGACGGTGGCTGCGCGCAGCATCCGGGCGGTCGCGTCAGGGGTGAGCGGGGTCGGCATGGGCAGCTCTCCGGCTTCGCCCGCCGGTCATATTAGTGTTTACTGTTTTTGGATGCGTTCCATCGCTCCGTTGCGGCACCAGCGGGCCGCGAGGGAAGACAGGGCATGGCGCGCAACATCGGCAGCCTCGACAGGGGCTGCGCATCGCGGCGGGTGAGGCCGCGCCGCCATCGCATCATTCGGCCGCCTGGCGCAAGATCTGCGGCAGCGCGCCTGGCACGGCGCTGCCCTGCCACAGGCCGTCGAGCATCGCCTCGGCCGCCGGGGCGCCGATGACCGGCGCGCAGAGCTCGCGGAATTTCTCGCCCAGTTCGGCATCCGACAACGGCGCGTCCGGATCGCCCTTGCGGGTCGGCTGGTAGCGGTACAGCTGCCGGCCATCGGCCAGGTCCAGCCAGACCTTGGCGGCGCGCTTCGCCGGATAGGCATCGGCCAGCTCCGGGTCGAGCTCGACCGTCACCTTCGGCATGATGGCGCGGATGGCGCGGTTGACCAGGTTCGCCGGCTCGAAGGCGGCGATGCGGACGCCGCCGAGCACCAGCAGCGCCCCCATGGTGAACTGGACCGAGAAGCGGGCCTCCTGTTCCGTGGTGATGGAGGGGCGGTCGCAGATGCTCTTGGTCGGGCCATAGCCGCCGACCCGGATGCGGGCGACCTCGGTGGCGGTGAAGCCGTGCTCGACCTGCAGATCCCGCACGGCATCCAGCGCGGCGAATATATGGCCGCAGCAGCCGTGGTTCTTGAAGGTCATCTCGGTGATGCAGACCCGGCTATCCAGGTCCGCCAGCGCCTTGTCCCACTTGCCGGCATCCTCGCTGGTCGCGGCGGCGAAGCCCTTCGGCCCGTGCAGCGCGTCGAGCGCGCCGGTCACGCCGGCCGCGGCGCCGATCGCCGCGAGCGCCCCGGCATCCGCCGCATGGCCGGGATGCAGCGGCTTCGACATGCTGTCCGAGAGGAAGGCCTGCTGCAGCCCGCCGGCGAAGGTCGCCGCGGTGGCGATGGCGTGCCCGATCTTCTCGGCGTCGCAGCCGAGCGCCATGGCGGTGGCGACCGCCGCGCCGAAGGTGCCGACGGTGCCGGTGGTGTGCCAGTTCTTGTAGTGGCTCGGCTGCACCGCCATCCCGATGCGGCAGGAGACCTCGTAGCCCGCGGTGATGGCGCGCAGCAGGTCGTCCATGCTGCCGCCCTGCTGCTGCACCGCGGCCAGCGCCGGGGCGATGGTGGGGCAGCCCGGGTGGTAGCCGGCATCGCGGAAGATGTCGTCGAACTCGACCGTGTGGCTGGCGGTCGCATTCAGCAGCGCCGCATGCCGCAGCGGGGAGGGCTGGCCGTCCACATAGCAGATCGACCGGCCCGGCCCGCGCTCCGCGGCCATGGCGGCGGCCAGCAGGGTGGCGGGCGGCTTCGACAGGCCGGGCAGCAGCGCCGCGAACCAGTCGATCAGCGCCCGCCTTGCATGGTGGGCAACCTCGTCGGGCAACGGCCGGCCGCGCCAGGAGGCGGCGTGCTCGGCGAGCGTGAGAAGCGGGTTGTCCACCATGCTTGTCCTCCCTTCTGCCGGATAAGGGCTACGCGTTGCCGCGCAGCACCTCCTGGTTGATGACCACGTCCGGGTCGAGCTTGTTGGCGAAGACCGAGAGGATGCTGTCGGCGCAGGACAGCGCCATGCGCCGCAGCCCCTGTTCGGTCGCCGCCGCCGAATGCGGCGTCATCACCACGTTCGGCAGCTTCAGCAGCGGGTTGTCGGCCGTGGCCGGCTCCTCCCAGAACACGTCGAGGCCGGCGGCCTTCAGGTGGCCGCTGGTCAGCGCGCCGGCCAGCGCCTTCTCCTCCACCAGGGTGCCGCGGGCGGTGTTGATCAGCACCGCGCCCTGCTTCATCGAGGCCAGGAACTCGCCATTGACGATGCCGCGGGTCTTCTCGCTTGACGGCAGGTGCAGCGTCACCACGTCGGCCTCGGCCAGCGCCGCCTGCAAATCCTTGGCCGGGATGAAGCCGGCGCCCTTGATGGTGTTCTGCGGGATGAAGGGGTCGCGCACCAGCACCCTCATGTCGAAGGCCTTGCAGAGCCGCGCCACGCGCCCGCCGATGCGGCCGAAGCCCATCACCAGCACGGTCTTGCCGCCGAGGTCGAAGGTGTCGGGCACCGGCGGGTTGCTCCAGCGCAGCTCGCGCACCGCGGCGTCGTAGTACCGGGTCTGCCGGGCGACGTTCAGCATCAGCATCAGCGCGTGCTCGGCGACGCAGGCGGCGTTGGCGTCCGGCGTCACGGTCAGCGGGATGCCGCGCTCGGTCAGCGCCGGGACATCCACCGCGTCGTAGCCGACGCCGTGCCGGGCGACGATGCGGAGGTTGGGCGCATGGGCCAGGGAATTCGCGGTTGATCGGCGTGGCGCGGACGATCACCGCATCCGCCTTCGGCATGGCGGCGGCGATGGTCTCGGCATTCACCGGCTCCAGCACCTCGACCGTGACGCCGGGCGAGGCGCGCAGCAGCGCGAGGGCTTCGGGATGGACGGGGCGGAGGCAGACGACATGCGGCATGTGGCGTGGTTCCCTAATCGGCGGTGGCGCCGGAGACGCGGACGATGTCCGACCAGCGGGGGATCTCGGCGCGGATGAAGCCGGCAGATTGCTCGGGCGTGCTGGGCCTGGGCTCGCTGCCCTGCTCGGTCAGCCGGCGCCGCATCGGCTCGCTGCCCAGCGCCGTGCCGATCTCGGCCGAGAGCCGGGCGATGGCGGCCGGCGGCGTCTCGGCCGGGGCGAGGATGCCGTTCCAAAGCGGCACCTCGAAGCCCGGCAGCGTCTCGGCGACCGTCGGGATCTGCGGCAGCGCGGGGGAGCGATTTGCCGTCGTCACCGCCAGCGGCCGCAACTGCCCGGCCTGGACCGCCGCCAGCACCTCCACCATGGGCGAGGCGATGAGCTGGATCTTGCCGGCGATCAGGTCGGTCGCCGCCGGCGCGCCGCCGCGATAGGGCACGTGCACCATCTCGATCGCGGCGCGGGACGCGAAGCTCGCCGCGGCCAGGTGCAGCGAGGTCCCGGCGCCGGCGCTGCCGTAGAAGATCCTGCCCGGGTTGCGCCTGGCGTAGTCGATCAGCCCGGGGATGTCGTGCACCGGCAGGTCCGGGTTCACCACGATCAGGTTCGGGATGACCGCGACCTGCGAGACCGGAGCGAAGTCGCGCAACGTATCGAAGGGCAGCGACTTGTAGAGGGCACGGTTGGCGGCCAGCGTGCTGCTGACGCCGAACAGCAGCGTATGCCCGTCCGGCGCCGCCCGCGCCGCCGCCTCGGCCGCGATGTTGCCGGCGGCGCCCGGCCGGTTCTCCACCAGCACCGGCTGGCCGAGCCGCTCGCCGAGCGCCTGCGCGACCAGCCGCGCCGTGAGGTCCGAGCGCCGCCCGCGGCGAAGCCGACCAGCAGGCGGATCGGACGGTCCGGCACCCAGCCCTGCGCGCGCGCCGCAACCGGCGTGGCGAGGCCCGCCAGCAGCAGCGCGCGGCGCCTCATTGCAGATGGGCCTTGGGACCGAGGATGGCTTCCCGCATCCGCGCCTGCAGGATCGAAGCCTCGCGCGGCGGCAGGACCAGCGGCAGGCTGGCGGCGTCGATCTTCACCTGGGCGAAGATCGGGCCATGGCCGGCACGGATGGCGTCGCGCAGCGCCAGCAGTTCGGCCGGGGTCGTGACCTTGCGGCTGTCGGTGATGCCCGCGGCCTTGGCCATGCCGGCGAGGTCGACGCCATGCCGCGTCGCCGTCTCCTGCATCCCGGTCTCGCCGTAATGCTCGTTGTCCAGCACCACGACAGAGAGGTTGCGCGGCTGCTTGGTGGCGATGGTGGCCAGGCTGCCGATGCCCATCAGCATCTCGCCGTCGCCGGTGATGACCAGCACGGGCTTCGCCGGCTGCGCGAGGGCGAGGCCGAGGCCCATCACCGCCGCGCCGCCCATGCCGCCCCAGAGCGGCAGGTTCTGCGGGCAGTCGCCGGCCGCGGTGATGTCCCAGGCCGGGGCGCCGAGCCCGCCGATCGCCAGCATCTCGCCGCGATCCTCGAGCAGCGCCCGGACGACGGAGCGGCGCTCCAGCTTGCCGCTTTCCGCGACTTCGATCATGGCGGTCACTTCCCGAAGGTCTTGGCGCCGATGACGCGCTGGCCGATCAGGGTCGCGGTCGGGCGGTAGGTGTTGAAGGCCATGCGCAGCGTGGCGTTCACGGTGGGGGCGACATCCTCCGGCGTGTCGGCGCGCTTCACCAGCGTGCCCATCGCCTCCAGCACCGCCTGGGTGGCGTTGCCCATCGGCACCTGGAAGGGGTTGAACTCGCCATAGTCGCCGCGCATCGTCACGATCATCGGGCAGGGCGTGCGGTGCGCGATGGGCACCGAGAGCATGTTGATGCAGTTGCCGACGCCGGAGGACTGCATCAGCAGCACCGCCTTCTCGCCGCCCAGCCAGGCGCCGAAGACCAGGGCGATGCCCTCCTCCTCGGTCGTCAGGGTGGTCACCTTGATGTCGTTGTCGGCGAGGCAGCGCTTGATCAGCCGGGAATGCCCGGCATCGGGCACCAGGGCCACCTGGCGGATCTCGTGCTGTTTCAGCAGGTCATAGATCTGGTCGGGCCAATCCTCGGCCGCGTCCGGCACCGTCGTCATGCGTTTCCCCTCGTGCTTCGCCGGACCATCCCGCGCCGCGGCCCGGCTGTCCAGACCGGGGCGGGATGGGCGGGCCTAGCCGAGGCCGATCCGCGCCCGGAACGCGTCGTCCCGCATCGAGGCATCGCTGCCGTGCAGGTCATCCGCCGCTGGGGTGCAGAGGTAGACCAGCCCGCGTACCGCATGCGCCACCGGCAGCAGGTCGCCGCGGGGGATCTTGCTGATGACGTTCATCCCGGACGCCCGGATCTTCACCTGCATCTCGGTGTCGATGGTGCCGGGGGAGAAGCCGAAGACCCGGATGCCGCGCCCCGCCGTCTCGAGGGCGATGGCATTGGTGAACATCGCCAGCCCCGCCTTGCCCGAGCAATAGGCGCTCCAGCCCTCGAGCGGCCGGTAGGCGGCGCCGGAGGAGATGTCGATGATCGTGCCGCCGCCGCCCGCGAGCATCCCCGGCAGCACCGCGCGCACCACGTTGTAGGCGCCGATCAGGTTGATCTGGATGTTGCGCGCCCAGGCGGCGGGGTCGGACGAGGCGATCTCGGCGATCGGCTCGATGACGCCGGCATTGTTCACCAGGATGTCGAGCCCGCCGAAGCGGGCGCGGGTGGCGGCGACCACGCGCTCCACCGCCGCATAGTCGGAGACGTCGAGCGATTCTGGACGCCGCGTTGCCGCCGATGCCCTTCGCCACGGCGGCGACCGCGGCGCCGTCGCGCGCCACCAGCATGACCGAGGCGCCGCGGGCGGCGAGCTCGCGCGCCGCGCCCTCGCCGAGGCCGCGGCTGGCGCCGGTGACCAGCGCCACCTTGCCCTTCAGGTCGTCCATGGATCTTCCTTCCCCCATGCGTTCAAGATTGGGGAGGGAAAAGTATTCCCTCCCCAAGCTCCCACCCTTCCCTTTTATGAGTCTGGCAGCCGCCGCGGTGGCGAGTGCTGGACTCACAAAAAGAGATGAGGGGGTTCGGGGGAGAATACCTTCTCCCCGTTCCTCAATACGTCGCCCTGCCGCCCGTCAGGTCGAAGGCGAAGCCGGTGGTGAAGCTGCATTCCGGCCCGGCGATCCAGGCCACCATGGCGGCGATCTCGGGGATCGTCAGGGCGCGGCCCATCGGGATCTTTGCCTTCATGGCGGCGATGTGCTCCGGCGTCATCTCGCGGAACAGGTCGGTCTCGGTGATAGCCGGGGCGATGCAGTTGGCGGTGACGCCGCTGCCGGCCAGCTCCTTGCCGAGCGACTTGGTGAAGCCGATGACGCCCGCCTTGGCGGCGGAATAGGCGGAGATGCGCGGCACGCCTTCCTTCCCCGCGATCGAGGCGACGTTGACGATCCGTCCGTAACCGCGCTCGCGCATGTGCGGCGTGGCGGCGCGGCAGCAATAGAAGACGGCGGTGAGGTCGATGGCGATGACCTGCGCCCAGGCCTCCGGCGGGTAGTCCCAAGCGTCGACCACCGGGCCGTTGATCCCGGCATTGTTCACCAGGATGTCGACCGCGCCGAGCGCGGCGACGGCCTCCCCGAAGGCCGCCTCCACCGCCTTGAGGTCGGCGACGTCCACCCGGGTGACGAGGGCGGGCGCGAAGCTGTGGTCGAAGGCCTCCGGGTCGCGGTCCCAGATCATCACGCGGGCACCCTCGGCAGCCAGGCGGCGGGCGATGCCGAGGCCGATTCCGCGCGCGCCGCCGGTGACGATGGCGCCCTGGCCCTGCAGCGTGCCGGTCATGCCGCGGCCCGCGCGGCGGCGATCACCCGACGCGCGGCCATCGCCGCACGCCGCACCCGCGCCTCCGGCCCCATGGTCCTGGCCAGTTCCAGGGTCGGGACCTCCAGGCTGACCGGGATGCCCGGCGGCATGGCCCGCACCAGCGGCGGCAGGTCGAGCCCGCCCTCGCCGGGGAAGAGCCGCTCGGCCCGGGCGGTGTGCAGCAGGCCCTCGGTCGTCGCCGGGCGCTCCGCCGGCGCGTCGCAAAGCTGCCAGTAGTGCAGCCACTCCGCCGGCACGGTGCCGATATCCTCCACGCGGCTCCGCGAGCGGTCGAAATGCAGCGCATCGACCAAGATGCCGCCATTCGGCTGGGCCGCGGCGCGCACGACGCGGATGGCCGCGGCCAGGTCGGGCGTGTCGGTCCAGGGCATGAATTCGAGATCGCCGGTCAGGCCGAAGGGCGCTGCGGCCGCGCAGAAGGCGGCGAAGCTGGCGGTCAGCCGCGCCTCGTCCGGATCGTAGCCGGCGACCAGCACATGCTTCGCGCCGAGCTGCGCCCCGCCTCGAAGAAGGGCAGGAAGTCCGCGACCCGCGTTTCCGGCCGCAGCATGACGATCTCGAGGTCGGCGACCGCGATGCCGGTCGCCGCCATCGCCGCCTGCGTCTCCCGCAGCAGGGTGGGGTCGTCCTGCAACGGATAGCCCGCCGCGCCCGGCGCCACCGGCAGCAGCCGCAGCCCGACCGCGCGGCAGCCCGCCTCCGCCGCCACCCGGATGACGGCGGGCGGCGGCAGGTCGAGCACGGTGAGATGGGCGAGCGAGAGGAAGGGCTCCATCCCCCGCTACTTCAGCGGGGACACCGCGGTCGGCAGGCAGATCGTGCTGCGCATCTCGGCCAGCCAGGTCGGCCCGCCCTTGGGCGGCCAGATGCCGCGGGCGACGGCGTCGCCACGGATCGCCAGCCGGTCGTTCATGCTCTTGTAGGCCCAGATATGGGTGAAGCGCGGCGGCCCGTCCACAGCATGCATGGCGACGACCAGCGGCGAGAGCTTCAGGCGCTCCGGCAGCTGCTCCTTCCAGGCGGCCATGGTGGGCTCCAGCCCGCCGGTCTTCAGGATGTAGCTGCGCACCTCATAGACCGGGCCGAGCGCGCCGGCCTCGGGCACCGGCGGGATGAAGGGGAAGGGCGCATAGGCGTCCATGGACAGGCCGGTCAGCCATTCGCCGCAGCCGAAGGGGCTGCTGCTGGTCAGAGCGCGCTGCCGCTCCGTGGCCAGGGCGGCCTCGTCCTCGAAGCTGCGCAGCACCAGCACCTGGTTCAGCAGCCCGACCTCGGAGGCCCAGACAGCGTGCAGCCCGCCCTTGCCTTCCCGCGACCAGGCCTCGATCGCCTGGGCCGCCTTGGGCGCGGCGCCGATGGTGGTGGAGAGGAAGGCGAAGCTCGAAGCGCTGCATGGACGGGTCCCCCAGGGTTGCGCGGATGGTGGTCCGGCGGCGCGGCGCGCGCAACCGGGGGCGGCTGGACAGGGGGCGGCGCGGCCCGGCAGGGTGGCCGCAACGAGTCCGGGGACGAAACACGCCATGCCCAGCCGCCGCAGCCTGCTCGCGCTCGCCGCCCTGCCCGTCGCCGCCCATGCCCAGGCGCGCTGGATGCCGGACCGCCCGGTCCGCGTGGTGGTGCCCTTCGCCCCGGGCGGCACGACCGACGTGGTGGCGCGGGTGCTGGCGGAGGGCGCCTCCGCCGCGCTCGGCCAGTCCGTGGTGGTGGAGAACCGGCCGGGCGGCGCGGCCGGGCTGGTCGGCATGGATGCGGTGGCGAAGGCGGCGCCGGATGGCCACACCATCCTCATCCACAGCAATGCCCATGTCATCGCCCCGGCGCTGGTGGCGCGGCTGCCCTTCGACCCGATCGGCGACTTCGCCGGGATCGCGCATCTCGGCCGCATCCCGCAGGTGCTGGTGGTGAACCCGAAATCGGGGATCGCCGACTTGGCCGGGCTGCTGGCCAAGCTGCGGGCGGAGCCGGGCAGGCACCACTTCGCCAGCGCCGGGATCGGCAGCGCGGTGCATGTGGCCGGCGAGGTGTTCCGCGCGGCATCGGGCACCGATGTCCAGCCGGTGCACTACCGCGGCGGCGGGCCGGCGATGCAGGCGGTGGTCACCGGCGATGCGATCTTCGTGGTGGACCCGATCCCCTCCGCGCTCGGCGTCATCCGCGGCGGGGCGGTGCGGCCGCTGGCGATCGCCGGGCCGCAGCGGGTGGGCAGCCTGCCGGAGGTGCCGACCGCGGCCGAGGCCGGCCTGCCGGAATTCCGCCACGAGGCCTGGCTGGTGGCGCTGGCCCCGGCGCGGACGCCGCCCGCGGCCCTCGCCACGCTGCGGGGCGCCTTCGCCGCGGCGCAGCAGCAATCCGCGGCGCGGCTGGCGGAACTTTCGGTGCAGCCGGTGCCGGAGGTGGCGACGCCGGCCCAGGTGATGGAGTTCCTGCAGGCGGAGATGCGGCGCGGCGTGGCGCTGCTGCGCGCGGCAGGGGTGCAGCCGGAGTAGGGAGATTGGGGAGGAAAAAGTGTTTCCTCCCGTTGGACGCATGCGTCCAACCCTTCCATTGCTTTTTGTGAGTCTGGCAGCCGCAGCGTGGCGAGCGCCGGACTCCTGGCCTTTCTTCTCCGTCAGAGCGCCTCCCCGGCGCCCGTCCCATGCGTCGGTGTCGGGAAGCACCATTCCTCGCCGCGCGGCGTCGCCACGTATTCCGGCCAGCGCAGGTCGACCGGTGGGTCGAAGTCGGGTGGCAGCAGCGGGCCGACCCAGTCCGGCGTACCGAACTTCGTGCGCGCACGGAACTCGGCCTGCGCCGCCGCCAGGACATCCGGCTGCGTCGCCAGGTCGACGAAGGTCAGCGCCATGGTCTTCGCCGCGACGAACATGCCGGGATCCACCGCGGCCGGCAGCCCGCCGAGCGCGTTGTAGGCCCAGTTCGGATAGGCATAGCCGGGCGAGGGCGGGCGCAGCCGCGGCCGGGCGGCCAGCAGCCGCACCGTCGGCGCGTGCCAGCAGAACTCGACATAGTCGTCGGCGGACAGGTGCTTCTGCCAGGCGGGGAGGCTGGCGCGCAGCCTGGCCTCGTTCACCTCGGGCGGCGTCAGTTGGGTGACGCTGGCGATGAAGGGGTCCTCCATCGCCTCGAGGCCGAGGTTGCGCTGGATGGCGCGGCCGAACGCCAAGGCCGCCTCCCCATAGCGCGGCGCGCCGACCGCCTGCAGGTTCTTCCAGGTGAGGTCGGTCATCACCGTGTTCGGCACGCCGACCCGGGTCCTGGTCACCCAGCGCACGAAGGCGCGGCAGCCGGTGACGGAGGCCACGTGCCGGGCATTCTGCGCCAGCACCCGCCAGATCTGTTCCTGGATGCCGAGCGAGGAGGCGCGCCAGGAATACTGGATCTGCGCGAAGCGCGGCGTCAGGTTGTCCGAGGTCGCGCCGCCATCGCCTAGGACGAACTCGTTCAGCGTCCAGGACCCGGCATGCGGGAACATCGCCTCCTTCGTGTATTTCGTCGTCGTGTACATCAGCATCATGGCGTCGAGCGCGCCGGGGCAGCGGGCGGCCGCATGCGCGCCCTCGATCGGCATCAGCGAGGGGTCGATCCAACCCTCGGGGTTCTCGGCCTCGAAGGTGATGACGGCGGACCAGTAGGCGCCGAACTGCGTGTCCGAGGTCACCGTGTTCAGCGGCCAGGGATGCCAGACCACGGCGGCGTCGAGCCCGTCATAGTAGCCCTTCGCGGCATGGATGGGCTTCGAGCCGCAGACCTTCTCCGCTGGCTCGCCGAATAGCTTGAGCTGGCCCGTCACGCCATGCGCCTGCATCGCCGCCTTTGCGCCCAGCATGGCGGCGAGCGAGGCGGTGCCGAGCATCGAATGCGGGTCGGTATGACCGGCGGCATAGGGGTGCAGCCCCTCGCGCGGTGCCGGGCGGGGCACCACCTGCTGCGAATTGCCAGGCACCGCATCGTATTCCGAGAAGCCGGCGAGCACCGGCTTCCCCTCGCCCCATGTGGCGACGAAGGCGGTCGGCATGCCGCCCGAGCCGGCCTCCACCGTGAAGCCCTCGGCCCGCAGCAGATCGACATAGTCGCGGGCCGATTTGTACTCGCGCCAGGCCGGCTCGGCATGCGCCCAGATGCCGGCGCAGAAGGCCGACATGCGCGCCTCGTTCGCCGTGATCCAGTCGAGCGCGGCGGCGCGCATGCTGTCATTCCCGGCCATTCAGGTGCGCCTCACGTTCCAGAAGGTGGCAAAGCCGTCGTTGACGCCGCCGAGGTTGCGCCAGGCGGTCGGCTGCAGGTACTGGCCGAGAGGGTAGTAGGCGACCTCGTCGAAGGCCAATTGCTGCATCTCCCGGCAGATCGCCTGCTGCGCCGCCAGGTCCGGCGCGCGGAACCAGGCCTCGCGCAATTCCTCCATGCGGGGCATGCTGGCCCAGCCGGCATAGCCCGCCTCGCCGCCGCCGCGCAGCGCGATATGCCCGGCCGGGGTCAGCCAGTCGGCGCCCGACCAGTTGGTGACGAAGAGGCTCCAGCCTCCCTCGGATGGCGGGCCACGGCGGTTGCGCCGCTGCAGCATGGCGTTGAACTCGACCGCATAGACCTCGACGTTCATGCCGATGCGCTTCAGCATGTCCTCGAAGACCGCGCCCAGCGCCAGCAGCACCGCCGAGTTCGACGGCACCATCAGCACCACCGGCTCGCCCTTGTAGCCGGCGGCGCGCAGCATCTCGCGCGCCTTGCCCGCATCCGGCGGGCCGGCCAGCACCCCCATGCCGGCATCCGAGGCCATCGGCGTCCCCGGCGCGAAGAAGCCGAGCGGCACCTTGTAGAGATCGGTCTCGGCCGGCCCGACCACCGCTTGCATCATCGAGGTCTGGTCGAGCGCCGCCCAGAGCGCGCGGCGGATGCCTGGATTGTCGAAGGGCGGCTGGGTATGGTTCTGCCGCACCATGCCGACGAAGCCGGTGCGGTCCAGCACCTTCACCGTGACGCCGCGCGTCCGTCGCAGCAGCGAGAGCTGGTCGTGATAGGCGTATTCCTGCCAGTCCTGCTCCCCCGCGATCAGCGACGAAGTGGCGGTCGAGGGGTCCGGCATCACGCGCCATTCGACGCGATCGAAATGCACCACCTTGGGGCCGGCGGTCCAGGTGACCGTGCCGTCGCGGCGCGGGACGTACTTCTCAAATTTCGTGTATGTGGTCAGAGACCCCGCGACGCGCTCGTCCGCCTTGAAGCGGAAGGGGCCGCTGCCGATCATCTCCGGCACCTGGCGGAAGGGGTCGGTGTTCGCCAGCCGCTCCGGCATCATCGCGCAGACCGGCACGCTGGCCTTGCCGAGGGCCAGCGGCAGCAGCGGGAAGGGACGCTTCAGGCGGAAGCGGATGGTGCGGTCGTCGGGGGCGGAGAGCTCCTCGGTCGCCTCCATCAGGCTGGCGCCGAAGGGATCGCGCTTCGCCCAGCGGCGGATGCTGGCGACGCAATCCCGCGCCAAAACCTTCTCCCCGTCGTGGAACAGCAGCCCGTCGCGCAGCGTCAGGGTCCAGCGGCGGCCATCCTCCTCGACCACATGGCCGTCCACCATCTGCGGCGTCGCCTGGAAATCGCCGTCCATGCCGTAGAGCGTGTCGAAGACCATGTAGCCGTGGTTGCGGCTGATATAGGCCGTGGTAGTGACCGGATCGAGCGTGACCAGGTCCTGCTGCGGGGTGAAGCGCAGCGTGGTCGCGGCTTGCGCACGCACCGCGGCGGGCGCGGCCAGCATGGCGGCGGTGGCGAGGAAATCGCGTCTCTGCATGGCGAGTGTCTCCGCGGCTGGCGCCCCGCCATGCAACCCCCGTTCCGCCGCGCTCCGCAAGCCCGGGTCAGGCCGCAACTTCCTGCAGCACCAGTTCGCAGGTGATGCAGGTGGCATTGGCGCCGCGCACCACGCGGCCGGCATGGACCTCGCCCCGCATGTCGGCCAGCGCCACCGTCATCGCGCCGCCCTCCGGCCCGAGGCCGCCGCCGGTGACCAGCAGCTCGGTGGCGATGTCGTCCGTGCCGGTGCCCTCGGCGAAGCGCGGCGAGACCAGGCTGCCGACGCCGCCGCGCAGCACCGCGCGGGTGAAGCCATGCGCGCGGCAGGCGATCTCAAGCGCCGCGACCAGGTCCTCGTTCGGCCGCACCCGCAGCACCAGGGCGCGGCTTCCGCCCGCGGGCCCGGACATCAGGGCCGGCTGGAACAGGGTGAAATTCGTCTCCGCATCCGGCCCGACCGCGAAGCCGGCGCCGGAGAGTCCCCAGGCGCGGGCGGCGATCGGGGCGGCGACGATGGTCTCCTCCGGCAGCACATGCCCGGCGCGGCGGCCGGAGGCCTCCCGCCAGATGGCGTGGCAATGCAGCCAGGGCGTGCCTGCCCGCTGGCCGAAGGTGACGTTGCCGCGTTCCAGCCGGGCGCCGCCCGGCGGCTCGTGCGTGCCGCTGTACCAGGCGGCATGCGCCGCATCCGGGGCATGGGCGGGCAGGACATAGGCGAAGGGGCCGAAGCCGCCGCCCGCGATCTCGAGGACCGCGCTGGCGAAGCCGGCTGCCCGCAGCGGCCGCGCCACCGCCTCCAGCAGGCTCAGCCCGGGGTCCAGGGTGAAATCCAGCCGCGTGGCCCATGCGCCCAGGCTTTCCACCCGGGGCTGCAGGGCCGGGCCGGGCTGCGCCAGGCTTGGTTGCGTCATCTTGCGTCTCCCGGCCGCGGGGCTGGGCGAAAAATACCGGCTCGCCGCCCTGCCCGACATGGTCTAAGGGGCGCCGGCAGTCCACGCCAGGGCCGGGAGACACGCCAGGCTTCTCCCCGCCACGCTCAGGGGAAGAAACCACATGGCCAGCCTCGACCGTCGCACCCTTCTGCTCGCCTCCCTGGCGACGCCGGCGCTGCTCGCGCGCCCGGCCCATGCCGCCAGATTCACCTACAAATATGCCAACAACCTGCCCGCCACCCATCCGCTGAACCTGCGGGCGACGGAGGCGGTGGCGAAGATCAAGGAGGAGACCGGCGGCCGGGTCGAGATCCAGATCTTCCCGAACAACCAGCTCGGCTCCGATACCGACGTGCTCAGCCAGGTGCGGTCCGGCGCGGTGGAGTTCTTCACCCTTTCGGGCCTGATCCTGTCCACGCTGGTGCCGCCCGCCTCGATCAACGGCGTCGGCTTCGCCTTCCCCGACTACGACGCTGTCTGGAAGGCGATGGATGGCGGGCTCGGCGCCTATGTCCGCGCCCAGATCGGCAAGTCCGGGCTGATGGTGATGGACAAGATCTGGGACAACGGCTTCCGCCAGATCACCGCCTCCTCCAAGCCGATCGCCTCGCCGGACGACCTGAAGAACTTCAAGATCCGCGTGCCCGTCAGCCCGCTCTGGACCTCGCTGTTCCAGGCCTTCGGCGCGGCCCCGACCAGCATCAATTTCAGCGAGGTCTATTCCGCCCTGCAGACCAAGGTGGTCGACGGGCAGGAGAACCCGCTGGCGATCATCTCCACCGCCAAACTGTACGAGGTGCAGAAGTACTGCTCCCTGACGAACCACATGTGGGATGGCTTCTGGATGCTGGCCAACCGCCGGTCCTGGGCGGCGCTGCCGAAGGACGCGCAGGAGGTGGTGGCGAGGAACTGGAACGCCGCCGCCATGCTGGAACGCGCCGACGTGGCGAAGCTGAATGCCGGCCTGCGCGACGACCTGGCGAAGCAGGGCATGGTGTTCAACCAGCCGGAGACGGCGCCCTTCCGCGAGGCGCTGAAGAAGGCCGGCTTCTACGCCCAGTGGAAGCAGCGCTACGGCGAGGAGGCCTGGGCCATCCTCGAGCGGTCCACCGGCGCGCTGACCTGATCCCATGCTGGTGCCGGAGGTCGTATCGACGGCGCGCGCGCCGGGCGGGGTGAGGGCCTGGGCGGGGCGGGCGGAAGCCGCGCTCGGCCTGGCGGTGGAGACGGCGGCGGCCGTGCTGGTCGCGGTGGAGACGGCGGTGCTGCTGGCCGGCATCGTCGCCCGCTACGTCTTCCACAACTCGCTGGTCTGGTCGGACGAGCTGGCCTCGATCCTCTTCCTCTGGCTCGCCATGCTCGGCGCGGTGGTAGCGTTCCGCCGCGGCGAGCACATGCGGATGACGGCGCTGGCGACCCGTGCGCCGCTGCCGCTGCGCGGCGTCCTCGAAGCCCTCGCGATCGCCGCGCCGATCGGCTTCCTGCTGCTGGTGCTGCATCCCGCCATCGACTACGCGGTGGAGGAGAGCTTCATCGTCACCCCGGCGCTCGAGATCCCCGGCAGCTGGCGCGCCTCGGCGCTGCCGGTCGGGCTCGGGCTGATGCTGCTGGTGGCCGTCGTCCGGTTGCTGCGTCTGGCCGGGTTGGCGCGGGGGCTGGCGGCGCTGGCGGTGGTGGCGGCCGTCGCCGGCGGCTTCTGGCTGGCCGGGCCGAGCCTCAAGCCGCTCGGCAACCTCAACCTGCTGATCTTCTTCGTCGGGCTGGTCGCCGCCACCGTGCTGGCCGGCGTCCCCATCGCCTTCTGCTTCGGCCTTGCCACCTTCGGCTACCTGGCGCTGACCACCCGCGTGCCGATCATGGTGGTGGTGGGGCGGATGGACGAGGGGATGTCGCACCTCATCCTGCTCGCGGTGCCGCTCTTCATCTTCCTCGGCAGCTTGATCGAGATGACGGGCATGGCGCGCGCCATGATCCGCTTCCTCGCCAACCTGCTGGGCCATGTGCGGGGCGGGCTGTCCTATGTGCTGGTGGGGGCGATGTATCTCGTCTCCGGCATCTCGGGCGCCAAGGCGGCCGACATGGCCGCGGTCGCGCCGGTGCTCTTCCCGGAGATGCAGCAGCGCGGGTCGAAGCCCGGCGAGCTCGTGGCGCTGCTGTCCGCGACCGGGGCGCAGACCGAGACGGTGCCGCCGAGCCTCGTGCTCATCACCATCGGCTCGGTCACCGGCGTCTCGATCGGCGCGCTCTTCACCGGCGGGCTGCTGCCGGGCGCGGTGCTGGCGCTGGTGCTCTGCCTCGTCGTGCGGTGGCGGCATCGCGGCCCCGACGTGGTGCGGGTGGCGCGGCCGGGCGGGCGGGAGATCCTGCGGAGCCTCATCGTCGCCCTGCCGGCGCTGGCCCTGCCCTTCCTGATCCGCGCCGCGGTGGTGGAGGGCGTGGCGACCGCGACCGAGGTCTCCACCATCGGCATCGCCTATGGCGCGATCGTCGGGCTGCTGGTCTACCGGCAGTTCGACTGGAAGCGGCTGGGGCCGATCCTGGTCGAGACCGCGTCCCTGTCCGGCGCCATCCTGCTGATCATCGGCGCTGCGACCGGCATGGCCTGGGCGCTGACGCAATCCGGTTTCTCCCGCGACCTGGCCGCCGCCATGGCGGCATTGCCGGGCGGGCAGGCGGGGTTCCTCGCGGTCTCGATCCTCGCCTTCGTCATCCTCGGCAGCGTGCTGGAGGGGATCCCCGCCATCGTGCTGTTCGGGCCGCTGCTGTTTCCCATCGCGCGGACCATGGGGGTGCATGAGGTGCACTACGCCATGGTGGTCATCCTCTCGATGGGCATCGGGTTGTTCGCGCCGCCCTTCGGGGTCGGCTACTACGCCGCCTGCGCCATCAGCCGGATCAGCCCGGACGAGGGCATGCGGCCGATCTGGGGCTACATGCTGGCGCTGCTGCTGGGCACGATCCTGATCGCGGCGGTGCCCTGGCTTTCCATCGGCTTCCTGTGAGCGGAACTGCGAGAATGACGGGACGCCTGGACGGCAAGGTGGCGCTGGTCTTCGGCGCGGGCTCCGCCGGCCCCGGCTGGGGCAACGGCAAGGCGGTTGCCGTGGCTTACGCGCGGGAAGGCGCCCGCGTCGCCTGCATCGACCTGCGCGAGGATGCGGCGGCCGAGACCGCCGGCATCATCGCCGCCGAGGGCCATGCCGCCATCGCGCTGGCCGCCGACGTCACCAGCCTCGCCTCGGTCGAGGCCGCGGTGGCGCGGGCCATGGCCGAATACGGCCGCATCGACATCCTGCACAACAACGTAGGCGCCGCGATCGCCGGTGGGCCGCTGGAGCTGGACGAGGCGCGCTTCCAGGCGGCGATGGACCTCAACCTCGGCTCGGTCCACCGCACGCTGCGGGCGGTGCTGCCGCAGATGCTGGCGCAGGGGTCCGGGGCGGTGGTCAACGTCTCCTCGCTCGCGGCCATCCGTTGGACCGGGTATCCATACTTCGCCTACTACGCGGCCAAGGCGGCGGTGAACCAGGCGACGGTGGCGGTGGCGCTGCAATATGCCGCGCAGGGCATCCGGGCCAATTGCATCATGCCCGGGCTGATCGAGACGCCCCTGATCCACAACCAGATCGCCGACCATTATGCCTCGCCCGAGGCGATGATCGAGGCCCGCAACCGCATGGTGCCGATGGGGCGGATGGGCACCGCCTGGGACGTCGCCGCGGCGGCGGTTTTTCTGGCGTCCGACAGATCGCGCTTTATCACCGGGGTCTGCCTGCCGGTGGACGGCGGACAGAGCTGCTCGGCGGCGGTCAGGGGATAAGATTGGGGAGGGGAAACAGGTGTTCCCTCCCCAAGCCCCACCTTCCCCCTTGTGAGTCGGGCAGCCACCGCGCGGCGACTGCCAGACTCACAGGAATAGAGGAGGGTCCAGGGAGCCTGGAGCCGCCTATGGCGAACACTCTTGTGAGCCCGACCACAACGTCGCCAAGGTTGGGGTTGAGGTTCGAATCCATTTGCCCGCAGCGGTGGGAACCGGGAAACGAAAGTCTCTGGCGAGCTAGGCCGTATCACACATCCCGAGGTTCCCGCTGGCGCTACTCCCGCCGACTAAGCCTGATGGCCTCAGTGAACAGAGCCGGATGCATTCGAAAGTGGGTGGGCCGGATGGGCTACAGCCGAGTTGGGAGGGAAGCGGTCATTCCTGCCGGGAACATGCCTTCGACGCCTGATCTCGCTCAGCCCAAGTCCTCCGAAGCGTGACCGCGACTTTGCTCGCCAACCTGCCCGCACATCTTCATTGCGGTCTAGGCTGCGTGCATGGACCTGTTCGAGATCATCATTGCGCTGCTCCTTGCCGCGGCACTGCTCTCCGCCTTCGCCGAGCGGATTGCGGTGCCCTATCCGGCGATCCTCGCCGTCGCGGGCAGCGCGATTGCCTTCATCCCCGGCGTGCCGGCCATCACGCCGGAACCCGCCCTGGTGCTGGCGCTGTTCGTCGCGCCGATCCTGCTCGATGCCGCTTATGACGCATCCCCCGCGACCTGCGGGACAACATCGTGCCCATCGCAACGCTGGCACTCGTCGCCGTGGGCCTTACCGTTGCGGTAGTGGCGGTGATTGCCCGCTGGAGCGTTCCGGACATGCCCTGGGCCGCCGCCGTGACGCTCGGTGCCATCGTCGCACCGCCCGACGCCTCGGCAGCGACCGCGGTGCTAAAGCGGCTGCGCCCGCCTCACCGCATCGTCGTGATCCTGGAAGGCGAGAGCCTGTTCAACGATGCCTCCGCGCTGCTGGTCTATCGCATCGCCGTCGCGGCCACGCTGACCGGCAGCTTCTCCCTCCTGCAGGTGGCGCCGCTGCTGTTGCTCACGGCAGGCGGCGGCGCACTCGCCGGCCGGCTCGCGGCGCGCCTCTACCTGGCAGTGGCGCAACGGCTCACCTCGAACATCGCCATCGTCGTGCTGGTCCAGTTTCTCGGTACCTTTGCGGTCTGGCTGCTGGCCGAGGCGCTGCATCTTTCGTCGATCATCACCGTCGTCGTGTTCGGGATGACGCTCGCCCGCCACGTGCCACGCGTCACCTCGGCACAGCACCGCATCGGCTCCTATGCGGTGTGGGAGGTTTCGGTCTTCGTCCTCAATGCGGTGGCCTTCCTGCTGATCGGGCTTCAGATGCGCGCCATCGTCGGCCGCGTGGACGGCAATGCCGGCATGGTCATCTGGCTGGCGTTCGGCACCTGCCTTGCGGTCGTGGTGACCAGGATCGTCTGGGTGATGATCTACAATGCCGCCTATTACCTCTGGACCAGGCGCTACGGACCGCCGGTGGTGCGCGGCAAGCGCGTCCTCGGGCCGAGCGCGGCGCGGGCTTTGGTGATTTCCTGGTCGGGCATGCGCGGCGTGGTCACGCTTGCCACGGCACTCGCGCTGCCGGAGGGGTTTCCTTACCGCGATGAGATCGTCTTCGCCGCGGTCTGCGTCGTGCTGATCACCCTCGGGTTGCAGGGATCGACGCTGGGGCCGCTGCTCCGACGCCTGCACTTCCCTGACGACGGCATTCTCAAGGCGGAGATAGGCACGGCGCGCGGCCTATCCGCGGAAGCAGCTATCCGATTGGTCGAGAATGCGCCGCCCTCGACCGCGCGCGAGGCGTTGCTGCGCGAATGGGTTGCGCGACGCAATTTGCACAGCTTGCGGTGGAGGAGATGCCGGACAACACCGTCCGGCTGCAGGCCCAGGCAGTGCACGCGGCGCGCGAAGCCCTGCTCGCGTTGCGGTCCTCGGGCGAGATCGGCGATGACGCCTTCCACGTGATCGAGGAGGAACTCGACCTCCTCGCACTGGGCGCGGAAGCACGCGTCCGGCCGGGTTAAGCCGGCGCCGCATCGAACCGCCGGGCAGGCTTCTTGCGGCGATGTGATGCGGCCGACCCCTCAATGCGGCTCAATAATTGCTGCCGCACGGAGGCGGTTCGCCCGCGGCAGTCTGCGTGCTGCCGGCTCTACCTTGCGCGGCTGCGGGCCCGTGCTGCGGTTCCGGGCGGCAATCCGCTGCCGCGGACTATGACCATGCAAAGGCCCGATCGCGGAGACGCCGTGAAAACCTACTGCTTCGGCGAGCACCAGTTCATCCCGGAGCGGCAGCTTCTGCTGCACGGGACCACGCCGGTGCGGATCGGCGGCCGCGCGGCCGATATCCTCGCCGCGCTCGTCGAGCGTCCGGGTCAGGTTCTGACCAAGGACGAACTCATGGCGCGTGCCTGGCCCGGCCTGGTCGTCGAGCCCGCCAACCTCAAGGTGAATGTCGCGGCAATCCGCAAGGCGCTCGGCGGCGAGGCGGGCGAGCGCAGCATCATCGCGGTGAACGGCCGCGGGTATCGGTTCGCGGTGCCGGTCGAGGCATGGACGGCGACCCCGCCGACTGCGCTGCGGAAGCCCAGCCTGCCCGTCGGACCGCCCCTGATCGGCCGGGCCGAGGCTGCGGCGCACATCACCCGACTGCTCGGGCAGCATCGGCTTGTGACCATCATCGGGACCGGCGGCGTCGGCAAGACCAGCCTGGCGATCCACGTGGCCAACCTCGCCGCGGAGGGATACCGCCATGGCGCCTGGCTGCTCGACTTCGGCATCATCAGCGACCCCGCCTGCATCGCCGGCGCCCTGGCGGCGGAGCTCGGAGTTACCGTGCAGGCTGACGACATCCTCGCTGCGCTCGCGCAGGCGCTGCGGGATTGGCAGGCGCTGCTCGTGTTCGATTGCTGCGAACAGGCGCTGGAGGAGACCGCTCGTATCGCAACGCGGCTCCTCGATGCCGCCCCGGGCCTCGGCATCCTCGCCACAAGCCGCGAGGCGTTGCGCGCGCGGCAGGAACGGGTCTACGTCCTGCCGCCGCTCGAGCTGCCGCCGTATTCCGCCTGTCGGACGGCGGAGAAGGCCAGGGCCTTCCCGGCCATCCAGCTCTTCCTGGAGCGCGCCGCGGCTCGGGCCGGCGGCTTTTCCCTCGACGACTCCAATGTTGCGGAGATCTGCGCCATCTGCCGGACCCTGGACGGCGTCCCCTGGCGCTAGAACTGGCTGCGACGCGCATGGACGCCCTCGGCCCGGCCGACCTGCTGGCGCTGCTGCACGACCGGTTCGGGCTGCTCAACCAGGGGCGGCGAAGCGATCCGCCGCGCCACCAGGGGCTGCTCGCCACGTTGGACTGGAGCCACGACCTGCTGCCGGAGGTCGAACGCAGGGTGCTCCGGCGCCTCGCGGTGCTCGCAGGGCCCTTCATCCTGGACGCGGCGGTTGCCGTCGCCGGCGACGATGACGTCACGCCATGCCAGGTGATCGACGGTGTCGCCCGGCTGGTCGCGCAGTCGCTCGTGGCCGCCCGGCCGGCCGGCAGGACGATGCAGTATCGCTTGCTCGATACGATGCGGGCCTATGCCCTGCGCAAGCTGGCGGAGAGCGGCGAGGCGGATGCCGTGCACCGCCGTCACGCCACGCACTGCCTGGCGCTCTGCCGGGAGATTGCCGGCTGGCTCCGTCGGTCACCGTCCGACGCGTCGGTCGCGGACGAGGAGCGGACCGTCGACAACCTGCGTGCCGCCCTGACCTGGGCCTTTTCCATATCAGGCGACCCGCCGCTCGGCTGCACGCTGACCGTCGCGGCGCTGCCGGTCTGGGACGCCTTTTCGCGCCTGCAGGACTGCGTGACGTATGTCGAACACGCCCGCGCGGTGGCCGCGACGGCACCCCGCTTCGAGCGCGAGCACATGATGCTCTGCGCCGCGCTGGCCGTAGCGCGGCTGCAGACGGGTGGCCCCTCGCAGGAGGTCGAGGCGCTCTGGCGGCAGACCCTGCATCTCGCCGAGTGCCTCGAGGACACGGAATACCGGCTGCGCGCGCTCTGGGGGATATGCGACTACCGCAGCTGGGTCGGCGATCACCGAGCGGCGCTGGCGCTGACCGAGGAAAGCCGCGGCCTGGCCGAGCGCATGGGCGATTGCCTCGCGCTGCGGAACGGCGAGCGCCAGGCCGCCACCTCACTCCGCTACCTCGGCCGATTCGACGAGGCGAGGCGCTTGGCCGAAGGTCTCCTGGACCAGGTCGGCCGGCGCGGCGCTGCGCCGGACGTGCCGCGCTTCCAGAACGACCCACGTGTCGTGGCGCAGGGGACGCTGGCGAACCTGCTCTGGCTGCAGGGCCATCCAGACCAGGCCGTGGATGCCGCGACCCTGGCGCTCGAGCGGGCGCAGCGCAGCGGCCATCCCTTCGCCGTCACCAACGCGCTGGCTCACACCGCGATCCCCATCTCTCTCTATGTCGGCGATCTCGATGGCGCCGAACGGCTGCTGGCCATGCTCGACGAACAGGTCGCCCAGCAGGTCATGCCGATCTGGCGCGCGGTCGGCCAGTGCCTGCACGGCATCCTACTGCTGCGGCGCGGGCGTGTCGAAGGCCTCGAGCAGCTCGAGGACGGGCTCGAGGCGCTGGCCGCGACCGGCTTCCGCATGCGCTACCCGGCCTATCTCGGTGCCCAGGCGAGCGGGCTGGCCGCGCAGGGGCGGCTCGCCGAGGCCGACCGCGTCCTCGACACGGCGTTCTCCTGGTCGGGGCTCAATGGCGAGGACTGGTGCCACGCCGAGCTGCTGCGTTTGCGAGGCGCCTTGGCCGCGCGACGCGGCGAGGGCGGCACGGCCGAGCACTGGCTGGGCGAGGCGCTGGCGCTGGCACGTCATCAGGGCGCCCTGGCTTGGGAGCTGCGTGCCGCGACGAGCCTCGCCACGTTCTGGCAGCAGGCGGGCCGGCCCGACGACGCCTCGCGGCTGCTCGGCGCCGTCGTGGCGCGCTTCGACGAGGGCAGGGATGGGGCGGACATGGCGGTGGCGCGCCGTGTACTCGCGGGTGGCGCCGCCCGCCCATTGCTTGAGGCTGCGACGCTGGCATGAACCGCCCGGCCGGATCACGGCGAAGGACCGGGCGCGACGGCGGCAGGCGCGCCGGAGCGACGAAGCAGCAGGTCGCCAGCCCAGCGGAACGCCACGCCTATGGCAATGCCAACGACCGTGTCCAGGAAGCGCAGCGGCGGGTGCAGCCAGGCCTGGCTCGGGTGGCTCGCCGCCACCGTCATGATGACGCATGTCGTGATGTCCGTGGCGATGATGTCGTCCCGGCGGTCGAGCGCCGCCATCACCAGCGCGCCGAGGCAAAGCAACGCCGCCAGCCCCGCGAAGCTGGCGGGGAACAGCAGGAGGTAGCCGAGGCACAGCACGAAGCTGACACAGGTCGCCAGCAGGCGCGCGAGGCCGGCCGAGAGGCTGCCGGCCCGGCTGTCGCGGAGCACGAAGATCGTTGAAACTGCCGCCCAGGTACCGCCGAGCGGCACCAGGCTGGCATCGACAAGGCCCGAAAAGATCATCTGAATGGCCCCATAGCTGACCATGCAGGCGAGGGTCAGATTGGCCGCATGTGCGAGGTCAAGCACCGACAGCCGGCGCAGTGTCGGAGCGCGCATCGACAGCATCTCCTGCTTCGCGGATCAGCCGTTAGGCGATGTCGGGCAGCCCGTTCAGGTGCTTCTCCAACGTCATGGGATAGTCGCGCACACGCACGCCGGTCGCATTGTGGACGGCGTTCGCCACTGCCGCGCCGACGCCGCAGAGGCCGAGCTCGCCGATGCCCTTGGCCTTCATCGGCGAGGACTTGTCGTCGGGATGGTCGAGGAAGATGACGTCGAGATGCGGCACGTCGGCATGCACCGGGACCTCGTAGCCGCCGAGGTCATGGTTCACGAACAAGCCGTGCCGGGGATCGACCGCGAGCGCCTCCATCAGTGCCGCGCCGATACCCATTGTCATGCCGCCGATCATCTGGCTGCGCGCCGTCCGGGGGTTCAGGATGCGGCCAGCGTCGCAGACGGCCAGCATGCGCCGCACCCGGACCTCGCCGGTGAAGCTATCGACGCCGACCTCGGCAAAATGCGCCGCGAAGGTTGCTTGCACGTAGTCCTTGTGCAGGTTGCCGTACTCGATGCCGTCCTCGGCGGTCAGGGGCCCGGCCTGCGCAGCTTCGACCAGCGGGACGGCACGGTTGCCGACGCGCACCTCGCCAGCCGCGAACTCGGCCTCCTCAGCATTGAAGCCGAGACGCGCCGCGACCGCCGCTCGTAGTTGCATGCAAGCGGCATATAGGCCGGAGGTCGCGTTGTTGGCCCCCATTGGCCGCCGGAGCCGGAGGATCGCGGTAGTGCGGAATCGCCCAGCCTGACCGTCACTGCCGCGAGCGACACGCCCAGCATCTCGGCGGCAGTCTGGGCGAGGATGGTGTAGCTGCCGGTGCCGATATCGGTCATGTCGGTCTCGACCGTGAGCCCGCCGCTGCGCTCCAGCCGAATCCGCGCGCGCGATGGCATCAGCAGGTTGCCGCGAAAGCCCGCGGCGACGCCCATGCCGACAAGCCAACGTCCTTCGCGACGTGCCCGCGGCGATGGCCTACGCTGCGCCCAGTCGAAGCGCTCCGCACCGGTTCGCAGGCATTCGACGAGGTGCCGCTCGGAGAAACGCCGGCTGGGCTTTGCCGGATCGACCTGGGTGTCGTTCAGGATGCGGAACTCGACGGGATCGAGGCGGAGCTTCTCGGCCATCTCGTCGATCGCGATCTCCAGCGCCATCAGGCCCGGCGCCTCGCCCGGCGCCCGCATATCGTTCGCTTCTCCGAGGTCTAGCCTCGCCAGCCGCATCGCAAATTCGCGGTTTGGTGCGGCGTAGAGCAGCTTGCTCTGCGATACCGCCGCCTCGGGCATGCCGCCGGCGATATTGCCGCTGAGGCTTTCATGCGCGATCGCCGTCAACCGGCCGTCACGGGTCGCGCCCAGCCGGATGCGCTGCAGCGTCGCCGCGCGGTGCGTGCCGTTGTTGATGATGAGCGGTCGCGCGAGCGCGACCTTCACCGGGCGCTGGGCGGCCTTGGCGCCGAGCGCGGCGAGCAGTGCATCAGCCCGCAGGTAGAGCTTGCTGCCGAAGCCGCCGCCGATGAAGGGTGATTCAACCCGAACCTTGTCCTTGGGCAGGTCGAGGATCTTCGCTAGTCCGTCCTGAGCCCAGCCGATCATTTGGTTCGAGGTCCAGATCGTCAGGCTGTCCCCGGCCCAGGCGGCGATGGTCGCATGCGGCTCCATCATCGCATGGGTCTGGTACGGAGTGCCGTAGGTCTCGTCGAGTGTGACCGGGGCGCCGGCGAAGGCCGCCGCGAAGTCGCCGACGCGGTCAACTGGCGGCGCCTCGGGACCGTCGTTCGGGTCGGTCGCCGGCTGCGCGCCTGGCGCGGCCGCCGCCAGGTCGAAGCTGCCGGACGCCGCGGCATACTCGACGCGGACCAGCCGGGATGCGGCGCGCGCCTGTTCGAAGGTTTCGGCGATGACCAGCGCGATCGCCTGGTGGTAGTGCGCGACCTCGGCGCCGCCGAAGAGATGCGCGGACTGACGCGCCGGCAGCGCGGCAGGCGGATGGTCCAAGGTCGAGACCAACGCCACGACACCTGGCGCGGCGAGGGCCGCGGCGCCATCAAGGCGCGTGATCCGGCCCTTGGCGATGCTGGCGGCGACGACATAGCCATAGGCTTGGTTGGCGACGACGCCATGCCGCTCATAGGCGTAGGGTGCGGTGCCCGTCACCTTCAGCGCACCATCGATGCGGGGCACGGGTTGGCCGACCACCGTCATGCGGTCTATCGGGTTACGGCCGGCGGGTGTTGCGGATTGCATGGGATCAGCCCTTTCCGCCCGCAATGACCAGCGCCAATGTCCGTTCCGCCAGCGGTATTTTGAAGGCGTTGTCGGAGCGCGGCGCCGCACCCTGGAAGGCGAGCGCGGCGACGGCACGGGCGCCCTGCGGCAGCGCCGCATCCGCCGCCTCGACACGCCAGGGCATCGGCGCGACACCACCGAAGGCCACGCGCCCGGTGTCGTCCGGCTGCAGGACCGCCGCGACCGAGACGATGGCGAAGGCGTAGGACGCGCGGTCGCGCACCTTGTGGTAGCGGTGCACGCCGCCGAGTGGTGGTGGCAGCGTGACGGCGGTGATCAGCTCGCCTGGCTCGAGCGCGGTCTCGATCCCGGGCGTCGTGCCGGGCAGGCGGAAGAACTCGGCGATTGGGACGCGGCGCGTGCGGCCAGCGGCGTCCAGTACCTCCACCACCGCGTCCAGCAGCCGAAGCGCGACTGCCATGTCGCCGGGATAGGTGGCGATGCAATGCTCGCTGGTGCCGATGACGCCGAGCGAGCGCGAGACGCCGCCCAACGCCGAGCAGCCCGATCCGGGCACGCGCTTGTTGCAGGGAAAATCGCCGTTGTAGAAGTAAGGGCACCGATTGCGCTGCAACAGGTTGCCGCCGACCGTCGCCTTGTTGCGCAGCTGTCCAGTCGCGCCGGCGACGATTGCGCGCGACAGCACACCGTAGTCGTGCCGGACCCGCGCATGCGCCGCAAGCGCAGTGTTGGTCACCATCGCCCCGATCCGCAGCCCGCCCTCTGCCGTGTCGGTGATGTCGCCGAGCGGAAGGTGGCGGACATCGACCAGGTGGTTCGGCGTCTCGATCTCGAGTTTCATCAGGTCGAGCAGGTTAGTCCCGCCGGCAAGGAACCGGGCGCCCGGCGTCGCATGGACTGCTGCAACGGCCGCTTCCGGCGTCGTCGCCCGCTCGTAGGTGAATGGCCTCATGGGTCGAGCTCCGCAACCTGCGCGATCGCCTCGGCGATGTTGGAATAGGCGCCGCAGCGGCAGATGTTGCCGCTCATGCGCTCGCGCAGTTCCGCGTTGGTCAGCCTCATCGGCGCGGCGATGTCCTCGGTCACGTGGCTGGGTATCCCATCTTGGATTTCCTGCAATACGGCGACCGCGGAGCAGATCTGGCCGGGGTGCAGTAGCCGCACTGAAATCCGTCGTGCTCGATGAAGGCGGCCTGCATCGGGTGCAGGCGGTCGGGTGTGCCGAGGCCCTCGATCGTGGTGACCTCGTCGCCCTCGTGCATCACGGCCAGGCTGAGGCAGGCGTTGATGCGGGTGCCGTTCACCAGCACCGTGCAAGCGCCGCAGTGGCCGTGGTCGCAGCCCTTCTTCGTGCCGGTCAGGCGGAGATGCTCGCGCAGTGCGTCGAGCAGGGTGGTCCGCGAATCGGTCGACAGGGTGCGCGGCGTGCCGTTCACCTGCAGGCTGACATGGATCATGGGTGTTTCATCCCGGGCTTGCGGGGTGGTAGGTGCGGTGCCGCGCGCATGGGTGGAGGCCAGCGTGCTGACCGCGGCCAAGCCGGCGACCAGGTCGCGACGACCCAGCGACCGATCGCTCATCACCGGCTTGCGACCATCTGTCTGCGGCGCTCCAACGACTCGGCAAATTGCGCTGCGCGGGTCCGAGCACCTGGACGAATTCGAGTTGCTCGCCCTCCGGCCCCTTGCAGTAGATCAGCGACCAGCCATCCGACTGGCCCTCATGGATCTTCATGGAATGCGTGGACGCCGGCGCGGCCTGGCGCTCCGCCTCAGTCCGCACGGTGACGGTGCGGTTCGCCTTCACCTGCGTCATCCCGCGCCGAGCACATTCGGCTTCGAGGTCCGTGATGAATCGGTCGAAGTCGACATCGTCGCGGATGTAGAAGCAGATGTGCATGGAGCGCGGATAGGCTGGGCTCATGTGGTCGCGCGGCTCGGCCCAGCTGTCGCCAGTGCCCATGGGCTGCCCGGCATCGCGGTATTGCAGCAGCTCGATAACTACGTTTTCAAACTGCACGAAGCGCACATCGAGCCGCTGCGACGCGCCGCGGAGATCAGGCACGCCGATGGTGCGTGGGTCGATGCCGCGCTCGCGCGCCAGGATCTCCTGGTCGGCTAGGATCGTGAAGTGGATTGCCTCGCCCTTGAAGTCGCCGTCGCGCATGATCTCGGTGCCGCCCAGGACCTGCGTGTAGAATTCGAAGGCACGGTCCATGTTCTGCACCGTGACGCCGAAGTGCTGCACGCCCTGCAGGCGCGCGCCCAGGGGCGCGGTGTTGCGATTGCTGCCGGCGGTCTGCGCCGCGGAGGCGGTGTTGGACGCCATTCCTGCGGCCAGGGTGGCCCCCGCTGCCTGCAGGGCCTGACGGCGGTTCGTCTCGCCATTCTCATGCGGTGTCGTGGTCACGTCGCCTCCTCGCGTCGCTGATGCTGCGAGTCCTAGGCGAGGCCGCACGGGAGCGGTGGTTAAATGAGGTAATTGTCGGTCGAGGCGCCGGCTCTCGCACCTGGTTTTACCTCACTTAACCAGGCCAGCCGGCGAGCGGGTGCTACAGCGCTTGAGGCCAGCGGCGCGCGAAGCGCAGCCCGCGGTACAGGGAGCCCCAGCATGAGCGCGTATCCGCTACCCGTTACCCATGTCGGCCTTACCGTCACGGACATTGCCGCCGCCACCAGATGGTACCAGGAGGTACTGTGCTGCCGGCACATCATCGGGCCGCTGCACATCCGCCATGACGGATCGCATATCGGCGAAGTCTTCAAGGGTATCTTCGGCGATCGCTTCGAGGAAGGCTATGTCTGCCACCTCGCTACTGCGAACGGCGTCGGGATCGAGCTGTTCGAATTTGTGGTGCCGCCGTCGGAGCGGAATTTCCGAGAACTTCCAGTACTGGAGAACCGGCGTCTTTCATTTTTGCCTGATCGATCCCAATATCGAAGAACTCGCCCGACGCATCGCGGAGCATGGAGGTCAGCAGCGCTCGAAAGTTTGGTCTCTATTCGAGGGCGAGCCGTTCAAGGCGGTCTATTGCGAGGATCCGTGGGGCAACCTGATCGAGATCTACAGCCACTCTACGGAATTGATGTACGCAAACAGAGGCCAGTGACAGCGGAGCTGCAGCGTGCTGCCTTAGAGCCCATCCGGGAAGTTTGGGTTCATGCTGAGGGCTTTGTTGCCAGCCGTCGAAGCATGATGCGGATCATGGCCATGCGGACGAAGGCGGCGGCGATGCGGCAATGCCGCTCGAAGTCGCGGGCCAGCCGCCGGTTGCGGCTGATCCAGCCGATGGTGCGCTCGACGATCCAGCGCTTCGGCAGCACGACGAAGCGGTGCCTATCGCAGCGTCGCACGATCTCCATCTTCCATGTACCGGTGCGGGCGACGGCGGCGGCCATCTTCGGCCCCTGATAGCCTGCACCGCCGATGATGCGCTCGACAAGGGGAACAGCCTGCGCGCCTGGCGCAGCAGCGGCTCGGCGCCATCGCGGTCCTGCACGTTGGCGGGATGCACGATGACCGCGAGTAGCATGCCGATGGTATCGGTCAGCAGGTGGCGCTTGCGGCCGACGACCTTCTTGCCCGCGTCGTAGCCGGACGGGTCGAGCGTAGAGCCCCCTTTGCGCGCCCTTCGCCGTCTGGCTGTCGATGATCGCGGTCGTCGGGCTGGCCTCACGCCCGGCACCCTCGCGCACCGCGACGTAGAGCGCGTGGTGGATGCGCTCGATGGTGCCTTCCCATTCCCAGCGCGAGAAGTAATCCCAAACCGTGCTCTTCGGCGGCAGGTCCTTCGGCAGCGCGCTCCATTGGCAGCCGGCGGAGAGCACGTAGAACACCGCGTTCAACACCTCGCGCACGTCCACCTTGCGGGGCCTGCCGCCGTGCTTCGCTGGCCGGATCAGTGGCGCAACCAGCGCCCACTCGGCATCCGTCAAATCTGAGGGATAGCGCAGCCCCCGCCGGTCCGCCGCACGCCGATGTTCCGCCGTCCATGCCATCCGTCTCCTCCCGCGAATCGCCCGCAGGAACAGCGAATCACATCCGATTCAGGCGATTCAATTCCTTTCCGGATGGGCTCTTACATTACGCTGATCATGTCGCTTGGGAGCGATTGGCGGAGGGCATGACGATCCCTTGCCCCCCGTGAGCACACGAACCCTAGCGGGACGTAGAATTGCATGAGGGCTGCGCGCCCGGCGGTAGTTGCGCGATCCTGCGGAACACCGTTTCGCGCAGGAACGCTTTTGGAGCGACAGCTGTCATTGCAATTATGATAGGAGCAGCGCTCAAAGCTGAGCGCCATGGAATCTTAGTTGTACACTCGCAGTACATGCCTGGCTTTTGCCGGTGACAGAGCAAATGCCCCTCTCACGGCAAATGGTCCTTTCACCGCGGGAAAGCACCGCGGCGACGGAGCCATCGATGACCACTATCCTTCAGACCGAGAATTAGGTTTGGGGCTTCTGGGTCACCATGGGCGGGCACGCCGCCGAGACCTGGGGCGCGCCCTAGCGGCGATCGACGGCGAGCCGGATGCGGTCCGCGCGTTCCTCGACAGCTAGCCCGGCCGCCATTTCGCAAACGCGGTGCTGGACGCGATGCATAGTGGCGACAGCGCGGCCGACGCGATCGCGGCGACAACGGCGCGCTGGATGGGCTGGTGCATCAGTCGCCGCACCAGTCGGGAAAGCGGTAAACGATTGTTCCTGCTCGACGCCCCCGCCGCACTTTACGGAACGCGACGCTTCGTCATCACCACGGACAACATTGCGGCTGCGAGGTCAAAGGTCGCACCCGGCGAGATGTTCCGCGCTGTGACCCGCACCGTGTTGTTGGTCCAGGCCCTCGCATCGAGTTCGACGAAACGGGTGGACTAGGCCAGCGCAGCATCCGCTAGGTCGCCGACCCGCCAGTTGGCCACGGTCAGGTCGAGCAGGCTGGTGGCGCCTGGGGCCAAGTTGGGCAGATCCCACGCCACTTCCACCTGGAACTCCCGCGTCCCAACCGGAAGCGCTGGCGTGCCGCAGAGCAGCGCCAGCGCCTCTCCCGGCAAACCGTAGAGCCGCAGCGCCTCCAGCTCAATGGCCACGTCGAAGCCGCAGATGCCGATCTGGACCAAGGCGACCGGCTCCGCCGACGGCGACTTGTATCGAGTGCGCCGGCCTATACGGACATCGCCGAATCAGCACCAGATGCTGCATTTTCGCTTCACTTCGGGCTGGCACAGAGCGAGTGGTCGGACGCGCGCAGGAGGCCCGGCAGCGCACCACCCCGACCGGCTCCCCGGCGGGGCTCTGAGTAGTAGCACCCGGCTCCTCGGGGGCGGCAGCAGGAGCCCCAACATGGCCCTTTCCGACACCGCCAGACGCATCCTCGCTGACGCCGCGCAGCACCCTCTGCGCTTCGCCGTGCCGCCCGACAAGCTGCCCATCGCCGCCACCCGGGCGGTGCTGAACAACCTGCTCAAGCAGAGCTACGTCGAAGAGCGCGCGGCGTCCGAGGAGTTTGGCGGCCTGCGTTGCCATCAGCGGGATGGCGCCCGGCCCACGGTGCGCATCACCAAGGCGGGAATGGCGGCCACTGGCGCCGCGCAGGCGGATACCGCGGCCGAGAAAGCCGTCGAACAGGTGGCGCCCGGCACGGTCCCCGCCCAGGAGGCTGGTAGCTCGTCGCTAGCGCCGCCTGCGGCTCCGGAGTCTCTGGCGACGCCCGACAGCGCCGGGGCCGCCCAGCGGCCCTCCGCGCGACCCAGCCTGCGTAACGCGGCCCACCGCGTCCTCGCGGCCTGGGATGACCATGCCGGCGAATACGCGGAGATAACCAGCGCCATCGCCGCCCTCCGTGCCATGCTGGCCAAGCCCGCCCCGGCACCCCGCCCCACTGGCCAGCGCAAGCCGCGCGAGGGCACCAAGCAGCAGCAGGTGCTCGGCATGCTCCGCCGGCCGGAAGGCGCCACGGTGGCCCAGATCGCTGAGTACCAGGACGTGGCCAGCGGCAAGGACGACCGACGTCCCGGCTTTCAGGCGGCGCTGGCCCGTTGCCGGCAACTCGGTGCGGTACTGTTGGCCGCCCGGCTCGACCGGATCACCCGGCGCGCCCACACGCTCTCGTGGCTGCTGGAGGAGGGCTACCAGATCCGGGCCGCCGACATGCCGGGCGCCGACGACCTGATGATGCGGATCTACGCCGCCATGGCGCAAAAGGAGCGCGAGCTGATCAGCGAGCGCACCAGGGCCGCGTTGGCGGCTGCCAAGGCACGTGGGGCGGTGCCGGGTGGAGACAGAAGCTACCGGCCGGTAGAAGGCCCGAGCGCCGCAGCAGCGGCCCGGGCGCGGCGTGTGGCGGCGGAGCGGGTCGCGCATCGCTTGGCCCTGAAAGTGGAGCGGCTGCGGGCCGAGGGCGTCACCGGCCAAGCGGCAATCGCGCGGGCGCTGACCGAGCGCGGGGTGCCAACGCCGCGGGGCTCGGGAGCTTGGACCCACACGACTGTAACGCGAGCGCTGGCACGGGCGGCACTCTGACCGCTTTATAGAGTGAACATCCAACCGTGGGCATAAGGTCCGTTCTGCGCCCCTCTCGGTCGTCCGGGCGTTGCACTCGGCTTCCGCAAGGCGAATGTCGTCCGACGGCTCCTGGCGTGTCCTGGATGCGGCGCTCGTATCGTTAGAAGATCCTCGGTCACCGATTAGCGGTGCTGCTGGAGTGCACCCTATCAGACCGGACACGCGGATGGGATGGCTGACTGCTGGGCGATGAACTCACGCGGCGAGAGCATGTGCAAGCCGCCATGGGGATGGACGGCGTTGTAGTCCTCGAACCAGGCGGGCAGTTGCTGCAGAACGGCGATGGCTTCGGGGCGGGGGTTCACCCGGACGTAGTCGCGCTTGATGGTTTTGACGAAGGCCTCGCAGACGCCGTTGCTCTCGGGGCTGCGGACCGGGGTGAAGCAGGCGATGAAGTTGAGCGCGGTGGCGAAGTCCACCGTCTCGCCCGCGGTGTAGGCGGAGTCGTTGTCGGCGAGCCACTGGACAGGCTCTGGGGCGCGGATGGCGTCGAATCGGCGCTCGACGCACTCCAGCATCAGGTCGCGGACCATCTCGCCGCTGATCCCGGCTCCGATCGTGGCGACCCAGGCCATGACCTCGCGGTCGTGCGTGTCGATGGCAAAGGCGACACGGACCACCTCGCCATTCCAGCAGGGGATCTCGAAGCCGTCGGACGCCCAGCGCTGTTCAAGGCCGGAGCGACGACGGTGCCCTCATGGGCACGGATCGTCCGCCTGCCGGTGTACGGCTGCAAGGTCAGGGAGGCCCCTTGCATGAGGCGGAGGACGCGCTTGCGGTTGACCAGCGGCTCGCCCGAGGCCCGTCTGGCGCGGCTCAGCAGGGCGGCGACGCGGCGATAGCCGCAGGTCGGTCGTGCATCGGTGATGGTGCGGATCTCGGCCGTGAGCTCGTCCCCGGCCCGGCGGTATGGGCCGCGGTGGCGCCGGTCGGGATGGCGGAGCTGATCTACCAGGTTCGACCGGGCCACGCCGAGGGTGTCGGCCACGGCCTTCACCGGGGTTGGGCCGCAAAGCGGACCTAACGCGGTGGCGGCGACGGCAAGCGCAAACTCGGTTTTTGGAGCGGGTATGGTCCCGCGCCTCGCGGAGGATCTCGGCCTTCATCGTCTTGCGCCCGAGCAGCCGCTCCAGTTCGCGGATCTTGGCCTCGAGCTCGCGGATCCGGCTGGCCGGAACCACTTCCTCGTCCGCCCTGACAGCCTCCAGGCCACCCTCGGCTATGCGCCGCCTCCACCCGAACGGCAGGCTTGGGGAGACGTCATGGAGCCGGGCGACGGCCGAGACCGTCATGCCAGGCCTGGCAGTCTCCTCGACCAGCCGGCCGTCGGACGCAGTGCGTCCGACCCTCGGCAGTGTAGCGCCTCCGGCGCTCCCGGCCGGCGATGACTTCGATGCATTCAACGGGCGTCGACATAGGAGCACACCTAGGCTTCCACCTAGCCCCTCAGGGCTGTGCCGGGTGTCCGGTCGAAATGGGATGCGCTCCACGGAATCAGATCTATGCCGGGCGCCTGGTCTGGAATCGTCGTCGGTCCTTCAAGGACCCGACCACGGGCAAGCAGCAGCGCCGCAACAACAGCCCATCCGACTTCGTGATCCAGCCGGTCCCGGATCTACAGATCGTCGACGATGCGCTCTGGGAGCGCGTGCAGACCCGCCTGGCGGCCGACGCAGATCTCCTGCTGGCCCATCCGGCAAGCCGGCCTACTGGCTGCAGCGGCGGCCGCAGCACCTCCTCTCGGGCAAGGTGGTCTGCGGCAGCTGCGGCGCCCTCTTCGAGCTACCTGGGGTGCCGCCATGCCCACCAGGGCGCCTGCGGCAACCGCGACACCGTCCGCCGGACACCACTGGAGCAGCGGGTCTGCGAGGCGCTCGGGCGGCAGCTGATGCAGCCCGAGCTGGTGGCCGACTTCGTCGCCGAGTTCACCGCCGAATGGAACAGGATGGCGGCCGAGGCCGGGGCGGCCGCCGAAGGTCACCGCCGCGAGCTGCGCGGTATCGAACGGCAGATCGCCAACCTGGTCGATGCGATTGCTGACGGGCTCGCGTCGGCTGGCCTTCGGGCGAAGCTGAATGGTCTTCAGGCCAGAAAGGCGGAACTGGCGCGGCTGATGGCTGCCGCGCCGCATTCCGTCCCAGCGCTGCACCCGAACTTGGCCGAGGTCTACCGCAAGCGGATCGCGACACACTATGACGCCCTGAACGCCGGCGATGCGCCCGATGCCCTGGAGGCGGCCCGCGCCCTGGTGGACCGCGTTGTCATCCACCCGCCAGGAGACGGCGGCGGACCATCAGGGGTGGAGCTGATCGGCGATCTTCTCGCCATGCTGCGGGCCGGTGGCCTCGGCAAAGCGGGAGATCTGGACGCACACGCCACCGGCGTCCTCGTCATGTTCGCCAGTTCGGTAAAGAGGGTCCAGGGAGGATGCGTCCTCCCTGGCCTTTCTTCTCAGCCCGGCGGGATCTCAGCCGCCAGCACCGTCCCCGACTGGCTTTCCGTGATCAGCAGCGTCCGTCCATCCGGCGCGAAGCAGCAATTGGTCGGCATCCTTCCGAACGCCGTGCAGTCCAGCCGGAACAGCGCGTGGCCATGCGGATCGACGCCCCAGACCTGGCCATGGCCGGGATTGGCGACGAAGAGCCGGTCCGCCGCATCCACCGCCATGCCGTCCGGCCCGCTGGTTCCCGCCGGCACCCGGAAGAAGCAGTTGGCCTTGGCCACCAGCGCATCCGGCCGCAGGGCGAAGCGCCAGACCTCGCAGCTGCGGGTCATCGCCACGTAGCAATGCGTGCCCGCCCGGTTCAGGGCGATGCCGTTCGGGCTCGGGCCGTTCGAGATCAGCCGGTCGATCTCGCCCATCGGGCCAGAGCCGCAGCACGCGCCCGCTCGGGTCCTGCAGCCCGGTCTGGCCCTGGTCCGTCATCAGGATCGCGCCGGCGGCGTCCAGCACCAGGTCGTTGAGGCCCTTCAGCCCCTCCGACACCAGCGTTTCCAGCACCGGCGCGATGCTGCCGCTGGCGGGGTCGAGCCGGACCAGCCCCAGCTTGTAATCGGTGATCAGCAGCCCGCCATCCGCCGCGGCCATGCCGTTCGGCCAGCCGGCATACTCCGCCACCAGGTCCCAGCCCTTGCTGCCGACCCGGAAGATCCGGCCGTTCGGGATGTCGGTGACCAGCAGGCTGCCCGCGGCATCGAAGCAGGGCCTTCGAGGAAGGTGTCGATCGCCGCGCCGGCGCGGTTGGCGTCCGACCAGGCGGTGCGGCGCGGGATCTCGATGCGCCTCCGGCAAAGTTGCAAAGGCGCGGACGGGAACTTCTCGGGGCGGGGCAAGCAGCATGCCGCCAGCCTGCCCTTCGGGCGCGGTGCGGACAAGCCGGCACATTATTTGACAGAATGTCATCGCCGGAAGGCCCGCTTGCGGTAGCCCCCGGATGGCCAGATGCCAAAGCTCTCTTCGCTGGTGCAGTATGTCCTGCACACCCGACTGGATTTCCCGCATGCGTCGTATACCGCTCGCCCTGCTGATGCTGCTGCTCGCCCAGGCGCCGGCATTCGCGCAGTTCGGGCCGCAGGGTCCGCCCGCGGTCGGCACCGTCACCGCCGACCGCAAGCCGGTGACCGAGAGTTCGGAGTTCACCGGCCGGATCGAGGCGGTGAACCGCGTCGAGATCCGCGCCCGCGTCACCGGCTTCCTGCAGGAACGGCTGTTCCAGGAGGGCCAGGAGGTGAAGGCCGGCGACGTGCTGTTCCGGATCGAGAAGCCGCCTTTCGAGGCGACGTTGGAACAGGCGAAGGCCAATGTCGCCTCGGCCCAGGCGACGCTGGAGAATGCCCGGGTCGCGCTGGCCCGCGCGCGTGAGTTGCAGCAGACCGGCGCCGGCACGCGTGTGGCGCTCGACAATGCCCTGGCGCAGGAACGCACCGCGAATGCCGGGCTGCTCGGCGCCCAGGCACAGGTCCGCACCGCGGAGATCAGCCTCGGCTATACCGACATCGTGGCGCCGATCGACGGCAAGATCGGCCGGGCGACCTACACGCCGGGCAACGTGGTGACGCCCACCCTGACCGAGCCGCTGGCGACCATCGTCAGCCAGGACCCGATGCGCGTGGTCTTCACCGTCAGCGCCCGCGCCGCGGTGGAGCTGCGCAACCGCTACGAGCCGCGCGGCGGCGTCAACGCCGTGGTCATCCGCATCCGCACCACCGATGGCCGCGCCTATCCGCAGCCCGGCCGTATCCAGTTCGTCGACACCCAGATCGACCGCAACACCGACAGCCTGCTGATCCGCGCGCTGATCCCGAACCCGCGCCGCAGCGAGGTGCAGGCCGGTGGCGCCGGCGACCGCGAGCTGATCGACGGCCAGTTCGTCACCGTTGCGGTCGAGGGCGCCGAGCCGGTGCCGGCCATCGTCCTGCCCCGCGCCGCGGTGCTGCAGGACCAGGGCGGCAATCACGTGCTGGTGGTGGACGCCGAGAAGAAGGCGCAGCGCCGCCCGGTCACGCTCGGCCAGACCGTGCGCGACCAGGTGGTGATCGAAGCTGGGCTGCAGGGTGGCGAGACGGTGATCGCCGAGGGGCTGCAGCGGGTCCGCCCGGGGCAGGAGGTGAATGCCGCCCCGGTCGGCGCGCCGCCACCCGGCAGCCGGCCGGGCGGGCCGCCCGCCGCCTCCCCCGCCGGCCGGCCGGGCTGAGCCGCCATGATTTCCGGCGTCTTCGTCGACCGTCCCCGCCTCGCCATCGTCATCGCCATCGTCACGACGCTGGCGGGCGCGCTGGCCTTGCTGCGCATCCCCGTGGCGCAGTTCCCGGACATCGTGCCGCCGCAGGTCTCGGTGCAGGCGACCTATCCCGGCGCCTCGGCCGCGGTGGTCGAGGCGACCGTCGCGCAGATCATCGAATCCGCCGTCAACGGCGTCGAGAACATGATCTACATGCGCTCGAACAGCGCCAATGACGGCACCTACCAGCTGAGCGTCAGCTTCTCGCTCGGCTCCAACCCCGACATCAACACCGTCAACGTCAACAACCGCATCCAGGCCAACATCGCCCGCCTGCCGCAGGAGGTGCAGCGCTCCGGCCTCATCGTCCGCAAGCAGTCGTCGGCGGTGCTGCAGTTCATCGCGCTGACCTCGACAGCCTCCGAGCACAATCCGCTGTTCCTGTCGAACTATGCGACGATCAACATGATCGACCGCATGGCGCGGGTGCCGGGCGTCGGCCAGGTGAACCTGTTCGGCGCGCAGAACTACTCCATGCGCGTCTGGTTCGAGATCGACCGGCTGACCGCGCTGAACCTGACGCCGAACGACCTGGTGACGGCGATCCAGAGCCAGAACGTCCAGGCCGCGGTCGGCCGCATCGGCGCCCAGCCGATCCCCGACACCCAGCAGTTCCAGATCAACATCCAGACCCTCGGCCGGCTCGTGACGCCGGAGCAGTTCGGCAACATCGTCATCCGGGCGAATACCGACGGGTCCCTGCTGCGGATCCGCGACGTGGCGCGGGTCGAGCTCGGGGCGCAGAGCCAGGACACCGTCTCCCGCCTCAACGGCCAGCCGGCGGTGACGATGGGCGTCTACCTTTCGCCCGGCGCCAATGCCGTCTCGGTCGCCGCCGCGATGCGGAAGACGCTGGACGAGCTCGGCACCCGCTTCCCGGAAGGGCTGCGGGCGCAGGTGCTGTACGACAGCACCACCTTCGTCGTCGACACGATCCAGGAGGTGATCAAGACGCTGCTCGAGGCCTTCGTCCTCGTCGTCATCGTCGTCTACCTCTTCCTCGGCTCGCTGCGGGCGACGCTGATCCCGACCATCGCGGTGCCGGTCAGCCTGATCGGCTCCTTCGCCATCCTGCTGGCCATCGGCTACAGCGCCAACACCATCTCGCTGCTCGGCATGGTGCTGGCCATCGGCATCGTCGTCGACGACGCCATCGTGGTGGTCGAGAATGTCGAGCGGGTGATGGAGGAGCACCCGGACTGGACGCCCAACCGCGCGGTGAAGCAGGCGATGAGCGAGATCACCGCGCCGATCATCGCCATCACCCTGGTGCTGCTCTCGGTCTTCGTCCCGATCGCCTTCATCCCCGGCCTGTCCGGCGTGCTGTTCCGGCAGTTCGCGGTGACCATCTCGGCCGCCATGGTGATCTCGGCGGTCAATGCGCTGACGTTGTCACCGGCGCTCTGCGTGCTGTTCCTGCGGCATAGCGGGCGGCGGCGCGGGCCGATCAAGTACGTCCTCCGCGGCATCGACAAGGTGCGGGACGGCTATGCCGCCATCGTCCGGCGGATCGTCCGCGTCGCGATCCTGTCGCTCGCGGTCACCGCCGGGCTGGCCTTCGCCATCTGGACCATCGGCTCGAGGACCCCGCAGGGCTTCCTGCCGCAGGAGGACCAGGGCACCTTCTTCGTCCAGGTGCAGCTGCCGCAGGCGGCGTCGCTGTCGCGCACCCGCGCCGCGGTGGAGCAGGTGGAGGGCATCCTCAAGGGTATCCCGGCGGTCGAGAATGTGCTGTCGATCGTCGGCTTCAGCCTGATCGACCAGGGCGCGCAGTCCAACTCCGCCTTTATGGTCGCCCGGCTGAAGAATTTCGACCAGCGGACCGATCCGGGCGACAGCGTCTTCAACTCCATCCGCCGGGTCTTCGGCGCCGGCGCCTCGGTGCGGACCGCGACGGTGGTCGCCTTCAACCTGCCGCCGATCATCGGCCTCGGCACCGGCGGCGGCTTCGAGTACCAGCTGCAGGACCTCTCGGGCCGCGACCCGGCGGAACTCGGCAGCGCGATGCTCGGCCTGGTGGTCGCCGCCAACCAGGACCCGCGGCTGCAGCAGGTCTTCTCCACCTTCTCGGCGGCGACGCCATCGCTCTACCTCGACGTCGACCGCGACAAGGCACAGGCGCTGGGCGTGCCGATCAGCGCCATCTTCTCGGCGCTGCAATCCTCGCTCGGCGGTTTCTACGTCAACGACCTGAACCTGTTCGGCCGCACCTGGCAGGTGAACATCCAGGCCGAGGCGCAGGACCGCGACGACATCTCCGACATCTGGCGCATCCGGGTGAGGAACAGCCGGGGCGACATGGTGCCGTTGCGGGCGCTGGCGGATATCCGCACCGTGGTCGGGCCGCAGACCATCAGCCGCTACAACAACTACCGCGCGGTGCTGGTGAACGGCTCGCCCAAGGCGGGCGTCTCCTCGGGCGACGCGCTGGCGGCGATGGAGGAGCTGTCCCGCCGCGTGCTGCCGGCCGGCTACAGCTTCGAATGGACCGGCACCGCCTATCAGGAAAAGCTGGCGGCGGGGCAGACCATCTACGTCGTGGCGCTGGCGGTGCTGTTCGCCTACCTGTTCCTGGTGGCGCTGTACGAGAGCTGGACCATCCCGGTACCGGTGCTGCTCTCGGTCGTGGTCGGCGGCCTAGGGTCCTTCCTCGCCATCAAGATCGCCGGGCTCAGCCTCGACGTCTATGCGCAGATCGGGCTGGTGGTGCTGATCGCGCTGGCGGCGAAGAACGGCATTCTGATCATCGAATCTCGCCAAGGAGGCGCGGGAGCGCGGCATGCCGATCCGCGACGCGGCGATCGAGGGGTCGCGGCTGCGGTTCCGCGCGGTGATGATGACCTCGATCGCCTTCTGCCTCGGCCTGTTGCCGCTGGTCACCGCCACCGGGGCGGCCATGCTGTCGCGCCGCGCGGTCGGCACCCCGGTCTTCGGCGGCATGCTGGCGGCCTCGCTGGTCGGCATCTTCATGATCCCGATGCTCTATGTCGTCTTCCAGTCGGTGCGGGAGAGGGTGAAGTCCTGGTTCGGCATCCCGCCGGTGGAGCCGCCCGGCCAGGGCCCGGGCGAGGGGCCGAAGCCGGCCGCGGACCAGCGGGTCCCGGCCATGGTGAAGTAGCGGCGGGGGCTCCGAAGGGGCCTCCCCCTTCCCCTCGGGGCCTTCCGTATCAGATGATGTCCTGAACACCGGGAACGGGAGAGACCCCATGGCCAAATTCGGGCTGAGCCAGCCGCTGCGCCGGATCGAGGATCCCCGCCTGCTGAAGGGCGGCGGGCGCTACACGGACGACATCGCGGTCAAGTCGGGCGCCGCCCATGGCGTGGTGCTGCGCAGCCCGCATGCCGCGGCGAAGATCCTGTCGATCGATACGGCGGCGGCGCTGGAAGTGCCCGGCGTGCTGGCGGTGATCACGGCAAAGGAATGGGCCGAGGAGGGGCTCGGCGAGATCCCCTGCGTCATCCCGCTGAAGAATGCCGACGGCACCGACCGAGCCCAGACCCCGCGCGGCGCGCTGGCCGAGGACCGCGTCCGCTTCGTCGGCGACCCGGTCGCCTTCGTCGTCGCCGAGACGCCGCAGGCCGCGCGCGACGGCGCCGAGGCGGTGATGGTGGACTACGACGTGCTGCCCTCCGCCACCGACCTGGCCACGGCGCATGAGCCGGGCGCGGCGCTGGTCTGGGACGAGGTCGGCAGCAATGTCGCCTTCGACTGGGAGACCGGCGACAAGGCCAAGGCCGACCAGCTTGTGCAGCAGGCGGCGCATGTGACGCGGCTGACCGTGGTGAACAACCGCGTCATCGTGGCCTCCATGGAAGGCCGCGCCGCGATCGCCGAATACGATGCGGCGGTCGAGAAATCCACGCTCACCTGCGGCACCCAGGGCAGCTGGCTGGTGAAGAACCTGCTGGCCGGCAACGTCTTCAAGGTGGCGCCGGAGAAGATCCGGGTCGTCACCCCCGATGTCGGCGGCGGCTTCGGCATGAAGCTCTATCTCTACGCCGAATACGCCCTGGTCTGCATGGCGGCGCGGCGGCTCGGCCGGCCGGTGAAGTGGACCAGCGAGCGGACCGAGGCCTTCCAGTCCGACACGCATGGCCGCGACAACATCACCCTCGGCGAGCTGGCGCTCGACAAGGACGGCAAGTTCCTCGCGCTGCGCACCCGCAACTACGCCAATATGGGCGCCTATCTCAGCACCTTCGCGCCGATGATCCCGACCATGGCGGGCACCAAGGTGCTGGCCAGCGTCTACGACTTCCAGGTCATCCACGCCCGCGTCATCGGCGTGCTGACCAATACCGTGCCGGTGGATGCGTATCGCGGCGCCGGCAGGCCCGAGAGCAACTACGTGGTCGAGCGGCTGATCGACGCCGCGGCGCGCGAGATGGGCATCGACAGGGTCGAGATCCGCAAGCGCAACATGGTGGCCTCCTCCGCCATGCCCTACACCTCGGCCATGGGCCAGCGCTACGACAGCGGCGAGTTCGCCCGGGTGCTGGACGCGGCGCTGGACAAGGCCGACTGGGCCGGCTTCCCGGCGCGGCGCGCGGCCTCCGAGAGCAAGGGGAAGAAGGCGCGGCATCGGCCTCGCCTACTATCTGGAAGCCACTGGCGGCGGCCCGACCGAGCGCGCCGAGGTGCGCTTCGCCGCCGACGGCTTCGCGGAAGTCCTGGTCGGGACGCAATCCACCGGGCAGGGGCATGAGACCGCCTATGCCATGCCGACCTCGAACGAGCTCGGCATCCCGATGGACAAGATCCGCATCATCCAGGGCGATTCGGACGAGATCCCCACGGGTGGCGGCACCGGCGGCGCGCGCTCGCTCTACTCCGAGGGGCAGGCGATCCTGCTGACCACCGCGACGGTGATCGAGAAGGGCAAGCAGGCGGCCTCCGAGCATCTCGAAGCCGCGGTCTCCGACATCGAGTTCACCCCGGGCGGCTTCGGCGAGGGCAAGGGCGGCAAGTTCGCCGTGGTCGGCACCGATCGCGGCGTCGGCATCCTCGAGCTCGCGGCCATCCAGAAGGCGCGCGCAGCGAAGGGCGAGCCGGCGACGCTGCTGGACGCCGCCGAGGTGGCGGAGATCAAGTCGCACACCTTCCCGAATGGCTGCCACATCGCCGAGGTGGAGATCGAGCCGGAGACGGGCCTGATCACCGTGCCGCGCTACATCGTCGTCGACGATGTCGGGCATGCGGTGAACCCGATGATCGTGCGCGGCCAGGTGCATGGCGGCGTGGCGCAGGGCATCGGCCAGGCGGTGCACGAGCGCACCGCCTACGACCCCGAGAGCGGCCAGCTGCTGAGCGCGTCCTTCATGGACTACGCCCTGCCGCGGGCCGAGGACCTGCCGGACATCGAGGTCGATCTGATCGAGGTGCCCTGCGAGACCAACCCGCTCGGCGTCAAGGGCGCGGGCGAGGCCGGCGCGGTGGGCTCGCCGCCGGCGATGATGAACGCGCTGGTCGATGCACTGTCGACCGCGGGCGTGACGCATATCGACATGCCGGCGACGCCGGAGGCGGTGTGGAAGGCGATCGCCATCGCCCAGGCCGCCTGACGCGGAAGGGCGGGGCGGATGCCCGGCCCCGCCCTCGCCTGCGGCCGCCCCGGGTGGAGGCACCCGGGGCCGGGACGTCAGCCGGGACGTCAGACGATCATCCAGCTGCCGGCATTGCCGATGGTGCCGGACGAGGCCACGTCGAAACCGTCCATCATCCAGATCGACACCGCCCCGGTGTCGTTCTTCCAGAGGATGTCGGCCTTCCCGTCGCCGTTGTAGTCGGCGACCTTGGCCACGTTCCAGGACAGGTCCGGGTTGATGATGGCGGAGCTGGCCTTCACCGTGGTCCCCTGCATGGTCCAGATCGCCATCGAACCCGAGGTGCTGCGCCACAGCAGGTCGGCATTCCCGTCGCCGTCGAAGTCGCCCAGCCCGGCCACGTTCCAATCGGTGCCCGGCGTGGCGATCGTGCCGCCGCCGAGATACTTGGTGCCGTCCATCAGCCAGGTCGCCACCGAGCCGTCGGTGTTGCGCCAGACGATGTCGGAGCGGCCGTCACCATTGAGGTCGGCGAGGCCGACGATCTTCCAGGCGAGGTCGACGACCCCGAGGTCGCCGCCACCGATCCCCGCGGTGCCGTCCATCTGCCAGATCGAGACATGGCCATCGGTGTTGCGCCAGAGGATGTCGGCGCGGCCGTCGCGGTTCATGTCGCCGATCGCGGCGACCGTCCAGGCGGTATCGACCGTGGCGATGTGACCGCCGCCGCCGGTGAAGCCGTTGGGGCCCGAATACCAGGTCGACAGCGCGCCGTTGCTGTGGCGCCAGAGCAGGTCGGCCCAGCCATCGCCGTTGAAGTCGCCCGACCCGAGCAGCGTCCAGTCGTTCGAGACCTTCGGCAGCGCGACGCCGGTGCCGGCCAGCCCCTTCATCGCCCAATAGCTCAGGCCGCCATCCGTGTTGCGCCACAGGATGTCCGACCACGCCGTCGCCCGAGACGTCGTCGGCGAAGGCCTTCGCGAATCTGGACGCGGCGGTCGGTGAAGCGCAGCGCCTCGACATTCGCCAGCGTGTCGGTGCCCTCGGAGGAGGCCCCCGGGGCGATCGTGACGGTCCAGGCGCCGGTGACCGCGTCGCGCGACCAGGTCGCGTCCTTCGAGGCGACGGTATAGACGGCGATGTCCCAGCCGGTGCCGCCATCGATCCTGTCGCCGCCGTCGCCGCCGCGGATGGAATCGTCGCCGGCGCCGCCCATGATCGTGTCGGCACCGCCGCCGGAGGAGATGCTGTCGTCACCGCCATTGCCGGTGAAGGTATCGCCGCGATCGGTGCCGATCAGCGTGTCGGCGAAATCGGTGCCGATGGCGCCCTCGAAATTGCTGGCGCCGGGGAGGGAGGCATTGCCGAAGGTGTCGGTGAAGCCCCAGGAATCCCGCGCCGTGGCGGCGGCCAGGGTCACCGTCGTCAGCACACCGTTGGCCAAAGGATAGGCATCGGTGGTTTGGCTGGTGTTCGAGAGGTTGACGAAGACGCCGGCGGTGATGGGGTTTGTCCCGAAGGCCGAGTAGTCGACGATGTCGATGCCTTCGCGCCTCGTCCATCACGTCGGCCCCGTAGCCGCCGCCGATCGTGTCGTTGCCGTTGGTGCCCTTAATGCTGTCGTTGCCCTGGCCGCCATAGGCGCGGTCGAAGCCAACCAGCGTGTCGGTCGCACCGCTGTGATAGACCCCGCCATCGGCGGCGCCGCCGATGGTGCTGGTGCCGAGATCGATGACGACCCCGGTGTTCCCCTGGTAGCGATAGGTGTCGTCGCCGCCGCCGCCGGTCATCGTCTTCGAGCCGAGGCCGGAGCCGATGAAGGTATCGTTGTCGGCGCTGCCGATGAGGATGTCGTTGCCGCCGTTCGAGGACAGGATGGCGTGGACATTCACCAGGGTGTCGGTGCCGCCCTGGCCGTCCGAGGCGACGCCCGTGGCGAGATTGACGCTGATGGCGCTGCTGACGCCGTTGTAGTCCGCCACCACCCGGTCCGTACCATTGCCGGTGATCGTGTCGTTGCCGCCGCCGCCGCGCACGATGTAGGTCCAGGGCGCGCCGTGGCTGACGGCCGCGAGGTCGAAGCGATCCGCGAGGTCGGTGCCGAGGAACTGGTTGACGTTCCGCACCGTGTCGATGCCGTCGGCCTTGGTGACGGTCGCGGTGGTCGCGTTGGTGAACAGCAGGTTTAGAGCGCCGCCGTTATAGCCGCTGCTGCCGGCACGGTAGTCGAGGGTGTTGCGCTCGGTCAGACCGCCGCCGTCGATGGTGTCGCTGCCTGCGCCGCCGTAGATGGAGTCGGCGCCGGCGCCGGCATCGATGCTGTCGTTGCCGTCGCCGCCGCGCAGCGTGTCGTCGCCGTTGCCAGCCAGCACCGTGTCGTTGCCGCCGCTGCCGTTCAGCGTGTCGTTGCCATCGCCGCCGGTCAGCAGGTTGTCGAGGTTGGAGCCGACCATCGTGTCGTTGAAGCGGGTGCCGATGACATTCTGGATGTTGCTCAGGGTGTCGGTGCCGCCCCAGCCGTCGCGGGCGGTTCCGGCCGCGAGCGTGATGCCCCCGGAAGTCTGCGAGAAGCCGGAGAGGTTGACGAAGGCACCCATGGTCGGCCCGGCCACGAAGGAGGTGCCGTAGTCCAGCGTATTGATGCCGCTGCGGCCGTCGATCAGGTCGTTGCCCGCGTCGCCCGACAGGGTGTCGTCGCCATGGGTGCCCTTGATCGTGTCGCTGCCGATGCTCGCATAGGCGCGTTCGAAGCCGTATGCCGTGGTCAGGTTGCCGAAGATCGAAAGGAAGCCCAGGTAACCGTCGGTGTCATTGACGCCGGTGCCCAGGTCCATCGTCACCGACCCGGTGCCGGTGTAGATCAGCGCGTCGTTGCCGGCGCCGCCATAGAGCGCTTCCTTGTAGCCATTGGCCTGGATCGTGTCGTCACCGGCGCCGCCGTAGATGGTGTTGGCGACTCCATCGACACTGCTGTTCAGGAGATTGCCGCCGGCCAGGCTGTCATTGCCCGCCCCGCCTTCCAGCCGGCTCGGCGCGCTGCTGCGGCCGATCAGCGTGTCGTTGAAGGCGGTGCCGATCGCCCCCTCGATGTTCTGCAGCGTATCGGTGTTGCCCCAGCCGTCGCGCGCCGGTGAAGCCGGCATAGGCGGTGCCGCCCAGCGTGACGCTGTCGGAGGAAAGGTTGACGATGGCGCCCATCGTCGGCGCGGCGCCGTAGCTGGTACCGTAGTCGACCAGGTCGAAGCCGCTGCGCCCGTCGATGAGGTCGTTGCCCTGACCGCCGCCCAGCGTGTCGTCGCCGAGGGTGCCCTTGAGCGTGTCGTTGCCGCTGCCGGCATAGGCGCTCTCGGAATTCAGGACGGTGCCGGTCACCCCGGACTTGCTGTCGAAATCCAGCAGCAGGTCGACCACCGTCCAGTCGCTGCCGGCATAGACATAGGTGTCGATGCCATCGCCGCCGTCGAGCGATTCGCCGAGGCCGCCGGCGAAGATCGTATCGTTGCCGAGGCCGCCCAGCACAGTGTTCGCACCGCCGCCGCCGTTCAGCAGGTCGTCGCCGCCGGAACCCGAGATGGAGTCCGCATCGGCGCCGGGAAGGCCGACGATGGAACCGGGCGAGACCCCAGCCGGCGTGATGGTGTCGTTGCCTGCGGTGCCGGAGATTACAGCCATGACCAGACCCTTCCTGCGCGCCTGAGGCACGCGGTAACATTCCCGGGAGGCTTATGTCATGGCAGGCATGGAATCGCCACTGAGACGATTAACCTCTTAGAAGTTTTCGCGTGAGCGTTGTGACCTCGGCGGATATCTTGCGGCAGCCGATCACGCGCCAGCGCGCGACGTCCCGGCCGTGCCGGCTTCGGCTCCGTGCGCCCCGGCCCTGGCGCCTTTCAGCCTTGGCGCCTTTCAGCCCTGGCGGGCTAGCAACGCCCGCGCCATGCGATCGAATTCGGCGACGGTCAGCGTCTCCGCCCGCCGCTGCCCCTCGATCCCGGCCGCGGCCAGCAGCGCCTCCGGCTCGCCGAGCGACCTGAGCGCGCCGCGCAGCATCTTGCGGCGCTGGCCGAAGGCGGCCGCGGTCAGCCGCTCCATCGTGCGGAACAGCGCCTCGCCCGGGTCGTCCGGGTGCGGCACGAAGCCGACCACGGCGGACCAGACCTTGGGCGGGGGCGAGAACGCGCCGGGCGGCAGGCGCAGCAGCAGGCGGCAGGTGCAGCGCCACTGCGCCAGCACCGCCAGCCGGCCATAGGCCTCGGTATCGGGGGCGGCGCAGATCCGCTCCGCCACCTCCTGCTGGAACATCAGCGCCATGCCCTCCAGCGCCGCGGCGTTGCGCAGCCAGCCGACCAGCAGCGGCGTCGCCACGTTGTAGGGCAGGTTGGCGAGGATCTTGCGCGGCGCCGGCAGCAGCGCCGCCACGTCGATGCCGAGCGCATCGGCCTCGATCACCCGCAGCCGGCCGGGATGCGCGGCTTCCAGCTCGGCCAGCGCCGCGACCGCGCGGCGGTCGAGCTCGACCGCGGTGACGGCGGCGGCGGGGAGGCGAGCAGGGCGCGGGTCAGGCCGCCGGGGCCGGGCCCAACCTCCAGCACCTGCCGCCCGGCCAGGTCGCCGGCCAGCCCGGCGATGCGGCCGCAGAGGGTCTCGTCCAGCAGGAAATGCTGGCCGAGCGACTTGCGGGCATCCAGCCCATGGCGGGCGATCGTCTCCCGCAGCGAAGGCAAGGCGGGAAGGGGTGGCCGATCCGATCCGGCCCCCGGTCATCGGATGACGCGCTCAGCTCCGCATCTCGATCTGCGCCCGGCGGCGCAGGTCACGCTGCACCTGGCGGGACAGGTTCTCGATCCGGTCGCGCAGGATCTGCTGCTTGGCGTCCTCCGGGGTGAATTCCGCCAGGTTCCTCTGCTCGCGCGAGCAGACCATCATCACCAGCACCCCGTCCGGGGTCAGGATCGGCTGGGAAGCCTTGCCGGGCGTCAGGCTGGCCAGCAGCTGCCGCAGCGGGGGCGGGTTCACCGTTTCCAGCCGGATGGTGCCGGGATCGACCGGACGGTCGCCGCCGCCGCCGCTGCCGCGGGCGGCCTGTTCCACCGCGTCGCAGCTCCGCGCCCCGGCGGCGAGCTTCTGCGCCTTCTCGACCTGGTCGCGCTGCTGCTGCGTGGGATTGTTGGGGTCGAGCGTGCCGGCGAAGCCGAAGAAGGCCTGCCGGAGGGTGATCATGGTCGCCATGTCGCGGCCGGTCTCCCGCCGCTGGCGGAGGGCGACGATCTGATAGCCGCCGGGCACCCGGATGGCGTTGCTGATGGCGCCGGGCGGCATGCGTTCCAGCACCGCGGCGACCTCCGGGTCGACCTCCTCCTTCCGCACCCAGCCCAGGTCGCCGCCCTGCAGCGCGGTCTGCGCCTGGCTGAACTGGGTGGCGGCGATGGCGAAGGGGGTGCCGCGCCGCAGCTGGCCGACCACGTCGTCGACGAAGCGGCGCACCTCGGGCTCGGCCGCGGGGTCGTCGAGCGGGATGAAGATCTCGGAAACCAGGAATTCCGGCTGCCCGGTGCGGGCCTGGTTGTTGCGCACCGCCTCCTGCACCTCGGCCTCGGACGGGTCGGCATTGGGGCCGAGCTGCTGGCGGATCAGCCGGGCCCAGCCGATCTGGGTGCGGATCTGGTCGTACAGCACCCGCGGCGCCACGCCGATCTGCGCCAGCTGTAGCTTCAGCGAGCCGGGCGCGAGGTTGTTGCGCTTCTCCAGCTCGCTGACCGCGTCGGCCACGTCGGCATCGGTCACCGGCAGGCGGCGGCGCTGCACCTCCTGCAGCCGCAGGCGCTCGTCGATCAGCAGCCGGGTGACCTGCGGCGCCAGGCGGTCCAGCGCCTCCGGCGCCACGGCGATCCCGGCATTCAGGGCGAACAGCCGGGCGCGGCCGACGACGTCGGCGCGGCTCACCACTTCCGAATTGACCACCGCAACGATGCGGTTGGCGCCATTGGCTGGCTGCCCGCCGGCGGGCGGCTTCGGCACGGCCTGTGCCGCGGCCGGGGACAGGCCCGGGACCAGGGCCGGGCCGGCCAGCAGCGCGGCCGTGGCGGCGACCCGGATCAGGGCGAGGAAGGGGGATGGCTGCATGGCCTCGCTCTCTACTCGGCGCCGGGCGGAAGGGCCACCCCTCCCGGCGAGGGGGTGAACCAGGCCTCGAAGGCGGCGAAGGTCGCCGTCGCCGCCGCTAGCATCGCCGCCCGCCGGGCCGGATCGGCGCCGCAGGCCTCCAGCGCCTGGCAGCAGGCCCGCCACATCGCCGCATGCGCCTCCGCATGGCCGAGCAGGAAGCGCCGGCCTTCCGGGCCGGGCGGCAGCAGCCCGTCCAGCGCCCTGGCCAGCTGCCGGCCGCCAAGCGTCGAGCCTTCCGTGACATAAAGGCAGCCGAGCGCCCGCGCGGCGCTGCCGAGCGGCGGCAGCGGGGCCAGGGCCGGCGGGCCGGCCGGCGCGCCCAGCGCCCGCAGGTCGGCCTCGATCATCCAGGCCCGGCGCCGCTCCGCGACATCGATGCCCCAGGGCGCGAGGCAGGGCCGCGTCCAGCGCCGCCTCCACCGCGCGGTGGAAGCCGAGCATGCGGCACAGCAGCGCGGCATAGGCATCGCGGTCGAGTTGGCCTTCGGCCAGGGCGCGGAAGGCGGGCAGCCCGTGCAGCCGGGTATGGATGGGGTCGGTCGCTTCCCGCAGCGCGGCCCGGACCGTCGCGCCGGCAGTCACCCCTGGCCGCGCTCCCCGCCGGAGGCCGGCCCGGTCCCGTCCTGCTGGCCTCCCTCCTGGGCCGCATGGCGGATCAGCCCCTCCAGCACCTCGGCGGCGCGGGCGGCGGAGGCGCGGACCTGGTCCAGCATCTCCGGGATGCGGGACAGCTCCACGCCTTCCGTGATCTCCAGCGCGGCGAGCTGGGCATTCTCGACCACCGCCTGCAGCAGGGTGCGGAAGACCAGGTCGGATTTCGACTCGAGCGGCCCCGCGCGCAGCCGCTGGCCTTCCAGGATGCCTTCCTGGAAGCGCCGGCGCGCGGTCTCGACCGCCTTGCGGTCGGCCAGGTCGGTAAAGAGGAAGACGAAGCCCAGCACTCGTTCGGGCGCGGAGAAGACCGGGTCGGCCCGCAGCAGCAGCGGCCGCGGGCCGTCCGGGCCGCGCAGCGTCACCTCGCCGCGCCAGCTGCGGCCGTTCTGCAGCACGTCGCGCAGCCGCATCGCCACATCTGCGCGGTCGGCGACATGCGGCAGCAGGTCGGCCAGGCGTTCCAGCGGGGCATCCAGGCTGGCCGGCAGCAGGCGGCCGAAGGCGGCGTTGGCCAGCAGCACCTTGCCTTCGGCGTCGGCCACCACCGCGGGCTGGTCGGCCGCGCCGACCTGGCGCCGCACCTGGTCCAGCTGGTCGAGCGCGATCAGCATCCGCACCGCGCGGGATTGCAGCACCACGTCGGTGACGGTGTCGCCGATCAGCCTTGCGGTGGCGAGGTCGGTCGGCGTCCAGCGTTCCGCCGTGCCTTCCACCACCTGGTGCCACTTGGCGAAGGATCGACGGGGGAGAGCTGGGTCGGGTCGTTGCCGACGATCACCGGCTTGAAGGGGTCGCCCCCCAGATCACCGTCTGCACCTGTTCCGGCCGGAACCAGACCAACCATTCGCCTGGCTCCTCCGAGACCGGAGTGGCCAGCAGGCCGGCGGCGCCGGGGGCCAGGGCGACGAAGCGCGGCTCCTCGGTGCCGAGGGCGGTGCGGGCGATGACGCCGCGCGGCTGGCCGTCCAGCCAGGCGCCGAGCTCGCGCAGCTCGGCGGTTCCCGGCACCTCGCCGGCGCTCAGCACCTGGCCTTCGAAGAGCAGCACGGCGCCATTGGCGTTCAGCGGCTGCAGCAGGGTCTGCGGCTGGTCGAACAGCGCGCCGCGCCAGTCGCCCTCGCGGCCGATCGCCTCGATCATCCGCTGCTCCAGCCGGCGAACGGCCAGCTCGGCCTGGGCCTGGACGAAGCTTTCGAGGGCGGCGATGCGGGTGCCGATCGCCTCGGCCAGCAGCTCGCAGGCGGCGCGGATCGGGAAGGGGACCGGCTTCGGCGCATAGTGGTGGCAGGAGACCAGGCCCCAGAGCCGGCCGCCGACCATGAGCGAGGCGACCAGCGAGGCGCCGACCCCCATGTTCTGCAGGTACTGCACGTGCATCGGCGAGATGCTGCGCAGCGCGCAGAGCGACATGTCGAGGTCGTCGCCGCTGATGGGCGAGAGCCGCGGCTCCAGCGGCACCGGGGTGTAGCCGATGTCGACCAGCACCCGGACCCGGTTCCGCACGTAGAGCCGGCGGGCGATCTGCGGGATGTCGGAGGCGGGGTAGCGGTTCCCGAGATAGGGCTCGAGGTCGTCCCGCCGCTGCTCGGCCACCACCTCGCCATGGCCGTCATCGTCGAAGCGGTAGACCATGACGCGGTCGTAGCCGGCGATGTCGCGGAAGATGCGTGCGGTCTCCTCGCACAGCATGCGCGGCGAGTAGGTCGACAGGATCGCCTGCAGCGCGCGCTCGACCCGGCGGGAGAGGTCGGGCGCGGCGCCCGGCCGTTCGAGCTCGAGGATCAGGCCGCCGCCGGCCGGGCGGTGCAGCAGCGCGTCGAAGGCCAGGGCGCCGGTGCCCACGGTGCAGCGCATGGCGGCCGGGATGGCGTCCAGCGCCTGGCCGAGGAGCGGGGCGATGCGGGCGGCGACATCGCCGCCGAGCGCCGCGAGCGGCCGGCCCAGCACCTCCACCCCCAGCATCGTCGTGGCATTGGCGCTGGCCTGCACCACCTCCAGCCCCGGCTCCCGCAGCAGCAGCAGGGCGCCATGCGGCTGGATCGAGGCGGCGAGGTGGATCTGCTCCCGCTCGCAATCCGAGAGGTCGGCTTGGCCGAAGGCAGGTGGCGGGGCGGGGGCGGTGGGCGCCTGCCCCATCATACGCCTTCGCCCTGGCTGCTCTCGATCTCCCCGTCCATGCCGTAGCGGGAGAGCTTCATGTAGAGGCTCTGGCGGCTGAGCCCGAGCAGCTCGGCGGCCGCCGTGCGGCGGCCATTGGCGAGCTGCAGCGCGGTTTCGATGCAATGCCGCTCGATCATCGCCGAGGTGTCGCGTACCAGGGCCGGCAGTGGGGTGCGGCCGACCTGGGCGGCGACATCGGACAGCGAGAGCTGCAGCGGGTCGTTCTCCACCCGCGGTGCCAGGCGGCGGCTGACGTCGCGGATCACCACGGCGACGTTCTCCGCCGCGGCACCGGCGCCGAGCACGGCGGAGATCTCGATCTCCGCCTCCGAGCCCAGCTCCCCGGTCAGGGCGGTGCCGAAGAGCCGGACGCTGCCGTACTGCCGCAGCTGGCTGAGCAGCACCGGGAGCGTCGCGCCGGGGCGGGACAGCCAGCGGTCCAGCCGCTCGCCGATCACGCGGGACAAAGCGCCGGCCTGGGTGAGGTCGAGGAAGGCGCGGTTGGCGCGGCGGACCACGCCATCCCGGTCCAGCACCACGAAGGCGTCGGGCAGCTGCTCGATCAGTTCCTCGAGCTGCACGGCATCGGCCGGCGGCGGGTTGGCGGTGGGGCCGATGAGGGCAGATTGCAGCAGGAAGACCGGCGCCGGGTCGGCGGCCATTAGGGTGGCCTTGACCGTCCATTGCGCCTGGTCGGCGCCCATCCGCAGGATGATGCCGGGCACCCGGCCCATCTTGCGGACCCGCAGCAGCATGGCCTGGAAGGCGTCCTGGTCGCGCGGCGCGACCTCCTTCATCACCTCCCAGCCCGGGGCGATGCCGAGGGCGCGGATGGCGGCCGGATTGGCTTCCATGACCCGCAGCGTGTCGGCGCGGACCATCAGCACGGCTTCGGAGGAGGCGTCGAAGAGCAGGCGGGACCGGGTCTCGATCTCCCGCAGCTTCCAGTAGTCCTGTTCGCGGGCCTGCTGGGCGGCGAGCAGGCGGGACTGCAATTCGGCGACCGCCTGGAGGTTCTTGCCGACCGCGATCAGACCGGCCTGCCCGCCGAGCCGGACGGTGGTGTACTCCATCGGCAGCTCGAGGCCGCTCGGGAAGCGCTGGGTCAGCTGGTGGAAGGCGGAGACGCCGGCGGTTCGGGCATCCTTGACCATGCTGCGGACGCGGTCGACGCCGACGGCGCCCACGGTTTCCGCCCAGGGGCGGCCGAGCCATGGCTGGAGCTGCTCGCCGGGGATCGCATCGGAGAGGCTGGCCCCGCGGATGACGCCGTCCATGTCGAGCGTCAGGGTGACGTCCGGCTGGGCGATGGTCACGCGAGTCATGTCTCCACCCCGGGGATCGATTGTCGGATGATGCCGGTGGTCAGGCGGAAGGCAACCGGGGCCTCAGCCATGGGATCCGTTGTCCTTAACCGGGCGCTCTCCAATGCGTGGCCTGCCGGAGGGCAGGGACCTGAAGCGACGATCCAGCGGCCAATATGTGCGGCCAACCGCGGGCGGCGTCAATCTATCCTGACGCTTGGGCGACAATATGTAACCAGAACACGCAGCAACAAGCGGGTGCGGCGTCAGTGCGAGCCCAGCATATGCGCCCCGATCGATTGCGGGTCTGCGCCCGGCCCAAAGGTTTCATGCACGACCCTGCCGCCATGCATCACCAGGATGCGATCGGCCAGTTCGAGGATCTCATCCAGGTCTTCCGACACCAGCAGTACCGCCGCGCCGGCATTGCGGGCGGCCATGATCCGCGCCCGCACCTCCGCCACCGCCTTCACGTCGAGGCCGAAGCAGGGATTGGCAACGATCAGCAGGCGGGGCTCCCCGTCCAGCTCCCGCGCCAGCACGCAGCGCTGGACATTACCGCCGGACAGCACGCCGATCGGCGCCTCGGCCGAAGGGGCGCGGACCCGGTAGGCGCCGATCAGCCGCTTCGCCCGCGCCACCATGCCGCCGCGGTCGAGCCAGAAGCGCCTTGCGCCGCCCGTGTCGCGGTCGAAGCCGCGCAGGTTCAGGTTCTCGGCCACGCTCATGCGCGGGACGCAGCCGTTGCGCAGCGGCTCCTCCGGCAACACCCGCACGGCGCGGGCCTGGGCCAGGCCGCGGCTGCCGTCATAGGGGGCACCCTCCACCAGCACTTGGCCGCCGGACGGGGCGCGCTGGCCGCCCAGCACCTCGACCAGCGCCGCCTGGCCGTTGCCGGAGACGCCGGCGATGCCGACGATCTCGCGCGGGCGGACCGAGAGTGACTCGATCGCCAGGCCGGCGCGGCCCTGCTCGCCCGCCGTGGTCACGCCGCGCAGCTCGAGCCGCGGCGCCGGCTCCGGCGCGCCGATGCGCTCGGGCTCGGAGGGCGGCTGCGGCTCTCCGATCATCATCGCCGTCATGGCGGCGGGCGTGAGGCCGGCGGCCGGCCCGCCGCCGGTGCGGCGGCCGCGGCGCAGCACCGTGACCTCGTCGGCGAACCTCGCCACCTCCTTCAGCTTGTGGGAGATGACGATGGCGGTGATGGCGCCGGAATGCGCCAGGCCGCGCACCAGGCCGAGCATCTCCTCGGCCTCCTGCGGGGTCAACACGCTGGTTGGCTCGTCCAGCACCAGCAGCCGGCGCTCGAGGTAGAGCTGCTTCAGGATCTCGGTCTTCTGCCGCTCCCCGGCGGCGAGGCTGCCGACCTCGGCATCCAGCGGCACCTGGAAGGGCATGCGCCGGATGAAGGCGTCGAGCGCGGCGCGTTCCCGCGCCCAGTTGATCACCGCGGAAACGTCGGCGCGCGACATGACCAGGTTCTCGGCCACCGTCATCGCCGGGACCAGGGTGAAGTGCTGGTAGACCATGCCGAGGCCGAGCGCGTCGGCATCGGCGGGACGGGCGATCTCCACCTCCCGGCCATCGACCAGGAAGCTGCCGGCATCCGGCCGGTGGTAGCCGAGCAGGCATTTCACCAAAGTCGACTTGCCGGCGCCGTTCTCGCCGAGCAGGAAGTGCATGGAGCCTTTCGCCACCTTCAGCGAGACGCCGTCGAGCGCGGTGAAGCCGCCGAAGCGCTTGTCGATGCCGATCGCCTCGATGCTGATCGCGCTGGTCATGGCAGGCCCCGGAGGAAGGCGTCGCTGCTGGCGACGGCGCCGAAGACGCCGCCCTGCATGGTCACCATCTTCACCGCCGCGTCGTGGTTGCCGCGGTCGGTGGCGCCGCAGCAATCCTCCAGCAGCAGGCATTCGAAGCCGCGGTCATTGGCTTCCCGCATGGTGGTGTGGACGCAGACATCGGTGGTGATGCCGGTGAGCACCAAGTTGGCGATGCCGCGGGTGCGCAGGATCAGCTCGAGATCGGTCGCGCAGAAGCTGCCCTTGCCGGGCTTGTCGATGACGACCTCGCCGGGCAGCGGCGCGAGCTCGGGGATGATCTCCCAGCCCGGCTCGCCGCGCACCAGGATGCGGCCGCAGGGGCCGGGATCGCCGATGCCGGCGCCGATCCGCCGGGAGCGCCAGCGCTTGTTGGCCGGCAGGTCGGAGAGGTCGGGGCGGTGGCCTTCGCGGGTGTGGATGATGGCGTAGCCGCGCGCCCGCATCGCCGCCAGGACGCGGCGGATCGGCTCGATCGGCGCGCGGGTAAGGGAGAGGTCGTAGCCCATCGTGTCGACGTAGCCGCCGACGCCGCAGAAGTCGGTCTGCATGTCGATGACGACGAGCGCGGTGTTGGCCGGGCGGAGGTCGCCGTCCCAGGGCCAGGGATAGGGGTTGGCGTCGATCATCCGCGGGTGCCTCCGAGAAGGTCGGGGAGGGGAGGTATCCCCTCCCCGAACCCCTCCCTTCTATTTTTGTGAGTCTGGCATTCGCCGCGCGGCGAGCGCCGACTCACAGAAAATGGTGGTTTGTCGCATGCGACAAACGGGTCAGGGGAGAGAGGTGTCCTCTCTCCCCTGTTCACTCCGCCGCATCCTTCATGACTTCGCCGAACCGACGCACCGGCTTCGGGAAGCCGCAGCTCGTCCCATCGGTGAAACGCACGCTGTCTTCCCACGGCAGGCAATACCGCCCGGCCATCAGGTCCTGCATGTAGGTATAGGGACAGTCCTGCGCCCCGCCCGCGACCGCGGTGAAGCCGCGATGGCCGAACTGGTAGATGTTGTTCTCCACCGACCAATGCGCGCGGGCCTCCCGCACAAGGTCGGGGCGGACCTCGGCGGTGATGATCTCATCCGCGCGGCCGGTCCTGCCGTCGGCGATGATGCTGCCATCGAAATTGCAGACCATCGCCTCCCCCATGGAATCGAAGCTGCCGTCGCTGCCGCACATGCAGACATTGGCGGTGACCATCAGGTTCTGGAAGGCATTGGCCTGGTTGGTGAAGCGCCAGGCCTCGCGGATCGGCGCGGTGTAGCCGGCGGTGCGCAGCATGATCTCGGCACCCTTGTAGGCGGCCTCCCGCGCCATCTCGGGGAACATGCCGTCATGGCAGATGATGAGGCCGATCTTCGCGCCCTTCGGCCCCTCGATCACCGGGATGCCGATATTGCCGGGCTCCCAGGGCTCGACCGGCACCCAGGGGTGCATCTTGCGGTAATAGAGCTTCAGCGCGCCCTGGTCGTCGATGATGATGCCGCTGTTGTAGGGATAGCCGCCCGGGTTCCGCTCCATGATCGAGAAGCAGCCCCAGATCGCGTGCTCCTTGCAGGCGGCCTGCCACAGCGCGACCTCCGGCCCGTCCAGCGTGCAGGTCACCTCGTCCCGCACGTCCATGGACAGGCCGTGCAGGGCGTATTCCGGGAAGACCACCAGGTCCATCGTCGCCATGTTGCGCCGCGCCTTGCCGACCATGGCGGCGATCCTTTGCGCCTGCGCGGTGACGTCGGCGCGCGTCTCGATCACCGGCAGCTGCAGCTGCACCAGGCCCAGCACCACGCCGTTCGGCGACTTGTTCAGCCCACCCAATCCGTTCATGGCAATGTCTCCCTCGAATGTCGTGCTACCGCCCGATGGAAAGCTCGCCGGGCATTCCCTTCAAGGTCCGGCCGGGCCGCACGGTTGCGACCAGGATCGTCAGCGTCACGGCATAGGGCGCGGCGTAGAACAGGTAGTAGCCCCAGGTGATGCCGATGGTCTGGAGCGAGGGGCCGAGCGCGCCGGCGGCGCCGAAGAGCAGCGCCGCAGTGATGCAATGCACCGGGTTCCACCGCGCGAAGACCACCAGCGCCACCGCCATCAGCCCCTGGCCGCTGGACAGCCCCTCGTTCCAGGATGCGGGGTAGCAGAGCGAGAGGAACGCCCCGCCGATGCCGGCCAGCGCGCTGCCCGCCGCGGTCGCCAGGAAGCGCGTGCGCCCGACCGGCAGGCCGAGCGCGCGGGCCGCATCCTCGCTCTCGCCGACGATGCGGATGCGGAGGCCCATGCGCGTCGCGTGGAACATCCAGGCCATGGCGAAGGCGCAAGCGAGGCCGAGGAAGAACAGCGGGTTCACCGCCAGCGCATTCTGCAGCTGCGGGCTCTCGGCCCAGCCGCCGAGCGGGATGTTCGGCAGCAGCGGGGCCGAGGGCTGGACATAGGGCTTGCCGAAGAAGAAGGCGAGGCCCGTTCCTGCCAGCATGACCGCGATGCCCATGGCGACGTCGTTGACGCCGCGGAGCCCGCAGACCAGCCCGTGCACGCCGCCGATCAGCATCCCGCAGCCGGCGGCGACCAGCACGCCGAGCCAGGGGCTGCCGGTTTCGTAGCTCGTCGCATAGGCGATCATGGCGCCGAAGACCATGACGCCCTCATTGCCGAGATTGATCCGCCCGGCGCGCTCGGTCAGGCACTCGCCGAGCGAGACGAAGAGGAAGGGCGTGCTGACCCGCAGCGCGCCGCCCAGCATGGCGACGAGGACGGTGGCGATCGCGTCCATCAGCTGTCCGTCCTGCGCGGCTGGAACCAGGGATAGCGGCCGCGCAGCGTGTCGCTGGCCAGGATGGCGACGAAGATGAAGCCCTGCAGCACCATCACCGTCGCGTCCGGCATGTCCATCCGCCGCTGCAGCAGCCCGCCCGCGGCGCCGAGCCCGCCGAGCAGCACCGCCATCGGGATGATCGCCAGCGGGTTGTGGCGGGCGAGGAAGGCGATGAGGATGCCGGACCAGCCATAGCCGGCGATGAGGGAGGCATTGGCGCGGCCGTGCACCGCCGCGACCTCGATCATGCCTGCCAGCCCGGCGCAGCCGCCGCCCAGCAGGCAGGCGCCGATCATGAGCCGCTGCACCGGCAGGCCCTGCAGCTGCGCCGCGCGCAGGTTGCCACCCGTGACGCGCTGCCGGCGAAGCCGATCGCGGTGCGCGCGATCAGCACCCAGGAAACGACGCAGGCGACCAGCCCGACCAGCAGGCCGGGATGCAGGTCGGTGCCCGGCAGCGCCGGCAGCATCAGCGCGTCGCCGATGCCGAAGGTGGAGGGCTTGTTGAGGCTGGCCGGGTCGCGCAGCAGCCCCTCGACCAGGTGGTTGAAGAGCGCGAGGCCGATATAGGCGAGCACGAGCGAGGCGATGGTCTCGTTCACCCCGCGCCTGGCCCGCAGCCAGCCCGCCAGCCCGATCCAGAGCGCACCGGCCGCGGCGCCGGCGATCGCCATGGCCAGCCAGGCCAGCGGCGCCGGCACGCCGAGGATCGGCAGCGCCGCGGCCACCGCCGCCAGGCCGCCGAGCGCCACCGCCGCCTCGCCGCCGATGATCACCAGGCCGAGCCGCGCCGGGATGGCGACGCAGAGCGCGGTCAGCAGCAGCGGGGCGGCGCGCTGCAGGGTGTTCTGCAGCGAGAACCACGAGCCGAAGGCGCCGCGCCAGACGAGGTCGAGGAACTCGCCCGGCGATTTGTCGAGCAGCAGCAGGAAGGCGGCGAAGGCGCAGAAGGCTGCGAGCAGGGCAAGCAGCGGGGCCAGCCCCGCCTCCGCCGCGCGCCGCCAGGGATACCAGCGGTCAAGCGGCGCGGCGAGGGCGACGCCGATGCCCGCGGAGGCCGCGGCAGGGAGAGCGCCGTCCGCCTCCTCGCGCGTCGCGGCACCCGGGGCATCGGCGGCGGTCACGCGATGGCGCCGATCACGCCCTCGACCAGCCAGTTGGTCGATTCCAGCTCGACCGCCGTCTCCGGCAGTGCCTTCCCGGCGGGCAGCACGGTCGCGCCCTTGTTGTCCTTCAGCGGGCCCTGGAAGGCGGCGAAGCCGCCCTTCATGATCTCCGCCTTCACCGCCTCGGCGCGGGTCTTCGCCGCAGCCGAGACCGCCGGCCCATAGGCCGACATCTTGACGAAGCCGTCGGACAGGCCGCCGCGGACGAAATTGCCCGGTGCCGTGCCGGCCTTCGCGGCGAAATCCTCATAGACCTTGATCCAGTTCCATTCGGCGCCGGTCAGGTAGCCCTTCGGCGCCAGCTTCGACTGGTCGGCATGGTAGCCGCAGGTGAACATGCCGCGCCGCTCGGCGGTCTCGATCACCACCTTCGGGCCGTCCACGTGGCAGGTGACGACGTCGACGCCCTGGCCGGCGAGGGAGTTGGTCGCCTCGGCCTCCTTGACCGGCATCGACCACTCGCCGGTGAAGATGACCTGCACGGTGATGGAGGGGTCGACCGAGCGGGCGCCCATGGCGAAGCTGTTGACGTTGACCAGCACCTGCGGGATCGGCTTGGCGGCGACGAAGCCGAGCTTCTTCGTCTTCGTCGCATGCGCCGCGACCACGCCGTTCAGGTACTGGCCCATGCCGATATAGCCGAAGTAGCTGCCCGTGTTCATCGGGTGCTTCTCCTTGGTCCAGAGCCCGCCGCAATGGCGGAACTGCACCTTCGGGTACTTCGCGGCCATGCGCAGCATGTAGGGGTCGAAATAGCCGAAGCTGGTCGGGAACAGCAGAGAGGCGCCGTCGAGCTTGATCATGCTCTCCATGGTGCGCTCGACATCCGCCGTCTCGGCGACCTTTTCCTCCTCGACGACCTTGATGTCCTTCATCTTCTTGAGGACGGCGGCGGCCTCGGCATGGGCCTGGTTGTAGCCGTAGTCGTCCTTCGGGCCGACATAGATGAAGCCGATCGTGGTGGCCGCCGCCCGGGCGGGGCGGAGGCCGCCGAGGGCGAGGGCGGGCGCCGCGAGAGCGGCGCCCTGCAGCAGGCTGCGGCGGCGGAGGTCGTGGCGGGTCGTCATCGGCATCGTCTCCCGGGCGCGGCCCGGACGCCGGCCCCCGGGGGAACAGATTTAGCAACCATCGTGCCAGGGACCGGCCGGGGAGGCCGGCCACGCATCAGGCCAAGCCGGGCGTCCTGTCCATGGCCGGCGCGGCCCGCCCGCCGCTTCTCCGGGACGCAATCTGCCTCCTGCCGTGCTGCGGGCGGCTCATTTGTCGGCAATAAACGTCAAACAATGTTTGCGTGTATCACGTACTTTTGTGGCACGGATATTGCCCTCATTCCGCCTGCGTGAGTGCCGCCCGCGACGCCCGGTCGCGGGATCGCCGAACGGCATGGCGGAGAGAGGATGATGATGCGGAAGACCCGTCTTGCAGCGGCCCTGGCGGGCCTGCTGGCCCTGGCGCCGGCCGGCGCCTTCGCCCAGTCGGAAACCGAGGAGGCCGCGGCCCCCGGTTTCAACGACACATCGGCAGAGTATAATTCGGCCCGAACTACCGGGAGCCGGGCATCCACGGCATGGTGCCGAAGCACATCCTGACCCTGACCTATGTGGACGGCGGCAGGATGTGGAGCAACTTCATCAACATGGACGTGCTGTTCTCGGCCGACAACGACCCGACCGGCAGCCAGGCCAAGGGCGGCAACCAGGCGGTCGAGTTCTACGGCCTCTACCGCGGCAACCTCAGCCTGAACATGGCCACCCGCAGCCAGGCCTTCACCATCGGGCCGGTGCTGCGCGACGTCTCGATGCAGATCGGCTTTGACGCCAACACCAAGAACACCGAATTCGCCCCGGCGAAGAAGCTGCTGGTCTTCGGCCCGAACTTCCATTTCAACGTGCCGGGCTTCCTGAACATTGCCCTGCATGTGGCGCGCGAATGGAACAACAACGGCATCGTCGACAAGCCGGTGAACTTCGACACGACCTTCGAGGCCGAGATGGTCTGGTCGACCCCACTCGGCTTCACCGGCCTGCCGCTGAAGTTCCAGGGCTTCTTCAACGTGGTGGCGCCGAAGGGCCGCGACGGCTTCGTCGCCAACACCAAGACCGAGGTGCTGACCGAGCCGCGCCTCACCCTCGATGTCGGGGCGCTGGCTTTCGACAAGCCGAACAAGCTGGACGTTTCGCTCGGCTACCAGTATTGGTTGAACAAGTTCGGTAACAACCACGAAACGGTGCCCGGCTCGCTCGCCAGCACGGTCTTCGTCGGGGCCCGCTACCACTTCTGACTGCCGGCGCGCCCCGGACGGGGCGCGCCACGTTACGGCCGCAGCATTTTCAGGGAACCAACAGCCCAGGCTGCACCTGGCCGTCGCGGCCGGACCCCCACCGGTCCGGCCGCGCCCCCTTTCCGCCGACGGTTGCTCCGGCGCCGGGCGGGGCGTGACCCGATTCGGGCAGGCCCGCCATCCTTGCCCTTGCGCTACAGATGGTAGCGCAGGCCGAAGAAGACGGTGCTGGCGAGCGACCCGGGCACCTCCGTGTGGTCGTTGCCGAATTTGTTCAGCCAATACTGGTAGCCCACGAAGGCATCGAGCCGGCGCGGCCGATCGAAGGCCAGCGCGCCGAGGTCGAGCGTCAGCCGAGGCTCGGTCAGCACCTCGGTCTTGGTGTTGCTGCCGAAGCCGTCGGTGCCCTTCGGCCCGACCAGGTTGCCGAAGCCGTCGAAGCTCAGCGGCAGGTGGGTGAAGCCCAGCGGCACCGACCAGACCACTTCCATCTCCAGCGCCGGGTCGAAGCTGACCGACTGGCCGGTGATGCCGTTGTTGTTCCACTCCTTCGAGAACTGGATGGCGGTCGAGAGGAAGCCGCCCGGGATGTTCCAGTGGAAGTCGGGGCCGAAGACCAGCAGCTTCTTCGCCGGGGCGAAGTCGGTGTTCTTGGTGTTGGCGTCGAAGCCGATCTGCAGGGAGACGTCCTGCAGCACGCTGCCCATGGCGAAGGTCTGGGTCTTCAGCGCCTGGTTCAGGCTGAGGTCGCCGCGATAGATCCCGTAGAACTCGACCGCGCCGCTGCTTGGATTCTTCGCCGGGTCGCGCCCGGTGGAGAAGAGCAGGTCGAGCGAGAGGAAGTTCGACCACAGCGTCCCGCCATCCACATGGGTGAAGTTCAGGATGTGCTTCGGGATGTCGATGCCGTTGGCATGGGCGGAGTTGGTCACGCCCGGCTCGGCGGAAGGCCGGGCCATAGCGCCAGCTGAGATTGTTGTCGCTGAAGCCGGCCGGTGCGCCGGTGCCGATATTTTCCTCGAGCGTCTGGGCGCGGGCCGCGGGCAGGGGGGCAAGGCTCGCTGCCGCCAGGAGGGCGGCCAGCGCGAGGCGCGGCAGGGTCATGCTGAAATCCTTGGGGACGATGCTGCAGGCGTGGCGTGGATCGTATACGCAAGCCACGTGCCAGCCCGCTCAGCGCCGGCCGAACAGCGTCTCCAGCTCCGCCGCGCCCAGCCGCAGGAAGGTCGGCCTGCCGTGGCTGCAGGTCGCCGCCCGCGGCGTCGCTTCCATCTGCCGCAGCAGCGCCGCCATCTCCGCCCCGTTCAGCCGCCGCCCCGCGCGGACCGAGCCATGGCAGGCCAGCCGCGCCACCGCCGCGTCCAGCCGCCGCTCCAGCGCCAGGGCCTCGTCGCCCTCGGCCAGCTCCTCCGCCAGGTCGCGCAGCAGGGGGCCGGATCGGCCGGGCCGAGCAGCGCCGGCAGGGCACGCACCAGCACCGCGCCGGGGCCGAAGCCCTCGATCTCGAGGCCGAGCCGGGCGAGCGCCCCGGCGAAGCCGAGCAGGCGGGCGCAATCCGCCGGCGGCAGCTCGACCACCGCGGGCAGCAGCAGCGGCTGGGCGCGCACCCCGCCCTCGACCAGCTGGGCCCGCAGCGCCTCATGCGTCAGGCGCTCATGCGCCGCATGCTGGTCGACCAGGATCAGTGCGCCATCCGGCGCCTCGGCGAGGATGTAGGTGTCCAGCAGCTGGGCGAGCGGCCGGCCGAGCGGCCAGTCGCCCTGCGGCGCAGGCGGCGCGGCCTCGGGCGCCCGCGGCGGGGCGAAGCCGAGCGGCAGGGCGGCCGGGGGCGGGGCCGGGGCGGCGCCCGGCGTCAGGGCGAGCTGCGCCTCGGCCAGGCCGAGCGCCGCGGCCCCTTGCGGCAGCGGCGCCGGGCTGCGCGGGCGCCAGCCCAACCATCCCGGGCTCGGCCGGTACTGGGTCAGCGCCGGGGCCGGCACCGCCACCCCGGCCCCGGCCGAGAGCGCCCGGCGCAGCGCCGCAATCAGCATCCCGCGCACCGCCGCTTCCTCGCGGAAGCGCAACTCGGTCTTCATCGGGTGGACGTTGACGTCGACCGCCTCGGGCGGGATCTCGAGGAAGAGCGCGGCGACCGGGTGCCTCCCGACCGTGATCAAGTCGCGATAGGCGACGCGCAGCGCGGTGCGCAGCAGGGGGTCGCGGACGGGGCGGCGATTGACCACCAGGTGCTGCTCGGTGCCGGTGGCCCGCGTATAGGCCGGCTGTGCCGCGAGGCCCGAGAGCTGCAAGCCGCCGCCCTCGGCCGCCACGGCCAGGCCGGCCGCGGCGAAATCGGCGCCGAGCAGGGCATGGATGCGGGCGTCGCGGTCCTGCGCCGGCAGGGCCAGCACCTCGCGCCCCTCGACCTGCACGCGGAAGCCGCAGCCGGGCCAGGCGAGCGCCAGGCGGCGCACCGCCTCCACCGCCGCCTCGGCCTCGGAGCGCGGGGTCTTCAGGGATTTCCGCCGCGCCGGCACCGCGTAGAACAGGTCGCGGACCTCGATCCTTGTGCCCGGTGCGCCGGCGGCCGGGGTGACGGGGCCCTTGCGGCCGCCCTCGACCAGCAGCGCATGCGCGTCGCCCCCACCGCGCGCCGCGGCACGCGGGTCCAGTCTAGAATTCGGCCGGCTGGTCAGGCTGAGCCGCGCCACCGCGCCGATCGAGGGCAGCGCCTCGCCGCGGAAGCCGAGGGTGGCGATGCGGAACAGCATCGCCTCCTCCGGCAGCTTCGAGGTCGCATGGCGCTCGACCGCCAGGTCGAGATCGGCCGGGCCCATGCCGCTGCCGTCGTCCTCGACGACGATCCGCTCGATCCCGCCGCCCTCCAGCGTGACCGCGATGCGGGTCGCCCCGGCATCGAGCGCATTCTCCACCAGCTCCTTCACGACAGCCGCCGGCCGCTCCACCACCTCGCCGGCGGCGATGCGGTTGGCGGTGGTCTCGGGGAGGAGGCGGATGGGCATGGGCGGCCGGGTCAGCCCGCCGCGGGCGGCCAGAGTCCGGCGATGCCGCGCAGCAGCCCCGCGGTCGAGCCGTCCTGCGCGCCCGGCGCGCCGCCCTCCAGCGCCGCCAGGATCGGGCCGGTGAGCTGCTTGCCCAGTTCCACCCCCACTGGTCGAAGGCGTTGATGCCCCAGAGCGCGCCGAGGCTGAACACCTTGTGCTCGTAGAGCGCCACGACCTGCCCGAGGGTGAAGGCGTCGAGCCGCGGCAGCAGCAGGGTGGTGCTCGGCCGGTCGCCGGGGAAGACGCGGTGCGGCGTCAGCCGGGCGATCTCCGCCGCATCGGCGCCGGCCGCCGTCATCTCGGCGGCGACCTCGGCCGCGGTCTTGCCCTGCATCAGCGCCTTCGACTGCGCCAGGCCATTGGCCAGCAGCTTGCGGTGGCTGTCGGCATGGGCGTGGTCGGGCTGGGCGACCAGGAGGATGTCGCAGGGCACCGGGGTGGTGCCCTGGTGGATCAGCTGCAGGAAGCTGTGCTGCGCATTGGTCCCCGGCTCGCCGAACACCACCGGCCCGGTGGCGCGGGCGACCGGGCTGCCGTCCAGCATCACCCGCTTGCCGAGGCTCTCCATCTCGACCTGCTGGAGGTGCGCCGGCAGGCGCGCCAGCCTCTCGTCATAGGGCAGCACCGCGCGCGTGGGGTAGCCGAGCCCGTTGACGTGCCAGATCTCGGCCAGCGCCAGCAGCACCGGCAAATTCTCTGGCAGCGGCGCGGCGAGGAAATGCCGGTCCATCGCCCGGGCGCCTTCCAGCAGCCGGGCGAAGGCCTCCCCAGCCCAGGGCGAGGGCGATGGAGAGGCCGATCGCCGACCAGAGCGAGAAGCGCCCGCCGACCCAGTCGCGGAAGGGGAAGACCCGGTCGGGGGCGATGCCGAAGGCCGCGGTATCCTTCAGGTTGGTCGAGAGCGCGGCGAAATGCTGCCCGGCCCCGTCCCCCAGCGCCGCCCGCAGCCAGTCCCGCACCAGCCCGGCATTGGTCATGGTCTCCTGGGTGGTGAAGGTCTTGGAGGCCACCAGCACCAGGGTCCGCGCCGGGTCGAGCTGCGGCCGCAGCGCCGCCCAGGCATGCGCGTCCACATTCGCCAGGTAATGCGCGCGCAGCGGCGCGGCGGGCGTCCAGAGCGCCCGCGTCACCATGGCCGGGCCGAGATCGGAGCCGCCGATGCCAATATTCACCACATCGGTGAAGGGCAGGCCGGTCGCGCCGCGCGCCGTGCCGCCATGCACCGCGGCGCAGAAGGCGCGCATGCGGTCGAGCACCGCGGCGACCTCGGCCGAGGCATCCTCGGCGCCGGCCTTGAAGCCCGCCTCGCGCGGCGCCCGCAGCGCCATGTGGAGGACGGCGCGGCGCTCGGTGGTGTTCACCGCCTCGCCGCGCGCCATGGCGTCGCGCTGCGCCGGCAGGCCGGCGGCCTCGGCCAGGGCCAGCAGCGCGGCCAGCACCCGGTCGTCGATGGCGGTCTTCGAGAGGTCGAGCAGCAGCCCCTCCGCCTGGCGGGAGAAGCGCCCGAAGCGCCCGGGATCGGCGGCGAAGAGCGGCCGGATGCTGGAGGGCGCACTGCCATCCGCGCGCACCGTCCGCGCGAGCCGCCCGATCGCCTCCCAGGCTTCCGCCGATGCCGCAGGCTTTGTCATGTCAGCCTCTCTCCGTGCTCCGCAGGCATAGCCCGCGCCTCTCCCCGGGAACAGCCGTTCGCCGGCCGGGCGACGGCGCGCCAGCCCGCCCGGTGCCAACCATGCCGTGATCCCGGCAGGGCCAGGGCGGGACGCCGACCCGGCACCGGCGACGGCGCGGCTCGGCCCGCGCCGACCATGGAAGGTGACAAAACCCCCATCCGGAGAACGCTACGCATCCGTGCCGCCGGCCAGGCCAGTAGCCCCTGCGCGGAGCAACAGGTTCCGCCGGAGAAGACGCCATGGACTCGGACAACGTGATGAACGGCATGAACGACTACACGCGGGACGGCTTCCAATTCTACACGACCGACCTGATCGCCCTGAACAATTCGGGCGTGGCCGGCAAGGTCACCATCCTGCTCGATGCCGCGCATGAGTCGGTGACGGTCGGCATCGAGGCGACCGGTCTCGAGCCCGACCAGATGCACATCCAGCACATCCACGGCTTCGACGACGACAGCAAGGCGACGAGCCCCACCATCGCGCTCGATGCCGACCATGACGGCTTCGTGGAACTCGGCGAGGGGCTGGTCAGCTACGGCCCGATCCAGCTGAACCTGACGCTGGACCCCGCGAACGCGGCGCATGACCACGGCACGGCCGGGCACGACCACACCGCGGACGCCGTCTTCCCGACCGCGGGTCCGGACGGGACGCTGCATTATCGCGAGACCTTCCACTTCGATCCTGCGGACCCCAACGCGCAGGCGATCCTCGCCGGCATCACCCCGCTTTCGGCGAAGGAAGTCGTGCTGCACGGCGAGAGCGTCGCCGCGGGCAGCGGCGCAGGCACCGCCGGCGAGGTGGACGGCACCGCCGGCTACAAGCTCGTGCTGCCGGTCGCCTCCGGCGAACTCCACGCGGTGACCGACCCGCTCGGCGTGCTGCAGGCCGCCGCGTCGCTGCAGGAGGCCGCCTACAACACCGTGGATTGGGGGCCCTGGCACAACTGGTCCAGACCCATCCGGGCAGCCTGCCGGATTGGGTCTTCGGCTGACCCGACATCCCGGGCGGTGAAAGCCGCCCGGGACACCCGCAGTGGCTCGCCGCCCGCCGCGCTTCGTGCGGCCATCCCCAGGCGCGATCCGACCCTGTGCAGCCCGGGGCGCTGGCGTCCTACAGCCCGACCGGCTGCCCCGCCACCACCACCGCCAGCGCTTCCGGCCGCAGCAGCCGCGCCGCGACGGCGGCGAGCCGCTCGGTCGGGATGGCCTGCAGCCGCGCCGCCCGCCCGGCCAGCCAATCCACCGGCCGGCCGTTCTGCCGGAGCGACAGCAGCGAGATCCGCCACCCGCCGGCTATCGGTGAATTGCAGCGGCAGCGACCCGGTCAGGTAGGCGACGGCATCCGCCCGCTCCGTCTCGGTCGGGCCGGACTTCGCCATGCGGGCCCATTCCTCCCGTGTCACCGCCAGCGTCTCGGCAACCCGGGCATTCTCGGTGGCGACCGAGCCGACCACGATCCCCCGCCGGAACATCACGTCGAGCCCGCCGCCAATGCCGTAGGCCAAGCCGCGCTGCTCCCGCACCGATTGCATGAGGCGGGAGGCGAACCCGCCGCCGGCCAGGATCCGCAGCACCACCTGCGCCGCTTCCCAGTCCGGATCCTCGGCGCCGAGGCCTTCCTGGCCGAAGACCACGGCCGATTGCGGCGAGGCGAAATCAACCACCGCCTGGCCGAAGGCGCGGAAGGCCGGCAGCGGCGGGGTGGCCGGCGGCGCCCCGGCCGGCAGCCCGGCGAAGAGCTGGGCGAGCACCGCCTTGAGCGCATCCGGGGTGATGGCGCCGGCGGCGCAGACCAGCAGCCCGCCCTGCCGCAGCTGGCGGTCGAGCGCGGCGCGCAGCGCCTCGGGCGGGACGGCGGCGATGCTCTCGGCGGTGCCGGCGGAGGGGCGCCCGGCCGGGTGCTCGGGGAAGGCGCGGGCCCAGAAGGCACGGCCGGCCTGGCCGCGCGGGGTCTCGAGCGCGCGGCGCGCGCCGGCGGCGGCGCGGGCGCGGACCCGCTCGACCGCATCCGCATCGAGTCGCGGCTCGGCCATGGCGAGGCGGGCCAGCCGCACCGCCTCGGGCAGCGCATCGGCCAGCGCCCGGAAGCCGCCTTCGAAATGGTCGCGGTCGGCGCCGAAGTCCAGGCTGATCGCCGCGTCGCGCAGCGCATCGCCGAATTCGGTGGCGCGCAGCGGCCCGGCGCCCTCGGTCAGCAGGGCGGCGGCCATCGCCGCCGTCCCCTCCTGCCCCGCCGGGTCGAGCGCGGCGCCGCCGGCCCAAGACCAGGCGAGCGAGACCACGGGGACGGCATGGTCCTCGACCAGCCAGGCGGTGACCCCCTGCGTCTCGACGATCTGGATCGGCAGGCTGAAGCCGGTCGAGCCGCTCACAGCTTGCGCTCCGGCGCCGGGGTGCCTTCGGGCAGCAGCCAGCCGGTGGTGGCGGGGGCCCGGCCGAGCACGGCGCGGGCGGCTTCCGTCACCTGCGGCAGGGTCACGGCGCGGAGGTGGCGCGGCCAGAAGTCCGACGAGATCGAGCGGCAGCCCGGAAGCCAGCGTCGAGCCCAGCATCCGCGGCGCGGCGCCGATGCCGTCCAGCGCCAGCAGCGCCCCGGCGGTGATCTGCCGCTGGGCGCGGGCTAGCTCGGCTTCGGCCGGGCCGTCCTGCAGCAGAGTGGCGACCAGGTCGTCCACCGCCGCCTCGACCTTCCCGGGCGCGACGCCCGGGCGCGGCAGGGCCGAGAGGACGAAGGAGGTCGCGCCCACCGCCTCGCCGTCATAGGAGGCATTGGCCGCGACGCAGAGCCCGGTCTCGACCAGCGCCTGGTGCATCCGGCTGCCCTGGCCGCCGCCCAGCAGATGCGCCAGCACCTCCAGCGCCCAGGCCTGGTCGCGGTCGCCGAAGGTGAGGCTCGGGGCCATGGCGGCGCGCAGGAAGCTCGCCTCCCGTACCCCGGCATCGTGGCGGATGACGCGGGTGGCGGCCGGGGCTGCGGGCGGGGCGCTGCGGGCGCGCGGGGTCACCGGGCGGCTCGGCACGCCGGCGTAGACTCTGTCGACCAGCGCGCGCACCGCGTCCTGCCGGGCATCGCCGGTGACCACCAGCACGGCATTCGCCGGGGCATAGCGGGTGGCGTAGAATCCCATCAGGTCGTCGCGGGTGATGGCGCGGATCTCGTCCTCGAAGCCGATGATCGGCCGGCCGCGCCAGTGCTGCGCGCCCCAGAGCGAGGCCTCGAATTCCTCCCAGAAGCGGGAGCGCGGGTTGCTGTCGGTGCGCTGGCGGCGTTCTTCCAGGATCACCGCCCGCTCGGGCTCGACGGTATCCGGCGGGATCAGCGGCCCGGCGAAGCGGTCCGCCTCCATCCGCATCACCAGGGGGAGGCGGGAGGCCTCGACCGTCTGGTGATAGGCGGTGACGTCGCGCGAGGTGAAGGCATTGTCCTGCCCGCCCTCCCGCGCCACGGCCAGCGACAGCGCGCCGGGCGCGACATGGGCGCTGCCCTTGAACATCATGTGCTCGAGGAAATGCGCGGTGCCGCCGCGGCCGGCGGGGTCCTCCCCGGCGCCGGCGGCATAGAAGAGGTAGTGGCCGACCACCGGGACGCGGCGGCTCTCGGCCAGCACGATGCGCAGGCCGTTCGGCAGGGTCCAGGTGGTGGCGCCGAAGAGCGGGCGGTCGCCGGCGAGCTTCGCCTGATCCTCCGGCGCCGGCACCACCGGCGGCGCGGCGAGGCCCGGCTGCGGGGCGAGGGAGATGGCGACCGGCAGGGCGGCGGCCGAGGCGATGGCGGTACGACGGGTCACGCGGGGCATGGCCCAGCATGTGGGAGGCGCGGGCGGGAACGCAAACCCGCCATGTGGCGCGACCCGCCTAGATGCCGCGGGCGCCGGCCGCAGGCGGTCAGAAGATGCTCTCGAAGAAGCGGGTCACCGGGTTGCCGGACTGGCTGCGCTGGATGATCGGGGTCTCGCCCTCGGTCGCGTCCCGGCCCAGCGCCGCATTCTCCCGCAGCCGCTGCGATTCGCGGCGGCTGTCGAGCGCGATGCCGGGCTTCTCCGGCTCCTTCCAGAAGATCAGGCGGTCGACCAGGCTGCGGTCGGGGCTGTCGAGCTTCAGGCTTTCCTCGTCGACCCGGCGGCGGATGTCCGGCCCGGCCGGGCGGCCGGCCTGGCTGAGCAGCGCCGCCTCCGCCGCGCTGGGCCGCGCCGGGCCGGCGGCGCCCAGCGCGGCGCTCGGCGACAGCGTCGACTCGGCGGCGGCGCGGGCCGAGAGCTCCTGCGGCCGCACCGCGCCGGGCCGCGGCACCGGCAGCTCCCCGAGCGCGGGCGGCAGGGAGAGCGGCGCCCGGGTCGTCACCTGGAACTCGTCCGGGGCGTCGCGGGTGAAGCCGAAGGTGCGCGCGGTGTCGCCGCCGCAGCCCTGGAGCAGGCCGAGGGCGAGGGTGGCGACGGCGAGGGGCAGGAGGCGGGGACGCGGGCTCATGACGGCTGATTAGACCAGATCGAGGGCGGCCGGAACGGGCCTTTGCGTAACGTCGCTTCCAGGCGGCGGGCCGCCATGCGCGGGGCGGGGCAGGGCGGCCGAGCGGATCGCCGCCGGGAGGCATCGATCCGCTCGGCCTGCCGCCGGCAAGCCTCGGGCGCCGCGGGCTTCCTTCACCGCCGACTTGGCCGCGTTGACCATCAGGCCGACCTCGTTGCTGATCGTCACCAGCTTGAAGCCCATCTTGATCATGCGGTTGGCATAGGCCGGGCTGCCGTTGTGCAGGCCGGCGGCGATGCCGCGCTTGGCGGTCTCGGTCAGCAGCTTCTCGTAGATCTTCAGGATGAAGGGGTCCTCGACGTCAAGCTTCGGCTCGAGCCCGTAGGAGAAGCTGAGGTCGGAGGGGCCGACATAGATCGCGTCGATGCCGGGCACGTCGAGGATCGCCTCGATGTTCTCGATCGCCGTCTTGGTCTCGATCATCGGGATGACGAGGATGTTCTCGTTCGCCGTCTTCTGGTAGCCGCCGGCCTCGCCGTAGACGCCGGCGCGGATCGGGCCGTTGGAGCGCGTGCCCTGCGGCGGGTACTTGCTGTACTGCACCAGGTTGGCGGCTTCCTGCGGCGTGTTGATCATCGGGCAGATCACGCCATAGGCGCCGGCATCGAGCACCTTGCCGATGATGCCCGGCTCGTTCCACGGCACCCGCACCATGGGCGTGACGCCGGAGGGCTGGATGCCCTGGAAGCAGGCGACGCAGGAGAGGTAGTCCTGCACGCCGTGCTGCATGTCGACCGTCACGCTGTCCCAGCCGCACTGGGCATACATCTCGGCGGAGAAGGCATTCGGGATGGCGAGCCACCCGTTGACCACGGCCTTGCCGGCCTTCCACGCTTCCTTGACCTTGTTCGCCATCGTTCCTGTTCCCCCCAACGGGTCCCCGCCCCGAAGGGCGACTGCAACATCTGCCCGGGGACGCTAGACCAGATCGGCGGGGGCCGGAACCGGCCGCCGGGCGGAATTGTCCTGCCCCGCGGCAGGGCGCATCCGCGGGCCGTCGCGGCAGTGTCCAACGGGCCGCAAGGGATCGGTCACGCCGCGGCAAGCTTGGCTAGGCCAGGCTGGCGCGAACGGAAGGAGGCCCTGCCGATGCATCTCCGCACCCTGGTGATCGACCGCGACGACCCGGAGGAGCCCGGATTGCTGCTCCGCCGCTATGCGCGGATCGGCGTCTGCTGGGATCCAAGCCTCGGGGACTGGGCCTGGATGCGCTTCAACGCCGCCGGCCAGGCGCTGAGCCCGGTGGTCGGCCCCTTCCCGGCCAGCGAGGCGGCCTTCGAGGATGCCATGCTGAACCTGGGCGGGCGCTGGGAGGAGGCGGAGGCGCAGCCGGTGCCGGCGGAGGGCCTGGCCGGCGCCTGACAGGTTGCTCGGTTCGTTGCCGGCAAGGCGGAGGCACGCCCGGGCAGTGTCGCCCGGCGGCACTTCGCCTCAGCCAGCCGCCCGCTGCCGCGCCGCGACGCCCCGGCGGAACACCCAGAACAGCGGCAGCAGCGCCAGCACCAGCGCGGTGGCGAGCCAGAGCGGCGCGGCCGGGCTGCCAACGCGGTCCTGCACCCAGCCGGCCAGCGGCGGCGGCCCGGCATGGCCGGCATAGAGCCAGAGGAAGAACAGCCCCATCCCCAGCGCCCGGTCTTCTGGCCGCAGCGCCTGGGAGGGCAGCGCCATGATGACGCCGACCGGCAGCCCCATCACCAGCCCGGACCCGATCATCGCCAGGGCGGGCGGCCCGGTACGCGTCGCCAGCGCCAGCAGGCAGGCCGCCCAGCCGAGCGCGGCGATGGCGAGCAGCGGCCCCGGCCGGCCCCAGCGCTGCGCCAGCATCCCGCCCGCCTGGGCCGAGGCCACCACCAGCCAGGTCGCCGCCCCGGTCAGCAGGCCGATCTCGGCCGCACCCAGCCCGGCGGCGCCGAGATAGCTCGGCGCGAAGCCGACCATGATGGCGAAGGCGCCGTTGAGGATGCCCCAGAGGCTGCCTGCGATGCAGACCAGCGCCACGTCCAAGCGGGGAATCCGCCAGCTGCCCGCGGCGGCCGGTCCGGCCCCGTCTTTCGGATGGTCGTTCGGGTGCGGCCGATAGGCGAGCAGCAGCAGCGCCAGCGCCGCCAGTGCCGGCCCGGCGCCGGAGGCGATCACCGCCGGCCAGCCCGCCGCCCCGGCCAGCCCGCCTAAGCCCAGCACCGCCAGGCCGATGCCGATCGGGAAGGAGTTCATGAAGACCGCCATGGCCAGCACGATCTCCCGCCCGGCGAACCAGTCCGTCACCATCTTCGACAGCGGCACGCTGAGCAGCACCGCGCCGATGCCGGACAGCAGCCGCCCCGCGGCGAGGCCGGCGAAGCCGCCGGCGAGGCTGCCGAGCACGGCGCCTGCCGCCATCAGCAGCAGCCCGGCGAGCGCCACCCGGCTGTCGCCGAAACGGCGGCCGAGCGCGCCGGCCGGCAGAGCGATGAACAGGCCGGGCAGGAAATAGAGACCGATCAGCGTGCCGAGATCGGCATAGGACAGGCCGAGCCCGTCCACCAGCTGGGGCGAGGCGGCGGCCACCGACTGGAACTGGAAGCCGAGGCTGGTGCGCGCGGCCGTCAGGATGGCGAGGGCCCGCCAGCGATCTTCCATGGTTGCGACACCCCGATCCGCGGTTGCCGCCAGCCCATCATGCGCCGGGCGCGGCGGCAATCCCGCATGGCGTGACGCCGGCGGCAATCCATGATGAGCTTGGCGCAAGAACGACCGGAGGACCCCAGGAATGACCAGCAGCTCCACGACGCCTGCGCCGCTCGACGTGGCGGTGGTCGGCGTCGGCCTCGGCGGGCTCTATGCCCTGCACAAGCTGCGCGGCATGGGGATGACGGCGCGCGGCTACGAGGCCGGCAGCGGCATCGGCGGCACCTGGTTCTGGAACCGCTACCCCGGCGCCCGCTGCGACATCGAGAGCCTGGAGTATTCCTATTCCTTCTCCGAGGAATTGCAGAACGAGTGGCACTGGCCGGAGCGCTACGCGACCCAGCCGGTGATCCTGGACTACATCAACCACGTCGCCGACAAGTTCGACCTGCGCCGCGACATCCAGCTGAACACCCGCATCGCCGAGGCGCGGTTCGACGCGGCCGCGCGGCTCTGGACGCTGCGGACGCGGGCGGGGAGGCGATCCGGGCCCGCTACGTCATCATGGCGACCGGCAACCTCTCGACCCCCGCGTGCCCGACTTCCAGGGGATCGAGGAGTTCGGGGGCAAGTGGTACCACACCGGGCTCTGGCCGGCCGAGGGGCGTGGACTTCACCGGCCAGACCGTGGGCGTGGTCGGCACCGGCTCGACCGCCATCCAGATGATCCCGCGCATCGCCGCCCAGGCGAAGCACCTCTATGTCTTCCAGCGCACCGCGAATTTCCAGCCTGCCCGCCCGCAACGCGCCGATGGACCCAGGCGTCGAGGCCGACCACCGCGCCCGCTACGCGGAGCGGCTGGTCGATGCGCGGCAGACCGCCTTCGGCGTCTCCGGCGTGCCGATCCCGACGCAATCCGCCCTGGCGGTGTCCGAGGCGGAGCGGCGCGCCAATTACGAGGCGATGTGGGCGCGCGGCGGCACCATCCCGCTGCTGAACTGCTACAACGACTTCCTGGTCGACGAGCGCGCCAACGAGACCGCCGCCGAATTCGTGCGGGAGAAGATCCGCGGCATCGTCAAGGACCCGCGGACCGCGGCGCTGCTGACCCCGAACGACCACCCGATCGGCTCGAAGCGGCTCTGCCTCGATACCGGCTATTACGAGACCTACAACCGCGACAACGTCACGCTGGTCGATGTCCGCAGCGACCCGATCGCGCGGATCACCCCGCAGGGGGTGCGGCTGGCCAGCGGGACGGACTACGCGGTCGACAGCCTGGCCTTCGCCACCGGCTTCGACGCGATGACCGGCGCGCTGCGCGAGATCGACATCCGCGGCACCGAGGGCCAGGCGCTGGCCGAGGCCTGGGAGGGCGGGCCGCTGACCTATCTCGGCCTGATGGTCGCCGGCTTCCCCAACATGTTCATGGTGACCGGCCCCGGCAGCCCGGGCGTGAAGAGCCAGATGATCCATTCGATCGAGCAGCATGTCGACTGGATCACCGAATGCCTCGGCCACCTGCGGGCCAAGGGGCTGGCGACCATCGCGCCGACCGAGCAGGCCCAGGCGGAGTGGGTGGACCACGTCAACAAGGTGGCCGACCGCACGCTCTATCCGCGGGCGAATTCCTGGTACGTGGGCGCCAATGTGCCGGGCAAGCCGCGCGTCTTCATGCCCTATGTCGGCGGCGTCGCGGCCTATCGGCGCAAGTGCGACGAGGTCGCCGCGAAGGGGTATGCCGGCTTCGTGCTGGCGGATTGATCCCCATGGACCTGCGGCATGCGGAGGCCGATCTTGGCGAGGTCCGGTTGCACTACGTCACCGCCGGCGAGGGCCCGGCGGTGCTGCTGCTGCATGGCTGGCCGCAGAGCTGGCGGATGTGGGAGGCCATCATTCCCGGCCTGGCCACGCGCTACCGGGTGGTGGCGCCGGACCTGCGGGGCCTCGGCGACAGCTCCCGCCCTGTGGGCGGCTACGACAAACGGACGGTCGCGAACGACCTCTGGCGGCTGATGGCGGAGGTGCTGGGGGAGCGGCGCTTCTTCCTGGTCGGGCATGACTGGGGCGGGCCGACCGCCTTCTCCCTCGCCGCGCAGCACCGCGAGGCCGTGCGGCGGATGGCGATCTTCGACGCGCCGGTGCCGGGCGACGGCTCCCCGGTTTTCCACGCCGGCCGCTGGCACCACGGCTTCCACTGGGAGGACGGGCTGGCCGAGGCGCTGACCGCGGGGCGGGAGGAGATCTACCTGCGCTTCTTCTACCGCACCTTCGGCGGCAGGGCGGATTGCGTGCCGGAGGCGGCCCAGCAGGACTACATCCGCGCCTATACCCAGCCCGGCGCGATGCATGCGGGGTTCGAGTACTACCGCGCCATGCGCCAGGACGTCGCCGATAACGAAGCGATGCTGGCCCGCGACGGCAAGCTGCGGATGCCCGTCCTCTGCTACGGCGGCCCGCTCGGCCGCGGCCGAGGGATGGGGGCGATCGAGTCCTGGCGCCGGGTGGCCGAGGATGTCGGCGGCGGCATCGCCGAGGGCTGCGGCCACTGGATTCCGGAGGAGCGGCCGGACTGGGTGACCGCGCAGCTGCTGGATTTTTCGGAGAGGAGCCGGGCTGACCGGCCCTGGACCCCCGGCTATCTGGACGTTGGGCGGCGGGGCGCCCACTCTCGGCCCCATGCCGCCCCCTGGACCGTCAGCTCCGAGACCGGCCGCCTGACCGAGGTGCTGGTCTGCGCGCCCGACCACTACCGCTGGATCCCGACCAACGCGATCGCCCGGCGGACGCTGGCGGCGGGCAACCAGCCCGACCTGCAGGGGCTGCAGGCGCAGCACCGGGAGCTGGTCGCGGCGCTGGAGCAGGGCGGGGTGCAGGTGCACCACCTGCCGCCCGAGCCGCACCTCCCCTACATGGCCTATACCCGCGACAGCGTGGTGGTGACCCATCGCGGCCCCGTCCTCTGCCAGCTCGAGCGGCCGCAGCGGCGCGGCGAATACGCCCACCTGATCGACTGGCACGCCGCGCAGGAAAGCGGCTTCTGGCGGAAATCCTCGGCCGGGACGCTGGAGGGGGCGACATCCACATCCTCCGCCCCGGCCTCGCCGTCATCGGCGCCAGCGGCGGCCGGACCGACGAGGCGGGGGCGGAGCAACTCGCCGGCTGGCTGCGGGCGGAGGGCTGGGAGGTGCGCATCGAGCCTTTCGACGAGCATTTCCTCCACCTCGACGTGCTGTTCTGCCTGGCCTCGCCCGGCTTGGCGGTGGCCTGCCTCGACGTCCTGCCGGAGGATTTCATCGCCTGGCTGCGGGACCGGGGCATCCGCTGCCTCCCCGTCCCCTATCGCGACATGATGCGGCTGGGCTGCAACCTGCTGTCCCTCGGCGGGGATCGGGTTATATCGGCGGCCGAGAGCCGTGACCTCAACGCCGCGCTGCGGGCCGAGGGGCTCGCGGTGCTCGATCCCGCGCTCTCGCTCTTCACCGCCGGCGGCGGCGGCCCGCACTGTCTCACCTGCCCGCTTGCGCGGGACGAGGAAACGTCATGAACACCATCGCCCCCCGCCCCGTGGACGCCGTGATCGCCGCGGTGCGCGCGATTCCTCGGCGACCGGCTCTCCACCGCCCAGGCGATCCGCGAGCAGCACAGCCGCGGCGAGGACCAGACCCCGCCGACCCTGCCCGATGCCGTTGCCTTCGTGGAGACCACGGAGGAGGTCAGCCCGCATCCTCGCCCTCTGCCACCGGCACGAGGTCCCCGTGGTCGCCTTCGGCGCCGGGACCAGCCTCGAGGGCCATGTGAACCCGGTGCGGCGCGGCATCTCGCTCGACCTCTCCCGCATGACCGCGGTGCTCGAGGTCAACCCCGAGGACATGGACTGCCTGATCGAGCCGGGCGTGACCCGGCAGCAGCTGAACGACTTCCTGCGCGACCAGGGCATGTTCTTCCCCGTGGACCCCGGCAGCGTCTGCACCATCGGCGGCATGTGCGCCACGCGGGCCTCCGGCACCAATGCCGTCCGCTACGGCACGATCCGGGAGAACGTGCTGGGGCTCGAGGTGGTGCTGGCCGATGGCCGGGTCATCCAGACCGGCGGCCGGGCGCGCAAGGGCGCCAATGGCTATGACCTGACGCGCCTGTTCATCGGCTCCGAGGGTACGCTCGGCGTCATCACCAAGATCCGCCTCAGGCTGCACGGCATCCCGGAGGCGATGTCCTCCGCGGTCTGCCAATTTCCCGACCTGGAATCGGCGGTGAACACCACCATCGTCACCATGCAGTCCGGCATCCCCGTGGCGCGGATCGAGCTGATCGATGCCGACCAGATGGAGGCCTGCATCAAGTACTCGAAGCTCGAGGGCCTGCGCGCCACCCCGACGCTGTTCCTGGGATTCCACGGCACCCATGCCGCGGTGAAGGAGCAGGCCGAGGGCGTCGAGGCGATCGCCGTGGATTACGGTGGGGAGGGCTTCTCCTGGGCGACCGACACCGAGACGCGCACGAAGCTCTGGCAGGCGCGGCACGACGCCTATTGGGCTGGCATCAACCTGATTCCCGGCTATCGCGGCATCACCACCGATGTCTGCGTCCCCATCAGCAAGCTGGCCGAGGCGATCCTCGGCGCCAAGGCGGATGCCGTGGCATCGGGCTTCACCACCTGCATCGTCGGCCATGTGGGCGATGGCAATTTCCACCAGATCATCCTCTTCGACCCGAACGACCCGACCGGGCTCGACCGCGCCTGGGAGCTCGACCGCAAGATCGTCGCGCGCGGCCTGGCGCTGGGTGGAACGTGTTCGGGCGAGCATGGCGTGGGCCTCGGCAAGCGCGAGTTCCTCGAGATCCGAGCACGGCGCCGAGGCGCTGGCGGTGATGCGCGGCATCAAGGCGAGCCTCGACCCGAAGGGCATCCTCAACCCGGGCAAGATGTTCCGGAACTGAACGGCCAAGGCGTCCAAGAATAATCATGGGGGGAACGGTGCCGCGCTTCCGCGGCCCCGAGCTGCCGATCCTGGCGCTCACCTTGGGGCATGTCTTCTCGAACGCCGTGCGCACGCTGCCGGCGATGGCGGCCGATGTCCTCTCGCGCGACCTCGGCCTGACGCCGGAGGCGCTGGCGGCGCTGACCGGCGCCTTCCCGGCCGCCTTCGCGCTCGCCATGGTGCCGGTCGGCGTCGGGCTCGACCGCTGGGGCGTCCGCCGCACCGCGCTGGTGCTGCTGGCGATCGGCGCCACCGGCTGCGGCCTGGCGGCGCTGGCGGGCGGGCCGCTCGGCATGCTGGTCGCGCAATGCGTGCTCGGCATCGGCTGCGCCGGGGCGCTGATGTGCCCGATGACCTATGCCGCCCGCCCGCGCCATGGACGGGCATCGCTTCGCGCTCTGGTCCGGCATCATCCAGGCCTTCGGCAATTGCGGCATGCTGCTGAGTGCCTCGCCGCTCGCGCTGCTGGTGGAATGGCAGGGCTGGCGGGCGGGCTTCCTCGCCTCCGGCGCGCTCGCGCTGCTCGCCTTCGCCGCGGTCGCCGCGACGGTGCGGCAGCCGCCCCCTGTGCGGCAGGGGCATCGCTCGATCTGGCAGGATACGCGGGAGATCCTGGCGATCGCCGCCTCGCCGCGGCTCAGGGCGCTGATGGTCATCGCCTTCGCCAGCTTCGCCGTGGTGCTCGGCGTGCGCGGCTTGTGGGGCGGGCCCTGGCTGATGGAGGCGAAGGGTCTGTCGCGCGTGCAGGCCGGCAACGTGCTGCTGCTGGTGGCGGTGGCGCTGGTCGCCGGACCGGCTTTGGCGGGCGTGGTGCAGCGCTGGGTCGGCCGGCCGGTGGCGCTGCTGGCCGGCAGCCATCTGGTGGTTGCCGGGCTGGTCTTCCTGATGGTGGGCGGCGGGCCGGGCGGCTGGCTTTCCTCGGCGCTCGGGCTGCCTGTCCTGCCGGCCAGCTTCGACGCCACTGTCATGGTCGCCTTCGGTCTGGTGATCTCCTTCCAGATCCTGGTCTTCGCCCAGGTCCGCGCTGCGGTGCCGGCGGACCAGACCGGGCGGGCGCTCTCGGCCAACAACATCGCCTTCTTCGGCGGGGCGGCGGTGCTGCAGGCGGTCTCGGCCTCGCCGCCGGCTGGGGCGGTGTGGGCGCCGCGCTCTCGACCTTTGCGATTGCCCTGGTGGTCTGCTCGCTCGGCTTCCTCTGGCTCAGGCGGCGGGCGGGCGACTGATCGCGGGATGTGGCAGGGTGGCCCGGCCATGACGCTGACCACCATCGCCCTGACCGCCCTGCATGTCGCGCTCTCGGCGCTGGTGACCGCGCATGCGCTGCTGCGCAAGCGGGATGTCGGCAGCGCCATCGGCTGGATCGGCCTCGCCTGGCTGTCGCCCTTCCTCGGCAGCGCGATCTATGCCCTGTTCGGCGTCAACCGCGTGCGCCGCCGCGCCGGCACGCTGAGCCGGCCGGAGGGCGGGCATGACGCGGCCGGGCACCCGGCGGCGGCCGGGGACAGCCTGGCGGCGGCGCTCGACCGCAGCGGCCAGCGGCTGACGCGGCGCGCCGCGGCGCCGGGCAATGCGGTGCTGCTGCTGCGCAACGGCGACGAGGCCTATCCGCGCATGCTGGCCGCGATCGAGGCCGCCACCGCGCGCATCGGCCTGTCCAGCTACATCTTCCGCGACGACGCCGCCGGCGCCCCTTCATCGAGGCGCTGGTCGGCGCGCATCGCCGCGGCGTCGATGTCCGGGTGGTGATCGACGGCATCGGCGGCGGCTATTTCCGCTCTCCGGCCTATCGCCGGCTGCGGCGGGCGGGGGTTCCGGCGGCGCGCTTCATGCACGCGCCGCTGCCCTGGGACATGCCCTGGCTGAACCTGCGCTCGCACAAGAAGATCCTGGTGGTGGACGACCGCATCGGCTTCACCGGGGGCCTGAACATCGGCGCCGAGAACCTGGTGCTACGCGACCCGGACGATCCGGTGCGCGACACGCATCTCGAATTCCGCGGCCCGGTGGTGCGGCGGCTGGCCGCGGCCTTCGATGCCGACTGGTGCTTCGCCAGCGGCGGCCGGCACTGGCATTTCGACGCGCCGGCCGAGCCCGGCCCGGGCGTGGCGGCGGCACGGGTCATCACCTCCGGCCCCGACCGCGACATCGAGAAGATCGAGGCGACGATGCTGCAGGCGGCGGTCTGCGCGCGACGGTCGATCGTGGTGATGACGCCCTATTTCCTGCCGGACCACCGGCTGGTCTCGGCGCTGGCGCTCGCCGCGATGCGGGGCGTGGCGGTGGACCTGGTGGTGCCGGCGCGCAGCAACCACCGCCCGGTGGACTGGGCGATGCGCGCGCATGTCGCGCCGCTGCTGCAGGCAGGCTGCCGCATCTGGCTGAACCCGCCGCCCTTCGACCATTCGAAGCTGATGGTGGTGGATGGGGAATGGAGCCTCGTGGGCAGCGCCAATTGGGACATGCGCAGCCTGCGGCTGAATTTCGAGCTGGATGTGGAGATCTACGATGCGGCGGTGGCGGCGGAGATCACCGCGCGGATCGGCGCCGGGCAAGGGCGGCGGCTGACCACCGAGGCGCTGGCGCGGCGACCGCTGGCGGCGCGGCTGCGCGACGCGGCGATGCGCCTGGCGCTGCCCTACATCTGAAAAGGATTGGGGAGGGAAACAGGTGTTCCCTCCCCAAGCCCCACCCTTCCCTTTTGTGGGTCGGGTGGCCGCGCGGCGGATGCCAGACTCGGAGAAATAGATGAGGGGCCTGGGGGAGAATACCTTCTCCCCCAGTCTTTCCTTCTACCGGAACGCCGCCGGCAGCCAGAGCGACAGCGCCGGGATATAGGTCACCAGCCCCAGCACGATCAGCATGGCGACATAGAATGGCCCGCTATGCTTGGTCGCATCCCACATGCTCACCTTGCCGACCGCGCAGGCGACGAAGAGCGCCGGCCCGACCGGCGGGGTGATCAGCCCGATGCCGAGGTTGACGATCAGCACGATGCCGAACTGCACGGGGTCCATGCCCAGCGCCTTCACCACCGGCAGGAAGATCGGCGTGCCGATCATGATCAGCGGCGCCATGTCCATGAAGGTGCCGAGCACCAGCAGGATGACGTTGATCAGCAGCAGCGTCATCACCGGGTCCTCGGTGATCCCGCGCATGAAGGCGACGGTCTGCGCCGGCACCTGCAGCAGCGCCATCAGCCAGCCGAAGGCGGTCGCCGTGCCGATGATCAGCATGACCATCCCCGTGGTCCGCACCGCGCCGCCGACCGCTTCGGTGAAGCCGGCCCAGCCGAGGCTGCGATACACCAGCACCGTGACCAGCAGGGCGTAGATTACGGCGACGCAGGCGCTCTCCGTCGCGGTGAAGATGCCGCTGCGGACGCCGGCGAAGATGATGACGATCAGCATCAGCCCGGGGATGGCGCCGACCACCAGCCGCAGCAGCGCGCCCCAGCCGGGGAAGGCCTCCCGCGGGTAGCCGCGCTGGATGGCGACCAGCCAGGCCACCACCATCAGGGTCAGCATCATGACGATGCCGGGGATGATGCCGGCGGTGAAGAGGTCCGCCACGCTGATCGCCCCGCCGGCGGCGATGACATAGAGGATCATGTTGTGGCTGGGCGGGATCAGCAGGTCGATCAGCGCCGCATTGGCGGTGATGTTGACGGCATATTCCGGCGCGTAGCCGCGCGCCTTCATCTGCGGGATCATGACGCCGCCGACCGCGCTGGCATCGGCGACGGCCGAGCCGGAGACGCCGCCGAAGAGCGTGGCGGCGACGATGTTCACCTGGCCGAGGCCGCCGCGCAGGTGCCCGACCATGGCGGCGGCCAGTGCCACCAGCCTATCGGCGATCTGGCCGCGCAGCATGAGGTCGCCGGCGAAGACGAAGAAGGGGATGGCCAGCATGGAGAAGACGTTCATGCCCGACGACATGCTGCTGGAACACCACCACGGGCGGCAGGTCCATGTAGAAGACGGCGGCCAGCGTCGCGCCGCCGAGCGCGAAGGCGACCGGCGTGCCGATCAGCAGCAGCAGCGTGAAGCTGCCGAGCAGGACGGTGAGTTCCATGTGTCCCGCTCCCTCAGGCGTCGGTCAGCAGCGTGTGTTCCGGCATGCCGGCCGGCGCCTCCCCGGTCACGGCATGGGCCAGCAGCCGCTCCAGCCCGAACAGGGCGATGAGCACGCCGCCGAGCGCCAACGGCAGGTATTCCACCGTGCCGGGCAGGCCCAGCGTCGGCAGCGTCGCGTCCCAGACCTCGAGCGCCAGGTCGGCGCCGTAGACGGCCATGGCCAGGCCGAAGACGGTGACGACGAGGTCGGACAGCACCTTGAAGAGGCGCGTCAGCGGCGCCGGCAGCAACGTCGCGCAGCGTGTCGAAGCCCATGTGGAAGCCTTCGCGCACGCCGGCCGCGGCGGCGCCGAGGATGACCCAGCCGAGCAGCAGCAGGGCCGAGGCTTCCGCCCAGGCGGGGGTGTCGTTCAGCACGAAGCGGCCGAAAACGCCCCAGGCGACGATCGCCACCATCGCCACCATCGCGACGCCTGCGAGCAGGATGGCGGCGCGGGCCAGCAGGGCAGCGGCCCCGCCGACGCCGCGATGCAGGGCCCGCATGATGCTCAGGCCGCCCGGATGCGCTCGACCAGCGCCTTCAGCTTGGCGTCCTTGACGAACTGGTCGTAGACCGGCTGGGTCAGCTTGGCGTAGGCGGCCTTGTCGGCCTCCACCACCTGGGCGCCGCCGGCGACTGACCTTCGCCAGCGCCTCCTCCTCCATCGCCACCCAGAGCTTGCGCATGTGCGGCACGCTCTCCTTCGCCGCGGCGCGGATGATCTCCTGGTCGGGCTTGGCCAGCTTGTCGTAGCTGCGCTTGCTCATCGCCAGGATCTCGGGCGAGAGGCTGTGGTCGGTCTTCGTATAGAACTTCGCCACCTCGAAGTGGCGGGAGGTATAGTAGGTCGGCACGTTGTTCTCGGCGCCGTCCACCACGCCGGTCTGGATGGCGGAGTACACCTCGCCGAAGGGCAGCGGCGTCGCGTTGGCGCCGAAGGCGCGCATCAGCGCCACCCACATGTCGGATTGCTGCACCCGGACCTTGAGGCCCTTCAGCTGCTCGGGCTCCTGCACCGCGCGGGGCTTGGTGTAGAAGCAGCGGGCGCCGCTGTCGTAGTAGGCGAGGGTGATCAGGCCGTGCGAGGCGGTGTCCTTGCCGATGTCCTCGCCGATCGGCCCGTCCATGACCTTCTGCATGTGCGCGGTGTCGCGGAACAGGAAGGGCAGGCCGACCACCAGCGTCGCCGGCACCAGGTTGTTGAGCGGCGCGGTGTTGACGCGGGTGAAGTCGATGACGCCGAAGCGGGTCTGCTCCAGCGTGTCCTTCTCCTCGCCCAGTTGGCGGGAATGGAACATCTGGATCTTGATGCGCCCGCTGGTGCGCTCCTCGACCAGCTTGCCCATCAGCTTCACGCCCTCGATGGTCGGGTAGCCGTCGGGGTGGATGTCGGCGGCGCGCAGCGTGATGCCCTGCGCCGCGGCGCGGTTGGCGATCCAGGGGGCGGCGAGCGCGCTGCCCAGGATGGCGCGGCGGGATGCGGTGATGATGGTCATGGACTGTTTCCCTCCCTGCGGGGCGGTCTTGTGCCGCCCCGATCGTCACAAACTGCTATAGCAGATGGCAGAAGGCGCCGGAAGCACCTTGTCGGCTACTCCGCCGCGGCGCGCTGCAGCAGGCCCCAGCCGGCCAGCAGGTCGCGCAGCGCGGCGGCCGAGCCTCGGCGGCAGCGGCCAGGCGGCCGGCGCCCGCGCCGCGCCGACATCGATGCCCGACAGCGTCAGCGCCGCCTTCACCACGGCCACGTTGGCGCCGTTCTGCTCCTCGGACCGTAGCGCCTCGAAGGCGTGGATCGCGGCGATCTCCGCATTGGCCCGGGCGAAGTCGCCGGCCCTGAGCGCCTGCAGGATCGCCACCGACTTCTCCGGCACCAGGTTGATCAGGCCGGAGGTGAAGCCCTGCGCGCCCAATGCCGTCATCGGCGGCGCCCAGGGCTCGGCCAGGCCGCAGATGAAGGAGACCTCCGGGCCGGCGCGGCGGATCGCCTGGGCCAGCACCATGACGTTCGGCGTCGCCCATTTGACGCCGACGACGCCGGGCACCCGGCACAGCGCCTCGATCGCCGGCAGGCCGATACCGTCGTTGCGGAGGTAGAGCACCACGGGCAACCCGGCGGAGTCCGCGATGCGCGAGACATAGGCGACGACGCCGCGCGGCGCGACGAAGGGGTCGGGCGGCTGGTGCACCATGATGGCGTCGGCGCCGTCCGCCCTGGCGCGGCGGGCCAGCGCCGTCGCCTCCCCGATGCTGCGGCCGACGCCGGCGACCACCGCGGCGCGGCCGGCGACCAGGCCCGGGACCTCGGCCTGCATCCGCTCGGCCTCGGCGAAGGAGAGGCCGTAGAACTCGCCCGTATTGCCGTTGACGGTCAGCGCATCGACCCCCGCCGCGGCGGCGCGGGCGATAACTGGGGCGAGGCGGGCCGGGGCGATCCGGTCCTCGGCATCCATCGGCGTCACCAGGATGCCGGAGATGCCGGTCAGCGCGGCGCGGACATGCTCGGTCGACAGGGTCATGGCGTGCGCTTCCTTTTCGGCACGGGGGCAGCAGGCCGCCGACCTCGAGCGAGCGCAGCACATGCGCCCGCATCCGGCCCTCGGCCGCATCGAGGTCCCTGGCCTGCAGGGCGGCCAGGATCGCGGCATGTTCGCGCAAGGCGCGGGGCAGCTCCTTCGGCGTCGCGTTCAGCGCGCGGACGCGGCCGAAATGGTCATAGGCGCGCAGCGCGGCCAGCGAGCGGATCAGGAAGAGGTTGCCGGTCGCCTTGTGGATCAGCGCGTGGAAGCGCTCGTTCGCCTCCGAGACCAAGCTTCGGGCTTCCCCGCCGCCGTGGCGTCGCGCATCGCCTGCAACTGGGCGTCCAGCGCGTCTCAGCGCCTCGGCATCCGCCCGGGCGGCGGCCAGCGCCGCGGCGGCGCCTTCCAGCGCGGCGCGGATGCGGCCCATCTCGGCCTGCCGCTCCGGGCCGAACTCGGCCACCACCGTGCCGCGCCGCGGCAGGGTGACGACCATGCCGTCCTGTTCCAGCCGGCGCAGCGCCTCCCGCACCGGCCGGGCGGAGATGCCGAGCGCGGTGGCGAGGCTGCGTTCGGAGATGCGGCTGCCCGCGGGCAAGGCGCCCTGGACGATGGAGTCGCGCAGCCGGCGGTAGGCGCGCTCGGCCAGCGAGAGCGTATCCTCCTCGGCCAGCCTTTCGACCTGATGGGGTGCGGCGGCACTCATGCGAACTGCCATAGCAGATGGCAGTCAGGGTTGGAACCCACGCTGTCGTGGGAACCCTCCGCGCCGGCTTTGGCTTATCCCGCCAGGCAGCACGGGAGGCAGCCATGAGCGAGAATGGTGCGGGCGACCCGCCCGACCCGGATGAGGGCTTCGCCCTGTGGGAAGGCTGGATGTTCGGCGCGGTGATGTTCGACCCGGCGGCCGAGCACGTCGCGCTCTTCCCGCCGGCGAACGACAACGAGGGGGAAGGCTGAGGCCGCCCGGGGCGGCCGCGCCAGGCGCGTGAATCGCCCGGCCCGCTTTCGCCCCATCTTGCCCGGCGGGCCGGTCCCGGCCAGCATCCCCCGATGCAGCATATCGCCGACGCCGCCGCCGCCCTGGCCGCTGGCCGCATCTCCGCCGCCAGCCTGGTCGATGCCGCCCTGGACCGCATCGCCGACCCCTCCGGCGAAGGGAGGCGCGCCTTCACCGCCGTGCATGCGGACGCCGCCCGCGCCCAGGCCCGGGCCATCGACGCGCTGCGCCATGCCGGCCGGGCGCCGAGCCCCTGGGCCGGCATCCCGGTCACGGTGAAGGACCTGTTCGACGAGCATGGCCACCCGACGCGCGAGGCTCCGCCGTGCTGCGCGATGCGCCGCCGGCGGCGGCCGATGCGCCGGCCGTGGCGCGGCTGCTGCGGCAGGGCTTCGTCGTCATCGGCCGCACCAACATGGTCGAATTCGCCTTCAGCGGCCTCGGCGTGAACCCGCATCACGGCACCCCGCTCAGCCCCTGGGACCGCGCCACGGGCCGGCTCTCGGGCGGCTCCTCCTCGGGCGCCGGGGTGGCTGCCGCCGACCACATGGGCTTCGGCGGGCTCGGCACCGATACCGGCGGATCCTGCCGGGTGCCGGCGGCGCTCTGCGGCGTGGTCGGCTTCAAGCCGACCGCGCGGCGGGTGCCGCTGGAGGGCGTGCTGCCGCTGGCGCCCTCGCTCGACCTCGGTCGGGCCGCTGGCCCGCAGCGTCGCCTGCTGCGCCCTGCTGGATGCGGTGATCAGCGGCGAGGAGCGGCCGCAGCCGCTGCCGCATCGCGGCGTCGCCGGGCTCAGGCTCGGCCTGCCGCGCGGCACCTTCCTGACCGAGGACCAGGACGTGACCGTCGCCGCCGCATTCCAGCGCGCGCTGGCGCGGCTTTCGGCGGCCGGGGCGCGGATCGAGCTGTTCGACATCCCGGAACTGGCGGAGCTGCCGGCGGTGAACGCCGCCGGCGGCTTCGCCGCGAGCGAGGCCTGGGCCTGGCACCGCAAGCTGGTGGCCGACAAGGCGCATCACTACGACCAGCGCATCCTGGCCCGCATCCGGCGGGGAGCGCATGTCGGCCGCCGACTACATCGACCTGCTGGACCACCGCGCCCGGCTGATCGCGGCGGTGGCGAAGCGCACGTCGGAATTCGATGCCGTGGTTTCGCCGACCTGCCCGATCATCCCGCCGACCCTCGCCGAGGTGGAGGCCGAGGCCGAGTACAACCGCATCAACATGCTGCTGCTGCGGAACACCGCGGTCGGCAATTTCCTCGACCGCTGCAGCATCAGCCTGCCCATCCACCGGCCGGGCGAGGCGCCGGTCGGGCTGATGCTGACCGGCGAGGCGATGGCGGACCGGGCGCTGCTGGCCACGGCGCAGGCGGTGGAGGCGGCGCTGGCCTGAGCGTCAGGCGGGCACGTCGCCCGCCAGCGTCACCCGGTGCATCACCCGGCGGAAGCCGTGGTAGTCGTTGACCGGGTTGTGCAGCACGCAGCGATTGTCCCAGAAGGCCAGCGCGCCGGGCGTCCAGGAAAAGCGGCAGGTGATTCCGGCCGCACCTGATGCGCATACAGGTAGTCCAGCAGCGGCGTGCTCTCGGCCACCGTCATGCCGGCGAAGCGCAGGGTATGGCCACCATTCACATACAGCGCGCGGCGCCCGGTTTCCGGATGGGTCCGCACCACCGGGTGCTCGACCTCGTAGACGCGCTTCGCATCCGCGCGGGCGGTGTCCTTCAGCCGGTCCTCCCGCGTCTTGGTCACGTCCGCCTTGGCGCTGCTGTTCACCGCGCGCAGCGGGTCGAGCAGCCGCCGCATCCCCGGCGACAGGGCCTCGTAGGCGGCGTATCCGCTGGCGAAGAGCGTGTCGCCGCCATGGGGCGGCAGCTCGCGCGCGATCAGCATGGTCGCCATCGGCGGCTGGTCGAGATAGGCGGTGTCGCTGTGCCACAGCCCGCCGAAGTCCACCGTCTCGGTCTCGAGCTTCACCACCGGGATGACCTCCGGCGCCTCGGCCAGCCCCTTGATGAAGGGGTATTCCACCACGGCGCCGAAGCGGCGGGCGAAGGCCGCCAGCGCGGGCGCGTCCAGGTGCTGCTGGTCGCGGAAGAAGACCACGCCATGGTCCAGCCAGATGCCGCGGAGTTGCGCGATGGTGCCGTCGGGCAGGTCGGGCGAGAGATGGATGCCGCCGATCTCGGCACCGACCGCGCCGGAAAGCCGCCGCACCGTCAGCGGCCGCGCACTGCCATCCATCGGTTTCCTCCATTTGGTTCTTCGCCACAGATTCAGCTGCGCGGCGGCAGTGGAACAATGCATGCGGGCGTACCGGATTGCGCCAATGTAAGCGCGCTCACATGTCCTGTTGAGATGCTGTACGGGATGCTGTCCTTGTCGTCCTGAAGCCCTTTCGGGGTTCGGACGGACGGCGTTCGGTGGGGCTATTTCCCGGCAAGCCGCCACCAGACTGGTAGCCTTCGGGCCACCGACGGGCCGGCTGGATGCGTCCGGCCGGCCCGGTTCTTTTCAGCCCGCCTCGGCCTGCCGCGGCTTCGCCGGCAGCTGCGCCTCCAGCAGCGCCAGCAGCCCTTCCAGCAATTGCGTCGGCGTCGGCGGGCAGCCGGGAATCACCAGGTCCACCGCCACCGCCTCGCCGATCCCGCCCAGCACGGCGTAGCTGCCCTTGAAGACGCCGCCATCCACCGCGCAATCGCCGGCCGCGACGATGAAGCAGGGCTCCGGCGTGCAGTCCCGCGTGCGCAGCAGGGCCTCCTGCATGTTGCGCGTCAGCGGCCCGGTCACCAGCAGCACATCGGCATGGCGGGGGAGGCGACGAAGCGCAGCCCGAAGCGCTCGAGGTCGTAGACCACGTTCTGCAGCGCGTTGATCTCCAGCTCGCAGCCGTTGCAGCTGCCGCAATCCACCTGGCGGATCGACAGGCTGCGGCCGAGCCGGGCCTGCGCGCTCTCCTCCAGCCGGTCGCGCAGCGCCTGCACCACGCCCTCGGCGACCGCCGGCGCCGGGTCGGTCACCGGCGTGCCGAACAGGCCGCGCGCCAGCTGCGGCCACAACAGGCGCTTGAAGGGCTGCATGCTAGAGGTCCACCCCGCTGTAGGAACAGTTGAAGCTCTTGTTGCAGAGCGGGAAGTCGGCGACGATGTTGCCCTCGATCGCGGCCTCCAGCAGCGGCCATTGCAGCCAGGAGGGATCGCGTGGGAAGGCCGCCCGCACCAGCCCGCCATCGTCCAGCGCGACCCAGTGCAGGCACTCGCCGCGGAAGCCCTCGACCAGGCCGAGTCCCTCGCCGCCGCGCTGCGGCAGCGGCCGCTGCAGCTCGCCGTCCGGCAGGGCGGCCAGCAGGGCGCGGAGCAGGCGGATGGCCTCGTCTATCTCGGCGATGCGGATGCGGACGCGGGCATCGACATCGCCCTGCGCCAGCACCGGCACCACCGGCGGCAGCGTGTCGTAGGGGGCGTAGGGAGCGGCGGCCCGCGCATCGAAGCCGCGGCCGGAGGCGCGGCCGACATGGCCGCCGGCGGCGAAGCGGGCGGCCAGCGCGGGCGGGACGATGCCGGTGCCGACCACGCGGTCCTGCAGGCTGGCATGGCCCTCATAGACCGAGAGCAGCGCCGGGATCGCGTCCTCCACCACCGCCAGCGCCGCCAGGATCGCCGCCGCCCCGCCGGGCGTGAGATCATCCGTGACGCCGCCGGGGACGACGCGGTCCATCATCAGCCGGTGGCCGAAGGCCGCTTGGCAGGCGCGCAGCACGGCCTCCCGCAGCGCGCCTGCCCGCGCATGCGGCCAGGCGAAGGCGGCGTCGTTGCAGACGAAGCCCCAGTCGTTCAGGTGGTTGTGGATCCGCTCCAGCTCGCCCATCACCCCGCGCAGCGCCAGGGCGCGGGGGAGGGCGGCGCCTCCAGCGCCTGCTCGACGGCCATCGAGAAGGCCCAGGCATGCGCGACCGTGCTGTCGCCCGAGAGCCGCGCGGCGAATTTGGCGGCGACCCGCACCGGCTTCCCGAGCATCAGCCCGACATGCCCCTTGTGCAGGTAGCCTAAGCGCTCCTCCAGACGCGCCACCGTCTCGCCCTGGACGTGGAAGCGGAAGTGGCCCGGCTCGATGATCCCCGCATGGACGGGGCCGACCGGGATCTGGTGCACGCCCTCGCCCTCGACCGGGAGGAACACCGGCTGCGGCACCGGATAGGGCGCCGCGCCCGGCCGGGTGGAGAGCGGCGCGGTGCTGGGCCAGCGGCCATGGTCGAGCCAGGGGCGGAGATCGACCGCGCCTTCCGCGACATGGCCCCAGAGGTCGTGGATCATCCGCTCGAAGCGGACCGCGCCGGGCCGCGCCGGCGACAGCGCGGGATAGCGGCCATCCGGCGCGGGACAGGAGACGAGGTGCGGCGCGCCCTCCGCCCATAGCGCGGCATGGATCATGCCGGGATCGGCCCAGAGCGCGAGCAGCTCGGTGGTCTCCTCCTGCGCCAGGTCCTCGGCCAGCGCGCCCCATTGCGGCCGGGTCAGCAGGAAGCGCGGCACCGGGCGGCAATCCTGCGGCGAACCGCGGCGGAGCAGGTCGAGCACGCTCATCCCGGGATCCTCGCGGCGGCGGCCAGCAGGGCGGAAAGCGGGGCCGGCAGCGCGGCGCCCAGGGCCAGGGCGAGGCCGAGATGCAGCCAGATCGGCCCGAGCGTGGTGCGCTCGGTCCAGGCCGCCGGCGCGTCCGCGCTGTCCGGCGTCGGGTCGCCGAGGCAGAGCGCCTGCAGCATGTGGACCTTGGCCGCCGCCGCGGTCAGCAGGCCGAGCCCGAGCGGGGCGATGAGCCACCAGCGGGTCGCCGCGGCCTCGGTCAGCAGCAGGAACTCGCTGGCGAAGAGCGCGAAGGGCGGCAGCCCGGCGACGGCGGCGATCGCCAGCGCCAGCGCCCAGCCGAGCCCGGGATGCGAGGCGACGAGCCCGCCGATATCCGCGACCTTCTGCGAGCCGCGGAGCTGCGCCGCATGACCGATGCCGAAGAAGACCGCCGACTTCACCAGGGAATGGCCGAGCATGTGCAGCAGCCCCGCCAGGTTGGCCGTCGCGCCGCCGAGGCCGAAGGCGAGCGCCGCGAGGCCCATATGCTCGATGCTCGACCAGGCGAAGAAGCGCCGCGCGTCGCGCCGCCGCCACAGCGCGAAGGCCGCCAGGGTGAGCGAGGCGAGGCCGAAGGCGACCAGGAAAGGACCCGGCGCCACGGTGCCGGCATGCGCGCCGACGATCGCCTTGGCCCGCAGCACCGCATGCAGCGCGGCGTTCAGCAGCAGGCCGGAGAGCACGGCGGAGATCGCGATCGGTCCCTCGGCCTCGGCATCCGGCAGCCAGGAATGCAGCGGCACCAGGCCGGCCTTGGTGCCGTAGCCGACGAGGAGGAAGACGAAGGCGAGGTTGAGCACGCCGGGGTCGCAGCGCTCGGCCAGCCCGTAGAGCACGGTCCAGGACAGGCCGCTGTCGCCATGGCCGACGAAGGGCTGCGCCGCCAGGTACAGCACGATGGTGCCGAACAGCGCCAGCGCGATGCCGACGCCGCAGAGGATGAACAGCTTCCAGGCCGCCTCGATCGCCGGCGGGGTGCCGTGGACGGCGACGATCAGCACGCTGGCCAGCGTCGCAATCTCGATCGCCACCCACATGACGCCCATGTTGTCGGCCAGCAGCGCCAGCGCCTGGGCGCCCATGAAGACCTGGAAGGCGACGTGGTAGGCGCGCAGCCGCAGCACGTCGAAGCGTTCGGCGGCGATGGCGCCAAGCGAGAAGACCGCGGTGGTCAGCCCGATCAGGAAGGACAGCACCACCAGCGGGGTGTTCAGCGCATCGACATGGGTCCACCCCTGGATGCCGCCAGGATGCGCCAGCAGGAACAGCGACAGCACGAAGCCGGCGGCCGAGACGGCGATGTTGGCGAGCGCCGCGGGCCGCTCGCGCGGCAGCGCCACCAGCAGCAGCGCGCCGGCCCAGGGCAGGAAGACCAGGGCCCAGGGCAAGGGGAAGCCGCCGGGCATCAGGGGCTCTCCCCGCGATGGCGCTCGAGGAAGCCGATATCGACCGTGTCGAAGCGTTCGCGGATCTGGAAGACGAAGACGCCGCCCACCACCAGCAGCATCATCACCAGCGCGGCGGTCGAGAGCTCGACCACCAGCGGCATGCCGGCGACGCCGACCGCGGCCAGGATCAGCCCGTTCTCCATGGTCATCAGCCCGACCACCTGCAGGATGGCGTTGCGCCGGGTGATCATCATCAGCATCCCGAGCAGCACGACGGACAGCGCCAGGGCCAGGTCCTCCCGCGCGATGGCGCGGACGCCGGCGGTGATCGGCAGCACCACCAGGATAGCCAGCGCCACCAGCGCCACGCCGGCGATCATGCTGGGGCCGACGCCGAAGGCCGTCTCCACCGTCCGGTGCAGGTCGAGCCGGCGCAGCAGGGTGCGCAGCGCGAGGGTATCAGCACCGCCTTGGCGGCGAGGGCGACCAGGGCCGTGAGGAAGAGCTGCGGCGCCTCCTGCACCACGCCCTGCCAGGCGGCGGCGGCGGCGAGGATGGCGCCCTGCAGCGCCAGGGTGTTGATCACCGCGCCGACCCGCCGCTGATAGAGCAGCATGAAGGACAGCAGCAGCATGCCCCCGCCGAGGAGATGCGCGACGTCGTAGGGGAGCTGGCCGAAGGTCACCGTGTCATGCCCTCAAGCGCGTCGTGCCGTAGGCACGCCTCCGGCGTGGCGCGCGCGCATCCGCGCGCTTGGCTCGCCGGACTTCCGGCGGCGCGCAGAAGCGCGCCCAGCCCGCCGCGCGGGCTGCAACTCCCGGTTCGCTGCCAGGCAGGCGCCATCACGCCAGCCCCGTCGAGACGAACAGCAGGGCCGCCGCCAGCAGCGCCAGCAGCAGTGCGGCGCCGAGGAATTCCGGCACCCGGAAGACCCGCATCTTGGCGATCGCGCTCTCGAACCCGGCCAGGCCGAGGCACATCGCGCCCATCTTCAGCAGCCAGGCGGCCAGCCCGCCCAGCCAGGCCAACGGCCCGCCCGCCTCCGGCGCCGTGCCGAAGGGCAGGAAGACGGCGACCAGCAGCGACAGCCACAGGGTCAGCTTCAGCGCCGCCTGGTACTCCCACAGCGCCAGGTGCCGGCCGCTGCTCTCCAGCAGCATCGCCTCGTGCACCATGGTCAGCTCCAGGTGGGTCGCCGGGTTGTCCACCGGGATGCGGGCATTCTCGGCGATCGCGACCGCCAGCATCGCCATCGCCGCCAGGCCGAGCGAGACCCGCAGGCCGAGCGCGCCGTCGCGGAAGGTCGCGGCGATCAGGTCGAGATTGGTGGTGCCCGCCAGGATGGCGAAGGTCAGGATGCAGAGCAGCAGGGCCGGCTCGGCGAAGGCGGCGAAGCTCATCTCCCGCGCCGCGCCGAGCCCGCCGAAGGCGGTGCCGACATCCATGCCCGCCAGCGCCAGCGCCATGCGGCCGAAGGCCAGCAGCCCGGCCAGCAGGATCAGGTCGGCCAGCGGCGCGAAGGCCATCCCCCGCGCGAAGCTCGGCACCAGGGCGATGGCGAGGAGGCAGGCGGCGAAGCCGGCATAGGGCGCGGCCTCCGAGACGATCGAGGCGTTCTCGGCGAGCACCGGCGTCTTGCGCAGCAGCTTGTCGAGGTCCCGCAGCGGCTGCAGCGGGGAGGCGCCGCGCCGGCCCATCATCCGCGCCTTCAGCCAGCGCGTCACGCCGACCACCAGCGGCGCCGCGGCCAGCATCAGCCCGACATGCAGCACCTGCGTCAGGATGGCGCCGAAGGTCTCCATCTCAGCCCGCCTCCAGCCAGGCCAGCAGGGCCAGCAGCCCGACCAGGGCGGCGAAGCTGAGCGAGAGGCATTGCCGGATCGTCAGGTCGCGCAGCCGCTCCGCCCGCGCCGCGATGCGGTCGCGCAGCGCCGCGGCGGGGGCGATCAGCAGCGGGGCGGAGGGATCCTCGAAGCCCGCGGCATAGCGGCCGGCGCGGGTCTCCCCGGGCGCGGCATGTCGACGCTCTCATGCGCCCGCAGCAGCGGCACCCCCAGCATGCGGCGCAGCGGCTGGGCGATGCCGCCGGGCGAAGGCTGGGTCAGCGGGTCGCCGAAGGGGCCGAAGGGCGGGTCGATGAAGCCGCAGTTCCAGACCGGGCCGCGCTGCGTGGCCTTGGGCGACCGCCGCCGGACCAGCAGCGCCACGCCGAGGAAGGCGACCGCCAGCAGCAGGGCGACGGCCAGCGGCGCGTAGCCGCCGGCGCCTTCCCCGGCGGTCAGCCAGGCGCCGCGCGCCGGGGCCTCGGCCGGGCGGCCGGTCAGCACGCGCAGCGCCGGCGCGGCCAGGCCGAGCAGCACCCCGGGAAACAGGCCGAACAGCAGAGTGAGCCCGGCCGGCAGCAGCAGGGCGGCGCGCTCGAGCGCCGGGACCTCCTCCGCCCCGGCGCCGCGCGGGCTGCGGGGACGGCCGAGGAAGACCAGGCCGAACAGCCGCAGCATCGCCGCCGCCGCCAGCGCCGCGGCCATGGCGGCGAGCGCCGCGGCGGCGGCGGTGATGACCTGGAAGCCGATATCGCTGACCCGCCAGCCGGCCAGCAGCGACTGCAGCAGCAGCCATTCCGAGGCGAAGCCCGAGAGCGGCGGCAGCGAGGCCGCGGCGGCGGCGCCCACCAGGGCGCAGCCGGCGGTGACCGGCATGGCATGGATCAGCCCGCCGAGCCGGTCGAGCCGGCGGCTGCCCGCGCCGTGCAGCACCGAGCCGGCGACGAGGAAGAGCAGGGTCTTGAAGATGCCGTGGTTCAGCGCGTGCAGCAGCGCGGCGCCCGCCGCCAGCGCCGCCAGCGGGCCAAGATCCGCGCCGCGGAAGGCCAAAGCGAGGCCGAGGCCGAGCACGACGAAGCCGACATTCTCGATGGTCGAGCAGGCCAGCAGGGTCTTTGTGTCGTCCTCGAGATTGGCCCGCAGCGCGCCGAGCAGCGCCGAGCCGGCGCCGAGCACCAGCAGCGGGATGCCCCACCAGGAAGGCTGGGCCGGGCCACAGAGGTCGAGCAGCAGCCGCGCCAGGACATAGAGCGCGACCTTGGTCATGGCGCCCGACATCAGCGCCGAGACATGGCTCGGCGCCGCCGGATGGGCCAGCGGCAGCCAGGCATGGAAGGGCACCAGGCCGGCCTTGGCCCCGGCGCCGGCGAGGCCGAGCGCGAGGACGGCGCCCGCCAGCCAGCCCTCGGGCGGGGCGGCGCGCATCGCCTCGAAGGTGATGGCCCCGGCATTCCCGGCGAGCAGGCCGAAGGCTGGCACCAGGCAGCCGCCGGCCAGCAGCGCGAAGATCAGGTAGAGCCGCGCCGCGGCGCGGTTCTCCGGCTTCGCGTGGTCCGCCGCGACCAGCGCCCAGGAGGCCAGCGACATCAGCTCGAAGCCGAGCAGCAGGACGAAGGCGTCGGTGGCGGCGAGGGTCAGCGCCATGCCGGCGAGGAAGAGCGGGAAGGGGGCAGGGTCCGCGGCGGGGGCAAGTCCCCCTTGGGCGGATGGCCGAGGGCGAAGAGCGCGGCGCAGGCGCCGGTGAGGCCGAGCAGCAGCAGGAACCAGGCGGAGAGCCCGTCGAGCCCGAGCCGGGCCGGCGCCCAGGGCGGCCCGAAGGGCAGGTCCAGGGGCCCCGGCCGGGGCGCCGCCGATGAGGGTGGTGAGCGCGATCGCAACAAACCCGACCGCCACGATCAGGCATCCGCCATGGACGAGTTGCCCAGCCTTCGGATGGCGGCCCAGCGGCACCGCGAGGGCGCCGAGCAGGACCAGGACCCCGAGGCAGAGGGCGAACGCCGTCAGCACGGCGGCTGGAGTCGGAGTGTCACGGGCGCGAGTGTAACCCCCGGGCCCGAGCGGCGCGAGAGCCACAGGCGCGTGCCGAGTCGAAACACACCCTTAACTTTCCAGCACCGGGAGTTTAGGTACGCGCCTGCGGCTCCCGCTTGGGAGGCGCCAGGGAGAATCACGCTACCATGGACCGTCGCGGTTTCATCGCCGGCGGGACCCTTCTCGGGTCCGCCGCGCTGGCTACGCCCGCCCTTGCCCAGGGCACGCTGCCGGAGATCCGCTGGCGCTGCGCCTCCTCCTTCCCCAAGTCGCTCGACACCATCTACGGCGCCGGCGAGCATGTGGCGAAGCGCGTGGCGGCGCTGACCGATGGCAAGTTCCAGATCCGCGTCTTCGCGGCAGGCGAAGCTGGTGCCCGGCCTGGCGGTGGCGGACGCGGTGCAGGGCGGCACGGTCGAATGCGCCCATACCGCCAGCTACTACTTCGTCGGCAAGGACCCGACCTTCGCCTTCGATGGCGCCGTCCCCTTCGGCATGAACATGCGCCAGACCAGCGCCTGGCTGAATGCCGGCGGCGGGCGCGAGCTGCTGAAGGACTTCTTCGCCAGCTACAACATGGTCTCCCTGCCCGCCGGCAACACGGGCGCGCAGATGGGCGGCTGGTTCCGCAAGGAGATCCGCACCGTCCAGGACCTGAACGGGCTGAAGATGCGGATCGGCGGCTTCGCCGGCAACGTGCTGCAGAAGCTCGGCGTGGTGCCGCAGCAGATCGCCGGCGGCGACATTTATCCCTCGCTGGAGAAGGGGACGATCGATGCCGCGGAATGGGTCGGCCCCTATGACGACGAGAAGCTCGGCTTCCAGCGCGTCGCCCCCTTCTACTACTACCCCGGCTGGTGGGAGGGCGCGCTGAACCTGTCCTTCTATGTCGGCAAGGCGAAGTGGGAGAAGCTGCCGCAGCAGTACAAGGACGCGCTCGAGAGCGCCTGCCGCGACAGCACGATCGAGACCATGGCGAAGTACGACGTGCAGAACCCGCAGGCGCTGCGCCGCCTGGTTGCCGCCGGCACCCAGCTGCGCCCCTTCCCGCGGGAGGTGATGCAGGCCTGCTACAAGGCGGCCTTCGAGCTCTACGACGAGACCGCGGCGAAGAACGAGAATTCCAGGAAGGTATACGAACCCTGGAAGGCGTTCCGCGACAGCCAGTTCCAATGGTTCCGGGTTGCCGAGAGCACATTCGACAATTTCGTTTACTTCATGCACGCTCAGGAACAGCAACAGCGCCGCTGAGACGCTGGAGAGGTTTTCGCGCGGCCTGACCCCGCCCCCGGCGGGGCCAGGCACCTGGGAGGATAAGGTCAGAGATGGGTCCCCTGCTCGCCTTCAGTCGCGGCGTGGACAGGCTGAACGCCGCGGTCGGCAAGCTGGCCGACTGGGCGGTCCTGCTTGCCTGCGGCATCTCCGCCGGCAACGCCTTCATCCGCTACGGCCTGTCCTACTCCTCCAACGCCTGGCTCGAGGTGCAGTGGTACCTGTTCGGCGCCACGGTGATGCTGGGGGCGTCCTACACGCTGTTCCGCAACGAGCATGTCCGGGTCGACATCCTCTACAGCAACATCTCGGACCGGGCGCGGCTCTGGGTCGACGTCTTCGGCTTCATCTGCTTCATGCTGCCGGCGGTCACCCTGCTGGCCTGGATGACCTGGCCCTTCTTCGTCGACAGCTTCGTCCGCAGCGAGGGCTCCCCCAATGCCGGCGGCCTGCTGCGCTGGCCGGTGAAGCTGCTGCTGCCGGTCGGCTTCTTCCTGCTGTCGCTGCAGGGCCTGTCCGAGCTCATCAAGCGCATCGCCCTGCTGCGCGGCGTGCGGCCGGATGCCGAGGTGGTGGTCGAGTACCACCGGCCCGAGCAATGAGGATGGATACCGGGCGGAAGCCCGCCGACCGCATGCCGCCCGCCACCGCCCGCCAGGACGCCCCCGCCCAATGACCATCGACATGGACGTGATGGCGCCGCTGATGTTCGGCGGCCTCGTGCTCTTTCTCCTGCTCGGCTTCCCGGTGGCCTTCAGCCTCTCGGCGGTCGGGCTGTTCTTCGGCTTCATCTCGATCGAGCTGGGCTTCTTCACCACGGCCTATCTCGGCAACCTGCCGCTGCGGGTCTTCGGCATCGTCCAGAACGACCTGCTGCTGTCGATCCCCTTCTTCACCCTGATGGGCGCCATCCTCGAACGCTGCGGCCTGGCGGAGGACCTGCTGGAAGGCACCGGCCAGCTCTTCGGCAAGGTCCCGGGTGGCCTCGCCTATGCGGTGATCATCGTCGGCGCCATCCTCGGCGCCATCACCGGCACGGTGGCGGCCAGCGTGATCGCGATGGGCATGATCAGCCTGCCGATCATGATGAAGTACGGCTACGACATGCGGATCGCCACCGGCGTGATCGCGGCGTCGGGCACCATCACCCAGGTCATCCCGCCCTCCCTCGTGCTGATCGTGCTGGGCGACCAGCTCGGCAAGTCGGTCGGCGACATGTATGCCGGCGCCATCGGGCCCTCGATCCTGCAGGTGCTGCTCTTCATCGGCTTCATCGTCGGCGTCAGCATCTTCGCCCCGCACAAGGTGCCGCCGCTGCCGGACGAGGCGCTGACCATGCGCGGCTGGCCGCTGATCTGGCGGGTGGCGAAGGGCATGGTGCCCTCCATCGTGCTGATCTTCCTCGTCCTCGGCACCATCTTCATGGGCCTCGCCACGCCGACCGAGGCGGGTGCGATGGGCGCGGTCGGCGCGGTCTTCCTGGCCATGGCCAACAACCGCTTCTCCTGGGACCTGCTCTGGCAGGCCACCCAGAACACCATGCGCATCACCGCCATGGTCATCTTCATCCTGATCGGCGCCACCGTGTTCAGCCTGGTGTTCCAGGGCGTCGACGGCTCGATCTGGATCGAGCACCTGATGTCGAAGCTGCCGGGCGGGCAGACCGGCTTCCTGATCTTCAGCCAGGTCTTCATCTTCCTGCTGGCCTTCTTCCTCGACTTCTTCGAGATCGCCTTCATCATCATCCCGCTGCTGGCCCCCGTCGCGGCCAAGCTCGGCATCGACCTGGTCTGGTTCGGCGTGCTGATCTGCGTGAACATGCAGACCAGCTTCATGCACCCGCCCTTCGGCTTCGCGCTCTTCTACCTGCGCGGCATCGCCCCGAAGGAGGTCCGCAGCAGCGACATATACTGGGGCGCCATCCCCTGGGTGGTGCTGCAGCTGATCCTGGTGGCGATCGTCATCTTCTGGCCGGCCAGCGTGACCTACTGGATCGACAAGGGCACCGGCGTCGATCCCAGCACCGTCCGCATCGAGGTGCCGCTGCCCGAGCTGCCGGAGGACGACGCGCCGCCGGTCTTCAAGTAGCGCCGCGCCTGAACGCCTCCCGCTTCGCCACGTTGGCATCCCGGGCGGCCGGCGTATCCCGCCGGCCGGCCGGTCATGCCAACGGGAAGGGATCGTCATGGATCGCAGATGGGGCATCGCCGTCGTGCTGCTGGGCCTGGCCGGCTGCGCCGAGACCCAGCGCGGCACGGATGCCGTGGCCGCGGCCGCCGCCGCGCAGGTCAATCCCACGCTCTCGACCAGCGACGCCACCTTCATGACCGAGGCCGCCCGCGGCGGCATGGCCGAGGTGCAGATGGCGCAGCTGGCCCAGCGCAACGGCCGCTCCCCGCGGTGAAGCGCTTCGCCGGCCGGATGATCGAGGACCACGGCAAGGCCAACGAGGCCATGGCGGCGCTGGCCCAGCGCAAGCAGCTCACCCCGCCTTCCGGCATGGGCGCCGGCCAGCAGCAGACCTATGACCGGCTGGCGACGCTGCGCGGCGCCGCCTTCGACCGCGCCTATGCCGAGGCCATGGTCGCCGACCACCAGGAGGACCTGCAGCTTCTTCGACACCGAGGCCGAGCGCGGCACCGACCCGGAGGTGAAGGCGATGGCCGCGCGCCACGTGCCGCTGCTGCGCGAGCATCTCCGCCTGGCCAAGGCGCTGCCGCGCAAGTAGCGCGGCCCGCCGCGAGGGCGTCCGCGCGGCCTGCCGCGACCGCGGCTCAGCGTGGATCGACCGGGGTCGGCATCGGGCAGGCGGCCTCGATCGCCTCGGCCGCGGCTAGCGCCAGATCCTCCCGCCAGCGCGGCGCGACGACCTGCACGCCCATTGGCAAGCCGTCCGCGAGGCCGGTCGGCACCGCGACGCTCGGCAGCCCGAGATGCACGGTGGGGAAGAGCGGCCCCTGTGCCTTGAAGACGCGCGCGAAGTCGGTCTCGTCGAGCCCTTGTTCGAAGGGCGGCTCGGCCGAGACCGGGATCACCAGCAGCGGCCAATCCCGCATCCAGCCGGCCCAGGCGCGCTGGTGCGTCGCCTTCGCCGCCAGCAGCCGCATCCATTCCGGCAGGGTCGGCTCCGGCGTCCCCGCCATGTTGGCGAAGATGGCGCGGGCCCTGGCATCGGCCAGGGATCTCGAAGCCCTCCCGCATGAAGACCATCGCCTCGGCATGGATGAAGGCGTTCCAGTCCTCCGCCACCGCGGCGAAGCCGGGCGGCGCCGCCTCCTCCACCGCGTAGCCGGCGCGGGCCAGCGCATGGCCGGCGGCGGCCACCGCGGCGGCGACCGCGGGGTGGACGCCGGTCCCCATCGGGTCGGCGCAGAGCGCGACGCGGAGCGGCCCGGGCAGGGCCGGCCCTTCCAGCGGCACCGGCGCCTGCCAGGGGTCGCGCCAGTCGGGCGCCGCCATCGCCGCCAGCGCCAGCCGCAGGTCGCCGACGCGCCGCGCCAGCGGTCCCCGGGTCGAGAGGATCTGCGCCGAGAGCGGGCGTTCCTGCTTCGCCCCGGGATTGAAGCCCGGGATGCGGCCGAGCGAGGGGCGCAGCCCGGCCACCCCGCAGGCATAGGCGGGGTAGCGGACCGACCCGCCGATGTCGTTGCCATGCGCGACGGCGCCGATCCCGGCGGCGACCGCCGCCGCCGCCCCGCCCGAGGAGCCGCCCGGGGTATGCCCGGCATGCCAGGGGTTCAGGGTCTTCCCATGCAGGTCGTTGTCGGTGAACCAGCGCCAGGAGAAGGCCGGGGTATTGGTCCGGCCGACGACCACCGCGCCGGCCCGGCGCAGGTTGCCGACCACGGCGCTGTCCTCCGGCGCGACGGCGTCGCGGAAGGCGACCACGCCGTTGGTGGTGGCGCGGCCCGCCATGTCGGCATTGACCTTCACGGTGATCGGCACGCCATGCAGCGGCCCGAGCGCATCGCCGCGGGCCCGCGCCGCATCCGCCGCGTCGGCCGCCGCCAGGGCCAGGTCCGGCAGCGGGTCCACCACCGCGTTGATTGCCGGGTTCACCGCCGCCATGCGGGCCAGCGCGGCCTCCGCCGCCTCCCGCGCCGAGAGCGCGCCGAGGCGGATGGCGCGGGCGATGTCGGCGGCGTCCCAGCGCCAGGTCTCGGGGGGAGATGCTGCATCGGCGGGCGAGATCCTTCGGAGGGGAGACCGCCCCAGCCTGCGGCAGGTCGGGGCGGAGGGAAACTCCCCGCCGCGGCGTGGCCCCGGGCCCGGCCCGCAGGCCGGGGCCGCCGGCCGAGCCGCGCCCGGGCGCGGCGGCTCAGCCGAGGATGAGGTCGCCCGCGGCCAGCAGCGCGCGCGCCGCGCAGGAGGATCGACATGTCGGCAGAGCTGTCGCCATCGACGTCGACGCGCAGCGTGCCGACCCGTCGCCCCATTCCCAGACGCCCCAGGCCTTCACCGGCCCATCCGGGTCGATCCCGGCCCAGTGCAGCGCGGCGGGCCGGTCGCTGCCGGACAGCGGCACGCCGGACAGGTCGATCCGGTCGCCGGCCTCCCAGTCCAGCGTCACCGCGGCGTATTTCGGGCTGTCGGCGACCGCGTCGAAGGTCCAGACCCTGCCGCCGCCGATGTCCTCCGTCCCCGCCGGCGCGCCCGCGCCGGAATCCCCGCCCGACCCGGCGCCCGACCCGGCGGCCAGCGCCGCGACGGTGCCCGCCAGGGACTCCGCCAGGCGGCCGGCGACGGTGTAGCTGTCCCAGTAGCCGATATGCCCGCCCGGCGGGTAGCCGGGCCCGTCCATCGCCAGCCCCTGCAGGGCGCCGGGATCGAAGCGCGCATCGAAGCCCGGATCGGCCGAGAGCAGCGCCATCCCGGCCTGGATCGCCTCCGGGCTGCCCTCGGCGGTGAAGGGGTACTCGACATAGGTGAAGTCGTAGGGCGTGGTCGCCGCGCCCTGGCCGAGCGCGTCGCGCACCAGCGCCGCATCCGCCCGGACCGCGGCGACCCATTGGTCCGTCGTCACGTCCGGCGTGTTGCCGTCGTATTCGTTGTGCATCCAGAGGGTGATGGTGGGGTTGTCGCGGATATCCGCCGGCTGGTTGCCGATGAAGGCGAGCAGCCCCTGCTGCTCCCCGTCGCGCGGCCAGTCGAGGAAGCCGGTCGCCGAATAGAGCGTGCTGGTGTCGGTGTCGTATTCCGCCAGGATGTGGACGTCGGTGCCGGGCACCCGGGCCTCGAGCTGCTGCTCCAGGCTGGCGGCGGCGCCGAAGGCGGTGAAGAGCAGGGCGTTGCTCTGCCCACGGATGAGCACATTGACGTCTGTCGGCATGCCAACCTTCCGCGCTGCGCCCGATGCGGGCCTGGATCGAGCACGGAAGCCTAGGGACGATTAGAAAAACTAAGGAACATTTCTGCTTGATGAGGCCGGCGGGGCCGCGGTGGCCGTTTGGCGGATCCTCCGATGGCGGTTCCGCCGCCTCGTCGGGCACCTGCTGTTCGGGGCCAGCCGCGACGTGCCGCCGATGCTCGACCGCAAGGCTGGCCCTGGTGGCGGGGTGCCCGAAAGCCAGCGGGCGGAGGCGCCGTTCACCGGGGAACCCGGCTGCGACGGCGGCGGGCGCGAGCTCGCGGTGCACAGCGGTCGGCGCCTGCCGATCTCTGCTGCTGCCGCTATGCCGGACAGCGCGGGCCCGCCGCGTCGCCCATCGCAGCTTGTGCGATGGACGCCCGGAGCCTCCATGCGCCCCAGGGTGACCGGCGATCCAGGCTAGGAATGGCGGAAGCCGTGACAGCCAAAGACCGTCCCGCGCATCTGGCGCTCGCGCATCTGCTGCCGGATCTGGGGCAGGACGTAGTCGCAGTCGGATCGGCTTCTGAACATGGGAATGAAGAAGCTTTGCTCGGCCTGTGTCGCGGTCACGAAGGGCAGCACCCAGGTGACATTGTCCTCGCCGACGGCACGACGCTCCTCGCAGGCCGCCAGCGAGCCTGGCACGGCCGCGGATGTCCCCTGCTGCATTGCTTGGCAGCTGATCCGGTCGGCGAACGGCCAGATCTGCACGCGTGGCGGACTCCCCTGTTCAACGGGAATGACCTGCACCAGGAGCCAGAGCGGCGCTTGGCCCGATGCCACAGTGGAGAAAACCGACAGGAACGCTCCCAGCACCACCCGCCATTTCATCTTGGCCCCGCATCTGGTGATCCCAGCCAGGATACTCCGGTCGTTTCGATTTGCGAGAGTTCATTTCGGCCCGGCTTGGAAGCTACCGGGCGCCGGGGCTTTCGGACCCGGGACGGGCTGCGCCGCGTCGATCCTGCTGGGGTCCGACTCCCCGCAAGAGCGACCTCAGCGCAGCCCGCGCTTCCAGGTGATGACCAGCACGTCGCGGCAGGAGGCCAGCGCGGGATCCAGCGGCGCCACCGGCGTGACGCCGTGCATCACCCGCGCATCCTCGATGAAGGCGGCGTCGAGCCTGTCGAGCAGGGTGAAGCGGGCGAGCTCCTGGCCGGCGTCGTCGGTGATCAGCGTCTCCCCGCCCGTCAGGTTGGTGCGGGCGATCATGCCGATCAGCACGTAGTCCACGCCGTCATGGTGGGCGCCCTCCGGCGTCGGGAAGCCGGGCGCGCCGGCCACCGCCTCGATGCGGAACTGGTGCACCTCGACGAACCAGTCCTGGCCGGGGCTGCGTGCATCCGCCACCGCACGGCCGAGCCCGAGCAGCGCCTGCGGCGGCGCGCCGGCGGCGACCGCCTCCTCCATCGGGCCGAACCAGCGCTCGACCCCGCCATTCAGGCTGTTGTGCACCACCGCCTGGAAATGCGGCCGGTGCGGGCCGCGGCGATGGCCGGGGATGCCGGCGCGGGCGGTGAAATTGGCGATCCGCCGCCGCCGGTAGCGGCCGCCATCGGCCATGAAGCCGTCGGTCTCGAGCCGCTCCCAGCTCGCGGCGAATTCCTCGAGCGCCGCGGCGGACAGGCCGAGCCGCGCCGCCATGTCCGGCCCGCGGACCAGGGCGTAGCCGCGTTCGGTGATCGCCTCCAGCAGCGGGTCGCCCGGCGGGATGGCCTGGGTTGCGTCGAGGGGAGCCGCGCTCATTCCGTCTCGCCGATCGCCGGCGCCTCCCGCGTGCGGCCGGCGAGCACCTCGGCGACATGGCGCACCTTCACCGGCGTGCCCTCGCGCTTCAGCCGCCCGGCCATGTTCAGCAGGCAGCCCATGTCGCCGGCCAGCAGCGTGTCGGCGCCGGTCGAGGCGATGGACTTGGTCTTGTCGGTCACCATGCGGGTCGAGATGTCCGGGTACTTCACGCAGAAGGTGCCGCCGAAGCCGCAGCAGATCTCGGCATCCGGCATCTCCTTCAGCGTGACGCCCGGCATGCCGGCCAGCAGCCTGCGCGGCTGCGCCTTGACGCCGAGCTCGCGCAGGCCGGAGCAGCTGTCGTGGTAGGTGACGACGCCGTCGAAGGCGGCGTTCACGCTCTCGACGCCGCGGATGTCGGTCAGGAACGACACCAGCTCGAAGGTCTTGGCCGCCAGCGCCTCCGACTTGCCGCGGTAGTGCGGGTCGTCGTCGAACAGGCCGGGATAGTGGTGCGAGATCTGCCCGCCGCAGGAGCCGGACGGCACCACGGTGTAGTCGTAGGGCAGGAAGGCATCGACCACGGCGCGGGCGAGGTCCTTGGCGGTCGCGCGGTCGCCGCTGTTGTAGGCGGGCTGGCCGCAGCAGGTCTGGGCCTCGGGCACCTCGACCAGGCAGCCGGCATCCTCCAGCAGCTTGATGGCGGAGAAGCCGACATTCGGCCGGTAGAGGTCGACGAGGCAGGTGACGAAGAGCGCGACGCGCGGCCGGGTCTGGAGCATGGGCGCAATCTAGGTGCGGGGGGCGGGGAAGGAAGGCCGGGGAGAAGGTATTCTCCCCGGACCCCGCATCTATTTTTGGGAGTCGGACACCCTCCCCGGCCTCACTCCGCCCGCGGCACCAGCACCCACATCGCCGCCGCCTCCCGCATCGGCCCCGCCCGCGCCGCGGCCTCGGCGCCCCAGCCCCAGAACAGGTCGCCGCGCCCGGCGCCGCGGATTGCCCCGCCGGTGTCCTGCGCATGCACCAGCCGCCGGATCGGCGAGCCGTCCAGCGGGTCCCGCGTCACCAGCCAGACCGGCGCGCCGAGCGGCACCTGCGCCGCATCCACCGCCAGCGACCGCACCGGCGTCAGCGGCACGCCGAGCGTCCCGGGCGGCCCCTGGTCCGGCCGCAGCGCCTCGTCGCGGCGGAAGAAGACGTAGCTCGGATTCTCCCGCAGCAGCGCCGCCGCTTCCTCCGGCGGCGCCGCGGCCAGCCAGGCGCGGATCGCCTGCATCGACATCGCCTCCCGCGCCACCGCGCCGCGCTCGATCAGCCGGCGGCCGATCGGGACGTAGGGATGCCCGTTCTTGCCGGCATAGAGCAGCCGCAGCAGCCCGCCATCCGGCAGCAGCAGCCGGCCGGAGCCCTGGATCTGCAGGAAGAAGGCCTCGACCGGATCGGCATAGGCGAGATGCGGCGCGAGCCCGGCCAGCGCCCCCGCCTCGATCGCGGCACGGTCGGGCAGCGGCGTGCCCTCCGGCGGCAGGCCGCGCAGCGGGGTCGGGTGGGCGGCATCCGGGGCGAGGCGGCCGGACAGCGCCGGCTCGTAATAGCCGGTCAGCAGCCCGGGCGTGGCGGGCAGCGGCCGCAGCCGGCGCTCGAGGAAGCCGCGCTCGCCGCCCGGCGGCACCGTGGCGGCTTCGGCACAGGCGGCGGCCCAGTCGGCCGGCCGCCCGCCGCGCGCCGCGGCCTCGCCCGCGCCGCCCAGGCTGCCGGCCGGGTCGCGCCGCGCGTATTCCCCGCAACTCGCCAGGAAGGGGCGAGCGCCGCCGCCGCATCCTCCTCCGCCCAGCCGGGCAGCGCCGCGACCTCCTGCGCCGCCGCGCCGCCCGCCAGCAGCAGAACCCAGGCATGCAAAAGGCGCCGCCAGCGGGGACGGCGCCTTTCCGTCACGGCCAAGCCCGTGTCAGGCGTGGCTGGTGGCGGTCAGCTTCCAGCTCGGGTCGGCCGAGCCGACCTCCCGCTGGAAGGTCCAGAGGTCGACCAGCTCGGTGATCGCGTCGCTGCCGGTCACCACCTCGCCGCCCGGGCCGGTGGTCATGTTGACCTGGTCGGTGACGAAGCGGACCACGACCTCGGCGGTGTTGCCGCGCAGCTCGGCGGACTCGATCGCCATCTCATGCACCGCGCGGATCTCGGTCCGCTGCTGCTCGCCGGCCTTCTCGCGCTCGGTGATCGCCTGCTCGAAGCCGGCATAGGTCGCGTCCGACAGCAGGGCGCGCAGGGTCTCGCCGGTCGCCGGCCGCGAAGGCGGCGACGATCATGCGGAAGGCGCCCTCCGCCCCGTTCAGGAAGGTGCCGGGGTCGAAGCCGCGCTCCGCCGCGGCGATGCGGCCGAGCGCCGCGCCCGGCGCGGTGCGCGGGTCGGGCAGGATGTGGCGCGTGCCGGTCTTCGGCGCCGCCGGGCGCACCTCCTCGGCCACCCCGTCCAGCGTCGGCGTGGCGCGCGGGTCGTAGCCGGGGGCGCGCGGTTCCGGCGCGGGCGGGCGCTCGAACCCCGTCCGGCGGCCGAGCACGCTCCGCAGCCGCAGCACCAGGAAGGCCGCGACCATGGCGAAGAGGATCAGGTCGAGCGGAAAGCCACCCGTCATCGTTAACTCCTTTTCACCTATCTAAGGTCGCGAGGGCCGCGCCGCAACGCCGCCCCCCCGGACAATCGGCGCGAGACTGGACGCTTTCGGGGCGTCCCGCTATCGCGGAGCGCCCCTTTCCGGAACCGCGCCGCGATGATCCTCCTGCGACACGGCCAGAGCGAGTTCAACCTTCGCTTCACCGCCACCAAGAAGGACCCGGGCATCCCGGATCCCCGGCTCACCCCGCTCGGTCACGCCCAGGCGGAGGAGGCGGCCGAGGCGCTGGCGGGCGAGGGGCTGCGGCGCATCATCGCCTCCCCTACACCCGGGCGCTGCAGACCGCGGCGCCGCTGGCGAAGCGCCTCAGCATCCCGGTGCATGTGATGCCGGTGGTGCGGGAACGCTATGCCTTCTCCTGCGACATCGGCTCGCCCCGGATGGAGCTGGCCATGGCCTGGCCGGAGGTGGATTTCAGCCATATCGAGGAGGTCTGGTGGCCGGCGGTCGAGGAGCCGCACGGCGAGATCGAGGCCCGCGCGGCGCTGTTCCGCGCCGAGATGGCGGCGCTGCCGGAATGGCGGGATACCCTGGTGGTGTCGCATTGGGGCTTCATCCTGGCGATGACCGGTGAGCGCCTGATGAACGGCGACTGGATCCGCTGCGACCCGGCCGCGCCGGCGCCGCGCGGGATCGAGTGGCGGCACTACCAGCCGCCGGTGAAGCGGCCCCGATAGGGCTGGCCGCCCTGTCCCCGCTGCGTCGCGCGTGCTAGCCCCCGCGCCCATCCGCAGCGGAAGAGCCCCCAATGTCCGACGCCTCCTCGCTTCCCCAGGCCCCGCAGGGCCCGCTGGTGCTGAACCTGCAATACACCAAGGACCTCTCCTTCGAGGTGCCCGGCGCCCCCGAGATCTTCTCCACCCTGCGCGAGCAGCCGCGCGTCGACCTCCAGCTCGACGTCCAGGCGCGGCCGCTGCAGGAAGGCGGCAACATCTACGAGGTGTCGCTGCAGATCCGCGCCGATGCCCAGGCGCAGAACACCACCTGCTTCATCGCCGAGCTGGTCTATTGCGGCATCTTCACCATCAGCGTGGAGCCCGAGGTGCTGGAGCCGGTGCTGCTGGTCGAGTGCCCCCGCCTGCTCTTCCCCTTCGCCCGCAACATCCTGGCCGAGGTGACGCGCGACGGCGGCTTCCCGCCGGTGATGCTGGCGCCGATCGACTTCGTCGCGCTCTGGCAGTCCCGCCGCGGCGAGCAGCAGGGCCAGGTCGGCAACGCCTGAGGCGGCGGGACGCCCGGTCCGCCGCGCGACCTCACGCAGCCGCGCGTTCCCGCGCGCCGGCGCCTTGCCCTAGGCTGGCGGCGGAAGGAACCGGCCCATGGGCATCCTGCTTGCCTTCGCCCCGTTCGTCGCCTTCGCCCTGGTCGACCGCCTGGTCGGGCCGACCGAGGGACTGGTCGCCGGGGCCCTGGCCGCCGCGGTGCTGGTGCTGCGCGACCGCTTCGGCCCGCGGGGCCAGGTGAAGCTGCTAGAAGCCGGGACGCTGCTGCTCTTCGGCGGGCTTGCGCTCTATGCCGTCCTCGGCGGCCCGGCCTGGTCGGTCATCGGCGTCCGGCTCTGCGTCGATGCCGGCCTGCTCGCCATCGTGCTCGCCACGATCGCCATCGGCCGGCCCTTCACCCTGCAATACGCGCGCGACCAGGTGGCGCCCGAATTCTGGGACCAGCCGGAGTTCATCCGCGTCAACACGGTCATCTCCGCGGCCTGGGCGCTGGCCTTCGCCGTCATGGTGCTGGCCGAGCTCGCCCTGCTGACCCTCGCCGGCGCTGCCGCGGGGCATCGGCATCGCCGCCATCGTCCTCGCCCTGGTCGGCGCCATCAAGTTCACCGGCTGGTATCCGGACCATGCCAGGGCGGCGGCGCAGCCCGGCGGCGGCGACTCGACACCGCCGGCAAGACTTCAGGTTGTGAAGTCAAACCCGAACAATACTTCAACTCCGCAAAGCATTCGGCGAGGATGACCGGAAGCCTTGCCAGCCGATGCTGCGGACCCTGGCCGGCCTGGACGTCTTCTTCGGGAAGCGCACCAGATAATAGTTGAACCGGCGGCGAACCGTCCCCATTCTCGACGCGAAACAACGCGGATTCTGCCCGCATGGCCGCTGGCCAGGCTGCGCCCAGAACCGTTCCCCGGCCCGGTCCGGTCCTGAGCTTCCCCATCCGGGCCGGCCGCGCCCGGCCGAGCCGCTGGACCCGCCCTGCATCCTGCTCTCCCCGCCCGAGCTCACCGGCGGCGAGCTCGCCGCGCTGCGGGAGGTGCTCGACAGCGGCTGGATCGCCCCGGCCGGCCCCACCCCCGCCGCCTTCGAGGCGGCGCTCGCCGCCGCCACCGGCATCCCGCACCAGCTCGCCACCGCCTCCGGCACCGCGGCGCTGCATCTCGGCTACCGGCTGCTGGGCGTGGAGCCGGGCGACGAGGTCTGGACCAGCAGCCTGACCTTCGTCGCCACCATCGCCCCCGCGGTGCAGATGGGCGCCACCCCGCGCTTCCTCGACGTCGCGCCGGACAGCTGGACCCTCGACCCCGGCCTGCTGGAGAGGAGCTCGCCCGCGCCGCCCGGCGCGGCCGGCTGCCGCGGGCGGTGGTGCCGGTCGACCTCTTCGGCCAGTCCTGCGACCTCGATGCCATCCTCGCGCTCTGCGGCCGCTGGGGCGTGCCGGTGCTGTGCGACAGCGCCGCGGCGCTGGGGGCCACCCGGCGCGGCCGGCATGCCGGGCAGGGCGCCCGGCTCGCCGCCTTCAGCTTCAACGGCAACAAGATCGTCACGACGGGGGCGGCGGCGCGCTGGCCTCGGACGACCCCGCACTGATCGCCCGCGCCCGCCACCTGGCGGCCCAGGCGAAGGAGCCGGCGGCGCATTACGAGCACGAGGTGACCGGCTTCACCTACGGGATGTCCGCCGTGCTCGCCGCGCTCGGCCTCGCCCAGCTGCCGGCGCTGCCCGGCCGGGTCGCGGCGCGGCGCGCCGTCTTCGACCGCTACCGCGACGGGCTCGGCGACCTGCCCGGCCTCGCCTTCATGCCGGAGCCGGGCTGGGGCCGGGCCAATCGCTGGCTGAGCGTCGCGCTGTTCCGCCGCGCCGCCGGCGCCCCGGACCGGGAGGCGGTGCGCCGCGCGCTGGCCGCCGCGGGGATCGAGAGCCGGCCGGTCTGGAAGCCGCTGCACCTGCAGCCGGTCTTCCGCGCCGCGCCGCGGGCCGGCGGCGCGGTGGCCGCCGGGCTTTTCGCCGAGGGGCTCTGCCTGCCCTCCGGCAGCGGCCTCCTGCCGGCGCAGCAGGACCGGGTGGTGGCGGCGATCCGCCAGGCCGCTTGCGGCTGATGCGGATCCTCTATCTGCACCAGCATTTCTCGACGCCGGCGGGGTCCACCGGCACCCGCAGCCATGCCATGGCCCGGGCGCTGGCGGCGCGCGGCCATGTGGTCACCCTGGCCTGCGGCCAGTATGCCGGGGCGGTGACCGGCCTCTCCGGCCCCTTCGCGGCGGGGCGGCGGGAGGGCGTGGTGGGCACCGTCCGGGTGGTGGAATGGGCCATCCCCTGCGGCAACGCCATGCCGCTGGCGGCACGCGGCCGGGCCTTCCTGCGCTATGCGGCGCGGGCCACGGCGCTGGCCCTGTCGCGCCCCCTGGCCCGCCCCTGGGACCTGGTGATCGCCAGCTCCACCCCGCTGAGCGTGGCGCTGCCGGCGCTGGCGGCGCGGCGGCTGCGCGGCATCCCCTTCGTCCTCGAGATCCGCGACCCCTGGCCGGAGCTGCCGCGCGCCATGGGCATCGGCGGGCCGGCGCTGTGGTGGGGGCTGGACCGGCTGGCCGATGCCGCCTGCCGCGGCGCCGCCGCGGTGGTCGCGCTGTCGGAGGGCATGGCGGAGACGGCGCGGGCGCATGGCGCCGGGCGGGTCGCGGTGCTGCCCAATGGCTGCGACCTCGACCTGTTCGGCCCGCAGGTGGCGCCCTGGCGGCCGGAGGGCCTGCCGGAGGGCACGGTGCTCGCGGTCTATGCCGGGGCGCGCGGCCCGGCCAATGGCCTCGGCCAGCTGCTGCGCGCGGCGCGGCGGCTGCAGCGGGACGCCGCGCCGGTGACTTTGCTGCTGGTGGGGGAGGGGGCGGAGACCGCCGCGCTCAGGACCCAGGCGATCGGCTGGGGCCTCGGCAATGTCCGCTTCCTCGACGCCATGCCGAAGCCGCGCCTGGCCGGGCTGCTGGCCGGCGCCGATCTCGGCCTGCAATGCCTGGCGCCGGTGCCGGCCTTCGCCGAGCTGACCGCGCCGAACAAGCTGATGGACTACCTGGCGGCGGGGCTGCCGGTGGTGGCCAATCTCGGCGGCGCCGCGGCCCGGCTGCTGGCCGGGGAGCGGGCGAGCCGCCCTGCGGCATCGCCACCCCGCCCGGCGACGATGCGGCGCTGGCCGCGGCGATCGCCGCCTTGGCCGGCGATGTGGCACGGCGGGCGGCGATGGGCGCGGCGGCGCGGGCCAGGGCGGAGCGGCACTGGGACCGCCGGCTGCTGGCCGCCCGGTTCTGCGAGGTGGTGGAGGCCGCGGCGCATCCCCGGCCCGCGCCGCGCTGGTCCCGGCCTGACCATGCCGGAGCTGCACCTGGTCGCCGCGGCGCGGCCCAACCTGCCGAAGCTGGCGGCGCTCTGGCACGCGCTGCCGGCGGCGGGCCTGCCGCTGCGGCCGGTGCTGCTGCATACCGGCCAGCACCAGGATCCCGCGATGTTCGGCGACCACCTGGCGCAACTCGGCCTGCCGGCGCCGGAGATCGCGCTGGGGGTGCGGGGCGGCAGCCATGCCGAGACCACCGGCCGCACCCTGATGGCGCTGGACCAGGCCTGGGCCGCGCGGCGGCCGGCCTGCGTGGTGGTGGCGGGCGATGTCGATGGCAGCCTGGCCGCGGCGCTGGCGGCGCGGCAGCTGCGGCTGCCGGTGGCGCATCTGGAGGCCGGGCTGCGCGGCGGCGACCCCGACATGCCGGAGGAGCTGAACCGAAGGGCGATCGACGCGGTCTCCACCCTGCTCTGGGCGCCGGACGAGGCGAGCGGCGCCGGGCTGCTGGCCGAGGGCCATGCCGCGGCGGCGGTGCGCACGGTGGGCAACGCGATGGTGGACACGCTCCGCCGCGGGCTGGAGGCGGCGCGCGCCAGGCCGCTGCCGGCCGGGCTGGTGGCGGGCGATTACGGCGTGGTGACGCTGCACCGGGCCGGCAATGTGGACGACCCGGCGGCGCTGGCGGCGCTGCTGGCGGGCATCCGCCGGGCCGCCGCCCTGCTGCCGCTGGCCTGGCCGCTGCACCCGCGCACCCGCGCCCGGATGGAAGCGGCGGGGCTCGGCTGGCCGGAGGGCGTGCTGGCGCTGCCGCCGCTGCCCTATCTCGATTTCCTCGGCCTGCTGGTGCGGGCCCGGCTGGTGGCGACCGACAGCGGCGGGGTGCAGGAGGAGGCGACGGCGCTCGACCTGCCCTGCCTGACCCTGCGGCCGGGGACGGAACGCCCGGTGACGCTCGCCGCCGGCACCAGCCGGCTGGTGGCGCCCGCCGCCCTGCCGGATGCGGTGGCGGCGGCGCTCGACGCCCGCTGGCCCCGGGCGCGGCCGATCCCGTTCTGGGACGGGCGGGCGGGGGCGCGCATGGCGGCGCATCTGGCCGAATGGCTGGCGCGGTGAGCGCGGCGCCGCTGGTCCTGCTGCTCTCGGCGGCGCATCCGCCGGACGACATCCGGGTGGTGCGGAAGGAGGGCGCGGCGCTCGCCGCGGCCGGCTGGCGGGTGCGGCACCTGGCGCCGGGTGGGGCGGCCCCGGCCGCGGTCGCCGGCGTGGCGATCGAGACCTTCGCCCGCCGCCCCGGCTGGGCCGGGCGCCTCCGCGCCCTGCCGGCCCTGGCGCGCGCCGCCGCGGCCAGCGGCGCCGCGGTGATCCATGCCAGCGAGCCGGATGCCTGGGCCGCCGCCCTGCTTGCCGGCCGGCGCAGCGGCGCCCGGGTGGTGATTGACGTGCACGAGCACTATCCGAGCCGGCTCGACGCCCGGCTGCCCCGCGCGCTCCGCCCGCTGGTCCGCGCCGCGCTGCGGCTGGCCTGCCGGCTGGCCGGGCGGGCGGCGGATGCGGTGGTGGTGGCGAAGGACGGCGTCGCCGCCGATTTCGGCCGCGGCGCGCGGGTCACCCCGGTCCGCAACTACGCCGCGCCGGCCGCCCTGCCGCCGCGCCGCCATGGCCCCGGGCCGCTGACCCTGGCGCATGCCGGCGCCATGGGCCGCAGCCGCGGCTGGCCGGTGCTGCTGGAGGCGATGGCCTCGGCTGCCCGGCGGCGACCGGCTCCGCCTGATCGGCCGCTTCACCGATGGCTCGGAGCCCGCCTTCCTGGCCCGCGCCGAGGCGCTCGGCCTCGCCCACCGGATCGAGCGGCTGCCCTGGCTGCCGCATCCCGAGGCGATGGCCCGGCTGGCCGAGGCCGACATCGCCCTGGTGCTGTTCCAGCCGGGCGAGGAGAACCACCGCCTGGCCCTGCCGCACAAGCTGTTCGACGCGATGCAGGCCGGGCTGCTGGTGATCGCCCCGGCCTTCGCCGCGGAGGTGGCCGGCATCGTCCGGGCCGCCGGCTGCGGCCTGCTGGTGGACAGCGCCGAACCCGCCTCCATCGCCGCGGCGGTGGAGGCGCTGCGCGACCCGGCGCGGCGCGCCGCGCTCGGCGCCGCCGGGCGGCGGGCCGCCGCCACGCGCTACGCTTGGGCGGGGGAGGCGGCGCGGCTGGTCGCGCTGTACCGGCGGCTCGCGCCGCTGCCGCCGCGGTAGGCGCAGGGGCGGTGGCGTCGCGGCGCGGTCCGTCCTATAGCCAGCGCATGGCCCGCCGTGCGCCGCATCGAATCCTGCTCAACCTCGCGCTGGATCCCTCCTCGCCCGCCTGGCCCTGCCGGCGGCCTTGCTGCTGGACGCGCCCGGCGCCTGGCCGGACGAGCCCTGGTGGCTCGGCGCCCTGCCCGGCGCCGCCGTCGCGCTGCTGGCGGCCGGCCTGCCGGTGCGGCTGCCGCAGCAATACTGGCGCTATGCCGGCCTGCCCGACCTGCTGGGGATCGTCGGCGCCGCGATCGGCGCCGCGGCGCTGTTCTGGGCCGGGCTGCACCTGCTGGATGCCTGGGTGCCGCCCAACCCGGCCTTCCCGGCGATCCACGCGCTGACCCTCGGCCTGCTGCTCGGCGCGCCGCGCATCGCCGGCCGGCTGCACCATGCGCGCCGCACCCCGGAAGCGACGCTGGCGCCGCAGCCCGTGCTGCTGGTCGGCGCCGGCGACGGGGCGGACATCTTCATCCGCGCGCTCGCCGCCGAGCGGCAGCCCGCCTTCCGCGTCATCGGCATCCTGTCCATGCGGTCCCGCCAGGCCGGCCGGCGCATCCAGGGCCACCCGATCCTCGGCACCGCGGACGAGATCGCCGCCGTGCTCGACCGGATGAAGGACGAGGGCCGGCTGCCGGCGCTGATCGTCCTCGCCACCGCGCATGTCCAGGGCCTGGCGCTCGAGCGCCTGCTGGACACCGCCGACCGGCACGGCATCCCGGTCCGCCGCGCGCCCTCCGTCACCTCGCTCGACCCCGCCGCGCGGCGGCTGGCGCAGGAGGAGAAGGCGGGCCAGCGGCTCAAGCTCGACCCGGTGGCGATCGAGGACCTGCTCGACCGGCCGCAGGTGCCGCTCGACCGCGAGGGCATGGCGCGGCTGATCCAGGGCCGCCGCGTGCTGGTCACCGGCGCGGGGGGACCATCGGCGGCGAGCTGGCGCGGCAGGTCGCGGCGCTCGGCCCGGCGCAGCTCACCCTGCTCGACCACGGCGAGTTCGCGCTCTACGAGATCGACCTCGAGCTGCGGGAGCGCCACCCGGACGTGCCGCGCCGCGCCGTGCTGGCGGATATCCGCGACGAGCCGCGCATGCGGCGCCTGCTGGAGGACATCCGCCCCGAGCTGGTCTTCCACGCCGCGGCGCTGAAGCACGTGCCGATGGTCGAGAACAACCCGCTGGAGGGGCTGCTGACCAATGCGCTCGGCACCCGCGTGGTGGCCGATGCGGCGCGCGCGGTCGGCTGCCTGGCGATGGTCTTCATCTCCACCGACAAGGCGGTGAACCCGACCAGCGTGATGGGCGCGTCGAAGCGCCTGGCCGAGATGTACTGCCAGGCGCTGGACGTCGCGGCCCGCACCGGCGAAGGCGGCATGCGCTGCGTCACCGTCCGCTTCGGCAACGTGCTGGGCAGCACCGGGTCCGTGGTGCCGCTGTTCCGCCGCCAGCTCGAGCGCGGCGGGCCGCTGACCGTGACCCATCCCGACATGCGCCGCTACTTCATGACGGTGCGGGAGGCCGTGGGCCTGGTGCTGCAGGCCAGCGTCATCGGCGCCGAGGACCGCGCCGACCAGCCGCCCGGAGCTCGCCTCCGGCGGGATCTTCGTCCTCGACATGGGCAAGCCGGTGAAGATCGTCGACCTGGCGCGGCGGATGATCCGGCTGGCCGGCCTGCGTCCGGAGGAGGATGTGGAGATCCGCTTCACCGGCCTCCGCCCCGGGGAGAAGCTCTACGAGGAGCTGTTCCACGGCCAGGAGCCGCCCCGCCCGACGCAGTTCCACGGATTGCTGGTGGCGATCGCCGCGCACCGCCGACCCGGCGCTGGTCGGCCGCGCGATCGACGAGATCGCCGCCGCGGCCAAGGCCGGCAGCCCCAGGGCGGCGCTGGCGCAGCTCGGCCGGCTGGTGCCGGAATTCGACCACAACGCGGATGGGGACGGGGCAAGGGCCGCCCACTAGGCCGCGTGCCGGCCGGGGCGCTGCCCCGGGGCCCCGCCAGGGCAGGCGCCGCCTTGCCTGGACCCATCCGCCGGAGGCCGGCAGAACGCATGCGGTCAACCCCGGGGAAAGCTCGGCTCCTGCGGCCGACGCCGGACCGGCCGGCACAGGGGGCCGGTGCGCGCCTTCCGACCGATCCGCGCGGGTTGCAACCGCGAGTAAGATATATCACGGCATATATCATCTGTATGATGCCGGGCGGCAGCGCGTCCGCCTAGGCTGCCGTCTCCAGGGCCGCAGATTCTTCGCACCCTGGGACGCGTCGTCAGCTTTCCATGCAAGCAATACGTCTCGAATTTTAAATGACGCTTTGGGAGGACATCATGGAGCACCGTCCGAATGGAGAGGCGGGTGTGCCGGTGATTGCGGCCATCGTCATCGTTCTCCTGCTGGCGTTCTCGGCCTGCTCGGCCAACCCGCCGCCGCGCAAGCTATGCGCAACCCGGCGTGCCAAGCACCTATAGCCGCCAGGTTCATGACGCCGCCTATTACACCGGGGCCGATCCCGCCTTTCCCGCGTACCGGCAAGGCCGGTGGCGGCGCGGGCGCCGGCGGCGAGTAGGACGGTCCAGGCGCGGCAAAGCCTCGGCCGTCTCCGCCTTGGCGGAGATGGCCGGGCATGCCGTCAGGTCTTCCTGGTTGCGCTGGGCAGGGCTGTCGCCTCTCCGGCGAATAGCCGTCGGGCAACCAGGAATAATAGTTGAGAAAAGGAAAATAATCCTTTATCCTGCTCCGTCGTTTCGCTGGCCGCGGAGCCTTGCCGATGTTCCCCTCGCCCCCGAGCCCCGGCCGTCGCTACACCCCGAAGCGCCCCTGGGCAGCGATGACCGACGCCGAATGGGCGGAGGTCCTGCCGCATCTCCGCACCGTGGCGATGGGGCAGGGCCGGAAGCTGCGCGATGCCCGCCAGCGGATCGACGGCATGTTCCAGGTCGCCGTCTCCGGCCTGCCCTGGCACAGCCTGCCGGAGGAATACGGCAAGCCCGACACCGTCAGCCGCCACTTCCGCCGCCTGGCGCATGCGGGCCTCTGGCTCCGGCTGGTCGGCGCCTGCGCCAACCGGGACGCCCTGCCCGCCCTGCGGCGGATCGAGTACTTCATCTGCCGCGCCGCCCGCCGCGCCATGCGCATCCTCGGCCTCGATGGCGCCCGGGCGGTGCAGCGGGCCGGGCTGTTCACCGCGCTGCCGGTCTGGCCGATCTACCTGCCGCATGACGCCGCGCTCGCCCTGGTCCGCGGCGCGGTCGGGGCCTGGCTGGCCCGCTTCCGCGGCCGGCTGCTGCCGGACGGCCCGACGCTCGAGCTCCGCCGCGCCCTCCGCCTGATCCGCTTCCTGCAAGGCAAGCCCTGGCACCGCCGCTGGGCGCCGCCGTGACTCGAGGTGTCCAGAGGCCTTTCGGCCTTTGGCGGGTGGGTCCAGGAGGGCGGCGCCCTCCCTGGCCTTTGTCCGAAAGCCGCGAAAAGCGGCTTTGGGGAAGATGGAAGCCCCCGCTACGCCGCCATGTTGCACCGCGACATGCGCCTTGATTGTGCATCCGGCCCCCATCGCGCTAAGCCCCATCCGCTGGAATCGAGGCATCGCATGACCGCAACCACCCGCCCCGTCGCCTTCTTCGACATGAAGGCGCAGCAGGCGCTGATCCGGGCCGAGATCGATGCCGGCATCGCCCGCATCCTCGACCATGGCCGTTTCATCCAGGGGCCGGAGGTCGATGCGGTGGAGGCCGGGCTGGCCGCCTTCGCCGGGGCGAAGCACGCGGTCGGCGTCTCCTCCGGCACCGATGCGCTGCAGATCGCCATGATGGCGGAGGGGATCGGCCGCGGCGACGCGGTCTTCCTGCCCGCCTTCACCTATACCGCGACGGCCGAGGTGCCCCTGGTGCTCGGCGCCACGCCGGTCTTCGTCGACGTGGACCCGCACAGCTTCAACATCGACCTCGCCGACCTGGTGCGGCGGGTGGAGCTGGTGGCGAAGCAGGGCAGGCTGCGGCCGCGCGCGGTGATCGGCGTCGACCTCTACGGCCTGCCGGCGAACTGGCCGGCGATCGAGGGGCTCTGCGAGAAGCACGGCATGTTCGCGCTCGACGACGCGGCGCAGGCCTTCGGCGGGTCGCTCGACGGGAGGCGGCTCGGCACCTGGGGGCATGCCACGGCGCTGAGCTTCTACCCGACCAAGACCTTGGGCTGCTACGGCGACGGCGGCGCGATCCTGACCGACGATGCCGAGCGCGCCGAGCTTTACCGGTCGCTGCGGACGCATGGCGAGGGCAAGAGCCGCTACGACGTGCTGCGCACCGGCATGAACGGGCGGCTGGACAGCATCCAGGCCGCCATCCTGCTGGCCAAGCTGCCGCTGCTGGAAGGCGAGCTGCTTGCCCGCCGCCGCGCCGCCGCCTGGTACGAGGCGGCGCTGGCGGGGCGCGTCCAGACCCCGCAGGTCGGCCCCGGCGCCGAGAGCGCCTGGGGCATCTACACCGTGCTGCTGGCGGATGCCGCCGCCCGCGGCCGGGTGCAGGCGGCGATGCAGGCGGCCGGGATGCCGAGCGCGATCTACTACCCGAAGCCGCTGCACCACCAGCCCGCCTATGCTGCGGCGCATGCGGCGGGGATCGAGGGCGGCGCGCCGCCCCTGCCGGTCAGCGAGGACCTCTGCACTCGCTGCCTGTCCCTGCCGATGCACCCCTACCTGACCGAGGAGGACGTGGCGCGGGTGGCCGCGGCGCTGCTCTCCGGTCTCGCGGGCTGACGGATCCGGGAACATTTTGTCGGTTCTCCATTGAACCGGGAGGGGCTGACGGGTTTCCATGCTGCGTCGTGTCATCGACGGAGGCTTGGGTCATGCGCCGGCGCTCCCTGCTGGCGGCCGGTGCGGCCGCGCTCACTCACCGCCCGCCGGGCCCGGGGCCAGGCCGAGCCGGTCGATGTCCTGCTGGTCCTCGCGGTCGACGTCTCCCGCTCGGTCGATGACGACGAGGGCGCGGCTGCAGCGCGAAGGCTACCGCGCCGCGGTCAGCGACCCGCAGGTGATCGAGGCGATCCGCGGCGGGATGATCGGCGCCATCGGTCTCGCCTACGTGGAATGGGCCGGGGCGGAGTACCAGAGGCTGGTGCTGCCCTGGATGCGGATCGGCGGGGTCGGCGAGGCGCGGGCCTGGTCGGAGAAGCTGGCCGAGGCGCCGCGCGCCTCGCTGTCCTGGACCTCGATCTCCGGCGGGCTGGACTTCTCCCGTACCGTGCTGGCGCAGGCGCCCTGGGACGCGACGCGGAAGGTGATCGACGTCTCGGGCGACGGGGTGAACAACAGCGGCGGGCCGGTGGAAATGGCGCGCGACCGGCTGGTGGCGGAGGGGGTGACGATCAACGGGCTGCCGATCGTCAACGACCGGCCGACCTTCGGGCGGATGCCGCCCATCCCGCTGGACGACTACTACCGCGACAGCGTGATCGGCGGGGCCGGGGCCTTCGTCATCGTCGCCGAGGATTTCCAGAGCTTCGGCAATGCGGTGAAGCGGAAGCTGATCCGCGAGATCGCGGCGCTGGACGGGCCGACCAGCGGCTGATGGCCGGCGATGCCCCGTTGCGCCAGCGACTCACGCCCCGGGCGAAGCCGCCCGGGACGCTCGCGGGCCGGGGCTCACTCCGGCGGCATCGCCCAGGCCATCGCCTCGGCGCCCGGGGCGTAGAGGGTGTTGGTCGTCGAGGGATTGCGGTTGACCAGCTTCCGCATGAAGAGCGGATGGGTCATCGAGCGGCACTCGTGCTCGACCTCGAACAGCAGCTTGCCGGTGTCGGGGTCGACGATCTTGATGAAGCGGTACTGGTGCTGGCTGTCTTCCTGGCTGATCAGACCGCGCTCCGACAGCCGGGCATGGACGCCGCCGAAGTCGACGAAGGCCAGCTGGATGTGGTGGCCGTCATAGGCCGGCAGCGGCGCGTTGGTCTCCTTGAAGGTCAGGTACTGGCCGGGGGCGACGAGCACCTTCGCCACCCCTCCCTCGAGGCTGGCGGGCGCCTGGACGATGTGCTGGTAGAAGCGGACGATGCCCGGCAGGGTGCCCGGCGCCACGTCGAACTCGACATAGGGCATGCCGAGCAGGATGCGGCCGAAGCGGTCGGCATCCGGGGCATGGGCGCGGATCCGGTTGCCCCAGGGGCAGGTGATGGCGACGTGGTCGTCCCGTTCCTCGAAGCCGTACAGCGTGCCGTCCAGCCAGCGGCGGGCGGTCTGCAGCCGGTGCAGCAAGCTGGGCGCGGTCCGGCAGCACCAGGCCGGTGGTGCCGCGCAGCACCTGGGCCGGACCGGTCGGCAGATGGAACTGGCTGACCCCGGCATTGGCCCACATGTTCTCGACGCCGGTGACCAGGTAGGGGTCGCGGGTCAGGCCGAGCGCCGAGATGTAGAAGGCGATCGCCTTGCCCTGGTCGGGCACCCGCAGGTTCACGTGCTGCAGCTCGACCGAATTGCCGAGCGATTCCAGCGCCCGGTTCCAGGGGCACGCGACCTTGGTCATGCCGTCCATTGCTGTGCTTCCTCCGCCTGCCGGCTCGATCGGCCGGCAGGCTCGCATGCGGGACGGCGTAACGTAAAGGGCGAGAGGCCTTAGTCGGCGTACTGACCGGCGCCCTGGATGATCGGCTTCCACTTGGCGATGTCGGCCAGCCAGAACTTGCGGTGCGCCTCCGGCGTCGCCATCGCCGCCGCGACCGGGGCGGTGCCCAGCTTGGCGAAGCGGGCGATCAGCTTCGGGTCGGCCAGCGCGACCTGGAGCGCCTTGCTCAGCCGTCCCGTGACCTCGGCCGGCGTGCCCTTCGGCGCATAGAGGCCGTGCCAGACGGTGACCTGGAACTCCGGCAGCCCGGCCTCGGTCGAGGTCGGCACCTCGGGCAGCGCCGCCGCCCGCTCCGGGGTGGTGGTGGCGAAGACCTTGATCGCGCCGCTCTTGATCTGCTCGGTGGTGCTGGTGGTCTGGTCGCACATCAGGTCGATGCGGCCGGTGAGCAGCTCCTGCATCGCCGGGCCGGTGCCGCGGAAGGGGACCGTGGTCATCGGCGCGTCCACCGCCTTCATCAGCAGCAGGCCGCAAAGGTGGCTGGCGGCGCCGATGCCGGCATTGGCGTAGTTCAGCTTCTCCTGGTCGCGGCGGATGACGGCGACCGCCTCGGCCAGGGTATTGGCCGGGAAGTCCTTCTTGGCGACGAGGGTCATCGGCACCTCGGTGACCAGGCCGATGGTCTCGAAGCCGCCGACCGGGTCGTAGGCCAGTCGCCGATAGAGCGTCGGCGTCGTGGCCATGCCGATATGGTGCAGCAGCAGCGTGTAGCCGTCCGGCTTCGCATTGGCGACGCGCTGGGCGCCGATGGTGCCGCCGGCGCCGCCGGCATTCTCGACGACGATGGTCTGGCCGAGCTCCCGGCCCATGGCCTCGGCGACCAGGCGGGTGACCGTGTCGGTCGGGCCGCCGGCGGCGAAGGGGACGATGACGGTCAGCGTCCGGCTGGGGAAGGGCTGGGCCGCGGCGGGCAGGGCCGCGGCAGCCAGGGCGGCGACGGCGAGCAGCGCGCGCCGGGCGAGACGGGTCATGGGGTCCTCCGAAGGGGTGCGGCGGTGGCGCGCGCGGTGAATATCGCAGCACCTTGCACGACGCGAGCGTCGATCAATCATTCGTTGAAAATCGTGACCGGCGCATTGCGGCGAGATCAATCGTCTGCCGGCCGGTTCGGTTGCATCTCCCGGCCGGGTACCGTCCTCACCCCGGCGGCAGCACCAGGGTGAAGACGGTCGCGGCCGCGTCCGAGCTGACGCCGAGCGTCCCGCCATGCGCGCGGGCGATCTCGGCGGCGATGTAGAGCCCGAGCCCGAGCCCGAGCCCGGCGCGCGGGCCGTCGGCATCGCGGCGGAAGGGCTGGAACAGCCGCGCCAGGATCGCCGGCGGGATCCGCGGGCCCTGGTTGGCGACCGCGAGGGTCAGGCCGCCATCCCGGCCCAGCGCGGTCAGCCGCACCGGCCGGTCCGGCGCGCCATGCACCAGCGCATTGGCCAGCAGGTTGCCGGCCAGCTGGGCGATGCGCTCCGGGTCGCAGGATACCGGGGCGGGCAGGTCGATCGCGGTCTCGATCAGCCGCCCCGGATGGGCGCCGCGCAGCGCCTCCGCCACCTCGCGCAGCGGGGCCTCCAGCGCCACGCGCCGGCGCTGCAGCGCGATCCCGCCGCCGAGCCGGCCGCGGGCGAGGTCGAGGGTGTCGTCCACCAGCTTCGCCATGCGCCGGCAGCTGCGCTGCATCTCCGCCAGGATGGCGGCGGCGCGGTCATCCGCCGGGCGGCGGGCCAGCAGCCCGACCCCGGCGCTGACCGCGCCGATCGGGTTGCGCAGGTCGTGGCCGAGCAGGGCGATGAACTGCTCGCGCAGCGTGTCCATCGCCTCGGCGTCCAGCAGGGCGGCGCGGCTCGCCTCCAGCTGCTCCTCGGCCTCCAGCTGCGCCGCGATCAGCTGGGCGAAGAGGGTCAGGGTGGGCAGCGCCTTGCTGTCGCGCAGCCGGGCGGGCTTGGGGTCGAGCGCGCAGACCGTGCCGAAGACCGAGCCGTCGCGGCGGATGATCGGCACCGAGATGTAGCTCTCGAACCCGTAGCGCCGGGGAGTCGGATGCGAGGCATAGACCGGATCCGCGCTCGCCTGGTCGATGACGATCGGCTGGCGGGAGGCGCGGATGCTGTCGCAGAAGGTGGTCTTGACATCGAGCTGCCCGCCAGGCCGCAGGCCGAAGCCGATGCGGTCGAGCACGGCGCAGGCGGTCCAGGCATGGTCGGTGACGCGGGCGACCGCGGCGAAGCCGAGACCGGTCGTCTCGGAGAGCAGCTGCAGGATCGCCGGGACGGCATCCAGGCGAGCGACCAGCGCGATATCGTCGGCGACGCCGGCTTTGGCGGGGGGTGGATTCGGTGGTCATGGGCGGCTCTGTCGGCGCGGCAGCCTAGAGGGGCTGCCGCGCCGGGACCAAGCAGGTTCGCCGACGCATCAAGCAGGCGTGCAGGCGCGGGCCGTCAGGCGTCCATCTTCAGGGCGGCGATGAAGGCGCTCTGCGGGATCTCGACCTTGCCAGATTGCCGCATGCGCTTCTTGCCCTCCTTCTGCTTGTCGAGGAGCTTCCGCTTGCGGGAGATGTCGCCGCCGTAGCACTTGGCGGTGACGTCCTTCGACATGGCGCTGATGGTCTCGCGCGCGATGACGCGGCCGCCGATCGCCGCCTGGATCGGGATCTTGAAGAGCTGGCGGGGGATCAGCTCCTTCAGCCGCTCGCAGATCTGCCGGCCGCGCCGGTCGGCCTGGCTGCGATGCGCCATGAAGGAGAGCGCGTCGACCGGCTCGGCATTCACCAGGATCGAGATCTTCACCAGGTCGCCGGCCTCGTAGCCGTCGACCTGGTAGTCGAAGCTGGCATAGCCGCGGCTGATCGACTTCAGCCGGTCGTAGAAGTCGAAGACCACCTCGTTCAGTGGCAGGCGGTAGACCGCCATGGCGCGGGTGCCGACATAGGTCAGCTCCACCTGCCGTCCCCGGCGCTCGTTGCAGAGCGTCAGCACCGGGCCGAGGTATTCGTCCGGCACCATGATCGTCGCCTTGATCCAGGGCTCCTGGATCTCGGCGATCACGGAGGGGTCCGGCATGTCGGCCGGGTTGTGCAGGTCGAGCTCCTCGCCGTTCGTCTTCTTCAGCTTGTAGACGACGGAGGGGGCGGTCGCGATCAGGTCGAGGTCGAACTCGCGCGAGAGGCGCTCCTGCACGATCTCGAGGTGCAGCAGGCCGAGGAAGCCGCAGCGGTAGCCCAAGCCCAGCGCGGCGCTGGTCTCCATCTCGTAGTGGAAGCTGCTGTCGTTCAGCCGCAGCTTGCCGACGCTTTCGCGCAGCTTCTCGAAGTCGTCGGCATCGACGGGATAGAGGCCGCACCAGACCACGGGGATGGAGGGCTTGAAGCCCGGCAGCGCCTCGGCCGCGGGGGCGCGGTCGTCGGTGATGGTGTCGCCCACGTTGGTGTCGGCGACCGTCTTGATGGCCGCGGTCACGTAGCCCATCTCGCCCGGGCCGAGGCTGTCCACCGCGACCATCTTCGGGGTGAAGATGCCGACCTGCTCGACCGTGTGGACGGCGCCGTTCGACATCATGCGGATGCGCTGGCCCTTCTTCAGGTGTCCGTCGCGGACGCGGACCAGCACGACGACGCCGAGATAGGCGTCGTACCAGCTGTCGACCAGCAGGGCGGTCAGGGTCTTCGCCGCGTCGCCGGTGGGGGAGGCAGGCGGGTCACGATCGCCTCCAGCACGCCCTCGATGTTGAGGCCCGTTTTCGCGCTGATCAGCACGGCGTCGGAGGCGTCGAGGCCGATGACATCCTCGATCTGCTGCTTCACCCGGTCGGGCTCGGCGGCCGGCAGGTCCACCTTGTTGAGCACCGGGACGATCTCGTGGTTCGCGTCCAGCGCCTGGTAGACGTTCGCCAGGGTCTGCGCCTCGACGCCCTGGGAGGCATCGACCACCAGCAGGCTGCCCTCGCAGGCAGCCAGGCTGCGGGAGACCTCGTAGGCGAAGTCGACATGGCCGGGCGTGTCCATCAGGTTCAGGACGTAGGTTTCGCCGTCATGCGCCTTGTACTGGATGCGGACGGTCTGCGCCTTGATGGTGATGCCGCGCTCCCGCTCGATGTCCATGTTGTCGAGCAGCTGCTCCTTCATGTCGCGCAGCGCCACGGTGCCGGTGGTCTGGATCAGCCGGTCGGCGAGGGTCGACTTGCCGTGGTCGATATGGGCGATGATGGAGAAGTTGCGGATGCGGTTCAGCGGGGTGTCGGGCATGAGGATTCCGGAGGCCGTATTGGGGGCCTGGGTCGGGCCCGGCCGTCTGCTGGGTGGGAGATAGGCCAGCCGGGGCCTAAATCAAAGCGCCGCCTGCGATGCGTGGCGGCCGCGGGCTATTTCACCACGTAGTTGGTGGTGGCGCAGGCATTCACGTTGCGCCGCTCCCCCGCCTCGCCGCCCTGCCAGACCCAGCGCAGGTCATAGAGGCACTCGCCCTGCGGCAGCCGCACCGGCTGGTATTCGCCGGGCGGGACGATGGTGTTCTCCCCCAGCCGGTCCGGCCCCCAGCCCTTCGCCGAGGCGGGCGAGGCGTAGAATTGCTCGATCGGCCGGCCGCCCTGGTTGACCAGGTTGAAGGAAGGGTTGCCCTGCTGCGCGTTGCGCGGCGCCGCGCCGCCGCCGCCCAGCACCAGGTCCACCAAGCCGCAGGTGTTCAGGTTGCGCCGCTCCTCCGCCCCGGCACCCTGGTAGACGATGCGGATGTCCCAGCTGCAGGTGCCGTCCTGCGGCAGGCGGATGATCTGCCGGCCGCCGGGCGGCACCACCTCGTTGCCCAGCCGGTCGTGCCCCCAGTCCGGCTGGTTGGCGGGGGAGGCATAGACCTCGTTGATCGCCCGGGCGGTGTTGTTGACCACGCGGAAGGACGGGTCATTCCCCGGATTCGGTGCCTGGCCCGGTGCCGGTCCAGTCTGGGCCAGGGCCGCGAGCGGGACGAGCAGCGCGAGGGGCAGCGCGCGACGCAGCATCGATGGAGCTCCTTCAGGGTGGCCAGGATAGCGCGGCCGGGGCGGGATGGAGGTTGCCCGCTTCGCCGCCCGGTCAAGCCTGCGTCACGACGGGTCGGCATCAATCCGGGCCGGCATCGCCGGCCGCCGCGCCCATCGCCAGCAGCCGCGCCTCCAGCCGGTCGAGCAGGGCGTGCAGCAGCTGCCTCTCGGCCGGCGCCAGGGCGTCCAGCAGGCCGGCCTCCAGCGCCCGCGCCTCGGGCAGGATGGCGGCATGCAGGGCGCGGCCGGCCTCGGTCATCGCCAGGCGCTGGACCCGGCGGTCCGCCGCATCCTCCTGCCGCGCCAGCAGGCCGCGGTCGAGCAGGGCGCGGACCGCGCGGCTGACCTTCACCTTGTCCATCGCCGTGCGCTCGACCACCCCGGTGGCGGAGAGCCCGCCGAAGCGGCCGACGACGGCGAGGACCCGCCATTCGGGGATGGAAAGACCATAAGGGGCGGAATAGCGCCGGGCGAAGAGCCGGGAGGCATGGTTGGTCACCACCGAGAGCCGGTAGGGCAGGAATTCCTCCAACGCGAAGTCGGCGGGGTCGGTCATCGTCTGGCCTGGCAGCGGGGGAGGGCCGAGGATGCCGGAGCCGCCGGCCCGCGGGTAGGGGCCCCGATGCGGTCCCGGGCGCGGCAGGCTTGGCAGCCGCCGCCGCCCGGTCCATGTCGTTGCCGAGCAGAGGGGAGGCGTTGCGTGCCCGCCACCTACCAGAACCCGCGCTATGCCTGGCGGCGACCCGAGGCGCTCGGCCGCGCGGCGGCGGAGGAGGCGGCCGTGGTCATCCTCGGCGGCGGCGTGGTCGGGCTGACCCTGGCGCTGGACCTGGCGCGGCGCGGCACCGCCTCCGTCCTGCTCGACGAGGATGACACCGTCTCGCTCGGCAGCCGCGCCATCTGCTGGGCCAAGCGGACGCTCGAGATCATGGGCCGGCTCGGGCTCGGCGCGCGCTTCCTGGAGAAGGGCGTGCTGTGGAACCAGGGCCGCGTCTACGTGCAGGACCGGGAAGCCTATGCCTTCGACCTGCTGCCCGAGCAGGGCCATGAGTACCCCGCCTTCGTCAACCTGCAGCAATACTACGCCGAGGAATGGCTGGTGGAGGCCTGCGCCGCGACCGGCCTCGTCGACCTGCGCTGGCGCAACCGGGTGACGGCGCTCGAGACCCGCGCCGACGGCGCGCTGCTGACGGTCGAGACGCCGGACGGCGCCTACCGGCTGCACGCGCAGTGGCTGCTGGCCTGCGACGGCGCCCGCAGCACGGCGCGGGAGGCGCTGGGCCTGCCCTTCCTCGGCCAGGTCTTCCGCGACCGCTTCCTGATCGCCGACATCGTCATGCGCGGCGACCTGCCCGCCGAGCGGCGCTTCTGGTTCGACCCGCCCTTCCATCCCGGCCAGTCCGTGCTGCTGCACAAGCAGCCCGACGACCTCTGGCGGATCGACTTCCAGCTCGGCTGGGATGCCGACCCGGAGGCCGAGAAGCAGCCGGAGCGGGTCCGCGCCCGCGTCGCCGCCATGCTCGGCCCGGCGGTGCCATTCGAACTCGAATGGGTCAGCGTCTACACCTTCCGCTGCCGGCGGCTGGAGCGCTTCCGCCATGGCCGCATCCTCTTCGTCGGCGACAGCGCGCACCAGGTGAGCCCCTTCGGTGCCCGCGGCGGCAATGGCGGGGTGCAGGATGCCGACAACCTCGGCTGGAAGCTGGCCGCGGTGCTGGCCGGGGAGGCACCGGAGGCGCTGCTCGACAGCTACGATGCCGAGCGCATCCCGGCGGCCGAGGAGAACATCCTGAACTCCACCCGCAGCACCGATTTCATCACCCCGAAGAACGCCGCCGCGCTGGCCTGGCGCGACGCCGTGCTGGCGCTCTCGGCCCGGCACGCGCTGGCCCGGCCGCTGGTGAATTCCGGCCGCCTCTCCCGCCCCGCCGTGCTGCGCGGCAGCCCGCTGAACACCCCGGGCGGGGAGGATCTCGCGGCTGCCGCCCGGCGCGCCGGCCGCGGATGCGCCGGTGCTCGACCGTGGCCGGCCGGACTGGCTGCTGCGGCATCTGGGTGGAAGCGGCTTCACCTTGCTGGCCCTGGCCGGTGAGGGCGCGCCGCCGCCGGCGCCGCCGCCTGGGGTGGCCCGGCTGGTGGTGGGGAGACCGAGACCACCGGCGCGGTCTTCGACCATGCCGGGCTGGTCGCCGCCCGCTGGGGCCTCGCGCCGGGCCAGGCGGTGCTGCTGCGGCCCGACCAGCACGTCGCCGCCCGCTTCGACCGGCCCGATCCGGCCGCCATCGCCGCCGCGCGCGACCGCGCCCTGGGGAAGCCCGCATGACCCTCTCGACCGAACCGCGCCTGGCCGATCCGGACGGCTTCTATGCCGCGCTGATGGAGGCGCATCGCGGGCTGGAGGAGGCGGCCTCCCGCCGGCTCGACGCCGCGCTGGTCATCCTGCTGGCCAACCATGCCGGCGACGCGGCGGCGGCGGAGGCGATCCGGCTGGCGCGGGAGGCGGTCGTCCCCGCGGATTGAGTGCCTGCCACGCCCCTCTCCAGTGCCGGCAGCGCGGCACCCTCCGCGCGGCCGGCCGCGGCTGTCAGCGCTCCGCGCCGCTCAGCCGCACCTCGATTGCCGCCCGCGCCACCAGGTCGTCCGCCGCCGGGCGCATCGCCTCCGGATGCGGCTTGGCCGGGCCGCGCGGCCGCTTCTCCCAGACCACCGCCTCCGGCACCGCCACGCTGAAGCCGGCGCGGCGGAAGCGGCCGACCATGGCCGAGAGCCCAAGCCGGTTCACATAGACCCCGGCCCGGCCGACCAGCGGGCTGGCCCAGAAGGCGTCGCTGAACCGCAGGTGCTGCAAGCCGCCGCCCAGATGGTCCTGGAAGTCGATGAAGTGCAGCCCGACGCCATCCGGCGCCGTCACCCGCCGCAGCTGCTGCAGCAGCGGCGCGATATCCTCACGCCGGACATGCTCCAGCACCGCCTCGCTCACCACCAGGTCGACGGCGCCGTCCGGGATGCTGGCCAGCGCCGCCGGCCCGCCGATCAGCAACGTCGTGCCGCAGCGGGCCAGCGCCGCGCCGCGGTCGGCGCAGCCGGTCAGGTCCGGCGCCGGCAGGCCCTGGGCCTGCGCCGCCGCGGCGGCGGCGCGGTAGGGGCGAGCGCGGTGGGCGCGCTGTCCGCCGGATCCACGTACCAGATCCGCCGCGCGCCGAGCCCGGCCAGCACCGGCGCGCGGACCACCATGGCGCCCGGCCCGATCTCCAGCACCGTCCGCGGGCGGCGGCCCATCATCGCTTCCGCCCGCTGCATCCAGCCGGCCGGCGTGCCGACCAGCTTGGCCGGGGCGGTCGCCTCGAAGGAGGGCCGCGCCAGGCCGAAGGCCCGGGCACGGGCGCCATGGATGCCGATTGCGGCGAGCCCGAGCTTCAGCCCGAGCTTCGCCCACCACGGCACCGGGGCACCGCGGGCCAGGCCGTGCGGCGCCGGCACGATACGGTTCGGTGTCGCCACTTTCTCCGTGCGCTGTTCCATGGGGTTGCGGCTGCTGCCTCCTCGTCCTCCAGGCATAGTGCAGATGGGCCCGCGGCGGAAACGCATTGGTGCGGCAATCCGCTCCCGCAATGCTGCACGGGGCGGGGTTTGCCTCGGCCCGCCGCCGCGCCCGATACTGTGCCCCAGGCCATCGCGCCGCCGGTGGCCTTGCCGGAAGATGACCCATCCCCGCCGATCCGCGCTGCCGCCGCGCCCCGTGACGGCAGGGCGGCTGCGCCGCGGGCAGGAGAGCGAGATTGAACCCGATCGAGCATATCCGCCGCTACCAGGACCAGCTGGCCGCCTGGCGGCGCGACTTCCACGCCCATCCCGAGACCGGCTTCGAGGAGCACCGCACCGCCGCCCTGGTCGCCGAGCGGCTGGAGAGCTGGGGCATCGAGGTGCATCGCGGCATCGGCCGCACCGGCGTCGTCGGCGTGCTGCGCTCCGGCCGCGGCAACCGCGCGGTCGGCCTCAGGGCCGACATGGACGCGCTCGACATGCCGGAGGCGAACGGCTTCGCGCATGCCTCGACCGTGCCCGGCAAGATGCATGGCTGCGGCCATGACGGGCACACCACCATGCTGCTCGGCGCCGCCCGCTACCTGGCCGAGACGGGGAATTTCGACGGCACCGTGCACCTGATCTTCCAGCCGGCCGAGGAGGGCCAGGGCGGCGCCCAGGCGATGATCGCCGACGGGCTGTTCGAGCGCTTCCCCTGCGACACGGTCTACGGGCTGCACAACCGCCCAGGCATGCCGGTCGGGCATTACGGCATCCGCGAAGGCGCGATGATGGCCGGCTGCGCCTTCTTCGACCTGGCCATCCACGGCAAGGGCGGCCATGCCGCGCGGCCGGAGGCGACGGTCGACCCGGTGGTCTGCGGCGCCCAGGTGATCTCCGCCTGGCAGAGCATCGTCGGCCGGAACGTGGCGCCCTACGACACCGCCGTCATCAGCGTGACGGGGTTCGAGGCCGGCACCGCCTACAACGTGATCCCCGAGCGCGTCGCGCTGCGCGGCACGGTGCGCGCCTTCAAGACCGAGACGATGCGGCTGCTGGAGCAGCGGATGCGGGCGCTGGCCGCCAGCATCGCCGCCGGCTTCGGCGCGACCGCCGAGCTCGACTTCCGCGAGATCACCGTCCCCGTCGTCAACAGCCCCGAGCAGACGACGCTGATCGCCGATGCCGCCGCCGCCATGGTGGGCGAGCCGCATGTCGACCGCGCCCGGGTCGCCGCCATGGGCTCCGAGGATTTCTCCTACATGCTGGCCGAGCGCCCCGGCGCCTACATCCTGGTCGGCAACGGCGACGGCGCGGGAAGCTGCGAGGTGCACAATCCCGGCTACGACTTCAACGACGCCGCGATCCCCTATGGCGCCGGCATCCTGGCCGCGGTGGTCGAGAAGGAGTTACCTAAACCGGCGTGATCACAGCCTGCGGCGCGGCGGCGGGTTTTCCCGCTGTCGCCGGAACGCCGCGCTAGCCTTCCCCCGTGAGGCGGCAGCAAGCCGCCCGCGGGAGGCAAGCAACCATGACCAGATACGAGGTGACGCGGCGCGCGGCGCTGCGGGCGGGCGTGGCGGGCGTGGCCGGGGCCACGCTGCCGGTGTTCAACGTGCAGTCGCAGAACTCGGCCGGCGTCCTGCGCTGCGGCTTCTGGGAACACTGGGTCCCCGCCGGCAACGACATCATCCGCGAGCTCTGCGAGGAATGGGGCGCGAAGAACCGGGTCGAGGTGAAGATCGACCGCCTGGTCTCCGCCGGCAACCAGATCCTGCTGACCATCGCATCCGAGGCGCAGTCGCGCAGCGGCCACGACATCGTCGCCATGCCGACCTGGGAGCCTTCCTCCCACGCCCGGCTGCTGGAGCCGGTGGACGATGTCATGGGCCGGCTGCAGAAGAAGTACGGTCCCGTCACCCCGGCCGCCGAATACCTGGCGAAGCGGGAGGGCGCCTGGCGCGCCGTGCCGGCTGTCGCCGGCACCCAGACCAAGCCCGCCTGCATCCGCTACGACCTGTTCCAGCAGCATGCCGGGATCGATATCCGCGCCATGTGGCCGGCCAAGCCGGAACGCGGCCCGGGTGCCGATACCTGGAATTGGGACGCCTTCCTGGCCGCGGCCACGAAGTGCAACGCCGCCGGCTACCCCTTCGCCCTGCCGATGGGCCAGTATTCCGACGCGGTGGACTGGGTCGGCGCGCTGTTCCGCAGCTTCGGCGCCAGCATGATGGATGCCGAAGGGCAGGTGACCATCCGCGGCAACGACAAGCTGAAGCAGGCGACCGAATACGTCATCCGGCTCTCGAAGCAGCTGCCGGACGATGTCTGGGCCTGGGACGACGCCTCGAACAACCGCGCGCTGATCTCCGGCAAGTCGGCGCTGATCTTCAACCCGCCCTCGGCCTGGGCGGTGGCGAAGCGGGACGCGCCGCAGGTCGCCGAGAAATCCTGGTACGCGCCCTTCCCGGCCGGGCCGGAGGGACGGTTCACGCCCTTCCTGCCGTATTTCTGGGGCATCTGGAGCTTCTCGAAGAACAAGACCGCGGCGAAGTCGCTGCTGGAATTCCTCTCGGACCGGCAAAGCGCGGAACGCCAGTCGACGGCGACCAACGGCTACGACATCCCGCCCTTCCAGAGCATGTCCAACTTCAAGGTGTGGGAGACCGAGGGGCCGCCGACCGGCTTCGCCTACAACTACCCGGACAAGCCGCATCAGCAGGGGCAGCTGACGGTCGCCTTCGCCCCGGCGCCGGCGGACACGGCGGTGCAGGCCTATGTCCAGGCGGTCAACACCAAGATGATCGCCCGCATCGCCCAGGGCGGACAGAGCATGGCGGAGGCGATGGCCTGGGCCGAGGGCGAGCTGCGCAATTTCGCGCGCGGCTGAGCCGGCAAGGCCGGGGAGAAGGAGTCTCCCCCGGATCCCCTCATGCATCTCCCCGAGTCCCGGAGGGAAGGGTTGGGTTCGGGGAGGGAACACCGGCCTTCCTCCCCGATCCTTCCTATCTCGCCAGGAAGGCCTTCGCCTGCACAATCTCCGGCCGCTCGCTGTCGGCGGTCTCGCTCAGCTGCAGCAGCTTGCGGTAGTACCCCGCCGCCTTCTCCGCGTCGCCCGCGGCGGCCGCCGCCTGCGCCGCGCCGGCGAAGCCGCGGAAGCGGTTCGGCTCGCGCTGCTGCGACGCCTCGTATTCCCGCAGCGCCGCCGCCGGCTGGCCCGCCTCCAGCAGCATGTCGCCCAGCAGCTCCCGCGCCGGCAGGATCCGGCCGGGGGTGACGATGTGCTTCTCGTTGCGGTCCTCGAGGTCGGCGGCCTCCCGCATCAGCGCCAGCCCCGCCTCCCGCTGCCCTCGGGCGAAGGCGGTCCAGCCGGCGACGGCCTGCTGCTGGATTGCGGCCTCCCGTGCCCAATAGGCGTTGCCGGCTTCCGTCAGCCGCTGCTGCTCGGTCGCCAGCGCCGCCGCGCCCTGCTCCGCCAGCGCGACGTCGCCCGAGCGCGCGGCGCCGATCGAGCGGGCGAAGGTGGTGATGGCCGCGGGCGCATAGGCCGCGTTCCCGGCCGGCGGCACCAGCGCCCTGGCCGCGGCCCAGTCGCCGCGTTCCAGCACGATGCGCGCCGGGATCGCCGCCATGGCATAGGGCACCGAGGCCGGCATCGGCGCCGCCGGCGGGACCTGCCGCACCGCGTCGTAGGCGGCGCGCGCCGCGGCGTCGCGGCCGAGCTGCAGGTCGGCATAGACCGCATAGTCGCTGGCGTGCCAGGCCTCGCCGAAATCGCCGGCCCGGCTGGCGACGGCGAAGGATCGCTGGTTGGTCGCCGCCGAATCCGCCCAGGCGCCGACCCGGGTGAAGATGTGGGACGGCATGTGCAGCGCATGCGGCGCATCGGGCGCGAGGCCGGCATACTTGCGCGCCGCGGTCAGCCCCTGCGCCGCGATCGGCGGCGCGTCATAGACATGGATCAGGTAGTGCGCGACGCCGGGATGGTCGGGGTACTTGGCGAACTCCTTCTCGAGGATCGCCGCCGACCGCGCATAGGCGGCATAGGTCTGGTCGGCCTGGGACTGCGTGCCGGCGATGTAGAGCGCGCTGAAGATCTGCGCCTCGTCGTCATCCGGGTAGCGCGCCGCCAGCGCCTCGTAGGCCTTGGCGCGGCTGGCCTGGCGCTCGCGCTCGGGGCGGGCGGCGAAGTCCTGGTAGTAGGCGGCGACGGCCTCGATGTAGTCGCGCTCGCGCTGCGTCTTCGCGCCGGTCGCGCGGCCATGCGCGATCGCCGCCTGCGCCGCCTCGGCGCCCTGCGGCGTGGCGCCGACGCCGGCCAGCGCGTTGTTCATGAGGACGGAGGCGATGCCCCAATCGGCGATGGCGCAGCCCGGGTCCTTCGCCAGTGCGGCGCGGAAGGCGGCTTCCCCGGCGGCGTACCAGAAGGAATGCAGCATCGCCACGCCGCGGGCGAGGTCGGCCTGCGCCGCCGGGGCGCAGGAATTGGCGAAGCTGACCTTGCCGACCTTCTCCTCGGCCGCATGCGCGTGGTCGTGCTGGGCGAAGGCGGCGCCGGGGGCCAGCAGCAGGGCGGCGAGCGCGCCGGCGAGGCGACGTGGTGTCATGGCGTGTCTCCCATGGTCGGCGCGGCGGGGCCGCGCGACCCCGCCAGCCTAGCCGGGCGGGCGCCGCAACCGGTAGCACTTCATCGGTCGGCGCCGGCCGTCACACCAGCGGGCAGCCGCCCTCCGCCATCGGCCGGAAGGCCTGGTCGCCGGGGACGCTGGCCAGCACCTTGTAGTAGTCCCAGGGGCCCTTGCTCTCGGCCGGCGCCTTCACCTCCAGCAGGTAGGCCGGGTGGAGCTTCCGCCCATCCGCGCGGATGCTGCCCGGGCCGAAGGCGTCGTCGTCGCAGGGCATCGCCTTCATCCGCGCGACGGCGGCGCCGCCATCCGCCTTGGCCGCGGCGACGCCCATGGCGGCCACCGCCTTCAGGTAGTGCAGCGTCGCGGCGTAGCAGCCGGCCTGCACCATGGTCGGCGGCGGCGCGTTGAAGTCCTGCTTCAGCCGCCGCGTCAGGGCGCGGGTGCGGTCGTTGACGTCCCAGTAGAAGCTTTCCGAGCAGACCAGCCCCTTCGCCGTCTCGAGGCCCATCGAATGGACTTCCGAGATGAAGAGGATCAGCGCCGCCAGCTTCTGCCCGCGCTTCTGGATGCCGAATTCGGCCGCCTGCTTGACGCAGTTGACCAGGTCCGTCCCGCCGGCGGCGATGCCGATGACCTTGGCCTTGCTCGCCTGCGCCCGCAGCAGGAAGGCGGAGAAGTCGGTGGTGCCGGGGAAGGGGAAGCGGGCGGAGCCCAGCACCTTCCCGCCCTCGGCGGCGATGATCTTGCCGCCCTCGGCTTCCATCGAGGTGCCGAAGGCGTAGTCGGCGGTGACGAAGTACCAGCTGTCGCCGCCTTCCCGCGTCATCGCCCGGGCGGTGGGATTCGCCAGCATCCAGGTGTCGTAGGTCCACTGCACCGTGTTCGGGCTGCACTGCGCCCCGGTCAGTTCCGCCGTGCCGGGCGCGCTGGCCAGGAAGACCTTGTTCTTCTCCCGCACCACGCCGTTCACCGCCAGCGCGGCGCTGCTGGCGGGCACGTCGATCAGCGCGTCGACGCCGTCGCGGTCCAGCCATTGCCGGGCGATGTTGGTGGCGAGGTCGGGCTTGTTCTGGTGGTCGGCGGCGACCAGCTCGACCTTGAGGCCGAGCGGCGCGGCGTCCTGGATCGCCTGGCGCACCGCCAGCACGGGATCCGGTCCCGACAGGTCGGCGAAGGGCCCGCTCATGTCGGAGATGATGCCGAGCCGGACGGTCTGCTGCGCCTGCGCCCGCGCCATCCGCGGCAGCATGCCGAAGGCCGCGCCGCCGAGCAGCAGCGCGCGTCGATCGAGTATCATCCTTGTCGTCCCCCGGCGGCCGCACGCGCCGGGGGCGCTGCCGCCGCCGCGCGGCGCCCCCGGCCTGGTATCGGCTCAGCCCATGCCGGGCGGCGGGTCGCAGGGCGTGGTGCCCATCGGCCCGGGGACCGAGAGCTCGAGGATCTCCACGTCATCCGAGGTGGCGATCTCGTTGTGCTTCATCCCGCCGGGGATCAGGCCGCTGTCGCCCGCCTCCATGCGGTGCTGCGAGCCGTCCTCGAATTCCAGCGTGACCCAGCCCTTGAGCACGTAGATGAACTGCGCCTCGCAGTGGTGGACGTGCCAGCCGGTCGGCTCGGTCATGCCGGTGACGGCTTCCATCACCTGCGCCCGCACCGCGCCGTCGGTGGCATCCGCCACGCCGAGGTCGCGGTACTTGAAGAAGCGCCGGCGGCCGGCGACCGGCGGGCTGTCCGCCTTCTTGGTGATCTTCAGCTTGTAGCCGGGGCGCGCGGCGCCCGGAACGCTGCCATCCATGGGACATCCTCCTGCGGTGTCTGCGCACCGGTCCGGGAAGGCTACACCCGGCCGGGCGCGCGGCAAGTGGATTTCCCGCGCGCCGGCCGGCCGCCGCTGCGCTACGCCTGCCCCGCCACCCGGAGTTCCCGACTTGCCCCTCAGCCGCCCCCGCCTCATCCCTCACCTCGCCCTGGCCCTCCTGCTCGGCGGCCACCAGGCCCTGGCCGGCGACCTCGTCGTCACCCTGCGCGACGTCGCCTCGGCCGAGGGCATGGTCCGCGTCGCCGCCTGCCCGCCGGACGGCTATCCGGAGGGGACCTGCCGCTTCATCGCCCGCGCCCCGGCCCGTCCCGGCCCGATGCAGTTCCGCATCGCCGGCCTGCCGGAAGGCCGCTTCGGCGTCTCCGCCTTCCACGACGCCGATGGCGACGGCCGGCTGGGCAAGGACTGGCTCGGCCGGCCGACCGAGGCGGTGGGCTTCGGCAACGACGCGCCGATCGGCCGCTTCGGCCCGCCGGGCTTCGATGCGGCGAGCATCGCCATCCCCGCCGCCGGGGAGGTCCGCACGCAGGTGACGCTGCGCTACCGCTGAGGGCGCCGCCAACCCGCGCTTAACCCTTCCGCGCTAGAGGCTGCCGGTCGCGCGATCCCGCGCAGGAGCCCCGGGCCCTTGGCCGAACCCGTTCCGCCGCCCTCGCCGCGGCAGGCGATGCTGGCGCAGCTGGCCGGCGCGCTGTCCGCCCTGGGCGAGAAGATGCGGGTCCAGCAGCAGGCCGCCATCGATGTCTGCGCCATGGGCATGCGGGCCGAGGAGATCGCCCGCAGCACCCGCACCCTGGCCTTCGACCGCCGCGCGGCGCCCGCGGAGGGGCTGCGGGCGCTGAGCGGCGAGCTCGACGAGTTCGCCGCCGAGATGCAGGCGGCCGCCGAGCGGGTGCAGCGGGACAGCCTGCTCGGCCGCGCGGTGGCGGAGGCGCTGGGCGGCCATGCCGCCGACCTCGTCGCCCTGGCGCGCCAGCGGAGGGGGCGGCGGACCGGCCGCCATCCGCGCCCGGCTGCGGCCGCTGGTGGCGACGCTCGACGCCCTGCCGGTCCGCATGAAGGCGAGCCGGGAGCGCACCGCCGAGGTCGGCGCCCTGGCCGAACGGGCGAGGGAGGCGGCATCGCGGGCCGGCGCGCTGGTGGCCGCCGCCGGCCCCGGCCGGCAGGACGCGATGCTGGCGCTGTCGCGCGCGCTCGGCCGGCTGGCCGAGGATGCGGCGGCCGTCTCGGCGCAGCTTGCGGCCGATGCCGCCCTGGCGGTCCGGGTGGCTGAGGACATGGCCGGCCAGGCCGCCGGCCTCTCCGGCGAACCGCCTGCCACGGACCCGGCCGCGGCGCTGTCCCGGGTGATCAGCGAAGGGCATGCCCTGGCCCAGGCGAAGGCGGGCGCGGCGGCGCCGGGCGGCGGCCGATCCTGGATCGGGGCGATGCACTGGGATCGCGGCCGCGGCGGGCGCTGAGCCGCGCCGGGTCACGTGTTCCGGCTTTCGTCCGGCCGGATGAAATGTGATGGTGTTGATGCATTCCTTGGTATGATTATCGCCCGAAAGTTGCGCGGTGGTGCAGGCGACTGACCCGCCCGGCAACGCGTGTCCTTGGGTGCCCCGTCCATGAACGTCATCCCGCTGTCGGCTGCCTGGCATGGCGGCGGCATCACCGCCTCGGATCGCCAAAGCGCCGCGCGGTTCGTCTTCTCCCGCCCCGGCTGGCGGACCGCCGACCGGCTGCATCCGCGCCATGGCCGGTGCCTCGAGATTTGCGTCGAGCGGCCGAATTTCGATCCGCCGTTGCGCTGGCAGCTGGTCCGGGCGCAGGCCTGCATCCTCGTCGAGGGGACCGAGGGCACCCACGACAGCGGCCCGCACCGCACCGCGCATGACGCGCTGCTGGCGATCTGGGAGGATGCCGAGAGGATCGCCGCCGGCCCGCGGCCGCAGCCGCTGCTCCTGCTCTGCGGGCTCGACCCGCGGACCGCCGCCGACCTGCAGGACATCGCGGCGGTGGCGGGCTTCGAGGCGCTGGTCCTGCCGGAAGCCGGGCTGGAGGCAGCCATCGCCGCGGCGGCCCGGCCGGCGGCGGCGGTGGTCGACCTGCAGCTCCACCCCTCCGGCGCCGATGGCCGCGGCGTCGTCCGGCTGCTGCGCCGGGCCAGGCCGGCGCTGCCGGTTCTGGTCCTGACGGTGCATGCGCCGACCGCGCCCGAGGCGGACCTGCATGGCCTGGGCGGCCCGACCCAGCGGGAGCGGCGGCCGCACGACGCGGACCGGGTGCTGCACTGGCTGCTCGGCGTCTACGAAGCCGAGGGCGACGACCCGGCCTGAGCCGGGCGCGGCGCCGGCGCTCCGTCCTGGCGCGGTCGCGACCTGCCGCCCCGCGCAACGGACCAGCCGGCCCGGCGTTCGGCTGCGGTGGCCGATCTCCGGCCCGGAGGCGCCTCCACCCCCATGTCCGACACGCCTCCCCCGCCCGGGCATCCGCCGCGGCCAACGCCCGCGGCGTCGCCGCCGCCGGCGTCCCGGGCTCCGGCCTGCAGCTGCTGCAGGGTGCGCTGCTGATCGGCGCCGTGCTCTATTTCGGCCGGGAGTTGCTGATCCCGCTGGTCCTCGCGGTCCTGCTCTCCTTCGTGCTGGCGCCGGTGGCGCGGCTGCTGCGGCGGGTGCACCTGCCGCGCGCCGCCTCGGTGCTGGTCGCCGTCACCCTGGCCGGCGCCGTCATCCTCGGGATGGGCGCGCTGGTCGGTGGCCAGGCGACCTCCCTGGCCGAGAACCTGCCGGCCTACCAGGGCGCCGTGATGGACAAGGTCGGCCGGCTGCAGGCCTCGGGGCGGGCTGCTCGACCGGCTCACCGACACGCTGCAGCAGATGGGCCATTCCGGCACTGCGGAGAAGCCGGCCGCGCCCGCCCGGCCGCGCGCCGCGCCCAGCCTGCCGACCGCCACCGACCCTATCCCGGTCGAGATCCACACCCCGGCGCCGACGGCCTTCGAGGTGCTGCAGCGGGTCGCCGAGCCGCTGCTCGGCCCGCTGGCCACCGCCGGCATCGTCGCCATCCTGGTGATCTTCATCCTGCTCTACCGGGAGGACCTGCGCGACCGGCTGATCCGCCTCGCCGGCGCCCGCGACCTGCACCGGACCATGGCGGCGATGGATGACGCGGCCTACCGGCTGTCCCGCTTCTTCCTGGCGCAGACCGGGATGAACACCGCCTTCGGCCTGTTCGTCGCCGCCGCGCTCTGGGCGATCGGCATCCCCAATCCCTTGCTCTGGGGCTTCGTCGCCGGGCTGATGCGCTTCGTCCCCTTCATCGGCGTCTTCATCACCATCACCGGGCCGGTGCTGCTGGCGCTCGCGGTCGATCCCGGCTGGGGCACGCTGGTCTGGGTGCTGGCGCTGTTCGCCCTGAGCGAGCTGCTGATGGGCCAGGTGCTGGAGCCGCTGGTCTTCGGCCATTCGACCGGGCTTTCCCCATCGCGGTGATCGCCGCGGCGACCTTCTGGACCTGGCTCTGGGGGCCGATCGGGCTGCTGCTGGCGGTGCCGCTGACGGTCTGCCTGGTGGTGCTCGGGCGGCACGTGGACCGGCTGGAATTCCTCGAGGTCATGCTGGGCGACAGTCCGCCGCTCGACCCGGAGGAGACCTTCTACCAGCGGGCCCTGGCCGGCGATGCCGACGCGCTGGCCGAGCAGGCCGACAAGTGCCTGAAGGAGAAGTCGCTGGCCGAATTCCTCGACGGCGTCGCCCTGCCGGCGCTGCGGCTGGCCCAGGCGGATGCGGTGCATGGCGCGCTGTCGCCGGACCGCCGCGACGCGCTGCAGCGGAGCGTCGAGCTGCTGATCGAGGACCTGGAGGAGGCGGAGGAGCTGCAGCCGGAGGGTGGCGCGGCGGCCGAGGCGCCGCCCGCGGTGCCGGCGACCTGGCACGTGCCGGGGGCGGTGCTGTGCCTGCCCGGGCGCGGGCCGTTCGACGCGCTGGCGGCGGTGATGCTCGGCCAGGTGCTGCAGCGCCGCGGCTTCGGGGTGCAGATCGGCGGCCTCGCGGCCGGGCCGGGCGCGCCGCCGAAGCTGCTCTGTCTTTGCCTGATCGAGGGTGGCAGCAGCGCGGCCACGGCACGCTACCTGCTGCGACGGGCGCGACGGCGATTGCCGGGCACGCCGGCCCTGGCCCTGGCCTGGGGGCCGGAATCGGACGGGACGCTGTCGGCCGCGCTGAGGGCGGAGAGCCAGGCGCAGCCGTTGCTGCTGGCCAGCAGCCTGGCCGAGGCGCTGGACCTGGCGGCGGAGCAGGCCGGCCAGGCCGCGCCGCCGGTGCTGACGACGCCGGCGCCGCGGCCCGAGGCGCCGCGCCAGGAGCCCGACCTGGGCGTGGTGGCGGCGCCCGCCTGAGAAGATAATAGCCGGGGGCGGGGCGCTGCGGCTCAGGCCGCCTGCTTCGCGCCGCCGATGATTTCCAGCGCGCGGTTGATGCGGGCCAGGAAGTCCGGTGCCTGGCGGAAGGAGAGCACGACCTCCCGCACGTCGCTCCGCACCACGCGCGCGGCGACCGGGTCGGGGCTGCCGGGCAGGGTGAGCTCGACCTCGCAGCCGACCGGCAGCGTCGAGGGGTAGCCGCGCAGCGCGACCCTGCCGCGGGAGATGTCGACGATCCGGACCTCCACGGCGGCGCTGCCGGCCTGGGCGGCACGCAACCGGGCGCGGGCATCCCCGCCCGGGATGCGCTCCCAACGGCGGCGCTCCTTCGCATCCACCTTGCGCATGGCGTCGAGGAAGTCGTCGACCTCGCCGCGCAGGGTCGTGGTCACCCCGGACATGCTCTCGGAGGCGCGGCGGACGCTGGCGCCGGCGGTGATCGCCTCCCCGGCCAGGGAGGAGACCTCCCGCATGCGGTCATTCGTGCCGGCGGTCGCCGCCGCGGTCGCCGCCACCTGCGCGGCGATCCCGGCGGTCGCGACGCGCTGCGCCTCGACCGCCGTGGCGATCGCCGCCGCGATGTCGCTGATCAGGTCGATGCCCGCCGCCATCTCGCCGACCGCGGCGACGGCGGTGCCGGTCGCGCCACGGATCGCGGCGACCTGCCGGCCAATCTGCTCGGTCGCCTGGGCGGTCTGCGCGGCAAGCTGCTTCACCTCGCTCGCCACTACCGCGAAGCCCTTGCCGGCCTCCCCGGCGCGCGCGGCCTCGATCGTCGCGTTGAGGGCGAGGAGGTTGGTCTGGCTGGCGATGTCGGCGATCAGGCGGACCACCTCGCCGATCTCGCTGGCGGCGGTGGAGAGCCCTTCACGGTCTCGTCCGTCGCCCGGGCGCGCGCCACCGCGCGCCGCGCGGCCTCGGTCGATTCGGCGACCCGGCGGGCGATCTCGTTGGCGCTCTCGGTCAGCGATTCGGTCGCGCCGGCGACGCCGCCGAGGGTCTGTGCCGCCTCGGTCGCCTGGGCGGCGGTGCTGTCGGCCCGTGCCTGGGTCCGGCCGGCGAGTTCGGCAACGCCGGCGCCGACCGCGCGCATCTCGTCCGCCGAGACGGCGAGCGAGCGCAGCACGGCGGAGATCGCCGAACTGAACTCGACCGTATGGCGGTCCATCGCCGCCACCTGCCGCTCCCGCGCCGACTGCTCGGCGACCGCCTGCTCGGCCAGCCGGCGGTTCTCGAGACCCTGCGCGCGGAAGCCCTCGAGCGCCCGGACGAGGTCGCCGATCTCGTCCTGCCGCCCGGCGCCGGGCGAGGCGACCGCGAGGTCGCCCCTGGCCATGGCGGTGGTGGCCCTGGTCGCCGCGCGCAGCGGCCCGACCACGCCGCGCGCCACCCGCCAGGCCAGCAGGCCGACCAGCAGCCCGGCACCCGTCAGGGCGGCGATGTTGCGCCAGGCCAGCGACCAAGTCTCCGCCGCGAGATCGTCGACATAGACGCCGGTGCCGACGACCCAGCCCCAGGGCGCGAAGCCGGCGACGTAGGAGAGCTTGTCGACCGGCGGCGCCCTCGCCGCGGCGCCGGGGCGCGGCCATTGGTAGCGCACCGTCCCGGCGCCGTCACGCCGCACCGTCTCGGTGAATGCGACGAAGAGCGGGAAGCCGTTCGGATCCTTGAACCCGCTCAGGTCGTGGCCTTCGAGGTCAGGCCGGAAAGGATGCATGACCATGCGCGGCGCGAGGTCGTTGATCCAGACATACTCGTTGCCGCGATAGCGAATGGCGCGGATCGCCGCCGCCGCCTCGTGCTGCGCGGTGGCGCGGTCGAGCCGTCCCTCGCGCTCCTCCGCCTCGAACCGGGCGGCGGTGGCGAGGGCGGTGTCGACCACGCCCTGCAGCAGGGCGACGCGGTCGCGCTGCAGCAGGGAGGCCGCCTCATGGGTCGCCAGCCCTGCCAGCATGCAGAGCCCGAGCATGGCGATGGCGGTGATGGCATGGACGCGGTGCGAGATGGTCAAGCGGAGCTGCATGAGGCGGTCCATGAACGACGGACCGAGCCTAGCGGCGGCGGGCTTGAGGGCCGGTTAAGGCAGGGCCGCCCCGTGCTTCAGATCCGCTGCACCGGTACCCGCCAGGCCAGCCAGCTGCCGGCCGCGACCAGCAGCGCCGCCCCGCCGAAGGCAGCGCGAAAGGCGGTGGTCAGCCCTTCCCGCAGCGCCAGCCGCTCGGCCTCCGGCAGGCCGGGCAGCAGGCCCGGGCCTTCCCGCACCAGCCGGCCGAACAGCGCCGCGGCCTCCGGGTCGCCCGCCGCCAGCGTGCCGAACAGCAGGGCGCCGAGCAGCGTGGTGGCGATGGCGGCGCCGAGGGTGCGGGAGAACTGCACCGACCCTGCCGCGGCGCCGAGCCAGGCCGGCCCGGCCGCCACCTGCACGGTGATCTGCGAGGTGGGGTAGGAGCATCCGGTGCCGAAGGAGACCGAGGCGAAGAGCAGCGCCAGCCAGGGCTGCGGCAGGACCGGCGCCAGCCAGGCCACCCCGAGCAGCGCCACGGCGGCGAGCGCCAGGCCGAACCCCGCGATCGGCATGCCCATCCCGGTCCGGGTCATCAGCCGCCCCGCGGTCAGCCCGCCCATCGCCCCGCCGAGCGAGAGCGGCAGCAGCATCAGCCCGGCCGTGGCCGGGGCAGGCCGCGCACGCTCTGCAGCCAGATCGGCAGGAAGGTGACGAGGCCGACCAGCGCGCCATGGGCGCAGCCGGTCAGCAGGTTGCTGCGCAGGATGGTCGGCTCGGCCAGCAGGCCGAGCGGCAGCAGCGGGTCGCGCGCCCGCCTTTCCTGCCGCAGCAGCAGGACCAGGGCGAGCCCGGCCACAGCCGCCAGGCCGAGGACCAGCGGCAGGCCGGCCAGGCTCAGCCGCTGCGCCGCCTGCAGCGCCAGCAGCGCCGGGGTGACGAAGGCGGCGAACAGGACGACCCCGGCGACATCCAGCTTGAAGCCGGCACCGCTGCCCGGCCGGGCCGGGATGCGCAGCGCCAGCCCCCAGGCGAGCGCGCTCAGCGGCAGCATGGCCCAGAAGACCCCGCGCCAGCCGAAGCCCTGCGCCAGCCAGCCACCCAGCAGCGGGCCGAGCAGCGAGGCGGTGGTGAAGCTGGCGACGATGTAGGCCTGGAAGCGGCCGCGCTCGCGCGGCGGCACGGCTTCCGCGATCAGGGCCATGGCGAGCGTCGCCAGCCCGCCGCCGCCGAGGCCCTGCAGCAGCCGCCCCCGATCAGCGCGGCGAAGCTGGGCGCGGTGGCCGAGACCAGGGCGCCGGCGGCCTGGATGGCGAGGGCCACGAACAGCATGCGGCGCCGGCCATGCGCATCGCCCAGCCGGCCGAAGACCGGGGCGGCGACGGTGGCCGCGATCAGCCAGGCGACGACGACCCAGGAGATGCGTTCCACCGCGCCGAGGCTGCCGGCGATGGCGGGGAGCGCGGTCGCCACGATGGTCTGGTCGATGGCGGCGATGATGATGGCGGGCGCGATGCCGGGGAAGCTGCGGAGGAAGGCGGCGCGCAGCGCAGCCGGACTCATGCTCGCCGGCGCCGGGTCGGCGTTGTCACGCGGGTTCATGCGGTGGGCTGGGGTCCGAGGCGGGACCGGGCAGGGGAGGGCATCGGCGCCGGCTTGTCCAGTCGTCCGACCAAAGGATTGGGGAGGGAAACCGGCATTCCCTCCCAAAGCCCCACCCTTCCCTTTCGGGGGTCGGGTGCTGCCGCGCGGTGGGTGCCGGACTCGGGAAAATAGAGGAGGGTCCAGGGAGGATACCTCCTCCCCGGCCTTGGCTTCCGGCTGCCCGGTCAGACGACGCTGCTGCGCCCCATCTCCAGGAACTTCTCCCGCCGTCGCGCCCGCAGCGTGGCGCCGTCATGCGCCAGCAGCGGCTCCAGGCTCTCCCAGACCTTGTCGCCGACCGCGCGCAGCGCCGCCTCGGGGTCGCGATGGGCGCCGCCCATGGGCTCCGGCACCACGGCGTCCACCAGGTTCAGCCGGCGCAGGTCCTCGGCGGTGAGCTTCAGCGCCTCCGGCCGCCGCCGGGGCCTGTGCCGCGTCGCGCCACAATATGCTGGCGCAGCCTTCCGGGCTGATCACCGAATAGATCGAGTGCTCCAGCATCAGCACCCGGTCGGCCGCAGCCAGGGCGATGGCGCCGCCCGAGCCGCCCTCGCCGATGATGGTGGCGACGAAGGGGACGGGCGCCTCGAGTCCCGCCTCGATCGACCGCGCGATCGCCTCGGCCTGGCCGCGCGCCTCGGCCTCGATGCCCGGGAAGGCGCCGGCGGTGTCGACGAAGGAGAGGATGGGCAGGCCGAAGCGGCCGGCCAGCTCCATGATCCGCCGCGCCTTGCGGTAGCCCTCCGGCCGCGCCATGCCGAAATCATGCTTCACCCGCCCCTCGGTATCGGCGCCCTTCTCGGTGCCGAGCACGGCCACCGCGCGGCCGCGGAAGCGGCCGAGCCCGCCGACCACCGCTGCATCGTCGGCAAAGGCGCGGTCGCCGGCCAGGGGGTCCATTCCTCGATATGGGCGCGGATGTAGTCGAGGCATTTCGGCCGGTCCGGGTGCCGGGCGACCAGGGCTCTTCTGCCAGGGGCTGAGCTTCGCATAGGTGGTCTTCAGCAGGGACTGCGCCTTGTCGCGCAGCTTGCCGACCTCCTCCGCCACGTCGATGCCGCCGGCATCGGTGGTGCGGCGCAGCTCCTCGATCTTGCCTTCCGAGCTCGGCGATGGGTTTTTCGAAGTCGAGGAAGTGGCGCATCGGGTCCCTGTGGCGCGGCGCGGTGGGCCAGGCGGATGGCGGACGGGGACCGCCGCGGCGCGCGGGGCTGCTGCGCCGCGTGCCTTGCCCCCGTGCCGGGGTTAGCGGAAAAGCACCGGCGGCGGAAGCGGTGACGGCGGCCTGCCACCGGGGGTGGCGGCGCGCGGCGGAATATCCTGGCACCGCCGCGGCCCCGGCGCGGCAGGCTGCGCCGGGCCAGGAGGATCGCATGACGGCCGGGCAGGATTGGCAGGCGACGAACCGCGCCCTGTGGGACGAAAGGGTGGGCATCCATCTCGGCCCGGGCGGCTACGACCTCGCCCCGCTGCGGGCCGGCCGGGGCCGGCTGGACGCGATCGTCGAGGCCGAGCTCGGCCCGGTCGCCGGGCTGCGGGTGCTGCACCTGCAATGCCATTTCGGCGCGGACACGCTGACGCTCGCGCAGCGCGGGGCGCAGGCGGTCGGGCTCGACTTCTCCCGCGCGGCCATCGCGGCGGCGCGGGCGCTGGCGGCGGAACTCGGCCTCGGCGACCGGGCCCGCTTCGTCGAGGCCGATCTCACCCAGGCGGCCGCGGCGCTGGCCGAGCCGGCCGGCTTCGACCTGGTCTTCGTCACCTGGGGGGCGCTGTGCTGGCTGCCGGACCTGGCCGGCTGGGCGCGGATCGTGGCCGGGGCGCTGCGGCCCGGCGGCCGGCTCTACCTCGCCGAGGGGCATCCCACGGCCTATGTCTTCGACGACCAGGCGTCGAGCCGGATGCCCGGCCGGCCCGGCTGGCTGGTGCCCTATTTCCAGCGCGAGGCGGTGATCTACGAGGCGGCCGGGGACTATGCCGACCCCGGCGCGGCGCCGGCGCACCGGACGGAGACGGTCTGGATGCACCCGCTGGCCGAGGTGGTGGGCGCGTTGCGCGGGGCCGGGCTGGCGCTCGACTGGCTGCACGAGCATCCGCGGGTCACCTGGCGGATGTTCGGCAGCTTGGTGCGGGATGCCGAGGGGCTCTGGGCCTGGCCGGACCGGCCCTGGCTGCCGCTGGCCTATTCGCTGGGGGGCGGTGAAGCCGTGACATCCGAGCTGCAGCGGCAGATATGCCCATAGTGGCCACGAAGGGTTCGGTGCCGGAAGTTCAGCCAGGCGACGCCAAGGCGCAGTCCTCGGCGGTGGTCGACCCCTTCGCCTAAGGGTCAGTCCCCGGCCGGCTCCGCCAGCGGGTGGTGCGTCTCGACCAGCGCCTTCAGCCGCTCCTCCAGCACCTTGGTGTAGATCTGCGTCGTGGCGATGTCGGCATGGCCGAGCAGCACCTGCAGGCTGCGCAGGTCGGCGCCATGCGCCAGCAGGTGGCTGGCGAAGGAATGCCGCAGCACATGCGGGCTGACCCGGTCCGGGTCGATCCCCGCCGCCAGCGCCGCATCCTTCAGCAGCAGCCCGAGCGCCTGGCGGGTCATGTGGCCGGAGGCCCCGCGCGCCGGGAACAGCCAGCGCAGCGCCCGCGGGCCGCTGGCGGAGGGCCGCCCGGTCCCGGCCAGGGCCTCCCGCGCCGCCAGCACCGCCTGCCGCGCCCGGTCGGAGACCGGCACCAGCCGTTCCCGCCCGCCCTTGCCGCGCACCGCCACCAGCGGCGCGTCCGGCCGCAGCGCCGAGGCCGGCAGCGCCACCAGCTCGCTGGCCCGGAGGCCGGAGCAATAGAGCAGCTCGACCGCCGCCGCCGCCTGCGGGCCGCGATGGCCGGGCAGGGCGGCGGCGCCGGCCAGCAGCGCCTCCACCTCCGCCTCGGTGATCGCGCGGGGCAGGCTGGCCGGGGCCTTCGGGCCTTCCAGCAACTCGGTCGGGTCGTCCGGCCGGATGCCTTCGCGGGCCAGGAAGCGGAAGAACTGCCGCAGCGCCGAGAGCCGCCGCGCCGCGGTGCGCGGCCGCAGGCCGAGATCGGTCAGCCGCCGCAGGTAGCCGCCCAGCACCTCCGGTCCGGCCTCCGCCGGTGCCGCGCCGGACTGGGCGCAGAAGCCGAAGAAGTCGACCAGGTCGGCATTGTAGGCCGCCAGCGTGTTGCGGGCGGCGCCACGCTCGGCCGCCAGCATCTCCAGGAAGGCTTCGAGGTGGCGGCCGGCCAAAGTTGCGGGCTAGCGGGTCTGGAACCGGTCGTTCGGCAGCACCCGCTCGACCGGCTTGGGGGTCACGGCGGGCGGGAAGGCCCCGACCACGACCAGCCCCACCGCGACCAGGGCGAGCAGGATCGCGGCGAGCAGCAGAATGGGCCGACGGAACATTGCGGGCGGGGTCCTCGCGCGGAAGCCGCGGTGTGCTAGCCTTGGGGACCGTGTCACGCAACATCGCCACCGCCTGCGCATCGTCCGGCCCGGGGACCGCCCCGCCCTCCGGCCCGCCTGCCGGCCCGACCCCCACCCCGGGCGCGTCCCAGGACTGGGACGCGCCCGAAGCCCTGCCCGCCGCCAGCGCTTGGCTGCAGGGCCGCAGCGTCGTGCTCGTCGGCATGCCGGGCTCGGGCAAGTCCTCGATCGGCCGGCGGCTGGCGCTGCGGCTCGGCCTGCCCTTCCTCGACGCCGATACCGAGATCGAGGCGGCGGCCGGCCTGCCGATCACCGAGATCTTCTCCCGCTACGGCGAGCCGCATTTCCGCGACGGCGAGCGCCGGGTGATCACCCGGCTGCTGGCCGGCCCGCCGGTGGTGCTGGCGACTGGCGGCGGCGCCTTCGCCGACGACCGCACCCGGGCGGCGATCCGCCGGTCGGGCGCCATCTCCGTCTGGCTGCGCTGCCGGCTGCCGGTGCTGATGCGACGGGTCGCCGGGCGCGACCACCGGCCGATGTTCCTCAACGCCGACCCCGCGGAGGTGCTCCAGCGGCTGATGACGGCGCGCCACCCCCTCTATGCCGAGGCAGACCTCGTGATCCAGTGCACCGATGAGAGCCCGGATTCCACCACCCGCCGGGTGCAGGAGACGCTGGAGGGCTGGACCCCGCCGGCCCGGCTGCCGGTGACGCTGGGGGAGCGCAGCTACGACATCGTGGTGGGGGAGGGCCTGCTGGAACGCGCCGGCGCGCTGCTGGCGCCCGTGCTGCCGGCCCGCCGCGTGGTGGTGGTGACCGACGAGAACGTCGCGCCGCTGCACCTGCCGGTGCTGCGGGCCGGCCTGGAGGAGGCGGGCTTCTCGACCCTGGCCGAGATCGTGGTGCCGCCTGGCGAGGCGAGCAAGGATTTCGCCACCCTGCAATCGGTGCTGGAGCAGATGCTGGGCGCCGGCGCCGATCGCCGCACGGCCGTCGTGGCGCTCGGCGGCGGCGTGGTCGGCGACCTCGCGGGCTTCGCGGCCTCCGTCGCGCTGCGCGGCCTGCCCTTCGTGCAGGTGCCGACCAGCCTGCTGGCCCAGGTGGACAGCAGCGTCGGCGGCAAGACCGGGATCAACCTCGCGCTCGGCAAGAACCTGGTCGGCGCCTTCCACCAGCCGCGCATCGTGCTGGCCGACATGGCGACGCTGCGCACCCTGCCGCCGCGCGAGCTGCGCGCCGGCTACGGGGAGGTGGCGAAGCACGGTCTGCTGTCCGGCGAGACGCTGTGGCGCTGGTGCGAGGCGCAGGGCCCGGCCCTGGTCGCCGGCGACGCCGCGGCCCAGGCCCATGCGGTGCTGGAGAGCTGCCGGCTGAAATCCGCGGTGGTCGCCGGCGACGAGCGGGAGGAGAGCGCCGAGGGCGGCCGCGCCCTGCTCAACCTCGGCCACACCTTCGGCCATGCGCTGGAATCGGAAAGCGGCTATGGCGGGCTGGTCCTGCATGGCGAGGCGGTGGGGGTCGGGCTCGGCCTCGCCGCGGCGCTCTCGGCCCGGCTCGGCCAGTGCAGCCAGGAACTGCCGGGGCGGGTGATCTCCCATCTCGAGGCCTGCGGCATGCCGGCGCGGATCCGCGACCTGCCGCGCAAGTATTCGACCGCGGCGCTGCTGGGGCGGATGCGGAAGGACAAGAAGGTGCGCGACGGGAGCTTGCGCTTCGTCCTGCTGCGCGGCCCGGGCGAGGCCTTCACCGCCGGCGACGTGCCCACCGCGATGGTCGAGAGCCTGCTGCGCGACGAGGGGGCGGAGGCCTGAGCGGCCACCCGCGGCTTACCCCGCGCGCCCAACCGCGTAGCCTCCCGCGCAGACCGCGCGAGAGGCCCCCGCATGACCCCCGCCGCCACCCATCCGCTCGACCTGCTGACCCCGGACGAGATCCGCCAGGCCGCCGCGCTGGTCCGCGCCGCGCACGACCTCGGCACGGGGATGATGTTCGAGACGATCACCCTCGACGAGCCATCGAAGGAGGTCGTCCGCGATTTCCGCCCGGGCCGGCCGATCCCCCGCCGCGCCTTCGTCTGCGCCTTCGACCGGACCGATGGCCGCGTCTTCGAGGCCCGGCTCGACCTCGCCGCCGGCACGGTGCTGGACTGGCGCCACATCCCCGGCGTCCGCCCGCGCATCCTGATCGACGACATCCTGCTGGTCGGCCGCGTCGCCCGGGCCGATCCGCGCTTCGTCGCCGCCCTGGCGAAGCGCGGCATCACCGATCTCGACCGCGTCCAGGTGGATCCCTGGTCGGCCGGCAATTACGGCCTGCCGGATGAGGCAGGGCGGCGCATCTCGAACACCTTCTGCTGGCTGCGCTCCTCCCCCGACGACAACGGCTATGCGCATCCGATCGAGGGGCTCTGCGCCGTCATCGACCTCGACCGCGCCGAAGTGCTTAGGGTCGACGACCACGGCGTCGCGGAGGTCCCGGCGCGGGACCACAACTACGCCGCCAGATTCCGCACGGAGTTCCGCGACGACATCCGCCCGCTCGAGATCACCCAGCCGGAAGGGCCAAGCTTCACGGTCGAGGGCAACGAGGTGCGCTGGCAGAAATGGCGCTTTCGCGTCGGCTTCAACGCCCGCGAGGGCCTGGTGCTGCACGCCCTTGGCTACGAGGACCAGGGCCGGCTGCGCCCGGTGCTGCACCGCGCCGCGCTGTCCGAGATGGTGGTGCCCTACGCCCATCCCGGCGGCGGCCATTTCCGCAAGAACGCCTTCGATGTCGGCGAATACGGCATCGGCGTGCTGGCGAATGCTCGCTGACGCTGGGCTGCGACTGCCTCGGCGTCATCCGCTACTTCGACGCCTGGCTGGCCGACAGCAAGGGCGATCCCTACTGCATCAAGAGCGCCGTCTGCCTGCACGAGGAAGACCACGGCATCCTCTGGAAGCACACCGACCTCTTCACCGGCAAGGTCGAGGTGCGGCGGGCAAGGCGGCTGGTGGTCTCCTCGATCTCCACCATCGGCAACTACGAATACGGCTCCTTCTGGTACCTGCACCAGGACGGCTCGATCCATTTCGAGATGAAGGCGACGGGCATCATGAACACCGCCGCGCTGCTGCCCGGCGAGCAGCCGCGCTTCGGCAGCATCGTCGCCCCCGGCGTCTACGCCCACTACCACCAGCATGTCTTCAACATGCGGCTCGACATGGATGTCGACGGCACCGCGAACCGGGTGGTCGAGATCGACACCGTCGCCCTGCCGGAAGCGGCCCGACAATCCGCATGGCAACGCCTTCACCCTGCGCGAGACGGTGCTGGCCTCCGAGCAGCGGGCGCAGCGCAACGTCGACTTCGCCGCCGCCCGCGGCTGGCGGGTCGAGAGCACCGCGGCGCGCAACGCGCTCGGCCAGCCCACGGCCTATCGCCTCGTGGTGCAGAACCCGCTGCCGACCTTCTCCAGCCCCGCGGCCAGCGTCACCCGCCGCGCCGCCTTCATGACCAGGCAGCTCTGGGTGACCGCCTTCGACCCGGAGGAACTGCACGCCGCCGGCCGCTACCCGAACCAGAGCCGCGGCGGCGATGGGCTGCCGGCCTGGACCGCGGCCGACCGGCCGCTCGACGGCGCCGACCTCGTGCTCTGGCACAGCTTCGGCCTGCACCACATCCCCCGCCCCGAGGACTTCCCGGTGCAGCCGGTCATCTCCTCCGGCTTCGCCCTGCACCCGGAGGGTTCTTCGCCGAGAACCCGGCGCTCGACGTGCCGCCGGCGCGCAGCACGATGAGCTGCTGCGCGGATTAGCGCCGGCCGGCAGGATCCCGGCAAGCCAGGGTGGTGAAAGATCAAGCGCCGGCGGCAACCGCCATGGCGGAGCGGTGTTCCGCTTTGGTATTGACGCAGGCCCGCAACGCCGGGTTCACCAAAGCATGCCCGTGACGATGTCCGAGATGCCCGACAACGCGGTCCGCCCGGCCGCGGAGGCCTTCCTCGCCGGTGGTGGGGAGCTGGGGCGCGGCTGCGCGCGATGGACTGGGCCGCCACCCCGCTCGGCCCCGCTTCCGCCTGGCCGGCGGCGCTGAAGACCCTCGGTCGCCGTCATGCTCGGCGCCCGCCAGCCGATGTTCGTCGCCTGGGGGCCGGAGCGGATCATGCTCTACAACGACGGCTACGCCACGATCTGCGGCGCCCGCCACCCGGCCGCGCTCGGCCGGACCTTCCGCGAGGTCTGGTTCGACATCCTTAATGATGTCGAGCCGATCCTCGAGCGCGCCTTCGCCGGCGAGGGCACGCATATGGACGACATCGCCCTGCTGATGCACCGCAACGGCTATCCGGAGAAGACCTGGTTCTCCTTCTCCTACACGCCGGTGCCGGACGAGACCGGCCGGGTCGCCGGCATGTTCTGCGCCTGCACGGAGACCACCGGCCGGGTCCTGGCGGAACGCCGGCAGGAATCCCGCCTGGGCCTGGAAGCCGCCTGCGCGGCCTGGCCGAGCCGCGCGCGGTCATGGCCGCCGCCGCCGCGGCGCTGGCCGCGCATCTCGGCTGCGACCGCGCCGGCTATGCCGAGGTCACGGCCGACGGGCTGCACTTCACCGTCGGCGGCGCAGTGGTGCGGCCCCGGCGTGCCGAGCCTGGACGGCCTGCAGCGGCTGGAGGATTACGGCCCGGCGCTGATCGCCGAGCTGCGCGCCGGCCGGACCATCGCCGTCGCCGATGCCCTGGACGACCCGCTGACCATCGGCCGGTCGACGGCCGCTAGCTTCCGCGCCGCCGCGGTGCGCGCCGCGGTGACCGTGCCGCTGGTCAAGGCGGGCCGTTTCGCCGCCTCGCTCTTCGTCCACCGCGCGACGCCGCGGCGCTGGACGGAGGACGAGCTTCCTGCTGGTGCAGGAGGTGGCGGAGCGCACCTGGGACGCGGTCGGCCGCGCCCGGGCCGAGGCCGCGCTGCGGGCCAGCGAGGCGCGCTGGCGCGGCCTCTTCTCCCGCATGCAGGAGGGCTTCGCGCTCTGCGAGCTGGTGCGGGACGCCGCCGGCCGGCCGGCCGATTTCCGCTACCTCGAGGTGAATGCCGCCTGGAACCGGCTGACCGGCCTGCCAGCCGGCCAGGTGATCGGCCGGCTGGCCAGCGAGGTCATCCGCGACCTCGAGCCCTTCTGGATCGAGACCTATGCCCGGGTGGTCGAGACCGGCGAGCCGGCGCATGTCGAGTACCGCGTCGCCGCGCTGGACCGCTGGTTCGAGGTGCTGGCTTACCGCACCGAGCCGGGCCGTTTCGCCGCGCTCTTCCTCGACGTCACCGGCCGCAAGCGGGCGGAGGTGCGCCAGGCGCTGCTGACGCGCGAGGTGGAGCACCGGGCGAAGAACGCGCTGGCGGTGGTCCAGTCCGTGCTGCGGCTGACCCGGGCCGGCGACCTGCCGACCTACGTCCGCGCGGTGGAAGGGCGGGTCTCCGCCCTGGCCCGGGCGCAGACCCTGCTGGCCGGCGACCATAGCGAGGGCGCCGAGCTGCGCACCCTGCTGGCGGGCGAGCTGGCGCCCTTCCTCGCCGGCCAGCGGGTGGAGCTGGACGGGCCGCCGGTGCTGCTGCCGGCGGTCGCCGCCCAGCCGGTGGCCATGGCGGTGCACGAGCTGGCGACCAACGCGGTGAAGCACGGCGCGCTGTCGGTCCCCGGCGGCCGGCTGGCGGTACGCTGGGACCTGGCGGAAGGCCGGCCGGCGCGGCTCCGCCTGCGCTGGGCGGAGGCGGGCGGGCCGGCCCTGGCGGGCGCGCCGCCGCGGCGCGGCTTCGGCAGCCGGGTGCTGGACGGCACGGTGCGCGGCCAGCTCGGCGGCACGGTGGCGCTGGACTGGCCGGCGACCGGGCTGGTCTGCCGGCTGGACATACCGCTCGGCGGCGACCTGCCGCGGCCGGAGGCCGCCGGGGCGGGCTGACGCCGGCGGAATGGTCGCAGCGGCGCCGGACGTCGTCCCCGCCTGCATGGACCCGGGCCGGCCCCGGCTTCCCTTCGCCGGGTCCCACCCCGGTTCGGTACCGCCGGGATGTGCCGCCATGTATCGAGGACGACCGCGGCGCTCATGGTCGAGCATGCGGCGGTCCTGCCAGTTTTTGGCCGGAAGCAGATTGGAGTTGTTCTCGCCTTGGTTATGTTGCGCCGGGCGGTCCGCGACACTCGCTGCCGGATAGAGGCAACCCTCGACATGACAATCACGCTCCCCCTAGGCGCATTGCTGGCCGCCGGGGCGCTCATCTCGGCCCTGTCCACGCTGCTGCTGCTGGGCACCTGGCGGGCGGCGGGCCGGCCGGCCTATCTGGCAAGCTGGGCCGGGTTCTGCGGCCTTGGCACGATCGCCGTCCTGCTGCACGCGCAGCGCGGCTGGGTGCCGGAGGCGTTGCTCATCCTGCTGGCCACGCCGATCTACATCCTGGCCGTGGCGCTGTTCTGGGCCGGCGCCCGGCAAGCTGCGCGGCGTCGCGGCGCCGGGCTGGGCGGTCGCCCTGCCGCTGGTCCCCTGGTATGCCGCCTGCGCGGTCCCGGCGGTCTATGCCTCGGCCGCGGCCCGCGTCGGGGTGGGGACGCTGCTCTTCGCCATACTGGGCACGGCCGGCGGGATCGAGCTGCTGCGGCTGCGCGGCAGCGCCACCCTGCGCCGGGCGGCGCGGACGGTCGCCATCATCGCGCTGTTCGCCAACAGCCTCCCCGTCTGGCGCCTTTGGCAATTCCTGCAGGACCTGCCGGTCACCTTCAGCGGCGCCGGCCACCTGCTCGGCGTGCTGCTGTTCGTCGTGACCGGCTTCGCCGGCCTGGCCTTGGCCAGCATCCTGGCCGGCGAGCGCGATGCCGGCCTGGCCGCCGCCGCGGCGCAGCGGAGGCCGCGGCGCTGGCGGCAGGCCGGGCCGAGATCGAGCGGCTGCTGGCCGGCCTGCCGACCATCGTCTTCCTGCGCGACGTCGCCGCCGACGGCTCCTCCCGCGTGCTCTACCGCAACGGCGATACCGCGGCGGTGACCGGCTGGGCGCCCGCGGACATCCTGCCGCTCGACCAGATATCGCATCTGACCGGGCCGGAGACGCCGGATTTTCCCAAACTTGCCAGGACCATCCTGCGGGACGGCGAGGGCAGGCTGGAATGGCGCCTGAGGCGGCCGGACGGCCGGTGGACCTGGGTGCGGACGCATGGCCGCCGCCTGACGCCGCGACCCGATGGCAGCAGCGAGGTGGTCGGCTATGTCGTCAACATCGACGCCGAACGCGAGGCGGCCGCACGCATCCACGCGGCCGAGGCGGCGCGCGAGGCGGCGGTGGCGACGCTGCGCGAGAGCGAGGCCCGCTGGCACGGCCTGTTCTCCCGCATGCAGGAAGGCGTCGCGCTGTGCGAGTTGGTCGCCGGCACGGAGGGCCGGCCGGCGGATTTCCGCTACCTCGAGGTCAACGCGGCCTGGCAGGCGTTGAGCGGCCTGGCCGCCGCCGACGTCATCGGGCGGCTGGCGAGTGAGGTGATCCCGGGGACCGAGCGGTTCGTGATCGACACCTGCGCCCGGGTGGCCGCCACCGGCGAGCCGGCGCATTTCGAGTATCGCGTCGCCCGCCTTGATCGCTGGTTCGAGGTGCTGGCCTACCGCACCGAGCCGGGCCGCTTCGCCGCGCTCTTCCTCGACGTCACCGACCGCAAGCGCGCCGAGCAGCGTCAGGCGCTGCTGGCGCGGGAGGTCGACCACCGTGCCAAGAACGCGCTGGCAGTGGTGCAGTCCGTGCTGCGGCTGACCCGGGCGGCCGATCTGCCGGGCTTCATCCGCACGGTGGAGGGCCGGGTCGCCGCCCTCGGCCGGGCGCAGAGCCTGCTGGCCAGCACCCATTGGGCCGGCGCCGACCTGCGCCTGCTGCTGGAGGACGAGTTGAAGCCCTTCCTCGCCGGCCAGCAGGTGGAACTGGACGGGCCGCCGGTCGCGTTGCCCGCGGTGGCGGCCCAGCCGATCGCCATGGCGGTGCATGAACTTGCGACCAATGCGGTGAAGCATGGCGCGCTCTCGGTGCCAGGCGGAAGGCTGGCGGTGCGCTGGGCCCTGTGCGAAGGCCCGCCGCCGCGGCTGGACCTGCACTGGACGGAGGCGGGCGGGCCCGCATTGGCAGGCCCGCCGCCGCGGTGCGGCTTCGGCAGCCGTGTGCTGGACGGCACGGTGCGCGGCCAGCTCGGCGGCACGGTGGCGTTGGACTGGCCGGCGACCGGGCTGGTCTGCCGGCTGGACGTACCGCTCGGCGGCGGCGCGGACTGAGGGCCGGCCCGGCCCTCAGCCCGAGGTGGTCGCCTCCAGCCCCAGCCGCAGCGTCACCCGCGTGCCGCTGCCCGGGGCGCTCTCGGTCGCCAGCTCGGCGCCGATCTGCTTCGCCAGGGCGCGGATCACCGTTGCCCCCAGCCGCCCGGCCGCATTCTCCGCCGGCAGGCCGAAGCCGCCATCAGCCACCGCGACCGCCAGGCCGCCCGCCTCCACCCAGGCCTCCAGCCGCACCGTATGCGCCGCGCCCTCGGGCCGCTCATGCCGCAGCGCATCCGCCACCAGCTCCGACAGGATCAGCGCCAGCGGGATCGCCCGCTCGGCATCGAGGGTCAGCGCCTCCGGCGCCTCGATGCGGATGTCGGTGCCCGGCAGCTGCACCGAGGCGCCGGCGGCCAGCTCCCGCAGCATGTCGGCGAGGCGCACGCTGCGCAGGTCGGGGCTCATCTGCAGGGCGCGATGCGCCTCCGCCACCGCCTGGACCCGGGCCGTGGCGGCTTCCAGCGCCTCGCGCGCCGCCGGCTCCTCGACCCGGCCGGATTGCAGCCGCAGCAGGCCGGCGACCAGCTGCAGGCTGTTCTTGATGCGGTGCTCGGCCTCCCGCAGCAGCCTCTCCTGCGCCGCCAGCGCCTCGCGCAGCGCATCCTCCGCCTGGTGGCGCTCCTCGATGTCGGTGCAGGTGCCGACCCAGTGGCGGATGGTGCCGCCGGCATCGCGCACCGGCGCCGCCCGCACCCGGTGCCAGCGATAGCCGCCGGCCGCGGTGCTGATGCGGGCATCGGCGTCGTAGTCGCCGCCGGCCTCCAGCGCGGTGGCCCAGGCGGCGTGCAGCCGGGCGATGTCGTCGGCATGCAGCGCCGTCATCCAGCCGCAGCCGGCCAGGGCGGTCAGGCCGAGCCCGGTCAGCGCCCGCCAGCGGCGGTTGAAGGTATTCCGGCCGCCCCGCCGCATCGGTCTGCCAGACCAGGTGCGGCATCGCCTCGGCCAGGGTGCGGAAGCGGTCCTCGCTGGCCCGCAGGCCGAGCTCCGCCTGCCGCTGCGCGTCGATGTCGGTATTGGCGCCGACCCATTCGAGGATGCGCCCCTCGGCATCCCGCCGCGGCACCGCCCGCGCCGCGGTCCAGCGCCAGCCGCCCCGCGGCCAGGACAGGCGGTACTCGGCCTCATAGGTCGCGCCGCTGGCGATCGCCGCCAGCCAGCGGCCGCGGACCCGCGCCTGGTCCTCCGGATGGATCGCCTGCAGCCAGCCGAGCCCGGTGGACTCTTCCTGGCTCTGGCCGGTCAGCGCGTCCCAGCCGGCATTCTCCCGGACCGCGCCATCCGGCCCGGCGGTCCAGACCGCCAGCGAGCCGGCCTCGACCAGGGCACGGTAGCGGGCCGCCTGGGCCTCCGCGGGGTCACGTCGCGCAGCAGCACCAGCACGCCGGCGATGGCGCCCCCGCCGCGCACCGCCGAGAGCTCGACATCCCAGAGGTGCGGCGCATCGTCCGTCGTGGCGGGGCCGAGCGGCAGGGCGACGGCCTCGCCCCGGCAGGCCTCCCCGGTGCCGTGCACCCGGTCGAGCGCGGCCAGGCTGGCGGCGCCGAGCGCCGGGAAGGCCTCGGCCAGCCGGCGGTCGAGCAGCGCCGCCTCCGCGCGGCCGGTGGCGGCGAGGCAGGCGGGGTTCGCGTAGCGGATGCGGTGCGCCGGCCCCTCCAGCACCGCCACCGCCATGGGCGAGGACCCGGCGAAGCCGCGGATGCAATCGATATCGGGCAGGCCGGGCCGGCCATCATCGGGCAAAGTCGGCATCCCCCGGGGTCTGGCCTCCACCCGGGAACCATTAGCGGATCGTATAACATCATACGATGGGCGAGCGGCCGAGGCCCGATCACAGGGCGGAGAATACACTGACACCCTTTCCTGGCCGGCTTCACGTGTTGCATCGCCGCAGGGCTGATCCACGCGCGGCGGTGGTTCAACGCCGACCGAAAGCAGGCTAGGCCAGGCTCGCCCCGACCGCGTCGGGGCGAGCCTGGCCTAGCCTTGTTGAGCCGGCGATTCACGTCCTGAGCGTTTTCACTCAGGAGGATCGCGGGCTGGGCAATGCGTCGACCGACCCCTTGCAGCCGTTCCGGAGCCCGACCGCATGCCCCTTTCGCCGCCTGCCCCGCGCGAGATGCTGCACCGCCGCGAGATCGACATCCGCGGCTGGCGGCGCGAGGACGGCCTCTACGACATCGAGGCCTATCTGCTGGACACCAAGGCCCATCCCTTCGAGAACGAAGACCGCGGCACCATCCGGCCGGGCGAGCCGCTGCACGGGCTGTTCCTGCGGCTGACGGTGCGGGAGGACATGGAGATCGTCGGCGCCGAGGCGGCCTCCGACCACACGCCCTATGCGGTCTGCCCCTCCGCCGCGCCGAATTTCGCCCGGCTCGCCGGGCTGAAGATCGGCGCCGGCTTCAACCGCGCGGTGGCCGAGCGGGTCGGCGGGGTGCATGGCTGCACCCATCTGCGGGAGGTGCTGGGGCAGATGGCGACCGTCGCCTTCCAGACCCTGTACCCGATCCGGGCGCGGCGGGAGCGGGAGGAGACGGCGCGCATCCTGGCCGGCGGGGGCGAGGTGCCGAAGCGGCGGCCGGCGATGCTCGGCAGCTGCATCGCCTATGCGCCGGACAGCCCGGTGAGCCTGGCGCGCTGGCCCTGGCTGAAGGGGGAAGCGGCGGCGGAGTAGCGCCCGGCGCCGGACCCCGGGCCGAGCGCTGCCGCCGGCATCAGGGCACCGCCCGGACGGCGATGCGCGCCATCATGCCACCGTCCTCGTGCTCGAGGATGTGGCAGTGATAGACGAAGTCGCCGAGCTCCTGGAACGCGATGGAGACGAAGACGGGCCTGGTGGTGCAGCCCGCCGGCGGCGCGTGCGTCGCCGGGTCCAACGTGCCGTCGCAGCTGCCGCCCGACGCCCGCGGCACCGGGACGTTGTCCTGGAACACCGCGCCCGGCGCGCCGGGCGGCACGGGCATCGCCGCGGCGTCCGGCAGGACCTGGAAGCGGGTCTGGTGGATGTGGAAATTATGGTCCTCGCCGGCGAGGTTGACGAGCTCCCAGGTTTCCGTCGCCGGCACCGCGCCCTTCAGCGGCACGCAGACCGTGGTCCGGTCATGCTGGAAGACCGCGATCTCCTGGCGCTCCCGCACGACGTTCCCGTCGTCCACCAGCTCGTAGCCGAGCCCGAAGGCGTTCGGGTCCGCCGCCGGCACGCCGAACAGGATCCGCCGGCGCCAATGCGCCGGCAGCGGCCTGCAGGGGAGGCCGGCTTGCAGCGTCAGCCCCTCGATGCCCGGCGCGCCGGGCCGGAGCTGCCGGAGCGCCGTCGCCGCCGCGCCGGGCTGCGCCAGCCGCGCGTCGCCGGCCGGCAGCGCGCCCGCCAGCGCGGCGGTGGCGAGATCGGCCGGCACCGCGACCTGCTGCTGCGGCAGCATCACCTCGGCCGGCTGCGCCAGGTAGGCGGCGGTGGCACCGCCCGCCGGCCCCTTCATCGCGATGGCGGGGTGGGGGAAATGCGGGCCGCGGAAGCCGATGGAGGCCAGCACCACGTTCGGCCAGGCGTCGCCGCCGGTGTCGGGCGCGCTGGCATTGCGCAGCAGCGCCGTCGCGCCCGGCGGCGGGTCGACAGGCCGCCCGGCGGCGTCCCGCCAGGTGACGAAGATCTCGATGCGCGCGCTCGGCATCAGGCGGATGCTGTCGGCGCAGACCGGCTCGGCGCCGCGCAGGAGGGGCTGGTCGCGCCCGGCATCGCCGCAGGGCTCCGGCTTGAACTTGCCGCCGAAGAGGCTGCCCAGGCGGTCGGCCGGCAGGCCAGGCGCGAGCCCGACGGTGGTGCCGTCCATCGAGACGACCTGGAAGCGCATGTCGCCGCCATCGGCCTGCCGGGTCAGGTGCAGGTTGTAGGTGACGCTGCCCGAGGCATTGGTGATCTCGCCAGAAGCTCGCCGCGCTGCGCCGCGGCGGTCCAGCTCGGGAAGACCTGGCCGTTGACGGTGAAGAACCAGTTGGAGTTCGGCGCGGTGCCCGGGCAGACGCCGTTCTGCCCGGGCGGGGCGGGCGGCGGGCCGCCGCAGAAGGTCGGGTCCTCCTGCGTCTGCACCCGGTCGGCCCTGGCGCCCGCCGGCCGCACGACCTGCATGTCCTTCAGCACGAGGTGGCGCGGCGCGGCGCCGAGACCCGTGCAGGCGCCGTCGTCGCACAGGTAGTCCTGCGGCTTGCCGATGGTGATGATGCCGGCGAGCCCCGCCGAGACCTGGTTGAGCGCGAGGCCGTGCGCATGCGGATGGAACCAGAACAGCCCGGAGGGATGCGGGCCGTTCGGCGGGTTGGGGATGGGGATGTCGTAGTCCACCACGTCCTTGCGGACCTCGATCCCCGGGATCTGCGCCGGGATCGGCGTGGCGGTATTCGCGTGGTTGTAGTTGAGCACGAAGATGGTGTCGCCGAAGCTCGGCATGGCCGGGCTCGGCTTGCGCGGCTCGACGATCAGCCCATGGGTGTGCAGGTTGGTCGGGTTGTCGAGCAGCGCCATGTGCGCGTTCGCCGGGTCCTTCGCGTGGTCCGGGGCGAAGGGGCCGGTCGCGTCGAGCGAGGGCAGCCGGTTGACCAGCCGCACCTTCAGCCGGTCGCCCGGATCCAGGTGCAGGTGAACGCCGCCATAGGGGCTGAAGCTGCCGCTGCCAGCCGGGCAGACGTCATGCGCAGCCGGGCGCCGGCAGATCTCGTAGACCCAGGCCTCCGGCTTCGTGCTGCCGAGCGTGACCCGCTGCGGCCGGGCGACCATGAGGATGTCGAGCACCCCGTTCTGGCTGTCCAGCCGCGGTGGCTCCGCCAGCGGGGCGGCCGGCGCAGGGCCGGGGAGGCTGCAGGCCAGCGCAAAGGCGGCAATACTGAAGTTTCTGAAATAATGGCATGTCATGGGGTCTGGAACTCCCGCGTGACCCCGGCGCGGCGACGCTAGCACCCGGTACCGGGTCACTCCATGATCTCGCATTCTCTTGCGGCGGCCGCCCGGCGGTGCCGCCGGCCACCCGGATGGCCCTCAGCCCCGCCCGGTGATCCGTCCGCCACCGAGCGGCCGCGGCGCGCCTGTCGTCCCGGGGAAGGTCAGCGGCAGGCCGTGCCAGCAGCGCGCCGCCAGCACGCCGAAGGCCTGCGCCTCCAGCGCGTCCCCGTTCCAGCCGACGATCTCCACCGGCCGCACCGGCGCCTCCAGCGTGCCGGCCAGCGCCCGCATCATCGCCGGGTTGCGCCGGCCGCCGCCGGCCACCAGCCATTGCAGCGGCGGGTCGGGGAAGTGGCGGCCGGCCGCGGCGACGCAGACCGCCGCGAAGGCGACCAGCGTCGCCGCGCCATCCTGCGGCGAGAGGTCGCCCGCCCCGGCCTCCCGCAGCGCCCGGTCGAAATCGAGGCGATCGAGCGATTTCGGCGGCGGCGCCGCGAGGTAGGGATGCGCCATCAGCCGGCCGAGCACCGCGCCGTCCGGCTGCCCGGCCAGGGCCAGCAGCCCGTCCTTGTCGTAGTCGGTCTGCGCGTGGCGCCGCGCCCAGTCGTCGAGCGGCCCGTTGGCCGGGCCGGTGTCGAAGGCGACCAGCCCGCCTTCGGCGCCGATCCAGGTGACGTTGCCGACCCCGCCGAGGTTGAGCACCGCCAGCGGCTTCGGCAGGGCGGCCGCCAGCACCGCATGCACCACCGGCACCAGCGGCGCGCCCTGGCCGCCGGCGGCGACATCGGCGCTGCGGAAGTCGTGCGCCACCGGCAGCCCTGTGGCGCGCGACAGCCAGGCGGCATCGCCGACCTGCCAGGTGCGGCCGGGCGCCGTGTCTCCCGGCCGGGCCGGGCGGTGCAGGATGGTCTGGCCGTGGAAGCCGACCAGGTCGGTCGCCTCGCCCAGCACCCGGGACACCTCGGCGCGCAGCGCCGCCACCGCCTCGGCATGCCGGTCGGTGAGGCGGCGGACGCAATCGGCCAGGAAGGGATCGCCTTCCTCAATATCGGCGGCGACATCGAGCAGCCTGCGCAGGTCGCGGCGCAGCGCGGGGTCGTAGGGCAGGGTCAGCGCCGGGCCCATGCGCCCGATCGCCGCCCCGTCCGTCTCCACCCAGGCGGCATCCACCCCGTCGAGGGAGGTGCCGCTCATCAGCCCGATGGTTCTAAGCATGCGGCGCCTATGCTAGGGGAGCCGCCCCTGCGAAGCCAGCAGGGCCCTACCCAAGGATCGAGTTGTGGCGATGAGCGGCCCCGAGAGCGAGTTCCTGCGCGCGGCGCAGGAGCGCGGCTATGTCCACCAGGTCACCGATGCGGCGGCGCTGGACGCGAAGCTGCGGGCCGGCCCCGTCTCCGCCTATATCGGCTTCGACTGCACGGCGGACAGCCTGCATGTCGGCCACCTCGTCTCCATCATGATGCTGCGGCTGTTCCAGCGCACGGGCAACCGCCCGGTGGTGCTGCTCGGCGGCGGCACCACCAAGGTCGGCGACCCCTCCGGCAAGGACGAGGCGCGGCAGCTGCTGGCCGAGGAGAGCATCGAGGCGAACAAGGCCGGCATCCGCCGCAGCTTCGACCCCTTCCTGCGCTTCGGCGAGGGGCCGCGCGACGCCATCCTGCTGGACAACGCGGCCTGGCTGGACGCGCTGGGCTACATCCCGTTCCTGCGCGACGTCGGCCGGCACTTCTCGGTCAACCGCATGCTGACCATGGACAGCGTGCGGCTGCGGCTGGAGCGCGACCAGCCGCTCAGCTTCCTCGAATTCAACTACATGCTGCTGCAGTCCTACGACTTCCTCGAGCTGCACCGGCGGCACGGCGTCGCGCTGCAGATGGGCGGCTCAGACCAGTGGGGCAACATCGTCATGGGCGCCGACCTGGTGCGGCGGATGGCCCAGGGGAGGGGCGATGCGGAGGCCTTCGGCCTGACCACGCCGCTGCTGACCACGGCATCGGGCGCCAAGATGGGCAAGACCGCGGCGGGCGCGGTCTGGCTGAACCCGGACCGGCTGGCGCCCTACGACTACTGGCAGTTCTGGCGCAACACCGAGGATGCCGACGTGGCGCGCTTCCTCGCGCTGTTCACCGAGCTGCCGATGCCGGAGGTCCGCCGGCTCGGCGCGCTGGCCGGGGCCGAGATCAACGAGGCGAAGAAGCTGCTGGCGACCGAGGCGACGGCGCTGCTGCATGGCCGCGCCGCAGCCGAGGCGGCGGCCGAGACCGCCCGCCGCGCCTTCGAGCAGGGCGAGGCGGCGGAGACCCTGCCGAGCCTGGTGCATGCCCTGCCGGCGCCGCTGGCCGACCTGCTGGTGGCGGCGAAGCTGGTCGCCAGCAAGGGCGAGGCGCGCCGGCTGGTGGCGCAGAACGGCGTCCGGCTGAACGATCTCGCCGGTCGCCGACCCGCAGCAGGTGATAGGCCCGGCCGACCTGCGGGACGGGGCGGCCAAGCTCTCGCTCGGCCGCAAGCGGCACGTGCTGGTGCGGGCGGGCTGAGGCGACCCGCCCGCGGTCCCGAACGAGGCACCGCGGCGGCCCGCCGCCGGCAGGGCCGGCTGCGTCCGGACCGGCGGCGATACGGGCTAGCGTTCCCGCCGCTGCTGCTGGTGGCCGCCGCCCGCGGGCCGGGCGAGGTGGGCTCCGCCGCCGGCATGCTGCTGACGGGAGACCGGCCGCGCCTCGGCGGCGGGCATGCGGTCCCGCGCCGGCGCCGCCCGATCCTGCCGGGTCTGGTCGATCTGGCTGGGCCGCTGCGCCGGCCTGGCTTCGGTTCGCTGCGCGGGCCTGGTCTGGGACCGCTGCGCGGTCTTGGCCTGGGGCCGCTGCGCGGCCTGGGCCTGCGGCCGGCTGGCGGCGCCGGCACGGTCCTGCCCCGCGGGGCGACCCGCCTGCCGGACGCCCTCGGGCCGGGCGCCGCTGCGCGCCGCGTCCAGCCCGCCGCCGGTGTTCACCTGCTGGGTCCGCTCGCGCAGCGCGTCGCGCTGGTCGGGCCGGTCGCTACCCTGGCGGTAGCGGTCGCCCAGCGCCGGGTCGCGATAGGGCACGCCGCCGCGATGCGCGCCGTCATGCACCCAGGTGTTGTTGGTGATCTGGGTGCGGTTGACGTTGATGTTGTTGTAGCGGTTCACGTCCACATTCACCTGGCCGCGGCCATAGCCCCAGCCCGGCCTCGCCCAGCCCCAGAGCGACCCGACCACCGCGACCCCGGTCGCGAAGGCCATGCCGGTCAGCAGGGCATCGCCGAGCCCGTAGCTGGGCGGCGGCGGGTAGTAGGCCGGCGGATGGCTCGGGTAGGGCCAGGCGCCATAGACCACGGCCGGATCGTAGACCGGCACATAGACCTGCTGCAGGCTGCGCCGGCTGGATGACGATCACCTGCGGCTGGCCGGCGGCGGCGGCGGTCTTCGTCACCACCTGCTGCGGGCTGTCGGCCAGCTTGCCGGCCGCCAGCGCCCGGCCGCGCAGCGCCTGCACGCTGTCCAGCACCTCGGCCTGCTGGCCGAGCACGGCATCGCCCAGCCGCTGGGTCCAGTCGAGCTGCTCGCTCATCAGCGCGAGCACCTGGGGGAAGGGCACCAGCGACTTCACCGCGGGGTCCCAGGGCTGCGCCACCAGCGCTCGCTCCAGCGCCTCTCCCGTCAGCTTCGCGTTCTGGCCCTGGCCGAGCCAGCGCTGCGCCTGCACCACCTCGAGCGGGTAGGTCGAGGCCATCAGCACCTGCATCAGCAGCTGGTCGGGATAGAGCGCGATCGGCGCGAGCAGCTGCTCGAGCTCCGCCTGGCTCAGCCGCTGGACCGTCGCGCCGGCGGCCGTGGCCGCAGGTTGCGCCGCGGCGCGCGGCGGCAGCCCGCCGGCAGTGGTGACGAAGGCGAAGCCGCCGGCGGCCAGAAGGGCCACGGCCCGCCCTGCGCGCGACGGCCTTCCCGCACCGATGCCAGCCATGCCGTGACCTCCTTCTTCGGCCCCGGACCGGTGGCGCGGGGCGCCCGGTCCCGATCGGCAAGGGGCATTGCCGCGCGCCGCGAGGGCGGCGCACCGCAATGACTATCACGTTTTTCTGAGCGGCGCGCCCTCTGGCTGCACCGCCCCTCAGGCCGCCCGCAGCCCCTGCAGCAGGCCGTCCAGCCCGTCCCGCAGCGCGCCGCCCTGCCGCGCCACCGCCCCGGTCGCGTCGCGCAGCCCGGCCAGGGCGCCGGTGGTCTGCTCCACCCCGGCGCTGACATGGGCAATGTTGGCGGAGACGTCGTTGGTGCCCTGCGCCGCTTCCGCGACGTTGCGGGCGATCTCGCGGGTCGCCGCGCCCTGTTCCTCGACCGCCGCGGCGATGGTGGCGGAGATGCCGTCGACCTCGGCCACCACCTCGGCGATGCCCTTGATGGACTGCACCGCGCGGTCGGTCGCCGCCTGGATGGCGGTGATCTGGGCGCCGATCTCCTCGGTCGCCCTCGCCGTCTGGCTGGCCAGGGTCTTCACCTCGGAGGCCACCACCGCGAAGCCCTTGCCGGCCTCCCCGGCGCGCGCCGCCTCGATCGTCGCGTTCAGCGCCAGCAGGTTTGTCTGCCCCGCGATGTCGCCGATCAGCCGCACCACGTCGCCGATCCGCTGCGCCGCCTCGGACAGCCCGTTCACCGTGCCGTCCGCCTCCCGCGCATCCTGCACCGCGCGGCGCGCCACCTGCGCCGCCGCGGTCACCTGCCGGGTGATCTCGTTGACCGAGGAGGCCAGCTCCTCCGCCGCCGCGGCGACGGTCTGCACGTTGCTGGTCGCCTCGGTCGCGCCGGCGGCGGCCGAGGCGGCGCGTTCCGAGGTGCCCTGCGCGGTGCTGTCCAGCGTGGCGATCCCGGTCTCGAGCGTGCCGACCGTGGCCGAGAGGCCCTGCACGACCGCGCCCAGCCTCCGCTCCACCCGGTCGGCCAGGTCGCGCTGCGCCTGCAGCCGTGCCGCCTCGGCCGCGTCCCGGGCGGCGCTCGCCTCCTGCTCCAGCGCCCGGGCGCGCAGCGCCGCGCCGCGCAGCACCTCGAGGCCGCGGGCGATCGCGCCGACCTCGTCCGTCCGCCCGGTCGCCTCGACCGCCGTGTCGATCCGCCCCTCGGCCAGCCCGCCGGCGGTCGCCGTCAGGCGCCGCAGCGGCCCGGTGACGCCGCGCAGCACGATCAGCAGGGCCAGGCCGACGCCGAGCAGGATCCCGCCCGCGGAGCCGCCAATCAGCCAGGCATGGGTGCCCTCCATCTCCTTCCGCGCCGTCTTCTGCATCGCCTCGAGCGCCCGGTTGATGCGCAGCTGCATCTCGCGCAGCGATCTGCTGGTCGCCTCCACCGTGCCGGCCGCGGCCATGGCGGCGCGGGTCGCCTCGTCGAGCTTGCCGGCGCGGGCCAGCGCCTGCACCTCGGCGTGCACCGTCTTGTAGGCCTGGACCGCAGTCTCGATCCGCGCCAGGTCGTGCCGGTTCTCGGGCAGGGTCAGCGTCGGGCGCACCTCGTCCAGCCGCTTCTCCAGCCGCTGCCGCTGGTCGGCCGCCTGCGCCTCCCAGCGCCTGCGCTCCTCGGCCGAGAGCTCGAGCGGCAGGAATCCCACGCCGCGCACCCAGCTGATGAAATTCACGTTCGCCCGGCCGAGGACGATGCCGCGGCCGGCCTGCGCCTCGAGCCGCTCCATGGTTCCGGTCTGCCGCGCCATCGTGTAGGTGGCGCCCACGGCGATGCCGCCCGCGAGCGCGGCGAGCAGCCCGACCACGCCGAGCAACTTCGGCGCGAGGCCGAGCCGTGGCCAGGCCGTCGCCGTCCTGGACGGGGCGGGGAGAGGGCGAGTGGGGCGGACATAGGCACTCCGGGCGTTATGGCGGCCGCACCCTCGCGCCGAAATCTGAGGATGCGGTAAACCCGCCGGGCGATCCCGCCGCGCCTACCGCGCCGCGCCGCCGCCCAGCCCGAACAGCCCGCGCAGGAAGCCCGGGGTCAGCGCCGCCAGCGGGTTCACCGTCACGGTCGGGTCGTCGAGCGGGCCCTGCACCCGGTAGGTCGCGGCGAAGACGCCGCCGCCGGCCTCCGGGCTGAACAGCCGGCCGATGATCGGCAGGTTGCCCAGCAGCGTGTTGAACATGTAGGCCGGCACGATCGTCCCCTCGATCGCCGCGATCCGCTTGTCCCGCAGCAGCCGGCCCTTGGCGGTCACGCCGAGCGAGGCGGAGAAGGCCCGCGCATCGCTCAGCACGAGCGCCTCCGGCGTCAGGGCGAAGGGCGCGACCAGCCGGCCGAAGACCAGCCCCTTGCCGCCCTGCACCGCCTCCACCAGCCCGTACAGCGTCATCGCCTGCAGCAGCTTGGCGAGCGCCGGGGCGTCGCGCAGGACGAATTGCTCGAGCTCCGCGGTGCCGGACAGCGCCGCGCCGGGGCGCAGCTGGTCGTAGCTGCCATTCACCGTCAGCCGGCCGCCGCGGATCGAATCCGTCAGGTCCATCGCCTGCAGCAGGGCGCCGCCATCCGCCGCGGTCAGCCGCAGCAGCCGGTGCTGGCCCTGCGGCGCGAGGGTCAGGTCGAACTCGCCGCCCGCGGCGGCACCGGTGCGGCCGGTCGCGCGCACCTCCCGCAGCAGGCCGGCGGCGTCGCTCCGCACCCGCGCCTGGGTGGCGTGCAGGAGGCGGCCCTCGCCCATCGTCATCCGATCGAACCGCAGGTCGAGCTGCAGCGGCAGGCCGTTCTCGTCCGGCGGGCCGGGCGGCGGCGAAGGCTGGCCCGGCGTGCCGAGCACCGGCCGCAGGTCGAGCAGCGGGCCGCGCAGGTCGGCCTGCCAGGGGCCGCCGGGCCGCTCCGGCCGGCGCACCTCCCCGGCGAAGCGGGAGATGCCGAAGCTGCCCTCGGCCAGCTCGATGCGTTCCAGCCGCCCCTTCGGCCCGAAGGCGGCGCGGCCGCGCAGCGCCAGGTCCGGTGCCTCCAGCCGCATCGGCTCCATGCTGCCGAGCGTCTCCCCCTGCAGCCGCAGCGTGCCCTCGAAGGTTCCGGGCGTGCCGGGCGGCTTGGCCCAGTTCAGCGCCTCCACCCCCAGCCGCGCCTCCCGCAGGTCGCCGCGCAGGGCGACGCTGCCCTGGCCGCCACGGCGCCGCTCGTAGCGGGCGTCGAGCGCGACCTGGCCGTCCAGCACCTTCCCCGTCTCGACACCCAGCGCGTTGACCTGCGCCGCGTCGAACCGCCCGGTCAGGGTGCCGCGCTCGGTCACCTGGGACGGGCCGCCGTTGCGGAAATCCATCTCGAGGCCGAGCTTCACCGGCGCGCCGACCCAGAGCGCCTGGCCGTTCAGCTTCAGCCCATCGGTGTCCACGGCGAAGTCGAACTGGCCGCGCTCGACGTCGCGGTCGACCAGGGCGCCGGGCAGCCGCGCCTCGGTGGCGCGGCCGCGGGCGCCGATCTTCAGCAGGTCCATCGGCAGGTCGGCCAGCAGCGGGAAGCTGATCGCCAGCCGCGCCTCCGCCTGGCCGCCGCTGGCCTGGACCTTCAGCGGACGCCGCTCGAACAGCTTCAGCCGCGGGTGGCGCAGCAGGGTGAAGATCTCGGGCAGCGGCCCGGCGGTCTGGCCGGTGATCTCCGCCTGCTCGGCATCGGTGTCGAGCGCGAAGAAGCGGACGGTCGCCTCCTTCAGCTCGATCCCGCCCGGTCGCCCGTCCGGCAGCGCCTGGCGACCGCCGCGGCCGCGCAGGATGACCTCGGCCGGGCCGAATTCGGCGGTGCCCGAGACGCCCTGGACCGGCGGCACCGGCCGCAGCCAGTGCACCGTCGCATCCACCATCTCCACCGTGCCGGTCAGCCCGGTGAGGGCGAGTCGGTCGAGCGTCGCCGGCGCTTCCGCGCGCAGCTGCCAGCGGCCGTTGCGGATCAGCCCGGCGGTCAGGTTCTGCACCATCCAGTCGCGGGTGTTGTGCGCCAGCCCGCGCGGCCAGTAGGCGTCGAGCTCGCCGGCGGCCAGCGCATCCAGCGTCAGCCCGGCCTGCAGCTGCCAGCCTGCCTCGGCCAGCCGGGCCTCGCCCTCCGCCACCAGGGTCGGCGGCGGCCTTCCGCTGCCGCCCGAGCCGGCCGGCGCGGCGGGCGGCCGCAGCAGCAGCCGGTCCAGCCGCAGCAGGCCGGGGGTGTAGCTGGCGGCCAGCTCCGCCGTCTCCACCGCGGCCTGGCGGCCGCCGCCGAGGTCGATCACCGCCCGCGCCAGGCCGAGCCCGAGCCGGGCGCCTTCCAGCCTGACTGCGTCGAGCTCCGGCGTGACCGCGAGGTCGAGCCGCGCCCGCGCCTCCCGCAGCTGGCCCGATGGCAGGCTGCGCAGCGCCAGGGCGCGGGCCTCCGGCGCCAGCTCGGCCGGCCAGAGCGCCGGCAGGGTGCTGGCCTGGAAGGGTTCGCTGCCGAGGTCGAGCGCGGCGTGCCAGGCGCCGTCGCGCTGCAGCACCTCGCCGCGCCCCGTCAGGCTCGGCCCTGGCCGTCCGGAGGCCGGTCCCCCGGGGCCGGGCAGCCGCAGCACCGCCTCGCGGATCGTCAGCGCCCGGCTGCTGCCCTCGACCGTCGCGGCGAGGCCGGCCAGCGGCAGGCGCCGGCCGGGCGCCAGGACCAGCGCGCCCGGCCCGGCCTCGAGCCGCGCCTGCATCCGGTCCGGCCGGGCGGCGGCGTCGAATTCGGCGCGCGCGGCCAGGGTCACCGGCGCGTCGAGCACCGCGAGCGGCGCCAGCGGCGGCCAGATCGCGGCGAGCTCCGCCGGCCGCAGCGCCGGCAGCAGCAGGCCGAGGGTCACCCGCATCGGCGTGCCGCGCGCCTCGCCGGAAAGCCGCACCGGCACGCTGACCGGGCCGGAGCGCAGCACCGCCTCGCCCTCTCCGGCCAGCCCGCCATCGGCGGCGCGGCGGAGGTCGAGGCGCGGCTCCAGCAGGGTCCAGGTCAGGCCGGCGGCGGGATCGGCCAGCACCGCCTCCCCGCCATTGACCCGGATGCGTCGCAGCGCCGCCAGCGTGTCGCGGTCGGAGGCCGGCAGCATCAGCCCGGCCAGCAGCGTCGCCACGTCGGTCTGCGCGGCATCGCCCTCGGCCAGCGCGGCGGCGCCCGCTTCGGCCGGCGGGTCGAGGCCGAGGGCGATGCCGCCATCGGTCAGCGTCGCCCGCAGCCGGGGCGGCGCAGCTCGATCGTCGCCGGGGCGACGACGCCGCGCAGCAGGGCACGGAATGAGAGGCTGAAGGCTGCCTCGGGCAGCTCGACCTCGGCCCCCGGCCGCGCAGCCGCACCTCGCGCAACCGTATGTCGAGCGGCGCCGCGGTGCCGCCGCGGAAGCCCTCCCAGGCGATGGCGGCATGGCCGATGGCCAGCCGCGGCCCGTCCGGTCGGGCATTCACCGCCGCCTCGATCCGCCGCGCCAGCTGCGGCAGGTCGAGCGGCCGCTCCGCCAGCCGCCAGGCGACGCCGCCGAGGCCGAGCAGCAGCGCGACCGCGAGGAAGACCATGACGGCGGCGCAGCGATGCGCCCAGCGCCAGCCCCAGTGCCGCAGGCCGCGCGGCACCGGAACCGCTTGACCTGGGGCGGCGGTCACGCCTTCCCTCCGCCGTCATGCCCCAGACCGAATTCTCGCCGGAGCGCCTGCCGCGTCCCTTCGACCGGGAGGCGGCGGACCGCCTGCTGCAGCATTTCACCGAGGGCGACGCCGCCGCCCGCGCCGTCGCGGCCCTGCCGGGCGGCCCGGCGCTGCTCGCCGCGCTCGGCGGCCACAGCCCCTACCTGGCGGAGCTCGCCCAGCGCGAGCCGGCGGCGCTGCTGCGGCTGGCCGAGCGCGGCCCGGACGAGGCCTTCGACCTCGCCCTGACGCCCTTGCGCCATGCCGACCCGGCGGCGCCGCGCGAGGCGGTCGGGGCGATGCTGCGGCGGGTGAAGCGGCAGGCGGCGCTCATCGTCGCCGCGGCCGACCTGGCCGGGCTCTGGCCGCTCGATGCCGTCACCGGCGCGCTGTCCGACCTGGCCGACGGCACCATCGACTTCGCCTGCGCCCACCTGCTGCTGGCGGCGGCCGAGCGCGGCGAGCTGCGCATCGCCCGGCCGGCCAATGGCGCGCGGCCGGACCCGAAGACCACGGCCAAGGGCAGCGGCCTCACCGTGCTCGGCATGGGCAAGCTCGGCGGGCGGGAGCTGAACTACTCCTCGGATGTCGATCTGATGCTCCTCTATGATCCGGCAGCCGCTGCCTACCACACGGACCGGGCCGGTGCCTGCTACGTCCGCCTGGCGCGCGACCTCGTGCGCCTGCTCGACGAACGCACGGCCGAGGGCTACGTCTTCCGCACCGACCTGCGGCTGCGCCCGGACCCGGCGGCGACGCCGCTCGCGGTCTCGATCAACGCGGCGATCGTCTACTACGAGAGCATGGGGCAGAACTGGGAACGGGCGGCCATGATCAAGGCCCGGCCGGTGGCCGGGGACCGGGCGCTCGGCGAGCATTTCCTGCGCGAAATCCGCCCCTTCGTCTGGCGCCGTCACCTCGATTTCGCCGCCGTGGCGGATATCCATTCCATCAAGCGGCAGATCCATGTCCACAAGGGCGCAAAGGGCGCCGGCGCGACCATCGCGCTCGCCGGGCACGACGTGAAGCTCGGCCGGGGTGGGATACGCGAGATCGAGTTCACCGCCCAGGTCCTGCAACTGATCTGGGGTGGACGTGACCCGGGCCTGCGCGACCCGACCACGCTCGGCGCGCTTGCGGCGCTGGCCGGGGCCGGGCGGCTCGACCGCCGGGCGGCGGCCGACCTCGCCGATGCCTATGTCTTCCTCCGCGACCTCGAGCACCGGCTGCAGATGGTCAATGACCGGCAGACCCACCGGCTGCCGGAGGATCCGGCCGGGCTGGCCCGCATCGCCTCCTTCATGGGCTTCCCCGGGCCGGACGAATTCGCCGCCGCCTTCATGGCGCACCTCGCGCGGGTGGAACGCCACTACGAGAGCTTCTTCGAGGCCGCGCCGGCGCTGAGCGTCGAGGCGCCGGACGGCGCCGGCACTGGCAACCTGGTCTTCACCGGCGTCGAGGACGACCCGGGCACGATGGCGACGCTGAAGCGGCTCGGCTTCGCCGACCCGGCCTCGGTCGGCGCCATGGTGCGCGCCTGGCACCACGGCCGGCCGCGGGCGACGCGGTCCGAGCGGGCGCGGGAGCTGCTGACCGCTTTGATGCCGACCTTGCTCGCCGCCTTTGGCCGGCAGTCCAACCCGGACCAGGCGCTGGTGCGGTTCGACGCGGTGCTGACCCGGCTGCCGGCCGGCGTCCAGCTGCTGTCCCTGCTGCACCGCAACCCGGCCCTGCTCGACCGCATCGCCTTCCTGCTGGGCGCCGCGCCGCAGCTGGCCGAGCACCTGGCGCGCAACCCGGCGGCGCTGGACGGGCTGCTGGCCGGCGGCGGGGTCTCGCCGAGCTCGGCCGACCCGGCCGCCGGGCTGCCGGCCCTGGTCAAGGATGCCCGCCACCTGGAGGAGGCGATGGACGCCGCCCGGCGGCTGGCGACGGCACGGAAATTCGAGATCGACGCGGCGGCGCTGGAAGGCGCGATCGATGCCGACACCGCCGGCGAGCTGCGCGCCGACCTGGCCGATGCCGCCATCGCCGCGCTGCTGCCGCGCATCACCGCCGACTTCGCCGAGCGCTACGGGCGCGTCCCGGGCGGCGCGCTGGCGGTGCTGGCCATGGGCAAGCTTGGCAGCCGGGAGATGCTGCCGGGCTCCGACCTCGACTTGGTGCTGCTCTACGACCACGACGCGGAGGCGACCGGCAGCGAGGGGGGCGGCGGTCGCTGGCGCCGTCCGAGTACTTCATCCGCCTGGCGCCGCAGGTGGTCAGCGCCATCACCGCGCCGGGCGCCGAGGGGCGGCTCTGGGAGGTCGACATGCGGCTCCGCCCCTCCGGCAACAAGGGGCCGGTGGCGGTGCGGCTCTCGACCTTCGAGGCCTACCACATGACCGAGGCCTGGGGCTGGGAGCGCATGGCGCTGACCCGGGCGCGGCCGATCGCCGGGCCGCCGGCGATGCGGCGGCGGATCGCCGGGCTGCTGCGCGCCGCGCTCACCCGGCCCGGCGCGGCGGCGGCGGCGCTGACGGATGCGGTGGCGATGCGGCAGCGGATGCTGCGCGACCTGCCGCCGGACGGTCCCTGGGACCTGAAGGCGATGCCGGGCGGGCTGATCGAGGTGGAGTTCATCGCCCAGGCGCTGCAGCTGCGCCATGCCGCCGAGAACCCGAAGGTGCTGGCGACCAGCACGCGCGTCGCGCTGGCCCGGCTGCGCGATGCCGGGGTGCTGCCGGCGGAGGAGGCGGAGGCGCTGATCCGCGCCGACCGGCTTTGGCGGACCGTGGTCGGGCTGGTCCGGCTGACCCATGGCAAGTCGCGCGACCCGGCGCTGCCGGCCCCGGCCGCGGCGGCGCTGCTGCGCGCCGCGGCGCCGTTGCTGCCGGTGCCGGCGGTTGACCTGCCCGGCCTGCGCGCACAGATGGCTGACATGGCCGGAACGGTCCGCGCGATCTTCGAGCGGCGGATCGGCGCGCTGGGAATGGGGGCTGGACAATGAGCGAGACGACGGGACCGATCGAGGGCGCGCCGGCGCCGGCCTTCTCGATGCCGGCCAGCGGCGGCCGGACGGTCAGCCTGGAGGCGCTGAAGGGCAAGCCCTTCCTGCTGTACTTCTACCCGAAGGCCGACACGCCCGGCTGCACCAAGCAGGCCTGCGGCATCCAGGAAGCCCTGCCGCAGCTCGGCAAGCTCGGGCTGACGGTGATCGGCGTCAGCCCGGACAAGCTCCCGCTCATCGAGAAATTCGTCAAGAAATACGGCCTGGAATTCCCGCTCGCCTCGGACGAGGACCATGCGGTGGCCGCGGCCTATGGCACCTGGGTGGAGAAGTCCATGTACGGCAAGACCTACATGGGCATGGAGCGCAGCAGCTTCCTGGTCGACGCCACGGGCAAGGTCGCCCGCGTCTGGCGCAAGGTGAAGCCGGAGGCGCATGCCGCCGAGGTGCTGAAGGCCGCGGCGGCGTTGAAGTAGCCGTTACTGACGCGGTCGTTGGGCCTGCGTCCCGGCGACCTTCCCGCATCCCCGTGCGTTCCACCGTTCTACGAAACGCGGAGGAATACATGGCACGGACTGCGATCACCGCCCTGCTGCTGCTGTCCCTGGCCGCCTGCGGCCAGACGACCGGCGGCCGCGCCGTCTCGGGCGGGCTGCTGGGCGCCGGGGCGGGCGCCGGCGTCGGCGCGCTGACCGGCGGCAATGTCGGCACCGGGGCCCTGGTGGGCGGCGGCATCGGCGCCGCGGGCGGCGCGCTGACGGCGCCGCGCCGCTGAGCCGCATGGCACCGTCCAGCCGCCGCGGCCTGCTGCTGGGCCTGCTGGGCGCGGCGAGCCTCGCGGCCCCGCTGGCCGGCATCGCGGCAGCGCAGCCGCCGCCGCCTCCCGGCTGGTGGGAGAACGAGCGCCGCCGCCGCGACTATGAACGCTGGCGCGCGGCGGAATGGCGCCGGCGCGAGCGCGAGGCCCGGCGCCGGCACGAGCGCTGGGAGCGCGAAAGCTGGGAAGAGCAGCGCGAGCGCGAGGTCTGGGCCCAGCGGCAGCGCTGGTACCGCTGACCGGGCCGACGGGCGGCCCGGCCGCCCGTCCCCCGGCGATCCGCCTCAGCGGTCCTTCACGGCCTCCGGGTTGGCGCCGGCATCCTCGTCGAGGTCCTGCATCAGCTCGCGCAGGGCGCCCTCGTCCAGCCGCTTGGCCTGCTCGATATGCCGGTCGGCATCCTTCTCCCGGCCCTGCGCCAGGTCCTCGAGCGCCTTCTCGCCGAGGTCGCGGGCCTTCTCGTGCGCGTCGTCGGGGCGTTGCGGCATGCGGTCACCTGTCCTGTTGGAGACGTGCAGAACAGGGCTGGCGCGGCCGGGTTGCCGCTATGGCGGTGTGCGTCCGGGCATTCACGCCATCGCGCCATCCGAATCTAGCCGCCGGGCGGCGGCCGCAGCGGCTTGTAGTCCTCCGTCTCGATGTCGCGGCCGAACTGACCCTTGTCCTCCGGCAGCGCGCCGCGGCGGGGATCCTGCGCCTGGGCCTCGCCCGGCGGCATGGGATGGCTGGGAGCGCCGCGCGGTCCCATCGGCTCGTCGACCGGCGGCGGCATGGTGCCGGGCTCGCCGCCCGGGGCGCCGTCCCAGGGGGTACCCCGCACCAGCTCGAGCGGCAGGGCGCGTTCCGCGGTGCAGGAACAGACGACGGAGCCATCCGCCATCTGGTTCGGCATGGTCACCTCGTCGCAATGCGGGCAGCGCACGGCATCAAGGCGCAGCTGTTCGGGCCGTGGGCCAGGGGATGGATCGGGTTCGCTCATGCACCCATGACGCGGCGCGACCCATCCGGGTTCAGTTGATCTGGGACAGGTCCTCGGACAGCACGACGATCTGCACGCTGTAGGAGACCTCGCCATCCTCGGCATCGCGGTGGACGGTGCCGACGAATTCGCTGCCGACGAATAGCTCGACGGAGGCGTTCTTGCGGTTCGGGGTCGAGAGCTTGATCGTCTCGTTGCCCAGCAGCCGGCGCAGATGGGCCTGCACGGCGGCGAGTTCGGCTGGGGTCATGTCTTGGTGTCCTGCTCGGAAAGTGCGGTCCCATAGCGGCGGGGCGGGACCAGGGCTAGGCCGGGGCGACGATTCTGGCCGCAGGCGGCGGCGTCAACCCTGGCCGGCCTCCTCGGGCGTCTGCAGCTTCAGGGCCAGCGCGTGCAGCCCGCGGCCGATTCGGCGTCCAGTGCCGCATGCACGGCGCGTGACCGGGCAACGCGGTTCATGCCGGCGAAGGTCGGGCTGACGGCGAGCACGCTGTAGTGCGTCTCACCGCCCGGGGCGGCGCCGGCATGCCCGGCATGGAGCTGGCTGTCGTCCCGGACCTCGACCCGGGCCGGCGCGAAGCTGGCTTCCAGGATCTGCCGGATGCGGTCTGCGCGTGTCTGCATGGGCGGTTTTTCAACGGTTTCCCTGGCCTCGGCAAGGGCCGCGCGCGGCGTTTCGGGCGGCGCGCTCGCCTTGCGCCGGGCCCCCCCACGCCCATAAAGCCGGAATGCCCCCCGCCGCGGCCGCACTCCCGAGCCTCGATCCGGACCGGCCGCGACGTCCCTGCGACGCGCCGGGCTGCCCCGCCGAAGGCGAATCCCGCGCCCCCCGCTCCCGCTCCGCCCTGAACGACTATGTCTGGTTCTGCCTGCCGCATGTGCGGGAGTACAATGCGGCCTGGGACTACTACAAAGGCATGGGCCCGGCCGAGATCGAGGCCAACCTGCGCAGCGACAGCGGCTGGCAGCGGCCGACCTGGCCGCTCGGCCGGCTCGGCGGGTCCAGCCGGTTCACCCCGGAATACCTGGCCGACCCGCTCGGGATCCTGCGCGACACCCCGCTGCATGCCCAGCGCACCCGGCCGCGGGAGGAGAAGCGCGAGGCGCCGCCCGAACTGCGCGCCGCGCTCGACGTTCTGGGGCTTGCCTGGCCGGTCGAGATGCCGGCGCTGCGTGCCCGCTACAAGGAATTGGCCAAGCGACATTGCATCCGGACCTGAACGGCGCCGACCGCGCCGCGGAGGACCGGCTGAAGGATGTGAACCGGGCCTACAGCCTGCTGCGCCGGAAGCTTGGCGCCGGCGGGGCCGCGGCGCCGGCGGAGCCTGCCGAAGCCGCCCCTGACCGCCGCCGACGCCGCAGGTTGGGGAATTCCGCCCCAGCCCGGGTAGCCTGCCGCCCAACCCTGGCCTAGTCTCCCCCCAAGAACCCTGAGCGGATGCCGATGAACAAGGTCGCCAACCTCGCCGAAATCCGTCCAACTTCGGCGATCGATACCCCCGACACCACCGTCAGCGCGCGCGAGGCCTTCGGCCTCGACATCGACCTGCAGGTGCCGGCCTTCTCCATGCGCACGGAACACGTGCCGGAGGTGGACCCCACCTACAAATCTCGACCGCGAGACGACGCTGGCGATCCTGGCCGGCTTCACCAACAATCGCCGGGTGATGATCCAGGGCTACCACGGCACCGGGAAATCCACCCATATCGAGCAGGTGGCGGCGCGGCTGAACTGGCCCTGCATCCGCGTCAACCTCGACAGCCACATCAGCCGCATCGACCTGATCGGCAAGGACGCGATCGTCCTGAAGGACGGCAAGCAGGTCACCGAATTCCGGGAAGGCATCCTGCCCTGGGCGCTGCAGCATCCCTGCGCGCTGGTCTTCGACGAATACGATGCCGGCCGCCCGGACGTCATGTTCGTCATCCAGCGGGTGCTGGAGGTCGAGGGCAAGCTGACCCTGCTCGACCAGAACAAGGTCATCCGGCCGCACCCGATGTTCCGGCTGTTCGCCACGGCGAACACGGTGGGCCTCGGCGACACCACGGGCCTCTATCACGGCACCCAGCAGATCAACCAGGGCCAGATGGACCGCTGGTCGGTGGTCGCCACGCTGAACTACCTGCCGCATGCGCAGGAGACCTCGATCGTCCTGGCCAAGATGGGCTCGGACGGCAGCGACCCGAAGCTGAAGAAGCGGATTGAGGCGATGGTGGCGCTGGCCGACCTGACCCGCGCCGGCTTCATCGCCGGCGACATCAGCACCGTCATGTCGCCGCGCACGGTCATCACCTGGGCCGAGAACGCCAAGATTTTCGGCGATGTCGGCTTCGCCTTCCGCCTCACCTTCCTCAACAAGTGCGACGAGGCGGAGCGCAGCACGGTGGCCGAGTACTACCAGCGCTGCTTCAACGAGGACCTGCCGATGGGCACCTCGCTGAAGAAGGCGGGGTGAGCCTGCGGGCCGCGCGCGCCGCGGCCCGTCCATGACGGGGAAGGGGGAGCCAGACCCGCCCCTTCCGACCATCCCTTCCCGGCATGCGCCACCAGGGCTGACGAGACCATGTCCAAGCAAGACCTGACCCGCCAGGAAGAGTTCAAGCGCGCCACCGCCGGCACGCTGCGCGCCATCGCGCACGCGAATGCCGAGGTGCAGGTGGCCTTCCAGCCCGGCCCTGGCGGCGTCGCCGGCAAGCGCGTGCGCCTGCCGCTGCCGACCCGCGCCCTGCCGCCGGCCGAGATGGCCAAGCTGCGCGGCGCGGCCGACGCCGCGGCGCTGCGCATCCGCCACCATTCGGAAGCCGTCCACAGCGCCCGCCTGCCGCAGCGCCGGGAAGCCAAGGAGGTCTTCGACGCGCTCGAGGACGTCCGGGTCGAGGCGGTGGGCAGCAAGCACATGTCCGGCGTCGCCGCCAACCTCCGCGCCCGCCTCGCCGACCAGTGCGAGACCGAGGGCTACGACCGGATGACGCGGAAGGACCAGCTGCCGCTGCCCGCCGCGCTGTCCCTCCTCGCGCGCGAACGCATCTCCGGCGAGCCGGCGCCCGAGGCGGCGCGCCGCGTGCTCGACCTCTGGCGCGACACCATCGGCGAGCAGGCCGACGTCGCGCTGGCCGAGATGGCCGGCACCACCGACGACCAGGACGCCTTCGCCCGCGCCGCCCGCAAGCTGCTCACCGCGCTCGACCTGGCCGAGGCCGAGGTCGAGGCGGAATCCGAGGAGCAGGAGGACGGCGAGGAGAGCGGCGAGCAGTCCAGCCAGCAGGACCAGTCCGGCGAGGGCGAGGCCCAGGCGCAGGACCAGGAGAGCATGCTGGGCGCCCAGCCCGAGACCATGCAGGGCGAGGCCTCCGACGAGGAGGTCGAGGAGGCGGAGGACGAGGGCGCCGCGGCCGAGGGCGACGACAAGCCGGGCGGGCCGCAGCAGCGGAAGGAGGTCGTGCAGACCGACGACGCCAGCCGCTACCACCCCTTCACCACGGCGCATGACGAGATCATCGAGGCCGACGAGCTCTGCGACCCCGAGGAGCTGGGCCGGCTGCGCCAGCAGCTTGACCAGCAGCTCAGCCATCTGCAGGGCGTGGTGTCCAAGCTGGCCAACCGTTTGCAGCGTAGATTGCTGGCGCAGCAGCAGCGCGCCTGGGAATTCGACCTCGAGGAGGGGACGCTGGATGCTGCCCGCCTCGCCCGCATCATCGCCAACCCGCTGCTGGCGCTGACCTACAAGCGGGAGCGGGAAGCCGACTTCCGCGACACCGTGGTCTCCCTGCTGATCGACAACTCGGGTTCCATGCGCGGCCGGCCGATCACCGTCGCCGCCATGTGCTCCGACATCCTCGCCCGCACGCTCGAGCGCTGCGCGGTGAAGACCGAGATCCTCGGCTTCACCACCCGCGCCTGGAAGGGCGGCCAGAGCCGCGAGAAATGGGTGCAGGAGGGCAAGCCGCGCAATCCGGGGCGCCTCAACGACCTGCGCCACGTGATCTACAAGGCGGCCGACGCGCCCTGGCGGCGGGCCCGCAAGAATCTCGGCCTGATGCTGCGGGAAGGCCTGCTGAAGGAGAACATCGACGGCGAGGCGCTGGAATGGGCCTACAAGCGCATCCGCAACCGCCCGGAGCACCGCCGCATCCTGATGGTGATCTCGGACGGCGCGCCGGTCGATGACAGCACGCTCTCGGTCAACCCGGGCAACTACCTGGAACGCCACCTGCGCAAGGTGATCGCCGATATCGAGGGCCGTGGCGACGTCGAATTGATTGCCATTGGCATCGGCCATGATGTTACCCGCTACTACCGGCGCGCCGTCACCATCGTGGACGCCGAGGAGCTTGGCGGGACCATGATGAAGAAGCTGGCCGAGTTGTTCGACGAGGACGCTGCCGAAGCTTGGCAGCGGGCCGCCACGGAACGCGCCGCCCTCGTCGCCTGAGCCGGCCCCGGGAAACCACCATGCCCCATTTCCCCGGCGGCGCCTGGCGCCGCCGGTCCCTGCTGGCGGCCGGGCTCGGCGCGCTGGCCACCGCGGCCTGCGTCCAGGGCGGCTTCGCCCAGGGCGTGCCGGCCAAGCCGCTCGCGCTCGGCCCCCTGCCGCTCGGAAGCAAGCTGGAACTGCTCGGCGGGCTGCAGATCGACGACGAGGCGCTGGGCTTCGGCGGGCTCTCCGCCCTGCATCTCGATGCCGACCTGCAGGTCACCGCCATCAGCGACCTCGCGCATTGGATGACCGCGCGGATCGAGATGCGCGACGGCCGCCCTGTCGGCCTGTCCGGGCTGCGCACCGGCCCGCTGAGCGACGGCGCCGGCAAGCCGCTGCCGCGCGGCCATAGCGGCGATGCCGAGGCGCTGGCCCGGCTGCCCGACGGCACCTGGCTGGTCGGCTTCGAGCGCTGGCACCGCATCCGCGCCTACCAGCGGATCGACGGGCCGGGCCGCTATGTCCAGGCGCCGCCGGGGCTGGAACGGGCAGGCGGCAATGGCGGGCTGGAATCGCTTGCCGCGCTGGCCGATGGCAGGCTGCTGGCGATCACCGAGGCGATGAGCGTGCAGGACCAGCCGGGCGTGGTGCGCGCCTGGCTCGGCGGCCCGCCCGGCGACTGGCAGGCACTCGCCTATCGCCCGGGGGAGGATCTGAGCCCGGCCGATGCCGCGCCGCTGCCGGATGGCGGCGCGCTGGTGCTGGAGCGCAGCTTCTCGCTCTTCGGCGGCTTCGGCGGGCGGCTGGTGCGGCTGTCGGCCGCGGCGCTGCGCGCGGCCGGGCCGGCGACGGTGCTGGAGGGCGAGGAGATCCTCCGCATCGCCACGCCGCTGCCGGTCGACAACTTCGAGGGTGTCAGCGCCGTGCGGGTCGGCGGGCGGACGCTGGTGGCGATGGTCTCGGACGACAACCAGAACCTGCTGCAGCGGACCCTGCTGCTGCTCTTCGTGCTGGCCGACGACTGAGCCGGCCCGGCCGCGGCGGGCGCGCTGCTAGCCCGCCCCGACCAGCGCCTGCTCGTCGCGCCGGATGTAGTCGCTCAGCACCTGCAGGAAGCTCTGCCCCGGCGCCCCGGCCGCGATCGCCTGGGGCGAGGCCAGCACCGCCGCGGCCTCGGCGCGTTCCCGCATCCCCTCCGCCTCGCCGGCATAGGCCATGGACCAGCTCGGGAAGCTGCGCGCCTCGATCGGGTGCAGGTGCAGGATGATGATGTCGCGGTGTCGGGGGTCGGACTGGATGGTCTCGAAGATGTCCTCGACCGTCCCGCGCGGGCCTTCCAGCACCTGGGCGAAGCAGCCGCCGCTGAACAGCAGCGCGCCGGTGAGGCCGGTGGCGCGGTTCTTCTCCCGCGCCACCTCGAGGATGGCGGCGATCTCGGCATCCACCTCGGCCGGCGTGCCGGCGATCAAGTTGCGGCTGAAATAGGCCAGGCTGTAGAGCGGGCCGGTCATGCCAGGACCTCCTCCGGTGTCGCGGTACGGTCCAGCCGGGCGATCAGGGCTGGCAGCGCCGCCATCCGGCACCGGGCGGCTCACCAGGTAGCCCTGCATCTCCGTCGCGCCCGCGCCCCGCACCAGGGCCGCCTGCTCCGGCGTCTCCACCCCCTCCGCCACTGTCGAGATGCCGAGCCCGGTGCCGAGCGCGGCGATGGCGCGGATCATCCAGGCGGCATCGTCGGCGGCGGCACGCCCCGTGCCGATGCCGCGGACGAAGGACCGGTCGATCTTCAGCCGGTCGAAGGGGTACTGCGCGATGCGGCTGAGCGAGGAATAGCCCGTGCCGAAATCGTCGATCGCCAGCGAGACGCCGAGCGCGTGGATCTCCGCCAGCAGCGCCGCGGCGTCCTCGACCATCGCGCTCTCGGTCACCTCGATCTCGAGGCGCGCCGGCGGCAGGCCGGATTGCGCCAGGGCCTCCCCCACCCCGGCGACCAGGGCGCGGCCTTCCCGCAGCTGCAGCGGCGACAGGTTGACCGCGACCCGCAGCGGCGTGCCATGCGCCGGCACCGGCCAGCGCATGGCAGCCTGGCAGGCGGTCCGCAGCACCCAGGCGCCGAGCGCGCCGATCACCCCGATGGTCTCGGCGAGCGGGATGAAATCGTCCGGCCCGACCATGCCGCGGGTCGGGTGCTGCCAGCGCAGCAGGGCCTCGAAGCCGGTCAGCCGGCCGGTGGCGAGCTCGACCTGCGGCTGGTAGTGCAGCACGAACTGGTCGAGGCTCAGCGCCTCGCGCAGCTCCATCTGCTGCAGCGCCAAGGCGGCCCGCAGGTCCGCCTCCAGCGCCAGGCGCAGCCGGGCGCGGTCCTGCATGGAGGGCTCGAAGGCCCGCTGCCGGTTGCGCCCCTCGGCCTCCGCCTGGTGCAGCGCGATGGTGGCGGCGCGCAGCAGGGCGTCCGCATCCTCCCCGTCCAGCGGCCAGATGGCGATGCCGATGCTGGCGCTGATGGTGATGGCATGGCCGTTCACCGCATAGGGCCGGGCGACCAGGTCGAGCAGCTGTTCCGCCAGCGCCGCGACGGCGCCGCCCTGCGGCAGGAAGACCGCGAGATTCATCCCCGCTGGTGCGGGCCACGACCGCCTGCGGCCCGGCCGCGCCGCGGATGCGGCGGACCACGCGCTGCAGCACGCCGTCCCCGGTATCGTGCCCGGCGCTGTCGTTCACCGCCTTGAAGCGATCGAGGTCGAGGACCAGCAGCGCCGGTGGCCCGCCGGCAACCGGCGGCGCGGCGAGCGCTTCCGCCATCACCGCGCGCAGCCGTCGGCGGAGCACCACGCCGGTCAGCGGATCGGTATCCAGGGCGGGATCGGGTTCGGATCGCATGGCGGCCGGAACCGTCGAGGCGGCGGCGCTCGGCGTTCATGGAGTCTTCCCTTGAGAAGTTAATCTAAGATGCCAATTTTCGCTCATCGCGGCAATCATGGAATGGCAAGTCCGGGCGTCGGGCGAATTGCCCTGGAAAGGACAGATAAAGCCTATTTTTAGTGCAAAAGAATTGGACTTGATTGATAAGCCCCAAAAAACGGCATTGATCAAAGCCTGGGCGAACTGATACCAATGGCTGGCCGGCAGCTCCTGCCGGCCCTGGTTCCCCCAATGGCGGGTGGCGCCAAGCAGCGGGACGGCCCGGCGTCGTCCCAGTGCAGGACCTGCGGGCCAAAGGCGGCCCGCGCGCGGAGAGACGCTCCGCGGAGATCCTCCAGCGTGAACCAGGTCTTCCTGAAGGCGGGGCTGCTGCCCGCCCCGGCCGCATCCCGTCCTGCCGACCTCTCCCGCGCGGCCTGGCCGCATCCCGTCCTGCCGCAGCCATGCGCCGCCCGCCGCTGACGCCGAAGGATCATCCGCGATGAACATGATGTCCCCCAGCGTCAGCGACTCGTCGTCATCGGCAACGGCATGGCCGGCATGCGGACGGTCGAGGAGCTGCTGAAGCGCGCGCCGCAGCGCTACGAGATCACCGTCTTCGGCGCCGAGCCGCATCCGAACTACGACCGCATCGCGCTCTCCTCGGTGCTGGCCGGGGAGAAGACGCTCGAGCAGATCGTCATCAATACCCGCGAGTGGTACGCCGAGAACGACATCCGCCTGGTCGCCGGCGACCCGGTGGTGCGCGTCGACCGGCTGGCGCGGACGGTCACCTCCGCCTCCGGCATCACCCTCGGCTACGACAGGCTGCTGCTGGCCACGGGTTCGAAGCCGCTGGCGCCGCCGATCCCGGGCCTCGGCCTGCCCGGCACCTGCGCCTTCCGGGACATCGCCGATGTCGAGACCATGCTGGCCGCGGCCGGCACCCACAGGCGCGCCTGCGTCATCGGCGGCGGGCTGCTCGGCCTGGAAGCCGCCTGGGGCCTGAAGCGGCGGGGAATGTCGGTGGCGCTGGTCCACCTGATGCCGACGCTGATGGAGCGGCAGCTGGATGTGGCGGCGGGGACGCTGCTGCAGCGCGACCTCGACAAGCGCGGCATCGCCTTCTTCACCAACGGCCAGACCGAGGAGATCACCGGCACCGACCGCGCCACCGGCGTGAAGCTGGCCGACGGGCGGGAGATCGAGGCCGACCTGGTGGTGGTCGCCATCGGCATCCGGCCCAACATCGACCTCGGCCGCGCCATGGGCCTCGAGGTGAATCGCGGCATCGTCGTCGACGACGGCATGCGGACCAGCGAGGATCCGAACGTCTTCGCCGTCGGCGAGTGCATCGAGCATCGCGGCGCGGTCTTCGGCCTGGTCGCGCCGATCTGGGAACAGGCCAAGGTCTGCGCCGCGCAGCTCGCCGGCGACGAGGACGCGGCCTATGTCACCCCGGCGCTGTCCACCCGCCTGAAGATCACCGGCATCGACGTCTTCTCCGCCGGCGCCCTCAACGCCGCCGACGAGGCCGACGAGGAGATCACCTTCGCCGACGCCGCCCGCGGCGTGTACCGCAAGCTGGTGCTGCGGGAGAACAAGGTGGTCGGCGCCGTGATGTACGGCGACGTGGCCGATGGCGGCTGGTACTTCCAGATGCTGCGCGAGGGCGCCGACATCTCCGCCATGCGCGACACGCTGATCCTCGGCCGCGCGGTGGCGACCGCGGCGCTGGGTGCGGCGGCGCCGGACCCGAACGCCGCGGTCGCCGCGCTGGCCGACAGCGCCGAGATTTGCGGCTGCAACGGCGTCTGCAAGGGGAAGATCAGCGCCACCATCGCCAAGCTCAAGCTGACGACGCTCGACGCCGTCCGCGCCCATACCAAGGCCAGCGCCTCCTGCGGCTCCTGCACCCCGCAGGTGGAGAGCCTGCTGGCGATCGCGCTCGGCGGCGAGGTGCAGAAGCCGGCTGGCGAGAAGCCGATGTGCAAGTGCACCGCGCACGGCCACGACTTCGTCCGCAAGGCGATCCTGGTGGAGGAGATCAAGACCATCCCGGAGGTCATGCACCGCCTCGGCTGGAAGAACGCCGAGGGCTGCGCCTCCTGCCGCCCGGCGCTGAACTACTACCTGCTCTGCGCCTGGCCGGGCGAATACGTGGACGACGCGCAGTCCCGCTTCGTGAACGAGCGCATGCACGCCAACATCCAGAAGGACGGCACCTATTCCGTCGTCCCGCGCATGTGGGGCGGGCTGACCAGCGCGAAGGAGCTCCGCGCCATCGCCGACGTCGCCGACAAGTACAATGTGCGCGAAGTCAAGGTCACCGGCGGCCAGCGCATCGACCTGTTCGGCGTGAAGCGGGAGGACCTGCCGGCGGTCTGGGCCGACCTCAACGCCGCCGGCATGGTCTCGGGTCATGCCTATGCCAAGGGGCTGCGCACGGTGAAGACCTGCGTCGGCTCCACCTGGTGCCGCTTCGGCACGCAGGACAGCACGGGCATGGGCGTGCAGCTGGAGAAGATGACCTGGGGCTCCTGGCACCCGCACAAGGTCAAGCTCGCGGTCTCCGGCTGCCCGCGCAACTGCGCCGAGGCGACGATCAAGGATTTCGGCGTCGTCGCGGTCGACAGCGGCTGGGAACTGTCGGTCGGCGGCAATGGCGGCATCCATGTCCGCGCCACCGACAAGCTCTGCAAGGTGGAGACCGAGGCCGAGGTGCTGGAATATTGCGGCGCCTTCCTGCAGCTCTACCGCGAGGAGGCCCGCTACCTCGAGCGCACCGCCCCCTGGGTGGAGCGCGTCGGCATCGACTACGTGAAGCGGCGGATCGTCGGGGACGCCGAAGGCCGCCGCGCCCTGCACGCGAAATTCCTTTACGCCCAGCAATCTCGCCCAGGTCGATCCCTGGGCCGAGCGCGCCGCCGGCGGTGCCCCCGCCGCGCCCTTCAAGACCCTGGTTCCAGCGGAGTGACGGCGATGGACGGCATGACCCAGGCTTCCCGCTGGACCGTCATCGGCCAGCTCGGCGACATCCCGCGCCAGGGCGCGCGCGTCGTCGCGACCGCGGCCGGCGACGTCGCCGTCTTCCGCGCGCTGGACGACAGCGTCTTCGCCGTGGAGGACAGCTGCCCGCACAAGGGCGGCAAGCTGAGCCAGGGCATCGTGCACGGCCATGCCGTCACCTGCCCGCTGCACAACTGGGTCATCGACCTGCAATCCGGCGAGGCCGCCGCGCCGGATATCGGCTGCATCAAGCGCTTCGCGGTCAAGCTCGAGGGGCGCACGTCCTCCTCGCCCTGCCGCGCTGAGGAGTTTTCCCATGTCCTACGTCACCCCCCAGGACTTCACGCGGAAGATGATCGACGCCGGCGAGGCGAAGGTCTTCATGGCGACGCGCGACACGCTGATCCGCGCCTTCATGGCCGGCGCCATCCTGGCGCTGGCCGCCGCCTTCGCCGTGACCGTCACGGTGCAGACCGGGCAGCCGCTGGTCGGCGCCATCCTCTTCCCCGTCGGCTTCTGCCTGCTCTACCTCATGGGCTTCGACCTGCTGACCGGCGTCTTCACCCTGGCGCCGCTGGCGCTGCTCGACCGCCGGCCGGGCGTCACCATGGGCGGCGTGCTGCGCAACTGGACGCTGGTCTTCTTCGGCAACTTCGCCGGCGCGCTGATGGTGGCGGTGATGATGGCCATCATCTTCACCTTCGGCTTCACCGAGGCGCCGAATGCGGTGGGCCAGAAGATCGGCACGATCGGGGAGGGCCGCACGCTCGGCTACGCCGCGCATGGCGCGGCGGGCATGCTGACGCTCTTCATCCGCGGCGTGCTCTGCAACTGGATGGTCTCGACCGGCGTGGTCGCGGCGATGATGTCCACCTCCGTCCCGGGCAAGGTCATCGCCATGTGGATGCCCATCATGGTGTTCTTCTACATGGGCTTCGAGCATTCCATCGTGAACATGTTCCTCTTTCCCTCCGGCCTGATGCTGGGCGGGCATTTCACGATCATGGACTACATGCTGTGGAACGAGCTGCCGACGGTCCTCGGCAACCTGGTCGGCGGGCTCAGCTTCGTCGGGCTGACGCTCTACGCCACCCATGCGCGCACCGCGCCGCAGCGCCGGCCGGCCGTGGCGGCGCGGGGCCTGCACGCCCCGATGGCGGCCGAGTAGGGGCCGGCGCGATGGGCACCGCCGTCCGCACCACCTGCCCCTATTGCGGCGTCGGCTGCGGGGTGCTGGCGCAGCCGGACGGCAGCCTGGCCGGCGACCCGGCGCATCCCGCCAACAAGGGCCGGCTCTGCGCCAAGGGCGCGGCGCTGGGCGAGACGCTGGACGATGCCGGGCGGCTGCTGCATCCGATGGTGGGTGGCGCGCGCGTCTCCTGGGACGGCGCGCTCGACCTCGTCGCCGACCGCTTCCGCGCGACCATCGCCGAACATGGCCCGGATTCGGTCGCCTTCTACGTCTCCGGCCAATGCCTGACCGAGGACTACTACGTCGCCAACAAGCTGATGAAGGGCTTCATCGGCAGCGGCAACATCGACACCAACTCGCGGCTCTGCATGGCCTCCTCGGTCGCCGGCCATGTGCGCGCCTTCGGTGCCGACGTGGTGCCGGGGGTATATGAGGACCTGGAGGAAGCCGATCTCGTCGTCCTGGTCGGCAGCAACCTCGCCTGGTGCCACCCGGTGCTGCACGGGCGGCTGCAGGCGGCGCGCGGCGAGCGCGGCACGAAGCTGGTCGTCATCGACCCGCGCGGCACCGCCACCACCGCCGGCGCCGACCTGCACCTTCGGCTGGCGCCCGGCTCCGACGTCGCGCTCTTCGCCGGGCTGCTGGCGCATCTCGCCGGCATCGGCCGCGTCGACCAGGCCTGGGTCGCGGCGCATGCCGCCGGCTTCGAGGCGACGCTGGCCGCGGCGCGCGAGGCCGCGCCGACCCTGGACCGCGTGGCCGCGCTGACCGGCCTCGCGCCGGCGGACATCGCCCGCTTCTACGCGCTGTTCGCCGCGACCGAGCGCACGGTCACCGTCTCACAGCCAGGGCGTGAACCAGTCCGCCGCGGGGACCGACAAGGTCAACGCCATCCTCAACTGCCACTTGGCCACGGGACGCATCGGCCGCCCCGGCATGGGCCCGTTCAGCATCACCGGCCAGCCCAATGCGATGGGCGGCCGGGAGGTCGGCGGCCTCGCCAACCAGCTCGCCGCCCATATGCGCTTCGACATGCCGGGCGCGCCGGATCGCGTCCGCCGCTTCTGGGATGCGCCGAACCTCGCCACCCGGCCCGGCCTCAAGGCGGTCGAGCTGTTCGAGGCGGTGCGCGACGGCCGCGTCAAGGCGCTCTGGATCATGGCGACCAACCCCGCCGACAGCCTGCCGCGCGCCGAGCGGGTGCGGGAGGCGCTGGCGGCCTGCCCCTTCGTCGTCGTCTCCGACTGCTGGGAGACCGACACCACGCGTTACGCCCATGTCCTGCTGCCCGCCGCCGGCTGGGGCGAGAAGTCCGGCACCGTGACCAATCTCGAACGCCGCATCTCCCGCCAGCGCCCCTTCCGTGCGGCACCGGGCGAGGCGCGCGCCGATTGGTGGATGCTGGCGCAGGTCGGCCGCCGCATGGGCTGGGCCGGGCACTTCGCCTGGGAGACGCCCGCCGCGGTGTTCCGCGAGCACGCCGCGCTCTCGGCCTTCGAGAATGACGGGACCCGGAGCTTCGACATCGGCGCCATGGCGACGCTCGACGAGGCCGGCTACGACGCGATGCAGCCCTTCCGCTGGCCGCTGCCGGCGGGCGCCACGCAGGAAGGCGGTCGGCTTTTCGCCGCCGGCGGCTTCCCCACGCCGGATGGCCGCGCGCGCTGCGTGCCGACGCCCTTCCGCGGCCTCGCCGCCGCGCCCGACGCCGCCTTCCCGCTGCTGCTGAACACCGGGCGGCTCCGCGACCAGTGGCACACCATGACCCGCACCGGCCAGGTGCCGCGCCTGTCGGAGCACGCCCCGGCGCCGGCCGCGACGCTCTCGCCCTCCGACGCCGCCCGGCTCGGCGCCGAGCCGGGCGGGCTGCTGCGCCTGACCTCGCCGCATGGGGCGACCGTGCTGCGCATCGCCATCGATCCCGGCCAGCGCGACGGCGAGGTCTTCGTGCCGATGCACTGGACCGATGCCTTCACCTCCTCCGGTCCCATCGACCGGCTGGTCGGCGCGGCGGTCGATCCGCTCTCCGGCCAGCCCGAGCTGAAGGCGACGCCGTTGCGGGCCGAGGCGCTGCCGGTGCGCTGGCGCGGCCTCCTGCTGCACCGGACCGCGACCCGGCCGGAGGAGCCCGGCATGCACTGGTCGCGCGCCCCGGTCGCCGCCGGCCACCTGCTGGAGCTCATCGGCGCCGAGCCGCTTCCGGCCGAGATCGCCCCGCTGGTCGACCGTCTGCTCGCCGCCCCCGCGGGCGCCGAGCGGATCCACATCGCCGACCCGGCGCGCGGGTCCTGGCGCTTCGCCACGCTGGTCGGCGGCCAAGTCGAATCCTGCCTCTTCCTGCAGCGGGAGGGCGGCCGCGCCGGCCTGCCCTCCGGCGCCGCCCTGGCCGCGCTGCTGGACGGGCTGGTGGCGGAGGCCGCGCGGCCCGGCCTGCTGGCGGGGCGTGCGCTGGCGGCAAAGCCGGCGGAACGCAATGTCTGCGCCTGCTTCGGCGTCGGCGTCGCCACCATCCGCGCGGCGATCCTCGACCGCCGGCTGGCCAGCGTCGCCGAGATCGGCGCCGCGCTCGGCGCCGGCACCAATTGCGGCTCCTGCGTGCCGGAGCTGCGGGAGCTCCTGCGCGACGCTCATGAAGCTGCGGCGGCCTGACGCCAGGAGGCGCCGCCGCGTCACTCCAGCGTCAGGTCGAGCCTGCGGATGACGTCGCGCAGCACCGCGACGCCGGATTGCAGCCGGGCGTGGAACGCCTCCGGCGTCTCCGGCGCCGCCGGCACGCCCTGGCCGACCAGCCAGTCGCGCATCGCCGGCTCGGCGATGATCCGGCCGATCTCCTCGTTCAGCCGGGCGACGATGGGCTGCGGCGTGCCGGCAGGGGCGAAGACGCCCAGGCCTTCCTCCAGCCAGACGCCGCCCAGCCCGGCCTCCGCCAGGGTCGGGACATCCGGCAGGGTGGCGAAGCGGGTCGGCGCCGCCACCGCCAGCGGCAGCAAGGTGCCGCCCAGCACATGCACCTGCGCCAGCGACCAGGAGGCGAACATGGCGTCCAGCCGCCCGGCCAGCAGCTCCGGCACCGCCTGGCCGCCGCCGCGGAAGGGGATGTGCGTCATGCTCACGCCGGCGGCGGCGTTGATCTGCTCGAGCGCCAGGTGGAAGGAGGAGCCGACGCCGATGCTGGCGAAGTTCAGCGTGCCCGGATTGGCGCGCGCCCTGGCCAGCAGCCCCTGCACCGAATCCACCCCCAGCGAGGGCCGGGTCAGCAGCAGCACGGTCAGTGCCCCGACCGGCGCGACCGGCACCCAGGTCCCGCGCCGGGTCGAAGTCCAGCGGCCGCTGCGCCGCGGCGGCGATGACCAGGCCGGAGGTCGCGCAGAACAGCAGGCTGTGGCCGTCGGGCGCCGACTTGGCGATGGCGGAGGCGGCGATGTTGCCGCCGGCGCCGCCGCGGTTCTCCACCACCACGGGCCTGCCGAGCGCCGCGCCGAGCTTCTCTCCCAGCCGGCGGGCGATGGCATCCGTGCTGGCGCCGGGCGGGAAGCAGACGGTGACCGAGACCGGGCGGCTGGGATAGCCGGGGGCCTGGGCGCGCGCCACGGGCGCCGCCAGCAGGAGCGCGGCCAGCAGCGCCAGGCACCGGCGTGCCTGTCCATTCCATCGCGGCAGCATGCGGTTCCTCCCCCGGTCGCCGGGCAGCCTAGGATCGGCCCGCCGCCCCGCCAAGCCGGTCGCCCGACTTGTCCCCGCCCGCCCCTGCCGACATAGTCCGCGGCGGGAAGAGAAAGGGTCCAAGCCATGGCCGCAGGCCTGACGGAGCGCATCTGCGACCTGGTCGCGCAGCCGCCCGCGCTGTCGGCCGCGGACCGGGAGGACATCCTGCTTGCCTTCGCCGACACGCTCGCCTGCGCCCATGCCGGCTGGGCCGAGCCGGTGACGCGGGCGGTGGCCGGCACCTGCCGAGGCGGCGCCGTGCCGCTGCTGGACGGCAGCATGGCGCCCGGCGCCGAGCAGGCGGCGCTGGTCACCGCCACGGCCGGCCATGCGCTCGACTACGACGACGTCCATCTCGACAGCACGACGCATCCTTCCGTCGTCATCGTGCCGGCGCTGCTGGCGGTGCAGGCGGAGCGGGGCTGGACCCGGCGCGGCTGGCGCCGGCCTTCGCGGCAGGAGTGGCGGTGAATGCGGCGCTCGGCCGTGCCATGGGCTTCGCGCATTACCGCCGCGGCTGGCACGCGACCTCGACCATCGGGCCGCTGGCCGGGGCGGCGGCGCTGGCGCATCTCATGCGCCTCGACCGCGCGGCGACGCGGCATGCGCTGGCCCTGGCGGCGGCGCAGTCGGGTGGGCTGCAGCGGGATCTCGGCGCCATGGCGAAGCCCGCCCAGGCCGGCTTCGCCGCTTCCGCCGCGGTCCGGGCGGCGGTGCTGGCGGCGGCCGGCGTCACCGCGGATGCGGACATCTTCGGGCCGGGCGGCTTCCTCGACCTCTATGGCGGCGATGCCGGGGCGACCGCGCGCGGCGCGGCGGTGGCGCTGGAGGCGCGGCCGGGCAGCATCGCCCGCAAGCTCTATCCCTGCTGCTACGCGACGCACCGGCTGGTCGCCGCGGCGCTCGACGCGCGGCGGCAATGGGGTGGCCCGCCGCCCGCCGATGCGGCGCTGACGCTGCATGTGCCCGCCGGCGGGATGCAGCCGCTGCGGACCGCGCTGCCGAAGACGGGGCTCGAGGCGAAATTCCTCCGCCGAGTACACCGTCGCCGTCGCGCTCTGGCAGGGGCGCCTCGGCCTCGCGGATTTCGAGGATGCGGCGGTCGCCCGCGCCGGCGCCTGGATGGCGCGCGTGACCGTCCTCGAGGAGCCACTGCCCGCTGACGGCAGCCAGGGGCTCGAGCATGGCGAGGCGCGGCTCGAGGTCCGCTACGGCAATCATGTGGTGGAGGGTCGTGCCGGGGCGATCCCCGGCTCCCCGGCCCGGCCGGCGACGCGGGCGGAGATGGACCTCAAGATCGCCGATTGCCTGGCCCGACATGCCGCCACCGGCGCGGCGGTGCCGGCGCCCGCCGCCTTCATGGCCGGGCTCGGCCGCCTGCTCGCGCCGCCCGTCGCCGCCGCCGCCTGACGCAAGCCGATGCGAAGGGGCGCAGGCCCGAAGGTCCTCATCGACCTGCGCAACAAGGGACAGGAGAAGACCATGCCCGTGCTCGCCCCCGGCGATGCCGCCCAGGCCACCCGCCGCCCGATCGTCTCGAACGGCGTCGCCGCCCACCTGACCACCTTCATCGGCAGCAACCGCTACATGGCGAGCGAGGCACCGCCGCCGGGGCCGGAGGCGGTCTATCCCATGGCCTTCCTGGTCGAGCAGCCCGCGGGGTCGGTCGTCGACTCCCATTTCCACGAGGCCAACCAGTTCCAGCTGGTCGTCGCCGGCCACGGCACGCTCGGCGCGCATGCGGTGCAGCCGATCGCGGTGCACTACAGCAACGCCTACAGCGCCTATGGCCCGATCACGGCGGGCGAGGACGGGCTGCAATACCTGACGCTGCGCAACGGCTACGACCGCGGCGCGCGCTACCTGCCGGCGGCGCGGGAGGAATTGCGCGGCGTGCGGCGGCGCTTCCGCGCGGCGGTGGCGGATGCCGGGCCGCCCGGCGAGGCGCCGGAGCAGGCGACGACGGAAGTGCTGCTGGCGCAGGCGCCGGACGGGCTCGGCGCCCGGCGGCACCGCCTGCCGCCCGGCGCGGCGCTGCAGGGCCCGGACCCGGCGGACGGCGACGGGCAGTTCTGGGTGGTGACGGCGGGCGCGCTGCGCGCCGCGGACGGGGCGACGCTGCCGGCGCTGTCCTGCGCCTTCGTCGGGCCGGAGGAAGCGCCTTTCGCCGTGACGGCGGGCAAGGCGGGGCTGGAGGTGGTGGTGATGCAGTATCCGCGCTGGCGGGATCACGTGGCGGCGGGGTGAAGAAGGCCAGGGAGGCGGTATCCTCCGGTTGCCCGCCCGATAACTTCGCAGATGGGCTCTCCGCCAGTCCATGCTGTCCCCCGGACTTCACCCCGTCCGGGGTAAGGCCAGCCGCTACCCCGGGCCCGATCGCCAGCGCCGGAAGTCGTCAGCCAATCAGCACCGAACTGGCGTCGGTGACCCCGAGCAGAGCCACGGCCCCCTGCAGGCTGCCGGAGGGCGCGTCATACACGACCAGTAGGTCGTGGCCGGCGGCGGGATCGACCGTGAAGCTGCCGGGGGCCGTGAGGGTGCCGCGAATCAATGCGTAGTCCCCGTCCCCCAGCACCAAATGCTGATGATCCGGGTCGGGAGGCGGGCCGTATGGGCTGGCTGGGCCGCCGAGCGCCACCGTTTCAACGGGGTGCGTCCCGGGAATCGCAAGCAGTTCACCTGCGGAGTAATCGGTGATCTCGTCGATGATCCCGACGATCTGGTCGCCGGCGCCCACGACACCGGGATTGCTGCCGGCGGGGTCATTGGTCACGGCGAGATCGCTGCTGTCGGTGACGGTGAAGCTGTCCTTCCCCTGGCCGCCGGTCAGGACGTTGCCTCGGTCAACGGCGTAGGACGGCTGGGACAAGCCGCCGTGGAAACTGCGACTCGTGAGGACGTCGTCCCCGCTCCCGCCGTCCACGTTGCTTCCCCATACGTCAGCGTGATCAGATATGAGGGTGATCGTGTCGTTCCCGTTCCCGCCGCTTACAGAGCTCGCACCGTAATCGACGATGGAGTCGTCACCATCGCCTCCGCTCACGGTGTTCGGGCCTATCCCGGCAAAGATGGAGTCGTTGCCATTCCCGCCGCTCACGGTGCTATCGGTGCCCCAGAAGGTGATCGTATCGCTGCCGTTCCCACCGTCCAGCACGTCCTTCTCGCCGCGTGTAAAGGCGCTGTGCCCGGCATAGATCGTGTCGTCGCCATCGCCACCACGGATGGTGCTCTCAAAGGGCGCATAATCAGGGAATAAAATCTTATCGCTGCCCTTCCCGCCATCAACGAGAATAGAATGCCAGGATTCAGAACCCGCGATAGTAATGGAGTCGTTACCATTGTTGCCGAAGACCGAGGAGTCACCCGCAAAACGCGGCGTGACAGTTGCAGAACTAAAATCGTCGCTGCCATTGGTAAGATTGTAGATTGACACGGAAATACTTCCTTATGTTTTGCGGACGGAATCTGGCTTTGCTTACAGAAAGGCGTCGTCGCCACCACTGCCCAGGTCGCGAACGAAGGCGTCCCGAGTGCCACTGCCCAGCTCGGTGCTTCGCGGCCTGCCGGAGTCAACCAGCGCAAACGGGATCACCTGCTCGGCACAATGCACGACCAAGCGCGGGGAGGATTTCACCTTCACTGGATTTCGAAAGAGAATCCATGGCAGTTTCCCCTGAAAGCCCGTTTGGGCGGGGACAGTGCTCCAATACAGTAATCGCACGTTTCCTCCCGCGGCTACTCGCCCCATGACTGCGCGAGCAGGCTTTACGTCTGGCACTTGCCGCGCGTCGGCTGCCAAAGCCATAAAATGGAAGGGTGGGGCTTGGGGAGGGAATACTTTTCCGCCCCGATCTTGCCCGCCCGCGGCTAATCCAGTCGCACGTTCCCCGCCTTCGCCACCGCGCTCCACTTGGTCAGCTCGCTGGCGATGAACGCCGCGAATTCCGCCGGCGGCAGCGGCGCCGCGGTGCCGCCCAGCTCCTCGATCCGCGCGGCGAGGGCCGGGCTGCGCACCAGGGCCAGCGCCTCCTCCGCCAGCCGCGCCACGATGGCGGGCGGCGTGTTCGCCGGGGCGATCAGCCCGGCCCAGCCGAGCGCCTCGAAGCCCGGCAGCCCGGCCGCCTCCGCCACCGTCGGCACCTCCGGCGCCTGCGGCATCCGCGCCGCCGCGGTGACGCCGAGCGCCCGTACCCGCCCGGCGCGGATATGCGGCAGCGCCGAGGCCAGGCTGTCGAACATCAGCTTCACGTTGCCGGCGATCAGGTCCGCCATGGCGGGCGCCGAGCCGCGATAGGGGATGTGCGTCAGCCTGATTCCGGCCTGCTGGGCGAAGGCCTCGGCCGCCAGGTGCAGGCTGCTGCCGGGCCCGCCCGAGGCATAGTCGATGCTGCCCGGCGCCGCCTTCGCCCGCGCCACCAGCGCCGTCAGGTCGGCGATGCCGAGGCTCGGATGCGCCACCGCGATCAGCGGCGTGGTGAAGACCAGGCGAGATCGGCGCGAAGTCCCGCGCCACGTCGTAGGGCAGCACGGACATGACCGCCGGGTTGATCGCCAGCGGGCCGGAGGAGGCCATGCCCAGCGTGTAGCCGTCCGCCGGCGCATGGGCGATCGCCTCCATGCCGGGTATCCCGGCGCCGCCGCCGCGGTTCTCGACGACGACCGGCTGGCCGAGCCGCTCGGCCAGGCGTTCCGCCAGCAGCCGCGCCATGATGTCGGTGGCCTGTCCCGGCGGGAAGGGCACGACCACCCGCAGCGGCCGCGCCGGCCAGGGGGCCTGCGCGCCGGCACGCGGGGCGAGGGCGAGCAGCGGCGCGGCGAGGGCCGCGCGGCGCGTCGGGTGGGCCATCCTGCTGCTCCCCTGCCTCAGCGGTCCTTCTGGCCCGCGGCGAAGGCGCCGCCATCGGTCGGGCGCAGCGCCTCGAACAGCTCGGTCACCGTGGCGTAGTCGCGGTAGCCGCAGCGGGCGAGCGGCTGCGCCGCGGCCGTGTCGAAGCGGCCGTCGCGCAGATAGGCCTCGTCGATATGCACGCCGACCACCTGGCCGATGATGATCCAGCCGGCAAGCGGCTTGCCGTCCACGTCGTGCAGCCGCATCGAATGCACCACCTTGCATTCCAGCGCGGCCGGCGCGGCGGCGACGCGCGGCGCGCGCACCACGCGGCAGGGCGCGGTCTCGAGCCCGGCCGCCTCGAACTCGCTCTCGCCCGCGGCCAGGGCGCCGGAGGAGATGTTCATCGCGTCGAACAGCGGCCGGGTGCAGAGATTGAAGACGAACTCGCCGGACTCGATGGCATTGGCGGCGCTGTGCTTCATCGTCTCGGAGGTGAAGGCCAGCATCGGCGGGCTGGAATGCACCGCGTTGAAGAAGCTGTAGGGCGCCAGGTTCGGCCGCCCCTCGGCATCGAGGCTGGAGATCCAGCCGATCGGCCGCGGGGCGATGATCGCCTTGAAGGGGTCGTGCGGCAGGCCGTGGCCGTGGCGGGGTTCGTAGAACATGGGTGGGCTGCCTTCGTGGGTCGGGTTAGTCCGGTGGGGTCCAGGCGGCATCCTCGCGGTTCCGCATGTGCCGCGCCAGATGCTCGACCTGCGGCATCACGGCGGCCGTCAGCGCCGCATCCGTCACCGTCTCCGCCCAGGCCTGGCGGAAGCAGAGCAGCCAGCCCTCGATCTCCGCCCCGGCGATCGGCGCGTGCAGGTGCCGGCGGCGCAGCATCGGGTGACCGTGCTTCTGTACATAAACCGGCGGGCCGCCGAGCCAGCCGGTCAGGTAGTCGAAGAGTTTCTGCTCGGAGCCCTCGAGGCTCGGCGGGTGGACGGCGCGGCAGGCGGCGGCTTCGGGCAGCGTGTCCATCAGCGCGTAGAAGCGCCGGGTGAGGCGGCGGAGGCCGGCCTCGCCGCCGATGCGCTCATAGGGGTGGAGGCTTCGGGCATGTCGGTCATGGTCCGGGGGAAAGAAAGATCGGGGAGGAAAAAGCATTTCCTCCCCGAACCCCACCATTGCTTTTGTGAGTCTGGCATTCGCCGCGCGGAGGGTGCCGGACTCAGAGAAATAGAGGAGGGTCCAGGGAGGATACTTCCTCCCTGGCCTTCTCACGCCGGCACCGGCTCCGGCCGCTGCAGGCGCAGCCGGCCGACCGCCAGGATCGCCACCGCCAGCAGCCCGAAGGCATACCAGTTCAGCGGGTACCAGCCCTGGCGCTCATGCAGGAAGCCGGCGAGGAAGCTGGCGCTGGCGGTGGTGCCGAAGACCAGGAAGTCGTTCAGCGCCTGGGTCTTGCCGCGCTCGTTCGTCCGGTAGCAGGTGGTGACCAGCGTGGTCGCGCCGACGAAGAGGAAGTTCCAGCCGAAGCCGTTCAGCGTCAGCGCGATGCGGAAGTGCCATTCCGTCTCGCCCATCAGCCCGGCGGCGATGCCGCCGCCCATGATCAGGATGCCGGCGACCATGACATTGGTGGTGCCGTAGCGGGTGATCAGGTTGCCGGTGAAGAAGGCCGGCACGAACATGCCCATCACGTGCAGGAAGATGACCCAATGCGCCTCCGTGTGCGGCAGGCCGCAGGCGACGATCGCCAGGGGCGAGGCGCTCATCAGGAAGGACATCATCCCGAAGGCCGCCATGGCGGAGGCGACGGCGACGATGAACTTGGGCTGCGCGGCGATCTCCCGCAGCGGCCGCGGCGGCGCGATGGCGGCGGCGCCTGCCACCGGCGGCGGCGGCGCCATCGACGGAAAGCGGATGAAGGACATGATGGTGAAGACGGTCAGGTGGATGCCGACCATCGCCCCATAGGTCGCGAGATACAGCGGCATGACCTGGTCGTGGGTGATGCGCACCAGGGACGGGCCGAGAATGCCGGCGACCACGCCGCCCGCGGTGACCCAGGAGATCGCCCGGGCGCGATAGGCGGGCGGTGCGAGCTCGACCGCGGCGAAGCGGTACATCTGCAGGCTGGCGACGGCATGGCCGAGGATCAGCCCGCCCAGGCACATCAGCAGGAAGGTGCCGGTATAGAGGCCGAGCCCGACGATGCTGGCGCCGGTCATGCCCATGACCGAGCCGAGCCGGAAGCCGAAGCCGCGCCCCAGCCGCTGCATCAGCAGCCCGGCCGGGAAGACCGAGAGCATGACGCCGAGATGCTGCATCGTGATCGGCAGCGTCGCCAGCTCGCGGTCGGGGAAGAAGGTGACGACCGAAAGGGCGGTCGCGGCGAACATCATCGTGTTGCCGGCCTGGCCGATCGCCTGGCAGCAGGCCAGGAGGAAGAGGTTGCGCCGCATGGCGCCGTCGAGGGTCTGCTGCATCGGCTTCCCGGCGTTTCCAGGGGGATCATTGCCGCCAGGCGGCAAGGCGGCAAGGCCGCCGGGCGACAACTGGTATGTCACAGGCGCATGCATGCCCGGTCCGCCGCCTTGGCCCGGCCGCGCGATCCGGGCTAAGCACCAGGGCTCGGGAGCCCCGCCATGAACGCCATCACCGACAGATCCGCCCGCCTGCTCGAGACCGCCGCCCGCGCCGCCCGCGCGGCGGCCGGCAGCCTCGCGCGCGCGCCGCGACCGGCCAAGGATGCGGCGCTGCTGGCCGCCGCTGCGGCGCTGCGGGCCCGGAGCGCCGAGATCCTGGCGGCGAACGAGGCCGATCTCGCCGGCGCCCCCGGCCTGTCCGCCGCTTTCAAGGACCGCCTGACCCTGACCCCGGCCAGGATCGAGGCGATGGCGAAGGGGCTTGAGGAAGTCGCCGCGCTGCCCGACCCCGTGGGACGGGTGCTGGCGGAATGGGACCGGCCGAATGGCCTTCGCATCCGCCGCGTCGCCCAGCCGCTCGGCGTCATCGGTATGATCTTCGAGAGCCGGCCGAACGTGACCGCCGATGCCGCCGCGCTGTGCCTCAAGTCCGGCAATGCGGTGATCCTGCGCGGCGGGTCGGAGAGCACCCGCAGCGCCGCCGCGATCCATGCCTGCATCGCGGACGGGCTGCGCGCCGCCGGCCTGCCGGAGGCGGCGGTGCAGATCGCGCCCACCGCCGACCGCGCCTTCGTCGGCGCCATGCTGCGCGCCTCGGGGCTGATCGACCTGATCATCCCGCGCGGCGGCAAGGGGCTGGTGACCCGGGTGCTGGAGGAGGCGCGCGTCCCCGTCCTCGCCCATGCCGAGGGGCTCTGCCACACCTACGTCCACGCCGCCGCTGACCCGGCGATGGCGCGGGAGATCCTGGCCAATGCCAAGATGCGCCGCACCGGCGTCTGCGGCGCGACCGAGACGCTGCTGATCGACGCGGCCATCGCGCCTTCGCTGCTGCCGGTGCTGGTCGCCGACCTCCGGGCGCTCGGCTGCGATTTCCGCGCCGATGCCGCGGCGCGCGACCTCTGCCCCGAGCTTGCCGGCCGCCTCGGCGGAGGATTTCTCCACCGAATGGCTGGACTCCGTGCTGTCGGTCGCGGTGGTGGACGGCGTCGAGGCCGCGCTCGACCATATCCGCCGGCATGGCTCGGAGCATACCGAGGCGATCGTCACCGCGGATGCCGCGGCGGCGCAGCAATTCCTCGATGGCCTGGATAGCGCGGTGGGGATGTGGAACGCCTCCACCCAGTTTTGCGACGGCGGCGAGTTCGGCTTCGGCGCCGAGATCGGCATCGCCACCGGGCGGCTGCATGCGCGCGGTCCGGTGGGGTTGGAGCAGCTCTGCACCTACCGCTACCATGTGATCGGGACCGGGCAGACCCGGCCTTGATCACGGGGGAAACGGCCATGCGCCGGATACTGCTCGCCTGCGCCCTGCTGGCGCCTTTCGCCGCCAGTGCCGCCTGCCCGGACGACGCGGCCCTTGCCCGCATGGCCGCGGCGCTCACCGGCGGCCAGCCGGCCGAGCCTTTCCCAGGCCTCTCCATGGCCGATGCCGAATGCGCCCGCGACAAGCTGGTGCCGCTGCTGGCGCCGGCCTTCGGGCCGCCGGTCGGCTACAAGGTCGGCCTCGCGACCCCGCGGCGCAGCAGCGCTACGGCGTCACCGGCCCGGTCTGGGGCGTGATCTTCGCCAGCACGATCGCGGCGAAGAGCCCCGCGACCGTCGCGCTCACGCCGCAGGTTGGCGGCCTCGGGGTCGAGGCCGATCTGCTGGTCCGGGTGAAGGATGCCGGGATCAATACCGCCGGCCAGGACCCGGTGGCGATCCTCCGCCATCTCGACCAGGTGATTCCCTTCATCGAGCTGCCGCGCGGCGGCGTCGCCGGCAAGGTGGACGGGCCGATCCTGGTCTCGGCCAATGTCTCCGCCCGGCTCGGCGTGGTGGGCGAGCCCGTCGCGGTCGAGGCGAGCCCGGCATTCGCCGCCCGGCTGGCCTCGATGACCGTGACCTTCACCGACAACGACAAGGAAATCGCCCGGGCGCCTGGCAGCGCCCTGCTCGGCCATCCGCTGAACGCGGTGACCTATCTGGTCGGCGACCTGGCGAAGACCGGGAAGGCGCTGAAGCCCGGCGACATCGTCTCGCTCGGCGGCTTCGCCCCCTCGGTGCCGGCCCAGGCCGGGCATGCCTATGTCCAGCGCTACGAAGGGTTGGCGGCGCAGCCGGTGACGGTCGAGGTCCGCATCCCATGAGCCGGCGCTGACAATCCCGCCAGGTCCCTGGGGCGACAACCGCCGGGCGCGGATCGGCCTGCTCGGCGGCAGCTTCAACCCGGCCCATGCCGGCCACCGGCATGTGGCGGAGGTGGCGCGGCGGCGGCTCGGCCTCGACGAGGTCTGGCTGATGGTGTCGCCCGGCAACCCGCTGAAGCCGCGCCGCGGCATGGCGCCCTTCGAGGCGCGGCTGGACAGCGCCCGGAAAATCGCCGATGGGCGCGGCGTGGTGGCGACGGATGTCGAGGCGCGGCTCGGCACCCGCTACACCGACGACACGCTGGCGCGGCTGCGCCGGCGCTTCCCCCGGGCCCGCTTCGTGCTGGTGGTGGGGGCGGACAACCTCGCCCAATTGCCCCGCTGGAAGCGCTGGCGGCGGATCGCCCGGACCACCCCGATCGCGGTCGTGCCGCGGCCGGGGAAGACGCGGGCGGCCCTGCACGGCCAGGCGGCGCGCGTTCTGGCGCGGCACCGGCGGCGGCCTGCGGCGCTATTGGCCCAGAGCTGGCCCGGCCACGGGCCCTGCCCGCCGGCCTGAACCGACGCATGCGCCCTGGTGCCTGCTGCCGGCGCGGGAACATCCGGCCAGCGCCACCGCGATCCGTGCGGCACGGGGCGAAGGTTTCGTATAAGCTTCGGCCGGCAACGGCCACCGACAACAGGAGGCGCAGATCGCGCGCACCCCGAAGGCCCCCGAGGGGGCAAGCCCACCCCGCGGAGCCGGTCGATGACCGGCCCGTCCAGAAGCACCGCGTCCAGATCCGCCACGCCGAAGCCGCGTTCGGCCCGGCCCGCGCCCTCCCGCGCCGAGGCGGCGGAAGCGCCGTCCCGCGCGCCGAAGCGGCTGGCCGCGAAGCCGGTGCCGCGGCCCGAGCGGCCGGCGGGCGCCGAGCGCGCGCGCGGGGCCAAGCCGGCCACGCGCGGCGCCGCGGCAGGGCCCGCCCGCGCCGAGCGCCCGGCCGCCGCGCGCCCCGAGCGCTCGGCCGCCGCCGAACGGCCGCGCACGGCCAAGCCACCGGCGCGTGGGGCCGCGGGTCCGGCCCGCGGTGCCGCCGCGCGCGCCGAGCGCCCGGCCGCCGCCGAGCGTCCGCGCGCGGCAAAGCCCGCCGGGAAGCCGGCGAGCGCCCGGCCGAAGCCGACCCGCGCCGCGGCCGGCGCCCCCGCGCGGCCGCGCGCCACGGCGCAGAAGCCGCTGGCCCGTCCCAAATCCACCGGGACCGCCAAGTCCACCGGGCCCGTCCAGGTGCGGGCGACCCCGACGGCCCGGCCGAAGCCGGCGCCGAAGGCCAAGGCGGAACCGGCGGCGCTCAGCAAGCGCCAGGTCGCTGCCGGCCCCGACGCCGCGCCGAAGCGTGCGCGCAAGGAGAAGCTCGCGCCCGATCGGCTGGCGGAGCTGGTGGCCGTCGTCCGCGCCAGCCTTGAGGACGACAAGGCCGAGGAGATCCTGGTGCTCGACGTCACCGGCCGGTCCGACGTCACCGACCGGATGATCCTCGCCACCGGCCAGGTGGAGCGGCAGCTCCAGGCCATGGCGGCGCATCTGGAGGACGCCCTGGAGAAGGCCGGGATGAAGATCCGGCGCAACAAGATCGAGACCTCGCCGGACTGGGTGCTGATCGATGCCGGCGACCTGGTGATCCACCTGTTCCGGCCGGAGGCGCGCGTCACCTACGGGCTTGAGCGGATGTGGGGGCCGCAAAGCCCGGCGCCCGAAGGCCCGGCCGAGGGCTGAGCATGGCCGCGGCGCCGGCGCGGGGGCGGCATGAAGCCGCCCCGCCTGCTGGCGATCGGCCGGCTCAAGCCGGGGCCGGAGGCGGCGCTGTTCGAGCACTACAATGCCCGGCTGCGCCCGCCCCTGGCGGTGACCGAGCTGCCCGAGGCGCGCGGCAGCGCCGCCGAGGTGCGGCGGCGGGAAGGGGCGGCGCTGCTGGCCGCCCTGCCGGAGGGCGCGCTGCTGGTCGCCATGGACCTCGGCGGCCAGGCGCCGAGCAGCGAGGCGCTGGCGGCACTCGCCGAGCGCTGGGAGGCGACCGCCCGGCCGCTCGCCTTCGTCATCGGCGGGGCGGAGGGGCTGGACCCCGCGGTGCTGGCCCGGGCCGATCACACGCTGTCGCTCGGCCCGCTGACCTGGCCGCATTTCCTGGTCCGCGGCCTGCTGGCGGAGCAGTGGTACCGGGTGCAGGCGATCCGCGCGAACCACCCCTATCACCGGGCCTGGCGGCCGGGCTGAGGCGAGGCAGCGTGACCCCAGGCGTGGGCCAGGCGCGCTCACCAAACCGTGTTTCTGGCCGGCCGGGGGCGCGGCGCCCCGTCGTCGCCTTTCCTGGTACGTCCGGCAGGCCCGTGGCATGATGCAAGCGCGTCACGAAACCCGCCGCGGGCCGACCCGCGGCAAGGAGCGGACCGATGCTTGCACCGGCGCCGACTGGCCAGGGCGTCCCGGCCCCGGTCGTCTTCACCACCGATGGCCTGCCGCCAGCCCGGCGCGTGGAGGCCTGGAACGCCGCCTTCGGCGCGTTGAACGCGATCACCGTGCCGAACCCCGATGGCGACGGCGTCGGCACCCTCTGCGAGAACCGTCCGCTCGGCGCCGGCATGGTGCTCAGCGTCACCCGCGTGTCGCCGACGCGCTTCGCGCGCGACGCCGCCCGCGCGCGGCGGGACTGGCTGGACCATTGGGTGCTGCGGGTGTTGCGCCGTGGGGAGAGCCGGCTCCGGCATCCCGGCTTCACCGCCCGCCTGGGGCCTGGCGAGCCGGTGCTCTTCTCCATGCACGAGACCTGGGAGGCGGAGTGGACCGAGGCGGAGTGGGTTTCGCTCTGCATCTCCCGCGACCTGCACCCGCAGCTTTCCGCCGGGCTGGGCGCCATGCCGCCCGGCCCGCTGCGGGGCGCCGGCGCCGGGCTGCTGGCCGATCTGATGCTGGCGCTGCCGCGCCGCCTGGCGACGGCCGCCGCGGCCGAGGTGCCGGTGCTGGCCGAGGCGACGCGCGCGACCATCGCGGCCTGCCTCCTCACCGGCACGCCGTCGCCCCCGGCCATTGCCACCAACCTGGCGAAGGAACGCGTGCGCCAGGCGATCCGCCGGCACATCGGCTCGACCCGGCTGACCCCCGAAAGGCTCGCCGCCGCCGCCGGCCTGTCACGCTCCGCCCTCTATCGCCTGTTCGAGGCGGAGGGCGGCGTCGCCGCCCATATCCGCGACCTGCGGCTGTCCCTGGTGCATGCGGCGCTGCGCGAACCGGCCAGCGCGGGCAGCAGCATCGCCGAGATCGCCGCGGCGCACGGCTTCCCCGAACCCTCGGCCTTCTCTCGCGCCTTCCGCCAGGCCTTCGGCGCGACGCCGGGCGAGGTGCGGGCCGCAGGGCTGCCCGGCCCGGCGCCGCCCCGCGAACCTGTCGCGCCAGCGGCACCGCCATCCGGCATGGATGGCGACTTCACCGTGCGGCTCTACGGCGCGCCGGGCCGCTAGCCCGCGATCGTCCTGCGTGGAGACACGCAGGGCGTGGATTGGCGGCTCAGCCGACCCACCCCGCACCACACCTCCCACGGAACGCATCGGCACTCCCGCATGGCCTGGCTGCTCTTCGCCGCGTTGCTCTGGATCTTCGTGCATGTCGGCATATCCGGCACCGGCCTGCGCGGCGTCATTGCCGCGCGGATCGGCGAGGGCGCCTATCGCGGCGTCTTCTCCGGGCTCTCCTTCCTCTCGATCGCCCTGCTGGTGCGCGCCTGGGGCGCGGCGGAAACCACGCCGCTCTGGACCGCGCCGGGCTGGCTGCGCTGGGTTCTGGTGCTGCTGATGCTGCCGGCCTTCATCCTGTTCGTCGCCGCCGTCACCAGGCCCAACCCCACCGCGATCGGCGGCGAGCGCGAGCTGGGCACCGAGCCGCGCGGCATCCAGCGCGTCACCCGCCACCCGATGCTGTGGTCCTTCGCGCTCTGGGCCTTCGTTCACCTCGTGGGCAATGGCGACAGCGCCGCCATCGTCTTCTTCGGCGCCTTCCTGGTGACGGCGCTGGCTGGCATGCCCTCGATCGACGCCAAGCTGGCGGCGCGGGCGCCGGGGGCCTGGGCACGGCTGGCCGCCACCACCTCCATCCTGCCCTTCGGCGCCATCGCCGCCGGGCGCAACCGGCTCGTGCCGGGGGAGATCGGCTGGATCCCGCCGGTGGCCGGGCTGGTCGCCTGGGCGGCGCTGCTGCATTTCCACCGCGGCCTGTTCGGCGTCGCGCCGGTCCTGATGGGTGGCTGACCCGGGTCGGTCACAAATCCGTGGCATCACCCGCGCATCGATGCCCGTGTCGCCGCGAACCGATACGGTCCTGTCGGCGCCGCGTCCCCGCGGCCAGAGGAGATGCCGGATGGCCCCGACCTGGACCCCTGGCCGCCGATCCCTGCTGCGCGCCGCGCTGCTGGTCCTGCCCATCGCCGGCTGCAGTCAGGCGAAGGTCGTCGAGGAGCAGGCCTATGCCGGCCCCGCCTGCCGGCGCCGAGCCGCATCCTGGTGCGCGACTTCGCCGTCTCCCCCGCCGATGTGCAGCTCGACCAGGGGATCCGCGGCCGGGTCGAGCAGACCTTCTCCTCGGCCAGCCCGGACGAGCAGCGACTGGCCGCCGCCCGCGCCGCCGCCTCCGCCCTGGCGGAGGCCTTGGTGCAGGCGCTGCGCGCCTCGCCCGACCTGCCGGTCGAGCGCGTCCCGCCCGGTGCCGCGCCGATGCCCGGCCGCACCCTGCTGGTGGATGGCCGCCTGCTGGCGGTCGACGAGGGCAACCGCACCCGGCGGACGCTGATCGGCTTCGGCCGCGGCGAGGCCCGGATGGAGGCGGAGGCCGCGCTCTGGTGGATCGAGTCCGGGGCGGCGCCGCGGCGGATCGAGGCCTTCGACGGCACCACGGACAGCGGCAGCGCCCCCGGCATGGCGGCCTCGCTCGGCGTCGGCGCGGCGGCGCGGCGGCTGGCCACCTCGGCCGCCCTGGGCGGCGGGGCGCATGCCACGATCGAGGGCAGCCGGGCCGACGATACCGACGAGGCAAGGCGCATCGGCACCGCGCTCGGCGCCAAGGTGCGGCAGTTCTGCGTGGCGCAGGGCTGGGTCGCGGCGCGCGGATAAAGGCAGGCTGGGGAGAAGGTATTCTCCCCCAGGCCCCATCATCTATTTCTCTGAGTCCGGCACGCGCCGCGCGGCGCGCACCCGACTCACAAAAGGGAAGGGTGGGCTTGGGGAGGGAATACCTTTTTCCTCCCCAAGCTTCCTTCATCCCCTCCGCCGCACCCCGTCCGCCACCAGCGTGCAGCCGGCGACAGCCAGCAGGATCATCAGGCCCGGCCAGACCGCCGTCAGCGGCGCGCTGAACACCATCTCCTGCGCATTCGACAGCATGTTGCCCCAGGACGGCGCCGGCGGCTGGATGCCGAGTCCGAGGAAGGACAGCGTGCTCTCGGCCAGGATGGCGCCGGCGACCGAGAGCGCGGTGGCGACGGCGATGGGGCCCGCGATGTTCGGCAGCACGTGGCGGACCAGCACCCGCGCCTCGGAGGCGCCGGCGACGCGGGCGGCGGCGACGTAGTCGAGCGAAAGCTGCCCCAGCGCCGCGGCGCGGGCGAGGCGCGCGACGCCGACCCAGCCGAAGGCCACCAGGATGGCGGCGATGCGGAGGATGTCCGACAGCGCCTCCCCCGCGGCAGGCCGAAGCGGCCGGTATCGACCGCGGCCAGCACCACCAGCAGGGGCAGCGCGGGCAGCGCCAGCGGCCCGTCGGCCAGCCGCATCAGCACCGCCTCCGTCCAGCCGCCGGCCCAGGCGGCCAGCAGGCCGATCGCGGTGCCGAGCCCGGTCGCGCCGAGCGCCACGGAAAACGCAACGGCCAGTGAGACGCGAGCGCCGTGCAGCAGCCGCAGCAGGATGTCCCGGCCGAGATCGTCGGTGCCGAGCGGGTGGTCGGCCGAGGGCGCCGCGAAGCGGTTGAACAGGTCCGGCGCGAAGGGGTCGTGCCCCAGCCAGTCCTGCACCCAGGGCGCCGCGACGGCGCCGAGCAGCAGCGTGCCGAGCAGGCCGAGGCCGAGCCAGAGCCGCATCAGCGCGACAGCCTCGGGTCGATCAGCCGCTGCGCGACATCGGCCGCCAGCGTCGCCAGCATGGTCACCAGCGCCGCCAGCAGCAGGGCGAGCAAGGCGAGGTTGTAGTCGTTGCCCATGATGGCGTCGTAGATCAGCTTGCCCATGCCGGGGCGGGCGAAGATGGTCTCCGTCACCAGCGCGCCGGAGACGAGGCCGCCGGCATCCAGCGCCAGCACCGTGACGACCGGGATCGCCGCGTTGGGGAAGGCATGGCGCCAGAGGATGGCGCGCTCAGGCAGGCCCTTCATCCGCGCGGTGCGGATGTAGTCGGCGCCGAGCTTCGCCTGCAGCGCCGCCATGGAATGCCGCGCATAGGCGGCGAGGTTGACGATGGCCAGCGTGGCGACCGGCAGCACCAGGAAGCGCGCCGCTTCCAGCACCCCTGCGGCCTCGGCCGTGCCGCCCGCCGGCAGCCAGCCGAGCTCCACCGCGAACAGGATCACCAGCAGGATGCCGAGCCAGAAGCTCGGCGTCGATTGCGCCAGGATGGCGATGCCGTCCACCGCCGGGGCCGCGCCCCGCCGCGCCGCGCCCCAGGCGCCGAGCAGCAGGCCGAGCCCGGCGGCGAGCAGCAGCGACCAGCCGAGCAGCACGAGGGTGGAGCCGAGCGCCGGCCAGAGCACCTGCGCCGCCGGCACGGCGAACAGCCGCGAATGGCCGAGTTCCCCGTGCAGCACGGCGAGGCCCCAGGCGAGGTAGCGAAGGTGCAGGGGTTGGTCGAGCCCGTGCAGCGCCCGCAGCCGCGCCGCATCGGCGGCGGTGAGCCGCGGGTCCGCCATCAGCGCCAGGTCGACCGGGTCGCCCGGCATCAGCCCCATGGCGAGCCAGGTCGCGGCCGAGACCAGGACGAGGGTGACCGCGATCTGCAGCAGGCGGCCGAGGATGAGGCGGGGCATCGCCGCGATCTTATCGCGAATCCCGGTCGGCGCCGACCGCCAGCCGCGCTAGCCTCCGGGCCAGAGGAAACGAACCCGGCGGTCCGATGACCAGAGCGCCGTCAGGCGCGGCGGTCTGAATCGGCCCGCCCCCAGGAGAGGAGGCGCCCCATGCCGGCCCCCGTCACGCTGCAGGTCAATGGCCGCCAGGCGACCGTCACCGCCGAGCCCGATACCCCGCTCCTGTACATCCTGCGCAACGACCTCGCCTTGAACGGCGCCAAGTTCGGCTGCGGCCTCGGCCAGTGCGGCGCCTGCACGGTGCTGGTCGAGGGCCAGCCGGTGCGGTCCTGCGTGACGGAGCTGTCCGCGGTGGCGGGCCGGGCGGTCACCACGCTGGAAGGCCTCGGCACGCCGGACAACCTCCACAAGCTGCAGCGCGCCTTCATCGCCGAGCAGGCGGCGCAATGCGGCTACTGCATCAACGGCATGATCATGGAGGCCAAGGCGCTGCTCGACCGCAATGCCGAGCCGACCGACCCCGAGATCCGCGAGGCGCTGGCCGACCACCTCTGCCGCTGCGGCACCCACAACCGCATCGTCGCCGCCGTGCAGCGCGCCGTGAAGGAGGGCTGAGGCATGTCCACGACCCTGACCCGCCGCGGCCTCGGCGCCGCCGCCGCCGGCCTGACGCTGCTGTTCAGCCTGTCGCCCGCAGGCGCGGCGACCAAGCTGCCCGGCAGCCTCGAGACCAACCGCCGGCTGGATGCCTGGCTTCGCATCGACCCGGACGGCACGGTCACCGTCTGCACCGGCAAGGTGGAGATCGGCCAGGGCGCCGTCACCGCCCTGATGCAGATCGCTGCCGAGGAGCTGGACGTGGCCCCCGCGCGCATCCGCATGGTCTCCGGCGACACCGCGCTGACGCCGGACGAGGGCTTCACCGCCGGCAGCCAGTCCATGGAATATGGCGGCACCGCGCTGCGCTACGCCGCGGCCGAGGTGCGGGCGATCCTGCTCGGCCTCGCCGCCGAGAAGCTCGGCGTGCCGGCGGCCTCGCTGACGGTGCAGGACGGGGCGATCAGCCGCGCCGGGCGGCGCGGGCACGACCTATTGGGCGGTGGCGCAGGCGAAGATGCTGGCGCGGGAGGCGACGGCGAGCGTCGCGCCGAAGCCGCCCGGCCAGCACCGGATCGTCGGCACCAGCCTGCCGCGGCTCGACATCCCGGCCAAGGTCACCGGCGGCGCCATCTACGTGCAGGACATGCGCCTGCCCGGGATGCTGTTCGGCCGCGTCGCCCGGCCGCCGAGCTACCAGGCGACGCTGGTCTCGGTCGACCTCGACGCGGTGCGGGCGATGCCGGGGGTGGTCGCGGTGGTGCGGGACGGCCGCTTCCTCGGCGTCGTCGCCGAGCGCGAGGAGCAGGCGGTGAAGGCCCGGCTGGCGCTGCGCGACGCGGCGAGGTGGGAGGTGCCGGCGGCGCTGCCCGACCCGGCCCGGCTGCATGAGGACCTGCGGGCGCGGAAGACCGACGACACCGTGGCGTCCGCGAAGACGGGCGATGCGCCGCCCGTCGCGCGCCGGCTGAACGCCAGCTTCACCAAGCGCTACATCGCGCATGCCTCGATCGGGCCTTCGGCCGCGGTGGCGCAGTACGCCGCCGACGGCAGCGGCGTGCATGTCTGGTCGCACACCCAGGGCGTCTTCCCGCTCAAGCGCGACCTGGTGCGGGTGCTGCGGCTGCCGGCCGAGGCGGTGGTGGTGAGCCATGCGCAGAATGCCGGCTGCTACGGCCACAACGGCGCCGACGACGCAGCGCTGGACGCGGCGCTGCTGGCCCGCGCGGTGCCCGGCCGGCCGGTGAAGCTGCAATGGATGCGGGACGACGAGTTCCAGTGGGAGCCCTACAACCCCGCCATGGAGATGGCGCTGTCGGCCGGCCTGTCCGCCGAGGGCCGCATCGTGGAGTGGACGCACGAGGTCTGGAGCAACCACCACAACAACCGGCCGCTGAACCCGAAGGAGGGCTCGAACCTGCTGGCGAGCTGGCACCTGGCCGAGCCGCACCCGCCGGTCTATCCGCGCGCGCTGCCGCAGCCGGCCGGCTCCGGCGACCGCAACGCGGTGCCGCTCTATGACTTCCCGAACCAGAAGGTGGTCTTCCACCTGATCCCGGAGGCGCCGCTGCGGACCTCGGCGCTGCGGACGCTGGGCGCCTACGGCAACGTCTTCGCGGTGGAGTCCTTCATGGACGAGCGCTGGCCGCGGCGGCCGGCGCCGACCCGGTGGCCTTCCGCCTGGCGCATCTGAAGGATGCGCGGGCGCGGGCGGTGATCGAGGCCGCCGTGAAGCTGGCGGCCGAGGATAGGGGCGACCTGCCGCGCGGCCTCGGCTTCGCCAGGTACAAGAACCTCTCGGCCTATGTCTGCTGCATCGCCGAGGTGGCGCTGGACCGGGCGACCGGCGCGGTGCGGGTGCCGCGGGTCTGGTCGGCGGTGGATGCCGGCCAGGTCGTCACCCCTGACGGGCTGCTCAACCAGATCGAGGGCGGGATCATCCAGGCCGTCAGCTGGACGGTGAAGGAGGACCTGCCCTTCGACGCCAAGGGCATCCTGGCGAAGGACTGGAGCCAGTACCCGATCCTGGGCTTTGCCGAGGTGCCGAAGCTGCGGACGGCGGTGCTGAACCGGCCGGACCAGCCGCCGCTCGGCGCGGGGAGGCGAGCCAGGGCCCGGCCGGGGCGGCGGTGGCGAATGCGCTCACGCGCGCGCTCGGCAAGCGGGTGCGGGCGCTGCCCTACACGGCCGAGCGGGTGAAGGCCGCGATGGCCTGAGGGGAGGCCGGGGCGCTGCCCCGGACCCCGCGAAGGGGCGAAGCCCCCTTCAGGTCAGGGCTGGGTCGGCTTCCGCAGCACTGCGTCCGCCAGCAGCGCGACGACGCCGCAGACGATGCCGGCATCGGCGATGTTGAAGACGTACCAGTCCCAGCCCCAGGCATGCGCGCGGATGAAATCCACCACCGCGCCGAAGCGCAGGCGGTCGATGATATTGCCGATGGCGCCGCCGATGACCGCGCCGAGCGCCAGCGCGACCATCCGCGTCTCGGCCTTCATCAGCCAGCGCAGCAGGAAGCCGGCGATGGCGGCGGCGACCAGCGCCAGGATGATGTGGTTCAGCGGCCCCTGGCCCGAGAGCAGGCCGAAGGTGACGCCGTAGTTCCACACCATCGTCAGGTCGAGCCCGAAGGGCCCGGCGCTGACCACCGGGACGTTGCGCAGCGTCGGCAGGTCGAGGCCGTGCAGCACCCACCACTTGCTCGCCTGGTCGGCGGCCAGCAGCACAAGCGCCATGCCGAGGCCGAGGCGGAGCCCGGCGCGGGTGGGCAGCAGGGCGGCGGTCGCGGCGCTCACTGGCGCTCCACCACCGCGTCGCACCGGCGGCAGAGCGTCGGGTGCCGCTTCGACTCGCCGACCTCCTCCAGCACGCGCCAGCAGCGGTCGCATTTGCTGCCAGGGGCGACCTCGGCAATGGCCGAGGCCGTCTCCGCCGCCGTCTCCAGCGTGACGCCGCTGGTGATGCAGACCTCGGCCCAGCCCTCGGCATCCAGCAGCCCGGCATCGGCTTCCGGCAGCGCCAGCCTCGGCGCCGCCTGCAGCGAGGCGCCGATCAGCCCGTCCCGCCGGGCGCCTTCCAGCACGCCGGTGACGACGCCGCGGATCTCCCGCACCCGCGCCCATTTCGCCGCCAGCGCGGTGTCCTTCCAGCCCTCCGGCACGAAGGGGAAATCGGTCAGGTGGATGCTGCCTTCCTCATCCGGGAAGCGGGCCAGCCAGGCCTCCTCCGCGGTGAAGACCAGCACCGGCGCCAGCCAGGCGCAGAGGCACCGGTGCAGCACGTCCAGTACCGTCCGCGCGCTGCGGCGGCGGTGGCTGTCCGGCGCGTCGCAGTAGAGCGCGTCCTTGCGGATGTCGAAGTAGAAGGCCGAGAGGTCGGTGGCGCAGAAATTATGGATCTCCGGCACCACGCCGGCCCAGTCGTAGTCCTCGGCCGCCTGCCGCACCCGCGCATCCAGCTCGGTCAGCCGGTGCAGCACCCAGCGCTCGAGCTCCGGCAGCTCGGGATGGGGGACCGTCTCGCTTTCCTCGAAGCCCGCCAGGTTACCGAGCAGCCAGCGCAGCGGAGTTGCGGATGCGGCGGTAGAGCTCGGCCTGCTGCTTCAGGATCTCCTTGCCGATCCGCAGATCCTCGGCGGTGTCGGAGTTCATCACCCAGAGCCGCAGGATGTCGGCGCCGTATTGCGCCATCACCTCCTGCGGTGCCGTGACGTTGCCGAGCGACTTCGACATCTTGCGGCCCTGCTCGTCGAGCACGAAGCCATGCGTCAGGATCGCCTTGAAGGGCGCGACGCCGTTGGTCCCGACGCTCTCGAGCAGCGAGGAATGGAACCAGCCGCGATGCTGGTCCGAGCCCTCGAGGTAGAGGTCGGCCGGGAAGGGCAGGCCGTGGTCGGGCAGCACGAAGGCATGCGTGGAGCCGGACTCGAACCAGACATCGACGATGTCCATCACCTGCTCGTAGCCCGCCGGGTCGCGCCCTCGCCCAGGAAGCGCGCGGCGGCGCCGGGCTGGTACCAGGCGTCCGCCCCCTCCACCCGGAAGGCCTCGACGATGCGCTCCATCACCGTGGGGTCGCGCAGCGGCTGCCCGGTCGCCTTGTCCACGAAGACGGCGATCGGCACGCCCCAGGCGCGCTGCCGGCTGATGCACCAGTCCGGCCGCGTCGCCACCATGCCGCCGATGCGGTTGCGGCCCATGTCCGGGACGAAATGCGTCGCGTCGATCGCCGCCAGCGCCTTGGCCCGGATCTGGTTGGCGTCGTCCATGGCGATGAACCACCGCGGCGTCGCCCGGAAGATCACCGGCTTCTTCGACCGCCAGCTATGCGGGTAGCTGTGCGTCAGCCTGGCCTTGGCCACCAGCGTGCCGGCCTTCTCGCAGGCGGCGTAGATCGCGTCATGCGCCTTGAAGACGTGCAGCCCCTCGAAGCCCGGCGCCTGCCGGGTGAAGGTGCCGTCATCGGCCACCGTCTCCGGCACCGGCAGGCCGAATTGCCGGCCGAGATTGAAGTCGTCCTCGCCATGGCTCGGCGCGATGTGGACGAAGCCGGTGCCGGCCTCGGTCGTGACGAAGTCGCCGGGCAGCAGGGGGACGTCGAAGTCGTAGCCGGCGCCGCGCAGCGGATGCGCGGCGATGGCACCGGCCAACTCGGCGCCCTTCAGCACGCGCTTCACGGTGTGGGCGCCGAGCTTCGCGTCCTTCTCGGATCGCAGGCAGCAGCGGCAGGGCGACGATCAGCGTCTCCCCGACCTGCAGGTGGCTGCCCTCGGCCACGCCCTCGACATGCACCAGCGCGTAGTCGATCTCCGCGCCATAGGCGACGGCGCGGTTGGCCGGGATGGTCCAGGGCGTCGTCGTCCAGATCACCACCGAGGCGCCGACCAGGTCCGCCGCGGCGGCGCCCTGCACGCGGAACCGCGCCCACAAGGTGGGCGAGACATGGTCATGGTACTCGATCTCGGCTTCCGCCAGCGCGGTCTTCTCGACCGGGCTCCACATCACCGGCCGCAGGCCGCGATAGAGCGAGCCGTTCATCAGGAACTTGCCGATCTCGCGGACGATCGCCGCCTCGCTCGGCAGGTCCATCGTCGCGTAGCGCTGCTCCCAGTCGCCCAGCACGCCGAGCCGCTTGAACTCCTCCCGCTGCACGCCCAGCCAATGCGCGGCATAGGCGCGGCACTCCGCCCGGAATTCCAGCACCGGGACGTCGTCCTTCCGGCGGCCGCCCTGGTACTTGCCCTTGGGGTCGCGGTACTCCTCCTCGATCTTCCACTCGATCGGCAGGCCGTGGCAGTCCCAGCCCGGCACGTAGTCCGCGTCCTTGCCGCTCATCTGGGCGGCGCGGTTGATGACGTCCTTCAGGATCTTGTTCAGCGCGTGGCCGATATGCAGCGGGCCGTTCGCGTAAGGGGGGCCGTCGTGCAGCACGAAGGTCTCGCGGCCCTTCGACTGCTCCCGCAGCCGGGCGCGCAGGCCGAGCCTTTCCCAGCGCTCCAGCCATTGCGGCTCGCGCTTCGGCAGGTCGCCGCGCATGGGGAAGGGGTCTCGGGCAGGAAGACGGTGCCGCGATAGTCGCGGGCGGGGGCTTCGGCGGGTTGGTCGGTCATGGTCTGGTTCCTGGCCGCGCCCTGGCGCGGCGGCGGAGCGATGAAAGCGCGCGGTCGGGTGCCCGGCCCTCAGCCGAGGACCGGGCCAATAATCAGGCCGACCATGCGGCCGGGGCCGCGGCGATGCATCCAGCGCTGCATGGCCGGGTTATGCGGAGCGGAACGGGGCCGGGTCAAGCGTCCGCCGCGGGGATCAGCGGCGCAGCGCCGACCGGCAGTCCCGCAGCGCGCCGGCCGGGCCGGCGGGCACCAGCGCCTCGGCCAGCGCGGCGCAGAGCAGCCCGGCCCGCAGCGGCCACCGCCTCGGCCGCCGGCGGCGGCGGGCCAGGCAGGAAGCGCGGCGCCTCGCCCAGCGCGACGGCGGCGGCGAGCGGCGGCGCGACGGGATCGGCGATCGCCAGCAGGGCCAGGTCGCCCGCCTCGCCGAGGCCGACCGCCACCAGCAGCCCGGCGCCGAGCTCGGCGCGCAGCGCCAGCAGCGCGGCGCGCAGCGCGGCCGGCTGGTCGGCCGCATCCAGGGCGGGGTAGGGGGACAGCGCCGGCACCGCTGCCCAGGCGGCGATGGTGTCGAGCTCGACCACCGCGGCCTCGGCCGCCAGCAGGGCGCGCAGGATGCGGTGGCCGAGCGCCGCCGACCCGACCCCGCCGGGCGGGGCGGGCACCACGACCACCGCCGCATCGCCCGCCTGCCAGCCGGCCGGCTGGTGCAGCAGGACGGGAAGGCGGCATCCGCCCCGGGCGGCTGCAGCCAGAGCGGCTCCTGCCAGACCGGCTCCTCCGCCCGCGCGGGCAGGGAGGCGAGCAGCAGCCCGGACAGCAGGGCGAGCCAGGGCGGAACGGGCAAAGCGGTGATCCCGGGCGGTCGTAACCAATACGACTACGCAGGGAAAAAGTCCCTGGAACCAATTCTGCTGCGACACTCACGCCCCGGTGATGACTCCGGCATGCGCTGCCGCACAGCCGGAAGGGGGTCGTTGGCGCCGGTTTCGCTGGACCTCGGCCTGGCTCAGGTGATAGGAAAATTAGCCTTGGTCTTTGAAAGCCGCATCCGTTCCAGCCAGGTCCCGGCGGCCACCCCGGCCACCGCTCGGGCTTTGTCCGAAACCAGCATGGCTCGGGTCTTGAGATCCTGAATTCCTAAAACCCCGGGGCCCGAGGGGCGGCGCCCCCGCCCGCGTCACCCCAGCGCCGCCCGCGCATCCGCCGCATCCTGCGCGATGGCGACCTTCAGCGCCTCGAGCTCGTCGAACTTCGCGTCGGGGCGCAGGAATTTCACCAGCCGCACGCCGATCTCCCGGCCGTAGATGTCGCCCGACCAGTCGAAGATGTAGGTCTCCAGCCGGGTCTCCGGATCGCCGCCGAGGGTCGGCCGGCGGCCCACATTGGCCACCCCTTGGCCTCGGTCCCGTCCGGCAGGGTGACGGTCACGGCATAGACCCCGCGCGCCGGCTCCAGGTGCCGGCCGAGCCACATGTTTGCGGTCGGCCAGCCCAGCACCCGGCCGAGCTTGTCGCCATGCACAACCTCGCCGCGGATCTCCCAGGGGCGGCCGAGCATCGCCGTGGCGCGCTCGGGGTAGCCGTCCTGCAGCGCCCGGCGGATGCGGGTCGAGGAGATCGGCCCCTGCGCATCGACCAGCGGGGGGACGATGGTGGTGCCGATCCCGGCGGCCTCGGCGAGGCGCGCGATGGTCGAGGCATCGCCGCCGCGGCGGTGGCCGAAGGCGAAGTCCTGGCCGCAGGACAGGTGCACGGCGCCGAGCCCGTCCTGCAGCACGTCGCGGAAGAAGGCCTCGGCCGGCATCGCCGCCAGCGCCGCATCGAAGCGCAGCGCATAGACCACCGCGGCGCCGGCCGCGCCCAGCGCCGCCGCCTTGGCGGGCAGCAGGGTCAGCCGGAAGGGCGGGTCCTCCGGCCGGAAATGCTCGCGCGGATGCGGCTCGAAGGTCAGGGCCGCCAGCTTGGCGCCGGGCCGGGCGGCATGCGCCGCCGCCAGCACCGCCTGGTGGCCGCGATGCACGCCGTCCATGTTGCCGAGCGCGATGCTGGCGCCGCGCAGCGCCTCCGGCACCTCCCGCCAGTCGGTGAGGATCCTTGGCGGCGCCGCTTCAGGCCTCCGGGCTTCTGCCCGCCGGTCATCGGGGCCGTTGGCCGGCGTCATTCCGCCGCCTGCTGCTGCTGGGCCAGGCGCATCGCCCGGCTGGGGACGGAGACCAGCGCCTCGCCCTCCAGCACCGGCGTGCCGCGCACGGCGCAGACGGTGCGCAGCGTGGCGCGGTGCTTCTCCGGGTGCAGCGCCATGACCTCGACCGTCGCGGTCACCGTCTCCCCGATCCGGACGGGGGCACGGGATTTCAGGCTCTGCGACATGTAGATCGTCCCCGGCCCGGGCAGCTGGGTGCCGAGCACCTTGGTGATCAGCCCGGCCGCCAGCATGCCATGGGCGATGCGCTCGCCGAAGACCGTGGACTTCGCGTAGTCGGCGTTCAGGTGCATCGGGTTGGTGTCGCCGGTGACCGCGGCGAAGAGCACGATGTCGGCCTCGGTGATCGTCTTGCCGAAGCTGGCGGTGAGGCCGACCGAGAGATCCTCGAAACACAGGCCGTCGGACATGGGTGACCCTGACTGATGCGCCCGCCGGTCTAGCCCCCGCCCCGGGAAGCGACAAGGATGGCGCCGACCCGCACGAAGGATCCCAGCATGCCCGCGACCGAGATCGGCTCCTCCGACCGCCTGCTCGCCGAGCTCCGCCAATGGGTGGAGCACGAGACCCCGACGCCGGACGGGGCCGCGGTGAACGGGTTGATGGACCGGGCCGAGGCCGCGCTGCGGGCGGTGGGCGCGGCGATCGAGCGGTTGCCGGGCAGCCGGGGCTTCGGCGACACGCTGGTCGCGCGGACGCCGGGGGAAGGCGCGCCGGTGGTCGTCGCCGGGCACCTCGACACGGTCTGGGACCACGGCACCCTGGCGAAGTCCATGCCCTTCCGGGTCGAGGGCGAGCGCGCCCATGGCCCCGGCATCTACGACATGAAGGCCGGCAGCTTCTTCGCCTTCCACAGCGTGCGGGAGATCCTGCGCCAGGGGACCAAGACGCGGCGCCCGATCACCCTGCTGCTGACCCCGGACGAGGAGGTCGGCAGCCCGACCTCCCGCGCGCCGATCGAGGCGGCGGCGCGCGGGGCGCGTGCGGTGCTGATCCCCGAGCCCGCCGGCGGCCCGCAGGGTGCCTGCGTGACCGGCCGCAAGGGCACCGGCGGCTTCACCCTGACCATCGAGGGCCGCAGCGCGCATGCCGGCGGCAGTTGGTCGGAGGGGCGGAGCGCGGTGGTGGCGCTCTCCCGCGCCATCCTGGCGGTGCATGCGCTGACCGACCTCGGCCGCGGCGTCACCACGAATGTCGCGCCCGTCTGGGGCGGCACCCGGCCCAACGTGATCCCGCCCGAGGCCGGCTGCCGGATCGACTTCCGCGCCCCTTCCCTGGCCGAGGCGGAGCGGGTGATCGCCGCCATCCGGGCGCTCGGCGTCGAGGAGGACGGCATCCGCATCACCCTGGAAGGCGGGCTGAACCGCCCGCCGCTCGAGGAGACGGAAGCGGGCCTGGCGCTGTTCGAGGCGGCGCGGGCGATCGCCGCGCGCATCGGCTACGACCTGCCGAAGCAGCACCGCGGCGGCGGCTCGGACGGCAATTTCACTGCCGCCATGGGAATCCCCACGCTGGACGGCCTCGGCTGCACCGGCGCCGGGGCGCATGCGCCGGAAGAGCACATCCGCTGGGCCGACCTGGCGCCGCGCTGCGCCGTGCTGTGCGAGTTGCTGGAGACGATCGACTGAGCGTGGTGGACCGCCGCCGCGCCGGCTCAGAAGAAGTTGGCGCGGTCGTCGGCCAGCAGCAGCGGATAGGCCCGGGTCGGGCGGTCGCCGCCATCCAGCCGGTCGGCCAGCCCATCGAGCCAGCCGGCGAACCAGGCGCGACCGTAATTGCCGCTGCCCGGCAGCGGGTTCTCCATCACCGAGGCGCCAGCCTGGAAGGCGGCGCGGCCGGCGGCGTAGAGATCGTCGGTGACGCGGCGGTTCTCGGGATCGACTGAGAGCGGCATGGCGGGTGTCCGGCGGTGGTGTGCGCCAGCATAGCGCATCGCGCCGCTTCCGCCCTCCCGGTCGGGCGGCCGCCCTCAACACGGGACGCCGGGGCGACGCCGCGTTCCCTTCCGGAGGCAAGGCGCTGTAGCCTCCCGCGCCGGAGGTGACGCATGCCGCAGGCTTTGATCATCGGCGCGGGGGATGGGCTTTCCGCCTCGCTCGCCAGGCTGCTGGCGCGGGAGGGCTACGGCGTGGCGCTCGCCGCGCGGAACCCTGCCAAGCTGGCGGCGCTGGCGGCTGAATGCGGCGCCACGACCCATGCCTGCGACGTGGCGGAGGCCGATCAGGTCGCCGCGCTCTTCGCCGCGGCGGGGGAGGCGGAGGTGGTGGTCTACAATCCCAGTTACCGCACCCGCGGCCCGATCGCCGAATTGGACCCGGCCGAGGTGCAGAGAAGCCTGCAGGTCTGCGCCTTCGGCGCCTTCCTGGCAGTGCGGGAGGCGGCGCGGCGGATGCTATCCCGGGGCTCCGGCACCATCCTGCTGACCGGGGCCAGCGCCGGGGTGAAGGGCTATGCGCAGAGCGCCCCCTTCGCCATGGGCAAATCTTGCCCTGCGCGGCCTGGCGCAATCTGCGGCACGCGAGCTGCACCCGAAGGGCGTGCATGTGGCGCATGTCGTCGTCGATGGCGGCATCCGCAGCGCCCGGAGGCCTGAGCCGCAGCAGGGCGGGGATACGCTGCTGGACCCGGACGCGATCGCCGAGAGCTACCTGCACCTGATCCGCCAGCCGCGCAGCGCCTGGAGCTGGGAGATCGAGCTGCGGCCCTGGGTGGAGAAATTCTGAGCCGCGGCCAGGGGAGCGAAGCACCTTTCCGCTAATGCAAAAGTATCAACGGTTGAATGTTATCGATTTGTTGACGATATTCTGGTGAAACTGGCCGGGAACAAGGACATTGTGACCGCGTGGGCGTCCTCTGAAACGAGTTCTGCCTTGCTGCGTTACCCTCTCACTTGTATGTGTGTCAGCGAAGATCACAATTACCGGAGCCGCTCTATGCGTGCTGCCCAGCCGCCGACCGAAGCCGAACCCGAGACCACCGACCAGTCGGCCCTGCGGCTGATGCTGTCCTATGTCGAGGCCGAGTGCCTCCGCATGGGTGCGACTGATGCGGCGCGCCATGCGGCGCTGGCGGCGTCGTTGATGCCCGACTCCTCGCCCCGGGAAGCGGTGGCCCCGCCGCCCGCCACCCGCCGGCCGCGCGGCGCCCGGCTGCACTGAAGGCCGGCGCGGGGTCTGGTCCGGGTTCCGCCAGGGCGGGCCGTAGCGGGCGCCAGAGGCGCGCCGCCTCAGCGCCGCCGCAGCAGGAAGAGCGCCTGTTCGCCGAACAGGTTGGCCAGCCGCGGCGACCGCCGCCAGGGTGCCTTCAGCCCCTGCTCGTCCACCGCCAGCCAGCGCTCGACCACATAGTCCTCGAGCGCGCAGAGGTCGAAGAAGTCCCTGATGGTGCAGGGATGGATGTTCGGGGTCTCGTACCATTCGCGGTGCCAGGTCTCGGTCACCGGCATCTTCCCCGTGCTGACCAGCTGCCAGCGCAGCAGCCAATGGCCGAAATTCGGGAAGGAGACGATGGCATGCCGGCCGATGCGCAGCATCTGCCGCAGCACCTCTCGCGGCCGCTCCACCGCCTGCAGGGTGCGGGACAGGATCACGTAGTCGAAGGCGCCGTCCGGGTAGAAGGCCAGGTCGTGGTCGGCGTCGCCCTGGATCACCGCCAGCCCCGCCGCCACCGCCTGGGTCGCCTGGGCCATGTCGATCTCGATGCCGCGCGCATCGGCGCCCTTCTCGGCGGACAGGTGCGCCAGCAGCGCGCCGTCGCCGCAGCCGATGTCGAGCACCGTCTGGCCGTGCGGCACCATCTCCGCGATCAGCCGGAGGTCGAGCCGCATGTTCTTGGCGACGTAGCGGACGGGGTGGTGGGTGTCGGGCATGGCAATGGGCCTGGGGTAGCGGCGAGGACCGGGTGCAGCAAGCGAGGCGGTGGTCAGGCCTGATCCAGGGCCTGTTCGAGCAAGGCGGGCGTCACCCGCGCGCCCATGGTCCGGGCCGCCTGCAGCGGCGTCATCCCCTTGGCATCGGCGCGGCGCGGGTCGGCGCCGCGGGCCAGCAGCAGCTCCACCACCGGGGCCCGGTCGAACAGCGCCGCGGTCAGCAGGGCGGTCCGGCCGTCCGGCCCGGCGCCGTCCAATGCCGCGCCATGCTCCAGCAGCAGCGCCACCATCCGCGCATCGCCCTGGTAGGCGGCGCCGACGACCGGCAGTTGCCCCTTGGCGTTCGCCAGGCCGGGATCGGCGCCGCGCTCCAGCAGGAGCTTCGCCGTGGCCTGCCGTCCGGCATAGGCGGCGACCATCAGCAGGCTGTCGCCGCGGGCATTCTGCGCGTTGGGCGGCAGGCCCGCATCCAGCCGGGCGCGCAGGCTGTCCGCCTCGCCCTCCCGCGCCAGGTCGAAGGCCGGGTCCTCCATCCTCAGACCCCGAGGCGGTCGGCGCAGCCGGCGAGGAAGCCGCCGAGGGCGCGGTGGAAGTCGGGTTCCTCGAGCAGGAAGGCGTCGTGGCCCTTGTCTGAGGCGATCTCGACGAAGCTTACATTGGCCGCCGCGGCGTTCAGCGCGCGCACGATGGCCCGGCTCTCGGCGGTGGGGAACAGCCAGTCGGAGGAGAAGGACGCGACGAAGAACCGGGTCCGCGTGCCGCGGAAGGCCGCGGCGAGGTCGCCGTTGTGCTCCGTGGCCAGGTCGAAATAGTCCATCGCCCGGGTGATGGTTAGGTAGGAATTCGCATCGAAGCGGCGGACGAAGGTGCTGCCCTGGTGCCGCAGGTAGCTCTCCACCTCGAACACGTCCTCGAGGAAGGTCAGCGCCGAGGCCCCACGCAGCCGGCGGCCGAATTTCCGGGTCAACGCCTGTTCCGACAGGTAGGTGATGTGGGCGACCATGCGGGCGACCGAGAGGCCCTGGGCCGGGACCCGGCCATCCTCCCAGTACCGACCGCCCTTCCAGTCGGGGTCGGACTGGATGGCGGCGCGGCCGACCTCGTCGAAGGCGATGTTCTGCGCGGAATGGTAGGCCGCGGTGGCAATCGGCGCCGCGGCATAGACCGCGTCCGGGAAGGTCGCCGCCCATTCCAGCACCTGCATCCCGCCCATCGAGCCGCCGACCACGGCCAGCAGCCGGGCGATGCCGAGGTGGGCGACCAGCCGTTGCTGGGCGCGCACCATGTCGCGGATGGTGATGTTGGGGAAATCCGTCCCCCAGGGCCGGCCGAGGCCGCGCCCGGCGGCGTCCGTCATCTCCTCCCGCGGGCCGGTGCTGCCCATGCACCCGCCCAGCACGTTGGCGCAGATCAGGAAGTAGCGGTCGGTATCCAGCGGCTTGCCGGGGCCGATGATGGTCTCCCACCAGCCGGGCTTGCCGGTCAGCGGCTGGGTCTCGGCCACGTACTGGTCCCCGGTCAGAGCGTGGCAGACCAGCACGGCATTGCTGCGCGCGGCGTTCAGCGTGCCGTAGGTGCGGTAGGCCACCGCCAGCGGCGCGATCGTCATCCCGCAATCCAGCGCCAGCCCGTCGGTGAAGACGGCGCGCTGGTGGTCCACCTGCGGGAAGGGGGCGACGGGGGCTGACATGGCGGGCGGGTTCCTCGGGCGCCCTGCATAGAGCAGATCGAGCCCCGCCGGAACCGCGCCCGGCCAGCGCGCGGCGCCGTGATCCGCTTGGCGGCCGGCGCCGCCGCGTCTAAAGCAGGGCGGAAAGAACCCTGGGCCCATGACCTCAGCCGCCGACACCGCGTCCCCGCCCGCCCCGCCATCCGCCGAGGCCGCCCTCGCTGCGCTGCGGGGCGAGATCGATCGCCTCGACGACCAGCTGCACGACCTGGTGATGCGCCGGGCCGAGGTCGTCGCCTCGCTCGCCGCCAGCCGGGTCAAGGGCGGCGCCAGCCCGCTGCGCCCGGGGCGGGAGGCGATGATCCTGCGCCGGCTGCTGCGCCGCCACCACGGCGACCTGCCGCCCGGCGCCATGGTGCGGCTTTGGCGGGAGATCCTCGCCTCGAGCAGCGCCATGCAGGGCGGCTTCGGCGTCGCCGTCTATACCCGGGACTCCAACCAGCCGCGGCTGGCACGGGAGCATTTCGGCAGCCTGACCCCGGTCCGCAGCATGCCGACCGCGGCGCGGGCGCTTGCCGCCGTCGGGTCCGGGGAGGCCCAGGTGGCGGTGCTGCCGCTGCCGGAGGAGGGCGAGCCGCTCGACCAGGCCTGGTGGCTGGGGCTGGATGCGCCGCGGCTGCAGGTGATGGCACGGCTGCCCTTCTGGGCGCCGAATGCCGAGAACCTGCCGGAAGCCTTCGCCGTCGCCCCCGGCGCGCCGGACCCGAGCGGCGCCGACCGGTCCCTGCTGCGGCTGGAAGCGGCGGCCGACCGTGGCCGCACCCAATTGCTGGGGGCGCTGGCCGCCGCCGGCCTGACGCCCCGTACCCTGCTGACCCGCCGCGAAGGCGGGGTGGTGCGGGCGCTCGCGGAGGTGGACGGCGTGGTCGCCGAGGGCGACCCGCGGCTCGCCGCGCTGCCCTTCGACCGCGCTTTGCCGCTCGGCTTCTACGCCGTGCCGGAGAGAGGAGACCAAGGCTGATGCCTGCCCTGATGCCGCGCCCCTCCATCCTGACGATCGAGCCCTATGTCGGCGGCGAATCGAAGATCCCGGGCGTCAACCGGATCGTGAAGCTGTCCTCGAACGAGGGCGCCTTCGGCGTGCCGCCCGGGGTGCAGGCCGCCTATGCGAAGCTGGCAACCGAGCTGCACCGCTATCCCGATGGCGGCGCGAAGGCGCTGCGCGAGGCGATCGGCGCCCGCTTCGGGCTCGACCCGGCGAAGATCGTCTGCGGCAACGGCTCGGACGAGCTGATCGGCGCGCTGATCCTGTCCTATGGCGGGGAGGGCACCGAGCTGGTGATGAGCGCGCATGGCTTCGTCATGTACGACATCGCCGGGCGCTATGCCGGCTGCCAGGTGATCAAGGTCCCCGAGAGGAACCTGACCGCCGATGTGGACGCCATGCTGGCCGCGGTCGGGCCGCGCACAAGGCTGATGTTCCTGGCCAACCCGAACAACCCCACGGGGTCGATCCTGCCTTCCAGCGAGGTCAACCGGCTGCGCGCCGGGCTGCGCGAGGACGTGCTGCTGGTGCTGGATCTCGGCCTATGCCGAATATGTCACCCGGCCGGACTACGACCCGGGCACCGCGCTGGTCGAGGCCGGGACCAACACGGTGATGACGCGAACCTTCAGCAAGGTCTTCGGCCTCGGCGGCGTGCGGCTCGGCTGGGCCTATGCGCCGCCGCATGTCACCGACATCCTCAACCGCGTGCGCGGGCCGTTCAACGTGAACGCCCCGGCCATGGTCGCCGGCATCGCCGCCCTGGCCGAGCCGGGTTGGGTCGAGACATCGGTCGCGCACAACGACGCGTGGCGCGCCAAGGTGAGCGACGGGCTGCGCGCCATGGGCATCACCGTGCACCCGAGCGAGGGCAACTTCATCCTGGCCGATTTCGGCACGGCAGAGAAAGCCAAGGCGGCGGATGCGGCGCTGAAGGCGCGCGGGCTGATCGTGCGGGCCATGGGCGCCTATAGCCTGCCGCAATGCCTCCGCATCACCATCGGCAATGCCGAGGAATGCAGCATGGTGCTCGACGCGCTGGGCGCCTTCATGCACGGCCGGGATGGCTGAATTCCTGTTCGAGCGGCTCTGCCTGATCGGCGTCGGGCTGATCGGCAGCTCGATCGCGCGGGCGGCGAAGGCGAAGGGCGGCATCGCCCGGACCATCGTCGCCCATACCCGCCGGCCGGAGACCCTGGCGCGGGTGCGCGAGCTCGGCTTCGCCGACGTGGTCGAGGAGGATGCGGGCCGGGCGGTGGAGGGCGCGGATTGCGTCATCCTCTGCGTCCCCGTCGGCGCCTATGCCGGCGTCATGCGGCAGATCGCGCCGCACCTGGCGCCGGGCTGCATCCTGAGCGATGCGGGATCGACCAAGGGCAGCGTCATCCGCGACCTGAGGCCGCTTGTGCCGCCCGGCGTCCAGCTGGTTCCGGCGCATCCCATGGCGGGCACCGAGCACAGCGGCCCGGATGCCGGCTTCGCCGCGCTGTTCGAGAACCGCTACGTCATCATCACCCCGGTCCCGGGCGGCGATGCCGCCGCGGCCGAGCGGATCGCCGAGCTGTGGCGCCGCCTCGGCTCGATGGTCGAGCGGATGGATGCGGAGACGCATGACAAGGTGGTGGCGATCGTGTCGCACCTGCCGCACCTGATCGCCTTCACCATCTGCGGCACGGCGGACGACCTGGCGGAGGAGACGCGCGAGGCGGTGCTGCGCTTCGCCGCCTCCGGCTTCCGCGACTTCACCCGCATCGCCTCGAGCGACGTCGACATGTGGCGCGACATCTTCCTGAACAACCGCGACGCGCTGCTGGAGATGCTGGCGCGCTTCACCGAGGACAGCCACGCCCTGGCGCGCGCCGTGCGCTACGGCCAGGCGGACTTCATCGAGGACCGGATCCGGCGCGGGCGGCGGATCCGGCGGGGCCTGATCGAGCGGAAGCAGGCCTAGCCCGCGATCGTCCTGAGCGGAAACGCTCAGGGCGTGAAGCGCCGGCCCGACAACCGAGGACCGGGCCTGGCCCGCCGGCTCAGCCCCTGGCCGGGCCGGGCCGCAGGCTGCGCGCGACGAGGTCGGCGATATCCTGTCGCCGGTAGGGCTTCTGGATGATCTGCGCGTGGTCCTTGATGTCGGCGGGCAGGTCGACCGAGGCGCCGTAGCCGGTGGCGAAGCCGAAGGGCACGCCGAGGCGGCGCAGCTCCTCCGCCACCGGCAGGCTCGTGCTGTCGCCGAGGTTGACGTCCAGCAGGGCGAAGCTCAGCGCGCCGTCGAGCCGGTCCAGCATCGCCTTCGCCGCGGCGACACTGCCCGTCACCTCGACCCGCTCGAAGCCCAGCTCGCGCAGGATGTCCTCGGCGTCCAGCGCCAGCAGGGTGCTGTCCTCCAGCACCAGGGCGGTGCCGGAGGGACGGACCGGCGTGCTGGCCGAGGCCGCCTGGCGGCTCGTGGCGGTCGGCGCGAACCGGCCCGCGCCGAGCCGGACGAAGCGGGCCGGGACGCTGAAGTCCGCCTGCACCCCGCCCGTCTCGTAGCGCAGCGTGGCACTGCCCTGCAGCTCGAAGGGAACCGAGCGCTCGATCACGGTGGAGCCGAAGCCGCGGCGGTTCGGCACGCGGACCCGCGGCCCGCCGCTCTCGCACCAGGTCAGGTGCAGCGATCCGTCCTCCCGCACCGCCCAGCGCACCTCGACGCGGCCGGTCCCGTCCGACAGCGCGCCGTACTTCGCCGCATTCGTCGCCAGCTCGTGCACCGCCAGGGCCAGCACCGTCAGCGCCTGCGGCTCCAGCTGCACGTCCGGGCCGACAACGCTGGTCCGCTGCCGCTGCGCGTCGCCGAGATAGGCCTCGAATTCGCCCTCGATCATGCCGCGCAGCTGGACCGGGCCCCAGCTCTCGACGGTGAGCTGGTCATGCGCGCGCGCCAAAGACTGGATGCGGCCGTTCAGGACCTCGACGAAGCTCTCCAGCGAGCCGGCGGATTCCCGGCTGCGGGAGACCAGGGCGCGGATGAGGGAAAGCGTGTTGCGGACGCGGTGGTTCAGCTCGGCGATCAGCAGCTCCTGCCGCTCATGCGCCGCGCGGCTCTGGTCGGCGGCGAAGCCGGCCAGGCGCAGCACGACCTCGAGCAGGGTGATGCGCAGCGATTCCGCCATGCGCAGCTCCGGCTCGGTCCATGGCGCCGAATGGCCGCGGATCTCCTCCCGCCAGGCCGCGAAGGACTGGCGCGGATGCAGCAGGCCGGTGCCCGGCTCGACCGGCTTGGTCGGGTCGCCGGCCCAGGTCACGCTGCGCACCAGCTCGCGGCGGAAGAAGATGAGGTAGTCGCGCGGCAGCCGGGAGATCGGCACCACCAGCATGCCCGAGGCGGCCGCGGCATGGGCGGCGGCCGGCGGATGCAGCCGCGCGATGTTGTCGGCCGCCAGGACATGCGAGGTGTCCATCTGGTTCAGGGCCGCGACGAGCCCCGCCATCTGCTCCCGGTCCGGCACCTGGCCGGAGACCTCGGTCTCCCCGCCGAAGCAGATCGCCACGCCGTCGCAGGGCACCACGGCGCGCAGCTCGGCCGCGACATGGGCGAAGCCGGACAGCATGTCCCCGCCCGAGGAGATGGCGGCCAGCACCCGATCATGCACCGCGCGCGCATCCGCCTCGTAGCGCGCCACCTCGGCGCGCTCCAGCGTCTCGACCTGCAGCGAGAAGAGCTGGCCGAAGAGCTCGGCGGTGCTGCGGCGCTGGAAGCCCGGCACGATCGGCGTCGCGTTGTGGCAGGCGAGCAGGCCCCAGAGCTCCGTCCCCCGCATGACCGAGACGGAGAGCGAGGCGCCGACGCCCATGTTGCGCAGGTATTCGAGGTGGATCGGCGAGACGCTGCGCAGCACGGAATCCGAGAGGTCGAGCGGCGCCCCGCCCTGTAGGGCGACCAGCGGCGCCGGACTGGCGTTCACGTCTGCGATCAGGCGCAGCCAGTTGCGGCAATAGAGTGCGCGCGCCTGCCGCGGGATGTCGGAGGCCGGGTAGTGCAGGCCGCGATAGGGTTCCAGGTGGCCGGCCATGGACTCGCCCACGACCTCGCCGGCCCCGTCGTGGTGGAAGCGGTAGACCATCACCCGGTCGAAGCCGAGCACCGCGCGCAGCTGCCGCGCCGCCTGGTCGTAGAAGGCGCCCATGTCCCGCGTGCGGAGCAGCCGCGCCATCATGCCCTTGACGGTGGAGACGGGGTCGAAGCCGGGATCGGCCGAGCTCGGCTCCGCCTCGATCACCGTCAGCCGGTCGAGCCCGGGCTGGATGTGCACGGCGACGTCGTAGTGGCCACGTCCCTTCACCAGCTCGAGGCCGAAGATGCGCTCGGTCTGCCCATGGCCGTGCAGCACCTGCAGCCGGCCACGGATGTCGTGCAGCGCCTGGCGCTCCAGCACCTCGTGCAGCGGGCGGCCCAGCACCTCGGCCGGTGGCATGCCGAGATGCGCCGCGGCGTTGTCGGAGACGTAGCGGATGATGCCGTCCGTCGTCGCGGCGAGCAGGACACCGAATGGCTGTACCGTGCCGAGCAGGTGGATCGGCTCGCGGTCGCAACTCGTCAGGTCGAGGCCGTCGGCGATCGGCTCAGGCGGGGAAGATGGCATCGCGCGAGGTGATTCCGGCAAGAGGGTCTTGAGTGGAGGAGCAGCCGAGGTGGTGAGCCGTCACCCGCTCCCTCCTGCCCTCCGTACCAGGGGAGGGACGCCGCTGCCTGGTCAGGAGGTGGCCTCAGCCTTGGCCATGCGACGCAGGATAGCCAACGTTTCGTACCGGGCGAGGCAATCCAGCATAGCCGCCCCTTCCGGCAGCCGAAAGCATAAGTTCGAAGTGTTGCGCTTAAATGGAAGGCCTTTGAATCGGGCCTTCCCGGCACGCCCTTTCGGCCTTCGCGGACGCGACCGACCCGCCCGGCCGCGCGCCGCTGCCGGGCCTGGCATCGCCGGCACCGGCCCGGGCCGCGCCCGCAACTCGACAAGGATCGAATCCGCCAGCATCCTGGCCGCGGAGGAAGCAAGAAGATGCCCCAGCCTGTCGTATCGGCGGCCGATTGGCGCGCGGCCGAGCTCGAAGCCTCCGGCCGCTGGCTGCGCCGCCCGGATCCGGCCGCCATCGCCGACCTGCAGGCCGGTTTCGCCCGGCTCAGGGCGTCCGGCAAGCCGTTGCTGGAGATTACCCGTGAGGACATGCCGCTTGGCGCCTTCGCCGCGGTGCTGGCGGATGCGGCGCAGGAGCTGGAGCAGGGGTGCGGCGTGCGGGTGATCCGCGGCCTGCCGCTGCAGGACTACGGCGTGGAGGATTGCCGGCTGCTCGCCTGGGCGATCGGCACGCATCTCGGCGTGGCGCGGCCGCAGGGCAAGGCGAGCCAGTTGATCTCCGACGTGCGGGATGCCGGCGGCACCTACCGTGGCGGCGGCGGGCGCGGCTACAACACCAATGCCGAGCTGGACTTCCACACCGACGGCAGCGACGTCGTCGCGCTGTTCTGCCTGAAGACGGCGCGCCGCGGCGAGCTGTCCCGGCTGGCGAGCTCGGTCGCCATCCACAACGCCCTGCTGGCGACGCGGCCCGAGCTGGTGGAAGCGCTGTACCAGCCCTTCCCGCACAGCCGGCAGCAGGAGGAAGCCGCCGACGAGCCGCCGGCCTACCTGGCGCCGGTCTACGGGATGGCGGAGGGGCAGTTCGCCAGCCGCTACATCCGCAACCATATCCGCTCGACCCAGTCGATGGACGGCCAGCCGCGGCTGACCGCGCTGCAGCATGCCGCGCTGGACGCCATCCAGGATTTGGCGAGCACGCCGGAATTCTGCTTCTCGATGTGGCTGGAGCCGGGCGACCTGCAACTGCTGAACAACCACGTCGTCATCCATTCCCGCACGCATTACGAGGATTTCGAGGTGCCGGAGCAGAAGCGTCACCTGCTGCGGCTGTGGCTGGCGGTGCCGGGCGGGCGGCCGCTGCCGGACGGCTTGCTGGCGGCCTACAAATCCGTCGCGTCCGGCACGGTGCGCGGCGGCTTCAAGGGGCGCGGAGTGACGCCGGAGATGCAGGCCTGGCAGGCGCGCGCGGCCGCGTCGCTCGGCATGCGCGACACGCCCTACTGACCGGCCCGGGAGGCAACAGCCATGGCGATCACGCGGCGCAGCGCCCTGGGGGCGGCCAGCCTCCTCGTGCTGCCGGGCCTGGCGGCGGGGCAGGCTGCCTGGCCCGGCCGGCCGGTCACCATCGTGGTGCCCTATGCCCCCGGCGGCGGCACCGACATCTTCGCCCGCGCCGTGGCGGAAGGCATGCGGGAGGCGATCGGCCAGCCGGTGGTGGTGGAGAACCGCGCCGGCGCCAATGGCGTCGTCGGCGCCGAATACGTAATGCGGGCCCCGCCCGACGGCCACATGCTGATGGTCGCCACCGGGGCGCATGTCATCAACCGCTACTCAATGCCGAACATTCCCTTCGACCCGGTGCGCGACTTCACGCCGGTTTCCATGCTGTCCGGCTTCCCGCTGGTGCTGGCGGCGAATGCGAAGCTGCCCTTCGACGACATCGCCGGGCTGATCGCCGCGGCGCGGGCGAAGCCCGGCAGCATCGCCTTCAGCTCGACCGAGGCGGCAACCAGCTATGCCGGCACCTCCGCCGCGCGGCAGGCCGGCATCCAGCTGATCGAGGTGCCGTACAAGGGCAGCGGGCCGCAGCTCAACGACCTGGTGGCGGGGCATGTGCCGCTCGGCGTCACGAGCACCGTCGCGGTGCTGCAGCATGTGGCGGCCGGGACGGTGAAGGTGCTGGCCGTGACCTCGGCGAAGCGGTCCGCGCTGCTGCCGCAGGTGCCGACCATGGCGGAGGCCGGGCTGCCCGGCTACGAGTTCAACGGCTGGTACGGCATGTATGCGCCGCCGGGCATGCCGGCGGCGCTGGCGCAGCGCGTGTACGCCGCGGTGCAGGCCTCGCTGGACCGGCCGGCGATCCGGCAGCGGCTGTCGGAGCTCGGCGCGGACCTGGCGACCCTGGGGCCGGAGCCCTTCGCGGAATTCCTCGAACGCGACAACCGGCGCTGGGCGGAAGCGGCGGCGGCCGGCTTGGTGGCGGCGGCCAATCAGGATGCCCGCGTGCCGCGGCAGGCGGGTGCCGATGGCCTGGGCTGCGCTCCGACCCCGCTGCCCCGACTCTGCCAAGGAACGCCGCCGCATGAGCACGCCGACACGACCGACCCTGCGACCGCGTCCGGGCCGCATCGGCACCCTATCGCGGGCAGCGCTTGGCATCGCCTGTTGGACCGCACTGGCGAGCATCCTTGCGCCGCCGGCAGGCGCCCAGCCGGCGAACCCTCGGCTGACGATGATCGTTCCGGCTTCCGCCGGCGGCAGCACCGATGTCATCGCCCGCGTCCTGGGCGAGCACATGGCCCGTACCCTCGAGCGGAGCGTGGTGATCGAGAACGTGTCGGGCGGCGCCACGACCGTCGCCTCGGCGCGGACGGCGAGCTCGGCACCGGACGGGACGACGCTGCTCGTCGCGCAGCTGCCGCTGCTCGCCGCGCCTTTCCTCTTCACCGGGCTGCCCTACGACACCCGGACGGCCTTCGCGCCGGTCGGGCTCATCAATGCCGGCTATACCGTCCTGATGGCCCGCAAGGGGCTCGCGCCATCACCGGCCGCAGCCGTCGACTGGCTGCGCACGAAGGGCGAGCGGGCGAATATCGGCCATGGCGGGATCGGGAGCAGCGGGCATTTCTGCGCGCTGCTGCTGGCCCGCGCATTGGGCATACGGCCGGCCCTCGTCGGCTATCGCGGCGGCGGCCCGGCGATGAGCGACCTGGTCGGGGGCACGCTGGACCTGGTCTGCGACCAGTCGACGAATGCCGTCCCGCAGGTCCAGGCCGGTGCAGTCCAGGGGTCCTGGTCGCCGGGCCCGCCCGCATCCCCAGCATCCCGGAGGTGCCGGCAGCGGCGGAGCTGGCCTTGCCTGACGTCAGCCTGGCGGTATGGCACGGGATGTACGTGGCCCGCGCCACGCCGCGCACGGTCATCGATCGCCTGAATGCGGCGCTCGGCGCTGCCCTGGCCGATCCGGCCATCGCTGCCCGCTTCACCCAGCTTGGAACCAGCATCTTTCCGCCCGAGCGACGCACGCCGGAAGCGCATGCGGCGATGTTCGATGCGGAGTACGAACGCCTCGGCCAATTGCTCTCAGGAATGGGGATCACGCCCCGTACGATCGAGTAGGAGACCGGCGGGGCGGGCTCAGAACACGCCGGGATACTGCCCGCCGTCGAGCAGCAGGTTCTGCCCGGTCATGAAGCCCGCCTGCCGGCTGCACAGATAGGCGCACGCATCGCCGAACTCCGCCGGATCGCCGAAGCGCCCGACCGGCATGGTGGCGCGCTGGCGTTCCAGCTGCTCGGCGACATCGATGCCGGCCGCCTTGGCCCGGCTGGTCACGCCGCCGCGGAAGCGATCCGTCTCGAAGGGGCCGGGCAGAAGGTTGTTCATCGTGACATTGTGCCGCGCGACCTGCCGCGCGACGCCGCCGACATAGCCGGTCAGCCCCGACCGCGCGGCCGTGGACAGGCTGAGATCGGCGACCGGTCCCTTCACCGCCGAGGAGGTGATGTTGACGATGCGGCCGAACCGCCGCTCGATCATGCCGTCGATCACGCCCCTGATCAGCTCGATGGCGGCGACCATGTTGTCGTTGACCGCGGCCATCCACTGCTCGGCCGTGAAGCTGCGGAAGTCGCCCCGCGGCGGCCCGCCGGCATTGTTGACGAGGATGTCGACCCGCGGTGCCGCGGCGAGGATCGCCGCGCGGCCCTCCGGGGTCGTCACGTCGGCCGCGACCGCGGTCACCGCCACACCATGCGCCTGGCGGATGGCCTCCGCCGCGGCCTCGATATCGGTGCGCGTGCGCGCGGCGATGGTCAGGCTGACGCCTTCCCTGGCCAGGGAGTCGGCGCAGGCCTTGCCGAGACCCTTGCTGGCCGCGCAAACGACCGCGTGCCGGCCGGCTATGCCGAGATCCATCCTGCTGCCCTCCTGCTCGACCGTGATCTAGCTTCGCCGGCCGCCCCGCGCCGCATCCTCACGCCTCCCGCCGCACGTTGAGCGGCAGGGCGAGGCCGCGCCGCTCGACCCGCAACCCGCGCCGGTAGGCGCTGTCCACCTGGTAGATGCCGAGCGGCCAATAGGGCAGGTCGGTGAAGAACTGCGCCTGGATCCGCCGGCCGATGCGCTGCTGCGCCGCGGCGTCCGCCTCCTCCAGCCAGCTGTCGCGCAGGGCCTCCAGCGCCGGGCTGGACGGCCAGCCGAACCAAGCATCGCCGCCATTGGCCCGCAGCAGCGGATGGCCACCGGGGTTCAGCAGGTCCTCGGCGCCGAACAGCACCACCACGGCATTCCAGCCGCCCTGCGCCGGCGGATCCTTCCTGGCCCGGCGCTGCAGCATGGTGCCCCAGTCGGAGGTCGCGTCCTCCGGCGCGAAGCCGATCTTCTTCAGCAGGTCGTCCGCCACCATGGTGAGCGCGCTGTTGGTCTGCTGGTCGGCCGGGTGCAGCATCACCACCTTGGCGCCGGCGCGGCCGGTCGCCGCCAGCGCCGCGCGGGCGCGGCCGAGGTCGCGCGGCGCGGTCAACGCCTCCAGCCCCTCCTCGGAGGCGAGCGCACTGCCCGGTGGGAAGCAGCCAACGCCGTCGCGCCAGCGGCTGCGGTCCTCGCCGAACAGCGCCGCCATGAAGTCGGCCTGCGCCAGGGCCGGCAGCACCGCGCGGCGGACCGCCGGGTCGTCGAAGGGCGGGTGCAGGTGGTTGGGCCGCAGCATGGCGACCGTGCCGAGCGTCTCGATCCGGTCGAGCACCACGTCCCGCCGCCGCGCCAGCAGGGGTCGCAGGTCCGGGGTGATGCGCTCCCACCAGTCCACCTCGCCGGCCTGCAGCGCGGCCGCGGCGGTCGCGGCATCCTGGATGATGCGCCATTCCAGCCGTTCGAAGCCGGCGACCTTCGGGCCGGCGGTGACGCCCAGGGTGCCGACCGGGCTCGGGACGTAGCCGTCGTGGCGGCGGTAGACCACCTGCGAGCCGGCCCGGCGCTCCTCCGCCACGAAGCGATAGGGGCCGGAGCCGACGATCTCGGTCAGCGGGGTCGTCGCGGGCAGGGCGGCGAAGCGCTCCGGCATGATGAAGCAGGGATAGGAGGAGGACTTGCCGAGCGCGTCCAGCATGACGCCGAAGGGGCGCTTCAGGTGCATTTCGAAGCGCCGGTCGTCGAGGGCGCGGATCTCCTCGAGCCGTGCCGCGAGGGTCTGGCCATGCGTGTCGCGCGCCATCCAGCGGCGGATCGAGGCGACGGCATCGGCGGCGCGGACCGGCGCGCCGTCGTGGAAGGTCGGGCCCTGGCGCAGGGTGAAGGTCCAGCGGCGGCCGTCATCCGCGACGACATGGCCCTCGGCCAGCTGGGGCTGCGGGCGGAAGGCGGTGTCGAGCCCGTAGAGCGTGTCCCAGCAGAGATGCGCGTGGTTGCGCACCGCATAGGAGGTGGTGGCGAGCGGGTCGAGCACCGTGACATCGGCCTGCGGCACCATGCGGAGCGTGTGCGCGGCATCGCCCTGGGCGAAGGCCGGGGCGGCAAGAAGGCTGGCGGCGCCAGCGAGGAGGCTGCGGCGGTGAGGCATGCGGCAAGGGTGCCTCCGGATGCGCCGCGCTGCCAATGCCAAATGCCGCCGCCGAACGACCCCCTGGACACAGGGTGAAGGTGGTCGCCAAGCTCGGGCGGCAGGGAGGAGCCGTCCGGATGGCCATCATCGATTCACAGGTGCACGCCTACGAAGCGAACACGCCCCAGCGGCCATGGCATACCGTGCCGAACTGGCCCGACCACGTCACCGGCGACGAGATGGTGACGGCGATGGACAAGGTCGGCGTGGACGGGGCGATCTTCATCTCCGCCTTCTCCATGTACCGCTACGACGCCAGCTATGCGGTGGAGGTGCAGCGGGCGCATCCGGGCCGGCTGGCCATCGTCAAGCCGGTCGACCCGGACGATCCGGCGGTGGCCGATGTCATCGCCGACTGGAAGCGAACGCCCGGCGCCGTCGGGATCCGCATCATGGTGCCGAAGGAGTCCGGGCGCGCGGCGGACGATCCCGGCTTCGACCGGATCCTGCGCGCGGCGGTCCGGCACGATCTCCCGGTGAACATCCTGTGCTGGGACAATCTCGACACAGGCGCCGCGATCATCGACCGGCATCCCGAGACGCGCTTCATCATCGACCACCTGGGCATCCTGCAGCCGCGCGTGCCGCCTGCCCCGCCGCAGCCCTGGGCCGACCTGCCGAAGGTGCTCGACCTCGCCAAGCGCCCGAACGCGGCGATCAAGGTCAGCGGCGCCTGCACGCTGTCACGCCAGCCCTATCCCTTCCCGGATATCTGGGACCCGCTGGCCCGCGTGTTCGACGCCTGGGGCTTCGACCGCTGCCTGTGGGGCACCGACTGGACGCGCGCCTTCGCCGTCGTCAACTACGCGCAGGCGGTCGAGCCCTTCCGCGACACCGACCGGCTGAACGAGGAGGAGCGGGCCATGCTCATGGGCGGCGCCTGCGCCAGGGCCTATGGCTGGTCGCCGCGACGCGGCTAGGCTCCGAAGCAGGCCCTCGGCTCGGCACCGCCGGGGCCTGCGGCATGGCCCGCCGCAACCGCTGGTTGCCGCCCCGCAGCCGTTCGAGCAGGGCACGCAGGCCGATCGCACCCAGCGCACGGGCGCCACAAGCGTGAACGGGAGCCGCGGGCGCTCACCCGGCTGGCCGCGCGGTTGGGGCGCCCCGCCTCGCTACGGCATCACATCCGCCGCGCCGCAGGCCGCCGGGATCACCGCCTCCGCCGTCGCGCCGCCGGCCTGGTAGCGTTCCAGCAGGGCGCGGAAGCCGCGATAGGCCTCGCTCACCTGCTGCGCGTGGCGGGTCGTGCTCATTCCCACCAGCTCACGCGGCAGGCCGTCATTCTCCTCGACCAGTTGCTTCATGCGCTCCCGCACCCGGGCAGATTCGGCGCGGGTCGCCTGCTGGTAGTGGCTGCGCGCCGCCGCGGTGAAGGGACACTGGGCGAACCGCTCGGCCAGCGCGCGGCGGAACATCCGCCCGGCCAGCGCATCGCCGCAAGCATCGAACCGGTAGAGTGAGACGGCGAAGCCGCGCTCGAAGGCGGTCGGGTCGTCGAGCGTCGGCGCTCCCTGGGCCGGGGCTTGGGCCGAGGCAACGCCGCCAAGCAGCAGCGCGCCGCCGAGGATGGCCGCACGGATCATTCGGGCTGCTCCAGATAGACCGCCAGCGCGGCGATGTCGTCGTCGGTGAGGCCGCCGGCCGCCTCGTTCATCGCGGCGACGCCGACGCTCGGGCGGGCATTGGCGCGATAGTCGCGCAGTGCCTTGGCGGTATAGGCCCGGGTCTGGTGCGCGATGGCGGGCGCCGCCTGGCTGCCGCCGTAATTGTCCTGATGGCACGATGCGCAGCGATGCCGCGCCGCGGCCTGCTTGCCCTGGTCGTGCAGCGCCGGGTCGGGCGTGCCGGCCGGCGGGTTGGCGCGCGGCAGGGAGGCGAAATAGGCGCCGAGGTTGCGCAGTTCCTCATCCGTCAGATCGGCGGCCAACGGCCCCATGATCGGGTTTGCGCGGCGGCCGCTGCGGAAGAAGACCAGCTGCCATTGCAGGTAGCGTTCCCGCTGCCCCGCAAGCGACGGGATGGACGGGTCGGCGGTGATGCCTTCCGTGCCATGGCAGGTGACGCAGGTCTCGGCGCGCTGGCGGCCGGCCTCGATATCGGCGGCGGCGAGCGGCGTGGCGGAGAGGCACAGGGCCGCGAAGGCGGCCAGCACGGGGCGCATGCAGTGTTCCATGAGAGGCGGAACGCGGCCGCCCATCCGGTGCGGATGGGCGGCCGTGATCACGTCAGCGGGAATAGCTGATCCGGTAGATGGCGCCGGCCCAGTCATCCGCCACAAGGATGGAACCGTCCTTGGCCACCAGAATGTCGTTCGGCCGGCCCGAGTATTCCTGGTTGCCGGTGATCCAGCCCTCGGCGAAGACCTCCTGCTTGGCGTTCTTGCCATCGGGGTCCACCGTCACCCGCATGATCCGGCCACCCTGATACTTGTGGCGGTTCCAGGAGCCATGCTCGGCGATCAGGATGTTGTTCTGGTACTCGGCGGGAAATCGGCTGCCGGTGTAGAACTTCATCCCGAGCGGGGCGACATGCGCGCCGAGGTTCAGCGCCGGCGGCGTGGACTCGTCGCATTTGTGGCCCATGGCGAATTTCGGATCCGGCATGTCGCCCTGGTGGCAGTAGGGATAGCCGAAATGCTGGCCGAGCCGGGTGACGTGGTTCAGCTTGTCGCTCGGCAGGTCGTCGCTGATCCAGTCGCGGGCGTTCTCTGTGAACCAGTACTGGCCGGTGCGCGGGTCGATGTCGCCGCCTACGCTGTTGCGGACGCCGAGCGCGATGATCTCCGCCTGGCCGTTCGGGTGCACGCGGCGGATCTGCGAGACGCTGGTCGGCGGGATGCCGATGTTGAAGGGCGGGCCGAAGGGCAGGTACATCGCGCCCTCCTTGTCGGTGACGATGTACTTCCAGCCATGCGCGACATAGGGCGGCATGTCGTCATAGACGACGACCGGCTCCGGCATCGCGTCCAGCTTCGACTCCGCGCCGTCGTAGCGCAGCAGCTTGTCGATCGCGATGACGTAGAGCGCGCCGTTCCGGAAGGCCAGGCCGGTCGGCATGTTGAGGCCCTTCAGGATTGTCTTGACCTCGCGCTTGCCGCCCTTGTCGGTGACCGCATAGACGTTGGTCGCGCCGAAGGAGCCGACGAAGAGCGTGCCGTTGTCGCCCCAGGCCATCTGCCGCGCCTCGGGCAGGCCGGAGGCATAGACCTCGATCTTGAAGCCGGGCGGCAGCTTGATCCTCTTGAGGTTGTCGTTCAGCTCGGCCAGCGGGGTCGGGGTTGCCGGCCCGACCGGCGGGGCGAGGCCCTTCTGCGCCTCCGTCTCGTCGCCCAGGAACCAGTCGGGAGGCGGGTTCTGCCAGAAGCTGGGCTTGCTGCTGTCGTAGCTTTTCAACTGCGCGTTGGCGGCGCCGCGACCGAGCATGAGTCCCGCTGCGATGATTGCCGGCCCGACGACGCGCTTGCGGCGGGCGAAGGATGTTCTGGTCATGGACGACCCCCAAGGTCTTCTTCTCACGGCGCCGTTCGGGTACCGCTGCCGCCAGCGAACCACGCGCCGCGCGGCGATTGCAAGCATCTCTAAGGGAGAATGCTACGCCACCTCGCGCTTCGCCGCGCGAAGGTCGGCGACGAAACGATCGTACTCGCGCGCCTTGCTCTCGGGGTCGGGCAGCCGCAGCAGGTAGGAGGGATGCACGGTCGGGAAGACGCGCAGGCCGTCCGGCGTTTCGATCAGCTCGCCGCGCACCTTGGTGATCGCCAGCGGCTTGCCGGTCAGCGCGCGCAGCGCCGTGGCGCCGAGCGAGACGACGAGCTGCGGCGCGACCAGCTCGATCTCCCGTTTCAGGAAGGGGCGGTAGTAGGTGATGTCGCCGGCATCGGGCGACTGATGCAGGCGGCGCCGGCCGGTCGGCTTGAACTTGAAATGTTTCACCGCATTGGTGACGTAGGCGGCCGGGCGGTCGATGCCGGCTTCCTCGGCGGCGCGGTTGAACAGCCGTCCCGCCGGCCCGACGAAGGGCCGGCCGGCAAGGTCCTCCTCGTCGCCCGGCTGCTCGCCGACGAAGAGCAGCGGCGCGCCGGGCGGGCCCTCGCCGAAGACCAGCTGGGTCGCCGCGGCGGTCCAGGGCGGCAGGTCGTTGCGGCGTTCCAGCTCGGCGCGCAGGGCGGCCAGGGCGGCGGCGGGGTCTTCGGTATGGGAGAAGAGGTCTGCAGACATGGGCAGGGCAACCTCCGGCATGGCTTGTGGTTGCAGGCTGCGCTGGCGGCGGGGCGCGGCGGGCGTCGCGCCGCGCGCCACCATCTCGGCGACGCGCTGCGGCGCTTCCGCCATCAGGCGGGGGATGTCGCGGGCTTCCGGCAGGTTCTTCCAGTACTTCACCGGCATCTCGGCCCGCATCGCGTCCGGCTTCATGCGGGCGGGGTTGAAGATGCTGCGGTAATAGGCGCGCCAGAGTTCCTCGTGCGCATCCTCGGGCGGCGCCTCGGCCCGGGTGCCGCCGGCGCCAATGCGCAGCGTCTCGCCATCCCAGTGCGCGCTCGCCTCCGGCGTCAGGATGGACCAGCGCAGCGCGGCGAAGCGGCGGATGAAGAAGCCCGCCTCGGCTTCCAGGATGTGGTGGTCGGGCTCGAACCAGGCGACGTAGCGCTCGCCCTGCTCGGTTTCGATTCCGCGGAAGCGGAGGAAGGCGTGCAGCTTGTGCGCGTCCCGCCGCACCGCCTTGGCCATGGCCTGCAGCCGGACGATGTCGGCATCGGTCGCCACCTGCATCAGCCCGTGCTCGCCCCGTACGATCCGCCACAGGATGCGGTAGAGCAGGGCGAAGCGTTCCGGGTCGCGGTGGCGGATGGCGATCTCCGCCTGCTCGAGGAATGCGCGCGGCACGCTGGCGGTGACGGGGGCGGCCTCGGCGGGCGGCGGCGCGCCGCCGAACAGGCCGGGCTGGTCGCCGAGGACGCGCCACTCCACCCGCTCCGGCGGCACCCCGGCGGCCAGCAACCGACGCGCCTGCTGCCGCCAGGCGGCGAAATCCGCCTGGCCCGGCAGCAGGATGCCGACGCCGTCGCTCATAGCAGCGCCAGCTGCACCGGCCGGGCCTGCGCGGCAAAGCCGGTGCGCGGGGCGACGATGCCGCGCAGGTCGGCGCGGTCCAGCAGCCCGCCGCGCGGCCGGTGGTCGGCGGTGACCAGGAAGGGCAGCAGCTTCGCCAACGGCAGCCGCAGCCGGCCAAGGTCGTCGCTGCGGATGCTGCGATGCCGCCGGGCCGAGAGCAACCGGTCCACCGTCTTCGCCCCGAGCCCCGGCACGCGCAGCAGCATCTCCCGCGGCGCACGGTTGACGTCCACGGGGAAGCGGTCGCGGTGCTTCAGCGCCCAGGCCAGCTTGGGATCGATGCCGAGGTCGAGGTGGCCGTCCTCGCCGCCCGCCATGATCTCCTCCAGCTCGAAGCCGTAGAAGCGCAGCAGCCAATCGGCCTGGTACAGCCGGTGTTCCCGCACCAGCGGCGGCGCCGCCGGCGGCAGCAGCGACGAGGCATCGGGAATCGGCGAGTAGGCGGAGTAGTAGACCCGCCTGAGGCCGTAGCTGCCATAGAGGTTGGCCGTGGTCCCCAGCACCGCGCGGTCGTCGGCCGCATCGGCGCCGATGATCATCTGCGTGCTCTGCCCGGCCGGGGGCGAAGCGCGGCGCGGCGGCGCGGCCTTCGGTGCGCTTCGCCTCGCGCGCCTCGTCGATCCGCAGCCGTATCCGGGCCATGGCGCGGCGGATGCCGGGGGCGTCCTTTTCCGGCGCTAGCGTCTTCAGGCTTTCGGCCATGGGCAGCTCGATGTTGATCGAGAGGCGGTCGGCATAGAGCCCGGCCTTGGCCAGCAGCTCCGGCGCCGCGTCTGGGATGGTCTTCAGGTGGATGTAGCCGCGGAAGCCGTGCACCTCGCGCAGCTGGCGGGCGACCTCGGTGATCTGCTCCATCGTGTAGTCCGGGGAGCGGATGATGCCGGAGGAGAGGAACAGGCCCTCGATGTAGTTGCGGCGGTAGAAGTGCAGCGTCAGCTCCACCAGTTCCCGCACCGTGAAGCGGGCGCGCTGCACGTTGGAACCGGCGCGGTTGATGCAGTAGGCGCAGTCGAAGACGCAGGCATTGGTCAGCAGCACCTTCAGCAGCGAGACGCAGCGGCCGTCCGGCGTATAGGCGTGGCAGATGCCCATGCCTTCCGTGCTGCCGATCCCGCCCTTGCGGCTGTCCCGCTTGTCGGTGCCCGACGAGGCGCAGGAGGCGTCGTATTTCGCGGCATCCGCCAGGATCTCGAGCTTGCGGCGCAGTTCCATGGGGGACCTTCCATTGAGTTCACTATATGTTCTGTAACGATCGCGGCGCAACCCCCTTGCCATCGGCGTCCCCCGGCGCAGACTGGCCTGAACGCAACTTGGGGGAGATTCCATGGGCAACCGCATCGCCATCATCGGCGCCGGTGCAGTCGGCGGCTATGCCGGCGCGCATATGGCCCAAGCCGGGGAGGACGTGACCTTCGTCGACATGTGGCCCGAGCATGTCGAGGCGATGCGCGCCAAGGGCTTGCGCATCTCCCACATCAAGGACGTGCCGGGATTCACCGTGCCGGTGAAGGCGATCCACCTGACCGAGCTGCAGCAGGTCTCGAAGGAGAAGCCCTTCGACATCGCCTTCATCTGCACCAAGTCCTACGACACCGCCTGGGCCACCATGATGGTGCGGCAATACCTGGCGCCGGGCGGCTTCTGCGTCTCCCTGCAGAACTGCATGAACGAGGAGACGATCGCCGAGGTGGTCGGCTGGGGCCGCACGCTCGGCGCCATCGCCTCCTCCATCACCGTCGAGCTCTGCGAGCCTGGCCATGTCCGTCGCGCCTCCGGCAAGGCGGCGCCGCGCATACGGTGTTCCGGGTGGGAGAGGTGCATGGCCGCATCACCGAGCGTGCCAACGAGATCGGCCGGCTCTGCGCGCTGTCGGACAGCTGCACCGTGACCTCCAACCTCTGGGGCGAGCGCTGGTCGAAGCTGGTGACCAACGTGATGGGCAACGGCATGTCGGCCTCCACCGGGCTGATCAGCCGGGACATCCTGCTGGACGACACGCTGCGGGCCTTCACCGCGCGCCTTGGATCGGAGGCGATCCGGGTCGGCCAGGCGCTCGGCTATACGCTCGAGGAGATCCACCACATCGACCCGGAAGTGATCGCCCGCGCCGGTGAGGGCGACGCCGCCGCCCGCCAGGAATACGATGAGCATCGCCTGGCCGAGGCGCGCAAGCCGGGCGGCGGCGCCCACCGCCCCTCGATGGGCCAGGACATGGTGAAGGGAAGGCGGACCGAGATCAGATTCCTCAACGGCTTCGTCTGCGACAAGGCCAAGGATGTCGGCATTGCCACCCCTGCGAACGCGGCGCTGACCGATATCGTCAAGCGGGTGGAGCGGGGTGAGATCCCGGCCGACCCGAAGCACATCCGCGAGCTGCGGCTGAACTGAGGAAAAGGCCGGGGAGAAGGTATTCTCCCCGGACCCCTCATCTATTTCTCTGAGTCCGGCAGCCGCCGCGCGCGGCACCCGACTCACAAAAACGAAGGATGGGGATTGGGAAAGGAACACTTTTCCTTCCCCAACCTTGCTTCCACCCCGGGAGGACAACGACGATGCGCCCGACGCGCCGCCACCTGCTCGCCGCCCCGCTGCTGCTCGCCGCGCCCGCGCTGCGGGCGCGGGAAGCCTTCCCCAGCCGCCCCATCACCATCATCGCCGCCGGCGCCGCGGGCGGGCCGACCGACACCATCACCCGCATTGTCGCCGACAGCATGGGACGGCAGCTCGACCAGCCGGTGGTGGTCGAGAGCATCGGCGGCTCCGTCGTCGGGCCGCAGCGCATGGTGCAGTCGAAGCCGGACGGCTACACGCTGCTGATCAACAACATCGGCATGGCGGCCAGCGCCACGCTGTTCCGCAAGCTGCCCTACGACGTCCCCGGCAGCTTCGCCCCGCTCGGCCTGGTGTCCGACGCGGCGATGACCATCGTGACCCGTCCCGGCTTCCCGGCGGAGAACCTGGCCGGCGTCATGGCCGACCTGAAGGCCCGCGGCGACGCGGTGAACATGGCGACGGCTGGGCTGGGCTCGGCGGCCAATCTCTGCGCCCTGCTGGTGCAGCAGGCCGCCGGCAACCGCGCTACCATCGTGGTCTTCCGCGGCACCGCGCCGGCGATCGCGGAACTCATGGCCGGGCGCATCGACCTGCTCTGCGATCAGGCGACCAACACCATCCCCTATATCCGCGACAACCGGGTGCAGGCCTGGGGGTGAGCAGCCCGCAGCGACTGCCCGGCCTGCCCGATACCCCGACCACCGCGGAAGCCGGCTTCAGCGGCGTGGCGATGAGCACCTGGCACGGGCTCTATGCCCCGGCAGGCACGCCGGAGCCGATCCAGGAGAAGCTCTCGGCCGCCCTGCAGGGCGCGTTACGAGACGAGAATGCGCCAGCGCTATGCCGAGCTGCTGACCGACGTTCCCAGCGCCGAACGCCAGACCATCGCCTTCCACCGCCGCTTCCTGGCCGAGGAGGTGGCGCGCTGGCGGCCCATCATCCAGGCCGCCGGCGCCTATGCGAGACTGAACCATCGGGGACGGATTCGGTTACTCCGGCATTGTCAGTTTGGGGGTCCCTTCGAGGGCGAGCCCTGCCGGAGCCCTTGCCATGCCGATCCGTCACCGCTTCGCTGCCCTTGCTGTCCTCCTGTCCCTGGCCGGTCCGGCCTTCGCGCAGCAGGCGCAGCAGGAGCGCGCCGACCCGGCCTGGCTGACCGCAGACCAGGTCCGCACCGTGCTGCGCGCCCGCGGCTATACCGAGATCGGCGGCCTGCAGCGGGAAGGCGACAGCTACAAGGTCACCGACGCCACCCGCTATGGCGAGAAGGTGCCCGAGATCCGGATCGACGCGCTGACCGGCCTGCCGCGCGAGATGCCGCCGCTGACCGAGGGCCAGGCCCGCAGCCTGCTGCTGGAACGCGGCTATACCGGGGTGGAGGAGATGGGCCGCGACGGCGAGCTGATCCGCCTGCGCGCCCGGCAGGGCGACACGCCGGTGGAGCTGCGGGTGAATGCCCGCACCGGCGCGCTGGTCCGCTGACCCGGCATGGCTGAACCCGGCGTAACCTGCTGACCGGGCAGGCATTCAGCCGGCCATCAGCACAGCCGACGCGCAGGGTTTTCCCGCCCGGGCGGCTGTCGCCCCTTCGCTCCGTGGCATGGTTGCTGCAAGCTGCAGGGCAGGAGGGCTCGCGATTGCGCGAAACTACGGCCACCAGACCCGTCAGCACCCCGGCGGGGCAGGTCCTGCCTTTGCGGCTGGCGCTGACCGGCATCGTCAAGCACTACGGCGCCATGCTGGCCAATGACGATGTGGCGCTGGGCGTTGCCCCGGGCGAGATCCATGCCCTGCTCGGCGAGAACGGCGCTGGCAAGTCCACCCTGATGAAAATCGTCTATGGGGTCGTCGCGCCCGATGCCGGCGAGATCGCCTGGGAAGGCCGGCCGGTGCGGATCGCCGATCCCAATGCCGCCCGTGCCCTCGGCATCGGCATGGTCTTCCAGCATTTCTCGCTGTTCGAGACGCTGACGGTGGCGGAGAACATCGCCCTCGGTCTCGGCAGCAAGCAGGGCCTCGGCGTGCTCGGCGCCGAGATCCGTCAGATGGCCGCGCAATATGGGCTGTCGGTCGAGCCCGACCGGCATGTCCATCACCTGAGCGTCGGCGAGCGGCAGCGGGTCGAGATCCTGCGCTGCCTGCTGCAGCGGCCGAAGCTGTTGATCATGGACGAGCCGACCAGCGTGCTGACGCCGCGGGAGGCCGACGGGCTCTTCGCCATGCTGCGCCGCCTGGCCGCCGAGGGCTGCTCGGTGCTCTATATCAGCCACAAGCTCGAGGAGATCCGCGCGCTCTGCACCGCGGCGACGGTGCTGCGGGCCGGCCGGGTGGTGGCGCGCTGCGACCCGCGGATCGAGACCGCCGAATCGCTGGCCGAGATGATGATGGGCGGCGCCCTCGCCCGCACCCATCGCCCAGCCGCCCATGCCGCGGGCGCGCCCTGCCTGGTGGTGGACCGCCTGACCCTGCCCGCCGCCGAGCCCTTCGGCACCACCCTACGCGACATCGCCTTGGAACTCCGGGCCGGCGAGGTCCTCGGCATCGCCGGCGTCGCCGGCAACGGGCAGAAGGAGCTGCTGGCGGCGCTGGCGGGGGAACGCCGCGCGGCGCCCGGCGCCGTGCTGCTGGACGGCAGGCCGATCGGCGCGCTGGGCCCGGCCGAACGCCGCGCGCGCGGACTCGCCTTCATCCCGGAGGAGAGGCTGGGCCGCGGCGCCGTCGCGGAATACACCCTGGCGGAAAATGCGCTGCTGACGCGGGTGGATGCGGTCACCGCGCCGCGCGGCCTGCTGGACCTGAAGGCGGTGAACGCACTGGCAGCGCGGCTGATCGGCCGCTTCGGCGTGCGGTGTTCGGGGCATCGGCGCGCAGGGGCGCAGTCTCTCGGGCGGCAACATGCAGAAATTCATCGCCGGGCGGGAGATCGATGCCGGCCCGCGCGTCCTGCTGGCGGCGCACCCGACCTGGGGAGTCGATATCGGCGCCGCGCTGGCGATCCGCCAGGACCTGATGGATCTGGCTGCCGCCGGCGCCGGGGTGTTGGTGGTGAGCGAGGATCTGGACGAGCTGCTGGAGATCGCCGACCGGATCGCGGTGCTGAGCGGCGGGAGGCTGTTCCCGCCCATGCCGGTGGCGGAGGCGACGATCGAGCGGATCGGCCTGCTGATGGGCGGCGCGGAACGGGGGCCATGCGCCTGCGGCTTGAGGGCGAGGCCGGAGCCGTCCCGCGCCATGCTCTGGCTCTCGCCGGTGCTGGCGGCGCTGCTGGCGGCCCTCGGCGGCGGCTTGGTCTTCGCCCTGCTGGGCTACGACCCGCTGGTCGCGCTGGCGACGCTGTTCCTGGCGCCGCTCTCGACGCTCGACGGGCTGACCGAGTTGGGGCTGAAGGCGACGCCGCTGCTGTTGTGTGCCATCGGCATCGCGGTGGGGGTGCGCGCCAATGTCTGGAACATCGGTGCCGAGGGGCAGCTGACCATGGGCGCCATCGCCGGCGGCGGCGTCGCGCTCGCCTTCGGCGGCGAGGGGCATTGGTGGGTGCTGCCGCTGATGCTGCTGGCCGGCGCGGCGGGTGGCGCCGCCTGGGCCGCGATCCCGGCGCTGCTGAAGACCCGCTTCAACGCGCATGAGATCCTGACGACCTTGATGCTGAGCTACGTCGCCGTGCAGTTCCTCGGCTGGCTGGTGCATGGCCCCTGGATCGACCCCGAGGGGTTCAACTTCCCGCAGACGCGGATGTTCGACGACGACGCGCTGCTGCCGGTGCTGGTCGAAGGATCCCGGCTCAATGCCGGCTTCCTGCTGGCGCTGCTGGCGGTGCCGCTGGCCTGGCTGCTGCTGCGCCGCACGGTCACCGGCTTCCGCCTGCGCACGGTGGGGCAGGCGCCGGAGGCGGCGCGCTATGCCGGCTTCTCCGCCACTGGCGCGGTCTGGTTCAGCCTGGTGCTGTCGGGCGCCCTGGCCGGGCTGGCCGGGGTGCTGGAGGCGGCCGGGCCGGTCGGCCAGCTGCAGCCGGTGATGTCGCCGGGCTATGGCTTCGCCGCCATCATCGTCGCCTTCATGGGACGGCTGCATCCCTTCGGCATTCTCGGCGCCTCGCTGCTCATGGCGCTGCTCTACCTGGGCGGGGAGCAGCTGCAGGTCTCCATGCAGCTGCCGATCGCCGCGACCGGGACCATCCAGGGCATGTTGCTGTTTTTCCTGCTGGGCACCGACGTCTTCATCGACCAGCGCCTGGTCGTGGTCCGGGACGCCCGGCATGCCTGACGCCTTCGCCCTGGTTGCCCTGCTGGTGGCGACGCTGCGCGCCGCGACGCCGCTGCTGCTGGCCGGGTTCGGGGAGCTGGTGGCGGAGCGCGCCGGGGTGCTGAACCTTGGCGTCGAGGGGATGATGCTGGTCGGCGCCGCGGCCGGCTTCATCGCCACCGCCGCTACCGGCAGCCCTTTGCTGGGGCTTGTCGTGGCGGCGCTGGCGGGGCGCTGATGGCGCTGCTCTTCGGCGTCCTGACGCTGACCTTGCGAGGCCAACCAGGTCGCCTGCGGCCTCGCCTTGACCATCTTCGGCGTCGGTCTCTCGGCGCTGATCGGCCTGCCTTACCAGGGCACGCCGATCACCGGGCTGGCCACGGTGATCTGGCCGGACCTCGATGCCGCCAGCCCCATGGCGCAGCAATTCATGCTGCTGGACCCCGTGGTCTGGCTGGCGCTGGCGGCGCCCGTCCTGGTCTGGGCCTTCCTCTACCGGACGCGGCGCGGGCTGGTGGTGCGGGCGGTGGGCGAGAGCCACGACGTCGCCCATGCGCTCGGCTATTCGGTGCTGCGGGTGCGCTATGCCGCGGTGCTGTTCGGCGGAGCGATGGCGGGCACGGCCGGCGCCTATCTCAGCCTGGTCTACACCCCGATGTGGACCGAGAATATGGTGGCCGGGCGCGGCTGGATCGCGCTCGCGCTGGTGGTCTTCTCCGCCTGGAAGCCGGCCTGGCTGGCGATCGGCGCCGTGCTCTTCGGCTTCGTCACCATTGCGCAGTTCCACGCCGGCGCCTTCGGCCTCGATGTCTCGCCGCATTTGCTGTCGATGCTGCCCTACCTCGCCACCGTGGTGGTGCTGGTGCTGATCTCCCGCGACGCGACGCGGCTCAAGCTCAATGCCCCTGCGGCGCTGGGCAAGCCCTTCGGCGCTGCCGGCTGACCCCCGAAACCTGCAATGGGACCCCCTGGATGAGCATCTTCCGTCGTTCGCTGCTAGCCGCGCCGCTGGCGCTGCTGGCCGTTGCCACGGGCCGCCGCGCCGCCGCGGCCGATCCCTACAAGGTCGGCTTCGTCTATGTCTCGCCCATCGGCGATGCCGGCTGGACCTTCCAGCACGAGATGGGCCGCCGCGCCGTGGACGCCGCGCTCGGCGCCGCCGTCAAGACCAGCTATGTCGAGAACGTGCCCGAGGGCGCCGATGCGGAGCGTGTTATCCGCCGCCTGGCGCAGGACGGCAACCAGCTGATCTTCACGACCTCCTTCGGCTACATGAACCCGACCGAGAAGGTGGCGAAGGCCTTCCCGAAGCTGAAATTCGAGCACGCGACCGGCTACAAGCGCGGCCCCAACCTGGCGACCTATTCCGGCCGCTACTACGAGCCGCGCTACCTCACCGGCATCATCGCCGGCCGCCTGTCGAAGACCGGGGTCATCGGCTATGTCGCCGCCTTCCCGATCCCGGAAGTGATCCAGGGCATCAACGCGGTGCTGCTCGGCGCCCGCAGCGTGAACCCGAACGCGACGATTAAGGTGATCTTCACCAGCAACTGGTTCGACCCGGGCAAGGAGCGCGCGGCGGCCGACACGCTGGTGGCGCAGGGCGCCGACTACCTGACGCAGCACACCGACAGCACCGCGGTGGTGCAGGCGGCCGAGGAGAAGGGCGTGTGGTGCAGCGGCTATGACAGCGACATGCTGAAATACGGCCCGAAGACCCACACCACCGCGGTCGAGATGCACTGGGACGACTACTACATCGACCGGGTGAAGCAGGCGATCGCCGGCACCTGGACCAGCGGCGATGTCTGGGGCGGCATGGCGAGCGGGATGGTCAAGCTGTCGCGCTTCAACCCCGCTTTGCCGCCGGCGCTGGTGGCCGAGGTTGGCGCCAAGACCGAGGAGATCAAGTCCGGCAAGCTGGTGGTCTTCGCCGGCCCGCTGAAGGACCAGGCGGGCGCGGTGAAGGTGCCGGCCGGCAAGGCGATGACGGATGCCGAGATCCTGTCGATGAACTGGTTCGTCGAGGGCGTGCAGGGGAAGGTCTGACAGGAAGTAAGGCCGGGGGAGAAGGTATTCTCCCCCGGACCCCCTCATCTATTTTTGTGAGTCGGCATTCGCCGCGCGGCGGGTGGCAAGCCCACAAAAAGCAAAGGTGGGGTTTGGGGAGGAAATGCTTTTTCCTCCCCAACCTTCCTTGCCTTCTATCCCCGCAGCACCTCCAGCGCCTGCGACGTATAGAACCCCCGCGCCACGCGATGCGTGCGCGCGGTGCGCCAGCCCTGGAAGGCCGGGTCGGCCTCGATCCGCTGGCGCAGCTTATGCTCCGCCACCGGGACGATGGCCGGCGACCGGTCGCCGCGCGGCACCAGCCGGCCGACTGCGAGGAAGGCCTGCAGGAAGGCGCTGCTCGGGGCAAAGGTGAAGAGCATCAGATCCCCGGTGCGCGCGGCCATGCCCGCCAGCACCCGTACCACATCGGCCGGCTTGTAGTGGATCAGGCTGTCCATCCCGACCACGTGGTCGAAATGCCCCCAGGCGGCGTCGAACATGTCGCCGACGCGGAAGTCGATCCGCCCGTCGCCATGGTCGTGCCCGATACGGTCCTGCGCCAGCGCCACCAGCTGCGGCGAGAGGTCGACGGCGACCACATGCGCGCCGCGTCGCGCCGCCTCGATCGCCAGCGCCCCGGTGCCGCAGCCGGCATCGAGGATGCGCCGCCCCGTCAGGTCCGCAGGCAGCCAGTCAAGCAGGGTCGCGCGCATGGTGTCGCGCCCGGCCCGCACGGTGGCGCGGATGCCGCTGACCGGAGCGTCCGAGGTCAGCCGCTTCCAGGCCTCGACCGCGGTGCGGTCGAAATAGGTCTCCAGCTGCTGGCGGCGATCCGCATAGGTGGCGGTCGGCATCGTCTCTCCTCCGGCCGGGGCCAGATGCGTTGCGGCGGCAAGTCATGCCCACGGCCCGGCGGCCGTGGACGATCGCTATCCTCAGGCGGCGGCGACGCCTTCCAGCCTGTCTTCCAATTCCTCGCCCGCCCGCCGCAGCCGGTCGAGCACCGAGGCATCGGGCGACCAGTAGTTGCGCTCCTGCGCCTCGATCAGCCGGTTGGCGATCTTGGCCGAGGCGGTGGGGTTCAGCTTCGCCATGCGGTCCCGCATCTCCGGGTCCAGCACGAAGGTCTCGGCCAGCTTCTCGTAGACCCAGGGGGCGACGTCGCCGGTGGTGGCCGACCAGCCCATGGTGTTGGTCACATGCGCCTCGATCTCGCGCACGCCCTCGAAGCCGTGCTTCAGCAGGGCCTCGTACCATTTGGGGTTCAGCGCCCGGGTCCGGGTCTCCAGCGCCACCTGCTCGGAGATGGTGCGGACCACGCCGTCGCCGCGGGTCTGGTCGCCGATATAGACGGCGCTCGCGGTGCCGCCGCGGGCCCGCCGCACCGCGCGGCTGATGCCGCCCAGCGTGTCGAAGTAGTGGTCGACCGTCGTCACCCCGACCTCGATGCTGTCGAGGTTTTGGTAGGTCACCTCGACCGTCGCCAGCACCGCGTTCAGCACCGCGTCGGACCGCGCCGGCTTGCCGTCCACGCCATAGGCGAAACCCTTGCGCTTCACGAAGGCCTCGGCCAGCTCGTCCTCGTCGTTCCAGGCGCCTTCGCCGACCAGCGCGTTGACGTTCGAGCCATAGGTGCCGTCGGCATTGCAGAAGACCCGCAGCGCCGCCTGCTCGATGCTGCCGCCATGCTGGGCCATATGCGCCAGCGCATGGGCGCGGAGGAAATTCTTGCTCGACGGGTTCGTCGGCCGAAGCCGCCAGCAGCGCTGCTTCCGCCAGCAGCTTCATCTGCAGCGGCAGCAGGTCGCGGAAGATGCCGGACAGCGTCACCACCACGTCGATCCGCGGTCGGCCGAGCTCGGCCAGAGGCAGCAGCGCCGCCCCTGCCAAGCGGCCATAGCTGTCGTAGCGCGGCGCCGCGCCCATCAGCGCCAGCACCTGGGCGATCGGCCCGCCCTCGGTCTTCAGGTTGTCGGTGCCCCAGAGCACCATCGCCACCGTCTCCGGCAGCCCGTTGCCGTCTGCCGCATGGCGTTCCAGCAGCCGCTGCGCCTGGCGGGCGCCGTCCTGCACTGCGAAGGCGCTGGGCAGCTTGAAGGGGTCGAAGCCGTGCAGGTTCCGCCCCGTCGGCAGCACGTCCATGCTGCGCAGCAGGTCGCCGCCCGGCGCGGGCCGGATGTAGCGGCCATCGAGCGCGCGCAGGATGCCCGGCAGCTCGTAATCGGTGCCGAGCAGCGCATCGAACTTGGCGCGCTCCGCCACGTCGGTCACGCCGGCGGCGTCCAGCATCTCCGCCCTCTGCTCGGGATTCGGCGGCTCGCCGACCACGTGCAGCCCGTGCGGGATCAGCGTGTATTCCAGCTCCAGCAGCGCGCGCCCGAGCCTGTCGATCTCGGCCGTCGCAGTGTCGCCCCAGACCGGCTCGGCACTCGCCAGGTTGACCTCGGTTGCCTGCGCCTGGATCAGCCCGGACAGCGCGGCGCGCTGGCCGATATCGGCGTCCGGCTCCAGCCCGCGCCAGCGGTCGATGCTGGCCTTCAGGTCGAGCAGCCCGCGATAGAGGCCGGCCGAGGCCACCGGCGGCGTCAGGTAGCTGACCAGCGTCGCCCCGGCGCGGCGCTTGGCGATCATCCCCTCGGACGGGTTGTTCGAGGCATAGAGATAGAAGTTCGGCAGGTCGCCGATCAGCCTATCCGGCCAGCACTGGCCGGACATGCCGGCCTGCTTGCCCGGCATGAATTCCAGCGCGCCATGGGTGCCGAAATGGAGAACGGCATGGGCGCCGAAATCCTCCCGGATCCAGCGGTAGAAGGCGGTGAAGGCATGGGTCGGGGCGAAGCCGTGCTCGAAGAGCAGGCGCATCGGGTCGCCCTCATAGCCCATGCCCGGCTGCACGCCGACGAAGACGTTGCCGAGCTGCACGCCGAGCACGAAGATGTCGCGCCCATCGGTCAGCTGCCGGCCCGGCGCCGGGCCCCAGGCGGATTCGATCTCGGCCAGCCAAGGCGTGCGGCGGAGCTGGTCGTCGGCGCCGATGCGGGCGGCGACATTGGCCGTGGTGCCGTGCCGTTCGCGGTTGCCGTCGATGACCATCCCGCGCAGCGCGTCGACGCTCTCCGGCACCTCCACCGTATAGCCGGCGTCGCGCATCGCCCGCAGCGTGTTGAGCAGGGAGGCGAAGACGCCGAGATAGGCGGCCGTGCCCGTCGTGCCGGCATTGGGCGGGAAGTTGAACAGCACGGTCGCCACCTTGCGCGTGGCCCGCTCGCTCCGCCTCAGCGCCACCAGTTTGGCGACGCGCGCCGCCAGCATCGCCGCGCGCTCGGGGTGCGGCACCATGTCGCGGGCGCAGTTCACGCCGTCGCAGCCGGGACAGCGCTCGGTAGGCTGGTCCGAGGCGCCGCAGCGCCCGCCGAAGGTCATCGGCCAGACCCCGCCATCGAGCTCGGGGATGGCGACCATCATGGTCGCCTCGACCGGCAGCAAGCCGCGCTTGTCGGCGCTCCATTGCCGCATGGTCTGGAATTCGAGCGGGTGCGCCGTGACATAGGGCACGTCGAGCGCCGCGAGCGCCTCCTCGGCGGCATGCGCGTCGTTGTAGGCGGGGCCGCCGACCAGGGAGAATCCGGTCAGCGAGACCACCGCATCCACCTGCGCACCCCGTCCCGCATGAAGAAGCGTTCCATGGCGGGCCGGGCATCGAGGCCGGAGGCGAAGGCAGGGACGACGTTCAGCCCCTGCGCCTCCAGCGCCGCGATCATCCCGTCGTAGTGCCTGGCATTGTTCGCCAGCACATAGGCGCGCAGCAGCAGCAGCCCGACCGTGCCGCGGCTGCCGGGGCGCGGCAGGGCCGCGACATCCTCCCCGATCCGCTCCTTGGCGCGCGGGTGGTACAGGCCGCATTCCGGATACTCGATCGGCGGTGCCACCTTCAGCGTGCCGGCCAGCGCCCGCCGCGGCCCCGCGGCGTAGCGGTTGACCAGCAGGGCGACCATATTGGCCAGGTTGTCGGCCGATCCCGCCAGCCAATAGGACAGCGTCAGGAAATAGGCCCGCAGGTCCTGCGCCGTGCCGGGGATGAAGCGCAGCAGCTTCGGCAGCTCCCGCAGCATCTTCATCTGGCCCTTGCCGCTGGCGGCCGCCCCCTTGGGCTTGCCGCGCAGCCGCTTGAGCAGGCCGACGATCCCCTTGCCTCCCCGGCCATGCTGAACTTGCCGAGCCGGGTCAGCCGCATGACCTCGGGTGCCGAGAGGCAGCAGACCAGCGCGTCGCAATGGTCCCGCCGTGCCGCCAGCGCCGGCTCGACCAGTCGGATATGGTCCTCCAGGAACAGCATGCCGGCGATGATGATGTCGGCCCGGCCGATATCCTCGAGGCAGGCGGCCAGGGCGGTGGGGTCGGTGGCGAATTCGTCGGCGGCGTGCAGCACCAGCTCCAGCCCGGGGAGGCTGCGGCGCAATTGGCTGCGGGCGGCGGTGACGGCCCCGCCGAAATGGCTGTCCATGGTGACGATGGCGACCCTGACTGGGGTGCTCATGGCCAAAAGCCCTCGTCCCCACCTGCGCGGCGCATGCCGGTCGCCTTCACGGACTTCCCCTCGAACAGGCCTGTGTCAGGCATTTTGGACCGGGTGCGCGAAGTGTCAATCTAAACTGACGTCCAACCTTGTTGACGGTTGGTGGCGCCCTGGCGCCCAGCCCCATGCCGAATGGATAAGCCCCGGATTTATTTGTCCGTGCCCGATGCAATGGCGATCCGGTCGGGCCATGTCTTCCCGGTAACAGACCAGCGTCAGTAAAGCCGCAAGTCCCCGCGGTCGCCCCGAACCCAAGGACTCCGCCGTGACCAGCCGGATACGCCGCGAGACCCTGGTTTTCAGCCGCCCCTTCCGCCTGCGCGGCTGGAAGGAGGCCCATCCGGCCGGGACCTATGCGCTGGAGACGGAGGAAGAACTGATCGACGGCCTGTCCTTCACCGCCTATCGCCGGGTCGGCACCACCCTGACGCGGGAAGCGACCCCGGGTGGCCATTGCCGGCAGGTGATCCCGGTGGAACTGGCCGACCTGGATGCAGCGTTGGCGGCCGAGCGGGCGCTGGCCGGCGCGCCGCCCGCCACCCCGCAAGCCTGACAAGACCGAGGAGGCCAGCATGGCCAAGGGTCAGAAACGCAGCACCCGCGAGGCCAAGAAGCCGAAGGCCAGCGTCAAGAAGCCGGCCGCGGCCAGCACCGCCTCGCCCTTCTCCCAGCCGCCCAGCCCGCCGCGCAAGCCGGCGCGGGAGGCCTGATTTGGTCCGCCTCCTGCGACTGCTGTTCGGCCGCCGGCGCTACGAGCGCCGCTGGGGCCGGGTCGCCGCCGCCGCGGTGGCCGCCGCCGACCGGGCGACGGCCGAGCTGAACCGGACTAATCCGAGTCGGGCCGGCCGCGCATCCGCTTGACGTCGCCGCGCTTCGCCTTGCCTTCCAGCCGGCGGGTCTTCGACCCGAGCGTCGGCTTGGTCGGGCGGCGCGGCGGGGGCGGCGGCACCGCGGCCTCCCGGATCAGCTCCAGCAGGCGTTCCAGCGCATCCTCCCGGTTGCGGGCCTGGGTCCGGTGGCGCTGGGCGGTGATGACCAGCACGCCGTCCCCGGTGATCCGCCGCCCGCCGAGCCGCAGCAGCCGCTGCCGCACCGGCTCCGGCAGGTTCGGGCTGCGGGCCACGTCGAAGCGCAGCTGGACCGCGGTCTCCACCTTCTGGATGTTCTGCCCGCCGGCGCCGGAAGCGCGCAGGAAGTCCTCCTGCAACTCCGCGTCCTCGATGCTGATGCGCGGCGTGACCCGGATCAGCATGGCGGCAGCAGAACCCCGGACGGCTGCTCGTCCTTCAATGCCACTCCGGTCTCGCCCAGCCGCCGCGCCGCGCCGGTCAGCCAAGCCAGCTTCTCCGCCGCCTGCATGGGCGAAAGCCCGCCGGGCCGGATGTTGGAGATGCAGTTGCGCTCCGCATCGGCCCGCCCCGGGCGGGGATTCCAGGTGAGATAGATGCCGAGGCTGTCGAGCGCGGTCAGGCCCGGCCGCTCGCCGATCAGCACCGCGACCATGGCGGCGCCCATCGCCCCGCCGATCTCGTCGCCGAGCGCGACGCGGGCCTGGTCGGCCACCACGATCGGCGCGATCTCCAGCCCCGAACGGCGCAGCAGCGGCAGGGCAGCGGCGATCAGCGCCGGGGCCCGGGCCTGCACGCCGGTGGCGCAGAGCCCATCCGCCACCACGAAAAGGAAGGCGCCCGGCGCGGCCGGCAGCCGGTCCCGGTCCGCTGCCCGCAGCCTTCGGCCGAGATCGGGGCGCAGCAGGTAGCTGCGGCGATCCGGCGCCTGGCTGGCAATCCGCACCACCGGCAGGCCGAGCGGCGCCAGCGCGGCCTCGAGCGCCGCGGCGTCGAGGCTTGAATGCACCGCATCCCGTGCCTGGGCATGGGCTTCCTGGAAATCCAGGTGCGCCGCGGTCGGCAGGCCATGGCCGGCGCGGCCGAGCGCGACCCGGGCCGTGGTGAAGCGGCGCAGCTCCGCCCAGCGGGTCGGGGCGCTCATGCCAGACCCACCAGGGCCGGCGCCATGCGGCTTGGCAACTCGCCGGCGCCGCTCGCCGCCTCGATCCCCATGGACTCCATCCAGGCCTCGAATTCCGGCGCCGGGCGGCGGCCGAGCGCGGCGCGGAGGTAGAGGCCGTCATGGAAGGAAGTGGACTGGTAGGCCAGCATCACGTCATCCGCGCCCGGTACGCCCATGATGTAGGTGACGCCGGCGACGCCCAGCAGGGTCAGCAGCGCGTCCATGTCGTCCTGGTCGGCTTCGGCATGGTTGGTGTAGCAGACATCCACCCCCATCGGCAGGCCGAGCAGCTTGCCGCAGAAATGGTCCTCGAGCCCCGCCCGGGTGATCTGCTTGCCGTCGAACAGGTATTCCGGGCCGATGAAGCCGACGACGCTGTTGACCAGCAGCGGATGGAATTCCCGTGCCACGGCATAGGCGCGGGCCTCGATCGTCTGCTGGTCGCAGCCGTGATGCGCCTCGGCCGAGAGCGCGCTGCCCTGGCCGGTCTCGAAATACATCACGTTGTCGCCGATGGTGCCGCGGTTCAGCGACAGCGCGGCGTCCCGCGCCTCCCGCAGCAGGGCGAGGGAGACGCCGAAGCTGCGGTTCACCCCTCGGTCCCGCCGATCGATTGGAAGACGAGATCGACCGGTGCGCCACGCTCGATTGCCAGCAGGCTGGTGGTGACATGCGCCAGCACGCAGGACTGGGTCGGGATGGCGTAGCGGTCCCGCACCGCGTCCAGCAGCTTCCAGCACCCGCACCGTCGTGTCGATGTTGTCGCTGGCGGGATTGACGCCGATGACGGCATCGCCGGCGCCGAGCAGCAGCCCGTCGAGGATGGCGGCGGCCACGCCGCGCGGGTCGTCCACCGGGTCGTTCGGCTGCAGCCGGATCGACAGCCGTCCAGGCAGGCCGAGCGTGTTGCGGAAGCGGGTGGTGACGCGGCACTTCGCGGCGATCGCCACCAGGTCCTGCAGCCGGCAGATCTTGCTGACCGCGGCCACCATCTCCGGCGTCAGGCCGGGCGCGAGGGCCGAGAGGTCGCCCGGCGCGGCCAGCAGCCAGTCGCGGAAGCCGCCGACGGTCAGGTGGGCGATGGGAGCGAAGGCGGCGGCATCGTGCCGGTCGAGGGTCAGCCGCGTGACCTCGGTCCGCCTCGTAGGGGATCACCACCTCGTTCAGGAAGTGCCGCAGCGGCAGGTCGGCCAGGGCGCGCTGGGCCGCGACACGCTGTTGCGCGCTTTCGGCGGCGACGCCGGCGAGCACGTCGCCCGAGCGCAGCGGCGTGGCCCGGGCCAGCAGGGTGCGCAGGTCCGGGAAGACATGGCGCGTGCCGCCCACCACCTGCGCAAAGCCCATCCATCCTCTCCACCCGCGACAGGCCGTTCAGTAGCACGGGACTCGGCCGCCGCGGCACCCATGGGCGCTTGACGGGTCCCGCCGCGGCGGACCAGCCTGGACCCAAGGCCCGCGAGGCCAGGAGGATCCGCGCATGCATGATCGCCCCAACCCTTGGCTGCCGAGCGTTTCGGCATGACCGCGCTGCCGACCGCCCGGCCGGAGGAGGTGGGGCTCTCCGCCGCGCGGCTGCGGGCGATGGGCACGGTGCTGGAGGAACGCATCGCCGCCGGCCACCTGCCGGGCGCCGTGGTGCTGGTCGCGCGCCGGGGCCAGGTCGCGTGGCAGGAGGCCTATGGCCGGCGCGACCCGGCCGGCGGCGCGCCGATGCGGACGGACACGATCTTCCGCATCTATTCCATGACCAAGCCGCTGGTCTCGGTCGGCGTCATGATGCTGGTGGAGGAAGGCCGGCTGCTGCTGGGCGAGCCGATCAGCAAGTACCTGCCGGAGCTTGCCGAGATGCAGGTGGCGGCGACGGGCGGCGGCACGATGCCGGCCGCCGCACCCATCACCATCCAGGACCTGCTGCGGCATACCTCAGGCCTCACCTACGAATTCCGCGGCAATGGCCCGGTGCAGCAGGCCTATGCCGCGGCCGGCATCGCCCGACGCGAGCAGAGCAATGCCGACCAGGTCGCGACGCTCGGCCGCCTGCCGCTGCTGCACCAGCCGGGCACGCGCTGGGAATACAGCCGCTCGACCGACGTGCTGGGGCGGCTGATCGAGGTGGTGTCCGGCCAGTCGCTCGGCGCCTTCCTGCAGGCGCGGATCTGCGGCCCGCTCGGCATGGTCGATACCGGCTTTCACGTCCCGCCGGCTGAGCAAGGGCGGTTGGCCGAGGGCTTCGCCACGGACCCCGATACCGGCGCGGCGGCGATGACCCTGCTGGAGGTGCGCGAGCCGCCGAGCTTCGAATCCGGCGGCGGCGGCATGGTCGGCACCGCGGCCGACTACCTGCGCTTCGCGCAGATGCTGGCGGACGGTGGACAGTACCAGGGCACGCGGCTGCTCTCGCGCAAGACGGTGGAGCTGATGGCCAGCGACCACCTGGGCGGCATCCCGGGGGCCGGCGACATCCTGCCGCTCGGCCACGGCTTCGGCCTGGGCTTTGCGGTGCGGAAGGATCGCGGCGTTGCCACCGCGCCCGGCTCGGTCGGCAGCTTCTTCTGGAGCGGCATGGCCGGCACCTTCTTCTGGATCGACCCGGCGGAGCGGCTGACCGCGGTCTTCATGATGCAGGGCGTCGGGCAGCGTGAGTACTACCGCAACCTGATCCGCAACCTGGTCTATGCGGCGATCGCCGATTGACGCGGTCCGATGACCGAAACGCCGCAGGGCATGGAGGTCTGAATCGGCCCGCCGGAGGACATGTCATGCGCTGGACGGTAGGCAAGGTCACCATCACCAAGGTGGTGGAGCTCGAGATGGCGGGCGGCAGCAAATTCTGCTGCCGCAGGCGACCCCCGAGGCGGTGCGGGAGATCGATTGGCTGGTTCCTCACTTTGCCGACGAGGCCGGCCGGCTGCGGATGAGCATCCATGCGCTGATCATCGAGACGCCGAACCGGCGCATTCTGGTCGATACCTGCCTCGGCAACGACAAGCAGGGCCGGCGCATCCCGCACTGGAACGCGCGGCAGGGCACCTTCCTCGAGGATCTGGCGGCGGCGGGCTATCCGGCCGAGAGCATCGACACCGTGCTCTGCACCCATCTGCACGTGGATCATGTCGGCTGGAACACGCGGCTGCAGGACGGGCGCTGGGTGCCGACCTTCCCCAAGGCGCGCTACGTCTTCGGCGCCCGCGAATATGCCCATTGGTCGAGCCCGGACTCCGGCGAGGAGCCGCAGCGCGCGGTATTCGCCGACAGCGTGCAGCCGATCATCGAGGCCGGCCTGGCCGAGCTGGTCGAGGCCGACCACCAGCTCTGCCCCGAGGTGCGGCTGGTGCCGAGCTTCGGCCATACGCCGGGGCATGTCAGCGTGCTGATCACCTCGGAGGGCGAGGAGGCGCTGATCACCGGCGACATCGCCCACCACCCCTGCCAGCTGGCGCGGCCGCACTGGAGCTCGACCGCGGACAGCGACCCGGTCCAGGCGGTAGCGACGCGGCATGCGGTCTTCGGCGGCCTGGCCGGGAAACCCGTGCTGGTCATCGGCACGCATTTCGCCGGGCCGAGCGCCGGGCGCGTCACGCGGGACGGGGAGGGTTACCGGCTGCTGGTCTGCTGGTAGGCGAGGAAGCAAGGCCAGGGAGGAGGTATCCTCCCTGGACCCACCTCTATTTTTCTGAGTCTGGCACTCGCCGCGCGGCGGCTGGGGAGGGAATACCTGTTTCCCTCCCCAATCTTCAGGCGTGCACGTGCATCGGCGATCTGCCGCCGAAATAGGTCCGCTCCAGCCGGTGCGGCAGATGCGGCTCGTCCGCCCGCGCCTCCAGCGCGATATTCCCCTGCACCATGGCATAGACCCGGTCGGACACGGCCAGAGCCTTCTCGATCAAGCTGCTCGACCAGCAGCACCGATGTGCCCTTGGCCCGCAGCGCGCTGACGACGCCGAGCACGCGGTCCACCAGCACCGGCGAGAGGCCCGCCGAAGGCTCGTCCAGCATGATCAGCCGCGGCCGCCGCACCAGTCCCTGCGCGACCACCAGCATCTGCTGCTGCCCACCGCTGAGCGCGCCGCCGCGGTCGCCCCGCTTCGCCGCGATCTCGGGGAAGTATTCCAGCGCCTCCTCGATCCGCTGCGCGCCGCTCGCCGCGGGGCAGGTCGTAGCCGGCCAGCAGCAGGTTGTCGGCCACCGAGATCTGGGTGAAGACCCGGTGCCCCTCGATGACGTGCACGAGGCCAGCGCGCGCGGCTTCCCGCGGCCCGGCGCCGCGCATGTCCTGGCCGGCGAAACGGACCGTGCCCGCCGCCACTGGCAGCAGGCCCGACATGGCCCGCAGCAGCGTGGTCTTGCCGGCGCCGTTCGGGCCGAGCAGCGCGACGACCTCGCCCGCCGCGATGCGCAGCGAGACGCCGTGCAGCACGGCGATCTTGCCGTAGCCGGCCTCCAGGCCCTGCACGTCGAGAAGGGGTTCACCCGCCGAGATAGGCACTGACGACCTCCTTGTGGCTGCGGATCTCGTCGGGCGTGCCGGCGGCCAGCACCTTGCCGAGGTTGAGGACGGTTATGCGGTCGCAGATCTCGAAGATCAGGTCGGCATGGTGCTCGACCAGGAGCACGCCGGTGCCCTGCCGGCTGACCGCGCGGATCAGCTGGTCTAGCCGCTTGATCTCGTCGGTCGAGAGGCCCGCGGCGGGCTCGTCCAGCATCAGGAAGGCCGGGCGCAGCATCAGCGCCCGGGCGATCTCCATGAAGCGCAACTCGCTGTGCTGCAGCCGGTCGGCCCGCACATCGGCCAGCGCGCCGAGTCCGACGGCGGCGAGCGCCTGGCGGGCGCGGGCGGTGGTCTCCTGCTCCTCCCGCCGCTGCCGCGGCAGCGACAGCAGCGCCTCGAGGAAGCCGGCGCGGCCCTCGATCATGGCGCCGACCATGACATTCTCCAGCACCGAGGCCTCGCCCACCACGCGCGGGGTCTGGAAGGTGCGGGCGATGCCACGGGCGGCGCGGCCGACCGCGTCGCCGGCCGGCAGCGGCGCGGCATCGCAGGTCATCTCCCCGTCTCCGGCCGGTAGTAGCCGGAGATGACGTTCAGCGTCGTGGTCTTGCCGCTGCCGTTCGGGCCGATCAGCCCATGCACCTCGCCGGGGCGAAGATCGAGGTCGAGCCCGTCGATGGCGCGGACGCCGCCGAAGGCCAGCACGATGTTGCGCAGGCTGAGGCCGGCATGCGGCGGCTGCTGGCCGAGCAGGGCCGGCAGCAGCTCGGGCCGTGGGATCACCGCGCGGTTGTCGGGCAGGGCGCGGCGGTTGCGCGGGTCGATCAGCGCGGCGATGCCGCCCGGGATCGCCAACACGATGACCAGCAGCAGGGCGGCATAGAGGAAGGTGGACCAGGCGGCGAGCGGCGCCGCAACCTCTGGCAGCAGGGTCAGCAGCAGGGTGCCGAGCAATGGCCCGAGGATGGAGCCGCGCCCGCCGATCAGCACCGCGATGAAGAAGAGCAGCGACAGGTCGAAGGTGAAGGCGTCCGGCGTGATGTAGGTCTGCAACGTGGCGAAGAGGCCACCGGCGAAGGCGGCCAGCGCCCCGGCCAGGATGAAGACCCAGATCAGCAGCCGCGGCTTGGCGATGCCGCTGGCCTCCGCCGCCACCTCCGCATCCCGCACCGTGACCAGGGCGCGGCCGAAGCGGCTGCGGGCGATGTTGCCGGTGATCCAGGTGCAGACGACGGCAACCGCGAGGCAGGCATAGTAGAAGCCCCAGGCGGTATCGAGCGGCGCCGGCATGGACGGCCCGGTGATGCCGATGCCGCCCCCGTCACGTCCTGCCAAGCCAGCGCCACCTGGGTCACGATGGTGGCGAAGCCGAGCGTCGTCATGGCGAAGTAGAAGGTCCGCAGCCGCAGCGCCGGCAGGCCGACGACCACGCCGAAGACCGCGCCCATCAGCGCCGCGACGGCCAATGCCAGGAAGGGGTGCACCGGCTCGAACAGGTTGCCGGCGGCCAGAACGGCGGCGGTATAGGCGCCGATCGTCAGCAGGGAGACATAGCCGATGGCGAGCTGCCCGGCATAGCCGACGATGAGGTTGAGCCCGGAGACCAGCACCCAGTAGATGCAGGCGCGGGTCGCGATCAGCGCCCAGTACTCGTTTCCCGTCAGCGGCAGCAGCACCGCCAGGCCAAGCAGCGCGGCGAAGGGCCAGAGCGCGGCGAGCGGGCTGGACGCGGGCAGCGCGACAGGCTGCGGCGCTGCCAGGTTGTTTGCCAGTGCCATCAGACCCTCCGTGCCGCGGGAGCGCCAAACATGCCTTGCGGCGCGGCGAGCAGCACGATGATGAACAGCGCGAAGACGGCGACCGAGGAGAAGATGCCGCCGACCATGAAGTTTGCCGCCTGCTGGAACAGCCCGAGCAGGATGCCGCCGATCACGGCGCCGCGGTTGTTCCCCAGGCCCCTAGCGCCACCGGGACGAAGCCGTAGAAGTTCAGCAGCGCGCCGTTGGCGAAGAAGGCCAGCAGCAGCTGTCCGCCGGCGAAGCCGGCCAGCGCGCCGATCGCGCCCGCCAGCGCATAGCTGGCGATCTCGCAGGTTGCGCTCAGGCAGGCCGAGCGCGCGGGCGGCGAAATTGTCCTCCGCCACCGCCAGGAAGGCGCGGCCGACCAGGGTGCGGCGATAGAGAAATCCGAGTCCGAGGATGGTCGCCGCGCAGGCCAGCACCGGCAGCCAGTACTTCTCGTCCCAGACCCCTTCGCCGAGCCCGACCAGCCGCGGGAAGGGTTGCGGCTCGGTGCTCCAGAGGATCGCCGCGGTCTGCTGCACCATCAGCGCCAGCGCCAGGGTAGACAGGACATACAGGTGCTGGTCGAGGCTTTTCAGCACTGGCCGCACCGCGACATATTCGGTGACCACGCCGAGCAGCGCGGCCCCCGCCAGGGTCAGCACCAGGGCCGGCAGCAGCGGCAGGCCAAGGCGCAGCATGAACAGGGACCCCAGGACGCCGCCGAGCATGCCGAGCTGCCCGGCGGTGAAGCTCATGACACGGGAGGTCGCGTACATGGTGTTGTAGGTGATGCCGATCAGCGCATAGATCGCGCCGACGGCCAGGCCCGAGGCCAGGATCGAAGCCAGCATCCGCGAACCCCCGCGTCCCCTGCCTCAGCCGTAGCCCGGGGCGAGGGCGAAGGTGCCGTTCTTGCCCGAGCTGGCATCGGACATGATGACGTCCTCCACCGGGTAGCCGTTGTGCTCCGCCGGCGTGAAGGTGAAGTTGCCGTAGTAGCCGGGTCGCGCCTTCAGCGTGTTCCAATGGCCGATGATCGCCTCGGAGGAGGTGCTGCCGCTGGCGGCCACGGCTTCCGCGATCATCTCCACCGCATCCACGCCGCAGGCGACCCACCACATCAGCGTGTCGTTCAGCGCCACCTTGCCGGCCATCTTCTGCACCAGCTTCTCGGTATGCGGCGGCAGCTTGCCATTGGCGTCGTAGCTGCAGCTACGGTAGCCGATGCAATAGACCTTCTTCCAATTGTCCGGCTTGTCGAGCAGCGAGGCGATCTCGCCCGAGGACAGCGCCGGGTGGCCGATGAAGGGCACGTCCCAGCCCATCTTGGCGCGGGTGTTCAGCAGCCGGGCGATCATGCCGGTGGAGACCGACCAGATCACGATCGCCTCCGCCCCCGCATTGCGGGCGCGCAGCATGTCGGGCGTCATGTCCGGCTGGGTCGCGTCGATATTGGCCTTGTAGACCACCTCGGCGCCTTCCTTCTGGATGTTGGCGGCCGAGGCATTGGCGGCGGTCACGCCATAGCCGGTGGTGTCGCCGACGACGGCCACCTTCTTCGCCTTGGCGATCTTCAGCGTGTAGTTGCGCACCGCGTCGTCCCACTGGGTGTTGCTGGGGGCGATGCGGAAGGCGTTCGGGTATTTCTTGGTGTCGATCAGGCTGTCCACCACGCAGGGGTGGATGTTCGGCATCTTGCCGCGGGCCATGATCGCGGTGGTCGCCAGGCTCTCGCCGCTGTTGGTCGGCCCCCAGATGGCATGCACCTTGAGTTGGCTGATCATCTCCTGCGTCGCGTTCACCGCCTTGGTCGGGTCGCCCTGGGTATCGCGGGTGATGATCTCGACCTTGCGGCCCTTGACGCCGCCGGCGGCATTGATGGCGTCCGCGGCAAAGACCACGCCGCGGTTGAAGCCGATGGCCGGCGCGCTGCTGGGCCCGGTCATGGCGGCGAGCCAGCCGATGCGGATCGGGTCGGTCTGGGCGAGGGCGGGGGTGGCGAGGCCGAGACCGGTCGCGGCCACGAGCCCGGTGCCGCCGAGGGCCAGGCCCCGGCGCGTGATCATCATGGACATTCTTGTTCCTCCAGGGACGGACCCGGTTGCCCGGGTCCGGCAGTTTCTTCGGCGATCGTTCGCGCGGTCGGGCCGCGGCGGCGTTCTGTGCCCATCCTGCGGTGGTGGCGGGCGATGTCAACGTGGCAGGGCATGGATCGCGGCGCCGCCCCAGGCCCAGGATGGACGCGTCGCCGTTGCGGCGGCAGAGTGCCGCCACCGGGGCCGCCTGGCCTCCCATCAATCGTCCAAGGACCGCCACCGCCATGTCCAGCACGACCGGCCCAGACTATGAGCGCCTGTTCCGCCGCGGCGTGCCCGCCGCGGCCGCACGCTTCACCGGGTTCCCGAAATACAACTTCATCGGCGGCCACAACGATCCGACCATGCTGCCGGTCGAGGCGCTGGCGGACTGCGCCGCTGCGGCGCTGCGGCGGGAGGGCGCGAGCCTCTCGCTCTACAATCTCGGCCACGGCCCGCTCGGCCATCGCGGCATGCGCGACCTGGTGGTGGACAAGCTGAAGCGCCACCGCGGCATTGAGGTGACGCGGGAGGAGGTGCTGCTGACCTCCGGCTCGCTGCAGGGGCTCGACTTGGTGAACAGCCTGCTGCTGGAAGCCGGCGACACCGTGCTGTTCGAGGAGCTGTCCTATGGCGGCGCCATCTCCCGCGTCCGCACGCTGGGCGTCGAGCCGGTGCCGATTCCGCTGGACGGGGAGGGCATCCGGATCGACGCGTTGTCGAACGCGCTGGATGCGCTGAAGGCGAAGGGCGCCACGCCGAAATACATCTACACCATTCCGACCATCCAGAACCCGACCGGGTCGATCCTGCCGCTGGAGCGCCGGGAGCAATTGCTCAAGCTGGCCCGCGTGCATGGCGTGCCGGTTTTCGAGGACGAGTGCTATGCCGACCTGATCTGGGCCGGACAGGCGGCGCCGCCGGCGCTCTACGCCATGGACCCGGCCCAGGTGATCCACATCGGCAGCTTCTCGAAGACCCTGGCGCCTGCGCTGCGCTCGGCTTACGCCGTCGCGCCCTGGCCGGTGCTGTCGCGGCTGGTGTCGCTCAAGACCGATGCCGGCAGCGCTTCGGTCGAGCAGATGCTGGTGGCCGAGTACTTCTCCCGCAACTTCGACAGCCATGTCGCGGCATTGTCCGGCGTGCTGAAGGAGAAGCTCGACGTGATGGTCGAGGCGGTGGAGCGCGAGTTCGGCAGCACCGCCGAATGCTTCGTCCCGAAGGGCGGCATCTTTCTCTGGATCAAGCTCCCGCCCGAGGTCGATGTCCGCAAGCTGGTCAAGCCGGCGGCCGAGCGCGGCATCGCCTTCAACCCCGGCCCGGAATGGGCGGTGGTGCCGGACTCCGCCAGCTTCGCAGCTCCGGCTTTGCTTCGCCCTGCCGAGCAAGGACGAGATCAGGGAGGGCGTCGCCGCCTTCGCCCGGGTCTGCTTCGAGCAGACCGGCATCCCGGCGCGCAGCGGCAACATCCGCAACGCGGGCTGAGTCAGGCGGGCGCCCCCGCCGGCACCCGCCGCGCCGGCAGGTCGAGGGGGATCAGCCCCATCTCCAGGCTGCGGGCAATCCGCCGGGCGCGTTCCAGCATGTGCCCGGCGCCCTCCGGGGTCAGGCGGGTGCGCACCGTCGCCTCGAACAGCGCCAGCCAGCGGGTGAAATGCGCCGGTGTCAGCGCCAGCGGCCGGTGCGCCTGCATCGGCTGGCCGTGATAGTCGCCGGTCATCAGCGCGACCGAGCCCCAGAAGCGGGCGAGGTTGGCGATATGCGTCTCCCAGTCCTCGACGCCGGCGAAGGCCGGGCCGAGCAGCGGATCCTGCCGTGCCGCACCGTAGAAGGCGCGCAGCACCTCCTCGATCGTGGCGGCATCCAGGCCGGTGCGGGCGGTGATCTCGGCGCCGAGCGCGGCGCGGCGTTCGGCGTTTTCCGGGATGGGCTGCAAGGCGGGCTCTCCGTATGCCTGCATCATGACCGATATAAGTGGTATTTTCAATACTATTTTTCAGAATCCACGCTCCACCGCTTGCGCTCCGCGTCCGCCGGCCGATGCTTGGGGCCCTGCCTGGGTGCCGGAGGCCTGACCATGCTGGACCATGTCGACGGCCTCGCGCAGCATGAGGCCCGGGTCGCCCGCGACCTCGAATTGCTGCTGCTACCGCCGGCCAATTGGACCGCCCCGGTCACCGGGCCGGGCGGCGAGCCGGTGCTGGACGTGCTGGTGGTTGGCGCCGGGATGTACGGCATCGCCGCCACTGCTGCCCTGACCTTCAAGGGACTGCGCAACGTCCTTATGCTGGACCGCGCGCCCGAGGGACAGGAAGGCCCCTGGGTGACCACGGCGCGGATGGAGACGCTGCGTTCGCCGAAGCACCTTCCGGGTGTCGCGCTCGGCATCCCGTCGCTCACCTTCCGCGCCTGGTTCGAGGCCCGCTCCGGCGCCGCGGCCTGGGCGCGGCTGTACAAGATTCCGAATGGCGACTGGCAGGACTACCTGTCCTGGATTCTGCCGCGTGCTGCGCCTGCCCGCGGCGAACGGGGTGGAGCTGCTGCGGGTGGAGCCGCGCGGCGGGCTGCTCGCGGCGGTGCTGCGGCAGGACGGCGCCGAACGCGTGCAGCTCACCCGCCGCCTGGTGCTGGCCACCGGGCGCGGCGGCACCGGCGGCTTCGCCGTCCCGCCCGGGATCGATCCGGGCCTGCTTCCGGACCTCGCCGCGCATGGCGGCGGTCCGGTCGACTTCGCCGCGCTGCGCGGCCGCCGCATCGCGGTGATCGGCGGCGGACCGACCGCCTGGGACAATGCCGCGACCGCGCTGGAACGCGGCGCGGCGCGGGTCGACATGTATGTCCGCCGCGCCGTGCTGCCGCAGGTGAACAAGGGTCGCGGCTCCGCCCATCCCGGCTTCTTCGAGGGCTGGGCGACGCTGCCGCCGGCGGAGAAGTGGCGAATCCTGGCCTATATGCACGACCTGCAATCACCGCCGCCGCACGAATCCATCCATCGCGCGCTGCGGCTGGAAGGTTTCCACATCCATCTCGGCACGCCGGTGCTGGGCGCGGCGCGGCAGGACGGGCGGGTGCGGCTCGATCTTGGCGGCGGGCGGACCGAAGCGGTCGATTTCCTCATCCTCGGCACCGGCTATGGCATCGATGCCCGGCGCATCGCCGAACTCGCCGCGCTCGCCCCGCGAATCGCCACCTGGGCCGACCGCTTCACCCCGCCGCCGGGGCAGGACCGTCCTGAGCTCGGCCGCTTCCCCTGGCTGGGGAGGGGTTCGAGCTGGCCGGGCGCGCGGCAACGGACGACGCGATGCTGTCCCGCATCCACCTGTTCAGCCATGCCGCCTTCGCCAGCCTGGGCGCCATTGCCTCCGACGTGCCGGGCGTCTCGGCCGGGGCGGAGCGCCTGGCGCACCGGATCGCCGCCCGGGTTTTCGCCGAGGATATAGACGCCATCCGCGGCCGGCTGGAGGCCTTCGCCGAGCCGGAGTTGCAGGGCACGCCCTTCTTCGTCGCGCCACCCTGACGCGGGCAGGGCCGATCGGCGCCGCGGCCTCGCGGCCGGCCCAGGCCAGCGAAAAGGATCTGTACGGGCCGGGGTCTCTCCGGTGTGCCTTGGTCGGCATGGGCAAGGTCGACGGCGGCGCCTCGGCAGCCATCCCTGGCATCCGGGGTGATACAGGGTCCGCAACACTCTCCGGCCGGTCCGGTCATGCGATGATCCGCGCTGGCCCGACTCGATTGAGGGGCCGCCCGATGCAGCGCCTTATCGGCAAGACGGGCCGGCACAGGGTGGGAACAGCCTTCGGCCTCCGCCGTTCCGCCCCGGCGCGCCCCGAAGCGACGCAACGGGCGGGGGACATGTCGTCGGCTATGGTGGAGCGCAGCTCACTCACGCACGCATCGAGAATGGCATCGGTGTCCCGGTGTCGCGTCCGGCCGGGCCAGGGTCGGTGAGCGAATCCCGGGACGGCGCGATGCGTGTCTTCACCGTGCCGGCCTGGCGCCTGCGGATGATTTTGGCGGTCTATTCCTATCAAGGTTTGGTCGCGGGCTTCGGCATGACGGCGCTGCCGAACCACCTCGCCGCCACCGGCGCCTCGGCCGGAGCGATCGGCGCGCTGATGGCCATGATCGGCCTGCCCTGGGCGCTGCAGCCATTCTGGGGGCCGGTGGTCGATGGCTTCGGCCAGTTCAGGATGGGCCGGCGGCGCTTCTGGATCGTGCTGCCGCAGACCGCTGCGCTCGGCTGCCTGGCACTGCTGCCGCTGGCCGGCGACGGCATCGGCGCGATGCCCTGGCTGGGCGCGATCCTGATGGCGCACAGCGCCTGCGCCGCGCTGCTCGACACCGCGATGGACGCGATGATCATCGACGGCACGCCGGCGGATCGGCTGGGTCAGGCGACAGCCCTCACGCGCACCGGCTTCGTCGGCGGTACGGCGCTGGGCGCCACGGCCTTCGCCGGGGCGATCCCGGCTTTCGGCCTGCCGGCCACGGCCGGCTTGCTGCTGCTGCTCGCCGCTCCGCTGGCCTGGGTGCCGCTCACCGTGCTCGAATCGCCGGGCGACGACCGGCTGTCGCTGCGGCGGCGGCCCATCACCGCAGCACATGCACCCGTGCCGTCCCATGTCATGCTGCTGCGGCTGTCGTGGCGGCTCCTCTCGATGATGCGGCAGCCTGCGGCGCTCGCCCTGATCGCGCTCTGCGTCGTCGAGGAATCCGCGACCTCGGTCTTCGGCGTGCGCCTAGCAGTGGAGATGATCCAGGCGGGCGGCTGGGATCCGGCGGCCTTGTCACGGCTGCAAAGCGGGCTGGCAGTGCTGGGCGGGACGCTTGGGGCGCTCTCCATCGGCTGGTGGTCGGACCGGATCGGGCCCTACCGCACCCTGGTCGTGCTGTTCTGGCTTTGCGCCGTCGCCTATGCCGGCAGCGCGCTGCTGCTGCTGGGCCCTCGCCGGCCTGGCCGCGGCTCTGGCCATGGCGCTGACCAGCGTCGTGCCGGCGCTGGTCTTCGTCGCGCTCGCGCCCGCGGTGATGCAGGCCAGTCGCGGGCCTGCCGCCGCGACGCGGTTCGCGCTGTTCATGGCGGCGCTCAACCTCGGCAGCGCACTCGGCGCCGCGGCATCGGGACCTGTCGGCGCGCTGCTGCGGCCCTGGCAGACGGTGCTCGGGGCAGCGGCGATCTTTGCCGCCTGCGCCCTCGTGGCGATGCGGCCGGAGCGGTTGTTCGGCGATTCCAGAACATCTTGATCATCCGGCTTGTTCCCGGAAACCATTCGGCACTCGGCACGGAGAGCGCTCGTTTCGATTTGCATCATTCGGGTTTCGCAGAAACATCTCCGGTATACGTGATCATGTGCGGCTCTGGCGCTTTTCGCGGCCGGCATGAGCTTCTCCGACGGACAGCGACGGTGGGAGAGAGATGCCAGCAGCTTCGAAGCGGCGCCGGGTAGGCGTGGCCGTGGTGGGTCTTGGCGGTGCGGTGGCGACCACGGCGGCGGCGGGCGTGGAAATCCTGAAGCGTGGCACCAACCAGATGAGCGGCCTGCCCCTCGCCGGCCTCTCCGTTCCCGGGCTTGCGGGCTATGAGGACCTGGTCTTCGGCGGCTGGGACCTGAACGGCCAGAACCTTGCCGAAGCCGCCGCCGAGCATCGCGTGCTGAACGACAACCAGCTCGACGATACCGCTCCGGCCCTGGCGGCGATCCGGCCCTGGCCGGCAGTCGCCAGCAGCGCCTTCTGCCGCCGCATCGAGGGCGCCAACATGCGGGAGGCGAAGGGCCACCGCGCCGCGATCGACGCCATCATCGATGACCTGCAGCGCTTCAAGGCGGCGAACGACATCGACGACGTGGTCATGGTCAACCTCGCCTCCACCGAACGCACGCCGGCCGATGCGCCCGCGCTGCGCACGCCGGAAGCCTTCGCCCGCGCCATCGCCGAGGACGACCTCTCGATAGGCCCGGCCATGCTCTACGCCGCCGCGGCGATCGAGGCGGGCGTTCCCTACGGCAACTTCACTCCCTCTGTCGCCGCCGACGCGCCGGCCCTGACCGAGCTGGCGCGGCGCGGCGGCGTGCCGATCGCGGGCAAGGATGGCAAGACTGGCCAGACCCTGATGAAGACGGTGCTTGCCCCGGCCTTCCGGGCGCGTGCGCTGCATGTCGATGGCTGGTTCTCCACCAACATCCTCGGCAACAGAGACGGCCAGGCGCTGGAGGACCCGGACAGCCTGAAGTCGAAACTCGGTACCAAGGGCAGCGTGCTGGACAGCATCCTCGGTTATCGGGTCGAGGACCACATCGTCGATATCCGTTACTACCGCCCTCGCGGCGATGACAAGGAAGCCTGGGACAACATCGACATCTCCGGCTTCCTCGGCCACCGCATGCAGGTGAAGGTGAACTTCCTCTGCAAAGACAGCATCCTCGCGGCTCCCCTGGCACTCGAGATCGCCCGTGTGCTGGACCTGGCGAAGCAGCGTGGCGAGGGCGGGCCACAGGAGCAGCTCAGCCTGTTCTTCAAGGCGCCGATGACTGCGAACGGCCGCGCGCCGGAGCATGCATTCCACACCCAGGAACGCATGCTGGCCGAATGGCTTGGCCTGCCGGTGCCGGCAGCCGCTGCGGAATGAGTTCGGCCGCCGAGGAGGGCAGGCGTGCGCCCCCGCTTTGCTCCCGCTCTGCCGTGCACTCGGCGACCTCAAGCGCATCCGCTCGGCCGGACGCAGCGGATCGATCGCCGAGCGTCTGTTCGCGGCGGCCTGGGCACGGGTCGCTGCGGGCGAGGCGCCCGAGGCCGTTGCGCGCGACACGGTACGGTCTGCGCTGATCGCCACGCGCCTGAGCGATTTAGATGCCGCCGCGCTGGGTGATGCCGGCATCCCGCCGGCGGAGGTGGGCCGGATCCAGGGTGCTGCGCTGGCGCAGGCGGCCACACCGCTCGATATGGCCACGCGGGCCTGGCTGGCGGGAGGCACCAGGCCGGAGCCTGCCGCCACACCAGCCTCGCTTCCCGGCTTCGTCGCAAGCCTTGCTGCCCAGCCGCGCGCCGGCGCGACGCATCCGCAGCTCGGGCGCCTGATGCTGGAGCCGCCGGAGAGCCATGCCGAGCATTGCGTGGTTGTCGCGGTGATCGGCACGCTGCTCGCGCCGAGCTGGGACGCCGGCTTTGAGGCGGTCTTCCTGGCCGGCTTGGCGCACCATCTGCACAACGCGCTGCTGCCCGATTCCGGCTTCGCGGGAGAGATGCTGCTGGGTGCATGGCTGCAGCCCGCTTTCGCGCGCGCGACCTCGCTGGCGCTGCAGCAGCTCGACCCCGTGCCACGCAACCGCGTCGCGGCGGCGCTGCAGGTCATCCCGGATGCCGCGACGCCGGAAGGCAGTGCCTTCCACGCCGCCGACACGCTGGACCGCGTGCTGCAGGTGGAGCACCACCTCCGCGCCGCCGGCACCACGATGGACTACGTGTTGCGGGAGATGGAGCTGGTGCATGCCGGCCCGACCAGGATTTTCCAGGATGCAGTCCTGGCACGATTCGGGCTGCTAACGGGGCCGCCGGAGGCACGCGGCGGGGTGGCGGCGTGATCCCGGACACCCCGCATTCGGTCCGCGACGCCGCGGGCCGCCGCTGGCCGGCGCCGGATGGCATTCCCTTCCTGCGCGCAGGCCGCGATGCGCTGGCGGAAGCAGCCCTCGCTGCGCTCGATGCCGGTGATGCCGAGGGCGCGCTGGTGCTGCTGCTGGCCGACCAAGACGACTGGTGGCGCGGCCCGACCGCCGATGCCGGCGCCCTGCGCCGCTTGGTGCGGGAGCGCGAGCGGCTGAGCCTGCGTGACGCCATGGCGCTGCTGGCCTGGGGGCCGGTCGCCGACTACTTCGCGCATCGCTGGTCGGATCCAACCTTCCTGGCCGGCTTGGCGCTGGTCGAGGCCCACTGGACTGCGCCCCGCACAGCCTTCGAGCTGGCCTGTGGGATCGGCCACCACCTGCGGGAGCTGTCGCGCCGCGGTATCGCTGTGGCCGGCATGGACGTGGTCTTCGCTAAGCTCTGGGTGGCGCGGCACTGGGTCTGCCCCGAGGCACGGTTGTTCTGCCTGGACGCGGCGCAGGACTGGCCCACGCTCGGGCGTTTCGACCTGGTGGCCTGCCACGACGCCTTCTACTTCCTCGAGCCCAAGGCGGCGATCCTGGCCCGGCTGCGGGCCCTGCTGGATGCGCGGGTCGGCCTGCTGGCCATAGGCCATGTCCATAACCGCGAATGGGAGAACCTCTCGGCCGGGGCTGCGGTCAGCGCGGCCGAGATGGCCGGACTGCTGCCCGATGCCGTGCTGTACGACGATGCCGAGCTGACCCGCGCCCTGGCCGCCGGGCGTGCGCCACGGCCGGCCCAGGCCTCGGCCTTGCGCGGCGCGGAAGCCTTCGCCGCGATCGCGGGGCCAGGCCTCTCCGCGGCGCGGCCGAGCCCCGGGCTGCTGGCTTTGCCGCCGCCCGGCACGCCGCTGCGGCGCAACCCGCTCTATGACGCGGCGGGCCGCATCGCCTGGCCATCCGAGCGCTACGGGCGGGAATACGGCGCGCGCGCGACCTACCCGCCCGGCAGCCAGGCGCCCGAGCATGCGGTGCTCGACGCCGCGACGGCCGAGGCCGCGCGACGGCGCGAGCTAGTCGACCTGCCGGAGCGCTGGTGAGGATGCTGGACGCACTCTCCGCTACCACCTCCGGCACGACCGGCCTCGGCTGGGGCGTCATCGGCTTTGGATGGGTGGCGCAGGATTACGCGGTGCCGGGCCTGCTGGATGCAGGCGGGCGGCTGGTCGCGATCGCCGATCCGGATGCGCGGGCACGGCGCCGGGCAGCAGCGCTCGGCGCGCGTGCCGAGAAAGAGTTGCGGGCGCTGCTGGAAGACCCGGCGGTGCAGGCGGTCTATGTGGCAACCCCCAACCACCTGCACCGCGCCGCCGTCGAGGCTGCGGTGGCCGCCGGCAAGCCCGTGCTGTGCGAGAAGCCGATGGCGACGACGCTCGCCGAGGCGGAGGCAATGGCGATGGCGGTGCGCCGTGCCGGCATTCCCTACGGCACCGCCTTCGACCAGCGCCATCATCCGGCGCACCAAGCCATGCGCGACGCCATCGCGGCCGGCGCGATCGGCAAGGTGACGGCGATCCGCATCGCCTATGCCTGCTGGGTGGATCCGGGCTGGGCCGGCGACAACTGGCGCGCCGATCCGGCGCGCGCCGGCGGCGGGGCGCTGATGGACCTGGCGCCGCACGGGATCGACCTGGTGCAATTCCTGCTGGGCGAGCCGTTGCTTGAGATCGCGGCGCTGACCCAGTGCCGGGTGCAGGACTATGCGGTGGATGACGGCGCGCTGCTGATCGGCCGCACGGTCTCCGGCATCCTGGTGCAGCTGCACGTGGCCTACAATTGCCCGGAAGCCCTGCCGCGTCGACGTCTCGAGGTCCTGGGCACCACCGGCCAGCTGCTGGCCGAACGAACCATGGGCCAGACTGCGGGCGGCAGGGTCTGGCGTATCGACGGCCGGCTCGGCCTGCGGGTGCCGCTGCCGGTGCCGGAGGCCGGCGCCTCCCCTTCACGCGGCAGATGGCGGCCTTTGAAGCCTGGCTGCGCGGCGGCGGGGACGCCGCCGCCTTCTCGCTCGACCGCGACATCCACACCATGCGTCTGCTGGAGCGCGCCTATGCGGCGGCGCACCGGGGGCCAGCCCCGACGAGGTCGCCGCATGCCGTTGAAGCCCTATTCCTGCGCCAATTGCGGCCACTGGCAGCGCTACTTCGCGCCGCCGCCGGACTGCCCGGTCTGCACGGACACGCGCAACGACCTGCCGGAGGATGGCTGGCGGTTCCTCACGGTCGAGGAGGTGCGCCCCATGCTGCGCGGCCACTGGCGGCAGCTCGGCCGCGACATGGTCGCCTTCCTCGACCACGCCGCCGCACGGGCTGAACGGCACCGGCTGGCTGCTGCCGCACCCCGAAGGCAATATCGCCTTCGAAGCGGCACCCTTCTACACCGATGACATGCTGGCGGAGATCGACCGGCTGGGCGGCATCCGATTCCTCGCGGCCTCCCACGTACACGGCTATGGCGCGCTGTGGCAGCTGCAGGACGCCTTCCGGCCGGAGGTGCTGGCGATCCAGAAGGAAGACCTTTGGCTGACAAAGGCCTTCCGCGTCACCCGGCCCTATGACGAGGCGCTGGAGCTACGGCCCGGCCTCACCCTGCATCATGTCGGCGGCCACTACGAGGGTCAGGCCGTGCTCCACGATGCGGGGCGGCGGATTCTGTTCTGCGGCGACGCCTTCAAGGTGGACCAGGACGTCGAAGGCAACAGCCTGGCGGTATCGACCCACAAGGCCTTCCACAAGAACATCCCGCTGACGCCCGGCGAGGTCAAACGCTACCGCGAGGTCATTGCCGGGCTGGACTTCGACACCGTCTGCACACCCTTCGAGCACGCGCCGGGCATCGGCCGCGACATCGCGCTCGCCGTGCTGGACGACCAGCTGCGTGGTCCACCCGAAGTCCGCCACATTCCCCTCCCCGAGCTGCGCAGGAGCACCGCGCGATGACCGACCTGCACGACGTCGCCAAGGCCTTTCGTGAATCGATGCCCTCGCAGGGCCATGTCTCGGTCTTTCGCATCGACATGCTGGACCGCATTGGCATTCCCGTCATCCAGGCCAACCTGATCCTACCGGACGAGCCGGCGACGATCGGCTACGGCTATGGCTTCGAGCCGATCGAGGCGGAGGTCGGCGCGCTCGGCGAGCTCTGCGAGGAAGTGCATGTCCATGGCTGGCTGAAGCAGGCGGAGCGCGTCGTCGGCTCCCATGCCGAGCTGGTCCGGCGGCACGGCGCGGACGGCATCGTCGATCCCCTGACGCTCTGCCTGCCGGCGGGCAGCCCCTACGCGCCCGAGATGCCGTTGTCCTGGGTGACGGCGCATCGGCTCTCGGGGGAGCCGGTGCTGGTGCCGCGCGAATGGGTCGCTGCCTACTCCTACCAACTCGGCGAGGACAAGCCGCGGCTGATCACGCCCATCACAAACGGCCTCGGCGCCGGCTTCGACCTGCCGCATGCGATCGCGCACGGTCTGATGGAGCTGCTGCAGCGCGACGGCAATGTCGTCACCTACCGGGCGCTGGACCAGGGCGTGGCAGTGGAGCTGGACGCGGTGGAGGAGCCGGAAGTCGCGGCGCTGCTGGAGCATCTCCGTGCCCTCGGGATCGCGGTGAAGGTCAAGCTCGCCTGCACCGATTTTGGTATCCCGAACCTCTACGTCGTTGGCGACGACCACGGCACGCCGACCGTGCCGATCCAGGTGACGAGCTGCGGCGAGGCATCGCATCCCGACCGCGCCCGGTCGCTGCGCAAGGCGCTGCTGGGATCCTGCGGCAGCCGGTCCCGCAAGGCGGCGACGCACGGGCCGATCGAGGCGGTCACCGCCGTCCTGCCGCGCGAATATGTCGAGCGCCAGATGGCAGTCGCCATGCTGGAGGAAGAGGAGAACCGCGCGCTGGACGCGATGGCCGAATGGGTCGGCCAGGATGCGGTGGAGCTGCGCCAGCGGTTGTCCGGCAGCGTCTTTGCCGAGCAGAGGCGGGTGCGGCTGTCTCGACCTGCCCACCGTGCCGGCAAGTGCGATGGCGGAGTCCGGCAACCGGCTGCGCCTGCTGACCGAACGGCTCGCCGCCGAGGGGTTGGCGCCGCTTGTGGTCGATTGCTCGCCCAGCGAAGGGCCGGTGAAGGTGGTGAAGACCATCGTCCCAGGTCTCGAAAGCGAGACGATGAGCTATCACCGCATCGGCTGGCGCGGCGTGGTCCGGCTGCGTGCGCGGCAGGACCCGCTGCTGCTGGACGCGCCGCGTGACGGCGCCCGGCGCGTGCTGCTGCGGCCGGAGGACGAGGCACGCGCCGGCGGCCCGGCCTGGTTCGACGCGCGGCTGGCGGACCATCTGGTCGGCAAGCTCTACCCCCTGTACCGCGAGAGCGGCCCCTTCTCGGCGCAGATGCATCGCCAGCGGCGGGCGGCATGAGCACGACGCTCGGCGACATGCCAGAGCCCGCAGCGGCGGCAAGCATCCTGTCGCCTTCTCCGCGGCCGTCGGGCGGGCTGCGCTTCGCCTACAATACCAATGGCGCGGCGAACCACCGGTTGTCCGACGCCATCGCGTTGATCGCGGTCGCTGGCTATGACGGCGTTGCGTTGACACTCGACCATCACCATCTCGATCCGCTCGAGGATGGCTGGGTGCAGCGCACCGAGGCCCTGGCGCGCGATCTGCACGCCCGCAACCTCGGCTGCGTCATCGAGACCGGCGCACGCTTCCTGCTCGACCCCCGCCGCAAGCACGAGCCGACGCTGCTGACCCCGCACGCCGAGGGCCGGGCCCGCCGCGTCGCCTTCCTGCAGCGTGCCGTGGAGATCGGCCAGATCCTGGGTGCCGAGGCGGTTTCCTTCTGGGCGGGCGTGCCGCTGCCGGGCGTCGATCGCGGCGAGGCCGCGGAATGGCTCGTGGAGGGTGTCGAGCAGGTGCTGGACCATGCGGCGGCGCGCGGCGTGACCGCGGCGCTCGAGCCCGAGCCCGGCATGCTGGTCGAGACGCTGGACGACTACGCGTTGCTGCAGGCGCGCCTGCCGCAGCTGAAGCTGGCCCTCGACCTCGGCCATTGCCTCGTGACGCAGGAGCGCGAGCCTGCCGCGGCGGTCGGCGAGTTCGCCGCGCAGCTCGGGACCGTGGCGATAGAGGACATGCGGCGCGGCGATCACACGCACCTGCCCTTCGGCGAGGGCGACATGGACATCCCTGCCTGCCTGGATGCGCTGGAGGCGATCGGCTTCGCGCGCCTGGTCTGCGTCGAGCTGTCGCGCGAGAGCCATCGAGCGGACCGGATCATTCCGCAAAGCCTGGATTGGCTGCTTCGTTGCCGGGAGGAAAGAACCGCATGAGGATCCTGTTCTGCAGTCGGCGCTTCTTTCCTGCGATCAGCGGGATGAGCGTCTATGCAGTGAACCTGCTGCGCCAGCTGGTCGCCGCCGGACACGACGTCACCATGGTCAGCCAGTACCGCCACGACGAGACCGGGACGAAGGTCTATGGCGGCGGCCCGCCACCGCCGGTTCCCGGTGTCACTGTCATTGGTCGGCAATCCTTGGGCGAAGAGGCCTTCGCCGAGCCGGGTGGCGCGGATTTCGAGCGTGACGTGGAGGACATGGTGCAGGTCATCCTGGCCGAGCATCGCAAGAAGCCCTTCGACGTGCTGCATGCGCAATATGGCTACCCGAATGGCTGGGCGGTGCTGCTGGCCGCGCGGCAGATCGGCATCCCGGCAGTAGTGTCCATCCAAGGCGGCGACGGTCACTGGGTCGGGTCGTGCTGCGAGACCCACCGCCTTGGCATGCTGAACGTGCTGAACAACGCCAATGCCCTGCTGATCGGCTGCGAGAGCTTCGCGCGGGAAGTGGTGGAACGCCTGCACGTGCCTCGCTCGCTGTTTACCATCGTCCCCGGCGCAGTCGATACCGCCCGCTTCCATCCGGCGCCCGGGCATGTGCCGGGCCAGGCCGCGCATCCGGTGCGCCTGCTGTACCATGGCCGGGTCGACCGGCGGAAAGGCTCGCTCGACATGCTCGAGGCGCTGGCGCTGCTGCGCGACCAGGGCGTGCCCTTCGCCGCCACCATCTCCGGCATCGGGCCCGACTATGACAGTTCGCGCGCGCTCGCGGCGAAGCTCGAGCTGGGGGTCGAGGTCTCCGGCTATGCCGATTATGAGGCCGCGCCGGCGCTGTACCGCAAGGCTGATGTGTTCGTCAGCCCGACCTATGCCGAGGGATTCTCCAACACCATCCTGGAAGCCATGGCGAGCGGGCTGCCGAGCGTCGCCTGCTATGCCGTCGGCGTCGTGGACTGTCTGCGGAACGAGGAGAACGGCCTGCTGGTTCAGCCGGGCGACATCCCGGCGCTGGCGAACGCGCTCCGCCGTGTCATCGAGGACCGGCCGCTCCGCACCCGGCTCGCCACGGCCGCGCTGGAGGAATGCCGCCGTACCTATTCCTGGGAAGCCGTGGGATGGCAGATCATGCAGGTCTATGCGGAGGTGCATGGCCAGGCGCCGAAGACCGGCTTCGACCCGATCCTGCCGCGCGACCCGGATTGCCGCTTCCGCGCGACGCCGCACCTGTTGTGACCCAGGGTGCCTGATGCCACGCGCCCTCGCCCTCTCCCCCACTTGGACGATGCCGCCTTCTCCTGCGGCGGCACGCTGGCGCGACTTGCACGCATGGGCTGGAATGTCACGCTCTGCACCGTCTTCACGCAATCGGTGATGCGGCCGACCGGCTTCGCCCTCGCTTGCCAGCTCGACAAGGGGCTGGGGCCCGAGGTGGACTACATGGCACTGCGGCGTGCGGAAGACGCTGCGGCCTGCGCGGCGCTCGCCGTGCAGCCGCATTGGCTCGACCTGCCGGAGGCACCGCATCGCGGCTACGGCGATGCCGGGGCGCTGTTCGGGCCGCCGCAGCCGATGGATCGCGCCGTCACGCCGCTGACCCGGGCGCTCGTCTCCCTGTTGGATGCGGGGCCGGATCTGGTGCTCGCGCCGCAAGCAGTGGGTGGGCATGTGGATCATGTGCTGCTGGTGCGCGCGTTGTGCGCCGTTTTGCCGGCTCGTATGCCCGTGCTGTGGTGGACGGACTTCCCGTACTGCCGGAAGCCGGACAGCCACCCGGCGCAGCCATTCGCCGCCGAGATGGCCGCATGGCCCAAAGTGGAGTTCACGGGCGACGCCGAGTCGCGGCGTCGCGCCTGTGGCGCCTACCGGACGCAACTCGGCTTCCAGTTCGGTGGCGAGCAGGGCCTGCATCAAGCGCTCGCCCAGGCCGGACCCTTGGAGCACTTCCGGGCACAAGGGCGCGCATCATTGCCCACGGGCCTCTATGAGGCGGCATAACGGTGCCGGAGATCGATCGCGCGGAGAGAGACATCGCAGCGCACCGACGGCTGTTGTCAGACACTTCGACTCCTTCCGTGCCGGCGTTCGACTTCTGATCCGGGGCGCAGGGCCGCCCATGCTACGCCTGGGACGGCGGCGCATGGTCCTCGCGTTGCTCGCCGGCAGCGTGACGCTCGGCTTCCTCGTGCTGGCCTGGCAGGTGCTGGCGGGTGGCGGCTGGACCGTCTGGGAAGCGCTCATCCTCGTCTGCTTGGCCGCCAACGCACCCTGGCTTGGCCTTTCGGCGGCGACCGGACTGGTCGGGCTTGGGGTGCGTCTGCTCGCCGCGGATCCGACTGCCGCCGTGCTGCCCGCATTGCGGCACCGCGGCGACCTGGACGCGACGCCGATCCGGATGCGCACATTGCTAGCGGTCTGCGTGCGGCTGGAAGACATGACCTCCGTGCTGCCGACCTTTGCCCGGCTGCTGCGGGAGCTGCAGGCAACGGACGAAGGCCGCTTCGCCCTCGGCGTCCTGTCCGACACACCGGACGGGAGCGCGGCGGAGGCGGAAGCGGAAGCCGTCGCGGCGCTGGCCGCACGCCTGCCGCCCGGTACGATGCTCTACCGCCGGCGTGCGACGAATATCGGGTTCAAGGCCGGCAACCTGATGGATTTCCTCGACCGCCACGTGGAGGAGTTCGACCTTGCGCTTGTCCTCGACGCCGATTCCACGATGGCGGCGGGGACGGTGCGGCGGCTGGTGCGGGTCATGCAGACCGATCCTCGCCTGGCCATACTGCAGCCGACAATCGCCGGGGCCGGGGCGGAAACCTGCTTCGCCCAGTTGTTTGGCTTCGGCCATCGCCACGGCACGCGCCTTTGGGCCACCGGTCAGGCCTGGTGGCAAGGATCGGAGGGGCCCTATTGGGGCCACAACGCATTGTTGCGCGTCGGCGCCTTCCGCCGCGACGCAAGGCTGCCACTGTTGCCGGATGGTAGCCACATCCTGAGCCACGATCATGTCGAGGCAGCATTGCTCCACGCGGCCGGCTGGGCGGTGCGGGTACTGCCGGAGGATGCCGGCTCGTTCGAGCGGCATCCGCCCGACCTCCTGGCATTGTTCGGTCGCGACCTGCGCTGGGCGGCTGGCAACATGCAGTATTGGCACCTGCTGAGGCGAAAGGATTCAGCGGCCTCGGACGCTTCCAGATGGTGCAGGCACTTCTGCACTACGCGTTGGCGCCGCTCTGGTTTTGCCTGCTGCCGGCGGCGGCGTTGAATGTCGTGGCAGGCGGCGGGGAGAACACTTCGCGCGGCGCGTTGCTCGCCTTGTTGCTCGCAGGCTTTGCCGCGCTGAACCTGCCGAAGCTGGCCGGCTATTTCAGATTGCTGTTGCGCCCCGGGCGCGCGAGGCGAGCGGCATTGTTGCGTTGCATGGGACAGGAAATCATCCTCGGATTGCTGCTGGATCCGGTGGCGGCACTGGAGCGGACACTGACGGTTCTGCGGCTGGCCGGTGCGCGGCTGGGCAACTGGACGCCGCAGCACCGCGCAGCACGGGCGATCACCTGGTCCGCGGCGACACGGCGCTTCGGTCTGCACATGGCGGTAGGACTGGCAATGGCCATGGGTTTCGCCACAGGCGGTGATTTCGCCTTGCTGACTGCCCTGCCGGTCATCGCGGGACTGCTGCTTGCCGTGCCGCTTGCGGTTGTTACGGCGTGGCCTGCAGCGTCAGTGTACGGCGAGTCTGAGCTGCCGGCGCCCTTCCGGTAGACTGTCACATGTCGGGACGAGACGGAGCGGACAATTCTCAAGGCGGCAATGTCACGTGTCGCGCTGCCGAGCGTTGCGCATCCTTCGCGCGGCGGAATGACGAAAGATGTCCCTGAATACTCGCCTCCTCGATACCGGCAGTCCGCCCATCCCGGAGGTGCAGGCCTGGGCCACCCGCTACGCCGGGCCGGGAGGACTGCTGAACATGTGCCAGGCAGTGCCGTCCCATGCGCCGGCACCCGGCCTGCTCGAGCGTCTCGCCCGCGCAGCCGGAGATCCGGCTTGCGCCACCTATGGACCGATCCTGGGCGATGTAGCGCTCAGGGAAGCCTACGCTGCCGATCTCGGCGCGCTTTACGGCGGCCGGCCTGACGCATCGGAGGTAGCGATCACCGCCGGCTGCAACCAAGCCTATGTCGTGGCCATGATGGCCCTGGCGCAGCCCGGCGATTCGGTCCTGCTGCCGACGCCTTGGTACTTCAACCACCGCATGACGCTGGACATGCTGGGGGTCGTGCCGCGCCCGCTGCCCTGCCGCGCCGAGCGGGGCTTCGTGCCCGACCCGGAGGAAGCGGCGGCGCTGATCGATGACCGGGTGCGGGCCATCGTCCTCGTCACGCCCAACAATCCGACCGGCGCAGCCTATCCGCCCGAGGTGATCGCCCGCTTCCACGCGCTGTGCCGGGAGAGGGGGCTCTGGTTGGTGCTCGACGAGACCTACAGGGACTTCCTGCCGCCCGGCCGGGAGCGACCGCATGGGCTGCTCGCCGGCAGGACTTGGCCGGAAAACCTCTTGCAGCTCTACAGCTTCTCCAAGTCCTTCGCGATCCCAGGGCACCGGCTGGGCGCCCTCGGCGCGCCGGCGGCGCTCTTCCCGGAACTCGGCAAGGTCATGGACTGCGTACAGATCTGCGCCGGGCGGGCAGGGCAGGCCGCGCTGGCCTGGGGGCTTGGGGCATTGTCTTCGTGGCGCGCGGCGAAGCGCGCGGAGATGCAGGCCAGGGCAGCGGCCGTTCGCGCCGCCTTCGCCCGCCTGCCGGGCTGGGAGTTGCAGTCGCTCGGGGCCTACTTTGCCTATGTGCAACACCCTTTCGGGGCCACCTCCGCCTGGCGGGTGGCGGAGCGGCTGGCTGCCGAACAGGGGCTGTTGTGCCTACCCGGCCCGGCCTTCGCCGGGGAAGAGGCGCATCTTCGCATCGCCTTCGCCAATGTGGACGCGACGGGGATCGTGGCGATGGAGGAGCGACTGCGGGCAGCATCCGCCTGAGCGGGCCGGACATCCTGCCGGCCCGGGCGGCGAGGGCTGATCCGGTCGCTGGCAGGCCGGGTGTCCGTCGGGCGCGGCCCGTTCAGGGCAGCCAGCCGAGGGCGCGGAGACGCTCCCGATCGCCATCCAGGAAGCGGTCGCCGATATCGGCGCGCCAGCGCAGCTCCGGCGCGACGACATTGCGCGCCCGCGCGCGCGCGTCTTCCTGGGCCGCCTGCACCGTCGCGCCAGTGCCGGTGACGATCATCAAATGCCCGGAACGCCGGCGACCCAGCAGCTGGCCGTCTTCCATCCGCATGTCGACCAGATGGTAGCGGTCCAGCTCCGGCGCCCTCGGGCGGGCGCAGGAAGAAGACCGGCGGGTCCTCCTCCGGCGGCGCGGTGTCGGTATGGGCGGGGAAGGGCGGCACGGTCAGCACGATGGCGACCGACCAGCCCGGCCGTGCGGCGAAGCGCGGCGGCAAGCCGGACTGGTAGCCGCCGGCCATGCGGGCCAAGAGGTCGCCCCAGCCCTCCGGCTGCAGCGCGGCCAGCACGGCGAAGCCGGGATTGCCGAAGCGGCAGGTGAATTCCAGGGGCCAGATGCCACGCTCATTGACGATCAGGTTGAGGTTCACGTAGCCGACATGCCCGGCAGCGGCGAAGCGTGGCGCGAGCCGGTCGAGCGTCGCGGCGAAGAGCGGTTCGGAACCGTCATAGGCGGCGAGCGTGCCCATCTCGCCCGTCATCTCGCCCATCTCGCCGGGGAAGAAGCGTTTGTGCTCGAAGTCGATGCAGGCCGGGCGCAGGAAGCGGGTCCCGTCGAAATAGGCGCCGACGCCGACCTCCACCCCCTCCAGCCGCTCCATCAGCAGCACGCGGCCCTCCCCGGCGCGGCGGAGCATGAAGGCGAGGTCGGCACCTGCGGGATGGTCGCCGACGAATGTGGTACGCGCAGTGTCGTCGTGCTTCAGCACGTAGCGTCCGGGGTGCCGGCCCAGCCATTCCAGGGCGAGGGCGGGATGCGCGAAGGAATGGCTTTCGGCGATGGCGAGCCCCGCCTCCCGCAGCGCGGCCTGGCCGAAGGCGCGGTCCTGCTCCAGCCGGTCGCCGAAGGCACTGCCGCCGACAACACGGTAGCCCTCCGCGCGCAATGCGTCCTGGAGCGCGCCACGGCCGACCCGCTCGAAGAAGATCACGCCGTCCTGCCTGACCCAGTCCAGCTCCGCGCGCCAGTCGGCGATGCAGTCGATCAGGCCGCCGAAGGCGCGGTGCTCAGGCGGGTCTTCGGCGAAAACCCGGACTTCGTGGCCCTCCCGGCGGAGCGACAGATAGACGTCGCCGAGATAGGCACGGGGCCCGATGGCGAGGATCCGCATGCGGGTTCTGCTCCGAATTCGATGCTGCCCGGCCCGGCGATCCTGACCGGCTCGAAGGGCCATGTGAGCGAGGGGAGCGGATGACTCAAGGGCGGGTGCCGCATTCGCCTGCGCAGGCTGCGTCAAGGCAACCCACCTGGCGACATCGGGAAAATTCGGCAGCAATACCAGATGGACGGTGGCTAACGTCTTCTTGTTAGGTCGTACACCGCCTTTGCTGAAAACACTGCCATCCCACCCAGGGCGGTCCCCGCACTGAAGTGAAGCGCTGCCAGCACTGGCAGGTAAAGCACAGCGATCATGCCCGCACTCGCTTGGCGAGGGTGCCTACGGTCAGGACCGCTCCGGCGATACCCGCTCCGAATGCGACGCCGCTGGCGACCGACATCATCACTACCAAGCCGGTGATGATGCCCGGAGGCGACAAGAGTCTGATCATGGTTGGCTCTCTCCTATCGCCGACAGAGATGGTTCGGCCCTGCCTTTCCGTAAGGGAGCCATTCCCAGGTCGATGCGTCGCAGGCGTCTGGCCGGGAAGGCTGGCCCAAAGGTGGTGGCCGGTCCAGCTGACGGGCCATCTTCCGGCGCCCCATGTCGCATCGGCCAGCGAGGAGGAGCGCGCCGGAAGCAGGGCGGCCGTGACCACCCAGGCGTTGAGGCAGGACGATTTTGCGCGGTGATCCAGTTCCTGCGACATGCAGGCAGAAAGGCAAACCGGCTCGATCCGGACCGAATGCGTCGCCTTCAGGCAGCGGCGACCTCGACGTCTGACACGATGCCGACGCCCTAATCATGTTCCTGTACGAGCCGAGGATCGAAGGCTTGGCCTTCAGGGCGGCGAGGCGGTTGAGGCCGAGGCGGGCGGCCACCTGCGCCACGCTCTGGCCTGTCGCCAGGCGCGTGAGGGCCAGCATTCAGCCATGCAGTGTCGTCCGGCCAGTATCCTGCGCGTCAATTCGGGGCTGCGGGCTGGAAGGGGCTGGCCTGACACCGCAACGTCCCGATCCAGCCCCGGAGGGACAACCTCCAGGACAACGGCAATGCCCGAAGGCGCACGTTTTATCGACACCGCCGTGGTTGGCGCGGGCCAGTGCGAACTCGGTTTGCCGACAGCCACGGCCGCTGGAACCTCATCGCTGGTACCAGCGCCGTGGTGCAACGCGCTTGTCGGCACTTGGCGACGAGCTCGAATCACATGGGACATTTCCTTAGCGGGTTTCGTTCCTGGTCGTCGGCTGGGCGGGAGGTGAGCCGGGCAAGGATGGCGAGGGGACCGCTGCACGACCTGCATCCGGCGGAGAACGCGGCTTCTACCGAGATTCCTCATTCAGGTAAGGCCGGCTCGCGGTGATGGAACCGAGTCCTCGGCAAAGGCTTGAGAAGCCCCGTCGAGCGCGGGTCGCATGACCTCCCCCGCCCGACATGACGCGCCAGATGGCGACTCTTGCCGAAACGCCCCACTGGACCCGATCTGATGCCTTATGACGATTCCGTGTCGTGATGGCGCAGCAGCAAACTTGATGGCGGCGCGACGTTGCAGCGCCCAACGGCTGAACCGGGCAGACCGTGTCATTGAGCTCAGGGACTGGGGCAGATGAGCGGTGCGCGATGAACCCGATGGTGGTCGTCCACCGCGAGACGCTGCGGTTGCGCAGCTCTTCCCGCCCTGGGCTACCCTTGTCGCACGTCTCGCCCTCGTCAGCGGCGTGCTGCTGCCCTTCTGCCTCGTCGGGCTGCTGATGGCGCTGCAATACACCCCGTATGTCACCGGGCAGACTATCACGCCCGAACAGACCGTGCCCTTCAGCCACGAGCATCATGTTGGCGGTCTCGGGATCGAGTGCCGCTACTGCCATACCTCGGTGGAGAAATCCCGCTTCGCCGGGCTCCCGCCGACCCATACCTGCATGACCTGCCACTCCCAGCTCTGGACCAATGCCGCTGTGCTGGAGCCGGTGCGACGTAGCCTCGCGGAGGACAGGCCGATCCGCTGGCGGCGGGTGAACGCGCTGCCGGACTACGTCTACTTTGATCACAGCATCCATGTGGCGAAGGGCGTCGGCTGCACGAGCTGCCACGGCCCGGTCGACACCATGCCGCTGATGCGCCAGGCGGTCCCGCTGACCATGGGCTGGTGCCTCGATTGCCACCGAAACCCGGCACCGCATCTGCGGCCGGAGGGCGAGATCTTCGCCGGCCACTGGTCGCCGCCGGCGGACCAGGACAAGCGCGGCGCGGCACTCATCGACCACTACGGCATCAGCACCGAGCACCTGGCCGATTGTTCGGTGTGCCACCAATGACCGGCGACCTCCTCTCCCGCCGTCAGGCGGCGCTCGGCCTGCTCGCCGCGGCGCTGTCCGGAACATTGGTCGGCTGTTCGGAACCGGAGGAGGAGATCCTCCCCTATGTCAACCAGCCGGAGAACCTTGTCCCCGGCCTGCCGCTGCGTTTCGCCACCGCCCTGCCGCTGAACGGCTACGGCCGCGGCGTGCTCTGCACCGGCTTCGAGGGACGGCCGGTCAAGATCGAGGGCAATCCGGCGCATCCGGCCAGCCTCGGCGCCACCGACGTCTTCGCCGAGGCGAAGCTGATGCAGCTGTACGACCCTGATCGGTCGCGTAGCCCGCGCCAGGCGGGGCGTACGGCCACCTGGGAAGGCTGCCTCGCCGCGCTGCTGCCGCGGCTCGAGGCGCTGCGGGCGCACGAGGGCGAAGGGCTGCGGCTGCTGACCGGCCCGGTCACCTCGCCCACCCTGCTGCGGCAGATCGGCGCCGTGCGGCAGCGCTTTCCGCGCATGGTCTGGCACGCGCACATGCCCGTCGGTGAGGAGAATACGCGGCGTGGCGCCGTGCTCGCCTATCGCCAGCCGCTCGAGTTGCTGCCACGGCTTGACCGCGTCTCGGTGGTGCTGTGCCTTGATGCCGACCCGCTGGGGCCCGGCCCCGACCAGATCCGCAACGGGCGGGCCTTCGCCGCGCAGCGCCAGGCGCGCGTGACTGGGACCCGCTTCGGCCGGCTCTATGTGATGGAGCCGGCGATGACGCTGACCGGCGCCAATGCCGACCACCATCGCCTGATGCGGCCGGACGAGTTCCACGACACTCTCGCCTGGCTGGCGGCGGAGTTCGGCGCCCCGCTGCCGCGCCCGGCGCTGCCGGAGGCGCGGGAACGGTTCCTGCGCGCCGTCGCGGCCGACCTGCAGGCGCACCACGGCGAGGCCCTGGTGCTGGCCGGCGAGGCGCTCCCGCCGGAGCTGCATGCGCTGGTGCATTGGCTGAACGCGCAGCTTGCCGCGCCGGTCGAGGCGATCGCGCCGGTCTGGCCGCCGTCGCAGGACGGGCCCGCCCCACTTGGCGAGCTGGTCGCTGCGATGCGGCATGGCCAGGCCGAGACCTTGCTGATACTTGGCACCAACCCGGCGCATGACGCGCCGGCCGATCTCGGCTTTGCCGCGGCGCTGCGGCAGGTGCCCTTCGCCCTGCACCACGGGATGCATGTGGACGAGACGGCGGAGCTCTGTGCCTGGCACCTGCCGGCGCCGCATCCTCTGGAGGATTGGGGCGACCTGCGCGCCCGCGACGGCACCGCGGCGATTGTCCAGCCGCTGATCCGGCCGCTTTACGCCTCGCGATCTGCCGCCACGTTGCTCGGTGTAGTGCTCGGACAGCTCGACCTCGCCGCGCATGACGCGGTGCGCGAGACCTGGCGCGCGGACCACACACCAGCGGATTTCGAGTCCTGGTGGCGGCGCAGCCTGCACGACGGCGTGGTGGCGGACAGCGCCGCGCCGCGGGTCACGCCGCCCGCGCCACGCCTGCCGGAGCTGCCCGTTACGCCGGCCACCGCCGGCCTGACCCTGGTGCTGCGGCCCGATGCCTCGGCCTGGGACGGCAGCTTCGCCAACAATGCCTGGCTGCAGGAATGCCCGCGGCCGCTGACCAGGCAGGTCTGGGGCAATGCCGCCCGGCTGTCGCCCGAGGACGCGACGCGGCACGGCGTGCGGCAGGGCGACTTGGTGCGGCTGGAGGTCGGCGGCCTCAGGCTGGAAGCGACCGTGCTGCCCGACTCCGGCATCGCGCCCGGCGTCGTGGCGCTGACCCTCGGCTACGGCCGGGCACGGGCCGGGGCGGTCGGCAACGGGATCGGCGCCGACGCCTACCGGCTGCGGCGGTCGGATGCGCTCTGGGCGGTACCCGATCTGCGGCTCACGCCGACTGGCCGCCGGGCCCCGCCGGTGCTGGCGCAGGAACAGCAGGAGCTGGAGGGCGAGGCGCGCGACCTGCTGCCGCTGGTGCCGCTGGAGACGGCGCTGCACGACGGGTCCACTCAACAGTCGCACGTGCAGGCCCAGCCAAGCTTCTACCCGGACGTCAAGTACGAGGGCTACGCCTGGGCGATGACGATCGACACCACGCTCTGCATCGGCTGCAATGCCTGCGTGGTCGCCTGCCAGTCCGAGAACAACATCCCCGTCATCGGCCCAGAAGAGATGGAGCGCGGCCGCGACATGCATTGGCTGCGCATCGACACCTACGTGCAGGAAGCCGGCGGCGAGCAACGGCCCGGCTTCCAGCCGGTGCCCTGCATGCATTGCGAGAAGGCGCCCTGCGAGCCGGTCTGTCCCGTCGCCGCCTCGGTCCACGACCATGAGGGGCTGAACGTCCAGGTATACAATCGGTGCATCGGCACCCGCTTCTGCCAGGCCAACTGCCCCTACAAGGTGCGGCGCTTCAACTGGTATGGCTATGCCGACGGGCAGGAATACGCCAACCAGGGCTCGCCCGTGGTCGCCGCGCAGCACAATCCGGAAGTGACCGTGCGGGCCCGCGGCGTCATGGAGAAATGCACCTACTGCGTGCAGCGCATCAGCGCCGCCCGCCGCGGCGCGGAGAAGGAGAATCGCCGGATCGATGAGGGCGAGGTCGTCACCGCCTGCCAGTCCGCCTGCCCGACCCGTGCCATCCAGTTCGGCGACCTGAACCGCGCGGAGTCCCAGCCCTCGCGCCTGCGGCAGGAGCCGCACCACTACGCGCTGCTCGGCCATCTCGGCACCAGGCCGCGCACCACCTACCTCAAGCGCGTCCGCAATCCGAACCCGGTGCTGGAGGAGGGGGCATGAGCGCGGCGACGCAGGACGCCGGCCTGCCGCCCACCTCGAGCTATGCCGGGATGATCGGCATCGTCGCCGACTCCGTGCTGCGGCACCGGCCGGGCCGGCGCTACTGGATCGCCCTCGGCCTCGCCTTCCTGGCCACGCTCGGCTTCGTCGGCTTCGTCACTTGGCTCTTCGTCGAAGGCATCGGGATCTATGGCAACAACGCGACGGTGGTCTGGGGCTTTCCAATCGCAGATTACGTGTGGTGGATCGGCATCGGCAATGCGGGGACGCTGATCTCCGCCCTGCTGCTGATCACACGGCAGCCCTGGCGCGCCTCGATCAACCGCTTCGCCGAGGCGATGACGCTGTTCGCCGCCAGCATCGCCGGGCTGTTTCCCATCCTGCATCTCGGCAGGCCCTACCGCGCCTATTGGCTGGCGCCCTACCCGAACACCATGGAACTCTGGCCGCAATGGCGTAGCGCCCTGGTCTGGGACTTCGCCGCGATCGCGGTCTACATCCTCTTCTCGCTGCTGTTCTGGTATCTCGGGCTGATCCCAGACTTGGCGACGATGCGCGACCGTGCCCCCAGCCGGCGGGCGCGGCTGATCTACGGCGTGCTCGCCTTCGGCTGGCGCGGATCGGCCCGGCACTGGCAGCGGCACGACGCGGTGTATCGCGCCATGGCGGCGCTGGCTGTGCCATTGGTGGTCTCGGTCCACAGCGTCGTCGGCCTCGACTTCGCGGCCAGCCTGATGCCGGGCTGGCAGGAATCGATCTTCCCGCCTTATTTCGTGGTGGGCGCGCTGTTCTCCGGCTTCGCCATGGTCGTCACCCTGGCGGTGATCCTGCGCTGGGCCCTTGGATTGCAGGCGGTGATCACCGAACGGCATTTCGACGCCATGGGCAAGATCCTGCTCGCCGGCGCGATCGTCATGGGCATGTCCTACGCGACTGAATGGTTCCTGGCCTGGTATGGCGGTGAGCATGCGGAGCGCGGGGTGCTGCGCTTCCGAATTCACCGGTCCCTATGCGCCGCTCTACTGGACGATGCTCGCCTGCAACGTGATGGTGCCGCAGTTGCTGTGGTTCCGCCGGATGCGCACCAGCCTGCTTGCCGCCTTCGCCATCGCGGTGGCCATCAATATCGGCATGTGGCTGGAGCGGATCCTGATCATCTGGAACACGCTCTCGCACGGCTATTTGCCGGCCATGCGGCGGCTGTTCCACCCGACTTTCTGGGACTGGGCGACGCTCGCCACCTCCTTCGGCGTCTTCGTCTTCCTCTTCCTCTGCTTCGTCCGCCTGGTGCCGGCCGTGGCGATGCACGACGTGAACAAGCGCTTGCACGACGAACGGACGGGACGCACATGAGCTTGCTGCTCGCCGAATTCCGCGACCCGGAGACGTTGCTGGACGCCGCGCGCCGTGCCCGTGACGCCGGCTGGCAGGGGCTCGATGCGCATGTCCCCTTCGATATTGACGGGCTGACCGAGGCGCTCGGCTTGCCGCCGACGCGGCTTCGCCTGGTGATGCTCGTCGGCGGCGTGCTGGCCGGCGCCCTCGCCTACACGCTGCAATGGTACAGCGCCGTCCACGACTATCCGCTCAACTCCGGCGGGCGGCCGTTGCACAGCTGGCCGGCCTTCCTGATCCCGACCTTCGAAGCGGTGGTGCTCGGCGCCATCCTGTCCGGCGTGGTCGGCTTCCTCGTCTCCACGGGCCTGCCGCGGCTGAACCACCCGGCCTTCGCCGCGCACGGCTTCGAGCGTGCCAGCCAGGACCGCTTCTTCCTTGCCGTCGCCGACTCCACGGTGGACGCGGCGCGGCTGGCGGCGGCGCTCGACGGGCTCGGCCCTCTGTCGATCCGCGAGGTCGGATGACCCGTGCCGCGCTCCTCCTCCTGCCCCTGGCGCTCTCGGCCTGCCGGCTCGAGATGGCGCAGCAGCGGAAGCTCGATACCTATGTGCCCAGTGCCATCTGGCCGGACGGCAGCGCGGCGCGGCCGCTTCCGGTGGGCGTCGTCGCCCGCGGCGACCTGGCGCGCGACGCCGCGGCGGCCGAGCCGCCCGTGGCGACGCCGGCGCTGCTGGCGCGCGGCCGGGAACGCTTTGACATCTACTGCGCGCCCTGCCATGGCCCGGCCGGCGACGGCGATGGCATGATCCCGCGCCGTGGCTTCCCCCATCCGCCGAGCTATCACACCGCCCGGTTGCGCGCCGCCCCGGCGCCCTACATTTTCGACGTCATCACAAAGGGCTACGGCGTGATGTACGGCTACGCGGCCCGGGTGGACCCCGCCGACCGCTGGGCCATCATCGCCTATATCCGTGCGCTGCAGCTCTCGCGCCAGGTCGCGGTCGCGGCGGTGCCCGACGCGCGGGAGCGGCTGCCATGACCGCGCCGGCCTGGCTGCGCGACCATGCGGGGCGACTGGTCCTCGCCGGGGGCGGCACCGCCTTGCTGGCGCTGTGGGGCCTCGCCGCGCCGGACGTTGCGCTGGCGGGCTGGCTGACAGCCTTCGCCTTCTGGCTCGGGCTCGCCCTCGGTGCCTATGCCCTGCTGGCGGTACACGCGCTGACCGGCGGCCGGTGGCTGTCGCCGCTCTTCCCCGTGCTGGCGCCGGCGGTGGCGAGCCTGCCGGTCTTCGCGCTGCTGGCGCTGCCGCTGCTGCTCGGGGCCGCCTTCGTCTGGCCCTGGGCGGCGGATCCTGCCGCGGTGACGGCGACCGGAGTGGCGCAGTGGTACCTCAACCTGCCGGCCTTCGCCCTCCGCGGCGCGGCGCTGCTGGCCGGCTGGTCGGTTTTCGGCCTGCTGCTGGTCGGCAGCGGCGCGCGGCGGCCGGCCGTCGCCGCGCCGGCGATGGTCTTCCATGGGGTCGCGGTCCCGGTCTTCGGCCTCGACTGGCTGCTCTCGCTCGACCCGGATTTCCGCTCCTCCAGCTTCGGTATGGCGCTCGGCGTCACCCAGGTGCTGGCCGCGCTCGCCTGGGCTGCGCTGCTCGAACCGGAGCCGGCGGGCTTCCGCGGCAAGGCGGGTGATCTGGCGCGGCTGATGATCGCCGCGGCGCTGGGCGCCATCTATCTCGGCTTCGCCGAATACCTCGTCGCCTGGTACGGCAACCTGCCGCACAAGGCGGCATGGTACCTGCGGCGGGAGGCGCTGCCCTGGATCCTGCTTGAGGCCGGGGCGGTCGCGCTCACCGCCATCCTGCCGGTCGTCGCGCTGCTGCCTGCGGCCATGCGGCGCAGCCCGCGCGTGCTGGCCTGGATCGGCGCTTGGGTGTTGGCGGGGGTATGGCTTTACGTGGTCTGGCTAATCGGGCCGCAATTCGGGCCCTGGACCATCGGCTCGGCCGCGCTCGGCACGCTTGGGATGGGCGGGATCTGGCTCGGCCTCGCCGGCGGCCCCTTCGCCGCGCGGCTGACGCGGGAGGTGCCGCATGGCGCGTGAGACGGTGCTCGCCGCACGCCGAGAGCCGCCCGACCTCCGGCCCTGGCTGGTGCTCGGCGTCGGGCTCGGGACCCTGGCCCTGGTCGGCGCGGTGCTCGGCGCGGTCTGGCTGTTCGAGAGCCTCGCCGGCTTCAAACCCTCGGCGGTGACGCCGCCCGCCGCCTTCGCGCCGCCGCATCTGCAGAGCGACCCGGCAGGCGAGTTGCGCGACTACCAGGCGGCCCAGCGCGCCAGGCTGTCCGGCTATGCATGGGCCGACCGCGAGCGTGGGCTGGTACGGATTCCGATCGAGCGTGCCATGGCGATGATCGCTGCGCGCGGGGGCAATGCTTACGAACCGCCTGACCCGCCGCGCATCCCGGACCCGCGCCGATGACGCGCCGCGGGTTGCTCGGACTTTTGCCATCCTGCCGGCCGCCCCGCTGCGCGCGGCGGAACCGGCCCTGGCGCCGCTGCCCGGAGCGGCGCTGCCGGTCGGGCTCGCGGTACGGGACCAGGCCGGCCGTGCCATGACCTTGGGCGCGGCGTTGGGCGGCCTGCCGGCCGTCTTCGCCTTCGCGGACTATGACTGCGCCGCGCTCTGCGGCACGGCGCTCGGCCTCGCCGCCGCCACCCTGCCGGGCACCGGCCTGCGGCCGGGGTGGGATTACCGGCTGGTCGTGCTCGGGCTGGATGCCGCGGACGGGCCGAACAAGGCGCGGGCGATGCGGCGCGGCTGGCTCGGGGAAGGCAATGCCCTCGCCGGGTCCGCTGCCTTCCTCGTCGCCGAAGCCGCGGTGGTCGCCGCGGCCACGCGCGCCCTTGGCTACGTCGCCACCCGGCGCGGCGCGGGCTTTGACCACCCACTGGCATTGTTCGTGCTGCGGCGCGACGGCACTCTCTCGGCGGTGCTGCCCGCCCTCGGCGCCGAGCCGGAGGAGGTGCGGGCGGCACTGCAGGCCGCGGCGCGAAGTGCGGAACCCGGCATCTTCGGCCGTGTGCGGCTATTCTGCGCCGGTGCCGCCACGGAACGCGGCGCGGCGCTGGAGGGCGCGCTGGCCGCCGGCGGGGCGGCGACGCTCGGCCTGCTCGGCGGCGGCATCCTGCTGCTGCGGCGGCGGGAGCGCCGCGCATGAGCCCGCTTTCGCTCTGGCCGGCGACCGCCTCGGAGCAGGCTGCACGGATCGACCTCCTGTTCGCCGGCTTGCTGGTGATTTCGGGCGCTATCCTGCTGCTGGTCGGCGGGCTGCTCCTGGTGTTCTGCACCCGCTACCGTCGCGGCTCCGCCGCGCCGCGCGGCACTCTGCCGGATTTCCTCCGCCGCGATGTCGAGATCGGTTGGACGGCGGCGACCTTCTTCCTCGCACTCTTCCTGTTCTGGTGGGCCGGCGCGACCCAGCTCCGGGCCAGCGACCCGCCGCCCGGCGCGCTTGAGGTCCATGTCGTCGCCAAGCAGTGGATGTGGAAGACGCGCTACCCCAATGGCGCGCGAGAGATCAACGCGCTGCACGTCCCGCGCGGCGAGGCGATGCAGCTGGTGATGACCTCGCAGGACGTGATCCACAGCTTCTTCGTTCCGGCCTTTCGGCTGAAGCAGGATGTGTTGCCCGGGCGCTTCACCGAGATGTGGTTCCGCGCCACGAAGAGCGGCGAGTACCGGCTGTTCTGCGCCGAGTTCTGCGGCACCGACCATGCCCGGATGGGCGGCACCGTCACGGTGATGGAGCCGGAGGATTTCGCCCGCTGGGTCGCCGCCCAGCCGCAGGAGGAGGACCTGCCGGGCGAGGGCGCCGCGCTCTTCACCGCGCTCGGCTGCTCCGGTTGCCACGCCCCGGCCTCGGCGGTGCATGCGCCGGTGCTCGCCGGCGTCTACAACCGCATGGTGCACCTGGCGGATGGGCGCACGGTCAAGGCCGACGAGGCCTATCTCCGGGATTCCATCCTGCAGCCGAAGCGCGACGTGGTGGTCGGCTACGAGCCCATCATGCCCTCCTTCGACGGGCTGGTGGACGAGGCCGACCTGCAGCGCCTGGTTGCCTATCTGCAATCCCTGCGCGGCGAGGCGTCCCGATGAGCGACATCACGGCGGAACGCGCCATCCCCGAGGTGCCGCCGCGCGAGGCGAGCTACCTGACGGCCACGACCGGCCTTGCCTCCTGGCTGCTGACCACCGACCACAAGCGCATCGCATTGCTGTACATGGCGGCGATCACCGTCTTCTTCTTCGTCGGCGGCGCCGGCGCGGTTGCCATCCGGATCGAGCTGTTCACGCCCCAGGCCGACCTGCTCTCGGCCGATGCCTACAACCGCGCCTTCACCTTCCATGGCGTGATCATGGTTTGGTTCTTCCTGATCCCGTCGATCCCGAACATCCTCGGCAATTTCCTACTGCCGCTGATGATCGGAGCGAAGGATCTGGCCTTTCCGCGGCTCAACCTCATCAGCTGGTACATATTCATGACCGCCGGCGGGCTGGCGATCTACACGCTGTTGTCGGGCGGCGTCGATACCGGCTGGACCTTCTACACCCCGCTGACCACCGCCTTCTCCAACGGCAACGTGCTGGCCGCGGCGGCGGCGGTCTTCGTCTCGGGCTTCTCCACCATCGCCACGGCGGTGAACTTCATCGCCACGGTCCACCTGCAGCGCGCGCCGGGCATGACCTGGTTCCGCCTGCCGCTCTTCGTCTGGGCGATCTACGCCACCAGCATCGTCATGGTGCTGGCGACGCCCGTGCTGGCCATGGTGCTGGCGCTGATCTTCGCCGAGCGTGCCTTCGGCATCCCCATTTTCGACCCGCTGCGCGGCGGCGACCCCATCCTGTTCCAGCACCTGTTCTGGTTCTACAGCCACCCCGCCGTCTACATCATGGTCCTGCCGTCCTTCGGGGTGATCTCGGAGCTGATCACCTGCTACGCGCGGCGGCGGGTCTTCGGCTACAACTTCATGGTCTATGCGATCCTCTGGATCGCCCTGGTCGGCTTCCTGGTCTGGGGCCACCACATGTTCGTCTCCGGCCAGTCGCTCTTCGCCAACCTGGCCTTCTCGCTACTCTCCTTCGTCGTCGCGGTGCCATCCGCCATCAAGGTGTTCAACTGGACCGCCACGCTCTACCGCGGGCAGATCATCTTCGACGCGCCGATGATCTACGCGCTCGGCTTCATCGGCCTGTTCACCATCGGCGGGCTGACCGGGCTATTCCTTGCCTCCGTGCCGGTCGATGTCCATGTGACAGACACCTATTTCGTCGTCGCCCATTTCCACTACATCATGGTCGGCGGTGCGGTCTCCGCGCTCTATGGCGGGCTGGCCTTCTGGTGGCCGAAGATCACCGGGCGGCTCTATCCGGAGGGCTGGGCGCGCTTCGCCGCCATCATGATGTTCTTCGGCTTCGGCTTCACCTTCTTCCCCATGTTCATCATGGGCTATCTCGGTATGCCGCGGCGCTACCATGTCTATCCGGAGGAATTCCAGGTCTGGCACGTGCTGGCCTCGGCCGGGGCAGTGATCCTGGCCTTTGCCTACTTGCTGCCGATGGGCTTCTTCGCCTGGTCGCTGGTCTGGGGCCAGCGGGCACCGGCCGATCCCTGGGGCGCCACGGGGCTCGAATGGCAGACATCATCGCCACCGCCCGAGGATAATTTTCACAGCCCGCCGGTCGTGGAGCATGGTCCCTACAACTACCACCCGGAACATGCCGGCCCGCCGGCGATGGAACGCGAGCAGCACCAGCCGCAGGGCCGCCAGCCCCAGGGTCGCGGATCATGAGCGACATCGCCGCCCGCGATGCCGCGCTGCGGAAGCCCTGGCGCAGCCTGCGGCGGCAGCGCGAGGGCGCTACCTTCGGCATATGGGTCTTCCTCGGCAGCGAGGTGATGTTCTTCGGTGCCGCGCTGCTGGCCTATGCCGTCTATCGCAGCCTTTGGCCCGAGGCCTTCGCGGCGGCGGCGCGCGAGACCAACATCACCTACGGCACAGTCAACACCGCGCTGCTGCTGACCAGCAGCCTGACCATGGCGGTCGCGGCGGAAGGCGCCCGCGCCGGGCTGCGCCGGCTGACCCTCTACTGCCTTGCCGCGACAGCTGTTCTCGGCCTCGGCTTCCTCATCGTGAAGGGGTTCGAGTACCACGAGGACATCACCAAGCACCTGGTCCCCGGCGCCGGCTTCGGGCCGGACCAGCCGCAGGCGCAGATCTTCTTCGCCTTCTACTGGCTGCTGACCGGGGTGCATGCGGTGCACCTCTCGACCGGCATCGGCATCGCTACGACCTTCGGTGTCCAGGCCTGGCGCGGCACCCGGTCCCTCGCCAGCCCGGCCTTCGAGGCCCTCGGCCTCTACTGGCACTTCGTCGATCTGGTCTGGGTCTTCCTGTATCCGCTGCTCTATCTTGGGGGCCGGTCGTGACCGGGCTCGGCGAGGAGCTTCCCCGCAGCGCGGGCGCGATCTGGCGCGCCGCCCTGCCGGTCTGGGCCGGGCTGATGGCACTGCTCGCGGCGACGCTCGTCGCGGCCTATCTGCCGCTCGGGCGCTTCAACCTGGTGCTCTCGCTCGGCATCGCCGTGGCCAAGGCGGCGCTCGTCGTGGTGTTCTTCATGCAGTTGAAGCGACCCAACCCGCTGCTGCGGCTGGCCGCCTTCGCCGGGCTGATCTTCCTCGCCTTCATGTTCACCCTGACCTATGCCGACGTGCTGACCCGCGCGGCGCCGACCCAGCCCGGCATTGTGATGCCGCGCAGCATCCCGGACATGCCCGCCACCGGGCAGCGGGCCTTCTGATGGATGGCACCGGCACTCCGTCGCTCCGCCGGCCACCGGCGATCGCGCGGCTGCTGGGGGCACTCGCGGCGCAGGACATGGTCGCCGCGCATGGGCGGCCGCTGGTAGTCCAGGCGCTGCGGGCGGCGGTCGCGGATTTCCGCGCCGGCGCCGGCGCAGGCCCTACGGAAGCCGCCCTCCTCGGCGCCGCGGCGCAATGGCTGGCCCGGCACACGCGTGGCCCTCGGCCGGTGCTGAACCTGACCGGCACGGTGCTGCACACCAATCTGGGCCGCGCGCCGCTGCCGCCCGCAGCGCTGGCGGCAATGGCCGCGGCCGCCGGCGCCGCCGACCTGGAGATCGACCTTAGCACCGGCCGGCGCGGCGAGCGCGATTCCCATCTTGAGGCGCTGCTCTGCAGCCTCACCGGCGCCGAGGCCGCGCTCGCTGTGAACAACAACGCCGCCGCGGTGCTGCTGCTGCTGCGCGCTTTGGCGCCGCGGCGGGAGGTGGTGGTTTCGCGCGGCGAGCTGGTGGAGATCGGCGGCGCCTTCCGCATTCCCGACATCATGCGCGAGGCCGGCTGCAGGCTGCGCGAGGTCGGTACCACCAACCGCACGCATGCGCGCGACTATGCTGAGGCGATCGGCCCGCGTACCGCCTTGTTGATGAAGGTCCACCGCAGCAACTACCGCATCGAGGGCTTCGCCGCCGAGGTCGCGGAGGAGGAGCTCGCAGCCATCGCGCACCGCCACGCCCTGCCCATGGCCGTCGACCTCGGCAGCGGCAGCCTGCACGACTTGGCGCGCTGGGGCCTGCCGCGGGAGCCGACGGTGGGGGCGGCGATCGCCGCCGGCGCCGACCTCGTCACCTTCAGCGGCGACAAGCTGCTGGGCGGGCCGCAGGCCGGGCTGGTGGTCGGGCGCGCCGCGCTGGTGGACCGGCTGCGGCGCCACCCTCTCAAGCGTGCATTGCGGTTGGACAAGACCACCATTGCCGCACTGGTCGCGGTGCTGCGGCTGCAGGCCGACCCGGACCGCCTGCCGCAACGACTGCCCGCGCTGCGATTGCTGCTGCGGCCACAGACGGAGATCGCGGCGCTGGCGGAGCGGCTGCGCCCGGCCGTGGCGGCGGCGCTGCAGGACTTGGCCGAGGTCAGCGTGATCGCCTGCGACAGCCAGATCGGCAGCGGCGCCCGCCCCGCCGACCTGCTGCCGAGCGCGGCCCTGGCGCTGCGCCCGCGCCGGGGCCGGACGGCGGATGCCCTGGCCGCGGCGCTGCGGCGGTTGCCGGTCCCGGCGCTCGGCCGCGTCGCCCGGGGCAGCGTGGTCCTAGACCTCCGCTGCCTTGAGGATCCCGCCGCCTTCGAAGCGCAGCTTCCCCTGCTGCCCGGGCTGATCGCGGGATGACCAGCATCGCCATTGGCGTGATGGGCCATGTGGACCACGGCAAGACGGCGCTGGTCCGGGCGCTGACAGGCACCGACACCGACCGGCTGCCGGAGGAGAAGGCGCGTGGCATCTCCATCGCCCTCGGCTTCGCCCTGCTGCGGGCGGGCGAGGCGGACATCGACCTGATCGACATGCCGGGACACGAGCGCTTCCTGCGCACCATGGTCGCCGGCGCCGCGGGGATCGGCGCGGCGCTGGTCGTCGTCTCGGCGCTGGAGGGCCCGCGGGCGCAGACGCGGGAGCACCTGGAGATCGCCGGGCTGCTCGGCCTCAGGCGCGCGGTCGTCGCCGTATCCTTCTGCGATCGCGCCGCGCCCGATCAGGCCCGGATGGCAGGGGAGGCGACGGTCGCGCTGGCGATCCAGGCCGGGCTGCAGGCGCCGCCGGTGCTGCTGACCGCCGCCCCGGCCGGGCTCGGGGTGGCGCCGCTCGCCGCGGCGCTTGCCGAACTGGTGCGCGCCGTACCGGCGCCGGCCGATCTCGGCCTGGCGCAGCTTTCGGTGGACCGTGCCTTCGCCCTGCCCGGCATCGGCCCGGTGGTGACGGGCACGCTGCGGCGCGGACGCCTCACGGTCGGGGAGGAAGTGGAACTGCACCCGGGTGGCAGGCGCGCGCGCGTGCGCAGCCTGCAGGCGCATGGAAAGCCTGTTGCAGCGGCGCCGCCCGGACGGCGGGTCGCGGTGGCGCTGCGCGGGGTCGAAATAAGCGCGCTCTCCCGCGGCATGGTGCTGGCCAGCCCGGGCGCGGCCCTGCCGGGCGAATGGCTGGATGCGCGGCTCGCGGTGCTGGGTTCGGCGCCCGCGCCGGTGGCGGATGGCGCCACTCTTCGCCTGCTGACCGGCACGTCGGAGGTCGCGGCGCGGTTGCGGCTGCCGGCCGGCGATGCGCTCTCTCCCGGGCAGGCCGCGACGGTGCAGCTGCGCTGCGATCCGCCGGTTGTCGCCATGGCCGGCGATGGTTTCGTGCTGCGCCTTCCTCGCCGTCCCGCAGCATCGGCGGCGGAGTGATCCTCGACCCCTGCACCGTCCGTCGACGCCGCGCCGACCAGGTCGCGCTGCTGCGGCTGGAGGCCGCTGCCGCCGGCGACTGGGCGGCGGCCACGCTGGGCCTGTTGCGGGAACGCGGCGGTGAAGGTGCGCAACCTCGGGCGCTGGTGCCGCGACTTGGCCACGCGGCGGCGCGCCTGCGCGGCTGGGCGGTGGCGGGCGGGGCGCGGGAAGTGGCGGATGGCACGCTGCTACATCCTGCGGCCTGGACGACGATGCTGGACCACCTGCGCGCCACGCTCGCCGGCTTCCATGCGGCGCAGCCAATGGCGGCGGGGATGCGGCCGGACGCATTGCGCGGAAGCCTGCCGGCTGACGTGTCCGACGCGGTGGCCGCGGCGCTGCTCGCGGCCGGCGGTTTCGAGCGCGACCATGGCCTGCTGCGCCTGCCCGGCTTCGATCCGGCCCGGGCCATGGCGGCGGAAGGGCGCGATCTGGCGCTTGGCCTTGCCGCGCTGTTCCGCCAAGCCGGCCTGTCCCCGCCCGATGCGGCGGAGGTCGCAGCCGGCGACCGGCAGCGAGTCGAGGCACTGCGCTTCCTGCTGCAAAAGGGTGTGCTGGTGCGGACGGTGGATGCGGTGCAGCACCGCACCATCCTGTTCCACCGCGACGCGGTGGCGGAGGCGCAACGCCGCCTGGCCGAGACACTCGCCCGGCCAGAGGGCTTCACCGCCGGCGAGGCAGGCGCGCTGCTCGGCATCTCGCGCAAATTCAGCATTCCGCTGCTCGAGCATCTCGACGCGTTGCGCTTCACCCGACGCGCCGGCGACAGGCGCTTCCTCGAAGGTGATGCGACGGTGCGACGATCCGCGGCCGAGATGGCGCGTTAGGTCGCGCGGAGGCGTCCTGGGCCTGGTGGCCCGCCCGGTCTTCAAAACCGGTGGCGCGCCAACCGCGCGCGGCGGGTTCGATCTCCGTCCGCCTCCGCCACTCGAACGCCGGAGCAACCCGCAGCTGGCTACAGCGCGGCCAGGAGCGCCCGCAAGCCGTCGCGCGTCTTCTCGACCCGCTCCCAGTGTAGCCCGGTGACGGGAAACTCCGCGCCGACGGCGATGCTCACCAGCTGGTTCACCCGGTCCAGCTGGTCCTTCCCGTCTCCATCGGCCCGCACCCGTTGGATCAGGTCGTCGCGGATGCAGACGATGCCGCGCACCGCCTCGGACAGGTCCTCGTGCACCTCATGTGGTCGTTCGGCGAGGAGCCGGTCGAGCCGGCGCAGCGCGGCGCCCGCCGCTTGGCGCGTCTCCGGCGCGATCATCGGAGTCGCCGCCGTCCATCGCGCGGCTGGGCCAGGCGGAAGGTATCGCGCGGGCGATCGGCGCTGGCATTGCCGGTGCGAATGATCTCGTTGCGCATGACGATGTTGCCGAAGATGAGCGCGAGGGAGGCGGCAAGCGACAACTCCCGCCGCGCCCCCGGTGCGAGCACCGCAGCGGCGTATCCGGCAACCGGCAACGCCTCCGCCAGGCCAATCGCGCCGAGGCTTTCCGCCCATTCCAATGCCGGGCGCCGCACGCCCGCGGCGACGGTGCGCCCTTCCGCGATGGCCGAGGCGACAAGGCCGACGCCGGCCGACAGCAGCGCCACCTCGTCGAGCCGGTCCGCCATCGCGTCCTCGCCGCGCCGCCGGGCGCCGAGCGACAGCGCGGCGGCCCCGGCAGAGAAGGCCGCCGAGCCGAAGCGCGCGCCCATGACCCGTGGCTCCGCCGCCCAGAGCGGCGTGCTGGTCGCCGACAGCAGCGCGGCGGTATAGACGCTCATGCCTGCGCCGCCGATCGCGGCAGGCACCTGCGCGGCGCGTGCCAGGCGACGGGCGCCGAACAGCTCGGCCAGGCTGCCGACAGCGCTGGCCAGGCCGAAGCCGCTGAGGATCCAGGTGCCGAGCGACATTGGCGAGGTTGGCCGCAGGATGCGCAGCATGTTGGCAAAGCGGTGCGGCGTCTTCAGGTCCACCACCAGCAGTGCCGCGCCGACGGCGGAGACCATGCCGCCCAGCCAATGCGCCTGCCGCCGCAGCGCGCCATGCGGGTCACGCCCGCGCGCCAGCAGCGCCAGCATCTGCGCCGCGCCGGCCATGCCGCCGAGGCCGATATAGGTGCCGACCTTCCAGTTCCAGTGGCTGCGCCGCACTGGCGGCACGTTGTAATAGGTCTCGCCACGCCAGGGCCCGGCGGGGTTGGCCACCGGCGGCGGCGGCACCGCGTTCATCGCCGCTGACCTAGCAGCGCGAAGGCCGCAAGCGCGAGGCCAGCCACCGCGACGAGGCCGCTGCCGAGCGCCGGGGCGATGCGTTCCGCCGGCCGGCTCGGCGCCGCCGGGAGGTTGTAGACCTCCGGCCGGTCGACCAGCAGGAAGCTGGCGTTCAGATGCCGGATGCCGCCCGTGGCGCCCTCCGCCCCCGGCGTGCCGTAGAGCCGCGCGCCGGCTACGCCGCGGTCGCGCAGCTCCTGCACGCGCGCCTCGGCACGCGCCTGCAGGTCTTCGACCAGCCCGAACTGGATGCTGTCGGTGGGGCAGGACTTAGCGCAGGCTGGCTCCAGCCCGCCCTTCATGCGATCGTAGCAGAGCGTGCACTTATGCGCCTTGCCGTCGTTGTCATCCATGGCGACGACGCCGAAGGGGCAGGCGGGCACGCAGTAGCCGCAGCCGTTGCAGATGTCCTGCTGCACCACCACCGTGTCGAATTCGGTGCGGAAGATCGCCCCGGTCGGGCAGGCCTCGAGGCAGGGCGCCGGGCTGCAATGCTTGCAGACATCCGACATCATCAGCCAGCTGCCCTGGAAGGCCTGCTGGCTGTTGTCGCGCACCTCCTTCTCGATGAAGGCCACGTGCCGCCAGGTGGTGGAGGACAGCCGCCGTGTATTGTCGTAGCTCATGCCCGAAATCCGGACATCGTCAGCCGGCAGCGATCCCATTCCTTGCAGGCGACTTCGCAGGCCTTGCAGCCGATGCAGAGCGTGGTGTCGGTGAAGAAGCCGTAGGACCGGCCGGGCTCGATCCTGACCCCCGCGGTCAGCTCGGACTCGTCCGGGATCATGCGGTCGAGCTCGGAGGGCGTGTGGTCCTGTGCCCGGGCGTGGACCTCGGTCATTCCGCTGCCTCCGGCGGCCGTGGGATGCGGCCCTTGCGCAGGGCGCAGGTCAGCGCCTTGTTCTCATGCATGCTGGTATTGGGGTCGCCGACCACGGCGGTCAGCGCATTGGCGATGTCGCCGGTGGCGTAGCCAACCCAGCCGAAGTGCCAGGGCATGCCGATCTGGTGGATGCGCCGCCCGTCGATCTCGAAGGGCCGCAGCCGTTCGGTCACCAGGGCGCGGGTCTCCACCTCGCCGCGCGCCGTCGACAGCACCACCCAGTCGAGGTTGGCGATGCCGAGCGGCTCGGCCAGCTCGGGCGGGATCTCGGCGAAGCCCTCGGGCTGCAGTTCCGCCAGGTGCGGCACCAGCCTGGTCGGGATGCCGCCAGAATGGTGCTCGGTCAGGCGGTAGGTGGTCAGCACATGCGGAAAGCGCGGGTCGCTCACCTCATGCAGCGGGTTGTCCGGGCGGCCCCAGGTCTTGGCGCCGGGATTGGTCTGTGTCTCCGGATGCACCGGGTTGCGCACGGGACTTTCCACCGGTTCGTAATGCGTCGGCAGCGGCCCGTCCTTCAGGCCGGAGGAGACGAAGAGCGCCGCCTTGCCGTCGGCCATCATGATAAGGGGTCGGCGCCGCTGATCGCGTCCATGCCCTCGTTCGGGTGCGACCAATCGGGACGGTAGCCCGGCGGCTTGTGGGGCTCGAAGTCGAGTGCGTCGGGACTCTTCCAGTCTTTCTTCTCCGCGTCCCACCAGACCAGCTTCTTGCGCTCGGACCAGGGCTTTCCCTCGGGATCGGCGGAGGCGCGGTTGTAGAGGGTGCGACGGTTCGCCGGCCAGGCAAAGGCCCAGCCGAGATGCGTCCCCGGCCCCTGCGGCGGGTCTGGCAGGCGGGACCGCGCCTGGTTGTGGTCCTGCTTCGGCCATACGCCGCTGTAGAGCCAGCAGCCACAGGCGGTGCTGCCGTCGTCCTTCAGCTCGGTGAAGGCCGCCACCTGCTTGCGGTCGGACCAGGTATAGCCGTTGATCTCGCGCAGCACGTCCTCGGCCGAGGGCTCGCGCCGCGCGCCCTTCTCGCGGTAGTCGAGCGTCACCGCCTGGATCGGCGCGTCCTTCGGGTCGGTGCTGCCGGCGTAGAGCTGCTTCAACCGCTTGCCCAGGTGGTACACGAACCACAGTTCGGACCGGCTGTCGCCTGGTCCGTCCACCGCCTTGTCATGCCCATTGCACTAGGCGATGGGTGTTGGTGACGGTGCCTTCCTTCTCGGGGCCAAGCTCGGCCGGCATCAGGAAGACCTCGGTGGCGACCTTGCCGGGGAGAGCTCCCCGCGATCGATGAGGCGCCCCTTGTGCCAGAAGCTGGCGGTCTCGGTTTCCACCATGTCGCGGACCACCAGCCATTCCAGCTTCGCCAGGCCGCGCTGCACCGTGTCCGAATTGCTGCCGCCGATGATCGGATTCTGGCCCAGCATGAACATGCCGCGGATGGTGCCGTCCGCCATCGCCATGGTCATCGGCAACTGGGAATGATCGCCCATGATCTTCGGCAGCAGCGCTGGAAGCCGAACTCGTTCTCCGGCGTCGCGGCGTCGCCGTACCAGGCCTTCAGCAGGCTGACGATGTATTTCGGGAAGTTGTGCCACCAGCCCGTCGGCACTGTCTCGTGCTCGAGGTAGTCCTTCAGGCTGGTTTCGGGCTTCTGCGCGTTGGGGTGCGGGATGTAGCCGGGCATCAGGTTGTACAGCGTCGGGATGTCCGTGCTGCCCTGGATGCTGGTATGGCCGCGCAGCGCCAGGATGCCGCCGCCGGGCCGCCCGACATTGCCGAGCAGGCCCTGGATCAGCGCCGCGGCGCGGATCATCTGCACGCCGGTGCTGTGATGCGTCCAGCCGACCGCGTAGCAGAAGGCGCCGGTGCGCTCGCGCCCGCTGTTGCGCGCCAGCGCCTCGCAAACCTTCAGGAAGGTTTCCTGCGGGCAGCCCGTCGTTTTCGCCACCATCTCAGGCGTATAGGCGGCGTATTGCCGCCTGAGGATCTGGTAGACGCACATCGGGTGCCGCAGCGTGCGATCCTCCGGCGGCGGGTGCTCCGCCAGCTTGTGCGTCATCGAGGAGAAATTCTCGGCGGTGTTCAGGTAGTGCTCCGAGAGGGCGGAGGGCATGACCATGCCCTCGGGCTGCCAGGTGTCGAACTGGTAGCCGCGCTTCTCGTCGTTCCAGCCGGAGAACCTGCCGCCGCCGGTGCCGGCGTCCTCGAAGCCGGGGTCGATGATCTCGGCGATGTTGGTGTAGGCCAGCGCCCAGTCACGGAACCAGAGGTCGTTCTCGAGCAGGTGGCGGACGATCCCGCCGAGGAAGGCGATGTCGGTCCCGGCGCGGATAGGCGCATGGATGTCGGCCAGCGCCGAGGTGCGGGTGAAGCGCGGATCGACATGGATGACCGTCGCGCCCCGCTCCTTCGCCTGCAACGCGAAGCGGAAGGCGATCGGGTGGTTCTCCGCCATGTTGGACCCCATCACGACGATGCAGTCCGAATTGGCGAGATCCCACTGCGCCACGGTGGCGGCGCCGCGTCCGTAGGAGGCACCCAGACTGGGCACCGAGGAGGAGTGTCAGACCCTCGCCTGGTTCTCGACCCAGACGAGGCCCAACCCGGCGGAGAAGACCTTCTTGATGAGGTAATTCTCCTCGTTGTCGAGCGTCGCGCCGCCGAGCGAGCCGATCGCCATGGTGTGGTTGACGGTGGTGCCGTTCGGCAGCGTGTGGACGAAGGTCTCGTCGCGCGTCCGCTTCACCAGCTGGGCGATGCGCTCCATCGCCCAATCGAGCGGCTTCTCCTCCCACCGGTCGGAATAGGGCGCGCGCCACTTCACCGTGGACAGGCGCTGCGGGTTGTTCACCAGGCTGAAGGTGGCGGCGCCCTTCGGGCAGAGCGTGCCCTGGTTGATCGGGCTGCGCGGATCCCCTCGACATGGATCAGCCTGCCGTCCCGGGCATAGGCCAGCTGAGCGCAGCCGACGGCACAATAGGGGCAGATGGTGGTGCCGATCCTGTCGGCCTGCTCCAGCCGCGGCCGCAATCCTTCGCTCGTCGTGCTGCGCGCGGCGTCCGACCGGTGCGGCTGCCCGGCCAGCTGGCGCGGCAGCGACCAGTCGCGCAGGAAATCGTCGATGCGGCGGCCGAGCGGGCGGCGCATCGTGCGGCGGCTGGGCGGGCGGCTCATCGGCTGGTCTCCGGCGCGCGGTCCAGGACGCGGATGGCATGGGCGACCTGGGCGACCTTGCCCGGCGCGGCGTAGCACCGCACCGCGATGCGGCTGGAGTCGCGCTGCAGCGCGGGCAGGTCCTGCGGCTCGATCGCCGCGGCATGGCTCAGGACGAACAGGGTCGAACACCCGTCATCTTCGACAAGCTGGAACCGGCCTTCCTGCACCAAGCTGACGCGCCCCACCTTGGTCTCCATACGGACGCCCTTTGAAGCTTCTGCTTAACCGGCAACCACGGCTGAAGTTTCCGGGAACTCCGCGGCTTGCTGCATGAGCCGGATGCCCGGCGACCCGGGCTCCACCGTACCAATCAGGGCGGCATCGCAGCCGAGGCGGCGCAGTGCCGCCAGGGCGGTCGGCGCGGCGGCCGCCGGCAGGCCCGCCAGGAAGCCACCCGCGGTCTGAGGATCGACCAGCGCGGCGATGGCGGGCGAGGCGAGGTCAGCGCCGCCCAGCAGCCCGGCAACCGCCGCCGCGTTGCCGTCATGCAGCGTGCTGCGGATGCCGCGCGCCAGGGCTTCCCGCGCGCCCTCCAGCAGCGGCACCGCCGCGGGGTCGAGGCTGGCCGCACAGCCGCTCGCGCCCAGCATCTCGGCCAGATGCCCGAGCAGCCCGAAGCCGGTGACATCGGTGCAGGCGGTGGCGCCATGCGCCGCAAGCTCGGCCACCACCGGCCCGCCCGGCTGCTGCATGGCGGCGACCGCGCCCTCCAGCCAGGCTGCCCGCGCCTCGCCCCGCATCGCCGCCGCCAGGATCACCCCGGTGCCGAGTGGCTTGGTCAGTACCAGCCGGTCCCCCGGCCGCAGGCCGCCCTTTCGCAGCAGCCGCGCCGGATCGACCGCGCCGGTCACCGCGAAGCCGAGCGCCGTCTCCGCTGCCTCCGCGCTGTGGCCGCCGGCCAGGCCGGCGCCCGCCGCGCGCAGCACCTCCTGCGCGCCCAGCAGCATGGCGTGCAGGTCTTCTTCCTGCCAGGCGGCGGGGCCGTGCGGCAGGGTCACCAGGGCCAGCGCCGCGAGCGGCCGGCCGCCCATGGCATGAATGTCGCCCAAAGTATGGTGCGCGGCGATCCGGCCGAACAGGTGCAGGTCGCCGAGGAAGGCGCGGAACTGGTCGACGCTCTGCAGCAGCACCTCGCCGGGCGGCGGGCGCAGCACGGCAGCGTCGTCAGGGGCCTGCAAGCCGACTCAGCACTTCCGGCCCATCCGCCGCGCCGAGCCGGCGCAGCGCGGCCGAGAGCACCGGCGCGGGCAGCTTGCCGCCGCAGCCGGCGCAGCGCATCGCCGGCGCCGGCCTGGAGGCCTGGATGGGCATGGCGGGGAGTGCGGCGAAACGGGCGATCCAGCGGCGATCGATCCATTGCTTCAGGCGCCAGGGCCAGGTGCCAGAAAGCGCCAGCGGACCGCGCAGCGCGATCGCCCGCCCGTCCGCCGTGCCGATCAACGCAAGCGCGTGGCGCTGCGGACGATAGGGCCGCGGCGCCTTGCCCCGCAGCAGGTGGCGGATATTGGCCAGCAGCGGCGCGCCCTGCCGCACCGCCCAGACCCCCGCCTTTTGCCGCGGATGGGGCAGCACCGCGGCGACGTCGCCGGCGGCGAAGACCTCGGGGTGGGAGAGCGAGCGAAGGGTCGCATCCACCGCGATGAAGCCCTGCGGGTCGAGCGCCAGGCCGGTTTCCCGCAGCCAGGCCGGGGCCGCGGCGCCGGTGGCCCAGAGCGCGAGGTCGCTATCCAGGTGCCGCCCATCGGCCAGCACGACGCCGTCCGACCCAGCCCGGATCACCGCGCCTCCTCGGCCAGGCCGATGCCGCGGGCGCGCAGCGCCCGGCGCACCAGGATGCGCGCCAGGCCACCGCCGCGCGGCAGCAGCACCCCGCCGGGCACCAGCGTCACATCCGCCTGGCGCCCGGCGACCGCGAATCGGTGCTGCAGCGAAAAGGCCAGTTCCACCCCCGCCGCGCCACCACCGATCACCGCGAGACGCAGCGTCCGACCCGCCAGACGGGCCAGCGCGGCATCGAGCCGCGCGGGGAAATCGCCGATGGGCCTTACCGGCAGCACCCCTTCGGCGTCCGGCGGCAAAGGGCGCGCGACCGAGCCGATATCGAGCGAGAGCAGGTCGTAGCGCAGCGGCGGGTGACGGGCGCAGAGAAGCCGGCGCGACCCGGCCTGCAGCCCGGTCGCCCGGTCGTGCACCAGGCGGGCACCGGCGGCCGTCGCCAAGCGCAGCAGGTCGACCCGACATTCCTCCGGCGCGTAGAGCCCTGCGACCAGGCCTGGCAGCATGCCGGAGTAGACCGGCTCGGTCTCCTCGGCGAGCAGCGTGACGCGCAGTCGCGGCTCCGGCCGCATGGCCAGTCCGCGCAGCAGGCCGAGATGCGCATGCCCGCCGCCCACCAGCAGCAACGCCCGCCCCTCGGCACTGGCGATCGGATCCGGCACCCCGTCCATATCTCTCGGCATTGATCCTCATCATGCGGCGGGCTCGGTCCGGCGGCCGCAGGTAGCCGCGCGGCCCATGGCCGGTAGGTCACGTCGCGCGGAGGCGGCACGCCCGTATCGCGCCATGCGTTGCAGTCGCGGCGGGACCGCGCAGGGCTGACCTTGGAGGGCGGATGGAATACCTGGTCGGAGGCTATGACGAGGTCGGCTGGGTGGCGCTCAAGGCGCTGCTGCTTTACCTCACGGCGGTGATCGGTCTACGGCTGGGCGAGCGGCGGACCCTGGCCCAACCTCGCCCTTCGACTTCGTGGCCGCGGTCGCGGTCGGCGCGATCGTCGGGCGCGTGCCGAATGCGCATGACGGCTCCTACCTCAATGGTCTCGCCACCCTGGCGACGGTGCTCGGCGCGCATTCGGGTTTGACCCGCCTGCGGCTGCGCACCGGCGCGGCCCGCATGCTCGAGCACCGGCCGCGCCTGCTGGTGGCCGAGGGCCGGGTCCAGGAGGACGAGTTGCGACGATGCGGCCTGACCCGCGACGACCTTGATGGCCTGCTGCGACAGCAGGGCATCGAGGAGCTTCGCCTGGTCCGTCACCTGATCTTCGAGCCACGCGGCCAGGTCTCCATCATCCGAGAGACCGCGGCCGCATCCCGCATGAGCGCCGGCGCGGAGTGACGAGGTCCAACCCGGACATCGCCAGGCCAATGCCCACGGACCCGATCGGGCCCGGCCGATGAGATGACGCGTGCCGCGCCGCTCATCACGGGCTTGCGGCAGGGAGACGCATGGAGAGCCCTGCCGCAGGGCCGCCCACCCATGCTCCCCCTTTGCCGCAGGTCGCGGCGCCAGCCGGTCGTCTGGTCTGAGGCGATCTCTGGGCACGGAGATCGGCGGCAACGACCGAGACCTCGCTCGGTTGCCGGACAGGCTGATGCCGCGCGTGCCTGGACGGGATGCAGCGGCGTGCAGAGCCAACGCCGATGAAGCGGCTGGCCAACCTCGCTAACAGCCCCGCGAGCAGGGCCTGGGTTGCCCGCGGCCTGCGGTTCAGCAACATGCAGGTCGCGGCGATCTCAACCCGGAACGAGAGATGGGGCGCCAGCGCCTTCCATCCTCGACGTGATCACCCACCGAACAGGTGGTCGGGCGAGACGGTCAGCGCGTCCCGATGATGGCTGCGGCGATGCCGAGCGCCGCGGCGGCGAGCAGAATGACGAGGAGCCGCGGCCCGACTCGCGCATTGGCGCGAGCGCCCGGATCACCGGGTGGCGGATGCTGCATGCGTTCCGTCTTGCGGGCGAGCTTCAACCATCTCGGGCGTCATCGGCGTGCCGGCCGCTTCGGCCCCGGTACCGATATTGGCCATGCCCGGATCGAAGACGGCCACCTTGTCGCCAGCGGCGCCGCTGCCGATGTCCTGCTTCAACTGCGCGACCGTCGACCCCGGGCCGTTGTCCGAGGTCGGGCCGGGACGTGGATCGATCACGGTCGGGTCGCCATGCCTTGGCAATTCGTCACGTCCTGCCATCGTCTTGTGGTCCTTGTGTGACATCCTGGGCGCTGGGCCGGGCCGCCGCTAATGGCCGGCCCGGTCCCCGGATCGGCGCCGCCGCCTGCGCGGACCGGTCGCGGTTGCTCACCTGAACGCGCCAGGGCGTAGGCGGTATTGACGTGCGCGATATGCGCGAAGGCCTGTGGGAAATTGCCCAGAATGCGGGCGGCGCGGGGGTCATGTTCCTCCGACAGCAGCCCGGCATCGTGGCTGAGATATCGTTGCGGAGATCAAGCAGCCGCTTGAACGAGGCGCGGGCCTCCGGCCTGCGGCCGGTTAGCGCATAGGCGCCGGCCAGCCAGAAGCTGCACCCGAGGAAGGCGCCCTCGCTGCCCGGCAGGCCGTCCTGCACCTCCGCCGGGCCATTCGGGCAGCGTGATGACGGAGCGCCGCACCGCCTTGGTCCAAGGCGCGGGTGCGTGCACACGAGAGGACCAGGCGCGCCGGTGCGCCGTGGTCTGTGTCAGCTGCCAGCGGCCATGCTCGGGTGTGCCTCGCCATGCCGCGAAGCACGCTCCGCTGTCGAAGCGTGGCCAGCAGAGCCAACGATGCTGCTGTCACGCCCGACCAGTTCCGCAGATTTAGAGTGGCCGGTGAGCGCGTATTCCTCGAAGCGCAGGGGCATGATCAGCGGTGCGGCAGGCGCTGCCGGCCGGGACCGGGCACCGTGAGGCCGCGCCAAGCCAGCGGCAGCAGTGCCCCGAAGGCGAGCGCCGCCATGCCGCGCAGCCAAGCCGGGTCGAAGGCGCCGACGCGGTCGCGCGCTCTGGCGTCGAAGCGTCCATGCATCCCGGCGTCACCGGGCACGGGTGCCATCAGGTTGTCGGGTCGGCCGGGCGGCTCGGGCTCCGCCGTCATTTGCCCGCCATAGCCGCGCTTGGCGAGCAGCCGGTCCAGCAGGCCGGGCGCCACCATCGTTCCCAGGATGGCCTGCACCGAGGGGCCTCCGACCCAGAGTTCGCGTGGGGTGTGCAGCGCCGCCTGCACGATCCGCTCCGCCACCGCCTCCGGCTGGTGGATCGGCGGCACGGGCTGCGCCCGGCGCGGCATGCGGCTGCGCGCCCAGTCGAACTGCGGGGTGTTGACCGCCGGCAGCTGCACCATCGTCAGGCGGATGCGGCTGCCATCGTGCCGCAGCTCGCACCGCAATGAATCGGTGAAGCCACGGATCGCGACTTCGCGGCGCAATAGGCGGATTGCAACGGGATGGCGCGGTAGGCGAGGGCAGAGCCCACCTGCACGATGGTGCCGGCGTCGCGCGGCCGCATGTGGCGCAGCGCCGCCAGCGTGCCGTGGACGTAGCCGAGATAGGTCACCTCGGTGACGCGGCGGAACTCCTCCGGCGTCATCGCCTGCACCGGGGCGAAGACCGTGGCCATGGCGCAGTTGACCCAGGTGCCGATCCCGCCGAAGCTTCGCCGCGGCGCGGTCGGCAGCGGCGAAGACGGCCGCGGCATCGGCCGTGTCCGCCGGCAGGGCCAGGGCTTGCGGGGCACCGGCCGCCTGGCCTCCCGGCGCGCCGCTTCCAGCCCTTCCGTGCCGCGGGCGATCAGCGCCACGCGTGCGCCGCGGCGCGCGAAGGCGAGGGCGGTGGCGCGGCCGACGCCGGCCGAGGCACCCGTGACCACCACCGCGCCCTGCGATGCCGCTACCCGTTTCCCAAGCGCCACGTAAACCTCCTGTTCCGATATGACGTTGACCCCGGCACGTCGTCTCGGTTCTGCGCGCAACCGGGTAGCTTGCCGCCTTGCACCGAGGCCCGAGCCACGCCGCGACGCGTGAGGGGGCCTTGCCGCGGGTCACCCCTAATCCAGGCAGATCAGGGCGAGGCCTATCTTCTCTTCATGGATCCGTCGCAGATGCGCGGGCGATTCCGTGCTGATCACTTCAGTGTCAGGCGGACATGTCCGCTCTCGAGGTCGCCGCCCGCGGCCAAGCCGTCACGCTGGGCGAGGACGGCGTGCAGGTGCAGCTTCGGCCGGCCCGAGCGGTCCTCCGCGATGTCGCCGTTCAGCGACACGACCTCGACCTGCTCCTCGAGCGGGATCGGCTGGTACTGCTTGGCATCCCAATCGAAGTAGCGGAGTCGGGCATGCATGAAAGCGCCGATGGCGCTGACCTGTGCCGCCGACAGTCGCTCCCGCTCCGTCAGATGCTGCAGGCATTCACGCACCTCGTCGCCCTTGTCGAGCATCACGACGAAGCTGCGCTGGCCTTGCACTTCGTGCAGCGGCTGACTTTTCATCATCTGTTCCCGATGCCTGCATGGAATCTCCAGCCGTAGCAACGCGCATCGGCGGCTTCGGTCAGCGGCGGCTAGTTTGCAAAGAGTATCTCGTTTGCGAGGAGTATCCTGGCGAGAGCGACCTTCCTGGTTTTTTCCCTATTCAGCGATGGGTCTACTGGGTCCTACCGAGAAGCAGGCGACCGGAGCCATGCCTTCGCTGCCGTGCGACTGGTCTGCCCCCGGGGGTTTGGACCAGCCATGTGAGAGGGATCCGGCTAGGTTTGACCCTGAAGGAGGGAGGCCTGGCGATGAAGCGGAGCCAGTACACGGACCAGTAGGTGGCGTTCGCGCTGCAGCAGGCGGAAGCGGGCACGGCGGTGCCGGAGGTGTGCCGCAAGCTCGGCGTCTCCGAGCCGACCTTCTACAGATGGAAGAAGCAGTTTGCCGGGGTGGGCGTGTTCGAGACCCGACGGCTGACGCAGTTCGAGCGTGAGAACGCGAAGCTCAAGCGCTTGGCCGCCGATCTGACGCTGGACAAGACGATGCTGCAGGGCGTCCTGCGCCGAAAGAGGTGAAGCCCGCTGCTCGCCGCGAGGTGGTGCGTCATCTGCAGGACGCCCATGGCATCGGCGAGCGGCTGGCCTGCAGCACAGCCGGCTTCTGGCGCTCGTCACAGCGGTCTCGCGCGCGACGTGATCCACAGGTCGAGTTGCGGATGCGGCTGCATGATCCGGCTGCGAGCCGGGTCCGGTATGGCCACCGCCGACTGCACATCCTGCTGCGCAGAGAGGGAGGGCCGTGAACGCGAAACGCGTCTACCCCCTCAATGCCGAGGAGGGGCTCACGATCCGCAGCAAGGAGGTGCCCCGCCGCAAGCGGGCTTGGCGCTACAGGGTGGGTCGGCCGAGGGCGATTGCGCCGAACGAGGTCCGGAGCATGGACTCGGTCTCCGACCAACTCTTCGCTGGCCGCCCGATCCGGATCCTGGCGGTGATCAACGCCCATACAGGAGAAGCGTTCTTGATGACGCCGAAAGCGACTTTCCGGACCTTCGACGTGGTGGCCGAACTCGACCGCCCGACACGCGAGCGGAGGCGGCCGAAGACGCCGAAGGTGGACAACGGCCCGGAGTTCGCGGGCCGCCTGCTGGACAGTGGGCGCAGCTGAACGGCGTCGAGATCGACTTTTCCCGCCCCGGCAAACCCACGGACAACGCCCATATCGAGGCGTTCGACACACATCTGTCCTTCGCCATCATTGCCTGCACAACGGTGCATGCTAACCCCTTGATTTGTGGTTAGCCGGTGACATTGTTCTTTGCACAACATGTCGCAAAAAACTGCACAAACGCCGTCAGGGACGTTATTAGCTGCACACCATGAAATAGCCTACTATTTCAACAGCTTAGGGCTTACTGCCTCGAACCTATCCAACGCCCTCCGCACTTCCTCGCCGCTGCCAAGCGGCAGGGCTTCCAGCCATCGGCGGATGGATCGCGCCAGCCGCTCCGGTACCTTGGCTGCTGACGGACCCCACTGCTCCCGGGTCTGCTCCAAGGCGTCGTAGAACGCCTCAGGCCACCCCCGAGCAGCGTCCAAGCCCGCCTGGAGAGCTAGGTGAGCCTCAGCCTCTCCGGGGTGTTCCAAGGAGAATAGCTTGCGGCGCGAGCTTTCACGACGCCGAGGCCGAGCCTGTATATGAACTCGATAACAGCCTCCGGCGGCATGTCCCTGAACGGCGAGAGCGATCTGGTTTTGTTGGCGGCATCGAAGAATCGCTCGTCATCGAGCAGCCCATAGACCACTCGCGTTCCTTCCAAGCACTCAGGCGACACATGCTCAGGGATGGCGCGTGTCAAATTTGTCCGGCAGCGGTAGCACATCGTCAGATCGACGCCGCGCCATTGCAGCAGGCCCCCGCACTTAGGGCAGGCATTCAGCAGCCGCACCCCGTGTACAGGACAAGCTGAAGCTAGCGTCAGATCCCAGATGGCGCGGTGGTAGGCTGTCTCGGAGAGGGCACAGCGGACAGGCCTTCCGGGAAACCATGTGGCCTTTGAACAGGGCGGCGGGAAGTCGGTGCCCGCGATAGCACCAATGCGTAGATACGCGAGGCCCAAATGAGACTGCCGCCAGCACCTCGGCCGGAAGGCCGGACATCTCGGCCAGCCTTGGCAGGACTTCCGGATCTGGCCTGTTATTGAGGTGGTCGGCTCCGATCTGGCGTGAGAGCCCGAAACCGGCGGGCATGTCCCGGCGCGCCGCCAAGCGGTAGATGAAACCGATGAGGGCTTTCGTCAGGCTTCGGTGTTGAACCCAGCGCGTGGCGGCCTGGCGACAGTGGTCTTAACATCAGGCCTCAAGGATTGCGGGCGATCGAAATCCTTAAGCTGAGGTTCGGTGCGGCTCAATCCTTTTCGAGAGCGGCTGCATCTAACTCGCGCTCTCCACACTAGCCGTGGACCTCCTTCACGCGTCTTGTCACGGAGAAGGTTCCAATCAACCTGGCCGCTTCACCTCTGCCCTTTTGAAGAAGTTCTGTCGCCCGCCATCGACTTCCCGTCCACTGACGGGCCGCACTCCGCCTTCCGCCAAACGCCTTTCCAGCGAGCGGGCGGACGTGCCTTCAAGGCGAGCCAGTTCGACGCCACTGACGTACTTCGCGGAGAACCGGTCGATGCTGGCCGCCGTGATCTCGTCCCCGGCTGCCTCCAGCAGGCCACGGCGCACCAAATGGGCGGCCACTTCCCATTTGATGCCAAGCTTCCAGGCCACCGCACGAATGGTCATCGTTGGCCCGGCTTGCGAGCGCGGCGCATGTTGCGTCGAGAATGCGCTTCTCGATCATCAAGCGCTTGAGACCGTGGGTTGCACCGTCAAGCCCGGCGACCGGCAGTTGCCCCTCGCAGACCATCCGCATCAGCACCTCGAAGTGGTGGCCGCGGTGCAGGAACGCACGAGCCGCATACTCCAGTGACACCAATGGCCCGGAGGATCTGTCTGGCACGCCAGCCTCCAACGTGGCCAACCATTGCTCGAGCCATCGCCTGTCAAAAGCCCACTGAGCCCGCCCACCGGTTGCAGGTTGCTGCACGGCGGGGAGGATACCCGCCTGGAACAAGGCCCGGGTTCTTGCTTTCGAGATAGCAAGGCGCTCGGCGACTTGCTCCAGCGTCAGCATTCGCCACGAGACTGTGGCGATCCGCTCCACATCCGCACGCCTGATAGCCATTGGAACGCCGCGACCGTCACCAGCGGCAGATGTCAAAGTGCCGCCCTTCAGTAGGCGCTTCACCGTGGCCGATGACATTCCTAACCTCTCCGCAGCCTCGACGAGCCCCATGACGTCGAGGGTAGAATCACCGGAACTCAGCAAGTTAGATCGATGGCTGCGGCGGGCCAGCACGGGGTCGCTCTGGACCACCGTGCGCGCCGCATCGAGTACGGCTTCGCGGACAGGCCCGGGCTCCAGGTCCCTCATCCAATCATAGAACGGCCCAAGTGCCTTCCGGGCGCCGTATCGCCCCCGGCGCTGCGAAGCTTGTCGTTGTTCGTCGGTGAGGTAAGCGGTCAGTGGCGAGGGCCACTTCCTCAGGGCCGCGGTACCCGCGACCATTATCACAGCGACCTGGTCCGCTCCAGCGGCTGCCAATGTCTCAACCCGGCGATCGCGCCGCCAGCCCGCGATAAACATGCCCATGCACATCGCCAGTCGGACCAAGTCGGCCGGATCGCATGTGGTAAGGGCGGCAGGGAGTGCATCCATGAGCTGTCCAGCAGCGAGTTCAGCAATGTCTGCGGACGCCCTGGCTTCCTCGGTGGTGACCGGCACGCATCGCCATCGCCGGACGTCGGCGCCGCAGGGACAAACCGTGATGCTGGGGTGGAGCCAGCCGAGGTGTCTCGTGCAGGCTCGGCATTGTCCCAGGAGCCGGACCCGGTGTTCAGGGCACGCAGAGACCAGGGCCAGGTCCCACCGCGGCCGATGATGGTCTGCTTCGACCAAGCAGCGAGGGCATGCCCGTCGCCTTGAGAGATCGAGCATTTCGCGATGGACGGTGCCTTGGAGAAAGCGGTGATGGGCGAAGCGCGCGGATGGACGATAGGCAGCCCGTTCCAACACTTCGGCATCCGCGCCTGATAACTCCGACAATCGCCTGAGAGGCGCTTGTGTGAAGGCCGAACCTGGCTGGCGCAAGCCCGAAGTCGAGCGAGGCGTTCGGCACTTTCAAATCCTGCACGGTCTGCAAGCCTGACTAAATAACCTGGCAGCGTCTCGCCATTCCGCAGACGTGTAGTTTGGGTCAGCCTGCGGGCTTGGTCGGTCATTTGCGGAAGAGGCTGTCCTTGTCGTTGCGGCGACCACGACCTTTGACGCCGCTCATGACCGTCTCCGGCGTTGCAGTGTCCTCGGCGCAATCAGGGAGCAACGGGCTGCCTTTGTTTGGTGGTCTGGAGGCTGGTGAAAAGGGGTTGACGCGCCCTTCGCCTGGTCCCCACTCAGAGAAGGCAAGCTCCAAGTGCTCCCAGCGAACGCACCCCTCCGTATCACGCTCGAGCATTTCCTCGACCGCCTCATTCGCGGCATTTTCCACCAGCGCGGCCATGTGCCCGACAAACCCGTTTGCTGCCGTCATCAGCGCCTCGGCCATGTCTGGGCTGTCGAGGTTCGATTTCCGCCCGAAAACTCGGTTCTCCAAAACCTCATCGATGTCGTGAAGAATGTCGTACCAGATTTCCAAATCAATGGCGCTTCGGCGAAACGCTTCAATTCTGAGCGTCTTGTGGGCACGTCTCGCAAGCTCCGCATTGGCGCGGATCAACCGCAACGCGCCTTCCGTTCCGACAACAAGCAAAGAGAATATGCGGGCGTTTGCGAGGTCCTTGAGCAGCACGGCAACCTCTTGAGCGACCCTATCGGTTTTCAGGTCGATACTCTGGTGTGCCTCATCAAGAATCATAATCTTAAGATCGCATTCGCTAGCGGCTCGAAGGATAGCAGTTAGCACATCCTCCTTTTTGAACTTAGCGCCAAGGACGGCGCTCACTGGTTGTCCTGTGAGGGCTTTGAAGATTGCCTCAGCGACGAGCCTAACGCTGGCGTTGGGTACCTTGACGAGCAAGACAGGAACATAGTCGGCGAAATCGCCATTGCCGAGGTCCCGCGCTCCCTGCACGCGCGGATGCTCGCTCTCCAACAGCCGGAGTAGATGCGACTTCCCAGCGCCTGTTTCGCCGACAAGGGTGTAGACAGCACCCTCAGATTTTGCGTTCCCCCGACTGAGAAGACGAGTGATGACACTCTTGATGCGGTCCAGACGCGGGTATGGAGTGAAGATGCCTCTGAGGCTGCTTACCGCAGCAAGCAACGCAGCACGGTCTCTTGGCAACTTGCTATCCATCGCTGTCTTCCTAATCCGGAATTTCGCGCACAGGCCCGACCCGGCGCCTGCGAGGCGGTGCCGCAGATTGTTCCTGACGCTCACCTCCAATCGCACCTGGGTTGGCGGTAACCGGAGTTTTTCGTGCCTTTACGCTGGTCACCGCAGTTCCAGCGCTGGCCGCCATCGGGTCATTTGGTCCCAGGAAGCCTAGGTAATCGCCCGCCGGAGCCTTGCTGCCGATGCCGAAAAGTCTTGCAATGCGAGCCTTGGTCTTCGAGCCCGCGGCAGGTTTGCCGAGCGTCTTAGAGCCCATCCGGGAAGTTTGGGTTCATGCTGAGGGCTTTGTTGCCAGCCGTCGAAGCATGATGCGGATCATGGCCATGCGGACGAAGGCGGCGGCGATGCGGCAATGCCGCTCGAAGTCGCGGGCCAGCCGCCGGTTGCGGCTGATCCAGCCGATGGTGCGCTCGACGATCCAGCGCTTCGGCAGCACGACGAAGCGGTGCCTATCGCAGCGTCGCACGATCTCCATCTTCCATGTACCGGTGCGGGCGACGGCGGCGGCCATCTTCGGCCCCTGATAGCCTGCACCGCCGATGATGCGCTCGACAAAGGGGAACAGCCTGCGCGCCTGGCGCAGCAGCGGCTCGGCGCCATCGCGGTCCTGCACGTTGGCGGGATGCACGATGACCGCGAGTAGCATGCCGATGGTATCGGTCAGCAGGTGGCGCTTGCGGCCGACGACCTTCTTGCCCGCGTCGTAGCCGGACGGGTCGAGCGTAGAGCCCCCTTTGCGCGCCCTTCGCCGTCTGGCTGTCGATGATCGCGGTCGTCGGGCTGGCCTCACGCCCGGCACCCTCGCGCACCGCGACGTAGAGCGCGTGGTGGATGCGCTCGATGGTGCCTTCCCATTCCCAGCGCGAGAAGTAATCCCAAACCGTGCTCTTCGGCGGCAGGTCCTTCGGCAGCGCGCTCCATTGGCAGCCGGCGGAGAGCACGTAGAACACCGCGTTCAACACCTCGCGCACGTCCACCTTGCGGGGCCTGCCGCCGTGCTTCGCTGGCCGGATCAGTGGCGCAACCAGCGCCCACTCGGCATCCGTCAAATCTGAGGGATAGCGCAGCCCCCGCCGGTCCGCCGCACGCCGATGTTCCGCCGTCCATGCCATCCGTCTCCTCCCGCGAATCGCCCGCAGGAACAGCGAATCACATCCGATTCAGGCGATTCAATCCTTTCCGGATGGGCTCTAAGGCGGGCTGCTCGACGGCTAAAAGGCCCAAGTGTCTGAGTCCACCCCAAGATCATTTGTTTGAAGTAAGCCGCACTGCATATCGGAGTTCGCGCCGAAAGCCTCTCATGGCGTTAGCCAAGAACTCTGACGATCATTCACCATGGACAGGAAGGTCAACCCAGCCGTCCGGCATGACGATCCGAGCGTCGATTTTGGCGTGCTCAGCCAGAAGGTGCAGCAGGTTGCCACCGTCCAAGAGTTCGAGCGGCTTGCCCTTTGCGAATCTGTAGGAAGCCTTCCCGTACCCGCTGGTGGTCACCAAAATCCTTTGGATGCGCCCTCGTTTTGCACGGTACCGAAGAGATCGCGGACTGCGCTGACGCTCACCGTGTTCTTATAACGCTTGGCCTGGATGACAACTTTGCCTCCAAAGACCGGCCTCGGGTCAAAGGCCACACAGTCCACGCCGCCGTCTCGCGACGGTCGGGTCTGCCGCGTGTCGAGCCCCATGGCCGCGAAGAGATTGGTGATGAGACCTTCGAGATTCTGTTGGCGAAAGCTCCATCAGATTTGGGCGGGCGTCGAGACCGGACATGACGTCCATAGAGTCGACAGATCGAGGGTCCACCATGTCGAGTTCGACAAGCGGCTTGACTGGCAGGAGCTCCCGCGGGCGCACGAGACACGGATGCCTTCAACGAGCGCAAGCACTGCTCTGGCTGAACCTGTGCGAGGTTCAGGGTCCGGAAGATGTCCGCAGTAACTCTGACGGACAGAAGGCAAAGTCGGATCTGCTGGCCGGTAGCCGGATCGATGGTGTCCAACATCGCGTTGAGCGTCAGGCAGTCGACCAGTCCCAGTGGGCCGCCGCGGAACACCGTGTCGACGCCCTTCAATGCGATTTGGCTGACCAGACTCGCGTACAGCGCTTTGCGTTTCGCCACGGGGCGGGGCACCGCGTCAATCCGGTCTGCTGCTTTAACGTACTTGAACCCGGCCTCTTCTGGGACAACCGAGAGTTCCGGGAGCTCCAAATCAACGACCAAGTGCCGGGACTGCGGCGAGTAGCCGACCGCCGCGGATGTGGCATCGGCCTCACCTTGTAGGCTCTCGCTGAATACACGCTCATAGTAGGATACTGTGGCTGCGTGCTCGGCGGCCTCTAATGCACGGCGCTCCTCCTGTCTTGCGGCGTTGCGCCGATCAACATCCTCCTTCCTGGCTCGCTCTGCCGCTTCGAAATCATTGCGCGCCGCTGCCATGGCTGCAACGCGTACCTGGTGGAGAGCTTCAGCCTGCTTAAACTGATGCATTGCCTCCTGAATTCGGCGCTCATGCCGCCCAGGAGCGCCGGGCACGAGCTTGGCGAAAAAGCCGGGTGGTTGCGGCATGAAGCTCGTTACGACTGGCGCTGACGATGACCATTTACTCTCATCGAAGCGACCCGGGACGAAAGTTTCCAGGTCTGCCGCGAGATTGATAGTTGGACCTCGGCTGAGGGCGGCAGCGAGGAGATTGCTGATAGCCTGCTCACGGTCGAGGACCTCTCGAGTGAGCGCCTCAGCTTCGTCCATTTGGTACGCTATATGCTGTCGCGCGGCTTCCTTGGCGTCCGCCTTCGCTTGCCGAGCTTCGTCCCTGTGGGCTCGGACTGTGGCGGCTTGTTGCCGAGCGACGGCCTGCTGCCGGGCTCGTTCGGCGCGGGCTGCGTCGCGGGCGATCTGCCGCATGGCAGCACCGAAGGTGCGGCGGCTCATTGGTGAAGCTCCATAGCGGGACGGTTCAAGGCGGGCTGGGCGACCGCCCCATTTGGCTAGGAGAGACATCTGGTCGCATCCCACAAAGAGTATCCGGACGACCGAGGCAGACAGCGGACTTCGGTTGATTGGCATTCCGCAACCCGTGCCCCTTGGCAGCGGTGTAGCTCACCCAGTCCGCTCACCGCTCCTGATCAGCGAGACAGACAAGCCTTGGTTTCAACCGAAACGCAATATATAATCGAATGTGAAACGGAAGCGGTTTCAATGCTCAAGTTGTCTGGGATCATCGTCGCTGCGGCCGCTGCTGCCGGGCTCGCCGCAGGCACTGCCATCAACACCTCAGGCCCCTCAACTGCCAGCCTGGACGCCGACCTGACGGCTGTTCGCACGGAAATTGCGGCAGCAGAGGCCGACGCATCCAAGTTGGGCGGAGTGCTGGCTGTACAAGCCAATCTCCGCCTCCGCGTGCTGCGGTCCACCGAAGCTATGCTGGACCAAAAGAGGCTCAGTTTCCTACGCGGCATTCAACTGGTTTACCGAGATGACGCGCCGGGCCAATCCATATCGCCCGATGCTGGTCCGCGTATCGAGCGTGAAATGGCAGCCGCCGCCGCAGACCTCGCCAGTGCCGAGGCGGAAGCCGCACGGTACAGCGGTGGCTTGATCCTGAGCATGATCATGCTCCGGGCAGAGACCGCAAAGGTGACCCTGGCCACTCTTCGACAGCAGCGGGCTTTCTCCCGTTACGGGATCCCGCTTCCTACTCTGTCCTCCGGTTCGGGGCGCGGGGCAGAGCCACCACGCGCGCCCGGAATTGCCGCCACAGACCGGGATGCACTCCGATGAAAACTATCATCACCCGCCGCCTGACGCTCGCTTCGGCTTTCGCGCTCGCTACCGTAGACCGCGGGCAGGCGGCCGATGAGACTGACGCCGCGAACCGGGCGCCATTTGGGCTCGCGTGGGGTTTGTCGGCTGAGGAGGTCAGGAAGCTTGGCGTCACGCTCACAGCACAGGACGATAAGGGCCGCTACGGCCAGAGCTATACCGCAAACGGCCTGAGTCGTGTTCTCAGCGATGCAGAGACCGTCGTGCTGTCCTTCGGCCATCGAGACAGGCTGTTCCGCGTCGTGGCCGTCGGTAAGTCACAGGGGCCTGACCCATTTGGGGGCGCCGTCCTCACCCGATACGCCGAACTCTCCAAGTTGCTTGAAGAGCGGTACGGCCGCGGACGGGAGACTGACCGGCGTGACACCCAAGTGTGGAAAGCGCCAAACGAGTACGTCATGTCCCTGCGTCAGGGCGCGCGCACCGCTTCGCCACCTTTCAGACCGCCGCGGTCGAAGTCGAGTTGTCGATTCGTGCTGCGCAGTCGGACAGCGCGTACTACGTCTTGATCTTTACCAGCCGCCCCGGCGAATCCGAGTTCCAAGCCGATAATCGCAGAAAGGAACGCGATACGCTCTAGGCAGACACTTTGCGTGCCTTGGGGGCTTCATGTTCACAACCACCTATTCTCGTAATGCGCTCCTTGGATGTGTGGCGATAGTCATGTTGCTCAGCCTGTCTGGTCACACGCTCGCCGCCGTCGATGTCCAGAAGGCGGCCCCGCAAGAGCCTTCTAGCACTGCTAAAAGGACCGACACTCAGGGGCGAGCGACCGCGCGGTCGTCCAACAGATCGATAGAGGATGGCTGCTGGACGATTGCTCCGCCCAAAGCCCCCGCATTATCTGACTCTGTCGAGTTCAGGGTCGACCTGGATTCAACGGGCGTGGTGCGCTCAGTGCGGTCAGTCGGCAATCCAACTCCATTGGACGCGCCAGCCCGAGCCCTGCATGAGGCAGCGCGGCGTTCGCTACTGGACCCGCGCTGTAGCCCTATGACACTACCTGAAGGAATTCAGCCCGGTCCCGGTGAAAGGGCTTTGCGTTTGAATCCGCCAGGTTCCACGCGGTGAACTCAGAACAAGGCGAGTTGGGCTACGCGATCGAGCCGTAACACCCCTGACGAGTAGCCAGACATCGGGATACCTTGAGTGTGTTCCCATGGCGAAAACCATGCCTTTCACGGGGTAGAGCTTCGTTAAAAATCCGCTCCATCTCCTTGAGAGCGCCCTGGGCCTCAAGCGTCTTCTCAAACCGATAGAAGGTGGCTGTTGATAGCCGACGCGCGATAGGCCTGCTTACCGTTCTTTGGGCGGGATTGGATCAACAATATAACCATGGTCCTACCGCGGTGGCTCAGGGACGGAGACCCGGACGAAAAGGCCCGCCCAGCCGACCCTTTCTTCAACCCTCGGCTTTAGTGGTGTTACGGAGGCAGCCCGTCCACGGCGGCGGCCTGTGGAGGGTGGCTGCCATGCGAGTGCGTCCTGAGGCCAACTTCGTCCTGGACATCGGTTACGAGGTCGTGGTCGACGGCAAGAAGCAGTTCGTCGCCTTGCCGGAGAGCATCCCTCTCGACGACCAAATGCTCAAGATGATGGGGCCGCAGTTCGTCGAGGCGGCGAAGGCCATGCGCGTCGGCGATGTCCAACGCCTTGAGCTTGCTGTGAAGGTCATGCGCGCTCACCCGGAGACCGGCGTTCTGCCTCGCCGGGATGTGCCGCCCGGGACGAACCATCAAGACCCTTCAGACGACTTGCCAGCCGTCCGGCCGTTCGCCTTTGGCGGCGACGTTTCGATCAACTCGATCGACATCAAAGGCCGGTGGAACAGCGGGGTTGCCCTCGACCGTCATACGGACTGGAGTTCCTACGTCGGACGCGACGATCGCGGCCGCAAGCTGTTCGAAACCAGCAGTCCTGATCTCGGCCGCTTGCTCTACGACTTCAAATACCAGGGCTACCAGCCCGCGGCCTTCGGCATCGTGGCGGCCGCGGTCGGCTTCCTCGAGCCTTTCCGCGCAGGCTTTGACCTGCTGATCCCGGCGCCCCCGTCCGAGCAGCGCGAATTCCAGCCCGTGACCATTCTGGCCAACGGCATTGGAGGGGGCTGGGCCTGCCGGTCGTGGCCTCGCGTTGCGAAGACCCGTCCGACCCGTCCGTTCAAGGGCCTGTCCGATGCCGAGAAGCTCCAGGAGCTTCGCGGGTGGCGTTTTCGCCGTCACCGATCCGGAGCAGACCAAGGGAACGAGCGTGCTCGTGATCGACGACATCGTTGAATCAGGGCTCACCCTAAACGCCATCACTGACGTCCTGCTCAACGAGGGCGGCTGCAAGGAGGTCTACGTCCTGGCCATCACCAAGGGCCGGAACGGCAGTTGCCCGACGGCCTGAACGCAGCCCACGGCGGCTTGGGCAAGCAAGCAGTTGCCTAAGCCTCCGCGGTTAACCGGGGCAGGAAGCCTACGGTGGTGACGTACATGGACATGGGTGGCCTGAACCGGTAGCGCGAGGACACCATAGCGGCAACGGCAAGTCACGCGAATTCAGCGCGACATCGGCGTCAAAGCAGAGATTGCCCGTCCTCCCGGCAGCATGCAATCTAGTCTCATGGATGGAACGACCTACACGAGCACTGAATCCGGTGATGCAGGGGAGCGGGCCAGAGCGGAGGCGGCCGCGAAAGCCCCCGTCATCTGGCTTCTCGGGGAAAGCACAGGCTGGCAAGACGAGTATCGCCGCCTGTCTGACGGGGAGCAGGTGAGGAGGGCGTCGGCCTGGGCTTCCAGCGAACCACCCGAGAGCCGCGTCTGCACGCTTGGCCGCCGCCACCAGCGCCGCCGGTCCTGCTCTTCCTCGACACTCCCGGCATTGGAGCGGACGACGGCGACTCCGAGGCAGAGGCCCGCAGGGCAATGGCCCAGGCCGAGGACCAAGCGCACGTCATCCTCGTCGTCGTTCGGGCCGAGGACATGGCAATTGGCGCGCTGGTCCAGGCATTGACCGAGATCAGGCGGCGCCACCGGGACTGGCCGGTGATCATCGCTCAGACCCGGCTGCACGACCTTTACCCGACTGGCATGCGGCACCTGTTTCCCTATCCCTTCGACGGCACTCAGGCCGACTTCGGACTCCCGGTCTTCCGCAGAACTTGGCGAGAGCTCTGGCGGCCCAGCGACAGCTTTTCGCGTCAATCCCCGGCGAGCCTCCAACCTTTGTGCCGGTAGACTCTGACGCGCGCCACCCAAGGCTTCGAGCCCCGGGACTACGGCGCGGAGGAGCTGCTCAACGCCATCGGCCGGACGCAGCCGGAGACCGCGGACACGCTGCGGGAGATGCGCGACCCGCTGAAAGGGCGCGCCTGCGCGTTATCCTGCCATGGGCGCCAGTGGCTGCGGCGGCGGAGGCTCCGCCGCTCCCGTTCTTCGGCCTGGCCGGGGCGACGACGGGACAAGGACTGATGCTCCGCGCCATCGCTGCCCGTTGCGGGGTGCCCTGGAAACTTGGTCTCGTCTGGAGATTCCTGGCGGTACTCGGCCCGGGCATCCTAGTGAGCGCGGGAGCCTCCGCCATCATCCGGCAGGCTCTGAAACTGGGTATCGGCCCGGGCACGGCTGCTGCGGCAGCGGCGGCCTTCGCGGTGACCTGGGCGGCCGGAGAGGCAGGTATGGTCTGGTTTGGCGCGCTCGGCCGCGGCGAGCGGCCGAACCAGGAAGCCGTGCGCGCCGCTTGGCAACGTGGTTTCGAGGAGGCTGTGGCGTGGTGGAAGCGAAACCGGGGCGGCTGAGGCGGCGCCTGCGGGCGCTCCGGCCGTGGTGGCGGACGATCCTGCGGGCGACGCTCTTCGCGGGGCCGACGCTCATGCTCATCCCGCTCGGCGTCGCTTGGCTCTGGCAGCGGGGGTTGGATGGCCTGGTGGCTTATGGCGTGGACAGTCGGCGTCTTCCTGGCCGTCTGGGCTGCGGGCCTTTGGAAGCCCAACCTACCGCCCATCTCGCTGAAGGGTTCACGGCAAGGCGCGTCCGCGGGTGAGCTCGAGGCGCGGGTGAGGATCGCTCGGATTGTCGAGGGTGCACAGTCGTCCGACATCGCGGACGCGGATGCAGCGCGAGTGCTGGCTGAGAAGGTCGCGCATGAGGTCGCCTCCGCCTTCCACCCGGACGAGGAGACGCCGACACTTCGCGTGACACTCCCGGAGCTGCTCCTGGTTACCGAGCAGACCGCCCATGATATCCGCCGAAGGCTCCTCGCTGACTTCCCAATCCTCCGGGATGTCCGCTTCGACCTTTTCGAGACCGGCGCGGGGCTCATGGTTTGGGCCGACCGAGTGATGACGGCCTACCGGGTCGGGCGCTTCCTTTGGAACCCGGTGAACGCGCTCATCCAGGAGGCGCAGCGCGCCGGAACGAACCTTGCTGGCCAGGGAATGGCGGACTACGCGAGGAGGCGGGTCGCTCAGATCCTGGTCGCGGAGGTGGGCGAGGCCGCCATCCGCCTCTACTCTGGGGCTGCGCGCATGGATGCGCGCGAACTCGAGGAGGCATTCCGGCTCAACGCGGATGTAGGCGTGGCAGAGGCACCTGCGGCGAGCCGCGAGCGCCTGCGTGCGGCCGTCGTCGGGCAGGTCAACGCGGGAAAGTCGAGCCTCGTCAACGCGCTTTCCGGCGAAGTTCGGGCCCTCGCCGGACACGTCATCCACACCGGCCGGGCCCTGGACTTCCCCATCGACCACCCGGACTCACGGTCCCCTCGTGATCACGGACACCCGGGGGCTGGCCGCAGGCGAGCTCGCCCGACGTGGAGACGCTCGTCGCCGCCGATGTCCTGTTGTGGCCCATCGCGCTGCACCGGGCCGATCGCGGCGCGGACATGCGCGCCCTGACGGCGCTCCGGGCGTGGTCGGCGAAGAACCCGGCTCGCTCCGTCCCGCCGATCGTCTTCGTGGGCACCCACTTCGACCGCCTGGAGCCAGCCGGGGAGTGGTCGCCGCCCTATGACTTTGCGGGTGGCAAGCAGCCGAAGGAGGTCTCCGGCGCGGCGGCGCTCGCTGCTGCGAAGGCCGACCTCGCGTGGCCAGAGGCGCGCTGGACTATCGCGGTGCTCGGAGGCGGCATCCAAGCGTGGAACGTCGATGCTATTCGAGGCGCCATCGCCAATGCCCGGCCCGAAGCCGAGGCGTCTCGGACCCTGCGCATGCATGCGACCCGCGGGAACGTTGCCCGTATGTCGGACACTGTTCGAGCACTGCGCGGCGCCGGGCGGTTCATCGCTGGCGAGGTAAAGCGCGGTAATCCCGGCGCCATTTCTAAGTTGATGGCAGGTAAGGACAGGTCCGACCGCTAGGCCCTGTTAGCGCCTGAACGCTGCGGCGTTGTTGGCGTTGGGCCGCCTTTGCGAAGGGGCGGCAGTGGTTCTGACAGATGAGCAATGGGCTGTGCTGGAGCCGCTGGTGGAGGCGTGCCGCCCGCACGCGAAGGTCCCGCCGAGCAACCTGCGGCGGACAATCTCGGCCATCATCTGGCGGCACACGAACGGGGCGAAGTGGCGCGCCGTCCCTGACGAGTTCGGGCCTTGGTGGATGGCAGCCCAAACTTTCATCCGGTGGTCTCGGCTCGGCGTCTGGGAACGCCTGCTCGTCATGGTGCAGGCGCGCGGCGTCGAGCTTGGCATGGCATTCCTCGACGGCACTTCGATCCGCACCCACCAGAAGGCGGCAGGGGCGGCTACAAAGCCGACGCTTCGGCGCAGCGGGCGTTAGTGAAGCGCTTGGCCGTTCTCGTGGCGGCTATGGCACCAAGGCCTGTGTGATCGCCGACAGCGCAGGCCGCGCGGTCGCCTTCGCTCTCGCACTCGGTCAGGCTCATGAACTGCCCCATGCTATTCCGCTGCTCGCGTGCTTGCCGGGCGTGCCGGTCTGGGTCGTGGCCGACCGAGGCTACAGCAGTCATGCCTTCCGCGAGCACGTCTGGAGCCTTGGAGCACGGCCCGCTATCCCGCCCAAGGTCAACGAGGCACCCGTCGCCTGTCCGGCGCCAATCTACGTCGAACCGCAACCGCGTCGAGCGGCTCTGGGCCTGGCTGAAAGAGTGGCGCGCCGTCGCCACCCGCTACGAGAAGACGGCCGCGTCTTTCCTCGACGTACTCTGCCTCGCCGCCACTGCCGACTGGCTCAGGCGCTAACGCAGCCTAGCCCGAGCCATATTAACGCGGGTACTTCGTTGCGGGCAGGAAGCTCGGCCCAGATAGACAAAGTGCGACGAGGCGGTGCAGGGCCGTCGGATAATGCAAGTCATCTGATCCGACCAAGGACAGCCGATGGCCCTCGTTGGACTCTCATCTACATCTTGCCGCGATCAACTGATTGGTACAGTGACTCTAGGGCCCGTTAGCGCCTGAATGCCGTGGTGTTGCTGGCGTTGAGCTGCCTTTCTGGAAGGGGCTTTAGGTCTGACATACGAGGAATGGGCGGTGCTGGAGCCGCTGGTCGAGGCGTGCCGCCCGCATGCGAAGGTGCCGCCGAGCAACTTACGGCGGACAGTCTCCGCCATCATCTGGCGGCACCAAAACGGGGCGAAATGGCGTTCCTTGCCCGAGGAGTTCGGGCCGTGGTGGACGGCGGTCCAGACCTTCATCCGCTGGTCGCGGCTCGGAGTGTGGGAGCGACTGCTCGGGATGGCACAGGCGCGCGCTGTCGAGCTTTAGCATTGCATGCCTCAATGGCACGTCCCATCCGTGCTCATCAGAAGGGCGGCAGGAGCAGCGTCAAAGGTCCCGCTTCGGCGCAACGGAGTGCTGGTCTCATGGCGCCTGTGACACGAAAGCCTGCGTGATCGCCGAAAGCGTCAGACGGGCCTTCGCCTTCGCGCCAGGTCAAGCGCAGAACTGCCCAGCGCCGTGCCGATGCTTGGGCGCCTGCCTGGCGTGCCGGTCTGGGTGGTGGTCGATCGTGGCTACAGCAGCCATTTCTTCCGGCAGCACGCCTGGACCTCGGCGCGCGGCTTACCGCGACGAGGTACCCGTGGCCTTCCCTGCGCCGATCTACAACAACCGCAACGGCTTCGAGCGTCTCTGGGCAAGGCTCAAAGGAGTGGCGCGCTGTAGCGACTCGCTACAAGACGACCGACACTTCCTTCCTCGGCGTCGTCTGCCTCGCCGCCACGGCCGATTGGCGCAGGCGCTAACGGGCCCCTAGTGTCTCAGCGCAAGCGCATGCATCGTGCGCATCACGTTTTTCCGTCTCTTCGTGCCGTACTGCTCATCACCTGCAAAAGACAGTCGCCCAACACTTTTGCCGACAGCCAGGTATATGTTTGCCGTAAAAACGATATCGCAAATTTGATTAAAATTCATTAACCTAAAATTTGTGATGCACCATACCCTGGCTGCACTGGGAAGGATACGTGCCATGAAAAAGATGGCCCTAATTTCCGTGTTTTCTCTATTGATGTTGTTTTCGGGATTTCGACCATCATCTTCTGAAATACATTTATTACAGCCAGAAACGACAATTCCTGGTTTATATAATAATAAAGACAAAGGGCAGTTTTTCAGTCCTTGGATAAAAAATGCTCAAGTTTTTACAGGCACAGGTAATGGTCAATGCGAGCCGCAGGCCAGGAAGCCAGTGGCAGTTTAGTTTGTTGTTCGTATAAACAGCGTCCTCACTGCGGGAATGGAAAGTGCCGATGTGTTGAAGATATCATCGGGTGTGATCAAAACGATAAAAAGCAATGCTGATCTACTCTAGATTTAGCTAAATTGCAATAAATATGGAGCGAGCCAAGATGCCGTACATTTTTAACGCTGTTCGCCCCCTCTTCTTAAAGAAAACGCTGGTTTAATCACTGATTATGACCAAGAAAGCGCTGGAAAAAATTGTAGGAACGGCTAGCTGGAGCCATTATGAACACTGGAATCCCAATGATCCCGTAACAGTAGTTACACCCGAGCGCCCCCTACTGGGCAACAGCATCAAGACATTTGGTGGGATTTTCAGATTACGAAGACTCAATTTTGGCAAAGGATTATTGGCCCTAGAAGATTTGCTGTTAATCAAAAAGAGATTGTAATTATAAGAACCGGCTATGACATTACTCAAAGGCAGGTTTTTGAGCAAACTATTACATCTGACTCTACAATAAATTCAGGCTTACAGTCAAAGCTTACAGCAAGCACTTCATTCAAACTCGATTTTTCTCAAAAAAATGGCTCTTCTACCAACATAACTAATGAACTTACTATGCATTGGACATCTGAGAAAACCACGCAAACAGAGCAATCATATCAGGCCGAGCATACGTATGTCACATGGGCTCTGATAGACTCCATCCAACTTAAAAAAACTATAGGTACATGGTCAATGATAACTTATTAGTCGATAGACCAGAAAGCCCAATTATGCAGAGCATTATCAGCATCTATGAAGATGTTGCTAGTGACCAAGAATTAAGCGGAATATCAGTCGTTGGAAGCGGGGTAGAGAATGAAAATGGTCTAGATAATATTAAAAAACAATTGAATCGCCTAGACAACTTCAAATCTGTAATGAAAAAACATGCAAAAATAGCCATCACATCCGCAACAGAACGGCATCCTTGTAAGGAATGTTCTTGCCAAGACTTTGTTTATTTTGGGGGATTTAGATGCAACAGATGTTTGCATGACTGTGAAGCACACGATGTATGTTGATTTTTTTAATTTAAGCTTTAGGCCCTGTTAGCGCCTCAGAGCCCATCCGGAAAGGAATTGAATCGCCTGAATCGGATGTGATTCTGCTGTTCCTGCGGGCGATCTGCGGGAGGAGACGGATGGCATGGACGGCGGAACATCGGCGTGCGGCGGACCGGCGGGGGCTGCGCTATCCCTCAGATTTGACGGATGCCGAGTGGGCGCTGGTTGCGCCACTGATCCGGCCAGCGAAGCACGGCGGCAGGCCCCGCAAGGTGGACGTGCGCGAGGTGTTGAACGCGGTGTTCTACGTGCTCTCCGCCGGCTGCCAATGGAGCGCGCTGCCGAAGGACCTGCCGCCGAAGAGCACGGTTTGGGATTACTTCTCGCGCTGGGAATGGGAAGGCACCATCGAGCGCATCCACCACGCGCTCTACGTCGCGGTGCGCGAGGGTGCCGGGCGTGAGGCCAGCCCGACGACCGCGATCATCGACAGCCAGACGGCGAAGGGCGCGCAAAAGGGGCTCTACGCTCGACCCGTCCGGCTACGACGCGGGCAAGAAGGTCGTCGGCCGCAAGCGCCACCTGCTGACCGATACCATCGGCATGCTACTCGCGGTCATCGTGCATCCCGCCAACGTGCAGGACCGCGATGGCGCCGAGTCGCTGCTGCGCCAGGCGCGCAGGCTGTTCCCCTTGTCGAGCGCATCATCGGCGGTGCAGGCTATCAGGGGCCGAAGATGGCCGCCGCCGTCGCCCGCACCGGTACATGGAAGATGGAGATCGTGCGACGCTGCGATAGGCACCGCTTCGTCGTGCTGCCGAAGCGCTGGATCGTCGAGCGCACCATCGGCTGGATCAGCCGCAACCGGCGGCTGGCCCGCGACTTCGAGCGGCATTGCCGCATCGCCGCCGCCTTCGTCCGCATGGCCATGATCCGCATCATGCTCTCGACGGCTGGCAACAAAGCCCTCAGCATGAACCCAAACTTCCCGGATGGGCTCTTAGCCAATCTGCGGTAGCGGCGAGGCAGAGGACGCCGAGGAAGGATGCGGCGGTCTTCTCGTATCGGGTGGCGACCGCCCGCCACTCTTTCAACTTCGCCCAGAGGCATTCGACGCGGTTGCGATTGGCATAAATCGGCGCTGGGCAGGCGACCGGAGCCTCGTTGACCTTCGATGTGATGGCGAACTGCGCACCGAGGCCCCAGAGGTGCTGGCGGAAGGCGTGGCTGCTGTAGCCTCGGTCAGCCACCACCCAGACCGGCATGCCAGGCAGGCGCGCGAGCAGCGGGATGGCATGGGGCAGTTCGTGCGTCTGGCCGGGCGCGAGAGCAAAGGCGACCGCGCGATCTTCGCGTGCGGGCGGCACGCTTCCACTAGCGGCTACAGCACCGCCCATTGCGCATCTGTCAGAACCACTGCCGCCCCTTCACAAAGGCGACCCAACGCAATCAACGCCCCAGCGTCCAGGCGCTAACAGGCCATAGTGGCGAATCGGCCGCCGTCATCCGTACCGTATTCGCATGCGAAGGCATCATTATGGCTTGGCTTCCTTCTCCGGACCTGCCGACCGCGCGTCTTTCCATTCCTGACACAAACCTTTTGAGGATTTTCATGCTGCGCGATTTTCGGGCCGCCCGTACCCGAACAACCATTCCCGCTTTGGACGGCGGCTACTCCATCCCGAGCGGCCGTATTTACCTGCCCATCCCACCGAATGTGATACCCGAGGCTGTCGCCGCCGGGGCTGTGCTCGGCAAGCGAGGTGGAGTTTATGTCGAACTGCCACCAGATACCTGGGTCAAGGCTAGTTGACCCGCTGCTGCCCTTCCTGGCCCGCAGCATTATCCACCCGATCTTACCCGACCTGATTCCGCCATCCACCTGGGGATCGAACCTCAGCAGCCTGCTCGCAAAGCCGTCCTGGGACGCACTCCGGCAGCACGCTTTCGCCGCCCGCGGCAATCTCTGCCAAGTCTGCGGCGAGAAGCAGGGCGCCCTGGAGTGTCACGAGATCTGGGCGTACTCGCTGCCGCCGTCCGACGCGCCCGAGGGGACGATTGGCGTGCAAAGGCTCATCGGCTTGGCCGCCCTCTGCAATCCGTGCCACGCGATGTTTCACTATGGGCTCGCCAACATTCAGGGGCGCCTAGAGCCGGTGAAAGCGCGGCTGATCGCAGTCAACCGATGGACGGAAGATGATTTTTGGGCCCACCACCAGGATATGGGCGCGCGCTACAAGAAGCGCATGGAGGTCCATTGGGCGCTCGACGTGTCGCTCGTCGCGGGCCTCGGCCGCCTCGTCATCCAGGGCGGCAAGGGTGGTTGGACAATGGGCGATCAGGGCGAGCTTACTTCGCCACCGCGGCAGGGCGGCATGCCAGGCTGGACCGTTCTCATGGGCGCCCTCGTACACGGTGGGCGGCCGTGATTTGCCCGCGATGGATCCTCAGCAAGCGAAAGACGGCCTTCTGCACGAAGCTGGCGATTTCGACTTCGTCCGACAGATGGGCGACGGTGTGACAAGCAACCGACCGTATTGAAGGCCAACTGCGTAAACGACTTTATCCGGAAATGGTACATCAGCTTGCGCCTGCGCCAATGCTTAGGGATTGCGTGGGTGAGCGCGGCACAGCACTGATTTGGCGGAACGATGGACAGCATTATCTCCGAATCTGAGCGGATGATCTTTCCTGATCGATGGCTTGAGAAGCGGTTGGCGAACTTCCAGGTATCTGCTCCTGGGGTCGACTGGAGCCTCCTGGAGCGTCTCTGCCCATGGCGCGAGTACCAGCATCTCGCCCGTTGCATCAGACCCCGCTTCGAACTCTTCGACGGCGATCCGTTCTGTCGGTTTGGGCCCTTGGTCGATGAAACGTCCACACCGCACCGCCGCGCGATCGACATCCGCGACATGTACGGCATCAGCGCTTCGAAGTCGCATATAGTGCCGCTAGACGAGTTGAGCGACCTCATCGACATGCATCGAATGTTCGAGCATAGGACCGTGGCCGACTGCGTCATGGAGGTTCTGCACGGTTCATTCGACTGCGTAGCGCGGGAAGGCGAGCCGGTCCGAGTCATCAAGCAACAGTGGGATGGCCGCCATTATGTGTGCAACATCGGCGGCAGCCACCGCTTCGCTGCGCTCTGGCGGTGGCACAGAGAAAATAGCTGCGGTCTCACGATGGACTGTGCCGTGACGACCGTCACACTCTCTCCTGCCACGCTGGCAGCAGTAAGAGACGTCCAATACTGGCTATTGGAGAGCACGTGGAAGGATGTAAGTCGGTCGCAAATCTTTCTAGATGATGTCATGTGTCAGGCGAGCGATCGTTCGTGGGTGCCTGATCGGAGAAATCGCCGCCCAGGTCTTGCGGCACGGGGAGTGCACGTTTGGCAGCACCGGGATCGCCGCGAGGGGCTTGTTATGTGTGTCGCTGTCCCTCGAACGCACCCGATGGCCGGTGTGATAGAAAGATGGCTCGAAGGTACCGCCGCTGTCGATCTCTCGGCTGCCGTTATGCAGATTTCGGCTGGGCAGTCCGTGGCCGACTGAATTTGGTTATCCGTCCGTGTTGCCTCGACGCTAATGGAGAAGGCGCAACAGCTTACAGAGGCGCCGCGGAGTCGCGCCAGGCATCCAAGCTATGAGCTATGTAGCGGCTGGGTGAATCCTCCCTGGAAGTGCTGGCTGAAAATTCCCCAGTCCAGCGCGACTGCCCGTGCCCGGGGGGCGCGCCCCGGGCACACGGGCAGCGCCGGCCATGCCCCAGGATGCCCTCCGGTATCGTGGGAGCAGCCGGTGGTCACCCTTGGGGAGCTTGTCATGATCCTGGACCTCGCCCGGCAAGGCCTGACCGTCTCGGCCATCGCCCGCCGCACCGGCCGCGACCGCAAGACCATCCGCACCTACATCGCACGCGGCCTGGAGCCACCAGCCTACAAGCCGCGTGAGCCGACCCCGTCGCCGCTCGGCCCGTTCGAGGCCTTCCTCCGCGAGCGCATCGGCCAGTTTCCCTGACCTGACCGGCCGGCGACTATGGCGCGAGGTCCGCGACCTCGGCTTTGCCGGCGGCTACTCCACCGTGACCGACTTCCTGCGCACGATCCGGCCGCCGGCCGCTCCCGCCTTCGAGCGGCGCTTCGAGACCCCGCCAGGGCGCCAGGCGCAGGTCGACTTCGCCCACTTCAAAGTCCGCTTCGAGGACGAGCCCGGTGCCGAGCGCATCGTCTGGCTGTTCTCCCTGGTGCTCGGCCACAGCCGCATGATGTGGGCCCGCTTCGTCGCCCAGCAGGACCTCGCCACCGTGCTGCGCTGCCACGTCGCCGTCTTCGAGGCGTTCGGAGGCGTGCCCGAGCAGATCCTTTACGACCGGATGCGCACCGCGGTCCTCGGCGAGGTCGACGCGCGCGGCATCGTCTACAACGACAAGCTCCTCGCCCTGGCAGGCCACTACGGCTACCTGCCCAGGGCCTGCCGCCCCTACCGCGCCAAGACCAAGGGCAAGGTCGAGAGGCCGTTCCGCTATGTCCGCGAGGACTTCTTCCTGGCCAGAGCCTTTCGCAACCTCGGTGATCTGAACGCCCAGTTCACCCAGTGGCTCGACCAGGTCGCCAACCGCCGCCTGCACGGCACCACCGGGCGCGTCGTCATCGAGCACTTCGCCGAGGAGCGGCCTGCCCTCAAGGCGCTGCCGGCCGGGCCGTTCAACGCCGTCCTCCGCCTCGAGCGGCGGATCTCTCACGAGGGCATGGTCTCGGTCGGCGGCAACCTCTACTCCGTCCCAGACGGCACCCGCCGCCGTCCCGTCGAGGTGCAGGTCACCGCTGCCGAGGTCCGGATCCTCGAGGACGGCCGGCTCATCGCCGTCCACCCCGTGCTCGAGGGCCGCGGCCGGCGCCGCATTGCCGAGGGCCATCGCAGCCTGCCGCCACCGCACAACAGCACCACGCCTCGGCATGGAGCCACAGCGCCGCCAGGACCGCCCGCCGGCGTGACACCCAGGTCGCTGGCCATCTACGAGGCCGTCGGCCGCAGGCTCGCCGCCGCGGAGCCAGCGCGATGACCGCCGCGCCGGCCACCCTCGACCGCATCCGCCGCCACCTGGTCGGCCTCCGCATGCCACGCGCCCTCGAAGTGCTGGAGCACCTGCTGCGCCAGCTCGAGCGCGGCGAGATCTCTGCCCTCGAGGCGATCGACAGCCTGCTCGACGAGGAACTCAGCCTGCGCGAGGGCCGCCGGGTCAAGGCCGCCCTCAAGATGGGCCGGCTGCTCACCATCAAGACGCTGGCCGGGTTCGACTTCGCGTTCCAACCCTCGCTCGACCGCAACCGCATCCTCACCCTGGCCGGGCTCGACTTCATCAGCCGCCACGAGGTCGTCCATTTCCTCGGCCAGCCCGGCTGCGGCAAGACCCACCTGGCCATCGCCCTCGCCGTCGAGGCCGTCCAGGCCGGACGCAGCGTCTACTTCACTACCCTCGCCGAGCTCATCGGCCTGCTCGCCAAGGCCGAGCGTGAGGGTACCCTGCGGGAGCGGATCCGGTTTCTCTGCCGGCCGCAGCTCCTCGTCGTCGACGAGATCGGCCTACCTCGCCGGGTGGTCGCCGGCGGCGGCAACCTGTTCTTTCAACTGGTGAACGCCCGCTACGAACGCGGCGCCATGATCCTCACCTCCAACCGCGGCTTCTGCCGAATGGGGCGAGGTGTTCGGCGACACCGTCGTCGCCACCGCGCTGCTCGACCGGCTCCTCCACCACGCCATCGTCGTCCGCATCGAGGGCGCCAGCTACCGCCTGCGCCGCCACGCCGACCTGCTGCCAGACACCGGCTCAGCCCGGCCCATGGCCCTCGGCCGAGCCGGCACGCACGGCGGCGCGGCAGGCCACCCAAGCTCCGAACCGGCGACCTCACCGCCGCGACGTAGCCACCAGCCAAACTCGAGGAATTTTCAGCCAGCGCTTTTGCGGAAATCGGCCTCAGCATTGACAAGCTAAGTCCGTCCACCTAACGTCCCACCGTACCAAATGCCTACCTCTACTTAAAATAGGCTGAGTTGATCGATGCGATCGAGCCGCAGCACTCCGACAAGCATCCATACACCGGGATACTTGGAGTGGGTTCCCATGGCGAAGACCATCCCTTTCGTGGGATAGCGTGTGCTCGTGGTGGGCGGCGGCAACCCCGGTGCCCAAATCCTGGCAGAGGTGTCGCAGGTCGCCGACGCGGCATGGGTGGCAGCTGGAGCCGCCGAGCTTCTTGCCCGACGAGGTGGACGGCCGCGTGCTGTTCGAGCGTGCCACCGCGCACCCGCCAGGCGATGGCGTGGATCGTCGGCTACACCGTCCACACATGGGAAATGGCCACCCTGCGCGGGTGGGCCGTGACCTTCCTGGCCGCCACTCGCGGCCCGGCTCGGCGAGCCCTAGTGGATGCGCTGTCGCCTGCCATCCCAATTAGCGCGGGCATCTGCAGTGCTGCGGTGTTTCCCGGTGTCACTGGGAACGAGACTGTGTGCAAGCAGACAGGCCGGGGGCGCGCGCGCGCGCGCGCGCGCGCGCGCGCGCGCGCCGGGGGGGGGTTGAGATGGATGCAGCCTGTGTGTGTGTATGTGGAAAAGAAAAAAAAAAAAGTCATTTTTTTTTTTTTTTTTTTTGGATACTGATGAAAGCACCAGCTGCACAAGTGCTTCTCATGATGGTGTTGCATGTGGAAGTGCTCTCCTCCCTGAAATGCCTTCTGCTATCAACACAAACAGAATTTCTTCTTGAGGAAGTCTGGGGAAGGACTGCCAAGATGCCAGCAGGTGGTTGATGGACACTGGTCCTGCGTGGCGGTTTTCCTCTCACCGCCGGAGAAGCCGGTAGCCACCAGCCAAACTCGAGGAATTTTCAGCCAGCGCTTTTGCGGAAATCGGCCTCAGCATTGACAAGCTAAGTCCGTCCACCTAACGTCCCACCGTACCAAATGCCTACCTCTACTTAAAATAGGCTGAGTTGATCGATGCGATCGAGCCGCAGCACTCCGACAAGCATCCATACACCGGGATACTTGGAGTGGGTTCCCATGGCGAAGACCATCCCTTTCGTGGGATAGCGTGTGCTCGTGGTGGGCGGCGGCAACCCCGGTGCCCAAATCCTGGCAGAGGTGTCGCAGGTCGCCGACGCGGCATGGGTGGCGCTGGAGCCGCCGAGCTTCTTGCCCGACGAGGTGGACGGCCGCGTGCTGTTCGAGCGTGCCACCGCGCACCCGCCAGGCGATGGCGTGGATCGTCGGCTACACCGTCCACACATGGGAAATGGCCACCCTGCGCGGGTGGGCCGTGACCTTCCTGGCCGCCACCGCGGCCCGGCTCGGCGAGCCCTAGTGGATGCCGTCGCCTGCCATCCTGTTCAGCGCGGCAGGTCTCGCGCGTCGCGGTTTCCGTCACCGGGAACGAGACCGCGCAGATGTATGGTCGGGGACGGGTGGTGCTCTGGGCGATGACGGCCGCCGCGGCGCTGTCACTGCCCACGGGATGGACGACGGGGTCTCCGTCGTGCTCGCGGCGGCCGCGGTGGTGCCCTGGAACGTCGCCATCTACCTCGACAGCTCTTGCGCTGACCGCCAAGACGGTGCAGGCGGCCGACAATCACCTGCGCGGCGCCACCATGGGGCTGCACAGCATGGTGGGCTACGCGGGAGGGTTCCTTGGCCCGCTCGGGGTCAGGCTCTTCCTCGACCTCGCGGGCGGCGATGGCGTGCTTGGCTGGGGGCTGGCCCTTGGCCACCTCGCGGTGGTCACGCTTGCCGGACTTTTCGTCCTGCGTCGCCTTGGGCGGACGGGGCACCCCTTTGCCTGGCCATAATCAACAGCCGCAAACAAAGTGATACTTCGTAGCTGCTCTTGGTATGCACGGCAGGGCTAGGCTCTCATCGCGCCGGTATAGCGCAGCAGGACAGCTTCCAAGGATCTCACCGTCGAGGCCAGCTTCCGCTCGATGGGGTCGGCTGTGTTCTCGGTCACACCGTCTTCGGCGTAGCCGAGGAACTGCGCGCGCGCCGCCACCGCTTCCCGCCGGAAGCGAAGGCTGTGGCTCGTGTGGTGCTCCTCGAGGGGCTCGTAGGTATCGATCAGCCGGGCCAACCCGGAGAGTTCAGTCAAAACCCTGGCGAGTTCGTCCGCGGCGTCTTGCTTCGAAACCGAAATGAAAAAACTGGCTCACCGGTAGGCGGCGGCGAACCGAAGCCAACTTTGCCATGCACGCTGGAGAGCCTCGTCGCGGATACGCGTAGAGGTTTCCCACATCTTTTCCGGTGTATCGATGTCCTCCGGCGGGGCGCTGAACCCACGTGCGCGGGCCGCGCGGGTCAGATCGACGACTTCATGCAGTGCGACTGGGCAGTCCTCGGCGCGTTCGATGGCCCGCTGACCTTGGGCCTGCGGCCGCCATGCCCGGAGCCCGCGGACGGCCACTACAGCCAGCGCCGTTGTGGGTATTAGAGTGCAGAGCCCTTGGATCCATGCTGCCGTAATTACTCCGCCCGCCATCAACTTTCTCCACACGCCGCTCGAGCACACGCTACTCGAGCCTCATGTTCCATCAATCGGGACTTCGCACGACCGCAGCAGGCGCCCTGGGCAGGTGGCCTGACGGCAGTCCATGTCTTCGGACACCAGCCCTGTACAGCTTTCCGCCCCGTGTAGCCTCTCGCGCGCAGAACTTGGAGAGGGAGAACTCCAGCCCGGTGCCCTGACCCTGGGCTTCGACGGTGGTCAACCCGGCCCACGCGACCTGAGCGTCATCGGCATAGGGGCACCACGAGCGCGACGTGCAGCAGCGCCGCCGCACACAGGAAGGCCAGCGCCCCGCCCTGCCCACCCAGTCCAGTAGCCACGCACCAAACATAGGCGCGGCGGCCGTGGACAGTAGCGTCGGCAGGGCGAGGCGCTCTATGAGAATGGCGTAGCCCTCGCGGCCGAACATCGCCACGGCCCGTCCCCCGCACGATGGAGCGGATGCCGCCGCCCATGCCGTAGAGAACGATGCACGCCGAGGCCGCTGAGGCGGGCAGGACAGCGAGCAAGACTAGGCCGACCGCGACCAGCACCGAGGAGGCGAGCAGGCTCCAGATCGGATGCGTCTTCTTGCCGAAGCTCATCTCGATGATGGGGCCGCCGACCTGCGCGGAGCCTAACCAGCGCGCCGAGGCCGACCGCCACCGCGAAGGTCAGCCCATGCGCCTGAAGCGGCATCAGCAGATGCACGCCGAGCACCGTCATGATGGCGCACCCGCGGCGGGAGGCGACCGAGCGCCAGGCACCCGCGGCAAGGCTTGCGGTCTCCGTCAGACCGTAGCGATCGAAACCGTCGGGCTGCGTGCTTCTTGGAGAAGGCGTGCCGCGTCATTCATCGAGGCATGCGGGTCGTGTACCAGCGCGGGAAGGGCGTCCGCGAGGATGGGCAGCGCTAGGATGCCGCGTTCGGCTAACCAGCTTTCCATCCGCGCGGCCACGTCCGGGTCGTTCCACGGCTGGCCGCCAACCTTCCAGAGGTAGGTCTGTCTCACATGCTGGATCCAGAGCCAGGGTTCTACCCGCTCGACAGAGCGGTCCGGGCGGACCCGCCACATCGGCTTGTAGTCGCGCGAGAAGACAACTTCCGACCCATCGGCCTCAGTCCAGAACCCGTAAGGCATGTAGAGGCGCATCGGCAGGAACAGAGGGAGTGCGGCCCTCGGGGTGATATACTCAAAGTCGGCAACCACCCCGGAGGAACTGCCGTGCGACATCACCCGGGTCGGCTTGCCGAACTCGCGCAGGATGACGACGTCCCCGTTGAGGCCTGGCGACTTGAGCGTGCCAACAGCGCCAGGCGTCCGCGGGGCCGCAGGCGGCATGGACGTCGCCCGGAAGCAGGCCAGCCGGATGGCGATCTGGTCCGCCAAACTTGGCGGACGATCTCCGGTCAGCCTTGCCTCCGATAAGGCATACTGGGCATCGCCGTTCGGGATTCCGAGCGCTCCGGCGAGCCCGAGACTGAGCTGTGCGTGCCGCTGGACGACGTCGTCGTCTACCAGCTCTTGGTCCAGCGGACTGGGCGGCGAACCGGCGAGTCCGCCCTCGAGTTCGTGCCAGTCACGGTAGCCGCAGGCGCGCGCCACACCCTGCTGCGATTGTGCCAGGGGCACGCCGAGCAGGCGCGTCACGTGCTTCGCGGCCTTCTTGGGCCGCGTGGCGTTGGGCAGGAAAATCCTCATCACACACCTTCCGATGCGCCTTGGAAGGCAGGTCCACTCTACCGTTCGGCGCGATCAGAGGGTTGTCGCGTCTGAAAGCCACACTTGCCCCGAAGGCTTCGCCATTGTGGACGGCGCGGGAGCGACTCCGCTGACATGACCATAAGCCTGTCCGTTGCGGAGTCAATCTAAATAAGATTTGGCGCGGTTGAGCGCGGCGATGTCTGCCGCTAGCGCCTCTGCGCGGCGTAGCAACGCATCCCACTCGGCGGCATGTTTGGCTCCTTGGCACGCAGCGCGGCGATGGTTTTGGCGGCCATTCCCCTCCCCTTCACGCGGCGAGTCAGTTTACCCCGCCGTCAGCCTTCGTTCTGATGACGGATGCTACCGATCACCGCAAATAAACCCCACCACGTCGTGCGCCGACGGATGACGTCTGAACCCGGCAACATACCAACGGGCCGAATCATCGACCGCTGCTGACGCCACGGTATCTCCCATCCGGCTTGGCATTCAGACGTCGATCCATGGGTCAAGTGATTGGGATGTTGATGTAAGAGCCGTCTTCCTTGCGATGCCCTCCGCCATGCTGTGGCAGGATTGAAACTCCCCGGGAGGGCGGGATGGCACGGCGTCAGTTCAACATCAGCGGTGACTGGACCAAACTGCCGACCACGGCCCGGGTTGGCGGCGACCTTTTTGGAAAGTCGAGACGCCCGCGGCCAGGGCCCTCGAGCGCATGGACGCGGCCGAGACCCACCGTGACCGGGTTATCTGCGGCCTACTCGCGCTCCGCGAGGATCCAGGCTGCATCGAGGCCCACCTGTTCCTAGCCGAGCACGTCATCGAGGACTGGGAGTGCTACGCCCACCTGAGCAAGGCCGTCGAAACCGGCCGGGCGCTCTGGGAGCCCGTCGCAGCGCGCGAGGCAGCCGCCGATGAGGGCTTCTCCTGGTGGGGCGTATTCGCCACCCGTCCATACATGCGCGCCATTGCCGCTCTGGCCGACTGGCAGAGAGAGCACGGCGATGTTGAGTCTGCCGCCGAACTGTACCAGGACCTGCTGGCCAAAAACCCGCATGACAACCAAGGCATCCGGTACAAGCTGGCCGCGATGCCGGAGGCGGTAACGCCAGGGATGTAGGCGGGCGTCAAGGATTAGGGGCAACAGGCGCCTGAGCACCTTATGGCCTCCAATCAACTCCATACCGTCGGTATCAGGCAGGACTACGTTGTTCTGATGGATGCGGCGGTCGTGTCAGCGCTGAGTTGACGGCCGCCTCTGTGGACCCGGAGCGGTCAGCAAGGCGCGGATAACTGACCTGCGAGGCGCCCGCCACATGTCGCTTCTGCACTGCTGAACTTAGCAGGCGGCTATTTTGAACGGCCGCCAGAAGCTCGAGATGCGGCCTATCCGAGTTGCGGCAAGCTACAAAAACAGAGGCTTAGCGGCAAACTTGTGCCGCTAATGCCGTCTTTTGTGCAGGTAATGTTGGCGGGGACAACATTCTGGGCCGCCAGCATTCGCCAGACTCATGTTACGATAACTCAACTGCTTAGCGGAGCCGCCGACGCACCGGAAAGCGGACATCCGGTCGTCATTCTTCGGATTCGACCGGGTGCCCGCCAGGATTAGCTGGATTTCGAGGCCGAACGCCTCCACACGATCGCCGCCCACCCGCTCACGCAGGACCACGCCCTGCCGGGGGCCGAGCTGGAAGCGGCGACTGCGTATCTCCACGCTCGGAACGGCGCCAATCGCCCCCTTGCCGCTGCGGTCGAGTAGGCGGCTGCGAGCCGCTCGGCAGCGAAGGAGACGGCGGCTCAGGCTTCGGCCACTCCCCGAATGGCCGGAAGCACGTCGCGTTTCCAGATGTCGATGGGCCGCACCCTGCCCCCGGCGTTCAGTTGTTCCAGCGGGACGTCCGATGCGGTGGTGGCGTTCGGGACGTAGCGCAGCCCTCGCGCCGCCGACATCTGCCTGCCACGCTCCGATGTTCTCGGTGAACCAGGGGAGGTGGGGCACCAGGCGGTTGTGGAGCCCGGGATCCCGCCGGCGGTTGGCGGCCGCGTGCATTTCGCGGACGGCGTGGCAGACGACATCCTCGGAGGTGGGGCTAATCCGCTCGGCGCGCTCCACCAGGATCGCGGCTGGCAGGGCGTCGCCGAAGCTGGCGTCATCGCCCCAGGGCTGGGCCTTGAGGGCGATGTCCACCACGAGGTAGGGCGGGGCGCAGACCCAGGCGTGGCCGGTTATGCCCCCGGGTTGTCGACCTCGTCGATGTCCCACCAGTAGCGCGTCCCGAGGCCGGGTCGGGCAATCTGGGTCACGTTGGCGGAACCCCGGAGGACACAGGACCATACCCCCAGGCGTTCCAGCATCCGGGAGAGGGCGGCGGACGTGTTCAGGCATGCCCCCATCAGCCCCTCCTCGGCGAACCGCCTGGCCACGATCCCGGCGACTGCGGGCACCGTCCGACGAACATGGGCCTCGTATTCATCGGTCCGGGGCCGCAGGACGACCCACTCCGCGTATGCCTCCAGCAGCCGCGGGTCCAGTGCGCTCCGCCGCCATGAAGGCGGGCGAGTCGTAGAAGCCAACCTCATCGGGGACGATGCCGAGCCTGCGGAACCTGGCCTGCAGCAGATCCAGCCGACCGCCGGACGCGACGGGCGGCCCCCGGCCCTGGCCGCTTGCGGCGCTGCCCGCCGCGTTCAGCGCCTTCCGCTTCGCCTCCCCCATGCGCCCCCCGGATGTACGTTCCGGGCGCCTGATGCACCACCCGCCCACTGCGGCGCAAGGCGGGAGATGCCCCTGGCGGATGTCATGGCCGCTCGCCCTGCCCGATAGCCGACAGGACACCCTCGACCACGCGCCGGATCTCCGCGAATGGCCGCCGGAAGAATTCGCGGCGCGGGTTGATGCGGCTCGCCGAGAGCGCCTGGTGGACGAGCGCCTCCGCAGCCACGGGCGTCCTGCACGGGCCAGGACTTCGACGACGACAAAGGCCATGGCGACGCCGGTCGCGCGCGAGAGGTCGGCGGCCCGCTCGTCCGGCTGCTTGGCCGTGCGTCCGACCTTGTAGACGCCGTCCTCCAGCAGAGGACTCGTCATCAGCGTAGATCCAGCCCGACCGGACTGCCTCGGAGGCGGGCTCCGGCACGTCCTCCGGCATGCCGCCGAACTCCGGCAGCGAACTCGGCGTTAAAGCCGTTCCTGCCGCGGACGCCGCCATCGCCGCCGCGCGCGCCCGCGCGATACCGACGGAGTTTTTCACCAGGACGACCTTGGGCGGAGGCGGCTGGTTGCGCCAGCGCAGGTGCGCCTTCACCCAGGTCATGCCGCGTGTTGGCTTGCCGTCGGGGCCGACGCCCTCGGCGTCCGGCGAGGACAGGCGCCGCCAGAACCCCTCTACCTCTACTTGGTAACGCGGCGGCGTGTAGCCCCGGATGGGCGCAGGCGCGGCGGGTTAAGCACCTCCAGCGCCGACACGCGCCGGTACGCGACCCGCTCCGCAGGCCGCGTTGCTCCTGGATCAGTCCGCCGAGGCCGCGAGCGCGCGAGGGGGCGGCCAGCCCGGTCGGGACGGTGCGCTCCTGCACAAGTCGCACCTTGAAGGCAAAGTAGGCCGGGAGGGCGAACATCGCCCCCGCCATGTCGAACAGTACGGCGACCCTCTCGAAGGTCCGCTCGGCTGCGGCCAGCGTCTCTCTCCCGCGCGGTGAGGGCTGCCGCTGGGTTGCCGAACACGTTCGGGTCGTCGGTGTGAATGAGATAGGCTCCAGCCATGGTCGACCGACACGTAGCGGACGCGGTGACGGCGGGAGACCAAATCGAAACGGCCGTACATGAGCGTCCGCCAAGCGTTGCTGGTCCCTTCGAGGACAACCGCCTCGGCCTGCGGCTGATGCTCTAATGCGAGTCCCTTAGCTCTCGCGGGCGCCATGTCGGTGGCATCGCTTCCGCGCACGGCTCGCGCCTCGGCGCTTTTTGCTGCGATGTCGACGATGGGCCCGCAGAGCAGCATCCAGGTCACCTCGTCGCCATGGCGCACGAAGGAGATGCCGGAGATGACGTGGCGCTCGCCCTCGCCGTCGATGAAGGCGAGGCTTTCCAGGTCCCCCACCGCGTTGTAGGAGTGGACCACGCCCTCCGGGATGGAAGGCAGCGCGGCGCATGGATCAGCGGGGCCGTCCGAGCTTGTCAGGTAGTCGAGGAAGTCCTCCAGCGAGAACACGTGGTCTCGCTCGGGGCGCACGTCGAAGACCTTGTCGGCGGGCCGGGATCCGATGAACGCCTCCAGCACGTTAAAGCTGGCTGGAAGGGCGTCGAAGCCGTGTGACACTTCCCGGTGGTTGACCTCGGAAAGGAAGTCCCGGATCGCGCGGTCCATCGGCAAGCCAGCACCGCTCTCTGCCGCCAAGGCGCAGAGGGCCACGGTGCGGCGGATGATCTTTTCCGCCTGCTTGTGCCTCGCGCGCCGCTCCGCCCTGTTGCGGCCCTCGGCACGCTGCCGGACTTCCTGCGGCAGGGTGCGGTGGTCGGGGACGTAGTGGCGTCCGAGCAGGCGCAGGCGCTGCTCGTGCGGGTCGTCCGTCACGGCGCAGCATCACCTTGGCATATACGCCCGCCAGCCCAAGCCCGCGTACAGCTCTCCTCCCGCTCGCCGCCCAGCCCGTTCTCATTGCCCGGCCACTCGGCAAGCGCAAGTCGGTCGCGCTCTGGGTCGCCGCGGCGCGCGGGCGCTCAGGGGCCAGGGCCGACGCGCAACCATCGACCTCGGGCGGAGCGGGCTCCAGGTCACTGGACCGCAGGCCGATGTCGCGCTGCTCGAACTCGTGGTCGAAGTGCCTCAACAGCCAGTCGTAGTTCGCCACGTCGTCCATCCACTCCGGCGCCGTGCGCGCCGCGCCTCCCTGACCCGGAAGCTGTCCCGTTCGCGCAGCTTCGCGGCGGCACACTCCACTCAGGTCGTCGCCGCCGAGATGGCCGTGACCGTAACGCCACCCATGAGTGCTCTTGGTCGCGGTGGCGCCGCCGCACCTTAACCGACTCGTCAGAATCCGGATGCTCGAAATCTGGGCCGCAGCATTCGCCAGACTCACTTCACGATAAGTCAATGCTATTTGAACTCGAACGCGCACCAACCATGAGCCACGTGCGACGACTTAGCGGTAAGTGTCCACGAACTCTCGCAAGACGGTGCCGCGCCCCGCTGGCATCCGGTTCAGCCATCGGCGTAGCGGCAGGATAACGCCTGCCCGGGTGGTGCCGCGTCCGCTGTTTGCGGCCCTGATGCGCTCCAGCGCCGCCGTCACGTTGCCGGGCCAGCGTTCAAGCGCGGCCAGCGCATCGGACAAGCCGCGGTGCACCAGATGCCCTCGGTCGGGCGGCACGATGACGGAGAGTGCCTTGGGCCGGGGCCGAGCAGGTCCAGGCCGAACCTGAACAGCAACTCCACCCGGGCGCCGTCGTCCAGGTCCACCATCGGCGGCAGCCGCCTGGCACGCTCCGCATCATCGGAGAACCGCGGGTCACCCAGCAGACCATGCGTCACGGCGGTCGCCGCTCTGTCCTCCTCCCCAATGGGTTTGCCCGCCAGGGCGGTCAGGTCCACCTCGCATCGGCAGGACGACGTGATGACGCCGATGCCGCGCCATCGCAGGGGTCCTCGGCACCGCGGGCAGGTGTCGACCAGCGTGCATGCGTGGACGGGGCAGGCCGAGATGGCCTGGATGTCCCACCAGCAGCGATGGTGACCTGATCTGCCAAGGCACGCCGGACAGGAGGCGGCGCCGGATGCCGCTGAAGCCGTCGAGCATGCGCGACGGAACCGCCCGGCCCCGGAAGTCCGCGACCTTGGAGTCCACCGGGCCGTAAGAGAGTGCGCGAACCTTGTCAGCCGATGTCCCGGCGAAGCGGGCCAGCCTCTCGGTGACCTCGGGGTAGAACCGATTGGTCAGGACGGGCATCCCAAGGCGCACGGCCAGCATGTGAACGGTGTAGCCACCCTGCCTGGCCGCGAGGCGTGCCAGGAAGCCTATCTGGCTTTCGTCGTCGAGTGGGTCGGCGCCGAAAGGCGAAGGCTCGTCGCCCAGCCGCTCAGCCGTAACGCGATATGGCATTCACGAACCCTACCCGGGCCGCTTGGCGCTGGCGATCGGCGGCGCGCAACCGACTGCGAGGGGCCGCAGGAAGCCGTTGCCGCGGCACACCGGGAAGGAGTAGACATCGGAACACACGGTGAACGCCGTGGAGTGGTTGGAGGCGACCTTGCCGAGGCTGGGCATCGCGGTACGGCGGATAGGAAGGGCACATCACCCGATGCCCTCTCCCCGTTGCGCGCCCACCCTGACGCCAGGTGCCATCCATGCCCACAGATGCCAAGGACTTCGGCGCCCAGCCTGATGCTTCCGGAACTGCCGACCTAGCTGCCCGCAGCAACGACCGCCTTGAAGCAGGAACCCGGTGCGGGCGCTATGTGGTCGTGTTCGATGTCGAGGGCAGGCGGCACGCCCTGTCCGCAGGTTCGGTGTCTGCCATCTGCGACGACGAGTCCGGCGGGTGCATCCTCCTCATCGGCGGTGGCCGCATGGTCAGGCTGGATGAGCCGATGGAGGTCCTGCTCCGGTGGTTTACCTGACCTTGCCTAGGACGGCGTTCAGGCTTTCGCGCCTGAAGAACGCCTGCCTGCCGCCGTCCACCCCGGGGCCGGTGACCTGCTTGATACCCCCGCATGAAGGCGGGCGATGAGCGCGCGCGGTGATGTCCCGGCCTCCCTGGCCGCCTCGGACGCCGCCACGTAGGTGCGGCTGAACGCGTCCAGCGCCGCCACTGGCACCGTGCCATCCTCGGCGGCGATCAGGCCGACCCGCACGAGGTGCCGCACCACCTCCCACTTGAGCCCCATCCTCTCGGCGGCGGCCTGAACGGTCAGCCTGCCCGTCTCCGCCTCGCGTGCCCGGCACGCCTCGCGCACCGCCGACGCCGCGAACCGCAGCCGCTTCAGGCCGACCTGCCCCGCGTCCACGGCCACGGGACGGACCTGGCCATCAAGGACCATCCGGAGGAAGGCTGGCAGGGACACATCGCGGCGCCGCATCGCCTCGGCCGCCGCCTCGAACCCGATGACGGGCACATCGGCGCCGCCGGAACACCGGGCCTCCAGAGCCCCCAGGAGCCGCTGAATGTCGGCGCTGTCAAAGGCCCAGCGCCCCAGGCTGTCGGCGGTCGCCCGATGTATGGGGGCGAGGAGGCCGCCGTCGACGAGGGCCAGCAGGCGGCCGCGCGAGATGCCCAGCATCGCGGCAGCCTGCCGAAAATCCACGAGGCGGCCGCTTCTTGCGGCCAGGGCCGCGAGCTCGTCATGGTCAACGGCTGCCGGGATGCCCCTTCCGCCGAGCAGCTCGACGGACAGCAGCCCGGCGCCCGCGAGGGCGCTTCACACGCCGCCCGGTGGTCCCGAGCATCGTGGCCGCTTCGCGCAGGCTCACCGCCCCTGTCATGCGCGCCGCCCCGGCGAGCGGTGGCCACCTGGCGAGGTGGGGCTGCTGCGCAGGGTCGCGCGCAAGGTAGTCCGCGATGCGGCCACGCTCGCGTTTCGCGCCGGGCCAACCGGGACCGAGGCAAGCCAGCCGTGGAGTGGCCCAAGGGTCCGCCGGACGCCGAACCGACCCGGCCGTCCCCCGGCTCCTGCGGCTGCGGCCGCGACGAGTTCGTGCAGCGGACCGGGCCACGCCCGCAGGAATTGGATGCCCGCCTCGGCCACCCCAGCGACCACCGCCGATCCGGCGGCGGCCAGTGCCTCCGGCCTGCGCCTCACCCTGCCAATCGCGGGCCAGTATTCCGAGAGACATCGCCAGCCGCAGCAGGTCGCCGCCTTCGACGGCGCGCAGCGGCGCTGGCAGCCATCCAACGGCCTGCCCGGCCGCGAGTGCCACGACATCGGCGGCCGCTTCCGCCTCGGCACGGTTGGCGGGCGGTGCGGCCAGCCCGCCCAGATCGGCGCCACAAGCGCCTTGCACTCCACGACCCCTGGCCCCGCCCACCCGCTTGGTGCCCCGCAGCGCGAGCAGCCAGCGATGAGTTGGACGGCGTGGTGGGGGCAGCACCCGACGAGGACCAAGTCCCAGGCGGCCCGGTGGAACGGCGCCTCGGCAAGGCAGGCCGGACAGAACTGGCGCCTGGACAGGTCCAGCTGCTCGCGGGCACGGCGCCGCCAAGGAAGTGGTGGTGGACCCGGCGGCGGGCGGGTCCGTAGGCCATGCCGCGCAGCGTCCCGATCGGGATGCCGGAGAGGCGGGCGAGCGCGCGCAGGTCATCACCGGCGATAGCGCTTCCGGGCTGGCGCAAGCCTGCGATCGCGGCGAGGTGGTGAGCGTCGGGCAGCCCCGCCCGGGCCGCCAGCCTAGCGATGAATCCCGGCAGGCTCTCCCTTGGCGGGGCACCAGGGTGGAGCGGCAGCCGCGCCGGACGGTCAGGGGCGGAAGAGGTCATCCGGGTTCGCCCTGCGGCGGCGCCCGCGTGCGACGGGCCGCGCCTCCGGCCCCGCCTCTCGGCCTCCACCCGGTTCACGAGGTCCAAGGGGTTCGGCACCGAGAAGGGGTTGGGGAGCCCCTTGTGGGACGCGACCTGCTCATGGGCGCGCGCGAGCCGAGACAGTGTGATGCCGGGTTTCGGCTCCGGCTCGGCGCCCCGCGGGGGCCGTGCACGATGTCCCGGACTGCAATCATGCCAGCCTTCTCCAGGAGCACCGCGAGGTACCCGAGGAGGCCACGGCTCGCCACGTGCAGGCGAATGGCCACCTCCGGCTCGTCGAGGCGGGACAGGACGCCAACCGCCTCGGCGAGGTGGGCGTCGCAGGCGCGCAGGACATCGAGGAAGTCCTCGCATTCGTCGGGCACGTCCCAGCGGAGGGACGCCAGCCGGTGGGTGTGGATGCAGCGCCGGTCGAACTCCTCGTCGAGCCCCTTCAAGCGCAACGCCTCCTCAGTGCCGACGATGAGCATGGCGAAGGTGGCCTCGTTCAGGATGTCCTTGCAGAAGCCCGCGACCTCCCGGGCAGCGTAGTCCCCCTTCTTCTTGAAGGGTTGGTGCGCCTCCTCGAGGATGACGAGCTGGGTCCGCATCTCGCGCGCGAAGCCCTGGATGTCCTTAATGAGGTCCTGCTCCCGGCGGTTTCGCGGCGCCGTGCGGAGCGCGAACGCCTCGTAGACCTGCTCGGCCAAGGTGCGCGTTCCTGTCCGGGGAACCTTCGTGCAGATGATCGGCGCGTGGTCGGCTTTCTCGCCGAGCTTGTTCACCAGGGCATGCGGCAGGCGCGGGAAGTCCGCCATGAAGTCCAGGATGAACTTCGTCTTGCCGCTGCCCGAGGGGCCCGCGAGCAGGTGGCAAGCCGCCTCGCTGGCCCCGTGGTCGCGGTCCATCAGGTCCCGCAAATCGCGCTTCATGTCGGCGAGACGGTCGAACTCGACGTAGACCGAGCGCACGGCGCCGACCAGCGCCATGAGCGCGGCCTCGCGGGCCGCCAGCTTCTCCCGGGCGGTGCTCATCACTTGCGAACCTCCTTCACACGGGGGCTGCGACGCTTGGGCTCGGTCTCGCCGCGCCGCGCCGGGCGCCAGTCGCCGACCGGGCGGGGCTGCTCAGGGGCATCGGCTGCCGGGCCAGTCCTCTCGGAAGTGGCCATCACCGCAGCGTCGGCGCCCGCAGGGCGCGGCTGCCGACGCCGCGGTGGCGCGCCACTGCGTTCATGCCCTTTCGGGACTTCTTGGCTCCGCGCCCGGTGAGTTCCTGGGCCTGCTCGTCCAGCATGCGGCGGCACTCGCGGCGGGTCTGGTCGTCCCGGGCCCCCTCGAACCGCTCCTCGGCGAGTAGCAGCACCATGCGGTGCTGGTAGAGCGTCAGGCCCCGCATGTATTCCGGGTCCACGGGGGCCAGCGGCTCGGGGGTGCCGGTCGCCGGGTCGGTCACCCAGGCACGGCTGACGTCCTGGTCGTCAATGCGGACCTTGACCGGGGTGCCTTCCTTGAACCCGGGACGGGTGCGGATGCGCTTCAGCACGTCGCCGTTCCAGCGGAGGTGACCCCAGGTCACGCCCGTGTTGGAGATCTTGCAGTACTCGACACGGGTGAGCAGCACGTTCAGGTCATCCTTGCTTCGTGGCGGGCGGGGAAGACGACGAGCGGCGGACTCTTCCCAACGCCGCAGCGGCGTGGTGCCGATGCCGCGGTGGAAGGAGCGCGCGTAAACCCCCACGAGCCAAAGCCAAGTTCGGCGCACGAACTCCTTCATGGTCAGCGCAGGTTCACCTGCCCCTCGCGTGCGTTGCTGTCGACCAGCAGCGGGGGCGTGGCGCCCGGCAGTGGATGCGCGACCTCGGCGTGCATGGTGCGGAAGAACCGCTCGATGCGCCCCTTGAACTCGGGACATCCGACCGGGGCGTAATCCATCCGGATGTCGAAGGTGAACCCGACATCGACGATGTGGTCGTTGTCGAAGTCGGAACCCCTATCGAAGAAGTACGCCACGGGGACACCGGAAGCGCCGTAGGCCAAGCGGAGGTCGGGGAAGAGCTCCTTCAGGAAATCCTTCGGCAACATCGTCTGCCGAAGCGCCTGCATCACCGCCGTGAGGCTCTGGCCGTCGAAGTGGACGTGCACGGCCAAGGGAAGGCGGCTGTAGCGGTCGAGCGCCACCGTCACCCACGGCCTGCCCAGGTTCACGCCGCTCACGTCGTCGATAACCGCGACGTGCGCCCGCGAATGGTCCGCCTCCACGATGTCCAGGATTTTGTCGGGCTCCGGCCCACGCCCCACGGGTCGGAAGTGCCTGTCCGCCCACTCCTTGCCGCGGCGGCGGCAGGCGACGACGTACTGGTCCACTTCCTCGTCGATGTAGCGGGCAGACCTGCCGCTCGCTGACCACCTGCAGCGGCGGATGGCCCGGGTGCGCCTTGTTCCAGTCCTCGATGCGGTTCCGCAGCGCCTCGTGGACCTCCTTCTTCCGCGGCATGTTGCGGTGCAGCCAGACGCGGTCGATTTCCTCGTTCAGCCACTCCTCGACGCGGGCATCCATGAAGCGCTGCTTCGGCCCCCGCTTGTCGAAGCGGCTGGCCAGCACGCGGGCGTCTGCGCACCCGGCGGCATTCGCCGTCCGCCAGGTCGCCAGCCACTCGCAGAAGGTGCTGAAGGCGGGCGGTCGGTCGTGGCCGCGCGCGGCCGCCACGTCGCGCAGGAACGGTGTGAGCTTCGCCTTGGAGAGGCGGACATCCAGCACCCGTCGCTCGACGGGCACATCGGGCAGCCTCTCCCTGTAGAAGCGGGCGGGTTCGTTGAACGCCTCGACGTAGGCCATCTTGTAGTGGACCGACGCGCGCACGGTCTCTGGGAGGTCGGCCAGTGGGACGCGCAGGACCTCCTGGGCAGAGGCGTTGAGCTCTGCCCCCGGGGTGGCGATGTGTCGGATGTCGCCCGAGAGGCATTCCTCCTGCCACTGCGCGATGGTCAGCTTGTCGGTCTCGCCCGTGTCGGTGTTCCTGAGGTGGATGACGCCATCCTTCAGGAGCGCGACCTCCCAGGTGAACCCGAGACGGCGCAGGAACATGCCTCGCCGCAGGACGCTGCCGCCGTCCATCAGCGCCAGCCCTCCGGGTTGACGCCGGTGATCGCGGTGCCGCCGTCGATGACGGGGGCGAGCTTCACGCGGACCAGGCCCCGTCCGACCAAGGAGAGGACCTGTCCCCAGGCCAGCCCGCCATCGAGGGCCTGGTGCAACCCCCCAAGCGTCTTTGGCGGCCGAGGGCCAAGCAGCAGGTTCATGGCCGACAAATCCGTGCCGTCGGGGACGTCAGCCGTCCGGAAGTAGAGAATGTCGCGGGCGACGGGCAGACAGGCATCAGTCGCCAGCTCCGCCACGCGCACCACACGGTTCACGTAGCCCCGCCGCGCGAGGTCGCCGCTGTCGGGCACCCCGTCCTCGTCGCCCGCGCGCACATAAATGGCGAAGTGGCGACCTCCGGAGCGCGCCACGAAGTCAGGGGCGCGCGGGTCCCGGACGGCGGCAAATGGGACCATCAACGGATGGCCCTCGGTCGCGCTCCAACGCTCGACCTCGGGGTCGGCCTCAAGCAGGAACGCCATGTCGATGTGGACGTAGCGCCGCAGGGGTTCCATCCGGCGGCCGCCCTTCCAGGTCGGGAACCAGCTGACCACCATGCCGCGCGTGCCGATGCGCTTAACAGGCGCGGTCACGAAGGGGTTCTTTGCGGAGAAGCGCGGCGTCCAATTGGGATCGGTGGCGGCCGCCCCAAGCAGGTGCTTTCGCATGGTCGTGGTCCTGGGTGCTGGGGTGGCCGCGGCGCACGACGCCGCGACAGCGAGGGTCAGCAGCCGCTCGCTATTCGGCTCACCCGCAGGACCTGGACGACGAGGGACATGGCGCGCTCCGTGACTGCCAGTACAACCGATGCCGACCCACCCCTTGCAAGGGGCGGCCGGATAGCGACCCTCGCGGGACGGCTATATCTGGTGAGGAGACACGGAGAGACGGCCTGCCCCAAGGGCAGGCTGCACGGCCGACAGGGCGCTGCGCAGATGCATCTCCATGTCAACATAGTAACAGATTCTCGTGAGGGTACAAGCTGCGACATGACGGCCTCACCGAACATGTTGCGGGGTATCGGCGTCAGGCGCCTGTTCCGGCAGAAGCGGCGGCTCTACGAAGCGGGCGAGATCCTCGGCTGTGACGGCCTCCTTGCTCCAGCAGAGCACGGACGATCCGCTGGAGCGCGGGTCGATTGGCTTCGATCATGGCGCGAGCCTGCAAGTGCGCCTCCTCCAGCATTGCAGCCACCTCGGCCTCCAGAGCTGGCTCATGCGCGAGCAGCAGGCGCATGTCCTCCGGGCTGGGCTGTCCGCGCCACACCAGCGGCTGGCCGCCCCGCGCGGTGCCCAGGCCAAGCGCGGAGATCGCGGACACCGCAAGCATCGTCGCCTTGGCGAGGTCGCTGTTCGCCGAGCCACCGGCGCCCGACGACGCCTCACCGAGCACGACCTCCTCGGCCACCCGGCCAGCCAGCAGGCGCCGGAGCTGGCGGCCGACCATCTCCCGGGTCAGCAGCGGTTCGTGCCGATGCTCCGTGAAGCCGCCCATGATCGGCCCGGCCACGATGGACACCCGGAGGACGCTGCCGGGCTGCTCCAGACTGCCGACGAGCGCGTGGCCAGCCTCATGGACGGCGGCCCGGTGGCGAAAGTGCCGGGCCATGTCGTCTTCCTTCGGGCGGATCTCGGCGAGCAGGTCGTCAAGGATCATGGGACGATCAGCATGACGCGCGCGTCGCCTCGCGGACCTCACCCAGAGCTCCACGTTGGCCCCGGTGGCGCCGACGGCCGAGCCGACCGCGTGCAGCAGGTCGGCGCCAGGCAAGTCGTCGCCCAGCCTTTGGCGCAGGATGCCCGCCAGCGCGCGCTCGTCGGGAAGCGGGATGCCCAGAACCCTGTCGAGCCGCCCGGGGCGCTTCAAGGCCGGGTCGAGTCGGTCCGGGTGGTTGCAGGCCGCCACGACAATGACGCCCTCGCGTCCCTGCAGGCCATCGAGCTGTTCCAGCAGCCCATTGAGGTAGGTGGTGCTGTAGTCGCGGTGGCGTTCATCGAACCGGGCGCGGTCGCCCATGCCGTCGATCTCGTCGAGGAAGAGGATGCAGGGGGCGGCGGCCCGCGCCTCCCGAAAGGTTCGCTGCATGGCGCCGAGGGCGTGGCCGAGGTGCCCGTCGCGGTCGCCCTGCCATTCCTGGGGCGAGCTGATGACCAACGGAATGTCGCAGGTGGTGGCGAGCCGCTTGGCGAAGGTGGTCTTGCCCGTGCCCGGCGGACCCGCCAGCAGGACCGCCTTGTCCATGTCGGCCCAACGGATGCGGCCCGCGCGGTAGTCGGTGAGGTCACGCGCGACGGCAAGCCCCCAGGCCCGCGCCTCGTCCATGCCCAGCAAGGATTCCAGGCGGTCGCCGGGGTCCACTTCGGGTGTCCCGCTGCCGACGATGCGGTTCAGGCGACGCAAGACCTCGCTGGCCGGGATGCCGGAACGCCACGCCATCAGCAGGTGCTGCGGCAGCGTAGCGCGGGCCACCGCCTCCGGCAGTTCCTCGGTCGCCGGTGCACCGGCCAGCACCTCCGCGGCCTCGGCGATCACCGCCCCGGACGGAGGGGAATCTGCAGCACCCGGTCGGCCATCCGCCGGAGTTCGGGAGGAAGGAGCACGTCGGGGTCGTGGCTCCACCCGTAGACGGGCTTCCCTGACTGGAAGGCATCGATCAGGTTCCCCTGGGATGACCGATGGTCGACCTTCCGGGCGGCATCATTGCAGGTGAAGCCGTGCCAGCGCGGCTCGCGTGCCTTGTCCTCCTTCTCGTCGTCCGCCGCTGCCGCGAGCGGCCAGGTGACGATTTCATCCGGCCCGTCATCCACCCACAGGGCGGTGATCCACGCACGCCGGATGGGAAGCACCCACTCACGGTCGTGGATGGCCAGGATCGTGACGCTGCCGCCTTCCTTGGCGGCGGCGACGAGGCCAGGGTGTTCGGCCAGGAGGCGACGGACCATCGCCGCGGCCACCTGCTCGTCGAGTTCCGGCAAGCGGGCGCCCTCCGGACGCCCCAGGCGTCGATGAGGTGAGCGGCTGCCGACCTGCCGGACAGCGTTGAGATCGTCGGTCATGGATGTTGAGCCCGCAGGCAAGGGGTGACCGTCCCGGCGGCGCCAGGGCGGAGGTGCGTCGGTGAGATGCCGGGAGGCCCCGGCGGCCGCGACTAGCCTATGCGGGTGGTGCGAGCAGGCGGGGTTGGGCGCCCCATGCGGGGCGCGGCCAGGACAACGGTCCGGATGTGGGCGGCGCTCATGAGGGGAACCTTTCAGGAACGCGCTGACCGTGTCAACGGCGAACATCCAGGCGTGATGCGCAGCTTGGGGCTCCCTTGAATCCGGTGCGGAGAGGAGGAAACTCCGGTGGGTGCCACCTGCCGCCGGGGACCGCCGAGATGCCGGAACTGCCGAGCCTGAACCTGATCGCCCGTGGCGAGGCCACGGCTTCGGAGGCGCGAGCGGCGCTGGTCGCGGTCTTCGACGAGCCGACGCCGGAGCTGATGGAGGACGCCTACCTTGCCCTGCGCGCCTGGGTCTGGAAGGCACTCGACGGGCGGCGGCGTGACCCGGAACTGCGCGAGTGGGCCAACATCCTAGACGCGGCGTCAGCCCTGCTGACGGAACACGGGCAGGCGGCGCTCGCGGAGCGGCTGACGGCCCTGCACGAACTCATCGGGGAGTCCGTCGCGGTCGCCACCGCGCTGGCCACCACCGACGTGACCCGCCTCCGGCAGGTCGATGGCGCGTTGACCTTCCTGGCCACCCAGAAGGGGTGGGCGGCCCGCGATGCACTCGGCGCACACCTTGGGCTGGACCGGCTGGGGCTCACCCAGGTGCTCAACGTCATGTCCATCGGCGGCTTGGTCGAGCGTGGCGGCACCGGCGACGCGGCGATGTTCCGGCTGACATCCGGCGGCCTCGGCAGGCACGCGGGAGGCAGGACATGACCGGGAACGGGTCCAATGGGGATCAGGGTTCTCGCCAGCCATCCTTTCCGGCCGACCCGGAAGTGGTGGCGGAGGCGCGCCGCTTGGCCGCCGAGGACCTCGGGCGCGACCTGCACGCCATCGCCGACATCCTCGCCGAGCAAGGCCACCACGGTCCTGACGGGCATCCCTACCCGCTCTGGACGATGTCGAACCTGCTCGACGACGACCTGAAGCGGCGGCGGGTCGAGCACAGGCAGGTGGTGATGCGGGAGGCCGCCGCGGACTACAACAGGTTGCTCAACGAGAGCTGGACGTTTCCCGAGGACGCCGATCGGCTTTGGGTCTCACTCAAGCTGACGGATGACGCTCCGGGCTCGGCGGCCCCGGTCGAGTACCAGGACTTCTCGGCATGCAGCGAGGCCGTGGCGATGCTCTACCCGGCAGCCGGGACGGCGGTGGAGGTGCTGGAGGACCTTGAGGACGCGGCGCGAGCCCTGCTCAGGGTGGTCGGCCCGGAGTCCATACTGGTCCGGGGATGCCGGGTATCCCGGACGGAATGCTCCGACCGCACGCTGGTGCGGGGCAACGCTTCAGCCGGAAGCGATCATCCATGCATTGAGCAAGCACGTCAGCCCATGGGATGCGACGTGACCAGCCCGCTTGCCGTCACCCTTGGCCGCAATGAGCGGCCATTGTCAGGGTGAAGCGGTGTTGGGCGAGCAAGCGGTGGCCAAGGCACTCAATGTCGTAGTCGGCGAGCGGCCGAAATCGGAGCGATATTGAGCGGCCAGGCCACCGAAAGCTGAGCGTTTCTGAACGCCGATTGGCGGGCTGTCGAGGCGACATCGCGCGCTGGTCGAATTTCCGAAAACCCGGAAGGGCAGCGCGCTGCCGTGCGACGATCGGCGCGTTGATGGCTGCCTACGGGGCTCGTGCCCGTCGAACGGGTTCCCGCGGCAGGGTGAGCCTCACCGTTGTTCCCAGCCCCGGACAGGTTTCGACGTCGACCTCGGCGCCAACCTGGCGCGCCAGTGACCCGACCAGCGCCGTCCCGAGGCCGCCTGCGACGCCGCTTCTGTCGAGCGGCATGCCCCGACCGTTGTCGGTGACAGTCAAAACGACGAAGCCGCCCTGCTCATCAAGGGTGGTCTCGACCGTGCCCGTCTCGCCCTCCGCATAGGCATGCTTGACGGCGTTCGTCAGCAGTTCGTTGGCGATCAGGCCGAGCGGGATGCCACGCTCGGCATCGATGGTCATCTCGCCCTCGCTCAAGCACCGCACTGCGACACGCGGCGACAGGGAGCCGAGATGCTCCGCCAAGTCCGTCAGAACCCTGCACAGGTCGACCGTTCGCAGGTCACGGCTGCGATAAAGGCCCCGGTGCGCCTCGGCCACGGCCATCACCCGCGCCGTGGCCTTCCCGAGCGCCTCAGCGGCGGCCGGCTTCCGCCGTCCGTTTCTCCTGAAGCCGGAGGAAACTGGCGACCATTTGCAGGCTGTTCTTGATGCGGTGGTCGGCCTCGCGGATCAGGTCTTCCCGCGCGGTCACTTCACTTTGGAGGCGTTCCTCGGTGCCCTTGGCAGCGGTGATGTCGCGCGAGGTCGAGACGACCCGCGCCACGCGCCCTGCCGCGTCCCGGACGGGCGCCACCGAGACATCCCACCACTTCGGCGTCCCCTTCGCGGTGGGGCAGAACGCCTCGAAGCGGTCAGGCTGGCCGGACAGCGCCTGCGCCAGGGCCTCGCGCACCCGCGCCCGGCTGCCCTCGGGCCAGAGCGAGGCCCACTTCCGCCCCCGCAGCGCCTCGAAGTCGTCGACCTCCATCAGGCACTGCCCATTGGCGTTCATGAAAGAGAGGGTGCCGTCCGGCTCGACCACCTTGGTGCAGTCAAGGCTCGCATCCAGCGCGGAGCGGAAGAAGGCGGCATCGTCGGCCTGAAGCCGGGTTCGCTCCCGTTCCTCAACCAGCCCGCCGACCATGTGGGTGACATCGAGGTTGATGCCGCGCATGAGCGTCGGCATGCCGTCGGGCGCGGCCTCCAGCACCCGGCCCATCGCCGCCAGCCATCGCTCGGTGCCGTCGTCGGCGCGACGGATGCGGAAGAGGGTGCGGTAGCCCTGTCCGGGGCCAGCCTTCCTGGCGGTGTCGAACAGGAGGTCACGGTCGTCCTCGTGCACGAGGTCGAGCCAACGCTCGAGGGTGGGTGGGCCCTCTCTCGGGGGCACCCCATGGATCGCGAACTGCTCCGGAGACCAGACCTGGCGCCTCGCACCGCCATCCCATTCCCAACTGCCGAACCCGGCCGCCTCCTGCGCCGCCCGCAGCCGTGCCTCATCCCGCCTGCGCTCGGTCAGGTCGAGGTCGATGCCGACCATGCGCACCGGGCGGCCCGCGGCATCGCGCTCGACCGTCGCGCGCGACAGCAGCCAGCGCTCCCCGCCGTCGGCGCGGAGCATGCGGAACTCGATGTCGTAGGCCGCCTCGCCCGCCAGCGCCCGGCCGATGGCCGCCTCGACCCTGGGGAGGTCATCCGGGTGGACCAGGTTCCTGAATGCCTCGACCGTGCCGCCGAAGGTGCTGGGCGCCATGCCGCAGGCTTCGGCCAGCCCCTCCGACCACTCGACGGCTCCGGTCGTGACGTCGAAGTCCCAGAAGTACATGCGCCCTGCGCCGATCGCGAGGCGCATCTGCTCCGCCCGGCGCCGGAGCGCGGCGGTGGCCGCCTCCGCGTCCTGGCGCGCCAGGACCTCTGTGGTCACGTCGCGCAGGATGACCAGCACCGCGCCGAAGTCGCCGTCGGTGTCCGGCAGGGGATGCTGGTCCACGTCCCACCAGGAGGTGGGTTCGCCCGGCCGGAGAACGGTGCGGATGGCCTTCCGGGAGACGCTCCGTCCCGTGGAGCGGGCCTCGGCGAGCCTCCCAAGGCCCCCACAGGCGGCGACGCCGGGGAACAGGTCGACCACCCTGCATCCGATCGGGTCCGTTCCGGCCAGGGCACGGTAGCTGCGGTTGGCGTAGACCACCTGCCAGTCCGGGGCGAGCAGGACCGCCACCGGGTCGGGCACCTCCTCGGAGATGCGCCGCAGGAGGGTGTGGGTCGTGGGCGAGAGCACGGGCTGGTGGCTCACAGCGAGGCTCCTTTCTCCCAGGAACGATAGAAGTGCGGGCAGGGGCCGTGTCGGCCGGCGACGTGATGTAGGTTGCCAGAAGCAGAATGAAAGCCTGATTCGCCGACGCTCAGGCTAGTCATGCCCGCAGCGGCAGGTCGCTTTTACTACAACCAAGCGCCGACTGCGCGGCGTGGCTCTTAGGAGGCCGCACTTCGAAAACCATCCCCGAATATGGGTGGCGCAACCAGTAGTTGCCTGCGCTAGAGTTGTCTTATGGTCCCACGATGTGGCCGATGGGCTTAGGGTGTCGGTAGATTACTCTTACCAACGGTGGCCGCCGGACCAGCCTGCGGCGCGTAGAGAGGTTCGCCCTTGGGGACAACGCCGCCTCCAGCACCGCCTGCAACCCACTCCCTGCGAAATCGAGCAACACCTGTCCGCCGAGTTGGGCTGGAAGGGCGCCCGTGAGCAGGCGTGCCCCGAAGCCGCGCCGGGCAGGCCGCTCGGGCAGCGCGGGGCCGCCGCTCTCCCGCCATTCCAGGCGAAGCGAGCGAGTGGAAGCCTTGTGCGTGCTCTCTGACGACCTGCTCGTCTCGATGCATGACCAGTGGACACGCACGAGGCCCGTTGGCACGGACAAGGCGCCATGCCGGGCCGCATTGGTGGCGAGTTCATGCAGGGCCAACGCCAGCGCCACGGCTGTCGCCGGGCGAAGCTGCACCGAGGGGCCGTCGATCTCTGCCGAGGGACCGACGGGTCCAGCGGCGTGCAGGTAAGGGGCAAGTTCCGCCTCGATCAGGGACCGTAACTCGACCCCTTCGGGCCAACCGCGCCCGGCCAGCATGTCGTGCGCACGTGCCATGGCGCGGAGCCGCCCAGCGAAGGCTTCCCAGAAGGTGCGAGGGTCGGACGCAACCCGGGCGGTCTGCGCCGCCACGGACTGCACCGCGGCGAGCGCATTGCGGACCCGGTGGTTGAGCTCGGCCAGCAGCAGGCGCCGCAGCCCTTCCTCGCCCGAGCTTCCCTCGGCCGCATGGGCGAAGCCAGCCACGCGCCGCACGCGGCCACGCGCATCAGCGATGGGGAAGCCGATGTCGCTCACCCAGCCGGCGGCCGCGCGGCTCGTGGCGCCTGCCGCAGGCCCATCGCGCGGCAGAACGCGATACGCGACTTCCGCCGTCTCTCCTCGAAGCAGTGCCTCAAAGCGCGCCCTGACGACGGGGCGGTCGTCGGGGTGGACGAGTCCGAGCCAGCGCCCCGCCTCTGGCAGAACCTCGCCGGGCGCCGCACCGAGCAGGGAACCGACGCCGGGCGAGACGTAGAGTCCGCGCCCCGTTCTGGCGTCTGCCACCCAGAGGGCCGCCGGCGCCGATGCGACAAAGTCCGATAGGACTCCTTCTGCGTGCCGGGCCACATCGAGCTGGGCCTTCGCCTCGGCAGCCTCCTCACGAGCTCGCGCCAGCGCAGCCCTGGTGCGCTCCAACTCGTCGCGGAGCGCCTGCGGATCAGATCCGGGTGGCACTTCATCGTCTGCGTCACCCTGACCCACGCGCACGGCCTCTCGCTCTCGTTGAGATGCCGGAACGCATCTACAGCTCAAACGGCAGCGCACTGTCGTGGTTCGGGAGCAATCGTCAGGACCGTTGGGCGACCTGTCTGCGAAGCTCTGCAATGACCCCTCTGGCTTCAGGTCACCCTGAGCGCACATCGGGCTAGCGAGGCGGCAGCGACCTTCGTCGCGCGCCCAGTCCAGCGTCTCCGCGTCGATGCCCAAGTCGTTGTCCGCCACCGAGACACTAGGAAACCGGACCGATGCCGAGGCGGATGGCCATGCGGTGGTGGCAGCAACCAGGACCGAACTCAAGCTGCATTCAGAAGCCTTGCTTATGGCGCCATGCGGTTTCTGCCGCCTAATCCCGAGGGGGCACACCGGCTATCTGGAGTTCACCTGAGCATCGGAGAGGACGATGGAGATCAAGCGCGCGGGCTCTCAGCCTTCTGGCAAGGGACCCTTGGAATACTTCACCGGCACGGTCCGCATCGACCCGCTGTTCAACCCGCCCGACCCCGCCCGCGTCGCCATGGTGCTGGTCACCTTCGAACCTGGCGCCCGCACGGTCTGGCACACCCACCCGCTCGGCCAGACCCTGATCGTCACCGCCGGATGCGGTTGGGTCCAGCACGAGGGCGGACCCGTCGAGGATGTCCGGCCGGGCGATGTCGTCTGGTTCCCGCCGGGCGAGCGGCACTGGCACGGTGCCGCGCCGACGACGGCCATGAGCCACGTCGCCATCCAGGAGAAGCTGAACGGCTCGCCCGTGGATTGGATGGAGCAGGTCAGCGACGAGCAGTACCGCAGGTGAGGTTGGCCCCAACCCGAGCCGGATGAGAGGTCGATGCCACACGTCATCGTCAAGCTGCTGTCAGGCAGGTCCGAGCCGCAGAAGTCCAGGATTGCCGAGGCGGTCACCGAGGCCGTCATGGTGACGGCGGACTGCGGCGAACCGTCCGTGTCGGTCAGCATCGAGGACGTCGAGCCGGGCGACTGGACCGAGAAGGTCTACAAGCCGGACATCCTCGGTGCCCCCGGCAAGCTCTTCAAGAAGCCCGGATACGACCCGCTCTGAATCGGGCCGAACCCAACCGCCGGAGGTCCGGGCGGCATCGCCAGCACGCACGCGGGATGCCCTCTCCCGGCCCCGCGCTCTCCAAGGACGCATGATGTCCACCACCACTGCGCAACCGCCCGCGGCGACCGGGTCCGGCATCGTCGCGCTGCTGCCGATCATGGCGGTGGTGCTCGTCGCCTTTCTCGTGATTGGCCTCGCACTGCCGGTGCTGCCGCTGCACGTGCACCTGGGACTGGAGTTCAGCACGTTCGTCGTCGGCCTCGTTACGGGCAGCCAGTTCGTGGCCTCACTTCTGTCGCGGGTTTGGGCGGGTCGGTTCGCCGACAGCCGGGGCGCCAAGCACGCCGTCGTCGCAGGCCTGCTGGCGGCCGTCGCGGGTGGGCTGCTCTACCTCCTGTCACTCCGCTTCGTCGGCGCGCCTTCGGTGTCCGTCACCATACTCATCCTCGGTCGCGCGCTTCTCGGCGCCGCCGAGAGCTTCATCATCACGGGCGGGGTAAGCTGGGGACTGGCCCTTGCCGGTCCGGCGAACGCGGGGCGGGTGATCGCCTGGGTCGGGATGGCGATGTTCGCCGCCCTCGCGCTCGGGGCTCCCCTGGGGACCACCCTTTACGCCTTCGGTGGCTTCGCGGCGATCGCGGCCTTGACGACGCTGGCTCCGCTTGCGGCCATCGCGCTCGTCGTCCCCCTCGCTCCCGTTCCGCCGCAGCGTGGCACCCGCCCGGCGCTTCTCAAGGTGGCCCGGGTGGTCTGGCGGCCAGGGTTCGGTTCGGCGCTCAGCAGCCTCGGCTTCGGCACCATGATCGCCTTCAGCTCGCTGCTGTCGGCGGAGCGCCATTGGGCCCCGGTCTGGCTCCTATTCAGCGCCTTCGCGGCTTTCCTGGTCGCGGCTCGCCTGTTCCTGGGCCACGTGCCCGACAGGCTCGGCGGGGCGAGGGTCGCGCTGGTTTCCGTCGTCATCGAGGCGGCCGGACTGGCGCTCATCTGGCTGGCGCCGACCCAGGCGGTGGCCGCGGTCGGGGCCTCGCTCACTGGGCTTGGCTTCGCGCTGGTCTACCCGGGCCTCGGCATCGAAGCCGTCCGCCGCGCACCTCCGCAGAGCCGTGGCCTGGCCATGGGCGCCTACACCGCCTTCCTCGACGTGGCGCTCGGCTTCGGCAGCCCCGCGCTGGGCCTGGTCGCGGGCTGGGCTGGATTGGGTGCGGTATTCCTCGTCAGCGCCCTGGTCGTGCTCGGCGCCGCTGGCGTCGCGCTTCACCTGATGCGCGACAACCCGCCGCGCGGTCCGGCCGACAGATCCGCCGGGTGACACTTGTCCATGTCCTAGATCAGGGAGGCTTGAATGCGGTCGAGACTGCTCGTCGCGGCGTTCGCGTCGCTTGTCCTTTCCGCTTCGTCGCGGGGCCAGACTGAAGGAGCAGATGGCGTGTCGAACAAGGATACCTTGACGCGTGAGGGCCTGCGGATGGTCGCGCCCGCCCTCGATCGGTACGCGCAGGATTCCGTCCGGCAAAACCTGTGGCGGCGTGCGGACCTCTCGCCGCGGGACCGCAGCATCGTCACGCTGTCCGCCCTCGTCACCCGCAACCAGACCATGGAGCTGCCCGCCTACGTCAACCTGGCGCTCGAAAGCGGGGTCAGCCCGGCCGAAATCTCCGAGATCGTGACTCACCTCGCCTTCTACGCCGGGTGGGGCAATGCCATGGCGGCGGTCCCGTCGGTGCAGGACGCCTTCGCCCGGCGCGGCATCGGCGCAGACCAGCTCCCCCGGAGTCTCCGGAACTCCTGCCCCTCGACGAGGCTGCCGAGGCGCAACGTGCCGCCCGCGTCGCGCAGGATGTCGGCCCGGTCGCCCCGGGGCTGAACCAGTTCACCACCGACATCCTGTTCCGTGACCTGTGGCTGAGGCCGGGCCTCGCACCGCGGGACCGTAGCCTCGTCACCGTCACCGCACTGGTCGCCGCAGGGCAGGTCGCACAGGTCCCCTACCACCTGAACCGGGCGATGGATAACGGCCTGACCCGGACGGAGGCATCGGAGGTGGTCACGCACCTCGCCTTCTACGCCGGGTGGCCAAACGCCTTCTCCGCCGTGCCGGTCGTGAAGAGCGTCTTCGACAGCCGCGCCGCGAGGTCCGGCGCAGGCGGGGGCCGAAAATGAGGCGCTTGTTCGCGGTCTCCCTGCTGGCCTCGATGCTCGCCTTGGCCGCCGCCCAGGCGGATCGGTTGCCACGGATGAAGGAAGAGGGGAGGTGCGGGTCACCCAACCCGGCGCGCAGCCCTCCGCCCGCGGCGGCGCCGACATCTTCACCGGCTCCGTCCGCGTCGATCCGCTCTTCCCGCTGCGTCCCCCGTCGCGCGTCTCGGGCGGGCTGGTCACCTTCGAGCCGGGAGCCCGCGCCAACTGGCATACGCACCCGCTCGGCCAGACCTTGATCGTGACGGCGGGCGTGGGCTGGGTGCAGCAGTCGGGAAGCCCCGTCCAGGAGATGCGGCCGGGCGATGTCGTGTGGATCCCGCCCGGAGTGAAGCACTGGCACGGCGCCGCAGCAGCCACCGGCGTGACTCACATCGCCATCCAGGAAGCCCTGGACGGCAGCAGCGTCGAGTGGCTGGAGAAGGTCACCGACGAGCAGTATCGCCGGTGACCCGGCACCGCCTCGCTCCCGGCGCAACTGTCCTACCGGACCGCCCGGCGGGTGCGCCCGGGATGGATGCACACAAGCGACGGGAGCGGAGCCGCGCAGCCGTGGCGGCACGCTGTGCCAGCCCCTGCGACGCGCCCCGGGACACCATGCGCGAGGCCGCGCGTGAGCTGCCGCGATGCCCGCCTCAACCCCGGTAGCGAAGTGCCTCGACCAGCAAGGCGAAGGCTGCCGTCGGCTGGCGGCGGCCGGGGTAGTACAGGTGGTACCCGGGAAAGGGCGGGCACCAGTCGGCGAGCACCCGGACAAGCCGCCCCTCGGCGATGTGCTCTTGCACCTGGTCCTCGAACACGCAGGCCAGCCCCAGTCCGGCCAGTGCGGCCTGGAGGAGCAACGGGGCGTAGTTGAACACCAGCGGCCCCTCCACGTGCACCTTGAGCTCGCGCTTTCCCTTCTCCAGTTCCCAGGCGTAGAGGGAGCCGTGCGTCGGCAGGCGCATGTTGATGCAGGCGTGTCCGGTCAGGTCCTGCGGCACCTTCGGCCGCGACCGCCGGGCGAAATACGCGGGGGCGCCGACGACAGCCATGCGCATGTCTGGCCCGATCCGAACCGCGATCATGTCCTTGGCCACCTGTTCGCCGAAGCGGATGCCCGCATCGTAGCGCCCGGCCACGAGGTCGGTGAGGGTGTTGTCGACGTCGACCTCGACCTTGATGTCCGGGTAGTCCGGAAGGAGCCGCGCTAGGGCTGGCATGAGGATCGTCTCCGCCGGGTGCTCGCCCGCCGTGATGCGGATGGTGCCGGAGGGCTTCTCGCGCAGCTCGCTGAGCGCCGCCAGGGCGCCGTCGATCTGATCGAAGGCCGGACCCAGGGTCTGCAGCAGGCGCTCGCCCGCCTCGGTCGGCGCGACGCTGCGCGTGGTGCGGGTCAGCAAGCGAAGGCCGAGCCGCGCCTCGAGCCCGCGAAGGGTCTGGCTCAAGGCCGACTGGGACACCCCGAGCTTCGCCGCCGCACGGGTGAAGCTCCGCTCCCGGGCCACGGCGAGGAAGGCTTCAAGGTCGTTGCGTTCAGCCCGCGGCATTCAGAAGTCTCGCTTATAGCGTCATGCATCTTTTAGCGCCTAATCGGCTGTAGTCGCACCTCCCATCTCTCCACCCGAGCCAGCGAGCGCCCCAAGGTCTCGCATTCACGGATCAATCGGGAAGGAGCCAAGCATGACGACGAACCAGAACGGGGGTTACGCGGGGAAGGTCGCCTTCGTAACCGGGGCCGCGAACGGCATCGGCCGCGCCGCGGCGTTGGCCTTCGCGCGCGAGGGCGCCAGCGTCTTGGTCGCCGACCTCTCGGAGCAGGGCAACCAGGAGACGGCCCGCCTGGTCGAGCAGGCTGGTGGTCGGGCGCTCGCCGTCCGGTGCGACGTGGCGCGGGAAGAGGACGTGAAGGCCGCGCTGGAGAGGACGATCGCTGCCTTCGGCCGCCTCGACATCGCCTTCAACAACGCCGGTGTCGAGCAGCCGGTAACCGCGGCGGCCGACCTCACCGGGGAGCAGTGGGACCGGGTGGTCGGCATCGACCTCCGTGGCACCTTCCTCTGCATGAAGCATGAGATTCCCCTGTTGCTGAAGCAGGGGCGGCGCGATCGTCAACACCTCCTCGGGCGCCGGGGTCAAGGGCTTCGCAGGCCAGGCGGCGTACTGTGCCGCGAAGTTCGGCGTCGTCGGCCTGACCAAGGCGGCGGCGCTGGACTACGCGAAGGCGAACATCCGCATCAACGCCGTCTGCCCCGGGATCATCGAGACCCCGATGATGGACCGCTTTAGCGGCGGCACGCCCGAGGGGCGGGAGAGGGTGATCGCGCAGGAGCCGATCGGGCGGATGGGCAGGCCCGAAGAGATCGCCGCCGCCGTCCTCTGGCTGTGCTCCGACGCGGCCGCCTTCGTCACCGGCCACGCCATGGTCGTCGACGGCGGACAGACGGTCTGAACAATCGAGAGGCTGACATGAACCCGACCTACGACTTCAAGGGCCAAGTGGCCCTCGTCACCGGCGCCAGTTCCGGCATGGGACTGGCCGCCGCCAACGCCTTCGCCGCGGCGGGCGCCGCCGTGGTGCTCGCTGACGTCCGGGAAGAGGCGGTCCAGGTGGCCGCGCAGACCCTGGTCACGGCCGGTCACAAGGCGCTTGCGGTCACCTGCGACGTGAGCGACGACGCCCAGGTGGCGGCCATGGTGGACCGCACCGTCGCCGAGTTCGGCAGCCTCGACGCCGCGTTCAACAACGCAGGCGTCATGCCTCGCATCGCCCCGACCGCCGAGAGCACCCGCGAGGAGTGGGACCGCGTCATCGGGGTCAACCTGCGCGGCGTCTGGAGCTGCATGAAGCACCAGCTGCGGCAGATGGAGCGCCAGGGCAGCGGCGCGATTGTCAACAATGCCTCGGTCGGCGCCTTGACTGGCAACCCCGGCATCGGCTCCTACATCGCCTCGAAGCACGGCGTGGTCGGCCTGACGCGCACGGCCGCCCTGGAGTACGTCAGGCGCGGCATCCGCGTGAACGCGGTCAACCCAGGACTGATCGACACGCAGGTCGCCCGGGATGTCGTCGCCGGGGACGAGCACGCGTACTCGGAACTGGCGAAGGCCGTGCCCATCGGCCGTGCGGGCAGGCCCGAGGAAATCGCCGCGGCCGTCCTGTGGCTGTGCAGCCCGGGGGCTAGCTACGTCGTCGGCCAGGCCATCACCGTGGACGGCGGGATGACCGTGCCGTGACCCCACCCTGGCGCCTGTTGGCGGCGCTCGTTTGCGCCTGCATCGCCTCGGTCGGCCATGCACAGCAGGGCGGCGGGGCTCTCCCGGCGCTCCGCTATGACGCGCAGACGCGCGGGGCCGTCCCGATCCCGCCGTCCGAGCGCGGCGTGCAGACCGTGGTGGCGGAACCTTGGTTCAAGGTGTCCGACACGGGGATGGTTCTCGAGGGCCCGGCCTTCGACCGCGACGGCAACCTGCTCTTCTGCGACGTGGGCGGCAGGCGCGTGCTTCGCCTGACGCCCGACCGGCGGCTCTCCACCCTGGTCAGCCTGGACCACCTCGGCCCTGGCGGCATCGCGATCCACGGGGACGGCCGCATCTTCGTCGCCGCCATCGACTTCGCCAGCGGGATGGGGGCCGTCGTTGCGGTCAGGCCGGATGGGTCGGGGATGCAGGCGATCGTCCCACCAGAGGCAGGCTACATGCCAAACGACCTGGTGTTCGATGCCCGGGGCGGGTTCTACTTCACCGACTTCCGTGGTGCCTCGACCGACCCGAAGGGGGGCGTCTACTACGTCTCCCCTGACCTCACGACCGTCACGCCCGTGCTGCCGCACCTCGCCATGGCGAACGGCATCGCGCTCAGCCCGGATGGCAAGGCGCTGTGGGCCACGGAGTTCAGCAGGAACCTCCTGCACCGGGTCAAGCTGGCGGACGCGACGACGGTCGCCCCCTTCGGCACGGCCGTCGCCTACCACTTCACCGGCCCGGCGCCGGACTCGATGCGGAGCGACGCCGACGGCAACCTCTACGTTGCGATCTACGGTCAGGGCCGGGTGTTGGCGTTCAACAGGAACGGCATCCCCATTGGCCAAGTGCTGCTGCCGGGGCGGGACCAGGGCCACAACCTGCGCTCCACCAGCCTGATCCTCGGACCCGGAACCGACGACCTCTACATCGTGACGAGTGACGGAGAGGGCGGACGGGGCGCGACGATCTTCCGCGCCAGGGCGTTCGCGCAGTCCCTGCCACTTCATTCAAACCGGTGACGCGCCCCCGCTGACAGCCCCCTGCGGCGTCAAGCCCGACCAACGCGTCCCACCAGGAACATTGGAGAACGACGTGCGAAGCCCTGAATTTTCCGCGACCCGACGTGACCTGCTGATTGGGGCCGCCGTTTCAGCCGCGGCCGTGGCGCCGCCCGCCGCGGGCGCCCGGGCCGCCGTCGGTAGTCCAGCAAGCGCCGTAGGAGCAGCTGCCATGAAGGTTTCCCTCACCGTGAACGGCGAAGCGCGGGCTTTGGAGCTCGACACGCGGACGACCCTGCTCGACGCCCTCCGCGAGCACCTGCACCTGACAGGCACCAAGAAGGGCTGCGACCACGGCCAGTGCGGCGCCTGCACGGCGATCGTCGAGGGGCGCCGGATCAACACCTGCCTGACGCTGGCCGTGATGCACGAGGGCGACCGGATCACCACCGTCGAGGGCCTGGGCGCACCCGAGCACCTGCACCCCATGCAGGCGGCCTTTGTGAAGCACGACGGCTACCAGTGCGGCTACTGCACGCCCGGGCAGATCTGCTCATCGGTTGCGGTGCTGGAGGAGATCCAGGCGGGCATCCCAAGCCACGTGACCGCCGACCTGACCGCGGCACCGCGGGCCACGCCCGAGGAGATCCGCGAGCGCATGAGCGGCAACATCTGCCGTTGCGGCGCCTACTCCAACATCGTCGAGGCGATCAACGAGGTCGCCGGGAGGCAGGCATGAAGCCCTTCACCTACGAGCGTGCGCGCACCCCGGCCGAGGCCGCGGTGGCCGCGGCGCGGGACCCGGGCGCCAGGTTCATCGCGGGCGGGACCAACCTGCTCGACCTGATGAAGCTGCAGATCGAGGCGCCGACGCACCTCATCGACGTCAATGGCCTCACCCTCGACAAGGTCGAGGCGACCCCGGAGGGCGGGCTGCGCATCGGCGCGCTGGTGCGCAACACCGACCTCGCGGCCGACGAGCGCGTCCGGCGCGACTACGGCGTACTCGCGCGCGCCCTCCTGGCGGGAGCCTCGGGCCAGTTGCGGAACAAGGCGACGACGGCGGGCAACCTGCTCCAGCGCACCCGCTGCCCGTACTTCTACGACACCAACATGCCCTGCAACAAACGTCAGCCCGGCAGCGGCTGCGCGGCGATCGGCGGGGTCAGCCGCCAGCTTGCCGTGATCGGGGCGAGCGAGGCGTGCATCGCCACGAACCCTTCGGACATGGCGGTGGCCATGCGGGTGCTGGACGCGGTGGTGGAGACGGTGCGGCCGGACGGCTCGACCCGGAGCATCCCCATCGCCGAGTTCCACCGCCTGCCCGGCGACACGCCGCAGGTCGAGACGGCGCTGGTGCCGGGCAAGCTGATCACCGCCGTCACGCTGCCCCCGCCCGTTGGGGGCAGGCAGATCTACCGCAAGGTCCGTGACCGAGCCTCCTACGCCTTCGCCCTCGTCTCGGTGGCCGTCGTGGTCCAGCCGGGCGGCACGGGGCGGGTCGCGCTCGGGGGCGTCGCCCACAGGCCCTGGCGGGTGGAGGCGGCCGAGGCCGAGCTGCCGCGAGGTGCTAGGCCCGCCATGGCGGCGATCCTGGACGGGGCGAAGCCCACCCGTGACAACGCGTTCAAGGTGACCCTGGCGGAGCGGACCCTGGCCGCCGTCCTGGCCGAGGCGAGGAGCTGAGCCATGAAGTTCGACACGCCCGCGACCACCAACCCGATCGACCAGCTCAAGGTGGTCGGCCAGCCGCTGGACCGCATCGACGGGCCGCTCAAGACCACGGGCCGCGCGACCTACGCCTACGAGCACCACGACACGGCCCGGAACCCGGCCTATGGCTATGCCATCGGTGCGGGCATCGCCAAGGGACGCATCACCGGCATGGACCTCTCCGTCGCCAGGGCGGCGCCCGGGGTTCTCGCTATCGTCACGGCCGAGAACGCCGGTCCGCTCGGGAAGGGCCAGTTCAACACCGCCCGGCTGCTCGGCGGGCCGGAGATCGACCACTACCACCAGGCCATCGGTGTCGTGGTGGCCGAGACCTTCGAGCAGGCGCGGGCGGCCGCCTCGATGGTCAAGGTGGCGTATGCCCGGGCGGAGGGCCGGTTCGACCTGGCCGCGGCCGCAGGCGCCGCGCCTCTGGTCGGTGGCGACAGCGGCGAGGGCAGCGCCGCGCCGCAGGAGGATCGCGTCGGTGACTTCGAGGGCGCCTTCGCGGCTGCCCCCGTCCGCCTCGACGAGACCTACACCACCCCGGACGAGAGCCACGCGATGATGGAGCCGCACGCCTCCATGGCGGCCTGGGACGGGGATCGGCTGGTCGTCTGGACCTCGAACCAGATGATCGACTGGGGCGTGGGCGACCTGGCCAAGACCCTTGGCATGCCGAAGGAGAAGGTGCGCCTGATCTCGCCCTTCGTTGGCGGCGGCTTCGGCGGCAAGCTGTTCCTGCGCGCCGACGCGGTGCTGGCGGCGCTCGGCGCCCGCGCGGCGGGGCGGCCGGTGAAGGTGGCGCTGCAGCGGCCGCTGGTGGCGAACAACACCACCCACCGGCCCGCGACCATCCAGCGCATCCGCATCGGCGCGATGCCGGACGGCAGGATCACTGCGCTCGCGCATGAGAGCGCCTCGGGCGACCAGCCGGGCGGCCAGCCGGAGACGGCGGTGAACCAGACGCGGCTGCTCTACGCCGGGGCGAACCGTCTGACCGCGATGCGGCTCGCCGAGCTCGACCTGCCCGAGGGCAACGCCATGCGCGCGCCGGGGGAGGCGCCGGGCTTGATGGCGCTGGAGGTTGCCATGGACGAGATGGCGGAGCGTCTGGGCATGGACCCTGTGGAGTTCCGCGTCGTCAACGACACGCAGGTCGATCCCGAGCATCCGGAACGGCGCTTCTCCCAGCGGCAAGCTCGTGGAGTGCCTGCGCCTCGGCGCCGAGCGGTTCGGCTGGAGCCGCCGCACCGCCAAGCCCGGCCAGGTCCGGGAGGGGCGCTTGCTGGTGGGCATGGGCATGGCGGCCGCCTTCCGCAACAACATGGTCCTGAACTCCGGCGCCCGCGTTCGCTTGGACGCCAAGGGCGTGGTGACGGTCGAGACCGACATGACCGACATCGGCACCGGCAGCTACACCATCATCGCCCAGACCGCGGCCGAGATGATGGGCGTGGCCATCGACAAGGTGGTCGTGCGCCTGGGCGACTCCAGCTTCCCGGTCTCCGCCGGGTCGGGCGGGCAGTTCGGCGCCAACAGCTCGACGGCAGGCGTGTACGCCGCCTGCGTGAAGCTGCGCGAGGCGGTGGCCCGGAAGGTCGGCTTCAACTCGGCCGACGCGATGTTCGCCGACGGGCAAGTGCGTTCGGGCAACCGGGGTATTCCGCTGGCCGAGGCGGCGGGCCGGGACGGCATGGTGGCTGAGGACACGATTGAGTTCGGCGACCTCGCCAAGGAGTACCAGCAGTCCACCTTTGGGTCGCACTTCGTGGAGGTCGGCGTCGACGCCGCCACGGGCGAGGTCAGGATTCGGCGCATGCTGGCCGTCTGCGCCGCGGGTCGCATCCTTAACCCCAAGTCGGCCCGCAGTCAGGTGATCGGCGCGATGACCATGGGCGCGGGCGCGGCTCTGATGGAGGAGCTGGCGGTCGACAAGCGCCACGGCTTCTTCGTCAACCACGACCTGGCGGGCTACGAGGTGCCGGTGCACGCCGACATCCCTCACCAGGACGTCGTCTTCCTCGACGAGGTGGACCCGATCTCCTCGCCCATGAAGGCGAAGGGGGTGGGCAAGCTCGGCCTCTGCGGCGTTGGCGCGGCCATCGCCAACGCGGTCTACAACGCCACCGGCGTGCGCGTGCGGGACTACCCGATCACGCTGGACAAGCTGATTGACCGCTTGCCGGAGGTGGCCTGACCGCCCCCGGGAAAGAGGCTCCTCAGGTTGGTTCTTCGCCCGGCTCGGCGCGCTTGGCACACGGTCACGCCGCCCAGCCGAGGGTACGTGGCTGCTTCGCCTGTCGGCGGCACTCAGGCCGCCCGTCGCGTCACCGCAACTCTGGCCGACGGGACGTGCTGGGCATCCGGGAAGGCCTTCGACATCACCTCTGAGACGGCCGGTGCACCGCTCCAGAGGACCAGCGCACTGGGGAACGGCGCGGGAGCCGCTCCGTCCCCAAAAGCTAGCCGCCCCCGCAGGAGCCACACCTGGGAATGGCCTGCCACGTCGGCATGCCACCACCGAGTGTCCGTGCGGGCGGGCACCAAGCCGATGACGAACTCGGCCCGGCCCGCCTCGGCCTCTTGCCGCGCCTTGGCGGTCCAGGCGCCAATGCCCCGGCCGTAGGGCGGGTTCATGAAGACCTGCCCCTGCCACGGGTGCACCAGCCCGTCGTCAGCCTCGGTGAAGTGCCAGGCCGCCCTGACACGCGAGCGGAGTGGCCCAGGCGAGCACGGGTCGAGGTCGAACGGGCCGCCCAGGGCGTCGTAGAGGCGGTCCAGCAGGTCGGGCGGGGTCGCCCATGCCTCGTATGCCGACGAGAGCGCCGCGGCCGCGAAGAAGGCGGGCGCCTGCCCCGCGGGCGCGAGCGTCAGCCCGGCACCGAGTGCACCGGCGACGCGCTCGATGGCCGCCACGTGGCCGAGTTCGCCCCGCTCGATGGCGGCGACCGTGTTGGGGCTCACCCCCGCCCGCGCCGCAACCTCCCGAACACTGGCGCCAAAGCGCTGGCGGAGGGCCGCGAGGCGGTCGCCCAGGTGCTGGCCGGGCGGCAGCGAGCGCCCGGTCACCTGCTGCCCTAGGACGCTGGCGAGCCGCAGGAACACCTCGACATGGCCCTGGCCGCGCTCAGCTTGCCAGACGCTGCGCGGGCTGCATCCGGAAGTAACTGCCAGGGCGCCCTGCGTCAGGCCCGCTTCGCGGCGAGCCTTCCGGAGCGCGCGGCCGAGCGGGGAATCGGAGCGTTCTTGGGTCATCGGGGTCCGTGGTTCAGAGCGTTTCTGCGCGGGGCACTCGATGCGGAAAGGCGGGCCGTGCCGGTGACCCGCCTTTCCGGGCTACTGGACCGGGTGGAGGCCAACCGCCTCCTGGTGGCGCTCCGACACGATGCGCGCGGCGCCGCAGAGGAGCGCCCGGGTTGGCGCGAAGGTCGCCATGGCGGCCAGCGTCGGGAAGGTGACGGGCCGGATGGGGAAGGCCCCGCCTGGTCTGATCTCCAGCGGCAGCATCGTGCGCCACCCGCCGCTTTCGGGACGCATGAACGCCGAGAGCCGGGCACACAGGAATGCCTCCCCGGCGAGTTGGAGCCGCACGACGAAGAGATGCCGCCCATCGGGCGTCAATGGAATCCCGAAGACGATGTCGCGGGCGGGCCAGCAGTCGGGAGCCGTCGAGGGCAAGTCCTCTGTCACGGCGACAAGGTCGGCCGGGTCAACCATGCCCGCACGGTAGGAGGCAGCCAAGCCTCGGCGGTAATCCTCGGTGAAGGCGGCGAGCCAGCGATGCTCCGGGACCGCCAGAATTGGTCGGCTCAGGGCGGCGTCGAGGGACGCCATCGTTGCTTCGTCGGGGCCAGTCGGGCCGGAGCCGGTGCCGAACATGCGTGCTCTCCTGTTTGGGTTGGCTTGGGACTGTGCGGTTGTCGGCGCGCCGCCCGCGGGCAGCGCGCCATCCCTCCTGGGTTGCGAGGGGGCTGGCGGGAACCCTCGGCCGCCTGGTGGCGGCCGAGGGAGCAATGTCAGGCCGCCTGGCCCGCCGGACCCGTGAGGGCCTCGGCCTCGATGCGCACCAGGGCCACGGCCATGGCGTCCATCGCGCAGGCCGCCATGTTGATGAACTCCCCCAGGTCCATCACCTGCCGCAGGCTGTAGCTTGCCGTCGGCCGGGGCAGACGGCCTGCGGCGACCGTGCAGGACGGCAGGAGCAGCCACTCGCCCGTCAGCTGGTTGCGGGCGAACAGGCGGAAGCAGGGCGGGTTGGCGCCGCGCGCGCCATGGAGCCACGCGAGGCTGGGCTCGCAGTTGTCGGCCATGAGGCAGGTGACATCCGAACTCGGCCAGTTTGCCGCGGGAAGGTTCGTCAGGGCCATGCTGCCCTCGGGGATGTTGGCCGCCATCACCTCGTCGTAGGTGACGATGCCGAGGTGGCGTGCGGCCGCGAGGGCGTCGCGCATCGGCTTGCCGAACCGGAGGCGGTTGCCGTCGGGCGGCGCCTTGACGCCCGCTTCCATGGCCGCGATGACCGCGGCCTTGATGCTGGCGATGTCGGAGGTCTGGGTGGTGTTCGTCACGCTGCTCTCCTCTCGGATGGCTTCCGGGCATGCGAGGACGACCCCCGGTCCGGACGGACCGCGGGCGCCAGGGCGATGAGGGAGCAGGCGCACGGCGCCATACGCGGGCAGGCGTCCCGTGCGGCGCATGGCCACACGGGAGCCGCCCGCGTCAGGTGACGCGGCCTGCGCTCGTCAGCGCCCTATGCGGAGAGGGGAGAACGGAGAGGCGGACATGGACGGCTCCGGGTTGCGGCTCGCGGTTACGCGGGGCGCGGGGTCATATGAGTCGGAGCGCGGAGTCCATGTTGATTAGTCCTTTCGCCAGCGCAGCTTGTGCCAGGAATCATTGCGGTTGTACAGGCCCCGGGCGCCTCCGGCGTAACGGGGCCGCCGAGCGCCGGTGGAACGTGTCTCTGGAACCCGCTGCACGGCTCCGAGGCCACGACAGGGTCAGGAAGCCGACTGGAAGATGCCTCGGCCTGTGGGGTGGCGACTGACGGGAGGAGTGCTTGGCAGGGCTGCCTACGGGCAGACAAGGATTCCTACTTCTGCGATAAGGCCGCCGTTTGTTGACAACAGCAGGGTGGCCCTTGGGCGAACCGAAGAGGCGGCACTTCGTCGCCACGGACATCAGCGAGCTCGCCATGCGGGCGCCGGGCGGGATGGGCGTCCTGGTCCGCCAGGTTCTGGCCTTCGGCCTGAGTTCAGAGCCTTCCCCGCACTTTCCCCTATTGCTGGATGAGCCCTGTGCGCGGCAGTTCCTCGCGGAGCTCAGCCATCCGGACGTCGAGGCGGTCCTCCAGCACGCGCCTGGCCAGAGGAACGAGGAGGGCGTCACTGATGACTGCCCCCGCCCTGGGATGCGGCACGCTTCCTCGACGAGGACCATTGGAGGTTGCTGGAGACCGTTCACGTCGAGCCTGGCGACGACTGGGAGTCGCTCAGGCTGATCTGCGGCCTGGGCGGCTCGGAGAACAGAACCTCTGTCAGCGCGCTCGCGGGGAGCCGCCTGCGAGCCGCACTGGGAACCTACCTGTCCGTCGTCGACCTCAACGACCCTGACGGCGAATGGGCGGACTGACTTCCGTCCGGGCGCTTGGCGGCGAGTTGCGTTAGGCGCTCCTCGATCCTGCGCTTCCTCGCAAGCTGGGCAGGGTCCCAGGGCTGGCCCGGCACCGGCTCGACGAACCATGCGTCCCCCGAATTGCGCGGGCCGCGGCGCGGGTGGGTGCGCCGCGGGCGCCACGCTGTCCCACTCCCACTGCGAACCCATCCTGTCCCTGCCGTCCATGGCACCGCTCCTGCGACTTCCTGGGCAGGCTACCCCTGGGTCGGGCATTCCGGAGCCCCCCGTCGGGGGCTGGGCACTCCCCGCTGATCAGGTGCAGCCCTGGGCAGTCTCCGGCGACCGCGAACCGCCACATCGTGCCCGGTCACCGCGCCGCCTTCGCTGGCCTGGGAGCCTGCGGGAGCCGAGCACCCCACCTCCTCGTCGCCATGAGCTGGCTGAACCACGCTAAGCCAGCAATGACGCTGAGTTGTCTCGGTCTGCAACCCCAGGGTAGGATTCCTCTGACCAGTTCCGCCCCGAGGAATTCTTGCCTCCGCAAATGTCCACCGCCCAGAAGGCGATGAGGCTACTCGCCGTCCTGGTGGCCGGGTGCGAGCGGCTAACCGAACCCGGAAGGGACGGCGAGGCCGCGCTATTCCGGGGCGAGACGCGCCTGAACGCGCTCATGTTCTGGCTCCGCAACCCGGATTACCTTGCCTGGGGATTGCTGGACCTGCACGCGGCCAGCGGCGACCAGGGCTTGGTGGACCAGGTCAAGGCGATGCTGGAGGACGAGGAACCCGTCCTGCGGCGGGATGCCATGCTCAAGTGGCGCTTCGGCGCCTACGAGCCCATCGATGACGAAATGTCGATCCTGTTCTCGGCGGGCCTCGTTCGCACAGTCTTCCGTCCGGCAGGACCGAAGAGCGCCGAGAACAGTTTCCTGCTCTTCCCCGCGGCCTTCGACCTCGAAGGCACCTTGGCCGACAACCCCGCCTACCGTTGGTACGCCGAACGCATGCGGATCGTCCTGAGGGTCGCGGGAAGCCTGCTTGGGTCCACGCTCAAGGAGCGGCAGTACAAGCAGATGGAGTACGCCACGACCCGCGGCCACGACCTCATCCCGCCCATCACCCATCGGGTCGTCGAACGCCTGGCGGCCATGGCGGGGGAGAACTGACGCATGTCCCGACGGAAACCACATCCGCTCCAGGGTTCGTGGGTGCAGGCCATCGCCGCCGCGTCGGGCAGGCCGCCCGAGACGGTCGCCGATTTCCTCGACCGCCATGACCTGAAGGCACAGGGGCTGATCCCGCGCCCGGTCGACCTGACCGTGCGCAGGGTGGCGTTCGGCGGCGAGAAGCGCATCGACGGACAAGCCATCCCATTCGAGTTCGATTGGCCGGAGCTCTCGGGTGGACTTTGGCTCGTCGGCTCCGGACGGAACTCACGGGGCAAGACGAGCCTGCTCGGCATCATGCGCTGGCTGCTGCGGGGGACGCCGCCTGACTCGATTCCGCCCGATGTCATGAAGTGGATCCGGCACGCCGCGGTGGACTTCGACCTCGACGGCGTGCGCCACCGCGTCTCCCTCGACCTCTGTGATGGCTTCCGCGCCACCCTGACGGAGGGTCGGCTGGGTGCCCGTTCGATCTTCGAGGCAGGGGATGAGGGCCAGTTCGCCAGCGCGATGTCCGATTTCATGCTCCGCGCCCTGGCGCTGGAGCCGGTGACCAGCCTGCGGCGCGACGCGAACCCGGCCAAGGACGGACGCACCGTGCACCACCGCTGGCCCGCGCTGTTCGGCGCCTTCCACATCGGCACCGACTACTCCGCGCTCATCGGCGACGTGACGCTGGATGGCCTGACCAACCGCATGCTGAACATGTTCGCGGGCTTCCCGCACGCGACTGCCGTCGCCCGGATCCACTACGTCATGGCCGGGCTCGACATGGCCGCGGAGCAGGAGACCCAGACGCTGCGCGCCGTCGCGGACCACGCTAAGGCGCGGGCCGAACGGCTGCGCTCGGAGTTGGCGGCCCTCGGGGCGGCACCGGCGGACGGGGGGACGGCGGCTGGGCTCTTGGCGTCCGTGCGGTCCACCTCGGACGAGCTCGCGGGGCTCTACGCACGCCTGCCGGAGCTGCGGCGGGCCCTAGCGGACGCGCAGGAGGTTGTCGCAGCGGCGAGGGCGGGCTGGAACGCGGACCGCCTGGCGCTGCAGAACTTTGTCGAGGACCGGGCGGCCGAGCGGGTGTTCCGGTCCCTCAATCCCAAATGCTGCCCGCGGTGCGACCGCGCCTTCGGGGCGGACCGCAAGGACAGGGAGGCGGTCGAACACGCCTGCATGGTCTGCGGCGAGGTGGCGCCCGAAGAGGACGAGGCCGGTGTTGCCGAGGCCAGGGCAAGGCTCGAGGAGAACGAGCGTCTCAGCGCCCGGGCCCATGCCAGTGCGAGGGATGCCGACGCCGCGGCCCGTGCCGAACTCCGGGCTCTGGAGTATCAGGTGACCTCGCTTGAGTCGCGGCTCGCGGCCGAGCGCGCGCGGCAGGCCGCCGCAAGTGCGGGGGAAGCCGACCTCACCCGGCGCGCCGTGCTGGAGGCGATGATCGCGGAGGCCGAGGCCGACGCCGGGGGAGGCGCCGGACGCCCGGAGTCGGACGAGGCCGCGATTGCGAAGGCGTGCGACAAGGTCTTCCGGCAGCGTCTCAAGGCGGAGCAGGAGGAGGTTCTGGAAGAGGTCAGGACGGAGGTGCTCGGACTGCTTCGGGAACTTGGCGTGGTGAACCTCGTCGGCGTCGACCTGAACACCGTCCCGCACCTCCACCTGCTCAAGGGTGAGGAGCGCGTGGCTTTCGGGGCGGCGTCCATCGGCGACAAGATGCGGGTGAAGGTGGCGCTCATCCTCGCCCTGATGAAGGTTGCCCGCCGACGAGGGGTCGGCAGCCATCCAGGCCTCCTGTTCATCGACACCCCCGGCGCCCAGGAGATGGCCAGCGAGGACCTTGCGGCCCTCGCGGACGGGCTGGCGTCACTTTGCCGGGAACTGCCGACGCTCCAGATCTTCGTGGCGACCCAGCGGGTGAGCGAGTTCGGGACGGCGGTGAATCCGGCATGTAGGCTGGTTGCTTCCGGCGACGACATGCTCTGGTGAGCGTGCCGCAGGGGAGGCGGGGTGGTGACGGTTGAGGAGGAAGTGGGTGCCGCCTTCGACAGGGGGTGGCCCGAGCGGCTGGCCGACCTGGGCGGCGCGGAACTCCTCCGCGGCCGGGAGGAGGCCATCGCCCGTACTGCCCTGATGCCGGACGTTCTCGCGCTGGTCCTGGCCGAGCCGCCCGGGTGCCCCGGCCGCGACGTCCTGGACGACTTCGTCCTTGCCTGCGCCGGGGTGTCGGTCGGCGGGGATGGCACGAGGCCATCGGATTACAAGGACGCCCTGGAGGCGCTCGCCGGGGCCGACCTCGCTGATGAGCTGGCGGAGCGGTGCCAGGACGTCCTGACCCGCCGCGCCCACGACACCCGCGAGAACGAGGTTGCCCGCTGGGCGGCCCTTGGCGCGGCGCTCCAGCTGGCGCTCGTGCATCCCGACCTTCGCCACGACCTGCTGCGCGTCCTCGTTCGGTTGAAGGCGGACGACCACCACCCGGAGTTCGCGCGGCGGGCCGCCAAGGTGGCGGGCGTTGCGAACGCCTACTGGCCAGACCCGTCGCTGGAGAAGGTCCTCGACCGACTTTCCGCGGTCGTGCTGGCCCGCGACGAGGCGCTATTTGAGCTTGGACTGGCTCGCCTCCGGGACGGCCTGGACGCCGACGCCCCTGGCCGCGTGGATGCTTCCTTCGAGGAGGCGCGGGGCCATTTCGAGGGTTGCCTTCTCGCGCGGGAGCACCGGCCGGACGCGCTCTCCTACGCCCGCGCACTCGCCATGCTCACGGCGCTGCGGCGCGGTGAGCCGCCCGGGTTGCTCGCCTCCCGCGCTGCGGAGATCCGCCGTGAACTGGCCATTGCCGCGGCGTGGTCGTCCCCCACCAAGCCCGCATGGCCTTGGATGGGCGCGCAATGGACCGAGCTGATGCGCTGGCGGGAGTTGGCCGGGCATATTGCCGACCTCGCCGAGGGCGTGGCCTTGGGCCCCGAGGCCGATCTGGCGATCAGGCGCCGCCTGCTCGATGCCTACGTCGCGAACCGGGCCGTTCTCGGCAGGGAACCGGGCGGCGTCGAGGTCTTCATGAGGCCCGCAATCGAAGCGCGGGTCCTGCGCGAGGAAAGTGCCGAGGCCTCGGCCTTGGCCTGGCTTGAGGCTGAGGCGGAGTCCACCGCATCGGATTGGGGCCGGGCCGCGCGGGAGTTGCTGGCTGCGGTCAGAGGTGGGGGGCACCGCCGGGAAAACGGGCGGGGACGGCGGCGCACCGCGCCTGACCGCCGTCCTCGATGCGGGCGAACCCGCCGTGCCGGAAGGCATGCGCGTCGCGCTCGACGGCTTCATGGCCAACGTGAAGGCGGCGGCGACCTCGGGGCTGACACCGCAACTCGAGAGCATCATCCGGCGCATCCTTCCGCAGTTGGAGCACAGCGAGGACTACCGCTCGACGGAGGCGCGCCTCGTCGTTGACGCCGTGCTCTGGCAGTTGCTCCGGTTCCTGGAGTACCGCATGGACACGACGCGTGCGAACGACCCTTCCGGTGCGTACCTGTTCGCCGACACCGAGAGAATTCCGACCGAGAAGGCTGCGCCCCAGGACACGGGGGCGGGCAAGGCCGGGGGCGGCGGGGACAAGCGGGACTTCTTCGAGAAGCAACTGCAGATCGACTGCATGCGCTTCCTCAACTCCGGCCTCGGCAACTGCGCGAAGCTAGAGCCGGTCGACATCGCCGGTGGCCGGGCCGACATCAAGGTCGAGCGGCAGCTCACGCGCGTGACCATCGAGGTGAAGCGCGAGGACAGGGATGCGTCCCACGAGGCGCTGCGGAAGCGCTTCGGCGCACAAGCGACGGAGTACTCCAACACCAGCGCCCGCATCGGTTTCCTGCTGGTGCTCGACCGATCGAGGAAGGACGGCACGGCCGGGCACATCGAGGACAAGGTTGACGTGACGACGATACCGAAGTCCGGCGACAAGGAGCCCCGGACGCTGATCATCGCCGTCATGCCGGGCAGGCGGAAGACCCCCAGCCAGTTGGTGCTCCGCGAGGACGAGTCACCCTCTGCGGCACAGGCCGCGGACCCAGCGGGTGGCGCGGTCCCTGCACCGCCCGTCAAGCGAGTTCCTCGCCGCGGCAGCCGCGCACCAGCGCCGTGATGGATAGGGCTGCGGCCTCTCCCAGGGCCGAATGCCAGCCATGACAACAGGCTTCACCAAGGTCCATCTCTTGCCGATGCCCCGCGTAGCCTGCCGGGGAGATTGCAGGAGGCGAAGGTGTCGGATCTGGCGAAAGGTGGTGTGCCCACGGCCGGGGTGCGCGAGGGCATCGATGGCCCCTGCGTGACGGGTCCCGGCGACCCTTTCGTGGCCCGCATGGCCGAGAGGGACGTCCGCGAGGAGGACCGCATCATTCTGGCCTCCCGGGCGCTCCGGCACGACCCGGGCTGCATCGAGGCGCACCTGCTGCTCGCCGCCTACGCCCCCAACCGCGCCACGTCGCTCCGGCACCTCCAGGCCGCCGTACGGTCGGGCGACGAAGCTCTGGGAGCCAGTCGCGGAGCGCTACGGTGCCAACATGGCCTGGTGGGGCTTCGTTGGCACGCAGCCCTACATGCACGCCATTGCAGCACTGGGCGGCCTGCACTCGGAGATGGGGAACGACCAGGCGGCCCGTTGGTGCTACGAGCGCCTGCTCCGGATGAACCCGGACGACGACCAGCGCATCCGGGACCGGCTGGAGGCGATGGCGCCGACGGTTGGCCCGGCCTGCAGGTGAAAAGTAGGGTCGCCAGGGGTGCCCCGGCGACCCATGGGTCGTCCAGCGAATGATGGCGGAGTCCGGTTAATCCTGGCCGCCCAGAAACATCCTAAACGTCGAGGTTCGCCACCTTCAGCGCATTGGTGACGATGAAGTCGCGCCGCGGCTCCACCACGTCGCCCATCAGGGTGGAGAAGACCGTCTCCGCATCCTCCACATCTTCGACCCGCACCCGCAACTGGGTCCGCACCACGGGATCCAGCGTGGTCTTCCAGAGCTGCTCGGGGTTCATCTCGCCGAGACCCTTGAAGCGCTGAATTGTCAGGCCCTTGCGGCCCTGGCTGAGAATCCGGTCCAGCGCCATGGCCGGGCCCTGCACGGCGACCTCGGTGCCGTCCAGCGTCAGCCGGGCGTCCTCGGCGAAGTCGCGCGACAGCATCTCATGCCGCTCGTCCAGCCAGCGCGCCTCGGCGCTGCGCAGCGCCGCGGCGTTCAGCGTGTGGCGCTCGGTCACGCCGCGCACGATGCGCGACACCTGCAGCCCGGCCTCACCGGCCGTGGCTTTCCAGCCCTTCTCGTTCGGCAAGGCCATCGTATCCAGCCGGGCCGCCAGCGCCTGCGCCGCCGCCAGGGCCCGCTCTGGGTCAAAGGTCAGCGCGCCGGCAACGGCGGCCTGCTCGACGATCTCGGCCGGCACCGTCGTGCCGAGCCGGCGGATGCGCGAGGCGACCTGGCGCAGCTGCTCGACCTCAGCCTTCAGCGCGGCACCCGTGACCACGCGACCGCCGCCCAAGGTCAGGCTGGCTCCGGCCAGCGCCTTCTCCAGCAGGAAGTCCTCGAGCGCCCGGTCGTCCTTCAGATAACGCTCGTCATGCCCGCGCTTGGCCCGGTAGAGCGGCGGCTGGGCGATGTAGAGGTGCCCGCGCTCGATCAGCTCCGGCATCTGGCGGAAGAAGAAGGTCAGCAACAGGGTGCGGATGTGGCTACCGTCCACGTCCGCGTCCGTCATGATGACGATGCGGTGGTAGCGCAGCTTGTTCGGGTCGAAGCCGCCCTTCGCGGGCTCCCCCGGGCCGATGCCGGTGCCGAGCGCGGTGATCAGCGTGCCGATCTCGGCCGAGGAGAGCATCTTGTCGATGCGCGCCCGCTCGACGTTCAGGATCTTGCCCTTCAGCGGCAGGATCGCTTGGAAGGCGCGGTTGCGCCCCTGCTTGGCGGAGCCGCCGGCGCTGTCACCCTCGACCAGGAAGAGCTCGCACTTCGACGGGTCCTTCTCCTGGCAATCGGCCAGCTTGCCGGGCAGGGTCGAGAATTCAAGCGCGTTCTTGCGGCCGACCTTCTCCCGCGCCAGCTGCGCCGCCTTGCGCGCGGCGCCAGCCAGGACGACCTGCTCGATGACGGTCTTGGCTTCCTTCGGATGGGTCTCGAACCAGTGGGAGACGGCATCGGCGACGGCCATCTGCACCACCGGCTGAACTTCGGAGCTGACCAGCTTCTCCTTGGTCTGGGAGGAGAATTCCGGGTCCGGCACCTTCACCGACAGCACGCAGGTCAGGCCCTCGCGCATGTCCTCGCCGGACAGCTCGACCTTCTCCTTCCGCGCCAGCTCCTCGGCGTATTTCATCACCACGCGGGTCAGCGCCTGGCGGAAGCCGGCCTGGTGGGTGCCGCCGTCGCGCTGCGGGATGTTGTTGGTGAAGCACAGGGTCACCTCGCGCGGGGTGGTGTTCCACCACATCGCGATCTCGACCTTGATGCCCTCGATCTCCTTCGACTGCACCGCGATCGGCGGCTTGAACAGCGGCTCCTTGCCCTGGTCCAGCCATTCGACGAAGGCGGTCAGGCCGCCGCGGAACTGGAAGAAGATCTCCTGCGCCGGGACGTGGCGGTCGTCCTTCAGGGCGATAGCCAGGCCGGGATCCAGGAAGGCCAGCTCGCGCAGACGGCGCTCGAGGATGGCGAAGTCGTACTCGACCTTGGTGAAGGTGCCGGCGGAGGGCTTGAAGGTGACCTCGGTGCCGTTGTGCTCGGTACTGGCACCGGTGACGGTCAGCGGCTTGACCGTCTCGCCGTGCTCGAAGCGGATGAAGTGCTCCTGGCCGTTGCGCCAGATCTTCACCTCCATCCATTCGGACAGGGCGTTGACGACGGCGGCGCCGACGCCGTGCAGGCCGCCGGAGACCTTGTAGCTGTTCTGGTTGAACTTGCCGCCGGCATGCAGGCGGGTCAGCACCACCTCGGCGGCGGAAACCCCTTCCTCCTCATGCATGTCGACGGGGATCCCCCGCCCGTCGTCGCGCACGGTGACGCTGCCGTCGCCGTTCAGCGTGACCTCGACACGGCTGGCATAGCCCGCCTGGGCCTCGTCGACGGCATTGTCGATGATCTCGAAGGCCATGTGGTGCAGGCCCGAGCCGTCATCGGTGTCGCCGATATACATGCCGGGCCGCTTCCGCACGGCTTCAAGGCCACGGAGGACGGTGATTGATGCGCTGTTGTAATCGCCCCCGCTCTGGTCAGGGAGGGACGGATCGGCGCGCTCGGCTGGGTCACTCATGCCGGCGGCAAACTCCTCGGGTCATCGCGTCGGGAAACTGGCAGCAATATAGGGATTCAGGCGGCCCCAGGCACGGGAAAATCTCCATCCGGAACGAGTGCGCCCCCACGGCGTCGGGAATGGCCCGGAAAGCCTCCGCCACGCCCCGCAACGGGGCGAAGACCGCGGCATCCGTGCCGGTCAGGAAGGCTTGGGCCGGCAGGGCGGCCAGCGCGTCGAACAACGCCTCCCGCCGGGTCTCGTCCAGATGGGCGGCCACCTCGTCCAGCAGCAGCAGCGGGGCGAAGCCCCGCGCCGCGGCGATCAGCGCGGCATGCGCCAGCACGACGGCGACCAGCAGGGCCTTCTGCTCCCCGGTCGAGCAGAGCGCCGCCGGGATGTCCTTCGGCGCATGGGTGAAGAGCAGGTCGGCCCGGTGCGGGCCGGTCAGCGTCGCCCCCGCCGCCGCGTCGCGGCCGCGGCAGGCGGCCCAGTCGGCCCGCAACCCGTCCTCCACCGCCAGAGCCGGCGCCTCGGCCAAAGCCGCCGAGACCGGGCAGAGCAGGTCCAGCCGCGCCGCTGGGAAGGCTCCGGTGATGCCCTCGGCCAGGCTGGCGTTCAGCCGCATTACCAGCCCGCGGCGGGCGGCCGCGGCGGCCACCCCGTGCCGGGCCATGGCGTCCTCGAGCCCCGCCAGCCAGGCGGGATCGACCCGCAGCCCTTCCCGCCGCTCCTGCGACAGCAGCCGGTTGCGCTGGGCCATCGCATTGTCGTAGGCGGTGACCTCCCGGGCGTGGTGCGGCTCCAGCGCCCAGACCAGGCGGTCGAGGAAGCGGCGGCGGTCGCCGGCGCCGTCCTGGAACAGCCGGTCCATCTGCGGGGTCAGCCAGACCGCGGCCAGCCTTTCCGCCAATTCGGCCTGGGACCGCACCGGGGCGCCGTCCAGGCGGAAGACGCGGCGTTCCGGCGGGCCGCCCTCCGGCGTGCCCGTGCCGATGTCGAATTCCTGGTCGAGCGCGTCGCGGAAGCGGCCAGCGGCGGCCCAGGGCAGGGGAGTTCCCGCCGATTGTCGGCCAAGCTCGGCCGTCTTCGCCCCGCGCAGCCCGCGGCCGGGGCCGAGCAGACTGATCGCTTCCAGCAGGTTGGTCTTGCCGGCGCCGTTCGGCCCGGACACCACAACGATTCGTGATTGAAATGGCACGGTCAGCGCCGCCCAGCTGCGGAAATCACGCAGCATCAAGCGGTTGAGCGAGAGGGCGGGGGCCGGCGCCATGGTCAGGCGCCGGCGCCCGGATCAGCTCTCCTCGTCGCGGTCGGCCTCGACCTCGAGCTCGTCGCCGATCTGGTCCGCATCGTCCTCGAGCTCCTCGGCGTCCTCGACCGCCTCGTCGCCCTCCACATCTTCCAGCTCCACCTCGTCGGATTCGGCCTCCGCGACGGGGACGCGCTTCTTGATCTTCTCCTCCGGCGGAAGGGAGCCGGCGCTGCGGCGCAGGCGCGGCTGTTCCGCCGGCTGCTCCGTGCCGCATTTCGGGCAGATCGCCGGGGCGCGGGTCAGGTCGTAGAACTTCGTGGCGCAGGCGACGCATACGCGCTTGAGGCCCAGTTCGGGCTTGGCCATCGGTGAAGCCTCATCTCTGGAAGGGGCGAGCCGCGCGCAGGGCCATGGTGGCGGCTGCGCTGGCGAGCCGAAAATCGAGCGCGGCGGATTGCCACGCGGGGTGGCACATGTCAAACGCGGCGCCATGGCCCACCCCGACGCCCCGCAACCCTTGCGCGCCGCGGCGCCGGCCGTGGCCTCGCCGGCCGCCATGCCGTCCCCGGCGACAAGTCGATCAGCCACCGCGCCCTGATGTTCGGCGCCCTGGCCGTCGGCACCACCGAGATCAGCGGTTTGCTGGAAGGCGAGGACGTGCTCCGCACCGCCGCCGCCATGCGGGCCCTCGGCGCGGAGGTCGAGCAGACCGGCCCCGGCGCCTGGCGGGTCGCTGGCCGCGGCGTCGGCGGGCTGGTCGAGCCGGCCGATGTCCTGGATATGGGCAATAGCGGCACCGCCGCCCGGCTGCTCTGCGGCCTGCTGGCCGGGCATCCGATCTTCGCGGTGATGACCGGCGACGCCTCGCTGCGGAAGCGGCCGATGAAGCGGGTGACCGAACCCTTGTCCGCCACCGGCGCCAGCTTCTGGACGCGCGACGGCGGCCGGCTGCCGCTGGCGGTGCGCGGTGCGGCGGAGGCCCTGCCGCTCGACTACACCCTCCCGGTCGCCTCGGCCCAGGTGAAGTCGGCCTGCCTGCTGGCCGGCCTCTGCGCCCGGGGAACCACCCGGGTCATCGAGCCGGAGCGGACCCGCGACCACACCGAGAACATGCTGAGGCATTTCGGCGCGACGGTCCGGGTCGAGGACCTGGCGCATGGCAGGCTGATCGAGCTGGAGGGCCAGCCGGAGCTGGTCGCGGCGCCGATCCTGGTGCCCGGCGACCCCTCCTCGGCGGCCTTCCTGCTGGTCGCCGCCCTGCTGGTCCCCGGCTCCCGCGTCACGGTGGAGAATGTGGGGCTCAACCCGCTGCGGACTGGCCTTTTCACCACGCTGCGGGAGATGGGCGCGCGGCTGACGGTCGAGAATGCGCGGTTCGCCGGCGGCGAGCCGGTCGGCGACGTCACCGCCGAATACGGCCCGCTCCGCGCCGTCGAGGTCCCGCCCGGCCGCGCCCCGTCCATGATCGACGAATACCCGGTGCTGGCCGTGGCCGCTGCGGCGGCCGAGGGCGAGACCCGGATGCGCGGCCTGTCCGAGCTGCGGGTGAAGGAGAGCGACCGCCTCGCCGCGACCGCCGCCCTGCTGGCGGCGAACGGCATCGCGGCGCGCATCGAGGGCGACGACCTGCTGGTCCAGGGCACCTCCGGCGCCATCCCCGGCGGCGGGACGGTGGCGACGCATATGGACCACCGTCTCGCGATGAGCGCGCTGGTCATGGGCCTGGCCGCCCGCGCCCCGGTCGCCGTGGACGACGCGGCCTTCATCGAGACCAGCTTTCCCGGCTTCGCCGCGCTGTTGAACCTGGCCGCCGGGGGACCGGCCATCGGGCCGGCGTGACCGCTCTCGTCATCGCCGTCGATGGGCCCGCCGCAGCCGGTAAGGGCACGCTCGCCCGCCGCCTGGCCGCGGCGCTCGGCCTCGCCTACCTCGATACCGGACTGCTGTACCGCGCCACCGGCCGCCGCGTGCTGGATGCCGCCGCCGATCCGCGCGATGCCGCCGCGGCCGAGGCGGCGGCGCGCGGCCTGACGCCTGCCGACCTCGCCCGCGGCGACCTGCGCGGCCCCGAGGCGGACCTCGCCGCCAGCGCCACCGCCGCCATCCCCGCCGTGCGGGCCGCCCTGCTCGACTGGCAGCGCGACTTCGGCCGCCGCCATGGCGCGGTGCTGGATGGCCGCGACATCGGCACCGTGGTCTTCCCCGAGGCACCGGTGAAGCTCTTCGTCACCGCCAGCCCTGAGGAGCGCGCCCGCCGCCGCTTCCTTGAGCTGCAGGCGCGCGGCGCCGCGGCCGACTTGGCCCAGGTCGCGGCCGAGCTGCGGGCGCGGGACGAGCAGGACAGCCGCCGCGCCGTCGCCCCGTTGGTCCCGGCCGCCGATGCGGTGGTGCTCGACACCACGCACCTCGATGCCGAGGCCGCCTTCGCCGCTGCCATGGCGGTGATTCGGCAACGGCTGGGCGAAGTCGCACCTCCTGCCTAACCCGTATGGGCGACCACATTCGATTCCGCTTGACGCCGTTGCATCAAGGTCTTAGCGACGCTTATCCGCGCGCCTAGGGGGCCGCGGCGTCCGTATCTCGGGGCCCGGCATGCCGGGGCGTCCCGTGGCGGACCGGTAACGGGCGGGCCGATACGCCGCCTCTGCACAAGGGTCGCCAGACGCCTTCGCCCCTTCCGCTGGAAGGGATGGCGCCGGACCAGGTCGTGTCCGTTCGATCCCGGCATCGCTCTGGGACCGCGGCGGGGGCGCAGGGCGCTTGCCTGCATCCGCAGGCTTCCCGGGAATACACCGCTACATGGCAACCGCCACCAGCCCCGCATTTGACGCGGGGACCGAAGATTTCGCCGCACTGCTCGACGCCACGCTGGGCCCCGATACCGGCTTCGCCGGCTCGGTCGTGTCCGGCCGCGTGCTGCGGATCGATGACGATTACGCCGTCGTCGATGTCGGGCTGAAGAGCGAGGGGCGGGTGCCCCTCAAGGAATTCGCACCCCAGGGCGCCAAGCCCGAGGTGCAGGTCGGCGATGTCGTGGAGCTCTTCGTCGAGCGCTACGAGGACCGCGACGGCGCCATCGTCCTGTCGCGCGAGAAGGCGCGGCGCGAGGAGGCCTGGACCAACCTCGAGAAGGCCTACCAGGCGCAGCAGCGCGTCAACGGCGTGATCTTCGGCCGGGTCAAGGGCGGCTTCACCGTCGACCTCGGCGGCGCCGTGGCCTTCCTGCCGGGCAGCCAGGTCGATATCCGCCCGGTGCGCGACGTCGGGCCGCTGATGGGCAGCCCGCAGCCCTTCCAGATCCTCAAGATGGACCGTGCCCGCGGCAACATCGTGGTCAGCCGCCGCGCTGTCCTCGAGGAGACCCGTGCGGAGCAGCGCTCCGAGCTGATCCAGGGCCTGAAGGAAGGCATGATCCTCGACGGCGTGGTCAAGAACATCACCGACTACGGTGCGTTCGTCGACCTCGGCGGCGTCGATGGCCTGCTGCACGTCACGGACATCGCCTGGCGCCGGATCAACCACCCGAGCGAGGCCCTGACCATCGGCCAGCCGGTGAAGGTCCAGGTCATCCGCTTCAACTCCGAGACCCAGCGCATCAGCCTCGGCATGAAGCAGCTGATGTCGGATCCGTGGGACGGCGTGGCGATCAAGTACCCGGTCAACGCCAAGTTCTCCGGCCGCGTCACCAACATCACCGACTACGGCGCCTTCGTGGAGCTGGAGCCGGGGGTCGAGGGCCTGGTCCACGTCTCCGAGATGAGCTGGACCAAGAAGAACGTCCATCCGGGCAAGATCGTCGCCACCTCCCAGGAAGTGGACGTGATGATCCTCGACGTGGACGAGCCGAAGCGCCGCATCTCGCTCGGCCTGAAGCAGGCCCAGGGCAACCCCTGGGAGGTCTTCCTCGAGGCGCATCCGCCTGGCACCGAGGTCGAGGGCGAGATCCGCAACATCACGGGATTCGGCCTGTTCATCGGGATCGGCCCGGACATCGACGGCATGGTCCACATGTCCGACATCTCCTGGGACGAGCCGGGCGAAGCGGCGATGACCAAGTACGAGAAGGGCCAGACCGTCAAGGCGAAGGTCCTCGACGTCGATGTCGAGAAGGAGCGCATCTCGCTCGGCATCAAGCAGCTCCAGGCCGACCCGGCCGCCGAGGTGCTGGACCGCGTCCGCAAGGGCGACATCATCACCACGATCGTCACCGCCGTGCAGGCGAACGGCATCGAGGTGAAGGTCGAGGACGTGCTGACCGGCTTCATCCGCCGCGCCGAGCTCGCCCGTGACCGTGGCGACCAGCGCCCCGACAAGTTCGCCGTGGGCGAGAAGGTCGATGCCAAGGTCGTTGCCGTGGACCGCGCGGCACGCCGGCTCTCCCTGACCATCAAGGGCAAGGAAGTCGACGAGGAGCGCGAGGCGATGAAGGAGTTCGGCTCGACCGACTCCGGTGCGTCGCTGGGCGACATCCTGGGCGCGGCGATCCGCCGCCGCCGCGAGATGGCGGGCGAGGAGTGATCCTTACCGGCTGACGCCGGGCCCTACGGGGCCCGGCCGAGGGAACGGGGGCGGGCCGCGAGGTCCGCCCCCTTTTCGTGGATGCGCTCAGTAGGCCGGCGCCGGACGGCGCGGATTGGCCGGCACCATGGTCTGGGTGGAGGGCGCGCCGGCGCCGGGGCGTTGGATGGTGCCATCCGTGCGGATGCCGCCGAGATTGCCGCCGGCCCCGCCGGTGCCGCCTGTCGGCGCACGTTCGATCCCGCCGACGCTCGGGCTCACGCCGGTCACCGCGGGGTTCTGCATGCCCCGGCCGGTGTCCGACTGCATGTTCTGCAGCTGTTGCTGGCGCAGCTGGTACTCGACCGTGCCGGGCGTGAGGGCAATGGGTGTCGTTGTCTTCGCCGGCTCGCAGCCGGCGAGGAGGAGCACGGCAAGGGCGAGGCCCCCGCTGCTGCGCGCAATCGCGCCTGTGGTCGGCATGTCCTGGCCTTCCCTGCCCTGCGCCGGGATGGAACCCCGGACGAAGGTGGAATGCCGCAGGGCGGGCTTCGTGGCAGGCGTCCGGGCGCGTGCCCTCCCGCGATCCGCCCCGGCCGCCGGGCAACAAAAAAGCCCAGGGAAATCCCTGGGCTCCTTCAGGCCTGAGCTACGCAGCATGGCGGCCACCTTATGGCGCTCCGCCAGGCCCCGGCGCATCATCCGGTGGCGCGGCCCTGCGCGCGGCTGCTCGCGCCGCGGGCGACCGCGCCCCCGGGAGGCGCTCAGTTCGTGGTCGGCTGCGGCCGGCGCGGGTTGTTCGGCACCGTGCCCTGGGTCGCCGGCGCGCCGCCCGGACGGACGATGGTGCCGTCGCTGCGAATGCCGCCCACCTGGCCGCCGACGGAGCCGGCGCCGCCGGTGGTCGAGCGCTCGATACCAGCCGCGCCGGGGCTGACATTGGTCACGCCCGGGTTCTGCATGGCGCGGCTCGGGTCGGACTGGACGTTCTGCAGCTGCTGCTGGCGGAGCTGGTACTCGACCGTGCCCGGGGTCAGGCTGATCGGCGAGGGCGCCGGCGGCGTAGCCTCACAACCAGCGACCAGCAGGGTGACGAGGGCGAGGCCCCCGAGGGTACGCTTAAACGACATCTCTCTCACCTTTTCCGCTAGAGCGCTGTTTCCATTGCCCGTACCGGCACGCTAGCGAAAGGCCATTGCGTACGCAACCGAGATAGCCCGGCGCACCGTGTCTATTCTGCCACTGTTGCACGAATGCCAAGCCCTGGTCCATGGCCCTCCCGGACCCAACATGCCGGGCAACCGGAGCGCAGCATGGCCCTCGAGACCGATCTCCTGATTGACCGCCGCCGCCTGAAGCGGCGGCTCGCCCTCTGGCGCGGCGCCGCCGTGCTGCTGCTGCTGGCCGGCGTGCTGGCGGCCGGCCTGCAGCGGCTCGACGCGCCCTTCGGCCGCGGCCATGTCATGCGGCTGCCGGTCGAGGGCTTCATCGCCGACGACCGCAAGCTGGCCGAGGCGATCGACCGGCTGGCGAAGGACGACACCGCGAAGGCGCTCATCGTCTCGATCGACAGTCCCGGCGGCAGCGTCGGCGGCGGGGAGATGCTGCATGCCGCCCTGCTGCGGCTGCGGGACAAGAAGCCGGTGGTCGCCGTGATGCGCGGCACCGCCGCCTCGGCCGGCTACATGACCGCGGTGGCGGCGGAGCGGATCTGGGCGCGGGAATCGACCGTGACCGGGTCGATCGGCGTGCTGCTGCAGACCTTCGACGGCTCGAAGCTGCTCGGCCGGCTCGGCCTGCGCACCGATGCCATCATCTCCGGCCCGCTGAAGAACCAGCCGAGCCCCTTCCAGCCGATGTCGCCCGAGGGGCGGGCGGCGCTGCAGGGGGTGATTGGCGACATGTACGACCAGTTCGTCGGCATGGTGGTGGCCGGCCGCAAGCTGCCGGAGGCGAAGGTGCGGGCCCTGGCGGATGGCCGGGTCTTCACCGGCCGGCAGGCACTGGCCGAGGGCCTGATCGACGCGATCGGCGGGGAGCGCGAGGCGCGGGCCTGGCTGGCCGCCGAGCGGCAGGTGCCGGAGGACCTGCCGGTGCGCGACCTGGAGATCCGCGGCACGGCCGAGAGGCTGCTGGGCGCTACCTGGAACGGTGCGATGAAAACCCTTGTTTCAGAATGGCTTGGCGTTGACGGCCCGCGCCTGCTCTGGCAGCCTTCCCGCTGAGGCCGGCCCTTTGGGCCGGGCGCGGCGAGCTTTCGGGACCAGCGGCGATGACCAAGAGCGAGTTGATCGCGCATCTAGCGGCGGAGAACCCGCATCTGCGGCAGCCCGATATCGAGCTGATCGTGGCGACGATCTTCGACGAGATCACCGCCGCCCTCGCGCGCGGCGACCGGGTGGAGCTGCGCGGCTTCGGCGCCTTCTCCGCCAAGAAGCGCGATGCCCGCACCGGCCGCAACCCGCGCACCGGGGAGGCGGTGCCGGTCGCCGGCAAGGCGGTGCCCTATTTCAAGCCGGGCAAGGAACTGCGCGAGCGGGTGAACGGCGGCGAGCCACAGGCCCCGGCGCGCACCGGGCGGGCGCGGGTCGAGGCCTGAGCCCCCGACCAACTCTGCGTCGGTCGCCGCTGCCGGGCATTCCCCTGGGCGTCGCCCGGTTGTAGTCCATTCGCCCTGCCCTTGCCGACGGAAGGCCCCCGATGCGCTGGATCCTGCTGCTGCCCCTGCTCGTCCTGCTGGTGCTGTTCGGCCTGTCGAACTGGGAGGAGGTGTCGCTGCATCTCTGGCCCTTCGACTTGGCCTGGGTGGTGCCGCTGTCGGTCGCGGTGCTCGGGATCGGCGCGCTCTGCTTCCTGTTCGGCGCCCTGGTCGCCTGGATGGCCGGCCTGCCGCACCGCCGCCGCGCCCGGCGGATGGAGGAGGCGGCCCGGGTGATGGAGGCCGAGCTGTCCGAGCACCGCGCCGCCGCCGCGCGCCGCGTCGGCCCGGTGCCGCCGCCGGCCGGGGCCAGCCTGGTGCCAATGCGCCGCACCGCGGCCTGATCGCGTGCTGGCCCGCCCCACCCATGCCGCCGCCCGGCTGATCCCGGCGATCGACACCGCCGACCCGGTCCGGGCCGCGGCGCTGGCCGGGCTGCTGGCGCCCCGTTGCGGCGCGCTGAAGCTGGGGCTGGGATTGTTCACCGCCGAGGGCCCGGCGGCGATGCGGGCGATGACGGAACGGGCTCCGGTCTTCCTCGACCTCAAGCTGCACGACATCCCCAACACCGTGGCGGGCGCGGTGCGATCGCTGCTGCCGCTGCGGCCGGCGATGCTGACGCTGCATGCCGCGGGCGGGCCTGCCATGGTCGCCGCCGCGCGCGAGGCGGCGGAGGCGGCCGGCGCGGCGAGGCCGCTCCTCCTGGCGGTGACGGTGCTGACCAGCATGGATGCCGCGACGCTCGCCGAGACCGGCGTCTCCGGCGGCCCGGTGCAGCAGGTGCTGCGCCTCGCCCGGCTGGCGCTCGCGGCCGGCGCCGACGGGCTGGTCTGCTCGCCGCAGGAAGTCTCCCGCATCCGCGACGCCTTCGGCGAGGCGCCGCTGCTGGTGGTGCCGGGCGTCCGCCCGGCCGGCAGCGCCATGGGCGACCAGGCCCGCACCGCGACCCCGGCCGAGGCGGTGGGCGCCGGGGCCGACTGGATCGTGGTGGGCCGCCCCATCACCGGCGCGGCCGACCCGGCGGCGGCGGCGCAGGCGATCGCGGAAAGCCTGCCGGCGTGACGCTGGTCAAGATCTGCGGGGTGAAGGACGCGGCGGGCTTCGATGCCACGGTCGCGGCGCGGGCCGACATGGTCGGCTTCGTCTTCTACCCGGCCTCGCCGCGCGCGGTGACCCCGGCGGAGGCGGCCGCGCTGTCCGGCCGGGCGGCGGGCGGGCCGGAGCGCGTCGGGCTCTTCGTCGACCCGGAGGATGCGCTGCTGGAGGCCGTGCTGGCTGCCCTGCCGCTCGACCTCGTCCAGCTGCACGGGGAGGAGACGCCGGCCCGCGCCGCCGAGATAAGGGCGCGCTTCGGCCGGCCGGTGATGAAGGCGCTGGGCGTGGCGGAGCCCACGGACCTGGCGCGGCTGGCCGACTACGCCCCCGCGGTCGACCGCTTCCTGCTGGACGCCAAGCCGATGCCGGGCGCGGCGCTGCCGGGCGGCAATGCCACCGCCTTCGACTGGCGGCTGGTGGCGGGCGCCGCCATCCCGCGCCCCTGGCTGCTGGCCGGCGGGCTGACGCCGGACAATGTGGCGGAAGCCCTGCGGCAATCCGGCGCGCCGGGCGTCGACGTGTCCTCGGGCGTCGAGCAGGCGCGGGGGGTGAAGGACCCGGCCCGCATCGCCAAGTTCGTGGCCGCCGCGCGGGGCTGAGCGACTTTCGTCCCCGGCTGGCCTGCTCTATGACCAGCGCAAGATGCGGGGACCGCCAGTGAACAAGCCTCTGCCCAATACCTTCCGCCAGGGCCCGGATGGCCGCGGCCGCTTCGGCCAGTTCGGCGGCCGCTTCGTCGCCGAGACGCTGATGCCGCTGATCCTCGAGGTCGAGAAGGCCTATGAGGCGGCCAAGCGCGACCCGCATTCGACGCGGAATGGCGGCACCTGCTGACCCATTATGTCGGCCGCCCCAGTCCGCTCTGGTATGCGGGCCGGCTGACCGAGCACCTGCGGAAGGATGCGCCGGCGGACAAGGGCGCCAAGGTCTATTTCAAGCGCGACGAGCTGAACCACACCGGCGCGCACAAGATCAACGCCGTGCTCGGCCAGATCCTGCTGGCCAAGCGGATGGGCAAGACCCGCATCATCGCCGAGACCGGCGCCGGCCAGCACGGCGTGGCGACGGCGACCGCCTGCGCGCTCTTCGACCTGCCCTGCACCGTCTTCATGGGCGCGACCGACGTGGAGCGGCAGCAGCCTAACGTATTCCGCATGAAGCTGCTCGGCGCCGAGGTCCGCCCCGTGACCGCCGGCGCCGGCACGCTGAAGGACGCGATGAACGAGGCGCTGCGCTACTGGGTCGGCAATGTCGACGATACCTACTACTGCATCGGCACCGTCGCCGGCCCGCACCCCTATCCGCAGATGGTGCGCGACTTCCAGAGCGTGATCGGCACCGAGGCAAAGGCGCAGATGCAGGAGGCCGAGGGCCGCCTGCCGGACGCGCTGGTCGCGGCGATCGGCGGCGGGTCGAACGCCATGGGCCTGTTCTACCCTTCCTCGACGACCCCTCGGTCGAGATGTTCGGCGTCGAGGCCGCCGGCCGCGGCCTGCACACCGAGGAGCACGCCGCGAGCCTCGAGAAGGGCCGCCCCGGCGTGCTGCACGGCAACCGCATGTACCTGCTGCAGGACGCGGACGGCCAGGTGCAGGAGGCGCATTCGATCAGCGCGGGTCTCGACTATCCCGGCGTCGGGCCGGAGCATTCCTGGCTGCACGAAGCTCGGCCGCGTGCAGTATGTGGGCGCGACGGATGACGAGGCGCTGGCCGCCTTCCAGCTCTGCTCGAAGCTCGAGGGCATCATCCCGGCGCTGGAGCCGGCGCATGCCCTGGCCGAGGTGATCAAGCGGGCGCCGACCATGCCGCGCGAGAGCATCCTCCTGATGAATCTCTGCGGCCGCGGCGACAAGGACATCTTCACCGTGGCCCGCCATCTGGGAGTCGAGATGTGACCGCGTCGGATCGCGGAGCACCGCAGCGTCGCGCCGAAGGCGCGCGGGACGACAGCGAGGAGCGGAGCGTGAATCCGACCCCTGGCGCAGCCAAATCGCGCATCGCTGCGCGGTTTGCCGCACTCAAGACCGAGGGCCGCGGGGCCCTCGTCACCTACCTGCAGGCCTACGACCCCGACCCGGCGACCTCGCTGGCGATCCTGCGCGGCCTCCCCGGCGCTGGGGCAGATGTCGTCGAGATCGGCGTGCCCTTCACCGACCCGATGGCCGACGGCCCGTCGATCCAGCAGGCGGCGCTGCGGGCGCTGAAGGCGGGGGCGACGCTGTCCCGCGTCCTCGCCATGGTGCGCGACTTCCGCAAGCAGGACGACGCCACGCCGATTGTGCTGATGGGCTACTACAACCCCGTCCTGTCCTACGGCGTCGAGCGCTTCTGCACCGATGCCGCGGCCTCCGGCGTCGACGGCCTGATCATCGTCGACGTTCCGCCGGAGGAGGCGGACGAGGTGGAGCCGAGCGCGCAGGCGCATGGGCTCGACCTGATCCGGCTGATCGCGCCGACGACGGACGAGGCGCGGCTGCCGCGGGTGCTCGCGGCGACCTCGGGCTTCGTCTACTACGTCTCGATCGCCGGCATCACCGGGACCAAGAGCGCGAGCAGCGCCAGCTTGGAGCAGGCGATCCCGCGTATCCGCCGGCACACCGACCTGCCGGTCTGCATCGGCTTCGGCATCCGCACGCCGCAGCAGGCCGCCGAAGCGGCGCGGCTGGCCGATGGCGCGGTGGTCGGGACGGCGCTGGTCGACACGCTAGCCGCCAGCCTCGACGAGGAGGGCCGGGCGCGGCCGGAGACGGTGCGGCAGGTGCTGGACCAGGTGCGCGGGCTGGCGGAGGCGATCCGGGCGGGCTAGGCCGCCTGCCACGCGACCCTTGCATCCTGGGGCCTGCCGCGCCTACTGCGGCGCCGTTGCCATGAGGACCCGATGAACTGGATCAGCGAATGGGCGCTGCCGAAGATCAAGACGCTCTTCGGCGCGCCGCGCGAGGTGCCGGAGAACCTCTGGCACAAATGCTCGGCCTGCGAGCAGATGATCTTCCACCGCGACCTCGAGCGGAACCTGCATGTCTGCCCGCATTGCGGCCACCACATGCGGGTCGGCGCCCGGCAGCGGCTGGACTACACGCTGGATGAGGGCTGGCAGCGGATCGAGCTGCCCAAGGCCCCGGCCGACCCCTCCGCTTCCGCGACCAGCGCCGCTATGGCGAGCGCCTGCGCGAGGCCCAGATCAAGGCGGGGCAGGAGGATGCCGTGGTGGTCGCCCACGGCGCCATCGAGGGCAACCGCGTGGTCGCCGCGGTCTTCGAGTTCAGCTTCATGGGCGGCTCCATGGGCGCCGGGGTCGGGGAGGCGCTGGTCACCGCCGCCCGCCTCGCCGTGCTGCAGGACAGCCCGCTGATCGTCTTCACCGCCTCGGGCGGCGCCCGCATGCAGGAAGGCGCCATCAGCCTGATGCAGATGCCGCGCACCGTCATCGCCACCCGCATGGTGAAGGAGGCAGGGCTGCCCTTCATCGTGGTGCTGGCCGACCCGACGACCGGCGGCGTCACCGCCAGCTTCGCCATGCTGGGCGACATCCAGATCGCCGAGCCCGGCGCCATGATCGGCTTCGCCGGCGCCCGCGTTATCGAGCAGACGGTGCGGGAGAAGCTGCCCGAGGGCTTCCAGCGCGCCGAATACCTGCTGGAGCACGGCATCCTCGACATGGTGGTGAAGCGCGGCGAGATGCGCGCGACGCTAGCCCGGCTAATCGGCTTGCTGCGCCTGCCGGAATGCCTGCCCGAGGAACCCGCGGCCGAGCCGATGAGCCTGGCGCCGCTACCCCTGGCCGCCCCCGCCGAGCCGGAAGGCGCCGGCCCGGCCGAGTGAGGCTGCCGTGAGCCGTTCGGAAGCCATCCTTGACCGGTTGCACGCGCTGCATCCGGTGCTGATCGACCTCAGCCTCGGCCGGCTGCAGCGGCTGCTGGCGGCGCTCGGGCACCCCGAGCGCGCCCTGCCGCCGGTGGTCCATGTCGCCGGCACCAACGGCAAGGGCAGTACCTGCGCCTTCCTCCGCGCGATCGCCGAGGCCGCGGGGCAGCGGGTCCATGTCTTCACCTCCCCGCATCTGGTCCGCTTCCACGAGAGGATCCGCCTGGCCGGCCGGCTGGTGGAGGAGGAGGCGCTGGCCGCCGCGCTGGAGGAGGTGGAGGCGGTGAATGCCGGCGCCCCGATCACCGTCTTCGAGGTGATCGCGGCCGTCGCCTTCCTGCTGTTCAGCCGCAGCCCGGCCGACCTGCTAGTGCTGGAAGTCGGGCTGGGCGGGCGGTTCGACGCGACCAATGTCATCGACCGCCCCGTGGCGACGGCGATCACCTCGGTCTCCATGGACCACATGGATTTCCTCGGCGACACGCTGGCGAAGATCGCCGGCGAGAAGGCCGGCATCCTGAAGCCCGGCATGCCCTGCGCCACCGGGGCGCAGGACCCCGCGGCCTTCGCGGTGATCGCCGCCGAGGCCGCCGCGCTCGGCGCCCCGCTGCTGGCCCGCGGCGATGCCTGGATGATCGAGGAGACCGCGGGCGGGCTGCGCTACGCGGATGCCGCCGGCGCGCTCGACCTGCCGCCGCCCGGGCTGATCGGGCCGCACCAGGCCGACAATGCCGGCATCGCCATCGCCGCGCTGCGCGCCTGGTCGCCGCCCTGGCTGACCGATGCGGCGATCGCCGCCGGCATCGCCGCCGCCGAATGGCCGGGCCGGCTGCAGCGGCTGCGCGGCGCGCTCGCGGCCACCCTGCCCACGGAGTGGGAGCTCTGGCTGGATGGCGGCCATAATGCCGGCGGCGGCTTGGCCCTCGCGGCCCAGGCCGCCCGCTGGGCCGACCGGCCGCTGCACCTCGTCGTCGGGATGAAGGGCGGCAAGGCGGTGGTCGACTTCCTGCGGCCGTTGCTGCCGCATGCGGCGACGCTCTGGGCGGTGGCGGAGCCGGGCCAGCACCTGGCGACGCCGGTCGAGCGCATCGTCGAGGCGAGCGGCGGCCTGGCCCGGCCGGGGCCGACGGTCGCCGCGGCGCTGGCGGCCATCCCGCGGCAGGGGCCGCCTGCCCGGGTGCTGGTCTGCGGCAGCCTCTATCTGGCCGGCGAGGTGCTGAAGGCGGATGGCGACGCGCCGGCCCGGTGACCGGCCGGAGCTGCAGCGATCTGCCTTCGGATCCGGACGCGGCATCGCCCTGGCGTGGCCTTGCCGAGGCGGCTTCGCGCGCCCCGGCCTGCACGCCCATCCGCGATCCGCGTCAGCCCTGGGAGGTGGTCCCGAACATGAGGTAGAGCCGCGCCGCGGGCGGCCAGGCCTCGGCGATCTCGGCGCGGAACAGCCACAGCGCCGCGCCCATCCCCAGCACCGCGAGCACCGAGGCCGCCCAGGCCAGGCGCAGAGCGGGGCCGTCCTGGCCGGCTCCCGCCGGCGGCCGCGGCAGCGGCGGGTCGATCAGCTGCGGCGCCCGGCGGGCGCCGGCGGCAGGCCCGGCGGGACGGCGAGGGGCGGCGCATCCGACAGCGGCCCGGGATCGGGCAAGGCCGGTGGGGCGGGTGGCGGCACGGGGAGGGCGGCCGGCGGCGACTCGGGCGCGCCGCCCTCCGGCTCCACTCGCCAGCCATGCCCGCAGGTCTTGCAGCGCAGGCTGCGGCCGCTGCCGATCAGCCGGTCCGGAACCTCGTAGGCGGCCGCGCAGGCCGGGCAAATGATCCGCATCGTTGTGGCAATGTGACGGTCGCCCCCTTCCGCCGCAAGCGCCCCGGCGCCCCGCGGCATCAACCCTTGGCGCTGCCCCCGCATCGTCATTGTCCGCGCCATGGTGCGTTTCCGGGATGTTGGGCTGCGGTACGGCGATACGGGGCCGGAGGTCCTGCGCGACCTCGATTTCGTACTGGAGCCCGGGACCTTCCACTGGCTGCTGGGACCATCCGGCGCCGGCAAGTCCTCCCTGCTGCGGTTGATGCACTTGGCGGCGCGGCCGAGCCGGGGAGAGGTGGAGGTGCTGGGCATCCCGCTGTCCCGCGCGCGGCGCGGTGCGCTGCCGGCGCTGCGTCGGCGGATCGGCGTGGTCTACCAGGATTTCCGCCTGCTGCCGCACCTGTCGGTCTTCGACAACGTGTCGCTGCCGCTGCGCGTGGCCGGGCGGGCGGCAGCGCAGAGCCGCGCCGACGTGACCGAGATCCTCCGCTGGGCCGGGCTGCATGCCAAGGCCGATGCGGCGCCGGCGGCGCTCTCGGGTGGCGAGCAGCAGCGGGTGGCGATTGCCCGTGCCGTGGTGATGCGCCCGGCCCTGCTGGTGGCGGACGAGCCGACCGGCAACCTCGACGTGCCGCAGGCCCGCCGGGTGCTGTCGCTGCTGCAGGAGATGCACCGCATGGGCACCACGGTGGTGGTGGCGACGCATGCCGAGGGGCTGGTGGCGGAATACCCGGCGCCGGCCCTGCGCCTGGCCGAGGGGCGGCTGGTCTCGCATGACTGAACCATGCCGCTGGCCGGAGCGCCGGATGGCGCGGCGGACCAGATCGGCTCGCCGGCGCAGCGCGCCCGCGGCATGGCGATGAAGCTGCGCCGCAGCCGCGGCCGCGATCCGCTCGGGCTGCGCCGTGTCCTGTCGGACCGGCTGCTGCCGGCGCTGGTCGCCGCCATGGCGCTGCTGGCGGCGCTGACCCTGGCCGGGGCGCGGGGTGCGGCCGACCTGGTGGCCCGCTGGGAAGGCGGGGCGGCGACCGCGCTGACGGTGCAACTGCCGCATGGCGCCCGCACCGACCGGCCGCTGGCGGCGCTGGCCGCATTGCCGGAGATCGCCGAGGCCCGTCTGGCCGACCCGGCCCGGCTGGCGGCGCTGCTGCGGCCCTGGCTGGGCGAGGCGCCCGCGCTGCCCCTTCCGGTGGTGATCGAGCTGCGCCTGGCCCGCCTGCCGGCCGATGCCACTGCGCTCGGTGCCCGCATCGCTGCCGCGGTGCCGGGGGCGGTGGTCGAGGCGCATGGCGTCTGGGTCGCTCGGCTGCTGGCCCTGGCCCGCAGCCTGGAAGCGGTGGCGCTGGCGGCGCTGCTGCTGGTCGCCGGGATCGCCACGGCCGTGGTCGCGGTGGCGGTGCGGGCCGGCATCGCGGCGCGGCGGGAGGCGATCGCCATCCTGCATGCGCTGGGCGCCACGGATGGCGACATCGCCGGCCGCTTCGCCCAGCGCGTCGCGCTGCTGGTCGGGCTCGGGGCGCTTGCCGGGACCCTGGTGGCGGCGCCGGTGCTCGCCGGCTTCGCCGACCTCGCGGCGCCGCTGCTGGGCGGGCCGGCGGCGGTCGCGCCGGCCGGCCCGCCCTGGTGGGACCTGCCCTGGCACAGCCTGCCCTGGGCCGAGCTCGCCCTGCTGCCGCCGGCAGCGGCGCTGATCGGGTGGCTGACCGCGCAGGTCACGCTGCGGCGCTGGCTGCGGCGGCTGCCATGACGCGCCGCCGGCTGGCGCTGCTGCTGCTGCCGGTGTTGCCCGGGCTGCTGCTGGCGCTCGGCTTCGTCCGTTTCCTGGCGCTGAGCGCGGCCGGCCCGGTCGAGCCGGAGCGGCCGACCGACGGCATCGCCGTGCTGACCGGCGGGGCGGAGCGCGTCGAGACCGGCCTCAGGCTGCTGCGGGAGGGCCGGGCGCGGGTGCTGCTGGTCTCCGGCGCGCATCGCGCCGTGACCCTGGCGGATGTGGCGCATCTGGCCGCCATGGGGCCGGAGGACCTGGCGGGCCGAGTCGCGCTGGGGCATGCGGCGGCGACGACGCGCGGCAATGCGGCGGAGATCGCGGCCTGGGCGCGGGCGGAGCATCTGCGCTCGATCCGCGTGGTCACCGCAGGTTACCACATGCCGCGGGCGCTGCTGGAGCTGCGCCGCGCCCTGCCGGAGGTGACGCTGCTGCCGCATCCGATGCTGCCGGCGACGCTGCGCGATGCGGGGGCGGCCGGGCGGCTGCGGACCTGGTCCCTGCTGGTGCGCGAATACCTGAAATACCTCGCGGTGCGGGCCGGGCTGTCCGGCCAGGCGCCTGGGCCCTGGATGCGAGATCATGACCTGGCTGCGTTCGCTGCTGTTCAACCTGGCCTTCTGGCTGCTGACGCTGATCCTGGGGCTGATCAGCCTGCCGCTGCTGCTCGGACCGCGGCAATGGCTGATCCCGCTGATGCGCTTCTATGCCTGGATGAATGTCGGGCTGCTGCGGGCGGTCTGCGGCATCCGGCTGCAGGTGGAGGGGCGGGAGCACCTGCCCACCGGCGGAGGCGCCATCATTGCCTCCAAGCACCAGTCGGCCTTCGACACCTTCATCTGGTTCGGCCTGTTGCCGGATGTCACCTATGTCCTGAAGAAGGAGCTGCTCTGGGTGCCGGTCTGGGGCTGGTTCGCGCGGAAGACCCGGCAGATCGCGGTGGACCGGGCGGCCGGGCCCAGCGCGGTGCGGCACCTGGCCAAGGCCGGCAAGCTGGCGGCGGCCGATGGCCGGCAGATCGTGATATTCCCCGAGGGCACGCGGGTCGCGCCGGGGGTGCAAGGGGTGATCCAGCCCGGCATCTCGGCCCTGGCGGCGGCTACTGGCCTGCCGGTCGTGCCGGTGGCGACCGATAGCGGCGCCTGCTGGGGACGCCGCGCCTTCCGCAAGCGGCCGGGCACGATCCATATCCTGGTGCGGCCGGCCCTGCCGGCCGGCCTGCCGCGGGCCGAGCTGCTCGCCCGGCTTGCGGCGGCGATCGAGCCGGGGACGCCACACCCGGTGACGAGGGCGGGGATGGAGGCGGGTGCGGAGCAAGCTGTGGATAAGCCGGTGGAAAGCGTCGCGGCGAGGCTTCGCCGCTGACTCCAGCAAGCCGGCGCAAGTGGCTGCAATCGGCCGGTTTTTTCGGTCCCAACCAAGACGTAGGACAGTTGTCCACAGCGCATTGTCAGTCTAACTAACTGAAAAACACGGATATTTGCCGCGAGGGACGCGGCAGGGCCGGCATGGGTTCCGGCCGCCGGCAACCCTTGCGGGACCTGGGGAAAGCCCTTGCCCAGGCATTGTGGACAATCCGTCCGGACCGCGACACAAACTCCGTCAGCCGGCGTCCGGTGGCGTCCCCGGCGCCGCGGGCAGCAGCGCGGCGATCCGATCGAGCCCGGCATCCCGTACCCCCATCGCCCGAAGATGGGCCACCGTGTTCAGCAGGTAGTCGCGGTTCGCCCCGGCCTGGCCGATGCCGCGGGCGATCGCCCGGGCCGCTTCCTCGGCCGCCGGGCGGCAGTAATGCGCGCTGCCGCGTTCCGCCACATAGGCCACCGTGCGGACCGTCCTTCCGCTGTCCAGCAGCCGCACCGGCAGCAGGCGGCGGGCATAGACCACCTCGTCGCCGATATTCTCCCGCGCATCCAGGTAGTCGAGCACCGCCGCCGCTTCCCGGCCCGGCACGCTGAAGGCGACGCCGCGGCAGGCGCCGCCGCGGTCGAGTCCGAGGACGAGGCCCGGCGCCTCCGGCGAGCCGCGGTAGATGCGGCTCCAGATGCAGAAGCGGCGGTGGAAGCCGCGCAGCAGGGCGGGATGCGCCGCGGCATGGGCGAAGCCGGGCCGCCAGATCAGCGAGCCATAGCCGAAGACATAGAGCTGGCCATCCGGGTCGAGCGATCGGCTGGGCATGCGGGTCGGGCGGTCTCCGGGCTGGCCTCGCGGGCGGGGGTGTCTCGCCGCCGGCGGCTGCGGGGCGTATATCGGCCGGCGGAATGGCCCTCAACCCACCCTCTCGCCCGACCCGGCCGCGGCCCCGCCCGGGCCGGCTGCTGCTGCGCGGCCTGCTCGGCTTCGGCCTGCTGGCGGCGCTGCTGGCGGCCGGGCATGCGCTGCTCTGGCGCTGGATGGGCAGCCAGCTCGAGGCCGGGTTCCAGGACTGGGCGGCGCAGCGCCGGGCGCAGGGCTGGCGGGTGGAGCATGCGGCGCCGCTGCGCGGCGGCTGGCCGCTGGCGGCGACGCTGACCCTGCCGCGCTTCCGGCTGGAAGGCGGCGGCGCCACCCTGCCGGGCGGCATGGACTGGCAGGCGGAGGCGCTGGTGCTGCGGCTGGCGCCGCCGCGGCTCGACCGGCTGGTGGTGGCGATGCCGGGGCGGCACCGGCTGCGGCTCGGTGCGATGGAGCTGCCCTTCGCTGCCGACCGGCTGGCGGCGACCCTGCCGCTGGAAGCCGGGGTGCTGCCGAGGGAGGCGCGGCTGGACGCCGAGCGGCTGCGGCTCGGCACCCCCGCCGGTGCGGTCGAGGCGCGCCACGCCCTGCTCGAGGTCGAGACGCGGATGACCGCGATCGAGGGCGAGCCGGCGGTGGCGCTGCGGGTCGCCGCCTCCGACCTGCTGCTGCCGCCGGACCAGGCGGGCGGCCTCGGCGCCGGCGGTGGCCGTACTGGGGCGCGGGGTGGCGGAAGCGGCGCTGGACCTGGCGCTGGGCGGCCCGGTGCCGCCCGGCCGCGGCCCGGCGGCCAAGGCGGAGGCCTGGCGCGAGGGGTGGCGGGACGCTGGAGCTGCGCGGGCTGCAATTGCGCTGGGGGCCGCTGGCCGCGAGCGGCACGGCGACGTTGACGCTGGACGAGGGCCTGCAGCCGATGGGCGCGGGGACCTTGCGGGTGGCCGGGGCGGGGGAGGCGCTGCAGGCCGCGGCGCAGGCCGGGCTGCTGACCCGGCAGGCGGCGGCGACCGGCCGCACCGTGCTGCGGCTGCTGAGCCGGACGCCGGCGGCGGGCGGCCCGGCCGAGCTGGAAGTGCCGCTGACGCTCGAGGACCGGGTGCTAACGGCGGCGCGGATGCGGCTGGCGCAGCTGCCGGCCTGGTCCTGGCCGGCGCCGCCCGAGCTGCCGGACGTGGCGCAGGACCCTTCGCTGCCGGGGCGGGACTGATACCGGCCGCCGGCGGGCAGCGGCGCGGTCGCTGGCCGTCCCCGGAGCAGATCCAGGCGTCCGAGCGTTCACCTTCTTCAGCCATCCGCCCCGGAATGGCTTCCGTTCGCCATGGCGCACGGCAACCACTCCAGCATCCTGATCCTGCAGGCATCTTCGCCCGGTCAGGTGATTTCACCTAGCCGGGATCTGCGCCAGCCGGCCGGGGCGCAGGCCGGTCGATCGGACCCCAGGCTCGGTCGGCAGGGGATGCCCGCTTCGGGTCAGACCGTCTGCCAGTCGTTCGAGACGTCGGCGAGGTGGCCGACCGAGACGATGTCGAGCCCGTCCATGGTCCAGACCTCGAGCGCGGTCGTGGCACTCCCGGCGATGGGGACGTGCCGCATGACGATATCCGACTTGCCGTCGCCATCATGGTCGGCGATGCCCGCGGCCACCCAGTCGGGGCCGGGATTGTAGTAGAGGGTCCGGGAGGCCTTCACCGCCATGCCTTCCATCTCCCAGACCGAGAGGCGGCCGTCGTCGTTGCGCCAGAGGATGTCCGAATAGCCGTCGGCGTTGAAGTCGCCGGTCCCGACGACTGACCAATGGGCGTCGATCCAGGAGATGGTATCGCCGTGCAGGTAGCTGCCGCCGTTCATTTCCCAGATCGAGACATAGCCGTTGGCGGCACGCCAGAGCAGGTCGGAACTGCCATCGCCATTGAAGTCGCCGATGCCGACCACCTGCCAGCCGGTCTCGGCCTTGGGGATGTCCATGGCGGCGACGAAGCTCTGGCCATCCGCCGAGAGCTTCACCAGCGAGAGGTCGGCATAGGGGTTGCCGAGGGCGTCCGACACGGTCCGCGCCAGCAGGATCTCGGCGCGCCCATCGGCGTCGAAGTCTCCGGTGCCGAAGACCTTCCAATCCGTGCCGGCCAGCCAGGACACTACCGTGGCGCCGTGCAGGAAGGTGTTGCCGTCCATGGTCCAGACCGAGACGTCGCCGGTCGCCTGGTTCTGCCAGAGCACGTCCGACTTCAGGTCGCCGTTGAAGTCGGCGCTGCCGACCATCCGCCAGTCGCGGGATACGGAGCCGAAGGTGTCGCCGCTGACGAAATTCGCCCCGTTGACCGCCCAGCGGGAGGCCAGCGTGTAGTCGGTGCCGGCGTAGCTCGCCGCCGCATTCTCGAAGTAGATCTCGAAGGGGCCGGGCACCACCTTGGTGATCGGCGTCAGCACGCTGTCGACGCGGACCTGTACCTCCTCAATCTGCGTGAAGGTGAGGTGCAGGGCGTCGCTGGTGAAGGTCGCGTCCGGATTGGCGGCGTCATGGGTCATGAAGTGGTCGAGTTGCGAGAGGCCCGCCCGGATCGCCGGCATGCGGTACTGTGCCGCGGTCATCTGGACGACGAGCATGTCATTGCCGCCGCCGCCGAAGACCGTATTGAATTCCAAGGGGTTGGGCCAGACGAAGAACTTGTCGTTGCCGAGCCCGCCATAAAGCGTGTTGTATCCGTCGCTACCCACCAGCCGGTCGGGGCCGGCCCCGCCGATCAGCGTGTCGTCGCCGCCGAAGCCACGGAGCACCACGGTGTCGTGCGAGGTATAGGCGCTGCCGTCCAGCAGGTTCGGACCGTCATCGCCAATCAGGTAGACTTGCATGCGTACTCTCCGGGAGATTCTTCGGCAGGCAGGGCCCAGGCGCGAGCGATGCTGGGTCAGCAAAGGTAAATCAAGTTGGTTCGGTAAAACCATTAGGTAGAGAAGCTCGGAGACACATACCAAGTTTTGAGTTGATGCATCAAAGGAATTTGTTCGCTTCAGGCAAAGCTGCAACTAGAGGTGGTGTTTTCGTCTTCTGGTTGTGTCTGGTGACTGGCATTTCCCTGCGGCGCTGGCCTGGGCAGGGCGCCGTTGGCATGGCTTGATGCCCTCCGACCGAGGGACGGCGTGATGCAGGCAGCGGGCGGGACTGGCGGCGGCGAGCCAGGAATCCCCATGGGGAGCCGGCCCGTCGTGGACCGGGCGGTGGACGGCAGGGCCGCCTGGATCACCGCCATTGCCGCCACCGCCATCCTCTCGGTCTCCTTCGGCGCGCCGCAGCTGCTCGTCGTCGCGCTGGTGCCTATCGCCGAGGATCTGGGCGCGGTGCGGGCGGTCCCTCGCTCGCCGCCTCGGCGGCCTATTTCGGCGCCGGGCTGGGCGGCATCGGCATGGGCTGGATCGCCGGGCGCAGCTCGGCCCGGCTCACCAGCCTGCTCGGCGGAGCAATGATCGCCGCTGGCTGCGCCCTGGCCGCCGGGGGCGCCGCTTGGCAGCTCGTGCTCGGCTACGGGCTGCTGGTCGGGTTGCTCGGCAACGGGGCGCTCTACGCGCCGCTGATGACGCATGTCTCGCACTGGTTCGACCGCAGGCGGGGCACCGCGATCGCCCTGGTCTCCTCCGGCCAGTATGTCGCCGGCGCGCTCTGGCCGAGCCTCTTCGAGCGGGCGGTGGCCGGCTTCGGCTGGCAGCGGACCATGCTGGGTTACGGGCTGCTGACGGCCGTGGTGATCATGCCGATCGCCGCCTGGCTGCGGCCGCCGCCCGCCCTGCCGGCCGCGGGCAGCGCGGCGGCGGGGCCGCCGGCGGGCAGGCGGGTGCTCGGCCTGCCGGCCAATGCCGCGCTGCTGCTGCTTGCGGTCGCCTCCTTCCTCTGCTGCATCCCGATGGCGATGCCGGCGGCGCATCTGGTCGCCTTCTGCGGCGATCTCGGCATCGCCGCGCGGCAGGGAGCGCTGATGCTGTCCCTGCTGCTCGCCATGGCCTTCCTGGCGCGGCAGGCCTGGGGCTGGGTGGCGGACCGGATCGGCGGGCTGAATACGGCGCTGGCCGGCAACCTTTTCCAGGCCGCAGGCATGGTGGCGTTCCTGGCAACGCAGGACGAGGCCGGGCTGTTCCTGGTGGCGGGGCTCTTCGGCCTCGGCTTCAGCGGGATCGTCCCGGCCTATGTACTGGCAGTGCGGGAGCTGTTCCCGGCCGCCGAGGCCGCCTGGCGGGTGCCGTGCCTGCTCTTCCTCAGCCTGTCGGGCATGGCGGCCGGAGCCTGGCTGGCCGGCTTCCTGTATGACGGCTTCGGCAGCTATGCGGTGGCCTGGCGGGTCGGCATCGCCGCCAACTTGGCGGCGCTGGCAATCCTCGCCGCGCTGGCGCTGCGCCAACGCGGCGGCCCTCGGGCGGCGCTCGGCATGGTGGGCTGAAGGCGGCCGCTTCCCCTGGCGCCGGGGCCAGCGTGATTGGCTCCGCTGCGGCATACGGCCTAGAACCCGCGGCGTGAGCCCACGCGACCTTCCGGACGACACCGTCGCCGCCCTCGCCCCGGCGGCCAGGCCCAAGCCCCTCCATCGTCCTGCTGGTGGCGATGACGGGGCTCGGCCCCTTCACCATGCAGATCCTGATCCCCAGCCTGCCGATGCTCGCGGTGGCGCTGGCGGTGCCCTACGCCACCATCCAGCTGACGCTCACGCTCTACCTGGTGGGCGTCGCGCTGGCGCAGCTGGTCTATGGCCCGCTGTCGGACCGCTACGGACGGAAGCCGCTGCTGCTGGCCGGACTCTGCATCTATTTGGTCGGCAGCGTCGGCGCGGCGCTGGCGCCCACCGCCGCCTGGCTGATCGTGGCCCGCGTGCTGCAGGCGGTCGGCAGCTGCGCCGGGCTCGTGCTCGGCCGCGCCATGATCCGCGACAGCTACCCGCGGGACCGCGCGGCGGCGGTGCTCGGCTATGTCAGCACCGCCATGGCGGTGGCGCCGATGCTGTCCCCCATCATCGGCAGCCTGCTGCACGAGCATTTCGGCTGGCGCGCCACCATGCTGTCCTGCCTGGTCTTCGGCCTGCCGCTGCTGGTCGCGGTGCGGGCGAGGCTGCCGGAGACGCTGGCCCAGCCGGCGCCGCTGCCGGGGCTCGGCGGGCTGCTCGGCGCCTACCGGACCCTGCTGCGCGTGCCCGTGTTCCGCGCCTATTGCGGCATCACCGCCTGCGCCACCTCGATGTTCTTCTCCTTCGCCGCGGGCGGGCCGGTGGTGGTGGTGCAGGGGCTCGGCCATGCGCCCACCACCTATGCCGTTGCCATGATGCTGGTCTCGGTCGGCTGGTCGAGCGGCACCTTCACCGCGGCGCGGCTGGTCGGCCGGCTCGGCACCGGGCGGATGCTGCGGATCGGCAGCGGCATCACGGTCGCGGCCGGCGCCCTGGCCCTGGCGCTGCCGCTGCTGGCGCCGCCCAGCCTGCTCGGCTTCTTCATCCCCATGGCGCTGGTGGCGATCGGCAACGGCATGACCCAGCCGAGCGCGGTGGCGGCGGCGATCAGCGTGCGGCCGATGCTGGCGGGCACCGCCTCCGGCCTGATCGGCGCGCTGCAGATGGGGGCGGGGGCGCTGGCGACGGTGCTGGCGGGGGTGACGGAAAGCGGCGCGGGCATCGCCACCGGGGCCTGGATGCTGGCCGGGGCGCTCGGCGCGCAGCTGGCGCTGCGGGCGGTCCGGCGGGCCGGGGGTAGGGCGGATGGTGGGAGGGCGTGCGCCCGGAGGCGCGCTGCCCTGGCTTGTCGTTCGCGAAGCAGGGTCACGCCTCCTGGCAGGTCTGCCGTCCGGCGATCCGCTTCAGATACGGGTGCGTCCGACCAGGGCGACCAGCAGCGCGGTGGACCAGCCGAACATCAGCGTTCCCGTGCCCGCCTCGAGGGGCGCCGAGCACGCGATGCCCGCGGGACAGCTCGAGTTCCGCGGCGCCCACCGTCGTGTAGCTCGCCAGCGAGAAATATGCGGCGTCCGCGAAGGAGCGGAACTCGCCCAGGACCAGGTAGAGGAACGTCCAGAGCAACGCCTGCGCGAGATGCCCGAGGAGGAGCACGAAGACCGTGCACAGGCTCAGGCTCCGGAGCGGTCGCAGCCGCGCCTGGCCGCGGCTGACCGCTTTGGCCCTGCTGTCGTGATGCTCGACGAAGATCCGCATCAGGACTATCTGCACGGTAAGCTGCACGAAGACCGCGCCGATGAGGGCAGCGCATGCCCCCGCCCAATTTTCCAGGTGCGCGGTCATGCCGGATATCCGGCGGGCCGCCTGGGCGACCCGCGCTGCGCATGGGGAATCACCGGTCCATCCCACGGTCACGAGGTGGCGGAGGCAGGCTGGACCATGGCCGCCCCGCGCGCACGCGGGATTCGGTGTCCATTTCCCGCACACCGCCGGGGCGGCCCTGCCGGGACTGCCGCTGCGAGCTTCGGGCCGACCTGCGGCGGCCCGCCCTACCGCGCCCGCACGGTGATGCGCAACTCGCGCACCGCCGTGCTCTCCCAGGGCCGGCGCAGCCGCAGCACAACCAGATGCTCGCCGGGCGCCGTGGCGCGCAGCCGCAGCGTCTCGAGGTTGGCGGCGCCGATGCCCCCGGCGCCGCCGCCCCGTGACACGATCTCCGGCGGCGCCAGGCCGGGCGGCGGCGGCAGCACCTCCCAGGCATAGCCCGCGGTGCCGTAGCGCTCGAGCGGCACCTCCCCGACCTCGCCGACCGCGAGGTCGAGGATCATGCTGGTGGGCTCAGCCATTCCACCACTTCTGCCAGACCTGGTTGTCGGTGCCCCGCACGAAGACATGCTCGTGGTTCGGGCCCATCGAGCCGGGCGCGGGCTCCGAGGCCAGCACCCCGCCATCGTTGTGCCGGCCCCAGTCGTGCCAGGCATTGTCGTACCAGGCCTTCTGCCACAGCGCGTTGTCCGTGCCGCGGACATAGATGTTGCAGACCGTGTTGTTGCGCGAGATCACCGCCGGCGCGCCCTGGAAGCCGACGGGCGGCGCCCCCAGCGCGAACCAGCCGGACCAGCTCTTCGTCCCGGTCCAGAACTTCTGCCAGACCTGGTTGTCGGTCCCCCGCACGAAGACATGCTCGTGGTCCGGTCCCATCGACCCCAGCGCGGGCTCCGAGGCCAGCACGCCGCCGTCGTCGTGCCGGCCCCAGTCGTGCCAGGCATTGTTGAACCAGGCCTTCTGCCACAGCGCGTTGTCGGCGCCCCGGACATAGATGTTGCAGACGCTGCCGTTGCGCGAGATCACCGAGGGCGCGCCCTGGAAGCCACCCGGGGGCGCGCCCAGCGCGAACCAGCCGGACCAGCCCTTCTCCGCGGTCCAGAACTTCTGCCAGACCTGGTTGTCGGTCCCCCGCACGAAGACATGCTCGTGGTCCGGCCCCATCGACCCCAGCGCGGGCTCCGAGGCGAGCACGCCGCCGTCGTTGTGCCGGCCCCAGGCATGCCAGGCATTGTTGAACCAGGCCCGCTGCCACAGCGCGTTGTCGGCGCCGCGGACATAGATGTTGCAGACCGTGTTGTTGCGCGAAATCACCGGCGGCGCGCCAATGAAGCCGCCCTGCGGGGCGCCGAGCGGGACCCAGCCCGACCAGCCGCGATGCGCCGGCAGCACCGTGCCGGTGCCCCAGAAGAATGGGAATTCGCCGTCGATGCCGCATTCGCCATAGGCGATGCGGAAGAAGCCGGCATCGCCCCAGCCGGTCCCCCAGGAATTCTTGCAGATCCAGCAGCGGTCGGCTTCCGAATAGCCGATCACCTCGACGCAATGCAGCCCTTCCTCCTTGCCGGAGACATGGTGGTAGACGCCGCTGCCATAGGAGAAGAAATCGGTGAAGACATGCAGCACGGCGGAGCATGGCCCGACCGTCGAGAGATGGTGCTTGCGCGCCGCCGCATCGGCCAGGCTGCCGAAGGAGGTGATCTTCACCGCCCGGGCATTGCGGTCGGCGGCGGTGTGGCAGACCGGGGCGCCGCCGGGGCCCTCGAAGGCGGTGGCATAGGGGAAGGCGGCCTCGTCCGGGATGCCGCGCGACTGGATCTGGCCGAGCGCCTGGTCGGGCCACCAGCCGCCGCAGCTCGCCCCGTGCGAGGAGCAGAAATGCAGGTCGGCTTCGGCCAGGTCGAGCGTCGCGCCGTGCTCGATCGAGGCCATCGCCTCGACCAGCGCCGTGCAGCAGAAGGAGACGCAGGAGCCGCAGCCGCCCTGGTCCTTCACCGGCGTGATGTGATTCTTGCCGCCGCGGTTGCGCCAGTCGACCGCGGGGTCGAAGGACAGCGACGCCAGCGCGGCGAGGGCCTGGCGCGGCGCCATGGCGGCGGCGAGCGAGGCCTGGTCGACGACGACGCCGAGTCTGCGGCGAAGCTGGTCCTCGGGCAGCGTGGTGAGCGGCGTGACGCGCGGTTGCCATCGGGCATTCGCCTGCGTCAGGGATTGCGCGAGCGCCGCGATCTGTGGGTCGGGCATGGCGTGGTCCTCCTGCCGGAAGCCGGCAGCGCCATTTTGGCATATCGTATTCTACAGACCTGTGCCGGCGCGCACAGCCGCCCGGCGGGGGCCTCAGGCGTGCCCGGCGGCGCCCGAGAGCAGGGCCGGGTCGACCTTCAGCTTGGCCATGGCCTGCAGCCACTTGGCGTCGCCATCACCGCCGAACAGCAGCGCCTCGTCCGGGGTGACGGAGAGCCAGGCATTGGCCTGGATCTCGTCCTCCAGCTGGCCGGGGCCCCAGCCGGCATAGCCCAGCGCCAGGATGCCCTCGCGCGGGCCGCCGCCGCCGGCGATGGCCGAGAGGATGTCGACGCTGGCGGTCAGCGCGAGGTCGTCCGAGACCGGCAGCGACTGGTCGTTGGACCAGTCCCGCGTGTGCAGCACGAAGCCGCGGCCGCCTTCCACCGGGCCGCCCTGGAACAGCCGGATGCGCCGCTGCGGCGGCACCGGCTGCAGGCCGAGCTGCTTCAGCAGCTTCGTCGAAGGACAGCCCCTCCAGCGGCTTGTTCAGCACGATGCCCATCGCCCCGTCCGGCGAATGGGCGCAGAGGCAGATGACCGTGCGGGAGAAGCGCGGGTCCTGCAGGCTGGGCATCGCGATCAGGACCTGCCCGCCGAGATAGCCTTCCCTGCGGGAGGAGCGCGTCATCGTTCCGGGTCGCACGCGTTTTGCCATGCATCGAAGATGGCGGCGTCGCGGCCGGGGCGCAAGCATCCGGACCCTTGCGCCGCAACCTGTCACAACCGCCACCGGCGGCGGCATTCGCGCCGGGGCCGCTCGCGGTGACAGGAGCCACGGAAGCCACTACATGGCGAAGGACCGCAACGCGGAGGAGGGACCAAGCCATGACGATCCAGGTCGGAGACAGCATCCCGTCGGCCAAGCTGATGCAGGGCACGGCCGAGGGCCCGAAGGAGATCAGCACCGAGGAGCTGTTCGGCGGCAAGACCGTCGTGCTGTTCGGCGTCCCCGGCGCCTTCACCCCCACCTGCTCGGCCAAGCACCTGCCGGGCTACGTGCAGAACTACGACGCGCTGAAGGCCAAGGGCGTCGATACCGTCGCCTGCATGGCGGTGAACGATGCCTTCGTCATGGGCGCCTGGGGCAAGGACCAGGGCGTCGGTGACAAGGTGATGATGCTGGCCGATGGCAGCGCCGACTTCACCAAGAAGATGGGCCTCGAGCTCGACCTGGTCGCGCGGGGCTTGGGCATCCGCAGCCAGCGCTTCGTGCTGGTGGCCAAGAACGGCAAGGTCACCCATGTCGCGGTCGAGGCGCCGGGCGCCTTCGAGGTGAGCAAGGCCGAGACCGTCCTCGCCGCGCTGTAGGATCGGCGGCGGAAAATCCCTGCCGGCTCACGGCAGGGAGACTATACTGGGCCGGGTTGCGGGAACTCCGCAGCCCGGCCCTTGCTCTGTTCGCCGACCCGTACGGAGACCAGGCGTTGAATCCTTTCACCACCGCGACCCTTGCCTGGCAGACCGCCTTCGTCTTCACCCTCCGCAGCATGCAGCTCTGGACCGAGCCGGCCGAGGCCCAGGCGCGACTGACCGGCTACGTGCTGGAGAAGCAGAAGGCCTTCACGGCCGGCGCCATGGCGGCCAGCCAGGCGATGCTGGCGGGGCAGACGGGCCATGCGGTCTACGAGGCGGCGATGGCCCCGGCGCATCGGCGGGTGCGGGCCAATGCGCGGAAGCTGATGCAGGGCTGAGGCGCGGCCGGCGCCGCCGCCGGGCGAGGCGCCCTCAGTCCCGCAGCGCCACGCCCAGCGCCCGCGCCGCCCAGCGCAGCGCGCCGGGCTCGTGGCCGGAGAAGCCCAGCAGCAGGGCGCGGACCGGCGGCGCGACCAGGAACATCGGGCTCAGCGGCCGGGCCACCACGCCGCGGCGTTCCGCCGCCGCCGCCAGCGCCATGTCGTCCATCCCGTCCGGCAGCCGGGCCAGCAGCTTCAGCCCCTGGTCCGGTGGCTCCACCGCCAGCATCGGCGCGTGCTCGGCCAGTGCCGCCACCAGCGCGTCCCGCCCGGCGCGGTAGCGCAGCCGCATCCGCCGGAGGTGCTGGGCGAAATGCCCCTCCGCCAGGAAATCGGTGACGACGCCCTCGGCGAGGCCCGCCGGGTGCCAGTCGACCATCAGCCGCGCCGCCCGGACCGGCTCCAGCAGCGCCGGCGGCAGCACCGCGTAGCCGAGCCGGAGGCCGGGAAACAGCACCTTGCTGAAGGTGCCGACATAGATCACCCGGCCCGCGTCATCGATCCCCTGCAGCGCGGCCAGCGGGCGGCCGGCATAGCGGAACTCGCTGTCGTAGTCGTCCTCCAGCACGAAGGCATCGGCGCGGCGGGCCCAGGCCAGCAGCTCCAGCCGCCGCGCCATGGAGAGCACGACGCCCATCGGGTACTGGGACGACGGCGTGACATAGGCGAGGCGGGCGCCGGGCGCCGCGGCGATGCCGGCAGCCACCACCATCCCCTGGGCATCGACCGGCACCGGGACGATGCCGGCGCGCGCCGCGGCCAATGCCGCGCGCAGGGCGGGGTAGCAGGGATCCTCCACCCAGACCGCCTCGCCCGGCTCCAGCAGCACCCGCAGCACCAGGTCGATCGCCTGCTGCGCCCCGGCCGTGACCACCACCTGGTCGGGGTCGCAGCGCACCGCGCGGGCGGCACGCAGATGGGTGGCGATCGCCTGCCGCAGCGGCCGCGCGCCCTGCGGGTCGCCATAGCCGAACAGCGCCGGGTCCGGCGTGCCGAGCCGCCGCAGGGTCAGGCTGCGCCAGACCGCCTGGGACCTTTCGTCCCAGCCGGTGCGGCCGGTGTTGAAGGGCCGGGTGGAAGGCTGCGGCGAGGCCGGGTCGGGGCGGAAGCGCAGGGTGGAGGCGGGCACCGCGGCAGGGGCCGCGGGCGGCGGCGCCGGCGCGGCTTCCAGCCCTTCGGGCAGCTCGGCCGAGACATGCGTGCCGGCGCCTGCGCGTCCGGTGACGAAGCCCTCGGCCAGCAGCTGGTCATAGGCCGCGACCACGGTGTTGCGGGCAAGGCCGAGCTGCGCGCCGAGCGCCCGGGTCGAGGGCAGCCGCGCCCCCGGCGGCAGGGCACCGGCCAGGATGGCGCCGCGCAGCGCCAGGTAGAGCTGCCGCAGCATCGGCACCGTGCCGGCGCGGTCGAGGCCCGGGAGCAGCAGCTCGGCCGGTTCGGTCATCGGATCGGCAATGGACCAGCGGGGATGGCCGGGATTGGCCCTCGCGCCGGTCCAATCATCCATGCGAAACGGCAGCCTGTCCAACCTGCCGGGTACCCCGATGTCCGACGCCTCCTACCCCGTCACCGAGCGCAACAAGGTCCGCCGCCTGCACGAGCGGGCCCGCTACGACCATGCCTCCGTGCATGCGATCCTCGATCCGGCGATGCTCTGCCACATCGCCTACGTCATCGACGGCCTGCCCTATTGCACGCCGACCGCCTTCTGGCGCGAGGGCACGCATCTCTACTGGCACGGCTCCTCGGCCAGCCGGATGCTGCGGACGCAGAAGCCGGGCCTGCCGGTCTGCCTGACGGTCTCGCATCTCGACAGCCTCGTCCTCGCCCGCTGCGGCTTCAACCACTCGGTCGACTACCGCTCGGCCATGTGCTTCGGCACCGCCCACATCATCGACGACCTCGAGGAGAAGGCGCGCGCGCTGGATGCGATGATCGACCGCTTCTACCCCGGCCGGAATGCCGAGCTGCGCCCCAGCACCACGCAGGAGCTGAAGGCGACCATGGTGGTCGGCATGGAGATCGAGAGCGCCGCGGCCAAGGTGCGCGCCAAGGGCGTCGGCGACGAGGAGGAGGACTACGCCCTGCCGATCTATGCCGCGCGTTTCCCGGTGACCCAGGTGATCGGCGCCGCCGAGCCCTGCCCGCGCATGCCGAAGGGCGTCGCCTATCCGCCCGGCCTCGCCGGCTTCCGTGACGGACGCCGGCTGGACGAGATCATGCTGGAGAGCCACCATAGGCTCTATGGCGACACGACCGACTGACGAGCTGGCGACCGCCTCGGCGGTGGAAATGGCGGCGATGGTGCGCGAGCGGCGCGCCTCGCCGGTCGAGATCACCGAGGCCGTGCTGGCGCGCATCGCCGCCTGCGAGCCGAGGCTGAACGCCTTCGCCGCGCTGGATGCGGAGCGCGCCCGCGCCGCGGCGCGGGCCGCGGAGGAAGCGGTGACGCGCGGCGCCATGCTCGGCCCGCTGCACGGCGTGCCCGTGACCATCAAGGACATCCAGGCGGTCGAGGGCCTGCCGACCCGGCGCGGCTCCCGCCTCTCGGACGCGACGCCCGCCACCGCCGACGCGCCGCTGGTCGCCCGGCTGCGCGCCGCCGGCGCCATCATCCTCGGCAAGACCACCAGCACCGAGCATGGCTGGACCGCGGTGAGCCACAACCCGCTGACCGGGGCGACGCACAATCCGTGGCAGCACGGCGTGACCTCGGGCGGGTCGTCCTCCGGCGCCGCGGCGCTGGCCGGGGCCGGCTGCGGGCCGCTGCATCTCGGCACCGACGGCGCCGGGTCCATCCGCCTGCCCGCGCATTTCTGCGGCGCGGTCGGCTTCAAGCCGACCTATGGCCGGGTGCCCTACGTGCCGCACCCGAACAACGGCGCCATCTCCCATGCCGGGCCGATCACCCGCAGCGTCGCCGACGCGGCGCTGATGTTCTCGGTCATGGCCGGTCCGCATCCGCTCGACCACACCACCCTCGGCGAGACCTTCCCGGCCGAGGTGCCGCCCGGCAGGGTGCGCGGCCTGCGCATCGCCTACAGCCCCGATCTGGGCCACGCGAAGGTGGACCCCGAGGTCGCCACGCTGGTCGAGGCGGCGGTGAAGCAGCTGGAAGCCGCCGGCGCGACGGTCGAGCAGGTGACGCCGCCCTGGGGGCCGGAGGGCCCGGCGCTGGAGCGACGGATCTGGGGCGCCGCCTACCGCCCCTTCCTGCCGAAGGATGCCACGCAGGCGGCGCAGATGGATCCCGGCCTGGTCGCCTGCACCGAGGACTACCGCGACTTCTCCTTCATGGACGGCTTTGCCGCGCAGGGCCGCCGCATCGCCTATGCGGCGGCGGTGAACGACTGGTTCACGACAGCGGGCTTCGACCTGCTGGCGACGCCGGCCGCCTCCGTCGCCGCCTTCCCGGTCGGGCTGCAGCGCCCGCCGCATTGGGACCACCATGCCTGGGACTGGCTGGTCTGGGCGGAGTTCTCCTACCCCTTCAACCTGTCGCATGGGCCGGCCGTCTCGGTCCCCTGCGGCCGGACCGCCGCCGGCCTGCCCGTGGGGCTGCAGCTTGCCGGGCCGCGGCTGGCGGATGGCCTGGTGCTGCAGGCCGCGGAGGGGTTCCTCGCGGCACGGCCCTTCCTGCCGGGTTTCGCAACGCCGTAGCCGCCGCGGTTTCCCCGCGCGCATACTGCGCGGCGCCGTAGCCGCCGCGGTTCCCCGCGCGCAGGCTGCGCGACGGAGGAACCACGCCATGATCCCACGCCGCCGCCTGCTGCAGGGCTCCGCCGCTGCCGCCGCCTTCGCCTGCACCGGCTTCCCCGCTGGCGCCGCGACGCCGCGGATCGAGGCGCCGGAGGTCGACAGCCTCTCGATCCAGGTGGTCACCGACGGCAACCACGACATCTTCATCAGCGGCGCCCAGGTGCCCGGCGTGCGGATCGAGCGCGTGCGCGGCTTCCGCGGCGCGCAGGAACGCCGGGTGCTACGCAGCGAATGGGGCCTCTCGCTCTGGATGGCCTCGACCCGGGGCAGCGAGACCAGGCGCATCCTGCTCGACTTCGGCTGGACCGGGGAGACGCTGAACAACAACCTCGAGCTGCTCGGCCTCGACCCCGCCACCCTGGATGCCCTGGTCGCCAGCCACGGCCATCTCGACCATTTCGGCGGACTGGAGGGCTTCCTCGACAAGCACCGGGCGCAGATGAAAGCCGACCTCCGGCTGTATCTCGGCGGCGAGGACGCCTTCTGCCAGCGCGTCTCGCCGGCCGGCAACGGCGCCTTCGCCAGCTTCGGCCGGCTCGACCGGTCGATGCTGGCCGCCGCCCGCGTCACCCCGGTGCCGAGCGAGGACCCCCAGGTGATCGAGGGCCATGCCTTCACCACCGGCATCATCCCCCGGGTCAGCCAGGAACGCGTGCTGCCCAACACCTCGGTGATCTTCGGCCAGCAGGACGGCGCCGGCTGCGACGTCTCGAGATACGCCGAGCACCACTTCACCCCGGCCGAGCTGGCAGGCCAGCCGGTGCCCGACCAGCACCTGCACGAGCACGCCACCTGCTACAACCTGAAGGGTCGCGGCCTGGTGGTCGTCACCTCCTGCGGCCATGCCGGCATCCTCAACACGCTCCGCCGGGCGCGGGAGGTGACGGGAATCGAGAAGGTGCACGCCCTGGTCGGCGGCTTCCACCTGGCCCCGGCGCCGCAGGACTATCTCGACCGCGTCATGGCGGAGCTGAAGCGCCAGGACATCGACCATGTCTTCCCGATGCATTGCAGCGGGCCGAATTCCTGGAAGCCGCCAAGCGGGAGATGCCGCAGACGCTCGTGCTCTGCACCACGGGAAGCCGCTTCGGCTTCGGCGCCTGACGTCGAAAATGGGATTAATGTCATGTGCGGATCGACCGGCCGGGGCGCATGATCGCGGCGAGCACCGGCCGTGCCGGCGGCGCAAGGCCGTTCCGCAGGGCGTGCTCCAACCGGGAGGCACCCCATGTACAACAGCATCACCGGCCATGTCGCGAGCAACCTCTGGCTCTGGACGGTCGTCGGCCTCGGCATCTCCGCGCTGGCGATGGTTGCCAGCGCCAGCTTCGGCAAGGGCTATTACCTAGCGGAGATCATCACGCTCGGCGCCATGTTCGGCGCTACCACGATGATCCTGGCCAGCCAGAAGGGCCTGGTCCATCCGGCGGCGGAGGAGGACGACCAAGCCTGATCCTCCCGCCGAGTTGAGCCGCCGGGCGCCTTCTGGTGCCCGGCATGGCTGCCAAACTGGGGCCCTTCAGCCAAAGGAAGGAACGCCCGCATGGCGCCGCAGACCGTCGCCCGTCCCACCGCTTCGTCCACCGGCCGTCTGTGGCTCTGGGCGGGGCTTCTCGCCGTCCTGGCCGGCCTTGCCGTGCTTGCCCGCGCCCAGGTCGGGCTGGGCTACCATCTCGGCGACGTCGCCGCCCTCGCGCTCATGGCGAGCGCCACCTTCGTCATCCTGATCAACCAGCGCGACATGCCGGTCGCGGCTGAAGCCGAGGACTGAGCCACTTCCACCGCTGGCGCTGCCCGTCGCGATGGATCGGAAGCGCCGCTCGGGCGTTCCCAAGCCCGAGCGGTGGCGTCTTTCGCCGATCGCACGGTCATGGGCAAAGGGGAGATGACGCATGGCGATAGTCCTGGGGACGCCATTTCGGGATGGGCTGCCTGCCGGCAGTGGCGGCGACCTGATCATTGCCGGCCGCGGCGATGATTTTCTGGTGGCAGGGGCCGGCGCCGATACCTTCGCCTTTTCCCCCGGCGACGGGCAGGATTGGGTCCAGGACTTCACCCCTGGCGTCGACAAGCTGCAATTCGCCGGCGGGGTGACGCCGGCGGGCATCAGCGTGCAGTCCGCCACGTTGCTCGGCGTGCAGGGACTGGCGGTCTTCTACAACCCCGGCACCTTCGACCTCGCCTTCCTGGCGGGGGTCAGCGCGCTGGGCCCGAACGACATCATCTACCAGTCGCTGCCACCGGTGTACTTCGCCCAGCATGCGCCGAACTTCAACGGCGACGGCAATGCCGACATCCTGTTCCAGACCTCCTTCGGGACGCTGGTGAACTACATGATGGTGGGCTCGACCGTCGGCGGCGCCGCCGTCCTCGGCAACCCGCCGCCCGGCTACGAGGTGGCCGGGGAAGGCGACTTCAACGGCGACGGCCGCAGCGACGTGCTGCTGCGCGGCGCCGACGGCACGCTGCGGTCCTGGCAGCTGAACGGCGGCGCGGCGCCGGTGGAGGGCGTGATCGGCGCCCCCGGCGCCAGCTGGCGGGTCGATGGCGTGGCCGACTTCAACGGCGACGGCCGGGCCGACATCCTGCTGCACAATGCCGACGGCACGCTCGGCATCTGGCAGATGAACGGCACCACGATCGAGGCCGCGGCCAGCTTCGCCAATCCGGGCAATGCGCTGTCGGTCGTCGGCACCGGCGACCTGAACGCGGACGGCAAGGCGGACATCCTGCTGCGCGCGGCGGACGGCACGCTGACCGAGTACCTGATGAACGGCGGCACGCTGCTGTCGCAGGCCGTCATCGGCAATCCCGGCGCCACGCTCCAGCCGGTCGGCATCGGCGACTTCAACGGCGACGGGCACAACGACATCCTGCTGCGCGCCGAGGACGGCACGCTGACCGACTGGAACCTGTTCGGCGGGACGCTGACCACGGTCGGCACGCCGGGGCCGAGGACCGAGGTGCAGTACACCGGCGACTACAACGGCGACGGCACCGACGACATCCTGCTGCGCGGCTTCGACGGCACCATCACGCTGCTGCAGATGTCGGGCGGCACGCTGGTGGCGGTGCCGAACGTGAGCAACCCGGGCAACGACTGGAACATCGTCTGACCGGCCGGCGGGCCGCGTGACCCCAGCCCCGGGCGGATCCCGCCCGGGGCCTTCGCGCCCAGGCTACCAGCGCAGCGCGCGGATCGCGGCGATCGGCTCGACCCCCTCGCGCAGCGCCACCTGACGCAAAACCTCGGGCGCGGGATTGTCGCCGTGCTCGTGCTCGGCAAGTCCCGTCAGCGCCCAGAGCGCGTCGAGCCCCGCCGCCTGCGCGCCCGCGAGGTCGGTATGCGGCGTGTCGCCGATGGCGACCACCCGGCGGCGGTCGGCGATGCCGAGGATTTCCAGCACCGGGTCGTAGACCGCGGGGTCGGGCTTGCCGACCTCGAAGATGTCGCCGCACATCGGCTTGTAGAGGTCGGCCAGCGCGCCGGCGCAGATCAGCCGCTCCCCGCCCACCATCACGTGGCGGTCCGGGTTGACGCAGACCATCGGCAGCTGGTAGCGCGCCGCGGCCTGCAACGCCGGCATGTAGCGCGTCGCGTCATGCGAGCCGCGGTCGGGGTCCGGCCCGGTGTTCAGCAGGAAGTCGGCCTCGGCCGCATCGGCCACCAGCTCCGCCGCGCCCTCCTCGGCCACCGAGAGGTCGCGCTCCGGCCCGATATGGAAGGCCTTCGGGCCGAGCCGGGCGAACCAGGGATGGCGCTTCTCCCGCAGCATCCGCCAGGCGATCTCGCCCGAGGACATGATCCCGTCATAGAGCCCGCGGTCGAGCCCCATGCGGTCCAGCATCTCGCGGATGAACCAGGCCCGGCGCGGCGCATTGGTCAGGAAGACGATGCGCTTGCCGCGCGCCTTCAGCGCGCCCAGCGCCTCCGGCACGCCGGGATAGGGCCGCTTGCCGTCATGCACCACGCCCCAGAGGTCAAGCACGTAGCCGTCGTAGCGGTCGGCGATCGGCGCGATGCCGTCGAGGATGTCCAACTCTCTCTCCTTCAGCAATCGACGCCGACCGCGTCGCCGACCCGGGCGAAGCCGTCGCGCCTCAGCAACGCGGCGAGTTCGGCCTTGATGCGCGGGACCAGGGCCGGCCCGGCATAGGCGAAGCCGGCATAGAGCTGCACGAGGGAGGCGCCGGCCCGGATCTTCGCATAGGCCTGCGCGCCCGAGGCGATGCCTCCCACCCCGACCAGGGTGAGCCGCCCGCGCGAGATCCGGTAGACCTGCCGCAGCATCTCGGTCGAGCGCTCGAAGAGCGGCTGGCCGGACAGGCCGCCGGCCTCGGCGCGGTGGCGGCTGCGCAGCGTCGCCGGCCGGGCGAGGGTGGTGTTGGCGACGATCAGCCCGGCGACGCCATGCGCCACGCAGGCCTCGACGATCGGGCCGAGCGCGTCCCCGGCCAGGTCGGGCGCGATCTTCACCAGCAGCGGCAGGCCTCCGGTGCCGCGCACGGCGGCGATGGCCTCGAGGATGCCGATCAGCGCCGCCTCCCCCTGCAGGTCGCGCAGCCCCGGCGTGTTGGGGGAGGAGACGTTGACCGCGACGTAGTCGGCCAGCGGCGCCAGCGCGGCATAGAGCGCGGGGTAGTCGCGGCGCGGCTCCGCGCCTTCCTTGTTCACCCCGATATTGGCGCCGAGCACCGCCGGCAGCGGCCGCGGCAGCGCGGCGAGACGGGCCCGGTAGGACTCCAGCCCCGCGTTGTTGAAGCCCATGCGGTTGATGACGCCCTGGTCCTCCTCCAGCCGGAACATCCGCGGCCGGGGATTGCCGGACTGCGGCCGCGGCGTGACCGAGCCGGCCTCGACGCAGCCGAAGCCGAGCCGCATCAGCGGCAGCACGGCTTCGGCATTCTTGTCGAAGCCGGCCGCGAGGCCGAGGGGTTGCGGAAGCGCAGGCCGAGCGCGCTGGTCGCCAGCACCTGGTCGTCCTCGCCCCGGTCGGCGCCGGCAAGGCCGGCATTGAGGGCGCGCAGCGCCAGCCCATGCGCCGTCTCGGCGTCCAGGCTGCGGATCAGGGGCATCAGGGCCGAGGCGAGGCGAGGGGTCATCGCCGGGGTGAATGCCCGATGCGGGGGCCAAGGGAACCCGTCTCCTGGCCCGCCGCGGGCCGACTGCCCCGGCGGCGCATCTGGTCCCGTGCGCCTGCGGCGCAACCCACTCCCGCGCCGCCGAGGCTCGGCAAGCCCCGCCGCTTCTGCGATACCCTGGCGACAGTCCCGCGGGGTCCGACCTCGCCCATCAAGGACCGGGAGGATACCGCGTGAAGGGACCGGCGCTGCTGCTGGCCGGCATCGTGCTGTTCAGCCTGCTGGACGCGAACAGCAAGCTGCTCTCCGGCCAGTATGGCGTCGGGCAGGTGATCTTCCTGCGCTATGCCGTCCTGGTCCCGGCCTTCCTCGCCGCCCGCGCCATCCGGCCCGGCTTCGGCGGGCCGCTCGGCACGCGGCGGCCCGGGCTGCATGCCCTCCGCATCCTCGCCATGATGATCTCGGCCGCCAGCTTCTTCCTCGCCTTCCGGCAACTGCCGCTGGCCGCCGGCTACCTGGTCTTCTTCACCGCGCCGCTGATCACCCTCGCCCTGTCCGCCCTGGTGCTGCGGGAAGCGGTGCCGCGCGCCGCCTGGTTCTGGTGCCTGGCCGGCTTCGGCGGGGTGCTGCTGGCGGTGGCGCCGAAGCTCGGCGGCGGGGCCGGGCCGCTGGCCGGCTACCTGACCGTCCTGCTCGGCACCCTCGCCTTCGCCGTGTCGCAGACCGTCAACCGCCGGCTGCGGGACGAGCCCGGCCTGGTCGGCGTGGTGCTCTGGCCCGGCCTGGTCGGGCTGCTGGTCTTCGGGCCGATGGCCGCGCTGAACTGGGTGCCGGCGCCGCCGGTCGACCTGGCGCGGCTCGGGCTCAACGGGCTGCTCGCCGGCACCGCGGTGGTGCTGACCGCCGCCGCCTACCGGCATGCCGATGCCGCCCGCCTCGGCCCCTACGGCTTCGTCGCCCTGCCCGTCTCGGTCGGGCTCGATCTCGGGCTCTGGGGTGTCGCGCCGGACCCGGCGACGCTGCTGGGCGGTGCGGTGGTGGTCTTCGCCTGCGTGATGAGCGAGCGGGCGCGGCGGGCGGAGCCCGCCGGCCTGGCCCCGGTGCGGCTGCCGGCCCCGCCCTGAGCAGCCCGGCCACAGCGGCGACCGAACTCGGCAAGGGCTAAGGGATTCGAATATACGGGTTCACGATCGAGCGACTATTATCCGACCAATCCTCGCCGAACCCGCTGTGCCGGCCGAGATACGGATCAAGGAGCAACGATGTCTCGCGCCAGGACATGTGCGCCGCTGGCCGCCGGGGCGACCCGGGCCCCCGCCGTGCAGCCGTGACCGACGGCCTGTCCGCCGCCGCGCTGGCCGCCTTCCGGCCCGGCCTGGCGCCCTGCCCGGGCGCGGAATGCGAGCTCGTGGCGCAGCGCGAGCGTGCGCTGATCGAGGCGCTGGGGGTCGCCGTCTACACCGTCGACGCCGCCGGGCGGCTGACCTTCTACAACGCGGCCGCGGCCAGGCTCTGGGGCTATGCGCCGCCGCTCGGCGAGACGCTCTGGTGCGGGTCCCTGCGGCTGTTCGCCCCGGACGGCACGCCCATGCCGCACGACCAGACCGCGACGGCCACCTGCCTGCGGGAAGGCCGGCCGGTCAGTGGCCGCTGGGCCTTCGGCGAACGGCCGGACGGCAGCCGGGTGGCGATCGCGCCCTTTCCAAGCCCCCTGCGGGATGCCGCCGGGCGGCTGACCGGCGCGGTGAACGTCCTGGTCGACATCTCCGACCTGCAGGCCGCCGAAGCGGCGCGGGACGTCACCGAGGCCCGCTTCCGCGCCGCGCAGGAAGTCTCCCCGCAAGGCTTCATGGTCGGCCTGCCGGTGCGCGACGCCACCGGCCGGGTGGTGGACTTCACGCTCGACTACGCCAATCCGGAGGCGGCCCGGCTGTTTTCCCACCAGCGGATCGAGATGCAGGGCGCCTCGCTGCGGGCGCTTCTGCGCGGCGACCCGCGCGGCGGCGAGATCATCGAGGGCTATGCCCGCGTGCTGGCCAGCGGCGAGCCGCTACGGCGCGAGGCCCGCTTCGAGGTACCCAAGGGCGTGCTCTGGATCCGCAGCCAGACCATGCGGCTGGGCGAAGGCATCGCCATCGTCTTCGAGGACATCACCGAGTGGAAGGCGGCCGAGGCGCGCATCCGCCACCTGGCGCTGCATGACACGCTGACCGGCCTGCCGAACCGTGCCGCCTTCCAGGAACGCCTGGTCGAGGCGGTCGAGGCGAAGCGCGGCGTCGCCGTGCTCTCGCTCGACCTCGACGGCTTCCGGGTGGTGAACGATGCGCTCGGCCATGTGGTGGGCGACGCGTTGCTGCAGGAGGCGGCCGGGCGGCTCGACCGCTGCCTTGAGCCGGACGACCTGGCGGCGCGGCTGGGCGGCGACGAATTCGCCCTGCTGCTGTGCGGCGCCCTGGCCGGCGAGACGCTGCGCAGCCGGGCCGCCGGGATGGCGCGGCGGGTGCGGGAGGCGCTGACCCGCCCCTTCCTGCTCGGCGAGTACCGCGCCAGCATCGGCGTCACCATCGGCATCGCGGTGGCCGAGCATGACCGGCCCATGCCGCAGCCCGAGACGCTGCTGCGGCATGCCGACCTGGCGCTGTTCCGCGCCCGGGCGGAGGAGCGCGGCGGCCTGCGCTTCTTCGCCCCGCCCATGGCGGCGGAGCGCGAGACGCGCCTGCTGCTGCATGCCGACCTGCGGGAGGCGCTGGGCACCGGCGCGGTGACGCTGGCCTACCAGCCGATCTTCGACCTGAAGCAGAACCGGCCGACCGGCTTCGAGGCGCTGCTGCGCTGGACCCATCCCGGGCGCGGCCCGATCTCCCCGGCGGAGTTCATCCCGATCGCCGAGGAGACCGGGCTGATCCTGCCGCTTGGCGAATGGGTGCTGCGGCAGGCCTGCGCCGATGCGGCGCGGCTGCCGGCGCATGTGAAGGTGGCGGTCAACCTGTCGCCGGTGCAGTTCGTCGGCGGCGAGGTGGCCCGCGTGGTGCGGGAGGCGCTGGAGGCCGCCGGCCTGGCGCCGCAGCGGCTGGAGCTGGAGATCACCGAATCCGTGCTGCTGCAGCGGAACGACGCGGTGCTGGCCAGCCTGCGGGAGCTGCGGGCGATGGGCGTGCGCATGGCGCTCGACGATTTCGGCACCGGCTATGCCTCGCTCGGCTATCTCCGCACCTTCCCCTTCGACAAGATCAAGATCGACCAGTCCTTCGTGCGCGACGCCGTGGGACGGCCGGATTGCCTGGCGATCGTCCGCTCGGTCGCCGGGCTGGCGGCCGAGCTGGGGATGACGGCGACGGCCGAAGGGGTCGAGGGGCCGGAGCACCTGGCGATGGTGCGCGGCGCCGGCTGCGGCGAGGCGCAGGGCTACCATCTGGGGCGGCCGATGCCGCTGGCGACGGTGGCCGCGCTGCTGGAGGGGTAGGGGACGGGTGCGGGCAAAGCCGGGAAGACGGGGCCTCTAGGGAATCTCCACCGGAAACACGTGCCGCCCATCCGCCCCGAGCGGCAGCGGCGTGACGCTGGCCACCGCGGCGAGCGGAAGCGCACCGTAGAGATGCGGGAAGAGCCCGGGCCGGCTGCCCGCCGGCTCCCAGCGCAGCGCCGCGCCGAGCGCCGCGGCCTTGACCGCCACCAGCAGCAGGTCGGCCTCCCCCGCCCGGTGCTTCGCCGCGCTGGCGCGCAGCTGGCCGGCCGCCGAGAAATGCAGGAAGCCGTCGCGCCGGTCGTCGGCGCTGCCGTGGTACTCGCCGGTCCGCTCGGCCTGCCGCCAGTCCGCCGCACGGACCATGGTGTAGATCGTCGCGTCCATCGCTGACCCTCCGTGCCGGTTGAAAGCCGGGCAGGGCTCCCGCATATCGCCCCTCGTTTCAGACGTCACCTGTTGGGGGAACACCGTGAGCGAGACCGTGGAGCGGCATGAATTCGGCGCCGAGGTCGGGCGCCTGCTGGATCTCGTGGTGCACGCGCTCTATTCCGAGCGCGAGATCTTCCTGCGCGAAGCTGGTGGCCAATGCCGCCGACGCCGTCGATCGCCGCCGGTTCGAGGCGCTGACCAGGCCGGAGCTGGCATTGCCGGAGGTGCCGAAGCTTCGCATCCTGCCGGACAAGGAAGCCCGCACCCTCACCATCTCCGATGCCGGGATCGGCATGGGCAAGGCGGAGCTGGTCGAGCATCTCGGCACCATCGCCCGGTCCGGCACCCTGGCCTTCGCCAAGTCGCTGGCCGAGGCGCCGGCCGCCGACAAGCCGAGCCTGATCGGCCAGTTCGGCGTCGGCTTCTATTCCGCCTTCATGGTCGCCGACCGGGTCGAGGTGACCTCGCGCCGCGCTGGCACGGAGGAGGCCTGGCTCTGGGCGTCGGAAGGGAAGGGCGACTACACGCTCGCCCCGGCCGAGCGGGCCGAGGCCGGCACCGACATCGTGCTGCACATGAAGGCCGATGCCGAGGAATTCCTCGAGCCCTTCCGGCTGCAGACGATCATCCGCAAATGGGCCGACCACATCGCCATCCCGATCACCGTGGCGCGGGACGGCCAGGACGAGCCGGCGAACGAGGGCACCGCGCTCTGGCGGAAGGCGAAGTCGGACGTCACCGAGGAGCAGTACGCCGAGTTCTACCGCCACGTCGCGCACGCCTTCGACACCCCCTGGTCGACGCTGCACTGGCGGGCGGAGGGCATGCTCGACTTCGCCGCGCTGCTCTTCGTCCCCGGCATGAAGCCCTTCCAGGCCGTGGAGGGCGAGCGCGAGAGCCGCGTCCGCCTGCATGTCCGCCGCATGTTCATCACCGAGGAAGCCGCGCTGCTGCCGCCCTGGCTGCGCTTCGTCCATGGCGTGGTGGATACCGAGGACCTGCCGCTGAATGTCAGCCGTGAGATGCTGCAGGCGACGCCGGTGCTGGCCCGCATCCGCAAGGCGGTCACCAGCCGCGTGCTGTCCGAGCTGAAGACGCGGGCGAAGGACGCGGAGGACTACGCCAAGTTCTGGGAGGAATTTCGGCCCGGTGCTGAAGGAGGGCATCTTCGAGGATGCCGAGCACCGCAAGGACATCGCCGCGCTGCTGCGCTTCGCTCCTCGGCCGTCGAGGGCTGGACCTCGCTGGCCGACTACGTCTCCCGGATGAAGGAGGGGCAGGAGGCGATCTACATCCTCTCGGGCGACGACGCTGCGGCGCTCGCCGCCTCCCCGCAGCTTGAGGGCTTCCGCGCCAAGGGCGTCGAGGTGCTGCTGCTGTCGGACCACATCGACGCCTTCTGGCCCGACCGGCTGACCGAGTTCGAGGGCAAGCCGGTCCGCAGCGTGACCCAGGGCACGGTCGACCTGTCGAAGGTCGCGGGCGGCGAGGCGGCGGGCGAGGCGGCCGACGTCACCGCCCTGCTGGCGCTGCTGAAGGAGGCGCTGAAGGACCAGGTCTCCGAGGTCCGCGCCACCGACCGGCTGGTGGACAGCGCCGTGGTGCTGGCGGCGCCGCAATACGGCCCCGACCTGCAGATGCAGCGCCTGCTGCGCCGCGCGGGCCGGGAGACCGGCGGGGCGCTGCCGGTGCTGGAGGTGAACCCTCGGCACAAGCTGATCGCCAGGCTGGCGGCGAATGCGGCGGGCGACCCGCTGCTGGGCGAGACGGCCGGGCTGCTGCTCGACCTCGCGCGGGTGCAGGACGGCGATGTGCCGCGCGACCCGGCAGCCTTCGCGCGGCGGGTGGCGGCGGCGCTGGCCTTGGGGTGAGAAAGGCCGGTGGAGAAGGTATTCTCCCCGGACCCCCTCATCTATTTTTCCGGGTCTGGCATTTGCCACGCGGCGGCAGCCGACTCACAAAAGGGAAGGGTGGGGTTTGGGGAGGGAACACCTGTTTCCCTCCCCAACCTTACCGCAGCCGGTAAAAGACCAACCCGCCGATCTCGGCGCTCGGCACCTGCCCCAGCGCCCAGCCCGGCAGCACCTCCGCCGCATGCCAATGCGTCGCCCCTTCCGTCGGGTCCGGCAGCGCGCCGGCCACCGCCCGCACCGCGACGCGGCGGCAGATCGCCAGCGCCGAATCCTCGGCGCGCGCCGCCTCCAGCAGCGCCGCCCGCCGCGGGTGCCGCGGCATCCAGCAGCCGAACAGGAAGGGCGCCCGGCAGGCCCGCGCCAGCAGCGCCGGCCAGGCCTCCCCGGCCGTGGCGCCCGGGGCGAAGCGCGCCAGGTCGGCCGCATCCCGCCCCGCCTGCCGCGCCCGGTTCACCACCAGCGCGGCCAGCGCCTCGATCGCCCGCACCGGCCGGTCGCCGGCCTCGGCCCGCAGGGTCAGCGCGAGGATCTCGGGCGCGGTCATGCCACGTCCTCCCCCACCACGCCGCGGCTGCGGGCGGGCACCTGGGTGCAGCGCCGCACCTCCTCCAGCTTCGACTCGATCCGCAGCAGGTGCTGCGACAGCCGCTGGTCCACGTCGCGGATGAGGGAGAGCGGCACATAGGCGCGCGCGACCTCGAGCTTGAACTCGGCCAGCTCGTCGCGGGTGCGGGTGACTACCTCGCTCTCGCGCTGGTCGCTGCGCTCGATCCGGTCCTGCATGTCGCGGCGCAGGCCGTGCAGCATGTGGAACAGGGCGGCGACGATCGGCGCCTCGATCGCCGTGATCCACCAGGTCGGCTCGATCTGCATGGCGGGTCTCCTTGAAGGGTGGGCCCGGCGCGCCCACCCTGCGGGGATGCGCGACCGGGACGATGCGAAAACCGTGACGATGTGGAACGAGCCCTATCTGGAAAGCTGCTGCCGCTCGGCGCTGCACCGGCTGACCCTGGTGGGGCCGCCGGGCCGGCCGGATGGGCTCAAGGACGGGCCCTGCCTGGCCCGGCTCGACGCCATGGGCCTTGCGCGGCGGCGCGAGGACGGGCGCTGGGAGATGACCGCGGACGGCGCCGCGCGGCATGCGCGGGAGGTGCTGCGGCAGGAGTAGGAAGGCCGGGGAGAAGGTATTCTCCCCGGACCCCTCATCTATTTTTCTGAGTCTGGCAGCCACCGCGCGGCGAATGCCAGACTCACAAAAAGGAAGGGTGGGGCTTGGGGAGGGAATACTTTTCCCTCCCCAACCTTCCCTCCTGTCACACCCCGCGCCACGGCATCCCGCGCACCGCCGGCGGCAGCTGCGGCAGCCGGACCGGCTCGTTCAGCAGGCAGCCGGCCACCGCGTCCAGCGCGTCATCCCGGCCATTGGCCGCATCCGGCCGCCAGGCCGCCATCTCCGCCGCGAAGCGGGTGCGGAAGATGCCGGCATGGGCGTGCAGCCGGCGCCCGGCGAGTGCCGGGTCGAAGGCGGACAGGATGCGCTCGGCCTTGGCGCGGCGGCTGGCATGCTCGATCACCGTGCAGGGGGCGTTGGCACGGGCCAGCTCCCGCCGCAGCAGCGCCGGCAGGAAGCGGCCGAGCCCGTTGGTCTCGACCCGCACCACCGGCAGCAGCAGGTCCCGCAGCACGCCGGCGACCGCCTGGCATTGCTGCGTCGCCGGATCCACCGCGCTGTCCGGGTCGTGCGTCAGATAGGCGAGGCGATGCAGGTAGCTGTTGGACTCGCCATCGACATAGACGCAGGCCAGCACGCTGGCATCGCCGATGCCCGGCCGGCCATAGGCCGGGTCCCAGAAGCCGCCGCCGGAGAGCAGCCGCCGGCCGAGCAGCGAGAGCTGCGCCCGCCCGCCGGCCTCCCTGTATTCCGGCTCCTCCGCGTAGCGGATGATCAGCGCGGGATCGAGCCGCAGCGCCGCCGCGGCAACCGGCTGCAGCAGCATCTGCCGGGCGAAAGCGAGCGGCCCGACCCGGCTGCGCAATGCCTCGATACCCGAAGGGGTGAAGCGTTCCGGCCAGGCGCTCTCGCCATTCGCGTCCAGCAGCGGCAGCACCAGGCGGCGGTAGCCCTGCAGGAGGGCGTCCTCGGCGCCGGGCGCGGCATAGATCGTCTCGGCGCAATGCGGCGTGCCGACGAACAGCAAGGTGCCGCCGGGCACCAGGATGAACTCGCATTCCGCCAGCCGCGCCCGCAGCTCCTCCCGCTTCGCCGGCGTGTCGCAGTTGCTGGCGACCTCGACGTCGTCGCAGATGATGAGGTCGGCACGGGCGCCGGTGATGTTGCCCGTCAGCCCCTGCGCCAGCATGGACGGATCGCGCAGCACCGCGCGGCGCTGCACGGTGAAGCGGTCCATCGCCCAGTCGCCGGGCCCGCTCGGGCGCAGGCCGGCGCAGAGCGGGTGGCGTTCTAGGATGCGCCGCACCTGCGCCACCATCTTCACCGCCAGTGCCTGGTCGGCGGCCAGCACCAGGATGCGCGTGTCGGGCTCGCGCAGCAGGCGCCAGGCGCAGAACAGCCCGACCATGGTGGACTTGCCGCAGCCGCGGAAGGCCATCAGCAGCAGGCGGTGGTCCTGCGCATCCTGCCGCGCCTGCAGCCAGCGGGCGATGCGGCGATGCGGCGCCGGCGTCGGCTGGCCCTGGACGTGGTTCCAGATCCAGGCGGATTCGAGGAAGTCAGGCGTCGCCTCCTGGGTCGCCATCGGGGTCCTCCTGCTCTTCGGTTGCATCGTCGGTGAGGCAGCGGCGCGCCTCGGCGAGGATCGCGCCGACGGCGTCCACCTGCGCCGGGTTGCCGGCCGCCTCCGCGCGTTTCTCGATGTCGGCGATATGCGCCATGGCGGAGCGGCCGGCGGCGTTCCAGGCCGCGAAGTTCTTCGGGTCGCGGCGTTCCGCCGGGTCCACGGGGGTGGTGAGGAAGTCGAGATAGGCTTCGAAGACCAGCTGCGCCGCGGCGGCGTAGTCGAGGTCGAGCTGCAGCCCGCGCCGGTTCGCCATGCGTGTCACGCCCGTGGTTTCAGCGCGCGGACGAGGAGCGTGCCCGGGCCGAGGTCGATGGCGAGCGTCGCATGGCGGTTGGTGGCCCGCGTGGTCACCGTGCCGGCGCTGCCGGTGGTGGTGACGGCCGCGCTCCACTCGACGAAGGCCGAGGCGCCACCGGTGAAGCCGGCCTGGACGAAATCGCCGTTCTGCACGTTCGGCAGCGTGACCGCCTGCGACGCATTGCCGCCGGCCGCGATGCTCGGCGGATCGTAGGCGAGCGAGGCCGAGAGCTTCCGCGTGCCCCAGGTGCGACCGGCGCCGGCCAGCACCATCGGCGCCTCGGTCGCCGGAACATAGAGCCGCAGCGACTTCAGCGCGGCGGCGGCATTGCCGCCGCGCACGCCGATGATGGCGAAGGCGGCGTTGGGCGCCAGCGTGACGCGCTGCAGCCGGTTCAGCGCCAGGCCGCCGGTCAGGCTGTCGAGGTCCGCATTGCCCTCCCACCAATAGGATGGGCTGCCCTGGAAGACCGCGTTCATGTTGGACCAGAGCGCCGTGGCGCTGCCGTCCAGCACGGCCTCCGCCGCATCGAACTGCATCGCCATCGGCCGCAGCCCGCTGCCCTCGGCGGCCAGGAAGAACTCCTTGCAGGTGGAGCAATCGACGACGAAGGCGATCGCCCGGCTGGTCGGCACCGTGACGGTATCCGCATCCAGCCCGATGGAGGACAGGCCGGCGAAGCAGAAGCCGTTGAGGGTCGTGGGCGGCCCGGCGGGATTGCCGGACAGCACGGCCAGCCCCTCGAAGCCAATCGAGGCGCCGTCCCAGCGGAAGGCGCGGGCGCGGAGGTTCGACGCATCGGCGACAAGCCGCGGCGTGCCGAGCGCGGCGGCGGCCTGGTGCAGCGGCAGCACGGTGCCGCCGGCCCGCGTCGCGCCGGCGTAATCCACCGCGCAGCCGGTAAAGCCATAGGTGCCGACATAGCCCACCTCGTAGCGCGCATCCGAGAAGCCGCCGGTATGGCGCGCGACGAAGGGGGAACAGGCCTCCATCCGGATGCCGGTGGCGATCAGGCCACGGCCATCGACCTCCAGCAGGAAGGGGATGGCATCGACCGTGCCGGGCGTGCCCTGGCGCTGCAGCTCGAAGGCCGGGCCGGTGAAGAGATGCGCGTTGTGCAGCCGATAGGCGCCGGCAGCGGCCGAGAGCCGCACGCCGAAGCGCCCGGTCCCCGGATTGGTCGCGGCGGAGCAGGCGAAGTGGCCGCCCTGATGGCGCAGCGAGTTCATCCAGCCGCTGGCGGTCAGCGTCCGCAGGTCGAGCCCGATGCGGTTGTCGACGATCCGGCCATAGCGCAGGTCGCTGTCCTCGCAGCCGCGCGCGTCGCCCACCAGCTGCACGCCGATGGTGAAGCGCTCGGCGCGGCGGATATCGACGACGCAGGCATCGATGTTGCGGATGCGGATGCCGACATCCGCCTCGTCCAGCCAGTCGCTCTGCAGCGCGCGGAAGACTGCGAGGCCGGTATAGGACTTGCGCTGGTTGTTCGCCGTCCCGCCATCGCCGAGGGTCAGCGCCGCATGGCCGCCCGGGCCGGCATAGAGGATGGTGCCGCGCATGCTCAGCCCTGCCGCGGCGCCGGGCAGCAGCAGCGGCATGGTGGTGCGGAAGCTGCCCTCGCCGATCTCGAGCAGCTTGCCGCTGGCGGCCGCGGCATTCATCGCCGCCTGCAGCGCCGGGCCGTCATCCGCGGCCCCGTCGCCGACCGCGCCGAAGTCGCGGGCCGAGAGATGCTCGGCCAGCTTGTCCTCAACCGTGCGCGGGATGCCGCCGGGGAAGGGAGCGGTCATCGTGCCCTCGCCGCGGTCGAAGACCGTGACGCCGCCGGTACTGTCGAAGCCGAGCAGCCGGTTGGCCCGCGCCGTGGGCAGCGGCAGGGTCGCGGCACCGCCGACCTCGGACGGGTCGAGGCGGAGCGCGTTGCCGAGCTCCTCCTTCACCTCCTGCAGCGCGGCGACCTGGTAGTCCAACTCGTCGTTCAGGGTGCGGGCGCGGAGGATGCCATTCGCCTGGAAGTCGCTGGTGCGGGCCACGGCCAGGTTGCGCCGGAGCGTGATGCGGTGCGCGGCGGCGGGCGGCGCGTCGAAGACCACGGTGCCGCCTTCGGACGCACCGGCGCCGGTGACGCTGTAGCCGGAGGCGAGGACGAGGCCGTCGAGCCGGACCTCGAGATCCGCGGCGGCGAAGATCGGGAAGGGATAGGTGAAGCTGGCCTGGGTGCCATCGGCCAGGTACTGCACGCGCGGCGCGATGTCGCCGATCCTGATGTGCTCGTCCATCGGGCGAAGGACTCCGAAAAGGGGGTGTAGGGGGACCATGTCCCCCTCGGCTGCGCAAGGAGGGTTGGTGTGGCGGCTGCTTGCGCAGCCGCCTGATCGAGCAGGCTTCGCGTGGCGAAGCCGAAGGTGCGGCCGCTCTGCAGCAGGGCGGTGAAGGTGCCGTCCGGGTTCAGCAGGCTGATGCGGCCCTGCGCCAGGCGGGCCCGCAGCGTCGCGTCTTCGGCGCTCTGCGCCGCCGCGGCTTCCTGCGTGAGGCCCGCTGTGAGCGCGCCGGCCGAGCCGGCATCGGGCGCGACGCCGGAGGCCGCGAGCCGCGCCCGCGTGGTGGCAATGGTCTTCGAAAGCGCCAGCGCGCGCTGTTGCTCGTCCTGCTGCTGCTGCGCCAGCAGGGCCTGCTGGCGCGCCGCCTCCTGCTGCTGCGCGATCTGCACCTGTGCCTTGTTCAATGCGTTCTGCTGCTGCGCCTGGCGGGCATTGCCGTAGATGGAAGCGCCAGCCCCGACCAGGGTGGCGAGCGAGGCGAGTGCGGCCATCAGTCGGTGATCCTCATATCCGTGGTGACGGAAAGCAGCGTCATCGGCAGCGGCGCGGTCGTCGGCGATGCGCCAGAGCGGCGCCAGCGCGTCGCGCTGCCAACCGATGCCGCGCAGCCGGATGTCGCCGGTGAAGGCCGGCGGCGCCGCGTCCAGCAGCGCCGTGCCGAGCCGGCGGAAGGAAACGGGGACCGGCCCGCGGCCGAGATCGACGGCGAGCGCCTTGGTCTCCAGCAGCCGGAAGGTGACCGAAACCAGCCGCAGCGGCGCCGCCCCGGTGCCGCCGGGGATGGCGAGGTCGGGCGGCAAGGGCGTGACCTCATGCGCGAAGGGCAAGCCGACCTGGACGCGGCGCGCCGGCGGGTCGAGCGTGACGGCGCCGTCCGTGACCTGGGCCGTGCCGCGCGGCGCGCCATCGGCAAGGATGCCGACCACGCGGCCCTCGAGGTGATCCAGTCCGGTCCAGGTGTCCTGCTCGACCGCGGCGCTGCCATCCAGTGCGGCGTCGAGCGCCAGCGCATCGTCGAAGCGCTCGAGCCGCAGCGTGCCGGCGCGCTCCACCACTGCCCAGACCGTGCCCTCGATATCGGCCAGCGAGCGGACGAGGCCGTCTGTCTCCTGGCCGGTCCAGGCGGTGACCTGCTCGGCGCGATAGAGCGTCAGCGTCGCCAGGCTGCCATCCGCCATCGCCACGTGCAGCAGGCGGCGGCGCTGGTCGTAGGTCATCGCCACCGGGTCCCGCACCAGGTGCTGCGAGATCAAGGCGAGGTCGTTCGCCTGGTAGAGCTGCTGCAGGTCGGTATAGGTGAACTCGAAGACGCCGCGCCCGCTGCGGGCGGCGAAGATGGTCGCGCCGTCGACATCGACCGGCGGCACCAGCCGCGCGACCGGCGAGCCGACCCGGGTCTGCCGGTTTAGCTGGACGCTGCCCGGGGTCAGCGGCGCGCCCGACACCATCCATTCGGCGCCTGAGGTGAAGACCTGCAGGTGCTGGCCGGAGAAGACGCCGCGGATGGCGTTCACCTGGTCGGAGACCAAGCCAGCTCGATCGCCTGGTCGTCCAGCCCGGTACCGAGGTCGAAGTTGAACAGGTCGCCGGTGCGGGACAGCCAGAGCCGGTTCGGCAGGTCGCGCGAGCCGCCCAGCACCAGCCGGTCCTGGTGGAAGCAGAGCGTGGCGGGCCAGCCGCGCACGGCGGAGAAGGCGGCCTCCTCCCAATCCGTGGTCGCGGCGGTGCCGGCCAGCGTCTCCTCGACCGTCGCGGTGGCTTGCGTCGCACTGGCGACGGCGGTGACCAGCACCTGCTTGCCGCCGAGGCGGAAGCGCACGCCGGCATGGCCCGCCTGGAAGACGGCGGCGGAGGCGGTCAGCGTCACCGTGCCGGCGGTGGCGGAAGCCGCCAGCGTGGCCTCGGCGAAGCGGGTGAAGGGCTCCCGCGCGAAGGCCCAGGGCGCCACGGTCCAGGCGGTATGACTGGTGCGGGCGACGCGCTGCGGCGGCATCTCGGGGTGGCAGAGCAGCAGCGTGTCGGCGCTCTGGGTGAAGGCGAGCTGCGGCAGCATCGCCGCGGTCCAGGGGCCGGCCACCTGCGCCACCTGCGCGTCGCCGACGAAAACGCGCAAGGCGCCTTCGGTCAGCACCAGCAGGTAGATCTGCTCGGTGTTGAACTCGAAGGCGATCAGCTTCGCCGCACCCGGCAGCATCGCCACATGGCGCAGGCCGGGGCGGCGGGTGACGCCGCCGGTCGGCTGGATGAAGACGTTGCGCAGCCGCCGCGCGCCATTGGCGCTGGCGCGCAGATCGGGCCGGCCGAGCAGCTCGGGCGCCAGCTCGCCCGCGGTGAAGCTGGTCTTCAGCGTGCGGGTCTGCGCCATGGCTCAGCCCCGCACCGAGACCAGCGGGAAATCCTCGATCGCGCGCGGCGTCGCCTGCTGGCTGTCGGCGCGGCGTGCGGCGCGGAACTCGGCCTCCGCCTGTGCGGCCAGCAACTGGGCGCGACCTGTGTTCTCGGTGATCGGGATGCAGAACTCGGCGGCCAGGCGGGCAACCAGCGCGGCGGCGAAATGCGGCGTGAAGCCGCTCTCGTCCGGGCGGAAGATCTGGGTCAGCACCACTTGGTCCGCGTTGCAGTGCAGCCGGTCCTCGAGGATGCGGTAGGCGAGGCCGCGGCCGCGCTCCGGGTTGCCCGCCGAGAGCGCGCGGAGGAAGCCGGCTGGCAGCTGGAAGGCGTGCCGGAAATCCGCGGTGGGTGTGGCCGCCAGCCGCGGCAAGGTCGCCTGGCCGGTGGCGAAGCTCCAGGGGTGGGCCGCCAGCAGCGCGTCGCGCAGGCCGGGATAGAGGTTGGCCGCGACCTCGGCCTCGGCGGTGCCTTCGTCGAACGAGGCGATGGGCTGCGCGCCGAGCTTCAGCAGCGCGCGCGCGCAGAGCGCGAGGGCGGAGAGGGCCATCGGGGGACTCCGGCAGGGGAAAAGGGAGAAGGCCCCGTCCCGGACGGGACGGGGCCGGGACGCGCGCTATTCCTTGCAGCGCATCCGCACGAGGCCGGTATCGGCCACCAGCACCGCGCCCTGGCTCATCATCGTGTTGACGAAATGCGCGGCGCGGTCGCCGTGCCAGGTGATGTCGGTGCTGATCTCGGCCGCCGCGGCATGGCCGATGGCGGTCTTGTGGTAGAAGTAGCAGTAGCGCAGCGCGCCGTTCCTGGTCAGGCCGCTATGCGGGATCCAGGTGGCGCCGAGCCAGCGCTTCGCCTGGGTGCCCTTCCAGGGCAGCTCGGCATCGCCGATATACTGCGCATTGGCGAATCCCTGGATGGTCAGCAGCTCGCTCCACTGCTTCCAGCCGACGACGGCGTAGCGCTGGCCGTCATCCGGGACATCGGCATTGCCGAGCATCTGGAAGGCCAGCAGCACCTTGGCGCGGGTCAGGCCGTCGGTGTCGGTCTCGCCGCTGCCGGTGCCGATCGCTTCCCGCGTGCCGCTGTCCATCGCGGCGATGATCAGCTCGTCCGTCTTGCGGCCGAGGGCATAGGCGCCGGCATTGGCGGCGACGGTGCGCTCGTCGATGTTGGTCTTCAGCTCGTCCATCCGGTCGACCCAGTCGCCGGCGTAGTAGTCCTGCAGGAAGCACTCGACCGAGGTGTGGTCGATGTTCATCACCGGGACGACGCCGTTGCGCGCCTTGGCGGCGGCGGTGCCGGTGCCGACGCGCTGGAAGATGGTGGAGGCGCCGCGCACCTCCGACTTGCTGCGCACGGTCGGGCGCAGCTTGGAGCCCTGACGCTGGTAGGCCTCCTGCACCTCGGCCTGGTACTGCTTGATGAAGGCCTGGTCGATCGACGCGGACATGCTGCGGTCCTTCTCTGCGTGGCGGAAAATGCGCGCCGCGCGGGTTGGCCGGCGGTGCCGGGCCCTTGCGGCGCGCGCGGCCGCGCGCCCGCATTCGCGGGTTGAGCGCGGCCTGACATGGGGCGGGGGCGGGCGGCGCGCGGCAGCCTTGCGGCCGGCGCAGCCGCCCGCCCCCGGAACGGCGGGGCGAGCCTCGGGGGTGGCTCAAGCCCCGCCGGGTTCAGCTGCCGACGAGGCGGCGGAAGCCGTCGGTCACGCGCTGGATGAATTGCGGGTCGCGCGCCCGCCAGTAGCGCGGGTCGCGCATCATCGCCCGCAGCTCGCCTTCGCTGTCCGGCGCCGGCGCGGCGGTGTCGCGGCCGAGGCCGGGCTCCTGCCCGCGCATCATCTGCTCCAGCGCCATCACGCCCTCGGCGGTGGAGGCGAGCGCGGCATAGACCGGCGCCGGCAGCTTGGCCTGGCCCCAGGCGGCGAGCTGCGCCGCCATGCGACGGAAGGCGTCCTCCCCGCCATAATGCTGGATCAGCACGGCGCGCTGGCGGTCGGCCTCGTATTGCGCCGCGGCCTCGGCGATCAGCGGCAGCAGGCGTTCCGCCGCCAGGTCGTAGACCAGCTGCGCCTGGTCGTTGGAGAAATGCGCCGCGTGCAGCCTTCCGTTGATCTCGGGATCGGCGCAGCAGAGGTCGTGCGGTGCGGCGATATCATAGCCATCGGCGCTGTCGGGGATGCCCATCGCCTGGCGGAAGCGGGCCAGCTCCTCGGGCGCCGCGTCGGGTGCGGGGCGGCCGGCGCGCTGCGACATGCGGCGCTCCAGCTCAAGGTAGGATTTCAGCAGCGCATCGACGCGCACCGCGCCGGTCGCGTCGCGGAATTTCTCGGGTACCTCCGGCATCGGGGGCACCGCGTCGATCGGCTGCAGCAGGTCCTCGGGCATGCGGGTCACTCCCGGATGGGGTTGGTGGGGACAAGCACCTCGGCCGGCGCGCCGAGCGTCTTCGCCAGCCAGCGCGTCGCCGCGGCGGCATCGAGCTGCGCCGCGGCATTGCCGCCGAGCGCGCCGACCGCCTGGAGAAACAGCAGCGTGTTCGCCGCATCGGCGCGGCCCTGCAGGCGGGCCAGCGGGCTTTCGTAGCGCAGCGCCACGTCGCGGCCGTCGAGCAGCAGTGGCGGGATCTCGCCGCGGCGGCGGAGGATGGCCAGGCAGCGCGTCACCAGCGGCGTCAGCAGCTCGGTCTGCAGGCGGCCATAGGTGGCGCCGAGCAGCCGCGCCGCCTGGGCGCCGCGTTCCAGCACCTCGGTCGCGGTCATCGGCGCCGATTGCAGCGGGCCGATCCGGTCGGCCAGCAGCGCGGTGCGGATGCGCGCGCGCAGGTCCTGCAGCACGAGCTGCGAGACATCGAAGTTGCCGGGCGCCGCCAGCGGCGTGAGGCCGGCGCTGCCCGGCGCCTTCGGGATGATGGCGCCGGGGACCAGCTTCACCGTGTCCGGGTTCAGCACGCCGTCATCCTCGGCCTGCCAGATGCCGGTGACGGCGATGGAGGCGTTCTTGAGGACGAGCTCGACCACCCTGTTGGCGGTGCGGATGTCGGGCAGCGCCTTCATCACCGGGCCGCGGCCATAGGTCTCGCCCGGCGCCTTCAGCCAGCGGAAGGCGATGGCCGGGCTTTCGGCGAAGCGGCCCTCGGCCAGCAGCAGCGGCGTGGCGGGATCGGCGAGGATCGCGGCGTAGCGCGTCATGCCGCGCTCCGGCCAGACGGCTTCCAGCACCGGGTGCTGGGCCGGGTCCTCCGCGTCGGCCGCCGGCAGCGCCGTGCCGGGGAAGCGGGCGCGGATCTGCGCCGCGGTCAGCCGCGCCTGGCGCCAGATGGTCGAAAGCCGGCCATCCGGCCCTTCCTCCAGCACCGCGCTCCGCACCGGCACCGCGGTGAAGCGCAGCGCCGAGGCCTCGCCGAGCGGGGCTTCCTCCACCAGCAGCAATCCGGTGCCGGCGACCACCAGATCGAGGAAGGCCTGGTGCATCTCGATGGTGAAATCCGAGCGGTCGAGATGCCCCTGCAACGTCGCCGCCGCGTCTTCCAGGGCCTCGGCCGCGGCGCGGTCCTCGACGGGTCGAGCAGGCGCCAGCCCGAACCAGCGGGACCAGGGCGGGGTCAGCTCGGCCAGCAGGGAGGCGGCAAGCTGCTCGGCGCCATCCGCCGCGGTCGCGTCGAACAGTGCGGGCGCCGCGGCGGGCCCGGGCAGGACATGGTCGTAGCAGGCCTGCCAGACCGGCTCGAGCGGGCGGCGCCGCTCCAGCGCCGCGGCGTGGCGGGCGAGCATCTCGGTCGCGTCCATGGGCTACTCCCCCAGCAGGGACTTGCGGGGGGCGGAGGGCAGCGCCTCCAGCACGCCGCGGGCGGAGGTGGCGATGGTGCCTTCCAGCCCGCGCGCGACCCGGTCGCGGGCCGCGGCCCGGGCGGCTTCGCCCTGCTGCTCGGGCGGGGGCGGGGCGATGGCCGGCGCGGGCGTTGGCGCCGGCGGGACGACGACCGGCTTCGGGGCGCGGAACAGGCCACCCATGCGCGTCACCTCGATCTGTTGGGGATGCCCTGCCCGAAAGCCCGAAGGCCCGCCCCCCGGTGGAAGGGGAGCGGGCCTTCGGTGAGGTCGGGGAGGGGATCGGGAGGATGCCACCGGGCGCAGATCGCCCGTTGACGAGAGGAGGATTAACGCGGAGCCGTACCAAGTGTCAAGATATTTTTCCTATTGTTGGCGAGGCGGCGGAACAGCCCCCAGGGCGTCACCGCGAAGGGCGTGCCGGCGCCCAGCACGGCCCGGCACAGCGCCACGCAGGTGAAGGGCGAGAGCGGCGGCAGCAGCCGCCAGCGCGGCCTGCCGGGGGCGAAAGGACCGCAGACCGCAGATCCGGCGCGACGGTAGAAGCCGGGCAGGTCGAACTGCGCCGGCACCTCCAGCCGCGCCACCACCAGCCGTCCCGAGAGCGGGTCGAGCACGGTCCAGCCAGTGGCATCCGCCAGCACCGCGAAGCAGTGGCGGAAGCCCGGGCGCAGCAGGCGCAGCCAGGGCTGGTCCGCCCTGCCGCCGAAGACGATGAAGGCGCGCTGCCCGGCCTCCGCCGCGCGGCGATGCGCCGGCCGCGCCGCGGCGGTCACCGCAGCTTGCCGGGAAACGCGATGATATCAGCTGAATCCTGCATCGGCAGCGAGGGACCGTCGACGATGCCCTTCACCCGCAACGGCCAGTCGAGCCGCGCCATCGCCTCGCGCCACAGCCGCGCGTCGCCGCCCTCCCGCGGCGCGCGCGGATCGGGCGCCTGCTGCCTTTCACCCCAGATCCGCAGGATGCGCGCATGCTGCAGGTCGATGCGGCGCTGGCGATAGAGGCGGTCGAGAACCTTCACCACGTCGTCCGGCTCGCAGGGGCGCTGCACCAAGCCGGCGCCGGAGACGATGCGGGCGCCGTCGCGCCGGGCGATGAGCGCGGCCATCGTCCAGAACCAGGCTTCCTCCGCGTTGCGAAAGGCTTCGGTCCGACCGCGCGGGGCGGTGGCGGCGGGGCGGGGGAGCGCGGTGTTCGGGGGCGTCATCGGGGGGATTTTCCTCTCTCCTGGCGTGAACATTTTAGGAACATATCCGCGCGAGGATGGCAGAGGCAAGCATAAACAAGGAAAATTAGCCTATTGCACTCTGACTCCGCACCTAGGATGTTATCCCCATGATTCACAGCATGAACGGGCCGGCCGGATGCCGGGCAGGAACGACGCCATGACGCATGAGGATATCTGGCGGGCGCTCGACGCGCTGGCGGCCGAGAACGGGCTGTCCGCCTCCGGCCTCGCCCGCAAGGCCGGGCTCGACGCCACCGCCTTCAATCCCTCGAAGCGCATCGGCGCCGATGGCCGGGCACGCTGGCCCTCCACCGAGAGCGTGGCGAAGGTGCTGGCGGCGACCGGGGCGGGGTTCTCCGACTTCGCGTCCCTGGTCACCGGCGTTGCGGCGCTGCCGCGCGGCGGGCGCGGCCTGGCGGGGCGGCGCATCCCGCTGATCGGCCTCGCCCAGGCCGGCGGCGAGGGTTATTTCGACGATGGCGGCTACCCCGTCGGCGGCGGCTGGGACGAGATCTCGGTGCCGGAGATCGGCGACCCCAACGCCTATGCGCTGGAGATCTCGGGCGAGAGCATGGAGCCGGTCTTCCGCGACGGCGACGTAGTCATCGTCTCCCCCGGCGCGCCGGTGCGGCGCGGCGACCGCGTGGTGGTGCGGACGCAGAAAGGGGAGGTGATGGCGAAGGAGCTGAAGCGGCAATCCGCCAAGCGGGTGGACCTGCGCAGCCTGAACCCGGCGCATCCGGACTACAGCTTCGAGATCCCGGAGATCACCTGGATGCACCGGATAGTCTGGGCGACGCAGTAGGACGGGACTGCAAGGCCGGGGAGGGGAAAAGTGTTCCCTCCCCAAACCCCTTCCTTCCCTCTTGTGAGTCGTCACCCGCTGCGCGGCGGGTGCCAGAGTCAGAAAAAATAGATGGGGGGTCTGGGGAGAGTACCTTCTGCCGGGCCTTCTTCAGGCCGCCCGGCTCCGCTCCAGCTCTTCCGCCGCGCGCCGCATCTCCGGCGGCAGCAGCGGCCGCAGGCTCTCCAGGTCCCGCTCGGCGCGCAGCGCCAGGTAGCAGGGCCGGTCTTCCTCCCGCTGCCGCAGCGGCACGGCATGCAGGCCGATATCGGCATAGACCCTGAGGTAGTCGGGCCCGACGCGCCAGAATGCAGCATCCACCCCTGCCCGTTCGCAGAGATCGCGGAAGCGCCAGATCGCCGAGATAGCATCCTTCCGCTCCCCCGCCGGGTCGCCGAGCGCCAGCCAGACGCCGTCGCGCTTGAGGAAGGCAAAGCCGGCGCGCTCGCCCTCACCGAAGACCGCGCCATCGGCCTCCCGCGGGGCCAGCCCGCCGAGCGTGGCGATCCGCGACCGCGTGGCCGCGTCCCAGGCCAGCGGCGCGAAGCGCGCCGGCCGCAGCAGCCGCACCATGCCGACCAGCAGCAGCACGCCGGTCAGCCCTACGGTGAACCGAAGGCTGTCCGGCGCGAGCTCGGAGAAGACCACCCCCCACCAGGCGGTCTCCGAGACGCGCCCGCCATAGGATACCAGCGCCAGGGTGATGCCGCAGGCGGCGACCGCGGTCAGCGGCACCACGGCTTCCGGCGAGAGCGGCTCCCGCACCAACCGGCTGTCGCGGTAGAAGGCGGCGCGCAGGCTGGCGACCAGCCCGGCCAGCAGCAGGAAGGCGCCCCAGAGCCACCAGGCCTCGCCGCGCACCCAGCCGATGGCGGCGCCGTTCAGCAGGAGGAACAGGCTGAAGCCCCAGGCGATGGTCAGCCGGCGCATCAGCCCATAGGCCATGACCAGCAGCAGCGACCCCACGACCGAGGCGGCAAAGTGGGAGGCGAGGGCCGCGGCATGGCCGGCCCATTCCTCGATGATCGTCCCCTTGGTCGGCAGCGCCCCCAAGAAGATAAGCAGCGCGCCGGCGAGCGCCACGAGCGAGGCGATCGCCGGCACCTCCAGCGTCTCGCTCCCCGCCCGAGCGCGGTGACCCGCTGCAGGATGTTGCGGCGCTGGCCGAGCTTGAAGCCGACGAAGAGGGTGCCGGAGATGAACAGCGGGATGATGTAGTAATACAGCCGGAAGACCAGCAGCGCGCCGATCACCTCGGGCGCCGGCATGTAGGGCTGCAGGCCGAGCAGGACGGCGCCGTCGAAGACGCCGAGCCCGCCAGGGACATGCGCGGCGATGCCGGCGGTATAGGCCGCGAGGTAGATGCCGACGAAGCGCAGGAAGGTCAGCCCCTCCGCCTGCGGCAGCAGGATGTAGAAGATGGCCGCGGTGATCGCCACGTCGACGGTGGCGAGGCCGGTCTGCATCAGCGCCATGCGCGGCTCGGGCAGGTCGATCTCGTGCCCGAAGAGCCGCACATGCCGCTTGAAGCGGCTGAGCACGACATAGGTGAGCACGATGCCCCAGAGCGGCAGGGCCATGGCCTGCAGCGCCCAGTGCGGCAGGTGGGTGCCGAACCAGGGCACCACCTCCGGCTCGAAGACCAGCACCAGGCCGCCGAGCGCCATGCCGCCCAGGCCGTAGGTCAGGCTGGTGAAGCCGACCACCTTGGCGATCTCGAGCGGCGTCAGCCCCCAGGCCGAATAGAGCCGGTAGCGCACCGCGGCGCCCGACACCGCGGCGAAGCCGAGGTTGTGCGCCAACGAATAGCCGCAGAAGGAGGCAAGAAAGCGATTTCGGCCAGGAGACCGGCCGCCCGGCATAGATCGAGCCCAGCTTGTCGTAGACCGCCAGCACCAGGTAGGCGAGCACGGTGAAGCCCGCCGCCTTCCACAGCGCGCTGGCCGGCAGCGCCGCCATGGCGGTGCGGATCTCGGCCACCGAAAGGGTGCGGGATCTGCGCTGGACGACGAAGATGGCGGCGACCAGGAGGACCACGCCGAAGACCGCGGGCCCGTTCCGGCGCAGCCAGGCGAGGCGGGGGCTCACGCGGCAGGTGCCTCACGCGCGAGCGCCGTCTCGATCAGCCCGATGGTGCCGGGGATGCCGTAGAGCGCGACGAAGCCGCCGAAGCGCGGGCCCTCCTGGGCGCCGAGCAGCACCTGATAGAGGCAGGCGAACCAGTCGCGCAGGTTGGCGAAGGGATGCCGCTTGCCAACCTCGTAGAGTTGGTTCTGGATCGCCTCGGCGTCGCTGTCCTCGGGCAGGCTGCGGAGCACCTGCAGCAGGTCCTCCAGCGCACCGCGCTCGACCTCGCTTGGCGCCCGGTGCTGCCGGGTGGGGGCGACGAAGTCGCGGAAATAGGCGACGGCATATTCGACCAGCCGCGCGAGCATCGGGCTGCTCTCGGGCGTCACCCCCGGCGCGTAGCGGCGGATGAAACCCCAGAGCATCTCCGGCGCGTCGGCATTCACCACGCTGGCTAGGTTCAGCAGCATGGCGAAGCCGATCGGCGAGCCCGGGTCGTTGCTGCTGCCGTTGTGGATGTGGAAGGCGGGGTTGGTCGGCTCCGGCTGTACCCGCAGCTTGTCCAGGTTGCCGAGGTATTCGTCCACCGCGCGCGGGATGACGTCGAAGAACAGCCGCTTGGCCCGCTGCGGCGACTGGTACATGAAATAGGCCAGCGATTCCGGCGGGGCATAGCGCAGCCATTCCTCGATGGTCAGGCCGTTGCCCTTGGACTTGCTGATCTTCTGGCCGTTCTCGTCGTTGAACAGCCATAGGTGAAGCTGGCCGGCGGGGTGCCGCCGAGCACCCGGCAGATCTGCCCGGAGAGCTTGACCGAATCGATCAGGTCCTTGCCCGACATCTCGTAGTCGACGCCGAGCGCGAACCAGCGCAGCGCCCAGTCGGCCTTCCACTGCGCCTTGCAGCCGCCGCCGGTGATCCGGGTGCCGTGCCGCTTGCCGGTGGCGGGATCGACCCAGACCAGCAGGTCGTCCTCGGGACGCACCTCCTCCATCGGCACTTGCATGACCACGCCCGTCTCCGGATGGATGGGCAGGAAAGGCGAGTAGGTTGCCTTTCGTTCCGCCCCGAGGGTGGGGAGGATGACCTTTTCACGGCGTCGTGCCGTTCCGCCATGCGCAGCAGGGCGGCATCGAACCGGCCGCCCCGGTAGTAGTCGGTGCTCGACGCGAACTCGTATTCGAAGCCGAAGGTGTCGAGGAAGGCTTGCAGCCGGGCGTTGTTATGGGCGCCGAAGCTCGGATGGGTGCCGAAGGGGTCGGGGATGGCGGTCAGCGGCCGGCCCAGGTGCTCCGCCAGCATCTCTTTGTTAGGCACATTGTCCGGCACCTTCCGCAAGCCGTCCATGTCGTCCGAGAAGGCGATCAGCCGGGCGGGCAGGCCGGTCATGCGCCGGTAGGCACGCAGGACCCAGGTGGTGCGCGCCACCTCCCCGAAGGTGCCGATATGCGGCAGGCCGGAGGGGCCGTAGCCGGTCTCGAACAATGCTCCCCCCGGGACGCCTTCCGGCTTCGGGTTGGCGGCGAGACGATCGGCCACCTTGGCGGCCTCCTCGAAGGGCCAGGCTCTTGACGCTGCGCAGGGATGGATCGGCGTTCATCCCGGGCAGATGGCAGGGGGCGGCGGCGGGGTCAACGCGGGGGCGGGGCTGGCATCCCTGCTTCACAGTGGCGGTTCCGTGAAACCCGCGCTAAACGGCCGTTCCTACGCAAGGGAAAAGGGTGTCATGCGGGTCGGCGTGATCGGGGCCACGGGCGCGGTCGGGAAGCGAATTGGTCGAGGTCCTGGGCAAGCGGCGCTTCCCGGTCACCGAGCTGGAATTGTTCGCCTCCGCCCGCAGCGCCGGCCTGAAGCAGCAGACCCCGTGGGGCGAGGTGGCGATCGAGGAATACTCGGACGCCGCGGCCGGCCGGCTGGACCTGGCCCTGCTGGCGGTCTCGGGCGACTTCGCCAAGGCGCATGCCCGGAAGCTGGCGGCGCAGGGCGTGGCGGTCGTGGACAATTCCTCCGCCCTGCGGCTGGAGGACGATGTCCCGCTGGTGGTGCCGGAAGTGAACGGCGACGCCATCGGCAACCACAAGCTGATCGCCAACCCGAACTGCACCACCGCCATCCTGGTGGTGGCGCTGGAGCCGCTGCGCCAGGCCTTCGGCCTCAAGCGCGTCATCGTCTCCACCTACCAGGCCGCCAGCGGCGCCGGGGCGGAGGGCATGGCCGAGCTGGAGCAGGAGACCCGCCGGGTGCTGGTCGAGGGTGGCCCGGCTGGGCATTCGGTCTTCGCCCATCCGCTGCCCTTCAACGTCATCCCGCAGATCGATAGCTTCCAGCCCAATGGCTATACGCGGGAGGAGATGAAGGTCGCCTGGGAGAGCCGGAAGATCATGGGGATGCCCGACCTGCTGGTCTCCTGCACCGCGGTCCGCATCCCGACCTTCCGGGTGCATGGTGAGGCGGTGACGATCGAGTGCGAGCGGCAGGTGACGCCGGAGGCGGCCCGCGCCGTGCTCGCCAGGGCGGCCGGCGTGAAGTTGGTGGATGAGCCGGCGGCCCAGCGTTACCCGATGCCGATCACCGCGACCGGGCAGGACGATGTCGAAGCCGGCCGGGTACGGGCGAACCCCGTGTTCGGGGATTGCGGGCTCGACTTCTTCCTCTGCGGCGACCAGCTGCTGAAGGGCGCCGCGCTGAACGCGGTGCAGATCGCCGAGCGGATGAAGCTGGGCTGAGGACCCGCCTGACCCCGGGCCCATCCTGCTCCGACCCGTCGGGGCAGGCCAGATGGCGGCGGTCCGCCGCCTCCGGCGCTAATCCCGGAGCTGCCGGAACACCGCGCCGAGGTCCCGTCCGGGGGCGGCAATCTCCCGCCCCGGCAGCGCCGCGCCGCCCAAGGCCAAGGGCTTCCATGCGGAAGGCGCTGGGCGAAAGGCCGAATTCCTGCCGGAAGGCGCGGCTGAAGCCGGAAGGGTCGGGCATGCCGAGCTCCTCCGCGATGCGGGCGATGCTGCGCCGCTCCGCCGGGTCGGCGAGCGCGCGGCGGACGGCGCGCAGCCGCTCCCGCTGGATCGCCCGGGCGACGCCGCCCTCGGGCTCGAACACCCGATACAGCTGGCTACGCGACATCCCCGCCATGCGGCTGAGCCGCATCGGGTCGAGCCGGGTGGAGCCGAGATTGGCCCGGATCAGCGCCGTGACCCGGCTGCGCATCGCCGTCTCGAGTTGCGGCCTTGCCGCCGCGCAATGGTCGGCCGAGCCGGTGACGGCAGCGCGGATCAGGGCCAGCGTTGCCTCCGTCACCCGCGGTGCCTCGGCGGCCGTCATCCGCGGCAACTGCTCGGCCAGCGTGTCGAGATGCCCGCGCAGCAGGCCGCCCAGCGCAGTGTCGAGCGTCCGGCCGAGCTGCGAGTCAAAGGCGGGCGCGATCTCCGGCAGCGCGTCGCGGGCGATGAAGGCCATGATCCACTCGGCCTCGCTGCGCTCCGAGAAGTTCGGCATCTGCATGCCGTAGAGGATCAGGTTGTCAGGGTGGACGATGCGCGTGGCGTCGTCGCCATGGTAGCGGAACTGGCCCTGGCGGGTCAGGACGATGGCCCAGTGATCGAGCTGGTCGCGCCGGATGCGGGCCAGGTCGCGGCGGTTGACCAGGCCCTCGCCCGAGCTCCAGGTGATGGCGAGCGGCCCCAGCTGCCAGATGCGGTGCTCCGCCCGAAAGCCGTTCGCGGTCTCCCCGGTCGGCACCACTTCCATCCAGGCCGCCAGCCGCTCCCGCCAGGCATCGAATTGCAGCCGGGCGGGAAGTTCCGCGGTGGAAAAGCGGAGTTCCGGCAGGCGGGCCGCATCCGGGTTGGGAAACGGCGGAAGCGACCGGTCCAGGCCGGATGGCACACCCTCGCCTGGATGATCAAGCATGGGGGACTCCTGGAAAGATGAAACTTTTATGGTTTCATGAAGCGGCCCTGCCCCGGTACTTCAAGAACGCCAGGATTTTACCTGAGCCCGAGAAAATTTGAAACGACTCTCTAGCGAACCGATATCCGGCGCGGAAGGGCAGTGCTCGCCTTCGCCATGCCCGTCTCGCCGCGCCGTCCAATCGGGGCTACAGCGGCTTGCGTTCGGAGATGATCGTGCCGCCGCTGTAGCCTGTCGTTCCAGAGCAGATTCAGGCGTCCAAGCGTTCACGCTCTCCCGCCATCTGCTCTAGCGTCGCGCCGACCCAACGCCCTGGAGGATCCCCACGCCATGAACCTCGCTCGCTTCCCGCGCATCCGGCTCGGCCACATGCCGACCCCGCTCGAGCCGATGGAGCGCCTCTCGAAGCACCTCGGCGGGCCACGGCTCTGGATCAAGCGGGACGATTGCACCGGCCTGTCCACCGGCGGCAACAAGACCCGCAAGCTGGAATCCTCTGCGCCGACGCCATCGCCCAAGGGGCCGACATCCTGATCACCCAGGGCGCGACCCAGTCCAACCACGCCCGCCAGACCGCCGCCGCGGCGGCCAAGCTCGGCCTTGCCTGCCACATCCTGCTGGAGGACCGGACCGGCTATGCCGACCCGGCCTATACCCGCTCCGGCAATGTGCTGATGGACAAGCTGCACGGCGCGACCGTCTCCCGCCGCCCTGGTGGCGCCGACATGCAGGCGGAGATGGAGGCGGTGGCCGCGGAGATGCGCGCCGCCGGCCGCAAGCCCTATGTCATCCCCGGCGGCGGCTCCAACCCGGTCGGCGCGCTCGGCTATGTCAACGCGGCGCAGGAGCTGGTGACCCAGGCCTCCGACATGGGCCTGCGGATCGACCATCTGGTGCACGCCACGGGCAGCGCCGGCACCCAGGCCGGCCTGGTGGCTGGCCTCGTTGCGCTGAACAGCGGCATCCCCGTGCTCGGCATCGGCGTCCGCGCGCCGAAGCCGAAGCAGGAGGCCAATGTCCCGGCGCTGGCCGAGCGCACCATGGCGCATCTCGGCCTGCCGGCGCTGGTCAAGCCGGAACATGTGGTCGCCAATTGCGACTATGTCGGCCAGGGCTACGGCATCCCGACCGAGGGCATGGTGGAAGCCGTGAAGCTGGTGGCGGAGAAGGAAGGCATCCTGCTCGACCCGGTCTATTCCGGGAAGGGGATGGCCGGGCTGATCGACCTGATCGGCAAGGGCTTCTTCAGGAAGGACCAGAACGTGGTCTTCCTGCATACCGGTGGCCAGGTCGGGCTGTTCGGCTATCCGGAGGCCTTCGGCCTGCCGGGCGACACCGGGCGCTAGAACACGGGGGCGGCGGGCGCGCGGGGCCGCCGGCGGCGCGTGTCCCGCGGCTCGCCGGCTGGCTACTGGCGCACCAGCCGCGCCAGGCCGTGCCCCTCGGCGTCCAGCAGCAGCAGCCGGCCTTCCGGGGTGATCCGCCAGCGGCGGGTCGCGCCGAGCGCGGCGAGGAAGCGCTGTTCCTGCTCCGCCACCGCCGGGGGACAGGCCATCATGCTGGAGATCATCTGGCCGAAGCCGATGGTCTTCCCTGCCAGCGTGTAGCTGCCGGCGATGCGGTTGCAGCCGCCGGAGCCGGAGACCTTCCCGCCCCCTGGGCCATCCGCCGTGAAGCTGAGGCTGGACCGTACCCGGTCCACCACGCCGCGGCCGCCGATGTCCTCGGCGATCCAGTCGGACCCCGCCAGCACCGGGGCCGGCGCGGCGCGGACCAGGCGTAATCCCACCGTCTCGCCCGCCCCGCGGGTCAGCACGGGATGGATGGTGTCGGTGCGGAAGGCGATGCGCCCCTCCAGCTTGATCGCCCCGCGGACCGCATAGAGGTGGCCCGGCTGGATGCGGGCCGGGTCGTAGGGCAGGGTGAAGCCGATCGGTATCTGGCCGGTGATCTGGATGCGGGCCTCGGCCAGGGTCTCGGCCGGCGCATCGGCGCGGGAGGTGTCCTGCAGCGCCACAACCAGCACCGCGCCGGGCGGCAGCGCCATGCGTTCCCGGTAGGTGGCGGTGCCGCGGATGGCCGGCGCCTCCGCCCGCGCGCAGCCCATGGCAGCCAAGCCTCGCTGCCAGCATAATCATGCTCCGCCGCTCCATCCTCCGCTCCCCACCGACCGTCCCGCCTGCGTTACAGCCGACCTGGGCGGCACCAGGGCCGCCGGAAGTCAGGTGCCATTGTCGATCGACCGACTTGATGCCAATCAAGGCCGGCCGGGGCATTCCGTTCCACCACCCATCCTTGCGATGCAAACCGGCCACGGCAGGCTAGTCTGGCCGCCAATCACACCAGGAGGACGAGCAGCGATGTCCGAGGCAGCAACCCTCGAGCGGTCCAGGACCCGGCCCGCCGAGCAGGTCGATGTGCTGATCGTGGGCGCCGGCATCTCCGGCGTCGGCGGCGCCTACCACCTGAAGACCCAGCGCCCCGGGACCAGCTTCGTGGTGCTGGAAAGCCAGGAGACCTTCGGCGGCACCTGGTGGACGCACAAATATCCCGGCATCCGCTCGGACAGCGACCTGCACACCTTCGGCTACCGCTTCAAGCCCTGGACCGGCACGCCGATCGCGACCGCGGACGAGATCCGCAAGTACATGGGCGAGGTGATCGAGGAGAACGGCCTAGACCGCCACATCCGCTACAACCACCGGATCAGCAGCGCGAGCTGGTCGAGCGCCGAGAACCGCTGGACCATCGAGGCGACCCGCACCGATACCGGCGAGCCGGTGGTGATCTCGGCCCGGTTCCTCTGGATGTGCCAGGGCTACTACCGGCATTCGGAAGGCTACACGCCGGAATGGGCCGGCATGGACCGCTTCAAGGGCCAGATCATCCACCCGCAGACCTGGCCGGAGGGCCTCGACTACACCGGCAAGCGGGTGGTGGTCATCGGCTCCGGCGCCTCGGCCGCCACCATCGTGCCGAACATGTGCGACAAGGCCGCGCATGTGGTGATGCTGCAGCGGACGCCGACCTATTTCCGCACCGGCCGCAACGCGATCGAGATCGCCGAGGAGCTGCGCGCGCTGCAGGTGGACGAGCACTGGATCCACGAGATCGTCCGCCGCAAGATCCTGCTGGAGCAATCGAAGTTCACCGACCGCTGCTTCGCCGAGCCGGAGAAGGTGAAGGCGGAGATGCTGGCGAACCTGCGCTCGATCCTCGGACCCGACTACGATCTCGACAAGCATTTCACCCCGGACTACCGGCCGTGGCGGCAGCGCATCGCCTTCGTCCCCGATGCCGACCTGTTCCACGGCATCGCCTCGGGCAAGGCCAGCGTCGTCACCGACGAGATCGAGACCTTCGACGAGGGCGGCATTCAGCTGAAATCCGGCCAGCACCTCGACGCCGACATCATCGTCACCGCGACCGGCTTCCACCTGAACGTCCTCGGCGACATCGACTTCGCGGTCGACGGCAAGCCGCTGGCCTTCCACAACACGGTGACCTACCGCGGCATGATGTTCACCGGCGTGCCGAACATGGTCTGGGTCTTCGGCTATTTCCGCGCCAGCTGGACGCTGCGCGCCGACCTGGTCGGCGACTTCGTCTGCCGGCTGCTCGGCCACATGGAGGCCAAGGGCGCCGAGCGGGTCGAGGTCGCGCTGCGGCCCGAGGACCAGGACATGCCGCTGCTGCCCTGGATCGACCCGGAGAACTTCAATCCGGGCTACCTGATGCGGGGCATGCATCTGCTGCCGAAGCGCGGCGCCAAGCCGGAATGGCAGCACACCCAGGACTATTGGGCGGAGAAGGACATCTTTCCCGCCATCGACCTGGACGGGGCGGAGTTCGTCTACCGATAGGCCGGCGACGCCGCCTCGGCGGCGTCAGCCCAGGTCCATCGGCATGGGACGCAGGGCGGGTGCCGCCGGGGCGCGAGCGGCGGCCGGCGTCGCCCCGACCGTCTCGAGCCAGGCGCGGTCGCAGGCGGCGCTGAGCGCGACCTGCTCGGCCATCGGGATCTGGTCCGAGCCGGCCCAGCCGGTCCCCACCGGCCGCAGGAAGCGCTCCAGCCGCGCTTCCAGCCCCGCCGCGTCGCCGATCCGCAGGCCGAGCGCGGCGAGGTCGCGCGACAGCGCCAGCGGCTCGGGCTCCATGTAGCGGCTGGTCCGTTCCAGCGCCTCGATCCCCACCGGCACGCGGATCATCGCCACCCGCGTTGCATAGGGCGGCTGGCCCCCCGGATGCACCATGGTGCAGCTTCCCATGATCCCGGCCAGCAGGCTGCTCGGCGGCGCCGGCAGATGCAGGTGGAAGCTGACCGGCGGCGTGCCCGGGCTGCCCGAGATCAGCGGCAGCGCCAGCATGCTGCCGACGATCACCACCTGGCCGGAGACATGGTTACGCCCGGCCGCCAGCGTCTGGGAATATTGCGCCACCAGCCCGTCCGCCCGCCTCGGCGCGGGCTGGATCACCAGCGCGCCGCGCAGCATGCGGCCGCGGTAGTAGGGCGATTGCGCCTGGGAATAGCAGGCATAGGCGGCGCAGAGATAGCTGGACGCCTCCTCGGCCGTGCCCGTCTCCGCCGGCGTGTCGAGGCCGGCGCGACGCAGCAGCCCGGCGCGGTCCACCCGGCCGCCCTCGCAGAGCACGGCGAGGAAGGCGTCCAGCGTGGAACCCGCCACCCAGTGGCCCGGCCGCGCGAGGCCCAGCACGCCGGCCCAATCCTCGTAGATCTGCGCCGAGCGGGGCAGGGAGCGTCCCTGGATCCACTTGTAGGACCGGTCGAGATCGAAGCCGGTCTGCGGGTTCACCCGGCGGAAGGCTGCGCAGAGCTCCTTCTGGCTGAGGCCACCGAGCAGCGCGGCGGTCAGGCGCAACTTCGCCGCGATGTCGCAGGCGTCCCGCAAGTCGGCTTTCGACATGGCTGCTTCCGGAATGCCCGATTGTTATTGCGCAGAAGGCGAAACGCGTGGTGGACCGCACCACCTGACGGGACAAGCAAGGAACGTCTTCAATGCATATAAACGGCATCTCCGGAAGTTCCAGGAATTCCAGAGGAAAGCATTGCGCAAGGCTGCGTCATGACTGGTGATCCACCATGGCTGCATGGTCGCAAGGTAGAAACAGTGATGGTTGCGGGAACAATAATCATCCAGCACGCGGATATTCGCTGCGGCCACGTCGCGGAATGGTGGGATGCACCGGACGCGCAGGAGCCGGATCGCGGGTCGCACCACGCTCGTCGGGATCATGGGCATGGCCCCGAATCCCCGTCTCCCGGCCAGGACCACGGCACACAGCCGCCGCTCGACATTCCAGGCCCTGAGGCAAGCGCGCCGCCCGACACCGCGACGCTTCTGAATGCCGCCAGCTGGACCTATGACCGCGACCTCGCCAACCTGCCGGCCGGGCTCCGCTTCCTGGACGTGGACGGCCAGCCCCTGGCGCAGGAAGTGACGGCCGACGGCTTCTACGGCGCCGCCTTCCTGACCGCGGCCAACCAGGTCGTCATCGCCTTCGAGGGCACGCATGTCTCGGCCCTGGAGGACGACCCGGTCTTCGTCGCCGCCCAGATCGCCGCCGATGGCCTGATCCTCCTCGGCATCGCGCCGCCGGCCTTCAGCGATGCGCTGCAATCTCGCCGAAGCCGCGCTGGCTGCCGCCGCGGCGCTCGGCATCCCGGAAACCGCGGTCTTCCTCACCGGCCACTCGCTTGGCGGGGAGGCGCTGTTCGTCGCCGCGCAGCTCGATCTCGCGGGGGAGACCTACGGCGCCCCCGGCATCCCCGCCGCCACCATCCCCGCCGGCGCGGTGTCGCAGCTGACCAACTACGTCGAGCGCGGCGATCCCGTCGGCAACTACAGCGCCGTGCCGGACGTGCTGAACGGCTTCGTGCAGAGCCCCGACATCCTGCGCTTCGGCCCGCCCAGCTACCTCGGCGGGGAGGCTGCTGGCCTGGCGCTGCAAGCGGCCGGCCTGCTCTTCGGGCCCGGGACCACGCCGGACGAGAACGCGGCGGGCACCGTCGCCATCGGCGGCCTGGCCTCGCAGTACCACGTGCTCACCACCTATGCCGCGGATCTCGACGTCACGTTGCAGAATCCGGGCGAGCCGGACTCGGGCTTTGCCTTCGCCTGACGGAAGATTTGGAAGCTCCTGGATTTCCAAGGATAGCGGCTTGCTGAGCGGCCCGCGGGGCTGGCCCAATCCATGGCAAGGCGCCGCGGGCCACCGGCCCGCCGCTATACCAACGGAGACGTCGCGTTCCATGCCCAGAAGCCTGCGCCGCCTGGCCCTGCTGCTCGCCCTTGCCGCTGCGCCCGCCGCGGCCCTTGCCGAACCGGTACCCTTGACCGAGGCGCAGAAGGAGGCCGTGCAGCAACTCATCCACGACTACTACCTGGAACACCCGGAGGCCCTGATCGAAGCCTTCCAGCGAGCCCAGGCGACGCTGCGGGCGCAGCAGCAGACCGCCGCGAAGCGCATGCTGTCGGACCGCCGCGGCGAGCTGGTGTCCGACCCGCAGGCGCCGGTCGCCGGCAATGCCCAGGGTGACGTCACGATCGTCGAATTCTTCGACTATCGCTGCGCCTATTGCAAGAAGGCGCATCCCGGCATGGCCGGGCTGCTGGCCGACGAGCCGGGCGTGCGTTTCGTGCACAAGCAGCTTCCCGTGCTTGGCCCGGATCTCGGTCTTCGCCGCACGGGCAGCGCTCGCCGCACAGGCGCAGGGCCGCTACCTCGCCTTCCACGACGCGATGATGTCCGCCAGCGGAGCGCTGACCAACGAGGCGGTCTTCGCCATCGCCGACCAGGTCGGGCTCGACCGCGCGCGGCTGGCCCGCGACATGGTCTCGCCCGAGGTCGAGGCGGCGCTGGCGAAGAATGCGGCGCTGGCCAAGGCGCTCGGCATCAACGGCACCCCGTCCTTCGTGGTCGGCGACACGCTGGTGCCGGGCGTGGCCGAGCCGGCGGCCCTGCGCCAGATGATCGCCGCGCAGCGGCAGGCTGGCGGCAAGGCCACGGTCATCCGCTGAGGCGACCGAGAGACGTCGATGGAGGACCCCATGCACATCCCAGGACATCAGGCCATGCCCCATTGGAGCATCCTCCTCGGTCTCACGCTGGCGGCGGCCATGCCGGCCGCGGCGCAGAAGCCGCAGGGCCTCTATGACGAGAGCCGCGTGCTCGCGCATTCGAACAACGAGTGCCGCGGCATCGCGGATTGCGTGACGGTCGAATCGCGCGAGCGCCGGGTGGCCAAGGGTCAGTCGGTGACGCTGAACCTGCGCTGCCCGGCGGCCACCCCCTATGTGGTCAACTGGGACACCGAGCAGAACGAGCACCTCGTGGCGACCGCCCTGCCTCTGCTGGTGGACCTGACGGCGCCGGCGGTAGCCGGATCCTTGCCGAACGGCTCCAGCTCGCATTTCAGCCTCTCGGTGGTCAACAACGGCGATTCGGTCGGCCGGATCACTGCCTTCCTAGGCTGCGCCGCATCGCCGCCGCGCGTTGCGGCGGTGTTGCGGCAGCGCTCCGGCGTCCCTTCCAATCACGGCGTCTTCCCGGGCGGCGCGCGATGACGCGTCTGGCCGGGCTGGCGGCGGCGTTGGTCCTGGCACTGCTGCTGCGCCCGGCGGAGGCCGCGGCGGGCGCCTGCAGCGATTCGAGCATCCCCGATTGCCAGGAGCAAACCCAGGCGCCGGTCGGCTACAACGTCTGGGAGACGCAGGGCTGGGCCTATTACTGCACCGGCGACCATCCCTACTTCTGGGGATTGGGATACAATTACGCGACCAACTTCTCCTACGATAATTCCTGCTTTTCGGCGATCGAGAACATCTTCGCCGAGGGTGTCCCGCCGAACAAGTTCGACGCGACCTTTACCAACTGGTGCGACGGCAGCCAAAGCATCACGGTGACGCTCGGCTGTTCGAAGCAACCGCCGCCCGGCTTCGGCCCGGCCTGCAACTATGTTGGCAATCCGGTGGACGATCCCGGCTGCCCGAGCTCGAATGTCACCAACCACTGCTCCTCCGGCAATCCCGCGGTCTGCTTCCAGACTTCGACGGAGACCTGCAGCAACGGCACGAGCTACAGCTGCACGACCGATCTGCTGGTGACGTGGTGCTACCAATGTTCCGGCTGAGCGCAGCGGCGACATACGGATGGGGAGGAAAACCATGAGGACAGTGGCTTCGCTGATCCGCCACGCGGCGGGCTGCCTTGCTTCGGCGCTGGTCTGCGGGATGCTGCTGGCCCCGGCCCCCGCCGCGGCCGGACCGTGTGGCCCCTACTTCAACGGCGACATCCCGGACTGCGAGCCGCAGGTCCAGGCGCCCATCCCCTACAGCGGCTGGGAAACCCAGGGCTGGGCCTATTACTGCACCGGCGACCACCCGTATTTCTGGGGCCTCAGCTCCAGCTACCCAGGTGACTTCACCTGGGACAATTCCTGCTTCTCCGGCATCGAGGACGTCTTCGGCGAGACCCAGGCCAACAAGTTCGACGGCACCTTCACCAACTGGTGCCTTAATACCCAGAGCATCGTGGTCACGCTCGGCTGCTCGCGGCAGCCGCCGCCCGGCTTTGGCCCTGCCTGCAACTATGTCGGCGGTCCGGTGGGCGATCCAGGGTGTCCTGCCTCGAACATCCAGAACCATTGCTCCAGCACCAACCCGCCGGTCTGCTTCCAGACATCGAGCGAGACCTGCAGCAACGGTACGAGCTACAGCTGCACCACCGACCTGGCGATCACCTGGTGCTATCAGTGTCAGTGACCGGATAAAGCGCGCAGCGGAACGCAGCGGCGACCCGCGACCCGCCGCCTAGCTTGCGCTAGGATGGGCCACCCATGGCCCTTCCCCCCGACTGCTGCTGCCCGATGCCCCGGCCCTGATCGCCGGCCATGGCCGCGCCACGCTGCTGACGCCCGATGGCGAACTGCTGGAGATGCCCTCGGCCGGGCTGCGCCGGGCGTTGGATGGCGCGCCGCCGCTCCTCGTGCATGGCCCCGCCACCGCCCGCCGGCTCGACCTGCCGCGCTTCGATGCCTGCTTCGACCTGCTGGAACTGTTTGCCTTCTGCCTGCCGGCACGGCCGGCGGCGCCGACGCCGCGGGGCCTCGCCATGGCGCTCGACCTCGACGCGCCGGCCGACGATGCCGCCGCGGCCGCCCTGCTGCCGGAGATGGCAACCATCCTGCTGCGCCGCCTGGCCGCTGGCCGCGGCCAGCCGATGAACCGAGACGCCGGCATCCCGGCGGCGCAGCTGAAGAAGGCCGCCGCCTGGCCCTGGGCCGATTCGGTGCTGGCCGCGCTCGGCGCGGCCGACGAGAAGGCCACCCTCGACCCCTACAAGGTCTGGCGCCGCCTGCCGGACTGGGAGGACCCGGGCCCCGCCCAGCCGCCCGCCAGCTTCGACGTCTCCCCCAACGAGGCCCGCGCCCGGCTCGGCCACATACTGGGGGAGGGGGCCGAGCAGCGACCGCAGCAGGCCGACTATGCCTCGGCCGCCGCCGGCGCCTTCGCTCCGCGGGCCGACCAGGGATCGCCGCATCTGGTGCTGGCCGAGGCCGGCACCGGCACCGGCAAGACGCTGGGCTACATCGCCCCGGCCAGCCTCTGGGCGGAGCGCAATGGCGCCCCCGTCTGGATTTCCACCTTCACCCGCAACCTGCAGCGGCAGATCGACCAGGAACTCGGCCGGCTCTACCCGGACCCTGAGGAGCGGCGGCGTCGCGTCGTGGTGCGGAAGGGCCGGGAGAACTACCTCTGCCTGCTGAACCTCGAAGAGATGCTGGGCCAGGCCACGCATCCCGACATGGCCGTCCCGCTCGGCCTTGTGGCCCGCTGGGCGCTGGCGACGCGCGACGGCGACCTGATGGGCGGCGACTTCCCCGGCTGGATAGTCGAGCTGCACGGCCCCGCCGCGATCTGGCCGCTGGCCGACCGGCGCGGGGAATGCATCCGCTCCGCTTGCCCGCGCTACAAGCAGTGCTACGTCGAGCATTCGATCCGCCGCGCCCGCACTGCGTCCCTGGTCGTTGCCAACCATGCGCTGGTGATGGTGCAGGCGGCGCTTGGCGGCGGCGAGGACGGCCGACCGCTGCGCTACGTCTTTGACGAGGGCCACCACCTCTTCGACGCGGCGGACGCTGCCTTCAGCGCCGCGATCAGCGGCGCCGAGACTGCCGAGCTGCGGCGCTGGCTGCTGGGCGCCGAGGGCGGCCGCAGCCGTGCGCGGGGCCTCCGCCGCCGGATCGAGGAGCTGGCCGGCGACATCCCCGAACTGCTGGCGCCGATGGAGGCCGCCCTGCAGGCCGCGCGCGCGCTGCCCGGGCTTGGCTGGGTCACGCGTCTCTCGGAGGAGGCGCGCGAGCCGGCCAGCGAGGCCGCCGCAGAGCGCCAGGCCAACCCGACCGAGCTTCTTCCTCCGCGCCGTCCGCCGCCAGGTGCTGGCCCGGGCGCCGGAGGAGGAGAAGACCTACGACGTCGAATGCGACCTCCACCCGCTTGGCGAGGACATCCCCGAGGCGGCCGAGGCGCTGGAACGCGCCCTTAAGCGGGTGGAGGAGCCGCCTCGCCTCGCTGCGCGACCGCCTCATGGCCCGGCTCGAGGACGAGGTGGAGGAGCTGGAGACCGGCGACCGCATCCGCATCGAGACCGCGGCCAAGGGGATCGAGCGCCGTGCCCTGATGCCGCTGAAGGCTTGGCAGGCCATGCTGCGCGCCCTGCGGGAGCCGCCGGCCCTGCCCGGCGTCAGGCGCGACTTCGTCGATTGGCTCGCCCTGACCCGGCGGGAGGGACGGGAGGTGGATGCCGGGCTGCACCGGCACTGGCTAGACCCGACGACGCCCTTCGCGCTGGCCGTCGCCGCGCCCTCGCATGGCATGCTCATCACCTCGGCCACCTTACGCGACGCTGGGTTGGCGGAAGACCAGGAGGCCGCCTGGGCCGCGGCCGAGGCGCGCACCGGCGCCAGCCACCTGAGCGCGCCGGCGATCCGCGCCGCCGTCGCCTCCCCTTCGATTACGCGTCGCGCACCCGCGCCTTCGTCGTCACCGATGTGGACAAGGCTCGCAACGGCCAGGTGGCGGCGGCGATGCAGGCGCTGTTCGAGGCCTCGGGCGGCGGCGGCCTGGGCCTGTTCACCGCCATCCGCCGGCTGCGCGACAGCTTCCGCCACATGGCGCCGGGGCTGGAGGCGGCGGGCATCCCGCTCTACGCCCAGCATGTCGATGCCATGGACAATGCCACGCTGGTCGATGTCTTCCGGGCGGAGGAGAACTCCTGCCTGCTCGGGACGGACGCGATGCGCGACGGCGTCGACGTGCCCGGCCGGTCGCTGCGCCTGCTGGTCTTCGACCGGGTGCCCTGGCCGCGGCCCTCGGTCCTGCACCGGGAACGCCGCATCCACCTCTCGGGCGGCGAGCCGAAAGCCTATGACGACGCCCAGGCCCGGCACCGGCTGCGCCAGGCCTTCGGCCGGCTGATCCGCCGGCATGACGACCGCGGCGTCTTCGTGCTGCTCGACCGGTCCTGCCCGACGCGGCTGCTGGCCGGCCTGCCGGAGGGCGTGCCGGTGCGCCGCCTCGGCCTCGCCCAGGTGGTCGCCGAGACGCGCGATTTCCTCAGCCAGCCGTGAGCAATGTTACAAGACTAATCATTGACGTGAGGCGAGCGCGGCGCGACGAGATTGCCCAGGACGTTCCGCCCCGCACCGCGGCGATCGGACCGCCGGGAAAGCGAGGCCCCATGCCCAATACGCGTTTCAACCCGCAGGAGGCGCTGGTCTGCGCCATGGTCCTGATGGCGGCCTCGGACCGCAACATGACCGATGCCGAGGTCGGGATGATGTCCCGCCTGGTGCAGGAGCTGCCGGTCTTCAGCGACTTTCACCCGGCCCGCATCGCCAGCGTCACCGAGACCTGCCTCGGCCTGCTGAACCGCGAGGACGGCCTCGACCGCGCCATGAACCTGATCCGCGACGCACTGCCGCAGCGGCTGCGCGAGACTGCCTATCTGCTGGCCTGCGAGGTCGCGGCGGCGGATGGCGAGGCATCGCAGGCCGAGCTGCAATTCCTGCAGGATTTGCGCATCGCGCTCGATCTCGACCGGCTGATCGCCGGGGCGATCGAGCGGGCAGCGAAGGCGCGGTATCAGGTGATCTGAAGGCGGGGAGAAGGTATTCTCCCCGGACCCCTCATCTATTTTTCTGAGTCCAGCGCTCGCCGCGCGTAGGCACCCGACTCCCAAAAAGGAAGGGAGGGGCTTGGGGAAGGAATACTTTTCCTTCCCCAACCTTATGCCGCGCTGCCCCAGGGCCGCAGCGGCTCCGGGATGCGGAAGTCCTTCGGCACCTCGAAGTCGCGCGCCGCGCCGCGCATCGCCTCGGCCGGCTTCGGCATGCCACGGCGGTCGCCATAGTCCCGCGCCAGCCGCTTCCGCTCATTGATCTTCCGCGCGCTCAGCGCCCGGCCGCAGAGCACGTCCAGCAGCGTCACGCCGGCGACGGCCGCGATTGCCAGCCCGGCATTGCCGCGTTCCCGCCCGCGCCCCGTCGCCAGCCCGCCGGCGAGCGTGCCGATATCCAGCGCGTCGCCGGCGACCCGGCCCCAGATCCAGGGCGTCGGGTCGCGCGAGGCGAGGATGCCCACCCCGGCGGCGATCTCCCGCACGCCATAGCTGGCGATCAGCTTCTCGTGCCCGCGCAGGCCGAGGCTGCGGGACACCGCATGCGGCGCCAGCAGCTCGCCAGGCCGAGCCCGATACTGAACCAGCCGAGCCCCTGCGCCAGGCCGAGGGTGGTGTCCGCGCGGCGCTCGCCGCGCCGCCGTGCCACGCGCCCGCTCATGGCCGGATCACCACCTTGATGCAGCTGTCGAGCTTGTCGCGGAAGGTCTTGTACATCTCCGGCCCCTGTTCCAGCCCGATGCGATGAGTGATGACGAAGGAGGGGTCGATCTGCCCCTGCTCGATCCGCCGGAGCAGGTCGTCGGTCCAGCGGTTCACATGGGTCTGGCCCATGCGGATGGTCAGGCCCTTGTTCATCGCCATCCCGAAGGGGATCTTGTCGAGCAGCCCGCCATAGACGCCGGGGATGGAGAGCACGCCGGCGGGGCGGCAGACATACATCATCTCCCGCAGCACGTGCGGCCGGTCGGTCTCCAGCATCACCGCTTGCTTGGCGCGGTCGTACATGCTGTCGATCGTTGCCGTCGCATGGGCTTCCATCCCCACGGCGTCGATGCATTTCTCCGGGCCCTTGCCGTTGGTCAGCTCGTTCAGCCGCTCGACGATGCTGTCCTCGGAGAAGTTCAGCGTGGTAGCGCCGCCGGCCCGGGCCATCGACAGGCGCTCGGGCACGTTGTCGATGGCGATGACCTGCTTCGCGCCGAGCAGCACGGCGCTGCGGATCGCCATCTGGCCGACCGGGCCGCAGCCCCAGATCGCCACCGTGTCGGTGGGCTGGATGTCGCACTGCACCGCGGCCTGCCATCCCGTCGGGAAGATGTCGGACAGGAAGAGCACCTGCTCGTCGCTCAGGCTGGACGGCACCTTGATGTGGGTCTTGTCGGCGAAGGGCACCCGCAGGTACTCGGCCTGGCCGCCGGGATAGCCGCCGGTCAGGTGGGTGTAGCCGAACAGCCCCGCCGTGGTGTGGCCGAAGACCTTGTCGGCCATGTCCTTGTTGCGGTTCGACCGCTCGCAGACGCTGAAATTGCCGCGCCGGCACTGGTCGCATTCGCCGCAGATGATGGTGAAGGGGATGACCACGCGGTCGCCCTTCTTCAGGTTGGTGCAGTCGGGCCCGACCTCCTCGACCACGCCCATGGTCTCGTGGCCCATGATGTCGCCGTTCTTCATGCCCGGCATGAAAATTGTCGTACAGGTGCAGGTCCGATCCGCAGATCGCGCAGGAGGTGACGCGGATGATAGCGTCCCGCGGCTGCTCGATCCGTGGATCGGGGACGTTGTCGCAGCGGATGTCCTGCTTGCCGTGCCAGACCAGTGCGCGCATGTCCGTCATTCCTCTCCGTCTGCGCGTCGAACGCGGGCGGAGCGGCTGGGTTGTGCGGGCGGTTACAGCGTCTCCGCCGGGGCCAGGGCGCAGGGATGCGCGGGGTCGCCGCCTTCCACCTGCAGGGTGGCATGGCCGATGCCGAAGCGCGCCCTGAGTTCGCCGCCGAGCGCCGCAAGGAAGCCGTCATCCGCCGTGGCGCCGGGCCGGACGAGATGCGCGGTCAGCGCCGTCTCGGTGGTCGAGATCGCCCAGATATGCAGGTCGTGCACCTCCGTCACCCCGGCTGGGCCGAGAGGAACGCGCCGACGGCGGCGGGGTCGATTCCCGGCGGCACCGCATCCATCGCCAGGTCCACCGATTCCCGCAGCAATCCCCAGGTGCCCACCAGGATGACGCCGGCGATGACGAGGCCCAGCACCGGGTCGACCCAGAGCCAGCCAGTCGCCTTGATCAGTAGCGCGCCGGCGACGACCCCGGCCGAGACCCCGGCATCCGCCACCATGTGCAGGTAGGCGCCGCGGCGGTTGATGTCGGCCGCCCGCCCCCGGGCGAAGAGCAGGGCGGTGCCGCCATTCACCAGGATGCCGGCGGCGGCGACCCAGAGCATGAAGCCGGTCGCCACCGGCTCCGGCGCCAGCAGGCGCTGGACGCTTTCCAGCGCGATGGCGCCGACCGCGACCAGCAGCAGCATGGCATTGGCCAGCGCCGCCAGGATGGTGCCGCGGTGGAAGCCATAGGTGCGCCGCCGGCTCGGCAGCCGGCGGGCCAGCCGTACCGCGACCCAGGCCAGCACCAGGCCGAGCACGTCCGAAAGGTTGTGCCCGGCATCAGCCAGCAGCGCCATCGAAGAGGCGACCAACCCCGCCGCGACTTCCAACACCACGAAGCCGAGGTTGAGCGAGACGCCGAGGGCAAAGCCCCGGCTCCTGCGGCCGCGGGCCGTGATGGTGGTGCGCGTGGCCATGGCCGTGATGGTCGTGCCCGTGATGCGCGTGGCTCATGCGGCTAGAGCCCGAGCGCTGTCAGGCCGGGATGAGCGGCCGGGCGCGGACCCGGCGCCGGCCAGCGGAACAGCCGGTCGGCCTCCCGGATCGGCACGTCGTTGATGCTGGCATGGCGTTCTCGCATCAGACCCTGCTCGTCGAAATCCCAGTTCTCGTTGCCATGGCTGCGGAACCAGGACCCGCTGTCATCGCGCCACTCATAGACGAAGCGGACAGCAATGCGGTTCCCCGCATGGGCCCAGACTTCCTTGATCAGCCGGTAGTCCAGTTCCCGCGCCCATTTGCGCTGCAAGAACTCGACGATCGCGGCGCGGCCCGCGAAGAATTCCGCCCGGTTCCGCCAGCGGCTGTCCTCGGTATAGGCCAGCGCCACGCGGGCAGGGTCGCGACTGTTCCAGCCATCCTCGGCGGCGCGGGCCTTCTGCACGGCGGTCTCGGCGGTGAAAGGCGGCAAAGGCGGACGGGCGGACATGGCGGGACCTCCGGGCCGAAGCATAGCGCATAAAAAGCCCCGGGGTTTCCCCGGGGCCGTGCCGGACCGGACGGGCCCTGGCTCAGTCGCTGGACTGGCGGACACCCACCAGCTGCAGCATCATCTGGAACAGGTTGATGAAGTTCAGGTAGAGGCCCAGCGCGTCCATCACGCTGCGCTTGCCGGCTTCCTCCGTCCCCTCGGCATAGGAATACTCGATGTAGTCCGCCTTGATCCGCTGGGTGTCATAGGCCGTGAGGCCGACGAACACGACCACGCCGATCAGGCTGATGGCGAACTGCAGCGCCGAGGACTGCATGAACATGTTGACCAGCCCGGCGATGATGATGCCGATCAGGCCCATCATCATGAAGCTACCCATCTTCGTCAGGTCGGCCTTGGTCGTGTAGCCATAGAGGCTGACCGCGGCATACATGCCGGCCGTGATGAAGAAGGTCGTGCCGATGCTGGCGCCGGTGTAGCGGAAGGCCAGGTTGCTCAGGCTGGCGCCCATGCAGACGCAGAAGGCCCAGAACAGCGCCTGCGACGTGCTCTTGCTCAGCCGGTTGTAGCCGAAGCTGAGGACCAGCGTGAAGGCGAGCGGCGAGAGCGCGGCGATCCAGAACAGGATCGTCGGCTGCATCACGATGCGGCCGGACTGGGTGCGGGCGGCGGTGTAGAACAGCTCCTGCAGCGCAGGCACGCTGACCACCGCAATTGCGACGATGCCGGTGAGCAGCAGCCCCGAAGCCATCCAATTGTAGACCCGGAGCATGTACCCCCGGAGCCCGGCATCGACGGCGGCCGCGTCGGCGGTCGCTGTGCGACCCCAGCCAGGCGCACCCGTCTGGTATCGATAGTCGGGTTGAAGGGCCATAGGTGTCTCGAACCTCCCAAGGGGGGCAATCCCCGCGACGCTGTTTATATGGAGAAGTTGTAACCCGTTTCAACGGGATTCCGCGTGAAAGCGGCAGCGACCCCAGCCGGCGCGCAGGGAAGGCCGGCACCGGCTAATGTAGGCCTGCGGTGGTCCCAGTCCATGTAGCGAAGCGTGAAGAATCGCTATTCGTTCCGCAACAGCGGGCCGGGCCGGGCTCGCAGCGCCAGCGCGGTGCCGATCTGGCCGCAGACCAGGGTCAGTAGGGCGCAGCCGACCACCGTTGCCGCCAAGGTTCCCGGCAGCAGCACCCAGTCCGCCCGCATGACCTGGGTGATCACCGCCCAGGCCGCCGCACTGCCGGCAATGGCCGCCAGCAGCCCGGCGACAAGTCCAATAAGCGCATATTCCACCAGCCAAGCGGCGCGGATCTGCGCCCGGGTGGCGCCCAGCGTCTTCAGCACCACCGCATCCCGCACCCGCTGGCGCTGCCCCGCAGCGACGGCCCCGGCCAGAACGAGGCCACCGGCCAGCAGGGTCAGGCTGCCGGTCGCCGACAGCGCGGTGCCGACCCGCCCTAGGATCGCCGCCACCGCCTCCAGCGCATCCCGCACCCGGATGCCGGAGATATTGGGGAAGGCGTCGGTCAGCGCCCGCAGCACCGCCGAATCCTGCGCCGGGTCGCCGCGGACGGTGGCGATGTGGGTATGCGGCGCGGCTTCCAGCAATCCGGGGAGGCGACCAGGGTGAAGTTCATCCCGAGCCCTCGCCAGTCGACCGCGCGCAGGTTGGCGACCTCGAGGTCTATGGTCCGGCCGAGGACGTTGACGGTGATGACGTCGCCGATCCCCACCCCCAGCCGCGGGCGATGCCGGCATCCATCGAGAGCAGCGGCGGGCCGCGGTAGTCGGCCGGCCACCAGCCGCCCTCGACCAGCTTGGTGCCGTCCGGCGGCGTCGCGGCATAGGTCAGGCCGCGGTCGCCGCGCAGTGCCCAGGCGGTCTCCTCGGTCACCTTCGCCTGCTCGGCCGGGATGCCCTTCACCGCGACGACCCGGGCGCGGAGGCTCGGCACCCGTTTCACCTCGGTGACGCCGGGCAGGGCCAGCGCGGTGGCGTCGAAGCGCTGGGCCTGGTCGGACTGGATGTCGATGAAGAAGAAATTGGGCGCGCGCGCCGGCATCTCGGCCGCCAGTTGCCGGCGCAGGTTGCCCTCGATCTGGGCGATGGCGGCCAGCGTGGTCAGCCCGATACCGAGCGAGACGACCAGCAGCGCTGCCGGCGAGCCCGGCCGGTGCAGGTTGGCGAGGCCGAGGCGCAGCGCCGGCCGCCGCAGGTGGCCGAGCCGCCGCGCCAGCGCCGCCAGCCCCCAGGCGCCGCCGCGGAACAGCGCCAGCGCAGCAATGGCGGCGGCGCAGAAGCCGAGGGCAAACCAGCGGTCGCCCGAGGTCGCGACGATCAGGCCGACCAGCGCCGCGGCCGCCGCCAGGTTCAGCGCCAGCACCGCCCCGCCCGGCCAGGCCCCGGCCGGCTGCACCGCATCCCGGAATAGCGCCGCGCCGGAGATCCGTGCCGCCCGGCCAAGCGGCCAGAGCGCGAAGGCCAGCGCCGTCAGAAGTCCGTAGAGCGCCGCCAGTGCCAGCGGTGCCGGATAGAGCGCGAGCCGCGGCGGCACCGGCAGCGAGCCCGCCAGCGCCTGCGCCGCCGCCCAGGTCAGCGCATAGCCGCCGACAAGTCCGATCCCGATGCCAAGGGCGGCCAAGGCCAGCACCTGGCTCAGGTAGGTGAGGAAGATGATGGCGGCCGGCGCGCCGAGGCAGCGCAGCGTGGCAATCGAGCGCGCCCGCGCATCCAGCCAGCCGCGCACCCCGGTGCCGACGCCGATCCCGCCCACCAGCAGCGCGGTCAGCCCGGCCAGCGTCAGGAACGACGCCGCGCGGTCGAGGAAGCGGTTCACCCCTGGCTCCGCCTGATCGGCGGTGCGGATGCGCCAGCCCTCGGCGGCGAAGGCGGTCCGCAACTCGTTGGCGAAGCGGGCGCGGGAGATGCCCTCGGGCAGCCGGATGCGCAGGTCGTGCTGCACCAGGCTGCCGGGCTGGAGGAGCTGAGTACGGGCCAGCATCGCCTCGGTGATCAGGGCGCGTGGGCCGAACAGTGCCGGGGTGGTGGCCTTGTCGGGCTCCGACCGCACCAGGGCCGCGACGCGGAAGGCCGCCTCGCCGATCCGCACCGTGTCGCCGACCGAGAGCCCCAGCCGCTCCGCCACCAGCGGGTCGAGAGCGACGCGCGGCATGTTCTGCGCCGCCTCCTCGGCCGGGGGTGCTGCAGGATGGGGACGGCGTTCAGCTCCTGCCGGGTGGCCAGCGGCACCGGCGGGTCGAGCTCCAGCGCACCGAACAACGGATAGGCCTTGTCGACGGCCTTCATCTCCACGAGCATCCGCTCGCCGGAGGGCGCCACCAGCATCGAGCGCAGGGTGACCACTGCCGAGGTCTGGCCGCCGCGCGCCGCGATCCAGGCCAGCGCCTCGGGCGTTGCCGGGCGGTTGCCGCTGCGCAGCTCCACATCGCCGCCGAGGATACGCGCGCCATCCGCCTGCAGCCCGGCCTCGAGACCGGCCCGCAGCGTGCCCACCGCGGCGATGGCGGCGACGCCGAGCGCGAGGCAAGCGAGGACGATCCGCAAGGAGCGGATTCCGCCCCGTATTCCCGCCGCGCCAGCCGGAGGCCGAGGACGAGCTGGCCGGCAGGACCCAAGACGATGCGCTCCGAACCTGATCTAACCTGCAGGTGGGGCCAGCCTGCCCCGATCCAAGGCCAACCGGCAACGCCCGGGGTGACGAAGCGTTACCGCGGCCAAAGCCGGGACCGTACCGAACATGGACGCCGAAATCGCCGTCGCCCTCCTCGCCCTGATCGGGATGGAGGTGGTGCTCGGCATCGACAACCTCGTCTTCATCGCCATCCTGTCGAACCGGCTGCCGGAGGCGCAGCGGGTTCCGGCGCGGCGGATCGGCCTCGGCCTGGCGGTGCTGCTGCGCTTCGCCATGCTGGCCGGGACCAGCTGGCTGCTGACCCTAACCCGGCCCTTGTTCGAGGTCATGGGCCTCGGCATCTCCGGCAAGGACCTGATCCTGCTGGCCGGCGGGCTGTTCCTGATCGGCAAAGCGACGATCGAGATCCACCATCGGGTCGACCCCGACAGCCAGGCCGAGAGCCATGCGGCCGACGCCAAGCTGGCGTCGTTCTGGCCGACCGTCTTCCAGATCCTGCTGCTCGACATGGTTTTCTCGGTGGACAGCATCCTGGCCGCGGTCGCGCTGACGCGGGAGTTCTGGATCATCGCCACCGCCATCGTCGTCTCGGTCGTGGCGATGCTGTTCTCGATGGATGCGCTGTCCCGCTTCATGGAGCGCAACCCGACCGTGGTGATGCTGGCACTGGCCTTCCTGGTGATGATCGGGATGGTGCTGGTCGCGGAAGGCCTCGGCGTGCACGTGCCGAAGGGCTTCGTCTATGTCGCCATGGCCTTCGCCGCGGCGGTGGAGGGGCTGAACCTGCTGGCCAAGCGGGCCAGCCGGCGGCGGAAGGTCAGCCCACCCGCGGCAGCAGGGCCCCCTTCGCCGGCACCGCGGCAAACAACGCGGCCCTGAGGCCGGGCGGCAAGGCGCCGCCGATCCGCGCCGCCAGGTAGGTCGGCAAGGGGTAGGCGATCCGCAGCTTCCCCGCGGCGATCCCGGCCAGGCTTCGCCGCGCGGCCTCCTCGGGTTCCATCAGCAAGGGCATGGGGAAGGCGTTGGCATCGGTCATCGGCGTCCGGATATAGCCGGGGCAGACCGCATGCATCCGGATGCCCCGCCGCCGCTCGGTGGCATCCAGCGCCTCCGCCCAGCGCTGCACCGCGGCCTTGCTGGAGCAATAGGCCGGCGCCCCCGGCACCGCGATGAACGCGGCGAGGGAGGCGATCACCGCCACCCGCCCCCGCAGTCCCTCAGGGCCGGGGTCCTGGCGCGCCATGACCTCCAGCGCCGGCAGCGCGGTGTTCAGCGCGCCTGTCAGGTTGGTCTCGAAGATTGCCCGGGCCTGGTCGGCCGGCTCCGTGCTGCCACCGGTGCCGGCGGAGATGCCGGCATTGGCTATGGCGAGATCGAGCCGCCCGGCGCCGCCGATCCAGGCCGCCATGGCCGCCTGGTCTCGGACATCGACACGCTGGAGCAGGGCGGTCGCGCCGGCCGCGGCGCAGGCCTCGGCCGTGGCCGCCAGCCGCCCGGCATCCCGCCCACCGAGATGCAGCGTGACGCCCGGCGCGGCGCAGGCGAGCGCCAGGGCCCTACCGATGCCGGAGGAGGCGCCGGTGACCAGCACATGCCGCCAGGGCCAAGGGGGTGTCGCCATCGCTTGCATCCGATCCGCCAAGGCGGGACAACCCGCCGCATGGGCATTCTTATGAGCATGACCGGCTTCGCGCGCGAGAGCGGCACGCTGGTCGACGGCACCAGCTTCGCCTGGGGATTCGCGGAGCGTGAATGGCCGCGGCCTCGACCTGCGGTTGCGCCTGCCGAACGGGCAGGACGCGTTGGAGGCAACGCTGCGGGAGGCGACGGCGAAGTGTCTCAGACGCGGCAACGTCTCCGCCACACTGACCTTGAAGCGGGAGGAGCGCCCCCGGCTGGTGGTGGACAAGGCGGCGTTGGACCAGGCCCTGGTTCTGGCGCTCGAACTCGCAGGGCGGATCCGCGGCAGCGTTGCCCCGGCCGCGGAGGCACTGCTGGCCCTGCCCGGCGTGATGCGGGCCGAGGTAGTGGAGCCGGACGAGGCGATCGAGACGGCGAAGCGCACGGCCCTGGCGGCGGCTTACGAGGTGGCGCTGGCCGGGCTTGCGGCCGCCCGCCAGGCGGAAGGCGCCAAGCTGCGACTGATCCTCGCCGGACTGCTCGCGGAAATTGCCGCGCTGCGCGACGCCGCCGCGGCGGAGGCCGCCGGCCAGCCCGAGGCGCAGCGCGCGAGGCTGCTGGAAAGCTTGGCCGCGCTGCTGGGCGAAGGGGGCCGCGCCCGTATCCCGGAGGAGCGCCTGGCCCAGGAGGTCGCGCTGCTGGCGCAGAAATCCGACGTGCGGGAGGAGCTGGACCGGCTCTCCGCCCATATCGACGCCGCCCGCGCGCTGCTCGAGGCCGGGCAGGGCGCCGGCCGCAAGCTCGACTTCCTGACCCAGGAATTCGTGCGGGAGGCCAATACGCTGTGCTCCAAATCGGCGTCCGTGCCACTGACGCGGATCGGCCTAGACCTCAAGGCGGCGATCGAGCGGCTGAAGGAACAGGCGGCCAACGTCGAATGAGCCCCTCCGCACCCTCGCGCCGCGGCATATGCCTCGTCCTCGCCTCTGCCCCCGGCGGTGGCAAGACCAGCGTCTCCCGTGCCCTGCTGGAGACCGAGCCCGAATTGTCCCTGTCCGTCAGTGCCACCACGCGGGCGCCGCGCCCGGGCGAGCGGGAGGGGGAGCACTACTTCTTCCAGACGTCGGAGCAATTCGCCGATGGCGTCGCGGCCGGTGCCTTCCTGGAACATGCGACCTTCCTGGGCCGCTCCTACGGCACGCCGCGCGCGCCAGTGGAGGCGGCGCTGGCCGCCGGCCGCGACGTGCTCTTCGACATCGAATGGCAGGGCCACCGGCAGCTGCAGCAGACCATGGCGGCCGACGTGGTCGGCATCTTCCTGTTGCCGCCAAGCCTCGCCGAACTTGAGCGCCGGCTGCGCGGCCGCAACCAGGACCCGGAGGACGAGATCGCCCGCCGCATGGTCGCCGCCCGCACCGAGATGCGGCACTGGGACGAGTTCGACCACGTGCTGGTGAACGAGGATTTCGCCGCCACCGTCGCCGCGGTGCGCGCCGTGCTGCATGCCGCGCGCACCCACCGCACGCGGCAGCCCTGGCTGGCCGGCTTCGTCGCCGGCCTGCTGGGGGACTGAAGCCGGGCGATCAGCCCAGCATCTGCTGGATTTCCTGCAGCATCACCAGGTGCTGCTGGATCGACATCCGCGCCAGCACCGCGATGTGCTGCGTGTCCGTGCTGCGGTTGGTGTTGTCGAGGTAGCCCTGCTGGATCTGCAGCAGTTCCTGGTGCCCGGTGATCTGGCCGAGGATGTAGGCGCGGTCGAAGGCCGGGCCGGACTGCGCCTGCAGCGTCTTCAGCACCGCGGCGTGCTCGGCATCCAGCGGCACCGGCGGCGGGTTGTCGGCATTGGTCAGCACCTGCGCCACCGCGGTCTGCTCGGCAATTTCCGAAGCCGGCGAACTGCTTCACCCGCGGGTGCTGCGCGCGCTCCAGCGCAATCTGGCTGGTCTGCTTGGCCAGGGTCCCGGCCATCAGTGTCATCGCCATGTGCTCGGTGCCCGAGAGCCAGCGGGACGTGCCCTGGGCCAGCGCCAGTCGCGGGGAAAGGCTGAGCGAAAGCGCCGCGAGCCCGGCCGAGCCGAGCAGGATGCCACGTCGATCCATGCTGTCATTCCTTTTGCGCGAGTATCGCCCGGGCTGATCTCGCCCGGGCTCCTGGCGCGACAACGGCGCCGGCGCGTCGCGGTTCGACGGGGAAGCGACATGACCCGCCCCGGCGTTGGGGCAGGCGCATGTCCCTGCTCCGTGACCCCACCGCTTGGCCGGCGCTTGCCCTCTCGCTCGTCCTGGCCGCGCTTGGCCTGGTCTTCATCACCGCGCCGCGCTGGGGCGCTGCGATCTTCGGCCTGCCCCCGCCGGAGGGTGCGGCGCTGGCCTACATCCCCGTGGTCGGCCTGCGCGACCTAGCCTTTGCCGGCTACCTCGCCGGCCTGCTGTGGCGGGGCGACCGCGCCGGGGCCAGGCTAGTGCTGGCGGTGACGCTGCTGATCCCGCTGGGCGACTTGACCATTCTGCTGGCGGTGCGCGGCACGGGCGCCGGCTGGCACCTGCTGCCGCATGCCGCGAGCGCCGCCGCGGTCGCCGCCGCCTGGCGCATCCTGCGGGCAGGGTAACGCTGCGCGGCGTGCCGGTCCTTCGCCGCCCCGCTGCGTTGCAGCAGGGCAATCGCCGAGAGGAACCCCGCCATGCCAAAGGACGAGGCCCCGCTCGACTGCCTGATCATCGGCGGCGGGCCGGCCGGGCTGACCGCCGCTATCTACCTCGCCCGTTTCCGCCGCCGCGTCCGGGTGGTGGACAGCGGCACCCCGCGCGCCGCCTGGATCCCCACCAGCCACAACATCCCCTTCTTCGCCGAGGGTATCGCCGGGCCGGAAATCCTGCGCCGTGATCGCGAGACCGCTGGCCGTTATGGCGTCGCGGTCGAGCCCGGCACCGTCGCCACCCTGGCGCGCGAGGCGGAAGGCTTCAGCGCCGCCACCCGGTCGCCCGAGGGCGGGTCCCGCACCATCCGCGCCCGCCGTGTGCTGCTGGCCACCGGGGCGGTGGATGTCGAGCCGGACCTGCCCGACCTGCCGGATGCCGTGCGCCGCGGCCTGGTTCGCTACTGCCCGATCTGCGACGGATATGAATCCCGCGGCAAGCGGATCGCCGTGATCGGCCATGGCGAGCGCGGCCTGGGCGAGGCGCTGTTCATCGCCCGCACCTATTCGGATGACGTCACCCTGCTGACCCTCGGCTGCCCGATGGCGCTGGACGAGAGGCAGCGCGCCTCCGTCGCGGAACACCGGCTGACGGTGGTGGAGCAGCCGGTCGAGGCGCTGGACGTCCGGGATGGCCGCATCGCCGCGCTGCGCGGGGGCGGGCGGGAGCACCGCTTCGACCTGCTCTATTCCGCGCTCGGCCTGCACTACCGCTCGGAAGCTGGCAGTGGCGCTGGGGGCGGAGCACGACGAGCGCGGCGCGCTGCGGGTGGATGGCCACAACCAGACCACCGTGAAGGGGCTCTACGCCGCCGGCGACATCGTCCGCGGGCTTGATCAGATCGTCGTTGCCATGGCGCATGGGGCCGTCGCGGCGACCCATATCCACAACCGCTGCGAGATTGCCGACCGAGGACGAGGCCGACAACCGCTGACGGAACCGGCACGCCGTTCGAAGGTTGCGCCCGCTCACCCCTCGGAGGCTGTCCCCGTGCAGGCCGTGATCTTCGACGTCGATGGCACCCTGGTCGATACCGTCGACCTGCATGCCGAGAGCTGGGCCGCCACCTTCCGGCATTTCGGCCACGAGGTCGCCGTCGCCGATATCCGCGCGCAGATCGGCAAGGGCGGCGACCAGCTGATGCCCGTGTTCCTGGCCGAGGATGTCGTGCAGCGAGATGGCGAGGCGATGGAGGCATTCCGTAAGGATCTCTATATGCGGGAGATGATCGGACAGGCCCGCGCCTTCCCCGGCGTCGCCGAGCTGTTCCGCCGCATCCGCGCCGATGGCCGGCGCGTCGTCCTCGCCTCCTCCGGCAAGCCGGACAAGCTGGCGCACTACAAGACGCTCGCAGGGATCGAGGACCTGGTGGATGCCGAGACCACCTCGGCCGATGCCGAGAAGTCGAAGCCGCATCCCGACATCTTCCTCGCCGCGTTGGACGGGCTGCCGTCCGGCGAGGCGATCGTCGTCGGCGATTCGCCCTATGACGCCGAGGCCGCGGCGAAGGCCGGGCTGCGCAGCATCGGCCTGCTTTCCGGAGGCTTCCCGGAGGCGGTGCTGCGCGAGGCCGGCTGCATCGCGCTCTACCGCGACCCGGCGGCACTGCTGGCGGAGTACGACCAATCCCCGCTGCGGGCGGCCCCGGCCGCATGATGGCCTGGTGGCAGTCGGCGGTCATCTACCAGATCTGGCCGCGCTCCTTCCAGGACAGCGACGGCGACGGCATCGGCGACCTGCGCGGCATCGCGCGCCGGCTCGACCATCTCCTCGGGCTCGGCGTCGACGCGGTCTGGATCTCGCCCTTCTACCCCTCGCCGCTGGCCGATTTCGGCTACGACGTCGCCGATCACTGCAACGTCGATCCCGCCTTCGGCACGCTGGACGATTTCGACGCGCTGGTCGCCGCCGCGCATGGGCGCGGCCTCCGCGTGCTGCTGGACTACGTGCCGAACCACACCGCGGACACCCATCCCTGGTTCGCCGAGAGCCGCGCCTCGCGCAGCAACCCGCGGCGCGACTGGTACATCTGGCGAGACCCGGCGTCGGATGGCGGCCCGCCCAACAATTGGCTGAGCGAGTTCGGCGGCAGCGCCTGGACGCTGGACCCCGCGACCGGCCAGTTTTTCTACCACGCCTACCTGCCGCAGCAGCCGGACCTGAACTGGCGCAACCCGGCCGTGCAGGACGCGATGTTGGAGGTGCTGCGCTTCTGGCTCGACCGCGGCGTCGACGGCTTCCGGGTGGATGCGATCCACCACCTGTTTGAGGATGCCGAACTCCGCGACAACCCGACCAACCCCGATTGGCGGCCGGGGATGTCGCCGGCCCGCCGGGTGATCCGCGCCCGCACCATGGACCAGCCGGAGGTGCAGTCCGCCATCGCCGCCATGCGCCGCGTCTCAGACGCCTATGCCAACCAGCGGCTGCTTATCGGCGAGGCCTACCTGCCGATCGACCGGTTGATGGCCTATTACGGCACCGATCTCGGCGGCTTCCACCTGCCCTTCAACTTCCACCTCATCACCACGCCCTGGTCGGCCGGGGCGGTCGCCGACCTGGTGCGACGCTACGAGGCGGCGCTGCCGCGCGGCGCCTGGCCCAATTGGGTGCTCGGCAACCATGACCGCAGCCGCGTCGCCAGCCGTATCGGCCCGCAGCAGGCGCGTGTCGCCGCCATGCTGCTGCTGACACCTGCGCGGCACGCCGACGCTCTACCAGGGTGAGGAACTCGGCCTCGACGACGATGCCGATCCCGCCGGCGCTGGTGCAGGACCCTTGGGAGAAACGGGTGCCTGGGCTCGGTCTTGGCCGCGATCCCGTGCGCACGCCGATCCCCTGGGAGGATGCGCCGAAGGCCGGCTTCACCACCGGCACGCCCTGGCTGCCACTCGGCGCGGATCATGCGGCACGTAGCGTCGCGGCAGCAGGCGCATGACCCCGATCCGATGCTCGCACTCTATCGCGCCCTGCTGGCGCTGCGGCGGCGCGAGGTGGCGCTCTCGCTCGGCGCGATCGAGGCCGTAACGGCGGCGGGCGAGGTGCTGCGCTATCTCCGCGTCGACCCGGTGGATGGCAGGCGGCTGCTGGTCGCGCTCAACTTCGGCGCGGCCGAGCAGGCGCTCGAGGCCGCCGGCACGCCGCTGCTTTCGACTCATGGCGATTTCGGCAACCCGCAGCGGCTGCGGCCGCATGAAGGGCTGGTGATCGACCCAGGGTGAGTGCCGCAACGGCACCGCCCGACCGGCGTTCGGGGGCCGAGGCATAGGGGAAAGGGACGCCACATGCAGCCGAAGCCGCCGATCGAGGACATCGTCTCCCGCATCATCGTCTCCGGCCACCAGGTCGATGTCGGGGACACGCTGCGCGGGCATGCGACCGAGCAGCTCGAGGCGCTCGGCCGCAAGTATTTCGACAAGGCCGAGGATGTCACCTGTACCTTCTCGCGCACCGGCAAGGGCGGCTTCGGCTGCGCCATCCGCATCCACAGCGGACGCGGCCTCTATTTCGACGGGGAAGGCGAGCACGCCGCGGCTCCGGCCGCCTTCGCCCTGGCGCTGGAACACGTCGCCAAGCAGCTGCGCCGCCGCAAGCGGGAGTTGCGCGAGGACAAGCCGGTGAACCCGACCCGCGACGGGGTGCTTTAGCAGTCCGGCCAGGGCGGCAAGCGGATGTTGCGCTGGATCATTCCCGCTTCGCCGCCACGCCGCCATGCCGCATGCTGGGCGCGCGCGGCAGGACGCCGGCCGAGCGCCGGGCTGGCAAGGGCCCGGTGCCGCGATGACAGGCTAGATTGGGAAGGGCATGAGCATGGCCGAGAACGAGAGCGGCGCGGACCGCAAGCCGGGCGGCTTCGGCACTATCCCGGGTGCCGAGGCTGATGCTCGCCTCGCTTGCCTCATGGACCGCGGCGATGCCCCCGATGATGCCGGGCGTCCAGGGCGCGGGCGCGCTGAGCGACGCCGCGGTGGCCGAGGCGCTGCGTCAAGCCAAGTCGCTAGTCGACCGCGACCCGCTGCTGAAATCGGTCGATGCAATGTGGAACGCCAATCCGATGCGGGATGTGATCCCGGTGGACTGGGCCGAGGTCGCCCGGGCGCTGCGCATCGTATGGCTGCAATCCTTCTCCGACCCGGCGGCGACGATCGCCTCCGCCACGGCGCTCGGTGCCAATGTCTTCCGCGCCGCGCTCGAGGCTTGGGGGAAGCCGGCAAGCGCTGGATGGGAGAGGCGCCGCCGGAGGGTGGAGCAGGGAGGCAAGCCGGCCCATGACAAGCGCTTCGCTGCGCCCGAATGGCAGGCCAACCCGGTCTTCCGCACGCTGAAGGAAGCCTATCTACTCGCCTCCGATTGGCTGGTGCAGCGTGGCAAGACAAGCCCTGGCCTCGATGCCGCCGAGCGGCAACGGCTGGAGTTCCACTTGCGGCAATTCGTCGACGCGATGAGTCCGACCCTGCTGCTGGCCAGCAACCCGGTGGCGCTGAAGCGGGCGATGGAGACCGGCGGCGCAAGCTTGGCCAATGGCGCGCGCAACCTGATGGAGGACCTGCAGGCCGGCCGGCTGAGCATGGTGGACGAGAATGCCTTCGCGCCCGGCCGCAACCTGGCGCTGACGCCGGGCAAGGTGGTGCACCGGAACAAGCTAGTCGAGCTGCTGCAATACACTCCGCAGACGCCCAATGTGCATGCCCGGCCGCTGCTGATCCTGCCGCCCTGGATCAACAAGTTCTACATCATGGATATGCAGCCGAAGAACAGCTTGGTGGATTTCTTGGTCAAGCAGGGCTTCACCGTCTTCGTAGTGTCCTGGCGCAACCCGGATGCGTCGATGGAGGACACGACGATCGAGGACTACATGGACCTCGGCGTGCTGGAGACCAGCGACGTGGTGCGCGATATCACGGGCTCCGAAACGCTGAACGTCATGGGCTACTGCATCGGCGGCACGCTGCTGGCGATGGTGCTGGCCTGGCTGGCCGCCGAAGGCGACAAGCGCTTCAACGCCGTGACCTTCATGGTCTCGCTGCAGGACTTCTCGCGCGTCGGCGACACCGCGATCTTCCTCGGCGACGGGGCGATCGACGCGATCGAGGCGCAGATGATGCAGCGCGGCTATCTCGACAGCCGCGAGATGGCCAACATGTTCAACCTGCTGCGCTCGAACGACCTGATCTGGGCGAATGTGGTGAACAACTACCTGCTGGGGGAGAAGCCGCCGGCCTTCGACCTGCTCTACTGGAACAGCGACGGCACCCGCATGGCCCGCGCCGCGCATGCCTGGTACCTGCGCAACACCTATGTCGAGAACAACCTGATGGTCCCGGGCCGTGTGGTGCTGAAAGGCCAACCGCTCGACCTCGGCGCCATTAGGCAGGACATCTATGCGGTAGGCGCGGAGAAGGACCACATCGTGCCCTGGGACGCGGCTTGCGCAGATCAGCCGGCTCGCGGGAGGCAAGGTACGTTACATCCTCGGCTCCTCCGGCCATATCGCCGGGGTCATCAACCTCGCCGGGCGGCAAGGGAAGCTACTGGACATCCGAGCCCGGCGCAGAGACCGCGGGCGCTTGGCGCGCGCTGCCGTGAAGCATGACGGCAACGCTGGTGGACCGGACTGGTCCGCTTGGCTGGCTGAGCGATCGGGCCGCAAGGTCAAGCCGCCGGGCATGGGCAGCAATACCCATCCGCCGCTGGGTGACGCGCCGGGGACCTACGTCTTGCAGAAGTAATCACGCGATTTCACGTGCGCGTCAGGGTGCGGCGCAACACGGGTTGGTTACAGATTCTCTTCATCCTTCCCCCTATCAGTTCCGCCGGCAGAGGGGTGGATGCGGGGTAAGGCATCCGCTGCTCCGCGGGGACCGCGGCAGCGGGACGGCCAATCCCAGCCAGTGGGGAGCCGCGCCAATGCCTGCCGCGGTGCCGCCCCACTGACGGAGCGTCCGATGAGCCAGGCCCTCGCCACCCGTATCGAGAACCTGCAGGATCTCTGCATCGCCCGGCTGCGCGATTGCCTCGATCCGCGCAGCGGGCGCTTGCGCCCGGCAGGTACGCGATGCGGCCTGGGTGCCGGTCGCCGGGCCCGAAACCCTGGCCGGCTCCGCCATCTGCCTCATCGGCCTCGGCCGCGCCGGCATTCCACCGCGCGCCGTGTTGCCCGATGCCGCCGGTCTCTGTCGCCGCCTTGCCGCCGCTATCCGGGACGAGGCACAGCCGGGCGCGGTCGGGTTGGCGTTGTGGGCCAATGGCGCGCTGCGCGCCCTGGCGCCGCTTTCCCTGCTGGCGGAAGCCGGCTTCGCGCCGGAGGAACTCGACCTGGCGCTGCCCGGGATGACCACGACCGAGATCGCCTGGCTGGTCAGCGGCCTGCTGCATGCCGATGTGCCGGCGCTGCGCCCGGCGACCATCGCGGCGCTGCGCGAGTTGGAAAGCCGAGCTGGACCGGGAGACGCTGCTCTTCGCCCATGCCTCCGCCGCCGCTCCGCTGCGCTTGCGGCTGCGCCGGCGCATTGCCGATTTCAGCGACCAGGCCTTCGCGTTGCAAGCCCTGGCCTTTGCCGCGACGGTGCTGGGCGATCCGGAACGCCGCCTGTTGGCCGACCGCGTCGGCAGCGTGATGGTGGCGTCGCAGGGCCCGCTTGGCCAGTGGTGGGCGCAGCACGATAGCCGCCGGGGAGAGGTCGTGGAACGCTACCCGGTGTTGTCGGCGCAGCAGCACAGCATCGGACCGATGGCGCTGCGGGCACTCGCGCTCGCCGGCGGCCGCGGCCACGCCGCCGCTGCCGCCGGTAGCCGAGCCTGGCTGCATGCGAACGAACTCGGCCTCGACTTGGTCGAGCCTTCCTCCGGCATCATCTGGCACGGCCTCGGCCGGGGAGGGGCGCGACGGCCCGCCGCCTGCGCCAGGCCCGCATCTTGGCCGGTATGCCCGCGCCCGACCTTGTCGCGCCGCACCTGACGCTGCTGCAGGAGATGCTGCCGCGTGACTGGGGCTGGTTGCTCTATGCCAGCGCCCTCGAAAGCGGCGACCAGCAGGCCGGCCATATCCACTAATCCCTGCGGCCAGCGGGGAGTGCCCGCCGGGGACTCGAACCCCCACGCCCCTTCGGATTGCGCATTTTAAGATCGGCTGGAGCCGGCCTGATTGCCTCCATGGGCCGATCCCCATCAATGGCTGCCAGCGACCTCGTTGGTCCTGACTTTGGGGTCGGGCCGAGGGTTGGGGGCGATCGTGGCGATCATGGCGATATCGTCGCCCACCGTTCGGTGGCACGATCCAGCCATCTGATCGTCGTCAAACGGATCCGACGACTGGCTGGCGGTGACGACCTGCGCGACCCTGCTGATGATTATCCTCCTCGTCGGGTCGACGATCGGCGGGATTGCTCTCTCCAGTGATGGGGCTGGCCGCATATTTCTGGCGCGCGCCCGTTCGCCTTTCGGCTTACGCCCGCGGGCAATAGGTCGAACATCTCGCTCGTGCTCGCTCTTTCGACCCATCGCTGGTCCAAGGAGAAGAGATTTTGGCGGTTACCCGGCGGATACCGGTCCAGTCGACCGGACCTCCCCTTGGGAAGTCGGGTGGCTGCACGACTGGCCGGGGTCGTCGCGCAGATGCCGCTGCGCGGCTGGCCAAGGCAGATATGCCTGAGGAATTCCCCCGTAGGTCACTTCGCCAATTAGACCTGTAAGGATGGATACTTAGGGGTAATTCCTTCTCCCACCTGCGCGTCCTATGGGACTTCGCGCATTCTGCCCTGGCCGGCACCCCCGCTGCGCAGCAGGGGCTCGACCCCCGAGAGCGATTGCTCCACAGGCGCGAGCGGTGGAGGGAGAGCGGGACGGGAACGGGCCGCAGGCCCGTGGCCGGACCTTCGATCACACTCCCAGCATCGCAACCGTCCAGCCGATGATCCGCCGCGAAGACAGCAGAACAGGATGGCGATCGTCGCTCTCATTTCATCCGCGGGCGATACCGCTGACCGCAGTCCATATGGAGCCGAAGGTCGTACCAGCTCCACCCCAAGGCGTCTTGCATCAACAGCGCAAACAGGCGGGGATTGATGAGAAGATGGTGCTCAATGCCGGCACGACCGCGATGGAATGCATGCATTTCTCCACGTCACCTTTGGCCCGCCGTGCCCTACTGGAATCGCTGCCGGCGCTGGGAGGCGGTGGCTCTGCGAGCATATTGCTGGATGCTACCGATATCTGTTTGGCAATTGCCGGCTCCAGCACTGGCCTCCCCGTCCAGGCCGTCGCCAGTCGGCGACAGCAGCCGGCGGCCTTTGGCAGGTGCGTTGTCGCGGCTGCCCGCGCGGCGGGGTGCAGGGGCGTTCCGTGCGCCGTCTCCCGATCGGCGATGCCAAGATTGCGGTCATGGCCGCGGTCGACAACCCAGCCACCGAGACTGAATCCGTGCTGCTGGCCTGCTCGTAGCGGGTACCTGCTGCCACGGCTGATGGAGGGCGCATCGGCGCGGCATGGAAGCCGAGGGACGGCCTCCATGATCGGCCGCGGCCAGGACGTCGTCGACCGCCGTGACCCCCACCGGATGGTGTGCTGGCCGGCGTGGGAGCAATGCGGCCTTTATCGAAGCAGCCAAGCTGCTAATTTCGGAGCAACACCTTCAGGGTCCAGGCATTGCCGCGGGGCACCGTGCGATCGAGACCAGGGTAGGACCGACCCGCACCTCGACGTCTGGATCATAGCTGCCGGGGGAGCGACCACGGTCAGGCGCAGATTCGGCCCTACGAGGATGCATGGTCCGGTAACCATGCGCTCGATCGTCGCACGGTCCTGGTCATCCAATGCTCGGCGGAGTGCCGCAACTTGGCTCTGGCTCGCGCACAGCGCGGTGCCCTGCGTGGTGAATATCGGTCTCTCAAAATTCACAGCCTGCTGCGCGGTCGTGCTCAGAGGTGTAGCGCCAAGCAGCAACCCAGCAACAAACATATGCACGCTCCGACGCATGACTGCCTCGATGATGTCCATCTATAGGCGTACCACCGATGCGTTTCGGCGGCGCGGGTCAAATCTGGTACGGACGCTCACTGCTGGAGCGGCCGCCGGGCTGCCCAACTCAACGCAGCCGTGTTGGCGATTTCACTGTCAGAGTTCCGAATCTGAGTATCACACATGGATGGAATCGAGCCGAAGCGGAACTCACCGCGAGCGCGCACCCCTCCTCCTCATCTTTTCCGATCTGGCGGGCAGAATGAGTGCCGTGGCGCGGGCGCGACCGAGCCTGATCACGTGGCTCATCGTCGCGCCACGTGAGGACGTTCACGCCATCGAGACCTGCGCCTTCATCCCGCCGTGGATGCGGCGCTGTCCGACGCTGCTAGGTCACTGCCTCGATCGACGAAGCCGATCCGCGCGATCTGCTGCGCGCTGCGGTGCAGGACTGTCCGTCGCGCCTTTACCGGGCCGGCGACCGCGCGCGCGACAAGAGCTTCTATGGGCAACTGGGCATTCTCTGCCGCGGCATATTTTACCGAGGCGCTGCTCAACGGTGATCCGATCGACGAAGCGCGTCTGTCGCATTTTGAACGGCTCTCGCAGCTAGATCCAGCACTGGCCAGACTGTCGGCTGTGATCCAGGGCAGCAACTACATGGCGGAGGCCGTGGACTACATGATCTCGCTCTTGCGCGCATGCGACGCGCTTCGAGGAAGCGATCTCCGCCTGCCGCAAAGGGCCGGGGCGGCGATCTTCGGCCGGCGCCTTCGCGCAGCATTGGGGCGAACTGAAGCACCCGATCCGGGATTTACCGCGCCTGCGCCGTTCCGCCGAGTCCGTAGCCGTGATGAATTGCAACCAGTCGGACGAGCACTTGGAATCGCGTGGCTTTTCCAGAATGGAATGCTGCGCGTTGCCAGATCCAATTGGTTTAGGGCTCGATCGCATTCCTCGTCGCAGATCAGCTGCCGCAACTCGCCTCGCTGCGACGCGTTGCCGATCGGGTCTGGAACCTCGAACAACTTTGCGGTCCGAAGAACGCCGCACCACCTTCCGGGAACGCGCACCGCCCTTGTGCGCGACTTGACAGCCACTGGCCAGAAGATCGTCACGACTAATCCCCAGTCTGCTCTTGCGCGGCTTACCCACACGGATGACCGCAGACGCGGGAAGATCGAGGGCGACATCGAAGATGAGGACGATGATGTAGAGGGGGAGATTGCCGCCTGATTGTCCGGCTATCGATCCCTGAACACCGGGGGTTCAGCCTGTCCAAGCAAAACCCGGAGAATTGCATTGGCAGATAGCAAGCGCCAGCGGTCCAGCACCCTTGCAGCCAGAATCCCCACGTGCTGCGATTGGCCGCGCCAACACTCCCCGACTTCCGACACCCGCCTGGACCGTGACCTCATCGCTCTGCTCGACCACGCGCTGGGGCTGGTTGCGGATCACCTGACGCCCCATCAGCGTGCCGATCTGTGGCAGCGGTCGAGGAGATGGGGCTCCGCGGCAGCATCGAGCGCCAATGCTCTCCCCGAGGGTCCAGCGGGTGCTTTTGAGCGAGCAACCCCGTGTCCAATCCGGACGGTGGGCGGAGTGGAGGTGCGAATCCCGGTCGAAAGTCTGGAGCCCAGTGAGGGGCGTGATCGTCGGGGAAGGATCAGGGGCAAGATTTCGAGGCATTCCAGAGCCCGGCCTGGCAGCGGCCGCGCCGCGGACCGAGAAGGGAATGGCTTGCTTGCCCCGGCCGCGAGGTCGGCTACGCCCCGGGCCGTGGCGGAGTGAGCACAAGCGGCGCCGACCCGAACCCACCGAGAGCGAAGCATCCGGCGACGGTGCGTACAGCCCGTACTCACGGACGGCCACGACGACCGACCCGTCAGCGGGGATGGGTTCGGGGACCGAACCAGCGTAGCCGGACTGAGCGTCCATCGTCGAGCGGACGCCCGCCGAGGCAAGATCGGCTTCAAGCCAGCGGTCGGCGGCGCCGCGGCCGAGGGTCCCGCATATCCGCAGGAAGCTCCAACTCGCGTCGCGGTGGCTCCCCGCCTTGAGCTCGCGAGGATTCTTTCTCGGCCCCGATGACGTGCATTCGGGCATCACGCAGCCGAGCCAAGGCTCCCCACTGCCGAGGCGGGAAGGTCCGCCAGGAAGTGCTGCGCCAAGGCGAGCGAGCGCAGCTCCTGCCGCAGCGCGGCGCCGAGCGCCATCTCGTCGGCCCGCTCGGCGATGCCGGACGCACCGAGCGGCAGATCAGGCCGCTCCAGGGGCGTGGTGCGCACCAGCACGATGTCGGCGGGCGCGCCGGCCTCGACCAGCGCCCGCAGCGGCGGGTTGGCAGCCGTAGCCGCCATCCCAGTATTCCTCGCCGTCGATCACCACCGCCGGGAACAACTGTGGCAGGCAGGCCGAAGCCAGCAGTGCATCGGCCGTGACCTCGGGGCCGCGGAACAGCCGCGCCTCGCCAGTCCGCCACGCGGGTAGCGGAAACCACCAGGGTGGGCGCGCTCGAGGAACCGAAGGCGGAGAGGTCGAGCAGGCCGTCGAGCACGCCCCGAAGCGGGTTGAGCCCGAGCGGATTGACTTGAGCCCGCGACAGCCCCCGCACGGCCTGTCGCACTGCGTCGGCCATCGGCGACATCATCCCGGCGAACGGGAGGAGGACCCCGGCCGCGAACACGTCGCGGTGAGCCGGATGTAGTGGCAACGCGGCGCCAGAAGACTTCAAGCAGGCGTTTGGCCTCGCCCGGTCCTCCGGTAGCAAGCCCCTGGGCCAGCATGGCGGCGTTCATGGCCCCGGCGCTGGCGCCGCTGACCGCCCTGACGCAGATCGCGAGGCTCGTCGAGAAGGCGGTCGAGCACGCCCCAGGAGAAGGCACCGAGGGCGCCGCCGCCTTGTAAGGCCAGCGTCACGGGACGCGCATCCGCACACCGCGCCGGGCGGCCCGATTGCATGCTCGCGGAGAAAAGGCCGGCCGGAGTGTCTGCCGAGACCGCTAGCTCCCCACGAGAGGCTGTGGTGGAGGCCGAGGTCTCCTGGGAGCGCCGCCGCGAGACGGCCGCCAGGACGGCGGCACCGATCGCGGCCAAGGCCAACGCAGTGGAGAGCCAGGACAGCGGGCGTGACGACAATAGGAAGGACAATGGCGGCAAGGGCGCAGGAAGGCGGCGAGGGATGGCGCGGGCAATCCAGGGGCCGCCCTAGGAGGAAGGGCGAAATTCATGTTGCTAATCCGAACTATTTTTGTGCGGCGCAGCACGATATGGTGATTGCTCAGCGGAATGCACATCGAAACACGGTTTGGTGTCCGTTGGAGTTCGCGCCGGACTGAGACAGCTTTTCGGGATGAACCCACCTCTCGCCCCAGGGATTACGGCCGTAGTGCTGGCTGACATGTTAGGACGCCAGACGCGCCTTACTCATCCGCAACGCGACAACGGCGCGCACCTGGCTTGCCAATCATAGGCGATGGAACCACCGAGTTGCTGGCGGAGGCTCTGGTCGAGCAGCTTGCTGCCGAGAAGCCACCAGGTCCGGCGGGAGCAGTCACCCGTGGGCCGCCCCGCTCCCCGTCCAGACTATCAGGATTTCACCGTTGTCCTCCTCGCATGTCACGTCGAGCGTGCCGCGCGCGCGGACAGCGACCATGCTTGATCGATTTCGTCGCAAAGCTCGTGGACGATCAGCGCGAGCGCCGTAGCGGCCGCTTCACCTACCCGCACCTCCGGCACCGATACCCCGGATGCGCTCACCGATGCTGCCTTTGGTGTCGTAGGGCGCGGTAGGACAAGTAAACAGGTCACCGAGCTTGGCCTGCAGCCTTTGGCGTCCGCTCCGCAGGTATGGGCCGGATCAGATCGTGCGCCCGGCCCAGCGTGGCCGAAACGCTGCCGCAGGTCGGCGCTCCATCTCCGTCGTTGTCGCGGCGGAGCGCGCAGCTCATCGAGGTCAGACTGGCCGCAATGGCGCGAGCAGTTCTTGACCCGATGGCTCAACTCGCCCGCCAGCATCTCGCGGGCCTCCTCGGCCTCCTTGCGTGCCGTACTGTCCAGAAACACGCCGAACATGAATTCGGCCGACGATCGCCCTCGTCGGCACCGCGCCCGCGGGCTGACACCCACCGGATGCCGTCCGGGTGAAGGATACGGAAGTCTATTTGGTAGGGACCTGGCGTCGTCCGGGTCGCTTCGAATGCAGTCTTCACTCGATCGAGATCGGGCGGGGAAAATGCTGCACCGACAAGTCGGCGAACGTGAATGGGCCGTCCGCGGCGCACCCCAAGAGCATGGCTGCGCGCATCCATGGCGATCTCGTCGGTATCGACGTTCCAGGACCACAGGCCGATGCCCGCCGCTTCGGCTGCGCTTCGTAGGCGCTCCGCGTTCCAGACGGAGGGCATCGGATCCTTCCCACGACATGGCGCAGTCCCTCCCGCTTCAGACCCGGAGTGGCGGGGTCTGTGCATGGTCGACCGTGCATCCTGGCACGCTCACACCGCGTTATTGTATCGGTTTCCGCCGACCATTGCAGGGCAAGAAGCAGTCGCAAAAAAGATGCGCGGCCTCCCTTTTTCGTCATCACCCTGCTCTTGACGCTCGGCGTTGAAAGCTGCACCCGCGGTGGTGCCCTCCCTGCCGGGTCAGAAGGGTTGCGAGCAGGATGACGCGCCGTCGATCGGCCCAGGAAGATCGGACCTATCGCCTGCTCGTCGAGGCGGTGGTGGACTACGCCATCTACCTCCTCGACCCCGAGGGAATCGCATCAACAGTTGGAACGCGGGCGCGCAGCGAATCAAAGGCTACGCCGCCGACGAGGTCATCGGGCGGCCCTTCGCTATTTTCTTCACCGAGGAGGATCGCCGCGCTCGCCTGCCCGAGGTGGCGGTCGAGACCGCGCGCCGAGATGGTCGATTTGAGGCCGAGGCTGGCGCGTGCGGAAGGATGGGTCCCGCTTCTGGGCGCTAGCGGTGCTCGATGCGGTACGCGACGATACCGGCCAACTTGTCGGTTTCGCCAAGATCACCCGTGACATTACCCCGCGCCACGAGGCGGAGCAGACACTTCGGCAAAGCGAGCGCCGCTTTCGTCTGTTGGTACAAGGGGTTACCGACTACGCCATTTTCATGCTCGACCTCGATGGCCGGGTTGCCGAGTGGAATACCGGGGCGAGGCGGATCAAGGGCTATGAGGCCGAGGAGATCATCGGCCAGCATTTTTCCTGCTTCTACACCGCCGAGGACCGTGCAACCGGTGTACCGGAGGCTGCCCCTGGAGCAGGCCAGGACGACGGGCCGATTTGAGGCCGAGGGCTGGCGGGTACGGAAGGATGGCAATCGGTTCTGGGCAAGCGTGGTGATCGATGCCATCCGCGACGAGATCAGGCACGCTGATTGGCTTCGCCAAGATTACCCGCGACATCACTGAGCGATTTCAGTCGCAACGGTCGATGGAGGAGATGCGGGAACAGATGGCCCAGATGCAAAGGCTGGAGGCCATCCGGCCAGCACGTGGGCGGCATTGCCCACAACTTCACGCAACCTCATCCAGATCGTCCTGAGCGGCATCAGGCTGGCGAGCGCGTCGGCAGGCGATGATAAGGAACTCAGGAACATCCTTGCCGAGATTGGCGCCGCGGCAGAGAAGCGAGGCCGGCTTGACGGAGCACCTGCTGGCTTTCTCGCGCGACCTTCCGACCCGCCCCGAGGTCATCGACACATCCAAGGCGTTGCGCGACGTGGCGGACCTGCTCGGCCGGTCATTCCCCAGCGGCATCCGGATCATCCTTCGCCTAGAAGATGGCCTCTGGCCGATCCGGGTAGACGCGGCGCAGTTCGAACTTGCGCTACTCAATGTCGGGTTGAACGCCCGTGATGCCATGCCGGACGGCGGCGTGCTCGAAATTGAAGCGCGGAATTGACGCTGCACAGCGGCGCAGTGGCCATGACGGGCCGCGTCGTCGCCATTTACCTCCGCGATACAGGCACGGGCATCGCCAAAGACGTGCTTGGGCGTGTATTCGAGCCGTTCTTCACGACCAAGCCTCGGGGCGAAGGCACCGGGTTGGGGCTGAGCCAAGCATACGGTTTTGCGGAGCAGTCAGGCGGAACGGTCAGGATCTCGGAGCGAGCCAGGACGAGGCACTGAGGTGACTTTCCTTCTGCCCGCTGCGGCGAAGGATTCCGCGAACCAAGGTGATTCGGTACGGATGCCGCCCTGACAGGAGGAGTGTCAGGAATTTTGTGTGTGGCCGGTCGGTTGAACGACCCGGTCAGGCCAGGGCTTTGGTGAATCGCTGGCCGAAGAGCATCGCGAACTGGGCCTCGGTCATGACCCATTCGCGGGGCGGCATCCTCCACTCCCGCTCGGTCCTGCTCAAGACGAGATAGAGCAACTTCGGCGCGGCTTCGGCGGTCGGGGAAATTGACGCGGATCCGGACGGCGCTGCGGAGCTTCGGCGTGCAGAGCCTCGATCGCGTTGGTCGTGTACAACATGCGACGCACGTCGTCGGGGAAGGCATGGAGCAGCACCACCTCGGCCCAGGCGCGCCGCCAAGATGAGCCGGTGGCGCCGGCACAAACGCCGGCACAAATCCCGCGAAACTCGCCCCGCAGCCCTCCCTCAGCACGAGGCAGGACATCGCCGTGGAGACGGTGCCGGCCAGAAGGCCTTGATGAGAAAAGGGAAAGCCCCGATCCCTCGGGGGGAATGCCCGCCGGGGGACTCGAACCCCCACACCCTTACGGATTGCGGATTTTAAGTCCGCTGCGTCCTACCGTTCCGCCAGGCGGGCGTATGTGCGCGGCGCAGGCAGCCGCCGCACCAACCCTGATCGCGCTGCGCCGAGGGGGCCAGGATCCCCCTTAATCCTTGCCCGAGGCGTGCCGGGAGGCACGACCCGGAAGGTGCGACGCGTTGGCTTACTTCCCTTCCTTCACGATCCGCCGGCAATGGTCCAGAGCCGCGCCGATCAGGTTGTCCGCTGGCTTCCGGCGTGCGGAAGGCGGCGTGCGAGGTCAGCGTCGCGTTGCGGATGCCGCGCAGCCGGTGGCCGGCCGGCAGCGGCTCCTCGACGAAGACGTCGAGGGCCGCATGGCCCAGCTGCCCGCTCTCGAGCGCATCGCACATCGCCGCCTCGTCCACCACCGCGCCGCGGGCGGTGTTCACCAGGATGGCGCCGCGCTTCATCTGCGCGATGCGGACGGCGGAGAGGAAGCCGCGCGTCTCATCGTTCAGCAGCAGGTGCAGCGACACCGCGTCGCTCTCGGCCAGCAGCCGGTCGAGCGAGGTGAACTCCACCCCCGGCATCGCCTTGGGCGAGCGATTCCAGGCCAGCACCTTCATGCCGATGCCGTTGCAGAGCCGCGCCATCTCGGCGCCGATCCCGCCGGTGCCGATCAGCCCGATGGTCTTGCCGGTCAGCTGCATGCCGACCACGCGCGGCCATTCACTGGCGCGGACCGCCGCATCCATCATCGCGGTCTGCCGCGCCGCGTCCCAAAGCAGGGCGAAGGCCATCTCGGCGACGGCGGTGTCGCCATAGCCCTTGATGATGTGGACCTGGACGCCGAGCGCCTCCAGCTTCCTCGGGGTTCATGTAGCTGCGCGCACCGGTGCCGAGGAAGACGATGTGCTTCAGGTCCGGGCACTGCCGCACGATCTCGGTCGGGAATTGGGTGTGGTCGTCGATGGCGATGCTGTAGCCGGCCAGCAGCCGCGGCAGGTCCGTGGCCGCGATGTCCGGGTCGCGGTGGATGGAGACCGCCGGGTCGCCGGGGCGGAGCAGCCTCTCCGTCACCTCGGCCAGCGAGTCGTTGGCATCGACGAAGAGTGCGCGCATGGCAGTCGGGTCCCCGGTCGTGTGGCGGCGCATGGTAGCGGGCGGCGCGCGCGGGTCCATATGGCGCGAGCGGGATTCCGCGGCCGGGGCGCGCCCGCGGGATCCTCCCCGGGCGTTCCGCTACTCCTCCGGTCCTGGCACGCGGTCGAGAGTGGTCAGGCCGCTGCGGGCGCCCATCGCCTCGTCATAGGTCATGCTGCCGCGGCTGGGACCGCCGGGCAGGCGGATGCCGCTGATGCCCGTGCAGCCGGCCAGCAGCAGCAGCGCCAGCAATGCCGCGACCCGCTGCCTAGGCATCGGCAGCCCAGCGCGCAAGCGCCGCCTCGTCCCATTCGAGGCCGAGGCCCGGCCGCTCCGGCACCTCCGCCATCCCGTCCTGCACCACCAGCGGCGCGCGCAGCGGCGGCCCGGCCACGTCCAGGTGTTCCAGCAGATGCGCCGTCGGCGTCGCCGGCAGCAGCTGCGCGCTGGCCTCGATGAAGATGTGGGAGGACATCGGGATGCGCTTGCCCGCCGCCAGTGCCGCCGCCTGCTGCCAGCCGGTCACCCCGCCGATCTTCATCGCATCCGGCATGCAGAGATCGACCGCGCCGGCGTCCAGAGCGCGCGCCATGCCCTTCGGCCCCCACCAATTCTCGCCGCCCTGCACGGGGATGCGCAGCTGCCCGCGTAGCGCGGCGAGGCCGGCATCGTCGTCCACCGGCAAGGGCTCCTCCAGCCAGCGCACGCCGAGCTCTCTGCAGCGCGAGGCCGCGCCGCTCCGCCTCCGGCCGGGTCAGGCCCTGGTTGTAGTCGACGAGGATATCGACTTCCTCGCCGACCGCGGCGCGGACGGCGCGCACGGTATCGAGGTCGTCCTCCAGCCTCGGCTGGCCCAGCTTGAACTTCACCACCCGGGCGCCGAGCGTGGCGACCGCGTGGCCCGCCTCCTCCGCCAGCATCGCCGCCGCCCCAACCGCGCAGTGAGGCATAGACCGGCAGTGCGCGGGGCTCCGCCCCCAGCAGCCGGCAGAGCGGCTGCCCCGCCGCCCGCGCCAGCCGAATCCCACAGCGCCATGTCGAGGCAGGAGAGCGCGATCTGCATCAGCCCCTCTGTGCCGAGGATACGATAGGCGTTGTGCAGCTCCGCCCAGAGCGTCGCCGGCGCGACCTCCCGCCCCGTCAGCCCCGCGCCGATGTTGCGCACCAGCGCCGCCGTCGCGCCGAGCGCCACCGGGGTATAGGGGAAGACATAGGCATTGCCGCTGACGCCCTGGTGCGTCCGCACCTCGGCAATCACCAGCGGGGCGCGCGGGATCACGTTCAGGCTGTTGCGCAGCGGCGGGTCGAGCGGCGCGTCCACCGCGTGGACGGCGACCTCCTGGATGGTCAGGCGCATTGGCGTTTCCCCGTGTTCGGACGGATGGTGCCGGGCCGCATGGCCCCGGGCAACCATGCAGCCGCCCGGCGCGTCTGGCTTCGACGACCGTCAGGAGGACGCCATGGCGCAGCAGAACCGGGAACCGCCCGAGCCCGCCCATGATCCCAGAGACCCCGGCTACCACGACCCCGGCGATGCGGTGCCGGAGGGCATCCCCGGCCCCGGCAGCAATGTCGGCGACGACGCCAGGAGCATCGAGTCCCGGCCCGCCCGCGATCCCGGCGATGCGGTGCCGGAGGGCGTCGCCCCGGCCAAGCCGGTGCCCCTGACCGAGCACGACAGGCAGGTGAAGCGGCAGCTGGAGGATATGCCGAAGCGCGGCGGGTAAGTGCGCCGTGGGTTCGCCTGATCCGCCGGAGCGTACCATGATTGGGACAGGTTCAGGCGGCCAGGCGTTCATGCCCGGCCGCCATCCGCGCTAGCTGCCCTTCGAGCCACCCCGGCTGCCCGGCGGCCGCTCGATCGGCAGGACGCCGCCGGCGCCGCCGCTCGGCGGGACCGGCTGCAGCACCGGCAGGCCTCGCGTCTCGCTCGGGCCGCGCGCCGGTGCGGTGTCGCAGGCCGCCAGCGACAGGGCGGCGGCCAGGGCGACGCAAAGGTGCGGGTCATTCGCGCGGCAGGCCGGGCGCGTCGCGGCTGCCGCCGCCGGTCGCCTTGTCCTCCGCCTGGCCCGCGGCCTGCGGCCCGCTGTCGTCCGGCTTGTCGTCCTTGACCTTGATGTTCACCGGGCCTCCAGGTGCCGCTGCGTCCTTGCGGTTCACCTCCTGCTCACGGTCGGATTTCGGGTATTGCGCTTCCGGCCGCTTGTCGCGCGGGACCGGCTCGGGGCCCGCTGGCCCGTCATGGCCGGCGGTGGTCAGCTCGTAATCCTCGCCCGGGTTCTTAGACTGGTCGGGGCGCATGTTTGGTTTGTCGGGCACGGGCTTGCTCCGGGGTTGTCCCCCGGTGCAACGCGCCAGGTCAGCCGGCGATCATGCCCTTTCGGCAGCCGCACGCGGGGCCGGCAGGATGGCGCCGCCACCGTCGCCGGGCGGTGCCAGCGCCGCCTCCATCGCCACCCGCAGCGCGCCCGGCTTGCGGTCGTTCTCGACCTTCAGGCCGAAGACGTCCTTGACGTAGAAGACGTCCACTGCCCGCACGCCATAGGTGGTGATGTGGGCGGAGGCGATCTGCAGCCCCTGGTCGCTGATCGCGGCGGTCACGTCGTGCAGCAGGCCGGGCCGGTCGCGGCCATTCACCTCGATGACTGTATGGGTGTTCGACGCATGGTTGTCGAAGACCACCCGCGGCGGCACGGTGACGGCGCGCAGCCGGGCGGGCTCGCGCCGCACCTTCCTGATTTCGTCCCGCAGCCGCAGCCGGCCGGACAGGGATTGCTCGATCAGCACGGCAAGCCGGGCCAGCCGGTGCGGCGCGTCGAAGGCGCCGCCCATGGCGTCCTGCACCCAGAAGGTGTCCAACGCCATGCCGTTGGTCAGGGTGTGGATGCGGGCATCGACGATGCTGGCGCCGGCGACGGCAAGGGCGCCTGCGATGCGGCTGAACAGGCCGGGATGATCGGCGGCATAGACGGTGATCTCGGTCACTGCGCGGGATTCCAGCACGCGGGTGCGGACCGTCAGCGGCGCTTTGGTCGCCTCCGCTTCCCGGATCAGCGCGGCGTGCCGGGCATGCGTCTCGGCATCGAAGGAAAGCCAGTAGCCGGGATAGCCGAGCGAGAGGAATTTGTCGCGGTCCATGTTCGACCAGCCGGCCAGCATCGCCGCCGCGGCGTCGCGGGCGCGGGCGACGCGCACGTCGCGCTCCGGCACGGACAGGCCGCCGGCCAGGACTTCCGCCACACGCCAGTAGACCTCGCGCAGCAGGGTCGCCTTCCAGCCGTTCCAGACCTTGGGGCCCACCGCCCGCATGTCGCAGACCGTCAGCACCAGCAGCAGCCGCAGCCGTTCCGGCGACTGCACCAGGTCGGCGATGTCGAGGATGGTCTTCGGATCCTCGATGTCGCGCTTGAAGGCGGTCTGGCTGACCAGCAGGTGGTGCAGCACCAGCCAGGAGACTGTCTCGGTCTCCTCTGGCGTCAGGCCGATCTTCGGGCCGAGTTCCGTTGCGATGCGGGCGCCGAGTTCCGAATGGTCGCCGCCGCGGCCCTTGGCGATGTCATGCAGTAGCGTCGCGACATAGAGGGCGCGGCGCGACTGCAGCTGGCCGACCAGCTCGGTCGCCACCGGCGCCGCCTCGGTCAGGTCGCCCCGCTCGACCTGCTGCAGCACGCCGATCGCCTCGATCGTGTGTTCGTCCACCGTGTAGACATGGTAGGTGTCGAACTGCATCAGCCCGACGATACGGGCCCAGTCCGGGATGAAGCGGGAGAGGAACCCCGTCTCGTTCATCAGGCGCAGCCAGGTCGCGGCGTCGCGGCCGGTCAGCAGGTCAAGGAAAAGGCTATTCGCCTCCTCCGTACCGCGGATGCTGGTGGCGTGGTGGGCGTTGCGGATCAGCGCCCGGATGGCGAGCGGGTGGATCTCAAGCTTGCGGTCCCGCGCCGCCTTGAGGATCCGCAGCATCAGAATCGGCTCGCGGGAGAAATCGCGGTTCGGCGGCGCCGCAACCGAGCTTGCCGTCGGCGAAGGCGAGGCCCGCCTCGGCCAGCGCCGCATCGCCGTGACGGCGGGTGGCGGGCGGGCCGAGCGCGGCACGCTCGATGGCCGGCTCCAACACCCGGGTCAGCCGCAGCACGTCGCGCACCGTCAGGAACAGGTGCTTCATGAAACGCTCGACGCCGTCCTGCCTTCCGCGCGGCGTGTAGCCCATGCGGGCGCCGACCACGGGTTGGAAGTCGAAGGTCAGCCGGTCCTCGGCCCGTCCGGCGACGTAGTGCAGGTGGAAGCGGACGGTCCAAAGGAAGTCCCAGGACCTGCGGATGGCGCGCGCCTCGTGCTCGCTCAGCAGACCGCCGCCGGGGCTCTCCGGCCCGACCAGGTCAGGCATCCGCTGGGTGCCGAAGGCGTATCGGGCCAGCCAGTAGAGGGTCTGCAGGTCGCGCAGCCCGCCGCGGCCTTCCTTGATGTTCGGCTCGACCAGGTAAGGGCTGTCGCCGTAGCGGGCATGCCGCCCCGCGCGTTCCGCCCGCTTGGCGGCGAGGAAGGAGCCGAGGCCGCGCTGCTGCCTGGTGCGGCTGAAAACCTCGGCGAAGCGTTCGAAGACCGGCTTCTCCCCGGCCAGGAAGCGGGCATCGACCAGGGCGGTCAGGATGGTCGCATCTTTGGCGCTCTCGTCCATGCAGTCGCGGATCGAGCGCGTGGCATGCCCGACCTTCAGCCCGAGGTCCCAGAGGAGGTAGAGCACGAACTCCACCACCCGCTGCGACCGCGGCCCGGCCGCCTGGTCGGTGAGGAAGAGCAGGTCGATATCGGAATAGGGTGCCAGGACGCCGCGGCCATAGCCGCCGGTGGCGACCAGGGCGAAAGGTGGCTCGTTCGCCTCGGCCGCGCCACGGGCGGCACCATCGCCAAGGCGTAACGATGGATTGCGGTCATCAGCCCGTCGCTCAGCGCCGCCAGCCAGCGGGCGGCGGCGAGGCCGGACAGCTCATGCGCCTCGAACCCGTCCTGCACGGTGGACTGGATGCGGCCAAGGTGACGCCGCAGCAGGTCCAGCGCGTCTTCCCGCCGGATCGGGCCACCGCCGGCTTCGCCGGTGAGCTCGGCGATCAGGTCGGGAATGACGGTCGGCATCTCGGCCAGCGCCGGGTGGCGCTGGGCATTGGCCCGGCGGGGAAAGCGGCGGCTGCGGTCATTCCCGCCAGAGTAACCTTAGTCAGCCGCCGGGGACAGCACCAACCAATAGGCTTTTCAGCCGATACAGCGCCTCCTGCGCCTCCCGGGGGGAGAGTGCGTCGGGGTCGAGCGCCGCCAGCGCATCGAGCGCCGGGTTGACGCCGGGAGCCGGAGGCCCGGGGGACGCCGCCGGCCGGGCGAACAGGGGCAGCTCGTCCGAGAGCGGGTCGAGCCCGCGGGCGCGCTCCTCCAGCGAGGCAAGGACCTGCGCCGCCCGGGCCAGAACGGCGCGCGGCACCCCGGCCAGCTTCGCCACATGCAAGCCCCAGCTGCGTTCCGCCGTCCCGGGGCCGACGGCGTGCAGGAAGACGACCTCCCCTTCCATTCGCGGACCCGCATGGTCGCCGGTGTCATCTCCGGCAGCTTGCCGGCCAGCGCGGTCAACTCGTGGAAATGGGTGGCGAAGATGGTGCGGCAGCGGGTGCGGTCGTGCAGCGCCTCGAGCGCCGCCCAGGCGATCGCCAGCCCGTCCCAGGTCGCGGTGCCGCGGCCGACCTCGTCCAACACCACCAGGGACCGCGGCCCGGCGAGGTTCAGGATGGCGGCGGTCTCCGCCATCTCGACCATGAAGGTCGAGCGCCCGCCGGCCAGGTCGTCCGAGGCCCCGACGCGGGAAAACAGGCGGTCCACCAAGCCAAGCCGGGCGCTCTCGGCGGGCACGAAGAGCCCGGCTTGGGCGAGGACCACGAGCAGGGCGTTCTGCCGGAGGAAGGTGGACTTGCCCGCCATGTTCGGGCCGGTAAGCAGGCAGATCCGCCGCCCCGGCGAGAGGTCGCAATCGTTTGGCACGAAGGCCGGGCCCTTGTTGCGGGCCAGCGCCGCGGCGACCACCGGATGGCGGCCGGCGGTGATGCAGAAATCCGCCCGCCCCGTCAGCTCCGGCCGGCACCAGCCGCCCTCGGCCGCCAGCTCCGCGGCGGCGGCATGGAGGTCGATCTCGGCCAGCGCCTCTGCCGCCGCGGTGATGCCGGGTGCGGCGGACAGGCAGAGGCCGCGCAGGTGCCGGGCGATGGCCTTCTCGCGCCGCGCTGCCTCCTCGGCCGCCTCGGACAGCCGGCGGTCGAGCGCGGCAAGCGCCGCACAGGTGAAGCGGACGCCATTGGCCATGGTCTGGCGGTGGATCGGGGCGTAGTCGCCGATGGCTTCCGCCGGCGGGCTGCGCAGCAGCGTCTCGGCCGGGGCTGCCGGGAGCTCGGCCAGATAGCCGAATTGCTGGTGGTGGCGGACCTTCAGGCTGGCAACGCCCCAGGCCTGGGCGAGGTCGAGCTGCAGCGCGGCGATGGCGCCGCGGGCATCGTCGCGCAGCCGGCGCAGCCCGTCGAGCTGGGCATCATAGCCCGGCGCCACGATCCCCGGATCGTCGAGCCGCGCGGGCAGGGTCTCGGCCAGCGCGCGGCCGAGCTTGGCGCGCCGGGTCCTGGGCCGGGCGCAACGCCCGGGCGCTCCCGGCCAGCACGGGCGGGATGGCGGCCAGTCCCTCCGGCCGCTCCAGCGCCGCGGCGATGATGGCGGCGCGACCGAGACCATCGCGGATTGCGGCCAAGTCGCGCGGGGCAAAGCGGTCGAGCGCCAGACGGCCGAGGGCGCGTGCCATGTCCGGCGCGCCCTTCAGTGCGGCGCGGATCCGCGCCCGCAGCGCCGGATCGGTCAGCAGGGCGGCGACCGCGTCGTGCCGGGCCGCGATCGGCTCCGGCTCGGCCAACGGGCAGCCGAGCCGGTCGGCCAGCAGCCGGGCGCCGGCCGCCGTCACGGTGCGGTCGACGGCGGCGAGCAGGCAGTCCCGGGTGCCACCGCGCTCGCTCCGCAGGATTTCCAGGCTGCGGCGCGTCGCGGCATCCATCTGCAGCACGCCACGACCGCCCCTTGGTACCGGGCGCGACAGGTGGGGCAGGGCCCGGCCAGCCTCGCCTTTCTGCGTGGCGCGGACGTAGTCGAGCGCCATGGCGGCGGCGGCGGCCTCGGCGCCGGAGAAGCTGCCGAAGCCTTCCAGCGTCGCAACGCCATAGGCCTCGGCCAGGCGGCGGGCGCCGTCGCGCGGCACGCCTGCCTCGACCGCGCCGGGATGGGCGAGGCTCGCCGGAGCCAGCACCTCGGCCGGGTCCAGCCGGGCCAGCAGGGCGGGCAGGTCCTCGGGCGCCAGCGCCTCGGTCTCGAAGGCGCCGGTCGAGAGGTCGAGCCAAGCGGCGCCGAGCCGGCCCTCGTCCTTGTCTCCCGAGGGGGCGAGGGCCAGCAGCCAGGCCGGGCGCGAGGCCTCCAGCAGCGTCTCCTCGGTCACCGTGCCCGGGGTGACCAGCCGCACCACCTCCCGCCGCACCGCCGGGGCCTTTCGGCGCTTGGCCTCCTCCGGCGTCTCCATCTGCTCGGCGATCGCCACGCGGAAGCCGCGCCGGATCAGTCGTGCCAGGTAGCTTTCATGGCTGTGCGCCGGCACGCCGCACATCGGCACCTTCATGCCCTGGTGCTCGCCCCGGTAGGTCAGCGCGATGTCGAGCGCTTCCGCCGCCGCTTCGGCATCGGCGAAGAACATCTCGAAGAAGTCGCCCATGCGGAAGAACAGGATCGCGTCGGGATGCGCCGACTTCAGCGCGAACCACTGCGCGATGGCAGGGGAGGCGCCTTCGGCGGTCGGCACGCGGGCAACGGGATCGGAGACCTGGTCCATGCCGGTCTGTAACCCGATCCCGCGACCGAAGGCAGCCCCGCCCTGGCCCGGGTGACGATCGCACGACCGTTGTTTTTCCGCGACCGGACTTCGCAGCCGCGAAGCCACCGCCTTCACGGCAGGGCTTGCGGCTGCGTAAATGGCGGCAAGGGAGGGGAGGCCGGCAACAAGGCCCCCTCAAGCGGCGAGCGAAGGGACCAGTGCAGATGGATGACCAATCGATGGCCGGACTTGCCGGCTCCCTCGCCGATGGCCGCACCGCCCGCGTCACGCCCGAGGAAGCGCTGGCGCTGCACGCCGAAGGCCGGCCGGGCAAGCTGGAGATCCGGCTCACCAAGCCGCTGATCACCGCGCGCGACCTGTCGCTGGCCTATTCGCCCGGCGTCGCCGAGCCCTGCCTGCACATCGCCCGCGACAAGGCGCTGGCTTACGACTACACGGCCAAGGGCAATTTCGTCGCGGTCATCTCCAACGGCACCGCGGTGCTCGGCCTCGGCAATCTCGGCGCGCTGGCCTCGAAGCCGGTGATGGAGGGCAAGGTCGCGCTGTTCAAGCGCTTCGCCGATGTCGACGGCATGGATCTCTGCATCGACACCGAGGACGCCGACGCCTTCGTCAACGCGGTGCGCTACCTCGGGCCCAGCTTCGGCGGGATCAACCTCGAGGACATCAAGGCACCGGAATGCTTCATCATCGAGCAGCGCCTGCGCGAGCTGATGGACATCCCGGTCTTCCACGATGACCAGCACGGCACCGCCATCGTCGCCGCCGCCGGCCTCATCAACGCGGCGCACCTGACCGGGCGCGACCTGGCCGAGACGAAGCTTGTCATCAACGGCGCCGGCGCCGCCGCGGTCGCCTGCGCCGAGCTGCTGCGGGCCATGGGCATGCGGCCCGAGAACATCATCATGTGCGACACCAAGGGCGTGCTCTGGCGAGGCCGCACCGAGGGCATGAACCAGTGGAAGTCGGCCCATGCGGTCGAGACCCGCGCCCGCACCCTGACCGAGGCGCTGGCCGGCGCCGACGTCTTCTTCGGCCTTTCGGCCAAGGGCGCGGTGACCCAGGACATGGTCCGGGCCATGGCCGACAAGCCGATCATCTTCGCCATGGCCAACCCCGACCCGGAGATCACGCCGGAGGAAGCCAAGTCGGTCCGGCCGGACTGCATCATCGCCACCGGCCGGTCGGACTACCCGAACCAGGTCAACAATGTGCTCGGCTTCCCCTTCATCTTCCGCGGCGCGCTCGATGTCCGGGCCAGCACCATCAACGACGCGATGAAGATCGCCGCAGCCCGGGCGCTGGCGCTGCTGGCGCGGGAGGACGTGCCGGAGGAGGTGAACACCGCCGGCGCCGGCAAGTCGCTGCGCTACGGGCCGGAATACATCATCCCAAACGCCTTCGACCCGCGGCTGATCAGCCGCGTGCCGGTGGCGGTCGCCAAGGCGGCTGTCGACAGCGGCGTCGCCCGCCGGCCGATCACCGACCTGCCGCGCTACGCCCGCAGCCTGACCGGGCGGCTGGATGCGACGGCCAATGCGCTGGAGCTGATCACCGAGCGGGTACGGGCCAACCCGCGCACCGTCGTCTTCGCCGAGGGCGAGGAGGAGAAGGTGATCCGCGCCGCCATCGCCTTCCACAACGCGGGCTACGGCACCGCGGTGCTGGTCGGCCGGGAGGACCGGATCCAGGCGACGATGCGAGCCATCGGCGTGCCGCTGCCGGAGGGGATCGTGATCCGCAACGCCCGAAATTCCGACAGCAACCGCCGCTACGCCGAATATCTCTATGCCAAGCAGCAGCGGCAGGGCTTCCTGTTCCGCGACTGCCAGCGCCTGGTGAACCAGGACCGCAACGTCTTCGCCGCCTGCATGGTGGCGATGGGTGATGCGGATGCCATCGTCACAGGCGTGACCCGCAGCTATGCGGTGGCGCTTGAGGGCATCACCTCGGTCATCGATCCGGCGCCGGGCGGCATCATGTTCGGCCTCACCCTATTGCTGGCCCGCGTCTCCGGCACCGTCTTCGTTGCCGACACGGCGATCCACGAACGCCCGGACGCGGCGACCCTGGCCGAGATCGCCATCCAGTCCGCCGCCGCGGCGCGCCGGCTGGGACACGAGCCGCGCGTGGCCTTCCTGTCCTTCTCGACCTTCGGCGACCCCAAGGGCTCGATTCCTGGCAGCATCCGGGAGGCGGTGAAGCTGCTGGACCAGCGGCAGGTGGATTTCGAGTATGACGGGGAGATGTCGGCCGACGTGGCGCTGGATCCGGCGCTGCGGGCCCATCTGTATCCCTTCTGCCGGCTGACCGGCGCGGCCAATGTGCTGGTGATGCCGGGTCTGCATGCCGCGCATATCCTGACCAAGTCGGTCCCCCGCCTGACCAGCGGCACGGCGATCGGGCCGCTGCTGATGGGGCTGTCGAAGCCGGTGCAGATCGTCCCGGTCGATGCCAGCGTCACCCAGCTGCTCGATATGGCGTGCCTTGCGGCGCATGCGGCGATTGCCAGGTGACCGCGTCCGATCGTCCCGGTCCGCCTTGCGGCCCGGGGCCTGATTCGGCCGCGCGGTGACGATATCCGATCGTGCCGGGCCGGCTTCCGGCCCGGGGCGTGAGCCGGCCGCTTCCACCCAACTGGAGCGGCCTCTCTTCACCATCGGCTATGAGGGAGCGACGCCGGACCGGCTGATCGAGACCCTGCGGGAGGCCGGCGTCACCACGCTGGTCGATGTGCGGGAACTACCGAACAGCCGCCGTCCCGGCTTCGCCAAGCGGGCGCTGTCCGAGGCGCTGGGGCGCGCCGGCATCGACTATCGCCATGTCCGCGCGCTCGGCACCCCGCCGGAAGGCCGCGCCGCGGCGAAGGCTGGCCGCACCGGCGAGATGAAGCGCATCTTCGCCGTCAGGCTGGCCGGAACCGAGGCACAGGCGGCGGTCGCCGCGCTTGCGGCTGAGGCGCGCGAGGGGCGGGTCTGCCTGCTCTGCCTCGAAGCCGATCCGGCGCAGTGCCACCGCAGCCTGGTGGCCGAAGCTGTTGCAAGCCCGGGCGATATCGCCATTGTCCATCTGCATGCGGCCGGCGCTCTCCCGGCCTGACGACGGGGGACCCGATGCCGCTCAGCCTGATCCTGCACGATCTCTCCGCCCTCGCGCCGGATGAAGAGAAACGCTTCTTCGAATCGATTTTTCAGATCGCGCCGGAGCACTGGCAGGTCTCGAAAGGTGCGACTCTCGCAGAAACCGGTGTCTCCCCCGCCTATCTGCGTGACCACCTGATCCGCACCCTGCCGGCAGCAATGCGAGAGGCGACGCAGTTGCTGGTCACCCATGTCTCCGCCGATGCCGCCTGGAACGCCCTGCCGGCCGCGGGCGAGCGATGGGTGCGGGATGCGCTGGCACCCTGAATGCCGCCCGGACCTGTTCTCTCGAAAATGTGAAAATCAGGTTTGCGGTCGACGACCGCGCATGTAGCGGCGTTCCGGCCGGTAGAGCACCCAGTGGCGAAGGCGGTCTCAGCAAGTGCTGCAGCATCAGCGGCGCTTTCGGATAGCCTGGTTGGATCCCCGTATGACGCCATCGGATTGTGGGCGGCTTACGGCCTTCCCTGCCCCGCGATCACCACGATTCCTGACCGAGGTCGCCGGATGGCCCGCGATCGAAAGCCGGAGATGCGGCGGCGAGAGATGGCCGAGCGGCACCCGCCCCTCCTCGAAGGGTGGGATATCGACGAACTGGTCCATGATGGCCGGCGGATGCGTGTGATCGAGTGGCAGCATCCGGTGCCCCTGCGCGGCGAGCCTCGTGGCCAGCGCCTCCAGGTGCTTGCGCTGGAACAGCACGGTATTGCCCTGGGAGAGGGTCTCCCCGTCTCGTCCAGGTTCAGCTTCGTCGTGTGCACCGCGATGCCGCCCGGCTTCAGGCAGCGCATCGCCGAACTCGACGAAGGCCAGCCCGCGCTCATGCGAGCCGAGGTGTTCCATCGCGCAGGCCGACCATACGATGTCGCGGCTGCCGTCCTGCAATGCCGGGGGCAGATCGGCCATGTCGGCGGTGCGGAAATCGACCAGCCGGTCGAATTCGGCGCGCTCCGCCAGATGCGGGCGGAACAGCGGGTCGGTGTCGCGGCCATGCTGGCCGGTCCTGATCCAATCCTCGGCACGGGCATCCTCGGCCGCCAGGTCGGTTGCCAGCACAGCGACCCCGCGTGAGGCGAGGATGGCCGGCAGCGGTTCCTGCCCCACCGCAAATCCGAGCGCGCGGCGGCCCGGCTCCATGACGCCCTGTTCCCACAGCACCTGGAGGATAAAGCAGTCCTCCCAGAGCTTGCGGTGGTAGAAGGGCGTGGTGCCGAGGGCGCGGCACCAGTGGCGGACCCAGTCGCTTTCGATATCGGTCTGCCGGCAGGTCCGGCTGGTCAGGCCGAGGGGCGCTGGCGCCTCCGGCAAGGGACATGCGGGCCGGCGAGGCCGGCCGCGTAGTGGCGCTGGGCCAGGTCGGCGCCCAGCACCTTCACCGTCCAGCGGAGCATCTCCATCTCGCGGTTCTGCCGCTGCAGCCATTCGCCGGGCGGCGTCAGGTTGCTCCGGCGGCGGGCGAGCGAGCGGAAGAGGTGGAAGGGCATGCGGCAGGATGTGCCGCATGGGGATTAACAACTCAATGCATAGGTAGCGGCACGGACATCCATCGGCTGGCGGCGTGAGACGGCCTCACCCGTCCAGCCGGATACCCAGCTCACGGATCAGCGGCCGCCACTCGGCATTCTCCCGCGCGACGAAGCCCTGGAATTCCGCCGGGCTCCAGGGCGCGCTCTCGATCCCGAGCCCCTTAAAGCGGTCCTGCACGTCTGGCGCGCCGACGCCGGCCTTCAGTGCCTCGGCCAGCTTTGCCACCAGCGGCGCCGGCACCGTGGCCGGCACGCTCATACCCTGCCAACCATAGGCGATGGCCTTGTCGAAGCCGAGCTCGCGCAGCGTCGGTACCTCCGGCGCGCGCGGGCTGCGGGCTTCGGAGAAGACGCAGAGGGTCTTCACCTTGGCCCCAGTAATGAAGGGAATGCCGGTGGCGCAATCGATGACCACGCTGTCCACATTGCCGGCCAGCAGGTCCTGCATCGCCGCGGGGCCGCCGCGATAAGGCACGTGCGTCGCTTCCAGCCCGGTGCGGCGCTTGACCATCTCCATCGCCAGGTGGTGCGGCGAGGCGACGGCTGGCGAGCCGTAGTTCGGCGCCTTCAGCTTCGACTGCGCGACGAAATCGGCGAAGTCCTTCGCCGGATGGTCCGGCCGCACCACGATGAACAGCGGGAAGCGGCCGATGAAGCCGACGCCCTGCAGGTCCCGGTCCGGGTCGAAGGGCAGCCGGGCATAGAGCGCCGGATTGTAGACCAGGATGCCGTTGTCGACATGCAGCAGGGTATAGCCGTCCGGCGCGCTGCGGACGACCGCGTCGCTGGCGACCACGGCGCCGCCGCCGGGGCGATTCCCGACCACCACGTTCTGGCCGAGCGTGCCGGCCATGTGGCTGCCGATCAGCCGGGCGAAGGTGTCGCTGGCACCGCCCGGCGGGTAGCCGACAATCCAGCGCAGCGGCCGATCCGGCCAAACCTGGGCCCGCGCACCTCGTCGACCCGGCCAGCGCTGCCGTCCCAATCCCCGCCAAAACCCTGCGCCGTCCCAGCATGGCATCCGCTCCGCTCTCGCCCCAGGCATCTACCGGAAACATAGGGGTTTCGTCACGACCCCAGCAGCAGGATCCAGAGCGGCAGGGTGAGGATCGACGCCAGGTGCTCCAGCGTGGTCAGCGCCGCCATCAGCGGCGCGTCGCCGCCCATGGCCCGGGCCATCACGTAGCTGGTCGTCGCCGTCGGCAGCGCCATGAAGACCAGCGCAGCCGAGAGCGCCAGCGGCTCAAGCCCCAGAGCCCGGCCGAGCAGCAGTACCATGGCCGGCACCAGCACCAGCTTGATGACGCAAGTCGCCAGTTGCAGCGGCAGCCGGTCCCGCATCGCGCCCAGCGAGAGGGCGGCGCCGACACAAAGCAGGCCGAGCGCGACCGAGGCCTGGCCGAGTGAGCGCGCCAGCGGCGCGATACCGGGCGGCAGCCCGCCGGTCAGCGAGATGGCGAAGCCGGCCAGGCAGGCCAGCAGCAGCGGGTTCAGCGCCAGTTGCCGCGCCGCCCGCCATGGCGAGACACCGCGGCCGCCGAGGGCGAAGACCAGCGTGGTCATCAGCTGGACAAAGGGCACGATCAGCCCGGTGGCAACTGCGCCGAGCGAAGTGCCGGCAGTGCCGAACAGCCCCGCCATAACGGCGAAGCCCATCAGGTTGTTGAAGCGGATGCCGCCCTGAAAGACCGAGGTCCTCGCCGGGTGGTCGATCCCCGCGGCCCAGGCCAGGGCAAGGCTGAGCCCCGCCCCGCCGAGCAGCGCCAGCCGGATGGCGATGGCCATCCCGCCGATCGGCAGCGCCGCCAGGTCGACCGCGGCGATGGCCGAACACAGCAGCGCCGGCATCAGCACCCAGAAGACCAGCCGCTCGATCCCCGCCCAGACGGTGTCGTCTCGCAGCAGGTACCGGCGCAGCAGGGCGCCGAGCAGCAGCAGGCCGAAGGGCGGCACAAAGACGTCGAGGTAGAGGATCAAGGTTCCGGGCCGCGCTGCTGGGGCGATCGGGCGATACGGGGGGCTTACGGCGGTTTCGTCCAGCCCCAAACCGTCCTCATGCCCCATGCCGGCCAGCCAAGCGCTAGCGCGGCCACAATCTTCAAGCGACATACAGCTGAAGTTGGTGCAACCTTGGGTGAGGGGATGTTAGAGCGTCGCCGCAGCGCGCCGGTGATCGGTGCGCCAGGTCAAACCATGTCGGCCAATCTCCCAGTCGCCCCCGCAGATCCATCGATCCGCCCGGCCAGGCCGGTGCCGCGCGTCCTGAAGCCGCCCGCGGCGCGACTGCGGCCGACGCTGCTGGCCTTGCTCGGCTGGCTCGCCTGTGCCGCGGCGATCACCTCGGGACCCGCTTCTACCTCGATGCCGCCTGGCATCATGCCCAGGCTGGCCTGACGACCGAAGCTCAGGCCGGCGCCGCGGCGCTGGAACAGAACCTGTTGCGGGTCTTCGAGGTGGTGACCGCGCAGCTTGACCTGCTCGAGACCCGGGAGCGGATGCTGGCCGGGCATGAGGAAGCCGCAGTGCTCGGGATCGAGGCGCACCTCGTTGCGGAGCGTGAAGGCCAACCGCTTTGGCGTGACCTCCGCCGCGTCGGTCGGCCTCGACGGCTTCATCCGCTACGGTACGAACCCGGGGCTGGAAGGCGCCTATATCGGTGACCGAGAGGCCATCGCGGCCCAACTGCGCGGCGATTGGTCGGGTCTGGCCGTCAGCCGCCCCGTGCTGGGACGGGTCAGCAAGCGCTGGAGCGTGCTCGTTACGCGGCCGCTGCGTGATGCCGGAGGGCGGCTCCAGGGAGTTGGCTCGGTGGTGCTGGATCCGGTCGCGCTCGGGGCCGACCTGGCGACGCAGATGCCGCAGCCGGGCCGCGTCGCCATCCTGCGCGGGCTGCCCGACGGCACCATCCTGGCGCGCAGCCGGGAGGCCGAGGCAGATTTGGCGCGCACCCCGGCGCCCGAGCATCCGCTGATCCTGGCGGCACGCGCGGCTCCTGCCGGTACTGTCGAGTACCGCCGCGCCCGCGACCTGCGCCCGGTGCTGGCGGCATGGCGGGTACCCCCGGGCTGCCGGTCGTCGTCGCCGCGGTGCTCGATGTGGATGCCGAATTGGCCGATCTACGAAGCCATCAGATCACCGTCATCCTTGGCGCCGGGCTGCTGGCGACCTTCGGCCTCGGCCTCGCCCTGACGCTCGGCGCCTGGTCGGCCTCGCAGCAGGACCGCGCCAAGCTGGCTGAGGCGATGGCGCAGCAGCGCCGCGACATCATGGCCATGCTGGTGCACGAGATCCGCACGCCGCTAACCGGCGTGCTCGGCTTCGGCCGGCTGCTGGCCGAGGCGCCGCTGCCGCCCGAGCAGGCGCGCCAGGCGGCGATGCTGGCCGATTCCGGCCAGTTGCTGCTCGCCTTGCTGAATGACATCCTCGACCTGGCCAAGCTGGATGCGGGCAAGGTGAACCTGGAGGTGCTGGCCTTCCGTCCCGCCGAGGTGCTGGCCGGCGCCGCCGCGCTCGCCGCAGGCGCGGCAGAGGCGAAGGGGCTGGCGCTGGTGGTCGATCTGGCGCCCGGACTGCCGGACTGGGTGGCGGGCGACCCGACCCGACTGCGGCAGATCATCGGCAACCTGTTGTCCAACGCAGTGGAGATTCACCGAGGCCGGCACGGTCACCCTCACGGCGCGGGCGGCAGAGCGGCGGCCGGATGGCGGGGTGGTCCTGGCAATCGAGGTCCGCGACACCGGCATCGGCATCGCCGCCGAGGCCTTGCCGCGCCTCTTCACCCTGTTCGAGCAGGCGGATGCCGGCACCACCCGGCATTTCGGCGGCACCGGGCTCGGCCTGGCGATCTGCCGTCGGCTGGCCCTGGCGATGGACGGCGGCATTACCGCCGAGAGCCGGCCCGGGGCGGGCAGCTGCTTCCGGGTCCATCTGCCCTTCGGCCCGGCCGAGGCGCCGCCGGAACAAGCCGTCGCGTTGCCGGCCGAAGCCGGCGGTCCGGCCCAGGCCTCGCTCCTCGTGCTGGTGGCGGATGACACCCGGGCGAACCTGGAGCTGATCGTGACCTATCTCGGCCGGGCCGGCCATCGTGCGGTCACCGCCGGTACCGGGGGCGAGGCGGTCGCCGCGGCCGAGGCGGAGCGCTTCGACGTTATCCTGCTCGACCTCAACATGCCCGGCCTGGACGCGGCCCGGCGCGGCGCGGCCGATCCGTACCGGCACCGGCCCGAACCGCCGCACGCCGATTCCTGCCCTGACGGCGGGTGGCGAGGAGGCGGACTGCGCCCAGGCGCTCGCCTCGGGCATGGATGCCTATCTTACCAAGCCGATCAGCGAGGCGGGGCTGCTGCAGGCCCTGGCTGCAGCGGTGTCGATGCGGGAGACGGCCTGCCACGGCAAGCTGCGTCCGCAGGTAAAGGCCGTGCCGCTGTGATGGCTGGCTTTCCGGGCGAAGTAACCCCTGCCGCTGCGCGGTCGGGCCCGGCATGACGGCAGGCCGCCCCCGGCTGCCGCGGCTCAGACGTCCGGGCTGGCCGGCGAGGCAGCTGGGCCGATCGCCGCGGGAATCGGCCGGGCCTGCTGCGCGCCGGCGATCTCGCTCAGGCGAGGCGGCCTCGGTACGCTGCTCGGCGCCCTGTGCCCGTGCCGCGGCATGCGCGACCGAAAGCCCATGGCCGGCAGGATAGAGGATGAGGTCGAGCGCGCAGGCCGGCCCGGCATAAAGCCAAACCTCGGCATTGCCTTCCGGCCGGCGTAGGGCGGGCTCGCCCAGCCAGCGGCGTAGGGTGTCCGGCCCGGCGCCGAGCAGCCCGGCGGCGCTGGCGGGATGCCCAGCGGCAGGATCGACAGCCAGGGCAGGGCGGAGGTCGGACCGGCCGAATCCGGGTTGCGGCAGGGGCGGTGCGGTGGTGCCGATCCGGAGCAGCGCCGCCTCCGGGCCAAGCGGTGCCACCGCCGCCAGACCTCGCTTGGCCGCTTTCCAGCGCCGTCCGCATGGCGACGGCTTCGCGGTCGCCCGCCGCGGCACAGCCGGCTGGCAGCAGCAGCAGCAGGAATCGGAGGCGGGGCGCCATGGCCGCGCATTCTCCGGATCGGGCATCGCGTGACGCGGGCCCGGGTGGGGACCCGCCGCCAGTTGCCCGGCGGCGGGCGCAGGCTCAGGCGTCGGCGGGCGCCGGCATCACCGGGGCGGGCGTCGCCGGGCGTGGCGTGGCGGAGGCCTGGGCCTCGGTCAGCATCTCCATGCGTCCGGAAACCTGGCCGCCTTCCTCGACGGAGAGCTTCCGGCAGCGAGCGATACCGCTTCACCTTGCCGCTGGCGCGGATCACTAGGCTGTTCCGGGCGGTGATGGTGCCGTCGAACAGGCCGGCGATCTCGGCGTCCTCGACCTGGACCTCGCCCTTGAAGATGCCGGCCTGGGCGACGAAGAGTTCGCTCGCCTGGATCATCTGGCTTTCGACGGTGCCCTCGACCACCAGCCGCTCGGCGTCGGCGACGGTGCCCTGCAGGCTAATGCCGCGCCCGACCACCAGCGTCCGGCGCTCGCCGGGATCGATCCGGCCGGTGGGCCGGGCCGGCACGCCGACCGGGGCGGGGCGGATGCCGACATTCGGCGCGGCGGGAGTGGCGTTCGGCTTCGAGCCAGAGAGCATGTTGGGCGCGTCCTTGGATGCTGGGCGGAATGGCGGCACGCCGAAGTCGGAATCCTTGGCGGCGGGAATCGCCTCCGGTGTCGGGTCGGCGGCCGGCGTGGCCGGCCTGTCGTCACGTTTGCGGCCGAAGATGGCCATGCTGTCCCCCTTCAGATCGGTACGGCGGACAATGCGTCGGGAGGTCCCGCGCGGCGTGTCGCGCAATGCGACGGGGCTACCATGCGGGCTTGCGCACACACAACGGCGACATCGCATTCCTGCGAGGATTTTGCAGGATATTTCGCATCAGCTGCGATGCAGCAGGTGGGTCATGGCGGCAGCGCCGAAAACCGGAACCAGAAGGTTAACGATCGGAACAAAACTTAGCGCCGAAAGCAGGGCGCCGAGCGCCAGGACTGGCCCCTCCCGGCGGCGCCGCAGCAGCCTCGATCTGCCAACCGACATACGCCGTTGCGCCACCCCTCGAACAGCCCGTGGCCCAGCGCCACGGTGCCGATGAGCCAGAGCGCGGCCGCGCCGAAGGGGGGCGTGAACAGGGCGAGCGGCAGGGCGAGCAGGGAGACCGCGGCCACCTTCAGCCCGAAGCCGATGTTGAAGGCGGTCTGCGCCCCGAGCCCGGCACCGCGCGCCGGTGGCAGACCGGGATAGTGCCGCCGCTCCACCGCCGCCGAGACCGGGTCGAGGAAGATCCCGGCAATCGCCAGCATGGCCGGGACGAAGAGCCAGAAAGCGAGTCCAAGGGTCAGCACGCCGCCCGCAGTCGCTGCCAGGGTCGCCAGCCAGCCCTCGCCGCCGGCCAGCGCCCCGGTGCCCCAGGCGGCCAGCGCTGACAGCCCGGCGAAGACTGCGACGGCCCCGAGGAACCCCTTGAACAGCGGACCGAGGAAGGCGGGGTCCGGCAATTGACGCAATGTCAGGAGACAGGCAGCGAGCATCGATCCATCCATGCGGCGTTCCGGTTGCCGCCCCATGGTGGGGCGGCTATCCGGTCCGGACCCCGCCCGCAACGCAAGCCAGCCCCATGAGGTCGCGACCGACATGAGCGAGCCCACCCTCGATATCCTTGGCATCGGCAACGCCATCGTCGATGTGCTGGCCCGCGCCGAGGATGGCTTCCTCGAGGCCCATAACCTGGCGAAGGGCGCAATGCGCCTGGTCGGGCCGGAGGAGGCGGAGGCGCTCTATGCCGCGATGGGGCCGGGCACCGAAAGCTCGGGCGGCTCGGCCGGCAATACCTGCGCGGTCGCCGCGGCGCTGGGCGCCAGGGTCGGCTTCCTCGGCAAGGTGGCGGACGATCAGCTCGGCCGGGTCTTCGCACACGACATCCGCGCCGCCGGCGTGCATTTCCCGACGGCGCCCCTGGCCGGCGGTGCGCCAACAGCACGCTGCCTGATCCTGGTGACGCCCGACGCGCAGCGGACGATGAACACCTTCCTCGGCGCCTGCGTGGAATTCTCGGCCGCCGATGTGGCCGAGGCCGAGGTGGCCCGCGCCAAGGTCCTCTACATGGAGGGCTACCTGTTCGACCCGCCGGCGGCGCAGGCGGCCTTCATGGAGGCGTCGCGCATCGCCCACCGGCATGGCCGCCAGGTGGCGCTGAGCCTGTCCGACGCCTTCTGCGTGCAGCGCCATCGGCAAGCCTTCCGCACGCTGGTGCGGGAGGAAGTCGATATCCTCTTCGCCAATGAGAGCGAGATCCTCGCGCTCTATGAAACCGAAGACTTCGAGGCCGCGGTGGAGTTGGTGCGGGGAGAGGTGGCGCTGGCCGCGCTGACCCGCAGCGCTGCCGGCAGCGTGATCGTCGCCGGCGAGGCGCGGCACGAGCTTGCCGCGGTGCCGACCAAGGTAGTGGACACCACCGGGGCCGGCGATGCCTATGCCGCCGGCTTCCTGGCGGCCCATACCCGCGGCCTGACGCTGCCGGACTGCGGCCGCTGGGGATCGGCGGCGGCGGCCGAGGTGATCTCCCATTTCGGCGCCCGGCCGCAAGCCGACCTGGAAGGCGCTGGTCGTTGCCGGCACGGGGAACCGACCGGTCTCTGCTGTGTTGGGTTGACGCGGGCCGGAACGCAACGGGGACGCGAAAAATCCCCGGGCGGTTCGGATCCGGTCATGGCCGCTCACTGGGAGATGGCGGGCCGGCCCCGCCCCGGATGAGAGAGACCCCATGCGTCGAACCGAACTCCTGGCTACCGCGCTCGGCGTGGTGCTGCTTGCCACCCCTGCCTTCGCCGACTGCATCGGCAACGTGAACGAGGCGTCTGACCGGTCCGGCTTCATTGTCCTGGCCCAAGGCGGCGCCGGCGCCGATAGCGGCGGCACAGGCGGCCTGTCCAGTGCCACCCCGGGCTCGCCCGCTGCCGGCAATCTCGGCAGCACGCCGCAGAACATGCAGGGCCGTAGCCAGCAGCCGGCCCAGGGTGCGGCGGTGCCGCTGGCCCCGACCACCGGGCGCGGCGCTCCCGATCCGAGCGCCAGTGCCGGCGCCAAGGCGGAAGCCCCCGGTGGCACCGCGGTGATGCCGGGCGATCGCACCAACCGGCGCTGAACCCCGCGGCGGGGCCTCCGGCCCCGCCCTGCGCGCAGGTTCCGGCTGCCCTGCGGCATTCAAGGCTCGCTTTTCCGACGCCGGCATCCTATCTCGTGCGCCGCAACATGCCGCCTGCCTGCGCCGCACGTGCCCGTCGCCTCCTGCGACCGGGCCGCGTCGTTCTGCGTTGCGGCGCCCAGGGAACTACCCCGTATGGAAATCCGCAACGTCGCGATCATCGCGCATGTCGATCAGTGGCAAGACCACGCTGGTCGACAATTTGCTGAAGCAGGCCGGCGCCTTCCGCGCCAACCAGCACGTTGCCGAGCGTGCGCTCGATCGCAACGACCTGGAGCGCGAGCGCGGCATCACCATTCTTGCCAAGTCCACGGCCGTCGAGTGGAAGGGCGTGAAGATCAATATCGTCGACACCCCCGGCCACGCCGATTTCGGCGGTGAGGTCGAGCGCATCCTGTCGATGGTGGACGGCGCGATCGTGCTCTGCGACGCCGCCGAGGGGCCGCTGCCGCAGACCAAGTTCGTGCTGACCAAGGCGCTGGCCCGCGGGCTGAAGCCGATCGTGGTCATCAACAAGGTCGACCGCCAGGACGCCCGCGCCGACGAGGTCCACAACGAGGTCTTCGACCTGTTCGCCGCGCTCGGAGCGACGGATGAGCAGCTTGACTTCCACACCATGTTCGCCTCCGGCCGCCAGGGCTGGGCCGACATGGAGCTTGAGGGCGCGCGCAAGGACCTCTCGCCGATGTTCGACCTGATTCTCTCGCATGTGCCGCCGCCGAAGGTCGAGCTCGACAAGCCCTTTGCGATGAACGCCGCGATCCTCGAGGCCGACAACTTCCTCGGCCGCATCCTGACCGGCCGCGTCGAGCAGGGCATCGGCCGGGTCAACATGCCAGTGAAGGTGCTGCGGCAGGACGGCAGCCAGGTCGAGACCGGCCGGCTGACCAAGCTGATGACCTTTTCCGGCCTCGACCGCGTGCCGGTGGACGAAGTGCAGGCGGGCGACATCATCGCCATCGCCGGCCTGTCCGACGCGACGATCCCGGACACCATCTGCGCCCCCGAGGTGATGGAGCCTCTGCACGCCATCCCGGTCGACCCGCCGACCCTGGCGATGACCTTCCGGATCAATGACGGCCCACTTGGCGGCCGCGAGGGCAAGAAGGTCACGTCGCGGCAGATCCGCGACCGTCTCTTCAAGGAGACCGAGGGCAACGTCGCCATCAAGGTGAAGGTGTCCGAGGAAGTCGATGCGTTCGAGGTGGCCGGCCGCGGCGAGCTTCCAGCTCGGCGTGCTGATCGAGACGATGCGCCGCGAGGGCTTCGAGCTGACGATCGGCCGGCCGCGCGTGCTGACCCGTCATAACGAGGAGACCGGCGAGCGCGAGGAGCCCTACGAGGAAGTGCTCGTCGACGTCGACGAGGGCTATTCGGGCGTGGTCGTCGAGAAGCTGTCGATCCGCAAGGGCGTGATGCAGGACATGCGGCCGTCCGGCGGCGGCAAGATCCGCATCACCTTCGAGATCCCGTCGCGCGGCCTGATCGGCTACCACGGCGAGTTCATGACCGACACCCGTGGCACCGGGCTGATGAACCGGCTGTTCCTGGGCTATCGGCCCTGGGCCGGGGTGATCCCGGGCCGCCGCAACGGCAGCCTGATCTCCTCCGAGCCGGGCGAGGCCATCCAGTACGCGCTCTTCTACCTGCAGGAGCGCGGCACGCTCTTCGTCGACCCGGGCGTCAAGGTCTACGAGGGCATGATCCTCGGCGAGCATTCCCGCGAGAACGACCTCGACGTGAATCCGATCAAGGAGAAGAAGCTCACCAACATTCGCGCTGCCGGCAAGGACGAGGCGCTGCTGCTGACCCCGCCGCGGCGGATGAGCCTGGAGCAGGCGATCGCCTATATCGAGGACGATGAGCTTGTCGAAGTGACGCCGGGCGCGATCCGCCTGCGCAAGCGCTACCTCGACCCGCATGAGCGCAAGAAGCATGCGAAGCGGTCGGAAAGCCAGGCGGCCTGAGGCTGCCCGACCGGTAGTGAATTCAACGGCGCCCTGCCTCGCAGGGCGCCGTTGTCGTATCCGCGCCCTGTTGCATCCTGTCCCGCGCACGGCGTAAGCCGGCCAGGTCGGTTCGGATGGGAACGGAATGGCGAAGCTGCCGAATGCACCGCGGATGCTGCGGGCCCGGGTGGACGCGAAAGGGCGAATCACCGTGCCGAAGGCCCTGCGCCTGCAACTGGGCCTGACCCCCGGCAGCCAGGTCCTGCTGCGCGCGGTCGGAGAGGAGTTGCACGGCGTCGCCGCGCCCGCCCTGCTGCGGCGCCTGCGTGCGGCAGGGCAGGGCTGCGGCGCCGCTTGACCGAGATCGAGCCGGAGCGCGATGGCTGAGCATGGTGATATGCCACTGAAGCGTTGAACGCCCGTCGCCCGGATCAAGAAATCGTTGCCGCGGGGGCCCACCGCGGATCGGCTCCGGGCCGAACCGGCAAGCGGGGTCGAGCCGCGGCGGCTGCGCCGACCTGCGAGGGGCGAGGGCCTTGCGGCCCTCTACCCTGACGCTCAGCGCGTTTCCGCCGCGCGCACCGACATCGCCTCGCCGCCCTCGAGCACCTTGTGGACGATCCCGCCGACGACCGCGCCGAGGATCGGGGCCACCCAGAACAGCCAGAGCTGGGCGATGTATTCGCCGCCGGCGAAGATCGCCACGCCCGTGCTGCGGGCCGGGTTCACGCTGGTATTGGTGACGGGGATGCTGATCAGGTGGATCAGCGTCAGGCAAAGGCCGATGGCGATCGGCGCAAAGCCGGCCGGCGCCCGGGCCGAGGTCGCGCCGCAGATCACCACCAGGAAGAAGGCTGTCAGCACCACCTCGCAGACGAAGGCGGCGACCAGCCCGTACTTGCCGGGCGAGAGGTCGCCGAAGCCGTTCGAGGCGAAGCCGGCGGTCTCGAAGCCCGGCTTGCCGCTAGCGATGACGAACAGGATTGCCGCGCCGGCGACCGCGCCCAAAACCTGGGCGACGATGTAGCCCGGCGCCTCGGAGGCTTCGAACTTGCCGGCGGCGACCAATCCGAGGGTGACGGCCGGGTTCAGGTGGCAGCCGGAGATATGGCCGATGGCGAAGGCCATGGTCAGGACGGTGAGCCCGAAGGCGAAGGAGACGCCGAGCAGGCCGATGCCAACTTGCGGGAAGGCGGCGGCCAGCACGGCGCTGCCGCAGCCACCAAGGACGAGCCAGAGGGTGCCGAGGAACTCGGCGGTGAGCTTGCGCTGCAAGGATGATCTCCCGGTATATAGAACGCTCTTGGAGCGGCACAATCTTCCCTGGTTACGACGCTGCTGCAAGTGGACCGGTGACAAATGCAAGTGGCTTGATACCGGAGGCTGCCCAGCGCTGGCCGGTGCGGGTAGGCTGCACCGAACAGCCGCCCCGGAAATGCCATGCCGCCGCAGATCGAAAACCGTGTCACCCGCCTGCTCGGCATCCGCTACCCGATCGTTCAGGGCGGCTTGGCTCGGGTGGCCACCGCGCCGCTCGCCGCGGCCGTCTCCAATGCCGGCGGGCTGGGGCAGATCGCCTCGGCCGGGCTGGACGGACCCGAGGCGCTGCGGACGGAAATCCGTCGCTGCCGGGCGCTGACCGCGCTGCCTTTCGCGGTAATTCTTCCGATCGGCCGGCAGGACATCTGGCCGGGGCTGGAAGCGGCGCTGGAGGAAGGTGTCGGGATCATCGCGCTGACCGCCGGCAACCCCGCACCGTATATCAAGCGATGCCAGGAAGCGGGGGCGAAGACCCTGGTGCTGACCGCCGGCCCCGAACTCGCGCGAAAGGCCGAGGCGGTGGGCGCCGACATGGTGGCGACCGTGGGGTATGAGGGCGGCGGGCATATTGGCCGGTCGGACGAGACCACGCTGGTCATGGTCCCGCGCGTCGTGGCCGCGGTGAAGATCCCGGTGCTCGCCTCGGGCGGCATCGCCACCGGGGCCGGGCTGCTGGCGGCCCTTGCCCTGGGGGCGGAGGGCGTCGAGATGGGCACCCGCTTCGTCGCTACCGCCGAGGCCCGGGCGCATGCCGCCTACAAGCAGGCGCTGGCTGCGGCGGCGCCGGGCGACACCATGATCATCAAGCGGACCTTGGGCATGCCCGGCCGCGTGCTGCGCAGCCCGCATGCCGAGGCGATCACCGCCGCCGAGGCGGCCGGCGCGCCGCAGGCGGAGATCGTCGCAATGATCGCCGGCGCCATGAACGCGCGCGGCACGGATGATGGCGACCTCGCGGGCAGCTATGTCTGGGCCGGCCAATGCGTCGGGCTTTTCGACCGCGTCGAGGGCGCGGGCGAGGTGGTCGCCCGGATGGCGACCGAGGCCGCCGATGGCATGACCCGCCTGCGCGGCCTGTTTCCGTGACCTCCGCCCTGGAGGCCCGCATGGATCGCGACCCCGCCCTGCTGCCCGCGACCGTGCTGGCCGGCCGCTTCGCCCGCGGCGCGCTCTCGCCGGTCGAGGCGCTAGAGGCGATCCTGGCGCGCGTTGCCCGGCTAAACCCGCGGCTCAACGCCATCATCGCCCTCGACGAGGCGGGCGCCCGGGCCGCGGCCCAGGCCAGCGAAGCGCGTTGGCGGGCCGGCACCCCGCTCTCGCCGCTGGACGGCGTGCCCTTGACGGTGAAGGACAACATCACCGTCGCCGGCCTGCCCTGCGCTTGGGGCAGCCCGATCTTCCGCGACGTCGTGCCGGAGCGGGACGAGCGTGCCGGTCGTGCGCGCACGGGGGGCGGGCATGGTGGTGCTGGGGAAAACCAACGTCCCGGAATCCACCCTGCAGGGCTATACGGACAACACCGTCCATGGCGTCACCCGCAACCCATGGAACATCGCGTTGACGCCGGGCGGCTCCTCCGGCGGCGCGGTCGCGGCGGTGGCCGCGGGGCTCGGGCCCTTGGCGCTCGGCACGGATGGCGGCGGCTCGATCCGCCGGCCGGCCAACCATGCTGGGCTGGTCGGGCTGAAGCCTTCAATCGGTCGGGTGCCGCGCTGCGACGGGCTGCCGGCCATCCTGCTCGACCTCGAGCAGATCGGCCCGATCGCCCGCACGACAGCGGACCTGGTGGCCTTGCTGGCGCTGCTCGCGCCGCCGGATGCGCGCGACCCGGCCTGCCGCGCCATGCCGCCCTTCGCGGTGCCGCCGCTTGCGCCGCGCCAGCGCATCCTCTTCGTCCCGCGGCTCGGCAGCAACCCGGTGGACCCGGAGATCGCCACGAGTGTCGCCATCGCCGCCGCGCAGCTCGGCGGCCTCGGGCATCATATCGAGGAGGGCGAGGCGCCCTTCACGCTGGATGAGCTCAACGCACTGTTCAGCCCGGTGGGGCAGGCGGGGCTCGCCTGGCTGTTGGCGGAACGCGGCGGGGAGCCGGCGGCGCCGATGCTGCGGGAGATGGCGGCGGCCGGCCGCGCGCTGTCGCCGCAGGCGGTGTTCGGCTCGGTGGACGGGATCGCCGCCTTCCGCCGCCGGATGGCGGGTTTCTTCGGCGCCTGGGACCTGATCCTGACGCCGGCCGCCGCGGCGCTGCCCTGGCCGGCCGAGCAGGTGGCGCCGCCCACCATCGACGGCCGGGCGGTCGGCCCGCGCGGCCATGCGGTCTTCACCAATTTCGCCAACCTCGCCGGCCTCCCCGGCATCGCGCTGCCCTGCCAGCCGTCGGAGGCGGGCCTGCCGATCGGCTTCCAGCTGGTCGGGCCCTCGGGGGCGGATGGCCTGCTCTGCGCCCTGGCCGCCGAGTGGGAAGCTGCCCGCCCCTGGGCCGACCGCTGGCCCGAACTGGCCTGACTATAGGGTTCCAAGGGCCTTTCGGCCTTTGGCAGGGGAGGCGTGGAGGGGACGGCGTCCCCTCCACTCTCTCACCCGCCGATCAGCCGCTTGCGCAGCCTGGCGGAGAGCCAGTCGATGGTGGCGACGATCACCACCATTAGCAGGATGATGAAGGCCACCTCGTCCCAGGCCCTGACACGGATGCGCTCGGAGATCTGCAGCCCGATCCCGCCCGCCCCGACCACGCCGAGGATCGCCGCCGAGCGCGTGTTGCTCTCGAAGAAATAGAGCGCCTGGGCCAGCATGACGGGCAGCACCTGCGGCAGCACGCCGAAGCGGAGCCGTTCCGCCCAGCCGCCGCCGGCCGCGGTGACGCCTTCGGTCTGCCGCGGCTCGATGTTCTCGATCGCCTCGGCATAAAGCTTGGCCAGCACCGCGATGTCGGCGGTGGCGATGGCCAGCACGCCCGCGAGCGGCCCGAGCCCCACGGCCCGCACATAGGCCAGCGCCCAGATCAGCTGGTCGATGCCGCGGAAGCCGTCGAAGAGCCGCCGGACCGAGAAGCGCAGCGCCCAGGCCGTCACCACATTGCCGGCGCCGAGGAAGCCGAGCGGCAGGGCGATGAGCGCGGCGATGCAGGTGCCGAGGAAGGCCATGGCGACGCTTTCCGCCAAGCCCTGCAGGATCTCCTCCCATTGTGCGCCGGGGGAGGGCGGCACCATCAGCCGCAGGATGGTGGCGAGGCCCTCGAGCCCGCTCCACAGCCGCCGCGGGGTGAAGCCAGATTGCGCCAGCGCCCAGCCCAGCCAGAGGAGGAAGGCGACCGCCGCCAGACCGCGCAGCAGCCGGGTGCGCGGCGTCGCGCCGAAGGCGGCCGGCAGCCGCGTCCGCCAGGCGGCCACATCGGATGCGCTCATGCCAACCGGCCGATCACTGCGTGCCGCAGCCGCTCCGACAGCAGGTCGATGGCGGCGACCGCGAGCAGGATCAGCAGCACGATGGCGCTGATCTCCTCGTAGTAGTTCTGCGCGATGACGGTGTAGAGTTCCTGCCCGATCCCGCCGCCGCCGACGAAGCCGATGACGCTGGCCGAGCGCAGGTTGATCTCGAAGCGCAGCAGCGCGTAGCTCAGCAGGTTCGGCGCCACCTGCGGCAGGATGGCGAAGCGGCAGGCCTGCGCCCAGGACCCGCCCGCCGAGCGCACGCCGTCCCAGGCGCCGAGGCCAGTATTCTCGATGGACTCAGCGAAAAGCTTGCCGCAGGCGCCGGCGGTGTGCAGGGCGATGGCCAGGATGCCGGCCAGCGGGCCGACGCCGAAGGCCCAGACCAGGATCAGCGCGAAGACGATCTCGGGCACCGTCCGCATCGCCTCCATGCCGCGCCGTGCCGCCTGCGTGGCCGGCCAAGCGGCACCGAGGTTGCGCGCCGCGGGAAAGGCCAGCAGCAGCCCTGCGGTGGCGCCCATCAGCGTGGCGAGGGCCGCCATGTTGGCGGTCTCGAAGAGCAGCCAGGCCCAGGAATCCAGCCGATAGAACCAAGCGGCGAGGCTGCCCTCGGTCTCGCTGCCGGCGAAGAGCACGGCCCAGCGCAGCGTCGGCAGCAGCCGCTCGAAGTATTCGCCGGCGCGCGGCAGGCCGGCGGCCAGCGTTGCCGGCCGCACCTCGCTGACCCAGGCGGCGGCGAGCAGGCAGGCGAGCAGCAGGCCGAGGCCGACCAGCGTGGCTGTTCGGCGCTGGCGGACCTCCGCCCGGTAAGCGTATTCGCCGCGCTCGACCGCGTGGGCGGCCTGTCCTGGCGCGGCCGAGTCAGGCCTCCGGCGCATGGCGCCTCCGGCCATCGGACGCGCCGCTCAGTTCCGCCGCCGGCGCTCCACCGCCTCCTGCTTCCGCATCTCCACCATGAAAACGTAGTCCTGGTGGGTGACCTCGCGGTAGCCGGCGCCGCCGCCGCGCTCGATCTGCCGGTAGATCTCCGGATGCGCCTTGGGCAGGGCCAGGTGGAACAGACGCATGTCCTCCTTGAAGGACTCCGGCAGGTCGGTGCGGACGGTCTGCGGCCCGTTGATGATGGGCTCCGAGGTCCAGATCACCCGCATCTGGTGCATGTCGAGCAAGCCCTTCTCGACCATGGCCCGCAGCGTGCCGCGGGTATAGCCGGCGTTGACGTCGCCCTGGCCGGAGGCCCGGGTGACGGCGGCGTCGTACTGCTTCTGCACCACGGCGATGATCGCCTGCTCATGCCCGCCGGCGAAGCCGGTGCGGCTGAAATACTGCTCGGGGTTCACGCCCTGGCGGCGCAGCGCGAAGCGCGGGATCAGGTAGCCGCTGGCGGAGTTGGGGTCGGACCAGGCCATGGCCTTGCCGCGCATGTCCTCGAGCGTCCGGATGCCGCTATCGGCCCGCACCAGCATGACCGCGACATAGCTGACCGATCCGTCCGCCTCCTCGGTGGTCAGCAGCGGCTCGACGCCCCCGTTGGTGTCCACCCAGGCGGCGGCATAGGCGGCCGGGGACATGTTGGCGATGTCGAAGCTGCTTCGCCCCGAAGGCCTGGATCACCCCGGCATAGTCGCTGGCCGGGTAGAGCCGGGCCGGGACCTTGAAGGTCGCCTCGATCAGGTCGCGGTAGGGGCCGAAGCGGCCGAGCCGGTCGGACTCGTTCTCCCCGCCCAGCAACCCGATACGGACCTGCTTCATCTGGGCCCCCCAGGCGCGCGGCCCAGCCTCGGGGAAGGTCACGTCCGGGTCGAGGCTGCGGCGCGGCGGCCAGGCGGTCTCCGCCATGGCCGGGATGCCGAGGCTGGCGGCGAGCAGGGCGCCGAGGGCGCGACGCGTGGTCATGGGTCTGGTCCCCGTCCGGAAAGGCGGCCGGATCATGCCATCGCCGGGCGCGGCTGGGCAGCCGCCGCCCGCGCCGTGGCCTCGGCGGCAAATTCAGCCTCGGTGATGCCGTAGACATCGCGCACCCGGGCGGCGTCCAGCGCCTCCGGCGGCCCGTCGAAGACCACCCGCCCGGCCTGCATCGCCAGGATCCGGTCGCAATATTCCCGCGCGGTGTCGAGGTGGTGCAGGTTGACCAGCACGGTGATCCCCTCCGCCCGGTTCACCTGGCGCAGCGCCTCCATCACCGCCCGCGCATTGGCCGGGTCGAGCGAGGCGATCGGCTCGTCTGCCAGGATCAGGCGTGGCTCCTGCAGCAACGCGCGGCAGAGCGCGACGCGCTGCTGCTGGCCGCCCGAGAGCGTCTCCGCCCGCTGCAGCGCGACCTCGACCAGGCCGAAGCGGTCGAGCGCGGCCAGCGCCATGGCGCGCTCCCTGGCGCTGAAAGCGCCGGTCAGCAGCACCAGGGCACGGCGCAGGCCATGCTGGTGCGCGAGGCGCCCGACCAGGACATTGGTCAGCACGTCCAGCCGCTGCATCAGGTTGAACTGCTGGAAGACCATGGCGCAGTCGCGCCGCCAGGCCCGTAGCGCCCGGCCCCGCAGGGCAGTGACGTCCCGTCCCTCGGCCAGGATGCGCCCGGCGCTGGGCTCGACCAGCCGGTTCACCAGCCGCAGCAGGGTGGATTTCCCAGCGCCGGAGCGGCCGATGATGCCGAGCATCTGCCCGGCCGGGACGGTGAGGCTGACTCCGTCCACCGCGGTGGTGGCGCCGAAGCGCCGCGTCAGCGCCTGCAACTCCAGCATCGTCGCCCGGGAAGCCTCCATCCGCCCTGCCTACCCCAGTCGTCGCTGCCGGCGAACCCCATCCGCGTTTAAGCTTGGGGGGTCAAGCTATGGGCAGGGAGGTTGAACCGCCGCATGCATCCTCCCAGAATTGTACCGAGACCGCTTTTGCTTTCGCCACGATCGAGGACCGCCATCCTGCCTTCCGCCCCGCTGCCGCGCCGCAGGCTCGGCCTGTCCGCCACTGCCCTGCTGCTCGCGGCCCCGCTGCTGCCCCTCGCGGCCTGCGCCCCCGCCGCGGCGCAGCGCGGAGCCCCTGGTCGCCGACTTCGCCGATCTGGCCGAGCGGGTACAGCCCGCCGTGGTCAATATAGCCGTCACCTCGGAGCAGCGGGCGGAAATCCCGCCCGAGCTGCGCGGCACCCCTTTCGAGCGCTATTTCCGCGACCGCCAGCGCAACCGCCGGCAGGAGGTGATGGGCGCCGGCAGCGGCTTCGTCATCGACCCGGCCGGCTACATCGTCACCAGCAACCATGTGGTGGGTAATGCCAGCAAGGTGGTGGTGGCGCTGCAGGACGGCTCGGAACTCACCGCCCGGGTGGTTGGGACGGATGAGCTGACCGACCTGGCGCTGCTGAAGGTCGAGCCCCGCGCGCCGATGGTCGCGGTGCCCTGGGGGTCCTCCTCGGCCGCCCGGGTCGGTTCCTGGGTCCTGGCGGCGGGCAATCCCTTCGGCCTTGGCGGCACGGTGACGGCGGGCATCATCTCCGCCCGCGGGCGGGAGATTGGCGCCGGCCCCTTCGATGACTTCATCCAGACTGATGCTGCGATCAATCCCGGCAATTCCGGCGGTCCGCTGTTCAACCCGGCGGGGAGGTGATCGGCATCAACACCGCCATCTACTCGCCTTCCGGCGCCTCGGCCGGGATCGGCTTCGCCACCCCTTCCGATCTCGCCCGGCCGGTGGTCGAACAGCTGAAGCGTGAGGGGCGGGTGGAACGCGGCTGGCTCGGCGTCTCGGTGCAGGACGTCGTGCCGGAGGACGGTCGAGCCGGCCGCCGCGGCGTGATGATCGCCGGGATCGAGCGCAACAGTCCCGCCGGCCGGGCCGGGCTGCGCCAGGGCGACCTGGTGGTGGCGATCAACGGCGACCGGATCGAGACCTCCCGCGCCCTGGTCCGCACCGTCGCCGGCTTCCCGCCGGGCCAGACCCTGCGCCTGACCGTGCTGCGGGAAGGGCGGGAGCGCGAACTGCCGGTGCAGGTCGGCCGGCGGCCAAGTGCCGGATGATGCGCCGCCTCGGGCGGTGATGGTGTAGAATCAATCTGCCCGGCAGGCCGGCGGTAACCCGGCCCGGGGGCAGGAATGGACAGGATCGGCCCAGGATCGACTCCCGCGCGCCGCTTCGCGCGGGCCGCGCCGGCAGGGACCGAACGAGGACGGGATACGATGCGGATTCTGCTGGTCGAGGACGATGCCGAGGTCGCGCGCTTCGTGCGCAAGGGTCTGCAGGAGGCCGGCCATACGGTCGAGCACGCGACCAATGGCCGCGACGGGCTGTTCCTCGCGGCCTCCGAGCAATTCGACATGCTGGTGCTCGACCGCATGCTGCCGGGGGCGTCGACGGGGTGCGGCTGGTGGAGACCCTGCGGAGCCAGGGCAACCGCACGCCGGTGCTGTTTCTCTCGGCGCTCTCGGCGGTCGATGAACGGGTTAAGGGCCTGAAGGCCGGCGGCGACGACTACCTCACCAAGCCCTTTGCCTTCGCCGAAGCTGCTGGCCCGGGTCGAGGCGCTCGGCCGCCGTCCTTCGGTCGATGCCCCGGCGACCAAGCTGAGGGTCGCCGACCTCGAGCTCGACCTGCTGTCGCGCACCGTGACCCGCGCGACCAAGCGGATCGACGTCCAGCCGCGCGAATTCCGCCTGTTGGAGCACCTGATGCGGCATGCGGGCCAAGTCGTGACCCGCACCATGCTGCTGGAGAAGGTCTGGGACTACCATTTCGACCCGCAGACCAATGTCATCGACGTCCATGTCTCCCGCCTGCGGCAGAAGCTGGACAAGGGCTTCGACAGGCCGCTGATCCATACCGTCCGCAACGCCGGCTACATGATCCGGGCGGAGCCCTGACCGGGTCCGAGGAATGAGCGAGCGGGCCCGCCCGGCGCCGGGCATGCCGCTGCCCAGGCGGCTCGGGCGGCGCCTTGGTCTGCGGCCGGCCCATGTCGCGGCCGGCCCGCCCAGCTTGGCACTCGGCCCGCCGCGGCTGCTGCGAAGCGCCGGGCTGCGCTTCGCCGTGCTCTTCGCCGCCATGTTCGCCTTCGCCGCGGTCGCGTTGGTCGCGGTGCTGTGGTGGGCGACCGCCGGCGCGCTCGACCGGCAGACCGATGCCGTCGGTCGCGCCGATGCAATCGCCCTATCCGAGCGCTGGCGGGAGGCCGGTAATGCCGGCTTGGCCGAGGCGATCGAGGAACGGCTGGCTGTCGATGTCGAGAACGAGGCCATCTACCTGATGATGGAGGCAGAAGTGGCCGACGCATCGCCGGCAACCTCGACGGTTGGCCAAGGGGCATGGCGGAGACCGGGCCCTGGTTCCGCACCCGGGTGCTGCATGACGGGCTGGCGGTGGATGCCCGGCTGCACCGGCTGGAACTGCCCGGCCTACGGCTGCTGGTAGGCCGCGACGAGACCGAGCGGACCGAGTTGCGCCGGTTGCTGACCGAGGGCGTGGTCTGGGCCTCCGGCGCCGTGGTGCTGTTCGCCCTGGCCGGCGCTTGGCTGATCCGCCACGCGCTGCAGGCCCGGATGCGACCGGCCTTCACCACCACCGCAGCAATCGCCGGCGGCGACCTCTCCTCCCGCGTGGCGCTTTCAGGCAGCGGCGACGAGTTCGATCGGCTGGCGCAGACGCTGAACATCATGCTCGACCGCATCGGGACGTTGATGGAAGGCGTGCGGGGCGTGTCTGACGCCATCGCGCACGACCTCCGCACCCCGATTGCGCGGGCCCGCGCCAAGCTCGAGGACGCGCTGGCGACCTCGGAGGACGAGGAATCGCTGCGCGCGACGGTGGAGCAGGGCATCGCCGACCTGGACGCCATCAGCCGGATCTTCCAGGCGCTGCTGCGGATCGCCGAGGCCGAGGCGGGGGCGCGGCGGGCGGCCTTCGCGCCGCTCGACCTGGTGCACGTGCTGGCAGATGCGGCCGAAATCTACGAGGCGACGGCCGAGGCGCGCGGCCTGCGGCTGGAGACCAAGCTGCCGGAACGGCTGCCCATGGTCGGCGACCGCGACCTGCTGCTGCAAGCGGTGGCGAACCTGCTCGACAACGCCATCGACTCACCCCGGCCGAGGGCACCGTGCTGCTCTCGGCCGCTGCGACCGAGGCCGGGATCGAGGTCATGGTGGCGGATGACGGACCCGGCCTTTCGCCCGAGGACCGGTCCCATGCCGGGGAGCGCTTCTTCCGCGCCGATAAGGCGCGCGCCACCCGGTTCCGGTCTCGGCCTGTCGCTGGTGCGGGCGGTGGCGCATCTGCATGGCGGCGAGGTGGCGCTGGAGGATGCGGTGCCGGGCCGCGTGCCGCCCGGTCTCCGCGTGGTGATCCGGCTGCCGCGAGGATGACCTAAGCGTCATGTTCCGCCCACCGCCGCTTCAAGGGCCGGGCTGCACTGTCCCGCCCGCAATGACCGCCGCCCTTACGCCCCCTGCGATGCTGCTGGCCCTGGTGGTCTCCGCCGCGGCAGAGCCAAGCCCGCGTGTCATCACCGACACGCCGGAATACTGCTCCAGCCTGGTGGTGCGGCTGGCCGGGCTGCCGGCGGCGAAGCAGGAGCCGTCCCGCAGCTTGGCGGCGGAGGGCGAGCGGCTCTGCGGCACGGGGCATGTCCGCACCGGCATCGCCAAGCTGCGGCGCGCGGTGCGGGCGGCCCAGGTCACGCCCTGACTGGGCAAGCTTTGGCTGGCCTGGCTTGAGAGGTCGGGCGACCGCCCCTAAGCTTCCTCGAAAGATTGGGGAAGCGCCGTGAGCGAGATTGCTGTTCGAGACCACCGGCGGCATCGCCACCATCACCCTAAATCGCCCGGATGCAGGCAATGCCTTCACGCTGGAGATGCTGGCGGATTGGGAGAAGGCCCTGCGGGTCTGCATTGCCGACGACGCGATCCGCGCCGTGGTGCTGACTGGAGCGGGGCGGATCTTCTGCTCGGGCGGCGACGTCAAGCGCATGGCGCGGGTTGCCGCCGGCGGGCGAGACTGCCTGGGATCGCGGCCAGTACTTGGTCAACCATGTCCACCGCATCCCGCTGACGCCTGCAGGAGCTCGACAAGCCCTATGTCGTTGCAATCAATGGCGCTGCGACCGGCGCCGGCATGGACATGGCACTGATGGGCGACCTGCGCTTCGCCGCCGAAAGCGCGCGCTTCGCTGAGAGCTACATCAAAGTCGGGTTTGTCGCCGGCGATGGCGGCGCCTGGATGCTGCCGCGGCTGATCGGCACGCCGAAGGCGCTCGAGATGCTTTGGACCGGCGATTTCGTCTCGGCGCAGGAGGCGGAGCGGATCGGCCTGGTGAACAAGGTGCTGCCCGACGACCAGCTGATGCCCCATGCCATGGCGATGGCCGAGCGGCTGGCGAGCGGCCCGACGGTCGCCATCCGGCCTGATGAAGCGCATGGTGAGGCAGGGCGCCAACAGCAGCTTTGCCGAGGCGCTGACCTATGCCGCAAGCTGCACCGGCGTGGTCGCCGGCACCGAGGACTATCGGGAGGCGACCGCGGCCTTCGCCGAGAAGCGCAAGCCCGTGTTCAAGGGGCGCTGACCGGATGACCCGCCCCTGCGTCCCCTATTTTCCGCCCGGCCGCCGCCCCGGCTTCGCGGTGCCGCCCGGCGCCTGCGACAGCCATGTTCACGTCTTCGGCCCCTATGACCGCTTCCCGCTGGCCGAGGACCGCGGCTACACCCCGGTCGAGGCGCCGGTGGAGGCCTTCGTCGCGCATCTCGATGCCTTGGGCTTCGAGCGCGGCGTCATCGTCACCGCCAGCGCCCAGGGCACCGACAACGGCGCCATGCTGGACGCGCTGCGGCGCTACCCCAGCCGCTTCCGCGGCGTCGCCGTGCTGCCGCCGGAGGCCACCGACCGGACGCTCGACGATATGACCGCGGCCGGCGTGCGCGACCTCCGGCTCAACCTACTGCGCGGCCCGGCCGGCGAGCGCACCTACCGCAACGGCGTCGGCTATGACAGCCTCAAGGCGCTCGGGCCCCGCATCCGCGAACGCGGCTGGCACCTGCAGGTCTGGATCCATGCCCGCGACCTGGCCGAGGCGCTGCCGCTGCTGGAGCCGCACGGGATGGACCTGGTCGTCGACCACATGGGCCGCATCTCGACGGAACACGACACGCCGGAGCATCCGGGCTTCCGCCTGCTGTGCGACCTTTTGCGGGACGGCCGCGCCTGGACCAAGATCTCCGGCGCCGACCGCATCACCGGCGGTGAGGCGCCCTGGGCGGCGGCCGATCCCTATGCGCGGGCGCTGCTGGCGGCGAATGCCGGGCGCTGCGTCTGGGGCACGGACTGGCCGCATATCGCCTATTTCGACCGGCCGATGTCGGAGGATGCGGCATTGGCCGAGACGCTGGCGCGCTGGATCCCCGATGCCGCCGTGCTGAAGGCCGTGCTCGTCGACAACGCCGCCCGGCTCTACGACTTCTGAGGGAGGACCCGAGACATGCTCGACGCCGCCGAATACCGCATCCCGTCCATGCGCCACCGGGTGAGCCCGGAGGAATGGCAGGCCCGCATCGACCTCGCCGCCTGCTACCGGCTGGTCGACCTCTACCACATGAGCGACCTGATCGCGAACCACGTCTCGGTCCGCGTCCCCGGCGAGGACACCTTCCTGATCAACCCGTACGGCATGCTGTACGAGGAGATCAGCGCCTCCTCGCTCATCAAGATCGACTATGACGGCAACGTCGTGCTGAAGCCCGACTTCCCCGGCACCGACTACGGCGTGAACCGCGCCGGCTTCGTCATCCACTCGGCGATCCATAAGGCGAAGCACGACATCGCCTGCGTCGCCCATACCCATACCTGGCCGGGCATGGCGGTCTCGACCCTCGAATGCGGTCTGCTGCCGAATACCCAGACCAGCATGCGCTTCGCGCATATCAGCTACCACGACTTCAGCGGCGTGGTGCTGGACCTGTCGGAGCAGGAGCGGCTTGTGCGCGACCTCGGCGACAACAACGCGATGATCCTGCGCAACCACGGCCTGCTGACGGTCGGCAACACCATCCCGGAATGCTTCAACGCGCTGCACCGGCTGGAACTGTCCTGCAAGACGCAGATCGCCGCGATGTCCTGCAACAGCCCGATGATCAAGGTACCGGACGAAGTGGTGGAGAAGACCTGGCTGAACTACCAGCCGCAGACCCGGCGGCCCTTCGGCGTGCTCGACTGGCCGGCGCTGCTGCGCAAGCTGGACCGCATCGACCCCAGCTACCGCGATTAGCGTCCTACTAGCGAAGCTCGCAGCCACTGACTGCGAACGGAGCGGACCAGCAGGCCGCTGACAACAAAGCCTAGTGGCGCGATCCCAGGGCGCCGCCACTGGCGGCGAACTTCGGAGTCGGGACACTGGACACTATGCGCGTGCTCATTTCGGATGTCGGCGCCGCGCGCCACGGCGACCGCATCCGGGATGCCGTGCCGGAGGCCGAACTCGTGCCCGTGGCGCCCGAGGGGGCGCTGCCGGATGCGGCGGGCGTCGAGGTCGCCTTCGTCACCCGCGACCTCTTCGTCGGTGGCACGCGGCACCGGCTCAACCCGCGCTTCCTCCGCTTCATCGACCTGCTGAAATCCGCCCCGGCGCTGCGCTGGGTGCAGACCTTCTCCGCCGGCACCGACATGGCGGTCTACCAGGAGATGCTGGCGCGCGGCCTGGTGCTGACCAACAGCACCGGCGCCAGCGCGCCCGCGGTGGCGCAGACCGCGGTGACCGGCCTGCTGGCGCTGGCCCGGCAACTCCCCGCATCGCTGCGGCGCAGGCGCGCCATGCCTGGGAACCTCTCTATGCCGAGCCGGAGCCGCGCGAGGTCGAGGGCCAGACCGCCCTCGTCATCGGCACTGGCCCGATTGGCCAGGAGATCGGCCGGCTTTGCCGCGCCTTCGGCCTGCGCACGGTGGGCATCCGCCGCGACGCCGCGGCCGGCCCGCCGCCCGGCTTCGACGCCGTGGCCGGCTTCGCCGCGCTGCCCGACATGCTGCCACGCACCGATTGGCTCCTCCTCGCCTGCCCGCTGACCGAGACCACGCGCGGCCTGATCGATGCCCGCGCGCTCGCCCTGTTGCCGCCCGGGCGGCACCTCATCAACGTCTCCCGCGGCGGCGTGGTCGAGGAGCCGGCGCTGCTGGAGGCGTTGCGCAGCGGCCACCTCGCCGGCGCCTTCCTCGACGTCTTCACTATGGAGCCGCTGCCGCAGGAGAGCCCGTTCTGGGATCTGCCCAACGTCATCGTCTCGCCGCACAGCGCGGCGGCGTCCGACGGGCTGCCGGAACGGGTGGCAGCGATCTTCTGCGAGAACCTGCGGCGATACCGGAGCGGCGAGCCGTTGCGGAACGTCGCTCGGCCCATCGCCTGAGATGGGGGAGGGAATGCTGTTCCCTCCCCGGCCTTGCCTCAGGTCAGCGCGAAGCTCACCAGCCGCCCCAGCGTCAGCGCCTTGCCGCCGCTGACCGCCGGCAGCGGCCGGAAGCCGCGGCTGCTGTGCAGGTAGGAGGTGGGGTCGAGCCAGAGCAGGCCGATCAGCGTCTCCGCCACGATGCGGCTGCCGACCGGGCCCAGATGCTGCCCGCCCATGCAGGCGGCGTCCCGCGACGGCTCGGTCGCGCCGTAATACTCCGCCTCCCGTAGGATGTAGAACCAGAGCGGGGTATTCCTGTGCAGCGGCGCACCCGGCGCATCCACCCAGGCGCGGCGCACCTTGCCGCGCGCCTCGGCGGTGGCCGCCAAAGCGTCTCGCAACTCGGTCTCGCCCGCCGGCGGCGGCACGCGCGACCCGGCGCCCCAGACGATCTCGTCCGGCAGCGGCGCGATGCCCATCGCCCGCGCCACCGCCTGGCCGGAGGGTAGCCGCAGCAACTGCCCGCGCTTCAGATTGCGGAAGGCCAGGTTGCCCAGGATCGAGCCCGGGCTGCCCGGCGGCGTCGCCGCGTTGAAGAACTCGGGCGGGTCCTGCAGCGGCTCCGCCAGCAACGCGTCGATGCGGTAGGAGGGCTGCGGCAGCACCGCCGGCTTGCCGCCGACCTGCACGCCGCCGGCCACGCCCTCGACGTCGTCGAGGAAGAACGACCAGTCGATTCCCCAGAAAGGCGGCAGGGTGCCGGGAAAGCCGTTCAGGTTCTCCGTCCCGCGCGGGTCGCGGCTGAAAGTCGGGATGCGTTCCTTCGTTGGGTCGCCGCCCTCCTTGCGCGCCAGCACCACCTTGTTCAACGAATAGCTTGGCCGCACCATGGAATGGCCGAAGCGGTAGGCGGCGCCGGAGAATTCCAGCGGCATGTAGGGGTATTTCGCCGCCGCGTTCAGGTAGTGCTGCAGCCGCGGCGTGCCGCCGGAGTTCAGCACCTCCTCCACCATGCCCGGCTCGCAGACGCGCTGCAGGAAGTCGTGCACCACGATCCATTGATAGTGCCAGCGGGTGATGGTGGCGGCGGCTGCGAAGCGCGCCTCGGGCGTCGTGAGGTCAGCGCCGAAGCTGTCCAGGATGGCGTCGTCCATCACCACCTTGTTGTGGAAGGCGATGAAGGCGCCGTGCAACTGGCTGACGATCTTGTTCTCGTCGTTCCGCTTGTCGCCGAGGATCGCCGTGCCGTCCTGCAGCCGCTGGATGTCGAGCTTCGTCTCGACCGGGCCGAGCGGCTGTGGGTTGGTCTGCGCACCCAGCCGGAGCCGTAGCCCGTCGCGTTCATACAGGTAGGGCTGGTCCCGCCGGCCCACGGCCGTAGACGCTGTCGAGGTCGAGCGCCGGTGAACGGAAATCGACCAGCGCGTCGCGGTCCACCTGCTGCGCGCCCAGCGGCGTTGGGTCGAAGCTGATGTCGTGGTCCACGAACTGGCCGAAATAGGTGTAGCCGGCCGGGATGCGGTCGTTCTCGTCGACCGGCTCGGCCTCGGTGATCGGCGCGCCGGCATCGTCCTTCACCATCGCGCGGGCCAGGGCGGCCAGTCCTTCCTCGAGGCAGGGACGGACAGGGCGGCAGGTCGAACATCGGCCCGAAGCGGCCGAAGGGCTGGCCGGGATTGGCCCCGGCGGCGAGGCCGCGCATGCTGGCGGCATGGGATGAGGCGGCAGGCTGCGGCGGGCGTCGCTCGGCCATGGTCGTATCCTCCGTGCCTGCGGCATTGGGCCGCGGCAGGAGCGGAGGCGATCATGCCCAGGGTATCGTATTCAATATGAATCCCGGCCCGGGGCGCCGCCGCGCGTTCAGCCCGTGCGCGTGAGCACAGCCTGCACCGCGCGCTGCCATGCTTCCCAGGCAGTCTCGGCCGCGGCGCCGGCGCGCTCGGCGGCTTGGCTTGCCGCGTTCAGCCGCTTCCGGGCCTCCTCCCGCGCAGGACCGGAGCGGTCCTCCACGGCGGCGCGGGCGCGGCCGAGCATCGCGTCGGTGATGGCATAGGTCCGGATCGCCCCGCGCGCCGCATCCAGCAGCCGCCGCGTCTCGGCCAGCTCTGCGACGAGACCGGCCAGCGCCGCCCGGCCGGGTGCCGCCTCGGGCAGCCGTTCCAGCACCGCCTGCAGGGTCTCGAGGCTGCCCGGACCCCCTGGCAGTCGGCGCAGCGATCCTTCCACGTCGATATCGCGCCAGCGCAGCGAGCACCGGGTCGCCGAGCCCGGCATCCCAGAGCGGCACCTCCTGCCTCCTTCGCGCAACCATGCGAAGCGCATTGTCATGGCGCTGCCGTCCAGCATGGCCTCGGTCCGGAGGCCGAAATCGCCTTCCGCCACCACGGCAGATTGCGGTGTGGCGCCCGGCCGGCGCGGCAGGTCCAGCACCAGCGTGCCGTGGCTGCCATGCGGGTCGACCGCCAGCGCCGTCTCCTCCCGCCGCCGCGTGCCGATCAGCACGAGCCCGCGTTGCAACGTGACGGTCGCCGCCTGCTCGGTGCTCGATTGCGTGGTGGCCAGCAGCACGTCGCGGTCGCTGGCGAAGGCGATGATCCGCGCCTCCCCCGGTGCCATCGCGCGCAGCTCCGCATCGCCCCAGCCAGGCGCCGGCTTCGGCCCCGGCCCCGCCGTAGATCGCGGTCAGGCCGTCCGGCAGCACACTGGCCGGTGGTGTTCACCAGCCGCACCGCGTTCAGCGGGCTGCGCGCCGTCAGGTCCTGCACCCCACCAGATCCGCTCGGCCGGCAGCGCAGCATCGAGGAAAGGCAGGTTCGCCGTCTCACCCGCCTCGCAGCGAAACCGGCTCCGGCAGGGTGAATGCGACCCGACCGGGCGAGGGCGGCCGTCTGCGCCGCCGGCAGCGCCGCCAGCGAGGTGGCCTCCGCAGTGGGCGCGCGCCGCAGCATCGGCGCCGGGCCAGCCATGGCGGCGACGACCGGCGGGGGGCGCGGCCCGGCATCCGGCTCCACCGCAACGCGCTCGGCACTGCGGACCGGCATCACCGGTCGCGATACCAGGATCGGCGCATAGAGCGGTTGCGCGAAGGCCGCCGGATTGCCGGAGACGAGCGACAGCCGCACTCCCATCCCAGTCGGCGCCCGAGCGGTTCTCCACCACCGCCCAACCCTGTAAACTTGCCTCCCCCTGGCCTGCGGGGATTACCAGCCGCCAGGACGGCTTCCAGAGCGGCGCGGCGGCGACATAGCTCAGCCCAACCTGCGCGCGCGGCGGTCGCGCCGGCCAGGGTGATCTCCAGCCGGCGGATATCGGCGCTTCGGCTGGCTGCCAGCGCCTCCGCCGCGCGATCCAGGCGGTCGGCCAGCGCCGCGTCCTGCAGCCGCACCTCGGTCCCCACCGCGAGCGCCAGCACCCGCAGCCCGGTCGGGGTGAGCAGCGGAGAGCCGCAGCCCGCCCTCAGCCTCATCCGCCCCGGCCAGCCGGCCGCTCACGCCGCCCACGTCCACTGACTGGCCGCGCAGCGCGCGGAACAGGCTGGCGCGGGTCTCGAAATCGTCTAGACGGACCGGCAGGCCGCGGAAGGCCTCGGCTTCCAGGTCCTGCGCCGGCAGCCGGACTGCGCCTGGCCGGCCGCCTGGGTCGCGCAGCAGCAGGGATTTCAATACATCGTCCACCGCCTCGACCGGGACGGCAAAGCTGATCGCCTCATTCGCCCCCAGCATGCCGGCACGGTCGACCTGGATCAGCCCGGCATTGGAGAGGGTGATGCCGGTGACTGGTGGGTCGGCTGCGAGGGCCGTGAAGGGCATGACCAGGATGGCGGCAAGGCGGGCGGCGGCGCGGCGCAAGGCGAGGCACTCCGGCAGATGGCGCCGGAGCGTAGCACGCCGGGCCTGGAACGAACCGTGGCACTCACCTCGTTAAGAACCCTGCCAGGGTCAGGCGGCCGCGGCGATCCGCCCGACCTCCGCCAGCACGGCGCTGCGTGCCGTCTCCGGCGCACGCCGAACCGGTGGAGTAAGCCGTCACCAGAATCGGCGGCCGGTCCGGCGGCCAGAGAATGCCGATATCGTTCGCCGTGCCGTTTTCGCCCGAGCCGGTTTTGTCGCCGACGCGCCAACCGGCTGGGACGCCCGCCCGCAGCCGTCGGTCCCCGGTGCGGCAGCCGGCCAGCCAGGCGGCAAGCTGTGTCCGCGAGGCCTCGGACAGCGCGGAGCCAAGCAGCAGGGACTGCATCAGCCCGAGCATCGCCTCGGGAGTCGTGGTGTCGCGCGGGTCACCCGGCAGCGCCTCGTTCAGCGCCGTCTCCCGTCGGTCGAGCCGGGTCGTCGTGTCGCCCAGCCCCGCAACCAAGCGGTCAGCCCCGCCGGTCCGCCGAAGCTGTCGAGCAGCAGGTTGCCCGCGGTATTGTCGCTGAGCGTCACCGCCGCGTCGCAGAGCGCGCCGATGCTCATGCCCGTGTGCTGGCCGGTCACCGGCGAGTAGGTGACAAGATCGTCCTTCGCATAGGCAACCATGCGGTCCAGCCGTTCCTCGCCGCGATCCACCCGTGCGAGCACATGCCCGGCGGCGAAGAGTATGAACGTGCTGGTGAGCGGGAAGCGCTCTCCGCCCCGATGCGCCAGCCGTCGGCCGCTACCGGTATCCAGCACCGCAACGCCAAGCCGCCCGCCGGCCTGCGCCTCCAGCGCGGCCAATGCCTCGGCCGCGCGAGCGGGCGCGCCAGGGCCAGCAGCGGGGCGTGCAGCAGGGTGCGGCGTGACGGCATCAAACACTCCTTCGGATCGGCGCTACCCTGCAGGTCTTCCCTCCCAAGGAGGCGGCGGGCAGGACCGATGCCGTCGCCGAGACGCGGGCCGGCAGACCCAGTTCCGCCCGCGCGCCGACACGGAAGGCGTCATCAATTCCTGCGCCATGAGGATCACTCCCCAGACGCGGATTTATCGAGCCGGAAATCCACGCCCTGCGTGGTCCCGCTCAGGACGAGCGCGGGCTGGCGCCTGCCGGCTGCCGGGCGGCCTGCCGGGCCAGCGCCGCCGCCCGTGCCGAAGCCGGCGAGCGAGAAGCCGAACCCGGCGCCGAAGACCGCCAGGTGGCTTTCGCCGGTCGCCGCAAAGACCGCGGCGAGGCCGAAACCCGCCACCGTCTGCACCACGGCGAAGGTCAGGTTGCAGCGCAGCCAGAGACCGGTCGCCTGAACCCCGGCGATCTCCCGCGTCACGCTGAGCGTGACCGCGGTGACGCCGACCGCGGCGAAGCCCGCAGCCGCCGCGGCCGGCAGCACCAGCGCCGGCCAGGGCGGCAGGCACAGGGCCAGCGCCGCCGCCTGAGATCAGCAGCCACAGCCGCAGCGTGGCCATGCTGCCGAGCCGGTCCACCGCCCGGCCGCTCAGCACGCCGCCGGCGATGCCGGCCAGGCCGAAGACCAACCAGAGCAGCGCGCCGATGCCGACGCCGAGGCCCCTGCCGCGCGCCGCGAGATCCGCCAGATAGACCATCGGCGGCACCATCCCGGCGGCGTAGAGGCCATAGGTTACCAGCAACAGCGCCGCGGGCGGCGGTGCCTCCCCGCCGCGCCGTCCAGCGCCATGTCCGGCCAGCGGGAACGGGCCAGCCACCACAGCAGCAGCACAGGCCCGGCCAGCCCGAGCCAGGTCGCCGGCAACCCGGCCGGCAGCAGCGCCGGAACCAGCAGCGCCCCGGTGGCGATACCCGAGCCGACGCCGGCGATGACCACGCCGCCCGCCGCGCCCCGCTGCGCCGGTGCGACGGAGGCCTGGGTGGCCGGCCCGGCCAGCGCCATCAGCAGCCCACCCGCCACCCCGGCCAGGCCTCGCCACAGCAGGAACCACCGGAAACCGCCATTCCAGGCGCAAGCCGCGAGCGCGACGACGACCAGCGCCATGCCGAGGTCGAGCGTGCCCGGCACGCCAAGCCGCTGCCCAGCGCGCCGCCCGAGCAGCGTGCCGATGAGGTATCCGGCCAGCGCCGCGGCGCCGAGCATCCCGGCCTGCGCGCCATCCACCCAACCGGCGCCGACCATGGCGGGGAACAGCGGCACATAGGCGAAACGGGCAAGGCCGTTGCCGGAGGCGGTGGCGGCGGCACCAGCGAGGGCCTGGCGGAGAAAGTGGGGCACCAACCGACCCTAGCGGTTGCACGTGCCGCCGTCATGGTCGCGGAACCACCGAGCGCCTTCGGCTTTTGCTTGCCATGCCCGATCCAGCCCAGCGCAGCGCGGACCGACTGCTGGCCCAGCAGACCGCACTGGCCCGCTTCGGTGAGCTGGCTTTGCATTCCGATGACCTGCAGGTGATCCTGCACGATGCCTGCCGCCTGGTCGCGGAAGGGCTCGGCACCGGCCTGGCCAAGGTGCTGGAGCTGCAGCCTGACGGCCGCACGCTGCAAGTTCGCGCCGGGGTCGGCTGGAAGCCCGGCGTGGTCGGTCAAGTGACGCTGAAGGCCGAGCCCGGCACGTTGGAAGGTCTGGCACTGTCGAGCCCAGGCGCCTTGGTCTCCGAGGACACAGCGAACGAGCCCCGCTTTCCCATCGCCGAGTTCATGCGCGAGCATGGCGTGCGATCGTTGGTGAACGTCACCGTCATCGGCGCCGAGAGCCGGCCGCCCTATGGCCTGCTGGAGGTCGACAGCCGCGAGCGGCGCAGCTTCGATGGCGACGAGATCGCCTTCCTGCAGACCTACGCCAACATGCTGGCCGCCGCGGTGGACCGGTTGCGCGCCGGCGACAAGCTGCGCGCCCGGGCGGCGGATGTGGAGCGGCTGTTCCGCGAATTGCAGCACCGGGTGAAGAACAACCTTCAGGTCATCATCGGTCTGATGCAGCTGCAGTCCCGCCGCGCCCGCTCGCCCGAGACGCTGGACGCGCTGCGCGTGGTGCGCCAGCGGGTCGATGCGCTGCGCCTGCTGCACGACAAGCTCTATCTCGCGGGCGATGTCGACAGGGTCGACCTCGGCGCCTATCTGGGCGAGCTGGCCGGCACGCTGCTGCGCTTCCATGCGGAGGACGAGCACGGCATCCGCCTGGTGCTTGAGATGCGGCGGATGGTGGTGCCGCCGGAGCAGGCGGCACCGCTCGGCCTCATCGTCAACGAGTTCATCACCAACAGCCTGAAGTATGCCTTCGGCGCGTCTCAGCCCGGGATGGGCAGCAGCGGCACCATCGGCCTGCGGCTGGAGCCGGCGCGAGGCGGCGAGCTGCGCGCCATCCTCTGGGACGATGGTGCGCGGCTTGCCGGAGGAACGCTCCGGCGGGACCGGCATGCGGCTGGTTGAGGGCTTGGCGCGCCAGCTATCCGCCCGGCTGGACTGGTCCCCGGCCGGGCCGGGGACGCGCCTCACGCTGCAGTTCCGAGTCCTCCCGCTGCGGTGACGTGCGCGGCCATGAGGTTTCAGTAACGAATGGTCTGCGATGATCGTTGAGGACGAGCGCCATCAGGATGGCGCTGCCAGCTGAGGCAGCATGGACCAACAGGACAGCATTCCCGCGGCCGCCGCGCCGCTGGCCCTCGTAGTGGACGATGAGGCGCTGCTGGCGCTGGAGATGGAGGATTTGCTGTCGGCGGCGGGCTTCGCCACTGTGATCGCCTGTTCCGCGGCCGCGGCGCGGGAGGTCTCAGTGGCGGCGCTCTCGGTCGCCGTGGTGAACCTGCGGCTGAACGGCGGATTGCTGGGCCATGGCATCATCCGCGCGCTGCGCCGGCTGCGGCCCGACCTGCCGATCGTGGTGGTGACCGGCTACGACAGCGATGCCCCGCAGGCGGATCTGCGTGGCCTGGGTTGGCCGACGGTGCGGCTGCAGAAGCCGCAGCACGGCGAGCACCTGGTTGGCGCGGTGCGCGACGTGATTGCCCAGGCGCAACGCGGCGCCCGGCCCATGGGCGGGCGCCGGCAAATCGACCGGGTTTGACGCTTCAGGGCGTGCCCGGCTTGTCGCTGAACAGGGCACGCTTGCCGGGCTTGTCTTTCCATTCCTCGGCATCGGCCGGCGGTTCACCCTTGCGGGTGATGTTCGGCCATTCGGCCGCGTATTGCCGGTTCAGCTCAGCGTATTCCGTCGCGCGGTCGTCGCTGTCGGGCACGATCGCCTCGGCGGGGCATTCCGGCTCGCACACGCCGCAGTCGATGCACTCGTCCGGATGGATGACCAGCATGTTCTCGCCAACGTAGAAGCAGTCCACCGGACAGACCTCGACGCAGTCCATGTACTTGCACTTGATGCAGTTCTCGAGAACGACATAGGTCACGGCTGGCAGTCCCTCGGGCCCGGCTGATCGGCGTGGCAGAGATGGACCGGGCCGCGCGCGAAGGCAACCCATTGGCGCCCCGCGGCCCATGCGGATCAGGCCTGCGCCGGCCAGGTCAGGCCTGGGAGTGTGGGACCAAGTCCTCGAACAGCCCCCGCGCCTCGGCGGCCGGGCCGCGCCGGTCGCCCAGGGCCAGCACCCGCCAGACCCGCACCACGCCGCGGTCGGCCGAGCCTAGGGCGAAGGTCAGCGTATCGCCCGGGCGCAGCTTGGCGTGCGGCTTGTCGGTAGGCTGACGGTTGATGCGGAAGCTGCCCCCTTCGACGATGCGGGCGCAGGCGGCGCGGGACTTGGCAACCCGGGCGCACCACAGCCATTTGTCGAGCCGCTGCCAATCCCGGTCCTCGCCGCCTTCCGCCACGGGCCCAGGCCTCAAGGCATGCGCCGGGCAGGCGATCCTGCCCGGCCATGGGATGGGGGCGTGCCGCCACGCCTGCTAGCCGCCCTGCTGCAGCTTCAGCCGGGCCAGAACCGCGAAGGGCAGATCCGGGTTCGGCCCGGCGGGCTCGGCCGGCTTGCGCGCCTCGCGCTCCTCCGGCCGCGGCCTCGCGGCCCGCGGTCATCGTCGCGGCGATCCGGCCGCGGGCCCCGCGGCGGGCCGCCCGGACCCGCGCCGGGACCGCGATCGCGTCCCTGCCAGGGCTTGCCGCCACCGGGACCGCGCGAGACCTCCATCCGGCCCGGCATCTTGCGCAGCTCGGGCGGGATGGGCGGGCCGAAGAAGATCATCGCCGCGCTAGTCGGCGGCGGCAGCGGCGCGTCGGGGATTCGGACCGGCCGGTCCTCCCGGTGGTTGTCGCGCTGGCCATGCGCCGGCCGGCGGTCGCCGCGGTCCCGTGGCGGCCGCCCGTCCTGCCCGTCCCGAGGCGGTCGCGCGCCCTGCCACTCGCGCGGCGGGCGGCCGTCCTGGCGCTCCCGCGCCGGCCGGTTCTCCTGTGCCGGGCGCTCGCCCTCCGGCCGCGCCTCGCGACGGGGATGCCGCGGTCCCTCGTGCCGCGCTTCGCCCTGGGGACGCGGGCCTTGGCCGGGACGGCCCTCGGGCCGCCCATGCGGACGCGGGCCGCGCTGGTGCTGATGGTGCTGCGGCCGCGGCTGGGCAACGCGCAGCGGGGTCGGCGGGCCGTACTCGTTCTCTGCGAGCGGCGGCGGCTCGATCAGCCGGAAGCCGAGCGCGGTGAGCGCCGCGCCAAGCGTGTCCGCCTTCACGCCGAGCCGGCTGGCGAGGTCGGGCGGCGGCGGCGCCGGCGCCCGGCGGGTCAGGAAGCCGAGCTCGGCGGCAATGCGCTCCGCGACGTCCAGCCGCAGCAGCACCGGGCCGGCCGGCAGCCAGCCCATGGTTTGGGCGAAGCCGGGCGGCCACCCGATCGGCGGCGGCGGGTTGGTCTCGCCCTCATGCGCCTCGCGCAGCTGCAGCGCGACCAGGCCGGGGGCGGGCAGGGCAGGGGTGTCGATGTTGCGCGACATCGCCCAGAGCTGGGCGCGCAGAGCCATGGCGCGCGGCTTCAGCGCTTCCGGCACAAACAATGCGAAGCGACCGGCACGGACGCCGATCGCCTTCAGCTTCTGCCGCAGATCCTGGTTGATCCCGGCATTGGTGTTGCCGGGGACGAGGCCGAGATGTTCCCGCAACTGGTAGGCGGGGCCGCGCAGCGAGCCCTCGGCCTCGGCCTTGGTCTCGATCGTGGTCAGGATGGCGAGCTCCTTGCCCACCAGCCCCTCGACATACTTGGCCAGCCGGGCGCGGACGCGCTCGCGCTGGGCGCCGTCGAGGAACTCGCTCGCCAGCACCTCGACCTGCGGCTTGCCGGGCTGGTCGCCGATCCGCAGCCGGGCGATCTCGGCCGGCTCGGCGCCGGGGCTGGTCCAGGTGACACGGTGGTTCGGCGTCAGCGCGAAGGCCTCGTCCTTGGCGGTCTCCACCGCGGCGACGCGGCGCGGCATCTCCTCCCGCAGGGCGCGACGGGCGGCACGGAGGACGAGCTTGCGCTCCTCCTCGGTGGCCGCCTCGGCCTCCGGGTGGAAGAGGAAGCCGGCGACCTTGCCGACGCTATGGCCCTCGACCACCACCTCGCCCTGGCGCGTCACCGCGGAGAGCAGGTCCTCGCCCTCGGCATCGTCCAGCCGGCGCATCAGATGGGCCGCGCGGCGGTCGACGAAGCGGGCGGTCAGGCGCTCGTGCAGCGCGTCGGAGACCGCATCCTCGGCCTTGCGGGCCTCGGCCTGGAAGGTCGGGGCGTCGCGGGTCCAGTCGGCGCGGGCGGCGATGTAGGACCAGACCCGGATATTCGCCAGGCGCGCCATCAGCGTGTCGAGGTCGCCCTCGGTCGCGCCGCACTGGGCGATCTGCCCCGCCACCCAGTCGTCCGGCAGCACGCCGTCCTCGGCCAGGTGCTTGAAGATGCGGCCGACCAGCCGCGTGTGGGTGTCATCCGCCAGCTTGCGGAAGTCCGGCACCTGGCAGGCTTCCCAGAGCAGCCGCACGCGGTTGCGGCCGGTGGCCAGGGCGCGCAGTTCCTGTTCCCGCGCCAGCATCGACAGGGTGATGAAGTCGTCCGCGTCATGCCCGCGGGCGAGCCCGGGCATGGGCGCCGGCGTGGCCAGGCTGTCCAGCAGCCCGTCGACGCTGCTGAAATCGAGCTCGCTGTTGCGCCAGGCGAGTGTCTGCAGCGCCTCGAAATTATGGTTCTCGATCTTGTTGACGATCTCGTCCGGCAGGGGCGGGCAGTCGCCGGTGGTGCCGAAGGTGCCGTCGCGCATCCCCGCCCGGCGCGGCCGGCGATCTGCGCGGCCTCCTGCGCATTCAGCGCGCGCGCCGTGTGGCCGTCGAATTTCTGCAGGGCAGCGAAGGCGACATGGTCGACATCCATGTTCAGCCCCATCCCGATGGCGTCGGTGGCTACCAGGAAGTCCACCTCGCGGTTCTGGTAGAGCGCCACCTGGGCGTTGCGGGTGCGGGGCGACAGGCGCCCCATCACCACGGCGCAGCCGCCGCGGCGGCGGCGGATGGCCTCGGCGATCGCATAGACCTCGGCGGCGCTGAAGGCGACGACAGCGCTGCGCGGCGGCAGGCGGGTCAGCTTGGCCGGGCCGGAATGGGTCAGCTGCGACAGCCGCGGCCGGGTCTCGATTTCGGCCTGCGGCACCAGGCGGGTGAGCAGCGGACGGATGGTCTCGGCGCCCATGAACATGGTCTCGACCATGCCGCGGGCATTCAGCAGGCGGTCGGTGAAGACATGGCCTCGATCGGGGTCGGCGCAGAGCTGGATCTCGTCCACCGCGACGGATTCGACGCGGCGGTCGAGCGGCATGGCCTCCACCGTGCAGGCGAACCACTTGGCGCCGGGCGGGACGATCTTCTCCTCACCCGTTATCAGGGCAACGTGCTGCTCCCCCTTGGCGGCGACCATGCGGTCGTAGTTCTCGCGCGCCAGCAGGCGCAGCGGGAAGCCGATGATGCCGCTGGAATGCGCCAGCAGGCGGGTGATCGCCAGATGTGTCTTGCCGGTGTTGGTGGGGCCCAACACGGCCTTGACGCGGGCATCGAACATGGGGGTGTGGAGCTCGGGCATGTGGCGCCATGCATGGGCCGGGACGCGACGGATTGCAACCGCGCGGGCCGGCCGTTAGGGGCGGCGATGCAGGCAGACCGCGACCGACCCGCCCGCGCACCGGCGCGCCGCCGCCCCGTTCCGGCCGGCTGAGCCCGCGCCGATGTCGCCCCCGGCCCGCTTTGCCCTGCTGTTTGCCGCGCAGTTCGGCGCGGTCGGCGTGCTCATGCCCTTCCTGCCGGCGGTGCTGCGCGACCATGGGCTGACGGCGCAGGAGATCGCCCTGGTGTTGGCTGCGGGCTCTGCCGTGCGGCTGCTGGCGGCGCCGGCGGTCGGGCGCGGGGCGGATGGCTTCGGCGATGCGCGAACCGTCCTGGTGCTTTCGGCTGCACTGGCGACCTGCACGGTGACGGGCTTCGCCATGGCCCGGGGCTTCGCGGCCCTGCTTCTCGTCGCCGTGCTGCACGCCATGGTGAATGCCCCGGTGGTGCCGCTGTCCGATGCGCTCTGCCTCGGTGCAGCGCGGGAGCGGCGGTTTGACTACGGTCGGGTCCGCTCGGCCGGGTCGCTGTCCTTCATCCTGGCTGCCGTCGCGGCGGGGCAGGCGGTGCAGTGGCTGGGAGTGACCAGCATCGTCTGGCTGGCCTCGGCCTGCCTCGGCCTCACCGCACTGGCGGCGCGCGGCCTGCCCGCGGAGCGGACTGAGGCGCGGGGCCGAGGCGGCTTCGCCGCGCCCTTCGCCATCCCTGCTTTCCGCCGGATACTGCCGCTCTCGGCGCTGATCCAGGGCAGTCATGCGCTCTATTACGGCTTCGGCACGCTGCACTGGCAGGCCGCCGGACTGTCTCCCGGGGTGATCGGCCTGCTTTGGGCGGAGGGCGTGGTGGCCGAGGTCGCGCTCTTCCTCTGGGGCAAGCCGCTGGTGGAGCGCCTGGGAGCGCCCGGCCTCGCGGCGCTGGCTGCGGCCGCCGGGGTGGTACGCTGGGGGGTTACGGCGGAGACGGTCTGGCTCCCGGCGCTGGCCGCGGTGCAGTTGCTGCACGCCATCACCTTCGGGGCGCAGCATCTGGCGGCGATGCGGGTGCTGGGCGGAATGCCGCCGGCCCAGGCGGCCACGGCGCAGACTCTGCACGCCTCGATCGGGGTGGGGCTGGCTTCCGGCCTGCTGACCTTCGCCTCCGGCCCGCTCTATGCCGCCTGGGGCGGCCAGGGCTTCTGGGCAATGGCCGGGCTCTGCGCCCTCGCACTGCCGCTGGCCTTCCGGCTGCCACGGGGATGAGCCGGGGCGAGGGTGCGCGGCCCGTGGCCCGGCCGGGTCCGGGTCAGCAGCCCGGCGCCGATGGCGAACAGGCCGAAGGCCATATGCGGCGTCCCGCGCCGGTGGGAGAACCCCAGCAGGGCCGGGGCGGCAGCCAGCGCCGCGCCGCCGGCGATGTCGAGTGCCAGGTGCTGCCGCATGCTGAGCACCGGCACCAGGCCCAGCTCGTAATCGGTCAGGGCGGCATAGGCGATGGCGCCGGCGCCGGCGGCCTGGGCTGTGCGCGCCTCCGCCGAGCCGGGGCGCAGGTGGAACAGGCGCGGCGCCAGCAGCAGGGCCAGGCCCCAGAGATAATCCACGGCCCCATGAAGCCGGGTGGAGACCAGGCGCATCCGGACGCTCCTTCGGCAGGTCGCCCGCCAACGCCAGGCGATCCCGGCTGTTCCGCCGGGCGTGGCCGCGCCACCACGCCGCCCCCTTCGCAGCGTTCCGTCCCCGTTATCCACACTCATCCCCATGATCCACAGGGGCCGTTCCGCGCTAGGATGAACGGATGAACACCATCGACCAGGCATCGCCCTTCGCGGGCGTCGACGGGCTGCTCGGCCTGTCGCAGCGCACGCCGCCGCACAACTACCAGGCGGAGCAGGCGCTGCTCGGGGCGTTGCTGGCCAACAACAAGGCCTATGAGCGGGTCTCCGAATTCCTCGCGCCCGAGCATTTCGCCGAAGCCGCCCATGGGCGCATCTTCCGCGCCATCCAGCGCCGGATCGAGGCCGGGCAACTGGCCGACGTGGTCACCCTGCGCCCGGAATTCGAGCATTCCGGCGTGTTGGACGAGGTCGGCGGCCCGGCCTATCTGGCCCAGCTGCTCACCGCCATGGTCGGCATCATCAATGCCGGAGAATACGGCCGCCTGGTCCATGACTGCTGGCTGCGCCGCCAGCTGGTCGATGTGGGGGAGGAGGTGGTCAACCGCGCCTTTGGCGCGGAGGCCGAGCTTTCCGCCAAGGAGCAGCTGGAGGCGGCCGAGCAGCGGCTGTTCGACCTGGCCAAGGATGGTGGCACTGAGGGCGGCTTCGTCACCTTCGAGCGGGCGCTGACCGATGCGGTGGAGCTGGCGGCCAAGGCCTTCTCAACCCCGGGCGGCGTCTCCGGCCTGCCCTCCGGCCTGCGCGACCTGGATGCCAAGACCGGCGGCATGCACGGATCCGACCTGATGATTATCGCCGGCCGCCCGGCCATGGGGAAGACCGCGCTGGCGACCAAGATCGCCTTCGGCGCCGCCCAGGCCCTGGTGCGGGAGGCGCAGGAGAAGGGCGAGGGTGCAGCCGCGCGGCACGGTGGCGATCTTCTCCCTCGAAATGAGCGCAGACCAGCTCGCCACCCGCCTGTTGTCGGAAGCCGCACGGATCTCCGGCGACAAGATCCGCCGCGGCGACATCTCGCAGCGCGACTTCGACCGCTTCGTCGAGGTCAGCCGCGAGCTCGCCATCCTGCCGCTGGTGATCGACGACACGCCGGCCATCACCATCTCGGCGCTGCGTACCCGCTGCCGGCGGCTGAAGCGGACCCGGGGGCTCGAGCTGGTGGTGGTGGACTACCTGCAACTCATGCGGCCGGCGGCCGGGACCCGGCCGGAAAGCCGGGTGCTGGAGATCTCGATGATCACCCAGGGGCTCAAGGCCATCGCGAAGGAGCTTTCGGTGCCGGTAATCGCGCTGTCGCAGCTCTCCCGCGCGGTGGAGCAGCGGGAGGACAAGCGGCCGCAGCTGTCGGACCTGCGCGAATCCGGCTCGATCGAGCAGGACGCCGACATGGTCATGTTCGTCTACCGCGACGAGTACTACCTGGCCCAGCGCGCGCCGAAGGAGATGGGCTTCGACAACGGCGGCAAGTTCGAGGAGGCCATGACCAAGTGGCAGGCCGACATGGAGATGGCGCACAACAAGGCGGAACTGATCATCTCCAAGCAGCGGCACGGCCCGACCGGCACGGTGAAGCTGTTCTTCGAAAGCGAGTTCACTCGCTTCGGCGATCTCGACGTGGTGCATGACGGGTCAGACCGGCACTGAAGCAAAAAATGCTTGGAAGCAGAAGTATTTCCTGCCCAAGCTCTAGCCGCCCTCTTTTCCAAGTCGGCTGCCGTCGTGAAGCGAGTGCGGGCTCCTGGAAATAGGTGAGAGGTCCGGGGAGAATACCTTCTCCCCGGTCTTTGCTCAGTTCAATCGGTCGGGACCGGCATTCGGTACTTCCTGGATGGTCTCCACATCCACGTCCTGCCGGCGGACGGTGTCGCGCACCACCTCGCGTCGCTCGACGCTCCGCTTGCGCAGCGCCACCTCGCCGGTCACCCGTGCCTCCTTCGAGACCACTGGCCGCTCGCTGGTCGCGGTCAGCTCGACAGTTTCCTCGCGGAAGGCCTTGGCAGCCTCCTCGGGGCGGAGGGCATGGTCCTCGCGGCGGCGCTCCACCTCAATGCTCTCCTCGTGCAGGGTCACCGGCTTCTCGACCTCGCGTTCGGTGACGCTGGTCACCAGGCGCTTGCCGCCGGTCGTCTGCTGCTTGCCGACATGCAGCTCCTCCTCGATGGACCGAGCGCGCTCCACCGTCTCGCCGCCACGGCCGAGCAGCTGCTCCGGCGCCTTCAGCTCAAAGCGGTTCATCACCGCCAGTGCCCGATCGGCCGTCTCGGCCTCGGCGGCCACCAGGATGCCGCCCTGCAACACCGCCTCGGTGTAGAGCCGGGCACGCGCCGGCTCGAGCCCGCGCTCCATCAGCTCGCCCGCCAGTGCCTGGCCGGTGCCGCGGTCGAAGATGACCACGGCGGCCTGGTCGCAGCCGGACTCCACCAGGGCGCTCCGGACGCGCTGCGCCTGCTCACGGTCGGCCAGCAACCCGATCACGGATTCCATCATGAAATTCCCCTATTGTCTTTGAATGTACTCGGTTGCGCCCGGGCGCTCAGGGCCCCGGGTCGCGCTCCGGCCCGCCTGCCGGGGCATCACGCTCGACGAAGATCTCCTCGCGGCGCAGCGACACTTCCTCGCGGACCTGCCGGGTGGCCCGTCGCCGGGTCACGCGCACTTCCTCGACCAAACGAAGTCGTTTCTCGACGACGAGCACTTCCTCCACCACCGGGTAGACGGTGGTGTCGCCCTCCTGGCGGATGCCGGCCGGCGCCTCGATCCAGCGGCCGACCGGCACGCGCTCCACCTCAAGGGATTCGGTCTGGACCGGGATGTCCAGTACCTCCTGCGTCGCCTGGACGCGCTTGTGCAAGCGCACCCGGTCGGTGACGACGCGTTCCTTGTAGACGACCGCCGTTTCCTCGATGACCGGAACGACCTTCTCGTCGACAAGTCGTCCCGTCGGAGCTGGCTCGGCCATACAGTCCCCCATCGCCGCATGGTCGATACGGCGGCATGCAGCAGGATGATCGGTCAAAGCCCGCCGCCTCGGTCGTATCGCGTGACGACGGCGGGGTGGTCTGGCGCGGACCGGTCGATGGCCCGCTGCGGGGAAGAACATGCTGCGGCGCAGCGCGTTCCGCTGCATTGCACAATTAACCGCTCCAGATCCCCAGCCCGGCGCTCAACCGTCCTGGCGAGGGGGCATGCTGGCCTCCGCCGTCCGAACGGTGCGGTCTAGTTTCGCCTGCCCGGCCAGGATCAGGTCCAGATAGCCGTGCAGCATCTTCTGCTGCAGATCGATCAGCGCCACCGGGTTGACGAGGCGCAGCATCTCCTGGCCGATCTGCCAGTTGGCACGGGCCATCTCGCCAAGCATGCCGGCGAAGGCCTGCGGCAGCGCTGCCATTCCGTCCATTGGCGGCCGCAGCCCCACCGGTGCCTCGACCGTCTCCCGGACGGTGCGCTGGGCGAATTGTCGGCCGTCGGCCTCGACCGCCTCGACCCGGCGGGCGACCTCGGCGCCCGAGCGCCGCACCACCTCCGCCCCACGCTCCGTTGCCTCCCCGGCCTGACGGGCGGCCGCTTCCATGACTGCATCGCCCTGCTGCGCGGTCGCCTTGGTGACCTGACCGATAATCTCGGTTCCAGCCCTGGTGGCATCCTTGGCAGCCTGCTGGGCGCCGCGGCGCGCCGTCTCCGCCGCGCCATGGACTTGGTCGTGCCGCCTGTTGCCATCAGCCATAGCGAATTCCCTTCGTTGAATTGACGCGCCGGCAGAGACCCTTCTGGGATCCAGCAATCTCTGGTTTTGAGAAATTGTTGCCTCGCGGTAACACAAGTCACGATTGTGCCGGCAGGCAGAGCAACGTCGCGCCCGTTAGCGGGTTGCGGTACTTTGCTGCCGGGGCCGAATAGGCCACCTCGTCACAATCGAGGCTTGCCGCGGCTGGGCGACCGGTCCATGCCGTGCTGCACAATAACCCGAGGTAAGGCGATGCAGGCGGTGCTGACCGTCGATCTCGGCGCCGTGGCCGACAATTGGCGTAGCCTGCGCGACCGCGCGGCATCAGGCGCCGTGGCCGGGGTAGTGAAGGCGGACGGCTACGGTCTCGGCGCCGCCCCGGTGGCGCGCGCGTTGCAGGCTGCCGGCTGTCGGCACTTCTTCGTCGCTCACTTGGCTGAGGGCATGGCACTGCGCGCCGCACTCGGCCCCGGCCCGATGGTCGCGGTGCTGAACGGCTTCACGCCCGGCGCTGATGACGCGGCCGGCTTGCTGCCCGTGCTGAACGGCCCCGGCGACGTCGCCGCCTGGACCGCTGCCGCGAACGTCGCGGGCAGGCAACTTCCCGCCCTGCTGCACGTCGATACGGGCATGGCGCGGCTTGGCCTCACCCCAGTTGAGGTCGCGACCTTGGCCGATGATCCTGCGTGGCTGGCCGGGCTGGACCTGCGCTATGTGATGACCCACCTCGCCTGTGCCGATGAACCGGAGAACCCCCTGAACGCCCAGCAGGCCAGCCGCTTCCTCGCCATCCGCGCCCGCCTGCCGGCAGCGCCGGCGAGCCTGGCGAGATTCCTCCGGCATGTTCCTCGGCCCGGATTTCGGCTCCGACCTCGCCCGGCCGGGTTGCGCGCTATACGGCATCAACCCGACCCCGGTCGCGCCAAACCCGATGCGGCAAGTGGTGACGCTTGAGGCGCCGGTGCTGCAGGTGCGGAAGATTCCGGCCGGAACGCCGGTCGGCTATGGCGCCTCCTGGATCGCCGCGCGCCCTCTCGGATCGCCACCGTTGCCGCCGGCTATGCCGATGGCTACCTTCGTTCCCTCTCCGGGCGGGCCGTCGGCAGGATCGCCGGACGGCCCGTGCCCCTGGTCGGCCGGGTATCCATGGACCTCATCACCTTCGACGTAACCGATCTGCCCGACGTCCTGCCCGGCGCCATGGTGCAACTCATCGGCCCCGGGAATACCCCGGACGAGGTCGCCGCCGCGGCTGGCACCATCGGCTACGAGATCCTGACCTCGCTCGGCGCCCGCTATCGGCGCGAATACCGCGCCGCCTGATGGGAGCGATCCTGCTCGACCCGCTGGCGGCGCTCGGCCGCGGGGTTATCGCCGCCTGCCATGCCGTCGGCAACCTCGGGCTCTTTGCGCTCGAGGCGCTCAGCCATCTGCTGCGGCCACCCTTCTATGGTCGGCTGTTCTGGCGCGCCTTCGTCGAGATCGCCTGGTTCTCGCTGCCGGTGGTGGCGCTGACCGCGGTCTTCACCGGTATGGTCCTCGCGCTGCAGAGCTATACCGGCTTCGCCCGCTTCAACGCGCAGAGCGCCATCGCCAGCGTCGTGGTCATCTCCCTGGTGCGCGAGCTCGGCCCGGTGCTGGCGGCGCTGATGGTGGCCGGGCGCATCGGCGCCAGCTTCGCCGCCGAGATCGGCACCATGCGCGTCACCGACCAGATCGACGCGCTGACCACGCTGTCCACCAACCCGATGAAGTACCTGGTGGCGCCGCGCATCCTCGCGGCCGTGATCGCCCTGCCGCTGTTGGTGCTGGTGGCCGACGTGCTCGGCGTGATGGGGGGCTGGCTCATCGGCACCCAGAAGCTCGGCTTCGTCTCCGCCGCCTACCTGAAATCCACCTTCGACTACCTGGAGACGGACGACGTCGTCTCTGGCCTGGTGAAGGCCGCGGTCTTCGGCTTCGTCATCGCGCTGATGGGCACTTGGTGCGGGTACAACTCAAAGGGCGGGGCGCAGGGCGTTGGCGGGGCGACGACCAAGGCGGTGGTCGCCTCCTCCATCCTCATCCTTGCGCTGGACTACGTGCTGACCGAGATCTTTTTCGCACAATGAGGGACATGACCGACCAGGCGACCCTGCCGCCCCCCATCGCCACGCCCGGCGTGCCGAAGATCCGCATGCGCGGCGTGCGGAAGGCCTTCGGCGCGAAGCAGGTGCTGGACGGCGTCGACCTCGACGTCGCGGCCGGACATTCGTTGGTTATCCTCGGCGGATCGGGCAGCGGCAAGTCGGTGACGATCAAGAGCGTCCTCGGCCTGATCCAGCCTGATTCGGGCATGATCGAGGTTGATGGCCGCGACGTGCTGCGCATGGGCTGGCGGGAGCGCGAGGCGCTGGGCGACCGGATCGGCATGCTGTTCCAGAACGGCGCTCTGTTCGACAGCCTGCCGGTTTGGGAAAACGTCTGCTTCAAGCTGCTGGCGCAGAAGCGGATCACCCAGGCCAAGGCGCGCGACCATGCGGCCGAGGTGCTGGCCCAGGTCGGCCTGGCGGGATCGGTCGGCGACCTCTCGCCGGCGGAGCTTTCGGGCGGCATGCAGAAGCGCGTGGCGCTGGCGCGTGCCATCGCGGCGCGCCCGGACATTATCTTCTTCGACGAGCCGACCACCGGGCTCGACCCCATCATGGGCGCAGTGATCGACGGGCTTATCGTCGATTGCGTGAAGAAGCTGGGTGCGACGGCGGTCTCCATCACCCATGACATGGCAAGCGCGCGGCGGATCGGCGACACCGCGGCGATGCTGCACAAGGGCGCATCGTCTGGAGCGGGCCGGCGGGCGCGCTCGGCCATACCGGCAATGCGCTGGTCGACCAGTTCGCCAATGGCGAGCGCGAGGGACCCATCCAGATGGAACTGCGGCGGTAGCCGCCTTGCGGGGCGCATAGCGCTGCCGCGCCCTTGCCGCCCCTACCGTCCCGGCTTCGGCGGATCCGCCTGCGCCGTCGCCGGATCCTCCGGCCAGTTGTGCTTCGGGTAGCGCCCGCGCATGTCCTTCCGCGCGTCCAGCCAGCCCGCCTTCCAGAACCCGGCCAGGTCGCCCGTGAGGGCGATCGGCCGCCCGGCCGGCGAGAGCAGCGCGACCTGCAGCGGCACGCGGCCATCCGCTAATCTCGGCAGGCCGGACAGGCCATACAGATGCTGCGCCCTTGCTTCCAGCGTCGGCACCTCCCGCGCATAGTCGATGGCGGCGCTGCGGCCCATCGGCAGCGGCAGCCGGGCGGGCAGGGCAGCGTCCAGCCGCTGCCGGCGGTCCCAGGGCAGCGCCTGCAGCAGGATCTCGGGCAGGTTCAGGCCCGCCAGCTCGGTCAGCTTCGTTCTGCCATGCAGGTGCGGCGCCAGCCAAGCCTGCGCCGTGGCGATCAGCGTGGCATCCGACAGGTCCGGCCAGGACTCGCCCTCCGCCTGCCGCATCCAGCCGATCCGTGCCTGGAGCTGCCGCGCGCCCTCGCCCCAGGGCAGGTCGCGCAAGCCCCGTTCCGCCACCGCCGCCGCCAGGGCCGCTGCGACCGCCGCCGGGTCGGCATGCGCGATGGTCGCCTCCTCCAGCACCAGCGGGCCGAAGCGGAGGCGGCGGCGGGCCTGCACGGCGCCGCTCCGCGCATCGAAGCCAGCGCCTTCCTCCCGCACGAAGCGCTCGGGGAAGCGCGCTTCCAGCGCCGCGCGGTCGATCCGGGCGGCCATGCGGATACGTGCCTCGGTGCCCTGCAGCTCGAGGTCGGCGACCGCCAGCAGCGGCGACTTGGCCAGCGGATCTGTCATCGCCAGCCGGGCACCCTGGCCGCTCGCCAGGCGGAAGGCGCCGGCCATGACGCCGCGCATGGCGGCGATCCGGTCGGGGAAGCCGGCGGCCAGCAGGGCGCCGGGATCGCCCTCCGAATGAACGCTGCCATGGACCCCGAGCCGCCGCCGGTGCAGCGCCGCGGCGCGGCGGATGCGCTGGATCGTCGGTCGATCGGCATTCGGGTGGTCACCGCCATGCAGAAGGTCGAGCCGCAGGCCGATATCGGCCGGCGCCTCCCGGCCGCGGATCGGGTCGCGTTCCTCCAGCAGCGCCGCGAGGTCGGCGGCCATGGCCTTCTCCCCCTCGCTCTCGGCGGCGGCCAGCATGCGCGCCAGCCTGGGATGGGTGCCGAGCCTCGCCATGCGGCGGCCGATGGCGGTCACGCGGCCCACCGCGTCCAGCGCGTCGAGCTCCGTGAGCAAGAGCCGGGCTGCGGCCATGGTGCCGGCCGGCGGCGGGTCCAGCCAGGCCAGCGCGCCCGGTTCTGCCCCCCAGGCGGCGAGGTCGAGGGCGAGGCCCGACAACTCCTCCTCGAGGATCGCAGGCCGGTCCTGCAGCGCCAGGCCGCGATGCAGCGCTTCCGACCACAGCCGGATGGCGAGGCCCGGGGCGGTGCGGCCGGCGCGGCCGGCGCGCTGCTCGGCCGCGGCCTTGCTGATGCGGACGGTGACCAGCCGGGACAGGCCGGTGGCGGGGTCGAGCCGCGGCGCCCGGCGGAAGCCGCCATCGACCACGATCCGGACGCCGGGGACGGTCAGCGAGGTCTCGGCGATCGAGGTCGCCAGCACCACCTTCCGTCGCGGGCCCGGGTTCAGCGCCAAGTCCTGCTCGGCGGGGGCATCTCGCCATGCAGCGGGCGGATATCGGCCTCGATTCCTCCCAGCCGCTCGGCGGTGCGGCGAGATCTCGCCCCAGCCGGGCAGGAAGGCCAGGAGGTCGCCGGGATGCGCCCGCAGCGCCGTCCGGATCGCCGCCGCCATGGCCTCCGGCAGGTCGCGCGGGTCCTGGATGTCGCGCGGCCGGTGCTCGATGCCGACCGGGAAGGCACGGCCGAGGCTCTCGACTCGGGGCGCTTCCATCAGCTCGGCAAAGGCGCCGCCATCCAGCGTCGCCGACATCGCCAGCAGCCGCAGCTCAGGCCGCAGCGCCCGTTGCAGGTCGAGGCAAAGGGCAAGAGCCAGATCCGTGTCGAGGTTGCGCTCATGCGCCTCGTCGAACAGCACCGCGGCGACGCCATCGAGCCCGGGATCCGATTGCAGCCGCCGCACCAGCAGCCCCTCCGTCACCACCTCGACCCGCGTGGCGGCCGAGATGGCGCGGTCGAGCCGGGTGGCGAGGCCGATGGTCTGGCCGGGCGCGGATTCGCCGATCAGCTCGGCCATCCGCCGCGCCGCGGCCCGCGCCGCCACGCGGCGAGGCTCCAGCACCAGGATCTTCCGCCCTGCCGCCCAGGGCTCGTCCTTCAGCACCAGCGGCACCAACGTGGTCTTGCCGGCGCCGGGCGGGGCGATGAGCAGGGCATTCGGGCCGGCGCGCAACGTCGCGGTCAGCGCCGGCAGCGCCTCGGTCACGGGAAGGTCGGGGAGCATGCGGCGGCTTATACGGTGACCGTCGCCGCTCTCCTATCCAAGCGGGGTCAGGCCTCCTCGCCGTCCTCTTCCTCCTCGCCTTCCTCGTCGAGCTCGATCAGGAAGACTGCGAAGTCGTCGCCGTCGCCCGGGCCGTCCTCGTCGCCGGCGCTGTCCTCCTGCGCCTCTGCCAGGCCCTGCTCCCAGCGGGTGGTCTCGACCGGGTCGGCATCGCGTACCGTGAGCGGCGCCTCGCCGTCCCAGACCGGCACGCCCTCGGATTCTGAATTCCTGCAGGTCGGGCCCGATCAGGCTGGTCAGGATCTCCTGGGCAGACTCGCGGCTCGCCTCGGAGAAGACGAGCACGGGCCGGCCTGCGACCTCGACGGTGAACAATGGCATGGCGTGGGATTCCTGGTTGGCGGGCTGCTCCTAGACCGGATCGCCGCGGCGCGGAAACGCCGGGGCCGACGAGTTCGCTCCCGCCCGCCGGCGGGTGGCGCTTGCTTTGGCCGTCGCGCGTTCCGTTCTATGGCTACGCCATGGTCCGCCACCTCCTGTCCGCCCTGCTGATCTTCCTCGTCCCGCTCGCCGCCCGGGCCGGGGAGAGCGCGGCCATCCGCTCGCCGCGGGCCACCGCCACGCTGGTCGCCGCCGCCGCCGCGGTGGCGCCGGGCGAGCCGGTCGAGCTCGGCCTCCGCCTGCGCCTCGCCCCCGGCTGGCACACTTATTGGCAGAACCCTGGCGATGCCGGCGCGCCGCCGGAGGTGACCATCCTGGCGCCCGCCGAGGCCGAGGGAGCCCGATCCGCTGGCCGGCCCCGCCCGCATCCCGACCGGCCCGCTGGTCAGCTTCGGCTATGAGGGCGAGGTGCTGCTACCCTTCCGGATGGCGGCGCCGTCCGGCCTTGCCCCGGGCGACCGGCTGACCGTCGAGGCCGAGGCGAGCTGGCTGGTCTGCGCCGAGCTCTGCATCCCCGAGGAGGGGCGCTTCCGCCTGGACCTGCCGGTGGCTGCCGCCCGCCGGACCGATGCCGGCCTCGCGCCGCTCTTTACCGCCGCGGAAGCTGCCGCGCCGCGGCCCTCGCCCTGGGTGGCACGGGCAGCGCTGGCCGGGACGCGCGGAAGCCTGACCCTGGAAGGGGAGGGGCTCAAGGCCGGCAGGGTCCGCGACGCCTTCTTCTTCCCCGCTGAGAGCGGGTTGCTCGACAATGCTGCGCCGCAGCGGCTGAGCTTGCACGACGAAAGGCTGACCCTGGCGCTGACCCGGCCGGAGGGTGCGGCGACCCCCGCCACGCTGTCCGGCGTGGTCGCCCTGACCGATGCGGCGGGCGTGCGGTCGGCCTATGCCGTTGCCGCCCCGGTCGGCGGGATGCCGGAAGCCGCGACCGAGGCCCTGCCGCTCTGGCAGGCGCTGCTCTCGGCTTTCCTCGGCGGTCTGATCCTCAACCTGATGCCCTGCGTTTTCCCGATCCTGGCGATGAAGGCGATGGCGCTGGCGCGGCTGTCCGGCGCCGCCCGGTCCGAGGTCCGGGCGCATGCCGGCAGCTATACGCTCGGCGTGCTGGCGACCTTCCTGGCCCTGGCCGGGTTGCTGATCGGGTTCCGCGCGGCCGGGATCGCCGCCGGCTGGGGCTTCCAGTTCACCGCGCCGGCTTTCGTCGCGGCGCTGGCTTGGTTGATGTTCGCGGTCGGGCTGAATCTTTCGGGCGTTTATGCCATCGCTGGCCCGGCCGGGGCGGGCGGCACGCTGGCCGGGCGTGGCGGCCATCTCGGCAGCTTCGCCACCGGGGCGCTGGCTGTGCTGGTGGCGACTCCCTGCACGGCGCCCTTCATGGCCGCCGCCGTCGGCACCGCGCTCGCCCTGCCGGCACCGGCGACGCTCGCGGTCTTCGCCGCGCTCGGCCTTGGTCTCGCCGCGCCCTACGCGCTGCTCGGGTTGTTCCCCGGCTTGGCAGGGCGTCTGCCGCGGCCGGGCGCCTGGATGGAATGGCTGCGCCAGGGTCTCGCCTTCCCGATGTATGCCGCGGCTGCCTGGCTGGCCTGGGTGCTAGCACAGCAGGCCGGCCCAGACGGGTTGCTGCTGGTCCTGGCGGGCGCCGTGCTGCTCGGCTTCGCCGGCTGGGTGCTTGGCATCGCCCAGCGTAGTGCCGGGGTCGGGCGGCTGGCCGGCCGGGCGCTGGCCGGCGCCGCCGCGATCGCCGCCCTGGCCTTGTTGCCGGCACTGGCCACTGCGCCGCCCACGGCCGCCGCCGAAGCCGGCGCCGAGCCCTGGTCAGCCGCCCGCGTCGCCGCGCTGCAGGCCGAGGGCCGGCCGGTTTTCGTCAACCTGACCGCCGCCTGGTGCATCACCTGCAAGGTGAACGAGCAACTGGTCCTGAAATCCGCTCCGGTCCAGGCCGCCTTCGCCGGCCGCAACCTCGCCTATCTGAAAGGCGACTGGACCAATGGTGATGCCGCCATCGGTGCCCTGCTGCGCGAATACGGGCGGGAGGGTGTGCCGCTCTACCTGGTCTATCCGGCCGGCGGCGGCGGGCCGGCGCTGCTGCCGCAGGTGCTGACCGAAGGGATTGTCCTGCGCGCGCTCGGCGCCACGCGCTGAGCTTTGTCACGCGCCCGTCACGGCGACGTCATTGCCGCGTAGCCGGCTGCGCGGTATCGCCGTTGGACATGGAAGCTGTGGCTAGCGCCCCGATCGATGCCCTCAAGCCGCGCCGCCTGCGCCGGCGCAAGCCCATCCGCTTCGGCCAGGGCCTGCCCGGCGGCCGGCTCTTCGAGGTCTTCACCGAACGCCCGCTCGGCGGCCGCTTCCGGGCGGCGCGGCGGCTGGTCAGCATGCTGGCCTGGACGCTGCTCTGCCTGCCCGTCCAGGCCGTGCTGGTGCTGCTGCCGGGACACGCCAAGTCCCGCTTCCCGGTCTTCTACCACCGCGTCGCCGCCTGGCTGATCGGGCTGAAGGTTCAGGTGGTCGGCACCCCCTGCCGTGACCGGCCGGTGCTCTTCGTCTCCAACCATTCCTCATGGCTCGACATCCCGGTCCTCGGCGGCGTGCTGGACGCCGCCTTTGTCGCCAAGGCCGAGGTCGGGACATGGCCGGGCATCCGCACGCTGGCGCGGCTCAGCCGCACCGTCTTCGTCAGCCGCAGCCGCGGCGCCACGGGGCAGGAGGCCGCGGCGATGCGCGGCCGGATGGCGGCCGGCAACAGCCTGATCCTCTTCCCTGAGGGCACCAGCAACGACGGGACGCGGGAGCTGCCCTTCCGGTCGTCCTTCTTCGCCATTGCCGACGGGGCGCGGCTGATCCAGCCGGTCTCCGTCGTCTATGACCGGCTGGGCGGCCTGCCGGCCTGCCGGCGCGACCGGCCGCTGTTTGCCTGGTACGGCGACATGGAGATCGCCAGCCATTTCTGGCGGCTCGCCCGGCGCAGCGGCGCCCGGGTCACGGTGGTGCTGCACGAACCCTTCGCCCCAGACCGCCTGCCCAACCGCAAGGCCCTGGCGAGCGAGGCCGCGCGCATGGTCCGCGAGGGGGCCGAGCAGCTGCGCCGTAATCGGCCGGCGGTGCCGCTGGCCGCCCGGCTGCCGGAAAGCGTTGCTTGACCGGAGCCCCGCTGCTGGCGGACGCTTCGGGCGTGAGACGATTCGCCATCCTTTGCCGGCCTCCGCCCGTCCTGGCGCCGCCGGACCCATCGGGCGCTTGACCCCGGGCCGCGCCTTGCGCATCTGCCCCGCTTCCCCCGGCACCCCTTCGCGGCCGGGGTGGCGGAGTGTTTTCCCGGCATGACCACTGAAACGCCAGCGCCCCGGAAGCGGCTCTTCATCCGGACCTGGGGCTGCCAGATGAACGTCTACGACAGCGGCCGGATGGCCGATGTCCTGGCGCCGATTGGCTATGCCCCGTCCGAGACGCCGGACGGCGCTGACATGGTCATTCTCAATACCTGCCATATCCGTGAGAAAGCGACGGAGAAGCTGTTCTCCGAGCTCGGCCGGCTACGCGAGGCCAAGGCGGCGAAGCGGGCCAGGGGCGGCGAGATGGTGCTGGCCGTCGCCGGTTGCGTCGCCCAGGCCGAGGGCAAGGAGATCACCGCCCGCGCCCCGTGGGTGGACATCGTCCTCGGCCCGCAGACCTACCACAAGCTGCCCGAGATGGTGGCCCGCGCCAGCCGCGCCGCCGGCGCCGTGATCGAGTGCGACTTCCCGGCTGAGGACAAATCTGACCACCTGCCGGATGCCGCGGTGCCGCAGGGAGTGACCGCCTTCCTGACCGTGCAGGAGGGTTGCGACAAATCCTGTTCCTTCTGCGTCGTGCCCTATACGCGCGGTGCCGAATTCTCCCGCCCCGTCGCTGGTGTGCTGGCCGAGGCCCGGCGCCTGGTGGCCGCCGGGGCCCGTGAGATCTCGCTGCTTGGGCAGAACGTGAATGCCTATCATGGGGAGGACCCGGATGGCCGGCCCTGGGGCCTCGGCCGGCTGCTCCGCGCCCTGGCGGAGATTCCCGGCCTGCTCCGGCTGCGCTACACCACCAGCCACCCGCGCGATGTGGACGACGACCTGATCGCCGCGCATCGCGACCTGCCGCAGCTCATGCCCTTCCTGCACCTGCCGGTGCAGAGCGGCAGCGACCGGGTGCTGGCGGCGATGAACCGCGGCCATACGGCGGCCGAGTTTCTGCGCATCGTCGACCGGCTGCGCGAGGCACGGCCGGATCTCGCGCTCTCCTCCGACTTCATCGCCGGCCACCCCGGCGAGACGGTGGCCGAGTTCGAACAGACCATGGCGCTGGTTCGCCGCGTCGGCTTCGCCCAGGCTTACAGCTTCAAATACTCGTCCCGCCCTGGAACACCGGCCGCCGGCGCGCCACATCAGGTGCCGGAGGCGGAGAAGGATGCACGGTTGCAGGCGCTCCAGGCGCTGCTTAGGGACCAGCAGGACGCGTTCAACCGCTCCCGCGTCGGCATGACCTTTCCTGTGCTCTTCACCGGCCCCGGCCGCCATGCCGGCCAGGTTGCCGGCCGCACCCTTGGCTGCAGCCCCTGCACCTGCCCGGCCCGCTCTCGCTGGTCGGCACGGAAGCTTCCGTGACGGTGCTGGCCGCGCATCCCAATCTCGCTCTCCGGCCTGCTGGCGGTCGGGCGCGAAGCCGACAATGTCCAGCCCGCAGAGGAGCCCGCGCCCGCTTGAACCCCGCCGCCATCGCCCTCAGGCCCGGAGACGCGCGCGCCATCACGCGCCCTGTCCCCACCCTCCCCGAACAGCGGACCGTTACTCTGCAGTTCGACGACAATGCCCTGCTCCCCCTGCTCTACGGGGAACATGACCGCCACTTGGTGCGGATCGAGCAGCGGCTGGGGATAAAGCTTGGGTCGCGCGGCAACCGGTTGACCATCGCGGGCAGCTCGGCGAGCACCGAACTGGCCGAATCCGCGTTGCGGTCGCTCTGGCGGCGGCTGGAGAAGGGACAAGGCGTGACCACGGCCGATGTCGAGGCAGCATTGCGGATGGCGGAAGGGGAGGCGGAGAACGACCCGCGCCTGCCGCTGCAGGACGTGCCGGAGATCCGCACCCGCAAGGCGGCGATTGCCCCGCGCAGCCCGGCCCAGGCCGCCTATATCGAGATGCTGTCGCGCCAGGAGATGGTCTTCGGTGTCGGTCCGGCCGGCACCGGCAAGACCTACCTGGCCGTCGCCCAGGGCGTCGCCCTGCTGCAGGCCGGCCGGGTGGACCGCATCGTGCTCTCCCGCCCGGCGGTCGAGGCCGGCGAGCGCCTGGGATTCCTGCCTGGCGACATGAAGGAAAAGGTGGACCCCTACCTCCGCCCCCTTTATGACGCGCTTCACGACATGCTGCCGGCGGAACAGGTCGCCCGGCGGATCACCAGCGGCGAGATCGAGATCGCGCCGCTGGCCTTTATGCGCGGCCGCACGCTGGCCCATTGCTTCGCCATATTGGATGAGGCGCAGAACACAACGGCGGCGCAGATGAAGATGTTCCTCACCCGCATGGGCGAGGGAACGCGGATGGTGATCACCGGCGATCCGACCCAGGTCGATTTGCCGAGCGGTCAGCAGAGCGGGCTGATCGATGCCCTGCGCATCCTGGACGGGGTGCCGGGTATCGGAGTGGCCCGCTTCGACGAGCGGGACGTGGTCCGCCATCCCTTGGTGGCGAAGATTGTCTCGGCCTACGGGCGGGCCGATGTCCAGGCTGCTGAACAGCGTAGGGAAGCCTACGCGGAACAGCAGGGGCGTCGGGGGAAGAAGGAACAGGATGGAACCGGGAAGTAGGCGTCCCGGCGGTGCGGGGAGACATCCCCCGCCTTTGCCGGGATCATGGACGAGGACGACGCAGACCCTCCGGAATTCGCGCCGGATCTGGTGGTCGAGGTCGTGATGGCCGAGCCGGCCTGGCGGCGCCTGGTGCCCCGGGCCGAGGCCCTGGCTCGACGTGCCGTGGAAGCCGCGCTGCGCGAGACCGGCGAGGCCGGCAGCGTCACCGTCCTGCTTGCGGATGACCGCGCGTTGAAGCGCCTCAACGGCGAGCATCGCGGCAAGGACAAGCCGACCAACGTGCTGAGCTTTCCCGGGATGGGGGAGCATCTCGGCGATATCGCCCTTGCGCTCGGCGTGGTGCGGCGGGAGGCCTTGGTGGCCGGCAAGCGGCCCGAGGCGCATTTTGCCCACCTGGTCGCGCACGGCACCCTGCACCTGATCGGGCACGACCACCTCGCGGCCGGCGAGGCGCGCCGGATGGAACGGGCCGAGGCCCGTGCCATGCGTCGCATGCGGCTGCCCAACCCCTGGCGGGGGTGTCGTCATGAGCCTGTCGAACGGCGAGGCGCGCGAGCAACGCCAGGGCATCCTCTGGCGGCTGCAGGGCCTGTTGCGGAAGCGCGAGGCCGAGAGCGTCCGCGACCGCATGGAGGAGCTGATCGAGGAGCACGAGGAGCTTCCGCGCGACAGCAACGGCCGCGGCCATCCGGACGAGTTCAGCGTGCAGGAACGCGCGGTGCTCGGCAATGTCCTGAAGCTGCGGGACAAGACCGCGGACGACGTGATGGTGCCGCGCGCCGACATCATGGCGATGCCGGAGGACTTCACCCTCGACCAGGCGATCCGCCTGATCCAGCGGGACGGTCACAGCCGTTATCCGGTCTATCGCGGCCAGCTCGACGAGATCGTCGGCATGGTCCACATCAAGGATGTTTTTGCCAGCGTCGGCGGCGAAAAGCCCTTCGACATGAAGGCGATCCTGCGCAAGCCGCTCTTCACCGTGCCCTCCGTCCCAGTGCTCGACCTGCTGCTGCAGATGCGTCAGGCGCGGGTGCACATGGCGCTGGTGGTGGACGAATATGGTGGGATCGACGGGCTGGTGACGATCGAAGATCTGGTCGAGACCATCACCGGCGACATCTCGGATGAGCACGACGAGGAAGGGCCGCCGCAGATGGTGGAACGGCCGGATGGCACGCTCGAGCTCGATGCCCGCATGCCGGTCGAGGCCTTCGAGGCGCGGATGGGCGGCGCGGTGCTGACCGAGGAGGAGCGCGCCGCCGATATCGACACGATGGGCGGGCTGGTCTTCACCCTGGCGGGCCGCGTGCCCGCCAAGGGCGAACTGGTCTCGCATTCCTCGGGCCTCGAATTTCGCGTGCTGGAAGCCGATCCGCGGCGAATCCGCCGGCTGAAGGTGCGCCGGCCGGGCAGCCAGGCGACGAAGCAGGCGGCTGAATAGGGAACCATTGCGCGTCTTCTTGCTTCACCTGTCAGGCGAAGCGAGAGGGACCGCGATGCCGTTCAAGGGCAAGCCGCCGGGCAGCGGCTCGGGCGAGATGTCGCGGCGCACCCAGGCCTTACGGCCAGAAATCGCGCTGAGCCCGGCGGAGGCCACCAAGGCCCGCGCGCTGCGTCGGCAGGGCGCCGAACCCGGCGAGATTGCCGCCCGATTCGGCGTCCCGCTCGAGGAGGTCGAGAAGGCGCTCGTGCAGATGCGCAGCCGGCGCCCCGAGAGCACCCGCGGCACTCTGAACGTGACGCTCGCGGCGCATCGCTTTGTCATGGCCGAACGCCAGGGCGAGGAACCGCTCTGGCAGACCATGGACCGTATCTTCGATGAGCTAATCCGGCTGCGGCAGCAGGTGGCGAACCGCCCGCCGGCGGCGGCGAAGCCGCGGCGCGAGGTGGGGCGGCCGGACGACCTGCTGCCTGGGCTGCTGCCGGAACCCGGGCCGCACTGACACGAGAGGCAAAGGCCAGGGAGGAGGTATCCTCCTTGGACCCACCTCTATTTTTGTGAGTCCGGCACTCGCTGCGGGGCGGCTCGGGGAGGGAACGCTTTACCCTTTCCAACCTTGCTGCCGACACCGCGTCGCACCGCCCGCGTTGACCCGGGATGGATGCGCCCCCACCGCCCGGCAAGGACCCCTTCGACATCGACCAGGTCTTCCGCCTGCTGCGGGAGGCGACCGCCGACCTGCCGAAGGCGGCGATGTTCGACCTGCGCGACCGCGGCCATGCCTCTCCTTTCGAGCAACTGGTCGCTGCGCTCATCTCCGCCCGCACCCGGGACGAGACCACGACGCCGGTCTGCCTCCGCCTCTTTGCCCGCGCCCGTACGCCGGAGGCCATGGCTGTGCTGCCGGAGGCCGAACTGGTCGATTTGCTCCAGGGCGCGACCTTCCCCGAACCCAAGGCGCGCGACATCATCGCCCTCTCGCGCCGTATCGCCGAGGCCGGGGCGGTGCCGGACAGCATGGATGGGCTGCAGGCGCTGCGTGGCGTCGGCCCGAAGATCGCTGCGCTGACCTTGGGCGTCGGCTTCGGCAAGCCGGCCATTTCGGTCGACATTCATGTCCACCGCATCGCCAACCGCTGGGGCTATGTGGCGACGACGACGCCCGAGCGGACCATGCAGGCGCTGCTGGCAAAGTTGCCGGAACGCTACTGGGTGGAGATCAACGAGCGGTTGGTGCCCTTCGGCAAGTCCGTCTGCACCGGGGAACGGCCGCGCTGCTCCGCCTGCGCCCTGCTGCGGCAATGCCGTCAGGTCGGCGTCGGCGCGCATCGGTGACATGGCCGGCCGTCGCATCCGGGGCTAAACTGCGCGCCGCCAGAAGGGGCAGAGACCCCCGCCACGAGGAACCCGGCCCATGACCCTCTCCATCCGCCCCGCCAACCCGGCCCGCCCCGATTTCGTCGGCGAGGCCGCGGGCGTCGACATCCGCGCCGGCGTCTCTGCCGCCGAAGCCGCGGCGATCGAGGAGGGCATGGACCGCTACGGCGTGCTGGTCTTCCGCGGCCAGGACATAGACGACGCCCAGCAGATCGCCTTCAGCCGTCACTTCGGCCCGCTCGAGCTCGCCACCGGCGACATCGTCCAGGGCCAAGCCCGGCGCCTGTCCATGGAGGTGAACGACATCTCCAACCTGCACCAAGACGGCAGCGTCATGGCGCGGGACGACCGCAAGCGGTTGTTCTCCTTGGGCAATATGCTCTGGCACAGCGACAGCAGCTTCAAGGCGACGCCGGCCAAGTTCTCCCTGCTTTCGGCGCGCGTCATCCCGGGCCGCGACGGCAATACCGAATTCGCCGACATGCGCGCGGCCTGGGACGCGCTCGACCCGGTGCTGCAGGCGCAGGTGCGCGACCTCGTCACCGAGCACAGCCAGATCTATTCGCGCGGCGTGCTGGGCTTCACCGACTTCACCGCGGAGGAACTAGCCAAATGGGCACCGGTGCCGCAGCGGCTGGTGCGCCGGCACCCGCGCACCGGGCGGCTATCGCTCTTCCTTTCAGCCCATGCCGGCGCCATCCAGGGCTGGCCGGTGCCGGAGGCGCGGGCCCTGCTGCGCGACCTGACCGAGCATGCGACGCAGCGTGAATTCGTCCATGCCCATGTCTGGCAGCCGCGCATGACCTAGTTATGTGGGACAACCGCGTCACCATGCACCGCGCCCGGCGCTACGATTCGACCCAGGTGCGCGACCTGCATCGGACGACGGTGGCGGACATGGCGCCGACGCTGCAGCAGGCGGCGTAGCGCGACGGAACCGGCGCGGGCGAGAGGGCTCCGCTACTCGTCCCGCCGCGGCCGCGCCAGCAGCCTTCCCATTGCGTCGGCCACCGTCAGGTCGCCGGCCAGCAGGTCGGCGACCGCCGCACAGATTGGCAGCTCCACCCCGGTCGCCGCGGCCCGCGCGACCAGGGCCGGCGCGGTCGCCACGCCTTCGGTGACGCCGACGCGCTCCGCCAGCACCTCCGCCAGGCTTCGGCCGCGGCCGAGCGCTATCCCGAGCGAGGTGTTGCGGCTGGCCGGGCCGCAGGCGGTCAGCAGCAGGTCGCCGAGGCCGGAGAGCCCCGCCGCCGTCTCCGCTTTCCCGCCGAGGGCCACCGCCAACCGCGATAGCTCCGCCACCCCACGCGTTACCAGCGCCGCCCTGGCATTCTCGCCGAGCCCCGCGCCGATCACTGCCCCTGCGGCGATGGCGATGACGTTCTTCGCCGCGCCGCCGACCTGCACGCCGATGGGATCGTCCGAGCCGTAGAGCCGGAAGGCCGGCGTCGCCAGCAAGTCGCCGATCCGCTCCCGCAGGCCCGTATCATGGCTGGCAATGACCGCTGCGGCAGGCAGGCCGGCGGCGACCTCATGAGCAAAGTTCGGGCCGGACAGCACTGCGGCGGGCAGGCCGCGCCACAGCATTTCAGCGAGCTCGAGCGGCAGCAGCAGGGTCGATCGCTCCACCCCCTTGGCTGCGAGGACCAGGGGCGGCGCCTGCGCCGGCAGCCCGGCCAGGAAGGGCCGCAGGTGCTGCGCAGGCACCGCCAGGATGGCAGCCGCGGCGCGGTGCAGCGCGGTGGTCAGGTCTGCGGTCACCGCAAGGCCGGCTGGCAGGGCGACGCCTGGCAGGTACCGGACATTCTCGCGGGCTGCCGCGATCGCCGCTATCCGCGCCGGGTCGCGCGCCCAGAGCGTCACCGCCTGCCCTGCGCGCGACGCCTGCAGCGCCAGTGCGGTGCCCCAGGCGCCGGCGCCAAGGACGGCGAGCCGCGCCATCTATTCCTCCGCGACCCGGGTCATCGCCCAGCCCTGGCCGGGTTCGCCATCGCTCAGCCTGTCCAATAGCGCGCCGAGGATGGCGCCGCCCTCCGCCTCAGATTTCCAGGGCGGGTTGGCGACCAGCAGGCCGCAGCCGTTCAGCCGCTGCGGGTCGGTCGGCTCGCGCAGCCAGAACTCGGCAGCGACCAGGTTGCGGACGCCGCTATCCTGCAGCGCGGTGTGGAAGGCGCGCACCGGGGCGCGGTGCTTGATCGGGTACCAGCAGGCCTGGACCGCGCCGCGGAAGCGTTGGGACACCAGGGCGATCCCCTGGGCAAGCCGGGCGAACTCGCCCTCCTGCTCGAAGGGCGGGTCGACCAGCACCAGTCCGCGCTTCTCCGGGAAGGGGTAAGGGCCTTCAGCGCCTCCCAGCCGTCGCGGTGGTGGACGGCCACCTGTGGGTCGCGACGGAAAAGCGCGCGGAGCGTCGCGGCGTCATCGGGGTGCAGCTCGCAGGCCAGCAGGCGGTCCTGCGGCCGCAGCAGGCCGGCGACCAAAGCGGGGGAGCCAGGATAGCGCGCCGGGGCGCCGGCGGCGCGGACCAGCGCCACGTAGTCGGCCAGCGGCCCGGCCTCGACCTCCAGCAGCCGGCCGATGCCGCGCCGCCATTCGCCGGTCCGCTCGGCCGCAGAGGTCTCCGACAGGTCGTAGCTGCCGATGCCGGCATGGGTGTCCAGCACCCGGAAGGGCTTCTCCTTTGCCGCGAGGGCGCGCAGCAGCCAGACCAGCAGCGCGTGCTTCATGCAGTCGGCGAAATTGCCGGCGTGGAAGGCGTGGCGGTGATCCACGCGACCCTCACATCAGGCGCGGCGGATGACCTCGCCGTTGCGCGTCTCGGCGGGCAGGCAGAGCGCGGCGATGGCCGGCGCGACGTCCCCGGGCTGGGCGATCGAGGCCGGGTCCTCGCCCGGCATGGCCATGCCGCGCAGCTTGGTGGCGACCGGGCCGGGGTCGAACAGGTTGACCCGCAGCGGCGTATTGGCGACCTCGGCCGCCCAGGACCGTGCCAGGTGTTCCTGGCCCGCCTTGCCGAAGCCATAGAGGCCCCAATAGGCGCGCGGCTCCGCCACCAGCCCATCCGTCAGGAAGACGGCGCGGCCGGCCGCAGCGGCGCGCAGCGGCGGGTCGCAGGTGCGGATCAGCCGCCAGGCCGTGGACAGGTTCACCGCTATGGCTTCCTGCCAGTCCCTCGGCATTATGTGCGCCACGGGGGTCAGCTTCGACAGCACTCCGGCCGCATGCACCAGGACATCAAGGCGCCCGAAGCGCTGGGCGATGGATGGCCCGACCATGTCGAGCTTCTCGCCGTCCTTCATCAGGTCGAGCGGAAAGAGCGTCGCCTGGCCGCCGGCGGTGCGGATCGCGTCGTCCACTTCCTCCAGCGCGCCCTGGGTGCGCGCGGTCAGCACGCAATGCGCGCCGAGCCGGGCGAGCTCCAGCGCCACGGCGGCGCCGATGCCGCGGGACGCCCCGGTGACGAGGGCGACCGAGCCCTCCAGCGGCTTCGGCATCAGCTCGCCTGCAGCAGCGAAAGCTGCTTGTCCTGGTTGTCCCCGGCATCGGTCAGCGGGATGCCGTAGTCGCCGGTGAAGCAGGCATCGCAATAGGCCGGATTGGCCGGATCACGGTTTGGCTTGCCGAGCGCGCGGTAGAGACCATCGAGCGAGATGAAGGCCAGGCTGTCGACGCCGATGATCCGCGCCATCTCCTCGAGGTCGTGCTGCGCCGCCAGCAGCTTGCCGCGCTCCGGCGTGTCGATGCCGTAGTAGCAGCTGTGCGTGGTGGGCGGGGAGGAGATACGCATGTGCACCTCCTTCGCTCCGGCGGCCCGCACCATCTCGACGATCTTACGGCTTGTGGTGCCACGGACGATGCTGTCGTCGACCAGGATGACCCGCTTGCCTTCCAGCATCGGCCGGTTGGCGCTGTGCTTGAGCTTGACGCCGAGGTTGCGGATCTGGTCGGTCGGCTCGATGAAGGTGCGGCCGACATAGTGATTGCGGATGATCCCGAGCTCGAAGGGGATGCCGCTCTCGAGCGAGTAGCCCATCGCCGCCGGCACGCCGCTATCCGGCACCGGCACCACCACATCGGCTTCGACGCCGCTCTCGCGCGCCAGCTCGGCGCCGATGCTCTTGCGGGTCTGATAAACCGGGGTGCCCTCGACCACGCTGTCGGGGCGTGCGAAATAGATGTATTCGAAGATGCAGAAGCGGTCCTGCTGCTTGCCGAAGGGCTTGATGCTGTGTACGCCCTTATCGTCGATGACAATGATCTCGCCGGCATCGATGTCGCGGACGAACTCGGCGCCGACGATGTCCAGCGCGCAGGTCTCGGAGGTCAGCACCCAGGAGGGAGCGGTACCGCCTTCCCCGCCCAGGCGCCCTAGCACCAGCGGCCGGACGCCGAGCGGATCGCGCGCGCCGATCAGCGCGCCGTTGTGCAGCGCGACCAGGCTGTAGGCGCCCTGCACCTGGCGCAGCGCGTCGATCAGGCGGTCCACCACGGTGGAATAGAGACTGATGGCGATGAGGTGGATGAACACCTCCGAGTCCGTGGTCGACTGGAACAGGCAGCCGCGGTTGACCAGGTTGCGGCGGAGACCGACCGCATTGGTGAGGTTACCGTTATGCGCCACGCCGAAGCCGCCGAAGGCGAAGTCGGCGTACAGTGGTTGAACGTTGCGCAGCGCCGTCTCGCCGGTGGTGGCGTAGCGGTTGTGGCCGATCGCCGCGCTGCCGCGCAGCCCGGCCATGACCTTGGGATTGGAGAAGGTGTCGCCGACCAATCCCTGGCCCTTGTGGGCGTGGAAGATGCCGCCGTCGTCGAGCGCGACGATGCCGGCGGCCTCCTGGCCGCGGTGCTGCAGGGCATGCAGGCCGAGCGCGGTCAGCGCCGCGGCGTCGGTGGCGTTCCAGACGCCGAAGACGCCGCATTCCTCGTGGAATTTGTCGTCGTCATGCGGACGGGTGGACAGGTCGGTCATGCGGGTGTCCTCACGTCCGGTTGCGGGCCGGCGGGCGCATCAATTCGTCCTGCGTCGGCAGGCCGCGGGCCGGGGGCGGCGACGCGGGGCCGGTATTCGGGCGGCAGTCGGGCCACCACCCAATCCGAGCCATCAACGACCAGTGGCAGCACCCGGGCATCCCGGACGGCCTCGGGCCAGCGATCGGCGGCGGGCAGGACCATGCCGCCGAGGATATAGGCGAGGATGACGAGAAACGCACCCCGGGCGATGCCGAAGACGAGACCGAGAGCGCGGTCGGTTCCGCCCAGCACCGAATCCTGCACGAAGCGGGCGACGAAGCTGATGATGATCTTCAGGACCACCAGCACCACCAGGAAGACGCCGCCGGCGGCCAGGGCATTGGCCAGCCAGGCCGGCTCGACACTGCCTTCCAGCAGCGGCGCCAGCCGCGGGTAGAGGGCAAGCGCCAGCAGGGCGGCGCCGATCCAGGCGCCGACCCCCAGCACTTCCTGCACAAGCCCCCGCATGAAGGCGAGCAACGCCGACACGGCGAGCACCGCCAGCACCACGAAATCGACCCAGGTCATCGTGGCGCGGGTATAGCGGTGGGGGAGCGGCGGTGTCCACGCGAGCGGCAACCTCCCGAAGCGGGACAGCCACGCGGTTTCGGCGGGCCGTCAGCCCGGCCGCAGGCCGGCCCGGTCCGCTGCCGCGCGGGTCCAGGCGCCCTCCCGCGCCAGGAAGGCGGCGAAGCCGGCCGGGGTCGCCTCCTCGGCCGAGGCCATCTCGCTGCCCATCTCCTCCAGCCGCCGCCGGTTGGCAGGGTCGGCCACCGCGGCGGCGACCGCGGCGGCCAGCGGCGCAACGACCTCGGCCGGGGTGCCGGCCGGGGCGACGATGCCGACGAAGGCGGCGGCGCGGAAGCCGGGGACGCCGGCCTCCTCGAAGCTCGGCACCTCCGGGATCACCGCCAGCCGGCCGGCGGAGCCCGTCGCCAGGATCCGCACCGCGCCTTCGCGGTGCAGCGGCAGGGCGGTGGAGATCTCGGTCATGCCCGCCTTGATGTTGCCGGCGATCAGGTCCGGCGCCATCGCCCCGCCGCTGCCATAGGGCACGTGCTGCAGGGCGGCGCCGGTCGCCGCATTGAAGCTCTCGATCGCCAGGTGCGAGGTGCTGCCGGTGCCGGAGGAGCCGGTACTGATGCTGCCGGGCGCGGCCTTGGCGAGCGCAATCAGCTCGGCGAGGGTCCGCGCCGGAACGCTGCGATGCACCGCGAGCACATTCGGCGTGCGGACGAAGAGCCCAACCGGGGTGAAGTCGCGCGCCGGGTCGTAGCCGAGATTGGCCTGGATCACCGGGTTGACCGTCAGCGGCCCGTTCGAGCCGAGGAAGATCGCATAGCCGTCCGCCTTCGCCCTGGCGAAGGCGGTGGCGGCGACGTTGCCAGCGGCGCCGGCGCGGTTCTCCACCACCACCGGCTGGCCGAGCCGCTCCGCCATCCGCGGCGCCATCACCCGGGCGACGGTGTCGGAATTGCCGCCCGGGGCGAAGGGGACGACCAGCCGGACCGGTCGGTCGGGGAAGCCGGCCTGGGCGCCGGCGCGGCCGGCCGGCAGCAGGAAGGGCAGGGCCAGCAGGGCGCGGCGGGCGGGTGTCATGGCGTTTCCTCGGTTTCTTTCGCGCCAGCATGGCCGGCGCCGCGCAACCGGAACAGCCCCATGCCGCGGCCGCCGGCTCAGGGCCTCGGCGGCGGCCGGGGCGCGGCGGCCCTCCTTGCCCGCGTTGCACTCCGACCTGGCCGGCGGCTTCGCGGCCTTGGCAGCGAAGGGCGCCACCAAGTCGGCCATGTGGCCGATCTCGGTCAGCCGCAGCCCATCCAGCGCCACCGGCACCCGGCCGCCACGGGCCAGCCGGCGAGGCAGCACGGCGGCGGCGAAGCCGAGCTTCTGAGCTTCCCGCAGCCGGGATTCCGCTTGCGCCACCTGGCGAATCTCCCCGAAAGGCCGACCTCGCCGAAATAGACCGTGCCCGGGTCGGTCGGCCGGTCGGTCGCCGCTGAGACCAGTGCGGCGGCGACCGCCAGGTCGGCGGCCGGCTCGTTGATCCGCAGGCCACCGGCGATATTGAGGTAGACGTCGTTCTGCCCGAGCGTCAGGCCGCAGCGCGCTTCCAGCACCGCCATCAGCATCGACAGCCGCCCACTGTCCCACCCCACCACCTGCCGGCGCGGGCTGCCCCCGTGGAGGGCGCAAGCAGCGCCTGGACTTCGACCAGCACCGGCCGCGTGCCCTCGATCCCCGCGAAGACCGCCGAGCCGGAGACGTTGCCGCGGCGCTCCGCCAGAAACAGGGCGGAGGGGTTGGGGACCTCGACCAGGCCGCGCTCGGTCATCTCGAAGACGCCGATCTCGTCCGTGGCGCCGAAGCGGTTCTTCACCGCCCGCAGGATGCGGAACTGGTGACCGCGATCCCCTTCGAAGTAGAGCGTCGCATCCACCATATGTTCGAGCACCCGCGGCCCGGCCAGCGTGCCCTCCTTTGTCACGTGGCCGACCAGGACCAGAGCGAAGCCGCGCGACTTGGCCAGCCGGATCAGCTCGGCGGCGCAGGTGCGGACCTGGGCGACCGTGCCCGGCGCGCTGTCGAGCGCATCCAGCCACATGGTCTGAATGGAATCGATGACGACCAGGGCGGCGTCGCTCTGCTGCTCCAGGCTGGCGACGATGTCGCGCAGCGCGCTGGCGGCGGCGAGTTCCAGCGGCGCCTTCTCGAGGCCGAGGCGGAGCGCCCGCAGCCGGACCTGGGCCACCGCCTCCTCCCCGCTGATATAAAGGGCGCGGCGGCCGGACTGGGCGATGCGGGCCGCGGCCTGCAGCAGGATGGTGGACTTGCCGATGCCCGGATCGCCGCCGACCAGCACGGCCGAAGCCGGGACCAGCCCGCCGCCCAGCACCCGGTCCAATCCAGGCAGACCGGTCGGGATGCGCGGCGGCGGGGCGCTGCTACCCTCCAGCCCAACGAGATTCGATCTGCCGCCCGCCGATCGCCTTGGCCGCCGGGCCGGGGCCGCGGGCGGCCGGCGCCAGCTCCTCCTGCAGGGTGTTCCACTCGCCGCAGGCGTCGCACTTGCCCTGCCATTTCGGGGCGACGGCGCCGCAGGCCTGGCAGACGAAGCGGTTGCGGTCCTTGGCCAAGCCGGGCGCTCCTGTGGGACTAAAACGTGAACATGAGGTATAGCGTCCCAGTGCCGCGGCGTCACCCGATTCCGCCGGGCCGGGCCTGGACCGATCCGCCGGGCCGACCCATCCTCAACACATGGAAACGCACTTCCCCTATCGTCTCACCGTCTGTGGCATCGAGGAGCTGACTGGCCATTCCGAGGCTGGGGTCAGCCATGTCCTCTCCATCCTCGACCCCGACTGGCCGGTGCCGGAGGCCTTCGGCAGCTTCGGGGAGCATGCCAAGCTGGAGCTTCGTTTTCACGATGTGATCGAGCTCGCGCCTGGCACCGTCCCGCCCTCCGAGCAGGATGTGCGCGCAGTGCTGGCCTTCGGCCGCGACCTCGAAGCCGAGACGGCGTCGCGGCTGCTGGTGCATTGCCATGCCGGCATCTCGCGCTCGACCGCCTCGATGGCCCTGATCCTGGCGCAGGCGCGGCCGGCGCTGGGGGCGGAGGAAATCTTGCAGGGCATCCTCGGCATCCGCGAGAAGGCCTGGCCGAACCTGCGGATCCTCGAGATAGGCGATGCGATGCTGGGCCGCGGCGGCACGCTGCCGGCCGCAGCGGCGGCGCTGTACCGGCACCAGCTGAATATCCGCCCGCATCTGGCCCAGGTGATGCGCAATGCCGGGCGGGGCCGGGAAGTGGATGCGGGCGAGGCCTACGGCTGATGCCCCTCCCGTACCGTCAGGCCGCCAGGGCCTGCTCCAGCGTCGGCGCCACGTCGGTCAGCGTCACCCGGCGCATGTCGCGCGGGAAGCGTTTGTCGTCGAAGGGACGGGCGCGGTGCATGGTCGTGCGGTTGTCCCACATCACCAGGTCCCACTGCCGCCATTGATGCGCGTAGACGAACTGCCTCTGGGTCGCAATTCGGTTAAGTTGCGGATCAGCATCATTGCCTCGGGCCGCGGCCAGCCGAGGATCTGGCCGATATGCGCCGACAGGTAGATCGAATGGCGCCGCGAGCCGGGATGCCAGCGTACCAACCGCTGCTTGACCGGGGCAAAGGCCAGCTTCTCCTCCGGCGTGTACTCCTCGAAGCCCATCGAGCCGCGCGAATAGATCAGGCTGTGCTCGGTGACGAGGTCCTTGATCTGCGCCTTGGTCTCCTCCGGCAGCGCGTCCCAGGCGGCGCGCATGTCGGCGAATTCGGTGTCCGCGCCTTGCGGCGGCAGCGACCCGGCCATGCAGCATGGAATACTTCGCCGGCGTCGCCTTGAAGCTGCTGTCGCTGTGCCAGAGCTGATTGCCCAGGTTGAACATACGCCGCCGGTCATCCGCCGCCAGCAGGTCGCCGCTGACGTCGATATTGGAGATGTCGGCCATGCGGCTGTGCTTCAGCCGGTGCTTGTGCGCGTCCACCGTGGCACGGGCTTCCTCCAGCGGGCCAAGCGCCTCGCCGAAGGCCATCTGCTGGTCATCGTCCAGCCGCTGGTCGCGGAAGACCAGCACGGCATAGTGGTCCATGGCGCGGTCGATCTCGGCGCAGATCTCCGGCCCCGGCCTGGTGCGGAGGTCGAGGCCCGCCGACCTCGGCGGCAAACAGCGGATGCAAGGGCGTGAGTTGCAGGGCCATCGGCATCTCCTCCGGCGTGATATATCAGGCTGCATCTTAGGCTCCGGGGCGCGGCCGCGGTCAAGCGGCCGTGCCCGGAAAATGCCTGTCCGCTGTTGCGGTAATAGCGCCGCGCCCGCCGCTCCGCGTCGCGTGCCGCATCCGCCGGCGTCGCTTGGCCACTGGCCACCGCGGCGCACATCTGCACCAGCACGTAATCGGCGGCGACGGCGCCGGAGGCCTGGCTGATCGGGCCTTTGTAGCCGGACCAGAACTTGCTCTCCATCGTCTCGCGGAACAGCGTCAGCTTGGGGTCGCTGGTCCAGACCGTGCTCGCATTGTAGGCGCGCAGCGGATGCGCCCAATAACCGAGCGAGCCCTGCATCCAGGGGTCGTACTGCTCGCTCTCCAGCATGAAGGCGAGAAAAGCCTTGGCGGCGTTCGGGTAGCGTGTGTGGCGGAACACCATGGCGTTCATCACCGTCGCGGTGTGCGGCGAGGCCGTGGCCTTGCCCTTCGGCACCAGCGTGTGCTGCGTGTCCTCGGCGATGGCCGCAGTCTTCGGGTCGTTCTTCAGCGCGAAGTAGAGCGAGACGCCGTTGAAGGTCAGGTAGATCTCCTGCGCCGCATAGGCCCGGTTGTTGGAAGGGTCGAGCCAGGAGAGCGTGCCGGGCGCGAACGCCTGGTAGAGTTCCTGCAGGTATTTCAGCGCCTCGACTGTCTGCGGGCTGTTGATCGAGACCTTGCCTTCCTCGTCAACCAGGGAGGCATTGTGTGACCAGAGCAGCCATTGCGCGAAGCCGTTGCCGTCGCCGACCGCATTGCCGAGGGCGAAGCCCACCGGCTTGTTGTTCCGCTTCATCGCCAGGCAGAGCTTGAGGAAGCCTTCGTGGTCGTCCGGCACGCCGTCGAAGCCGGCCTCCTTCACCGCGGAGATGCGCCAGCAGCATGGGCCGATATTGCCGCCGAGGGGGATGCCGATCCATTTGCCGGTGCCGTGCTGCCGACCGTACTTCTCGGACAGCGACATCCAGCCGCCATAGCGCTTGCCGAGGTAGTCGGCGACGTCGGCCAGCTCGACCACCTTATCGGCATAGATATGCGGGTCGTCGGACCAGCCGATGACGATGTCCGGCCCTGTGCCGGTATTGGCGACGACTGCGGTTTGCGGCCGGATATCCTCCCAGCCGACGAAGTCGATGCGCACGGGGATGTTGAAGCGGTCCTGGAAGCGCTGCGCATTGGCGCGGAACACCACTTCATCCGGCTCGACGAAGCGGGCCGGGCGGATGACGCGGAGCGAGGCGCCGGCTTCCGGCCTGGCGCTCATCGGCCCGCCCTCGGTACGCGGGATGCCGCCGGGTTGCGCGGTTTGCGCTAGGCCGGGGCCGGCCAGCGCCGCGGCGCCGATCGCCAGTGCCGAACGGCGGGTGATGTCCTGCATTGCCTAGTTCCTCCCTGATGCCTAGTTGGCCGCATCCGGTCGGGGCGCGCTGCGGCAGCGGAAGGATGCGGGGCCGCCTTGCCGAGCATCGACGCATTTCGGCCCTCCTCGCCGATTGGTGATGGGCGGCGGCTGAGGCACGGACTCTCCCGGATTTCCTGTCGTAACCGGTCGCAAGGGGCCGCCTGGAACCCCACCCGGACCGCTGCAACCGACGCCGTAGCGGAACCGGCTGGGGTGCCTCGCGCTTCCCCTTCCGCAACGTCGTTCCCGCTCTCCCCCACCCCCTCCAGGGAGCTCGGCCCCATGCGACCCTCGGATTCTCCGCGCCGCTTCTCCGCGGCGCGGCAAGCTTGTGCGCGCCCTTGTCATCGCAACGGCGCTGTTGACCCCGCCCTGCATGGCGCCGGAGGCCGCGGCTGCGCGTGCCGGAAAGGTGCAGCCGGGGCAGCATGCCCAGGCCGGCAAGCCGCAGGCGACGCGCAGCGCATCGCCACGCCGCGCGCAGGTCGCCGCGCGCCCGGCCCGCCAGGCATCGCGCCAAGGCCCGGCGAAGGCGCCGCGTCAGGCGCTGGCCGAGGATATTCCCGGAGTGAGGCGCGTGGTCGTCAACGCTCTCGACGGTGCCATTCGTAGCACCGGCATCGAGCCGACCCTGCTGGCGGCGCTCGCCTGGCAGGAGAGCCGCTTCGACCCGCGGGCGCGCAACGGCCGATCCACCGCGCGCGGGCTGATGCAGTTCACCGAGGCGACCTGGCTGGAGGCGGTGCGCGACCACGGTCCGCAGCACGGGCTGCAATACGAGGCGGCGGTCCTGTCCACCAACCCGGCCAGCGGCAGCATTACCACTCGCCATCCGCGCACCCGCAGCCGCATCCTCGAATTGCGCGACAACCCGCGCTATGCCGCGGCGCTGGCGGCGGCGCGGATCAACCGCGCCCGCATCGCGCTGCAGCAGTCGCTCGGCCGTACGGTGGGACCGGCCGACCTGTACTTCGTCCATCTGCTCGGCCCCGCCGGGCGCAACGGTTTCTCGCCGGGCTGGACCGCACGCCTGGCAAGCCCGCCGTCGATTTCATCGCCGCCGACAGCATGGCGCTGAACCGCGAGGTCTTCGTCGAACGCGGCAGCGGCCGGATGCTGAGCCTCGCCGAGGTGCATGCCTGGGTCGACCGCTCCATCGCCGGGCAACGCACGCTGCACGCGCCGCTCTTTGCCGCGCTCGGCACGCCGCCGGTGGTCGAGGTGGCGGATGCCCGCTGAGCGCGGGCCGGTGCCGCTGGGTGCTGGATGCCGGTTGCGGAGCGGGAGGATCCGGCCATGCCAGGCCGCGTGACCGGTGGCGACGCTGGATGGCGATGCCGGCTCGGCGACCGAGCTGGCGGCGACCCGGTTCCAGTAGGCCCGACGCTGGAGGTGGACGGCGTGGCCAGCGCGACCACCTGGGCGGCCTTGAAGCAGGCGGCCGCCTGAACGCCAAGGCTCTCCCGTGCCCGGGCCAGCGCTTCACGGCCTGGGTGGTTTTGCTCGGCAGGATCGCCGGTCAGTCCGGCCTAATTCCGGCGTCGCGGATCAGCTTGCCCCACATGGCGGTCTCCGTGGAGAGGGTGTGGTGCAGTGCAGCGGCGTCGCCGGTTGTGATGACCACGCCATGCTCGGCCATTTTCGCCCGCAGGTCGGGGTCGCTGGTCGCCGCGGCCAGCGCCGCGCCCAGCCGCGCCAGCACCGGGGCGGGCGTCGCGGCCGGGGCGAAGAGCCCCTGCCAGAAGACCACGTCGAAGCCGGGCAGCGCCTCCGCCACCGGGGGCAGCTCAGGCAGCAGCGCGGCGCGCTCGGCCGAGGAGATGCCGAGGCCGCGCGTCGCGCCGTCGCGCAGGCTCGGCAGTGCTTCCAGCACCGCCTGGAACATCGCCTGGATGCGCCCGGCCCGCAGGTCGAGCAGGGCTGGGGCGCCGCCCTTGTAGGGGACATGCGTCACCTCGATCCCGGCCGCCTGGGCGAAGAGCGCCTGGGCCAGGTGGTTGACCGCGCCGGTGCCACTGCTGCCGAAGTTGAGCTTCCCCGGATTGGCCTTGCACCAGGCGATCAGCTCGGCGGTGTTGCGCGCCGGCATGTCGGGGTGGATGTGCAGGACGAAGGCGGTGCGGAAGACCATGCCGATTGGTGACAGGTCGCGCAGCGGCTCCTTCGGCGTCAGGCTTGGCTGCAGGGCCGGGTTGATCGCCAGGGTCGAGGTGCCCATCAGCAGGGTGTAGCCGTCCGGCCGCGCCTGGGCGACGGCGGTATTGGCCACCGCGGTCGCCGCGCCGGCGCGGTTCTCCACCACGACAGGCACGCCGAGCTTCGCGGCCCATGCGCTCCGCCACCGCGCGGCTGGTGATGTCGGTGACGCCGCCCGGCGCATAGCCGGACAGCACGCTGATCGGACGCGAGGGGAAGGCCTCCTGCGCGCGCGGCGCGATCGGCAGCAGGGCAAGCGGCGCGGCGAGGGTGGCGCGGCGGCGGATCGGCATGGAGGGTTCCCGGGGTTTGCTTGCCCGCAGGCTGGCCGCGCGCGGCGCGGCGATCAAGCCCCCGGTCGGCGCTTCGCCGCCGCGCCCGCCCATGCCATCCTCCGCCGCAAGGAAGAGGAGGAAACGGCGATGCCCGAAGGGTCCATCCAGCGCGACCAGGTCGCGGCGGTGCACACCACGGATGTGCTGGTGCTCGGCGCCGGCTCGGCCGGCTGCGTGATCGCCGCGCGGCTCAGCGAGGACGCGGCGACCCAGGTCGCGCTGATCGAGGCCGGGCCAGCCGCCTGGCGCGACCCCTGGATCCGCATCCCGGCCGGCTTCGCCCGGCTCTATGCCAGCGGCAAGTACGACTGGCGCTTCCATACCGAGGCCGAGCCGGGGCTCGACGGCCGCAGCATCCACTGGCCGCGCGGCAAGGTGGTGGGCGGCTCGGGCGCGGTGAACGGGCTGGTCTTCCTGCGCGGCAGCCCGCGCGATTACGACCGCTGGGCGCAGTCCGGCGCACGCGGCTGGGGCTATGACGACGTGCTGCCCTTCTTCAAGCGGATGGAGACCTGGACCGGCGAGCCCTCCGAGGAGCGCGGCACGGACGGGCCGATCCACAGCTCCGAAGCCCGCCATGTCTCCCCCGGTGCGGCGGCCTTCGTCGCCGCGGCGCGCGCGATGGGCCACCAGCGGGTCAAGGACTTCAACGGCGCTTGGCACGAGGGCGTCGGGCCCATGCCGCTCAACACAAAGGGCGGCCTGCGCAGCCATTCCGGCGACATGTTCCTCAAGCCCGCGCGCAACCGCGCCAACCTGCGGATCATGCCGGAGCGGACCATCCAGCGCCTGGTCTTCGACAGCACTCGCTGCACCGGCGCCATCGTCCGCGGCCCGGCCGGGCTCGAGCGCTGGGAGGCGCGGCGCGAGGTGGTGCTGAGCGCCGGGGCCATCGGCACGCCGCAGGTGCTGATGCTGTCGGGTATCGGCGACGGCGCCCATTTGCAGGAGATGGGCATCGAGACCCGGCTGCACGCGCCGGGCGTCGGGCAGAACCTGCAGGATCATTTCCTGCAGCGCATGCGCTACCGGGTGAAGCCCTGCGGCACGGTGAACGAGTTCTGGCACAACCCGATCGGCAAGCTACGGATGGCGGCGCGCTACGCCTTCGACCGGCGCGGGCCGATGGCGATCGGCGCGGCGGAGGCCAACCTCTTTGCCCGCGTGCTGCCCGGCGCCGAGGAGCCGGACATGCAGTACCTCTTCGTCAATTTCACCGTCACCTCCTACGATCAGGGGCCGGACCGGCATCCTGGCTTCATGTTCAGCGCCTGCCAGTGCCGCCCGGACAGCCGCGGCACCATCACGCTGCGCAGTGCCTCCCCCGACGACAAGCCGGTGATCCGCGCCAACTACTTGGAAGCCGCGCATGACCAGCGGCTGATGGTCGAAGGGGTGAAGTATGCCCGGAAGATCGCGGCGCAGGCCCCGCTCGCGGCGCTGATCGAGGAGGAGCTGACCCCGGGCACGAAGGTCACCTCGGACGAGGAGATCCTGGCGCATATCCGCCGCGACGGCGGCACCGTCTACCACCCCTGCGGCACCGCGCGAATGGGAGAGGACGCGTTGGCGCCGGTCGACAGCCGGCTGCGGCTGAAGGGGTGACCGGGCTCCGCGTGGCGGATGCCAGCGTGATGCCGCTGGTGCCCTCCTCCAACATCCAGCCGGCGGCGCTGATGATCGGTGAGCGGGCCGCAGCCTTCCTGCGGGCGGGGAAATAAGGCGGGCGGCTCGGCAGGCGGCGCGCGGGCCATTAGGCTGCCGCTCGCATGCCCGAGCCTCTCCTTGACGCCGCTTTCCGGCGGCCCCTACTCATCCTCATCGGCGGCGCCGCGGATGGCACGCTGCGCAAGGTCGGCCGCGTCGCCGACCTGGCTGCGCGAGCTGCCGGACGCCGCGACACGCGAGGTGCGCTACTTCCTCCACTGGCAGAAATCCGCCGCCCTCGCTCTGATCGAGGCGCAGCCGCCCGGCCGCCCCATCCGCCTCATCGGCCATAGCTGGGGCGGCAATGCCCGCGGCCCGGATCGCCGCCGCGCTTGGCCGGCAGGGTCGTCCGGTCGAGCTGCTGATCACCATCGACCCTGTCACCCGCGGCATCGGCCCGGACTTCCTCGCCGCGGTGAAGGCGGGCGCCCGGCGCTGGATCAATGCCCGGGCCGGCGGCGCGGAGGGGTTCGACTATTCCGACCTGGTGGCGGCGATCGGCGGCCCCTATGGCGAGGCGCCGCGCGACCCGCAGACCAGCATCTGGTGCTGCCCCACCCGCATGCCGCCTTCGCCGCCATGCTACAGGGCCGGCTGCCTGAGGGGCCGCGGCTGCTGGACCTCGTCCTGGCTCCGGCCTGAATGCCTCCGCCCTTGTCGCCGCCGCCCGGCTTGCCTCATATCGACGGCAAACCAGGGAGGCTTCGAACCATGCTCGGCCTGATGCAGGACCGTCCGCTGCTGATCTCCGCCGTGCTCGAGCACGCGGCGCGCAATCATGGCGGGGCGAAGATCGTCTCCGCCCGGCCAGACGGCACGCTGGTACGCCACACCTGGCCGCAAGTCGCCGCCCGCGCCGCTCGGCTGGCGCATGCGCTGGCCGCCCGTGGCGTGCGCATGGGCGAGCGCATCGCCACGCTGGCCTGGAATGAGCACCGCCACCTGGAAGTCTACTACGGCGTCTCCTCGATGGGGGCGGTGCTGCATACGGTCAATCCGCGGCTTTTCCCCGACCAGATCGCCTTCATCTTGAAGGACGCCGCCGATACCCACCTGTTTGTCGATCCCACCCTGATGCCGGGCGCCGAAGCACTGGCCGACCGGCTGCCGGACACGCTCCGCACCATCCGTCGTCATGGGGACCGAGGCCGACATCCCGAAGGACTGCCCGCTGCGCGGCCGGTTCGAGGTGGTGGCGCAGGAGAGCCTGATCGAGGGGCAGCCGGAGCAGTACGAGTGGCGCCGATCTGGACGAGCGCTCGGCCTCCTCGCTCTGCTATACCTCTGGCACCACGGGCGACCCGAAGGGCGTGCTCTACAGCCACCGCTCCACCGTGCTGCACGCCATGTCGGTGGTCGCGCCGGACGTTTTCAACCTTGCCGCCGTCGACGTGGTGATGCCGGTCGTGCCGATGTTCCACGTGAACGCCTGGGGCGTGCCCTATGCCGCCGCCATGGCGGGCTGCAGCTTGGTGCTGCCGGGGCCGAAGCTCGACCCCGCCTCGCTGTTCCGGCTGATCGAGGAGGAGAGGGTCACCCGCTCGGCCGGCGTGCCGACCATCTGGACAGCGCTGCTGCAATGGCTGCGGGCCGATCCGTCGCGGCGCTTCACCCGGCCGCCGAAGCTCGCGGTCGGCGGCACCGCGTTGCCGACGCCGGTCAATGCCGGCTTCCTGAAGGAATACGGCGTCGAGATCCTGCATGCCTGGGGCATGACGGAATGCAGCCCGGTCGGCACCACCGGCGCCCGCATGCCGCAGACCGCGAACTGGGATGCCGAGCGCTTCGTCGAGTATTGCCGCAAGCAGGGCGAAGCCACTGTTCGGCGTGGAGATCCGGGTGCGGGACGGGGAAGGGAGGGACATCCCGCATGACGGCCCTGGCCTTCGGCGAACTGGAGGTGCGCGGCCCCTGGATCGCCAGCCAGTACTTCAACCGCCCGGGCGACCCAGCCTTCACCGCGGACGGCTGGTTCCGCACCGGCGACGTGGTGACGCTCGACGAATTCGGCTCGATGGAGATCGTCGACCGCGCGAAGGACGTCATCAAGTCGGGCGGCGAGTGGATCAGCTTCATCACGCTGGAGAACGTGATCATGGGCCACCCGGCGGTGCAGCAGGCGGCCGTCATCGGCATTCACCACAGCAAGTGGGACGAGCGGCCGCTGCTGCTGGTGGTGCCGAAGCCGGGCACCAGCCCGACCCAGGCCGACATCCTGGCCTATTACGACGGCAAGGTCGCGCGGTGGTGGATGCCGGACCAGGTGGAATTCGTTGACAGCCTGCCGCTGACGGCGACCGGCAAGCTTTGGAAGGCGGAGCTGAAGCAGAAGTACCGGGATCGCAGCGCGGGGTAGCCGCGCGCCGCGGCGCCGCGCCGGCTGCCGGGCGGCGCGACCCTGCCCGGAGTGCCCGGTTGCAGCGCCTGCCCGGCTGTCCCCGGCCGTGGCCGTGCCCGGCGGGACAAGCGACAGGCCGGCCAAGCGCTGCCGGATGATGCGGTGCCGGGCCGGCCTTGATCGCCGGAAACGATGTCCCTAGCCTCGGTTCAGAGTTCTAACATACCGAGGGGGAAAGCACCTTGCGACTTGCCTCTGTCCTGCTGGCTTCGCTCTCCGTCTTGCTGCCCCTGGCTCCTGCGGAAGCGGACCGATCCGTGCCGGTCCCGGCCCTGGCCTGGGAAGCCTGCCCCCCGCCCCCGCGGGCAGCGCGCCGACAGACGCCTTCCTTTGCGCCACGGCCTTGGTGCCGATGGACCACGCCAAGCCCGGCCATGGGACGTTCAGCCTGGCGGTGATCAGGCATCCGCCCGCGACGGCGCCCGGCGACTCGGCACGCTGTTCTGGAATCCCGGCGGGCCGAGCGACGCGGGCACGCAGTACCTGCCGGCGGCGATCGGCGGCTTCCCCGAGCGGGTGCGGGACCGCTTCGACATCGTCAGCTGGGACCCGCGCGGCATGGGCGGCCGCACCACCCCGGTCGTGCAGTGCTTCGACAGCGCCGAGGCGGAGGCGGCCTTCCTCGACGCCCGGTTGCAGAGCCTGGCCGTCACGCCGGAGGAGCTCGCCGCTGACGCCGCCGCCCGCACCGCGCTGAACGCCGCCTGCATCGCCCGCAACGGCGACCTGCTCGCGCATGTCTCGACCGCCGACAATGCCCGCGACCTCGACCTGCTGCGGCAGGCGGTCGGCGAGGAGCGGATGACCTACTACGGCACCTCCTACGGCACCTTCCTCGGCGCCACCTATGCCAACCTCTTCCCCGACCGGCTGCGCGCGATGGTGCTCGACGGCGCGGTGGCGCCGGCGGCCTGGGCCGGGGATGCGGGCGAGGACCTGTCGCTCAGCACCTTCATCCGGCTCGGCTCGGATCGCGGGTCGCGGGCGACGGTCAGGGCCTTCCTCGACGAATGCGGCAGGGTCGATGCGACGGCCTGCGCCTTTTCCGCCGGCTCGCCGGAGGCCACCCGGTGGAAGTGGCGCGACCTGCTGGAGGCGTGCGCGATCAGGCCTGGTTGTCGAGAGCCAGGCGATCGACGACCGCGACATCACCGTCTATGTCCAGAGCTCGATCTACCTCATCGATCCCTTGCCCGGCTTCGGCCGCTTCCCCGGCTGGGCCGCGGTCGCCGACTTCCTGCAGAAGGCCGCAGAGGCCGGCGAGGCGACCACAGCCGCGGCGCCGCCAGCGGCCTCGGCCGCGGCAGCCGGCGCGGCCGCCCCGGGTGTCTACGTCACCAGCGCCGGGCGGCAGCTCTCGGTGATCTGCGGCGAGAGCCCCAATCCGATGACCGAGGAGGCCGCGTCCGGGCAGGCGCTGCGGAGCTACGCGCGCGCCGGGATCTCGGCCTGGCCCTTTGTCGCCTATTGCGTCGGCTGGACGGCGAGGGCGGCCGATCCCTATCTCGGGCCCTGGGACCGGCGAACCGCCGCGCCGGTGCTGGTGGTCGGCAATACCTTCGACCCGGCGACGGCCTATGCCAGCTCCGCGCGGATGGCGCGGGAGCTGGCGCGCGGACGCCTGCTGACCGTCGACGGCTTCGGCCATACGGAGCTGCTGAACCCGAGCCGCTGCGCCCAGGCCTTCATCGCCGACTACATCATCGAGGGGACGCTGCCGCCGCGGGGCACGCGGTGCGACCAGGACAACAGGCCCTTCCCGGCGCGCTGAGCCAAACCGGCCGCCGCAGCACGATCCTTGCAAGGCCCGGACAGTCCTAGGACCGGAGCCTTGCATGAGACTGCGCCACCTCGCCCTCGCCGCCACGCTCGCCACCCCCTGGCCACCCTGCCGGCCTTCGCCCAGGCGCAGCAGAAGGTGCTGCGCATTGCGATGACTGCCAGCGACGTGCCGACCACCGCCGGCATGCCCAACAACGGCTCCGAGGGGATGCGCTTCCTCGGCTTCCCGGTCTTCGAGCCGCTGGTAGACTGGGACCTGACCCGCGCCGACCGGCCGGCCGATATCCGCCCCGGCCTGGCGGAATCCTGGGCGCAGGATGCCGCCGACCCGCGCAAGTGGCGCTTCACCCTGCGCCAGGGCGTCACCTTCCATGACGGCACCGCCTTCGGCGCCGATGCCGTGGTCTGGAATCTCGACCGCTTCTACCGGAACGACAGCCCGCAATTCGACGCGCCCGGCGCGGCGCTCGCGCGCGGCCGCGTCTCCATCATGTCGGCCTACCGCAAGCTCGACGACCGCACGGTCGAGATCGAGACCTCGCGCCCGATTTCCTACCTGCCTTACCTGCTGACCTGGATTCTCTTCACCTCCCCGCAGAGCTTCGCCGCCGCCGGCAACGATTGGGGCAGGGTGGCCACCGCGGGAGGGGCGGGAACCGGGCCATTCCAGAATCAGCCGCTTCGTCCCGCGCGTCTCGGCCGAACTGGCGCGCAACGACGGCTACTGGAACCCCGACCGCCGGCCGAAGCTCGACCGCATCCTGCTGCTGCCGATGCCGGAGGCGAATACCCGCCTTGCGGCGTTGCGCTCCGGCCAGGTGGACTGGATCGAGGTGCCGCCGCCGGATGCCATCCCCAGCCTCAAGGCGGGCGGCTTCCAGGTGGTGACCAATTCCTACCCGCATGTCTGGCCATGGGTCTTCGCCGCGGGCAAGCCGGGCAGCCCGACGGCCGATGTGCGGGTGCGCCAGGCGCTGAACTACTGCATCGACCGCGACGGCATGCTGGCCCTGCTGAACGGCACGGCGGAGCCGAGCATCGGCTTCTACAAGGCCGACGACCCCTTGTTCGGCAAGCCGGAGAACCGCTACCGGCTGGACGCCGCCAAGGGAAGGCGCTGATCGCCGCCGCCGGCTATGGGCCGCAGAAGCCGCTTAGGATCACCGTCGGCATCTCCACCTCCGGCTCCGGCCAGGTGCTGCCTCTGCCGATGAACGAGTTCCTGCAGCAGAGCCTGAAGGAGAACTGCGGGGTCGAGGTCGGTTTCCAAGTGGTGGAGTGGAACACCCTGCTGGCCGGCCTGCGCGCCACGCCCGATGCGCCGCAATGGCTCGGCGCGGATGCGCTGAACATCAGCCTGGTGTCGTCCGACCCCTCGCAGATGGCCCGCTGGTTTCTGTCCTCCAACGCCACGCCGGTCGGGTCCAATGCCGGCCATTGGAAGGATGCCGAGTTCGACGCCGCCTTCGCATCGGTCGAGACGGAGCGCGATCCGGCGAAGATCGCTGCCGCGCTGACCAGGGCCCATGAACGGCTCGTCGACGGGGCGCCGTGGCTTTACATCGTGCACGACCTAAACCCGCGGGCCATGTCGCGGCGGGTGAGGGGCTTCGTCAGCGCCCAGTCCTGGTACCAGGACCTGACCCGGGTGGACCTGCAATAGGCTTGGGCAGGTTGCCGCAGGGGCGGGCGGGGCGAGGCAGTCCGCCGCCGCCGGGCCGGTCCTCCGCCCTGGCGCAGTCCTTGCTAACTCGGGCGCGTTCCGTTCCGGGAGGATCCTTGATGCGCCTGCTCCACCGCGCCGCGGGCTTCGGCCTTGCCGCGCTGCTTGCCTCCGGCCCGGCGCTCGCGCAGCAGAAGACGCTGCGCATCGCCATGACCGCCGCCGACGTGCCGACCACCACCGGCGCGCCGAACAATGGCTTCGAGGGCGTCCGCTTTCTCGGCTACCCCGCCTTCGAGGGGCTGGTTCTCTGGGACCTGTCGCGCGCCGACCGACCGGCCACGCTGCGCGCCGGCCTCGCCGAGAGCTGGGCGCAGGATCCGGCCGACCCGAAGACCTGGATCTTCAAGCTCCGCGCGGGCGTGAAATCCCATGACGGCACCGACTTCAACGCCGATGCGGTGATCTGGAACCTCGACCGCTACTGGAAGAACGACAGCCCGCAGTTCGAGCCGGCCGGCAGCGGCATCGCGCGCGCCCGCACCCCGATCATGGCAGGCTACAGGAAGCTGGACGACATGACGGTGGCGATCAGCACCACCCGCGTCGCCAGCTACTTCCCCTACATGGCCGTCTATATCCTGATGACGAGCCCGCAGAGCTTCGAGGCGGGGGCGCGACTGGGCCAAGGTGGCCGCCCTACCGCCCGCCGGCACCGGACCCTTCAAGCTGTCCAAGTTCACCCCCGCGTCTCGGCCGAACTGGCGAAGAACGAGGGCTACTGGGATAAGGCGCGCATCCCGAAGCTCGACCGCATTCTATTGCTGCCGATGCCGGAGGCGAATACCCGCCTCGCGGCGCTGCGCTCCGGCCAGGTGGACTGGATCGAGGTGCCGCCGCCGGACGCGATCCCCAGCCTGAAGCAGGCCGGGTTCAGCGTGGTGACCAATTCCTACCCGCATGTCTGGCCCTGGTTCTACCAGACCGGCGGCACGACCACGCCTTTCAAGGATGTGCGGGTGCGCCAGGGGCTGAACTACTGCGTGGATCGCGCCGGGCTGGTCTCCCTGCTGAACGGCACGGCGGAGCCGAGCGTCGGCTGGCTGAAGCCCTCCGACCCCAATTTCGGCAAGCCGGAGAACCGCTACGCCTTTGACCCGGCCAAGGGTAAGGCACTGCTGGCCGCGGCCGGCTTCACGCCGCAGAAGCCGCTGAAGTTCAAGGTGATGATCTCGGCCAGCGGCTCGGGCCAGATGCTGCCGCTGCCGATGAACGAATACATGCAGCAGAACCTGAAGGAGGCCTGCGGGGTCGAGGTCTCCTTCGAGGTGACGGAGTGGAACACCCTGCTGACCGCGATCCGCCAGAGCCCGGACGCGCCGATCCTGAACGGCTCGACCTCCGTCAACCCGTCCTCGCCCTCCTCGGACCCGGCGGTCGCGGCGCGCTACTTCCTGCAGGCCTTCGTGCCGCCCAACGGCTTCAACTGGGGCCAATGGAACGACCCGGCCTTCGAAGAGGCCTTTGCCGCGCTGGAAGTCGCCAAGGACGAGGCGGCCTTCAATGCCGCCTATGCCAAGGCGCATGAGCGGCTGGTGGACAATCCGCCCTGGCTCTACATCGTGCACGACCTGAACCCGCGGGCGATGTCGAAGCGGGTCAAGGGGTTCGTGTCGGCTCAGTCCTGGTTCCAGGACCTCGTGACCGTCGATCTTCAGTAATCTTATACTAATAGCGACATGGTCGCTTTGGTGCCGCGCCCTCCGGTTCGAACGCGCCGGGGGCGTGGGTATTTTCCGGTACATATTTTACCGGTCTTCTCCACAATGTTTTCCACAGATTTTCGTGTACCAACCGCATGCCAGAACTTGTGGCGGGTGCCCGCGTTGGCCTACCGTATCTAGTAGGTGACCACATCTTGTGGGTCGGGCGGCGGGAGCACCACATGGACTGGACGGCTGAAGCGATCGATCGTCTCCGTGCCTTCTGGGCGGAAGGCCATTCGACGGCCGAGATCGGCCGCCGCATGGGCATCTCGAAGAACGCCGTCGTCGGCAAGGCGCATCGCCTGAACCTGCCAGCCCGACCCAGCCCGATCCGCCGCGAGGCCGAAGACGAGGCCGCCCCGCGCCCGGCGCCGCAACCGCGCCGCCCGTCCGGCGCGGTCCCGGCCGCATCCCCTTCTCTGGCCGCCGCGCCGGCGGTGCGGGACGCCGCGCCGCTCCGCCGGTTCGAGGCCTCGGCCCCCGTCGCCGCCCCGGTGGTCACCGCGCCGCCCCCGCAGGCCATGGTCGTGCGACCCTTCCCGCGCGCCTCCGCGCGCAGCTGCTGCTGGCCGCTGGGCGAGCCCGGCACGCCGGATTTCCGCTTCTGCACGGGCAATGCGACGCCGGGTGAAGCCCTATTGCGCCGAACATGCCTCGGTCGCCTATGTCCGCGTGCGCGAGCGGCGAGAGGACGCGGCCTGAGCCGGCCAGGCCATCGCAGCAACGCCCGGCGCGCAATGCGGGGCTTCGCAGCGCGCGTTTGGTGATCTGCCGCACCGCGGCGATGCTGCGGCGATGAACCTCTCCTGTTTTGCGCGATGAACGGCCGGCTTGCCGGCGTCGCGCTGCAGCTCACCGCGCTGGCCGTCTTCGTCTGCATGGACACCCTGCTGAAGCTGCTGACGGCGCATTTCGCCGTGCCGCAGCTGATGTGGGCGCGCTTCTTCTTCAGCCTGGTCGCGGCCGCGGCCTTTTTCCGCCTGGTCACCGGCCGGCTGCCCTGGCGATCGAAGGCGCCGCGGCTGCAGGCCGTCCGCAGCCTGCTGCTGGCTGGCAGCAACCTGATGTTCTCCTCCGCCCTGGTACATCTGCCGCTGACGGATTGCACCGCGATCGGCTTCGCCTCGCCGCTCTTCACCGTGGCGCTGGCCGCGCTCTGGCTGAAGGAAAGAGTGGGGCCGCGCCGCTGGACGGGGGTGGGCATCGGCTTCCTCGGCGTGCTGGTGGCGCTGCGTCCGCCCTTCCTGACCGGCGGTGAGCCGGTGCACTGGGCCGCCATCCTGCCGCTCGGCACCGCGGCGATGTTCGCGGTCTATTCGATCCTGACGCGCAAGCTGGCGGCGATCGACGATCCGCGCACCACCATCCTGCATACCGGCTTCGCCGGTGCGATCGCTGCCAGCCTGGTGCAGCCCTTCGTCTGGACTCCGCCGACCGGGCTGGAATGGGGCATGCTGATCGGGCTCGGCCTGCCTCGGCGGGATCGGGCATGGGCTGCTGGTGTTGGCCTTCGCCCGGGCGCCAGCCAGCCTGCTGGCGCCGATGTCCTATACCCAGCTCATCTGGGCAACAGTCGCCGGGGTCCTGGTCTTCGCAGACTGGCCAGACCTGACGACACCGGCCGGCGCCGCGGTGATCGCCCTTGGCGGGGTGCTGGTGGCCCTGCCCGACCATGGGCCGGATCGGCGCTTGCGCACCTGATGGGGCCTTGCCTTGCCCGCCCCGGTGGTCTAGCCCGTGACTTCCCGGTATTCACATAAGGTCCAAACCCATTCGCGAGGCGAGGCTGCTCCAGGACGCCCGCATGGGCCACCCCCGCGCGGCGCTCGACGCCGATTCGGTGCGGAGGCCTACCGCCGCTGGGCGGGCGTCTATGACGAGGTGTTCGGTTCCGTCTCCGGCCCCGGAAGGCGCCGTGCGGTGGCCGCTGTCAACGGCTTGCCGGGCACGCGGGTGCTTGAGGTTGGCGTCGGTACCGGGCTTGCCTTGCCGCTCTATGACCCGCGCAAGCGCGTGGTCGGGGTAGACCTGTCGCGCGACATGCTGCTGCGGGCGAAGGAACGTGTAAACAACCGGCGGCTGCGCAACGTGGTCGGGCTGGCGGAGATGGATGCCGAATCCATGGCTTTCGCCGATGACAGTTTCGACATTGCGGTGGCGATGTTTACCGCGACCGTGGTGCCTGATGCGCGCCGCCTGGTGCGGGAGATGCGCCGGGTGGTGCGGCCGGGCGGGCAATTGCTGTTCGTCAACCACTTCGCCGCCGAGGGCGGGCTGCGTTGGTGGGCGGAGCGCACCCTGGCGCCGCTGTCCCGGGTGCTCGGCTGGCATCCGGATTTCGCGCTCGGCGACCTGCTGGATGAGCCGCAGATGGCGGCCGAGATCGTGCCCTGCCCGCCATTCGGCCTGTTCACCCTGGTGCGGGTGCCACAGCCGGCCTGACCGCCAAGGCTCCGCTACCTTCCCCGTTGGCAGTTGAGGAGGGCCGGGTCGCCCGGACCTTGATCTTCAGCACCGGCCGCAGCCCCGGTGCGCAGAGCCCCGCAGCCATGGCGACCGGCACCGTCCCGCCACCGGCACCCCAGGCGGCGCCCAGCCGGGCCAGCACCACGCGGCGATGGTAGTTCGCCCCCGTTCCGCGTCCGCCGAATGGTAGTTGGCGATGGCTTCGGCCCAGTTGCCGAAGCGGCCGTGCAGCGACGTCAGGAACAGGATTGCATAGCGGATGTTCGCGTCTGGCCGCAGGCCGGTCGGAACGTCCGGGAAGGCCTCAGGATGGTGCAGCAGGTTGACCTGCATGCAGCCGATATCGATCGAGCGCCGTCCCGCCGCCTGCAGGGTAGCGACTTCGGCCGCGGCGGCAGCGAGCGTCGGCGGGGCGCGGCCCTCGCCCTCGACGTTCAGCGACCAGGGCCAGGGCTCGAACCGGCCGGTGCGGGGATCGCTGCGGCCGCTCTCGACCAGGGCGATGGCCAGCAGCAGGCCAGGCGGAAGGCCGGACCGTGGCTCGGCCGCCAGGATGGCCCGGCGGCAGGCGGTCCAGGGATCCTCCGCCGGGCTGCCCTGGGCGCGTGGCGCCATGGCAAGGCCGACGAGCAGCAGGAGACCAGCGAAGGCAGTGCGCATGCCCGCGGTCTCCGCCCGGCGATGCCGCGGCCTCAACCCGCCACCACGTCCCATAACAGCTTGAGGTTCATCGCCACGATCACCAGCGTGGCCGCCCGGCCGAGCACCAGCTGCCAGGCCGGGGCCGTCAGTGTGCCGAGCCGCGCCCGGTCCGAGGCGAAGAGCATCAGTGGGATCACCGCGAAGGGCAGTTGAAGGCAAAGCACCACCTGCGACAGGATCAGCAGCTGCGCCGTGCCGGAGGTGCCCCAGAACCAAGTGACGACCACCGCAGGCACGATCGCCACCAACCGGGTGACCAGCCGGCGGACCACCGGCGGCAGCCGCAGCCCGAGGAAGCCCTCCATCACCACCTGGCCGGCCAGCGTCGCCGTCACCGTGGCGTTCAGCCCGCAGGCAAGCAGCGCCACGGCGAAGAGCGTCGCCGCGACGGCGGTGCCGACCATCGGCGTCAGCAGCTCGTACGCTTCCTGGATCTCGGCAACCTCGGTCCGGCCACCGGCATGGAAGACCGCGGCAGCGGTGATCAGGATGGCGGAATTGACCAGCAGGGCGAGGCAGAGCGCGGCGGTGCTGTCGATCGAGGCGAAGCGGATTGCTTCCCGCTTCGCCACGCCGCCATCGCCGTAGGCCCGGGACTGCACCACGGCGGTATGGAGGTAAAGGTTGTGCGGCATCACCGTGGCCCCGAGAATGCCGATGGCGATGTAAAGCTGCTGCTGGTTGGTGAGGATCGAGGCACTGGGGATGTAGCCTTCCAGCACCGCGGCCCAGTCCGGCTGCGCCCAGGCCAGCTGGATGGCGAAGCAGCCGAAGACCAGGAAGATCAGCCCGGCCACCAGGGCTTCCAGCCAGCGCACGCCGCGATGCTGCAGCCAGAGGATGAGCAGCGCGTCGAGTGCGGTGAGCAGCACGCCCGCCAGCAGCGGGATGCCGAACAGCGATTGCAGGGCGATGGCGGTGCCGATCAGCTCGGCCAAATCGGTGGCGCAGATCGCGATCTCCGCCAGTGCCCAGAGCGCCAGGTTGACCGGGCGGGGAAGCGATCGCGGCAGAGCTGGGCCAGGTCCCGCCCGGTGGCGATGCCGATCCGGGCGCAGAGCGCCTGCAGCAGCATCGCCATCACCGAGGACAACAGCGCGACGCTGAGCAGGGTGTACCCGAAGGCCGAGCCGCCGGCGAGGGCGGTCGCCCAGTTGCCCGGGTCCATGTAGCCGACCGCGACCAGGTAGCCCGGGCCGATGAAGGCCATCAGCCGGCGCAGCCAGCCCGCGGCGCTTGGGATCAGCACGCTGCGGTGCATCTCCGGGAAGGCTCGGCGTCCCGGCCTGCGGCAAGCCCGCCGCCTCCGCCGGGACGGACGGCGTCGGTGGGTCTGGCCGGGTTAGCATGCGGTGCCGCCTTGCGGCACGACTGAACAGGTCTTCAACTGTTCAGATGATCCTTGTTTTTCAGTGGGTTAACTTCCACGGAGCAGTTGCGCTCCGGACCCTGTCCTGTCAAGGGCCGCTTGTGGTCGGGCTGCCGGGCGCGCAAGTGTGCGGGGCCGGGGAACGGGATGCAGCGACGATGCGCGGACGGGTGAGGATCGGCGACGACCAGGTGGTCGAGTTGGCGGAGATGTTCCGGCTGATGAGCGACCCGACGCGGCTGAAGATCATCCTCGCCTGCCTCGACCATGCGGCGGCGGTGGGGGAGATGGCTGACCGCCTGGGTATTTCCGCTTCGCTGGTCTCGCACCACCTGCGACTGCTGCAGGCGGCACGGCTGCTGCAGGCGGATCGGCGCGGGCGGCAAGTCTTCTACGCGGTGCGAGGACGAGCATATCCGGTCCATGCTGTCGGACATGGTCGACCACGTGGCCGAGGTGGATGCCGAGGCGGATGTAGGCGCCGACGGGGCCGGCTGAAAAATGCCGTGCCCTTGCTACATCCCCGAGGGCGCCTCACTTGTGCGGTGCGATGCCGGGACTTATGGTCCGGCCGCGCCCGTTCCACCCTTGGTGGCACGGCGCGCGGGCCGTCCTGCGGCCCGGCGGAAATGCGATAGGGCGGCGCGTGTCGTCTGCCCGGACGGGAATGGGAAGCGACGTGTGATCGGGCGATTGTTCGCTAAGGCATCGGGGCTCGCATACGCCGGCCTCTTCGTTGCGCTCTCCGTCATCGGATCGGCCTCGGCGCAGACTGCAGCGCCTTCCGGTGGGATTGTCGGCGAGACGCACAGCTCGGTTGGGGCACCGACGCCCTGGGGCATCGGCCTGCAGCCGGCCGCGGGTCCGGTGAAGGAGGCTATCCACGACTTCAACACGCTGGTCCTGTGGATCATCGTGATCATCACCGCCTTCGTCATGGCGCTGCTGGCCGTGGTGGTCTTCAGGTTCCGCAGATCGGTCAATCCGACCCCGTCGCGGACCAGCCACAACACGATGATCGAGATCGCCTGGACGGTGATCCCGGTGCTCATCCTGGTGGTGATCGCCATTCCGTCCTTCCGGCTGATCTACTTCCAGGACCGGGCGCGCGATGCCGACCTGACGATCAACGTTCAGGGGCGCCAGTGGTACTGGCACTATGCCTATCCGGACAACGGCAACTTCGCTTATGACAGCCGGCCCATCCCGACCGAGGACCTGAAGGACGGCCAGTTGCGGAACCTGACGGTCGACGAGCCGCTGGTAATCCCAGTGGGCGCCACCGTGCGCGTGCTGACCACCGGCCAGGACGTGATCCGCCAGCTTCTTCGTCCCCTCGCTCGGCGTGCAGAAGTATACGATCCCAGGCCGGACGTTGGAGACATGGTTCAAGGCCGACCGCGCCGGCACTTTCTACGGCCAGTGCAACCAGATCTGTGGGACCAACCACTGGTTCATGCCGATCCAGGTGCAGGCGATCCCAGCCGCCGAGTTCCAGGCCTGGGTCGAGTCGGCGAAAAGAAATACGCCCCAGGCGGACGGCGGCGAGGCGCCCGGTGGCCGCGCTGCCGGCGCCGGCAACGCAGCAGCTTGCGGCCCTGCCCCGGTAACCCCTGGGCTCGGCTGACCTTAATCTGAGCCTCCTGGCGGGACGGATCCATGGCCACCGCGACTGACCACGCCCATCACGGGCACGACGACCATCACGACCATGCCCCTGGCTTCGTGGCGCGCTGGCTCTTCAGCACGAACCACAAGGACATCGGCACCCTCTATCTGATCTTCTCGGTCTTCGCCGCCGTCATCGGCGTCGCTTTGTCCGTGCGTTGATGCGGATGAGGCTGCAGAACCCCTGGCCTGCAATTCTTCTCGGACGGCCAGACCTGGAACGCCATCGTCAGCGCCCATGGCCTGATTATGGTGTTCTTCGTGGTCATGCCGGCGCTGATCGGCGGCTTCGGCAACTGGTTCGTGCCGATCATGATCGGCGCGCCGGACATGGCCTTCCCGCGCATGAACAACATCAGCTTCATGGCTGCTGGTGCCGGCCTTCATGCTGCTCGGCGCCTCGCTTTTCGTCGGCGAGGGGCGCCGGCGCGGGACTGGACGATCTACACCCCGCTCTCTTCCAACGGGTTCCATCCCAGCGCCCTCGATGGACCTGGCGCCTTCGCGCTGCACTTGGCGGGTGCGTCCTCGATCATGGGCGCGGCCAACTTCATCACCACCATCTTCAACATGCGCGCGCCGGGCATGACCCTGCACAAGATGCCGCTGTTCGTGTGGTCGATGCTGGTGACCGCCTTCCTGCTGCTGCTGGCGGTGCCGGTGCTGGCCGGCGTCATCACCCATGCTTGATCACCGACTGCAACTTTGGCACGGCCTTCTTCAAGCCCGAGGGCGGCGGCGACCCGGTGCTGTTCCAGCACCTGTTCTGGTTCTTCGGCCACCCCGAAGTCTACATCATGATCCTGCCGGGCTTCGGCATCATCAGCCACATCGTCTCGACCTTCAGCCGCAAGCCGGTCTTCGGCTGACCTCGGCATGGCCTGTGCCATGGTCGCCATCGGCGTGGTCGGCTTCGTCGTGTGGGCGCACTCACATGTACACCTCCGGCATGGACGTCGACACGCGCGCCTACTTCATGGCGGCGACGATGGTCATCGCGGTGCCGACGGGCGTGAAGATCTTCTCTCTGGATCGCCACCATGTGGGGCGGCTCCATCCAGCTGAAGGTGCCGATGCTCTGGGCGATCGGCTTCATCTTCCTGTTCACCCTGGGCGGCGTCACCGGCGTGAAGCTGGCCAATGCCGGCGCCGACGTGGTGCTGCACAACACCTACTACGTCGTGGCGCACTTCCACTACGCCGTGCTGTCGCTCGGCGCGTCTTCTCTGATCTTCGCCGGCTTCTACTACTGGATTGGCAAGATGACCGGGCACCAGTACCCCGAGTTCTGGGGCAAGGTGCACTTCTGGATGCTGTTCATCGGCGCCAACCTGATCTTCTTCCCGCAGCACTTCCTCGGTGCACGGGGCATGTCCCCGCCGCTACCCGGACTACCCGGATGCATTCTGGGGTTGGAACATGGTTTCGTCGCTCGGCTCCTATCTCCTCGGCCGCCTCGATGCTGGTGTTCTTCTATGTCGTCTACCGCACCTTCACTTCGAAGGAGCAACTGGCCGACCCAACTACTGGGGCGAAGGCGCGACGACCCTAGAGTGGCAGGTGTCCAGCCCGCCGCCCTTCCACACCTTCGAAGAACTGCCGCGCGTCCGCCGACGCCGGTCCGCCGGGGCGGCTCCGACCGCCCGGGCCTCATCATCCCGAACGCCATGCCGCAGGGCATGGCGTTCCGTCCATTCAGGGCCCAGAACCCCGACCATGAGCGATGTGACCGCCCTCCTCCGCCTCGGACGCCATCCCGCAGGACCTGTCCGAGGTCCGCGACTGGGTCACGCTGCTGAAGCCGCGGGTGATCTCGCTGGTCGTGCTGACCGGCATCGTCGGGCTGATGGTGGCGCCGGGCCATCTGGCACCGGCGCTCGCCATCGCCGCCGTGCTCTGCATCGCGCTCGGCGCCGGCGCCGCGGGCGCCATCAACATGTGGTACGACCGCGACATCGATGCGCGGATGAAGCGCACCGCAACGCGCCCCATCCCGGCCGGGCGGATTGAGCCGGGGCCGCCCTTGCCTATGGCGTGGCGCTCGCCGCCGCCGCCGTCCTCATCATGGGGTTGGCGACCAATTGGGTGGCCGCCGGCGCTGCTGGCGCTGTCGATCGGCTTCTACGTCTTCGTCTACACCATGTGGCTGAAGCGACGGACCAGCCAGAACATTGTCATCGGCGGTGCCGCCGGCGCTTTTCCGCCGGTGATCGGCTGGGCGGCGGTGACCGGCAACATCACGCTCGAGCCGATCATCCTCTTCGCCATCATTTTCTTCTGGACCCCGCCGCATTTCTGGGCGCTCAGCCTTTTCGCCCATGCCGACTACGAGCGGGTCGGCGTGCCGATGCTGCCCGTCACGCATGGGCGCGAAGGGAGACCCGCAAGCAGGTCCTGGTCTATACGCTTGTCCTGCTTCCGCTAACTCTGGCGCCCGCGCTGCTGGGTTTTGCCGGCTGGCTTTATGCCGCGGCCGCGGTGCTGCTGGGTGCCGAGTTCCTCCGCCATGCCGTGCTGGTCTTCCGCGACCGGCAAGATGCCGCGGGCCGCAGCCTGACCGGCGACGCGCCGGCCGAAGCGCGCCTTCCGCTACTCGCTCTCCTATCTCGGCCTGCTCTTCATCGCGCTGGCCGTCGACCGGATGATCCTCGGGTGAGCCCCGCTGAGATCGTGCCGATGACGCCGGAGGAGCGCGCCGCCTTCGACCGGCGCCGCCGCCAGAAGAACTGGGCGGTGCTTGGGGTGCTGATCGCGCTCGTCATCCTCTTCTTCTTCATCAGCACCGCGCGCGTCTTGCGCGGCTGACCTTGCCCGATCCAAGCCACGCCGCCACCTGCCGCACCATGGAACCGATCCGCCCCGCGACCCCGGCCGAAACCCTGAGCCGCCGTAACCGCCGCACCGCCATCGGTGTCGGCGCCTTCGTCTGCGGCATGGTCGGCCTGGCCTATGCGTCCGTGCCGCTCTACGACATGTTCTTGCCGTGCCACGGGCTATGGCGGCACGGTGCAGGTCGGCGGCCCGGCGGCGCCCGGCGCGGCAGGGGATACGCCCGGCCGCGCGGTGACCGTCCGCTTCAACGCCAATACCGCGCCCGGCCTGCTCCTGGCGCTTCGCCCCCGGTCAGGGCCACTGCAGGTCCGACTGGGCGATGAGGCCGTGGCTTTCTACCAGGCGAGCAACATCGGCGCGGCGCCGGTGACCGGCGTCGCCACCTATAACGTCACCCCCGCCACCGTCGGCCGCTACTTCCACAAGACCGCCTGCTTCTGCTTCGAGCAGCAGACGCTGGAGCCGGGGCAGCAGGTGGACATGCCCCTGGCTTTCTGGGTCGATCCGCAGATGGCAAAGGACCCGGCCACCCGCGACATCCACACGATCACCATCAGCTACAGTTTCTTCCGCAGCCTCGACGATGCCGACCGCAACGGCGCCCTGGCCAATGCCGGGCCGCATGTCGGCGCGCGCGCGGGCGCGACCCAATGAGCTGCTCCGATGGCCCGCACGGGCTTGATCGGGGCGGAGGCTTCCGGGATTGATGTGCCCACCCGGCGAGAGGGCCTTTCGGGGCTTCGCCTGAGAGATCGGACCAGGACGAGACATGGCCAGCACCACTGACATCGCGGCGGAACCCGCCCCGCTGCACAAGCACCCCTACCACCTGGTGGATCCCTCGCCCTGGCCGATCGTCGGCAGCTTCGCCGGCGGCGCTCTGGTGCTCGGCATCATCCTGCTTGCGCATTACGGCATCCACTGGATGCTCTATCTCGGCATCGCAGGCGTGCTGGCGACCATGTTCTTCTGGTGGCGCGACGTCCTGATCGAGTCGCGGACGCCCGGCCTGCACACCCCGGTGGTGCGGATCGGCCTGCGCTACGGCATGACCCTGTTCATCGCCTCCGAGGTCATGTTCTTCGTCGCCTTTTCTGGGCCTACTTCCACTTCGCGCTCTACCCGGAACATGTTTCCGGTGCCGCGGTGGCAGTCTGGCCGCCGAAGGGCGTGCTGACCTTCGACCCCTTCGGCCTGCCCTTCCTCAACACCATGATCCTGCTGCTGTCCGGCTGCACGGTCACCTGGGCGCATCACAGCCTTATCCATGGCGACCGCAAGGGGCTGATCGCCGGTCTGACGCTGACCGTGCTGCTTGGCCTCAGCTTCACCACCTTCCAGGCGATCGAATACGCCGAGGCGCCGTTCCACTTCACCGGTGGCGTCTATCCGTCCGTCTTCTTCCTGGCCACCCGGCTTCCACGGCTTCCACGTGATCGTCGGCACCACCTTCCTGATCGTCTGCCTGCTGCGCGCTGCGCGGCGGCTTCACCCCGCAGCGGCACTTCGGCTTCGAGGCAGCGGCCTGGTACTGGCACTTCGTCGACGTGGTGTGGCTGTTCCTCTTCGTCTGCATCTACTTCCTCGGCGCCGGCGAGATCGCCTCAGCACCGATGCAGGACCCCACCGGACCGGCGCCGCGTGGCAGCCGGTCGCGCTGCTGGGCCGCTGTCCGCGTTGCGGCAGCGGCCCCTTGTTTGCCGGCCTGCTGACGGTGCGGGAGTCCTGCCCGGCCTGTGGCCTCGACCTCCGCGCGCATGACTCCGGGGATGGGCCGGCGATGGCCGGCATCTTCATCGTCGGCGCGCTGGTGGTGATCATGGCGCTGGTGGTGGGACGTGAAGTACCAGCCCTCGCTCTGGGTGCATGCGCTGGTCTGGCCGGTGGTGATCCTGGTGTTGTCGTTGGCGGTGATGCGGATCGCCAAGGCGCTGCTGGTCGCGCTGCAGTACCGCCACCGCCTGCGCGCCTCCGCCCCATGAGCCTCAGGCGTTGGGCGCCGGTGCTGGTCGCCCTGCCGGTGCTGGCCGTGCTGCTGGCGCTCGGCACCTGGCAGGTGCGGCGTCTCGCCTGGAAGACCGAGATGCTGGCGACGATTACGGCGTCCGAGGCCGCGCCGCCGGTTCCGCTCGGCGCCGCGCCCGCCCCCTACACCAAGGTCGTCGCCACCGGCCGCTTCGACCATGGGCGGGAGGCGCTGCTCGGGCTCGAGGTGCGCGGCACCACGCTCGGCGCCCACCTGCTGGTGCCGCTGCTGCGCGACGGTGCGCCGCCGCTGCTGGTCGACCGCGGCTGGGTGCCGATGGAGCGCGACCGCGCGGTGGATCGCCCGGGGGAGGTCGCGGTGACCGGCTATGTCCGCCCGGGCGACGAGCGCGACTGGAACAGCCCGAAGGACGACCCCGCGGGGCGGCGCTTCTACATCCTCGACACCGCGGCGATCGGCCGGGCGCTGGACCTGCCGCCGCCGGCGCCCTTCGGCCTGGTGGCGCTGGCCCTGCCCGGGACGCCGGCGACGCAGCTGCCGGCGGCGCCGGCCACCCTGCCGCGGCCGAACAACCCGCATCTCGGCTATGCCATCACCTGGTACGGGCTGGCCGCGGCGCTGGTGGGCGTGGTGGTGGCCTTCATGCTGCGGAAGCGGCAGCCCGCCTCGCCGCCGGCGCGGCCCGGCCCGTAGTCCGGGCCGCCCCTCCGTGACCACCGCCCATTCCAGCCCGTCATCGCAGCACGAGGGACACGGCATGAACGCCGCCTATGACCGCCTCAAGGCCCGCTTCGCCCGCATCGCCACGCTGGGGGAGGCGCAGGCCATGCTGCACTGGGATGCCAGCGCCATGATGCCGCCCGGCGGCGCCGCGGCGCGCGCGGCGAGCAGCTTGGCGACGCTGGCCGGCCTCGCGCATGACCTGCTGACCGCGCCCGAGGTCGCCGAGGACCTCGCCGCCGCCGAGGCGGGGGCGAGTGGGACGCGCCGAACCTCGAGCTGATGCGCCGCGCCCATCGCCGCGCCTCCGCCCTGCCGACCGCCCTGGTCGAGGCCATGGCGCGGGCCAACAGCGCCTGCGAGAGCATCTGGCGGCAGGCGAAGGCACGCGCCGACTTTCACCTGGTGCGCCCGGCGCTGACCGAAGTGGTGCGGCTGCAGCGGGAGATGGCGCAGGCGCTCTCGGCGCTGACCGGCCTCTCGCCCTACGACGCGCTGATGGAGGGCTACCAGCGCGGCGTGACGGCCGCCGAGGTCGAGCCGGTCTTCACCGCCTACGAGGCCTTCCTGAAGGACGCCCTGCCGCAGGCCGAGGCGATCCAGGCGCGCCGCCCCGCCGCCATCCCGCTGCCCGGCCCCTTCCCGGTGGCGGCGCAGCGGGCGCTGTGCCAGCGGATGTCAGAGCGGGTCGGGCTCGACTACGCGCATGCGCGGCTGGACGAGAGCCTGCACCCCTTCTGCGGCGGCACGCCGACCGATGTCCGCATCACCACCTTCTACGCCGAGCAGGACGTCGCCAAGGCGCTGATGGGCGTGCTGCACGAGACCGGCCATGCGCAGTACGAGCGCGGCCTGCCAGCGGCCTGGGCGCGCCAGCCGGTCGGCGAGGCGGCGGGGATGGCGGCGCATGAATCGCAGAGCCTGATCGTCGAGATGCAGGCCTGCCGGTCGGACGCCTTCCTCGGCTTCCTCGGCGGCGAGCTGCGCGCCGCGCTTCGGCGGAGACCCGGCGCTCTACACGACGGCCAACCTCGCGGCGCATTGGCGACATGTCTCGCGCGGCTACATCCGGGTCGATGCCGACGAGCTGACCTATCCCGCGCATGTCATCCTGCGCTTCCGGCTCGAGCGTGTGCTGATCGGCGGCGACCTCGCGGTGGCCGACCTGCCCGGCGCCTGGAACGAAGGCTTCCGCGCGCTGCTCGGCATCGTGCCGCCCGACGATGCGCGCGGCTGCTTGCAGGACATCCACTGGCATGACGGCGCCTTCGGCTATTTCCCGAGCTACACGCTCGGTGCCATGGCAGCGGCGCAGCTGATGCGCGCGGCCCGGCGCGACGTCGCCGGGCTGGACGACGCGCTGGCGCAGGGCGACATGCGGCCGCTGATGGGTTGGCTGCGGGAGAAGGTGCATGGTCAGGGCGCGCGGCTCGGCTTCCAGGACCTGCTGCGCTTCGCCACCGGCAAGCCGCTGAGACCCGGCGGATTTTACCGACCACTTGCGGAAGCGTTATCTGACCGCGTGACGCGCGGCGTGCATTGCGGGGCGGCTTCCCTCACATAGAAGGGATGCCGCACAACATGCCCCTGATCTCGACCCTGGTTGCCGCCCTTGACCGCGGCGCTGCTGCTTGGGGTGGTGGCGCGCCGGCTGCACCTGCCGCCGCTGGTCGGCTACCTGGTCGCCGGCATGCTGATCGGCCCGCACACGCCGGGCTTCGCCGGCGACCTCGCCTTGGCTGGGAACTGTCCGAGATCGGCATCATCCTTCTGATGTTCGGCGTCGGACTGCACTTCTCCCCGCGCGAGCTTGCCGAGGCGCGCGGCGTCGCCGTCCCCGGCGCGCTGGTACAAATGGGCGTCGCCACGCTGCTCGGCTGGGGCGTTGCCCGGGTCTTCGGCTGGACCGATGGGGAAGGCTTCGTCTTCGGCATCTGCCTCTCGGTCGCCAGCACCGTGGTGCTGCTGCGGGCGCTGCAGGAACGCGGCGAGGTGGCCACCAACGCCGGCAAGATCGCGGTCGGCTGGCTCGTGGTTGAGGACCTAGCGATGGTGGTCGCGCTGGTCCTGGTGCCGGTCGGCGCCGCGCTGCTGGATGGCCGCACGCCGGCGGGCATGCTGGCGGGCATGGGCGTCGAGGGGCAGGGGGTGCTGGTCTCCCTGCTGGTGACGTTGGGCAAGGTCGCCGCCTTCGTCGTGCTGATGCTGATCGTCGGCAGCCGTGTGATGCCGGCGGCGCTGTCCATGGTGGGTGCGCTGCGGTCGCGCGAGCTCTTCTCGCTCGCTGCGCTGGTGGCAGCGCTCGGCGTTGCCTACCTGGCCTTCGTCGCCTTCGGCGTGTCCTTCGCGCTGGGCGCCTTCCTGTCGGGGCTGGTGCTGGGGCAATCGGCGTTGAGCCAGAAGGCGGCCGAGCAGACGCTGCCGCTGCGCGACGCCTTCGCGGTGCTGTTCTTCGTCTCGGTCGGGATGCTGTTCGACCCCGGCGTGCTGCTGCGCCAGCCGCTGCTGCTGGCCGCGGCGGTGCTGGTGGTGGTGGTGGGCAAGTCGGCGGCGGCCTGGGCAATCGCCCGGGCGCGCGGGCTCAGCCAGCGGGAGGCGCTGACCATCGCCGCTTCCCTTGCGCAGATCGGCGAGTTCAGCTTCATCCTGGCCGGGCTCGGCGTGGCGGAGAAGGTGCTGCCGGAGGCCGGGCGCGACCTGGTGCTGGCGGTGGCGCTGATCACCATCGCGGTGAACCCGGCGATGTTCTGGCTGGCGGACCGGGCGGCGGCACGCGGCGCCGGCTCATGATCCAGGAATCGGATAGGGCACCAGCGGCGCGTCCAGCGCCACGTAGAGCGGGTGCTTCGGGCTTCCGTCGCCGTTCACCTTGAAGCAGAGCGGCTCCACCCCGCCGCGCGCAGCCGCGCCGCCAGTGCGACGCCGCGAGCCTTCAGCGGTTCGGGCGGTTTGCCCCAACCGACGACGACGCGCTCGGCGCTGGTGGCGTAGCGCAGGATGGCCGCGTCGTTGCCGGGGCCGACCGGGTCGGCCACCTCCAGCAGCCGCAGCTTGTCGGTGCAGCGGTAGCCGAAGGCGTTCAGCATCACCAGGGCGCCGTAGCCCCATCGCCGAGCGCGCTCGACACAGCGGGCGACGGTCGGGTCGTCGAAGTCGAGATCGGCGGTCGAGGGATTCATGCCGATCTGCACGGCATAGCCCGGGCTGCCGAAGGGCTTGCCGTCCCAGCGCCGTTCCAGCCAGTAGCGGTAGCAATCCCCGGGCCGTCGAAGCCGGCATCGGAGACGATATGGGCGGCGACCTTCAGGCGGACCTTGCCGCCGGGGCTGTGTAGGGGTTCGGTGTCCATGCGGGACCGTGCTTCCAGGCGGGAAGGATGGCAAGGCCAGGGCGGGAAAGGCATGTCTCCTCGGCCCCGTCCCTCGTCTTTCCTTGGCGGCCGACTGACGGGAACGGATCAGGGGGTGGGCGCCAAAGGCGTCCGGCGAAGGAATATCCCGACGTCGATCTTGCTGCGTCCCGGTCCAGCCGCCACGCTTCCTGGCAAAGCGGAGGAAACGCCATGGCCCAGTCTTATGAGGTGCTCGCCCACAACCTCTCGGCCCAGTCCGAGAACAAGATCCATGACGACACCGTTGCCCGCCGCTTCGGCTTCACCGGCGCGCTCGTCCCCGGGGTGGAGGTCTATGCCTATGCCTGCCACCCCGCGGTCCGCCGCTGGGGCCGCGCCTGGCTGGAACACGGCACCGCCGAATGCCGTTTCCAATCGCCGGTCTATGACGGGGACCGCGTGCTGGTCGAGGCGGCAGAGGCCGGCGACGGTCTCGCCCTGACGGTCCGCCGGGGCGAGACGCTCTGCGCCACCGGCCATGCCGCGTTGCCGGCCGCCGCGCCCGTGCCCGATCCCGCCGCATGGTCCTGGCGCGCCCCGCCAGCGAACCGGCCGCCGGCCAGCAAGGAAGCGCTGGCCCCAGGCATGGTCCTCGGCACCGCGCCGCTCGAGGTCACGCCACAACTCGCCGCCGACTACCTGGCGGCGGTGCGGGAGGCCGACCCGATCTATGCGCGGGAAGGGCTGGCGCATCCTGGACAGGTGTTGAGGCTTTGCAACCAGGTGCTGGTGCAGAATGTGGTGCTGGGCCCCTGGATCCATGTCGGCAGCCGGGTCCGGATGCTGGCCGCGGCGCGGGTGGGCGGGATCCTGACGGCCCGGGCCCGGGTGGCCGAGAATGCGGAGCGGAAGGGACACCGCTTCGTCGAACTCGACGTGCTGGTGGTGGACGGCGAGGGGCGGCGGTGGCGCAGGTCCGGCACACGGCGATCTGGCAGCCGCGGCAGGTGGCGGGGTAACGACGGCACTATCCATAAAGCCGGCAAAGCTTGGATGCAGGCTGTGGCGACGTTGCGGGGGCATTGATATCCTATCACGAGCACAACATTTTCCGGCGTCCCGGGAAACCCCGGATCGTCACCGCAGGAGTCCTGACTGAGCGCGACGTCCCCCGCCCTCCGCCTGCATCGCGCGGTCATGGCCGCCTCCTTGCTGGTGCCGATGCTGGTTTCTCCGCCGCGGCCTGGTGGAACCGCGGCGAGGTGCTGCGCGAGGGCACCGATGCCGTTGACCGCACCGCGGCGGTGATGGAGGAGCACGCCGCCAAGGTCTTCGATACCGCCAACCTCATCCTGGCCTGGGTGACCGAGCATGTCGGCCGCCTAGATGCCGAGGCGGTGGCCGGGCCGGCGACCAGCGGGCTGCTGGCGAGCATGGCCCAGTCCTTCGACCAGATCGTCTCGGTCTGGGTAGCCGATGCGGATGGCCGGGTCCGCGCAGGCAGCCAGGCCTGGGACTCCCGCCGTGTTGATCTCCGACCGGGAGTTCTTCCGGGTCCAGCGGGACCGGGTCGATGCCGGCAGCTATGTCAGCGCCGCCTTCACCGGCCGGGCTACCACTGTTGCCTCCTTCGCCATCAACCGACGGCGCACGGCGATGCGGCTGGGAATTTCCCTTGGCACCATTCATGTGGCGCTGAGCCCGGATTACTTCGCCCGCTTCTATGCCGGGACGGCGCCTCCCTTCCGCCATGCGGCGGCGCTGTTCCGCGCCGATGGCGCCATCCTGGTACCGCGAGCCGGCGCTGCCCGGCGGCCCTGACCGGGTCGCCCAGACCAGCCCGGTCTTCCGCCGGGTCGGCGAGGGACAGGCGCGCGCCTCCTTCACCGATGTCTCGACCCTGGACGGGCGCCGTCGGGTCTATTCCTATCGCCGGGTCGGCGCCTGGCCGGTCTATGTCAGCTTCGGCGCCGATGCCGATCTCGCTGCTCGATCGCTGGTACGGCAACCTGCGCGTCTATGGGGCGGTCGCCGCCGCGGCGGCGCTGACGCTGCTGATGGTCGCCTGGCTGGCGCTGCGCGGCGCCCGGGCAGCCGAGGCGGCGGAGGCGGCGCTGCGGCGGGAGGCGCGACGGCGCGGGTGGCGGCGGAGGCGCGGCAGGCGGCCGAGGCGCGCTTCCGGGCGGTTTTCGACAGCCGGGCGGTTGGCATGGCGGTACTCGACCTGGCGACGGGCCAGATGCTGGTGGCCAATGACCGGCTTCTGGAGATGATCGGCACCAGCCGCCCCGACCTTCGAGGCGGGCGCGTGGGACTGGCGCCGGGTGACCGCGCCCGAGCATGTGCCGCTGTCCGAGACCGCACTGCGGCAGGCGCAGGCGGATGGCTGGTGGGAGCCCTTTGAGAAGGACTACTTGCGGCCGGACGGCCTGCGCCTGCCGGTCCGCGTCTCCTCCGCCCCGTTGCCCGGGGAGCCGGGCCGGGTGGTGGTGCTGGTGCAGGACATCTCCGAGCAGCGCGAGGCGGAGCTGCGCCGCGACCTGCTGATGCGGAGGTGGACCACCGGGCGAAGAACGTGCTCACGACTGCCCGGGCGGTGTTGCGGCTGAGCCGGGCGACCAGCCTCGACGCCTTCGTGCGCGAGGTGGACGGGCGCATCGGCGCGCTGGCCCAGGCGCTGGCGCGTTGCTGTCCAACACGCAATGGCATGGCGTCGAGCTCTGACCTGCTGGCGCGGGAGGAGCTGGCGGTCTTCCTCGGCGAGCCGGGATGCGAAGCCGGAGGTGGACCGCGAGCGGAGCTGCGCGGGCCGGTGGTGACGATTGCCGCCACAGCGGTTCAGCCACTGGCCATGGCAATCCACGAGCTGGCGACGAATGCGACGAAATACGAGGCGCTCTCGCGGCCCGAGGGCGTGCTGACCCTGGAATGGGCGCTGCTGGCGGACCCGCCGGAACGCCTGCGCCTGATCTGGCGGGAACGGGGCGGGCCGCCGGTCGTGTCGGTGCCGCGCGATCGGGGCTTCGGCAGCCGGGTTCTGCAGGCGACGCTGGTCCGGCAGCTCGGCGGCACGCTGGCGCTGCGCTGGGAGCCCGCCGGCCTGTGCTGCGAGGTGGTACTTCCGGCCGCGCGGGCGCTGGCGGAAGCAGTCGCGCCGGCCTGATCAGTTCACCCCGACGGCGCCGCCCAGCACGTCGCCGATGCCTGCATGGATCACCAGGTCGGCGATGCCGTCGAGCCCGGTTTCCTGACGGTTGAGGATGACCAGCCCGGCGCCGCGACGCCTTCGCGATCTCAGGGAAGCCGGCTGCCGGATAGACCACCAGGGAGGAACCCAGGACGAGGCAGAGATCGGCCTCATGCACCGCCTGCTGCGCGCGCAGCATCGGACCTTCCGGCATGGATTGGCCGAAGCTGATGGTCGCGGTCTTCAGCAGGCCGCCGCAGGCGCGGCAGTCCGGCACCTGATCAGTCTGGGCGAAGGCGGCGTGGATGTCGGCGATCTCGTGCCGCGCGCCGCAGGACAGGCAGGTGGCGTAGGTAGTATTGCCGTGCAACTCGATCACCTGCTCCTCCGGGATGCCGGAAGCCTGGTGCAGGCCGTCGATGTTTTGGGTGATGACGGCATGGGCCTTGCCCTCCCGCACCAGCCGCGCCACCGCGCGGTGGCCGCGGTTGGGCTCCGCGGCGCGCATGGTGGCGTCGCTCTCGAAGCGGCGGCGCCAAGCCTCGCGTCGCGCTTCGGCGGAGCGCAGGAAGTCGTCGAAATAAATCGGCTTCATCTTCTCCCAGGTGCCGGTGCCCGGGCTGCGGAAGTCGGGAATACCCGATTCCGTGCTGATCCCGGCGCCGGAGAAGACGACGATCCGGCGGGCTTGCTCGATCATGCTGCGGAGGGAGGCGATATCGTCGTTCATGGCGCGCGCCAGACTCTCGAAAACGAAGGGGTCCGGGAAAGGGACTTCCCCGGTTCTTCCTTTCTACGCCGCCGCCGCGTCCTCCAGGATCATCGCCGCCGCCTTCTCCCCGATCATGATCGTCGGAGCGTTCGTATTGCCCGTGGTCAGCGTCGGCATAACCGAGGCATCAGCGACACGCAGCCCGGCGATTCCCCTGATACGCAGCCTACTGTCGACTACCGAGTTGGGGTCTTCCCCCATCCGGCAGGTGCCGACGGGATGGTAGATGGTGGTGCCGTATTGCCGGTTGAATGCCAGCAGCTCGTCATCCGAGGCAGCGCCGGGCCCGGGCAGGATCTCCTCGACGCTGTACTTCGCGATGGCAGGCTGGGCGAAGATGTCGCGCACCATGCGGATGCCGCGCGCCAGCAGGTCCTGGTCGCTGCGGGCGGCGAGGTAGTTGGGCCGGATGGCGGGCCGCTCGAAGGGGTCGGGGGATTTCGCCATGACGCTGCCGCGGCTGTCGGGCTTTACCGGGCAGATGGCGCAGGTCATGCCGGGCGCCGCCTCCAGCACGCCGAACTTGCCGGCAGCATAGCTGGCAGGGGTGAAGAGCAGCTGCAGGTCGGGGCTGGCGAGGCCCTCGCGGGAGCGGGCGAAGACCTGGGCGGTGGTGACGCCGAAGGTGAGCGCGCCGCGGCCGCTGGTGAAGAACTTCGCCACCTCGCCCACCAGCCGCACGCCACGGGCGAGCTGGTTGGTGCTGATCATGTCGCGCACCCGGTGCTGGACGCGGGAGACGTAGTGGTCCTGCAGGTTGGCCCCGACCGCGGGCATGTCCTGCAGCACCTCGATCCCGAGGCCGCGCAGGTGCTCCGCCGGGCCGAGGCCCGACAGCTGCAACAGGTGCGGCGAGTTGACCGCGCCGCCGGAGACGATGACCTCGCGCGCCGCGCGGATGGTCCGCAGCGCCCCGCCCTGCCTGAACTCGGCGCCGGTGCAGCGCCGGCCCTCGAACAGCAGCCGGGCGACTTGCGCCTCCGTCTCCACCCGCACCTTGCCCTCGGCCGCCGCGAGATAGGTGCGGGCGGTCGAGGCCGCGCCAGCGGCCGCGCCGGGTCATCTGCGAATAGCCGACGCCCTCCTGCTCGCGCCCGTTGAGGTCCTTACGGAAGGTGTGACCGGCCTGCTGCGCCGCCTCGATGAAGCGATGGGTCAGGGGGAGGATGGTGCGGTAGTCCTCGACCTGCAGCGGGCCGTCCTGGCCGCGGTAGTCCGGATCGCCGCCCTGCTTGTAGGTCTCCGACCGGCGGAAGAAGGGCAGCACCTCCTCATACGACCAGCCACGGCAGCCCATCTGTGACCAGATGTCGAAATCGGCCGGATTGCCGCGGACATAGAGCATGCCGTTGATCGAGGATGAGCCGCCGAGGGTCCGGCCGCGCGGCCAGCGGATCTCCCGGTCGTTCGAGCCCTTCTCCGGCTCGGTCACGTAGCCCCAGTTCACCAGCTTCTGGTTCTGCAGCAGCTTGATCATCCCAGCGGGGATGTGGATCCAGGGATGGCGGTCCTTCGGCCCTGCTTCCAGCAGGGTGACGCGAGCGCCGCTTTCGGCCAGACGCGCGGCGACGGCGCAGCCGGCCGAGCCGGCGCCGATGACGAGGTAGTCGGTATCCATGGCGGCGTCTCTCTCCTCCTGGCAGGGAGGGTGGCGTATCAGCCGGCGCGACGGAAGATCAGCATCAGGTTGTTCGCCGGCATCGCCACCACCTCGGGCGCGGCGAAGCCGGCGGTCCTCGGCGGCGACCATCTCGAGGTCGCGGACGCCCCAGTCCGGATCCTGGGCACGCAGGCTTGCATCGAAGGCGGCATTCGAGGGCGCGGTGTGCCGGCCGCCCCGTTTGAAGGGCCCGTAGAGGATCAAGGGCCCGCCCGGCGGCAGGATGCGCGCGGCGCCGCGCAGCAGGCCGAGTCCGGCCGCCCAGGGCGCGATATGGACCATGTTGATGCAGAGCACCGCATCGGCGCGGTCAACCGGCCAGTCCTCCGCCGAGGTGTCGAGCGGCAGCGGCGGGCGCAGGTTGTTCAGCTCCGCCTCGCGCGCCCAGGCGGCGATGCTGGCCCGCGCCCTGGGGTCGGGATCGGTCGGCTGCCAGACCAGGCCGGGGAAAGCGGCGGCGAAATGCATGGCGTGCTCGCCGGTGCCGGCGGAGACCTCCAGCAGCGTGCCCGTCTCCGGCAGGCAGCGGCGCAGCACGGCGAGGATCGGGTCACGGTTGCGGGCGACGGCAGGGGCGTAGCGGCGGGCGTCGATCATGCGAGGCCGAGGGCGATGTCGATGCGCGCCCGGATCGCGGCAAGCTGGTCGGGGGTGATGGCGCTCTCCATCGACCGAACCCGCGATTTTGGGGTCGCGGTGACACGGGTTGCGAGCGCGAAGCAGGGCTCGGTGCAGCTGTTCGCCGGCGTTGGTGCGATCGGCACCAGCGCAACATTGGGGTAAGCCGGGTCGAAGAGCTCGCTGCCGTCGACCACGATGGCGGGGCGGAGCCGATTGGGCTCCTTCGGAAACGCATGCCTCCAATCGGCGATAACGATTTGCCCGGCGCGCCACGTAAAGCTCAAGGCGCGGGTTTCGCGGTCGGGGTGCCCCGGTCGGCGAAGAAGGCCCCGGCCTCGGGCGAGGCGGCGACCACGCAGCTTTGTTCCCGGATGCGCTCGCGTCGGATGCGCCGCACCCCGGCCGCGGCGAGGTCACGCAGATAGGTGGCAGGGCCGATGCGTCGCGCGTTGGCGGCGCCGTCGAGAGTAACGAGGACGTCGTCGTCGAGCCGGATGGAGAAGGGGGAGGCCATGGCGCTACTCCTGCTTACAGGGATGCAGTGCGAACGCGTAGGGCGCGCAGGAACTACTTCGCCGTTATCCCTGAGGCCGCTACGACCGGCCGCCAGGTGGTGGTGAAATCCGCGACCAGCTGGCGGTAGGCCGCGGCGTCCAGCGGCCGGTCGGGCGGGCTCAGCCCGGCCGCGCGCAGCTGCGCCGCCACCTCCGGCAGGGCGATGATCCGGTTGACCTCACCGTTCAACCGTTCGACCAGCGCCAGCGGCAAGCCGCGTGGGCCGCTCAGCCCCATCCAGGCCGTGGCGGTCAGTTGCGGGAAGCCGAGCGCGGCGAAGGCCGGCACGCCGGGCAGGGCGGGCTCGGCCGCCGGGCCGCTGACCGCGAGCGCCCGGGCCCGGCCGGCGGTGATCGCGCCGATCACGCTGGCCAGCGGCGCCATCAGGCTGTCCACCTGGCCGTTCACGAGGTCCTGCAGCGCCGGGCCGGTGCCGCGATAGGCGACATGCGCCAGCCGCGCCCCGGCGGCCTTGGCCAGCATCTCCCCCAGCAGGTGCTGCAGGCTGCCGGTCGCCGGGCTGCCATAGGTCAGGCCACGCGCCCAGGACCGTGCGGCCCGCAGATAGAGGTCGAAGCTCTGGAACCGGCTGTCGGCCGGCACCAGCAGCACGCTCGGCGTCTCGGCGATCAGTGCGATATGGGCGAAGTCGCGGTCCGCGTCGTAGGGCAGGGCCTCCAGCAGCGGTGCCATGCCGAGCGGGGCGGAATTGGTCAGGCCGAGGGTCTGGCCGTCCGGCGCGGCGCGGGCGACCGAGTCCGCGCCGGGGATGCCGCGCCCGCCGGGACGGTTCTCGATCAGGACCGGGCGGCCGAGCGCTGCGGCGAGGTGCGGAGCAATGATATGCGCCGTGGCATCGGCGCCTCCGCCGGGGGCGAAGGGAACGATGAGCCGGATGGCCGCGCCGCCGAAACGCGACAGCGGCGGGGTCGCCTGGGCGGCGGCCTGGCCGGGCAGCAGGAGCGGCAGCAGCAGGGCGGAGCGGCGGCGCATTGGGGGCATCCCTGGACGCCGACCGATACCCTGCGCCATGCGCCGGGTCACATCACGAAGGTTCCGTCACGAAGACCAGGCCATGCCGTGCGGCATAGGCCGCCAGCCGGCCGGGATCCTGCCTGGGATCAGCCAAGCCGACATGGCCGTCGGGCCGCAGCAGGTAGGCGGCGTCGCGCGCCAGCCCGGCGCGGCCCGCCGCCGCGGTCCAGGGAAAGGCATCGATCGGCAATCCCCGCCCCGTCGCGGCCACCGCCAGGGCCGGGGAGACCGCGCCATGCACCTGCAGCCGCCATGAAAGGCCGTTGAGCGGGGCATGGTTGTCGAGCGCGGCCACCCAGGGCAGCCGTTCCCCGGCCGCGACGCCGCCGGCCTTGCCCTCGCTCAGCCCGCTGTCCGGATAGGCGATTCGGATTTGCGAGACCAAGCGGAAGAAGGCGTGCCGGCCCGCCTCGAAGCCGGCGGCGATCGGCAGCAGCCGCGGCAGCAGCCAGCGCCGTAGCAGTCGGCCGCCGAGCCCGGGCGAGACCGCGCCGCGGAAGGCGCGGTCGGTGGTCTCGACCAGGATCCGGGCGAAGCCGATGCGCTCCGACTCGTAGGTATCGAGCAGGTCCGGACCGGCCCGGCCGCGCAGCACCGCGGCCAGCTTCCAGGCCAGGTTCACCGCGTCGCCGATGCCGGTGTTCATCCCCTGGCCGCCGGCCGGGCTGTGGATGTGCCCGGCATCGCCGGCGAGGAAGGCGCGGCCCTGGCGGAAGCGGGCGGCGACGCGGTGGTGGACATGGTAGGTGGCGAACCAGTTCACCTGCTCCACCCGGATGCCGAGCAGCGCCTCGACGTCGCCGCGGAGATCCTCAAATCCCAGGCCGGGGTGGTCGCCGAGCGCCTGCGGCACCACGCCGATCAGGCGGTTCATGCCGCGGCTGCGGACAGGCAGCATCAGCGCGAAGCCCTGCCTGGCGAGGTTGACCGAGAGGTCCGGCTGGAACGGGCCGGCAAGCCGGACATCCGCCACGTAGAAGAGCTGGCCATAGGTGCCGCCGGGGAAGCCGAGGCCGAGCGCCTGGCGCACCCGGCTATGCGCCCCGTCGCAGCCGCAGAGATAGGCGGCGGTGGCTTCGGTCTCCGCGCCTTTGCGACGGAGCTTGGCGCGAATGCCGTCCGCGGTCTCGGTGAAGCCCGTCAGCTCGGTGTCCCACTCGACCGCGATGCCGGCGGCGGCCAGGCGCTCGACCAGGAAGCGCTCATGGTCGTCCTGCGGGTAGCTGAGGGCGAAGGGGTAGGGGCTCAGCCCCTCGCCAAGGTCCCTGAGGGAGATCTGGGCGACCTCGACGGTGCCCCCTGCCTCGGCTTCGCGCAGCCGCAACGCCTCCACCCTGATGCCGCGCGCGACGACCGCCTCGGCGAGGCCGAGCGGGCGGTAAAGCCTCAGCGTGCGGGCCTGGACGACCATGGCGCGGGAGGCTTGGCCGGGTCCGGCGGCGCGGTCGAGGATGCGGGGCCGGATTCCCTGATGGAGGAGGGAGAGGGCGAGCACCAAGCCGGTCGGGCCGGCGCCGGCGATGAGGACCTCGGAATCGGGCATGGCGTGTCCTTCCGCGGACCGGTCCATAGCGACAGAAGCTGCCCGGCCATCCTCGTCCCGTCGGCTGTTCCCGCCAAGGCCCCGAGCGGCTAGGGTCCGCGCCCCATGCGCTACCTCAGCACCCGCGGCCAAGCCGCCCCCCGTGACTTCGAAGGCGTCCTGCTCGCCGGCCTCGCCGAGGATGGCGGGCTGTTCCTGCCGGAGAGCTGGCCGAGCCTATCTGCGGCCGAGTGGCGCGCCCTGCGCGGCCTGCCCTATGCCGAGCTCTCTGCCCGGCTGATGCACCGCTTCGCCGGGGAGACGCTGTCGCTCGAGACGCTGCGCAGCATGACCGGCCCGGCCTATGCCGGCTTCGGCCACCCCGCCGTGGCGCCGCTGGTGCAGATCGACACCCGGACCTTCGCGTTGGAGCTGTTCCACGGCCCGACGCTGGCCTTCAAGGACATGGCCGATGCAGCTGCTCGGGCGGCTGTTCGACCATGTGCTGGCGAAGCGGGGAGAGCGCATCACCATCGTCGGCGCGACCTCGGGCGACACCGGCTCCGCCGCCATCGAGGCCTGCCGCGACCGCAGCGCTATCGACATCGTCATCCTGCACCCGGAGGGCCGCACGAGCGAGGTGCAGCGCCGGCAGATGACGACCGTGCTGTCGGACAACGTCGCCAACCTCGCCATCCAGGGCAGCTTCGACGACTGCCAGGACCTGGTGAAGGCGATGTTCGGCGACGTGCCCTTCCGTGACGACATGCGGCTGGCCGCGGTCAACTCGATCAACTGGGCCCGGGTCGCGGCGCAGATTCCCTACTACGCCTATGCCGCGCTGGCGCTCGGCGCGCCGGACCGGCCGGTGGCTTTCTCCGTGCCGACCGGCAACTTCGGCAACGTGCTCGCCGCCTGGGCCGTCCGGGAAATGGGTCTGCCGGTGGAGCGGCTGATCGTCGGCGCCAACCGGAACGACATCCTGGCGCGCTTCCTCGCGGCCAACGACATGACGGTGCGGGGCGTCGAGCCGAGCCTGTCGCCCAGCATGGACATCCAGGTCAGCTCGAACTTCGAGCGGCTCCTGTTCGAGCTGCTGGGCCGTGACGCCGCGGCGACGGCCGAGACCATGCATCGCTTCCGCGCCGAAGGCCGGATGCCGGTGCCGGACGCTGCCTGGGCGAAGGCGACTGGGCTGTTCCACGGTTTCGCCCTTTCGGACGAGGGGACTTTGGCGGAGATCCGCCATCTGCGTGAGACGGCGGGGTATCTCGCGGACCCGCATACTGCGGTCGGCACCGCCGCTGCGCGGGCGCATGCGCCGGAGGACCGCAGCATCCCGGTGGTGGTTGCCGCCACCGCCCATCCGGCGAAATTTCCCGATGCAGTGGAGCGCGCAGTGGGCTTCCGCCCGCCGCTGCCGCCGCGCTTGTCCGACCTGTACCAGCGGGAGGAGCGCTTCTCGGTGCTGCCGCTCGGGCTCGGGGCGGTCGAGGATTTCGTCCGGGCGCATGCCAGGCGCAACCGGACGGCCTGACGCCGCCTACCGCTCTTTCTCCGGGTTCTCTGCCAGGCGCCCCGCCCCCTGCCGAGCCAGAACCGGTCGCAGGCCATGGCGAGCGCAACGTAGTCGGCGACCGCCACTTGGTCGGAGCCCGTCGCTGTGCCGGGCCCGTCCAGCAGCCGCCCGATCAACGCATCCAGCCCGGCGGTCCCCGGAAGCCCAAGCGCCGCGAGGTCGCGCCCTGGCGACTCCCGAGCTCGAGGTAACGGTTGGACGCGGCGGGATTGGCCGCCGGGACGCGGACCATTGCGACGCGCGTCGCATAGGGAGGCTGGCCGCTCGGATCCATGGCGGTGATGCCGCAAAGCATGCCGGCGAGCACGCTTGACGGCGGCGAGGGTCGGAACAGCGCGCAGAAGATCGGCGCCATGCCAGGGCTCGGCAGCCGCAACTCCAGGCACATCGAATGGCCGAACAGGCCTACTGCGCCGCTGGCGCTGACCCGGCCGACCGCAAGGGCCTGGGAATAGCTGGCGACGAGCCCCTGGCCGCGGCGCGGCGGCAGCGCGATCGCGAGGCTGCCGCGGATCACCCGGCCACGGTAGTGCGGTGACTGGGCATGCGAGTAGCAGGCGTACTGGCCGCAGAGATGGCCGTCAGGCTCGGCGGTCGCCGCGCCCGGGCCGTCGCCGGCGAGGCCGGCCGCGCGCAGCAACGCCTCCGGGTCATACCCCTGCCGCCCGGCGACGGCCGCCACGAATTCCTCGAGCGTGCAGCCCGCGAGCCAGGCGGCTGGCTGGTCCCCCGTACCGACCAGCCTCGACCAGTCCTCGTAGACCCGGGCCGAGCGGGGCACGGCGCGGCCCTGCATCCACTTGTAGGACCGTTCCAGGTCGAAGTCCGATTGCGGGTTCACCCGCCGGAAGGCGGCGCAGAGATCCTTCTGGTTGCCACAGCCCAGAAGCGCGGCGGTGACACGCAGCTTTTCCGGTATGTTCCTGGCCGAGCCACTGACCACGCCTGTCCTCCGTCGCCGCCTTGCGGCAACCCGATACGTCCCCGGCCGGTCATTGGAATTCCCTGGAAGCTCCACGAGTTTCCCAAGCCTCCACCGGGTCGCGGTGCTCTGCTGCTGCGTCCGCCCCCGGAGGAGCCCCTGTGACCGATTTCGTGATCGTCGTCGTTACCCTTGCCAGCCTCGCCGCGCCCGGCCCTCTCCTGGAGACGGTGCCGCTGGATGCGCCGACCATCGGCTTCCGGCTCTATTCCGGCCTTGCAGCCTGCGAGCAAGCTGCCGGCGCGGCGGTCGCGCCGGCCGGCCGGCGCCTGGTTTGCCTGCCGGTCGCGCCGCCGGAAACCGAACTGGCCAACGCCTACTGACGGGGGCGCGGACGGCCGGCCTTCGCCGGATGGCGGGAAAGGTCGCGCTGGCGGCGATCCGGCACTACATGACAGGCTGACGCATCATTGGCCGGGCGGCCGGTCTTATCCACCGCCCCCGCCCCAGGAGTCAGAATGTCAGACGCCGTCCGCCTCACCCGCCTGCCCAACGGCCTCACCATCGTCTCCGAGCACATGCCGCGGGTCGAGACCGTCTCCTTCGGTGCCTATGTCGCCGCCGGTACCCGGCACGAGAGCGCGGCCGAGAACGGCGTCTCCCACTTCCTCGAGCACATGGCCTTCAAGGGCACCGAGAAGCGCGACGCGCTGGCGATTGCCCGCGAGATCGAGAATGTCGGCGGCCACCTGAACGCCTATACCTCGCGCGAGAACACCGCCTACTACTGCAAGGTGCTGAAGGAGGATGTCGGGCTCGCCGCCGACATCATCGGCGACATCCTGACCCATTCCACCTTCATCCCGGAGGAGTTGGAGCGCGAGCGGGGCGTCATCCTGCAGGAGATCGGCCAGGCCAACGACACCCCGGACGACATCATCTTCGACCATTTCCAGGGCACAGCCTATCCTGGCCAGCCTATGGGCCGCCCGACCCTCGGGACCGAGGAAGTCATCAAGGGGATGAAGCGGGAGGCGCTGACCAGCTACATGCGCCACCACTATGGGCCGGAGCGCATGGTGGTCGCCGCCGCCGGCGCGGTCGACCACGACCAGATGCTGGACCTGGTGCAGCGCCACTTCGCCGACCTGCCGCAGGTGGCCCCGCCGCCGCCCGAGGCCTCCCGCTGTGCGTCGGCGGCGAGTTCCGCGAGGAGGACGACCTCGAGCAGGTCCATATCGTCCTCGGCTTCCCCGCCGCCGGCTACAAGGACCGGCTGTACTACCCCTCCCTGCTGCTGAGCACGCTGCTCGGCGGCGGCATGTCGTCCCGGCTGTTCCAGGAGATCCGCGAGAAGCGCGGCCTGGTCTATTCGATCTACTCCTTCGCCCATCCCTTCCAGGATGGCGGGCTCTTCGCCGTCTATGCCGGCACCGGGGAGAAGGAGGCCGAGGAGCTGGTCCCGGTGACGGTCGAGAAGCTGCGCAAGGTGCAGACCGACGTGACCCAGGACGAGCTGGACCGCGCCAAGGCGCAGTTCCGCGCCAGCCTGCTGATGTCGATGGAAAGCACCGGCAGCCGGACCGAGCAGCTGGCCCGGCAGATCCAGGTGCATGGCCGCATCATCCCGGTCGAGGAGACCAAGGCCCGCATCGCCGCGGTCACCATCGCCGACGTGCAGGAAGCCGCCCGCGCCGCCTTCCGCGCGCCGCCGACCCTCGCGGCGCTCGGCCCGGCGGGCAAGGTGCCGGGCCTGCAGGAGATCGCCGGCCGGCTGGCGGCCTGAGCGGCGGCGGGGCGCGGCCCCGCCCCGGCCAGCCCATTCCGCCCTGCCCGGCCATCCCCTGGCCGAGGGCAGGGGCCCAAGCGCCCCGGCTCCGAGGAGATCAAGATGACCCACGCCGATACCCTGCAGGACCTCGTCGCCGCCGCGCGCCGCGCCGGGGCGGATGCCGCCGACGCCATCCTGGTCAGCAATGCCTCCCTTCATGTCTCCCGCCGGCTCGGTGCGATCGAGCAGCTCGAGCGCTCCGAGGGCTTCGACCTCGGCCTGCGGGTTTTTCTTGGCCAGCGGCAGGCCATCGTCTCCTCGACCGACCCCTCGCCAAAGGGCTTCGCCGCGTTGGCCGAGCGCGCCGTCGCCATGGCGCGGGTGGTGCCGGAGGACCCGCATGCCGGTCTCGCCGACGCGCCGGACGGCCTCATCGCAGTCGATCTCGACCTCGCGGATACCGAGGAGCCGAATGCCGAGGCGCTGATCGCCCGCGCCGCGGCGGCCGAGGATGCGGCGCTCGCCGTCGCCGGCGTCAGCAACTCCGAAGGCGCCTCCGCCGGCTGGGGCCGCTACGCCATCGCCATGGCTGCCAGCAACGGCTTTGCCGGGGAGTATGCCCGGACCAGCCATTCCATCTCGGTCACAGCGCTCGCCGGGCAGGGCACGGGGATGGAGCGGGACTACGACTACTCCAGCACCGTCCACCTGTCCGACCTGGAGGACGCCGCGATGCTCGGCCGCCGCGCCGGGGAGAAGGCGGTGGCGCGGCTGAACCCGACCCGGCCGAAGACTGCCCGCCTGCCCGTGGTCTACGACCCGCGCGTCGCGGCCTCGCTGCTCGGCCACCTCTCGGGCGCCATCAACGGCGCCGCGGTCGCGCGCGGCACCTCCTTCCTCGGCGACAGGCTGGGCCAGCGGGTGATGGCGGCCGGGCTGACCGTGGTGGACGACCCGACAAGGCGGCGCGGCCTGCGCAGCCGGCCCTTCGACGGGGAGGGCATGAAGGGCACCCGCCGCGCCATCGTCGAGGACGGCATTCTCACCACCTGGATCCTAGACTGGCGCAGCGCCCGGCAGCTCGGCATGGCCAGCACCGGCCATGCCAGCCGCGGCACCGGCGGCCCGCCCTCGCCCAGCACCACAGAATCTGTGGCTAGAGCCCGGCAGCATGACCCCGGCGGCGCTGATGGCCGACATCCGGGAGGGCATCTACGTCACCGAGCTTGATCGGTATGGGCGTCAACGGCGTGACCGGCGACTACAGCCGCGGTGCGGCCGGCTTCATGATCCGCGATGGCGCCCTGGCCGAGCCGGTCAGCGAGATCACCATCGCCGGCAATGTGAAGGAGATGCTGTTGAACCTGACGCCCGCGGACGACCTGGAATCTCTGCCGCGGCACCGACAGCCCGACGATCCGGGTCGAGGGGCTGACGATGGCCGGTGGCTGAGCGGGGGAGGCGCGGATGGCAATCCAGGAATGGCGCAAGGCGCGCGAGCACATGGAGCGTGAGGCGATCGCGGCCCTCGCCGAGCTGTCGCTGAACGAGGATGGCCGGATGCCGCTGCGGGAGGCGGCGGCGCTGGCCATCGTCACCGCGCATCAGGTACCGGAGCTGGTGGAGATGGGCGCCTTCGAGGCAGGCGACCTGGATGACGAGGCGATGAACGCGACGGCGGTGGTGGTCGACCTCGCCTCCGGCTGGGACGACGAGGGCGAGAGCGTCGCGGACTACGTCGAAGGCCTCGACGAGCACGACCTCGAGCGGTTGTCGCGCCATGCGCAGGCCTGGGCCGCCGCGGTCTGGCAGCAGATGGTCCCGCTCAGCGAAGCGGAGAAGGAGACCACGTTGGCCTCCTTGAAGCCGCAGTAGCCGACGCGGCGGTCTCCGGCATCGCCCACCAGGAACAGCAGCGCCCCGGCCAGCGCGGTCGTGGCCAGGGCGAGGAAGGCAGCCGAATAGCCGGCCTGCACCACCACCCGGTCGGCCGCGGCACTGGAGAGCGTGGTGGCGACGGCGCCCAGCCCGGTGCCGAAATGCCCGGTGCCCCGCGTCAGCTCGGCGGTGATCATCGGCATCAGCGCGCCGAACAGCGCGGCGCCGATCCCGTCGAGTACCTGCACCCCGATCAGCCACCAGGGATCGTCCGACAGGGTATGGACGCAGGCCGCGCAGCGCCAGCACGGCGAAGCCCGCCAGGAACAGCGGCTTGTGGCCCCCGCCATCGGCCCAGGCCCCGGCCAGCGCCGCTATTGGCACCATCACTAGTTGCGCCGCGACGATGCAGGCCGACATCAGCGCCGTGCCGCGAGTTGAGGTCCGCTGCGCCAGCTTCTTCCCGACCAGCGGCAGCATCGCCGCATTGGCCAGGTGGAACAGCGCGACGCTGAGCGCGAAGACCAGCAGTGGCCGGCAGGCCAGCAGCATCTGCCAAGCCGAGACGTGCCCGTCGCCATCCTCGTCGGCGCCGCCCGCCAGCCGCGCGTCGATCCGCCCGGCCGGGCACCAGGATGGCGGCGATGCTCGCCAGCGCCATCCCGCCCAGCAGCCAGAACACCGCGACCGGGCCGAACCACGGGGAAAGCCCACCCGCCGCGGCGGCCATGCCGCTGGCTGCCTGCAGCCCCGCCACCGGCCAGAAGCCGGGAAAGGCCGGGATCAGCAGGCACGTGGCGGTGATCACCAGCGCCGCCAGCGCCAGCACCGCCCGCCGCGCCGCCACCGCATCCACCAGGGCGCCGGCCGGCTCCTGGGCCCGAGCCCGGCGAGGCCGGAGATCGTCAGCACCGTGCCGGACTGCGCCGAGTCTCAGCCGAGCGCCAGGAGAAAGATTGCGAGATAGGGGCCGAGCCCGTCGCGGACATCGGCCAGGGCGAAGTTCAGCGCGTCCAGCGCCCGGCAGCCGGGGAGGCTGTGCGGGAACATCGGCGGCGCGGCTCCGGGAGGACGTCGCGCCAACGCTGCCGCTGCCGGCGCGGTTCAGCGGATGCGGCGCCGCCGCGCTCGTTCATCAGCAGATCGGGATCATCGCATGCTCATAGGGCGTGCCGATCCACATCATGAAGGGCTTGCCCGGGTCCGGGTCGGGCGTGCGGGGATAGCCCGCCATGGCATTCACCGCCGGCCCGCCGACCACCATCATATGTGGCCCGGTGCTGATCCACCGGCGGCCCGCCTCCGGCTTGGTGGCGAAAGGGTCGGTATTGCTGGCATCGCTGCCGGTGACGAACATGAAGACGATGCCGACCTTGTCTGGTGGCGGCGCCTTGTTCATCCAGGCATGCAGCCATTCCATACCATTGGCGTCGAGGCACATTGGGTCGCGACCTGGGGAGGCGGGGTCGTCCGGGATACAGGTGAAGCCGTTCCCGCCCTGGCGCAGCGTCCGCATGCTGCCGTCGGCCTCCATGGCAACGACGGTGGCGTCCCGGGCGATGGATTTCGGCCCCGCCGACATGGCGCTGGCGATCAGCGTCGCATCGGCTTGCTTGCGCGGCTGTGCTGCCGCTGGCGCGGCGGGCGGCAACAGGCCTGCTAACAGCATCGTCGCTGACAGCAGCACGATCCTCTTCATGGCAGCCTCCCCTGTCGGCACATGGGAGACTGCGACCGGCCGCCCCTGCCGCCAAAGGACAAATGGCGGGGTAGCGCGTTTGTCAGGCCGGTGGCGCTTGGTCCGGCCGGTGCGGCCGCGGCGCTCAGTCGATGCGGATCTCCCGCACCTGTACCTGGTTGTCCGCCCGGTGCGTCACGCTGACGCCCTGCCGCACCGCCCAGGGAATCATCATGTGGTAGAGCGGGACATGGCCCAGCTCGGCATTGTGCAGCGCATGCGCCCGGGCGATCAGGCCGCGCCGGGTCTCCGCATCCGTCTCCGCTTCCACCCGCCGCACCAGCGCGTCGAACTCGGCATTGGCATAGCCGCCGGCATTCCAGCTGGCGCTGCCGCCGAGCGCGCGGGAGGCTATGATGGCGCGCAGCGTGTAGAGCGCGTCGAAGGTCGGCACGCCCCAGGACAGCGCGTAGAACTGGCTCTCGCGCCGCTGGATGCGGCCGATGAACTGGCTGTTCGGCACCAGGTTCAAACTCGCCTTGATGCCGACCTGGGCCAGCATCGCGGCGACGCCCTGGCGAGGCCTCGTCATAGGTGCCGACCGGGCAGTCGAAGCCGATGGCGAAACCCTGGGGATAGCCGGCTTCGGCCAGCAGCGCCTTCGCCCGCTCGCGATCATAGGGCAGCCGCTTGTCGGTCTCGGCGGTCCAGCCATTGACGAATTGCGTCCACATCGACCCGGTCGGCACCGCCTGGCCGCGCAGCGTGCGGCGCTTCAGCGTCTCGACGTCGATCGCATGCGCCACGGCTTGGCGGACCCGGACATCCTTGAAGGGGTTGCGGCCGCGAATGTCGCTCGAGGACAGGGCGTCGGCTTCCTGGTTCATGCCGAGGAAGACGGTGCGGTTCTCCTGCCCCTCCAGCACCCGCAGCTTCGGATCGCGCCGGATGCGCTCGATATCCTGCACCGGGACGACATGCACCATGTCGACCTCGCCCGAGAGCAGGGCGGCGACCCGCGTCGCATCCGAGTTCAGCACGATGTACTGGGGATTCGGTGACGTTGCCCGGCGCCGCCTTGGCCTCGATCCCCCACCAGCGCGGGTTGCGCGCCATGACGGTGCGCTGGTCGACCTCCCGCCGGGTGATGACGAAGGGGCCGGTGCCGTTCGTGTTGCGGGCGGCGAAGGTCTCCTCCCGCTGGCCGAAATTCTGCGGCACGGCGCTGCGGTTGGCCTCCGACCAGCCTTTGTCCATCACCAGGACGCGGCTCATCTTGTCGGGGATGGTGGCGTCCGGGGTGCGGGTGAGGACGTCGAGCGTGAAGCCGGTCCACCACCTCGGTGCCCGAGACGGTGTCGACATAGATGCCGTAGTTGCTGGTCGGCGCCCGGACCCGGGCGATGGAGAAGGCGGCGTCCTCGGCCTCGAAGCTCTCGCCGCCGCTGAAGGTCACCCCGTCGCGCAGGTGGAAGCGCCAGCGCGTCGGCTCGACCTGCTCCCAGCGGACCGCCAGGCCGGGATGCAGCGTCAGGTCGTCGCCCCGATGGGTCAGCGGCTCATAGACCTGGGAGACGACGAGGTAGGTGAAGAGCGCGTTGGTCGCGTGCGGGTCGAGCGTTGCCGCATCGGTGCTGGTAGCGAACCGGAAGACCTTCGCCGGCGTTTGCGCCGCGGCGGTGCCTGCCGCCAGCAAGAGCCCACCGAGGGCCGCCGCCCTGATCCACGCCTGCGCCATTCCGTTGTCTCCCGGCCGGTACGGGGCCAGGGTGAAGGCTTGCCGGCCCTGTCGCAATCCTCCAGGCGGCACCCTATATGGACGCCAAGTAACATGATGCCGGAGAAAACCCAGACCATGCGCCGTCCTGCCTTCCTGCTCGCGGCCTTCGCTGCCGCGGCCCTTGCGCTCGCGCCGGCGATCGCTGATGCGCGGCCGGGCGGCGGCTCCTCGATGGGGAGCCGCGGGGCTCGCACCTTCAGCCCACCCCCTCCACCCAGACCGCGCCCGGCACCGCCCGCCAGATGGACCGGACCTGGTCGGAGCCGGCGCGGCCCGCTGCGCCCTATGGGCAGCCGGGCTATGCCCAGCCCTCGCGGCCCTTCCAGCCGAACCCGTCAGGCGGCTTCTTCTCCCGCTCGCCGCTCATGGCCGGGCTGATGGGCGGCCTGATCGGCGCCGGCATCGGCGGCCTGCTATTCGGCCATGGGCTGTTCGGCGGCCTGAGCGGCTTCGCCAGCATCCTCGGCCTGCTGCTGCAGATCGGCATCGTGGTGCTGCTGGTGCGCTTCGCCATGGCCTGGTTCCGCCGCCGGCAGCAGCCGGCCCTGGCCGGGATGCCTGCGGGCATGGCGCGGGAGGCACAGCACGGCCCCCGTCCGGCCTATGGCGGCGGGGGTGGCCGCGCTGCCCCGGCGGGTGAGCCCATCCAACTCACCCCGGCCGATTTCCAGGCCTTCGAGAATGCCCTGAAGGTGGTCAACGCTGCCTGGTCTCGGCAGGACGAACAGGGCATGCGGGCGGTCGCGACGCCGGAGATGATGCAGTATTTCGGCAATGACCTGGCTGACCTCGCTCGCCGTGGCTGGCGCAACGAGACGCGCGACGTGGTGCTCGAGAAGGGCGACCTGGCCGAGGCCTGGCGCGAGGGCGCCCGGGATTACGCCACGGTGGCGATGCGCTTTTCCCAGGTCGACGTCACCCGCCGGATCAGCGATGGCGCGGTGGTGGAGGGTGACCCGAGCCGCCGGGTCACGGCGACGAAGCTCTGGACCTTCGTTCGCACCCAGGGCGGCCCCTGGATGCTCTCGGCGATCCAGCAGACCGGCTGAACCGGGCCTGCGGCCCACCTGACTGTCGTGCTTTGGTCACGTTTGCGCCGCCCGGATCCCTGGTCCGGGCGGCGCGCTCGCATTGGGGTGGACTGGGGCCAAATCATGGCATCATCGTGGCAGCGCGCTGCCGCATTGCCGTCAGAAGGAGAGGTCCCGCCGATGATCGCCTTGTGCTTCCTGGCCGTCCTGGCCGCTATCGGTGGGCTTGCCGCGGTCGGGCTGGCTCTTGGCCCGGCTGCCGTGCTGGCGCCCGGGGCGCTGCTGGCGGCCCCGGCGCTCGGCGCGGTCTCGCTGGCCGCGGGCCTTGCCGCGACCGCGGTGGCGCTCCGCCGCGAGGCCCAGGGGCGCGGCCAGGCCTGAGGCGCCGCCGCGCCTAGGGAAGCACGCCTGCCGGCACTCCCGGGCTGCGGAAAGCATAGCGCAGCCCGACCAATAGGGCGTGGTTGTGGTTGGTCGTCTCGACCTTGGCGTCGCGGAAGCCGGCTCGGCCGATCTTCACGCCATGTTCCACCTGCGGATCAAGCACCGCGAAATAGCGGTATTGGGTGGAGAGAGAGAGACCAGGCAGCAGGCGCGACAGGTTCCAATCCAGGCCGACGATAGCTTGGTAGGCGAAGCGGCCGTCGACGCCATAGGTCATCGAGCCATCATTGCCGCTGCGCGTCATCACCTTGTCATAGGCGGACCAGGCATAGCCGGCACCGAGCCCGACCTGCGGCGTAACCGGCACGCCCAGGCGCCAGCCCAGCCCTGGACGTCATACAACAGGTTGGCCATCACCGCCGAGGTGCTGGTCGTGCCGGTGCAGCTGCGGGTGCGCCGGATAGCCGGCGACGGACACCGCGCCGACCCCGGCGCTGCGATAGCTGAACTCCACCTCGGTGCGGATGCCCTGGCCGAAGCCCCAGCCTAGGCTGCCGAAGGCGACCGGGCCGGGGCTGTCGAAGCTAAGCGTGCCGGTGGTGCCGATGCGCATGGCGCGAGCCATGTCCGCACCATGCCCTTTCAGGGTCAGGTCGGAATCCTGGCGGAAATTCGCCCCGGCTCCGGCGCCGATATAGGGGCCGCTCACCTGCGCCAAGGCGGAGCCGCCGGCCGCAAGCATCAGCAGGCCGGTAAGGAACAGCGATCTCGTGAAGTTCATTTTCTCGCCCGCGTGATTGTCTTACGGGACGAAAGGATCGACCCGCCGCGGAAAACCCTATGAGTGGAGCTGAAGCTTAACTTCTCACGAGTAGTGGTGTAGTACCAATTTCAGATCATTGTTATGCGTATACGAAAATGTGGGCTTCAAGCGCTTAAATATCGTCAGGAAGTGTCTCCTTTATAGGTGCTTTGTTATCCAAAATCCTGTCTATTCTCACCGCTCTGCGATATGCGTGCCAGTGGTGGGGTTGAGAGGGACCGGCCTGCATTGCCAGGCTGCGTCGGCGGCGCATTGCCCGCCGGCCCATCACCGCGACAGCACCGCGTTCCTTCGATTGCAGGGGCGTGACATCCGGCATCCGGGACCAGCTTTCGCCCCAGCGTCACGCAAGATTCACGGCCGCTGCCGCTCGCCTGCGTTACTCCGGCGGCGCGCAACAGCCGGTGCCCCGGTGCGGTCATCCTCCTGCGCCGGAACCGGTCCCTGAGGCAGGTGCGATGCAGACGACCGATGCAAAGAGCCGATACCGCACGATCTTCCTCTCGGACGTGCATCTCGGGACCAGGGGCTCCCGGTCGGACTTCCTGCTCAACTTCCTGCGCCGGACCGAGTGCGACCAGTTGTACCTCGTCGGCGACATCATCGACGGCTAGCGGCTACGCAAGTCCTGGTACTGGACCAGCGAGTTCGACGAGGTGCTGCGCGAGATCCTGACCATTGCCCGGCGCGGCGTCACGGTGACCTACATCCCCGGCAACCACGACGAGATGTTCCGCGAATGGCTGGGTCTTGGCTTCGAGGTCGCAGGCGTGCGGATGGCGCGCGACGCGGTGCATGAGGGTGCGGATGGCCGCAGCTACCTGGTGATCCATGGGGACGAGTTCGATGGCGTCATCCGTTATGCCAAGGTCCTCGCTCATCTCGGCGACTGGGCCTATGACTGGGCGCTGGCGCTGAACCGGGTCCTCAACCTCGGCCGGCGGCGCCTCGGCTATCCCTACTGGTCGCTGTCGCAGTGGCTGAAGCGCCAGGTGAAGGGCGCGGTCAAGGCGATCGACCGGTTCAAGCTGGCACTGGCCGGAGAGGCGCGGCGGCGTGGCCTGGATGGCGTCATCTGCGGCCATATCCACCATGCCGAGATGCGGATGGTGCAGGGCGTCATGTACATGAACGACGGCGACTGGGTGGAAAGCTGCACCGCGCTGGTCGAGCACGCCGACGGCCGGTTCGAGTTGGTGGACTGGGCGGCGGAAAACCGGCTTTCCTTCTGGCGCCGGCTCGGCAGCCCAGTCGTGGCGGTGGCTTGAACGGCACCCTGCCATGTTCATCGACCTCGCTGACGCGCCGGATGCCGCGGCCACGACCCTGCCCGATGCCGAGATGCTGCGGCTGCTGATCGTCACCGATGCCTGGGCGCCGCAGGTGAACGGCGTGGTGCGCACCCTGTCGACCGTCGCCGCGCGGCTGCAGGGCGTTGGGCGACACGGTGGAGGTGATCGGGCCCGACCGGTTCCGCACCCTGCCAATGCCGGGCTACCCGGAAATTCGCCTGGCGTTGCGGCCGGCTCGCCCGCTGCGCGGGGTGGTCGACGCCTTTCGCCCGACCGCGGTGCATATCGCCACCGAGGGCCCGCTCGGGATGGCGATGCGGGCGCTCTGCCTGCAGCGCCGCTGGCCCTTCACCACCAGCTTCCACACCAAGTTTCCTGAGTACCTGCAGGCCCGCACCGGCCTGCCTCCGCGCTTCGCCTGGGCTTGGCTACGCCGATTCCATGAAGCCGGGAACGGCACCTTCGCCGCCACCCCTCACTTCGCGCCAAGCTCGCCGAGCGCGGCTTCACCAGGATCCGCCCCTGGACCCGCGGCGTCGATCTCGCCCAGTTCACGCTCGAGCCGCGCGAGGCTTGGGCCGGATTGCCGCGGCCGGTCTTCCTCTATGCCGGCCGCGTCGCGGTGGAGAAGAACATCGAGGCCTTCCTGGCGCTCGACCTGCCGGGGTCGAAAGTGGTGGTGGGCGACGGACCGCAGCGTGCCGCGCTGGCCCGGCGCTTCCCGGCGGCGCATTTCGCCGGCTGGAAGCAGGGGCCGACCTGGCGCGCTGCTATGCCGGGGCGGATGTCTCCGTCTTCCCCTCGAAGACCGACACCTTCGGCCTTGTGATCCTCGAGGCGATGGCCTGCGGCACTCCCGGTTGCGGCCTATCCGGTGACCGGGCCGCTCGACGTCATCCCGGGCTCCGGCGCCGGGGTGGTGGACGCCGACCTGCGGGCGGCGGCGCTGGCGGCGCTCGGCTGCGACCGTGCAGCGGCGCGGCGGCATGCGGAGCGTTATTCCTGGGAGGCCTGCGCCGCCGTCTTCCGCCGCCAGCTGGTGCCGATCGGCTAGGGGCTCTGGACCAGCCACCCGCGACCGGGCGCGGCGCGGTGGCCTGTTCCGCCGCCGCCCGGCATGCTACCCGGCGCTTCTCGATATGCGCCCGCATCCATGTTCCGGCGGCTGATCCGCTCCGCTGCTGCCCAGGCGGCCTTTGCCTGGCTGCTCGGCCTGTACCTGGCCTGCGTCTACCGCACCACGCGCTGGACGCTGCTGGGGGAGGCCCCGCTGCGCGCCGCCTTCCGCGACCCGGCGGGCAAGCCCCGCACCGTTATCGCCGCCTTCTGGCACGAACGCCTGCCGATGATGCCGATGCTCTGGCAGCAGGCCCGCGCCCGGCTGCCGGAGATGGCGGGGATGCGGGCGCATGTCCTGGTCTCCCGCCACCGCGACGGCCGCTTCATCGGCGAGGTGGTGCGGCGCTTCGACCTCGACATGGTGCATGCCTCGACCAGTGCCGGGGGCCGCCGCGAAGGGTGGCGCCAGCAAGGGCGGCGCCACCGGCATGCGCGTGCTGCTGCGGATGCTGGCCCGGGGCGACATGGTGGCGATCACCCCGGACGGGCCGCGCGGGCCGCGCCGGGTCGCGGCGCCCGGCGTCGCCCAGCTCGCCGCCGTCTCCGGCCTGCCGGTGCTGCCTTGCGCCGCGCGAACGACACGGGTGCATGTTCTGGGGAGCTGGGATCGCATGGTGCTGCCGCTGCCCTTCGGCCGCGGCGTGCTGGTGGTGCAGCCGGCCGTGGCAGTCGACCGGGACGACCCGCTCGCCGCCCTACCGGCCATCGAGGCCGGGCTGACCGCCGCCTGCGCCGCGGCCGATGCCTGGGTGGCGGCCCCGGTGGCCGCCCGCGCCGCCATGGCATGACCACCGGCCTCGCGCTCTGGCGGCTCGCCGCCGGCGCCGCGGCGCCGCTGCTGCTGCCGCTGCATCTCCGCCGGCGGGCCCGGCTGGGCAAGGAGATCGCGGCGCGGCTCGGCGAACGCCGGGGCGAGGGCGCCGCCCGGCCGCCCGGCCGGCTGCTCTGGCTGCATGCGGCGAGCGTCGGCGAGACCCTCTCGGTCGTCCCGCTGCTCGAGGCATTGGCGGCCCGCGCGCCGGACCTGACCCTGCTGGTCACCACTGGTACCGTCACCGCCGCCGGGCTGCTGGTCCAGCGGCTGCCGGATGGGCTGGGCGGGCGGCTGTTGCACCGCTTTGTGCCGCTGGACGTGCCCCGCTGGGTGGCGCGCTTCCTCGATGGCTGGCGGCCGGATTGCGCGGTGCTGGTGGAAGCCGAGCTCTGGCCCAACCTGATCGCCGGCCTCGGCGCGCGCGGCGATGCCTCTGGCCCTGGTGAATGCGCGGTTCAGCGCGCGGTCGGCCCGCCGCTGGCGGCTGCTCGCGCCGGGACTCGGGCGACGGCTGCTCGGCGCCTTCCGCCTGGTCACGGCCCAGTCCGCCGCCGATGCGGCCCGGCTGCGGGCGCTGGGCGCGGCCGAGGTGCTGACGCCAGGCAACCTGAAGGATGCGGCGCCTCCTCTGCCGGCCGATGCGGCGGCGCTGGCGGCGCTGCGCGATGCGATCGGCGCCCGCCCGGTCTTCCTCGCCGCCAGTACCCAGCCGGGGGAGGAGGCAATCGTCGCCGCGGCGCATGCGCGACTGGCCCTGGCGCAGCCCGGGCTGCTGACCATCATCGTCCCGCGCCACCCGGACCGCGGCGGCGCCATCGCCGACGAGTTGGCACCGTTGGCGGTGGTGCGGCGCGCGGCCGGCGCCCTGCCCGGGCCGGAGACCGAGTTCTATGTCGCGGATACCCTGGGCAAGCTCGGCCTGTTCTATCGCTTGGCCGGGGTCTGCCTCGTTGGCGGCTCCCTGGTCCCGCATGGCGGGCAGAACCCGCGCGAGCCGGCCCGGCTCGGCTGCCCCATCCTGCTCGGCCCGCATACTTGGAACTTCGAGGAGCCGGTCGCCCGGCTGCTGGCCGAAGGCGGCGCCCTCCGCGTGGCGCCCGAGCCGGCGGCGCTGGCGGCTGCCGCCGGGGCCGTGCTATCGAATCCGGACCGCGGACAAGCCATGGCGAATGCCGCCGCCGCGGCGCTCGCGGCGGAGGCCGGCCTGCCGGACCTCCTCGCGGGAATGCTGATCGGGCTCCTCCCCGGCGCCGGGCCTGGGGATGTGCCGAAGGAAGTCTGCGTGACGCCCCCCTGAGGCCGATCCGGCGGCGACGCCGGGCCAGCCAACCCATCCAGAACGGGGGCGTCGAGGGCCGGGCTGCGGCCCCGGACCGGCATCGCCGGTACCGGGATCCGGCCGGGTGAACGCCTGATGAACCGAGGACTGGTCGAGGCCTGATGCGTGCCCCCGAATCCTGGACCGGGGACGGTGGGGGATTGCTGCCCCTGTTCCTGTCCCCCGCCGCCGCCGTCTATGCCGCCGTCACCGCGCGGCGCATGCGGCGGCATGGCTGGACGGCGCCGGTCCCGGTGATCTGCTGCGGCAATGCCACGGCCGGCGGGTCGGGCAAGACCACCGTCGCGCTCGATCTCGGCCAGCGGCTGGCGAGGCGGGGCGTTGGCGTGCATTTCCTCCTGCGCGGCTATGGTGGTCATCTGAAGGGCCCAGCCCGGGTCGACCCGCGCGCCCATGACAGTCAGGCGGTGGGGGATGAGGCCCTGCTGCTGGCGGCCGAGCGGCCGGCCTGGATCTCGGCCGACCGCGCCGCCGGGGCGCGGGCTGCGGTCGCCGGCGGGGCGCAGTGCATCGTCATGGATGACGGGCTGCAGAACCCCACCCTAGAGAAGGACCTTTCCCTCCTGATCGTCGACGGCACCTACGGCTTCGGCAATGGCCGCATCATCCCGGCCGGGCCCTTGCGGGAGATGCCGGAGGCCGCGGCCGCCCGCTGCCGTGCAGCGGTGCTGATCGGCGAGGACGAGTGCGGTGCGCTTGCCCGGCTGCCACCCCGCCTGCCGGTGCTGCGGGCGAAGCTGGTGCCGGGGCCGGAGGCCGAGCTGCTGGCCGGCCAGCCGGTCTATGCCTTCTGCGGCATTGGCAACCCGCGCAAGTTCTTCTCGACCCTGCAGGAGGCCGGGGCGGTGCTGGCCGGGCGGATGCCCTTCGCCGACCACTACCCATTCGACGAGGGCGACATGCGCGAAGCTGCTGGCCGAGGCCGAGCGGCTGCGCGCCGTCCCAGTGACCACCCGCAAGGATTTCGTCCGCATCCCCGCTGCCTTCCGCAGCCGGGTCACGGTAGTGACGATCCGGCTGGAATGGCAGGAGCCGGCGACGATCGAGGGGTTGCTCGACCCTTTGGCGCAGCGGGTGCCGATCCCTGCCTGAGTCGCTCGGCGTAGAAGGCTGCAATCCGCCTTCGAGACCCTGGCCGTCCGCGCGGTCCTCGCCCTGGCGCGCCGCCTCGGGCCGGTCGGTGCCTCGCATGCCGGTGGCGCGCTGGCCCGTTGGCTCGGCCCGCTGCTGCCGGTCTCCCGCATCGCCCGGGCCAACCTGGCGCTGGCGCTGCCGGAGCGCGATGCCGCCCAGCGCGCCCGCATCCTGCGTGGCATGTGGGAGAATCTGGGCCGCACGGTCGGCGAGCTGCCGCATCTGCCGGCGCTCAAGTGGGAGATCGTCGGGGCCGAGCACCTGGCGCCCATCGCCGCCGCAGGTGGGCCGGCGATCATGGTTTCGGGTCATATCGGCAATTGGGAGGTGCTGCCGCCGGCGCTCGAGCGGCTCGGCATCCGTATGGGCAGCGTCTACCGCGCGGCGGACAACCCGGCAGTGGACGCCCTGGTCAACGGGCTGCGCGCCCGGGCGGTGCCGGGGCCGCCGCTGCCGCTGTTTCCGAAGGGTGCGCAGGGTGCCCGGGCGGCGCTGAAATTCCTGTCACAGGGCGGGGTGCTCGGCCTGCTGGCCGACCAGAAGCTGAACGACGGGATCGAGGTGCCGCTGCTGGGCGTGCCGGCGATGACCGCGCCGGCCCCGGCGCAACTGGCGTTGCGCTTCCACTGCCCGGTGATCCCAGGCCGCATCCAGCGGCTCGGCGCCTGCCGGTTCAGGTTGGTGGTGGACCCGCCTTTAGCGCTGCCCGGGATGGCCGACCGCCAGGCAGCGATCCGGGCGCTGACCGGGGCGATCAACGACCGACTCTCGGCCTGGATCCGGGAGCGGCCGGAGGAGTGGCTCTGGCTGCATCGGCGCTGGCCGAAGCCCGACTGATCCATCGCGGCAGGACTTAGCCGCTCCGGCGGCCTTCGCCATCGGATATGTCAAGGTCGCTATACCGGCTGGACGGTTGACTGACCGTCCAGCCGGTATAGTCTCTCCCCATGCCTGATGGATCCGTGACAAGCGACGCCCGCACTCGCATTCTCGACGCCGCTGAGGCGATCGTCCGCGCCCGCGGTGTCAGCGGCCTGACCCTTGATGCCGCGGCTCGCCAGGCCGGCGTCTCCAAGGGCGGGCTGCTCTATCACTTCAGCTCCAAGGAAGCGCTGATCACCGGCCTGCTCGGCCGCATGGCCGAGTGGATGGCGTTGGACTTCGAGGCCTGTGTCGCCAGCCAGCCGGAAGGCCCCGGCCGGGTCGCCCGTGCGATGCTGGCCTGGGCCTTCGAGCTGACGCCCGAGGCGATGAACGAGCGCTGCGACCGTGCCGCGGCCGTCTTCCTCGCCGCTTTCCACCACGACCCCGCCTTGCTCGGCCCGATCCGCGCGGTGATCGCCCGGATGCGGGAGGCAGTGGCGGCGGACGGCCTGCCGTCCGGTCATGGCCACGCCATCATGGCGGCCGGCGACGGGCTGTTCATGGCCCGCGTCTTCGGCCTCTACACGCCGACGGAGCAGGAGCGCCACGCCATGCACGCCGCTCTCTCGCGCCTGCTGGAGGCCGCGCCATGAGGCTCGTTCCGGCCGTGGCGGGCGCCACCATGATCCTGCTGCTGGCCGGCGCCGCGGCCGCCACCACCCAGGTCTCGCCGGAAGCGCCGGGGCTGCTCGGCGTCCTTGCTCCGCTGCTCGGCTGCGGCAGCCCGGAGGATGCGGCGCTGCTCTCGCGCGATCTGCTGGACGAGGCCGAGTTCATCGCCCAGCTCGGCGTGCCTGCGGCTGAGGCCGGTCAATGAACCGCAGGCGGCTCTTGCCGGGAGTGCTGGTCCTGACTGCGATCGGCGCCGGCGCCCTGGCCTGGAGCCGCGAGGGCAGCGCCGACCGTGCACCGCCGCCCGCCGCCACCCCGGCCGCACCCATCGGCGTCGGCGCGCTCGGCCGGGTCGAGCCGGCCTCGCGCATCCGCAAGCTGAACCAGCCCGGTGGCTTCAACGTCGCCCGGCTCGACCGCCTGCTGGTCGCCGAGGGCGACCGGGTCGAGGCCGGGCAACTGCTGGCGGTGCTGGCCGATGCGGCGCAGAAGGACGCCGCCGCGCTGCAGGCCGAGGCCGCCGCCCGGCAATCCCGTGCCAGCTTCGAGCGCATCCGCGCCGCGGGCCGGCCGGAGGAGATCGAGGCGCAGCGCGCCCGCATCCAGGCGCTGCACGCCGCCGAGGCCAGCGCCCGGCGCGAGGCCGAGCGGGCCGAGGCGCTGCTGCCCTCCGGCGCCGGCAACATCGCCACCGCCGAACGCAACCGATTCGCCGCCAGCCGCACCGCCGCCGAACGGGCCGAGGCCGAGGCGACGCTGCAGCGCCTGCTGCGCCCCCGCCCGGAGGACCTTGCGGTGGCCGAGGCCGAGTTGGCCGGGGCCGAGGCGGCGGTCGTGAAGGCCCGCGCCGATGCCGGCCTATCGCGTATCGTGGCGCCGATCGCCGGCACCGTGCTGAAGGTCTATGCCCGGCCGGGCGACCAGGTCGGCAGCGACGGCGTGCTCGACCTTGCCGATCTCAGCCGGCTCGACGTCGTCGCCGATGTCTTCGAGACCGACCTGCCCCGGCTGCGCGAGGGCGCGCCGGCCGAGGTGGTGGTCCCCGGCGAGCCGCGCCGCTACGCCGCCACGCTGCGGGAGATCGGCTGGATGGTCCGCCGCACCACCCAGGCCGGCACCGACCCGGTGGCGGCGGTGGATGCCCGCACCGTCGAGGTGCGTCTCGCCTTGGGCGAGGAAGGCCGCGCCGCGCTGGGCGGCGGACCAACATGCAGGTCCAGGTGGCGATCCGCCCATGACCGTGCAGCGGCGTGAGGCGCCGGCGCCGCCCGGCTTCCTGCCCTGGGCACCGGAGCTGACCGGGGAGGCCGGCGCGCCGCCGCCCGAGGCCCGCGCGCCGCGCGCGCGGCCGGGGGGTGGCGCTCTGGCTCCCCGCTCCGCCTGGCTTGGCGGCAGCTGCGGGCGGAGAAGGCGCGGCTCGCCTCGGCCACCGCCGGCGTCATGTTCGCCTGCGTGCTGGTGTTCATGCAGCTGGGATTCCGCTCCGCGCTGTTCGACAGCGCCACCGCGCTGCTGTCCGCCATGCGGGCCGACATCTTCCTGATGCATCCGTTGACCATCGTCAGCTTCAAGCCGGAGATGCTGCCGCGGGTGCGCGCCAGCCAGGCGCTCGCCTTGCCGGAGGTGGAGGCGGCGGTGCCGGTCTATCTGGCGCAAGCGACCTGGCGGAACCCCGAGAGCGGCGCCCGCCGCGCGGTGCAACTCGTTGGCTTCGACATCGAGGCGGGGGTGATGGACTTCCCCGGCCTGGCGCCGCTGGTGGAAACCTTGAAGCGCCCGGACACCATGGCCTTCGACCGCCGCTCGCGCCCCGAATTCGGCCCGGTGCCCAGGCTGCTGGAACAGCGCGGGCCCTTCGAGGTGCAGGTCGCCAACCGGCAGATGGAGGTGGTCGGGCTGATCGAGATCGGCCCTTCCTTCGGTGCCGACGGCAACGTGGTGATGTCGGAGACGAATTTCCCGTCGGCTGGTGAAGGAACGCCTGGTCAGCCAGGTGGACCTGGTGGCGATCCGCCTGGCGCCGGGGACTGACCGCGACGTGGCGGTGGCGCGGCTGAAGCAGGTGATGCCGCCCGACGTGATGGTGCTGTCGCAGCCGCAGTTGGTGAAGCACGAGCGCGACTACTGGGAGACCGCGACGCCGATCGGCTTCATCTTCATGTTCGGCAGCATCATGGGGCTGATCGTCGGGATGGTGATCGTCTACCAGATCCTGTTCAGCGACATCGCCAGCCACCTCAAGGAATACGCCACGCTGAAGGCGATGGGCTATTCCAACTTCTATCTCGGCCGCGCGGTACTCTCGGCCGCCTTCATCCTGGCGCTGCTCGGCTTCCTGCCGGGCTTCGCGCTTTCGGCCTTCCTCTATGACGTGGTCGGCCGAAGCACCTTCCTGCCGCTGGCGATGGATGCGTCGCGGGGCCTGGCGGTGTTCGGGATGATCTTCACCATGTGCGGCCTCGCCGGGCTGCTGGCGATGCGCAAGCTGCGCGACGCCAACCCCGCGGACATGTTCTGATGGACGGGCAGGCGTCGGTCGCGGGGCCCGCCCCCGTCGAGATCCGCGGCCTCGACTATGCCTATGGCGAGGGCGAGCTGCGCCGGCCGGTGCTGCGCGACATCGACCTGACCATCCGCCCCGGCGAGATCGTGCTGCTCACCGGCCCCTCCGGCAGCGGCAAGACAACGCTGCTGACCCTGATTGGCGCGCTCAGGGCGATGCAGGAGGGCTCCTGCCGCGTGCTGGGCCAGAGAGCTGATGAGCGCGGGCGAGGGCAGCGCGTCGCGCTTCGCCGCCGGATCGGCTTCATCTTCCAGCAGCACAACCTGCTCGGCTTCCTCACCGCGCAGCAGAACGTCGCCATGGCGATCGAGCTCGACCCCCGCACGACCGAGGCCGCGCGGCTGCAGCGGGCGACCGGGATGCTGGCGGCCGTGGGCCTGGGCGACCGCGGCGGCAGCCGGCCGGACCAGCTCTCTGGCGGGCAGCGGCAGCGCGTCGCGGTGGCGCGGGCGCTGGCGGGCGAGCCCGGGCTGATCCTGGCGGACGAGCCTACCGCCGCGCTCGACCGGCAATCGGGCGGTGAGGTGGTGCGGCTGCTGCGTGACCTGGCGAAGCGGCGCGGGGTGCCGATCCTGTTGGTGACGCATGACCCGCGCATCCTCGACCTCGCGGACCGCATCGTCTCGATGGAGGATGGGCGGATCGTGCCCACGAAACAAGCAGAGGGCGTCCCGGCGGCCTGATTTCCCGTAAGCGTGCCGGTTGACGCGGCCGGCACGGGCCGGACAGCATCCTTGTCACCAACGAAAGGATCAAGGCGATGCTGGGACGAGCCTTCCTTGCCACCGCGGCCATGGCCGCCACTCTGCTCACGGCCGGCGCCGCATCGGCGCAGCAGACGCTGGAGGCGATCAAGGCGCGGGGCCAGCTGGTCTGCGGCATCGGCACCGGGGTCGCCGGCTTCGGCCTGCCGGACAGCAAGGGCGTCTGGCAAGGCATGGACGTCGATCTCTGCCGTGGCCTCGCCACCGCGATCTTCAACGACCCGAACAAGGTGCGCTTCACGCCGCTGTCTTCCTCCACCCGCTTCACCGCGCTGGGGGCCGGGGAGGTGGACGTGCTGTTCCGCACCTCAACGCAGACCATGCTGCGCGACGTGACGCTCGGCCTGCGCCATGTCGTGACCTATTTCTACGACGGCCACGGCTTCATCGTGAAGAAGGGCAGCGTCGAGAAGGTCGCCGAGATGCGCGACGCCACCATCTGCCTGGTGCAGGGCACGACCAACGAGCAGGTGACGGCCGACTACTTCCGCAGCATCAACACGCCCTTCAAGCCGGTGCTGTATGAGCGCACCGACCAAGCGGCGGCGGCGCTGCAGGCCGGCCGCTGCGACAGCTTCGGCACGGATGCCTCGCAGCTCGCCGGGGTGAAGTCGACCATGGCCAACCCGAAGGACTGGGTGATCCTGCCCGAGCGCTTCAGCAAGGAGCCCTACGGCGCCTATATCCGCCGCGACGACCAGCAATGGTTCGACGTGGTGCGCTGGTACACCACCGCGCTGATCGAGGCGGAGGAGCAGGGCATCACCCGCGCCAATGCCGAGGAGATGCGGAAGACCAGCGTCAACCCGAACACCCGCCGCCTGCTGGGCGTGACGCCGGAGCTGGGCGAGGCGTTGAAGCTCGACCGCAATTGGGCATACAACGCGGTGCGGGCGATGGGGAATTACGGCGAGATCTACGACCGCTCCTTCGGCCCCGACACGCAGATCGACCTGGCGCGCGGGCCGAACAAGCTCTGGACCCAGGGCGGGCTGATCTACGCGCTGCCGATGCGCTGATGGCCGGCTTGCCCGTGACGCTTTCCGCGGCCTAACTGCGGCGCGGGGACCGAAGGACGGCGGCATTGCGGTTGGGGTGGTTCGGCGCGCTGCTGTTGCTGGCCGGCGTGGCGCGGGCGCAGGAGGCCGAGCTGCCGCCGATGCTGGTCACCGGCACGGCCGAGCGGCCCCCGGCGCGGCGAGCGAGATCGAGGTGCCGCGCGAGGCGCTCGCCGCCCGCCCGATCGCCCGCACCGCCGAGGCGCTGGAGGCGGCGCCCGGCCTCGTCGTCACGCAGCACAGCGGCGAGGGGAAGGCGAACCAGTACTTCCTGCGCGGCTTCAACCTCGACCACGGGACCGACCTTGCGATCATGCTGGACGGCATGCCGGTCAACATGCGGACCCATGCGCATGGCCAGGGCTATGCCGACCTGAATTTCCTGATCCCCGAGCTGCTGGCCGGGATGCGGGTGCGCAAGGGCCCTACTATGCCGATGACGGCGATTTCGCCAACGCCGGCGCGCTGCGGTTGGACCTGCTGGATGCGTTGGAGCGCCCCTTCGTGCAGGGCACGGTCGGCAGCTTCGGTTACTGGCGCGGCCTCGCCGCCGGCTCGAAGGACCTCGGCGCCGGCACGCTGCTGGCGGCCGGCGAGGTCGCCACCTATCAGGGCCCCTGGCGCAACGGTGACGACCTGCGCCGGCTGAACGGGGTGCTGCGCTACAGCCAGGGCACCGCGCTGGACGGCTTCAGCCTGACCGGCATGGGCTACACCGGCCGCTGGGACTCGACCGACCAGGTGCCGGCCCGCGGCGTCTCCGCCGGCATCGTCGACCGCTTCGGCGCGATCGATCCGACCGATGGCGGGCGGGCGCAGCGCGCCAGCCTTTCGGGCCGCTATGCGGCGACCAGCGACTGGGGCACCACGCGCGTCTCCGCCTATGCCATCCGCTCGGCGCTCGACCTGTACAACAACTTCACCTACTTCCTCGACGACCCGATCAACGGCGACCAGGTCCACCAGACCGACCGGCGCTGGGTGCTGGGCGGTGAGGTGGTGCAGAGCATCCCGTGGGAGGCGCTGGGCCGCGCGGCGGAGACGCGCTTCGGCGTCCAGGCCCGGCACGACGACATCCGCCTCGGCCTGTTCCGGACCGCGGCGCGCACGGCGCTCTCGACGGTGCGGCAGGATGCGGTGCGGCAGGACAGCGTCGGGTTCTTCACCGACAGCACGGTCCGCCCGCAGGACTGGCTGCGGCTGACCGGCGGCCTGCGCGCCGACTGGGTGGGCGGCCAGGTGCGCAGCGACCTGGCGGCGAATCCCGGCGCGGCCGGCGCATGGATCGCCAGCCCGAAGGCCGGCATCGCGCTCGGGCCATGGTGGGCGACGGAATTCTTCCTCAATGCCGGCAGCGGCTTCCACAGCAACGACCTGCGCGGCGCCGCCATCCAAGTGGAGCCGGCGGACCGGCTGAGCCCGGCCTCCCGCGTGCCGCTGCTGGTGCGGGCCAAGGGGGCGGAGATCGGCGTCGCCACCCGCGCGCTGCCCGGGCTCGACAGCCGGCTGGCCGCCTTCGTGCTTGACCTCGGCTCGGAGATCCTCTTCCTCGGCGATGCCGGGACGACGGAGCCGAGCCGGGCCAGCCGGCGAATCGGGCTCGAATGGACCAACCGCTGGCAGGTGTCGCCGGCAGTTGCGCTCGACCTCGATGTTGCGGCGACGAGGGCGCGGTTCACCGAATACGACCCGGCAGGCAGCCATGTGCCCGGCGCACCCAACCTGGTGCTGGCGGCGGGGGCGAACTGGGACGAGGGTCTGGGGTGGTTCGGCGCGGCGCGGCTGCGCGTCTTCGGCCCGCGGCCGCTGACCGAGGACGGGCAGGAACGGTCCCGCACCACCGCCCTGGTCAATGCCCGCGCCGGCTACCGCCTGGAGAACGGCGTGACCCTGCGGCTGGACGTCTTCAACCTGTTCAACAGCAAGGCCAGCCAGATCGACTACTGGTATGCCTCCCGCCTGCCGGGGGAGCCGGCGGCGGGGGTGGAGGACCGGCATTTCCATCCGGTCGAGCCGCTGGCGGTGCGCTTCACCGTCGCGGCCAGCCTGTAGTATTGCCTGGGGCAGCGATTCACGTCCTGCGTGGAGTCACGCCGGACGATCGCGGCTCCTAGATCGAGCCGCCATCCACCACGAAGGTCTGCGCCGTCACCATCCGGCTGTCGTCGGCGGCCAGCCACAGCACCATGCGGGCGATATCGGGCGGGTAGAGCTTCTCCTTCAGGCATTGCCGCTCAAGTGAGGCCTCCACCGCTTCGGGCGTTGCCCAGAGCTGCTGCTGCCGCTCGGTGAAGATCCAGCCGGGCACCACTACGTTGCAGCGGATTCCGGAGGGGCCGAGGTCGCGCGCCAGGCCGCGCGCCATGCCGTGCACCGCGGCTTTGGCGGTGGTGTAGGCCGGCATGCCGCCCTGCGACTTCATCCAGGACACGCTGCCGAAGAAGACGATCGAGCCCCGCTTTTCCGCCTGCATCATCGGCGCGACCGCCTGGCTGCAGAAGAACTGGTGGCGCAGGTTGGTGTGCATGCGCTCGTCCCAGTAGTCGGGCTCCACCGTCTCCCAGCCATGCCGGTCGTCGCGGGCGGCGTTGTTGGCCAGCACGGTGATCGGGCCGAGCCGCGATGCGGCTTCCGCCACCGCGGCGCGGAGCGCGGCGATGTCGCGCAGGTCGCAATGCAGGAAGAGCGCGCCGGTGCGCTCCGCCACCTCGCGGCCATGCACGTCGTCGAAGTCGAGGAAGGCGGTGCGGGCGCCCTGGGCGGCGACTTGCGCGACTATCTCGGCGCCGATGCCGCTGGCCCCGCCGGTGACGAGGACGGTGCGGTCCTTGAGGCTCGGGTAGCGGGCGAAGCTGTCGGACATGCGGATCCTCCCGATTGGGTCCGGCTTCAAGCGTCCAGCGGCGCTGGAGTTCAACCCTGCGTCGCGGGCAATGCGCTGGCCGGATCCACCGCGGTGGAGAACCAGTTCATCGCGAAATGCAAATGTGGCCCGGTGACCCGGCCGGTGGCGCCCGAGAGGCCGATGCCCTGGCCGGCGGCAAGCGCCTCCCCCTCGGCGACATCCAGCCGCGACATATGGGCATAGAGCGTCTGCACGCCGAAGCCGTGGTCGATCACCACGGTGTTGCCGGTGAAGTAGAGGTCCATGGCCAGCAGCACCCGGCCGGCAGCGGCGGCGCGCAGCGGGGTGCCAACCGGCACCGCGACGTCGAGCCCGACATGCGGCGCCCGTGCTTCCCCGTTCAGGATGCGCTGGCTGCCATAGACGCCGCTGATGCGCCCCGTCGCCGGCCAGACGAAGCCGGCGGCGAAATGGGGCTCGGCGCTGTCCACCTTGCGCAGCGCCGCCAGGTGGTCGCGCGTCACGGATGATGCGGGCCATGGTTTCGGGCGGCGGGGTGACCATGGCGCCGGGCAGGCCCTGCAGCCGCTGCACCTGCCATTCGCGCTTCGCCACGGCCAGGCGCTGGGCGTCCGGCCGGCCGCCGGGCGGGGTGGTGGTGAGCACCGCCTCCGGCCCGTGGTCGCGGCCGAAGCCGAAGGCGTAGTCGCCGCGAGAGCCGACGCGGAGCGGGCGGCCGTCGAGGGCGAGCCTGGTGCCGGGCGGGACGCGGCCGGTGACGAGCATGCCCTGGGCATAGCCGGCGGCGCGGGCCGTGGCCGGGAGCAGCAGCAGGCCGAGCAAGGCGCGGCGAGGAAGGCCGGGGAAGGTATTCCCCGGACCCCCATCTATTTTTGTGAGTCTGCAGGTTCGACCGTCGGGTGCCAGACTCGGAGAAATAGAAGGGGGCATGGGGGGATACCCTCCCCCATTCTTTCTTTCCTTCGCTCACAGCAGCGCCCCCTGCTTCGGCTCGGCCTTCCGCTTCGGCTTCGCCCCATCCGCGGTCGCGCCCACCTGGCCATCCCCGAAGGTCACCACCAGCCGCCCGCCCGCCGGCACCGCGGCGGCCGTCGTCAGCGGCGCGCCCTCGGCGTCCGAGACCAGGGCGAAGCCGCGCGCCAGCACCGCCTGGTAGGAGACGCCCTCGAGCCGCGCCACCAGCCCGTCCAGCCGCGCCCGCTTCTCCCGCACCAGCGCCGCGACGGGCGTCGCCGAGAACCGCGCCAGGGCCGGCGCCGCCTGAGCCCGCGCCACCGCCCGGTGCAGCGCCGCGCTCCGCCGCGCATCCAGCAAGCCGAGCGCCGCGCGCCGCGCCGCCATCCCCTCGCGCGGGTGCGGCAAGCGGGGGGCGATGCGGGCGAGGGCGCCGCGCTTCCGCTCGATGAGCCCGGGCAGGGCGACCGCCAGCCGCTCGCCCCGGTCCTCAAGCCGCTGCCGCATGGCGCCGAGGATGCCGGGCAGGTCGGGCAGGCCGCGCTCCGCCATCATCAGCCGCCGCCGGGCGCGGTCGAGCAGCGACTGCCCGGCCTGCAGCAGCCGCGCCCCGGTCTGCGACAGGTCGGCCAGCAGGTCGGCCCGGGCCGGGATCGCCATCTCGGCCGCCGCCGTCGGGGTCGGCGCGCGGCGGTCGGAGGCGAAGTCGATCAAGGTCGTGTCGGTCTCGTGCCCGACCGCGCTGATCAGCGGGATGGGCGACTCGGCCACGGCGCGGACCACGATCTCCTCGTTGAAGGCCATCAGGTCCTCGAGGCTGCCTCCGCCGCGGGCCACGATGATGACGTCAGGGCGGGGCACTGGCCCTTCCGGCGGCAGCGCGCCGAGGCCGCGGATGGCGGCGGCGATCTGCTCGGCCGCGCCGGTCCCCTGCACCGGGACGGGCCAGAGCAGCAGCCGGCGCGGGAAGCGGCGCAGGATGGTGGTGCGGATGTCCTGGATGACCGCGCCGCGTTCGGAGGTGACGACGCCGATCACCCGCGGCAGCACGGCAGGGCGCGCTTCCGCGCGGGGTCGAAGAGCCCCTCCTCCAGCAGGCGCAGGCGGAGCTTCTCGATCCGCGCCAGCAGCGCGCCCTCGCCGGCATATTCCAGCCGGTCGATCACCAGCTGGTACTTCGAGCGGTCGGCATAGGTGCCGATCTTGCCGATGGCGATGACCTCGACCCCGTTCTCCGGCTTGATCGAGAGCCGCGGGACGCTGGTCTTCCAGATCACCGATTCCAGCTTGGCGCTCTCGTCCTTCAGCGAAAGATAGATGTGCCCGGAGGGGATAGCGCTTCAGCTCCGTGATCTCGCCACGGACGCGGACCCGGCCGAAGCGGTCCTCCAGCGTCCGGCGGATGGCGCCGGCGAGCTCGGAGACGGCGAATTCCGGGATGTTCGGGGCGGCCTTGGCGACCGGCGGCGTGGTGTCCATGCCGGCAGGATATGCTAGGGCCGCCCGCGGGGAGGCTGTTCCCCGGATGATTCAGATCAGGGCTGATTTGCCATGAAGGTCCTCGTGGTCGGCGGCGGCGGGCGGGAACATGCGCTGTGCTGGGCGCTGTCGGGCTCCCCGCTGCTGACTCAGCTCTGGTGCGCCCCGGGCAATGCCGGCATCGCTGAGGTCGCGGAGTGCGTCGCCATCGGCGCCGAGGACATCCCCGGCCTAGTCGGCTACGCCCGCGAGAAGGCGGTGGACCTGGTGGTGGTGGGGGCCGGAGGCGCCGCTGACCCTGGGCCTCGCCGATGCCTGCGCCGCGGCCGGGCTGCGCTGCTCGGGCCGAGCGCCGCCGCGGCGCAGCTTGAGGGCAGCAAGACCTTCACCAAGGAGGTGGCGGATGCCGCCGGCGTGCCGACCGCCGCCTGGGCCCGCTTCACCGATCCTGTGGCCGCGCGGGCCTATATCCGCGCCCAAGGCGCGCCGATCGTGGTCAAGGCCGACGGCCTGGCCGCTGGCAAGGGCGTGGTGGTGGCCGCCACCGTCGAGGAGGCCGAGGCCGCCATCGCCGAGATCATGGAGGACCGGGTGCATGGCGCCGCCGGCGCCGCCGTGGTGATCGAGGACTGCCTGGTCGGCCAGGAAGTCTCCTTCTTCGCCCTCTGCGACGGGGAGACCGCCCTGGCAATGGGTGCGGCGCAGGACCACAAGCGGGTCGGGAACGGCGATACCGGGCCGAATACCGGCGGCATGGGCGCCTATTCTGCCGCCGCCGGTCTTCACCCCGGCGCTGCACGAGCAGGTCATGGCCAAGGTGATCCGCCCGACGCTGGCCGAGATGGCGCGGCGCGGCACGCCCTTCCGCGGCGTGCTCTTCGCCGGGCTGATGGTCACGGCCGAAGGGCCGAAGCTGATCGAGTTCAACGTCCGCTTCGGCGACCCGGAATGCCAGGCGCTGATGCTGCGGCTGCGCTCAGACCTGCCGGCGGCGCTGCTGGCGGCCTGCGATGGCGAGTTGAAGAACTTCGACCTGCGCTGGGACCCGCGCCCGAGCCTCGTCGTGGTGATGGCGGCGCAAGGCTATCCCGGCGCCTATGCGAAGGGCACCGAGATCCGCGGCATCGACCGCGCCGCGGCGGTGCCGGGCGTGCAGGTCTTCCATGCCGGCACGATGCGGCGGGCGGATGGCGCGGTGCTGGCGAATGGCGGCCGTGTCCTCGGCATCGCCGCCACGGGTGATCCGGTGCAGGCAGCGCGCGACGCTGCCTATGCCGCGGTGGATGCGCTGGACTGGCCAGAGGGCTTCTGCCGGCGGGACATCGCGTATCGAGCGCTTTAGGCTGCTTGGAGGACCTGTTCGACGGGACCGTCGGCGACGACGCGTCCGGCGTCGAGGCGGATGGCGCGTGTGCACCATTCGCGGACGATGGCCATGTCGTGTGTGGCGAGGACCAGGATCTCGGCCTCGGTGACGAGCTTGGCGAGCTTCTCGCGGGCCTTGGCCATGAAGGCGGCGTCGCCGGCGAGGAACCACTCGTCCATCAGCAGCACCTCGGGCTCCATGACGGTGGCCATGGCGAAGGACAGCCGGACCTGCATGCCGGCCGAGTAGGTGCGGACGGGGACGTCGAGGAACTCGTTGAGGCCGGAGAAGGCGCCGACCTCGTCGGCCATGGCCTCGCTCTCGGCCTCCGAGAGGCCGCGGAACAGGCCGCGCAGGACGATGTTCTCCCGCCCCGTCGATTCCTGGTCCATGCCGGCGGCGGGGTCGATCAGCGAGCCGACCAGCCCGGCGACCTCGAGCCGGCCGCCGACCGGCTTCGTAGACGCCCGCCAGGGTCCGCAGCAGGGTGGTCTTGCCCGCGCCGTTGCCGCCGACGAGGGCCACGCGCTCGCCCCGGCCGATGCGGAAGCTGAGGTCGCGCAGCGCCGAGACCACGACGCGGTGCGAGGCATCCTCGCGCAGCCGCAGGGGCGACTTGGCGAGGATGCGCTTCTTCAGCGACCTCGCTCCCATGTGATAGAGCGGGAATCTGATCGTCAGGTGGTCGGCGAGGATGTGCGGCATGGGTTCGGGCCTCAGACCCAGAAGGCGATGCGGCCGCGGAAGCGGATGAAGAAGGCCATGGCGACGCCGGCGACGAGCAGGGTGTAGAGCCCGGCCGAAAGCCAGACGAGGCCGGGGACGCCGCCCTCGACCAGCGGGCCGCGGACGGTCTCCATCAGTACGTAGAAGGGGTTGAGCGGCAGCCATCTTGCCTTGTCGCCGAGCAGCTCCGGGCTTCCACAGCACCGGGGACATGAAGAAGGCCAGCTGCATCAGGCTGGCGACGATCGGGCCGATGTCGCGGAAGCGGGCGCAGAGCATGCCGAGGAAGAGGGCGACGAAGAAGGCGTTGACCACGACCAGCACCAGGCCGGGGATCAGCAGCGCGACCTCGGGCCCGGGCAGGTGCCGCAGGCGAGGAAGACCAGGAAGACCAGCGGCAGGCTGTGGGCGCCGATCAGCGCGTTGCGGAAGACGCAGCGCAGGATGTGGACCGAGAAGGGCAGCGGCACCTGGCGGATGATGCCCTCGGCGCTGGTCAGGCTGGTGCAGGCGTCGGTGACGGTCTGGGAGATCATGTTCCAGACGATCAGGGAGACCGCGATGAAGGGCAGGTAGCTGGCCGGGCCTTCATCTTGAAGAGCGAGGAGTAGAGCAGGCCCAGGCCCACCACCATGACGGCGGTGGACAGCGTCAGCCAGAAGGGGCCGAGGACGGAGCCGCGGTAGCGGTTGCGGATGTCGAGCCGGGCCAGCGCCGCCGGCAGCCGCCAGCGCCGGAGCCCGGTCGCCACGTCCTCCAGCGCCACGGCACGCCGCCGCGGCTGCGACGCGTCGCTGACATAAAGCGGGGCCGCACCATGGCGGACCGGGTAGGCTGCACCAGGGCGGGGCAGGGTGGCGTCCAGCATAGGCGAGCCTATAGAGGCGAGCGGCAACCTGCCGAAAACAATCAGTGGACATCGGCCGGTGCGAAGTCCCGCGGTTGCAAGGCCGGGGCAGGGGGAGGACACGGGTTAAGACTTTCGGCCACAGGCAAGACTTTGCTGCCGCAAAGTATTGCGATGAAGACTCGGACTTGCCGAGCCCGGGCGGAAGCGTGTAGGGCTTCAGCTTCACGGACGCAGGTCGTCCGCCTGGTCTTCGGGGCAGCCTGGAGGCACGCATCGTGGGGACGGTGCGGGTCTCGGGGGGCAGGCTTCGGAACCCGGTGTTCAAAGACCCGACGGAGCCAAAGGGGATGCCCCAAAGGATTCGGACCATCAGCGGAACCGGCTCGACCGTGCGGGGCCTTGCTGCCCGCCTGGGCCGACCCGCTATCGCCTTCTCGGTCCTTGCTTTGCTGGCTGCCTGCGGGCAGCAGGCCCAGACGCCCGCCGCAAAGCATGTGGCGGCGGTACATGGTAGCTACAACCGCCCGAGCAGCTACGACCCGCCGGGACCGGCCAGGGACCCGTGGGGTCCATACATCCGTGACGCCTCGCGCCGGTTCGACGTGCCGGAGCGCTGGATCCGCGAGGTCATGCGCCAGGAATCCGGCGGCCGCACCGGCGCCACCAGCCCGGTCGGCGCGATGGGGCTGATGCAGGTCATGCCCGGCACCTATCGCAGGCCTGCGCAGCCGCTACGGTTTCGGAGACGACCCCTACCATCCCTATGACAGCATCATGGCGGGTGCCGCCTATATCCGGGAGATGTACGACCTCTACGGCTCGCCTGCCTTCCTGGCCGCCTACAATGCCGGGCCGCGGCGGCTTGAGGACTATCTCTGGAACAACCGGGGCCTGCCGAACGAGACGCGCAATTACGTCGCCCGCATCGGCCCCAACATCATCGCCCACCACCTCGTCGAAGCGCGCGGCGCCGGAGATCTACGCGGCGGCCGAGATCCCGCTGAACATCCCGGCTGGGCCGCGGCGGATGGACAGCGCCACCATGCTGGCCCTGCGGGAGCAGCGGGACGCCCAGCAGCCCGGCATCACCCCGACGGTGCTGGCCGGCACGGTGGTGCGGATGGACCCCATCCCGGACGGCAGCACCTCGGAGCCGCCGATCCAGGTCGCCTCGCTCGGGCCGGTGGTGCGCATGGACCCGATCCCGGATGGCAGCACCTCCGCCCCGCCCGCGCCGCGCGGGGAGGTGGTCCGGATGGAGCCGATTCCGAACCCGCCGGTTGCTGAACCGGTCGCGAGCCCGCGCGTGGCCGAGCCGATGCCGCCGCCCCGCTCCGTCGCTCCGTCGCGCGCCGCGGCGCCGCCGGCACGGACCCAGGTCGCCGCCCTGGCTCTGCCGCCCGCGGCACCACCGACGCGACCCACCCCGGCGGTTCAGTCCGGCCCGGCGCGGGGCTTCGCCCTGCTCGGCACCGCCCAGGCCTCGACGCTGCCGAATGCGGCGATCCGTCCGGCCGTCGCCCGCGGGCCGGCGCCCGCCGCCACCCTCGCGGGCGGCTGGGCGGTGCAGGTCGGCGCCTTCGCCAACCCGACCCAGGCGCGCGGCGCGGCCGTGGCGGCGCAGGATGCCGCTGGTGGCCGCTCCTCGGTGCAGCCGGTGACCGCCGGCCGCGCCACCCTGTACCGCGCCCGTGTTACCGGACTGTCCCAGCCGGCGGCCCAGGCCGCCTGCGACCGGCTGAAGCGTAAGGGCGCCTGCATCGTCCTCTCGCCCGACGCCCAGGGCTAGGAGCCGGGGCGCCGTACCGGACCTGAGGTGACCACCAGGCGAGATCCTGGGGTCGCCTCCGCCGCTCCTGGCGATCCACCCGTCATGTCACGCGATCCTGCTGCCTCCCCCGGCTGGCAGGGCTGGACCGCGCGCGCCCCCCGGTGGAATCAGCCAGGGCCGTGATCGGATCGGAGGAGCATGCATGTCAGACGCCGCCCTGGAGTCCGGCCCTGCCGGTCCCGCTTCCTGGCTTCCCCACGCCTGGTCCCCTGCCGCCGCCCTCTCCCTGGGCGGCGAGGGTGAGGATGACGAGGACGCCCTCGATGAGGAGGACGAGTTCGAGGACGACGACGACCTCGACGAGGATGAGGATGAGGAATCCGACGAGGACGAGGATGACCTCGACGAGGATGAGGATCTCGACGACCTCGACGAGGATGAGGCCGAGGACTGAGCCACCCGTCCCGCCTCCGGCCGCGGTGGCCTTGACGGGCCGGCCCCCTTGCTGTCATCCCGCCGCTCGCTCAGGCTGCAGCGGGAAAGACCAAGCCTTGGGGAGAAGTCCATGACTGCCGATGCCGCGCCGGCGAATGCCGGATCTCGCGTCGCTCGATGCGCTGGTGCGGCCGCGTTCGGTCGCCATCATCGGCGCCTCGGACGAGCCCGCCCGGATCGGCGGCCGGCCGATCGCCTACATGAAGGAGCGCGGCTTCCAGGGCGAGATCTGGCCGGTCAACCCGAAGCGGGCGACCGTGCAGGGTCTGCCGGCCTTCGCCTCGGTCGAAGAGCGCGCCGGCCGCGCCGGACGTGGCGATCATCGCCGTCCCGGCCGAGCATGCGATCCCGACGTTGGACTCGCTCGGGAAGAAGGGCTGTCGCGCGGTCATCGTCTTCTCCGCCGGCTTCGCGGAGATGGACGCGACCGGCGCCGAGGCGCAGGACCGGCTGACCGCCGTTGCCAAGCGCCACGGCATAAGGTTGCTGGGCCCGAACTGCCTCGGCGTCTTCAACGACAGCATCCGCTTCTACGGCACCTTCACCGCCAGCTTCGAGAAGGGCTGGCCGGTCCCCGGGCGGATCGGCGTGGCGTCGCAGTCCGGCGCCTATGGCACGCATGTCTTCGCAGCGGCGCTCGACCGGGGCCTCGGCATGCAGGTCTGCATCACCACGGGCAACGAGGCGGAGGTCGCGCTCGGCGACGTGCTGGGCTGGATGGCGCAGGCGCCGGAGGTTGACGTGATCTGCGCCTATGCCGAGGGCATCCGCGAGAGCGCGCAATCTCGTCGCAGCGCTCGAACTGGCGCGGCGCAACCGCAAGCCGGTGGTCATGATGAAGGTCGGGCGGTCGCAGCTCGGCGGCGCCGCGGCGCAGTCGCACACCGCCTCCATCGCCGGCGACGACGCGGTGACCCAGGCGGTGCTGGACGAGTTTGGCGTGGTGCGGGCGCGGACGACGGAGGAGATGCTCGACATCGCCTATGCGGCGTCGCGGCGCATCTACCCCGCGCGCAACACGCTTGGCGTCCTGACGGTGAGCGGCGGCGCCGGCGTGCTGATCTCGGACGCGGCCGAGGCCGCCGGAATCGCCATGCCGCCGATGCCGGAGGCGGCGCAGGAGAAGCTGCGCGCGCTGGTCCCCTTCTGCGCCCCGCGCAACCCCGTGGACTGCACCGCGCAGGTCACCAACAACCTGCCGCTGATCACCGAATTCGCCGAGAGCGTGGCGACCGATGGCGGCTACACCTCGATCCTGTCCTTCTGGTCGCAGACCGCGGCGGGGCGCAGCGTCGGTCCCAGCCTGCACCAGCAGATGCGCGCGATCCGCGCGGCGCATCCGGACCGGTTGTGGGTGATGTCCATGCTGGCGCCGAACAAGACGGCGGAATACGAGGCCGATGGCTGGGTCTGCTTCGAGGACCCGTCGCGCGCGGTGACCGCGATCGCTGCCATGGGGCAGTTCGGCGCCTCCTTCGCCAAGGCCGAGGAGCCGCGCGCCGAGGTGCCGCTGCCGAAGGTAGTACTGCCGGAGACGACGCCGTCGGAAGCGGTGGCCAAGGCGCTGCTGGCCGAGGCTGGCGTGCCCGCGGTGCCGGAGCATGCCTGTTCGGACAGCGAGGCGGCGGTCGCTGCCGCCGCGCAGATCGGCTACCCGGTCGTGCTCAAGATCCTGTCGCCCGACATCCTGCACAAGAGCGAGATCGGCGGCGTGCTGCTGGACATCGCCAATGCCGAGCAGGTGAAGCAAGGCTTCGCCACCTTGCTCGACCGCGCCTGGCATCACGCGCCGGCGGCGCGGATCGAGGGCGTGCTGGTGGCGAAGCAGATCAAGGGCGCGGTCGAGATGGCGCTCGGCGTCTTCCGCGACCCGGTCTTCGGGCCCGTCGCCATGGTCGGCCTGGGCGGCATCTTCATCGAGGTGCTGAAGGACGTGTCCTTCCGCCGCTGCCCCTTCGATACCACCGAGGCCGAGCGGATGATCCGCAGCCTGCGCGGCTTCCCGCTGCTGGACGGCGCGCGCGGCCGGCCGAAGGCCGATGTGGCGGCGCTGGCGAAGGCGCTCTCGGCGCTGTCGGCCTTCGCCGCCGCGGCCGGGCCGCGGCTGGCGGGCGTCGATGTGAACCCGCTGCTGGTGCTGCCGGAAGGGCAGGGCTGCTTCGCCGCCGACGCGGTCATCGAACTCGCAGGGGAGACGCACTGAGATGGCACTGAACTACGACCACCTCATGAACTATCCCATCCCCGAGGTGCGGCAGGTGCTGCGCTGGCAGGATGTGGCGCTGTACAACTTCTCCGTCGGGCTCGGCCAGGACCCGATGGACGAGCAGCAGCTCGACTTCCTGTATGAGCCGCGGCTGAAGGTCATGCCGTCGATGCCGGTGGTGCTGGCCTCTCCCGGCTTCTGGTCGCGCAACCCGGATACCGGCATCGTCTGGCAGCAAATCCTGCACGGCGAGCAGGGCCTCGTGCTGCACGCGCCGCTGCCGACCGAGGGCGAGGTGGTCGGCCGGTCCCGCATTACCGGCATCGTCGATCGCGGCGAGGGCAAGGGCGCGCTGATGTACTCCGAGCGCGAGATCCGCGACGCGAAGACCGGCGCGCTGCTGGCGACCGCGACCTCCACCAGCTTCCTCCGCGGCAATGGCGGCTTCGGCGGCCCGACCGGCCCGGTGAAGCAGCCGCATCCGGAACCCGACCGCGCGCCGGACGTCACGCTCGACCTGGCGACGCGGCCGGAACAGGCGCTGGTCTATCGCCTCAACAGCGATCTCAATCCACTGCATATCGACCCCGCGGTGGCGAAGCAGGCCGGCTTCCCGCGTCCGATCCTGCATGGGCTCTGCACCTTCGGCACCATCTGCCACGCGCTGCTGCGCGAGATGTGCGGCTATGACACCGCCCGCTTCGGCCGGATGGACCTGCGCTTCTCCTCGCCCGTCTTCCCGGGCGAGACGATCCGCACCGAGATCTGGAAGGAGGATGGCGGCGCCGCCTTCCGCGCCCGCGTGGTCGAGCGCGACAAGGTGGTGGTGAGCAACGGGCTGTTCCACTACGCCTGAGTGCCATCCGATGACCGGGGCGGCGTGGCCGCGCAGGTCTGGATAGGACGGGCTTTGGAACGAGAGATGTGGACAGGCGGGCCGATCGTCGTCTTCGATACCGAGACCACCGGCGCCGCGACCGGCGACCGCGTAGTCTCGCTCGGCGCGGTGCGGCTGGATGCGGCGCTGGAGCCGGAAGCGACGCTGCATCTCGCCTTCGCCCCCGGCATCCCCTGCCATTGGGGCGCCATCCGGGTGCATGGGATGAGCGACGCCTTCCTCGCCTTGCATCCGCCCTTCGCCGAGCACGCCGCCGAGGTCGCCGATTTCTTTGGCGGCCATGCCGCGGCGGCGCACAACATGCCCTTCGACCGGCGCCTGCTGGGCGGGGAGTTCGAGCGGCTCGGCCTGCCCGCGCCCTGGGGCACGGCGCATTGCACCCTGCAGCTCTGGCGCCGGGCGCATCCCGGGCAGCGCGCCGGCCTGGCGCATGCCGCCGCCGCCTGCGGCCTCGGGCGGGAGACGGCGCTGCACGGCGCGCTCGAGGATGCCTGGCTGGCGGCCAACCTGTTGCGGGTGTTGCACGACCTGCCGCCGCTGCCGATGCGGCTGCACGGGATCACGAACAGTCCCGCCGGGGTCGAGGTCTTCGCCTGATCCGCCGCCGGGACTGGACCGGGCGCCGCCCGCGGTTTACCTGAGTGGCCGGTCCGGGAGGGTACGGATGATCAACAAGATCGTGCAGTCGGTCGCGGATGCGCTGGCTGGGGTGAAGGATGGCTCCACCGTGCTGATCGGCGGCTTCGGCTCGGTCGGTCAGCCCGACGTGCTGATCGAGGGGCTGATCGAGCAGGGCGCCAGCAATCTCACCGCCGTGCTGAACAATGCCGGCGTCGGCCGCATCGGCGTGGCGCGGCTGATGGAGCTCGGCCGGGTCCGCAAGATCGTCTGCTCCTTCCCCCGCAGCAGCGACCCCGTTGTTTTCGAGACGCTCTACCGCGAGGGAAAGATAGAGCTGGAGATCGTGCCGCAGGGCACCTTGGCCGAGCGCATCCGCGCCGCCGGCGCCGGCATCCCCGCCTTCTACACCGCGACCGCCGCCGGCACGAAGCTGGAGCAGGGCAAGGAGACGCGCGAGTTTGAGGGCAAGCGCTACGTGATGGAGCGGGCGCTGCCCGGCGATGTCGCGCTGATCGAGGCCTGGGAGGCGGATCGCTGGGGTAACCTCGTCTACCGGGGCTCCGGCGCCAACTTCAACCCGGTGATGGCGATGGCGGCCGAGCTGACCATCGCCCAGGTGCAGCACATCCGTGGACTGGGCGAGCTGCACCCGCACATGATCATGACTCCCGGCGTCTATGTGAACCGCGTGGTCCAGGTGGATCGCGGCGGCGACTGGCTGACCCCTGAGGCGAGCTGAGAGGAGCGCGCGCACATGCCCTTCACCCGCGACCAGATGGCCGCCCGCCTCGCCGACGACGTGCCGGAAGGTTGGTGCGTCAACCTCGGCATCGGCATCCCGACCATGGTGGCCAACCACGTCCCGCCGACGCGGGAGGTGATCTTCCAGTCGGAGAACGGCGTCATTGGCATGGGCCCGGCCCCGGCCAAGGGCACGAGGACCCCTGGCTGATCAATGCCGGCAAGCAGCTGATCACGCTCGCCAAGGGCGCGTCCTTCGTCGGCCATGCCGATAGCTTCGCGATGATCCGCGGCGGCCATATCGACCTCTGCGTGCTCGGCGCCTTCGAGGTCGCGGAGAATGGCGACCTGGCGAATTGGGCGACCTCCGAGAACGACACCGCCCCCGCGGTCGGCGGCGCGATGGACCTGGCGGCCGGGGCCAAGCGGCTCTGGGTGATCATGGAGCACACGACGAAGGACGGCCGCTCGAAGCTGGTGGAGCGCTGCGGCTATCCGCTGACCGGGCTCGCCTGCGTGCGCCGGGTCTATACCAACCTGGCGGTGCTCGACGTGGTGCCGGAGAAGGGCTTCGTCGTGGTCGACCTGGCGCCGGGCGTGACGCTCGACGAGCTGCGCGCGAAGACCGCCGCCACCCTTCACACGAACTGAACCCCGGGGTTCCGAAGACCTTGGGAAGGCCAGGGAGGGCGACGCCCTCCCCGGGTATTGGGAGCAGAGCCGCATGAGCGCCGCCGAACAGGACGACCGCGCGGAATCCATCCGCATGATCCGCGACAGCGCCGCCGCGCTGGCGCCGCCCAGCGGCGACCTGAAGCGCATCCGCGACCTGCGCTTCCAGGATCCCGGCTTCGATGCCGGGCTGTTCCGCCAGATGGGCGAGATGGGCTGGATCGGCCTCCGGGTGCCGGAGGCGCTGGGCGGCGCCGGCCTCGGCCTCGGCGAGATGTGCGCCCTGGCCGAGGAACTGGGCGGCGCCTTGGTGCCGGAGCCGCTGATCGCCGCCTCCCTCTCCGCCCAAGTCCTGGCGGCGGCCGAGCGCCACGGCGCGCTGCCGGTGCTGCTGGCCGGGGAGGTCCTGGTGCTGACTGCCTGGCAGGAGCGGCCCGACACGCTGGAGGTGCCCGGCACGCCGGAGGCGCCGCGGCGCTTTCTGCCGATGGCCGCCGGCGCGGATTTCTTCCTGGTGCCGGTGCGCGAAGGCGGGAAGCTCGCGCTGTATGAGCTGCCGGCGGCGCGCTGCGTGCCGACGGTCGAGCGCACCCAGGATGGCGGCAATCTCGGCAGCATCGTGCCTAACCTGGCCGAGGGCACGAAGCTCGCGGACGACATCGGCCCGGTGCTGGCCGATGCACTCGACGAGGCGGCGCTGGTGACCGCGGCCTACTTGCTGGGCGGGATGGAGCGGGCCTTCGGCATGACGCTCGACTACCTCCGCACCCGGCAGCAGTTCGGCAAGATCATCGGCACCTTCCAGGCGCTGCAGCATCGCGCCGCCAACCTGAAGATGCAGATCGCGCTGACCCGCGCCAGCATCGAGGCCGCGGCGGCGACGCTGGACGCCGGTGCCACCGGCGATGCGCGCCGCGCCGCCGTGTCCCGCGCCAAGGCCCGCGCGGCGGAGGCCAGCCTGCTGGTGCAGCGCGAATGCATCCAGCTGCATGGCGGCATCGGCTATACCGACCAGTACGACGTGGGCCTTTACCTGCGGAAGGCCATGGTGATGGCCAACCAGTATGGCAGCGCGACGCTGCACCGCCGTCGCTTCATGGCGACCAGCCCGGAGGTCGAGGAATGAGCGAGACTTCGGTGACACGCCTGATCGAGGAGCGCGACGGCGCGGTCCTCATCCTCACCATCGACCAGCCGGCGCGGCGCAACGCGCTGGCCATGCCGATCCGCACCGCGATGATCGCGGCGCTGGAGCAGGCGCAGGCGAACCGCGAGGTCCGCGCGGTGGTGATCACCGGCTCGGGTGGCCATTTCTGCTCGGGCGGCGACATCTCCGGCATGGACGTGGACAGCGCGCTGGCGGGGCGGGAGCGCATGCGGCTCTCGCACCAGCTGATCCGGCTGATGGTGATGGGCAGCCTGCCCGTGGTCGCGGCGGTCGAGGGCTTCTGCGTCGGCGCCGGGCTCTCGCTCGCCTGCGCCTCGGACACCGTCGTGGCGTCGGAGGAGGCGCGCTTCGCCGCGGGCTTCGGCAAGATCGGGCTGATGGCCGATCTCGGCCTGCCGCATACCCTGCCGATGCGCGTCGGCCAGGGCAGGGCGCGGCAGATCCTGCTCTACCACGGGCAGATGAGCGCGCCGGAAGCGGAGCGCATCGGCATCGTCGACCATGTCGTGCCGAAGGGCCACGCGCTGGCGACGGCGCTGGAGAAGGCGCGCTTCCTCGCCGAGCAGGCGCCGGCGCCGATGGCGCTGACCAAGCAGATGCTGGGCGAGGGCCTCGACCGCGCGCTGGAGCAGGAACGCCACTTCCAGTCGACGCTGTTCCTGACGGAAGACTTCAAGGAAGGCCGCGCCGCCTTCCTCGGCAAGCGTACGCCCGCCTTCAAGGGGAACTGAGATGGACGCCATCCGCATCCCGCCGCCGGCCGAGCTCGACGGCCTCGACGACGAGCATTTCCGCCATGTCGTGCGCGCCTTCCTGCACGAGAACTACCCGGAAGCGCTGCGCAACCCGCCGAAGCGCCTGCACTGGAGCGAGAACAAGCCCTGGTACATGACGCTGGCCGAGAAGGGCTGGCTCTGCCCCGGCTGGCCGCAGGAACATGGCGGACTTGGCCTGTCGCCAGGCAAGCAGATCATCCTGACCGAGGAATACGAGCGCTACGGCGTCGCCCGCACCAACGACCACGGCATCGTCATGCTCGGCCCGCTGGTGATCAAGTACGGGACGGAGGAGCAGAAGCGCCGCTTCCTGCCGAAGATCCTGACCGGCGAGCATATCTGGTGCCAGGGCTATTCCGAGCCGAATGCCGGCTCCGACCTGGCCGCGCTGCGGACCGAGGCGGTGCTGGACGGCGACCACTATGTCGTCAACGGCCAGAAGATCTGGACCACGCTGGCGATGGACGCCAACTGGATCTTCCTGCTGGTCCGCACCGACAAGAATGCCAAGAAGCAGGAGGGCATCTCCTTCCTCCTCGTGGACATGAATACGCCCGGCATCACCGTGCGTCCCATCATCAACCTCGAGATGCATGACGAGTTCTGCGAGACCTTCTTCGACAATGTCCGCGTGCCGAAGGAGAACCTGGTCGGCCAGCTCAACAAGGGCTGGGACATGGCCAAGGCGCTGCTCGGCTTCGAGCGCATCTTCCTCGGCTCCCCGCGCCAGTCGGGCTACGCGCTCTCGCGGCTGAAGATCCTCGCCGAGCGCATGGGCTGCTGGGAGGACGCGCAGTTCCAGGACAGCTACGCGCGCCTCCGGCTGGAATTCGAGGATCTGAAGGCGCTGTATGGCACCTTCGTGGACCGGCTGAAGCGCGGCCAGTCGCTCGGCCCCGATGTCTCCATGCTGAAGATCCTGCAGACCGAGCTTTTCCAGAAGATCACCGACTGCATGCTGGATATCGCCGGCGAGAATGCCGGGCTGCTCGAGCCGATGGAGGGCAACCGCGACCTCAACATCGGCGGCCTCTACATCCAGGCCCGGCCGGCGACGATCTATGGCGGCAGCAACGAGATCCAGCGGAACATCCTGAGCAAGAACGTGCTGGAACTGCCGGGGTGATTTACCCGCCGGTGCGTTTCGCCAGCGCCGCCAGCCGTGGTTCGGCGGCGCGCTGCGCGGCGCGCTCGATCGCCCGGTAGTCGGCGACCAGGCTGCGCCCCGCCTCGGTCAGCACCGCGCCGCCGCCGCGGCGGCCGCCCGGGTTCGCCTGCACCGCCGGCGTGCCGAGCAGCCGGTTCAGTGCGTCCACCAGGTCCCAGGCGCGCTTGTAGCTCATCCCCAGCGCCCGCCCGGCAGCGGAGATCGAGCCCTCGCGGTCGATCGCCTCCAGCAGCCGGATCTTGCCCGGGCCGATCCGCCCCTGCGGCAGGTCGATCCGCAGGCTGAGCGCCGCCTCCTTCATGCCGCCGCTCCACCGCTGCGGTCGAAGGTCACCGCCTTCACCACCGCCCAGACCGCCTGCCCCGGAGCGAGGCCGAGCCGCGCGACGCTGTCCCGCGTCACCCGCGACAGCAGCTCGCTCTCGCCGAGGCGCAGCCGCAGGAAGACCTCGTGCGGGGAGGGCGCCTCGCCGATTGCCGTCAGCACCGCCGGCAGCACGTTCTGGGTGGAGAGGCCGCGCGGCGGCTCGGTCGCCACCGCCACATCGCGGGCGCGGAGGCGCACGCGCGCCTCGGTGCCCGGCGCTTCCTCGCGCAGCGGCACCGTCAGCTCGCCGCCGGCGAAGCCGAGCCGGGTCAGCCCGCGCGCGGCGTCATGCCCCAGCACCCGGCAGGGCAGCAGCGCGCCGGCATCGCGCCGCCCGGCCAGGGCCAGGTCGGTGCGCAGCGACAGCGCCTCCAACGTGCCTTCCGCCACGGCGCGCCCGGCCTGCAGCAGCACCAGCCGGTCGGCCAGCGCGTCGACCTCGTCCAGCGCATGGGTGACGTAGAGGATGGGCAGGTTCGCGGCGCGGCGCAGCCGCGCCAGGAAGGGCAGCACCTCGGCCCGCCGCTCGGCGTCCAGCGCCGCCAACGGCTCGTCCATCAGCAGCAGGCGCGGCCGGGCCAGCAGCGCGCGTCCCAGCGCCACGCGCTGGCGCTCGCCGCCCGAAAGCCGGCCGGGGCGGCGCCCGAGCAGGTGGTCGATGCCGAGCAGCGCCACCACCTCCTCCAGCCCCGGGCCGGTGGCATCCGGCGGCGCGCGGCGCAGGCCGTAGCGCAGGTTAGTCTCGACGCTGAGATGCGGAAACAGCCGCGCATCCTGGAAGACCATGGCGCAGCGGCGCCGCTCCGGCGGCACGCACACGCCGCGCGCGGTGTCGAGCAGCACCGTGCCGTGCAGCGCGACGCGGCCGGCCTGCGGCCGCAGTAGCCCGGCGACCGCGGCCAGCACCGTGGTCTTGCCGCAGCCGGAGGGACCGAACAGCGCGGTCACGCCGGTCTCGGCGGTGGCGAAGGCGAGGTCCAGCGCGAAGCTCTCCGGCCTCGAAGCGGTGCCGCAGCGCCACGTCCAGCATCAGCCGCGCCCCAGCAGCAGCGCCATCCGCCGCGCCAGGAACTCCGCCGCCAGCAGGCCGAGCACGGCGAGGGCGAAGGAGATGCCGGCGAGCCGCGCCGCCATCGCCTCCCCGCCCGGCATCTGCGTCGCGCTGTAGATCGCCAGCGGCAGGGTCTGCGTCTCGCCCGGGATGTTGGAGGCGAAGGTGATCACCGCGCCGAACTCGCCGAGCCCCGCGGCGAAGGCGGTGACGGCGCCGGCCAGGATGCCGGGCGACATCAGCGGCAGCGTCACGGTGACGAAGCGGTCGAGCCGCCCGGCGCCGAGCGTGCGCGCCGCGGCCTCCAGCCCGGGGTCCACGCCTTCGAGGCCGAGCCGCACCGCGCGGACGATCAGCGGGAAGGACATCACCGCGGTGGCCAGCGCCGCGCCATCCGTGGTGAAGACCAGGCGGATGCCGAACCAGTCGTGCAGCGGCCCGCCGATCGGCCCGCGCAGGCCGAACAGCATCAGCAGGGCCCAGCCGACGACCACGGGGGGCACCACCAGCGGCAGGTGCACCAGCGCATCCAGCAGCGCCCGTCCGGGGAAGCGCCCGCGCGCCAGCAGCATCGCCACGCCGATGGCCGGCGCCAGGGAGACCAGGACGGAGCGGCAGGCGACGTCGAGGCTGAGCCGCACGGCCTGCCATTCCTCGGCGCTCAGCCCGAGCTCCATCCATTGCCTCCGGCCGGCGTTGTGTCCCGCTGGACATAACGCTGCCCCGCCCCTGAGTCCATCAGATGCAGCGCGTGCCGCCGCCGTCGATGTCGATATTGGTGCCGGTGATGAAGCCGGCGCGGTCGGAACAGAGGAAGGCGACCAGTCCCGAGCATTCCTCCGGCGTCCCGACGCGGCCGAGCGCGACCGAGGCGACGGCGGCGGCATTCTCGGCCTCGGCGCTGCGGCCCATATCGGCGGCGCCCTGCGCCACCACCGTATCCCAGCGCGGCGTGGCGATCGGCCCGGGATTGACCCCGGTGACCAGGACGTTGTCCGGCGCGCATTCCGCCGCCAGCGCCAGGGTGAAGGAGAGCAGGGAGGCGTTGACCGCGCTGCCGGTGATGTAGTTCGGCCGCGGCTGGTGGCCGGACCGGCCGATGATGTTGATGACGCGGCCCCATCGCCGCGCCCGCATCGGTGGCGTCAGGATCCGGGCGCAGCGCATGTAGCCCATCAGTTTCAGGTTGATAGACTTCATCCAGACCTCGTCCGGCGTGCCGCCGATGCGGCCCATCGGCGTGGCACCGGCATTGTTCACCAGGATGTCGATGCTGCCGAGCCCGGCCTGCGCCGCGGCCATGGCCGCTTCGAGCTGCGCCGCATCGGTCAGGTCGGCGGGGATGGCGATGCAGCGCGCATTGGTCTCCCGCGCGATCTCGGCCGCCGCTGCGTCCAGCCTGGACGCGTCGCGCGCGACGATGGCGACCGCGACGCCTTCCTGCGCCAGCTTCCGCGCGATGGCGCGGCCGATGCCGAGCGAGCCGCCGGTGACGACAGCGGTCCTGCCGCGAAGGCCGAGTTCCATGGCCGTACCCCTTTCCCTTGCCGTGCAAGTCCGGCCCGCCGCACCGCCCCTGTCAATCCGTCGCATGGACGCGTCGGCGCCGCGGCCATAGCCTTCGCCGCGGCGGTCCGCCGAGAGGCCGCGTCGAGGGAAGACACGCCATGATGCGCATCGGCCGCCGCGCCATCCTTGCAACCGCCTTGCTCGCCGCGCCCGTCCGGGCGCAGGCCCGGCCGGCGCGGCCGGTGCGCCTCGTCGTGCCTTTCCCGCCGGGCGGGCCCGCGGACGTGCTGGCACGGCTGCTGGCGGAACGCCTGGCGGAGGGCTGGGGTCAGCCTGTCATCGTCGAGAACCGCGGCGGCGCTGGCGGCAATATCGGCGCCGAGGCGGTGGCCCGCGCGGCGCCGGACGGGCACACGCTGCTGCTCTGCGCCTCCTCCCATGTCCAGGGCGCGGCGCTCTACAACCGGCTGCCCTTCGATCCGATCCGCGACTTCACCCCGGTCGCGCAGCTCGCCTATTACAGCCTGGTGCTGGTGGTGCATCCATCCGTGCCGGCGGCCGACTTGGCCGAGTTTGAGGCGCTTCTGCGGGCGCGGCCCGGCGAGGTCACCATCACCTCCGCGGGGGTGGGCACCCCGACCCATCTGACCGCCGAGCTGTTCCGCAGCCGCGCTGGGGTCGCGTTCACCCATGTGCCCTTCGGCGGCGCGGCGCCGGCGCACGCCGCGCTGCTCGGCGGCCAAGTGCAAGCGATGTTCCACAACCCGGTCATGGCGGTGCCGGCAGTGCAGGCCGGGCGGCTGCGCGCCCTGGCCACTACCGGCGCGGCGCGTGCCGTCGCCTTGCCCGCCGTGCCGACCCTGGCGGAGTCCGGCTATCCCGGCTTCGAGGTCCGGTGACCTGGTATGCCGTGCTCGGCCCGGCCGGGCTGCCGGCGCCAGTGGTGGCGCGGGTCGAGGCCGACCTCCGCCGCACCATCGCCCTGCCCGCGGTGCGGAGAAGCTCGCGGCGCAGTCGATGGAGCCGCGCGACCTCGGCCCCGAGCCGCTGGCGGCACTGATGCGCGAGGAGCTGGCGCGCTGGACCGAGGTGATCCAGCGGCTCGGCATCCGGCAGGATTGAGGCTTGGACAGCCGGCGCACCGGGCGCAGGCTGGAACTCAACAGGGGAAAGGAAGCCGGCATGGCCCTGGGATTCGATTTCGCGGGGCGCACGGCGCTGGTCATCGGTGGCTCCAGCGGCATCGGCAACGGCATCGCGCAGGGCTTCCGGGCCGCCGGCGCCGCCGTCCATGTCTGGGGCACCCGCGCCTCCGCCGCCGACTACGATGCCGCGACGGGCTCCGATCTGACGGGGCTGCACTATGCGCAGGTGGATGTCGCCGACTTCGCCGTGGTCGAGGCTGCGGCGACGACGCCGGCTAGGCTCGATATCCTGGTGCTCTGCCAGGGTACCGTCATCTATCGCCGCGGCGAACTCGCCATGGCGGGCTTCCAGCGCGTCGTCGACGTCAACCTCAACAGCCTGATGGCCTGCAGCATGGCCTTTCGCGACCGGCTGGCCGAGGCGCGCGGCGCGCTGATCATCGTCAGCTCCGCCGCCGCCTACCATTCCACCAAGGGCAACCCGGCATACAACGCGTCGAAGACCGGCGCGGTCGGGCTGACGCGGACGCTGGGCGAGGCCTGGGCGCCGGAGGGCATCCGGGTCAACGGCATCGCGCCCGGACTGGTCGACACCAAGCTGACCAAGGTGACGACGGAGAACCCGAAGCGGCTGGAGCAGGCGCGGTCGCGCATCCCGATCGGGCGCCTGGGCACGCCGGCGGACATGGCGGGCGCGGCGCTGTTCCTCGCCTCGCCCTTCGCCGGCTATGTCGTCGGGCAGACGCTGATCGTCGATGGCGGGCTGGTGCTCTAGACGATGGACGCGGCGGTGCTCGCCCACTGGATGGATGCCGCTGGGCTGGAGAGCGGGCCGGTCGAGGCGCCGCGGCAGCTCGATGGCGGGACGCAAAATATCATGCTGCGCTTCCGCCGCGGCGCCCGGGAGTTCGTGCTGCGCCGGTCGCCGCCGAGCCCAGTGATGGACGGCAACCGGACCATGCGGCGGGATGGCGCGGCTGCTGGCAGCGCTGGCCGGGACCGAGGTGCCGCATCCGCGGCTGGTCGCGCTCTGCGACGATCCCGCGGTGCTCGGCGGCGTCTTCTACCTGATGGAGGTGGTGGAGGGCTTCAACGCCATCACCACCATGCCCGCGCTGCATGCCGGCGACCCGGCGATCCGCCATGGCATGGGGCTGGCGCTGGTGGACGGCATCGCCCGGCTGGCGAAGGTCGATCATCTTGCCGCCGGGCTCGGCGATTTCGGCCGGACGGAGGGCTTCCTCGAGCGCCAGGCCGGGCGATGGCGGGCGCAGCTCGACGGCTACCGGCAGTACGAGGGCTGGCCCGGGCCGCAGGTGCTGCCGGGCGTCGATGCCGTCGCCGGCTGGCTGGAGGCGCACCTGCCGCGCGACTTCACGCCCGGGCTGATGCATGGCGACTACCACATCGGCAACGTGATGTTCGCCCCGGACGGCCCGGCGCTGGCGGCGATCGTCGACTGGGAATTGGCGACGCTCGGCGACCCGCTGCTCGATCTTGGCCGGCTGCTGGCGCAGTGGCCAGAGGGCGAGGCGCCACCGCCCGGCGGCTTCCGCACCGCGCCGCATGACGGCTTTCCCGGCATGCCGGAGATCATCGCGCACTACGCCGCGCGGACCGGGCGCGACATGGGCTCGCTGCGCTGGCATGCGGTGCTGGCGAGCTACAAGCTCGGCATCCTGCTGGAGGGCAGCAATGCCCGCGCCGCGGCGGGCAAGGCGCCGCGCGAAACCGGCGACACGCTGCATGTGACGGCGGTCGAATGCTTGGAACGGGCGCTGGGCTGGATCGAGGGCGGGCCTTTCGCATGAGGGGAGTGAGGCGATGAGCACGACCATGGGACGCTTCGCCGGCAAGGTGGCGGTGGTGGCGGGTGGCGCCTCCGGCATCGGCCTCGCCATCCTGCGCGGCCTGCACCGCGAGGGCGCGCGGGTGGTCTGCGGCGACGTCAGCGAGGAGCGGCTGGCGACGGTCGCCGCCGAACCCGGCGCGGATGTTGCCACCACGCGCTGCGACGTGACCAGGGAGGCCGAGGTCGAGGCGATGATGGCGCTGGCCGCCTCGCGCTTCGGCGCGCTCGACTGCGCCTTCAACGTCGCCGGCGCGTCGCGCCCCGGCTACATCGTCGACCTCGCCGAATCCGACTGGGACTTCACCGTCGATCTCTGCCTGAAGGGCGTCTTCCTCGGGATGAAGCACGCGGCGCGGCATGCTGGGGCGCGGCGGCGCCATCGTGAACATCGCCTCGCTCAACGCCCATGTGCCGATGCATGGCGGGGCCGCCTATGCCTCGGCCAAGGCGGGGGTCGAGATGCTGACGAGGAACGGCGCGCTGGAGATGACGCCGGACGGCGTGCGGGTGAACGCCATCCTGCCCGGCCTGGTCGAGACGCCGTTGACGAAGCGCCACTTCGACAACCCTGCGGCGCATGCCGCCTTTCTCGCGCGCATCCCAATGGGCCGCGCGGCGCAACCCGAGGACATCGCCGGACCCGCGTTGTTCCTGGCCAGCGAGGAGGCCCGCTACGTCTCCGGCGCCAGCCTGCTGGTGGACGGCGCCTGGGCGGTCACCGGCTACCCCGACATGCGGTCCTTCCGCGGCCGGCCGGGCTGGCCGCGGCAGGGCTGAGGGAACGCGGCGGGGTCCGGCCGCGTCTAACCTCCCTGTGCCAAGGGAGACAGGCGGCATGCCGAAACAGATCAGCGGCGAGTTCGACATCCGGCGGGAAGCCGAGCTCGCGGTCGAGCGGCTCGTGCAGGAGTACAAGATCGACCGTTCCGCCATACAGGTGGCGGCGGCGGGCGACGACAACACCACGGGCACCGTCGCCTCCGGCGCCGACCGCGACCGGGAGACGGGGAGCCCGGGGAAAGCCCGACGCATGGCCGGATCCGCGTCTCAGTGACGGTGGACGATGCGGTGGCGGACAAGGCGCAGGAGGCACTCCGCCAGGCGCACGGCGTTTAGCCGCACGCGCAGCGGGGTGGCGGGGAGGCGGCCGGTGCCCCTCCCCGCCGCCTGCCGCCCCTTGTTGCATTGACCCGCCCGGCGCCGCGCCCGACCATGCCGGCCAAGCAACCGGGACATTCTCCATGACCGATCTCTGGCGCCTTCCGGCCACGGAACTCGCAGCCCTGGTCCGCGGCCGGCAGGTTTCGGCGACCGAGGCGACCAAGTCCGCTCTGGCTCGGCTGGAGGCGGTGAACCCCAGGCTCAACGCCGTCATCCAGCACGACCCGGCCCAGCCGCTGGCCGCCGCCGCCGCGGTGGATGCGGCGATCGCGCGGGGAGGCGCCGGGGCCGCTGGCCGGCGTGCCCATCACGGTGAAGGTCAATGTCGACCAGCAGGGCTGGGCCACCACCAATGGCCTCACCCTGCAGAAGGACCTGGTGGCCGAGCACGACAGCCCGGTGGTGGCCAACCTGAGGAAGGCCGGGGCGATCATCCTCGGCCGGACCAATACCCCGGCCTTCTCGCTGCGCTGGTTCACCCGCAACCTGCTGCACGGCGCCACGACCAATCCGCGCGACGCCTCGATCACCCCGGGCGGCTCCTCCGGCGGGGCGGCGGCGTCGGTCGCCGCCGGCATCGGCGCCCTGGCGCATGGCACGGATATCGGCGGCTCGGTCCGCTATCCCGCCTATGCCTGCGGCATCCACGGCATCCGCCCGACCCTGGGGCGCATCCCCGCCTGGAACGCCACCGGCCCGGACCGCGGCATCGGCGCGCAACTGATGGCCGTCTCGGGGCCGCTGGCGCGGACCATCGCCGACCTGCGTCTGGCGCTCGGCGCGATGAGCCAGCCGGATGCGCGCGACCCCTGGTGGGTGCCGGCGCCGTTGGAAGGGCCGCCCGTGCCGCAGCGCGCCGCGCTCTGCATCGCGCCGGACGGCATGCCGGTGCAGGCGGCGGTCGCCGCCGCGGTGCGGGATGCGGGGAAGCGCCTGCAGGACGCGGGCTGGGAGGTCGCGGAACTGCCCAACCTGCCGCCGCTGCGGGAAAGCGCCGACATCCAGCTGCTGCTCTGGCTGGCCGAGAGCCGCCGCGCCGGCACTGGCGCGTATGGACGCGAGGGTGACCCGGACGCGCTGGCGGTCTTCGGCTACATGGAACGGCTCTGCGCCGAGCCCTCGCTCTTCGATTTTCAGGACGCGCTGCAGAAGCGGGTCGGGCTGCTTCGGCAATGGCTGCTCTTCCTCGAGCGCTATCCGGTGGTGGTCATGCCAGTCTCCGGCGCGCTGCCCTATCGCAACCACTCGGATGTGGAGAGCTTCGACGGCTTCCGCCAGATGATGGCGGAGCAGCTGCCGCAGCTCGGCCTGCCGGTGCTGGGCCTGCCCGGGCTGACGGTCAGCACCGGGCTGGTCGGCGGCGTGCCGGTCGGGGTGCAGCTGGTCGGCCCCCGCTACCGGGAGGATGTGCTGCTCGCGGCCGGCGCGGCGATCGAGGCCGGCGGCGTGCCCGCGGCGCCGATTGACCCGGCATGAGGAGGCTGACCGTCCTGGCCGGGCTGCTGCTGCTCAGCGCCTGCGGCGGGGATCGCGGCTGCCCGGCGGTGCTGGCCAATGCCTCTGGCCAGGCGCTCGAGCAATTCTACCTGTCGCGCGACGGCGCCGGGGGCTGGGGTGCCGACCTGCTGCCTGACCGCGACCTTGCCGCCCGGCGCCAGCCTGCCCTTCCGCTTCCCTGTGGAGGGGCGCTACGGGATGCGTGCGGTCTGGACCAATGGCCGCGCGGCGGAGATGCAAGGCGTCGAGGCCTGCCGTACCGCCCGGGTCACGCTGCGGGACGGCAGCATGCAGGCGGAATAGCGGGCGCTATTCCGCCGCCTGCCGGATCTCGCCCTGCGGCAGCGCCGCCCGCAGCGCGCCGATCAGCGCGGCGATCATCCCATCCGTGTGGAAGGGCGTGGCGCAGAGCCGCAGCCGTTCCGTCCCGCGCGGGACGGTGGGGTAGTTGATGGGCGTGGCATAGAGGCTGTGCTCGGTGAGCAGGCGGCGGGCGACCTGGCGGCAGAGCTCTGGCCTCCCCCACGAAGACCGGGACGATATGGCTCGGCCCCGGGATGCGCGGCAGGCCGGCGGCGTCCAGCGCCGACTTCAGCGCCGCGGCACGCTCGGCCAGCGCCGCACGCCGGGCCTGGTCCTGCTTCAGAGTGCGGACGCTGGCCAAGGCCGCGCCGGCAACCGCCGGGGGCAGGGCGGTGGTGAAGATCAGCCCGCCGGCGACGCTGCGGATGAAGTCGACCAGCTCGGCATCGCCGGCGACATAGCCGCCCAGCACGCCGAAGCCCTTGGCCAGCGTGCCCTCGATCAGGTCGACGCGGCCGGCAACGCCGTCGCGTTCCGAGATGCCGCCGCCGGTCTCGCCGTAGAGGCCGACCGCATGGACCTCGTCCAGGTAGGTCATGGCGCCGTATCTGTCGGCCAGGTCGCAGATCGCGCCGATCGGGGCGATGTCGCCATCCATCGAATAGACGCTCTCGAAGGCGATCAGCTTCGGCGCCCCGGCCGGGGCGGCGGCCAGCTTGGCTTCCAGGTCGGCGAGGTCGTTGTGCGCCCAGATGACCCGCTTCACCTCCTTCGCGCCGCGCATGCCGGCGATCATCGAGGCGTGGTTCTTGGCGTCGGAGAAGACCCAGAAGCCGGGCAGGGCTTCCAGCACCGCCGAGATCGCCGCCTGGTTGGCGATGTAGCCGGAGCCGAAGAGCAGCGCGCCCGACTTGCCGTGCAGCGAGGCCAGCTCGGCCCTCGAGCGCCGCGTGCAGGGGAGGTGCCGGAGATGTTGCGGGTGCCGCCGGCACCGGCGCCATGCGTCCTCGATCGCCGCTGTGGCGGCGGCGAGGACCGCCGGATGATTGCCCATGCCGAGATAGTCGTTGGAGGACCAGACGGTGACCTCCCGCACTCCCTCCGGCGCGTGCCAGCGATAGGTGGGGAAGCGGCCCGCGAGTTTCTCCAGATGGGCGAGCGTGCGGTAGCGGCCCTCCCGGCGCATGGCGCCGAGCGTGTCGCGGCAATGGGCAAGCAGGGTCGCACGGGTTTGCATGGCGGGGCCGTGTAGCACTGTCCGGGCGGGATATGTCGGCATGTTCCGCAAAAACCCAATGAAGGAACCGCAACCCTGTGCTGCGGCGAGGCCTGTCTCCAGTCTAGCGAAACGCCGAGAGCGGGCTGTGCGCCATGATTCAGCTCAATCGGCCCGGCCCGGTTTCCCAGGGGCCCGCCGGCGATAGCCTGGGCGCGGTCGGGGAGGGGACGTCCATGGAGATCGGTATCCTGCAGCAGCGGCGGATCGAGGCCGCCTTCGCCAAGGGGGTCTATGAGGAAATGGCGGCGGAACTGGGCGAGGACCGCGCCAGGGCGATCCTGACCCGCGCCGTGGTCAAGCTGGCGAAGCAGGCCGCCGGCGCCATGGCGGCCGAGGCGCCGGCCGGGCCAAGCCTCGACCATTTCGAATCCATCCAGGAGCGCTGGACCCGCGACGATGCGCTGCGGATCGAGCCCGTGGCGCGCGACGCGACCCGCTTCGAGTTCAACGTCACCCGCTGCCGCTATGCCGAGACGTACCGTGAGATGGGCCTCGCCGAGCTCGGCGCCGTGCTGTCCTGCAACCGCGACGGTGCCTTCTGCGAGGGCTACGACCCGCGCCTGAAGCTGACCCGGACCCAGACCCTGATGGGCGGCGCCGGCCATTGCGACTTCCGCTATCGGATGGAGGCGGCCCCCGATGCCTGAGCGCCTGCACCCCAAGTTGCGCCCGCTGCTGGCCGATGACTGGGCCCGGGTCGACCCCGAGCTGCCTGCCCTGCTCGAGATGCTGTTCGCCCGCAGCGCCGGGGAGGACTGGCACAAGGCCGGCACCTTCAAGGACCACCTGCTGGGCGTCTGCCGCACCCTGACCCTCTGGGACCAGCCGCGCGAGCTGCGGCTGCTCGGCCTGTTCCACAGCGTCTATTCAAACGAATATGTCGACCTGAAGCTGTTCGACGCCGGCGGCAACCGGGCCGAGCTGAACGCGGCGCTGGGGCCGGAGGCCGAGCGGCTGATCCACACCTTCTGCACCATGCCCCGCACCCTGTTCACCCAGCGCCTGCTGGAGGAGGACGACCTGCCGGAGGAGGGCATGGTGCTGGAGCGCAAGGATGCGCCCGACATCATGCTCTCGGCCCGTGACGTCGCGGTCTTCGCCATCGCCACCATCGCCGACATCGCGGAGCAATGGCATTCCTGGCAGGATGAGGTCTTCGCCGGCTTCCCCTTCCAGCGGGCGCGGCCGCTGCGGGAGAACTGGGCGGCAAGCCTCTGGCCCGGCCCGCTGAAGCCGACCACCTCGGCGCTGTCGATGCTGTCCCGGCTCGGCCGCGTGCTGGCCGACCTGCCGGAGGAATGGGGCCTGCCGACGCCGCCGGTCTTCGCCCGCTGCACCGCGGTGCTGGAGCCGGAGGACGAGATGGCCGCCGCGACGCTGTACTGGCAGGCGATGACGCGCGGCCTGCCGATGGCCGGGCTCGGCCCGACCCACCGGGCGCTGACCACCTGCATCCGCCACAACCCCTATGTGGCGGAGCCCCGCCTGATGCTGGCGCAGCCTGCGCTGACCGCGGGCGACTGGGGAATGGCGGAGGACCATGCGCGGGCCGGGCTGGACCTGCTGCAGGATTGGGGGTGGCCTGGGACAAGCGCATTGCCTGGTCCGGCTGGGTCGCCTGGGCCCGCATCCTGCTGCAATCGGCCGAGGCGAAGCGCTGGCCGGAGAGCCTCTCCGGGCTGAACGGCCTGGGTCTGGTGGGGTGACGCCGGCCGCGTGACCTGCCGGCGCAGGGCATGCCACTTCCGTCGCGGCGCGGGCCGCCATCGGCTGCCCGGCCGATGATCAGACGGCGCGGCCCTGGCCTTTTCCCAGGCGGCCTTCCGCGCCATCTTGCGCGGAACGACCAGACTTCCCGGGGAAACGCCAATGATCCGCCTGACGCGCCGCGCCGCGCTCGTCCTGCCGCTTGCTGTGCCTGCCATCGCCCGCGCGCAGGACTGGAAGCCAAGCCAGCCCATCCGCATCGTCGTCCCGGCCGCCCCGGGCGGCACCGCCGATATCAGCGCCCGGCTGCTGGCCCCCTTCCTGCAGCAGCATTACGGCCAGAATTGCGTGGTGGACAACCGCTCCGGCGCCGGCGGCGTCATCGGCACCGCCGAGGTGGTGCGGGCCGCGCCGGATGGCCTCACGCTCCTGCTCGGCAATATCGGGCCGCAGGCGATCGGGCTCTCGCTCTACCGCACCCTGCCCCTACCCGAAGGACGCCCTGGTGCCGATCTGCGGCACGGTGCGCGGGCCGAACGTGCTGGTGGTGCACCCCTCCGTCCCTGCCAATACGGTGCCGGAGCTGGTGGCCTACCTGAAGAAGAACCCCGGCAAGCTCAGCTTCGGCTCCCCCGGCGTCGGCCAGAGCCCGCACCTCACCGGCGTCTGGTTCAACCAGGCGACGGGGACCGAGGCGATCCACGTGCCCTTCCGTGGCGCCGGCCCGGCGGCGACGGAACTGGTCGCCGGCAACATCCAGTACATGTGGGACAACCTGACCAGCGGCATCAGCCAGATCCAGGGCGGCCGGGTGCGGGCGCTGGCGGTCAGCAGCGCCGACCGCAACCCGCAGCTGCCCGACGTGCCGGCGGCGCGGGAGACGATGCCGGAGCTGGCGAAGTTCGACGTGAATACCTGGTTCGGCATCTTCGCCCCAGCGGCGACGCCGCGGCCGGTGGTGGACAGCATCAACGCCGCCATGAAGGCCTGGCACGAGACCGACGCGGTGAAGGCGCGCTGGCGCGAGATGGGCGGCGTCTCGCTCTATGGCACGCCGGAGCAGTTCGCCGCCTTCGTCGCCAACGAGGTGGAGAAATGGGGCGAAGTGATCCGCAAGGAAGGCCTGCAGATGGACCTCGGCTGATGGCTGCCTCCCGCCGGGCCGCGCTCGCCGCGCCTGCGCTGCTGCTGGCCTCCGCCGCCCGTGGGCAGGCCTGGCGCCCCGGCCAGCAGGTCCGCATCATCGTGCCTGCGGCGGCGGGCGGCACCACCGACATCATGGGCCGGATCTCCGCCCAGTACCTGCAGGCGCGCTGGGGCACGCCGGTGGTGGCGGACAACCGAACCGGCGCCGGCGGCACCATCGGCACGCTGGAAGCGGTGCGGGCGAAGCCGGACGGGCTGACGCTGCTGTCCGGCAATATCGGGCCGCAGGCCATCGCCTATTCGCTGTTCCGCAACCTGCCCTACCATGCCGGGCAGCTCACCCCGATCGCCGGGCAGATCCGCGGCCCCAACGTGCTGGTGGTGAACGCCAATACGCCGCTGCGCAGCATGACGGAATTCGTCGCTTGGCTGCGCGCCAGCCCGGGGCGGATCAGCTATGCCTCGACCGGCGTCGGGCAATCGACGCACCTGACCCCGGTCTGGCTGCTGCAGCTGCTGCGGGCGGAGGCGATCCACGTGCCGTTCCGCGGCTCCGCCCCGGCGCAGGTCGAGCTGCTGGCCGGCAATGTCGGCTTCATGATCGACAACCTGACCGGGGTGATCGAGCATATCCGCGCTGGCCGCCTGCGCGCCCTCGCGGTCACCGGCGGCGAGCGCAATGCCGAGCTGCCCGATGTCCCCGCCGCGCGCGAGACGCTGCCGGAGCTGGCGCGGTTCGAGGTGAACACCTGGTTCGGCCTGTTCGGCCCGGCCGGCCTGCCGCCGGAGATCGTCCGCTCGGTCAATGCCGAGATCAACGCGCTGCTCGACCTGCCGGAGACGAAGCAGCGCTTCGCCCAGCTCGGCGGCCTGCCGCTCCGCCTCTCGCCCGCGGAATTCGCCGCCTGGGTCCAGGCCGAGACGGAGAAGTGGCGGGTGGTGATCCGTAAGGAGGGGCTGCAGCTCGACGCGAGCTGAGCCGCGGCGCGCGCGGTTGACGTCATGCCGGGCGGGCCGCAGCCTGGATGGGAATGATCCTCTCGCCCCTCTGGCTGCCGGTCACCCTGGCCGCCGCGCTCTTCCAGACCTGGCGCACCGCGATGCAGCAGAAGCTGCGCGGCCAGCTCTCCGTCAACGCCGCGGCGGTGGTGCGCTACCTCTATGGCGTGCCGGTCGGCGCGCTGATCCTCGCGCTCTATTTGCTGCTGTTCGGCGGCACCGTGCCGGCGCCGAACCTTGCCTTCCTCGCGCTCGCCGCGGCCGGTGGCCTCGGCCAGATCCTCGGCACCAACCTGCTCATCATGTCCTTCGGCCATCGCGGCTTCGCCGTCGGCACGGCCTATGCGAAGACCGAGGCGGTGCAGGGCGCGATCCTGGCGCTGGTCCTGCTGGGCGAGCGGATCTCCACCATCGCCTGGCTCGGCATCGCGGTCGGGGTCAGCGGCGTGCTCTGGCTCTCGCTGGCCGGCAAGGCGCGATCCTTCGCGGAGGTGCTGCGCGCCACGGTGCAGCCGGCGGCGCTTTGCGGCCTTTCGGCCGGGTTCTTCTTCGCCCTGACCAGCGTGCTGGTGAAGGCGGCGAACCAGGCGCTGCCGGGGGAGGACCCGATCCTGCGCGCCCTGGTGACGCTGGTGGTGGCCAATGTCCTGCAGACCATGATGCAGGGCGGCTGGCTGCTGGCGCGGGAGCCGGACCAGGCCCGCGCGGTGATCACCACCTGGCGGACCAGCGCCCAGGTCGGCGCGCTCTCGGCCTGCGGCTCGGCCTGCTGGTTCACCGCCTTCGCGCTCGCCCCCGTCGCATTGGTGCGGGCGGTGGGGCAGGTGGAGATCATCTTCACCCTGCTGTTCAGCCGCTTCTACCTGAAGGAGAAGCCCTCCGCCGCCGAGGTCATCGGCGTCTGCGTCGTGGTGGCGGGGGTGGTGCTGGTGCTGGTCGGGCGCTGAAGTCGGGCGTCGTGACGGAGGCGGCATAACGCAGGCTTCACCGCCGGGTTGGAACCGGTCCATGTCGATCCGCCGCCTGCCTCGTTACGTCGGGAGCGACCGCGACCTGCGGTCGCCTTGCCGATGAGGAGGACGGATCCATGCGGCTTGCACGCCTGACCACCGCCTTGGCTATCACCCTGATCGCCGCCCCGGCCCTGGCCGAGGATGGTTCCACCATCCCCGGCGGGTCGCGCAAGACCCCGGGCTGCAACGGCCGGGCAACGAGAATCCCGAGATGAAGCTCTACGGGCTGGCTGCGCCGCCCGCCGCTGCGCCCGCCGCCCCAGCGGTGGCCGCGGCGCCCCCGCTGCCCCACCGGCAAGGAAGGCCGCGCTGCGCGACGTCGATGCGTTGCTGCGCCAGGCCGAGGCCGACATGACAGCGCGAAAGATGAAGCAGGCCGAGGCCGAGCTGGGCGAGGCGCAGACCGAGCTGCTGAACGCCAAGGCGGCCGGGGAGCCGGTGCCGCAGCAGGCGCTGACGCCGCTGGCCGAGGCGCGGGCCGCGCTGCGCCAGGGCCGCGCGCCGGCAGCGGAGCGCGCGACACGCACCGCGCAGCAGGTGCTCGCCTCGGCGGAGTAGGCGGCCGCGGCGCGGCTGCGGCTCAGGGGGCGGCACGTACCGGCCGCGGCCTGCCGTCCCCGTCCAGCGCGACATAGGTGAAGTCGGCCGAGGTCACCTTGATCCGCTCGCCTTGGCCCTGGCGCAGCGCCCAGGCCTCGACATGCAGGGTGAGCGAGGTACGGCCGATCCGCGCGAGGTCGCAATAGACGCAGACCACGTCGCCCACCTTCACCGGCTTCAGGAAGGCCATGTCGGTGCAGGAGACGGTCACCACGCGGCCATTGGCGTGGGCGACGGCGCCGATGCCGCCGGCCACGTCCATCTGCGACATGATCCAGCCGCCGAAGATGTCGCCGGCCGGGTTGGTGTCGGCCGGCATGGCGAGCGTGCGGATCGCCAACTCGCCGCGCGGGCCGTCTGGCGGCTGATCCAGACCTGCGGGGCCTTCGCCCCTCGGGTCCTCGGACGCAGTCATCCCGCGAAGAGCGCGGTGATGGCCACCGGCTCCACCTCCTCGATCGTCGCCGGCGTCCAGCTGGGCTTGCCGTCCTTGTCCACCAGCAACGCTGCGCACGCCCTCGCGGAAGTCGGGGTGGCCGTTCACCACGCTGCGGCCGAGCGCCAGCTTCCATCTCCAGGCACTCGTCCAGCGTGGCGCGGGCGCCGCGGCGGATCAGCGCGAGCGAGACGCAGAGCGAGGTGGGCGACATCCGCCGCAGGATCGCCGCCTGCTCGCGCGCCCAGTCGCTGTCCTCCGCTTCCAGTGCCGCCAGTATCGCCGGCATGGAATCGAGGCCGAAGCAGCGGTCGATGGCGGCACGGTGCGGCGCGAAGCTGGGGCCCGGCGCCGGCTCGGCGAAGCGTTCCATCACCGCGACATCGCCTCCGAGCAGCGCCTCCCGCATCGCCGGCAGCTTCGCCTTGGGCACGTAATGCGTGGCGAGGCCGGCATGCACCGAATCGCCGCCGCGCAGCCGCGTGCCGGTCAGCGCCAGCCAGGTGCCGATGGCGCCCGGCAGCCGTGGCAGGACATAGGAGGTGCCGACATCAGGAAACAGTGCGATCGCCGTCTCCGGCATGGCCAGCATCGCGGATTCGGTCACGACGACCGGCGCGCCATGCACCGAAAGCCCGATGCCGCCGCCCATGCAGAAGCCGTCGATAAGGGAGACCCAGGGCTTGCCGAAGGTGGCGATGCCGCGGTTGACGGCATATTCCTCGGCGAAGAAGGCCTCGATCGCCGCGGCCTCGCCGGCGATCGCTAGCTCGCGGATCCGCCGCACGTCGCCGCCGGCGCAGAAGGCCTTGCCACCGGCGCCTTCGAGGATGACGAGCCTCACCGCCGAGTCGCCCTTCCAGGCGTCGATGGCCGCCTGGAAGTCGCGGATCATGGCGAGGTCGAGCGCGTTGAGCGTCTTCGGCCGGTTCATCAGCAGCGTGCCGGCGGCACCCTCGCGCCGGGTCAGCACGGTCGGTTCTGCGGTTTCGCTCACACGGCGCTCCTGGATCTCGTCCCGGGGGCATCGGGTAGCCCGTCGACTCCCGAACAGCAACCCGCCCGCCCCGGACTGCCGCGGGGTGGCTTGCCACCGCGGCACCGGCGCGTGGGGATGAAGACGCGCACGAGCACTGATGCGGGCCGACTTCAGCCCTCGTGCGTGCTCCCCGGCGCCGGCTGCCCGTTCGGGCGGTTCAGCGCCAGCCTGACCCGGGCCGCCAGCTCGGTCTCCCGATAGGGCTTGCCCAGCACCGATTCCTGGCCCGGGGACCGTGCCCGCACGAGGTCTTCGTTGTACCCCGTCGTCAGCAGGACCCTCAGGCCGGGAACCATGGCGCGGGCTCGTTCCGCCAGGACCAGGCCGTTGATTCCGCCGGGCATGACAATGTCGCTGAACAACAGGTCGACACGTCCTCCGGACTCGCCCAGGACCCGCAACGCCTCCTCGCCGCTACGCGCCGCGAGCACGCGGTAGCCGCGGCCCATGAGGTGATGAACCGCGAGGTCGAGGACGTCGTCATTGTCCTCGACGACGAGGATCGTCTCGGCGCCGCCCCGGGGGTCCAGCACGGGTTCAGACCAGGCCGGCTGCGGTGGCGGTGCGTTCCCGTCCGTGGCGACCGGAAAGAGCATGGATACGGTGGTGCCGGCACCAAGTTCGCTGCTGATCTCGAGTCGCCCACCGGATTGCCGGGCGAAGCCGTGCACCATGGCCAAGCCAAGCCCGGTGCCCTGGCCCTTGCGCGTGGTGAAGAAGGGCTCGGCCGCGCGGCTCAGCACCTCGGGCGACATGCCAGGGCCGTTGTCCTCCACCGAAAGCATTATGTAGCGGCCCGGCTTCAGCCCGTCCCCACCGGCGAGGATCGCTGCCTCGTCGAGATCGACCGTGGCCGTGCGTACGATGGCGCGGCCGCCATCGGGCATCGCGTCACGCGCATTCGCCAGAATGTTCAGCAGCGCCATTTCCGCATGCACCGGGTCGAGGACGCAGGGCGGCAGGTCGGGCGCGGCGTCGAAGGTGATGATGATCTCGCCACCGAGCGTGCGCGACAGCATCTCGGCAAACTCCGCGACCACTTCGTCGAGCTGGACCGCCCGCGGCTCCAGCCGCGTCTTGCGGGCAAAGGTGACGAGCTGCTTGGTCAGCTTCGCGGCCTGCTCGCCGGCGCGGCTGGCGCGGTCCGCCGCGCGGGCGACCTGCGCTGGATCTTCGGCATGAGACTGCAGCCGCTTCAGGTTGCCGAGGATGACCTGCAATGCGTTGTTGAAGTCGTGCGCGAGCCCGGCGGTGAGCTGGCCGATGGCCTCCATCTTCTGCGACTGGCGGAAAGCGTCCTCGGAATTGCGCCGGCGCGTGACGTCAAGCTGGGAGGCGAAGAAGTAGAGCAGCTTGCCGTCGGCATCGAAGATTGGCCCGATGAACAGGGCGTTCCAGAAGGAGGTGCCATCCTTGCGGTAGTTCAGGATCTCGGCCGCAAAGGGCCGATGCTCCCGGATCGCCTCACGTACCTGCCGGATCGTGTCCTGGCTGGTCAGCACGCCTTGCAGGAAGCGGCAGTTCAGCCCGTAAATCTCATCCCGGTTGAATCCGGTGAGGTCGAGGAATGCGCCGTTGGCAAAGACCACCGGGTTGTCGGGCTGGTTGGGATCGGTGACGATCATCGGCATGCGCGTCATCTCGACGGCGGCGAAGAAGACATTGCCACGGTCGTCGAGACCGGAGCGCGTGATCTGAGCTTCCTGCCAGTGGTTGACGCCTGGACCGCCCGTGGGGCTGGTGCCGACATTCTCGTGCCGCGCCGCGGCCGGGACGCCGCGGCTTTGTCCCTGACCGACGGCTCGGGCCGCCGCCTCCGCGTCACGCAACAAGTCCTTGCTGTCCCGATCGGACCGATCTGCAAGACGTTGAATTGCGGCATCGCGCGCCGGGTCCGAATCCTCGCGCATCCCTATCCTCTCCCCTGCCAAGGTTGCGAGGACAGGTTGTATCCACCGCGGAAACCACAACCGTGAGCGGTGGAAAAAGTTTCCTGCGAATGATTTTCTATGGAATGTTCGGCTGGAGCACATTGCGAACGGGCGTGAACGCCCGGGAGGGTGGACCTGCTTTCCAGACAACAGCCGACGGCGGAGCTGCCGCTACCCGGGGCAGCGCCGAAGTCCAAAGGTCAAGGATTCCCGTCGGCCGGACCCGCCAAGTAGCCGCACGGATTTGACGGTTGGCGCTATGGCCGGCGGGATACCAATCTGGCGGAATCGGTCGGGCCGGGCCGGCCAGCCCGGCCCGGAGTAACCCTACCGCCGGGCGATCAGCCCAACTACCGCGGCGGTCAGCGCCGCGCCAATCAGCCCCTTCTTGGCCGACTGGCTGCGCAGCAGCGGCATGACCATGGCCGCCCGCGCCGTCGTGTCGCCGACCTGCCGCAGCGCGTCGTCGCGCACCCGGGTTGCCTCGACCGCGACGGGGTCCTCCGCATGGCGAGCCGCCAACCAGCCCAGCAGCGCGACCAGCACCAGGTCCACGCCGGCGACGATCAGCGCAGCGACCGCCGGGTCACGCCCGCGTGCCAGCCAGATCAGCGCCGCGACATGCAGCATCACCAGCAGCAACAGGAAGAAGATGGCCGCGGCCGCGCCGAGGCCTGCCTGGATGGCGTAGCCCCGGCCGGTCCGCTTCCAGCGCAGCGCCTCCGCCTGGGCTGCCAGGCGGAGAAGTTGGAACATGCGCATGCGCTACGCCTCCGCGCTCAGTGGCGGTCGCGCGGGTAGACGTAGGTGTTGCCGCCCATCAACCGGCCGATCAGGTAGCCAGCCGCGGCGGCGACGGCGACGGCGGTCAGCGGGCGCTCCCGCACCGTGTCGGAGATCGCGTCGGCCTGGTCCTCGATGGTCTCGCGGGCGCGGGTGGCATAGTCCTGCACCTGATCGGCGGCACCGGCCAGGGCCGGGGTCACGCGCTCCTCCATCAGCCGCTCGACCTGGGCGCGCAGCTTGGCCAGCTCTTCCTTGGCGTCGTCGCCGACGCGGGTGGCGGAAGCCTCGGCCTGGTTCTTCAGGTTGCGGGCGTCGTTCGAGAAATCATTGGCGGCGCTCATGGCGTGCTCCTTCCGTTGCGGTAACTTGCTGAGGGAACGCCAGCACGGCCTCCGAGGTTCCACGATTGGTTCCGCCTCTGGCCCTGGCCGGCGATGACCCCTGCGTTGACACGCGGCGGATGGCTGCCGAGCCTGCGCTGCCACAACCGGGGAGTCGGCATGGACGCGCCGCTGCTGCGCTTCGAGGCCGTGCGCAAGCCGGGGCTTGGCTTGCTCGGCATCGACCTGGTCGTGCCGCGCGACGGCTGCACGGTGCTGCTCGGCCCGCCGGGCGCGGGCCAGGGGGCGGTGCTGCGGCTTCTGGCCGGGCTGGCCTCACCCGACCAGGGCCGCGTGCTGCTGGAGGACGCGGAGCTCGACCGGCAGCCGGCCGGCTGGCGCGGCTTCGGCCTCTTCCAGCCGGTTGATGCCATGCCCGCCAGCCGCACGGTCGAACGCCTGGTGACGGAGCCGGTGCTGGGCCTGGCCGGGGACCGGCGCGCCGCGCATGTCGCCCGCGCGCTGGTCCAGCTTGGCCTGGACGGGCAGGAGGCGACGCGGCTCGGCGACCTCGGCCCGGTGCCGCGGCGCCGGCTGGCGCTGGCCCGGGCGCTGGCGCCACAGCCCGCGGTGCTGCTGCTGGACGAGCCGCTCGAGGGCCTCGACCACGCCACCCGGCAGCGTCTGGCGCTGGAATGGCGGGCGCTGTTCCGCCGCATCGGCCTGACCACCGTGCTGGCGACGCGAGAGCCGGCCGAGGCGATGCTGCTGGCCGACCATCTGGTGGTGCTGGAGGCGGGAGAGGTGGTGCAGCAGGGCACGCCGCAGCAGGTCTACGACGACCCCGCGACCGGCTTCGTCGCCGGGCTGCTGGGGGAGAACAACCGGCTGCCCGGCACGGTCATGGCGCTGGAGGAGGACGAATGCCAGGTCCGCCTCGATTGCGGGCCGGAGCTCTGGGCCCGCCGCGCCGATGCCGCCGGCCCCGGCAGCCGCTGTATCGTGGCGATCCGCCCGGAACGCGTGGCGGTGGCGGCCATGCGCGCCGAGGAGATGGGGGAGGGCGCGCTGGAAGCGGCGCTGTGCGACGCGATCTTCCTCGGCGACCATGTGCGGCTGCTGCTCGAGCTCGGCCGAGGCGGGGTGCTGGTGGCGAAGCGGCCGGCCGGCAGCCGGGTGCCGCGGGTGGGCGGCCCGGCCTCGGTCGCTTGGGATCCCTATGCCGCCTTCGCCTTCCGCGCGCTGCGATAGGCGTTGGCCCTTGGTGCGGCGATTGCCGCTACCATCTCCGCCGCAACAACCCGGGAGATCGCCAGTGACGTTATCCACCCATCGCCGTGGCCTGCTGCTCGGCGGCGCCGCGCTGCTGGCCTCAGCCCCGCGCCGCGTCTTTGCCCAGGCAGCCGCGCCCGCCGCGCCGACCGGCCCCTTCACCCTGCCGCCGCTGCCCTATGCGCCGGAGGCGAACGAGGCGGCGATCGACGCCCGCACCATGCAGATCCACCACGACCTGCACCACGCGGCCTATGTGAGCAACCTGAATGCCGCGGTGAAGGACCATAGCGCGCTGCACGCCATGCCGGTCGAGGAACTGCTGGCGAAGCTGGCCGAGTTGCCCGAGGGCATCCGCACGACGGTCCGCAACAATGGCGGCGGTCATGCGAACCACACGATGTTCTGGGGCGTGATGGGCGGCAAGGGTGGCCAGCCCAGCGGCCCGCTGCTGGCGGCGATCGAGCGCGACCTTGGCGGCTGGGACGCCTTCCGCGCCACGGTGGAGCGCGCCGGGAACACCCAATTCGGCTCCGGCTGGGCCTTCGTGACGGTGACGCGGGAAGGCAAGCTGGCGGTGGTACAGAAGCCTAACCAGGACACCCCGCTGATGGAGGGGGGCGCGTCCTGCTGGGCAACGATGTCTGGGAGCACGCCTACTACCTGCGCTACCAGAACCGCCGCGCCGAATACACCAAGGCCTGGTGGAACGTGGTGAATTGGGATGCCGTGGCGCAGCGCTACGCGGCGGCGCAGGCGGGGACGCTGAAGGTCTGAGCCGCGCCAGCCGCCGAATCGGCCGGGGAGAAGCCGGGAACTGGGCCCGGGGGTGGCGGTTCATGCCGCACCCCCGAACGCTTGAGGTTCCCCCATGCCGCAAATCCGGCTGAAGCCGCTGTCGCAGCAGAGCATCGTCATCACCGGCGCGAGCTCCGGCATCGGCCTTGCCACTGCTAGGCGCGCCGCGCGGGCCGGCGCCCGCGTCTTCCTCATCTCCCGCAATGAGGACGCACTGCGGAAGGTCGCCGAGGAGCTGCGCGCCCGCGGCGGCCGGGCCGACTTCGCCGTCGCCGATGTCGGCGACCGGGCGGCGCTGGAGGCGGCGGCGGAGAAGGCGCGGCAGGTCTTCGGCGGCTTCGATTCCTGGGTCAACGACGCCGGCACCAGCGTCTACGGCACGCTCGAGCAGACGCCGGTCGAGGACCAGAAGCGACTGTTCGACACCAACTATTGGGGCGTGGTGCATGGCTCGCTGATCGCGGCCAAGGCGCTGCGTGGCCGCGGTGGCGCGATCGTCAATGTCGGCAGCGTGCTGTCCGACCGCGCGATGATCCTGCAGGGCACCTATTCCGCCAGCAAGCACGCGGTGCGCGGGTTCACCGACGCGCTGCGCATGGAACTGGAACGCGATGGGCGGCCGATTAGCGTGACGCTGATCAAGCCCTCCGGCATCGAGACCGGCTTCCAAGACCATGCGCGCAACCTGCTGGACAGCCCCGGCGTGCGGGTGCCGCCGCCGGCCTACGAGCCCGATCTCGTCGCCCGCGCCATCCTGCATGCCTGCGAGCACCGCAAGCGGGAGATCGTGGTCGGCTTCGGCGGCCATGCCATCTCGCTGATGGGCGCACTCTTCCCGCGCGCAACCGACCTGATGCTGGAGACGATCGGCTACCCCGTGCAGGTCACCGACAAGCGCCCGAAGGCGTCGCGCTACGACAACCTGTACCAGCCGCGCGAGGACGGGACGGAGAAGAGCCTGACCCGGCCGGTGGCGCCGGTGCGCAAGACCAGCCTGTTCCTGGAAGCCCAGCTGCATCCGGCGCTGACGGCGACGGTGCTGGCGGGTCTCGGCGCGCTGGTGCTGGGCGCCGGTGCGGCGCGGCGGATGGGGCCCGGGCACCTGGTGCGCGACGCGCGGCGGCAGGTGCGGCGCTTCGTGTAGCGCGAAGGCCGGGGGAGAAGGTATTCTCCCCCGGACCCCCTCATCTATTCTTGTGGGTCTGACAGTCGCCGCGCGGCGGCAGCCGCCTCAGAACAACAGGCCCTTGCGCAGCATGCCGTGCACGCCCTTCTCGCCGTTCACCGTCTGCGTCACGTGGAAGTCCACAGCCAGGCTGCAGATCTGGTAGGCGTCCGCGGCCGAGAGGTTGGAGCGCGAGACGATGAAGGCGATCATCTCGCGCAGCGCCGTCTTCATGGCGACGTCGAGATCCTCGTGCATGCCCATGCTGATGTAGTGGGTCTTCGTCTCCGCCCGCGGGTATTTCAGGATCGGGTCGCGGGCGCCGCCGCCCTTCTCCAAGGACAGGCGGAAGTGGCCGGTCAGGCACATCTCGAGCGCGTTGATGCAGACCTCGCCATCGCCCTGCACGCCATGCCCATCGCCGGCCGAGAAATTGGCGCCGGGGACGAAGACCGGCAGGAACAGCGTCGCGCCCTCGCCGCATTCCTTGTTGTCGAGGTTGCCGCCATGCGCGCGCGGCTCCTTCGTGCTGATCGTGCCCCATTCCAGCGGCGGCGCCACGCCCATGACGCCGAAGAAGGGCGACATCGGGATGGTGACGCCCGGGCCAACCGGCACCTTGCAGGTCATCGCCTGCTTGTCGACCGGGATGTGCAGGACGCGGGCATAGGGGAAGTCCTCCGGCAGGGTGCCGACCAGCGGCCGGAAGGCGCAGAAGCCCCAATCGGCGCCGAGCTCGATCTTCTCGATGTCGACGCGCAGCACGTCGCCCGGCTCGGCGCCCTTCACCGCGACCGGGCCGGTCAGGATGTGCGGCCCGAGCCTCGGCACGCCGCCGGCCTGGATGGCGGCGAGCCTTTCCGGGATCTTCATGCCGCTGCCGGCGGGGGCATGACCTCCTTCGCGCCGGAGACGCATTCGAGGATCACCAGGTCGCCCGGGTCCACTTCCTTGACCGGGGCGAAGGCGGCGTCGAAGGCGCCCCAGCGGACATTCGCAATGGTCGGCTCGATATGGTGCGTGGCTGGCATGCCTGTCCCCCGGAGTGGTCGTGGCGATCGAAGTGCCCCGCATGGATGCAAGCTGGGGGCCAGGCTGGCAAGCGGTGCCGGCCCTCATGCGGTCCCGCCAGTGGTGTTACAGCCAGCCCTTGCGGCGGAAATAGACGATCGGCAGCACGGCGGAGACGACCATGAGGCCGAGCGCCATCGGGTAGCCGAGATCCCATTGCAGCTCCGGCATCCGGGCGAAGTTCATCCCGTAGATGCTGGCGATCAGGGTCGGCGGCATCAGCGCAACGCTGGCCACTGTGAAGGTCTTGATGATGGCGTTCTGCTCGACATTGATGATGCCGAGCACCGCGTCGAGCAGGAAATTCGCCTTGCCGTTCAGGAAGTTCGCGTGCTCGACCAGCGACCGCACGTCGCGCACCAGCGACTTGATCAGGGTCTGGTTCTCCTTCCGGACGGCGATCGCCTTCTCGGCGGTCAGGAAGGTCAGGATGCGCGACAGGCCGAGCAGCGTTTCGGTCGCCCGTGTCGTCACCTCCCCGACCTGGCCAAGGGTGATCAGCGCGTCCTTCAGGTCGGCATCCTTGCGGGTCGCCTTCACTTTGGCCTTGGCGGTGCGGAAGGCGGCTTGGCTGGCGCGGTCCATGTCGGCGGCGATGCGCTCGAGGATGTCGGCGAGGCGGTCCACGATCTGCTCGAACAGGTGCAGCATGACCCCGTCCGGCGTACCCAGCATCATCGCCGGCGTCCGCTGGCAACGGGCGCTGAAGACCGCAAAGGCCTTGGGCGTCGCGTAGCGCACGGTGATCAGCGCGCTGGTGCCGAGCACGAAGGTGATGGCGGTCGAGCCGAGCTCGCCGCCCTCGACCCCGTAGAGGAAGGGCGCGGTCAGGAAGAGCACGTCGCCTTCCTTGTAGAGCCGGGAGGAGCTCTCGATCTCCTGCATCTCCTCGCGGGTCGGAATCTCGAGGCGCAGGGCATCCTGCACCTGGGCCTCCTCCGCCTGGGTCGGGGTTAGCAGGTCGATCCAGACCGCGCGCTGCAGCGTCGCCGCGTCCTGCGGACCCTCGCGCACCAGCAGATGGCCGTTCTGGACGGTATAGGTGGTCAGCATCTGGGTGCTCCCGGCCGCTCGGGTCCGGCGTGTCTAGCCGCAGCAGGGGGCCGAGTCACCCCTGGCCCCGGATCGCTCGCTCCTGGGGTCGCCGCTGGCCCGGGGCTTGCTGATTCCGCGGCGAAGCCCGACGCTCCTGGGGAAAGGTACATCGCATGCGCCGTCTGCTGCAGCTTTTCGGGGCAGTCCTCTGCCTCGCCCTCGGGCAGCCCGGCCCGGCCGCCGCCGCGGATCCCTGGCCGGCCAAGCCCATCCGCATCGTCGTGGTCTTCCCGCCCGGCGGGGCCTCCGACATCGCCGCCCGCGTGCTGGCCGAGGCGCTTGGCCCGAAGCTCGGCCAGCGGGTGGTGGTGGACAACAAGCCGGGCGCCGGCGGGACGCTGGCCGCCCTGCATGTCGCGCAGCAGCCAGCCGACGGCTACACCCTGATGCTGAGCAACACGGCGCCGATCGTCACTTCCCCGCCGCTCTATTCGAAGCCGGGCTACGACCCGCAGGCCTCCTTCACCCATATCGCCTATATCGGTGCGACGCCGATGGTGGTGGTGACCAACCTCTCGGTCCCGGCGACCGATCTCAAGGGGCTGATGGCCTGGCTGCGCGCCCAGCCGCAGCCGATGACCTACGGCACCTCCGGCGCCGGCTCGGTCGGCCATGTGGTCGGCACCATGTTCACGCAGCAGACCGGCATCCCGCTGAACCATGCGCCCTATCGCGGCAGCCAGCCGATGCAGGCGGACCTGCTCGGCGGGTCGATCCTGCTCTCCTTCGACACGCTGCCGGAGAATGTCGAGAACATCCGCGCCGGGCGGCTGCGCGCCTATGCCGTCACCGCCCCGGCGCGGGCGGCCAGCGTGCCGCAGGTGCCGACGGTGGCCGAGGCCGGGCTGCCCGGGCTGCTGGCGCAGAACTGGCTCGGCCTCTCGGCCCCCGCCGTCCTGCCGGCGCCGATCGTCGAGCGGCTGCATGCCGAGGTTGCGGCGGCGATGCAGACCCAGGCCGTGCAGGACCGGATGGCCAGCGTCGGCATCGTCCCCGGAAGCATGACCCAGCCGGAGATTCACCCGCTTCGTCGGCGAGCAGATCGACAGCGTCGGCGGCATGGTGAAGGCCATGGGCATCAGGAATGACTGACGGGAATGCGGGATGAATGACGAGGCCTTTCTCCGCCGCGCCATCGCGCTTTCGGCCGAGGCCGCGGCGACGCCGGGCAGCGAGCCCTTCGGCGCCGTGGTGGTGAAGGACGGCAAGGTGGTGGGGGAGGGGTTCAATCGCTCCCGCGCCCGGCACGACCCGACCTCGCATGGCGAGACGGAGGCAATCCGCGACGCCTGCGCCAGGCTCGCCACGCTCGACCTCTCGGGCTGCGCGCTTTTCTCCTCCTGCGAGCCCTGTGCGCTCTGCGTCGCGGCGATGCAGATCGCGGGCATCGGCCGGGTCGCCTATGCCGCCTCGCTGGCCGACAGCGCCGCCGCGCTGGCCGCGGTGCCGGCCGACAAGCGCCGCGGCGGCGACGTGGCGGCGCTGCGGCGGGAGGCCGGCGCGCCGATCGGCCAGGGCCGCATCCCCGCCCGCCAGGCGCTGGTGGCGGAAGCGGTTGCGGTGCTCGAGGCCTGGGCCAGGGCGCCGGCCTGATGCCCCGCCCGCTTCACTCGCAGCCAGTGGTTGCGAGCGAGGTGGACCAGCAGGTCACTGACAACAATGGCTGGCCCGCGTCGAAGGACGCCGCCATGGGCGGCGAACTTCGGAATCGGGACACCAGGCCGGTCCCGTCATCGTCGAGCCAGCGATCCAAGCCCCGGGCGTTTCCGCCCGCGATGGTCGCGGGCCGGCTCACCCCGCAGATGCGTGCGGAACCACTCGATCGCCGGCCCGGAGGACTGCTCGAACGCCCCGACATAGGCGTCGAAATGCCCGCCCGGCAGCAGGACCAGCCGCTTCGGCTCGTAGGCGCGCTCATAGGCGCCGATCGCCAGGTCGGATACCGCGAGTTGGTCCCTCACCGCGACGATGAGCAGCAGCGGCGTCGGCGAGATCAGCCCGATATAGCTGCCCGGCTCGTAGCCGAGCCCGTATTCCAGGGTGCGTAGCGTCACCTCGTTGCGCCAGGATGGGGCGCGGCTGGCGGCGGTCTCGGTGAACCAGGCGTAGGAATCCGCTGTCGGCAGGGCGGAAGGCGCCATCGGGTCGGCATCCACAACCGCCAGCATCGCCGGCGCCTCCCCCGCCGCCCGGGCGACGCGATCGGCATGGAACTGCGCTTCGAGCCCGCCCATGAAGTCCGGCCGGACGAAGCGGCGGAAGCCCTGCGACCCGCTGATCGCCGGCACCTGGGAGACGACGCACTTCACCCGCCGGTCGATTGCCGAGACGACCAGCACATGGGCGCCGCTGTAGCTCGACCCCCAGACCCCGATGCGGGCCGCATCGGTCTGCGGCCGGCCCGCGGCGAAGGTGATCGCGTCCGAATAGTCGCGGACCTGCTGCCAGGGGTCGATCTCCTGCCGCGGTTCGCCGTCGCTGGCGCCGAAGTTCCGGTTGTCGTAGACGAGGCAGGCGAAGCCCGCCTTGGCGAAGGCCTCGGCATAGCGGTCGAGGTACATCTCCTTCACCGCGGAGAAGCCGTGCGCCATGACGATGGTGGGAAATTGTCCGGCGCTGTCCGGCAGGTAGTGCCAGCCACGCAGCGTCGTGCCGTCCGTCGTCCTGAAGGCGACATCGGTTCGCATCGCTTGTTCCTCCCCGTGGGGCTGGCCCCCTCGGCGATCCGGCGGGGCGCCCGGAGGGAACGCTAGGCCTGTAACGGAGACAGGTTCAACAAACCATTCAGGATCATCCTCGGGCGGTAGCCGCCACCCCGATGCTGCCGCGCCGCGTGCCGGGGTGGTGCCTTCCGGCCCCGTGCCGCCTATGATCCGGCGGGCAGGTCGGGCGCCGCGGCGCACCGCAACCTCAGGGAGGATACCGGCATGGAGACGCGGCAGGTGCGGACGGGGCCGGGCCTCGTCTTCGACGTCTCGGTCGCCGGCGACCCCGCCGCGCCGCTGGTCCTGCTGCTGCACGGCTTCGCCGTCTCCCGCCACCTCTACGACGCGCAGGTGCCGGCCCTGGCGGCCGCCGGCCATTTCGCCGCGGCGCCCAACCAGCGCGGCTATTCGCCCAACGCGCGGCCGGATCCGAACGACCGGGCGCAATACGACATCGAGCTGCTGATCCGGGATGCGCTGCACATCGCCGATGCACTGGGCGGGGCGGGCTGCCGCTTCCACCTGGTGGGGCATGACTGGGGCGGAAGTCTCTCCTGGGAGATCGCGGCGCATTGGCCGGACCGCTTGGCGTCGCTGACCATGCTGTCCCGCCCGCATCCCGGCGCCTTTGCCCGGGCACTGGCCGAGGACCCGGAGCAGCCCACACGCTCCCGCCACCACAAAGCCTTCCTTGAGCCCGACGCCGTGCCGAAGCTGCTGGCGGACGACGCCGCCTGGCTCCGGGTGCGGCACAGGGCGCAGGGCATCCCGCCGGGGCAGACGGAGAAGCACCTGGCCGTCCTCGGCAACGCCCCGGCGCTGGAGGCGGCGCTGGCCTGGTACCGCGCCCGCGGGACGGTGCACCGGCCGATCCCCCGCATTACGGTGCCGACGCTGTTCATCTGGGGCGATGCCGACGACACGGTGGGGCGGATGGCAGCCGAGGGCACGGCGGATTTCATCGAGGCGCCCTACCGCTTCGTCGAGCTGCCGGGGGTCGGCCACTATGCGGCGGACCAGGTGCCGGAGCGGGTGAATGCGCTGCTGCTGGATCACCTGGCGGCGCATCCGGTGTGACAGGCCGGGGAGAAGGTATTCTCCCCCGGACCCCCTCATCTATTTCTCTGAGTTTGGCGCTCGCAGCGCGGCGAGAGCCGCCTCACAAAAGGGAAGGGTGGGGCTTGGGGAGGGAATACCTTTTTCCCTCCCCAACCTTGCTTCCTCTTCAGCCCGCGAGATCTGTCCTGCAGCCGCAGCAGCAGGATCCGCCCGATCTGCCGCACCGCCTCGGCCCGCTCCTGCTCCGGCGTGTTGCCGAGTCGCGCCTCGAAGCCGGCCAGGATCTCGGCCGCGCTGCGGTCGCGCACCGCCATGATGAAGGGAATGCCGAAGCGCGTGCGATAGGCCTCGTTCAGCGCCAGGAAGCGCGCCCGCGCCGCCGCGTCCAGCGCATCCAGCCCGGCCGAGCCCTGCTCCTTCGCGCTGTCCGCGGTGACCGCGCCCCTGCTCCAGCAGCCGCCCCGCGAGGTCGGGATGGCCGTTCAGGAACTCGGTCAGCGCCGCGCCGTGCAGCCCGTGCAGCACCGCGGCGAAGGATGCATGCAGCGCCGCGGCCGAGCCGCAATCGGGGCCTAGCGCCCAGACCGCCTCGGCGAGGTCGGGCCGGTTCTCGAAGACGCTGCCGAAGCGGGCGAGGAATTCGTCCCGAGTCATGCCGCCGGCAGCCCGAAGGCGTGGGCGACGGCGGGGAAATCGGTGGCCCCGGGGTGGCGACCGGAGGCGACCGTACCATCCGCCGCGCGCACCAGCTGGCAGGCGGCCAGCCCGGCCGCGGCGGCGGCGTCCAGCTCCTCCGCCACGTCGGACAGGAACAGGATGTCGCCCGGCGGCAGGCCGAGCGCGGCGGCAATCGCCGTGTAGCTCGCCGCCTCCCGCTTCGCCCCGACCCGGGTGTCGAAGAAGCCGGCGAAGAGCGGCACCAGGTCGCCGGCCTCGGAATGGCCGAACAGGTCGCGCTGCGCCGCCACCGAGCCGGAGGAGTAGATGGCCAGCGTCACCCCCGCTGCTGCCCAGGCCCGCAGGCAGGCGGCGACATCGGGCCAGAGATGCCCCTTGAGCCGCCCGTCGGCATAGCCCTGGGCCCAGATCAGCCCCTGCAGCGCCTTCAGCGGCGTCACCTTGGCATCGGCATCCATCCAGCCGCGCAGCGTCGCCGCCTTCTCCGCGCCCGGCACCTCCGCCAGGATCGCGGCCACTGCGGGCTCCGCCCCATGTGCCGCGAGGAAGCCGTCCAGCGCCTCGGCGGCGAAGGGAAACAGCCGGTCCTTGACGAAGGCGATGCTGGTGGTGGTGCCCTCTATATCCAGCAGGACCGCCTTGGGCCTCATGGAAGGCGCGGCCGATTCACGGTTCCGCTCCTCGCTGCGCTGCGGTGCTCACTGATCGGACCCGCTCATGCCGCGACCGGGAAGCGCGTCGCCATGTCGGTGCCGGTGAAATGCGCCACCCAGCCGGACTGGTCGGTGAAGACCCGCAGCGCGGTGAAATGCGGCCGCTCGCCGGCATCGAACCAGTGCTTGGTATTGGCCGGCACGCTGATCAGGTCGCCCTGCACGCAATGCGCGTCCCAGACCTTGCCGTCGACATGCATGACGAAGTCGCCGGCGCCGCGGACGAAGAAGCGGACCTCGTCCTCGGTGTGGATGTGCTCCTGCAGGAACTTCTCCCGCATCGCCGCGGCCTGCGGATGGTCGGGCGTCAGGCTGACCACGTCGGCGCTGCCCGCGCCGGTCTCGCCCATCAGCTTGTCGAGGTACGGGCGATAGGCCGCCAGCACCTGCTCGTTGGTCGCGTCCTCGGGGACGGCGACGCCCTCCCAACGCTCGAAGCGGACGCCGATCCTGCCGAGCGCGCCGGCGATCTCCGCGGCATCCTCGGTGGTCAGCACGGGGCGGCCGGTCTCGGCCTCCCATACGGTCAGTCGGCTCATCTCAGGCGGCCCTCCTTGTTTCCAATCCGCAGGCGAGCATGAATTCCAGCGCCTCGAGGCGCAGCAGCGCCTCCGGCATGTCGGCGCCCCAGACATAGACGCCGTGGCCGCGGATCAGGTAGCCCGGCGGCACCTCGGCCAGCGCATCCCAACGGGATTCGACCGCGCGCTGCAAGCGGGGAATGTCCTGGTCGTTGTCGAAGACCGGCACCGCGATCGCCGCGTCATGCGTCGGCAGGCCGGGGAAGGCCTTCAGCAGCTCGTAGCCGGCCAGGGTGATGGCCTCCCCGCCCGCGCGGGACAATACGGTGACCGGCACGGAATGGCCGTGCAGCACGGCGCCGGCGGCAGGGAAGCGGCGGTAGATGCCGCAATGCAGCCCGGTCTCGGCCGAGGGCCGGTCGCCGGTGCGCAGCGGCCTGCCGTCCAGCCCCACCCGGATCACCCCCTCGGCGTCGAGGAAGCCCTTGTGCCCGCCGGAGCGGGTAATCGCCACCGTGCCGTCGGCCAGGCGGACGGAGAGGTTGCCGGCGGTCGCCGGCACCCAACCGAAGCGGTCCATGCGGCGGCCGGCGGCGATGATCGCGGCGGTCGCAGCGGGGAAGGCCTGATCGGACATCCTGCCATCCGGAACGCAAGGCAGGCGCTTCCCGTGGGGGAAGCGCCCTGGCCTTGCTGGTGGGTTGGGAACGCAGCCGGCGCGGCGGGCGGTCGCCCGGCCGCGCGGGCCCGCGGCGTCAGGCCGCCGGGCGGCTCGTCGTCGTGGTGGCGGCGGGCTCGGCCTGCGCCGCGGGGCCGCCGATGCTGCCGGTCGGCTTGGTCGCGGCCGGCGGCGCGGTCTCGGCCAGCGAGGCGTCGGGCTCGTCCTCCTTCATGTTCTTCTTGAAGGATTTGATGCCGGTGGCGAGGTCACCCATGAGGTTGCTGATCTTGCCGCTGCCGAACAGCAGCAGCACGACCAGCAGCACGATGAGCCAATGCCAGATGCTGAAGGAACCCATGTGACGCCCCGATAACCTTGCCTATTGTCGCACCCCGCGCCGCCCGGTCCGGTACCCCCGGTTCGGCGGCGAGAAGCGGCCACGCCCTGCCCCGGCCAGCGATCGCGGCCTTGCCGCGTGCGACCGGGGCCCTGCTTGGCTCCCGCGCGGACACTAGTGCGCCACCCCGGGCGGCGCAAACCTGCAGATGGCCCGGCCCGGGCAGCGGCGCAACGGGTTGAAACCGGATTCGGCCGGGCCCACCTCGTCGCCCGTCCGGGCCCCTCTGGCGGCGCCGCGTCTCCTGCCGGGGGCGCCTGCCGCGATGTCGGATGCGCGCAACGCCGCGCGTCCGGGGCCGTGGCTGCCGATCCGCATGCCGCCTCCCGCCGCGCCGGAGGGAGGACCATGCGATGGAACCCGGCCTGTGGTTCTGGATCACCTTCAACGCCGCCGTGCTCGGGCTGCTGCTGCTCGACCTCGGCCTGTTCGGCCGCCGGGACGCCAATGGCGACCCGGCCCCGGTGCCGGTGCGCACCGCCCTGCTGAAATCCGCCGGCTATGCGCTGCTCGCGCTTGGCTTCTTCGCCTTCCTCTGGACCTCCTACGGGCCGGAGGCGGGGCGGCAGGCGCGGGCGCTGGAATTCCTGACCGGCTACGTGATCGAGTGGTCGCTCTCGGTCGACAACATCTTCGTCTTCGTCCTGATCTTCGCCCGCTTCGGCGTGCCGCCGGGCTATCAGCACCGCGTGCTGCTCTGGGGCATCCTCGGGGCGCTGGCGATGCGCGCGGCGATGATCCTGCTCGGCACCTCCCTGATGCGGGAATTCGACTGGATCATGGTGGTCTTTGGCCTGTTCCTGGTCTGGAGCGGCTGGAAGATGCTGCGCTCGGTCGGCGCCGAGGAGAGCGACCCGCGCGACAGCGCCGTGCTGCGCTGGCTGGAACGCCGGCTGCCGGTGACGGAGGGCTATCGCGGCCGCGCCTTTGCGGTGCGGGAAGCCGGCCGCTGGATGCTGACGCCGCTGGCCCTGGTGCTGATCATGGTCGAGCTGACCGACCTGGTCTTCGCGCTCGACAGCATCCCGGCGATCTTCGCGGTCACCGACGACCCCTTCATCGTCTACACCGCGAACGTCTTCGCCATCCTCGGCCTGCGGGCGATGTACTTCGCGCTCTCCGGCGTCATCCACCGCTTCCGCTACCTGAAGCACGGGCTGTCGATCGTGCTGATGATCGTCGGCGCCAAGATGCTGGCCAACTACGTGGCGGGCGGCAAGGCGGTGCCGGTGGAATACGCCCTGGCCCTGACCGGCGCAGTGATCGGCGGCTCGATCGCGCTCAGCCTCTGGAGGACCCGGGGCGAGGCGCGGCCGCCGGCGGGCTGACCGGCCCGCCCTCGCTCACCGCGGCGCGGCGAGGGCGGCGGCGAAGAAGGCCGCGAGGTCGCGCCGCGCCAGCCGCGCCCGCAACGCATCGAAACGCAGCGGGTCGAAGCCGGCATCGCCTTCCTGCCAGGCGACCGACGGCCAGAGGTCGAAGCCGTAGCCGAGCAGAATCATAGCCGTGCAGCGTCACCGCATCCCGCCCCGGCGCGCCGGTCGGGGGATAGAGCGGGCGCAGCCGCCGGGCCAGTCGCCCGCCCCGCCGCCATGCGGGATGATCAGCAGCAGCGGCGCCCCGGTGGTCGGCGCGCCGCCGAGGCGGCTCCGCCGCAGGGCCTGGCTGCCGCAGGTCGGATAGAGCGCGGCATGCGCGGCGAAGCGCGGCCCGTCCGGCGGCCAGAGCTCCGCCTGGGCGGCCAGCAGCGCCGCCTCGCCGCCTGTCCCGAAGCCGAGCACCCCGACCGGCCGCGGCGGCCCGGCGCCGGGCGAGAGCCGCCGCAGCAGCCGGAGCAGCCCCGGCAGCAGCGCGGGCGCCACCGCCGCCGTTTCGCGGGGATGCGGCCGCAGCCGGTCGCCGAGCGCCACCCCCTCGGCCGCCGGCAGCGCCACCGCGAGGACCGACAGGCCGCCGGCCAGCAGCGCCTCGGCGTGGAAGCCGGCCCTAGCATCGAGGCCGAGATGGTCGGGCAGGATCACCACCAGCGGCCGTCCGGCCGCCTCCCAGGCCGGGCGCAAGGGGCGCGGCGGCAAGGCCTCGGCCAGGACGGGCAGATCTGCCGCGGCCGCGGCGCGCGGCAGGCCCGGCAGCAGGACCAGCGTCAGCGCCAGGCCGCGCCGGGGCAGCAGGGACATGCGGGTCCGCCTCCGTCGGTCGGCAGGGACAGCGGCAGCATGGACCGGTGCGGCTAGCGGCGTGGTGAAGAGCCAGGGAGGGGGCGGCGGCTCAGCTCGATGTGACTTCTGGAGTTACGCTTCCGCCTTGATCCCCAGCCGGGCGATCAGCCCGCTCCAGCGCGCGGTCTCGGCGGCGACGAAGCGGCTGGCCTCGGCCGGGCCGCTCGCCACGACCTCAAAGCCCCCGGCCTCGAGCACGCCACGGGTCGACGGCTCGGCCAGCGCCTTCGCCGCCGCCTCCGCCAGCCGGGCCACGCGGTCCGCCGGCATGGTGGCCGGGGCGATCAGCGCGTTCCAGGCATAGCTCTCGGCACCGGGGAAGCCGGCCTCGGCCAGGGTCGGGACCTCCGGCGCCTGGCGGATGCGCTCCGCGCCGGTGACCGCCAGCGCCCGGGCCCAGCCTTCGCGCAGCTGCGGCAGGATGGCCGCGGTGGCCAGGATGATCGTCTCGATCCGCCCGGCCACCAGATCGAGCACCGCCTGCGGGAAGCCGCGATAGGGGACATGCACCATGTCCAGCCCGGCCCTCGCCATGAGGTCCGCCATCGCCAGGTGCCCGCCCGAGCCCGAGCCGACCGAGCCGAAGGACAGCTTCCCCGGATTGGCCCGGACATGCGCGACGAAGCCGGCCAGGTCGCGCGCCGGGACATCCGGGTGCACTGCCAGGACCTGCGCCGACCGCACCAGCAGGGAGGCGACGGCAAGGTCCCGCGCCGGGTCGTAGGCCAGGTCCGGGTACAGCGCCTTGGCGGTGCTGAGGGGGCCGTTGATGGTCAGCCCGACCACATGCCCATCCGTCGCCTGGGCCACCAGCCCGGTGCCGATATTGCCGCCGGCCCCGGCCCGGTTCTCCACCACGCAGGGCTGGCCGAAGGCGCGGGTGAAATGCGCCGCGATCGCCCGTCCGGTGGTGTCGGGGGTGGAGCCGGGCGGGAAGGGGACGATGAAGCGCAACGGCCGGTCCGGCCAGGCAGCCTGGGCCGTTGCCCGCCCGGCCAGCAGCAGGGCGGGGGCGGCGAGGAGGCAGCGGCGGGCGATGGTCATGGCGTAGGGTCCTGGGCGGGCGCCTGCCCCTCATGGCGGGGCGGCGCGCCCGCGGCAAGCATCCGGTGTCAGGGCTTCGCCGGCTCCGCCGCAGGCGTCTCCGGCGCCTTCTCAGCGGGCTTCTCCGCCGGTGCGGCCGCGGGCTTCTCCGCCGGGGCCGCGGCGGGCCGCTCCGGCGCGCGGGCTGGCGGCTCGGCGGCCGGCTCCCCGCCCAGGCCCGGCGGCAGCAGCACCACGGTCACGCTGCGCTCCTCCGGCACCGCCCCCTTGGCGAAGGCGGCGCGGCGCGCCTCGGCGCGGATCCGGTCGCGCTCGATCCCGAGCTTCGCCAGCGCCGCCGCGACCTCCCCGCCCGCTTGGCCGCGAGCTGGATGCCGGATTGCGCCCCACCCTCCTGCGGCCCGGCATGGCCGAGCACGCAAAGCATGCGGCCGGGCTCCCGCTTCGCCCGCTCCGCCGCGGCGGCCAGGTTCGTGCGGGCGGCCTCGCCCGGGGCCGCCTTGCCCTTGGGGAAGGGGATGGCGAAGACATCCTCCTCCAGCTGCTCGGCGCCGATGCAGGTGAAGGCGCGCGGCTGGGCCAGGGCGGTGCCGGCGGGCAGCAGCACCGCCGCCAGGAACAGGACAGGCAGCATCAGGCGGCCGCCAGCAGGCCGGCATCGCGCAGCCGGGCCAGCAGCGCGGGCGCGTCCACCGAAGGGTGCGCCGCGCGCAGCTCGGCCTCGGCCACGTCGGGCCGGGCCAGGATCCAGCCCGCCGCCTCCGCCTCGGGCGGAGCCAGGGGCAGCGTGCCGCCGGCGGTCTTCAGCACCCAGTCCGTGCCGCGCCGCACCGGCTTCGCCCCTGGCGAGATCACCTTCCAGGCCGGCGCCTCGGCATCCTCGCCCAGCGCCGCCGTGCCGAGGCCGCGCGCCGCCAGCAGGTCGTTGCCGCCGCGGGTAAAATGGTAGTCGGCGACGAAGCGTTCCAGCACTTCCATCACCTTGGGGTCGCGGCAGAACTCGGCCAGCCGCTGCCCCAACTGCCCGGCCCTTGTGGTCAGCGCGAAGCGCGCCGCCGCCGAGCCGTCCTGCCGCGGCAGCGGCTTGCGGAACTCGGCGTCGTACAGTGCCCGCTCGTGCAGGATGTTCAGCAGGTCCATCCCGAGCGGCGCATGCAGGCCGAAGGCGACATGGACGCTGGCCGGCGCCTCGGCCAGGGCATCGTGGTACCAGCCGCGCGGCAAGTAGAGCAGGTCGCCGGGCCTGAGCAGCACCTTCTCCCGCAGCCGGCCCTTGGCCTGCTCGTGCTGCGCCTGGCCGGGGGTGCGGAAGGCCGGGTTGGCGATCGGCCAGTCGGCGCGGCCCTCCCAGACATTCCAGGTCTTCTCGCCCTCGACCTGCACCGCCCAGACATCGTGCGTGTCGTAGTGCGCGGGGAAGGCCTTGTGGCTCTGCCAGGAGATGTAGACGTTGCCCTGCGCCTTGCCGAGCCCAGCAGATTCCAGCGCCTCCGAGACCGCGACCAGGCCCGGGGTCAGGCTGTCCACGTCGTTCAGCACGATGCTGGCGCCGCGCCCCACCCAGTCCCGCACCTTCGCCGCCACTGGCTGCAGCACCTGGGCGTTGTCGCGGCTGGTAGCGCGGGCGCAGTACTGCTCGGGCGGCACCGGCGTGCCGTCCAGCACCAGCTGCAGCGACTGCCCGGACCAGATATGCGTCATGTCGAGCAGCCGGTTGATCTGCCGCCAGGACAGCACATGGGCGAACTTGGCCGCGCCGCCGCGGAGATGCAGCGGCTTGCGGTCGTGGTACTCGGCGAAGAACTGCTCCGGCGACAGCGGCGCCAGCAAATCGGCGAAGGTCATGCTCATGCCCGGAACCTAGCCGATCCGGCCGCCGCAGGTCATGCCCCAAGCGCTTCGGGCGGGCCGGTCCCGCCGGACGTCGCGGACCGATGCCCCGGTGCCACGCCGCGCGGAGCCGCCCGGCAGGCGCCGGACGGCTCGCCTCGGGTCAGGCCGGCCGCCGGATGCCCGCACCGGGGCCGGCCGCCCCCGCTCAACGCATGCCGATCGGGTGGTCGACCTTGTGGATCACGCCGTTGTCGGCGCGAATATCGCCCTGTACCACTTTGATATGGTTGTTGATCATGCCGGAGCCCATGCCGGTCGCCTCGACCTCGATGGTCGAGCCGGCGAGGGTCTTGGCGGACGCCGTGGTGTGCTCCGTGCCGAAGATGGCGGTCCGCTCTCCCGGCAGCACATGGCCGAGGACGAAGGCGCGCAGGCGTTCCTGGTTGCCCTCCAGCCCGCGCAGTTGCGATGGCCCGACCATGTCAAACGCCCCGTTGGTCGGAGCGAGCACCGTGACCTTCTGCGTTCCGGAGAACTGGCTGGCGACGCCGGCCTTGTCGATCATGCCGACAAAGGTGCTGAGATTGGGATCGGCCCGCATCCGGTCCAGCAGATTGGCCGCTTGCGCAGCAGTGGCGAAGACGAGGCCGAGCATGCTCAAAACCAAGAGTTTGACTGGCCGCATCGTTATTCCCTCCGTTATTGGATAACCTTTGCAGGTTAGCCCCTCGGACGGTTCGGGCTGCGGGCAGATTGTATCAGGAATCGGCAGAATACGGTAAGTCGGAATGCGGTGGGTCCGGGCACCTTGCGGCACCGGCATGGCCCTCAGGCGTGAAGCGCGACGATGCCAGGGCGCGCCTCCGCGGAGCCGAGGAATCTGCGAAGAGCCGACCGAGCAACTCAAGCGTGGCGCGCGACAGGACTTCTCGCTCATCCGGCCGGTTGGCGAAGCGCTGCGGCGTGGCGGTCGCCGCTTCCCGCAGCAAGGCCAGATCCCGCTTGCCGACCCGGCCCGGCGCCTGGCCCAGCGCCAGCAGGGCAGAGCGCGCTGCCTCGCGCGCCGCGGCGAGCGCCAAGCTTAGCGCCTGCTGGTCGAGGGCGATGCGCATACCCTCGATCCCCTCGGCGATCCGGTCCTGCAGGCTGTCCTGGTAGGCGAAGCGGCGATCCATGCGATGCCATCCCGTCCGGCATCCCATGGCCTACGCCCGGCGCGGCGTGCTGACTGTCCGGTTCCGCACGCCCGGCCGTGGCGGGCCGGATCAGCCCGCCTTGCCGAGCAGCCGGCCGTATTCGCGCCGGACGATGGGGTAGCAGTCGCAGGCTCCGGCCTCGAGCCCGTCGCGGTCGGTAATGGTCATCCGGCCCCGCTCGTAGCGGATCAGCCCGGCCCGCTGCAGCGCGCCGGCGGCCACCGTCACCCCGGCGCGGCGGACGCCGAGCATCAGCGACAGGAATTCATGGGTCATTGGGAAGCTGTCGCCGACCGACCGGTCGTGCGCCATCAGCATCCAGCGCGCCAGACGCTGCTCGATATGATGCCGGCCATTGCAGGCCGCGGTCTGCGAAACCTGCGCAGTGAAGGCGAGGGCGTAGCGCAGCAGCAGGGTCCGCAGCGCGGGGCTGTGCTCCAGCGCCTCCTGGAAAGCATCGGCCGGCAGCCGCAGCCCGGTGCCTTCCGACTGCACCATCGCCTCGAAGGGGCTGCGATCGGCGCCGAGCAGCAGGGGCAGGCCGACCAAGCCCTCGCAGCCGACCAGCCCGACCTCGGCGGCATCGCCGTTCTCGAGCGTCGCCAGCATCGAGATCCAGCCGGATTCGGGGAAATGCACGGCGTCGAGCGGCTCCTCCGGCGCATGCAGGACCTTGCGGGCGCCCAACTCGACCCGTTCCAGTCGCGGCCGGAGCCATTCGAGGTCGGCCGGGGGAGTGCCGCCAGCAGGCGGTTGCAGGGGCAAGACCCGGATTCTGGCGCTAAAGGACATTCTGGGCCGCTCCTGCGAGGGATCCTGGCGGGAGCGCGCGTCTCTCTCAGCCGCCCGCACCGGGAAGAGTGTCGGGCGGTGGCCAGATATGGGGTGCTGCTGGACCCAATGATGGGCGGGAACCAACCGAGCACGCCGACTTGATGCCCGCAGCACACTTGCCGGGCCAGGATCTGCCACACGGTACGCAGGCGTATGCACCCTGGCGCTGGTCCGGGCGTTGCCCCGACACCCTCTGGTTGCTCTCACGGCGCCATGCTGGGTGGGGGAATGGGCCGATGCGCATCCTGGTCGTTGAGGACGAGGCACTGATCGCGCTGGTCCTGGTGGAGATCCTGGCGGAGGACGGGCATGAGGTCCTCGGCCCTGCCGCGACGGCGGAGCAGGCCCTGGCGCTCTGCGAGGACGCCCCGCCGCAGCTGGCGCTGCTCGACATCACGCTGCAGGGCGGCGGCAGCGGGGTGGAGGTGGCGCGGGCGCTGCACCGGCGCTGGGGCGTGCCGACGATCTTCGCCAGCAGCCAGATCTGCGAGGCGCGGCGGGCGCGCGACGTCGCGCTCGGCTGCATCCAGAAGCCCTATGCCGTCGAGACCGTGCTGCGCAGCATCGACGCGGCGCGGGCGGTGATGGGCGGCGACCGGCCGGCCAGCCCGCCCCGGGGCTTCGAGATGTATGCCGCGACCGGATAAGGCCGGCGGCGCGCACGGCCGCAACGGTCGCGGTGCCACCGGGTTGTTCCCGGGCCGCACCCTCCCGACCTAGGGCGGTGCGAGGCCGAGGAGACGCCAGCCATGCCGGACTCAACCATGCCGCCGGGTGACCCGAAGGGCGACACGGTTCGCCAGGAGCTGCTCCGCACCGCGGCGGAGGCGCTGGCCCGGCTGGCGCCCGACCTGCCGCCGGCGGCGCTCCGGCTGCTGCACCGGCTGCATGAGGGGGTGCCGACCGCCGAGCTGGCGACCATCCCGGCCGAGGCGGTGGCGGGCGCCGCGGCGAGCCTCTTTGCCTTGGCCGAGACGCGGCCGCCCGGCCAGGCCCGGGTCCGCGTGCTGCCGCCGGGCCCCGGCCCCGGCCAGGCCGGCGGGCCACATGCGGTGGCCGAGCTGGTGACCGACGACATGCCCTTCCTGGTCGACAGCGCGCTTGGCGCGCTGGCCCGGCAGGGGCGGGTGGTGAAGCAGCTGCTGCATCCGGTCGTCCCGGTGCGGCGCGACCCGGCGGGGCGGCTGCTGGCGCTGGACGAGGCGGGTGGCGCGCCCGAGAGCATGATGCGGATCACCCTCGGCGCGCAGCCGGCGGCGATGTTGCCGGGCCAGGCCCGCACCGCGCCGGACGACTGGGCCGGGCTGCAGGCGGCGCTGCAGAAGGCGCTGGCCGATGTCCGCCTGGCGGTGGGCGACTTCGAGCCGATGGCCGCGGCGCTGCGCCGGGCGGAGGAGGAGCTGGCGGCGGCCCCGGCGGGCAGCGAGCCGGGCGGCATCGCCTTCCTGCGCTGGATGGCCGAGGACAATTTCGTGCTGCTCGGCCACCGGCGGCTGGCGTTGACCCCGGCGGGAGAGGTCTCGATCGTCGCGGCGGAGAATCTCGGCCTGCTGCGCGACCCCGCCCTGCCAGTTTTTGACGTGCTGCGCGACCCGGCGCGGCTGCCGGTGGCAATGCGCGCGGCGCTGGCCGAGCCCACGCCGGTGACGGTCGCCAAGGCCAATATGCGCAGCACGGTGCACCGGCCGCAGCATGCCGACGTGGTGGCGACGCGGATCTACGGCCCGGACGGGCGCGTGGTGGGCGGGCGGCTCTTCCTCGGCCTCTTCGCCGCCGCCGCCTACAATCGCAACCCGCGCAGCATCCCGATGCTGGCGGAGAAGGTCGGCCGCATCCTGACCGCGGCCGGGCTGGACCCGGAAGGGCATGACGGCCGCGCGCTGCGCAACATCCTCGACACCTGGCCGCGGGACGAGCTGTTCCAGGCGCCGGAGGCGGCGGTCCTCGACGGCGCGCGGCGGGCGCTCGACCTGCAGGTCCGGCCGCGGCCGGCACTGGTGCTGCGGCCGGATCCCTTCGGGCGTTTCGTCTCGGCCATCGTCTGGCTGCCGCGCGACACCTTCGACACGCGGCTGCGGGAGCGGGTGGGGGCGATGCTGGCGCGCGCCTTCGACGGTCGGCTGAGCGCCTTCACCATAGCCATGGGCGACTCGCCGCTGGCCCGCATCCACTACATCCTCGGCACCGAGCCGGGCCGGGTGCCGCCGGTGGACGGCGCGGCGCTGGAGGCGGCGATCGCCCAGGCCGCCCGCAGCTTCCCGGACCGCCTGGCCGAGGCACTGGCCGCCGAGCGCGGCGAGGGCGGCGCCGCGGCGGCGCTGGCCCGCTGGCGCGACGGCTTCCCCGCCGCCTACCGGGAGGGCGCCACTGGCGCGCAGGGCGTCGCCGACCTGGCGCTGGCGGAACGCGCCCTGTCGGAAGGCCGGCCCGCCGCCGCGCTGGACCGGCCGCCGGGGGCCGCCGGGCTGGTGCTGCGGCTGGCGAGCCCGGGCGGGCCGCTGCCGCTGGCCGATGCGCTGCCGCTGTTCGAAAGCCTCGACCTGCGGGCGATCGAGGAGGTGCCGCACCGGCTGACCGCGACCGATGGCGCGCAGGTGGTGCTGCATGTCTTCACCCTGGCGCCCGCCGCGCCGGTCGAGCCGGCCCGCTTCCCGGCGCTGCTGGCCGCGCTCGGCGCGCTGCTGGACGGAAGGGCCGAGGCGGACGGGTTCAACCGCCTGGTGCTGCGCGCCGGGCTCGACTGGCGCGAATGCTGGCTGCTGCGGGCGATGTACCGCTGGCTGAAGCAGGTCGGCTTCGGCTTCTCCCAGCCGGCGGTGGAGGCGGCGCTGGCCGCCCAGCCGCGGGCGGCGCGGCTGCTGCTCGACCTCTTCCATGCCCGCTTCGACCCGGATGGCGCGCGCGAGGAGGCGGCGCTGCTGGCCGACTGGGCGGCGCTGCTGGAGGCGGTGCAGAGATCCCGACGAGGACCGCATCCTGTCCCGCCTGCGGACGCTGCTGGATGCGGTGCTGCGCACCAACTACCACCAGGACAAACCCTGGCTGTCGCTGAAGATCGACAGCGCCGCGGCCGGGGAGATGCCGCAGCCCCGGCCCTGGCGCGAGATCTTCGTCCACTCGCCGCGCATGGAGGGCACGCATCTGCGCGCCGGGCCGGTCGCGCGCGGCGGCATCCGCTGGTCCGATCGGCGGGAGGACTACCGGACCGAGATCCTCGGGCTGATGAAGGCGCAGCGGGTGAAGAACGTCGTCATCGTGCCGACCGGCGCCAAGGGCGGCTTCATCCTCAAGCACCCGCCGTCCGCTTCGGACCGCGAAGCCTTCATGGCCGAGGGAATCGAGTGCTACCGCACGCTGGTGCGCGGCATGCTCGACATCACCGACAACCTGGTCGAGGGGAGGCTGGTGCCGCCGCCGCGCGTCGTGCGGCGCGATGCGGACGACCCCTATCTGGTCGTCGCCGCCGACAAGGGCACCGCGACCTTCTCCGACATCGCCAACGGGCTCGCGGCCGATTACGGCTTCTGGCTGGACGACGCCTTCGCCTCGGGCGGCTCGGCCGGCTACGACCACAAGGGCATGGGCATCACCGCGCGCGGCGCCTGGGTCATGGTCGCGCGCCATTTCGCCGAGATGGGCCGCGACATCTTCGCCGAGGACTTCACCTGCGCCGGCGTCGGCGACATGAGCGGCGACGTGTTCGGCAATGGCTTGCTGATCAGCCGGCACACGAAGCTGGTCGCCGCCTTCGACCACCGGCACATCTTCCTCGACCCCGCGCCCGACCCGGCAACCAGCTACGCGGAGCGCGAGCGCCTCTTCGCCCTGCCGCGCTCCTCCTGGGCCGATTACGACGCGGCGAAGATCAGCGCGGGCGGCGGCGTCTTCCCCCGCACGCTGAAGACCATCCCGCTGTCGCCGCAGGTGCGCGCGCTGCTCGGCATCGAGGCCGAGCGGGCCGAGCCGGCGCTAGTGATGCAGGCGATCCTGAAGGCCAAGGTGGACCTGCTCTATTTCGGCGGCATCGGCACCTATGTGAAGGCGGCGGCCGAGACCCAGGCCGAGGCCGGCGACCGCGCCAACGACGCCATCCGCGTCGATGGCGGCGCGCTGCGGGCGAAGGTGGTGGGGAGGGCGCGAACCTCGCCGTCACCCAGGCCGGCCGGGTGGACTACGCCCGCGCCGGCGGGCGCATCAACACCGATGCGCTCGACAACTCGGCCGGCGTCTCCACCAGCGACCACGAGGTCAACATCAAGATCCTGCTGGCCGATGCCGAGGCCGCGGGGCTGCTCACCCGCACCCAGCGCGACGCGCTGCTGGCCGAGATGACCGAGGAGGTCGGCCATCTCGTCCTGCGCGACAATGCGCAGCAGCACCTGGCGGTGACGCTGGAGGAAGCCGCCGGCGCCGCGGCGCTGCCGGCCCAGGCCATGCTGATGCAGCGGCTGGAGGCGGCCGGGGTGCTGGACCGCGCGGTGGCAGGCCTGCCCGATGCGGCGACGCTCCGCGCCCGCATCGCGGCGGGGCATGCACTGACCCGCCCGGCGATCTGCGCCCTGCTGCCGCTGGCGAAGCTGTGGCTGCTGGAAGCGGTCGAGGCCTCCGCCCTGCCGGACGACCCCGCCTTCGCGCCGGTCCTGGCCGCCTATTTCCCCAGCGCCCTGCAGGACCGCTTCCCCGCGCTGATCGCCCGCCACCGGCTGCGGCGCGAGCTGGTGGCGACCGCCATCGCCAACGAGGTCGCCAACCGGCTCGGCTGCGCGGGCCTGGCCCGCCTTGCGGCCGAGGCCGGCCCGGCCGCCGCGGCCCGCGCCGCCTGGCTGGCCGGCGAAGGTTTCGGCCTGCCCGCGGTGGCGGATGCGGCCGATGCCGCCGCCGCCCCCGCCGCGGCGCGGCTCGAGGTGCTGCAGGCGCTGCGCTGGCTGCAGGAGGAGGCCGCGCAAGGGCTGCTCGGCACCGAGGGCCCGGTCGGCGCGGTGCTCGAGACGCTGCGCCCCGGCCTCGCCGCACTGGCCACGACGGCCGGGGATGATCCCGCCGCATCCGCCTGGCGCGCCGCCGGGGTGCCGGAAGCCGCCGCCGCCCTGGCGGCCGCCGCGCCGCGCCCTGGCCGCCGGGCCGACCGTGCTGCGGCTGGCCGCCGAGACCGGCGCCCCCGCCGCCGCGGCGGCAGCCGCCTGGGCGGAGGTCGGCGGCGCCTTCCGGATCGAGGCGCTGCGCCAGGCCGCGGCGGCGGCACCCGCCCCGGGTGCCTTCGGCCCGCGCGCTCGGGCCGCGCTGCTGGAGGATCTCGGCGCCGCCCAGGCCAGCCTGGCCGTCGCCCGGCTGCGCGGCGCGGTGCCCGACGGCGCCGCGGTGGCGCAACTGGCGCAGGAGGCGGCGCAGGCGGGCGACCTCGCGGCGATCGGTGTCGCGGCGCGGGCGCTGCGGGCGATGGCGTGACCGGCGCATCCATTCCTGCGGGTCGGCACCCTCCGCCCGGCGCCAGCCGACCCGCAGAGGGGACGGGTGGGGTTTGCAGGGGGAGTACCTGTCTCCCTCCCCGATCTCCCTTGCCGTGACCCCCGAGATCCTCCCCGACCTGCTCCGCCCCGGCCTCCGCCTGCTGCTTTGCGGCAGCGCGCCGGGCCGCGTCTCGGCCCTGCGCGGCGCGCCTTATTCCGGGCCGGGCAACAAGTTCTGGGACATCCTGCACCGCTCCGGCCTGACGCCGCGCCGCTTCGCGCCGGAGGACTACGCGCAGCTCGACGCGCTCGGCATCGGCCTGACGAATCTCTGCACCACCGCCTCCGGCGCCGATGCCGAGATCCCCGCCGCCGCCTTCGACGCCGCGGCGCTGGCCGCCAAGCTGCGGCGGCACCGGCCGGCCCTGGTCGGCTTCGTCGGCAAGAATGCGGCGGCGCGCTTCCTCGGCGTGAAGGCGCCGCCCTTCGGCCCGGTGCCCGGCCCGCCGGACCTGCCGCCGCTCTTCGTCCTGCCCTCGACCTCCGGCCTCGCCTGCCGCAGCTGGGACCCGGCGCCCTGGCACGCCCTGGCGGAACGGCTGCGGCAGGGGCATGCTCCATGGCATGAACCGCCGCGCATGGGCCTGGGCCCTCTATGACTGGGCCAACAGCGCCTTCCCCGCCGTGGTCTCCACCTTCGTCATCGCCGCCTATTTCACCAAGGGCATCGCGCCGGACCCGGCGAGCGGCCAGGCGCAATGGGGCTGGATGCAGACGTCTCGCCGGGCTCGGCATCGCCGTCCTGTCGCCGCTGCTCGGCGCGGTGGCCGATGCCGGAGGCCGGCGCCGGCGGCTGCTCGGCCTCTGCACCGCGGTGATGGTGATGGCGACCGGGCTGATCTGGTTCGCCCGGCCGGAGCCGGGCTCGGCGCTCTGGGCGCTCACCTGCGTCGGCATCGCCACCATGGCCTTCGAACTCGGCACGGTCTTCTACAATCTGCTGCTGCCGCAGGTGGCCGCGCCGGGGCAGATCGGCCGCGTCTCCGGCCTCGCCTGGGGCCTCGGCTATGCCGGCGGCCTGGTCTGCCTCGGCCTCGCGCTGCTGCTGCTGGTGCGGCCGGACCCGGCGCTGTTCGGGCTCGACCGCGGCGCCGCCGAGCATGTCCGGGCGACCGCGCTGCTGACCGCCGCCTGGATCGCCGCCTTCGCCTGGCCGGTGCTGCTGGCGCTGCCCGACCCGCCGGGCGAGCGCCCGGCCTGGGGGCGGCGATGCGCCGCGGCCTGGCCGAGACCGCCGCCCTGCTGCGCCGCCTGCCGCGCAACCCGGTCCTGCTGCGCTTCCTGGTGGCGCGGCTCTTCTATACCGATGGGCTGAACACGCTGTTCGCCTTCGGCGCCATCCATGCCGCCGGCGTCTTCGGCATGGGGTTCGAGGAGATCCTGCTCTTCGGCATCGCCCTGAACCTCACCGCCGGGCTCGGCGCCGCCGGCTTCGGCCTGGTGGAGGACCGGCTCGGCTCGAAGCGGACGGTCATGCTGGCCCTGGCGGCGCTGGTGATGCTGGGCTCGGGGCTGCTGGTCGCGGAGGGCAAGACGCAGTTCTGGGCCCTGGCGCTGCTGCTCGGCGTCTTCATCGGCCCCTCCCAGGCGGCGAGCCGGACGCTGATGGCGCGGCTCGCCCCGCCGGGGGAGGCGGCGGCGCATTTCGGCCTCTTCGCGCTGAGCGGGCGGGTGACCGGCTTCCTCGGCCCCGCGGTGCTTGCGGCGGTGACGGCGGCGACCGGCAGCCAGCGGGCGGGAATGGCGACGGTGGTGGTGTTCCTCGCGGTCGGCGCCGCGCTGCTGGCCGGGGTGCGGGAGCCGGCGCGGCGGTAGCGTCTTTCGGCCGGCAGGCACCTGGGCCAGGGCGGCCCGCATGGCGGCGAGATGGCCGGGCGGGCGAAGACCTGCTTCGCCAGCTCCTCCCTGTAGGTATGCGAGGTCCGGTTGGGTCCTCGATCATCGCCAGCCAGCCCTGCGCACAGGCGGCGCGCGGGCTGGCGATCCCGATGCCCTCCCGCAGCAGCGCCGCCTGCAGCACGCGCCAGAACAACTCGGCCGAGAATCTGAAGCGCTGGATGCCGGCATCGACCCACCCGGGCGGAGGACCGCCAGGTCGATGTCGCTGTGGTCCCGCGCCATGCCGCGGGCGCGGCTGCCGAAAAGTCAGGCCGCCTGCGCGCAGGGCAGGTCGGTCAACTGCCGCAGGAAACAGTACCCGCCCAGCCCCTCCGCCATGCGGCCGAGCCTGGCGGAGGCAGCCGGCCATGGTCCAGCGGCGCCTACATCCCGGCGTAGAGATAGGTCGGCATCGGCTGGGTCAGGTCGACCACGCCCTTCACGCCCGGCACCTGCTCGGCCAGCACCTTCAGCCCGCGCTTCACCTGCTCGGTCCGCATGAAGCCGTGGTACTCCACCACCCCGTCCTTGACCTCGACCAGGGTGTAGAAGGTGTCCGCCCAGGGCTCCTTCCGCATCGCCGCCAGCACCGCCTGGCGGATGCGGTCGTCGGAGAGGTCGCCCGCGGCCTTCGGCGGCGAGACCAGCGCCCGCAGCAGGTCGGCGCGGGAGACGATGCCGCGCAGCTTGCCGTCCTCCAGCACCAGCACGCGGCGGATGCCCTTCTCCTCCATCAGGTGGGCGATATGCGCCGCGCCATCCGCCGGGGTCACCGAGACGACGCTCTCGGTCATGATCTCGGCGGCGCTGCTGCCATGGGTCCGGGCATAGCGCTCGGCCTGCTCGCCCGGATCGGCGAAGAGCGAGCGCAGCCAGCCCTGCGGCCGGTCCTCCTCCCCCGCCAGGCGGCGGATCAGGTCGGCCTCGGTCACCACGCCGAGCACCATGCCCGCCTTGTCCAGCACCGGCACGGCGGAGATCCCCCGCTCGGCCAGCAGGCGGGCCACGGCGACCACCGGGGTCTCCGGCGGCACGGTGACGACATCCGGGGTCATCAGGTCGCGGGCGGTCAGCTGGGACATGACATCCTCCTTCGAACAGGCGCCCAGCCTGCGCTCTGCGCCGCGCCGCGGCCTTGAGGCAGCGCAACAACCGGGCGCCATGCGCGGGGGCCGGAACCGCGCGCCCTTGCGTCAGAAACTCGTGCTGAGACCGAGGGTGACGCGCCGCACCGCATCGCCCGGGCAGGACCCGGCCAGGCGCAGCGGCGCCGTGTCGCCCCAGTGCAGCAGCAGGGCCAGGTCGCAGGCATTCGCCCGCGTCGGGCCATGCTCGGCGGCGACCGGCCGGAAGGCGGTGAGTTGCAACTCCATCCGCAGCGGTGCGCCCGACAGCATCGCCTGCCCGGCCAGGGAGACGCGGCTCCGCAGCGTCGCGCCGGCGAGCGCCCCGGACGGCGAGGCGAGGCTGCCGACGCCGAGCCGGTCACCGAGCCCGACCGAGGCGACCAGCTTCGCCTGGCCCGGCAGGGACAGCGTCAGCTCCTGCTGCAGGGCGCCGTTCAGGGCCGGCGCCGTCGGCAGGCCCTGCGCATCCGCCGTGGCTTCCAGCCGCAGCTGCGGCGCCACCGACCAGGACAGGTTCGGCATCAGCGCCAATTCCTGCCGCGCGCCGAGCGCGATGGCGCCGCGCTCGAAGCCCGCTTCCGCCGCCGGCTCGGCCGCGTCGAGGGAGGCTTCCCCTTCGCCCAGAGCGTGCCGCCCGGCGCCTCCCAGCCGAGGCTCGCCGGCTCGGCCGGCAGGACCGAGTGGCTGGCCTGCCCGGTCAGGCGCTGGGCGGGGGCGGCGGCGTCCTCGGCGGCCAGGGCCGGGCCGGGCAGGAGCAGGCAGGCCGCCAAGCCACAGAAGGCACCGACCAGCCGACTGGACTCACGCAATGGAATTGAATGCTGTCAAAATCATGACATGAAAATAACGGCCAAGCCGAAGGGTCATCAACCTTAATCTAAAAGCGAGGCTGAGGTTTTTTCTGTGTTGCGCCGCAGCATCAGGTCGGATGCCGGAAGCTGGTCTTGTGCCGCGCGGCTCGGTCTCTGGCCGAACGCATCCTGCGGCCAAGCAATATGGCGGCGATTGCCGGTTTCTTGTCGCCCGGCGCCGAGGCGGGAGGGCGATGCTGGGCCAGGGGCCGAATCGCTCGCTTCGTTCCGCCTGGGCAGCTAGTTTCACCGGATGCGCAGCGCCTCGGCCCTCCTGCTCTCCGCCCTGCTGCTGCCCGGCTGCGGCGACACGCCCTGGTCCGCCGGGCTTGCCGATCCCCTGGCCACCAACGGCACCGCCGGGGCCGAGGCGGCGCCGCACGGCCCGCTGCTCCGCCTCACCCTGCGGGGCCGGGTCAGCCATGCCGAACCGTTGCAGGAGATGGGCGAGCGCCGGCTCTGGCGCACCGCCGGCAACCAGGTGGTCGAGGACGGATCGCGGCCGCGTGGTGGCGACCGCCGGCTTCGGCGAGATGCTGGCGGCCACCCGCTTCGACGGGCCCGACCCGCTGGCCGACCCCTCCGCGCTGCTCGAACGCCCGGCGGCGGCGCGCCGCATGGTGGACCTGATGCGGGCCGACCGCGCCGCGGAGGGGATGCGCTTCGGCGTCCAGGTCGAATGCCGGCTGCAGGCGACGCGCACCGAGGATGCGGCGGTGCTGCTGGTCGAGGAGCGCTGCCGGGCCGAGGGCGCCGGGCGCTTCACCAACCGGTTCTGGGTGGCGGCCGAGGGCGGCGCGGTGCTGCAGGCCTGGCAGTGGATCGGCCCGGGCCTGCCGATGCTGACGGTGGAGTTCCTCAGCCCCGCCAGCTAAGCCCGGCGCGGCGCACCCGCTGGGCCACCACCGCCAGCCAGGCCAGTTGCACCGCCAGCGCCGGCAGCACGATCAGCGGCTTCCAGTTCGGCGGCAGCCGCAGGAAGACCAGCGCGAGCGCGGCATGGAAGGCGGCGAAGCCCCAATGCGTCGCGGCCACCGCCCGGGTGCCCATGCCGGCGCGCTGCGCCATCTGGTAGATATGCGTCCGGTGCGGCGCGCCCACCTTGTCGCCCATGGCGGCGCGGCGGGCCAGGGTGAAGCCGGCATCGAAGAGCAGGCCGAAGACCAGCAGCGGCACGATCAGGAAGCTCAGCTGGTTGACGTCGAAGCGGCTGGCCGCGACCGCCAGCACCGCCAGCATGAAGCCGGCGAACTGGCTGCCGACATCGCCCATGAAGATCCGCGCCGGGTGCAGGTTGAAGGGCAGGAAGCCGGCGAAGCCCGCGGTCAGGAACAGCGCCGCGGCATAGACGAAGCCGCCGCCCTGCAGCGCGGCGATCACGGTCAGCGCGGCGCAGGCGATCAGCAGCACGCCGCCCACCAGCCCGTCCAGCCCGTCCATGAAATTGACCGCGTTGGTGCAGCCGAGGATCCAGAACACGGTGATCAGCGTGCCGAGGAAGCCGAGCTCGACCGGCCCGACATAGGGGATGGCGAGGCGGGAGATGGTCAGCCCGCTGAACACCGCGACCAGCGCCGCCGCCAGCTGCGCGCCGAAGCGGAGCCGGGCCGAGAGGCTGCGGATGTCGTCCACCAGCGCGACGCCGGCGATGGCGATGGCGGCGAGGATCACGCCGATGAACTGCCGCTCGGCGATGCGGGCGCTGTCGGCCACCTGAAACAGCACCAGCATGCCGGCGACGAAGGCGAGCACCGCGCCGACCCCGCCCCCGCGGCGTCGGCCGGACATGCGCGCTGCGGCCGTTGGGGTGGTCGAGGATCGGCCAGGCGATCATCGCCCGCACCGCGGCGGCCGAGAGCAGGGCAAGGCCGAGCGCGAAGGTCAGGTGCTGGAGGAGGGCGGCGGAAGACATTGCGCGCGGGGTGTGGCGGAAGCGGGCGGGATGGGCAAGCTGGCCCGATGGTGCCCCGACCGCACCGGGCACCATGGGTCCAGGCAGTGTCGAGCCGACGATTCACGCCCCGCGTGGTTCCACCCGGGACGCCGCGGGCTAGCGCAGGAAGCCCATGTAACCCCGTGCGAGCGCCTCGGCCCGCCCCTCCCGCGTCACGTCCCACAACGGATTGTCGGCGATCAGCCGCTGGCCGCCGTCGCGCACCACCGGGCGGATCACCGCCCCGGCCCGCGCCGTCGTCTCCGGCCCCAGCAATTGCAGCGGGATCCGCAGGTAGATCCCCTTGTCGAAGCTGCCCTCCCCGGATTTGCCGAAGGGCACGTCGGTGAAGGTGGCGAAGGCGCCCACCTCGATGCCGCTGTCGAAGCGGCGGCCGAGCTCGATCGTGCCGCCCCAGTCGCCGGCCAGGTAGCGCCCGGCCCGCAGCACCGTGTAGAGGCCCCAGACCGGCAGGTCGGCATAGAGCGAGGCATGGCCGGTCGCGACCGTGTAGCCAAGGGCGGCGAAGCGCTGGCGGTATTCCCGCTGCGCCACCCAGGCGAGGTCGAGGCCGAGCGCCACCGGCCGGTCCATCGGCCGCCACAGCACCTCCCCTGCACGCCCTGGTACATCGGCTCCAGCAGCCCGCCCGTCACCCGGGCGAAGACATCCGGCGCCAGGGTCCAGATCCGCTCGCCATAAAGGGTCGGGATCGCCGTCTTCCCTTCCCGCGCATAGCGGGCAAGGTCGCTGCGGACATGCGGCAGCTGGCTGTCGGAGGGCTTGCCGTCCTCGAGGTTCCCGGCCAGCACCTGGGCGACGCTGCCGGCCAGCGCGAAGCCCTGCCCCAGCCCGTAGCGCGCCCCGGCCACGAGCCCGGCCTGCCAGCGCACCGCCTTTCCCGGGTCGCCGAGCTGCAGCGCCAGCCGCGGCTCGACCGCCCAGGCGAGGCCCGGCGCGGCGAGCGGGGCATCCGCCGCCCGGGCCGGCAGCAGGGTCGCGCTCGCCAGCACCTCCTCGGCGCTGCCCGCCCCGGCGGCGCCGGCCTCCATCGCCTCCCGCAGCAGCACGAGGCGGGCGACCGGCGCCCCGGCACGGTGCCAGGCGACCTCGATCCGCTCCACCTCGGGCGGCAAATGCGGCTGCGCGGCGCGCACCACCCGCCCGGCCGCCTGGGCGAGGGTCGGGAAGCGCCCGCCCTCCACCGCAATCCGCGCCTCGGCGCCTGCCACCTCGATGCCGAGCGGGCGGAAGCCGGCCGCCCGCAGCGCCGGGGCGATGGCATCCTCGGCCCCCAGCGCCGGGCGCGCGACCATGGCGGGCGGCGGCCGCCGCGGCACCTCCGGCGGCCGCGCCGGGTCCATCCGCAGCGAGAGCCGGAACAGCGCATCGGTGCCGTGGACGAAATGCACCCCGGCATCCAGCCAGGCATTCGGCTGCCATTGCAGGCCGAGGTTCAGCCGCGAGCGCGCCTCCCCGCGCAGGTTCGCGGTGTGGGCCGGATAGCCGCCGCGCTCGTCGCGCAGCGCGTCGCCCGACCACTCGACCTTCGCGCGCAGCCCCTCGATCTCGTCGAACAGGGTCGGCAGGCTCCACTCCATCCCGCCGAAGACCGCGACATCCTCGCCATGGAACCAGCTGCCATAGGCCGGCCTGCCGCCCTGGCCGACATGCCGCGGCCGGGCCTTGTACCGGCCGGAGATCAGGCCGAAGGGGTTGGGCAGGTCGGCCCCGGTGCCGAGCCGGCCCCAGCCCATCCCGAGCGAGAGGTCGACCGGCCCGAGCCGCTTCGACGCCACCAGGTATTCCCCGCCATAGATCCCGGTGCCGATCGCATCCTGCAGCCCGACGGCCAGCGCCGGGCGCCAGGCGCTCTCCTGCCAGAGTTGCAATTCCAGGTCGAAGGCACGGTCGTTGGTGGTGCCCCGGCCGGTGGTGCCGTTCAGCCGGTCGGTCAGCCGGAAGGTGGTCTCGAGGAAGGGCAGCGCCTGGAAGCCGAGGAACCAAGAATTGCCGCTGGTGCCGCAGCGCCGCCCCCGCCTCCAGCGTGCCGTCCGGCCGGAAGTGGGCGTTGCGCATCTCGATCAGCCCGGCGCCGCCATAGTCGGACCCGGTGGCCGGCACCTCCTGCGCCGCGGCCGGCAGGGCGAGGAGCAGGACGGTCAGCCCGGCGCGGAGGGCGCCGCCCCCGTGCCGCGCCGTGCCAGCCTACCGCCCACCCGACCGCACGATGACCGCCAGCGCCGCGCTCGACAGCGCCACCTGCGACAGCACCTGGGTCAGGTCGCGGAGGAACCCCCAGGTCTCGTAGGGGGAGGGATCCTGCGGCACCACCACGGTGCTGCCCGGCGGGATCGGCGGCCCGCCCGCCTGCCAGGCACCGAGCCCGGCCGGCGTCGACTGGCCATTGGGCAGCACCACGAAGCCGCGCCCGGCATCGGCGAAGCGCTGCTCCCCGCCCGCCGCCCGGACATAGTCCCCGGCCCTCCAGCCCGTCGCAGACTGCAGGCTGCCCGGGTTCAGCACCGCGCCGACCACCGTCACCTCGTTCGGCCGCTTCGGCATCGCCACCAGGTCGCCCGGCTCCATCAGCACGTCGAGGTCGGGGCGGCCGGCCAGCACCACCGGGTTGGCCTCCACCACCATCCGCCCGGCGGCGCGGGCGTTGCGCAGCGACCCGGCCAGCGCCTGGCCGGCCTGGATCGCGCCCGAGAGGTCGGAGGAGCCGCGCATGCCCGCCACCGCCTGGCCGGCGGCCACCTGCATGAGGCCCTGCTCCAGCTCGCGCGCCGTCCGGGCGAAGCCCTCCTGCTGCCGCTGCCGCACGCTCTCCCGGCTGAAGACGGCGCCATAGGGGTAGGCCTGCGGCGTCAGCCCACCGGCCCGGGCGATGACCTCGGACAGCCGCTCCCCGCGGCGGATGTCGTAGACCCCGGGCCGGACGAACTCGCCCATCAGCGTCACCGGCCCGCTGTCGCGGTCGCCGAAGCCGCGCGGCAGCCGCACCGCGTCGCGCGGCGAGAGGCGCACCGCGGCGAAGTTGCGGGACCGCAGGTCGAGCAGCGTGCGGGCCAGCGGCAGGGTCGCCGCCTGCTCCGCCGGCTCCCGCGCCAGCTCGACGGTCGAGAGATCGGCGGTGTCGGTCGCTCCCCCGCGGCGGCCAGCACGGAATCGAGCCCGGTGTCGTTCAGGATGGGATAGAGGCCGGGCAGCCGCACCTCCCCGGTCAACAGGACGCTCTGGTCCAGCAGGAAGGGCAGCAGGGTCGGGTAGTCGAGGAAGAGCTGCGGGCAGGGCAGCCGGCCGTAATCCGGGAAGCCCGCGGCGCGGGCATGGGCGAAGCGCTGGCGGGAGGCCTGGGCGGCGACCGTCAGTTGCGTCAGCGCCGGGCAGTCCGCCGCGGGTGCCGCCGGCGGCGCAGGCGCCACGGCCGGCGGCGCGCCCGGCATCCCGGCCGCCGCCGGCAGCGGTTGGACCGCGAGGGCCTGGGCCAGCACCGGGGCCGTGCCCGGGTCCGGCACATCGCCGCGCAGCGCCTGCTGCACCCCGGGGCTGGCCAGGAAGAGCACGTCGGGCAGGCCGAGCAGGATCACCTCGTCGCCCTCGGCCAGCGGCAGGTCGGCCTCCCCCTGCAGCACGCGGCCGAGGTCGAAGGGCAGGAATTGCCGCGTCCGGTCGCGCGCGTCGGTCCGCCAGACCAGGCCGAGCCGGGGATAGGGGTCCGCCTTCACCAGCCGCGGGTCGGAGAGCAGCCCGCGCAGCGTCCGGGCCCGGCCGCCCGCCGCCCGCAGCACCGGCGCGGCCACATGTCCGGCCAGCCGCAGGTCCTGCGTCATGACGTCGGAGCCGGGCTCGACCCGCAGCGCGTCGCCGCGGCGCAGCGCGTCGCGCGGGCCGATCTCGCGCAGGGCACGGCGGCCCTCGCCATCCGTGCCCTGCAGCAGGAAGCGGTTGCCGCCCGGCCGCAGCGGGTCGCCGGCCAGGCGCAGCAGCGCGGCCAGCGGCGCCTGCGCCACCCCGGCCGGCAGCTCGTAGATGCCGGGCCGCGTCACCTCGCCGCCGATCGCCACCACCCCGCCGAGCGGCGGCACCAGGATGCGCTCCCCTCCCGCAGCCGCAGGTCGGGCGCGGTGCCCTCGCCGGCGATGACCGGGTAGAGGTCGATGATGCGGCGGCCGGCGGCGCCTTCCACCCGGATGGCGCGCAGCGACCCGGTCCGCCGGACCCCGCCGGCGGCGACCAGCGCATCCAGCACCGAGGCCATCGAGGTCAGCGGCTGCAGCCCGGGCCGCGCCACCTCCCCGCCGACGAAGACCGCGATCTGCCGCACCTGGCCGATCGAGACGAAGACCTCCGACCCGCCGAGCTCCCGTGCCGCCCGCGCTTCCAGGTCCGCCCGCAACTCCCGCAGGGTGCGGCCGGCGGCCGGGACCGGGGCCAGGTCCGGCGGCAGCAGCATGCCGTCGCGGCCGACCCGGAGGCTGAGCGTCTGCCGGCTGCGACCGCGGAAGGCCAGCACCACCTCGTCGTCGCGGCCGAGCAGGTAGTCCTCCGGCAGCGCGCCGAAGCCGATCCCGGCGGGCTGGCCGGCGGGCATGCCGCGCAGGCTGTCATAGCCGAACTGGCGCAGCGGGGCCGGGGCGCAGGGCGCGGGCTGGCAGCCGGCCCCGGCGCCGCGGGCGGCAAAGAAGGCCTCGGCCGGGGAGGGCGGATCCTCCGCCGCCGGCGGCGGCGGCGCGGGCATGGGCCCCGGCGCATAGGCGGGGGCCGGCGCCGGGCCCGGCGCCGGGGCGGGCATGGTGCGCCCGGCGCCGGCATCGAGGATGCGCTGCAGGATGTCCTGCTGCGACCCGGCCGGCAGGCTGGGCAGCGGCAGGCCGCCGGGCAGGGTGGAGGGCAGCGCCGGCGGCGAGAGGTAGCCGCCGCCCGCCCCGGTCTGGGCCCGCGCCGGCAGGGCGAGCTGCAGCACCAGCAGCGACGCCAGCGCGCGATGCATCGGGGAAGGGCCGGCGCGGCGGTGCAGGGGGAAGTCCTCTCGCAGGCTTGGGCTAACTGTTAAGTATTCCTTGCAACGAAAATAGCCGAATCCCACCATGACCTGGCAATGATTCGAATGTTTAGTATTCCTAGGCGAATAGATGCCGCCGCACGACTGGGGCTTCGCCCGGTGCTGCTGGTCGCCTGGCATCGCGGGCCCGGCCAGTTTTTGTCACGCTGGCGGTTGCGCGACGCGCCGGCGCCGCGGGAGGGCTTCCTGCCGGCCACGGCGCCGTCGCCGCCATCGGTGCCGGGCTGGCATCGCCGGGCCGTGCTGGCCCGCGCCGCCCGGGTCGCCCCGCCCGACTGGCACGGGCCCTTCGCGGCCGGGGCCCCGGCACTCGGCCTCGACCTCTTCGGCCCCGGCGATATCCGCCCGGTCTGGGAGCGCAACCGCTGGGCCGAGCTGCCGCTGCTGGCCCAGGCGGCCCGGCTCGACCCCGATGGCGGCCACCTGGCGCAGGCCGAGGCGCTGCTGGCCGATTGGGCGGCGCGCAACCCCCTTTCGCGGCCCGAACTGGGCCTGCGGCCAGGAGGCGGCGCTGCGCGCCCTGCATCTCGGCCTGGCGCTGGCCCTGCTGGATGCCGACCGCGCCCCGCCGCCCGGCGCCCGGGCGCTGCTGGCGCTGCAGGGCCGGCGGATCGCCGCGACGCCGGCCTATGCCCTGGCGCAGGACAACAACCACACCGTGTCCGAGGCCGCCGGGCTGCTGGCCTGCGGCCTGCTCCTCGGCGAGCCCGGCTGGACCCGCCGCGGCGCGGCGCGGCTGGACGCGGCGCTGCGGCGGCTGGTCGCGCCCGACGGGTCCTTCGCGCAGCTCTCGACCGGCTACCACCGGCTGCTGCTCGATGTGCTCGCGGCGACCGAGTGGCTGCGCCGCCGGCTGGGCGGGCCGCCGCTGCGCGCCGCCGACCGGGCCGCCGCCGCGACGCTCTGGCTGCAGCGCCTGGCCGCGCCCGGGACCGGCGCGCTGCCCCGGCTCGGCCACCAGGACGGCTCGGCCTTCGCCGACCTCGCTTTGGCCGGGCCGGCGGACGCGCGGCCGAGCCTGGAGCGGGCGGCGCGGCTGTTCCGCGGCGGCTCCGCCGGGCTGGCGGCGGAGCCGGGCTGCGCCTGGCTGGGGCTGCCGTCCGGTCCGGCGCCGCCGCCGCCGCCCGGCGCCTGGACGGGGAGGGCCTGCGCGGCTGGCAGGCGGCGGGCGCCCGAGGCTGCCTCCGCACCGGCCCGCTGCGCTTCCGCCCCGGCCAGGCCGACCTGCTGCATCTCGAGCTCTGGGACGGGCCGCTGGCCCTGCTGCGGGATGGCGGCACGGGTGCCTACAACCCGGGTCCGGCGGAGGCCTGGTGGCACGCCCATCTCAGCGGCACCGCGGCCCACAACACCATCGCCTTCGACGGCGAGGACCAGATGCCGCGGGTCTCGCGCTTCCTCTTCTCCCATTGGCCGGCGACGGGGGCGCTGCCGGACGGCGCCTGGCTGCGCGACCGGCGTGGCCGCCGCCACGAACGCCGCGTGGCGGTGCAGGGCCGGCGCTGGGTAGTCGAGGACCGGGTCGGCGGCCGCTTCGCCACCGCCGTGCTGCGCTGGCGGCTGGCCCCCTGCGCGTGGCGCATCCTGCCGGACGGCGTGGTGGGTCCGGCCGCGACCCTGCGCGTCACCGCCGATGCACCGCTCGGCTGCGCGCTGGAGCAGGGCTGGGAGAGTCCCGGCTATGGCCAGATCCGGCCGGTGCCCGTGCTGGTTGTGCGAGTCCAGCAGCCCGTCACGAATCTCACAACTGTGATCGATCTTCCGAACTCAACCGTGGATTGAATACGGAGCGCTTGTGTACAGATCGAAAGCGCAAGATCCACAGGGGGAGGCATGCCGCTCGACCTGCTGTTGCAGGGTATCTGGGATCGCCGCTGGCGCGTCCTCCTGGCGACGCTGCTGCTCTACGCGGCCTTGGCCTGCATCCTGTTCCAACTGCCGCAGCGGCACGTCGCCCAGGCCGTGGTCGCCCCGGCCGAGACCACCAGCATCGCCACCTCCACCCTGCTCTCGCCGGTGCCGCTGTTCGGCGGCGGCCTGCTGGACGACCGGCCGACGGGGACTTCGCGGTCTATCTCGACGCCCTCCGCTCGCCGGAGGCTGCGGCGATGCTGGCGCGCGACACCGGCCTGCTGGCGCACCTGGCCGAGCGCCGCGCCGCGCCACCCCTCGGTTGGCTGCGCCAGCGGCTTGGCCTGCGGATGGAGGCCGACCTCGACGACGCGCAGGACTGGCTCGAGCGCAACTTCGCCGCCACCCAGAACATCGCCACCGTCACCGTCACCCTGACGCTCGCGCATGCCGATCGCGCCGCGGCGCTGGAGGCGCTGCAGCGCCTGCATGCGCTGGCCGAGGCGAAGGTACGCGGCGACCTCGCCGACCTCGCCCGGCGCCGCATCGCGGCCATCGAGGCGCGGCTGGCGGCCGAGCACGACCTCTATCTCCGCAACGCGCTGTACGACCTGCTCGGCCAGCAGCAGCGCAGCGCGCTCGTGGTCGCGGCGGATGAGGCGGTGGCGGCCCGACTGGTCTCCGCCCCGATGGTCGAGCAGCGGCCCTCCCTGCCGAACCGGCCGCTGCTGCTGCTGCTGCTGGCCCTGGCGGCGCCGCTGGCGGTGCTGGCGGCGACCCTGGCGCTGGTGCTGGCCCGCGTCGCCGCGGCCCGGCCCCGCCCGCCGCGCTATGGCCTGGCGCTGCCGCAGATGGGGGCGGAGTGAGGCGCGAGGCCCTCGAGGCGGCCATGCTGGCGGCGGGCACCGGCCTGCTGGCGGCGGCGCTGCAGTCTGCCGGCGCGCTGAAGTCGCTGCCCGGCATCGCCGCGCTGCCGGTCGACCTGACCCTGCTGGCGGCGCTGCTGCTGCTGCCCTCGCTCGGCCTGCTGCTCCTGGTGCGGGACTGGGCCGTCGCGCCGGCCCTGGCCGGGCCGCTGCTGGCGGCGGCGCTGCTGCTGGTCTGGCTGGTGCTGGCCGGGGGCTGGACCGTCTCCCGCCTGGTGCTGGCGGAGAAGCTGCCGCAGCTGGTCCTGCTGGCGCCGGCCATGCTGCTGGCGGGCATGCTGGCCGGGGCGGATGGGCCGACGCTCAGGCGGCTCTCGGCCGCGGTGGTGGCGATCGGGGCGCTGGTCGGCGCGGCGACCGCCTGGGGCGTGCTGACCGGCAATGTCGTGCTGGGCGGCGCGGTCGGGCAGGACCCGGCGAAGCTGCGGGTGCAGTACCCGCTGGCCGGGCTGGCGATCGCCTGCGCCGCCGGGCTGGCGGCGCTGCGGCTGGTGGAGGCGCGCGGCCCGCGGCGGCTGGCCTGGGCCGGGGTGACGCTCTGCTTGGGCGTGGCGGTGCTGGTGCCGGGCGGGCGGGCGGCGCTGCTCGGCCTGCTGCTGGCCGTGGCGGGGGCGCCTGCGGTGCTGTTCTGGCTGTCCGGCCGGCGCGGCGCGGCGCTCGGCTGGGTGGCGGCGGCCGGCGCGGCCGGGCTGGCCGGTCTGGCGGCGCTGCTGGCCATGCCGGGCGCGGAACTTGGCCTGCGGACGCTGGAGCGGCTGTTCGGCGACCCGGCGACCGCGACCCCCGCGCGGCTTATCCTGTGGGGGAGGCCCTGCGCTGGGCCGGCGTGGCGGCGCCCTGGGGCCTCGGCACCGGCGGCTTCACCCTGGCCGCCGGCAGCGGCGACGACCGCGCCCTGCACCCGCACAACCATGCGCTGGAGATGCTGGCGGAAGGCGGGCTGCCCGGGCTGGCGCTCTGGCTCGCGGCCTTCGGCGGCGGGGTGGCGCTGGCGATCCGCCGCGCACCTCGGGTCGCGCCGGGGCGGGCGGCGCGGATCGCCGCGCTGACCCTGCCGCTCGGGCTGACCGCGATGGTCTCGACCGATCTCGGCAACCGGATGGTCTGGTTCGGGCTCGGCCTGCTGCTCTCGCTCGGGGTCGAGGCGCGGCGCCGCGTGCTGCCCGATGTATGAGCGCTGGGGCAAGCGGGCCTTCGACATCGCCGGCGCGGCGCTGCTGCTGGCCGTGGCCGCGCCCCTGCTGGCCGCGGCCGCGCTCGGCGTGCTGCTGGCGCTCGGCCGGCCGGTGCTGTTCCGCCAGCGGCGGACCGGGCGGGGCGGCCGGCCCTTCACCCTGGTGAAGCTGCGCAGCCTGGCCGAGGGGCCGGGGCCGGACGCGGCGCGGCTCGGCCGCTTCGGGCGCTGGCTGCGGGCGAGCGCGGTGGACGAGCTGCCCCAGCTGTTCAACGTGCTGCGCGGCGAGATGAGCCTGGTCGGGCCGCGGCCGCTGCCGCCGGAATACGACGCGCGCTTCACCCCGGCCGAGGCGGCGCGGCAGCTCGTGCGGCCGGGCCTCTGCGGCCTGGCGCAGGCGGCAGGGCGCAACGCGGTGCCCTGGCGGCGGCGCCTGACGCTCGATGCGCGCTATGCCGGCGCGGCGCCGACGCTGCGCGGCGATCTGGCGATCCTCTGGCGCTGCGCGCGGGTGCTGCTGCGCGGCCAGGGCGTCTCCGCGCCCGGGCATGCGACGATGCCGGCCTTCCGACCGGGACCTGCAGCGGATGGCGGGAGGGCGTGAACGCCCGGACGCCCGCCCCTGCCTGGAAGGCAAAGACCTGTGGCAGTGCCGCCGTCACCCTCGGCCGCAGGTCGCCGGAGGGACCGCCGCGGCCCCGGGCGGGCGGGCTCGGCCGGGCCGGGCGGTGGTCCCCCTGGGCCGCCCGTCCGTGTCCCGGGCCGGTTTCGGATTTGAGGGGTTAAACCCACAATTCCGCTCAATCCGGCTCAGGATTCTTGAGGCCGCTCCATCGGCCGGCCGATGCAATGCCAGGCGGAAGGCTGGATCCGAACGAAACGGCTTGACTTTTTGTAGGAATAAAAACTTAAATCGCGCCTCGGCCATCCCGGCCGGCGGAGCGAGGCATGATCATCCGGGTATCCCCGCAATGGCAGGTGACGATCCCCAAGTCGCTGCGCGCGCGGCTGGGCCGGCCGAGGCAGATGGAGGCGCGGCTGGAGCGCGCATCGCTGGTGCTCACGCCGATCCTGATGGAGTCGGTGGAAACCGCGGAACGCACGCTGCGGCCCGAGGGCATCACCGCGGAAGTGCTGGTGGCGGCGATGGACCTGGTCGCGGCGCGCCGGCGGAAGCAGGCCTTGGCCGTCGCGGCCGTCGCGGCCGTCACCGCGGCGCCCAAGGGGCAGGAACCGGATTGACTATAATCCTATAGATCCGGGAGCGGCCCGGGGGCAAGGCAAATCCCCGTCCCCCCCCCGGCCCTCAGCCGGCCGGGCGCCGCGCCAGGGCGAGGCCGATGCCGAGCGCGACCATCGCGCCGCCCGAGCCCTGCCGCAGCCGGCGGACCAGGCCGGGGCGCGCCGCGGCGCCGTCGCGGATGCCGCTCGCCGCGCAGGCCACCGCGATGTCCGCCAGGGTGTTCAGCGCCACCGAGACGGCGCCGAGCAGCACGAATTGCAGCGCCACGCGGCCAGCCGCCGGGTCGAGGAATTGCGGGACGAAGGCGAGGAAGAAGGCCGCGGTCTTCGGGTTCAGCGCCTCGACCAGCATGCCCTCGCGGAAGGCCCGGCCCCGCCCGGCCGGCGGGGCGGCGGCGGCCGAAGCCTGCGCGCCGGCGGCCCGGAAGGTCCGCCAGCCGAGCCAGACCAGGTAGGCGGCCCCGGCCAGCTTCAGCGCGGCGAAGAGGTCGGCGCTGGCCAGCACGATGGCGGAGACGCCGAGGCTGCCGGCGAGGACATGCAGCAGCTCGCCGAGGCCGGTGCCGAGGCTGGAGGCGATGCCCTCCGCCCGGCCGCCGGCGAGCGTGCGCGCGGCGACGTAGAAGAGCCCCGGGCCGGGGGTGATCGCGAGCAGCAGCGCCGCGGCGAGGTAGAGGAGGAACTGGCTGAGATCCGGCATGGCCGAAGTCTAATGGATCGTGGCGGCGTCCCCAACCCGAGGTGTCCAGAGGCCTTTCGGTCTTTGGTGGGGGCAGTGGGGCAAGGCTCCCTCAGCCTTAGCCTTCCCTGGCGATCTCCCGCAGCGCCTCCAGCCGCACCTTCCCGAGCGCCGTCCGCGGCAGCGCCGGCACCGCGACCACCGCGCGCGGCTGCTTGAAGCGGGCGATCCGCCCCTCGAAGTGCCGCAGCACGGCCTCACCTTCGAAGCCCGGCCCGGGGACCACGACGGCCACGGGCACCTCCCCCAGCGCGGGTCGGGCCGGCCGCAGACGGCGCCCTCCAGCACGCCGGGCGCGGTGCGGAGGATGCGCTCCACCTCGGCCGGGTAGATGTTCTCGCCGCCCGAGATGATCAGGTGCTTCAGCCGGTCGGTGAACCAGAAGCGGCCCGCGGCATCGCGGAAGCCGACATCGCCGGAGGCGAACCAGCCGTCGCGGAAGGCCGCTCCGGTCTCGGCCGGGGCGTTCCAGTAGCCGCGCGCGAGATGCGGGCCGCGCAGCTGGATCTCGCCGGGGTGCCCGCGGGCAGGTCGCGTCCCGCGGCATCGACCACCCGCGCCGCCCCGTGCAGCGCCGGCGTGCCGAGGCTGCCGGGCGCGGCCAGGGCTTCCTCCCGCGTCTGGACGATGGCGATGGGGCCGGTCTCGGTCGCGCCATAGACCTGCTGGACCGGGATGCCCCGCGCATGGAAGGCCTCGATCAGCGGCAGCGGCACCTCGGAGGAGCCGGCGCCGATGGCGCGGAGGGAAGCGAGGTCGGCCGCGGCCCAGCCGGGATGCGCGACGAGGGCCTGCATCACCGCCGGCACCAGCAGGGTCAGGGTCGGGCGGTGGGCGGCGATGGCGGCGAAGGTGGCTTCGGGGTCGAAGCGCGGCAGCAGCACGACCTCTGCCCCGGCCAGCAGCGCCGGGGTGGTCTGGATGTTGAGGCCGCCGACATGGAACATCGGCAGTAGGGTCAGCACCCGGTCGGCGGCGGTCAGGCCGAAGGCGTGCCGGGCGTTCTCCGCATTGGCGCGCAGCGCCCGCTGGTCGAGCACCGCGCCCTTGGGGCGGCCGGTGGTGCCGGAGGTATAGACCAGCAGCAGCGGGTCGTCCTCGGCGCCGGCCGCGGGCGGGGCGGGGGCGTCCGGCCACGCGGCCTCGGCGTCCAGCAGGGCGCAGCCGGGCGGGGCGGCGGCCTGGGCGGCTTCCGCCATCTCCCGCGTCGCGGCCAGCAGGCGGGCGCCGCTGTCCTCGAGGATGAAGCGCAATCTCGGGCGCGGCCAGGCGCCAGTTCAGCGGGACGAGGATGGCGCCGAGCCGGGCGCAGGCAAACAGCAGCACGAGCTTGCGCCGGGTGGTTCTGGCCGAGGAAGCCGAGCCGGTCGCCGCGGCCGAGGCCCTGCGCGGCAAGCGCCGCGGCGGCGGCGGCGATGCGGGCCTGCAGCGCGGCGTAGGTCAGCGTGCCGGCCGGGCCGGAGAGGGCGATGGCGTCGGGAAGCGAAGCAAGGTCGGGGAGGGAAAGGTATTCCCTCCCCAAGCCCCTCCCTTCCTTTTTGTGAGTCGGCTGCCGCCGCGCGCGAGGGTACCGGACTCGGAGAAATAGAGGAGGGTCCAGGGAGGATACCTCCTCCCCGGCCTTCCCTTCCCTCACTCATCCGTCTCGCCCGCCTCGTACAGCGCCGCGCGGCCGATGCGGTCGATGCAGAGCTCGGCGGTCCAGGGCAGCATGAGCGACCCGCAGCGGGCGTCGCGGTAGAGCCGCTCCAGCGGCAGCGACTTCAGCATGGACTGGCCGCCGCAGGTGCGCACCGCCTTGGCCGCCAGCGCCGCGGCATTCTCCATCACCGTGTGCTGCGCCGCCCAGGCGCGCAGCAGCTGGTCCTTGCTGGGATCGGGCCGCGCCTCGGTGACCGCCTGGAACCAGAGCGCCTTGGTCTGCTCGAGCATCACCCGCATCTCGGCGACCGCGACCTGCTTGGTCGGGTACATCCGCCGCTTCACCGGGGGTGTGCCCGGCCATTCGCCGCGCAGGTAGCGCACGGTGAAGTCGTAGGCCGCCTGGGCGATGCCCATATAGGCGGGAGAGAGGGTCATGAACATGTGCGGCCAGCGGGTCGCCGCCTGGAAATAGAGGCCGGGCGGCATCAGCGCCGCGTCGTCGTCGTCGACGAAGACGTCGCGGAAGACGAGGTTGCGGGAGACGGTGCCGCGCATCCCGAGCGGGTCCCACTCACCCTCGACGCTCACGCCTTCCGCCTCGCGCGGGATGGCGAGGTAGAGCGTGTCGCGGCGGGAGGGCTTCGCCTCGCCGTCCTTCGCCTCGGTGCAGAGCACGCCGTAGAAGTCGGCGTGGCCCGACAGGCTGGCGAAGATCTTCCTGCCCGAGATGCGGTAGCCACCGGGCACGCGCCGCGCGGTGGTGCCGAAGGCGACGCCGCCGGCTGCAGGCGGCGCCGCCCTCGCTGAAGGGCTGCGCGTAGATGGCGCCGTCGCGCAGGATCCGGTCGTAGTGCAGCCGGCGGCGGCGGCGGTGCTCGGCCCGCACGCCCGGCTCCATGTCGAGATCCTCGGTCAGCGCGCCGGTCCAGAGGGTGGAGCAGACATGCATGTTCCAGGTCAGCGCCGTCGCGCCGCAATAGCGGCCCATCTCCGCCGCGGTCAGGCAATAGGCGCGGAAATCGGCGCCGCGCCCGCCCTCGGCTTCGGGGATGCAGATGCCGAGCAGCCCGTTGCGGTGCATGTCGCGGTAGTTGTCGGTCGGGAAGGAGGCCTCGCGGTCCCAACGGGCGGCGCGGGGGCGAGGACGCCTTCGCCGACTCGCGGGCCTGGGCCGTCAGCGCGGCCTCCTGCTCCGTCAGGCGGAAGGCGCCCGGGTCGAAGATGGGGGCGTCCATGCTCAGCCTTCCCGCAGGCCATGCAGGAAGCCCTGCACCGCGGCGTTGAAGCCGGCCGGGTCCTCGAGATGCGCCAGGTGGCTGCAACCCGGCAGCACCGCCAGCCGGGCGTCGCGGATGGCGTCCCGCATCCGCTCCATGGTCTTCGGCGGCGCCAGCGGGTCGGCCTCGCCCGCGACCAGCAGCGTCGGCGCGGCGAGGCGGCCGAGGTCGTCGCGCCGGTTGAAGGTGGTGAGGCAGCGGACGGCGGCCCGGTAGGCCGCTTCCGGCGCCGCGGCCATGGCATCCACCGCCAGCTGGACCAGGGCGTCGGGCGTGCCGGGGCGGAGCATCGGCCGGATGCTGGACTCGGCCAGCGCCGGCATGTCCTGCCCGGCCCCGAGCGGCGCCAGGCGCTCGGCCAGGAAGGCCTCGGCGAAGGCGGGGTCGCGGCCGCCGAAGGCCGGGGTGGTGGCATAGAGCACCAGGCCGCGGACGCGTTCCGGGAAGCGCAGCGCGAAATCCAGCGCCAGCATGCCGCCGATCGAATGGCCGATCAGGTCGATGCGGGGGATGCCCTCGGCGTCGAGGCGGTCGCGCAGCAGCCCGGCCCAGGCGGCGAAGCTGGTCTCGGGCGGCATCGGCGAGCCGGCATAGCCGGGCAGCGGCCAGTCCAGCACCCGGGCGGGGGCGAGGGCGGGCAGCACCGGCGCCCAGCTGGCGCCGCCGATGCCGTGCAGCAGCACGATGGTGGTCATGGCACGAGCCTCCCTTCGACCACCACCGGCGTGCCGTCGAGCGCGATGGTGCAGTTGCGGACGGGGATGTCGAAATGCCCCTCGGTGAAGCGGCCGGCGAATTCGTTGGCGCCGGTCGAGAACAGGAAATTGCCGGCGAAGGCGCGCAGCTCGGTGCCGTTGGTGTCGCGGCGATCATACATCGCCAGCGCCTCGTAGCGGGCCCGCGGGTTCAGGCCCCAGCCGACATGGGAGACGGCATAGGCGGCCCGGTCGCCCCAGGCGGCGAGATAGCGGCGCATCAGTTCCGCATCAGTTCCGTCACCGGAAACAGAAACGATGTAATCGTCGTGTAGATCCAGCCGGACCGGCCGCTCCAGGTAGCGCTTGAAGGTGAGGTTCGCATCGCCGGCATCCAGGACCAGCGTGCCCTGCACGCTGCCGGCCCGGGGGAAGGAGACGACGACCCCGCCCGGCCAATGCGCCACGGTGCCGGGCCGGTCGGTCCAGCCCCAGACCCCGGCGGTCGCGGCTCCTTCCAGCGCAATCGTGAGATCGGTTCCGGCGGCTGAGACGACCGTCATGCGTTTCGCTGCCCGTGCGAGCTTCACCGCGGCCCGGACCGGCGCCTCGTCCTCCGGCCGCGGCACCAGCCGGGCGAGGGCTTCCGGGTGCTCGTTCGAGACCATCAGCACGCGGCTGCCGGCGCGCAGGATCTCGCCGAGTTCCGGCGCATGCAGCAAGCCTTCGAGGGTGAGGTCGAGGATGAGCGGGGAGGCCTTCAGCGCGGCGAGCGCGGCCGGATGCGCCTGCAGGGCGCGCGAGGCACCGGTCGAGCGGACCGGCACCGGGGCGGTCTGCGGCGGCGTGGGCAGCACCAGGCGGAAGGGCCGGCAGCCCAGCCGCAGGGCGGCCAGTTCCGCGAGATCGATGTTCAGCGCGCGGGACTGGCTTTCCGCCAGGAGACAGACGGGTAGGCCGGCCTCGGCCCGGCAGAGCCGGAGGACGGTCTCGAACGCCTCGATCCAGGGGGACTCGATACGGTCGGCGAGCATGCGGTGGTTCTCCTGCGGGAGCCTAGCACCGGCCGATGAACATGAAAACGCATTCATCTGACCGAGCAACTATTTTGAAAGCATTTATTACGGAAAGGGGTTATTATGCCTGAAACCGCAACGTGATCGGACCGCCATCGTTATGTCACAGCCTTCCGCGACCCCGCCTGGCAGCCGGTTCATCGACGACTACCTGCTTTACCTGCTTGCCCGCGCGTCGCACCTCATCTCCGCCGAGTTCCAGGAGCAACTGCGCCGTCGCGGCATCGCCGTGCCGGTCTGGCGGGTCCTGGCGAGCCTGGTGGGCAGCAGCGGGGAGACGGTGACCGGGCTGGCCGAGACCTGCCTACTGCAGCAGCCGACCATGACCAAGCTGCTCGACCGCATGGTGCGGGACGGCCTGGTGAAGCGCACCCAGGACACCAAGGACCGCCGCGTGGTCCGCGTGGCGCTGACCACGCGGGGAGGTCACGGCGGCCGACCTGGTCCAGCTTGCCAAGCAGCATGAGGCCGAGGTGATGGCCCGGCATCCGGATGCCGAGGCGCTGGCGATCAAGACCCTGCTGCGCGCCATCATCGCCCGGCAAGGCCGCTCGCGGCGCGGCTGAGGTCCTGGCCGCGTTTCGATCGCCGGCGCAACCAGGCCGCCGCCGGTCTTGCCCTGGCCCGGCACCGGCCATATCGGTCCTGGCAGCCGCGCGGCCCTTCCCGCCGCGCGGCCATCCCAGTCCGGGGCTGCCGCCCATGCCTTCGCCCGCCAGGCTGCAACGCATCATCCTCCTGCTGCTGGCGGTGTCGCTGGTGGTACAGGTCGCCCGGCTGGTCCTCGGCTGAGCCGCCGCCTCGCCTGCCCGGCCGGCGGTCCTGCGGGCCGTCGGGAAGGAGCCAGATCACATGCCCGACCACCCGCCCCGTGCCAACGGCGCCCTGGCCAATGGCGCCGCCGGCCCCAGCCCCGGCCCCGTCGCCGCGCCGGCCCTGCCGCCGCTCTATGGCGCGCTCGATCCACTGACGCCGGAGAAGCATGCCAGGCTGCGCGTCCGCGATGCCGGCTTCGGCTTCGCCGCCCGGGCCAGCGCCATTCCCCTAGTGGTCGAGGAATCCCCATCGCGGCGCGCACCCTGCCGATCGTCTTCGCCGCCGCGCCGCCGCACCTGCCGGTGGCGCTCTGCGGCCTGGCGGCCGGCAGCAACCTCTACGTGGACGAGCGCGGCGGCTGGAAGCCCGGCGCCTATGTCCCGGCCTATCTGCGCCGGGTGCCCTTCTTCCTGGTCCGCAGCGCCCCGGGCTCCGACCAGCTCGTGCTCTGCATCGACCCGCAGGCCCCACAGGTGAGCCGGACCGAGGGCGAGGCGCTGTTCGACGCGGCGGGCAAGCCGACCCCGCAGCTCGAACAGGCGCTGGCCTTCACCCGGTCGGTCGAGGAGGGGATGCTGCGGACCCGCGGGATCACCGAGCGGCTGAACCAGCTCGGCCTGCTGAAACCGGCGGTGGTGGAGTTCCCGCACCATGGCAAGCCGCTGCGGGTGGACGGGTTCTTCGCCGTGGACCGCCCGGCGCTGGCCGCCCTGCCGCCCGAGCAATTCCTCGAGCTGCGCGAGAAGGGCTGGCTCGAGCCGATCTATGCCCACCTGCTGTCGGTCGGCGGGCTGCCGGAGCTGGCCCGGGACGTGGCGCCGCCGGGGTGAGGCGGAGGCGGCGGGCCACGCTGCCAGCCTCGCCCGGACATGCGCCACCGCCTTGGGCGGTGGCCGCGCCGCTTGTCGCGCTCCCCCTGGCTGTCGGCGGTGACGGCCATGAGCGAGGCGGCGTAGAGCCCGGCCGCCGCCCGCGGGTCCCCTGCCTCCGCCGCCAGCCCGGCGATGTCGGCCGGCTGGCGCATCGCCCGCCGCACCACCTGCCGCGCCTCGCCGGCCTCGGCCAGCCGGTCCATGGTGCGCGCCATTCCCTCGGCAGCGATCTGGCCATCCGCCTTGGCCTGGATCATCGCCCAGACCAGCAGCATCGCCTTGCGCTGCAGCCGGTCCTGCGCCGCCGGCGCGGCTTCCTACTGCAGCAGCGACCCGAGCAGCCTCGCCGCGTCGATCATGGCTGGTCCATCCATCCTCTGCCTTCGCCGCGCGGCAGTGGCGGGCAAGCGGCAGGCGGGTGCCCGCAACGATCGTGAAGACAGGTTCGGTGCGGTTCTACTCCGCGGCCAGGCGCGGCTGCCAGTCCCCGCGCGTGGCGCGCGCCAGGCCCAGGTGGTCGCGCAGCGTCCGCCCCGCGTAGTCCTTGCGGAACAGCCCGCGCCGCTGCAACTCCGGCACCACGTGCCGGACGAAGTCGGCATAGCTGCCGGGCACCACGCAGGCGCCGATGACGAAGCCGTCGCAGGCGCCGCCCGTGAACCATTCCTCCAGCTTGTCGGCCACCTGCTTCGGGCCGCCGACCATGTTCATCGGCGGCTTGCCGCGGCCGCTGCCCACCATGAAGTCGCGCACCGTCGGGTTCCTCTTGCCGGTGTTCCTCACCACCCGGTCGCGGATCGCCTGCAGCCCCTGGATGCCGGCCATCTCGGCATCGGTGAAGGGCTCGTCCATGCCCTTGCTGGCGAAGTCGAAGTTGAGCGCTTCCGACAGCAGCGAGAGCGCGTCGATCTCCAAGGGAAGACCGGCGATCAGCGCCGCCTTGTCCTCCGCCTCCGCCTGGGTCGCGGCGCAGATCGGGTAGGCCAGCGTCGCCACCTTCACCGCATCCGGGTCGCGGCCTTCCGCCGCGACCATCGCCTTGAACTCGTCGTACTCCTGCCTGCCGGAGGCGACGTCGTGGTAGGCGACGAAGACCAGCTCCGCCCAGCGGGCGGAGAAGCGCTTGCCGCGGCCGCTGCTGCCGGCCTGGATCATCACCGGGCGGCCCTGCCGGCTGCGGGGCACGGTGAAGGGGCCGCGGGAGTGGAGGAAGCGGCCCTTGTAGTCGAGCCGGTGGACCTTGTGGCCGTCGCCGAAGCGGCCGGTGGCCTTGTCGACGATCAGCGCGTCGTCCTCCCAGGCATCCCAGTGGCCGAGCACGACCTCGACGAATCTCGTCGGCGCGGTCGTAGCGCGCGTCATGCGCCATCATCTCGGCATGGCCCATATTCGCCGCCTCGCCGTCGTTCAGCGAGGTCACGACGTTCCAGGCGGCGCGCCCTCGCTCATCAGGTCGAGCGTCTGGAAGACGCGGGCGACGTGGAAGGGCTCGAAATAGGTGGTGGAGGCGGTGGAGCCGAGGCCGAGCCGCGAGGTCACCGCGCCCATCATGGTCAGCGTGACGATCGGGTCGAGCTTCACGCAGCGGATGCCGTGCTCGATCGTGTGGACATGGTCCGAGCCGAAGCGGTCCGGCATCGACAGCCGGTCGTCGAAGAAGCCGAGGTCGAATTTCCCGGCTTCGAGGATCTGCGCGATCTCCTGGAAGTAGTCGGCCGAGAGGAAGTCGGTGCGGCTGTCCGGGTGGCGCCAGGAGGAGGCGAGGGTGGTGCAGTTCTGCGCCTGCAGGAAGCCGACCAGGTGCATCTGTCGCATGGATGAATCCCCCTAATCCTTGGCGGCAAGCTTCCGCCCCGCCCATCTTTGCGTCAACGCCGGCCAGGCCCGCGACGGGATGGTCCCGAGGGCGGTCGGCCCGCGGCGGCAGCGAGGGCGGAGGCCCCGGAATCCCGTGGACCCTCCGGCGCGAAGGGAGAAAGATCGGCCATCTCCGGGAGGGAGGGCGATGCATGCACCACTTCGGCAAGGTCCTGGCCGCCACGGCGTTCACCCTGCTGCCGGCGCTCCATGCCGGGCCGGCGCGCGCCCAGCCGGTGGCATCTGCGCAGGCGGCCCGCACGGTCGAGGGGGCGCGCCTGCCGCTCGGGCGGGGCACCGCCACCGCCTGGGTCGGCCTTGATGCACGGGGCGCGCCTGTCGCGGTCGGCGTCGACCTCACCGAGGCGGCCCTCGACGACCTGCCGGGCCACAAGACCGGCATCGACCTGGCGCTGCCCCCGGAGGCGGGGCAGGCCGGCTACGACCATGTCGGGCTGGACTGGGAGGCGCACGGGCATGCCCCGGCCGGGGTCTATGACGTCCCGCATTTCGACGTGCACTTCTACCGGATCGGCGTGGCCGAGCGGGACCGGATCGTGCGGGAGGATCCGGCCTTCGAGGCCAGGCTCGCCAGGCCGCCCGCGGAGGGGATCCCGCCGCCCGGGCTCCGGCGCGGCGCCGGCACGCCGAGGATGGGGCAGCACTGGGGCATCGCCGATGCCGTCCCGGACCAGCCCGGGCGGCCCTTCGAGAAGGTCATGGTCATCGGCTCCTACGACGGGCGGCTGATCTTCCTGGAGCCGATGATGACCAGAGCCTTCCTGCTGACGCGGCCCGACGTGACGATCCCGATCCGCGCGCCGGCGCGCGCCGAGGGAAGGCTATGGTGGCCCGACGCCTATCGCGTCTCCTTCCGCGACGGCGTGTACCGGATCGCCCTGACCGGATTGCGGCCGCTGCCGGGCTAGGGCGGATGGCGGGCTGCGCGCCCGGCCGCCCGGATCGGCCCTCCAGGCAACGAACCGCGGCGGTGCCGCCTGCACGCCCGGACGCAGGCCGCCGGGGCCGGGGAGGGGGCGGTCGGCCGGACAAGCCCGCCGGCCCGCCCTGCCGCGACGATGGGGACAGCGGCCTCGGCAGACCCTACCATCGCCCCCGCGGCCCGCAGAGGCCGCCCCGGGAAGGAGACACCATGCAGGTTCCAAGACGCGCGGTGCTGGGCGCCGCCATGCTCGCAGCCCCCGCCATCGCACGCGCCCAGGCGCCGTGGCCGGAGCGGCCGATGCGCTTCGTCATCGGCGGCTCGGCCGGCGGCGTCTCCGACATCCTGGTCCGCATCCTGGAGAACCGGCTGCGGGAGAAGCTCGGCCAGCCCCTGGTGCTGGACCCGAGGCCCGGCGCCGGCGGCATGGTCGGCGCCGAGGTGGTCGCACGCTCCCCCGGCGATGGGTACAATTTCTACATCAACCACATCGCGTCACACGGCATCGGCCCGAGCCTCTACAAGCGGCTCGCCTTCGATCCGCTGAAGGACCTGCCGGGCGTGGCGCGGCTGGCCTCGATGCCGAACGTGCTGATCGTCAAGGGCGACAGCCCGCACCGGACGGTGCAGGATCTCGTCGCCTTCTGCCGCGCCAGGCCGGAGAAGGCGGTCTTCTCCTCGGCCGGCACCGGCACCTCCTCGCATCTCTCGGGCGTGCTGTTCGGGCTGCGCATCGGCGTCGAGACGACGCACGTGCCCTATCGCGGCACCGCCCCCAGCATGGCCGCGGTGTTGAACGGGGAGGTGCTGTTCGCCATCGACAACGCCCCCGCGTCGCGCCAGCAGGTGCTGGCCGGGATGCTGCGGGCGCTGGCGGTCAGCACGGCGGAGCGCGCCAGCACCATGCCGAAGCTGCCGAGCCTCGAGGAGCAGGGTGTGGCGGATTTCGACGTGGCCTCCTGGTACGGCATCGTCGCGCCTTCGGCGACGCCGCGGCCGATCGTCGAGCGCATGGGGGCGGAGCTGGTCGCGGCGCTGGGCGACCCCGGCCTCGCCCAGCGCTACCGCGAGTTCGGCGCCGAGCCCAAGCCGCTCGGCCCTGCGGCGTACGACGCCTACATGCGCGCCGAGGCCGCCAAATGGGCGCCGGTGGTGCGCGCCTCGGGCGCCTCGGTTGACTAGCCGCCGGGCGTTGCTCGCCGCGCCCGCCCTGCTGGCCGGGACGGCGCGGGCCCAGACTGGCAATGCATCGGCCTGGCCGGACCGGCCGCTGCGCTTCATCGTCAGCGCCCAGGTCGGCGGCGTGTCCGACATCCTGGTCCGCATCTTCGAGAGCCGGCTGCGCGAGCGGCTGGGCCAGCCGCTCTATGTCGATCCGCGGCCGGGCGCGGGCGGGCAGATCGCGGCGGATGCGGCGATGCGCGCGGGCGACGCGCACAGCTTCACGGTCAACCACATCGCCTCGCACGGCATCGGGCCCTCGCTGTACCGCAACCGGGCCTATGATCCGCTGCGCGACATGCCGGGCGTCTGCCGGGTCTGCGCCATGCCGAACGTGCTGATCGTGCGCAGCGAGCTGCCCATCCGCAGCGTCGCCGACCTAGTGGCCTTCATCCGCGCCAATCCGGGGCGGGCGGATCTCAGCTCGGCGGGGTCCGGCACCTCCTCCCACCTCTCGGGCATCCTGTTCGGCCAGCTCATGGGGGTGGAGGTGACGCATGTGCCCTATCGCGGCACCGCGCCCTCGATGCTCGCGGTGCTGAACGGGGAGGTGCTGTTCAACATCGACAATGCGCCGACCTCCCGCCCGCATGTGCAATCGGGCGCGCTGCGGGCGATCGGGGTCAGCACGGCACGGCGCGCGGCGACGATGCCGGAGCTGCCGACGCTCGCCGAGCAGGGGGTACCAGGCTTCGACGTGGCGTCGTGGTACGGCTTCGCCGCGCCGGCCGCGACGCCGGCGCCGGTGGTGGCGAAGCTGGCCTTGGTGCTGCTGGATGCCGTGGCCGATCCCGGCGTCGTCGCCCGTCTCGCCGAGATCGGCGCCGGAGCCCTGGCCGCTGGACACGGCCGCGTACAACGCCTTCATGCGGGCCGAGGTGGCGCGCTGGGCGCCGGTGGTGGCGGCCTCGGGCGCGACGGTGGATTGAGCAAGCTCGGCTGCCGCCGCGCCGCGGGTGCCGGGCCCGGGAAAACAGATGAGGGGCCTGGGGGAGAATACCTTCTCCCCGGCCTTTTTGATGGGGACAGGTATTTGACAGAAGGCAAGCGGGCGAGTCTTGCCCTCATCGTGCTGGCGCAGGTGCTGGCCTTGGCGCTGTGGTTCTCCGGCACCGCCGCCGGCCCCGCCATGGCGCGGGAGGCCGCGCTGCCGCCCGGCTTCCTCGCCTGGCTGACCGGCGGCGTGCAGCTCGGCTTCGTGCTGGGCACGCTGGCGAGCGCGGCGCTGGCGCTGCCCGACCGGCTCGACCCGCGCCGGCTGATCGCCGCGGCCTCGCTGCTCGGCGCGGCAGCGAATGCGGCGATCCTGGCGCTGCCGGTGGGCAGCGCGGGCGTCATCGCGCTGCGGGTCGTCACCGGGCTGGCCTTGGCCTGCATCTACCCCGTGGGGATGAAGCTGGCGACGGGCTGGGCGACCCGGGCCGATGCCGGGCTGGTCGTCGGGATGCTGGTCGGCGGGCTGACGCTCGGCTCCGCCTCCCCGCATCTGGTCAACGCCTTCGGCGGCGTCGACTGGCGCGTGACGGTCGGCGCCGCCTCGGCCGGCGCGCTGCTGGCGGCGGGGCTGATCCTCGGCACGCGGCTCGGCCCGGCGCATGCCCCGGCGCCGCCCTTCCGGCCGGGCCTCGCGCTGCTGCTGTTCCGGACGCGCGGGACGCGGCTGGCGACGCTCGGCTATCTCGGCCACATGTGGGAGCTCTATGCCATGTGGGCCTGGATCGGCGCCTACCTGGCGGCGAGCTTCGCCGCGGCGGGGCGGGCGGGGGCGCCGGGCCAGGGCGGCGCTGGCGACCTTCGCGGTGATGGCGGCGGGGGCCATCGGCTGCGTCGCGGGCGGGCGGATCGCCGACCGGATCGGCAAGGCGCGGCTGACCATCTGGGCCATGGCGATCAGCGGCGCCTGCTGCCTGCTGGCGGGCGCCGCCTTCGGCGCGGCGCCGTGGGTCACCGTGCTGCTGTGCCTCGTCTGGGGTGCGGCGGTGGTGGCGGATTCCGCGCAGTTCTCCGCCAGCGTTGCCGAGGCCGCGCCGCCTGGCCTCGCCGGGACGATGCTCACGGTGCAGACCAGCCTCGGCTTCGCGCTGACCCTGCCGGCGATCCACCTGCTGCCGCTGCTGGCGGAGCGGTGGGGCTGGGGCGCCGCCTTCGCCGCGCTGGCGATCGGCCCGGCGCTCGGCTGCCTGGCGATGGCGCGGCTGCTGCCGCGGCGTTCGCGCGGCGGCGCCTAGAGCCGCCGCTCCTGGTCGACCACGGTGTCCAGCCGCGCCGCCAGGTGCGGATGCCCGCCGCAGCGCGCATAGGCGGCGGCGGTCCGCCCCGCCGCGTCGCGCCGCGCCGGGTCGGCGCCGCATTGCAGCAGCAGCTCCACCGCGGCCTCGTTGCCGCAGGCGGCGGCGGCCATCATCGGGGTCAGGTGGGTCGGCCGGTCGAGGTCGCCATCCTCCGCCGGCCCGCCCGCGGCGGCGAGCTGCCGGCGCAGCCGCAGGATGTCGCCGGCGATGATCGATGCGAGCAATCCGCCCCGGTCGATGCTGGCCATGTCCGCCTCCTCTCCGCCAGGCAGGCCGGCCATGCCCGGGCCGCCCTGCCATGCCGGCCGATCCGGCAGGGATAATGCGCGGCGGCGGAGCTTGCTCCGGCCTGCAACGGAACGAGCGTGGCGGCCGCTCCCGCCGCCGGCCGGCTCAGGCGGCGACGCGCGCCCCCGCTTTCGCGCTGGCCTTGATCATCTCCGCCGCGCGTTCCGCCGTCATCAGCACCGCCGGGTGGATGTTGGAGGACGGCACCAGCGGGAAGACCGAGGCATCGACCACCCGCAGCCCCTCGACGCCGCGCACCCGCAGCTCGGTATCCACCACCGCGCGGTCGTCGGCGCCCATGCGGCTGGTGCCGCAGGGGTGGTAGACGGTGGTGCCCGAGGTGCGCAGGTACTCGAGGAAGTCGTCGTCGGTCCGCGTCGCCGGGCCGGGCGACAATTCCTCGACCACCAGATCGCTGAACGGCTTCGTCACCGCGATCTTCCGCGCGAGCTTCGCCGCTTCCAGCATCACCCGCACGTCGGTGGCTGCGGTCAGGTAGTTGGCCTGGATGCGCGGCTTGTCGGCGACGTCCGGGCTGCGCAGCGAAAGCTCGCCGCGGCTGTCCGGCCGGCACTGGCAGAAGTTGAAGGTGAAGCCGGGGTGCTTCGCCAGCTTGCTCGCCGAGATCCCCTGGTTCTGCGTGTCCAGGCTGAAATTCGACGAACTGGAACTGCACCTCGGCTTCCTCGGATCCCGGCAGCACGCGGGCAAACAGGCTGGCCTCCGAGGCGCCGATCGTCATGTGGCCGCGCCGGCGCAGCGCCCAGTCGAGCCCCATCTTCGCGGTCTTCAGCGGATCTCGCCATACTCTCGTTCAGCGTGTCCGCCGGCTTCGTCCGGAAGGCGAAGCGGACCATGAAGTGGTCCTGCAGGTTGCGCCCCACCTCCGGCGCGTGGACGCGGCTCTCGATCCCCATGGCCTGCAGGGCCGAGCCGTCGCCGATGCCGGACAGCATCAGCAGCTTCGGGCTCTCGATCGCCCCGGCCGAGAGCAGCACCTCGCGCCGCGCGGTCCACGTCTCCTCGGTGCCGTCGGCCTTGCGCACCACCACGCCGGTGCAGCGCGTGCCGGCGAAGGTCAGTCGCAGCGCGAGCCGCTCGGTCTCCACCCGCAGGTTCGGCCGCTTCATCGCCGGCCGCAGGTAGCCGACCGCCGGGCTCCAGCGCCGCCCCTTGTGGACGTTGAGCTGGTTCGGCGCGACGCCCTCGAACCACTCGCCGTTGTTATCGCGGTTGCGGGCGAAGCCGAGGCTCTCGCAGGCCGCGACGAAGGCCTGGCAGCCGATGGTCGGCTCCGGCACCTCGGCGATCTGCATCGGCCCTCCTTGCCGCGGTACTCGCTTCCCTCGCCATGGAAGGTCTCGAGCTTGCGGAAGGCCGGCAGGCAGTCGTCATAGGACCAGCCGCGCGCGCCGGACTGCGCCCAGCGGTCGTAGTCGCGCGGGCTGCCGCGCAGGAAGACGAGGCCGTTGACCGAGCCCGAGCCGCCGACGACGCGGCCGCGCGGCCAGTAGACGCTGCGGCCGTGCAGCTCCGGCTCGCCCTCGGTCTGGTAGTTCCAGTCGAATTTCCGGGTCACATACAGGCGGGCGAAGCCCATCGGGATGTGGATCCAGGGATTGGTGTCCCAGGGCCCGGCCTCGAGTACCGCGACGTTGACCGACGGGTCCTCCGACAGCCGTGCCGCCAGCACGCAGCCGGCCGAGCCGCCGCCGATGATGACGTAGTCCGCTTCCGGCATGGCCGTGCTCCCCTTCGGTTTGGCCGCATCAGGCCATGCGGCGGCAGGTGCGGCAAGCCGCGGGGCTCAGCCCCGCCAGGGCCTGACCTTCCACAGCGCCTGCAGCTGGGCGTCCACCCGCGCCGCCTCGGCCTTGTACGCGGCGCCGACCAGCGGCCGCATCGGCATGAACTGCCGCGCCATCTCCGCCTTGAAGGCCGGATCGGCCAGGGCCTCGCGGAAGGCGGCTTCCAGCCGCGCGGTGATGGCCGGCGGCAGGCCGGGCGGGGCGATGATGCCGCGCTGCGCGGAGGCCACCACGTCGAAGCCCTGCTCGCGGAAGGTCGGCAGGTCCGGCAGGTCGGCCGCCCGCCGGTCGGCGGCGATCGCCAGGCCGCGCAGCTTGCCCTCGCGCGACAGGGTCACCAGCTCGGTCGTATTGCCCACCCCCGTGTCGATATGCCCGCCCAGCAGCTGCGGGATCAGCGGCGCCGAGCCGGCGAAGGGCACATGGGTCAGCGGCGGCAGTTTCGCCGCGGCCTCGGATCCCAGCATCAGGATGTGGTCGTCGCTGCCGATGCCCGTCGTGCCGTAGTCGAGGCTGCCGGGCTTGGCCTTGGCCTGGGCGATCAGGTCGGCCAGCGTCCGCAGCGGGCTCTCGGTGCGGACATAGATGCAGTTCGGGTCCTCGACGATGTTGGCGAGGAAGGTGAAGTCGAGCGGCCGGTAGCGGGCCGGTCGCTCGAGCGGGATGCCGCTATGCGCCGGCATGGTGGTGGCGCCCAGCGTGTAGCCGTCCGGCGCGGCGTTGAAGATGACCTCGAGCCCGATCTGCCCGGCGGCGCCGGCGCGGTTGGTGACGACTGTCCGCATGCCCGGGATGCGCTCGGCCACCACGGGCATCACGAGCCGGGCCAGGATGTCGACTCCGCCGCCGGGCGGGTAGGGGACGATGACCTCGACCGGCCGGTCGTTCGGCCAGGCGGCTTGCGCGCGGGCGCCGAGCGCGGGCATGGCAAGGCCGGCGGCCAGCAGGGTGCGGCGGTGCATTGGGTGTCCTCCCGGGTTTTGCCGCATCCTGGCACGCGGCGGCGCCGCCCGCAGCCCGACTTTGCGCTAGCCTGCGATCGTCCTGAGGGGAACACTCGGGGCTTGGATCACCGGCGCCAGCAAGGCCGGACCGGAGTCGGCCTGGTATGGTCAGGCCAGCCCCGGTCCAGGATGCCGGCGCCGCCGCCCGGAGTGACCGCCTCGATGCTCAGCCGCCGACCCTTCCTCGCCGCCTCCGCCGCGCTGCTGGCCACCCCGGCGCTCGGCCAGTCCAGCCGCGCGGCGACGCTGCGCTTCGTCCCGCATGCCAACCTGACCAGCCTGGACCCGGTCTGGACCACCGCCTGGATCACCCGCTTCCACGCCTATGCGGTCTACGACACGCTCTATTCGATCGGCGCCGACCTGGTGCCGAAGCCGCAGATGGCGGCCGGCCATGTGGTGGAGGATGACGGCAGGCGCTGGGTGATCACGCTCCGCCCCGGGTTGCGCTTCCATGATGGCGAGCCGGTCCGCGCCCGCGACGCCGCGGCCAGCATGGTCCGCTGGGCGAAGCGCGACAGCTTCGGCCAGACCCTGTTCGACTCCGTCGCCGCGGTGGCGGCGCTGGACGACACGAGGCTGGAGATCCGGCTGCACCGGCCCTTCCCGCTGCTGCTGGATGCCATCGCCAAGCTGGCGCCGGTCTTCGTCATGCCGGAGCGAATCGCCACGACGGATGCCTTCACCGCCATCACCGACGCCACGGGGTCCGGCCCCTTCCGCTTCCGGCGCGACGAATGGCTGCCCGGCTCGCGCGCCGTCTACGAGCGGTTCGAGGGCTACCAGCCCCGCCCCGAGCCGCCCGACATGCTCGGCGGCGGCAAGCCGGTGCATTTCCAGCGCTTCGAATGGACCATCATGCCAGACCCCGGCACCGCCGCCGCGGCGCTGCAATCGGGCGAGGTGGACTGGTGGGAGAACCCGCCGAACGACCTGCTGCCGCCGCTGCGGCGCAACCGCGCCGTGGCGGTGCAGGAGCTGGACAATTTCCGGCTATGTCACCGTCCTGCGGCCCAACCACCTGCACCCGCCCTTCGACAACCCGGCCTTCCGCCGCGCGCTCTGGCCGGCGATCAGCCAGACCGACGTGATGACGGCGGTCAACGGCACCGACAGCGACCTCTGGACCGACCGCATGGGCTTCTTCACCCCCGGCACGCCGCTGGCGAGCGACGCGGGCATGGCCCGCATCACCGCGCCGCGCGACCTGGACGCGGCGCGCCGGGCGATCGCCGCCAGCGGCTACAAGGGCGAACGCGTGGTGCAGATGATGGCGACCGACAACCCGAGCCAGGTCGCCGCGGGCAACGTCATCTACGACATGCTGAAGAAGCTCGGGGTGAATGCCGAGCTGGTGGCGACCGATTGGGGCACCGTGGTGCAGCGGCGGGCGAGCCGCGAGCCGGTGGAGAAGGGCGGCTGGAGCCTCTTCATCAGCAACATCACCGGGGCGGACACGCTGAACCCGGCGAGCAACCACGTCATGCGTTCCTCCGGCCTGCAGGGCACCTGGTTCGGCTGGCCGAGGAGCGACAAGCTGGAGGCGCTGCGCGCGGCCTGGTTCGCCGCGCCGGACCTGGCGGCGCAGCAGGCGATCTGCCGGGAGACGCAGGAGCAGGCCTTCGAGGACACGCCCTACTGGCCGCTAGGCCATTACCGCCAGCCCGCGGCCTACAGGCGCGAGCTGACCGGCTTCGTCCGCGCGCCGGCGCCGCTGGCCTGGGGAGTGCGGCGGGGGTGACAGGCATTCGCCTCGCGCCGGATGCCGACCCACAGAAGGGAAGGGTGGGGTTCGGGGCGGGAACACCTGTTTCCCTCCCCGACCTTCGCCTGCGTATTTTCGCCATGCCCCCGCGCTAATCGGGCGCGGTGACCGACATTCCCCTCGCGCCGCGCCGCCTGACCTTCGCCCTGCTCGGCCTCTCGCTCACCGCCCTGCTGCTCTGGCTGGCGGTGCGGGTGCTGGCGCCCGGCGGCTGGGACTGTCTGGGAGATCCTGCTGCTGGCCTGCCTCGCCGGCACCGCGCCCTGGACCGCGCTGTGTGCCGCCAATGCGCTGGTCGGCGGCGCGATCCTGCTCGGCGCGCCGGACCCGCCGGCGGCCGTCCTGCCGGCGCTGCGCCGCGCCCGGCCGGGCGCGCCTTCGCGGCGCACCGCCATCGCCGTCTGCATCCGCAACGAGGACATGGCGGCGGTGCTGCCGCCGCTGTCCCGCCTGCTGGCGGGGCTGCGGAAGGCGAGGGCGGGCGGCCGCTTCATCCTGTGGTTCCTGTCCGACACCCAGGACCCGGCGCTGGCCGCGGCCGAGGCGGCGGCGATCGCCGGCTTCGACGGCGGCGGCATCGCGGTGCGCTACCGCAGGCGGGCGGAGAACACCGGCTTCAAGGCCGGCAACGTGATGGACTTCCTCGACCACCATGCCGGCGATGCCGAGCTGATGCTCTGCCTCGACGCCGACAGTGAGATGACGGCGCCCGCCGTGCTGCGCCTGGTGGCCTGCATGGAGGCCGATCCGCGCCTGGCGATCCTGCAGCAGCTGATCGTCGGCCGACCGGCCACCGCCGCCTTCCCGCGGCTGTTCCAGTTCGGCATGCGGGCGGGGATGCGCGCCTGGGCGACCGGCCAGGCCTGGTGGCAGGGGCCGGAAGGGCCGTACTGGGGCCATAACGCGGTCATCCGCATCGCGCCCTTCCGCCGCCATTGCCGGCTGGAGGCGCTGCCCGACGGCAGCCCGATCCTGTCGCACGACCAGGTGGAGGCGGTGCGGCCGCATGCCGCCGGCTGGAAGGTCTGCTGTCTGCCGATCGAGGAGGGGCAGCATGGAGGGCAACCCGCCCGCCCTGCCGGAATTCATGGCGCGCGACCTGCGCTGGGCCGCGGGCAACATGCAGTACCGCGCCCTGCTGTTCCTGCCGGGGCAGACCTGGATGGGCCGCTGGCAGCTGGTGCAGGCGATCCTGCTGTTCCTCGGCGCGCCGCTCTGGTGCGGCGTGCTGGCCTTCGCGGCGCTGAACGCCGCGACCGGCGGCGGCGCGGCGACGCCGGATGGCTGGCTGCTGGCGCTGCTGCTCGGCAACTGGGCGATGCTGCACGCGCCGAAGCTGGTCGGCTATGCCGAGGTGCTGCTGAAGCCCCGGCTGGCCGCGCGCTATGGCGGGCGCGCGGCCTTCCTGCGCGGCGCGGCGGCGGAGCTGGGCTTCACCACGCTGCTCGACCCCATCAGCACCTGCAACAAGGCGCTCTTCCTGCTGGCGCTGCCCTTCGGCGGGCGGGGGCGGGCTGGGCGGCGCAGAACCGGGCGGATCGCGGCGTCGGCTGGGCGGATGCGGCGCGGCTGCTCTGGCCGCATACGCTGTTCGGCGCCACGGCCTTCGCGCTGCTGGCGATGGCGGGCGCGGCCTGGTGGGCGCTGCCCTTCGCCGGCGGGCTGCTGCTGGCGATCCCCCTTCTGCGTGGTCACGGCCGCGCCGGGCGTCTCAGCGGTGCTGCGCGACGGCCGCCTGGCGGCGACGCCCGAGGAGCTCGCTGCCCCGCCGGGCTGAACGCGCTCGCGCGTTCCTGACCCGCAACGGACGGCACCGGCGGCACCGGCGCGGCGTTGCCGCCGCCATGGATCGAACCGGAACGACACGGCGAAACGTCATGGCCTTGGCGGCGGGGCTGCCGGCGCTGGCCGCCTGCGCCAACATCCCCGTGCTGCCGGACGGTCCCGCCGACCCGATGGAACGCCTCGCCCTGCTGACCGAGGCGCTGGACGGATCGCCGCTCTATCCCGGCAACAAGGTGGACGTGCTGGATGGCGGCGGCGCCGCCTTCGCCTCCCTGTTCCGCGACTTGCGCGCGGCGCGCGACCACATCCACCTGGAATACTTCATCCTCGAGGATGTCGGCATCCCCGGCACCGCCGGGCAGAGGCCTGTTCGACCTGCTGGAGGCGAAGCTGCGGGACGGCGTCGCGGTAACCCTGATCCATGACGCCTTCGGCTCCGCCCCCACCCCCGCCGCCGCCTTCGAGCGGCTGCGCGCGGCGGGCGCGCGGACGCTGGCCTTCAACCCGCTCGATCCGCTCGAGGCGCGCACCGGCTGGGCGCCGAACGACCGCGACCACCGCAAGATCATGGTGGTCGATGGCCGGATCGGCATGACCGGCGGCATCAACCTCGACCGGGTCTACGAGAATCCCTGCGAGGTCGCCGCGGCGGCGGAGCAGGATCCGGCCGAGGCCTGCTGGCGCGATGCCGCGCTGCGGATCGAAGGCCCGGCGGTGGCGGGGCTGCAGAAGCTCTTCCTCGAGACCTGGGAGAAGCAGCGCGGCCCGCCGCTGCCGCCGCGCGACTGGTTCCCCGTCTCGATCAGCGCGGCCCGGCGCGGGTCCGCATCCTCGGCAGCGTGCCGGGTGAGAAGCAGCCGCGCTTCTACGTCACGCTGATGACCGCGATCGCCGCGGCGCGGCAGCGCATATGGCTCTCGACCGGCTATTTCGTGCCGACCTGGCAGGAGCGCCGGGCGCTGCGCGCGGCGGCGAGGCGCGGCGTGCAGGTGCGGCTGCTGCTGCCGAGCATCAGCGATTCCGCCGATGCGCTGGCGGCGCAGCACGCGGCCTATGACGACATGCTGGAAGCGGGGATCGAGATCCGCGAGGTGCAGGGCGCCGTGCTGCACGCCAAGCTGGCGGTGGTGGACGGCGTCTGGTCGGCGGTCGGGTCGTCCAACCTCGACCGCCGCAGCGTCGCCTGGAACAACGAGGTGGACGCGATCGTGCTCGGTGCCGAGACGGCGGCGCGGCTGGAGGCGCTGCTGGGGCGCGACTGGGCCCGGGCGAAGCCGGTGACGCTGCAGGAATGGGAGCGGCGCGGGCTTGGGCCGCGCATCCGCGAGCAGACCTCGCGGCTGATCATCGACCTGCTGTAGAACCGGATCGAATCCAGGCGCCCCTGAAAGCCTGGTTGGCGAAGCTCCCGTCCAACGACTATCGTCGTTGCGGGAGGATGCGCCATGTCCGCAGGGATCTGGGCGACCGTCAACGCCGCTGTCGTTGTCTTCGGCGTCTTCTTCTTCGCCAGCACCGTCGCGTCGCATGTGGTCGAGTATGTCGCCGGCCTGCTGAATTCCCCGCGGCAGCGCCCTGCGGCAGCGCATGGATGCGGCGCTGGGTCCGGATGTCGCCCGCGTCATCTACGACGATCCCGTCATCCGGTCCCTGGCCAGCGACGGCAAGGGATTGTGGCGCACCGGGAACACCGAAGTGGCGCCCCCGGCCGACCTGGCCCGCCTATATCGAGCCGGCGGATTTCGCCCGCACCGCCGCGCGGCTGATCGACCAGGGCAAGCTGGCGGTTCCGGGCACGCCCGCGCCGGCTGCACCGACCAGCGCTGTCTTCGGCGCCCTGCTGAAGGAGGCGCAGCAGGCGGGCGTGACGCCGGAAGCGCGGATCGGGGCGTGGTACCAGGCGGTGAACGACCGGCTGACCGGGACCTACACGCGGTACAGCATGACACGGCTGTTCCTGTTCGGCTTTGTCGTCGCCGTGTCGCTCGATCTCGACATCGTCCATCTCGTGCCCGCATTGCTGCACGATCCAGCCGCCGCGGATGCCGCGGCCGCGCGGATCCAGGCGGTGGCCGACACGATCGGCAACTCGGAGATGGCGGCCAAGGACGCCGTCGCTCAGGTCCAGCACATCCTGCAGGGCTTCTCCAGCCAGGCTCCGCTGCTCTTCGGCTGGCAGACCCTGTTCAGCAAGCTCGAAGGCGCCGATCTGGCGCGCAAGCTCGCGGGATGGCTGCTGACGGCCTTCGCGACGTCGTTCGGCGCGCAATCCTGGTTCCAGGTGTTGAGCGACGCGCTGAAATTGCGGGCGGCGGGACCGCGGCCGGGAACCGACGACACGGCCGCGGCCGCCGGTGACGCCGGGCTGCCGGCAGCGGCTGCCGGACCCGCGGCGCCGGCCGCGCCGATCGCCGGCGGCGTGCCGGGCTTCACCCCGGCCAGCTTCGTCACGGAGCTGCCGGCGACGGAGGATCTCGGGGCGATATCCCTGCGCTACGAGACCAGCGGGCAGGGCTCGGCAACCGTCTCGAGCGGCCTGGACGACAAGGGTGGCGTATCCTATGGCAGCTACCAGCTGACCAGCCAGCCGAGCGGCGGCAACGTGCTCCGTTTCGTGCGCGACAGCGACTATGCGCCGCTCGCGGCGCTGCGCGGCCTGGTCCCGGGCAGCGCGATCTTCACCGCCACCTGGCGGCGCCTGGTCGCCGCCGACCCCGGCGGGTTCCGGAAGGCGGAATACGCCTATATCAAGCAGACGCATTACGATCCGCTGGTCGCCCGCATCCGCGCTGCCTGCGCGCTGGATGTCGCGCAACGCTCCCACGCCCTGCGCTGCGTCGTCTGGTCGACCGCGGTGCAGCACGGCCCTGCCAGCACCATCGTGCAGACCTGCATCGCCGCCATCACCGATCGCGAGCCCGCCGGTTCGGCCGCCTATGACGAGGAGCTGATCGTCCGGATCTATGCCGAACGCGGCGCCGTCGAGAACGGCCACCTCAAGCACTTCCCGAAGACGACGAGCCAAAGGACGCAGGACGCGCTGCGCGACCGCTTCGCCAATGAACAGCGCGATGCGCTGCTGATGCTGCAACGGGAGACCACGCCGCCCGCCGTCAGCGTCTGACATCGCCGGGGCGCGTGCCGGCCGACCAGCCCGCCTTCGGCATCGCCTCCATCGCCGCGAGATCCGGCTCCACCGCCGCGCCGAGGCCCGGCACCGCGAGCGAGCCGATCTCCAGCACGCCGCCGGCGATCCGCAGCCGCGGCCCGCGCGGCGTGTCGGCATAGAGATCCGGATGGGCCTCCATGAAGCGCACCGCCTCGGCCTTCGGGCGTCCCGCGAAGCCGTCGATGAAGTGGTGGCCGTTGCGCTCGACATGGTCGAGGCCGAGCAGCGCGACGAGTGCCAGGTCCTGCTGCACGCAGACGCCCGCCAGCGTCGTCAGGTCCTCGCCCGAGAGGAAGTAGCGCCCGCCATCCGCATTCCAGGCGCGGCAGCGCGCCAGGTTGACCAGCGACCGCCAGATGCCCTTGCAGGACTTGCTGGACACGCCGGCATAGCCTAGTGCCCTGGCCTGCACGAAGGCGTCCAGCGCGCCGTCGCTTTCGTCGATGATGACCGGGCGCGCCGCGGCCAGCGCCGCCATCCCGGTCTCGAGCGCGCGGGCCCGCTTCACCGGCTGCTCGATATAGAGGATCGAGTCGCAGAGCCGTGCCAGCCGCGGCTCCGCCCGCATCGCCGCCCAGAGCGCGGCGGCGCCTTCCGCATCGGCATACTGCTCGTTGCCGTCGAGCGAGGCGTGGTAGCCGGGCCGGCGGTCGAGCACCGCGGCGATCCGGCAGAGCCGGTCGATATCGCCGGCGACGTCGCCGGCGACCTTCAGCTTCCAGTAGCGGTGGCCATAGACCCGGGCCACCTCCTCCAGCGTCTCCGGCAGGCCGTCGCCGACGCGTGCCGCCTGGTCGGCTGCGGTGATCGGGTCCACCAGCCCGACGGTGTGCCGCGCATGGATGCGGCGTGCAGGGGCAAGCCCGGCCAGCATCGCGGCGAAGTCGAAGCCGGCGAGGTCGGGCGCCACCGCATGCGGTGCCATGCCGCCGATATTCGCCTGCATGCCGGCGAAGAAGGAGACGCCGTGCAGCTTCAGCAGCGCATCGAGCGCGGCGCGGTCCACCAGGGCGCGGCCATAGCTCGCCACCAGCGGATTCAGCGCCTCCCGCCCGCAGGCGGCGACGTGGCCCGCATAACCATCGGCGAAATGGCCGAAGGCGGTGTTCATCCCGGCGGCCAGCGCGACCTCGCCCGCCAGTTCCAGGGAGCGGCGCAGCTGGTCCTCGTTCTCGGCGTCCGACAGCGCCGGATCCTTGTCGAACCACTTGGCCGCCAGGCTCTCGGCCGCAATGCCCCAGCCTTCGCGCCCGGCCTCGTCGCGGATGCGGACCCGCAGCACCGCCTGCCGCCCCTCGGTCACGGTGATGACGCCGAAGCGGAAGGGCAGGCGCAGGGTGAAGGGCCATTCGCGCCGCTCGATCGCCGTGACGGCGAAGCGCGGCGCGCTCATGCCGGCATCTCCCGCAGCAGCGCCCGCAGGTAGCCCGCGGCGAAGGCGGCGCTGCCCGGCCCGTCCGGGACATAGTCGAAGGGCTCGACGCCGCACCAGCCGGCGTAGCGGTGGCGCGCCAGCGCGGCGAGGACTAGGGCGAAACGGTCCTCGCCCTGGCCCGGGGCGCGGCGGTTGCGATCGTTCAGGTGGATGTGGTGCAGCGCCCCGCTTGGCAGGAAGCGGTCGAGGACGGCCGCCACCGGCTCGGCCTCCCCCTGGCCGGCGGCGCGGCTGTCGAGCATGGTGCGCAGCGCGGGGTTGCCGATCCGCTCGACGATCGCCACGGCTTCCCCGACCGTCACCGCCCAATTGGTCTCGCGCGGGGAGAGCGGCTCGAGGCAGTAGGTGACGCCCGCCGCGGCCGCCCAGTCGCCGGCCCGGGCCAGCGCCTCTTCGGCCCGCTTCGCGTCGTCCGGCGTCTCCACCCGGCGCTGCTGCGGCGAGCCATGCACCAGGTAGGTCCCGCCGAGATCGGCGCAGAGGTCGATCAGCCGCTGCATGACATCCAGCGTCCGCACCCGCACCGGCGGGTCGGCGCTGGTGATGGACAGGTCGCGCGGCGCGACCAGCAGCCAGTGCAGGCCGGTGATGGCGATGCCTTCCTCCGCCGCCGCGGCGCGCAGGCGCTGCCGCCAGCGGTGCCCAGCAGGTGCGGCGCCTCGGCATCCAGGGTGAAGGGGGCGACTTCCAGCCCGGCATAGCCGAGGCCGGCGGCCAGCGCGCATTGCTGCGAGAACAGCATCCCGCGCAGGACCTCGTTGCACAGCGTCAGGCGCATCGGCGTTTCCCCCATCCGCGGGGGATTACTGCTCTTGGGCGGGTCGCTGTCCAGCCGCAGGCAAGGTTGGGGGAGGGAAAAGTATTCCCTCCCCAAGCCCCTCCCTTCCTTCTTGTGAGTCGGGTGCCGCTCCGCGTCGGCTGCAAGACTCAGGGAAATAGAGGAGGGTCCAGGGAGGATACTTCCTCCCTGGCCTTTCAGGCCGCCGCTTCGGCGCCCTCGGCGAACAGCCCGGCGAAGACCGCCTGCTGCCGCCGCAGCTCCTGCGCCAGCGGCGCATGCACCGGGCGGCGGCCATGCTTCGGATCCATCTCCAGCAGCCCGTTCGGGCAGTAGCGGTCGTTGTCCCAGCCGGGATGGCTCAGCACGGGATAGAGGCAGATGCCCTCGACCGGCGTGCCCGCGCGGATCGCGCCCATCACCTCGTCCGCCACGTAGCGCAGCCAGAGCGCGCGGCGGTCACCCTCGATGCTGCTCTCGGCGACGAAGACCGGGCGACCGTAGCGGGAATGCACGCGGGCCAGCAGGTCGCGCAACGGCACCCAGCGCTCGTCGAAGACTGAGAGCGGCGCGGCGTCGTGGCCCTCATGCAGCCACCACTGGTTGTTCCAGTAGAAATTCACCCCGATGGCGTCGAGGATGTCCTCCGAGCCGCCCAGCTCCGGCGCCTGGCGGCCGAGCAGCATGTCCCAGGCCTCCCACATGCCGGCATTGCGGCGCTCGGCCGGCTCGATATCGGCATCGACGCCGGGGCGGCCGACGGTGTTGATCAGCGGCTCCACCGCGAAGGCCCGGGTGCCCGGCACCGCGGCGCGCATCGCCTTGACCCCGGCCAGGGTCGCGGCGACGGCTTGGCGCTTCACCTCCGGCCCGCGGCCATTGGTGCAGGGGTTGAAATGGCCGGTCTCGCCGCCGGCCCAGGCAAGGAAGGAGATCTCGTTCAGCGGGCAGAGCGTCGGCGCCTGGCCGGTCTCGGCCTTGCAGAGCTCGGCGAAGGCGACGGCGTATTCGGCGAAGCGCGCGGGGAAGTCGGAGGAGAAGAAGTCGAGCCAGTCCGGCCAGCCATAGTGGCACAGATCCCAGACCACCTGGGTGCCGGTGCGCTGTGCCGCCCGCAGCAGCGGCAGCACCGGGGCCCAGTCGTAGCGGCCGGGGCCGGCCTGCTGCACCAGGTGCCAGCGCACCCCGTCGCGCACCGCGCGGATGCCGTGCTCGGCCAGCTGGCGGTAGTCCTCCTCCGCCAGCAGGTCGTGATGGGTGGAGGCGATGAGGTCGAGCCGCCGGCCATCCTTGCGGACATGCGTCGAGCATTCGAAGCCGCCGAGGAAGAAGCTGCGGAACAGGCTGGGTCGGAAGGTCACGCCGGGTGTCCGTCTCTGGGGATGCAGGCGGCCCAAATCTTTGCGCGAAGGATTGCCGGCTTATTCACCATTCACGTGAAAGGCGATGACCGTCTCCGCTGCCAGGGGCTGCACGTCAAAGCGTCGCCGGGCCGGGCGTTCCCGCCGGGCTCGGTCGCGTGACTCCTCAGGCTGCTTGGAGGACCTGTTCGACGGGACCGTCGGCGACGACGCGTCCGGCGTCGAGGCGGATGGCGCGTGTGCACCATTCGCGGACGATGGCCATGTCGTGTGTGGCGAGGACCAGGATCTCGGCCTCGGTGACGAGCTTGGCGAGCTTCTCGCGGGCCTTGGCCATGAAGGCGGCGTCGCCGGCGAGGAACCACTCGTCCATCAGCAGCACCTCGGGCTCCATGACGGTGGCCATGGCGAAGGACAGCCGGACCTGCATGCCGGCCGAGTAGGTGCGGACGGGGACGTCGAGGAACTCGTTGAGGCCGGAGAAGGCGCCGACCTCGTCGGCCATGGCCTCGCTCTCGGCCTCCGAGAGGCCGCGGAACAGGCCGCGCAGGACGATGTTCTCCCGCCCCGTCGATTCCTGGTCCATGCCGGCGGCGGGGTCGATCAGCGAGCCGACCAGCCCGGCGACCTCGAGCCGGCCGCCGACCGGCTCGTAGACGCCCGCCAGGGTCCGCAGCAGGGTGGTCTTGCCCGCGCCGTTGCCGCCGACGAGGGCCACGCGCTCGCCCCGGCCGATGCGGAAGCTGAGGTCGCGCAGCGCCGAGACCACGACGCGGTGCGAGGCATCCTCGCGCAGCCGCAGGGGCGACTTGGCGAGGATGCGCTTCTTCAGCGACCTCGCTCCCATGTGATAGAGCGGGAATTCGATCGTCAGGTGGTCGGCGAGGATGTGCGGCATGGGTTCGGGCCTCAGACCCAGAAGGCGATGCGGCCGCGGAAGCGGATGAAGAAGGCCATGGCGACGCCGGCGACGAGCAGGGTGTAGAGCCCGGCCGAAAGCCAGACGAGGCCGGGGACGCCGCCCTCGACCAGCGGGCCGCGGACGGTCTCCATCAGTACGTAGAAGGGGTTGAGCGGCAGCCATCTTGCCTTGTCGCCGAGCAGCTCGGGCTTCCACAGCACCGGGGACATGAAGAAGGCCAGCTGCATCAGGCTGGCGACGATCGGGCCGATGTCGCGGAAGCGGGCGCAGAGCATGCCGAGGAAGAGGGCGACGAAGAAGGCGTTGACCACGACCAGCACCAGGCCGGGGATCAGCAGCGCGACCTCGGGCCCGGGCAGGGTGCCGCAGGCGAGGAAGACCAGGAAGACCAGCGGCAGGCTGTGGGCGCCGATCAGCGCGTTGCGGAAGACGCAGCGCAGGATGTGGACCGAGAAGGGCAGCGGCACCTGGCGGATGATGCCCTCGGCGCTGGTCAGGCTGGTGCAGGCGTCGGTGACGGTCTGGGAGATCATGTTCCAGACGATCAGGGAGACCGCGATGAAGGGCAGGTAGCTGGCCAGCTCCATCTTGAAGAGCGAGGAGTAGAGCAGGCCCAGGCCCACCACCATGACGGCGGTGGACAGCGTCAGCCAGAAGGGGCCGAGGACGGAGCCGCGGTAGCGGTTGCGGATGTCGAGCCGGGCCAGCGCCGCCGGCAGCCGCCAGCGCCGGAGCCCGGTCGCCACATCCTCCAGCGCCACGGCACGCCGCCGCGGCTGCGACGCGTCGCTGACATAAAGCGGGGCCGCACCATGGCGGACCGGGTAGGCTGCACCAGGGCGGGGCAGGGTGGCGTCCAGCATAGGCGAGCCTATATACGGCGGCCTGCCCTTCTACCAGGGGATGTTGTCAGCCGCGGCCGGCGGCGCCGGCCGGAGGCGCACCAGGCAAGCCTGCGCCGCCTTTCCCCGCCGAAATCCGGTTCAGTCCTGGGGCGCATCCTGCTCCGGGACGGCTGGTGCCGTCATCCAGGCTGCCCAGGGCGGCGCCCGCCGCGGCTTGTGCGCCAATTCATGCCCGGCATCGAGGCTGAACGAAGGGCTGTAGAAGGGATCATGCTGCAATGTCGTCTTCCACCGGCGGCGCATATAGGCGACCTCGGCGGCGAAGCGGCGTGCCTTCTCCGGCGAAAGGTCCTGCCCGCGAGAGGCGGATCTCGAGATGGTAGAAGCTCGGCGAAAGGGGTCCATAGGATCCGGTACCCCGCTTCCCGGATGCGCAGGCAGAGGTCGACATCGTTGAAGGCGACCGGAAGGTTGACCGCATCCAGCCCGCCGACCGCATCGAATACCGCGCGCCGCAGGGCGAGGCAGGCGCCGGTCACGGCCGAGACTTCCCGAACCAGGGCGAGCGAGGCGAAATACCCCAGATCGCCGGCCGGGCTTCCCAGCAGATGGTGGCTGGCCACGCCGCCCAGCCCGAGCACCACGCCTCCATGCTGCAGCCGGCCATCGCCATAGAGCAGCTTCGCCCCGACCGCCCCGACCTCCGGCCGCACCGCCTGACTGACCAGTTCCTTCAGCCAATCCGCGCCGATCACCTCGATATCGTTGTTCAGCAGCAGCAGGATCTCGCCGCGCGCCTCGGCCGCCGCGCGGTTGTTCAGCGCGGAGTAGTTGAAGGGCCGGGCGCGGCCAGGATGCGGACGCGTGCATCGGCGCGCAGCCGGTCGAGAAGCCCATGCGTCTCCGGCTCCTGGCTGCCGTTGTCGACAACGATGAATCTGATCGCCGAATAGTCGGTGCGGTGCAGCACGCCCTCCGTGCAGGCCGCGAGCAATGCGGGCCGGTCGCGCACCGGTACGATGACCGAGACGAGTGGCGCGGGCTCCGGCACCGGGCGGACGATACGGGCATGGATGGGCGCAAGCGGTGCGGGCTCGAGCCGCGCGCGCGGTGCCAGCGGTGGCCAGCGCGTCGGCCGCCGCGCGGCGGCTGGCCGCGGTGCACCGGTCGAGCTGGGTCTGGGAAAAGCTGTCGGCCCGGCCGGTTTGCCGCCAGTGATAGAGGACAGCCGGGATATGGCGCACCCCCGCCGGGCCGCAGGCGGCGGTCGCCCGTAGGGCAAGATCGTGGTCCTGGCTGCCTTCCAGCCCCTCGCGCAACCCGCCGATGCGCTCGAGCAGGTCCCGCCGGTAGACACCGAGATGGCTGACGAGATTCTGTGCGAGCAGCAGGTCCGGATCGAAATCCGGCTTGAAGTAGGCGCCGAAGCGGCGGCCCTGGGCGTCCAGCTTGTCCTCGTCCGAGTAGATGACGGCCGCTTCCGGATGCGCGGCGATCTCGGCGGCGACCTGATACAGCGCATGCTCTGGCAGTATGTCGTCGTGATCCATCAGGGCGACGAAGTCGCCCCGCGCCATGCCGAGGGCGGTGTTGGTCGCGGCCGAGATGTGTCCATTGCATGACCGCCTGATCCAGCGGATCCGGTGGTCCGCCGCTGCGGCGGATGCCAGAACGCGCGCCACATGCGGGGAGGGGAGGCGTCGTCGGCGATGCAGAGCTCCCAATGCGGCCAGAGCTGCGCGCGGACCGAGGCGATGGCCGCGGTCAGCAGCCGCTCCGGCGTCTCGTAGGTCGGCATGACCACCGAGATGAACGGCCGCCTTGGCATGGCATCGATGTGGTTGCGGATCGCCGCGCGGTCGGCCGTGGTCAAGGTGTCGCAGCGCGCGACCCAGGCGGCATAGGACGAAGCATTCGACGGGTCGTAGCGGCGGGTCGGCGTCTCACCGACCAGCCGTCGGGCCAAGCCCGCGAGACGGATGCGGAAAGGCAGGACCCCATCCGGCAACAAGCCCCATGCGGCGCGCCAGCCGATGCGCAGGGCACGCTGCAGGGATACGGCCGGCTTGTCCGTGAGGAAACGCCGCGGATCGTGCCGGCTCAAGGTCTTGCAATCGAAGATTGCCGCGGCCGGAGGCCGTGCCGTGCCACGGCGGCATGGGGGTCGGCGATTGGCCGGACTGCGGCAGGCCGATACCGGGATGCCCGCGGCGCCGCGGCACCGAGAAAACCTGGCCGATGATCGGAAGCGCCTTGCCCGGCGGTCCGGCGGGATGGGCCGCCGAGGGAAGTTCCGCCCTGGCGGGCGGCGACCGATCGGCCAGATCCATGCCGGCCGACGAGACTATCAACCCTTCATGGGGCATATACAGGAACCATTTTCGCCCCTCGTATCTGGAGGCGGCGTAATGATTGCGGTGCAGCATGTCAATCCGCACTCGCCATGAGCGCGGTTGCGGCTCGCCCGAGTCTTCGGAAATCATTCCGCAATCTGTCCGGGTCCGGTTCATGCGGCGGCTCGGGCACCGCAACCCGAACGGGCTTTGCCCTATCCGAGCAGCCGGCCGATCACCCGCGCGGTGTAGTCCACCACCGGGATCACCCGGCCGTAGTTGATCCGCATCGGCCCGATCACGCCGATGGCGCCGACGATGCGTTCCTGCCCGTTGCGGAAGGGCGCCACCACCATGGACAGGCCGGCGGTGTTGAACAGCCCGCTCTCGGCGCCGATAAAGATCTGCACGCCCTCGCCGCGCTGGGCGAGCTCGAGCAGCTTCAGCACCGTCTCCTGCGCCTCCAGCCGCTCGAACAGCGCCTGGATCTCGTGCACCTGGGCCAGCTGGTCGAGGTTCTCCAGCAGCCGGGCCTGGCCGCGGACGATCAGGCTGCCGGCGCCGCCGCCGGCCCAGGTCGCCAGCCCCGCCTCGACCACCTGGTTGGTCAGGGCGTCGAGCGCGGTGCGGTTGGCGGTGATCTCCGCATCCACCCGGGCCCGGGCATCGTCCAGGCTGCTGCCGGCGAGGCGGGCGTTCAGGTAGTTGCTGGCCTGGGCGAGGGAGGAGGGCGGCAGGCCGGCCGGGACCTCGATGACGCGGTTCTCGACCTGGCCGTCCTCGGTCACCAGCACCACCAGGGCGCGGCCGGGGCCGAGGGCGACGAATTCCAGGTGGCGGATGCGCCCCTCGCTCTTCGGCGCGACCACGAGGCCGGCCGCACCCGCGAGGCCGAGAGCATCTGCCCGGCCTCGGCCAGCGTCTCCTGCAGGGAGCGGCCGGAGGCGGCGCAGCGGGCCGAGATCGCCTCCCGCTCGCTCTCGCCGAGGTCGCCGGATTCAGCAGCCCATCGACGAAGAGCCGCAAGCCGCGATCGGTCGGCAGCCGTCCGGCCGAGGTATGCGGGGCATAGAGGAAGCCGGCTTCCTCGAGATCCGCCATGACGTTGCGGATCGAGGCCGGCGAGAGGCCAAGGGGCAGGCGGCGCGAGAGGGTGCGGGAGCCGACCGGCTCGCCGGTCAGCACATAGACCTCGACCAGCTCGCGGAGAATGGTCGCGCTGCGGCTGTCGAGGCCCGCGAAGGAGGCCCCGGCCGCGCCGCCGGGCGCTTTCGGTGAGGGCATCATCCTGCGGGTCGGATCCAGACGGGACACAAGATAAAGGCTAGGGAGGGGGGGCTGGCGTCAACCGGCCAGCTTGCCGAGGCCCGGCGGAAGCGCCTATAACGGCGTCCGGTCGCGGGCGTAGCTCAATGGTAGAGCTCTTGGTTCCCAACCAAGTGACGAGGGTTCGATTCCCTTCGCCCGCTCCAGCCGCTTCCTCCCCGCCGCACGCCGCCGGTAGGCGCCGCCCCCGGCCGTGGTTCCATGCCCCGGGGAGACACCATCCGATGCCGCAACCGCTACCACTCCTGCCCACCACCGTCGTCGGCAGCTACCCGCAGCCGGCCTGGCTGATGGACCATGACGCGCTGCGCGCCCGGCTGGTGCCGCGGATCCGCGCGCCCGAGCTCTGGCGGGTGCCGGAGCCGCTTCCTGGCGGAGGCGCAGGACGACGCCACCCTGCTGGCGATCCGCGACATGGAACGCGCCGGCATCGACATCATCACCGATGGCGAGATCCGCCGCGAAAGCTACTCCAACCACTTCTCCAATGCGCTGGACGGCATCGACCGCGACCGGCCGGCGGAGGTCATCGGCCGCACCGGCAAGCCGACCGTGGTGCCGCGCGTCACCGGGCGCATTGCGCGGCGGCACGCCGTGGAGGTGCGCGACGTCGCCTTCGCCCGGGCCAACACCGACCGCCAGGTGAAGATCACCCTGCCCGGGCCCTTCACCATGACCCGCCAGTGCAAGAACGAGTTCTACGCCGACGAGGCCGAGCTGGCGATGGACTTCGCCGCGGCGCTGAACGCGGAGATCCAGGCGCTGAAGGCGGCCGGCGCCGACGTGATCCAGCTCGACGAGCCCTGGATGCAGGCTTTCCCGGCGGAGGCCCGGCGCTATGCCGTGGCGGCCATCAACCGCGCCCTGGAGGGGATCGCGGGCACCACCGTGGTGCACATGTGCTTCGGCTATGCCGCGATGGTCGGCGACAAGCCTGCCGGCTATTCCTTCCTGCCGGAGCTGGCCGCGGTCGATGCGGCGCAGATCTCGATCGAGGCGGCGCAGCCGAAGCTCGACCTCGCCGTGCTGCGCGAGTTGCCGGGCAAGACCATCATGCTCGGGGTGATCGACCTCGGCACGCCGGACGTGGAGACGCCGGAGCAGGTGGCGGCGCGCATCCGCGCCGGGCTCGCGGTGCTGCCGGCGGAACGCCTGGTGCCGGCGCCCGATTGCGGCATGAAGTACCTGCCGCGCGCGCGCGCCTTCGGCAAGCTGCAGGCCCTGGCGCAGGGCGCGGCGATGGTGAGGCGGGAACTCGGCGGCTGAAACGGGCCGGTCAGGGCAGCTCGGCCATCCGCCGCTCGACCATCGCGCGCCAGGGCGCCTCGGCCGGGGCATCGGCGATCAGCGCCTGCCAGGCGGCGCGGGCCTGGTCGCTGCGGCCGGCCTTTGCCTCGGCCAGGCCGGTCAGGAAGCGCAGGCCGATATGCCGCGGCGCCTGCGGCAGGGCGGCGGCGAGCAGCACGACCGCTTCCTCCGTCCGGTCCTCCTCGAGCAGCACCTGCGCCAGTTGCGCGGTCAGCTCCGCATCGAACTTCCCGGTCAGCGCGCGGCGATAGGCGTCGGCCGCGGCGGTCAGGTTGCCGCGGCTGCGCTCGGCATTGCCCAGCAGCGCCCAGCCCTCGCGCGCCTGGTCGCTGTTGGCCGGCAACTGGACGAGGCGGTTGCGCAGCGTGTCCAGCACCTCCTCGTCGCGCGACGCCGCCGCCTGCCGCGTCGCATAGGGGGCCGAGGGCATCTCCGGGATGCCGCTCGGCAGGTAGAGGCCGATGGCGACCGCCGGCACCGCGACCAGCGCGCCGACCAGCACCCAGCGGCTGCGGGCGCCGGCGGCGGGCCCGCCTCGGCCGGGGCCGCCAGCAGCCGGCGCTGCACCTCGAGCGTCGCGGCGCGATGCGCCTGCTCGTCCAGCCGGCCGGCTTCCTTCTCGCGCTCCAGCTCCGCCATCTGGGCGCGGTAGAGCGCAAGGTCGGCCTCGCGCCGCCCGCGGGCGCGGGCGGGGCCGAGGATATTGGCGACGAGCGGCAGCAGCGCCGCCACGGCCAGCAGGCCGAGCAGCGGCCAGAAGGGAAACCAGCTCACGTCCCGCGGCCGTCCTCGATCGATCGCAGCCGCGCTCGCTCCGCGGCAGAAAGCTCCTGCGGCGCCGGGCCCGGCACGCGGCGGCGGCGCATGGTGACGATCATCGCCAGGCCGAGGCCGAGCGCGATCACCGGCGTGCCCCAGAGAAGGTAGGTTTCCGGCTTCACCGGCGGGCGCAGCAGCACGAAGTCGCCGTAGCGGTCGTGCAGGTAGCCCATAATGGCGTCGTTGCTGCGGCCGGCCGAGACCTGTTCGCGGACGATGCGGCGCAGGTCGCGGGCCAGCTCGGCGTCGCTGTCCTCGATCGACTGGTTCTGGCAGACCATGCAGCGCAGCTCGCGGCCGATCTCGCGGGCGCGTTCCTCCTGCGCCGGATCGCGCAGCATCTCCGCGGGGTCCGAGACGGCGGCGAGCGCCGGGGCAACGAGCATCATCGCGCCCGCCAGGGCGCCCAGCCCTGCACGAAGGGTTGGTGCGGCGGCTTCGCGCAGGGCTGCAAGCAAGCTGTTCATGCGTAGCGCTTGAGCAAGGGCAGCAATTCCTGCGTCAGGGTGTCCTCGGTCAGCGGCCCGGCCCAGCGCCAGCGGATGATGCCCTGCCGGTCGATCAGGTAAGTCTCCGGCACGCCATAGAGCCCCCAGTCGATCGCGACCCGCCCCGGCTGGTCGGCCGCCAGCTTCGCGTAAGGGGTGCCGTGCTTGCGCAGGAAGCCCTGCGCATCGGCCGGCTTGTCCTTGTAGGCGACGCCGAAGACCGGCACGCCCTGCTGCGCCAGCCGCATCAGCTGCGGGTGCTCGATCACGCAGGGCACGCACCAGGAGGCGAAGAAATTGACCAGCACCGGCCGGTCGCCGCCACGCAGGTCGGCGGCCGAGAGCGCGGGGAGGTCGGCGCCTTCCAGCGGCGGCAGGGTGAAGTCGGGCACCGGCTTGCCGATCAGCGCGGAGGGCACGCCCTTCGGGTCGTAGCTGCCGGTCCCGAGGCCGCGCAGCATGGCGTAGAAGCCGGCTCCCGCCGCCGCGGCGGCGGCGAGCGGCGCCAGCAGCAGCAGCCGGCGGCGTGAGGGCGGGGGGCGCTCGCCTCGCTCATGCCCGCGCGCCCGCCTTGATCGCTTTGGCGGAGGGGGCCGAGACCCGCATCCGCCGGTCGCTCAGCGACAGCCCGCCGCCGAGCGCCATGATGGCGCCGCCCAGCCAGATCCAGGGCGCCAGCGGGTTGTGGTGCAGCCGGATGACGGCGCCGCCCTCGCGCTCCTCTCCCAGCACGGCATAGAGGTCGGAGACCCAGGTGGTGTGGATCGCCGCCTCGCTGGTGGTCATGCGGTTGACCGCGAAGCTGCGCTTGTCGGGCTCCAGCACGGTGACCAGCCGGCCGCCGTCCCGCACCTCGAGCGTCGCGCGCCGGGCGGTCCAGTTCGGCCCGGGGACGGTGCGGATTCCGGTCAGGCGGTACTCGAGGCCGGCCAGCGTGGTCGACTCGCCCGGCTTCAGCAGGGCCAGCCGGTCGGTCGCCAGCCCCATCCCGGCCAGGCCGAGGATCATCACCCCGAGCCCGGCATGCGCCAGCGCCCCGCCCCAGGCGGCACGCGGCAGGCCGCGGGCGCGGGACCAAGCCGCCTTCGGCCGGCTGAACAGCGCGATGCGGTCGGCGACATCCGCCAGCGCCGCGCCGATCGCCCAAAGCGCCGCAGCGAAGCCGAGCGCCGGGCCCACCCGGTAGCCCTCCAGCGCCAGGCAGAGCAGGAAGGCGCCGAGCCCGAGCAGCGCCGCCCACCACAGCCGCTGCAGGGCGGGAAACAGCCGCGCCCGCTTCCAGGGCAGCACCGGCCCGAAGCCCATGGCGCCGATCAGCGGCGCCGCCAGCGGCAGGGTGGCGGTGTTGAAGAAGGGCGGCCCGACCGAGATCTTCTCCTTCAGGATCAGGTCGGCGAACATCGGGTAGAGCGTGCCGACCAGCACGACCGCGGCGATGGAACACAGCAGCAGGTTGTTCAGCACCAGCGCGCCTTCCCGCGACACCGGCGCGAAGACGCCGGTCGGCACCAGCGCCGCCGCCCGCCAGGCGAACAGGGCGAAGCCGCCGCCGATGAAGGCCGCCAGCAGGCAGAGGATGAAGACCCCGCGCTCCGGGTCGTTGGCGAAGGCATGCACGCTGGTCAGCACGCCCGATCGCACCAGGAAGGTGCCGAGCAGCGACATGCCGAAGGCGAGCAGGGCGAGGAAGACGGTCCAGGTCTTCAGCGCCTCACGCTTCTCGACCACGATCGCCGAATGCAGCAGGGCGCAGCCGGCCAGCCAGGGGAGGAGGGAGGCGTTCTCCACCGGGTCCCAGAACCAGTAGCCGCCCCAGCCCAGCTCGTAATAGGCCCACCAGGACCCCAGCGCGATGCCGAGGGTCAGGAAGCTCCACGCCGCCAGCGCCCAGGGGCGCACCCAGCGGCCCCAGGCGGCGTCCACGCGCCCTTCGATCAGCGCGGCGATGGCGAAGGCGTAGGTGACGGCGAAGCCGACATAGCCGAGGTAGAGCAGCGGCGGGTGGAAGGCGAGGCCGGGATCCTGCAGGATCGGGTTCAGCCCCTGGCCGTCCGCCGGCGGCGGCCAGACCCGGTCGAAGGGGTTGGAGGTCGCCAGGATGAAGCCGAGGAAGCCGGCGGCGATCAGGGCGAGGATCGCCAGCACCCGCGCCTGCAGGGCGGAGGGCAGGTTGCCGCCGAAGCCGGCCACCGCGCCGCCGCAGAGCGCCAGGATCAGCACCCAGAGCACCATCGAGCCCTCATGGCTCGCCCAGGTGCCGCTGACCTTGTAGAGCCAGGGCTTCGCCGAATGGCTGTTCTGCACGACATTCGCGACCGTGGTGTCGTTCGAGAGGAACGACCAGACCAAGCAGAGGAAGGCGGCGAGGACGGCGATGAGGATGCCGGCGGCGACCGGCGCGGTGGCGGCCATCAGCCGCGCCTCCGCCCGCTGCGCGCCATAGAGGCCGAGCCCAACCTGGGCGAGCGAGAGGCGAGCGCCAGGGCCAGCGCGAAATGGCCGAGCTCGGGGATCACGAGCCGCTCCGTCCTGCCGCCGGCTTGGCGGGCTCAAGGGTGTTCCAGGTGGCGGCCGGCGGGGCGGCGCCCTGCTGCGGGTTCCAGTGGCCGGTCTTCTTCAGCGCGTCGGCCACTTCCGGCGGCATGTAGGTCTCGTCGTGCCGGGCCAGCACCTCGGAGGCGCGGAACACGCCGTCCGGGCCGAGCTTGCCGAGGGTGACGACGCCCTGGCCCTCGCGAAAGAGGTCGGGCAGCACGCCGGCATAGGCGACGCTCACCGCATTCGGGCCGTCCGTCACCTTGAAGCGCACGTCGGGCTTGCCGTCCGTTCCCATCTGCTTCGTCACGCTGCCGGCCTCGACCAGCCCGCCCAGGCGGAAGGCGCGGCCGGGCGGCGGCGCGTTCCGGGCGATGTCGGAGGGCGAGCGGAAGAAGACCAGGTTGTCCTGGAAGGCGGTGAGGGTGAGGGCGGTGGCGCTGCCGAGGCCAAGGCCGCAGAGCAGCAGCACCCAGAGCCGCCTACGCTTCTTCGTCATGTCTGGTCCTGCATCCGCCGGGCGCGGGGGTCGAGCGCCTCGAGCCGCCGCCGCGCCGCGCCGAGCCGCATCATGGTGGCGACGGCCAGCGCCGCGAAGCCGCCGAGCACCAGCCCGTAGCTGATCGTCACATGGGCCCAGTGCACTGTCATACTAGAAGTCTCCGGCCATCGGATTCAGCCCTCCGCGCCTTGCCGGGCGCTCCGACCATCCGATAGCGAGATGTTGGGCCATCGGATTCAGCCCTCCACGCCCCGCAGGGCGCTCCGACCATCCGATGGCGAGATGTTGGGCCATCGGATTCAGCCCTCCGCGCCCCGCTGGGCGCTCCGACCATCCGATGGCGAGATGTTGGGCCATCGGATTCAGCCCTCCGCGCCCCGCAGGGCGCTCCGACCATCCGATGGCAGTTCCGCCCGCCGCGCCGCGGCCAGCTGCAAGGCCCGGATCCGCCGTTCCATCACCGCCGCCCGCGTCCGCGCCAGCACCAGGGCCGCGAAGGCCAGGGTGAAGCCGAGCGCGCAGACCAGCAGCGGGTAGAGGATATCGACATGCAGCGAGGGCGCATTGAGCTTCGTTACGCTGGCCGGCTGATGCAGCGTGTTCCACCACTCGACGCTGAACTTGACGATCGGCAGGTTCACCGCGCCGATCAGCGCCAGGATCGCCCCCATCCTTGCCCCGCGCTCGGCATCGTCGAAGGCCCGCACCAGGGCGGCGTGGCCGAGCCAGAGGAAGAACAGCACCAGCACGCTGGTCAGCCGCGCGTCCCAGACCCACCAGGTGCCCCACATTGGCTTTGCCCCAGAGGCTGCCGGTGGCGAGGCAGAGCGCGGTGGCCGCGGCGCCGACCGGCGACAGCTTCCGGCAGGCGAGGTCGGCCAGCGGGTGGCGCCAGACCAGCGACAGGATCGAGCCGATGGCGAGGCCGAGATAGCCGCCCATGGCCAGCCAGGCCATCGGCACATGGATATAGAGGATGCGCACCGTCTCGCCCTGCTGCCAGTCGGGCGGCGAGAACCAAAGGCCCCAGGGCAGGCCCACCGCCAGCACCAGCAGCGCGGCCGCGGTCAGCCAGGGCTGCACCCGGCCGGCGAGGCGCAGGAAGCGGCCCGGATTGGCGAAGCGGTGCAGGCTGCGGCCGCCTGCGGCGGCAGGGCCGGCGAGCGGCGGTCCGAGGGGGCGTGTTTCGGCGGTTTCCACCCGGACAACCTAGGGCCAGATCGCCGCGGATTGAAGCGTCCGCCGGCGTAGTTACTCTGCGGAAACGGATGGGGGGCGGATTCGATGGCGCATTGGCTGGTGAAGAGCGAACCGGATGCCTTCTCCTGGGACCAGCAGGTGCAGAACGGCACCGAGCCCTGGACCGGGGTGCGCAATGCCCTGGCGTCGAACAACCTCAAGGCGATGAAGCGGGGCGATCGTTCCTTCTTCTACCATTCCAACATAGGCAAGGCGATCGTCGGCGTGGTCGAGGTGGTGCGGGAGGCCTATCCGGACCCGACCGACGAGACCGGCCGCTGGGTCTGCGTCGATATGCGGGCGGTGGGGCCGCTGCCGCAGCCGGTGCCGCTGGCGGCGATCAAGGCCGACCCGGACTTCACCGACCTCGCCCTGGTGCGGATGTCGCGCCTATCCGTGATGCCGGTCAGCGATGCGCATTGGGCGAAGCTGTGCAAGCTGGGCGGCTGGACGCGGAAATAGGGGACAGGGAAGGGATGCGGCTGGAAGGCTCCTGCCAGTGCGGCGCGGTGAAGTTCCGGGTGGAGAGTCCGCACCCCTATCCCTACCAGCGCTGCTACTGCTCCATCTGCCGCAAGACCCAGGGCGGCGGCGGCTATGCCATCAATCTCGGCGCCGACAACGCCACGCTGCGTGTCACGGGGCGGCAGCACGTCACCGTCTACCACGCCAGGCTGAAGGACCCTGGCGATGCCCGCGCCCACCGCTCCCCGGCCGAGCGGCATTTCTGCGGCATCTGCGGCAGCGCGCTGTGGCTTTACGACGACCGCTGGCCGAAGCTGGTGCATCCCTTCGCCTCGGCCATCGATACGGACTTGCCAGCGGCCCCGGAATCCACCCACATCATGCTGGCGTTCAAGGCGCCCTGGGTGGCGGTGGAGGCAGGTCCCAAGGACCGCCGGCACCAACGCTACCCTGAGGAAAGCATCGCCGAATGGCATGCCAGGCTGGGCCTGGCCGAGGGGAGCGTGATGGAGCAGGCGACCGAGGCGGAGGAGCGGATCCTCTGCCGGCTGGAGGACATCCCGGAGGGCGGGGCCAAGGGCTTCCCCGGCCCGCCCGGCAGCTTCGTCGGTCTCTTTGCCGTGCGGAAGGACGGGCGGGTGCATGTCTACGTCAATTCCTGTCCGCATATCGGCCTGCCGCTCGAGCCCTTGCCCGACCGGTTCCTCGACCCGCGGAAGCAGGTGATCATCTGCTCCGCCCATGGCGCCCGCTTCCGGATCGAGGACGGGGTCTGCGTCACCGGCCCCTGCATCGGCGAGGCGCTGGAGGCGGTGCCGGTGCGGGTGGTGGACGGCCAGGTGGTGGTGCCGGCGAGCGCCGGGCTGTAGCCCGGCCCGGCTCGGGCCCGCCGCGGCCGGAGCAGGAACCGGTCCGGAACGATCGCTGGCAGCCCGCCATCGTCGCCCCGGCGTCGCCGCGATCGGCCCGAAAACACCCCGAAGCCGCCCTGCCGGGGACAAGGCCGGGGCCCAGTCTCCTCCCTGCGTCCAGCCGATCCGGGCGCATAGGAGGCCCATCATGCAGACCTTCCGCATCCACCGCAGCCTGCTCGCCACCGTCCTGCTCCTCGCCGCCGCGCCGGCCTACGCCCAGGGGACCAGCGGCCCGGCGGCACCCGCGGGCGGTGCCAACTGGGGCAGCGCCGGCAAGCCGGCCGCCGAGGCCGCCACCCCGGCGGCGAAGCCGCTCGCCGCGGCGCCCGCCACCCCGGCCCAGCCGGCCGCCACCGCGACGCCCGCACCCGCCCACACCGCGGCGAAGCCGGCCGAGAAGCACAGCGCCGCCACCCCGGCGAAGCCCGGCCCGGCCACCGCCGGCGCCCCCGTCCGCACCAACTGAGCGGATCGGCACCCCGGCGGAGCAGCCTCCGCCGGGGCGTCCCTGCGGGCAGATCGCCCAGCCTGCAAAACCATTTACGAGAGATTTACAGGCCTAAGCGGCACGGATTGACGCAGCGCAAGGCGCCGTGCCCTATCTCCCGGCAGTCGAGAAGACGACCCAAGGGGGAAGGCCCAGATGTCCGACGAACTGATCGCCGTGAAGCCGGAGATCGCCGCCAAGGCGCGCGTGACCGCCGAGAGCCACCGCGCGATGACCGCGGCCGCCGCCCGCGAGCCCGACGCCTTCTGGGGCAAGGAAGCCGGCCGCATCGCCTGGATGAAGGCGCCGACCAAGATCAAGAACGTGGACTTCACCGGTCCCGTTTCGATCAAGTGGTTCGAGGATGGCGTGCTCAACGCCTCCGTCTCCTGCCTCGACCGGCACCTGGCGACGCGCGGCGACCAGGTGGCGATCATCTGGGAGGGCGACGACCCGAACAGCGACAGCAAGGTCACCTACCGTGAGCTGCACGAGCAGGTCTGCCGCCTGGCCAACGGGCTCCGCAGCCTCGGCGTGAAGAAGGGCGACCGGGTCTGCATCTACCTGCCGATGATCGTCGAGGCGGCGGTGGCGATGCTCGCCTGCGCCCGGGTCGGTGCCATCCATTCGATCGTCTTCGGCGGCTTCTCGCCCGACAGCCTGTCGTCGCGCATCCAGGACAGCGAGTGCAAGGTCCTGATCACCGCCGACGAGGGCCGCCGCGGCGGCCGCAAGGTCGCGCTGAAGACCAATGCGGACGAGGCGCTGAAGACCTGCCCGTCCATCCAGGCCGTCATCGTGGTGAAGAACACCGGCGGCAACGTGCCGATGCAGGCCGGCCGCGACCATGCCTATGAGGCGCTCTGCGCCGCCCAGGCCCTGACCTGCGAGCCGGAGCCGATGAACGCCGAGGACCCGCTGTTCATCCTGTACACCTCGGGCAGCACCGGCAAGCCGAAGGGCGTGCTGCACACCACCGCCGGCTACATGGTCTGGGCCAGCTACACGCATGAGCTGGTCTTCGACTACCGCCCGGGCGAGGTCTACTGGTGCACCGCGGATGTGGGCTGGGTGACCGGCCACACCTACATCGTCTACGGCCCGCTGGCCAACGGCGCGACCACGCTGATGTTCGAGGGCGTGCCGAACTACCCCAGCGTCTCCCGCTTCTGGGACGTGGTGGACAAGCACCAGGTCAACATCTTCTACACCGCGCCGACCGCCATCCGCGCGCTGATGCGGGACGGCGAGGAGCCGGTGAAGCAGGCCTCGCGCAAGTCGCTGCGGGTGCTGGGCTCGGTCGGCGAGCCGATCAACCCGGAAGCCTGGCTCTGGTACTACCGCGTGGTGGGCGAGGAACGCTGCCCGATCGTCGATACCTGGTGGCAGACGGAAACCGGCGGCATCCTGATCTCCCCGCTGCCGGGGGCGGTGGCGCAGAGCCAGGCTCGGCCACCCTGCCGCTGCCGGGCGTCATGCCGGCGCTGGTCGATGCCGAGGGCAAGCTGCTGGAGGGCGCCACCGAGGGCAACCTGGTGCTGCTCGACAAGCTGGCCCGGCCAGATGCGCACCATCTACGGCGACCATGAGCGCTTCGCGCAGACCTACTTCTCGACCTATCCCGGCATGTACTTCACCGGCGACGGCGCGCGGCGGGACGCGGATGGCTACTACTGGATCACCGGCCGGGTGGACGACGTCATCAACGTCTCCGGCCACCGCATGGGCACCGCCGAGATCGAGTCTGCGCTGGTCGCCCACCCCAAGGTCGCCGAGGCCGCGGTGGTCGGCATGCCGCACGACCTCAAGGGCCAGGGCATCTACTGCTACGTGACGCTGAAGACCGGCGAGGAGCCGACCGATGCGCTGAAGAAGGAGTTGGTGGCCTGGGTGCGGAAGGAGATCGGCCCGATCGCCTCCCCCGACGCCATCCAGTGGGCGCCGGGCCTGCCGAAGACCCGGTCGGGCAAGATCATGCGTCGCATCCTGCGCAAGATCGCCGCGAACGAGACCGACGGGCTGGGCGACACCTCCACCCTCGCCGATCCGGCGGTGGTGCAGGAGCTTGTCGAGAACCGGGTCGGCTGACCCGGGCGCGAGTCGCGGGCAGCCTGCCGGCTTCAAGCGTCCTGCGCGTGAGGCCGGCGGGTCCTGCAGCTTTCAGTTGGCGGAATATGAAACAGAACTGGTTTCAATTGTCCATTCCATGACAAACCCTTCTATTTTCATGCTTTGACTCTTTATCCTGGTTGACGCTGGAACGGTTCTCTGTAGGTCGTTGTCGCCAAGAACGATCGGGGGGCTGCTCATGTTCGGGGGCAATGACGGCGCGCCGGACCCAGGCGCACCGCCGGGGCCGATACGGTCTGGAAATCACGTGCTGGACGCCCTGGATGCGGTGCAGGCCGCGCTCCTCCGGCCCTATCTCGAGCCGGTGACGCTGACGGCCGGCACCATCCTGGCCCAGACCGGGGAAGCGTTGCCCTGGGTGCTCTTTCCCTGCGCCAGCACCGTCATCGCCCTGGTGGCGGTGGAGCACGGCACCCGCACGGCGGAGGCCGCCTCGATCGGCGTCGAGGGGCTGGTGGATGGCGACCTGACCGAATTGCCCGGCTTCGGCCGGCTGCAGGTGCAGATCCCCGGGCCCGCCCTGCGGATCGAGGCCGCGACCCTGGACCGGCTGGCGCAGGACCGCCCGGCACTGCGCGCGATGCTGACGCTGCACACAAGGGCGCTGCTGGTGCGGACCCTGCAGGCGGCGGTCTGCGCCGCGCTGCACCCGGTGGAGGCGCGCGCCAGCCGCTGGCTGCTGACGACGCAGGACCGCACCGGCCAGCCCGACCTGCCGGTCACCCAGGAGATGCTGGCCGACATGCTGGGCGTCCGCCGCACCACCGTGACCCGGGTGATAGCCCAGCTCTCCGACCGGGGGCTGATCCGCCACCGCCGCAGCAAGGTGACGGTGATCGACCGCATGGGGCTGGAACAGGCGGCCTGCGGCTGCCATGCGGCGCTGCTGGCGCGGCTGCGGCACCTCGCCCCGGCGATCTACGGCCAGGGGTGAGGATGGCCGGGGCGCGTTTTGAAACAAGGCGCGAACATGGCGCCTGGGGCCAGCTGAGCATGGCCGGGCAGATCAGCGGCTTGGCCCGAGTCGCGCGAACAGATCGCTGACACCGGCCGCGCCGCCGGGCCGCTCCGCTGGCCACAAACCCTGGTAGGAAGACCCTGGCGGCAGGCGCAAATCCGTTCCCGCTCCGGTCCCTCGGCGACTCGGGCGCGCAGCCCGAGTCGCGGGTCAGAAATCGCTGACCCGGCCCTTCCGCTCCCAATCGCCGTAGCGGGTCGGCTCCGGCCCGGCCGGGCCGCCGATCTCGGGCGGCAGCGGCCGCATCCGCACCGGCGCCTCGCTCGGCGGGTCGCCGGCGGGGTGGGATTCGGGTCGCCGGGCAGCGGCGTGTCCGGCCCGGTCGGGTCCTCGACCGGCACCTCCGGCAGGTCGGGGCCTGGCGGCGGCGGCGGGATCGGCGGGACCGGGCTCGGTGGCATGTCCGGCGAGATCGGCACCTGGGCTTCGAGGGCAGCGGGAGCGGCCGTCGCGGCCCCTTGTCGGGTCTGGGTCATGGTTATCATCTGGGGTCTCGGGGCGGGGTCGCGCCACCCCCAACGCGGGGCAAAGGGCCCGGCTCCGGCATAAAAAGGGACGGGATACATGGAAGGGTATTTCCGCACGGCGGTGCTGCTCGCCGGCCTGACCGCGCTGTTCATCGGCATCGGCTGGGTGCTGGGCGGCCAGCAGGGGATGGTGATCGCCTTCCTGATGGCCTGCGGCACCAATCTCTGGGCCTGGTGGAACAGCGACCGGGTGGTGCTGTCGATGCACAATGCCCAGCCGATCACCCCAGCGGAGGCGCCGCGGCTGTTCGCCCTGGTCGAGGGGCTGGCCCGCCGGGCCGGGCTGCCGATGCCGGCGCTCTACGTGATCCACGAGGACCAGCCGAACGCCTTCGCCACCGGCCGCAACCCGGAGAATGCCGCGGTGGCGGTGAATACCGGCCTGCTGGACCTGATGTCGGAGCAGGAGGTGGCCGGCGTCGTCGCGCATGAAGCTGGCGCATATCAGGCACCGCGACACGCTGATCATGACCGTTACCGCGACCTTGGCGGGGGCGATCGGCATGCTGGCGCAATTCGGCTTCCTGTTCGGCGGAAGGCGGGAGGATGGCGGGCGCAACCCCTTCGGCCCGATCGGCGCATTGCTGCTGATGGTGGTGGGACCGATCGCCGCCATGCTGGTGCAGATGGCGATCAGCCGGTCGCGCGAATACGAGGCAGACCGGCTCGGCGCCGAGATCAGCGGCGACCCGCGCGGCCTGGCCGAGGGGCTGGCGAAGCTCGAGCGCTACAAGCAGGGCATCGTCAACCCGACTGCCGAGGCGCATCCGGCCAGCGCCCATATGTTCATCGTCAACCCGCTCTCGGGGCTGCGCCTCGACAGCCTGTTCACCACCCATCCGCCGACCGAGGAGCGCATCCGCCGGCTGCTGGCCATGGCACCGCCGGCGGCGCCGGTACGCGGCCCCTGGGGAGGCTCGGCGGTGTCCCCCTGGGGCGCGGGGCGGCGCAACCCCTGGGGTTGACGGATCGCGGGGGCGCTCTCATTCGAAGCGCGAGCCCCAACGGCCGGAGACGCAGCATGACCCGCATCGCCCCCTTGCCATCGCCGCCGCCCTCGCGCTCGGCACCGCGCTGCCGGCGGCGGCGCAGGATGCGGAGGCGGGAAAGCGCGTGTTCAACCAGTGCCGCGCCTGCCACAGCATCGAGGCCGGCGGGAAGAACGGCGTCGGCCCGAACCTGCATGGCATCGTCGGCCGCAAGGCGGGGACGATCGAAGGCTTCCGCTATTCGGCGAACCTGAAGGAGAAGGCCGCCGAGGGCCTGACCTGGGACGAGGCGACGCTGCGCGGCTACATCGCCAACCCCAAGGCGCTGCTGCCCAGCGGGTCGATGTCCTATCCCGGCCTGAAGAACGAGCAGCAGCTGAACGACCTGCTGGCCTTCCTGAAGACCCAGGGCTGACGCCCGGGGAGGGCTAGGCAGCCCCTCCTTCGCCACCTGGCGGGTGCCAGAGTCACAAAAATAGATGAGGGGTCTGGGGAGAATACCTTCTCCCCAGCCTTCTACCGCGTCGGCGTCGGCGGCGTGGTGCTGTAGTCGTAGAACCCCTTGCCCGACTTCCGCCCGAGCCAGCCGGCCTCGACATACTTCGCCAGCAGCGGGCAGGGGCGGTATTTCGGGTCGCCCAGCCCGTCGTGCAGCACCTTCAGCACGCTGTACAGTGTGTCCAGCCCGACGAAGTCGGACAGTTCCAGCGGCCCCATCGGGTGGTTTGCGCCGAGCTTCATGCCCTCGTCGATCGAGCGCACGTCGCCGACGCCTTCCATCAGCGCGAAGATCGCCTCGTTCAGCATGGGGCAGAGGATGCGGTTGACGACGAAGCCGGGATAGTCGGCCGCCGCCACCACGGTCTTGCCCATCCGCTCGGCGAGCGCGGTCACCGCCGCGGCCGTCGCGTCCTCGGTGGCCAGGCCGCGGATGACCTCCACCAGCTTCATCATCGGCACGGGGTTGAAGAAGTGCATGCCGATGAACCGGCCCGGACGGTCGGTCGCGGCACCGAGCCGCGTGATGGGGATGGAGGAGGTGTTGGAGGCGATCATCGCCCCCGGCTTCAGGGTCGGGCAGAGTGACGCGAAGATCTTCTTCTTGATCTCCTCGTTCTCGGTCGCCGCCTCAATCACCAGGTCGCAATCGGCGAAGGCGGCGTATTCGGTGCCGGTGGTGATCCGCGCCAGCGCCGCTTCCTTGGCGCCGTCGGGGATGTTGCCGCGCGTCGTCTGCCGCTCGAGGTTCTTGGTGATCGTCCCCAGAGCCTTCTCCAGCGCCGCCGGGTTCACGTCCACCAGGGCGACGGGGATGCCCGCCAGCGCCGCCACATGCGCGATGCCGTTGCCCATCAGGCCAGCGCCGATCACGCCGAGTTTCTGCACGTCCGCCATATCCATCCACCCCGCAAGAAAAAGGCCGCCGGACGCGCGCGGCGTCGGGCGGCCCCGTTCGTCACCAGCCAGCCTACTTCTTGCCGAGCTCGGCCTCGAATTCCGGCATCACCTTGAACAGGTCGCCGACCAGGCCGTAATCGGCCACCGAGAAGATCGGCGCCTCCTCGTCCTTGTTGATGGCGACGATGACCTTGCTGTCCTTCATGCCGGCCAGGTGCTGGATGGCACCCGAGATGCCGACGGCGATGTAGAGCTCCGGCGCGACGATCTTGCCGGTCTGGCCGACCTGGTGGTCGTTCGGCGCATAGCCGGCATCGACCGCGGCGCGGGAGGCGCCGACCGCGGCGCCGAGCTTGTCGGCGACGCTCTCGATGATGTGGAAATTCTCCGAGCTGCCCATGGCACGGCCGCCGGAGACGACGATCTTCGCGGCCGTCAGCTCCGGCCGCTCGGACTTGACGATCTCGGCGCCGAGGAAGGTGGAGACGCCGGGGTCTTCCGCCGCCGGCGCCGCCTCGACCGCGGCGCTGCCCCCGGTCGCGGGCACCGGGTCGAAGCTCGCGGCGCGGACCGTGATGACCTTCTTCGGGTCGGCCGACTTCACGGTCGCCATCGCGTTGCCGGCATAGATCGGCCGGACGAAGGTATCGGCATCCACCACGCCGGCGATGTCGGAGATCACCTGCACGTCGAGCAGCGCCGCGGCGCGCGGCATGACGTTCTTGCCGGCGGCCGAGGCCGGGGCCAGCAGGTGGGAGTAGTTCGGCGCCATGGCGACCAGCAGCGCCGCGGTCGGCTCCGCCAACCCGTGCGCGTAGATCTCGGCATCGGAATGCAGCACCTTGGCGACGCCGGCGATCTGCGCCGCCGCCTCGGCCACGGCCTTGGGGCCGAGCACCAGCGCGTGCACCTCACCCAGCTTCTGCGCCGCCGCTACCGCGCTGCGGGTCGGCTGCGCGACCGTCGAACCGTCGTGGTCGACGAGGACGAGAACGGCCATCTCAGATCACCTTCGCTTCGTTGCGCAGCTTCTCGACCAGCTCCTGCACCGAGCCGACCTTCTTGCCAGCCTGGCGCTTCGGCGGCTCCTCGACCTTCAGCACGGTCAGGCGCGGCGCGACGTCGACGCCGAGATCGGCCGGCTTCACCGTCTCGATCGGCTTCTTCCGCGCCTTCATGATGTTGGGCAGGGAGGCGTAGCGCGGCTCGTTCAGCCGCAGGTCGGTGGTGACGATGGCCGGCAGCTTCAGCTGCAGCCGCTCGAGCCCGCCATCGACCTCGCGGGTCACGGTCAGCCCGCCATCGGCGGCCTCGACCTTGCTGGCATAGGTGCCCTGCGGCCAGCCCATCAGCGCCGCCAGCATCTGGCCGGTGGCGTTCATGTCGTCGTCGATCGCCTGCTTGCCAAGGATGACGAGGTCCGGGCTCTCCTTGCCGATCACCGCCTTCAGCAGCTTGGCCACCGCGAGCGGCTCCAGCACGCCGTCATGCTCGATCAGGATGCCGCGGTCGGCGCCCATGGCGAGCGCGGTGCGGAGCTGCTCCTGGCATGCCGCGGGGCCGGCCGAGACCGCGATGATCTCGGTCGCGACGCCCTTTTCCTTGAGGCGCACCGCTTCCTCGACCGCGATCTCGTCGAAGGGGTTCATCGACATCTTGACGTTGGCGGTCTCGACGCCCGTGCCGTCCGCCTTCACGCGGACCTTCACGTTGTAGTCGACCACCCGCTTGACCGGGACGAGGAGCTTCATCGACTCTGCCGTTTCCTGCGCAGTTGTTGCTGTGTCCCGCGACCCGCCGTCAGGTCCCGGGTTGGTCTCCGGCGCGAGGCGTGGCGGTGCCGAGGGGCAACCGGTCGCTAGCGCAAACCCGCGGCAAAATAGGGCGGCGCGGCTTGGGCCGTCAAAACGCCCGCCGGCCGGCCCCGTTCAGTGCCGCATGACGAGCAGCAGCAGGGCGAACAGCGCCAGCGTCACGCCCTGCAGCACCACGCGCCATCGCATCAGCGTGTTGGAGCGCTCGGCGTTCCCGTCCGACCGGACCATGCCCAGCATGCCGGCCAGCATGACCCCGAGGGTGGCCAGCATGGCGATGCCGACCAGGATGGTGAGAACCGTTTTCATGGGACGCATCTAGACGTCCCGGGCGAAACCGCAATGCCGTGGGCCCCTGCTGGGGGTGCCCGGCCGCGCCCTCCGGCAACGCCACCCTTGACCGGGCGGGCCGCAATGGGGTTGCTGCGGCGCACATGACCATCCTCCGCACCCTCCGGCACCCGCTTGCCCTTTGCCTCGCCCTGCTGCTGGCGGCCGCGCCCGTCGCGGCGCAGCCGGCGCCCACGGCGCAATCGCCCACGCGTGGGCTGAGCCAGGCCGATCTCGACCGGGTGACCGCGCTGCTGCGCGACGATGCGCGCCGGGCCGAGTTCCTCCGCACCCTCGAGGCGCTGGCCGCCGCCGGCCGCGCCGGCCAGGCCCGCCCCGCCCACAATCCGGCTGCCAATCCCGCTGGCGCCGAGCCATCCCGGGCGGCCGCGACGCCGCCTTCCGGCCCGGCCCCCGCCCCGGCCATGGCGGCCCCGGCTGCCGAGGGCGCCGAGGCGACGCCGCCGCCCAGCCCGCCTCCGGCCGCCGCCGCAGCCCCGGCCAAGCCCGAGGCCGAGCCGCTGATCGCGCCGGATACCCTCGGCGCCCAGCTGCTGTCCGGGCTGTCCGGCCGGGTCGCCGGGCTGTCCGAGGGGCTGGTCGCATCGATCCGCTCCATGGCCGACCTGCCGGCGCTCTGGGCCGCCACCGCCAACCTGCTGCGCGACCCGGTTTCGCAGACCCGGCTGATCGATGCCGCCTGGAAGCTGCTGCTGCTGCTTGGCCTCGGCCTGATTGCCGAATGGGCGGTGGTGCGCGCCGTGGGCCGGCCACGGCAGTGGCTGGACGCCGCGGCGCCGCCAGCCAACGGCACGCCCTGGACCTGGCTGAAGCGGGTGCCGCTGGTACTCGGCCGGCTGCTGCTCGACCTGTTGCCGATCTTCGGCTTCGGCCTGGCGGTCTATGGCCTGTTCGGCCTGCTGCAGCCGCTGCCGACCACGCGGCTGGTCGGGCTGATGATGGCGAATGCCTATATGGCGGCGCGGGCGGCCTTCGCCCTGGCCCGCATGTTCCTCTCGCCCGCTTCCAACCACCTGCGGTTGATCCTCCTCGGATGCCGCCGCCCGGGCCGGCATCCGCTGGCTGCGCCGGCTCATGCTGGTGGGCGTCGGCGGCTACACCCTGGCCGAGGCCGGGCTGCTGCTCGGCCTGCCCTGGTCGGCCTACGACGCCATCCTGAACCCGACTCTGCTGATCATCTCCCTGCTGCTGGCCCGCATCGTGCTGCAGCAGCGGGAGGCGGTGGCGGCCTTCCTGCAGGCCGGCCCGCTGCCGCCGGGGAGGCGGCGACCGGCACGCGGCTGATGCTGCGCGCCACCCGCGACCGGCTGGCCGAGGTCTGGCACGTCGTGGTCATCCTCTGGCTCGTCGCCTCCTGGGTGATCTGGGCGCTGGCGGTGGAGAACGGCATCCGCCAGCTGCTGGTCGGCACCGTGCTGACCGTGCTGATCGTCGGCGGCGCCAAGGCGCTGGACGAGGCGATCGGCTGGGCGATGGACCGGGTGCTGCATCCGGGGCCGGAGATGGCCAGGCGCTTCCCCGGCCTCGCCGCCCGCGCGGCGCAATACGTGCCGCTGCTGAAGAGCGTCGTCTCCGCCCTGCTCGGCTTCGGCGCGGTGATCCTGCTGCTGGAGACCTGGGGGCTCGACAGCCTCGACTGGTTCGACCCGGGCACGCTGGGCCGCCGGCTGGTGGACACGCTGCTCTCGATCGCCACCACGCTGCTCATCGGGCTGGTGGTGTGGGAGGTGGCGAATTCCGCGATCCAGCGCCGGCTGACCCGCATCGCCCGGGATTCGCATGCGGCGCGCAGCGCCCGGGTCCGCACCCTGCTGCCGATGCTGCGGACCGTGCTGGGGGCGGTGATCACGGTGGTGGTGGTGCTGAACGCGCTGGCCCAGCTCGGGCTGAATGTGGCGCCGCTGCTGGCCGGCGCCGGCGTCGTCGGCCTCGCCATCGGCTTCGGCTCGCAGACCCTGGTGCGGGACGTCATCACCGGCGTCTTCCTGCTGCTGGAGGATGCGGTCGCGGTCGGCGACGTGGTGACGCTCGGCGGGCTGACCGGGGTGGTGGAGCACCTGTCGATCCGCTCCATCAAGCTGCGGGCGACCGATGGCAGCGTCCACATCGTCCCGTTCAGCGCGGTGACCACGGTGACCAACCAGACCCGCGACTTCGCCTTCGCGGTGCTCGACGTGACCGTGGCCTATACCGAAGACACCGACCTGGTGGTGAACACGCTGAAGGAGATCGGCGCCGAGATCAGGGCCGAGGCCAAGTGGAAGCCGCTGATCCGCGACGACATCGATGTCTGGGGCGTCGACAAGCTGGCCGACAACGGCGTGAGCATCCGCGCCCGGGTGAAGACCGAGCCTGCCTCGCGCTGGCCGGTGGTGCGGGAGTTCAACCGTCGCATCAAGATCCGCTTCGCCGAGAGAGGCATCGTCATCCCCCGGCCGCAGCCGATGGTGATGGTGGAACGCGCACCGGACCGCGCGCCCGACCCGGACGCCGCCCAGGCCGCGCAATAGGACCCCGGGCCGGGCGAAAGGGTGGAGACCGGGTGAGCGCGACCTGACGGCCTGGCGGCCCGCTTCAGGCCGCCGCGCCTGGGGCGCGCCAGCCATCGGGGCGCGTCATTGGATCCCCGCCATCCGCAGCAGCCAGAGCGTGCCGACGCCGGCAAGAATCGAGACCGCCAGCTTGCGGAGCCGGGCCTGCACCAGCAGCACCACCGCGCCGGCCGCCACCGTCGCCCAGCCGGCGGAAAGGAAGGCCGGCGCCAGGAAGGCGACGAAGATGCAGCCGGGCAGGTGCTGCAGCATGGCCTGGACGAAGGGCGGCGGGCGCGTCACCCGCAGCACCGCATAGCCGCCGGCGCGACAGATGTAGCTTGCCAGCGCCATGCCGAGGATGGCGGCGAGGACGTCCCACCGGAGCGTCATGGCGCGCCTCCGGCGCGACGCAGCGTCATGCCCGGCCCCGCGTGTCGCGCCAAGCGCCGAAGCCGGCCCCGGCGAAGGCGCCCGCCAGCACCGGCCAGGGCGCGCCGAGCCCCAGCCCCTGCACCACCACCGCCGCGGCCCCGGCGAGGATCCAGGGCTGCAGCTCCGACCGGCCACGCCAGAGCTGCACCAGCAGGGCGAGCACCGCGGCGGAGGAGGCAAAGAAGACCGGATGCCCGGCCGGCAGCCGCAGCGCATTGCCGAAGACGTGGCCGATGGTGATCATCACCATCCAGTTCAGCCACATCCCAAAGCCGGCGCCGAAGAGGTAGCCGGCATCGCGCCGCCCGGCCCGCAGCTCGGCGATCGCCAGGGCGAAGGAATTGTCCACCAGCAGCATCAGCGTGCCCCAGAGCCGGATGCCGCGCGTGCGGTCCAGCACCGGGGCCAGCGCCGCGCCCATCGGCGCCAGGCGCAGGTTGATCACCAGGCAGGCGAGGCTGGTGGCGAGGATCGGCGCCGGGTCGGCCCAGAGCTGCAGCGCCACCAGCTGGCTGGTACCTGCGAAGACCAGGCCGCTCATCAGCAGGGTCTCGGCGAGTGACAGGCCGACGCCGTCCGAGGTCATCCCGACCACCAGGCCGAAGGGCGAGAGGCCGAGGGTGATGGCCAGCGCCGCCTGCATCCCGCGCCTGACGCCCTGCCGCGTGAAGCCGCCCCGCTCGTCCAACTGCCTGCTCTCCGTCGTCGATCTGTCCTAGCAGTGCCGCGGCCCCTTGACCCCTGCGATTGCGGCGCGGCTTGCTGGCGTTCAACGCATCCATGGGAGGAAACGCAGATGCTGGACCTGACAGGCAAGGTCGCCTTCGTCGCCGGCGCGGGCTCGGTCGGCGAGGGCTGGGGGAACGGCAAGGCGACCGCGGTGCTGCTCGCGCGGCAGGGGGCCAAGGTCTACGGCGTCGACCTGAACCCGGCCGCGGTCGCCGAGACAAAGTCGATCATTGAGGGCGAGGGCAATACCTGCGCCGCCCGCACGGTCAACATGACGGTCGCCGCCGAGGTGGAGGCGGCGGTGGAGGACTGCCTCGCCCGCTTCGGCCGCATCGACATCCTGGTGAACAATGTCGGCGGCTCCGCCCCCGGCGACCCGGTGACGATGCCGGAGGAGGTCTGGGACGCCCAGATGGACCACAACCTCAAGACCGCCTTCCTCGGCTGCAAGTACGTCTTGCCCGTGATGGAGCGGCAGGGGGCCGGGGCGGTGGTGAACCTCTCCTCCGTCGCCTGCCTGAGCCATCAGGTGGATGGGCGGACCAACGTCGCCTATGCGGCGTCGAAGGCCGGCGTCATCGCCTTCACCCGCTCGACGGCGATTGCCTTCGTCAAGAAGGGCATCCGGGTGAACTGCGTGGTGCCAGGCACCATGCACACGCCGCTGGTGGAGCACCGGCTGGCCAAGCAGCTCGGCGCCAACGATGCCGCGGCACTGGTGGCGAAGCGGCATGCCAGCGTGCCGATCGGGCGGATGGGCGATGCCTGGGACATCGCGCATGCGGTGCTGTTCTTCGTCTCGGACGAGGCGAAGTACATCACGGCGACGCATCTGGTGGTGGATGGCGGGCTGACCGCCGCGCGGCCGGGGTAGGGGGCTTGCAGGTTCAACCTGCGGACTCACAAAAATAGAAGGGGGTGCGGGGGGATACTTCCCCCGCTGCTTGCTACGCCCGCAGCGAAGCACCCGTCGCCTTGGTGACGGCGGCGACGATCTTCTCCGCCACCGCCTCGATCTGCGCATCCGTCAGCGTGGCGTCGCGCGGCTGCAGCGTCACCTGCACGCCGAGGCTGACCTTGCCCTCCGGCAGCTTGTCGCCGGCATAGCGGTCGAACAGCGCCACATCCGTGACCAGCGCCTTGTCGGCGCCGCGCGCGGCGCGCAGCACCGCCTCCGCCGTCACCGCCGCGTCCACCAGGAAGGCGAAGTCGCGCCGCAGCGGCTGGAAGGCGGGCAGGTCGGGGGCGCCCTTCTTCCGGCGCTTAGGCTCGGGGATGGCGTCGAGGAAGACCTCGAAGGCCACCGCCGGGCCGGCGATATCGAGCGCGGCGCGGACCTTCGGGTGGAGCTCGCCAAAGGTCGCCAGCACCGTCTTCGGCCCCTGCCGCAGCACGCCGCTGCGGCCGGGGTGGTAGAAGCCCGGCGCATCGGTGGTGACGGTCACGGCCGCCATCGGCACGCCGAGTGCGGCGAGGACCGCCAGCGCATCGCCCTTGGCGTCCATCGCATCGACGGCGCGCGAGGCCTCCGCCCAGTGCCTCGGCGTATGCCCGGCGCGGAGGCCGGCCGCGACCTGCAGCTTGCCCGGTGGGGGACGGATCACGGTAGGCCGCGCCGAGTTCCGACAGCGCCACGTCCGGCCAGCCGCGCGCGGCGTTGCGGGCGGCGGCCAGGGCCAGGCTGGCGACCGGCGTCGGGCGCATCTGGTCGAGGTCGGCGGCGATCGGGTTGACCAGCCGTAGCGCTTCAGGCGTTTCGCCGAACAGCGCCGCCGACGTCTGCTCGAGGAAGCCGAAGCTGACGCAATCCAGCATGCCGCGCGCCGCCAGCACGCGGCGGGCAAGCCCGGCGCGCACCTGCTTCGGCGTCAGCGCCGGCGGCGGGACGATGCCCGCGACGGGCAGCGAGACGGCGGGGATGGTGTCGAGGCCGCGGATACGCAGCACCTCCTCCACCAGGTCCGCCTCGGGCTCGACCGCGGCGCAGCCCTCGGCCGCGGCGCGGGCGCGCTCGGCCGGGAGGGACGGGTCCTGGTCGAGGGCACCCTTGCCCGCGATGTCGTTGCGCCAGGACGGCACCGCGACCGTCACCTGCGCCGCGTCGCGCGCCTTCACCGCGAAGCCGAGCCGCTCGAGGATCCCGACCGCCTGATCCGGCCCTACATCGGCGCCGCCGAGGCCCGCCAGCCGCTCGAAGCGGAGCGTCGCGTCGCGCTGCCAGGCCGGCTCCGTGCCGGCGGCCGAGACCTCGCTCGCCTCGCCGCCGCAGAGCTCCTGGATGGTCCAGGTGGCGAGGTCGAGGCCGTGCCGCGGCAACGCCAGGTCCACGCCGCGCTCGAACCGCGCCCGCGCATCGGTGCGGATGTCATGCCGGCGGCCGGACAGCGCGATGCGCACCGGGTCGAAGAGCGCGCATTCGATGAAGACCTCGGCCGTGCCCCCGTCGCAGCCGGTCGGCGCGCCGCCGATGATGCCGCCGAGCGCCTCCGGCCCGGACTCGTCGGCGATGATGCCGTCCTGGTCCGTCAGCGCGTAGGTCTTGCCGTTCAGCGCGGCCAGCGACTCGCCCTCGCGCGCCATGCGCATGGTCAGCCGCTTGCCCTTCACCTTGGCGACGTCGAAGACGTGCAGCGGCCGGCCGAGGCCGAAGGTGTAGAGGTTGGTCACGTCGACCAGGGCGTTGATCGGCCGCTGGCCGATGGCGACCAACAGGTCCTGCAGCCATTTCGGGCTGGGCCCGTTCTTCACGCCGCGGATGGCCCGGCCGACGACGAAGTCGCAGGCGCGCGGGTCGGCGATCTCCCAGGCGAGGGGGAGGGATAGACGCTCTCGATCTTCGGCTTCACCAGCGGCTTCAGCCGGCCGAGGCCCGCCGCCGCCAGGTCGCGCGCGACGCCGTGGACCGAGAGCGCATCGCCGCGGTTCGGCGTGACGCTGATCTCGATCACCGGGTCGTCCATCCCGGCATACTTTACGTAGCTCTCGCCGACCGGCGCGTCCTCCGGCAGGTCGATGATGCCGGTGTGGTCGTCGCCGAGGCCGAGCTCGCGGGCGGAGCACATCATGCCCTCGCTCTTCACGCCGCGGATCTCGCCGACCTTGAGGGTGATGCCGGTGCCGGGGATATGGTCGCCCGGCATGGCCAGCACGCCGACCAGCCCAGTGCGGGCATTCGGCGCCCCGCAGACGACCGAGATCAGCGTGCCGTCGCCGGCATCGACCTTCAGGGCGCGGAGCCGGTCGGCATTCGGGTGCTGCACCGCCTCCACCACGCGGGCGATGCGGAAGGCGGCGAGCGACGCGCCGCGATCCTCGACGCCTTCCACTTCCAGCCCGATGCGGTTGAGCACGGCGAGGATTTCGGCCAGCGGCGCCTCGGTCTCGAGATGGGCCTTCAGCCAGGAGAGGGAGAACTTCATCTCAGATACCCTCCGCCAGGGATGGCGGGGCCAGCGGGTCGGTCGCCCAGTGGCGCAGCCAGCGCAGGTCGCTTTCGTAGAACGGCCGGAGGTCGGGCATGCCGTGCTTCAGCATGGTGATGCGCTCGATCCCCATGCCGAAGGCGAAGCCCTGCCATTCCCGCGGGTCGATGCCGCAATTGGCCAGCACGCGCGGATGGACCATGCCGCTGCCCAGGATCTCCAGCCAGTCGCCGCCCTTGCCGAGCTCGCCGGTCTTCCGGTTCCAGCCGATGTCGACTTCCATGCTGGGTTCCGTGAATGGGAAGTAGCTGGCGCGGAAGCGCACCGGCAGGTCGGAGATGCCGAAGAAGGCGCGCAGGAAGTCGATCAGGCAGCCCTTGAGGTGGCCGAGGGTGATGCCGCGGTCGATCACCAGCCCTTCCACCTGGTGGAACATCGGCGAATGCGTCGCGTCGTGGTCGGCCCGCCAGGTGCGGCCGGGGACGATGACGCGGATCGGCGGCGCCTGGGTCAGCATGGTGCGGGCCTGCACCGGGGAGGTATGGGTCCGCAGCACTGGGCGTCGGCCATCGGCGCCGGCCGGCAGGTAGAAGGTGTCGTGGTCCTGCCGGGCCGGGTGGTGCTCGGGGATGTTGAGGGCGGAGAAGTTCAGCCAGTCGCTCTCGATGTCGGGGCCCTCGGCCACCGCGAAGCCCTGGGCACCGAACAGCGCGACCAGTTCCTCCATCGTCCGGCTGATCGGGTGGATGCCACCCTCGCCGCCCGGCGCATGCGGCCGCGGCGGCAGGGTCACGTCCATCCGCTCGGCCCCGAGGCGCGCCTCGAGCGCGGCTTCCTCGAGCGCGGTGCGGCGGCGCTCTATCAGCCCTTCCAGCCGGCCCTTCAGCCGGTTCAGGCTGGCGCCGCGTTCCTTCCGCTGCTCGGCCGGCACCTGGCCGAGGCCCTTCAGCAGCCCGGTCAGCGTGCCGCTCTTGCCCAGCGTGCCGACGCGCACCGCGTCCCAGGCGCGCAGGTCGGCGGCGGCGGCGAGCTGCGCCGCGGTCTCGGCTTCCAGCGCGGCGAATTCCTCGCCCTGATTGGTCGCGTCGCTCATTCTCTCCGGTCCCGGATATGCGAAAGGCCGCACCCTGGCGGGAGCGGCCCTTCTGCGCAGCTACAGCCCCCCGAAGGGGAGGGTCGTCAGGCCGCCTTGCTGGCGGGCGCGTGACGGTCCGGACGGGCGGCGCGGGCCTTCTCGACCAGCGCGGCGAAGCTCGCCGGGTCGTCGAAGGCGATCGCCGCCATCACCTTGCGGTCGATGTCGATGTTCGCCGCCTTGATGCCGGCGATGAAGTGGGAATAGGGCATCCCGTGCTCGCGGCAGGCGGCGTTGATCCGCTGGATCCACAGGCCGCGGAAGTCGCGCTTCTTGTTGCGGCGGTCGCGATAGGCGTATTGCAGCGCCTTCTCGACCCGCTGCAGCGCGGGACGGTAATCTGTGGAGGAACGACCCACATAGCCCTTGGCGAGCTTGAGGATCTTCTTGTGACGGGCGTGGGCGGTAACGCCGCGCTTCACACGTGCCATGGCGCGCTACTCCTTACCGGACCAGACCGTAGGGGGCCCACTGCATCACAGTGAGGCCGTCCTGGTGGCGCAGCACCTGCGTGCCGGTGTTCTGCCGCTTCACCTTGGAGGAGCGGGCGGACAGGCAATGGCGCTTCTTGCCGGGGCCGGCGAGCACCTTGCCCGTGGCGGTAACCTTGAAGCGCTTCTTCACAGAAGACTTCGTCTTCATCTTGGGCATTTGGGACCTCCTCGGTCGGGAAGGCGCCCCCGGGACGGGAACGCGGGACGCGGCCGGGCATGCCCACACAGGCACCGGCGCGCGGAGAGGGGCGGCGTATAGCCATGCGGCGGGTGGGATGCAAGCGGCGGCGGGGCACCGTATATCCTGCGCCGAGGCGAAGGCATGGGGGCGGGCATGGCGGCGGGCATGGCGGATGGCATCCTGATCGGCCGGGGCGACCGCCCCTGCGAGCTCCTGCTCTCCCGCGCCAACCGGCACGGGCTGGTGGCCGGCGCCACCGGCACCGGCAAGACCGTGACCCTGCAGTCCATGGCCGAGGGCTTCTCCCGCGCCGGGGTCCCGGTCTTCTGCGCCGACATCAAAGGCGACCTCTCCGGCATCGCTGTCCCGGGCAAGCCCAACCCGAAGCTGGAAGCCCGCGCCCGCGACCTCGGCGTGACCGACTTCGCCTACGAGGCCTCCCCGGCGATCTTCTGGGACGTCTTCGGCCAGCAGGGCCACCCGCTGCGGGCCACCGTCGCCGAGATGGGGCCGCTGCTGCTCTCCCGCATGCTCGAGCTGAACGACACCCAGGAGGGCGTGCTCAACATCGCCTTCAAGGTGGCGGACGATGACGGGCTGTTGCTGCTGGATTTCAAGGACCTCCGTGCCATCCTCGGCCATGTCTCGGAACGGTCGGCGGAGCTGCGCGACCATTACGGCCAGGTCAGCAAGACCACCATCGGCACCATCCAGCGCCGTCTGCTGGTGCTGGAACAGGCGGGGGCGAGCAGTTTTTCGGCGAGCCGGCGCTGGCCCTGCAGGACCTGATGCTGGTGACGCCGGACGGCCGCGGCGCGGTGAACGTGCTGGCCGCCGACAAGCTGATCCAGAGCCCCCGGCTCTACGCCACCTTCCTGCTCTGGCTACTGTCGGAACTGTTCGAGGAACTGCCCGAGGTCGGCGACCTGGAGAAGCCCAAGCTGGTCTTCTTCTTCGACGAGGCCCACCTGCTGTTCCGCGATGCGCCGCGCGCCCTGACCGAGAAGGTGGAGCAGGTGGTGCGGCTGATCCGCTCCAAGGGCGTCGGAATCTATTTCGTCACGCAGAACCCGCTCGACCTGCCGGGGACGGTTCTGGGGCAGCTCGGCAACCGGGTGCAGCATGCGCTGCGCGCCTTCACCCCGGCCGAGCAGAAGGCTGTCCGCGCCGCCGCCGACACGTTCCGGCCGAACCCGCGACTGAATGTGGCGGAGGCCATCACCCATTTGGCGGTGGGGGAGGCTCTGGTCTCCACCCTGCAGGCCGATGGCTCGCCCAGCATGGTCGAGCAGGCCCGCATCGTCCCGCCGCGCGGCCGGATCGGCCCCGTCACGCCCGAGGAGCGCCGCGCGCTGATGGCGAAAAGCCCGCTGGCCGGCCATTACGACACCGCGGTCGACCGCGAGAGCGCCTATGAGCGGCTGGTCGTCCGGACGAATGCGGCGCCCGCCTCCGGCCCCTGGGGCACCGCCCCGGCCGGCCCCGCGCCGGTGCGCAGCGACAATCCCTGGGGCGGTGCCGTGCTGCCGCCGCGCCCGCTGCCCGAGGCGCCGCCGCCGCGCAGCCCCCGCATCCCGCAGACCTCCCGCCAGGCGCCGCCGGCCCAGGGCGGTGGCTGGGGGACGTGCTCGGCAGCGTGCTGAGCGGCGGCGGCGGCCGGCGGGAGAGCCCGCTGGAATCCATGGCCAAGTCGGCCGCCCGCAGCGTCGGCAGCAGCATGGGCCGGCAGATCGGCAATGCGGTGCTGCGCGGCGTGCTGGGATCGATGCTGAAGCGGTAGTGTCCTGCCCGCGGCTTCCGCAGCCGCTGGCTGCGAAGCCAGCGGACCAGCAGGCCACTGAAAACATGGGCTGGTGGCGCGATCCGAAGAGCGCCGCCAGGGGCGGCAAACTTCGGAGCCGGGACACCAGCGCCGCCGCGCCGCCCACCCATGCGCCCGGCAGGCTTGGATTGCCGGGGCGGGCGGGGCATACCTGCGCCCGACATGGTTCCCTTCCGCAAGATGCACGGCCTGGGCAACGACTTCGTCGTCCTCGATGCGCGCCGTACCGACCTGCCGATCACCCCCGACCGGGCCGCCGCCATCGCGGACCGGCGCCGGGGGATCGGCTGCGACCAGTTCATCCTGCTGGAGCCGGGGACGGAGGGCGCCGACGTCTTCATGCGCGTCCGCAACCCGGATGGCTCCGAGGCCGGGGCCTGCGGCAATGCGACGCGCTGCATTGCCAGCCTGGTCGCCGACGAGACCAGGGCCGATCGCGTGGTGGTCCGCACCATCGCCGGTGACCTGCCGGTGGAGCGCCTGTCGGGCGGCCTCTGGCGCGCCGACATGGGCCCGGCCCGGCTCGGTTGGCAGGAGGTGCCGCTGGCCCGCGCCATGGACACGCTGCACCTGCCGCTCTCGGCCGCCGGCGTCGCCGATCCGGCCGCCTGTTCCATGGGCAACCCGCACGCGACCTTCTTCGTGCCTGACCTCGACGCGCTCGACCTCGCCACCATCGGCCCGGCGCTGGAGCACGACCCGATCTTCCCGCAGCGGGCCAATATCGGCTTCGTCCAGGTCCTTTCCCCCGACCACCTTCGCCTTGCGGTCTGGGAACGCGGCGCCGGGCTGACGCTCGCCTACGGCTCCGGCGCCTGCGCCGCGCTGGTCAATGCCGCCCGCCGCGGCCTGGCGGGGCGCCGCGCCACCGTGACCCTGCCCGGCGGCGACCTGGTGATCGAGTGGCGGGAGGACGGCCATGTCCTGATGACCGGCCCGGTCGCCACCGCCTTCACCGGCGCGCTCGATCTGGACCGTTACCCGGCATGACGGCGCCCGATCGCGGCGCGCCGCAGGCGCAGAGCGTGAATCGGTCGCCCGAAGCGATCGAGGTCCTGACCTTCGGCTGCCGGCTCAACACCTACGAGTCCGAGGGCATGCGCGACCTGGCCAGCCGCGCCGGCCATGCCGCCGGCACCATCCTGGTCAATACCTGCGCCGTCACCGCCGAGGCGGAGCGCCAGGCCCGCCAGGCGATCCGCCGCGCCGCCCGCGACAACCCCGAAGCCCGCATCATCGTCACCGGCTGCGCCGCGCAGATCGCGCCGGAGCGCTGGGCCGCGCTGCCCAACGTCGCCCGCGTCATCGGCAATGCCGAAAAGCTGAAGCCGGAAAGCTGGGCGCTCGACGCGCCGCCCGCGCCGGTCACCGACATCATGGCGGCGACCGAGACGGCGGCGCATCTCGTCACCGACTTTGCCGGCCGTGCCCGCGCCTTCGTCCAGGTGCAGCAGGGCTGCGACCACCGCTGCACCTTCTGCGTCATCCCCTATGGCCGCGGCCCATCGCGCAGCGTCCCGATCGGCGCGATCGTCGAGCAGGTGCGGCTGCTGGTCGATCGCGGCTACCGGGAGGTGGTGCTGACCGGCGTCGACATCACCAGCTACGGCCCCGACCTGCCCGGCGCCCCCAGCCTCGGCCAGATGGTGCGGCGGCTGCTGGCCCTCGTCCCGGACCTGCCGCGGCTGCGGCTCTCCTCCTCGACCCGGTCGAGGTCGATGACGACCTCTGGCGGCTGATCGAGGGGAGCCGCGGCTGCTGCCGCACCTGCACCTGTCATTGCAGCATGGCGCCGACCTGATCCTGAAACGGATGAAGCGGCGGCACCTGCGGGCCGATGCCCTGGCCTTCGCGCGCCGGGCGCGGGCGCTGCGGCCCGGCCTCGCCTTCGGTGCCGACCTGATCGCCGGCTTCCCGACCGAGACCGAGGCGCAGTTCCAGGAGATGCTCGACCTGGTGGCCGAGATGGAACTCAGCTTCCTGCATGTCTTTCCCTATTCGGAGCGGCCGGGGACGCCGGCCGCCCGCATGCCGCAGCTGCCGGTGCCGGTCCGGCGCGAACGCGCCGCCCGGCTGCGCGCGGCCGGCGCCGCCGCCGCCGCCCGCTTCTACGCCGGCCGGCTGGGCCAGGAGGAACAGGTGCTGTTCGAGCGTGACGACCGCGGCCACACCGCGCATTTCGCCCCGATCCGGCTGACCGCCGGCAGCGCCGCGCCGGGCGAGCTGCGCCGGGTGCGGGTCACCGGCGCCGCGCCGGACGGCCTGCTGGCCGAGGCCGCCTGATGGCGCTCCGCGACTGGGTCAGCCGCCTGCGCGGCCGCACGCCGGAGCCGGGCCCGGCCGAGGCGCCGCTGAGCCCGCCGCCCGGCCAGCCGCCGGTGCCGACCCCGCCCGAGGGCATGCCGACGCCGCCCCCGGTGGCGGCGCCCGACATCCCGATCCCGCCGCTGCCGCCGGCGCCGCCGCCCTTCACCGCGCCGCGCCCGCTGGAGCGGATCGGCACCGAGCCCCCGCCGCCGCCCGCACCGCAGCCCGACCTTGAGGCGGAACTGCGTCCGCAGGACGACGAAGCGGCGGTGCGTGAGGTCGAGGCCCGCGAGGCGGCCGAGGATGCCGCCCCGACGCCTGCCGCGCCCCCACCGCCCGCCCCCGCCGAGGAGCCCGCCGCGCGCGGCGGCTGGCTCTCCCGCCTCAGGGCCGGGCTGTCGCGCTCCACCGCCAAGCTGACCGACAGCGTCACCTCGCTCTTCAAGAAGCGCCGCCTCGACGAGGAGGCGCTGGAGGAGCTGGAGGAGACGCTGATCACCGCCGATCTCGGTGTCGCCGCCTCCCGCCGCATCGTCGAGGGCTTCCGCAAGACCCGCTTCGGCAAGGAAGTGACCGACGAGGAGGTGAAGACGGCGCTGGCCGAGGAGATCGCCGCGATCCTCGGCCCGGTCGCGCAGCCGATGCCGCTGGACGTCGGCCACGCGCCGCATGTGGTGCTGGTGGTCGGCGTCAACGGCACCGGCAAGACCACCACCATCGCCAAGCTCGGCCAGCAATACCGCGAGCAGGGGCTGCGCTGCGCTTTCGTCGCCGGCGACACCTTCCGCGCCGCGGCGGTCGAGCAGCTGCAGATCTGGGGCGAGCGCACCGGCGCCCGGGTGCATGCGCCGGTCAAGGAAGGCGCCGATGCCGCGGGCCTTGCCTTCGACGCGCTGAAGGCGGCGCGGGAGGACGGCACCCAGGTGCTGCTGGTCGACACCGCCGGGCGGCTGCACAACAAGTCGGCGCTGATGGAGGAGCTGCGGAAGGTCGTCCGCGTCATCCGCCGGGTGGACGAGACCGCGCCGCATTCGGTGCTGCTGGTGCTGGACGCCACCACCGGCCAGAACGCCATCCAGCAATGCAAGGTCTTCGGCGAGATGGTCAACGTGACCGGCCTGGCCGTCACCAAGCTGGACGGCTCCGCCAAGGGCGGCGTCGTCGTGGCCCTCGCCCAGGAATCTCGGCCTGCCGGTCCATTTCGTCGGCGTCGGCGAGAAGGCCGTCGACCTCAGGCCCTTCGCGGCGCGCGACTTCGCCCGCGGCCTGATGGGGCTGGACTGAGGACGAGGGGCGGTTAGGGTCCGGGCGGAGGAGATCCCGCCATGACCGCCGCCCCTGTCAGCCGCTACCCCGTCCCCAGCCTGTCCGAGATGCCGGAGGACATCCGCGCCCGCATCGAGACGGTGCAGGAGAAGTCGGGGTTCATCCCCAACGTCTTCCTGATGCTCGCCTACCGGCCGGAGGAATTCCGCGCCTTCATGGCCTACCACGACACGCTGATGGACAAGCCCGGCGGGCTGACCAAGGCGGAGCGCGAGATGATCGTGGTCGCCGTGTCCTCCTACAACCAGTGCCAGTATTGCGTCATCGCCCACGGCGCCATCCTGCGGATCCGCGCCAAGAACCCGCTGATCGCCGACCAGATCGCCGCCAATTTCCGCAAGGCCGACCTCACGCCGAAGCAGAAGGCGATGCTGGAATCCGCGCTCAAGATCACCCGCGAGGCCAATGTGGTGGACGAGGCCGACAGCGCCGCGCTGCGCGACCTCGGCTTCTCGGACGACGACATCTGGGACATCGCGGCGATCGCCGCCTTCTTCGGCATGTCGAACCGCATGGCCAATCTCACCGCGCTGCGGCCGAATGGCGAGTTCTATGCGATGGGGCGCGGCTGATGGCCGAGATCCGCTGGGAGCGCATGACCGCGCCGGAGCTGAAGGCTTTGGCGGCGAAGGATGCGCTCGTGGTGCTGCCGATCGGCAGCCTCGAGCAGCATGGCCCGCATCTGCCGGTCTGGACCGACAGCCTCTGCGCGCATGAGATCGCGCTGCGCGGCGCGGCGGCCGCTGGCGACCTGCCGGTGGCGGTGCTGCCGCCGATGTGGATGGGGCTGTCCGAGCACCACCTGCCATTCGGCGGCACCATCACGCTGGACCACGCGACCTTCCATGCGGTGCTGCGCTGCGTGGTGCGGTCGCTGGTGGCCGATGGCTTCAGGAAGCTGCTGATCGTCAACGGCCATGGCGGCAATATCGACCCGCTGGCGGTCTCCTCCCGTGAGCTGGCCGTTGAGTTCGGCATTCCCGTCGTCGTCACCACCTGGCCGAACCTGGCCCCGGCGGCAATCGGCAAGATCCTGACGACGCAGCCCGGTATCCACCACGCGTGTGAGGGCGAGACCGCGCTCTGGCTGGCGCTGGACGCGGCGCAGGTGCGGCAGGACAAGATCGCCGAGAGCCTTTCCAACCCGCCGCCGAACCCGCCGCCCGGCTTCGTGCGCTTCTTCTCCTTCGAGGAGCGCGCGCCCCGTACCGGCGTTCGCGGCGACCCGCGCGCCGCGACGGCGGAGAAGGGCGAGGCGATCCTGGCAGCGGTGACCGGCGCGCTGGCCGCCGCCATGGCCGACCCGGTGCTGTGGAGCAGGCCGGACGATGTCTGGGCGCCGGGCCGGGCGCAGAGGTAAGGCGAGGGAGAGAGTATCCTTCCTGGACCCTCCTCTATTTCTTCTGAGTCGGCCGGCGTCGCGCGGCGGGTGCAAGACTCACGAACGACAAAGGCGAGGTTCGGGGAGGAAACGCTTTCCTCCCCAACCTTCCTTCTCCCTTCAGTAGGAGAACGGGACGTTCAGCCGCGCCCCGGGCGCCGGCTTGAAGAGCTTATCCTCCAGCAGGTCCGGGCTGCCCTGATCGGCCTGGCCGCGGCCGGGCAGGTTGCGGTTGATGATGCTGGGATTGATCCGTGCGCGGTCCTGCTCGACCACCCGCGGGCCTTCCTTGCTGCGGTCCGGCACCGGCGCCACGGAGGATGCCGTCGGCTGGCCGGCTTTCTGCGACTGCGGCATCGCTGGCTGCTTCGGCAGGATCAGCGCCGGCGGCTTCCGCCCGCCCTTGCCCGGCTGCGCCGCCGGCGCCGGCGCGGAGAAGCCCGCGAGGAGCAGCAGCAGCAGGGGCAGCCGGCCGAGCTTGCGCATCAGAGCCCCGGCGGCTGCGCCAGCGGCCGGGTGCCGCGCGGATCCTCGGTCGGGTTCATCGCCGGCAGGCCGAGGGGCCGCCCCTGCATCGCCCGCCATTGCCGCAGCGACCAATGGACGGACGGGAAGGCCAGCTGGTCCCAGGGGATCTCGTCCCAATCGAAAAGCCGGACATCGAGGCTTTCCGGCCCGGCCTCGAAGCCCGGCTCGGCCAGGCCGGCGCGGAAGATGACCTGCACCTGGCCGATGCGGGCGATGGAATAGATCGCCAGCACGCCCTCGATCGCGATGCGGGCGCGGGCCTCTTCCCAGGCCTCGCGCCGAGCGCCTTCCTCTACCGTCTCGGAAAGCTCCATGTAGCCGGCGGGCAGGGTCCAGAAGCCGTGCCGCGGCTCGATCGCCCGGCGGCAGAGCAGGATGCGGCCGTCCACCGACACGACGCTGCCGACGATGATCTTCGGGTTCTCATAGGCGACGAAGCCGCAATCCCGGCAGGTCAGCCGTTCCCGGTCATCGCCGGATGGCACGGTACGGATGAAGTCGGGCATCGGCGAACGATGCGCGGCGGCGCCGAGGCGCGCAAGAGGGGCGCCGGGCCGGCAACGGCCCCGCCGCGGAGCGTGACGAAGGCCAGGGCGGGAAGGGCCGGCCTTGCTAGACCCGCAGATCCAGCAGCGAACCGCGCGGCAGCGGCTGGCTCGGCTGCGCCGGCACCGCGCCGAGCGGCCGCTGCGGCGCGCTGCCGCCGTCCCGGGCCTGCAGGGGCGCCGCTTGCGGGACGCCGCGGACCGGCTGCGCATCGCCCGGCCGGCCGACCGACGGCGTGAAGGCGCTGAGGGAGTTGGTGGCGATCATGCGCAGGATGGTAGCGCCAAGATCCGAATCGACGGTTAAGGCCACCCGCCGCGCGGGAGAGCGGAAGCCGCGGGCCGGGACGGCGGGGACGATGCGCATGGCATCGCTCTACCCCGCCGCCGCGTTAACCTTCCAGTAACCGCTGGTTGTTGCGAGGGCGCGTGATTACGCCTCGAGCGCCGCGACCCCAGGCAGGGTCTTGCCTTCCAGCCATTCGAGGAAGGCGCCGCCCGCGGCGGAGACGTAGGTCATCCGCTCGGCGACGCCGGCATGCTTCAGCGCCGAGACGGTGTCGCCGCCGCCGCCGATCGACTTCAGCCCGGCCGATTGCGTCAGCGCCGCCACCGACTGCGCCACCGCCACCGTCGCCGCGTCGAAGGGCGGGATCTCGAAGGCGCCGAGCGGGCCGTTCCAGACCAGGGTCGAGGCTTGGCGCAGCCGCGCCTCTATCGCCGCCACCGTGTCGGGCCCGACATCGAGCGCCATCATGTCGGCCGGCACGCTTTCGATGCCCACCGTGCGGGACGGCGCATTGGCGGCGAAGGTGGCGGAGACGACCAGGTCGATCGGCAGCAGGATCTCGCAGTTGTTCGCCCTGGCCTCGGCCAGCATCTTCAGGGCCGTCTCGTGCATCTCGGCTTCCTGCAGCGACTTGCCCATGGCATGGCCCTGCGCCGCGAGGAAAGTGTTTGCCATGGCGCCGCCGATCACCAGCACGTCGACCTTCGAGGACAGGTTGCCGATCAGGTCGAGCTTGGTGCTGACCTTGGCGCCGCCGACGATGGCGACCACGGGCCGCGAGGGATTGCCGAGCGCGGCGTCCAACGCCTCGAGCTCGGCCTGCATCAGCCGCCCCGCATAGGCCGGCAGCAGCCGCGCCACGCCCTCCGTGCTGGCATGCGCGCGATGCGCCGCGGAGAAGGCGTCGTTGACGAAGACATCGGCGAGCTTGGCCATGCCGCGGGCCAACTCGGGGTCGTTCTTCTCCTCGCCGGCGTGGTAGCGGGTGTTCTCCAGCAGGATCACGTCGCCGTCCCGCATCGCCGCCGCGGCCGCCTCGGCCTCTGGCCCGACGCAGTCATCAACGAAGGACACCTTCTTGCCGAGTGCCTCGGCCAGCGCCTCGGCCATCGGTGCCAGCGACATCTCCGGCACGCGCTTGCCCTTGGGGCGGTCGAAATGGCTGCAGACGATGACGCGGCCGCCCTTGTCGGCGAGTTCGGCGATGGTGGGCGAGAGCCGGTCGATCCGCGTGCGGTCGGTGATCCGGCCGTCCTTGACCGGCAGGTTCAGGTCGGCGCGCAGCAGCACGCGCTTGCCGCGGGGGTCGAGGCTGTCGAGGGTGCGGAACTTGGCCATCGGGAAGATCCTTCGGAGCGGGGCGTCGCAGGACCGAACGCCGAAAGGCGGCGATCGGTCCTGCGGTCACTCGGAAAGGCGCCCGCCGCAACGGCGCCCCCCGACCTTTGGGGAGGGTCGGGTGGGCGCCGGGTGGTCTGGGTCTTAGAGGCTGCCGAAGAGCGCGGCGGTGTCGCTCATGCGGTTGGAGAAGCCCCACTCGTTGTCGTACCAGGTCATGACCCGCGCCATGGCGCCGTCCACCACCGCGGTCTGCGTCGCGTCGAAGGTGGACGAAGCCGGGTTGTGGTTGAAGTCGATGCTGACCAGCGGCGCGGTGTTGTAGGCCAGGATGCCCTTCAGCTCGCCCTCGGCCGCCTTCTTCATGGCGGCGTTGATGTCCTCCTTCGTCACGCCTTCCTTCTTCAGGTTGACGTCGAGGGAGACGAGCGAGACGTTCGGCGTCGGGATGCGGATGGCGGTGCCGTCCAGCTTGCCCTTCAGCTTCGGCAGCACGAGGCCAACGGCCTTCGCGGCGCCGGTGCTGGTCGGGATGGCGGAGACGGCGGCCGCGCGGGCGCGGTGCAGGTCCTTGTGCAGCGTGTCGACGGTGTTCTGGTCGCCCGTATAGGCGTGGATCGTCACCATGTAGCCGCGCAGGATGCCGAAATTGTCGTGCAGCACCTTGGCCACCGGGGCCAGGCAGTTGGTGGTGCAGGAGGCATTGGAGATGACGGTCATCTCCTTGGTCAGCGTCTTCTCATTGACGCCGTAGACGATGGTCGCATCGGCATTGTCGCCGGGGGCGGAGATGACCACCTTACGCGCGCCGGCGGCGATCAGCGCCGAGGCCTTCTCCTTGCTGGTGAAGATGCCGGTGCATTCCATCGCCACGTCGACGCCCTGGAAGGGCACCTTGGTCGGGTCGCGCTCGGCGCTGACCACGATCGGCGCATAGGTGCGGCCGTTGGCGGTGATGATGATCTTGTTGCCGTCGACAGCGACCTCGCCGGGGAAGCGGCCATGGACGCTGTCGTAGCGGAACAGGTGGGCATTCGCCTCGACGCTGCCGAGGTCGTTGATCGCGACGCACTCGACATCGGTGCGGTTGCTCTCGATCATCGCGCGCAGCACCAGGCGACCGATGCGCCCGAACCCGTTGATGGCGACCTTCACAGCCATGGTGGTGTTCCTTCTTCCCGTGTTCCGGTTCTACGCGATATCAGCCCAGGCGCTTCTTCACCGCCGCGACAACCGCCTCCGGCGTGATGCCGAAATGGCGGAACAGGTCCTCCGCCGGGGCCGAGGCGCCGAAGCCGCCCATGCCGACGAAGATTCCTCCGGCCCCAGCCAGCGGTCCCAGCCGAAGCCGACCGCGGCCTCGATCCCGACCCGCAGCGCATCGCCCAGCACCTGGTCGCGGTAGCTGGGGTCCTGCGCCGCGAAGAGCTCCCAGGACGGCAGCGAGACCACGGCGGTGGCGATGCCCTCCGCCTCGAGCGCCGTCCGCGCCGTCAGCGCCAGCCCGACCTCGGAGCCCGTGGCGATCAGCGTGGCGCGGCGCGAGCCGGACGCCTCCTCGACCACGTAGCCGCCGCGGGCGCAGCGGTTCTCCCCGGCGTCCGAGCGAAAGGTCGCCAGGTTCTGCCGCGACAGCGCCAGCACCGTCGGGCCATCGGCGCGCTTCACCGCCAGCTCCCAGCACTCAGCGGTCTCCATCGCATCGCCCGGGCGGAAGACCACCAGGTTGGGGATGCAGCGGAGGCCGGCGAGCGTCTCGACCGGCTGATGGGTCGGGCCGTCCTCGCCGAGGCCGATGCTGTCATGCGTCAGCACATGGATGACCCGCTGCCGCATCAGCGCCGCCAGCCGGATCGCCGGCCGCATGTAGTCGGCGAAGACCAGGAAGGTGCCGGAATAGGGGATGACGCCGCCATGCAGCGCCATGCCGTTCATGGCAGAGGCCATGCCATGCTCGCGCACGCCCCAATGGACGTAGCGCCCGGCGAAATTGCCGCGCGTGACGGAAGGAATGCCCTTCACGTTGGTGTTGTTCGAGCCGGTCAGGTCGGCCGAGCCGCCGATCATTTCCGGCACCGCCGGGACCAAGGCCTCCAGCGCCTTCTGCGAGGAGACCCGCGTCGCGAGCTTCGGCTTGCCCTCGGCGAGCGAGGCGCGCAGCGCCGCCAGCGGCTCGTGCCAGGCCTCGGGCAGCTTGCCGGCCATGGCGCGCTCGAACTCCGCCTGCATCGGGTGCTTGGCCAGCCGCTTCAGCCAGGCGCGGCGGGTGCCGGCGCCGCGGCGGCCGGCGGCCTCCCAGCGCTCGCGGATGCCGTCGGGCACCTCGAAGGGCGGGTGGTTCCAGCCCATCGCGCTCTTCGCCGCCGCCGCTTCCTTCTCGCCGAGCGGGCTGCCATGGCTGCCCGCGGTGCCGGCCTTGGTCGGGGCGGAGAAGCCGATGATGGTGCGGCAGGCCAGCAGAACGGGCTTGCGCGACCGCGTCGCCCAGGCGAGCGCCGCATCCACCTCCGCGGCATCATGCTCGTCGACCCGCCGCACCGCCCAGCCATAGGCCTGGAAGCGCTTCAGCGTGTCGTCGGTGAAGGACAGGCTGGTGTCGCCATCGATGGTGATGCTGTTGTCGTCATACAGCACGCAGAGCTTCTCGAGCTGCAGGTGCCCGGCGAGGCTCGCCGCCTCGTGGCTGATGCCCTCCTGCAGGCAGCCGTCGCCGCAGATCACCCAGGTGCGGTGGTCGACCAGCGACTTGCCGAAGCGGGCGGCCAGGATGCGCTCCGCCAGCGCCATGCCGACAGCGTTGGCGATGCCCTGGCCAAGCGGGCCGGTCGTGGTCTCAATCCCCGGATGCTCGCCGAATTCCGGGTGGCCGGCGGCCGGGGAATGCAGTTGGCGGAAGCGCTGCAGCTCCTCGATCCCCATGCCGGCATGGCCGGTCAGGTGCAGCAGCGCATAGAGCAGCATCGAGCCGTGCCCGGCCGAGAGCACGAAGCGGTCGCGGTCTGCCCAGCGGGGGTCGCCGGCGTCGAATTTCAGGTAGCGGGTGAACAGCGCGGTGGCGACGTCGGCCATGCCCATCGGCATGCCGGGATGGCCCGACTTGGCCTTCTCCACGGCATCGATGGCCAGGGCCCGGATCGCATCCGCCATCCGCCGCTCCTCGGTCGCCGGCCGCGCCAGGATGGCGGCCTGGGCCGCGAGGGCGGGGTTGGGGGCGTCGGGGCTCGGGGCGAGGCTGGCCAAGGATGAGGTCTCCGGATCGCCGCGCCCTATACGTCGATGGGCCTTTCCGGGCAACCGCGCGGGGCGGCCGCCCCGCGCGGCGGCCTATTTCATCAGCCCCTTCGAGGCCATCCAGCCCTGCACCCGGCCGGCGATCTCGTCCGAGTTGGTGTCCATCATCAGCATGTGCAGATTGCCGCGGATGCCCGTCGCCGGCAGGTCGAGCGTATCCGCGGTGCCGCCGGCGCTGCGGATCTGGCCCTGCCAGCGCTCGATATTGGCGCGGACCTTGCCCCAGAAGGGATGCTCGGCCAGGTGGTCGCCCCAGACCACCAGATGCGGGACGTCCTTCAGCCTCGCCGCATCGGCCGCCTGCGGCGGCGCGCCGGAGGGCTCGACCGCGATCAGCGCGCGGATCTTGTCCGGGGCGTTCAGCGCGGCGGTGAAGCCGAAATTGCCGCCCTGGCTGTGCACCACGACGACGCAGGGGCAGGCGGCCTGGACATAGGCGTCGTAGGCCGCCTGGATCTGCCGGTCCGTCGTCGCCCAGCGCGGCACGCCCTGCTTCATGAACTGGTCCCAGTAGGGCAGGGGGAAGCGGCTGTCGGGAAAGGCCACGCGCCTGGCCGCATCCCGGTTCCAGCCGGCCTGGTCGCCCAGCCGGAACAGCCCCCAGCCCTCGCCCATGGTGCGGAAGATCGGCTCGCCCGGCAGGACCTCCGGGAAGCGGGCCCAGCCGCTGCGGCCGCGCTCCATCGCGTCCGAGACCCAGACATCGTGCCCGGCGCGGAGGAAGAACATCTGCCAGCCCGGCCGGCCATCCGGCGTCGTCTCCCAGGTCACGCCGGTCAGGCCGCCGCCATGCCAGAGCAGCAGCGGGTACCGTGCCCGCGGATTGGCGAGCTTCACGTACTGCGCATACATCTGCTCGACCTGGAACTCGCCGTTCGGGTTCATCCGGGTCGGCGGCGCGCCGGCGGAGAAGGTGATCTCCTTCTCCGGCAGGCCTTCCAGCATGGCGATGCGGCCGCCGACATGCAGGCTGCCGATCTCGCGAACCTGCAGGGGACCAGCCTGGGTCTGGGCCTGCGCCGGCAGCGCCATGGCGGCCATGAGCGCGGCCGCGAGGAAGGTGCGATGCATGTTTCGTTTCCGTCCCGTGGTTGGCCTTGCCCCTAGACTGCCACCCGCCGGACGGGCGGGGAAGCCGGCTGGCGGCGCGCCGTTGCGGCGCGGTATAGAGGTGGCCCATGGATACCCCCGCCCCCGCGCCCGGCCCGTACCGCGAAGGCCTGCCGCCGCAGCCGCCCGGCCCGCCCGAGGGCGAGCAGCATTTCACCGGCTCCGAGACCGTGCGGGACCTGGTCATCGGCATGGCCGATGGCCTCACCGTGCCCTTCGCGCTGGCCGCCGGCCTGTCGGGCGCGGTCGCCGCCAACCCGCTGATCGTCACCGCCGGCCTGGCCGAAATCGCCGCGGGCTGCGTCGCCATGGGGCTCGGCGGCTACCTCGCGGCGCGGACCGATGCGCAGCACTACCAGGCCGAGCGCAAGCGCGAGGAGGCCGAGACCCACACCTATCCCGACCGTGAGAAATGGGAGGTCTCGGCCATCCTCCACCGCTACGGAGCTGCGGGGGAGACCCTGCAGCGGGCGACCGAGGCGATCGCCGCCGACCGCCGCCGCTGGGTGGACTTCATGATGCGGTTCGAGCTGGAACTGAGCGAGCCGGCGGCCGACCGGGCGGTGCGCTCGGCGGCGACGATTGGCGGTGCCTATGTGGTGGGCGGGCTGATCCCGCTCTCGCCCTACATCCTGCTGGACGGGGTGGCGGAGGCGCTGGTCGCCTCCTCGCTCATGACCGGCATCGCGCTGTTCGGCTTCGGCTGGCTGAAGGCGCGGGCAACCGGGCTGCCGGTGCTGCGCGGGGCGGTGCAGACGCTGGCGATCGGCGGGCTGGCCGCGGTGGTGGCCTATGCGGTGGCGCGGCTGGTCGGGGGCTGAGAAGCGAGATCGGGAAGGGAAAAGTATTCCTTCCCCAAACTCCATCCTTCCTTCTTGTGGGTCAGGAACTCGCCGCGCGGCGGCTGCCGGCTCACAAAAATAGATGACGGTCGGACGCATTGCGCCCAACGGGAGAATACCGTCTCCCTTGGCCTTGCTTCTCTTGGCCGCCGGCGCCTCAGATCATTGCCATCCCGCCATTCACGTGCAGGGTCTGGCCGGTGACCCAGCCGGCCTCGGCGCTGGCCAGGTAGACCACGGCGCCGGCGATGTCCTCCGGCGCGCCCATCCGCGCCGCCGGGATGCGTGACAGCAGCGCGGTCCGCTGCGCCTCGCCCAGCGCGTCGGTCATCGCCGTCTTGACGAAGCCCGGGGCCACGACGTTCACCGTGACGTTGCGCGTCGCCACTTCCTGCGCGAGCGACTTGCTCATGCCGATCAGCCCGGCCTTGGCCGCGGCATAGTTGGCCTGGCCGGCATTGCCGGTGACGCCGACGATCGAGGCGATCGAGACGATCCGGCCATGCCGCTTCTTCATCATGCCCCGCAGCGCCGCGCGGGCCAGGCGGAAGGGCGCGGTCAGGTCGACCTCCAGCACCGCGTTCCAGTCGGCATCGCCCATGCGCAGCGCCAGCATGTCGCGGGTGAAGCCGGCATTATTCACCAGGATGTCGAGCCCGCCGAGCCCGGCCTCGACCTGCTCGACCAGCGCCGCGGGGCTGCCGCGTCGGCCAGGTCGGCCGGCGCCACCAGCACGCGCTCGCCCAACTCGGCCGCCAGCGCCTCCAGCTCCGTCGCGCGGCGGCCGGTGAGGGCGACGGAGGCGCCCTGCGCATGCAGCGCCCGGGCGACGGCGGCGCCGATGCCCCCGGTGGCACCGGTGACGAGGGCAACCTTGCCATCGAGACGGAACATGGCGCGGTCTCCTCAGAGCGTCTTCAGGAAGGCTTCGATATCGGCCGGGTTGCCGATGGCGACGGCCGAGGCGTCGGGCGCGTTCCGCTTCATCAGCCCGGTCAGCACCTTGCCGGCGCCGAGCTCGGCGAAGCGGTCGCAGCCCATGCTCGCCATGGCGGCGACGCAGTCGCGCCAGCGCACCGTGCCGGTCACCTGCTTCACCAGCAGGTCGCGGATCTCGGCCGGGTCGGTCGCTTTGTCGGCCGAGACATTGGCGACGACCGGCACCACCGGGGCGCTGACCGTCGCGCGTTCCAGCGCCTCGGCCATCGCATCCGCCGCCGGCGCCATCAGCGCGCAGTGGAAGGGGCGGAGACCGGCAGCGGCATGGCCCGCTTGATGCCGGCGCCCGGCGCCGCTGCCACGGCGCGGTCCACCGCGCCCTTGGCGCCGGAGATCACCACCTGGCCGCCGCCATTGTCGTTGGCCACCTGCAGCACCTCGGCCTTGCCGGTCGCGGGGTCGACCCGCGCCGCCTCGCACAGGGCCTCGGCCTGGGCCGGCTCGGCGCCGAGCAGCGCCGCCATCGCGCCGGTGCCCGGCGGGGTCGCCTTCTGCATCGCCTCTCCGCGCAGCCGCAGCAGGCGGGCGGCGGTCGGCAGGTCGAAGGCGCGGGCCGCGGTCAGCGCGGAATACTCGCCGAGGGAATGGCCGGCGACGAGGGCCACGCGCGTGGCGAGGTCGAAGCCACCTTCGGCCTCCAGCACCCGCAGTACGGCCACCGAATGCGCCATCAGCGCCGGCTGGGCATTGGCGGTCAGGGTCAGCTCCTCGGCCGGGCCCTCGAACATCAGGGCGGACAGGCGTTGCTTGAGTGCCTCGTCCACCTCCTGAAAGACCTCCCGCGCGGCGGGGAAGGCGGCGGCGAGGTCGCGGCCCATGCCGGGGGCCTGGCTGCCCTGGCCGGGGAAGACGAAGGCGAGCGCCATGGCGGGTTTTTCCTTGTGGGCGGGCCGTGCGTGATGGGCGGGCGGGGTAAAGGTCGGTCACCCGACTGTCAACTTTCGCCCCAATCTTCACGCGCCGGAAGGAAAGCCGGGGGCAGGCTGCGCAGCTTGCAGCGGGAGCGGGGCATGGCGGGGCTGGCGGCGGAGGGGAGATGCCGGTGCTGATCCCGGCCTTCAACAATCCGACCTATGTCGCTGCCATGGTGGCGCAGCTGCTGCGCTTCCCCGGGCTGCGGCCGGTGGTGCTCGACAACGGCTCGGAATACCCGCCGGCGCTGGAGCTTTACCGCCGCTGGGCGGCGGAGGGGCTGGCGCCAGGCCGGTTGCTGGTGGTGCCGCTCGGCCGCAATCTCGGGCCGCGGGCGGTATGGCAAGATCCCGGCTTCCTGCGCTCGCTGCCGCGGCATTTCTGCCTGACCGACCCGGACCTGGCGCTGAACCCCGCCTTGCCCATCGATTTCTGCGCGACGCTGGCGCGGGTGACCGAGGCCTGCCGGGTGGGCAAGGCCGGCTTCGCCCTCAGCCTCGAGGACTGTCCCCTGATGCAGGACCGGCCCTTCCGCCATGCCGATGGCTGGAAGCGGATCTGGGAGTCGGAGGCGGTGCACTGGCGGCATCCGGTGGCAGTGCCGGGAATCGCCACGCCGCTGTACCGCGCCGACATCGACACCACCTTCGCGCTCTACGACCAGGCGCATTTCGACCCGGCGCGGCCCTTCGAGGGCATCCGCGTCGCAGGCGACTTCGCCGCGCGGCACCTGCCCTGGTATCGCGACACCGGCCTGCCGGCAGAGGAGGAGGCCTTCTATCGGCGGGCGGCGGAGTATTCCTACTACATGGGCGACCGGCCGGCGGTGCAGCTGCGGGCGTTGTTCGCGCGGCAGGATGCGCTGGCGTGAAGGTCGGGGAGGGAAACAGGTGTTCCCTCCCGTTGGACGCATGCGTCCAACCCCTCCCTTCCCTTTTGCGGGTCGGGTGCCGCCGCGCGGCGAATGCGAGACTCAGAGAAATAGAGGAGGGTCCAGGGAGGATACTTCCTCCCTGGCCTTAACTTTGCTTTTACGCGCCCCGTTTCATCGTGCCCCGGCAGCCAGAAGGGGCCATGCCATGCAGGATGCAACGGGGGAGGGCAGGCCGCCGCGCCTGGCCGTCCTGCAGTTGCGGGGGCTGGAGCATTTCCTGCCCGACCTCCTGGCCGGCCTCGCCGCCACCGGCGCCATCGAGGTCCGCCCCTTCACCGTAACCGGCCCGGAGGTGCTGGCCGAGGCCCTGGCCTGGACCGACGACCCCGCGCGCGACGCGCTCTGGTTCGAATTCTGCTGGCCGCCCTTCCCGGACCTCATCGCCCGCACCGACTTCGCCGGCCGCCGCGTGCTGGTCCGCATCCACCGGGTCGAGGCCTACGAGGCCCCGCATGTCGCCCGCTGCGACTGGTCCAGGGTGGACGACGCCATCGTGGTCAGCGAGGACATGGCCCGCATCGTGCTGCAATCGGCGCCGCTGCTGGAACGCACCACGCGGCTGCATGGTCGTGCATAACGGGCTCGACCTGGCCCGCTTCGCCCCGGCCGCCACGGACATGCCCCGCTTGGCCGACCCGTTCCGCATCGGCTGGTGCGGCAGCATGATCGCGCGGAAGAACCCGACCCTGGCGCTCGAGGTCCTGGCCCGGCTGCTGGAGGAGGATGCCCGCTGGCGGCTGCACATCGTGGCGACGCCGGGCGACCGGATGGTGCAGGACGCGCTGCTGCGGCTGGTGCCGCGCATGGGGCTCGCCGGCGCGGTGCGCTTCGACGGCGCGCTGCCGGCCGCGGCCATGCCCGCCTGGCATGCCCAGAACGCCGCGCTGCTCTCGACCAGCCTGCACGAGAGCTTCGGCTATGCCATCGCCGAGGCGGCCGCCGCCGGCTGCGACCTCGCGGTGCTGGACCATCGCGGGGCGGAGGAATTCTGGCCGGAGGAGGTCCGCTTCGGCACGGTGGACCAGGCGGTGGTCCTGCTCTGCAACGCCCGGCCGGGCCGCTGGCGCGGGCTGGTCGCGGCCCGCTTCGGCCTCGGCGCCCAGGTGGAGGCGGTGCTGGGCCTGCTGCGGGACCGCGTGCCGCCGGCGCCGCGCGAGCGGCTGATCCCGATCGCGCATGGCGGCTGGCAGGGCCGCTTCCCGCTGCGCAACCCGGCCGACCACATCCAGCACGGGCTGCTCTCGACCGGCGCCTTCTATGAGGCGGAGATGCTCGAGGACCTGCGCCGGCGGCTGCCGCCGGGCGGGCTCTTCGTCGATGTCGGCGCCAATATCGGCAACCATGCGCTGTTCGCCGCGGGGCCCTGCGGCGCCCGGGTCCTGGCCTTCGAGCCCTCGCCGGCGCTGGCGGACCATTGCGCCGCGACGCTCGCGGCGAACGGGCTCTCGGCAAGGCTCGATCTCCGCCGGCTCGGCCTCGGCGCCGCGCCCGGCACCGCCCGGCTGCGGCCCGGCCCCGGCCACAATGCCGGGCGGACCCGGCTCGACTGCGGCGAAGGGCAGGTCGCGGTCGCCCGGCTGGACGACGTGCTGGCCGAACGGCCGGACGCCATCAAGATCGATGTCGAGGGCATGGAGCCCGCGGTGTTGGAAGGCGCTCGCGGCACGCTCGGCCGGCACCGGCCGGCGATCTATGTGGAAACCCTGGAGGAGGCGGCCTTCGCCGCCGTGGCGGCGATCCTCGGCCCGCTCGGCTACCGGGCGGAGGCGCGGTTCAACCGCGACCCGACCTGGCTGTTCCTGCCCGGGCCGGCGCCTTGACCGTGGGTGCCCTGCGGCGCGGATCGGCCGTTGCGGCGATCTCCTGCACGAAAGCCGCCATCCAGTGTTCCAGGTCGCGGCCTTCCGGCCGGCCTTCCGCCAGCCACTGGAAATAGGCTCGCTCGCGGACCCGCTGGTCGAAGCGGTCCTCCGACTCTGGCGTGCCGCCGGCGAGGCTGCGCCACCAGTGCAGCAGCGCGGGCGGCAGCGGTTCGGCGACGATCGCCGCATAGCGGGCCTGCAGTCCGCGGCGAAGCCAGAGCTCGAAGGCATCGGGCTCCGCGGCGGCCGGGGCCGCGGACGCCGGGGCAGGCCGTGGACGGACCCCGGGACAGGGCGGTCAGGCGGCATGGCGCTGGGTTCCAGTGACGTCCGGTCCAAACGCGGGCGTTGAGCCAAGGTGCCCGCATCACTGCCGAGTCGCCAGGGGATTTGCGGGCTCCGCAGGACGGTCAGCGGAATCGATGCGGGCTCAATCACCCAATAGTGGCCAACCCAGATGCAGTACAACTCATGCGGGTAACTTTGTGGTGGGTTTATATTTCTCAGCATGGAAAAACCCGAGGCGCCATCGCAGGGTGAACGAGCGAAGGAGGCGTGCGCATCATGGCCATTCTGCTGGTGGAGGATGACACTGCCATCCGGCTGACCCTCGCCGAGCACATGGAGGATCTCGGGCTGGAGGTCTTCGATGCGGCCGATGCCGAAGCGGCCCAGGTCATTCTCGAGCAGCCGCCCGGCCGCATCACCGTTCTGGTGACCGACCTGAATCTGGGGCCAGGGGAGACCGGGCTGATGCTGGCCACCAAGGCACGGCGGCGGCTGCCCGTGCTGCGGGTCGTCTATGCCACCGGCAGCCCGGAAATGCTGCAGAGTCGCATCATGCGGCCCTGGGAAAGGCTTTTCATCAAGCCCTACGATGCCTGCCGGCTGGCGAGCGAGGTGCAGGTGCTGGACCGGGCCCTGCTGGGCGCCGCACCGGCGGTGCAGGTCCGCGGCTAGGGCTTCGCCCTCAGTCCGGCTCGGCCTCCCCTGCGGCTGGCCAGCGCCGCCGCGAGCGGCCCGGCAACCGCCGGGATCGCCGCGCCGGGGCGCGGCGCCGGCGGGGCGGGGACCAGCACCGGCGGGCCGGGCGGGGCCGGCACCATCTGCTGCAGCACCGTCGCGGCTGCGGCCGCGGCAGGATCCTCGGGCGGGCGCGGCGCCGGCTCGGCCCCGGTCGGCTCGGCGCGGGGCGGCGCCGGCTCCCGCGCCGGCGGGCGCGGCGCGGTCGCCACCGTGTAGTCGGGCACCACCCGCGCCTGGGTGCCGGTGATCACCAGCACCTTCTGTCCGATCGCCAGCGGCACGGTTGTCCTTCTGGGTGACCGAGAGCAGCTCGTCCTTTTCGGTCCGCACGATGTATTCGAAGGCCGGGGTATCGACCGCGGCGGATTCGGTCGCGCGGCCGATCAACCCGCCGACCAGCGCGCCGCCGACGCCGCCCAGCGCCTGGCCGATGCCGCCGCCCGGCGTCTGCGCCCCGAGCACGCCGCCGGCCGCGGCGCCGGCCGCGGCGCCGGTGCTGCCCTCGGCGCTGATCTGCACCTTGCGGACGCCGATCACCGCGCCGGGCTCGACCTTGTTCGCCTGCTGCACGGCGCGGGTGGCATAGGTGTCGGGCGAGTAGCGCTCGGCGCAGGCCGCCAGGCCGACCAGCAGGACCAGCAGGGGAAGACGGGACAAGGGCAAGTCCTTCTTTGGCGATCCGGGGCTGTCTAGAAGAAGCGGCAACGGCTTGTCATCCCGCATGCGTGAACCGTCCGGCCCCGCGACTCATCGCTTGCCCCGGCCGGCCCATCCGTGGTTTATGCGCCGCTTCCCTGCCGCCCGCGAAGGCATCGCGCGCGGCTATGCCCATTCGCGTGCGTCGGCATCCTGCCGGCGCCTCTGGGCTGAGCAGCCATAGGGGGATCCATGCCACTGTACGAAAGCGTGTTCATCGCACGCAACGACATCACGCAGGCCCAGGTCGACGCCGTCGCCGACCAGGTCGCCACCATCCTGACCGAACAGGGCGGCGAGGTGAAGAAGCGTGAATACTGGGGCCTGCGCGGCCTCGCCTACCGCATCAAGAAGAACCGCAAGGGGCACTACATGCTCCTCGGCATCGACGCCTTCGCCGGTGGCGATGCAGGAGGTCGAGCGCCAGCTCGGCCTGAACGAGGACGTGCTGCGCGTGCTGACGCTGCGGATCGAGGCGATCGACGAGGCGCCGTCCGCCATCCTGTCCCGCCGGGGCGAGGAGCGCGACCGTGACCGCGGCTTCCGCGGCCCGCGCCCGCCCGGGCGCTTCACCAGCGGCCGCCGCGACCGCGGCGACGAGCGCGAGGAATTCCGCGCCCGCCCGCGCGACGAAGTCGACCCCGCCACCGGCGGCGAGGAGTAATCCAGCATGTCCGACCAGACCTCCCCCGACCTGACGCCTGCTGGCCGCCGTCCCGCGGTCGGCGCCCGCCGGCCCTTCTACCGCCGCCGCAAGTCCTGCCCCTTCTCCGGCCCGAACGCGCCGAAGATCGACTACAAGGACGTGCGCCTGCTGTCCCGCTTCCTGTCGGAGCGCGGCAAGATCGTGCCGAGCCGCATCACCGCCGTCAGTGCGAAGAAGCAGCGCAAGCTCGCCAACGCCATCAAGCGCGCCCGCTTCCTGGCCCTGCTGCCCTACGTCATCAACGACTGAGGCAGCCGGGTCCGGCAACGGATCGCCAGGACGACGGAGCATGGGTGCGGTGACCGCGCTGCGGCCGCAGGGCCAAGGAAATGGCAAGGACTGCTCGGCGACCCCGGCCTGCTGGCTGGGGCGGCGGGCGGGCTCGTCTCGGCCATCCTGGCGCTCTGGGCCATGCGCGGCCTGCCGCTCGGCACCGGGCTATTCTGGCTGGCCAGCTTCCCGCTCTTCGCCGCGGGCCTCGGCTTCGGCGCCGCCGCCGCGGTGGTGGGCGGGCTGCTGGCGACGCTGCTGATCGCGCTGGTCCAGGGCGGCTTCGCCACCGTGACCTACCTGGTGCTCTTCGGGGTGCCGGCGCCGCTGCTGATGACGACGGCGCTGCGCAGCGGCAGGCTGAGCCTCTCCCTGCCGCTGGCGCTGCTCGGGCTCTGGCCGCTGTTGGTGCTGCTGGCGACCGCTGCCTTCCTGGCGGATGATGGCGGGCTGGAAGCGGCGATGCGGGACGCGATGGCGGCCTCGCTCACCCGGCTCGGCGTTCCGGCGCCGGAGGAATTCGTCGCCGCGCTGGTGCGGGTTAAGGCAGGCGCGATCGGCTTCTGGGCCGCCGTCTCCCTGCTGGCGAACGCGGTGGCGGCGGTGGGCTTCCTGGCGAAGCGCCAACTGCTGGCGGTGCCGCGGCCGGACTGGGCGGCCGTGCGGCTGCCGGGCTGGTACCCGCTGCTGCCGGCGATGGCGCTCGGGCTCTTACTGGCAATGCCGGCGGACAGCGACATCCTCGCCCTCTCGGCCCTGCTGCTGCTGGTGGTGCCGCTGTTCCTGCAGGGCGTCGCCGGGGTGCACACGCGGCTGCGCGGCGCCAGGGGAAGGCGGCCGATGCTGGCCGGCTTCTACCTGCTGCTGGTGCTCTTCCTCCAGGTGATGGGCCCGGGCCTCGTGGCCCTCGGCCTCTACGACCAATTCCTGCGGCGCCCGGCGCCGCGCCAAAGCTAAGACAGGTGCTACGCCAATGATCGAACTCATCCTGATGCAGCGTGTCGAGAAGCTCGGCCAGATGGGCGAGGTGGTGAAGGTTCGCCCGGGCTATGCCCGGAACTTCCTGCTGCCCAAGGGCCGCGCGATCCGCGCCAACGCCGCCAACCTGAAGCGCTTCGAGACCGATCGCGCCCAGCTGGAGGCGCAGAACCTGAAGCGCCGCGAGGAAGCCGAGCGCATCGGCGAGCGCGTCTCGGGCCTGACCGTCACCATCATCCGCCAGGCCGGCGAGTCGGGCAGCCTCTACGGCTCCGTCTCCGCCCGCGACATCGCCGAGGGCTGCAAGGAGGGCGGGCTCACCGTCAACCGCAACCAGGTCCTGCTGGAGCAGCCGATCAAGACGCTCGGCCTGACCAATGTCCGCGTCGAGCTGCACCCCGAGGTGCATATCAACGTCGTGGTCAATGTCGCCCGCTCCCTGGAGGAGGCCGAGCGCCAGGCCCGCGGCGAGGAGATCGTCCGCGAGGAGGAGCCGAGCCTCGAGGACGAGCTGCGCGCCGAGATCGGCGCCGCGATGGACGACCGCTGAGCGGCGACGCCGCCCCATCGGTGACGAGCAAGGGGCCCCTCGCGGGCCCTTCGCATTTCAGGCCTTGCCGGGCGCGGCGCACGGCCCAACTCCGTGCCATGAACGTCATGAGTGCCTCGGCCGCCCCGGCCATCGACCTGCCGCCGCTGCTGGCCAGCATCCCCGGCCTGCTCGGCGACCTCCGCTCCGACCATGCCGGGGAAACCGGCGCGGTGATGATCTATCGCGGCATCCTGGCCCGGGCGGCCGACCCGGCGATCCGCGCCTTCGCCAGGCAGCACCTGGCGACCGAGGCCGAGCACCTGCGGCTGCTGGAGGCGATGCTGGCGCCCGGCCAGCGCAGCATCCTGCTGCCGGTCTGGCGCGTCGCCGGCTTCCTGACCGGCTGGCTGCCGGCGCTTTTCGGCCCGCGCGCCGTCTATGCCACGATCGAGGCGGTGGAGACCTTCGTCGACCACCACTATGAGGAGCAGATCGCCAAGCTCGGCCATGGCGGCGCGGAAGGCGCGCTGCGCCGCCTGCTGGAGACCTGCCAGGGCGAGGAGGTCCACCACCGCGACGAGGCGGCGGCGGCGCTCGGCGGCGCGGCGCGCGGCCCGCTGCTGCGGGCCTGGGCCTTCGTCGTCGGCCATGGCAGCGCCGCGGCGGTCAGCGCCGCGCGGAGGATCTGAGCGCCATGGCCGAGCCGGAGGCTCCGCTGACCGTCTTCTACGACGGCGGCTGCCCCGTCTGCACCCGGGAGGTCGCGCTCTATCGCGACCGGATCGGCGCGGCGGGCCTCGACTGGGTCGATGTCTCCCGCGCCGCGCCGGAGGGGCTGGATCAGCAAGCGGCGCTGGCCCGCATCCATGCGCGGCTGCCGGATGGCAGGCTGGTCTCGGGCGCCGCGGCCTTCGCCGCCATCTGGCAGCGCGTGCCGGGCTTCCGCTGGCTCGGCCGGCTGGTCGCCTGGGCCCCGGTGGCGCCGCTGGCGGAGCTCGGCTATCGCGGCTTCCTGCGGGTGCGGCGGCTTTGGCGCTGAGCGGCCGGGGCGCCGAAGCGTCCGACCGCAGCCCTGCCGGACCCGGGTCCGCTGTGGTCCTGGGCGCCACGGGTGGAATCGGCGCGGCGCTGGTCGCGGCGCTGGAGGCGGAAGGGCGGTGGCGCCGGGTGATCGGCCTGTCGCGTCGCAGCGAGCCGGCGGTGGACGTCACCGAGGAGGCGGACCTTGCCGCCACGGCGGCCTGGCTGGCCGGGGAGGCGCCGGACCTGGCGCTGGTCGTCGTCGCCACCGGCTTTCTGCATGACGACCGTTTCCAGCCCGAAAAAGGCGATGCGCCAGCTCGACCCCGAGCACCTGGCGCGATCCTTCGCGGTGAACGCGATCGGCCCGGCGCTGGCGATGAAGCACCTGCTGCCACGGCTGCGGCGGGACGGGCGGTCGGTCTTCGCCGCGCTCTCGGCCCGGGTCGGCAGCATCGGCGACAACCGGCTGGGCGGCTGGTGGAGCTACCGCGCCTCCAAGGCGGCGCTGAACCAGCTGGTACGGACGGCGTCGATTGAGCTGAAGCGGGCCAATCCGGGGGCGGCGGTGGTGGCGATCCATCCGGGAACCGTGGACAGCGGCCTGTCTTCCCCCTTCTCCAAGGCCGGGCTCGAGGTGCAGGCGCCGGCCGAGGCGGCGCGGCGCATCCTCGACGTGCTGGCCGGGCTCGACCCGGCGCAGTCGGGCGGCTTCTTCGACCACAATGGCGCGCCGGTGGCCTGGTAGGCCGGCCGCGACAAGGGCAGGAAAAAGGGCGGATGAACAGATCTCCATTTCGGCCCTGGGTGCAGCGGATCGAGGCCCTGGTCGCCGCGGGCCGGGCACGCGGCCGGGTGACCCGGGCCGAGGTCGAGGCGGCACTCGGCGGACCCGCGACGCCGGCTGCGCTGGTCGACGAATGGATGGCGGCACTGCAGGCTCAGGGCATCGCGGTCGCCGAGGCGGAGGACGCCGTTCTCGACGCCACGACGGCCGGCGTGAAGCGGCTCATCGAACGCGGCAAGGTGCGCGGCTATGTCACCTTCGACGAGGTGAATGCCGCGCTGCCAGCGGACCGGGCTTCGACGGAGCTGATCGAGGATACGCTCTCCAGCCTCGGTGAAATGGGCATCACCATCATCGAGTCCGGGACGGAGGATGATGGCGGCTGACTTGGCGGCGCTTCGACCACAGGGACCAGCCCCTGGCGTGCTAGGCTCAAGTCGGCGATGACGGGGGATACCGCCATGGACAGCAATGCCTTCGGGCCCTGGGTGGAAGCCATCGGGGCGCTGGTGCGCCAGGGCAAGGCGCGCGGCTGGGTCACGCTCGACGAGGTGACGGCGGCGCTGGCGGCGCCCGAGGTCTCGGGCGAGCTGGTCGAGGACCTCCTGGAAGCGCTGGCGGAGCTGGAGATCGAGGTCGCCGACGAATCGGAAGCACCGGTGCTGCGCGGCCGCTTCCCCGACCGGCTGGCGCGCGAGATCGGCCGGCTGGTCCGCTGGGGGCAGGAGCGCGGCTATGTCACCCGGGCGGAGCTGCTGGCGGCCATGCCGCCCGAGGAGGTGGACGAGGCGCGGTTCAACGACACGGTGGCGTCGCTGCTGGGGATGGGAATCCGGGTGGTGGAGGGCTGAGGCTCAGCCGATCCCGAGGAAGAGCACCAGGGCACGGCTGATCCGCAGCATGTCATCCTCGGCCAGGGTGCCGATGCGGGTGCCGCGATCGGCGCGCGGGACGGTGGTGGTCTTGTCGATCATGGCGCGGCAGTCCGACCGCAGGCCGTTGCCGGGACTGGGCAGCAGCCCGGGCCGAATAGCCGGGGCCGACGTCGGGTTGGTCGTGCAGGGGATCAGGGTGACGGAGTCGAAACGGTGGAATGCGTCGTCCTGGATGATGATGGCGGGGCGCGGCTTCATGGCATAGGCGCCGCCCGAGACGGTCCGGATCTCGCCTCGCCTCAGGGCCATGCGGCCGAGATCGCCTCGACGCAGGCGATGTCAGCCTTCTCCTGCTCGCTTTCGGCGATGGCGCGGACCTGGCGCTGCAACTCCTCCGCAAAGCTCGAGGCCTGCCGGTTCGGCACCCAGATCTGCAGCGGGCGCAGCCCTTGGCGGCGCATGTTCTCGCGGTAGCGGCGGACCTTGCCGCGCTTGGCCTTGGCGCTCATTGGGCACCTTCGGGGTGACATGTTACCCCGCTCGCCCCGGGTTTAAGCGCCCGGAAATGCGAAGGGCCCTTGCGGGCCCCTTGCTTCCGTCCGGTCAGGCGCCGCCTTAGGCCGCCTTGGCCATCCCGCGCAGCACGTAGTGCAGGATGCCGCCGTTCTTGTAGTACTCGACCTCGTCGGCCGTATCGATCCGGCTCATCACCTGGGTCTTGTCCACCGTGCCGTCGGCGCGGCGGATGACCAGCTCCAGGGTCTGGCGCGGCTTGAGGTCCTCGAGGCCGAGGATGTCGATCTGCTCGTCGCCGCGGATGTTCAGCGACTTGCGGTCCTGGCCGTTCATGAAGACCAGCGGCAGGACGCCCATGCCGACCAGGTTCGAGCGGTGGATGCGCTCGAAGCTCTCGGCGATGACGGCCTTCACGCCGAGCAGGAAGGTGCCTTTGGCCGCCCAGTCGCGCGAGGAGCCGGTGCCGTATTCCTTGCCGCCGAAGACCACCAGCGGCACGCCCTCGGCCTTGTACTTCATGGCGACGGTGTAGATCGGCGCCACCTCGCCCGAGGGGTAGTGCTTGGAGACGCCGCCCTCGGTGCCGGGGACCATCTCGTTCTTGATGCGGATATTGGCGAAGGTGCCGCGCATCATGACTTCATGGTTGCCGCGGCGGGCGCCGTAGCTGTTGAAGTCGTTCTGCCGGACCTGGTGTTCCAGCAGGTATTCGCCGGCCGGGCTGGTCTTGCGGATGTTGCCGGCCGGGGAGATGTGGTCCGTGGTGATGCTGTCGGCGAAGCTCGGCCAGGATGCGGGCGCCGTGCACCGACTGGACCGGCTTCACCTCGGCGGTCATGCCCTCGAAATAGGGCGGGTTCTGCACGTAGGTAGAACCCGAGTTCCAGCGGTAGGTGTCGCTGTCCGCATCGACGCGGATCGCCTGCCACTGCTGTGGGCCCTTGAAGACGTCGCCGTACTTCTCGAGGAATTGCTTGCGGGTGACGCAGGCCTCGACCGTGTCGTTGACCTCCTTCTGCGTCGGCCAGATGTCCTTCAGGTAGACCGGCTGGCCGTCCGCGCCGTTGCCGATCGGCTCCTTCGTCAGGTCCTTGGTCACCGTGCCGGCCAGCGCATAGGCGACCACCAGCGGCGGCGAAGCCAGGTAGTTGGCGCGGACATTGGCGTGGACGCGGCCCTCGAAGTTGCGGTTGCCGGACAGCACGCCGGCGACCACCAGCTTCTCGTTCTCGATGGCGTCGACGATCGCGTCCGGCAGCGGGCCGGAGTTGCCGATGCAGGTGGTGCAGCCATAGCCGACGGTCTGGAAGCCCATCGCGTCGAGATCGGCCTGCAGGCCCGAGGCCTCGTAGTATTCGGTGACCACCTGGCTGCCGGGGGCGAGCGAGGTCTTCACCCAGGGCTTCGGCTTCAGCCCCTTGGCCCGCGCCTTCCGGGCCACCAGGCCGGCGGCGAGCATGACATAGGGGTTCGAGGTGTTGGTGCACGACGTGATCGCGGCGATCACCACGTCACCGTGCCCGAGGTCGTAATCTGCGCCCTCGATCGCCACGCGCTTGTTCGCCTGGTCGCCCGGGACGCCCATGGTGCCGGCGGCGAGGTCCTTGGCGAAGGAGGCGGCGGCGCTGGCCAGCGCCACCCGGTCCTGCGGCCGCTTCGGCCCGGCCATCGACGGCTCGACCGTGCCCATGTCGAGCTCGAGCGTGTCGGTGAAGACCGGGTCGGGCGCGCTGCTGTCGCGCCACATGCCCTGGGCCTTGGCGTACTCCTCGACCAGCTTCACCCGGTGCTCGTCGCGGCCCGAGAGGCGCAGGTAGCCGATGGTCATGGCGTCCACCGGGAAGAAGCCGCAGGTCGCGCCGTATTCCGGGGCCATGTTGCCGATCGTCGCGCGGTCGGCCAGCGGCAGGTCGTCGAGGCCGGCGCCGAAGAACTCGACGAACTTGCCGACCACGCCCTTCTTGCGCAGCATCTGGGTGACCGTCAGCACCAGGTCGGTGGCGGTGACGCCCTCGCGCAGCTTGCCGGTCAGCTTGAAGCCGATGACGTCGGGGATCAGCATGGCGATCGGCTGGCCGAGCATGGCCGCCTCCGCCTCGATGCCGCCGACGCCCCAGCCGAGCACGCCGAGGCCGTTCACCATCGTCGTGTGGCTGTCGGTGCCGTAGCAGTTGTCGGGGTAGACGACGGTGTCGCCGGTGTCGGTCGCGGTCCAGACCACCTGCGCCAGGTATTCGAGGTTCACCTGGTGGCAGATGCCGGTGCCGGGCGGGACGACGCGGAAATTGTCGAAGGCCGATTGGCCCCAGCGGAGGAATTCGTAGCGCTCGCCGTTCCGCTCGAATTCGATGTCGACGTTCTGCTGCAATGCCGAGGCGGTGCCGGAGACATCGACCATGACGGAGTGGTCGATGACCAGGTCGACCGGCAGCAGCGGGTTCACCTTGCGCGGGTCGCCGCCGAGCTTGATGATGCCGTCGCGCATGGCGGCGAGGTCGACGACCGCGGGGACGCCGGTGAAGTCCTGCAGCAGGATGCGGGCCGGGCGGAAGGGGACCTCCTTCTCGGAATGGCCGGAGGGCAGCCAGCCCGCGACCGACTTCGCGTCCTCCACCGTGTAGCTGCTGCCGTTCTCGAAGCGCAGCACGTTTTCGAGCAGCACCTTGAGGCTATAGGGCAGGCGGCTGACGTCGCCGATGCTCTTGGCTGCCTCGGGCAGGCTGAAGTAATGGTAGGTCTTGCCGTCCACCGTCAGGGTACGGCGGGTCTTCAGGCTGTCCTGCCCGATCATCCGCATGATCCGGAACCTTCTCCGTTCGTCGCGCGCCGTTGCGGCGCACCACTCGGGCGGGTTTAAGCATGATGCCGCGGGATGGTCCACGGGGCGCGCAATTCCAAGGGGCTAGGTCGGATAATGCTGGAGGCGCGGGACCTCGCCTGCCTGAGGGGCGAGAGGGTGGTCTTCGCCGGCCTGTCCTTCCGGCTCGAGCCGGGCGGCGCCCTGCTGCTGGTCGGTGCCAATGGTGCGGGGAAGTCGACCCTGCTGCGGCTGCTGGCCGGGCTGCTGCGGCCGGAGGCCGGCGCGCTGCTCTGGGACGGCCGGGATGCCCTGGCCGACCGCGCGGCGCATGCGGCGCGGCTGCGCTACCTCTCGCACCAGGATGCGCTGAAGCCGGCGCTGACTGCGCGGGAGAACCTGCATTTCTTCGCGCGGCTCTGGGGCGGGGAGGTGGCGGCGGCGCTCGCCGCGCTCGACCTGCTGCCCCTGGCGGAGCTGCCGGCGCGGGTCCTGTCCTCCGGCCAGAAGCGGCGGCTGGCGCTGGCCCGGCTGGCATTGTCCGATCCCGCCCATCCCGCCCCGCTCTGGCTGCTGGACGAGCCGACGGTCGGGCTCGACGCCGCCTCGGTCGAGCGGCTGGGGCGGCTGCTGGCGCGGCACCGCGCGGCGGGCGGGATGGTGCTGGCGGCGACGCACCTGCCGCTGCCCCTGCCGGGCGCTGGGGAACTGCGGCTGTGACGGCACTCGATCCCGTCGCCCTCGCGGCGCGCGGCGTGAACCGGTCGTCCCTGGCGCCCTGGGCCGCGCTGCTGGCGCGCGAGCTCCGCCTCGCCCTCCGCCACCCCGCCGATACGCTGGCGGCGGTGCTGTTCTTCGTCCTGGTCGCCGCGCTGTTTCCCTTCGGCGTCGGGCCGGCGCCGGAGACGCTGGCGCGGCTGGCCCCCGGGGCGCTGCTGGCGGCCGCGCTGCTGGCCGCCCTGCTGCCGCTCGACCGGCTGTTCGGCGCGGATGCCGAGGACGGCACGCTCGACCAGCTGCTGCTCTCGGGCCTCGCCCCCGCCGCGATCGCGCTCGCCAAGGCCGCGGCGCATTGGCTGACCACGGGGCTGCCGCTGCTGCTGGCCACGCCGATCGCGGCCGCCATGCTGAACCTGCCGGTCGAGGCCTGGGGCGCGGCGATGGCGGCGCTCGGGCTGGCGGCGGGGTTCCTCTCGCTGCTCGGGACCGCGGGCGCGGCGCTGACCCTCGGCGCCCGGCGCGGCGGGGTGCTGCTGCCGCTGCTGGTGCTGCCGCTGGCGATCCCGGCGGTGATCTTCGGCGCGGCGGGGATCGAGGCATCGGCGGCCGGGCTGGATGCGCGGCCCTACCTGCTGCTGCTTGGGGCGCTGCTGGCCGCCGCCCTGCCGCTGGCGCCGCTGGCTGCCGGCGCGGCGCTGCGGGTCGAATAGGCTTGGTGAGAAAACCGAAGGGATGATCGTCTGATGCTGCCCGAAGCCCTGCAATGGATCAGCGAGCACCGCACGGGGATGGTGATCCTGGTCGGCGTCATGGTCCTGACGATGCTCGCGCGACGCCGCTGACACCCCCTTGGCCACGGCCGGGCGGCCGGCGCATGCTTCCCGGAAACTCCGGAGGGAAAGCGACCCATGCCCGAAGCCACGCCCCAAGCCACGCCCCTGCACCCGCTGTTTGCCGCCCGGGTCACCGGGATCGACCTGCGCCGCGGCGTGACGGCGGAGCAGGCCGCCTGGCTGCGCGCGGCGCTCGACCGCCATGCCGTGCTGGTGCTGCCCGGCCAGGACATCGACGACGCGCAGCAGGTCGCCTTCTCCGAGGCCTTCGGGCCGCTGGAGGCGACGCGGCCCGGCGCCCGCGGCGCCGGCAGCCCGCTGATCGTGCTCAGCAACATGGATGCCGAGGGGCGGATCGCCCCGCCCAGCGACCGGCAGGTGCTGAACAACCTGGCGAACCGCCACTGGCACCACGACAGCAGCTTCAAGCCGGTCCCGGCCCGCGCCTCGGCGCTCTCGGCCCGCGCCATCCCGGCGCGCGGCGGGGAGACCGAGTTCGCCGGCATGCGCGCGGCCTGGGCGGCGCTGCCGGAGGCGCTGCGGGCGCAGGTGCGCGGCCGCGTGGCGGTGCACGACTTCGGCTGGTCGCGCAGCCGCATCGCGCCCGAGCTGGTGAGCGAGGCGGAGCGCACCCAGCACCCGCCGGTGCGCCAGGCGATGCTGCTCGAGGAGAATCCGCATGGGCCGGCGCTCTATCTCGGCGCGCATGCCCGCAGCGTGGAGGGGCTGGACGAGGCCGCGGGGCGGGCCTTGATCGAGGCGCTGATGGCGCATGCGACGCAGCCGGCATTCGTCTACCGGCACGCCTGGGCGCCGCAGGACATCGTCGTCTGGGACAACCGCGCGGTGCTGCACCGCGCGACCCCCTTCGACAGCACGACGGAGCGGCGGCTGATGGTGCGGACCACGATCGCCGGCGAGCGGCCGACGCTGGCGGCGGCGGCTTAGAAGGCCGGGGAGAAGGTATTCTCCCGTTGGACGCGGTGCGTCCAACCCCCTCATCTATTTTTGGGAGTCTGGCACCCGCCGCGCGGCGGCAGCCGACCCATACAAGGGAAGGGTGGGGTTTGGGGAGGGAATGCCTGTTTCCCTCCCCAACCTTCTCACCCCGGCAGGATGGCGGCATGCGCCAGGTTGGACAGCACGTCCATCCGCTGATTGTGGAAGATCTCGGTCTGTCGGCAGTTCGAGAAAAAGGCGAAGCTGACGCCGCTGGTCGGGTCCGCCCAGCAATAGAAGCTGCCCACGCCGCCATGCCCGAAGGTGCGGGGATGGGCGATGGCGCCGAGGCCGCGCGCCACCGGGAACTCGCCCCGCGAATGCGGCCCGATGCCGCGGTTCATCGGCAGGCCCATGTATTCGTCGATGCGGTCGCCGGTGAAGTTGCGCGTCACGAATTCGATCATCCGCGGCGAGAGCACGCGGGTGCCGTTCAGCGCGCCCCCTTGGGCCAGCATCTGGTAGAAGGCCGCCATGCCGCGCGCGCTGCCATAGCCGCCGCCGCCGGGGATGCCGGCCTGCTGGTGCAGCGGGTGGTTCTCGCCGTCGCGCGCGGGAAGCGGCCCTCGGCCGGCGGGTCGTAGATGAAGGCGGCGCGGGCCTGCTGCGCCTCCGGCAGGCCGACGAAGATCTCGTCCGCCAGGCCGAGCGGGGCGATGACGCGGTCGCGGATGAAATGCCGGAAATCCTGGCCGGTGATCGCCTCGATCAGCACCGCCGCGGTCCAGTGCGCCGAGGCGGGGTGGTAGCGGACCTTGCTGCCGGGCGTCCATTCCAGGGTGAAGTTGCAGACCGTGCGGCGCAGCAGCGCGTGGTCCTGCATGTGCTCCGGCGGCACGACGGCCGAGGGAAAGCCGCCCTGATGCGTCAGCAGCTGCAGCACGGTGACCTCACCCTTGCCGTTGGCGGCGAATTCCGGGACGTGCTGGGCGATGGTGTCGTGGAAGCGGAGCAGCCCGTCCTCCACCAGCATCCAGACCGCGGCGGCGGTGACCACCTTGGTGTTGGAATACATCAGAAAAAGGCTGCGCGCATCGGCCGCCACGTCGGGTGCGACGCGGGCCTTCCCGAAGCTGCGGAACAGCGCCAGCTTGCCGTGCCGGGCGACCGCGACCTGCGCGCCGGGATGGTGGCCTTCCGCCACGTGGCGCTCGATGGTGGCGCAGAGCCGCTCGAGCGGGCGGGGGTCGAGGCCGAGGGCCTCCGGATTGGATTCAGTTAGCGGAAAGCTCATTGGATCGTTCTCCCTTGGTTGCTTCATGCGGCCGCACGGTGTTCCTCGGCCAGCGCCGGCATGACCTCGCGCGCGAAGAGCGTGGCGGAGCGCAGCATCTCGGCATGGGTCTGGTCGCCGAAGGCGAAGCGGCTGACGACATAGTTCACGCCCGTCGCCGCCACCTGGGCCCGCAGCGCGTCGCGGACCTGCGCCGGCGTTCCGGCGAAAGCGAGGCCGGCCGCCTCGGCATCGGCGAAATCCTCGCTCATCACCGCATTGACCGGCGCTGCGCCGTGCTTGCGCCAGAGCTTGAGGAAGCTGATGGCATGAACCCGCCAGGCGCGCCGCGCGACCGCCTGCGCCTCCTCCGCCGTCTCGGCGATGACCATGGCGCGCGACAGGCCGATGCAGGGCAGCGGCTCCGGCCGGGTCCATTCGCCGCGGAAGCGGGCGACGATGTCGGCGATGCGTTGCGTCGGGCCGTTGCAGACCGTGGCGAAGCCGCCCTGCGCGGCGCGGGCGGCGTGCTCGACCGTGGCGCTCGGCATCCAGAGCGGCGGGTGCGGGCGCTGCTTCGGCCGCAGCACGATGGGCACGTCGCGGCACTGCCAGTAGCGACCCTCGAAGCTCACCTCCTCCTGCGTCAGGGCGCGCAGCAGCAGGTCGAGACCCTCGCGCAGCATCGCCGGACTCTCGGCCGCGTCGACGCCGTGGTAGCCGAGCTCGAAGGGCGAGACGCCGCGGCCGATGCCGAGCTCGAAGCGGCCGTGGCTGAGGTGGTCGAGCAGGCAGACCTCCTCGGCGACCTGCAGGGGATGCCGCAGCGGCAGGATGTAGACCAGGGGCCCGAGCCGGATCCGCGTGGTACGCTGCGCGACCGCGCTCAGCCAGGCGCCGGTCGTGGGCGTCGTCGAGAGCGGCGTCGCATGGTGCTCGCTCACATGATATCGATCGAAGCCGGCCTGGTCGTAGAAGGCGGCGAGAGCCAGGCGGGATTCGTAATGCGCGCCGAGATCGGCCGCGCCGAGGTCGTTCTGGTCGAAGATGCCGAACTGCATGCCTGGCTCCTCCCGCCATTCCAGGGGAGCCTAGCAGGTGACTTTTCGGGGGCCAGGAAGCCGGCTACCGCCGCGAGGCGGGTACCGGACTCGGAAAAATAGACGAGGCGGACTGGGGGAGAATACCTTCTCCCCCGGCCTTGCCTTAGTCCGGCTGGATCCGCGCCCGCCGCACCACCTCGGCCCAGCGCCCGGCATCGGCCAGGATAACCTTGCCCAGTGCCTCGGGCGGCGCCGTGACGGGCTCGAGGCCCAGCGCCGCGACGCGCTCCGCGACATCCGGCTTCGCCAGCACGCCGACCAGCGCCGCGTTGACCCGCGCCAGGATCGCAGAATCGGTGCCGGCCGGGGCGACGATGCCGTGCCAGCCCACGGCCGTCGCGCCGGGCAGCCCGGCCTCGGTGAGCGTCGGCACCTCGGGCAGCGCCCGGGTGCGCTCGCCGGAGGAGACGAAGAGGCCGCGCAGCCTGCCGACCTTCACATGGTCGGTCACCGCGCCGATATTGATCAGCACGCCCTGCAGGGTCCCGCCCAGCAAGTCGTTTACCGCCAGCGCGCCGCCCTTGTAGGGCGCATGGGTCCAGCGGATCTCGGCGGCGCCCTGGATCTGCTCGCCCAGCAGGTGCGCCAGGCTGCCATTGCCCGGCGTGCCGACCGCGACCGGCTGGCGCCGGGCGAGGCCGACGAATTCCTCGAAGCTGCGGGCCGGGCTGTCGGCGCGCACCACCAGGATTTGCGGCACCCGCACGCCCTGCGCCACCGGGGCGAAGCCGGTCACGTCGAAGCCGAGCTTCGGGAAGAGCGTCTTGTTGATCGACAGGCTGTCGGACCCCGCCAGCAGCGTATAGCCGTCCGGCTTCTGCCGGGAGACATGCTCGTAGCCGATATTGCTGCCGGCGCCGGGCATGTTCTCGACCAGCACGCTCTGGCCGAGCGCATCGGTCAGGTGCCTGGCGAAGAGCCGGGCGACGATGTCCTGGCTGCCGCCGGGCGCCACTGGCACGACGTAGCGGATCGAGCGCTCAGCCGGCCAGGCCTCGGCGAAGGCCGGACGCGTGAGGACCGCGGCGCCGAGCGCCAGCAGGGAACGGCGGTGCATCTCAAACCCTTTCCAGCCGCCGGCGGCGCAGGCCGAGCGGTGCGCCGGCATCGCGGGCCGGCTGGTAGGCGATGTCGACCACATCGGCCGAGCGGATCCAGACCGCCGAATCAGCATCCTCGAGGAGCTGCACGGTGCTGACGCCGCAGCGGAGCAGCATCCGGTAGTGGTCGGGCAGCACATGACCGGTGGCGCGGATCTCGCCCTGGAAGCCGAAATGCTCGCGCAGCGCCCGGGCCTGGGTGAAGGCGCGGCCGTCCTTCGACTTCGGCAGCGTCAACGCGATCAGCGACAGCCGCGGCAGCAGGTCGGCGATCGCCTCCGGCTGCGTCGCCGGGTCGAGCGCCAAGCCGAGCGGCGCGTTGCGGCCCTCGAGCGGCTCGGCGCGCAGCCGGGCGAAAGACAGGATCGCCGGCGCGTCCGGCAGCGGCGTGTCCTCGGCGACCGTCACCCAGTCGTCGGCGACGATGCGGCCATCCTCAAGCAACGGCATAGAGCGCCTCCTTGAACGGCGCGAGGCCGATGCGGCGATAGGTGTCGACGAAGCGCTCGCCAGCGGCGCGCCGCGCGACATAGATGCGGAGGATGGTCTCCACCGCATCGGTGACAGCATCGTAGGGAAGCCCGGCCCGACCAGCTCGCCGATCGCCGCATCGTTGGTCGCCGAGCCGCCGAGAGTGATCTGGTAGCTCTCGGCGCCGCGCTTATCGACGCCGAGGATGCCGATATGACCGACATGGTGGTGGCCGCATGCATTGATGCAGCCGGAGATGTTGATGAAGCACTCGCCGATGTCGAGCTGCCGGTCGAGGCTGGCGAAGCGCTCGGAGATCATCTGCGCGACCGGGATGCTGCGGGCGGTGGCCAGGGAGCAGTAGTCCATCCCCGGGCAGGCGATGATGTCGCTGACCAGGCCGATATTTGGCGTCGCGAGCCCGACCGCGCGCAGGCCCTCCCAGACCGCCAGCAGGTCTTCCTGCCGCACATGCGGCAGCACCAGGTTCTGCACGTGGGTCACGCGGATCTCGCCGAAGGAATGCCGCTCGGCGAGCGCGGCCACCGCCTCCATCTGCTCGGCCGAGGCATCGCCCGGGATGCCGCCGATCGGCTTCAGCGAGATGGTGACCGAGGCATAGCCCGGCGCCTTGTGGGCGCGGACGCTCTGCTTCGCCCAGGCGGCGAAAGCGGCGTTTCCGTCGAGCGCCTGGACGTAGGTTGCGGGATTGTCCGGCAGCGCGGCGAAGGGCGGCGGGGCGAAATGCGCCGCGATCTCCGCGACGATCTCCGGGTCCAGCCGGTACTTCTCCTTCGGCAGGCGGGCGAACTCGGCCTCGACCCGCGCGCGGTATTCCTCGCCCAGGTCGCGCACCAGGATCTTGATGCGGGCCTTGTGGATGTTCTCCCGCTGTCCCAGCGCGTTGTAGACGCGGATGACGGCTTCCAGGTAGGCGAGGAGCTCGTCCTCCGGCACCCAGTCACGCAGCTTGGTCGCCAGGATCGGGGTGCGGCCGAGGCCGCCCCGACCCAGACCTCGAAGCCGATCGCGCCGTCCGCGTTGCGCTTCGCCTGGAGGCCTACATCGTGGATCTGGATCGCCGCGCGATCCTGCGCCGCACCGGTGATGGCGACCTTGAACTTGCGCGGCAGCCAGGTGGATTCCGGATGCAGCGTCGACCATTGCCGGATGATCTCGGCGTAGATGCGCGGGTCCACCACCTCGTCCGGCGCGGCGCCGGCATATTCGTCGATGGTGGTGTTGCGGATGCAATTGCCGCTGGTCTGGATGGAGTGCATGTCGACCTCCGCCAGGGCGCGGAGCATGTCGGGCACGTCTTCCAGCTTCGTCCAGTTGAACTGGATGTTGGTGCGGGTGGTGAAGTGGCCGAAGCCGCGGTCCCAGCGGCGCGCGATCATCGCCAACTGGCGGAGCTGCGTCGCATTCAGCAGGCCATAGGGGATGGCGATCCGGTGCATGTAGGCATGCAGCTGGAGGTAGAGGCCGTTCATCAGCCGCAACGGCTTGAACTCGTCCTCCGTCAGCGCCCCGGCTAGCCGGCGCTCGATCTGGCCGCTGAACTCGGCGATGCGCTCGGCCAGGAATTCCCGGTCGACCTCGTCATAGCGATAGGTCCGCGCATGCGGCGGATAGGCGGGGGCGGGCAGGGCGGTGGGGCCGACATAGGCATTCATCGGGCGGGGTCCCGGATCTCAGGAGGCGAGGCGATAGGCGGGCGGCTCGGCATCGACCGAGGGGCCCTGGGCGCGCAGCCGCTCGCGGAACTTCACCGGCACGGGCTGGCCGGCCTGCAGCGTGACCTCGACGCCATAGGCGCCGACCACCTGCTGTACGCGCTCCGCCGCCTGGGCCAGGGCCTGGCCGGAGGCGGCCTCGGCAGGCTGGAAGACCCGGGCCTCGGCGACCGTCTCGACCCAGGCGGTGCCTTCGCCCAGCCAGACGACGCGGCCGTCGCGCAGGCGGTTGGCGGTGAAGACCTGGGGCGCGGTGGCGGGCTTCGCCTTCGCCGGGTTGCTCATCGGCTTGATTTCCTCGCGGGCGGAGTTTGAAGGGGTAGGTCTGCACGACCGATGTCGGCGTTACCGGATATTTAACGACAAAAAACGGTATATTCAAGCGTATCCACGTCGATAATGCCTGGCGTCCCTCGTGTGGCTGTTGGTCTTGGTCGTTGTATGGGACTCGGCCGCGATCCTGCCGCGTAGAACGTCCCTGTGAGGAAAATCGCCCGGGCGGACCGGTGCTGCCCAGGGCCGGCGTCGCCCGGCGGCGCTTCCCCTACGCAGTCAGCGTCGACGCCGCCACAAAAACCACGAAATTAAAGCGTGAAAACCACGTTCGGCCGGCCGCGCCGACCCGATCGTACGGCTACGCACATTCGAGGGAGGCGCGGCGGCTCGGGTCTCCAGCAGGGCGCCGGGCCGGCCGGGATAATGACTCCCGCTGGAAGGAATGCTATGGTTTCAACCCGATGGCCAAGCCGGCCGCCGGTGGAAGCATATGCGGAACTTCGGCATGGGTCGCGACCCCGACAGGTGCTCCTTCGAAGGGCTGTCCAGCCACCGATTCCTGGGGGGCTGCGGGATGTGCTGGCCGTTCGGTTCGGACCTGCCGCAGGAGATTTGTCCGGCATGAAGGCACAGGCCAGCGGCAAGGGGGGCGTGGCGCCCCGGCGAAGCCGCCCGCCAAGGCAGCGCGCCCGGCTGCCAAGCCGAAGCAGGTGGCGGAAGCGCGTCGTACCGCCGCGGCCAAGCCGGCGAAGCCGCCGGCCGCGAAGGTCGCCGCCAAGCCCGCGGCGAAGCCGGTCGCCAAGGCCGCCGTGAAGCCGGCTGCGAAGCCCGTTGCCGCCACCAAGCCGGTGGCCGCGCCGCCCAAGCCCGTTCAGGCCGCCGCGCCGAAGCCAGTCGCCAAATCCGCCATGTCGCCCGCGCCGAAGCCAGCCGCGGCGAAGCCCGCGACGGCGAAGCAGGCCGCCCCTGCGACAGCGGCCAAGCTCCAACCGCCCAAGATCCAGGCCGCGTCCCCGTCGCCGGTGGCACCGGCGCCGAAGCCTGCCCTCCCGGCCGCGAAGCCCGCGGCGAAGCCGGCCATGGCGGCGCCGCCGCCAAAGGCCGCCGCCAGCCGCACCGCCGAGGCGGGCCGCGCCGCCCCCGCCATGACAAGCCCAGATTCGCCACCCCCGGCCCCGCCGGTGGCGGCGAAGCCCGCTCCCCCGGCATGGCCGAGGCGCAGGCATCCGCCCCTCTCCCCGCCCCCGTGCCGCCCGTCCATGCCCATGGCATGCCGGCCCGGCGCGACGGGCCCCATTCACCCCTCCGAGACAGCCGTCGAAACACGTGGAATTCAAGACCGGCGACCATGTCGTCTACCCGACCCATGGGGTCGGGACCGTTCAGGGCATCAGAATCGATGTCCGCCGCGGGTCACACCCTTCAGGTCATCGTCGTCACCTTCGATGAGAACCGGATGACGCTGCGCGTCCCGGTCGGGAAGGCATCCTCTTCTGGCCTCCGCAAGCTCGCCTCGGAGGAGGCGATGAAGGAAGCCCTGGACACGCTCAAGGGCCGGGCGCGCATCAAGCGCACCATGTGGTCCCGTCGCGCCCAGGAATACGAGGCCAAGATCAACTCCGGCGACCCGGTGGCGATCGCCGAGGTTGTTCGCGACCTGCACCGCAATGCCGGGCAGCCGGACCAGTCCTTCTCCGAACGCCAGATCTACGAGCAGGCGATGGACCGCCTGGCCGCCGAGCTCGCCGCCATCGACCGCACCGACAAGGCGGGCGCCACGGAAAAGCTGCTGCAGCACCTCAAGGCGGCCTGAGCTCTCAACCCCAACGGCGCAGCGGCTGGCCCCGGGCAACCGGGCCGGCCGTTCGCAATCCTATCGCCGGCCCAACCTGATGCTCAGCGCCAGGATCCCGGCCGCCGCCAGCGCGAAGGCCGCCGGCGCGCCGAAGCCGCCGATCGCCAGCCCGACCAGCACCGGGCCGAAGGATTGCCCGCCGAAGAAGTGGAAGGCGTGCAGCGCCACGGCCGAGCCGCGCGCCTCCGGCGCCACCTCGGTCACCCGCGTCTGAATGGAGTTGTGGATCATGTAGAAGCCGGTGCCGAGCAGCAGCCCGGCAGCGATGAACAGCGCCGCAACCGGCGCGAAGGCGAAGCCCAGCAGCGCCGCCGCGGCCAGCCCGCCGCCGAGCCGCACCATGCGGGACTGGCCTATGTGCGCCAGCAGCGGCCGCGCCATCGCCGCATAGACGAAGCCGCCCGCGCCGAAGGCGGCGACCGCCAACCCGGCCTCGAGGCTCGCCCCGCCGCCGCTGCCCAGGCCCCGTGCCTGCAGCACGGGCGCCAGATAGGGGAAGGTGCCGAAGACGAAGATGCCTTCGAGAAAGACCGCGAGATAGAGGATGCGCGCCGCCGGCATACCGAGGATCATCCGGTAGCGCCCGAGCGCCTTGACCGGCTCGAACCGCCGGCGCGGCTCGGGTGGGCCGCCGAAGGGGATGAGGAAGAGCAGCCCCGCCGCCAGCAGCGCGACGCCGCCGCACAACCCCAGCACCCCGCGCCAGCCCATGATCGGGGCCAGCACGCCTGCCAGCGCGCCGCCGGCGATCTGCCCGGCGATGGCGAAGACCACCACACGGCTGAGCGCCACCTGGCGGTCCTGGATCGGCACTGCATCGGCGACCGTTGCGAGGGTCAGCGGCATGATGCCGCCGGCGGCGATGCCGGTCAGCGCCCGCAGCAGGGTCAGCGTGCCGAGGCCGGGCGAGAGCGGCGCGAGCAAGGCGAAGAAGGAGAGCAGCAGCAGGGCCGCGCGGATGATCCGCCGCTTGCCCAGCGCATCGCCCACCGGTCCGAGGATCGGCTGGATCAGTGCGAAGGGGACCGCGAAGGCGGTGGCCAGCAGTGCCACCCGGTCGGTCGACACCGCGAATTCCGCGGCGATGGTCGGCACGAAGGGGTCCGTCGCGCGCACGCTGAGCGCCCCGGCGAAGGAGGCGAGGCCGAGCAGCAGGATGAGGCGCCGGGTCGATCCGGGCGCGGCGCCCGACGGTGCGCCGGGATCGTGGGAGGGCATCGGCCCGATATGCGCCGCGCTGCAGCATCCGGCAACCAAGCCTGGGCCGGCCCGACCCTTGCGGTGTCCGCGGACCGGCCCCGAGGCATCGGCATGGCTGGCCCGCTTCGGAACGGGGTAGCCGCGCGGGGCCTTCCTGCTTTAAAAGGCCGCCATGAATGCTCGCAAGTACGACAATTTCAACGACCGCCTGAGCACCCAGGCGAAGGCCAAGCAGTCCCTGCTCGAACGCTTCAAGGCCCGCCCCGGGCTGGACGACCCGCGGGTCCAGGAAAAGCTGGCCCAGCAGAAGGCAATCGCCGAGGCGCGCGACGCCCGTATCGCCGAGCGGAAGGCCGCGCGGGAAGCCGAGGCTGCCCGCCTGGCCGCCGAGGCCAAGGCCCGCGCCGAGGCGGAGGCCGCCGAGGCCCGCGCCAAGGCCGCCCGCGAGGCCGAGGAGGCGGCGAATGCTGCCCGCAGCGAGGCCGAGCAGCGCGAGCGCGCGATCCAGCTCGATGCCGAGAAGAAGGCTCGCGCCCTGGCCCTGGCGGCCGAGCAGAAAGCGGCGCGCGACGCCCGCTACGCGGCGCGCAAGGCGCGCCAGCGCTGAGCGGCAGCGGCCCCGCTTCCGCGCGGCTGCAAGGCGGGACCGAGCACGGTGCCCGCGCCGGTCTGCCAGGTCAGGACCGGGTTTGCGGCCGGTGGGGGGCGAGCCGGGCTAGCGCCGCTTCGGCCCGCCGCCCATGCCGGCGAATACCCTGGCATCCAGGTTCTCCCGCATCAGCATGGTGAAGCCCGGGATCGTATCCAGCCCGAGGCCGCGCGGCAGCCCGGTCGCCTCGTCGGCCTCTACCTTGGCATAGGCCGCGCCGGAGACCTTCTCCCACTTTCCCGCGGGCTTCTTCACCTCGATGTTCACGACCGTCGCCTTGAGGTCCATCCGGACGATGGCCTCGTTCGGACGCGACGGCTTGGTCAGGCAGGGCATGCCGCCGATCATCTGCCAGCCATTGGCCAGGGCCCAGGCCTTCAACTCATCGGCGGTCATGGCGTCCCTCCCCGCGCAGGGCGGCTCAGCGCCGCGCCTTGCCCTTCTGGATCTCGCGCTCGATGGCGCTGCGCTCGCTGGCGCCGGACCGGCGGATAATCTCCCGGATGATGGCCGGGGTCACGCGGTGGCGCTTGGCGAGATAGGCGACCTCCTCCTCCATCTGGGCGGGGTCGATCGGCTGTGCGGTATCGGCTTTCGCCGGACTTTGTGCCACGGGAATATGTCCTGTCGGTATTGCCCCCGGCGCGGCCGGGGCGATGCGTCGCGCCGCGGTCGGGCGACCGCGGCGTCCTCTGGTCCAATATGCGCCTTATGTGGGAAGCCTGCCCCGGCTTTGCCCATCATCCTGCCGTGGCGCCGCCCGCGCCCGGCGCAAGGGTGATGCCCGCTGGCCTTATGGCTGGCGATCTTGCTGCGCCCTGGCCTGCGCCGGGCGGCAGCCTGGCCCTCCATCCGGCGCTCAGGAGCCTCCGGGTGCAGAATGCGACGGACGCGTCAGAATGTACACCGCCACGGCAGCCATGCAGGCCCCGGCGATGGCGGAGGCGAGCAGGTCGCGGAAGACCGCGGTGACCATCAGCCAGCCCAGCGCCATCCCGCCCAGCGCTGCCCGCTTGGCCCGGGGGCCGATGCTGCCGTGGTCCTCCCAATGCCGCAGCGTGGCGCCGAAGCGGGGATGCGCCCGCATCCGGGCGCGCAATTGCGGGTTGGCGCGGCCGAAGGCCCAGGCGGCGACGATCAGGAAGACCGTGGTCGGCATCACCGGCAACACCGCGCCGATGGCGGCCAGCACCAGGCACAGATAGCCGAGGCCGAGCAGCAGGATCCGGTTCGGCCCGCGGGCGGCGGGGACGGGGTCAGGCGGCCCCGCCCGCGCCCCGGCCGGCAAATCGGGGGGCGGCTCGGCCAGGGTCAGGCCGCCAGCCGGGCGGCGACGCGAGCCACCAGCGCCTCGCGCTCCGCCCGCATCCCGGCGCCGCGCGCCTGCGCCGCCGCCAACACGGCGGCGGGGGCCGAGGCCGGGTCGCCCGCCGCGAAGGGCGGCGCCGGGGCATACTCGACCTGCAGCTGGATTGCCTGGGCTGCCGCCGGACCGGCGATCTCGGCAACGATGGTCAGGGCGAAGTCGATCCCCGCGGTGACGCCGCCGCCGGTGACAAGGTTGCCGTCCCGCACCACCCGCGCCTGCACCGGCACGGCACCGAGCGGGGCGAGGAAGTCGTGGCTGGCCCAATGCGTGGTGGCACGGCGGCCGCGCAACAGCCCGGCCGCGCCCAGCACCAGCGCGCCGGTGCAGACCGAGGTGACCCATTGCGCCCCGGGCGCCTGGGCGCGGAGGAAATCGAGCACCTCGGCATCCTCCATCAGCGGGGTGACGCCGGGGCCGCCGGGGATGCAGATCAGGTCAAGCTGCGGGCAATCCGCCATGGCGGTATCGGCCAGCATGGTCAGACCGGTATCCGAGCGCACCGGCCCGGCCTGCTTCCAGATGCACCGCATCGTGGCGCCGGGCAGCCGCGACAGCACCTCGAAGGGCCCGGTGAAGTCGAGCTGGGTGAGCCGCGGGAAGAGCAGGAAGCCGATGGTCAGAGGCTGGGTCATGCGCGCTTTCCGCCTGGAGTTGCCGGGGAGTTTCGCACGGCCCGGCGCCGTGGCGAAGTCTCGCGGAAGCGTGGCCAGGGGCCGGCGCCCCAGGGCCGGTCCAGGTTGTTGACCAGGTAGGCGATGCCGAACAACATGGCGAGGCCGGGCAGCAGCGGCGCCAGCAGGAAGCCTGGCCCGGCCTGCTCGGCGAAGACGACCAGCGGGTTGGCGCCGGCCGGGGAATGGATGGTCCGGGTCGCCGCCATGGCGGTCAGCGCGGCGCCGACCGCGGCGGCGCCCCAGAGTTCGATCGGCCCGCCGACCGTCACGTAGCCGAGCCGGAAGCCCAACCCGACCAGCGTCGCCAGCACATGCCCGCCGAGGAAGCTGCGCGGCTGCGCCATCACCCCGCGCGCCATGCCGAAGAGGATGACGCAGGAGCCGCCGAAGGAGGGCAGCAGCCAGGGATGATCGGTCCACCGCAGCAGCGCGACGCAGCCGAGCAGTGCCAGCGTGGTGCCGAGGAAGCCGGCCAGCAGGCGCTGCGGCGCCGGGCGGCGGCGCCTGGGGCGGGGTCTCGGCGGGGGCGGCGGATCGATGGTGGTAGGCAGCATGCTGCCCGATGGTGCGCCGGCGCCACGCCAGCCGCCATCCCCCGGTGATCTTCTCTCTGCGGTTGACGCGCGGTACGGTGCTGTGCGCCGGCGCACCAAGATCCCATTCATTGTTCTTGTATCCGAATTTCCGCGGATGCACGGTTCGGTCCTCGAAGAACGCCCGGCACGGGCGCGGAGGGCTCGATGTCGAACATCGCCGGCAAGGCCTATGCGATGAACGTGCTGACGCCGATCAGGCCCGGCCTCCTGACCTGGCTGACGCAGCTGATCTTCTGGATCTCGCATTCGGCGCCGAGCCAACTGGCCGGGCTGCTGGGGCTGAAGTCTATCCACTTCGCCCGCTGGGTGGTGATCCCCGGGCGGCCTGGCCGCATGTCAGCCCCGACCAGCCGAAGCTGGCCGCCGCGCTGCAGAACGACTACATGCTGTTCCTGAGCAACTTCAACGGCACCTGGGACCAGTACATCGACGCCTTCGCCGACGGCATCCCGACCGGGCTCGATTTCCTCTGGTACACCAGCACGAAGTACCCGCACTCGATCCCGATCGCCGCCTTCAAGGACTACATCGCGGCCAATCAGATCCAGACCAACTACTACTACAACGCGACGCCGGGCGCGGCGCAGCGCGACATCGTCCAGGCGCTGCAGCTGCGCGACGCGCTGGTCGCGCTGGCCGCCGACCACGCGGTGGCCGATCCCGCCGCCTTCGCGGCGAAATACAACCAGATGCTCGCCGACCGGCAGAAGGCCTTCGGCGCCCATGGCATCGCGCCCTCCGCCTCGCCCGCGACCGAGCGCGCGGAGGCGGCGCGCCGCCGCTACTTCGACCGGCGCCAATGGCTGCCCGGCGCGTCGCCCCCCGATCAGTCACCCCAACAGGCCATCGGTTGAGGAGGCGGCAGCATGCCCAACTACGATGGCGGCCACTACTTCCTGACCATGCTCGCGCCGGTGCGGCTCGGCACCACCGCGGGGTCGCAGCGCTTCTCCTGGCGGCAGACGCTGCTCGACACCCTGGCGATGCTGCCGGATTCCCAGGTGGGCGTGACCACCCGGGAGGACGAGGCAGAGAGCCCCTTCACCCGCAACACCATGACGCACCTGGCGCGCTTCGTGCTGATCGACGCGCCGCCCTACAATGGCCGCGTCTCCGGCGACACGCTGCTGGCCAAGCTGCGCCGGCTGGACCCGACGGTGCACCAGCCGGTCGATGCGCTGGCCACGCCCTACCTGCTGTTCGCCGCGGATTTCGACGCGGCGGACGGCACGGACGCCTCCCTCCGCGCCTTCACCGACACGCTCTGGGCAACGATGCGGCCGGAGCTGACGCGCATCTTCGCCTGCTGCTACGGCTTCGACGCCGCCACGGTCACCACGGCCGAGGATTTCTTCCGCTACGTGAAGGCCTGCCAGGTCGAGACCACATTCCCCTTCAATGACTACTGGCGGCCGGCCGACCTGGCGCGGATGCCGGCCGACCTGGCGCTGCCGACCAAGGCGCTGGGCGCGATCGGCGGCTATGCCAAGCCGATCGCCGCGGCGCTCGGGGTCTGGGCGCTGTGCTTCCTCTACGCCGCGCTTGGCCGTGACAGCCCGGCGCATGACGCGGCCGCGTGGGTCGCGCGCTGGGGCGGGCTGGTGGTGCTGCTCGTGCTGCTCGGCATCGGCGGCTATGTCCTCTGGCTCTACAACGCCTTCAAGGCGCGGGCGAAGCGGCCCTTCCCGCGCGGCGCGCAGCTGCCGGACGTGCTGAAGTCGCTCTACCTGCAGCAGCGCTTCGTGGAATTCGTCATCGAGAACCAGGGCCGCGACCCAGCCGCGCTGCATGCCGCCTTCGGCCGCTTCCTGCGCGACCACGCGCCGGCCAGCGAAGCGGCGCCGACCCAGCCGCCGGGCGTCATCCGCAGCGAGGCCAAGCCCGCCGCAGCGGCCGTCGCGCGCCCCGCGCCGGCCAGCACCGAGGGGGCCGTGGCATGAGCACGCTCGACCTGCACGACATCCAGGGCAACATCCACCGCCCCTATGGCCGCTATGGCTTCCCCTATGCCCGCTACTTCCTGTTCCACGTCAACCGGCGTCGGGACGACCCGCGGCGCTGGGACAGCGAGATCGCCCGCTGGCTGGTGGACCAGATCCGCCCCGCCGTCACCACCGCCGAGCCCTGGCGCAACGCCGCCACGCCGGCGGGCGCGCCGGTGCGCGACAAGCCGGCGGTGACGCTGAACATCGCTTTCACCTGGGCCGGGCTGAACGCGCTGGAGCTGCCGGTCTCGACGCTCAGGCTGATGCCGGACGAATTCATCCAGGGCATGGCCGGGCGCAACACCATCCTCGGCGACCTCGAGGCGAGCGCGCCGGAGAGCTGGGACACGGTCTGGCGCAACGCCAATATCGAGGACGAGAAGGCGATCCATGTCTGGGTCTCGCTGAACGCCCAGGCCGAGCCTTCGACCGGCCTGCCGGTGCCCGACCTCGAGGTCTGGACCCGCTGGCTGGTCGGCCTGACCGAGCATCCCTTCGCGCGCGGGCGGCTGACGCTGCTGCGCGGCCATGGCCGGCGGCCGGATGGCCGCGCGCCGGCGGAGGACCGCTGGCAGGATTCCGGCACCATCATGGCCAGGGGGCCGGACGGTGTGCTGGTGCCGACGCCGCGCGAGCCCTTCGGCTTCACGGACGGCATCTCCGACCCGGTCTTCACCGGCCAGGGTGTGCTGGAGGACGACCCGGCCGCGGCCCTCGGCTCGGGCAAGATCCGGTCCGGTCCCTTCGACGCGAAGACGAGTTGGGCGCCGCTCTCAGCCGGCGAGTTCCTGCTCGGCCAGGCCAGCGAGGGGCAGGAACTGCCGGTCGCCTCGGTGCCGGGCAATTTCATGCGCAACGGCACCTTCATGGCGCTGCGCAAGCTGCACCAGAACACGGCCGCCTTCGAGGCCGCGATGACCGCACATGCCGAGGCCTTCGGCCGCACCGCCGGCATCGCCGACCCGACCGAGGCGCGCGAGACGCTGATGGCGAAGATGGTCGGCCGCTGGCCCTCCGGCGTGCCGCTGGTGCTCGCCCCGACCAAGCAGGACGAGCGGGCGTTCATCGCGCCCTACCTGCCGGTGCTGGCGAAGGTCGCGGCACGGCTGCCGCTGGATGCGGCGGAGAGGGCGCGAGCGGCGGAGTTCGACCGCAAGCTGCGCGACTACCGCTACACCGAGGATCCAGACGGGGTGCGCTGCCCACTGGGGTCGCATGTGCGGCGGGTGAACCCGCGCGACATGCTCGACCCCGACCACAAGCTGGGCGAGGCCTCGACCCAGCTGACCAACCGCCGCCGCATCCTGCGCCGCGGTCTGCCCTATGGCGACGCCTCGCCGGCCGGCCTCGCGGACGACGGGGCGGAGCACGGCGTCTTCATCATGGCGCTCTGCAGCAGCCTGTTCCGGCAGTTCGAGTTCATCCAGCAGCAATGGCTGCATTACGGGCTCGACCTCGACAGCGGCAACGACGCCTGCCCGATCACCGGCAGGCGCGACCCGCACAATCCGCTGGCCAACAAATTCGTCGTGCAGTCGGACCCGCGGACCGGCCGCGCGCCCTACATCGCCGCCAACCTGCCCATGTTCGTCGAGACGCATGGCGGCGAGTACTTCTTCATCCCGAGCATCACCGCCTTGCGGATGATGGCCATGGGCTCCGTCGACCCGACCTGACCCCGAGCCGGAGGAGGGCAGCCCGCATGCCGGACGGGGTGAACGTGGCGGGCGCCGTCCAGGCGCCGGGCACCGGCCAGCGCATCCTTGGCTGGCTGAAGGGCCATATGGACCTGGTGTTCCGCATCGCGCGGACCCTCGCCCCCATCCTGGTGGTGCGCATCCGCGGCCGGACTTGGGCGCTGGTCACCCGCTACGACGACGTGCAGGAGGTACTGAGCCGGCCGAACGTCTTCGACGTCCCTTATGCGCCGAAGATCGCCACCATCATGGATGGCGACAACATCTTCCTCGGGATGCGGGACGAGGAGCGCTACACCCGCGACAAGACCAACATGCGGATGACCGCGCCGCGCGCGGAGGCGGTGGCCCGCGTCGGGCCGGAGACCGCACGGCTTGCCGCCGCGGTGATCGACCGCGCGCGCCCGGCCGGGCGCCTCGACCTGGCGATGGAGCTGACCCAGGACGTCACCACGCGGCTCTTCGGCAGCTATCTCGGCACGCCCGGGCGCAGCCTGCGGGGCTTTTCCGACCAGGCGCGCGGGCTGTTCGGCTACATGTTCGCCGACCTCTTCGACGATCCCGCGCGCAAGCTGGCGGCGGAGCCGCTGGCGGCCGCAATGCGCGGCTATGTCGAGGAGACGATCGCCGCGCGCAAGCTGGCGCGGGGCAAGCACGACGACGTCCTGGAGCGCTGCCTGGCCTTCCAGGAAATGGGGCTCCCCGGCTTCTCCGACCGGGAGATCCGCAACAACATGATCGGGCTGATCGTCGGCGCCCTGCCGCAGCCGCCGATGGTGATCCCGCAGCTCTTCGAGGTGCTGCTCGACCGGCCGCGGGAATTGGCCGCGGCGCAGGCGGCGGCGCTGGCCGGCGACGACGCCATGCTCGCGCGCCATGTCTTCGAGGCCTCGCGCTTCTATCCGCTGACGCCGGGCCTGTTCCGCAACTGCCTGGAGGATTACCGGCTGGCCGCCGGCACCTGGCGGGCGCGGACCATCCCGGCCGGCGCCTTCGTCATGGCCGCCACCCGGTCCGCCATGTTCGACGGGCGGAAGCTGCGCGACCCGCGGGCCTTCCGCACCGACCGGCCGGCGGAGGCCTACATGCACTTCGGCTACGGCATGCATGAATGCTTCGGCGTCTACATGAACCGGGTGATGATTCCGGAGATCTGCAAGGCAGTGCTGCGGCTGCCCGATCTGCGGCGCGCAGCCGGGCCGGCGGGGCGCCTCCGGATGGACGATGAGTTCGGCATCTTCCCCATGAACCTGACGATCGAGTTCGGCTGAGGCCGGGTGGGGTGGGACCGGCGTGTCCCTTCCCGCCCACGGGTCCATGAGCCGGCAGCGGGCTCCGCCCATGCCAAGTGACTTGCATGTTGATAGTGAATGCGCCTAGCCTGCCGCCATGCGCCGCACCAGCTTCGATTCCATGCCCTGCCCCATTGCCCGGTCCCTTGAACGCGTGGGGGAGTGGTGGAGCATCCTGATCCTGCGGGACGCCTTCGCCGGCCTGACCCGGTTCGAGGAATTCCAGGACAGCCTCGGCATCGCCCCCAACATGCTGACCCGCCGCCTGGCCGCCCTGGTCGAGGACGGGCTGCTCGAGCGCCGGCTCTATTCGGACCGCCCGCCGCGGCACGAATACGTGCTGACCGAGCGCGGCCGCGACTTCCGCCCGGTGCTGCTGGCGATGATGGCCTGGGGCAACCGGCACTTCGCCCCGGAAGGCGCCAGCGTGCAGCTCGTCGATGCCCGGACCGGCGCCCCGGCCGACCCGGTGCTGGTCGACCGCGCCACCGGCCGACCGATCATCGGCCCCGATTTCGTCGTCGCCCCCGGTCCCGCCGCGGGGAGGCGACGCGCCGCCGCCTCGCCCGGCGCGCCGCCCCCGATTCCACAAAGGACGCGTCATGACCGCCGTCACCGCCGCCGCGCCTGCGCCTGCCGCCGCCACCACGATGAACCCGCGCACGCGGCTGCTGCTGCACGGGCCGGTGCTCCCGACCCTGCTGCGCTTGGCCTGGCCGAACACCCTGGTCATGCTGGCCCAGGCCTCGGTCGGGCTGATCGAGACCTGGTGGGTCGGCCATCTCGGCACCGCGGCGCTGGCCGGCATGGCGCTGGTCTTCCCCGGCTTCATGATGATGCAGATGCTCTCGGGCGGGGCGATGGGCGGCGGCATCTCCTCGGCGATCGCCCGCGCCCTCGGCGCCGGTCGGCGCGACGACGCCGATGCGCTGGTGCTGCACGCGCTGGTCATCAACGGCCTGCTCGGCCTGCTCTTCTCCGGTCTGGTCATCGGCTTCGGCCCGGCGCTCTACCGGGCGCTGGGCGGGGAGGGCGCCTCGCTCGAGGCGGCGCTCGCCTATTCCGACGTGGTCTTCGCCGGCGCCGTGCTGGTCTGGCTCTACAACGCCTTCGCCAGCGTCCTCCGCGGCACCGGCAACATGATGCTGCCCTCGGTCGCCGTGGTGCTCGGCGTCGCGCTGCTGATCCCGCTCTCGCCGCTGCTGATCTTCGGCTATGGGCCGGTCCCGGCGCTCGGCGTCGCCGGCGCGGGCTGGGCGGTGGTGGTCACCTCGGCGTTGACCACCTCGCTGCTCGGCTGGGCGGTGATCTCCGGCCGCAGCATCGCCCGCTTTCGCCTCGCGCCGCTGCGGGCGGCGATGTTCGCCGACATCCTGAAGGTCGGCGCCGTCGCCTCGCTCTCCACCTTCCAGACCACGGCGACGGTGGCGCTGACCACCGCGCTGGTCGCCGCAGCCGGCGGGCCGGATGCGATCGCCGGCTACGGCACCGGCAACCGGCTCGAATACCTGCTGATCCCGTTGGTCTTCGGCCTTGGCGCGCCGCTGGTGGCCCTTGTCGGCACCAATATCGGCGCCGGGCAGGGGCAGCGGGCGCTGCGCATCGCGCTCACCGGCGGCGCCGTCGCCTTCCTGCTGACCGAGACGGTGGGGCTCGCCGCCGCCATCTGGCCGGAAGCCTGGCTCGGCCTCTTTGGCGACGATCCGGCGATGCTGGAGACGGGGCCGCCTATCTGCGGGTGGTCGGGCCGACCTATGGCTTCTTCGGGCTCGGCCTCTCGCTCTACTTCGCCTCGCAGGGCGCCGGGCGGCTGCTATGGCCGTTGCTGGCCGGGCTGCTGCGGCTGGTGATTGCGGTGGCCGGTGGCTACGCCGCGCTGGTGCTGACCGGCTCGCTCACCTGGGTCTTCGCCGCGCTGGCGGTGGCCCTGGTCGCCTATGGCACGCTGATCGTCGCCGTCATCGCCTCCGGCGCCTGGTTCCGCGGCTGACGCTTCCGCTTTCCCCCGGCGGGGCCGATGCCATAGCCTCTCCCCCGGGCAGGCGGTGCGGCAGACACCACCGCCCAAGGGGAGGCGACATCATGGCTGATCTGAACCGCAGGACCCTGTTGCAGGCGGCGGCCCTGCCGGCGCTGGGCGGGCTGCCCTTCCGCCGCGCGAGGGCCCAAGGGACGAACAATCCGGCCAACACCATCAAGCTCGGCTTGCCGGTCGACCTATCCGGCATGTACCGCGACGTCACCGGCCAGACCTCGGTCGCCGCGGCGCGCCAGGCGATCCAGGATTTCGGCCAGCGCGGCTTCAATGTGGAGCTTCGTCTACGCCGACCACCAGAACAAGCCGGATGTCGGCGTCAACATCGCCCGGCAATGGTTCGACCGCGACGGCGTCGACTGCCTGGTGGACATCGCCACCTCCTCCGTCGCGCTCGCCGCCAACGACATCTGCCGGGAGAAGAACAAGGTCCATATCAACAGCTCGGCCGCGAGTTCGGACCTGACCGGCATCCGCTGCTCGCCGAACATGGTGCACTGGACCTACGACACCTGGATGCTGGCCAATTCTGGTCGGCGGCGCGACGGTCCGGGCGGGCGGTGACAGCTGGTTCTTCATCACCGCCGACTATGCCTTCGGCCATGCGCTGGAGAGGGACACCGGCGGCTTCGTCAAGGCGGCCGGGGGAAGATCCTCGGCAGCGTGCGGACGCCCTTCCCGGGCACCTCGGACTTCTCCTCCTTCCTCGTGCAGGCGCAGGCCAGCGGCGCCAAGGTGATCGGCCTGGCCAATGCCGGCACCGACACCACCAACTGCGTCAAGCAGGCGGCCGGATCTGGCCTGACCCGGCGCGGCATCCGCCTCGCCTCGCTGCTGCTCTTCATCACCGAGGTGCATTCGCTCGGCCTGCGCACCGCCGCCGGGCTGATCGTGACCGAGAGCTTCTACTGGGACCTGAACGACCGCACGCGGGCGCTGACCGCGCGAATCCGGCCGCAGATCGGCAATGCCGGCTTCGCCAGCACCCATGCCGGGACCTATGCCGGCACGCTGCACTACCTGAAGGCGGTGGCCGATATGGGTGTGGCGGCCGCCAAGGCCGATGGCGCGGCCGCGGTGGCGCGGATGAAGGCGATGCCGACCGACGACGACGCCTTCGGGGCGGGCCGCATCCGCGAGGATGGCCGCAAGCTGCATCCCGCCTTCCTGTTCGAGGTGAAGCGGCCGGAGGAGAGCAAGGGGCCCTGGGACTACTACAAGCTGCTGCAGACCACCCCGGCGGAGGAGGCCTTCCGGCCCCTGGGCCAGGGTGGCTGCCCGTTGGTCAAGGCGTAGCCCGCGATCGTCCCGGGTGGAGACACCCGGGACGTGGATCGCTGGCTCGACATTGGCTGGACAGGCCTCGCCCTGGCATGGCAAGGGCAGGGCCGGTCCCAGTTCCGCCGGCGGCGCCTTCGCGCTAGACCGGCCGCCTTCCGAAGGACCGAGGCGGCATGAGCGGCACCAACCAGCGCATCGACGGCAAGCGGCTGTGGGACAGCCTGATGTCCATGGCCGAGATCGGCGCGACGCCGAAAGGCGGGGTGAGGCGCCTGACGCTGACCGAGGTGGATCGTGCCGGCCGCGACCGCTTCCGCGGCTGGTGCGAGGCGCTGGGCCTGACTGTCCGAGTGGACGCCATCGGCAACATGTTCGCGCGCCGCGAAGGGCGCGACCCCCACCCGGCTGCCCGTGCTGCTCGGCAGCCACCTCGACAGCCAGCCCTCCGGCGGCAAGTTCGACGGTGCGCTCGGCGTCATCGCCGGGCTCGAGGTGATGCGCAGCATGGCCGACCTCGGCATCGTGACCGAGGCGCCGGTCGAGCTGGTCAACTGGACCGACGAGGAGGGCAGCCGCTTTGGCCATTCGCTGATGGGCAGCGGCGCCTGGGCCGGGGTCTACCCGCTGGAGAAGGTCTATGCCCTGCGGGACGTCGACGGCGTCAGCGTCAATGAGGCGCTGACCGCGATCGGCTACAAGGGCGACCACCCCGCGCGGCCCTTCCCGGCCGATGCCTATTTCGAGCTGCATATCGAGCAGGGGCCGATCCTTGAGCAGGAAGGCAAGCGGATCGGCATCGTCACCGGTGCCCAGGCGCAGGTCTGGTACGACGCGGTCGTCACCGGCCAGGACGCCCATGCCGGCACCACCCCGCCCGCCGCCCGGCGCGACGCGCTGGTCTGCGCCGCCCGCATCATCGACCTGGTGGACCGCATGATGCGGGCGCGGGAGGACGGCCGCGGCACCGTCGGCCAGCTGCATGTCCTGCCCAACAGCCGCAATGTGGTGCCCGGGGAGGTCCGCTTCAGCGTCGAATCCCGCCACCCCGACTTTGCCGAGATCGAGCGACTGGCCGCGCAATTCCCGCGCGAGGCCGGTTTCCTGGCGCGCGACTGCGGCACCCCGCTGCAACTGACCGAGCTGTTCCGCCTGCCTGCCCAGCCCTTCGATGCCGGCTGCGTCGACCTCGTGCGCCAGGCTGCCGCCCGGCTCGGCCTGCCGGCGCGGGAGATCGTTTCGGGCGCCGGTCATGATGCGGTCTATGTCGCCCGCTCCGTGCCGACCGCGATGATCTTCACCCCCTGCAAGGACGGGCTCTCCCACAACGAGGCCGAGAGCATCGAGCCGGAGGAGGCCGAGGCAGGGTGCCAGGTGTTGTTCGAGGCGGTGCTGGCCCGGGCCAACCGGGCCTTGTAGGCTGCGCCGCCGCCATCGCCCGAATGTTCGCGCAACGGCCAGGCAACCTCCGCTAGGCTCGCCCGCTTTCCCCTCCAGCAGGCGAAGCGGCGGATGGCGCGCGTGGAAAAGCCCCCGGTTTTCAAGCGTCAGGTCTTCCGGCACCGTGCCCCGCCCGGCGGTTGGCCGGACGGGCCTTTCTGGCTCCTCGCCGCCGCCTCGGCCGCCGCGCCGGTGGCCGTGCTGGGGCAGGGGGCACCCTGCCGGTGGCGATCCTCGCCGCCCTGGCCTGCCTGGCGAGTCCAGGTGCGGCGATCGAGGCCATGATGGGCCTGGCCCGGCTGGCCCTGGCGGTCGCGCCGCCGCCGCGCTAGAGACTTTGCAACAGGACCGGCGCCCCGGCCTGCTGCCGGGATGGGGTGTCGCGGACCGCTGGGTAGGGGCTTGCCATCCCGGCAAACACCGCCTAGGCCCGCTCCGGGTTCCGTGTTAAGCCCCCGGCTCTTTGGGGAGCCCCGTCCCGGGGCCGCCAGGGTGCAGTCACGCGCCGTTATCAGGAGAACACCAGGCGATGAGCGATACCGCCGAGAAGGTTAAGAAGATCGTTGTCGAGCACCTGGGCGTGGAAGAGGCCAAGGTCACGAACGACGCCTCCTTCATCGACGACCTGGGCGCCGACAGTCTCGACACCGTCGAAGCTGGTCATGGCCTTCGAGGAGGCCTTCGGCGTGGAAATCCCCGACGACGCCGCCGAGAAGATCACGACCGTGAAGGACGCGATCGCCTACATCGACGAGCACAAGGCGGCCTGAAGGCGGCCGGACAGGGACGGAGAGGCCAAGCGTGTTCGCTAACGGAGCCGCGCCGCGGCGTGTCGTCATCACCGGCATGGGCATCGCCTGCCCGCTCGGTCTTGGCGTGGAGCATGTCTGGAAGCGGCTGATCGCGGGCGAGAGCGGCATCTCCGCCATCCAGTCCTTCGACACCAAGGACCTGCCGGCGAAGATCGCCGGCCAGGTTCCGGTCGGGTCCAAGGCCGAGGGCAAGCTCGACCTCGCCGAATGGATCCCGGTCAAGGACCAGAAGAAGATGGACCGCTTCATCCAGCTCGCCCTCGTGGCGGCGGTCGAGGCGGTCGAGGATTCGGGCTGGAAGCCGGAAGACGAGGAGGGCCGCTGCGCCACCGGCGTCATGATCGGCTCCGGCATCGGCGGCCTCCAGACGATCCACGAGGCCTCGCAGCACGTCGCCGCCGGCCGCACCAAGCGGATCTCGCCCTTCTTCATCCCCTCGGCGCTAATCAACCTGGCCTCCGGCCATGTCTCGATCCGGTACGGCTTCAAGGGTCCGAACCACTCCGTGGTCACGGCCTGCGCCACTGGCGTGCATGCATTGGGCGATGCGGCGCGGCTGATCGCCTTCGGCGATGCCGATGTCATGGTCGCCGGCGGGGCCGAGGCCGCGGTCTCCGAGATCGGCATGGCGGGCTTCTGCGCCTCCCGCGCGCTGTCCACCGCCTACAACGACACCCCGCAGCAGGCCTCCCGGCCCTGGGACGAGGGCCGCGACGGCTTCGTGATGGGCGAGGGCGCCGGCGTCATGGTGCTCGAGGCGCTGGACCACGCGAAGGCCCGCGGCGCCGAGATCTATGCCGAGGTCATCGGCTACGGCATGTCGGGCGATGCCTACCACATTACCGCTCCGTCCGAGACCGGCGACGGCGCCTATCGCTCGATGCGCTCGGCGCTGAAGAGCGCGGGCGTGGCGCCATCCGAGGTCCAGTACGTCAACGCCCATGGCACCTCGACGCCGCTCGGCGACGACCTGGAGCTCGGTGCGGTGGAGCGGCTCTGGGGCGAGGACGGCAAGCACCTGGCGATGTCCTCCACCAAGTCGGCGATCGGCCACCTGCTGGGCGCCGCCGGCGCGGTCGAGGGCATCTTCTCGGTGCTGGCGATCCGCGACCGCGTCGCGCCGCCGACGCTGAACCTCGAGAAGGCCTCGCGCGAGAGCAGCATCGACCGCGTCGCCAAGGTGGCGCAGGAGCGGCCGATCGAGGTCGCGCTGTCGAACAGCTTCGGCTTCGGCGGCACCAACGCCAGCATCGTCTTCCGCGCCGCGCCCTGAGGGCGCGGTTTCGCGCGCATCCGCTGGCCGGCTTGCGCGTTCGCGCGGGATGACGATGCACCTTTTCCGGTTTCCCCTGCATGGCTAGGGCACTGCGCCGTCTCGGCGTGGCGCTGCTGGCGCTTGGTGTCCTCGCGGGACTTGCCGGCTGGCAGGCGCTCCGGCTCTACCATGCGCCCGGGCCGCTGGCCGCCCCCGCCCAGGTCGTCGTGCCGCGCGGCGGAACCGAGGTTATCGCCGGCACGCTGCTGCAGGCCGGCGTGATCGCCGATGCCCGCAGCTTCGCCGCCGCTGCCTGGGCGACCCGCGGGCAGGGCCCGCTGCGCGCCGCCGAATTCGCCTTTCCCCCGGCGCCTCGCTCGAGCAGGTACTGGCCGTGCTGCGCAGCGCGCGGCCAGTGCAGCGTCGGCTGACCATCCCGGAAGGGCTGACGGCGCGGCAGATCGTCGGCGTCCTGCGCGAGGCGCCCGGCCTCGTCGGCGAGGTCACGGCGCCCGAGGAAGGCGCCGTGCTGCCGGAGACCTATGCCTACCAATGGGGCGACGACCGCGCCGCGCTGCTGCGCCGGGCCGAGGGCGCCATGCTGGTCGCGCTCAACACAGCCTGGACCGAACGCGCCGAGGGCCTGCCCCTGGCCACCCCGCGCGAGGCGCTGGTGCTCGCCTCGATCGTCGAGCGCGAGACGGCGCTGCCCGAGGAGCGGCCGCGCATCGCCGCGGTCTTCCTGAACCGGCTGCGGCGCGGCATGCCGCTGCAATCCGACCCGACGGTCGCCTATGCCGCCGCCGAAGGCGGGACGCTGGACCGACCGCTGGGCCGGGCCGACCTCGACCGCGAGCACCCCTTCAACACCTACCGCATCCGCGGTCTACCGCCGGGGCCGATCGCCGCGCCCGGGATGGCGTCGCTGCGCGCCGTGACCCGCCCGGCGGCGACCGAGGACCTGTTCTTCGTCGCCGACGGCAGCGGCGGCCATGCCTTCGCCCGGACGCTGGAGGAGCACAACCGCAACGTCGCCCGTTGGCGCGAGATCGAGCGGCGCCGCGCGGAGAACGCGGTGCCGGTGACCCGCTAGCCGCCACAGGCGGAACCGACCGGGAGCCTCCCCGTTGGCATGTGCTGCAACGCAGCATCGAATGCTCGGAGGACCTCCCCGTTTGACCCGCTTCCCCACCGCCCGCCACTTCGCCGCCAAGCCCGCCGCCCGCCTGCCGCTGATCGGCGCCGCCGTCCTCGGTGGCCTTGCCCTGCTGAACAGCCTGGCGGCAAAGCGCGCCGAGCGGCGCCACCCGCCGCAGGGCCGCTTCATCGAGGTCGATGGCGTGCGGCTGCACTACACCGACCGCGGCACCGGCCCGGCGGTGGTGCTGGTGCACGGCAACCTGGTCAGCGGCGGCGACTGGGACAGCAGCGGCGTCGCCCCATCCCTGCTGGAGAATCACCGGGTCATCGCCTTCGACCGGCCTGGCTTCGGCCATAGCGACCGGCCGCGCGGCAAGCTCTGGACCGCTGAGGCGCAGGCCGAGCTGCTCTACAAGGCGGCGAAGCAACTCGGGGTCGAGCGGCCAGTGGTGGTCGGGCATTCCTGGGGCGCCATCGTCGCGCTGGCCATGGCGCTGAACCACCAGGCCGACATCAAGGGTGCCGTGCTGGTGTCCGGATACTATTTCTGGACGCTGCGGCCCGACGTGCTGCCGGTGACCCTGGCCGCCATCCCGGGCTTCGGCGACATCCTGCGCTACACCGTCTCGCCGCTGCTCGGGCGGCTGACGCTGCCGCTGGTGAAGCGGGCGATGTTCTCGCCGCGCACGGTGCCGGCGCGGTTCGATGCGGAGTATTCGGAGGGGATGGCGATGCGGCCGTCCCAGCTGCGCGCGGCCGCCGACGATGGCGCGCTGATGATCCCCGGCGCGCTGGAATTCCGCGACGAGCTTGGCAGCCTCACGGTCCCGACGGTGATCCTGGCCGGAGCGGGGGACAAGGTGGTGTTCAGCGACATGGCGACGCGGCTGCACGAGGCGTTGCCGCGCAGCATCCTGCATGTCATCCAGGGGCCGGGCACATGGTGCATTATGCCGTGCCGCGGCAGCTTGCGGCGACCATCGCGGCGGTGGCGCGGACCGGTGCGCTGCCGGGCGTGACCGCGAAGGCGGCCTGAGCAGGCCTCTTTGTTCCCATAAGTCTGGCACGCGTCGCGTGACGGGTGTCAGACCTGACGAAATAGATGAGGGGGGGCCGGGGAGAATACCTTCTCCCCCGGCCTTTTCCTTCAGTCGATCGCGTCGCCCACTGCATGGATCGGCGCGCCGATCGGCTTGCCGATCACCGGCACGACGGAGATGACGTCGCCCGTCACCCGGAAGGGCAGGGCGACCAGCCCGCAACCCGAGAGCGTCAGGGCGGCGAGCAGCAGCAGGGCCATGCGCATGGCGGACTCCTTTGCCGTTGAATGCGAAACGCCGCGCCGGGCACGCCGTTCAGCGCGCCGCGTCCTCCACCACCCCGCCATCCTCCATCCGCACCACCCGGCCGCAGCGCGCCGCCAGGTGCTCGTCATGCGTGATCAGCAGCAGCGTGGTGCCGAGCCGCGCCTGCAGCCCGAAGAGCAGGTCCATCACCGCGACGCCGGTCGCGCGGTCGAGGTTGCCGGTCGGCTCGTCCGCCAGCAGCAGCGGCGGCTCGGCCACCGTTGCCCGGGCAAGCGCCACCCGCTGCTGCTCGCCGCCCGAAAGCTGGCCGGGATAGTGGCCGATGCGATGCGCCAGCCCGACCGCCTCCAGCGCGGCCCGGGCGCGGTCGAAGGCGTCGCGGCGGCCGGCGAACTCCAGCGGGATCGCCACGTTCTCCAGCGCCGTCATGGTGGGGACGAGGTGGAAGGCCTGGAAGACGATGCCGACCGTCTCCCGCCGGAAGCGGGCCAGCGCGTCCTCACCCATTCCGCCGAGGTCGCGACCGGCGACGCGCAGCACCCCGCCCGTCGGCTTCTCCAGCCCCGCGAGCAGCATGAGGAGCGAGGTCTTGCCCGAACCCGAAGGCCCGACCAGCCCGACCGCCTCGCCGCGCCGGATGGTCAGGTTCACCCCGCGGAGAATGTTGACCTCGCCGGCCGCCCCCGCCACCCTGAACCGCAGGTCCCTGGCCGCGATGAGCGAGATCGGCTGCGTCGTCTCCGGCCAGGGATCGGGAGTGGCTTGCGATGCTGTCCATGGCGCCTTCTGGTTTCCGGGCTGCCGCTGGATATGGCCGTCGCGCCGCGCTGGGAACAGCCCTCGCCAGCGCCATCGCCGGTATCGGAGTGTTTCGGGCCACCGCGGCGACGGCGCCGATCCGGTTGCTGGCACTGGGCGACAGCCTGACCGCCGGTTACGGCCTGCCGCAAGGCCAGGGCTTCGTGCCGCGGCTGCAGGCCGAACTCGCGGCGCGCGGCCGGACGGTGCAGGTGATCGACGCCGGTGTCTCCGGCGACACCACGGCCGGCGGCCTCGCACGGCTCGACTGGGCGCTGGCGGAGAATCCGCAGGCGGCGATCGTCGCACTCGGCGGCAATGACGGGCTGCGCGCCCTGCCGCCGGCGCAGAGCCGCGCCAGCCTGACCGCCATCCTGGACAAGCTCAAGGCCCGCGGCATCCCGGTGCTGCTGGCCGGGATGCTGGCGCCCCCAATCTCGGCGCCGCATACGGCCGGGAGTTCGCCGCCGTCTTCGCCGATCTCGCGCAGCAGCGGCCGGAGCTGGTCTTCTACCCCTTCTTCCTGGACGGCGTGGCGGGCGATCCGGCGCTGAACCAGCCGGATGGCATCCACCCGAACGAGCGGGGGCTGGCGGAGATCCTCCGCCGCATGCTCCCCGCGGTCGAGACATTGCTGGAGCGGGTGCCGAACCCGCCCGCCGGATGATGGGGAGACAGGCTGATGATACGCCTCTTCGTCGCGCTCGCTCTGCCGGCCGCCATCAAGGCGCAGCTGGCCCTGCTCTCGGGCGGGATCCCCGGCGCCAAATGGGTGCCGCCGGAGAACTACCACCTGACGCTCCGCTTCATCGGCGAGGTCGAATCCTGGCGCGCCGAGGAGGTGGACGAGGCGCTGGCCAATATCCGCGCCCGACCTTTCGAGCTTTCGCTGCGCGGGGTCGGCACCTTCGAGAAGGCCGGGCGGATCGGCAGCCTCTGGGTCGGCGTCGAGAAGACGGAGCAGCTCGGCTTCCTGCAGACCAAGGTGGAGACCGCGCTGCAGCGGATCGGGCTGGAGCCGGAGCGCAAGCGCTTCGCGCCGCACGTCACCCTGGCGCGCACCGACCGGGCGGCGCCGGAGAAGCTGGTCGCCTTCGTCCAGGCGCACAACCTGTTCCGCCTGCCGCCGATGGCGGTCGAGCACTTCACGCTGTATTCCTCCCGCCTCGGCAAGGAAGCGGCGGTCTATGTGCCGGAGGTGGAGTACGAGCTGGCCTGAAGCGCGGGACGGCGCGGCAAGGACGCTGACCGCCCGGCTGACCCTGCGCCTGCTGCTCGGCCTGGCGCTGCTGCTGGCGCCGCTCGCGGCAAGGCAGGTTGCGCCCGTTGCCACCATCCCGGTCTGCACCGCCGAGGGCGGCGTCCGGCACATCCCCGACCCGCTGGCGCCGGCGGTCCCGGGGCATGACCATTGCGAGGCCTGCCTGGCCGGGCCGCCCGCCCTGCCGGTGCCGGCGGCCGGGCTGCGGCCGCCAGCCTGGATCGCCCTGGCCTGGGCGGCGGCGGAATCGCGGCATGCCGCGCCCGCCGCCCTGCCGCCGGAACGGGCCCGCGCCCCGCCTGCCACCTGAGCGTTCCGCCCCCGAACCCTCAGGAGAATCCTGATGCGTATCCCGACCGCAATCCTGGCCGCGGGCGCCCTCTGCGCCCTGCCGGCCGCCGCCCACGTCACCCTGGACCCGACCTCCGCCCCGGCCGGCAGCTATGTCCGCGCCGCGCTCCGCGTGCCGCATGGCTGCGCCGGCGCCGCCACCACCCGCGTCACCCTCGACCTGCCGGAGGGGATCTACTCGGCCAAGCCGATGCCGAAGCCCGGCTGGCGCCTGACCATCGAGCGCCGCCGCCTGCCCCAGGCCGTCCGCAGCCCGCATGGGATGGACATGGAGGAGGAGGTCGGCCGCATCACCTGGGAAGGTGGCCCCCTGCCGGACGAACAGTACGAGGAATTCGTCGTCATGCTGCAGGCGCCGAACGAGCCGGGCGGCACGCTGTACCTGCCGGTCCGGCAGGGCTGCGAGGGCGGCAAGTCCGACATTGGGCGGAGAAGCCCGGCCCCGGCCAGGCGGCGCACGACCTCGCCCGTCCGGCGCCCGCCCTTCGCCTGACCCCGCGGTGAGGATCCCGGCCATGCATCGCCGCGCCCTCCTCCTCGCCCCCGCCCTGCTGGCGCTGCCGGCGCATGCCCAGCAGCAGGGCGACATCGCCGTCAGCATGCCCTGGACCCGCGCCGCCGGGCAGAACGGCACCGGCGCCGGCTTCCTCGCCATCGCCAACCGCGGCGCCGCGCCGGACCGGCTGGTCGGCGCCAGCAGCCCGGTCGCCCGGGTGACCGAGATCCATACCCATATCCGCGAGGGCGACATCCTGCGGATGCGCCCGGTCGCGGCGGTCGACCTGCCGCCGGGCGGCACCGTCACCCTGCAGCCCGGCGGCTTCCACCTGATGCTGATCGGGCTGAAGGAGCCGCTGATCCAGGGCCGGTCGGTGCCGCTGACGCTCCGCTTCGAGCGGGCCGGGGAGATCGAGGTGATGCTGGCGGTGCAGCCGGCCGGGGCGCGCGGCCCGATGCCGCACGGCCACTGAGCCGCGGCATGCGCGGACCGGGCCCGGCGCGCGCCCTCGGGCTGCTCGCGGCGCTGCTGCCGGGGCTGGCCGCGGCGCAGCCGGCCGCGGAGCGCCCGCGCCTGCCCGGGATCGGCGCCGCCGACCCTCGCCGGCCGGTCGACCTGGAGCAACCGCCCTGGCGCGCGCTCGGCCGGGTGCAGCAGGACCTCGGCAAGCGGTGCTCCGGCGCCCTGGTCGGGCCGCGCCTGGTGCTGACCGCGGCGCATTGCCTGGTGGCGCCGCGCAGCGGCAACCTGGTGCAGCCGGAAACCCTGCATTTCCTGCTTGGCTACGACCGCGGCCGCTTCGCTGGCCATGGCCGGGTCACCGGTGTCCAGGTGGCGCCAGGCTACCGCCCGGACGGCAAGGGTCCGCGCGGGGCGGACTGGGCGCTGCTGACGCTGGATGCGCCGCTCGGCACTCCGGACCGGGTGTTGCCGCTGCTGCCGGCGCCGCCCGCGCCGCGCACGCCGCTGATGCTCGGCGGCTACCAGCAGGACCGGCCGGAGATGCTGCTGGCCGATACCGGCTGCCACGCCATCGGCCTGGCGCAGGGCGGCGCGCTGTTGTTGCACGACTGCGCCGGCACCTATGGCGCGAGCGGCGCGCCGGTGCTGGCGCAGGCGCCGGATGGCCGCTGGGCGGTGGCCGGCGTCACCTCCAGCCAGGTGGCCGACCTGGCGATGGGCGCCGCCGTCGCGGTGCAAAGCTTCGCCGCCGCGCTGCGCTGACCCGGCGCGACCATTGCCCGGTCCAGCCGCTGCTGCCGGGGTGGCCGCGCCTCCGCCGGCTGCCGATGGAGGCCCGGCTGTTCTCTCCCTTCGCCATTGCGGCGATGCTGCTCGTACTCGCGGCCGGCTTCGCGTGGCTGAACCATCGGGTGTTCCACCTGCCCAGTTCGATCGGCCCGCCGGCCATGAGCTTGCGCTGCCCGGCCGGCTGGTCGCGGTGGCGGGCAGCGTCGCGGTGCTGAGCCGCTTCATCGAATTCGTCGGCGGCACCGTCCCGGTCCTGGTCTGGGGCGGGCTGCGCGGCGGTATCTCGGTGGCGTTGGGTTCGGTCTGCCGGAGGGGCCGGAGAAGCCGGGCACCCTGGCGGCGACCTATGCGGTGGCGGTCTTCAGCATCCTGGTGCAGGGCGGCAGCCTCGGCCCCGTCGCCCGGCGCAGCACCCGGCGCGCGGCGGCGGCGGAATCGGGGCGGCTACTCCCCTTCGCGCTCCAACCGGTCAATATCCGCGTCCGAAAGGCCGAAATGATGGCCGATCTCGTGGATCAGCACGTTGCGGACCAGGCGGAACAGATCCTCCCCGGTCTCGATCCATTCCAGCAGGATCGGTTCGCGGAACAGCAGGATGGTGTCGGGCGAGAGCGGCACGTCCAGCACGCTCTTCTGGGTCAGCGGCACGCCGCGGTAGAGCCCGGTGAGGTCCCAGGGATTGTCGATCTCCATCTCGGCCAGGATCTCGTCATCCGGCGTCTCCTCCACCACGATGGCGGTGCCGCGCACCAGGTCGCGCAGCGGGGCGGGGATGGCGGAGAGCGCGGTCTCCGCCATATCGAGCAGGTCTTCGAGGCTGGGCGGGGTGCCGTGGCGCATGCCGCGCAGCGGAGGCTGTGCGGGCGGCGCCGTCAAGCAGCAGATCTCGGGAGGGTGCGGGTATGGTCGAGCGGCTGGATGCGGCGGCACGGGCGGGGCTGGCGGCGGCTCTGCCGGCGTGGCGGCCGGTGGAGGGGCGCGACGCGATCCGCCGCGAATTCCGCTTCCGCGACTTCTCCGAGGCCTGGGGCTTCATGGCCCGGGTGGCGCTGCTGGCGGAGGCACAGGACCACCATCCCGAATGGTCCAATATCTGGAACCGGGTGGAGATCCTGCTGAGCACGCACGATGCCGGCGGCCTCTCGGCGCGGGACATCCGGCTGGCGCGCGCGATCGACGCGCTGCTGGGCTGAGGCGGATCGCCGGGCGGCGGGGCCGTCCGGGGCGGTGACGACGCCGTGCCGGCGCCTATTCGGCGACGGCGCGCTCGGCGTGTTCGCCGAGGCCTGCCGCGAGCTGGGCGATGGTCGTCTTGCTGAAATCGGCCATCAGGGCCGTCTCCGCCTGATCGAAGCGCTGACGCAGCAGCTTCGGCACCATCCGGCCGACGGTGCATTCGGCGTTGGTCTTCTTGTGGATTCCCAGCAGTTTCTCCTTCTCGGGGTGGATCGCCCGCCAGACGTCACGCAGGGTGATCTGCGTCGCCGGGCGGGAGAGCGAGGCGCCACCCGGTCCGCGCTGGACGGCGATGAGCCCCGCCCGAGACAGCTGACCGGCGATGCGGCGCACCACCACAGGGTTGGTTCCGATGCTCCAGGCCAGCCGCGCACTGGTGGAATCGCCGTCGGAATCGTCGGCGATGAGGAGCAAGATATGGGAGAGCGACGGAGAAGCGTGTTGCAATCATGTCCAGGAATGTACGGCTTGCGACATTTGACAGCTTCCCCGCAGAAAGAACAGTGGCCCCGCCATGCACGGAGCGGTTTTAGATGAATAATCTGGTCGCGCGTGGCGTGCCGGTCGCAGCGGCCGCGCGTACCCTTGCGGTCTGCCGGGCCGCCACCCGCTTCTGCGCCCTGCGCGGTTGGGTCCCGGTGCCCGAGATGCCGCTGCCGAACGGCAGGCGGGCGGACATACTGGCGCTTCTGCCGGGCGGCGACTTCGCCATCATCGAGGTGAAATCCTGCGCCCGGGACTATCTTTCGGACCTCAAGTGGCCGGACTACCGGGAGTTCTGCGACCGGCTCTACTTCGCCGTGGATCTTGATTTCCCGCAGGAGCTGCTGCCCGGGGATGCCGGGCTGGTGGTGGCGGAGGGGCGGGAGACGGCCCTGCTGCGCGAGGCCCCGGCGCACCCGCTGGCTTCCGCCCGGCGCAAGGCGTTGCTGCAGCGCTATGCCCGGGTGGCCGCCGGGCGGCTCGCCGCGCTGTCCGACCCCGAGGCGCATGCCGAGCTGCGCGCCGCGCTGAAGGTCGAATAGCCGAGGCCGCCGGGCCGCCGGCCATCCGGGGCGGAACGCTTTCTTCATCCGTCGGGCGCAGGCTGGCGCCATGGCCGCCCCCGAGACCCTACCCTGGCTCGCCCGGTACGATGCCGGAAAATACCAGCCCGTCACCTTCCTCGAACGCGGGGTGGTGCTGCCCTTCACCACGCCCACGCTGCTCGGCGGCCGCATCCGCCCGGGCGAGCGCAAATCGCCGGAACTGGTCTCCGGCCAATCCGGCCGGGGCGGAAGGCGTCTATATCCTGCCCTGGTCCGGCATGCCGGATGTCTGCACCCCGACCTTGCACGACCGTGCGCTCTGGGGCCGGGTCGCCCAACTGGCGATCCTCACGCCCTCGCACCGTCCGCCAGGTGACCCGGGCGGTGGCGGCGGAAGGCTTGGCCGGCCGCGCTGCCGCCCGCGCAGCGGCCGAGGCCGAGAAGGCCACGCGCGACGCCTGCACCTTCACCCATTACCACCTGCTGCTCGAGCTCGTCCGCCAGGGCGACCCGGATGGCCAGGCCTCGCCGCTGCGGCCCGGCGACCTGGCAGCGCTGGAGCAGCGGGCCCGGGCGGTGCTGGTCGCCCGCCGCACCGATGGCAGCCTCAGCCCCGCCTCGGCCTTCGAGGCGCTGGCGGAGCTGGCCGAGGTGGTCGAGCCCTGCGGCCTGCCGGGCGACCCGACCCGCGCGCGGCTGCCGCAGCTGGCCGGCGAGATCGCCGGGGTCATCCAGGACCTGGGCCGCTGGGCCGACCTCGCGGGTCCGGCCGAGCGGAGCTGCATCCGCCTGCTCTCGGACGGCGCCATGCTCACCCACCGCTGCTTCCGCGTCGCGTTGAAGGAGCTGCATGACCAGCTCGGCGACCTCTGGACCATGGTACAGCGCTGGCGCCTGGCGCCGGAGGCTGTCTCCGCGCTCGCCGCCCGGCCGGAATGGCTGCTGGATGGCTGGGAGCTGATCTGCGGGCTCTGGCGCGCCGCAGGCGAAAGCCAGCGCGCGCGCCGCCTTGCTCGACATGGCGTCGCTGGTGCCGATGATCCCGGGCGAGGTCGGCGACTGGATGGGCTTCGACGCCGCGGGGGCGATGGAGGGGCATCGCTCCGGCCTCCGGCAATGGCGGCGCACGGTGCAGGCAAACCAGGACTGGATGAGCGGCCGGATGATGGACCTGACCGCCCGCAACGAAAGCCTGCGGGCGCATTGCGCATGACCGGGCGGGCCGCATGAACGGGGCGATGCGCGAGCTGCGCCAGCTCGGCCAGGCCGCGGCCGCGGCCGATGACGCCGCTCTGGCCCGGCTAGTGGCGATGCTGGACGGGCTGCCCGAGCGGGGGAGGTGGACCGCGTGCTCGACCCGGTGCGGCCGCGGCTGCGGGCGCTCGGCCTGCCCCGGCCGCTCGGCCTGCCGCGGCTGCTCTTCCTGCCGCTCGACGGCGCCATCCTGACGCCGGCCCGCTGGGGCGCGCGGCGCCGCCACGCTGCCGCGCAGCGCGCTGCTGGCGCTGGCCTGCGCGGTGCAGGTGGCGCTGGGGGCGGAGGGAAGGGCGATCGCCGCCGCCTGCGCACCGCTCTCGACCAACGATCTCGGGGCGATCGCCGCGCTGGGCGCCCGGCTCTGGCCGGCCGCGGCCGAGGCGCTGCCGCAGGCCGCCCCGCCGGGCTGGGCGGCGACCGGGCTGGCGCCGGCCGACTATGCCCCCGTCGCGGCGCTCTGCCGCCCGGTCTGGCGGGCCGGGCCGGCGATCTGGGCGGCCCTGGCCAGCGCGGTCGCCGGGCCGCCGCCGGAACTCGCGCGCGCGGCGCTGGCCGCGGTGGCGCCGGCCGGGCCGGGGCCGCTCTCGGCCACGCTGGCGACCTTGCTGCAGCGGGCGAGCGAGCCGGGCGCCCTGGCGCAGCTCGCGGCCGGGCTGGACCCGGCGGCCCGGGCGGTCGCGGTGCAGGCGCTGGACCAAATGCTGGCGGCGCCGCCGCCGCCCTTCGCCACGCTCGATCCGCAGACGGCGGCCGAGATGGCGCTGCTGACCGCGCACCGCCTGGAGAACCTCGAGAACTGCGCGCTGCTCGGCGGCGACCGGCAGCGACAGGTGCAGGCCTGCCGCCGCGCCGCGGACGAGGCCTGCCGGGCCGGATTCCTGGCCGCGGCGGAGCGGCAGCTGGTGGCGCCGGCGTTGCGGCTGGCCGAGGCATCGGCGGTGACCGACGCCGAGGTCGAGGGGATGGAGGAAGGCGCACGGCGGCTCAGGGCGCTGGAAGGCGCCGGGCGGAAGCTCGGCGGCGCCGCGGCCTATGACCGCGCCTTGCGCGACCTCACCGCCAGCCTCGGCGCGCTGGGCAGCCGGGCGCGGCATCCGCATGGGCTGCGGCCGGTCGACCTCGCCCGCAGCGTCGAGATCCTGGCCGGACCGGAGGCGGCGGCTGCGCTGCTGAAACCCTAGGCCTCGACCGGCACGCCCCGCGGGTCGCCGCTGCCGGCGCGGTAGCGGTGGGTCGAGGAGCCGAAGGCGACCAGCGTCCCGGCCGCGTCGAAGACCTCCGTCCGGCAGAAGAAGACGTTGCGGCCGGCGGTGACCACCTTGCCCTCCGCGGTCAGCCGGCCGCCGATCGTGGCCTGGCCGGTGAAGCGGCAATCGAGGTCGAGCGTGACCGCGCGCCGCACCCGCGCCGGGTCCGGGCAGAACAGCCCGGCGAAGGCTGCGGCCTGGTCGATCATCGCCAGCACGACTCCGCCATGGACGATGCCGGAGCGGTTGGCGTGGTGTGCCTCGGTGTCGCAGACCAGCTTCGCATAGCCGTCGCGCCATTCCGCAACCTCGACGCCGAGATGCGCGTGGAAGGGGGAATGGGCATGCGGGAAATCGGGGTGGCTCATGCCCTGCCGCCTGGTGGCTGTGGGTTCATCCGGGACGCTGCGGAGGCCGGCGCGGACCGTCCGGCACGTGGCGCAAGCGCCAGCCCCCATGAAGCGCAAACACCGGCGGCTGGGTAGGCATGAACCGCCACGGGGCGACGAAAAGCCCGGGCGGCGCGGTTCCCTCAGCCCCGGCGATAGGGGTAGCAGCGGGCCCGGTCCAGCACGATGCCGAAATGCCGGGCGAGGGCGTCGACGGCATGGCCGTGCGCCGGGTAGGGGTCGGCATTGTCCTGCCCGACGACGACCGGGCGGGCCGCCGGGTCGGGTGGCCGCGCCGCCGGCAGCATGGCGGTCACCAGCGCGCACCCCTCCGCGTCCCGCAGCGTGAGGAAGGCCGGCATCACGCGCCGGATATGCGCCGCGCGCCCGATATCCTGCTCGATATAGGGAATCCCGACAGGATCGTAGGATTGCGCGGCTGCCTCGTAGGCGCGGCGGAAATGCTTCGACGGCATGGCGCATCAGCTCGGATCCTGCGCCGCCTCGGCCTCGGTTTCGATCTGGAACCAGGTCTGCCCACCCGCAGCGTCGCATACGAACCGCATCAAGCCACTCCCGCTCGCCCTGCCACGCTGCGGATCTGGGGTGGATGACGCCGGCGTACACCCCGCCGCGACGCGCCCGGCGCGGGACGCGGAAGCGGGATCCGCTCGCGTCTTGGTGTCCTGCGGCCGGCGGGCCGGGCTTTCCAGCCCTTGCCTGCGTCCCCGGCTTGCGGCCCACTACCCGGCACTGCATGCCATCCGAAGGGGAGACGCGCCGTGTCCGCCACCATGCAATCCCGTGCCATCGCGCCGGGTCCGGCCGAAGACCGTGTCGTGCAGGGACGTCCGCCATTCGACACCGCCCGCCTCGACGCCCTGCTCGGGGAAGCCGATGTCGATGCGGTGGTGACGACCTCGCGCCAGGCGTCGCAATACATGCTCGGCGGCTACAGCTTCCCCTTCTTCGACCACCGCGATGCCATCGGCCTCAGCCGCTACCTGCCGGTCATGGTCTATGTCCGCGGCCGCCCGGACCTGACGGCCTATGTCGCGCACCGGCTGGAAAAGCACGAGCACCAGCTCGGGCGGTTCTGGACACCGGTGGTGAAGACGGCGTCCGGCACCACGACGGACGCGATCGAGCATGCGGTCGCCTATCTGCGCAGCCTCGACGTGCCGCTGCGCCGGGTCGGCATCGAGCCGGCCTACCTGCCCTCGGACTCCGCTTCCGTGCTGCGCGACGGGCTGGCGAATCGCGCGCTGCTCGATGTCAGCCAGGCGCTCGAGCGCCTGCGGGCCCGCAAGAGCCCGGCCGAGATCGCCCTGCTGCGCGAAGCCTCCGAACGCGTGGTCGGGTCCATGCTCGCCACCTTCGCCGCCTGCGCGCCCGGCATGACGAAGGCCGAGCTCGTGGCCCGGCTGCGGCAGGAGGAGGAGCAGCGCGAACTGACCTTCGAATATTGCCTGATCACCGCCGGCACCGGCCTGAACCGGGCCGCCTCGGCCCAGCCGATCCAGCCGGGCGACATCCTCTCGCTCGATTCCGGCGGGCGCTACCGCGGCTATATCGGCGACCTCTGCCGCATGGGCATCGTCGGCGAGCCGGACAGCGAGCTGCAGGACCTGCTGGCGGCGGTGGATGCGATCCAGCAGAAGGCGCGCGGCAGGATCCGAGCGGGCGTGCGCGGCGGCGAGGTGCAGGCCGCCGGTGAGGATGCCGCGGCAGCGTCGCCGCTGTCGCAGCACCTGGAATTCCTGGCGCATGGCATGGGCCTGGTGCAGCACGAGGCGCCCTGGCTGACCGCGCATGGCCCCATCCCCTATGCGGCCCATGATGCCGAGCGTGCGCTCGAGGCTGGCATGGTGCTCTCGGTCGAGACGACGCTGCTCCACCCGGCGCGCGGCTTCATCAAGCTCGAGGACACCGTCGTGGTGACCGAGACGGGCCTCGAGCCGCTCGGCGATGCCGGGCGGGGCTGGAACCGGGCGGGCGGCCAGGCCTGAGGCGAAGCCGGCCGGATGCATGCCGCGGCGCCGGCGGCCGCGAGTCACGGGACCGGGATCGCCGCAGCAACGGGCTTGGCTTCGGCGCCGCGCGCCTGATTAAACTTTCGCGGGCTCTCCATTCGGCTCGAAGCGAAAAACTGAGGAAACACCCATGCAGGCTTTCGGTCGTCTGGCGGTCCTGGCCGGCTTCGCCCTCTCGCTCGCGGCGTCGCCGCCACCCGCCGCCGCGCAGGATGCCGGCATGAAGCAATGGACCCGCGGCAAGGGCTGGGGCTGGGTCTGGGGACCGCAGGACGAGGTCGGCGCGCTGAACGAGATGACCGACGCCTCGCGCCAGGCCGCGCTGCGCCTCGCCGCGCAGGGCAAGACCTACGACCTCGGCCTGCCCTACGACCGGAACTCCTACCGGTGGCCGGGTCACAATCCAGGCGAGATCATCTCCTTCCGCACGCCCGAAGGCGTGGCGCGGCAGCGCGACCTGTCCTTCACCACTCCCGAGAGCGGCAATGGCAGCCGGACCGGCTGGCACAGCAGCGCCATGTTCATCAGCGACAACGTCGCCACCCAGATCGACGGCCTTGGCCACATCACCGTCGGCGAGGACAACCATTGGTACAATGGCTTCAAGGAAAGCGACTGGGGCGGTAATTTCGGCATCCGCAAGGCCGATGTCACCACCATCCCGCCCATCGTCGCCCGTGGCGTGCTGATCGACGTGGCCGGCCAGAAAGGCGTCGACGCGCTGTCCAAGGGCTAGTGAGATCACCGTCGCCGACCTGGAAGCGGCCCTCAGAGGGCAGAATGTCGACGTGACCCCCGGCACGGTGGTCCTCATCAGGACCGGCACGGCGCGCTACTGGGGCGAGAACGGCGCCGACCACGCCAAGCTCAGCGATCCCGATACCGCCGGCATCGGCATGGCCGCGGCGAAATGGCTGGTCGAGCAGAAGGGGGCGATGATGCTGGCCTCCGACACCTCCGGCCTTGAGGTGCTGCCGCCGCGGCCGCAGGACAGCGCCGCGGTAGGGGGCAGCTTCAACCCGGTGCATGTCTACCTGCTGGTGCAGCAGGGGGTGCATATCGGCGAGTTCCACAACCTCGAGAAGCTCGCGGCCGACCGGGCCTATGAGTTTGCCTATGTCGCCACGACCAATGCCATCCGCGGCTCGGTCGCCGGCACCGCGCTGCGGCCCTCGCGTTGCGCTGAGCGCAACGCGGATCCCCCGGCCGCGCCGCGGCCTCAGGCGATCTGCAGGTCCTGCAGCACCGCTTCCAGCTTCCTGGAAGCTCGGCATCAGGGCGGTCGGCGCCATCTTGCGGCCGGTCTCGACCGCCACCTGCGGCGCGTTGCCGTGAAGGTGCGCGACGAGCACGGCGCGGATGACCTCGTAGTACTTCGCCTCCTCCTCCACCACGCCCTTCAGCCGGGCGGCCATCGGCCCGACCATGCCATAGGCCAGCAGCACGCCCATGAAGGTGCCGACCAGCGCGCCGCCGATCATGCCGCCGAGGATCGCCGGCGGCTGGTCGATGCTGGCCATGGTCTTGATGACGCCGAGCACCGCGGCGACGATGCCGAGCGCGGGCAGCGCATCCGCCACCGATTGCAGGGCATGGGAAGGATGCAGCTCCTCGACCAGGATCTTCTTCAGCTCGCGCGCCATCACGTCCTCGATCTGGTGCGGGTCGTCGGCATTCATGCCGACCATGCGCAGGTAGTCGCAGATCAGCGCGGTGGCGTGGTGGTCCTTCTGGATCTTCGGGAACTTGCCGAAGGCGCTGCTTTCCTCCGGTTTCTCGATATGCGGCTCGAGCGCCATGGCGCCCTTGGTCTGGGCGAGGCGGACGAAGAAGTAGAGCAGGCTTAGCATCTCGACATAGTCGGGCTTCCTGTAGCGCGCGCCCTTCAGGATCTTGCCGAAGCCGCCGGCCACATGCTTGATGTCGCCGACGCTGTTGGCCATGACGAAGGCGCCGATGGCGGCGCCGCCGATGACGATCATCTCGTGCGGCAGGGCGTGCAGGATGATGTCGAACTTGCCGCCCGCCAGCACATAGCCGCCGAAGACGCAGGCCAGCAGGAAGACCAGGCCGCCGATCGTCGTCATGGCGGGACGGGCGCCGCGCGCAGCAGGGTGATGGCGACGCGGCGATTGCCGGCGGCGAGCGGTTCGTTCGGCAGCAGCGGCATGCGGTCGGCATGGCCGGCGACGCTCTGCAACCGCGTCTCGGCGATCCCCGCATCCAGCAGCAGGCGGCGCACCGCATTGGCCCGCTCGGCCGAGAGCTCCCAGTTCGAGCGGTCGGCGCCGCGGAAGGGGGTAGCGTCGGTATGGCCAGCGATGGCGAGCCCGTTCGGCAGCCGCGCCGCCACCGCCGCCACCTTGGCGAGCAAGGCGCGGGCGCGGTCGTTCGGCGCGGCGCTGCCGACCGGGAACATCGCCTGCCGCTCGGCATCGAGGATCTGGATCCGCAGGCCCTCTGGCACCTGCTCGACCACCAGCTGCCGCGCCAGGTCGGCCAGGACCGGGTCGTCCTGCACCGCCGCGCGGATCTCGGCAGCCGCCTGCTCGAAGGCCCGGGCCTCCCGCTTCGCCAGCTCGGCCCGTAGCGCGGCCTCTTCCAGCGCGGCGGCTTCGGCGATGCCGGGAGGAGCGGTGCCTTCCGCGGCTACGGCGCCGGAGGCCTGCGGCGCGGCCTCCCCCGGTGGCTGCGGCGGCTGCGGCGTTGCGGTCTCCGGCGGGGCGTCGGAGGGCCCGTCATCCTCAATGTCGAGGCGGACCGGGGCGCGGCCCTGCTCGATCCGGATGGCGCCGTTGTCGGAGACCATGGTACCGTCGGAATTCGGGCTGCTGCCGCCGAATGGCTCGCCCGAGCCGGTGGCGCTGCGACCAAGCGCACTTGACGGGGCGAAATAGTCCGCCAGGCCGCGGCGCTGGTCGTCCGAGGTGGCGTTCAGCAGCCACATCAGCAGGAAGAAGGCCATCATCGCCGTGACGAAATCGGCATAGGCGACCTTCCAGGCACCGCCATGGTGCCCGTCCCCGCCGGCCTCCTCCCGCTTGATGACGATGGTGGCGCCCCCGTTGCGACCGCCCTTGCCCTTGCCTGCCATCGCCCCCGCGCCGCCGCTGTCGCGCGCAGCCTGCCGCAGCCGGGCTTAAGGCCGCTCTAATGGCCGCCGGAGGGCTGCCGCCCTGGCTGGGGCAATCTGCTGCCGGCTTGGGCAGCAGGGGCCGGCGCGGCCGGGATGGCCCGAGCTTAAGGTTGGCACGAGGCTTGCGACGCCGCGCCCCGGTGCCACGGGCACCCCAACGACGTCCCACCGGGAGACGCCCTCCATGACCCTCCGGCGCCTGCTTCTCGCCGCCAGCCTTGCCGTCCTGCCAAGCCTCGCCCCCCATCTCGCTCAGGCGCAGGGCACCATCCGCATTGGCATGACCGCGGCCGACATCCCGCTGACCCACGGCCAGCCCGACCAGGGATTCGAGGGCAACCGCTTCACCGGCATCCCGCTGTTCGACGCGCTGACCGCCTGGGACCTGTCGCGCGGCGACCGGCCGACGCCGCTGGTGGCCAACCTGGCGACCTCCTGGCAGGTGGACGAGGCCGACAAGACCCGCTGGATCTTCAAGCTGCGCCCGGGGGTGAAATTCCATGACGGCTCCGATTTCAACGCCGATGCGGTCGTCTGGAACGTCCGCAAGGTGCTGGACCGGGAGGCGCCGCATTTCGACCCGCGCCAGGTCGGCCTGACCGCGACCCGCATGCCGGCGCTGCGCCGGGCGGAGAAGGTCGACGAACTGACCGTCGCGTTGGTCACGAGTGAGCCGGACAGCTTCCTGCCGATCAACCTGACCAACCTGTTCATGGCGAGCCCCACGCAGTGGAGAAGCTGCGCGCCGCGGCGCCCAGCGCCGAGGCCGCCTGGAACGCCTTCGCCGCGGCGCCGTCCGGCACCGGCGCCTTCCGCCTGACCCGGCTGGTGCCGCGCGAGCGCGCCGAATACGCCCGCAACGAGGCCTATTGGGGCGAGAAGGCGAAGGCGGACAAGATCGTCCTGCTGCCGATCCCGGAGGCGAATGCCCGCACGGCGGCGCTGCTCTCCGGCCAGCTGGACTGGATCGAGGCGCCGGCGCCGGACAGCGTGCCGTGCTGAAGGCGCGCGGCATGGTCATCCAGCAAAACCTGCAGCCGCATTTCTGGCCCTGGCAGCCCTGCTTCGCCGGCGAGAGCCCGCTGAAGGACGTGCGGGTGCGCCGGGCGCTGAACCTCGCCATCGACCGCGACGGGCTGAAGCAGCTGCTCGGCGGCTTCATGGAGCCCTCGATCGGCACCGTCGGCCCCGGCCATCCCTGGTGGGGCAACCCGGATTTCCGCATCCGCACCGACAAGGCGGAGGCGAAGCGCCTGCTGGCCGAGGCCGGCTATGGGCCGGGCAAGCCGCTCAATCTCAAGGTGCAGATCAGCCCCTCGGGCTCGGGCCAGATGCAGCCGCTGCCGATGAACGAGTTCCTGCAGCAGGACCTCAAGACTGTCGGAGTCAACGTCGAATCTCGACGTGGTGGACTGGAACACGCTCTTCACCAACTGGCGGCAGGGCTGCGCCGCGCCCTCGGCGCGCGGGGCGCATGCGATCAACGTCTCGATCTCCACCATGGACCCGTTCTTCGCCCTGGTGCGGTTCTACGACAGCAAGATGGCCGCGCCGGTGTCGAACAACTGGGGCCTGTTCAGCGATCCGCGCTTCGACGCGATGATCCGCGAGGCCCGCAACACCTTCGAGCCGGCGGCACGCGACGCGGCGCTGGCCAAGCTGCACGCGGCCGGGGTGGACGAGGCGCTGTTCATCTGGATCGCGCATGACGTCTCGCCGCGCGCCATGTCGCCGCGCGTCAAGGGCTTCGTCCAGCCGCAGAGCTGGTTCGTCGATCTCCGCCTGCCCTCCATCCAGTAACCATCGAGGGATCCCCCGATGCTTCTCTACCTGCTGCGCCGGATCCTCTATGCGGTGCCAATCGCGCTGGCGGTCGGCTTCGTCTGCTTCATGCTGGTGCAGATCGCCCCGGGCGACCCGATCAACGCCATCGTCCCGCCGGATGCGCCGGCCGATGTGGTGGAGCAGGTCCGGCGCGACTACGGCCTCGACAAGCCCTTGCTCGTCCAATTCTGGGCTATGGCTGTCGAAGGTCGTGGTCGGCGATCTCGGCCGCTCCCTGGCGACGGGGCGGCCGGTCTGGGCCGACCTGCATTCCGCCATCGGCAACACGCTGATGCTGGCCTTCGCCGCGTCGACGCTCGGCTTCGTCCTGGGCTGCGTGCTGGGCGGGCTGGCCGGCACCTTCCGCGGCTCGGTGCTCGACCGCACTGCGGTCGGCGTCGCGGTCGCCGGCGTCTCGGTGCCGCATTACTGGCTGGGCATGGTCATGGTGGTGATCTTCTCGGTCCAGCTCAACTGGCTGCCGGCCATGGGGGCGGGGCCGGGCGGATCATCGGATTGGGGCTGGGACTGGGACCATGTGAAGCACCTGGTGCTGCCGATGGTGACGCTTTCCGTCATCCCGATGGGCATCGTGACGCGCACCGTGCGCGGCATCGTCGCCGAGATCATGAACCAGGAATTCGTGGTAGCCCTGCGCGGCAAGGGGCTGACCCGCTGGGGCGTCTTCCTGCACGTGGTCAAGAACGCCGCGCCGAACGCCCTGGCGGTTATGGGCCTGCAGCTCGGCTACCTCATGGGCGGCTCGATCCTGGTGGAGACGGTCTTCTCCTGGCCGGGGACGGGGCTGCTGCTGAACAGCGCCATCTTCCAGCGCGACCTGCCGGTGCTGCAGGGCACGATCCTGGTGCTGGCGATGTTCTTCGTGGTTCTGAACCTCTGCGTCGACCTGATGCAGACGGCGCTCGACCCCCGGATCAAGCGCGGCTGAGGAGGCTATACGCATGAGCACCGCCACCACCCCGACCGCCGCGGAAGCCGAGCTCGCCGTCCAGGCAAGGCAGGCTGAGGCGAGGTCCGAAGGCTATTGGGCCGGCGTCTGGAAGCGTGTCCGCCGCGACCCGGTCACCATCGTCTGCGGCGGCATGCTGCTGCTGATGCTCCTGGCGATCGTCTTCGCCCCGCTGATCGCGCCGCACGACCCCTACCAGGGCAGCATGATCCGCCGGCTCAAGCCGATTGGCACGCCGAACTACCTGCTCGGCACGGACGAGCTGGGGCGGGACATCCTGACGCGGCTGCTGTTCGGCGGACGGCTGTCCTGGTTCATGGGCATCGCGCCGGTCGCCATCGCCTTCGTCATCGGCACGACGCTCGGCGTCATCGCCGGCTTCGTCGGCGGCCGGGTGAACATGGCGATCATGCGCACCACGGACGTCTTCTATGCCTTTCCGTCCGTGCTACTGGCGGTGGCTATCTCCGGTGCCTTGGGGGCGGGCATCTTCAACGCCATCCTTGCGCTGACGCTGGTCTTCATCCCGCAGATCATCCGGGTGGCGGAGAGCGTGACCCAGGGGTGCGCAACCTCGACTTCGTCGACGCGGCACGGGCCTCGGGCGCCTCGGGCTTCACCATCGTGCGGGTGCATGTGCTGGGCAACGTGCTGGGGCCGATCTTCGTCTATGCGACCTCGTTGATCTCGGTCTGCATGATCATCGCCTCCGGCCTCAGCTTCCTCGGCCTCGGCACCAAGCCGCCGGAGCCGGAATGGGGGCTGATGCTGAACACGCTGCGGACGGCGATCTACGTGCAGCCCTGGGTGGCGGTGCTGCCGGGCGCCTGCATCTTCGTGACCAGCATCTGCTTCAACCTGCTGGCGGACGGGCTGCGGCAGGCGATGGACGTGAAGGGGTAGCGGCCTGCCACCCGCCGCCCGGCCCTATGCGGCCGGGCGGCAACCCGGCCGGGCAGGGGACGTTACGGCGGCAAGCAGCGTTCCCGGAGGCTCCGATGCAGACCCTCACCCGCCGCCATCTCTCCCGTGTCGCGCTGGTTGCCGGCGCGCTTGCCGCCCCCGCGGTTGCCCCTCCGTCGCCCGCGCCGCGACGCGGCGCGAGATCGACGCCGACGTCGCCAGCGCCCTCGTCCGCCTGCGTGCGCTGCCGAATACCGAGCCGCTGCTGCACCAGGCGCGTGCCACGCTGATCTTCCCGCGCATCATCAGCGGCGGCTTCATCGTCGGCGGCCAGTACGGCGAGGGCGCGCTGCTGCGCGGTGGTCGGACCGAGGGCTACTACTCCATCGCAGGCCTCTCGCTCGGTGCCTGCTCGCCGGCGCGCAGGCGGCCGGGCTGGCGATGTTCTTCATGCAGGAGAGCGCGCTGGCCGCGCTGCAGAAGGCGGATGGCTGGGAGATCGGCACCGGCCCGAGCGTCGTCGCCCTCGACAAGGGGCTGCAGGCCAATGCGTCGATCACCACGCTGACCGAGCCGGTCTATGCCATCACCTTCGGCCAGCAGGGGTTGATGGCGGCACTTGCCCTGAACGGCACCAAGATCACGAAGATCAACCCCGGCGCTTGATGTTGCGCCGCCGGCGCGGGCGGGCGTAAACCGGACACCATTCCGGGGAGGACCCATGCCGCTCACCCGCCGCTGCCTTGCGGCCCTTGCGCTGCCGCTGCTCGCCCTGCCGGCCCCCGCCCGCGCTGCCAGCAGGCGGGAGATCGACGATGCGGTCGCACCCGCCCTGGCGCGGCTGCGCGAGCAGGAGGGCACCCGCATCCTGGCCGACAATGCAAAGGCCATCCTGGTCTTCCCGCGCATCATCCGCGGCGGCTTCGTCTTCGGCGGCCAGTACGGCAACGGCGCGATGATCGAGGGCGCCGAGACCACCGGCTACTACAACATCGCCGGCGCCAGCTTCGGCCTGCAGATCGGCGCGCAGAGCTACGGCCTGGCGATGTTCATCATGACCGAGGCGGCGCTGGACTTCTTCCGCAAGAGCCAGGGCTGGGAGATCGGCACCGGCCCGAGCGTGGTGGCGCTGGATGCCGGCCTGGCCGGCAGCCTGACCTCCACGACGATGAGCCAGGACGTCTATGCCGTGACCTTCGGCCAGCAGGGGCCGATGGCGGCGCTCACGTTGGATGGGCAGAAGATTTCGCGGATCACGCCGGAGTAAGCTTCCGCTTCGGCGGCTCGAACCGGTAGGGCGCGTCACTCGCCACCATCGGGTCAAGCGAGAGCCGGTGCTCGAGCGGCGGGAAGGCCCGGCTGCGGCAATCCGTCCGGTCGCACAACCGGCAGGACAGGCCGATGCCGACCATCGCCTTCTCGAGGTCGAGCCCGTCGCCGTAGACGACCTCGCTCGCCCGGCCGATGTCGCAGCCCATGGCGACGACATAGACCGGCGGCGGCTCGCCCCAATGCGCCGCGACGCCATGCACTGTGCGGGCGAAGCACAGGAAGCTACCCCCGTCCGGCAGCTGCGCCAGCTGCACCCGCACGGTGCCCGGCGTGCCGAAGGCCTGGTGGACGATCCATTTCGGGCAAGAGCCGCCGAAGCGGGCGAAGGGGAAGCCGGCCGCGGCCAGCCGCTTGCCGACATTGCCGGCGGGATCGACGCGCAGGAAGAAGAAGGGCACGCCGCGCTGCGCCGCCTCGCCCGGGCGCTGCATGGTCGTCAGCCGATGGCAGGCCTGCTCGAAGGAGACGCCGAAGCGCGCCGCCAGCGCTTCCAGGTCGTGCCGCAGCTCGCGTGCCGCCGCCAGGAAGGGGCCGTAGGGCATCAGCAGCGCCGCCGCAGCGTAGTTCAGCAGGCCGATGCGGATCAGCTGCGCCGCCTCCGCGGAGGAGGGCTCGAATCCCGCCATCGCCGCCTGCACCGAATCACCGGCCTCCAGCAGCATCAGCTGGAAGGCCAAATGGAAGCCGCGGCTCTCGCGCGGCAGCGTCTCCGACAAATCCAGCCGGCGGCCGGCCGGGTCGTAGCGCCGGAGCGCGCCGGGCAGGGCGGTGACGCTGACGGAAAGCCCGTGCTTCTGCCGCAGCCGCTGCGCCACCGCATGGTTCATCTCCGACGGCGCGGTGACGCCCATCTCGGCGGCGATCGCTTCCGCCGCCTGCTCCAGGTTGGCGAAGTGGTTGCTGCGGTCATGGAAGAAGTCGCGCGCTTCCTCGGTCGGCAGCAGGATCCGCCGCCCCGTCGGCAGGGCGATGCCGCCGGAGTCTTCCCGCGCCACGCGCCAGGCGCGGTACAGCGCCAGCATGGCCCGCGCCGCGTTCGGCGCGCTGCCGGCCAACGTCGAGACCTCCTCTTCCGGCACCTGGTCGAGGCCGAGCAGCGGATCGGCCATGACCTCGCGCAGCCCGGTCTCGATCGCCTTCTCCCGCATGCCGGACAGCGCGGCGATGTCGACCTGCAGCGCCTCGGTCAGCTTGATCAGCAGGGTGGCGGTGACCGCCCGCTGGTCATGCTCGATCAGGTTCAGGTAGCTGGCCGAGATGCCGAGCCGGGCGGCGAGGGCCTGCTGCGCCAGCCCCTTCTCCTGCCGCAGCCGGCGGACGGTCCGGCCGATCAGCGCACGCGCCATGCTTCACTGCCTTTACTAAATCCACAAATGCACTGTTAAAACGGCAACTGCTTTGCCGCTTTTCACAGCAATAGGAGCTCAACTTCGGCGCCGCAATGTGAATTATTGACCCTGCAGGCCGGGACCGCCGGCCCAGGAGAACACGTGATGCGCCAGACACCCGCCCCCACCCATGCGCCCGATGGCAGCTTCGGCGGCGGCCGCCCCGAGCCCGGCCGCTTCGACGGCATCCGCCGCGACTACACCCCGGCGGATGTGGCCAAGCTGGCCGGCAGCTTCCGGATCGAGCATACCCTGGCCGACATGGGCGCACGGCGGCTCTGGCAGCTGCTGAAGACCGAGCCGCAGGTGACCACGCTCGGCGCGCTGACGGGGATGCAGGCGCTGCAGCAGGTGAAGGCCGGGCTGAAAGCGATCTACCTCTCGGGCTGGCAGGTGGCGGCCGATGCCAACACCGCCGGCACCATGTACCCCGACCAGTCGCTCTATCCCGTGGACAGCGTGCCGAACGTGGTGCGGCGGATCAACAACTCGCTGCGCCGGGCCGACCAGATCGCGGTGCAGGAAGGCAAGGGCGATACCACGCACTGGATGGCGCCGATCGTCGCCGATGCCGAAGCTGGCTTCGGCGGCGCGCTGAACGCCTATGAGCTGATGCGGGCGATGATCGATGCCGGCGCCGCCGGCGTGCATTTCGAGGACCAGCTGGCCTCCGAGAAGAAGTGCGGCCATCTCGGCGGCAAGGTGCTGGTGCCGATCGCCCAGCACATCCGCACGCTGAACGCCGCGCGCCTGGCGGCCGACGTGGAGGGCGTGCCGACCGTGCTGCTCTGCCGCACGGATGCCGAGAGCGCCCAGCTGCTGACGAGCGACGTCGACGAGCGCGACCGCCCGTTCATCGGCAACGACCGCACGCCGGAGGGCTTCTTCCGCATCAAGCCGGGCTGCGGCAAGGACTACGCCATCGCCCGCAGCGTGGCCTATGCGCCCTACGCCGACCTGCTGTGGTGGGAGACCTCCGACCCCGACCTGAACGACGCGCGGATGTTCGCCGAGGCGATCCAGCGCGAGTTCCCGGGCAAGATGCTCGCCTACAACTGCAGCCCGAGCTTCAACTGGCAGCGCAAGATGGGCGTCGAGGCGGCGACCAAGTTCCAGCGCGAGCTCGGCGCAATGGGCTACAAGTTCCAGTTCGTGACCCTGGCCGGCTTCCACAGCCTGAACCTGTCCATGTTCAAGCTGGCGCGCGGCTACAAGGACCGCGGCATGGGCGCCTACAGCGAGCTCCAGCAGGCCGAATTCGCGGCGGAGTCCGAGGGCTTCACCGCGGTGCGCCACCAGCGCGAGGTGGGGGTCGGCTACTTCGACGCCGTCGCCACCGCGGCCGGCGGCGGCCAGTCCAGCACCACCGCGCTGGCGACCAGCACCGAGGCGGCGCAGTTCCACGACGAGCACGCCCCGGCGCACTGACCACCTGGTCCCGCTCCGGGCGACCGGGGCGGGACCGCCTCCAAGCGGCTCCCCACCACAAGGAAACGGTCCCATGTCCAACGACGATTACGACGACGGCCTGGTGCACTCCCATGGCTGGGCGACCGAGCCGCCCGTCCCGGCGGCCGGCCCGATGCGCCGCGGCGCGGAGATCGCCGCCGCCATGTCGGCGCACCCCGAGGAGGAGCCCTATGACGACGGGCTGGTCCACAGCCATGGCTGGGCCTGCGGCGAGCGCGGCCAGCCGGCGCGCTGAGGCCGAGTGGGGCGCGGGGGCAGCGGCCTCCGCGAACCGCGCTATCCGACCAGCCCCGCCGCCACGTTCACCGCCGCCGCCAGGATGACGACGTTGAACAGGAAGGACACCAGCGCATGGACCAGCGTGAGCTGGCGCAGCAGGCGCTTGGAGACGGCGACGTCCGAGGTCTGGAAGGTCATGCCGATGGTCAGGGCGAAATAGAGAAACTCGCCGAAGGCCGGCTCTTCGTCGCCGGGGAAGTCCAGCCCACCGCCGGCCTGCCAGTATTCATGCGCGTAGCGCACCGCGAAGAGCAGGTGCACGAAGACCCAGGACAGCCCGATCGAGAGCAGCGCCAAAGCCACCTCCGCGGTGCCCATCCGCCCGGATTTCGAGGCGAGGAACCAGGCGACGGCGGCGATCGCGGCGATGGCGGCGGCGAGGCTGGCGGCCAGGACCGCGCCCTCGCCCTCGTCCAGCAGCTCGGCCCTCCGGCGCATCTGCACCGGCGTCGCACGGCGCATGTAGCGCAGCGTCGCGGCGACATAGGACAGCGTCGCGCAGCACCAGCCGACCAGCAGCGCGGTCTGCAGCGGCAGGCCGAGCGCGGCGCCCAGCCCCACCAGTAACGCACCGAGACCTGCCGCAGCCAGCAGGATGGGCCGGTGCCGCAAGCCGAGCCGCATCATGCCGCGGTCAGCGCCTCCGCGAAGACCGCCGGGTCCACATTGCCGCCGCTGATCACGACGCCGATGGTCCGCCCCCTGGTGTCCAGCCTGCCGGCCAGCACGGCGGCCAGCGCCACGGCGCCGCCCGGTTCCGCCACGATCTTCAGGTGGTCGAAGGCGAAGCGCATGGCGCGCAGCACCTCGGCCCGGGTCACCGCGAGGCCGCCCGCCAGGCGGGGGTGGTTGATGGCGAAAGTGAGGGCGCCCGGCTGCCGCGACAGCAGCGCGTCGCAGAAGCCGTCGCCCTTGCCGTCGGCCGGGATGCGCCGGCCGGCCTCGAGGCTGGCGCGGGTGTCGTCCCAGCCCTCCGGCTCGACCGCCCAGACCTCCGCCTCGGGCGCCAGCGCCTCGGCCGCCAGGGCGCAGCCGGCGATCAGCCCGCCGCCGCCCGTGCAGACCGCCAGCGCGTCGAGCGCAAGGCCGAGCGGCTTCGCATCTTCGATCAGCTCCATCGCCACCGTACCCTGGCCGGCGATGACATGCGGGTGGTCGAAGGGCGGGATGAGCGTCGCGCCGCGAGCCTCGGCCAGATGCCGGGCGAGCGCGTCGCGGTCCACACCATGGCGGTCGAAGGGGTGAATCTGCGCGCCCCAGCGGCGGGTGCTCTCGACCTTGATGCCCGGCGCATCGGCCGGCATGGCGATCAGCGCCGGCATCCCCAGCATGTGCGCGGCACAGGCCAGCGCCTGGCCGTGATTGCCGGAGGAATGCGTCACCACCCCGGCGCGGCGCGCGGCGGGGTCCAGCAGCAGCGCGGCATTGGTCGCGCCGCGCAGCTTGAAACTGCCGGTCCGCTGCAGCGGCTCCGGCTTCACCAGCACGATGCCGCCGGTGAGCTCGTCCAGCAGCCGGTGGCGCAGGATCGGCGTCCGCACCACCTTGCCGCGCAGCCGGGCCGCCGCGGCCTCGACCTCGGCGAAGCTCACGCTGTCACTCATGCTGCCCGTCCCCGCTGCGCCGCGGCGACCTGGCCGGCATCGCAACGGCGGCGCCGCGCCTAGTCTCCATCGGGCCATCGTCACTCCCGCCGGGGCGGCGGGCAAGGTGGGGCGCGGCACTGCGGCGGATTGCTTGCGAGGATGAAACGCGACACCGCCGTAGCGTGTAGTTTCCAGAGCAGATCCAGGCGGCCGGGCATTCGTGCCCTCCCGCCATCGGTCCTAGCGGATCGGGTCGCGGTCCGGCGGGGTCGCCTGGGGCGGGGTGGCCTGGGGGAAGCCGCGCGGGCGCGGTCGTCCTCGATCTCCACCTCGGTGTGCCGGACGCTGTCGCGGACGGTCTCGGTGCGTGCCTCGGCGGTCTTCCGCAGCACCACCTCCTCGCGCACCCGGGCCTCCTTGTCGACCACCGCCTCCTCGGCGGATCTCGGTCGCCTCGACCACGCGGTCCTGGAAGCCGCCGCGGTCGGCCTCACCGAGCGGGCGGTCGACCGGGCGGCGATCCACCTGGACGTGTTCCTGGCGCAGGGTCACCTGCTCCTGCGCCGGGGTCTCGACCACGTAGCTGCGGACCCGGACGCTGCCATGGCTGACATCGCGCTTGCCGACATGAAGCCGCTCCTCGACCAGCGGGATCGCCTCGCCCGTGTGGCCGTTTCCGGACACGGCACTGCCGGCCATGGGCGCCGGGCCGCCCGCGGCGCCGCCGGCCGACGAGAGGCCAGTTGAAGCGCCACCGGCCGGCGGCGTGGCGCGACCTGGCAGCGGCGCCTGGCCGGCGGCGGCGCTGCCAGCGGCCGGGCCGGCCCCGCTGCCCGGGCCGTCACTGCCCATTGCCGCGGCACGCGCCGCGTCGGCGGTCGAGCCGCGCAGCGCCGAGGTGCTGCTGCCCGCGCCCGCCGCCGCCAGCGCCGCCGGCCCGGCCGGCCGCACCGGCGGGGAGGAGGCGATGCCGGCATTGATCGGCTTGGTGATGTCCTCGTCGGTGCTGCGCGCCCCGACATAGCTTGTGCCGGCATAGGTCGAGCCGACGCCCTGCCGTTCTGGCGTGTCGCGCGTCGCCGCCGTGCTGCCGATGGCGCTGCCGCCGCCGGTCCAGCCGTGCTCCGCCGCATCCGGGTTCACCGCCGGCAGGCTGTCCGCCGTGGCGCTGCTGCCCGCCGACCTGCCGCCGATCAGGCCGCCGCCGCCGGTCCATTCGCCGGCGGCGCCCACGGTGTCGGTGCCCGCGGCACCGGCTTCCGCGCCACCCGTCCCGCTGCCGCCGCTCCAGCCGCCGGCGCGCCACTCGGCCTCGCGCGCGTCGAGGTCGACGGCGCCGTGCCGCTCGAAGGCATTGACCACCGGTTGGACCATCGCTTCCGGCACCTCGGCCGAGACCAGCACGCCGCCGCGGCGGACGCCCTCATGGTACAGCGCGCGGTCCTCCTCCGGCATGAAGAGCGACCGCAGCGAGGCGAGGAAGCCGTGCGGCGGCGCGTCCTGCGCCTGATCCGGTCCGGCGGCATGGATCTGCACGCGGTCGCGGTCGAGGCTGTGGTCCTGGACCACGGCCGCGACCGCGCGCTCCGCCTCGGGGCGGCTGTCGAACAGGCCGGTGATGGTGCGCATGATGTTTGTCTCCTCCTTCAGGGTGTGCGGTGCGGTGCCAGGGCCGGGGGCAGTCGCTCGATCGCCGCTGTCTGCCGGCGCAGCGTCATCGGGATCGTCTCGGGTCGTTCTTCGACACGGAGGCGCACGCGCACCTCCTCCCGCAGCACCAGCCGGCGTTCGACCACCAGCACCTCCTCCATCACCGGGATGACGAGGGTGTCGCCCTCCTCCCGAACCGATGGCGCTTCGGCCACCTGGCGGCCAACCGGCACGCGCTCCACCTCGACGCTCCGGTGGCGCAGCACCTCCTCCACCAGGCGGGACTCCTCGGCGGTGGTGACGGAGACGCGGACGCGACCCGTCTCGCGCTGTTGCTTAGCTATACGAAGTCTTTCCTCAAGTAACGGAATGACCTGCTCGGCCGCTTCCTGCTCCATGCGATGTCCCTTGGCGCGCTGCGGCCTCAACGGTGGCGATGCCGCCGATGTTCCGCCCGGCACCGCATCGTCACCCTGGTTGCGGCGAGGTGACGAGGCGGCCCCCGTTGTCACAGCCCTGGCGCCGGGCCATGTTGCGGGCCGGGGCCGAAACAGGCCCGGCAGGACGTCCGGCGGGGTTCGCCCGTCACGCAGGGAGGATACAGATGGCAGGTAATCGCTTGAGCCGGCGTACGGTGCTTCGGTCCGGTGCGGGCGTGGTCGCAGCCGGCACGCTCGCCGCGCCGATGGTCCATGCGCAGGGCACGGGCGGTTCGCTCCGCTTCGCCTTCTGGGACCACTGGGTGCCAGGCGGCAACGACGCGCTGAAGAAGCTGGCCGCCGACTGGGGCGAGAAGAACCGCGTCAACGTCTCGCTCGACTTCATCAATACTACCGGCAACCAGCTGCAGCTGACCGCCGCCGCGCAGGCGCAGTCGGGCAACGGGCATGACGGCATCTCGCTCACGCCCTGGGATGTCGGTGCCTATTCCGACAAGCTCGAGCCGGTGGACGAAGTGATCCAGCGGCTGGAAGCCAAGTACGGCACCATCAACCCGGTCGCCAAGTTCCTGGCCGTCCACGGCGGCAAGTGGCGCGGCATCCCGGCCACCTCCGGCACCCAGAACAAGCCGGCCTGCGTCCGCTTCGACCTGATGCAGGAGCATGCCGGGATCGATGTCCGCGCCATGTGGCCCGCCAGCGGCGAGCGCGGCCCGGGCGCCGACACCTGGACCTGGGACACCTTCCTGAAGGCGGCCGAGGCCTGCCACAAGGCCGGCGTCCCCTTCGGCCTGCCGATGGGCCAGTTCTCGGACGCGGTCGACTGGGTCGGCGCACTGTTCCTCAGCTACGGCGCGCAGATCACCAACGCCAAGGGCGAGCCCACCATCAAGGGCAACGAGAAGCTGAAGCAGGCTATCGACTACGGCGTGCGGCTGTCGAAGTTCCTGCCGAACGACGTCTGGGCCTGGGACGATGCCTCCAACAACCGGGCGCTGATCTCCGGCAAATCGGCGCTGGTCTTCAACCCGCCCTCCGCCTGGGCGGTGGCCAAGCGCGACAACATCGCGGTGGCGGAGAAGTGCTGGACCATCCCGATGCCGGCGGGCCCGGCCGGCCGCTTCCTGGCCTACCTGCCCTTCACCACGGGCATCTGGTCCTTCGGCAAGAACAAGAACGCGGCCAAGGCGATGCTGGAATTCTTCAGCCAGCGCGAGAGCGCCGAGTTCACCACCAATACCAGCGGCGGCTACGACATCCCGCCCTTCGCCACCATGTCCGACTTCAAGATCTGGGAAACCCAGAACCCGCCGGTCGGCACCATCGCCAACTACCCGCTGAAGCCACACCACCAGGCGAAGACCTCGATCGCCTTCGACCCGGCGCCGCCGGAGTTGGCCTCGCAGATGTACATCCAGGCGCTCAACACCAAGGTCATCGCCCGCGTCGCCCAGGGCGGCGAGACGATCGACCAGGCGATGGGCTGGCTTGAGCGCGAGATCAACAACATGCGCCGGGGCTGAGCCAGGGCGTCATGCTTCGGGGGCAGCCGCGCGCTGTCCCCCTTTTCGCTATTTGAGCAGGAGAGGCCGCCATGGCCCTGGATGCCACCACCATCACCGAGGCCGGGCGTCCCGCAACGCCGACCACCGGGGGATGACGCTGCAGCGCTTCGCGCGGCGCCGCTCGACCATCGCCTTCCTGATGGCGTTGCCGCTGATCGCGGTGATTGCCGGGCTGGTCGCCTGGCCGGCCGGCTATGCCATCTACCTCTCCACCCTGAACCGGCGGATGACCAGCTTCATCGGCCTCGGCAACTTCGAGATCCTGCTGGATTCCGAGACCTTCCGGATGGTGATCTGGCAGAGCTGCATCTTCGCCATCACCGCCGTCGTGCTGAAAGCGCTGCTCGGCTTCTGGCTGGCGCATATGCTGCACCACATCCCGACCAAGGGGCAGCGGGTCTGGCGCGGCATGCTGCTGCTGCCCTGGGTAGTGCCGCCGGCGCTGTCGACGCTCGGGTGGTGGTGGATGTTCGACCCCAGCTATTCCAGCCTGAATTGGCTGCTGACCTCGATCGGCGCGCCCGCGGTGCCCTGGCTGGGCGAGCCCGGCTGGGCCCGCGCCTCGGTCATCATCGTCAATGTCTGGGCGGGGACGCCCTTCTTCATGATCATGTACCTGGCGGCGCTGAAGTCGGTGCCCGACCAGCTGTATGAAGCCGCGGCGATCGACGGCGCCACCGGCTGGCAGGGGCTGCGCTTCGTCACCCTGCCGATGATGCGCAACATCATCAGCATCACGGTGCTGTTCAGCCTGATCGTCACCTTCGCCAACTACGACATCGTCCGGGTGCTGACCAATGGCGGGCCGCGCGACCTGACGCATGTCTTCGCCAGCTACGCCTTCCAGGTGGGCGTGCTGTCCGGCAACATCCCGCGCGGCGCCGCGGTGTCGCTGTTCATGTTCCCGCTTCTCGCCATCGTCGCCTTCTTCATGTTGCGCGGCGTCAACCAGCGCAACCGGGAGATGGCATGATGTCGGCCTCCGCAGCCTCCCCTTCCGCCGTCATCCCGGGCCTCGCCCGCAAGGTCGGCTCGCTCCGGAAGGAGCGCCGCTGGGCGCTGATCACCGCCTATGTCTCGCTGGTCGTCGCCGCCATCGTCATGCTGGCGCCGCCGGTCTACATGCTGATCACCAGCCTGAAGACCAGCGCGGAGATCTCCAACCCCACCGGCTCGCCCTGGCTGGTGCGGAGCCCGACGCTTGAGAACTACTGGGCGCTGATCAGCGACCCGATGTTCCGAGGCTTCTTCTTCAACAGCATCAAGATCACCGTGGCGGTGGTCTGCATCACCATGGTGATCTCGGTCCTCGCCGCCTTCTCGCTCGCGCGGATGAAGTTCTTCGGCAGCGGCTTCCTGGCGACCGGGGTCTTCCTGACCTACCTGGTGCCGGACACGCTGCTGTTCATCCCGCTCTATCAGATCGTCGGCGGGCTCGGGCTGCTGAACTCGATCTGGGGCCTGGTGCTGGTCTACCTGACGCTGACGGTGCCCTTCTGCACCTGGATCATGATCGGCTACTTCGCCTCCATCCCAAAGGAGCTGGATGAGGCGGCGCTGATCGACGGCGCCAATTGGATGCAGATGCTGACCAAGATCTTCATCCCGGTGGCGCTGCCCGGCATCATCGCGGCGACGATCTTCGCCTTCACCGTGTCCTGGGCGGCCTTCGTCTATCCCACCGCCTTCATCACCCGTCCCGACGAGATGCCGCTGACCATCGGCGTCGTCTCCCAGCTCATCCGCGGCGATACCTTCGCCTGGGGCCAGCTGATGGCGGGCGCGCTGCTGGCGGCGCTGCCGCCGGTCATCGTCTATGCGTTCCTCATGGATTACTACATTGCCGGCCTGACCGCCGGCGCGACGAAGGGCTGACCCCGATGGCGCAGGTTTCGATCCGCAAGGTCGTCAAGGAATACGAAGGCGGCGTGCAGGCCGTGAAGGGCATCGATCTCGAGATTGCCGACCATGAGTTCGTCGTCCTGGTCGGCCCCTCCGGCTGCGGCAAGTCCACCACGCTGCGGATGATCGCGGGTCTCGAGGAGATCTCCGGCGGCGAGATCGCCATCGGCGGCGGCGTGGTCAACGACATCCCGCCGCGCGACCGCGACATCGCCATGGTGTTCCAGAACTACGCGCTCTATCCGCACATGTCGGTCTACGACAACATGGCCTTCGGCCTGATGCTGCGGAAATTCCCGAAGGAGGAGATCAAGCGGCGGGTCGAGAACGCGGCGCAGATCCTCGACATCAAGGTGCTGCTGGACCGCAAGCCGAAGGCGCTCTCGGGCGGCCAGCGGCAGCGCGTGGCGATGGGCCGCGCCATCGTCCGCGACCCGAAGGTCTTCCTGTTCGACGAGCCGCTCTCGAACCTCGATGCCAAGCTGCGCGTGCAGATGCGGACCGAGATCAAGAAGGTCCACCAGACCGTCAAGACCACCACCGTCTACGTCACCCACGACCAGGTGGAGGCGATGACGCTGGCCGACCGCGTGGTGGTGATGAACCACGGCGTAATCGAGCAGGTCGGCCCGCCGCAGGAGCTCTACCACAACCCGCAGACCAAGTTCGTCGCCGGCTTCATCGGCAGCCCGGCGATGAACTTCATCCCGGCCCGGCTCACCGAGGCCTCCGGCGCGCTGAACCTCGAGCTGTCCTCCGACATCGTGCTGCCGATCCCGGCCGACCGCACCGCCCGCTACCAGGCGCATGCAGGGCGCGAGCTGCTCTTCGGCATCCGGCCGGAGCACCTGACCGAGGTCCGCCCGAACGACCATCGCCCCAACCTCGCCAGCTTCCACGCGACGCCCGAGGTGGTCGAGCCGATGGGCGCCGAGACGCTGCTGCACTTCTGGAAGGACGGGCACGAGATCTGCGCCAAGTTCGACCCGGGCGTCCCGGCCGAGCCCGGCGTCAGGATGCCGATGGCGGTCGACATGAACCGCATGCACCTGATCGACCCGAAGACCGACCGCGTCCTGTAATCGCGCCCGCCCCAGGGAAGACCCATGGCCAGCTATACCCCGGTGCTGATCGGCGCCGACACGCTAGAGACCCTCGTCGCCAACATCTTCGTCGCCAATGGCTGCGCGGCGGCGGAGGCCGGGCGGATCTCCCACCATTTGCTCGGCGCCAACCTCGCCGGGCATGACAGCCATGGCGTGGTCCGCGTGCCCCGCTATGTCGAGTGGCAGCAGGCAGGCTACATCCTCGCCGGCCAGTCGGCCGAGATCGTCACCGATGGCGGCGCCTTCGCGCTGCTCGACGGCAAGTTCGGCTTTGGCCAGACCGTGGCGCCGGAGGCCTGCGCGCTCGGCATCGAGCGCGCGCAGAAGCACGGCACCGCCATCGTTGCGCTGAAGAATGCCGGCCATGTCGGCCGCATCGGCGCCTATGCCGAGCAGGCGATCGCCGCCGGCCTCATCTCCATCCATTTCGTCAACGTCGCGGGGTCCGTGCTGGTCGCGCCTTTCGGCGGGACGGAGCGGCGCTTCTCCACCGCGCCCTTCAGCGTCGGCGTGCCGACCGACCCGCCCGTCGTGCTCGACTTCGCCACCTCGCTGGTCGCAGAGGGCAAGGTCCTGGTCGCCTCGAACGGCGGCAAGGCGTTGCCGCAGGGCGCGCTGATCGAGCCGGACGGGACCCTCTCGGCCGATCCGCACACCCTCTATGGACCCTACGAGCAGGTCGGGCCGCGCAGCCCCTCCGCCGGGCTTGGCGCCATCCGCGCCTTCGGCGAGCACAAGGGCTCGGGCCTCGCCTTCATGTGCGAGCTGCTGGCCGGCGCCTTCACCGGCGGCGGCACCTCGGGCCCGGTCGACGCGCGTGGCCGCATCGCCAACGGGATGCTGTCGATCTACATCTCGCCGCAGCATTTCGGCACCGCCGCCGAGTTCAAGCGCACCGCCGAGGACTATGTCGCCTGGGTGAAGTCCTGCCGCGCCGATACCCCGGGCGGCGAGGTGCTGGCGCCCGGCGAGCCGGAGGCGCGGCTGCGCGCCGAGCGCCTGGCCAAGGGCGTGCCGCTGCAGCCCGACACCTGGGAGAGCATCGTCCGGTGCGCCCGGGCGCTTGGCGTGACCGTCCCGAACTGAATGTCGGAGGACCAGACGCCGGCGGCGCGCTACCTGCGCTACGCCGCGATCCGCCGCGGCCTTCTGAGCGCGGCCTCGCAGCGCATCCCGCTCGCCAGCGTCGCCAGCCAGGCCCGGGCGCTGACCCTCTGGGACGGCAAGCAGGTGCGGCCGGCCGATGAGATGCAGCTCGCCGCGGTCTTCGACCTCGGCGTGCTCGATCCGGTTGGCGGCCATGGCCGCGCCCTCGAGCGCCAGGCGCGGGCCGACCCACCGGTGCCGGGCAGCGAGGAGGACCGCATGCTGCGCGCGCTCGGCGAGGCGCGCTTCGGCCTGTACCGCATCCTTGGCCCGCGGGTGGAGGGCGGCGTCTCAGCCGAGGCCTTCCCGGACGGCACGCCGCTGGTGATCTGGGACAACCACCTGGCGCGCAACCGGGCGCCGGGCGCGCTGGTCGGGCTCCGGCTGGCCTTCCCGGATGACGACCTGGCGATGACCTGCGGCACCGCCATCTCGCTCGACAGCCGGGCGCTGGAACGCCTCCTGCTCGGCACGCCGCCGCAGCGCGGACCGGTGCTGCCGAGCCTGCCGCTGGCGGAGGACGGGCCGGCGGTGGAGCGGCTGGTCGCCGAGCCCGCGGCGCGGCTGCGGCTGGCGGCGCTGGCTGCGGCGCCGGGCTTCGCCGCCAAGGTCACCCGCACTGCCCTCGATCTCGGCCTGATGGGCCCGGTGCCGGGCCGCACCCCGGCCGAGCTGCTGCCGCAAGGCTGAGCCGTCACGGAGTATCCCATGCGCCGCCTTCTCGGACTCGCCCTTGCCCTGTGGCTGCTTGCCCCCGCCGCCCGGGCCTTCCCCGACCGTCCCATCACGCTGGCCACAGGCTATGCCCCGGGCGGCTCCACCGACATCGCGGCGCGGATCCTGGCGGATCGGCTGGCGGTCCATCTCGGCAACGGCGCCCGGGTTGTGGTGGAGAACCGGCCGGGCGCCGGCGGCATCGTCGCCAGCGAATGGCTGAAGCGGCAGGCGCCGGACGGCCATACCATCATGCTGGTCGAGAGCTCCTCCCACGCTATCGCGCCGAATGCGCTGGTCGGCGGCACCCGCTACGACCCGGTCGCCGACTTCTCTTATCTCGGCGTCATCGGCACCGCGCCGCTGGTGCTGGTGGTGAATAAGGATTTGCCCGGCGCGACGCCCGCCGCGGTGGTGCAGTATCTCCGCGCCGCGCCGCCCGACAGCATCGCCTATGCGACCTCGGGCGTCGGCACTATCGTCCACCTGGCCTCCGAGATGCTGGCGCTCGAGCTCGGCACCCGCTTCGTCCACGTGCCCTATCGCAGCGGCGGGCAGATGCTGACGGCGCTCTTCCAGGGCGATGGCAAGTTCGGCGTCGCCGTGCTCGCCTCCGCCGCGCAGCAGGTGCGGGACGGCATGGTGCGCGGCATCGCCGTGACCGGCGACCATCGTTTCCCGACCTTCCCCGAGCTGCCGACCCTGGCCGAGGCCGGGGTGCCCGGCTTCGACCTGGCGACCTGGAACATCCTGCTGGGACCGCCGGGGATGCCGGCCGAGATTCAGGCCGCGTTGAACCGGGCATTGGTCGCTTCGCTGGCCGAGCCTGCCCTGCAGCAGCGGCTGCTGACCGCGGGCGTCGATGCCTGGACCCGGCCGAACGGCCCGGAGGAGGCGCGCGCCTTCCTGTCCCGGGAGGTGGAGAAGTTCCGCGTCGTGGTGCAGCGGACCGGGGTGAAGCTGGAACCCTGAGCGCGACCTCTTGCCCGCTTCGCCGTGCGAGGGATAACTGACCGGCAATGGGGAAGGACGCCGGGACCCGCGCGGCTTGCGTGAAGGGGGCCGGATTTGTCGGATCGTGTTGACACTGTGGAAACGGTGCCGCCGGCACCAAAGCTGCTGGCGCTCGCGCTGCAGCATGTGCTGGTGATGTATGCCGGCGCCGTGGCGGTGCCGCTGATCATCGGCCGGGCGGCCAGGTTGCCGCCGGATCAGGTGGCGCTGCTGGTCAATGCGGATCTTTTCGCCTGCGGCATCGCCACGCTGATCCAGTCGCTCGGCATCGGACCCTTCGGCATCCGCCTGCCGGTGATGATGGGCGTGACCTTCGCCGCGGTCGGCCCGATGGTGGCCATGGCGGCCAACCCCGATCTCGGCCTGCTCGGCATCTTCGGCTCGGTCATCGCCGCGGGCATCGTCACCATGCTGATCGCGCCCTTCGTCAGCCGGCTGCTGCCGCTGTTCCCCTCGGTCGTCACCGGCACGATCATCCTGATGATCGGCATCTCGCTGATGCGCGTCGGGGTGAACTGGGCGGCCGGCGCCCCGGCGCCGACCGCGCCCGGCTATGGCGACCCGCTGCATCTCGGCATGGCGGCCGGCGTGCTGGTCCTGATCCTGCTGGTCACCAAATATGCCCGCGGCTTCCTGGCCAATATCGCCGTCCTCCTCGGCATCGTCGCCGGCTGCGCGGTGGCCTGGGCGATCGGCCGGATGGGCTTCGCCAAGGTGGCGGCGGCGCCCTGGTTCGACGTGGTCATGCCCTTCGCCTTCGGGATGCCGAGATTCGACCTCGTCGCCATTGTCACCATGAGCATCGTCATGGTCGTGGTGATGATCGAATCCTCCGGCATGTTCCTGGCGCTGGGCGAGATGACCGGCCGCAGGGTCGACCAGGCGGCGCTGACCCGCGGGCTGCGGACCGACGGCATCGGCACCCTGATCGGCGGCATCTTCAACACCTTCCCCTACACCTCCTACTCGCAGAATGTCGGGCTGGTCAGAGTCACGGGCGTCAGGTCGCGCTACGTCACCGCGGTCGGCGGCGGCGTCATGCTGGCGATGGGACTGGTCCCGAAGCTCGGCGCGCTGGTCGAGAGCGTGCCGCTCTTCGTGCTGGGGGGCGCCGGCATCGTCATGTTCGGCATGGTGGCGGCAACCGGCGTGCGGATCCTGTCGGGCGTCGACTACCAGGGCAACCGTAACAACCTCTATATCGTCGCCATCTCCATCGGCTTCGGCCTGATCCCGCTGGTGGCGCCGCAATTCTTCAAGGCGATGCCGCATGCGCTGGCGCCGCTGCTGGAGAGCGGCATCCTGCTCTCGGCGCTGATGGCGGTGGTGCTGAACCTCTACTTCAACGGCATGGGCTCGGCCGGCGCGGCGCAGGACGATGCCGCCGCCATGGCCCGGCGGCAGGAGGCGCTGCACTGATGGATCCCTACCTGCAGGAATGGGGCGGCCTGCTGCTGCGCTGGCTGCATGTGCTGGCCGGCATGGCCTGGATCGGCACCAGCTTCTACTTCATGCATATCGACGCCATGATGAAGGCGGACCCCGACATCCCCGGCGGCAAGGGCGGCCAGATGTGGGAGGTTCATGGCGGCGGCTTCTACCAGGTGCGGAAATGGCTGGTCGCCCCGGCCTCACTGCCGCCCGACCTGCTCTGGCACAAGTGGGAAGCCTACACGACCTGGCTCTCCGGCTTCTGCCTGCTGGCCTGGATCTACTACGGCGCCGCCGACCTCTATCTCATCGACCCCGCCGTGGCGGCGATCGGGCCGGTGACGGCCGCGGCGATCGGCATCGGCGGGCTGGTGCTGGGCTGGGTGGTCTACGACCAACTCTGCAGGTCGCGGGTGGGGCAGAACGAGGTGCTGCTGGCCGCCATCTGCTTCGCCTTCGTCATGCTGCTGGCGCTGTTCTTCCAGCAGGTCTTCTCCGGCCGTGGCGCCATCATCCATACCGGCGCGGTGCTGGCGACCTGGATGGCCGGCAACGTCGCCATGGTCATCATCCCCAACCAGCGGAAATCCATCGCCGCGCTGGTGGCGGGGCAGGAGCCCGACCCGGCCTTCGGCAAGATCGGCAAGGTCCGCAGCACGCACAACAACTACCTGACGCTGCCCGTGCTGTTCCTGATGCTGGCGAACCACTATCCGATGGTGTCCTCGACGCCCTTCGCCTTCGTCATCGTCGGGCTGATCCTGGTCGCCGGCGCCACGATCCGGCACTTCTACAACATCCGCCACCGTGGCGGCGGCAATCCCTGGTGGGCCTGGGCGGTCGCGGCGCTCTGCATCCTCCTCGCCGGGATCGTCAGCCTGACCGCCTCGCCGGTGGGCCGGGAAAGGCTGGGCTTGGCCGCGGTGGAACCGACCAGTGCCGCGCTGCCGCAGGGCGTCGCGGCGCCGCCGGCGCAGGTGGTGGATATCGTCCTCGGGCGTTGCTCGATGTGCCATGCGGCGGAGCCGGTCTGGGCCGGCATCGCCATTGCGCCAAAGGGCGTGCGGCTGGACACGCCGGAGCACATCGCCCGAGCCGCCCCGGCGATCCGCGCCCAGGCGGTGATGAGCCAGGCGATGCCGCCGAACAACGTCACCAGGCTCGCGCCGGAGGAGCGGCGGGTCCTGGCGGCCTGGCTGCAGTGAAACCGGAGGGCACACGTCTTGACGTGTGCCCTCCGGTACCGCGCGCAGGGTTGGCGTGGCGGCTGCGCGCCAGAGGAAAAGCCATGCCGTTCAGCAGCCATGCTGGCCGGCATGGGGCGGCCGGCCGTCAGTCGCAGCGGGCGGCGCGGCCTTCGATGAAGCCGAGGATGCAGGCCCCGTAGCGCAGGGTGAAGCGGGCATCGGCGCCGCCGCCATGCCCGACCACCTCGCGCGGCCGGTCGAGGAACAGCAGCGAGGCGACCCGCGGCGCGCCGAGGCTCCTGAACAAGGTGGCCCGCCGGTCCGGATCGGGGTCGAACTCGTCGCGGGCGAAATTCGCCACCACCACGCGGGCGCGCGGGCTGCGGGCGCCCTCGACCACCCGCCGCAGGTCGTCGAGCGCCCAGGCCCAGGCCGGGCTGCCGGTGGCGCCATGCGCCGCCGGCGCCACCGCCACCACCCCATCGACCAGGCCCGGCACCTCGAGCGCCTGCAAGGCGTTCCAGGCGCCGCGCGACTGGCCGCCCATAACGATGCGGTCATAGCCCTGTGCCCGCAGCGTCTGCAGGGCCTGCTTGAGCCAGGCCGCGGCGGTGTCGGTCTCGTCGGTCAGCGGGTCGCGGTCGAAGCGCAGCACGTCGTAGCCGGCATTGTTGAAGACCCGGACATGCGGCTGCGGCTGGCTGCCGCGGCTGTCCTGGCCGCCGGCGGCGCGGCCATGCGCCCAGACATAGGCGCCGCGCGCCGCCTTCGGTCCCTGCCAGAGGAAACGGCCATCCGGCACCAGGGACCAGCCGGCGCCGGCCTCGACCGGGGCGGCGGGCGCAGGGGGCGGGGCGGGGCTTTCCATCCCGGGCCAGACCACCGCGAGGTCGGCGGCATAGATCCGGCAGCCGGTGCCGCCCCAGGAGGCGCAGAGCTCGATCGCGCGCGCCGCCGTCGCCGCCGCATCCGGCAGGGCGGCGGCCCAGCCCCAGGCGCCTTCCGGGCTGAGGGCGAAGGCGCGCGGCGTCGCCTGCAGCAGGAAATTGGCATAATCCGTGCGGCCTTCCGGGCCGAGATGCGGCACGGCGGCGGCGTCGAGGACGGGGATGCGCGACGGCGGCTCCGCCCGGGCGGGGAGGAGAGCGGCGGCACATAGGATAAAATACAATAATATGTGATATCCCATAAAAGTGAGGAAACCACATCGTGGGGACGCTTTGCAACAAGGCTCTTGTCCCCGGCACCCCGACGGGGCAGGACACTTGCCGCTTTCCGGGCCGCGGGGGCCCTTCCGCATCCCCGGCCGCCCTTTCGGCTACCAAGGAAATTTCCCGATGCGCGTGAAGGACGTGAAGAAGGTTGTCCTCGCCTATTCCGGCGGGCTCGACACCAGCGTCATCCTGAAATGGCTGCAGACCACCTACCAGTGCGAGGTGGTCACCTTCACCGCCGATCTTGGCCAGGGCGAGGAGCTCGGCCCGGCCCGCGACAAGGCCCTGCTGCTCGGCATCAAGCCGGAGAACATCTTCGTCGACGACCTGCGGGAGGAATTCACCCGCGACTTCGTCTTCCCGATGTTCCGCATGAATGCCCTGTACGAGGGCCAGTACCTGCTGGGCACCTCCATCGCCCGGCCGCTGATCGCCAAGCGGCAGATCGAGATCGCCGAGCAGGTCGGCGCCGATGCCGTGGCGCATGGCGCGACCGGCAAGGGCAACGACCAAGTCCGCTTCGAGATCGGCTACTATTCCCTGAAGCCGGAGGTGAAGGTCATCGCCCCCTGGCGCGAATGGGACCTGACCAGCCGCACCGCGCTGATCGCCTTCGCCGAGGCGCACCAGATCCCGATCGCCAAGGACAAGCGCGGCGAGTCGCCTTTCAGCGTCGACGCCAACCTGCTGCACTCCAGCTCGGAGGGAAAGATCCTTGAGGAGCCCTGGGACGCGCCGGATGAGATGGTCTGGCAGCGCACCATCAGCCCCGAGGACGCGCCCGACACGCCTACCGAGATCACCATCGAATTCGAGCGCGGCGACGCGGTCGGCATCAACGGCGAGCGGCTGTCGCCGGCCACGCTGCTGACGAAGCTGAACGCGCTCGGCAAGGCCAACGGCATCGGCCGGCTGGATCTGGTGGAGAACCGCTTCGTCGGGATGAAGTCGCGCGGCTGCTACGAGACCCCGGGCGGCACCATCCTGTACGTCGCGCACCGGGCGATGGAGAGCATCACCCTCGACCGCGAGGCGGCGCACCTCAAGGACAGTCTCATGCCGCGCTATGCCGAGATCGTCTATAACGGCTTCTGGTTCAGCCCGGAGCGCCGGATGATCCAGGCCATGGCGGATGCGAGCCAGGCCAGCGTCACCGGCACCGTCCGGCTGAAGCTCTACAAGGGCAACACCATCGTCACCGGGCGGCAGTCGCCCAACAGCCTCTATTCGATGAAGCACGTCACCTTCGAGGACGACCAGGGCGCCTACGACCAGTTCGACGCACAAGGCTTCATCAAGCTGAACGCGCTGCGCCTCCGGCTCGGCGCCATGGCCGGGCGCAAGGGCGGCGCGCTCTAGGCGCGCCTGCCCGATGCCGGAGATGGCGCGGCGGCACGGCCCGCGCGTGGTGCTGCGCCATCTCTACGAAGCCGGGACGCCGCCGGCCAAGCGCTTCCGCTATGCCCTGCTGGCGCTCGACCTGCTGAGCGTCGGCTGGATCGTCCTCGCCTCCTTCCTGCCGGCCAGCGGCCTCGTCCTCGCGGTCGATGTCGCGCTCGGCCTGGTGCTGCTGGCGGAATTCGCGCTTCGCATCGCCGCCAGCGGCGTGCCGCTGCGCGCGCTGCTCAATCCGTTCAACCTGGCCGACCTGGTCGCCATCCTCTCCCTGCTGCTGGCGCCGCTGCTGCAGGGGGCCATGGCCTTCCTGCGCGTGCTGCGGACGCTGCGGCTGTTGCATTCGGTGAAGCTGATCAGCACGCTGCGCAGCGACCTGCCCTTCTTCCGCCGCAACGAGGAGGCGACGCTGGCCGCCGCCCAGCTCGGCGTCTTCCTCTTCGTCATGAGCGGCCTGGTCTTCGAGACCCAGCACCACGGCAATCCCGGCATCCGCAACTATGCCGACGCCCTCTATTTCACCGTCACCACCCTGACCACGACCGGCTTCGGCGACGTCACCCTGCCGGGGACCACGGGCCGGCTGCTCTCGGTCGTCATCATGCTGGCCGGCGTCACGCTCTTCCTGCGGCTCGCCCAGGCATTGTTCCGGCCGGCCAAGGTGCGCTACCCCTGTCCGGCCTGCGGGCTGCAGCGGCACGAGCCCGACGCGGTCCATTGCAAGGCCTGCGGCCAATTGCTGAACATCCCGGACGAGGGGGAAGCCTGAACCCGATGCGCACCATCTCCGCCGCCGCGCTGCTGGCGGCCCTGCTCGGCTCGGGCCAGGCGGTCGCCCAGCCTGCCTGCCCTGGTCATCTCTCCGCCACCGCGCTCGCGCCGGTGCCGCGCGACGCGGTCTACGGCGTGGCGCTGCGCAACGACGACGCCACCGGCCGGGCGCTGCGCGACCAGGTCTATGCCGCGCTCCGCGCTGCAGGCCGCCGGGTGGGGGAGCCGGCGACGCATGTGCTTTCCTGGCGCGGTAGCCTCTCGACTGATGGCGGCCGCGGCGGCGCCGACCCCTTCAGCTTCCGCGACGCCGACAACAACCGCGACGGCGACGACCTCGGCTGGATGCGGGATGTCCCGCGCAACCGGCGCGGCGGCGCGGTGCCCGCCCGCCGGCTGAACGGCAGCGTCGAGCTGCGCGACCGTGCCAGCGGCCGGGTGGTCTGGACCGCGGTGCTGTCCTGCGACCGGCAGGGCGACGACCAGGCGGCGCTGATCGGCACGCTGGTTGGCGCCGTGGTGCCGGCGATCGGCCAGACCGTGGCCGGACGGGCCTTCTGACCCCGCCACCCGCATGCCGCCGGCCAGCAGCGACCCGGATGTCCCTGCGCATCCGCTGCGGGATGCCGCCTGGCGGCTGGCCTATGGCCTCGCCTACCGGCTGCTGCGATTGTGGTGGGCGCTGCGGCGGCCGCGGCGGCGCGGGGTGGTGGTCGCCGTCTGGTGCGGCGGCCGGGTGCTGATCCTGCGGCAGTCCTACCGCCCCGGCGCCAACTTCCCCGGCGGCGGGCTCGAGGCCGGGGAGGACCCCGAGGCCGCTGCCCGGCGCGAGCTGCGGGAGGAAATCCGGATCGACATCCCCGCCGGCCGGCTGCGGCTGGCCGCCGAGACCACCGTGCGGTTCGAGTCCTGCGAGGACACGGTCAGCATCTTCGAGCTGGCGCTGGAGGCCGAGCCGCCGCTGCGTCCCGACAACCGGGAGATCGTCGCCGCCGCCTTCCTGCCGCCGGCCGAGGCGCTCGGCGACCCGGACACGCCGCCCTATGTGCGGGCCTATCTGGAAGGGCGCGGGGCCGCCGTTGGACCGGACTGCGCGTCTGTCTGAACGCCCAATCCGGTCCATGACGTTGTTCGTCGAGCAGAGTCACGCGTCCAGGCGTTCACGCCCTCCCGCGGGCTGCGCTACTCCGCCTTGATGCCGGTCTCCTGCACGATCTTCCGCACCACCTCGCGCTCCCGCCGGATGCGGGCGGCGAAGGCCTCCGTGCCCTCCGAGGCCGGGTCGTTGCCGGCCATCATCAGCTTCTGCCGGGTCGGCTCGTCGGCCAGCGCCGCCTGCATGGCGGCTTCCAGCCGGGTGATCACCGGCACCGGGGTGGCGGCCGGCGCGAACAACCCGTTCCAGCTGGTCAGGTCGAAGCCGGGGAAGCCGCTCTCGGCGATGGTCGGCAGCCGGGCCAGGGTGCCGCGCCGTTCGCCGCTGGTCAGGGCGATGCCGACCGCCCGGCCATCCTCGATCAGCGGGCCGAAGCTGTTGGCCGTGCCGATCGCCGCATCGACCACGCCGCCGGCCAGGTCACGCGCGCTTTCCGCCCCGCCGCGATAGGGGATGTGCTCCAACGTGATGCCGGCCCGGCTGGCCAGCAGCGCGCCCGCCAGGTGGCCGACCGAGCCGGTGCCGGGCGTGCCGTAGCTGACGCCCGGGTTCTTCTTGGCATAGGCGATGAACTCCGCCAGCGTCTTCGCCGGGAAGCCCTTCTTCACCACCAGCACATAGGGCAGCGACACCGCCTGGCCGACCGGGGCGAAGGCCTTCTCGTGGTCGTAGGTCAGGCCCTTCACCAGGAAGGGCACCACCAGGAAGCCGAAGCTGTCGAACAGCAGCGTGTAGCCGTCCGCCGGCGCCTGGGCGACGACCGCGCCGGCGATCGACCCGCCGGCACCGGTGCGGTTCTCGATGACGATGGGCTGGCCCAGCGCCTCCGACATCTTCGGGGACAGCAGGCGGATCACGGTGTCGGACTGCCCGCCCGGGGCGAAGGCGACCACGACCCGGACCGGCCGGTTGGGAAAGGCCCCTGGGCCTGGGCCTGGGCACGGCCGAGCGCCGGCACGGCGAGGGAGGCGGCGAGAAGTGCGCGGCGGCTTGGCATGGCGATGTCTCCTTGATGGTTGGTGGCAGGCTGCGGGGCGGGCCGCGCGATGGTCAAGCGGGCGCGCCGGCCCGCGCCCCGGTCATCTCCACGCGTTCCTGCGGCAGGGCATTGGGATGGCGGGCCGCCAGCCAGCCGATCAGCGCCTCCCGCATCAGGCAGCGCAGGTCGAACATCCGCCCCGCATTGCTGGCGCTCATCAGCACGCGGATCTCCATGCTGCGCTCCTTCAGGTCGGTGACCTGCACGGCGAAGACCCGGCGGTCCCAGAGCGGCGTCGCGTTCAGGATGCGCTGCGCCTCGGCGCGGATCGCTTCCACCGGCACGGCGTAGTCGACATAGACGAAGATGGTGTCGAGCAACTGCGTGGTGCGCTTGGTCCAGTTCCGGATCGGCCGTTCCATGAAGTAGTTCAGCGGCACCACCAGGCTGCGCTGGTCCCAGGTTGTGATGGTGACATAGGTGGCGGTGATCTCCTCGACCGTGCCGAAATCGCCTTCCACCACTACGGAATCGCCGATCCGGATCGGCTGGGTCAGCGCCAGCTGGATGCCGGCGATCAGGTTGGAGACCGCCGGCCGAGCGGCGAGGCCGGCGACGATGCCGGCGACGCCGGCCGAGGCGAAGAGGCTGAGCCCGACCGCCCTGACTGCCGGGATCTGCGTCAGCACCAGCCCGGCGGTCAGCGTGACGCCGGCCGAGATCGCCAGGCGGCGGAAGACCACCAGCTGGGTGCGGCGGCGGCGGGTGACCCAGTCCTCCTCCCCGGTCCAGGCGCGGTCGAGCCAAGCGTCGAAGAGCGCCGCCACCTTCCGCGTCAGCACCCAGCCGAGCGCCGCGATCAGCGCCAGGTCGGCCAGCCGCGTCGCGGTCCGCACCAGCTGCCCCGGCAGGTCGAGCTCCGGCAGGATGGCGATCAGCGCGAGCAGCGCCACCGCCACCCGCACCCCGCCGCGGCCATCCCGCACCAGCCGCCGCAGCACCGGCGCCCCGCGGTCGCGCAGCAGCCGGTCCAGCGCGGCATGCAGCAGCGCCAGGGCGCCGAGCGCCAGCGCCGGCGCGGCGACGAAGCCGAGCAGCAGCGAGAGCCAGAGCGGGGTCGGTCCGGGCAGCAGCATGCGGGGTGTTCCTGCGGCAACAGGGGGCCGAACGCGCCGGAACCGCCGCCCGCCCCCGGCGTTCCGCCACCAAACCGAAGGAGCCCGAGATGCCGAACGCGAATGCGCCGAAGGAGACCGGGAAGGGTACCGGCGAGCCGGGCTGGACCGAGCAGGAGAAGGGCCAGGACGCCTCCGGCCAGCCAGGGACGGCGCAGGAGGCCGATGCCGGCGAGGCCGGCGATGCCCGGCCCAAGGGCCGGCCGAGCGACGAGCGGGAGCGGACCGAAACGGCGGCGGCCAATACCGCGCGCGACCCCAAGCGGTGAACAAGGCCAGGAAGGAAGTATCCTCTCTGGACCCACCTCTATTTCTCTGAGTCTGGCAGCCGACGCGGAGCGGCAGCCGACTCAGAAAAGGGAAGGGTGGGGCTTGGGGAGGGAATACTTGTTTCCCTCCCCAACCTTGCTCTTCGCCGCGCGCAACCCCGCCCCGCGCGCGCCACCGTTGCGGCGCTGGCCCGGCTTCCGGCAGGCTGACGCCATGTACAACCCGCCCGCCTTCCGCGAAGACCGCCCGGACATCCTGCATGGCCTGATCCGTTCGGCCCGCCTCGCGCTGCTGGTCTCGAACGGCGCCGAAGGCGTGCCGGACGTGACCCACCTGCCGCTGGTGCTGCTTGAGGAGGAGGGCGTGCTGCTCGGCCACGTCGCCCGCGCCAACCCGCACTGGCAGGCACTGCGCGCGGCCGGACGGGCATTGGCGGTGTTCCAGGGGCGGAGGCCTATGTCTCGCCCAACTGGTACCCCTCGAAGGCCGAGCACCACCGCGTGGTGCCGACCTGGAACTACGAGGCGGTGCATGCCGAGGGCCCGATCGAGGTGATCGAGGACCCGGCCCGGCTGCACGCCATCGTCTCCATCCTGACCGATCGCAAGGAAGCCGCGCAGCCGCGGCCCTGGGCGGTGACCGAGGCGCCGGAGCCCTTCGTCGCCGGCCAGCTCAAGGGCATTGTCGGCCTCTCGTTGAAGATCGAGCGGCTGGAGGGCAAGCGGAAGATGAGCCAGAACCGCGCCGAGCCGGACCGCGCCGGGGCCGAGGCAGGGCTGGCGGCGAGCGCGGACCCGCGCGACCGGGAGGTCGCGGCGGCGATGCGGGCGATGGTGGAGGGCGGCTGAGGCGCTGCAGCGGTTTGCGTTCGGGCGTGAACGCCGCACCGCTGTGGCGCATCAGTTCAGAGCGTACCCACGCGTCCAGGCGTTCACGCCCTATCGCCGCGCCCGGAACAGCAGCGCCAGCCCGGCCAGCGTCACCGCCCCGCCGCCTAGGTCCGTCAGCGCCAGCCGCTCCCCCAGCAGCGCCCAGCCGAAGACGCCGGCCAGCGGCGGTGCCAGTAGCTGCAGCGCCGCGGCGGTCGCCGGCGGCAGCCGCTCGAGCATGACGAAGTACAGCGCATAGCCGCCGACCCCGACCACCAGCACGCCATAGAGCAGCGACAGCACCAGGGTCGGGCTCGGCGCCGGGGGCAGGGCCGGCTCGGCCAGGCCGGCCAGCAGCAGCAGCGTCAGGGCGGCGACCGTGGTCTGCGCCGCGTTGGCGGTCCAGGGATCGATCCGTCGCCGCGCCGGGGCGAAGGCGAGGATGCCCGTCGCTTGGGCCAGCGCCCCGCCGAGCGCCAGCCCCACCCCCAGAGCTCCGCTGCCGCGACCCCGCCGAGGCCTCGCCCGGCGCCGAGCACAGCGACGCCGAGCCAGCCGAGCCCGAGCCCGGCCCAGGCCAGCGGCGGCACCCTCTGCCGCAGCACCGCCACCTCACCCAGGGCGACGAAGAGCGGCGCGGTCGAGGAGAGCAGCGCGACGAGCCCGGAGGGCAGCACGGTCGAAGCCCTCCAGGCCCCGGCGAGGTAGAGCGCCGAGCCGAAGACCCCCATGGCCGCCAGCCGCCAGGCATCGCCGCGGCCGGGCCAGGCGGCCCGCCGCCAGGCGACCGCCGCCAGCAGGATCGGCGCGACGCAGGCGAAGCGCGCCGCGAGGCCCCAGAGCGCCGGCCATTCCGGCACGACCCCCTTTATCGCGGTGAAGGCGGAGGCCCAGATCGCGACGAAGAGGAAGCCGAGGCCTAGGCCGGCCATACCCGCTACGGCGCGCTATGGGCCTTCTGTGCCCGCCGCAGCGACCGGCTGAGCAGCAGCAGCGCCAGCGCCGGCAGCGCGACGCCTGCGATCCGCAGCCATTCCGGCGCGGTCAACACCGGCAGGCCGAGGCTGGCCAGCGCGATGGTGGCGAGCAGGGCGAGGATGCCGAGCGCCCGCAGCAGGCGATAGAGCCGCATCAGTGTGCCCCGCGGCGGGCCAGCGCCGCCTCCAACGTGTTCTCGAGCAGGCAGGCGATGGTCATCGGCCCGACCCCGCCGGGCACCGGGGTGATTGCCGCGGCGCGCTCCGCCGCCTCGTGCAAGGCGACGTCGCCGACCAGCTTGCCCGCCGCGTTGCGGTTGATGCCGACATCGATCACCACGGCGCCCTCGCCGATCCAGTCGCCGCGCACCATCTCGGCCCGGCCGACCGCGGCGACCAGGATCTCCGCCCGGCGGCATTCGGCCGCTAGGTCGCGCGTCCGGGAATGGGCGATGGTGACGGTGCAGTCGGCCGAGAGAAGCAGCTGCGCCATCGGCCGGCCGACGATCTGGCTGCGGCCGAGCACCATGGCCCGGGCGCCGGGCAGCTTGGCCCCGGCCTCCCGCAGCAGGTGCATCACTCCCTTCGGGGTGCAGGGGACCAAGCCATGCTGCTGCGCCGCCAGCCGCCCGGCATTCATCGGGTGGAAGCCGTCCACGTCCTTGGCCGGGTCGATCGCGGCGATCACCATCTCCGGCCGGATCTGCGGCGGCAGCGGCAGCTGCACCAGGATGCCGTCCACGGCCGGGTCGATGTTCAAATCCTCGACCAGCATCAGCAGGTCGGATTCCCGCGTGTCGGCGGGCAGGTGGATGGTGGCGCTGTCGAAGCCGGCAGCGGCGGCGGCGCGGTCCTTGTTGCGGACATAGACGCCGCTGGCCGGGTCGTCGCCGACCCGCACCACCCGCAGCCCGGGGCGGAAGGGCAGGGTGGCGATGCGCGCGGCCAGCTGCCCGCGCAGGCGTTCCGCCACGGCCTTGCCGTCGATGATCCGTGCCGTCATGCCAATGCCTTCAAGCGGGACGCCAGCGTATCGGGATCGCCGGCGATGAACACCAGCTTTTCCCTTGTCGTGTGCCCTTGGGCAACCTCCGCGGCAGAGGGAGGCATGCCGAGCGCGCGGGCCAGGGCGGCGCAGACCGCCTTGTTGGCGCGGCCATCCTCCGGCGCCTCGGCCACCGCCAGCTTCAGCCGCGGCCCGTCCACCCCGGGGGCGAGGCCCTGCAGCCCGGCCCGTCGCGCCCGCGGCTGAACCTTCACCCGAACCGCGACCCCACCCGGCTCGGTCCGGAACCAGGGGATCAGAAATACATGCCGCTGCGCAGCAGGGCATTCGCCGTGGCGCCCAGCAGCATCTTGCCGGCGGTGATCAGCAGCAGCACGGCAAGCGGCGCCAGGTCGACCGGGCCGAAATTCGGCAGCACCCGGCGGACCCGGCTGAACAACGGCTCGGTCACCCGGTAGAGAAAGTCGGCGATGGTCCAGACCACGCGGTTGCGGGTGTCGAGCACCCCGAACTGGATCAGCATCTGCACGACGACCGCCAGCAGCACCGCCCACCACAACAGGTCGAGCACCGCGCTCGCCAGATAGAACACCACATCAAGGAACATCAGCCGGTCCCGCCAGAAACGCCGGCGCAACCTAGTGACGCCACCCCGCCGCGACAAGCGCGAGGGGGCTAAGCGTCCCGTCGCGCCGCGTCGGGCCGGGGCGCCCGCGAACCCTGCAAGAAACCCGGCGGCGGCGCTTGACCTGCCCCACCGGCTGGGGCATATCGCCGCCCTCCGCGGAACCCAACACCGCGGCGGTGGCACGGGGCTGTAGCTCAGTTGGGAGAGCGCGTCGTTCGCAATGACGAGGCCAGCGGTTCGATCCCGCTCAGCTCCACCATCCACCCTCCCTTCGCCTGTCTGATCAGCACCTCGCCGCGACCCTGGCGCTGCGGGTGGCGCGCGCCATTGCCGGCGGGCCTATGACCATCGCATCGGGCACTTGCCACTCTTGCGGTGGCAATCTTATCGCCGACGCGTAGCAAGCTTATCGATTGTGCGCCGTGATGCAGAACCCTGCCCCAGGTGCGGCGTAGGTGTGGCGCTTCGATCCAGGCTGTTGGTGCGCCGATGGATGCCGCCCAGGACCGCCTCGACCTCCTGACCGACCGCTTCTACGACGCGGCGGTCGGGGTCTGCGGCTGGGATGCGGCGCTGCGCGACCTCACCGAGGCCTTCGGCGCCGCCTTCGCCGCCTTCGGTATCGTCGGGCTGCGGTCGCCAGGCCGTATCCTGCATACCGGCATCGACCCCATCCTGGTGGAACGCTACCTGCTGCGCCATGCCGGGCGGAACGAATTGGCACAGCGCACCGAGCACCTGCCGACCGGGAGCGTGATCACCGATGCCAGCCTGATGCCCAAGCCCGAGTTCCGCCGCACCGGCTTCTACCAGGACTGTCTGCAGCCGCTCGGCCTCGACAGCCTGATGAACCTTCGCGCAGTCCGGCACGCCAATGGGCTGGCGGCCAATGTCTGCCTGTTCCGCACCATGCAGCAGGGTGAATTCGGCGTCGAGGACGTCGCTGCCTACGAGCGTCTGGCGCCGCATATCTGCCGCGCCGTTGCCCTGCACCTGCGGGTCGCGGAGGCTGAAGGCGAAAGGCGGGCCCTGGTCGGCGCGCTGGAGATCCTGCCGCGCGCGGCTCTGCTGGTGGATGGCGCGATGCGCGTGCTGCGCACCAACCAGGCCGGCGCCGCCCTGCTGACGGCGCGCGACGGGCTGCAGACCGACCGCGACGGCGGCGTGCTGCGCGCCCGGCAGGCGGAGGAGACCGCGGCGCTGCGCCGGCTGGTAGTGGCGGCGGTGGCTGGCCCCGGCGCCACCCCGATCACCGAGGCCACCGAGCATCTCTGCCTGTCGCGGCCGCCGCCGCCCCGGCCGCCGCTGATCGTCGCGGTGCTGCCGCTCGGCGCCGCCGGCGCTTCCTCGATGGGCCTGCCGCCCGAGGCCGCGGCGCTGCTGCTGGTGACCGACCCGGCGCAGCGGCGCGACCCGCCCTCGCTGCCCCTGCTGCGCGAGGCCTTCGGCCTGACCAGGGCGGAGGCGGAGGTGGCGGCGCGGGCCGGGCAGGGCGAGGAAGTGGCACGGATCGCCGAGGCGCTCGGCATCACCCCGGGCACCACGCGGCTGCACCTGCACCGGGTCTTCGAGAAGACCGGCGTGCACCGCCAGGCGGAACTCGCCCTGGTCCTGGCACGGTTGCAGCGCTGAGGCCGGGCCGGCTTACTATTTTTTCTCGCATATATCATTCATGCGACGCGGCGGCCCCGGCGCGGGCATAGCTTTCCTCCACCGGCACATTGGACCGGCGGCCATGGCGTCACCAGGCGTCACGGCAAGCGCATTTTCATACCGATTGATTTTCGAGAAAAGCCCAGTGGAGGACATCATGGCCCGCAACATGGCATTCGCATCCCTCGCGCTCCTCGCCGGCCTCGCCGCGACCCCGGCCCTGGCGCAGGCGCCGAGCGACCTCGCCTTCCGGCCCGCCCAGGGTGGCAACGTGGTGGGCGGCGGCGTCGCCAGCATGAGCGGCGGCGGCGACGACGGGCTGATCACCTACAGCCGCGGCGGCGCGGGTGGCGGCGCCAGCTTCGACCGGGCCGGCCGGCTCGCCACCTTCGCCGGCAATGACGGTGACAAGCCGCACTGGACCTACGGCGCACCGGCCGAGCCGAGCCCCGGCCGCGAGGCCTGGCTGCTCGGCGGCGGCAATGACGGCGCGGTGGTCTATGCCAACCCGGTGGTCGGGCGCTGACACGACCGGCGTGGCCGCTCATGGCGGCGGGCCATCCGGCCCGCCGCCATCGCCCGGATCTGCCGGGCCGGATACTGCCGCATCCGACGATCTCGTCCGGCGCCGCGGCCGCCGTGAGCAGCGTCAGCCGCAGCTGCGCCGGATGGCCCGAGACGAGGTGCAGCGCCCCGGCATCGGCGAGGACCTCGGTGCAGCCGTGCCGGGTGGTGCAGAGCCGGTCGCCCTCCACCCGCCAGCGCCACTGCCCCAGCGGTCGGGTGACCCGCCCGAGGCTGAAATAGGTGAGCGTGCCGTCTGCCCCCCAGGCCGAGAGCACGTTCATCGCCGGCTCCCATTCCAGCCCGCGCAGCCGCCGCCCGGCCAAAGCGGCGCGGATTTCCGCCCCATGCAGCCGACGGCCCCGCGGCACCAGCAGCGTCGCGCCTGCCTGGAGCGCGCGCATCACCTGGTCGGGCGGCATGCCGGTGGCGCAGGCCCGCGCCACCTCGAAGCCGCGGCTGGCGGTGAGGTGGCGGGATGCCGCGGCGCCCCGGCCGAGATCCGGCCGGTCAAGGCCGGCGACCTGCGCCGCATGGACCTGCAGCCCGGCCTGCTGCGCCGCTGCCACCCAGGCGGTCCAGCTGGCGGCCGGCACCATCCGGTCCTGCCGGTCGCCGATCACGTAGATCTCGGGCCCCGGGCGGATGGCCGGGATGCTGTCCAGCGGATCGGCCAGCGCGCCGGCCCGCATCGCATAGCCGTCCGGCAGCGAGCCGTCCGGCCGCCGGTAATAGGCCTTGAGGTCGAGTGGCGCCGAGCCGATCACCGCGCAGGCGATGTCGTCGCGCCGCGGCAGCAGGTTGGCGACCACCGCGCCGCCGGAGGAGAAGCCGAGCAGCACCAGCTCCTCGATCCCGAAGCGCTGGCGCAGCGCGGTCAGGCCGGCATCGACCAGCGCGACCTCGGCCCGGGTATGCCGGTCCTGCGCATGGTCGCCGGAGGAGCCCTGCATGCCCGGGCGGCCGAGCACCAGCACCGGGATGCCGCCGAGCGCGGCGCTGCGGGCCTGCGCGAAGGCGTGCCGCGCCGCGTCCGAGAGCTCGTAGGCCGGGCTCACCTCCTCGATCTGCGGCCGGCCGCCCGCCGTCCGGTAGGCGGCGCCGCCGGGATCGCCGGGGATATAGACGATCGCCCGCCGCGCCGGCTCGCCGCCGAAGCCGCCGCTGCCGAAGCGGAGGCACTCCGCGCGGTCGCCGGCCCGGACCCAGAGCGCGTCCGGCAGCGCCGCGCAGCCCGGCTCGGTGGCGGCGGCGCCCGAGATCAGCCCTTCCCGCGTCGCGGTGTCGGCGGAGAAGCCGGGGGCGGCGGGCGGTGGCGCGGCCGGCCCGGCGCAGCCGCCGAGCGCGGCCAGCAGGAGCGCCACCGCACGCCGCCGGGGCGTGACCGGGAGGAGGGGCAAGGCTCACCTCTGCTTTGCCGCGCGCCGCGCGAGCGCTTCGCCGCCTGGCCCGCGCGCCATGGCGTCCTTCGCCAGGGCACCGGTCGTCGCGGCGGCGATCGATGCGCCGGCATAGTCGGCCGAATCCGCGCCGCCGGAACGCAATCCGGCGTCATCGGCAGCCGAACCTCCGGCGCCGGCAGCGGCTTGCGTTCAGCGACGAACGCGGCACCGCCATAGGTCATTCTATTCGGACCAGCTTCAGGCGCCCGCGCCTTCAGCCTCTCCCGCCCTGTGCGCTATCACCGCGGCGATCGCCGAGCGCAGCCGCTCGGTCTGCAGCGGCTTGGTCTCGAACCGGTCCATCCCGGCGGCGCGGCATTCCGCCTCGGCCTGGGGCGAGGCATAGGCGGTCATGGCGATGATCGGCACCCGCGCCGCCGCATCCGGCAGGGCGCGGATCGCCCGCGTCGCGGCGATGCCGTCCATCCCCGGCATCATGATGTCCATCAGCACCAGGTCGTAATTGTGCTCGCGCATCGCGGCGACCGCCGCGGCGCCGTCCTCCACCGCCTCCGCCTGGTGCCCGAGCCGCCGCAGCAGCGCCAGCGCCACGGCCCGGTTCGCCGCGATGTCCTCGGCCACCAGCACCCGCAGCGGCGCGGCGGGCGTGTCGGGCGCCCCGGCCGGCACCGGGCGCAGCGGCAGCGACACCCGGAAGACGCTGCCGGCGCCCGCCGCGCTTTCGGCCGTGATGCCGCCACCCATGCTCTCCAGCAGCAGCCGGCAGACCGCGAGCCCGAGGCCGAGCCCGCCGAAGCGCCGGGCGGTCGAGCTGTCGCCCTGGGCGAAGGGCTCGAACAGCCGCGCCCCGGCTTCCGGCGTGATGCCGATGCCGGTATCGGCGATGGTGATCGCCAGCCGCCAGCCGCCCTCCGCCTGTGCCCCCGGCGGCTCGGGCGCCGCGACGGCGCCGAGGGTGATCCGGCCGGACGGGGTGGATTTCACCGCATTGTCCAGCAGCTTCAGCAGCACCTGGCGCAGCCGGTCCTCGTCGCCCAGCGCCGCCCGCGGCAGGGCGGGGTCGAGCTCGAGCACGAATTCGAGCCCCTTGGCGCGGGCGCGCGGCGCGACCTGGCCGGCCATGGCGGCCAGCGTCGCATGCGGGTCGAACGCCGCCTCCCGCAGGGTGACCCGGCCGCGCTCCAGCCGGGAGACGTCGAGGATGTCGTCCACCAGGCCGAGCAGCTGCCGCCCGGATCTGCGCACCGTCCGCAGGTCCTCCACCTGGTCCGGCCGCGGCTGGTGCAGCAGCAGCACATCCGACAGCCCGATCACCGCGTTCAGCGGCGTGCGCAATTCGTGGCTGACGATGGCGAGGAATTCGGTGCGGCTGCGCAGCGCCGCCTCGGCCGCCAGCCGGGCGGCCTCCTGCGCCTGCAGCATGGCGTGGCGGGCGGTGACATCGGTGAAGGTGCGGACCGAGCGGCCGTCCTCGAGGAAGCGGGACCGCACCTCCAGCATCCGGCCGTCCGCGGTGGCGCGGATATAGGGCGGATGCTCCGCGCCGCCCGGCGCCGGCTCGATGCTCGCCAACGCCACGGCCTCCAGCGTCGTGGCGAAGTCGCCGCGCTCGAGCTGGAAGCGCAGGATGTCGCGAATTGGCGTCCCGGGTCGGATCAGCTCGGGCGGCAGGTCGAGCAGCACGGCAGTCAGGCTGTTGGTCACCTCGACCCGGCCTTCCGCATCGACCAGCGCGATGCCGAGCGGCGCGTTCTCGAAGGCGGCGGCCAGGGCGGCGCGGGCGGTCTCCTGTGCCGCCAGCGCGGCATGCCGCTCGGTCACGTCGGTATAGGTCCGGATGGTTCGGCCGTCGGGCAGGGTGCTGGACCGCACCTCCAGCGTCCGCCCGTCGGGCAGCCGGCGCTCGTAGCGGTCCCGCCCGGCGCGTCGGCCCTGCAGCGCCGCCTCCGCCTCGCTCGCCAGGTCCGGCTCCCCGGCCAGGTCGCCGCGGTCGAGCTGCAGCCGCAGGATGTCGCGCGCAGGGGTGCCGGGCTGCGCCATGGCCGGCGGCAGGCCCAGCAGGTCGACGGCGATGCCGTTGACGATCTCCACGCGCCGGTCGGCGCCGATCAGCAGGATGCCGAGCGGGGCATTCTCGAAGGCCGCGACAAGCGCGGCCCGCGCCGCCGCCTCGGCCTGCAGGGCCTGATGCCGGGCGGTGACGTCCGTGAAGGTGCGGATCACCCGGCCGTCCGGCAGGTGGGTGGTCCGCACGTCCATCATGCGCCCGTCGCGCAGCCGCCGCTCGTAGTCCACCAGCGGTGGCTCCGGTCCTTCCAGCGTGGCGCGGGCGGCCGCGTCCACCATCGGCGTCTCGGCGAAATCCCCGCGCGCGAGCTGGAAGGCCAGGATGTCCCGCACAGCGGTGCCCGGCCGGGCAAGCTCCGGCGGCAGGTCGATCAGGTCGATGGCGATGCCGTTGATGACCTGCACGCGCCGGTCGGCGCCGATCAGCAGGACGCCATGCGGCACGTTCTCGAAGGCCGCGGCCAGCGCCGCCTGGGCCGCCTGGGCCTGGTCGCGCGCCGCCGCCTCCGCCCGCAGCGCCGCATGGTGCGCGGTGACGTCGGTGTAGGTGCGGATGAAGCGGCCATCGGCGAGGAAGTTGGAGCGGACCTCGATCACGCGGCCGTCCGGCTTGACCCGCTGATAGACCCGGCCGTCATGGGCCGCTGCCCGCATCGCCGCCCAGGCCACAGGGACCGGCCCGTCGATCGGGGCGATCTCGCCGGCGGCGACCTGGTGTTCGATCACGGTGGCGACCGGGGTGCCGGGCCGGGCGAGCTCGGGCGGGATGCCGGACAGGTCGATGGCGGCCTGATTGCAGAGCAGGATGCGGTCGTCGGGCCCGACCAGCATCACCCCGTGCGGCGCATTCTCCAGCGCCGCCACCAGCGCCTTTTCGGCCGCCTGAGCCTGGTCGCGCGCGGCGGCGATGGCGGCGGCGGCGCGCCGCGCCGCGGTGACGTCGGTGAAGGTCCGCACATGGCTGCCATCCACCGCATGGGCGGTGCGGATCTCCAGCTCGGTGCCGTCCGGCCGGGTCCGCAGCGTCACCACCGGCGGCCTTTCCGGCCCGCCGAAGCTATCGACATGGGTATGCGGCGCCGGGCCGCCGCCGAACTCGCCATGGGCTTCCTGCCAGGCGACGACGTCCTCGATCGGGGCGCCGGGCACGGCGAGCCCAGGCGGCAGGCCCAGCAATCCCGTCGCCCGCCGGTTCACCACCGCCAGCCGGCGCTGCGGGTCCACCATCATGATGCCCTGGCCGACATGCGCGACCACGGCTTCGAGCAGCGCCCGCGCCCGCCGGTCGCGCCGCCGGAGCTGGGCGACGGCCAGGCAGGTGCCGAGGATCAGCAGCGTCGCCACCCCGCCTCCGGCCAGCAGCTTGACGCGCTCCCGCCGCGGCAGGGCCAGGGCGACGTCGGCATCGGTGCCGATGGTGACGACCAGCGGATAGCCCTGCACCCGGCGATAGAGGAAGAACCGGTCCACCCCGTCGACCACGCTGCGGTCGCGCCAATGCGCCTCGCCCCCGGTCGCGCGGATATTGGCGACGGTGGCGTCGGGCAGGCGGGTGCCGACCAGGCTGTCAGGTCCCGGCACCCGGGCGCGGAGGATGCCGTCGTCGCCGACCAGCCCGACGATGCCGCCTTGCAGGTCGAGCCGCCGGTAGAGCCGGGAGAAGCTGTCGCTGTCCACCGCCAGCGTGATGATGCCGGCGGGGGAGCCGGTCGCGTCGCGCAGCGGGCGGGCGAGGGTGATGCTGCGCCGGCCGCTGGCCCGGCCGGTCAGCGGCGCGCTGATCTCCAGCCGGTCGCGCGACGGGTCGGCGAGGATGGCGGCGACATAGGGCCGGTCGCGGAGGTTGATCGGCGCGGGCGGCACGCCGTCCAGGGTGCTGCGGATGAGGCCGTCGGGGCCGATGATCGCCGCCTGGACGATGTCGATGCCGGGGTCGATGCCGATCCAGTCGCGCAGGGCAAAGCCGGCCGGGTCGCGGGCATGCATCGCGGCGCCGAAGCGGAGGATGGTGTCGATGGTGCGGAGCCGGCCGGCGACCTCGGCTTCCAGGGTGCGGGCGAGAGTGGCGCCGGATTCCATCGTGCGTTCCGTGGCGCGGCGGAACTCGGCCCGGATTCCCAGCCCGACCAGCACCCAGACCGCGGCGAGGAGCAGGCCGGCAAGGCCGAGCCCGGCCCTGTCCATCCAGCGCGCGGGCCGGCCTACCTGAACTACCGCCTCAGCCTGCAATCCCTGCCTCCGGACATGGCAGGCCGGCTGGTCGTGCTCTCCTCGGAGACTCCGTCCCGCCGCGCTACCGGACGCAGGCATGTATCACGTTGGTGTCAAACCCTCCTAGAGCAGATGCCGGGAGAGGGTGAATGCGCGGACTCCTGAATTCGCGCTGAAAACAATGCACTACAGCGGTGTGGCGGTCAGTTCTGAACGCCACACCGCGGTCGCCGGAACGGGCGGGGAAGGTGCCCCCGCCCGGCCTGGGGCGGCGCCGGTCAAGCCGCCAGGCGTTCCGGCATCCGCGGCTCCAGCCGGTAGGCGCCGCGGTCGGTCAGCAGCAGCTGCGGGTTGGCCGGGTCGGATTCCATCTTCTGCCGCAGCCGGTAGATATGGGTCTCCAGCGTGTGCGTGGTGACGCCGCTGTTGAAGCCCCAGACATCGGCCAGCAGGGTCGCCCGGTTCACCGGCTCGGCATTGGCCCGCAGCAGGTACTTCAGGATGCGGCATTCCTTGTCGGTCAGCCTGACCTTGCGGTTCTTGCCGGGGTCGAGCAGCAGGCGGACCGCCGGGCGGAACAGGTAGTGGCCGATGGTGAAGCTGGCGTCCTCCGAGTTATCGAAGACCCGCAGCTGGGCGCGCAACCGGGCGAGCAGCTCCGGCAGGCGGAAGGGCTTGGCGATGTAGTCGTTGGCGCCGCTGTCGAGGCCGCGGACGACGTCGGATTCGGCATCCGCGCCGGTCAGCATGATGACCGGCATCTTGCGCCCGTCGCGCCGCAGCCGCGCGCAGAATTCCCGCCCGTCCGCGTCGGGCAGGCCGACATCAAGCAGGATTGCATCGTAACGCGAATCATTCTCGGCCAGCTTGCTCGCCGCTTCCGCTGCGCTGCAGGCCTCGTCGGCGATGAACTCGCCGTCCTGGGCGATCTGCTCCGCCAGCGTCGCGCGCAGGTCGGCATCGTCCTCGATGATCAGGATGGGACGGGCGAGGGTCATAGGTCTCTCCTTCTGTTGCGCGTACCGCGAGGATCGGTTGCCAAGGCTAAAATGCAGCACCGATGCTCAACCTGTGAGATTGGATACGCGATTTTGTGTGCGATCTGCCAAGGAATAATCCGCCCTTGTGCAACACGATGATGTGCGGGATCACACACCCTCTTTGCTTAAACAAGTGAAGTATTGTCTCCGCCTGAGGAACTCCGATGGCGGCAAAGCGGCAAAGTCGCGGCAGCGCTGAGTAACCGGGGACCTGGCCGCGACCTCCCGCCATCCGTGGCGTTGCGTGCCGGCCACACCGCACCGGATCCCGCCCGCTCCATGAATCCTTACATCGTCCTGCTCGCCGGCACCGGCGCGCTGATCCTGCTCGTCGCCTGGTTGCCCATGGCGTTGAAGGAACTGCCGCTGTCGCTGCCGATGTTCTGCGTCGCATTCGGCTTCGCCGCCTTTGGCCTTTCCGCGGGGGACACGCCGCATCCGCTACACTACCCCGCCGTCACCGAACGCCTGACGGAGCTCGTGGTTATCGTCGCCCTCACCAGCGCCGGGCTGAAGCTCGACCGGCGCTTCGGCTGGCACTCCTGGATGCTGACCTGGCGGCTGCTCGGGCTGGCGATGCCGCTGTCGATCGCCGGCATCGCGCTGGTCGCCCACTGGCTGCTCGGGCTTGGCCCGGCGGCGGCGCTGCTGCTGGGGGCGGCGTTGGCGCCAACCGATCCGGTGCTGGCCTCCGACGTCCAAGTCGGCCCGCCGCGCTCGGGCGAGGAGGACGAGGTCCGCTTCACCCTGACCGCCGAGGCCGGACTGAACGACGGGCTGGCCTTCCCCTTCGTCCACCTCGCCATCGGGCTGTCGCTGAACGATGCGCTGCCCGGCGAATGGGTCTGGGACTGGGCCGCGGTGGACGTGGTGTGGAAGCTCGGCGCCGGGATCGCCGCGGGCTGGGCCGTCGGCTCGGCGCTCGGCTGGCTGTCCTTCCGCGTGCCCAATCGCGCCAGGCTTTCCCGCACGGGGGACGGCTTCGTCGCGCTCGGCGTCACCTTCCTCGCCTACGGGGTGACCGAGCTGGTGCACGGCTACGGCTTCCTCGCGGTCTTCGTCGCCGCGCTCAGGCTGCGCGCGGCCGAGCGCCACCACCGCTACCACGACCGGCTGCACGACTTCGCCGAGCAGACCGAGCGGCTGCTGATGATGGTGCTGCTGGTGCTGTTCGGCGGCGCGCTGGCCGGCGGGCTGCTCGACCCGCTGGACTGGTGGGGCGTGCTGGCGGCGGTGATGTTCCTGTTCGTGGTGCGGCCGCTCGCCGGCTGGGTCGCGCTGCTCGGCACCGCGGCGCCGCTGGAAGAGCGGGCGGCGATTTCCTTCTTCGGCATCCGCGGCCTCGGCAGCTTCTACTACCTGGCCTTCGCGCTGAACCAGGCGCCCTTCGGCCATGGCGAGCGGCTCTGGGCGGTGCTCGGGCTGACGGTGGTGGTGTCCATCGCGCTGCACGGGGTGACGGTGACGCCGGCGATGCGGCTGCTGGACGCCAAGCGGCGGCGGCAGGGCGTGCTGCCGCTGGTGCAACCCTGAGCGGGCGCACGACAGCGTCACCCGCTGCCGCTTGGCGGCCCGGCGCGGACGTGCCTAGCTAAGGTGCATCGCAGAGGAGAGCCGCGCATGTCCGGCACCCAACCGACCCCTCCGAGCCTGACCGGCCATTTCCCCCTGGTCCGCCTGATGGCGCGCGGCTGGTGGGTCTTCATCCTGCGCGGGGTGGTGGCGATCCTGTTCGGCCTGGTCGCCTTCCTGGCGCCGGGGCTGGGGCTCGCCTTCATCCTCGGGATGCTGGCTGCCTGGATGGCGATCGACGGCGTCTCGACCCTCTACCAGGCGGTCAAGGGCCCGCCCGAGCGGCACGGCATCTGGTTCTGGGTTGACGGCATCGTCTCCCTCGCGGCGGCTGCCATCCTGCTGCTGGCGCCCGGGCTCTCGGCGCTGACGCTGGTCTACGTGACCAGCTTCTGGAGCATCGCGATCGGCATCTTCCGGCTGATCATGGCCTTCCGTCTGGGCAGCATCATCATGGGCCTGTTCGGCGCCATCACGGTGTTCTTCGGCTTCTGGCTGCTGCTGGATCCCGGCCCTGGTCTGGTCGCGCTGATCTGGATCGTCGGCATCGAGGCGATGGTGGCGGGGGTGCTGATGATCGGCCTCGGCTGGCGGCTGCGGCGGGTGGCGAACGACCCGCACGGGCCGGCGATGGGGCGCGGCTGAGGGCTGAACCGGCCTGCCAGGATACCGCCTCCGGGGCGTTGCCGCCCCGGGGCTTTCCGGCGAGCATGCGGGCGTCCCGGAGAGAGCCGTTTTGCCCGAAGCCCCGCCGCCCACGCTTGTCCCCACCCGCCGCGACCTCTTCATCGGCTACCTGAAGATCGGCATGTTCGGCTTCGGCGGCGTCGCCGCCTGGGCCCGCCGCGTCATCGTCGAGGAACGCCGCTGGCTGACCGAGCGCGAATACGCCGAAGTGCTCGGCCTCGGCCAGGTGCTGCCGGGACCCAATGTGGGCAATGCGGCGGTGATGATCGGCCGGCGCTTTCACGGCCTGCCCGGCGCACTGCTGGCGACCGCCGGCATCTACTGCGCGCCGCTGCTGATCCTGATCGCGCTCTGCCTGCTCTACGACCGCTATGGGCAACTGCCGGCGGTGGCGCCGGTGATGGCCGGGATCGCCGCGGCGGCGGCCGGGATGGTGATCGGCACGGCGCTCAAGATGGTGGGAAAGCTCAAGCTTGCCCCGGAGGCGATCCTGCTGTTGGTGCTGGCCGCCTTCGCCGCCGCCTGGCTGCGGCTGCCGCTGCCGCTGATCGTGCTGGCCCTGGCGCCGCTCTCGATCGCCGCCTCGCTCTGGCGGGCCGGGCTGATCCTGCGCAGCGAGACCTCCCGATGACCCTGCTGCTGCAGATCCTCGTCACCTTTGGGATCCTCTCGCTCGTCGCGGTCGGCGGCGCCAATGCGGTGCTGCCGGAGATGCACCGGCAGCTTGTGGAACTGCATGGCTGGCTGGACGACGCGACCTTCGCCCAACTCTACGCGCTCGCCCAGGCGGCGCCGGGGCTGAACATCCTGGTCGCTAGCGTCATGGGCTGGCGGATCGGCGGCGCCGGCGGCATGGCGATGGCGACGGTGGGGATGCTGCTGCCGTCGGCGGTGCTGGCCTGGATCATGGCCGGGTTGGTGCAGCGGCTGCGCGGCGCGCCCTGGCTGAAGCCGGCGCAGGGCGGGCTGGTGCCGATCGCGGTCGGGTTGCTGCTGGCGGCGGGGCTGGTGATGGCCGAGGCGTCCAGCCAGTTCGGCCTGCTGCCGCTGGTGGTGGTGGCGGTGTCGAGCGTCTTCGTCTGGCGGACCAGTTACAGCCCGCTCTGGGTGCTGATGGGCGGCGGGGTGCTCGGGTCGATCCTGCTGCGGTAGGTACGGCGCTGCCGCAGCGCGGCAGCCAACCCGGAAAAGCTGGATGAGGGGGCTCGGGGGAAACCCTTCTCCCCGGTTTTCCTTTCCCTCAGAACAGCGGGATCGCCCCGACCAGCACCCCGGCCCCCAGCATCACCACGGCCATGCCGAGCGCCCAGGGCAGGGTGAAGCGCTGGTGCGCGCCGAAGTCGATCTCGCAGAGCCCGACCAGCAGGTAGGTGGAGGCCACGAGCGGGCTCAGCAGGTGCACCTGCTGGCCGACGAGGAGGCCCGGCCGATCGCCTCGGCGCTGTGGCCATAGGCGGCGCCGGCCTCGGCCAGGATCGGCAGGATGCCGAAGTAGAAGGCGTCGTTCGAGATGAGGAAGGTGAAGGGCAGGCTGACCAGCGCGGTGATCAGCGGGATGAACTGCCCGCCGCCTTCCGGGATGATGGCGGTGACGCTCTTGGCCATGGCGTCCACCATGCCGGTGCCCGAGAGGATGCCGGTGAAGACGCCTGCGGCGAAGATGAGCGAGACGACGGCCAGCACGTTCGGCGCATGCGCGGCGATGCGGCGCTTCTGCTCCGCCAGCTCGGGGTAGTTGATAACTATGGCGATGGCGAAGCCGATCATGAACAGTACCGGCAGCGGCAGCACGCCGAGCAGCAGGCAGGCCATCAGCGCCACGGTCAGGCCGAGGTTGACGTAGAGCAGGTGGGGCCGGCGCTCGGGCGGCAGCGGCGCCACCGTGTCGACCATGCCGCCGGTCGGGGCGGCGACGTCGTCGAGCCCGGGCAGGTCGGCGACGCCGATCCGCGCGCGTTCCCGCCGGCCGAGCACCCAGGCGACGAAGACGGCGAAGCCGAAGCAGGCGAGCATGGTCGGGATCAGCGGCACGAAGAGCGTGTTGACGTCGACATGCAGCGCGCTGGCGGCGCGCGCGGTCGGGCCGCCCCAGGGCGTCAGGTTCATGTTGCCGGCCGCCAGCATGATGACGCAGGCGGCGTAGAGCGGGTTCATCCCGAGCCGGCGGAACAGCGGCAGCATCGCCGTTGTCGTGATGATGTAGGAGGTCGAACTGTCGCCATCGAGCGAGACGATCGAGGCCAGCACGGTGGTGCCGATCATGATTCTGCACCGGGTCGCCCTTGACCAGCCGCAGCACGGTGCGCGCCACCGGGTCGAACAGCCCGGCATCGATCATGATGCCGAAATACAGGATGGCAAACAGCAGCAGCACGCCGGTCGGCGCCAGGTTGCGGATGCCGGCGATCATCATCGGCCCCATGGTGCCGGCGAAGCCGCCGATCAGGGCGAAGGCGATCGGCACCAGGATCAGCGCCAGCAGCGCCGAGAGCCGGTCCGTCATGATCAGCGCCATGAAGACCAGCACCATGCCATAGGCGAGCAGTGTCAGCATGCATCCTCCCCGGCCGCCGCCATGCGAGTGGACCGCATGGCGGCCAGGCGGGGCATTGCCCTTGGGTCCGGCGCGGCAGCCGGCCCTTGCGCTTTTGCCTAGCGAACCCCCCGGCCGCCACAAGATGCCGTATTTGTTTCAGAAGCTGATCCGGGTACCGAGATAGAGGCTGCGGCCCTCGCCCGGATAGAAGACCGCGGTCGAAGCCTTGCTGGCATCGGTGATGGTGCCGAGGTCCGACACGTAGCGCTTGTTGGTGAGGTTCCGCGCGTCGAGGAACACCGAGACGCCCGGCCCGACCGTCACCCCCGCCTCCAGCCCCAGCTTGATGTAGCTGTTGGCGCGGAGGGTATTGGCATAGTCGGCCCAGGCGCCCTGCGGCACCCAGTCCAGCGCCGGGCGGACGAAGAAGCGTTCGGCCTGGGCATAGGCGAGGGTGGTCCGCAGCACATGCGGCGGCAGGCCGGCGATGCGGTTGTCGCCATATTGCCGGTCGGCGCGGAAGCGGAAGTCGTTGAAGGTCCAGACCTGGCCCAGGGTCAGCCGGTCCTCCGGCGCCAGCAGCCCCTGCCACAGGTCGTAGCGCCCGGCGAGCTCGACGCCCTGGTTCACCGTGGTGCCGGCATTGAAGGTGCTGGCGGGGATGGAGGGATCGACCGTGTATTGCAGCAACTGGCCGCGCAGGGTGCTGCGGAACAGCGTCAGGTCCCAGCCGCCGCGCTCGAACCGGCCGCGGCTGCCGAGCTCGACCGTCCAGGCCCGCTGCGCCTGCAGCGGCACCCAGACCGGCTGGTTGGCCACCGTCTGCAGCTGGTCGGAGAAGTCGGGCACGTCCTGGCTGCGGGTGACGTTGGTGAAGACCTGCACCTCCGGCCGCGGCTGCCAGAGCAGGCCGAGCTTCGGGTTCAGCCCGTCATAGGTCCGGCTGTAGCGCTGCCCGGTCAGCCGGTTCTCGTAGTCGCGTTCGTCCCGCAGCGCCTTGGCGCCGGCGACCAGGGCGAGGTCGGGCAGCAGCCAGAGCCGGTTTTCGAGGAAGGCCTCGTAGTTCTGCGCGCGCTGCACGCCATTGGCGGTCAGCGCCCCGCGCGAGCCGCGGTTGTTGACGTATTGCAGGGCATCGTTGCTGCCGGCGAAATAGCGGCCGCCGACCACCAGGTCGTTGCGCAGCCCGCCGATCAGGAAGCCGCTGGTCCAGCGCGGCGCCAGGCCCCAGGTCAGCCCGTCCTGGTCGATCACCTGGAAGATCGGGTGGTAGAGCGACTTGTGGATGATCCAGCTGTCCAGGTCGATCTGCCCGGCATCGAGCCGCACCGTGGTGCGGTTGGCGAAGCGCTCCACCTGGACGTCGCGGGCCTGGTTGCCCGCCAGCGCCGCCGCGCTGGCCATGCGGGGGTGTTCAGCGCCTGGTTCAGCGTCAGCGTGCCCGGCAGCAGCTGCCGCGTGTCGTAGATCCCGGCATAGAATCGCGTCTCCACGGCATCGGAGAGGCGGTAGCCGACATTGCCGTTGAACTGGTCGTAGCTGCCGCGGCTGTGCTGCCGCCAGCCATCGGTCGAGAAGTGGGAGAAATTGGCCAGCGCATCCGCCTCGCCGAAGACCCGCGACAGCTGTCCGGAGAGCCGCCAGGTCCCCCAGACCCCTCCCTCGGCGCGGAGGATGTTCGGCGCCTCCGCGGTATGGGCGGTCGGCGTGGTGAAGTTGATCGCGCCGCCGAGCGTCGAGGCGCCATAGGCCAGCGCATTGCCGCCGGGCAGGACCGTGGCGCTGCGCAGCGCCAGCGGGTCGATCTGGTAGAAGTCGCCGCTGCCATCGGCCAGGTTCACCGGGATGCCGTCCTGCAGCACCTCGAGCCCGCGCAGGTGGAAGCCGCGGGCGATGCCGCTGCCGCGCACCGAGAGCCGCAGCTCCTGCCCGTAGCGGTCCTGGACGAAGAGGCCGGGCGTATCGGCCAGCACGTCACGCAGGGTGAAGGCGCGGCGGTTCCGGAATTCCTCCGCGTCGATGAAGCGGGCGGCGGCGGGGGTCTGCTCCACCTGCTTCCGCTGCTCGGCGACCGTCGGGACGGTGAGCGAGCCGGGCGCCCGGCCGACCACGGTCAGCTCCGGCAGGATGGCGTCCGGCGCCTGGGCAAGTGCCGCGGCGGGCAGCAGGGCGAGCAGCAGCGCCCCGCCGGGGGCGCGCGATTGGGCTGGCATGGTGATCTCCTGACGGGGGTAGGCCAGGCCGCGGGGCGGCGTGGCGGGCAGGCGTCAGGCGAAGGGCGGGGCGCGCGGCTGTTGCGGCGGCGCCCGGGCCGGGGCGGGCGGCAGGCCGGCCGGGCGGGGCGCGAGGCCGGCGGCGAAGTAGCGGACGGGCAGGGCCGCGACCGCGGGTGCCGCCGGCCCCGGGGCGGCGCTGCCGGGGCAGAGCGGGCAGCTGTCATGCGCCGCGGCCGCCGGCGATCCGGGCTCCCCCGGGGCCGGCCATCCTCGCCGATCACCAGGGTGCGGATGCCCTCGGTGCCGCAGATCTCGATCGAATGGCCGCCGGCGGCGGCAAGCGGCGCCAGGCAATGGGCGAAGGCCACCCCCCACTGCAACGACAGCAGCAGGGCGAGCACGAGCCGGAGGATTGGCGCGCGGCGGACCATTGCGCGGCTATGGCCGATTGAGGCGCGCGAGTCACGCCTGCGCCGAACGCAATTGACCGCGGGCGTCTTCCGCATGAGTGTCCGCCCATGCCCGACGACCAGCCGCTTTCCGCCCCCTGCTCGATCGCCTCTCTGCCCTGCTCGGGCCGCGCGGCCTGCTGACCGATCCCGCCGACCTCGCGCCGCACCTGGCCGATTGGCGTGCGCTCTATCGCGGCCGCACCCCCTGCGTGGTCCGCCCCGGCTCGGTCGCCGAGCTGGCCGAGGCCGTAAGGCTCTGCGCCGCGGCTGGGACGCCGCTGGTGCCCCAGGGCGGCAATACCTCGATGGTCGGCGGCGCCACGCCGGACGAGGGCGGCAGGCAGGTCGTCGTCTCGCTCGCCCGGCTGAACCGGGTCCGCGACATCGACCCGCTCGACATGACCATGACCGCCGAGGCCGGCCTCGTGCTGAAGGCGGCGCAGGATGCCGCGGCCGGCGCCGGGTGCCTGTTTCCTCTCTCGCTCGGCGCCGAGGGGACGGCGACGATCGGCGGCGTGCTCTCGACCAATGCCGGCGGCAATACCACTGTCCGCTACGGCAATGCCCGCGACCTGATGCTGGGACTCGAGGTCGTGCTGCCGGACGGCCAGGTCTGGAACGGCCTCCGGCGGCTCCGGAAGGACAATACCGGCTACGCGCTGCGGCATCTGTTCGTCGGGGCCGAGGGAACACTGGGCTTCATCACCGCCGCGGTCCTCCGCCTCTTCCCCCGGCCGCGCGAGATCCGAGGTCGGCTTCTGCGCCATGCGGGACGAGGACGCGGCGCTGGCGCTGTTCCGCCGCTTCCGCGATCGCGACGAGGGCGCGGTGCGCGCCTTCGAATACATGTCGGGCGAGGGCGTCGGCTTCTACGCCAGGCATATCGAGGGCGGCAGCGTGCCGCTGCCCGGCCATGCCCATTACGTGCTGGTGGACCTCGCTTCCTCCCGCCCCGATGCCGGGCTCCGCGCCCTGCTCGAGGCGGTGCTGGAGGAGGCGATGGAGGCGGGCGAGGTGCTCGACGCCGCGATCGGCGAGAGCGAGGCGCAGCGCGCCGCGCTCTGGCGCATCCGCGAGGAGCACCCGGAGGCGCAGAAGCGCGAGGGGGCGAGCGTGAAGAACGACGTCTCCGTCCCGGTCTCGAAGACCCCGGAGCTGATACGGCGGTCGTCGGAGGCCTGCGCCCGGCTGATCCCCGGGGTCCGGCCGGTGCCCTTCGGCCATATGGGCGATGGCAACATCCACATGAACCTGGAGCAGCCGGTCGGCATGGACGCGGCCGCGTTCCTCGCCCGCAGCCACGACATCATGGAGACGGTGAACGAGGTCGTCCGCGACCTCGGCGGCAGCTTCTCGGCCGAGCACGGGATCGGCAGGCTCAAGACCGACATGATGCCGGACTGGCGCGGCGGGGCGGAGTTGGACCTGATGCAGCGGATCAAGGCGGCGGTCGACCCGCAGGGCCTGATGAACCCGGGCAAGGTGCTGCCCTAGCGGCGACGGCTGCCCGTAGTGGCTGGCGGAAGGCCGGTGCCTTGAACGCAGTCCCGCAGAATCGCATGGCCGCGGATGAATGCCTCGCCCCGGCCATCGATGCCGGCGACATGCTTGGCGGTTGTTTCCGTATTCCGTCGGTGCGGCATCACCTGATCCTGCGGACGCGGAAGCGGAGCGTCGTTCACCATGCCCGTGCCGCGGACGGAGGCATCGCCACCCGGATCCCGCATGACGGCGTGCCCGTGCCGGACCCGCCCGGATTGACGCTCGATCCGGCCGGCTTCTTCCCGCCCGGCTGATCCTGCGCGCCTCGCCCGCCTTCGGCGCTGCGGCCACACCTGCGGCATCGGCGCAACGGCGCTGCTTGCCGGCGCTTTCCCCATCCCCCCGCCGCCGCTAGGGTGCCCGCAACCCAATGACCCGGCTCGACAGTTACATCTTCCGCCAGCTGGCCGCCGCTCTCCTCGCCGTGACCATCGGGCTCGCGGCGCTGGTCTGGCTGACCCAGTCGCTGCGCTTCATCGAATTGGTGCTCGACCGCGGGCTGTCGTTCCTGGTTTTTATCGAGTTGACCGGCCTGCTGCTGCCAAGCTTCTTCGCCGTCATCCTGCCGATCACCACCTTCGTGGTGATCCTCTTTGTCTATGTCCGGCTCTCGGCCGACCGCGAATTGGTGGTGATGCGCGCCGCCGGCCTGTCGCAGTGGCGGCTGGCCCGGCCGGCGCCTCGGCCTCGCGGCGATCTCGGTCATCCTTTGCTACGGGCTCAACCTCTGGCTCGTCCCGGCCAGCCAGTTCGCCTTCCGTGCCTGGCAGTACGAGATCCGTAACCAGCTCGCTGCCATCCTGGTGCAGGAAGGCGTGTTCAGCTCGGTCGGCGACGACCTGACCGTCTATGCCCGCTACCGCGACCGCGACGGCACGCTGCGCGGCATCCTGGTGCATGACGCGCGGGAGCGCGGCGCCCCGGTCACCATCCTGGCCGAGGCCGGCCGCATCACCCCCGGCCCGAACGGCCCGCGCGTGACGCTCGAGAACGGCGAGCGGCAGCAGGTGGAACGCGTGCCCCCACCGCCCGGCAGCCCGCCCGGCACCCCGGCCAGCACCCGCCTTTCGGTGCTGTCCTTCACCGAGAACAGCATCGACCTGGCCCGGACCAGCCGGGGCGTCGGCGGCGAGGGCGGCGAGCGCTACCGCAACGCCCAGGAGCGGACCATCGACGAGCTGCTGCGCCCCGACCCGGCCGACCATGTTCCCGACCGCGACCTGCGCCGCTTCAAGGCGGAGGCGCACCAGCGCCTCGCCTCGCCGCTGAACGCCATCGGCTTCGGGCTGGTGGCGCTGGCCACCGCGCTGACCGGGCAGTTCCGCCGGCATGGCGGCGGGCTGCGCCTGTTCACCGGCATCCTGGTGGTGGTGGCGCTGCTGGCGGTGGGGCTGATGACCAACAACCTGGCGGCGAGGCAGAATGCCATGATCCCGTTGATCTGGGTGAATGCGCTGCTGCCCGGCCTGGTCGCCGCCTGGGCGATCAGCGGCCTGCCCGGCCTGCCGCAGTGGCGCCGGCCGAGGCCCCCGGAAGCGAACCCCGCCCGGGCGAACCCGGCATGACGCTCGCCACCACGCTCACCCTCTATGTCGCCCGGCGCTTCCTGGCGGCGACCTTCGCCATGCTGGCCGGGCTGACCCTGCTGGTGGCGCTGTTCGACTTCATCGAGCTGCTGCGCCGCGCCGCGACCCGCGCCGATGCCGGCTTCGCCCTGGTCGCCAGCATCGCCGGCCTCCGGCTGCCCTTCGTCGCGCTGCAGATCCTGCCCTTCGCCATCCTGCTGGGCGGCATCCTGGCCTTCTGGCGGCTGACCCGCTCCTCGGAGCTGGTGGTGGCGCGGGCCGCCGGGATCTCGGTCTGGGGGTTCCTCTCGGGCCCGCTGGTGGTCGCGCTGCTCTTCGGCGTGATCGGCACCGTCGCGGTCTCGCCGCTCTCCTCGGTCATGCTCGCCCGGGCCGAACGGCTGGACTACGCCTATCTCCGCGCCAGCGCCGGGCTGACCGCCATCGCCGGGGGACGGCTCTGGCTGCGCCAGGCGGACCGGGAGCTGGACCCGCAGGGCGTCGCCATCCTGTCCGGCCGGCCGCTGGCGGCGAAGCCGGGGAGCGGCCGGGCGACTTCACCCTGACCGATGTCAGCCTCTGGCGGCTGGCCGCCAACGACCGGCCGCTGCAGCGGATCGAGGCGCCGCGGGCCCGGCTGCTGCCCGGCCGCTGGGCGCTCGAGGACAGCGTCACCTTCAACGCCGACCGCAGCGCCGGGCCGCGCGCGCTGCTCTACTTCCCCACCGACCTGACGCCCGACCGGATCGAGAACAGCTTCGCCTCGCCCGACACGCTGTCCTTCTGGGCGCTGCCCGGCTTCATCGCGGTGCTGGAAGCCGCCGGCTTCTCCGCCGTGCGGCACCAGCTGCATTTCCAGAGCCTGCTGGCCCTGCCGGTGCTGGCCGCCGCCATGGCGCTGCTGGCGGCCGGCTTCTCCATGCGCACCTCCCGCCGCGGCGGCGTGGCGCAGATGATCGGCGCCGGCGTCGCCGCCGGCTTCGCGCTCTTCGTGCTCGACAAGATCACCAGCGAATTCGGCGAGGCCGGCACCCTGCCGGTGGAGCTCGCCGCCTGGGCGCCGACCATCGCCGGGCTGCTGCTGGCCCTCGCCCTGCTCCTCCACCTGGAGGACGGATAACCATGTACCTGGAGGACGGATGAGCGTCGCCCGCCACGCTTTCGTCGCCCTGTTGGCCGGCCTGGTTGCTGGCCTCCCTGGCCTGGCTGCGGCGCAGATGGATGCGCCGAGCGTGACGCCGCGCGACCCGACGCCGCTCGGCGGCAACCTGGCGCCCGGCGGGGCGGGCGGCGGCCAGCGCATCACCCCCTTCGCCGGGCTGGGCGGCGGCGGGGCGCAGCAGGATCCCAATGCGCCGGTGACCTTCACCGCGGACGAGGTCGAGTACGACCGCGAGAGGGGGCTGGTGACAGCCCGCGGCAAGGTCGAGGCCTGGCAGGGAGAGCGGCTGCTGCGCGCCGACCAGTTCACCTACGACCGCAACACCGGCATCGCCACCGCGACCGGCAACGTGCAGCTGCTGGAAGCCGATGGCACCGTGCTCTTCGCCGACCGGGCCGAGCTGAAGGACCGCTTCCGCGACGGCGTGCTGGAAGGCGTCCGCGCCCTGCTGGCGGCGAACGGCAAGATGGCGGCGAACGGCGCGCAGCGCACCGGCGGCACGGTGAACGAGCTGTCGCGCGTGGTCTACACCTCCTGCGACCTCTGCAAGGACGACCCGACCGCGGCGCCGCTCTGGACCGTGCAGGCGCGGCGGGCGACGCAGGACAAGGACGCGCTGCGGATCTCCTACCGCGACGCCACGGTGCGGATGTTCGGCGTGCCCGTGCTCTACACGCCCTACCTGTCGCACCCGGATCCCTCGACCCCGCGGGCCTCGGGCTTCCTGTTCCCGACCTTGGGCTATACCCGCTTCCTCGGCGGCTTCTTCGAGACGCCCTACTTCTGGGCGATCGACCAGACCTCCGACCTGACGATCACGCCGATCGTCTCCACCCGGCAGCTGCCCAATCTCGGGCTCGAATACCGGAAGATGTTCAATTCCGGCGAGATCCTCGGCAGCGCCTCAATCGGCGGGCTGAACGGCAAGGATACCGGCGGCAAGGAGGAACTGGCCGGCCACATCTTCCTGAAGGGCCGCTTCACGGTCGACGAGAACTGGCGCGCCGGCTTCGACCTGAACCGCGCCAGCAGCGAGATCTATCTCCGCACCTTCCGCTACGAATACCGCCGGGTGCTGACCAGCCAAGTCTATACCGAAGGCTTCTGGGGCACCGAAGGCTATGTCCGGATGGACGCCCGCGCCTACCAGGGGCTGCGCACCTCGGACGACACGCGGCAGGTGCCCTATGTTCTGCCGAACATCTACGCGGAGCGCGCGCCGCGCGAGAAGGTGCTCGGCGGCAACCTGACGCTGGATGCCGGTCTGCTCGGCATCTACCGCGACATCGGCAGCCAGTCGCAGCGCCTCGCCACCCGTGCCCGCTGGGAGCGGCCTGAGATCGACCCCATGGGCGGCCTCTGGACCTTCAAGGCCGACGCCACGGCGATCGGCTACAACGCCAAGGGGCAGCAGGAGCCGCCGACCAACCTGCCGGATGCCAACGGCACGCGCGGCGTCGGCAATATCCGCGCCGCGGTCGACTGGCGCATGCCCTTCATCCGCTACGCCGGCGAGTATGGCAGCCAGACGATCGAGCCGCGCGTGCAGTTCGTCACCGGCCCGCGCATGGGGCCGCAGCGCAGCGTGCCGAACGAGGACAGCGTCGACTTCGAGTTCACCGACGCCAACCTGTTCGCGCTGAACCGCTTCACCGGGCGCGACCGGCAGGAAGGCGGCAGCCGAGTCGACACTGCGCTGCGCAGCGCCTGGGATTTCCCGAACGGCGGCCAAATCGAGGGGCTGGTCGGGAGGTCGTACCGCTTCGATGACGATTTCAAGTCCGAGAACCCCTATGCCGGCTCCGGCCTCGACAAGCGCGCCTCCGCCTATGTCGCGCGGCTGCGGGTGGCACCGGTGCCCTGGCTCGAGACCATCGGCCGGGTGCGCACCAACGGCGACCAGCCGCTGAACCGGCAACTCGTGGACACCGTGGCCAACGTGACGGCCGGGGGATCACCTATTCGGCCGGCTACCTCTATTCGGTGCCCTTGCCCTACCTGACACCGCCGCGTTCGCGCGACGAGGTCTCGGCCGGCATCGCCGGCAAGATCAACGACTTCTGGCGCGCCGGCTTCTCGGCCAAGTACGACCTCGGCATCGGCCGCTGGGTGCTGATGCAGGGCTTCGCCGGCTACGAGGACGAGTGCTTCATCCTCGAGGGGCGCTTCATCAAGCGCTTCGCCCAGGATCCGACGACCCAGACGCTCTATCCGGCGAACACGGTCCTGCTGTTCCGGATCGGCTTCAAGACGCTGGGCGAGTACTTCTTCCGCGCGCTGTAGCCCGCGGGCGGCCCAGGTGGAGGCGCTGGGGACGCAGGTCGCCGGCTCGGCATGTCCTGGGGCGGTTGCGCTATCCTGCGGGGTTGCGCAGTCTCCGGCCAAAGCCCGGAGGAACCGCAGGAATGAGTTCGATCATCGGCCGCCGCAGCGCGCTCGCGCTCGGCGCCGCCGCCATTGCCACGCCCGCCCTTACAACGCCTGCCCTGGCCCAGGCCGGCTTCCCCAACCGGCCGATCCGCATGATCGTCCCCTGGCTGCCCGGCGGCTCCTCTGACACCGAATTGCGGGTGCTGTCCGAGCTGGCGACGCGGAAGCTGGGCCAGACCGTGCTGGTCGAGAACAAGGCCGGCGCCACCGGCACGCTCGGCGCGCTGGCGATGTCGCAGGAACGCAGCGGCGACGGCTACCTGATCGGGCAGATGCCGATCAGCGTCTTCCGCCTGCCGGCCATGTCACGCCGGCCGACCTTCGACCCGCTGGCCGATTTCAGCTGGATCATCCACCTGACCGGCTACACCTTCGGCGTGGTGGTGCGGGCCGACCAGCCCTGGAAGACCTGGCAGGAATTCGTCGCCTACGCGAAGGCCAACCCGGGCAAGGTGACCTACGGCACGCCCGGCGTCGGCAGCACGCTGCACATCACCATGGAACGCATCGCCGAGCAGCTCGGGATCGAGTGGCTGCACGTGCCCTTCAAGGGCGGTGCCGACAACATCCAGGCGGTGCTGTCCGGCGCGGTGGTGGCGAATACCGACAGCACCGGCTGGGCGCCGCTGGTCGATGACGGCAAGCTGCGCCTGCTGGTGGTCTGGACCGCCGAGCGCACGAAGCGCTTCCCCGAGGTGCCGACGCTGCGCGAGGTCGGCATCGACATCGTCGCCGACAGCCCCTATGGCCTGGCCGGGCCGAGGGGGATGGACCCCGGCGTGGTCCGGGTATTGCACGACGCCTTCAAGGAGGCGCTGTTCGACCCGCAGCACCTGGCGACGCTGGAGCGCTACGACATGCCGCTGCGCTACATGGGCAGCGCCGACTATGCCGCCTTCGCCCGCAAGATCTCCGGCGAGGAGACGGCGATCATCCGCAAGCTCGGGCTGCGGATCGACTGATACCCGGCGCAGGAAGGTTCCACCTTCATGTGCGTCGGACGCCTGGCGCCGGTCGCGGCCGTGCCCCGACCGGCGCGGCTTGGCTTCGCCGCATCGGTGCCTTCGCCCATCGGGCCGCAGGTCGGAATCCGGTGCTGCGGGTACAGGGCCGGGTCACAAGCCTGCGCGGCACCGCTGCCGGTGCCGCCGCCCGCGGTTGGCGCGGGGCGCCGCCTCGGCTAACCCGGGCCGCAGCTCCGGGAGATAATTGCCATGATCCGTTTTATCGGCCGCCGCGCCGCGCTGGCGCTCGGCGCCGCGACGCTGGCCGCCCCCGCCATCGCCCAGCCCGCCTTCCCGGCGCGGCCGATCCGCATGTACGTGCCCTGGGGCGCCGGCGGCACCACCGACGTGCAGATGCGCGCGCTCTGCGACGCCGCCTCCCGCCGCATGGGCCAGCCGGTGATCATCGACAACAAGTCGGGCGCGGGCGGCATCCTCGGCGCCCAGGCCATGCTGACCGACAAGCCGGACGGCTATACGCTCGGGCAGATGCCGGTCAGCGTCTTCCGCACGCCGCTGATGTCGAGCCGGCCGATGTACGACCCGGTGACCGATTTCACCTACATCATCCATCTCTGCGGCTACCTGTTCGGCGTGGTGGTCCGCGCCGACGCGCCCTGGAAGACCTTCCAGGAGCTGCTGGACGATGCGAAGCGGGATCCGGGCAAGATCAATTACGGCACGCCGGGCATCGGCACCTCCCTGCACCTGACGATGGAGCGCATCGCCGCCGAGCGGGGGCTCGACTGGACCCATGTGCCCTTCCGCGGCTTCGCCGAGAACATGAACGCGCTGCTCGGCGGCACCACCGACGTGCTGGCGGACAGCAGCGGCTGGTCGCAGCTGGTCGAGGACGGCAAGTGCCGGCTGCTGGTCACCTGGGGCGAGCAGCGGGCCAAGCGCTTCCCCGACGCGCCGACCCTGCGCGAGGTCGGCATCGACATCGTCAGCGCCTCGCCCTACGGGATCGGCGGGCCGAAGGGCATGGACCCCGGCGTGGTGAAGGTGGTGCACGACGCCTTCAAGGCGGCGCTGGACGACCCGGCGCATCTGGCGGTGCTGGACCGCTTCGACATGCCGCTGATGTACAAGAACACCGCCGACTACCAAGCCTTCGTCCGACAGCAGGTCGAGGAGGACCGGGCGATGATCCAGCGGCTTGGCCTCAAGCTGAACTGAGCAGCCGCGCGCCCAGGCCCGAAGCGCAAGACATGACGCGGGGCGGGGCGGTGTCCCGCCCCGCCCCGCGGGTCAGCGGCCGGGCATCGGCTGCCCGGCCCCGTCCAGCCGGCGTCAGCTGCCCGACTGCGAGGAGCGGATGGCGGCGACGCCCGACGGGGCGGCGTTCCCCTGGCGATAGGTCACGCGGCGGTTGTTGGCCTCGCCGGTGATCTCGGCGAGCAGGCCGCTCGACGCCTGGGTCTGCGGCGTGCCGCCGTAGGCCATGGTGCGGTTGCCCGCCTCGCCGGTGATCCGGGCATAGCCGCCGCCGACGACATTCCCGCCCGGCGCGTCGTAGACCACGGTCTGGTCGCGGCCGCCGCCGACGATGTGCGGCCCTTCGGCCAGGGCGGCACCGGCGGTGCCGAGGGCGAGGGTGGAAGCGAGAAGCAGGGTGCGGATCATGATTAGTGTCCTTTGTAGCGGTGAACGACGAGGCGTCGTCCCGTTGCAGCGGAAGATGGTCCCCCGGCCGGCCGCTGCCCAATGCCGACAATGGATGCCCGTGATTTGCCGCATGGATGGCGGCTTCGCATGCGCTTTGCGCATAGCGGCTGCGCATGCCGGCGCAACGCGCGGATGGCGAAGGCACCGTTGCAGGGCCAGCCTGGCGCAGCCATCGCCGAGGAGCCCGCCATGCCCCGCTTTCGCTGTGTTCCGCTCGCCACCGCGACCGCCGCGCGCTGGCGCGCCACCGGCCGGGACGATCGCGGCCAGCCGCTGCACCGCCGCGTGGCGGACGGGCCGGGCTTCCCCTGCCGGCATTGCCTGCAACTGGCCGAGGCGGGCGAGGCCATGCTGCTCGGCAGCTACGACCTGCCGCATCCGCGCGGCGTCTACTGGACGCCGAGCCCGGTCTTCCTCCATGCGCGCGACTGCGCGCGCTTCGACCTGGACGACACGATCGCCCCGACGGTGCTGGCCAACGGCCTGGTCTCCGTCCGCAGCTACGACGCGGCGGAGCTGTGCCTCTATGACCTGGGCGCGGTGAGCGAGGGCCGCGACGCGGCGCCGCTGCTGGCCCGAGCGCTCGACGACCCGCGCACGCGGTTCGTCAACATCCACACCGCGCGGCCGGGCTGCTGGCTGACGGCGGTGGAGCGGGCGTGAGCCGGCCGCCGCTCAGGCCGCTTCCAGCTTCTCCTGCAACTCCAGCCACTCGGTCTCGAGCGTCGGCAGGATCTTGGCGATCACCGCGCGGCGCGTGGTGGCGCGGTTGACCAAATCGGTCTTGTTGTTGGCATAGAGGCGCGGATCGGCGAGCGCCGCATCGATCGTCGCCGCCTCCTCCTCCAGCTTGGCCATCTGCGCCTCGATCTGCTTCGCGCGCTCGCGCAGCGGGGCTAGGGCCTGCCGGCTTTCCGCCTTGCCGCGGCGCTCGTTCTGCTTCGGCGCGCCGCCCGGTTCCTGGCGCGCGCCGCGGCGGTTGCCGCCGCCCAGCAGCGCCCGGTAGTCGTCGAGGTCGCCGTCGAAATTGGTGACCTTGCCATCGCCCACCAGCCAGAGCCGGTCGGCCACCAGCTCCACCAGATGCGGGTCGTGGCTGATCAGGATGACGGCGCCGTTGTAGTCGGCCAGCGCCTTCACCAGCGCGTCGCGCGCATCGATGTCGAGGTGGTTGGTCGGCTCGTCGAGGATCAGCAGCTGCGGCGCTTCCCGGGTGCACAGCGCCAGCAGCAGCCGCGCCTTCTCGCCGCCCGAGCAGGCCGAGATCCTCGTCGTCGCGCGCTCGACGTCGAGCCCGAAGCGGGCGAGCTGGGACCGGCACTGCGCGACCGTCGCGTTCGGCAGCGCCGCCTGCATGTGCGAGAGCGGGGTGCCGTCCATGTCGAGCTCGTCGGTCTGGTGCTGGGCGAAGTAGCCGACCTTCAGCTTGGGCGAGCGGAACTGCGTGCCGGACATCAGCGGCAGCCGCCCGGCGAAGAGCTTCGCCAGCGTCGACTTGCCGTTGCCGTTGGCGCCGAGCAGCGCGATGCGGTCGTCCTGGTCGAGCCGCAGGTCGAGCCCCTTGAGGACCACCCGCTTGTCGTAGCCGATGCTGCCGCCCGAGATCGACAGCACCGGCGGGGCGAGCTCGGCGGGTTCGGGGAAGGCGAAGCGGGTCGCATGGTCCTCCACCACGCTCTCGATCGCCGGCATGCGCTCCAGCGCCTTGATCCGCGACTGCGCCTGGCGGGCCTTGCTGGCCTTGGCGCGGAAGCGGTCGACGAAGGACTGGATATGCGCCCGCTCGGCGGCCAGCTTCTCGTTCTGTGCCGCCTGCTGCGCCTGTCGTTCGGTCCGCACGCGGACGAAGTTGTCGAAGGCACCGGGGTAGAGCGTCAGCTTCGCCCGGTCCAGATGGGCGATCGCATCGACGCAGCGCTCCAGCAGCCCGCGGTCGTGGCTGACCACGATGGCGGCGCCGGAGAAGCGCTGCAGCCAGCCTTCCAGCCACATGGTGGCCTCGAGGTCGAGATGGTTGGTCGGCTCGTCCAGCAGCAGCAGGTCGGGCTCGAGGAACAGCACGCGGGCGAGCGCGACGCGCATCCGCCAGCCGCCGGAGAACTCGGTGCTGGGGCGGGCCTGGGCCGCGGCATCGAAGCCGAGGCCCGCCAGGATGGTGGCGGCCCGCGAGGGCGCGCTGTCGGCGCTGATGGCGATCAGCCGCTCATGGATCTCGGCCATGCGGGCGCCGTCCGGGTGGTGCTCCGCCTCGGCCAGCAGCGCCGCGCGCTCGGTATCCGCCGCCAGCACCGTCTCCAGCAGGCTCTCCGGCCCGCCAGGGGCCTCCTGCGCCACATGGCCCATGCGGGCCCGGGCGGCGAGGCGGATTTCCCCACCATCCGGCTGAAGCTCCCCGGTGATGCATTTCAGCAGGGTGGACTTGCCGGCCCCGTTGCGCCCGACCAGGCCGACCTTCCGGCCGGGATCGACCATCAGGTCGGCCGATTCCAGCAGGGCGCGCCCGGCGATGCGGAGCGTGAGGTCGCGGATGGTGAGGACGGTCATGACCGGCCTCTCCTACCGCCTGGCGGCCGCCTTCGCTACTGCGGCATGGGCGGGCCTAGCCGGGCGGGACCTTGTCGGCCGGCGCGCCCTCCGGCGGCGCCGGCTCGCCGCTCCATTCGTCCTCGATCATGCCCTGCTGGCCGCTGACCAGGTCGACATCGGCCTGGCTGGGCGGGCGGGGGATGTAGCCCTGCTTGGGGGCAGGTCGTCCGGGGTGCGGTCATCGCTCATGCTGGCCCAACGCGGGCGGGGGCGGTGGGTTGGGCTTGCATCCGGCCCGGACCCCGCCTATCCGGCCGCGACCCATTCACCCCCAAAGGAACGCCCCCATGGCCACCGAGCGCACCCTCTCCATCCTCAAGCCCGACGCGACCCGCCGCAACCTGACCGGCAAGATCAACGCGAAATTCGAGGAAGCCGGCCTGCGCATCGTTGCGCAGAAGCGCCTGCACCTGTCGGACGCCCAGGCCGGCGCCTTCTACGCCGTCCACAAGGAGCGGCCCTTCTACAAGGACCTGGTCTCCTTCATGACCTCCGGCCCGGTCGTGGTGCAGGTGCTGGAAGGCGAGAACGCCGTGCAGCGCAACCGCGACATCATGGGCGCCACCAACCCGGCCAACGCCGCCCCGGGCACCATCCGCAAGGAATTCGCCGAGAGCATCGAGGCGAACAGCGTCCACGGCTCGGACAGCGCCGAGAACGCGGCGACCGAGATCGCCTTCTTCTTCGCCGGGACCGAGATCGTCGGCTAAGGACCATCGGGGGCCGAACGCCTCTGGCGCTCGGCCCCCGAACCCTCTCACCGTTCTCCGCGGGTCAGGGCAGCGGGGCTGTCCGGTACAGGGAGACCCGCAACCCGCCATGCGGGACCGGGGCGGTGGGGCGCAGGAAGGGCAAGGCGGTGGCCAGGGCCAGGCTCGGCTCGCTGGTCACCAGGCCCACGCGCCACCCCGAAAACCGCTGCCGCAGCACTTGGCCCAGCGCCCGGTACAAGGGGACCAGCGCGGCCTTGTCGCCCATCCGCGCGCCATAGGGCGGGTTGACCATCACCAGCCCGGGCGGGCCCTCCGGCGGCGCCGCGTCGCTGATCGTCGCCTGGCGGAACTCGGTATGCCCGGCGACCCCGGCGCGTTCCGCATTCGCGTGGCTCATCGCCACCGCCCCGGCATCCCGGTCGCTGCCGCAGCATCGCGCCGCCGGGGCGCGGCTGCTGGCCACAGCGCGCATGCGGGCCCAGGCCTCCGCGTCGAAATTGGCGAATTGCTCGAAGGCGAAATGCCGCTGCCGGCCGGGGTTGAGCCGGGCGGCGATCTCGGCCGCCTCGATCACGAAGGTGCCGGCGCCGCACATCGGGTCCAGCACCGGCTCCCGCCCGTCATAGCCGCATTGGAACAGGAAGAGGGACGCCATGGTCTCCCGCAGCGGCGCCGGGTTGATGGCGGACTTGTAGCCGCGCTTGTGCAGCGGCTCCCCGAGGTATCGAGGCTGACGGTGCAGCGGTCGTGCTCGATCCGCGCCATCACGGTGATGCCGGCCTCGGGGGAGACCGGCGCGCCCAGCGTCTCGCGGATCGCGGTGGCGATGCGCTGCTCCACCGCGCCGCTGTGATAGAGCCTGGACGCCGCGCAGCTCGCCTCCACCCGGACCGGGACGTCCGGCCGCAGCAGGCTGGCCCAGGGCACCTGGCGGGCGCGGCTGTCGAGATGGGCGAGATGGGTGACGTGGAACTGGTCGATCCGCGCCAGCACCCGCCCGGCGCCGCGGACCCAGAGATTGGCGCGCCAGACCTCCGGCCAGCCGCCCTGGATGGTGACGCCGCCGGGGACCGCTTTCGGCTGGCGGAAGCCCTTGCCGCGGATCTCGGCGCAGAGGGTGGGCTCGAGGCCGGGGAAGGTGGTGAGGAAGATCTCGAACGCATCGGGGGAGGTCATGCCCGGGGGCATAGCAGGTCGCGGCGGGCCTGCGGGCTGACGCGGCGGGAAAGGCTGGCGGCGGCGCTATCGGGCGTTCACGTCCTTGACCGAGCCGCTGAGCTCGCGCCCATCGTGGTGCGCGCACAGCGGTGAGTACCGACCCGCAGGTCGGGGACGGGTAGGTAGCGGACATGTCGGTATTGCCTGACCGCCCGCCCGAGAACCCGTTGCGGTCACGGGACGCGCAGCGGCTCAGGGCAGGGGTGCGGCAGCGATGCTCCATGGGACTTCGCCGGACCAGTCCGCGGGGGCCGGTCACAGCTGCCGTCGTAATGCCGGCATCGGTCGAAGCATTGCCTGGCTGCCAGAATGTGGTCCTGCTACGGGGCTGAGGCGCCCGTGCGTGGCGTGCGCCGGCAAATCGGCGGACGGCGGCGGGGGTGAAGGAAATTCCGCCCATCCAGCCCTTGTGCCAATCTGCAACATTTTGAGTTTTTAATGTGATGCAACTCTCAGTTTAATTCCCTGGAATGAAATAAAACTTAGAAGCCAGTGCGCTACCGTTTCACAGGAAGCACCAATGGCTCAGACCGTTTTCACCAGCACCGTAGACAACCATCTGCTGGATGCCTCCGCTCTCGACACTACCGCTGTGCTGCGCGGCATTGCCGGCAGCGACACCCTGATCGGCGGCTCCGCCGCCGACCGCCTCGATGGCGGCCTCGGCGCCGATCTGCTGCAGGGCGGCGCTGGCAATGACCAGTTCTTCGTTACACTAGGCAAGGATCTCGGCGTTGGACAGTACGACACCATCGAAGGCGGAACCGGTAGCGACGAGCTGATCATCACGCTGAATTCGGCCCAGCTCGGCACCGCCGAGATGAAGACCGAACTGGCACGGCTCAAGACCTTCCTTGCCGACCATGGCAGCGACCCTACCGGACACTTCATTTCCGACGTGTTGCATGTCGATCTTTCGGGCGTTGAATCGGCGCGGCTTCGGGTCGATGGGGTCATGAAGACCCTGGCCGATGTGCTGCCCGTGCAGCACGGACCCATCACCTTCAATGACCTGACCGGTAGCGAGGGGGCCATTCCGGACGGTTACATGGGCTTCGACTGGAAGGTGCCGGGCGACAATATGTATGCCCTGGATGGCACGACCTACGACGACCAGGATAGCGGCTATGCCAAGCTTGCCGCAGTCACCGGCAGCATCGTCGCCTACAATCCGTATGCATCGGCTCCGATCGACATCCACAAGACCGACGGGAGCGACTTCATCTTCGATAAGGTTTCGGCTGCTTCTGCCTGGAACGAGTCTCAGGACGTCGTCTTCCATGGCTACAACAACGGCCAGCTGGTTGGCGAACTCGCCGTGACGCTGACGAACCAGGGGCCGACGCTCGTGGATGTCGACTGGGGCGCGATCGACGACCTGCAGATCGAGGTGTTGAACGGCGATCACGTCACTTTCGACAACTTCTACATGGGCTGAGCCCGGCAGCGGTCCTTCGGGACGGCTGCACGCTCTGCCCAAGCATTTCACCGTGGTGCAATCCCCGCCGTGCGCGCGCGGCGGGAAAGATCCGGAGGCGGACCGGAATAGCCGACCAAGCCGCCTGATCTACAGGCTTTGTACGCACGGGAAGCCTTGCAGTTTGGCGGGCGTTCGGTCGCCTCGAAACGATTCCCAACTGGCGTTGCGGCCGTCCCGGTGCGGGGAAGCACGGGGCGGCTTTTTCTCGCGCCGTCACCCCTCCAACGCGCGTTCCACCGGCTTCCCGTGTGTTGGGAGAGGCTTGTTGCAATCGTTGGCGACAAGCGGTTGGCGCGATTGAAGCGGCCCCTCAGGGGCATCGCCGCCTCCGCGTTTCCAACAAGGCCGGGACGCGAAATCCAGGCATCATCGGGGCATGTCAGGGTGTGGCCACACTCCAGCAGATCGCGCGCCACGGGCAAGGCGGGTCGGCGGCAAGTCTCAGCAGTCCCGCGAACCGGGCCTTGACCTGCCCCGTCGAGCGGTCCGCCTGTCGGGTAAGGTGACGGCTACAGAGGCGTCCACCCCGGGTCGAGATCTCGCCGGAAAACAGGGCGGGAGCACGAATACGCTTCCGCTTCGCCAAGCCTGGAAGCCTGCTTCTCGGCTACAAGCCAAACACGGCCTGCCCGCCCACAGCCGCAATGGACTGACCTGGCGCGACCCTGCCGGCGCACGCCAGGCGCCACGCCCTGAGGCGCAGCTGACCGCCCGGGCACACGCCCCGTATCGGCGCCCCCGCATCCGCCCTGCGCGGGTGCCGATGACCGACGCGACTGGACAAGGAGCCCCTCACGATATAGGATATCATTCTTTTCGGCTCGCTCTTTGAACCGTTCATCCGCACCCTTCCCCCGGGCCAGTCGCCCGGACCGCCCTTTGTCCGAAACCCGCGATTTCCTCGCGGGTCCCTCAATCCCTGAACGCTGAAATGCGCGGTGCGCCCGCCGCCGAAAAAGGCTACCCGGCCAGGGACTTGCGGCCACCGACCCGCCGCCGGAACTCAATTTTCCCGCGGGTTGAACCGCCTCAATTCCTCAACCCCCGGCCTCACCCGGTTTCCCTCCGTACCGATCCCGGGCATCTTTCCCTCGCCAGAGAGGAACCGCCGGTCCCAGCCTTCGCAGGAGACCGCATGACCCGCTTCACCCGCCGCGCCCTGCTCGGCACGTTCGCCGCCCTGCCGCTCGCCGCGCCCGCCTTGGCCGCCTATCCCGACCGGACGCTCCGCATCATCTCGGGCTATGCCCCGGGCGGCCTGAACGACATCGTCAGCCGCGCCATGGCGCAGGCGCTCACCCCCATCCTCGGCCAGGCGGTGGTGGTGGAGAACAGGCCCGGCGCCAATGGCAGCCTCGGCGCCGCCTATGCCGCCCGTGCCGCGCCGGACGGCCCACCCTCTGGATGGGGATCGTCGACACCCAGGCGATCAATCCCTTCGTCTACCGCCAACTGCCCTACGACCCCGAGGCCGATTTCGCGCCGATCAGCCTGGTCGCCAATTTCCCTTCGCCCTGGTCGTCGGCCCCTCCCAGCCGAAGCTGTCGAGCTTCGAGGCGCTGATCGAGGCCGCCCGCGCCGCTCCCGGGCGGCTCACCTATGCCTCCTGGGGCGTCGCCAGCACGCCGCATCTGGCGACCGAGCGCATGCTCCGTGCCCGCGCGGTCGAGATGCTGCACGTTCCCTTCACCAGCCAGGCCCCGGCGATGCAGGCGGTCATGGCGGGACAGGTGGACTGCTTCGCCTTGCCGGCCGGCGGCGCCGAGAGCATGACGCGGGACGGCCGCACCCGCGCCGTCGCGGTCATGGCGCCCGGGCCGCTCGCGATTATCCCCGGCGCGCCGCTGATGAAGGATATGGGCGTCGATCTCACCTCCGGCCTCTGGAAGGCGATCTACGCCCCGGCGCGCACCCCGCCGGCGCTGCTCGAGCGCCTGAATCTGGCGGTGCGGGAGGCGATGGCCGCCCCTCCCTTCGTCGAGGTGGTCCGCCAGCAGGGCACGGTGCCCGAGCCGACGACGCCCGAGGCGCTGGCCGCCTTCGGCCGCAGCGAGCGCGCCGCCTGGGGCGCCGTGGTCAAGGCCACCGGCGCCACGCTCGACTGATGCACCTGCCGGGGAACGATCGCGCGTCCGTCGCGCTCCGCCTCCTGCGAAGGCCAGCGCCAGGGCAGACGGCCCGGGCGCCGGCGACCGGCAAGGAGAGATGAGCGAGATGGACGAAGATCGGTTCAGCGGCACCGTGAAGCAGGCGGCCGGCAAGCTGCAGGGCGCGGCGGGAGACCTGCTCGGCGACAGCAAGACGCAGGCCGAGGGCGCGGCGCGCGAGATTGCCGGCCGCGCCCAGGACGCCTATGGCCAGGCCAAGGACGTGGCGCGCGGCGCGGCGCAGCAGGTCGGCCGCGGCGTCGAGCAGCAGCCGGTGGTGGCGCTGCTGATCGCCGGCGTCATCGGCTATGCACTCGGCCTGCTGACCAGCCGGCGCTAGCACAAGACCGGGCGGCCGCCGCGGCGGCCGCCCAGCCCCTGCCTCAGGCGACGAAGAGCAGCAGCGCCAGCAGCAGGACGACCACGGCGACAACGCCGTAGGTCACGAACTGGGTGAAGCCTTCCCAGCCCCGCTCGTGGGTGGCGATGACGTCCTTCGCCTCGATCGCCGAAAATTCGTAGTGCGTCTGCTCGGCCACGGCTGCTGTCCCTATGCGATCCGGTGCCCCGGTGTAGGAAGCGTCAGCGTTTCCGGCAAGGGGTTGCGCAGCGCCCCGTCCGGCGCGGCCGCCCCTGCCAACACCGCGCGGCCGGCGTCCAGCCGCACCCGGCCAGCCGCCAGCCAGCCGAGCGCCGCCGGGTAGATCCGGTGCTCCTCTGCCAGTACCCGCGCCGCGAGCGTGGCCGGCGTGTCGTCCGGCAGCACCGGCACCGCCGCCTGGGCGAGGATTGGCCCTCATCCACCCCGGCGCTGACCAGGTGCACGGTGCAGCCATGCAGCCGGACGCCGGCCTCGATCGCCCGCTCATGCGTCTCGAGCCCCGGGAAGGCCGGCAGCAGGGAGGGATGGATATTGACCAGCCTTCCGTCCCAGCGGCCGACGAACTCCGCCGTCAGCACCCGCATGAAGCCTGCCAGGGCGATCAGTTCGATGCGATGCTCGGCCAGCTCCGCCTGCATCGCCGCCTCGAAGCCCGGCCGGTCGCCGCGATAGGCGCGGCTCTCGACCACCGCGGTCGGGATGCCCGCCGCCGCCGCGTGGCCGAGGCCGGCGGCATCGGCACGGTTCGACAGCACCAGGGCGATCTCGGCCGGGTAGGCCGGGTCCGCCGCGGCCGCCAGCAGCGCCGCCATGTTGGAGCCGCGGCCGGAGATCAGGATCGCGGTGCGGGCGCGGGCCATGTCAGCGGGGCCAGCTGGCGGCCAGGTTGTCGATGCGGAGGCCGGCGAGACCCTGGCCGGCCTCGATCGCGCCGATGCGGAAGACCTGCTCGCCGGCGGCGGCGAGCTGCGCCATGGCGGCCTCGGCATCCGCCGCGGCGACCACGACGACCATGCCGATGCCGCAGTTGAAGACCCGCAGCATCTCATCAGCGGCGACGTTCCCGGCCGCGGCCAGCCAGGCGAAGACCGGCGGGACGGGCCAGGAGGCGCCGTCCAGCGCCGCGGTCACGCCCTCCGGCAGCACCCGCGGCAGGTTGCCCGGCAGGCCGCCGCCGGTGATGTGCGCCGCGGCCTTCAGCAGCCCCGCCTTGTGCAGCGCGACCAGGGACTTCACGTAGATCCGCGTCGGCGCCAGCAGCGCCGCGCCCAAGGTCATCCCAGGCGCGAAGGGCGCCGGGTCGGCCAGCGTGAGTCCCGCCGCCGCCACCACCCGCCGCACCAGCGAGAAGCCGTTGGAATGGACGCCCGAGGAGCCGAGGCCGAGCAGCACGTCGCCGGCGCCGATCGGCTTCGGCAGCAGCGCCTCGCGCTCCGCGGCACCCACGGAGAAGCCGGCCAGGTCGTAGTCCTCGGCGGCATACATGCCCGGCATCTCGGCCGTCTCGCCCCCCACCAGGGCGCAGCCGGCCTGACGGCAGCCCTCGGCGATGCCGGCGATGACGTCGCGCGCCTGGTCCAGCCGCAGCTTCCCGCTGGCGAAGTAGTCTAGGAAGAAGAGCGGCTCGGCGCCCTGCACCACCAGGTCGTTGACGCACATGGCGACGAGGTCGATGCCGACGGTCGCATGGCTGCCGGCATCGATCGCCACGCGCAGCTTGGTGCCGACGCCGTCGGTGGAGGACACCAGCACGGGATCCTTGAAGCCCGCCGCCTTCCAGGTCGAACAGCGCGCCGAAGCCGCCGAGGCCGCCCATGGTGCCGCGGCGGTTGGTGGACTTCGCCAGCGGCTTGATCGCCTCGACCAGCGCGTCGCCGGCATCGATGTCCACTCCCGCCTCGCGGTAGGTCAGGCTGGCCGGCGCCGCGACCGGGGGGTGGATTCCGGGGGAGTGGTCAAGGCGGCCTCCGATCGGCGGGGTGGGTTGGGGCAATAGACGGCCGTGGCCGCCGCGCCCTACGCGGGCCGCGCCCGCAAGTCCAGACCGTGATGCCATTCCGGCCGATTCGCCGGGATGGGATCTGCCCAAACCCGCCGCTTCCTGCTAACCGTCCGGTACGATCCTCGTGGCAGAGTCCCGGCCCTGGCCGGCACCTGGCGCGGGCAGCACAACCGCCGGGGCCACCCGGGATGAGGAGGGGCCGATGCCGGCAAGCAGCAGGGGTGCCAGGCTGGCGCTGACCTTGGGCCTGGGCGTCGCGCTCGCCCCCGCCGCCGTGCAGGCCCAGGTCCCGCCGCCGCTGGCCGACCAGCCCGCCGCCGCGGCGGTCACCGAGCCCCCGGCGGTCACCCTCAACACCACCCAGCGCGGCGTGCCCGCCGAGGCCAGCGCCGAGAACGGCGTGCTGGCGAAGGAGAAGGCGCTCGCCGCCGGCCGCCGCGCCGCCTGGGCCAAGCTGCTGGCCGAGGCCGGGGCCAGCGGGCCGAACCTCTCCGACCAGCAGATCGACGACATGGTCAGCTCCATCGTGATCGAGGAGGAGCGCACCTCCCCCACCCGCTACAGCGGGCGGATCACGGTGAACTTCAATCCCGGCCGGGTGCGCGGCCAGCTCGGCGGCCGGGTGCCCGGCCTGGCCCCGCCGGCGGCGGGCAGCGTGGCCGCGCCGGCCCCCGGCGGCCCGGCCTCGAATTGGGTGGAGGTCGTCGCCACCTATCGCTCCATGGCGGAATGGCTCGATCTGGTGCGGCGGCTGAAGGGAGCGGGGCAGGTGGCCTCGGTCGACATCCAGGCCATCGCGGTGGATGCGGCCCGGCTCCGGCTCGGCCTGCGGGCGCCGACCGAGGTCGTGGCTGGCGACCTCGCCGGGCTCGGCATCCAGCTCGCGCCCGCGGTCGGGCCGCGGCCGGGCGAGATCCTGGCGCCTGGGCCTTGCCGGGGGCGGCTGACCCGCCGCCGGGGGGCGAGGGACCACGGGCCGATGGGCCAATGGCCAGCCCCGGCGCCGCCCCGCCCGCCGTGCTGCTCACCCTGCCCAACCTGATCACGCTCGCCCGGCTCTGCGCCGTGCCGGCGACCATCTGGCTGATCCTGCAGCATCGGCTGGACACCGCCTTCCTGGTCTTCGTCGGCGCCGGCATCTCGGACGGAATCGATGGCTGGCTGGCGCGGGTCCGGAACGCCCGCAGCGCGCTCGGCGCCATCCTCGACCCGGTCGCCGACAAGGCGCTGCTGGTCTCGGTCTATGTGGCGCTGGCGGGCATCGGCGTGCTGCCGGACTGGCTGGCGATCCTGGTGGTGTTCCGCGACGTGGTGATCGTCGGCGGCATCCTGGTGCTCTGGGTGCTCGGCCAGCCGCCGGCGATCAAGCCGCTGCTGGTCTCGAAGCTGAACACCGCGCTGCAGATCGGCCTCGCCGCGCTCGCCCTGCTGCTGGCCGGCTTCCGCCTGGCAGCGGACGGGCTGCTCGACCTGATGATCTGTGCGGTAGCGCTGTCGACCCTCGCCTCCGGCGCGGCCTATGTCACCGCCGCGCTGCGCCGGCCCTGGTCGACTCCGGGTGCCGGGTCCTGATGGGCACGCCATGAAGCTGCTGCCGACCCGCGCGCCGGCGGCACCGCCCCGGCCGCCGATCCGCCGCCCAAGCCGCGCGCCGAGCCGCCGCCGGCCGCGCCGCGGCCGCCCGCCCCGCCGCGCGTCGCCACCCGGGCGCAGCGCATCGCGCTCTTCGCCGGGGTCGGCGGCGCGCTGCTGCTCGGGCTCTGGCTGTTCTCGCCGATCCTGACGCCCTTCGTGCTGGCCGGCGTGATCGCCTATTTCCTCGACCCCGTGGCGGGCCGGCTGAACCGGATCGGCGTGCCGCGCTCGCTCGCGGCGCTGCTGCTGGTGCTCGGCATGGTGGCGATGGCACTGCTGGCGCTGCTGCTGCTCTACCCGCTGCTGATCGCCCAGATCACGGTGCTGCTGCAGCGGCTGCCGAGCTACGTGCTGGGCGTCGGCCAGGCGATGCGGGACGCGCTGGTGGCGCTGTCCGAGCGCGTGCCGGATGTCTTCGACCAGCGGCTGCAGGACCTCGCGGTCGGCCAGGCGGGGGCGATCATCTCCTGGATCGGCACGTCCCTCGCGCGGCTCATCGGCGGCGGCGTCGCGCTGTTCAACGTGTTCACGCTCGTCACCGTGACCCCGGTGGTCGCCTTCTACCTGCTGCGCGACTGGCCGCGGATGCTGGTGCGGATGGATGCCTGGCTGCCGCGGCGCTCGGCCGCGACGCTCCGGCAGCTGGCGCGGGACACCGACCGGCTGCTCTCGGCCTGGCTGCGGGGGCAGCTGCTCTGCTGCGCGCTGCTCGCGGTCTACTACGCCGCGGCGCTCTCGGCGATCGGGCTCGAGCTCGGCCTGACCGTCGGGCTGATGTCGGGCATCCTCTCCTTCATCCCCTATATCGGCTCGATCACCGGGATGATCACCGCGCTCGGCCTCGCCCTGGCGCAATTCGGCACCTGGAACGGGGTGCTGGTGGTGCTGGCGATCTTCGTCACCGGCCAGGTGATCGAGGGGTACATCATCTACCCCGCCTGCTCGGCGACCGGGTGGAGCTGCATGCGGTCTGGGTGATCTTCGCACTGTTCGCCGGCGGCGTCGCCTTCGGCTTCCTCGGCGTGCTGCTGGCGGTGCCGATCGCCGCGGTCGCCGGCGTCATCGCCCGCTACTGGCTGCGCCGCTACCTGGAAAGCCCGCTCTACCTCGACCCGCCGCGCACGGGCTCTGATGCTCGGCGCCTCCTCCCGGCAGCTCGCCCTGCCGTTGCCGATCGCCGCGCGCTTCGAACTCGGCGACCTGCTGGAGGATGCGAGCAACGCCGCGGCACTCGCCTGGCTGCGCCGGCCGGATTCCTGGCCGGGCGGCAGGCTCGCGCTGTTCGGCCCGGCGGCGACCGGCAAGACCCACATGCTGCGCGGCCTGGCGACCGAGCGCGGCTGGCCGGCGATCGAGGGGCTGGCGCTGCGGGGCCTGCCGGAGCCCGCGCCGGGCGCCGGCCTCGTGCTCGACGACGCCGATTGCGCGCCGGAGGAGGAGGCGCTGCTGCACCTGCTGAATCTCTGCGCCGAGCGCGGCCAGGCGGTGCTGCTGACCGGGCGGGAGGCGCCGGCGCGCTGGCCGGTGGCGCTGGCCGACCTGCGCAGCCGGCTCCGCGCCATGACCGCGGTCGGCGTCCGCCCGCCCGGCGACGCGCTGCTGGCGGCGCTGCTGCGGCGGCACTTCCTGCTGCGCCAGCTGCGGGTGGACCGGGCGCTGCAGGACTGGCTGCTGGCCCGGCTGCCGCGGGAGGCGGCGGCGATGGCCGAGGCGGCGGCCCGGCTGGACCGGGCGGCGCTGGCCGCCGGCGGAAGGGTGACCCGGGCCCTTGCCCGTGCCGCGCTGGCCGAGCTGCCGGGCTTCGGCGCCGGCGCGGAGGATGACGATCTCGATGGCGGACTGGGAAGCCGATTGGCCGGACGGCCCGACCCTGCTTTAGGCTAGAGGAAACGCGCAGGAGGCCGCCCGCATGTCCGTCGCCGAGATGAAGCATCCCGTCGAGGCCGCTGCCGAGCCGGGCATCTCGCTCGACCAGCCGGGGCGCTTCATCAACCGGGAGCTCTCCTGGCTCGACTTCAACACGCGGGTGCTCGAGGAGGCGGCGAACCCGCACCATCCGCTGCTGGAGCGGCTGCGCTTCATCGCGATCTCTGCCTCCAACCTCGACGAGTTCTATTCGGTGCGCGTCGCCGGGCTGATCGGCCAGGAACGCGCCGGCATCGCCACGCTCTCGCCGGATGGCCGCACGCCGTCGCAGCAGCTGGCCGACATCCTGGCCCGCGCGCAGTCGCTGATCGAGGGGCAGCAGCATGAATGGCGGGTGCTGCGCGGCCTGCTGGCCGAGGCCGGCATCGCCCTGGCACGGGCGGAGGAGCTGAGCGACGCCGAGCGCGACTGGCTGGGCGCCTGGTTCATGGACCGGGTCTTCCCGGTGCTGACGCCGCTCGCGGTGGACCCGGCGCATCCCTTCCCCTTCATCCAGAACCTGGCGCTCTGCATGGTGCTGAAGCTGGTGCGGGAGGAGGATGGCGGCACCATGCGGGCGCTGCTGCCGCTGCCCTCCCAGATCGACCGCTTCATCCGCCTGCCGGCCGCCGAGGCCGGCGCGCCGATCCGCTTCGTCCTGCTCGAGGACGCGATCAACCTCTCGCTCGGCCGGCTCTTCCCCGGCTTCATCCCGGCCGAGCACGGGCTGTTCCGGCTGATCCGCGACACCGACGTGGAGTTCGAGGAGGAGGCCGAGGACCTGGTGCGGTCCTACGAGACCGCGCTGAAGCGCCGCCGCCGCGGCCGGCCGATCCACCTGACCGTCACCGCCGCGACGCCTGCCGACATGGTCGACTTCGTGGTCGAGGAGATGGACGCCTCGCCCGACAGCGTGGTGGTGGTGGACGGGCTGCTCGGCATCGCCGACCTCAAGCAGCCTGATCGTCGATGACCGGCCGGACCTGCTCTTCACGCCCTACACGCCGCGCTTCCCGGAACGCATCCTCGATTTCGGCGGCGACTGCTTCGCCGCCATCCGCGCCAAGGACATCGTCGTCCACCACCCCTACAGATCCTTCGACGTGGTGGTGCAGTTCCTCCGCCAGGCGGCGCGCGACCCGAACGTGGTCGCCATCAAGCAGACGCTCTACCGCACCAGCCGCGACAGCCCGATCGCCCGGGCGCTGATCGAGGCGGCCGAGGCAGGCAAGAGCGTGACCGCGATGGTGGAGCTCAAGGCCCGCTTCGACGAGGAGCGCAACATCGCCCTGTCGCGCGAGCTGGAAGCCGCCGGCGTGCAGGTGGTCTTCGGCTTCGTCGAGCTGAAGACCCATGCCAAGGTTTCGCTGGTGGTGCGTCGGGAAGGCGTGGCGCTGCGGTCCTACGCGCATTTCGGCACCGGCAACTACCATCCCGTGACCGCGCGGATCTACACCGACCTGTCCTTCTTCACCGCCGACCCGGCGCTGACCCGCGACGCCTCCAAGCTGTTCAACTACATGACCGGCTATGCCCGGCCGGAGGCGATGGACCTGCTCGCCTTCTCCCCGCTGACCACCCGGCCGACCCTGCTCGGGCTGATCGAGCAGGAGATCCGCTTCGCCCGGGACGGCAAGCCGGCGGCGATCTGGATCAAGATGAACAGCCTGGTCGATACGCAGCTGGTCGATGCGCTGTACCGCGCCAGCCAGGCCGGGGTGAAGATCGACTGCGTGATCCGCGGCATCTGCTGCCTGCGGCCCGGGGTGCCCGGCCTGTCCGACCATATCCGGGTCAAGTCGATCGTCGGGCGGTTCCTCGAGCACTCCCGCATCATCGCCTTCGGCAATGGCCACCGGCTCCCCTCGCGCCGCGCGCGGGTCTATATCTCCTCGGCCGACTGGATGGCGCGCAACATGGACTGGCGGGTGGAGAGCCTGGTGCCGATCGAGAACCCCACGGTGCACGCCCAGATCCTCGACCAGATCATGGTGGTGAACCTGAAGGACAATGCGCAGAGCTGGCAGCTGCAGCCCGGCGGGGAATGGAGGCGGGTCGGCCGCGGCGAGGCCCCGGTCTCGGCGCATGAATATTTCATGACCAACCCCTCGCTCTCGGGCCGGGGCAGCGCGTTGCGGCGTACGGCACCGGCGGCGCGCCGCAGCCGGCAGGACCGCGTGACACAGGACTGAGCCGCTTGGACACACCGCACCATGCCTGGCCGGGCCTCGACACCGCCGAAGGCCCGAGCCGCAGCGGGATCGTCGATCTCGGATCGAATTCCGTCCGCCTCGTCATCTTCGAGGGGCTGGGCCGCAACCCGCAGGCGATCTTCAACGAGAAGGCCGTGCTCGGCCTCGGCCGTGGCCTGCAATCGACCGGGCGGCTGAACGAGGAGGCGATCGCGCAGACCCTGACGGTGCTGGACCGCTACCATGCCGTCGCCCGCGCCATGCGGGCCGACCCGCTGGAGGTGGTGGCGACCGCGGCGGTGCGCGATGCGACCAACGGCCCCGACTTCGTCGCCGCGCTGCAGGCGCGGATGCCGGGCGTGCCGATCCGCATCCTGGCCGGGGAGACCGAGGCGGAGCTTTCCGCCGACGGCGTGCTGCTGGGCTTCCCCGGCGCCGACGGCATCCTCGGCGACCTCGGCGGCGGGAGTTTGGAACTGGTCAGGCTTGAGGCCGGCCGCGCCGCCCGCGCCGCCTCGCTGCCGCTCGGCGTGATCCGGCTGGCGGAACGCGCCAATGGCGACGTGGTCCGGGCGCGGGCCATCGCCGAGCAGGAGCTGGGCCGCACCCCTGGCTGGCCGAGGGCGCCGGCCGCGACCTCTACCTCGTAGGCGGCGCCTGGCGCGCCATGGCGCGGATGCACATCGCCCAGACCGGCTACCCGCTGACCATCGTCCACCACTACGTGCTGCGGCGCGAGGAGGCGCGCGACCTCGCCGGCGTCATCATGGCGGCCTCCCGCCGCACGCTGGAGCGCATGGCCGGGGCGCCGCAGAAGCGGCTGGGCGACCTGCCCTTCGCCGCGGTCGCGCTGCGGCGGTTGCTGCGGGCGACCGGGGCCGGCCGCGTGGTCTTCTCCGCCAACGGGTTGCGGGAGGGCTGGTATGCCCGGCTGCTGCCGCCGAGGTCCGGCGGGAGGAGCCGCTGCTGGCGGCCGCGCGCGAGCTCGCCTGGCGCTGGGGCCGCGACCCCGGCCTGCCGCCGGCGCTGCTGGCCTGGACCGACCCGGTCTTCGCCGACCAGGATTCCATCCAGCGGGCGCTGCGGGAGGCCGCCTGCTGGGTCTCCGACATCGGCAGCCACGACCATCCGGAATACCGCGCCGAGCAGGCCTTCCTGCGGGTGCTGCGGCAGCATGGCGTCGGCCTCGACCACCATGCCCGCGCCTTCCTCGCGCTGGTCGCGGCGCTGCGCTACGAGGCCGAGCCGAACGCGCCCTACCTGGCGCCGACCCGGGTGCTGCTGGACGTGCCGACCATCCGCCGGGCGGAGGCGCTGGGGGCGGCGCTGCGGCTGGCCTACACCCTGTGCGGCGGCACCCCGGTGCTGCTGGCGGGCACCACGCTGCGGCGGGACGGCAGCCGGCTGGTTCTGCAGCTGGCCGAGGGCACCGGCGTCTTCGCCGGCGACAGCGTGCTGCGCCGGGTCGAGGCGCTGGGCGCAACGCTCGGGCTGGAAGCGGTGGTGCAGGTGGCCGGCGGCTGAACTGCTGCTTCAGGCCCTGGCGCGCCGCTGCGCCAGCCAGATGCCGCCGCCGATCAGCACGATGCCGGCCGCGTGGAAGGCTCGCGGCACCTCGCCCAGCAGCAGCATCGCCAGCAGCGTGCCGAAGACCGGCACCAGGTGCACGGCGAGGCCGGCGAGATTGGCCCCGAGCAGCGCCACCGCCCGGTTGTAGCAGAGATAGGCCAGCACCGAGGCGAAGAGCGCGACATAGAGGACCGCCCCCGCCGCCACCGGCGTCAGCGGCATTGGGCCGGCCCGACAACGTCTCCGCCAAATGGAAGGGCAGCAGCATCGCCGCGCCGACCAGGAAGGTGGCGGCGACGAAGCTCAGCCCGTGCACCGCCGGCCGGCGCCGCAGCATGGCGGTGTAGACCGCGTAGCTGACGATGCCCGCCAGCATCCAGACGTCGCCGCGGTTGAGGTCGAGCCGCGCCAGCACCAGGGGGTCGCCGCGGCTCACCAGCGTCACCGCCCCGGCCAGCGAGACCGCGATGCCGAGCGCCTGCCGTCCGGTGACCCGTTCCCGGAACAGCAGGAAGGAGGCGGCGACGATCAGCACCGGCATGGTCGATTGCAGCATGACGATGTTGAGCGCGGTCGTGCTCTGCGCCGCGATGTAGAGCGTGCTGTTGAAGACGGCGATGCCGCAGGCCGAGAGCGCCAGCATCGGCTTCCAGGCGCGCAGCATCGGCCGGATGTCGTACCGCAGGTGCGGCCAGGCGAAGGGCAGGATGATCGCGGCCCCCACCACCCAGCGCCAGAAGGCCAGCCCGATCGGCGGCACCTGCCCGGCCACGGCCCGGCCGAGGATGGCGTTGCCGGCCCAGAACAGCGCCGTCGCCATCATCAGCAGCCAAGGCATGTCGAACAGGCCGCGGCGCGGCGAGGCGCTACTCAAGCCAGGGCGCCTCGACGAAGAGGGCGCCGTCGTAGTTGTTCGGCTGGCCCGGGGCGACCACCAATTCCAGCAGCAGCCCGCCGGTCCCGGCATGCGGCCAGAAGGCGCGGCGGAGGAGGCGGTGGGTGCCGGGCGGGATCTCCACCAGCGGAGTGTCGAGCACATGCCCCGCTTCGGTCACCAGGCCGATCCGCAGCACCAGCGGGGCGCCGCGGGCGCGGTCATCAGGGTCGCCTGGAACAGCCGCCGGCCGGTCCGCAAGGGTGGCAGGCCGGCATAGACCAGGCGCAGCGCCGGCTCCCAGGGCGAGTTCGGATGCAGCTGCATCCCCGACGCCTTGGCATGGGTCCAGGGGTTGGGATTGGTCACGGTCACCGTGCCGCCGCCGGGCAGGGCAAGCGGGCCTCCCGGCGCCGGCACCGCGTCCTGGGCGAAGGGCAGGCCCAGCGGCATGGGGTCGGCCGGCCGGGCTGGCTGGCCGGCCAGGCCCGACCATGGCTGCGGGTGGACCAGCCGCATCGGGCTGCCCGGCGCGCCATGGTGCAGCAGCGCCGCCTCCGCCGCGCTGCCGACGCGGGCGAAGAGCAGCAGGTTCTGCGCGTACCACCAGTCGACCTCCGGTTGCAGCCAGAGCGCCGGGCGCAGAAGGTCGAAGCAGCGGAAGCCCTCGGCCGCGAAGAGCCCGGCCCAGTAGTCCGGCCATTGCTCGTTCACATGGTGCTCGCCGCCCTGATGCGGGATGGCGGCGGAGAACAGCACGGCATCCGCAAGCCCCGCCAGCAGCCCGACCAGGCCGGGCGCCTGGTGCGGATGCAGGTGCTCGGCGACCTCGAGGCTCATCGCCAGCCCCGCCGGCAGCGGCAGCCGGGCGGCGATCGCGGCGCGGTCGGGGGCGGCGAGGTCGGCGGCGAGGAAGCGGTCGCCGGGGATCAGCAGCTGCTCGCGCGGCACCCAGTCGCCATCGACGCCGAGGATGGCGGTGGCGCCGTGTTCCTGCGCCGCGCGCAGCCAGGCGCCGGTGCCGCAGCCGAGATCGACCACGCCGGCCGGGATGCCGAGCAGGCCGAAGACCCGGCCGAGCACCTGGCGGGCCGAGCGCAGCGAGGCTTCGGCATGCGATTCGTAGAAGGAGGCGGCGTAGGTCTCCTTCACGGGCGGGCTAGCCGGCCGGGATCAGCTTGATCCGCCGGCCATCGACGCCGAGCGCCAGCCGGCCGGATTTCAGCGCCAGCGCCGCCTCGCCGAAGACCTCCCGCCGCCAGCCATGCAGGGCCGGCAGGTCGGGATGCGCCTCGGTCGCCAGGCGTTCCAGGTCGTCGGAGCTGGCCAGCAGCTTCGGCGCCACGTTGTGCTCCTCGGACTTGGTCGCCAGCAGCACCTTCAGCAGCGCGACCAGCGCCGGGGAGGGAGAGGGCCGCCGCGGTCCTTCGGCGGCTCCGGCAGGGCACTGTCGGGCAGCGCCTTGGCTTCCTTGACCGCGGCCAGCAGCCCGGCGCCGCTGCGGCCCTTGGCGAAGCCCTCCGAGATGCCGCGCGCCCGGGCCAGGTCGGCCGGGGTCTCCGGCGCGGTGGCGGCCAGCTCCAGCAGGGTCTCGTCCTTCACCAGGCGCTGGCGGGGATGTTGATCCGCTGCGCCTCGCGCTCCTCGCCAGGCGGCGATGGCCTGCAGCATGCCGAGAAAGCGGCGGTTGGTGGTGCGGGGCTTCAGGCGTTCCCAGGCATTCTCCGGCTCGGTCCGGTAGGTGCCGGGCTCGTTCAGCACGGCCATCTCCTCGGCCACCCAGTCGAGCCGGCCTTCCTTGGCGAGGCGCGCGGTCAGCGCGGTGTAGATCTTCCGCAGGTGGGTGACGTCGGCCGCCGCATAGGCGATCTGCGAGGCCGAGAGGGGACGCGCCGACCAGTCGGAGAAGCGGTGCGCCTTGTCGATCTGCGCATTGGCCAGCGCCCGGGCGAGGCCATCGTAGCTCACCTGGTCGCCGAAGCCGGCGACCATGGCGGCGGACCTGGGTGTCGAAGAGCGGGGTCGGGACGGCGCCGTATTTCAGCAGGAAGATCTCCACGTCCTGGCGGGCGGCGTGGAAGACCTTGGTGACCTTGGTATTGGCGAGCAGCACGCCGAGCGGGGCGAGGTCGAGGCCTTCCGCCTGGGCATCGACCACCGCCGTTTCGTGCGTCCCGCCCAGCTGGACCACGCAGAGCTCGGGCCAATAGGTCCGCTCCCGCATGAATTCGGTGTCGACGGTAACGAAGTCCTCCGCGCTCAGGCGCTCGCACAGGGCCGCCAACTCGGCGGAGGTCGTGACGAGGGCGGGGAGGCTGGCATCGGCAGGCGTGCGGCGGCTCATGCCGATGCTTCTACTGCCGGGGGAGGAAGTCGGAAAGCCGGGGGCGACAGGAGGCCGGTCAGGCGCCCGTCCCGCCAGGAATCAGCGCCAGCCCCAGCGCTACCGCGGCGGCGCTGGTCAAAGGTCAGCAGCGGCAGGCCGAGCCGGGCGCAGGTGGCGAGGTGCGGCGCACCCGGCGCCTGCAGGCCGAGCTCAATGCGGTGGACATGGCTGGCGGCGACGCGGTGGTCGGCGGGATCGGCATCCACGGTGGTGGCCTGCGCGGCGACCCAGGCATCGGCATGATGCAGGATCGGGCGGCGTGGCCGAAGACCGAGCGGCCCACTTCCGGTGAGATGGCCATCAGGATAGCCATCCAGGCCGCCGGCATTATCGGCGGAACGGCTGCGGGGTTGACAGGACGCACCCCCGGCGCCTCAAACCCGCCACTTCAGCAATCCCAGGTCCCCGCCCCATGCACGCCTACCGCACCCATACCTGCGGCGCCCTCCGCGCCTCCGACGCCGGCAGCACCGTGCGGCTCTCCGGCTGGGTGCATCGCAAGCGGGACCATGGCGGGCTGCTCTTCCTCGACCTGCGCGACCATTACGGCCTGACCCAATGCGTGGTGGCACAAGGGTCCCCGGTCTTCGAGGCGGCCGACAAGCTGCGCGCCGAGAGCGTGATCACCGTGACCGGGGAGGTGGTGAACCGCGAGGCTGGAACGGTGAATGCCAAGCTGCCGACCGGCGAGGTCGAGCTGCGGGTGCGCGAGCTGGTCCTGCAATCCGCCGCCGAGGTGCTGCCATTCCAGGTGGCGGGGGAGCAGGAGGCGCCGGAGGAGATGCGGCTGCGCTACCGCTTCCTCGACCTGCGGCGGGAGCGCCTGCAGCGCAACATGATCCTACGCGCCCAGATCATCCAGGACATCCGGGAGCGGATGATCGCCACCGGCTTCAACGAGTTCCAGACGCCGATCCTGACGGTCAGCAGCCCCGAGGGCGCGCGCGACTTCCTGGTGCCGGCCCGGCTGCATCCCGGCAAGTTCTACGCCCTGCCGCAAGCGCCGCAGCAATACAAGCAGCTGACCATGGTGGCGGGCTTCGACCGCTACTTCCAGATCGCCCCCTGCTTCCGCGACGAGGCCGGCCGCGCCGACCGCACGCTGATGTTCTACCAGCTCGACGTCGAGATGAGCTTCGTCACGCAGGAGGACGTCTTCACCACCATGGAGCCGGTCATCCGCGGCACCTTCGAGCGTTTCGCCGAGGGCCGCCACGTCGATGCCGGGCCCTGGATCCGCATCCCCTATGCGAAGGCGATGCTCGACTACGGCTCGGACAAGCCCGACCTGCGCAACCCGCTGGTGATCCGCGACGTGACCGAGCAGTTTGCCGGCAGCGGCTTCGGGCTGTTCTCGAAGATCGCCGCCTCGGGCGGCGTGGTCCGCGCCATCCCGGCGCCGGGGGCGGGGGCCAACCCGCGCTCCTTCTTCGACAAGATGAACGAATGGGCGCGCGAGCAGGGCGCCGGCGGGCTCGGCTACATCACCTTCGACGCCGAGGGGCCGAAGGGCCCGATCGCCCGCAACCTCGAGGCCGACCGGGCCGAGGCGATCCGCGCCGCCTGCGGCGTCGGCCCGGGCGATGCGGTCTTCTTCGCCGCGGGCAAGGCGGCGGATGCCGCCAAGCTCGCCGGCCAGGCGCGCCTCAAGCTCGGCACCGATCTCGGCCTGAGCGCGAAGGAAGGCTTCCGCTTCTGCTGGATCACCGACTTCCCCTTCTACGAGCTGAACGAGGAGACCGGCCAGGTCGACTTCAGCCACAACCCGTTCTCGATGCCGCAGGGCGAGATGGCGGCGCTGGAGGGACAGGACCCGCTGACCATCGGGGCCTACCAGTACGACGTGGTCTGCAACGGCTACGAGATGGCCTCCGGCGCGATCCGCAACCACAAGGCGGAGATCATGGTGAAGGCCTTCGGCATCGCCGGCTACCCGCCGCAGGCCGTGGAGGACCGTTTCGGCGGCATGCTGAACGCCTTCCGCTACGGCGCCCCGCCGCACGGCGGCATGGCTGCCGGCATCGACCGCATCGTCATGCTGCTGGCCGAGGAGCCGAACCTGCGCGAGGTCAACCTCTTCCCCATGAACCAGCAGGGCGAGGAGCTGATGATGGGTTCCCCGTCCGTGGTGGAGGAGGCTCGGACGCGGGAGCTGCATATCCGCACAGTGCTGCCGCCGGCCAAGCCATCGGCCGAAAAGCCCGCCGCGAAGGATGCGTCGCCGGCCAAGACGCCCTAATTGCTGCCGATGCACCCAAGGACCCGCGCCATGCCGCTGCGCCGCCCCCTCATTGCCGCCCTGGTCGCGCTCGGCGCGTCTGTCGCGCTGCCCGCCGCGGCGGCCGAGCCGGGGGCGGAGGCGATGGTCGGCCACCGTGCCGCCTACCGCCTGACCCTCGACAAGGTGCGGGACAATCTCGGACATCGCCCGGGCCGACGGGGCGATGCTGTACGAGGTGATCGACAGCTGCGACGGCTGGGCGACGCGGCAGCGCTTCCAGCTGCGGCTGACCGACCGCGACGGCCAGGATGTCGAGACCACCTCGGACTACTCGACCTTCGAGACCAAGGACGGCAAGAAGATCCGCTTCCAGCCTGACCCAGACCAGCCAGGGCGCGGTGTCGCAGCGGATCGCCGGCGATGCCGAGGTGACCGAGGCCGGCGGCACGGTGACCTACACCGAGCCGGAGGCGAAGCAGGAGGACCTGCCGCGCGGCACCCTGCTGCCGATGCTGCATACCATCCGCAGCCTGGCCGCGGCCAAGGCCGGGACCCGGATGATGGTGGTGCCGCTCTTCGACGGGACCAGCGCCGAGGGCGCGCAGGACACCACCACGGTGATCTCCGCCTGGCAGCCGCCGGCGGCGGGCGGCAGGTTCCCCGACCTGGCGAAGCTCGGCAGCGCGCGGATGCGGGTGGCCTTCTTCGACCGCAAGGACAGCGGCGCCAATGGCGGCGCCAGCGCCCCGGACTACGAGGTCGGGCTGCGCTACTACGAGAACGGCGTCGCCGACGAGATGACGATGGATTTCGGCGAGTTCAGCGTGAACGGGGCGCTGCAGGAGTTGGCGCTGCTGCCCAACCCCTGCTGAGCCGCGGTGGGGGATGCTCCGGCATCCCGCGCGGACAGGCGGGCGCCGGGCGGCGTGCCGCCGGCGGACTACCCCCGCTTCAGGTTCCACAGGAAGGGGTTCGGCCCCTGCAGCACGCCGGTCAGGTCGCGCCGGAAGGCCGTGCGCAGGCGGAACAGGCCGGTCGGGGCGAAGGGCACGCTCTCCCAGGCCGCATCCTGCAGCGCCGCCATCGCGCGCGCCTGGGCCGCGCTGTCGGCGGCGTTGATCCAGGCCTCGACCTCGGCCTCGGAGGCCGCGTCGCTCGGCCAGCCGAACCAGGCGCGCTCCGCCATGCCCGCGGATGATCGGGCTGACCGCGGGGCTGGCGATGGCCGCCGCCGGGAAGTTGGTGTTGTGCAGGCTCCAGCCGCCCTGGTTCGGCGGCGCCTTGTTGGCGCGGCGGGCGATGGTGGTCGCCCAGTCGCTCTCGACCAGCTTCGATAGTGACGCCGAGCCGCCGCATCAGGTCGGCGGTCACGCGGCCCTGCTGGGTCACCGCGGGGAAGTCGCTGGGGTTCACCAGCACCACCGTCTCGCGCTTGTAGCCGGCCTCGCGCAGCGCCGCGCGGGCGCGCTCCATCGCCGCCTCGCCACGCGGCGCGGGGGTGAACTCCTTCACGCCCGGCAGGCCGCAGGGGAAGACCGCATGGCATTCCTGCCAGTCGCCCGGCAGCGCGACGGCCGCCATGTAGTCTGGCTGCACCATCACGTCGCGGATCGCGCGGCGAACGCGGACATCGTTGAACGGCGCGTGCAGGTGGTTGAAGCGGAGGAAGCCGAGGAAGCCGTTCGGGTCGTAGACCTGCGTGGTGATCTTCGAGTCCTTGGCCAGCACCGGGACGAGGTCCGGCAGCGGGTATTCCACCCAGTCGATCTCGCCGGTCTGAAGGGCGGCCGCCGCAGTCCCGCCATCCGGGATCCAGACCATCTCCAGCCGGTCGAAATGCACCCGCTTGCCGCCCGCGGCCGCCTCCTGGCCGGCTCCTCGCGCGGGACATAGGCCTCATTCCCGCGCATAGGCGGCGCGGGCGCCCTGGACGAACTCGCCGGGGAGGAACCGCCAGGGACCGCTGCCGACCATGCCCTCGACGCCGATCGGCTTGTCGGCCGGTGTCGCCGCGATCTCGCGCCGGCATGATGAAGGCGGGGCTGGCGGCGGGCTTGGCCAGCGCATCCAGCAGGGCGGGGAAGGGGCGGTGCAGGCGGATGACCAGTACCCGGTCCTCCGGCGCGCCCCACTCCGCCACCGCCTTGGCCAGCACCTGGCCGAAGCCGTCCCGCACCGCCCAGCGCTGGAGGGGAGGCGATGCAGTCGCTGGCCCGCACCTTCTCGCCGTCATGGAAGCGGAGCCCGTCCCGCAGCCGGATGGTCCAGGTCAGGCCATCGGCCGAGACCGTGTGCTCCTTCCGCCATCTGCGGCTGCGGCCGCAGCTTCGAATCGCAGCCATAGAGCATGTCGAAGACGCAATAGCCATGCGTGGTGGCGATGGTGGTGGGGTTGAGGATCGGGTCCAGCACCGCCGGCGCCGCCTGCGGCATGAAGCGCAGCGTGCGCGCCCGGGCGCCCTGGCCGAGCGCCGGCAAGGGCAATGCCGCGAGGCCTGCGGCCTTCAGGATGTCGCGTCGCTGCATGGCGTCTGTCTCCCCTGCGAGGCGCGATAGGCCAGGACGCGCGGCGGGGAAGGGGTGGCCCTGGGCGGGCGGCCGGGGCAGGATGCCCGCAACACGCCGAAGTCCACGGTCGTCCTCGCAGGAGCCTGCCAGAGATGAGCGCTGCCCTATCCCCCGCCACCCGCGTGGCGACGCACCCGCTCGACGCCAGCTTCGGCGCCGAGCTGACCGGCCTGGCGATCAAGGGCGACGCGCCCGCCGCCGATGTCGAGGCCTTCCTCGCGGCGCTGCACCGCCACCACGTCGTGCTGATCCGCGACGTGCCGAACGACCCGGGCGCCCAGGTCGCTCTTCAGCCGGCGGCTCGGCCCGCTGGAACTCCATTCCGGCACGACCCATATCCACCCGCGGCATCCGGAGATCTTCTGCGTCGGCAATTACGAGGCCGATGGGATCAAGGCGAACTTCGCCACCGGCGTCGAGCAATGGCATGCCGACAGCAGCTTCCGCGCGGTGCCGAGCGCGGCTTCCCTGTTCTACGGCGCGATCTGCCCGCCGGAGGGCGGCGAGACCTGGTTCCTCGACGCTGAGGCGGCCTATGACGACCTCGACGCGGCGACCAGGGCGCGGATCGACGGGCTGACCGCGGTGCACGACCTGGCGACGCCGTATGCCTGGAATGCCCGCCACACGCCGGGCCGGCCGCCGCTGTCGGAGGAGGCGCGGCGGAAATTCCCGCCGATGCCGCAGCCGCTGGTCCGCACCCATCCGGTGACCGGGCGGCGCTCGCTCTTCCTCTGCCCCGCGGTCATCAGCCATGTTGAGGGAATGGACCCCGCCGAGGGCCGCGCCCTGATCGAGGCGCTGATGGCCCATGCCTCGCAAGAGCGCTACCTCTACCGCCACCGCTGGCGGGCGGGCGACTTGGTGGCCTGGGACAACCGCTCCGTCCTGCACACCGCATCGTTGTTCGACCACACGCGGTACACGCGCTTGATGTTCCGCACCACGGTGGCCGGCAGCGCCTGAGCCGCGCCGCCGGCGAGCGGAGGTGACGGACCGGGGATGACCGAGCTACGGCTGCTGCTGGACCTGGCGGGCGAGGCGGCCCTGTTGCTCTGGGGCCTGCACATGGTGCAGAGCGGGTGCAGAAGGCCTTCGGCAGCCGGCTGCGGCATGCCCTTGGCGTCGCCCTCGGCGGCCAGCTTCGCGCCTTCGCCGCCGGGCTCGGCGTGACCGCGGTGCTGCAGTCCAGCACCGCGACGGCGCTGATGGTGGGGTCCTTCGCCGCCTCCGGCGCGGTGGCGCTGGCGCCGGCGCTGGCGGCCATGCTGGGCGGCAATCTCGGCACCGCGCTGATCGTCCAGCTGCTTTCCTTCGACGTGGCGGCGGTCTTCCCCGCCTTGGTCCTGGCCGGCGTGCTGGCCTTCCGCCGCGGCAGGCGGGCGCGGACGCGGGATCTCGGGCGGGTCTCGATCGGGCTCGGGCTGATGCTGCTGGCGCTGCATCTGATGGTCGCCAGCATGGCGCCGGTCGAGACCTCGCCCACGCTCCGTGCGCTCCTCACTGCCCTGGCCGACCAGCCGCTGCCCAACCTGCTGCTGCTGGCCGCCGCCATCGCCTGGGCGGCGCATTCCAGCGTCGCCGGCGTGCTCTTCGTGGCGTCCCTGGCCGGCAGCGGCGTGGCGACGCCCGGCGCGGCCTTCGCCATGGTGCTCGGCGCCAATCTCGGCAGCGCGCTGAATCCGCTGCTGGAAGCCGGCGGCGACCGCGAGGACACGGCGCGGCTGCGGGTGCCGATGGGCAACCTGATCAACCGGGTGCTGGGGGCGGCGATCGGCCTGGCGCTGCTGCCGCAGGCGGTGTTCTGGCTGCAGGCGCTGGATGCGGCGCCGGCGCGCTTCGTCGCCAATGCGCACCTGGCCTTCAACCTTTTCACCGGCCTGCTGGCGCTGCCTTTGCTGCCCGGCCTGGCGCGGCTGCTGGTGCGGCTGCTGCCGGACCGCACCGCGGCCGATCCGGCCGCGCCGCGCTACCTGGACGAGGCGGCGCTGCGCACGCCCTCCGTCGCGCTGGCCAATGCGGCGCGCGAGGTGCTGCGCATCGCCGACCGGGTGGAGGCGATGCTGAAGGCCTCGGCCGAGGCCTTCGGCACGGCCGACCGCGACGCCGCCCGCGCCGCCGGCCGGCTGGACGACGAGGTGGACCGGCTGCACCGCGCGGTGCACGACTACCTCTCGCAAATCCCGCGCGACGCGCTGGGCGAGGAGGAGATCCGCCGGCTGGAGGAGGTGCAGGCCTTCGCCATCGCACCTCGAGCACGCCGCCGACGTGATGGAGCGCGACCTGCTGCGCCATGCCGGCAAGCGGCTGCGCCGCGGCGCCCCGCTGGAGGAGGCCGGGCTGCAGGAGATCGCCGAGCTGCACGGCACCCTGCAGGAGCAGCTCCGCCTGGCGATTGCCGTCTTCATGCTGGAAGACGCCGAGGCCGCCCGCGCCCTGGTCCGCGGCAAGGAAGGGCTGCGGGTCGCCGAGCGCGAGGCGGCGCGCCGGCTGGCGGCGGGCGAGGGCAGTGCTGCCGGCCTGCTGCTGGACGCGGTGCGCGCGACCTGCGCCGGGTCGGCGGGCATATCGCCGTGGTGGCCCATCCGCTGCTGGAACGCCGGGGCGAGCTGCTGCCGAGCCGCCTGGCTGCCGACCCGGCGCTCGCCGATGGCGATTTTTCCCCAACGGCTAAGGTGCCGCCCCGAAAGGGAGATCCACCATGGACGCCATGACCCAGCCGCCCGTCATCCGCCTGAACCCGGAGGATGGGGTGGTCATCGCCCGCCAGGTGCTGCCGCCGGGCACGCCGGTGGGGGCGTCTCCACCGGCCGCCCGCATCCCGGCCGGGCACAAGATCGCGGTCAAGGCGCATGCGAAGGGCGAGCCGGTGCGGCGCTACGGCCAGATCATCGGCTTCGCCACCGATGCCATCGCCCCTGGCGCCTGGGTGCACACCCACAATCTCGGCATGGGCGACTTCTCCCGCGACTATGCCTTCGGCCAGGATGCGCGCCCGACCGAGACGGTCGCCACCCCTGCCACTTTCCAGGGCATCATCCGCGCCGATGGCCGCGTCGCCACCCGCAACTACATCGGCATCATCACCAGCGTGAACTGCTCGGCGCATGTGGCCGAGCTGATCGCCATGGCCTTCCGCCGCAACCCGCTGACCGGGGAGGACCCGCTGGCGGCCTGGCCGAACGTGGATGGCGTGGTGGCGCTGACCCACAAGACCGGCTGCGGCATGACCCAGGGCGAGCCGCTGACGCTGCTGCGGCGGACGCTGGGCGGCTTCGCCCGGCACGCCAATTTCTCCCATGTCATCGCCATCGGCCTCGGCTGCGAGGTCAATCAGATCGGCGGCCTGCTGGACGAGCAGCGGCTGTCCGGGCGGCTGCGTAACATGGACATCCAGGAGATGGGCGGCACGCGGAAGACGGTCGCCGCCGGCATCGCCTTCGTGAAGGAGGTGCTGGAGGAGGCCAACAAGGTCTCCCGCGTGCCGGTGCCGGCCAGCGAGCTTCTGCGTCGCGCTGCAATGCGGCGGCTCGGACGGCTATTCCGGCATCACCGCCAATCCCTCGCTGGGCGCGGCCTCCGACCTCGTCGTGCGGCACGGCGGCACGGTGATCCTGTCGGAAAGCCCGGAGACCTACGGCGCCGAGCACCTGCTGACCCGCCGTGCCGTGAGCCGGGAGGTCGGCCAGAAGCTGGTCGACGTAATGCATTGGTGGGAGGAGTACACCGCGCGCGAGGGCGCCGAGATGGACGCCAACCCGTCCCCCGGCAACAAGCTCGGCGGCCTCACCACCATCCTCGAGAAGTCGCTCGGCGCCATGGCGAAGGCAGGATCCACCAACCTGGTCGAGGTGGTGCGCTACGCCGAGCCCGTCACCGCCAAGGGCTTCGTCTTCATGGACACACCGGGCTACGACCCGGTGGGTGCGACCGGCCAAGTCGCGGGCGGCGCCAACCTGCTCTGCTTCACCACGGGGCGCGGCAGCGTCTTCGGCTGCAAGCCGACGCCCTCCATCAAGCTGGCGACCAACACGCCGATGTACCAGCGGATGGAAGACGACATGGACATCAACTGCGGCACCGTCGTGACCGGGGAGGAGACGGTGCAGCAGGTCGGCGAGCGGATCTTCCAGAAGATGCTGGAGACGGCGAGTGGCGGCCGGACCAAGAGCGAGAGCTTCGACTTCGGCGCGGCCGAATCCGCGCCCTGGGTGCTCGGCGCGACGATGTAGGGCGCGGAATCGCCGCGCGGCCTTGCGAAAGACCGTTTCCGACAGGTCCCGGCTGCAACCGGCGAGGTGCCGCTTTGGCAAGTAGTATCATCTGTCAAACGGCCGGAATTTAAGATCGATTCTGCCGGGACGCGCTCCGTTCCGGAGGAAATCCTGTCGAGCATGTGACGCGCTGCCGCTTCCAACGGCGGCGCGCGCACCGGCGTTGCTCCTGCCATGCGGGCTGTCCGGCCCGCCCAGGAGAGACGTCCAAAATGGCCGACGAATTCCTCACCCTGCTGACGCCCGCCAATAATTCCGGCGTGCTCGGCCTGGCCCGCACCAGCCTCGACGGCAATGTCCTGACCGTGGACGTCGCCGCCTCCGGGCTGACGCCGGATGCCGAGCACCCGCTGCACCTGCACGGCTTCCTCGACAGCAGCCCTTCGCAGCTCGCTACTTATGCGAATGACCAGGACGGCGACGGCGTGGTGGAGACGGCGGAGGGCGAGTCCGCCTTCGGCCCGGTCATCGCCGGCCTCACCGCCAACGGCAATGCCCGCTTCTTCCTCGAGACTTGGCCCGACGCCTTCGCCAAGGCCGACGGGCAGGGCAATCTGAGCTTCCATCAGAGCTATGCGCTGGACAGCGCCGACCCGGCGCAGAACGCCATCCTCAACCTGGTGACCGAGCGGCTGGAAGGCCGGGTGCTGGAATTCCACGGCGCGACGGCGCCGGAGGGCCTGGGCGCCGGGACAGCGGGCGAGGCCAACGGCGCCGGCGGCTACAACGTCTCGGTGCCGGTGGCGGAAGGGCTGCTGCTGCCGGGCGGCGGGCTCGGGGGCTGGCTCGGCGCCGATTCCGGAAAGCTTCCTGGCGAATGCCGCCAAGGCGCTGTCGCTGCTGGCGCCCTACAGCTCTGGCCCCGGATGGCAGCGGCCCGGCGGCGCCAGAGCCGGCCGGTGCCGCAGCCACCGAGGCTACGGATTTCGCTGCGCTGCTGCTGCCCTCGAACGGCTCCGGCGCGCTTGGCCTCACCGCGGTGCATATCGACCGTGCCGCGGGCACCGTCACGACCGATCTCTGGGTCGGCGGGCTGACGCCGGATGCGGTGCATGCGGCGCATATCCACGGCTTCGCCGACGGCGCGCCCTCCCTGCTGCCGAACCTGACGCTCGATGCCGACAGGGACGGCTTCGTCGAGGATGCGGAGGGCGAGCCCGTGGTGGGGCCGGTGATCCTGGCGCTGACCCGGGACGGCTCCGTCACCGATGCGGCGACGCAGGCCAACTTCCCCGTGGCCGATGCGAACGGGTCCATCCTGCAGCGCGAGACCTACCGCTTCGACCTGTCCGACCCCGACCAGCAGTCGATCTTCGACGCGCTGGACGCCCGGCTGGCGGGCCGCGAGGTGCAGGTGCACGGGCTGGCGGTGCCGGCGACGGAAGGCGAGGGTACGACGGGCGAGGTGAACGGCACCGCCGGCTACAAGGCGGAGCTGCCGGTGGCCAACGGGATCCTGCTGCCGGTCGGCGCGGACCTCTCCGCGCTCGATCCCACGCTCGTGGCGCAGCTGGTGGAGACGTTGGTCGGCAATCTGCCGCCGGCGCCGGCCACGGATGCGGTCTTCGCCTGAGGCAAGGCTGGGGGAGAAGGTATTCTCCCCCAGGCCCCCTCATCTATTTCTCCGGGTCTGGCACTCGCCGCGTGGTAGCTGCCGACTCACTTTTCCACGGATCAGCCTGGGTTCGACTCCTCGAACATCCGCCGCGCCTTCTCCACGTCGTAGCGCCCCTCGGTTAGCGTCTCCGGGTCCCATTCGCTGCGCTCGGCGGCGAAGAAGTCGCCGCCATAGATGTGGATCGCCCCGGTCAGGCGGGGCAGCGGGTTGGTGACGGAATGGACGATGTCGCGGCCCAGCACCGCGCAGTCACGCGCCCGCAGCGACTGCGCGCCGACGGCCTCCACGCGGCCGCCCTCCAGCCGCCGCCAGAAGATGTTGTCCTCCCCGCCGGTATAGACGCCGATCACTGCCCACATGCGGTGGTTGTGCGGCATGATCGTCATCCGCGGGCCCCAGACCACGTTGAGGATGGTCAGCTCCGCCGAGCGGTGCAGCGCGGTGATCCCCGCCCGCTGCGGCTCGCCGAGCCCGGCCATGACCGCGCCGGGCTCCGCCACGGTGCGGGTGAGCAACTTCGCGCACCGCGCGATGGCCACCGGAGTCCTGCGCCAGGGCGGCGCGGCAGGATTGGGTGAAGTGGTCGAGCTCGAACATGCGGAATGCCTCCTGCCGCGACGGGGCGGGAGGCAGGCTAGCTCGCGATCGCCCTGAGTGGAAACACTCAGGGCGCGAGATCGCTGGCTCAACAAACCTGGGTCCCGGCGCGCCCGCGGCAAAGCATTCTTCGCCGCGGGAATGGCTTCGGTCACGCCGCCCCGCGATCCCGGCCCGCGCGGTGCGAAGGCTGGGCGGCGGGCGTCAGCCCGCGTAGGCGACCGTCCGCTGCGTCTGCTCGCCCAGCCCCTCGATGCCGAGATGCATGGTCTGCCCCGCCTTCAGGAAGACCGGCGACGGCTTGATGCCGAGGCCGACGCCCGGCGGCGTGCCGGTGAAGATCACGTCGCCCGGGTGCAGCGTGATCATGTGCGAGACATAGGAGACGATGGTCTTCACCCCGAAGATCATCGTGCGGGTCGAGCCGTTCTGGTAGCGCTTGCCGTCCACCTCGCAGAACATCGCCAGGTTCTGCGGATCCGGCACCTCGTCCTTCGTCACCAGCCAGGGGCCGACCGGGCCGAAGGTGTCGCACCCTTGCCCTTGTCCCAGGCGCCGCCGCGCTCGATCTGCCACTCGCGCTCGGAGACGTCGTTGCCGACGGCATAGCCGGCGACGTGGTCGAGCGCCTGGTCCTCCGTGACGCACTTCGCCTTGGTGCCGATGATGATGCAGAGCTCGACTTCCCAGTCGCTCTTCACGGAGTTCTTCGGGATGATGACGTCGTCGTTCGGGCCGCACAGTGCGCCGAGCGACTTCAGGAAGACGATCGGCTCCTTCGGCACCGGCGCGCCGGTCTCGGCGGCGTGGTCGGCATAGTTCAGGCCGATGCAGATCAGGTTCTTCATCCCCGTCGTCGGCGGGCCGATGCGCGGGTTGCCGGAGACCGCCGGCAGCGAGGCCGGGTCGAGCGCCGCGAGCTTCGCCAGGCCGGCGGCGGAGAGCGCCTCGCCGGCGAGGTCGGGGACGACGCCCGAGAGGTCGCGGATGGTGCCGGATGCATCGAGCATCCCGGGCTTTTCCTGGCCCGCGGGGCCGTAGCGCAGCAGCTTCATGATGGGTCCTCCAGAACAGGGGCCCCGCGCGGCAAGGGTTGGTGTGGCGGCTTGCTGCGCGGGGGAATTACAACATCCAGCCGCCGTCGATGACCATGGCCTGGCCGGTGACGAAGGTGCTCTCGGGCGCGGAGAGATAGACGACCAACGCCGCCATCTCCTCGGCGGTAGCGAGGCGCCCCATGGCCTGCCGCGCGACGAAGGCGGCGCGCGCCGCATCCATGCCCTCGGCCTGCGCCGCATTGGCGGCGATGCGGTCGCCGAGGCTCGGCGTGTCCACCGTGCCGGGGCAGACCGCGTTGCAGCGGATGCCCTTCGAGACATAGTCGGTGGCGACCGACTTGGTCAGCCCGATCACCGCGGCCTTGGTGGTGCCGTAGAGGAAGCGGTTCGGCGCGCCCTTCAGGCTGGAACAGGCCGAGGACATGTTGACGATGGAGCCGCCGCCCTTGCCGATCATGCCCGGCAGCGCGGCGCGCGTGGTCTGCCACATCGCGCGGACGTTCAGCGCGAAGGCGAAGTCCCATTCCTCATCGGTGCAGGTCTCGATCGAGTTCTGGTGGACGAAGCCGGCGCAGTTGAACAGCACGTCGAGCGGCCCGGCGCCCTGCACCGCGGCGGCCACCGCCTTGTCGTCCAGCACGTCGAGCGCCAGCGTCTCGATGCCGTCGAGGCCCTTCAGCTTGTCGGCGTCGCGATCGGTGGCGACGACGCTGGCGCCTTCCGCGGCATAGGCCAGCGCGGTGGCACGCCCGATCCCCTGGCCCGCCGCCGTCACGAAGCACCGCTTGCCCTGCAGCCTGCCGGCCATGGTCCGATCCCGCCCTGAATCGCAGGGCGCCATCTTCACGGGGACGCCCGCCGCGTCAATGGCCGGGGGAGAGAGGAATTCTCCCCCGGCCCCCCACGCACCTATTTCTCCGAATCGGCGCCCGCCGCGCGGCCGCTAGCCGCCACCGGCGGCGGCATCGACAGGAAGGCATGCACCGCGTGCCAGAACTGCGCCCGGTTCAGCCCGTAGTGCAGCGCGTGTGCCGCGTGGGACAGCGAGACGAACTGCTTGTCGCCATTCGGCAGCCGGCCGAAGAAATCCTGCAGGTCGGCCATGGCGGCGATGCCGTCATGCTCGCCGCGGATCAGCAGCACGGGGATTTCACCGCCTCCGGCTGCACCACCGGCAGCTTCGAGGTCATGTCGACATAGGTGCCGGTCGGTGTCTGGTCGCCGAAGACCAGCTCGGCATCGGCCAGCGCCTCGGCCACCGCCATGTCCGACGTGCCGGGCATGTCGCGGGTGAAGATGCTGCGGATCATGCTGCGGTCGCGCAGCCGCGTGTTGCTGGCGCGGTAGGCGTCCAGTCGCTTGGCGCGCTCGATCAGGGTCGGGGAATCCCGCCCGGTATAGGTGAAGGCGGTCAGCACCAGCCGGTCGACCCGGGACGGCTCCTGCGCCGCGAAGACCGCGGCGCGCAGCGCGCCGGAGCTCTCGCCCATCATGTGGATGCGCGCCGTCCCCGTCTCCCGCGCCACCACCGGCATGGCGGCGGCCAGGTCCGCGGCGCCCGAGGCAATGTCCGAATTGCTCTCGGTGCGGGAGGACCGGCCGTAATCCTCGTGGTCCATCGTCCAGACGTCGTAGCCCAGCCGGGCAAAGACGTTCATCAGCGAGTATTCGCCCTTGCCCGGCACCGTCAGGTCGAAGGAGGGGCGGGCGGAGTTGGAGGAGCCGTGCACCAGGAAGAGCACGGGCTTCGCTGGCTTTCCGGCCGCGGCGCGCCGAGCCGCTTGCGGAAGATGTAGAGCCGCACCGGGCCCTTCTCGGCCCAGTACTCCGCGCTCCAGATCGTCTCCTCGGCCGCGGCGCCCTGCGCGGCCAGCGCACCGCCAATCGCCGCGCCGGCCAGCAGGCCTCCGCCGTGATGCGCCCTTGGTCATCGGATCCTCCCCCACCCGTTGCGGGCAGGCTAGCCCGGGACGGGAGGGGGACGGAACCCGGAGCCCGGGGGCGCTACCGGTCCCGGTCGGCCAATTCCACCCGGCGCCCGGTGAGGGCGGGCAGGGTGGCGGCGACCGGCCGTTCCTTGGCCGGCGCGGCCTGCGGCGCGGCGGCGCGCGGTGCGACATAGGCGCGCTGGTTCTGCTCCAACGTCCGGGTGGCGGCAGGCGCAGGGGCGGGGACGGACTGAGCAAAGGCGGGGGAGGCAGCCAGGCCCGGCAGCAGGGCCATGGCGGCGAGCAATGGGCGAAGCATGGACATCGACCTCAGGGCTTGGGCGGCCCTGGGCCGCCGGTTGCCGCAAAGATGGGGGTTTCCCCCATCCTTGCCAATGCGAAAGGCCGATCTCGGTATTTGCCGGACTGATACGTATCAGTGGTTGTGACGGCCTCTCCCGCGCGTCTCGAGGATGTTGAGGTAGGCCGTCGCCGGCTCCAGGCAGCCGCCGGTGCCGAGCTGGCCGACCATGCTGCGCTGGATCTCCTCCCAGGGGGTCTTGTTCGGCAGCACCGGCGGCTTCCAGGCGGCGCGCGCGTGCCGCGAGCTCGGCCTCCGGGATCATCACGTCGACCTTCCGGGTATTGAGGTCGATGCGGATCGGGTCGCCCGACTTCAGCAGCGCCAGCCCGCCGCCCACCGCGGCCTCGGGCGAGATGTTGAGGATCGAGGGGCTGCCCGAGGTGCCGGACTGCCGCCCATCGCCCATGGTCGGCAGCGTGTCCAGCCCGGCTTTGATCAGCGTCGCCGGCGGCTGCATGTTCACCACCTCGGCGCTGCCGGGATAGCCGACCGGGCCGCAGTTGCGGATGACCAGCACGGTATGCGCGTCGATGCCGAGCGAGGGGTCCTCGATCCGGTCGTGGTAGTCCTCCGGCCCCTCGAACACGACGACCTTGCCGTTGAAGACGCCCGGCGGCTCCGACAGGTAGCGGCGGCGGAACTCGGCATCGATGACCGAGATCTTCATCACGGCGCTGTCGAAGATGTTGCCCGACAGGATGGCGAAGCCGGCATGCGGCTTCATCGGCGCGTCATAGGCGCGGATCACCTCGCGGTCCGGCGCCTCGAGGTTCTCGAGGTTGGCGGCATAGGTCTTGCCGGTCACCGTCATCGCCTGGCCGCGCAGCTTGCCCGCGTCCAACAGCTCCTTCATCACGGCCGGCACGCCGCCGGCGCGGTGGAAGGCCTCGCCGAGGAAGCGCCCGGCCGGCTGGCAATCGACCAGCAGCGGGATCTCCCGCCCGATCGTGTCCCAGTCCTCGATCTTCAGCTCGACGCCCATGTGGCGGGCGATGGCGATGATGTGCGGCGGGCAATTGGTGGAGGCGCCGATCGCGCTGGCGGCGAGGATCGCGTTCTCGAAGGCGGCGCGGGTCATGATGTCGGACGGGCGCAGGTTCTCGTGCACCATCTCGACGATCCGCTTGCCCGTGGCATAGGCCATCTGGCCGCGCTCCCGGTACGGCCTCGGGGATGGCGGCGCAGCCGGGGAGCGACATCCCCAGCGCCTCGGCCAGGCTGTTCATCGACAGCGCGGTGCCCATGGTGTTGCAGTGGCCGACGCTCGTGGCGCTGCTGGCGACCAGGTTCATGAACTGCTCGTAGTCGATCTCGCCGGCCGCCGAGCTGCTTCCGCGCCGACCAGACGATGGTGCCGGACCCCGTGAGCTGGCCCTTGTAGTGGCCGTCCAGCATCGGCCCGCCCGACAGCACGATGGCCGGGATGTTGACCGTCGCGGCGCCCATCAGCACCGCCGGCGTGGTCTTGTCGCAGCCGGCGGTCAGCACGACGCCGTCCAGCGGATAGCCGTGCAGCACCTCGACCAGCGACAGGTAGGCGAGGTTGCGGGTCGAGCGCCGCGGTCGGCCGCTTTCCCGTCTCCTGGATCGGGTGGATCGGGAATCCAGCGGGATGCCGCCGGCGGCGATGATGCCGTCCCGCACCCGCTTCGCCAGGTCGAGATGGTGGCGGTTGCAGGGCGAGAGGTCGGAGCCGGTCTGGGCGATGCCGATGATCGGCTTGCCCGATTGCAGCTCGCCCCGCGTCATGCCGCAGAATCCAGGTAGCGCTCGGTGTAGAGCGCAGTCATGCCCGGATCCTCCGGGTCGTCGAACCAGCGCCGGCTGCGCAGCTTGAAGGACTTCTTCGTCTGGTCGGAACCGGCCATGGCATTCACTCCCGCTGGGGTGGAAGGCTTAGACCGCTGAGGTGGGGTGTCAACGCCGGGTGCGCAGGCTAGCGTGGCCGGAACGTCCGCCCGGGGCCCCCGCCATGCTGCGCCACCGCCTGCTCGCCGCGCTCTTTGCCGTCGCCCCCGCACTCGCCGCCGCGCAGGAGGATCCGCCGCGCTGGCGCTGCGCGGCCTCGGCAGCTTCCATGTCGGCGGGCGGGAGGCTGTGGTCGCCGACAAGCCGGTGCGGGAGGTGCTGCTGGTCCCCGGCGGCGTCCCCGCCCGGATCGACGCCAACGGCACCTACCAGGTCGAGGCGATGTACGTGCAGTACCACCTGCCCGCCGAGGAGCGCGGCGCGGTGCCGCTGCTGCTCTGGCATGGCGGCGGCCTGACCGGCGTGACCTGGGAGAGCACGCCGGATGGGCGGGAGGGCTGGCAGCAGTATTTCCTCCGCCGCGGCTGGGCCACCTACGTCTCGGACGCAGTCGAGCGCGGCCGGGCCGGCTGGGCGATGTCGCCGGAGATCTTCCAGGGCGAGCCGGTCTTCCTGACCAAGGCCGATCCCTGGGAGCGCTTCCGGATTGGCGCCGGCCCGGGCAGCTGGCGCACCCGCACGGCGCTGCCGGGGACGCAATTCCCCGTCGAGGCCTACGACGACTTTCATGCGCCAGGTGGTGCCGCGCTGGACCACGACGGATGCGGCGCAGCTTGCGGCGTATCAGGCGCTGCTGCGCCGCGTCGGGCCGGCGGTGGTGCTGGCGCATAGCCAGGGCGGCATGTTCGCGACGCGCGCTGCCCAGGCCGAGCCCGCACTGGTCCGCGCCCTGGTGCTGGTCGAGCCCGCCGGCTTCGGCGCGACGACGCCGGAGGCGATGGCGGCGCTGCGCGTGACATCCCCGTCCTCGCGCTCTATGGGCGACTTCATCGAGCAGGACGGGCGCTGGCCGGCGATCCGCCAGCGCGGGCTCGACTTCTACGCCAGGCTGCGGGCCGCGGGCGGCAGCGTCGATGCGGTGGCGCTGCCGGAACGCGGGATCATGGGCAACAGCCACATGATGATGATGGACAGGAACAACCGCGCGGTCGCCCAGGTGGTGCAGGACTGGCTGGCGGCGCGCGGGCTGTGGCGATGACCGGCCCGTGCCCGCGTCAGGGGAAGACCAGGTCGGACAGGCTGCAGGTATTCACCCGCCGCCGCTCCGTCGTCCTCGCCGCTGCCATAGACCACGCGGATGTCGTTGACGCACTGCCCGCTCGGCAGGCGGATGGTGTAGCTCCCGCCGGAGTTCAGCGACCGGTCGCCCAGCCGGTCCGGCCCCCAGTGAATTCACGCCGGAGGATGAGACGTAGATCTCGTTGATCTTGCCCGCGCTGTTGTTGGTCAGCCTGAAGGACGGGTCGTTGCTCTTGCGCCTCGGCACCCGCGGCGCCGAGCAGGAGAAGCGTGACGGCCGCCAGCGGCGCCGCATGACGGGGATGAGCATGCCAAGGTTTTCCTCTGCCTGGGCGGCGCGGAAGCGGCCGCCGCGGCAGGGAACACGGCGCGGATGAGGAAACGGTAAAGCCGCGAGATCCGCGGCCTCAGGCCGCGGCTTCCTCGAGAAAGACCTGCACCGCCTGGAACAGCGCGCCGCGGTTCCGCTCCATGATGATGGTATGCGTGCCTTCCGCCAGCATCACCAGCCGCTTGCCCGGGCTGTTGACCAGCAGCGGAAACAGCGTGGAGGCCAGCGCCGGCGGGGTATCGCGGTCCCATTCGGCGACGACCAGCAGCACCGGCGCGGTGATCTTCGCGGGGTCGTAGTAGGGCTTGCCGGATTGCCAGTAGTCCCGGCTGTCCTGGGTCACCCTGTTCGGCGCCCGCAGCGCCGGCGGGTTCGCGCCGCTGCCCCTCGGGGTCGGTGGCCCAGGTGACGCCGGCCCAGTGCTCGAACCAGCCGGGCGGGATCAGCCCGGCGACCTTCTCCGGCGGCACGCCGGTCAGCCAGCGCTGCTTCGCCTGGGCCTGGGTCACCCAGCGATAGGCGCCGAGCTCCTCGGTCTGCCCCGCCGCGGCCAGGCTCGGCCCCTCGCGCAGCCATTGCGGGGCATAGAGCACCACGCGCTCGACCACGGAGGGGTTGTCGGCGGCGAAGCGCCCGGTCAGCCCGGTGCCCCAGGACCAGCCCATATGGACGATCCGCGGCAGGCTGCGCTTCTGCCGGATGAAGGCGTTGACCGCGCCGATATCGGCGACGGCCGCGTCGCCGCGGACCAGCGGCGGGTTGGCCTCGGGCGGCTGGGACATCTCGGCCGGGCGGGTGCTGCGGCCATAGCCGCGGATGTCCATGCACCAGACATCGAAGCCGCGGCCGGCGATGTAGTCCATCCAGGACAGCCCGCCGAGCGGCAGGTCGAAGGCGGTATGCGCCGGATAGGTCGCGCCATGCACGAACAGCAGGGTGCGGCCCGGGGTGAAGGCGGCCATCCCCTCAGGCCGCTTGTTGCGGACGAAGATCTCGATCCCCGGGTCCTTCGCGGGGACCATGAATTCCTCGGTGGCGAGCTGGGCCGGCTGGGCCTGTGCCTGCTGCGCGGCGATCATCGGTGCGACCAACGGTGTGGCGAGAAGCGCGCGGCGGTGCATGACGTCACTCCTGGGATCCTGCCACCTGCGGTGTGGCTTGGCGGGCAGCCTAGCGCGGAAGCGGCGCCGCGCCAGCCACCCGCCGCCATGCCAGGCGACCGCGCGCCGCGGCTGCGCTAGAGGGACGCGATGCAGGCACACCCCATCGGCGGCATTCCCCGGCGGCCCGCCTGGCTGGCGGAGGCGGGGGCCACCCTGGCGCTCGCCTGGCCGCTGGCGCTGACCAACCTCAGCCAGCACGCGCTGGCGCTGACCGACACCGTCATCCTCGGCTGGCTCTCGACCGAGGCGCTGGCCGCCGGAACGCTGGCGGCCAACCTCTACTGGGCCGTCATGGCCGCGCCGCTCGGCACCGCCTTCGCCGCCGGGCCGATGCTGGCCCAGGCGCGCGGCGCCGGGCGGCTGCCGGGCGGCGCCGGGCGCGGCTGGGTCAGGCAGATGCGGCGCGGCGCGCGCAGCGCGCTCTGGGCCGCGCTGGCGCTGCTGCTGCCCTCGATGCTGCTGCTCTGGTTCGCCGAGCCGGCGTTGCTGGCGCTGGGGCAGGAGCCGCACCCGGCGGCGCTGGCCGGCACCTATCTCCGGGGAATGATGTGGGGCCTGCCGAGCTTCTGCGGCTTCATCGTGCTGCGCGGGTTCCTGGCGGCGATGGAGCGGCCGGGCCCGGCCCTCTGGGTCGCCGGGGCCGGGATCCTGCTGAACGGGCTGCTCTGCTGGCTGCTGGTCTTCGGCGCCTTCGGCCGGCCGGGCCTCGGCATCCTCGGCGCCGGCATCGCCAGCGCCCTGGCCAATGCGGCGATGCTGGCCGGGCTGCTCGGGCTGCTGGCGCGCGACCGGGTGCTGGGACGGTTCCGCCTGCTCGGCCGCTTCTGGCGGCCGGATCTCGGCAAGCTGGCCGAGGTGGTGCGGCTGGCTTGCCGATCAGCGGCAGCATGCTGCTCGAGATCGGCGTGTTCAGCGCGGCGGCCATCGCCATGGGCTGGTTCGGCGCGGTGGCGGTCGCGGCGCACGCCATCGCGCTGCAGACCGCGGGCATGACCTTCATGATCCCGCTCGGCATCGGCCAGGCGGCGACGGCGCGGGTCGGGCTCTTCGCCGGCGCCGCCGAGCCGCACGCCGCGACGCGGGCCGGCTGGGTGGCGATCGGGCTCGGCGCCGGCTTCATGCTGGCGACGGCGCTGCTGCTGGTGGTGGCCTCGGTGCCGATCGCCCGCGGCTTCCTCGGCGCCGGGGATGCGGAGGCCGCCGCCGCCGCCGCGCTCGGTGCGACGCTGCTGACCATTGCCGGCATCTTCCAGCTGGCGGATGGCGTGCAGGCGGTCGCGGCCGGGAGCTGCGCGGGCTGAAGGACACGCGGGTGCCGATGCTGCTGGCGGCGCTGGGCTATTGGGGAATCGGCATGCCGGTCGGGCTGCTGCTCGCCTGGCAGGCGGGGCTCGGGCCGGTCGGGCTGTGGATCGGCCTGGCGGTGGGGCTGGGCGGGGTGGCGCTGCTCATGCTGGCGCGGTGGCGTCGGCTGTCCGCGGCGTCACTGGACCGGGCGCGGCCGGCCGGCGCATGACTCTCCGGGTTGCGGGAGGATCTGGATCCATGCGCCTGGTGTTGACCCTGTTGCTGCCCGTGCTGCTGGCGGCCTGCCAATACGCCCAGCCGAGCCCGGTCGGCACCAATTGCGTCCATTACGGCCGGAACCCCATCCCGGTCTGCAACTGACGCCCCGGCTTGGCGCCGCGGCGGCCGGTGCTAGCCTGCCCGCACAGACCGGGGAGGCCGCCGCATGAGGATCACCGCCATCCGCACCCATGTGCTGGAGGCGGCGCTGCGCGAGCCCTTCGCCTATTCCCGCGCCTGGTATGCCAGCCGCACCGCCATGCTGGTCGAGATCGAGACCGATGCGGGGCTGGTCGGCTGGGGCGAATGCTATGGCCCGGCGCGGATGACCGAGGCGGTGGTGCGCGGCGTTGCGCCCTGGCTGGTCGGCGAGGACCCGCTGCGCAGCGAGCACCTGTGGCAGGAGGTCTATGCCCGGCTGCGCGACCACGGGCAGAAGGGCCTGGTGGTCGAAGGGCTGAGCGGCATCGACATCGCGCTCTGGGACCTCAAGGGCAAGCATTTCGGCGTCCCCGTCCACCGTCTGATGGGCGGCCCGCTGCGGCGGGAGGTCCGCGCCTATGCCACCGGCCTCTATCGCCGGAAGCAGGGCGACCCGCTGCGCTACCTGGCCGAGGAAGCCGCAGGCTACGCGGCGGAGGGCTTCCACGCGGTGAAGCTGAAGGTCGGCTTCGGCATCGCCGAGGATGCCGCCGCGACCCGCGCGGTGCGCGACGCCATCGGCCCGGGCATCGGCCTGATGGTCGATGCCAACCACGCCTATGATCTCGGTCGCGGCGATCCGGCTCGGCCGGCTGATCGAGCCGCTCGGGATCGGCTGGTTCGAGGAGCCGGTGCCGCCCGAGGACCTGGCCGGCTACCGCGCGGTGAAGGCGGGCTTGAGCATCCCCATCGCCGGCGGCGAGTGCGAATACACCCGCTTCGGCTTCCGCGAGGTGCTGGTGCGCGGGGCGATGGACATCATCCAGCCGGACACCTGCGCCGCGGGTGGCCTCACGGAATGCAAGCGGATCGCCGACATGGCCGCGGCCTTCGGCGTCCGCTACAACCCGCATGTCTGGGGAACGGGGATCGGCATCGCCGCCTCCCTCCAGCTTCGCGGCGGTGCTGCCGACGCATACGCCGACCTCGCTGGCGCCGGCCGAGCCGGTCTTCGAGTTCGACTGCACCGAGCACCCGATCCGCCAGGCCATCCTGCGCACGCCGATCGAGCCGGTCGGCGGCGTGCTCCGGATCCCGGAGGGGCCGGGCCTCGGCATCGAGATCGACCGCGCCGCGCTGGAGCGCTTCCGCGCCTGAGCGGGCGGGCCGATGGCGACCCGCCCGCGGCCCGGCTCAGTCGCTGTCGGGCGGGATCACGTTGCTCCGCCGCCCCTCGACCAGCACGTCGCGCATCGTCTCGACGCCCTTCAGCCGGATGTCGTCCCAGGCCTCGGGCGAGTGGAAGGCGATGTGCGGGGTGATGACCAGGCGGCCCTGCAGCCAGTCCTCCTTCGCGCGATAGGCGCGCAGCAGCGACGGGATCGGGTCGCGTGGCGGCTCCTCCGGGATCACGTCGAGCCCGGCGCCGGCGAGGTGGCCGTCACGCAGGCAGCGCTCCAGCGCATCGATGTCGAGGATCGGCCCGCGCGCGGTGTTCACCACCACGGCGTTGCGCGGCAGCAACCGCAACTGCGCCTCGCCGATCAGGCCGCGCGTGCTCCGCGTCAGCGGGCAATGGATCGACAGCACGTCGGACTGCGCCAGCAGCTCCTCCAGGCTGCGGGCGCGCTGGATGCCGAGCGCGCGGTCCCAGCCATTCGGCTGGTTCGGGTCGTAGAACACCACCCTGTAGCCGAAAGCCTTGGCCCGCAGCGCCGCGGCCGAGCCGATGCGCCCCAATCCGAGGATGCCGAAGGTCTGCGCCTCCTGCCGCCGCACCAGCGGGGAGGGCCGAACCGCCCAGGGCGCCGGGTCCGGGCCGCGCTGGGTCTCGTGGTAGAGGATCAGGCCGCGGCGCAGCGACAGCGCGAGCAGCACGGCGAATTCGGCGACTTCCTGCGTGCCGTAATCGGGCACGTTGCAGACCGTGATGCCGCGCGCGGCGCAGGCGGCGCGGTCGACGCGGTCGTAGCCGACGCCCATGCGGACCACGACCTTCAGCTTCGGCATGCGGGCGACCTGCTCGGCCGGCACCGCCATTCGCAGCGTCATCAGCCCCTCGACCTCGGCGAGCAGGCCGTCGGGCAGCTCCGCCAGGCTGGACTTGGCGTTGCCCTGCAGGATGCGGACATCGGGGCCGAGGATGGATTGTTCGAGATTGGTGTCGGGATAGAGGCCCTCGGGCTCAAGCACCGTCAATGTCACGTCGTTTCCCCAATGAATGGCGCGCCGAAGATGCGGCCCGCTCCCCGGGCGTGCAACCCGGTGCGCGGGTCCCGCCGCCATCCCTCAGCGCGGCTGGTCAAGCACCCAGATGCCGAGGCCGAGGATCACCGCGGGGATGCTGAAGGGGTCGAGCCCGCCATCGACCCAGAGCGAGCCGAGCGCCACCAGGGCGCCGAGCATCGCCAGCGCGAGCGCGATGCGTCCCCTCATGGCGGCTGGCTGTGATGCATATGCGAGTCATTCGCATTAATTGGCTGGCCTGTGAAGCGGGTGCCGGCCCTTTCGCGTCGCCGGTGGCCGCCGCATGATCGCGCGGCGATTCTGGGGGCAGGCGGATGCGGCGTTACCTGATCACCGGCGCGGCGAGCGGCATCGGCGCCGCCTGCTGCCGGGTGCTGGCCGGCCCCGGCGTGGCGATCGCCCTGCATACACGGAAGAACCGCGAGGGCGCCGAGCGGGTGGCCGGCTTCGTGCGGGAGAAGGGCGGCACCGCGCATGTCCTGCTTGGCGACCTGGCCGAGCCGGAGGCGCCGGCCCGCGCGGTGGAGGAGGCGGCGGCGGCGCTTGGCGGGCTCGACGTGCTGGTCTCCAATGCCGGCTTCGCCGACCGGACGCCGCTGGCCAGCCTGACGGATGCCGCCTTCGCCGCCAGCCACGACGCCATCGCCTTCGCCCTGCTGCGGCTGGCCCGCGCCGCCAAGCCGCATTTGCTGGCGGGGCGGGAGCCGCGGCTGGTCGCCGTCTCCTCCTTCGTCGCGCATGTCTTCCGGCAGGAGCACCCTGTTCTTCCCGCCTCGGCCGCGGCCAAGGCGGCGCTCGAGGCGCTGGTGCGGGCGCTGGCGATCGAATGGGCGCCCGACATCACGGTGAATGCGGTGGCGCCGGGCTTCACGCAGAAGGACCCCGGCGCGCATGCCGCGCTCGATCCCAAGGCCTTCGAGGAGCGGGTCGCCCGCATCCCGATGCGCCGGCTGGGCGCGACCGAGGAGGTCGCCGCGGCGATCGCCTTCCTCGCCTCGCCCCCGGCCGGCTACATCACCGGCCAGGTGCTGCACGTGGATGGCGGCATCACGGCGTGACGCCGCCGGCCCGGCTCAGGCCGGGCGGGCTTCCGCCCGGGCGGCGCGGATGGCCGCGCCGGCCAGCATCAGCGCCGCGACGCCGAGTACGACGATGCCCCAGCCCGGATCGACCCAAGGGCTGCGGCTGCCGCTGAGCGCCACCACGGCCTCGCGCAGGCTGCTCGACTGGTAGACGCCGGCGACCAGGGCCGCGAGGACGGGCATGAAGGTCATGGCGATGGCCGCCGCGGTGATCGGCACCCGCAGCGGCTGCAGCCGCGGCAGGTAGGCGGCGGCGACCGCGGTGCCGAGCACGTCGATTTTCAGCAGGGTCATCAGCGGCACCGCCTGCCAAGTGGAAAGCCCGAGCAGCGCCTCGTCGGCGCCGCGGAAATGCAGCGCCAGCCCGGTCGCATCCCTCGGTCCATCCATGGAAGCCCACCGTCGCATGCGAGTCATGCACGCCTGGAATGGATGGAAAGTAATGAAACCGCCATCCAGTCTCATGACTGATGGCGTGCGGCACACCCTTGCCAATATGTGATATTTTTCCTATGATGGTCAGCCGCGCCGGAGGCTGCCGCATGTATCGAGGACCCTGCCGCTTGCCGCCCCGCGATACCGGCCCGGCAAGGGGCCGAAGCCTGGCGACCTCGTCTCGCCTTGCCTCCAAGCTGGCCTTTGTCCGAATTGCGCGTTGCCGCCGCATCTTCCCCTCATCCTGCTTTTCATGCTGCTTGCCCTGCCGGCGCCCCGGGCGCAGGAATTGGCCGGCCATGGCGGGCCGGTGCGGGCCCTGGCGGTGCTGCAGGGCGGCGGCCTCGCCTCGGCCGGCTTCGACCAGGCGGTGATCCTCTGGGACCCCGCATCCGGGACGGCGCGGCGGGTGCTGCGCTGGCATGCCGGCGCGCTCTCGGCCCTGGCGGCGCTGCCCGGCGGCGGACTGGCCAGCGCGGGGGAGGAGGGGCGGATTGCGCTCTGGCCGGATGGCGGCGCGGAGTCTCCGGCGCGGGTGCTGGAAGGCCATGCCGGGCCGGTCACCGCACTCGCCGTGGCGCCGGACGGCACGCTCGCCTCGGCCGGCTGGGACGGCACGGTGCGGATCTGGGGCGTGGCCGGCACGGCGCGGGTGCTGGAAGGCCATGCCGGCCCGGTCGGCGCCCTGGCCTGGACGCCGGCCGGCCTGGCCAGCGCCGGGGCGGATGGCACGGTGCGCCTCTGGCGTGCCGCCGGCGGCCAGGTGCTGGCCGCGCTCGGCCTGCCGCAGAACGCGCTCGCCGCCCTGCCGGGCGGGGCGCTGGCGACGGGCGGTGCGGATGGCTTTGTCCGAATCCTGCAATCCGACGGAACCTCGCGCGAATGGGCCGCCGGCTCCCGGCCGGTGGTGGCGCTGGCCGCGGCGCCGGACGGGACGCGCCTCGCCACCGCCTCGCTGGGCGGCAGCGCGGCGATCTGGTCGGTGGCGGATGGAAGGCTGCTGCACATGCTCGACGGCCCAGGCCTGCCGCTCTGGAGCGTCGCCTTCGCCGCAGATGGGGCCAGCCTCTGGACCGGCGGGCAGGACCGCCGCGTCCGGCGCTGGGATGCGGCGACCGGCGCGCCGCTCGGCCGCCGGCGGGGACGGCGGAGGCGGCGCTGCCCGTCGGCGCCGACCCCGAGGGCGCCCGGGTCTTCCGCGCCTGCAGCGCCTGCCACGCCCTGCGGGATCGGGGCCGGCCCGATGGCCGGGCCGAGCCTGCAGGGGATCTTCGGCCGGCGGATGGGGGCACTGCCCGGCTATGCCTATTCGCCCCGCCTGGCCCGCGGCGACATCACCTGGACGCCGGAGACGCTGGCCGACCTCTTCACCCGCGGCCCGGACGTGGTGACGCCGGGCACGCGGATGCCGGTGCAGACGGTGGGGGATGCGGGGGAGCTGGCGGCGCTGATCCGCTTCCTCGAGGTGGCGACGCGGTGAGGGAAGCGAAGGCAAGGCCAGGAGGAGGTATCCTCCCTGGACCCCCCTCTATTTCTGTGAGTCTGGCATTCGCCGTGCCGCGGCAGCCGACTCGCAAAAAGGAAGGGTGGGGTTTGGGGAGGGAATATTTTTCCCTCCCCAACCTTCCTCGCGGCCTGCAGCCGGCAGATGGTGACCAGCCGGTGATCCCTGTCCTCAAGCTCCCGCGTCACCGGCACGTCGAAGCGGGCCAGCTCCGAAAGCCCGTCCTGCGGGACATAGGCGCGGCCTGGATCGGCCAGCCAGACCTCGGCGCCGGCGGCGGCCATGGCGCGCAGCCAGGGCAGGATGTGGCGGGTCATCGGCGCCTCGTAGCAGACGTCGCCGGCGAGGATGAGGTCCCAGCGGCGGGCGGCCCCGACCACGTCGCCTTCGGGCGTGGCGACGGAGACGCCGTTCAGCGCCGCATTCAGCCGGGTGGCCGCGAGCGCCAGCGGGTCGATCTCGGCGGCCTCGACGCTGGCCGCCCCGGCCTTCGCGGCGGCGATGGCGGCCAGGCCGCAGCCGGCGGCGAAGTCGAGCACTCCGGCGGCCCCGCGACATGCGCGGGGTGGTCGAGGATCAGCCGCGCCATGGCCTGGCTGCCGGGCCAGGCGAAGGCCCAGAAGGGGGCTCGATCCCCTGCGCGCCCAGCCAGGCCTCGGTCGCCTGCCAGATCGGGGTGATCTCGGTGGCGAGGTGCAGCGCGATCTCCGGCACCATGGGCGGCCGGGCGATGGCGGTCTGGCCGAGGATGAAGGCCTCGGGGTCGGTCACATGCGCCCGAGCAGGAAGGCCAGGGCGACGGCCAGCCCGACCTCCCGGTTCGCCTTGAAGAGGCGAAGGCAGTGAGCCGGATCGTGGATGTCGAGCGTCATGACCTGCCGCGCCAGCAGCGCCGCCGGCAGCAGCAGCCCGGGCAAATAGGGCCAGGACAGCCCCTCCACCCAGCCGGCCGCGGCCAGGAAGGCCAGCGTCGCGCCGTAGCAGGCCGCGAGGAAGGGGCGCGTGTCCTCGCCGAAGCGGAGCGCGGTGCTGCCGATGCCGACCGCCGCGTCGTCCTCCCGGTCCTGGTGGGCGTAGATCGTGTCGTAGCCGAGGATCCAGCAGAAGCCGGCGGCCCAGAGCAGCAGCGCCGCCGCGTCGATCTGGCCGGTCGCCGCCGCCATCCCCTCCGGTGCCGCCCAGGAGAAGACCAGGCCGAGCATGGCCTGCGGCCAGTTGGTCACCCGCTTGGCCAGGGGATAGAGCAGGATCGGCACCAGGGCGCAGAGGCCGAAGAGGATGGCCGTGAGGTTGAGCTGGATGAGGACCAGCAGCCCGATTGTGCAGAGCCCGGCCAGGAAGCAGAGCGCCTGGAAGGGCGTGACGGTGCCGGCGGCCAGCGGCCTGCCGCGGGTGCGCTCCACCTTGCGGTCGATGTCGCGGTCCCAGAGGTCGTTCACCACGCAGCCGGCGCCGCGCATGGCGACCGCGCCGATCCCGAACAGCAGCGTCAGACGCGCTCCCTCGGCCCAGTCCGGCGCGGCGATGGCGAAGGCCCAGAGGCCGGGGAGGAAGAGCAGCCAGGAGCCGATCGGCCGGTCGAGCCGCGCCAGCAGCGCATAGGGGCGCCAGCCCGCGGGCAGGCGGGCGACGAGGCCCTGGGTGTGGATGTCGGTATGGCCTTGCACGCCTGCTCCGTGTCAGCGAAAGGGCCGCATCGTCCACCCCGCGCCTGTTCCTGGACCAGCCCCTGGCGGAGGGGGCGGAGGTCCCCGCCACCGCCGGCCAGGCGCATTACCTCGGCGGGGTGATGCGCCGCGCCGTGGGCGACGCGGTGCTGCTGTTCAACGGGCGGGACGGCGAATGGGCCGCCAGCATCGCCCACCTGCGGAAGGATCGCTGCAGCTTCCGCCCGGAGCGGCAGGTGCGGCCGCAGGAGCTGATGCCCGGCGCTGCCGCCTGCTAGTCGCCGCGGTGAAGCGCGACGCGATGGACTGGATGGTGGAGAAGGCGACCGAAGCTCGGCATCGGGCTGATCCAGCCGGTGCTGACCCGGCGCAGCATCACCGACAAGGTCAATACCGCGCGGCTGGCGGCCATCGCCCAGGAAGCCGCCGAGCAATGCGGCCGGCTGACCGTGCCGCCGGTCGCGCCGGCCGCCCCCTTGCACGCGGGTGCTGGATGCATGGGATGCCACACCCCTCTGGTCGGCGACGAAAGGCGGGAATCGCCGCCGCTGGCCGAGGCGATCCGTGCCGTTCCGGCGGGCCCCTGGGCCTGGCTGGTCGGGCCGGAGGGCGGGTTCGAAAGGGTGGAGCTTGACGATCTCCGCCGCCGTGCCTTTGTTTCGACGGTTTCCCTCGGGCCCCGCATCCTGCGGGCGGAAACTGCGGCGGTGGCAGGGCTGGCGGTGCTCGCAGGCGCTGGCCGGCGACTGGAACGAGGCTTGATCGTGCGCCGGGCGTCCTGCCCAGGCCCCGACGATATGGAAGGGCAGGATGTCTAATCCCGGCGAGGCGGACCTGACGCCGATCACCTCCACGCGGCAACTGGCCGAGTGGTTCTCCGCCGGCAGCAAGCCGCGCGCGGAATGGGGGTCGGCACCGAGCACGAGAAATTCGGCTTCCACCGGGATGGCCTCGCCACCCCCGAATACGAGGGGCCGGGCGGCATCCGGGCGATCCTCGACGGGCTGCAGGCCAAGGGCTGGGAGCCCATCCTCGATGCCGGCAACCCGATCGGGCTGAAGCGCGGCAGCGCCTCGATCAGCCTGGAGCCCGCCGGGCAACTCGAGCTGTCGGGCGGCGTGGTGCCCGACCTGCACGCCACCTGGCAGGAATTGCAGCAGCACCTGCGGGAGGTGCACGAGGTGACCGGGCCGATGCAGGTCGGCTTCGCGCCGCTCGGCTTCCACCCGACTCACAGCCGCGCCGAGATGCCGTGGATGCCCAAAGGGCGCTACGCCATCATGCGGCGCTACATGCCGACGGTGGGTTCGCTCGGGCTCGACATGATGCAGCGGACCTGCACGGTGCAGGCCAATCTCGACTACGGCGACGAGGCCGACATGGTCGAGAAGCTGCGCATCTCGCTCGCCTTGCAGCCGGTGGCGACGGCGCTCTTCGCCAACTCGCCCTTCACCGAGGGCAAGCCGAACGGCTTCCGCTCGATGCGCGGCCAGGTCTGGACCGACACCGACGGCGCCCGCACCGGCATCCCCGCCGTGGTCTTCGAGCCGGGCTTCGGCTTTGAGCGCTTCGCCGAATGGCTGCTCGATGTGCCGATGTACTTCGTCATGCGGGACGGCAAGTGGCTGGACGCGGCGGGACGGAACTTCCGCCACTTCCTCGACGGCAAGCTGGACGTGCTGCCGGGCGAGCGCGCCACCATGGGCGACTTCGCCGACCATGTGACGACCGCCTTCACCGATGTGCGGCTGAAGCGCTTCCTCGAGATGCGCGGATCGGATGCCGGCAGCGCGGCGATGATCGTGGCGCAGCCCGCGCTCTGGGTCGGGCTGCTCTACGACGCCGCGGCGCAGAAGGCCGCCGCGGCGCTGGTGCGGGACTGGAGCGTGGAGGAGATCCGCGCGCTGCGGCTGGCCGCGCCGCGTGAGGCGCTGGGTGCCGTGATCCGCGGGCGGGCGGTGCGGGACGTGGCGCGGGACGTGCTGGCCATCGCGCGGGACGGGCTGCGGGCGCGGGCCTTGGGCGAGGACGTCTACCTGGCGCCGCTGGACGAGATCGTGGCGAGCGGGCTGACCCAGGCGGACCGGCTGCTGGCGCTGTACCACGGCGCCTGGGGTGGCGATGCCGGGCGGGCGCTGCTGCACGCCGAGGTGTGAGGCAGCGTCAGGCGAGCGGCTTCGCCATGAACACCCGCGCGAAGCCCTTCTCCTGCCGCCGCTCGGTCTCGGCATAGCCGCGCTTCGCATAGAGCGCGATGTTCCGCTCCATCAGCACGTTGGTATAGAGCCGGATCTCCGGCAGCCCGCGCCGGCGCGCCTCGGCCTCGGCGAAGTCGAGCAGGACGCGGCCGTCGCCCTTGCCCTGCCGCGCCGGGTCGACCGCGATGTTGTCGAGCATGAGGTGGTCGGGATGCGTCTCGAGCACCAGCAGGGCGCGGACGGCGCCCGCCTCCTCCAGCACCCAGGCCTCGCCGGCGGCGATGCGCGCGGCGTAGTCGTCGTCCATGGGAAAGGGGCGCCGGCCAACGACCGGCACCCAGGGGCCATAGGCGACCTCGACGATGGCCGCGAGGCGCGGCGCCTCCTCCGGCCGCGCCGGGCGGATCGTCACACCGCCGTCCCGCCGACCGTCAGCCCGGCCAGCTTCAGCGTCGGCTGGCCGACGCCGACGGGGACGCCCTGGCCCTGCTTGCCGCAGGTGCCGATCCCGGGGTCGAGCGCCATGTCGTTGCCGACCATCGCCACCTTGGTCAGGCTGTCAGGCCCGTTGCCGATCAGCGTCGCGCCCTTCACCGGCGCGCCCAGCCTGCCATCCTCGATCATGTAGGCCTCGGAGGCCGAGAAGACGAACTTGCCCGAGGTGATGTCGACCTGCCCGCCGCCGAAGTTCACCGCGTAGAGGCCGCGCTTCACGCTGCGGATGATCTCCTCCGGCGCCTGCGCCCCGCCGAGCATCACCGTGTTGGTCATGCGCGGCATCGGGCTGTGGGCGTAGCTCTGCCGCCGGCCGTTGCCGGTCGGCGCCACGCCCATCAGCCGGGCGTTCTGCCGGTCCTGCAGGAAGCCGACCAGCACGCCGTCCTCGATCAACACGGTGCGGTTGGTCGGCGTGCCCTCGTCATCCACGGTGGAGACTCCGCGGCGGTCGGGCAGGGTGCCGTCATCGACCACCGTGACGCCCGGCGCGGCGATCCGCTGTCCCAGCAGGCCGGCGAAGGCCGAGGTCTTCTTGCGGTTGAAGTCGCCCTCGAGCCCATGGCCGATCGCCTCGTGCAGCAGGATCCCCGGCCAGCCCGGGCCGAGCACCACCTCCATCTCCCCGGCCGGGGCGGGGACGCTGTCGAGGTTGACGAGCGCCTGGCGCAGCGCTTCGTCCACCGCCGCCTTCCAGCTGTCCTCCGTCACGATGCGGGCATACTCGAACCGTCCGCCCATGCCGTGGCTGCCGGTCTCCCGCCCGCCGTCCTGCTCCACCACCACGGCGACGTTCAGCCGCACCAGCGGGCGGATATCGGCCACGCGGGTGCCGTCGGGGCGGAGGATCTGCACCGCCTGCCATTCACCGTACATCGAGGCCATGACCTGCTTGACCCGCGGGTCGCGCGTCCTGGCATAGGCGTCGATCTCCCCGAGCAGCGTGGTCTTGGCGCCGAAGTCGAGCCGCGCCAGCGGGTTGGCGTCCTCGTATAGCCGCGCATTGGTCGCCCGCGGCGCGACGTCGAGCGTGCCCGACCTTCCCTGCCGCACCGCGCCGACCGTGTCGGCGGCGCGGGCCAGGGCGGCCTCCGACAGTTCGCCCGAATGGGCGTAGCCGGCAGCCTCCCCGGCCACGGCGCGCAGGCCGAAGCCCTTGGTCGCGTCGAAGGTGGCGGAACGGATGCGGCCGTCGTCGAGCGAGATCATCTCGCTCTCGCGATATTCGAGGAAGAGCTCGCCATCCTCGGCGCCGTCCAGCGCCTGCTTCAGGATCCGCTCGGAGCCGGCGCGGGCGAGCTCGGCAAAGAACAGGCGGTCGGTGACGGAAAGCGGCGTGTCGAGCGGCATGGGAGAACCCTTCCGTGAATGCGGGCGGCCTACGCCGCGAGGGAGGTGATCAGCCGGGATTTCGGGAAGCACAGCATGGCGGTGGTGCCGGCGCCGGGGACCGACTCGAGCGTCAGCGTCGCGCCCTGCGCCTCGGCCAGGGCCCGCGACAGATATAGGCCGAGGCCGGAGCCGGGGAAGCGTCGGGACAGCGATGAATCGAGCTGGGTGAAGGGCTCGAAGGCGCGCGGGATGTCCTCTGGCCTGATGCCGATGCCGCTGTCGGTGACCCGCATCACCAGCCCGCCCTCCGGGGCCTCCTCGGCCGAGAGGGTGACCAGGCCGCCCTGCGGGGTGAATTTCACCGCGTTGGAGACGAGGTTCAGCAGCACCTGCCGCAGCCGCAGCGCATCCGCCCGCAGCAGCGGCAGCGCGGCCGGCAGCGCCTGCACCACGGCGACGCCGGCGGTGGCCGCGGTCGCCTGCATCACCCGCACCACACCCTCCAGCAGCGGGATCGGCGCCACCTCGCTCTCGGTGGTGGTGAAGCCGACCGTCTCCGCCCGGGCAACGTCGAGGATGTCGTCGATCAGCGACAGCAGATGCCGCCCGGCCTCGTGGATCGAGCGGACGTATTCCTTGCCGCGGACCGGGTCGGGATCGGCGGTGATGGCCTCGGAGAAGCCGATCACCGCGTTCAGCGGCGTCCGCAGCTCATGGCTCATCGTCGCCAGGAAGCGCGACTTGGCCTTGTTCGCGGTCTCGGCGGCGTCCTTGGCGCGTTCCAGCTCGGCCCGCGCCCGCAACTCCTCGCTGATGTCGCGGTAGCTGCGGATGTAGCCGACGCCGCCGACGCTGTCGGTGGTCACCTCGACGATCCGGTTGTGGCCGAGCGTCCGGCGGCGGGAATAGGGGGTCGGCCAGGGCCGGTCCTCCGGCACCAGAGACAGCGCCTCGGCCATGGTCGGGGCATCGAAATAGCCGAGCGCGCCCTGGGCCTCGATCAGCGCCCGGACGGTGATGCCGGGCTGCAGCTGATCGGCCGGGACCCTGTTGAGGTCGGCGGCGATGCCGTTCGCCGCCAGGATCCGGCCTTCCATGTCGAACAGGATGACGCCCTGCCGGCTGTTGTCGAGCATCGCCTGCAGCAGCGCGGTGCGGTGCTGCGCCGCCTGCTCCGCCTCCGCCAGGGCGCTGATGTCGGCCATGGTGATGACGAAGCCGCCGTCCGGCGTCGGGTCGGAGGTGACCTCGATGACGCGGCCGTCGCGGTGCGGCCGGATGTAGCGTGCCGGAGCCGACCGGTCGATCGACAGCGCCGTGGCATGCAGCATCGCCTGATCGCCCCTGATCGCGCCGGCCCGGAACTGCTCGGTGATCAGGTCGGCCAGCAAGGCGCCCTGCGGCAGCTGGTCGCCGGGATAGCCGGCGAGGTCGGCGGCAAGCCGGTTGGCGGCGATCAGCCGCTGGTCGGCGTCGAAGAGCTGGATGCCGTGCCGCAGGTTGTCCAGCATCACCTGCAGGATGCCGGCCCGCTTGCGCGCCTCCGCCTCCGCCTCGGTCAGCGCGGTGACGTCGCTATAGGTGGCGACGAAGCCGCCATCGGGGGTCGGGTCGGTGAAGATCTCGATCACCCGGCCGTCCGGCCGCACCCGGGTCCGCCGCTGCGGCCGCGTGTAGTCGTCCGCCAGCCCGGCCTGCACCGCCTCCGCCGTCATCATCCCGGCCCGCAGCGACGCCAGGGCGAGCTCCGCCGCATCCACACCCGGCCGGAGCAGTGCCGGATCGATGCCGTTGAACTCTGCAGCCAGCCGGTTGGCGGTGACCAGCCGCTTGTCGCGGTCGAACTGCGCGATGCCGTGCCGCATGTTGTCGAGCATGAGCTGCAGCACCGCGGCGCGGGCCGAGGCCTCGTCCTGCGCCCGGGACAGCTCGGTCACGTCGGTATGGGTGACGACGAAGCCGCCGTCCGGCGTCGGGTCGGAGCCGACCTCGATCACCTTGCCATCCACCCTCCGCCGCCGGTAGCGCGCCGGCTGGCCGCGGTCGAGCGCGAGCACCTCGGCACCCAGCGCCTGCGCCATGGCATCGTCGCCGAATCCGCCGCCGCGGCTTGCTCGGCCACCAGGGTCTCGAACAGCACGCCCTCCCGGCCGCGGAGATCGGGGATGCCGTAATCCGGCCCGGCCAGCCGGTTGGCGGTCAGCAGCCGGCGGTCGGGGCCGAACAGCATCAGCCCGTGCCGCATGCTGTCGAGCGCGTCGCGCAGCAGGCCAGCGCGCTGCTTCGCCTCAGCCTCGGCCCGGGCCCGGGCGGTGATGTCGGTGAAGCTGATGACGAAGCCGCCGTCCGGCGTCGGGTCGGTGAAGACCTCGACCTGCCGCCCATCCGGCGAGTGACGGATCCGCCGGCCGCGCCTGCTGCGGTCGGCCGCCAGCAGGCGTTGCAGGACAGCCGTCGCCTCCGGCTCCGGCCCGAACTGGCCGGAGGCATGCTGCCGCCGGACCAGGTCGTCGAAGCCAGCGCCCGGAGCGACGTCCTCCGGCGCCAGGCCGGACAGCTCCGCCGCCAGGGCATTGGCCGCGAGCAGCCGGCGGTCTGGCCCGTAGATCAGCAGCCCGTGCCGCATGTGGTCGAGCGCCGCCTGCAGGATGCCGGCGCGGGACCCGCCGCGGCCTCGGCCGCCGCCAGGGCAGTGATGTCCGAATAGGTGAGGGCGAAGCCGCCATCCGCGGTCGGATCTGACACCACCTCGATCAGCCGGCCATCCGGGCTCGCGGCGTTGGTAGCGCACCGTCCGCGTCCGGTCGGCGCCGAGGGCCAGCCGCTCGATCGCCGCGGCCTCCTCGCCCTGGCCGAAGACGCCGGCCTGCCGCTGGAACCGCACCGCGTCCTCGAACCGCATGCCGCTGTGCAGCATTTCCGCCGGCACGGCGCTCAGCTCGCTGGCGAGCCGGTTGGCCGCCACCAGCCGGCGGTCCGGGCCGAACAGCGCGATGCCGTGGCGGATCAGCGTCCAGCATCACCGCGCTGGGTGGCGGCGCGCCGCTTCGCCTCCGCCTCGGCCCGCGCCAGCGGGGTGATGTCGGACAGGGTGACGACGAAGCCGCCATCGGGCATGGGGTCGGAAAAGACCTCGAGCGTCCGGCCGTCCCGCATCGGCCGGGTATAGTGCAGCGGGCGCGAACGGTCGGCCTGCAGCGACATGCCGGCCAACTGCGCATCGAGCGCGGGGTCGCCGGTCGCGCCGGCGCTGAACAGCGCCGCGGTGATCGATTTGAAGCTGGCGCCGGGGCGCGCCGCCGCATCCGGCACCCCGGCCAGCTCGCGCGACAGGCGGTTGTCAGCGATGAACCGGTGGTCGGGACCGAACAGCACCACGCCGTGGTGCATGGTGTCGATCATCGCCTGCAGCGTCGCCGTCCGCTCCGCCGCCGCGGCCTCTGCGGCGACCTGCGCCGTGGTGTCGCTCCAGGTGATGACGAATCCGCCATCGGGCGTGGGGTCGGAGACGCTGTCCACCACACGGCCGTCCGGCATGCGGCGGCGCACCGGGTGGGACCGGCTGCGGTCGCGCTGCGCCACCTCCAGCGCCTCGGCCTCGGCGTCCGGTCCCTGGCCGAAGACGCCGTGGCGCAATTGCCGCATCGCCAGGTCGTACGCCGTGATGCCTGGCACCATCTCCTCGGCCGGCAGGCCGGCGAGGTCGGGGGCGAGCCGGTTGGCGACGATCAGCCGCTGATCGGGGCCGAAGAGCGCGATGCCGTGCCGCATCGAATCCTGCATCGTCTGCAGCAGCATGGCACGGTGCTGCGCCTCGGCCTTGGCCGCGCTCACCTCGGTGGTGTCGACGTAGCTGATGACGAAGCCGCCATCCGGCAACGGGTCGGAATTGACCGCCACCATCCGGCCGTGCGCGTTCAGCCGCTCACGCCGCAGCGGCAGCCGGCGGTCGAGCCCAAGGTCCTCGGCGATCGCCGCCGCGGCCGCCGCCGGCTCGAAGGGGCCATTGGCGGCGACCCGTTCCGCGACCAGCTCCGGCAGGCCGCGCCCGGGCCGCACCGTGCCGGGCGCCATCCCGCCCAGGGTGCTGCAGAGCTCGTTGGCCGCCAGCACGCGATGGTCCGGGCCGAAGACCACGATGCCGTGCCGCATGTGGTCGAGCATCGCCTGCAGCAGGTTCGCCCGGTCGCGCGCCGCCGCCTCGGCCCGGGCCAGGGCGGTGATGTCGGTCAAGGTGATGACGAAGCCGCCCTCGGCCGTCGGCGCCGAGCGGACCTCGAGGATGCCGCCATCCGGCGTGGCGCGGCGGTATTCGTGCGGTCGGCCGCGGTCGAGCGCGACCAGCTCGGCCTCGCGCTGCCGCCGCCGCCGGCTCCGGCCCCAAGGCCCCGGCCGCGCGCTGCGCCCGCAGCAGGGAGGCGAGCGACCGGCCTGGCACCAGCTCCTCCGGCGCCAGGCTGCTGTAGGCCGCGCCGAGGCTGTTGGCGGCGACCAGCCGGGCCGCCGCGTCGTAGAGCACGAAGCCGTGCTGCATGGATTCCAGCGCCGTCTGCAGCACCGCCGCGCGCTGTTCGGCCCTCGCCTCGGCCTGGGCCCTGGCGGTCACGTCGGTCAGGGTGATGACGAAGCCGCCAGACGGGGTCGGCGCGGAGCGGATCTCCATCACCCGCCCGTCCGGCAGGCAGCGCCGTGCCTCGAACGGCTGGCTGCGGTCGAGCCCGAGAAGCGCGCGGAAGGTCGCCTCTGCCATCTCGCCCGCACCGAAGACGCCGGCCTCCTGCTGCCGCCGCAGCACCTGCTCCAGCGTCCGGCCGGGGGCGATATCCGCCGGCGCCAAGCCGCAGCACGCGGCGGCGAGCGCATTGGCGGCGATCACCCGCGCCGTGGCGTCGTACAGGATGAAGCCGTGCCGCATCGAATCAAGCGCCACCTGCAGCATCGCCGCCTGCGCCTGCGCCGTCTCCTGCGCCGCGGCCGAGGCGGTGACGTCGCTGAAGCTGACGACATAGCCGCCATCCGGCGTCGGGTCGGTGACCACCTCGACCACCGTGCCGTCGGGACGGTGCAGGGTGCGGTTGCTCGGCCGGCGGCGATCGATGGTCAGCGCCGTGGCGAGCACCGTCTCGGTCTCCGCCGGCCCGCCGAAGACGCCGCGCGCCGCCTGTTCCCGCACCAGGTCGAGGATGTGCCGGCCCGGCTGCATCGAGGCGGGCGGCAGCCCGGTCAGCTTCGCGGCGAGCGCGTTCGAGACCACCAGCTGCAAATCGGCATCGTAGAGCGCGATGCCGTGCCGCATGTTGTCGAGCATGACCTGCAGCTGGGCGGCGCGGCCGGTCGCCTCGGCGCGCGCGGCGTGCAACGCGGTGATGTCGGTGGTGACCTCCACGACGCCGCCATCCGGCAGCGGTGCGTAGCGGATGTCGAGCACCCTGCCATCCGGCCGGTGCGCTGCACCGGCACCCGCTGCTCCGGCGTGATCGCCAGCATGGTCCCGGCGGCGGGCCCGTACTCGCCCTGCGCGGCGCGGCGGCGGGTGATCTCGTCGCGGTGCTCGCCGACCGCGATCTCGGTGCCGGACAGGATCGCCTGGTGCGCCGCGTTGACCATGGCGACGCGGCCATCCGCGCCATAGACCACGACGCCATGCGGCAGGGAGACGAGCACGCCGTCGAGCAGCGCAGCGCGGCGGCGCGCCTCGTCCTCCGCCCGCTGCATCGCGGTGACGTCGTTCAGTTCCACCAGGTAGCCGCCATCCGGCAGCGGCTGGCTTTCGATCCGCAGCGCCTGGCCATTCGGCCGGACCCGCAGGTGGGAGGCCGGGCGGCTGCGGTCCACCCTGCGGCGCTCCTCGATCAGCGCGGCGGGGTCGACATTGGCGAACTCGCCCCGCTCGGCCAGCATCCCGAACAGCGTCTCGAAGGAGGTGCCGGGGCGGATGGCGCCGCGCGGCAGGCCCAGCAGGTCCTCGTAGGCGGGGTTGTTGAACAGCACGCAGCGCTGCGGGTCGTAGGCGGCGACGCCGCCGCGCAGCTGCGCCAGCAGGGTCTCGAGCCGCCGGGCGCGGGCCTGCGCCTCCTGCGTCATGGCGAGGTAGCCGGTCACCTCGACCACCGTGGCGACATAGCCGCCGCCGGGCAGGGGCATGCCGAGCTGCTCGAAGCTGGCGCCGTCGGCGCGGCGGAATTGCCGGCGGAAGGGGCGGCTGCGGTCGATCGCCAAGTGCTCGGCGACGAGGGTCTCGGGGTCGCCGTCGCCATAGACGCCGCGATAGGCGTAGCGGCGGACCGGCTCCGCCGCGGGCAGGCCGGGCGGCGTCTCGGCCGGGTCGATCCCGGTGACCTGCCGCGTCGCGGCATTGGCGAAGCCCAACCGGCCGTCCGGGCCGATGACCCAGACGCCGAGCGGCAGCGCGGCCAGGGCGGTGGTCAGTGCCGTGTCGCCGGCCGCGTTCTGGTTCATGGCGCGCCCCGGGCCCTGCCGTCGGGCATGTCGCGCAGGCAGTGCAGGGCGACCAGGGCGGCGGTCAGCACCAGCACCGCGCAGGCCTGGTGCAGCGTGCCGAGCCAGGCCGGCACCACCATCAGCAGGGTAGCGACGCCGAGCGCGTATTGCAGGCAGACCGCCGCGCCGAGGCCGAGGCAGGCCCGCCGCGCCGCGCCCGCCGCCCCATGCGGCGCCAGGCGGCGCCAGCCGGCGATCGCGGCGCCGAGCGCGGCGAGCGTCGCCAGCGTTGCCAGCAGGCGGTGATTGAACTGCACCGCCGGGATATTGAGGGTGAGGTTCCGCCAGGCCGGCTCCAGCCGCCAGTAGCCCTCCGGCACCAGCCCTCCGTCCATCAGCGGGAAGGTGTTGTAGTCGAAGCCGGCGCGGATGCCGGCGACGAAGCCGCCGGCCAGCATGGCCGCCACCACCAGCCAGACGGCGGCCTTGGCCTGCCGGCGGACGGTGCCGGCCGCGGCCGGCAGCGGGCCGCCCGGCCCGCGCAGCAGCGAGAGCCCGGTCCAGAGCAGCGCGGCATAGAGGCCGAGCGCCAGCGAGAGATGCATCACCAGGCGATAGGGCGAGACGGCGGTGCGATCGGCCTCGAAGCCCGAGGCGACCATGAACCAGCCGACCGCGCCCTGCAGCCCGCCGAGCAGCAGCAGCAGCAGCAGGCGCGGCTTGAGCCCGGCCGGAACCCGTCCGCGCAGCCAGAACCAGGCCAGCGGCAACGCATAGGCCAGGCCGATCAGCCGGCCCCACAGCCGGTGCGCCCATTCCAGCCAGAAGATTTCCTTGAAGCCTTCCAGCCCGAAGCCCTGGTTGACCAGGGCATATTGCGGGATGGTCTGGTACAGCGCGTAGAGCCGGCGCCACTCGGCCTCCGACAGCGGCGGCAGCGTGCCGGAGAGCGGCGCCCATTCCATGATCGAGAGGCCGGAGCCGGTCAGCCGGGTGGCGCCGCCGAGCGCCACCATGGCCCAGACCATGCCGGCCACGGTGAGCAGCCAAAAGGCGATCGGGCGGGAGGAGGGACCCCGGTTCGGGGCGGCGCGGTGGGCGGCATCGGCCTGGGCATCGAATGGCATACCGCAAGTATAGGGTGGCCATCGGCACGGCGCATCCAAAGGTGTCACGGCTTGCAGGGGGGCGCCGGGCTGCTACCCGCGCCGCCATGCCCCCGCCGATCATCTGGCGCCCGCGGCCAACGCGGCGGCGCCGCAGGGCGCCACCTACGCACCGGCGCCGCAGGGCGCCCCGGGCCGGACGGAAGCTCCCGCGCCGCCGCTCCTCTCCGTCGTCATCCCGGTCCGCAACGAGGCGCCGAACATCGCGCCCCTGGTGGCGGAGATCGAGGCGGCGCTGGCCGGCATCCGGCACGAGATCGTCTATGTCGACGACGGGTCCTCGGACGCCACCCCGGCGGCGCTGCGGGCAGCGGCGGCGGGCGCCCCGCTGCGGGTGCTGCGGCACCGCGCCAGCTGCGGCCAGTCCGCCGCGGTGGTCAGCGGGTGCGCGCGGCGCGCGGCACCTGGATCGCCACGCTCGACGGCGACGGGCAGAACGACCCGGCCGACATCCCCCGCCTGCTGGCCCGGGCCGAGGCGGAGGGCGGCCCGATCCTGGTCGCCGGGCACCGGGTGACGCGGAAGGACAGCTGGGTGAAGCGACGGTCGAGCCGCATCGCCAACGGCATCCGCGCCCGGCTGCTGCGGGACGCGACTCCGGATACCGGCTGCGGGCTGAAGGTATTCCCCCGCGCGCTCTTCCTCGACCTGCCGGCCTTCGACCACATGCACCGCTTCCTGCCGGCGCTGGTGCTGCGCCAGGGCGGCCGGGTGGTGAGCGAGCCGGTAAATCACCGGCCGCGGGTGCGCGGCGCCTCCAACTACGGCACGCTGGACCGGCTGGCGGTGAGCCTGTTCGATCTGGTCGGCGTCGCCTGGCTGCAGCGGCGTTGGAAGCGGCCTGTCCTAGAATCGCAGGAATGAGCGGCGCGCGGCTGCGGCCGATCGGCAAGCTGCTGGTCCTGGCGGCGGGGCTGATCCTGGGCGGGCTGCTGCTGCGGGCGCTGGGGGCGGTGCCCGGCACCGATTGGGTGGACCAATACATCCGCGGCCGCGGCCTGCTGGGCGAGACGATCTTCCTTGTGGCCGGCGCGGCAGCGAGCGCGACCGGCCTGCCGCGGCAGGGCGTCGCCTTCCTCGGCGGCTATGCCTTCGGCGCGGTAATGGGCACCGGGCTCGGCCTGGCCGCGCAGCTGGCGGGGGCGGCCATCGCCTTCTTCTGGGCCCGCTGGGTCGGCCAGGACTGGGCGGAGCGGCGGCTGGCGGGGCGCTTCGGCCGGCGGCTGCGGCCGCTGCGCGACGCGCTCGCGGAGAGCCCCTTCGACACCACTCCCGCGCTGCGGCTGCTGCCGGTGGGGAACAATCTGGCGCTCAATCTGCTTGCGGGGATGGCGGGGATCGCCGCGCTGCCCTTCCTCGCGGCCTCGGCGGTCGGCTACCTGCCGCAGACCCTGGTCTTCGCCCTGCTTGGCAAGGGCGTGCGGGTGGACGGCGCCTGGCAGATCGGGCTGGCGGCAGCGATGCTGCTGGGCTCGGTGCTGCTCGGCCTCCGGCTGCTGCGGCGGCACCGGGCGGGACAGGCGCTGGACGCGGAGCCCGGCTGAGCCCCGCGCCGGCGGCCTTGCCGCGTCAGTGCAGCAGGAACTGCCCGTTGGCGTAGCGCAGCTCGGCCGGGCGGATCAGCGCGGCGGAGGCGACGCGGACCGAGTGCAGCGGGCCCTCGATCTCGCGCTTCCAGAATCTCCAGGAATCGGCTCAGCTCGGGGAAGACCGGAGCGCGGTCCAGCTTCTGCCAGATGAAGGTCTGCAGCACGCCCGGGTGGTCGGGCATGTGGTAGAGGATCTCGGCGGTGGTGAGCCGCCAGTCGGGCACCTTGAGCTCGGGCACGCGAACGAAGCTTTCAATCTCCTGCAGCACGCCAGTCGTCCTTTCCTCAGCCGTCTCCGGTCCGTACTTGCGGTGCGGCCGGCGCTTTTCCTCCTGGTTCAACGAGGGAAGCTTGCCATGGGATGCCGGGGGAGTGCAACAAAAACCAGTGGAATCAGTCTGTTAGCACTCGCACTCGATGAGTGCTGCAATCCCTTGACGGGCGCGGCGGCTTCGCATAGGTCTTTGGCACTCCTCCGGGGAGTGCTAGCGGGCTGCTGAAGCGGACGCTGGCCGGACCTGCCGGTTGAGGAAACGCAAATAGCAAAGGCATCAGGAGAGGATCATGAGCTTCCGTCCCCTGCATGACCGCGTTCTCGTTCGCCGTGTCACGGCCGAAGAGAAGACCGCGGGTGGCATCATCATCCCCGACACCGCGAAGGAAAAGCCCCAGGAGGGCGAGGTCATCGCCGTCGGCTCCGGCACGCTGAACGACAAGGGCGAGCTTCGCGCGCTCGACGTCAAGGCGGGCGACCGCATCCTGTTCGGCAAGTGGTCGGGCACCGAGGTGAAGCTCAATGGTGAGGAGCTCCTGATCATGAAGGAGTCCGACATCATGGGCATTCTCGACAACCCTTCCGTCGCCAAGGCGGCCTGAGGCTCCTGCCGCCGGCGACCGTGGCTCCCGGGGACATCGCCCTGGCGCCGCGGTCCGCCCCGGTGGCGAAGCCCAGCCTGCGTCTGGTCATCAATCCGAGCGATCCGCCGCATGACGGGCCCTGAGCCCGGCGACAGGCGTGAGCGCGCAACGTAAAGGATACCCATCATGGCAGCGAAGGACGTCAAGTTCGGCGCCACCGCCCGCGAGCGGATGATCCGCGGCGTGGACATTCTCGCCGACGCGGTGAAGGTGACGCTGGGCCCGAAGGGCCGCAACGTCGTCATCGACAAGAGCTTCGGCGCGCCGCGGATCACCAAGGACGGCGTGACCGTCGCCAAGGAGATCGAGCTGGCCGACAAGTTCGAGAACATGGGCGCGCAGATGGTGCGCGAAGTGGCCTCGAAGACCAACGACACCGCGGGCGACGGCACCACCACCGCCACCGTGCTGGCCCAGGCCATCGTCCGTGAGGGCGCCAAGGCCGTGGCCGCCGGCATGAACCCGATGGACCTGAAGCGCGGCATCGACAAGGCCGTGGCGCAGATCGTCGGCGAGCTCGAGGCCAAGACGAAGAAGATCACCACCTCCGCCGAAGTGGCGCAGGTCGGCACGCTCTCCGCCAACGGCGAGAGCGAGATCGGCGAGATGATCGCCAAGGCGATGGAGAAGGTCGGCAACGAGGGTGTCATCACCGTCGAGGAGGCCAAGTCCATCCAGACCGAGCTCGACGTCGTCGAGGGCATGCAGTTCGATCGCGGCTACGTCTCCCCGTATTTCATCACGAATGCGGAGAAGATGATCGTCGAGATGGAAAACCCTACATCCTGATCTTCGAGAAGAAGCTCTCGCAGCTCCAGCCGATGCTGCCGCTTCTCGAGGCCGTGGTGCAGTCGGGCCGTCCGCTCGTGATCGTCGCCGAGGATGTCGAGGGCGAGGCCCTGGCGACCCTGGTGGTGAACAAGCTGCGTGGTGGCCTGAAGATCGCCGCCGTCAAGGCGCCGGGCTTCGGTGACCGCCGCAAGGCGATGCTCGAGGACATCGCGATCCTGACCGGTGGCCAGGTGATCAGCGAAGACCTCGGCATCAAGCTCGAGACCGTCACGCTGGCCATGCTGGGCAAGGCCAAGCTCGTGAAGATCGAGAAGGAAAACACCACGATCGTCGACGGCGCGGGCGAGAAGTCCGAGATCAACGGCCGTTGCGAGCAGATCAAGGCGCAGATCGAGGAGACCACCTCGGACTACGACCGCGAGAAGCTGCAGGAGCGCCTGGCGAAGCTGGCCGGTGGCGTGGCCGTGATCCGCGTCGGCGGCTCGACCGAGGTCGAGGTGAAGGAGCGCAAGGATCGCGTCGACGACGCGCTGCATGCGACCCGCGCCGCGGTCCAGGAAGGCATCGTCCCCGGTGGCGGCACCGCGCTGCTGCGCGCCAGCACCAACCTGGGCGGGCTGAAGGGCCTGAACAACGACGAGCAGGTCGGCATCGAGATCGTGCGCCGCGCCGTGCAGGCGCCGCTGAAGCAGATCGCCGAGAACGCCGGCAAGGATGGCGCCGTGGTGGCCGGTGAGGTGCTGCGCGACGGCACCTACACCTACGGCTACGACGCCCAGCTCGACGAGTACAAGGACCTGGTCAGCGCCGGCATCATCGACCCGACCAAGGTCGTGCGCACTGCGCTGCAGGACGCGGCCTCGGTCGCGGCACTGCTGATCACCACCGAAGCCATGGTGGCCGAGCGCCCGGCGAAGCCGGCGGCCGGCGGCCCCGGCGGCGGCATGGGCGGCGGCGGCATGGGCGGCATGGGCGACATGGACTTCTGATCCTCGGATCAGTGGTCGAAGAAGGGGGCGGGACCGCAGGGTCCCGCCCCTTTTCCTTGTCCGCGGCGCGGCCCGGGGCCGTTGACACCTTCGCAGTATCTGGGAATGCTTCCCGTGGATCATCACCCTTGGGTTGATGTCGCGCCCGCGATCCCGCGTCCGGCACCCCGTCCGCCAGGGTCCTCGCCGCCCGCGGCGACCAGGGGCAAGCAGGGAGGGAGACGGCATGGCCACGAATAGGGGCAAGGTGAAGTGGTTCAACGAAGCTAAGGGGTTCGGCTTCATCACGCCCGATGACGGGACCAAGGACGTTTTCGTCCACTTCTCCGCCATCGCCGGCAGCGGCTTCAAGGTGCTCGCGGAGGGCCAACCGGTGCAGTTCGAGGTGACGAACGGCGCCAAGGGTCCCGCCGCCGCCAACGTTACCCCGATCTAGCGCGACTGGCGCGAGGGCATGCGGGCGCGGAGGCCCGGCACTGCCCCCGCCGAGCCATGCCACGGCCGTGCCGCTTCCAGGTCCGGACGCAATCCAACCAAGCCCAGATAGGCGCGGCGGTGCTGGTCCTGCCACCCGGATCCGGCCCGCGGCGAAAACGGACCGGCTGCAGCGCACCAAAGCCGCGTTTTATTCTTGCGAATTGGTCGGTTTTTCGCGGCCGGCCGAAGTCATCGCCGCTGCCGCTTCTCACTGAAATGCGTGTGTAAGGCATTTGACTTCGCCTCGGCGAAGCGTGTTCACTCGGGTAGCCAGCCGCTCTTGGCCCGCCTTGCCGTGCCCTCCCGGTTCCACCGGGCGCCCTCAAGCCGATCCAACCCGGTGGTTTTCCGTGCGGGCGATCGGCGTCCGCGCACCAGGACAAGGAGGGTGCATCGCATGGCGACCGGCACCGTGAAGTGGTTCAACGCGACCAAGGGCTTCGGCTTCATCGTCCCGCAGGATGGTGGCAAGGATGTCTTCGTCCACATCACCGCCGTGCAGAAGGCCGGCCTGCAGGGGCTGAACGAGAACCAGAAGGTCCAGTACGAAGTGGTGATGGAGCGCGGCAAGGCCGCCGCCGCCAACCTCAAGCCGCTCTGAGCGACCGCACCCGGTCACCCAGGCCTGACATTTCGGGGCCGGCGCCCAGGGCGGCGCAACCGCCGCACCGCGCCGGCCCGCGCGACCTGTCCTAGCCTGCCGGAGTCTCCTGCACCCAGACGCGCTTTGCCCCGGCCTGCTGCAGGAACGCCTGCGCCTGTTCGCGCAATGCAGCCGTTCCGGCGCTGATGCCGAGCGCGGGCCTTCGGCACGCATCCCCGCCGCTTGGCCCTCCGGCTGGCGACCCGTGCCGGTCTCCGGCACCGCCGCCCCCGCCGCCTCGCCGGCCGCGAGCGTTGCGCCGCCGGCCGCCGCCGCGGCAGCCACCGCCGGCAGCGCCGCGCCGCCGGTGGCGATCACGATCCCCGCCGCCGCCATCGAGGTCGCGGCCGTGCCGATACCAACGAAATCTGCCGCAGGTTCCGCCGGTCGGCGCCCTTCGGATTGTCGTCCGGCGCGTCGACCTGGCCTTCGTTGTCGGCCGCGCCGGGCTGCGCCTCGGCCGGCGCCGTCGACGCGAGGAATCACGGAACCAGCTTTCCGCCTGCAGCCGCTCGGCAACGCGATCGATCTCGGCGGCTTCGGCGAATTCGCCCCAGACCACGGGGCCGGCCATCGGCGCGTCGTCGTGCTCGCCGGTCCACTGGCTGCTGTCCACCACGATAGGCATGCGGGGTCCTTTCGCTACACTGAGGGGTGGCAGGGGGAACGCCCGCCATCACTCACCGTTCCGGAGGCCCGCATGTTCGACCTGCCTGCGCTCGAGGCCGCTGCCGCGCTGGTGCACCAAGCCTTCCCGCCGACGCCGCACTATGCCTGGCCGCTGCTGGCGGCGCGCAGCGGCGCCGAGGTCTGGGTGAAGCACGAGAACCACACGCCGACCGGCGCCTTCAAGGTGCGTGGCGGCCTGGTCTACATGGACCGCCTGAAGCGCGAGCGGCCGCATGTGCGCGGCGTGATCAGCGCCACGCGCGGCAATCACGGCCAGAGCCTGGCCTATGCCGGCGCCCGGCACGGCGTGCCTGTGACGATCGTGGTCCCCCGCGGCAACAGCGCCGAGAAGAACGCGGCGATGCGGGCGCAGGGCGCGACCCTGGTCGAGCATGGTGAGGATTTCGACGCGGCGCGGTTGCATGCGATGCAACTGGCCGAGGCGCAGGGGCTGGAATTCGCGCCCTCCTTCGCACCCGATCTCGTCCGCGGCGTCGCCACCTATGCGCTGGAATTCCTTCGCACCGCGCCACCGCTGGAGACGGTCTACGTGCCGATCGGCCTCGGATCCGGCATCTGCGGCTGCATCCTGGCGCGCGACCTGCTCGGCCTGCGGACCGAGGTCGTCGGGGTGCAGAGCACCGAGGCGCCGGCCTATGCGCTCTCCTTCGCCGCCGGGAAGGTGGTGACGGTGCCGACCGCGCATACCCTGGCCGACGGCATGGCGACGCGCATTCCTGACCCGGCGGCGCTGGCGATCATCCGGCGCGGCGCCGCGCGCATCGTCACCGTGACGGATGCGGAGGTCGCGGCGGCGATCCGCGCCTACTGGCAGGACACCCACAACCTGGCGGAAGGGGCGGGCGCCGCGCCGCTGGCGGCGCTGCTGCAGGAGCGGGAGCGGATGCGGGGCCGGCGCGCCGGCGTCATCCTCTGCGGCGGCAACATCGACCTGGCGCTGTTCCGCGACTGGGTGCTGGGCCCGGTCGCCGCAGCGCCGCATGGGTCTTCGGCGTGAAGCGGGCCGGCCAACGCCGGATGTTCGGCTGAAACCACGCGCCGCTGCCACCCGTTGGCCTCCTCATACGGAGGAACCGGCGATGGCGATGCGCATCCACCATCTCGATTGCGGGCCGGCGCGGCCGCTCGGCGGCGCGCTGATGGACGGCGTCAGCCCCGGCGCCATCGGTCGGCTGACCTGCCACTGCCTGGCAATCGAGACGCCGCGGCACGGCGTGGTGCTGGTCGATACCGGGCTCGGCATGCGCGACATGCTGCGCCCGTCCGGCCGGCTGCCTTACGTCAACAGCAGTCTGCTCCGCTTCCGCTACGACCCGGACCGGACGATGCTGCGGCATATGAAGCGGCTCGGCCTGCATCCGAGCGACGTGCGGCACATCATCATGACGCATCTCGACTTCGACCATGCCGGCGGGCTGGTCGACTTCCCGCAGGCGACCGTCCACCTGATGGAGGCCGAGGCGGGGGCGGCACATGCGCGGCAGGGCGTGCTCGGCCGCGTTCGCTACCGCCCGGCGCAATGGGGCGACACCCGCCGCTGGCGCACCTACCCGGACCGGCCGGGCGGGGACTGGTACGGCTTCGATGCGGTGCTGAAGCTGGATGGGCTGCCGCAGGAATTCGCGCTCGTCCCGCTGCCCGGCCATTCCGCCGGGCATGCCGGCGTCGCCATCGAGACGCCGCGCGGCTGGGTGCTGCATGCCGGCGACACCTACTTCAACCGCGCCGAGATCTTCGCCGAGCCGCCGCATTGCCCGCCGGGCAGCGCGGCCTATGAGGCCGCCATGGCTTGGTCCGGCCCGCTGGTCCGCGCCCAGCAGCGCCGCGTGCGGGCCCTGGCGCGGCAGGCGGATTCCCAGGTGCTGGTCTTCTGCACGCACGACCCTGTGGAATACGTCGCCTTCGCCGCCTGGTCGGAACGCCAGCGCGCCCCGGCGAACGAGAATGTCGCGGCGGCCTGACCGGTTCGACAGCGGCGCCGCCGCGGGGTAATTCCCGGTACAGCAAAGGGGAAGCATCCATGGCAGACTGGCACCGCGTCGCCGCCGAGGCGGACCTCGCCGAGAACATGCCGCTCGCCGTCCGCATCGGCGACCTCCAGGTGGCCGTCGTGAAGCTGGAAGACGGCATCTTCGCGGTGAACGACATCTGCACGCATGAATATGCGCTGCTGTCGGACGGCTATTGCGAGGAGGGCAAGCTGGAATGCCCGCTGCACCAGGCCTGCTTCGACATCCGCACCGGCGCCGCGCTGAACGAGCCGGCCGAGGTGCCGGTGGCGACCTACAAGGTGAAGGTTGAGGCGGGCGAGGTCTTCGTCGAAGCCTGATCAGTCCGGCTTGATCCCGGCCGCCTTCACCACGCGGCCCCATTTCTCGACCTCGGCCGCGAGTTGCGCCTGGAACTCGGCCGGCCCGGTCTCAAGCGGGTCGAGCCCGGCGGCGATCACCCGCTCCCGCACCGCGGGCCGGCGCATCGCCGCCAGGATGTCGGCATGCAGCCGGGCGATGAGCGTCGGCGGCAGCCTTGCCGGGGCGAGCACGCCGTACCAGGACCCCGCCTCGGCCCCGGGGTAGCCGAGCTCCGCGAGCGTCGGCAGGTCCGGCACCTCGCGCCAGCGCCGTGCATCGGCCACGGCGATGCCGCGCAGCCTGCCATCGCGGATCTGCGGCACGGCGACGGTGGAGTTGAAGAACCCGCCCTGCACCTGGCCCGCGAGCACCGCCGCCTGCGCCGGCGCCGCGCCGCTGAAGGGCACATGCGTCAGCTCGATCCCAGCGACCGAAGCGAACAGCGCCATGGCCAGGTGGCTGGCATTGCCGACGCCAGCCGAGCCCATGGTCAGCCCGCCCGGCCGCGCCTTGGCCGCGGCGATGAAGCCGGGCAGGTCGGTGATGCCGGTCGAGGGATGCACCACCAGCAGCATCGGGTGGAAGGCGCAGTTGAGGATGGCGGTGAAGTCGTGCACCGCATCGAAGGGCAGATGCGGCATCAACGCCGGGTTCATCACATGCGCGGTCGCGCTGAACAGCAGGGTGGTGCCGTCGGGCGCGGCGCGCGCCACGACCTCGGTGCCGATGGCGCTGCCGGCGCCGGGGCGATTCTCCACCACCACGGGCTGCCGCCAGGCCTCGCCCAACGCCGCGGCCAGCGACCGTGCCAGGATGTCGGTCGGCCCGCCGGGCGCATAGGGCACGACGATGCGCACCGGCCGGTCCAGCCAGGAAGCGGGCTGGGCGCGCGCCGCGAGGGGGCGGCGAGCCCGGCCGCCAGCAGCGCGCGGCGTGTCGCCCGCGCGCCTCCCGCGCGACACATCACCCGTGCACCCGCGGCGCGCCGCGGCGGCGCCAGGCGCTCATCTGCTCGGCACTGGTATGGACATGCACCACCACCGGCCGGTCCTTCACCGCGAAGGCGCGGGCGATGGCGTCCTCGACCTCCGCCTCGGTCGAGATGGTGATGCCCTCTGCGCCGAAGACGCGGCCCCAGGCGGCGAAGTCGGGATTGGTGAGCTTCACCGCGGCCTCGTAGGGGCGGTTGGGGTAGCGCACCTCATGGTGCATGCCGATCGTGCCGTAGCGCTTGTTGTCGGAGACGATGAGGATCGGCGCCGCGCCATACTGCATGGCGGTGGCGATCTCGTTGCCGCTCATCAGCGCGCCGCCGTCGCCGCAGAAGCCGACGGCTTGCTTCCCCGGCCGGCGGATCGCCGCGGCGACCGCCATTGGCACGCCGGCGCCCATCGCGCCGACGACCGAGGAGAGGAAATCTGCCCCGGCCTGAAGCCGATGTAGCGATGGATGAAGGAGGAGAAAGTTGCCGGCATCCGAGGTGACGGCGGCATCCGGCGCCAGGTGCTTGCCGATCTCGACGCAGACCGCGGCGAAGTTGACGCCATCCGTCATGCTGTCCCAGTCCGGCGCCATCAGCTTGGTGTGGATGGCGTTCAGCCCGGCGACCCAGCCGGCGCGCTTCGCCGCGCCCGCCGGCGCGCCACGCCGCAGCAGCGCGCGGATGACCGCGGCCGGCTCGGCGGCGATGCCGAGATCGGGCCGGAAGACGCGGCCGATCTCGTTCGCATCCGGCCAGACCTGGACCAACGGCAGCTGCGGGTCGGGGGCGGTGGGGAAGGTATAGGACTGGCTGACGCTGTCGGTGATCCGCTCGCCGATGGCGACCAGCAGGTCGGCGCGCCGCATCTCGTCCATCAGCTTGCTTCGGCACGCGGATGCCCATGTAGCCGCCGTAGTTCGGATGGGCGGCGTCGAAGAGCTGCGGCCGGCGATGCGTCGGCGAGACCGGCAGCACCCATTGCTCCGCCAACTGGCGCAGCTCGTCGAGCGTCGTCGCATCCGCGTTGGTCAGCGCCCCGCCGGCCCAGATCAGCGGCCGCTCGGCCCTGGCCAGCATCTCCGCGAGCTGGTCGAGATCCTCGGCACGCGGGCCGCCGAAGACGCGTGGGCGGGGCTTGGCCAGCGGCGCTTCGGTCATCTCGTCGAAAATGTCCTCCGGCAGGATGACGGCGACGGGGCCTGGCGTGCCGCTCTCGGCCAAATGGAACGCGCGGGCGATCGATTCGCTCGCTTGCACCACCTCGTTCACCTCGATGACGCCCTTGGTCACGTCCGACAGCAGCTTCGAGTAGTTCTGCTCCTGCAGCGCCAGCCGGCCGAAATCCTTCCGCTCCACCTGGCCGCAGAGCACGACCAGCGGCGTCGCGTCGTGATAGGCGGTGTGCAGCGCGACCATGGCATTGGACAGGCCGGGCCCGCGCGAGACCAGCAGCACGCCGGCCCGGCCGCCCTGCATGCGGCCATCCGCCACCGCCATGAAGCCGGCCCCGCCCTCGTGCCGGCAGACGATGAGGCGCACCTCGGGCGTCTCGGTCAGCGCGTCGGTCAGGCCGAGGAAGCTTTCGCCCGGTACCATCCAGATGGTGTCGATGCCATGCGCGATCAGGCTCTCGGCCAGCACGCGGCCCACGGTCTTGCTCATTCTGTGGCTTCCTTCCCTATTCCCCGCGGATGCCGGCTTCCGCTACCACCCGCTGCCATTTCGGCACGTCGCTCTCGAGCAGCCGCTCCAGCGCCGCCGGCCCGGTCAGCAGCGGCACCGTGCCGGCGGCGGCGAAGCGCGCCTTCACCTCTGGCAGGTCGCGTAGCGCGGCGAGCGTCGCGGACAGCTTCTCCACGATCGGCGCCGGCAGGCCGTGCGGCGCGGCGATCGCGTACCAGTTCAGCGCGACATAGCCGGGCACGATCTCGTCGATCGCCGGCGTGTCCGGCAGGCTCGGCACGCGGCGTTCCGTCGCCACGCCGAGCAGCCGGGCGCGACCGGCCTGCACATGCGGCAGCGTCTCGACCGTCGAGGCGAAGACCATGTCGATCTCCCCGGCGAAGAGGGCGATCATCGCAGGCGCCGCGCCGCGGTAGGAGATGTGTTCCAGCTTCACCCCGGCGGCCGAGGCGAAGAGCGCGCCGGAGAGATGGTTCGAGGACCCCGCGCCGCCGCTGCCATAGGTCAGCGTCGCCGGCCGCGCCCTGGCCGCCGCGACGATGTCCTGCACGCTGCGCCAGGGGCCATCGGCCCGCACCACCAGCGCGGTCGGGATGTCCGCCACCAGGCTGACCGGCGTCAGCGCCGTGCGTGGGTCGAGCCCCTGGCCGGGATAGAGGGCGGGGACGGAGGCGAGCGAGGCGCTGGTCAGCAGCACCGCCGTGCCGTCCGGCGGCGACTGGATCACCGTGCGGATGCCGATGCTGCCGCCCGCGCCGGGACGGTTGTCGATCAGGAAGGGCTGACCGAGCCGGTCGCGCAGCAACTCCGCCAGCAGCCGCCCGACATTGTCGATCGGCCCGCCGGCGCCGAAGGGGATGACGATGCGGACGGGGCGGGAGGGCCAGGGTTCCTCCGCCCGGGTGCGCGTCGCCAGCAGCGCGGGCGAGGCCAGCAGCGCACGGCGCCTCACCGCGCTCAATCCCGCCAGGAGCTATCCACCAGGTCGAGCTTCCGCAGCAGCCCCGACCATTCCAGCAGCCCGTAGCGGCGAGAATTCGGCGCGTCGTACATGGCGCAGGACTTCGCCACCACCTCGTCCGAGGGCATGTTGAGCTCGGTGTTGCAGGCCATGGCCTGCAGCTGCGCCTGGCAGGCGCGCTCCATCCCCCACATGGCGGTGAAGGCTTCCGGCACGCTCTCGCCGAGCGTCAGCATGCCGTGGTTGCGCAGGATGCAGTAGTTCAGCGGACCGATGGTCTTGGCCAGCGCGTCGCGCTCGGACGAGGTCGCGTTCCGGCCCGCGGAACTCGTGATAGGCGATGCGGCCGTAGAAGCGTGTCGCCGTCTGGGTCAGCGGCAGCAGCCCGCATTTGAGCGAGGAGACCGCCATCCCCGCGATGGTGTGGGTATGCATCGCTGCCATCGCATCCGGCCGTGCCCGGTAGATGGCGCTGTGGATGGTGAAGCCGGCGGGATGCAGGCCGTAGGGCAGGTCGGGCTTGTAGAGGATGTCGCCGTCCACGCTGACCTTGAGCAGGGAGGAGGCGGTGATCTCGCCGAACAGCATGCCGTTCGGGTTGATCAGGAAATGCCCCGGGCTGTCCGGCACCCGCGCGGTGATATGGGTGTAGATCATGTCCGACATGCCGTAGCCCTCACACAGCCGGTAGCAGGCGGCGAGGTCGAGCCGCGCCTGCCATTCGGCGTCCGAGACGGAGGCGCGGATCGGGGCGATCCGCAGCGCGGCATGGGACGTCATCCTCGGACACTCCTCGAGCTTCGTTGCCGCCATTCAACCAGCCTTCCCGCCCGGCTTGAAGGGGTGTTGCGCGGGGGCGGGTTCGGGCGGAAGGTTCGGGCCAGGAAACGCCTGGAAGCCGCAGCATGAGCGATTATGCCCCCGTTACCGATGCCAGCGCCTGGCGCGGCGCGGAGATTGCCAGCGATCCCGCCTGGATCGGCACCCTCGCGCCGGCCGAGGTCGAGGACCTCGCCGCCGCGCTCCGCCGCGTGCAGGCGCGGGGCATCCCGACCACCGCCATCACCCGTGCCGACTTCCCGCTGCCCGTCCTCGCCCCGCGCCTTGCAGCCTGGCTGGCGGAAGCCCGCAGCGGCCGCGGCTTCTTCGTGGTGCGCGGGCTGCCGGCCGGGCAGTTCGACGAGGCGGAGCGGGAAGCGATCTTCTGGGGCCTAGGGACGCATCTCGGCACCGCGGTCTCGCAGAACTCGCATGGCGAGATGCTGGGGCATGTCTTCGACCAGGGCCGCACCTATGGCTCGGCCAATACCCGGGGGTACCAGACCAAGGCGCGGCTCGACTTCCACACCGACCGCTGCGACTTGGTCGGGCTGCTCTGCCAGCGGCGGGCGAAGCAGGGCGGGCTGTCCTCGGTGGTCAGCACCATGGCGGTGCACAACGAGATCCTGCGGACCCGGCCGGACCTTCTGCCGATCCTCTACCGTGGCTTCCACTATTCCGAGCGCGAGGCGGCGGACAACCCGAATGGCGTGACGCCGCGGCCGATCCCGGTCTTCAGCCGGCACCAGGGCGCGCTCTCCTGCCGCTTCATCCGCAACCCGATCGAGACCGGCGCCGAGCGTCGCGGCGTGCCGCTGACCGCGGCCGAGCGGGAGGCGTTGAAGCTGATGTCGATGCTCTCGGCGCGGGAGGACATGCGGCTCGACATGATGCTCGAGCCCGGCGACATGCAGTTCTGCAACAACTACGTCACGACCCATTCCCGCACCGAGTTCGAGGACTGGGAGGAGCCGGCGCAGCGCCGGCTAATGGTGCGGCTCTGGCTGAGCTTCGACCAGCGCCGGCCGCTCGCGCCGGAATTCGGCGAGCATGACGGCATTCCTGCCCGCCTTGCACCAGAGACGGCGGTGCTGCCGGCTGGTCCGGTCGCCGCGGCGCAGCCGCGGCGTGGATCGGCCCAGCAAGCGTCCTGATGCGGCGGCGGACGCTCCTCGCCGCGGCGCTGGGGCCGCTCGCGGCGCGGGCCGAGGGTTTTCCCGCCCGGCCGCTGCGCATCATCGTGCCCTTCGCCCCCGGCGGCTCCGGCGACATCACCGCGCGGCTCGTGGCGAAATACATCGAGGACACCACGGGACAGCCCGTGGTGGTGGACAACCGCCCCGGCGCCAATGGCGTCATCGGCACCATGGCGGTGAGGCAGGCGACCGCGGACGGCTATACCTTGCTGCTGGCCACCACCAGCACGCATTCCGCCAACCCGAGCACCGTGCGCGACCTGCCCTACGATCCCGAGCGCGACTTCACCACGGTCGGCTTCTTCGGCTCGAACGGGTCCTACCTGCTGGTGCGGCCGGACAGTCCGTGGCGCGACGTGGCGGCGCTGGTTGCCGCGGCCAAGGCGAAGCCGGACGGCGTCTATTTCGGCCATTTCAATGCCTCCTCCCGCGTGCCGGGGGAGTTGCTCAACGTCATGGCCGGGACGCGGCTGCAAGGCGTGCCCTACCGCACCATCGGCGCCGCCTTTGCCGACCTGCTGGCCGGAAGGCTCGACCTGATCTTCGTCGATACCACGGCGGGCGACGCATACCTGCGGCAAGGCCAGCTGCGCGCGCTGGCGATCACCCGGCAGGGCCGCTGGGACCGCTGGCCCGACCTGCCCGCGCTGTCGGAGACCTGGCCCGACTTCGTCCTCACCGGCTTCCTCGGCATCGCCGTGCCGGCCGCAACGCCGGCGGAGGTGGCGCAGCGGCTGAACGCGCTGGTCAACGCCGCCATCCTGGCCGAACCGGCCCGCGGCCGGCTGGTCGAATTCGGCTTCGTGCCGGAAGCGCTCGACCTGCCGCGCATCGCGGAGCTCGTGCGGATCGAGCGGGAGAAGTGGGCCCGCTTCGTCAGGCTGGCCGGGATCGAGCCGGAATAGGCGCGCCGAGCTCGGCATTCGCCTCGCCCAGTGCCGGCGCGCCGGTGCGGATCGGCGGCCGGTCGCCGTCGAAGGAGACCGGCAGCGCGACGCCTTCCAGCGCATAGCCCGGCATCGGCTGCATGATGCCGAGCGCCTGGGTCTGCGGATGCGCCTTCACCGCGGCCAGGTCATGGATCGGCGAGCAGGGAATGCCGGCAGCCTCCAGCGCCTCGCTCCAGTCCTCGCTCGTCCGCTTCAGCATCTCCGCTTCCAACAGCGGCAGCAGGATCTCGCGGTGGGCGATGCGGTCGGCATTGGTCCTGAATCGCGGGTCGCTGCCCCATTCGGGATGGCCGAGCACCATCGCGGATCTGGCGAAGAGCCGGTCGTTGGCCGCGGCTACCACGATCTCGCCATCCTGCGTGTCGAAAGCCTGGAAGACGATCAGCTTCGGGTTGCCGCTGCGGTGGCGCGGCGGCTGCCGGCCGCTTTCGTTGAAGCCGGCGAAATGCTGCGCCATCCAGCCCAGCCCCGTCTCGAACAGCGAGGTATCGACGATGCAGCCGGCGCCCGTATGTCCGCGCAGCTGCAGCGCGGCGAGGCACCCCAGCGCCGCCCAGACCCCAGTGCCGAGGTCGAGCACCTGCATCCCCACGCGCGCCGGCGGCGCCTCGGCCGAGCCGTTGACGCTGAACATGCCGGCGAAGGCCTGCATGATCGGCTCGTAGCCCGGCCGCATGGCCAGCGGGCCCTTGGCGCCGAAGGCATGCAGCGAGCAGTAGATCAGCCGGGGATTCAGCGCCCGCAGCGCCTCGGCGCCCAGGCCGAACCCCTCCAGCGAGCCCGGCCGCATGTTCTGGATGAAGATGTCCTGCGTGGTCATGAAGTCGCGCAGCCAGGCCAGCCCCGCGGGGTCGCGCAGGTCGAGCGCGACGCTGCGCTTGTTGCGGTTCACCGCATGGAAGCTGCAGGCGATGCCGGCATGGAAGGGCGGGCCCCAGCCCCGCGCGTCGTCCCCCTCCGGGCGCTCGATCTTCACCACCTCGGCGCCGAGCATCCCGAGGATCTCGCTGGCATAAGGACCTGCCAGATTCTGGCCGATCTCGAGCACCTTCACGCCTTGCAGCGGCAACATGGGCGCGTATTCCTTCCGGATGTTTCGTGGCAGGCTCGCCCCGGCGGCAAGGGCGGTCAAGCCGCCGCGCGCCACCGGCAGGGGAGGGCAGCATGCGCACCAGCGTCTATTTCGTCACCAACCGGGCGCCCGGCCCGGCCGGGGCGCAGCCGGCGGAGGCTTTCGGCCCGCTGATGGTCGGCATGGAAAGCCGGGCGCTGTCCTGCGGCGTCGCCTTCGTCACCAACACCACGCCCGACCCGGCGACGCTCGGGCAGCGGCAGGTCGAGGAGGTCGCCGACGTGACGGCGGACATGTTCAGCGCCACGACGCTGGCCGACATCCTCGGCAGCGGCAAGAACCTGCTGTTCTTCGTGCATGGCTTCGCCAACAGCTTCGCGGACGCGATCACCCGCGCCGCCTTCAACCGCGAATGGTTCGCCGCCTCCGGCGTGCCGGGCGCCGACTGCACCGTCATCGCCTTCACCTGGCCCTCCGCGGGCCGCGTCGTGGACGGCCAGGACGTCGTCCCCGGTGCCGCCACCGTGCTGCTCTCGCTGCTCGGCTTCGCGCTGAGCCGGAAGCTGCGCAGCCCGCTGGCCAACCGCTACAAGCTGGACCAGAGCAATGCCCGCAGCTCCGGCCGCGACCTGGCGCGGACGCTCGACCGGCTGGCGCCGCTGGTGCGGCAGGTCCGCGCCCAGGGCCGCAAGGTCTTCCTGCTGGCGCACAGCATGGGGCATGTCGCGCTGGAAGGCGCCTTCGCCGGCTGGAACACCAGCGGGCAGAATCCGGAGATGCGCTTCGACCAGGCGGTGCTGGCCGCCGCCGACAGCGACTTCGCCTTCGCCGGCCATGCGCCGCCCTGGCTGGAGCAGATGCCGCGGCTTGCCGACCGCACCAGCGTCTATGTCAGCGCGGAGGACCAGATCCTCATGGTGAGCGAGGCGGTGAACAGCATCCAGCGGCTGGGCGAGAAGGGACCGCCGGACGCTGCCGCCCTGCCGGCGGACCGCTTCTGCCTCGTCGACTGCAGCGGCGTGCAGGACCGCGTGGCGGAGCAGGAGATCGACTTCACCCACCAGTACTACCGCCGCATCCCGGAGGTGCGCGACCACATCGCCGCGGCCTTCGCGGGAGAGCCGCGGCCGGGCCAGGTGGTGCTGGGGGGCTGACGCGCATGCTCAGCGCCGACACGCTGGCCGGTCGCCACATCCTCGTCACCGGCGGCGGCACCGGGCTCGGCCGCAGCATGGCGCGGCGCTTCGTCGAACTCGGCGCGCGGGTGACCATCTGCGGCAGGCGGGCGGAGGTGCTGGCCGCGGCGGCGGCCGAGCTCGGCCCCGCCGTGGCGGCCGAGCGCTGCGACGTGCGCGACCATGCTGCAGTGGAGGCGATGCTGGACCGAATATGGGCACGCGCGCCGCTCGACGTGCTGGTCAACAATGCGGCGGGCAATCTCCTGGCGCAGTCGCACCGACTCTCGCCGCGCGCCGTCGATGCGGTGCTCGACATCGTGCTGAAGGGCAGCACCTGGTGCACGCTGGGCGCCGGACGGCGCTGGATCGAGGCGGGGCGGGGCGGCACGGTGCTGTCGATCCTGACGCTCTCGGCGCTGCAGGGCGGCGCCTTCACCCTGCCTTCCGCCATGGCCAAGGCCGGCGTGCTGGCGATGACGAAATCGCTGGCGGTGGAATGGGGACCGAAGGGCATCCGCCTGGTGGCGATCGCACCGGGCAATTTCCCCACCCCGATGCCACTGCGCGGCTCAGGACCGAAGGCATGGGCGCCGTGGAGCGGGGCATCCCGCTGCGCCGCGTCGGCGAGCATGCCGAGCTTGCCGAGCTCGCCGCCTTCCTCGTCTCCGACATGGCCGCGTACATCACCGGGGAGGCGGTGGTGATCGACGGCGGCAAGCGCTACCTCGGCGGCGCGCGCTCGGGCAGCGACGCGATGCTCGACTGGAGCGATGCCGACTGGGCCGCCCATCGCGCGGGGCAGGGACGTTAACCGCGGCTTCAGTGCCGGCGCCGCATCCTCGATGGCCCGGAGAAGGCGCATGGAGGATGACGGACACCGATACCTTGGCCGAGGAGGCCCGTGAGACCCGGCTGCAAATCGCGCGGCATCTGGCGGATCTGCACCGGCTGCACCTCGCGCTGGCGCAGGACAGCCGGGCGCTGAAGCGCTTCACCCTGGCCGGGCGGCCGGGCCTCGAGATCGAGATCGCCGCCGGGCTGCTCGAGCAGTATCTCGGCGGCAGCGACGCCTTCCTTGAGAACATGCGCGGCCGGTTCGAAGCGCGGCTCGGCCTGCTGCGCCGCGGCGAGCCGCGGCAAGGCGCCGTGGCGGAGGATGTGCCGGGGCACGGCGCATTCTGGCTGTCCTTCTCCCGGCTCTGCGCCGTGCTGCGCCGCGCCGGAGGGCGGGGGTCAGCCGTAGCCGCGGCCGAGGCTCTCCTCCGTCGCCTTCCGCGCGGCGGGCTTGCCGCCGTCGTCCTGGCCCGGCAGGCCCTCGCTGGCGATGGCCGCTCCGGTCTCGCCGCCCTCGCCGGCCGGGGCGCGGGCCTGCAGGTCCTGCTGGCTGCCCTGCGGCTGCGCCTGCGCCTGCTGGCCGGAGGGTGCTGCCTCGCCCTCGGCGATGTGGAAGTCGAACTTGCCGTCGCGGGACTGCCAGGACTGCACCGTCAGCACCTGGCAGCCGCCCTGGCTCTCATGTGGGCCGTGCACCACACCGGCCGCCTGGGTCAGGAAGGCGCCCGGCGCCAGCGTCTCGCCGCGCTCGATCAGGTCGCCGGACAGGACATAGTGCATCTCCGGCCCCGCCTCGTGGAAATGCGCCGGGATGAAGCCGCCGGGCGGGATGTGGACGATGCTGGTGACGACGCCGCGCGAGGTGTCCTCGTTCAGGATCTGGATGCGGAAGTCGCCGCGCGACCCGGGTATTTCGAACTGCGTCGGCGCGACACCCTCCGCCGCCAGCTTCATCGGCTCCGCCATGCCTGCCTCCCGTGTGATCGGCGGGGCAACGCGGCGGGGCAACGGGCGGTTGCTAGAGCCTCGCCTCCCGGAACAGCCCGAGCTTCTCCTGCGCCGCGCGGTCTGAGTAGCCGAACAGCACCATCCGGCTGGCCGCCGCCAGCGTCAGAGCCTGCCAGGACGGCACGACGAGCACGTCGCGTTCCTCCAGCCGGTATTCCACCTCGCCGATGCGGGCCGTGCCATGGCCCTCGACCACCACCAGGATGGTGCCGTCGGTACTCCGGCGCGGCCGCGTCTCGAAGCCGGCCGGCAGGTGGCGGACATGCGCGGCGATGGTCGGCATGACCGGGCCGCCATCGGCCGGGTTGGTGAACTCCATGGCATGGCCGAGATGCGGGTCGGGCGCTTCCGCCGCCGCCAGGGCCAGCAAGCTCTCCCGCCATTCGGCATAGGGGTAGTGGAACAGCGGCTGGTGCGCCGGCCGGCGGTCGGCCGCGGTGCCGCGCATCGGCCGGAGATTGCGGCCGTAGCGTCGCATGCTGTCGCCGGCCGGGATGGTCTCGGAATGCGCCGGCTCGGCCAGCCGCTCGGCGAAGCTCGTCTCGTAGAAGCGGACGGTCGGGATATCGAGCCCGTCCAGCCAGATCATCGGAGCATCGCTGGCATTGCCGTGGTCGTGCCACTGCCAGTTCGGCGTCAGCACCAGGTCGAATGGCCGCATCACCGCCTTCTCCCCGTCCACCGCGGTGAAGGCGCCGTCGCCCTCCATGACGAAGCGGAGCGCGCTCTGGGTGTGGCGGTGGCAGGGCGCGACCTCCCCCGGCAGGATCAACTGCAGCCCGGCATAGAGGCTGGGGACGATGGCGGAGGTGCCGGGCAGGCCGGGGTTCTCCATGATCAGCACCCGGCGCTCGGCCTGCTCGGCGCTGATCAGGTCGCCGGCGCGCAGCAGCCAGTCCCGCGCCAGGCCATAGGACCAGCGATGCGGCCGGGCGGCGGAGCGCGGCGCGGGGGTGACGAGCGAGGCCAGCACCTCCCAAAGGGGATACAGGCTGTGCGGCCGCATCTCGGCATAAAGCGCCTGGAGCAGGGATTGCGGGTCGTTCGGCGCAGGGGTTGCGCTTGCGCTTCCGTCCATGGTTCGTCCCTCCGTCGCTGCTAGCATAGGCACCTGCCGCCATCACGGAAGGAAAGATCGCTTGGCTACTAATCCGCCGGCTGACTGCGCCTTCGGCCGCATCGCCCTGGTCCTGCAGGGGGCGGGGCGCTCGGCTCCTATCAGGCCGGCGTCTACGAGGCGATGCACGAGGCCGGGCTGGAGCCGGACTGGCTGGCCGGCGTCTCGATCGGTGCCATCAATGCGGCGCTGATTGCCGGGAACCGGCGGGAGGACCGGCTACCGCGCCTGCGCGAGTTCTGGGAGCGGATCACCCGGCGCAATCTCTGGCCCTTTGCGCCGGACGGCGATGATCTGCGCCGCGCCCGCAACCAGCAGAGCGCGTTGGCGACGCTTGGCCTCGGCACGCCGGGCTTCTTCCGGCCCAACCCGGTCAGTCCCTGGCTGGCGCCGCGCGGCTCGGCCGGGGCGACGGCCTTCTACGAAACGGCGCCGCTGCGGCAGACGCTGGAGGAGCTGGTGGACTGGTCGCTGCTGGACAGCCCCGGCGGGCATCCGCGGCTGGCGGTGGGTGCCGTCAACGTGATGACCGGCAACTTCCAGTATTTCGACAGCGCCGCGCTGCCCCTGGCGCCGGAGCACGTCATGGCCTCCGGCGCCCTGCCGCCCGGCCTCCCGGCGGTGCGAGATCGGCGGCGAGTGGTTCTGGGACGGCGGGCTGGTCTCCAACACCCCGCTGCAGCACCTGCTGGAGGACGAGCTGGACTGCCGCGACGCGCTGGTCTTCCAAGTGGACCTTTTCCCTGCCCGCGGCCCGCTGCCACGCGACATGGAGGAGGTGCTGGGGCGGGAGAAGGATATCCGCTACTCGTCCCGCACCCGGATGAACACCGATGCCTATACCCGGCTGCGGCGCTGGCAGCTGCGGCTGAAATCCGCGCTGGGCCGGGTGCCGGAGGCGGCGCTGACCGCGGAGGACCGGGCGATGCGGACCCGCCTGGCGCGGCTGCCGCGGCTGTCGATCCTGCAGATGGTCTACCAGGCCAAGGCCTATGAGGGGCAGGCGAAGGACTACGAATTCGGCCCGGAGACGATGCGGGAGCATTGGCAGAGCGGGCTCGAGGACACGCGGCGGACCCTTGCGCGGCCGGACTGGCGCGCGCTGCCGGCGGAGGATCCGGGCATCGTCACGCATGACATCCACCGGGAGTGACACCATCCGCGCCGGGGGCTTCCTTTGTGCGGCCGGTCGGGCTAGGAAGTGCCGCGTTGGACTCGTAGCTCAGCTGGATAGAGCGCTGCCCTCCGAAAGCGGCTCCTCCCTTCAGCAACCCTGTGATCCAGCAGCCTTGTTTTTTGGCGATCTCGTGAGAAAACACGAGATTGACCATTGAACAAAAATAAGTAATATCAGCACGTTAAGTGCAGCCTAAGTAGGGCTATGCACCCGTAGATCAGTTGGATAGATCGCCAGATTCCGAATCTGGAGGCCGCAGGTTCGAGTCCTGCCGGGTGCGCCATCTCCCCTTGACATTGTTGCGATATGAAGCCGGCTTGTCTTGGGTTTCTCTTCGTAGAAAATAATTGTTGACCTGCATGAATACGGAATCTGTTATGAACGTCGTGAGCGTTTGATTCGGATTCGTGTCTTTTTTCGCGGGGTAAACAATGGAGTCCGGCATCACTCCCCGTTGCGGCTGGTGTGGGTATGAAGTCTCAGCCGGTCAGGGTGAGGAACGAATGTGGCGGCGCGGCGGGATCGCCTCCATGATGACCATGTGTCCGACTTGCGTCGAAATCCGGAATGAGGGAGCGCGCGAGTTCGAAGAGGAAAACAAAGAGTGGCTTGAACTTCGCACACTTTTCCAACAGCGATTCAAGGGCGAAAAAGGCAACAAAAGGCTAGAGGACGGCGAGGTTGTCATTGAACGCAAATTTCGTAAACAGCTCTCGAATAGCCGCAAGACATCTAAATGGCTGATGGATTTCCATTTGACTAAGGATGGAAAAACGAAAATCGTTGCTGATCCTAGCGGGCCGAATCGGCGCAGCGATCCGAATCGAAACTGGGGCCTTGGGCGCGATTAGCAGTCGTAGGCTTGCGGTCAGCATTATGGGTAAAGTACTTTAAAGCAAGCCACAACAGAACCGTTTTAAAACGCGAAATTTGGCAACGCCATTCAAGATGGGCGTTTAGAGTTGACCGCTTTGCTGTGTCATCTGCATGCAGTTTTCGGTTTTTTCGTCGCGATTCAACACTTTTTGGCAGCTTTGGGATTTTCTAAGGGAGCATCACGTGAGCACTGGCGATAACAACCCCAGGGTTTTTGCACAGACCATAATGCTCGATGCTTGGAGGTCACCTTTCGACGGCAAACACGCGGAAGCTGACTTACATATTGATGTCGTGTTCGAGCCAAGGGGGCGAGTCGGAGGTCCAGGTGCGCCGGTTCGATTTAGATTATCATTAAAGCGGGCCGAGGTGCATGTCATTCGCGACCGTGTTGGTGTTTTAGAAATTAAACGCTCGACAGTTTTGAGGCAGGAAGAGTCAAAAATAAAAAGAAAAAGCGTTAATGAGCAGAAGACGCGCGCATCGGTTGCAGCCGATGTCGCGGTGGGGACGAAAAAACTCTTTATCCGCTAGCGGCAAGGTTGACACGGCCGTGACCATAACTGACAAAATCGAGAGTTCGGATGAGGTTTCTCCATTGGAAGTTACCCACTGGAGAACGTCGGATGGATACGCATTCCGTATAGCACCGAGGATCGCTGATCGCCTTCAGGGGCAGCCTTGGCCGGCTTCAGTTTCCGTCATGAAACTTCGAGACACCAAAGCCGGTCGAGCACGCGGTGAGCCGCCTGAAATGAGGATCGAAATACAATGCATGCGTGAAGACCTCATAATCGAAGACGTGGAGTTCACGTCCTCGAATATCATGAAATGGACAATGCTGCCCAGGACAAAGCAGGTAGCAGTAGAGCAGTATATAAAGGATGAGTTGGCTCGTACAAGTCTTTACTGCGGAGACCTTAGTGAGCCGTTTGCGAAGATCGTTTTAGGAGATGCAATGCCAAGTGTAGAGTCCAAATAAAAACCAATGGAACTCACGCGACTGCAGGCAATTGTCGATAGTGACAATGATGATTTGCGGCATTTAGCCGCGATTGCTGGTGGGGACCCTGCTACTTTTTACCGAGGTTCCGATTTTAATGGCGTCGATCTTCGCGGTATAGACCTTCGTGGCTTCAATTTAACAGGTGCTAGTTTTCGCGGCGCTCTCGTGAACAAAAAAACATTAGTCGATGACGCCTACATAAAGCAGCTAAAGATGGACACAGAAACTTTCAAAAAACTTCACGTCGACTTGGAAACCAAAGAAGATAATCTTTGGTTCGAGGTTGTGACGGAGCTTGCTCGGCGTCGCGGGAAAACGTCGCATGATATTATAAACAGGTACCTTAGCGAGGCATTCAAATTTTTCTGATTATTTTCTCTGGGCGTTAAACTCAAACGATATGGTGCGGTACTCTGGACATGGAGTTTTATTTACCATTGAGAAGCGAAAGATTGTCGTTTTGCTTGATATAGAAAACTACCGACATTCTACTTCGATAGCAAAGCGCGTCGGAATTACGCGAAGTCTACTATTGCTTCATCTGCTCCGGCTTATGTTTGACGATAGTGCTCGTAACAAATTTTACGACGAGATACGGAAATCGGGCCTTTTCTTCGGCGACAATCCGGCCGATGTTCGTGATGCTGAGAAGATATGGGCCAATTCAGTTTCTACCCGAACGGCGACGCTGAACAGGCTCCTCAATAATATTGGAAAAGATTTAATGACTTTCTAGAGAACTGGGGCGATCTATACGATTCGAGAATGCTCTCGCTGGAACTTCAGCGAGCAGCAATAGGTGACAGGTTATCACCTCCACCATTAGCGTCGGCAAGGCAGTTTGATAAGAGGCCGTTTTAAAAGGGCCTCCAAACACAATGGTAGGGCTAGATCGGCCCCAGCGGACACGAAGCCTGTGGTGGTCGGGCCGCTTCAAGCGGGCTCTAAGCGTTTGATTTTGCTTTTTTTCAAAGTCGTGCATTCTCACGATTTTATAAATATTTCTACCCTGCCTTCGAAGCGAAAGCAAATAAACAACATGTTGTGCTTGGCAGATGCCAGAACAAATATTTGTAGTGGTAAGTACTATCCAAGTGATAATAAAATAAAAAATCCCTCCGAAGGCAGAGGTCGAAGGTTCGAGATCCTTTCGAGTCCGCCAAGCCTTTCCAGTGAAACCGATAGCAGGCGGTCGGACGGTCCGGCGCCTTGGCCAGCAGCATCAGCCGCGTGGTCGCCTTCGATGGGCTCGCGATCGCCTGGTGCTGCGCCGGCTTCGTCAGTGGCTTCAGTCATTTCCTGCGGTGTAGACGCGCCCATCTGCCGCGCGCAGGCCATCGTCATCGACGAGGCAAGACAGCCTCATCGCCGTCGCCTGCCCTCGCAGGCGCATCCGCTTGTGCCGCAACAGCCAGTCGCCAATCGGTGCGTCCAAACGGCGCAGGGGCCCATATGCGCTCAGAGCGTACCCTTCGCCGCATGAGGTTCTGCGATCGGCGCCGTCCGGCCAGGAATGGAAAGCAGCGAGGCCCGGCAACGCAGCCGAGTGGGAAGGTGGCCCGCTTCCTCGAGTAGCCGGGCAACCCTCTCCCGGATCGCGGTCAGACAATTGCGTCAGGCGCGAAGGCGGATACCGCATCGTCCGCCAAGCGGACCGGGCGACCTGTTCCGTATGGCGACACGCGCCCGACCCGGGAAGGCCGGCACGGCCGCGGTGACCAGCCGACCTTGTCGGGGGGCGAGGGCGACCCTAGCGTCCGGGCCACGGATTGGGAGAAGCAGTCCATGGAGCGTCGCCATCTGCTTGGCGGTCTGGCAACCGTGCAAGTGGCCCTCGCGGCAGACCAGGCCGCGGCGCAGGCCCAGCCCGCCGCGCCTGCCGCGGCGAAAAACTACGTCCTCGTGCACGGTGCCTATGGCGGCGGCTGGATCTGGCGCGACGTCGCCGAGGGGCTGCGCCGCCAGGGGCACCGGGTCTGGACGCCAACCCAGACCGGGCTGGGGGAGCGCAGCCACCTGATGGCGCGCCAGATCACGGTCGAGACGCACATCCAGGACGTGGCGAACGTCATCGAGACCGAGGAGATCCACAACATCATCCTGGTTGGCCATTCCTATGGCGGCATGGCCGTGACCGGGGTCGCGGACCGCCTGACGGACCGCGTCCGCCACATCGTCTACCTCGATGCCCTGATCCCGGAGAATGGCGAGACGGCCTTCGACGTCCTGCCGCCGGGGCTGGAGGAGTCCCGCCGCAAGGTGGCGCGCGAACAGGGCGGCGGCGTCGCCCTGCCGGTGCCGGGGCCGGAAGCCTTTCCGATCCCCGACAGTCCCGGGAAGCAATGGTTCATGCGCCGGCTTCGGCCGCAGCCCATCGGCACCTATGAAAGCCCGGTGCGACTCGCGAAGCCGGCCGGGGCGGGGCTGCCGGTGACCTATGTCGCCTACACCAACCCGGCGCTCGCCGCGATCGAGCCGAGCCGGCAGCGCGCCCGCGGCAAGGCAGGGTGGCGCTACATCGACATGCCGGTGCCGCACGACGTCGAGATCCCGGCGCCGGAAAAGGTCGTCGAGTTGCTCGCGGGCATCGGCTGACCGGCGGACGAGGTTCAGGCGCGTCGATGTGGGGCGTGCCTGGAAGGATACGAGGCTCAAGGCAGCGCGCCTCGTCCGTGCGGGTGCGTGTCTCCCCGTCGTGCATCCCACCTGCTGCCCGCTCCGGTTCGTCGGCGTGGCTGCGCGCCCGCCTGACGGCCACGCAAACCCGCCGTCCTGCCCATTGCGCCGGAACCAGCTGCCCCGGGCCGCTTTCAGCCTAGCCCGCGCATCCGGGTGCCGCCCTGCAAACCGAGAAACGGTCCTGCGCCATGCACCGCATCCATGTCATCCATGAGAACCCGGCCTGGCTCCCGCCGCTGGCCGAAGCCTTAGAGCGGCGCGGGCTGCCCTGGGCGGAATGGGACCTGTCCGGCGGTGTCTTCGATCTCGCCGCCGCGCCGCCGGCAGGGATCTTCTACAACCGCATGAGCGCATCCTCGCACACGCGGGGCCACCGCTACGCCGCCGAAGCTCACCGCGGGGGTCTTGGCCTGGCTCACGCGCCATGGCAGGCGCGTGGTGAACGGGCCCCGCGCGCTCGACCTCGAGATCAGCAAGGTCCGGCAGTATGCGGCGCTGGAAGCCGCAGGCATCGCCGTCCCGCGCACGGTGGTGGCGCTCGGCGCGCCCGAGCGCATCCTGGCTGCGGCCCGGGCGCATTTCGCGGGGGATCCGCTGATCCTCAAGCCCAACCGCGGCGGAAAGGGATTGGGCGTCAGGCTGTTCCCGGACCTCGACGCATTGCAGGGCTACCTGCACGCCCTTCCGGATGACGAGCATCCTGCCGACGGGCTCTGGCTGCTGCAGGACTATGTTCGGGCCGAGCGCCCGGTCATCACGCGCGCGGAGTTCGTCGGCGGCCGGTTCCTCTACGCTGTCGAGGTGGACACCTCGACGGGCTTCGAGCTGTGTCCGGCCGATATCTGTGCCGTGGACGCCGGACCGGGCCCGGAGGCGGCGCCCGCCCCGCGGTTCCGCGTGCTTGAGGAAGGCATCGATCCCCAGCTTCGAAGCCGGCTGGAAGCCTTCCTGTCGGCCAACGGCACCGAGGTGGCCGGCATCGAGTTCATTCGCGGCAGCGACGGGCGGACGCTGGTCTACGACGTCAACACCAACACGAATTACAATCCCGACGCGGAAGCCAAGGCTGGGTTGGCCGGGACCGACCGGTCGGGTCCGGGGCCATCGCCGCCTTCCTCGGCGCGGAACTCGCCGCAGCTGCGACCTCGGCTAGCTAGGCCGCCCGTCGAGGCACCGGGCAGTCCAGCACGCGTGGTGCGTCGCGCGGCCTGAAGCATCCTGCCTCGCGCCGCCCCGCCTGGCGCAGCGGCGTTCCGACGTCACTGCGCCAGGGCCGCCGCGATCCACCCTGCGTGGTGCTCGCCAGCGGGCCTTCGTTGCCCGCCGCAGCGTCAGCCAGGCAGCGCCGGACCGCTGCCCGGCATCGCATCCGGCGGGACTTCGGCCTGATCCGCTGCCGCCGTATGCCGAAGGCCCTCCAGCGCGAGCCGCACCACCTCCGGGTCGGTGGTCTCCGCATGGACCACATAGGCGGGGTAGACGAATTCCGGGGCGCCCGGGACCAGCGCGAGACGGCCGCTTTCCAGATGCGGCCGGACCGCGCCCATGCGGAAATACCCGGAGCCTCCCGCGGCGAGGATGTAGCCCAGGCCAAGCGGGCCAAAGCCGACATGGATGGCCGGATCGGCCCGGCCGAGGCCCTTCGAAGGGGCGAAGTCCGGCCCCCAGTCCACATGCACGTAGGGTGGCGCATCGCCCTTGGCCCCGGGCGGGGAGGTCACCAGGACCAGCCTCTCCTCGGCCAGGAGCTCCACCGTGATGCCGGCCCGGTAGCGGGGGGCGTACAGCACCGCGAGGTCGAGGATGCCCTCGGCGACCTGGTGCATCAGTGTCTCGGACTGGCCGACTTGCGCACGCAGGGCAACCTCCGGCGCCGCGCGCCCCATCCAGAGCAGCCACCGCAGCAGCAGCGGGTCCCAGAGGCTGAGCTCCGCGCCGATCGCCAGGACCGCCCGCCGCCCCGGTGGCACCGCCACCTCGTGCCGCGCCCGCTCCCAGAGCTGCACCAGCGCCGGCGCATGCCGCAGGAAGCTCTCGCCGGCCGGCGTCAGCGAGGCGCCGGCCTTGTTGCGTACGAAGAGCGGCCGCCGGAGCTGCTCCTCCAGCGAGCGGATCCGCGCGCTAACGGCGGTCTGGCTCACATTCAGCCGCTCGGCGGCGCGGACGAAGCTGCCGGCCGAGACGATGGCGAGGAAGGTACGCGCCAGCTCGATGTCCATGGCCGCCCCCGACGTTCACTGCAGAATTCCTGCATTCATCCTACAATGAATCTCGTTTGTGTGCCGCCTGTCCCGCCCCCAGATCCCTTCGGCATATCTGGGTCGTCCCAAGGAGGCAGTGCATGACGGAGGGCGAACAGCCCCAGTTCCTGGACCTGGCCGTGGCGTTGCGGGACCGGCGCGAGCCCTATGTGCTGGCGACGGTGGTCGAGACCGCGGGCTCCGCCTCGGCCCGTCCGGGGTCCAAGGCACTGATCGGCCAGGACGGCACCTTGCTCGCCGGTTGGGTGGGCGGCGGCTGCGCGGAGTCCGCGGTGCGCCAGGCGGCGTTGGAATGCCTTCGCACCCGGCAGCCCCGCGTGGTGGAACTCGACCTCGACGACGAGGTGCTGGGCGTCGGCATGCCCTGCGGCGGCAGCATGCGCGTGTATGTCGAGCCGGTGCACCCGGCGCCGACGCTCTGGATCCTCGGCCATGGGCGGGTGGCGGAGTGCCTCTGCCGCTTCGGCGCCACGCTCGGCTTCCGGGTCGTGGTGGACGAGGCGCCGGCGCCGGACCGGGCCCGCTTCCCGGATGCGGCGGAGATCATCGACGGCGACTACGGCTACGAGCGGCTGCAGCCCCAGGCCGAGGATGCGGTGGTGATCGCCACGCAGCACAAGGGCGACCACATCTCCGCTGTCCGCGCGCTCCACTCCCCGCCGGCTATGTCGCGGTGATCGCCAGCCGCAAGCGGTCGCGGCTGGTCGCGGACTTCCTGCACGGGGAGGGATTCGCCGAGGCGGCGCTCGCCCGGTTGCGGGCGCCGGCCGGGCTCGATTTCGGGGCGCGGACACCGGAGGAGATCGCGCTGTCGGTGCTGGGCGAGATCGTCATGCTGCGCCGGGGCGGCACCGGCCGCCCCCGCTGCCACCACGCCGGGCCGCCGCGAGAGGCGGCGGCGGGCAGGGAACTGGTGGCCTGATCATGCGCCATGCGACGGCCATGCACCGTTCCGCGCAGACCGCTGGACAAAACCGAGGAGGCAGGGATGGGTGAAGCGAGCCCGCAGCGGCGTGCAAGGCCGCCGATCGCGCCGCCGGAGGAGGATCCCAACGTCGTCATCCTCTGCAGCTCGCCACCCTGCTTCATGCACGAGCTCGACCCGGCCTATCTCGGCTATCTCGGCCATGACGAGGTGCGGGCCTTGCTGGAGGCGCTGCTCGTGGCGAAGTGGTCCGGCACGGTGGTGGAGGAAGCCTGGGTGCGCGCCAGGCTGCGAGGTCACCTGGCCCGCCCGGGTGTCGCGCGGCCGCTCGGGCGCACGCATGCCCGGGGCGCGGCGGCCGTCGACGGCGCCCCTGCGGCAGGACCGGCCGATGGCGGGGAGGATCGCCTGGCTGCCCGGCTGCGCGCCGCCTTGCCCCGCCTGGCCGAGGATGCGCTGCGGCACGACCTCGCGGAGATCCTCAGGATGCTCGAGCGCGACCTGCGGCGCCATGGCCGCGCCGGCGGCTGACGGCGTGCAGGGCTGGGACGAGGTGCGGCGCTGGCGCAAGGCGCAGCGCGCGCGGCTTGTCGCGCAGCGTCTCGGCGCCGGACGCGCCGAGCGGGAAGGCTGGAGCGCCGCCATCACGGCCCGGCTGGAGGGGTTGCCGGTGCTGGCCGGCGCAGCGGGGACCGTCGGTTTTTACTGGCCCTTCAAGGGCGAATACGACCCGCGGCCCCTGGCCCGGCGGCTGCATGCCCGCGGCCTGCGCCTGGCGCTGCCGGTGGTGGTCGAGCGGGCGCGGCCGGTGGCCTTCCGAGCCTGGTGGCCTGGCATGCGCATGCGGCCCGGGGTCTGGGACATCCCCGTGCCGGACGAGGGCGACTGGGTCCGCCCCGAGGCCTTGCTGGTGCCGCTGCTCGGCTTCGACCCGCAGGGTTACCGGCTCGGCTATGGCGGCGGCTATTACGACCGGACCCTGGCCGCGGCGTCGCCGCCACCGCATGCCATCGGCGTCGGCTTCGAGATCGGGCGGCTGGAGAGCGTCCATCCGCAGCGGCACGACGTGCCGATGCACGCGATCGTCACCGAGCGGCAGGTCTTCCGGGGCGCGGCAGCCATGGCGGATGCGGCCTGTCCCGACCAAGCCGGCCAGGATGGAGACGCATGATGGGTGAGGGATGGTCGGGGGCGAAGCTGGATCGCCTGGGCCGCACCCTGCTGCAGACGGCGCCGGACGCCATCATCCTCGCGGACCGGGAGGGGGCGATCCGGTTCTGGAACGCCGGCGCGGAGCGCCTGTTCGGCTACGCCGCTGCGGAGGCCCTCGGCCGCCCGCTCGACATCATCGTCCCCGAGCCGCAGCGTGCGCGGCACTGGGCCGGGTTCGATCGGGTCATGCAGACGGGCGAGAGCCGCTATGGTGCGGGCGAGGTGCTCGCCGTGCCCGGCCTCCGCAAGGACGGCAGCCGGGTCTCGCTGGAATTCACCATCGTGCCCCTGCGCGACTCGGCAGGCCGCATGGAGGGCATGGCCGCGATCCTGCGCGACGTGACGCAGCGTTTCGAGGAACTGCGTGCATTGAGGCGACAGGTCGCCGTGCGGCGTTTGCCGTCCTAGCTCGCGATCGTCCTGCGTGAGAAGGCGCAGGGCGAAGCAGCTTCAGCGGCGGCGCCGCCTCGGTGCTGGGACGCAAGCAGTGGCCGGAGCTGACACGAAGGTACCGGCCGGATGTCGCCGCGCTGCTCGCCGCCGCTTGGCTCAGCTTTCGGCCACAGCATCCACCGCGAGGGAGAGCCGCGTCAGGAAGCTGCGGACGGCCGCGGCGCCCTGCCCGGCACGGTCGTTGCCCAGGACGGGATGGCCGATGCCGGGGAGCAGCACGAACTCGGCCGGGCCGCCTGCTGCCGCGGCAACCCGTCGGCCATGCTCGGGCGGGATGAGGTCATCCGCCTCTCCATGCACGACCAGCATCGGCGCGCGAACCGCAGGCAGGCAGGAGAGGGTATCGAAGGGGTGGCGCAGCAGCGTGCGGGCCGGCAGCCAGCGGTACATCGCGGCGGCCAGATCGGCGACCGAGGTGTAGGGCGCATCCAGCACGACCGCGCGTACCGGCTGCTCCATCGCCATCCGCACGGCCACGCCTGAGCCGATGCTCTCGCCGCAGAGGATTGGCGATGGGTCCTGCCAGGTGGTGGCGACCCATCCCAGATAGGCCCGTGCATCCCGCAGGAAGCCGGCCTCGGACGGACAGCCCGGATTGCCGGCATAGCCGCGGTACTCCGCCAGGATCACGCCGTAGCCGGCTGCCGCGAAGGGCGCGAGCGCCGGCGCGCGGTCTGCTGCATTGCCGGCATTGCCGTGGAAGAGCAGCAGCGTGGGCATGCCGGGCAGCGGCTGGGCGGCCCAGAATGCGAGGTCGAGGCCGTCGCGCGTCCTGAGCCGGGCCTGCCGGAACCGGACCGCGGCGAGGTCTGCCGGTATGTCGCCGAGTGGCCGTGCGTCAGGCCGGAAGATGAGTCGCTCCTGCCGGCCCCAGACGGCGGCGACGGCGCAGAGCCAGAGCACCGCGGCGACCAGGGCGAGGGCAAGCACGCCATCCAGCAGCGAGCGGGGACCAAGGGTGGAGAGTGCATCGGACGGCACGCGGGCGGGCCTCCTGCCCGCGGGCTCATGCGGCGGCTGTCGCCAGCGCGACGGCTTGCCGGCCGGTGCGCCTGCGCGGGCTGGCGGCGACACCGGGCTAAGCATCAACGAAGCTCGCGCTCAGCCGTTCTGGCTATGCAAATGCTTTTGATGCGCATGGAGCACGTGCAGGTCTCGCGCCGATTCGCGCGTCATCCTGCGCTCGCCCGATCCAGGATGCCGGTGAGTGTCATCGCGTCGGCCGCGGCGGCGCCTTCGGCAGTGTTGTCGAAGATGCACCACGCCTCGCCACCGCCCTGCGCCAGTTGCCGCGCAAGCAGGTCGAGCGCGTCACGCGGATAGGCGGAGTAGTACATCCGCGGTGATCCGTGCAGGCGATGGTAGCGCAGCCCCGGCCAGCCGCCCGGCACGCCGGCGCGCGCCACCACGGCCGGGTCGGCCGCGACGCGGGCGATGCGGAACTGCGTGAGCAGTTGATCGACCTCGTCGGTGAACCAGCTTCGGTGCCGTGGCTCGCAGGCGATGGCGCCGTCGAAGCGCACTCGAAAATCCAGGAAGAAGCCGGCGAGGTCGGGCTTGAAGGCCAAGCCGGGCGGCAATTGCACCAAAATCGGACCAAGCGTCACGCCGAGGGCTCCGGCCTCATCGAGAAAGCGCGTGAGCGGCTCCGTCGCCCCTGCCAGCCGCCGGATATGGGTGATCTCCTTCGGCATCTTCACCGCGAAGCGGAAATGCGCGGGCACGCTCGCGGCCCAGCGCGCATAGGTGGCGGGGCGATGCGGCCGGTAGAAGGAGCTGTTGATCTCGACCGCCGGGAAGCGGCGGCTGTAGCGCTCGAGATGGCTGCCCTCGCGTGGGAAGGCGACGGCATGCTGCGCCGGTATGCTCCAGCCTGCCGTGCCGATCATCGCGCTGCTCATGCCGGTGCCTGACGCGGCTTGGGCAGCGGCAGGGCGACCTGTTCGAGATCGGTCCGGGAATCCCACCGGCGCAGCAGCCCTGGCGCCGCGCTGACGGTGAAGCGCTTCGGGACAGCCTCGCGCCAGACGAGCGGGATGAAGACCGTCGCGCTCGCCGCCTGCTTCCGCACCACGAGGCGTGGGGCAGGCGCCGCTCCGCCGCGCCGTTCGGCTATCGGTCGTGCCCGGCGGCGTGGCAGCCCGGGGAGGTCGCGCTTTGCGCGGTACCGGTCGAGGAAGTTCCGCTCTGGCATGGCGGCGCAGCAACGCCACCGCGACGGCGAGGTTTGTCGAGCCGGCGCGGGGCAGGCCCGCCGCCCCGGGCGCCCCGCCGTCAGGTCTTGACGAAGGGGCAGCCGCCCTCGCTCAGCGGACGGAAGGCCTGGTCCGGCGGCACGGTCGCCAGCAGCTTCAGGACGTCGTGCCGCTCCCGGCTTTCGGCCGGCGTCTTCACCTGCATCAGATAGGCCGGGTGCAGCTTGCGGCCATCCTCGCGGATCCGACCGGGGCCGAAGCAGTCGTCATCCGTCGGCATGGCCTTCATCCGCGCGATCACCGCCGCACCATCGGCCCTGGCGGCGGCCACACCCATGTCGGCCACGGCCTTCAGGTAGTGCAGGGTCTGCGCGTAGATGCCGGCATTGGCCATGTTGGGCCAGAGCTCCGGCGATTTCGGCTTCACCCGCGCATTGAAGGCACGGGTGCGGTCATTGAGATCCCAGTAATAGGCCTGGGTGGTGATGAGGTTCTGGGCGACCTCCAGCCCCAGTACGCGCACGTCGGTGTCGTAGGTCAGCAGGCTGACGATGGTCATGCTGCGGTTCAGGCCGAACTCGTGCGCCTGCTTGATGCAGTTCTGCAGATCGGCCCCGGCATTGCCGAGCGCGAGGACCTTGGCGCCGGATGACTTGGCGCGGACCAGCATGGAGGAGAAGTCGGTGGTGGTGGGGAAGGGGTAGAAGGTGCTGCCGAGCACCTTGCCGCCGGTCGCCTCGACCACGGAGGAGGCATCCTTCACCGCTGCTGGCCGAAGGAGTAGTCGGCCGCTACGAAGTACCAGCTGGCTCCGCCGCGCTGCACGACGGCCGAGCCGCTGGAGCGCGCCAGCATGTAGGTGTCCCAGGTCCAGTGGATGTGGTTGGGCGAGCACTGCCGTCCCGTCAGCTCCGTCGTGCCGGGGCCCGAGAGGAGCAAGGGCTTGTTCTTCTCCCGCGCCACGGCCGCGACGGCGAGCGAGGTGGCGGAGGTGTTCACGTCCAGCAGGGCGTCGACGCCTTCGCGGTCGAACCATTGCCGGGCGATGGTGACGGCGTTGTCGGCCTTGTCGAAATGCTGGCCGAGCAGGATCTCCACATCCCAGCCGCGGCCGGCAACGTCGAAATCCTCAAGCGCCTGCTGGGCGCAGGCCATGGAGGGGCGGTTCAGATCGGCGTAAGGGCCGGCGAGGTCGGTGATGATGCCAAGCTTCAGCTTCGGCCGCGCGCCGCCGCCTGTCTGGGCCCAGCTCCGGGTGGTGCTGCCGCTCGCCATGGCGCCGACGGACGCGCCGAGAGCCTGGCGCCTGGATATGGCCATGCTGGATTCCCCTCGTGGTGTTCTGACTTGGACGCAAAAGCGTAAGGGTGCCTGCCTCAGGCAGGCAAGCCGCCGGCCGGAGCCGTGCAGCCCGCCGACACGGGAACGGGCCTCGATGCTTCCTGCCGCCATGGCGTCGGACAGCAACGAGGCTGTCGTGAAGAGCGTCCGTGTCCATTCCATCCGCATGGACTGCTCATGCGGGACCGGTGGCCTTGCCGGCGGCTTGGCCACGCGTAAGCCCCAAACTTTCCAGATCGGCACCGGGCCGGCTTCGTTCGCAGGATTTGGGCGGGCCTCCTGGATCCGGGTCTCGACATCCGGTGGCGCGAAAAGGGCTGGACGCTGGCCTGAATTGGCCGCAGTTCCAAGCTCAGCCGGGCGAGGATTTCCCGACTTCGCCCGTGACATGATCGACAAGGCTCTGCTTCAATGGACTCGGGAACGGTTTGGGGGAACACACGGATGGCGAAGGCGGCAACGGCAGCGACGGCCAAGAAGTCGGCAGCTTCGGCGAAGGGGGACAAGGCACCGGCGCCGAGCAAGGCCAAAGCCCCAGCCAAGGGCAGCGCGGCGGCCGCCAGCAGCGCCCCGGCCGCGGCGGTCAGCCTGAAGCAGATGGCAGCCGGGCTGGCGGAAAGCCACGACCTATCGAAGCGTCAGGTCGAGACCATGCTGGATGCCTTCGTGCAGAGCCTGTCCGAGCATTTGCAGCAGGGCAGCAAGATCCGCATCCCCGGCTTCGGCATCTTCCAGGTGAGTTCGCGGGCGGCCCGGACGGGACGCAACCCGGCCACCGGCGAGACGATCCAGATCAAGGCCAGCAAGAAGATCGCCTTCCGCCCGGCCAAGAGAGCTGAAGGAGTCGATCTGAGCAGGCCTTGCCGGGACCTTCGACCTGCAAGGGCAGGATGAAGGTCCCGGCGCAACGGCGAATGGCCTGGGCGCCCGCTCCCCGTCGGACGCAGGCGGGCGCTCCAGGCTGATGAGGCATCGCCTTCCGGCAGGTGCGGGTGGTCGGCGATGCGGTTGCGCTCGAGCAGGGCGCGGTTGCCTCCAGCGCGGCCTGAGGTCGCCGCGCGGCACTCGGCACAACCCGCTTGATCGCGGCCGGGTAGGCTCAAGGCGCCGCTTGGCGTCACCCTCGGCCACCTGCTGCCGCAACACGCGCTCGCACCAGGAGATCTGTCTGTCGGGGCAGGCAGTGCCGCACCACTCCACATGCCGGATGCGGCAGCGTAGCTGTGTGTTGCGTCGCTTTCCGATGGTATTTAGCTTTTCTCATAATTGCTTTGCCGCTGACCGGGATGTTTCCGATGCAAACCCGCCGCGCGCTCCTTGCCCTACCGACCGCGCTGACCTCGGCAATGCCTTCCCTCGGCAAGGCTGCGTCCTGGCCAGACCGGGCCGTCCGCTGGCTCGTCGGCTTCCCGGCCGGCGGCGCGCCGGACCTTCTCACGCGGCTTCTGGCGCGACGGCTGGAGGCGGAGCTTGGTCAGGCTGTCGTGGTGGAAAATCGTCCCGGTGCGGCCGGCAACCTCGCCGCCGCGGCGCTCGCGCGCGCTGCGCCGGATGGCCTGACCTTCGGCACGCTGTTCGCGGCGACGCTGTCGGTCAATCGCCACGTCTATCCCAACCTTCCCTTCGATCCGCTGCGCGACTTCACGCTCATCAGTGAGTTTGCCCGCTTCCCCTCGGCGGTCATGGTCCACCCTTCCGTTCCGGTCTCGGATATCACCGAGCTAGGGGCCTGGATGAAGGCGCAGCGGACGCCGCCGATCTGCGCGACGCCGGGCGCGGGCGTCATTCCACACCTGGCGACGAAGCTGCTGCTGCAACGGCTTGGTACGCGCTGCGAACTGGTCCACTACCGCGGTAATCCCGACGCGTTGCGCGACTTGGCAGCCGGGCGTGCGCAGATCATGGTGGATGCATTCCCGACCGCATTGCCCTTGGTGCGTGACGGTCAAGCCCGCGCGGTCGCGGTCACCAGCCCCAGCGATCGTCGCTGATGCCGGAGCTGCCGGCGGTTGCAGAGACCCTGCCAGGTTTCGACACGGCCTCCTGGCTCGCCGTTGGCGCTCCTGCGGGGGTGCCCGAGGCCATCACCGCTCGGATGGGGGCCGCCGTGATTGCCGCTACGCGCGACCCGGAAACAGCGCGCCGCTTCGCCGCGCTGGGCGCCGAGGCTGTCGGCTCGACGCAAGACGAGCTGCTGACACGTGCTGTGGCGGAGGACAAACGCTGGGGCAAGCTGGTCCGCGCCAGGGGTATCACTGCGCAGTAGGGGCATCCGCCGTCACCGGCGGAGCCGGTCGAGAGCTCTGCACAATCTGCCGTCGATGACCAGCTTGCCCAGTTCACCTGTACGGCTGCTTGTCCGACGGGAGACCACCGTGGTGAAGTCCGACATGAACCACCAGGATCGCCTTGCTGCAGAGGATGGGCCGCCCCGGCGCCGCAACAGACGATCAAAGCAGCCGCTGCTCATGTCCCTCGCCTGTCGAAGGCGACGACCATCAGCGCCAGGCTCCGCACGGCCGCATGGCGCTGCGACGACGTCGCGGTGGGCGACGTGGCCGATTTTCAAAGGCATACTAATGAACATTTTGCAAGCGATCCGACTCGGCCTGATTGTCCTTCTTGCAGGCTTGGTCCATCCGCTCACGCAGGCGGCCGCGCAGCCCCGCTCCGACCGGCCGATGAACAGGGCTGAAGCGGCTGCCAAATTGAAGATGAACGCCTGGACGGTCGGTCTCGCCGGCGGCTTGCTGGAAGGCGCGCCGATCCGCTTCGCCACTGAGATTGCCAGGGTGGTGGATGAGAGCGACGCGCTCCATGTTCTTCCGGTCGTTACCCGCGGTCCGACGCAGAATGTCGAAGCGTTGCTGTACCTGCGTGGGATCGATACGGCGATCATCAATGCCGATGCGCTCGAGCAGTTCCGCAGCCTCGTACCGAACATCGACCAGCGTATCAGCTACATCCTGAATCTCTTTCCGTCGGAACTGCACATCTTCGTCCGTCCGGAGATACGCTCGCTCGCGGACCTGAAGGGCAAGAAGGTAAATTTCAACACGCCAGGGACCACTGCGGCCTACTCCGGTCCGTTGATCTTCGACCGGATGAAACTCGATGTGGAGAAGACCTTCATCCCGCATCCGGCGGCGCTCGAACAAATGCGCAAGGGAGAAGGCGATATCTCGGCCGTGGTGTTCATCACCTCGAAGCCGGTGGAGGCATTCCTGCGCGGCCAATGGGGGCCTGGCTTCGGGTTTCTGCCGGTGGATATCGGAGAGGCCGACCTGCTGGATCATTATCTCCCTTCGACCCTGACCTCGAAGGACTATCCCCAATTCATCCCGGAAGGAGAGGACGTTCCGACCATCTCGGTACCGACCATCCTTGCCGTCTATAATTGGCCGCCGGGATCGGACCGTTATGCGCGGCTCACCCGGTTGGTGGACTACCTGTTCAGCCGTATCGACCGATTCCACGCACCGAGCTTCCACCCTGCCTGGAGAGACGTGAATCTGGCGGCGCAAGTGCCCGGTCTGAAGCGGTTCGCCCCGGCGCAGGAGTGGATCGACCGCAATCACGTCACGCGCACGCAACGCGTGCCTCCGGTACCATCGCAACGATGAGTAGTCCTTCGGTGCCGACCCCCACAGGCGGTGACGAGATGCCGAGCAGCAGTGCAGACAGACTGATGGCCGAGCGGCCTTCGCTGATGCGGCACGTCACGATCACCGCAGGGTTTGCTGCTGGCGCGATGATTGCGCTGGCCCTGACGGTGCTCACCCCCGCGACGGCTCAAACCACCTGTGAGACGAAACGGCAATCCTGCGTCGCCGAATGCAACGCACGATACTTCACTGTCGATCCAAATCGCGACAAATGCCTTGCCAGCTGCGCGGCTGAAGCGAACCGCTGCAGCCGCGAGCAGCAAGGTCGAACCCAGGATCAAGGACGTAGGTTTCCAGCCTTGTCCAGCAACTGACCCGCCTCCGCATCGCCAAGCTTCAGCGCCGTGCGGTACCACCGAATGGCGAGTGTGGGATCGCCGGACACGCTCGGGATGCCGAGACGGGCGAGTACCGCCGGGTCATAGGTTTTCCCAAGCGCCGTCGCGGCCTTGCCGCTGCCGTTTGCCGCGGCGCGGTCATAGAAGAGCCTGGCAGCCGAGACATCGCCCAAAGCCAGCAGGCTGTCGCCGCGTCGCAGCAGGTTGGACAGCAAGGCGTCTGACGGCCGTGGCAGGACAGGGGCTGCTGCAGCGACTGCGCCGGCCGCGGGTTCCGCAGCCTCGCCCTCAGTTGGCGACGCGGCCATGGCCGAAGGGTCACGTCGGGGCGCTGGTCCGGGGCGACCTGCGGCGAGGCTTGGTTCGGCAAGGGATGCGGACCAGCCGATGCCGTCTCGTCCGGTGCGATACCTGGCCCATCAGCCAGGCTGGGCGCGGCGCCTGATGCCGAGCTGACCGGCACGGGTGGGCGCTCCTCGCCGGCTAAGCCATCCGGAGTGGTCGCGGCTTCGGGGGCCGTCGCCATGACCGCAGCCTCGGGGAGAGGCATTGTGGCCGCAGACGGCTCGCCGCCATTTCCGGCGGCCTGCTCGGGCTCGACCACGGCGATCCTGGGTTCGACAGCGTCGGTGCCGGGGGATGCCGGCGGTCCAGGGTCGGGGTTGGCCGGCATGGCAATTGTGTCGTTGCGTCCGGCACTGCCCGAAAGGTCGATCCTGTCAGTGGCCTGATCGCTCGGGTGAGACGCAGCCGCTTCGGCCGACTGGCTGTCGGAAAGTCCCGGCATCTCCGGCGCCCTTGCGCCATCCGCCCGGTCGAAGCGCGGCCCCGTCGCCGACCGTTCCGGCAATCTCCATGCATCCTCGCCTGTCGCGGCCGGCAAGGTTGGGCGGAAATCTTCGCCAGCCGTCAAGGCGCGGTGTGACGTACCCGGCTCGATGGGCAGAAGTCGCCACATCGCGGCCGTGCCGCCGCCGATGGCGATGAGCAGTCCGCAGGTCACGAGTAGCAGGGCTGAGGGTAGCGGTGGCGCAGCCGCAGCGGGCTCGCCAAGCGCCGACGCAACTTCCGGCAACGTTTTCCTGCTGACGGCTCGGTTGACCAAACCGGCTTCCCCGCCGGGGATGCCTGTCAGCGCCTCGCGAACTACGGGGACCCAGGCGATGTCAGGATGGATCGTAAGCGGTGCTTCCCAGGCCAGGGCGAAATCGATGATGTCTGGGAGCCTGGCAAGGTGCTCGCGCGGCAGGACGCGGTGCAGCACCGGCAGGTGGCCTGGGCACCGCTCGGGGAATCCTGAGCTCTCGAGCGTGCGGCGAAATTGCTCGACCGCGGCGGGGCTGATCCGCGGTGCGATGTCGAGAAGGATGAGCCCGAGCGAGGGATTAGCCAGAACGGCGGGCATGCTCGATCCGCCTGCAGCCGACGTGCTGCGCGATGACGCTGCTGGGCGCAACAACTGCCAATCAGGGCCAAGCGTCGCCACCGCATGTCGCAATGCCGCAGTGTCCTGGGAGAATTGCCAGGCGGAGGCAATATCGTGGTGTTGCGAAAGCATCATTCCGTCTTGCCCCTGAACGGGCTCAGCCAAAGCAGAGGGAGCCATTCCCGCGCATCACGCTAACGATGCGCAACCCGCCACTGCAAGCGACCGAGCTTCCGAGTCGATGAAGCATGCACACATCTGCCCTGCACAATCGCGAGGACGCCATTCACGCGAAGCAGGCCGATTCGGTGTCACACCTCGGTGACCTCCGTCATTGCCGGTTCGGCGGCGGCTTGGCGTGAGAGCACTGTCCGCAGCAACACAGATTGCGGCAGCAATGCCTCGGTGAAGGCGAAGAAGCTCGGGATCGTCACCGCGGACCGCCTCGACCACGCCCAACTCCAGCACGCGAAGCCACGCTGCAGGGTCGACCCGAACTCCCGCGACCCGAATAGCAGGACCATCCGGTACCGCCTTGAAACACCCCAGCGCGTCATGCGGGCCCGCTGACGCAGCACGTAGGACGGCGAGCGCAGCGGCGTCGCGTTCCGCCTGAGTCGCCAGGTCATAGAGCACCAGGATGCTTGGGCTTGCTTCGATCGCCGCGGCCTCGATCGCCGCAAGCAGGTCGCCGCCCAGGATCGACGTGCGGCCATTGTCGAGAGCCGCCTGTCCTGCGCGGAGAGAAGTAGCTGCGCCATATAGGGTAGGCCTCGCGCCAACTCCGCTATGCAGGTCCGGGCGGAGGCGGTGAATTCCAGCCCTGCTTGTGCGGCGCCGCACGCAACGAGATGCTCAACTTGCGCCTGCGTAAGCAAAGGCAACCCCATCCGCATGACGCAGCGCTGGATGGAAGGGTTGCGGCCGAGCAAGGCATCCGGGTTGTCCGAGGCGCCGACGATCATGAAGAGGATCGGCAGGTCCCGATCGGACAGCTGCTTTATCGTATCGGCAACAGCAGTGCGCGTGGCCTCGTCCTCGACCCGGTCAGATTCATCAACCAGCATGAGTATTCGATGATCATGCAAGTTATCAAAAATGGCCAAGACGTCACTCGGCTGCAGGCTACCCGATGGCGCCAGGCCCAGAATGTCCAGCAGCTTGTTGAAGTCCGCGGAAGCTCGGCGGGCGAGCCCATCTGCCATCTCATGCAAGAGCCCACGCATGATCTCATCGAAGTTGCTGTTCCCGGAGCAGACATGGCGCACGACGAAGAATTCGGCCGCTTCTACCTGGGTGGCGACAAGATTGGCGAGGCATGTCTTGCCACGGCCACGCTCGCCGAAGACGACGATATGCGAGCGGTCTTCAATGAGCGCGCGCGCTATGCGCTCGCGACCGACTTCACTCTCATCGAGCGAGGCTTGGCTTCGAGTGCTCAAGTCCCGCGACACGCCTTTCTGGCAATGCGCCAGCGGTCGCGCGGGTGTGAAGGCGTTTGCCAAGCGCTGGCGTGCTTCTCGCGGCTTCCTGTCCTGATCTGTTCCGGCTTTCTGGAATGTTCCGTCAGGGATCGGTTGCACGGTCTGCGCGAGCGGCATTCGAATGCGGGAGTGGATTAGCTGTTGGAGCAGGCGCACGAAGCCCGTGTTCCCTTTATCGCACAACATCTTAGCACAGCCGGGTTCTGCGAACGAGGTCGGTCGGTAGCGCGTGCAGTTGAAACTCTGAGTCGAATTGGTGAGCCAAAAAATCTCACATAGGTTGAGAGTCCATGTGCCAATCGCCGCGGAAGGGGCTAGCCTCCTTCATGGTTTGGTGGTCGGCAACCGGCAATTAAGGACAGATGGACGTCGTGGCTGTGCGCGGCAGCCTGCAGCAGGGTGAGCCTGCCCCGCTTGATGTAGGCCATGGCCGCGCGGCGGGTGGCCCCCGCACATTTGCCATATCACTGCGATTGCTGGCCACCTCGCATTTGCGATTGTACTCGCCGCGCCAGTCTTGCCGGTGACGCGGACGCCGGCTTTTCCCCCCTCTGGGCGGCTCACTGCAAACAGCCTCGCGATACCGGCCCGCCACACGATTTCTTTGCCGGCGGAACATTGCCGTATGTGGTTCATAAGGCGTGTCGCAACACGGGTGGACGGCGATGCCCAAGCACCTCCTGGTCGCAGTGAACATACAGCCGACGCAGCCGCGCTACTTCGTCGGCTACAAGGACGACGGCGCGATGTGCGAGACCATCTGGACCAATGATTGCTGGAAAGCTCAGTGGTTCGATGCCGAGGATGCGGAGATCGAGGCTCTGCTGCTCTCGACATGCTGTCCCAGCTACCGGGTCGAGAAGCGGCAGGTGAGCGGCGCCGGCGTCTAGCGCGACCTGCATTCGCCATGGCTCACGGCAACCGCTCTGGCGTCTTGACCCAGCGAGCGTCTTCATCCGATCAGGTGATCCCACCTGATCGGGATCCACTTACCGGCGTCTACTTTCCCCCGCTCGCCACGCCGAGGAAGCGGCCGATCTCGCGGTTGAGGAATTCGATATCGGCCGGGAAGACGCCGCCGGCTGAGGCATGGCCCGTCACGCTGCCCGGGCGGATGGTCACTAATTCCGCGCCAGCGATGTGCTTCGCAGCCTCGGCCGGTTCGTATTCCGGGTTCAGCAGGTCCTTGGTGCCGGTCAGGATCAGCGTCCGCGCCCGGATCGCGCCGAGGGCCTTCGCCATGTCGCCGCCCATGCCAGGCGTCGCGCCGACATCGTGTTTCTCGTAGGCCCAGGTCTGGTACAGCCAGTCATTGGCGTCGAAGATCGTCGCCTGCGCGTCCTCCTGCGCCTTCAGCCAGGGCAGCACCGCCAGCGGGTCGGCGGCGAGATTGCGCGCCGTACATCTCGGGCGTCCGCGCCGCGAGGAAGGAGAGGATGTCGCGCCACAGCCGGATGCCGGCCAGGGGCGGCGTGGTGTAATTGCCGCCCTGCCAGGCCGGATCGAGCATGATCGCCTTCCGGCTCGCCTCCAGCACCGCCACTGTCCAGGCCGGCGTGCGCGCCAGCGGCACCATGGCGACCAGCGCATCCATGAAGCCGGGCTGGCTGACGCCCCATTGCAGCACCTGCATCCCGCCCATGGACGGGCCGACCACCGCGGCGACATGGTTGATGCCGAGATGGTCGACCAGAAGCCGGCGCTGCGACTCCACCATGTCGCGGATGGCATAGCGCGGGAACTGCATGCGCGGCTGGGCCGTGCTGTTGGACGGCGAGGTGGTCAGCCCATTGCCGATCGCATCCGTGGCGACGATGAAGTAGCGGTCGGTATCCAGCGCCTTGCCCGGGCCGATCAGGAAGTCGATCCTGTGGTGGTTGCCGCCGACCGCCGTGACCATGAGGATGGCGTTGGACTTCGCCGCGTTCAGCGTGCCGTGGGTGACGTAGGAGATGCCGAAGTCGCGGATCACCTCGCCGCTCTCGAGCCTGAAGTCGCCCGTCTTGTACATCTGGTGCGGCGGCTGGCTCGGCGTATGCGCCGCGGCCTTGTGCAGCAGCAGCACCAGGCCGAGCGCGGCCAGCGCGAATGTCCTGCGGATCATCGGCGGTTCCCCCTCGGTTGTTTCGCCCCAGGCTAGGGCTCGCAGGAAAGGCTGGGGAGTGAAAAGTATTCCCTCCCCAAGCCCCTCCCTTCCTTTTTGCGGGTCGGCTGCCACCGCGCGGCGAGTGCCGGACTCAGGGAAAATAGATGAGGGGGCCGGGGAGAATACCTTCTCCCCGGCCTTACTGGCCGCGATGCGTCGCCAGCTGCTCCGCATACTCGATCGCCTCGACCAGGCTCCGCTCGCTGGCGATGCCGCGCCCGGCTATGTCGAAGGCGGTGCCGTGGTCGACGCTGGTGCGGATCACCGGCAGGCCGAGCGTGATGTTCACCCCGGACAGCGCATCCCACTTGCCCGTCGCCGGGTCGACATGGAAGCCCAGCAGCTTCACCGGGATATGCCCCTGGTCGTGGTACATCGCCACGACCGCGTCGAATTGCCCGGCGCGCAGCTTCACGAAGACGGTGTCCCCCGGCACCGGGCCGGTGACGCGCATGCCGTCCGCATTGGCCGCGGCGATGGTCGGCTCCACCACCTCGATATCCTGCCGGCCGAACAGCCCGCCTTCGCCGGCATGCGGGTTCAGCGCGGCGACGGCTATGTGGGGCTGCGCGATGCCGAGGTCGCGCAGCGCCCTATGCGTCAGGTCCAGCACCAGGCGGATGCGGGCGGGGGTGACGCGCTTCGGCACGTCCTCCAGCGCGCAATGGGTGGTGACGTGGCTGACCCGCATGTTGCCATGCGCCAGCAGCATCACGCTGCCCTTCACCCCGGTGAGCTCGGCCAGCATCTCGGTATGACCGGCATAGTGGTGGCCGGCCTTGTTCAGCGCCTCCTTGTTCAGCGGCGCGGTCACGAGGCCGCCGACCCTTCCGGCCTGGGCCAGGCGGACGCCCCGCTCGATCGCCAGGTAGGCGAAGCGCCCGGCCTCGGGGGAGAGCACGCCAGGCTCGATCGGCGAGGTCTCCTCGCCCGCCTGCAGGAAGGCGAGGGCGGGCCAGTCGGCCTCGGCCGTGACGGCGGGGAACGATAGCTCCGGCGCGAAGGCGGCGCGGGCGCGCTCGAGTGCGCTGCCATGGCCGATGACCAGCAGCTGCAAGCTGCCGTCGGCCAGGCGCGGCGCCAGGGCCCGGCAGCCCTTGACGATGATCTCCGGGCCGATCCCGGCCGGGTCGCCCATGGTGATGGCCAGATGCCGCGCCGTCATGCGTCGATGCTCCCGAAGGAATGGCCGTTGCCGGCGAGAAGGTCGCGCCAGAGCGCATCCGGGCCGAAGGCGCCGGATTTGGAGATGACCGTGACGCCGTCCCAGGCGCCGCCCCGCAGCCGCGACCGCGGCACGCCGGGCGTCACCAGCCCCGTCGCCAGCAGGCCCTCCGCGCCGAGCCCGTTGCAGAGCGCGCGCAGCGTCTCCCCGCCGGCGACGATCAGCGTGCCGGGGAGGGGCAGAGACGCGGCGAGGGCGGTGAAGCCCGCGGCGATGCGCCGCGCCGCCGCGGCGCGATCCAGGCCGGGCGGCAGGGCGAGGCTGACCAGCGCCAGCCCGGCCGCCGCCAGCCGGCGGGCGACCGGCACCGCGCCAGCCTCCTCCGGCAGCCGCAGCCAGGCGGCGCCGCAGGCGGTAAGCTGCCGGGCGGTCACCACATGGTCGGAGCCGAACAGGCCGAGCACCGGCCGCTCCAGCCGCGTCCCGGGCGCCAGCACCGCATCCCCGGCCAATGCCCGGGCCAGCCCGCCGCTGCCGCACCACAGCACCGGCCCCGGCGCGGCGCGGCCGAGCGCGACGATGCGGGCCAGATCATCCTCGGCTTCCGCGTCGAACAGGCTGATGCCCGGCGGCAGGGGCGCGTCGATCCGGCCGGGCCGCACCGCCAGCCCCTCGGCCGCAAGCGCCGCCCCTGGCTCGACCGGCGCCGGGTCCCAGCCGCCATCCGGCCGGCCGACCAGGACCCGGCCGCCGCGGGTGATGCGGCGCTGCGCGGGAAAGGCCGGGGCCAGCACGCAATGCGCCCAGGCGCCGGTGGCGAGGCAGGCGGCCAGTTCCGCGGCGGGCTGGCCGCGCCAGAGGCTGTCGAGCTTCTTGTAGGCGATGTCGGCGCCGGCCAGGGCCGGGGCCAGTGCGGCGACCCGGGCGACGGCCTCGTCGCGCCCGGCCTCCCGCGTCCCGCTGTCGAGCGCCAGGCTGCCCTCGGGCGCGACCGCGCCCTGCCAGGCCACCGGCAGCGGGCCGCAGAGCCCGGCCAGCTCGGCGGCGCTGTCCAGCGCCCCGGTCAGGTCGTCGGCCAGCAGGCGGAGGCGTGGGGGCCGAAGCCGTGCGGCTGCATCCGGATCCTCGGGGGCGTCGCCCGGGCGATGCCGCCCTCCGCCGGCAGTGTCAAGCCGCGCCGGCCGACCGGCCCCGCACCCTGTCCCACAGCACCAGCGCCGCGTCATAGGGGATCGCCGGCACCTCCCGCAGCCGCCAGTACCAGCGCTGGGCCAGGCCGACATTGCCCGAGGCGCCGATCGGCACCGGCCGGGCCGGCACCCCGGCCAGGCGCAGCAGTAGCAGGCAGCGCGGCAGGTGGTACCGGCTGGTCGCGGCGAAGACCGGGCCGGCATGGCCAATGCCGCGCAGCAGCGCCCGGCAGGCGAGGACGGAGGAGAAGGTGTCGGTCCCGGTCGGCTCCTCGAGGATCGCCGCAGCCGGCACGCCGGCCGTGCGAAGCTGCGCCGCCATGACCACGCACTCGGCCTCCCCGAACCGCCCCTTGGCGCCGGTCGGGATGTAGAGCGCATCCGCCCGGCCGGCGCCGAGGCGCAGCGCGGCCTCCACCCGGCGGCGCAGCGCCGGGCTCGGGCTGCCGTCGGGCCGGACCGCGGCGCCGAAGATGATGATGGGGGTCATGCGACGTGGCCAGGAAGGAAACGGCATTTCCTCCCCAAGCCCCTCCTTTGCTTTTTGTGGATCGGCTGCCGCCACGCGGCGGGTGCCAGACCCACAGAAACAGATGAGGGGTCCGGGGAGAATGCGTTCTCCCCGGCCTTCCGGCGGCTCATGCCGGGGCCGCGATCAGCAGCCGGTTCATCGCCTCCATCGACCGCCGCAGCGCCGGCAGCTCGCGCCAGAATTGCTCGCGCGACACGCCGTTCGCCGCCAGCTCGTCGGCGATGGCGCCGAAGCTGCGCTTGCCGTCCACCCGCTGCAGGATCGCATTGGCCAGGCGCGGCAGCGGCAGGCTCACCCGGAGGCCGTCGAAGGTGACGGGCAGGGTGCCGTCCTTCGGCAGGCCCTTCGCCAGAGTCGGCCCGTCCATCTCGCGCAGCACCGGCACGGCCTCGGGGTCCTCCCAGGGCGGCGCCGGCAGCTCGGCATCGGCGCGGACGCAATAGACGATGTGGATGCCCATGTTGCCGGTGATCGCCTCGGCCAGCGCCGCGCGCTGCACCGGGTCGAGCCCCGCGGTCCGCGCCCGCAGCTTCGGGTCGGGCAGGTACACATCCGGGTCGTAGCGCACCGGCTCCACCCAGCAGGCGATCCGCAGCCCGGCGGTGCGGACCAGCGCATCCAGCGCCGGGACGGTGTAGGCCTGGTCGCGCGGGTTCAGCAGCAGGTCATAGAGCCCGGCATCGCCGCCCGAGATGTGGTCGGTCAGCCAGGGGTTGCGCTTCAGCCAAGCGGTCTCCGGCACCTGGCGCCACAGCCGGCGGGCGGCATCGACCCGGGCGGCCGGGGCTTCCTCGGCCGGGGCCAGCAGCCGCAGCGCGTCCTGCAGCATGTAGACCCCGGTGCGGCCATGCGGCGCATAGACCATCAGCCCCATCCCGCCGCCCGGCGCCAGGACCGAGGCCAGGGACTTCAGCCCGGCCAGCGGGTCCGGCAGGTGGTGCAGCACGCCGCAGCAGTCGATGTAGTCGAAGGGACCGAGGCTGGAGCCTGCCAGCTCCAGCAGCGAGCCTTCCTCGAAGCAGATATTGTCGAGCTTGCGCGCCGCCGCCCGCGCCTCCGCGATCCCCTTCGCCGCGCCGCTGCGGTCGAGCCAGGTGACGCTGCCCGGCCGCCCGGCCCAGGCCATCTGCTGCGCCAGCATGATGGTGCCGTCGCCGGTCCCGCCGCCGGCCACCAGCGCCCGCAGCGGCGTCGGGGCCGGGCGACGGCCGCCGAAGATCCAGTGGTCGATCTCCCGCAGGTGGCTCGGGCTGCCGACGATCAGCCTTCCGGGACTCCTCGCGCGGGTCGCGCTGGGGATAGGGGAAGGCCTCGTACTGGGCGGCGAGCTGGCGGTCGGCGGCATCGGTCATGGCTGGGGTGCATAAAGCGGGGCGGACGCCCCCGCCAGACTGGTTGCTGGCGGCCCCCGCGCCCGTATCTAGCGGGGATGCGCATGCAAAGCCGCCTCGCCCTGCTCGCCGCCTTCGTGCTTGCCCCGATCGTTGCGGAGGCGCAGCCGCGCCCGCAGAAGCTGGGCGATTTCCAGTCCTGGACCGCCGCCACCTATGCCGAGGGCGGGCAGAAGACCTGCTACGCCTTCGCCCGGCCGAGCAAGTCGGAGCCGGCCCGGCAAGGCGTGCTGCTGACCGTCACCCATCGCCACACGGCGCGGGACACGGTGACCATCTCGGCCGGCTATGCCTTCCCGCGCAACGCCGAGGCGACGGTGAGCGTCGGCGGCACCGAGCTGCCCTTCTATACCTCCGGCTCCACCGCCGCGGCGCGGGACGGGGCGGCGGCGGTGCGCGCCTTCCGCAACGGCCGCGACGCGGTGATGAAGGCGCCCGGCGCCAACGGCAAGGGGACGGCGACCGACACATTCCCGCTGGCTGGCTTCGGCGCCGCCTATGACGCGATCTCGAAGGAATGCCCGGCGGCGGGCGGCGAAGCGATGAACGCCGTGACCCCCGCGGTGGCCGAGCTGACGGCGGCCGAGCGCGACCGGATCCTGGCCAAGACCGCGCTCTTCAACCCACCGCCGATCACCACGCCGGACGGGCGGCGCGAGCTGGTCGGCCTCTCGCGCGAGGAGCTGACCGCCGAGATGGCGGCGATGGGCGAGAAGGCCTTCCGCGCCAAGCAGGTCTGGCACTGGATCTACCACCAGGGCGTCACCGACTTCGCGCAGATGACCTCGATCGCCGGACCGATGCGGCAGGCGCTGGCGGAGCGCTTCGTCATCGGCCGGCCGCAGGCGGCCGAGGTGCAGACCAGCAGCGACGAAACCCGCAAGTGGCTGTTCCGCTGGCGCGACGGGCAGGAGGTGGAGACGGTCTACATCCCCGACCGCCACGCCGACCGCGGCGCCGTCTGCATCAGCACGCAAGTGGGCTGCACCCTGTCCTGCCGCTTCTGCCACACGGGGACGCAGAAGCTGGTCCGTAACCTCGGCGCCGCCGAGATCGTCGGCCAGTTCATGGCCGCCCGCGACAGCTACGGCGAATGGCCGAGCCCGAAGGACGACCAGCCGCGGCTGCTGTCCACCATCGTCGTGATGGGCATGGGCGAGCCGCTGTACAATTACGAGAACACCGCCAAGGCGCTGCGCATCATCATGGATGGCGAGGGCATCGGCCTGTCGCGCCGGCGCATCACGCTCTCGACCAGCGGCGTCGTGCCGATGATGGACCGCTGCGGCGAGGAGCTCGGCGTCAACCTCGCGGTTTCGCTGCACGCCGTGACCGACGAGCTGCGCAACGAGATCGTGCCGCTGAACCGCAAGTACCCGATCAAGGAGTTGCTGGACGCCTGCCGCCGCTATCCCGGCGCCAGCAACGCAAGGCGCATCACCTTCGAATACGTCATGCTGCGCGGGGTGAACGATTCGGAAGCCGAGGCGCGCGAGCTGGTGCGGCTGCTGCACGGGCTGCCGGCGAAGATCAACCTGATCCCCTTCAACCCCTGGCCGGGCTCGCCCTACCAGACCAGCACCTACGAGCAGACCGGCCGCTTCGCCGCCATCCTCAACGATGCCGGCTATTCCAGCCCGATCCGCCGGCCGCGCGGGCGGGACATCCTGGCCGCCTGCGGGCAGCTGAAGACCGAAAGCGAGCGGGAGCGGAAGTCGGCCGGCTAGGGGAAGCGCGGAGGGGCGCGCGCGCCGGACGCGTCCCCTGGAAGCCGTGATCCGCAGCGGCGCGGCGTCCGTTCCGGGACTCGAACCGCCATAGGACAGCCGCCCCACCGCCGATTATAAGGCGAGCATCGGGCCACCCTTCGCCACTTTGGGTTGGGGGTCCCGCCAGGGAAACCTCGATGCCGCCCAAATTCCTCCGCTACGCCCTGCTGCTCGGCGCGCTCTGCGCGGCGCCCGCCCTCGCCGAGCCGGAGCGCCCCGGCCCCGCCGGCGCCGCCTTCTACCAGGCGCCGAGCCCGCTGCCGCCCGGCGAGCGCGGCGCGGTGATCTGGGCCCGGCCGCTGGCGGCCGAGGCCTCGCTGCCCAGCGCCGCGGCCAACCTGCTGGTGCTCTACCGCTCGACCGATGCCGAGGGCAAAGCCGCCGCCGTCTCCGGCACCGTGGCGATCCCGCCCGGCACCCCGCCGGCCGGCGGCTGGCCGGTCATTACCTGGGCGCATGGCACCACCGGCCTCGCCAGCGCCTGCGCCCCCTCGCTCGACACGCCAGAGGGCCGGAGCATCCCTACCTCCGCCGCCCTGCGGCGGCTGCTGGATAGGTTCGTCCGCCGCGGCTATGCGGTGGTGGCGAGCGACTATATCGGCCTCGGCACGCCCGGGCCGCATCCCTTCCTGCAGGGCGGGCCGACCGGGCGCAACACGCTCGACATGCTGCGCGCGGCGCGGCGGATCGAGCCCGCGATCGGCAGCCGCTATGCGGTGATGGGGCATTCGCAGGGCGGCCAGGTGGCGCTCTTCGCCGGGGCGCTGGGGCCGGAGGTGGTGCCGGAACTGACCCAGGTCGGCACGCTGGCCTTCGCCCCGGGCTCGCAGATCATGGACCGGCTGGCCATGGTGCGGCAGGCGCCGGACGTGCAGCTTTCGATGCCCTACGTGCTCTATGCGCTGCAGTCCTTCGCCGGGACGTATCGCGACATCGACCTGCAGCGGCTGCTCACGCCGCCGGCCCTCGTGCACCTGCCGGACCTGCAGCAGGGCTGCATGACGCATGCGCTGACCACCGGCTACTGGGCCGGCGCCATCGCCCGCGACCAGTTCCTGCCGGATGCCGACGACACCGCGCTGGCCCGCGCGGCGGCGGCGAACGAGCCGGGCGCGCTGCGCCTGCCGGCGCCGGTGCTGATCGTCCAGGGCACCGCGGATGTGACGGTGATGCCGGAGGCGACGGATCGCCTCACCCATCAGCTCTGCGGCAAGGGGACGCGGCTGGCCTACCGGCCGGAGCCGGGGGCCGACCACAACGGCTCGATGGTCGCCGGCGAGGCGGCGGCGCATGCCTGGATCGAGGCGCGCTTCGCTGGCGAGGCGGCGGCCAGCGATTGCGGCAGCCTGCCGAAGGCGGGGAAGTAGACAGCAAGGTTGGGGAGGGGAAAAGGTATTCCCTCCCCAAGCCCCACCCTTCCCTTTCGTGAGTCGGGTGCCGACTCGGAGAAATAGAGGAGGGTCCAGGGAGGATACTTCCTCCCCGGCCTTACTCCGCCGTCGCGCCGCTCTCCCGCACCACCCGCGCCCAGACCTCGATCTCCTTGGCCAGGAACTGCGCATACTCCTCGGCCGAGCCGCCCGTGGCCCAGGCGCCCATTCCGGCCAGCCGCGCCGTCACCTCCTCGTCCCGCAGCGCCGCGTTCACCGCCGCGTTCAGCCGGGCGATCGTCGCCGGCGGGGTCTTCGCCGGCGCCAGGATGCCCTGCCAGATCCCCGTGTCGCTGCCCGGCGGCATCAGCCCGGCCTCGGCCATGGTCGGGACATCCGGCAGTTGCGCCGCGCGCTTCAGGGTGGAAACCGCGATCGGCCGCACCAGCCCGTCCCGCGCGAGGGGCAGCGCGGTGTTGAAGGCGTCCGACATGAACTGGACATTGCCCGAGGCGGTGTCGGTCAGCGCCGCCGCAGTGCCACGATAGGGCACGTGCACCGCCTCCACCCCCAGATGCCGCATCACCATGAAAGCCTGCAGGTGGGAGATGTTGCCGACCCCGCCCGAGCCGTAGCTGATCCTGCCCGAATCGCCCGCGCCCAGGCAGCGAATTCGGCCGGGTTCCGCACCGGCAGGCGGGGATTCACCACCAGCAGCGACGGCGCGGAAGCGGTGAGCGCCACCGGCGCCAAATCCTGCCGCAGGTCGTAGGCGAGCCTGCGGTAGAGCGCTTGGCTGATGGCGATGGAGGAGGTGTTGTAGAGCAGCACGCTGCCATCGGCGTCGGCTTTAGCCACGACCTCGGCGGCGATGTTGCCATTGGCGCCGCCTCGGTTCTCGATCACCACGACCTGGTTGAGGGCGCGGCCCATTTTCTCGCCCACCAGACGGCCGATGACGTCGGTCGGCCCGCCGGCGGGGAAGGCGATGACCAGGCGGATCGGCCGTGCCTCCTGCGCCCGGGCAAGGACGGGGGCGGCGAGCACGGCGCCAAGCAGCTGCTCGGCGCCGCATCACGCCCGGCCCGCCAGCAGGCGTTTCACCGTGTAGTCCATCACCGTCTCTCCCCTTTGGTTCGTCACCGTCACCTCGCTGGTCACCACGGCGCGGTTGCCGGCCGAGGTCGAGCAGATTCCGGTCACCGCCAACTCGGCGCCGATCGTGTCGCCGACGCGGACCGGCGCGCGGGCGCGGATATGGGTCTCGAGCAGGGCGAGGCCGGTGCCATGCGCCATGCCGGCGAGCACGATGCCCTCGATCAGCGCATGCGTCAGCGCGGCCGGCACCGGTCGGGGCCCGAGCGCGCCGCCCAGCGTGGCATCGACGAAGAGCGGCTCCTGCATGCCCGTCACGCCGACGAAGCCGACCAGGTCGGCCTCGGTCACGGTGCGGCGGAAGCTGCGGAAGCGCTGGCCTTCCGCCAGGTCCTGCCAGTGGAAGCCCTGGCCGAGCAGGGAGGGCGTTTCGCTCATGCAAGCAGGCTCGGCGGCCTACGCGGCGCTGTCAACGCGACCCGGAACCCGGTACCGCCGCGGGGATTGATGGCCGGCGCCGCCATGGGGATCCGCCGCACGGATGCCGCGACCCTTGTCGGTGCGCTCGCCACGCTCTGCTCGACCACCGGTCTCGTGCCGCAGGCCTGGAAGGTGATCCGCACCCTCGACACCGCTCCCATCTCCCGCCGGATGTACAGCATCACGGTGATCGGCTTCTCGCTCTGGCTCACCTATGGCCTGCTGCTCTCGGGCTTCATCCTGACGATGAAGCTGCTGCCGCGGCACCAGAAGGAGAAGTTGGCCGAGGCACTGGACCCGGCGGCGGGCTGACGCGACCGGAGCGCCGGCGGGCGCGGAAGGCGGAATCGGCCACGTCGGCGCCCACTTGACGCCCCGGCGACGGAGCCGCCCTATCGCCCGGCATGCCCCCCGCCATTCCCATCGCCCTCTTCGCCCTGGCCGGCTTCACCACAGGCGCGGGGATGCGGATGCTGGATCCGCTGCTGCCGCTGATCGCCGCCGATTTCGGCGTGCGGGTGGCGCAGGCGACCATGCTCGTCGCCGCCTTCGTGCTGCCCTACGGGCTGGTGCAACTGGTCGCCGGGCCGCTTGGCGACCGCCTCGGCAAGGTGCGGATCGCGGTCTTCGCCGTGCTGCTCTTCGGCCTCGGACTGGTCGCCAGCTATTTCACCACGCGCTTCGGCGGGCTGGTCGGGCTGCGCGCCTGGTGCGGGGTCTTCGCTGGAGCGGTCATCCCGCTGCTCATGGCGCATGTCGCCGACAGCGTCCCGTATGCCGAGCGCCAGGTGACGATCAGCCGCTTCCTCACGGGGATGGTCATGGCGCAGCTGCTGGCCGGGCCGGTCTCCGGCGTGCTGGCGGAACTGGCGGGCTGGCGGCTGCCCTTCCTGGTGCTCGGGCTGCTGGCGCTCGGCGTCGGCGGGGTGCTGGGGTGGCGGCTCGGCCCGGCGCTGTGGCGGGGCGACGCGGGCGGGGCTGGCGGGCGCGGGATGGCGGCCTATCTCGACCTGCTGCGCAAGCCCTCGGGGCGCTGGCTGATGGCGGTCGCCTTCCTCGACGGCTTCCTGCTCTTCGGCGGCGCCTTCCCCTTCACCGGCTCCTTCCTGATCGAGGTCTTCGGCCGCAACGCCGCCGAGGCCGGGCTGGTGGTGGCCGGCTTCGGGCTCGGCGCCTTCGCCTATACCCGCGGCGCCCGGCCCTTGTTGAAGCGTTTCGGCGAGACGGGGCTGCTGACCATCGGCGGAATCGGCCTGGCGCTGCTGCTGGCGGGGCTGGCGCTGGCGCCTTCCTGGCCGGTGGTGGCCGTCGTTCAGGTGGCGCTGGGGCTTGCCTTCTACATGTTCCACGGCGTGCTGCAGACCATGTCGACCGAGGCGCTGCCGGAGGCGCGCGGCACCGCCGTGGGAGCCTTCGCCCTCGCCCTTTTCCTCGGCCAGAGCGGCGGGTCGCTCGCCTTCGGGCTTGGCCTGACGGTGATCGGCTACCGCGGCGGCTTCCTGGCGGCGGCGCTCGGGGTGCTGGGTTTGGCGCTTTGGGCGCGGCGCGGGGCGAGGGTAGCCTGAACGCCGGAGCGTGGAGGAGCGGCCGATGGAACCGATGTACCTGGAGGATTTCGCGGCGGGGCAGGTCTTCCGTTCCCCGACCTATGAGGTCACCGAGGCCGAGATCCTGGCCTATGCGCGGCAATACGACCCGCAGCCCTTCCACCTCGACCATGAGGCGGCCAAGGGCACGCTGTTCGGCGGCCTGGCGGCGAGCGGCTGGCATACCGCTGCCATGACCATGCGGCTGATCGTGGGCAGCGAATTCCGCCCGGCCTGGGGGTGATCGGCGGCCGGATGGAGAGCGTGGAATGGCAGCGCCCGGTGCGGCCCGGTGACGTGCTACGCGTCGAGACCGAGGTGCTGGAGGTGAAGCCGAGCCGCAGCAAGCCGGAGCAGGGAATGCTGCGGGTGCGCTGCACGACCTTCAACCAGAAGGACCAGCCTGTGCAGATGATCGTGCCGAACATCATCGTGCCGCGGCGGTCGGCGGCCTGACCCGGAAAGGCATGCCCATGCTCCGGCGATGGCCCTGGCCGCCCTTTCCCTGGGCACTGCCGAGGGAGCGCGGCTCGGTGCCGACCTGCCTTGCCGCGACCCTGGCGGATGCCGGGCGGCAGGCGCGGATCGCGGGAGGGCGTGAACGCCCGGAAGCGTGAAGCCGCCCTTGAACCGATGCCATGCGGGAAGTCGACCGCGCCGCGGGCTTCCCCGAGCGGCCGATGGCGCGGGAGAAGGTGGCGCGGTGAGTCCACGGCAACCTCGCTGGTCGCGCGGCCGCGACGAGGGCTGCCTGGCGGCGATCCGGGCGCTACCAGGGCGGCGACCTGCCCGGCCCGCTGCGGCGGCTGACCCGACGCTCGGGCGAGGCCGGCTGGCCCGGAGCGGCCGGCCGCCTATACTCCCGCCATGACCGTCCTGAAGATTGCCCGCATGGGTCACCCCGTCCTGCTCGAGCGATGCCGGCCCGTTGCCGATCCCGGCGCGCCGGAGATCCGCCGGCTGGTGCGCGACATGGTCGAGACGATGGAGGACGCGCCTGGCGCCGGGCTCGCCGCGCCGCAGGTGCATGTCCCGCTGCGGCTCTTCGTTTTCCGGGTGCGGCCCGACCGCAGCACGGGGGCGCCCGACGACACCGTCATCGGCAACACGGTGGTGATCAACCCGGTGGTCGAGCCGGTCGGCGAGGAGATGCATCTGCGCTGGGAGGGGTGCCTTTCGATTCCCGGCCTGCGCGCAGCGGTGCCGCGCTTCCGCCGCGTGCGCTATTCGGGCGTGGATTGCGACGGGCAGCCCATCACCGCCGAGGTCGGCGGCTTCCATGCCGGCGTCGTCCAGCATGAGAACGACCACCTGGACGGCATCCTCTATCCGATGCGAATGACCGATTTCGGCCGAATGGGCTTCAACGACGAGATCAGCCGGGCGCAGGAGTTGGCGCAGCGGCTGGAGGCCATCCATGCGGAATGGGATGGCGCCGCCGGCAACGGCTGACGGCCTTCGGCCTCCCCGCCGGGCGGCGCCGCGGCCGTCAGGTCTTCGACTCGTCCTCCGCCGCCTTCCGCGCCGGCGGCCCGACCAGCCGCCGCACCGCCGCCAACATCGCCGGCGTGTCCCAGGCCGCGGCACCCTCCAGCCGCGCCATCTCCCGCCCCTGCCGGTCCACCACCACCGTGGTCGGCAGGCCGCGCACTCCCATCGCCCGTCCGGCCGCACCCCGCGGGTCGAGCCAGAGGCCGAGCCGGGTGATCTTCCTGTCGCGCAGGAAGGTCTCGACCACAGGCTTGCCGCCGCGGTCTGAGGACAGCGCCAGCACCTGGATCCCGTCCCCCAGCAGCGCCGCCTGGGCGCGGTCGAGCGCCGGCATCTCCTCGACGCAGGGGCCGCACCAGGTGGCCCATAGGTTGATCAGCAGCCCGGTCCCGGCGAAGTCGGCAATCCGGCGCTCCTGCCCCTCGGCATCGGTGAAGCTGAAGTTGGGCAGCGGCTTCGGCCCGTCCTCCCGCAACTGGCCGAAGGGACCTGCGGCCCGCACTTTGCGCGCCAGGGGCGCGGCGGCCAGGGTCGCCGCCGCCAGCAGCAGGCCCCGCCGGGCCAGCGGGCGGGGCCATTCGAGACCGGAAAGCGCAGCCATCGTGTCCAGCAACTCCCAATGGGGCGGCCGCTTCGCCGCCGGGCCGTCCGCCATCATGCAGGCGATCAACGCCTCGATCGGCTTCGACCGCAAGATGTGGCGGCAGGACATCGCCGGCAGCCTCGCCCATGCCGCCATGCTGGCGCATGTGGGGATCATCGAGCCCGCTGACGAGGCCGCCATCCGGGAAGGCCTGGGCGCCATCGCCGCGCGGATCGAGGCCGGGAACTTCGCCTGGGACGAGGGCCTCGAGGACATCCACATGAACATCGAGGCCCGCCTCACCCAGGCGATCGGGGAGGCGGGCAAGCGGCTGCACACCGGACGCAGCCGCAACGACCAGGTGGCGCTCGATGTCCGCTTGTGGGTGCGCGACGCGATCGACGGCCTCTCCGGCCAGGTCGAGGACGTGATGCGGGCGCTGGTCGCCCGCGCCGAGGAGCATGCCGCGACGGTCATGCCCGGCTTTACCCATCTGCAGCCGGCCCAGCCCGTCACCTTCGGGCACCACCTGCTGGCCTATGTCGAGATGCTCTCGCGCGACCTCTCGCGCCTGAGGGACTGCCGCAAGCGCATGAACGAGAGCCCGCTGGGTGCGGCGGCGCTGGCCGGCACCGGCTTCCCGATCGACCGCCACATGACGGCCAAGGCGCTCGGCTTCGACGGGCCGACCCGCAACAGCCTCGACAGCGTGGCGTCGCGCGACTTCGCCGCCGAGTTCCTGTTTGCCTGCGCCATGTGCGCCACGCATCTCTCCCGCTTCGCCGAGGAGATCGTGATCTGGACCAACCCGTACTTCGGCTTCGTCAAGCTAAGTGATGCCTTCACGACCGGCAGCAGCATCATGCCGCAGAAGCGCAATCCGGATGCGGCGGAACTCGTCCGCGGCAAGACCGGCCGCATCACCGGCGCGCTGGTCGGGCTGCTGACGGTGCTGAAGGGCCTGGCGCTGACCTATTTCAAGGACATGCAGGAGGACAAGGAAGGCATCTTCGACGCCGCCGAGAACCTCACCCTCTCGCTTGCCGCCATCGCCGGCATGGTGCGCGACATGCAGCCGAACGTGGTGCGGTTGGAGCAGGCCGCCGGCGCCGGCTTCTCCACCGCGACGGATCTCGCCGACTGGCTGGTGCGCGAGCTGCGGATGCCCTTCCGCGACGCGCACCACGTCACCGGCCGCCTGGTGGCGAAGGCCGAGGCGAAGGGCTGCGACCTCGCCGGGCTGACGCTCGAGGAGATGCGGGCGGAGGAGCCGCGCATCACCGACGCCATCTTCGGCGTGCTGACGGTGCAGGCCTCGGTCGCCTCCCGGCAATCCTATGGCGGCACCGCGCCGGCCAATGTGGCCCGCATGGCGGCCGAATGGCGGGAGCGCCTGGCATGACCCCGTCATGACCCGGTCGCTGCTCGCCCTGCTGGCACTGGGGATGCTGGCCGCCTGCGGCCGCGCCGGGCCGCCGCGGGTGCCCGGGCCGAAGGAGGAGGTGATCTACCCTCGCACCTATCCGCGCTACGAGTCCCTGCCGAAGCCGGACCCGGCGACCGGGACGGCGCCGGCCTCCCAGCCGCGCTAGCCTCTTGCCAGCGGCGGTGGTTGCCATGACATCCTGCGGGCGATGACCGGCGCCAAGCCGGCACGCTGAGGAGTGTCGGGATGCATCGGTTGACGCGCCGCGGGACGATGGCGGCAGGGCTTGGGTTGCTGGCCGCACCGGCCCCGGCACAGGGGATCTGGCCCACCGGGCCGATCCGCTTCATCGGCATCTTCCCGCCCGGCGGCGGCACCGACATCCTCTCGCGCATCTGGTGCCAGCGCATGGCCGAGATCACTGGCGAGCAATTCGTCGTCGAGAACCGCAGCGGCTCGGCCGGCAACATCGGCACGGAAGCCATTGCCCGCGCGACCCCGGATGGCCGGACCATCGGCCTCGCCTCGGTCGCCTCGCTGGCCATCGCGCCGACGCTCTACAAGCGCCTGCCCTTCGACGTGAACAAGGACTTCACCTATCTCGGCGGCCTCTGGCAGCTGCCGAACCTGCTGGTGGTGCATCCTTCCGTGCCGGCGAAGACGGTGCCGAAGCTGATCGCGCTGGTGAAGGCCGCGCCCGGCAAGTACTCCTACGCCTCCTCGGGCTCCGGCACGACGGTGCATCTCTCGGGCGCGATGTTCGCCGCCATGGCGGGGCTCGAGATGATCCACGTGCCCTATCGCGGCGGGGCGCCGGCGCATGTCGACCTGCTCGCCGGCCGCGTCCACATGATCTTCGACAACATCCCCCAGGCGCTGCAGGAGGCGAAGGAGGGCAGGGTGCGGGCGCTGGCCGTCACCGGCGCCGAGCGCAGCCCGCAGGCCCCCGAGATCCCGGCCATGGCGGGATCCCTGCCCGGCTTCGAGATCACCTCCTGGGGCGGCGTGATGGCCCCGGCCGGGCTGCCGCCGGCGATGGCCGAGCGCATTGGCGCGCTGACGAAGCAGGCCGTGCAGAGCCCGGAGGTGGCGGCGCGCTACGCCGAGAACGGCGCCGTCGTCTGGCCGGTCAGCGGCGAGGAGCTGGCCCGCTTCCGCGCCGCGAACGAGCAGGCCTTCGCCCCGGTGATCCGCGCCTCGGGCGCCCAGGTGGACTGAGCCGCCGCGATCGGGCCGCGCGGATTGCGGCTCGACCGCCGGCGCCGCTGCGCTAGGCTGCGCGATCACCCGGACGCAGAGCCGGGACGGAGGAATGCCATGCCGACCAGCCGACCCCGCCCGGGACCGACGCGCCGCAGCCTGCTCGCCGCTGCGCCGCTGCTCGCCGCCCCTGGCCTCGCCCGCGCGCAGACGGGCCCCGGCGCCGACTGGCCGAACCAGCCGGTCCGCTACATCAATCCCTATCCTCCGGGCGGCTCCACCGACACGCTCTCGCGGCTGTGGTGCCAGAAGATGACGGAGGTCACCGGCCAGCAATTCATCGTCGAGAACCGCGGCGGCTCGGGCGGCGACATCGGCGTGGAGTCGGTGGCGCGGTCGCGGCCGGACGGGCTGACGGTGGGGCTGGGCGGCATCGCCTCGCACGCCATCTCGCCCACGCTCAAGGCCAGCCTGCCCTTCGACCCGGTGAAGGACTTCACCTTCGCCACCGGGCTCTGGAAATTGCCCAACCTGCTGGTCGTCAACAACGACCTGCCGGTGCGCACGGTCCCGGAGCTGATCGCGCTGCTGAAGGCAGATCCGGGGAAGTATTCGTACGGCTCGGCCGGGCCGGGGACGACGCTGCACCTCTCGGGCGCCATGCTCGGCCAGCTGGCGGGGCTCGACATCCAGCACGTGCCCTATCGCGGCGCGGCGCCGGCGATGATCGACCTGCTGGCCGGCCGCGTGCAGTTCATGCTGGACAACATCCCCGGCGCCATCGCCCAGGCGCGCCAGGGCAAGGTGCGGGCGCTGGCGGTGACCAGCGCGAAGCGCAGCCCGGTCGCGCCCGAGCTGCCGAGCCTGGCGGAATTCCTGCCCGGCTTCGACATCGTCTCCTGGACCTGCCTGATCGGCCCGGCCGGCCTGCCGCCGGCCATGGTGGCGCGGATGAACGCGCTGTCGAAGCGGGCGCTGGAGAGCGAGGACCTGAAGAAATCCTATTTCGAGCAGGGCGCCGAGACCTGGTGGGCGACGCCGGAGGAGGTCGCGGCCTACCGGCTGCAGCAATACGAAAAGCTGCGCCCGCTGATCATCGCCTCCGGTGCGCAGCAGGGCTGACGCCTCTCCCCAAGGGGGACGTCACCTGCGATGCTGCCGGCCGGCGCGTGACGCAGATTGCCGCAAGGCGGCACGCCGCTCGCTCAACACCACGCCAGGGCGGCGGGCCGGACAGCCCGTGCCGCACGCCGTCCCTGGCCGCCGGGAGGAACGCATGCCCGTCATGGACCGCGCCGAGGACGGCGTGGACAGCCGCTATGCCTGGATGCGGCTCGCCGCCTCGGTCTCGCTCAGCACGCTGGGCGGCGTCGGGCTCTGGTCCATCGTCGTGGCGCTGCCCGCGGTGCAGGCGGAGTTCGGCACGGCGCGGGCCGATGCGGCGCTGCCCTACACCCTGACCACGCTGGGCTTCGCCGCGGGCGGCATCCTGATGGGCAAGCTCTCCGACCGCTTCGGCGTGCTGGTACCGGTGCTGATCGGCATCGTTGCGCTCGCCGCCGGCTACGTGCTCTCGGCGCAGGCGACCAGCATGGTGCAGTTCGCCCTCATCCATGGTGCGCTGATCGGCCTGCTCGGCAGCTGCGCCACCTTCGGGCCGCTCGTCGCCGATACCTCGCTCTGGTTCAGGCGGCGGCGCGGCTTCGCCGTCTCGCTCGCGGCCAGCGGCAACTACTTCGCCGGGGCGGTCTGGCCGCCGCTGGTGCAGGCCGGCATCGCCGCCCATGGCTGGCGGCAGACCCATGTGATGGTCGGCCTCGCCTGCCTCGCGCTGATGCTGCCCTTGGTGCTGGTCCTGCGCCGGCCGCCGCCGCGGCAGGAGCCGGTGCGGATCGTCGCCGATGCGGCGGCGTCGAGCCCGCTCGGCCTCAGGCCCAATACGCTGCAGGTGCTGCTCGGCATCGCCGGCATCGCCTGCTGCATCGCCATGGCCATGCCGCAGGTCCATATTGTCGCCTACTGCGTCGACCTCGGCTATGGCCCGGCGCGCGGGGCGGAGATGCTCTCGGTCATGCTGGCCTGCGGCGTGGTCAGTCGGCTGGCCTTCGGCGCCATCCTCGACCGCATTGGCAGCACCGCCACCTTGCTGCTTTCCGCCAGCCTGCAGGCGCTGGCGCTGGCGCTGTTCCTACCCTTCGACGGGCTGGTCTCGCTCTACCTCGTCTCCGGCATCTTCGGCCTGTTCCAGGGTGGCATCGTCTCGACCTACGCTGTCATCGTGCGGGAGAACGTGCCGGCGAAGGAGGTCGGCGTCCGCGTCGGCATTGCGCTGTCGGCGACGCTGGTCGGCATGGCGATCGGCGGTTGGATGTCGGGGCTCGCCTTCGACCTGACCGGGTCCTACCGGATGGCGGTGGCGAACGGGATCGCCTGGAACCTGGTGACGATCCTTATCGCCGGGTGGCTGGTGCTGCGGCGCAGGGGGCGGCTGGCCTATGCCTGAGGGGCCGGCTGCAGACCCGCCTCGGCGCTTGGCGGAAGCCGGCTACCTCGGCAGGACCAGCCCCTCCCCGAACAGGGCCGCGACGCGCTCGGCCACGCGCGGCATCGCCCGGCGCGCGGCCGCGGCATCCCCGGCGCTGCCCGCGCCATCCCCCGCCCGCGCACGCAGGATAGCGCGGATCTGCAGCGCGCTTGCGCCATCGGGCGAGCGGCGGAGCGCCTCCTCGATGTCGCGCGCCGCGCCCGGGTCGTCGTTCCGCAGCAGGGCGAGGCCGGCACGGGCCGTGTAGGGCCATCCATTTCCAGGCTTGGCCAGGAGGATCGCGTCGGCCATGTCGGCCTCGGCCGCCCTCGTCTCCCCGAGGCGATTGCGAGCTAGGCCGCGGTCGGCGAGCGCGGTCGCATTCTTCGGGTCAAAGCGGACGGCCGCGTCGAATTCCTCGACCGCCGCCCGCCACTGCCCCTTGAGCGCCCGGGCGATGCCGCGCCCGACCAGGGCGTCCGTGTTGGCCGGGGCGCAGCGCAGCAGGCTGCCGAAGTCGGCCAGCGCCCCATCGAGGTCGCCCTGGTCCATGCGCAGTCGGGCGCGCCCCTGCAGCGCGAGCGGGTGGCGGGGTGTGCGCGCGAGGACCTCGGCGAAGTCGGCCGCCGCGCCGGAAACGTCACCCCGCTCGCGGCGGAGGGCGCCCCGCAGCGCAAGCGCGGCGGCGCGCGTGCGGGTCGAGGCGCATCGCCTCCCCGAAATCCGCCATGGCTCCGGCGCGGTCGCCCTGGTCCCGCCGCAGCTGGCCGCGGTTCTGGTAGACGGCGGCGACGTTCGGCGCGAGGCGCACGGCCTTGTCGTGATCGGCGGCCGCGCCCGCGACGTCGCCCAGCCGCCGTCGAAGGTTGCCGCGGTTGCTGTAGCCGGCCGCGGCATTGGGCCGAGCGTCGATGGCCGCGTCGATATCCGCCATTGCGCCGGAAAGGTCGCCGGTGGCCTGGCGAAGGCCGCCGCGGGCCAGCAGCGCGTCGGCCGAGCGTGGGAAGAGCCGGATTGCCTGGTCGAGGTCCGCCCGGGCACCGGCGAGGTCGCATTGCTCCAGGCGGGCATGGCCACGCGCGGTGAGCGGCTTCACCGCGAGGGCGCCGCCGCCACTCCGCTCGATCAGCCAGGTGCAGCTGGCGACCCTCTCCTGGTCCGATGCGGCGGGGGCCAAGCCGATACAGCGCCGCCAGGCATGCTGTTCGCGCATCAGGTCAGGGTTCGGGACCTGCGCCGGGGCATCGGAGGTGGTGAGCAGGAGGACAGCCACGCCGATGAGCCAAGCATGCATGGAGAGCCCCGCTGGAAGCAAGGATATGCGTTGTACACCCAATGACTGCTCAGCCGGGAAACATTGAATCCCGCGCTGCCCGGCGCTGGCGAAGAAAGACCGCGTTTGGGCGCCGGCGGCCCCCCCCGCCCTCATTCGGGGATGCCGGGGCCAGCAGCGGCCTGGGGCAGGGCGCATGGCCGCCCGGCCCACGCGCCGCTTGTCCCACCCCTCCCGCGCCGCACAATGGGCGCATGGCCGCCCCGCTTCCGATCGCCCCCGCCGATCCCGATCCCAGCTTCGCCGAGCTCCTCGCCGCGCGTCCGCACCTCTCGATGAACGCCCTGGACGGGCTGACGATGGAGGGCGTGCCGCTCGCCCGCATCGCCGCCGCGGTCGGCTCGCCTACCTGGGTCTATTCCGCCGGCGCGCTCCGCCGCCGCGCCCGCGCGCTGAAGGCGGCGCTCGCCGGCGCCGGGCTCCGCGCCGGCATCCACTATGCGGTGAAGGCGAATACCAGCCTCGCTGTGCTGCGCGTCCTGGCCGCCGAGGGGCTCGGCGCCGACGTCGTCTCGGAGGGCGAAGCTGCGCGCCGCCCGAGCTGCCGGCATCCCCGCCTCCGGCATCGTCTTCTCCGGCGTCGGCAAGACCGAGCGCGAGCTGCGCCTCGCCATTGCCGAGGACATTGCCCAGATCAACCTCGAAAGCGCCGAGGAAGCCGAGATGCTCTCGGCGCTCGCCGCCTCGCTCGGCCGCGTGGCCCGCGTCGCGCTGCGGGTGAACCCCGACGTCGATGCCAAGACCCACGCCAAGATCACCACCGGCCGGTCGGAGAACAAGTTCGGCGTCGCCATCGACGATGCCCCCGCCCTCTACGCCCGCATCGCCGCCCTGCCGGGGCTCGAGCCGGTCGGCGTCGCCACCCATATCGGCAGTCAAATCACATCAGGCATGGCCGCCTACTGCGCCGCCTATGCCCGCCTCGCAGAGCTGGTCGAGACGCTCTGGGCCGCCGGTCTGCCGGTGAAGCATGTCGATTGCGGCGGCGGCCTCGGCATCCCCTACCGGGACGAGCCTGCGCCGGCGCCCGAGGCCCTGGCCGGCGCCATCAAGGCCAGCCTCGGCCACCTGAACCTGCCGGTGATGCTGGAGCCGGGCCGCTGGATCGCGGGGCCGCCGGGCCTGCTGCTGGCCTCGGTCGTGCTGCAGAAGCAGGGCGGTCATGGTCCCCTTGGCCGCCGCTTCCTGGTGCTCGACGCCGCCATGAACGACCTGATCCGCCCGGCGATGTACGAGGCTTGGCACGGCATCCTGCCGGTCGGCCCGGTCGATTTCGTCGCCCCCGTCTCGCCGGCCGATGTCGTCGGCCCGGTCTGCGAGACCGGCGACACCTTTGCGCGCGGCCGCGCGTTGCCATCTATGCGGCCGGGCGCGCTGGTCGCCTTCCTTGATGCAGGAGCCTATGGCGCGGCGATGAGCAGCACCTACAACATGCGACCCTTGGCCGCCGAGGTCCTGGTCGACGGCACCCGCTTCGCCGTCACCCGCGACCGGCAATCCTATGAAGCCCTGGTCGCCGGGAACCGCATCCCGGCCTGGCTCGAGGACACCTCCCCTGAGCCCCACCGGGCCGGCAGCCCCGGGGGGCAATACCCCCGCGGGCCTCGCCGCGGCGCTCCGGCGCCGGCGCCGCCTCGCGCGGCTCGCCCCTGTTCTGGGAAGCCGCTTGGCCGCGGGCCTGGCCGGTCCTCGGCCTGCTCGGCCTTTTCCTCGTCGTTGCACTGCTCGACCTGCCGCAGCGGCTGCCCGGCCTGCTGCACATCCTGCTGCTGCTCGGCTTCGCCGGCCTGCTGGGCTGGGCCGGCCGGCGCGCCTGGCGCGGCTTCCGCCTGCCGGACGAGGCCGGGGCGGAGCGGCGGCTGGAGCGCATGTCGGGCCTGCGGCACCGGCCGCTGGCCGCCCTGTCCGACAAGCCCTCGGGCACCGATCCGGCCGGGCTCGCGCTCTGGCAGGTGCACCAGCAGCGCGCGGCGGCGCAGATCCGGCGGCTGCGGGTCGGCACCCCCAAACCCGGCCTGCCGGCGCGCGACCCGCGCGCGCTGCGCGCCGCCGTCCTGCTCGGCGTCGTCGCCGCCCTCACCGTCGCCGGCAGCGAGGCGCCAGAGCGGCTGCGCCGCGCCGTCACCCCCGCCTTCGCCGGCCCGGCCCCGGCCCCCAGCCTGAAGTTGGAGGCCTGGGTCACCCCGCCGGCCTATACGGGCGCAGCGCCGATTTTCCTCGACCCTGCTGGCGGTGCCGCGTCTGTGCCGACCGGCAGCAAGCTGCAGGCCAGCGTCTCCGGCGGCCATGGCGCCGCGCCGGACCTGCTGCTGGACGCCGCGGCCACACCCTTCCGCGCGCTCGACGCCGCCAGCTTCACCGCCGAGGCGATGCTGGAGCATGGCGGCCGTCTCGCGGTCCGCCGCAGCGGCGTGGAGCTCGCGCACTGGGCGCTGACCGTGCAGGCCGACGCGCCGCCGAGCATCGCCTTCGCCGAACCGCCGGCCCGCGCGCCGCGCGGCCTCGGCATCAAGCTGCCCTGGAAAGCGGAGGACGACTGGGGCCTCGCCGGGCTGCGTGCCGAGATGCGGCTGAAGGCGCGGCCCGAGGCGGCGCCGCTGGTGGTCGAGCTGCCTTTGCCGAGTGGCCAGGCGAAGCAAGCCAAGGGGCGGCGACGCCAGACCTCTCCTCGCATCCCTGGGCCGGGCTTGAGGTCCAGGTACGTCTTTTCGCCCGCGACGGGGCGGGGCAGGAGGGGCGTCGGACACCGCCGGCGTCACCCTGCCGGAACGCAGCTTCAACCATCCCGTGGCGAAGCGGCTGATTGCCGTGCGGAAGGAGCTCTCGCTCGAGCCCGAGCGCCGCGCCCCGGCCCGGCGCGAGCTGGAGGCGGTGGCCGCCGCGCCCGAGGCCTTCGAGCACGACGTCACCACCTATCTGTCGCTGCGCGTTGCCCGCTCGCGCCTCATCGTCGACCGCCGGCCGGAGGCGGTGCCGGAGGTGCAGGAGATCCTCTGGCAGGTCGCGCTCGCGCTGGAGGAAGGCCGCGACGGCCGCACCGCCCGCGCCCTGCAGCAGGCGCGGGAGGCGCTGCGCCAGGCGCTCGACCAGGCCGAGCAGAACAAGGCGCAGGAGAAGGATCAGCAGGCGACGCCCGAGCAGCAGCAGAAGCAGGCCGAGGAACGCGCCGAGCTGCAGCGCCGGATCCAGGAGCTGCGCGACGCCATCCGCCAGCACCTGGAGGCGCTGGCCGAGAAGCTGCAGCGCGAGAATGCCGAGGCCATCCCCTTCGACCCGCAGTCGCGCATGCTCGACCAGAAGGAGATGGACCGGAAGACCAGGCGCATGGAGCAGGCGGCGAAGGAAGGCCGCCCCGAGGACGCCAAGAAGGAGCTGGCCGAGCTCGAGGAGATGCTGAAGGCGCTGGAGGAAGGCCGCGTGCAGCGGGCCGAGAACCCGGAGCGGCAGCAGAAGCGCGAGAAGGGCCAGCAGCAGATGGGCGTCGTGCAGGACATGGTGAAGCGCGAGTCCGAGATGCTGGACCGCAGCCACCAGCGCGCCGAGGGTAGCGAACGCGACCGTGCCGCGCAGAACCGCCAGCAGCGGCTGAACCAGCAGAGTTTCCGTTGGCCGCAGGAGCCCCAGCAGGGACAGCAGCAGGGCCAGTCCTCGCCGCAGGACGCCCAGACCCAGGCCGAGCGGGAGCAGGACGCCCGTCGCCAGCGTGCCTTGCGCCGGGCGCTCGGCGAGCTGATGCAGCAATCTGGCGACCTGACCGGTGAGGTGCCGGAAGGCCTCGGCCGCGCCGACCAGGCGATGCGGGAGGCGCAGGAGCAGCTGGGCCAGGGCGGCGATGCCCGCGACGCCCAGCAGCGCGCCTTGAAGGCGCTGCAGGAAGGCGGCAAGCAGATGGCGCAGTCGATGCAGCGCCAGTTCGGCCAACAGGGCCAGGAGGGCGAGGAAGAGGGCGACCCGCAGGACATGGCCGGGGAGAACCAGCCTGGTAGCAGCGGCCAGGACCAAGCACAGGGCCAGGGCGAGGGGCGCGACCCGCTCGGACGGCGGAGCCGCGACGTGAACGGCAATGCGGACAACGGCGCCGATACCCGGGTGCCGGAGGAAGCCGAACTGCTGCGCACCCGGCGGCTGCAGGAGGAGCTGCGCCGGCGCGGCGGCGAGCGGGAGCGGCCAGCCGAGGAGCTGGAATACATCGACCGGTTACTGAAGCGGTTCTGACGGGCGGCGCCTACACTGGCAGGTGGCGCCCATACCGGCATCTCCGGCTTGTGCGGTATGCGCTTTTAAACCTGTATCCCTAGGACATGTAGCGTCGCAGGGCGTGGTGGTGCGTTCTCGCGCGGGCGGGAGGACGCCCTGCGGCGGTAGGCCTTCACGGCTCAGCCTGCACGACGCCGCAGGTTCGAGCCAAGCCCCAAGCGGCGCAAGCGCTGATCCGCGCGATGCCGCCGCCTCGCAACCGAGGCCTCTCAGCCGAGGCCGGAGGAAGCGCACATCCGTGCAGAAGAGCCCAGGTCGTGTTGGGACGGCCTAAGCTCGCCTCGGCGCTGGGCAATCGTCCCTGCGCTTCATTCGGACGTGCGCATAATGTTCCGCGGTGACGCAGCCCGCGCAGTGTTTGCGCTATAGCAGCACGTCCCGGTCGGCGAACCGCACCAGCTCGATCCCGACCAGCCGGTCGGTCCCGGCCGGTCCCACTGCCAGCCAACTGCCATCCGCCTGACGGGTCAGCCCGGTACCGGCGCGCAGCCCCGCCAGTGCCGCCACGTCGAAGCCCGGCCCGCCATCCAGCAGGTCGTTGCCGCCGGCGCCGAGCAGTGTCGTCCGCCCCGGCACCGCCGCGCAGCGTGTCCGCCCCGGCCGTCCCCAGCAGCCAGTCGTCGCCGCCGCCGCCGGTCACCGAGTCCCGCTCGAAGCCCAGCAGCCGGGTCGGATCGACGCCATCGGACAGCAGGTAGCCGGTGCCGTCCCGGTCCAGCCGCAGCGCCCGCGTCGCGCCGGCCCGGCTGACCGAGGCGAAATCCTCCCCGTCCCACCATCCAGCAGCGCCGCCCAATCCGTGGAGATCAACGTGTCGTTGCCGGCGCCGCCGAACAGCATGTCGAGCCCGCCATTGCCGTCCATGGCATCCTCGCCCTCCGCGCCGATCAACGTGTCGTCGCCGAGGCCGCCGCGCAGCGTGTCGTTCCCGCGCTGCCCGAGCAGCAGGTCACAGCCGTCGCCGCCCTCCAGCACGTCGCCGGCGCCGCCGCCCGAGAGCGTGTCGTCGCCGGCCATGCCCTGCAGCGTTGCGGCCGCCGCCAGCCCGGCCGGCAGCAGCAGCGCATCGGCCCCGGCAGCACCCTCGAAGCGCTCCATACCAGCCGGCGAGCGGGCACGGAGGTCGAGCAGGTTGGCCCCGCAGGCGCCACCCAGCGGTCGAGCCCGGCGCCGCCATCCAGGCTGTCGGCGAAGGTCGCCGCCCCGGCGAAGCTCAGGGTGAGCGAGGTGCCGTCGCCGGCATCGAGCGCCAGGCTGCCGGCGAAGCGGCCATCCGGATCGGGCATGAACACGTCATTGCCGTCGCCACCCTGCAGCAGGTCGGCGCCAAGGCCCGGCTGCAGCGTGTCGTTGCCGGTGCCGCCCGAAAGCGTGTCGTCGCCGGCGCCGCCCTGCAGCAGATTGGCATTGCCATTGCCCGTCAGGCGGTCGGCAAGGGAATTGCCGCGGACATGGTCGATCAGCACCAGCCGGTCGGTGCCACCCCAGCCATCCTGCGCGGTGCCGCTGACGAGGTCGACCACCACCCCGGCGGGGTCGCCGGAATAGTCGGCCATCACCAGCGTGCCGGCCGCCGGCCCGCGCAGCGTGTCGTCGCCGGCCAGGCCGCGCAGATAGGTGTAGATGCCCGGCAACGCCCGGCCCGTCAGGTCGTCCCCCAGCCGCGATCCCCAGGCACTTTCAAGGTTGAGCAGGACGTCGCGACCGCCCCAGGGGTCGGTCGCCACCCCGGCGGTCAGGTCCACCACCGCGCCCTGCAGCGGCAGGTCGGAGCCCGGGGCGATGGCGTCATACGCGATGATGTCCTGGCCCGCGCCGCCATCGATCGTGTCGTTGCCCGCCGCGCCGGCCAGCCGGTCGTTACCCGCCGAGCCGCGGATGCTGTCGTCGCCGGCGCCGCCCACCACGGCCTCGACCGCGGTCAGCCGGTCGGTGCCGAAGGGCTTGGTTACCGTTCCCGCGGCGAGGTCGATGGTGACCGGCCCGCTGCCGGCATAGCGCCATTCATCGGTGCCGGCGCGACCATCGAAGACCTTGTCGCCATAGGCGCCGGAGAGGAAGACGTCGTCGCCGGCCGAGCCCAGCACGGTATCGGCGAAGGCGGAGGTCACCGCGACCCGGCGGATGTTGACCAGCGTATCGGTGGAGCCCCAGCCATCCTGCGCGGTGCCGGCGGCAAGGTCGATCCGCACCGCGGCGGGGCTGGAGGCGTAGCTGGCCTGCACGCCCGGGCCATTGGCGCCGATCAGCGTGTCGTTCCCCGCCAGCCCTTCGATGCCGGTGGTGAAGAGCCCGGTGCCGGCCGCGGCGGCATCCAGCCGGTCGCTGCCGACGGTGCCGGCAAAGGAATGGATGTTGGCGAAGGCATCGGTGCCGCCGGCCGCCTTCACCACGGTGCCGCTGCCGTAGCTGGTCAGCTTCAGCGCAACGCTGCCGGTGAGCGCGGCATAGCTCAGCGCATTGCCCGCCCCGGCGCCGCCATCGACGCGGTCGCTGCCGGCGCTGCCCTGGAAGGCTTCCGTCCCGCTGCCCCCGGTCAGTGTGTCATTGCCCGCAGTGCCGGCGCGCTGCACCCCGGGGCGGAGGACCGAGAGGAAGGTGCCCGGGACGAAATCCTCCGGCCCGATCGCCAGCGGCTGGCTGGAGGAGCCGATGCGCCAGACCGCGTCCGTCGCGTCCAGCCGGCCGTTGCGGTCGAGGTCGAGCACCAGCCAGCCCCCGCCGGCTGCCAGCCGCCGGCGAGCGCCGGCACCCAGAAGACCTGGTCGGCGCCGGTCGCGCCGGTCGGCTGCGCCGGCAGCAAGGTGCCGAGCGGCAGGGCCGAGAGCGACCGGGTGACGCCGCCCCAGAGCAGCGCGCGGGCGATGCCGTCCGTCCCGGCAAAGGTCCCGGCATCGATCCCGGCCAGCGCGTCGCTGATCCGCAGCCGGTCGCCCTCGGCACGGGAGAAGCCCAGCAGCAGGTCCATGGCGGCCTGGCTGGACCAGGCAGGCTCCCCCATCGCCTGCAACAGGAAGGTATCGGCCCCGGCGCCGCCCAGCATGGTATCGGCGCCGGGGCCGCCTTCCAGGCTGTCCTCGCCATCGCCGCCCGCCAGGCTATCATTGCCCGCGCCGCCCTGCAGAAGATCATTCCCCGCCCCGCCCAGCAGCGTGTCGTTGCCGGCGCCGCCGACCAGCACATCCGGCCCGTCGCCGCCATCGAGGCGGTCGTTGCCGTCGCCGCCGTCGAGGCTGTCGAAGCCGGCGCCGCCAGCGAGGCTGTCATTGCCAGCGCCGCCCAGCAGCGTGTCCTTGCCCTCTCCGCCCGCCAGCGTGTCGTTGCCGGCGAAGCCGTGCAGACGGTCATCCTCTCCGGTGCCGGCCAGGCTGTCGGCGCTCGTGGTGCCGAGCAGGGCGAAGGTCCCGGGCAGGAAGGCCTCCGGCCCGATCGTGGCCTCAAGCTGCACCACGAGGTCGGCGGCGCCGAGCAGGCCGTCGCGGTCGGCATCCAGCAGCAGCCAGCCGCCGCCCGCGCCATCCGGCTGCCAACGCAGCAGGATGCCAATGCCCCCGGTCGGATCCGGCAAAGCAAGGCCCGCCGCCAGCGTGGCGACCGGAGCCAGGCTGCCGCCCCAGCCGAGCGGCAGCGGAACTTGGCCTGGCAGGCTCCAGGTGCCGGCGAGGATCGGCCAGAGCGCATTGCCGACCGGCTGGGCCCGCAGCGCCAGCCGATCACCCTCACCGAGGTTGAAGTCGAGGATGCGGTCGGGCGCGGCGAGGCTGGATCTGACCCCGGCGACGCCCCTGCAAGACGAAGAGATCAGCGCCTGCGCCTCCGGCCAGCAGGTCCGCGCCGGGACCGCCGCGCAGCGTATCCGGGCCCTCGCCCCCGGACAGCGAATCCTCGCCCGCCCCGCCCTGCAGCAGGTCGTCGCCCGTGGTGCCGTCCAGCGTCGCCACTCGCCCCTCCACCCCGCGGGCCGGCAGGCGGCCCGTGGCGGAAGGGCTAGCGGAAGAGCGGCTTGCGGAAGGGTGAAGGCGATCAGACGGCCCGCCCGATCGCCTTCACCTGGAAACTGGCCGTGTCGAACGCGGCCAGCCCGTCCATCCGCCAGGGCGACAGGGCGTCGGCCCCCGCATCGCCGGCGACCGCGCCGGCCAGAGTCGGTCCCGCGGCAGCGACCGGGGTTACCTCCACCTTGTCATCGATGACGCCTCGCGCCGGTCCTGGCCCGCGCCGCAGCCGCACGAGCGGTGGGCGAGCGCCGCCCGCTGCCGCAGCGGCGCGCTGGCCTGGTTCGCCGCCACAGCGTCGCCGAGCACGTCATGGCGGACAACGGGCCGGGTCTTCACAGGCAAGCTATTCGTGGCCGCCCTCCAGGCGCGAGGCCCTAGCCCGGCGCCAGCCGCAGCACCCGCCCGCGCGTCTCATCGGTCAGCAGGTAGAGCAGCCCGTCCGGCCCCGGCACCACCTGGCGCAGCCGGGGGCCGCCCTGCAGCAACCTGTCCTCCCCACAACCCGGTCGCCCTCGGTCGCCAGCCGCACCAGGCCGGGCGGGTTCAGCGCCGCCACGAACAAGCTGCGGCGCCAAGCCGGGAAGGCCGCTCCGCCATAGAAGGCGATGCCGGAGGGGCTGACCGAGGGCACCCACCAATGCACCGGCTCCTCCAGATCTGGGCGGGAGGCGCCCTCGCCGATCCTGCTGCCGTCGTAGTCGACGCCCTTGGTGACCAGCGGCCAGCCGTAGTTGCGGCCGGGGTGCAACACGTTGATCTCGTCGCCGCCGCGGGCGCCGAACTCCGCCTGCCAAAGGCTGCCGGTCCAGGGATTGAAGGCCAGGCCTTGCGGGTTGCGGTGGCCGAGGGTGAAGATCTCGGCCCTCGTGCCGGGGCGGTTGGCGAAGGGGTTGTCGGGCAGCGGCGCGCCGTCGCGCGCGAGGCGCAGCACCTTGCCGGCCAGGTCGTCCGGCCGCTGCGCCCGCAGCTTGGTCGCGTAGCGGTCGCCGGTCGAGAGGAACAGCGCCCCGTCGGGGCCGAAGGCGATGCGGCAGCCCCAGTGGTTGCGACCCTGCTCCTGCGGCGGCGTCGCGTCGAGGATGGGTGTGGCGCCCTCCAGCGCCGTGGCGTCGGGCGAGAGCCGGGCGCGCACCAGCCGGGTCAGCGCGCCACCCTGCACCAGCATGGCGTGGCAGAGATAGACCTCCCGCGTCCGGGCGAAATCCGGGGCGAGGGCGATGTCGAGCAGCCCACCCTGGCCGCGCGCGCCTCGACCGCCGGCACCCCGCCGAGCGGCGGGGAGACCTGGCCGTCCTGCCCGACCAGCCGCAGCCGGCCGGGGCGCTCGGTCACCAGCAGGCGGCCGTCGGGCAGGAAAGCGGCGCCCCAGGGATGGTCGAATCCGGTGGCGAAATCGGTGACGGTGAAGGCTGGCGCAGCGTTCGGCCCCTGGGCGCGGGCGGCGCCGGCGACCAGCAGGAGGAGCAGGGCGAGGGTGCGGATCATGCCCCAGCAGATGGGATGCAAAGGCCCGAAGGTCAGGGCGGGTGAGGCATTCCCCCGCGAACCCACACCTTCTTCCTTGTCTTGGGTCCGGGCCCAGCAGCCGCCGCGCGTCGCCTGCCGGGCCCGGGGAGGATCAGCCGATCTGGCCTTGGATCCACTCGCGCAGCGGCCCCTTCGGGGAGGCGCCGACCTTGGTGTCCAGCAGCTTGCCGTCCTTGAACAGCAGCATGGTCGGGATGCCGCGCACCGCATACTCGTTCGGCGTCATCGGGTTCTCATCGATGTTCACCTTGGCGATGGTCAGCTTGCCCGCGAACTCGCCGGCCAGCTTCGTCGAGGATGGGCCCGACCATGCGGCAGGGGCCGCACCACTCGGCCCAGAAATCCACCAGCACGGCCCCGGAGGCGTCCAGCACGTCCTGCTTGAAGGTGTCGTCGGTGACCGCCTTGGTGAGTTCGCTCATCGGTAGTGCCTCGTCTGGCGGGGCGGGGTGCCCCTGTTCTGCCGCAAAGGTCGGGCGCCGGAGGGCCCGGGTCAAGGATGGCGACATCGCAGGCCCGTCATGCACGCGGCGCGGGGGCGAAACTATGCGGCCGAAGGCGGCGCATGCAGGTCGAGCAGCGCCCCCGGCAGCGGCATCAGCCGGGCGCCATAGGTCCAGACCAGCACGCACTCCACCACCCGGCCGGGGAAGGCCTGGCGCAGCACCGCGCGGTAGGCCGCCATCTGCCGCAGGTAGAGCCCCGGCACCTGCCCGGCCTCCGCCGGCGGCGGCCGGTTGGTCTTGAAGTCGAGCACCACCACGCGGTCCGGCGTCACCACCAGCCGGTCCACCTGGCCGGCGACCAGCTGCCCGCCGACCCGGCCGGCGATCGGCGCCTCGGCCAGGCTGCCGGGGGCGAAGGCCGCCGCCGCCTCAGGCGCCGCCAGCAGGGCCAGCACCTCGGCCGCGGTCTCCGCCTGCTCGGCCTCGCTCAGCCCATGGCCGGGCCGGGCGAGGAAGCGCCGCGCCGCCGCCTCCCGCTCCGCCGCCGGCCGGTCCGGCAGGTGCTGCAGCAGGGCATGGATCACCCGGCCGCGGCGGAAACGCCGTCCGCCCGGATCGGCATTGCCATGCGGCGCCGCGGCCGGGGTCTCCGTCTCGCCCGGCAGGGCCGAGGGCGCGATGGCCAGCTCGGCGGCCTCCGGGCGGGGCGGGGCGGGTGGCCCAGCCGGGCAGCGGCCCGGCGGCATCCGCCGCAACGGCGACCACATCCGGCTGCGGCGCGACGTCCTGGCCGCAGGCGGCGCGCCACAGCACCGCCTCGCCGAAGTCGCAGGCCGCCGGGGCGCCGAAACCGGCATGGTCGAAGGCCGCCTCGGCCGCCCTGCCGTCGCGCGCCAGCCGCAGGAAGCCAGCCTTCACATGGGTGTACCACTCGCCGGGATCCTTGCCCCAGCCGCAGACCAGCAGCCGGTCCTCGGCCCGGGTCAGCGCGACATAGAGCAGGCGGTTCTCCTCCTGCTGCCGCCGCGCCTCGTCCCGCGCCTTGGCATCCAGGTAGGGCTGCGCGTGGAAGGACTTGTTCGGCGCCCAGAGCGGCAGGGACAGGCCGTCCTGCTCCAGCCAGCGCAGCGTCTCCGGCGCGCGGCCGGGGCCGACATCGGCCAGGATGACGACTGGCGCCTGCAAGCCCTTGGCATTGTGCACGGTCATGATCCGCACCGCGTCGCCGCCGCCCTCGGCCTCCCGCTTCACCTCGGCGCCGCCCTGGCGGAGCCAGTGCAGGAAGCCCTGCAGGCTCGGCGGGTGCTTGCGCTCATAGGCCAGCGCAGCGTTCAGCAGCTCGTCGAGCACGTCCGCTGCCTCCGGCCCCAGCCGCGCCAGCAGCCGCGCCCGGCCGGGCCTGCCATCGAAGGCGGATCTGCCCAGCACCTCCGCCAGCAGCGCGTGCGGCGTCACCAGGTCGGCCCGGCCCGAGAGCCGCGCCAGCCAGGCGGCGGCCAGCGCCTCCGGCCCGCCGGCTTCCTCCTCGCGCCGCGCCATCAGCGCGCCCCAGAGCGAGCCAGGCCGGCCATGCGCGAGGCCGAGTAGCGCCTCCTCCGACAGCCCGACCAGCGGGCTCTTCAGCAGCGCCGCGAGCTGCAGGTCGTCGTCCGGCAACAGCAGCACGTCGCAGAGCGCGAGCAGGTCCATGACCGCGATGTGCTCGACCAGCTTCACCCGCGTCACGCCGGCGACCGGCACCTGCCGCGCCTTCAGCGCGCGCACCAGCAGCGGCACCAGGGCGACATTGGCCTGCTTGCGCAGCAGCACCAGCACGTCGCCGGCCCGCACCGGGCGGGCGCGCGCCGCCAGCGGCTCGTGCCTGATCATGTGCTCGATGCGGGCGGCCAGCGCCTCGGCCATCAGCGCCTCGGCGCTGGCGACGCGCTCGGGCTCGCGCGGCACCTGCCAGGGCTCGGGCGCCGGCGTCTCGGCCGGGCGCAGCAGCGGCCAGAGCTCGGCGCAGCCGGCATGGCCGATGCGGTCCGGCACGTGCGACAGCACCGCGCCGCAGGCGACCACGCCGTCGCAGGCCGGTCCCTCGGCAAAGACCGCATCGACCAGCGCCAGCACCGGCGCGGTGGAGCGGAAGGAGACGTCGAGCTGCACCGGGCGGAACTCGCCGCCACCGCCCACCACCTGCTCGCGGTAATGCGCCTCCCAGCTGGCGAAGCCGGCGGAATCGGCGCCCTGGAAGCCGTAGATCGCCTGCTTGATGTCGCCGACCGCGAAGACGGTGCGGCGCGGCGCCTCCACCGCGGCGGCCGAGAGCGACCGGGCGCGGGCGCGTTCCACCCCGCTGCCGGCGAAGAATTCCGCGGTCAGCGCCGCGGCGATGCCCCATTGCGCCGGGTTGCTGTCCTGCGCCTCGTCGAGCAGCACATGGTCGAGCCCGCCATCGAGCTTGTAGAGCACCCAGGCGCTGCCGGGGTCCTGCAGGATGCGGCGGACATGATCGATCAGGTCGCCATAGCCAAGCATGCCGGCCATGCCCTGCCGCGCGCGGTAGCGGGCGATGACCGGCGCGGCCAGCGCCAGCAGCGCGCCGGTCGCCGCGCCCAGCCGGCAGGCGGCGCGCTGCTGCGCCACCTGCAGCAGCCGCTCGCCCTCGGCCTGCAGGGCGGCCAGCACCTCGGCCTGCCGAGCGCCGACGCCCTTGGTAGCGAGCCCCTTATCGGCCCGCACCGTGCCCTTGTCGGTGATGAAGAAGCGGTGCCAGTCGTCGAAGCGCGCCGCCCGCGCCTCGGCCTCCGCACCGATCCACTGGGCAAGCTGCGCCGCGCGCTGCCGGTCGCTCTCGGTCTTGCTCGACCCCAGCAGGCTCGCCGCCAGGCGCAGCGGCGCTTCCTCCGGCGCGCAAGCGGCGGCGACGACCTCCGCCTCGTCCAGGCTGTCCGGCGCGCCGAGCGCGGCGGCGAGGCGCAGCCGCAGCCCGTCCATGCCGTTGCCGCCGTCGAGGCAGCGGGTCAGCCGCTCCCGCGCGGTGTCCTGCAGCAGGGCGCGGGTGACGTCGGAGAAAGTGTCGGCCGAGGCGATGCCGGCCAGCAGGGCGAGCTCCTGCGTCACCGCCGCGGTCTGCGCCAGGACAGCCTCGCGCGCCTCGGCCAGCATCGCCGCGGCGTCCTGCTCCTCCAGCACCGAGAATTGCGGCGGCAGGTCGGCTTCCAGCGGGAAGCTGCGCAGCAGCGACTGGCAGAAGGCGTGGATGGTGGAGATCCGCATGCCGCCCGGCATCTCCAGCACCTCGACCAGCAGCCGGCGGGCGCGGCCGAGCAGCCGGTCGTCGGGCTCCGCGCCGGTCAGCCGGCGGATCTGCGCCGCCAGCGCCGGCTCCTCCGCCACCGTCCATTCGCCGAGCCGGCGGCGCGGCCGCGACTGCATCTCGGCCGCCGCGGCGCGGGTAAAGGTCAGGCAGAGGATGCGCCCCGGCACCTGGTCGGGGTCGAGCAGCAGCCGCAGCACGCGGTCGATCAATACCTTGGTCTTGCCGGACCCCGCCGAGGCGCCGACCCAGGCGGAGACCGCGGGGTCCGAGGCGGCGCGCTGCTGCTGCTCAGCCCGCGCCCGGGCCGCGGCGGAGCCGCCGGTGAACTCGGGCGGCCGGACCAGCGACGCCGCGCGGCGCATCGGGCGGGCTCATGCCGGCCCCCGCGCATCCTCGGCGCCGGCCCATTCGGCCAGGCGCGAGAGATGGTCGTAGTCGCTGCCGGCCGGCGCCCGCTTCGGATGCGGCCGGGCGACGAAGGCGCGGTCGCCGAGCAGGAATTCGCCGACCAGGCCGAGCAGCGCGGCGCGCGCATCCTCGGCCAGCTGCTGGACCAGCGGCGCGCCCTCGGCGGCCCGCTTCTCCTCGCCCGGCACCGGCCCGCCGGAGAGCTTCCAGTAGACCAGCGCCGCGGCATCCGCGGCCGGCACGCCCCTCGAAGCCGCCGGCGGCGGCGATCGCCGCTTCCAGCGTCAATTGGGGCTTGCGGCCGTCCTTCACCTCGTCGCCGCTGGGCGGCTGGCCCGTCTTGTAGTCGAGGATGCGGAGGCCCTGCGGGGTGACGTCGATGCGGTCAGCATAGGCGGTCAGCACCACCTCCCGCCCGTCGCGGCGGAGCGGCAGCTCGCCGCGCAGCTCGACCAGGCTGGCGACAGGCCCGGCGTCGCTGCGCAGCGCCGCCTCCTGCTCAATGGCGAAGCCGCCGATGCGGTCGAGCCGCGGCGTCCAGAAGGCGGCGAGGCCTGGGCGGGGCGAAGCCTCCTCCAGCGCCATCCGCGCCGCGTCGGCCCACCAGGCGCGCGCCGCGTCCTCGCCGGGCCAGGGCTGGCCGGACAGGCGGCGGACGAAGCCGGCCATCGCCGCATGCACCAGGTTGCCGTAGTCGAGCGCCCCGGCATCAGCATCGAGCGGGTCGATCGCGCGCAGCCGCAGCACGTGCCGCGCATAGAAGGCGTAGGGGTCGGCGATCAGCGTCTCCACCTGGGTGACGGAGATTCGGGCCGGGCGCTGGTCCGGCCGCGGCCGCGGCGCCGGCCGGGCACAGGGCTCGATGCGGGCCGGGCGGTCGAGCTGGCCGGCCCAGCCCATGGCCGGGCTCTGCTCCAGCGCCAGCCCGTCCTGGCCTTGCAGGAAGGTCTCGATCCGCGTCATCCAGCGCGCCGGCACGGTCGGCGCGCCGCCGCGGCGGGCGGCGCGGGACAGCACGGCGACCGGGGCGGAACAGGCCGCCAGCAGGAAGTCGGCGCAGACCCGGCCGATCCGCGCCTCGGGCTCCGGCAGGCCGAATTCCTGGCGCATCGGGCGGCTCATCCAGGGGCCGGGATCGGTCGCCAGCGGCCAGACCGTCTCGTCCAGCGCGCCCAGCACCACCCGGTCGAAGGTCAGCAGCCGGGCTTCCAGCAGGCCGAGGATCTCGACCCGCGGATGCGCGCCGTGCTCGCGCCCGCGGGTGGCGCGGAGGCTCGGCGCCGCGGCGCCGGCCATCGCCGCGTCGAACAGCGCCGGCCAGGCGGCGGCGGCGACCGGCGGCATCGCCTGCATCGCCGGCTCCAGCGCCGCCAGGTGCGCGGCCAGCGCCTCGCCCTCCTCGCCGGCATAGAGCCGGAGGCCGCCCGCCGACTGCGCGGTCGCGGCCAGCGCCTCGGCGGCCGCCAGATGCGCCGCCAGCAGGTCGCCCGGCGGGCGGCTCACCCCTCTGGCAGGCCGGTGAAGCCGCCGAGCGCCGCCTCGAGCACCCCGAGCAGCGCCATGACCTCGGCCAGCGCCGCCGCCTCGGCCTCCCGCGCCAGCCCGGCGCGGGCCGCGGCGCGTAGGCCTTCCAGGCCCGGCGCCGGCCGCGCCCCGCGCAGTGTCGCCAGCTCCAGCCGCCGCACCGCCGCGGCCCAGCGCGGCCGGTCCCAGCCGCCGGCGCAGAGCGGGTGCTTGAGCACCGCGAGCAGCGGCACCGGCGCCAGCTCGGTCGCGGCCAGCCGGGCGAGCAGCCGCAGGAAGGCGCCGGCCGGGGTCTCGCCCAGCGGCTCGCCGGCGGAATCGTCGGCGGTCACGCCATGCCGCGCCAGCTCGGCCGAGACGCGCCGCGCCAGGTCGCGGTCCGGCGTCACCAGCGCGGCGCGCGCCTTCGGGTCCTCCAGCGCCTCGCGCAGGATCAGCGCGACCGCCACCGCCTCGGCCTGGGCGTCGGGCGCGGTGAGCTGGCTCAGGCCCTCCAGCGCCGGGCGCCATTCCGAGGGGCGGCGGGACTGCCAGGCCGGCAGGCCGGCGGCCGGGCGGAGCGCCATGCCGAGCAGCGCCGGGCGGCGCGCCGGCGCCGCCAGCCGCACCGCGTCCTCCGGCGTGCAGCCGGGCCAGCGCGCCACGTCGTCCCGCGTCGCGCCGAGCCGGTGCAGCAGGCGCTGCTGGCCGCAGAAGGGATGCGTCGGCGCGGCGCGGATGGCGTCCCAGACGCGGTCCTCGGCGCTGCCGGCATCCAGCCCGTGCAGCACCACGCAGCCCTGCGGCAGCTCGGTGGCGACGACGCGCAGCAGTTCCTCGGCCGCCGGGATGGTGCCGCCTACGCCGATGCCGGCGGCGATCACCGGGTCGCGCGGCGGGTCTTGCTGCCAGGCGCGGGTCTGCGCGCGAAGCGCCTGGGCGCGGCGCATGCCGATGTCGAGCAGCCCCTCCCGCGCCAGCCAGTCCTGCCACTGCGCCATGACGCCGCGGACGAAGCGCAGCGTGATCTGCCAGTGCGCCGCATGGGTGTCCGGCACCAGCGCCTCGAGCCGCTCTAGCCAGGCGTCGTTCAGCGCCTCGGGCGGGCTGCTTGCCAGCAGGTCGAGGTCGGTCTCCTCCAGCGCGATCTCGTCCAGCAGGGTGGCGAGCGCCCCGGCCAGCGACCAGGCCTGCTCCGGCGTCGCCGGGCCGCCGTGGTCCTTCGGCAGGCGGGCGATGTAGCCGGCCAGCACCCGCCTGGCGGCGCAGCGGGTCGACCGCGGGCGGCAGGTCGAGCAGCGCGGGCAAGGCCAACTCGTCGGCATCCTCGGTCGAGAGGCCGGCCAGCGCCCGCATCCGCGGCAGCAGCAGGGCGCCGCCCTGGAGGGTTCCGCCAGCGTGGAATCCGCCCGCCTCTGGCGTGACGGCGCGCAGGAAGGCGACGCGCAGCGCCCGGGCCGAGCGCCGGGTCGGCAGCAGGATGGTGACGCGGGAGAGGCGTTCCGGCGCATCCCCCGGCACCTGCCGCAGCACGCCGGCGGCGAGGCAATCGAGGAAGGGCAGGTGCGCCGGGATGTCGAACAGCTTCATGGGCGGGCTCGCCTCGTCCCCGGCGGCGCCGGGGCGCGTCCGGCCCGTCGCTCAGAACGGCGCCCGTACCAGCCCGGCCCGCATGGCGGCCTCGGCCCGTTCGAGATCCGGCGGCGTCGAAAGATGGAACCAGACCCCGTCATGCACCAGCGCGAAGAGCCGCCCCGAGTCGATGGCCCGATCATAGAGGAGATTGAGGCTGAAGGGGCCTTCCGGCACATCCCGCACCAATCCGGGCGAGAGGATCTGCACCCCGGCGAAGACATAGGGCGCGAGCTTCGCTCCTTCGGCCGCCTGACCCGGCCGAGCGGGTCGAGCAGGAAGTCGCCGCGGCCGATCTCGCCATCCACCTGGGCCGCGCGCACCACCAGCAGCAGCCCGTCCATCTCCGCCGGGTCGAAGGCGGCGGCCATGCGGCCGAGCGCCTGGCGCGGCCCGTCGAGCCAGACGCTGTCGCCATTGGCGACGACGAAGGGCGCGTCGCCGAGCAGCGGCAAGGCATGGGCGAGGCCGCCGCCGGTCTCGAGCAGCACCTCCTCCCGCTGCAGGGTGAGTCGGGGGCGGTGCGGGCGGCGACCGCGGCGGCGACCTTGTCGGCCTGCCAATGCGCGTTGACCACGGCCTGGCTCACCCCCGCGGCCTCCAGCCGGTCCAGCGCGTGGTCGAGCAGGCTGCGGCCGTCGAGCATCAGCAGCGGCTTGGCGGTGGTCTCGGTCAGCGGCCGCATGCGCAGGCCGAGGCCGGCGGCGAGGACCATGCCATGGGTCAGCGTGATCACGCGGGGGCACTCCGGCTGCTGGGGCGGGGATCGCGGCGCCTTCCTACGACGGCGGCGGGCGGGACGGAAGACAAGGTCGCGACCAGGTCCCGCCGTCGCGCGGGCCGGCTAGCCCGGCGGCGGGTTGCGCCGCATCTCCTCCGGCACATGCGCGTCGAGGAAGTCCCGGAGCCGCGCGCAAGCCGGCTGCGACAGGGAGCGTTGCAGCAGCCCCCAGCAGCGCGGCCCGTGCTTCAGGTAGCCCGGCTTGCCGTCGCGCCGGTCCAGCCGCACCCACAAGGCCGCCACCCGCAGGTGCCGCTGCGCCCCGCGCAGGCCGCCATGGCGCCGAGGAAGCCGCCGCGATCCAGCCCCGGCCGCGCCGCGAGATAGGCGGCGACCGCGGCGCGGCGGGTCGCGGCCTCGACATCGCGCCGCGCATCCTCGACCAGGGAGATCAGGTCGTAGGCGGGATGCCCCAGCGCGCCGTCCTGGAAGTCGAGGATGCCGGTGCGGCGCGGGCCGCTGCGGTCATCGAGGCGCATCAGGTTGGCCGGGAAGTAGTCGCGGTGGACGAAGCCATGGGCGCCGGCGAAGGGCGCCAGCATGGCGTGGAGGGCCGCGTCGAGACCCTGCCGCACGGACTCCGACGGGGCCTGGCCGAAGGCGGCGGGCCACCACCAGTCGAGGAAGGTCGCCGCCGTCGCGCGCGCCATCGCCGCGGCGTCCCAGGCCGGCAGGCCGGGGGAACGGGGGCGGCATGCAGCGCCGCCAGCGCCTCGGCGGCCTCGGTGTAGAGCGGCACCGGGTCGGTGCCGGCATCGAGCAGCGCCGCATGGGTCGCGTCGCCGAAATCCTCGAGCAGGAGGAAGCCGGCTCCGGCATCCTCGGCGATGATCTCGGGCAGCGACAGGCCGGCGGCGAGGAAGTGGCGGGCCAGCGCGGCGAAGGGGCGGACATCCTCGGGTGGCGGCGCGTCCATCAGCAGCGCCGGGCGGGGGCCGCCGAGCAGGCGCGTGTAGGTGCGGAGGGAGGCGTCGGCGGCGAGCGGCAGGCGCTCGGCGGCGGCATAGCCATGGGCGGCGAGGAAGGGATCGGGATATCGCATGCGGGGGTGTCATGGACCGGCGGGGCGGGGATGTCAGCCGGGAAAGCGGGGCGGTCGCTCCGCGGGGCTGTCCGCGGCGGCGCGCCAATCGCCCGGCGCCTGCCCCGCCCAGTGCCGGAAGGCATGGGTGAAGGCGCTCTGGTCGGCATAGCCGAGCGCGGCGGCGATGTCCGTGACCCGCAGCCGCGTGCCGGCCAGCAATTGCCGGGCGATCAGGAAGCGCGCCTCGCCCTGGAGCCGCCGGAAGCTGGTGCCCTCGGCCCGGAGCCGGCGGCCGAGCGTGCGCGGATGCAGGGACAGCTCCGCCGCGACCTCCTCCTGCGAGCCTTCCGAGGAGATCGCCCGCGCCCGGAGCAGGCAGAGGACCGTCTCGGCGATGCCGGGCGCCGGTACGGCCCGGTGCCGCGCGACCAGGGCCTCAAGCCGCGATCGCAGTGCGGGCCGGGCGCCGATGACCGGCAGGTCGAGTAGCGGCTCGGGGAAGAGCAGCGCGTACTGCTCCGCATCGAATTCGGGCATGACGCCGAAGCAGGCGCGATAGGGCAGGGGGTTGTCGGGCGGCCGGTGGGCGATGAGGACGCCCTGCACGGCGCCGCCGACCAGCTCCCGCAGTATCCCGGCGCCGAAGGCGAGGGCCGCCTCGCAGATCTGCTCCGTCGCCTCCAGCCCGGCCGTGCAGAGGGCATAGCCCCAGCAGGCTGTCCCGTCGCGCCGCGAGAGATAGGTGACGGCCCCCTGGACATCGCGCGGCTGGTGTGCGGCGAGGTCGCGGATCGCGTGTTCCAGCGTCGGCGCGTGCCGCATGAGTTGTCCGACCGGCCCCAGGCTGGCGAGGTCCGCCCGGCAGCCGAGGAGCAGCCCGATATGCGGGCAGCTGGTGGCGGCCGCGCCAGCCGCGAGCAGCGTCCCGCAGGTGGCGATGGGCAGGAGGTTCGCTGGATTCCGCAGCACTTCCGCGTCCACCCCCGCCTGCACCAGCGCCGCCGCCGGGTCCGCCCCCAGCGCCTCCAGGAGGCGGGGGAACTCGGCCAATGGTCCGACACGTCGGTGCGGCTGCATGCGCGCGGTCCTCACTAGCGGGAGCGGCCGCAGCGGGGCGGGCCCGCCCGCTACGGCCCAACATGCGAAAAACAGATAGTGGATCCGGACCCACTGTCGCAAAACAACAAGCGATCGATCCGGCCTCCGTGCAAGAAAAACCTGCGCCGGACAGGAGTCGTGCCCGCAAGTCCATCATGCAGTGACCCACTACAACTTATCATGGATGAATTATGTGGCCAGTGGAGGTTTCTTCCAACGTGAAGAAACGCCCGGTTGGCCCGTTTCGGCCGTGCTGTTGTTCGTGGGCGGTTTACCGTATCTGGGAGAAGACGAATGCCCCATACCGACAACGGGTCGGCTGCGGCCAAGCCCGAGGCGCCCGATCCGGGGCCCGCCCGGGCTGCCGCCCGCACGATCCCCCGCCCGGAACTCTACGTCCTGACCGTCCGTGCCGATTCCGGCCAGGTCGTCTGGCTCGAGAGCCTGGACGCCGCCGGGGCGCGTGCGGACCTCTCGCCAGAGGACCGGGCGCGCTTCGCAGAGCACCACAAGGCGGGCGACCTTGCCGCGGTCATGGAACAGGCCTTCGAGGCAGGCATCGCCTGCGTGCTCGGGAACGTCGGCGGCGAGGACGGCGGCTCCGCGGAGGAGGCCGACCTGCGACGCATGCTGCTGCGGTCGCTGATCGCGCGCAGCCCGGCCGCGCGCTTCCTCGACCAGGCCGCCCTCGGGCGGGTCGCCCTCGCGACCCTCCTCCGGCAGGCCGCCACCGCTCCGGCCGAGGCCGGCGGCACCACGGCGCCGCGGCGTCGCCGGGGCCCTGCCGGACGGCCGCAACCGTCCCCCGAGACGCTCGGTGGGAACAACGCCAGCGCAAGCTGAGCCAGTACAAGGAGGAATCGAGAATGTCCGAAACGCTGTCCCGCGCGCGCAAGGGCGCTAGCCCCGAGGAGGAGGGGGCCGGCCTCGACGAGAAGCGCATCGCCCGCCTGCTGATCGGCGGCAGCCTGGCGCGCCGCCGCCGGCTGCGGCGCCTGCTGCTCGCCCATCTGCTCGGCGAGAAGATGAAGGGCACGGAGGAGGAGATCGGCGAGGAGGCCGGTGAGGAGGGCGGCGACGACGAACGGCGCCTCGTCCGCCTGCTGGTCGGCGGCAGCATCCTGCGCCGGCAGCGTCTCCGCCGCCTCGCGCTTTTGCATCTCCTCCGTGAGCGAGGCGAGGACGAAGGCGAGGACGAAGGCGAGGAGGAAGACGAGGAGGGCGGCTCGGAGGAGCGCCGCCTTGTTCGCCTGCTGGTCGGCGGCAGCCTCGGTGCGCCGCCGGCGGCTCCGGCGCCTGCTCCTCGCGCACCTGTTTCGCGAGCGGATGGAGGAGGGCGAGGAGGATGAGGGCGAGGAGGACGGCGAGGAAGAGGGCGGCGGCGAGGAGCGCCGGCTGCTCCGCCTCGCTGGTCGCCGGCGGCATGGTCCGGCGCCGTCGCCTCCGGCGGTTGGCCCTCGCACATCTCCTTGGCGAACGGCTGAAGGGCGAGGAGGAGGATGAGCCCGAGGAGGAGGACGAGGAGGAAAGCGGCGAGGCGCACGAGCGCCGGATCATGCGCCTGCTGATCGGCGGCCGCATGATGCGGCACCGGCGCCTCCGGCGCCTGCTGCTCGCCGGCCTGCTGCGGGAGTCGCATGCCGGCCGCGAGGAGGACGAGGAGGAGGGCGAGGACGGTGACGAGGAGCGCCGCCTGGCGCGCCTGCTGGTTGGCGGCAGCCTGGTGCGTCGCCGTCGCCTGCGTCGGCTGGCCCTGGCGCATCTCCTCGGCGAGCAGCGGCGGCAGGGCTCGTCCCGCGATGCGGCCTTCGCCTTCTAGATCGCCGCGATCCGCCTGGTCACGCCAGTGGCCGGACCGTCCGGTGCGCATCGACGCGCCGGGCGGCTCGGCCCCGCTTGCATGGGCTGGCCCGCACCTGGCCCGGGCCGTTCGAGGGAAGGCCCGCTGCGGCGCACCGGGTCGGCGTCGCCATCCGGTCACGCTTCTGGTCTTGCCCCCGGCCAAGCCGGTGCGCCGCAGTCCGATCGCCTGCACTGCATCGAGGCCGCCGCAGGCCGCGCGCGGCGGGGATGGCAGCCGGTAAAGAGGCAGGATGGCGGAGATCGGCGCCCGACTTGCGGCGGCCTCGCTGGATCGCCGGACTGAAGCGACAGGCGATGCACCGAGGCCGGATGGCCCCGCGCGACGGGCCGCTCGCCTTCAGGCCACCAGGGCTGCCGCCGCGCGCGGCACGAAGCGGATGGTCGCGCGCAGTCCAGCCGGCTCGAAATCCAGCCTGACCGACGCTCCGGGCCCAAGATCGCGCACGAGCGCACGCTCCAGCAGCCGCGTGCCGAAGCCGCGCCGGGCCGGTGGCCCCGACACGGGTGGGCCGCCCCGCTCGTGCCAATCGATCGTCGCCGCCAATCCGGCCGGATCGGCCCGGCAGAGGATCTCGACGCGGCCGCCCGGGACCGACAGGGCGCCGTATTTCGTCGCGTTGGTGGCCAGTTCGTGCAGCGCCATGACCAGGGCCTGCACCTGGCCCGGCGTGGCCTGGGGCAGCGGCAGGTCGCCGGGACAGGCCACCAGCAGGCGCGGATCGGCCGCCTCGGCATCCGCCTCGATCCAGGGCGCGAGCCCGGCCCGGAGGATCGCGTCCAGCGCGGCCCCTTCCCAGGACAGCGCGGCCAGCAGGTCGTGCGCTCGCGCCAGGCTTTTCAGCCGGGCGGTGAAGGCTTCGGTGAAGCGGAGGGGATCGCTTCCGGCCGGACTGCGCGCTGTCAGCAACGCCAGCGACTGCACGGTCGCCAGCGCGTTCTTGGCGCGATGGTTGAGCTCGGCGACCACCAGGCGGAGCCGGCGCTCGCTGTCGATGGCGGCGGCCATGGCGGCGCGGCGCCGCCGGGCCTCGGCCATCTGCGCCGTGGCGAGCCGCTCGGCCTCGGGCAGGCCGAGCGCCGAGAGCGGCGCCGTATCCATGCCCTCCGCCTCCAGCGAGGCCGAGAAGCGTAGCAGTGCGCGGACCGGCCGGAGGATGCCGAGGGCGAGCCAGCGGGCGAGGGCGATCCCGAGGAGCAGCAGCGCCGCCCCCAGGCTGAGCGAGACGAGCGCCGAGCGCCAGGCGGGCCGCGTCAGCTCGGCCAGGGGAACCGCGACCGTGACGCCCCAGCCGGTCTCCGGCAGCCGGCTGAAGGCGGCCAGGACCGGCGCGCCCTCGGCTGAGACCGTCTCCAGCGTGCCCTCCGGCGCACCGGTGGACCAAGCGTGCAGCAACTCGGGCGTCAACGGTCGCCCAACCCAGGGCTTCGGGTCCGGCAGGCGTGCGACCCGCACGCCCGTCCGGTCGACGATGCTGACGATCCATCCGGCGCCCGGACGCTGGCGCCGGATCAGCGGCTCGAAGGCGTCGAGGGTGGGATTGAGCGCCAGGACGGCGGCCACGCGCCCGTCGGCGCCGCGCACCGGGACGTCGATGGCGATCAGCGGCCGTCCCAGAACCATCCCGACGAAGACGTTCGACACGGAAGGCTGTCCGGTGGCGAAGATGCGCCGCTGGTTGTCGAGGTACCGCCGCGCCGGCAGCGGCTTCCCCGCCGGCACCGCCGTGTTCAGGAGCTGCTGGCCGTCCTCGCGCAGCAGCAAGATGTTTGCCCCCGGCGTCTGGCGGGCGAGGACGGCCTCGGCATGGAGCCTGAAGGTCGCGAGGTCGCCGTCAGCCAGGGGACGGGAGAGGGCGAGCACCTCGAGCACCGCGATGCGGGCGCGCAACTCGTCCTCGACGGCCAGGGCGAGGCCATGCGCCAGACTCAGCGCCTGGCGGGAGGCCCGTGCCCGCTCCTCGCGGTAGCCGTAATAGGCGTTCGTCAGGTTGAAAGCGACGAGCGGCAGGACGCCGGCGGCGACGAGGAGCGCCAGACGGGCACGCAGCGACCAACGGCGCATCGAGTTCGTCGCTACTCCATCTCGGGCAGAAATCCCGCCTCGCGCCACCGAAACTATTGCAGAGACTTTCGAGATCTACGAGCAGCAGCCGCAAGAACTGAAACGGATACCACCGAAAGTTCCGGTGATACTACTGCAACCCGGACCTATTGGTAATTACGTTTCCTGCATCTTGGGTGCCGGTAGGTCCGCCGGGCGGCTCGCAGGCTCCGCTCTCCGCCCGCAGCCGGCCTCCACCCCACGCCCGGTCACGCTATCCCGGCCAGCCGCTCCGCCGCCCAGCCCGACAGCGCCGCCACCCGCGCCTCCTCCCCCGCGCCATAGGCCAGCCGCACCACCAGTGCGCCTTCCGGCCGCAGCGCGCCGAGCCTTTCCGGCCATTCGACGATCACCAGCCCGTCCCGCGCCTCGTCCCAGCCGAGTTCCGCCACCTCGGCCGGGCCGGAGAGGCGATAGAGGTCGTAGTGATGCGCCTCCCACCCACCCGGCAGGTCGTAGCTTTGCACCAGGGTGAAGCTGGGGGAGGGGACCTCCAGCTCCGGGTCGCCCGCCAGCGCCCGCAGCAGGGCGCGGGCGAAGGCGCTCTTCCCCGCCCCCAGCGGGCCTTCCAGCAGCACCGCATCGCCCGGCCCTAGCCGGGGCGCCAGGCGTGCCGCCAGCCGCCCGGTAGCACCGAGGTCCGGCAGAGGAAGGGTGATCGGGCCTGGCATTGGGTTCCGGGGGCAGGGTTCGGGCTTGGTCGCCGCGCGCATGTCCTGTAGGACCCCCGGCTTCTGCGGGAAAGCGCCGAAGGCGGCGGGAATGGGTGGCATGCGGGCTTCAGGGGTGACGGTCGAGACGGATGTCGCGGTGATCGGCGCCGGGCCCGTCGGGCTCTTCGCGGTCTTCCAATGCGGCATGCTGCGGATGCGCTGCGTGGTGGTAGATGCGCTGGACGCAATCGGCGGGCAGTGCGCCGCGCTCTACCCGGAGAAGCCGATTTTCGACATCCCGGCGCATCCCGAGATCGAGGGCGGCGCGCTGATCCACAAGCTGGAAGCCCAGGCCGCCCCCTTCACGCCGTTGTACCTGCTCGGCCGCCGGGTCGAGAGCGCTGCGCGAGCTGGACGGCGAATGGCAACTCGGCACCAGCGCCGGCGACACCATCAAGGCGAAGGCGGTCATCCTGGCCGCTGGGGCCGGCGCCTTCGGCCCGAACCGGCCGCCGCTGGACGGCCTGCCGGGCTACGAGGCTTCGGGCGCCGTGCGCTACTTGGTGGCGCGGCGGGAGGATTTCCGCGGCAAGCGGGTGGTGATCGCCGGCGGAGGTGATTCCGCGGTCGACTGGGCGCTGAGCCTGAAGGAGGTCGCATCCCACGTCACCGTGGTGCATCGCCGGCCGAAATTCCGTGCGGCGCCGGAAAGCACCGCCCGGCTGGACGCCGCCGCGGCCCGGGGAGAGGTGGAGATGGCCATCCCGTACCAACTGCACGGGCTCGAGGGCGACGGCGCCCGGCTGACGGGCGTCGTGCTCTCGACCCTGAAGGGCGAGGTGAAGACCGTCCCGGCCGACCACCTGCTGGCCTTCTATGGTCTCTCGATGGAACTCGGCCCGATCGCCCATTGGGGACTTGGCCTGTCGCACAGCCATGTCACGGTTGCGCCCGCCACCTGCGAGACCAGCCTCCCCGGCATCCATGCGATCGGCGACATCGCCACCTATCCCGGCAAGCTGAAGCTGATCCTGCAGGGCTTCTCGGAAGCCGCGATGGCCGCCCATGCCGTTCACCCGCGGGTCTTCCCGGGAGAGGCGCTGCATTTCGAGTACAGCACCAGCAAGGGCGTCCCGGGCGGCTGATGGAGACAGGTGTTCCGACGCAGCGCGTACCGAACTCACAGACATAGACACGGGGCCCGGGGAGATTCCTGTCTCCCCGGCCTTTCTCCCTCAGGCCTCCATGGCCCCGTGCTTCTTCAGCAGCCCGTCCAGCCGCTCCCGGTCCGCCCGCGGGACTTCCAGGCGCATCGTTACCCGGTCATCGTCGAGGTCAATGGAGGCGCTGCGCCGGTCGATTGGCCCCTCCCGCACCGCAGCTTCGAGCGCCAGCTTCGCCGTTTCGCTATCGGGGAAGCGCATCGAGAGCGTGACGCCGTCGTCGCAGGGGGCCGGCTTGCTGCCGGCAGCGTTCATCATCGCCTCCGGTCGCTCAGCGCGCGAGCCCTGCGAGGTGGTGAAGGCGACCGGGTCGCTGGCGGGGAAGGTCTGCTCGACGCCGGATTCGACATTGGCGTCGGGGGTATTCTCGGGGTGGTCGGCGCCCTGCTTCGGGCTTGTCTGGCTGGCCATGACGGCGGTGTCCCTGTCCTCTTTGGCTCCTCGGAACGCAGGGGCGGGACGGGGGTTCGCCGGGGATGTTGCGGGGCCGGCCGGGCTTGTCGTGGTCGGATGGAAACGACATTCGTCTTGTAGGACTCGTGTCCGAAAGTCTTCGTCCCTGCCCATCCAGCGGCTGCCGCTCGTGTTTCAGTTGCCCGTACTGCCCTTTGATCCAAGGCACGGAGGTGACCGGCGCATTGATCGGCACTTCGGCTCGGCGGTACAATATCAGTGCTGCTAAATCATGACCTGTGCCTCATTGCGGGTGGCGATGCGGGTTGGATCGTCGATCGCCGCATCTCATGCCTGCGGCAAGCGCCGACAGTAGCGTCGCCATCGTCGAACACCCGGTTGCTGAGCTGGCTCTGGCGCAGGAACTGCCGGACGTTCTCAATTGGGTTCAGCTCGGGTGAATGGCATTGCAGCGGTTGCAGGCTGATGTTGTTCGGCACGCCGCGGATGTTGATGCCTCCCTGCGGCCGGCATGGAGCAAACAAGCCGCACCGGCATTGATCGCGAGTCCGACGGCAGCGACCCAGTGCATCGTGTTGCTGACAACCAGTTGCGGATCGAGCAGGCGGAGAACGGCCTCCCGACCGATGCCGCCGACGGCGACGAGCAACAGTACGGCATTGCCGAGCGCCGCCAGGATGGAACCTGCCTTAATAGCCGTAGGTCTGCCAGCGGGTCGGACGCTGCTGCGACCGCCATCCGCCGACCCAGGCCAGCAGCAATCCCAGGGCATCCGAGAGGTTGTGGCCCGCATCGGCCCGCAGGGCGAGCGAGTGCAACGGCAGGCCGAAGACGCTTTCCAGAATGACGCAGCCAAGGTTCAGCGCGACGCGAATGGCGAAGGCTCGCCGGGGAGTGTCGGGATTTCCGTGTGTGGAGCCGTACGATGCTGCTGAAGGAGCCATCGTTTGCCGCGACGCAAGCAGCCTGCGATCCCGGATGAGTTGCTCGACCAGCTGCTGGCCGGCTCGGACGCCTGATCGCCTTGGCCGATGGGAACCTGCTGGACCGGCGTAAGAAGGCCCTGGCCGAGCGAGCGCTGAACGCCGAACTCGACCACCATCTCGAGGGCGGCGAGCCGTACGGCCGGGCCAGTGGCCGAAATGGCAAAGGCGCGAAGTCGATGCTGACCGGCACCGGCCGGCTCGACCTACAGGTTTTGCGCGACCGGCCGGCGACCTTCGATCCGCAGCTGATCGCCAAATACCAGCGTCGCTTCCCCTGCTTCGACGACAAGATCGTGTCGATGTACGCGCGCGGCATGAGCACCCGAAAAATCCAGGGGCATCTTGCGTTCAACCTGCCGCAGCTCGGCGATGATCTCCTCCGGCGTGTGCGCCTTCCTCTACGCTATCCCAGCCTCCTCCCTAGCCGCCGGGCTACTCCAACGGGGGCTGGCCAAGGCGCTCATCGCGGGGCTCGGGACCCGGGCGGCAACGGCGCTGACAGCGATTGCTGCCCTGCTCGGCGGGACCGGCAACTAGCCGTCCCAGGCACGCCGCAGCGCGGACCGGAGGTTCCGGTACTCGCTGTCGATCTGGCCGTCGAACCGGCGGCCATAGAAGCCGCGCGCCGTCTCGTAGAACCCATCCGGGCTGAAGGAGGGCCGCATCCGGCGCAGCACCGCGGCGGCCTCGCGCGCCTCCTCAAGACGGTCCTGCAGCCCGAGCGCGCTGGTCAGCGCGATCCAGCTCAGCGGGTAGCGGCCGTAGAGCTCGATCGAGCGGCGGCAGGCCGCCTCCATCCCATCATAGGCGCCGAGGCGGAAGTGGCACCAGTTCGCGTAGTGGTGCCAGAGGAAGCTGCGCGGGTCGCGCGGGCTGAGCCTCGCCGCGCCCTCGATCAGCGCCAGGCTGCCCATCGGGTCCTCGCCGGCGGAGCGCCGCACATGGGCCAGCGTCGCCAGGCCGTTCGCGTCATTCGGGTCTCGCTCCACCGCCACCTCCAGCATGCGGAGCGCCGCGTCGATGTCGGCCGCGCTGTAGATCGCGGTTTCAGCGCAATGCGCCAGCACGAAGGGATTGTCCGGCTCCGCCGCCAGCGCCGCCTCGGCGCGCGCGCGCCAGCCGCTTCTCGCCCGGCGGATCGGGGAACAGCTGGGACACCGCGCGCCAGGTGTGCACCGCCGAGAGAAGCGCATTGGCCATCGCGTAGTGCGGGTCCGCCTCCAGCGCCCGCCGCAGCGGCTCCATCACCTGATCCAGCGCTTCCCTGTGCCGCCCGCGCAGCAACACCGCGTTCGCGCGCTGCAGCCAGGTCCAGGCATCCATGTCGCGCGGCGGGCGGCGCACCGCGCGCGCGATTTCCTCCATCATCAGCCGCGGCTGGAGCCGGCTGGCGAGCCGGTGCACCACCGCGTCGCGCACCGCCATGACCTCGCCGAGCGGGCCGTCCTCCGAATCCGCCCAGAGGTGCAGCCCCGTGCGGCCCTCGATGAGGCGGAGATCTGCCCGCATCCGCCGGCCGTCCTGCTCGACGCTGCCTTCGACCAGGTAACGCACGCCGAGATCCGAGGCGATGCGGCGGGCGTCGAGCGCCACGCCGCGATAGGCGAGCGCGGACTGCCGGGCGGTGACGAAGAAACCGGGCATGCGCGCCAGGGCATTCGTGACCTCCTCGGTCATGCCATCGGCCAGGGTGCTCCCGGCCAGCAGGTCGTGCGACAGCGCGGCGAAGGGCAGCACCGCGACCGAGGGCCGGTCCTCGACCACCGGCAGGGGCTGCGCGTCCGGTGTGGCCGGCATCGGGGCGCGGTCGGGCGCGCGGCGGATCCAGTCCACCGCCGCCCCGGGCGGGCGCACCGCCGTCGGCGGACATGGCGGCGGCTTGGCGCCGAGCGAGATCGTGACGTCGTCGAGCAGCGCGCAGGTCTCGGCCGAAGGCTCGGCGCCGCGTCCGGTCCGCAGCGCCTCGGCACAGGCCCGGAACTGTGCCAGCGCCTGGCCCATGTCGCCCTGCTCGGCGTGGCGGCGGATCAGGAACCGGTGCGCCTCCTCGCAGGCATCGTCCAAGGACAGGATGCGGCGGGCAAGCTCCGCCGATCCGGCACCGGAGCGTAGCACGCCGAGCATCACGTCCATCGCGGCCGCATGCAACACGGCCCGCTGGCGGGCAAGCCAGGCGGCGAAGGGATCGCGCGGTTCCAGCCGGAATCCCTGGAGCAGCGGGCCGCGATACGCCGCGATCGCTGCACTCGCACCGTCCGGGACCAGGATGGCGCGCCGGAACGCGACCACGTCAATCTCGACCGCTTTCTCCGGCAGCCGCACGCGACCCTGCGGGGCCGCATCGTCGCCGGCCCGCCAGCCGAGGGCGCGGCGGAGCCGCAGCAGCTCCTGGCGCAGGCTCGCGCGGCGTTGGTCCAGACTGCGTCCCGACCAGAGCAGCTCCGCCAGATCGTCACGCGTCCAAGACTCGTCCGAGGCCGAGAGGCAGGCAAGCAGGGCGATGGTCCGGCGCCCCAGCCCGGCGACCGGCGTGCCTTCGGCCAGCCTGGCATCGAAGGTACCGAGCATGCGGATGCGCGTCGGCTTGGAGGCGAGAGTGTTCATGCCGTGGTCGCTGTCCGGGGCACCTTCGCGTCTCCTCCATCACTCCGCCTCGCAGGCGCGTCCGGACGGCACGAAAGTCGAGATCCAGCGGCATGCGAGCATCGGCAGGTGCTTTCCCAGCACGCGGATGCAGAGGTCAGATCGTAGATCGGGAAATCGCGGTTGCTGCGTTCAAAATCGAGCCAGCATCACTCCTGGGCGTTCTGAATACCTTTCGCTGAAATCCGGAATTGATCTTCGCGTCCCTGGAAAGCGTCAAATGTTGCAGCCGCAGTATTGACGTCGTTTTAACGCCATTGAGCGAGCGCCAGCAGGGAAGCTCGCCGGCGGTGGCTGCGGGCGCGCGCCGGGACGCAGCCGCCACCGAGGAGAAGCAGATGCGCATTACGCAGGGCGCCATCCGGTCGTGGCGACGAGGGACTCGCGACGGTCTCGCCGGCAGGAGGACAGCACGACGCCGCGCCGGGATGGCCGCAAGGCTGATCCTGTCCTGGATGCTTGTCGCCGCCCTGCCGCGCTATGGCGCGGCGGCCGCCGCGCCGCTGGACGATGGCGCCGTCATCGCCTTCTGCCGCCTGCTGGCGGCCGCGGGGCAACCGCCGGCATCGTCCCTCTGCATCTGTTCGGTCGAGCAGGTCGAATGCGCGCTGACGAGCGGCGAGTTCCTCGGCCACGTCGCCGCGCTCCGCGCGGCCGGTGCACTGGGCGCAGCCGAGTTCGCCGCGGCCGTGTCCCAGGCGCAGCGGGCGTGCGCGCCTTCGGCGGCCTCTCTCTCAGCCGGGCGTGACGCCGGTGCGCCAGCGCCGGGGCCCTGGGCCGGGGATCCGCCTGCGCATGCGCAGCGGGCGGGCCGGCAATGACCACGGGCGTCAATGCGAGCCGGCTGCTCGCCTTCGCCGGCCGCAACGGGCCGGGGCTGCTGTGCGGCGGCGTGCTGACCGGGCTGGTCGCGCCCCCGCTGGCCGAGCTTGCGCGCCCGATGATGGGGCTGGCGGTCTTCGTCTTCACGCTCGGCGCCTTCCTGAAGGTGGACGGGCCGGCATTCCGCGCCGAGGCGACGGACCGCGCCGGCGTCCTGGCGGCGCTGGCCTGGGCGACCTTCGGCGTGCCGCTGCTCGCCTTCGCCCTGCTGCTGCTTACCCGGCCGCACCAGGACGTGGCGCAGGGACTGCTGCTCACCGCGCTCGCCCCGCCGGTCGGCAGCGCGGCGGTGATTGCCGCCATGCTCGGCCTGAGCGCGCCGCTGGCCCTACTTGCCACGGTCGTGGCAACGCTGGCGTCACCCTTCTACCTGCCGCCACTCGCGGTGGCACTGACGGGTGCAGAGCTGGCGCTCGAGCCCTTCGCGCTGGCCGCGCGGCTGGGGCTGATCGTCGGCGCGGCGGCCGGGGTGGCCTTCTCCTGCGGCGCTTCGCCGGGCGGTGGGTGGCGGACAACCCGAACGCCATGACGGGCATCGCCGTCCTCGGCCTCCTGCTGGTGGCGGTGGGCGCGATGCGCGGCATGCGGGCGCAGATCCTCGAGGCGCCCTGGCAGGCGGCGCTCCTGCTCGCCGTCGCCTTCCTTGCCAATGCCGGGTTCCAGGTGGTCGGGGCGCTGCTGTTCGGCGGCGTGATGGAGCGCTCCCGCGCCCTGACCGTGGGCCTGGTCAGCGGCAACCGCAACATCACCCTGATCTGGTCCGCGGCGGCGCCGTTCCTCGCGGACCGGCCGGGGGTCGAGCTGCTCCTCGCCATGGGCGTGTTCCCCATCTTCATGCTGCCCGCGGCGACGCGCCGGATCCTCGCGGCGCTCATGGCGCGGAGACGGGACACGGCGGGGCTGGAGCGGGAGGCAGGCCCCGCCGGCGCGGCACCGCTGCAGGAGCCCGCGAAGCCATGACGCCGGACGTCGCCGAACCCCACCGCCACACCGGCACAGTGTGCCGGGCAATGGGGTCCTCGGCTGCACGCCGGGCCGCGGCGCCCCTCGGCGGCCGGACCGCGCTGGTGACGGGCTCGACGCGCGGCATCGGCCTCGGCATCGCCGAGGCGCTGCACGATGCCGGCTGCCATGTGGTGCTGAATGGCCGGGGCGCGGACGGTGCGTTGGCGGCGGAGTGCCTAACGCGCCGCGTGGCTGGCGGCGAGCGGCGCGTCGGCTACGCGGCAGCGGACCTGCGGGAGCGGGAGGCCGCCGCGGCGCTGCTCGCCGCCTGCGAGGCGCAGGCGGGCGCGCTGCCCGACATCCTGGTCAACAACGCCGGCATCCAGCACGTCGCCCCCGTACAGGACTTCCCCGAAGACCGCTGGGACGAGGTGGTCGGGCTCAATCTCTCCGCCGCCTTCCGCCTGACGCGGGCCGCGCTCCCGGCATGCGCCGGCGCGGCTGGGGGCGCGTCGTCAACATCGCCTCGGTGCATGGCCTCGTCGCCAGCGAAGGCAAGTGCGCCTATGTCGCGGCGAAGCACGGCCTGCTCGGCCTGACGAAGGTGGTTGCGCTGGAGACGGCCAACGACGGCATCACCTGTAACGCCATTTGCCCGGGCTGGGTCCGCACCGACCTGGTCGAGGCGCAGGTGGGGCGGATCGCCGAGGCGCGGGGCGTCCCGATCGAGGCGGCCGCGGCCGAGCTGCTCCGGGCGAAGCAGCCCATGCGACGCTTCTCGACGCCCGAGGGGATCGGGGCGCTGGTGGTGTTCCTGTGCGGCGAGGCGGCGGAGACCATGACCGGCGCGGCGCTCGCCATGGACGGGGGATGGATCAGCGTCTAGACCGGATTGCCCGTCTGTTTGAACGCGCAATCCGGACGATGCCATGGTTTGTCGGGCAGCTTCACGGGGCCGGGCGTCCACACCCGCCCGCGATATGCTCTCGCTGCCTCGGCTCGAGCATCGTTGGGACCCGGTCGGGCGGGCCGTCTGGCGCAAGTCGCAGGCGTGGCGGTTTGCCGGCATGGCGCCGGGTTGCATCCGTCGAGCAGCTTTCTTCCGCGCTCCGCGGCGGACCGGAGCTTCCACCTCCCGGACAGCGGCGCATCCCGGCTGCCGCCATCCTTGGCGACGCCGGGTGGGGCGGCCGGGTCCGAACCTCGCGCCCTCGTCGTGGCCGAGCCGGCGCGTCTCAGGCCGCTTCACCCCCAGCCGCGATCCGGTCCAGCACGGCCACCATCGCGTCCGGCAGTGCGAGCCCGGGGGCGGCAAGGTTTTCGCGCAAATGGGCGAGGGACGAGGTTCCCGGGATCAGCAGGATGTTGGGCGAGCGGCGCAGCAGCCAGGCGAGCGCGACCTGCATGGGCGTGGCGGCCAGGCGGCCCGCCACCGCCGACAACGCCGCGGATTGCAGGGGCTGAAGCCGCCGAGCGGGAAGAACGGGACGTAGGGGATCCCATCGCGGGCGAGGTCGTCGATCAGGGCATCGTCGGCGCGATGCGCCAGGTTGTAGTGGTTCTGGACGCAGGCGATGTCGCAGAGCCTTCGGCCTTCGGCCACCTGCGCCGGCGTGACGTTGCTGAGGCCGATATGGCGGATCAGCCCCTGCCGCTGCAGCTCGGCGAGCACGGTGAGCGGCGCCTCGATCGATCCCTCGGCCGGCCCGTGCACGTCGAGCATGCTGCGGAAGTTCACGAGATCCAGCACCTCGAGGCCGAGATGGCGCAGGTTGTCGTGCACCGCCCCGGTGAGCGCCTCGCGCGAGACGGCCGGAAGCCAAGCCCCTGGCCGTCCCGCTGGGCACCGACCTTGGTGACGATGGTGAGGTCGGCTGGATAGGGCGCCAGCGCCTCCCGGATGATCCGGTTGGTCTCGTGCGGGCCGTAAAGTCGCTGGTGTCGATATGGTTGACCCCGCCGGCGACCGCGGCGCGCAGCACGGCGAGCGCCGCCGCGCGGTCCCGCGGCGGCCCGAAGACGCCGGGCCCGGCGAGCTGCATGGCGCCGTAGCCGAGCCGCGTCACGCGGCGGCTGCCGAGCCGATGGGTTCCCGCTTGGTCGATGCTGGTCATGCTGGTGCTCCTTGCTGCGTGGCGCTCCTTCGCTACGCCCTGTTGCGTTGCGCGATAACGGGGGACAATCCGGACGCCCTGTGCAGGAATCTCGAACGATGCGGGCCGACCTCGGCGACCTTCAGGCCTTCCTTGCCGTGGCGCGCGCCGGGGGCTTCCGGGAGGGCGCCCGGGCCGTCGGCACCAGCGCCTCGGGCCTGAGCGAGGCGGTGCGCAGGCTGGAGACCCGGCTCGGCATCAGGCTGCTCCATCGAACCACGCGCAGCGTGCGGCCGACCGAGGCGGGCGCGCGGCTGCTGGAGCGGCTCGGCCCGGCGCTCGGCGAGGTGGAGGCCGCGATTGACGTGGTCAACCGCTTCCGCGACCGGCCGGCGGGCACGCTCCGGCTCAATGTCCCGGTCAGCGCGGCGCGGCTGGTGCTGCCGCGGATCGTGCCGCCCTTCCTCGCGGCCTATCCCGACATACGGCTTGAGGTCATCGCCGAGGACGGCTTCGTCGACGTGCTGGCCGCCGGCTGCGACGCTGGCATCCGCTACGACGAGCGTCTGGAGGCGGACATGATCGCGGTGCCGATCGGGCCCCGCATCCAGCGCTTCGCGACCGCAGCCGCCCCGGCCTATCTGCGTTGCCACGGCCGGCCGCAGCATCCGCGCGACCTGCTTGGCCATGCCTGCGCTTCAGGGCCGCTTCGCCAGCGGCGCCATGATCGCCTGGGAATTCGAGCGGGACGGCGAGGTGGTCAGGATCAATCCCACGGGGCCGCTGCTCGTCAGCGCCGGCGCGGCGACCGATCTTGCCGTGGAGGCCGCGGTCGCCGGCACCGGGATCATCGCCCTATTCGAGGACTGGCTGCGCCCGCAGCTCGACAGCGGGGCGCTCGAGCCTGTCCTCGAGCCCTGGTGGCCGTCCTTCCCCGGGCCCTTCCTCTACTATCCCGGGCGGCGGCTGTTGCCGGCCCCGCTCCGGGCCTTCGTCGATTTCGTCAAGGCCTCGGCCCGGTCCGGCCGGGGCTGACCATGCCGCCGTCCCAGCCCATCCGGGACCCCGTCACCTGGCCGCGGGAGCCGGCCAGCCATGCGAGTTCTCGGAGCCCGGACGGTTGTTCAGCCACCAGGACCAATCCTGCGGCAGCAGCGAGAACGGGTCGTCATGCGCCAATTCCCGCGCGGCCCAGATCGGCCAATGGGGATTGGCCAGGGCCGGGCGGCCAAGGAACACCAGATCGATCAGCGCCTCGCGGATCACCCGGTCGGCGATCGCCGGAGTCCCCAGGTTCCAGCTGACCGCGACCGGAATGCCGCATTCGCGCCGGACGCGGTTGCCCCGCTCCACCATGAAGGCGGCCTGGGAGAAGGGCGGCTCGCGCAGGTCGTCGGTGTTCATGCCGAGGCTCAGATCGGCCAGGTCCAGCCCCGTGCCGCTTCAGCTCGCCGACCGCCCAGACGGCGTCGTCGAGCATGCACCCCGTCCGGATGGAAGTCGTCCGAGCCGAGCCGCATGGTCAGCGGCAGCCGCTCCGGCCAGACGGCGCGCACGGCGTCCAGCGCCTCGCGGTGGAAGCGCAGGCGGTTCTCCAGGCTACCGCCATAGGCATCGGTCCGCTGGTTGGCGAGCGGAGAGAAGAAGCTCGCGCCCAGGTAGCCATGGGCGAAATGCATCTCCAGCCACTCGAAGCCGGCCGCCAGGGCCGGCGCGCGGCGTCGGCATAGGCCTGATGCAGGGCGTGGATCTCGGGGATGCTCAGCGCCTGTACCGGGTAGGGGTAGCGGCCGCCATAAGGGATGGCGGAGGGCCCGCGGACCTGCCAGCCATCCGGGTGATCCGGGGCGATCTGCCGCTTGCCCTCCCAGGGCTTCTGCTCGCTGCCCTTGCGCCCGGTATGGCCGAGCTGGATGGCGGGAACGGCCCCCATTTCCTTCACCAGGGCGCAGATGCGCGCCAGGCCCTCGACCTGATCGTCGTCCCAGATGCCGGCGCAGCAGGTGCCGGTGCGGCCGTCGGGGGTGATGGCGATCTGCTCGGGGAAGACCAGGCCGAACGCCGCCGGCGGCGCGCGAGCCCATCAGCATGAGGTGGTAGTCGCCCACCTTGCCATCGACTGATCGGTACATGGTCATCGGAGACATGGCGATGCGGTTGCGGAGGGTGACACCTTTGAGGGTGTAGGGACTGAACAGGTCGGGCATGGGGCCTTGCTGACGAGGGGCCAAGGATCCCGGGATATTGGCGGATCGGGCCGCCGCTGGCGAGCCGGTGGCTCGTCCGCACCGAACGCGGAAGGCGATCATGCGTCTTCGAGAGAATGACGCCGGAAGTACCGACAGAAGGTTGGAAGCGGACATGTTCGCGACGTCCACTTCGACGGACGAAGCGGCCAGTGGTCGATGAAACACTGGAGTTCAGCGCGACGCAGCAGGATCCCGGCGACGGTGTGCCCGGGGCGACCGCTGCCTTCCCCTACGACCGCATGACCGTGGAGCGCTTTCGTGCGGCATTCCCGCGCGCGCGTTGGCGCGACGACCTGGGTGCCTGGTTCGTGCCGGGCACGCGAGCGGAACGACGCCTGACGCTATGGATGAGTCATGCATGGACGGGCGTGCTGGCCCATGCCGACCAACGCGGCCGCGACGCCTTCGCCTTCGAGCCGATCACAAGCCCCTATTTGGAGGTCGCCGAGGATCTCGTGGTGCGGACACCCTATTCCCGCGCCGCCATCGCCGAGTTGCGGGCGGTTCCCTGGGCCCGATGGGACGCCGCATCGAAGGCGTGGCGCGTGCCGTTCCGGTCCATTGAGGACCTGCGCCGGCGCTGGCCCGCCATCGAGGATGCCGCCCGCCAGGCCGAGCCCGAGGAGCGGCGGAAGCGCGCGGCAAGCCGCAGGTCCTCCCCGGGGCAGGAGGACAGGCGTGCCGAGGCCGCCGAACGGCGCCGGCATCGGTATCCCGTGCCGGTGGATGCGCAGCCGCCGATCGACCGTGTCCTGATGACCCATGCGGGACCCGTGGTGTTCGAGGTCGTCACCGGCGAGGTCGTCGAGCCCGGGATTGCCGATCGTTTCTACCCCGGCGTCACCGCTGGCCCCGCCGCGTTGATCTGGGCGGCCTGGCGCAGACCGACCCATGCCGAGCTGGTCCAGGCCTGGCCAGCCCGGACACCGTCCAGCCCGGCCGACCTGGCACGTGGCTGGTGGCGGCCGACGATCGACGTGCTCCGGGAGGAACGGCGCAAGGCGGCGTCCCTGGAGCGTGCGCTGGCAACGCGTCGGGCGAAGGCGCGGTGAACGACAGCCGCCTGGGACGCACCGGCTGACGCGGTGGGTCTGGGATTGCCCCGTCGCGGCGGACATCAACGAAGCCCGCTCGTGAGGTGTTCCCCGATGCCCGGAACCTACCCTGCCGAGACGCCGGAGTTCCGGCATCCGATGGTCGGGTTGGTGCGGACCCGTGCTCAGTCGAGCCCATGATCCGTCCACGAGGATGGGCCAAACCCGACCAAATCGACGCCATGCATTCGCCTGGACCGGGATGGCTGCCGGCCGCAGGCTTCTTGCCGCGGATTGAGCGGCACGGCGGGGCTTCGCCGGCTGAATTCCTCAGGCGGCGATCCCCTTGGCCGCCATCCCTTCCAGCGGCCAGCGCGGCCGTGGCGCATGGCCGACCGCGTCGGCCAGGCCGAGCCGCAGCCGCTCGATCCCCGCCCAGGCGACCATGACGGCATTGTCGGTGCAGAGCCGGACGGGCGGCGCCACCAGTGGCAGGCCGCGCTGCGCCGCGGCGCCTGCCAGCGCTGCGCGGACACCCTGGTTGGCTGCGACGCCCCCAGCCACCACCAGCGCGGTTGCCGCCGGCAGCATGTCGAGCGCATGGCGCGCCCGGTCGGCCAGCACCACGGCGACCGAGGCCTGGAAGGCGGCGGCGATGTCGGCCCGGTCCTGCTCGGTGCCCGCGCTCCGAGAGACCGCATGCGCCACCGCGGTCTTGAGGCCGGACCAGGAGAAGTCGCAGCCCGCCCGCCCCAGCAGCGGCCGCGGCAGCGGGATGCGCGTCGCATCGCCCTGCCGGGCCAGCCGTTCCAGCGCCGGCCCGCCCGGCCAGGGCAGGCCGAGCAGCTTGGCCGACTTGTCGAAGGCCTCGCCCACCGCGTCGTCGAGCGTGGTGCCGAGCCGGCGATACCGCCCGACGCCCTCCACCGCGACGCATTGGCAATGCCCGCCGGACAGCAGCAGCAGCAGATAGGGGAAGCGCACCGGCGCATCCATCTCCCCCGGCCCAATTCCCGGCAGGGTGGCGGTCAGGGCATGTGCTTCCAGGTGGTTCACCGCGACGAAGGGCAGCCCATGCGCCAGCGCGATCCCCTTGCCCAGCGTGCTGCCGACGATCAGCCCGCCGATCAGCCCCGGCCCGGCGGTGGCGGCGACGCCGGCGAGCTGCGGATAGTCGAGCCCCGCCTCCGCCATCACCTGGGCGACCAGCCGCGGCAGGTGGTCCAGATGCGCCCGCGCGGCGATCTCCGGCACCACGCCGCCATAGGGGGAATGCTCTTTCAGCTGGCTCAGCACGACCTCGGCCAAGATGGTCCCGTCGGCGCGCAGCACCGCCGCGGCGGTTTCGTCGCAGCTCGATTCCAGCCCCAGCACCGCGGCCCCGCTGTCCATCACGCCTTCCTCATTCCCGGCCGGGGTTCTATGACGGCTGCATGCCCTCCGGCCAAACCAAAGCTGACATCCCACGCCATGGCGGGTTGCTGCCGCTCCGCGTCGGTACCCGCGGCTCGCCGCTCGCGCTGTGGCAGACCAGGCATTTCCTGTCGATCGTCAGCGTGCTCTGTCCCGTGCTGCGGGCCGCGCAGGCCTTCGAGGAGCACGTGATCGCCACCTCCGGCGACCGGATCCTCGACCGCCGCCTGGCGGATATCGGCGGCAAGGGCCTCTTTGCCAAGGAGATCCACGAGGCGCTGCTGGACGGCCGCGTCGATTTCGCCGTCCATAGCCTGAAGGACCTCGAGACCGAGCTGCCGCCCGGCATCGTCCTCGCCTGCACGCTGAAGCGGGAGGATGCGCGGGACGCCATCATCCTCGGGCAGGGCTGCGGCGCGCCGGATGCGGCCGACCCCTATGGCTGCCTGCCGGCCGGCGCCGTGATCGGCACCGCCTCCGTCCGCCGGCAGAGCCAGATCCTGGCCGCTCGGCCCGACCTCCGCTGCGCCATGATCCGCGGCAACGTGCAGACCCGGCTCGGGCGCGTGCGGGGGCGAGATTTGCCGCCAGCCTGCTGGCCCTGGCCGGGCTGAAGCGGCTCGGGCTCGAGGCCGAGGCGGCGGTGGTGATCGACCCCGAGGCCATGGTCCCGGCCGCCGGCCAGGGCATCGTCGGCATCACCGTCCGCAGATCGGACGAGGCGCTGCGCGAGCTGCTCTCGGCCATCGAGGACCGCACGGCCGCTGCCGTCAGCCGGGCGGAGCGCGCCTTCCTCGGGGCGCTGGACGGGTCCTGCCGCACGCCGATCGGCGGCCACGCGCGGCTGCTGCCGGATGGCCAGCTGCACCTGACCGGCCTGGTGGCGCGGCCGGATGGCAGCTTCCTGCTGAAGCGGTCGCTGACCGGCCCGGCCGCCGATGCGCAGCGGCTCGGCGCCGAGCTGGGCGCGAGCCTCAGGGCCGACAGCCCCGCCGACCTCTTCGCCTGACCCCGTGCCCGCCGGCGTCCTGATCACCCGGCCGGAGCCCGGCGCGGCGGAGACCGCGCGGCGGGTGGCGGCGCTCGGCTGGCGGCCGATCCTCGCGCCGGCGCTGGTGCTGGCGCCGCGACCCTTCGCCTGGCCGGCCGCCCAGGCCCTGCTGCTGACCAGCCGCGCCGCCGCCCGCGCCCTGCCGCCCTCCGACATGCCGGTCCTCGCGGTGGGGGAGGCGACGGCGGCCGAGGCGCGGGCGCGCGGCTTCGCCTGGGTCGAGGCCGCCGCCGGCGATGCCGCGGCGCTGGCCGAGCACGCCGCCCGGACGCTCGACCCCGCCGCCGGCCCGCTGCTGCTGGCGGTGGGGGAGGGCTATGGCGCCGAGCTCGCGGCCGACCTGCGGGCGCGGGGCTTCCGGGTGCTGCGCCGCGTCGCCTATGCCGCCGCCCCGGCGCCCGCCCTGCCGGCCGAGGCCCTGGCGGCGCTGCAACGAGATGGTGAGGTCGTTGCCGTGCTGTTCTTCTCGCCGCGCTCGGCGCGCTGTGCCATGTCCCTTCTGAGGGCTGCCGGCCTCGCCGAAACCGCGGCGAGGATGGTGGCGTTGGCGATCAGCCCCAGGGTCGCCGAGGCGGCGACCCGGGCGCTCGCACCCCTGGCTTGGCACGCGGTGCGAATCGCCGATCGGCCCGACCAGGACGCGTTGTTGGCAATGCTAGGTCCCAGGTAGGCTGCACCGATGAGCGAATCTCCCGAGACCCCGGCCCCCCAGGCTTCGCCGGCCGCGTCAGCGCCGGCCGCCCGCAGTTCCCGCTAAACCCGCCCGCGCCGAAGCGGCTGGACCCGGCCGCGATCATGATCGGCGTCGGCGGCGTCGTGCTGCTGCTGGCGGTCTGGTGGCTGCTGACCACGCCGCGCTCGACCAACGACGCCAGCATCGACCCGGCCCGTGTGGCGCAGCTGGAACAGCGGCTCGGCGCGCTGGAAGGCGTGCGGGGCGAGCTCGGCACGCTGGGCGGCCGGCTGCAGGCCCTGTCGCCGCTGGAAGGCCGGGTCCAGGCGCTGGAGACCAAGCCGGCCCCGGCGATGCCCGACCTGCGGCCGCTGGAGGGCCAGGTCGCCTCGCTGGCGGAACGCGCCGCGGTCGCCGAGCGCGGCGCCGCCCAGGCCAACGACCGCGCCGCGGCGAATGAGCGCCGGCTGCAGGGGATCGAGCAGAAGCCCGCCTTCGACCCCGCCGCCGTCGCCCCGCGCGCCGCCTTCGACGCGCTCGGCAATCGGGTCGAGGCGCAGGCCGCCCGGCTGCAGCAGATCGACACCGATCTCGGCCGCCGGCTGCAGGAGGTCGCCCAGGCAGACCAGCAGCGCGAGCAGGCGGCGCAGCAGGCCATGACGCAGAAGCTGGCCGAGCTCGGCCGCGCCGACGAGGAGCGCGAGAAGGCGGCGCAGCAGGCCGCGGCGCAGAAGCTGGCGGCGCTGGAGAAGAGCCTCGGCGAGCGCATCGCCGCGCTGGAGGCGGCGCAGAAGCAGATGAAGGACCTTGAGAGCCGCACCGCGCGGCTCGCCGCGATCGACCGGCTGCGCGGCGCGCTGACCGCCGGCCAGCCGCTCGGCGAGGGGCTGGCGCGGGTCGACCAGCCGCCGCAGGCGCTCGCCCGCTTCGCCCAGGCGGCGCCACCGACCGAGGCGTCGCTGCGGCTGTCCTTCGAGGATGCGGCCAAGGCCGCGCGCGCGGCGTCGGATGCCGCCATGCAGCCGGACGGCAGCAAGGCGGGGGTGATGGACAGCGCGCTGTCGCGGCTCGGCGGGCTGGTGACCGTCCGGCGCGGAGAGCAGGTGGTCTGGGGCGATGCCGCCGAGGCCGAGATCGAGCGTGCCCGCCGCGCGCTGGAGGCGGGGACCTCGAGATGAGCCTGACGCATATCGAAAAGCTGCCGCCGCCGGCCCGGGCCGCGATGCAGTCCTGGGCCGACCAGGCCCGGTCGCTGATCGCGGCGCGCGCCGCGCTGCGCCAGCTGGCGGCGGGCTGAGCCGATGCGGACCGCCATCACGATCCTGCTCGTCCTGGTGCTGGGCGTCGCCGGGGCAATGTACCTGGCGCAGCTCGGCGGCACGGTGGAGATCAAGGTCGGCGACGCCTGGATCGGCACCAGCTTCCCGATCGCGCTGCTGCTGCTGGCCGCCTTCTTCCTGGTGCTTCACGGCATCCTGGCGGCGATCGCCGGGATCTGCCGCTGGCCGCAGCGGATGCGGGCCAAGCGCGCCGCCAAGCGCCGGGCCGAGGGCGACGCCGCCGTCACCCGCACGCTGATCGCGCTTGCCGCCGGCACCGCCGAGGCGGCTCGGCTCGAGGTACGGAAGGCGCGCAACTATCTCGGCGACACGCCGCAGACCCTGCTGCTGACCGCGGAGGCCGAGCGCCTCTCTGGGCGCGAGGAGGCGGCCTCCGACGCCTTCCGGCTGCTGGCGCAGCGGGACGATGCCCGGTTCCTCGGCCTGCGCGGTCTGTTGCGGCAGGCTATGCAGCGCGGCGATTGGGACGCCGCGCAGGCCCTGGCGAAGGAGGCCGAGGCGGTGCAGCCCGGCGCCGCCTGGCTACGCGAGGAGCGGGCGCAGCTGGCGCTGCACACCCGCGACTGGCGCGAGGCGCTGGCGCTGCAGGCGCCCGACCTGCCGAAACCGGTCCTCTCGCTCGCCGCCGCGGCGCAGGAACCTGACCCGGCCAAGGCGGCCGAACTGGAGCGGCAGGCCTTCCAGGCCGACAAGGCCTTCCCCCGGCGGCGATCGCCCATGCCAATCGGCTGCGCGCGGCCGGGTCGTCCCGCCGGGCGCGCGGCGTGCTCGAGGAGGCCTGGGCGGCGGCACCGCATCCGGACCTCGCTGTGCCCTACCTGGCGGACGAGCCGGACGACCTGTCCCGCGTCAAGGCGGCCGAGGGGCTGGTGCGGCGCAACCCGAACGCCGCCGAAAGCCGGCTGCTGCTGGCCCGAACGGCACTGGCGGCCGGGCTGACCGGCCGGGCGCGGACGGCGCTGGATGCGCTGGTGGCCTCGGGCGAGGCCGACCGCCGCGCCTACCTGCTGCTGGCGGAGCTGGAGGAGGCCGAGCACGGCGAGAGCGCCGAGGCTCGCGCGGCGCAATCGAAGTGGCTGCGCCAGGCGGCGGCGGCGCGGCCGGAGCCGCGCTGGCACTGCGCCCATTGCGGCACCGACCATGCCGCCTGGGCGCCGGTCTGCAGCGCTTGCGACACGGTGGGGCAGATCGGCTGGACCGTGGCGGCCAAGGCCTCGGTGCCCGCGGCGACGGCGGCGTAGCGCAACGGCATCACTGGCATGCGGGGCGACGAAAGGGGCGTTGCCCTTTCGTCGCCCCGCGTGTATCTCCCCGCAACCCCAGCCCGATGGGCCCGCGATGCCGACTTAGCTCAGGGGTAGAGCAACTGATCTGTAATCAGTAGGTCCGGGGTTCAATCTCCCGAGTCGGCACCATTCTTTTCAATGCCTTAACCGATAGTATCAATGGTGCGGTGAGCGTTGCGCTGTTTGACGGCCCCCTCGTGGATCCGGCGATGGCTAACTCGGATGACTTGATTGCTCTTCGACCTGAGCATCGAGGAACCTGTCAGCGGCTGATTTGGTCCGCCGCACTTTCTTGCTCTGCCGGGTAGTGGCGCTCACGGCCCTAGCTTCTCGCGCCGGCATCGATGCAGATGAGTGACGTGTAGACATTGGCCTGCCGCCTGTTTCAGCATGAACGCTACTTGTCGGTCCTCGTATTGGTGCCGCTTCGTCGCCAGACCTCCCTGCAAAGGTCGGACCTAGCCGGACTTGTCCCTCAGATCGGCCCAGAATCCCGGAAGGGGACCATTTTTAGTCCGGCACTGGCACCGCGCCATGTCGAACAGGGTGCCACAGGGCTGCTCCACGAGCAGACAGTCAGTTGGGGCAGGATAGAAGGGAAAGCTTTGCTGCCCACCGGCGCGGTCGGTCGCTATCTGGTTTGGTCGGGAGCAAAGAGAAACTAATCGGAAGCCCGCATAGCCTGGAGCGGAGGTCCGTTGCGGAGTTGCTGGCTTGACGCCGCAATTTTGCGCGGAAGCCTTCTGCATGGAACGGACGCAAGTTGAAACCGACGTCGTTGTCATCGGTGGGGGACCAGCCGGGTCCACCGCTGCCACGCTGCTCGCCCGCAAGGGGCGCAGCGTCGTCATGCTTGAAAAGGATGCGCATCCGCGGTTCCACATCGGCGAAAGCCTCCTACCGCGAAACCTCGATATTCTTGAGCAACTCGGCATTCTAGACGAGGTGCGCGTGATCGGCGTGCACAAGCCCGGCGCCGAATTCGTCTCCGACCGCACCGGCCGGAGCCAGGCCTTTCCCTTCGCCCGCGCGCTCAACCGCGACCGGACCTTCGCCTGGCAGGTGAAGCGGTCCGAGTTCGACGAGATCCTGTTCCGCAACGCGGCGCGCTGCGGGGTGCGGGCCTTCGAGAGTGCCCGGGCGACCGAGGTCGCCTTCGGCGCGCCCGGCACGGCGACGACCGTGACGGCCCGGACCGCGGAGGGGGTGCTGGAGATCCGCGCCCGCTACCTGCTCGATGCCTCCGGCCGGGACACCTTCATGGCGGCGAAGGCGGACGCCAAGCTCGCCAACAAGTACAACAACACCGCCGCGGTCTATGGCCACTTCAAGCGGGTGCGCCGCCTCGGCGAAAACAAGAATGGGTATATCAGCATCCACTTGACCGAGGATGGCTGGTTCTGGCTGATCCCGCTGCAGAACGAGACCGTCAGCGTCGGTTTCGTCGGCAACCAGTCGGCCTGGAAGCAGCGCGAAGGCTCGGCCGCCGACCTGTTCATGGCCCGCATCGCCCGGAGCCCGACGGTCGCCGAGCGGATGCGGGATGCCGAACTGGTCTCGGAGATCACCGCGACCGCGAATTACAGCTACCGTGCGAGCCGCGGCTATGGCGAGGGCTACCTGATGATCGGTGACGCCTTCGGCTTCGTCGACCCGATGTTCTCGACCGGCGTGCTGATGGCGATGACCGCCGGGACCCTCGGCGCCGAGACGGCCGATGCCTGGCTCGACGACCCGAAGCGCGGGCAGGTCCTGGCCCGGCGCACCACGCGCGAGCTTGGCCGGGCGATGGACCGGATCGGCTGGCTGATTTACCGGATCAACGATCCAGTCCTGCGCTCGATGTTCTTCTCGCCGAGCAACATGTTCCTCATGCGCGACGGCATCGTCAACCTGCTGGCCGGCAATCTTCGGCTGAACCTGCGGTCCATGGTGCCGGTCCTGGCCTTCAAGGCGGCCTACCGGCTGCTGTCCACCCTGCACCGCCACGGCGCCGGGCCCGCGATGCCGGAAGCGGTGCCGGGCGCCGGGGCCGCCGCCATGCCGGGTGGCGGCGTCTATTCGAAGGTGGCGGACTAGCCGAGGTGACGTCGCCCGCGGCGCCCCTGGAGGAGGACGGCATCGTGCCGGATGCGCGGCGCCTCGTTGCCTGGTCGCCCGCGCCAGCCGTCAGGGCGTCGATCTGGCTGCATGCGGCCGCCCTCGGCATCGTCGTCACCGAGCCGGCGGGATGGCCGGGCGCCGCCGGGCTGGTCGCCGCGAACCATGCCGTCCTTGCATGCGGCATGCGGCCGCGCAGCGCCATGCTCGGCTGCAACCTTACGCGGGTGGCGCGGCCCGCACCCGGTGCCAGTGATCTGGTCGTGCTCACCTTCGACGATGGGCCGGATCCCGCGGTCACGCCGCGCGTGCTCGACCTGCTCGACCGCCACGGCGCCAAGGCGAGCTTCTTCGTGATCGGTCAGCGGGCGGCGCGGCAGCCGCATCTCCTGCGCGAGATCGTCGCGCGCGGGCACAGCGTGGAGAACCATACCCATCGCCATCCCCTGAGCTTCGCCGCATGGCCGCCGGGCGCCATGCTGCGCGAGATCCGCCGGGCGCAGGAGGCGATCGCTGAGGCCTGTGGCCACGCCCCACAGTATTTCCGCGCGCCGGCCGGGCTGCGCAGCCCGCTGCTCGATCCGGTTCTGGCCATCGCCGGGCTGCGCCTGATCTCCTGGACCCGGCGCGGCTACGACGCGGTATCCTCGTGCCCGGACCGCGTATATCGACGGATGACGCGCAACCTCGGCGCAGGCGACATCCTGCTGTTGCACGACCGCGCCACGGTCGGGCCTTGCATGGCGCTGCAGGTGCTGCCCCGGCTGCTGGCGCGGCTCGCGGCGGACGGCCTCAGCGCGGCGTCGCTGCGGATGGTGTTGGGCGAGTCGCCGCGCGGCGCCACAGCAGGACAGGCAATCGCCCCAGCATGCCCACCACCAGCCGCGCATGCATCCAGGTGAGCCGCACGTTGTCGCGGAGATAGTGGAAGTGGGACACGCCGCCATCCTCCGGCGGCAGGTAGCGCACCGGCGCGGCCAGGTTGACGGCGCGGACGCCCCGCCAGGACAGCCGGACCGCTGCCTCCGGGTCGAAGTCGAAGCGGCGCATCCAGCGGTTCCGCTGCATGATCCCCGAGCAGCGGCGCGATGGGATAGACGCGGAAGCCGAAGAGCGAATCGCCGATGCCCGCGCCCAGCGTCTCGAGCCGCGCCCACCAGTTGGAGATGCGCCGTCCCTGCACGCGCAGCCGCGGCGCCTCCGGTCCAAAGACCGGCAGGCCGAGGATCATGGCCTCCGGCGCGGCCTGCGAGGCCGCCATCATCGTGCCGATCGCCGCTGCTGGATGCTGGCCGTCCGCGTCCATCACCAGCGCATGGCTGAAGCCGCGGCGCGCTGCCTCCGTCAGCCCGTGCAGCACTGCCGCGCCCTTGCCCCCATTCGCCGGCAGCACAAAGACCTCGAGCCCCGGATCGGCCTCCGCTGCCGCCTGCAGCGCCGCCGCCGTGCCGTCGGTGCTGCCGTCCACCACCACCCAGACCGGGCTCCAGGCTGCGCGCGCCTCGCGCACCACCCGCAGCACCAGGGGGCCCGTGTTGTAGCTGGGGATCAGGACGAGATGGGTAGCGCCCGGCATCAGCGCCGCGTGGCTGCGGGCAACTCCGCCCGGAAATAACTCTCAAGCCGATCGACAAATCCGTCCGCGTCACCGGCCGGATCGAAGCGCTTGCCGAGCCTGACGCGGAAGACCAGGGGCAGGGCGGGCGCCGCAGCAGCGGCCAGCCTTTCGCAAGATAGGGGCTGTCGGCCTCGATCAGCACGGTCTGGACCGGCGCGCGCGTGGCCCGGGCGATCACCGCGAAGCTGCGGTGGAAGGCGTCGACCGGCGGCGTCCGGGTGCGCGAGCCCTCGGGGAAGATCAAGAGGTGGCGACCGCCCTGCACCGCCAGCCCGGCCCGTCGGATCATCGGCAGCGGCGCGTCGTTGCGGATATAGGCAGCCAGCCGGATGCCGCCGCCAAGGAACCAGTTGTCCCAGAGCGCCGCCTTCGTGATGCAGACGACGCGCGGCAGGCGCGAGATCAGCAGCACGGCGTCCATCATGGTCGGGTGGTTCGGCGCGATGACCAGCCCGTCCTGCGCGCGCAGCTGGTCGAGCGCGGACAGGTCGGCCCGCAGCACGCCGGTGGCGCGCATGACGAAGAGCGCCCAACGGAACCCCGCCATGATCCCGAACTGCCCGAGCGGCGCGCCCCAGCGCCGTGGCAGGAGAGGATAGAGCAGGCCGGCAGGCAGGCTCCAGAGGAGGCAGCTCAGGCCGAACACCAGGACGCAGAAATAAAAGCGACGCTATAGTAGATTTCCAGAAGCCAATTCTGGCCGGCCCAGCTCGACGGCCGCTTGATGTGCACTCCTGGTCCGCATTCTTGCCTCGTCTTCACCAGCAGAGTAAGGGGGCGCGGCAGAGCGGTGAAGCGGCAATATGTCCACGCAAATCTGGTGACAACCCGGCGTGGCCAGACCGACGCCGGCGGATGGATCGATGGACATGGCTGACTACGACCCGCTGCTCGCGCCGCATCCGCCGCTCGGAGCCTATTACCACGATGGCGCCGCGCGCGACGGCTTCGTCCGGCGGCTGTTCGACGAGACCGCGGGATCCTACGACCGCATCAACGCTGCCTTCTCGCTCGGCTCCGGTGCTTGGTATCGGCGCAGCGCGCTGCGCCGGGCCGGGCTGCGGCCGGGCCATGCGCTGCTGGACGTGGCGATCGGCACGGGCCTTGTGGCGCGGGAGGCCGTGCGCATCCTCGGCAGTCCCCGCGGCATCGTCGGCATCGACCTCAGCGAGGGCATGCTGCGCCAAGCCGGGGCGAGCCTGCCGATTCCGCTGCTCTGCGGACGCGCCGAGGCGCTGCCGCTGGCGGATGCCAGCTTCGATTTCCTCAGCATGGGCTATGCGCTGCGCCATGTGGCGGCGCTGCCAGTCGCCTTCGCCGAATACCGCCGGGTGCTGCGGCCGGGCGGCCGCCTGCTGCTGCTGGAGATCGCCCGGCCGGAGGGCAGGGCGGCCTAGTGCCGCCGCCCGGATTTACCTTGGCCAAATGGTTCCGGGCATCATCGCCCGGCTGGGCGGCGGGGAGCGGCGCGGCTGCTGATGCGCTATTACTGGGACACGATCGACCGTTGCGTGCCGCCCAAGGTCATCCTGGAGAGCCTGGCCGCGGCCGGGTTTACGGCGGTCGGCTGCGACGTCCAAGCTCGGCATCTTCCGCGCCTATACCGCGCGCCGTCCCGATGCCGGCCGCGACTGAGGCCGGCTTCGCGGCCGAGCCGCTGCGCCGGCTCGCCGACCGGGTCGCCGGCCGCTATGCCGGGGCCTCGCGCTTCGCTCAGGGCTTCGTCCGCGGCAAGCTGCGGGGCGATCCGGCGACGGCGGCGGTCCTGCGCCTGGCCGCCGCCGCCCCCTTCGGCCGGGTGGTCGATCTCGGCTGCGGCCGCGGCCAGCTCGGCCTTGCGCTGCTGCTGGAGGGGCTTGCCGAGCAGCTCACCGGGCTTGATCGCGATGCTGCGAAGATCGCCGAGGCGGGCGCGGCCGCGACCGGGCTGCCGGCGCGCTTCGCCGTCGCCGACCTGGCCACCGCGCCTGTGCCGGACTGCGACACGCTGCTCATCATCGACGTGTTGCTGCAGATGCCGGAAGCGGCGCAGCACGCGCTGCTGGCGCGCATGGTCGCCGCGGCGCGGCGCCGCATCCTGATCCGCGCCTTCGACCCGGATTGCGGCTGGCGCGCGCGGGTCGGCTTCGCCATGGAACGAATGGGCCGTCGGGTGCGGGGCGACCAGGTCGAGATCCGGCCGCTGCCGGTGCCGCTGCTTGAAGCCCGGCTGGCCGCGGCCGGCTTTGCGGTGAGGGTGGTGCCGTGCTGGGCGGGCACGCCGTTGCCCAACGTGCTGCTGATCGCCGAGCGTCCGGCGGCATGAGGCGGCAGATCCAGGCTGCGGCCGTAGTCCTTTCGGCAGCCTTGGGCGCGGCGCCCGCCGCGGCCCAGGCGCCGGCGCCCGCGCTGCCCATCCTCGAGGCGGGGGTCTTCGGCGGCGGCGCCCTGCTGCCCGACTACCCCGCCGCTGGCCAGTCGCACGCGCGCGGCGTCGTCCTGCCCTGGCTGATCTATCGCGGCGAGCTGTTCCGCAGCGATGACCGCGGCCTCCGCGGCCGGCTCTGGCGGAGCCGCGACCTGGGATCCACGCTGAACGCCAATGGCGCCGTCGGCAGCCGCTCGCGCGACAACCGGGCGCGCGAAGGACTGCCCGACCTTGACTGGCTCGGCGAAATCGGCCCCTCGCTGCGCTGGGTGGCTTGGCGCAGCGCACCCGGCACCACCCGACTGACGCTGGAGACGCCGGTCCGCGCGGTTTTCTCCACCGATTTTTCAAGTGTGAAGTACCGCGGCTACGTCTTTGCGCCGGAGCTGGCGCTGGAACGCTCCGGGCTCGGCCTGCCGCGGTCGCGGGCGCGGATCGGCCTCGGCCCGGTCTTCGCCTCGGGCGGGCTGATGGACTACTGGTATCGGGTCGAGGAGCGCTACAGCCGGCCCGGCCGGCCGGCCTACGACGCTGCCGGCGGCTATCTTGGGCTACGCCTGCAATTCTCCTACCGGGTGCCGCTCACAGAGCGAATCTCAGGCCTCGGCCGGCGGGCGGATCGAGAACGTTAGCGGTGCGAGCAATGCCGGCAGCCCGCTCTTCCGCTCCGAGTTGAACGCGACGGTGGTCGCTGGCCTGTCCTTCGCCCTCTACCGTTCGGCGGCGCAGACCAACTCGGCCGCCGAGCCCTTCGATTGAGCGCAGGGCCGCACTTCACGCCTTGCAATGGCAAACAAGCTTCTGATAGCCATGACAAAATGCTGCTGACGACAAGTTCGGCGCCCACGCTACTCACGCGGATACAACCCACATGTCCTCCGGCGCTCCCGTCCCCGAACTTTCGGCGCCTTCGCCCGCCTCTCCGCAGCAGGAAGCCGGATTGGCCCGGCTGATCGTGTCGGTCCTCTCGCTTGAGATCGCGCCCGAGGAAATCCAGCCCGAGGCACCGCTGTTCAACCAGGGGCTAGGACTCGACTTCCATCGACGCGCTCGAGATCGCGCTGGCCGTGTCGAAGACCTACGACGTGAAGCTGCGCTCCGACGACGAGCGCAACCACCGCATCTTCGCCTCGCTGCGCAGCCTCGCCGCGCATATCGAGAAGCACCGGACGCGATAGCGGCATGGCGGCCGCGCCAGCATCCTGCATCGCGGCGCCGCGATGCCGGCCGGACGTCTCGATCGTGCCGGCGCTCCTGGTGCTGGCGTTGGTGCTCGCCCTGGAGGCCGCCGGCGGCGCCGCCATCCTGCGCTTGGCGGGGAGGCGGGTCCCGCCTTGCTCGCCGCGCTCGGCAGCCTCGCCGCCGGCCTGCGCTTCGGCTGGACCCTGCGCCCGGGCGTCGAGCCGCTGATCTCCCGCTACAGCCGCTTCGATGCGGCCGGCCCGCCCGATCCGGACGGCCGCTACACCCGCCGGCTTACCGCCGCCTGGGCGGTGCTGCTTGGCGGCTTCGCGCTGACGTTCCTGGCCGCCGCGCTCGGTCTCTGTCCGGCCGCGCCCCTCTGGCCGTTGCAGCCGGCGCTTTGTGCCATCCTCTTCTTCGGCGAGCACCTGCTCCGCCGCCGTTGCTTTCCCGAACTCGGCCGCGTCACGCCGCTGCGGACGCTCCACGCCATCTATCGGTGCCACCGGCAGGTCGGGCATGCCGCCTGACCTGGTCGGCCAACGACTGGACTGGCCACTGATCGACCGGCCCATGTCCGACGTGGTCTGCCGCCGCGCGGCGCGGGCGATCACCGTCGGCCAGTTGTTGGCCGAGGCCGCCACCCTGGCCGCCCGCCTGCCGGCTGCGGCGGAGGCGCATGCGATCAACCTTTGCGCTGACCGCTACCGGATGCTGGTCGGCTTCGTCGCCGCCCTGCTGCGCGGCCATGTGACACTGCTGAACGCCGATCCCGCACCGGCGCGGCTGCGGGCGCTGGCCGCGCCGCATGCCTGCGCCTATGTCCTGGCGGATGGCACCGAACTCGGCGCACTGCCCATGCCGGTGATCCAGCTTGGCGAGGGGGAAGCGGCCGCCGGCCCGGTACCGGCGATCCCCGCGATCCCGCTCGACCGTATCGTCGCGGTCGGCTTCACCTCCGGCTCGACCGCCGAGCCGACCGCGCATCCGAAGCCCTGGGGGGCGCTGGTCGCCGCCGCCGGTGCGGCCGCCGAGCGCTTCGGGCTGCGCGCCGCGGACGGCGCCCCGGTCACCATCCTGGCGACCGTGCCGCCGCAGCACATGTACGGCTTCGAGACCACGATCATGCTGCCGCTGCAGGCCGCCGTCGCCTGCCATGCCGGCGCGAGCTTCTTCCCCTCCGACGTCCTCGACCTCGCTTGCCGCCCTGCCGCCCCGCCGGCTGCTCGTCACTACGCCGCTGCATCTCCGCGCCCTGCTGGCCGAGGGCCGGCGCCCGATGCCGCTGGAGGCCGTGATCTCCGCCACCGCGCCGCTGGCGGCCCCCATCGCCGCGGCGGTGGAGCGCGACTGGCAGGCGCCGATGCTCGAGATCTACGGCGCGACCGAGGCCGGCTCGATGGCCAGCCGCCGCACCCTGCACGAGGCCGACTGGCTGCCCTATCGCGGCGTCGCATGCCGTGCCGAGGGCGTCTTCGTCCCCGGCCTCGGCGAGGTCCGGCTCGCCGACTTGCTGGAGGCTGGGCCGGATGGAAGGTTCCGCCTGCTTGGGCGCCGCAGCGATATGGTCAAGCTGGCCGGCCGCCGCGCCTCGCTCGCCGACCTCAACCGCCGGCTGCTGGAGGTCGAGGGCGTCAGGGACGGCGTCTTCGTCGCGCCGGAGGATATCGAGCGCAACCCGGCGGCCCGGCTGGCCGCCTATGTCGTGGCGCCTGGCCGCTCGGCGGAGGAGATCCTGGCCGGGCTGCGCAGCCGACTGGAGCCGCTCTTCCTCCCGCGCCCGATGTGGCTGGTGCCGAGCCTGCCGCGCGACCGGCTTGGCAAGCTGTCGCAGCGCGCGCTGTCCGAGCTGCGCCTGACGACTGCGAGAATCGGGTGACTCCGGCATCGGCCGGCCTGGCCACCCGCGTGACCATCCCCGCCGATCATCCAGCGCTGCCGGGACACTTCCCCGGCCGGCCGATCGTGCCCGGCGTGTTGCTGCTGGATGCGGTCATGCAGGCGGCCGGGCTTGGCCAGGGCTTGCTGCGGCGGGCCAAGTTCCTGGCCCCCGTGCTGCCGGGCGACGCCGTAGAGATCGACCTGCTGCCAAGCTCCGGCAGGCTCGGCTTCGCCTGCCGCTGCCGCGGAACCCTCGTGCTGAGCGGCGAGTTCGCATGGCCGGCCCCCAGACGCCGACACCATGGCCGCGGGCCCGGCCCGGCCCGAATGGACCCGGGCGCCGGAGCGCGGCAGCGTGACGCTGGCCCGCTTCATGCTCTGGCTGGTGCACAGCATCGGCTGGTGGCCGGGCCACCTGCTGCTCCATCCGATCGCGGCCTATTTCCTGCTTGCCTCGCCACGGCCGCGTGCCGCCGCCCGGGCCTATCTGGCGCGGGCGCTCGGCCGTCGGCCGGGGCTGCGCGACCTCCACAGGCTCTATTTCACCTTCGCCTCCACCATCCTCGACCGCGCCTTCCTGGTCAGCGGCAAGGCAGAGGACTACCGCGTCGAGGTGCATGGGTTGGAGGCGCTGCAGGCGCGGATCGCCGAGGGCCGCGGCTGCCTGATCTTTGGCGCGCATCTCGGCAGCTTCGAAGCGTTGCGTCTGGTCGCCGACCGCGGCTGCCCGGTAGAGCTTGGCGATCATGATGCACGAGGCGAATGCGGCGCGGCTGAAGGCGGTCTTCGATGCGGTCGGCGGCAGTGCCCGCGCCGCCGCGGTGATCCCGCTCGGCACCGCCGAGGTCGATGCTGCGGGCGCAGGAATGTCTGCAGCGGAACGGCTTGGTCGGGCTGCTGGCAGACCGCGCGCCACGCGCCGAGCGGGTGCTGGAGGTGCCCTTCCTCGGCCAGCCGGCGCCGCTGCCGACCGGGCCGCACCTGCTGGCCGCGGTGCTCGGCGCGCCGGTCATGCTCGCCTTCGGCATCTGGCGCGGCCCGCGCCACTACGAGGTTCGCTTCGAACCCTTCGCCGAGCCCCTGCCGCCCGGCCGGGCCGGTCGCGAGGCGGCGATCGCCGAACGCGTCCGCCGCTATGCCGCGCGGCTCGAGGCACTTTGCCGGGAGCATCCCTACAACTGGTTCAACTTCTACGATTTCTGGCGGCGGGACGCGGCATGAGCCGGCGCGGCTTCGTGCTGCTGGCCTTGCTGCCTTGGCTGCCGGCCCGGGCGCAGCAGCCGGGCTTCGAGGCGCTGATGCGCCGCTTCGCCGCGCTGCCCGCCTCCCACGCCAGCTTCACCGAGGAAAAGGCGATCCCCGAGCTCGACCTGCCGCTGCCGAGCACGGGGCTGCTCGCCTGGCAGGCACCCGACCGGCTGGAGAAGCGGACCACCAGCCCGATCGAGGAGGTGCTGCGGGTGGAGGGCAACCGGCTCGACTATGCTCGCCCCGACCGCGGCATCCACCGCGAATCTAGCCTGGAGGACCAGCCGGAGATGCGGGCGCTGGTGGAGGCGATCCGCGGCACCCTGGCGGGCGATGCCGCAGCGCTGCGGCGCCACTACGAGGTCGGCTTCGAGGGCGCGGCGGAGGGTGCCTGGCGGATGGACCTCGTGCCGCTGTCGCTGCGGGTCCGCGCCGCGGTGCAGCGCATCCGCCTCGCCGGCCGCGGCGCCCAGGTGCTGGAGGTCGACACCGAGGGCAATGGCGGGGTCACCCGGATGCGGATCACCCCCCAGCCTTGAGGCGCCTGCTGCTTGCGCTGGCGGCGCTCGCAGGGCTCGGCGTGGCTCTCGGCCTCGGCATCGGCCTGCGCACGGATCTCGCCGGATTCCTGCCCGCCGGCCGCACCCCGGCCAGTGCCTTCCTGGTGCGGGAGCTGCAGAGCGGCGCCGCCACCACGCTGCTGCTGGCGGGCATCGAGGGTGCGCCGCCGGCCGAGCTGGCGCGGCTCTCGCGCGAGACCGCGGCCGGGCTGCGCGCCTCCGGCCGCTTCGACTTCGTCGGCGACGGCACGCTCACCCTCTCGGAGGCGGAGCAGGCCTTCCTGTTCCGCTACCGCTACCTGCTCTCGCCGGAGACGCGGCCAGAGGCCTTCACGGCCGCGGCGCTGCGGGACCGGCTGCAGGCGCTGCTCGACGGGCTGCGCTCCGCCGCCTCCCCGTTGCTGGCGCGCTTCGGCTTCGCCGACCCGACCGGCGCCTTCCTCGGCCTCGCCCGGGAGTTCCTCGGTGAGACGCCGGTCGAGACGCGCGACGGCGCCTGGTTCGCCGCCGGCGAGGGGCACCGCGCGCCCTGCTGCTCGCCCGCATCGCCGGCAGCAGCGGGCTGGACGCCGGGAGCCAGCAAGCGGCGATCGCCGCCTTCCGCGCCGCCTACGACGCGGCCCGGCCCGGCCCGGCCCGGCTGCTGCTGAGCGGGCCAGGCGTCTTCGGCGCCGAGGCCGCCCGGGCGATCCGCGGCGATGTCGAGCTCATCAGCCTGGCCTCGCTCGGCCTGCTCGGCGGCTTCTTGTGGTGGCGTTACCGCTCGCTGCTGCTGCTCGGCCTGGTCGCCGTGCCGCTCGGCGCCGGCACGCTGACCGGCTTCGCTGCCACGGCGCTGGTGGCGGGTGGGGCGCCGCACGGCATCGCCTTCGGCTTCGGCATGACCATGCTGGGCGTGACCGTGGACTACCCGATTCTGCTGGTCAGCCTGCGCCAGCCTGGGGAGGGGCTGGACGCCGCCGCTACGCGCATCTGGCCGACCCTTCGCCTAGCGGCCGGGGGCGCGGCGACCGGGCTGGCGGCGATGCTGGGCTCGGGCTTTCCCGGCCTGGTGCAGCTCGGCGTCTTCGCCGGGAGCGGGCTGCTCGCCGCCGCTGCGGCGACGCGCTGGGTCCTGCCGGCGCTGGTCCCGCAGGCGCGCATCGTGCCGCAGCCGATGCCGCGCCCGATCGCCGCCGCACTGCGGGCGCTCCGGGGCCGGCGCCGGTTGGCGCTCGGCCTGCTGGCGGCGGCGCTGCTGGTGCTGGCGGCCGCGGGCGGGCCGCGCTGGCAGCGCGACATCGCCGCGCTCAGCCCGGTGCCGGCCGCGGCCCAGGCGCTCGATGCTGAGCTCCGCCGCCAGCTCGGCGCGCCCGATGTGCGGCTCATCATCGCCCTCGGCCCGGGGACGGAGGCGGCGGTGCTGGCGGCCTCCGAGCGGCTCGGCGCCGCGGTCGGGCCGCTGCTCGGGCCGGAGGGGCGCTGGAGGCGCTCGACCTGCCGAGCCGCTGGCTGCCGGGCCCGGCGACGCAGGAGGCCCGCCGCGCCGCCCTCCCTGGAACGGATGCGGCCGAGGCGGCGCTGCGCGAGGCGATGCAGGGCCTGCCCTTCCGGCCCGGCGCCTTCGCCCCGTTCCTCGCCGCGCTGGCGGAAAGCCGCACCCTGCCGCCGCTGACCGCGGCCGGCCTGGCGGAAGCGGCGCCGACGCTCGCGGCGCGACTCTCGCCCCTGCTCGCCCGACGGGACGGGACGGTGCGCGGCGTGGCGCTGGCCCACGGGGTGCGCGACACGGCGGCGCTGGCCGCGGCGGTGGCGGCGCTCGGCGACCCGGCCATCCTGCTGGTCGACGTCAAGGCGGAGACCGAGGGGCTGCTGGCGGATTACGGCCGGGCGACGCTGCTCTGGGCGCTGGCCGGCGGCGGCGTGGCGCTCGGCCTGCTGGCGCTCGGGCTCGGCGGGCCGGGCGCCGCGCTGCGCGTGGCCGCGCCGATCGGCGGCGCGTTGCTGGTCACCCTGGCCACGTTGGCGGCGCTGGGGGAAGCGTTGACGCTCTTCCATCTCGCCTCCCTGCTGTTGCTCGGCGGTCTGGCGATCGACTACTCTCTCTTCCTTGCGCGGGCACCCGACCCTTGCAGCGACGCCGAGGTTGCCCTGGGAGCCGTCTTGAACTGTGCCGCCTGCACGCTATTGACCTTCGGGCTGCTTTCCTTCTGTGGCACGCCGGTGCTGCGGGGAATTGGCCTGACGGTGAGCTGCGGCGTGGCGAGCGCCTTCCTGCTGGCCTGCATGCTGACGCCGCGCCCCGCCGATGCCTGAACCTGTGAACCTTTGGCCGCTGACGCTGTCGGCTTTCACCGCCGTGACGGCAATGGGCGTCGGTTTCGCGCCGCTGCGGGCGGCGCTGCACGAACGCCGAACCGGCCTGCAACCCTGCACGATGGAGGGTATGCCGGAAAACATCTGGATCGGCCGCGTGCCGGGGCTCGAGGAGGTGGAGCTTCCCGCCGACCTTGCCGGCTTTGCCTGCCGCAATAACCGTCTGGCCGAGCTTGCCCTGAGCACCGACGGCTTCGCCGCCGCAGTCCAGGCAGCGCGGGAACGGCATGGCGCCGAGCGCGTCGCCGTGGTGCTCGGCACCAGCACCGCCGGTATCGAGCAGACCGAGCAGGCCTGGCGCCGGCGCGAGCCGGCAGGCGGCGCCATGCCGGCAGATTTCGACTATGCCCGCACCCAGGACCTGCAGGCGCTGCCGCGCTATGTCCGCGCCCGGCTCGGCCTGCGCGGCCCGGCCATCGCGGTCTCCACCGCCTGCACCTCCGGCGCCCGGGCGATGATGGAGGCGGCGGCGCTGATCGCCGCCGGGGTGGTGGATGCGGCGGTGGCGGGCGGCGTCGACACGCTGTGCCGGATGACGCTGCACGGCTTCGCCGCGCTGGAACTGCTCAGCCGCGGCGGGCCGACCCGGCCCTGCGCCGCCGACCGCGACGGCATCTCGATCGGCGAGGGCGCCGGGCTGGTGCTGCTGCAGCGGCCCGCGGAGGCGCCGCCGGGGGCGCCGCTGCTGCTCGGCGCCGGCGCCAGCAGCGACGGCCACCACATGTCCTCCCCGCATCCCGAGGGGCTGGGCGCGGTGACGGCCATGCGGGCGGCGCTGGAGGCCGCGGGGCTGGCACCGGACGCCATCGACTACGTCAACCTGCACGGCACCGGCACCCGCGCCAACGACGCCATGGAAGACCGCGCGGTCCATCACCTGTTCCGAGACCGCGTGCCCTGCAGCTCGACCAAGGGCTGGACCGGCCACACGCTCGGCGCCTCCGGCGCGATCGAGGCGGTGATCGCCGCGCTCTGCCTCGAGGAAGGGCTGGTCCCGGGCTGCCTTGGCGCCACGGCGACCGACCCGGGATTCCGCAGCGCCGTCGCCCGCGACAACCGTAGTCTGCCCGGGATGCGGCGGGTGCTGAGCAATTCCTTCGGCTTCGGCGGCAGCAACTGCGCCCTGCTGATCGGCGGGCCGGCGTGAGCCTGCTGCGCTGCCGGGTGGATGGGGTCGGCCTGCTGGGACCGGGCCTGTCCGGCTGGGCGGCGAGCCTTGCCATCCTGGCGGGCGCCACGCCCTGGGCCGGCGCAGAGATCGTCGCGCCGCCGCCCGCCCTGCTGCCGCCGACCGAGCGCCGCCGCACAGGGCTGCCGGTCCGCCTGGCCCTGGCCGTGGCGGCCGAGGCCACCGCGGCCGAGCCGGCCCGCGCCGGGTTGGAGACGGTCTTTGCCAGCGGCAATGGCGACGGCGCCATCATCGGCGGCATCCTCGAGGCGCTGCACGACCCTGCCGGCATCGCGATCTCGCCAACCGCCTTCCACAATCTGGTGCACAACGCGCCGTCCGGCTACTGGCACATCGCGATCGGCTCGACCGCGCCTTCGGTGTCCCTGGGCGGGCATGACGGCAGCTTCGCGGCGGGGCTGCTGGTGGCGGCGACCGCGGTGGCGACGCGCGGCCGGCCAGTGCTGTTCTGCGCCTATGACGTGCCGATGGCGCCGCCGCTCGACCGCGTGCGGCCGACTGGCTGCGCCTTCGCCGTGGCGCTGCTGCTGCGCCCGGTGGAGCAGGCCGGCGACCTGCTGGCGCTGCGCTATGTCGCGGCCCCGGCCGAGGCGCCGCCGGCCGCGGATGCACTCGACCTGCTGGCGGCGGAGAACCCGGCGGCGCGCGCCCTGCCGCTGCTGCGCGCCCTCGCCGCCCGGCGGGGAACGGCGCTGCAACTGCCGCTGGACGAGGAGGCGCATCTGGCGCTGAAAGCTCACGCCGTGCTGATGCCGCCGCTGGACCATGCGGCCATCGCCCGGCTGGTGCCGCACCAGGGCGGCATGTGCCTGCTGGACCGGGCGCTCGACTGGACTGCAGAGCGGATCACCTGCGAGGCTGTGGCCCATGCGGCGCCGGATAATCCGCTGCGGCGGGACGGCATGCTGCCCGCCGTGTGCGGCCTGGAATTCGCGCTGCAGGCCATGGCGCTGCACGGCGCGCTGACCGCGGCGGCGCCGCAGCCCGCCGGCTTCGTCAGCAGCCTGCGCGAGGTGCAGCTTGGCGCCGCGCGGCTCGACACCGTCCCCGGCCGCCTGCGCATCACCGCCGAGGCGCTGATCGCCGAGGCGCGTGGCTTCATCTACCGCTTCGAGGTCGCCGGCGGCGGCACGATCCTGCTCAGCGGGCAGGCGGCGGTCATCCTGCCGGAGCCGGCGGCATGGAGCGCGCCGCGGCGCGCCCTGGTGACCGGCGGCAGCAGCCCCATCGGCGGCGCCATCTGCCGCCGCCTCGCGGCCGATGGGCGGGAGGTGCTGGTGCATGCGCATGCTGGGCTGGTCCGGGCCGAGGCGGTGGCGGCGGGGATCCGCGCCGAGGGCGGCCGGGCCCAGGCCTTCGTCTGCGACCTGACCGACATGGCGGCGACGGCCGTGGTGCTGGACGCGCTGCTGGAGCAGGGCGGGCCGGTCCAGGTCCTGGTGCACAATGCCGGCACGCATGACGACGCGCCGCTGGCGGGCATGAGCGAGGCGCAATGGCGCGGCGTGATCGACGTCTCGCTGCACGGCTTCTACGCCGCGCTGCGGCCGCTGCTGCTGCCGATGATCGGCACGCGCTGGGGCCGCATCTTGGCGATCTCCTCGATCTCCGGTCTGATCGGCAACCGGGGCCAGGCGAGATTACGCCGCCGCCAAGGCCGGGCTGATCGGTGCGGTGAAGTCGCTCTCGCTCGAATACGCCTCGCGCGGGGTGACGGCGAATGCGGTGGCGCCCGGGATCATCGACAGCCCGGCGGTGGCGGCGGCGATGCCGCGCGAGCGCATTGCGCAGCTGGTGCCGGCCCGGCGCGCCGGGCAGCCGGAGGAGGTCGCGGACCTCGTCGGCTTTCTCACCTCGGAGCGGGCCGGCTACATCACCGGCCAAGCCATTGCGATCAGCGGCGGGCTCGGCTGAGCCGCGCGGCTCAGGAGGATTTCGGCGCCGATTGCTGGATGATGGTGTTCCGCAGGTTCTGCACCCAACTGTTGTAGTTGCGGTGGATCATCCCGTTCTCGTAGTTGAGATTCACGCTCGAGACGTAGCGGATGGCGAAGCGCTGCGTGTTGTAGGTGATCTGCACCTCCGCCTGGTGCGACCGCAGCAGCAGCGTGCCGCGCATCACCCCGGGACCCTTCGGGTCGATCCGCCAGCCGAGCGCGGTGCCGGCGCCGCGGATCTGGTCGGCCCGCTGCGAAAGGGTGGCGTGGCCCAGGAATTCGCCGCTCGCATCCTGCACCGGGGCAGTGCGGGCGCAGCCGGCGAGCGCGCCGGCGGTGAGCAGGGCCGCGGCGACGAGGCCGCGTCGGGTCGAGGTCATGGAGTCCTCCCGAAGACTTCCGCTATGTCCGGTGGAGGATGCGCGTTCCGATCCGGGTCCTCAACCCGGCGCGCTGGCCACGTTCCGCCCTGCCGGCGGCTTCAGGTCAGCCGCGCCCCTGCCCACTGTCTCAAGGCAGGCCGACCTGCTTCACGGGCCTCCCAGGCACCAAATCGACAGCCAAACTATGGCAGCGGAGGGATGGCGAAGGCGAGGTGAGTTTCCTCGCGCCGCTCGCAGCGACTGGTGAGGCGGCGGGAGCGAGCCATCAGGCCACCGTCCGCGCGTCCTCCAGCGGCGCCGCCCAAACCCACTACTGGTTTTACCCTCAACATCGTGCAATCGAGAGGAGATGCCGCGACGGCGAGGATTCATCGAGGGTAGCCTGCTTCCGCCGAGAGCGCTCTGCCCAGCCGTTCCTTCGATCCATTGAACGATTTCGACCTTGAGCCCTCGCCCCGAGTGTGTCGGGACGCGGTCCATGCTGCCTCGGTACGGTGAATAGGCTCGCCGGCGCAGTCATTCCGTCCGACGACGGAACCAGTCGCCCGCCCGTTCCAGAGCTCCGCCGGTGGCGGTGGCAGCGCGGCCTATCGCCTGCCCCGACTCCGTACCGGCCTTGTCTATCGCAGCGCCGGCGCGGGTCGCCGGCTGCCTGCTCTCACAGCCCGCCGCAGAGAGGGCACCGCAGCAGACGATCCAGCACGCGCGTCGTCTGCTCGGGCCACCGTCATCGGCAGTTCGCTGCATCGCTTTGCCATCCCAGATTTTGCACAAGGCACCTCCGCACGACTGAATCGCTGTCGCAGCCTCGTTAGCTTCGAAGTCGGGATCATAGGTTCTTCCTGCCCGCATGGGCAGGCCGAGGCCGTTCACTCGGAAATCGAGACCGAGATGGGCGGCTTCCGTTGAAAATGGGCCTCGCGGACCGGCCCAGGGAGGCGATGCCCGCTCGGGGCGGGCAGCCTCGGCTCGGCCGTCCTGGCCCTGCCGCATCAGCCGAAGCGTGCCGGCGTGGGTAGCGGCACCAGCTACGCTAGCTTGCGGAGATCCTGGGTCGCCGCCGTCAGGCGAAGCTCGTCGCAGGCGCCATTCGGGCCTCGTCGTCGCAGCCTGCTCAGAGCCCGTCCTGGACGCTTGCAGCCAGGTTGAGGGCTTTGCTGCCGAGGCTTGAGCATCAGACAGGGCCTTCTCGGAGGTCTTCCGATTGAACGTATAGGTTCAACCCAGGAAGGGCGGGTGGTAGCTGCCCTGTCGCGGCTTCGGGACCCGCAACTGCAGCGACCCCAGCCGGGTGTCGAGCGTCCGGTCCTGAAAGCCGCTCCGGTCGTTCAGCCGCTCGCCGGTGCGCTCGCGCCGCCCTGCGCCGATCAGGCCCTCCCTATCGGCCTCCATCAGCATCTGCAGCACCGCCTCGGCGACGCTGCGGAGGATGTCGCCATCGCCGGCATTCGTCGGCAGGTCGGCCAACATCCGTCTATCCTCGGTCATCGGGTCCTCGGCCGGCCAAGGGTGGAAGCCTCGCAACTCTACCCAGCCGCCAGGTCCGATGGCCACCCCACCTCTACGCCCCGGCCAAGGCCGGATCTTCCGCCACCTCCGCGGACGCTACCGCATCGGCTTCCAATCGAAACGCGTCTTCGTTACACTATGGAAAAAGTTATGCAAACGAATGTGATAAAATCTTCAGGTAGCAAGCCAGCCGTTACGCCCTTACGCCACGTTGTGGGTAGCAGTTTTTACTACCTCAACGGAGCCCGATCATGCCGTCGCGGTCCGCATGCAGCGTCTCGCTTACCCCGACGCTTGCTGGTTACGTCGCGGCCCAGGTCGCCTCAGGGCGCTATCGCACGGCGTCCGAGGTGATGCGGGCCGCGCTCCGCCTCATGCAGCAAAGCGAGCCGGACACACAAACCACCGCCGAAGCAGGGCTGGCACAGACACAGCGGCCCGTTGCCCAGCGTCGTCGGCAACCATGACGGGAGGGGAGACCCGACCAGATGCTGGCGACAGAGAGCGCCTGCTGGCGCTGGAGGCCGAAGTCGTACGTCTTCGAGCCGCGCTGACCGCGGCAGGCCTGGACGCAAGCGTGGCACGCGCTGCCACGGCCGACGCAGAAGCCGCCATGCACCTCGCCCGATCCGACGCTGCGACCGCCGCTTCGGGCCATGCCTGCGACATGGCGGCGGGCCGTATCGAACTGACCGACGCCGCCGCCTTCAACGTGCGTTTGCAGGACCTGAACGACGAGTTGCTCGCCCGCGAGGAACGTCTCCAGGCCGTGGTTGAGAGCGCGACCAGCCACGCCATCATTGAAATGGATTTCGAGGGCCGCATCACCGGCTGGAGCCCGGGCGCCGAGCACGTGCTCGGCTGGACCGCTGCTGAGGCGATAGGCCAGGACGGAGCTGTCATCTGGACCCTGGAGGATCGCGCGGCAGGGGAACCAGAGCGCGAGCGGCAGGTGGCAGACGCGGTCGGCACCATGGCTGGCGATCGTTGGCATGTTCGGTGTGACGGCGCGCGCTTCTGGGGCTCAGGCCATCTGACGCTGCTGCGCAACGGCCGGCCCCGTGGCTACCTGAAGATCCTGCGTGACCGCACGGCGGAGCGGCGTGCGGAGGAGGCACTGCGTGAGAGTGAGGCGGCGCGGCGTGTCGCACTCGAGGGCGGGCGGATGGGCGCATGGCGCTGGGATTGCCGTGCCCGGAGCGTGCGATGCGATCCGATGCTCATGGCGCTTTGGGGCCTGCCGTCCACGGAGGCGGCTGTCCCGGTCGAGGTCTTCACGGCGCTGACGTCCCATGAAGGGGCAGGAGTGATCGAGGCCGTGATGGCGCAAGAGGTCGCACCAGGCGAGGAGTTTGACTGGGACCTGGAGGTGATCTCCGGCCCCACTACCGGTCATTGGATACGCTTGCGAGGACGGGCCGACCTCGAACAGCCCTGGATCATTCACGGTGTGAGCTTCGACGTGACCGATACGCGGGCTGCCGCGGCGCGTCTGCGCGAGAGCGAGGCGCGGCACCGCCTCCTGATCGAGAGCTGGACACAAGCGGTCTGGGAAACCGATGCCGACGGCGTCGTCGTCGCCGACAGCCCGAGCTGGCGTGCCTATACCGGCCAGACCCCCGAGGAGTGGCGCGGCTTCGGGTGGCTGGACGCCATTCACCCCGACGATCGGCCTCATGCCGAGCGGCACTGGCGAGAGGCGATTGCGGCGCGCGGGCCGGTCGATGCCGAGTATCGCCTTCGTGCCCCAAATGGCGGCTGGCGCTGGACCAACGTTCGTGCCGCTCCGGTGCCCGATGCGAAAGGGCATGTCGAGAAGTGGGTCGGGATGAACATCGACATCGACGCTCGGAAGCGCGCCGAGGCATCGCTGCAGGAGAGCAAGGATCGCTATCACGCCCTCTTCTCGTCGATGGACGAGGCCTATGCCGTGATAGAGGTGCTCCGGGACAAGACCGGCGCATGGGGTGATTTCCGCTTCCTGGAGGTGAACCCTGCCTTTGTGGCACACACCTCGATGCCCTATCCGGTCGGGAAGACGGCGACCGAGCTGCTCGGTGCACCGAACCCGCGCTGGACGCAAATGTACGGACAGGCGCTCGACACGGGTGATCCGATGCGAGTACAGGAGGCGGAGCCAACGCTCGGGCGTTTGTTCGACCTCAACATCTTCAGTCTTGATCGCGCCCAGAACCGGGTAGCGGTGCTGTTCAGCGACATCACCGCGCGCGTCAAGGCCGACCTAGCATTGCGCGAAAGCGAGGCGCGTTTCCGCAGCCTTGTCGAGGGCATACCACAGCTGCTCTGGCGGTCGGCAGAGGGCGGCGTATGGCGCTGGGCCTCGTCCCGGTGGTCCGACTACACTGGTCAATCACCAGAGGCTGCGCTCGAACTTGGCTGGCTGGACGCGGTACATCCCGAGGATCGCGCTGCCACGCGGAGCGCCTGGGCCGAGGCGCCCGCACGTGGGCTGCTCAGTGTTGACCACCGGCTCCGCCGCGCCGCTGACGGCGCCTGGCGTTGGCACCAGACGCGGGCCTTGCCGGTAGAGGATGGCGTGCAGAGCGAGTGGCTCGGCAGCTGCACCGACATCGAAGACCAGATGCAGGCACGCACTGTGCTTGCACGCGGGCAGCACGAGCTGCAGGAACTGGTTGCCCAGCGCACCGGCGAGTTGATGGCTGCCGAGGCGACGCTGCGTCAGTCTCAGAAGATGGAGGCCATCGGCCAGCTGACCGGCGGCATCGCGCATGATTTCAACAACATGCTCCAGGGCGTGATCGGCGGCCTCCATATGGTGCGGCTCCGCTTGGCAGAAGGACGTACCGCGGATGTGGCGCGTTATACCGACGCGGCATGCGATGCGGCTGGCCGTGCCGCCGGCCTAACCCGCCGGCTGCTCGCATTCGCCCGTCGCCAGAAGCTCGAGCCGCGACCGATCGACACCGACGCCCTTATCCGCGGTATGGAAGATTTGGTGCGTCGCTCCGTCGGGCCAGCGATCGCGCTTAAGTTCCGCTTGCATAACGGAAGCCTTCCCGTGCTCTGCGATCCGAGCGAGTTGGAGAGCGCGGTGCTGAACCTCTGCATCAATGCGCGCGACGCGATGGCGAGCGGAGGAAGCTAATCCTTACTACCAACGATGTGCAGCTCTCCTCCAGCGACATCGGACCGCACGAGGCGGCGACGCCCGGGGATTTCGTCTCAATCTGCATCCAGGACAACGGCACCGGCATGACGCCGGAGGTGTTGGAACATGTGCTGGAGCCATTTTTCACGACCAAGCCGCAGGGCGAGGGCACTGGGCTAGGGCTCAGCCAAGTCTACGGCTTCGTCCTGCAGTCCAGCGGTCTGCTGCGCATCGACAGCGCACCTGCGCATGGGACGACGATGCAGATCCTGCTACCTCATGCTGAGGTTGCCCCGAACAAGGTGGCTGAGGATCCTGCCAGGGGCGCCATGTCCACCCCGGCGCGTGGCGAGACGGTCCTCCTCGTCGATGACGAGACGGCGGTGCGGGTTCCTACCGCGGAGCGGTTACGGGACCTTGGCTATCACGTCGTCGAGGCCGAGGATGGCCCCAAGGCTCTTCGGCTCGTCGGAGAGGGCTTGCGGCCCGATGTTCTTGTGACCGATATCGGCTTGCCCGGTGGCATGGACGGCCGCGCCGTAGCCGATGAGCTTCGCCGCCAACGACCTGACCTGCCCGTGGTTTTCGCCACGGGCGACGCGCAGGTGGCCCTGCCAGATGATGCGGTGGTGGTCGCCAAGCCTTTCGATCTGGACGTGTTGGTGGCCCGGGTCGATGACGCGCTTCGCCGGGAGCAGTGACCACAACCGTGCCGCCAGGCAACTGCCATATCGCTGCCGGATGAGCCGATTGGTGGACCTTGCTGGCGCGCGCCAACCCGCGATAAGACCCGCTCTGATAGTCAAATGTGAAAACGCCTGTCGCCAATTCAACACCTCGTTGACATTATTCTCTTTCATTGGTTCTCATCCGAGACCTCCCGACGGGCTATTTTTTTATCCACCTGAGCCTCATGGCGTGGCACAGCTTCTGAAGCTGCTCATCGCCCATGCCATCCAGCTTGTGCGACTTCGTGAGCAGCGGTGGACTTGCCCATGGGTTTGACTGGGATGCAGACCGTCCAGCCACAGTGCGGCAAAACCACTAAAGCGGCGGCCTGCTCACATGTTTCCAGCAAGGCATAGACTTTGAAACCGACCATCGGGTCATCTGGCGCCCCCACTCGATCTGCGGACGAGGCGGCTTCCGCGCCACGAGTTTCTGGCGCCGGGGCCAGATTGGCCGGTGCGATGGCGGCAACGCCGAGCGCGACGACGACGAAATCGGTCGTTCCTCGCTTCTATAGCTGCCTTGCCGCAGCATCGTCCCTGTCCGGACAGTCGGCTCTGGCCGCATCGTTGGCACGGCGACCATGCGGGCATGGCTCGATCGGCGGAGGGATGCCCATGCGGGGGAGCCCGAAGAATTGGGCAGCATCCGTCCAGTTCACGGCGGGATCCGTCTATCCTGGCGGAGACAGCCTTCCACCATAGACGCTGTGATGTTGCTGCTGCCGCTGCCGAGCATGGCGACGGCAAGGAGGCATCCCGCTATGGCGGAGCCCACGCCGCCGCCTCGTCCGCTGGACGGATACCTGGTGTTCGATGTCCGCGACCCGGACGAACCCGGCGCCGAATCCGCCATCAGCCGTCGCTTCCCCAGCAGCAACAATGCCCACCGATACCGGCTGTTTCGGTCACCACCGCAGGACGAACTGAGGTTCTCAGAGCGCTCTTGATAATGCCTTCGCCAATCGCCGGAGCAGGACAGCCGCGGCGGCGGAGACGAAGAACGCGATGGCGGGGCTTGGCGTGGCCTCGTGGTCGTGGGCGAGGCGACGGCATCGGGCGGTCCAGGCGAAGGTGCGCTCGATCACCCAGCGACGTGGTTGCACGGCGAAGCCGCGCTGTCCCGGCTTTGGCCCGACGAGTTCGACGCGGATCGGTGTGGCGTCGCCAATGCGCGCCCAGGCATAGGCACGATCCGGCATAGCACAGCGCGAGGAATGGCCAGGTGCGGTGCGGGATGCGCAGCAGCGCCATCCCGTCCTGGCTGTCATGCAGGTCAGCGGGCGAGGCCGCGGCCAGCAGCAGGCGTCCATCGGTGTCGACGAGGGCATGGCGCTTGCGCCCAACCACGCGCTTGGCGGCGCCGTAGCCCCGCCGCCCGGCAACCCCGGTGCCGCCCGAGCGGGCAGCTTGCGCAGCCACCACCGCGGCGCGCGGCGAGGCATCACGCCCGGCCCGCTCGCGGTCGGCGAATGTCAGCGCATGGGCCATGCGCTCGAAGGCGCCGCTGCGCGCGATGTGCAGGAACCAGCGACGCGTCGTCTGCCATGGCGGGAAGTCCAGTGTTAGATGCCGCCAGGCGCACCCGGTCCTGAGCACGTGGAGCATGTCGTCCAGCAGGATGCGCATCGACCATCGGCACGGCCTGCCACTCGGCATCAGCTAGGCAGGGTGCGTAGGGCCGGGCCGGGCGCGCAAGCGCAGCCCGGGCGGCGGGGGTCCACAGCAGCAGCCTCGAGGGACGTCAGACACCCCATCGAAGCGCTGCGGACCGCCGCCGCTCACTCCACCGCAAGTCTAACCATCTCCGTTCCGAAGCGGGTTCTGGGCAGATGGCGGTGTGAAAGTGCCAGGACTTGTGCCGCGCGACGGAATTCGAGTGCTGATGAGTGATCAGGCCGTTTATTCGTCATCAGCAGGTCCGGGGTTCAATCTCCCGAGGCGGCACCATTCTCCTTCCCGACGCACTGGCGGACCGGATGGCCAGGCCATCCGATCCGTATCCCCACCGCGTCAGGGTACCGCCGCGTCCTCGGCCTGCCGCAGCGTCTCCGCCGCATCCGGCAGCAGCAGGTAGCCCTCGCGCAGGTTGTCGAGCGTCACCTTCGCCACCCGCCCCAGATAGTCCTCGTGGCTCGGGTAGCGGGCCGCGAGCGTCGCCGCGTCGAAGGGCACCGAGGCGCCCCAGAGGTTGCAGAACCCCGCGCCGCCATTGACGCCCGTGTTCAGCCCCGTCGGCACCGCGTGCTCGGCCAGCCGGATGCCGCCGAGCGCATTGCCGTCGGCATCCCGCGCCAGCTCAAGTCGGCGGCCCGAGCGTCTCCACCTCGAGCGAGGGCGCATGCGGCGGCGCCTCGCCGCGCAGCAGCCAGCGACGCAGGTCGCGGTAGACCGTGTCCTGCACCTTGTAGACCGGGATGGTGCTGCGCGGCGGCAGGGTGCATCCCGCGGCGGCGCCGGTCGCCGGCACGGTGCCGAGGTCGCGCGTCTGCAGCGGCCCGCGATAGGCCAGCAGTTGCACGTCCGAATGCGAGGACCCCGCCACCGCCCAGGTGCGGATGCGGTCGGTGTCGGGCTGCAGGTTGGCGCCGAGCCCGAGGCTCGTCACGTCTGTCTCGGTCAGCAGCTTGAAGACCGGGATGTCGACATCCTCGCGCGTCACCTGCCCGCCGGAATGCAGCAGCAGCGCGTCGATCACATGCGCCTGCGGATGCACCGCATTGATGTAGACGCCGAGATAGCCGGCCGACTGGCTGTCGCCCGACCCGATGACGTTCCGCACGCGGAGGTCACCCATCACCTGCGGGCCGCCCGCCTTGTCGCGGCCGGAGCGCCGCACCGCCTGCGCCGCCTGGGAGTAGATGTCGAAGGCGAGCGCATCGCCGGTGACGGTGCCGCCCGCCGTCACGTCGAGCGTGCCGTAGCGCGCCGGGCTCCAGTCCCTGAGCCCGGTCGCCGGCGTGGCGATGCCGGCGTTCTGCGCCGAGACGCCGACCCAGGCATAGCCGTTCCGCATGAGGAACTCGTGCGACTGGAACCAGTCGATCTCGACGTCATAGAGGTTGGTGACGTTGTACCACTCGAGCACCACGGTGCCGTTGGATTGCCGCGGCTCGCGCGGCCGGCGGACGACGAGGCGCGTCCTGTAGGGATGGCCGCCGTCGATCACGGCGGCGACCGGGTTCGGCGCCGTGCCGGCGAAGGCGATCGCGCCGATGTCGTAGCGCGTCGCGGTGCCCTCGATGAAGAACTCCTCCTCGACATAGCCGTATTTCGCCAGGTCGAGGTTGCTGGCGAAGAAGGGGTAGTCGTGCGAGGCGTCGCCGGGGGCGGCCCGCGCCGGGACCGGCCCGGTCACCGCCGGGACCGGCACCGTGGGCGCCCGCGCGGGCGGTTCCGCCGCGAGCCCCGGCCCGAGCAGGGCAAGCCAGAGGGCGACGCCGCCGGCCAGCCGCCGGCCGAGCCATCCTCGCGCCGCGGGGCCGCGCGGCACCGCTCCGCCCCGCGCGGGCAGGTGCCCCGCGGGTCGCGCATCCTGAGCCATGACGTTCCTCCAGGCCCGGCCTGCATGACCGGGTTGGCGACGCTAGGCGGGGCCGATATTGCGCGGCAATCGATGGTCCGCTTGGCGACAGAACCGGCCCCGTGGGGCGCCGCGCCGGGCGCGACCTCGCCCGGACGAAGGCGCGCCAGGCTTCGACGTGCCCTGGTCGCCTTCGCCGGCCTTGGCGTCGGCGGCGAAGGGGCGGCAGGTCTTCGGGGCGCGCTGCGCCGGCCGCCACGCCGCCACCTCGGGCGCGCCGCCGGGGCCCGGGCCGAACCTCGCCGGCCGCCTCGGCCGCCGCGTCCCGGACGATGCGGGGTTCGACTCCTCGCCCGCCCTGCGCGCGGCGCGCGGGGCTGGGCAGGCCTGGGACGGTGCCCTGCTGCAGCGCGTCCTCGCCGACCCCGAGGCGGTGCCCCCCGGCCTCTGGCTGGGCGCCGACGGGCCGCGCGCGGCGGCCGGACACGCCGCGGTCGCGGGCCTCATCGCGCGCACGGGCGCCGGCGCCCGGCGCGCCGATTGACTTCGGCGCGCGCCGCCCAGCACCATTCCCCAAGCAAGCTTGGCCCCGGAAGGCGGGCCGGCACGGGGAGACCGGACATGCACCGCAGAGGCCTGCTGGGCGCCATCGCGCTCTCGGCGCCCGCCATCCAGGCCGCGGCGCAATCCGCGCCCGACCGCTGGCCGAACCGCGAGCTGCAGCTTCGTCACCGGCTTCGGCCCCGGCGGCGGCACCGACCTCGTCGCCCGCGCCATCGCCGCGCACATGGAGAAGTCGCTGGGCGCCCCGGTCGTCGTGCGCAACACGCCGGGCGCCGGCGGCACGCTCGGCCCCGGCCGCATCGCCCAGTCGAAGCCCGACGGCTACACCTTCGGCCTGGTCGGGCTCTCCGCGCTGGTGGTCGCGCCGCTCACCATGGACCTGCCCTTCAAGCCCTGGGAGAGCTTCGACTTCCTTGCCTGCACCAGCGAGCTGCGCATCGGCGTCCCCGTCGGGCCCTCGCTGCCGAATGTCCGCACGCTGGCCGATTTCGTCGCCGAGGGACGCCGCCGGTCGCTGACCATCGCCAGCACCAATCCCGGCTCGGCGGTCAGCTTCTTCGACCTCGCGCGGCTGACGGGCATGCAGATCACCTACGTGCAGATCAGCAGCATCACCGAGGCGGCGACGCAGGTCGCCGGCGGGCATGTCGACAGCTACACCGGAACGTCCGAGATGATCGGCCTGGTGAAGGGCGGCAACCTACGCATGATCGCCAGCGCCAGCGTCGACCGCTGGCCCGAATTCCCCGAGGTGCCGACCCTGATCGAGCAGGGCTACGAAACGGCAACGCGGCAGCCGATCATCTGGGCGGCGCCGGCCGAGCCTGCCGGTGCCGATCCGCGACCGGCTGGAGGCCGCGCTGCTCTCCGCGGCGCAGGACCCGGAGGTGTTGCAGCGGCAGCAATCCGCCAGCATCGCGCCGCGGCCGCTCAGCCGCGTCGATGCCATGGCGCTGCTGCGGGAGGTGCGACCGGGAGTGGAGGCGGCGCTGGCCGCCTCAGGGATGATACGCAAGCGAGGCTGATCTGATCTCGTTTTAAACGTTTCGCGAGTTCACGCGACTGAGAGGCAGATCGAAGTGCCGCCCGGCCTTGGACTCCGGCCGCGGCGTGCGGGCGGGTGCGGCCCCCGTCGAGAGGACAGGCCAGCGCCGAGGAACCCGCCTTCGTGACCACCCGACTGGCACGCCGTGCCCGTGGCCTCGCGCTCGTCGCGGTGGCGGGCCTCCTGGCCGCGGTCGCCGTCCTGCTCTGGCAGCAATTCGACGCCAACCGTGCCGCCACCGCCTGGGTGCGCCACACCTACGCGGTGCGCGACACCACGCGGCAGCTCCAGCTCATGGTCCGGAACGCCGAGGCCGGGCAGCGGGGCTACCTGTTGACCGGGCGGGAGGAATACCTCCGCCCCTATGAGGAGGCACTCGGCCAGATCACCCTGCTGCAGGGCGACCTGCGCCGCCTGACCGCCGACAACCCAGGCCAGCAGGACCGGCTGCGCGGCCTGGCCGGCACCCTGCAGCGCAAGCTCGAGGAGATGGCCCAGACCATCGGCCTGCGCCGCGACCATGGGCTGGAAGCGGCCCAGCAGCTCGTGCAGACCGATCTCGGCCAGGCGCTGATGGCGGCGATCGAGGCCGTGCTGCACGACCTGACCGCCGATGAGGACAGGCTGCTCGCGGCGCGCGTCGCCGCGGTGGACGAGAGCCAGGCGCGGACCCGCTGGCTGACCCTGGCGGCGCTCCTCGGCTCGGTCCTGCTGCTGCTGCTCGCCGGGCGGCTGCTGGAGGAGGCGAGGCGGCGGCTGCAGGTGGCCGAGGCGGCGCAGCGCCGCCTGGCCGAGCAGCTGCGCGGCTCGCTCGACAGCATCAGCCAGGGGCTGGCGGTCTTCGACGCGGCGGGCCGGCTGCAGCGCTGGAACGTCAATTTCCCGGCCCAGCTGATGCCGGCCAAGTCGGTGCTGCAGCCCGGGCTCGACTACGCCGCGCTGGCCGCCTGGGTGGACCAGGCCTCCGGCACCACGGGGATGCTGGAAAGCCCGGCGCAGATCCGGCATGGCCGTGGCGGCCGCTCGGCGCGCGAGCCGGTGGTCTATGAGCGGACGCGGCAGGCGGATGGCCGCAGCCTCGAATTCCATCGCACCTCGATGCCGGATGGCGGCTTCGTGCTGACGGTGACCGACGTCACCGAGCGGGTCCGCGCCGCGGCCTCGGCGCGCGACGCGCAGCGCATGCAGGCGATGGGGCAGCTGACCGGCGGCATCGCGCACGACTTCAACAACCTGCTCGCCGTGGTGCTCGGCAATCTCGAGCTCATCCGGCCGAAGCTGCCGGCAGACAGCCCGCTGCTGCCGCGAGGTCGAGCGCGCCATCTGGGGCGCGCGGCGCGGCGCCTCGCTGACCTCGCAGCTGCTGGCCTTCGCCCGCAAGCAGCCGCTGGCCGCGGCGCCGATCGACGTCTCCGCCATGCTGCCCGACATGGCGATGCTGCTGCGGCGGACGCTCGGCGCACCGATCGAGGTGCGGGTGGTGGATGCCGCCGGGCTCTGGCCGGCGATGGCGGATGCGACGCAGGTCGAGAGCGCGCTGCTGAACCTGGCGCTGAACGCGCGCGACGCCATGCCGGATGGCGGGCGGCTGACGATCGAGGTGGCGAACAAGGTGCTGGATGCCGACTATGCCGCGCGGCACGCGGAAGTCACGCCCGGCGACTACGTGATGCTCGCGGTCTCCGACACCGGCACCGGCATGCCGCCCGAGGTGCTGGCGCGGGTCTTCGAGCCCTTCTTCACGACCAAGGAGCCGGGCCGCGGCACCGGGCTCGGGCTCGCCATGGTCTTTGGCTTCGCCAAGCAGTCGGGCGGCCATGTGAAGATCTATTCCGAGCCGGGGGAGGGGACGACGGTGCGGCTCTACCTTCCGCGCGCGGTGGGCGGCCTGCCCGCCGCGGTGCAGCGGCCCTCGGCGCCGGTCAAGCTGCCGCGCGGCGATGCGGCGGTGCTGGTGCTGGAGGACGACGCCCAGGTGCGCGAGGTGACCGCGACCATGCTGCGGGAGCTCGGCTACCGAGGTGCTGGAGGCGGGCGACGGGCCGACGGCGCTGCGGCTGGCGGCGGAGGGCGCGCCGATCGACCTGCTGCTGGCGGACATCATCCTGCCCGGCGGGATGAAGGGCAGCGAGGTGGCGCGGCGCCTGGCGGGATTGCGCCCCGGACTGCGCGTGCTGTTCATGTCCGGCTACACCGAGAACGCCATCGTTCATCACGGCAGGCTCGACGACGGCGTGCAGCTCATCGGCAAGCCCTTCCCGCGCGAGCAACTGGCGCGGAAGTTGGCGGAGGTGCTGGGCCGGCCGGCAGCCGGGGCGTCGCCGGTGGCGGGCAATGTCATCGACCTGACGGCACGGGCGCGGGGCGCCGGGCCGAAGGGCTGACCGGCCAGGAGCCGCGCGCCTAGGAGCTGAGCGTCGGGGGCCGCGCTCGTCGGGCCGCGCCGGCCGGGCCAGCACGACCAGCAGGCCGCGCGGCGGATGCGCCGGGGAGGTCGGCGCCTGCCCGAGCGGTTGCATCGGCGGCTGCACCGGCCCGCAGGCGGCGGCGACCGCCTCCGCCTGCTCATGCGCCAGCACCCGCGGCAGGCCCGGCCGCAGCACCACCAGATAGGCCACCAGCTCGGCCAGCGCCGTCGCCGCGTCGCAGCCGCCGGCGCGCAGCGCGCGATAGCGGCTCATGGCGCCGCGCAGGTGCGGCGGGATCCCGGCAGGGGGCGGCAAGGGGGCGTCGGGCATGCGGGCGACTAGAACATAACATGAACAAACTTTCCAGCCGGAAGACTGGCGCCCGAGACGAAAACCCATCCACGCATTCAAACAGTTATATATGTGGATTATGCGGCCATTGGCTTGACAATCACCACTGGACTTCGCAGATTGATCGTGTTGCCGAGGCATTCCGCGTCGGCACCGCGGGATTTGATCCATGCAGCTTGCACCGCGTCACCAAGCGCTAAAGCGCCACCGCCAAGGCCTCCGCCCCTGCATGGGGCGCGGTCCCGGCGGGCGCTGTCGGCGCTGAGCCCATCGGGCGCACCGCGCCCGACCCTTGCCACCAGCCCGACCAGCCGCTTGCCGCCCTCCCCGCCCCGGGGGGCCGAAGGACCCATCATGCACACCTCCCGCCCGATCGAGGTGCAGGGACGCTTCCTCGGCGTCGCCGTCACCCAGGCCGCCCATTGGCGCTTCATCGCCACCGACCCCGCCGTGGAGGATCTCGACGGCGCCACCTTCCCAGCCCGGCCGAGGCGCAGCGCGTCGTCGGCCTGGTGGTGCGGCGCCGCCGGCAGCCTGCCGGCGCCGCGCGGGGGCCGGCGATCCTGCGGCCGGCGGCCGTCCGATGATCGGCCAGGCCTTCCGCACCCTGCTCATCTTCGCCGCGCTGCTCGGTGCCCTGGCCTTCGCCGGCCTGGCGCGGCCGCCGCAGGTGCCGGCCCGCATCCTGGAGCTGTCCCGATGATCTCCCGCCGCCTGCTGCTCGGCGCCGGCCTCGCCGCGCCCTTCGTCGCCCCCGCCCGCGCCCAGGGCTTCCCGGAACGCCCGGTTCGCTACCTCGTGCCCTACACGCCGGGCGCGACCAACGACAACGTCGCCCGCACCATGGCGCGGGCGCTGCTGCCGAAGCTGGGCCAGCCCGTGGTGGTCGAGAACAAGGCCGGCGCCGGCGGCGCGGTCGGCGCCCGCTACGTGGCGGATGCCAGGCCGGACGGGCATGTGCTGCTGAACGCCTCGGCCGCCAACCTGACCATCGCGCCGCACCTGAACGCGGTGGGCTACGACCCGGTCCGCAGCTTCGCGCCCGTGGCCTCGGCCGGTGAGGCCTTCGCCCTGGTCGCGGTGAACACCGACCTGCCGATCCACAGCATCGCCGAGCTGATCGCCCATGGCCGCAAGCATCCGGGCGAGCTGAACTACGCCTCGCCCGGCATCGGCTCGGTCGCCCGCTGCGCGCCGCGCTGCTGGCCGACGAGGCCGGGATCGAGGCGGTGCATGTGCCCTTCCCGGGCAGCGCCCCCGCGGCAACCAGCGTCATCGCCGGCGATTGCCACCTGATCATCGACCCGGTCGCCGCGCCGCATGTCGAGGCCGGGCGGCTGCGGGCCCTCGCCGTGGTCGGCGCGACCCGCTGGGACCCCTTCCCGGACGTGCCGACGCTTGGCGAGCTGGGCTTGGCGCAGGACTGGCCGGGCAGCGGCTGGTTCGCCATGTTTGCGCCCGCCGGCACCCCGGCGCCGGTGGTGGCGCGGCTGAACGCCGCCTTCAACGAGAGCCTGGCCGAGCCCGAGGTGGAGGCCGCGCTGAAGCGCCTCGGGCTGCGGCCAGAGGCGCTGGCGCCGGAAGAATTGGCGCGGAAGCTCGCGGCCGATCATGCTGCGGTCGGGCGGGCGCTGCGGCGCCTGCGCATCGCCTGAAGGAAGCAAGGTTGGGGAGGGAAATAGGCATTCCCTCCCCAGGCCCCTCCCCTTCCCTTTTGTGAGTCGGGTGCCGCCGCGCGGCGGATGCCAGACTCCCAGAAATAGATGAGGGGGTCCGGGGAGAATACTTTCTCCCCGGCCTTCAAGACGGAGGAACCCGGCAGTGCCCCACCCGCTCCAATTCATCGGCATGATCTCCCACCGCCGGCAGTCGGAGATCCACCCGCCCAGCGGCCCGGTGATCGATCCCGCCTATATCGGCGCCTTCGCCCGGGCGCATGAGGAGGCCGGCTTCGACCGCATCCTGGTCGCCTGGGGCAGTACCTCCCCGGATGCGCTGCTGGTCGCCTCGCAGGCCGCCGCCGCCACCAGCCGGATCGGCTTCATGGTGGCGCACCGCCCGGGCTTCATCGCGCCGACTCTGGCGGCCCGGCAGTTCGCCACCTTCGACCAGCTCTCGGGTGGGCGGGCGGCGATCCACGTTATCAGCGGCGGCAGCCCGACCGAGCAGAAGCGCGACGGCGACTTCCTGCCGCATGACGAGCGCTATGCGCGTTCGGAGGAATACATCGCCCTGCTGAAGCGGCTCTGGACCGAGCCGAAGCCCTTCGACCACCAGGGCAGGTACTACCGGTTCGAGCAGGGCTTCGCCGAGGTGAAGCCGCTGCAGCAGCCGCATATCCCGGTCTTCTTCGGCGGCTCCTCCGACGTCGCGATCGAGATCTCCGGCCGGCAGGCTGATACCTACGCCTTCTGGGGCGAGACGCTGGACCAGGCGCGGGAGACCATCGCGCGCGTCCGCGCCAGCGTAGCGAAGGCCGGGCGCGACCCGGCCGCCATCCGCTTCAGCCTGTCCTTCCGCCCGGTGCTGGCCGGGACCGAGGAGGCCGCCTGGGCCCGCGCCGACCGCATCATCGCCCGCATCCGCAAGCTGCGCGCCACCGGCCAGGGCGGGCCGAAGCCGGAAAGCGTCGGCTCGCAGCGCCTGCTGGAGGCGGCGGCCGGCGGCAAGGTCCGCGATAAGCGGCTCTGGACGGAAGTGGCGGCGGCGGTCGGCGCGGGGTCGAACACCACCGCCCTGGTCGGCACCGCCGAGCAGGTGGCGGACAGCCTGGCCGACTATGCCGCGCTCGGCATCGACACCTTCCTGATCCGCGGCTTCGACCCGCTGGAGGACGTGGCGGAATACGGCCGCGACCTGCTGCCGGCGGTGCGCGCGGCGGTTGCCGCCCGCGGCCTCCTGCCCGCCGCGGCGGAGTAGCGCCGATGCGCCTGTCCCGCCGTGCCGCGCTCGCCGCGCCGCTCGTCCTGCTGGGCCGCCCCGCGCGCGCCCAGGACTTCCCCGAGCGCACGGTGCGCCTGATCGTCCCCTTCACCCCGGCCGGGCAGACCGACATCATCAGCCGGCTGGTGGCGCAGCGGCTGCAGCAGGACTGGGGCAAGCCGGTGGTGGTGGAGAACCGCCCCGGCGCCAATGCGCAGATCGGCGCCGATGCGGTGGCCAAGGCGGCGCCGGACGGCCACACCCTGCTGGCGATCACCCTGACCCATGCGGTCAATGCGTCCCTGTTCCCGCAGGCGCCCTACGACTTCCTGCGCGACCTGAAGACGCTGACCCTGCTGGGCTCCCTGCCGCTGGTGGTGGTGGTGAACCCGGCCTCGCCCTGGCGCAGCCTGGCGGATCTGGTCGCCGCGGTGCGGGACGGGGCGCGGCTGAATGCCGGCTCCTCCGGCACCGGCTCGCCGCCGCACCTGGCGCTCGAGATGTTCCGCCGCGCCACCGGGGCCGGGGCCTCGCTGGTGCATGTCCCTTATCGCGGCGGCGCGCCGGGGGTGACGGACCTGGTCGCCGGCAACCTGCACATGCTGGTCTCCAACCTGCCGGAATGCATCACCCAGGTGCAGGCCGGGCGGCTGCGGGCGCTGGCGGTGACCGACGGCACGCGGCACCGGCTGCTGCCGGATGTCCCGACCACCGCCGAGGCCGGGCTGCCGGCCCTGCGCATCACCAGCTGGACCGCGATCCAGGCGCCCTCCGGCGTGCCGGAGCCGCTGGCCAACGGCATTGCCGCCGCCATCCGCCAGGCGCTGGCCGATCCGGGTCTGCGGGGAGAAGGCCGGCGAGCTCGGCTTCGACCTGATCGGCGCCGACCCGGCGGAGTCCCGCCGCTTCGTCGCCGCCGAGGTGACCCGCTACGCCCAGCTGGTGGCGGAGGCGAATATCCGGGCGGAGTAGCGCCGGCGGCTCAGTGGCTTCGCCGCCACCCCGGCCAGCGGCGGCAGCGCTTCCAGCACCAGCCCGGTCGCCGGCCAGTCGCGCCGCAGCGTGCCGCCGAGCTGGCCGGCCAGCGTCGCCTCCAGCACCTTGGAGCCGAAGCCTTCGCGTTCGGGGGCGACCGGTGGCGGCGGGCCGCCATGCTCCGCCCAGCGCAGCCGCAGCAGCCCGGCCTCCTCGTCGAGGCCCCAGGACAGCGAAATCCGCCCCTCGGGCTGCGACAGGGCGCCGTACTTCACCGCATTCGTCGCAAGCTCGTGCAGCGCCATCGAGAGCGGCTGCACCGCCTCATCCGCCAGCATCAGGTCGGGGCCGGCCAAGTCGATCCGTGGCCCGCCCCGCTCCGCCGCCAGGACCGATTCGACCTCCCCCAGCGCCAGCGCGCGCAGGTCGGCGCCGCGCCCACCGGCCTCGGCCAGCAGGGTCTGCGCCCGGGCGAGGGCGGCGACGCGGCCCTCCACCAGCCGGATGAACTCCGCCGTGTCGGTCGCCCGGGTCATCCGCACCGCGGCGCCGACCAGCGTCAGCGCGTTCTTGGCGCGGTGCGCCACCTCCTGCGCCACCAGGGCGCGGCGCTCCTCGGCCAGGTGGCGGTCGGTGATGTCCACATTGACCCCGAGCAGCCGCACGCTCTCGCCGCGCCGTCCCGGCACCCGCCGGCCGCGGCCGAGCAGCCAGCGCAGCTCCGGCTTCCCGCCATCCGGCCGCGGCCGCAGGATGCGGAACTCGGATTCGTAGGCGCCGGTCCGCAGCGCCTCCTGCGCCGCCGCCTCGGCCAGGGGACGGTCGTCCGGATGCACGAGCTCCAGGAAGCGGTCGACGGTGATCCTCGGCTCGCGGTCCGGGTCCAGCCCGAAGATCGCATATTGCTCGGGCGACCAGCGGTTCAGCCCGGTCTCGGCGGTCCAGTCCCAGATGCCGACCCCCGCCGCCTCCTGCGCGAGGCGGAGCTGCGCCTCGCTCTCGGCCAGCTCTTGGGTGCGGGCGGCGACCCGGCGCTCGAGCGTCGCATTCGCGTCCCCCAGCGCCCGCTGCCGGCGCCGAGACCGCGCCGGCCAGACCGACCAGCAGGGCCCAGCCCGGCAGCCCCACCGCCAGCTCCCCGGCGATGGCGTTCCACCAGGTGGCGCGCACCGCGGATTCGGGCCGGGCCGCGGCGGCATGAGACAGGCCAGCCCTCGACCCGCCGGTAGACCGCCAGGCGCGCCACCCCGTCGAGCGAGGAACGGCCGTAGATGATGCTCCGCTCCTCGCCGCGCGTCATGATGGCAAGGGGCATGCTGCCGGGCGCCACCCGCAGCGGCGGTCCGTTCGGGCCGAGGCCGGCGGAGCGGGCCAGAACCTCGCCATCCGCCCGCACCAGGGAGAGCACGTCCTCCGGCTCCCGCAGCAGGCGCTGCAACGTGCGGTTGGCGCCCTCGACATAGACCGAGGCCACCACCACGCCGTCATAACCACCGTGCCTCGGCGGGTTGGCGGATTCGCGCCGGCGGCTGAGGGTGAAGAAGGCGCGGCCATTCAGGCGGCCGACAAGGACGCCGCCGATTTGCGGCTCCGGCGCCTGCGGGTCGCGCAGGGTCTGGGTGTAGTCGCGGTCGGCGAAATCCTGGTCGCGCGGCACCGGGTGCAGGGTGGAGCCGACCAGCATCCGCGCGTCGCGGTCATAGGCGAAGAGGGTGAGCGGCTCGCCCTCGTCCGCCTCCTGCCCCGCAATGCGCTGGAAGGCGGCGTGCAGCCGCGCGCTCCTGCGCGGTGATCTCGGCATCGGTCAGGCCGGCGATGACGTCGTTGGCGCGCTGGATGCGGAGGTCGTCGCCGTCCAGCACCCGGCGGAGATACTCTGCCGCGACCTCGGAAGCGCGCAGCAGCTCGGATTCGGCATCGCGCCAGGCAAGGGTCCAGCTGTGCCAGGCCGTGCCGGCGATGAGCAGGAGCGGCAGCGCGACGATGCCGATCAGCAGCAGCGCCAGGCTGCGCCCGGCCGGACGGGCCGCGGCCTGGCCCATGGCCAACGAGGCGCCGGGCCGCACCGGTCCGAGCGCGGTCATCCTCAATTCCCCGCGGCATCGGGGGATTGGGCCGTCGCCCGGCCGGTCGCGTCAAGGCTTGCGGAACGGTTCCCGATCAAGGGCTTGTGTGCCGAGGCTGACCCTGCGGTTGCGCATCAGCCGCCGTGTCAGAGGCGGCCGAGCAGCTCCGCCTTCTTGGCCGAGAATTCCTCGTCGGTGAGGATGCCGCGGGCGCGCAGGTCGGCCAGCTTCTCGATCGTCGCCAGCACGTCGCTCTCGGTGCCGCCGGGGAATGGCGGCCGGACCGGCGCGGGGGCGGGATGCCAGGGGCTCGCCGGCTCGGGCTGCCAGGCCGGGGGCGGCGGCCGGTACGGGGCCTGCTGGTCGGGCAGGGGCGGGCCGTCCACCTGCCGCAGCTCCTCCGCCCGCACCGTGCCGTGGTCGGAGGCGAAGCTCAGCGACTGGCCGCCGCCCTGCTGCTGGGAGACGCCGAAGATGCCGTGATGCGCGGTGTCGTAGACCCGGACCTGGCCGTCCTGCTGCACCGCCAGCCGGCGTGGGCCGGGAAATAGGCGTAGCGCATGGCGTTCTGCGCGCCGGAGGAGGCCGGGCTGCCGAGCCCGTCCGGCCACCAATTGCCGCCGTGGCCCTGGCTCCAGCCGCCCGACTGCATGGGCGGCGGCGGCACGAAGGGGTTCATCTCCCGCAGCAGGGCTGCCAGCGCGGTGCACAGGCTGTCGACCCGGACCTTCAGCCCGGTGTCGAACATGTCGCCGACCATGGTCATGCCGCCCTGCGACCACTGGCCCATGCCGCCGAGCTCGGGATGGCTGAACTGCGCCATGCGGCCGCCGCCGTTGGAGACCGCCTGCAGCAGCGTCAGCACGGCGTCCTCGCTGACGCCGTTGCGCGCGGCGATGTCGGCGACGCGCTGCTGCGCGGCCGGGGTGAGCTCCTGCATGGCACTGCTCCGGGATCGAGGGGCGCTATGATCATGGAATGCCGCTTGGTGCGAGTCGCGGCAGGACATGGCGGCGACGCGTCCGGCGCGATGGCAGGCGGTGGGTTGGCCCGGGCGCCGGCCGTGCCAATATCCCCGCCATGACAGCGCTCTCGATCCTCGACCTTTCCCCGTGCCGGATGGCAGCGATGCCGGCCAGGCGCTGCGCAACTCCGCCGACCTGGCGCGGCATGCCGAGGGGCTGGGCTATGGCCGCTACTGGATGGCCGAGCACCACAACATGCCGGGCATCGCGAGTGCCGCGACCGCGGTGGCGCTGGCGCATGTCGCCGCGGCGACCAAGCGGATCACCATCGGCGCCGGCGGCATCATGCTGCCGAACCACGCGCCGCTGATCATCGCCGAGCAGTTCGGGACGCTGGCCGCGCTGCATCCCGGCCGGGTCGAGCTCGGCCTCGGCCGCGCGCCGGGCACCGACCAGGTGGCGGCGCAGGCGATGCGGCGGAACCTGGCCGGCGACGTGGACGACTTCCCGCGCGACGTGATCGAGCTGATGCGCTACTTCGAGCCGGAACAGCCCGGCCAGTCGCTGCGCGCGATTCCGGGGAGGGGCAGCAGGTCCCGGTCTGGATCCTCGGCTCCTCGACCTATGGCGCGCAGCTCGCGGCGATGCTCGGGCTGCCCTATGCCTTCGCCTCCCACTTCGCGCCGCAGATGATGATGGAGGCAATCGCCCTGTACCGCGAGGGCTTCCGCCCCTCGGCCCGGCTCGACAAGCCCTATGTGATGCTCGGCATCCCGGTGGTCGCGGCGGATACGGATGCCGAGGCGCGATACCTCTATTCGTCGCAGCAGCAGGCCTTCCTCAACCTGCGGCGCGGCCGGGCCGGCAAGCTGCCGCGGCCGGTCGAGGGCTTCGACGCGCAGATCGACCCGCGCGGGCGGATGATGCTCGACAACGCCCTGGCCTGCGCCGTGGTCGGCGGGCCGGAGACGGTGCGGAAGGGCATCGCCGACTTCGTCGCGCGGACGGGCGCCGATGCGCTGATGGTGGCGTCGCAGATCCACGACCATGCGGCGCGCAAGCGGTCCTACGAGATCCTGGCCGGCGTGCACGGGGAGATGGCGCGGGCGGCGTAGCCTGCGCCGTCAGGCGCCCAGCAGCCGCCGCAGCTTCCGCACCGCGCTGTCCGGCGTGGTGAAGACCGGCCGTCCCGTCGCCGCCGCCACGGCCTCGGCCGCGCGGGCCAGGCTGGATTGCGCCAGCGCCACCACGTCGCAATCGGCCAGCCGCCGCGTCGCCTCGCCGGCCAGCCGATCGTGCTCGGCGCCCTTGCCGGCATCGAGCGCGGCGAGCGAGCCTTCCGCCACGCAGGGCACCAGCTCCACATCGCTGGGGAAATTCCGGCGGCATGCTGTCGAGGGTTGGGGCGAAGCTCGCCACCAGGCCGATCCGCGGCCGGCGTCCTCCGGCGGCGGCGCGGGCGGCCGCCACCGCCTCCTCGATCATCGCCTCGTTCGGCTTGAGCACGGGCATCGGCGTCCGCTCGGCCGCCACCGCCTCGATGCAGGGGCCGAAGGCGGAGCAGGTGAAGAGGATGCCGTTCGCGCCGGTGCCCGCGGCGTAGCGCGAGAGCGTCAGGAACCGCTCGGTCATCGCCTGGTCCAGCCGGCCACTGCGCGCCAGGTCGGCAGAGAGGCTGTCGTCCAGCAGGTTCATCAGCCTGGCCTCGGGCCAGGCACGGGCGAAGGCGGCCTCGATCGGCGGGGGGAGTGCCGCAGGGCGTGGATCAGGGCGATGCGCATGGTTCGGCCTTGAGGAAGAACGGGAAGGTCGGGAAGACGGTATCCTCCCGTTGGACGCAGTGCGCCCAACCCTTCATCCATTTCTGTGGGTCGGGTCTCAACTCGGAAAGGGGAAGGGTGGCGCTCCGGGAGGGAACACCGGTTTCCCTCCCCGACCTTACTTGCCCGCCGTGGTGCAGCGCTTCAGCGTCGACGGAAATTCCGAGCAGCCGGGGAAGGCCAGCTCGTCCGGCCCCTTGCGCTCCACCCGCAGCACGTTCGGCCCGCCGGGGCACCCGAAGCCGGCATCTGGCGCCGCCCGCGGCCCCATCGGGCCGAGCACCGGCGGCGCCGCGGTGAAGCGGAATTCCAGCCCGTTCGGCGTCTGCGCCACCGTCTCGATCGTCCGCTCGCGATAGGCGGTGTCCACCACCGACACGCGCATGACGATGTCGCGGGTGAAGATCACCGTCGGGCTGCCCAGGCAGGCGCCGCCCTCGGTCTCGCCCGCCGGGAAGATCCCGCCGGTCCAGGACCCGAAGGTCCATTCATGCGGCGGGCCCTGCCGGGTCTGCGCATCCGCGTCCATGCTGCCCATCAGGGGCAGTCCCAAGGCCAGCAGCAGGGCCCAACGCCGCATCCGACATCCTCCGGTCCAGGCATTCCAGCGCCAGCGATTCGCGCCCCGGGCGTTTCCACCCAGGGCGATCGCGGGCTGGCCATGTTCTAGCCCCGAACCCGCCGTGGCCCAAAACCGCCGCTCAGGCGGCCACCGGCACCGGCTTCGGTGGCCCGTCCTTGACCGGGATATGGACTATCGCGGCAAAGGCGGCGGCCAGGATGCTGATGATCCACATCAGGTCGTAGCTGCCGGTCCGGTCGAAGACCACGCCGCCCAGCCAGGCGCCGGTGAAGCCGCCGACCTGGTGCGCCAGGAAGATCAGGCCGAAGATCGTCGCCAGCCAACGGGTGCCGAAGTTGCGGGCGCAGAGCCCCACCGTCGGCGGCACGGTGGAGAGCCAGAGGATCCCCATCGCGGCGGCGAAGATCAGCACCGTCGCCGTGGTCTTCTCGGAGAAGAAGAAGATCGTCATCACCACGCCGCGCAGGGCGAAGATCGCCACCAGCAGCTCCCGCCGCTTCCAGCGGGAGGACAGCTCCCCCGCCCCGAGCGAGCCGGCGATGTTGAACAGCCCGATCAGGCTGATCGCCCCCGCGCCCACCACCGCCGGCAGGTGGCACGATGCCACGAAGCCCGGCATGTGGATCGCCAGGAAGGAGACATGCAGGCCGCAAACGAAGAAGCCGCAGCAGAGATACCAGAAGGTGGGCGTGCGCAGCGCCAGCCGCAGCGCCTCCCCCGCCGTCTGCTGCGCCGCGGCGCCGGCCGCCGGCGCGGCCGGCCGGTCGTTCAGCGGGAAGGCCAGCGGGATCATCAGCAGGGAGGCGCCGGCGACCAGCAGCAGCGCGGTGTGCCAGCCGAAGCCCGTGATGCCGAACTGCACCAGCGGCACCACCAGGAACTGCCCGAAGGAGGAGCCGGCGGTGCCGAGCCCGGTCGCCCGGCCGCGCTGTGCCTCCGGCAGCAGCCGGGTCAGGCTGGCCATGATCACCGGCATGCCGGCGGCCGAGACGGCGAAGCCCATGACGATGCCGGCGAAGAAGGTGAAGGCCCCAAGGCTGTTCGACAGCGCCATGCCGGTAACGCCGGCCAGCTGCAGCAGGGCGCCTGCCATGATGACCCGGCGGGCGCCGTAGCGGTCGGCGATCTGGCCCCAGACCGGCTGGGTGAAGCCGTTGATCAGCACCTGCAGCGCGATGGCGAAGGCGAAGCCGGAGGCCGACCAAGCATGCGCCGTGGTCATCGGCGCCAGGAACAGGCCGAAGGTCTGCCGCAGGCCCATCGCCAGGGCCGCGCAGGCCACCCCGCAGCCGATCAGGATCCCGACCGCCAATGCGGGCCTCCGCCCATCCATCCCCGACATCCTGCAATCCCGCCGCTGCGAGGTGGCATGATCCCATTGCGCGGCATGGCTCCACAACCCGCCCCGCGTGCATGGCGAAGGCCGGGTGTCATGACACTGCCGCAAGGCAATCGGCCGTGAGTTGCGCCGCGGCCCCGACCATGCGAAGCCGGCCGCGGACTCAGGGACCCGATGATGCTCCGTGCCCTTTATGACCGCGTGCTGGCCTTGTCGGCGCATCGGCGCGCGCCGGCCTGGCTGGCCGGCGTCAGCTTCGCCGAGAGCAGCTTCTTCCCGATCCCGCCGGACGCGATGCTCATTCCCATGTGCATCGCCCGGCCGGACCGGGCCTATCGCTATGCGCTGATCTGCACCATCGCCTCGGTGCTGGGCGGCATCCTCGGCTACGCCATCGGCTACTTCCTGTTCGAGGCGCTGGCCGAGCCGGTGCTGCGCGCCTACGGCCATGCCGACGCGCTGCTGCGCTTCCAGGGCTGGTACGAGAAATGGGGCGCCCTGGTCATCCTGATCAAAGGCCTGACCCCGATCCCCTACAAGATCGTCACCATCGCCTCGGGCGCGGCGATGTTCAGCTTCCCGGTCTTCCTGGCCGCCAGCATCGTGACCCGCGGGGCGCGCTTCTTCCTGCTGGCCTTCCTGCTGCGCCGCTTCGGCCCGCCGATCCGCGACTTCATCGAGCGGCGGCTGACCCTGGTGACGACCGGGGCGGCGGCCGGGATCGTCGTGGGCTTCGTGGCGCTGCGCTACCTGTAAAGGCAAGGCCAGGGAGGAAGTATCCTCCCTGGACCCTCCTCTATTTCTGGGAGTCTGGCACCCGCCGCGCGACGGAGCCCGCGCTCACTCCCGCCAGGGATGCGCCGCCCAGAGCTTCTCGTAATGGCCTTGCATCGCCACCAACTCGGCCCGGTACTCGTCCGGGCCCAGCAGCCGGAGCGGCAGCGCCAGCTGGGTCGCCACCGCCTGCCATTCCGGGTCCATCGCCGCCTTCCGGGCGGCGTCCACGATCCGGTCCAGCACCGGCCGTGGCAGCCCGGCCGGCGCCGCCAGGCCGCGCATCGAGCCCTCGATGACATCGAAGCCCTGCTCCCGGAAGGTTGGGACGTCCGGCATCACCGGCCAGCGCGAGGTCCCCATCTGGCCGATCGGCCGGAACAGCCCCTGCCGGTAGTCGCCGATCGCCTCCCCCATATTGGTCACCGCCAGGTCGATCTGCTTCGAGATCGTCGCGGTCCGCACCGGGGCGCCGCCGGCGAAGGGGACGTGCAGGAACTTGGTGCCGGACACCCGCTCCAGCGCCAGCACCGCCAGGTGGTCGTCGGAGCCGATGCCGGAGGTGCCGTAGCTGACCTGGCCGGGCCGGCGCTTCGCTTCCGCCACCAGGTCCGCGACGGTGCGGATCGGGCTGTCCGGCAGCACCCAGATGGCGCCGGGGTCGTCCACCACGTTCAGCACCGGGGCGAAGTCGTCCAGCCGGAAGCGGGCCTGCGGCCGCTCGATCGGGATGGTGACGATGGTCGGCGTGTTGATGAAGCCGATCGTGTAGCCGTCGGGCTTGGCCCGGGCGAGCTCGGTGAAGCCGATCTCGCCGCTGGCGCCGGGGCGGTTCACGATGGCGATCGGCTGGCCGAGGTACTTCTCCATGATGCGCGCCAGCGGCCGGGCCGCGACATCGGTGCCGCCGCCGGCCGGGAAGGCCAGCACCATGGTCAGCGGCCGGTCGGGAAAGCTCTGGGCCAGGGCGGGGCAGGCGAGCGGCATGGCTGCCAGCCCGCCCAGCAGGGTGCGTCGCTGCATGGTGGAATCTTCCCGTTCGGCGCGTCTTCCCGCGCTCGGCTTGCGCGGGATCGGACCATGCCGAGGGCCAGGCTGGCAACTACCGCTTATGGCAACGGCGCGGATCGCGGCACGGCAGGTGCGCCCGGGCGCGTCCTGCCGCGCCGATGACGCCAGGGCGCGGCGCTCACTCCTTCCAGGGATGTGCCGCCCAGAGCTTCTCGTACTGCGCCTTCAGCGCCAGCAGCTCCGCCCGGTAGGCATCGGGACCGAGGACGCGCAGCGGCAGGTTCTGCTGCTGCGCCGTCTTCTGGAATCCCGGGTCCTCCACCGCCCGCTGCACCGCCTGGGCCAGCCGGTCGAGGATCGGCCGCGGCACCCCGGCCGGGGCGGCGACCCCGCGCATCGAGCCCTCGACCACGTCGAAGCCCAGCTCCTTCGCGGTCGGGACCGACGCCGCCGCCTCCCAGCGCTGCGGGCCGAGCTGGGCGAGCGGCCGCAGCACGCCCTGCTTCCAGTCGACCAGCCCCTCGCCCATGTTGACCACGGCGATCGGCAGGTTCTTCGACAGCAGCGCGGTCCGCACCTGCGACGATCCGGCGAAGGGGACATGCAGGAAGCTGGCGCCGGTCAGCCGCTCCAGCGCCAGCATGGCCAGGTGGTCGTCGGAGCCGATGCCGGTGGTCCCATAGCCCAGCGTTCCCGGAGCCTTCTTCGCCGCCTCGACCAGCTGCGCCAGGCTCTGGTAGGGGCTGTCGGCCAGCACCCAGATGCCGCCGGGGTCGTCGACGATGTTGGCGATCGGCGCGAAGTCGTCGAGCTTGAAGCGGGCCTGCCGCTCGATCGGCACGGTGACGATGCCCGGGGTATTGGTGAAGCCGATGGTGTAGCCGTCCGGCTTGGCGCGGGCGAGCTCCGACCAGCCGATCTCGCCGCCGGCGCCGGGGCGGTTCACCACCACGATGGACTGGCCGAGATCCTTCTCCATCACCCGCGCCAGGGTCCGCGCCGCGGTGTCGGTCCCGCCGCCCGCGGCATAGGCGATGATCATGGTGATCGGGCGGTCGGGATAGGGCGCCTGGGCCCGCGCCGGTTGTGTCAGCAGGGCGGCGGCCCCGAGGGCTCCCAGGGTGAGGAGTTGGCGGCGCATGGATGGATCCTCCCGTCGGCGCATCGGGGCGCGCCTCGGGCGGGATCAACCACGTCCCGCCCCGCCCGGCAATATCGCCGCCGCAGGGCTGGCCGGGCGGCCCGGTCCCGCCCTTCGGCGTTGCGGCCATCCGGTTGCGTCGCCTCGGGCGGTCCGGTTCAGCCCTCCGCGCCCTTCGGCGCCGCAGCCATGGGGGCGCCCTCGCCCGGCTGGTGCCCGGGCAGGGCGCGGGCGAGGGCAGCGCCCAGCGCCGCACGCTGGTAGGGCTTGCGCAGCACCGCGACGGCGCCGGCATCGCGGCCTTCCAGCGGCCCGGCGCTGCCATAGCCGGTGGCCAGAAGGTAGGGCACGCCGCGCGCGGCCAGCGCATCCGCGACGGGAAAGACCAGCTCACCGCCGCCCAGGTTGATGTCCAGCACCGCCGCGGCCAGGCGCGGCTCGGCCTCGGCCAGGCGCAGCGCCTCGGCCAGGTTGCGGGCCGGGCCGACCACCTCGCAGCCCAGCTCGCGCAGTCCGGTCTCGAGCTCGAGCGCCAGCAGCGCCTCGTCCTCCACCACCAGCACCCGCGGCGGCAGGTCGCCGGTGCCGGTCCAGGCCGGGCGGGGCGTCACCGCCGCCGGCCGGTCCGCCGGCGCCGCCTCGGCCAGCGGGGTGCCGTCCGGCGCGACCCGCGCCGCCGGCAGGGTCAGCGTCGCGCGCAGCCCGTCCGGCGCCCAATCGAAGGCGAGCCGGCCGGCCAATTGGCGCTCCGCCAGCTGGGTCATCAGCCGCAGCCCGAAGCTGCGCCGGGACGGCGCGCCGGTCAGGCGCGGGCCGCCCGATTCCGTCCATTCCAGCTGCAGCGCCCGGTCCTCCGGCAGGAACCGCCAGGCGATCCGGACCGACCCGACCGGGGCCGAGAGCGCGCCGTGCTTCGCCGCATTGGTCGCCAGCTCGTGCAGCAGCATGGCCACTGGCTGCACCGCCTCGGCCGAGAGCCGCGCCGGCGGGCCGGAGAGGCGGACCTGCCCGGCATGCGCCGGCAGCTCGCTCTCGGCCAGGGCCTGCAGCTCCGCCCCGGTCCAGGCGCCGCGGGCGAGCAGCGCATGCGCCCGGGCCATGGCGGTGATCCGGCCTTCCGCCGCGGCGGCGAATCCGGCCGGCGGGACGTCGCGCGGGGCGAGGCGGATCAGCGACAGCGCGACCGCCAGCGCGTTCTTGGCGCGGTGGTCGACCTCGCGCAGCAGCAGCACCAGGTGCTCCTCGGCCTCCCGCTTCGCCGCGGCGCGGGCGCGCAGCGCGGCGCCGGCCTCGGCCAGGGCCTGGCGGACCCGCGCCACCTCCCGCACCCGGGGCCGGGCGCGCGGCGGCGGCGGCTGGTCGCGGGCGACCATCGCGGCATCGGCGCCCAGCGCCTCCACCTCCTCCCCCAGCCGGGCGCCGAGCACCAGGGCGACCAGCGCGGCCAGGGTGACGGCCAGCGCCCCGCCGGTCGCGGCGACCAGCACCGCGCGGCGCAGCGGGCCGTCGATCGCCGCGCGCGGGACGCTGAGGGCGAGCACCCAATTGCCGAGCGGGAGGCGCCGCAGCACGGCATAGATCGGGGTGCCGTCGCGGGCATGGCCCTTGACCGTCGCCGCGGCGGCGGTGCCCCGCTGGAATTCGGTCATCCAGTCGACCGCGGGGCGGGCGAAGAAGGCCTCCTCCTGCGCCGTGCGGGCGATGACCAGGTGGCGGCCGTCCAGCAGGGTGGCGATCCAGCCGGGGCGCAGCTGCTGGCCGCGCAGCGCCTCGCCCAGGCTGCGCGGCAGGATGTTGGCGGTGATGACGCCGACCGGCCTGCCCTCCCGGCGCAGCACCTGGGCCAGACCGATCAGCGGCTGCCCGGCCAGCGGCCCGATGAAGAGCGGCGAGACGAAGGTTCCGGACGTCCGCAGGAGGTGGGCGAAATAGCCGGTGAGGCCTGTCGGCTGGTCGGGTGCCGGCGGGAAGCGCAGCTCGCGGAGGGCTCGGTGCCGGGCCGCCCGGCCGCGCCAGGGTATTCAGCAGCGGCCGTCCCTGCAGGTCGAAGAGCGCGATGCTGTGCAGCACCGCGGGCGCGCGCTCGATCAGCGTCTTGCTGCGGGACCAGAACAGGCTGGCCTCGGGGCTGCCCGGCGCCTCGGCGAGCAGCTGGTCCAGGCTGGGGGAGGTGCCGAGGATGTCGAGGACGACGCCGCTGATCCTGCATCTGCGCTCAAGGTCGGATTGCAGCGCCTCGGCGGTGCGCGAGAGGTCGCGGAGCGCATTGTTGCGTTCATTGGCGGCGACCCACCAGGTCAGGCCGACGGCGAGCGCCACCAGGGGCAGGCCGGTGGCGAGGGCGAGGCGGAGCAGGTGGGTGCGGAAGCGGGCGGGCAGGCGCCGCGGCGCGGCGTCGGGGGCCGACGACCTGCCGACTTGCGGCGAGGCCCGCGAGGGCAACGGCGCCGCATTGGTATCCATGGCATCCCTCCTCCGCCGACACGCCTACTGGCGGGAGGGATATCGCATTCCGTCGCGCTTGGCGCGCGCAGGTTGCGGCGTCGGGACGGCCGCGGGCGATCCCCGGCCGTCCCTGGCATGTCTCCCGGCGGCTCAGTCGGCGGCGAGGGCCATCCGGCTGCGGTTCATGCGGGAGTTCACGTGGTCCTCGGCCGCATCGACCACCTTCTCGGTCTCCTCCGGGGTGAAGACGTGGCCGGCGCCCGGCAGGGTGCGGTAGTCGATGGTGATGCCGCGCTGGGTGTTCAGCTTGTCCACCAGCTTCCGCACCGAGCTCTCCGGCACCAGCTCGTCCTCGGTGCCGTGGTAGATCAGCCCGTTGCAAGGGCAGGGGGCGAGGAAGCCGAAATCGTAGTGGCTGGCCGGCGCGGCGATGGAGACGAAGCCGCCCATTTCCGGCCGGCGCATCAGCAGCTGCATGCCGACATAGGCGCCGAAGGAATAGCCGGCGACCCAGAGGCTATGGGCGTTCGGGTTCACCGCCTGGAGGAAGTCGAGCGCCGAGGCCGCGTCCGAGATCTCGCCGATGCCGCCATCGTAGCGGCCCTGGCTGCGGCCGACTCCACGGAAATTGAATCGGAGCGTGGAAAACCCCATGCCCTGGAAGCGTTGGTACAGGGCGTGAATGACCCGGTTGTTCATCGTCCCGCCGTGCAGCGGGTGGGGGTGGAGCAGCAACGCAACCGGCGCATTGGCCTGCTTCGAGTGGTGGTAACGGCCTTCGAGCCGACCGTCAGGGCCGGCGAACATCACCTCAGGCATCGTCCCGTGGGTCCAGTTCCGGTTGTGCCTGGCCGTCCGGACTCGCCGGGGGCGAGTGAGCTTTCCCGCCGGCAAGCCGAGCGCGCCGAGGCGCTTGATGGGGAAGACCTGATGACCAACGCCCAGGCTCCTCTCGGCATCACAACACGATGCCGAGAGGAGCCTGGGAGCGTCACCCACTGAACGGCCGGCACCACCATCTCCCGAATGGTTGACTGTGATAGTCGGGGAATCTAGCGTCCGGCAGCAACATCGCCCAAGGCGCGCAGGCCGGAACCTCGGTACCAGGATCGTTCAGTCGCCTCGGGGCAGTCTCCCGTCCCCCGGGGCCGTCGGAATATAGAGATGCGAAGCCGAGTTTCATAACGGAATCAAGGAAGGCCGCCCATGTTTCCCGCGCCGGTCCGGTATTCCGGTATACGAAGAATCGCCGTTTAAGGGGGCCAAGCCGTGCGTCTCTCCACCCGAGGGCGATATGCCGTCATGGCCATGGTCGAATTGGCCGCCAGACAGCAAGGATGCAGCACGGATGCGCGTCCTGGGCGTCCTGTCAGTCTCGCAGAGATTGGCCCAGGCGCAGCTGCTGTCGCTCGCCTATCTCGAGCAGCTCTTCGGCCATCTGCGCCGGTCCGGCCTGGTTGCATCGGCCCGCGGGCCCGGCGGCGGCTACCGCCTGGCGCGCCCCGCCGCCTCGATCACCGTGGCCGAGATCGTCGATGCGGTGGACGAGCCGATCCGCGCCACCCGCTGCGAGGAGGGCTCGCCCGGCTGCCTCGGCGGCGAGCGCTGCCTGACGCATGACCTCTGGTCGGAGCTCGGCGAGCAGATCCGCCTCTTCCTCGCCCATGTCACCCTGGCCGACGTGGTCGGGGGCCGGATCGCCGGCCGCGCCGTCGCACCGCGCGACGCGGCGCTGCTCCCCACCGCGGAAGCGGTGCTGTCCAGCATCGCGGAGGCGGCGCAGTAGCGCCGGTCGCCCGCGGTGGACGCTCTCTATATGGATGCCAACGCCACCGAGCCGCTGCGGCCGGAGGCGCGGGCGGCGGTGATGGCCGCGCTGGAGGCGGGGGCAATCCCTCCTCGGTCCATGCCGCGGGCCGCGCCGCGCGCCGGCGGCTGGAGCAGGCGCGGGAGGCGGTGGCCGCCCGCTTCGGCGCCCGCGCCCAGGACCTGGTCTTCACCGCCGGAGGCACGGAGGCGAATGCGCTGGCGGTCCAGGGCCTCGGCCGCGGCCGGCGCCTGCTGGTGGGGGCGACCGAGCATCCGGCGGTGCTGGCGGCGGCGCCCGGGGCCGGGGTGATCCCGGTGCGGCCGGATGGCACCACCGACCTCGCGGCGCTGGCGGCGCTGCTGGCCGAGGGCGGCCCGGCCCTGGTCTGCCTGATGGCGGCGAACAACGAGACCGGCGTGCTGCATCCGTTAGCCGAGGGCGCGGCGCTCTGCCGGGCGCATGGCGCGCTGCTGCATGTCGATGCGGTGCAGGCGGCCGGGCGGGTGGCGCCGCCGGCGGAGTACGACAGCTTGGCGCTTTCGGGCCACAAGCTGGGCGGGCCGCCGGGCGCCGGGGCGTTGCTGCTGCGGCCGGGGCTGGAGGTTCCGGCGCTGATCGCCGGCGGCGGCCAGGAACGCGGCCGGCGCGGCGGGACGGAGCCGCTGCCGGCGATCGCCGGCTTGGCCGCGGCGGCAATGGCCGCGACCGATGGCGCCCGGCTGGCGGCGCTGCGCGACCGGATCGAGGCCGGGATCGCCGCGCTGGCGCCCGAGGCGGTGATCGCCGGGGCCGGGGCGCCGCGGCTGCCGAATACCAGCTGCATCCTCCTGCCCGGGGTGGCGGCGGAGACCCAGGTGATCGCGCTCGACCTCGCCGGCGTCAGGGTCTCGGCCGGGGCGGCCTGCTCCTCGGGCAAGGTGGCGCGCAGCCCGGTGCTGGCGGCGATGGGCCTCGGCGAGCTGGCCGGCTGCGGCATCCGCGTCTCGCTGCCCTGGGATGCGGCGGAGGACGCGCCGGCGCGGTTCCTGGAGGCCTGGGCGGCGATGCGGGAGAGGCTGGCGCGGCGGGCGGCGTGACGCTGGCTGGGGCAAGGTCGGCTTCGAGGCTAGAAAAAGAATATTTTCCTGATATGGTCGGGCGGCTTCCTGGAGGGTCTGGCCATGCCAGCATCCCGTCCCCTGCGCCGCCTTCCACCCGGCCAGGCCGCCGCCCACCCTGATCCCGGGGTATGTCCGAAAACGGCAGTCTCGACCGGGCCCGCCAGCCGCCACGGCCGGCCTCTGCGCACGTCGTGGGCTTTGTCCGAAAACCGCATCCTCGCCCCCGGCATGCCGGCCATTCCCGCCGCCCCCCTCCCCACCACCGCCCCGGCGGGCCATCTTCCCGCCATGCGCCCGAACCGCCCGATCTACCTCGACAACCACGCGACCACGCCGGTCGACCCGCGCGTGCTGGCCGCCATGCGGCCCTGGTGGGAGGAGAATTTCGCCAACCCGCACAGCGTCGAGCACGCCATGGGCCGGGCGGCGGAGGAGGCGGTGGAGCAGGCCCGGGCCGAGATCGCCGGGCTGATCGGCGCCGAGGCGCGCGAGGTGGTGCTGACCTCGGGCGCCACCGAGAGCAACAACCTGGCGATCAAGGGCGCCGCCCGCTTCGCGGCGCAGCAGGGCGCGGAGCGGCGGCGGATCGTCACGCTGGCCACCGAGCACAAATGCGTCCTCGAGAGCGTCCGCGACCTGGCGGCCGAGGGCTTCGAGCCGGTGATCCTGCCGGTCGGGCCGGACGGGCTGGCCGATCTCGACCGGCTGCGGGAGGCGGTCGACGACCGCACCCTGCTGGTCAGCGTCATGGCGGTGAACAACGAGATCGGCGTGGTGCAGGACCTGGCCGCGATCGGCGCCATCGCCAAGGCGGCCGGCGCGCTGTTCCACACCGACGCGGCGCAAGGTGCGGGGCGCATCCCGCTCGAGGTGGAGGAGATCCAGGCCGACCTGCTGTCGATCTCCGGCCACAAGATCTACGGGCCGAAGGGGATCGGCGCGCTCTATATCCGCCGCCGCCCGCGGGTACGGCTGGCGCCGCTCTTCTCCGGCGGCGGGCAGGAGCGGGGTTTCCGCTCGGGCACCTTGCCGGCGCCGCTGGTGGTCGGGCTTGGCGAGGCGGCGCGGCTGGCGGCGATCGAGGGCATGCTGGATGCCGGCCGCGTCGTGGAGCAGCGCGACATCCTGCTGCGCGGGCTGGAGGGCCGGGTGCCCGGCATCCGCGTGAACGGCAGCCGCACCGCGCGGGTGCCGGGCAACCTCAACCTGACCTTCCCCGGGCCGGTGGATGCCCAGGCGATCATGCGGGCGGCGCCCGGGGTCTGCGTCTCGACCGGCTCGGCCTGCTCCTCGGCCGAGGTCGAGCCCTCCTATGTGCTGCGGGCGCTCGGGATCTCCCGACCGGGAGGCTCGGGCGACCTTGCGGATCGGGATCGGCCGCTTTACCTCGCCCGCGGATGTGGACCGGGCCGCGGCAGCGCTTGCCGAGGGTTGGCGGGCCGCGAGCGCAAGCGGAGCAGGCGAATAAGATGCCCAGGATGACCTTCATCGAGCGCGATGGCACGCGCCGCGAGGTGGACGCGCCGCTCGGCCTTTCCGTCCTGGAGATCGCGCACAAGCACGGCGTCGACATCGAGGGCGCCTGCGAGGGGTCGCTCGCCTGCTCGACCTGCCATGTCGTGGTGGACGGCGCCTGGTTCGGCAAGCTGGCGGCGCCGACCGAGGACGAGGAGGACATGCTCGACCTTGCCTTCGACCTGCAGGAGACCTCGCGGCTCGGCTGCCAGCTGATCATGACGGATGCGCTGGACGGGCTGGTGGTGAAGCTGCCGGCCGGCACCCGGAACGCGGGCGGCTAGGATGGCGCCCTGGGAGGAAGGCTTCGGCAAGGAGGGGGGCCTGTTCCGCCGGCTGCGCGAGGCCTGCGCCGCCGACTGGCAGGCCTATACCTGGCATCCCTTCGTCCACGGGATCTCGCAGGGCACGCTGCCGCTGCCGGCCTTCCGGCGCTACCTGATCCAGGACTACCTGTTCCTGATCCACTTCGCCCGGGCCAAGGCGCTGGCGGTGTTCAAGGCCGAGAGCATCGAGGCGATGCGGGACAAGACGGCCTCGATCGCCGCCATCCTGTCCGAGACGCTGATGCACCTGAAGTACTGCGAGGGCTGGGGCATCCCCGAGGCGGAGGTGCGGGCAACGCCCGAGAGCGCCGAGACGGTGAGCTACACCCGCTACGTCATCGACCGCGGCCTGGCGGGCGACATCCTCGACCTGGAGGTGGCGTTGGCGCCCTGCACGGTCGGCTACGGCGATGGTCGCGCTGCGCATCCTGGCCGATCCGCGCCGCCGGGCGGAGGGCAATGCCTACCAGTCCTGGATCGATACCTATGCCGATCCCGGCTACCAGGCGATGGCGCGGGCCGCCGCCGCGCGGATCGACGCGCTGGGCGAGAGCCATGGCGGCCATGCCCGCTTCGCCTCGCTGAGCGCCACCTTCTCCGAGGCTGCGCGGCTCGAGGCGCGGTTCTGGCAGCAGGGGCTGGATGCCGCCGCGGGGCATATGGCGGCCTACGAGAAGATGCACGGCTGATGCGCATCCTGGTCGCCCACCGAGTGGCGCAGCCATGAGGATTCTCGTGGCGATGTCGGGCGGCGTGGACAGCAGCGTCGTCGCCGGCCTGTTGCGCGAGCAGGGACATGACGTCATCGGCGCCACGCTGCAGCTCTACGACCATGGCGCGGCGACCAGCCGCAAGGGCGCCTGCTGCGCCGGGCAGGACATCCACGATGCCCGCCGCGTCGCCGATACGCTCGACATCCCGCACTACGTGCTGGACCGCGAGAGCCGCTTCCGCGATGCCGTGGTGCAGGATTTCGCCGACAGCTACGCCCGGGGCGAGACGCCGATCCCCTGCATCCGCTGCAACCAGACCGTCAAGTTCCACGACCTGATCGGCCTGGCCCGCGACCTCGGCGCCGAGGCGATGGCGACCGGCCATTATGTCCGCCGCGTCGAGGGCCGGCCGGCGCCGAGTTGCACCGCGCCGCCGACCCGCAGCGGGACCAGAGCTACTTCCTTTTTGCCACCACGCCGGAGCAGCTGAATTCAGCCGCTTCCCGCTGGGCGACTACCCGGACAAGGCGGCGGTGCGCGCGGTCGCGGCGCGGCTCGGCTTGGCGGTCGCCGAGAAGCCGGACAGCCAGGACATCTGCTTCGTGCCGCAGGGCCGCTACCACGACGTCGTGGCGAAGCACCGGCCGGATGCGGCCGAGGCGGGGGAGATCGTCCATCTCGATGGCCGCGTGCTCGGCCGCCACCAGGGCATCGCCCGCTACACGGTCGGGCAGGGGCGGGGGCTCGGCCAGGCTTCGCGCGATGGCGAGCAGCAGTTGTATGTCACTGGCGTCGAGGCCGGGACACGCCGGGTGGTGGTCGGGCCGCGCCAGGCGCTGCCGCAGCCGGTGGTCGAGGTCGGTGAGATGAACTGGCTGGCCCCGCCGCCCGATGGCGCGCTGCGTTGCCAGGTGAAGCTCCGCGCGCGGGAGATGCCGCGCGAGGCCGAGGTGGCCTGGGACGAAGCGGCCGGACTGCTGCGGGTGACGCCGGCGGAAGCGGCTATCGCCGCGCCGGGCCAGGCCTGTGTGCTGTATGCCGGCGACCGGGTGCTGGGCGGCGGCTTCATCCGCCGCGCGGCGGGGACGGTCGCCGCCGCCTGAGCCGCGATCTGCGCATGGCTGCGCGGACCCTATGCCGGGGCCGCGGGACCGGCGCCACCCCATCTTTGTTCCGACCGGGCCGCACGGCGAGGACGCATTGGGCGCCACGCCCTGCCGCGGCCGGCAAGGAGCAGGACCATGGTCTCCCTCATCGGAGGCTTCTTGACCTTCACCCTCGGCAGCGCGCTGATCCTCTGGGGCGCCACGGTGCGTGGCGCGATGGAGCAAGACGACGGCCGGGTGCGCGTCGCCGCGCTGGCCGCCGCGCGGCGCGGCGCAGGAAGTGAGCTGAAGCCGGGCAGGCCGTCGCGCGGGATCCCCGCGCGGCGGCACTCGCCTCAGATCAGCGGCGCGTCCGTCCGGCCTTCGGCCACGCCATGCAGGATGAAATGCGTGGCGGCGGCATGGATGTCGCTGCCGAAGGCCGATTTCAGGTCGGCGTAGTTGGCCAGGTACTGCTTCGCGTTGAAGGTGACGTGCCGGCCTTCGGCATAGCCGTGCAGGATGTACTGCTCGGCCCCCGCATCGGCATTGGCGCCGAGCGTCGGGATCAGGTCGCGCTGCGAGGCGATGTAGAGCAGGCCGTCGAAGGTCGCGTGCCGGCCCTCGGCCTGGCCGGACTGGATGTATTGCAGCGCTCCCGCGTCCCGGTCCGCATGCAGCGTGGTGATCAGGTCGCGGTAGGAGGCGATGTATTCCAGCCCGTCGAAGCTGGCGTGCCGCCCCTCCGCCCGGCCGTGCTGGATGAAGTGCTGCGCGCCGGCTTCCGTATCGGTCCCGAAGGCCAATGCCAGGTCGCGGTAGGAGGCGATGTACTCGGCACCCGAGAAGGTCGTCGTCCGCCCCTCGGCGGCACCGTAGTGCAGCATGTGCTCGAAGCCCGCCATCGGGTTGGCGCCGAGCAGCAGGCTGAGGTCCTGGTAGGAGGCGATGTAGGCGAGCGGAGAGAAAGTAGAGGCGGGAGCCGAGACGGTCTCGCCCGAGGCGGCGAAGCGGATCGTCTCGACATTGGTGAGCTTCGTCGTAGCCGTCGGCGCTGCGGGCGGCGAGGGTCTTCGGTGCGATGCCGACGGTGCCGTGCCAGGAGATCAGCGTGTAGTCGGCCCGGGTGAGCGACAGGATCGCGGTGTCGATGCCGGTGCCGCCATCGATCATGTCGTCCCCGGCGCCGCCGGTGATGGTGTCATTGCCGGCGCCGCCGGCGATGCTGTCGTTGCCGGCGAAGCCGTTCAGCCAGTCGGCCGCGGCGGTGCCGCGGAGGTCGTCGTTGCCGGCGAGGTTGCTGGCCAGCGCCGTGCCGGACTTGGCCGCTGCCATCAGGGTTGTGGCGGAGACGGCAAGGTTGTCGACGCGGTAGGTGACCTGGCCGCCGACGCTTTCCTGGAAGGCGAAGACCTTGCCGGCAACGAGCTTGCCGGCGGCATCGAAGCTCAGCCCGCTGCCCCAGAATTCAATCTTGGTGCCGGCCGCGCCGACGCAGCGCTCATCCGCCACGGCATAGCTGGCGCCGCGTGTGGTGTAGGTGAGCGACGACCAGGCTGCCGTCGAGACGGTGCGGACATCGAGGGGCAACTGGCCTGCCGTGACGATCGCCAAGGGAATTCTCCGGGTCGGTGCGATGCCCGGCATTTATCATTCCGAAATAGATTCACCAGAATGTTATGTATCACAAACTATTTCAGATAACAAATTAAGTGTATGATATACAATACATCCTGCCGGCCAGCGATCCGCCGGGGTGAGCGAGAGGGCTAGCCGTGATGGAGGGATGCGGCGCTGCCGCGTCCGCGTGGCGGAACCTGCGGGAGGGTGGTACCTGAGGCCGGACTTGAACCGGCGACCCCGGCATTATGAGTGCCGTGCTCTAACCAGCTGAGCTACCCAGGCGCGGCGCCGGATATGACGGCTTTGCCCGCGGAATGCAAGCCGCCTCCCGCTCGCTTCCGGCTACTGGATCCTGATGTTCCGCACGCGGACGATCTCCGCCATCCGTCGGCTCTCGGCCGCGAGATAGGTCGGCCATTCCGCCAGCGGCCGCGCCTCCGGCGTCACCACCTGCCGGTCGAGCATGGGCTTCATGTCGGGCGCGGTCAGCGCGGCGCGGCAGGCGGCGTTCAACTTCTCCAGCACCGGCTGCGGCGTGCCCGCCGGCGCGAGCATGGCGATGTGTTCGATGATCTCGACGGCGGGGTAGCCCTGCTCGGCGAAGGTCGGCACCTCGGGCGCCAGCGGGCTCCGCCGGGGAGGCGACGGCGAGCGCGCGCAGGTCGCCCGAGGCCATCAGCCCCATCACCGCCGCGGCCGGCATGAAAAGCATGCCGGTCTCCCCGGCGACGACGCCCTGGATGGCCGGGCCGCCGCCGCGATAGCCGACATCGGCCACCTCGATCCCGGCGGCCTGCAGGAGCATCTCGGTCGCCAGGTGGCTGGTCGCGCCGATGCCGGAATCTGCATAGGTCAGCTTCGCACCGGGCTGCTTCGCCAGGGCGATGTAGTCGGCCAGGGTCTTCGCCGGCGAGGACCGGCCCACCAGCATGAACATCGGCATCGACACGAGCAGGCCGACGCCGGCGAAGGCCTGTTCCACCGTGAAGCCTAGGGGGTAGAGGTGCGGCGCGACGGCATAGGTGCTGTTCGGCAGGACGATGACCGTATGCCCGTCCGGCCGCGCCCGGGCGGCGGAGGTCAGCCCGATGGTGCCGTTTGCGCCGGTGCGGTTGTCGACCACGAAGCCCTGGCCGAGATCGGTCGAGAGCCGCCCCGCGAGCACGCGGGCGAAGGCATCGGTGGAGCCGCCGGCGGCCCAGGGCACCACCACCGTGACAGGGCGGCTGGGGTAGTTGGCCTCCTGCGCCCGCGGCGTGGCGGGGGCGGCGAGCAGGCCGGCGGCGCCGGCCAGCAGGGCGCGGCGGGTGGCATGGGTCATTCCTCTTGTCCTCCCTGTGGGGCCGGTCAGGCCACGGTGGCGGGCAGCCCGGCCCAGATCTCCTCCGCCGCGAGCGGGCGCGGCAACAGACCCTGTTCCACGCAGTAGCGCACCGCCAGCGCCAGCGCGGGGCCGAGCGCGGCACGATCGGCCGCCGTGGCCGGGAACAGGCGGACCAGCTTGGGGGCAAGCTCCGGCGCTTCCTCCAGCAGTGCGCGCTGCGCCACCAGCAGGTGGTTCACCGGGGTGAAGCCATGCGCGGCGCGGAACGCCTCACCGGCCGCGGCAGGGTCGGGGAAGACGGCGCGGAGGTCGTCGCCCGCGGGCGTGTCGTTGCCGAAGATCGCCGCGTCCAGCCTTCCGTCGCGCAGCATGGCGAGCATGTCGCTGCCGGGCGGAACGCGCTCGGCCCAGGGCGGGTCGCGGTATTCGGGGACGTGGGCGTCCTCGAAGGTGGTCCAGCGCATCGCCTCCGGCCGCAGCGCGAAGCGATCCGCGAGGGTGCCGCGCAGCCACATGCCGGTGGTCTGGCTATAGGCGCGGACGCCGATGCGGCGGCCCGCCAGGTCGGCGGGGCCGCGGATGGGCCCGTCGGCGCGGCAGAGCAGGGCGGATTCCTGGAAGCGGGCGGCGAGCACGACCGGCAGCAGCACCAGCGGCTTCCCCAGGCGCGGGCCTGGAGGAAGGTGGCGATCGCCATCTCCGAGATATCGAAGCGGGCTTCGCGGACCATGGGCGCGAAGGCGCGGCTGATCGGCGCGATGCCGGCGTCATCGAGACGCAGCAGGCCAGAGGTGATCGTGCCGTCGAGCAGCGCCGCGGTGTGCGGGGTGCGGCCGATGGCTGAGGTGAGGGTGCGCGGGCGCGGCCGGTCCACGCCCTCGTTGGCGCTCGGGCGATCGGACGTGCTCACCCCAACGTCTCGACGACATGCGGGAAGACTGACTGGTAGCCCTCGCCGTACTTGATCGCCTTCTCGGGATTGCGGGCCGCCTGGGCGCCGCGCTGCTGGGCGACGCGGGTGTAGTATTCCCAGAGGTGCTCCTGCCCGGCCATGCATTCGATGGCGGCGCGCTTCCTGTCCCAGACGCCGTCGATGCCGAGCAGGACGTCGGGCTTCCAGCCGCATTGCTCGGGCTGGTGCGGCTCGAAGAGGAAGACGGGCGGGGCGCCGAGGACCTTCTGGTGCGGGTTGTGGCCATGCGCCTGGGCGGTGATGCGGGCGTGCTGGGCGAAGTCGGTCACCGCGGGATGGTCGCGGTTGTAGGGGTCCTCCTTGCTGTGGGTGAGGACAGATCTCGGGTGGATGTCGCGGTAGACGTCGACCAGGCGGAAGAGGCTGTCATTGGTCAGGGTGATCGGGTAGTCGCCGAGGTCCCAGAACTGGATGTCGTGCACGCCGAGCACCTCGGCCGCGGCGCGGGCTTCCTTCTCGCGTTCCGCCTTCACGCGCTCCAGCGTCATGCCGGGCAGGCGCCAGAGCTTGGCGCTCTCGCCGCGCTCGCCGTAGGAGAGGCAGACCACGGTGACCTGCCAGCCCTTCGCGGCGTGCAGCGCGATGGCGCCGCCGGCGCGCCAGACGAAATCGGCCGAATGGGCGCTGACAACAAGCGCGGTGTTGGCCATGGGTGTTCTCCGTTGAAGCCTGCGGACTTACAGAAATAGATGGGGGCTCGGGGGAATACCTTCCCCCGTTCTTACTCACCGGCGGCGTCGCGTAGGTCCGGAAGCTCTCGCCGAGCTGCAGCCCCCAGGCCTGCCCCTTGTTCCGCTCCGCCTCCGTCCAGGTGATGGTCTTCCAGTCCGGCGCCAGCACCAGCCTTGCGCCCGAATGCGCCAGCTCGATCCGGTTGCCACCGGGCTCGTAGACATAGAGGAAGAAGGTCTGCTGGATGGCGTGCTTGTGCGGCCCGTTCTCGATCGCCACGCCGGCCTCAAGGAAGGTGTCGGCCGCCTGCAGGATCGCCTCCCGGCTGTCGAGGGCGAAGGTGATGTGGTGCAGCCGTCCGGGGATGCCGTTGGGCTCGCGGCCCATCGCCATGTCGTAGGACTTGTTGGTGGCGGTCAGCCACATCCCAGTCTCAAGCCCGCTGTCCAACTCGATCCGTTCGGTGCAGCGCAGGCCGAGATTGCGCTGGTAGAATCTGCGGGCCGCGCGGATGTCGGGGCCGAGGGTGTTGAAGTGGTCGAGCCGGCGGATATTGACGCCGCGCGCGGGGTAGCGCTCAGGCTGGTTCTTCAGCGCGGGGCGGCGGTCGCGCGGCGCTTCGTACCATTCGGTGTCGTGGTAGAGCTCGATGAGGTGGCCGGCGGGGTCGCGGAAGCGGAAGCCGGGGCCGTGGCCGAAGCTGTCGTCGTGCCGCGTTACCGCGACGCTGTCGGCGCGCAGCGCGGCGAGGCGGCGTTCCAGCGCCTGGGGGCTGCGGGTGCGGAAGGCGGCATGGCCGAGGCCGGAGGTGTGCGAGCCCGTCAGCACCAGCGAGTAGCGCTCGTAGTCGTCCCAGCCGCGCAGGAAGACGCTCTCGCCCTGGTGGCCGCTCTCGGTCATGCCCATGATCTCGGTGAAGAAGCGGCGGCTTGCCTCCGGCGTCGGCGTCAGCAGTTCGACATGGCCGAGATGCGCGACATCCATGATCGGCTCAGGCGGTGGCGTGGTCATGCGTGCGGTTCCTTCCCTGGCGCCGAGGCTAGCCGGCCGGGTGCCGCCGTGTCCTATTGCTTCTTCGGCGTTTCCTATCAGCATCCGGCATAGCGATGGGCACCGCCTCGGCCAGTTCCAGCAGATGCGCCCGCAGCGCCGCGACGAAGGCAGTGCCGGCGGCGGGCAGCGGCCGGTCGCGCGGCAGGACCAGCCCGGCCGGGCGCGGCGGCGCCGGAATCGGCAGCGGCACCACCCGCAGCGTGCCGCGCAGCAAGTCGCCCGCCATCATCAGCCGCGGCATGACCGAGACCAGGTCGGTCGCCAGCAGCATCTCCCGGATGAAGCCGTAGGAGGAGGAGCGCATGGGCAAGGCGGGGGAGAGCCCGAGCGCGCCGAGCAGCGCGTCGATCTCCTGGCCGACGCGCTGGCTGATGGTCGGCAGCACCAGCTCGCAACGGCGCAGCGCCTCGGCCGAGGGCGCGGCCAGGATGGGGTGGCCGGCGCGGGCGAGGATGCTGATCGGCTCCTCCCACAGCGGCTCCCGCAGGAAGCCGTCGGGCACGGCGGGGGCGTAGAGCCGGCCGAGGATCAGGTCGATCTCGCCGGCCGCGAGCGCCGGCAACAGGTCCTCCATCCGGCCCTGCTGGATGCGGATCTGCAGCGCGGGGTGGGCGGCGCGCAGGCGGATCAGCGCGCCCGGGAGCACGCCGACCGAGGCGACCGGCAGGGCGCCGACCGCGACGCTGCCGGCGCCGGGGCTGGCCAGGCGGTCCAGTTCCTCCTCCGCCCGGCGGGTCTCGGCCAGGATGCGGCGGGCGAGGCGGACCATGACCAGGCCCGCCCCGGTCGGGCGGACGCCGCGCGGATGGCGCTCGAAGAGCCGCTCGCCGGTCAGCGATTCCAGCTCCTGCAGGCTGCGGGTCAGGGCGGGCTGGCCAATGCCGAGCACGGCGGAGGCCTTGAGCAGGCTGCGATGCGTCTCCAGCGCGTCGGCGACGCGCAGCAGGTGGAGCTTTAGGCGCTGGTCGAGGAAGCGGCGCATCAGGGGATGATGCTATGCCGGATCGGCATGGGAAAGGTTGGGGAGGGAAAAGTATTCCCTCCCCAAACCCCTCCCTTCCTTTTTGTGGGCTTGGCGCTCGCCGCGCGGAGGGTGCCGACTCCTGGTCTACCTCACCCCTGCCGCTCGAACCGCATCCCGCGCACCCGCCCGCTGCTGACCACGATCGCGCCGATCCGTCCCGCCGCGGCGCGGGCGAGCTTCGCATCCACCCAGCCCTGGAACATGGTGGCGGGGGTGAGGATGCGGAGGCAGTCGCCCTCGATCGGCTGCACCGGCCAGGGGCCGGCTGCCGTCAGCGGGCCGCGCACCTGCACCACGAGGCCGTCGCCCTCCGGCGCCAGGGTCCAGGTCGCGTCGAGCTCGGCGCAGCGATAGCTGCCGGCCAGGCCATCGGGCAGGGCAGGGGCCGTCGCTGCGCGGCGGAAATGGGTGACGGTGCCGGCATCGGTTTCCAGCATCAGGCTGCCGCCTTCGGGCAGCGACAGCGCGAAGGGATAGATGCCGCGGCGGGCGACCAGCCTGCCATCCTCCCCGGCGGCCAGGGCGAAAGGCAGGCCGTGCTGGGTGGCGGTGGGGTGGCCGGCGGCGTCGAGCGCGAATTCGATGGTCGCGCCGCTCTCCGGGTCCAGCCACCGGCCGGCCAGCGCCTCCAGCGCCGGGCGCGGCGGCAAGGCGGGGGCAGGGTGCAGGCCGGGGCGTCCTTCCAGCGCCGCGTCCAGCAGCTGGTGCGCCAGGTGGTAGACATCGATCCCGCCATGGTTGGCGATGGCGATGACCGTCATCCCGGCCTCGGGCGCCCGCAGGAAGCAGGTGCGGTAGCCCGGCCAGAGCCCGCCATGGTTCTCGGTGCGGAGGCCGCGATGCGTCGTCACCTCGAGGCCGCGGGCATAGCGGTTGAGCGTGCCGTTGGCGAAGGGGGCGCGCTCGGCCAGCGCCGCCGCCAGCCCGGCGCCGCCGACCGTGCCGGAGGCGAAGTTGCGGTCCCACAGGGCCAGGTCCTCGACGCAGGACACCAGGCCGCCCTCGCCGCCGAGCGGGAAGCCATGCTGCGCCCGGATGAAGCCTGGCCCTTGCGGGAAGTAGCCGGTGGCGAGGCCGGGCACGACCTCGGTCACGCTCGGCGTGTGCCGGGTGCGGGTCATGCCGAGCGGGCCGAGGATGCGGCGTTCGAGGAAATCGCCCAGCGTCTCGCCCGACACCGCCTCGATGATGCGGCCGAGCAGCATGAAACCGGAGTTGGAGTAGAGGAAGCGCGTGCCTGGTTCGAAATTCAGCCCGCGCTGCCGGCAGATCGCCGCCATCAGGTGCTCGGGCCGCACCGGGTGCGAGAGGTCGGTGCCGCCGAGCCGCATCAGCTCCAGCATGTCGCGGATGCCGGAGCAGTTGCGCATCAGCTGGTCGATGCTGATCCGCGGGCCGAGCTCGGGCAGCTCCGGCAGCCAGTGGCGGATGTCGTCCGCGACCGACAGGCGGCCTTCCGCGGCCAGGAGGAGGATCGCCGCGCAGGTGGATTGCTTGCTGACCGAGGCGATGCGGAAGGTGGTTTCCGCCCCGATCGGGATGCCGAGCTCGAGGCTGGCCGCGCCGGCGCTTTCCTGCAGCACCAGCGCGCCGTCCCGCACCAGGCCGAGCGTCGCGCCGGGGCTGCCGGCACGGTCCCAGGGCGCGAGGAGCCGCCGCGCCTGCCGGCGCAGGGCGAGCAGGCCGAGACCTTCGGTCAATGCAGCCTCGGCGCCTTAAGGAAGCTGCGCCGGTCGACCGAGGCGAGCGTCACCTCCCGCGACGCGGCATCGCGGGTGATCTCCAGCCGCACCTTCGCCCCGGCCGTGCCGCAGGCCCAGACCGCGCGCCAGAGGCCGGGCAGGTCGGCCACCTTGGTGCCGCCGACCGCGACGATCCGGTCGCCCTCCTGCATCCCGGCCTTCTGCGCCGGCCCGTTGCAGGCCATGGAACTGACCAGCACGCCGTCCTCGTCCTCCGTCGCGTACAACCCAAGCCAGGGCCGCGCCGGCTTGTTGGGGCGGCCGTAGGAGAGCAGGTCGCCGAGGATCGGCGGCAGCAGGCTGGCCGGCACCACCATGTTGAGGTCCACCCGGCGCCCCTTGCCGTCCTGCTGCTGCATGACGAGCGAGCCGATGCCGAGCAGCCTGCCGTCGGCGCCGATCAGCCCGGCCCCGCCCCAGGAGGGTGCGCAGGCGCCGTGAAGATCGCGTCGTCCAGCAGGTACTCCCAATAGCCCGCGAACTCCTGCCGCGCCGCGATGGTGCAGCGCAGCGCGTGCTTGCGCCCGCCGGCGCTGGCGAAGACGCAGGTGTCGCCGGGCTGCGGCAGCGCGCCGGTCTCGAGCGGCAGGGCCGGCAGGTTGAGCTTGCCGAGCGCCTGGATCAGGCCGATCCCGGTCTCGAAGTCGTAGGCCAGGGCATGGCCGGGGATGGCGCGGCCATCATGCGTGGTCAGCCAGATCTCCTCGGCTTCCGTGACCATGTAGCCGATGGTGGCGATCAGCCCGTCCGGCCGGATCACCACGCCGCTGCCGATCCGCTCTGTGCCGAGGGTCTGCGCCGTGAAGGCATCCGCCGGCACCATCGCCTTCACCGCCACGACGGAGCGCAGCACCTGGTCCAGGTCGAACTCATGCTCGGCGGGGTCCGGCTGGAGGTCCGACGGGATTTCCCATTCGCTGCTTGGCATGCCTATGCGTCCGCTCCGCCCCCAGGGGTTGGTCTTGGGTGGTAATATCGGCCGAACCGCCCGGTTCGCCAACGCGGGAGGCAGGAATGGACGAAAAACTCGTAATCCTGGGCGCCGGCGGCCATGGCCGGGCACTGATCGAGCTGATCCGCGCCCGCGGCGGGCTGCAGATCGTGGGGCTGGTCGATGCCAGGCCGCCGGCGGCGGAGATGCTGGGCGTGCCGGTGCTGGGCGACGAGATCCGTGCTGCCCGGCCTGCGCGCCGCGGGGGTCGGGCTGGCCTGCATCGCGCTGGGCGACCCGGCGCTGCGGCTGGCGGCGGCGCTGCGCTTCGGCGGGCTCGGCTTCGCCCTGCCCGCGCTGGTGCATCCCGCCGCCATCCTGGCCGGCAGCGCCGAGCTGGGGAGGGCAGCGTGGTGCTGGCGCGCGCCGTTATCGGCGCCTGCGCCCGGGTCGGCCGCCTCTGCATCGTCAATACCGGGGCGATCCTGGACCATGACGTGGAGCTCGCGGAGGGCGCGCATTGCGGCCCGGGCAGCGTGCTGCCTGGCGGGGTGCGGGTAGGGGCCCGGGCGCTGGTCGGCGCCGGGGCGGCCTGCCGGCCCTATGTGACGATCGGCGCGGGCGCCGTGGTCGGCATCGGCGCCGCGGTGGTCGAGGACGTGCCGCCCGGCGCGGTGGTCGGGGGCGTGCCGGCGCGGCCGCTGTAGACTGCCGCCGCTTCCGGCAGGATGCCGCAAGCCTGGGCAGGACGGTGGCCCGGCCGGGCGATGGGAAAGGGCTTCCGGTGGCCCGGGCTTGGCACGCATGCTGCAAGGCCCCCCGCCCCACCATTGTGGTGGGCCAGCCGGAGATTGCGGACCTGCACGGCACCACCACCCTGAGCGCGCCCGCCTCCAGGCCCGGGCGCCCGCCCGGCACGGCCCGCGGCGCGATTGAATTCGCCACCGTCACCAAGCGCTTTCCCGGCGGTGCCATCGCGGTCGATGCGCTCGACCTGCGGATCCGCGCCGGCAGCTATGTCTGCCTGCTCGGCCCATCGGGCTGCGGCAAGACCACCACGCTGCGGCTGCTGGCCGGGCACGAAAGCCCGACCAGCGGCGACATCCTGCTGGACGACCACCCGATCATCGGCCTGCCCCCGGCACGGCGCGGCACCGCGATGATGTTCCAGTCCTATGCGCTGTTTCCGCATCTGTCGGTGCTGGACAATGTCGCCTTCTCCCTGCGCATGCGCGGCGTGGGCAAGGCGGAGCGCCACGCCAAGGCGGCCGAGGCGCTGCGGCTGGTGGAGCTGGACAGCTACGCCGCGCGGCTGCCGGCGCAATTGTCGGGCGGGCAGCAGCAGCGCGTGGCCCTCGCAAGGGCACTCGTGACCAACCCGGCGACGCTGCTGCTGGACGAGCCGCTCTCGGCGCTCGACCCCTTTCTGCGCGGCCGGGTCCGCGCCGAGCTCAAGCGCTTCCAGCGCGAGCTGCAGATCAGCTTCGTCCACGTCACCCACAGCCAGGACGAGGCGCTGGCCCTGGCCGACCTGGTGGTGTTGATGCGGGCCGGGCGGATCGAGCAGCAGGGCACGCCTTCGGCGCTCTTCGACCGGCCGCGCACCGCCTTCGTCGCCCGCTTCATGGGCGGCCACAACGTCTTCGCCCTGCCGAATGGCGGGCAGATCGCGGTGCGCTCCGACCGCACCCGGATCGGCGGGACGGGGCTGCCGGCGACGGTGGCCGGGGTCGAGTACACCGGCACCGGCTTCGCCGTCGCGCTCGCCGGCACGGCGGGGGAGGAATACTCGGTCGCGCTGACGGAGGCCGCGCTGCACGCGCATCCGCTCGAGCCCGGCCAATCCGTGTCACTGGCCTGGGACGAGGCCGATATCCGCCCGCTTGCCGATACGGCCGGGCCGAGCTGAGGAGGGGACCAATGGAGACCAAGGGCTTTGGGCGCCGCGACGCGCTGAAGGTCGCGGCGGGCGCCGCGGCCGCGGCGCTGGCGGCGCCGGCGGTGCATGCGCAGGGGCCGGTGGTGCTGCGCTATGTCGGCACCGCGGTGAACCAATCGAAGGAGATCAAGGACAAGGTCCGCGAGGACCTCGGCATCGTCATCGAATACGTCCCGGTCACGTCCGACGACGTGGTGCGGCGGGCGGTGACCCAGCCGAACAGCTTCGACATCCTGGATTCCGAATACTGGATGCTGAAGAAGATCATCCCGTCCGGCAACCTGCACGGCATGGATGCCAAGCGGATCAAGCTGGTCGACCAGATCACCCCGGTCTTCACCAAGGGCGAGATCGGCGGCAAGAAGATTGGCGACCAGGGCACCGCGCCGCGCAAGGTCAGCTTCCTGCCGGCACGCGAGGCGAAGACCTTCGCCACCGAGCAGACCCAGTGGATGACGCTGATCCCGACCACCTACAATGCCGACACGCTCGGCATCCGGCCGGACAAGATCGGCCGCCCGGTCACCTCCTGGGCCGACCTGCTCAACCCGGAATTCAAGGGCCGCGCGGCGCTGCTGAACATCCCCTCGATCGGCATCATGGATGCGGCGATGGTCGTCGAGGCGACCGGCCAGCACAAGTATGCCGACAAGGGCAACATGACCCGCGCCGAGATCGACCTCACCATGAAGGTGCTGACCGAGGCCAAGCGGGCCGGCCAGTTCCGCGCCTTCTGGAAGGACTTCAACGAGAGCGTCAACCTGATGTCCTCGGGCGAGGTGGTCATCCAGTCCATGTGGTCGCCGGCGGTGACCGCGGTGCGCAGCAAGGGCGTGCCCTGCATCTACCAGCCGCTGAAGGAGGGCTACCGCGCCTGGGCCGCGGGCTTCGGCATCCCGAAGACGCTGGCTGGCAAGAAGCTCGACGCCACCTACGACTTCATCAACTGGTTCCTCTCGGGCTGGGCCGGCGCCTTCCTCAACCGGCAGGGCTACTATTCGGCGGTACTGTCGACCGCGAAGGCCAACATGCAGCCCTATGAATGGGCCTTCTGGATGGAGGGCAAGCCGGCCGAGCAGGACATCAAGGCGCCGGACGGCACCGTGATGGAGAAGGCCGGCTCGGTCCGCGACGGCGGCAGCTACGAGGCCCGCATGGGCGGCGTCGCCTGCTGGAACGCGGTGATGGACGAGAACGACTACATGGTCAGGAAATGGAATGAGTTCATCGCTGCCTGACGCGGCGGCCATGGTGGAGGGGCCGGCGGTGTCGCCGGCCCCGTCATCGCCGTGGCCGCGCCGCCCGCGCGCCGGTCCTGGGCGCCGCTGCTGCAGGCGGCGCCGCTGTGGCTGGTGCTGCTGTTCTTCTTCGTCTTCCCGCTGCTGGCGACCGGCGTGGTCAGCCTGTGGAACTACACCGAGTACTCGCTGGTGCCCGACGTCACCCAGCGCAACTACGTCGAGATGTTCGAGGGCTGCGGCGACCTCTCGAACGGGCTCTGCACCACCTTCCGCACCTATATCTCGACGCTCAGGCTCTGCGGCATGGTCTGGGCGATCACCCTGCTGCTGGGCTTCACCGTCGCCTATTTCCTCTGCTTCCACGTGCGCTCCGACGGCGTGCGGATGGGGCTCTTCCTGCTCTGCACCGCGCCCTTCCTGACGTCCAACGTCATCCGCATGATCTCCTGGATCCCGCTGCTCGGGCGGGAGGGCGCGGTGAACCAGTTCCTGCTGGCCGCCCGGCTGGTGGATGCGCCGCAGGACTGGCTGCTCTTCTCGCAGTTCTCCGTCGTGCTGGCCTTCGTCCACCTCTACACGCTGTTCGTCGTGGTGCCGGTCTTCAACAGCATGATGCGGATCGACCACCGGCTTCTGGAGGCGGCGCGCGATGCCGGGGCCAGCGGCTGGCAGACGCTCTGGCACGTGGTGGTGCCGCTGTCGAAGCCCGGCATCGTCATCGGCTCGATCTTCGTCATCGTGCTGGTGATGGGCGACTTCGTCACGATCGGCGTGATGGGCGGGCAGCAGATCGCCTCGGTCGGCAAGATCATCCAGGTGCAGATGTCCTACCTGCAATCCCCGCCGCCGCGGCGCAGGCCGTGGTGCTGCTGGCGCTGGTGCTGATCATCATCGCCATCATGACGAAGCTCGTCGACATCCGGCGGGAGCTCTGACGCGCATGGAGGACCGCCGCCCCGGCAGCTTCTGGCTGCTCGCCATCTTCTTCACGGTCTTCGTCGTCTTCCTCTACGGCCCGACGCTGACCATCCTGGTGCTGTCCTTCCAGGGGCCGGAGGGCGGGCTGACCTTCCCGCTGCAGGGCTTCTCCACCCACTGGTACGAGACGCTGTGGCGCGGCTCCGGCGTCATCGACATCTGGGCCTCCTTCCGCCGCTCGGCGAAGCTCGGCCTGGTGGTGATGGTGCTGACCACGCTGATCTCGCTCTCCGCCGGCTATGCCTTCCGCCGGCGCTTCCTCGGGCAATCCCTGCTGTTCCACCTGACGGTCGCCAGCCTCATCGTGCCCTCGATCGTCGTCTCGCTCGGCATCGCGCTCGAATTCCGGCTGGTGGACGACACGGTGAAGGCGCTGGCCGAGAGCTACCAGGTCGCATGGCTGGCGGACTACGCGACCGCCATGGGCCTCTTCACCTCCGGCCTCGGCGCCCACCTGACCTGGACGCTGCCCTTCGGCCTGCTGATCATGTTCGCCGTCTTCAACCGCTTCCCGGCGCAGCTCGAGGAGGCGGCGCGGGACCTCGGCGCCTCTCCCTGGCAGGTCTTCCGCCATGTGGTCCTGCCGCTGATCGGGCCGAGCCTGGTCGGCGTCGCGCTGTTCGGCTTCACCCTGTCCTGGGACGAGATCGCCCGCTCCTCCCAGGCGATCGGCGACACCAACACCCTGCCGCTGGAGCTGCAGGGGCTGACCAGCACGGTGACGACGCCCGAAATCTATGCGCTGGGGACGCTGACTACCGGCGTCTCGGTGCTGGTGATCGGGCTCTCCTTCGCGGCCATCGCGCTCTGGCGGCGGTTGCGGCGCGCCTGAGCGGCGGGAACGCGGAGGCGGCGCTGGCGCTGAGGCGGGACCCCCACCGCCGCAGGACCACCGCCATGCCGATCACGGCCCCCGCCGCCACCCGCCGCGCTGTGCTGCTCGGCAGCCTCGCCGCGCCGCTCGTCGCGCGCGCCCAGCCCATCGGCGGCGGCAAGCCGATCCGGCTGGTCGTGCCCTATGCCGCGGGCGGGGCGGTGGACATGGTCGGGCGGCTGGCCGCCGAACGGATGGGGCCGGCGCTGGGGCAGGAGGTGGTGGTCGACAACCGCTCCGGCGCCGCCGGCATCGTCGGCGCGGATGCGGTGGCGAAGGCGCGGCCGGATGGTGGCACCCTCGGCGTCATCGGCATGACCACGCTCTGCGCCTACAAGGCGCTGTATTCGAAGCTGCCCTTCGACCCGGACACCGCCTTCGCGCCCGTCTCGCAGATCAGCGCCGGGACGGTGGTGTGCTGCGTGAACCCGGCCCGTGCGCGGGAGGAGGGCTGGACCGACTTCCGCGCCCTCGTCGCCTGGGCGAAGCAACGGCCGGAGCAGCTGCGCTTCGGCTATGCCGGCGTCGGCACGACGGCGCATTTCATGGTGGCGGCGCTGCAGCAGGCGACCGGGGCGAGGCTGCTGATGGTGACCTATCGCGGCGGCGCGCCGGCGGTGGCCGACCTGCAGGCCGGCGTGATCGACATGATGTTCGAGTTGACCCCGGGCCTGACGCCGCTGATCGAGTCCGGCGACGCCCTGCCGCTCGCGGTGGGTAGCCGGGAGAGGCTGCCGGCGCTGCCGCAGGTGCCGGCCATGGGCGAGTTCGGCGACCTCGGCCTGGCGGGGTACGACATCCAGGCCTGGGAGGCGGTGATGGCCCCGGCCGGCACCCCGCCCGGGATCCTGGCGCGGCTGAACGCCGCCGTGCGGGCGGCCGGCGACAACCCCGTGCTGGCCGAGCGCCTGCGCCCGACCGGCTTCCGCGTCGCCACCTCGGCCAGCCCCGGGGCGCTGGCCGGGAAGATCCGCGAGGAGATCCCGCTCTGGCGGCGGCTGGTCGAGGTGTCCGGCGCGAGGCTCGACTGATCCGGCCGCGGCCGGCTAGGCCGCGCGGACCGTGTTGCGCAGCCGGCCGATGCCGTCGATCTCGCATTCGATGACGTCGCCGGGCTGCAGGGTCTTCGGCGGCACCATGGCGTAGCCGACCCCTCGGGCGTGCCCGTGATGATGACGTCGCCGGGCTTCAGGGTGAAGCCGATCGAGAGCTGGTGGATGATCTCCCTGACGTCGAAGATCATCTTGGCGGTGTTGCTCTCCTGGCGCTTCTCGCCGTTGACGAAGCAGCGGATGCCGGTGTTCAGCGCATCCAGCTCCGCGGCCGGGACGATCCAGGGGCCGAGCGGGCAGGAGCGGTCGAGCGACTTGCCCTTGAACCACTGGCCGTAGCGGCGCTGCAGGTCGCGCCCGGTCACGTCGTTGCCGATGGTCCAGCCGAAGACGTGGTCGAGCGCCTTCTCCTTCGGGATGTCGGTGCCCTCGATGCCGATGATGGCGGCCAGTTCGACCTCGTAGTCCAGCCACTGGGTGACGCCGGTATGCGGCGGGATCCAGTCCTCGGGCGCGATGACGGTGTCGGGCGCCTTGGTGAAGAATTGCGGGTATTTCGGCAGCTCGGATTGGTGATGCCGCGGGTGCGGTCGCCTTCCGCCACATGGTCCATGTAGTTGCGCCCGACGCAGAAGACGTTGCGGCGGGGCCGGGGATCGGCGCCAGCAGGGTCCAGCCACCGGCCGGCAGGATGGCGGCGGCCGGCGGGTCGGCGGCCAGCGCGGTGACCGCGGCCAGCGCCGCGGCGCCGCCCTCGATCAGCGTCAGCATGTCCTGGGTGCGGCCGGCCAGCGCGCCGCCCGGCGCCGCCGCCGAGAGGTCGAGCATGCCGCCATCCGGCAGCACGGCGCCGACGCGCGGGCCCTTGGCATCGGTGAATGTGGCGAGCCTGGTCATGGTCATTTCCTTCCCGCGCGGGATCCGCAGGGGCGCAGGGGACCGCGCGCGGCGGCCGCTGGCAAGCCCCACGCCGTCCACAACCGGTCTGTGTGAGAGCGGGAACGGTTGTCGGAAGCGGCCCCATGGCTACTGCGAGTTGCTATCGGCGGCGTGATCGGCCACCATGCAGCTTGCTCGGTCCTTCAGGCATGGTGCTCCTTGGTGCTGGCCGGCCATTCCATTCCCTCGCGTCTCGACCGCCGCCAGCTCCTCGGCCTGCTGGCCGCGGCCCCAGGCGCAGCCGCGGCCCAGCCGGTCGACCCGGCAGGCCCGCGGATGGATGCCGCGCGGGCCGCCTGGGCCGCCTTCCAGGCCCGCTTCGTCACCCCCGAAGGCCGGGTGGTCGATACCGGCAACGGCGGCATCTCGCATTCCGAGGGCCAGGGTTGGGCCATGCTGCTGGCGGTCCGGGTGGATGACCGGCGGAACTTCGACCGGCTGCATGCCTGGACCCGCCGCACCCTGCAGCGGCCGCGCGACGCCCTGCATGCCTGGCGCTTCCGCCCGGATGCGGCGGTGCCGGTGGACGACCCGAACAACGCGACCGACGGCGACCTCTGCATCGCCTGGGCGCTGCTGGAGGCCGGGCAGCGCTGGGGCAACGCCGACCTTGGCGCGGCGGGCGCGGCGATCGGCCGCGACCTGCTGCGCTTCCTGGTCCGGCCGGCGGGCAGCTTCGGCGTGCTGCTGCCCGGCATCCAGGGCTTCGAGCGGACCGACCACCTGGTGGTCAACCTGTCCTACTACGTCTTCCCCGCCCTCCGGCTGCTGGCCCAGGCCGTTCCCGATCCCGCCTGGGCGCGGCTGGCGGCGGATGGGCTGACGCTCCTGCGGCTGGCGCGGTTCGGCCGCTGGCAACTGCCTCCCGACTGGCTGCAGATCGCCCGGAAGGATGCGGCGCTGGCCCCGGCCGCCGGCTGGCCGGCCCGGTTCTCCTTCGATGCGGTGCGGGTGCCGCTCTGGCTGGCCTGGGCCGGGTTGCGGCGGGAGCCGGCGCTGCTGCAGGCGCATCGCTTCTGGACCGCCTCGGCGCCGCCGCCGCCGGCCTGGGTGGATCTCGAGACGGATCTCGACCGCGCCCTACCCGGCCTTGCCGGGGATGGTCGCCATTGCCCGCCTGGTGGCGGCCGATGACCGAATGGGTCCATTCCATCCATCTGCTCGCGAAATTGTTGAATCGATGGATTACTACTCCACGATGCTGAGTCTCCTGTCCGCCTGGGCCTCGCAGGGGGCCTGAGCTCGCGCCCCTCTGGGGGAGGCACAGCGAAAATCGAGGAAATATGTTTATTTTTTCGACGTTTGATTGCAAATGGCAGTTAGAAAAGGACGTTGTAGTAGTATGTCCCAGGATGACGACATCGCGCGGGTCGCCGCGGCGCTGCGCGCGCCCGGCCTGAGATACCGGAATTTCGGCAACGACCCGGTGCGGCCGGAAATCGCGCCGCCAGCAAACGGTACAGAAAGGAATCCGGCGCTCAATGCGGTCCTCGGGCGCGACCTGGTCGCTCCGACGCCAGCCGAGGAGCCGCGCCCCACCATGAAGCTGATCGCCGAGGCCCTCGCGCCCAGCGCGCCACCTGCCGGACCCTTCCCGATGGCGGCCGCGCCCGCCTGGCCGCTGCTCGACGCCCTGGCGCCGCCGTCCGCGGCGGCCGAGGCGCAGGGTCCGGCCCGCGGCACGCTGGTGCAGCTTGTTCGGCGGCCTCGCCGCCCCGGAGCCCGCCGTGGCGCCGGCCGCGCCCACGGGGCTGCCGCCCGCCGCCTTCACGCCCGCCGCCCCGCCGCCGGCTGTGGCCGCCAGCCCCGCCGCCTCGCCCATGGGCGCTGCCGCGGCAGGTCCCTTCCCGGCAAACTGGGCGCCGCCGCAGGCCCTGGCGGCCGGGACGGCCGCCGCGCCCGGCCTGGTGCCGGCGGATCGGGTGAGCACGCCCCTGGCGGAGGTCCTGCAGGCCCTCGGCCGCGGCGGGCCGGTGGCCAACCCGGCCCTTCCCGGATGGCAGCTGCCCGGCCGCGGCTTCCGCTAAGGCCGCCGGCGCCCAATGCCCCTGATCTGCATCGCCTCGCCCAAGGGCGGGGTCGGCAAGACCACGCTGGCGGCCAACCTCGCCGACGCCCTGCGGCGGCAGGGGCGGCGCGTGCTGGCCATGGATCTCGACCCGCAGAATGCGCTCCGGCTGCATTTTGGGGTCGCGCTGGCCGATCGCGGCGGCTTCCTGGCGCAGGCGGCGCAGGGGCTCAACTGGCGCGACGCGGTACGGCAGACCCCGGCCGGGGTCGCGCTGCTGCCGCATGGCACGGTCGCCATGGCCGATGCCCTGGCGACGGTCGGCCTGCTGGAACGGGCGCCCGACCTGCTGCTCGGCCCGTTGCGGGAGATGCTGGCCGACCCGGCGCTGATCGTGGTGGCCGACCTGCCGCCCGGCCCCTCCCGGGTGCTCGAGCCATGGCCCCGCACGCCGCCATGATGGTGGTGGTATTGCTGGCGGACGCCAATGGCGCGGCGCTGATGCCGGAGATCGACAGCGGCCGCTTCCTAGGCCTCGGCGCGGTGTACGGGCCGCAGCCGGAGCGCCTGCGGCTGGTCCTGGAACCAAGTGGATTACGGCTCCCGCCTGTCGCGCGCGGTGGCCCAGGCGCTGGCCCGGCACCTCGGCCCGCGGCTGCTCGGCGCCCTGGCGCGCGAGGACGTGGTGGCGGAGGCGCTGGCCGCCCAGCGCCTGCTGCTGGACAGCGCCCCGGCCAGCCGCGCCGCGCTCGACCTGCGCGAACTCGGCGAGACCATCGCGGCGGCGCTGCCCCAGCCCGCCGAACCCGTTGCCGGCTGGTGGGCCCGATGAGCGCGCTGCATCGCCGCGACTGGCTGGCCTGGGTCCCGCTGGCGCGCACCCGGATCGGCGGCATCGCCATGGTGCTGGCCGGCCTGTCGGTCGCCAGCACCGTGATCCTGACCCCGCTCTCGGCCGAGCAGCAGGGCGTCTTCGCCATCGGCGGCTTCCTCGTTGCGCTGCTGCTGGGCAAGGTCCCCGGCCGGGCCATGACGCTCGCGCTCGCCGCGCTCTCCTGCATGGTGTCGCTGCGCTACATCTTCTGGCGGCTGAGCGACACGCTCGACTACACCGGCTGGGTCCAGGCCTTCCTCGGCACCGGCCTGCTGCTGGCGGAGATCTACGCCGTCGTCGCGCTGGTCATCGCCTATGTGCAGAACGCCTGGCCGCTAGATCGCAAGCCGGTCCCGCTGCCGGACGACCTCGCCGAATGGCCGAGCGTCGACGTCTTCATCCCAAGCTACAACGAGTCGCTGGACATCGTGAAGCCGACGGTGCTCGCCGCCCTCGCGCTCGACTGGCCGGCCGACAAGCTGAACGTCATCGTGCTCGACGACGGCCGCCGGCCGGAATCCCGCGAATCCTGCGCCAAGGTCGGCGCCGGCTACCTCATCCGTCCGGACAACAAGGGCGCCAAGGCCGGCAACATCAACCACGCCCTCACCAAGACCTCGGGCGAATACGTCACCATCTTCGACTGCGACCACGTCCCCACGCGTGCCTTCCTGCAGCTGACCATGGGCTGGATGCTGCGCGACAAGGGGCTCTGCATGGTGCAGACGCCGCACCACTTCTATTCGCCCGACCCGTTCGAGCGGAACCTCGCCAGCGGCGAGGCGGTGCCGAATGAGAGCCTGCTCTTCTACGGCCTCGTGCAGATGGGCAACGACTTCTGGGGCGCCACCTTCTTCTGCGGCTCCTGCGCCGTCATCCGCCGCACCGCGCTGGAGGGCATCGGCGGCGTGCCGACCTCGACGGTGACGGAGGATTGCCACGCCTCGCTGCGCATGCAGAAGGCCGGCTGGCGCACCGCCTATCTGCGCATCCCGCTGGCGGCCGGCCTCGCGACCGAGCGGCTGATGCTGCATATCGGCCAGCGCCTGCGCTGGGGCCGCGGCATGATCCAGATCCTGCGGACGGAGAATCCGCTGACCGCGCGCGGCCTGAACTGGCCGCAGCGGCTCTGTTACTTCATGGCCATGTTCCACTTCCTCTTTCCGCTGCCGCGCTTCGTCTTCCTGACGGCGCCGCTGGCCTGGCTGCTGCTGGGGAGAACGTGATCGCCGCCTCGCCGCTCGCCATCCTGGCCTATGCCGGGCCGCACATCCTGCATTCCACCATGGCCGGCAGCCGGCTGCAGGGGCATGTCCGGCATTCCTTCTGGTCGGAGATCTACGAGGCGGTGCTCGCGGTCTACCTGGTGCCGGTGATGCTGGCGACCATCCTCGATCCCCGGAAAGGCAAGTTCAACGTGACCGACAAGGGCGGCACGCTGCAGGAAGGCTATTTCGACCTGCGCGCGGTGGGGCCGAACATGGTGCTCGCCGGCTTCCAGTTGATGGGCGTGCTCTGGGGCGTCGTCGGCATCTCGATGCACGCGCCCGACTCGCTGGAATTCCAGGCCTACGCGCTGAACCTCTTCTGGGGCACGCTCTGCCTGCTGGCCGTGCTGACCGGCCTCGCCGTCGGCCGCGAGCGGCGCCAGGTGCGCGAACGCGCCCGGGTCGGCGCCGAGGTGCGCGGCAGCATCCGCTTGGGTGATGGCCGCACGGTGCTGGCCGGCACGCGCGACCTGTCGCTCGGCGGCGCCGCGCTCGACGCGCCGCGGCCGGAAGGCGAGGTGGATACCGGCCCGGTCATGCTCACCCTCGATGTCGGCGGCGGCAGCGTGGCCATTCCGGCCGAGGTGCTGCGCTGGACCGAGGACCGCGTGCAGCTCCGCTTCGTGCCGCGCAACCTGGAGGACGAAGGCAATGTGGTGCGCGCGGTGTTCGGCCGGGCCGACGCCTGGGTCGATTGGGACGATGTGCGGCGCGACCGGCCGCTGCGCGCCTTCCTCGAGGTGATGCGCAGCATCACCGGGCTGTTCCGCGGCGGCTCGCAGTTCTCCCTGAAGCGTGGGCTCGGCCTGCGCCGCGCCCCCAAGCCGATGTCGCAGGCGGCCGCGCCGCAGCTCGCCGCCGTACCGCCGCCGGCCGCGCCCGCGGCCGGGCCGGCTGGCGCCCCTTCGGCCATGCCCGCGGTGCCGCCGCTGCGCGCCGCGCGCGGCACGCGCGCCGCGTCCTGGCTGCTGGCCCTCGGCCTGGCGCTGCCCGGTGCGGCGACGGCGCAGCCGCGCGGCCCGCAGCCGGCGCAGATCCCCGCCCTGGCTGCGCTCGCCCCGCCAGCGCCGGCCGCGGCACCGCCGGCCTATGCCGCGCCCGCCCCGAGCTTCGCCGCGCCGGTCGCCGCCGCGCCGGTCGCCGCCGCGCCGGGTGGCCAGGATGCCGGTGCCGGCACCCGCCGGGTCTCCTACACGCTGCGTCAGCTCGGCCTGCGCGTGCCGATGCAGCTGCGCGGCACCACCGACCTGCAGGGCGTGCTGTTCGGCATCCGCGGCGACGAGGTGGTGACCCAGGCGCGGCTGGTGCTGCAGGGCGCGACCTCCCCGGCGCTGATCCCCGAGCTCAGCCAGATCGCCGTCGCGCTGAACGAGCAGTTCATCGGCGCGATCCAGCCCGACCGCTCGCGGCCGAGCTTCGGGCCGCTCGAATCCCCGGTGAACCCGGTCTTCTTCGCCGATACCAACCGGCTGAATTCTCCGCTTCTCCGGCCGCTACGCGGTGGAGTGCAACGACCCGCTCTCGGGCCTGCTCTGGTCGACCATCTCCGATACCTCGACCCTGCACCTGCTGCTGGAGAAGCTGCCGCCGACCCGCGACCTGGCCCGGCTGCCGGAGCCCTTCTTCGACCAGCGGCTGATCCGCGACCCGCTGAACCTGCCGGTGGTCCTGCCCGACGGCGCCGGCAACGAGGCGGTCCGCGCCGCCGCCATTACCGCGTCCTGGTTCGCGGTGCAGGCGGACTACCGCGGCGCCGAATTCCCCGTCTCCACCTCCTTGCCCTCCCGCGGGCATGCGGTGGTGATCGCCGCCGGGCCGGACGCCGTCCCCGGCCTCACCCTGCCGCGCTTCGATGGCCCGACCATCGCGCTGGTGCCACATCCGGGCGACCCCTACGGCCTGATCCTCGTCATCGGCGGCCGCAGCGGCGCCGAGGCGGCCGCGGCCGCCACCGGGCTCGCGGTCGGCCGCGCCGCGCTGTCGGGCGAGGTCGCGCTGGTCCAGCCGCCCGAGGTCACGCCGCGGCAGCCCTATGACGCGCCACGCTGGGTGCATGGCGACCGGCCGGTCCGCCTCGGCGAGCTGGTCGACCCGTCCGAGCTGCAGGCCTTCGGCTATTCGCCGGGCGCCATCTCCATCCCCTTCCGCACCGCGCCCGACCTCTATACCTGGCGCAACCGGCCGCTGCGGGCGGATATCCGCTACCGCGGCCCGCCTGGCCCGATCGTCGACACCGCGGTCTCGCGGCTCGACGTGTCGATGAACGACCTCTACCTCCGCAGCTTCCCGCTGCAAGGCGCCGAGCCGTCCTGGCCCTGGTCCTGGATCAGCCAGCAGATCGGCCAGCCGGACCGCCGCAGCGGCCAGGCCGGGGTGCCGCCCTGGATCGTCTTCGGCCAGAACGAGCTCCAGCTGCGCTTCGACATGAAGCCGCTGGCACGCGGCGACTGCGTCGCGGTGCCGGGCGACATCCGCGCCTCGATCGATCCCGACAGCACGATCGACCTGTCGGACGGCTACCGCTTCACCACCTTGCCGAACCTGGCCTTCTTCGCCGGCGCGGGCTTCCCCTTCACCAAACACGCCGACCTGTCCGGCACCGCCGCGGTGCTGCCGGACCGGCCGCACCCGCAGGAGATGTCGGCCTTCCTCGGCCTGATCGGCCGGCTCTCCGCCATCGTCGGCCTGCCGGCGACGGGCCTGCAGGTGGTGCGGCCGCAGGGCATCCCGCAGGTATCGGGGCTCGACCTGATCGTGGTCGGCGCGCTCGGCCGCCAGCCGGCCCTGCAGCAGCTGCTGAAGGACGGGCCGGTGCAGCTGGAGGGCAACCGCCTCTCCGTCGCGCTGCCGGATGCGATGGCCGATATCCGCCATGTCTTCGGCGGCCCGGACAAGCGCGGCCTGGCGGAACGCGCGGCGGCGCAGCTGTTGGCGCCGGGCGAGGGGCTGGGCACGCTGATCGCCTTCGAATCCCCGCTCACCGCGGGCCGCTCGGTCGTCGCGCTCAGCGGCAGCACCCCGGCCGCGATGGAAGCCATGGTGCAGGCGCTGCGCGACCCCGAGCAGCTGCCCCGGGTGCAGGGCGACGTGGTGCTGCTGTCCGGCGGCAAGGTGCAGGGCTATGCGCTCGGCAACCGCTACACCGTCGGTTGGCTGCCCTTCTGGCTCTGGCCACAATACCTGCTGGGCGACAGCCCGCTCGGCCTGCTGGTGCTGCTCGGCATCGCGCCGCTGCTGATGGGCGGCCCGATCTACTGGCTGCTGCGCCGCCGCGCCGCGCGCCGGCTGCGGGAGCGCACCGCATGACCCGGCGCGGCCACCTGCTTCGCCGGCGCCGCCCTGGCCCCGGTGCTCCTACCCCTGCTCGTCGCCACGGCCAGCGCCCAGGTGCTGGCCGTGGCGACGCCCTCGGGGTCCGAGAAGGCGATCGCCGTGCTGCTGGAGCAGGCCAATTACTGGCGCCTGCAGAACCGGCCGGACCAGGTGGTCCGGGCGCTCGAGCGCGTGCTGGCGGTGGACCCGCGCAATCCGGAGGCGCTGGCCAGCGCCGCCCAGGCGCAGGCGCAGCTCGGCAACCGGGCGGCGGCGGATGCGCTGATCGCCCGGCTGCGCGCGGCCTCCCCGGCCGACCAGCGGCTGCAGGAGACCGACGTCACCGTCCGCGCCGCCACGATCGACCAGAATGCGCTGCTGGAAGCCCGGCGCCTCGCCCAGTCCGGGCGTGGTGCCGAGGCGGTGGCGCAGTACCGCGAGCTGTTCCGCAGCCCGACGCCGCCGGACTCTACGCGCAGGAATTCTACGCCACCCTGGCGGGGACCGAGGGCGGCTATGACGAAGCGCGCTCGGGCCTCGCCCGGCTGGTCGAGCGCTCGCCGAGCGATGCCCGGCTGCAGCTCGCCTATGCCCAGGTGCTGACCTATCGCGACGCGACCCGGGCCGATGGCATCGCCCGGCTGCGCCGCCTCGCCGCCGGCAGCGACGCCGGCGGCGCCGCGACCAATGCCTGGCGGCAGGCGCTGCTCTGGGCCGGGCCCAACCCGGCCATGGCGCCGGAGCTGGAAGCCTTCCTCGCCCGCAACCCGGGCGAGGCCGAGGTCACGCAGCGGCTGCAGGAGATCCGCGCCCCGCAGCCCGGCGGCCCGCCGGACGAGGCTGCCACCGCCCGGCAGCGCGGCTTCGAGCTGCTGAACACGAACCGCGCCCGCGATGCCGGCCGCGACTTCGAGGCGGCGATCGCGGCCAACCCGGAGGATGCCGACGCGATCGGCGGGCTCGGCATCGTGCGGCTGCGGGAAGGCCGCTACGGGGAGGCGCGCAGCCTGCTGGAACGCGCCATCCGGCTCGACCCGGGCAAGCGCGCACAATGGCAGAAGGCGCTGGACGGCGCCGGCTATGCCGCCGACCTCGCCAGCGCGCGCAGCCAGATCCAGGCCGGCGACCTCGACGCCGCCGAGCAGAGCCTGCGCCGGGCGCTGAGCCGCGACGCCGCCGACCGCGCCGATGCCGAAGCGCTGCTGGGTGACATCGCGCTCCGCCGCGGCGACTACGCCGGGGCCGAGGCGCGCTACCGCGCCGCCCTGGCGCGCCGGCCCAACCTCGGCGCCGCGACCAGCGGGCTCTATGAGGTGCTGCAGCAGCAGGGCCGCTTCGCCGAGGCCGAGGCGCTGCAGGGCCGGGTCCGCCAGGCCTCGAACGAGGCTGGCACCAATGCCGGCCGCGCCAGCCAGCTGCGGGCCGAGGCGCTGCGCGCCAACGACCCGGAGGACCAGCTGGTCCGGCTGCGCGAGGCGCTGTCGCTCGACCCCGGCAGTCCCTGGATCCGGCTCGACCTGGCGCGGCTGCTGTCGCGCCAGGGCCAGCAGGCGGAGGCGCGCGAGCTGATGGGCGCGCTGGGTGCCGGCGGCGGTGCGGAGGGGCTGCACGCCGCCGCGCTGTTCGCCGAGGAGGATGGCCGGCCGGACGAGGCCGCTGCCTACCTGAACCGGATCCCGGCGAAGCAACGCAGCGCGGACATGAACCGCCAGTTGGCCCGCAGCCGGGTGGCGTCCGAGGTGGACCGCGCGGTCTCGACCTGGCGGATGGGGGCGCGGGCCGAGGGCAGGGCGGCGCTGGTCGCCATCGCGGCGCGGCCCGACCCCACCGGGGGCGCCGGCGCGCTGGCGGTGCGGGCGCTCGGCACGCTCGGCGACCCGCAGGGCGCGGCGGAGGCCGGGCGGGCCGCGGTCTCGGCCAATGCCAATGCCCCGGCCACGGCGCGGCTGGCCATCGCCGGCGCGCTGCTGGCCGCGGGGGCCGAGCGCGAGGCGATGCAGATCGCCCGCACGGTCGAGAGCCAGCCCGGCCTGTCGGCCGAGGACCGGCGGCAGGCGGCGGCGCTGCAGGCCGGCTTCGCCATCCGCACCGCCGACAAGCTGAACGAGCAGGGCAATCAGGCCGCGGCCTATGAGGCGCTGGCCCCGGTGCTGGGCCGCGACCCGACCAACCCGCAGGCCAATCTGGCGCTGGCCCGGCTGTACCAGGGCGCGCGGCAGCCGGACCAGGCAGCGCAGGTGGCGGAGGCCGTGCTGCGCGGCGACCCGCGCAGCATGGATGCCCGCATGGCCGCGGTGGATGCGGCGGTCGCCCAGCGCGACTGGGGCCGCGCCGAGGCCCTGCTGGTCGAGGCGCGGGCCTTCAACCCGAACGATCCGCGCGTCCCGCTGATGGAGGCGAAGATCGCCCGCGCCGCCGGCAATCCCGGCCGCGCGCTGCGGGCGCTGGAACGGGCGCAGGACCAGCTGCGCGCCCAGGGCAAGGTGGTGCAGGTCTCGGCCACCACGATCGGCGGGCCGGGCAATCCCTTCCGCGGCGCGGTGCCGGGCAGCGCGGCCTCCTCGGTCGTCCCCGGCCCCGATCCGGTGGCGAGCGAGGTGGCGCGCGAGCTCGCCGCGGTGCGGGAGGAAGCCTCGGGCCGCATCCAGGGCGCGCTGGCGATGCGCTTCCGCTCCGGCACCGCGGGCCTCGACCGGCTGTCGGACGTCTCCGCGCCGGTCAGCGCCTCGCTGCCCGTCGGCGCGCTCGGCGGCCGCTTCACCGCGACGATGACGCCGGTGACGATCTCGACCGGCCATCTCGACAACGGCAACCTCAGCACGCTGCGCAGCTTCGGCACCAACATGCTGGTGCCGGAATTGCGCCAGCCGACCGGCCAGGCCAGCGGACCGAGCCAGGCGACGCGCGACCGCTACACGCCGCGCGACGACACCGCGACCGGCGTCGGCCTCGGCCTGGCCTATGCGCGCAATGCCTTCACCGCCGATATCGGCACCACGCCGCTCGGCTTCCGCGAGCAGAACATCATCGGCGGGGTCGAGATATCGCCCTCGCTGACCGATACGCTGAAGCTGCGGGTGACCGGGGAGCGGCGGCCGATGACCGACAGCCTGCTGTCCTGGTCCGGCATGCGGGACGTGAATACCGGCCGTACCTGGGGCGGCGTGATCCGCACCGGCGGTCGGGCGCAGCTCGAGGTCGGGACTCAGCCGGTCTCCTTCTATGTCGGCGGCGGCTATTCCGGCCTCGACGGCACGCAGGTGGCGAAGAACAACCGGGTCGAGGCCGGGGCCGGCGCCTCATGGGTCGTCTACCGCGAGCCGGACGAGGAGCTGATCGCCGGCATGGACCTCGTCTACTTCGCCTATGACAAGAACCAGCGGCTCTTCTCCTACGGCAATGGCGGCTACTTCAGCCCGCAGAGCTACACCGCGGCGCTCTTCCCGGTGGATTGGCGGGCGCGCAGCGGCAACCTCGCCTGGCGGCTCGGCGGCACCATCGGCTACCAAGCCTACCGGGAGAGCGCGGCGAAGTACTTCCCGCTGGACGCCACCATGCAGGCGCAGGCGGACCTCGCCGCGGCATCGGATTCCACCCTGCGCTCGACGCTGCCGGCCTCGAGCAATCTGGGGATCAGCGGCGGCGTGCGGGCCGACGTGGAGTATTCGGTGACGCCCAACCTGCGGATCGGCGGGCTGCTGCGCTACGACCGCACGGCCAATTGGAACGAGGCGCGCGGGCTGGTCTTCGCGCGCTACCGTTTCGACCGGTGAGCCGGTAAGGGATGCATCCCGCGCGGCGCAGCTTTCCAGTAACCCGCCGGACCCCTGCGCGGGGCCGGCAAGTCCATGTCCAGGTCAGGGCGAGCCGCGGCCAGGCATGGCCTGCCGCGGCGCTTACCAGAGGTGTTGAATGACGGCCGTCGATGAACAGCGTTCCTTGTCCTACCTGGCCCGCCGCGGCGTCGCCGCGCAGTGGCGGGGCTTCCTGCGGGCGCTGGTGGAAACGCTGGATGCCAATCTCGATGCCGCATCGCGCGATGCGCTGCTGCGCGCGGTCGGCGCGCGGATGGCCGGGCTGATGCCGCTTCCGCCCTGCGGCAGCCTGCCGGAGCTGGAGGCGCGCATCAACGAATGCCTGGCTGCCTGTGACTGGGGCTGGGTGGAGATCGGGCTCGACCCGCAGGACCGCTCCCTGGTGCTGACCCACAACGCGGCGCCCTCGGTCGCCGCAGGGGCGGAGGCGAGCGGCGCCTGGGTCGCGGCGGTGCTTGAAGGGCTGCATGGCGGCTGGCTCGGCGGCCAGCCGGGCGCCGATGCCGGGCTGGCGCCGCGACGCGTCGCCGCCACGGCGGCGACGATCACGCTGCGCTACGGGCGCGCCTGAGCCGGGGCCGCCGGCATCAGCCAGGCGGCACCGCGATCTCCAGCCAGCCGCGCGCATCCATCCGGGCGGCATCGCCCGGGCGCAGCAGCACGGTGGTGGTGGCGCTCTCGACGATCGCCGGCCCGGCCACCGGCTGGCCCGGCGCCAGGGCCTCGAAGCGATGCACCGGCGCCAGGACCGCCGCGCCGTCCAGCCGGATGCGGCGCTGCGCCACCGGCGCCGCCGCGGCGCCTGCGGCGCCGCCTGCCGCTTCATGGCGCGGCAGGACGCCCACCACGGCGAGCCGGGCATTGACCAGCACCACCTCTTCCTCAGGCAGGTCGTAGGTGAACAGCGCGCGGTGCCGGGCATGGAAGGCGGCGCGGATCTGCCCGCCGAGGCCGGGCCCGGCCCAGTCGACGCCGTCGAGCGGGACGGCGATCTCGAAGACCTGCTCGCCATAGCGCATGTCGGCGCTGCGGCGGGCGGCGGTCTCGCCGCCATGCCAGGCCCGCATCCGGCCGCGGCCCTCGGCCTCCAGCCCGTCGAACAGCGCGCGCAGCGCAGCGTCGCTGGGCATGCCGCCCGGGGTTACCGCGCTGCGGGTCAGCTCGTAGCGCAGGTCGGTGTGCAGCATGCCCCAGGCCGAGAGCCCGGCGGCAAACAGCGGCACCGCGGCGCGGCGGAGGCCGAGCTCGCGCGCCACGGCCGTCGCGTGCAGCCCGGCGGCGCCGCCGAACGACAGCAGGGTGCTGTCGCGCGGATCGATGCCGCGGCGGACGGTGGCCAGCCGCACGCCATCGGCCATGCGGGCATTGACCAGGTCGTGGATGCCGGCCGCGCAGGCCTCCGCGCCGATGCCGAGCCGGGCGGCGAGGCCGGCGACCCGGCCTCGGCCGCCGCCAGGTCCAGCCGGCGGGCGCCGCCGAGGAAGTTGTCGGCATCGAGATAGCCGAGCACCAGGTTGGCGTCGGTCACCGTCGGCTCGGTGCCGCCGAGGCCATAGCAGGCCGGCCCCGGCGCCGCCCCGGCCGAGCGCGGCCCGACCTGCAGCGTGCCTCCGGGGCCGAGATGGGCGATCGAGCCGCCGCCGGCGCCGAGCGTCACGATGTCGAGGCTCTCGAGCGCGATGCGCTCCTCCCACGGTGCGGCCGCGGCCGAGCGCCGCCTCGCCGCCGGTGACGAGCGCGATGTCGGTCGAGGTGCCGCCCATGTCGAAGGTGACGAGGTCCTGGCCGAGCCCCTGCGCCGCCAGCGCCACCGCCGCGGCGACGCCGCCGGCCGGGCCGGAGAGGGCGGTGCCGACGGCGAGCCGCGCGGCCTCCTCGACCGGGGCGATGCCGCCATGGCTGAGAATGACGAAGAGCGGGCCGCGATAGCCTGCCGCCTCCAGCCGTCCGGCCAGCTTGCCGAGATAGCGGGAGACCACCGGGCCGACATAGGCGTTCACCGCGGTGGTGCTGAAGCGCTCGAACTCCTTGATCTGCGGCAGGACATCGGCGGAGCAGGTGACGAAGGCGCCGGGCAGGGCGACGGCGACCGCCGCGGCCGCCGCGTGCTCGTGCTGCGGCGCCGCCCAGGAATGCAGGAAGCCGATCGCGACGCCCTCGACCTGCGCGGCCTTCAGCGCGGCGATGGCGGCGTCGAGCGAGGCGGGGTCGAGCGGCGTCTCGACGCTGCCATCCGGCCGCAGCCGCTCCGCGACGCCGAGCCGGAGGTGGCGCGGCACCAGCGGCTCCGGCGCCGGCAGCCGAAGGTCGTAGCGCTCGGGCTTCAGCCCTTCCCGCATCTCGATGACGTCGCGGTGGCCCGCGGTGGTCAGCAGGCCGATCCGGGCGCCCTTCCGCTCCAGCAGGGCGTTGGTGGCGACCGTCGTGCCATGGACGATGCGGGCGGTGCGGGCCAGCAGGGCGCCGAGGTCGAGGCCGAGCGCGGCGGCGAGGTTGCGCAGGCCCTGGACCACGCCTTCCGACTGGTCGGCCGGCGTGCTCGCCGCCTTGGCCAGGGTCTGGGTTCCGCCGGCCGCGATGCAGACCACATCGGTGAAGGTACCGCCGACATCGATGCCGATGGTAAGGCCATCCTCCCGCGGCCGATCCAGTTCTCCGCGCATATCCGCGCTCCGACCATCGGGCATGGCCATCAGACGTAGCCCTCCGCCGCGTCGCGCGCCCGGGCTTCGGGGCTGCGCGCCTCGGGCGGGCCCCAGCCGCCGCCGCCGCCGGCCTCGACCAGCAGCCGGTCGCCGGGCTGCACGGGGATGCCGACTTCCTTGGTCTTCAGCACGCGCTCGGTGCCATCCGCATGGTGCAGCCGGTAGTGGTGCGGCCTGCCGTCCAGGCCGCCGCGCATCCCGGCGGCGCCGTGCCGCGCGCCGTCGCCGGCGGTATTGGCCGAGGCGGGGCCGTCGCTCTCGATCCGCAGCGACAATTGGCCGCCGAGGCCGCCGCGGTGCTGGCCGTCCCCGGCCGAGCCGGGGAGGAATCCATGCGTCTCGAAGAGCAGGGGAAGCGCGCCTCGGCCATCTCGACGCTGCCGGATCTTGAGGCCGCCGGCGGAATGCCACTCGCCCGCGCCGGACCAGCCGTCGCCGCCGGAGGAGCCGCCGCCCCCGGCCTCGCATGGAACATGTGCCAGACGAAGCGGCGCCCCGGCCGCCTGGCATCCTGGCCGGTGATCGCCACCCGGAAGCGGCGGCCCCAGCCGCCCATGGCGCGGTCGGGGCAGCAGTGCTGCAGCGCGCGGACGATGGCTTCCACGATCTCGTTCGAGCAATGGCTGGTGCACATGGTCACCGGCGCGCCCTCCCGCGCCCAGACCACGGTGCCTTCCCGGGCGATGACCTCCAGCGGGCGGAAGGCGCCGTCGTTCTTGGCGAGGTCGGGGTCGAGCAGGAACGCAAACGCCATCGCGACGGCGCTGCGCATGTTGGGGTAGCTGGGATTGACGAAGCCGGTGGTCTGCGGGTCACTCTCCGACAGGTCCACCGTGAGGCCCTCGCCGCGCTTGGTGACGCGGGCGCGGATGGCGATGTCGCGGCGGCCGAAGCCGTCATCGTCGAGGAAGGCCTCGCCCAGCCAGGATCCATCCGGCCAGGCCGCCAGGATCCGCCGCGCATGCGCCTCCGACAGGTCGAGGATGGCCGAGACCGCCGCGTCCAGCGCATCGGCGCCGTATTTCGCCAGCAACGGGCGCAGCCGCTGCTCGCCGAGGCGCGCCGCGCCCACCATCGCCATCAGGTCGCCACGGAAGTCGCGCGGGATGCGGGTGTTCGTCGCCAGCATCCGCAGCAGGTCCTCGCGCAGCCCGCCCGCCTCGCCGAGCCGGATCGGGGGATGCGCAGCCCCTCCTGCCAGATTTCCGTCGCACCGGGGTTGTAACCGCCATGGGTGGCGCCGCCGATATCCGATTGATGGGCGCGCACGACGGACCAGAAGCGCAACGCCCCTTCCGCATGGACGGGAATGATGATGGTGAGGTCGGGAAGGTGGCTGCCGCCGTGATAGGGGTCGTTCAGCAGGAAGGTGTCGCCGTCATGGATGTCGCCGGCGAAGGCCTCGGCCACGGCCCTCGCGGCCCAGGGCATGGCGCCGACATGGACCGGGATGTGGTCGGCCTGCGCCACCAGCCGGCATTGCGAATCACACAGGGCGATGGAGAAGTCGCGGGAGGAGTTCAGGATCTGGCTGTAGGAGGTCCGCAGCATCGCCTCCCCCATCTCCTCCACGATGGCGCGGAGCCGGTTGTCGAGGACGGCGAGGGTGACCGGGTCCGGCGCGGCATGCCGGGCGGTTGCTTCGGTGGGATCGACCATGCGCGAAGGCTCGGCCGTGCCCGCCGTTGCCGTCAAGCCAGGGCGGCGGAATATCGCAGCGCCCTTTCAGGAAATCGTGATAAGGCCGGGCCTTCGCGCCCGTCCCGGGACGCCGTCCGACCGGCGTGGAGAGCATGAGCACAACTACCTTGCGCCGTCCCGAGGCCGGGGGCTGCCCCGGCCCGGCCCGGCCGCCTCGCCCGCGACCCGCACGCGCGCCTGGATCGAAGCTGCCTTCGTCCCGCTGATCCTACTCGGCACCTCGCTGCTGCTGCGCGGAATCGGCTTCACCGTGACGGTGATCGACACGGATGAGGGGCTGTACCTGGTCCAGGCGCGGGAATGGCTGCGCGGCGGCTGGCCGCTGGTCGCGGTCTGGGACATGCACCCGATCGGCGCTCCGGCGGTCTATGCCGCGGCGATCTGGCTGTTCGGCGACAGCATCGGCACCATCCGCATGCTGGGCGTCACCACCGTCGCCGCGGCGGGCTGGGCGCTCCATGGCCTGGTGCGGGCGGCGGGCGGGCTGCGGCCGGTCGCGCTCAGCGCCGCCATCCTCTACATCGCCCATACCGTCCTGCTCTTCGGCCTCGCCAGCAACACCGAGGTGCTCTTTGCCCCGCTGGTGGTCTCGACCATGGCGCTCGGGACCCGCGCGGCGGTGCGGGCGCTGGAGGACGGGCAGGGGCCGCGCTGGGGCGAGCTGGTCCCGATGGGGCTGCTGATCGGCTGCGCCTTCTCGATCAAGCCGGTGGTGACGCCGGAGGGGTGCCTGGCCTTTGCCCTGCTGACCGTCCCGGCGCTGTGGCGGCGGGTGCTGCCGTGGCGGCGGGCCATGGCCATGGCCGCGGCCTATGCCGGGCTGGCGCTGCTGCCCTCGGCGCTGTTCGCCCTGGCCTACCTGGCGCAGGACGACCTGCGCGAGTTCCTGGATGGCTCCTTCCTCGCCCCGCTGCGCTACGCGGAGGCGCGGCTCAGCCTGCGGGAGGCGCTGCAGCGGGTGCAGGTGGCGGTCCTGGTGCTGCTCTGGCCGATGCTGCTGGCCGGCATCGGCCTGGCCCGCTGGGGCTGGCGGCGGGGCCGGGAAGGCCGGCTGGCCCGGCTGGCGCTGGTCTGGTTCGCCTGCGGCAGCCTGGCGATCATCGGGCCGGGCTTCTACTACCCGCACTACTTCCTGATCTGGATGCCGCCGCTCTCCATCCTGGCGGCGCTGGGCGCCTGGCGGCTGGCCCGGCTGGCCCGGCCACGGCGCGCCGCGGCGATCTTCGTCGCGCTGGTCGCGGTCGTGGCGGTGGAGGCCTGGCGGCAGGAGGCGACGGTGCGGGTCGGCCGCGGCTTCGGCATCTGGCTGCCCGACCCGGTGGCCGAGGTGGCCAAGGCGATCCGCGCGCGGATCGCGCCGGGCGATGCCATCTTCATCGCCAACTACCACCCCGTGGTCTATGCGCTGACCGATGCGGCGCTGCCGACCCGCTTCGTCTTCCCGGCGCACCTGACCGGCGGCTTCACCCAGGTGGCGGACATCGACACCGATGCCGAGGTGCGGCGCATCCTGGCGACGAAGCCGCGCATCGTGGTGGTGGACCGCGGCTGGTGGGCGCAGCTCCGCCCGAGCGCCGCGGCGATCCTGACCGAGGTGCTGAACCGCGACTACGTGCTGGACGCGACGGTGGCGGAGGAGCGCGGGCCGGTCGAGCTGTGGCGGCCGAAGTGAGTCGAAGCCGCCCCGGGCTTGCATCGCCAGCGGCCTGACGCATCATCCCGGCAGAAGAATGCGGGGGAACATCCAATGAGCGACGCGACCGGCCTCACCATCATGGCCGAGGGGCTGCGCTTCCCGGAGGGGCCGATCGCCCTGCCGGATGGCAGCGTCATCCTGGTGGAGATCGCGGCGGGCAAGCTGACCAAGGTCGCGCCCGACGGCAGCAAGACCACGGTCGCCACGCCGGGCGGCGGGCCGAACGGCATCGCCATGGGTCCGGGCGGCCAGATCTACTGCTGCAACAACGGCGGCTTCGTCTGGCACGAGGGCCCCGAAGGGCTGCGTCCGCACGGCGTGCCGGCCGACTACAAGGGCGGCCGGATCGAGGTGATCGACCCCGCCAGCGGCAGCGTGAAGGTCCTCTACGACCGCTGCGGCGAGAACACGCTGAAGGGCCCGAACGACATCGTCTTCGCGCACAAGGGCTCGCCCGGGGAGGGCGGCTTCTGGTTCAGCGACCTCGGCAAGGTGCGGGCGCGGGACCGCGACCATGGCGGGGTCTACTGGGCGGCGAGCGACGGTTCGAAGATCGTGGAAGCCGCCTTCCCGATCTTCGGCGGGGCCAACGGCATCGCGCTCTCGCCGGATGGCCGCACGCTCTATGCCGCGGAGACCGAGACCGGCCGGCTCTGGGCCTGGGACGTGGAAGGGCCGGGCGTGGTGCGGAAGGACCCCTGGCCGTCCTCCAACGGCGGGCGGGTGATCTGCCAGTTCCCCGGCTACCGCCGGCTCGACAGCATCGCGGCGACGGCGGCGGGGAACATCTGCGTCGCCACGCTGGTCTCGGGCGAGATCACCACCGTGGCGCCGGGCGGCGAGATCCTCGGCGTCGTGAAGATGCCGGAGCGGATGCCGACCAACATCTGCTTCGGCGGGCCGGGGATGCGGACCGCCTACGTCACCCTGTCGCTGACGGGGAAGCTGGCGGCGATGCCCTGGGGCGAGGCGGGGCTGGAACTGCCCTTCGGCTGAGCACGCCGCCGCCCCGCAGCGGCCGCGGCGAGTTGACACCAAGCGTCGCGCCGGTAGACCGGCGCGACGCTTGGGAGTGACATCGATGGCCCTTTGGGTACGCTTCGCGCGCGAGGCCGGCGAAGGCTTCGGGACGCTGGAGAACGAGGCTGTCGCCGTGCATGCCGGCGACCTCTTCGCCGGCGCCGCCCCGACCGGGGAGAGCGTTCCGCTGGCCGATCTCCGCCTGCTGGCGCCGGTCCGCCCCGGCGCCTTCATCGGCCTCTGGAACAACTTCCACGAGGCGGCGGCGAAGCAGGGCAACGCCATCCCCGAGGTCCCGCTCTACTTCCTGAAGAACAGCCGCAGCGTCATCGGACCGGGCGAGGCGATCCGTCCGCCCGCCTCCTATGCCGGCAAGGTGCTGTACGAGGGCAAGCTGGGCCTGGTCATCGGCCGCAGCGTCTCGGAGGCCGACGAGGCCGAGGCGGAGGCCGCCATCTTCGGCCTGACCTGCGTCAACGACGTCACCGCGCTCGACCTGCTCTTCGCCGACGCCTCCTTCCCGCAATGGGCGCGGGCCAAGGGCTGCGACACCTTCGGCCCGATCGGCCCGGCGGTCGCAACCGGGCTCGACTGGTCCGCGCTGCGGGTGAAGGTCGCGCTGAACGGCAGGGTCCGGCAGGACTACCCGCTCAACGACATGATCCTATCCCCGGCGCGCATCGTCTCGCTGATCTCGCGCGAGATGACGCTGCGGCCCGGCGACGTCATCGCCTGCGGCACCTCGGTCGGCGCGCTGCCGATGCGGCCGGGCATGCAGGTGGACGTCACCATCGAGGGCATCGGGACGCTGTCCAACCCCTACGCGCCGTGACCCCGTAACGCCGTTCCCGCTGGCGTTTCACGCGGCAACGTCATCGCCGGCGGCGACGCCGGCCGTTTATCCCTTGGCGCGCGATCGGCGGCGAGGGGTGACCTGCATGAGCGAGACGACCGGCCCCGCCACCGCACCGTCCCGCCTCGGCTGGCTCTGGCCGCTGCTGCGCGTGGCCCTGGTGATCGGCGCCGGCCTCGCCGCCTGGGGCATCGCGCAGAACTGGAACCGCTGGACCGGCGCGGCGCGCTACGCCACCACCGACGACGCCACCATGGCCGGCGACCTGACCCCGCTGGCCGCCAAGGTCTCCGGCTATGTCGCCCGCGTCCTCGTCACGGACTACCAGCCGGTCCGCCGCGGCGACCTGCTGGTGGAGATCGAGCCTTCCGACTACCAGGCGCAGCTCGCCCAGTCAGAGGCCAATATCGCCGCGGCGGCGGCGACGCTCGCCAACCTGGCCAACCAGCGCGACGTCCAGCGCGCGCTGCTGCGGCAGGCCGAGGCGACCATCCAGGCGACCGGCGCCGACCTGCTCCGCTACCACCTGGAAGCCCAGCGCCAGCGCGACCTGATCCGCGACCGCCTCGCCGGCACGCCGCAGCTGGTCGAGCAGGCCGACGCGAACGAGAAGCGCACCGCGGCGCAGCTCGCGCTGAACACCGCGCAGCTCGACCAGCAGAAGGCGCTGCTCGCCGGGCTCGACGTGCAGCAGCGGCAGCTCGAGGCGCAGCTGCGCGCGGCCGAGGCGCAGCGCGACCTGGCGCGCAACGCGCTCGGCTACACGCGCATCACCGCGCCGGCCGACGGCATGGCCGGGCAGCGCCAGGTGCGGCCGGGCCAGTTCGTCAATATCGGCACCCAGGTGGTCACCGTGGTCTCGCTGCCGGACATCTGGGTCATCGCCAACTTCAAGGAGACCCAGATGACCCGGGTCCGGCTCGGCCAGCCCGCCCGGATCACGGTGGACGCCTTCCCCGACCTGGTGCTGCGCGGCCGGGTCGAGAGCTGGTCGCCGGGAACCGGCAGCACCTTCGCCCTGCTGCCCCCGGACAATGCGACGGGCAATTTCACCAAGGTGGTGCAGCGCGTCCCGGTCAAGCTGGTGCTGGAGCCGAATGCGGCGCTCGGCACCCTGGTGCGGCCCGGCATGTCGGTGGTGGCGACGATCGACACGGGCGCCGAGGGCGCCGTCGCGGCGGCGCGATGAGCCAGCACCTCGCGCCGGTCACCGCCGCCGGCCGGGCGCTGCAGCAGGTCGCGCATCTCGCGCCGCCGCGGCTCGAGGCGACGCACTGGCGGCCCTATGTCGGGCTGGTCGGCGTGCTGCTGGGGTCGATCATGGGCACGCTCGGCGCCCGGGTCACCAGCTTCGGCCTGGCCGACCTGCGCGGCGCGCTGCATGCCGGCTTCGACGAGGGCGCCTGGATCACCACCAGCTTCGGCATCGGCCAGATGGTGGTGGGCGTCGCCTCGCCCTATCTCGGCGCGGTCTTCGGCGCGCGGCGGGTGCTGCTGCTCGGGATCATCCTGTTCTTCACGACCTCGCTGATTGCGCCGCTGGCCGACGCCCTGCCGGCCTTCCTCGCGCTGCAGTCCTCGCCGGCATCGGCTCCGGCACCTTCATCCCGCTGACCATCCTGTTCGTCGTGCGCAGCCTGCCGGTGCGCATGGTGATCTTCGGCCTGGCGATCTACGCGATGAATTCCGAGCTGTCGCAGAACGTCGCGGCGTCGCTCGAGGGCTGGTACGCCGACAGCCTGTCCTGGCGCTGGATTTATTGGCAGTACTGCGTGGCGCTGCCGGTGATGTTCGCCGCCATCTGGCACGGCGTGCCGCGGGAGCCCGTGAACACCGGCCTGCTGCGGCAGCTCGACTGGTGGGGGCTGGCCTATGCGATGGGCGGCTTCGCCATGCTCTACGCGGCGCTGGACCAGGGCAACCGGCTGGACTGGCGCGGCAGCGGCGTGGTGGTCGGGCTGGCCGCGGGCGGCGGCATCCTGACGCTGGCCTTCCTGGTGCGGGAGCTGACGACGCCGCACCCCTTCCTGAACCTGCGGATGCTGCTGCGCGGCAACCTGCTGGTCCTGATGCTGCTGCTGGCCGGCTTCCGCTTCATGATCCTGTCCACCGCCTACATCATCCCGGCCTACCTGCAGATGGTGCAAGAATTTCCGCGAGCTGCAGGTGGGCCAGGTCCTGCTCTGGATCGCCCTGCCGCAGCTCGCCATCGCCCTGCCGCTGGCGTTGCTCCTGCGCCGGGTCGACGGCCGCTGGGTGCTGGCGCTCGGCTCGGCGCTGATCGGCGTCGCCTGCCTGATGGCGAGCCGGCTCACCAGCCAATGGGCGACGGCCGATTTCCTGCCCTCACAGGTGCTGCAGGCGCTCGGCCAGTCCTTCGCCCTGACCGCGCTGGTGGTGCTGCTGGTGCGCAGCATCGTCCCGGCCGAGGCGCTGACCATCGGCTGCCTGCTGCAGATCAGCCGGCTCTTCGGCGGCGAGATCGGCACCGCCTTCATGCAGAGCTTCGTCCGCATCCGTGAGCAGGTGCACGCCAACCTGATCGGCCTGCACCTGGCCGAGGGCACCGGCGCCGTCGCCGACCGGCTCGCCGCCTATGCCGGCCGCTTCGGCGCGCACGGGGCGGATGCCGGCATCGCCGCGGCGCAGGCCGAGCGGCTGCTGGCGGCGACCGTGACCACCCAGGCCAGCGTGCTGGCCTATGCCGACGGCTTCGCGGTGGCGGCGCTCGGCGCCTTCCTCTGCCTCGGCCTGGTCGCGGCGATGCGGAAGGGGCGGCGTCGCCCTTCTGACACGGCGCGCGGTGGGCCGTGGAAGCCCGGATCCGTGCCGGCGGCGGCGTCAGGCCTCGCGCGCGGTCCTGGCCACCACGTAGCGCCCGAAGCTCGCGGCATCCGGCTCGATGCCGAGCCCCGGCGCCTCCGGCACCGCTACCATCCCGTCGGCCACCCGCAGCACCGGGCCGGCCAGCAGGCTGCGCAGCGGGTTGGGATTGGCGTCGATCTCCAGCAGGCCCGGCCCGCGCACCGCGGCCAGCAAGTGCAGCGAGGCCAGCTGGCCGATGCCGCCGCCGAGGAAATGCGGGCAATAGGCCCGGCCCGAGCCGACCACGGCGCGCGCCACCGGCAGGGTCGCCGAGGCGCCGCCCCATTTGCAGCAATCCGGCTGCACGAAGCCGAGGTGGTTGCCGGCCAGGGCCTGGTGGAATTCGAGCGCACCGCGCAGGTTCTCACCAGCCGCGAGCGGCGCGGCGCTGGCGCCGGCCACCTGCGCCCATTCCCAGGCCGGGCGGTCGGCGGCCAGCGGCTCCTCGATCCAGGTCAGCGGGAACTCGCCGAGCACGCCGACCATCCGCGCCGCACTGCGCAGGTCCCAGCCCTGGTTGATGTCGACCATGACCCGCTCCCCGGCCTGCCGCGCGGCGAAGACCGGGCGCAGGGTGGCGATGTCGCGCTGCTCGCCGAAGCCGATCTTGATCTTGAAGGCGCGGTGGCCGGCGGCGCGGGCCGCCTCGACCTGGGCCAGCGCCTGGGTGTCCGGGTTGAGGCCACTGGCATAGGCCGGCACCGGCCCGCCATGGCCGCCTGGCCCGCCGAACCAGCGCCAGAGCGGCAGCCCGGCGCGCCGCGCCGCCAGGTCGTGCAGCGCCAGGTCGGCGCCGGCGAGCGCCGCCGAGAAGGCGCCCGGCTCGCCCGCCTGCAGGCCCCAGAGATGCAAGGCCCGGTCGGTCTCCGCCCACCAGGCGGCCGGGTTGTCGATGTGCTGGCCGAGCAGGCGCGGCGCGATGAAGGTGTCGAACAGCCGCGCGCGGTGCTCCGCGCCGATGGTCGGGAAGTTGCACCAGATCTCGCCCCAGCCGGAGACGCCGTCCGCGTCGGTGAGGCGAAGGAAGACCGCGACGCGTTCCGTCATGGCGCCGAAGGCGTTGACGACGGGCGTGTCGATCGGCGCGCGGCAGATGAAGCTCTCGGCGCGGATGATGTGCATGGCCCTGCTTTCCCCGGATGGCGTTGCCGCATCAGTGCGGCGTCGCCATCCGGGGCGCAAGCCGGGAGGTCAGCGGTCGCCGCGCTTCAGCCCCTGCTCGACCACCTGGGCATAGAGCGCGGCGCCGTAGGGAATGGCGGCGTCGTTGAACTGGTAGCGCGGGTTGTGCACCGAGGCGCTGTCGCCGTTGCCGACATGGATATAGGCGCCGGGGACCTTCTCCATCATGAAGGAGAAATCCTCGGACCCCATGCCCGGCGGCTTGTCGCGCGCGACCTTGGCCTCGCCGACCAGGGCGGCGGCGGCGGCCGCATAGGCCTCCGTCTGCTCCGGGTCGTTCACCGTCGGCGCGAAGATCAGCCGCCAGTCGAGCCTGGCCGTCGCGCCGAAGCCGGCCGCCACGCCCTCGGCCATCCGCGCCAGCCCGGCCTCGATCTGCCCGGCGACCTCGCGCGAGAAGAAGCGGGCGGTGCCGGCGATGGTCGCGGTCTCCGGGATGACGTTGTAGGCCTCGCCACCCTGCACCTTGGTGACGCTGACCACCGCGGGGTCGCGCGGGTTGACGGTGCGGGAGACGATGGATTGCAGCGCGGTGGCGATGTGGCAGGCGGTCAGCACCGGGTCGATGCTGGCCTCGGGCCGCGCGCCGTGGCTGCCCTTGCCGGTCACGGTGATGTCGAAGAAGGCGCCGCCGGCCGCGGTCGGGCCGGGGCGGATGCCATATTCGCCGATGGGCATGCCGGGGCGGTTGTGCATGCCGTAGATGGCATCGCAGGGGAAGCGCTCGAACAACCCGTCCTCCAGCATCGCCAGGGCGCCGCCGCAGCCTTCCTCGCCGGGCTGGAAGATGAAGTGGACGATGCCGTCGAAGTTCTTCGTTTCCGCCAGGTGGCGGGCGGCGCCGAGCAGCATGGTGGTGTGGCCGTCATGGCCGCAGGCATGCATCCGCCCCGGCGCGGTGCTGCGGTATGGGACGTCGTTCAGCTCCTCGAGCGGCAGGGCGTCCATGTCGGCCCTGAGGCCGATCGCGCGGTTGCCGCGGCCGGCGCGCAGCACGCCCACCACGCCGGTGCCGCCGACGCCGCGATGCACCTCGATCCCCCAGCTCTCCAGCTTCTCCGCCACCAGCGCGGCGGTGCGGTGCTCGGTCATGCCGAGCTCGGGATGGGCGTGCAGGTCCTGCCGGATGGCGGTCAGCTCGGGGTGGTAACGGCGGATGGCGTCCAGCAGGGACATCGGGCTTCCTCGGCGGGGTGGGGCAGGGGGGCATCCTGCCCCCCGATCGGCGCCGACGCCATCCCGGGCCGGGCGACTCGGCTCGGCTGTTCCCTCCCGGCCGGGCCGCGGGCTAGAAGGCCCGGCGCGGCGGCCGGCCCCAGGGGGCCGTGCCGTAGCCAGCAGGGGACCCCCGGATGCCGCTGACCGATGCCCAAGCCCAGGAGATCGAGGCCGCCCGCGCCGCGGAGGGCCGCACCCGCCGCCCCGTCGCGCCGGGGCTCGAGGCGCTGCTGTTCCAGGCCCTGCCGGTGCTGGACCACGGCTTCGTCCGGGTGATCGACTACATGGGCGACGACGCCGCGGTGGTGCAGGCCGCCCGCGTCTCCTACGGCCGTGGCACCCGCGCCGTCACCGAGGACCGCGGGCTGATCCGCTACCTCATGCGGCACTGGCACTCCACGCCCTTCGAGATGTGCGAGATCAAGTACCACGTGAAGCTGCCGATCTTCGTGGCGCGGCAGTGGATCCGCCACCGCACCGCCAACGTGAACGAATACTCGGCGCGCTACTCCATCCTCGACCGCGAATTCTACATCCCCGACCCCGCCCAGCTCGCGGCGCAGTCCAGCAGCAACCGCCAGGGCCGCGGCGAGGTGCTGCAGGGCGAGGAGGCGGCGCGGGTGCTCGACCTGCTGCGGCAGGATGCGACGCAGACCTACGACCACTATGCCTGGATGCTGAACGAGGACGAGGCCGGCAACCCGGTGGACCCCGGCCGGGACGGGCTGGCGCGCGAGCTGGCGCGGATGAACCTGACGCTCAACACCTATACGCAATGGTACTGGAAGACCGACCTCCACAACCTCTTCCACTTCCTCCGGCTGCGCGCCGACGCCCATGCGCAGTACGAGATCCGCGTCTATGCCGAGGCGATGCTGCAGACGGTCGAGGCCTGGGTGCCGGCCTGCACCGAGGCCTTCCGCGACTACCGCATGGGCGCGGTGACGCTCTCCTCCGGCATGCTGGGCATCGTGCGGCGGATGCTGGCGGGCGAGCCCGTGCAGCAGGCCGGCAGCGGGCTCTCGAAGCGCGAGTGGCGCGAGCTGATGGAGACGCTCGGCCGGCCGGAGGGCTGAGCCGATGGGCTGGATCCTGCTCGGCCTGCTGCTGGTGGTCGGTCTGCCCCTGGCCATGGTCTTCATGGGGCTGGCGCTGGCCCTCTGGGTGACGCTGGCGGTCGCCGGCCTGGTCTGGAGCATCGTCACCTTCGTCTTCCACGCGCCGGTCCTGGCGATCCTGCTGGCGCTCGGCGCCGGGATCGCCATCGGCCGCGGCGCCGCCCGGCGGGCCTAGCGCAGATGGATCCCACGCGCGCCGCATCGCTGCTCGACTTCCTCGCGCTCGCCGACCGGCTGAAGACGGTGGAGCGGCGCGGCCTTGTGCCGATGCCGGACGGCACGATACGGCTGGAGAACAGCGCCGAGCATTGCTGGAACCTGGCGCTGATCGCCCTGCTGCTGCACCGGGAGGTGGCGGCGGAGGTCGACCTCGGCCACGCCCTGTCGCTGATCGCGGTGCACGACCTGGTCGAGATCGAGGCGGGCGACACCTATGCCTACGACCCCGCCGGCCGCGCGACGCAGGTGGACCGCGAGACGGCCGCCGCCGCCATCGTCTTCGGCGCATTGCCGCCCGACCTCGGCGGGCGCCTCCGCGCCCTCTGGGAGGAGTTCGAGGCCGGCGAGACGCCGGAGGCGCGCTTCGCCATGGGCTGCGACCGCATGCAGGGCTTCCTGCAGAACGTGCTGAGCGGTGGCGCCGCCTGGCAGGCGCATGGCGTCACCCGGGCCGACACCGCACCAAGGATGGACCCGGCCATGGCGGTGGACCCGGCCTTCGCCACCCTGATCGGCGCGCTGTACGACCGGGCCCGCGCCGGCGGGATGCTGCCGGAATGAGCGGCAGCGCCCGCGCCCGGCAGACGCCGAAGGGCCGTCCCGCCGCGCGCCCGGCCCAGCGTCAGGCCGCGTCCCGCCCTCCGCCCTACGGGCCGCCGCCGCTGGTCGGCTGGCGCCGCTGGCGCTGGGTGGCGATCCTGGTGGTCGCCGCGGTGATCGGCCTGCCGCTGGCGCATGCGCTGTTCGGCGAGGTCGTGGCGCTGCTCGGCGCGACCTTGCTGCTCGGCTTCCTGCTCGGCCGCTGGACGGCGCGTTGAACCCCGCGCGCCGCCGCTGCTAGGCTCGCGGCATGAGGACGTCCAAGCCAGGCCCGGCAACCGGGCACCCCGCGCCATGATCGCCGCCCTGATCGTGGCGAGCCTCGCCGGCAGCTTCGCGCTGGCCCGCTTCTGGGGCTTCGGCGCGGCGCTGACCGCGCTCGGCCTGTCCTGGGGGACCTTCGCCTGGTTCCCCCAGGTGCTGCCCACCGCGGCGCCGATCGCCTTCGCGGTGATCGCGCTGCTGCTCGGCATCGGCATCCTGCGGGAGCGGCGCCGCCGCGCCTGACCGCGATGCCCGTCCTCGTCTTCGGCTCGGTCGTCGCCGACCTGGTCTTCGCCCTGCCGGCGCTGCCGGCGCCGGGGTGACCGTGCTCGGGCCCGGCTATGCCGCGCTGCCCGGCGGCAAGGGCGCCAACCAGGCCGTGGCCGCGGCGCTCGACGGCGCATCGGCCGCCTTCGCCGGCGCGGTCGGCGCCGATGCCATGGCCGAGGTCGCGCTGGCCGGGCTGCGCGGCGCCGGCGTCGATCTCTCCCGGCTCGCCACCGTCGCGGCGCCCACCGCCTGCGCCGCGGTCTGCGTCGATCCCGAAGGCCGCAACCAGATCGCGGTCGGCAGCGGCGCCAACCTCGCGGCCCGCGTCGCCCAGGTCGAGGACGCGGCGCTCGGCCCGGCCACGATCCTGCTGCTGCAGATGGAGGTGCCGGCGGCGGAGAACGCTGCGCTGGTCCGCCGCGCCCGGGCCCGCGGCGCCCGCATCCTGCTGAACCTGGCGCCGGCCGGGGCGATGCCGCCCGAGGCGCTGCGCGCGCTCGACCTGCTGGTCGCCAACGAGCACGAGGCGGCCTGGCTCGCTGCCCGGCTGGGCTGCGGCGCGGATGCCGCGGGGCTGCACCGGGCGCTCGGGATCGGCGTCGCGGTCACGCTGGGGGAGGCGGGGGCGGAGGCGGCGACCGCCGCGGGCGCCATCCGCGTCCCGGCCTTCCCGGTGCGGGCGGTGGACACCACCGGCGCCGGCGATGCCTGGTGCGGCGTGCTGGCCGCGGCGCTCGACCGCGGGCTGCCGCTGGAGGCGGCGATGCGCCGCGCCTCGGCCGCGGCGGCGCTGGCCTGCACCCGGCCGGGCGCGGCGGCGGCGATGCCGGCGGCGGCCGAGACCGACCGGCTGCTGGCATAGTATATCATATTCTCCATGTGCGCCGGCGCACGGCAGCAGTGTCGCACAAGTGGCATTCTCCCTTCTGCCGGATGCCCGGCCCGTGGAGAATGGACATGGCCGATTTCGTCATCGTGGTCGCTGCGCTCGCCGGCCTCGCCTCCGCCAGCCCTGCCGTGCCCGGCACCGCGCCCACCATTGGCTTCAAGACCTATGCAACGGTCGAGTCCTGCGAGGAGGCCGCCGTCCAGCTCCAGGCCCGGCCCGGCACGCGGCTGGTCTGCCTGCCGGTCGAGACCCAGGCAGGCGAGTTGGCCAGCGCCTACTGAAGAAGGGCCGGGGAGAAGGTATTCTCCCCAGACCCCACATCTAGTTCCGCGGATCTGGCACCCTCCGCGCGGCGGCTGCCGGCTCCGCAACGGGAAAGGTGGGGTCCGGGGAGGGAATACCTGTTTCCCTCCCTGGCCCTCTACTCCACCACGAAGCGCGGCGCCGCCGCCCCCGCGCCCTGCAGCTTGTCCCACAGCCGCGCCGCGATCCGCCGATAGGCCTGCGCCTCCTCGGTCTCGGGCCGCGCCGCGACGATCGGCGTGCCGGCATCGGCCAGCAGCCGGATGTCGAGCTTCAGCGGCAGCTCGCCGAGGAACTCGACCCCCATCTTCGCGGCTTCCGCCCGCGCCCCGCCATGGCCGAACAGCTCCGCCCGGTCGCCGCATTTCGGGCAGCAGTAGTAGGACATGTTCTCGATCACCCCGAGCACGGGGACATTGACCTTCTCGAACATCCGGACCCCGCGCCGCGCGTCCAGCAGCGCCACGTCCTGCGGCGTCGAGACGATGACGGCGCCGGCCAGCGGCACCCGCTGGCTCATCGTCAGCTGCGCGTCGCCGGTGCCCGGCGGCATGTCCACCACCATGACGTCGAGCGCCCCCAGGCGACCTGGCCCATCATCTGCTCGAGCGCGCCCATCACCATCGGCCCGCGCCAGATCATCGGCGTCTCGGCATCCACCAGGAAGCCGATCGACATCGCCTTCAGCCCCCAGCGCTGCAGCGGAATGATCTGCTGGCCCTCCGTCCGCGGCTTCTCCTGCGCGCCGAGCATCTGCGGCAGGGAGGGGCCGTAGATGTCGGCGTCCAGCAGCCCGACACGGAGTCCCTGCGCCGCCAGCGCGACGGCGAGGTTCACCGCGGTGGTGGACTTGCCGACGCCGCCCTTGCCGGAGGCGACGGCGACGATCTTCCTCACCTCCGGCAGCAGCATGGCCCCTGGCCGGCCGGGGCCTTGGGGCCGTGGCTGTGTCCATGCCCCGGCGCGGCAGGCGGCGGCCCGGCCCGCCCGGTGCCGCCCGGCTTCGGCCCGGCGGGCTCGCGGTGCGCGGTCAGCACCACCGTCGCGCTCAGGACTCCGGGAACCCCGGCTGCCGCCTTCTCCGCCGCCTGGCGCAGCGGCTCCATCTCCCGCGCCCGCTCGCGCGGCACGGCAATGGCGAATTGCACCAGCCCGTCGCGCGCCGTCAGGCCTGCACCAGCCCGGCCTCCACCACGTCCCGGCCGCCCACCGGGTCGCGGACCGACCGGAGTGCCTGCCGCACCGCCTCGACCAGAGACTCGCCCATCGCTTGAAAAGCCCTCTCGATCCAACAATATCGCCCGTGCCCGGGGGCATGCCGGCCGGGGCGCCGTTCGCGCGCCCCCTGGTCAGCGTGATATGGACGGGCACCGCCGTGGCATCCAGCCCCCATCGGGGCGCGGGGGCCTGGCGCAGGCAACGAAGATCCAGACGAACAACAGGTGGAGGCCGGCTCGATCCATGGCGCTGAACAACGGCGGACCCAGCCCGTGGGGCAATCCCCGACCGGGCGGGCCCTGGGGGTCGCCTCCGCCGACCCCGCCCGGTGGCGGCAGCCGCGGACCCGGACCCGACCTGGATGACCTGATCCGCCAGGCGCAGGACGCGGTCCGCCGCATCATCCCGAGCGGCGGCGGCGCGGCCGGCGGGAAGGGGCTCGCGATCCTCGCCCTGATCGTCGTCGCGCTCTGGGCCGGCAGCGGCTTCTACCGCGTCCAGCCGGACGAGGAAGGCGTGGTCCTGCGCTTCGGCGCCTTCGACCGTACCGCGGCGCCGGGCCTCAACTACCACATCCCCTGGCCGGTCAGATCGGTGGAGACGCCGCGGGTCACGACCGAGAACCTGGTCTTCATCGGCTTCCGCTCGGGCGACCCCGCCTCGGTCCGCGGCCCGGTCGGGCGCGACGTGGTGGAGGAGTCGCTGATGCTGACCGGCGACGAGAACATCATCGACATCGACTTCGTGGTGCGCTGGCGCATCCGCGACGCGGGCGACTTCCTGTTCAACACCCGCAACCCGGAAAGCACCATCAAGTCCGCCGCCGAGAGCATGATGCGCGAGGTGATCGGCCGCACCCCGATCCAGCCCGCCCTGACGGAAGCGCGCGGCCAGATCGAGGACCAGGTCCGCGCCGGCACCCAGGCGATCATGGACCAGTACAAGGCGGGCGTCGCGATCACCCAGGTGCAGCTGCAGAAGGTCGATCCCCCTGCCGCCGTCATCGAGGCCTTCCGCGACGTGCAGCGCGCCGCGGCCGACCGCGAGCGGCAGCGCAACGAAGCCGAGGCCTACCGCAACGACATCATCCCCCGCGCCCGCGGCGAGGCCGAGCGCATGATCCAGGAGGCCCAGGGCTTCCGCGACAGCCAGGAGGCCCGCGCCAAGGGCGAGGCGGCGCGCTTCGTCAGCGTGCTCGGCGCCTACAGCGCCGCGCCGGACGTGACCCGCCGGCGGCTCTACATCGAGACCATGGAGGAAATCCTGCGGCGCAACCCGAAGGTCATCGTCGACGATCGCCTGCAGGGGCTGGTGCCCTTCCTCAACCTCGGCGATCAGGCCCGCCCGGCCGGTCGCCCGGCGCCGGCCGCCCCGGCCGCCGCCGTGCCCATGCTGTCCGGTCCCCGTCCTGGAGTGGCGCCGCGATGAACCGCCTGATCATTGCCGCCATCGCGCTCGGCGTCGTCGTCCTCGTCGCCGCATCGTCGCTCTTCGCGGTGCACCAGACCCAGCAGGTGCTGATCACCCAGTTCGGCCAGCCGATCCGCGTCGCCGACAAGCCCGGGCTGAACTGGAAGGTGCCCTTCATCCAGACCGGCATCAGCTTCGATCGCCGGCTGCTGGACTTCGATGCGCAGGGGCAGGAGGTCATCCTCGGCGACCAGCGCCGGCTGGTGGTGGACACCTTCACCCGCTACCGCATCACCGACCCGCTGCGCTTCTACCAGACGGTCGGCGCGACCGAGGGCGGCATCCGCCTGCGGCTTGGCCCGATCGTCTCCTCCTCGCTGCGGAACACCCTGGGCAATGAGCCGCTGCTGGCCGTGCTCTCGGCCGACCGCGCGCGGATCATGGGCGAGATCCGCCAGCGGGTGAATGCCGAGGCGCGCAGCTTCGGGATCGAGGTGACGGATGTCCGCATCCGCCGTGCCGACCTGCCGGAGGAGAACACCCAGGCCATCCTGTCGCGCATGCAGTCGGAGCGCGAGCGTGTCGCCCGCGAGCAGCGCGCCGAGGGCGCCGAGCAGGCCCAGCGCATCCGCGCCGCGGCCGAGCGCGACCGCACCGTGCTGATCGCCGAGGCGCAGTCGCGCGCCGAGACGCTGCGCGGCGAGGGCGAGCAGGTGGCCATCCGGATCTTCGCCGACGCCTTCCAGCGGGACCCGGAATTCTTCCAGTTCTGGCGCACCATGCAGGCCTGGCGGGAGGCCTTCTCGGATGGCGATTCCCGCCTGCTGCTCAGCCCCGACAGCGATTTCTTCAAGTATTTCCGCAGTTTGTCGCCCGATGCGGCGCCGGCGGCGGCGAAGTAGGCCGCCCCGGTTCGCCTGCCGTGGCGCACGGGTCAGCCCGTGCGCCACGCCCGGGACGCTGGCGCGATGGCCGGCCCCGTCCATTTGACCTAGCCTTGGGCACCGAACGGCGTTCCCCCCGTTCCCCCTTTCCCCGCAGTCGAGGATCTCCCGATGCGCCTCTCCCCCGCCGTCCTGGCCGCCCTTCTCGCCACCCTGCCCATGGCGGCGGGCGCGCAGCCCGCCCTCACCCCCGCTCCGGCGCCGGCCGATGCGGCGCCGCAGAACGCCCCGGTCGCGGTGCCGATGCGGGATGCGCCCTCCTCCTTCGCGCCGCTCGCCCGGCAGCTGCTGCCGGCAGTGGTGAACATCTCCACCACCCAGACGGTCCAGGCGCGCGGCAACCGGCCGGATGCGCCGGAGCTGCCGCAGGCTCCGCCGGGTAGCCCGTTCGAGGAATCTTCCGCGACTTCTTCAACCGCAACCGGCCGGACGGCCAGGGGCCGGGCGGCAATGGCGGCCCCGCCCAGCCGCAGCGGCCGCGCCGCGCCCAGTCGCTCGGCTCGGGCTTCATCATCGACACCAGCGGCATCGTGGTGACCAACAACCACGTCATCGACGGGGCCGACGAGATCAACGTCATCCTGCAGGACAACACTTCGATCCGCGCCAAGCTGCTCGGCACCGACCCGCGCACCGACATCGCCGTGCTGAAGATCGAGACCGACAAGCCGCTGCACGCCGTGCAGTTCGGCGACAGCGACACCGCCCAGGTCGGCGACTGGGTGCTGGCGATCGGCAATCCCTTCGGGCTCGGCGGCACCGTTACCGCCGGCATCGTCTCGGCCCGCGGCCGCGACATCCGCCAGGGCCTCTACGACGACTTCATCCAGACCGATGCCGCGATCAACCGCGGCAATTCCGGCGGGCCGCTGTTCAACCTCGAAGGCAAGGTGGTCGGCATCAACACCGCGATCTACTCGCCCTCGGGCGGCTCGATCGGCATCGGCTTCTCGATTCCGTCCAACCTCGCGCGCAACATCACCGCGCAGCTGCAGGAGCCGGGCGGCAAGGTCCGCCGCGGCTGGCTCGGGGTGAACATCCAGCAGGTGACCGACGAGATCGCCGAGAGCCTGGGTCTCAAGGGCGGCGGCCGCGGCGCCCTGGTGGCGCGGGCGCAGGAGGACGGGCCGGCCGCCAAGGGCGGCATCAAGAACGGCGACGTGGTGCTGAAATTCAACGGCGCCGAGGTGAAGGAGATGCGCAACCTGCCGCGCATCGTCGCCGATACCCCGGTCGGCCGCGCCGTCCCCGTGGTTGTCTGGCGCGACGGCAAGGAGCAGACCCTGCAGGTCACGGTCGGCAAGCTGCCGGGCGAGGCGCAGCAGGCCGCCGCCACCCCGCCGCCGGCCAACCGGCCGACCGAGCTGGCCGGCCTCGGCCTGCGGGTCGGGCCGATCTCGCCCGAGACGCGCGACCGCTTCTCGCTCCGGCCGGAGCAGAAGGGCGTGGTGATCGTCGAGGTCGCACCGGACAGCCCGGCGGCCGAGCGCGAGCTGCGGCCGGGCGACGTGATCGTCGAGGTGCAGCAGGAACGGGTGAACACCCCGCAGGAGGTCCAGGCCCGGCTGGAGGCGCTGCGCAAGCAGAACCGGCCGACCGCGCTGCTGCTGATCGAGACCGCCCAGGGCCAGCGTTTCGTGCCGCTGCGGCTGCGTGGGGAGAAGGGCAGCCCCGGCTGATCGGCGGGCCGGCCGGGCGGCGCGCCCGGCCCCTCAGGCTGCGAAAATCACCCTGGGGCCGGGGCGGCCCGCCCCGGCCTTTTTCAGGCCCGGCATTGCCCTGAACCGTTGAGGAATGCCTAAGATAACATGTAATATGCTCTAAGAATTGTGTTGTAACATATTCAGGCGTGTCTTCCCCTGCGGGCCTCGCCGGCTCTCGCGCAGCGCCCGACCCTGTCGCGAGATGACGGAGACCATGCCGGACTCCCTGCTGGACCACCATCATCTGCAGCCGGGCGATGCGTGGCCAGCACCGGGACCCCGTGCCGCGCGGCGCCCGGTCGGCCTGCGCCGGCACCTGGCGGGCATCCTCCTCGCCGCCCTGCTGCCGGTGCTCGCGGCGGGTGGCCTCGCCCTACACGGCGCCGCCGATGCCTATCGCCAGGCCTTCGAGGCGCGGCTGCGCGACACCGCCCGGGCGTTGTCGCTGGCGGTCGATGCCGACATCCGGGGCCGCGTCGAGATCGCTGACCGCCTTCGCCACCTCGCCCGCCTTTGGCGACGGCAGCCGCATCGCCGACCCGGCGGCGGCGCTCGCCCATGCCCGCCGGGTCGCCGGGATCACCGGCATGCGGATCGCGGTGGCCGATCGGGACGGCCGCTTCCTGCTGCACCACCAGATCGCGCTCGGCGCGCCCCTGCCGGAGACCGGCACCGCCGCCGAGGTGCTGCGCGCCGCCATCCGTGAGGAACGCCCGGTGGTGTCCAGCCTGATGCCGGGGCCGCTGGTCGGCCGCCCGGTGGTGGCCGTGGTGGTGCCGGTGCCGCGCGCCGATGGCGAGCCGCCGCTGCTCTCGACCGGCGGCTCGCTCGACCCCGACTATTTCGACGCCATGCTCGCCGCGCAGCAACTGGAGCCCGGCACCTTCGCCGGGCTGGTCGACGCCAGGGGCACGGTCATCGCCCGGTCGGACGGCCTCTTCCGCGGCACCACTCTGCCGCCGCACCTCCAGGCGCTGCTCAGCAGCAGCGGCGAGATCGTCCGCCGCACCGGCCTGGACGGGGCGGACAGGCTCTTCGCCAATGTGGCGCTGGCCGCGGCGCCAGGCTGGAGCGTGACCGTCTCGGTTCCCTATGCCGCCTACCGCGCGAGCTGGCAGGGTCCCCTGCTCGGGATCGCCTTCGGCCTCGGCCTCGCGCTGCTGGCCTCGGGCGGCCTCGCCCTGCTGCTGGCCCGGCGGCTGCTGCGGCCGCTTGGCTGGCTGGCGGCGCATGCCCGCGGGGTGGCGCTGGACCCCGAGCGGCGCGCCGACACCGCCGCCGACCTGCCGCCGGTGCCGGTCGCCGAGCTGGAGGCGCTGCGCCAGGGCTTCGCCGCCGCCGAGGCGGCGCTGCGCCGCCGCACCGAGGCCGAGCGCCAGGCCTATGCCGCGCTGGCCGAGAAGGAGGCGATGCTGGCCTCGGCGCAGCAGCTCACCGGGGTCGGCGGCTGGACCTGGGAGGTGGCCGACACCGACGATCTCGAGGCCACCGAGAACAATGCGCTGCGCTGGACCGAGGAGACCTACCGCATCTTCGGCCTGGCGCCGGGCGCCGCCGTCTCCACAACGCTGTTCTTCGACGCCGTCCCGCCGGCCGACCGGCCGCGGATCCGCGCCACGCTGCGGGAGGCGCTGCGGGACTGCCAGCCCTACCGCATCGAGCATCGCATCCGCCGCCCCGACGGCAGCGTCCGCATCGTCGAGGAGCTGGCCTCGCCCGAGTCGGATGGCGACGGCCGGGTCCGCCGGGTGGTCGGCAGCTGCCAGGACGTCACCGAGCGCCGCATGACCGAGGCGGCGCTGGCCGACAACGCGGCGCGGCTGCAGGACCTGCTGCGGACGCTCGATCTGGCGGCGTTCATGGCGCGCGACCTCGACGGCACCATCCGCTTCTGGTCGAGGGGCAGCGAGCTGCTCTACGGCTGGACCGCGGCCGAGGCGATGGGCCGCAACGTGCACCAATGCTCGGCACCGTCTTCCCGGTGCCGCTGCCGGAGATCGAGGCGGTCCTGTTGCGCGACGGCGAGTGGCGCGGCGAGCTGCGGCATCGCCGCCGGGACGGCGAGGAGCTGGTGGTGGCGGCGCACAAGGCGCTGCGCCGCGACGCCGATGGCCGGCCCGTGGCGGTGGTCGAGAGCGTCGCCGACGTCACCCCCTGCATGCGGCGCGCGAGGCGCTGGCCGAGGGCGAGGCGCGGCTGCGCTCGGTGGTCGACAGCGCGCTGGACGGCATCGTCGTGGCCACGCAGGAGGGCGTCATCGTCTCGGCCAACCGGTCGGCGGCGCGGATGTTCGGCCATCCCGGGCCGGAGGCGCTGGTCGGCCAGGATCTCGGCGTGCTGATGCCGGCCGAGGAGGCAGCGCGGCACGGCGCCCGGCTGGCCGGCATGGACGCGGACGAGGTGGCGCGGGAGATGGCACCCGGCCGCGTGCTGACCGCCCGCCGCGCCGATGGCGGCGAATTCCCGATCGAGGCCTCGGTCGCCGGCTTCGCCGCCGGCGGCCGGCGCTTCGTCACCGGCATCCTGCGCGATGTCAGCGCCCGGGTCGCCGCCGCCCGGGCGCTGGCCGAGAGCGAGGCCCGGCTGCGCACCATCGTCGAGACCGTCCCGGTCGGGCTGGTCATGGCCGAGCTGCCCTCCGGCCGGATCATCGGCGGCAATGCATTCGTCGAGACGCTGCTGCGCCACCCGGTGCTGCATTCGCCGGACGTCGACAGCTACGACGAATGGGTCTCCTACCATGCCGATGGCAGCCGGGTGGCGGGGCATGAATACCCGCTGGCGCGCATGGTGCTGGCCGGGGAGGAGGCGCCCTCGATCGAGGTGCACTACCAGCGCGGCGACGGCACGCGCGCCTGGATGCGGATCATGGGCCGGCCGGTGCGCGACGCGGATGGCCGGCTGGTCGGCGGCGTCGTCGCCCTGGTCGACGTGGATGGCGAGCGGCGGGCGCGCGAGGCGTTGGCGGCGAGCGAGGCGGAGTTCCGCGGCACCTTCGAGCAGGCCGCGGTCGGCATCGCCCATGTCGGGCTGGACGGCAGCTGGCTGCGGGTCAACGACCGCTTCTGCGCCATCGCCGGCCACCCGCGCGACGCCATGCTGGCGCTGACCTTCCAGGACATCACCCATCCGGACGACCTGGCCGGCGACCTGGCGCAGGTCGAGGCGCTGCTCGCCGGCACGCTCGACACCTATGCGATGGAGAAGCGCTATATCCGGGCCGATGGCGCGGCGGTCTGGGTCAACCTGACCGTCGCCCTGCAGCGCGACGCCGCCGGGCGGCCGGACCGTTTCATCTCGGTGATCGAGGACATCTCCGCCCGGAAGGCGGCCGAGGTGGCGCTGGCCGGCAGCGAGGAGCGCTACCGCAGCCTGTTCGAGCGGATGGAGGAGGGCTTCGCGCTCTGGGAGGCGATGCCGGATGCCGAGGGGAGGATCGTCGATTTCCGCCTGCTGGAGCGCAACGACGCGGTCGACCGGCTGACTGGGCGGCTGCCGGCGGCCTGCATCGGCCGCAGCCTGCGCACGCTGTTCCCCGAGCTGCCGCCGCACCGCTTCGCCGCGCATGTGCGGACGGTCGAGACCGGCGAGCCGCAGGCGCTGGAGGAGCCGGCGGGCGCTGCCGGCCGTTGGCTGAACATGCGCTTCTACCGTCCGGCGCCGGGCCGGGTGGCGGTGCTGGCGCGCGACGTGACCGAGCGCGTCGCCGCCGAGGCGGCGATCCGCGACAGCGAGGCGATGCTGCGCCGGGTGCTCGACAACCTCTTCGCCTTCGTCGGCGTGCTGGCGCCGGACGGCACGTTGCTGGACGCCAACCGCGCGCCGCTGGAGGCCGCCGGCATCACGCTGGAGGAGGTGCGCGGCCGGCCCTTCTGGGAAGCCTATTGGTGGTCCTACGACCCGGTGGTGGAGGCGGCCATGCGCGAGGCCTGCCTGCGCGCCGCGGCCGGGGAGACGTCGCGCTATGATGTCGAGGTGCGGATGGCCGGCGACAGCCGCATGGCGATCGACTTCCAGGTGGCGCCGCTGCGCGATGCGGCGGGGCGGATCACCCACCTGATCCCCTCGGCGGTCGACATCACCGAGCGCAAGCGGTCGGAGGAAGCGAAGATGCTGCTGGCGCGGGAGGTGGACCACCGCGCCAAGAACGCGCTGGCGGTGGTGCAGTCGGTGCTGACCCTGACCCGCACCGATGACCCGGCGGCCTTCAAGAAGGCGGTGATGGGCCGGATCGCCGCCATGGCGCTGGCGCAGACGCTGCTGGCGCGGGAGAACTGGAACGGCGCCGACCTGCGGGCGCTGCTGGCCGAGGAGCTGGCGCCCTATCGCGGCGGCGGCGGCGGGCTGGAGGCGGCGGTGCAGCTCGACGGGCCGCTGGTCGGGCTGGCGCCGGGCGCGGCGCAGGCGGTGGCCATGGCGATCCACGAGCTGGCGACCAATGCCGCCAAGTACGGCGCGCTGTCGCGGTCAGGCGGCCTGGTTTCGGTCACCTGGTCGAAGGAGCCGGGGACGGAGGGGCTGATGCTGGTCTGGCGCGAGCGGGGGACCGCCGCTGGCGGGGCCGCCGGCGCGGCGCGGCTTCGGCACCAGCCTGATCCAGAGCACCATCGTCCGCCAGCTGCAGGGCCGGCTGCAGCTGGACTGGGACCCGGCCGGGCTGCGCTGCACCCTGGGCCTGCCGGCGAAGCAGGTGCGCTGGCGGGCGCGGGTGGCGCCGCGGCTGGGATAAGGCGGCGCCCGGCAGGGCGTGGAGGCCCGGACGGCCAGCCCCGCGCCGGCAGGGGAGCGCCGCGCCGGCGCGGGGCCGGCCGTCCGTGTCAGCCCGCCAGGATCTCCGCCGCCCGGTAGCCCTGGGCGAACAGCAGCCCGCGCAGGTCGGCATGGTCGAGCTTCGCCCGCGCCGCCGCGGCCACCACCGGCTTGGCCCGGAAGGCGACGCCGAGCCCGGCCGCCTGGATCATCGCCAGGTCGTTGGCGCCGTCGCCCACCGTCAGCGCCGCGTCCAGCGGCAGCGCATGCTCGGCCGCCAGGCGCTTCAGCGTCGCCAGCTTGGCGTCGCGGTCGAGGATCGGCTCCCCCACCTTGCCGGTGAGCCGGCCATCGGCGATCTCCAGGGTGTTGGAGTAGTGCGCATGGAAGCCGACCAGGTCCGCGACGCGGCCGGTGAAGAAGGTGAAGCCGCCGGAGACCAGGGCGCAATGCGCGCCGTTGGCCCGCATGGTGGCGACCAGCTCCTGCGCGCCGCCGGTCAGCTCGGTCGCCGCCCAGGTGCGCTCGAGCGCCGCGACATCGAGCCCGGCCAGCATGCCGACGCGCTCGACCAGCGCGGTGCGGAAGTCGAGCTCGCCGTTCATCGAGCGCCGGGTGATCTCGGCGATCCGCTCCTTCAGCCCGGCGAAGGCGGCGATCTCGTCGAGCGTCTCCGAGGTCACGATGGTGCTGTCCATGTCGGCCAGCAGCAGCCGCTTGCGGCGGCCCTCGGCGGCGGTGGCGATGACGTCGACAGGGGCGCCGTCCAGCGCCTGGGTGGCGACGGCGATCGCCTGCTCGGCCGCCAGCCCGTCGAAGGGGATGTCGGCGGCTTCCTCGGGCGAGAGCCAGTCGGGCGTGCCGGCATCGGCGCCGAGCGCCTGCAGCGCGGCGCGGGTGCGGAGCAGGTGGGGCTGGCCGAGCCCGCCCGCGGCGGCGATCAGGGTGAGGATCTGGGACATGCGGCGCCCCCTATGGCGAAGCGCGCCGCATGACGCAATCAGCCGATGACGGGGCGCTGCCCAGGGCGCTGATCCTCGCCGGGCCGACCGCCAGCGGCAAGTCGGCGCTGGCGCTCGACCTGGCGCGGCGGCTGGATGGGGTGGTGATCAACGCCGATTCCATGCAGCTCTATGCCGGGTTGCGGGTGCTGACGGCGCGGCCGACGCCGGCGGAGGAGGCGCTGGTGCCGCACCGCCTCTACGGCGTCCGCCCGGCCGGCGAGGCGGCCTCCGTCGCCTGGTGGCGAGGGCGGGCGCTGGCGGAGATGGCGGCCGCGCGGGCGACGGGACGGCTGCCGATCCTCTGCGGCGGCACCGGGCTCTATTTCCTGTCGCTGACCGAGGGGCTGTCCGAGCTGCCGCCGGTGCCCGCCGCGGCACGGGAGGCGGCGCGGGCGCTGCTGGCCGAGATCGGCGCGCCGGCGCTGCATGCCCGGCTGGCGGCCGCGGACCCGGAGACCGCGGCCGGCCTCCGCCCCGGCGACAGCCAGCGCCTGGCCCGGGCCTGGGAGGTCTGGACCGGGACGGGAAGGGGGCTTGCCGCCTGGCAGCGGGAGGGCGCCCATACCGGGCCGGCCGCTTGGGACTTCGCCGCCATCCTGCTCGACCCGCCGCGCGACGCCCTGCGCGCCGCCATCGCCGCCCGCTTCGACGCCATGCTGGCCGAGGGCGCGCTGGAGGAGGTGGCGGCGCTCGGCGCCCTCGGCCTCGACCCCGCCCTGCCGGCGATGCGGGCGCATGGGATGCCGGAGCTGCTGGCGCATCTGCGCGGGGACATGCCGCTGGCGGCGGCGCGGGAGCGGGCGGTGCTGAACACCGGGCAGTACACCAAGCGCCAGGCGACCTGGTTCCGCCACCACAGGCTGGCTGACCCCAGCCGCATGCATATCATCCATGCGCGGATCGGCGATCAGGCGCAATTTCAGGAAAGCGACGCGCCGAAAATCTTCGCGTTTGTTGATCCTGGGCGTTGACGCGGCGCAGCAAGGGGCGTAACCCTCCGGCCCTCGCCGCGCCTTGGCAAAAGCCGGGCGGCGGCCAATGCCCGAGGATGACCCCATGTCCGCCACCCTGCAGACCCCGACCGAGAGCCGCACCATGACCGGTGCGGAGATCGTCCTCCAGGCGCTGAAGGACCAGGGCGTCGAGGTCATCTTCGGCTATCCCGGCGGCGCGGTCCTGCCGCTGTACGACGCGCTGTTCCAGCAGAACGCCATCCGCCACATCCTGGTGCGGCACGAGCAGGCGGCGGTGCATGCCGCCGAGGGCTATGCGCGCTCGACCGGCAAGGTGGGCGTGGTGCTGGTGACCAGCGGCCCGGGCGCGACCAATGCCGTGACCGGGCTGGTGGATGCGCTGATGGACAGCATCCCGGTGATCTGCCTGACCGGCCAGGTGCCGACCCACCTGATCGGCAACGACGCCTTCCAGGAGGCCGACACGACCGGCATCACCCGGCCCGCGACCAAGCACAACTACCTGGTCAAGGACATCGGCAAGCTGGCGTCCACGGTGCACGAGGCCTTCTACGTGGCGAAGTCCGGCCGGCCCGGCCCGGTGGTGATCGACCTGCCGAAGGACATCCTGATCGGCAAGGGGCCCTATGCCGAGGCGCCCAAGGCCGCGCATCGCAGCTACCGGCCGCAGACCGAGCCCAGCGCAGAGTCGATCCGCGCCGCGGTGAAGCTGCTGAAGGGCGCCAAGCGGCCGATCGTCTATGCCGGCGGCGGCGTGATCAATGCCGGGCCGGAGGCGTCCCGGCTGCTCGGCGAGTTCGTCCGCATGACCGGCATGCCCTGCACCAACACGCTGATGGGGCTCGGCGCCTATCCCTCCACGGATCCGCAGTTCCTCGGCATGCTGGGGATGCACGGGACCTTCGAGGCGAACCTGGCGATGCATGGCTGCGACGTCATGCTGAACATCGGTGCCCGCTTCGATGATCGCGTCACGGGCCGGCTGAACGCCTTCTCGCCGAACTCGAAGAAGATCCACGCCGACATCGACCCGTCCAGCATCAACAAGAACGTCAAGGTGGACGTGGCGGTCGTCGGCGACGCGGCCCGTGTGCTGGCGGCGCTGGTCGAGGCGTGGCGCGAGGACGGCGCCGCCCAGGACCGCGAGGCGATGGCCGGCTGGTGGCGGCAGATCGAGGAATGGCGCGGCACCCGCTGCCTGCAGTACCGCCAGGAAGGCAGCATCATCAAGCCGCAGCACGCGGTGAAGCGGCTCTACGAGATCACCCGGGAGATGGGGCGCGAGACCTACATCACCACGGAAGTGGGCCAGCACCAGATGTGGGCGGCGCAGTATTTCGGCTTCGACTGGCCGAACCGCTGGTTGACCTCGGGTGGCCTCGGGACCATGGGCTACGGCCTGCCCGCCGCGATGGGCGTGCAGATCGCCCACCCGGATGCGCTGGTGATCGACATCGCCGGCGAGGCGTCGATCCTGATGAACATCCAGGAGATGGGCACCCTCGCGCAGTACCGGCTACCCGTGAAGGTCTTCATCCTGAACAACGAGTACATGGGGATGGTGCGGCAGTGGCAGGAGCTGCTGCATGGCAGCCGCTACTCCGAGAGCTACTCCGAGGCGCTGCCCGACTTCGTCAAGCTGGCGGACGCCTTCCACGCCCGCGGCATCCGGGTGACGCGGGCCGAGGATCTGGACGCCGGCATCCGCGAGATGCTGGCGCATCCCGGCCCGGTCATCGCCGACATCGCCGTCGCCAAGGACGAGAACTGCTTCCCGATGATCCCCTCGGGCGCGGCGCATAACGAGATGATCCTGGCCCCGGGCCAGGCCGGCGGGGTCGCCGGGGTGACGGATGAGGGGAAGGTCCTGGTCTGAGGACCGGCGAAGGCTCGACCGCACGGCGGGGGATGGACTCCCACCCCCGCCTTCCCTAATGCACGCCCCGACCGAAGAACGATCATGCCCGCTCCTACCGACACCACCTTCCGCAACGCCACCATCGCCGTGCTCGTCGAGAACGAGGCGGGCATCCTGGCGCGCGTCGTCGGCCTGTTCTCCGGCCGCGGCTACAACATCGAGAGCCTGACGGTGGCGCCGGTGGACGAGAACCGCCGGCTGTCGCGGATCACCATCGTCACCTCCGGCACCGACATGGTGATCGAGCAGATCAAGGCGCAGCTCGACCGGCTGGTGCCGGTGCACAAGGTCTCCGACCTGACGCTGGAGGGGCCGCATCTCGCGCGCGAGATGATGCTGATCAAGGTGGCAGGGAAGGGCGAGCACCGGATGGAGGCGCTGCGCCTGGCGGATGCCTTCCGCGCCCGGGTGGTGGATGCGACCACCGAGAGCTTCGTCTTCGAGATGACGGGGGCGGGCGACAAGCTCGATGCCTTCATCGACCTGATGCGGCCGATCGGGCTGACCGAGGTCTCGCGCACCGGCGTCGTCGCCATCGCGCGGGGTGCAGGTGGCCTGGCCGCCGCCTGACGTATGGACTCGCTGCCTCCCGCCCGCACGCTGCACGAGCTTGACCTCCGTGTCATGTTCGAGGTCCGCGCGGAGATGCGGCATTGCGAGACCTTGTCGATCGCCTGCCTGGCGGTCGGCATGTCCGGCATGCTGGCGATGAACGCGCTGGCCGCGACGGCGATCGCCGAGACGCGGCGGGGGCTGGCCCTGCCGGTAATCCTCGGCACGCTGCTCGTCGGCCTGTTCCTCGCCGTCGCTGGCCGCGCGCTCGAGCGCCGGTGCCATGCGCTCGACACCGTCAGCGGGCAGGTGTCGCGCCGCATGGCGCAACGCCTCTCGACCTCCGAGGAGTCGCTCGTGCCCGGGATGATCGATCCCGACCGCGGGAGCGTCATCGACTGCCTGCAGCCGCAGCTGCCCTGGCTCGTCGCCCGGCTCGGCCGGGTGCTCAGCCTCTGTGCCGGCGCCGCCGCGATCGCCGCGGGGCTGTGGCTTCTGCTTGCTTCCCGCGCTGCATAGGAAAGGACAAGAACCATGCGCGTTTACTACGACCGCGACGCCGACGTGAACCTGATCAAGTCGAAGAAGGTGGCCATCATCGGCTTCGGCAGCCAGGGCCATGCCCATGCGATGAACCTGCGCGACAGCGGCTGCGCCGACGTCGCCATCGGCGTCCGCAAGGGCGGGTCCTGGAACAAGGCCGAGGCGGCCGGCTTCAAGGTCATGACCCCGGCCGATGCGGCGAAGTGGGCCGATGTGGTCATGGTCCTCACGCCGGACGAGCTGCAGGGCGACCTGTACCGCGAGGCGCTCGGCCCGAACATGAAGGACGGCGCCGCGCTCGCCTTCGCGCATGGCCTGAACGTGCACTTCAACCTGCTCGACCCGCGCCCCGACCTCGACGTCTTCATGATCGCGCCGAAGGGCCCGGGCCACACCGTGCGCAGCGAATACCAGCGCGGCGGCGGCGTGCCCTGCCTGGTGGCGCTCGCCCAGAATCCCTCGGGCAATGGGCTCGAGATCGCGCTCTCCTATGCCTCCGCGATCGGTGGCGGCCGCGCCGGCGTCATCGAGACGACCTTCAAGGAGGAATGCGAGACCGACCTGTTCGGCGAGCAGACCGTCCTCTGCGGCGGCCTGGTCGAGCTGATCAAGGCCGGCTTCGAGACGCTGGTCGAGGCGGGCTACGCCCCCGAGATGGCCTATTTCGAGTGCCTGCACGAGGTGAAGCTGATCGTCGACCTCATCTATGAGGGCGGTATCGCCAACATGAACTACTCGATCTCCAACACCGCCGAGTACGGCGAGTATGTCACCGGCCCGCGCATCATCACCGCCGAGACCAAGGCCGAGATGAAGCGCGTGCTCTCCGACATCCAGACCGGCAAGTTCGCCCGCGACTGGATGCTGGAGAACAAGGTAAACCAGGCCAGCTTTAAGGCGACCCGCCGCAAGCTCGCCGAGCACCAGATCGAGGATGTCGGCGAGAAGCTGCGCGCCATGATGCCCTGGATCAAGAAGAACGCCCTGGTCGACAAGGCGAAGAACTGAGCCTCGTCCCGCAGGGATGAGCCAGGGCGCCGGCCGCAGGACCGGCGCCCTTTCTGTTTGCGGGCCGACCGGGCGGGCGTAACATCCCGGGCATGACGATCCTCGCCGCCGAGACCGAGCACCCCCGCGACTTCCTGGGCTACGGCCCGACCCCGCCCGACCCGAAATGGCCAGGCGGCGCCCGCCTCGCCCTCTCCTTCGTGCTGAACTACGAGGAAGGTGCGGAGAACACCGTCCTCAACGGCGATGCCGGCAGCGAGCAATACCTGCACGAGGTCCCCGGCGGCCCGTCCCGCCCCGAGCGCGACCTCTCGACCGAGACGCACCTCGACTACGGCGCCCGCGCCGGCGTCTGGCGCATCCTGCGGCTGTTCAAGGAACGCGACCTGCCGCTGACCATCTACGGCGTCGGCCGCGCGCTCGAGCTCAACCCGACCGTGGCGCGGGCCTTCGCCGAGGCGGGGCACGAGATCGCCTCGCATGGCTGGCGCTGGATCGACTACCGCCAGGTGCCCGAGGCGGTGGAGCGCGCCGAGATCGCCCGCTGCGTCGAAACCATCGCGCGCACCACCGGCCAGAAGCCGGTCGGCTGGTACACCGGCCGGATCAGCCTGCGCACCCGGCGGCTGGTCGCCGAGCATGGCGGCTTCCTCTACGACAGCGACAGCTACGCCGACGACCTGCCCTACTACGTCCGCTGCGCCGGCAAGCCCTTGCTGGTGGTGCCCTACACGCTCGACAACAACGACATGAAATTCGCCGTGCCGCCCGGCTTCACCGCGGGCGACGGCTTCACCCGGCACCTGACGGACAGCTTCGACTTCCTGCTGCGGGAAGGGGCGAAGGCGCCGAAGATGATGTCGGTCGGGCTGCATTGCCGCATCGCCGGGCGGCCGGCCCGGGCCGCGGCGCTGGAGCGCTTCCTCGACCACGTGGCGCGGCACCGCGACGTCTGGGTCTGCCGCCGCGCCGAGATCGCCCGCCACTGGCTCGCCACCCATCCGCCGCAGGAGTGACCGCGATGTACCCGCTGGAGAAGCGCGAGCTGGTCGCCGAGGCGCCGGGGCTGCGCATGCAGATCCTGACGCTGGCCGAGGGGCAGGAGGTGCCCTGGCACTGGCATTCGGAGGTGACCGACACCTTCTGGTGCATGGACGGCCCGATGGTGATCGAGACCCGCGCGCCGAATACGGTGACGGTGCTGCAGCCCGGCCAGATGCATGCGGTGCCGCCGCATACCGCGCATCGCGTCACCGGCCAGGATGGCGGCAGGGCGCGCTTCGCCATCCTGCAGGGGGTCGGGACCTACGACTTCAAGCCGGTGGGGTGAAACGGCAGAAGGCCAGGGAGGAAAAGTATTCCCTCCCCGGACCCCTCCCTTCCTTTTTGTGAGTCGGCTGTCGCCGCGCGGCGAATGCTAGAATCGGAGAAATAGAGGAGGGTCCAGGGAGGATACCTCCTCCCTGGCCTTACTTCAGCCGTCCCGCATTCCGCTCGGCCAGGATCGGCCGCACCAGCCGCCCGAACCGCTCCGCCTCCTCGTCGTGCAGGTAGCCCGAGAGGCAGAAGCTGTGGCAGCCGATATCGATGAAGCGCTGCAGCACCGCGGCGCATTGCGCGGGGTCGCCGACCACCGCGACGCCGGCGCCCTGGCGTACCTTCGCCAGCCCGGCCCAGAGATTCGGCGCGATCAGCCCGCCCGTCTCCGCCAGCAGCGCCTGCACCCGCTGGTTCGCCACCGAGTTCGCCACATTCGCCCTGATCGCCGCGCTGCGCGCCTCGCCGACGCCGCGCACCAGGCGGTCGGCGGCCTCCCAGGCCTCGGCTTCGGTCTCCCGGCAGATGATCTGCAGCCGCATCCCGAAGCCCAGGGCCTCCTCCCGTCCCTCGGCCGCGGCCAGGGCGCGGATCTCGGCCATCTGGCCGGCGATCGTCTCCGGCCGGTCGCCCCAGAACAGGTGGACGTCCGCGTGCTTCGCCGAGATCGCCCAGGCCTGGGCGCTGCCGCCGCCGAGGTAGAAGCGTGGATGCGGCTGCTGGAAGGGGGCGGGATGACGCGGGCGCCGCGCAGGCGATGGAAGGCGCCGTCCCAGTCGACCGGCCGGCGCGCGGTCCAGAGCGCCTTCATGATGGCGACCTCCTCCGCCATCAGGGCGTAGCGCTCCTCCTTGCCGTACCTGATCCCGTCGGCGGCGTTCTCCGCCTCCGATTGCCCGGCGATCAGGTTCACCGCGATGCGGCCGCCGGTCAGCTGGTCGAAGGTCGTCACCATCTTCGCCAGCATCACCGGGTTCACATACCCCGGCCGCGCCGCGACCAGCATGCGGATGGAGGAGGACCGCCCGGCCATGAAGGCGGTGGTGACCCAGGCCTCCCAGCAGGGGACGGCGACGGGCACCAGCATGTATTCGAACCCCGCCGCCTCGGCCGCGGCCACCACGCGGTCGAACATCGGGGTGCCGGCCGGGACCAGGTCGGTCCCTTCGGCGTAGCTGAGCGTGTCGCCGTTGCTCGGCAGGTACCAGCCGGATCCAATGGGCGCATGGGCTCTCCGTCGTGTCGCTCGGCGGCATCCTGCGCGGTGGCGGCGCGGCGCGCCAGCGGCGGCAGGGCCTGTATCCGCAAGCACATCGGATACAACGGACAAAAGGCAATAGTCCGTCCATTGGCAGGGCCATCCCGGCCCCCGCTGGAGGAGAGACCATCATGATGCAAACCCTGAGCCCCGGCTTGGCCCTGGGCGTGCTGCTCGGCCTGGCCCAGGCCGCCGCGGCGCATGAGATGCAGGTCCTGCAGGGCGGCGAGAATTTCCGAGGTGCAATGGACCGGCGGGGCGCGGGACAACCTCGCCGGCGGTGGCCTGGCGACGCTACAGGGCGGCGGCGAGGATCGCAGCGTGGTCTATGCGCCGCGCAGCACCCAGGGCCAGTCCGGCTTCGCCACGCTGCAGGGCGGCGGCGACGACCGGGTCCTGACCCGCAGCCGGCCGAGGCGCCCGCCAGCATGCTGGCGCAAGGTCCGGTGAGCCGGATGCAGGAGGTGGCCGAGGCACCGGCCGCGGCGCGCCGCCGCTGACCGGCGATGCGGGCGAAGCCACGGGGCGGTGCCGGTGGCGGCGCCGCCCCGTCCTGCGTCCGGGGCCTGCGCCGTGGGGAAGGCCGTCGCGGCCAGCCCGGGCCGCCGAGGGTTTTTGGGCTTATATTCCTGGCATTCTCCAGGCCGCCGTGGCAGGCTGGCATTGCCAAGGGCGGAGCCATGCCCGGGCTCTGCGCGGGCGAGCCCGATGGCGCTTCTTCAATTCCTCAAATCCTGAAATCCAAAGCCGTCGCGCCGCCAATGGGGCGGCCAGGCTGGCGGGCAGCCCGGCCGGGCCGGATCGGCCTCAACCGGATTGGCCGGAATTGAGCGGGATTGTGGGGTTCAGCCCGCTCAATTCCTAAGCCGCGCCCCGGCCGGCCGCGATCAGCGCCTTGAACCGCCGCACCACGGCGGGCAACCCCTCGAGGACGCTCTGGCCGATCAGGAAATGGCCGATGCTGACCTCGGAGACCTCGGGCATGGCGGCGATGGCGCCGACTGTCTCGTAGGTCAGGCCATGGCCGGCATGGCAGTGCAGCCCGGCGGCGGCGGCGGCCGCGGCGCCCGCCTTGAGCCGGGCGAGGATCGGCGGCCGGTCGGCCGCGGCGGCATCGGCATAGGTGCCGGTATGCAGCTCGATCGCCTGGGCGCCGATGCGGGCGGCGGCCTCGATCTGCCGCGGGTCGGCCTCGATGAAGATCGAGACCTCGATCCCGGCGCCGGCCAGGCGCCTCACCGCCTCGGCGAGCGGCGCGCCGGCGGCGATGACGTCGAGCCCGCCCTCGGTGGTCAGCTTCTGGCGCTTCTCCGGCACCAGGCAGCAGGCCGGCGGGCGGAGGCGGGTGGCGATGCCGACCATCTCCTCGGTCGCCGCCATCTCGAAGTTGAGCCGCGCCTCGACCTCGGCGGCGACGCGGTGCAGGTCCTGGTCGCGGACATGCCGGCGGTCCTCCCGCAGGTGCATGGTAATGCCGTCGGCGCCGGCGGCCATGGCGATGCGGGCGGCCTCGACCGGGTCGGGGAAGCTGCCGCCGCGGGCGTTCCGCAGGGTGGCGACGTGGTCGATGTTCACGGAAAGCCGCATCGGATTCATGGATCTCGACCTGCTGCGATGGGCCGCGATCTCGGCGGCGAGGCGGATGGCGGCGACGAGGCTGCCGGGATCGGCGAGGCCCTTCCCGGCGATGTCGAGCGCGGTGCCGTGGTCCGGGCTGGTGCGGACGATGGACAGGCCGAGGGTGACGTTCACCCCGCCGGTCATGTCGAGCGTCTTGATCGGGATCAGCGCCTGGTCGTGGTAGAGGCCGAGCGCCACGTCGTAGCCCGGCCGGGCCTTGGCGGTGAACATGGTGTCGGGCGGGATCGGGCCGCGGGCGTCGATGCCCTCGGCCCGCAGCGCGGCGACGGCCGGGGCCACGATGTCGCGGTCCTCGGTGCCGATCGTGCCGTCCTCCCCGGCATGCGGGTTGAGGCCGGCGACGGCGAGGCGCGGCGCGGCGATGCCGAAGTCGCGGCGCAGCCCGGCGGTGGTGAGGCGCGCGCATTCGATGATGAGCGCGGGGGTGAGGCGGGCGATGGCCTGGCGCAGCGGCTCGTGGATCGTCACCGGCACGACGCGCAGCTCGGGGCAGGCGAGCAGCATCACGGGCGGGGTGCCGGTGCCGGCGATCTCGGCGAGGTATTCGGTATGGCCGGGATGGGCGAAGCCGGCGGCGTAGAGCGCGGATTTCTGGATCGGGTTGGTGACGATGCCGGCTGCCCGCCCGGCTTTGGCCAGCGCCACCGCCTCGTCGATCGCGGCGATGACGGCCGGGGCATTGGCGGGGTCGAGCCGGCCGGGGACCGATGGGGCCGGCAGCGGCCGGTGCAGCACCGGCAGCGCCTCGGCGAAGGCGGCGGCGGCCTCCTCCGGCGCCTCGATCCGCCGGACCGGCGCGCCGGCCAGCCGGTCCGCATCGTCGATGAGGAAGAAGCTGGGACCGGTTGCTCGCAGCAGGTGCCAGGCCTTGGCGGCGATCTCGCCGCCGACACCTGCCGGTTCGCCCATGGTAAGCGCGAGGGGAGCCTGACTCATGCGAGGGATGTAGTCCCGGCGGTGCCGCCGGCAAACCCGGAGAAATGGAAGGGGGACCGGGGGATACCTCCCCGGCCTTGCTTCCTGGTCAGTCCGCCGCGAAGCAGTAGATCAGCCCCGCCCCGCCGGTCGCCTTCAGCGCGTCCATGTTGCAGGCGCGGGAGGGGTGGGAGGTGTTCCAGGACTTCATCGGCGCGGAATCGTTCAGCCCGATCCGGTCGGCATGGCCGAGCATCGCATTGCCGGCATCGCCGCTGGTCCAGTTGTGGCAGGTGCGGTCCTCCCCGGCGGGAAGGCGGTGCCGTCGGACTGCGACCCCGTCAGAATGTCGTGCATGTTCGGCGTGTCGCCGCGGCCGTTGACGATGGTGCCCTTCTCGGTCAGCGCGGTCTGCTTGGTCAGGCCGGCGGCGCCCTCGTGCAGGTCGGCGAGATCCTTGGCGACGACCTCGCCCTTGGCGTTGCGCCAGGGACCCTTGCCGATGCGGTCGCGCGCGTTCACCGCATTGGCGCCCTGGGTGCTGAGATAGGCGCGCCAGGTGTGGTTGCCGGCGCCGACCGCGGTGGCCAGCGCCTTGCAGTGCGCATCGGCACCGGCGAGGCCGCCGAGGTCGCCGCCCTTGCCCGGATTGGCGCTGGTGACGAAGAAGGTCATCTGCGCCGGCTGCGCGGCGGCCAGGCCGGGCGCCAGGGCGAGCGCGGCGAGGGCCGCGAGGGTGATGCTTTTCATTGTCGTCCTCCCTTCGGGTCACGGCGGCCCGGCGGCCGCCGTTACACTGTGACCCTACCACCACCGGCTTGCGCCGACGCAATCCCAAGGCCCGGGTGGATGGGCTACAGCGGTTTGCGTTCAGGGAAGAACGCGGCGCCGTTGTGGCTGATTGCCGGCAGGGCAGGGTCAGCCGCGCAAGCGTTCACGCTCGTCCGCCACCTGCCCTAGGAAGCAGCATGCTCGCCGATTGCCTGCACGACCTGGCCGCGCTCGGCCCCGGCGGATTGCCGGCGCTGCTGGGCGCGCTGTTCCTCGCCGGCCTGGCCGGCGGCGTGACGCATTGCGCGACCATGTGCGCGCCCTTCGTGCTGGCCCAGGCGGCGACCGGCGCGGGGGCCGGGGCGGGCGGCTGCGGCGGCTGGCAGGCGCCGCGCTGCTGCCGTACCAGGCCGGGCGGATGCTGGGCTATGGCGCGCTGGGGCGCCGTCGCGGGCGGCGCGGCCGGAGCTGGTGACGCTGGCCAGCGGGCTGCGCTGGGCGCTGGCGGCGCTGCTGGTGCTGGCGGCGGGGCTGATGCTGGCCCAGGCCTCGAAGCGGCTGGGCGGCTGGGTGCCACGGCTCGGCCTGGCCACGCCGCGGCTGCCGCGGGCGGTGGAAGGGCGGATCGGCGCCTTGCTGGCGGACCCGAGGGGGTGGCGCGGCGTGCTGCTGGGGGTGCTGCTCTCGGCGCTGCCCTGCGGCCTGCTCTATGCGGCGCTGGCGGCGGCGGCGGCGGGTGGCAGCGCGCTGGCGGGGGCAATCGGCATGATGGCCTTCGTGCTCGGCACGATGCCGGCGCTGTGCGGCGTGGCGCTGCTCGGGCGGTTCTTCGCGCGCTGGCAGGGGCGCTGGACGCGGACGGCGGGCGGCGCGCTCTTCGCCCTCAACGGGGTGGTGCTGCTGGCGATGGCGGCGCGGCTGGTCGCCTGATCCGCGGCTGGGATGCGTCGCGCCGGGAGCGACGGCGTCCCGGGATTTGCCGGATTTTCACCGTTCGTCTCGCATCCTGGGATCGTCCCAGGAGGTGAGGTCGCATGCCGCGTGCAGTACTGGTGTCCGGGGTGCTGCCCGCCACCCTGGCGGAGAACAGCCGCCCGGGGGATTGGGCGGCGACACTGTCGCTGTCCGGTGACCTGGATGGGCTGGTGGGCGTCGAGCTGCTCGGCCGCGACGCGCTGGATTTCAGCGCCAGCCTGCTGCCGGGGCTGGATGCGGTGCGGATCGTCCCCGGGGCGATGGTGGATTACGAATCGCTCGCCAGCCCGGTGCTGAGCATCTCGCTGCGCCTCCGCTTTGCCGATGGCGGCACCTGGGACGACCTGGCTCCCCGAAGCGTCACGGTGCTCGATGTCGACGACACGGCGCCGACCGGCCTCGCCTTCGCCAGCGGCGGGACGTTGGTGGCGGGGGCGATCGGCTCGGCGATCGGCCGGCTGGCGGTGACCGACCCGGACACCCTGTCCGGCTTCCGCTTCAGCTTCGGCCCCGAGGACGACTGGCGGTTCGAGGTGGTGGACGGCGTGCTGAAGCTGCGCGACGGCATCAGCCTCGGCCTGGACGACATGCCGCAGCGGCCCCTGGTCGTCGAGGTCTCGGACGGCCGGCAATCGGCGGGCTTCCTGCTCTGGCTCGGCGTGGCCGATCCGAATGCAAGGCCTGGCCGACCTGCCGCCGGGGGAGACCCGCGGCGGCTTCGGCCTGGCGGATGCCGGCACGGTGCTGACGCTCCACGAAAGCCGCGACCTGGCGCGGGTGGATGCGCTGGCGTGCGGGGAACAGCTGCTGACCCTGCAGGAGGGCACCCAGATCGTGCTGCCGGCGGTGCAGCGGGTGCAATTCGTCGACGGCTTCCAGGATGTCCGGCGCGGGCAGCGCCGGCCTGCGGGCGGCGGCCCTGGTCCAGGCGCTTGGTGGCCAGGCGGCGGATCCCCGGACGCTGGCCGGACTTGTGGCGCGGTCCGAAGCAGGGGTCGCCTGGACCGACCTCGCGGCGGGGCTGCCGGGGCCGGGCGGGTCGGATGCCGATGCGGTCACCACGCTCTACCGGAATGCGCTCGGCCGCGACCCGAGCGGGGTGGAGCTGACGGTGGAGCTCGGGCCGGCTGGCGGCCGGGCTGGATCGGGCGCAGCTGGCGGTCGATGTGGCGCTGGGCGCGGAATCGCTCGGCCGGCAGCCGGAAGGCGGGGTCTGGGTGGCGGATGCGCTGGGCGCCGACGGCGCCTGGCGGGCCGGGACGGGCGGGCTGCCCGGCCCGGCCGCGCCGCCCGCGGCGGCGGCCGAGCAGGTCTGGCTGCTGTAGCGGCGCGGCTAGCGCACCACCACGTCCCGGTAGGCATGCCAGGTCGCATGCCCGACCAGCGGGAAGACCAGCACCAGGCCGAGATAGAAGGGCACCAGCGCCAGCCCCGTGAAGAGCACGATCAGCCCGGCCCAGAGCAGCATCGGCTTCCATCTCGAGCACCGCCTGGATGGAGACCGTGATCGCCTCCAGCGCCGAGATCTCGCGGTCCACCAGCATCGGGATCGAGACCGCCGAGACGGCGAAGCTGGCGGCGGCCAGGATGCAGCCGAAGCCCGTGCCGATGACCAGGAAGGGCAGCAGCTGGCCGGATCTCAGCATCGCGTAGGGCAATTGTTCCAGGCTGGGGACGCTGCCCAGGCCGAAGAACAGCGCGAAGAGCAGCCCGGCGATGCGCACCCAGAACAGGTGCAGCACCAGCAGCACCACGCCGATGAAGGCGATCTGCCCGCCGTTGCGGCGGAACGGGGCAAGCATGTCCGCCAGCGTCGGCGACCGGCCCTGCTCGCGCAGCCGGCTGGCCTCATACAGGCCGGCGGCGACCAGCGGGCCGACCAGGAAGAAGCCGGAGGTCGCCGGCAGGATGGCCCAGAGCGTCCCGGCCTCGAACAGCAGGAGCGAGACGACCCAGCCGGCCAGGCAGACGGCGCCGCCATAGGCCAGGGCGATCGGCTTGGTCGCCAGCATGTCCCGCCAGCCCGCGGTCAGCCAGACCCAGGGGCGGTCGGTGGCCACCGGCCGGATGCGGGCGGCCTGCGGCTCGGTCAACGGAATGGTTTCTGTCGTCACGGACTTCCTCCCCACAGGCACGGCCCAAGGGCGCGGCGTCGATATATCAGCATGACGGTTTCCTGCCCACGCTCGCTTGATCCGGATCAAGGACTCAGCAGGCAGTTCAAGGCGATCTGGCCGCTGCGCGCGGCGTGGCGGACAGGATCCGCCAATCTCCCCGCCGCGCCCTTTGGGGAGATCGCTTCATGGCCGTCGCGGGCTATGCAGACCCCGCCGCCGGGCACCTGCCGGCGCGGGACTTCGACATGGTGGAGGGGCCGATCAAGGCCTTTGCCATCGCCACCGTCTTCTGGGGCGTGGTCGGCTTCCTGATGGGGGTGCTGATCGCCTCCCAGCTGGCCTGGCCGCTGCTCAACCTCGACCTCGAATGGACGACCTTCGGGCGCCTCCGCCCGGTCCATACCTCGGCGGTCATCTTCGCCTTCGGCGGCAACGCCATGCTCTGCACCTCGCTCTACGTCGTGCAGCGGACCTGCCGCGCGCGGCTGTTCGGCGGCGAGGACATGGGCTGGTTCCTGTTCTGGGGCTACCAGTTCTTCATCGTCACGGCCGCGCTCGGCTATGTCCTGGGCGTCACCCAGGGCAAGGAATACGCCGAGCCGGAATGGTATGTGGACCTGTTCCTGACCGTCGTCTGGGTGGCCTACCTGATCGCCTTCGGCGGCACGATCATCCGCCGGCAGGAACCCCACATCTACGTGGCGAACTGGTTCTACCTGGCCTTCATCATCACCGTCGCCATGCTGCACCTGGTGAACAACGCCGCGCTGCCGGTCGGCGGCGGCAGCGGCAAGTCCTACATCGCCTGGTCGGGCGTGCAGGATGCGATGATCCAGTGGTGGTAGCGGCCACAACGCCGTCGGCTTCTTCCTGACCGCCGGCTTCCTCGGCATGATGTACTACTTCATCCCGAAGCAGGCCGAGCGCCCGGTCTACAGCTACCGGCTGTCCATCGTGCACTTCTGGACGCTGATCTTCCTCTATATCTGGGCGGGCCCGCACCACCTGCACTACACCGCGCTGCCCGACTGGGCGCAGACGCTCGGCATGGTGTTCTCGGTGATGCTGTGGATGCCGTCCTGGGGCGGCATGATCAACGGGCTGATGACGCTGTCGGGCGCCTGGGACAAGCTGCGCACCAACCCGGCGCTGCGCTTCTCCGTCACCGCGGTCGGCTTCTACGCCATGGCCACCTTCGAGGGGCCGGTGATGTCGATCAAGGCGGTGAACAGCCTGTCGCACTACACCGACTGGACCATCGGCCACGTGCATTCCGGCGCGCTGGGCTGGAACGGCTTCATCACCTTCGGCGCCATGTACTACCTGTTCCCGGTGCTCTGGAAGAAGACCGGCCTGTACAGCGAGAAGCTGGTCTCCTGGCACTTCTGGCTCGCGACACTCGGCATCGTCCTCTACATCACCGCGATGTGGGTCAGCGGCATCATGCAGGGCCTGATGTGGCGCGCCTACGACGAGCTCGGCTTCCTGCAATACAGCTTCGTCGAGACCGTCGCGGCGATGCACCCCTACTACATGATCCGCATGCTCGGCGGGCTGCTCTATCTCGGGGGCGCGCTGATCATGGTCTACAACCTCTGGATGACCGTGCGCTCCGACGCCCTGGCTGAGCAGGCTTACGCCGCGCAGCCCGGTCTCGTGCCCGCGGCCGCCGAGTGAAGGAGCGCCGATCCATGTTCCGCTTCCTCCGCGACCACGGCATCATCGAACGCAACCTGGTCCTGATGGGCGTGCTCACGCTCATCACCGTGGCGATCGGCGGCCTGGTGCAGATCGTGCCGCTCTTCACCCTCGAGACCACGATCGAGCGGGTGGAGGGCGTCCGGCCCTACACCCCGCTCGAGCTCGCCGGCCGGGACATCTATGTCCGGGAAGGCTGCTACACCTGCCACAGCCAGATGGTCCGTCCCTTCCGGGACGAGGCCGAGCGCTACGGCCCCTACAGCCTGGCGGCGGAGTCGATGTACGACCACCCGTTCCAGTGGGGCAGCAAGCGCACCGGCCCGGATCTCGCCCGCCTCGGCGGCAAGTATTCGGACGACTGGCACGCCGCGCACCTGCGCAGCCCGCGCGCGCTGGTGCCCGAGAGCATCATGCCGCCCTACGCCTTCCTCGACCGGCCGCTCGACACCGACCTCGATCAGGGCGAAGCTGGCGGCGCAGAAGGCGCTCGGCACGCCCTACACGGATGCGATGGTCGCCAATGCCGTCGCCGACCTCGAGGCCCAGGCCCGGCCCGATGCGGAGGGCGCCGGCCTCGCCGGCCGCTACGCCCGCGCGCGCCAGGGCAGCTTCGACGGCAACCCTGCCGTGGTCACCGAGATGGATGCGCTGGTCGCCTACCTGCAGATGCTGGGGACGCTGGTGCAGTTCCGCGACGTGACCCCCGAGCAGGTCCGGCAGCAGTAGGACGGGGGGCGGATCATGGACCTCCTCAAGCTGCAGTCGCTCCTCTCCACCGTCTGGGTGGTGTGGTTCTTCGTGCTCTTCCTCGGGATGCTCTGGTTCGTCCTGCGCCCGTCGAAGCGGCAGCACTATGCAAGCCTGGCCGACATCCCGCTGCGGGATGAGCGTGCCGGCACCGCGTCCCGATCGCGGAGGGCCGGTGGCCCGGAGCGTGAATCGGGCCGCCAGACTTTCGCCAGGAGCATCTGACGATGCCGACCAAGGTCGAGAAAGACAGCGTCACCGGCCGGGAGACCACCGGCCATGAATGGGACGGGCTGAAGGAGCTGGACACGCCGCTGCCGAAATGGTGGCTGTACGTCTTCTACGCCTGCATCGCCTTCGCCATCGTCTGGGCGATCATCTACCCGGCGATCCCGATGACCGGCGCGCGCGGCCTCTCGGGCTGGACGGCGCGCGGCGCCATCGGGCCGGAGCTCGAGGCCGAGCGCCTGGCGCGCGAGCCGATGCTGGCGAAGCTGCGGGCGGCGACGCCGGCCGAGATCGCCGCCGACCCGACCTTGCGCGCCTATGCGCTGGCCGGCGGGCGCATCGCCTTCGCCAACAACTGCGCGGGCTGCCACGGCTCGGGCGGCCAGGGCGCGGCGGGCGGCTTCCCGAGCCTGGCGGACGATGACTGGCTCTACGGCGGCAGCCTCGAGACCATCCACGGCACCATCGCGCATGGCGTCCGCAACGGCGTCGATGCCGATGCGCGGGGCATCGCCATGCCGCGCTTCCTGGCCGACGGGCTGCTGACCGCGGCGCAGGTGAACGACGTGGCCGAGCACCTGCTGGGCTTCACCGGCCGGGCCACCGACACGGCGGCGGCGGAGCGCGGCGCGGCGGTCTTCGCCGAGAACTGCGTGAGCTGCCATGGCGAGAAGGGCGAGGGCAACCGCGAGATGGGCGCCCCCGCCTGAACGACCAGGTCTGGCTGTACGGCGGCGACAAGGCGAGCATCCTGCGCAGCGTCGGCTATGCCCGCGCCGGCGTGATGCCGAACTGGGCGGCCAAGCTGGACCCGGCCGTGGTCAACATGCTGACCGTCTACGTCCACGCGCTGGGCGGCGGCGAGTAAACGGGGCGGATCATGGGCGAGGTCAAGTCTCCCGATCGCATGCAGGCCAAGGCGGCGCCGGTGACACCGGCGCCGCTCTACGCCACGCGGCAGAAGGTCTACCCGAAGGCGGTCAAGGGGACCGTCCGGCGGGCGAAGTGGCTGATCCTCACCCTCTGCCTCGTGCTGTACTACGCGGTCCCGCTGCTGCGCTGGGACCGCGGCCCGGAGATGCCGAACCAGGCGGTGCTGGTCGACATCGCCAATGGCCGGCTGTTCTTCTTCTTCATCGAGATCTGGCCGCAGGAGGTCTACTACCTGACCGGCCTGCTGGTGCTGGGCGCGATCGGCCTGTTTGCCGCGACCAGCCTGTTCGGCCGCGTCTGGTGCGGCTTCACCTGCCCGCAGACGGTCTGGACCGACCTGTTCATGTGGGTGGAACGGCTGATCCAGGGCGACCGCAATGCCCGGATGAAGCTGGACCTGCAGCCCTGGACCGCCGACTGGCTGCGCAAGAAGGCGATCACCCACGCCATCTGGCTCGGCATCGCGGCGGCCACGGGCGGCGCCTGGATCATGTACTTCAACGACGCGCTGGAGATGACGCCGCGCTTCTTCACCGGGCAGGCGAGCCTCGAGGTCTATTTCTTCTTCGCGCTCTTCACCGCCACCACCTACCTGCTGGCCGGCTGGGCGCGCGAGCAGGTCTGCACCTACATGTGCCCCTGGCCGCGCTTCCAGGCGGCGATGCTCGACGAGAATTCGCTGGTCGTCACCTATCGCGGGCTGGCGCGGCGAGCCGCGCGGCAAGGCCAAGCAGGACGGCCATGGCGACTGCGTCGACTGCATGGGCTGCGTGCATGTCTGCCCGACCGGCATCGACATCCGCGACGGCCAGCAGCTGGAATGCATCGGCTGCGGCCTCTGCATCGATGCCTGCGACGACGTCATGGGCAGGCTCGGCCGGCCGAAGGGGCTGATCACCTTCGAGACGCTGACCAACCTCGCGGCCTCCGAGGCCGCGGCGAAGCCGCTGCCGCCCGGCCCGGCCCGCCAGCAGTGCGGCATGCAGGCGCGGACGCACCTCAAGGTCGTCCGGCCGCGCACCCTGGTCTATGCCGGCGTGCTCGGCCTGGTGGTCGCGGTCATGGCCGGGTCCTGGGCGCTGCGGCAGACCACCTCGCTCTCCGTCCTGCGCGACCGGGCGCCGAATTTCGTCCGGCTGTCGGATGGCGGCGTGCGCAACGGCTATGCGCTGAAGCTCGGCGACAAGACCCGCGGCGTCGAGAGCTACGCGCTGGTGCTGGACGCGCCGGCCGGGCTGCGGCTGGTGGTGCAGGACGCGGCGCTGGATGCGCAGGGCCGCCCGGTGCTGACCACGCGGCCGGACGGCATCACCCAGTGGCGCGCCCTGGTCACCGCGCCGCCCGGCCTGCACCTGCCGGAGAACGTGCCCGTCACCTTCAGGCTGCTGGATGCGCGCGGCCGCGCCGAGGTCTCGACCGCCAGCGTCTTCATGGGACCGAAGCCATGAGCATGGCCATCCAACCCCGCCGCAGCGCCTGGATCCCCTGGGTCTTCGTCGGCGGCCTGCTGCTCGTCGTCGCGGTGAACGCCGTGCTGATCGTCACCGCGGTCAGAAGCTTCACCGGCCTCACCACCGGCCATTCCTATGACCGCGGCCGCGCCTACAACCATGTGCTGGCGGAGGCGGCGCGGCAGGATGCGCTGGGCTGGACCGCCCAGGTGACGCTGGCCGGTGGCGTGCTGCGGGTGACCGCGCGCGACCGCGCGGGCGCGCCGGTGGCCGGCCGGCTCGAGGGCGTGCTGCGCCGCCCGGTCGAGGGCACCGAGCTGCCCTTCGCCCCCGCCGTCGACCTGCCCGGCGCCTGGCAGGCGCCGGTCGCGCTCCGCGCCGGGCAGTGGGAGGCGCGGCTGCGGCTGACCGCTGCGGATGGCAGCCATATCGACATCCGCCAGCGGGTGATCGCGCCGTGACCCTCGCGGCCCGCGCCGCGCCCGAGGCCGCCGCCGTCTGCGCCCATTGCGGCGGGCCGGCCCCGGCCGGCGCGCGCTTCTGCTGCGCCGGCTGCGAGGGCGCGCATGTGCTGGTCGCCGGGCTCGGCCTCGATGCCTTCTACCGACGGCGGGAGGGCGCGGATGGCAGCCTGCGCCCGCCGGTCGACGCGCCGGCCGTGGATTTCACCCTGCATGTGCAGGGCGAGGGCGAGGAGAGGACGCTCGAGCTGATGGTCGCCGGCCTGACCTGCGGCGCCTGCGTCTGGCTGGTCGAGCAGGCGCTGGCGGCCGAGCCGGACGTGACCCGCGCCCGGATCGCGCTCTCCACCCGCCGGCTGACGCTCGGCTGGCGCGGGGCGGCGGCACGGGCCAACGACTTCGTCGCGCTGCTGGCGCGGCTCGGCTTTCGCGCCGCGCCCTGGTCGCCGGCCTGCCTGCGCGCGACCGAGGATGCCGAGGGGCGCGAACTGGTGCGCTGCCTCGGCATCGCCGCCTTCGGCGCCATGAACGTCATGATGCTCTCGGTCGCCGTCTGGGTCGGCTGGGACATGGGCGAGGCGACGCGCGCTGCCATGCACTGGGCGGCGGCGCTGATCGGCCTGCCCTCGGTGCTCGTGGCCGGCCTGCCGATCTACCGCAGCGCCCTGGCGGGTCTGCGCATGGGCCGGCTGAACATGGACATGGCCGTCTCGCTCGGCGTGCTGGCGACGACGTTGATGTCGGCCAGCGAGACGCTGCGCAACGGCGACTACACCTATTTCGACGCGGCGACCGCGCTGCTGGCCCTGCTGCTGGCCGGCCGCGTGCTGGACCGCGCCGCGCGCCGCCGCGCCCGCCAGGCGGTGGCGGAGCTACTGGCGCTGCAGGAAGGGCCGGTCACCCGGCTCGACGCGGATGGCACCGCGCATGCCGCGCCGGCCGGCAACATCCGCGCCGGCGACCGCATCCTGGTCGCGGCCGGCGAGCGGCTGCGGCTCGACGCGGTGCTCGATTCCGGGGAGGCGCTGCTGGATGCGAGCGCCACCAATGGCGAGACCCTGCCGCGCGGCTTCGCCGCCGGCGAGGCGCTGCCGGCCGGGGCCGTCAACATGGGCGCGCCCTTCGTCGCCCGCGTCACCGCCGCGGCCGCCGACGGCTCGCTCGCCGCCATGGCGCGGCTGCTGGAGCGTGCCGAGCAGGCCCGCGGCCGCTTCGTCGATGTCGCCGACCGGGTCGTCCGCATCTTCGTCCCGGTGGTGCATGCGGTCGCGGCGCTGACCTTCCTCGGCTGGTGGCTCGGGGTGGGCCTTACTCGGCAGGAGGCGCTGGTGCCGGCCGTCGCCGCGTTGATCGTCACCTGCCCCTGCGGCTTCGCCATCGCCGTGCCGGCGGTGCAGGCGGTGGCGGTCGGCGCGCTGTTCCGCCGCGGCGTGCTGGTGGCGAACGGCACGGCGCTGGAGCGGCTGGCGACCGCTGACCATGCGGTGCTGGACAAGACCGGGACGCTGACCGAAGGCCGCCCGACCCTGCTGCCCGGCAGCTGGACCGAGGCGGAGCTGCGCGAGGCCGCCGGCCTGGCGCGGGCGAGCAGGCACCCGCTGGCCCGGGCGCTGGCCGCCGCCTGCCCCGAGGCGCCGGCCGCCGAGGGCGTGCGCGAGGTGCCGGGCCGCGGCCTGCTCGCGGGCGAGCGGCGCCTCGGCAGCGCCGCCTTCATCGGCGTGCCGGGGGCGGATGCCGGGCTGACCCTGTGGTATGCGGCGCCCGGGCGCGCGCCCGTCGCCTTCCGCTTCGCCGACCGGCTGCGGGAGGACGCGCCGCGCCTGGTGGAATCGCTGCGCGGCCTCGGGCTTTCGGCCGAGCTGCTCTCGGGCGATGCCCCGCCCGCGGTCGCCGCGGTGGCGACCCAGGCCGGGATCGCGCATTGGGCCGCCCGGGCGACGCCCGAGGCGAAGGCGGCGCGGATCGAGGCGCTGCGGGCCGCGGGCCGCCGCCCGCTGATGGTCGGCGACGGCATCAACGACGCCGCGGCGCTCGGCCTCGCGCATGTCTCCGCCTGCCCGGGCGACGGAACCGACCTGGCGCAGACCGCGGCCGACCTGGTGCTGCGGGCGGAGGGGCTCTCCACCCTGCCGGCGGCCATCCGCACCGCGCGGCGGGCGCAGCGCCTGGCGAAGCAGAACATCGCCTTCAGCCTGGCCTACAACCTGGTGGCGGTGCCGCTGGCGATCCTTGGCGTGGTGACGCCGCTGATGGCGGCCCTCGTCATGGCCTCCTCCTCCCTCATCGTGATCGGCAACTCGCTCCGCGCCGGAAAGGACCCCGCATGGACAGCCTGATCCTCCTGCTGCCGATGGCGCTCTTCATGGGCTTCCTCGGCCTCTGCGCCTTCCTCTGGAACCTCCGCGCCGGCCAGTATGACGACCTGGACGGCGCGGCCTCCCGCATCCTGTTCGACGACATCCCCCGCAAGGAGCCACGCCCGTGAACGGCAGCACCGCTTTCTTCCTGGTCTTCTCCGGCCTCATCGCCCTGGCCGGCCTCTTCGCCGCCGCGATGGCGCATGACTACCTGCAGTTCTTCGGCTTCGCGCTGTTCGTGTTCGGCGTGCTGTTCGGCTTCAGCTGCATCAAGCGCCACTTCGACGCGCAGGACGCGGCGAATCACTGAGGCGGCGAGGCCGGCGCGTCACGGCGCCGGCGTCCAGCTCTGCTTCAGGCTGCGCAGGGTGAAGCTGGTGCGGGTGTGCCGCACGCCGGGCAGGCGGTACAGCTTCTCCCGCAGCAGGCGTTCGTAGCCCGCGGTGCCGCCGACCGCGGCCTTGATGACGTAGTCGTACTCGCCGGTGACCAGCCAGGCCTCGACCACCTCCGGCATCTCGGTCACCGCCTGCTCGAAGCGCTTCAGGCTTTCCTCGTCGTGGCGCTCCATCATCACCTCGATGATGACGGTGTCCGGCAGGCCGAGCTGCGCCTGGTCGAGGATGGCGACATAGCCCTTGATCACCCCCGACTGCTCCAGCCGCTTCACCCGCGTCCAGCAGGGGAGGGGAGAGGCCGACCTGCTCGGCCAGGCTCCGCATTGGTCAGCCGGGCGTTGCGGTGCAGGGCGCGGAGGATCCGGCGGTCGATGGCGTCCATGGCGGAAGCTTCTGCCGCGATGGGGCTGACAGGCAAGGGGGTTGTGCTAGCGTCTCCCCATGCCCCGCGAAATCCGCCTGAACGCCTTCGACATGGCCTGCATCGGCCACATCCAGCACGGGATGTGGACGCATCCGCGCGACCGCTCCACCGACTACCGCCGGCTGGACTACTGGACCGGCCTGGCCCGCACGCTGGAACGCGGGCTGTTCGACGGGCTGTTCCTGGCCGATGTGGTCGGGATCTACGACGTGCTCGGCAACAGCCCGGACGCCGCAATCCGCCATGCGGTGCAAGTGCCGCTGCTGGATCCCATGCTGGTGGTGCCGGCCATGGCGGCCGTCACGCAGCACCTCGGCTTCGGCGTCACGGTGAACCTGACCTATGAGGCGCCGGCGCTCTTCGCCCGGCGCTTCTCGACCCTCGACCACCTGACCGACGGGCGGATCGGCTGGAACATCGTCACCGGCTATCTCGACAGCGCCGCCCGCGCCATGGGCCTGCCGGCGCAGCTGGCCCACGATGCGCGCTACGACGCGGCCGAGCAGTTCATGGCGACCGCCTACGGCTTGTGGGAGGGCAGCTGGGCCGAGGACGCGGTGCGGGCCGACCGCGCCACCGGTGTCTATGCCGACCCCATGAAGGTTCGCGCCATCCGCTCCGGCGGGATCGAGGCGATCCACTTGTGTGAGCCCTCGCCGCAGCGGACGCCGGTGCTCTACCAGGCCGGGGCTTCCGACCGCGGCCGCGACTTCGCCACGCGGCACGCCGAATGCATCTTCCTCAATCCCTCCAGCCCGGAGAACGTCGCCCGGCTGATCGCCGACCTGCGCACCCGCGCCGCGCCGCGGCCGATCCGGGTCTTCGTCGGTGCCACGCTGATCCTCGGCCGGACCCAGGCGGAGGCGGAGGACCTGCTGGCGGACTACCGCAGCCATGCCAGCATCACCGGCGCGCTGGCGCATGCCGCTGCCTCGCTCGGGATCGACTTCGACCGCTTCGGGATGGACGAGCCGATCGCCGCCTCCGGCAGCAACGCCATCTCCTCCAACGTCGAGTCCATGGCGCGGGTCTTCGGCCCCGGCTGGACCAAGCGGCACCTGATCGACCAGTTCATCCTGGGCAGCCGGCAGAAGCCGCTGGTCGGCACGCCGGACGCCATCGCCGACCAAGCTGATCGCCTTCGCCGAGGCGACCGGGGCGGACGGCTTCAACCTGTCCCGCACCGTGATGCCGGAATGCATCGAGGCGGTGGCGGATCTGCTGGTCCCGGCGCTGCAGGCGCGCGGCGCCTACAAGACCGCCTATGCGCCGGGGACCTACCGCGACAAGCTGTTCGGCGCCGGCCCGCTGCTGGCCGCGCCGCATCCGGCGGCAGTCTTGCGCTGCTGAGCGCGAAATGGCGGAAGATCCTTCCGTTTTTTCGGCGGTGCAGCAAGAAATGCGGCAGGACCTCCGGCCCGGACCGGCGCATTCTTCCGGATGAGCCGGCCCGCCCGGGGCCTTGCCGCGCCCCCTGGGCAGTCCGACATTCAAGGCAAGGTGGGGCGGCCGAGGTCGCCCCGTCCGGGAGAGACATGATGGGCAGCATCCAACGCCCCGAAGCCACGCTCGAGGACCGCTGGGAGAAGGCGGGGGAGACGCTGCTGCTGACCGGCATCCAGGCCCTGGTCCGGCTGCCGCTGGTGCGCCACCAGCTTGACCGCGCCATGGGCTGGAACACCGGCGGCTATGTCAGCGGCTATCGCGGCTCGCCGCTCGGCACCTATGACCAGCAGTTGCTGCGTCAGGCGAAGCGCTTGGCCGAGGGCGAACATCGTCGTCCGCCCGGCGCTGAACGAGGACTTGGCGGCGACCGCGATCTGGGGCACGCAGCAGATCGGCCTCTACGGCAACCAGAAATACGACGGCGTCTTCGGCATCTGGTACGGCAAGGGCCCGGGCGTGGATCGCAGCGGCGATGCGCTGCGGCATGCCAATCCCGCCGGGACCGCGCCCAAGGGCGGCGTGCTGGCGCTGGCCGGGGACGACCCCTCCTGCAAGTCGTCCACCATCACCTCCGGCTGCGAGATCTCCTTCATGGATGTCGAGATGCCGGTGCTCGACCCGGCCGGCGTCACCGAGATCCTCGACTACGGGCTGAAGGCGCTGGATATGTCGCGCTTCGCCGGCCTCTGGGTCGGGATGAAATGCGTGGCGGAGACCATGGACGGCGCCGGCACGGTGCTGGTCGACCCGGCCGCCTATGCCAGCATCCGGCCGGATTTCACCTTCCCGGCCGATGGCGTGCACATCCGCCTGCGCGACCATGCCATCCCGCAGGAGGAGCGCCTCCGGCACTACAAGCTGCCGGCGGCGCTCGCCTTCGCCCGGGCCAATGGGCTGAACCGCATCGTCATGGACAGCCCGCAGGCCCGCTTCGGCATCGCCGCGCGCGGCCGCGGCTATGCTACGCTGCGCCAGGCGCTGCACGATGCCGGCATCACCGAGGAGCTCGGCCCGCATGGCGGGCCTGCGCATCTGGAAGGTCGGGATGGCCTGGCCGCTGGACGCGGTGGGGGCGCGGGAGTTCGCCCGGGGGCTCGAGGAGATCATGGTGGTCGAGGACCGCCGCCCGGTGATCGAGCCGCAGCTGCGCGAGGCGCTGTACCACGAGGCGTCGCGCCCGCGCATCACCGGCAAGACCGACGACCAGGGCCGCCGCCTGCTCTCCGACCTGACCGAGCTCGACACCGGCGCGGTGCTGCGGGCGCTCGCCGCCCGGCTGCCGGAGGCGCTGCAGACCGAGCAGCTGCAGGACCGCATCCGCCAGCTCGACCGCATCGCCCAGCTGCAGGCGCCGCCGATCCACGACCGCACGCCGCATTTCTGCCCGGGCTGCCCGCACAACACCAGCACGCGGGTGCCGGAAGGCAGCCACGCCATGGCCGGCATCGGCTGCCACACCCTGGCGATCTACATGGATCGCAACACCGATCTCTATACGCATATGGGCGCGGAGGGCATGCCATGGCTCGGCATGGCGCCCTTCGTTTCCGAGAAGCATATGTTCGTCAATATCGGCGACGGCACCTATGCCCATAGCGGCATCCTCGCCATCCGACAGGCGATCGCCGCCGGCGCCAACATGACCTACAAGATCCTGGTCAACAGCGCCGTCGCCATGACCGGCGGGCAGACCGTGGACGGCGAGCTCGGCGTGCCGGAGATCGCCGCGCAGATGGCGGCGGAGGGCGCGGCGAAGATCGTCGTCGTCTCCGACGATCCGGAGCGGCATGTCGGCGATGCCCGCATGCCGAAGGGCACGGAATACCGCCACCGCCGCGACCTCGACCTGGTGCAGCGGGAGCTGCGCGAGGTGCCCGGCGTGACCGTGCTGATCTACGACCAGCAATGCGCAACCGAGCGCCGCCGCAAGCGCAAGCGCGGCACCCAGGCGGCGGCGACGAAGCGCGTGGCGATCAATCCCCGGGTCTGCGAGGATTGCGGCGACTGCTCGCGCACCTCGAACTGCCTGGCGGTGGAGCCGGTCGAGACGGAGTTCGGCCGCAAGCGCCAGATCGACCAGAGCGCCTGCAACCAGGACCTGAGCTGCGTCGAGGGCTTCTGCCCCTCCTTCGTCACGCTGGTCGGGGCGGAGCCGGTCAAGAAGCCGGTGCCGAAGCTGGGCGAGGCGCTGGCCGAGCCGGCCCGGCCCGATGTGCGGGATGGCGAGCCGGCCTTCAACATCCTGCTCGCCGGCGTCGGCGGGCAGGGGTGACGGCGCTCTCGGCCATCCTCGGCATGGCGGCGCATCTCGAAGGCCGGCCGTCGCGCTCGGTCGACATGCTCGGCCTGGCGCAGAAAGGCGGCGGCGTCTTCGCCCAGTTGCGCATCGGCCGGGCCGGCGCCGATCCCGCGACGATCGAGGCGCCGCGGATCGGCATGGGCCAGGCCGACCTGCTGCTGAGCGCCGACATGGTGGTGGCGCATGGGCGTACCGCGCGGCCGCTGCTCGGCGCCGACCGCACGGCCGCGGTGCTGAACGTCGACCTGCAGCCGACCGCGCAGTTCGTGCTGAACACGGCGACGACCTATGACCGCCCGGGCATGCTGGCCAGCATCCGGGATGCCTGCCGCGAGGTGGTGACGGTGCCCGGCGTGCAGGTGGTGGAGGAGGCGCTGGGCGACCTCATCTACCTCAATGTCTGGCTGCTCGGCATCGCCTACCAGAAGGGGCTGGTGCCGCTCTCCGCCGAGGCGATCAACCGGGCGCTGGAGCTGAACGGGGCGCAGGTCGAGCGCAACAAGGCGGCCTTTGCCCTCGGCCGTGAAGCCGCGCTGGCGCCGCCCGCGCCGGTGACGCCGGAAGCGGAGACGCTGGACGCGCTGGTGGCGCGGCGGGTCGCCGACCTGACGGATTACCAGAATGCCGGCTATGCCCGCGGCTACGCCGAGTTCGTCGCCAAGGTGCGGGCGGCCGAACAGGCGGCGGTGCCGGGCGAGCAGCGGCTGGCCCGCGCCGTGGCGCAGCAGCTTTATCGCCTCATGGCCTACAAGGACGAGTACGAGGTCGCCCGGCTGCACAGCCTGACCAACTGGAAGGGCTTCCTCGACCAGCACTTCACCGGCACGCAGCGCATCGAGCTGAACCTGGCGCCGCCCTTCCTGGCCAAGCCCGACCCGGTGACGGGCATCCCCCGCAAGATCGCCTTCGGCCCCTGGATGCTGAAGGCGATGGGGATGCTGCGGCATGGCAAGGCGCTGCGCGGCACCGCGCTCGACCCCTTCGGCCGGACCGAGGAGCGGCGGATGGAGCGCGCCCTGATCGGCGAGTACCGCGCCGGGATCGAGCGGCTGCTGCGGCTGCTATCGCCGAAGACCCACGCCAAGGTCTGCGAATGGGCCGAGGCCGCGGCCGGCATCAAGGGCTACGGCCATATCAAGGCGCGCAACGCTGCCGCGGCGCGGGCGCGGATGGCGGAGATCGAGGCCGCGGCCGGCGCGCCGGCGCCGCTGGCGATGGCGGCGGAGTGAAGGGCGGCCCGGCGGCAAGGGCCGCCGGGCGACCCGCCCGCGCACTGGACGAAACCGCCTCGCTGGCGCGATATCGCCGACCGGAGGAGATACCATGCCGCTCGACACGCAAGGCCCCTCGGCCGCCGCCTTCGACCTGCCCGAGGCCACGCGCGAGCTGCGCGAGACGGCGCTCGCCTTCGCCAGGGAGGTCCTGGCGCCCAAGGCGCTCGAATGGGACCAGGCGCGGCATTTCCCGGTGGAGGAGATGCGCGAGGCCGCGGCGCTCGGCATGGCCGCGCTCTACGTGCGGGAGGAGAGCGGCGGCGCCGGCCTCACGCGCCTCGATGCGGCGGTGGTGTTCGAGGCGCTGGCGATGGGCTGCCCTACCGTCTCCGCCTACCTGTCCATCCACAACATGGTCGCCTGGATGATCGACCGGTTCGGCGACGACGCCCAGCGGGCGCAGTACCTGCCGGACCTGATCCCGATGCGGAAGGTCGCCAGCTATGCGCTGACCGAGCCGGGCTCCGGCTCGGACGCCGCGGCGCTGCGGACCCGGGCGCGCCGGGATGGCGGCGACTACGTGCTGGACGGCAGCAAGCAATTCATCAGCGGCGCCGGCGTCTCCGACCTGTACCTGACGATGGTGCGGACGGGCGGGGAGGGGCCGGGCGGCGTCTCCGCCCTGCTGGTGCCGAAGGAGACGCCGGGCCTGTCCTTCGGGGCGAACGAGAAGAAGATGGGCTGGAACGCCCAGCCGACCCGCGCGGTGATCTTCGAGGGCGCCCGCGTCCCCGCCGCGGCGCTGCTCGGCGAGGAAGGCCAGGGCTTCCGCTTCGCCATGGCCGGGCTCGATGGCGGGCGGCTGAACATCGCCGCCTGCTCGCTCGGCGGCGCCCAGGCGGCGCTCGACATCGCGCTCGGCTATGTCCAGGAAAGGCGCGCCTTCGGCAAGGCGATCGCCGATTTCCAGAACACCCAGTTCCGCCTGGCCGACATGCAGACCGAGCTGGAAGTGGCCCGCACCTTCCTCTGGCGCGCCTGCTCCAAGCTGGACGCGAAATCGCCGGACGCGACCGCCTTCTGCGCCATGGCCAAGCGCTTCGTCACCGATACCTGCTCGAAGGTCGCCGACGACGCGCTGCAGCTGCTCGGCGGCTATGGCTACCTCGCGGAATACGGGATCGAGAAGATCGTCCGCGACCTCCGCGTCCACCGCATTCTGGAAGGCACCAACGAGGTGATGCGGCTGATCGTCGCCCGGTCGATGCTGGGGCGGCGATAACCATGATCCTCTGGGATTACTGGCGCTCCACTGCGGCCTATCGGGTCCGGATCGCGCTGAACCTCAAGGGGCTCGAGGCCGAGCGCCGCATCCGCCACCTCCGTCGCGGCGAGCAGCGGGCGGCGGATTACCTGGCGCTGAACCCGCAGGGCCTGGTGCCGGCCCTGGTGCTGGCGGATGGCACCGTGCTCACCCAGTCGCTCGCCATCTGCGAATACCTCGACGAGACCCACCCCGACCCGCCGCTGCTGCCGCGCGACCCGGTGCTGCGCGCCCGGTCCCGCGCCTTCGCCCAGGCGATCACCGCCGAGATCCATGCGGTGCAGAATCTCAAGGTGCTGAACCGGGTGAAGGCGCTCGGCCATGACCAGGCCACCGCCAATGCCTGGGCCCAGGACACCATCGCCGAGGGGCTGGCCGCCTGCGAGGCGCTGGTCGGCGACCAGCCCGGACCCTTCTGCTTCGGCACGGCGCCCGGCCTGGCCGACATTGCCCTGGTCCCGCAGTTCTACAACGCCCGCCGCTTCGGCGTGGAGCTCGGCGCCATGCCGCGCCTGGTCGCCGCCGAGGCTGCCTGCCTGGCGCTGCCGGCCTTCGCCGGGGCGGCGCCGGAACGCCAGGCGGATGCCGAATAGGCTTGCAACCCGGGCGCGAATTGCGCACATCTGCGCAATGATCAGATGGTGTGCCATCATCCTGTCGCTGAGCCTCGCGCTCCCGGCCGCGGCGCAGCAGAGGCTGGTGGTGCCGGAGGGTACGGCAGTTGCCGTGCCGGCCCGCGGCGTGCCGGTCGCGCCGCGCGCGGCCCGGGCCGCGCCGCGCACCTGTCCGGCCCCTGCCGCCGGCCGAGCCGGAGATGCCGGCCGCGACAGCGGCGGCGCTGGTGCCGCTGGCCGCCGCGGCGGCCCTGGCCGCGGCGCTCACGGCGGGCGGCGGTGGCGGTGGCGGCGTCTCGGCGCCGGTCCGCACGCGCTGAGGTCCGCGGCGGGGAGTGTCAGCCGCGCGGCAGGGCGCGGCGCAATCTCGCGGCTGATATTGGCCCGTGCCTTCGCCTCGAAGGCCGCATGCAGTTGCGGGTGGCGCAGCAGCCGCGGGGCGGCGCCGATCCGCGCCAGGAAGGTCCGCTGCGCCCTGGCGAAGGCGGCATCGTCCAGGTGCCGCGCCTCGGCCCGCAGGCCGCGGCCGTTGCGGTCGAACACCGCCGCTTCCTCGCCGATCGGGCTGAGGTCGAGGTCGAGCAGCCAGAGCCGCGCCGCGCCGCCGGGGCCGCGTGGCAGCGGGGCGTTCAGGTGGTCTGCGGTGGCGCGGATGGTCCCGCCGACCCAGGCGATCTCGGCCGCGGTGAAGCCGCGCAGCCGGCGCGCCGTCCGGTCCCAGAGCTCGGCCGAGCGCGCCTCGTTATCCTCGGCGCCGGGAACCAGGACCGCGTCATGGAATAGGATGGCGGCAGCGATCAACCGGGCCACCTGCGGCCGCTGCATCGGCCCGGCGCGGCCGAAGCGCAGGTGCCGGGCCCAGAGCACGGTCAGGTGCTGCAGCCCGTGATAGTCGCGCCAGGGGGCGGTCATCCGCCGCAGCAGGTCGGCGCGGATGCCGGAAGGCAGGGCGACCGCATCAAGCAGGGACTGGAAGCCGCGCGGCCGGTTCATGCCGCCAGCCTGGCCGCGCCGTGCCGGCCGGCGCCGAGGACCGGCCGCATCTGGTCCTGTGCCTGCGTCCGGCCGGTTGTGGGATGGCGCGCGGGAATGGTCCTGTCACTCCTGTCGGGCCGCCGGACGACCGGCCTGGCATGGCACAAGGGCAGCTGCACCGGGGCCTCGTCTTGGCGACATCAACCATAACCAAATAAATATTGCTAATAATTCTCCTAAACGTGCATGGAGGCGATGCATCCTCCGCCCTGCCGAAGCCGATCGAGCGGGACCCGGCGCCGGACGAGGGTGAGGCCGGAAGGCCCTCGCCCCATCATCAGGCGGCATTCATCGATGTCTGCAACGAGAATGCCGCCGGCGAAACATCCGCCGATGTGCGCTGCCGCACAGCGTGGCTTGCATCCAGGATGCCTCTGGCGTCTCCTAGGCAGCGAAACGAGAGCGCGTACCCCATGGCCCAGAGCCCCGACGACGAACGGCTCACCCGCTTCCCCATGCTGCGGGACGTCGAGCCGGCCCTGCTGGCCGAGGCGTCCCGCCAGGCGCGCTGGCGCCGGGTGCAGCCGGGCGAGGCGGTCATCGACTACGACGACACCTCGGACGAGGTCTTCCTGATCATCTCTGGCACGGTGCGGATTGCCGTCCATTCCGCCAGTGGGCAGGAGGTGATCCTCGGCGAGGCCGGGGCCGGCGAGATCTTCGGCGAGATGGCGGCGATCGACGGGCTCAGCCGCTCGGCCAATGTCACCGCGGTGCACAGCTCGGTCCTCTGCTGCCTGCCGCGCGCCACCTTCCTCGACCTGGTGCTGAAGACGCCCTCCGCCGGGCTCCTGTTGCTGCGGCTGCTGACCGGGCGGCTGCGGCTGCTGGATGCGCGCAACGTGGAGCTGGCGGTGCTGCCGGTGCGGCACCGGCTCGTGGCGAAGCTGCTGCGGCTGGGCCGGCCGCGGGAGGACGGGCAGCTGCGGATCAGCCCGCCGCCGGCGCAACATGTGATTGCGGCCCGGATCGGCGCGCGGCGGGAAGCGGTGTCGCGCGAGCTCTCCGCCCTGTCGCGGGAAGGGCTGGCGACGGTGACACGGCAGAGCATCCTGCTGCCGAAGCCGGATGCGCTGCGCGAGGGGCTGCGCCGCGCGATGGCCGGCGATGCCGGCAAGGGCAAGGCGAAGGGCTGAGCCTCGCCGCCGGGCGGCGCTACTCCGCCGCGGCGACGGGGCGCTTGGCCCGCCGTTCCCCAACCAGCGCCATCGCCATGGTGGCGACGATGAAGAAGACGGAGGCGGCGAAGACCAGCAGCGGCTGGCCGTGGTCCATCAGGCTGCCGTAGAGGATCGGCCCAACCGTCCCGCCGATGTTGAAGCCGGTGGTGACGATGCCGAAGACCCGGCCGACCGCGTCCGGCGGCGCCGCGGCGCGCACCAGCATGTCCCGCGACGGCATGATCATGCCCGTGAGGAAGCCCGCCGCGCCCAGAGCCGCGACCAGCGCCAGCGGCCCGAGCGGCACCAGCCCGACCAGGGCCACCAGCGCCCCGGTCAGCCCGAAGCCGAGCGCCGCGACGTCGCCGTGCCGGCTGGTGCGGTCGGCAACCACCCCGCCGGCGAGCACGCCGAAGGCGCTGAGCAGCATGAAGGCGCTGAGCGCGACATTGGCCAGGCCGAAATCGACGCCATGCCCGCTGACCAGCGCCGCCACCGAGAAGTTCTGCAGCCCACCGGTCGAGAGGCTGAGCAGGGCGAAGAAGGCGGTCAGCATGATGACCGCCGGGGTCAGGACCGAAGCGGCCCCCTGGGCAGCCTTGGGCTTGGCGGCGGCGCGCGGCGCCGGGGCCGGGTCGGCGGCCAGCGCCAGGGGCAGGGCCACCGCGGCGCCGATCGCGCCGGCCGCGAAGAGCGCGGCCGACAGCCCACCATAGGCCGAGACGCCGAGCATCAGCGCCGGCGCCAGCGCGCCGCCGAGATAGCCGGCGAAGGTGTGGATGGAGAAGGCGCGACCGATCCGCGCCTCGCCGATGCCGCGCGACAGCATCTCGTAGTCGGCGGGGTGGTAGACCAGATTGGCGAGGCCGAGCGCCGCCGCGGCGGCCAGCAGCATCGGGTAGGTCGGGACGAGGCCGAGCGCGACGAAGGCCGCCGCGCCGAGGAGCAGCCCCGCCACCAGCACCCGGCGCGAGCCGAAGCGGTCCACCGCGAAGCCCATCGGCGCCTGCACCAGGCCGGAGACGATGTTGAACACGGTCAGCGCCAGGCCGAGCTCGACGAAGCCGACGCCGAGCCGGGCCTGCAGCAGCGGGAAGAGCGGCGGCAGCACCAGGATGTGCAGGTGGCTGACCAGATGCGCCGCGGAGACCAGGCCGAGCGTGCGGAACTCGGCCGGGGTCCAGGCCCGGGCTGCCGGTTCATCCATGGGGTGGCGTTCCCTCGACATCCTGCCGGGTAGATGGGGTGTCCCGGCCCGGTGGCCAGGATCGGCCAGGCGGCCGGGGCCGGGAAGCGGCGGGTCCCCGGGGCAGCGTCCCGCCCCGGGCATGGGTCAGGCCGGGTGTCAGCGCCGCAGCCGGCGGATCTGGTAGCTGTCGAAGGTGTATTCCGACAACTGCAGCCACTGGTAGGCATCCTGCTTGAAGGCGGTCATGTCGCGGAAGATCTCGGCATAGGCCGGGTCGGCCTTCGCGTATTCCTCGTGCATCTTCATCGTCTCGTCGTAGCAGGCGTCGAGCACGCTCTGCGGGAAGGCGCGCAGCTGCGCCCCCGGCGACCAGGCGCTTCAGCGCCTGCGGGTTCACCGCGTCGTACTTGGCGAGGCCGAGCGAGGTGGTCGCCGCCGCCGCGGTCTGCAGGATGCTGCGCCAGGCCGGCGGCAGTTCCTCGTATTTCTGCTTGTTGACGAAGAGCGAGAGGATGCCCGTCCCCTCCCACCAGCCGGGGTAGTAGTAGTAGGGCGCGACCTTGTAGAGGCCGAGCTTCTCGTCGTCATAGGGCCCGATCCACTCGGCGGCATCGATCGTCCCGCGCTCGAGCGAGGGGTAGATGTCGCCGGCGGCGATCTGCTGCGGCACCGAGCCGAGGCGGGAGAAGACATGGCCCGCCAGGCCGCCGATGCGGGATTTCAGCCCCTTCAGGTCCTCCGGCGACTTGATCTCCTTGCGGAACCAGCCGCCCATCTGCGCCCCGGTGCTGATCAGCGGCCAGCAGAGCACGTTGTACTTCGAGTAGAGCAGGGTGTTCAGCTTGTCGTTGCCGCCCATCTCGTACAGCCACGCCATCTGCTGCCGGCTGTTCAGCCCGAAGAGCAGCACCGTGCCGAACATGAAGGCCGGGTCGGTGCCGATCGAGTAGGACGACGCGGTGAAGCTGGCCTCGACGAAGCCCTTCGAGGTCGCGTCGCGCGCCTCGAGCGCCGGGACGATCTCGCCCGGGGCGAAGACGCGGATGGTGAAGTCGCCATCGGTCGCCTCGCTGACCATGCGGGCGAAGGTGGTGGAGGCGCCGTAGAGCGTATCGAGGTTGCGGGGGAAGCTCGAGGTGAGGCGCCAGGTGATCTTGGGGCGGGCCTGCGCCAGCGCCGGCGCGGCAAGGCCTGTTGCGGCCGCCGGCACGGCGGCGGCCTTCAGTACGGAGCGTCTGTCCATGGTCGATCCCTTCCCGGACGGGCGTCTTGACGCGCCCATCGCCGTGAGAGGCTAGCGCGAGCCCCGCCGCCGGCGATAGCCTGCGCCCGCCGGATTGGAGTTTCCCCGATGCGCCCGAACAGCCTGCACGCCGCCGACCTCGCCCACATGGTCCACCAGCAGACGGATCTCGGCGCCCATGCCAATGACGGCGCGGTGCTGATCGCCCGCGGCGAGGGCGTGCATGTCTGGGACACCGAGGGGAAGCAATACATCGAGGCGATGGCCGGCCTTTGGTGCGCCAGCCTCGGCTTTTCGGAGAAGCGGCTGGCGGATGCGGCCTACAGGCAGTTGCTGGCGCTGCCCTACTACCACACCTTCTTCCAGAAGGGGCACGTGCCCAGCGTGCGGCTGGCGGAGAAGCTGACCGCGGTGGCGCCGGCCGGGCTGAACCACGCGATGTTCCAGTGCAGCGGCTCTGAGGCGAACGACGCCGCCATCAAGCTGGCCTGGTACTACCACAACGTCACGGGGCGGCCGCAGAAGAAGAAGATCATCGGCCGCATCCGCGGCTACCACGGCAACACCGTGGCGACCGCCTCGCTCTCGGGCCAGCCGCACATGCAGGCGGATTTCGACCTGCCGCTCGGCGACCGCTTCCTGCACATCAGCAACCCCAACTACTACCGCGCCGGCCTGCCGGGCGAGACCGAGGAGCAGTTCAGCGCCCGCATGGCGGCGAAGCTGCAGGCGCTGATCGACCGGGAAGGGGCCGACACCATCGCCGCCTTCTTCGCCGAGCCGGTGCAGGGCGGCGGCGGCGCCATCACCCCGCCGCGCGGCTATTTCGAGGCGATCCAGCCGATCCTGAAGAAGGCGGAGATCCTCTTCGTCGCCGACGAGGTGATCTGCGGCTTCGGCCGCACCGGCCATTACTGGGGCTGCGAGACCTACGGCATCCAGCCGGACATGCTGAGCTGCGCCAAGCAGCTGACGGCGGCCTACCAGCCGCTCTCGGCGCTGCTGATCTCGGATGCCATCCATGCCGCGCTGCTGGAGGGATCGAAGCGCAACGGCAGCTTCGGCCATGGCTATACCTATGGCGGCCACCCCGTGGCCTGCGCCGTCGCGCTCGAGACCCTGGCGATCTACGAGGAGCGCGACATGGTCGGCCATGTCCAGCGCGTCTCGCCCGCCTTCCTCGAAGGGCTCGGGGCGCTGCGCGATCATCCGCTGGTCGGCGACGTGCGCGGCGTCGGGTTGATCGCCGGCGTCGAGCTGATGGCCGACAAGGCGGCGAAGGAGGCCTTCCCGGCATCGGCCAAGGTCGGGCTGCTGGTGCAGGAGAAGTGTCACGAAGCCGGACTCATCGTCCGCGCCATCGGCGACCGCATCGCCTTCACCCCGCCGCTGATCATCACCGCCGCCGAGATCGGCGAGATGTGCGCGCGCTTCCGCGCCGGGCTCGACGCCGCCTGGGCCGTGCTGCAGGAGCGCCGGCTGGCCGCCGAATAGGCGCGACTCCCACGCTTCGCGTTTCTTAGTAATTCCATCCTGGCCGGCACGTCCCGGCCGGGACCGGAAGAACGGAGGAAACGCGAATGCGGAGATCGATCGTGGCGGCCGCGGCCGCCTTGGCACTGCCGCCCTGGGCGGGGCAGGCGCATCCCCCGGGCGAGCACGGCCCGACGCAACGGGCCCAGGCGCCTGCGGCGACCACGGCACCAAGGCCTGCGGCGGCCCCGGGCGGCACCTGGTTCTCGTCCAGATACGGCGCCGACGACCAGATCGGCGCGATGAACCTGCTGACCCCTCAGAAGGTGCTGGAAGCGGCGAAGCTCGTCACCCGCGGCCAGGTCTACCGGCTCGGCGTGCCCATCGGCCGCGACACCCCGGCCTATCTGCCGCGCAGCGCCTCGGTCACGGTGATGATGCCCGACCAGCTCGGCGGCGCCATCGTGCCGTCCGAGAACAAGGTGTCCTATGCCGACGACATGTTCGTCGGCTGGCTCGGCGTCGGCAGCCAGATCGACAGCTTCGCCCATCTCGGCATCGACAACACCTTCTACAACGGCAACCACGCGCGTGACTTCATGCGCACCACGGGGGTGACGAAGCTCGGCGTCGAGACCATCCCGCCGACGGTCACCCGCGGCGTGCCGGTCGACATGGCGCGCGCCCGCAGCAAGCCGATGCTGGACGAGGGCGAGATCATCACCGCCGACGACCTCCGCGCCGCCATGCAGGCGCAGAGCGTCGAGGTGCGGCAGGGCGACGTGGTGCTGATCCATGCCGGCTGGGTCGAGCTGCTGGAGCGCGACCCCGCCCGCTTCGGCAAGGGCGAGCCGGGCATCGACAACGGCGCGGCGGAATACCTCGCCAGCCTCAACGTGGTCGCGGTCGGCGCCGACACCTGGGGCGTCGGGGCGGTGCCCTTCAAGAATCCCAACCGCGTCTGGGAGGGCCACCAGACCCTGCTGGCGAAGAACGGCATCCATATCCTGGAGGTCATGGACACCCGGGCGCTCGCGCGCGACCAGGCGAAGGAGTTCCTCTTCGTGCTGGGCCAGCCGCTGCTGAAGGGCGCGGTGCAGGCGATCATCAACCCCATCGCCATCCGCTGAGCTCCGCTGCCGGGGCCCGGCCCTCAGCCGCGTCCCGGCTTTTCCCCTGGCAGCATCCGCCGCAGCACCCCGTCGCGCAGAACCAGATGGTGCCAGAGCGCCGCGGCGACATGCGCCGCGACGACCAGCAGCAGCAGGTGCGCCAGCAGCTCATGCGCCTCCCCCAGAAGTGGCCGAAGGGCGGGGTGAAGGGAGCGGGCATGGGGATCAGGCCGAAGAGCGCGAAGGGACGGCCCCGCGCCCAGCGGCTCGAGGATCCCGGTCAGCGGCACCGCCAGCGTCGTTGCATAGAGCGCGCCATGCGCCAGATGCGCCGCCCGCGCCTGCCAGGCCGGGGTCCCAGGCGGGTCAACGGGCCGAAGGTTCGCCGCCCGCCACAGCAGCCTGAGCATCGACAGCCCCATCACCAGCGCGCCCAGCCCGGCATGCCAGTCGAGCCCCGCCTGCCGCGCCGGCCCGCGCGGCAGCAGGTCTTCCATGAAATTGCCAAGCAGTCAGGCCGCCGCGATCAGCGCGGCGATGCCCCAGTGCAGCAGCTTGGTCGGGGTGCCGTAGCCCGCCGAGGTGTCGCGCATTGCCATGCGGCGCAGGATGCCCGGGCCGCCCGGCCCGGTCCTTGCGGCAACGCAAGGCCGGCTACCGGCGCCGTGCCTTCCAGACCTGCCATCCCAGCAGCGCGAAGACGCAGAGCGCGAGCGCGGCGCCGATCGGGCCGGCCCAGTCCCCGACGAGGTGGAAGCTGTCCTCCAGCAGGTAGCCGGCGACCGCGAGCCCGCCGGTCCAGATCGCCGTCCCGATGGTGGTCCAGAGATAGAAGACGCTGCGCGGCAGGGCGACCAGCCCGGCGGGGATCGAGATGCCGGTGCGGATGCCCGGCATCACCCGCCCGATGCAGACCGCCGCCGGCCCGTTGCGCCGCAGCGCCGCCTCGGCCTGGCCGATCTCCTCCCGCCCCAGCCGGGTGAAGCGGTGCAGCCGGTCGATCATCCGGTACATGCGCTCCGCCCCATAGGCGCGGGCGAGCTCGAACCAGACTGCGTTGCCGACCAGCGAGCCGGCAATGCCGGCCAGGATCACCCCGGCCAGCGACATCTGCCCGCGCGCCGCGGCGAAGCCGGCCAGCGGCACCACCATCTCGGAGGGCAGGGGCGGGAACAGGTTCTCCGCCAGCATCAGGGCGAAGACGCCGAACAGGCCGCCCGCAGCAACGAGGTTGGTGACCCAGTCGATCATCGCCTGCCGATCATGGTGCCCGCCGGAAGAGCATGAGGGTGACCCAGCGCCCCCTGGTATAGTTGAATCCGGTCACCTCCCCAATCTCTTGCAAGGCGAGTGCCAGGGTTGCCGCCTCCCGCTGGAAGTCGCGTTCCGCCCGGTCGCCGACCGCCACCACCCGGCCCGGCGCGCCGGCCAGGAAGCGGGCGGCATCCCCGCCGGTGCGCAGCAGGCTGGTCCCGCCGCCCACTGCGAACAGCACCGAAGGCTCGGAGTGGCTGGTGATGCCGAAATCGCGGGAGGCGAGGCCCGGCGCCTGGTCGTGCAGCAGCGCGGCCAGGCGCGGCGCGATCCAGAGCGGCTCGAGCCGCGGCACTATCCCCTCCAGCACCGCGGCATAGAGCGGCACGGCGAGCAGCGCGCCGAGCAGCCCGGCGCGGCCCCAGGCGCCGCGCGCCGCGTTGCGCGCCACCACCCAGACCAGCAGGGCTCCGAGCGGCAGCAGCAGCGCCGCCCCGAGCGGATTCCGCACCAGGAACCAGCCCGCGGCCCCGCCGCCAGGGCCAGGCCGAGCGCCGCCAGCCCCAGTGCCGCCAGCGCGAACCAGCGCCACCAGCGCGCCGGCAGTCGGCGCAGCGGGTCCATCGCCCAGGCGGCGCCCAGCAGCATCAGCGCCGGGTACATCGGCAGGGTGTAGTGCGGCAGCTTGGTCGAGACTGCCTCGAAGACCAGCCAGGAGGGCACGATCCAGGCCAGCAGGAAACGGGTCGGCGGGTTCAGCCGGTCGCGCCAGGCGGTCGGCAGGGCGCAGAGCACGATCCAGGCGCCGGGAAAGGCGGCGATGCCGAAGCTCAGCAGGTAGAAGCCGGGCGGGCCGCCATGCTTCTCCTCGCCGCTGCCGATCTTCGACAGCATGTCGCCGCCGACCGCCTGCTCGAAGAAGCGGCCCTCCGTGGCGATGCCGATGGCGACGAACCAGGGCGCCGCAGCGGCCACCATCAGCGGCAGGCCCCAGCCAGGGCGGAGCGCCCGCAGCCAGGGCGCGCCCTTGTCGGCGACCGCCAGGGTGATGCCGGCCAGCAGCGGCACCATCGGCCCGACCGGGCCCTTCAGCAGTATGCTCACCCCCAGCACCAGCCAGAAGCCGGCCGCCTGCTTCGCGGTGAAATGCTCCGGCCGCAGATAGGCCTGGGCGAACAGCCCCATGGCGGCGGCGACGGTCGCGAGCAGCGCGGCATCGGTCTTGGCGATATGCGCCTCGGCCACCAGCACCAGGGAGGAGGCCAGCATGGCCGCCCCCAGCAGGGCCGCACGTCGGCCGACCAGCGACCGCCCCCAGTGGAAGGTCGCCAGCACCGCCAGCATCCCGCCCAGCAGGCTCGGGATCCGGTAGGCCCAGATGTCGCGGCGGGTGCCGAGATGCGCCGCCTCGACCAGCGTGACGGATGCCGCCTGCAGCCAGTGGATGCCGGCCGGCTTCTTGTTCCGCTCCTCCTCCCCGACCCGGATGCGGACATAGTCGCCGGTGTCCAGCATCTGCTTCGTCGCCTGGGCGAAGCGGGCCTCGTCGCGGTCGGTCGCCGGCAGGGTGAAGAAGCCCGGAAGCCACAAGGCCAGGCAGAGCAGGACCAGCGCCAGGCGCGGCCGGCGCTGCAGCGCCTCCGGCAGGGCGCCGAGGGAGCGGTCGGTACGCGATGGCGCCATGAGATCCATGGGCGCGCGGACTAGCATGGGCGGCGCCCGGGGGCCATAAACCCCGGCTTCATGGCCAATCCTCCGCAAAGCCCCGCAAGGCGCGCCGCCGCCGCCCTGCTCGACGCCGTCATCCTCCGCCACCGCTCGCTGGAGGAGGCGCTGGACGCGCTGCCAACCGACGGCAAGCCGCACCGGGTGCGCGGCAAGGGGAGGCGCGGCCGGGCGCCGCCGTCTCCCCGCGCGACAAGGCGGCCGCCCACCGGATCGCCGCGGCGGTGCTGCGCCGGGCCGGGTCGATTGATTCCGTGCTGGAGCCCTTCCTGCGCAAGGAGCCGCCGGAGACGGTGCGCAACGCGCTGCGGATCGGCGCGGCGAAGCTGCTGCTGCTCGGCACCCCCGCCCATGCCGCGGTCGGCAGCGCGGTGGACCTTGTCCCCGCGCCCTTCGCCGGGCTGGTCAATGCGGTGCTGCGCAAGGTGGCCGAGGCCGGGCCGGCGGCGCTGGAGGGGCTGGACGCCGAGCGGCGCGACACCCCGGGCTGGCTCTGGACCGCCTGGCACGCCGCCTATGGGCCGGCGGTGCGGGCGATCGCCGCGGCGCATCGGATCGAGGCGCCGCTCGACCTCAGCCTGAAGCCGGGCGCCGAGGCGCCCGAGGGCGGCGAGATGCTGCCGACCGGGACCTGGCGCTACCCGGCCGGGACGCGGGTGACCGAGCTGGCCGGCTTCGCCGAGGGCGCCTTCTGGGTGCAGGACGCCGCCGCCGCCCTGCCGGCCCGGCTGCTGGCGGTGCGGCCGGGGGAGCGGGTGGTCGACCTCTGCGCCGCGCCGGGCGGCAAGACCGCGCAGCTCGCCGCCGCCGGCGCCGCCGTGACGGCGGTGGAGCGCGACCCGAAGCGGGCGGCGCGGCTGCGGGAGAACCTGACCCGGCTGCAGCTGCCGGCCGAGCTGGTGGTGGCCGACGCGGTGCAATGGGATGCCGGTGGCGCCACCTTCGACGCCATCCTGCTGGACGCGCCCTGCAGCGCCACCGGCACCATCCGCCGGCACCCCGACGTGCCCTACCTGAAGCGCGCCAAGGACATCGCGGCGATGGCCGAGCTGCAGCGGGTGCTGCTGGCTGCGGCGGCGAAGCGGCTGACGCCGGGCGGCCGGCTGGTGCTGGCCACCTGCTCGCTGCAGGCCGAGGAGGGCGAGGCGCATCTCGCCGCCGCGGCGGCGCTCGGCCTCGCGGTCGATCCGGTGCGGCCGGAGGAGGTGCCGGGCCTCGCCGAGGCGATCACGCCCGCCGGCACGCTGCGCACCCGGCCGGACATCTGGGCCGATCGGGGCGGCATGGACGGCTTCTTCGTGGCGCGCTTCCGCAAGCCATGATGCCGGCGCCGGCCGCTGCCGCTTGACGCGGTGGCGCCGGCAGTTTCTCCTTCCCGCAATACACAAGCCGCGCGCAGCAAGGCACGGCGGAGGGACGCAGCAGCGCGGGGCCATCCCCGCGTCGCACAGCCTTCCCCCGCCGCGTCCCGCATGCCGCGGCAAGGGCTCAGGGAAGGAAGACAGGCATGTCCAACAGCGGGTCATCGCGCCGTACGCTCCTCCAGGCCGGGGCGGGCCTTGGCCTCGCCGCCAGCGTGCCGGCCACGGCGCGGGCGCAGACCGCCCCGGCGCGCGGCGGCGATCCGCTCCGCGTCGGCATCCTCACCGATCTCTCCGGCCCCTTCGCCGGCGCCGGATCCGTGCCGCTGTTCCAGGGCGGCGAGCTGGCGATCGCGCTGTTCAACGAGCGCGGCGGCGTCGATGGCCGTCCCGTCGTCGGCGTCTCGGCCGACAGCCAGAGCAAGGCCGACGTCGCCATCAACGAGGCCGAGCGCCTGCTGGGGCAGGAGAAGCTCGAGGTCGTCACCGGCATCTACTCCTCGGCCCATGCCGTCCCGCTGTCCGGGCGGTTCGAGGCGCAGAAGAAGATCATGTGGATCACCTCGGCGATTGCGACCGCGGTGCTGAAGGACAAGCACTTCCAGTACGTCTTCCGCCCGACCGTGCATTCCGACCAGTATGCCGAGGGCACCGTCTCGGTCGTCGCCGAGCAGGCGCAGAAGAAGCTCGGCATGCCGCCCGAGAAGGTGAAGCTCGCCTGCATCTACGAGGACGGGCCCTACGGCACCGGCGTCTCCGGCGCCATCGAGGCGAATGCCAAGAAGCGCAACATGCCGCTGGTGCTGAAGGAGGCCTATTCGGCGACGACGCCCGACCTCTCGACGCTCGTCACGAAGCTGCGGCGCGAGCGGCCGGACATCGTCTACCAGGTCGGCTACAACCCGGACATCACGCTCTTCCTGCGCCAGGCGCGCTCGGGCGGCCTGCGGTTCCGGATGCTGTTCGGCCATGGCGCCGGCTGGTCGCAGATCGACAAGCTCTGGGACACCTTCGGCAAGGACATCGAGTTCATGTGCAACGCCGACCCGGCGGCGACGCAGATGCTCGACTGGTCGAAGCTGCAGCCCGGCGTCGCCGACCTGGCGAAGACCTTCGTCGAGAAATACTCGGCGAAGCACCAGGTGCGCGACCTGCCGCCGCATGCCTCGATGGGCTTCAACAATACCTGGATCTTCCTCGAGCACGTCCTCAAGCCGGCGGTGCGGAAGACCGGCGGGATGAGCGCCGACGCGCTGCGCGAAGCGGCGCTGCAGGTGGATATCCCGCTCGGCGGCACCATCCAGGGCTATGGCGTGAAGTTCAACCCGCCCGAGGACGTCATGGCCGGGCAGAATGCCCGCAGCATCTGCGTGGTGATGCAGTTCGAGAACGCCAAGTCGCACGTGATCTGGCCCTCGCAGATCGGCCGCGAGCCGGTCATGCCGCTGCCGCCCGAGAACCCCTATGCGCTGAAGTCCTGAGGTGTCGGGCGCATTTGCGGCACCGATTCAGACCTCCGCGCCGTCCGGCGCTGTGGTCATCGGGGCCGGGACGCCGCTGCTGCAGGTCGAGGGCCTGACGAAGAAGTTCGGCGGCTTCACCGCCGTCGACGCCGTCTCCTTCAGCGTGCCGCAGGGCGAGATCCTCGGGCTGCTCGGGCCGAACGGCTCGGGCAAGTCCACCACCTTCAACTGCATCGCCGGGATGCTGAAGCCGACCGCGGGGTCGGTGAAGCTGGCCGGCGAGGAGATCGCCGGTTGCACGGCGGATGAAAGCTGCCGGCGCGGCATCGGCCGTACCTTCCAGATCCCGCGCCCCTTCCGCGGCCTGTCGCTGCTGGAGAACGCGATGCTGGCGGCGCATTTCGGCGCCGGCGGCGGCATCGACAAGGCCGAGGCGGAGCGCCGCGCGCGCGACGCGCTGCGGCTGGCGCAGCTGCCGGACGATCCCCATGCGACCGCGCATGGGCTGGGGGCCGCGGGCTTGAAGAAGCTGGAACTGGCCCGGGCGCTGGCGACCCAGCCGAAGCTGCTGCTGGCGGATGAATCGCTCGGCGGGCTCGACACCGGAGAGATGCGCCAGGCAGCCGAGATGCTGAAGCGCATCCGCGACGAGCGCGGCATCACCATCGTCTGGGTGGAGCACATCATGGGCGTGCTTCTGTCCGTCGTCGACCGCGTGGTGGTGCTCGACCACGGCGCGGTCATCTTCAAGGGCACGCCGGCCGAGGCCCAGGACGACCCCAAGGTCGCCGAGGTCTATCTCGGCCCGCCGGAGACACGCGCAGCATGAGTGCCGCCCTGTCCACATCCCCCGGCGCGACGCTGGAGCTCTCCGGCATCCAGGCCGGCTACGGCGATTTCCAGGCGCTGTTCGGCGTCGGCCTTCGGGTCGAGCCGGGCGAGGCGGTCGGCGTCGTCGGCCCGAACGGCGCCGGCAAGACCACGCTGCTGCGCGTCATCTCCGGGCTGATCCGGCCGCGCGCCGGCACGCTGCGCTATGGCGGGCGCGACCTGACCCAGGTGCCGCCGCACGAGCTTCCGGGATTGGGCATCGCTCATGTGCCGGAGAACCGCCGGCTGTTTCCTCATCTGACGGTGGAGGAGAACCTGAAGGTCGGCGCCTTCACCCGCGCGGCGCGGGCGCATTTCGACGCGCGGCGCGACCATGTCTACGAGCTCTTCCCGAAGATGAAGCAGCGCCGGCACCAGCTGGCCGGCACCATGTCGGGCGGCGAGCAGCAGATGTGCGCGATCGGCCGCGCGCTGATGTCGGGGCCGAAGATCCTGCTGCTGGACGAGCCCTCGGCCGGCCTCGCGCCCATCGTGGTGCAGCAGGTCTTCGAGCTGGTCCGCCGCATCCGCCAGGAAGGGCTGACGGTGCTGATCGTCGAGCAGAACGTGGCGCAGGTGCTGCGGGTGGTGGACCGCGCCTATGTGCTGGAGACCGGGCGCGTCGCCGCCGAGGGGCGCAGCGCCGAGCTCGCCGCCGATCCCGCCATTCGCCGCAGCTACCTGGGTGGTCACTGAATCATGGATCCGTTCTTCCTGGAGGCCCTGGTCAACGGCATCCTGCTCGGCGGCGTCTTCGCCCTGCCGGCGCTCGGGCTCAACCTCGTCTTCGGCGTGGTCGACGTGGTCTGGCTCTGCTACGCCGAGCTGGTGATGGTCGGCATGTATGCCGTCTGGTTCCTCTACACGCAGCTGGGCTGGCCGCTCTGGCTGGCCTTCGCCGCCTGCCTGCCGATCATCGCGGCGCTGGGCCTGGCGCTGCACTGGCTGGTGGTGCGGCCGCTGCTGACCTCGCCGCCGATCAACCAGGTGCTGGCGACGGGCGGCGTGCTCTTTGTCCTCCAGGGCGCGGCGACCCTGATCTTCTCGACCGAGTTCCGCTCGCTCGGCGTCGACATGCCGCCGATGGAGGTGGGGGAGGTCTTCGTCAGCGGCACCAAGCTGGCGGCCTTCTGCGCCGCGCTGCTGGGCGCCGGCGTGCTCTGGGCCTTCCTGGAATTCACCTATGTCGGCACCGCCATCCGCGCCATCGCCCGCGACCGGGAGGTGATGCCGCTGATGGGTGTCGACCCGCGGCGGATCTACCTGATCGCCTCCGCGGTCGGCGGTGCGCTGGCGGGGCTCGCAGCCTGCCTGCTGGTGGTCCAGCTCGACGTCCATCCCTTCGTCGGCCTGTCCTTCGGGCCGATCACTTTCATGATCTGCGTCATGGGTGGGCTCGGGAACATGCTGGGCGGGTTTCTCGCGGCCTTCCTGATGGGGCTGATCATCTCGGTCGGCGGCTTCTGGGGGACGACGGAATTCTCCTACGTCATCGCCTTCGCCTTCTTCATCGTCACCATGTTCATCCGGCCGCAGGGGCTTTTCGCGCGATGAAGGATTACGTCCTGCCGGCGGTGGCGCTGGCCGCCTTGCTGGCGCTGCCGCTGCTCTCGCCGCCCGACTATGTCATGCATGTCCTCATCACCATGGTGCTGACCGCGCTGGCCGGCACCGGCTGGGCGATGATGGGGCGCTACGGCCTGGTCTCCTTCGGCCATGGCGCCTTCCTCGGCGCCGCGGCCTACACCATGGCCATCCTCTGGAACAGCCTCGGCCTGACGCCCTGGATCGGCATCCCGGTCGGTGTCGGCGTCGCGGTGGTGATCGGCATGCTGCTGGGCTACCCGGCTTTCCGGCTGCGCGTCGTCGGCCACTACTTCGCGCTCGTCACCCTGGCCGCCGGCGAGATCGTCCGCATCCTGATCGTCGCCATGCGCGACATCACGGGCGGATCACTCGGCATGACCCCGGCCCAGGCGCCGCCGGGCGGCGGCTTCCTGGCGATGCAGTTCGACAAGACCGGCTTCTGGTGGCTCTCGCTGGCGGCCTGGGCCGCCGGGCTGCTGGCCTGGCGGCTGCTCGACCGCTCGATGTCCTCGAAGGCGCTGGCGGCGATCTCGGAGGACGAGGACGCCGCCGCCTCGATCGGCATCCGGGTAACGCGGGAGAAGATGAAGGTCACCGTGATCTCGGTGGCGCTGGCCGCCACCGCTGGGGCGCTGACCGCGCAATACCGGCAATACCTGAACCCGGAATCGCTGGCCGGCCTCGGCATCTCGCTGCAGATCGTCTTCGGCGCGATCGCCGGGGGCATGTACGCGCCCTTCGGCCCGACCATCGGCGCCGCCATCACCATAGGACTGGAGGAAGGGCTGCGCATCGCTTTCGGCACCAGATTCACCGGCGGCGCGCCGCTGGTCTACGGCCTGCTGCTGGTGCTGTTCATGCTGTTCCTGCCACGCGGCATCGCCGGGCTGTTCGAGCGGCGCGCCAAGCCGGCGGCGGCGAAGAAGGCGGTGGGAGAGGCGACGGCCTGAGCGCCGGGCCCTCGACGCCCGGGCGGCAGGGCGGTCCGGCCCATGGGTCCGGGAAGGCCAGGGATGCCCTCGACTTCCCGCGCCGGATCGGCGCGCGTGCCCGAAGGTGGCGTCCGCCGCCTCCGGGCCGCCGGTGATCGGTCCCCAGGCGATGCGACGGTTTGCGGCGCGGCCGCGATCTGGGACGATGCGGCCGAAGCGGTGGCCGCTGCCCTCCGGCACGGACCCTGCGGGAGGGAACGCGCATGGAACGACACTATGGCTGGGTCATCGTCGCCGTCGGGGCGCTGATGGGTTGCATCGGCATGGGGTCGATGTTCTCCCTCGCTGTCTTCCTTGATCCCATCGCCAACGGCACGGGCTGGTCGCGCACCGGCATCTCCGCCGCGATGACCATCGCCTTCCTGGCTATGGGGGGCGGCGCCTTCTTCTGGGGCTGGGTCAGCGACCGCCACGGTCCGCGCATCGTCGGCATCGCCGGCGGGATCCTGCTGGGGACCGGCCTGGTGCTGGCCAGCCAGGCCAGGAGCCTGCTCGCCTTCCAACTCGTCTACGGCCTGTTCCTCGGCGCCGCGGTCGGCGCCTTCTTCGCGCCCATGATGGCGACCGCCAGCGCCTGGTTCGACCGCCAGCGGGCGCTCGCGGTCTCGCTCGTCTCCGCCGGGCTCGGCATGGCGCCGGTAACGGTCGCGCCTTTCGCGCAATGGCTGCTTTCCGGCCATGACTGGCGCACCGCGCAACTGGTGATCGGGCTGGTGGCCTGGGCCGTCCTGCTGCCGGCGGCCTTGCTGCTCCGCCGCCCGCCGGCGCTGACGCTGGCGGGCGGAAGCATGGCCGGTGGGGCGGGCGCTGTGGCGGGCGAGGGCCCCACCCCGCGGCAGGCGCTCGGCAGCCGGCAATTCCTGGTGCTGGCCGCCACCTTCTTCGCCTGCTGCCTCGCCCATGCCGGGCCGATCTTCCATGTGGTCAGCTACGCCATGGTCTGCGGCCTGTCCGCCATGGCCGCCGTCAGCGTCTACAGCCTGCAGGGACTGGCGGGGCTCGGCGGACGCCTGCTGCTCGGCGTGCTCGCCGACCGCCACGGCGCCAAGCCGGTGCTGATCGGCGGCCTGCTGCTGCAGGCGCTGGCGATCGGCGCCTTCCTCCCGGCCCGCGGCCTCGGGGAATTCTATGCCGTCGCGGCGGTCTTCGGGCTCGCCTATGGCGGGGTCATGCCGCTCTATGCCGTGCTGGCGCGCGACTATTTCGGGCCGCGCATCATGGGCACGGTGTTCGGCGCGGCGACCATGGTGTCATGCCTCGGCATGGCGACCGGGCCGGCGGTCGGCGGCTGGATCTTCGATCGTTTCGGCAGCTATGCGGGGATGCATCTCAGCTCCCTGGCCATCGGGCTCGGGGCCGTGGCCATCGCCTTCACCTTCCCGCCGCTGCCGCGCTTGCGGGCGGGGCGGCTCGAGCCGGCCTGACGGACCGGCCGCTGGCGCCTATCGGGCACCTGCGCGACCGCCTGGTCGGCGACGCCTGCTTCAATCTCGGGGTCGGTGCCGCGATCCTGCGGATCGAGACGAATGCGGCGAAGGGCGACCTCGCCGTGGCGCTCGGCCACGACCATTCCCACACCCCGGCCCGGGCCGCGGCGTATCGTGGCCGCGTGCTGCGGAGCGGATCTTCGCCGGCGCCGGCGGGACCACCCGAGGCGGTGGCTGACGGGTGGCGGACAGACCTGCCCGCCATCGGCTCGGACCCAGCGGGGCCGATCCGGCCGCGGATGCGGCACCCAGGCCCGCAGGGTAGGGGCGGGCCGCCGGTGCCGGCGGACGCCGCGCCCACGGGCTTCGCCCGGCCCGTCAGCAGGGGTCGATCAAGCGTTTGCGGCCGCTGCGCGGCGGCGCCGGCGGCAGGCCACGCAGCACCTTGCCGAGGATGCCGCGGGTATCCGCGGGGTCGATGACGTCGTCATAGGCGAAGCGCCCGGCGACCTCGAGCGCGGTGTTGTAGGCGCGCAGCTCGGCGGTGCGGGCGCGATGCGCCTCGGCGCGCGCCGCCGGGTCCGCGATCGCCTCCAGCTCCTGCCGGTGGATGATGCTGGCGGCGCCTTCCAGCCCCATCCCGCCGAACTCGGCGGTCGGCCAGGCCAGCAGGATGCTCGGGTGCAAGGGGCGGGAGCCCATGATGTAGTAGCCGAGCCCATAGGCCTTGCGCAGCACCACGGTCATGATCGGGACCGTCGCATTGGCCAGCGCGGTCAGCAGCCGGGCGCTGCGGCGGACGAGGTTGGTCTTCTCCACCTCCGGCCCTACCATCAGCCCCGGCGTGTCGCACAGCACCAGCAGCGGGATGTCGAAGGCGTCGCAGATCTGCACGAAGCGCGCGGCCTTCTCCGCGGCCGGCCCGTCGATGGCCCCGGCCAGGAACATCGGCTGGTTGGCGATGACGCCGACCGCGCGACCCTCGATCCGCGCCAGCGCGGTTACCATGGCGCGGCCGTAGCCTGCCTTCACCTCCAGCACGCTGCCGCGGTCGGCGATGCCGGCGATCACCTTGCGCACGTCATAGGCGCGGCGCGGGTTCTCCGGCACCAGGTCGCGCAGCAGGGCGCCGTCCGGCGCCTCGCCGGCCGGCGCCGGCGGCCCGAAATAGCCGAGGTAGCGGCGGGCCGTCTCGATCGCCGCGGCCTCGTCCTCCACCAGCACGTCGACGGCGCCGGAGGCGACATGCACCGCGGCGGGGCCGATCTCCTCCGGCGTCAGCTTCAGGCCGAGCGCCGCCTCCACCAGCGGCGGGCCGGCCATGCCCATGCAGCCGTCCTGCGTCATGACCAGCAGGTCGCACATGCCGGCCAGGTTGGCATGCCCGGCGAAGGCGCGGCCCGGCACGATCCCGATGGTCGGCACCAGGCCCGAGAGGCGCGCGAAGGTCACGAAGGTCGCCGAGGCGCCGCGCCCTTCCACCTTCATGTCGTGCGGCCGGGCCCCGCCGCCGTCGAGCCAGCAGATCACCGGCACCCGGTGCTGCTCGGCATGCCCCAGCATGCGGCTGATCTTGGCGTGGTTGTTGGCGCTCTGCGTGCCCGCATAAACCGTGTAGTCATAGGCCACGATGTCGGTGGCGCGGCCGCCAACCTGCGCCGTGCCCATCACCAGGCCATCGGCCGCGCCGCTCATGCCGGGCAGGGCCGGGCGCACCAGCCCGCCATACTCGACGAAGCTGTCGGGATCGGCGAGCGCCGCCACCGCCTCCCGCACCGTCCAGCGACCACGCCGGCGCTGCCGCGCGACCGCCTCGGGCCGGGCCGCATCCAGCAGCGCCGCCCGCGCCCCGAGCGCCGCCTGCAGCGTGGGGCGCGCCGCGCCGGACCTTCCTCCGCCATGCCGTCCTGCCCTGTCACTGCGCGCGGATGTTCGCGGCGCGGATCACCTCGCGGAAGGTCGCGCGGTTCTCCTCCATCAGCCGGTTCAGCCCGGCGGAGTCGGTGAAACTCGGCACCAGGCCGTTCTCCATCAGCTTGTCCCGCACGCGGGGATCCTCGACCGCGCGGCGCAGCGCCGTCTCCCACTGCGCGACCACGCCCGCCGGCATGCCGCGCGGGGCGCAGAGCCCGAACCAGGCATAGGTCTCGAAGCCCGGCACGTCGCGGGAGATCAGCGGCGTCTCCGGGAAGAAGGTCTGCGCCAGCGGATCGCCGAGGCCGATCAGCTTCAGCCCGCCATTGCGGATCTGCCCGATGGTGTCGCCGAGATTGGTGATGGTGAAGCCGATGCGCCCGCTGACCAGGTCGAGCAGGGCAGGCTGCGAGCCGCGGTAGGGCACATGGACCATGTCGGTGCCGGTCTTCTGCTTCAGCAGCTCCCCCGCCAGGTGCTGGACGGAGCCGACGCCGGGCGAGGCGTAGCTGATCTGGCCGGGACGCCGGCGGGCTTCCTCGACGATGTCGGCCACGCCCTGCCAGGGGCTGTTCGGCGCGACGACCAGCCCGAAGGTGGTGCGGGCCATCATGCCGAGGCCGATCAGGTCCTTCGCCGGGTTCACCGGCAGGCGGGTATCCGGCAGCTCGGTGATGATGGTCATGTTGCCCGTGGTGCAGAACAGCACGGTATGGCCGTCGGCCGGGCTGGTCGCCGCCGCCTCGGCCGCGACCATGCCATTGGCGCCGGTGCGGTTCTCCACCACCACGCGCTGCCCCAGCATGGGCGAGACCGTGTCCGCCAGCAGGCGCGCCGCGATGTCGCCCGACCCGGCGGGGGCGAAGCCATAGAGCATGCGCACCGGCCGGTCGGGGAAGTCCGCCCGGGCCATGCCGCCCGACAGCAACGCCAGCGCCGCGGCCAGCCGCAGGAAGCTTCGCATCCGCCTTCCTCCCTTGTCCGCCTTCGGGCGGGATTCTCGTTCCGGGCCATCCTGCCGGCCGGCGGCGCCGGCGCCAAGACATACTTGCTAACCAGCCAGCAAAAAGCCTAGGCTCGCTGCAAGGCGCCCTCGGCAAGCGGGCCGCGCGGGAGGAGTGCAGCACCATGCTGGTCCGGCATCTTGGCTGAACCCCGGCTCGACCCGCGCATGCCGCCGCTCGACCGCTGCGTGCTCCGCCCGCTGCTGGAGCGCCACGCGCGGGAGCGGCCTGAGCAGGACTGCGTCAGCTTTGAGAACGGGCCCGGCTGGACCTGCCGCGCACTGCGCGACCGCGTCGCCGCCGTCGCGGCCGGGCTGCAGCGCCAGGGCGTCCGGCAGGGCGATCACGTCCTGGTCTGGCTGCCGAACGGGCCGGAAGCCCTGCTGGTCTGGTTCGCCGCCAACTGGCTCGGCGCCGTCCAGGTGCCGCTGAACATCAGCTATCGTGGCCGCATCCTGGAGCATGTGCTCGGCATCGCCGATGCCGCCCTGATCGTGGCGGATGCCGCGCTGGTCGAGCGGCTGCGGGACGTGGCGCTGCCCGCCGCGCTGCGCCGCGTCGCCGTGGTTGGTGGCCCGCCGCAGGCGGTGCCGGGGCTGGAAGTGATCGACGCCGCCGCGATCCTGCAGGTCGAGGGCGAGCCGGAGCCGCCGGAGCGCCCGATCATGCCCTGGGACACCCAGAGCATGATCTACACCTCCGGCACCACCGGCCCGTCCAAGGGGGTGCTCTGTTCCTACATGCACTACACCAGCAGCGGCATGGCCTTCCCCTTCGTGCGGGAAGGCGACCGCGGGCTGGTGACGCTGCCGCTGTTCCACATGGGCGGCACCGGGTCGGTCTACCGCTACCTGCTGCGCGGCGCCGCGATCGTCGTCGCGGAATCCTTCCGCACCCAGACCTTCTGGGAGGTGGTGCGGCGCCACCGCATCACCTGCGCCTCGCTGCTCGGCGCCATGACCTCCTTCCTGGTGAAGGCGCCGCCCTCGCTGCAGGACCGCGACCATACGCTGCGCGCCCTGACCATCGTGCCGCTGACCGAGGACGCCGCGGTCTTCCGCGAGCGATTCGGCGTCGAGGTCTGGACCACCTTCAACATGACGGAGATCGCCTGCCCGATCTTCTCCGAACCCAACCCGACCCGCATCGGCAGCTGCGGCCGCCCGCGCCCCGGCATCATCGCCCGCATCGTCGACGAGCACGACTGCGAGGTGCCGCACGGCGCGGTGGTGGAACTGGTGCTGCGCAGCGATGCGCCCTGGTCGATGAACCACGGCTACCACCGCAATCCGGACGCGACCGCGCGGGCCTGGCGCAATGGCTGGTTCCATACCGGCGATGCCTTCCGCCGCGATGCCGAAGGCGAGTTCTTCTTCGTCGACCGGATGAAGGACGCGATCCGCCGCCGCGGCGAGAACATCTCCTCCTTCGAGGTCGAGGCGGAGATCTGCGCCCATCCCGCGGTGCGCGAGGCCGCGGTGGTGGCGGTGCCGAGCGAGTTCGCCGAGGACGAGGTGCTGGCGGTGGTGGCGCCCGTGCCGGGGACGGAGATCGATCCCGCCGCGCTGATCGAGTTCCTCGCGCCGCGGCTGCCGCATTTCATGGTGCCGCGCTACGTCCGCATCCTGCCCGAGCTGCCGAAGACGCTCACCGCAAGGTGGAGAAGCACCTGCTGCGGGCGGAGGGTCTGGGCACCGATACCTGGGACCGCGAGCGGGCCGGCATCCGGCTGCGGCGCGAACGCCTGGCCGGAGGGAGGTGACGATGCGTGCGCTGCTGCTGATCCTGGTGCTGCTGGGCGGCACCGCGCAGGCGCAGGACTTCCCGAGCCGGCCGCCGCGGCTGGTCGCGGGCTTCTCCGCCGGAGGCACGCTCGACATCGTCGCGCGGCTGATGGCGGAGGGCATGTCGCCGCTGCTGGGCCAGCGCGTGGTGGTGGAGAACCGGCCTGGCGCCAATGGGATGATCGCGGCCGAGGGCGTGGCGCGGGGGCCGGCCGATGGCTATGCCCTGCTGGTCTGCCCGATGGGCACCATGACGATCAGCCCGCAGCTGCCCGGCGCCTCCCTGCCGATCGACCCGCCGAAGGACCTGGTGCCGGTCGCCAACATGATCGCCGCGCAGCATGCGATGGTGGTCTCCGCCGCCGCGCCCTGGCGCAGCGTGGAGGAGGTGGTCGCCGCTGCGCGGGCCCGGCCGGGGGCGGTCAGCTACGCCACGGCCGGCGCCGGCTCCGGCCAGCAGCTCTCGGGGGCCTGGCTGGCCCGGCTGACCGGGACGGAGATGACGCCCATCCCCTATCGCGGCATGGCACCGGCGATGCCCGACATCGTCGCCGGGCGCACGAGCTTCGCCATCACGAATATCGGCGACGTCGCCGGCCAGGTCGCCGGCGGCGAGCTGCGGCTGCTGGCGGTGGCGAGCGCGGGCGGCTCGCCGCTCTATCCGGGCGCGCCGCTGCTTGGGGACGCCGTGCCGGGCTTCGAGGTCAGCGGCTGGATCGGGCTTTGCGGCCCGCGCGGGTTGCCTCGGCCGGTGGTCGCCCGCTGGGCGTCGGCGGTGGCGCGAGCGCTCGAGGATCCGGGCATCCTCGCCCGCCTGCGCGAGGGCGGCATGACGCCGCGCTACGAGGATGCCGCCGGCCTCGCCCGCACCATGGAGGCGGACCGCGCGAAATGGGGCCGGGTGATCCGGGAGGCGGATATCCGTGCCGAATGAGGCGGAGACGCTGGAGGCGCTGCTGCGCCGCCGCGCCAGCTGCCGCGGCTTCCGCGCCGAGCCGGTGCCGCGGCCGGTGATCGTCCGCATCCTGGAGATGGCGCAGCGCACCGCGTCCTGGACCAACAGCCAGCCCTGGCAGGTGGAGATCCTCGGCGGCGCGGCGCTGGAGCGCTTCTGCGCGGCGTTGCACGCGCATGCCGCATCGGGCGCGGCGCCGACCCCGGACATCCCTTTTCCGCGCGAATACCGCGGGGTCTACCGTGACCGGCGGCGGGACACCGGCTTCGGCCTCTACGCCGCGCTCGGCATCGCCCGCGACGACATGGCGGCCCGCCAGCGGCAGGCGCTGGAGAATTTCCGCGCCTTTGGCGCGCCGCATCTGGCGCTCGTCACCACCGACGAGGCGCTGGGCGCCTACGGCGCCGTCGACTGCGGCGGCTGGGTGGCGAATTTCATGCTGGCGGCGGAATCGCTCGGCGTCGCCAGCATCGCCCAGGCGGCGATCGCCGGGCATGCCGGCTTCGTCCGCGGGCTGCTCGGCCTGCCGGAGGACCGCCAGCTGGTCTGCGGCGTCGCCTTCGGCTTCGCCGATCCCGCCCACCCCGCCAATGCCTTCCGCACCGGCCGTGCCGGGCTGGACCAGGCCGTCAGCTGGCATGACGCATAGAGAGGACACTCCCTTGGCAGCGATCCGCGTGGATCCGAGATGGCCGGCAGCATCTGGAAGCTGCTGGTGGCCGTGGGCGACGAGGTGGCGGAGGGTGCCGACCTGCTCCTGCTGGAATCGATGAAGATGGAAATCCCGGTCGCCGCGCCGAGATCCGGCAAGGTCGCCGAGATCCGCGTCGAGGAGGGGGAGACGGTGACCGAGGGCCAGTGCCTCCTGGTCCTGGCGGGCTAGCATGCCGGATCCCAGGCTGCCGGCGCCGGAGGATTGCGTGGTCCGCGCGCTGGTCGACCGCCGCGCCGCGACGATGCCGGACCGGCCCTATGCGCTGTTCGATGCGGACGGCACCATCTGGACCTATGCCGACCTCGCCCGCTGGACACGGCGTTTCGCCGTCGGCTTCGAGCGGCTCGGCGTGCGGCAGGGCGATGTCGTGCTGTGCTGGCTGCCGAACGGGCCGCATGCCCTGGCCGCCTGGTTCGGGCTGAACTACCTGGGCGCCGTGTACATGCCGGTGAACACCGCATATCGCGGCGCGCTGCTGCAGCATGTGGTTGCGCTGTCGGGCGCCCGGCTGATGGTCGCCGATGCCCGGCTGGCGCCCCGGCTGGCAGAGATCGACACCGCGGCGCTGCGGCAGGTGGTGGCGATCGGGGAGGGGCGCCGCCGCTCCCCGGGCTCGACCTGCTGCCCGAGGCGGCGCTGACCGAGGCGGGCGAGGAGCCAGGCCCGCCACCGCAGCCCATCGAGCCCTGGGATACCCAGGCGGCGATCCTCACCTCCGGCACCACGGGCCCATCCAAGGCGGTGCTCTGTTCCTATGCGCAGTGGTGGGCCGCGGCGAAGGCGCATACCTACCTCGATGCCGAGGACCGGCAGATGGTGACGCTGCCGCTCTTCCATGTCGGCGGCACCTCGCCCTGTTTCAACGCGCTGGTGCGGGGCGGCTCCGTCGCCATCGTCGGCGCCTTCGACACGGCGAGCTTCTGGGACAGCGTGCGGCGCACCGGCACCACGGCGATGACGGTGCTCGGCACCATGGCCTCCTTCCTCGCCAGCCAGCCGGAATCGCCGCGCGACCGCGAGCATCCCCTGCGGAAATGCGTGATCATCCCGCTGAACCAGGCGGCCCTGGGATTCGGCCGCCGCTTCGGCGTGGACTGGTACAGCACCTACAACATGACCGAGCTGTCCTGTCCCATCTTCACCGGCCGCAACCCGGAGACGCTGGGCACCTGCGGGCAGGTGCGGCCGGGCTACGAGGCGCGGGTGGTGGACGCGAACGACTGCAGATTGCCGCCGGGCGAGGTCGGCAAGCTCGTCCTCCGCAGCGACATGCCCTGGGCGCTGAACCATGGCTACCACGGCAACCCGGACGCCACCGCGCGGGCCTGGCGCAACGGCTGGTTCCACACCGGCGACGCCTTCCGCCGCGACGAAGCGGGGGAGTTCTTCTTCGTCGACCGCATCAAGGACGCGATCCGCCGGCGCGGCGAGAATGTCTCCTCCTTCGAGGTGGAGCGGGAGGTCGCGGCCCATCCCGACATCCGCGAGGCCGCGGTGGTGCCGGTGCCGGGCGAGCATGGGGAGGACGAGATCCTCGCCGTCGTCTCCTGCGTGCCGGGGCGCGCGCTCGACCCGGCGGCGCTGATCGGCTTTCTCCGCCCGCGGCTCGCGCATTTCATGGTGCCGCGCTTTATCCGCTGCGTGGACGGCCTGCCGATGACACCGACCCAGAAGGTGCAGAAGCACCTGCTGCGCGAGCAGGGCGTGACGCCCGACACCTGGGACCGGGAGGCGGCCGGCATCCGCATCCGCCGCGACCGGCTGGATGCAGCCCGGCTCGGCCCGGTGCGATGAACGCGCCGGTGCGCCGCACCCAGCTCGACCGCCGCGCGAGCTCGGATGGCAGGCTGCTGGCGGCGGCCCTGCGCCTCGTCGCCCGCGGCGGCTCCGCCGGGACGAGCCTCGCCTCCATCGGGCGGGAGGCCGGCTTCAGCCGCGGCCTGCCGGTCGAGCGCTTCGGCAGCAAGGTGGCGCTGCTGCTGGCCCTGATCGACGCCATGGAGGCCTGGGCGGAGGAGAACGTCTTCGCCGGCATGCCGGCGGAAAGCGGCCTGGACGGGCTGCTCGCGCGCGTCGAGGCGCATTTCCGCGGCTGCATGGAGGGGCCGGAGGCGGTCGGCGCCCTTTACATCCTCAGCATGGAGTCGCTGACCGTCGTGCCGGAGCTGCGGGCCCGCCTCGCCGCCTTCTTCCAGGGCTATCGCCGCGCCTTCGAACACCACATCCGCAGCGGCCAGGCCAAGGGCGAGATCCGCCCGGAGCTCGACCCGGCGGTCGAGGCCGGCGTCGTGCTCGGCATGATCCGCGGCCTGGTCACGCAATGGCTGCTCGATCGTGATTCCATCGACCTGCAGCGTGCCACGCGCGCGGCGTTGGAGGCCTGCCGCAGGTCGTTGCGCGCGGAGACGCCGGCATGAGGGCGGTGGAGGCGGCCCGTGCCGCGCTGCAGGACGCGGCGCGCGGCGAGGCCCTGGCCCGGCAGCGTGCCCGCGGCAAGCTGACGGCGCGCGAGCAGATCGCCGCGCTGCTCGACCCCGGCAGCTTCCTCGAGGTCGGCGGCTTCGCCACCGCCGATCCGGACGGCGAGGCGGGCCGGCGGCTGTCCCCGGCCGATGGCGTCGTTACCGGCACCGGCCGGATCGAGGGCCGCGCGGTGGTGGTGGTGGCGCAGGATTTCAGCGTCGCGGGCGGCAGCATCGGCCGGCTGGGCACGGCGAAGACGGTGCATGCGGTCGAGACGGCAGTGGCCCGCGGCCTGCCCCTGGTCATGCTGCTGGACGGCGGTGGCCACCGCATCCAGGACGGCCAGGACGCGCGCAGCTTCGCCCATGCCAGCCCGCTGATCCGCACCCTCGCGCGCGCCTCCGGCTGGGTGCCGCTGGTGGCGCTGATGCTCGGCCCCGGCTTCGCCGGCCCGACCAATTCGCGGGCCTGTCCGATCTGGTGGTGATGGTGCGGGGCATCGCCGCGATGGGCATGGCCGGCCCCGCTCTGGTGAAGGCCGCGACCGGGGAGGATGTCGACCAGGACGCGCTCGGCGGCGCCGAGGCCCAGGCGGACAGGCATGGCTTGGCCGACCTGGCGGTGGAGACCGAGGCGGCGGCCTTCGAGGCGGCACGCCGCTTCCTCTCCTACCTCCCTGCCAATGCGCGGGCGCCGCAGGCTGTCCTCCCCGCCGAGGACCCGGCGGACCGGCGGGAGGAGGCGCTGCTGCATCTTGTCCCCGCGGAGCGCCGCCGCGGCTTCGACGTCCGCCTGGCCATCGCCGGCATCGCCGACCGTGGCAGCGTGTTCGAGCTGAAGCCGCGCTTCGCGGCCAATATGGTGACCGCGCTCGCCCGGCTGGATGGCCGGCCGGTCGGGATCCTGGCCAACCATTCGCTGCGGCTCGGCGGGATCATCGATGCCGCGGCGGCGGAGAAGGGCGCGCGGTTCATCGCCTTCTGCGACGCCTACGGCCTCCCGCTCGTCTCGCTGATCGACGTGCCGGGCTTCCTGATCGGCTCGGGCGCCGAGCGCAGCGGGCTCGGCCGGCGCAGCGCCCGGCTGCCCTTCGAATGGGCCCATGCGACGGTGCCCCGCATCTCGGTGGTGCTGCGCAAGGGCTATGGCCTGGGCTACATCGCCATGGCCGGCGGCCGCAGGCATGCAGGCGGATGCCGCCTTCGCCTGGCCCGGCGCCGAGATCTGCGCCATGTCGATCGAGGGCTCGGTCGACATCGCCTATCGCCGCGACTATGCGGCGGCGCCGGATCCGGCGATGCGGCGGCAGGAACTGATCGATGGCATTCGCGCCCGCACCGGCGCGCTGCGCGCGGCGGAGGGCTTCGGCGTGGATGACGTGATCGACCCGCGCGACACCCGCTGCCGGATCATCGAGGTGCTGCGCCAGACGGAAGGCCGCGCGCATGGCGGGATGCCGCCGAAGAAGCGCGCCATCCCGCCGATCTGAGCGGCAGGCCTAGTTCAGCGCGATGCCGCGGCTGCGGATCAACCGCCCGTAGGTGTCGAGGTCGCGTGCGACCAGCGCGGCGAATTCGGCGCGCGTCGTCGGCTCCACCTGCATGTCAGCCATGGCGCGGGCCTGCACCGCCTCGCCGCGGATCGCCGGGATCAGGACCTCGCTCAATCGCCGCAGCACGGGCTCAGGCGTGCCGGCCGGCGCGACCATGCCGTGCCAGTAACGCCAGACGAAGCCCGGCATGTCCTGCTCGGCGAAGGTCGGGATGGCGGGCGTGGCCGCCAGGCGCTGCGGCGTCGAGATCGCCAGCACCCGGAAGGCGCCGCTGTCCAGATGCGGCAGCAGGGTGGCGAGCGAGCCGGCGAAGAGCGGCACGCGCCCCGCCAGCAGCTCGGTCACGATGGGCTGCTCCCCGCGGAAGGGCAGGTGGGCGAGCTCGAGGCCGGTCTCCGCCTGGAACATCTCCATCATCAGGTGCGGGCTGGTGGCGACGCCGGCGGTGCCATAGGCCAGGCCGCGCTGGCCCCGCAGCGCGGCGACGGTGCCGCGCAGGTCGCCGCCGGCCAGTGTCCGCGCGGCGGCCAGCACCAGCGGCCCGCGATAGGTGACGCTGAGCGGCGCGAAATCCTCCGGCTTGTAGGGCAGGGAGGGGTAGATGTGCGGATTGATGGTGAGGATGCTCGAGGTCAGCCAGCCCAGGGTCAGCCCGTCCTGCGGTGCCCGCGCCACCGCCTCGGCCGCGATCAGCCCGCCCGCGCCGGGGCGGTTGTCGAACACGACGGGCACGCCGAGCGCGAGCCGCATCTGCTCCGCGACCATGCGCGCCAGGACCTCGGTCGGCGCGCCGCCGCCGAAAGGGTAGATCAGGCGGATCGGCCGGTCGGGCCAGGCCTGCGCCTGCGCCTGCGCGGCGGGCGCGGTGGCCAGCGCCGGGACCAGCAGCGCCGGAAGCGCGCGGCGGCCGAAGCCGCTTTCTGGAAAGCCGGTCATCGCGTCCTCCTCCCGCTGCGCCGCTTCGGGCACGATCCTGGACTTCACCATGCCTGGGCGTCGGATGTCAGGTCAGCACGATTCCGGGGCCCGATGCGGGTGGAAAATCGGAGCGACACGAGGTGCTAACGGCGAGGTCGCCCCGGCACGGCCATCGGACCCTGCCTCGAAGCCCTGCTGCATCACCCGCCTGAACGCTGCCGAGGAGGTGCGATGTCCATCGCGCGACGGGGGAGGCGGGCTTGCACGCGACCTCGGTCACCTGCGCCGCAACCATCCGGCACCCGCAACCCCCACCCATGCCGCTCGGTGCTGCGGCCGGATGCCGGCTGCATCTGGCCGGCTCGAGGCAGTCGCCGGCATTGCTGCCGCGGCGTCACTCACCCAGGCGCCGACGACGCTGCGCCAGCGAGGCGGGCAGGAAGGGAGGCAGAAGGCGTGACTTGACAAATGAATGTTTGCAAGTCAGCCGCTTGAGCGAAATATCTGGCGGAGAGGGTGGGATTCGAACCCACGGTCCGCTTGCACGGACTTCGGTTTTCGAGACCGACGCGATCGACCACTCTGCCACCTCTCCGTGGCCGGTCCGGGCTATAAGGGCAGCGGCGCCGGCGCGCAACGCCCTTGCTGCCGGCCGCCGCCGGATATGCGATACGGGGCCATCGCGCCGTTGACGCCGCCGGCAGGCCCCGCTATAAGCCCCGCCTCCCGACGGCGCCCCGGCGTCGCCGGCGGCCTTCTATGGCCGATACTTCCACAGAACTCTTCCGGGGCGGTGCCGCCTCGGCACGCAATCCTGGCACGACCAGGTGGGGCCGCACGATGACCTTCGCAGTGATCCGCACCGGCGGAAAGCAGTACCGGGTAACGCCGAACGCCGTCCTGACGGTCGAGAAGCTGGAAGCCGAGCCCGGCGCCACCATCACCTTCCATGACGTGCTCGCGCTCGGCACCGAGGCTGGCCTGACCATCGGCGCGCCGACCGTCCCGGGCGCCAGCGTCACCGCGACCGTGGTCGAGCAGACCCGCGGCCCGAAGATCCTCATCCTGAAGAAGCGCCGCCGGCAGGAGCAGCCGCCGCAAGCGGGGCCACCGGCAGGACCTGACCACCCTGCGCATCGGCGACATCGCGGCCGCCTGAAGGAGATCGACAGATGGCACACAAGAAGGCTGGCGGTTCCTCCCGCAACGGGCGCGACAGCGCCGGCAAGCGCCTCGGCGTGAAGCTGTTCGGCGGCCAGGCGGTCAGCGCCGGCAACATCATCGTGACCCAGCGCGGCACGAAGATGATGGCCGGCCCGCATGTCTATGTCGGCCGCACCCACTCCCTGCACGCCGCCATCGACGGCCGGGTGAAGTTCACCCGTCGGGCCGAGGGCCGGGTGCATGTCTCGGTCGAGCCGATCCCCCAGGCCGCCGAGTAACCGGCACAACCGCCACGGCGCGTTGACACGGGGCCTTCCGGCCCCCGTTTGCATTTTCAGGGTCCCATTGCGCCATGAAATTCCTGGACGAAGCCAAGGTCTGGGTGAAGGCCGGCGATGGCGGCGACGGCGTCATCGCCTTCCGCCGCGAGAAATACATCGAATTCGGCGGCCCCGACGGCGGCAATGGCGGCAAGGGCGGCGATGTGGTGATCGAGGCCGTGGACGGCCTCAACACCCTGATCGACTACCGCTACGCGCAGCACTTCAAGGCGCGCAAGGGCGGCAACGGCGCCGGCCAGGACCGCACCGGCGCGGGGTCGGAGGATGTTGTCCTCAAGGTGCCGGTCGGCACCCAGATCCTGTCGGACGAGAAGGACTTGGTGCTCGCCGACCTCGACGAGCCTGGCAAGCGGGTGGTGATCTGCCGTGGCGGCGATGGCGGCCACGGCAATGCCCATTTCAAGTCGGCCACCAACCGCGCCCCGCGCCGCGCCGACAAGGGCTGGCCGGGCGAGGAGCGCTGGATCTGGCTGCGGCTGAAGCTGATCGCCGATGTCGGGCTGGTCGGCCTGCCGAATGCCGGCAAGTCCACCTTCCTGGCGGCCGTCAGCGCCGCCCGGCCGAAGATCGCCGACTATCCCTTCACGACCCTGATCCCGCAGCTCGGCGTGGTGCGGCTGAACGCGTCGGAGGAATTCGTCCTCGCCGACATCCCCGGACTGATCGAGGGCGCGCATGAGGGCGTCGGGCTCGGCGACCGCTTCCTCGGCCATGTCGAGCGTTGCGCGGTGCTGCTGCATCTCGTCGATGGCAGCCAGCCCGACCCTGCCGCCGCCTGGCGCACGGTGCGGGAGGAGCTGGCGCAATATGGCCAGGGCCTGGCCGAGAAGCCCGAGCTGCTCTGCCTGAACAAGGTGGACGCGATGACCCCGCAGGCCCGTGCCAGCCGGGCGAAGGCGCTGGAGCGCGCGGCAGGCGTGCCCGTCATGCTGATCTCGGGCGCGACCGGGGAGCAGGTGCCGCAGGTCCTGCGGGCGCTCGCCGACATCGTCGCCAAGGCCCGGGCCGAACGTGCCGAGCGCCCGGCGTCGGCGCTGGTGTCGCCATTGCGCAGCATGGTCCGCCCGATCGAGTCGCTCGACCAGGACCAATGAGCCGGATTGCCCGAGGGCGGACCCGCCCGCAGGCCTGAGGCCGCCGGGCGAGGCGGCTTCCCGCAGGAAACGGTCCTGTTTGGAACGCCCGGGGCTGCACGGCCCCGGGCGTTTTGCGTGTCCGGGTCGCCGTGGCACCCGCCCGGACCAGGGCCGGGCCTCCCCCGTGGTTGTCCGCATTGCGCAACGGTCGTTTTGGGGCCGGCCGCCAAGGCGCTGAATCGGCGCAGGCTTCGGCACCCAGCGTGCCGGAAGGCCACGGTTTTCATTCTGAATTAGGAACGAAAAACGTGATCAGAGAATCACAGCTCCGAGATTGCGCGTGTAGGTTGAATACGACATATCGTATCCCGGCACGGAGCAATCACTTTTCTGTGCTTCACGTAACTGTGGGGAACAAGCTCTAGGTGCTCGGGCGGCTGCTGGCCAACCGCGTTCGGCGTATCAACCATAGGTTGTTTTCTGAGATATTAGTTCTCTGAAAACGATCTCGCCGACCACCCAGGGCTGTCCGTCCCCCAAAGCAATGCAGGACGCCTGATCATGGCCGGTACACTCGACCTGACTCAGTACACCACCGTCTGGGACGAAAGCTTCAACGCCGGCACGGGCATGCTTTCCCGCGACTGGGGGCCGGGAATCGACACCAGCGTGGCTGGCCAGATCACCATCAGCAGCACGCCCGACAACCAGGACAGCGGCACCATGGTCCCGCCGACCGGCAGCGCCGCCGGCTATGGCTACGGCCTGTTCAGCTTCACCCTCTCGATGGCTCAGGGCGATGCGCCGGGTCCCTATGCCCTGCTCTGGCCGGGCACCGATGTCTGGCCGGGGCCGGAACTCGACCTGGTCGAGCTTCAGCCGGGCGGCCAGGCCTATTCGACGATTCATTGGAAGGGCGCCGACGGCTCCAACCAGTTCCAGTCCTACAACCTGGACGGCGTGGACGTGAAGCAGACCCACACCTACTCGCTCGACTGGCAGGCCGGCCGTCTGACCATGTATGTCGACGGCACCCAGATGTGGACGACGACCGACCACGTCCCGGCCGATGCGGCGCATGGCGGTGAGAACGAGGCCCCGGAATCGGCATGCAGACCTGGTGGTCGACCGGCGCGCAGCATGGCAGCGGCTACGACAACACCATCACGCTCTACGACCTGAGCTACCGCACCGCCAATGCCAGCTACAACGGCGGCACGAGCACGAATCCCGGCAGCAACGCCGGCACGGGCAACAACGGCGGCGGCACCGTCACGACGCCGGTCACCCAGACCGTCGGCAGCGGCGCCGACAGCCTGGTGCTGAAGATCTCCCAGGATGCCTGGCAGGGCAGCGCGCAATACACCATCGCGGTCGATGGCAAGCAGGTCGGCGGCACCCTGACCGCCGGCGCCAGCTATGGTAGCGGCGAGGACAACATCACCGTGAAGGGTGATTTCGGCGCCGGCGCCCATACGCTGACGGTGACCTTCCTGAACGACGCCTATGGCGGGAGCAGCGCGGCAGACCGCAACCTGCATGTCGACGGCGTGAGCTTCAACGGCGCCGCCCTCGCCAACGGGACTGCCGGGCTCTACTCCAACGGCGCGGCCAACTTCGGCTTCACCAAGGCCGCCCCCGTCAGCGGCGGGGCCAGCACCACGCCCGGCGACACCGCGCCGGCGGTGAAATTCGGCTTCGTCGGCAACTACACGAAGACCGCCTGGGAAGGACACACCACCTTCGGCGGCGCCGACTATCATACCTTCGGTGCGACCGGCGCCTGGAACGACACCCCGGCGGTGCTGATGGCGCCGACGGCCTGGAATGCCGGCTTCGCCAGCAAGCTCGCCTTCGACAACTTCGTGCAGGCCAATCTCGACCTGCATGCGGCCGGGACCCAGGCGCTCGACGTCATGCTGGTCAGCGCCAAGCGCGGCGCGGTGACGCTGGGCGACGGCAACGACCACCTGACCTGGGTGGCGCACAGCAACGGCACCGGTGCCAACACCATGACCATCCAGACCGGTGCCGGCGACGACGTGGTGAAGGTGACCGCGGCCGGGCTCTCCTCGCTGGCCGACTACGACCGCACCGACAATGGCAGCCTCTACAACGGCGCCTATGACGGCCGCTACTCGATCGCCGACGTCACCTTCGGCGCCGGCAAGGACAGCGTCACGGTCGAGGGCATGGCCAAGCTGGTGCTGCATGCCGGCAGCGGCGCGGCAACCGCGGTCGGCGGCGGCGGCAACGACCTGTTCACCGCCGGTACCGGGACCGGCGACTTCACCGGCGGCGCGGGCAAGGACACCTTCGCCTTCGCCGCACATGATGGCCATGCGGTGATCCAGGACTTCACCGCCGGCGTCGACAAGCTGAAGTTCATCGGCCTGACCAGCGCCGACATCCACACCAAGGCGGCGACCGAGGGCGGCGTTGCCGGCCTGCTGGTCACCTACGACACGGCGGGTGACAGCGTCTTCCTGGCGCATGCCACCAAGCTGGCGGCGGCGGACATGCTCTTCGCCTGATCGGTCGGTGCAGACGGGAAGGGGCGTCCCCGCAAGGGGCGCCCTTTCCCTGCGCGGGTGCCTTATGCTATGCGCCCGCCCATGCAATCCCTGGACGACAGCGCACCGGTGCTTCCCGCCTTGGCGGCCGCCCGGCGCGTGGTGGTGAAGATCGGCTCCGCCCTGGTGGTGGAGGAGAAGACCGCGGCCCCGCGCGCCGCCTGGCTGGCGAGCGTCGCCTCCGATGTCGCGGCCCTGCGTGCTAGGGGGACCGAGGTCATCCTGGTCTCCTCCGGCGCCATCGCGCTCGCCCGCCGCGCCCTCGGCCTGACCCGCAAGAAGCTGAAGCTCGAGGAGAAGCAGGCCGCCGCCGCGGTCGGGCAGATCCGCCTCGCCGGCGCCTGGGCGGATGCGCTCTCGGCCCAGGGGCTGCCGGCCGCGCAGCTCCTCCTCACCCTCGAGGACAGCGAGGACCGCCGCCGCTACCTCAACGCCCGCGCCACGCTCGGCACCCTGCTCGAGCTCGGCTGCATTCCCGTCATCAACGAGAACGACACAGTCGCCACCGCCGAGATCCGCTTCGGCGACAACGACCGGCTGGCCGCCCGCGTCGCCGAGATGACCGGCGCCGACGCGCTGGTCCTGCTGTCGGACATCGACGGGCTGTACACCGCCGACCCGCGCAAGGATCCCGCCGCGGCGCACCTGCCGGTGATCGAACGCATCACCGACGAGATCATGGCCATGGGCGGGGACCCGCCGCCCGGCTATTCCTCGGGCGGGATGCGCACCAAGCTGATCGCCGCCCGCATCGCCACCGGCGCGGGCTGCGCCATGGCCATCGCCCTCGGGCAGCGGGACAACCCGCTGCGGGCGATCGAGGACGGGGCGCGCTGCACCTGGTTCCTCGCTTCGCCGGAGGGGCGCACCTCCCGCAAGCGCTGGATCGCCGGATCCCTCGCGCCGCTCGGCAGCCTGGTGGTGGATGCCGGCGCGGCCCGCGCCCTGGCGCGCGGCTCCTCGCTGCTGCCGGCCGGCGTCCGGGCGGTGGAGGGCAGCTTCCACCGCGGCGACCCTGTCAGCGTGCGCGACGAGGCAGGGGCGCGAGCTGGCGCGCGGCCTCGCCGCCTATGACATGGAGGATGCAAGGCGGATCGCCGGCCATCGCAGCGAGCAGCTGGAGGCGATCCTCGGCTGGCGCGGCCGCGACGAGATCGTCCACCGCGACGATTTGGTGCTGATGCCGTAGCGGCTCAGCCGCGCGCCCGGTCCAGTGCCGCGCGCCCGGCGGCGACGCCGGTGCTGAAGCAGGCCTGCAGCAGGTAGCCGCCGGTCGGCGCCTCCCAGTCCAGCATCTCGCCGCAGGCGAAGACGCCGGGGCGGCGGCGGAGCATCAGTCGCTCGTCCAGCTCCGCCCAGCCGAGCCCGCCGGCCGAGGAGATGGCGCGGTCGAGCCCCATCGGGGCGGTGACGGTCAGCGGCAGCGCCTTGACCAGGCGGGAGAGCGGTGCGGTTGCGCCGGCATGCAGCGCCTCCTGCACCAGGCCGATCGCGACCGGCGGCAGGCCGGCGCGGCGCATGTGGTTGGCCAGCGACATCGCGCCGCGCGGCCCGTCCAGCCGGGCGGCCAGCACCGAGGTCCCCATGTCCGGCCGCAGGTCGAGCGACAGGGTCGCCGGGCCGCCCGCGGCGATCGCCTCCCGCAAGGCGCCGGACAACGCATAGACCGCGCCGCCCTCGATCCCCGCTCCGGTCAGCACCGCCTCGCCCCGCACCGTGGTGCCGTCGAAGGACAGCGCGATGCGCTTCAGCGGCGTGCCGGCGAAGCGCGCGCGGAGATGGTCGGACCAGGCGATGCGGAAGCCGCAATTGGCTGGGCGCAGCGGCGCCACGCCCTCCAGCAGCCCGGCCCAGGCGCCGTCCGAGCCGAGCCGCGGCCAGGAGGCGCCGCCAAGCGCAAGTACCGTCGCCGCCGGGCGCAGATGCACCCGCCCCTCGGGCGCCTCGAAGGCGAGCGCCCCGTCCGCCCAGCCCAGCCAGCGATGCCGCGGCCGCAAGCTGACGCCGAGGCCGGCGAGGCGGGCGAGCCAGGCACGCAGCAGGGGCGAGGCCTTCATCGCGCGGGGAAAGATCCGGCCGAAGCTGCCGGTGAAGGTCGGCTGGCCCAGCGCCTCGGCCCAGGCGGTCAGGGCGGCGGGGGAAAGGCCTCAATGAATGGGGCGAGGCGGGCCTGCGACGTGCCGTAGCGCGCCAGGAACTCGGGCAGCGGCTCGGAATGTGTTAGGTTTCAGCCCGCCGCGCCCGGCGATCAGCAGCTTGCGGGCGGGGGAGGGCATCCGGTCCAGCACGATGACCTGCAGCCCGCCCTGGGCCGCGGTTTCCGCCGCCATCAGGCCGGCGGGGCCGGCGCCGAGGACGGCGACCAGGGGTTGCTTCTGCGGTTCCGACATGCGGCTTTCTAGAGCGGATCGCGGCCGGGCGTGAATCCGCGGCAGCCTCAGCGTTTGGCGTAACCATACCGGTGAACCTTGGGGGCCCTGACCCGTTAGCGACGCCGAACCGAATGGGACGGAGGATCCGATGACCGACGAGTTATTTTTCCAGCCTGCGCTCCAGCGCGCGTGACGCCCGCGACGACGCTGAGGATTACGGGCGCCGGGCCGCGGGCCGGCTGCGCGACACCGGGGAGCGGCTGCGCGACAAGGGCGAGGATGCGCGCGGCAGATTGTCGCGGCTCTGGGCCGATCCTCGAGGATCTGGTCGAGAAGCGGCTCGGCCCGGCGGCTTCCGAGGCCGGGCGTTCCGCCAGCCGCTACGCCTATCAGGGCCGCGACATGGCGATGGACTATGCCGACCAACTGCGCGACGTGACCCGGTCCCGCCCGCTGGTGGCGATCGGCGTGGCGGTGGCGGCGACCTGGCTCGTCACCAGCATGCTGCGCAGCGGCCGCCGCTGAGCCCGACGGCGCGGGGCTTCGGCCCCCGCGCCTCAGTCGACTGACGATGCGGGCCGCCCGCACCACCTCGGTCCAGCGGGCGATCTCGGATCGCAGATAGGCGCCGAAGGCCGCCGCATCCAGCGGCAGGGTCTGGGCGCCGATGCCGTCCAGCTTCGCCCTGGACCTCGGGCAGAGCCAGCACCTTCTGGGTCGCCGCATCCAGCCGGGCCAGGATCGCCGGCGGCGTGCCGGCCGGCGCGAAGAGTCCGACCCAGATCCCCATCTCAGAATCCTGGCAGCGTCTCGGCGAGCGCCGGGACCTCCGGCAGATTGGGCAGCCGGCGCGGCGCGCTGGTCGCCAGCGGCCGCACCACCGGGCGCCCTGGGCCAGTGCCATCGCTGCGATCACCGGGTCGAACAGCACCTGCACCTGGCCGGCGACCAGGGCGGTCTCCGCCGGGGTGGTGCTGCGGAAGGGGACGTGCAGCAGGTCGATCCCTGCCTGCGACTTGAACATCTCGGCAGCCAAGTGGCTGGAGGTGCCGTTGCCGCCGGACCCGTAGGTCAATGCCCGGGCTTCTCCCTGGCCAGGGCGATCAGCCCGGCCAGGTCCCGCACCGGCAAGGCAGGGTGGACCAGCAGCAGGTTCGGCCCGGTCGCCACGCCGGAAACCGGCATGAAGTCCCGCACCGGGTCGTAGGGCAGTCGGCTGCCATAAAGCGGGACGTTCATCGCATGGGTGCTGATCGTGCCCATCAGCAGGGTGTAGCCATCCGGGGCAGTGCGGGCAGCGGCTTCCGTGGCGATGATCCCGCCGGCGCCGGCCCGGTTGTCAATCACCAGGGGTTGGCCCAGCCGGGCGCCCCAGCGGCTCGGCGATGATCCGGCTGGCGATGTCGGTGGCGCCGCCCGGGGCGAAGCCGACCAACAGCCGGATCGGGCGCTGCGGCCAGTCATCCTCCCTGGCCGCCTGCGCCATGGCCGCCCCGGGCAGGGCCAGGCCCGCCGCCAACATGCTCCGCCGCCGGAACGCCCATGCGCCTGTCTCTCCCGTCTTTTTCTCCGCCATGGCAGCATGGCGGCCGCGCTTCCGCCAGCGCTCGACGCGGAGCCCTGGCGACCCAAGATAGGGGGTACGATGAACCACCTCGCCCCGGTCACCTTCTTCCCCGCCAAGCGCCCCGCCCCGCCGCCGGAGCGGGTGCTCAAGGTCGTATCTCCCTTCGAGCCGAATGGCGACCAGCCAACGGCGATCCGCGAAGCTGGTGGCCGGGCTGCAGGCGAATGAGCGCGACCAAGTGCTGCTGGGCGTCACCGGGTCAGGCAAGACCTTCACCATGGCCAAGGTGATCGAGGCGGTGCAGCGCCCGACCCTGATCCTCGCGCCGAACAAGACGCTGGCGGCGCAATTGTACGGGGAGATGAAAAGCTTCTTCCCCGACAACGCAGTGGAATACTTCGTCAGCTACTACGACTACTACCAGCCCGAGGCGTATGTCCCGCGCACAGACACCTATATCGAGAAGGACGCGCAGATCAACGAGCAGATCGACCGCATGCGCCACAGCGCGACGCAGTCCCTGCTCGAGCGCAACGACGTGGTCATCGTCGCCTCGGTCTCCTGCATCTACGGCATCGGCTCGGTCGAGACCTACAGCCGCATGGTCGTGAAGCTCGAGATCGGCGGGCGCATCGACCGCGACGTGCTGGTCAAGGGCCTGGTCGAGCAGCAGTACCGCCGCAACGACAGCTTCTTCGCGCGGGGGACCTTCCGGATAAGGGGGAGACGGTGGATATCTGGCCCTCGCACCTCGAGGACCGCGCCTGGCGGATCAGCCTGTTCGGCGACGAGGTGGACGGCATCCGCGGATTCGATCCGCTGACCGGGGAGGTCACGGCCGAGCTCGAGCGCGTCTCGATCTGCGCCAACAGCCACTACGTCACGCCGCGGCCGACCATGCAGCAGGCCATCATCTCCATCAAGCAGGAGCTGCAGGAGAGGCTGGCGGAGCTGGAGGCGGCGGGCCGGCTGCTGGAGGCGCAACGGCTGGCGCAGCGCACGCAATTCGACATCGAGATGCTGGAGACGACGGGGAGCTGCAAGGGGATCGAGAACTACTCCCGCTACCTGACCGGACGCGCCCCGGGCGAGCCGCCGCCGACACTGTTCGAATACCTGCCGGAAAACGCGTTGCTCGTGGTCGATGAGAGCCACGTCACCATCGGCCAGCTCGGCGGCATGTATCGCGGCGACTTCGCGCGGAAGAGCGTGCTCGACGAATTCGGCTTCCGGCTGCCCTCCTGCAAGGACAACCGTCCCCTCAAGTTCGAGGAATGGGAGGCCTACCGGCCCAATACCGTCTTCGTCAGCGCGACGCCCGGACCCTGGGAGATGGAGCGCACCGGCGGCACCTTCGCCGAACAGGTCATCCGCCCGACCGGGCTGATCGACCCGGTGACCGAGATCCGCCCGGTGGAGGGCCAGGTGGACGACCTGCTGGCCGAATGCCGCGAGCAGATCCAGAAGGGCGGTCGCGTCCTGGTCACCACCCTGACCAAGCGCATGGCCGAGGACCTGACGGAGTACATGACGGAAGCGGGCATCAAGGTCCGCTACCTGCACTCGGACGTCGACACGCTGGAGCGGATCGAGATCATCCGCGACCTCAGGCGCGGCGCCTTCGACGTGCTGGTCGGCATCAACCTGCTGCGCGAGGGCCTCGACATCCCGGAATGCACGCTGGTCGCCATCCTCGACGCCGACAAGGAAGGCTTCCTGCGAAGCGCCACCTCGCTCATCCAGACCATCGGCCGCGCCGCCCGCAACGCCGAGGGCCGCGTGGTGCTCTATGCCGACCGGATGACCGACAGCCTGCGGAAGGCGCTGGAGGAGACCGAGCGGCGCCGCGCCAAGCAGATGGCCTGGAATGCCGAGCACGGCATCACGCCGACCACCATCAAGCGGCAGATCGCCGACGTCATGCAGTCCGTCTACGAGCAGGACTACGTGACGGTCGAGGCCGTGGAGGGCGACCGGACCGCGCAATTCGTCGGCAAGGACCTGCGCGCCTCGATCGCCGAGCTGGAGAAGCGGATGCGCACCGCCGCCGCCGACCTGGGATTCGAGGAAGCCGCCCGGCTGCGCGACGAGATCAAGCGGCTGGAGGCGCTGGACCTCGGGCTCGAGCCGAACCTGGCCGGGCGGTCGCTGCAGGAGGCGGCGCCGCGCAGCGCCGGCGGCAAGCCCGGCGCCAAGCCCGGCCGGCCGAAGCAGGATTGGAAGCCGAAGCCGCTGGGCCCGGGCGGCGGCGGCTACGACCCGGAGAAGCGCGGCGGCCGTGGGCGGCGGGCAGGGGCCCGCTAGCCCCCGAACCTCGCCGGGAACGTCTTGCCTCCCCGCCGCGTTCGCGGTGCAGAACCGAGGGGAGACGACCAATGGGCGAGTATACCGGCCGCATCGAGATCGCCCGCCCCCCGGCCGAGGTCTTCGCCTTCCTCGCCGACCTCCGGAACATGCCGCGCTACCTGCCGACGGTGACCCGCGTCGGCCCGCAGGGGCACCATGACCAGCACGACGACGTCGCGGTGGAGGGCGAGGCCGATGGCCATGCCTACCGCAACGACGGCTGGCTGAAGGCCGAGCCGGAGGCGCGGCGGATGCGCTGGGGCTCCCACACCATGCAGGATTACGGCGGCTCGCTCTCGGTGACGGAGGCCAGCGGCGGGTCCGCGGTCGAGCTCAAGCTGAGCCTGACGCCGAAGCCCGAGGTCGCCGAGCGGATGCAGCAGGAGCACGGCAGCATCGACCACGGCATGCGGATTTCGGTCGAGCGGACGCTGGGCGCCATCAAGGCCGCCTGCGAGCAGGGCGGCGAGGTGGTGCGGGACAGCGCCAATGACGAGGATCCGGCGGACAGCCGGCCGTTCGGCAGCAGCGCCACGCTGAACCCGGACATCTGACCCGGCGGCGCCATGCTGCGCCGCGATAACTCCTTGCGCTGCCACGCTTCTCCGATAGGCTCGGCGCGACGCCTTCGGAGACCCTGTCGCCCATGTTCCGCCGCAGCCTCATCGCCGGCACTGCCGGCGCGCTTGCCCTGCCCAGCCTTGCGCGCGCCCAGGCCCTGCCGAAGATCACCATCGGCATGTCCGGCTGGACCGGCTTCGCCCCGCTGACGCTGGCCGAGCAGGCCGGGCTGTTCAAGGCGAACGGAGTGGAGGTCGAGACCAAGTTCGTCCCGCAGCGGGAGCGCAACCTGGCGCTCGCCTCCGGTGCGCTGAACTGCGTGGTGACCACGGTCGACACCATGATCCTCTGGGCCAGCACCATCCCGCTGGTGCAGGTGCTGGTGCTGGACCGCAGCCATGGCGGCGACGGCATCGCCGCCCGGCCGAATATCCGCAGCTTCGCCGACCTGAAGGGCAAGACCATCGCGGTGGATGGCCCGGGCACCTCGCCCTACTTCCTGATGGCCTACATGTTCCGCGAGAACGGCCTGTCGGTGAAGGACGTGCAGACCGCGACCCTGGCGCCGCAGCCCGCGGCGCAGGCCTTCGTCGCCGGCCAGTTCGACGCCTGCGCCAGCTACGAGCCCTACCTCTCGCAGGTGCGTGCCATGGGCGCCGACAAGGGGAGGATCCTGGCGACCACGCTCGACCACCCCTGCATCGTCGACACCCTGGCCTTCCAGCCCGCATTCATCGCCGCCAACCCGGAGGCGGTGAAGCGCGTGGTGAAGTCCTGGTTCGACGCGGTCGAGATGATCAAGGCCGAGCCCGACAAGTCCTTCGAGATCATGGGCAAGCGGGTCAACCAGTCGGCCGAGGCCTTCAAGGCCAGCGCCGGCTTCATCGAATGGCTGGATGCGGCGAAGAACCGAGACTACGTCGCCAATGGCCTGCCGGAGTTCCAGCGGAAGGCGCATCTGGTGCAGCGGGAGACTGGGGTGGTGCGGCAGGATGTCGACCTGTCGAAGCTGCTGGACAGCCGCTTCGTCGCCTGATTGCAGATGCAGCCGCTGAAGCCGGTCTCGCCCGGCGCCCGTCTCGTGCTTGGCGCCGGGTTCTTCGCCGTCTTCCTCGGCGCCTGGGCCTTCGTCACCTATGGCGGCCATGTGCCGGCGCTGTTCCTGGCCTCGCCGGGCCGGACGCTGGCCTCCGGCTGGTCGCTGCTGACGGAATACGGCTTCCTCGGCGACATCGCCGTCACGGTGTTCCGCGTCGTCGGCGGCTTCCTGATCGCCGCCGTCATGGCCGTGCCGCTCGGCCTGCTGATGGGCGCCTTCAAGCCGGTCGAGGCCTTCTTCGAGCCCTTCTTCTCCTTCTGCCGCTACCTGCCGGCCTCGGCCTTCATCCCGCTGCTCATCCTCTGGGCCGGGGTGGGGGAGGCGCAGAAGCTCTCCGTCATCGTCATCGGCAGCGTCTTCCAGCTGGTCATCATGGTGGCGGTGGTGGCCGGCGCGACGCGGCCCGACCTGGTGGAGGCGGCGGCGACGCTCGGCTCCCGCCCCGTCTCCATCCTGCGCCGGGTCGTGATCCCGGCTGCGGCGCCGCAGATCGCCGAGACGCTGCGGCTCGTGCTCGGCTGGGCCTGGACCTATGTGATCGTGGCGGAGCTGATCGGCGCCTCTTCCGGCATCGGCCACATGATCATGGACAGCCAGCGGCTGCTGGATACCGGGCAGATGATCTTCGGCATCGTGGTCATCGGGGTGATCGGGCTGGTGACCGATTTCGCGGTGAAGTCGCTGAACCGCTGGCTGTTTCCCTGGGCGGTGCTGTGAGCAACAAGACCCTGCGGATCGCGGGCGTCACCCGCACCTTCCCGGCGCGCGGCCGCACCGCGCCGACGCTCGCCCTGCAGCCGACCTCGCTTGCCGTGGCGCCCGGCGAGTTCGTCGCCATCCTCGGCCCTTCCGGCTGCGGCAAGTCCACCCTGCTGCGCATCGTCGCCGGGCTGGACCGGCCGACCGCCGGCACCGTGTCGCTCGACGGCGCCCCGGTCACCGGGCCCGGCCCCGACCGCGGCATGGTCTTCCAGTCCTACACCCTGTTCCCCTGGCTCACGGTCGAGCGGAACATCCGCTACGGGCTCGAGGAGCGCGGCCTGCCCGAGGCCGAGCAGCGCGCCATCGCCGCCCGCTTCATCGACCGCACGGGGCTGCGCGGCTTCGAGAACCACTGGCCGAAACAGCTTTCCGGCGGCATGCAGCAGCGCTGCGCCCTGGCCCGGGCGCTGGCGAACGACCCGGAGATCCTGCTGCTGGACGAGCCCTTCGGCGCGCTCGACCACCAGACGCGGGAGCTGATGCAGGAACTGCTGCTGGAGATCTGGGAAGCTGACAGGAAGACTGTGCTCTTCGTCACCCACGACATCGACGAGGCGGTCTTCCTGGCCAACCGGGTCCTGGTCATGTCCGCCCGCCCCGGCCGCATCAAGGCGGAGGTCGCGGTGCCGCTGGCCTACCCGCGGGAATGGACCATCAAGACCGGCCCGAGATTCGCCGCGCTCAAGGCCCGGCTGATGGCGGAGATCCGGGAGGAGGTGCGGAAGGCGGCGATCGCCTGAGGCGTCCTACCGGCTGAAGCCGATCCCGCATTCGCTCAGCAGGCTGCCGGCGCTGCCGCCCGCACGCTGCGCCACCTGCGCCAGCTGCAGCTGATCCTGCGGCGACATGGACTTCATCAGGCAGCTGGTGAGCCCGACGGCATCCAGGGTCAGGCCGCCCGCGCCGGCGCATTTGGCCGCGACACCGGCGGCCCGGCTGCAGAAGGCACGCTTCTCCTCAGGGGTCTGCGGCTTGCTCAGGCCGGGGATGGCATTGCCGAGGCCGGGGATGTTCGGCAGGCCCTGCGCCACTGCCGGCTCCGCCACGAGCATCGCCACCATCGCCGATACGATGCGCATCCCGTCCCCCGTCGCCCCACAGCCGCGCACCCTCATTCGGCGCGGCGGCCCGGTCAATCCTCCCGGCCCCGGTTCCCCGCGCCGGCCTTTTCCGCTACCACCCGGGCGTGCCGTCCCCCTCCCAATACCTCAGAGCATCCCGCGCGCCGCGCTGGTCACCGGCGGCGCCAAGCGGCTCGGCCGCGCCATCGCGCTGTCCCTGGCGGAGGCCGGCTTCGACCTCGCCATCCACTATGCCGGCAGCCAGGCCGAGGCCGCGGAGACCGCCGCCGCGATCCGGGCGCTCGGCCGCCGTGCCGTGACCCTGCAGGCCGACCTGGCACGGGAGGCGGAGGTCGCCGCCCTGCTGCCCGCCGCTGCCGCCGCCCTCGGCCCGATCGGCGTACTGGTCAACAATGCCAGCACCTTCGAGCGCGACGAATGGCACGATGCCACGCGGGAGAGCTGGGACGCGCATCTCGAGCCCAACCTGCGCGCCCCTTCGTGCTGACCCAGGCCTTCGCCCGGGCGCTGCCCGAGGCGGCGGAGGGCCTGGTGCTCAACATGCTGGACCAGCGGGTCTGGTCGCTGACGCCGCATTTCGTCTCCTACTCGGTGTCCAAGGCGGCGCTCTGGGCGCTGACCCAGTCGATGGCGCTGGCGCTGGCGCCGCGGATCCGGGTCAACGGCATCGGCCCCGGCCCGGCCCTGCCCAGCCCGCGGCAAAGCCAGACGCAGTTCGACCGCCAGGCGCACAGCGTCCCGCTGCGCCACGGCACCAGCCCGGAGGAGATCGGCCGCGCCGTGCTCGCCATCCTCGCCATGCCGGCCATGACCGGGCAGATGATCGCGCTCGATGGTGGGCAGCACCTGCAATGGTCGCCCGCCCCGCCGGCCGCGGAGCCGGAGGAATGAGCTTCGCCCCGGATGCCGCGCGCGGACTGCGGCTGGTCTTCGTCCGCGGCCTGTCGCTGCAGGCGCGGCTCGGCGTCTACCCGCACGAGAAGGCGGCGCCGCAACGCGTCATTGTCGGGGTGGAACTGGCGGTGGAGGACGATGCCGCCCCCGCCGGCATCGGCGCGGACGACCTGCGCCGGGTCGTGGACTACGAGACGGTGGTGAAGGCGGCCCGGGCGGCCGCGGCTTCGGGCCATACACTCCTGGTGGAAACCTTGGCCGAGCGCATCGCCGAGGCGGCGCTTTCGGATCCGCGCGTCCTGCGCGCCCGGGTGACGGTTGAAAAGCCGGATGCCTTCCCCGACGCGGCCTCGGTGGGCGTGGTGATCGAGCGCACACGCATCTGAGAGATGCTTCGGCGTGTAAACCATCCACTGTGCTCGCGATAACGACAAAAGCGGCAGCGACTGAAAGCGAATGTTACAGTTGACTTATCCCAAGATGGGACGGCCTGACGAAACCGTTCTAAATCAGCATCTTAGTAAAGTGCAAAAAATTTGGGCATTGTCATGTGACTGGCGGATGACAGCGGGATTTGCGGCCATCACGGGTTCGCGTCCACAGACTTATCCACAGCTTCCGTGGAGAACTGCTGCTTGCCGCGGAAAGCCCTGGCGCCCTAATCGCAGCCCATGAGTCAAGCCGAAAACGCCGGCGCCGAAACTTCTCGCGAAACCACAGGCGAGGCTCTTGCCGAAGCACCGGTGATGCAGGGCGTCCGGGTTATCGAGACCGCGCTCGCCACCCTGCCGCATTCGCCCGGCGTCTACCGCATGCTTGATGGCAAGGGCGACGCTCTCTATGTCGGCAAGGCCCGGGCGCTGAAGAAGCGCGTCGTTGCCTACACGCAGGTCGCCCGCCTTCCCGAACGCCTGCGCCGCATGGTGCACGAGACCCGCAGCCTCGAGGTCATCACCACGGCGTCCGAGGCCGAGGCGCTGCTGCTCGAAGCCAACCTGATCAAGAAGCTCCGGCCGCGCTACAACATCGTCCTGCGCGACGACAAGTCGTATCCCTGGCTGGTGCTGACCGAGGACCATCCCTACCCGCAGATCACCAAGCATCGCGGGGAAAGGCGCAAGGGCGCCAGCTACTGGGGCCCCTTCGCCAGCGCCTGGGCAGTCAACCAGACGCTGACCGCCCTGCAGCGGGTCTTCCTGTTGCGCTCCTGCCGCGACACCGTCTTCGACAGCCGCGACCGGCCCTGCCTGCTGCACCAGATCAAGCGCTGCTCCGCCCCTTGCGTCGAGCGCATCAGCCGGGAGGACTATGCCGGACTGGTCGCCGAGGCGAAGCAGTTCCTCTCGGGCGAGACGCCCTCCATCCAGAAGGCCCTGGCGAAGGAGATGGAGGAGGCTGCTGACAAGCTTGAATCCGAGCGCGCGGCGGCGATCCGCGACCGCATCCGCGGCCTGACCCATGTCCAGGGCCGCGATCGCATCAACATGGAGGGCCTGGGCGACGCCGATGTGGTGGCGCTGCACCAGATGGCCGGGCAGTCCTGCGTCCAGGTCTTCTTCTTCCGCGGCGGCCGCAACAACGGCAACCGCCCCTTCTTCCTGAGCAAGGGCGACCAGGGGCCGGAGGAGGTGATGGGCGCCTTCCTCGGCCAGCTCTACGACGACCTGCCGCCGCCGCCGCTGGTGCTGCTGAGCCATGCGCCACCGGAGCAGGAGCTGATCGCCGAGGCGCTGAGCATCAAGGCCGGCCGGAAGGTCGAGCTGCACCGGCCGCAGCGCGGCGACAAGCGGGCCGCGGTCGAGCATGCCGAGACCAATGCCCGCGAGGCCCTCGAGCGCAAGCTGGCCGAGGGCACGGCGCAGGAGGCGCTGCTGCAGGGCGTCGCCCGGCTCTTCGACCTGCCGGCCACGCCGGAGCGGATCGAGGTCTACGACAACAGCCATATCCAGGGCAGCAACGCCTACGGCGTCATGGTCGCCGGCGGCCCCTCCGGCTTCCTGAAGCAGGCCTACCGCAAATTCTCGATCCGCGGCCCGGTCAAGCCGGGCGACGACTTCGGCATGATGCGGGAGGTCTTCGAGCGCCGCTTCGGCCGCGCCCTAAAGGAGGACCCGGAGCGGGCAGGGGGCACCTGGCCCGACCTGGTGCTGATCGATGGCGGGCTCGGCCAGCTCAACGCGGTGCGCGACATCTTCGCGGAGATGGGGGTGCACGACGTGCCGCTGGTGGCCATCGCCAAGGGCGTCGACCGCGACGCCGGCCGCGAATGGTTCCACCAGCCGGGCAAGCCGCCCTTCCAGCTGCCGCCGCGCGATCCGGTTCTGTACTACCTACAGCGGCTGCGGGACGAGGCGCACCGCTTCGCCATCACCACCCACCGCGCCGGCCGGTCGAAATCGCTGGTGAAGTCGGAGCTGGACGAGATCCCCGGCGTCGGCAGCGCGATCAAGCGCAAGCTGCTCAACCATTTCGGCAGCGCCCGCGGCGTGCGGAACGCGGCGCTGGAGGATCTGGCGAATGCGCCGGGGGTGGGGCCGGCGGTGGCACGCAAGATCCACGACCACTTCCATCCCGGGGCAGGCTAGGGCGGGCCCAGACCGGCCCGTGCCGGCGAAAGGGGCGAATTTCCCTGCCTGGCCGCTGCCTTGGCCATTCCTCCGGCTTCCCGGGCTTGCCCCGGGGCGGTCGCTCCGCCATGACTGCCCGCCGCATGCCGACCGACCTCCCCAACCTGCTGACGCTCTCGCGCATCGCCGCCATCCCGCTGCTGGTGGCGCTGGTCGCCCTGCGCACGCCGTGGGGCGATGTCGGGGCCTGCGCGGTCTTCTCCGCCGCCGCCATCACCGACTATTTCGACGGCAAGATCGCCCGCCAGCGGCAGACCGTCTCCGGCTTCGGCCGCATGCTGGACCCGATCGCCGACAAGCTGCTGGTCGGCGCGGCACTGATGGTGCTGGCCGGGCACGACCGGCTGACCGGCTGGACGCTCTATCCCGCCATCATCATCCTGCTGCGGGAGATCCTGGTCTCCGGGCTCAGGGAATACCTCGCCGGCCTGCGCATCGGCCTGCCGGTCTCGCGCCTCGCCAAGTGGAAGACCGGCTTCCAGATGGGCGCGCTCGGCACCCTGCTCGGCGGCGATACCGCGGCCTCGGTGCTGCACCTGTCCTTCCTGCCGGTCTCGCTGATCGGGGAGGCGATGCTCTGGATCGCCGCCGCGCTGACGCTGGTCACCGGGCGGACCTATCTCGAAGCCGGGCTCCGCCATGCGGAAGCGGATCCCGGCGCCACCCCGCCCATGCCCCCGAGACCCGGCCGTGAGGCCTGGCCTTGAGACCGGGCCGGCCGCGGCGCATCTTGGCAGTGCATCCTCAGGACAGGACCCCCGTTCGGGGCAGCAGGAGTTGGTCATGCGACGGATCGGCGTAACCTCGGGCCGGGTGGCCGTGCTGGGCCTTGGGATGCTGCTCGGCGCCTGCAGCGCCTATGACCGCTCGACCACCTGGCTGAACAGCAGCGGCGCCAACGCGACCGACGGCATCGCCAATGCCGGCGCCAGCATCGGCATGCCCTGGGGCCGCCCGCGCCCGACCATGCCGGAGGAAAGCGTCACCATCGCCCGGGTCAGCGGCGCGCCGGTGCAGCTCGCGCCGCTGCAGGCTGAGGAGGGCAATGTCTGGCCGGCGCCTGAGGCGCCGCGCTCTACCCTCGCCAATCCGGATGCGGCCATGCGCGGCATCCCGACCTATCGCCCCGGCGATTTCGACCGCCCATCGGCCCCGGCCGGCCGGTCGCAATGGCAGCCGACCGATCCGCCAAACCCGGCGCCGCTGCCGCCCGGCCTGCGCAGCGGGGCTTCCGGCCCCGCCCCGCGCCTCGACCCGCAGCCGGAGATCCCCGGCCCGCAGGCGGTCGCCCCGCGGCTGCCGAACGGCAACGCGCCGCCGCCGCGCCGGGCCGATGGCCGGGTGATCCTGACCCCGCAGGGCAGCGCCGTGACCTCCGGCGGGACCGACCGCATCCAGGGCTACACCACCCCGGGCGGCGGCAGCGGCACGGCGGTGATCGACGGCAACACCACCACGCTGTTCGACGCGACCGGCCGGATCCAGACCGTCCCGACCCCGCGCTGAGGCCGGGCATGCGGGTCCTGTATTTCGCCTGGGTGCGGCAGAAGGTGGGCGTGGCGGAGGAGGAGGTCTCACCGCCGCCGGAAGTCAGGGACGTCGCCGGGCTGATCGCCTGGCTTGCCGCCCGCAGCGCCGGCCATGCCAGCGCCTTCGCGCAGGCGAAGCAGGTCCGCGCCGCGGTGAACCAAGAATTCGCCGCGCCCGACGCCCCGGTCGGTCCCGGCGACGAGGTTGCCTTCTTCCCGCCGGTGACCGGCGGATGAGCGGGACCGTGGTCCCCACCGTGCGGGTGCAGGCGGCGCCCTTCGACCTGGCCGCCGAGAGCGCCGCGCTGACGGCCGGACGGGTCGATGTTGGCGGCCTCGCCAGCTTCGTCGGCCTTTGCCGCGCCGATGACGGGCTCGCGGCCCTGGTGCTGGAACACTACCCAGGCATGACCGAGCGGGCGATCACGGCGATCGCCGAACAGGCCTGCGCCCGCTGGCCGCTGACCGGCTGCACCGTCATCCACCGCCATGGAAGGCTCGAGCCGGGGGCGCCGATCGTCCTCGTGCTCACCGCCTCCTCCCATCGCGCCGCGGCGCTGGAAAGCTGCGCCTTCCTGATCGACTGGCTGAAGACCAGGGCGCCCTTCTGGAAGCGCGAGGAATTCGCCGGCGGCACGGAGCGCTGGGTCGAGGCCAAGGCGGAGGACGACGCGGCGGCGGCGCGCTGGGGTGGGCTGCCATGACCCCCGGCGCCTCTGGCCCCGGGCCGCTCGCCCGGGTGGAGCTGGCCTGCCGCGACCCCCATCGCCAGCGCGAGTTCTTCGGCCGCATCCTCGGCCTAGCGCCGACCGAGCAGGGCAATGCCCTGCGCTTCGCGCTCGGCGCGGTGGAGCTGGTGCTGCGGGCGCGCGGCGACGCGCTCTTCGCCTCCGCCCGCGGTGGCGAGGCCGGCACGCTGCTCGCCTTCCCGGTCGCCGATGCCGAGCTCGAGCGCTGGCACCGCCGGATGCTGCTGGCCCGCGTGGCGGTGCTGGACGCGCCCGGACCCTCCGGCGCGCCGCCGCGGCTGCTGCGGGTGGCCGACCCCGAGGGCAACGTCATCGAGCTCTTCGTCGCGGCGTGACACGCGCGGCCGGGATCCTGGCGGGGGCGGCCCTGCTGGTCTGGCCGGCGGCGCTGAACCACTACCCGCTGGTCTTCAGCGATACCGGCGCCCTGCTGGCGCAGACCGTCCAGGGCTGGGCCATCTGGGACAAGCCGCTGGTCTACGGGCCGCTGCTGCATGCCCTGCATTGGCGCGTGACGCTCTGGCTGCCGTTGGCGGGGCAGGGGCTGGTGCTGTCCTGGCTGGTCTGGCTGGTGCAGCGCAGCCTGGGTGGGGCGACCGCGGGGCGGCATGTGCTGCTCTGCGCCGGGCTGGCGGCGGCGACCGCGGCGCCCTGGTTCACCGCGCTGCTGCTGCCGGACTGGCTGGCGCCGGCGCTGGTGCTGGCGACCTACCTGCTGGGCTTCGCCTGGGACGGGCTGGGCCGGGCGGAGCGCGCCGGGGTCGCGTTGCTGGCGCTGCTGGCGGCCGCCGCGCACCTGTCGCACCTGCCGATCGCCGCCGCGCTGGTCCTGCTGGTGCTGGCGGTGCGGCGGACCGCGAGGCCGGCATTGCGCTGCGCCCTGCCGCTGGCCGGCGCCATGGCGCTGCTGCTGGCGACCAATGCCTGGGCGCATGGTCGCTTCGCGCTGTCGCCCTATGGCGCGGTCTTCGCCCTGGCGCGGCTGGTCGGCGACGGCCCCGCCGCCCGCACCGTCGAGGCACGCTGCCCGGCGGCTGGCTGGCATCTCTGCCGCTGGGCCGGCCGGCTGCCGCGCGACAGCGACGACTTCCTCTGGTCGGGCGAGGGCCCGGTCTGGGCAGCGCGGGCGGACGGCGCGGCGCCGGGCGGGCCGATCTCGCTGGCGCCGGAGGCCGCGGCGATCCTGGCCGAGACGCTGTGGCGGGAGCCGCTCGGCGTGCTTCGCGCCGCGGCGGGCAATGCCTGGCGGCAGCTCGGCATGGTGCGGGTCGGCGACACGCTTGGGCCGGAGAACCTGCAGGCCTCGGTCGCCCGGCAGCTGGCCCTGGGCTTCCCGCCGGCCGAGCAGGCCCGCTTCGCCGCATCCCTGCAGGCGCGCGGGGTGCTGCCCGCAGCGGCCGCGCCCTTCCTCCTGCTGCATCCGGCGGCGCTGCTGCTGGGCGCGGCGGGGGTGTTGCTGGCCTCGTGGCGGGCGCGGGGCCGGATGCTCGGGCTGATGCTCTGCGTGCTGGTCGGCCTCGGCGCCAATGCGCTGGCGACCGGGGCGCTGTCCGGGCCGCATGACCGCTACCAGGCGCGCATCGCCTGGCTGCTGCCGCTGGCGGCGCTGTTGGCCGCCCCGCGGGCGCTGCGGGAGGACAACGTGAAGGGCGCTCCGGCGTGACCTCGCGCCACGGGCTCGAGATCTGCGCTGCTACCGCGGCCGAGGCGCCCGGCTTGGCGGTGCTGCTGGACGCGTCCGGCCAGCCCATCGATGCGCGCGAGCTGGTGGCGCGGCTGGAGGCGATCCGCCAGGGGCCGGGCACCGCCCTGGTGGCGCTGGAATGGGGCCCGCCCAGCGGCCTGGTGGCGCTGCACTGGTACCGGCGGCTGGAGGAGGCGCGCCCGGTGGCGCAGGTCACAACCCTGCTGGTCGGCACGGAGGACCGTCGCCGCGGCATCGGCCGGCTGCTGGTCAAGGCGGCGGCGCAGGCCGCCCGGAACGCCGGCTGCGGCCTGCTGGAACTGGCGGCGGGCGAGGACCCGTCGCTGGCAGCTTTCTGCCTCGCCACCGGCTTCACCGCAGCGGGGCCGCGCTTCCTGCGTCCGCTGCGCAAGTCGGGCTGAGCCAGGCCACCGGCCGGCGGGACCGGCCGGAGCCGCCGCGAACAGCGAACCTGGGCGACCTGCCGGGCCGAAGCGCCGGCACGCCGCCCCGGGGCGCTACTGCTGCAGCAGCGCCCAGACCCGCGGCGGGGTCAGCGGCATCTGCAGCGTGTCGGCCGCCTTCGCCCGGCCGTTGCGGGCCAGCGCATCCGCCACCGCATTCACCAGCGCCGGCGTCGCGCCGATGGTGCCGAGCTCGCCGACGCCCTTCACCCCGAGCGGGTTCGTCACGCAGGGGATCGACTGGTCGAGCGCCGTGACGTAGCCGGCGATCATGTCGGCCCGCGGCAGGGCGTAGTCCATGAAGCTGGCGCTCAGCGGCTGGCCGCTCTCGGGGTCGTAGACCACTGCTTCGTACAGCGCCTGGCCGAGGCCCTGCGCCGCGCCGCCGGCGAGCTGCCCTTCGACGATCAGCGGGTTCACCACCCGGCCGGCATCGTTGACCGAAGCATAGGAGGCGATCTCGACCGCGCCGGTCTCGGGGTCGATCTCGACCTCGCAGATATGGGTGCCGTTCGGCCAGGTCGGGCCGCCGACGCTGCTGGTGCTGTCGATGAAGATGCGCTGCTCCGGCTGCTTCGCCGCGAGGTCGAACAGCCCGATCGCGCGGTCCGTGCCGGCAACGCGGAAGGCGCCGGCGACGTATTCGAGATCCACGGCCGCGGCCTCCAGCGCCTCCGCCGCCAAGTCCTTGGCGGTGGCGACCGTCTTGTCCGAGGCGACCTTCACCGCCGAGCCCGCGGTGAAGAGCGAGCGCGAGCCGGCGCTGCCGAAGCCGGTGCCGCGGTCGGTATCGCCGAGCACGATGCGGATCTTCTCGAGCGGCACGCCGAAGACGTCGACCGCGAGCTGCGCGTAGCTGGTGGCGATGCCCTGGCCCATCTGCTGGGTGGTGGCGTAGATCTCGATCTCGCCGCTGCCCTTGACGGCCACCGTCACCCGCTCCTCGAAGACATTGGCGCCGGTCCATTCTAGGAAGCTGGCGATCCCCCGCCCGCGCAGCTTGCCGGCGGCCTTCGAGGCCGCCTCGCGCGCCGCGAAGCCGTCCCAGTCGGCCAGCTTCAGGCCCTGGTCCAGCACCTGGGCGAAGCGCCCGCTGTCATAGGTCTGGCCCATGGCATTGGTGTAGGGCATCAGCGCCGGGTCGATCATGTTGCGCTGGCGCAGCTCGGCCGCATCCATCCCCAGCTTGCGGGCGGCGGTGTCCATCAGCCGCTCGATGATGTGGATCGCCTCCGGCCGCCCGGCGCCGCGATAGGGGCTGGTCGGCGCGGTATTGGTCAGGATCGCGGTGAATCCGAAGTCGATGGTGCGGATGTCGTAGATGCTGGTCGAGACCCAGGGCCCGATCAGCAGCTGGATGGCGACGCCGGCCGGGCGGGTATAGGCGCCCATATTGGCCAGGGTCTTCACCCGCAGTCCGGTGACCTTGCCCTTCGCATCCAGCGCCATGGCGACCTGGCTGTCGGTGTCGCGGCCATGCGTGGCGGACAAGAAATCCTCCATCCGCGTCGCCGCCCATTTCACCGGACGGCCGAGCAGCTTCGACGCATAGGCGACGACCGCGTCCTCCGGATAGGCGCCGGTCTTCATGCCGAACCCGCCGCCGACATCGCCGACCAGGACGCGCATCTTCTCGGCCGGCAGGTTCAGCACCTCGGTGCAGATCTGGTCGCGCGTGGAGGAGGGCGTCTGCGTGCTCATCGTCACCGCGATGCGGTCGGTCGCGGCGTCGTAGGAGGCGACCATCACCCGCGGCTCCATCGAGACCGGCGCCAGGCGCTGGTTGACGATGTCGAGCGTGACGACATGCGCGGCCGAGGCGAAGGCGGCCTCGGCCGCCGCGCGGTCGCCGTATTGCGTCTGCGCCACGACATTGCCGGTGGCGGCCGGCCAGATCTGCGGCGCGCCGGCTGCGGCCGCGGCGGCGGCCGAGGTGACCGCGGGCAGTTCCTCGTAGTCGACGACTACCGCCTCGGCGCCGTCGCGCGCCGCGCCCATGGTCTCGCCGACCACGGCGACCACCGCCTCGCCGGCGAAATTCGCCTCCCCCACGGCCAGCACCGGGCGCGGCGGGGCGGCCAGCGGCGAGCCGTCCGGCCGCTTGAAGGGCAGTTCGATGCCGAGCCGCCCGAGGCCGGCGGCCTCGAGCTCGGCGCCGGTGATCACCGCCAGCACGCCGGGAACTGCCCTGGCCTCGGTCGTGTCGATCGAGACGATCCGCGCATGCGCGTAAGGCGAGCGCAGGAAGACCATATGGGTCTGGCCGGGATGCGAGAGATCGTCGGAGAAGGCGCCCTCGCCGCGAAGCAGGGGCCCGTCCTCGATCCGTCGCACCGCCTGGCCGCTGCCGAAGCGGCCGAAGCCGCCATCCATCCCGTCTGCCACGATCCCACCCTCGCTCGGTTGCGCGCAGCCTATGCGGGCGCGGGAGGCGGCGGCAAGCAGGGGGCTTCTGCCCAGGCCCATCCGCGGCCATGCTGCGGCCCCGGAGGGGACCCAGCACATGACCGATTCCACGCAGCAGGCCGCCGATATCCTGATGGCCGTCCGGAAGGGCGGGCCGCGCGTCGCCGGGCTCGGCGCCGCCGCACCGCAGACCGAGGCCGCCGCCTTCGCGGTGCAGGCGGAGGTGCTGAAGCGCCTCGGCGCCCGCATCGGCGGCTGGAAATGCGCCGCGCCGCCGGGCAAGCCGACCTCGGCCGCCATGCTGGATGCCGGCTTCATCCGCCCGGGGCCGCTGCACTGGCCGGTGCCGGCGGGCGGCCAGATCGGCATCGAGACGGAGATCGCCTTCCGCCTCGGCCGCGGCTTCCCGAAGCGCGACAGCCCCTACACGCTGGCGGAGATCCAGGATGGCATCGAAGCGGCCTTCCCGGCCGTCGAGATGGTCAGCAGCCGCTACCTCGACACTTCCAAGGTCACCATGAACGAGGCGATGGCCGACAGCATCGCCCATGCGGGGCTGGTGCTGGGCGCCGCGGTGCCGGGCTGGCGCGACATGGACCTGAAGAACCTTGTCGTGAGGCAGACCTGCGGCGGCAAGGTGCAGGTGGAGAAGGTCGGCGGCAACCCGTCCGGCGATCCCTTCACCCCGCTGCTCTGGCTGGCCAACTACCTGCCGAGCGTCGGCCTCGCGCTGGAAGCCGGACAGGTCGTCACCACCGGCAGCTGCACCGGGCTGCTCTATGTCGATGGCAAGCAGCGCGTCACCGGCGGCTTCGCCGGCTTCGGCGAGGTGGTCGTCGAGCTTGATTGAGCCCCAGGCGTCGCGGCGGGTGCCCCTGGCGCTCGCCGCGGTGGTGGCGCTGAACCTGCCGCTCGGCACGGTCTACGCCTTCAGCGTCTTCATCCGCCCACTGGAGGCCGAGCTCGGCCTGTCCCGCGCGGCGCTGTCCTTCGTCTTCGGCCTGGCGATCGTCGGCTTCACCCTCGGGATGAATTGCGGCCCGCTGCTGTATCGGCTGGCGCCTGCGCCGCTGCTGCTGGCCGGCTCGGCCGCGCTGGCGACGCTCGGCATGGCGCTGGCGGCGCTGGCGGAGGGGTCGTCCAGCTCGCGCTCGGCTATGGCGTGCTGTTCGGCTTCGGCGGCGGCATCGCCTATGTGGTGCTGCTGCAGGGCATGAACCTCATGCTCACCAGCCGGCGCGGGCTGGCGAACGGCTTCATCATCAGCCTCTACCCGCTGGGCGCGATGATCGGGGCGCCGATCTTCGGCTGGGCATTGTCGGCCCATGGGCTGCGCGCCACCCTGGGCGGGCTGGCCGTAACCCTGGCTGTGGCCGGCCTCGCCGCCGCGCTGCTCGCCGCCGCCTCCGGCATGCGGCTGGCAATGCCGGCCGGCGCGGTCGCCGGGCCGCCGGTTGCGCGGCAGCTCTCGCTCTTCCTGCGGATCTGGCTGGTCTTCTTCCTCGCCGCCGCCGCGGGCTGACGGTGTTGGGCCAAGCGGCCGGCATGGTGGAGGCCTATGGCGGCACCAAGGCGCTGGCGCTCTCCGCCACCACCGCCATCACCGGCTGCATCGCCGCGGCGCGGATCGGCGGCGGCTGGCTGGCGGACCGGGTGCCGGCGCCGCTGGTGATGGCCGGGGCGCATGTGCTGGCGCTCTCGGCCGATGCGCTGCTGGTGCTCTTCCCCGGGCCGCTGCTCGCGGTGGCGACGCTGGCGGTGATCGGCATCGGCTACGGGCTGGTCAGCGGCAGCGTCGCGGCGGCCATCGGCATCTACTGGGGCTCGACCCATTACGGCCGGCTGGCCGGGCGGCTCTATGCCGCCTGGTGCATCGCCGCCATCACCCTGCCGGTGGTGGCGGGGCGGGTCTTCGACCTGACCGGCGGCTATGCCGGAGTGATCATGATCGCCGCGGCAGGCAACCTGCTGGGCGTGGCCATTGCCGCGACCCTGCCGCGCCGGGCGGCGGGCTAACACTCCCCAGCCAGCTCCAGCAGCTCCCGCGTCCGGGTCACGCGGCTGCCCCAGACGCGGTCGAATTCGGCGACCAGCGCGGGCAGGGCGGGGAGGCCATGGCCGCCTCCGCCACGGCGGCATCGGGAAACTCGTAGAAGGCGCAATGCACGCGCGGGTCGGTGCGGCTCCAGCAGCGGCGGGCGCGCAGGGCGCCGAAGCCCCGCTTGGCGTCGGGCAGGTGCTCCGCCGCGTACCAGGCATCGAAGCGCGGGATATCCGCCGCGTCCTCGATCACGGCGCGCACCATCAGCCAGGTCGTGCTCATGCGCAGCGACCCCAGCGCGTCGGCCAGTGCGCCGCCGATCTCCCGCCTGCCGTCCTGGATGTCGCCGATCAGCGCCACCAAGCGGTCCACCATCGGCGTCGGGATGCCGTGCCGCCGCGCCGCCGCCCGCACCGGGGCGAGCTGCGCCGCCACGTCGGTCTGGCGCTTCCGCACCGCGAGGTCGCGCCAGATGCCGCTATGCGACTTGGCCGAGGCGCGGTTGTAGGCCTCCAGCCGGTCGAGGCTCGCGGCGATCCGCGCGGCATCGCCCGCGAGGAAGGCCGGCGGGTCGAAGCCATCGAAGCCGATCGGCGCCACCCCCTCGGCCGCCGCGACGCGCAGGATCTCCCGCGTGATGCCGCGGATCAGTGGCCGCCGCGCCGGGTCGGCGATGAAGTCGGCGATGGAATCGTTGGTCAGTGCCGAGGCTTTCAGGATGCCGCCATAGGCCGCCTTGCCCCAGAGATAGCCGAAGATGGTGTCGGTCAGCACCGCGTCGGGCTCGAATTCCCGCAGCATGGCGTGCAGCGCCGCGATGCGCGGCGTGCGGGCGCCGTCCAGCTCGCCCACCACCACGGCGCCGCGGTTGCCGTAGAGGATGCGGCCGGGCGCCTGGTAGTCGGCGCCAAAATTGACGAAGGCGCCGATGGTGCGGGGACGGCCGACCAGCTCGGCGATGACCAGCTCGTTCAGCCCGTTCTGGCAGGAGACGACGGCGCCATCCTCGGCCAGGAAGGGCGCCAGCGCCCGGGTCGCGGCCTCCGTGTGGTGCGCCTTCACCGCGAGCAGGATCAGCTTGTGGCTGCCCTGCATGCGGTCCGGCGTCACCGCCCGGGCGGGCACGCGGAACTCCGCCACCGGCCCCTCGATGCGGATCCCCTCCGCGTCGATCGCCGCGACATGCTCGGCCACCAGATCGACGAATAGCACCTCCCGCCCGGCCCGTATCAGATGCGCACCGATCGTGCCGCCGATCGCGCCCGCGCCCCAGATCACCACCGGCTCCGCCGTCATCGTCCATCCCCCCATGCCGCCGGGCAGATTGCCACCCGGCCGGGCGGGTGCAAGCATCGTCGCCCCGCCCAGCCCGGACCGCAGCGCCCATGGATCTCGACTTCACCGGCCGCACCGTCCTCGTCACCGGCGCCGCGACCGGCTTCGGTCGCGCCATCGCCCGCAGCTTCGCCGCGCGCGGCGCCCGGGTCTTCGCCGGCGACAAGGATGCGGCGGGGTTGGCGGAGACCGCCGAGGGGCATCCCGGCATCGCCCCGCGCGTGCTGGACCTGACCGACCGCGCCGCCGCGACCGACTGGGTCGCCGGGATCGAGCGCGAGACGGGCGGCGCGATCGGCGTGCTGGTCAACAATGCCGGCGGCGTGCTCGGCCGCGACTACCACCCCATCGAGGAAGTCGCCTTCGAGGACTGGGACGCGGTGCTGGCGGTCAATCTCTCCGCCGCCTTCACCCTGACCCGCGCGGCCGCGGCGGCGATGAAGCGGGCGGGGACGGGGCGCATCGTCAACATCAGCTCGGGCGCCGGGCTGCGGGCGTCCCGCACCGGGATCCAGGCCTATACCAGCGCCAAGCACGCCATGATCGGCTTCACCCGGCAGATGGCGCAGGAATTCGGCCCGCATGGCGTCACGGTGAACGCCATCGCGCCGGGGCTCTTCGCCGTCTCCGCCGGCACGCGGAAGCAATGGGACGGCTACGGCCCCGAAGGCCAGCAGCGGGTGATCGAGGGCATCGCGCTCCGCCGGATGGGAGAGGCGCAGGACATTGCCAATGCCGTGCTGTTCTTCGCCTCCGACCTCGCCGGCTTCGTCACCGGCCAGGTCCTGCCGGTGAACGGCGGATCCTTCTGAGCCGGAGCGACACGCATGACCGAACGCCGCACCCCGCTGCGCCTGGCCGGCGCCTCCCTGATGGCCGCGCCCGTGGTGTCCCGCGCGCAATCCGGACCCTGGCCCAACCGCCCGGTCCGCGTGGTGGTGCCCTTCGCCACCGGCGGAGGCACCGACATCACCATGCGCCTGCTGGCGCCGAAGCTGGCCGAGATCCTCGGCCAGCCCATCGTCATCGAGAACCGGCCGGGCGGCGGCAGCACCGTCGGCACCGACTTCGTCGCGAAATCCGCCCCGGACGGCTACACCTTCGTGCTCGCCACGCTCTCCTCCACCGGCATCGCCGCCAGCCTCTACGCCAACCTGCCCTACGACCCGGCGAAGGACCTGGCGGCGGTGGCGCCCACCGTCTTCATCCCGATCGCGCTGGCCATCACCCGGCACGGCTGGGATGTCCGCACCCTGCCGGAATTCATCGCCGCGCTGAAGGCGAAGCCGGGCGGCTATTCCTATGGCAGCAGCGGCATCGGCACGACCGGACATATCGCCAGCGCCAATTTCCTGCGCGTCGTCGGCGCCCGGGCCGAGCACGTCCCCTATCGCGGCGGCGGGCAGAGCTTCACCGCCCTGGTCGCCGGCGAGACGCAGTTCACCCACGACATCCCCTCGCTGCTGCGCGGCTTCCACGAAGCCGGCACCGCGCGCGTGCTGTTCACCAACCAGCCGGAGCGCTGGCGCCTGCTGCCGGAGGTGCCGACCGCGGCCGAGCTCGGCCTGCCCGACTACAAGGCCTATTCCTGGTACGGCATCTTCGGCCCGGCCGGCGTGCCGCGCCCGGTGGTGGAGCGCTTCGCCGCGGCGATCGACCAGGCGCTGGCCGATGCGGCGATCACGGCACGGCTCGAGGAGCTCAACACCCCCGCCATGCGCGGCTGGGACCCCGAGCGTTTCGCCCGCTACGTGGTCGAGGAGGTCGAGACCTGGGCGCCGCTGGTGAAGGCCTCGGGCGCCCGGGTCGAATAGGCCACGGGGCCGGGCGGAGCGGCATCGGGGCGCCGTTTCGCGGTTTTCGGACAAAGCCCCCGGGGGATACCCGGCGTGCTGCCCTGCGCCGCGCCCGCCAATAGCCGCTGAGTCGGGGGAAGGGAGCATGGATGCGTCATGTCCCGGATAATATTCCTATACAATGGCAAAGGGAAGCCTTTCCGGCCTGGGCCTCACGGTCCGCTCGCCCAGCGGCGCTCCTCGGCCTGCGGGGCGACCAGCCGCGCCCGGTCGGCCAGGCCCATGGAGTCCCAGGTGCCCGGCAGGTCCTCGGCCGCCGGCAGTTGCCGGGCGATCCGGGCCTGCTCGGTCAGCCGCAACTCGGACCAGAAGCGGGTCAGCCAGGGATGCTGCCGGACGGTCTGCCGCAGCCCGGCCTCCGGGTCGGCCGGCGCGGCAGGCCGATGGCTGGCGGCGACCGGCGTGGGGCTCGGCGCCGGATCGGGCAATGGCTCCATCGCCACCACGCTGGGCGCAGGGGCGGGGGGCGGTTCGGGGCGGGACGGGGTGGCCGGGCGCCCGGCCCGCGGCGGCGAGGCCGGCTTTGCTGCCCGGGCCGACGTGGCACCGGCGCCGAAGCGCTCCGGGTCGAAGAAGCGGTCGAGCGCGGTCACTTGGTTCATCGCCGCGCAGCCCGCGAGCGGCAGGACGAGGCAAAGCAGGAGCAGGATTGGCCGGCTGGTCGATCGCATGGTGTGGCCCATGCCTGCCTAACGAATGACCGGCACGGCGGATGCCTCCGACAGCCCGGGCCAAGAAGGCCCGCCGGACAGGTCCGGCGGGCAGTTTGACTTGAGGGAACGGGAGGAAGGGCTGTCGCCCGGCACCCGTTCTAATCGCCGCGCCACGTCATGGCTGTGCCGCAGCGCACCCTGCCCGCGGCGATCCGATCCCGGCTCCACGCCAATTGCTGCATTGCGAGCGAACTTTCCGCCTTCCGATGGGTTTCGCCCCTGATCGATGCCGGAGGCAGGCTGGATTGGACCGCGTGGCGCCTGCATCCCGGATCCGACCGACCCACCCGCACCGCGCGCCCGCCCGGCGTTGAGGCACCAGATCCATGCCTGTCCTCACCGTCCGCCACGTCACCACCTATCGCTACCGGTCGCCGGTCGCCTTCGGCGAGCACCGCATGATGCTTCGCCCACGCGAGGGCCATGACCAACGGTTGTTCGAGGCGCGGCTGGACATCACCCCGAAGCCCGCCGCACTGCGCTGGCTGCATGACGTCTACGGCAACAGTGTCGCCATCGCCCGCTTCGCCGGCCGCGCCAAGCAACTGGTCTTCGACAGCGAGGTGCGGCTCGACCACCGGCCGCACAATGCGCTCGACTTCCAGATCGAGGATTATGCCCGGACCTTCCCCTTCGCCTACGGGATGGAGGAGGTGCCGGATCTGGCGCGCTCGATCGAGCGGCACTGGCGCGACGACGACCGCGCCGTGGACCGCTGGGCGCGCCGCTTCCTGCGGCAGGACGGGCCGACCGGCACGCTCGACCTGCTGGAGGCGATGACCCACGGCATCAAGCGCGAGCTGACCTATATCCCCCGGCACGAGCGCGGCATCCAGGACCCGGTGAGGACGCTGAAGCTCGGCAGCGGCACCTGCCGCGACTTCGCCGTGCTGATGATGGAGGCGGCGCGCTCGCTCGGCCTTGCCGCCCGTTTCGTCTCCGGGTACCTCTACAGTCCCGGCGCCGAGGGCGAGGCGCGCGTCGGGGCGGGGCCACCCATGCCTGGGCACGGGTCTACCTGCCTGGCGCCGGCTGGGTCGACTTCGACCCCACCAACGGCATCGTCGGCAATCGCGACCTGATCCGCGTCGCCATCGCGCGCGATCCGGCGCATGCGCTGCCCCTGTCCGGAACCTGGACCGGCTTTCCCTCCGACAGCCTCGGCATGACCGTGGACGTCGCCGTCACCAGCGAGGCGAAGCCGGCCGTAGTGCCCCGCGCCCGCGTCACCACGCCTTGATCAGCGCAACAGGAGATCGCGCCATGCAGATCTGCGCCGGCTTCGAGATCGCCTATGACTGCCCCCAGCCGACGCCCATGCTGCTCTCGCTCAGCGTGCATCCGTCCCGCATGCAGGACGTGATCGGCCCGCATGGCATCGCCTTCGACCCCTGGATCGGCGCGACCGACTACCGCGACAGCTTCGGGAACATCTGCACCCGCATCCTGGCCCCGGCCGGCCGGCTGACGATGCGTGCGGAATTCACAGTGCGCGACCCGGGCACCCCGGATGCGGTGGTGCCGGAGGCGATGCAGCACGCGGTGCAGGACCTGCCGGACGAGGTTCTGGTCTTCCTGCTGGGCAGCCGCTATTGCGACACCGACCGACTTTCCGACACCGCCTGGGTCGCTGTTCGGCGGCACGCCGCCGGGCTGGGCGCGGGTGCAGGCGATCTGCGACTACGTCCATGACCGCATCACCTTCGGCTACGAGCATGCCGACGCCACTCGCACCGCCTTCGGCGGCCATACCGATCGCCGCGGCGTCTGCCGGGACTTCGCCCACTTGGCGGTCACGCTCTGCCGCTGCATGAACATCCCGGCGCGCTACTGCACCGGCTATCTCGGCGATATCGGCGTGCCGATCTCGGCACGCGCCGATGGATTTCAGCGCCTGGTTCGAGGTCTACCTCTCCGGCCACTGGCACACCTTCGACGCGCGCCACAACACGCCGCGGATCGGCCGGATCCTGATGGCGCGCGGACGGGACGCGACCGACGTGGCGATCGCCACCACCTTCGGCCCCTGCATCCTGTCCGGCTTTCGCGTCATCACCGACGAGATCGCCCCGCAGCCGATCGCGCAGCCGATGGGGAACTGGTCCGGCGCGCCGCATGGCGACGCCCCGGCCGTCGCCGACGTGCCGGGCGGCCCGGCCTCCCTGTCCCAGGCGCTGTCGGACGATCGCGGCCGGCCGATCGGATGAGCCAGGCGCCGCCCGCAGTCACCGCGCTGAACGAGGGCGGTGCCTCCCGCTACGTGCTGCTCTGCGAGCATGCGTCGAACTTCATCCCGCCGGAGTACGCCTTGCTCGGCCTGCCGGCGACGGAGCTGGGGCGGCACATCGCCTATGACATCGGCGCCGCGAACCTGGCGCGGCGGCTCTCCGCGTTGCTCGACGCGCCGCTCTTCCTCGCTGGCTATTCGCGGCTGCTGATCGACCTGAACCGGCCCTGGCGGGCACCCTCCAGCATCCCGGAGGTCAGCGAGGCGACCGCGATCCCGGGCAATGTCAGCATCGACGCGGCGGAGCGCGCGCGGCGCCAGGCCGCCTGGTTCACGCCCTTCCACGACCGCGTCGCCGCCTTCCTCGGGACCCGGCCCGACGCGGCGGTGATCGGCGTGCACAGCTTCACCCCGGTCTATCTGGGCGAGGCGAGGCCCTGGCACGCCGGCATCCTGTACGGGAAGGCCGCGCGCTTCGGCAGCGCGCTGGTGCGTGCCCTGGCGGCGGACCCGGCGCTGGTGATCGGCGACAACGAGCCCTACCGGATCGACCCGGACTACGACTACACCGTGCCGGTGCATGGCGATGCCGCGGGCCGGGACGCGGTGCTGCTGGAGGTGCGGCAGGACCTGCTGGGCGACGATACGGGCTGCGAGGATTGGGCGAAGCGTCTGGCTGCGGCGCTGCGGTAAGGTAGGGGAGGGAAAAGTATTCCCTCCCCAAGCCCCTCCCTTCCTTTTTGTGAGTCTGGCAGCCGCCGCGCAGCGAGTGCCGACTCCTCGGCTTTCTTCAGGCTGCCGGCGCCACCGACAGCCCACGCACCTTGTGCTTCTCGATGAAGCTGGCGACGAGCCCCGAGGCCTTGGCTTCCTCGACGAAGCCGCTCAGCCATTCGGCCGCGGCGGCATTCTGCCGGTTGGTGCCGATCGCCTGCTGCACCGCCATGAACTGGCCGTCGAGGATGCGCGCGCCCGGCAGCTTCTCGATATCGGTGATCAGCCCCGGCCGGAGCCCGGCATAAACGTCGATCTTCTCGTCGAGGAATTTCGGAAGGCCGCGCCGCCGCCGCCGGGCACCAGCACCAGCTCGGCATTCCTGATGTTGCGCTCGAGCCAGAGCGTATAGGCCGCGCCGGCGCCGCTGCAGATGCGGATGCCCTTGCGGTCCACCTGGTCCATGCTGGTGATGGGCGATCCCGGCGGCACTAGGTAGGTCGCCTCGATCTCGCAATAGGCGGCGGTGAAGCTGATCTTCTCCGCCCGCTGCGGCTCGGCGCCGATATTGGCGATGTCCCAGGCATCGGTGCCGGCGGCGTCGGCGATCTCGTTCGGCCGCGCATAGGGCACCAGCTTCACCGGCACGCCGAGCCGCCGGCCGATCTCTCGCGCCATCTCGGGCGAGACGCCATCCGGCCCGCCATCCGGCGTGCGGCCGGTGACCAGCAGGAAATTGCCCATGTTGATGGCGGCACGGAGAACCCCGGTCGGGGCAAGCTGGGCGACAATCTCGGGGGACATGCGGGGCGTTCCATCGCTGCGGGATTGCGCGCGCGCAGGCCGGGGAGAAGGCCGGCGGCGCCCGTGGGCGCCAGCAGGCACGCCAGCATGGCGCGGCGATGCGGCATCGTCGTTTCCTCCGGCCCTTGCGGCTGGGCCGGGAGATTAGACCCCCTCGGTTCCCGCCCGGCAAGCGACCGGCACCGGCGTCAGGGGCTGCCCTGGCGCCCGCGCGCCATCGGCGGCGAAGACCTGCGCCGCGGTGATGTGCAGCCGGCAGGGTGCGCCGCGCGCCGGCAAGCCGGGCATGGCCTCTCCCGGCATCGCATCCAGCGCCAGGCCGCCGGCCTCCACCACCAGCCGCAGCTCGCCCTCCGCCGTGGCGCGCACCAGCTGCACCACGGCGCCGCCGGTGCCCGGCAGCGCCACCACCTCCCGCGCGCGGAGGTAGGCGGTCGCGCGACCGTCCGGCAGGGCGACCCGCAGCGGCGGCAGGGGCAGCGCGCCGAAGCGCAGGAGGCCGCCCTGCACCTTACCCTCGAGCCGCGTCGCATGGCCGATGAAGCCGGCGACGAAGGGGCTGGCAGGGGCGGCCAGCAGCGCCGGCGGGGCGTCGAACTGCACCACGCGGCCGCGCTCCATCACCGCGACGCGGTCGGCCAGCTCCATCGCCTCCTCCTGGTCGTGCGTCACCAGCAGGGTGGTGAGGCCCAGCCGGTCGTGCAGGGCGCGCAGCCAGCGCCGCACCTCCCGCCGCACCAGCGCATCGAGCGCGCCGAAGGGCTCGTCCAGCAGCAGCAGCCGGGGCGAGATCGCCAGCGCCCGGGCCAGGGCGACGCGCTGCCGCTGGCCGCCGGAGATCTGGTCGGGGTAGCGCCGCTCGAGCTCCGGGATCTGCACCAGCGCCAGCAGCTCCCGCACCTGCCGCGCCAGCTCGGCGCGCGGGGACGCGTGGCGCGCGGGCGGACGCGGAGGCCGAAGGCGACGTTCTCGAAGACCGTCATGTGGCGGAACAGCGCGTAGGTCTGGAAGACGACGCCGATCTGCCGCTCCCGCGCAGGCACGCCGGCCATGTCGCGGCCCGCGATGCGGATCTCCCCGGCATCGGCCCCTTCCAGCCCGGCCAGCGCGCGCAGCAGGGTGGACTTGCCGGAGCCGGAGGGGCCGAGCACGGCGACGAACTCGCCCGTCCCCAGCGCCAGCGAGACGCCGTCGAGCGCGGTGGCGTCGCCGAAGCGGCGGACCAGCCCGCTGACCGCCAGCGTCATGGCGCCGGCCCGGACGCGCGGCCGGTCAGCCGCTGCAGCACCGCCTTCGCCGCCAGCGTCACCAAGCCCAGCAGCGCCAGCAGCGCGGCGACGGCGAAGGCGGCGGCGAACTGGTACTCGTTGTAGAGGATCTCGACATGCAGCGGCATGGTGTTGGTCTGCCCGCGGATATGGCCCGAGACGACGGACACCGCCCCGAACTCACCCATGGCGCGAGCGTTGCAGAGCAGCACACCCGAAAGTAGCGCCCATTTCACGTTGGGCAGCGTCACCCGCCGGAAGCTCTGCCAGCCGGTGGCGCCGAGCGTCGCCGCCGCTTCCTCCTCGGCGCGCCCCTGTTCCTGCATCAGCGGCAGCACGGTGCGGGCGACGAAGGGGAAGGTGACAAACAGGGTCGCCAGCACCAGCCCGGGCAGGGCGAAGACCACCTGGATGCCGTGCTCCCGCAGGGACGGGCCGAGCCAGCCCTGCATGCCGAAGATCAGCACGAAGACCAGCCCGGCGATGACCGGGGAGACCGAGAAGGGCAATTCGATCAGCGCGGTCAGCAGCCGGCGGCCGGGGAATTCGTGCTTGGCGATGCACCATGCCGCGGCCAGCCCGCCGAGGGTGTTGAGCGGCATGGCGAGCGCGGCGACCAGCAGGGTCAGCCGGATCGCGGCCAAGGTGTCGGGCTCGGCGATGGCCTCCCAGGCCACCCGCCAGCCGCGCCGCAGCGCCTCGGTGAACACGGCCGCCAGCGGCAGGCCGAGCAGCAGCAGGCCGACCAGCAGCGCCAGCCCGCCGAGCGCGAGGTGCAGCCAGCGCGGCGGGTCGATGGCCGGGCGGGGCGTCACGCGCGGCCCCGGCGCAGCGCGCGCTGCCACAGGTTCAGCGCCAGCAGCACGGGGAAGGCCAGCAGAAGCATGGCCAAGCCGATCGCCGCGGCGCCGGCATAGTCGAACTGCTCCAGCCGCACCACGATCAGCAGCGGGGCGATCTCGCTGTGCATCGGCATGTTGCCGGCGATGAAGATGACGCTGCCGTATTCGCCGACCGCGCGGGCGAAGGCCAGGCCGAAGCCGGCTAGCAGCGCCGGCAGAAGCGCCGGCAACACCACGCGGACCAGCACCTGCGGCCGCGTCGCGCCAAGCGTCGCCGCGGCCTCCTCCGCCTCGGCGCCGAGGTCGCGCAGCACCGGCTCCACCGTGCGGGTGACGAAGGGCAGGCCGACGAAGACCAGCGCCGCCACCACGCCCCAGGGGGTGAAGGCGACCTTCCAGCCGAAGGCCGCGGCCAGCGGCGCGCCGAGCCAGCCATTCGGCGCGAGGACCGCGGTCAGCGCGATGCCGGCCACCGCGGTAGGCAGGGCGAAGGGCAGGTCGATGGCGGCATCCAGCAGCGCCCGCCCGGGGAAGCGCAGCCGGACGATGGCCCAGGCCAGCAGCAGGCCGAGCGGCAGGTCGATGGCGGCGGCCAGCAGCGCCGCGCCGAAGGACAGCCGCAGAGATGCGAGCACGCGCGGTTCGGTCAGCGACTCCCAGACGCCGAGCGGGCCGAGTTCCCAGGGCCGGATCGCCAGTGCCGCCAGCGGCACCAGCACGATGGCGGAGAGCCAGGCCAGGGTGATGCCGAAGGCGAGGCCGAAACCCGGGATGGCGCGGACCCGGCGTGGCGCGCCGAGGGCGAGCGCCGCGCTCATCGGCCCGGGCGGTAGAGGCGGTCGAAGCTGCCGCCGTCGTTGAAATGCGTGCGCTGCGCCTGGCCCCAGCCGCCGAAGACGGCGTCCACCGTGACGAGGTCCATCGCCGGGAAGCGCGCCGCATTGGCTTCCAGCAGCGCGGGGTCGCGCGGGCGATAGAAGTGCTTCGCCGCCAGCGCCTGGCCCTCCGGCGCGTAGAGGCCACGGAGATAGGCTTCCGCCGCCGCACGCGTGCCGCGGCGATCGACATTCTGGTCCACCACGGCCACCGATGGCTCCGCGAGGATGGAGCGCGGAGGATAGACGATCCCGAGCTTCGCTTCGCGGGAATTCCTGCAGCGCCAGGTGCGCCTCGTTCTCCCAGGCCAGCAGAACGTCGCCCTGGCCGCGCTGGGCGAAGCTGGTGGTGGAACCGCGCGCACCGGTATCCAGCACCGGCACGTTGCGGAAGAGGCTGCCGAGAAACGCCTCTGCCGTCGCGTCGCTGCCGCCGGGCTGGCGCAGCGCCCAGGCCCAGGCGGCGAGGTAGTTCCAGCGGGCGCCGCCGGAGGTCTTCGGGTTCGGCGTGATGACGGCGACGCCGGGCTTCGCGAGGTCGCCCCAGTCACGGATGGATTTCGGGTTCCCCGCCCGCACCAGGAAGACGATGGTGCTGGTATAGGGCGCGCTGTTGTGCGGCAGGCGGCCGATCCAGTCGCGCGCGATCAGCCCGTGTCCGGCGATGGCGTCGATGTCGTAGGCCAGCGCCAGCGTCACGACATCCGCCGGCAGCCCGTCGATCACCGAGCGCGCCTGGCGGCCGGAGCCGCCATGCGAGGTGCTGACGCGCAGCGGCTGCCCGCCGCCGGCCTGCCAGGATCTGGCGAAGCCGGCATTGTACTCGCGGTAGAATTCCCGCGTCGGGTCATAGCTGACATTCAGCAGCTCACGCGGTGCCTGGGCGCGTGCAGCCTGGGCCGCGGGCAGCAGCGGCGCGGCCAGCAGGGCGCGGCGGGCGAGGGATGGTCGGGGCATCGATGCGGCCTCCTCGGCGCCGAGCCTATAATGACATTAGAAATCGGAGAACTTTAAAAATCACGTTGTGAAAGTGACATAAGGCGCGCCCTTGGTGCGCTCCCGGTCGGTCGATTGAACTGCTGCGCCGGCAGGTCCTATGCTCCGCCCAAGGGATGGAAAAGGACGTGGCCATGAACAAGCCGCTCGCGCCGGCACCCGTCGATTACGGCCCGGAAGAGGCCGCGATGCAGGCTTATCTCCGCGCCGGGGAGGTCCGCGCCATGGCGCTCGGCAATCGCGGGCCGATCCGCTTCGACGCCGATGGCCGCATCCATCCCGAGATCCTCGAGGACTATTGGCGCTGCGGCTTCTATGTCTTCGAGGGCGTGGTGAAGCCCGAGGAACTCGCCGATATCGAGGCCGATATCCAGAACATCCTGGCGCGGCTGCCGCGCGAGGCGCGGCGCGCCGGTCGATGCGCAGGGCCGCCCGGCGCTGGCGGCCGACAACAAGGCGCCGACGCTGTTCTGGGCCAGGCCGCTGGGCGATCCGATGGGCGGCACCAGGGCGGCGAATGGCCGGCACCCGGTGAAGATGTTCGAGCCGAAGGCTTCGGAGGGCGCGCCGAAGGAGATCGTCTACCTCATCCTCGGCTCGTTGCAGTTCTCAGAGGCCGCGCTGCGACTCTACGGCCATCCCGGGCTGCTCGCGGTGGCCGCGGCAGTGAACGGCGAGGACTTCGTGCCCTTCAACGAGGCACTCTTCGTCAAGGAGCCGGGCCGCGGCGCCTCCGTCGCCTGGCACCAGGACGGCGTGACGCATTGGGATAGCCCGGAACTCGACCAGGGAACGCATGGCTTCAACTTCATGGCGCAGCTCTATGGCTGCACCGCGGCGAATGGCGTCTGGGTGGTGCCGGGGTCGCACAAGCTGGGCCGGGCCGACATCAAGGCGCGCGTCGCGGCGGCAGGGACAGAGCGGCTGCCTGAGGCGGTGCCGATCCTCTGCGCGCCGGGCGACGTCGCCATCACCAACCGGCAGACCGTGCATGGCAGCTTCGCCAATACCAGCCCGGACTGGCGGGTGACGCTGAACTTCGGCTTTCACCGCCGACGCTCGGTGCTGGGCGTGGAGGGTGGCGGCGTGCACAACGAGCCGGCGGTCTACGATGAGGCGCGCATCCGCGAACGGGCCCGGGTGATCGGCTATGCGATCGATGCGCGGGCGCGGCGCTTCCCGCAGGAGACCCCCTATCGCTACCGGCCGCATCTCGAAGGCGGCGAGACCTGGCGCTGGGACGAGGCGGCGAAGGCGGGGATGCGGGATTACAACCTGCTCGACCTCAGCATCTAGGCTCTCGTCGATGCGGTGAGGCGGGCGAAGGCGTCGGGCAGCGCCGTCGCCTGCGCCTCGGCCAGCACTTCCGGCACCGTGCCCTCGGCGCGCACGCGGCCCTCGGCCAGCATGACCACGCGCGCCTCCTCCGGCACCTCCTCGATCAGGTGGGTCGCCCAGAGCACCGCCAGGCCCTCCGTGCCGCAGAGCCCGCGCACATGCCTGCGCACCGCCGCGCGGCTCGGCATGTCGAGACCCGTCGTCGCCTCGTCCAGCAGCAGCAGCGCCGGCCGCGTCAGCAGCGCCCGCGCCACCTCCGCCCGCCGCCGCTGCCCGCCCGAGAGCGCACGCACCGTGCTGGCGGCGCGGTCGGCCAGCTCCACCCGTTCCAGCTCGTGCATGGCGCGGCGGCGCGATTCGGCACGCGGCAGCCCGTGCAATGCCCCGTGGTACAGCAGGTTCTCGATCACCGAGATGTCGGGATCGAGCGTCGGCTGCTGGAATACCACGCCGAGCCGCGCCAGCGCGGCGCCTGGCTGCTCCCGCATCTCGGTCCCGAAGATCCGCACGCTGCCCGGCGGCGGTGCATCGAACAGTCGGGTGATGAGAGCAAAAGCGTGCTCTTGCCCGCGCCGTTCGGGCCGAGCAGCACGGCGAATTCGCCGGGCATGACGCGGAAGGCGATGTCGTGCAGAACCTGCCGCGCGGCATAGGCGAAGGACAGCCGCGCGACCTCTAGCGCCGGCGCGGCATGGCTGATGGCGTGGATCGCGGTGTCGCTGTGGTGATCCGGACGCATGCTCCGCCTGTCCTCCGCCGCTTGCGGCTTCGTGTCCGGGGCGGGCCCCTGCCGCTGCCGCCTGCATGGTATGGGGCCGCGAAAGCCCGCGTGGCTGCCTTGATGCACGTGAATGGCCGGGGAGGGGAAATGACGGTCGCAACAGGCCGCAGGATGGCGCCCGCGACGCTGCGGATTCGCGCCGCGGTCGTTGCGGTGCTGCCCTGCAGCGTCGCCTTCGCGCAGGAGCCGCCTACGGCGACGCTGCCCACGGTTGAATCCGTCGCCACCTCGCCCCTGCCGGCCGGCGGCGTGCCGCGTGATCGTGTCCCCGGCAACCCGCGTAGCGTCTCCGCCGCCGACCTGGCACGGGAAGGCCGGCCCGACCTGGTGGATACGCTGGTGCGGCTGTCCGCCGGCGTCACGGTGAACGACGCGCAGGGCAATGCCTTTGCGCCCGACGTCTCCTATCGCGGCTTCACCGCCTCGCCGCTGGTCGGCACGCCGCAGGGGCTGGCGGTCTACCAGAATGGCGTCCGCATCAACGAGGCCTTCGGCGACACGGTGAACTGGGACCTGATTCCGTCCAATGCCATCCGCTCGGTCGACCTGATCGGCAGCAACCCGGTCTTCGGCCTGAACGCCATCGGCGGCGCGCTGGCGCTGCGGATGAAGACCGGCTTCGATTCACCGGGCGCGCGTGTCGATGTCTCGGGCGGGTCCTTCGGCCGCGCCGCGATGGGGCTCGAATACGGCAAGCAGGTCGGCAATGTCGCGGCCTACCTGGCGATGGAGGGGCTGAGCGACGATGGCTGGCGCAATGCCTCCCCCACACGGCTGCGGCGGCTCTATGGCGATATCGGCGCGCGCGGGGAACGCGCGACGCTGAACCTGTCGATCGGCGCCGGCAGCAACGCGCTGGGCGGCAACGGCCCGGCGCCGGTGCAGCTGCTGGCGGCCGATCGGCGCAGCGTCTTCACCTATCCAGACCGCACCTACAACCGCATGGTCACGCTGCAGGCGCGCGGCACCTACGAGCTGGCGGAGGCCTGGAGCCTGGAGGCGAACGCCTATGTCCGCAGCTTCCGCCAGCGCACGCTGAACGCCGACATCGCCGAGGCCGAAGGCTGCGAGGATCCTGGCCTCGGCGGCCTGCTCTGCACCGATGCCGGCCAGCCGCTGCGGACGACCGGCGGCGGCGCGATCGGCACGGATGCGCTGGGCGACGCGCCGGCGGGTGCGGTGAACCGCACCGCGACCAACAGCCTCGGCACCGGCGGCGCGGCGCAGATCGTCTCGACCGAGCCGCTGCTGGGCCGGCCGGCGCGGGTGGTGTTCGGCGCCAGCTACGACCATGCCGGCACGGACTTCTCCGGCACCACCGAATCCGGCAGCGTCACCGCCGACCGCACCGTGGCGGGCAGCGGTCTGATCCTCGACATCCCCGGCAGCGGTGTCCAGCCGGTGCAGCTGAGGACGACCACCGCGACCTGGGGCATCTTCGGCACCGGCACCTGGGAGGTGACGCCGCGCCTGGCGGCGACGCTCGGAGGCCGGTTCAACACCGCGCAGGTGCAACTGCGCGACCGGATCGGCACCGCGCTAGACGGCGACCACCGGTATTCCCGCTTCAACCCGCAGGCCGGCCTGACCTGGCGCGTGCTGGACCGGGTGACCGCCTATGCCGGCTATGCCGAGGCGAACCGCGCGCCGACCCCGGCCGAGCTGGCCTGCGCCGACCCGCTGCGGCCCTGCACGCTGGGGGCCTTCTTCCTGTCGGACCCGGCGCTGAAGCAGGTGGTCAGCCGCACGGTGGAAGCCGGGATCCGCGGCACGCTGCCGCCGGCCTGGCTCGGCGGCCGCACCACCTGGAACCTCGGCCTGTTCCGCACCGGGCTGACCGACGACATCCTGCTGGTGCAGAGCGCGATCCAGGGCCGCGGCTACTTCCAGAACTCCGGCGACACGCGTCGACAGGGGATCGAGGCCGGCCTGGGCTGGCGCGACGAGCGGCTGGCGCTGGCGCTTGACTACGCGCTGATCGACGCGACCTTCCAGACGGCACAGCGGCTGCCGAGCCCGAACAATCCCTTCGCCGATGCCGATGGTGCCATCCCGGTGCAGCGCGGCGACCGCATCCCCGGCATCCCGCGCCAGCGGCTGCGCCTCGATGCGGAATGGCGCGCGACGGAGGCCTGGCGCATCGGCGGCGCGCTCATCGTCAATGGCAGCCAGTACCTGCGCGGCGACGAGGCGAACCTGCTGAAGCCGGTCGCCGCCTATGCCACGGTCAACCTCCGCACCAGCATCCAGATCGCGCCGGGGGTGGAGGCCTATGGGCTGGTGCGCAACCTCTTCGACCAGAAGTCGTCCAGCTTCGGCACGCTCTACAACCTGCAGACCGCGAGCGCGCTCAATCTCGGCCTGACCGATCCGCGCACGCTGACGCCCAACCTGCCGCGCGCCTTCTACGCCGGGATGCGCTTCGTATTCTGAGCCTCATTCATCCAGGCGGAAGCGTACCGGCACCTCGACCCAGGCCTCGACCGGCATTCCGTTGCGCAGCGCCGGTGCGATCTCCCAGCGGCGGGCGGCGGCTTCCGCGGCCTCGTCCAGCGCACGGTGGCCGGCGGAGCGCAGCAGGCGGATCTCCTGCGTCGTGCCATCCGCGGCGACGCGGAGGCGCAGCATCGCGGTGCCTTCGATGCCCGCCTCGCGCATGCGTTCGGGATAGGCGGGCGGCGCGGGCGGGCGGCGGAAGCGTGGCGTGCCGCTGAGGACCGGGACCGCCGCGGGCGCGGCCGGTGCAGCCAGCATTGGCGTGGCGAAGGCGGCGGGCTGCGCAGGTGCCGGGGCAGGCGCCGGGTTCGCGGCACGTGGCCGCGGTGCCGGTGGCGGCTGCGGCGGCGGCAGGGGCAGCGCGGCTTCCGGCTGGGGCACCGCCAGGCTCGCCATCAGTTGGGATGGTTGGGTGGCGAAGAGCGCAGTCGGATCAGCCGGCAGTTCGGCGCTGTCCATCTCGGGGATCGGCAGGGGCGGCAGATTGGCCGGGACGGACGGCGCAACAGGCATGGACAGGGTATGGACCTGCGTCGCCAGCGCGTCCTCCGGCTCGATCCCCTCCGTGACAGTGGGGCCGAGCGGTGCAGCCTCCGTGGCAGCACCCGGCATCGCCTCCGCCGGCACGCTCATTGCCGGCGCGACTTCCGCGACCGGTAGCCACACCACCTGCATTGCCGGCTCGGCCCCGGGCAGCGCCGGGACCGCGCGCCAAGCCAGCGCCACGGCCACCATCGCGCCCGCCGCGCCATGCAGCGCGGCCGAGCCGAGCAGCCCGGCGGCAAGCGGTCGACGCTTCCGCGGCTGGGCCATGCGCGCCTGCCCTCCCTGCAGGACCACCTGTATCGGTGGATCTCCACGGTGCATGCTGCGTTGGCAAACCGGCAACGACCAACCCGGCGCCGCTTCAGATTCGCGCGATGCCGTCAGGCCGCCGCACGTCGCGCAAGCATCCCGCGCTGCGGATCGTAGCCCAGAACCGCGGCGCCGCCGAGGACCAGCAGCGCCAGGGTCACCGCGGCGCAGGAGATCGGGTCGAACTGGCCATAAAGCGCAAAGCGGATCAGCTCGACCGCCTGGGTGAAGGGATTGGCCAAGCAGACATACCAGAGCGGCAGGCTCGCCTCCTGCACCCGCCAGAGCGGGTAGAGCGCGGAGGAGGCGAAGAACATCGGGAAGATGACGAAATTCATCACTCCCGCGAAATTCTCCAGCTGCTTGATCCAGGAGGACAGCAGCAGCCCGAGCGCGCCGAGCATCATCCCCGAAAGGATCAGCGCGGGCAGCACGGTGAGGTAGCCGATCAGCGGCGGCTCCACCTCCCAGAACCGCGCCACCAGGAGGAAGACATAGACCTGCGCGATGCCGACCAGCACGGCGGCGAGCAGCTTGCAGAACAGCAGCCACCAGCGCGGCAACGGGCTGGTCAGCAGCACCCGCATGCTGCCGACCTCGCGGTCATAGACCATGGAGAGACTGGACTGCATGCCCTGGAACAGCAGCACCATGCCGGCCAGGCCGGGCACAATGTAAACCTCGTACAGCACATAGGTCTGGTAGGGCGGGCTGATCGAGACGCCGAGCACGAAGCGGAAGCCGGCGGCGAAGATCGCCAGCCAGACCAGCGGCCGCACCAGCGCGGAGAAGAAGCGGCCGCGCTGGTGGATGAAACGCAGCGCTTCCCGCCGCACGATGCCCGAAAGGCAGCGGAGCCAGCCGGACAACGGAATTCCGCCCTGGGCCATGGATGTCGCCTCCCCGGCCAGTGTCGCGCGGCCGGGAAAGGCTTCGCCAGGGCTGAGACGGCGTGGACCTTCGCCTCGCGCGGCCAGTAGCGTACCGCGCGGCAGGCGGTGAGGAAGGCCGGGATGTCCTTGACGCCGTTCAGCGCCACGAGATCCGTCATCCATCTCGGTCAGCCCGGCTTTCTGGAACAGCGGCTTGGCCGTATCGGCAAAGCCGATGAACTTGGCGTGGGCGTAGGCATCGCTGACGAAGTCCTTCGCCGTCGCCTCGCGCGCCAGCAGCGCCGCACCTTCTGCCGAGGCCAGCACCACCACGGCGTCGTAGAGCACCGAGGGGCCGCCATTGATCTTCTGCTGCGCCTCGATCGTCTTGCCGTCGCTGGTCTTCACGCCGCCGACCTTGGGGGCGATCAGCTCCATCATCGCGCCTTCCGCCTTCACCGCGGCCTGCAGCGCCGTCAGCAGCGCCGCATCCGTGCCGTCCGTCACCAGCACGCCGAGCTTGCGGCCCTTCATGTCCTTCGGCCCGTTCTTCAGGATGCTGAGCGCCGGGGAGGGCTTGGTCTCGACCCGCTTGCGGGCCGGCGGCGCGGCCTCCGGCATTGCCTCGAGCCCGAGGCCGTCGGCGACCTTCCTCGCCAGCGACTCGTCGACATTCAGCAGGTGCGAGACGACGCGGGCGCGGATCGCCGGGGTCTCCACCTTGCTCAGCTCGAAGACGAAGGCGTTCTTGATATGGGGTCTGCTCGACCTCGGTCTGGCTCAGGTAGAACTGCCGGGCCTGGCTGTAGTGGTCGGCGAAAAGCTCGGCACGGATGCGCCGCTTCTCTCCGCTTTCGACTGCGGGATAGCTGCGGAAGCCGCGCTCGCGCGATCTCGCGCGGGCCGCCGATCGTGGCGCCCCAGGGATCCGGCTCGTAGTTCGCCCGCCCGCCCGGGTTGCGCATGGCCATGTGGCCGTCCTGCTGGAAATGCGCGACATGGGTCTTCGGCGCATTGATCGGCAGATGGGTGAAGTTCGGGCTGCCGAGCCGCTTCAACTGGGTGTCCAGGTAAGAGAATTGCGCCCCTGCAGCAGCGGGTCGTTGCTGAAGTCGATGCCAGGAACGATGTTCTGCGTGCAGAAGGCGACCTGCTCGGTCTCGGCGAAGAAGTTGTCGACCATGCGGTCGAGCACCAGCCGGCCGACGCGGCGCACCGGCACCAACTCCTCCGGGATGATCTTGGTCGCGTCCAGCACATCAAAGTCGAGACTTGTCGGCGAAGGCCTCGTCGAAAAGCTGCAGGCCCAACTCCCATTCCGGATAATCGCCGGCCTGGATCGCATTCCACAGGTCGCGGCGATGGAAATCGGGATCGGCGCCGTTGATCTTCACCGCCTCGTTCCATACCACCGACTGCATCCCGAGCTTCGGCTTCCAGTGGAACTTGACGAAGGTCGACTTGCCCTCGGCATTGACCAGCCGGAAGGTGTGGACGCCGAAGCCTTCCATGAAGCGGAAGGAGCGCGGGATCGTCCGGTCCGACATGATCCACAGCAGCATGTGGGTCGATTCCGGCGTCAGGGAGACGAAGTCCCAGAAATTGTCATGCGCCGTTTGTGCCTGGGGAAGGCGCGGTCCGGCTCCTGCTTCGCGGCATGGACCAGGTCGGGGAACTTGATGGCATCCTGGATGAAGAAGACAGGGATGTTGTTGCCGACCAGGTCCCAGTTGCCCTCCTTCGTGTAAAGCTTCACCGCGAAGCCGCGCACGTCGCGCGCGAGGTCGGCCGAGCCCTTGTTGCCGGCGACGGTGGAGAAGCGGACGAAGGCCGGCGTCCGCTCGCCCTTGCGCTGGAACAGGTCGGCATGGGTGATGTCGGACAGCGAGTCATAGGTCTCGAAGAAGCCGTGCGCGCCGTAGCCCTGGGCATGCACCACGCGCTCCGGGATGCGCTCGTGGTCGAAATGGAAGATCTTCTCGCGGAAGTGGAAGTCTTCCAGCAGGGTCGGGCCGCGCGGGCCGACCCGCAGGGAGTTCTGGTCGTCGGCGACCGGAATGCCCTGCTGCGTGGTCAGCACGGGCACCTCGCCGCCGGCCACCTGGTGAGTCTCGCCGCCCTGACCGCGCTGGATCTCGGCATCTGCGATCCGGGCAGGCTTCAGGGCATCGGCATTGGGATTGGCGGCCATGCGGGGGCTCCTATGGGGGTGCCGGACGCTGCGCGGCAGCATGGGCGGGTCCGGCTCGCAGCCACAACGCCGCGGGCGAGCCCAGGTTGACGCCCGGGGGATGACTTTCCGCCATGGGATGGCTAGGACGCTGTCCTTTGCCCGTTCGCCCAGTGAGTTGCCCCCATGACCGACACCCTGCCCGACCGCCTTTCCACCGATCCGGCCAGCCCCTTCTACAACGAGGAGTTGCTGGCCCGCGGCGTCGGCATCCGCTTCAAGGGCGTCGAGAAGACCAATGTCGAGGAATACTGCGTCAGCGAAGGCTGGGTGCGGCTCTCGGTCGGCAAATCGGTGGACCGCCGCGGCAAGCCGATCACCATGAAGCTGCAGGGGACAGGTCGAGCCCTACCTGCGCCGAAGCCCGGAGCCGCCGGCGGCCTGAGCGCCGACCGATGACGGCGATGCGGCACGTCCTCACCCTCGCCTGCCCGAACCGGCCGGGCATCGTCGCCGCGGTCTCGACCTTCCTGTTCGAGGCGGGGGCGAACATCGCCGAGGCGCAGCAATACGACGATCCGGAATCGCAGCGCTTCTTCGCCCGCATACTCTTCGACCACCCGGAGGCGCAGTTGGACGAGGCGGCGTTGCGGGCGGGCCTGCGGCCGATCGCCGAGCGCTTCCGGATGGACTGGACGCTGCGCAACCTGGCGGAACAGCCGCGGGTGATGCTGCTGGTCTCGAAATCCGACCATTGCCTGGCGGATATCCTCTATCGCTGGCGGATCGGCGAACTGCCGATGGTGCCTTCCGCCATTGTGTCGAACCACCCGCGTGAGACCTTCGCGCATCTCGACTTCGACGGCATCCCCTTCCACCATCTGCCGGTCACCCGCACCACGAAGATGGAGCAGGAATCGGGCGATCTGGGCGCTGGTTCAGGAGACGCGGACCGATGTCGTCATCCTGGCGCGCTACATGCAGGTGCTGTCGGATGGGCTGGCGGCGAAGCTGGCGGGGCGCTGCATCAACATCCACCACTCCTTCCTGCCGGGCTTCAAGGGGGCGAAGCCCTACCACCAGGCGCATGCGCGCGGGGTGAAGCTGATCGGCGCGACGGCGCACTACGTCACAGCCGCGCTCGATGAAGGCCCGATCATCGAGCAGGATGTCGAGCGGGTGACGCATCGCGATAGCCCCGAGGACCTGGTGCGCAACGGCCGCGACATCGAAAGGCGGGTGCTGTCGCGGGCGCTGCGCTGGGTGCTGGAGAGCCGGGTGATCCTGAACGGGTCGAAGACCGTGGTGTTCAGCTGAAGTTGGATGGCCGGCGCGAAGCCGGCCACCATGGCTAGTCCGGGGTGATGTTCCCGGCCTTCACCACCTGGGTCCAGCGGGCGATCTCCTGCTGCTGGAAGGCGGCGAATTCCTTCGGCGTGTTGGCGACGATGTCGAAGCCGAGATCGGTCAGCCTTGGCGCCACCTGCGGGCTGCGCAGCGCCTCGACCGCCGCCGCATGGACGCGCTGCAGCAGCGCCGGCGCCATGCCGGGCGGGCCGCCGAAGCCCTGCCAGGAATAGACGACGAAATCCTTCAGGCCGGCCTCGATCGCGGTCGGGACATCGGGCAGCACCGGGCTGCGAGCCTCGGCGGTGGTCAGGATGGCCTTCAGCCTCCCGTCGCGGATATGCGGGATGACCGCGCCGAGATTCTGGAAGGATACCTGCGTGGTGCCGGCGATCAGGCTGGTCGTGGCCGGGCCGCCGCCGGAATAGGGACATGGGCCATGTCCGGTGCAGGTGGCCAGCTTGAACATCTCGCCGGTCAGGTGGTCGGAGGAGCCGACGCCGCTGCTGGGATAGGCCGCGGTCTTCGCGTTCGTCTTCAGCCAGCCGACCAGGCCGGCGAGGTCCTCGACCGGCACCGCCTGCGGGTTCACCACCAGGATGTTCGGCGTCCGCACCGTCTGGGTGATGCGGGTCAGTTGCGCCACCGGGTCGTAGCCGAGGTTCGGCCGCAGCGCGACGTTGATCGCCCAGGTGCTGATCGGCGCATGCATCAGCGTGGCGCCATCGGGCGCCGAGCGGATCACCTGCCGCGCGCCGACCTCGCCGGTGGCGCCCGGCCGGTTCTCGACCACGAAGGGCTTGCCGGTGGTCTGCTGCAAGTATTGAGCGATCGAGCGGCCGATGATGTCCGAGGACGAGCCGGCGGCGAAGGGGACGATGATGGTGACCGGCTTGTCCGGCCATTCCTCCGCCTCGGCCCGCGCGCGCAGCGCGGGCATGGCGAGGAGGCCGCCGGCCCCCAGCAGGGTGCGACGATGCATGGTTGTTTCCTCCTGGCGTCCTGGCCTCAGCGGCCCTTGGCCTTCCGCCACTCGGCAATATTCAGAAGGTTCCGCCTCGTCCGTCGCCGGGTAGAGGCCACGGATGCTGCGGCCCTCGGCCACCTTCTCGGCGACGAAGTCCTCATAGGCCGTCATCTCGGTCGCCTCGGCGGCGATCTCGTCCGCCAGCGCCGCAGGGATGACGATGACGCCGTCGCAATCGCCGACCAGCACGTCACCTGGGAAGACCGGCGCGTCGCCGCAGGCGATCGGCTCGTTGATGCCGATCGCCTGGTTGAGCGTCAGGTTGGTCGGCGCCGAGGGGCGGGTATGGGAAGGCGGGGATGCCGGAGCGCGGCGATCTCCGCGCTGTCGCGGAAGCCGCCATCCGTCACCACGCCGGCGACGCCGCGCATCTTCAGCCGGCCAACCAGGATGGCGCCGGCCGAGGCGGCGCGGGCATCCTTGCGGCTGTCGAAGACCAGCACCGCGCCGGGGGGGGCATTCCTCGATCGCGACGCGTTGCGGGTGGGTTGGATCACGGAAGACCGCCAGGGTGTTCAGGTCCTCCCGCGCCGGGATGTAGCGGACCGTGTAGGCCTCCCCGACCATGCTCTCCTTCGGCGTGTGCAGGGGCAGGGCGCCCTGGATCATCTGCCCGCGCAGGCCGCGCTTGTAGAGCGCGGTGGCAAGCGTCGCTGTGCTGACCTTGGTCAGCTTGGCGCGGGTCTCGGCGGAAAGGGTCATGTCGGTAGATCACCGGCTCGGGGACGGGCGCGCCGAAATCGGTGCGCAGGAAGTCGAAGTCGCAGCCCTGGTCGGCCTGCTCGATATGCTTGGTGAAGGCCTCAGCCATAGCCGCGCTCGAAGCGCGGCGGCGGCGCCACCCACTCGGCGCGGCGGCGCGCCAGCTCCTCGTCGGAGACCTCCATGCGGATCGAGCGGGCATCGACGTCGAGCGTCACGATGTCGCCGGTCCGCAGCAGGGCCAGTGGCCCGCCGATATAGGATCCGGGCGCCACGTGGAGGATGCAGGCGCCATAGCTGGTGCCGGACATCCGCGCGTCCGAAAGCCGCAGCATGTCGCGCAGGCCCATCTTCAGCAGCTTCTTCGGCATCGGCAGCATGCCCCACTCCGGCATGCCCGGGCCGCCCTGCGGGCCGGCATTGCGCAGCACCAGCACGCTGTCGGGGGTGAAGGGGTAGCTCTCGTCGTCCACCGCCTTCTTCATGCTCGGATAGTCGTCGAAGACGACGGCCGGGCCGCTGTGCTTCAGGAACTTCTGGTCCATCGCCGCCGGCTTGATGACGCAGCCATCCGGCGCCAGGTTGCCCTTCAGCACCGCCAGCGAGCCCCTCGCCATAGATCGGGTTCGCCGTGCTGCGGATGACGTCGTCGTTGTAGACCTTCGGAGCCCTCGATGTTCTCGCCGAGCGTCTTGCCGGTGACGGTGACGCAGTCGAGGTGCAGGTGCTCGGTGATGTTGCCCATCAGCGCCTTGATGCCGCCGGCATAGAAGAAGTCCTCCATCAGGTACTTGTCGCCCGAGGGGCGGACATTGCCGATGACGGGGACGCGCCGGCTGAAGCGTTCGAAATCCTCGAGCCCGATATCCTGGCCCGCGCGGCGCGCCAGCTGGCGATCAGGTGGATGATGGCATTGGTCGAGCAGCCCATCGCCATGGCGACGGCGATCGCATTCTCGAAGGCCGGGCGGGTCTGGATGCGCTGCGGCGTCAGGTCCTCCCAGACCATCTCGACGATGCGGCGGCCGCTTTCGGAACAGAGCCGGATATGCCCGGCATCGGCGGCGGGAACGGAGGAGCCGCCCGGCAGCACCATGCCCACGGCCTCGGCGATCGCCGTCATCGTGCTGGCGGTACCCATGGTCATGCAGGTGCCGTGGCTGCGGGCGATGCCGGCCTCGACGCCCAGCCAGTCCTGCTGCGTGATCTTCCCGGCGCGCAGCTCGTCCCAGTACTTCCAGGAATCAGACCCGGAGCCCAGCGTCTTGCCGCCCCAATTGCCGCGCAGCATCGGCCCGGCGGGGACGAAGATCGCCGGGATGTTCATGCTGGTCGCGCCCAGCAGCAGGCCCGGCGTCGTCTTGTCGCAGCCGCCCATCAGCACCGCGCCGTCGACGGGGTGGGAGCGGAGCAGCTCCTCCGTCTCCATCGCCAGCATGTTGCGGTACATCATCGTCGTCGGCTTGACGTAGCCTTTCGCTGACCGAGATCGCCGGCAGTTCCACCGGGAAGCCGCCCGCCATGAGGATGCCGCGCTTCACGTCCTCGGCCCGCTGCCGCAGGTGGGTGTGGCAGGGGTTCAGGTCGGACTCAGGTATTGACGATGGCGATGACCGGCTTGCCGGTCCATTCCTCCGGCGAATAGCCCATCTGCATGGCGCGGCTGCGATGGCCGAAGCTGCGCAGGTCGGCCGGGCCGAACCAGCGGGCGGAGCAGCAGGTCGGCGGCCTGCTTGCGGGAGCGGCATCTGGGTCACGGACGATCCCTTCTTATGCGATGACGGGGGTGAGCGCCGGCTTTCCGGCCAGCACCGCGCGCGATGTTGTCGAGGGCCAGCATGCCCATCGCATCGCGCGTCTCGACGGTGGCGCTGGCGACATGCGAGGGTCAGGAAGACGTTGGGCAGCGCGGCGAGGCGCGGGTCGCCACCGGGTTCCTTCCGGTAGACATCGAGACCGGCGGCAAACAGGTGGCCGGATTGCAGCGCCTCGACCAGCGCGTTCTCCTCCACCAGGCTGCCGCGGGCGGTGTTGACGAAGACCGCGCCGGGCTTCATCCGGGCGAAGGCGGCGCGGTCCATCAGGCCGTCGGCGCCGGCGCCGCCCGGCAGGTGCAGGGAGACGATGTCGCAGCGCGGCAGCAGCGCCTCGAGGCTCTCGACATACGCCGCTCCCGCTTCCAGCGCCGCCGGCAGGCGGCTGCGGTTGTGGTAGAGCACGCGCATCCCGAAGCCGCGCGCCCGCTGCGCCACGGCGCGGCCGATCCGCCCCATCCCGACGATGCCGAGCGTCCGGCCGCTCGGGCGCAGGCCCAGCAGGTCCGGCATGCCGTAGCGCTCGGTCCAGCCGGCCCGCATGATGCGGTCGTATTCGGATGCCCGGCGGCAGGCGCCGAGGATCAGCAGCATGGCGAGGTCGGCCGTGCAGTCGGTCAGCACGTCCGGGGTGTTGGTCACCACCAGCCCGTGCGCCACCGCGGCGGCGACGTCCATGTGGTCGGTGCCGGCCGAGGGATTGGCGATGATCCGCAGCCCCTGCGGCAGCGCCGGCAGCTCGGCGGCGGCGAGCCTGACCTTCGGCCCGGTCAGGATGCCTTCCGCGCCATGCTCCCGCGCCGCGGCGACGGCTTCGGCGGTGTCCATGTCGTGCCCGGCCAGCAGCGCGTCGAACTCGCGGGCGGCACGGGCGGCCACGGCTTCGGGGACGCGGCGCGCCACCAGGATGCGGGCCATGCGCTCAGTCCAGCCGGATATGGGCGCGGCGGGCGACCTCGCCCCAGCGGGCGCTCTCGGCGGCGACGAAGGCGCCGAACTCGGCCTGGGTATTGCCCACCGGGGTGATGCCCAGCTCCTGGAAGCGCTGCGCGACCAGCGGGGTCTTCAGTGCCGCTACCGCTTCGTCATGCAGCCGGGCGAGGATCGCCGGCGGCACCTTCGCCGGGGCGAAGAAGCCATGCCAGGACAGGCTCTCGAAGCCCGGGACGCTTTCCGCCACGGTCGGGATCTCGGGCGCCGCAGGGCTGCGCTGCAGGCTGCCGACGCCGAGGATGCGCAGCTTGCCCTCGCGCGCGAAGGGCAGGACCGAGGAGAGGTTGTCGAAGGTCATCGGCAGCTCGCCGGTCAGCATCGCCGTGGTGATCTGGCCGCTGCCGCGATAGGGCACGTGCTCGATCTGCGTGCCCGTCAGCTGCATGAACAGCGTCCCCGCCAAATGCGTGGAGGTGCCGACGCCCGAGGTGCCGAAGGGCGTGTCGCCCGGCTTCTTCTTGAGGAAGGCCACCAGCTCCGGGATGTCCTTGGCCGGGAAATCATTCGACACCGCCAGCGCATTGGGCTGGGACGCCAGCTGCGTCACCGGGGCGAAGTCGCGCGCCACGTCATAGGGCATCTTCGGGTAGATCACCGGGTTGATGGCGTGGCTGCTGATGGTGCCGAGGCAGAAGGTGTGCCCATCCGGCGTCGCCCGCGCGCAGGCCTCGGAGCCGATATTGCCGCCAGCGCCGGCGCGGTTCTCGACCACGATCGGCTGGCCGATGGACTTGCTCATCTCGGTGCTGACGAGGCGGGCGATGGTGTCCGAGACGCCGGCCGAGAAGGGCACGATCAGCCGGATCGGCTGGTTCGGCCACGGCGCCTGGGCCAGGGCGGGCAGCGCGGCGAGGGACAGCAGGGCGGCGGCGGCAAGGCGACGCGTCACGCGGGACATTCCTGGTTTCCTCCCTGCCGCAGATGGGCGGCACGCTTGAAGCTGCGATCCCATATATCAGATGCGGCTGGCCTGCCAAGATATTGGCTTGCGCCCCCGGGCCTGTTACCGATGGATCGCATGACGCCGCCCGACTCCGTCCTCGCGCCCAACGATGCCGCCGGCGTCTCGGCCCTGAGGCCGCTCGGGCCGCGCCGCTCGGCCGCCGAGATCGCCTATGACCAGCTCCGCCAGGCGGTGATCACCCTGGCCCTGCCGCCGGGCACCATCCTCTCCCGCGCCGAGCTCGCCGCCCGGCTCGGCGTCAGCCAAACCCCGGTGCGGGAGGCGCTGATCCGCCTGCAGGAGGAAGGGCTTATCGACGTCGTCCCGCATTCGGCGACGCGGGTGGCGCGGATCGACCTGGCCAGCGCGCGGGAGGCGAGCTTCCTGCGACTGTCGGTCGAGGTGGAGATCGTCCGCCGCCTGGCCGCATCCCCCACCCCCGTCCTGGCGGCCGGGTTGCGCGGCGAAATCGCCCGGATGGCCGAGCTGCACGCCCAGGGCGACCAGGACGGGCTGGCGACGGCGGACGAGGCCTTCCATGGCCTGCTCTATCAGGCGGCCGGCGTGCCCGGGCTGCGCGAGCTGATCCGCAGCCGCAGCGGCCATCTCGACCGGCTCCGGCGGATGCACCTGCCGGCGCCGGGCAAGGCCGCGCGGATCATCGCCGAGCACGGGGCGGTCGCCGAGGCGATCATCGCCTGCGCACCGGAGGCGGCCGAGCGCGAGCTGCGGCGCCACCTGTCGCATACCTTCACGGAGCTGGACCGCATCCGCGCGGCGCACCCTTCGTTCTTCTGAGCCTCACGCGTCCGGCATCACCGCCGCGTCATTGCCGGTCTGCGCCGCCTTGCCCCGCTTCCGGCCCGGCCGCTAGAACCTTGCATGATGCCGCCCCGTCCCGTCCGAGTCGCCCCATCGCTCCTCGCCGCCGATTTCGCCCGGCTGGGCGAGGAGACGCGCGCCGTCGCCGCCGCCGGTGCCGACTGGCTGCATCTCGACATCATGGACGGGCATTTCGTGCCGAATATCAGTTTCGGCCCGGTCATCGTGAAGGCGCTGCGCAAGCACGCCAGCATCCCCTTCGACGTTCACCTGATGATCGCCCCGGCCGATCCCTACCTGCAGGCCTTCGCCGAGGCCGGGGCCGACCTGATCAGCGTGCATCCGGAAGCCGGGCCGCACCTGCACCGCACGCTGCAGACCATCCGGGGCCTCGGCAAGCAGGCCGGCGTGGTGCTGAACCCGGCGACGCCGGTCTCCTCAGTCGAGAACGTGCTCAAGCTCTGCGACCTCATCCTCGTCATGTCGGTCAATCCGGGCTTCGGCGGGCAGTCCTTCCTCGAAGGACAGCTCGGCAAGATCGCCATCCTGCGGCAGATGATCGACGCGCATGTCGCCCAGGGCGGGCAGCCGATCGCGCTGCAGGTCGATGGCGGCGTCACCGCCAGAACCGCCCCGCGCTGCATCGAGGCCGGGGCCGACGTGCTGGTCGCCGGCACCGCGGTGTTCGGCGCGCCGGACTATGCGCAGGCGATTGCTTCGATCAAGGGCCAGGCGGCGCCGGCCGCAACCAAGGAAACGGCCTGATGCGGCCGGCGGGGCGGGCCGATGCGTGAACTGATCCGCGGCACCCGCCGCTTCATCGCCGGTCTCAAGCCGGTGAAGGTGCCGGATGCGCCGGCGCGGTCCTTCCGCGACCTCTGGCCCGGCGATGCCGGCCGCGGCGCCCGGCTGCTGCGCGCCGAGATTCGAGGTGCTGGGCACCACCCGCCGGCTGGAGCCGGGCGGCGAGGGCTGGGAGGAGACCGCCGGCCCGGTCACCTGGCGCGCCGCGGCGCACGGCTTCGCCTGGCTGCGCGACCTTCGGGCCTTGGGCACCGATACCGCGCGGATGCGCGCCCGCGACCTGGCCGAGGACTGGCTGGAGCGCGGCGCCGCCGAGACCCTCGCCCAGGCGCCCGAGGTCGCTGCCGCCCGCGTCTCCGCCTGGCTCGGCCATTGGGACTTCCTGGCGGCCACGGCCGAGGACGGGTTCCGCAAGAAGCTGCTGGTCCGTCTCGCCCAGGATGCCCGCGGCGTGGTCGGCACCCTGCCGGCGGAAGCCATGCATCGCGGCGCCCTGGTCACCCTGAAGGGCGCCATCGCCGCCGCCGTGGCGCTGGAGGAGGAGGCCTGGATGACCCGGGCGCTCCGCTTCCTGCCGGGCGAGCTGGAGCGGCAATTCCACCCCGATGGCGGGCATGTCGAGCGGTCTCCGCAGCAGCTCCTGCTTGCGCTGCAGGACCTGATCGAGATCCGCAACCTGCTGCACGGTGCCGGGCTGAACCCACCGCCGCTGCTGGCGACGGTGCTGGAAGCGCGCCGGCCAGGCGCTGCGCCTGTTCCGCCATGGCGATGGCGGCCTCGCCCAGTTCAACGGCACGCGGGAGGACGGGGCGGGCCTCGTCGATCTCGTGCTCACCCAGGGCCAGGCGCGCGGCCGCGCCCCGCTGCTGCTGGAGGAGAGCGGCTTCCACCGGCTGCAGGCCGGCCGCACCCTGATCATCGCCGATGCCGGGGCGCCACCTCCGCTGCGGGCGCGGGACAGCACCACCGGCCTGCCGCGCGGTGCCGACCGCTTCGCCCATGCCGGGACGCTGAGCTTCGAGATGTCGGTCGGCCGCGACCGGTTGATCGTCAATTGCGGCGCGGCGCCGGCGGCCGAGGCCGACTGGCGCGACGCGCTGCGCGCCACCGCGGCCCACTCCACCCTGGTGCTGGCCGATACCAACAGCGCCGAGCTGAAGGAGGAGGGTCTGGGCCGCCGTCCCGAGCGGGTCGAGGCCGACCGGCAGGAGGCTGATGGCGCGCAATGGCTGGACGCCGTGCATGACGGCTGGCGCAAGCCCTTCGGCGCGCAGCACCGCCGGCGGCTCTACATCGACCGCAACGGCGACGACCTGCGCGGCGAGGACCTGATCGAGATGGCCGAGCCGGGCGCGCCGGTGCCCGGCTTCCTGCTGCGCTTCCACCTGCATCCGGCGGTGATCGCGACGCCGCAGATCGACGAACAGGCGGTGCTGCTGAAGCTGCCGTCGAACCAGTTCTGGCGCCTGCGCGCCAAGGGCGCCAAGGTCGCGGTGGAGGAAAGCCTGTACCTTGGTGGCGGCGAGCCGCGCCGGACCAGCCAGATCGTGCTGACCGCCGAGCCGGGCGCCAATACGGTGCAATGGGCGATCGGCCGGGTGCAGGCGGGCGGCGAGGCGGCCGAGGGGTAGCGCCCCGCGCTTCGCCTACAGGCCCAGCAGGTCCAGCGTCCGGTCCACCACCTTCCGCTCGGTGTAATGCGCCAGCGCCCTTTGCCGGCCGGCCTCGCCCAGGCGGGCGCGGCGGCCGGGGTCGCCGGCCAGCGCCTGCAGCGCCGCGGCCAGCGGGTCCACCGTCCCGGGCGGCACCAGCAGGCCGGTCTCGCCGTCCAGCACCATCTCGCGCGGGCCGCGGATATCGGTCGCCACCACAGGCAGACCGCAGAGCATGGCCTCGATCACGGACATCGGCAGGCCCTCGAAATGCGAGGGCAGGGCGAAGACATCCGCCGCCGCCAGCAGCCGCGGCACGTCGGTGCGATAGCCGAGGCGCCGGAAGCGCGGGCCGAGCGCGGCCGCCGCGGCGGCGAGCAGCGGCTCCATGTCCTCGCCATGGTCGCTCGGCAGGCGGTCGCCGACGACCCACAGCACGCAATGCGGCGGCAGGGCGCGGAGCGCGGCCAGAAGTTCCGGATAGCCCTTGTGCCGCACCAGGCGGGAGACGGCGATGATGACGCAATCATCCTCCCTGGCGCCGAAGCTCGGCCCGCAGCGCCATGCGGGCGACCGGGTCGGGCCGGAAGATCGCGGGGTCGCGGCCATTGCCGACCGCCACCGGCCGCGGGTGGATGCGCAGGCGCCGGGCATCCGCGGCCTCCTCCGCGCTGACGGTCAGGTAGGTGTCGGTGATCCGCCCGGCGGCAAATTCCAGGGCGAAGGACAGCGCGCGCCGCCGCCAGGGGCCTGGCTGGTTGAACAGGAAGCCGTGGCAGGTATAGGCGATGCGCGGCCGGCCGTGCCGGCGGGCCGCCCGCGCCGCCAGCCGCGCCAGCACGCCGCTGATCGGCATGTGGCCCTGCACCAGGTCGAAACCCTCGGTGCGGAAGATGCGGAGCAGGGCGCGGAAGGCGCGGTATTGCGCGACCGGGTTGAGCGACCGCGCCATCGGCACCGGGATGATCCGGAATCCCTCGGCCCGCGGCAGGTCGAGCAGCGGGCCCTCGGCGCAGAGCCCGACCACCTCATGCCCACGTTCCCGCGCCCCGCGCATCAGCGGCAGGAGGAAATGGCGCAGGGCGAAATCGACGTTGATGACCTGAGCGACTTTCATCCTGCTGCCTCGTGCCGTGCCCTGCCGCCAGGTCCCGGGGCGGTGCTGTCGCCGCAGCCATACCGCATCATGCCAGTCCCAGCGAAGGGAGGGCGCCCGGCGCGGTCGCGGCATTCCCGTGGCGGCTCGCCGGCGGGCGTGCAGGGTCAGCGACCGTCGCCGGCAGCCGGCCGATCCATGACCTGCAGATGCGCCTCGATCACCGGCACCGGGCAGGGCGCCGCGGCTGGCACGAGGGCCCGCCAGCCCTCGATCCCGGGCAGCCGGCCAGGGTTGCGGCGCACCAGCTCGGTCTTCAGGAAGGGGAAGCCCAGCTGCCGCACCAGGGCGTGCCAGAAATGATGCGTCGGGTTCAGCGGCTGCGACAGAAGAAGCGCCTCGCGCGCCGCTGGCGGCAGCGCCTCGAGCGCGCGCAGCGGCGGGTGGGAGGCTGCCAGCCGCGCCCGCTCCTCCGCCACGCCGAGGGCCGCGGCGACCAGCCGGTGGTAGCCGAACAGCGCCGCCACCTGGTGGCCGCGGCCGCGCATCCAGCGCGCCAGGCGCAGCTCGCCGCGCTGCACCACCAGCCACTTCGAATGGCTCATCCGCATGGCCGCCAGGAAGCCGAACAGGTCGGCGGTGGCGGCGGCGCCGCGCGCCAGCAGGAAGTAGCTCTGCAGGTGCGGCCCGCCCTGGATGCTCTCGGTCAGGCCGAACAGCCCCGCGCCGCCCGCGCGCAGCGCGCTGAGCACCGGCGGCAGCGGCAGGATCGGGCCGAGCACGCTGTCGTTGGCCAGCAGCAGCTCGGTCGCGCCGGGCCAGCGCCGCCGGGCCTCGGCGGCCAGGTCCTGCCAGGCGCCGAAGTCGCGGCCGAGAGTGTGCCGCTGCGCGACCAGCGCGCAATGCTGCCGCGCCACCTGCCAGTCGGGCTCCGGCAGCCGCTCGGCCATGCTGATGAAGACGATGGCGAAGCCGGCCGCGGCGAGGCCGGCGAGCTGCCGCCGCACCATCTCCGAGACCTGGCCGGAGGCGGCGTAGTGGACGTAGAGCGCGACGGAAGCGGCATCCGGCCGCGGGTCGCACCCCGGCTCCAGCCGCAGCAGCGGCGGCGCGCCGCCGGCCAGGGCGCGGCGCAGGTCGCGCGGCAGGGCGGCGGCGATCTCGAGCCCCACCTGCCCGGCCCGGAAGGCCAGCCGCCGCCAGGTGCCGGCCGTGCTGTAGCCGTGGATGGCGCGCCGCAAGCCCGGATCCTCCGGGCTGAGCGGCGTGAGCGCATAGGAATGGGTGGTGCCGTCACGCTGCGGCCCCGTCGTCGCGCCAGGGCGGCGAGAGCGGCAGGCCTGAGCTGTCGCGCATGATGGCCGGCCATTCGGGCAGCCACCGGGCGCCGTTGCGCATGGCCATGAGGACTGCGCCAACGAGGCCTGCCATCCGAATCTGCCTCGACCTGCCCGAGCCCGTGTCGGACCGGTGACTGCGCCAGGCGGGCTACATGCCGCGTTCGCAGGAATCTATCAACCGCATGTCGGTCCGCCCTTGAAGCGAGAGGCCCTGGGCGGCGCTGCCGGAGCGCCGTTGCTTTGTCCCGGAGGCGTCGCTAATCCAGCTTATGTGCCTGAAAGTATTGGCTAATCTATGTCGACCTCTTCATATGAACAGGTCTGCAGCCATCGCCGGTATGCTCGCCTCGCTCGTCGCCGCTCCCGCCCCGGCGCAGCATGGCGGCAGTCTCGGCGTGGCGGCGCCGCCGGGCTCGGCCGCGGCGGAGGCAGCGGAGGCAGCGGAGGCAGCGATCTTCCCCGACCTGGCGGCGCGGCAGCAGGCGCTGGAGGCGGCGGGCTGGATGATCCGCGGCCAGTCCACCTTCGTGCAGCAATCCCACCCGGCCTTCCGCGCGCCCTATCGCGGCGAGAACAGCCTCGGCGCCGGCGACCAGGGGCGGAACACCCTCTCGCTCGACATTGTCGTCGGGCGGCGGCTGTGGGAGGGGCGGAGGCCATCCTCGACCCGCAGGTCTCCCGCGGTTACGGCCTGTCCGGCACCCGCGGCCTGGCCGCCTTCCCGAACGGGGAGGCCTTCCGCATCGGCAGCGACAGCCCGACTCTCTATGTCGCGCGCGCCTTCCTGCGGCAGACCATCGCGCTGTCCGGCGAGCGGGAAGCCCCGGAGCACGACCCGCTGCGCTTCGCCGGGCTGCAGCCGCGGGAGCGGATCACCATCACCGCCGGCAAATTCCCGGTCTTCGACGTCTTCGACGACAACCGCTACGCGCACGACCCTCGCACGCAATTCCTCAACTGGGCCTTCGCCTCGGCCGGCGCCTTCGACTTCGCCAACGACGCGAAGGGCTTCACCAACGGCGTGGCGGTCGAGTGGGACGACGGAGGCTGGGGCTGCGCGGCGGCGCCTTCCAGGTGGCCAAGCGGATCAACTCGCTCTCCCTCGACCCGCAGCCGCTGCGCGGCTTTCAGCTGCTGGCCCAGGCCGACCGCTTCTACGCGCTCGGCGGCCGGCCCGGCGCGCTGCGCCTGCTGCTCGGCCTGTCGCGCACCCGGGCGCAGCGCTGGGACGCGCTGGTCGAAGGCGACATCATCGCGACCGAGGTCAGCCCGACCGGCGCCTCGACCCTCAAGCACATGGTGGTCCTGAACTGGGAGCAGGAGCTGCGCGACGACCTCGGCGCCTTCGCCCGGGCGTCATGGAACGACGGTCGCACGCAGAACTGGATGTATACCGAGATGGACTGGGCGCTCTCCGCCGGCCTGTCCTGGACCGGCCAGCGCTGGGGCCGGGCGGGGGACACGGTGGGGCTCGCCGGCAATATCGGCGGCTTGTCGCCGAGCCACCGGCGCTTCCTCGAGGCCGGCGGCATCGGCTTCATCACCGGCGACGGCCGGCTGGCCTACCGGACCGAATTGGCGGCCGAGGCCTATTACCGCTGGCGCGCCGCGCCGGGCACCGACCTCACCGCCGACCTGCAGGTCTTCGGCAACCCGGCCTACAATGCCGATCGCGGCCCGGTGGCGGTGCTCGGCCTCCGGCTGCGGACCGCCTTCTGAACCGCGGGCGGCCACCCGGCGTTGCGCTGCGGACCCTCAAGGCTTCTCGCGATGCCCGACACCGTCCATTTCGCCCCGCCGGGCCCGCTCGGCTTCGGCGGCGCGCCGCTCGGCAACATGTTCACCGCGATCGACGAGGCGACCGCCGAGGCCGCCATGCAGGCCGCCTGGGACAGCGGCATCCGCTACTACGACACCGCGCCGCATTACGGCGCCGGCCTGTCCGAGCACCGCTTCGGCCATGTGCTGCGGCAGCGGCCGCGGGACGAGTTCGTGCTCTCGACCAAGGTCGGCCGGCTGCAGGTGCCCGACCGGGAGGCCCGCGCAGCGTGCAGGTCTTCGTCGACGCGCTGCCCTTCCGCCCGGTCTACGACTACTCGGCCGACGGTACCCGGCGCTCGATCGAGGACAGCCTGCAGCGGCTTGGCCTCTCGCACATCGACATCGCCTATATCCACGACATCGCCGAGGACACCCATGGCCCGGCCTGGGAGGGCCTGTTCGACCAGGCGATGGATGGCGCGGCACGGGCGCTGACCCGGCTGCGGGAGGAGGGGTGATCAAAGCCTGGGGCCTCGGCGTCAACCTCACCGAGCCCTGCCTCAGGGCGCTCGACCGGGCCGACCCGGATGTCTTCCTGCTGGCCGGCCGCTACAGCCTGATCGACCATGCGGCGCTGGAGGCGCTGTTCCCGGCCTGCGCCGCGCGGGGCGTGCATGTGGTGGTGGGAGGGCCCTTCAATTCCGGCCTGCTCGCCGGTGGCAAGACCTTCAACTACGCCGTGGCGGCGCCGGCCGAGGTCATGGCGCGCGACCGGGTGGCAGCGGTCTGCGGCCGGCACGCGGTCGATATCCGCGCCGCGGCGCTGCGATCCTGCGCCGCGCATCCGGTGGTGGCCTCCGTCATCCCCGGTGCCAAGGGCGCGGCGCGGGTGCGGCAGAATGCCGCGCTGATGCGGACGCCGATCCCAGCCGACTTCTGGCAGGCGCTGAAGGCGGAGAGCCTGCTGCCGGAGGACGCCCCCACCCCCTGACGCAGCCATGCGGAGGTTGCCCCCAGGGCCGGACGGGGGGTATGCCGCGCCCCAATCCGGAGTTTCCGCCCATGACCGATCCCGTTCCCGTCCGCCGCGCCCTGCTCTCCGTTTCCGACAAGACCGGCCTGGTGGATTCGCCCGCTTCCTGGCGGGACGGGGGGCGGAGATCCCTCGACCGGTGGCACCGCCAAGGCGCTGCGCGACGCCGGCATCGCGGTGAAGGATGTCTCCGAGCACACCGGCTTCCCGGAAATCCTCGACGGGCGGGTGAAGACCCTGGTGCCGCAGGTGCATGGCGGGCTGCTCGGCCGGCGCGACCTGGCCGACCACCAGGCGCAGATGGCCGCGCACGGCATCGCCCCGATCGACCTGGTGGCGGTGAATCTCTACCCCTTCGAGGCGACCGTGGCGAAGGGCGCCGAATTCGACGACTGCATCGAGAACATCGATATCGGCGGCCCGGCGATGATCCGCAGCGCGGCCAAGAACCACGCGCATGTCGTGGTGCTGACGGAACCCGCGCAGCTCGCCCAGGTGCAGGCCGAGATCGAGGCGCAGGGCGGCACGACGCTGGCGACGCGGAAGGCGCTGGCTGCCGCCGCCTATGCACGCACCGCGGCCTACGACGCCGCCATCAGCGGCTGGTTCGCGCAGCAGCTCGGCGAGGAGTTCCCGCCCCGCCTGGCCTTCGCCGGCATCCTGAAGCAGACGCTGCGCTACGGCGAGAACCCGCACCAGCAGGCCGGCTTCTACCTGGACGGCACCCGGCGCGCCGGCATTGCCACGGCGACCCAGGTGCAGGGCAAGGAGCTGTCCTATAACAACCTGAACGACACCGACGCGGCCTATGAATGCGTCGCGGAATTCGACCGCCCGGCCATCGTCATCGTCAAGCACGCCAATCCCTGCGGCGTCGCGGTGGACGACAGCCTGGCCGCGGCCTGGGACCGCGCGCTGCTCTGCGACCCGGTCTCGGCCTTCGGCGGCATCGTCGCCGCCAACCGCACGCTCGACGCTGCCGCGGCCGAGAAGATCGCCGCGATCTTCACCGAAGTCGTGGTGGCGCCCGATGCGGACGAGGGCGCGAAGGCGGTCTTCGCCCGCAAGAAGAACCTTCGCCTGCTGCTGACCGGCGGGATGCCCGACCCGGCGGCACCGGGCCTGACCTTCAAGAGCGTGGCCGGCGGCTTCCTGGCGCAGTCGCGCGATGCCGGCCGGGTCAGCGCCGAGGGGCTGAAGGTGGTGACCCGGCGCGCGCCCACGGCGCAGGAGCTTGAGGACCTGATCTTCGCCTTCCGCGTCTGCAAGCACGTCAAGTCCAACGCCATCATCTACGCCAAGGGGCTCGCCACCGTCGGCATCGGCGCCGGGCAGATGAACCGGGTGGAGAGCAGCCGCATCGCCGCCTGGAAGTCGGAGGCCGCGGCCAAGGCTGCCGGGCTGCCTGAGCCGCTGGCCAAGGGCAGCGTCGTCGCCTCCGATGCCTTCTTTCCCTTTGCCGATGGGCTGGAAACGGCCGCGGCGGCGGGCGTCACGGCGGTGATCCAGCCGGGCGGGTCGATCCGCGATGCCGAGGTGATCGCCGCCGCCGATGCGGCCGGGCTGGCGATGGTCTTCACCGGCATGCGGCACTTCCGCCACTAGCCCGGGATCGCCCCGGCACGGCCGGGGCGGCCTCGGTCAGGACGGAGCGCAAGCGGGCATGCGCCCGGATGCGTCGATCTGCTCCGCCGAGAACGAACCGCGGCGGTGCCGCGTTCACCTTCGCATGCAAGCCGCTGCCGATGCAGCCGGGATCCGGGGCCGCACCATGGAACGACTGATCGACGGCTATCGCCGCTTCCGCGCCGAGACCTGGCCACGCGAGCGGGCCCGGTTCGAGGAACTGGCGGCGCAGGGCCAGCGGCCGCGGACCATGGTGATCGCCTGTTCCGACAGCCGGGTCGATCCGCAGATGATCTTCTCTGCCGGGCCTGGCGAGCTCTTCGTGGTCCGCAACGTCGCCAACCTGGTGCCGCCCTACATGCCGGATGCCGCCTTCCACGGCACCAGCGCGGCGGTGGAATTCGCCGTGCGGGTCCTGGGAGTCGAGGAGCTGGTGGTGATGGGCCATGCGCTCTGCGGCGGCGTCACCGCCCTGCTGCAAGGCACGCCGCCGGAGGCCCGGGATTTCGTCGCCGGCTGGATCAGCATCGCCGCCCGCGCCCGCGACGTGGCGCTGCGCTGCGACGCGCCGGAAGCGCGGCAGGAGGCGGGTGAGCATGAGGCGGTGCGCATCTCGCTGGCCAACCTGATGACCTTCCCCTTCGTGGCCGAGGCGGTCGCGGCGGGGAGGCTGGTGCTGCGCGGCGCGCATTTCGGCGTGGCGACCGGGCGGCTGGTGCTGCTGCAGCCGGATGGGAGCTTCGCGCCGCCCTGAGGTGAAGATTGGGAAGGGAAAAAGGTATTCCCTCCCCAAACCCCACCCTTCCCTTTTGTGGGTCGGCTGCCGACACGCGGCGACTGCCAGACTCACAGAAATAGATGAGGGGTCCGGCGAGAACACCTTCTCCCCGGCCTTCGGGCCGTCAGGCCAGCGCGATGCACTCGATCTCGATGTCGAATTCAACGGCCAGGACCCGACCGCGACGAAGGTCCGCGCCGGCGGCGCCTTCCCGCCGAAGTACCGCGCATAGATCGCATTGATCTTCGCAAACCAGGCGCTGTTGCTGGCATAGATCGTCACCTTCACCACCTTCTCGAGCGAGGATCCCGCCGCCTCCAGCGCGTGCCTCACCGCGGCGAGCGAGGCCTCGGTCTGCGCCTCGATCCCGCCCTGGACGATCCGGCCCGTCGTCAGGTCGATCCCCGGCAGGCCGGAGACGAAGACGAAGCCGTTCGCCCGCACCACCGGCGAGGGCGGCACGCCGGTCTTCCGGATTGTCTCCGAGATGACCGGAACCTCGATGATCTCCTTCATGGCGCGCTCCCTCGCTGGCCGGGGAAGCCTCCCATGCCCGCTTCGGCGCGGTCCAGCGTCACGGGACTGGCCCCTGGCCTTCGCGCAATGCGAGAGTCTGGCCCGCGACTCGGGGGACCGCCTTGCCTGACTGGCTCTTGCCGCTGCTGGTGCCGCTGGCCGCCGCCCTCGCCGGCGCGCTGCTGGTGGGCGCCATCCTGCTCGCCCTCCGCCCGCGCGGCGGGGGCGGCGAGGGCATGCTGCTGCTCGCCGACCGGATGGAGGCGCTGTCCGACCTGGCTGGACGCCGCCGTCGCGGCGCAGAACGAGCGCCTCGGCCGGGCGCTGGCCGACAGCGCCGACCGCACCCAGGACAGCGCCCGGCGCATCCACGAACGCCTGGCGGTGATCGACGCGGCGCGGGCGAATATCGAGGCGCTGGGGGGACAGGTGACCAACCTCGCCTCCATCCTCGGCAATAAGCAGGCGCGCGGCGCCTTCGGCGAGGTGCAGCTTGCGCGACATGCTGGCCGATAGGCTGCCGGCGGATGGCTGGGCCTGGCAGTTCAGCCTGGCGAACGGCACCCGCTGCGACGCGCTGATCCGGCTGCCCTTCCCGCCGGGCCCGATCGCCATCGACAGCCAATCCCGCTCGAGGCCTGGCAGGCGCTGCGCCGCGCGCCGGACGCGGCGGCCCGCGCCGCGGCCGAGCGCCGCATGGCCGCCGATATCCGCAAGCATGTCGAGGATGTCGCCCCGCAAGTATATCTGCCCCGGGGAGACCGCGGAGGGCGCGCTGATCTTCCTGCCCTCGGAAGCCTTGCATGCCGACCTGCACGCGCTGTTCGGCACGCTGGTGGCCGAGGCGGGGCGGCGCGGGGTCTATCTCGTCTCCCCCGGCACGCTCTGGGCGGTGCTCGGCGCCATGCGGGCGCTGATGCGTGACGTGCGGCTGCGGGCGGAGGCCCAGCAATTGCGCCGGGAGGTAGCGAAGCTGGCCGAGGAGACCGAGCGGCTCGACCGCCGGGTTGCCAGCCTCAAGCGGCATTTCGCGGAGATGCAGGTGGATTTGCAGCAGATCGAGACCACGGCGCAGAAGATCACCGCCGCAGGCGCCCGGATCGAGGCGGTGGAGATGGACCCGCCCGCCGCCGCCCGCGCCGCAGAGATGAGCGGACTGCAGCTCCAGGCGGCGCTCGGCCTGCCCTTGCTCTGCCTGCTGGCCTGGGTCTGCGGCGGCTGCCGCCGCGGCGTGCGGCCGCGGGTGGTGGCGGCGGGGCTGCTGAGCCAGCTGGTCATCGCCGGCGCCCTGCTGCACATCCCGCCGCTGCGCGCCGGCTTCGCCGCGCTGGGCGATGCGGTGGACGCGCTGGCGCGGGCGACGCGGGCCGGCACCACGCTGGTCTTCGGCTATCTCGGCGGCGGGCCGCTGCCCTTCGCCGAGCTGGCGCCAGGCGGCAGCTTCATCCTGTTCTTCCAGGCGCTGCCGCTGGTGCTGCTGGTCGGCGCGCTCTCCGCCGTGCTGTACCACTGGCGCATCCTGCCGCTGGTGGTGGATGCGCTGGCCGCCGGCCTCAAGCGGCTGTTCGGCCTATCCGGCGCCTGCAACCTCTCGGTCGCCGCCAATGTCTTCGTCGGCATGGTCGAGGCGCCGCTGCTGATCCGGCCCTGGCTCGCCACGCTGACCCGGGCGGAGCTCTTCGTCTCGATGGTCGCGGGCCTCGCCACCATCAGCGGCAACATGCTGGTGGTCTATGCGACCATGATCGCGCCGGTGGTGCCGGATGCCGCCGGGCAGCTGCTGACCGCCAGCCTGATCGCCGCGCCCGCTTCCATCCTTGCCGGGCTGCTGATGCTGCCGGAGAGCGAGCCCGCCGCGGTCGGCGCGGAGGGGCCGATGCCGCGGCTCTACGATGGCACCATGGATGCGCTGGTGCGCGGCACCGCGGACGGGCTGACCCTGCTGCTCGGCATCATGGCCTCGCTGATCGTCTTCGTGGCGCTGGTGGCACTGCTGAACATGGCGCTGGAGCCGCTGACCGGCCTGACCCTGCAACGGCTCGCCGGCTTCGCCTTCTGGCCGCTGGCCTGGGCCATGGGCATCCCGGCGGCGGAATGCGCGACGGTTGCCGAAAGCCTCGGCGTCAAGGTCGTGGTGAACGAGTTCGTCAGCTACCTGCAACTGGCTGCCAGCGGCGGGGCAGGGCTGGCGGAACGCTCCCGCGTCATCCTCACCTATGCGCTCTGCGGCTTCACCAACTTCGCCTCGGTCGGGATCATGGTGACGGGGATGTCGGCGCTCTGCCCGGAGCGGCGGGCGGAAATCACCGGGCTGGGGCTGAAGAGCCTGGTCGCGGCCAGCATCGCCTGCTGCATGGCGGGCGCCACGGTCGGGGTGCTGACGGCGCCCTGATGCGGGGCGCTGGGAACGCCGGCCGCCGCCCCCATGTTCCATCCGCCATGCCGCAGGACGTCACCTATCCCCCGCTCGATACCCCCGAAGCCCGTCACCGAGGGGCGTCTGGGTGGTGGATAGCGGCCCGCAGCGGGTGCTCGGCCTGCCCATCCCGGTGCGGATGGCGGTGCTGCGGCTGGAGGATGGCGGGCTCTGGCTGCATTCGCCGACCCGCTTCTCCCCGGCCCTGGCGGCGGCGCTGACCGCGCTCGGTCCGATCCGCCACCTGGTCTCCCCGGGCACCGCGCATTGGATGCACCTGCAGGCCTGGCAGGCGGCTTTCCCGGAGGGCGCGGCTCTGGGCGCCGCATGGGGTGGTGGAGCGGGCGCGGGACCAGGGCACCGCGCTGCGCGCGCATGACGCGCTGGGGCCGGAGCCGCCGGCCGACTGGGCCGGCCAGATCGCGCAGGAGACGCTGGTCGGCGCCGGCTTCGTCGAGATCGCCTTCCACCATGCCGCCAGCCGCACGCTGGTGCTGTGCGACACGGTCCAGGCGTTGGAGCCGGCCCGGCTGCCGCTGCCCATGGGGCTGCTGGTGCGGGCGCTGGGCGCAGCCGGCCCCGCGGGTGGCACGCCGCGGCATGTCCGCCTGGTCCTGGCGCGCCACCGCGACCACAACCGCGAGGCGGTGCGCCATCTGCTGGCACGGGACCCGATGCGGGTGATCTTCGCCCATGGCGCCTGGTTCGAGTCCGATGGCGCCGCCCGGCTGCGCCGCGCCTTCGCCTGGCTGCTCGGGATAGCGCGGGCGCTGCCGGATCACGCCTGCGGCAGCCGCGCCGCGGGATCAGTTCGCGATGGCCCGCGGGCGCGCCGCATCCTGCGCCATGCTCACGCTGTTCTCCTGGCCGGAGATGTTCGGCCTCGCCGACAACAACCCCTATGGGCTGAAGGTCTTCGCCTTCCTGAAGCTCTGCCGGGTGCCCTTCCGGCATGAGCATGTGATGGATGCCAGCCGGGCGCCGCATGGCCAGTTGCCCTATATCGACGACGACGGCCGCATCATCGGCGACAGCGACGCCATCATCGCCCACCTGATCGCCCGGCACGGCCTGCCCATCGACGCTGCGCTGACCCCGGCGCAGCGCGACACCGACCACCTGCTGCGGCGGATGCTGGATGACCTCTACTGGGTCATGTCCTATTCGCGCTGGCGGGACGACCGCTTCTGGCCCGCCTTCCGCGACGCCTTCCTGCGCTTCCATCCGCCCGTCGCGCCGCAGGCGCTGGAGACGGCGCGGGCCTATAACTTCACCCGCTACCACGCCCAGGGCATCGGCCGCCTGGCGCCGGACGAAGCCTTCGCGCGCGGCATCGCCGACCTTGAGGTCCTGTCGCATCTGGTGCCGGAGAAGGGCTTCCTGTTCGGCCCGCAGCCCTGCAGCACCGATGCGGGGCTCTACGGCTTTCTCGCCAACATCCTGCTCTTCGAGATCGACACGCCGCTGAAGCGCCACCTGATGTCCCGGCCGAACCTCGTCGCCCATTGCCGGGCGATGCACGGCCTGGTCACGGGTGGATAGGGTCGAGGAAGGGCGTGCCCGGCTCTGACACATAGACGATGACGACCCGCAGCGGCCCTTCGGTGCGGTTGAAGCCGGTCATCCGGACGCCGGGCGGCTCCACCAGCGCCTCCCCGGCGCGGACCACCGCGGGCGCGCGCCCCTCCATTTCCAGCGTGAAGGCGCCTTCCAGGACGTAGACCGTCACCGGGTGGCGATGGGTGTGGAAGACCGTGCGGTCGCCCGGGCGGAAGCTGGCGGTCAGCACCTGCACCTCCTGCCGCTCGCCGCGCGGCGTGCCGGTGACGACCTCCCGCAGCAGCAGGTTTGGCCGGGCGAGGGAAGCGTCCTGCGCCGCCAGCGGCGTGGCGGCGAGCGATAGGAGCACGGCGAGCAGCGGGCGCATGGCGGAGGCTCCGGACAGGCAGGGAATGAATGCCCCGGCGCTGCCGGCGGGTCCCTCGCCACTCGGGAAGAAACATCCGTTGCATCGGGGCGGGCTGCATGAAACGCTCGTTCCATGCTCGCCGACCGGCTCCGCACCGCGCTGCCCCATCTGCCGCCGCAGCTCGCGGCCGCCGGTCGGCACATCGCCGAGCGACCCTTCGAGGCCGCGACGCGATCCATGCGCACGCTCGCGGCCGAGGCCGGCGCCTCCCCCGCCACCTTCACCCGATTGGCGCAGGCGCTGGGCTTCCCGGGCTGGGACGCGCTGCGCGCCGCGGCGATCGAGGAGCAGCGCCGCCCCGCGCCCTATTCCAGCCGGGCGCCCGCCGCCGGCGGCCTCGCCGCGATCCGCGCCGCCGAGGCGCTGAATGTCGAGGCGCTGGCCGCCATCCCCGATGGCGCGCTGGAGGCCGCGGCCGCCGCGCTGCACGCCGCGCCGCGCATCCATGTCGCCGGCTTCCGGTCCTGCCGCGCGGTGGCGCTGCTGCTGCACTACCAGCTCCGGCTGTTCCGCCCGGAGACTGCGCTGGTCGAGGGCGCGCCGCTCGACCTCGAGCTCGGCGCCATGCAGGCGGGGAGGCCTTGGTGCTGACCGGCTTCGCGCCCTATTCGCGCGACAGCCTGGCCGCCATGGCGGCGGCGCGGGGAGGCGGGCTTGTCCACCGTGGTGCTGGCCGACAGCGCCGCCGCGCCTATCGCCGCCGGCGCCGGCCACCTGTTGCGCTTCGCCACCGCGACGCCGGCCTTCTTCCCGAGCCTCGCCGCCGCGGCCGCACTGGCCCAGGCGCTGGCCACCGCCGTCTTCGCCCTGGGCGGCGCCGCGGCGCGCGCCCGGCTGGAGGCGAGCGAGGCCCGCCTCGCATCCCTTGCCGCCTACCTGCCCGACCCGGAGGAAGCATGAGCCACCTCGTCCACCGCAGCCTGCGCCAGGATCCGCCCATCGCCGTGCGGGGAGGGGATCTACCTGTATGACCGCGACGGCCACCAGGTCATCGACGGCTCGGGCGGCGCCGCGGTCGCCTGCCTCGGCCATGGCGAGCCGCGGGTGATCGCGGCGATCAAGGCGCAGCTCGACCGGCTGACCTACGCGCATACCGCGCTCTTCTCCTGCGAGAGCGCGGAGCGTCTGGCCGAGATCATGGTCGGCCATGCGCCGGGCGGGCTGACGCATGCCTGGTTCTGCTCCTCCGGCTCGGAAGCGAACGAGGCCGCGATCAAGCTGGCGCGGCAGTATTTCCTGGAAGTCGGCCAACCGCAGCGCAGCCGCTTCATCGCCCGGCGGCAGAGCTACCACGGCAATACGCTCGGGGCGCTCTCGGCCAGCGGCAACGCGATGCGCCGGGCGCCTTATGCGCCGCTGCTCTCACCCGCCTTCAGCCATGTCTCGCCCTGCTATGCCTACCGCGACCGCGGCGCGGAGGGGAGCGACGCGCAATACGTCGCGCGGCTGGTGGCCGAGCTGGAGGCGGAGTTCCAGCGCCTCGGCCCCGATACCGTCATCGGCTTCATCGCCGAGCCGGTGGTCGGCGCGACGCTCGGCTGCGCCACGGCGCTGCCCGGCTATTTCGAAGGGGTGCGGGAGTCTCGCGACCGGCACGGCGCGCTGCTGATCCTGGATGAGGTGATGAGCGGCATGGGCCGCACCGGCACCCTGCATGCCTGGGAGCAGGAGGGCGTCACGCCCGACATCCAGATCGTCGCCAAGGGCTCGGCGCCGGCTACCAGCCGATCGGCGGCATCCTGGTGCATGGCCGGGTGATCGAGGGACTCGCCGCCGGCAGCGGCGCCTTCATGCATGGCCATACCTACCAGGCGCATCCGGTCGCCTGCGCCGCCGCGGTCGCGGTGCAGCAGGTGATCGCCGAGGACAAGCTGCTGGACAATGTCCGCGCCATGGGTGCGCTGCTGGAACAGCGCCTGGTCGAGCGCTTCGGCAACCACCGCCATGTCGGCGACATCCGCGGCCGCGGCCTGTTCTGGGCGATCGAGCTGGTCACCGACCGCGCGACGAAGCAGGCCTTCGACCCCGCGCTCAAGCTGAACGAGCGGGTGAAGCGGGAAGCCTTCGACCGCGGCCTTGCCTGCTACCCGATGGGCGGGACGATAGACGGCACGCGCGGCGACCATGCCATCCTGGCGCCGCCCTACATCGTCGCGCCGGAGCAGGTGGAGATGATCGTCGACCGCTTCGGCGCGGCCGTGGACGCTGCGCTGGCAAGTTGCGGCTGAAGGAGAGGAACAAGTGCTGGAGCCGAGCGCGAGCGTGCGGCGGCCGGCCGGCGGTGCCGGAGGCGGCGCTGGACCCCGGGCGGGCTTTGTACGCTATCGTTCGCTTTCGGCGCTGGCCGCGCAACCTTCCGCTGCGATCCCGCGTTTCGGCCCCGGAAGCCGTCGCAGTTACGCGATGGCCAATGGAGAGCCAGTCATGGACAAGGATCGCATCGAAGGCGCCGCGAAGCAGGTCAAGGGTGCCGTGAAGGATATGGCCGGCAAGGTCACCGGCGACACCAAGCTCCAGGCCGAAGGCAAGGCCGACAAGGCCGCCGGCAAGGTGCAGAACGCCGCCGGTGGTGCGAAGGATGCGGCACGGGACGCCGTGGACCCGGACCGGACCTGATTTCGGCAGGACGCGTGATCGGCCCGTCCCCCTAGGGGACGGGCTTCCTGATGTTCTGACGCCCGAGCGGTGGCGGAGGTGGATCGGTCGCCCGCGCCGCGCATTTTCCGCGAAGCGCCTGTCTGGGCGATGCGCCTTTTCATCGGGCGCGAGCCGCGCGCTGCGGCCGGGCTGGAATTCGACCACCGGCATCCGGATCTCGAACCGCTGTGCCGCGGCTTTGCCGCCACTGGGTAGATCCGCAGCTTCTTCGGCAAGGACGTCGAGCCGACTTCCTTCGCGCAACTTAGATTGCCGCTCTGCGCCGGGCACGGCGCTTCGGCCGACCGGCATTTCAGGCTTAGGAATTCGGCCTGGATCGCCGGGGTGATCCCCGGTGCGGGCTGCTGCGGCCCGGGCCGCGGGGCTTGGTGTTCGGCGTGCGGCAGGAGCCCATCCGAGCCTTCCGCACGGCGTATGGCTTTGAGAGGCTGGCGACCGATGCACCACCCGAGGTGATGGCGGGGCTGGCTGGGACACCACTGCGCAGCACGCGGTCGGGCTCGATCCGCTGCGCCGCCCGGGCATCGTGCCGGATGCCGAGTTCGATTGCCTGGTACGCATCGTCCGCTTCGCATCCTAGCGTCATGGACGACATCCCGGCCGAGCATACCGGCTTCGATGTCTACTGGCCGTCCTGCGCCTTCGGGCATCTGTGTTCGATCGGGCACGGACTTCGCTTGGTGAGGAGAGCCTGCGCACGCTGCGCCCCGGCAGCCTGGCGATCCATGCGACGGAGCTCAACCATTCCTCCGACGCCGGGACCTTCGAGCAGGCCAATCCCTGCCTGTTCCGCCGCCGCGATGCCGAGGCGCTGCTGGAGCGTGTGGCACTTCCCGGCCAGCGGCCATGGCCGCTCAACCTCCATCCCGGCGACGCGCCGATGGACAGGCATGTCGCTCCGCCGCCCTAAGCGCTGCCGCATCATCCGACGCTGGAGGTGGCGCGGCATGTCACCACCTCGATCGGCATCATGGTGCAGAAGGATGGCTGAGCGGCGCCACACGGGCCCCGCTTTACCGTTCCGCAACCTCGCCCGGGCGAGCATCCGCCCGACACGCACCCCGGGCCGCCAGGACGGCGGCGCGCGGTGGCCGTGGGCCGGCCGGCGTGCCCTTGCCGCCATGCCGCCAAGCTTGGGTGGTGCGCGCTGGATGACCCTGCGGGTGAGATATCTTGGGCTGGAGCTCGTCGCTGCGGCCGTGGCGCCGTGCGACCGCTGCATCGCGGTGCCGGACTACCTCTTCTCCGCGGCCATACGGCTTTGGCCGGACCGCCGCGTGCTGCCCCATCACGGGCTGCTCCCCGGAGATCCGCCGCCCGACCTGACAATCCTGCACAAGGCGTTGCTGAACCGGCTGAGCCTGGTCGTGCTGCGCGACATCCTCGATGCGGGCCGGCCGGTCTTTGCTTCGGAGGACTTCCTGCTGGTCCGCCCCGCCCTGCGCGTGGCCGCCGATGCGGTGCGGCTCGACTCACTCGAGGACGCGGCCCGGCTGCGCGCCTGGGCGGTGCGGCCCGCCCCCGCCGCGCCGCCCGATCCCTGCGGCACGGCGCTCATCGCCTCGGCCTATGGGCTCGGCAATATCGGCGATGACGCGGTGACCCTGGTCGCCGGGCGGATTGCCGCCCGGGCCGGCTTCCGCCGCGTCATCCTGGCCGGCGCCGTCGCCAGCTTCGACCTGGTGCGGGACGCCGACGTTGTCATGCTGGGCGGCGGCGGGCTGCTCTACGACACCGCCGATGGCGGTGCGCCGCGGGCGCAGAACGTCGCCTACTACGCCGGGCTGTTGCGGCATGCGCAGGAGCTCGGCCGAGCCACTGCGGTGCTCGGCATCGGCGTGCAGGAATCCACACGCCGCTCGGCCGCGCCGCCTATGCCGGCGTGCTGCGCCAGGCCGCGCATGTCTCGGTGCGCGACCCAGGCGACCTGCAGGTGCTGCGGGACGATCTGGGCGTCGACCGTGCGGTGCTGGCTGCCGATCTCGGCTTCGGCCTGGCGCCCTGGGTCTGGCCGGCCGCTGCCGGCCAGGCGCGGCAGCTGGCGCTGGTCATCCCCGGGGTGCTCAGCGCCCGCATCGGGGCGGAGGCCGATGCCGCCTGGGCCGGGCTCATCCGTACCCTGGGCCAGGGGCAGGAGGTGGTGATCGTCCAGCACACAGAGGATGACCGCGCGCTCTGCGCCCGGCTTGCGGCGCTGACCGGGGCGCCGCTGGAGGTGCTGACCGGCCGCGGCGTGGTCCGCAGCGCCGAGCTCTACCGCCAGGCCGGGACCGTGGTCACCGCGCGCTACCACGGCCTGGTGTTCGGCCTGCTCAGCGGCTGCCGGATGCTGCCGGTGACGACTCCGGGCGGCAAGCAGGGCCGGCTGATCCGCTGGGCGCTGCCCTCTCTCTCCGGCGCGCTGACGCCGCTCGACCGCTTCCTCGACGCGGGGGCGGCCGAGCTGCTGGCCCAGGCGGCCCGGCCGCATCCCTCCGAGGTCGCGGCGCTGCAGGGGCGGGTGATGGAGCTGCCTGGCCAGCTGGCCGCTGCGCTCGGTGGCCGGCCGCAGCTGGAGACGACCATGCAGGCGATCCGCGCCAGCCTCGTGGCCGAAGGCGAAGGCGAGGCGGGGGTCGAGGCGATTGCCGCCTGAGGCAGGCAATCCGGCTGTCCCGGCGGCAGGCGCCGCCGGGACAGCCGGGCGGCTCACAGCACCAGGATCTCGACCCCGGCGATGGTCGCCTGGAAGCCTTCCTCGCAGAACAGCCGGACCTCCAGCGTCTCCATGTCCCGCTCGGCGCCGAAGGGCAGGTCGAGATGCAGCCCGACCACGCCGACCATCCCGCCATCGACCTGCCGTTCCGCCAGCAGGTGCCGCCCCGTGCTGCAGGCGACATCCATCCGGGCGCGACCGCCGACCGGCGCCCCGGGCCGGAAGCGCAGCCGCGCGAGATAGGTGCCGGCGGGCAGGGTGATGTAGGGACCGAACAGGCCGGTGCCGGCGGCGCCCTCGAGCAGGATTGCATCACCCTCCCGCCGCCCGGCCTGGGTGTTCAGCCGCGGGTCGGCGGCGGTGGCGCGGAAGACCGGCTGGTCGCGCCGCCGTGCCTCCCAGAGGGTCAGCCAGCCGGGATCGGCGCAGGCCTGGCGCAGCCCGTACCAGCCGCACTCGGCCAGGGCCCGGGCGAAATAGTCGTCGCGGAAGCCGAGCTCGAGCCAGCCGTTCTTGCGGATCGCCCAGAGCAGAATTGCCGTCGAGCCGCAATCCCCACGGCATCGGGAAGTCGCGGGTGATGGGTTCACCCGCGAAGAATACGCGGCCTTCCGGCACGACGGCCTGCTGCAAGGCGCGCAGCAGGCGGAGATGATCGGCGCAGTGGTGGAAGCATTCGTAGAACAGCGCTGCGTCGAAGCGCTGGCCGCAGCGCTCGGCCCAGAGGAAGTCCTCGTTCACCACCTCGATCTCCAGGCCATCCTGGGCGGCGCGGCGGCGCAGCGAGCTCGCAGAAACGGGGCTCGATATCGACCACCGTGACCTGGTGGCCGAGCCGCGCCAGGGCCAGGGTGGTGTTGCCCCAGCCGGGGCCGAGGTCGACGATGCGCGAGCCGGGCGGCAGCGCCATGGCACGGATCAGCCAGCCGACCGCGATCAGCTGTTCGCCGGTGGTCGCGGCGCTGCCCGTGGAGAAGGGAAAGGGCCGGCGGAGCGCGGCGTCGATGTCGAAGGCGGTGACCTCGTTCGCCGTGTCGTAGGCACGGCCGGCGACGTCGCGGTAGAGCGTGAGCTGCGCCTGGCGATAGGACTCCGAGAAGGGGTCGGGCGGCAGGCCGCCGGGCGGATCCATCCGAAAGCTGCCGAAGACGGCGCGCATGGCGTCGTCCGACTGCGCCTCGGCGCGGTTGCATTCCTCGATCTTGGCATCGAGTTCCTCGATGCTGCGGATCACCTGCATGCGGCCTGTCTCCCTTTTGGTGCGGCGGGCGGCATGGTTGCGGACGGAGGGTTAAGAAACCCGGTGCATCAATCCCAGGGATGCCCGAGCAGCCCGAGCAGGACCCAGGGCTGCGTCTCGGAATTCGTCTCGCTCGACAGCCAGGAGCTGCGGATCTCCACGCCATCGGCATGCTCGCGCGTACCCAGCACGACCTGACGCAGCAGCAGCGGCTCGAGCACGGCGAGGCGGTCGGCGTGCTTCGCGTGCAGCGCCTGCAGCCCGGCATCTGGGCTTTCGCGCAGCGCGCGGAACAGCCGCAAGGTCAGCCCTGCATGGAAATTCCAGAAAGCGTGGCTGACGCGCGAGGCGCCGGCGTCGTCGCTCCAGCGGATACCGATGGTATCGACCTTCCGGATCTCGCCCAGCCATTCGATTGTGCCGGTCACCAGCGCATAAGCGCCGAGGCCACGGTCGATCGCCGCGGCGATGCCGGGATCCGGCAGGAAGGGGGCGGCATGGGTGAGCGCGAGGAGGGCGGCGCTGTGGCAATCCACATGGATGTCGCGGCTGCTGCGCATGCCCATCAGGAAGCCGCTCTCGCTTCCCTTGGTCCCCGGCAGCGGCTGCTCGAATTGCAACAGCACCTCCACCAGCGCGGCCAGGTCGCGGCGGTAGCGGTCCTCCCCGGTGGTCCGCAGCAGGGTGGCGGCGGCCATGATGACGAAGGCGATCTGGCGGGAGAAGACGGTGTTCTCGCCGCGCCAGAACCCGTCTACGAACCGCACCCGGTAGGCATCGAGGTAGCGGTCGGCCAATTCCTTCAGCTCAACGGCCAAGCCGGGCGGCGCCGTCGCCTCGCCGGCCGCCAGCACTGCGTAGCTCTTGGCGAAGGCGTTGATCTCGACGCCGTAGTCGTAGGAAATCGAAAGGTCGCGCGGCCAGCTTCCGGGCAGCGCGGCCGCGGCCTCCCGCATCAGGCGTTCGTAGGCGGCGGCTTCGGCATGGAAGCCGCCGGCGGTCAGCAGCTTGTCCTCGGCAACTGCCAGCCGCGCCCCGCCGCGATGCGGGCCGGGGAAGTCATAGGCGGCGACCACCCAGTGCAGCCGGCCGGGCCCATGCTGCACCAGCCGCAGCTCGCGCAGCCGGTCGGGATCGAGCGGCCGGGTATGGATGCCGAGCGCGAAGCCGTGCATCTCCTCCTGCCCCAGGCCGTAATAGGTCGCGCCCTCGGCCGGCAGCACGACGCTTTCCGCCGCAGCGGCGACATGCACATGCGCCGTGCCACCCGCATCGAGCAGGCCGACGCGGCCATAATGCACGTTGTTCTCGCCGTGGCTGAGGTTGTCGTGGCCGATGGTCAGGGTGACGTCGGCGACCTCGATCTCCGGGTCCAGCTCCAGCACCGCCTCCACCCGCACCAGCATCGAATGCGCCTGGATGCGATGGACATAGGTGATGCGGCCGAGCCGGAGCGTGCCGCCCTCGGCCAGGAAGCGCAGGTCGCCGGCATGGGTCGCCACCAGGCAGCCATCCTGCAGGCTGGTGCCGGACTCGCCGATCGCCTCCTCGACATCCAGCGTGTATTGCCGGCCACGGTGGCGGAAACTGACGTAGTTGCCGGTGAGGTAGAGGTTGCGGGCAGTCCGCCCGTCATGGAAGCGGATGCCGAGCATGACGCAGCCGGCGGGCAAGTCGGTGACGACATGCATCATGGCGTGCAGCCAGGTTCCGGCCCGGTCGTCGCCGGCGGCGCGTTCCAGCCTTGGCGCGCCGATGCGGCGGAAGATGAAAGGGCCGTCGCACATGCCGATGAGGAAACGGAGGATCGCCGCCGTCTCTTCTGGAAATCGTTGCCAGAGGGCGGGGTGGGAGAGCAGCTCGAGGACCTTGGCGTTGTCGTCGGCCCAGGCCCAAACGTCGCCGTCGGTCGGGTGTTCGGTTTCCACCACGGCCTGGATGGGGCCGGGCGAGTCCGCGCAGGGGCGGAAGAGGCGGCGGAGGAGAAAGGCGGCGTAGGGTTGTGGATTCAGGTCGGCCTGAACGGATAGCATTTTGCTTCGCCCATGGGTGCTGTGTGGGCGTAACAACCCCCGCCTTGATGGGCAGTTAAGACGAGTCCGGCGGTTCGCCGGCGGAGGTCGGCTGAAGCCGGCGAGGGCCCTTCGGCATTGTGGCGTGACTTTCGTGGCGGTAACGTTCGGTCCATAGATCCGTCGGCCATTTGTCCGCGGTTCATGGCTTTTCGGCAGGTACCCGTCTTGCGGACTCCAACTGACGCCCCGATCGCGGTTCTATCTTTCGACCGCCCGGAACTCCTTGCCGAAGTGCTCGCCAGCCTTGCCGCGCAGGATGGCGGCGTGGCCGGTGAGCGTATCCACCTTTTCCAAGACGGGCATTTCAGCCGGCACCGCAACCGGGCCGTAGCCGATCCGGCCAAGATCCAGGCGAGCATCGACGTCTTCCGGCGCATCTTCCCGGCTGGCCGGCTGCATCTCGCCCGGCGCAACCTTGGCATCGCCGGGAACATGGGGCGCGCCGAGCGGTACCTGCTGGGGCTGCTGCGGGCGCCGGTGGCCTACTTCTTTGAGGACGACATGCTCCTCGCCCCGCATTACCTCACCGCGCTCGGCGCCCTGGCGGGATTGGCCCTGGCTGATGAGCGGATTGGCTGCGTGGCGGCCTATGGCGACCATCGCGCCGGCGCCGGGTCCGATCCGGCCCGGCTGATTCCCATGGAGCACAATTGGGGGTTCGCCCTCACCCGGCGCCACTGGCTGGAGCGGCAACCCCTGCTGCTCGCCTATCGCCGACTGCTGGCCGGCGTCGATTACCGCGACCGGCCGCACCGCAGGATCCATGAGTTCTTCTGGTCGCATGGCTACGGGATCGAGGCGACCTCGCAGGATGGCGCGAAGCATCTCGCGGCCCTGGTGCTCGGCCGGCTCCGGCTGCGCTGCGTTCCTTGCTACGGACATTATGTCGGGCAGCAGGGATTGCACTGGTCTCCCGCCTTCTACGCCGCATCCGGCCATGCCGAGACGCGCCTCTGCCTGACGCCGCCACCCCGGTTCGAGATGCCGAGCGACCAACGCATGGGCGAGCTTCTGGAGGGGAACGAGACGCGCTGCGCCGACGGCTGGCGACCTTGCTGCTGGAAGACCAGACCCGGCGCCGCCCGCCTGCGCCGAAACTGCCGTTGGCCGCCGAAGACCTGGTCCGGCTGTTGTACCTGGGTCTCCTGGCGCGCGAGCCGGACGCCGAGGGCAACCGCCACCACGTCGATGCCCTGACAAGCGGACGAGTCGATCCGCTCTCGCTGTTACGGAGTTTTCTGGCCTCCGGGGAGTTCCTTGCGCTTCAGGGCAGGATCGATGCAGAGAACCCCAAGGCCGGATAAGCGGCACATGTCGCCGACGGTCTGGATTACCATCAATATCTCAATCGGTCGCGGGCCGCGGGATCCATCATTATGCCACTCTCCCGGAACGACGTCGTGCTCGCCTATCGCTATATCCTCGGGCGTGAGCCCGGGAACGAGCGGGTGATCGAGGAGCACCGGGCCGCACATCCGACCATCGAGGCGCTCAGGATGGTCTTCCTGGATTCGGAGGAGCTGCGGCGCCAGGTTGGCGCAGGACCCGCCGCGCCGCAGCTTGCCGCAACGCTGCCGCTGGACGCGCCGCCGCTCGAGATCGAGACCCAGACCGACCCCGCGACACTCGCCGCCGTGGTCGCCGAGACCTCCCGCTACTGGGAGTCGATCGGCGAGACCGCGCCGCACTGGTCGGTCATCACCGCCGAGGAATTCGGCCCCGACCAGATCGCCGCGAACGAGGCGCGCTTCTTCGCCTCGGCCGAGGTCGACCGGCGCCTGCTGGTCGGCCTGCTCGCCCGCATCGACCGGCGCCCGGACCAGTTCCGCAGGCTGGTGGAATTCGGCTGCGGGGTCGGCCGCATGACCGCGCAATTCGCGCCGCTGTTCAAGGAGGTGGTGGGGCTCGACATCTCGCGGCCGCATCTGCGGCTGGCGGAGCAGACCATGGCCCGCTTCGGGCACCGCAATGTGCGCTTCGTCCATGTCACCGCGGCCGACCTGCACCCGGTCGCGGGCTTCGATCTCTGGTTCAGCCGGATCGTGCTGCAGCACAACCCGCCGCCGGTGATCATGCACATCCTGGACCTGATGTTCCGCCGGCTGGAGCCGGGCGGCATCACGATCTTCCAGGTGCCGACCTACCAGGCCGGCTACCGCTTCGACATCGGCGCCTATCTGCGCGGCGACCTGGGCGCGCGCCTCGAGATGCATGTGGTGCCGCAGCGCGCAGTGCTCGAGCTCGGCTACCGGCACCGCTGCCGGCTGCTCGACCTGCGGGAGGATACCGGCGTGGTCTCCCAGACGCCCGACTGGCTCTCGAACACCTTCGTCTTCCAGAAGGACTAGGCTCGAGCGGATCGCGGGAGGACGCGAATCCCCGGACGCCTGACGCTGCTCGTCCAAGCATGTCGCAGGCCGGATTGCGCGTTCAAACAGACGCGCCATCCGCTCTAGTCGTCGCCGGCCTCGTCCGCCAGGCCCAGGCCGACCCAGGGCTGGGTTTCGGGATTGCCCTCGGCGGACAGGTGCGAGGTCAGGATCTCCAGGGCGCCGTCGCGGTCGCGGAGCGAGCGGGAGAGCTGCTGCTCCAGCATCCCCTGCAGGATGTCGAGCCTGACCCGCTGCTCCGCTGTCACCGCCTGCAGCGCCGGATGCGCCGATCGCCGCAGGGCATTGAAGCTGCGCAGGGTGAGCCCGGCGCAGAAATTCCAGAAGCCGTGGCAGGGAAAGCGCCCGCCATCCGGGTTCGGGAAGTCGACGACGACGACGTCGACCTTGCGGGCGCCGCCGAATTCGTAGGGGACCGTCGCCAGGCCGAAGGCGCCCAGGCCGCGGCCGATGCTGGCGGCGAGGCCAGCATCGTCGAGCACCGGCAGGGCGCGGATCAGCGCGAGCAGCGCCGCCGCATGGCAGTCCATGTAGGGCCAGGGATTGGTCCGCTGCCCCATGATGAAGCCCGATTCCCCGTCGCCACCGACGCCGGCGAACGGGCGTTCGAAATCCAGCAGGATCGTGATCGCCTCGCGCAGCGCCTGCGCATAGGCCGCCTCCCCGGTCGCCTTCCACATGTCGACCAGCCCGAGGGCGACGAAGGCGAGCGGCCGCGAGAAGATCGCCGAGCGGTCGAGGCGATGCGCCGCGAGGAGGTTCTCCGCATAGACCGCATGGAAGCGGTCGAACAAGGCGCGGCTTCGGCGCTTCAGCGGCAGCGCGGTGGCCAGCGCATCCGGCCCCGATACGGCCCGGTGGCAGCGCGCGAAGGCGGCGATCTCCGCCCCGTAGTCGTAGGAGATCGAGAGGTCGAGCGGCTGGCCGAAGCGCGACGGCTCCGCGGCATGCCGCCGCAGCATCTCGCTGCAATCGGCCACCCGTCCGTAGAAGCCGCCGGAGGTGACGATCTTCCGCTCGGCGGCCCGGACGTGGCCCCCGGTCCGCGCCTCCGGGAAGCGGTACTGGGAGACCACATAGTGAAGTCGCGCCGGCTCCCGCACCACGGCCTCGATGGTCGACAGGCATTCGGACCGTTCGGGGATGCTGTGCACGCCCAGCGCGAAGCCGCGCATCTCGTCCTGCTGCGCCATGGACCAGTAGACGCCGGAGGCGGCGTCGATCGAGGTATGGCCCGGCCCGGCGGCGTCGAACCGGCCCGGGCCGGCGGCCGGCACATCCGTGCAGATGCTGCCGTAATGCACGCCGTTCTCGTTATGGCTGAGGCTGTCATGGCCGATCGTCAGCACCAGCCCCGAGACCGTCACCGCCGGGTCGAGGTCGAGCTCGGCCGCCACGTCGAAGAACATCGACCGGGCATCCAGCGTGTAGGTGTAGGTCAGGCGGCCGAGCCGCAGCATGCGGCCCTGGTGCCGCGAAACGCAGCTCGCTCGCATGCGTCAGCGTGAGGACCGGCGCGGTGAAGTCGATCGCCCAGCCGGCAATCGCCTCCTCGACATCGAGGCTGTGGCGGACGCCCTCATGGTCGAACTGCACGTAGTTGCCGGTCAGGATGACGTTGCGGGCCGTCCTGCCGTCATGGAACCGCATGCCCACCTCGACGATGCCGCGCGGCAGGTCGCAGGAGACATGCAGGAAGGTGTGGACGAAGCGCGCCCGGCCGGCATCCTCGGCGACGCGCTCGAGCCGCGCGTGACCGGTGCGGCGGAAGATGAAGGGGCCGTCGCAGAGCGCATCGATGAAGCGGAAGATCGCATCGACCTGCGCGGGGAAGCGCTGCCACAGCGCCGGCAGCGCCATGAACTCCAGCACCTTGGCATTGTCGTCGGCCCAGAACCAGCGATCCCCGTCGACCGCGTGCTCGGTCTCGGCCACCGCGAAGCCGCTGCTGCCGTCCGGGGAGACGGGCTGCATCAGGTGACGGACGATGAACTCCGCATAGGGGGCCGGGTCGGTCGGGGGGAAGCATCATGTCGTCCCTGTCCTGCGGACCGCCGTATCCATCATTCGGGCGGCCGGCCCGGCGAGAGGCTCACACCGCCCGCCGCGCCTTCAATGCCGCCGCGAGCGTCCCTTCGTCCAGCACGTCGAGCGCGCCGCCGATCGGCACGCCCTGGGCCAGCCGCGTCACCGCCACCCCGGCCGGGCGCAGCCGGGTCGGTCAGGTAGTGCGCCGTGGTGGCGCCATCGACCGTCGCCGGCAGGGCCAGGATCACCTCCCGCACCGGCTCGGCCGCGCCCTCGATCCGCGCCAGCAGCGGCTGCACCGCCAGGTCCTCCGGCCCGATGCCGCCGAGCGCCGAGAGCGTGCCGCCCAGCACGTGATAGAGGCCGCGATGCGCATGCGCGCGTTCCAGCGCCCAGAGCTCGGAGACGCCTTCGACCACGCAGATCAGCCCCTGGTCGCGCTGCGGGTCGCGGCAAATGGCGCAGGGATTGGCGGCGTCGAGGTTGCCGCAGATGCGGCAGGGCTGCACCGCCGCGGCGGCGGCCTGCAGCGCCGCCGCCAGCGGCAGCATCGCCTGCTCGGGTTGCATCAGCATCTTCAGCACAGCCCGCCGGGCGCTGCGCCGGCCGAAGCCGGGCAGCCTGGCCAACAGGCCGATCAGGTGGTCGATGGGGTTCTGGTCCTGCATCGGCCGAAGGCCCGCGGCAGCGCGGCCGCGGCTGGCTAGAAGGGCAGCTTGAGGCCGCCGGGCAGGCCACCCGGCAGGTTCAGCCCGGCGGTCGCCTTCTGCATCTCGTCCGCCATCTGCGCCTCGACCTTCTGCTTGGCATCCGCATGGGCGGCGACCAGCAGGTCCTCCAGCACCTCGCGGTCGTCCATCAGGCTCGGGTCGATCGAGACGCGCTTGAGGTCGCCCTTGCCGGTCAGCGAAACCTTCACCATCCCGCCGCCGGCCTGGCCATCCACCACGGTGGCTTCCAGCTTGGCCTGCATCTCGGCCATGCGCGTCTGCATCTGCTGCGCCTGCTTCAGCATGTTGCCCAGGTTCTTCATGGCCTCGCCCTACCGTTCGTCATCAGGGGGTGGAACATCGTCGAAGTCGGCGGGTTCTTCCAGCTCGGTCGGGGGAATGTCGCCCGGCTCCGACTCGGGCTGGTCCTCGGCCTGGGCCGGCAGCACCATGGCGCCGCCGAGCCCGTAGGAATCCGCCCCGGCATCGCGCACCGCCTCGATGCTGGCGCCGGGAAGGCGGCCAGGACGGCCTGGACCAGCGGATGGCTCTGCGCCACGGCGCGGCGCCCGGCTTCGGCGGCCCGGCCCTGATCGGCAAGCGTCGGCTCGCCCTCGGCGTTGCTGAGCGCGATGGTCCAGCGGGTGCCGGTCGCCTCCGCCAGCAGCTCGCCCAGCTGCGCCGCCAGGTCGCGCGGCGCGGCGGGCAGCACGCGCAGCTCGACCCGTCCCGGCGCGACCCGCACCGGGTGGACGCTGTGCACCAGATGCGCGTGCAGCATCGGCTTCCGGCCGGAGGCGAGCGCCACCACCTCCCGCCAGGACTGCGGATTGCCATTGGCCGCAGTGGCAACGGCGTCGGCCAGGATGGCGCCACCGCCGCCCATGGCCCGCAGCCCGCCGCCGCCACCGTTGGGCGCGGGGCGGGGGCGCCGGCCGCGACGCCGCCGGCGCCATCGGTCAGCCGCCGAACCAGGTCGCCCGGCGTCGGCAGCTCGGCGACATGCGCCAGGCGGATCAGCACCATCTCGCAGGCGGCGCGGCGGTCGGGCGCCTCGTTCACCTCGCCGAGGCCCTTCAGCAGCATCTGCCAGGCGCGGCCAAGCACCGGGACCGAGAGCTTCTCGGCCAGCGCCGCGCCGCGGGTCCGCTCGCCCTCGGTCAGGCTCGGGTCATCCTTCAGCCCGGGCACGCTGCGGAGGCGGGTGAGGGTATGCGTCAGCTCCAGCAGGTCCTGCAGCACCACCGCCGGATCGGCGCCACGCTCATGCGCCCGGTCCATCAGGGCCAGCGCGGCCGGCGTGTCGCCGGTCATCACCGCCTCCATCAGGTCGAGCACCAGGGCGCGGTCCGCGAGGCCCAGCATGTCGCGCACGGCCTCCGCCGTGACGCTGCCCTCCGGCCCGCCGAGCGCGATCGCCTGGTCGAGCAGCGAGAGCCCGTCGCGCACCGAGCCGTCCGCGGCGCGGGCCAGCATGGCCAGCGCCTCGTCCTCCACGGTCACGCGTTCCAGCCCGGCGATGCGGGAGAAGTGGGCGCGCAGCTCCGCCTGCGGCACGCGCTTGAGGTGGAAGGTCTGGCAGCGCGAGAGGATGGTGGCCGGGACCTTCCGCAGCTCGGTGGTCGCCAGCATGGATTTCACCTGGGCGGGCGGTTCCTCCAGCGTCTTCAGCAGCGCGTTGAATGCCGCCGTGGACAGCATGTGGACCTCGTCCAGGATGATGACCTTGTAGCGACCCTGGGCCGGGCGGTAGCGCAGCCGCTCGCGCAGCTCCCGCACGTCGTCGATGCCGTTGTTGGAGGCGGCGTCGAGCTCCTGCACGTCGGGGTGGCGGTCGGCCAGGATCGCCTTGCATTCGGGGCAGACGCCGCAGGGCTCGGGCGTCGGGCCGCCGGTGCCGTCGGGCCCGATGCAATTCAGCGCGCGGGCGATGATGCGGGCGGTGGTGGTCTTGCCGACGCCGCGCACGCCGGTGAGCATGAAAGCATGCGCCACGCGGTTCTGCGCGAAGGCGTTGCGGAGGGTGCGGACCAGCGCGTCCTGGCCGATCAGCTCCTCGAAGGTGGAGGGGCGGTACTTGCGGGCGAGCACGCGGTAGGGCGTGCCGCCGTCGGCCGCAGCAGGCGCCGGAAGCGGGATGGGCGGGGGAGGCGGCGCTTCGACCTCGGCCGGCGGGACAAAGGCTTCACCGAACAGGCCGGGCCCTTCGGGCGCTGGCGGCTCGGGCAGCGCCTCCCCAGTCGGGGCGGCATCCGGGGTCTCGGCGGGACCGAACAGGGTGGAGGACATCCGTGCGGCGGGATCCTGTCAGGCGGTGGCCCGCCGGGCCGGGCATGTCCCTGCGGGAGCTACCCGAGAGGGTGGAAGGCCGACAAACGACCCGAGCGAGAACCCGTTACGGCTGCTTCCTTCCGGACCTGACCGGGTTGGCGAGGAGCCCGTCCGCGCCGACCTTCCGACGACACCATATCATGCCCCGGGGGCAGCACAATGGCAGGGGGCGGAATGATCGCCGGGCGGGGATTCAGCGAGGTGCAAGGCGGGCAATCAGCGCATCGGCGCCGAGCGACTCGTCGAGCAACTCGGCCAGGGTGAGGTCGGTGGTCTCGGATCGCGGCCGCGGCGGGCGGCGCATGTCGAGGTCGAGGAGCAGGCGGCGGGCCCGGCGGTGCATGGCCGCGGAATACGGCACCTGGGCCATGCTCGGGGCAAAGCGTGACTGGGCTTCCTGGCGGAAAAGTCCGGTCACGCTGCGCCAGTTCCGCGCGGCCGCGTGGTCTGGCCAGGCTACGGCGCTTCAGCGCGTGGACCAGCGCCCGGGCCAGGTCGATTCGACCGACAGCGCCTCGCTCCGCACCACCGACTCGACTTCCTCGAGGAGGTTGGCCCAGCCGGGGTCGTTCACCCGCTCCCCCGCGGCGACGCGGCGCAGCCGCTCCGCCTGGGCGATCGACCAGGCCAGGATGTCGCGGTGGTAGAGATCGTCCGGCATGGCGCCATCGGGCCGTAACAATGGCGGCGTGCCGCGGAGGTCTCCACGATCCCGGCCGGTTGCCCGCCCGCGCCCCACATGGCAGGGTCGCCACCCCATGCTCTCAATTCCCGCCAGCCGGCCCAACGCCTATACGGGCAGCCCCCTCGACCGCGCCGCCTTGCGCCGGGAGGATGCCGACTGGATCGCCGCCGCCCTGGCCGATCCGGACACCCTCTTCACCCCGTCTGGCGCAGCCGCAGCCTGATGAAGGGCGTGCAGGAAGGCACCCCGGAAGCGGTGCTGCTCACCGGCGCCGCCGCCGAGACGGTGCGCATGGCCGGCGGCCCCTGGGCCTTCCTCGGCCTGTGGGACGAGCGCCCGGTCTTCGCCGTCGACTGCTCGGAAGCCGACGACCCGCTGCCGCTGCTGCCCGAGGGCATGGGCGGCTTCACCGACCTGCGCGCCGTCGCCGGCCTGCTGCCGGCGGGGGAGGCGAGCGTGCTCGCGCATGCCCGCGGCCTCATGCACTGGCGCACCAAGCACCGCTTCTGCAGCGTCTGCGGCCATGCCTGCGCGCCGCGCTCGGCCGGCCACGTGATGGTCTGCTCCAACTGCAACGCGCAGCATTTCCCGCGCACCGACCCGGCGGTGATCATGCTGGTGGTGCGCGGCGACGAATGCCTGCTCGGCCATTCCACCCGCTTCCCCAACACCACCATGTACTCGACCCTGGCCGGCTTCGTGGAACCGGGCGAGAGCCTCGAGGAGGCGGTGCGGCGCGAGGTGCTGGAGGAGGCGGGGATCGAGGTCGGCGCGGTGCGCTACCACTCCTCCCAGCCCTGGCCCTTCCCCTCCTCGATCATGCTCGGCTTCCATGCCGAGGGGCTGTCCGAGGCGATCACCATCGACCCGGAGGAGATGCGCGACGCCCGCTGGTTCAGCCGGGCGCAGTGCCTGGACCCCGCCGCGCACGGCTTCGCCTTGCCGCGGGCGGATTCGATCGCCCGGCGGCTGATCGAGGACTGGCTGGCGCACGTATGAGCCGCCGGCTTTCCCTCGCCGCCCTGCTGCTGCTCGGCGGCTGCGGCCTGTTCGGCCCGCCCGGGCCGCCGCTGCCGCCGCAGGACGAGTCGCCGGATGCGAAGGCCTGCCGCGCCGAGGCGCGCAACAGCCCGGAGGTCCGGGCGCTGGCCCGGCTGATCTACGAGCCGAACCAAATGAATGTCGACCGCATGCAGGGCGAGGTCGGCCGGGCCCAGAGCCGCGCCTATCGCGACTGCATGCGGGCCCGCGGCCATGGCCCGCAGGGCGGGGTGGAGGCGCAGGTCCCGCGCTGAGCCAGCCTGGCCGGGGCGTCAGTGCGCCTCGGCCCAGCTCCGCCCGGTGCCCACCTCGACCGCCAGCGGCACGCGGAGCGTGACGACGCCCTCCATCACCGCGCGCACCAGCGCCGAGGTCTGTTCGGCCTCGGCCTCCGGCACCTCGAAGACCAGCTCGTCATGCACCTGCAGCAGCATCCGGGCCGCGAGGCCGGCCTCGCGTAGCGCGCCGGGGAGGCGGACCATGGCGCGCTTGATGACCTCCGCCGCGCCGCCCTGGAAGGGGGCGTTGATCGCGGCCCGCTCGGCGCCGGCGCGGCGCATCATGTCCTTGGCGCCGATATCGGGGATCCAGAGCTTGCGGCCGAAGGAGGTGGAGACGTAGCCCTGCAGCCGGGCCTCCTCCTTCAGCCGCTCCATGGCGTCGCGGATGCCGGGATACTGGGCGAAATAGGCGTCGATGATGCCCTTCGCCTCGCCCGGCCCGATGCCGAGCCGGCCCGCGAGGCCGAAGGCCGACATGCCGTAGATGATGCCGAAATTGATGGTCTTGGCGCGGCGCCGGGCTTCCTTGTCCACCGCATCGGGGGCCAGGTGGAAGATGTCGGCCGCGGTCCGGTTGTGGATGTCCTGGCCGGTGGCAAAGGCCTCGCGCAGCGCCGGGACATCGGCCAAGTGCGCCAGCAGCCGCAGCTCGATCTGGCTGTAGTCGGCCGACATCAGCAGATGGCCGGGTTCCGCCACGAAGGCCTGGCGGATGCGTTGGCCCTCGGCGCTGCGGACCGGGATGTTCTGCAGGTTCGGCTCGGTGCTGGCGAGCCGCCCGGTGGAAGTGTTCGCCATCGAGAAATCGGTGTGGACGCGGCCGTCGCGCGGGTCGATCGCCGCGGCGAGGCCATCGACATAGGTCGATTTCAACTTCGACAGCTGCCGCCAGTCGAGCACGGTGCGGGCCAGCACGGCACCGCTGTTGCTGCCCTGGCTGGCGACCTCCTCGAGCACGGCGGCATCGGTCCCCCAGGCGCCGGTCGCCTTGCTGCGTCGGCCGCCCGGCAGCTTCATCTCGTCGAACAGGATCTCGCCTAGCTGCTTCGGCGAGCCGATATTGAAGGGGCGGCCGGCGAGATCGTGGATCTGCTTCTCCAGCACCGCCATGCGCTGGACGAAATCCTCGCCGATGCGGGCCAGCTCGGCGCCGTCCACCTTGATGCCGGCGATCTCCATGTCGCGCAGCACCGGGACCATGCGCCGCTCGACCTGCTCGTACAGCGCGAGCGCGCCGTCCTCCCGCAGCCGCGGCCGCAGCAGGTGCCAGAGCCGCAGGGTGACGTCGGCATCCTCGGCGGCATAGTCGGTCGCCTTCTCGAGCGGAACTTGCGCGAAGCTGATCCGGGCGCGGCCGGTGCCGGTCACCTGGTCGAAGCTGATCGGCTTATGGCCCAGATGCAGGACGGAGAGCTCGTCCATCCCGTGCCCGTGCTTGCCGGCCTCCATGGCGTAGGAGATCAGCATGGTGTCGTCGATCGGGGCGACGGCGATGCCGCCATTCTCCGCCCGGCAGAGCACCTCGAGGTCGTATTTCGCGTTCTGCAGCACCTTCAGCACGCTGCGGTCGGTCAGCAGCGGGCGCAGCGCGGCGATGGCCTCGTCGAAGGGGATCTGCGGCGGCGCGGCCTCGGGCGTCGCCAGCATGTCGCCCTGGGTGCCGCTCGAGGCGACGTGCCGCAGCGGGATGTAGCAGGCGCGGCCCGGCGCGGTGGCGAGGCAGACGCCGACCAGGTTGGCCCGCAGCGCGTTCAGGCTGTCGGTCTCGGTGTCGAGCGCGACCACGCCGGCCTTGGTGGCCTCTGCGATCCAGCCCCGCAGCGCCTCGATCGTCGTGACGCAATCGTAGTTGCCGTAGGGCGTGGTGCCGGGATCGGCCGCCGGCGCCGCCTGGGCGGCGGCATGCGCGGCGACCGCGCTGTTGCGCGCCCGCGTCCCCGCATCGCCCGCTGCCTCGCCGAGGCCCATGCGGGCGACGACGCTGCGGAAGCCCTGCTCCTGCAGGGACTCGGTCAGCGCGGCCGGCTCGGGCGGGCGGACCTCGAGCGCCTCGATCGCCAGGGTCAGCGGGGCGTTCTCGTCGAGCGTCACCAGGCGCTTCGAGATGCGCGCCTTCTCGGCATTCTGCTCCAGCGCCTCGCGCCGTTTCGGCTGCTTGATCTTCGCGGTACTGGCCAGCAGGCCTTCGAGGTCGCCGTATTCGGTGATCAGCTGCGCCGCGGTCTTGATCCCGATCCCCGGCACGCCGGGGACGTTGTCGGTCGGGTCGCCGGCCAGGGCCTGGACGTCCACCACCTTATCCGGGGCGACGCCGGATTTCTCGAAGACCTCGAGCTCGCGGATCGGCTTCTGCTTGATCGGGTCGAGCATCTGCACGCCCGGCCGGACCAGCTGCATCAGGTCCTTGTCGGAGGAGACGATGGTGACCTCGCCGCCCTGCTCCGAAAAATGCTTGGCGTAGGCGGCGATCATGTCGTCCGCCTCGAAGCCCGGCAGCTCCACCTGGGCGACGCCGAGGCCTCGGTCGCCTCGCGGATCAGGCCGGATTGCGGCACCAGCTCGGGCGGCGGGTCGGGCCGGTGCGCCTTGTAGGCAGGATAGAACTCGTTGCGGAAGGTCACCCGGCTGGCGTCGAAGACCACCGCGATATGGCTGCCGCGATGGTCGGTCAGGAAGCGCGACAGCATCTGGGTGAAGCCGAAGACGGCATTCACCGGCGTGCCGTCCGGCCGGGTCATCGGCGGCAGGGCATGGAAGGCGCGGAAGATGTAGCCGGAGCCGTCGATGAGGACGAGGTGCTTCGCCCCCGGCGGGGTCACCGGCACGGCCTCGGCCGCGGCAGCCGCCCCGGCCATCGCGTTGCCGCGCGGCCGGCCGGCCTCCGGCGCCGCCTCCTCAGTGATGGCCGTCATCCCCCGCGCCCGGCTTCAGCACGTAGGTGATGGAGCAGTAGGGGCAGGTCACCTGGTTCTCCCCGGCCGCCATCGGCAGCCAGACCCGCGGATGGCCGAGCCCGCCTACCCCGACCTCGCCGTCGCAGGGCACGCTGCGCGAGGTGACCTCGATCCGCTGGTCGGGCGTGACGCCCTCGATGGGCTTCGGCGCATAGCCGGTCTGGTTGCCGTCGCGCATCGGGCTGTCCTTTTGTGGTCAAGGCGGGATCGGCGCCAACATAGTCGGCGGCACCGGGATCGGCCAGAGAGGGTGGTGGCGGCGATGCCCTCGACAGCGTCACGGCCGCGGGCCATGTGGGGTGGATGGACCTGACCACCACCCTCGGCCTGCTCGGCTTCCTCGGCGCCTGCTTCGTGGCGGCCTCCACCGGCGCCTTCTTCAAGCCGGGGCCGTGGTACGAGTCCTGGCCAAGCCCTCCTGGCGGCCGCCGAATTGGCTGTTCCCGCCGGCCTGGGCGGTGCTCTACATCCTGATGGCGATCGCCGCCTGGATGGTCTGGCGGGAAGCCGGCTTCGCCGGCGCGCCGCTGGCGCTCACGCTGTGGTTCGCGCAGCTGGTGCTGAACGCCGCCTGGTCCTGGATCTTCTTCGGGCTGAAGCGGATGGACCTGGCCTTCGCCGAGCTGTCAGCACTCTGGCTGGCGATCCTGGCGACGATCCTGGCCTTCGCCCTGCACAGCACGACGGCGGCCTGGCTGATGGCGCCCTATCTCGCCTGGGTCAGCTTCGCCGGCATCCTGAACCTGACCATGTGGCGGCTGAACCGGGGCCGGGTCGCGGCCTGACCCGGCCGGGCGCCGCGGCAGGCTCCCGGTCCGGGCGGCGTCAGTCCGCCCGCGGATGCGCCTTCTTCCAGGTCGCCAGCAGCCCCGCCGCATCCACCGCGGTGTAGCGCTGGGTGGTGGAGAGGCTGGCATGGCCCAGCAGCTCCTGGATCGCCCGCAGGTCCGCCCCGCCGCCCAGCAGATGGGTGGCGAAGGAGTGCCGCAGCGCATGCGGCGTGGCATGGTCCGGCAGGCCGGCCAGGCGGCGGTACTCGCGCAGCGACTTCTGCGCGACGGCCGGGTCCAGCCGGGCGCCGCGGGCGCCGAGGAAGAGCGGCTCGCCCGAGGCGGCGCCCGGGCGCAGGGCGAGGTAGCCGGCGATCGCCTGCCGCACCGCCGGCAGCACCGGCACCAGCCGCTGCTTGCCCCCTTGCCGGTGACCCGCAGGCCGGAGGTCGCGCCGGGCAGGGGCGCGTCGCGGATGTCGAGCGACAGCGCCTCGGCGATGCGGAGGCCGCAGCCATAGAGCAGGGTGAAGAGCGCGATGTCGCGGGCGGCCTGCTCGGCCGCGCGCTCCGCCCGTTCGGGGTCGTGCACCTCGCCCACCTTGGCTGCCGCTTCCAGCGCCTGGCCGGGGTCAGGGCGCGCGGCACCGGCGGCTTCAGCCGCGGGCCGCGGATCGTGGCCAGGGCGATCGGCTCGATCCCCGTGGTTCTCGACAGGAAGCGCAGGAAGCCGCGGATGGCGGCGAGCTGCCGGGCCCGGGTGGCGGCGCCGGCCCCCGCCGCGGCCCGGGAGGCCAGGAAGGCGCGCAGGTCGGCCGCGCGCAGGCCCGCCAGTGCCTCGAGCCCCGGCTCCTCGCCGAGATGGCCGGCGAGGAAGCCGAGGAGGTCGCCGAGGTCGCGGCCATAGGCCTCGACCGTGTTGGCCGCCGCGCGGCGCTCGCGCGCCAGCCAGTCGAGGTAGCGGGCGCGCGCCTCGGCGCCGGTCACGCGGCGCCCGGCGTCAGCGCGCCAGCGCCGCCGCCACCGCCCGGCCGAGGAAGGCGAGGGTGGCGGTCGCCTGACGGGCCGGCAGGGCATGCGGGTCGCGCGCCCCGAGCGCCAGGATGGTCGGCGTGCCGGTCCAGACCGGCACCCGCACCAGGGCATCGCGCGCGACGAGGGAGGCGGCTTCCTCGTGCAGCGTTTCGCATTCGGTCGGCGTGGCGCGCACCACCGCGTCGCGCCCCGGCCCCATCAGCCGGGCGACCATGCCCCGCGGCAGCGGCACGATGCCGCGGCGGTCGGGCTTCTCGCTCGCCAGGTTGCAGGTCTCGATGCCCAGCAGCGCCGGCAGCTCCTGCGTCACCGTCTCGATCACGTCGGTGCTGCGCATCAGCGCCAGCACCGCGAGCCGGACCCGGATGGTCAGGCCGTAGCCGGCACGGCCGGCGGTGACGGCGGCATCCACCTCCGCCTCCAGGCTGCGGACCCGCCGACGCTCGGCGCCGAGCATCGCCGCCATGTGGTCGGCGATGCGCTCGCCATGCACCCGGCGCGGCGGCGTCGGGATGCGGTACAGCTCCGGGCGTTCCGCCAGGAATTCGGGATGCGCCTGCAGGAAGGTGGCCACCGCCTCGGCCGAGGGCAGCTCGGTTTCGGCGACCGTCTCGGCGCTGGCGCCGGAGAGCGTCGCGTTCACAGGATGCTCTGGCCGGTCTTGCGCCAATCGGCGAGGAAGGCGGCGAGGCCACTATCGGTCAGCGGATGCTTGAGGAGCTGGCGGATGACGGCGGGCGGCAGCGTCGCCACCTCGGCCCCGAGCTTGGCGGCCTCGACCAGGTGAATGGGGTGGCGGATGGACGCCACAAGGACTTCTGTCTTAATATGCGGGTAGTTGCGGTATATTTTCAGGATGTCCGCGATCAGCTGCATCCCGTCGGTGGCGATGTCATCGAGCCGGCCAACGAAGGGCGAGATGAAGGTGGCGCCGGCCTTGGCGGCCAGCAGCGCCTGGGCAGGGGAGAAGCAGAGCGTGACGTTGACCAGGGTGCCCTCGGCCGACAGGGCCCGGCAGGTGCGCAGGCCGGCCTCGGTCAGCGGCACCTTGACCGCCACGTTGGGGGCGATCTCGCGCAGGTACCGGCCTTCGGCCAGCATGTCGTCGTATTCGGTCGCGGTGACCTCGGCCGAGACGGGGCCGGGGGTCAGTGCGCAGATCTCGGCGATCACCTCGGCCATCTTGCGGCCGGACTTGGCGATCAGGCTGGGATTGGTGGTGACGCCATCGACCAGCCCCGCTTCGGCCAGCGACCGGATTTCCGAGACCTCGGCGGTGTCCACGAAGAATCTCATGGCCGGGGTATCCTTATAATGTCGGGCGCAACACTCGATGCGAGGGCATATTGTTGCGTTTTTGTTCTGGGACAGGATAGCCGATGCTCACCCATTCGGGAAAGCACCGCGGTATGAAAGACACGCCTACCGTGTCGAGCCGGACACGGGTACCCGTTCTGCTGCCCCTGCCGCTGGCTGGGGCGTATGATTATGCAGTGCCTGCTTCCATGGTGCTCCGTCCAGGGGAATTCGTCTCCGTTCCACTCAACCAAAGAGAAGTAACGGGGGTGGTCTGGGACGCGGCCGAGGTTCCGGAGGCAAATCCCGTTCCCGATCGTCGGCTGAAGCCGGTTTCCGCCGTGTTGCCGGCGCCGCCGATGACCGCCAGCCTGCGCCGCTTCGTCGACTGGGTGGCGGCCTACACGCTGAGCCCGCCGGGCGCCGTGCTGCGGATGGCGATGAGCGTGCCGGCGGCGCTGGAGGCCCCGACGCCGCAGGCCGGCTGGACCCTGGCCCCGCCCGGCAACAGCCGGCCGCGGATCACCCCGGAACGCCAGCGGGTGCTCGACGTGCTGAGCCCGGGGGAAGTGCATGCCGGCGCCCTGCTGGCGCAGGCCGCCGGGGTCTCGCTCGGCGTGCTGCGCGGCATGGCGGAGAACGGGCTGCTGCGCCCGGCCCTGCTGCCGAGGGCCAGCCGCTTCGCCCGGCCCGATCCGCGCCATCCCGGCCCGGCGCTGGGTCCTGCCCAGGCTGCCGCCGGCGCGGCGTTGCGCGACAAGGTCGCGGCGCACCGCTTCGGCGTCACGCTGCTGACCGGCGTCACCGGCTCGGGCAAGACCGAGGTCTACCTGGATGCCGTCGCCGAATGCCTGGCCCGCGGCCGTCGGGCGCTGGTCCTGCTGCCGGAGATCGCGCTCTCCGCGCAATGGCTCGAACGCTTCCAGGCGCGCTTCGGCGTAGCCCCGCCCTGTGGCATTCCGAGATCACCGCCCGCACCCGGCGCGACACCTGGCGGGCGGTGGCGGAGGGCGAGGCGCCGGTCGTCGTCGGCGCCCGCAGCGCGCTGTTCCTGCCCTTCCCGGAACTCGGCCTGATCGTCGTGGACGAGGAGCACGAGACCGCCTTCAAGCAGGAGGAGGGCGTGGTCTACCACGCCCGCGACATGGCGGTGGTCCGTGCCCGGCTGTCGCAGGCCGCCTGCGTGCTGGTCTCCGCCACCCCGAGCCTCGAGAGCCTGACCAATGTGGAGGCCGGGCGCTACGCCGCGCTCGACCTGCCGGAACGCCATGGCGGCGCCAGCCTGCCGGCGGTCGAGGTGGTGGACCTGCGCCGCACCCCGCCGGAGCGCGGCCGCTTCCTGGCGCCGCCGCTGGTCGAGGCGGTGACGGCGACGCTGGAGCGGGGGAGCAGGCCATGCTCTTCCTCAACCGCCGCGGCTACGCCCCGCTGACGCTCTGCCGCCATTGCGGCCACCGGATGCGCTGCCCGAACTGCACCGCCCTGGCTGGTGGAGCATCGCGCCAAGCGCCTGCTGCAATGCCACCATTGCGGCCATGCCGAACCCCTCCCGCCGAGTGCCCGGAATGCGGCACCGCGAACAGCCTGACCGCAGTCGGTCCCGGGGTGGAGCGTGTCATGGAGGAGGCCAACGCGCTTTGGCCTGACGCAAGGCGGCTGGTCATGGCCTCCGATACCCTGCCCGGCCCGGCGGCGGCGGCCGAGGCGGCGCGGGCCATCCAGGAGCGCGAGGTGGACCTCATCATCGGCACGCAGATCGTCGCCAAGGGCTGGCATTTTCCGCACCTTACCCTGGTCGGCGTGGTCGATGCCGATCTCGGCCTGGGCGGTGGCGATTTGAGGGCAGCCGAGCGCACGGTGCAGTTACTGCACCAGGTCGCCGGCCGTGCCGGCCGGGCGGAGGCGCCGGGGCGGGTGCTGCTGCAGAGCTTCTCGCCTGAGCATCCGGTGATGCGGGCGCTGATCTCCGGCGATCTCGCCGCCTTCATGCAGGAGGAGGCGGCGATGCGCCGCCCCGGCCACTGGCCGCCCTTCGGCCGGCTGGCGGCGCTGATCGTCTCGGCCGAGGAGGAGCGGGAGGCCGACCGCACCGCGCGCGACCTGGGCCTGGCGGCGCCGGGCGGGGAGGGGTGCAGGTGCTCGGCCCGGCGCCGGCGCCGCTCGCCCTGCTGCGCGGCCGGCACCGCCGCCGGCTGCTGCTGAAGACGCGGCGCGACATCGCGGTGCAGCCGATTCTGCGCGAATGGCTGGCGCGGGTGCCGGTGCCCAACCATGTCCGGGTGCAGGTGGACGTGGACCCGGTGGGGTTCCTGTGAGCCGCCCTCAGCCGGCGCGCCGCCCCGCCGCCAGCACCCAGGCCGCCGCCAGCTGCAGCCCTGCCGCTAGGGCCGACGGCAGCCGCGGTGCCCCAGCCCTGCAGCGCGGCGCCGAAGATCGCCGGGCCAAAGGCGTAGAAGGCCTGGTTCACCGCGGTCAGCAGTGCGAGCACGCCGGCCACCTGCTCGGCCGGCCATTCCGCCTGGGCGATCAGCGGCGGCAGCGAGAGCAGGTTGCCGATCCCGAAGCCGAACAGCAGCACGCCCGCGACCAGCGCCGCCGCGCCGTCCCCCGCCAGCACCAGCAGCCCGCACCCTGTGGCCTGCAGCAGGAAGTCCGCGCTGCCCGCCAGTCGCCGGTCGAGCCCCGGCGGCAGGGCGACGCCCACCACGGTCCGGCCCACCACGGCGCAGGCGGTCGCCAGGCTCATCGCCAGCCCCGCCCCGGCCTCCCCCAGCGCCGGCGCCAGGATCGAGAACAGCGTGGTCAGCAGCCCCATCTGCGCGACGAGGCCGAGCGCGAAGGCCAGCGACAGGCTGCGGAACGGGCCCTGGCGCCAGAGCGGCCCGGCCGGGGCGGCGACCGGCCGCGCCGGCGCCGGCGCCGGCGCGCCGTCCGGGTGCAGCCCCAGCGACTCCGGCGTGGCGCCCAGCCAGCGGCCGGCCAGCACCCAGCCGGCGGCGGCCACCAGCAGCGCCACCCAGGCGGAGGCGCCGGCGAAGCCGAAGGCGGCGATCAGCGCCGCCCAGAGCGGGGTGAACAGCACCCCGCCGCAGCTGGCGCCGTTGAAGGCCATGGACAGCGCCGCGCCGCGGCGGCGGTCGAACCAGGGCGCCACCATGGCATTGATCGCCACCCCGCTGGTCAGCGCCCAGCCGAGCGCGGTCAGCAGCGCCGCCGGCAGCATCTGCCAGGGTGCCGTCGCATGGCCCCAGGCCAGGGCGCCCGCGGCGCAGGCCAGCAGCCCGCCGCGCGTCACCGCCACCAGGCCGAAACGCCGGTGCAGCGCCGGCAGCCGGGTGACGATGGCGCCGCTGGCCAGGAAATGCAGGGTGATCGCCGCCGAGATCAGGGAGAGCGGCCAGCCTTCCCGTGCATGCAGGGCATGCAGGTAGACCGAGGGCCCGTAGGAATTGATGCCCCAGCTGAACACCGCCACCACGAAGGCGGCCGCGACCACCTGCCAGCCGAAGAAGACCGCCGCCCGCCGCGCCATTTTCCCCTGGCCCTTCCATCGATTCCGGCCGCGGCCGGCGGGAAATCCTGCCGCCGTCGGGAGTTTCGCCGCTTCGTCGCCAGGCGAACCGATGCGGCCGCGCCAGATTGCGGGGGCGTGAACCCCATGGTAAAGGCCTCGCGCCGCGCCGGACGGAAGCCTGGTGGCGGACCCGCGCACGCGCACCTTCAGGAACAGGACCGGGAAAGCCCGTGGCCTCCGCCGAGACCATCTCCGACTCTGCGTCCAACCCCTCCGGCCTGGCCGGGCGCTATGCGCTCGCCCTGCTGGGCCTTGCGGATGACCGTCGCCAGACGGATCCGGGGACCGTGGACCGCATCGCTGCCGATCTCGACCGCCTCTTTGCGCTGTGGCGCGACGACGAGGGCTTCCGCGCCTTCGTCGCCGATCCCCGGCTCGACAGCGTGTCGCAGAAGAAGGGCGCCTTCGCCATCCTCGACCGTGCCGGCATCGGCGGCGAGGTCCGCAACCTGGTCGGCGTGCTGATCGCCAACCGCCGGCTCGGCCAGCTGCCGGAGGTCGCGCAGGCCTTCGGGACGCTGCTCGCGGGCCGGCGCGGCCAGCAGCTCGCCCAGGTCACCAGCGCGCATCCGCTGAACGACACGCAGCGCGCCCAGCTGAGCGCGCGGTTGACCGAGGCCGGGTTCTCCGGCGTCAAACTCTCCGAGCAGGTGGATCCCTCGATCCTCGGCGGGCTGATCCTGCGGATCGGCTCGCGGCTCTATGACAACAGCATCAAATCCAAGCTGCAGCGCCTGCAGTACGCTATGAAGGGGCCGCCTGACCATGGACATCCGTCCCGCAGAGATCTCGGAAATCCTGAAGCAGCAGATCGCCGGCTTCGACACCGAGGCGAACGTTGCCGAGGTTGGCACCGTGCTGACGGTCGGCGACGGCATCGCCCGCGTCTACGGCCTGCAGAACGTCATGGCCGGTGAAGCTGGTGCTGTTCCCCAGCGCCGGCATCAAGGGCATGGCGCTAAACCTCGAGCACGACAACGTCGGCATCGTGATCTTCGGCGACGACCGTGGCGTCAAGGAAGGCGATACCGTCCAGCGCACCGGCGACATCGTCGACGTGCCCGCCGGCCGCGGCCTGCTCGGCCGCGTGGTCGACGGCCTCGGCAACCCGATCGACGGCAAGGGCCCGCTCACCGACGTGACGCGCATGCGCGTCGAGGTGAAGGCGCCGGGCATCATCCCGCGCAAGTCGGTGCACGAGCCGATGCAGACCGGCATCAAGGCGATCGACGCCCTGATCCCGATCGGCCGCGGCCAGCGCGAGCTGGTGATCGGCGATCGCCAGACCGGCAAGACCGCCGTCATCATCGACACCATCATCAACCAGAAGCCGATCAACGCCGGGACCGACGAGAGCAAGAAGCTCTACACCATCTATGTCGCGGTCGGGCAGAAGCGCTCCACCGTCGCCCAGCTGGTTCGCACCCTCGAAGAGAACGGCGCGCTCGAGTACTCGATCATCGTCGCCGCCACCGCCTCCGACCCGGCGCCGATGCAGTTCCTGGCGCCGTACACCGGCTGCACCATGGGCGAGTTCTTCCGCGACAACGGCATGCACGCGGTCATCTTCTACGACGACCTGTCGAAGCAGGCCGTCGCCTATCGCCAGATGTCGCTGCTGCTGCGCCGTCCGCCGGGCCGTGAGGCCTATCCGGGCGACGTCTTCTACCTGCACAGCCGCCTGCTCGAGCGCGCGGCGAAGATGAACGACGATTTCGGCAATGGCTCGCTGACCGCGCTGCCGGTGATCGAGACCCAGGCCGGCGACGTCTCGGCCTATATCCCGACCAACGTCATCAGCATCACCGACGGCCAGATCTTCCTGGAGACGGAGCTCTTCTTCAAGGGCATCCGCCCGGCCGTGAATGTCGGCCTCTCGGTGTCGCGCGTCGGCTCCTCGGCGCAGATCAAGGCGATGAAGCAGGTCGCCGGCAAGATCAAGCTGGAGCTCGCGCAGTACCGCGAGATGGCGGCCTTCGCGCAGTTCTCCTCGGACCTCGACGCCTCGACCCAGGCGCTGCTGGCCCGTGGTGCCCGCCTGACCGAGCTGCTGAAGCAGCCGCAGTTCAAGCCGGTTCCGGTCGAGGAGCAGGTGGTGTCGATCTTCGCCGGCACCCGCGGCTACCTGGACCGCATCCCGGTGAACGCGGTGGGCCAGTTCGAATCGCGGATGCTGGGCGAGTTGAAGTCGGCAGCGCCCGGGATCCTCGAGGCGATCCGCACCGACCGCGAGATCAAGAAGCCGACCGAGGACAAGCTGGTCGCCTTCCTCGACGGCTTCGCCAAGTCCTTCGCGGCCTGAAGGCCGTCAGCGGAAGGGACTAGCCGATGGCGAGCCTCAAGGATCTGCGCATGCGGATCAACAGCGTGAAGAACACGCGGAAGATCACGCAGGCGATGAAGATGGTAGCGGCGGCGAAGCTTCGCCGCGCCCAGGCGCAGGCCGAGGCGGCACGCCCCTATGCCGAGCGGATGGAGGCGATCCTCGCCTCCCTCGGCGCGGCGGTGGCGTCCACCCCGGCGCGCCGCAGATGCTGGTCGGCACCGGGGCCGACCGGGTGCACCTGCTGGTGGTGGTGACGGCCGATCGCGGCCTGGCCGGCGGCTTCAACACCAATGTCGGGCGCCTTGCCCGCGCCCGCATCCGGGCGCTCGAGGCCGATGGCAAGGTGGTGAAGATCCTGACGGTGGGCCGCAAGGGCGCGTCCTACCTGAAGCGCGAATTCGCCAGCCGCTTCGCCGGCGAGATCAGCTTCATGGGCAAGAAGCGGATCGAGTTCACCGATGCCGAGAGCGTCGCGGTCCGGGTGACCGAGATGCTGGAGGCCGGCGAGTTCGACGTCTGCTCGCTGATCTACAACCGCTTCCAGAACGTGATCAGCCAGATCCCGACGGACCAGCGGCTGATCCCGGCGCCGCTGCCGGAAGGCCAGGCGGTCGCCGCCACCGGCCCGCAGGCGCTCTACGACTACGAGCCGGACGAGGAGGCCATCCTCGCCTCGCTGCTGCCGCGCAACCTGGCCATCCAGATCTACCGCGCCGTGCTGGAAAGCACCGCCGGCTTCTACGGAAGCCAGATGACCGCGATGGACAACGCGACGCGCAACGCCGGCGACATGATCAACCGACTGACGCTCAACTACAACCGCACGCGCCAGGCCAACATCACCCGCGAGCTGATCGAGATCATCTCCGGCGCCGAAGCGCTCTAAAGGGATTCGCACGATGAAGAACAACGTCGGGCAGATCGCCCAGGTCCTTGGCGCCGTGGTGGACGTGCAGTTCCCGGGCGAGCTGCCGGCCATCCTGAACGCGCTGACCACAAAGAACGGCGACAACACGCTGGTCCTCGAGGTCGCGCAGCATTTGGGCGAGCGCACCGTCCGCTGCATCGCCATGGACATGACCGACGGCCTGGTCCGCGGCCAGGAAGTGGTCGACACCGGCGCCGGCATCTCCGTGCCGGTCGGCAACGGCACCCTCGGCCGCATCATGAACGTCATCGGCCAGCCGATCGACGAGCGCGGCCCGGTCCCGGCCGAGAAGACCTACACCATCCACCGCGAGGCCCCGGCCTTCGAGGAGCAGGCCACCGCGGCCGAGATCCTCGTCACCGGCATCAAGGTCATCGACCTGCTCGCCCCCTACATCAAGGGCGGCAAGATCGGCCTGTTCGGCGGCGCCGGCGTGGGCAAGACCGTGACCATCCAGGAACTGATCAACAACATCGCCAAGGGCCATGGCGGCGTGTCGGTCTTCGCCGGCGTCGGCGAGCGCACCCGCGAGGGCAACGACCTCTACCACGAGATGGTCGATGCCGGCGTCATCAAGCTCGGCGAGGGCAACACCGAAGGCTCCAAGGTGGCGCTGGTCTATGGCCAGATGAACGAGCCGCCGGGCGCCCGCGCCCGCGTCGCGCTGTCCGGCCTCTCGGTCGCGGAATACTTCCGCGACGAGCAGGGCCAGGACGTGCTGTTCTTCATCGACAACATCTTCCGCTTCACCCAGGCGGGCGCGGAAGTGTCCGCGCTGCTCGGCCGCATCCCCTCGGCGGTGGGCTACCAGCCGACGCTGGCCACCGACATGGGCGCGCTGCAGGAGCGGATCACCTCGACGAAGAAGGGGTCGATCACCTCGGTGCAGGCCATCTACGTGCCGGCCGACGACCTGACCGACCCGGCGCCGGCCACCTCCTTCGCCCACCTCGACGCCACCACGACGCTGAACCGCTCGATCGCCGAGCTCGGCATCTTCCCGGCCGTCGATCCGCTGGACAGCACCTCCCGCGCCCTCGACCCGCGGATCGTGGGTGAGGAGCACTACCGCGTCGCCCGCGAGGTGCAGCGCATCCTGCAGACCTACAAGTCGCTGCAGGACATCATCGCCATCCTTGGCATGGACGAGCTCTCGGAAGAGGACAAGCTGGTCGTGGCGCGCGCCCGCAAGATCCAGCGCTTCCTCAGCCAGCCCTTCCACGTGGCCGAGGTCTTCACCGGCACCCCGAGGTGTCTTCGTGAAGCTGGAGGATACCATCCGCAGCTTCGCCGCGATCACCTCGGGCGAGTACGACCACCTGCCGGAAGCCGCCTTCTACATGGTCGGCACGATCGAGGAAGCGGTGAAGAAGGGCGAGACCCTGAAGGCCGCGGCCTGATCTAGCGGGACAGGTCCGGCCCGGCGCGAGCCGGCCGGGCCGACCCTGCCGAGGAGCACATCATGGCTACCTTCCTGCTTGAACTCGTCTCGCCGGAGAAGCTGCTGCTCTCCCGCCAGGTCGAGATGGCGACCATCCCCGCCGCCGAAGGCGAGATGGGCGTGCTGCCCGGCCACTCGCCGATGATCGTCACGCTTCGCGGCGGCGTGATCCGCGTGCGGGAGAACGGCGCGGAGACCGAGAAGCTCTTTGTTGGCGGCGGCTTCGCCGAGGTCTCGCCGGAGCGCGTCACCGTGCTGGCCGACGAGGCCACCCCGCTGGCGAGCCTGTCCCGTGCCGCGGCCGAGCGCCGCATCGCGGAGGCCGAGGCGGCGCTTAAGGAGGTCTCGCCCACCGATGCCGAGACCCGGCGCGACGCGGCGCTGGAGCGGCTGCTGGCGGCCCGCGCCATGCTGGACGCTGCCCAGGCGGCCTGAACGACGGCTCGGCACTCAGTCGAAAGGGCCGGGGCGGCAGCGCCCCGGCCCTTTTCGTATCGGCCGCATAGCCTTCGCGCCACAATGCGGCTTTTTGCTGGCAACGCTGTGTCTGGGGCGCCACGCCGCTTGAATCCCCGGCCGCCTTGGCGAACATGCGGGGGATGGCGACGTTGCCGTGGCCCTGCGCGATGGCCTGCCACCGCGCGACGAAGGGGATGACCGGCCCGCCGCGGGCCATGGGGACAGCATGAAGCACTGGCGTGTCGACCAGGTAGGGTGGGACCGCTTCGATCCGTCGAAGCTGGACCCGGAGATCGTGCCCCTGGTGAAGGCGGCGGCGATGGTCGAGCGCAACGGCGACGACTATGCGCTCTATCTGAAGCGGGTCTTCTGCGACGACCCGGATTTCCACCTCGCCGCCGAGAACTGGGCGGTGGAGGAGATCCAGCACGGCGACGCGCTGGGCCGCTGGGGTGAGCTTGCCGATCCGGGCTGGAACTATGCCGAGGCCTTCGCGCGTTATCGCGCCGGCTATAAGATCGACATCAACGCCGATGCCTCGATCCGCGGCTCCCGCACCGAGGAGCTGATTGCCCGCTGCATGGTCGAGACCGGGACCAGCAGCTACTACACCGCGCTGGCCGAGGCGACCGAGGAGCCGGTGCTGAAGGAGGTCTGCCGGCTGATCGCCGCCGACGAGTACCGCCACTTCAAGCTCTTCTACGACCACATGAAGCGCTACCTGGCGCGGGAGGACCTGTCCTTCCTGCAGCGGCTGAAGGTCGCCGCCGGGCGGATCGGCAGATCGGAGGACGACGAGCTCGCCTTCGCCTTCCATTGCTCGAACGAGGATCCCGCGATCCCCTACAGCCATGACCGCTGCATCGCCGGCTATATGGGCCGTGCCATGAATTTTTACCGGTTCCGACATATAGAGCGTGGCATGGGCATGGTTTTCAAATCGATCGGGCTCGAGCCGCGCGGCCGGCTCTCTGATCTCGCGGCGCGGGGCGCCTGGCGGCTGCTGTGCTGGCGGCGCGACCGGTTCCGCGCGGCGCTGCGGCAGGAGAGCGCCCCGCCCTGGCCCAGGCCGCCTGACCTGCGCCCGCGCCGCCGCGACCTCCTCGCTGGCGCGGGAGGCATGATGCTCGCGCCCGCAAGCCTGGCCCAGCCGGCCCGGGGCCTTGCCGCCCTGGCGCGGCCGCGCGGCATCCTGTTCGGCGCCGCCATCAATACCGGCCGGCTGGCGGATGCCGCCTATGCCCGGCAGATGGCGACCGAGCCGCAGCTGCTGGTTCCCGAATGGGAGGGCAAGTGGGCGGCGCTGCAGCCGGAGGAGGGGCGGTTCGACTTCGCTCCGCTCGGCGCCGTGCTGGAGTTCGCCGCGCGCAACGCCCAGCAGGTGCGCGGCCATGCCCTGATCTGGCACCAGGCGATGCCGGACTGGCTGGCCCCGGCCCTGGCGGCGGGGCCGGCCCGTGCCCGCGCCCTGCTCGCGGCGCATCTGGATGCCGTGCTGTCCCGCACCGCCCCGGCCATCCGCGACTGGGACGTGGTGAACGAGGCGGTGGCGAATGCCGGCGGCCCCTTCACCGAAAACACGCCGGCGGTCGGCGACCTCCGCGACACGCCCTGGCTGCGGGCGCTCGGCCCCGGATACGTCGATCTCGCCTTCCAGCTGGCGCGCGAGCGCGACCGCACCCTGCGGCTGACCTACAACGACTACGGGGTCGAGGGCGACACGCCCTTCGCCGAGGAGAAGCGCCAGCGCGTGCTGCGGCTGCTACGGCGGATGGTGGCGGCGCGGGTGCCGGTGGATGCGCTCGGCATCCAGGCGCACCTGATCATGGACGAGCCCTTCCGGCCCGAGCCCTTCGCCGCCTTCCTGCGCGAGGTGCGCGGGCTTGGCCTGGCGATCCTGCTGACCGAGCTCGACCTGCGGGAAGCCGCGGTGGTGCCGCCCGACCTGGCGGCGCGGGACGCGCTGGTGGCGGCGCGGGTGGAGGCGGTGGTCGGCACGGCGCTGGCGGAAGGCTGCCGCACCGTGCTGACCTGGGGCCTGTCCGACAGGGATAGCTGGCTGGCGACGGACAAGGACGTCGCCCGCAAGGATGGCGGCATCCATCGCGGCCTGCCGCTGGATGCCGAGGGACGGCGGAAGCCGATGTGGCAGGCGCTGGCCCGGGTGTTCGAGACGGGGGCTACCGCGCCGCCGCGCTGAAGGCGGAATTGTCGTAGGCGTTGTCGGCGATGCGCGCCCATTGGAATTGGTCGTCGCGGTAGGGCTTGTAGCTCTCCCAGATCCGCTTGAACCGCGCGTCCTTGGACGACATCTCCTCGAACATCTCGTGTGTCGTCTTCCAGGCCGCCTGCAGCACGTCGCGCGGCCAAGCGCGCAGCTGGGCGCCGGCCGCCACCAGCCGGCGCAGCGCGGGCGGGTTCTGGTGGTCGTAGCGCGCCATCATCTCCAGCTCGGTCTCGATGCAGGCGACCTGGATGGCCGACTTGTAGGCGTCCGGCAGCGGGTCCCAGGCCTTCTGGCCGATCACCAGGTGGCCGCGGGCGCAGGGCTCCCAGAAGCCGGGCCCGTAGTAGTATTTCGCCACGCGGTGGAAGCCGAGCTTCTCGTCATCATAGGGCCCGACGAATTCCGCCGCGTCGATCGTGCCGCGCTCGAGCGAGGGATAGATGTCCGAGGCCGGCACCAGGGTTGGCACCGCGCCGATCCGCTGGAAGACGCGCCCGCCCAGCCCGGCGATGCGGGATTTCAGCCCCTGCATGTCGGCCAGCGACTTCACCTCGGAGCGGAACCAGCCGCCCATCTGCGTGCCGGTGTCGCCGCAGAGGAAGCCGACGCAGTTGAACTCCTTCAGCATCTCGGCGCAGAAGCTCGTTGCCGCCGCCGCGCTTCATCCAGGCGCCCTGCTGGCGGTAATTCCCGCCGAAGGGCATCGAGGTGAAGAAGCTGAGCGCCGGGTCCTTGCCGATGTAGTAGTAGAGCGCGGTCTGGCCGCATTCGATGGTGCCGTTCTGCACCGCGTCCAGCACCTGCAGCGGCGGCGCGATCTCGCCGGCCGAGAAGGCGCGGATCTGGAAGCGGTTGTCGGTGAGTTCGGCCACGCGCTTGCTGATCGTCTCGGCGCCGAAGAACAGGATGTCGAGGTTCTTCGGAAAGCTCGACTGCAGCCGCCAGCGGATTTCGGGGTTCTGGGTCTGGGCGATGGCGGGCGCGGCAAGCACGGGCGCCGCGGCGGCGGCGCCGAGGATGGACCGGCGGTTCATGCGGACATGGCTCCCTCACGATTCTTGTGTAGGGAGTGTAATGTATAGTCCCCGCCGCGCAACGGCGGCGCTGGTCAGTCCCGCCCGCGCAGCTGGATCTCCCGCAGCCGCAGCGCCGCGACCAGGCACAGCGCGGCGAAGCCGGCCGCGGCCAGGAAGACCAGGGAGAAGGCTTCCGCCGCCGCCGCGGGATCGGCTGCCGCGCCGTGCTCCGGCAGCCGCCCGAGCAGCAGGGCCGAGAGGATCGCCACCCCGAAGGCGCCGCCCATCAGCCGGAAGAACATCATGCAGGCCACCGCGATGCCGCCGTCGCGCGGATCGACCGCATTCTGGATGGTGACGGTGATGGGGGAGAACTGGCAGCCGAAGGCGAGGCCGAGCAGCAGAGTCGCGCCAGTGTCGAGCAGCAGCGAATGTCCGAGCCCGGCCCAGGCGATGACGAGGCACATGATGGTGGCGGTCGACGACCCGATCAGCGTCAGGAAGCGGTAGCGCCCGGTCTTCGTTACCGCCTGGCCGGCGAGGAAGCTGCCGGTGACGCTGCCGAGCGTCATCGCGATCATCCTGAGGCCGGCATCCTTGGCCGAGAGCCCGCCGACCATCTGGTAGTGCAGCGGCACCAGCACGGTCAGCGACATCATCACCATCGACGCCAGGCCGGTCACCGCGATCGCCATGCGGAAGATGCCGTTCCTGAACAGGTGCAGCGGCAGCATCGGCTGGGGCGCCACCCTTTCCTGCGCGATCAGCCAGACGAGGAAGACGGCGCCGAGCGCGAAGCAGCCCCAGGCTTCCGGCGCCGCCCAGTGCCCGGCGCGCTCCACCAGGGTGATGCCGATCAGCACCGGGGTGCAGGACAGCAGGATCAGCAGCGCGCCGAGCCAGTCGATTCGCGGCCGCTTGTTCGGTCGCGGCAGGCGGCGAAGCTGGAAGTACGTCGCGGCAAAGGCGGCCGCGCCGAGCGGCAGGTTGATCCAGAAGATCCATTGCCAGGACAGGTATTCGACGAAGAGCCCGCCCAGCACCGGCCCGCCGATATTGGCCGTGGCGAAGGTGGCCGACAGGTATCCCTGCACCCGGCCGCGCTCCCGCGGCGGCAGGATGTCGCCGACCACCGCCAGCGAGATTGCCCGCAGCCCGCCGCCGCCGAGCCCCTGCAGCACCCGCGCCGCGACCAGCGCGCCCATGCTCGGCGCCAGCGCCGAGCAGATGGCCCCGAGCGCGAAGACCGAGATCGAGACCAGCAGCACCGGGCGCCGCCCATAGAGGTCGGACAGCCGGCCATAGATCGGCGTGGTGACGGTGGAGGCGATGAGATAGGCGCTGACCACCCAGGGCATCAGCGACCAGCCGCCGAGATCGTCGGCGATGGTCGAGAGCGCCGTCGCGACGATGGTCTGGTCGAGGCTGGACAGGAACAGCGCCAGCATCAACCCCATGACGATCAGCCGCACCTCGCCCGGGCTGAAGGTGACGGCCGGGGCCGGGGTCGGGATGGGCGGGGCAGGGGTGTCGCGCACGATGCCGGCAAGGCTAGTGCAGATCGGGGCGGGGCGCGAAGCCCCGCCGGCTCGAAACCGCTTCGGCGACGAGGCGCCGCGGTTGCGCGGCGTTCAGATGGGAACGCCGCGCCGCCGCCGCCCGCCGGATCCCCCGGTCAGGCCGCCCGGGGCAGGGCCCGTCAGGCTCGCGCGGCCTCGGCGAAGGCGAAGCTTTCGTAGGCATTCTCCGCCACGCGGAACCACTGGTACTGCTCGTTCCTGAAGGTCCGGTAATTCTCCCACACCTTCTTGAACTGCGGGTTCTTCGCCGCGGTCTCGTCGTAGAGGCCATGCGCCTCCCGCCACGCCGCCTGCAGGATCTCCCGCGACCAGCCGCGCAGCTGCGCGCCGCCCGCGACCAGGCGGCGCAGCGCCGGCGGGTTCAGCGCGTCGTACTTGGCGTTCTGGTCGGTGTCGATCTCGCCGAGCGTGACCTCGACCGCCGAGCGGTAGTGCTGCGGCAGCTTCTCCCAGGCCTGCTTGTTGGCGACGAAGCCGCCCATCGAGGAGGGCTCCCAGAAGCCCGGCGCGTAGTAGTACTTGGCGATCGGTTCAGCCCGAGCTTCTCGTCGTCATAGGGGCCGATGAACTCGGCGGCGTCGATCACGCCGCGCTCCAGGCTCGGGTAAATGTCGCCCGGGGCGATCTGCGTCGGCACCACGCCGAGCCGCTCCACCACCAGCCCGGCCAGGCCGGCGATGCGGGATCGAGGCCCTTCAGGTCGTCGAGCGTCTTCACCTCCCGCCGGAACCAGCCGCCCATCTGCACGCCGGTATCGCCGGGATCATGAAGACGCAATTGAACGCGCCGAACAGCTCGTTCGCCAGCGCCAGCCCGTCGCCGTAGCGCATCCAGGCCGCCATCTGCCGGCGGTTCATGCCGAAGGGCACGCAGGTGAAGAAGGCCAGCGCCGGCTCCTTGCCGTAGTAGAACAGCGCCGGGGTATGGCCGCATTCGACAGAGCCCTGCTGCACCAGATCCAGCACCTGCAGCGCCGGCACGATCTCCCCGGCCGGGGAGGGGGTGATGCGGAACTTGCCGTCGGTCAGCTCCGCCACCCGCCGGCTCAGCCGCTCGCAGCTGCCGTAGAGCACATCGAGGTTGCGCGGGAAGGAACTGGGCATGCGCCAGCGGACTTCGGGATTGGCCTGGGCGAGGGCGGGCGTGGCAAGCGCGGCGGCGCCGCCGGCGGCGCCGAGGAATACTCTACGGTCCATACGAAAACCTCCCTGGAGCCGTCGTTGCGGCTGCCGCTACCATGTCGGAAGCGACCGGGTTGGCGCCAGCATATTCGTACGGCCCGCCGCCCTTCACCCGGTCGCGGCCGCGGTGCGGTCTGCGCGTCCGCGAAGGAGCCAGATTCGATGCCAGCAGCCCCCGACAAACCCGTCCTCCTCACCGGAGCCTCCGGCAATCTCGGCCGCGTCCTGGCGCGGGAGCTCACGGCACTGGGCTGGACCCTGCGGCTTACCGACCTCGCCCCCTTCCCGGACCCGCTGCCGGAGCGCGCCAGCTTCACCCGCATGGACCTGGCGGACGGCGTCGGCCTGCTGCGGCTGGCGGAGGGCTGCGGCGCCATCCTGCACTTCGGCGGCATCAGCGTGGAACAGCCCTTCGGCACGGTGCTCGGCCCCAACATCCAGGGCCTTTACCATGTATACGAGGCGGCGCGGCGGGAGGGCGCCCGGGTGATCTTCGCCTCCTCCAACCACTCGATCGGCTTCCATGAACGCCCGCAGGGCAATGCGGCTAAACTCGACGTCGACTGCGCCTTCCGGCCGGACGGCTTCTACGGGCTGTCGAAGGCCTACGGCGAGCTGATGGGCCGCACCTACTGGGACAAGCACGGCGTCGAGAACGTCAATTTCCGCATCGGCTCCTGCTTCCCGGAGCCGACGGAGGCGCGGATGCTGGCGACCTGGCTGTCCTTCGCCGACCTGGTGAGGCTCTGCGAGGCCGCGGTCACCGCGCCGCGCAGCGGCCACTGCGTCATCTGGGCGTGTTCCAACAACCCGGCCAGCTTCTGGGGCCGCGACCACCGCGACCGCATCGGCTGGCAGCCGCGCGGACAGTGCGGAAGCGTACCGCGACAAGGTCGGCCACATCACCTCGGGCAACCCGGTGATCGAGCGCTACCAGGGCGGCGGCTACACCGCGATCGACTATTCCCGCGGCAGGCCCTCGGCGGCGGATGCCTTCGATCTCGACTGAGCCGGGCGCCGCGGCAGCGGGCGCGCTCGTGCTCGGCGCGGCCGGGTGGGAAGCGACGCTGCTGCCCGGGCAGGGCGCCGCCTTCGCCCGGCTGTCCTGCCGCGGCACCGAGGTGCTGGCGCCCCTGCCGCTCGGCGCCGACCCGAATGCGAGCTTCGCCGGCGCCTTCCTGATGGCGCCCTGGACCAATCGGCTGGACGAGGGCCGCCTGCCGGTCGGCGGCACCACCTGGCACCTGCCGGTCAACCGCCCATCCGACGAGACCGCGATCCACGGGCTGGTGCGCGATGCCGCCTGGATGGTGGCCGAAGCCGATGCGTCGCGCGCGGTGCTGCTGCAGCAGGGCGATGCGGAGCAGGTGGGCGTGCCCTGGCACTGGCAGGCGCGGCTGGAGGTGGCGCTCTCGGCGGCGGGCCTCAAGCTCGGCGTCAGCATGACCAATGCCGGCGCGCAGCCCTTCCCCTTCGGCTGCGGCTGGCATCCCTTCTTCGCCAGGCCCGCCGGCACCCGGCTGCGCTTCGCGGCGCGGACGCTGTTCGCGCGCGATGCCCGCTGCCTGCCGATCGCGGCGCAGCCGAGCTCCGGCGTCGATGGCGCGGAGCCGGCCTATGAAGGACTCGACACGCATTTCGCCGGCTGGGACGGCGTGGCCGAGATCGCCCGCCCCGACCTGGCGCTGCGCCTCGAGGCAAGCGGCGCCTGGGGCCGCAACCTGCAGGTCTTCGCGCCGGCCGGCAGCCACATCCTCTGCGTCGAACCCGTCAGCCATGTGCCGGATGCGCCGAACCGGCCGGACTTCGCGCGCTTCGGCCCGCTCGGCCTGCTGGCGCCCGGCGGGACGCTGCGGGCCGCGCTGCGCATCGCCGCCATCGGCTGAGCGCGGATTGCGCGCCGGCCGTGGCGGCGCATGGGAACGCTTGCCGTGTCGTGACGTTGCCAGCCGCAACCGCCACACACGGGATGCAGAATGGCCGGCGTCGCACGCAAATCCGATCCCGCACTCTGGGAGAGCGTGAAGTCCGAGATCACCGCGGGCGACAAGGGCGGCAATCCCGGCCAATGGTCGGCGCGCAAGGCGCAGCTCGCCACCGCCGAGTATAAGCGCCGCGGCGGCGGCTATCTCGGGAAGAAGGCGGCCGACAACCACCTGGCGGCATGGACGCGGGAGGCGTGGGACACGCGTTCGGGCGAGGAGTCGCTCGAGACCGGTGAGCGCTACCTGCCGAAGGCGGCGCGCGAGCGCCTCTCGCCGGAGGAATACGACCGCAGCACCGCCGCCAAGCGCCGCGACCTCAAGGCGGGCCGGCAATTCTCGGCGCAGCCCCGGGATGTCGCGGCCAAGGCCGCGGCGGCGCGGCACAGGCAGGCAGGGAAAGGACACGGCATGGCGGATTCCGGGGATGATGCGGCGCGAGCCTTCCGCGACCTGGTGAACATGGACGCCGCGGCGATGCGCCGCTGGCTGGACACCGAGGAGAGCCGCAGCGTCGGCATGACGCATGAAGGCGAGGACGAGGCGGTCGGCCACCAGTCGGGCCGGCAGATCCTCGGCATCCTCGAAGGCGACGAAGCGGACGAGGCCTTCCGGCACAAGGTGGTCGGCTACATCCGCCGCCACCTGGCCCAGCGGCCGGATGGCGACATCGAGCACACGCGCTGGCGGTATTCACTGATGAACTGGGGACATGATCCGATGCAGGACAGCGACACGCAGGCCGACGGTCACGCCATGCAGGATGAGGCGGAGAAGGACGGCGAGGACATGGCGACGCGGCAGGACGACGAGGCATCGGCGGAGGAGCCCGCCCCGCGCCGTCGCGCCACCCGCACCCGTCGCGCGGCGCCCGAGGCCGAGGCCGAGGCGGCGCCGCGCAAGACCCGCGCCCGCCGTACCGCCAAGAGCGAGGAGCCGGCGGCGCCGCGTGCTCGCCGCGGCACGGCCACCGCGAAGCGTGGCGCCGCCGGTGCCACCGCGGCCGCCGCGAAGGGTGGCCGGGCGAGCGCCGGCACCGCCAAGCGCGGCACCGCCAAGGCCGGGTCGGCCAGGACGGGGGGCGCAGCGCGGCCGGACGGGCGGCGCAGAGCGAGGGCGGCCGCAAAGGCGGCAGCGCCAGTACGCCACGTAAGGCCGCGGCGGCGCGCAGCAACGGCGCCAAGGGCGGCGCGGCGCGCAGCAGCACGGCGCGCGGGACGGGGGCCGCGGCGAAGCGCGCCACTGGCACGACGGCGAAGCGTGCTACGGGTACGGCAGCGAAGCGTGCTACGGGCACGACGGCGAAGCGTGCCACGGGCACGACGGCGAAGCGTACCACCGGTACGGCGACCAAGCGCGCCACTGGCACGACGGCAAAGCGTGCGACGGGCGCGACGAGCAAGCGCACGACCGGCACGACGGCAAAGCGTGCCACGGGCACGACGGCAAAGCGTGCGACGGGCACGACGGGCAAGCGCACCACCGGTACGGCGACCAAGCGCGCCACGGGCACGACGGCAAAGCGTGCGACGGGCGCGACGGGCAAGCGCACCACCGGTACGGCGACCAAGCGCACCACGGGCACGACAGCAAAGCGTGCGACGGGCGCGACGAGCAAGCGCACCACCGGTACGGCGACCAAGCGCACCACGGGCACGACGCCAAAGCGTGCGACGGGCGCGACGGGCAAGCGCACGACCGGCACCGCCGCGAAGCGTGGCGCCGCCGATGGCGCCAAGCGCGCCCCGGCCGCCAAGCGCGGCACGGGTGCTGCGGGCCGCACTGCAGCGGCGGCCAAGGGCGGCCGGTCCAGCGCCGGCAGCCGGCGCGGTAGCCCCGCCCGCGGCCGCGACTGACCACGGGGCGGTCCCCGGGGCATTTGCGGGCCAGGCGCCCGCGATGCTTCGGGCCTGGCCGCGTCCGTGTCGAATCCAGGGACAATTCAACCACGGCGCGGAACCCCGCCGGCGTCCAAGCGGCTTTACACTCCATTGGCTTGCCGCATCGCGTGGTCCATGGTGAACCCTGTCAAGGCTCGCCCAAACGCGCCGCTTCAGGGGTCAAGACACCGCCATGCCCGCCACCACCCCCGCCGAGGACCTGATTTTCGGCCTCACCCGCGTCATCGACCTGCCCGGCCTGACCGCTGCCGGCGGCGCGCCGCTCGGGGCCGAGGACATCGCCGCCATCATCGGCGAGGCCGATCGCTTCGCCCGTGGACTGCTCTGGCCGCATGCCATGGCCGCCGACCGGCACGGCGCGGTCTACGAGAACGGCGTGGTCCGCACGCCGCCGAGCTACAAGCCGGCCTACCAGGCCTGGATCGAGGGCGGCTGGCAGGGCCTCGCCGCCCCGGCCGAGGTGAACGGCATCGAAACCGGCGGGCGAGGAGCCGCCGCAGGCGCTATGGATGGCGGTGGCCGAGCTGGTGACCGCCGGCGACATGTCCTTCAGCCTCTGCCCGCTGCTCAGCATCGGCGCGATCGAGGCGATCGCCCGCTTCGCCTCGCCGGCCCAGCAGGAGGCCTGGCTGCCGAAGCTGGTCAGCGGCGAATGGACCGGCACCATGTGCCTCACCGAGCCGCAGGCCGGCTCCGACCTGTCCCAGGTCCGCACCAAGGCCGAGCCGGACGGCACGGGCGGCTACCGGATCACCGGGCAGAAGATCTACATCACCTGGGGCGAGCACGACCTCACGGATAATACGCTGCACCTGGTCCTGGCGCGGCTGCCGGATGCGCCGCCGGGGACCAAGGGGATCAGCCTCTTCGCCGCGCCGAAGCTGCTGCCGGACGGCACGCGCAATGCGCTGCGCTGCGGCGGGCTCGAGAAGAAGATGGGCATCCATGCCTCCCCCACCTGCGTCATGCTGTTCGAGGGGGCGGAGGCGCAGCGGTGGGCGAGGCCAATCGCGGCCTGAACGCCATGTTCGCCATGATGAACGCCGCCCGGCTCGGCGTCGGGGTCGAGGGCGTGGCGCAGGGCGCGCGGGCGCTCGCGCTGGCCGAGCCCTATGCCGCGCAGCGCATCCAGGGCGGCCAGCCGATCGACCGTCACCCCGACGTGGTGCGCATGCTGGCGGAGATCCGCGCCATCACGCTCGCCGGCCGGCTGCTGGCGCTCGAGGCCGGCGCCGCGCTCGACCGTCATCGCCTGCTGGGCGACGCCGAGGCGGAAGCCCGCGTCGCGCTGCTGACGCCGATCGTGAAGGCCTGGTGCACCGACCGTGGCGTCGACTGCGCCTCGCTCGGCATTCAGGTGCATGGCGGGATGGGCTTCGTCGAGGATACCGGCGCCGCCCAGGTGCTGCGCGACGCGCGCATCGCGCCGATCTACGAGGGCACCAACGGCATCCAGGCGCTGGACCTGGTCGGCCGCAAGCTGTTCCGCGACGGCGGCGCGCATATGCGCGGCCTGCTGGCGGAGGTGACGGCGAGCGACCCGCGGCTGGCGCCGGCGGTCGCGGCGCTGGGCCGCGCCACCGATTGGATGCTCGACCGCGGCCTCCGGGATGCGGATGCCGCGCAGGCCTCGGCCGCGGCCTACCTGGATGCGGCGGGCTGGACCCTTGGCGGCTGGATGCTGGCGCGGGCCGCGGCGGCCGATGGTCGCTACGCGCCGCTCGCCGGCTTCTACCTGGCGCGACTGCTGCCTCGGGCGGCGGCGCGGCTGGCGGAGATCGAGGCGGCGGACAGCCTCCTCGCGCTGATGCCCGCGGCCTGAGGCGGCAGGTGATGTGGCGGCGGGGCCGCGGCTGGCTGGCCTCGCGCCGCCCGATGCTGTTTTATTGCGCAGCAGGACACTTGCGGATGGGGCTCCCGGCCGCATCTGCCGAACACCCATGACAATGTGCAGGACACGCCGCCGCGCATGAACGCTCCGCTCGCCGCCCCCGCCCTGAAGGCCAGCCGTCCGCGCGTCGCCATCGTCGGTGCCGGCCCCGGCGGCCTCGCCGCCGCCATGCTGCTGGCGGCGCAGGGCGCGCAGGTCACGATCTTCGAGAAGGACAAGGTCGTCGGCGGCCGCACCCGGACGCTGGCGACGCCGGAGGGCTTCCGCTTCGACCTCGGCCCGACCTTCTTCCTCTATCCCCGCGTCATCGCCGAGATCTTCCAGAGCGTCGGCGCCCGGCTGGAGGACGAGGTGAAGCTGATGCGGGTCGACCCGCTCTACCGGCTGTTCTTCGAGGGCGCCGCCAGCATCGACGCCACCGCCGACCCGGTGCGGATGGAAGCCGAGATCGCCAAGCTCTGCCCGCAGGACGCCAAGGGCTTCCGCGGCTTCATCGCCGAGAACCGCGCCAAGCTCGACGTCTTCCGGCCGGTGCTGGAGAAGCCCTTCGCCTCGATCTTCCGCTTCCTGCATCCGGAGGTGCTGAAGAGCCTGCCGCTGCTGCGGCCGCACAGCACGGTGGACAAGGACCTGGCGCGGCATTTCAGCCATCCGCTGGTGCGGCTCGCCTTCTCCTTCCAGACCAAGTACCTCGGGATGTCGCCGTTCCGCTGCCCGAGCCTCTTCACCATCCTCAGCTTCCTCGAATACGAGCACGGCATCTGGCATATCGAGGGCGGCTGCGGCTCGATCTCGGACGCCATGGCGCGGGTCGCCGAGCGGCTCGGCGCCGAGATCCGCTTCGAGGCGCCGGTCGAGTGCATCGCCTTCGACGGCCGCCGGGCGACCGGGCTGACCGTGGGCGGGGTGCATCACGCCGCCGACGCGGTGATCGTGAATGCCGATTTCGCGCATTCCATGCCCTACCTGGTGCCGCAGCCGCTGCGGCCGCGCTGGAAGGACGCCAAGATCGAGACGGCGCGCTATTCCTGCTCGACCTTCATGCTCTATCTCGGGATCGAGGGATCATACCCGGATCTGGCGCATCACACGGTGATGCTGTCCGAGGGCTATGAGCGGAACATCCGCCGCTCGAGACCGGAATCCTGCCGGACCAGCCCAGCCTCTACCTGCACAACCCCAGCATCCTCGATCCCAGCATGGCGCCGCCCGGGCATTCGGCGCTGTACCTGCTGGTGCCGGTGCCGAACCTGCGCGATGCCAAGGCGCAGGGGCTCGACTGGCGGGAGGAGGCGCCGCGCTTCCGCCGGCTGGTGCTCGACCGGCTGGCCAAGCTCGGGCTCGGCGATCTCGAATCCCGCATCCGCTACGAGCGCGTGGTCACGCCGCTTGAATGGCGCGACGAATACGCGGTCGGGCACGGGGCGACCTTCAACCTCAGCCACGACCTGTCGCAGATGCTGTGCTTCCGGCCGCAGAACCGCTTCGTGGGGACCGAGGGCGTCTACCTCGTCGGCGGCGGCACGCATCCCGGCAGCGGGCTGCCGGTGATCTACGAAGGCGCGCGGATCACCACGCGGCTGCTGGCCGAGGATCTCGGCCTGCGGCCCGGGCCGGCGGTGCCGTCCGTGGGCGGCCTCGCGCCGGCGCTGGAGCCGGCGCGCTGAAGGCATTGGGAGCCGGCGTCCAAGCCGGCGCGGTGGATGAACCGGGCGCCGCCGTCACGGCCGGCGCCCTGACGAGACGACGAGGGAGGATTTGCCATGACCTCGCATGTGGTGGTGGTGGGCGCCGGGCTCGGCGGCCTGGCCGCGGCGGCGACGGCGGCGGCGCGCGGTCACCGGGTGACGGTGCTCGACAAGAACCCCTGGCTGGGCGGCAAGGCGGCGGTGCTGAACCTGCCGGACCCCGAGCGCCCGGGCAGCAACCAGGGCTTCCGCTTCGACATGGGGCCGACCATCCTGACAGTGCCGCGGGTGCTGCGCCGCATCTATGCGGAGGCCGGGCGCGACCAGGCGGCCGACCTGCCGCTGATCAGGCTCGACCCGCAATGGCGCTGCTTCTTCGACGACAACACGCGGATCGACCTGATCGAGAACGTGGACGCCATGGCGCGGTCGATGGACGCCTTCGCGCCGGGGACCGGGCAGGGGGACGGCTACCGCCGCTTCCAGCAGGTCGCCGAGAAGCTGCACGAGGTGTCGGAGAAATTCTTCTTCTGGAAGCCGGTCGAGGGGATCGGCGACACCATGGACATGCGGGCCAATTTCAACCCCGACACCATGCGCGACGTCATGGCGCTGCGCATGGGCCAGACGGTGGCGAAGGTGATCCGCGGCCATGTGCCGGATGCGCGGCTGGCGCAGATGCTGGACCATTTCTGCCGAGTATGTCGGCTCCTCTCCCTATCTCGCGCCGGCGGTGCTGTGCAGCATCGGCGACATGCAGGCGACCGAGGGCGTCTGGTACCCGAAGGGCGGCACCCGCGCCGTCGCGGTGGGCCTGGCCAAGCTCGCCGCCGATCTCGGCGCCGACCTCCGGCCGGGCGTCGAGGTCACCGGCTTCGACATCGAGAACGGCGCGGTGCGCGCAGTGAAGACAGCGTCGGGCGAGCGGATCGCCTGCGACGCCGTCATCTCCAACATGGACGCCATCCGCACCTACAAGGAAGCTGGTCGGCGGCGAGACCGGCCGGAAATACGCGAAGAAGGGGTTCGAGCCGGCCTGTTCCGGCGTCGTGCTCTATCTCGGCCTGCGCAAGCGCTACGAGCATCTGGCGCACCATTGCTTCGTCTTCTCCCGCGATGCGGAGGAGGAGTTCGACGCGATCTACAAGAAGGGCGTCCCGGCGCCCGACCCGACCGCCTATCTCGCGGCGCCCTCCTGTTCCGACGACACCGTGGCGCCGGAGGGCGGGGAGGCGCTGTACGTGCTGGTGCACACGCCGCATCTGCGGCCCGGGCACGACTGGGCGAAGATGTTCCCCCTACCGCCAGGCCATCCTCGACAAGCTGAAGCGTACCGCGGGGATGGAGGACATCGAGGAGCGGATCGTGGTCGAGCAGGCGTTGACGCCGGTCGACATCCACGGAGCGCTACAAGGTGCTGGACGGCGCCATCTACGGCCTCGCCAGCCATGGCCGCTGGACCGGCGCCTTCAAGCCCGGCAACCGCTCGAAGCAGGTCAAGGGCCTGTACCTGGCCGGCGGCGCGGCGCATCCGGGCCCGGGCATGCCGATGGTGATGATGTCCGGCTGGATCGCCGCCGATGCGCTGGACCAGGATCTCGGCGGGCGGGGGATGAGCGCCGAGGCCGAGGCGGCCGGGCAGCGCGACGCGCTGCGGGCCCGGCTGGCGGCCGAGTAGCCATGGAAGCGGGGCGCAAGGGGGAGGGGGCCTCGCCGGTCGCGCTGTTCTCCCCGGCGCGCTTCGCCTCTACCGCTTCATGTTCGCCGGCTTCGCCGCCAGGCACCTGCGCGCGGTGCGGGTGGCCACCTGGGGATTGCCGCCGCCGGACCAGCCCGGCCGGCCGCTGGTGGTCTATGCCAACCACCCCTCCTGGTGGGACGGCGTGGCCTTCATGCTCTATTCGACCGAGCTCTTCCCGGGGCGGCGGATGTTCATCCCGATGGAGGCCGAGGCGCTGAAGCGCTACGGCTTCATGACGCGGATCGGCGTCTTCGGGGTGGAGCAGCAATCGGCGCGCGGGGCGGTCGCCTTCCTGCGCACGGCGAAGGCGGTGCTGGCCGAGCCCGGCGCCATGCTGTGGATGAACGCCCCGGGCCGCTTCATGGATGTGCGCGAACGCCCGGTGCCGATGGCGCCTGGGCTGGTGCGGCTGGCCGAGCTTGCGCCCGAGGCCCGCTTCCTGCCGATGGCGATCGAGTATCCCTTCTGGTCCGAGCGCGCCGCCGAGATGCTCTGCGGCTATGGCCCGCCGATCGAGGGCGCGGCGCTCGCCGCGATGAGCCGGGAGGCGCGGAGCGATGCGCTGGCCCGGGCGTTGGAGGCCGGCATGGACCGCCTCGCCGAGGATGCGATCGCCCGCGACCCGACACGCTTCCGTCCCGTGCTGCGCGGCCGCGAAGGCATGGGCGGCATCTACGAGCGCTGGCGGCATGCCCTGGCGGTCGCACGCGGCAAGCCCTTCGACCCCCGCCACGACCCAAGCGCCGGAGAAAGCGCATGAAGATCCAAAAGAACAACCCGGGGGCACGGGGGGACGACTTTCCCCCTGTTGTTTTGTCCTGATGGATTGGACGTGGCTTTGCCTTGGCCTGACGGCCTTGCCTGCCTCGATCGGACTGCACAACCTGCGCCGCCTGCCGAGCCTGACCGGTGACCGTGCCGAGGGCCTCGTCTCCGTCCTGATTCCCGCCCGCGACGAGGCCGCCAATATCGAGGCCTGCGTGACGGCCGCCCTGGCCAGCCGCGGCGTCGCGGTCGAGGTCGGGTGATGGACGACGGCTCGACCGACGGCACCGCCTGGGATCGTCCGCCGCCTGGCCGCGGCCGACCCCGCGTCCGCCTGGCCGCGGCGCCGCCGCTGCCGCCGGACTGGACCGGCAAGGTGCATGCCTGCGCCCGCTTGGCCGAGGCAGCGCGCGGCGACTGGCTGCTCTTCATCGATGCCGATGTGCGGCTGGCTCCCGGCGCCGCGGCGGCGATGGCGGCGCATGCGGCGGAGAAGCGACTTGCCATGGTCAGCGGCGTGCCGCGGCAGTTGATCGGCAGCCTGGGGAGGCGCTGACGGTGCCGGGGATCAACTTCCTCCTGCTCGGCTACCTGCCGGGCGGCGGCCGGGCGGAGAGCCGGCGGCCCGACTCTGGCGGCGGCCTGCGGCCAACTCGTGCTTTGCGAGCGGCGGGCCTACGAGTCCATCGGCGGCCATGGCGCGGTGCGGCGGGTGCTGCACGAAGGCCTGGCCCTGGCCCGGCTGTTCCGCGCCGAGGGCCACCGGACCGAGGTGGTGGACGGCGCGCCGCTGGCGACCTGCCGGATGTATCGCGGCCTCGCCGAATGCTGGGGCGGCTTCCTGAAGAATGCGCGCGAGGGCATGGCCACCCCGCTCGGCCTGCCGATCTGGACCGTGCTGCTGGCCGGGGCGCATCTCTGGCCCTGGGCGCTGCTGCCGGAGATGCAGGCCATCCTGGCGATCGCGCTGATGCTGGCGCTGCGGGCGGCGGTGACGATCCGGGCGCGGGAGCCCTGGTGGACCATCCCGCTGCACCCCGCGACCATGCTGGTGGCGCTGGCGATCCAGTGGTGGGCCATGGCCCGGTGGCTGATGGGCCGGCCGGCGGGCTGGAAAGGCCGCGCATATCCGGCCACAAAGGCGGCATGAATGCTCCGGCGCCCGTAACAGCAAGCCTCGCCGTCTCCGCGACGCCGACCCGCGACCACGACGCGGAGAATTTCCGACCGCCTCCCTGCTGCTGGCCAAGCCGCTGCGGGCCAAGGTGATGGCCTTCTACCGCTTCGTCCGCGTCGCCGACGACATCGGCGACAGCCCCGACCTTGAAGCCGAGGAGAAGATCCGCCGGCTCGACGCCATGGAGCGGGCGCTGGACGACCCGGCGACGGGCCTGCCCGAGGCCGCAGCGATGCACCGCGAGGGCGTCGGCGTGACGGAGGCGCGGCTGATGCTCTCGGCCTTCCGCCAGGATGCGGTGAAGACCCGCTATGCCGACTGGGCGGAGCTCGAGGATTATTGCCGCCGCTCGGCCGACCCGGTCGGGCGGATGCTGCTGCGGCTGCACGGCGATGGCGGCAACGCCGCGGCCAATGCCGCGGCGGACGGGCTCTGCACCGCGCTGCAGGTGCTGAACCACCTGCAGGACCTGGTGCCCGACCGGGCCGCGCTCGACCGGATCTACCTGCCGGAGCCCTGGATGGCGATCGCCGGCGGCGAGCAGGCCTTCTTCGATCCTGGCAATGCGCAGCGGCGGCGCGAGGTGCTGGATGCGGCGCTCGACCGGGTCGAGGAGCAACTGGACCGCGCCAGCGCCCTGCCGCGGCTGCTGCGCTCCCGCCGGCTGGCGATCCAGTCCGCGATGACCATCGGCTGCGGCCGCCGCCTGCTGGCGCGGCTGCGGAAGGCCGACCCGGTGCTGGGGCGCGTCGCGCTGTCGAAGGCGGACTTCGCCAAGGCGCTCGCCGGGGCCCTCTCGCTGGGCCCGAAGGATGCGCCGATCGTGGCGTCCCGCGTCTCCCGCGCCGGGTCGTCCTTCGCCCGTGGCATGGCGGCGCTGAAGGGCGGGCGGCGGCGGGCGCTCTGGGGCGTCTATGCCTTCTGCCGCTCGGTCGACGACATCGCCGACGGTGCCATGCCGGAAGCCGAGAAGCGCCGGTTCCTCGCCGACTGGCGGCGCAAGCTGGTGGCGCCGGATTGCGTGCTGAGCCGCGAGCTGGCCTTCGCGCGGGAGGCCTATGGCGTGCCGCTGTCGGAATGCGAGGCGATGATCTCCGGCATGGAGACCGACAGCGCCGACCGGCTGCGGCTGCAGACCGAGGCCGATCTCGACCTCTATTGCCGGCAGGTCGCCGGCAGCGTCGGCGCGATGAGCGTCCGCATCTTCGGCGCGCCGGAGGCCGAGGAGCTTCGGCCTGGCGCTGGGCCACACCTTCCAGCTCACCAATATCCTGCGCGACGTCGACGAGGATGCGATGCGCGAGCGGGTCTACATCCCGCGCGACCTGCTGGATGCCGCCGGCATCCCGGATGGCCCCGCCACGGAGATCGTCGCCCACCCGGCCTTCGCCGGCATCTGCGCCCGGCTCGGCGCGCGGGCGGCCGAGGGCTTCGCCGCCGCCGAGCGCGACATCCGCGCCTATGACCCGCAGGCGCTGCTGCCGGCGGCCGTCATGATGTGGGGCTACCGGCGATTGATGGACCGGCTGGTGCAGCGCGGCTGGGCCGGGGCGCGGCCGCGGCCGAAGCTGACCAAGGGCGAGAAGCTGCGCATGGCCTGGATGGCGCTGGGCTTCGGCCGCACGCCATGACCGTGCACGTCATCGGTGCCGGGGTCGCGGGCCTCGCCGCCGCGCTGGCGCTTGCCGAGGCCGGTCGGCCCGTTCTCCTGCACGAATCCGCGCCGAATGCCGGCGGCCGCTGCCGTGCCCTGCCGGACGGCACTGACAACGGCACCCATGCGTTGCTCGGCGCCAACACCGCCGCGCTCGGCCTGCTGCGGCGGATCGGTGCGCTGGAGGGCTGGGTGGAGCCGGAGCCGGCCGGACTGCCGGTGCTCGACCTGCGGGATGGCCGCGCCTTCCGCGTCGCGCTCTCGCCGCTCGGCTGGGGCAATCCGACATTGCGCCCGCCGGGCTTCTCGGGCGGGGCGCTGCTGGCGCTGGCCGGGCTGGCACTGCCCCGGCGGGACCGCGCGGTCGGACCGGCCATGGCGGCGCACCCGGAATTCCTCCGCGGCTTCGTCGACCCGCTGGTTGTCGCCGCGCTGAACACGCCGGTCGGGGAGGCATCGGCGAACCGGCTCGGCGCGGTGCTGCGGCGCCTGGGCGGGCGCGGCGCGACGCGGCTGCTGGTGGCGCGCAGCGGCCTCGGCCCCGACCTGGTCGCGCCCGCCCTGGCCGCCATCGAGCGCGCCGGCGGGACGATCCGCTTCGGCGCCGGCTGCGCCGGCTGGTGGTGCAGGGTGGGCGTGCCGCCGGGCTCGACTTCGGCGAGGATGCGGTGACGCTCGGCACCGGCGACGCCGCGGTGCTGGCGACCCCGCCCTGGGAGAGCCAGCGCCTGCTGCCGCATCTCGAGACACCCGCCGGCTACGCGCCGATCGTCAATCTGCATTACGCGCGGCCCGGCCCACGGGCCGGTGCGCTTCATCGGCATGCTGGATGCGCTCTGCCAATGGGTGCTGGTGCGGCCGGCGGGGTAAGCGTGACGGTCAGCGCCGGCGACGACGCGGCGCGGGAGGACCAGGCGACCCTCGGCCCGCGCGCCTGGGCGGAGCTGCGCCAGGCGGCGCTGGCCTTCGGGCTCGATGGCGACTGGCCGGAGGCGCCGCCGCCCTGCCGCGTGGTCAAGGAACGCCGCGCCACGCCGCGCCACACGCCCGGGCCGCCGCTGCGGCCGCCGCGGCTGCCGCTGGCGAACCTCGCTTTGGCCGGCGACTGGACCGACCCGCTGCTGCCGGCGACGATCGAGGCCTCGGTCCGCAGCGGGGAGGCGGCGGCGAAGGCCCTGCTGCGCTGACGCCGATGGATTGCCCATGCGTGGCGTGGCGCGATTGGCCGACGGCCGCGCCGCTGGTAGCGTCGGAAGGTCCGGGGCGAAGGGAGGACGACATGGCGGGGTTCGTCGGCGCGCAGCATGGATCCCACGATGCGGCCTTCGTGCAGGGCTGGGCCGACCGCTTCGTCCCGTCGCCGCCACGGCTGGCGCTGTTCGACATGGTCCACGACCAGATCCGCCGGCATGCGGCGGGCGACCCCGACGTCCTCGAGCTCGGCCTCGGCCCCGGCTACATGGCCCGGCACATCCTCGAACGGGATGCGGGGCTACGCTACGAGGGCCTCGACTTCTCCACGGTCTTCTTCGACGTGGCGCGGCGGACGCTCGGCGGCCTGGCGCCGCGGGTCACCTTCACCCAGGCCGACCTGATGGACCAGTCCTGGCCGACCCGGCTGGCCCGCCGGCCCCGGGCCATCATCTCGACCTGGGCGCTGCATGACCTCGGCAGCCAGCAGGCGGTGGCCGATGTCTATGCACGCTGCTTCGAAACACTGCCGCCGGGCGGCGTGCTCGTGAACGGCGACTTCATCAAGCCCGACGGCACCGCCTGGACCTACGAGCCCGGCCGCTTCGAGGTCGCGCGCCACCTGGAGATGCTGCGCCGGGTGGGCTTCGCCGATCCGCAGTCCTTGCACCACTTCGAGGTCGAGACCGACACCCCGACGGCGGCGCAGAACTATGCGTGCCTCGTCGCGGTGAAGTAGCGCGGCCGCGACCTTCCCCGACCGGGCTGTGCGGATGCTGTCGCCCCGCCCCGAACAGGAGCAATCCTTGCCCGACGCCATCGCGCCCGCCGGGACGACCGCGGATCCCGCCGCCACCCTCGCGGTCTTGCGCGTCGTGGCCCGGCGCGACGGCGCCCTGCCGCTTGACCGCCGCCGCGCCCTGTTGCGCGCCATGGCCGCGCTGCTGCTGCGCCGGGCGGAGGATGTCGCCGCCGCGCTCGACGCCGATTACGGCGGCCGCAGCCCGGAGGAGACGCTGCTCGCCGAGGTGAAGCTGACCGTGGACGCCGCCCGCCACAGCGCCGCCCGCCTGCACGCCTGGGCGAAGCCGCGCCGCGCCGGGGTGCCCTTTCCTTCCGCCCCGCCCGCGCCGCGGTGGAGCCGGTGGCGAAGGGCGTGGTCGGCATCATGGCGCCCTGGAACTACCCGCTGCAGCTCGCCCTGCTGCCCGCCGTCGATGCCATCGCCGCCGGCAACCGCGTGGCGATCAAGCCGGCCGAGGCGACCCCGCGCACCGCCGCCCTGCTGGACGACCTCGTCGCCGAGGCCTGGGGGCCGGAGGTCGCCGGGGTGGTCCAGGGCGGCCCGGAGGTCGCCGCCGCCTTCGCCGCACAGCCCTGGGACCACCTCGTCTTCACCGGCGGCACCGAGACCGGGCGCCGCGTGATGCTGGCCGCCGCCGCCAACCTCGTCCCGCTGACGCTCGAGCTCGGCGGCAAGTGCCCGGCGCTGGTCCTGCCCGGCGCCGACCTGGCCCAGGCGGCGCAGGCGATCCTGGCGGGGAAGGTGGTGAATGCCGGGCAGACCTGCATCGCGCCGGACACCGTCCTGCTGGTCGGCCACGCGCCCGCGGATTTCGCGGCGGCCTGCCGGGCGACGGGGATCGGCCTGCCCGACACGGTGATGGTCAATGACCGTCAGGCGGCGCGGCTGGAGACGCTCTGCGAGGGCGCGACGCTGACGCCGCTGGCGCCGCACGGGACCGGCCGCCGGCGCGCGCTGGCGCTGGCCGAGGCACCGCCCGGCCATCCCCTGCACGCGACGGAGATCTTCGGCCCGGTGCTGGCGGTGCAGACGCTGCCCGACCTGGCCGCCGCGATCGCCTGGATCGCCGAACGCCCGCGCCCGCTGGCGGTCTACCTGTTCGGCGCGATGCGGGAGGAGGAAGCTGCGGTCGCGGCCGGCACGCGGAGCGGCGCCCTCGTCGCTGGCCGCTGCATCGAATACGCCGCCTTCCCCGACCTGCCCTTCGGCGGCACCGGCGCCTCCGGCTTTGGCCGGCGGAACGGGGAGGCGGGGTTCCTGGAGTTCAGCCTGCTGCGCGCCCGGGTGACGCATGGCCGCTGGAGCCTCTCGCGCCTGCTCGATCCGCCGCGCGGCGAGCGGGGCAGGGGGCTGATCCGACGCATCCTGCGGTAGCGCGAACCCGCAAGCCGCAGCGGCGTTCGTCCGCGGATCATTCCCCGGAGATGTCATGCCGCTGCATCCGACCACCCGACGAGGCGCGCTCCTCGGCACGCTGGCCCTGGCAGGCTGCCAGACAACCGCCATGGACCTCGCCGGTACCGGGACCGTCGCCGGCGCCAGCAGCGGCTCGGGGCGCCCGCGGCGCTGCTCAGCGCCAACAAGGCGGACCAGCCCATGGGCTCGGTGGTGCAGGCGCTGATCGACCTCGGCGCCAAGCCGGTCTCGACCCTGACCGTCGAGCAGGCGCGCCGGCAGCCCAGCATGGCCGATGCGGTGCGCCGGGTGCAGGTGCAGCAGGGCGTGCCCACCGTGCCGCGGCCCGTCGCCCGGGTGCAGGACCTCTCGATCCCCAGCCGCAACGGGCCCATCCCCGCCCGGGCCTATATCCCGGAGACCGGCCGCGGGCCTCTGCCGCTGATCGTCTACTGGCATGGCGGCGGCTGGGTCATCGCCGACCTCGACACCTACGACGCCTCCGCCCGGGCGCTGGCGGCCGAGACCGGGGCGGTGGTCCTGTCCTGCCACTACCGCCAGGCGCCCGAGCACAAATCCCGGCCGCGCATGACGATGCGCTGGTCGCCTATGCCTGGGCCCTTGGCGCGGCCCAGCGGCTCGGCGCCGACCGCCGCCGCGTCGCCCTGGCCGGCGAGAGCGCCGGCGGCAACCTGGCGATCGCCACCGCCATGGGCATCCGCGACCAGCGCCTGCCCATGCCCGCGCACATGCTGCTGGTCTATCCGGTGGCGGGCACCGATACCCGCACGCCCTCCTACCTCGAGAATACCGCCGCCGTGCCGCTCGGGCGCGACGACGTCCTGTGGTTCGTCGACAAGCTGACCCGCTCGCCGCTCGACCTGCAGGACCCGCGGCTGGACGTGGTGGGCAAGGCCGACCTGCGCGGCCTGCCGCCGGCCACCATCATCAATGCCGGGATCGACCCGCTGCGCTCGGACGGCGAGATGCTGGCGCGGAAACTCCAGGCCGCAGGCGTGCCGGCGGTGCAGCGGACCTGGCCGGGGGCGACGCACGAGTTCTTCGGCCTGGCGCCGGTGGTGCCGGACGCGACCGAGGCGCAGCGTTTCGCCGCGATGCGGCTGCGGGAGCGTTCGGCGGCACGCCGATGGCGAGCCGCTAGCCGCGCGGGGCGGGGGAGCCCCGTCCCAGGCCCTCCCGGGGCCGCTTCAGGCGGCGACGCAGCCGGTCGGCTTCACCTTCCGCACGGTGCTGGCGGGATGCTTCAGCAGCTTCTCGGCGGGGCGGATGGGGCGGCGGACGAGCTCGCCCGTGCAATTGGGACAGCGGCCGGCCAGCACCGCCTCGGCGCAGGCGGCGCAGAAGGTGCATTCATAGGAGCAGATCCGGGCCTCAAGGCTCGCCGGCGGCAGGTCGGTGCCGCAGCATTCGCAACAAGGGCGGAGTTCGAGCATCGCTGGGACCTTCCCGGTGTGGCATCGAACCCTCCGCGCCCGGCCCGCCCGGGTCAAGCGCGGCGAACTCCCGCCCGCCGGAGCGCGTTGACCGCGGCATGAGCGACAAGACAGCCCCCAAGCCCACCCGCTCCGGCGAGCCGCCGGATGACCCCGGCCGCATCGCCCCTGACCAGCGTCAGGGTCTCGAGCGCGCCAGCGGCACCATCGACCGCCCGATCGGCACCGACGACGCCCAGCCCGGCGACCGCGCCGAGCGCGCCGCCCAGCTGGGCGGCCCGATCGACATCTTCCCGACGCGGCGCGACCGCAGCGGCCTGGAAGAGCCGCTCGGCACCGAGGACCCGACGCCCGACCCGAAGACCTGACCTCAGCCGCCGCGGTTGCGGTCCAGCAGCCGCACCAGGCCATGGATGCCGGTCAGCAGCGGCGCCGGCACGCCGAGCCGCGGCGCGAGCTCGACCAGGCAGCCCAGCACCGGGCCGAGCTCCATCGGCCGTCCTGCCTCCAGGTCCTGCAGCATCGAGGTGCGGAAGGCGCCGAGCCGGCGGGTGGTCTCCAGCCGCTCGGGGATGCCTTGCTCGATCGGCAGGCCGATCCGGTCGCCGATCGCCGCCATCTCCCGCATCATGCCCTCGACCAGCCCGGCGACGCCGGGATCGTCCAGCATCGCCAGCATGTCGGCGCGCGACAGGGCGCTCAGCGGGTTCATGTTGGGATTGCCCCAGAGCTTGAGCCAGACCTCCATGCGGATGTCGGGCACCGCCCGGGCCGGGATGCCGCCTTGCTCCAGCGCCGCCACCAGTGCGGCCAGCACCTGGTCGTGCCGGCCGGAGGGGTCGCCGTAGAGCATCCGGTCCTGCTTCATCAGCCGCACCACGCCGGGCGCCTCCACCCTGCTGCCGACATGCGCGACGCCGCCGAGCACGTGCTCCACCGGGATCGCCCGCGCCAGCGCCCCGCCGGGATCGACGCTCTCGAGCACCAGCCCCTCGGCCGGCCCGCCGAAGCCCTGCAGGAACCACCAGGGCAGCCCGTTCTGCGCCGTGGCGACCAGCGTGTCCGGGCCCATCAGCCGCCGCACCAGCGGTAGCGCGGCGGGCAGGTCGTGGCTCTTCAGCCCGAGCAGCAGGATGTCGGCCGGCGGCAGCGCATCGGGGTCGTCGGAAGCGGTGACCGGGAAGGCCTCGCGCGACTCGCCCTGCAGCAGGGTCAGGCCGTGTTCGCGTAACGCCGCCAGCGTCGCCCCGCGGGCGAGCACCGCGACCGGCATCCCGGCGCGCGCCAGCCCCGCCGCGAGCCAGCCGCCGACCGCCCCGGCGCCGAGCACCGTCACCCGCATCGCCTGCTCCCGCCGAGGATCATCGGAGACCCGCTGCCGTCATGCCCGCAGCACCACCACGACATCGCCCTCGGCCACCGCCTCGCCCTCCGCCACGCGCCATTCCAGCACGGTGCCCGCCCTCGGTGCTACCACGGGGATCTCCATCTTCATCGATTCCAGCAGCATCAGGCTGTCCTCCGCCGCCACCGCCTCGCCCGGCTGCACCAGGATCCTCCAGACCGAGCCGGCGATCTCGGCCTTCACGCGGATCTCCGCCATGCACCTGCTTCCCCCTTGAACCTCGCCTGCCATTCGACGGGCGTCGGCGGGCAGGGTCAAGCCGGGTTGCCGGAGCGATGGCGGGGTGCTGCCATGCCGGCAAGACCGCAATGGAGGAACGCCGCCATGCCAGCACCCCGCCCGACCAACCCGGTGAAGGAGAAGCTGGCCGCCGGCGGCACCGTGCTCGGCCTCGGCGTGCGGATGTCCCGCTCGGCCGAGATCGCCCGCATCGCCCGCGCCACCGGGCACGAGTTCCTCTTCATCGATGTCCAGCACTCGCTGTTCAATCTGGAGACCATCGGCCACATCGCCCAGGCTGCGGTGGCGCTCGGCGTCGCGCCCTTCGCCCGGGTGCGCTCGGTGCGCGACCCCGACGTGCAGGCGCTGCTCGACACTGGCATCACCGGCATCGTCTATCCGGACGTCAACACGGCCGAGGATGCGCGCGCCGCCGTCGCCGCGGTGCGCTTCGGCCCGCTCGGCCGCCGCAGCGTCACCGGCGGCTACCCCTATTACGACTTCGCTGCCGTCCCGCCCGCCGAGGCGCTGCCGGCGGTCGATGCCATGACCTTCCTCGCCTGCATGATCGAGACGCGGGAGGGGGTGGAGAATGTCGAGGCGATCGCCGCCACGCCGGGGATCGACGTGGTCCATGTCGGCATGAACGACCTGCTGACCAACATGGGCAAGCCGGGCCAATACGCCGATCCGGAGGCTGCAGGCGGCGATCGACCGGGTGATCGCCGCCTGCCGCGCCAACGGCGTGCGGTTCGGCTGCGGCGGCCAGCGCGACCCGAAGGCCCAGGCGGCGATCATCAGGCGGGGGGCGCGGTTCCTGACGACGCAGACCGATATCGGCCTGCTCTCGGCCGGGGCGGGGGCCTGGACCAGGGGAATCCAGGCGGCGCTCGATGCGGGGTAGGGAAGGCCAGGGAGGAGGTATCCTCCGGTTGGACGCGCTGCGTCCGACCCTCCTCTGTTCCTGTGAGTCGGCGCGCGCTGCGCGGCGGCTGCCAAAGCCCACAAAGAGGAAGGGGTCGATTGGGGGAGGGAGACCTTTCCCTCCCCAATTGTGCCTCGGACCCTACGGCTTCACCGGCACCAGGTACTTGCCGAACATCCAGCCCTGCGGCTTGGTGTCGCCGACCTCCACCCAGTCGTCGTAGCTCCGGCTGAACTCGCGCAGCACCTCGCCCTGCGGCGCGGTGCGGATGATGGTCGCCTTGTTGTTCGGCTGGGTGCGGATGTTGGCGGCGGCCCGCACCGTCAGCCGCGGCGCCTGCTCCGGCGCGGCGGGGGCGGGACCGCGGCCGCGGTGGGCAGCGGGGGCATGGCGCGGGCTGGTGGCGCCGGAGGTGCGGGCGCCGGCTCGGCCGGCCGCGGCGGGGCGGCGGCCACGCGGTCCCGGGCTGGCGCGGACGGGGCCGCATCCGTCGGGCGGGCCGGCACCAGGCGCGGGGCCACGACCGGCGCCGCGCCGCCCGCCGCCGCCACGGCCGGCGCCGGGGCGGGCGCTCCGCTGCGCTCGGGGGTGCCACGGCAGTCTGCTGGGGGGCCGGGGCGGCCGGCGGGCTGGCCGGCTGCGATCCGCCCCAGGCCACCAACAGGGTTACCGCCAGCCCGGTCACGCCGGCCAGGCCGAGCGCGACCGGCAGCCCCGGCCAGCGCGCCCGCGGCGGCTCCGGCGGCGCCTCGGGCAGTGCCGGGGCCAGGCCGGCGCGCTGCGCCGCGACCTCGCGGTTCAGCATCTGCGGCATGGCGCGGTCGCGCGCCTGCTCCGCGGCCGCGTCGCGCAGCGGCCCGCGGGAGGCCAGCGCCCGGCGCACCACGCTCACCCAGCCATCGCCGCCGGGCAGGCGCAGCGGCGGCAGCGCGGCGAAGACCTGCGGCAGCAGGGTGCCGAGGCTGCCCAGCTCCTCCGGCTGCAGCTGCAGGTGCACCACCGGCAGCTGGCCGGGGAAGATCGCGGCGAAGCGGGCCGATTCGAGCCGGTCGCGGAAGGCCGCCTCGGCCCCCGCCGCCTCGCCCGGGGCGATGTCGATCAGCGCGACGCCGATCTCCGGATGCAGCAGGACGTGCGGCACCATCAGTGCCTGGCCCTGGAAGGGGCTGAGGTTGCACTGGTCGAGCCTGAGCCAGCCCGGTGGCGTATCCGGTCCCTGCGCCGCCGCCGCCCCGGCGGCGTCACGGGCGAGAATGGGCTTGTCCAGTTGGTAAAGCCTCTCGCGCTGCTGCATCATGGATTGAACAGTCCCCTCGACGCACGCCCTCAACGCGCCCCCGCGCGCTGAAGTCCCCCGATCGTCTAAATGTATACTCTCGCAGCGCCGAAGGCGCAGCAGCCGTTTGCAATGGTCGTGGTTCCGAATACTGCGGAAGCGGGCGAAACTACCGGCGCAGGCCGCGCCGGGCGGCCGGCGCTACAGGCGGCCGCCGGTCCCAGGCGGGCCCGGCAAAACCGCGGTCTAGAGCCGCCAGCCGGTATGGATCGCGACGATGCCGCCGGTCAGGTTGCGGTGCTGGACGCGTTCCAGCCCGGCCGCCCGCATCATGCCGGCCAAGGTCTCCTGGTCCGGGAACATGCGGATGCTCTCGGCCAGGTAGCGGTAGCTGTCGCCGTCCTGCGCCACCCGCTCGCCCAGCGCCGGGAGGACCCGGAAGGACCAGGCATCGTAGACCGGGGCCAGCGCCGCGACCTCGACCCGGCTGAATTCCAGGCAGTGGAAGCGGCCGCCGGGGCGGAGCACGCGGCGGACTTCGCGCAGCACCGCCGGCTTGTCGGTGCAGTTCCGCAGCCCGAAGGCCATCGAGACCTTCTCGACGCTGCGGTCCGGCAGCGGCAGGTGCTCGGCATCGGCGCAGAGGAAGGCGAGGTTCGCCGCCAGCCCGCGGTCGAGCGCGCGGCCCTGCGCCACCTGCAGCATGGACGGGTTGATGTCGGACAGGACGACCCGCCCCGCGCCGCGCTCGAGCGCCCGGAAGGCGATGTCGCCGGTGCCGCCCGCGAGGTCGAGCAGCGTCTCGCGCGGGGAGGCGGCGATGGCGGCGACGAAGGCGTGCTTCCAGGCGCGGTGCATGCCGAGCGACATCAGGTCGTTCATCAGGTCGTAGCGCGGCGCCACGCTGTCGAAGACCTGGCGGACCATGCCGGCCTTGGCCGCCTTGGGCACCTCGCGGTAGCCGAAGTCGATCGTGTCGTCGCCCGAAAGGGCCGGGCCGAGGGTGTCGCCCCGAAGGGACGGATCGGGGGTGTTGCGTTCGGTCATGCCCGGCCACCATAGCGCCGCGAGGGGGACGGGGACATATGCCGGACACTGCCGGAAGTCGAGACGGTGATGCGCGGCCTGCGCAAGGTGCTGGAGGGCCGGCTGATCCGCGCCGCCAGCATCGCCCGGCCCGATATGCGCTGGCCCTTCCCGGAGGGCCTCGCCGCCCGGCTGGCCGGCAGCCGGGTGGAGGGGTTCCGCCGCCGCGGCAAGTACATGCTGATGCGGCTCTCGGGCGGCGACAGCGTGCTGATCCATCTCGGCATGTCCGGCCGCATGGTGGCCCGCCCTGCCGCCGACCTGCCCAATGCGCCCATCGCGCATGAGCACCTGGCGCTCGAGACCGAGGAGGGCATCCGCGTCGGCTTCGTCGACCCGCGCCGCTTCGGCAGCGTCGATCTCGTCCCGACCGCCGCCGAGGACGCCCACCGCCTGCTCGCCGGCATCGGGCCGGAACCGCTGGAGGAGGCGTTCACGCCGCAGGTGCTGAGCGATGCCCTGGCGGGAAAGCACACCCCGATCAAGGCGGCGCTGCTGGACCAGAAGGTCGTCGCGGGGCTGGGCAGCATCTATGTCTCGGAGGCGCTGTTCCGCGCCGGCATCTCGCCGAAGCGGCTGGCGGCCAGCGTGGCAGGCGCCCGGACGCTGCGGCTGGTGCCGGCGATCAAGGCGGTGCTCGAGGAGAGCATCGAGGCCGGCGGGTCCAGCCTGCGGGACTATGTCCAGGCGGATGGCGGGATCGGCTTCTTCCAGGAACGCTTCAAGGTCTACGACCGCGAGGGCCAGCCCTGCGAGCATTGCCCCGGCTTGCCGGGCTGCCCCGGCATCCGCCGCTTCGTCCAGTCCGGCCGGGCCACCTTCCATTGCCCGCGCAGGCAGCGGTGATAGGTTGCGCCCCGACGCGAGGGAGGCAGCGATGGCCGAGTACGAGATGATCCTGACCGAGGTCGAGGGGCGGGTGGCGGTGATCCGCCTGAACCGGCCGAAGGCGCTGAACGCGCTCTGCGACCAGCTGATGGACGAGCTCGGCCAGGCGCTGCGCGGCTACGACGCCGATCCGGCGATCGCCGCCATCGTCGTCACCGGCAGCGAGAAGGCCTTCGCCGCCGGCGCCGACATCAAGGAGATGCAGTCCCGCACCTACCCCGCCATCTACACCGACGACTTCATCGGCAAGCGCTGGGAGGCGGTGACCTACGTGCAGAAGCCGGTGATCGCCGCGGTGGCCGGCTTCGCGCTCGGCGGCGGCTGCGAGCTGGCGATGATGTGCGACATCATCCTGGCCGGGGACAATGCGAAGTTCGGCCAGCCGGAGATCAATCTGGGCGTCATCCCCGGCGCCGGCGGCACGCAGCGCCTGACGCGGGCCATCGGCAAGTCGAAGGCGATGGAACTGATCCTGACCGGCCGCATGATGGACGCGACGGAGGCCGAGCGCGCCAACCTGGTCGCCCGGGTGGTCCCGGCCGCCGAGGTGGTGGCCGAGGCGGTCCGGCTTGGCGAGAAGATCGCCAGCCTCTCGGCTCCCTCGGTCGCCATCGCCAAGGAAGCGGTGAACCGCGCCTACGAGACGACCCTCGCCGAGGGGTGAAGTTCGAGCGGCGCGTGTTCCAATCGCTCTTCGCCACGGCCGACCAGAAGGAGGGCATGGCGGCCTTCGCCGAGAAGCGGAAGCCGCGCTTCGAGAACCGCTGAGGCGCCTTCGGTCCATCCCGGCCTCCGTTCCCTTGACGGCGCGCGGGGGGGGCCTGCAGAACGCCCTCCTTGCGCATCATCGGTGCGCCTTCCCATCACTCTGGTTTGAGTCAAATCCACCCATGGCGAACACGGCCTCTGCCCGCAAGCGCATCCGCCAGACGGAGAAGCGCACCATCCGCAATCGTGCGCGGAAGTCCCGGGTGCGCGGCTTCATCCGTAAGGTCGAGCAGGCGATCGCCGGCGGCGACAAGTCGCAGGCGCAGGATGCGCTGAAGGCGGCGCAGCCCGAGATGCAGCGCGCCGCGACCAAGGGCGTGTTCCACGCCAATACCGTCGCCCGGAAGCTGTCGCGCCTTTCCGCGCGCATCAAGTCCCTGGGCGCCGCTGCCCGAGGCCTGAGCCTGGGTTCGCTTTTCCAGAGCCGTGATTGGGTTGGATCGACAAGAATAGGCCGGGCCTGTTCTTGCCGGTCTTTTGCGGCTTGCCGCAGGCCATGCTTCTTCTTGAGTCGAATCTGAGAGTTGCATTAAAGCGGTACTATCTCGCAACTCAATTTCGGTGAGTTACCATTTGCGCCGGTTTGGACCCCGAGGTAGCATCCTCGGACCAGAGCGGCCGGCAGGTTTCTCCCCCGAAACATCACGCCTTCCCCGTCCTGGCATTCTGCCGCGGAACCCGGTTCCGGGCAGCACGGTTCGTCATTGTCCGTGCGCCGGCAGGCGTTGGGAGCAGAAGGAGACCGGCGGATTGCCCCCAGAGACGTCCGGACAGATGGTCGCCTGCTGGGCCCGCATCCGCGGGCGCCTGCGTGACGAGGTCGGCGAGGTCGAGTACCGCACCTGGCTGCGGCAGATGACCCTGCACGGGATCGACGGCGACGAGGCGGTGATCCTGCTGCCCACGCGCTTCCTGCGGGACTGGGTGAACAGCCATTACGGCGACCGCCTGCGCGCGCTGTGGCAGGCCGAGGACGGCGCCGTGCGCCGGGTGGAGATCCGCGTCGCCCAGGCCGCGGGCAGCGCGCCGCAGGGCAGCCAGCAGGCAAGGGGCAGTCAGGGCGCGGCCGCGGAGCCGGCCTATGCCGACGGCGCCGGCACGCTGCGCGGCGACCCGCCCGGCCTGGCCGAGAGCCTGGCCGCGCCGCCCCGCCCGCCCGAACTCCGCACGCCCGAGCCGCGCTCCGACTGGGTCGTGCCGCTCGAGGCGCGCTTCACCTTCGACACCTTCGTTGTCGGCAAGCCGAACGAGTTCGCCCATGCCTGCGCCCGCCGGGTGGCGGAACGCCCCGCCAGCCCCGGCTTCAACCCGCTGTTCCTCTATGGCGGCGTGGGCTTAGGCAAGACCCACCTGATGCACGCCATCGCCTGGGCGATCCGCGAGGGCGACACCCACCGCACGGTCGCCTACATGAGCGCCGAGAAGTTCATGTACCGCTTCATCGCCGCGCTGCGCAGCCAAAGCACGATGGAGTTCAAGGAGACGCTCCGCGCCGTCGACGTGCTGATGATCGACGACCTGCAATTCCTGATCGGCAAGGACAACACGCAGGAGGAGTTCTTCCACACCTTCAATGCGCTGGTGGACCAGGGCAAGCAGATCGTCGTCTCCTCGGACAAGCCGCCCTCCGACCTCGCGGGGATCGAGGACCGGCTGCGCACCCGGCTCGGCTGCGGCATGGTCGCCGACCTGCACGCCACGACCTACGAGCTGCGGCTGTCGATCCTGCAGGCCAAGGCGGCCGCGGCGCAGGTGCTGGTGCCGGCCAAGGTGATGGAGCTGCTGGCGACCAAGATCACCACCAATGTCCGGGAGCTGGAAGGCGCGCTCAATCGCCTGGTCGCCCATGCCAACCTGTTCGGCCGCCCGATCACCGTCGACAGCGCGCATGAGGTGCTGCACGACGTGCTGCGGGCGCATGAGAAGCGGGTCTCGATCGAGGAGATCCAGCGCAAGGTGGCCGAGCACTACAACCTGCGGCTGACCGACATGGTCTCCGCCCGCCGGGCCGGAACGTCGCCCGGCCGCGCCAGGTGGCGATGTACCTGGCCAAGCAGCTGACCCAGCGCAGCCTGCCCGAGATCGGCCGGCGCTTCGGCAATCGCGACCACACCACGGTCATGCACGCCGTCTCCCGCGTCTCCAGGCTCCATCGCCGCCGATGCCGGCTTCGCCGAGGACGTGGCGCTGCTGCGGAAGATGCTGGAGACCTGACCCGCCTGGCCCGGGCCGCCGGGCCGTCCCCGATTTCGCCGGCTGCGTAACGCCACCCTTGGTCTGGCGCGGTGAAAACCCTACCTTATCGGCGCAGAATCGAGGCTGCTAGAAGCAGGGCTGAGGACTGGCCGGCCCATCCGGACACGGGTGGCGCATGGCGGCGGCAGGACGGATCGTCGGGGGAGCCTGGGTGGCATGAAGTTCACGGTGGAACGGGCGATCCTGCTCAAGGCGCTGGCGCATGTGCAGAGCGTGGTCGAGCGGCGCAACACCATCCCCATCCTGGCCAATGTGCTGATCGCGGTGCAGGACGGGGCGCTGAAGCTGACCGCGACCGACATGGAGATCGCGGTGGTCGAGGAGGTGCCGGGGTCCAGGTCGCCCGCCCCGGCCGCACCACCGCCCCGGCCGCGACCCTCTATGAGATCGTCCGCAAGCTGCCCGAGGGCGCCAAGGTCGAGCTCGACCATGCTCGGCAGCGCGATGCCGCGCTGAAGCTGCGCGCCGGGCGCTTCAACACCGACCTCTCGGTGCTGCCGGTCGAGGACTTCCCCTCGATGACCGAGGGCAAGCTGCCGCACGGCTTCGGCCTGCCGGCCGGCGAGCTGCGCAAGCTGGTGGACCGCACCCGCTTCGCCATCTCCACCGAGGAGACGCGCTACTACCTCAACGGCATCTACCTGCATGCAACGGAAAGCGACGGGGTGAAGGTGCTGCGCGCGGTGGCGACCGACGGCCACCGGCTGGCGCGGGTCGAGGAGCCGCTGCCCGAGGGCGCTGGCGGCATGCCCGGCGTCATCATCCCGCGCAAGACGATCAACGAGCTGCGCAAGCTGGCCGAGGAGACCCAGGACGAGGTCCTGGTGAAGCTGTCCGACACCAAGATCCGCTTCGACATCGGCAGCGTGCAGCTGACCAGCAAGCTGATCGACGGCACCTTCCCGGAATACGACCGGGTGATCCCGCGCGGCAACGACAAGATCCTACGGGTGAGCAAGAAGGAATTCGCCGAGGCCGTCGGCCGCGTCGCCGCCATCAGCAGCGAGCGTTCGCGCCCGGTGAAGCTCTCGCTCGACCGCAACCACCTGCTGCTCTCGGCCTCCTCCGCCGAGCAGGGCCAGGCGCAGGAGGAGCTCGGAGGGGGACGTGGTGAGCTACGAGAACTCGCCGCTCGAGATCGGCTTCCAGGCCCGCTACCTCAACGACATCACCGACCAGATCAGCGACAAGGTCGAATTCCGCTTCGCCGATGGCAGCGCGCCGACGGTGGTGACGGATGCGGCGAAGCCGGAAGCGCTCTACGTGCTGATGCCGATGCGGGTCTAGGCCGGGCCGGCGATCGCGCGCGCTGCCCGCAGCGCCGCGATCTCCGCCGCCGAGAACCCGAAGGCTGCCAGCACCTCGGCCGAATGCTGGCCGAGCAGTGGTGGCGGCGACCGCACCGATCGTGCTCTCCCCGTTGAACTGGATCGGCTGCGCCATGGTCTTCAGCGCACCGAGCGTCGGGTGGTCGTAGTCCAGCACCACGCCTCGCGCCGCGGTCTGCGGATGCGCCAGCATGTCGGCCAGGGTGTTGATCGCGGCGCAGGGGATGCCGACGCGGCCGCAGAAGGCGACCCAGTGCGCGGCGCCCTCGGTCGCCACGATCTCCTGCACCAGCGCGACCGTCGCGGCGAAATTGGCGACCCGGTCGGCATTGGTGCGGAAGCGCGGGTCCTCGGCGAGGTCCGGCCGGCCGATGCCGGCGGCGAAGCGGCGCCAGAGGTTGTCGCTGGCGATGCCGATCAGCACCGGCCCATCCGCCGCCTCGAAAGCCTGGTAGGGGCAGAGGATTCATGGCCGCTGCCGCTCTTCTCCGGCAGCCTGCCCTTCTCCCAGTAGATCTGCAGCGAATAGCCGAGCAGCGCCGCCGCGGTCTCGAACAGCGAGACCTCGAGCCGGCAGCCGCGGCCGGTCCGTCCGCGCTCCAGCAGCGCCGCCAGGATGCCGCTGAAGGCGTTCATGCCGGTGGACTGGTCGATCGGCGAGAAGGGGCTGCGGATCGGACCGCCGCCGCGCTCCCCGGTCATCGCCATGATGCCGCTGAAGGCCTGCAGGATGACGTCGTAGCCGAGCCCCTGGGCCAGTGGCCCGCTGCGGCCGAAGCCGGAGATGCTGCAATGCACGAGCCGCGGGTTGGCCGCGCAGAGCGCCTCGGCGCCGATCCCGAGGCGCTCGGCGACGCCGGTCGCGTAGCTCTCGATCACCACATCGGCCTCGCGCGCCATGCGCTGCGCCGCGGCCTGGCCTTCCGGCGTCTTCAGGTCCAGCGCCAGGCTGCGCTTGTTGCGGTTGGCGCTGAGGAAGACCGCGCCGACGCCCGCGCGGAAGGGCGGCCAGCCCCGCGTGTCGTCGCCCGCTTCCGGCGGCTCGATCTTCACGACGTCGGCGCCGAGGTCGCCCAGCCATTGGCCGCAGAGCGGGCCGGCCAGGACCTTGGAGAAGTCGAGGACGCGGATGCCCGCCAGCGGCGTCATCTCAGTAGGATTTCGGCTGGCCGAGCACCCGCTCGGCGATGAAGGACAGCACCAGCTGTTCCGAGACCGGGGCGATGCGGGTGATCATCACCTCGCGCAGCAGGCGCTCGACCACGTATTCCTTGGCATAGCCCATGCCGCCATGGGTCATCACCGCGCGCAGGCAGGCCTCGTAGCCGGCGCGGCCGCCGAGCAGCTTCGCCGCATTCGCCTCCGCCCCGCAGGGCCGGCCATTGTCGTAGAGCCAGGCCGCCTTCATCGCCATCAGCAGGGCGCTCTCCAGCGCCGTCCAGCATTCCGCCAGCGGGTGCTGGATGCCCTGGCTCCTGCCCGATGGGACGGCCGAAGACCACGCGTTCCCGGGCATAGCGGGCGGCGCGGTCGAGCGCGTCCTGGCCGATGCCGATGCCCTCCACCGCGACCAGCACGCGTTCCGGGTTCAGGCTGTCAAGAAGGTAGGAGAAGCCGCGGCCCTCCTCGCCGATCCGGTCCTCCTCCGGGATGAAGAGGTCGTCGATGAAGACCATGTTCAGAATCGACCGCGGCGCGGCCCATCTTGGGGATGCGCTGCACCTCGACCTTGCTGCGGTCGAGCGCGGTGTAGAACAGCGTGATGCCGTCGGTCGGGCGCCGCGCCTCCTCCTTCCGCACGGTGCGGGCCAGCAGCAGGATGCGGTTCGCCACCTGGCCGGTGGAGGTCCAGAGCTTGCGCCCGTTGACGCGGTAGCCGCCCGGCACCTTCTGCGCGAAGGTGGTGATGCTGGTGGTGTCGAGCCCGGCATTGGGCTCCGTCACGCCGAAGCAGGCCTGGTCGCGGCCCTCGACCAGCGCGGGGATGAAGCGCGCCTTCTGCTCGGCGGTGCCATGGACGACGATCGGGTGCGGGCCGAACATGTTGATGTGCAGCGAGGAGGCCGCGGCCATGCCGCCGCCCGAGCGCGCCACGGTGTGCATCATGATCGCCGCTTCCGTCACGCCGAGCCCGGCGCCGCCATGCTCCACCGGCATGGTGATGCCGAGCCAGCCGCCCTCGGCCATCGCCCGGTGGAATTCGCGTGGGGAAGCGCGCCTCGGCCTCGCAGTCCCGCCAGTAGTCGTCGCCGAAGCGGCGGCAGACGGCGGCGACGCCTTCGCGGATCGCCTCCTGCTCGGGCGAGAAGCCGAAATCCATGACGTACTCCCTGGGGCGGCGTGGTTGCCGGAGGTTGGGACGGCGGCCTACCCTCGGCAAGACCATAAAAGCCAAGGGGAGGCGCCCGATGCCCGGTCTCTGGTTCGAGGAATCTCGAGGTGGGCCAGCAATTCCGCCACGTGATGCGGCGGACCATCACCGAAGCCGACAACGTCTTCTTCTCGGCGCTGACGCACAACCCCGCGGCGCTGCACCTGGACGAGGAATACTGCCGGACCGAGACGGAATTCGGCCAGCGCATCGTCAACAGCGCGTTCACCCTCGGCCTGATGGTCGGCATCACCGTCGGCGACACGACGCTCGGCACCACCGTCGCCAATCTCGGCTGGGACGAGGTACGCTTCCCAAGCCGCTGTTCCACGGCGACACCATCCGCGTCAGATCCGAGGTGCTGTCGAAGCGCGAGAGCAAGTCCCGCCCCGGCCAGGGCATCGTCGAGTTCATCCATCGCGCCTTCAACCAGAAGGGCGAGCTGGTCGCGCATTGCCGCCGCTCCGCCCTGATGAAGGGCCGGCCGGCATGAGCGCGCCGCCGCGCTCCTGGCTCTTCGTCCCCGGCGACAGCGAGCGGAAGCTGGCCAAGGGCGGCGAGAGCGGCGCCGATGCGCTGATCCTCGACCTCGAGGACTCGGTCGCCGCCGGCCGCCGCCCCGTCGCACGGGAGATGATCCGCGAATACCTCGGCGCACGGGTGGGTGGGCCGCAGCTCTGGGTCCGCATCAACCCGCTAGACGGCGAGGGGTTGGCCGATGCCGCCGCTGTGGTGCGCGCCGCGCCCGACGGGCTGGTGGTGCCGAAGGTGAGCGGCCCGGCCGGAGCTGCTGCGCGTCTCCCATTGGCTCGACGCGCTGGAGGCGCGGGAGGGGCTGCCCCGGGCAGCATCCGCCTGCTCTCCGTCGCCACCGAGACGGCGGCGGCGGTGCTCGGCCTGTCCGACTATGCGCGCATCGCGGTGCCCCGCCTGCACGGCCTGACCTGGGGGGCGGAGGACCTGGCCGCGGCGCTCGGCGCCAGCAGCAACCAGGATGCCGCCGGCGGGCTGTCGCTCACCTACCGCATCGCGCGCTCCGCCTGCCTGGTCGCCGCCGTCGCCGCGGGCGCCCAGCCGATCGATACGCTGGAGCCCGACTTCCGCGACGAGGCCGCGCTGCACGCCGCTTGCGCCGCGGCGCGGCGCGAGGGCTTCACCGGCAAGATCGCCATCCACCCGGCGCAGGTCGCGCCGATCAATGCCGGCTTCCAGCCAACCGCGGAGGAGTTGGCCTTCGCCCGCCGCGTGGTGGCGGCCTTCGCGTCGAATCCTGGGATCGGCACGGTGGGGATGGACGGGAAGATGCTCGACATGCCGCATCTGCGGCAGGCCGAGCAGGTGCTGGCCGCGCGCGCGGTGAAGCAAGGCCAGGGAGGAGGTATCCTCCCTGGACCCTCCTCTATTTCGCCGAGTCTCGGCATTCGCCGCGCGGCAAGCGCCGACTCACAAAAGGGAAGGGTGGGGTTTGGGGAGGGAACACCTGTTTCCCTCCCCAACCTCCCCTCAGAACGGCACGTCCCCACAGACCGTCACCCGGTGCATGATCCGCGTCTCCGCCGGATAGTCGTTGATGGCGAAGTGCATGGTGCAGCGATTGTCCCAGAAGGCGAGCGAGCTGCTGGCCCAGCGGAAGCGGCAGGTGATCCCGGCCGCGTCGCATGCTGCATCAGGAAGTCGATCAGCGGCCTGCTCTCGGCTCTCCGTCATCTCCTCGAACCGGTGCAGGTGGCCGCCGACGAAGAGCGCGCGTCGCCCGGTCTCCGGATGCGTGCGGATCAGCGGATGGGTCGAGACGGTCTGCGTGCTGCCGGGATCGATCACCTTCATGCCGATCTTGTCGGCATAGTATTCCTTGCGCGTCTTGCCGTCATGGCTGCTGAAGTGTCGCCGCGATAGACGCCCTTCAGCCCGTCCAGCATTCGCTGCATCCCCGGCGACAGCGCCTCGTAGGCCGCATAGAGGCTGGTCCAGAGGGTGTCGCCGCCGGCCGAGGGAATCTCCTTGCCATAGAGGATCGTCCCCATCGCCGGGCGCGGGGTGAAGGCCTGGTCGGAATGCCAGGACCCGCCGAAATTCTTCTTGTCGGCCGGCGTCTTCACGATCTCCAGCACCTCGGGCCAGGCGTCCATCCCGGCCATGTAGGGGTGCAGGTGGATCTCGCCCCAGCGGCGGGCGAAGGCGAGTTGCGTCTCCGGCGTCAGGTGCTGGTTGCGGAAGAAGATCACGCAATGCGCCAGGAGGGCCTGGCGGATCTCGCCGAGGACTTCCTCCGGCAACTCCTGGGACAGGTCGACCCCGGTCACCTCGGCGCCGAGCGAGCCGGCGATGCGGCTGACCTCGATATGGCGGTATTCGCTGTTGCGCAGCCCGTCCATTACCGGTTCCTCCTGTTGGTTCTTGCGGCAATCTCGTGCACCCTGCCGGGCCGCGGCGCAACGCCCATGCCAGTCCCGCCCTTCGCAGCCGGCGATCCAGGGTCCTAGCCTCCCCGGCTTGCGGGAGGGCAAGCCGGAATGGCCGATGATGGGCAGCGCGGACCCCACCCATCTCCAGAGAGCGAGTCCCCATGGCCTTCACCAGCATCGGCGTCACCACCTCCGGCCATGTCGCGGTCGTCGAGATCCAGCGGCCGCCGAACAATTTCTTCGACATCACCCTGATCGAGGAAATCGCCACCGCCTTCGAGGCCGCCGATGCCGATCCCGCCATGCGTGCCGTGGTGCTGGCGGCCCAGGGCAAGGCCTTCTGCGCCGGCGCCGATTTCAGCCGGCGTGATGTCGGCGAGGAGCGGCCCGGCCGGCATTTGTACAAGGAAGCGATCCGGCTGTTCCGCACGCGGAAGCCGATCGTCGCGGCGGTGCAGGGGCCGGCGATCGGCGGCGGGCTTGGCCTGGCCTGCATGGCGGATTTCCGCGTGACCTGCGCCGAGGGCCGGTTCAGCGCCAATTTCACGCGCCTTGGCTTCCATCCCGGCTTCGGCCTGACCGCGACGCTGCCGCGCCTGGTCGGCCAGCAGCAGGCGGCGCTGCTGTTCTACACCGGCCGGCGGATCGGCGGGGAGGAGGCGGTGCGGCTCGGCCTCGCCGACCAGTTCGTGCCGCTGGCGGAAGTGCGCGACGCGGCGATGGCGCTGGCGACCGAAATCGCGCAATCCTCGCCGCTCGGCGTCGCCGCCACCCGGCAGACGCTGCGGCGCGGCCTGGCCGATGCGGTGGAGCAGGCGACCGAGCGCGAGTTGGTCGAGCAGGACTGGCTGCGCAAGACCGCCGACTTCAAGGAAGGCATCAAGGCGACCGCCGAGCGCCGCCTGCCGGAATTCCAGGGCCGCTGAGGGAGCAGGACGATGACCACATTCCCCTTCGACGAGAACGAGTTCTTCAAGGCCGGCCGCGAGGTCTGGTTCGAGATGCGCGGACCCGCCGTCGCCGAGAAGGCGATGGCGGAGGCGGCGCAGCACGAGATGACCCGCGACCTGCGGCAGTATCTGTTCGAGCATTGCTTCGGCGCGGTGTGGAACCGCCCGGGCCTCGAGCGCGCGACGCGCAGCACCATCACCATCTCGGTGCTGACCGCGCTCGGCCGGACCGAGGAGCTGAAGTCGCATATCCGCATGGGCCTCAACAACGGCCTGACGCGGGAGGAGCTGAAGGAGATCTTCCTGCATGTCGGCATCTATGCCGGCGTGCCGACCGCCGTCGCCGCGGTGCGCGCGGCGATGGAGGTCTTCGCCGAACTCGACAAGCCGAAGGGCTGACCCGGCATGACGGATAGCGATTTCCGCCCGCATTCCTCTCACTGGGGCGCCTTCACCGCGGCCTGGCGCGACGGCAAGCTGGCGGTGCGGCCGCACCCGGAAGACCCCGACCCAAACCGCATCCTGCAGAACTTCCCGCGCGCCCTGCGGCACGAGGCGCGCATCGCCCGGCCCATGATCCGCCGCGGCTGGCTGGAGGATGGGCCGGGCGCCGATCCGCGCCGCGGCCGTGACGAGTATGTCGCGGTGTCCTGGGACCGCGCGCTCGACCTGCTGGCGCGGGAGCTTGGGCGCACCGCGCCGGAGCGGACCTTCGGCGGGTCCTATGGCTGGTCCTCGGCCGGGCGCTTCCACCATGCGCAGAGCCAGGTGCACCGCTTCCTCAACACCGTGCTCGGCGGCTATGTCCGCAGCGTCAACAGCTACAGCGCCGGCGCTGCGGGGGTGATCCTGCCGCATGTGCTGGGGCCGATGGAATCCGTCAGCCGCCGCAACGTCACCTGGGAGCAGGTGGCCGAGCACAGCGACGTCGTGCTGGCCTTCGGCGGCCTGGCGCTGAAGAACTCCATGGTCGCCGGCGGCGGCATCAGCAAGCATGTCGAGCGCGGGTCGATGCAGGCCGCCGCCGCGCGCGGCTGCGCCTTCATCGGCGTCGGCCCGCTGCGCGACGACATGCCCGCCGAAGCCCGCGCCGAATGGCTGACCATCACGCCCAACACCGACACCGCGCTGATGCTGGCGATCATGCACACGCTGGTGGCGGCGGGGCTGCACGACCGCGCCTTCCTCGACCGCTACACCGCGGGCTGGCCGGTGCTGGAAGCCTATCTGCTGGGCCGGGAGGACGGCCAGCCCAAGGACGCCGCCTGGGCCGCGCCGATCACCGGCATCACGGCCGATCGCATCACGGCACTCGCGCACAGTCTGGCGGGGAAGCGCGTGCTGGTCACCGTCTCCCACTCCCTGCAGCGGGCCGAGCATGGCGAGCAGCCGGTCTGGGCCGGCATCGCGCTCGCCTCGGTGCTCGGCCAGATCGGCCTGCCCGGCGGCGGCTTCAACTACGCGCTCGGCGCGCTCGGCCATACCGGGCGGCGCTACAACGCGGTCTCGACCGCGGCGCTGCCACAGGGGCGCAACCGGGTCGGCGCCTATATCCCGGTCGCGCGGATCAGCGACATGCTGCTGAACCCGGGCGCCAGCTTCGAGTACAACGGGCAGGTGCTGACCTATCCCGATATCGGCCTGGTCTACTGGGCCGGCGGCAATCCCTTCCATCACCACCAGGACCTCAACCGCCTGCGCGAGGCCTTCCGCCGCGTCGAGACGCTGGTGGTGCACGAGCTCGCCTGGACCGCGACGGCGCGCCACGCCGACATCGTCTTGCCGGTGACGATGACGCTGGAGCGCGAGGATATCGGCAGCAGCCAGACCGACCCGCTGATGGTCGCCATGTACAAGCTGGCAGAACCCTATGGCGAGGCGCGCGACGACTACGCGATCTTCGCCGACCTCGCGGCGCGGCTGGGCAAGGAGCAGGCCTTCACCGAGGGCCGCAGCGCCCGCGAGTGGCTGCGGCACCTGTACGACCGCACCGCCGACGACCTGCGCGCCAAGGGCCATGACGCGCCGGACTTCGACTCCTTCTGGCAGGCCGGCCACCTGATGCTGCCGCAAGGGCCGGACGACGGCGGCATCCTCGGCGCCTTCCGCCGCGACCCGGAGGCCGATCCGCTGCCGACGCCGAGTGGCAAGGTCGAGGTCGCCTCGGCGACCATCGCCGGCTTCGGCTACGAGGACTGCCCGGGCCACCCGGCCTGGATCGCGCCGCGCGACGTGCCGACCGGCGATGCGCCGCTGCGCCTCGTCGCGAACCAGCCGGCGACGCGGCTGCACAGCCAGTTCGACTTCGGCGGCCACAGCGCCGAGATGAAGCGGCGGGGGCGGGAGGTGATGCGCATCCATCCCGGCGATGCCGCGGCGCGCGGCATCGCCGATGGCGACATCGTCCGGCTGTTCAACGCGCGCGGCGCCTGCCTCGCCGCGGCGGAGGTGACGGAGGGCGTCATGCCGGGCGTGGTGCAGCTGCCGACCGGCGCCTGGTACGACCCGGAGGACCCGGCGGAGGACGGCTCGCCTTGCGTGCACGGCAACCCGAACGTGCTGACGCGGGATGCCGGGACCTCGCGGCTGGCGCAGGGCTGCACCGGGCAGCTCACGACCGTGGAGGTCGAGCGCTTCACCGGCAACCTGCCGCCGATCAAGGCCTTCACGCCGCCGGGGGCGGTGGCGGCGGAATAGCTGGACTTCCTGGAAGTTCCAGCGGCGGCGCCTTGCCGCCGCGCCAGGTCCTGGTTTGCTGCCGGGCATGCGGGGCGTTCGTCGCCCCGCCTTCCAGGCGGGACCTTCGGCATGCAGGCATTCTCTCGGCGCGGCGTCATCGGCGGCGGCGCGGTCGCGCCCTTCGCGGTGCAGGCGCGCGGCGGCGGCGGCGAAAGCCTGCGCCGGCGCGTGCTCGGCGCCTTCCGCGGCCTGCCCGGCACCAGGGCGCTGAAGCTATGGGCGCCGGCGACGGCCTCCGAGCCCGAAATCCTCATCACCGAGAATGCCGACCAGCAGCTCTTCATCGGCAGCGCCATCAAGTCCTTCATCCTCTGCGAGCGGCTGCGGCAGCTCGACGCGCCCGACGTGGCGACGAAGCTGACCGGCAATCCGCTCGCGCTCGATGCATCCGTCTGGTCGGTGGACAGCACCATCTTCAACCCGCCCAACCTGACGGGGACGGTCTCCGAACGCACGGCGATGGAGGCCATGATCCTCCACAGCGACAACACCGCGACCGACATGGTGATGCGCGCGGCGGGGCCGGCGAAGGTGCGGGATTTCCTCGCCGCTGCGGGTCTCGCGGCATCCGCGGTGCCGGAGAGCACGCGGTCCTTCTTCGGCTACCTGCTCGGCGCGCCGGACTACCTGACCTTCACCTGGGCGGAGCTGGTCGCCTCGGCCGACAAGCCCATCGTCAACTCGCCGCTGAACGAGGTGCAGACCCTGGCCTCCTCGGCCGACGACCTCGTATCCTTCTACGCGCGGTCGGTGCAGGGCGAGTTCTTCGGGCAGCCGGAGACGCTGACGCAATACCGCAACGTGCTCGCGCTCGGCGATGTCATCCGCCTCGCCTTCCCGCTCGGCGGCAGCGTCTTCGCCAAGGGCGGCAGCATCGACGTCGCGGGCTTCCACGCGCTCTGCGTGCCCGCCGCGGTCTTCCTCAATCGCCGCTGGTTCTACTTCGCGGCGATCATCAACTGGTACGCCAAGGCGGAAACCGACCCGCAGACCGTTGCCCGCTACCTCGCGGCGCTGCAGGCGGCCCTCGGCGCGATCTACGAGGAGATCCAGTAGCCGCCCGCTACTTCGGGCTCCGCCTGCGGAAGTCCGCCGCCATCTCCTCGAGCGTCACGAAGCGGACGCCGGGATGCTTCAGCATGTGGCCGATCAGCCGCTCCAGCATCATCAGCACCTGCGGCCGGCCGGACACGTCGGGGTGGATGGTCATCGGCACCACGGCGTAGTCGTATTCGCGCCAGATGAAGTCGAAGTGGTCGCGCCAGATCTGCTCCAGCGCATGCGGTGAGACATAGCCGTGGCTGTTCTGGACTTCTTGATGAACATCATCGGCGGCAGGTCGTCGAGGTACCAGCTCGCCGGGATCTCCACCAGGTCGGTCACCCTGCCCTTGGTGAAGGGCTTCATCCAGGCCTCGGCCGGCTGGGCGTAGTCGATCGGCGTCCAGGCATCGCCGGTGCGGACATAGTAGGGCGTGCAGTCGTGGTGCATCAGCGAATGGTCGTAGGCGATGCCGCGCTCGACCAGGATCTCGATGCTGGTGGCGCTCACCTCCCACCACGGCGCGACATAGCCGACCGGCTTGCGGCCCCAGTGCCGCTCGATCAGTCCGATGCACCTGTCGAAGATCGCCTCTTCCTGGGTGCGGCTCAGCGCCAACGGGTTCTCGTGACTGTAGCCGTGCAGGCCGATCTCATGACCGGCCTTCGCCACCATGTCTGTCTGCTCGGGGAAGCTCTCGATGGTGTGGCCCGGGATGAACCAGGACTGCGTCAGGCCGAAGCGCTCGAACAGCTTGAGGATGCGCGGCATCCCAACCTCGGCGGCGAAGACGCCGCGGCTGATGTCGCCCGGGCTGTCCTCCCCCATGTAGCTGCCGAGCCAGCCGGCCACCGCGTCGCAATGGATGCTGAAGGCGCAGAGGATCTCTTTCGGCATGGTCGCTCTTCCTTACCGGCGCACAGGGCAGGGAGGCGGGGAGGATACCGCCTCCCCGCCCGCGCATTCCGCCGGTCAGGATGCCGGGGATTCAGCCGCGCGCCAACGCCCGGCTCAGCGGCCCATGCCGGGGTTGGTGGCCTTCGCCTTCGCCTGGTCGGCCGGCATGGACAGCTTCACCTGGTTGCCCTCGACGCCGGCGATGCTGCTGGCCGGGATGAAGTGATGGTGCTGGCCGCTGCCGTCCGGGTCGTCCTTCTTCGTCAGCTTGATCCGGTCGCCATCCATGTGGTCGACGGTGCCGACATGCTTCCCGTCGCTGCCGACGACCTCCATGTGTTCCTTCACCTGCGCTGCGTGACCGCTCATCTCGCGTGTTCCTTCCTTGGGGGGATCCCGCGGCAGGAACGGTCCAGGCGCCGGAAAGATGCCGCCGCGTCAGGCTCCCATCAGCGCCAGCCCCTCGGCCACCGAGACGAACTCGCCGCCCCCCGCGATCCGCGCCGCGCCGAAGCGGTCGGCGAACAGCCCGCGCACGGCCGGCACCAGGGAGGTGCCGCCGGTCAGGAAGACCCGGTCCACCTCCGCCGCCGCCAGCCCGGCATCGGCGAGCGCCGCATCCACGGCGGCGCCCATGCGGGCGAGGTCGGGGGCGATCCAGGCCTCGAAATCGGCGCGGGCGATCGGCGCCTCCACCACGAAATCCTCGTGCCGGAAGGAGAGCACCGCACTCTCCGCCCGCGACAGCGCCGCCTTCACGCCGGAGACGGCGCGGTAGAGCGCGTAGCCCGCCTCCTCCTCCACCAGCATGACCAGGTGGCGCAGCCGCTCCGGGTGCTCGGCGGTGCGGGTCACCTCGGCGATGTCGGCCAGGACCTTCGGCGCGCGCATGAGCGACAATTGGTGCCAGCGGGCGAAGGACAGGTACCAGCCCGCCGGGATCGGCATCGGCTTGCCCCAGACCTTGTACTGGTCGCCCTTGCCCAATAGCGGCGAGACCACCCGGTCGATGATCCGGTAGTCCAGCGCGTCGCCGGCGATGCCGACGCCGGCATGGCCCAAGGGCGTCACCCGCCGCGGCGGCCCGGGCTCGAAGCGCAGGACCGAGAAGTCGCTGGTGCCGCCGCCGAGGTCGCCGACCAGCACCGTCGCCGGCCCGTCCAGCGTACTGGCGAAGCGATGGCCGGCCGCGGCCGGTTCCAGCGCCACCTGCACGTCGGGCAGCCCTGCCGCGGCGAAGGCGGCGCGCAGCCGTTCCTCGCCGAAGGCGTCGTCCGCGGTTTCCCCGGCGAAGCGCACCGGCCGGCCGACCACCACCCGCGCCCCGGCCAGCTCCGCCGCGAAGGGCGCCAGCAGCTCGCCGAGGAAGGCCGCCACCAGCGCCTCCAGCGTCCAGGCGCGGCCATGGATGCGGGTCTCGCGGAAGCTGCGCTGCGCCAGGTAGGACTTCATGGACATGATCAGGCGGGAGGCCAGCGGGTCCTCCAGATAGGCCTCGATCGCCGCCGGCCCGGCGGCCAGGCGCGTCCCCGCCCGCCCCGCCTGCCAGAGGCAGAGCACGGAGCGGAAGACCTCGCCCCCGCATGGTCGAGGGAGACGGTGCTCCCATCCGGGCGGAGGGCGGCGACCACGCTGTTGGTGGTGCCGAAGTCGATGCCGATGGTGGGGCGCATGCGGATCCGGGGCTGGGGAAGGCGCGGGCGTGAAGCAGGGCAGGCGCCGGCTGTCCAGCGCCCTCCCGTCCGCGCCGCCGCGGCCCCATCTATCCGCGCATGCCGCGCCTGCTGATCGTCTTCCACTCCCGCACCGGCGCCGCCCGGCAGATGGCCGAGGCGGCGGCGCGCGGCGCGGGCGCCGAGGCCGAGGTCCGCCTGTTGCCGGCCGAGGCGGCCGGGCCCGAGGACCTGCTGGACGCCCAGGGCTACCTGTTTGCCGCGCCCGAGAACCTGGCTTCCCTCTCCGGACCGATGAAGGACTTCTTCGACCGGTGCTACTATCCGGTGCTGGACCGCCTCAACGGCCGTCCCTATGCGCTGCTGATAGCCGCCGGCAGCGACGGCACCGGGGCGGCGCGCCAGGCGGCGCGGATCGCCACCGGCTGGCGGCTGCGGGCGGTGGCCGAGCCGCTGATCCTCTGCACCCAGGGCGCAGACCGCCGAGGCGATCCTGGCGGAGAAGGTGCTGGACGCGGAGGCGCTGCGCCGCTGCGAGGAACTGGGCGCGGCGCTGGCAGCCGGGCTGGCGCTCGGCATCTTCTGAGCGCGCGGCGGAGCGGTTTCCGTTGCCCGCCGCCGTATCGTGTGCGATAGGAATATCGTCAACGCCAGCGGCCTGCCCGGATCGGGCCGCGGGGCGGGTTTCAGTCTGCTCAATTCCTCAAATGCTGAGGCAGGTCCTGCGCAGGTGGGTGGAATTCCTGGCCCGCGACGGATCGGGGCCGCACCGGCCTCAACCGAACTGAGCCGGGTTGAGCCGAATTCCAGGGTTTTGCCGATTTATTCCCTGAAGCGCTCATGTCAGCTCCTGCCCCTCCAGCCCGCCTTCGAGGAAGATGTTGGGCTTGAGGAAGAAGCACAGCACCAGCGCCCCGGTGCGGCTGCGCGCCACATGCCGGTTGCCGCGCGGGCGCCAGACGAAGTCGCCCGCCAGCACCTCGCCCTCCGCGTCCTCGAGGCTGCCTTCCAGCAGGTAGCTCTGCTCGATCTCGACATGCTCGTGCAGCGCCAGCTCGGTCCCCGGGGCCCAGCGGAACAGCGCGGTGAGCAACCCGCTCTCCGGGTCCTGCAGCAGGATCTTCATGTCGATGCCCGGCGTCGGCGTCGGCTTCCAGGGGAGCGCATCGGTGCGGACATAGCGGGAGGCGAGGGGGTGGAGCTTCTCCTCGCCGGCCAGGAAGGGGGTGGTGGCGGTCATCGGTGATCCTCCGCATCCGGGCGGGGACTATTCCACCCGGGGCGATCCGGTGGAAGCTTCGTCCGAGGCAAGGGGAGGAAGACGGAATGGCCAATCAGGGCAGCCCGGTGACGCTGGTGACCGGCGGGGCGGACGGGATCGGCTGGGCCATCGCGCAGCGCTTCGCCGCCGCCGGCCACCGGCTGGTGATCGCCGACCTGCGGGCCGGGGCGGCCGAGGCCCGCGCCCGCGCAGTTGGGTGAGGGCACCTGGCGCTCGGCTGCGACATGGCGTCCGAGCCCATGGTGGTGGGCATGGTGGCGGAGGCGCCGGCGCGCTGCGGGCGGCTCGACGTGCTGGTGAACAATGCCGGCATCGCCGACACCTTCCTGCCGACGGTCGAGCAGGGCGCTGACCTCTTCGTGCGGCAGCTCGACATCCACCTGAAGGGGACCTTCGTGGCGAGCCGGGAGGCGGCGAAGGCGATGCTCGGCGCCGGCGGGGGCGCGATCGTCAACCTGGCCTCGATCGCGGGGCTCACCGGCCTGCCGCGGCGGAACGGCTATGCGGCGGCCAAGGCGGGGATCATCGCGCTGACCCGGACCATGGCGGCGGAATGGGGCGGCGGCGGGGTGCGGGTGAATGCGATCGCGCCCGGCTATGTGCGGACCGCGCTGGTCGAGGCGCTGGAGCGCGAGGGCAAGATCGACACCGCGGCGATCGCGCGGCGGGCGCCGCTCGGCCGGCTGGCGCGGCCGGAGGAGGTGGCGGAGGCGGCCTGGTTCCTGGCCTCTCCGGCGGCGAGCTACGTGACCGGGGTGACGCTGCCGGTGGATGGGGGGTGGATGGCCTTCGGCGCGGCGGGGGACTCGCCCGGCTGAGGCAGCCAGCGGTCAGGGCCCCAAAACGGCCTCCAGGCGCCCGACAGCGTGCCGGGCTGCAGCGCCTGTGGCGCCGCGGCCGGCGGCATCTCCGAAGCCCTCGCTCCCCTTGTTGGGCGGCAGGGTGAAGGTGACCCGCAGCCCGCCGGGTTGCCAGTCGAATGCGATCGTGCCGCCGAGCTGGCGCTCGGCGAGCTGCGGTGATGAGCCGGGAGCCGAAGCTGCGGCTCTCCCGCCAGGGGTGGCCCGCCGGACTCCGTCCACGCGAACAGCATCCCGCAATCCGGACCGGTGAAGCGCCAGCCGAGGCTTACCCGGCCTTCCGGGCAGGAGAGGGCGCCGTGCTTGGCGGCATTCGTGGCCGATCTCGTGCAGCAGCATCGCCATGGGCTGGACGGCTTCGGCGATGAGATTGATGACGGGACCCGACAGCGCCACCCGCCCGGCATAGGGCGCCAGCTCGCCTTCGGCGAGCGTCCTGACATCGCTGCCGCTCCAGGCCGCTTGCGACAGCAGGGAATGCGCCCGGGCCATCGCCGCGATGCGGCCGACGAGGACGGCGGCGAATTGGTCCGGCGGCACGTTGCGCGGGGCGAGCTGTGCGAGGGACAGCGCCACCGCGAGCGCGTTCTTCGCCCGGTGGTCGACCTCCCGCATCAGCAAGGCCTGGCGTTCATCCGCCTGCCGCTTCGCCCGGTCCCGGGCCCGAAGCGCATCGTCCGCGGCCAGGAGGCCGCGGCGCAGCGCCTCGAATTCGGTGACGCCGGACGCCGATGCGGGAAGCCTTTGCGCGGCGTCCCCGCCGCCGAGGACCTGCGCGGCGCCGACCAGCGCGGTCACCGGCCGGATCAGCCGGCGCGACAGGCAGATCGCCAGCACGGTGCCGAAGAGGACGATGAGCCCGCCGCCCCAGGCCAGGATCTCGAGAGGCTGGCGCCAGCTGGCCAGGTAATCCGACCGCATCTCGACCCGGCCGACGGTCCAGCCCGGCACGGAACTGAGCCGGGCGAAGCCGAGGACGATGTCCTGCCCGGACACCGATATCCCTTCCAGAAAACCGGAGGCCCGGTCTGCGGTGCCGGCGACGAACCAATCCGGTGCCATCCGGCCGACATACCGGTCATGCTCCCGTGACCGGGCGACGACCTGCTGCCTGGCATCGACGACGACGCTGAAACCGTGGCCACCGGACCTTTGCTCTTCCAGCAACCGGGCGACGCGCTCCGGCGGCAAGCGCGCCGCCAGCACGAAGGGGATGTGCCCATCGCGCTTCACCGGGACGGCCACGCCGATCACGGGGCGCTGCGCGACGGCGCCGATCACCAGGTTGGTGATTAGTGGCTCGCCGGTCTCCGCCACCGACCGGAAATCCCCTGCCGAGATCCGCCCGGACGGAATGCCCGGCGGCAGGGCGGTATTGACGATCTGCCGCATGGTGGTTGCATCGAGCAGGAGCACCGTTGTCGAGAGCGCGGCGGAGGCGCGGCGGGCTTCCACTTCGAAGGCGGCAAGGTCCGGCGCCGGCCCGTCGAGCGTCGACGACCCGGCCAGCGTGGCCATGGTGGCCCGGTAGGCGTCGATCTCCCGGTCGGTGGCAAGCGCCAGTGCCTGCGCCGTGCTGGACAGCCCGTCCTGGAACGCTTCCTGATAGGCGGATACGGCCCGCTTTGCCGCCGCCGTGCCCAGCCCGAACGCAGGGATGAGCATCGCCAAGGCCAATGCGAGAAGATAATACTCTAATCGAAACGAAACCTTGGAAGGCTTGGCGGACAACAAGGCCATTGATGTAACCGTCCAGGATGCTTTTCTCGTTGGGATTGCCAGCCCGGGGCAGTTGGCACGTTTTTGAACGAAAATCGATGCCTGATACCTCCCTGGAAGGACATGTCTCTATTTTGCATCGACGCATGTTGGCCCAGCGCCAGCCCTTGGCACACCCGGACTTGACGTCGAAGGAAGAAAATCCTGATCATGGGGCGCCGGGTCGGAGGTCGAACCCAAGCTGCCGTCCCATCGCTTCGCGTGCCGGCCGGGACCGGCCCGCCCCGACGCGCCTCTCGCCGCGCCGCGCCCCGCACTGGGCCAAGCTTCCGTTCCCGGCCTCGTACTGCCGGTCCGGGAAGGGCACCGGCGGAGGTCTGTCCGAACACGACGCATCCGCGCGAACCCGGCCCGGCTAGCCGTCGGCACGCCAGGCGCTGCCCCGTGCCTCATCCGGACTGCGCGCCCGTCTTCCGCCCGCCCCGTTGAACCCACCCCCACCCCGGCGCATTCTCCCCGCGACGCCGCCAAGGGAGGGACCACACCATGAAGACACGCGCTGCCGTGGCCTGGGAGGCCAAGAAGCCCCTGACCATCGAGACGGTCGAGCTCGACGGCCCGAAGGCCGGCGAGGTGCTGGTGGAGGTCATGGCGACCGGCGTCTGCCACACCGATGCCTACACGCTGGACGGGCTCGATTCCGAGGGCCTCTTCCCCGCCATCCTGGGGCATGAGGGCGCCGGGATCGTGCGCGAGATCGGCGCCGGCGTGACCAGCGTGAAGGTGGGTGACCACGTCATCCCGCTCTACACGCCGGAATGCCGGCAGTGCAAAGCCTGCCTCAGCCAGCGCAGCAACCTCTGCACCTCGATCCGCGCGACCCAGGGCAAGGGGGTGATGCCGGACGGCACCAGCCGCTTCCATTGCGAGCCGGCGCGGCCGCAGGGCAACCAGCTCTTCCACTACATGGGCTGCAGCACCTTCTCGAACTTCACCGTGCTGCCCGAGATCGCGGTGGCGAAGGTGCGGGAGGACGCCCCCTTCGACAAGATCTGCTACATCGGCTGCGGCGTGACGACGGGCATCGGCGCGGTGATCTACACGGCGAAGGTCTGGCCGAGCGCCAACGTCGTCGTCTTCGGCCTCGGCGGCATCGGGCTGAACGTGATCCAGGGCGCCCGCATGGTCGGCGCCGACAAGATCATCGGCGTCGACATCAACCCGGCGAAGCAGGAGATGGCGCGCAAGTTCGGCATGACCCACTTCGTCAACCCGACCGAGGTCGGCACCGACAAGGTGGTGCAGGCGATCGTCGACCTGACCGGCGGCGGCGCCGACTTCTCCTTCGACTGCACCGGCAACGTCAGCGTCATGCGGCAGGCGCTGGAATGCTGCCATCGCGGCTGGGGCGAGAGCATCATCATCGGCGTGGCCGAGGCGGGCAAGGAGATCGCCACGCGGCCCTTCCAGCTCGTCACCGGGCGGGTCTGGCGCGGCTCGGCCTTCGGCGGCGCGCGCGGCCGGACCGACGTGCCGAAGATCGTCGACTGGTACATGGAGGGGAAGATCAACATCGACGACCTGATCACCCACACCATGCCGCTCGAGAAGATCAACGACGCCTTCGACCTGATGCATGCGGGCAAGTCGATCCGCTCGGTCGTGGTGTTCTGAGCGTGGCGGAGGTCGTCTCCCGCGCCCGCTGCTTCGGCGGGGAGCAGCGCGTGCTGCGCCACGCCTCGGCGGAGACGGGGACGGAGATGCGCTTCGCCGCCTTCGTCCCGCCGCAGGCCCTGGCTGGGGCGCGCGTGCCGGTGGTGTGGTTCCTCGCCGGGCTGACCTGCACGGAGGAGAATTTCACCGTGAAGGCCGGGGCGCAGCGGGTCGCGGCCGAGCTCGGCCTGCTGCTGGTGGCGCCCGACACCTCGCCGCGCGGGGAGGGGGTGCCGGACGACCCGGAGAAGGCCTACGATTTCGGCCTCGGCGCCGGCTTCTACGTGGATGCCACGCAGCAGCCCTGGGCGACGCACTACCGCATGCGCTCCTACATCGAGCGTGAGCTGCCGGCGCTGGTCGCCGCCGAGCTGCCGGCCGAGATGTCCCGTCAGGGCATCATGGGCCATTCGATGGGCGGCCATGGCGCGCTGACCATCGCGCTGCGCAACCCGGGGCGCTTCAAGGCGGTCTCAGCCTTCGCGCCGATTGCCTCTCCCATGCGCTGCCCCTGGGGGAGAAGGCGCTGGGCGGCTATCTCGGCCCCGATCCTGCGGCTTGGCGCCGGTATGACGCGACCGCACTGATCGAGGACGGCGCCCGGCTGCCCGACATCCTGGTCGACCAGGGCACAGCGGACGGCTTCCTCGAAACCCAGCTGAAGCCCGAATTGCTCGAAGCCGCCTGCGCCGGCGCCGGCATCCCGCTGACCTTGCGGCGGCAGGAAGGCTACGACCACTCCTACTTCTTCATCGCCAGCTTCCTGGAGGACCACCTCCGCTGGCACGCGGCGCGGCTGAAGGGCTAGGCGGCGCGGAAGCGGGCCGCCGTCACCGCATCCTCCGCCAGCGCCGCGGCGATCGCTGCGCGCGCCTCGGCGGTTTCGGCCAGCGCCACCACCCGGTCGAACCAGGGGCACTGGCCGCGTACCCGGGCCTGGAACAGCCGGTCCAGCGCCGCGGCGGCCGGTGACCGGCCGGCACAACAGGAACATGCCACGGCATGGGATTGCCCGGCATCGAAGCAGCCAAGGGTCACCGCCGCCTCTGGCCGCGCCGGGGCCGGCGCCGCAGCCAGCACGGCCGCCTTGGGCCCGGCCGCCAGCGCCGCCGCCAGCATTGCCGCATCCGCGGTCACCAGCAGGGAATTCGGGCATCCAGGGTCCAGGCCACGCGTTGAGTCTCCGAGAGGATACTGGACATAAGGATATCTTTATGTCATTTCCACCGCCATGGACAAATTCCTGGCCCAGTTGCGCGCCGCCGCCGAGCCGACCCGGCTCCGCCTGCTGGCGCTCTGTGCCCGCGGCGCCTTCTGCGTGACCGACCTCTGCGAGGTATTGGGCCAGTCCCAGCCGCGCCTGTCCCGCCACCTCAAGCTGCTGGTCGAGGCAGGGCTGCTGGAACGGGTGCCGGAGGGCGCCAACGCCTATTTCCAGGTCCCCGCCGATGCCGGCCTGGTGCACCAGCTTCTGGCCCGCCTGCCGGAGGATGACCAGATGCTGGCCGCCGACCGCCGCCAGGCGGCCCGGCTGGCCGCCGAGCGCGCCCGCGAGGCTTCCGACAGCTTCCGCCGGCACGGCGCCGACTGGGACGAGATGCGCGCCCTCGGCCTGCCGGCCGAGGCGATCGAGGCGGCCCTGCTGGCCGCCCTGCCGGAAAAGCCGGGCCGGGTGCTGGATATCGGCACCGGCACCGGCCGGCTGCTGGAATTGCTGGCCGGGCGGGCCGAGGCGGCGCTCGGCGTCGATGCCAGCCGCGACATGCTGGCGCTGGCCCGCGCCCGGCTGACGGAGCGCGGCCTCGGCGGCCATTGCGCGGTGCGCCAGGCCGACATGTACCGGCTGCCGCTGCCCGATGCCGGCTTCGACGTCGTCGCCCTGCAGATGGTGCTGCACTATGCCGAGGACCCGGCCGCGGCGCTGGCCGAGGCGGCCCGCGTGCTGCGCCCAGACGGGCTGCTGCTGGTGGTCGACCTCGCCGCGCATGAACGCGGCGAGCTGCTGGAACATCACGCGCATCGCTGGCCCGGCTTCGACGATGCCGGGATGGCCGGCTGGCTGGGTGCGGCCGGCTGCGCCGGGCTGCCGCCGGTCGAGATCGACGGGCCGCTCGCGGTTCGCCTCTGGCCGGCGCGGCGAATGCCGGGCGCCGTTGCCGTCACGCCTGCGCTTACCTTCTGATTTCGCGGAAAGCATTTTGCCATGGCCCGTCCCCCTCTGCTCGAAGCGCTCCGCAACCGCGTCCTCCTCTGCGACGGCGGGATGGGCAGCCGCGTGCAGGCGCTGACACTCGACATCGACCGCGACTACTGGGGCAAGGAGAACTGCACGGATGTGCTGAACCTCTCCCGCCCCGACCTGGTGCGGGAGATCCATCGCGGCTACTACGACGCCGGCGCCGACATGGTGCTGACCAACAGCTTCGGTGGGTCGCCGGTCACGCTGGCCGAGTTCGAGCTCGAGGACCGCGCCTTCGAGATCTGCAAGGCCTCCGGCGAGCTGGCACGGGAGGCCGCCGAGACCTTCGCCGATGGCCGCGACCGCTGGGTGGTCGGCGATATCGGCCCGGGCACCAAGCTGCCGAGCCTCGGGCATATCGGGTACGACGCGCTGCAGGCGGCGCTCGAGGTGCAGTGCCTCGGCCTGATCGCCGGCGGCGTCGATGCCCTGCTGACCGAGACGAACCAGGACACGCTCTTCATCAAGGCGGCGGTGAATGCCGCCAAGGCGGCGCTGAAGCAGACGGGCAAAGACATCCCGATCTTCGTGCAGGTGACGGTCGAGACCACCGGCACGCTGCTGGTCGGGCCGGACATCCATGCCGCCTCGACGGTCGTGCATTCGCTGGACGTGCCGCTGATCGGGCTGAACTGCGCCACTGGGCCGCAGGAGATGGCGGAACACGTTCGCTTCCTCAGCCAGAACTGGCCCGGGCTGATCAGCGTGCAGCCCAATGCCGGCCTGCCCGAGCTGGTCGACGGCAAGACCCACTACCCGCTGGGCGCGGCCGAGATGGCGAGCTGGATGGAGCGCTTCGTCCGCGAGGATGGCGTCAACCTGATCGGCGGCTGCTGCGGCACCTCGACGCCGCATATCCAGGCGCTGGACGCGATGCTGCGGAAGCATGGGGAGTGGCGGCCGGCGCCGGTGGCGCGGAAGTTCCACTGGGTGCCCTCCGTCGCCTCGCTGTACGGCGCCGTGTCGCTGCGGCAGGAGAATGCCTATTTCTCCATCGGCGAGCGCTGCAACGCCAATGGCTCCAAGGCCTGGCGCGAGCGGCAGGCGGCGCATGACTGGGACGGCTGCGTCGCCATCGGGCGCGAGCAGGTGGGGGAGGGGTCCAACAGCCTCGACCTCTGCACCGCCTTCGTCGGCCGCGACGAGATGGCGGAGATGAACGAGGTCGTCACCCGCTTCACCTCCTCGGTCAACGCACCGCTGGTGATCGACAGCACCGAGACGCCGGTGATCGAGGCGGCGCTGAAGCTGCATGGCGGCAAGCCGATCATCAATTCGATCAATTTCGAGGATGGCGAGCAGGCGGCCGCGGACCGGCTGCGGCTGGCGAAGAAATCTCGGCGCCGCGGTCATCGCGCTCACCATCGACGAGGTGGGCATGGCGAAGACCGCCGAGGACAAGCTGCGGATCGCCACGCGGCTAGTCGACTTCGCCTGCAACAAGCACGGGCTGGCGCAATCCGACCTGCTGATCGACCCGCTGACCTTCACCATCGCCACCGGCAACGAGGACGACCGCAAGCTCGGCCAGTGGACGCTGGAGGGCATCCGGATGATCCGCGACGCCTTCCCGGACATCCAGATCATCCTCGGCCTGTCCAACATCAGCTTCGGCCTGAACCCGGCGGCGCGGCACGTGCTGAACAGCGTCTTCCTCGATCACGCGGTGAAGGCGGGCATGACCGGCGCGATCGTGCATGTCAGCAAGATCAAGCCGCTGCACCTGATCCCGGCCGAGGAGGTCCAGGTGGTCGAGGACCTGATCTTCGACCGCCGGCGGGAGTGGCTACGACCCGTTGCAGAAGGTGCTGGAGATCTTCTCCGGCCGGAAGGCCGCCGACAGCATCAAGAAGGTCCGGGCCGAGACGGTCGAGGGCCGGCTCAAGGACCGCATCGTCGACGGCGACCGCAAGGGGCTGAACGAGGAGCTGCAGGACGCGCTCGACCGGGGCATCGCCCCGCTGGCGATCATCAACGACGTGCTGCTGGACGGCATGAAGGTGGTGGGCGAGCTGTTCGGCGCCGGCAAGATGCAGCTGCCCTTCGTGCTGCAATCCGCCGAGACCATGAAGGCCGCCGTCGCCTACCTCGAGCCCTTCATGGAGAAGGTCGAGGGGCAGGAGAAGGAGCACCATCGTCCTCGCCACGGTGAAGGGCGATGTCCACGACATCGGCAAGAACCTGGTCGACATCATCCTGACCAACAACGGCTACCGCGTGGTCAACCTCGGCATCAAGGTGCCGCTGGCGGACATGGTGGCGGCGGTCAAGGAACACCGGGCGCATGCCATCGGCATGAGCGGGCTGCTGGTGAAATCGACCGTGGTGATGCGCGAGAACCTCGAGGAGATGGCGCGGATCGGGCTCGAGGTGCCGGTGCTGCTGGGCGGCGCCGCGCTGACCCGCAACTATGTCGAGGATGACTGCGTCCGCGCCTATGCCAGCGGCGAGACCACCGGCCGCGTCGCCTATGCGCGGGATGCTTTCGACGGGCTTCACCTGATGGACAAGGTGACCGGCAACGGCTTCGACGACTACCTCGCCGCCATCCAGCAGAAGCGTAAGGGCAAGTCGCGCAACGAGAGCCGCACGCTCGGCACCGCCGACCCGCGCGGCTTCGCCCCGGTGGACATAAAGTATGCGCAGGAGCGGCGCCGCCGCGTCACCTCCGGCGAGCCGATCCCTGACCCGCCTTTCTGGGGCGCCCGGGTGATTGAATCGGCACCCAAGGCCGTGGTGCCCTTCATCAATGAGCGCAGCCTCTATCAATTCCAGTGGGGCTTCCGGAAGCAGGGGCGGAGCCTCGAGGATTTCCTCGGCTGGGCGAAGCAGGAGCTGCGGCCGGTGCTGAAGCGCATGCTGGCGCTGGCCGAGGCGGAGAACATCCTCCGCCCGCAGGCGATCTACGGCTACTGGAAATGCGCCGGGCAGGGCAACGACCTCGTGCTGTTCGAGCCGGACGGCGAGACCGAGGCCTGCCGCTTCACCCTGCCGCGGCAGCCGAAGCAGGACGGCGAGTGCATCGCCGACTTCGTCCGCGACATCGAGGACGGGCCGACCTCACGCGACGTGATCGGCCTGCAGGTTGTCACCGTCGGCCAGAAAGCGTCCGACATGGCGCGCGACTGGTTCGAGGACAACCGCTACCAGGACTACCTGTACCTGCACGGCCTGTCGGTGGAGATGGCCGAGGCGATGGCGGAATACGTCCACAAGCGCATCCGCTCCGAGCTCGGCTTCGCCGGCGAGGACGACCGCGACATGGACAGGATGCTGGCTCAGGGCTATCGCGGCGGCCGCTACAGCTTCGGCTATCCGGCCTGCCCGAAGCTGGAGGACCAGGTGCCGCTGCTGCGGCTGCTGGGGGCGGAGCGCATCGGCGTCTCGATCAGCGACGAGTGGCAGCTGCACCCGGAGCAGTCCACCAGCGCGATCGTGCTGCACCATCCGCGGGCAAAGTACTTCTCGGTGTAGCGGGCCGGATCGCTGAAGGGCGCTTGCGCCCGGAAGCGTGAATCCGCCCCGCCGACAAAGCTAGCGGTTCGCCGCCTTGTGCGAGCCGACATTCTCGTGCCACTCGACCGGCAGCCCGTCCCATGTGGCGAGTTGCTTGCCCGGCCATTTCCGCCGGACATAGACCTGGAAGCCATCCGCGGTGGCTTCCACATAGCCCGACTTGCCGTCATTGAGCCGGAGGTGCTGCGCCAGCGCCTCCGCCTGTTCCGCGCATGTAGCTGTCGCTCATCGGCCTGCTCCTTCCGTGCCAGTCATATAGGCAGCGCGACCGCGCCCTGCATCAGCCGCCGTTGCGTCCGGAACACCACCGCGCTGTCGGCGTGCCAGCCGGCATTGCCCTGCCGCACCTCGGCGCCGACGGTCAGCATGCCGGAAGGATGGGCGACGCGGATCTCCTCCGGCCGGGCGCCGCGGGTGGCCAGGGCATGCGGGATGCTGCCCTCGATGCGGCAGGCGACGGCGAGGCAAAGGGCGCCGGTCATCGGCACGGCCCGATGCGGCCGCTCCATCGACAGCATGCGGATGGTGACGTCATGGCCCGCCGGGTCCAGCACGCTGCCGTCGAGGATACGGGCCGCGGTCGGCCCGGCGACGAGGAGCGACGCGGGGGTTGGCCAGGCTGACGGCTCCCTCGGTCGCGGCGAGGCCCATGGCAACGCCGCCGATGCGGCGGATGCGGTCGAGCAGCGCCATCAGGTCGGCCCGCGCCTCGATCGCGTCCGGTCCCTCGGCGCCGGTCAGGCCGAGGTCGCGGGCATCGACGAAGACCGCCGGATTGGCGGCGTCCACCAGGCTGGCGCGCAGCGGGCCGAAGCCGGGGATGTCCAGCACGTCCACCGCATGTCCGGTCGGCAGCAGGCCGGCGCATTGCGAGCCGCCGGGCGAGAGGAAGTCGAGCCGGATGCGGGCGCCTGTGCCGGCGACGCCGGCGATGGCGAAGTCGCCGCGGATCTCGGCGCGGCCGTCGCGCACGGGGAAGCGGGCGTGGATGATCTTCTGCGTGTTGACCTGGTGGATGCGCACCAGCGCCTCCCCATCCGCCGCGCCCACCAGGCCTTCGTCCACGGCGAAGGGGCCGACGGCGGAGGAGAGATTGCCGCAATTGCCCTTCCAGTCGACCACCGGCTTGTCCACCGAGACCTGGGCGAAGGTGTAGTCCACGTCGGCCTCCGGGTGCGTCGGCGGACCGATGATGACGCCCTTCGACAGCGACGAGATCCCGCCACCCATGCCGTCGAGCGCTGCCGGCCATTGGGGTCAGGGCTGCCGAGCACGCCGAGCAGGATCGGGTCGATCGCGGCACGGTCGGCGGGCAGGTCCTTCGCGTGAAAGAAGACGCCCTTGGAGGAGCCGCCGCGGATGAAGGCGGCGGGGATGAAGCGTTGCGTCATGCCGCCTGCGCCTCCAGCACGCGCCAGACCTTCTCCGGCGTCACCGGCATGTCGATATGGCCGATCCCCAGCGCGTCGCAGATCGCCGAGACGATGGCCGGCGGCGCGCCGCAGGCACCGCCCTCTCCGGCACCCTTCACGCCGAGGTCGTTGTTCGGGCAGGGGACGATGTTGAAGCCGAGGTCGAAGCTCGGCGCGTCGGCGGCGCGCGGCATGCAGTAGTCCTGGAAGGTGGCGGTCAGGAACTGGCCGCTGTCCCTCGTCGTAGACGGCATGTTCCAGCAGCGCTTGGCCGATGCCGGACATGATGCCGCCATGGCTCTGGCCGTGCACCAGCATGGGGTTGATGACGTTGCCGACATCGTCAACGGCGGCGTAGCGGACGATCTCGACCCGGCCGGTATCGGGGTCGATCTCCACCTCGGCGACGTGGCAGCCATTGGGGAAATTGCATTCGGTGCTGCGGGTATAGAGCAGCTGCTCGTCGAGCCCGGGCGCCTCGCCATCCGGCGGGGATTGCGCCAGCTCGATCACCTGTTCCCAGCCGGTGCTGAGGTCGGTGCCGGCGACGCGGAAGCGGCCGGCCTCGAATTCCACGTCGTCCACCCCGGCTTCCAGCAGGTGCGCCGCCAGCCGCCTTCCCTTGGCGATGACGAGCTCTGAGGCGCGGGCGATGGCGACGCCGCCCATCTGCGAGGAGCGCGAGCCGCCGGTGCCGTTGCCCTTCTCGACCACCGCCGTGTCGCCCTGGATCAGGCGGACCGCCTCGAACGGCACGCCGAGCTTCTGGTGCAGGATCTGCGCATAGGCCGTCTCGTGTCCCTGGCCATGGCTGAAGGTGCCGACGGTGACGGCGACGCTGCCGTCCGTCTCGAAGCGCACCCGCGCCCATTCGCTGGGCTGGCCACCCGAGGCCTCGATGAAGTAGCCGAGGCCGATGCCGCGGCGCTTGCCGCGGGCCGCAGGAGGCCGCGCGCCGGGCCGGGAAGCCGGCCCAGTCGGCCAGCGCCTGCGCCTTGGCCTGGGTCTCGGCGAAGAGTCCGCTGTCGATCGCATTGCCGACGACGTTGGTATAGGGAATCTGCTCCGGCCGGATGTAGTTGCGCCGGCGGATCTCGTCGCGGCCGATGCCGAACTCGGCGGCGCCGAGGTCATACAGGCGTTCCAGCACATAGGCCTGCTCGGGCCGTCCGGCGCCGCGATAGGCGTCGGTCGGCGTGGTGTTGGTGAAGACGCAGCTGACCTGCGCGTTCAGCGCCTGGATGTCGTAGACCGTGCCCATGATGCGGCCGCCGGCCACCGTCGGGACGCGCGGGCCGAAATCCTGGAGGTAGGCGCCCATCGCCGCCATGGTGCGGATGCGGACGGCGAGGCGTCCTGCCGTTCGCGTCGAAGGCCATCTCGGCCCGCGTCACGTGGTCGCGGCCATGCGGGTCGCACTGGAAGGTCTCGGTCCGGCCGCTGGTCCACTTCACCGGGCGGCCGAGCCGCTTCGCCGCCCAGAGCACCATGCCCGATTCCGGGAAGATCTTGCCGCGCAGGCCGAAGCCGCCGCCGACATCGGGGGAGATGACCCGCAGCTTCTCCTTCGGCACCTGCAGAATCAGCCGCGCCAGCCCGTCCTGCACCCGGATCACGCCCTGGGTCGGGGAATGCAGCGTGTAGCTGTCCGTCGCAGCATCGTATTCGCCAAGTGCGACGCGTGGCTCCATCGGGTTGCCGACCAGGCGGTTGTTGACGAGCTCGAGCGAGACGGTCCGGGCGGCGCGGGCGAAGCCGGCCTCCGCCTCCGCCTCCCGCCCGCTGTCCCAAAGGACGCAGAGATTGCTGCCGTTCTTCTCCCAGATCACCGGCGCATTGGGCGCCAGCGCCGCGGCGGTGTCGGTGACGCTGGGGAGGATCTCGTATTCCACCTCGATCAGCTCGGCGGCGTCCTGCGCCAGGCTCCGCGTCTCGGCCACCACCAGCGCCACGGGATCCCCGACGAAGCGCACCTTCTCCGTCTGCAGGATTTGCCGCGGCGTCGGGAAGAGCTTCGTGCCGCCCTTGCCGGGGACGTCCACCATGACGGGGAACTGGCCGATCCCGTCGGCGGCGGCGTCATGCCCGGTCAGCACCGCAACGACGCCCGGCGCCGATTTCGCCGCCGTCACGTCGATCGACCGGATCCGGGCATGCGCGTGCGGCGAGCGCAGCACATAGGCCTGCGCCTGGCCCGGCCGGTTGACGTCGTCGGTATAGGTTCCGCGTCCCGTCAGCAGCCGGACATCCTCCTTGCGCCGCACCGGCTGGCCGATCCCGAACTTGTCCATGGTTCCGCCCCTGTTTTCCTCCGGAGGAAAAGCCGCCCCGGCCGGGCCTGTCGAGGGGGGTGGCGCGGCGGGCCGGAATGGGCGAGGAAAGGGGCCAAACGGGCAGGAGGAATGCGCCATGGCCGGCTTGCGGTTCGATCTGCGGGACACCCCGCCGGAAGCCGAGGCGCTGCGCGGCGAACTCCGCGCCTTCCTGGCGGAGCAGGGGCGCGACTGGGGCCCGATGGTCCGCGGCTATTCCTGGATGGGCTTCGACCGCGACTTCTCGCGCGAGGTCGGCAAGCGCGGCTGGATCGGCATGACCTGGCCGAAAGCCTATGGCGGCGGCGAACGGACAGCGCTCGAACGCTATGTGGTGCTGGAGGAGATGCTGGCGGTCGGCGCCCCCGGTGGGTGCCCACTGGATCGGCGATAGGCAATCCGGCCCGCTGATCCTCCGCCTCGGAACCGAGGAGCAGCGGCGCGAATTCCTGCCCCGCATCGTCTCGGGCGACCTCGCCTTCGCCATCGGCCTGTCGGAACCCGACAGCGGCTCCGACCTCGCCAGCCTGCGCACCAAGGCGGAGAAGGTGCCGGGTGGCTGGAAGATCAATGGCCGAAAGGTCTGGACCACCAACGCGCATCGCTGCGACTTCATGATCGCCCTGCTGCGCACCGCCCCGGCGCCCGACCCGAAGCTGAAGCACCAGGGCCTGAGCCAGTTCCTGGTCGACTGCCGCAGCAGCGGCATCACCATCCGGCCGATCCTCGACCTGGTGGGGGAGGAGGGATTCAACGAGATCACCTTCGACGACGTCTTCGTCCCCGACAGCCTGCTGGTGGGGACGGAAGGCGATGGCTGGGAACAGGCGACCGCCGAGCTGGCCTTCGAGCGGGCCGGGCCGGAACGCTACCTCTCCTCCCTGCCACTGCTGACCGCGGCGCTGGACGACGTGGCGGCGGAACCCGCGGCGCCCGAGACGGTCGGCCGCCTGCTGGCCCGCGCCGGCACGCTGCGGCAGATGTCGCTGGCCGTCGCCGGCATGCTGCAGGACGGCAAGACGCCGGCGCGCGAGGCGGCGCTCGTGAAGGATGTCGGCAACGACTACGAGCAGGCGCTGCCCGAGACGATCCGCAAGCTCTTCAATCCCGCCCGCACGCCGCCCGAGGTGCAGGAGATGCAACGCATCATGACCATGGTCGCCCGCAGCTATTCCCTGCGCGGCGGCACCCGCGAAATCCTGCGCGGCATCATCGCCCGCCAGCTGGGGCTGCGCTGATGTCGGACGATCTTCGCACGATCCTGCTGGAGCAGGTGGAGCGCCTGCTGGCCGACCGGGCCGGCCCCGACCTGCTGCGCGCCAACGAGCGCGGCGTGTGGCCCGAGGCGCTCTCGGGCGGAAGCCGAGGCGCTCGGCCTGCCGACCGCGCTGGCGCCCGAGGCGCTGGGTGGCGCCGGGCTCGGCTGGGGCGATGCCGTCGCGGTCTGGCAGGCGCTGGGCCGGCATGCCTCGCCGATGCCGCCGGGCGAGCATGGTCGCCGCCGCGCTGCTGGCCGCCGGCGGCATCGCGCCGCGGGCCGGGCTGCTCGGCCTTGCAGTCGGCGACGCGCCGATCGCCTGGGGCCGCCGCGCCGCGGCGGTGGTGATGGTCTCGGCCGGCACCGTGCTGCTGCAGCCGGGCCCCGCCGCGCAGGGGCACCGCGCCCTATGAGCCGGGAACCCGCCGACCTCGCGGCGCCCGGCGTGCCTCGCCCAGGAAGGCCGGCTGCCCGACGGCTTCGGCCCCGACGCCGCGCTGCTGGCCGGTGCCTTGCTGAACGCCGCGCGCATCGCCGGCGCGCTGGAGGCGGTGCTCGACATGACGGTCGACTACGCCACATACCACGCTCAGCATCCGGCCGTCCCATCGGCGGCTTCCAAGCGGTGCAGCAGCTATTGGCCCGCTGCGCCGGGGAGGTGGCCGCGGCCGGCGTCGCCGTCGCCAATGCCGGCCGCGCCGCCGACCGGCAGGGGCTTGCCGGCGCCGAGTCGAGATCGCCTCGGCCAAGGTGGTGGCCGGCGAGGCCGCCGGGACCGGCGCCGACATCGTCCACCAGGTCCATGCCGCCATCGGCTTCACCGACGACCACCCGCTGCACCTCTTCACCCGACGCATGTGGGACTGGCGCGACGGCTGCGGCCCGGAACGGGTCTGGGCGGCGCGCATCGGCCGCGCCGCGCTGGCGCGCGGCGGCGACGAAGCTCTGGGCCGACCTGACGGCCCGCTGAAACAAGGAAAGACCGGGAATGTCCGACTACGTCACCTGCGAGCAGGACGGGCATGTCGTCACGCTCACCCTGAATGCGCCAGACCGGCGCAATGCCATCTCCACCTTCGCCGATTGCGATGCGGTGGTCGCCGCCGTGCACCGGGTGAACCGCGACCGCTCGGTCCGCGCCGTCATCCTGACCGGCGCCGGCACCGCCTTCTGCGCCGGCGGCGACCTCAAGGCGATGCGCGACCGGAGGGGATCATCGAGGGCAGCCATGCCGACCTGCGGGAGACTACCGCCGCGGCGTCCAGGCCATGGCCAACGCGCTCTATGACTGCGACGCGCCGACCATCGCCGCGGTGAACGGCCCGGCGATCGGCCTCGGCCTCGACGTCGCCTGCATGTGCGACATGCGCATCGCCTCGGAGAAGGCGAGGCTTCGCCGAGAGGCTTCGTCGAGGTCGGCATCGTCCCCGGCGATGGCGGCGCCTGGCTGCTGCCGCGCGTGGTCGGCATGTCCGTCGCCTGCGAGATGAGCTTCACCGGCGACGTGCTCAATGCGCAGGAGGCCAAGGAGGTGCGCTGGTGTCGCGCCGTCGTCCCGCCGGAGGGGGCTGATGGACGCCGCCCGGGCGCTCGCCGGCCGCATCGCCGCCAACCCGCCGGAGATGGTGCGGATGACCAAGCGGCTGCTGCGGGAGGGCCAGCATGCACGAGGCTGTCCACCCTGCTGGAGATGTCGGCAGCCTTCCAGGCCCTGGCCCATAGCACCGAGGACCACAAGGAAGCGGTCGGTGCGATGTTGGAAAAGCGGAAGCCGACCTTTACAGGGGCGCTGATGAACCTCGCTCTGCCCCGCGCCGCCGTCGGCGCGCTCGAAAGCTCAAAGATCCGCGAAGTCTATGACGACGGCGCGGATATCCCCGACCTCATCCCGCTCTGGGTCGGGGAACCGGACATCCCGACGCCCGACTTCATCAAGCGGGCGGCGGCGGAGTCCGCTGGCGGCAGGGGAAACCTTCTACTCCTCCAACCTCGGCATAGAGCCGCTGCGCGACGCGATCGCCCACTACCAGCAGCGCAACGGTCGCCGGGTGACGATGGATCGCGTGTGCGCCACCAGCGCCGGGGTCAATGCCATCATGCTGGCCTGCCAGACCGTGCTGGACCCGGGCGACAAGGTGGTCACCCTGGCGCCGCACTGGCCCAATATCGGCGCCATCCCGCTGATCCTCTCGGCCCCGGTCGAGACCGTGCCGCTGCATTTGGCGCAGGGGCTGTGGCGGGTGGACCTCGACCAGCTGCTGGCGGCGATCACGCCGGAGACGCGGCTGGTGCTGCTGAACTCCCCGGGCAATCCCACGGGCTTCGCCCTGACGCGGGAGGAGCAGCAGGCGATCCTGGCGCATTGCCGCCGCACCGGCACCTGGATCCTGGCCGATGAGGTCTATGAGCGGCTCTACTACGAAGGCCCGCGCGCGCCCTCCTTCCTCGACATCGCCGAGCCCGAGGACCGGGTCATCGCGGTCAACAGCTTCTCCAAGTCCTGGGCAATGACGGGCTGGCGGCTGGGCTGGCTGGTGGTGCCGCCCACCGTGACGGCTTCGGTCGCCAAGCTGGTCGAGTATAACACCTCCTGCGCCCCCGTCTTCGTGCAGCGGGCCGGCGTCGCGGCGCTGGACCAGGGCGACGACTTCATCCTGGAGGTCGCGGCGCTGTACCGCCGCCTCCGCGACAAGACCGCCGCTGCCTTGAATGCCGTGCCGGGGGTGACCGCCCCGGTCGCCTCGGGCGGCATGTACAGCTTCTTCCGGGTGGAAGGGCTGACCGACAGCCTGGCCGAGGCCAAGCGGATGAGCCGCGGCGCCAAGGTCGGGCTCGCCCCGGGCTCGGCCTTCGGCCCGGGCGGGGAGGGCATTTCCGGCTCTGCTTCGCGCAGCAGGAAGCCACGCTGGACCAGGCGCTGGAGCGGGTGACGGGCTGGCTGCGCCGGGGCTAGTCCTCGGCCTTCCCGCCCCGCATCACCTGGCCCATCAGCTGGGCCGTGTCGCCCTGCATGCGCCGCATTAGGTCGGCGATCTCCTGCGCCGTCTGCAGGCCGAGCGACTGGGCGCGGTCCAGCATCGCCACCATGGCCTCGGCCGCTTCCGGAGGGGCACGGACCCCGGCCAGGCGCCGGGCGTTCTCGGTCATGTCCTCCAGCGTCCGCCGCGTCACCTGCACATGCTGGTCGGCCGCGGCCTGCATCCAGGTCATCGCCAGGCGGTTGGCCGCCGCGACCATCTCGAGCCCGCGCCGTTGCATGGCGAGCAGCTCCTCCGGCCGCGTTGCCGCGGGGCGGGGAACCAGGGGCCAGAAGCCCGATCCGCACGGTCGCTCACCATTCATCGCCATCACCCAAATCCCTCACGCGAACGCAAGCGCCGGTGTTCGCGCCAGAATGGCAAGCCGCGCGGCTGAAAGCCAGATGCAGCCGGCGGCTCCCCGATGCGTTGCCTCGCCATTCGAAGGAAGATCCCGATGGCGGAACACCTGAAGGCGATGCTGGACAGCCAGCCACACCACCCCTCGGCGCTGGAGGTGATCCGGCGCTGCATCGCCGCCTGCCTGGACTGCAACGCCACCTGCACCAGCTGCGCCGATGCCTACCTGGCCGAGTCGATGGTGGCGGACCTCGTGCCCTGCATCCGGCTGGACCTGGACTGCGCCGATATCTGCGGCGCGACCGGCCGGGTCATCGGCCGCCTGACCAAGCCGAACAAGGCGGCGACCGCCGCCGTGCTGCAGGCCTGCATCGCCGCCTGCGAGGCCTGCGCCGCCGAATGCAGCAAGCATGCCGGGATGCATGCCCACTGCCGCATCTGCGCCGAGGCCTGCCGCGAGTGCGCCGAGGCCTGCCAGGCGCTGCTCGACGTGATGCCGTAACGGGAGGCGAGGATGGCGAAGGAGACCAAGGCGCAGCGCGAGACGGTCGAGCGCGTCATGCGCGAGTGGAAGGAAGGGAGCTGGAGACCAGCCGGGGCACCCCGGTGAAGTCCCAGCGCCAAGCGGTGGCGATCGCGCTGCACGAGGCCGGCGCGTCCCGCGACGAGACGCCGGCGAAGAACCGCAGGAACCTGCGGGTGACCAAGGCGCGCGAGCGGAAGTCGGAGGAGACGCGGGCGTCGCTTTATGCCGAGGCGACGCAGCGCGGCGATCGCCGGACGGTCACGCATGACCAAGGCGGAGCTGGTACGGGCGCTGCGGCCGCACTAAAGCGCGGCCGCAACCTGCCGGGTCAGCCGCGGGCGATCCAGGGCATCTTGGACGCGGCGATGGTGACGAACTGAATGTTCGCGTCCAGCGGCAGGTTCGCCATCATGACGATGGTGTTGCCGACATGGGCGACGTCGAAGGTGGGCTCCACCTTCATCTCGCCGTTGGCCTGCTTGACCCCCTTCGCCATGCGGGCGGTCATTGGCGTCGCGGCATTGCCGATATCGACCTGGCCGGAGACGATGTCGAACTCCCGCCCGTCCAGCGCCAGGGTCTTGGTCAAGCCGGTGATGGCGTGCTTCGTGCTGGTATAGGCGACGCTGTTCGGCCGCGGCACATGCGCGCTGATGCTGCCGTTGTTGACGATGCGGCCGCCGATCGGCGACTGGTTCTTCATGATTCGGAACGCCGCCTGGGCGCAGAGGAAGGAGCCGGTCAGGTTCACCTGCACCACCCGCGCCCAATCCTCGTATTTCAGGTCCTCGATCGGCCCGGCCGGGACATTGCCCCCGGCATTGTTGAACAGGAAGTCGAGCCGACCCCAGTCGGCCTTCAGCTTGTCGAAGAGCGCATTGACCGAGGCGGGGTCGCCCACATCGGTCGACACCGGGACGGCGCGCGGCCCGGCATTGCCGGCGAGGCCCACGGTCTCGGCCAGCGCATCGGCGCGGCGGCCGGCCAGCGCCACGGTCCAGCCATCGGCGAGGAGCGCGAGGGCGGCGGCGCGGCCGACGCCGGAACCGGCGCCGGTGACAACGGCATATTTGGTCATCGAGAAGTCTCCTTCAGGAATTCGGCCCGCGACCCATGCCGATGGGCTGCCAGCGGCGCAAGGCGGTATCCTGCAGCACGGCGGGGTTGACGCAGCTCATCGGCCATTTGCCGGACAGCACCAGGGCGAGCTCGTGGCCGACTCGGCGCTTCCGCGCCTCGTCGAACCGGGCGGAGGCGCTGGCGACATGCGCCGTGAGGGTTACGTTGTCCATTCGCAGCAGCGGGTTGTTGTGGCTGGGCGGCTCGACTTCCAGCACGTCCAGCGCGGCATGGGCGATCCAGCCTTCCTGCAGCGCCTTGATCAGCGACTCCTCGTGCACGGTCGGGCCGCGGCCGACATTGACGAAGATGCTGCTGGGCTTCATCAGCCGGAAGTGCTCTTCCCGCAACATATGCGTGCATTCGGGGCGCGCGGGCGCGTGCATGGAGACGAAGTCGGACTGCGACATCACCTCGTTCAGGGTCGCCGGCAGCACGCCGTGGTCGGAGATGGTCATCTCCTCGACGAAGGGGTCGTAGGCGATCATCCGCAGGCCGAAGGGGGCGGCACGCTTGGCGACGGCGCGGGCGACGCGGCCGAAGGATATGAAGCCGAGCGTCATCCCCATCAGCCGAGGGATCTTCAGCAGCGCCGGGCGGCCTTCCTTCCAGCGGCCCTCGCGCACCATGCGGTCCTGCTCCAGCAGGCGGCGGAAGCCGGCCAGCAGCAGCATCATCGCGTGGTCGGCGACCTCCTCGATGAAGGTGTCCGGCACGTTGGTCACCGGGATGCCGCGTGCTGTCGCCGCCTTCACGTCGACGCTGTCGACGCCGACGGAGCCGAGGGAGATGACCTTGCAGTTCTCCAGCGCGTCGATGATCTCCTTGGTGATGGCGATGCCCTTGCCGTAGATCGCATCGGCGGTCCTCGCCGCGGCGATGAAGCCGGCGGTGTCGGTCGGCGCCTCGACGATCTCGGCATCCATGCCGGCCAGCGCCTCGCTTTCCAGCGCATAGCCGCCGCCGGCCGTGGTGAAGCTGGCGCCGGCGGGCGTGACGATCCTGTACTTGGCCATGGTTGGACCTTCCCTCTTACTTCTACTTCGGCGGCCGCGCGCGGATCGCGGCCTCGTTGACCTCGACACCCCAGCCCGGCCCGGTCGGCATGACCAGTTCGCCATTCTCGATCACCGGCGGGGGCGTGAACTCGTCCCGCCACGCGACGCTGTCGATATCGATCTCCATGACCCGGAAATTCGGGATGCAGGCGGAGAAGGTGGCGCTGATTGCGCTGCACAGGTTGCCGTAGAAATTGTGCGGCGCGCAGTTGACCTCGTAGACGTCGCAGAGTGAGGCGATCTTCATCGATTCGCCCAGCCCGTTCCAGATGACGTCGACGATGCCGACATCTATCGAGTACTGCTCGAGATAGGGCCGGAAGTCGCGCCTTCCGTGCAGCGTCTCGGCCGAGGCGATCGGGCAAGGGGCCATGCGCTTGATGGTGCCGAGCGCCTGCGGGTCGTGAATGTCGATCTCCAGCCAGGTCAGGTCGAAGGGCGCGACCGCCTCCGCCACCCGCTGGAAGCCCTCGGTCTTGAAGTGGAAATTGGTGTCGAGGTGTATGCCCATCTCCGGCCCGACCGCATCGCGGATGCTGCGGAGATGCGCGCGCAGTTCGGCCAGCAGCCGGTTGTCCCAGTTCAGCTCGGGCCAGCCGGCATGGCGGCCGAAGCCGGGGAATACTGGAACAGGTTGCCGTCCGGCCCAGGCACCAGGATGTTGGTCTTCAGCGCCTTGAAGCCGCGATCCTTCACCTCCGCCGCGTGACGGGCGACATCGGCGCGGCTGCGGACAGCGGGCACGCCGATATGCGCCGCGTTGCGGACGCGGTAGCTGGCGAAGTGCGACCAATAGACCGGGATGCGCTCCCGGATCGGCCCGCCGAACAGGGCGGCGACCGAGATGCCGCGGGCCCGGGCGGCGATGTCGAGCAGCGCATTCTCGATCGCCGCGATCGCCTGCTGGTTCAGCCCGCCGCGCGACTGCCGGGTCATCACCTGCAGCCAGGCCGTCACCTCCTCCCACCGCGTCGGGTCGCGGCCGATGATGAGCGGCGAGAGCGCGTCGATGACCGAGGAGAGGCCGGCAGAGCCGAAGCTCTCGCTGTATTCCGACCAGCCGACCAGCCCGTCATCGGTGGTGACCTTGAGGAAGGAGAACAGCCGCCAGCCGGCGTCCGCGCGCAGCGTCTCCACCCGGGCGATCTTCATCGCTTCCTCCGTCCGTTTCCCGGTCGGAAACCAAGCATGCCGTCCGCCTATCCACAAGCCGCCGCAAGGGCGGTACCGTTCCCCGGCACGCATAGGAGGGGACCATGGGGGAAGCTGGACGGCAAGATCGCCTGGGTGACGGGCGCCGGCAGCGGCATCGGCGAGGCGGTGGCGGAACGCTTCGGCGCCGAGGGGGCGACGGTGGTGGTGACCGGCCGCCGGCAGGACCGGCTGGAGCAGGTGGCGCAGCGCATCCGCGCCAAGGGCGGCACCGCGCATGTGCAGGCGGCCGACCTGATGCAGGCGACCGAGGTACAGCGGGTGGCCGACTGGATCGGCGCGACGCTGAAGCGGCTGGACGTGCTGGTCAGCAATGCCGGGTTGAACGTGACCGAGCGTCGCTGGGACAACCTGACCCCGGAGGGCATCGACCAACTGATCCAGTGGCAACCTGTCCTCGGCCTTCTATGTCGCGCGGTCGGTGCTGCCGATCATGCGGGCGCAAGGTGGCGGGGTGATGATCCACACCGCGTCCATGGCCGGGCGGAATGTCGGGCCGATGAGCGGCGCCGGCTACAACGCCGCAAAGCACGGCGTCGTGGCGATGAGCCACAGCCTCAACATGGAGGAATGCGTCAACAACATCCGCAGCACCGCCTTCTGCCCGGGCGAGGTCAACACCGAGATCCTGAAGAAGCGGCCGAACCCGCTGAGCCAGGCGGACCTGGACCGGATGCTGCAGCCGGAGGATTGCGCCGAGCTGATCCTCTATGCGGCGACGCTGCCGGCGAGCGTCACGATGAACGAGGTCTGGCTGACGCCGACCCACAACCGCGCCTATGTCGCGGCGCTGGGGCGGAAGCTGTAGCTTCCGCCCCGACCGGGGTGGCCTATTCCTTGACCGCCCCGGTCAGCGAGGAGACGTAGTAGTCGACGAAGAACGAATAGAAGATCGCCACCGGCAGGCTGCCCAGCAAGCTGCCGGCCATCAGCGCGCCCCACTGGTAGACGTCGCCCGAGACGAGCTCGGTCAGGATCGCCACCGGCACCGTCTTGCTCTCGCTGCTCTGGATGAAGGCCAGGGCGTAGATGAACTCGTTCCAGGACAGGGTGAAGCTGAAGATGCCGGCCGAGATCAGGCCGGGGACGGCCAGCGGCAGGGTGATCTTCATTAGGATCTGGATGCGGGTGGCGCCGTCGATCAGCGCGCATTCCTCGAGCTCATAGGGGATCGACTTGAAGTAGCCGATCAGCAGCCAGGTGCAGAAGGGGATCAGGAAGGTCGGGTAGGTCAGGATCAGCGCCATCGGTGTGTCGAACAGCCCGAGCTGGAACACCATCGTCGCCAAGGGAATGAACAGGATGCTGGGCGGCACCAGGTAGGCCAGGTAGATCGCCAGCCCGACATACTGGCTGCCGCGGAAGCGCAGGCGCTGGATCGCATAGGCCGCCAGCGTGCTGGCGAACAGCGACAGCACGGTGGCGCAGATCGACACCGTCATCGTCGTTACCAGCCAGCGTGGATAGGCGGTGTTGAACAGCAGGTGCTTGATGTGGTCGAGCGTCGGCGAGCCGATCCAGAACGGGTTGTAGGTCTTGTAGTCGTAGAGCTCGGCATTGGGTTTGAAGGCGGTGATTGCCATCCAGTAGAAGGGAAACAGCAGGATCAGCACGAAGCAGGCCAACGGCACGTACAGCATGACCAGGCGGCGGGTCTTGCTGTCCCATGACATCGCCTCGGGCTGCGCGGTCGCGGCATTCCCCTGGATCAGGGCGACGGTGGCGGCGGCATCAGTCATTGGACTCTCCCTGCTGCCACTTGCGCCGGGCGAGGGCGAAATAGCTGAACAGCGTGGCGGCGACGAGGAAGGGGATCATGGAGACCGCGATTGCGGCGCCCTCGCCAAGCTGGCCGCCGGGGATGCCACGCTGGAAGGCCAGCGTCGCCAGCAGGTGGGTGGAGTTCACCGGCCCGCCGCGGGTGATGGCATAGACCAGCTGGAAGTCGGTGAAGGTGAAGATGATGCTGAAGGTCATGACGATCGCCAGGATCGGCAGCAGCATGGGGAAGGTGATGAAGCGGAAGCGCTGCCAGGCGGTCGAGCCGTCGAGCAGCGCGGCCTCATAGAGGCTGGGCGAGATGGTCTGCAGCCCGGCCAGCAGCGAGATCGCCACGAAGGGTATGCCGCGCCAGATATTCGCGGCGATGAGCGAGAAGCGAGCCGGCCAGGCGCTGCCGATGAAGTCGATATTGGTGGTGCGCCAGCCCAGCACGTCCACGAACAGGTAGGAGATGATGCTGAACTGCGGGTCGTAGATCCACCAGAAGGCAATCGCCGACAGCACGGTGGGCACAATCCAGGGCAGCAGGATGATGGCCCGCAGCAACGACTTGAAGGGCACGTGGTTGTTCAGCAGCAGCGCCAGCCATAGCCCGAGGCCGAATTTCCCGATCGTGGCGACGGCCGTGTAGAATATGCTGAAGAAGACCGCGTTCCACCAGAGCTTGTCCTCCAGCAGGTATTCGAAGTTCTCGAGCCCCACCCAGACGCCGCTGCGGCCGATGGTGGTGTCGGTGAAGGCCAGGTAGATGCCGAGACCCAGGGGGTAGGTCAGGAATACCAGCAGCAGCCCCACCGCCGGCAGCAGGCAGGCGAAGACGAGAAAGGGCTTGTAGTCGAACAGCCGGGCGAGCCAGTTCGGCTCGGCGCGGCGGCGGACCCAGTCCGAGGCGGTCGTGACGGACATGCGGTGTTCCTTGGCTGCGGCGGCGCCTTTGGCGGGCGCCGCCGGTCGGCGTCAGCGGCGGAAGATGCGGCGGGCGCGGCGCTCGGCCTCGCGTGCCGCTTCCTGCGGCGTCGATTGTCCGGACGCGACGGCGGCGTACATTTGCACCGTCACGTATTCCGCGCTCGCCTGGCCGGAGGCTTCCGAGATCGGCCCCTTGTAGCCGTTCCAGAACTTGTTGTTCATGCTGTCGCGGAAGATGGCGATCTTCGGATCGCTGGTCCACACCGCGGCGTCCCGGTAGGCCGCCAGCGGATGCGCCCAGTAGCCGAGATTGGCGTTCAGCCAGGGCTCGTACTGCTCCTGCTCCAGCATGAACTGCAGGAAAGCCTTCGACGCATTGGGGTAGCGGCTGTGCTTGAACACCATGGCGTTCAGCGTCAGCGGCGCGCTCGGCCAGCTGCCGGCGAGCCCTGCCGGCATCGGCGTGTGCTCGGTATCGGCCGCGATCGCCGACGTCGCCGGGTCGTTCTTCAGCGAGAAGTACAAGGAGACGCCGTTCGAGGTGACGGACAGCTCGTTCGCCGCATAGGCGCGGTTGTTGCTGATGTCGCCCCAGGCCAGCGTGCCGGGCACGAAGGTCGGGTACAGCTCCTTCAGATAGGCCAGCGAGGCGACCGTCTGCGGGCTGTTGATCGAGACCTTGCCCTCCTCGTCGATGATCGAGCCGCCATGCGACCAGAGCAGCCAATTGGCGGTGCCGTTGCCGTCGCCCACCGCATTGCCGAGCGCGAAGCCGGCCGGTTTGCCCGCCGCCTTCAGCTTCTTGCACATATCGAGGAAGCCCGGCAGGTCGGAGGGCGGCGTCTCGTAGCCGACCGCGTTCACCGCCGACTTGCGCCAGACCAGCGGGCCGGCGGTGCCGCCGAAGGGCAGGCCGATCCAATTGTTGGTACCGTGCCGCTTGCCGTACTTCTCGCCGACGAACATCCAGCCGCCATACTTCTTGCCGAGGTACTCGGCGACATCGGACAACTCGACCAGCTTGTCGGCATAGATGTGCGGCGCGTCGCCGAAGCCGATGATCATGTCCGGGCCAGCGCCGGTATTGGCGGTGACCGCGGTCTGCTGGGTGATGTCCTCCCAGCCGACGAAGTCGACGCGGACCTCGACCCCGGTCGCCTTGGTGAAGGCGGCAGCACCGGCGCGGAAGATGTCCTCGTCCGGCTGCACGAAGCGTACCGGGCGCAGCATGCGCAGCGTGGCGCCTTTCTCGATCGGCAGGCTTGGCGGGGTGGCGCTGGCAGCGGTGACGCGGCTCTGGGCAAAGGCACCGGTGGCGGACAGCGCCGCGGCGCCGACGCCGAGCTGGAGCGCGTTGCGGCGGGTGATGAGGGTCATTCCTTGGTCTCCCGGAGGATCGTGGGCCTTATTGGCTGATGCGGCGGCCGCTGCCGCCGTCGAACAGGTGCACCAGCGGGATGTCGGGCATGATGCGGATGGTGTCGCCCGGCCCGGCGGTGACGCGCTCGCGGAAGGTGCAGTGGATCGGCGTGTCGCCCAGCCGTGCCATCACCTGGGTCTCCGACCCGGTCGGCTCGACCAGCGTCACCGTCGCCTCCAGCCCGCCATTCGGCGTCAGCATGATGTGCTCCGGCCGGATGCCGTAGACGCCGGCATTGCCGCCCGCGCCGGGCGGCAGCGGCAGCAGCGCGCCGCCCTCCGCCTCGAAACCCCTGTGCCGATGCGGCCGCGGATGAGGTTCATCGCCGGGCTGCCGATGAAGCCGGCGACGAAGAGGTTGGCCGGGCGGTCATAGAGCTCGAGCGGCGGGCCGGCCTGTTCCACGTTGCCGCCGTTCATCACCACGATCTTGTCGGCCATGGTCATGGCCTCGATCTGGTCGTGGGTGACGTAGACGGTGGTCACCTTCAACCGTTGGTGCAGCTCCTTGATCTCGGCCCGCATCTGCACCCGCAGCTTGGCGTCGAGGTTGGAGAGCGGCTCGTCGAACAGGAAGACCTGCGGATGGCGGACGATGGCGCGGCCCATCGCCACGCGCTGGCGCTGGCCGCCGGAGAGCTGCCGCGGATAGCGGTCGAGCAGCTCGCCGAGGCCGAGGATGGCGGCGGCGCGCTGCACCTCGCCTTCCATTACCGCGGCCGGGGCCTTGGCCAGCTTCATGGAGAAGGCCATATTCTGCCGCACGGTCATATGCGGGTAGAGCGCGTAGTTCTGGAAGACCATGGCGATGTCGCGGTCCTTCGGCGGGACCAGGTTCACCACCCGGCCGCCGATCGCGATCTCGCCCGCGCTGATGTTCTCGAGCCCCGCCAGCATCCGCAGCAGGGTCGACTTCCCGCAGCCCGACGGCCCCACCAGCACCACGAACTCGCCGTCCGAGATGTCGACGCTCACCCCATGCAGCACTTCGAAATTGCCGAAGGACTTGCGGACATTCCGGATGTCGACCGTCGCCATTCTGCCTCCCTGATCGGGCGCGCCGCATCGGCCGCCCGTCCTGCCTGTCGTGTTGACCGTCGCGGCTAGAGGCGCGAGACGGCGGTTTCCTTGGAGGTGATGAACTCCAGCAGCACCGGGATGCCCGCCTTGGTCTTCTCGATCCCGCGCCGGATGGCGGGGATGATCTCGGCCGGGTCGGTCACCCGCTCGCCATGGCCGCCGAAGGCGCGTGCCATGGCGGCATAGTCGCCGGAGATGTCGGTGCTGCGGTATTTCTCCGTGCTGACCGGCATGACCTTCAGCTCGATCGCCATGGAGAAATTGTTCAGCAGGATGGACATGATCGGGATGCGCTCGCGCACGCAGGTCTCGAAGTCCATGCCGGTGAAGCCGATGGCCGCGTCGCCCCAGACATTGATGCAGAGCTTGTCCGGCGCGGCGAGCTTGGCCCCCATGGCAAGGCCGAGCCCGTAGCCGAGCTGCGTTGTCTTGCCCCAGCCGAGATAGGATAGCGGGGTCGTCGCCTTCCAGAAGGGCGAGAAGCTGGTCGCGCGGGCTGCCGGCATCATGGGTGATGATGGTGTTGTCGCGATCCACCGTGTGCTGCAGGTCCCAGAGCACGCGATAGGGATTGATCGGCGCATCCTTGCTGGTCAGCTTCGGCATCCACTGCGCCAGCCAGGGCTCCCGCTGTGCCTGGATCTCGGCCGCAACCGGCGCCGCATCGCGCGGCGTCGGCACCAGTGCGGCAAGCTCGGCCAGCAGCGCATCCAGCGTCAGCGCCGCGTCGCCGATCAGGCCGAGCTCGGCCCGGACGTCCTTGTTCAGGTGCATCGGGTCGAGCGTGGCGTGGATGATCTTCGGGCCTTTCGGCATCTTCACGCCGAAATTTGTTTCGGTGAAGCTGCAGCCGATCCCGAAGATCACATCGGCCTTGTCGAGGAAGTGCCGCACAGGCTGCGGGATGGCGAGGCCGCCGGAGCCGAGGCTGAGCGGATGGTCCTCATTGAAGGACGACTTGCCGCCGAGGCTGGTGGTGACCGGCGCCGCCAGCAGCTCGGCCAGCGCCTTCAGCTGTGGCCATGCCTGCGACCAGTGGATGCCGGTGCCGGCATAGATCACCGGCCGCTTGGCCGCAGCCAGCATCGCCGCGGCGCGCTTCACCTCCGCCGGGTCGGGGCCGTAGCGCGTCGCCATGACGGGCACGTAGTCGAGCGGCTCCGGCACCTCCTCGTTCCACATGTCGGTCGGGATCTCGACCAGCACGGGGCCGCCGCGGCCGTTGCGCAGCCGCGTGAAGGCGCGGCGCAGGATATTCGGCACCTCGGCCGCCAGCACGATCGGCTCGGCTGACTTCGTGATGCCGCGCATCGCGATGGTCGAGTTGAAATTCGGGTCGATATGGGCGATGCGCCGGGCATAGCCCATCGGCAGGACCAGGATCGGCACGCTCTCGCCATAGGCCTGGGCCACGCCGCCATAGGCATTCTCGCTGCCCGGCCCGTGCTGCATGCAGAAGGCGCCGATCTTGCGGCCGGAGGTGACGCGGGAGATCGCGTCGGCCATGTGCAGGCCGATGCGTTCCTGCCGTACCATCACGGGCCGAATGTCGGCGGCGGCGGCATGCTCGATGAGATGGTTCACCGGATAGCCGGTGAGGATCTCGATGCCCTCGCGCTTCATGATCTCAGCGATGGCTTCGCCCAGTTTCATGGATTGCTTTCCCCGCCCGGGCTTTGCGCGCCCGATTGCATGCAGCCGGCTGGCCCGGTCCGCATCCGTTTCCATCTCCAGCCTACCCTTCGTCGCGCATCGCACGCAACCGGGCGGCTTTCCGCGGCTTCCCGGCGCGGCAGATCCCTCCATACTGCGCTGCATCATCCGCCGATGGGGAATGCGATGCCGCCCGAGACCACCCGAGACGAGTTCGACGCGCTGGTCGCGCGTGCCGGCATCCCGCTCTCCCCGGCGCAACGGGCGGGCATCCATGCCGCCTGGGGCGGCGTCGAGGCGATGCAGCGCCTGGTGCGCTCCCCTGCGCCGGCGCCCGAGGCGGAGCCGGCCACCACCTTCTCGACGGAAGCCAACCGGTGAGCGCGATCCCGACCATCGCCGAGGCCGCCGCCGCCATCGCCGCGAAGGCCCTCTCGCCGGTCGAGCTGACCGAGGCCTGCCTGGCCCGGACCGAGGCGATGGACAGCACCCTGCACGCCTTCATCCGGCTGGATGCCGAAGGCGCCCGTGCCCAGGCCAGGGCGGCCGAGGCGCGCATCATGCGTGACGGTCCGCGCGGCCCGCTGGACGGCATCCCCTTCGCCCACAAGGATATCTACTGCACCGCCGGGGTCCCCACCACGGCGCATTCCAGGGTCTTGCAGGATCATGTGCCGACGGAGGACGCCACAACCGTCCGCCTGCTGGCCGAGGCCGGCGTGGTCATGCTCGGCAAGCTCGCCACCCACGAATTCGCCTTCGGGGGCCCAAGCTTCGACCTGCCCTGGCCGCCGGCGCGCAACCCCTGGAACCCCGACCACTTCCCCGCCGGGTCCTCGAGCGGCACGGGGGCTGCCGTCGCCTCTGGCATGGTGCTCGGCGGCACGGGCTCCGATACCGGCGGATCGATCCGCGGCCCGGCGGCGCTCTGCGGCATCACCGGCATCAAGCCGACCTATGGGCGATGCTCGCGCGCCGGGGTGCTGCCGCTGGCGCAATCGCTCGACCATACCGGGCCGATGGCCTGGACGGTTGAGGACTGCGCCATCCTGCTGCAGGCGATGGCGGGGCACGACCGGGCCGACCCGGCCAGCGCCGATGTCTCGGTGCCGGATTTCCGCGCCAGGCTGGGCCGCGGCGTGAAGGGACTCCGCATCGGCCTGGTCCGCCACTTCCACGAGGTGGACAACCCGGTCAGCCCGGCGACCCTGGCGGGCATCGAGGCCGCCGTCGCCTTCTACCAGGCCGAGGGGCGGAGGTCCGCGACGTGACCCTGCCCTCGCTGGCCGAATACAACGCCCCCGGCTGGCTGATCCTGCTGGCCGAGGCCTGGTCGGTGCACGAGCGATGGATGCGCCGCGACCCAGGCCTCTACGGCAAGCTGCTGCGCGACCGGCTGGTGGCGGGCGGGCTGCTCTCGGCCGGCGACTACCTGGCAGCGCAGAAGATGCGGCGACGGCTGATCGCCGCGACCGAGGCGGCGACCGCCGGTTTCGACCTCCTGCTGACCGCCTCGGCGCAGGGCGAGGCGCCGCGGATCGACGCCGTGCCGAAATGGGCCTTCCTGGAGAAGCCGACCTTCACCATGCCCTTCAACGTCACCGGCTGGCCGGCCATTACGCTCTGCACCGGCTTCGGCGAGGGTGGGCTGCCTGTGGCCATGCAACTGGTGGCCAAGCCCTTCGCCGAGCCGCTGCTGTTCGGCGCGGCGGCGGCCTACGAGGCCGCGCATGGCTGGCGTTCGAAACGGCCCGCCCTCGTGGCATAAGGCGGCCCATGGCGGGGCAGGGGGAGTGGGAGGCCTGGATGGTCGCGGCGCAGGCCGGCGACGCCCGCGCCTATGACGCCCTGCTGCGCGCTGCCCTGCCCTTGCTGCGCGGCGTCGCCCGCCGCCGCATTCGCGACGCGGCGGAGGCCGAGGATGCGGTGCAGGACGCGCTCCTGACCATCCACCAGCTGCGCCATACCTATGACCCGGCGCGGCCGATCCGCCCCTGGCTGGTGGCGATCTGCGAGCGCCGCGCGATCGACCGGCTGCGCCGCAGCGGTCGCCGCCAGGGCCGCGAGACGCCGATCGACGATTTCGGTGAAACCTTGGCGGCGCCCGGGACGAACCAGGGGAGGCGAGGGTGGCCTCGGCCAGGTGCGGGCTGCGGTCGCCGAAGCTGCCGCAGGCGCAGCGCACCGCGCTCGGCTTGGCGAAGCTGGAGGACCTGCCCTTGGCGGAGGCGAGCGCGCGGTCCGGCATGTCGGTCGGGGCGCTGAAGGTGGCGACCCACCGGGCGGTGAAGGCCTTGCGGAAACGCCTGGGCGCGGAGGACTGAGTGGAGAGCGAGCAGCTGATCGACCGGCTGGCGACCGGGCTGCCCCCGGTCCGCCGCCTGCCGCCGCCCGGGCTGCAGGCGCTGCTGTGGTGCGCGTTGGCGGTGCTGCTGATCGGCTTGGCGGTGGCGGTGGAAGGGCTGCGGCATGATCTGGCCCAGCGCATGGCCCTGCCGCAGGAGTTGGCGCAGTTCCTCGCATCCATCGCCACCGGCCTGGCCGCGGCGCTGGCGGCGGCGATGCTGGCGCGGCCGGATCGCGCGGCGGCCTGGGCGCTGCTGCCCGTCGTGCCGCTGGTGCTCTGGCTGGGCGGGCTCGGCTGGGGCTGCTTCGCCGACCTCGGGCGGATGGGACCGGAGGCCTGGGCGATGGGCACCAGCTGGGGCTGCGTGCGGTTCATCCTGCTGATGGGCACGCCGCTGACCCTGGCGCTCTACCTGCTGCTGCGCCATGCCGGGCCGGTGCGGCCGCTGCCGGTGCTGCTGCTGGGCGGGCTGGCGTCAGCGGCGCTGTGCTCGGCAGGGCTGAGCCTGTTCCACCACCTGGATGCCATGCTGATGATCCTGGTCTGGCATGGCGGCGCGGTGGTGGTGCTGGTGGTGCTGGGCTGGGCGCTGGGGCGGCCGCTGCTGCTGCGGGCGCCCGCCCTCCGCCGCTGAAGCGGATCGCGGTAGGGCGTGAACGCCCGGACGCGTACATCTGCTCCGAAGATATTGCGCTACAGCGCGCCGAGCAGCAGCCGCCAAGCCGTCAGAGTGGCGAAGGACAGCGGCGTCCCGGTTCCGACCATGAGGTTGATCAGGGGCGGGTTGAGCCCGTGCTGGGTGGCGATGATGGAAGCGCCAATCTGCAGCGCCATCGCCGCCTCGAACAAGGTGACCTGCAGTGTCTCCGCTGCATGACCCAGCACGCCGGCATAGATCATCCTCCCTGTCGGCGCACTCGGCGGTAGGCGCCGTGGCGGCGGATGCGGCATAGCCGGGACATGAGGATCGCAGACCGCATCGCCGCGCTCGACTGGGCGCGCGTCCCGACCGAGCTGGACGGCTTCGGCGCCGCCACCACCGGCCCGCTGCTGACGCCGGCGGAATGCGCTGGCCTCGCCGCCCTTTATGGGCGGGAGGACGGCTTCCGCAGCCGCGTGGTCATGGCCCGGCACGGCTTCGGGCGCGGCGAGTACCGCTACTTCGCCTACCCGCTCCCCGCCTTGGTCGCGGGGCTGCGGGAGGCACTCTATGCGCGCCTGGCGCCGGTGGCGAATGGCTGGAATGCCAGGATGGGCCTGCCGCGCCGCTTCCCGCCCGAGCTGGCCGCCTTCACCTCGGAATGCCATGCCGCCGGCCAGCCTCGGCCGACGCCGCTGCTGCTGCGCTACGGCCCGGGCGACTACAACTGCCTGCACCAGGACCTCTACGGCGAGCAGGTCTTCCCGCTGCAGGTCGCCATCCTGCTGTCCGAGCCCGGCCGCGACTTCGCCGGCGGCGAATTCGTCCTGACCGAGCAGCGCCCGCGCATGCAGTCCCGCGCCGAGGTGGTGCCGCTGCGGCAGGGGGAGGCAGTGGTCTTCGCCGTGCACCACCGGCCCGTTCAGGGTGCCCGCGGGGTTTACCGGGTCATGCTGCGGCACGGCGTCAGCCGGATCCGGTCGGGCGAGCGTCTCACCCTCGGGGTGATCTTCCACGACGCGGCATGAGCGCGCCGCCCGTCAGCAGCCGGTGATCCGGCCCGAGGCTATGCAGTCCTGGTAGCTCATCGACCGCTGCAGCAGCGGGAACAGGAGATAGGCCCCGGCCAGCAGGCCGAGGATGACCGCGAGGCCGATGAGCCCGACCAGGTCCGGGCCGCGGCGCTTCTGTCTGTCCGGCACCCGTCCCCCTCGGCTGCGACGATCGCGGCATCATAGGTGTCCGGCCCGGCCCGGGCAAAGCCCGCCATCCCCGGCTTCCCCCTCCCGCCCGCGGTGCTACCCTCCCGCGAAACGCCGAGAGGGAACGCAATGCCGGATCACGCCGGACAGACCACCAACGCCACCGTGGCCCTTCGTCTCGCCGAGGCCTTCCGCCGCCATGGCGTGACGCTGACCTTCGGCCAATCCCTGCCCAGCGCCTTTCATTTGGCCTCGCCGCATGTCGGCATCGACCAGAAGGTCTACCGGCAGGAGAATGCCGGCGGGACCATGGCGGATGGCTATGCCCGGATCTCCCGCAAGGTCGGCGTGGTCACCGCGCAGAACGGCCCGGCCGCGACGCTGTTGGTGCCGCCGCTGGCGGAGGCGCTGAAGGCCAGTATCCCGGTCCTCGCCCTGGTGCAGGAGGTCACCCGCGACAGCTCCGACCGCAATGCCTTCCAGGAGTTGGACCACCTCAACATGTTCGCCCCGGTTGCGAAATGGGTGCGGCGGATCGACCGCGCCGACCGGCTGGACGACTATGTGGACATGGCCTTCACCGCCGCGACCTCCGGCCGGCCAGGCCCCGCCGTGCTGCTGGTGCCGGCCGACCTGCTGACCGATCCGGCCGCCTCGCTTTCCTCCCTGCTGCGGCCGCGGGCCATGTCGCTCGGCCAGGTGCCGCTCGACCGGGTGGTGGCCGACCCTGCCGCCATCGCCGCGGCGGCGGACATGCTGGCCGCGGCGCGGCACCCGCTGGTGGTCGCCGGCGGCGGCATCCACCTCTCGGGCGCCGCGGCCGGATTGGCCGCGCTGCAGGAAGCGGCGCACCTGCCCGTCGGCACCACCGTCATGGGCAAGGGCGGGGTGGATGAGACGCATCCGCTCAGCCTCGGCGTCATCGGCTATGTCATGGGGCAGGGGTCCCGCACCGGCGAGATGCGGCCGATCGTCGACCGCGCCGATGTCGTGCTGCTGGTCGGCAATCGCACCAACCAGAACGGCACGGACAGTTGGAAGCTGTTCTCGCCCAATACCCGCTTCATCCATCTCGACGCCGATCCGATGGAGGTCGGCCGCAATCATGAGGCGATGCGGCTGGTGGGCGATGCGAAGCTGACCCTGGCCGCGCTGGGCGAGGCCTTGAAGGCCCGCGACCTCTCGACCCGCGCCGCCGCCCGTCCCGGCCTCGAGGCCGAGATCGCCAGCGCCATCACGGGCTGGCGACGCACCATCGCCGACATCACCACCCGCGACGCGAAGCTGCCGCGGCCGGAGCGGCTGATGGCCGAGCTCGACGCGCTGCTTCGGCCGGAGGACATCGTCGTCGCCGATGCCTCCTATTCCTCGATCTGGATCGCCAACTACCTGACCGCGAAGCGGCCGGGCCAGCGCTTCCTGACCCCGCGCGGCATCGCCGGCCTCGGCTGGGGCCTGCCCATGGCGATCGGCGCCCGCATCGCGGCGGAGGAGGCAGGCTCCGGCGGCCGCGTCGTCTGCCTCTGCGGCGATGGCGGCTTCGGCCATTCCTGGGCCGAGCTCGAGACGCTGCGGCGGCTCGAGCTGCCGATCGTCACCATCGTCCTGAACAACGGCATCCTCGGCTATCAGAAGCATGCCGAGGAGGTGAAATCCGGCGAGCACACCAAGGCGGTGAACTTCACCGCCGTCGACCACGCCGCCATCGCCCGGGCCTGCGGCGTGCTCGGCGTGCGGCTGGAGCATAGCGGCGAGATCCGCGGCGCGCTGGAGACGGCGCTGGCCGCGGACCACCCGACGCTGATCGACATGGTGACCGACCCCGACGCCAAGCCGCCGATCTCCTTCTATGCCGGCCACTATCCGGAGCCCTTCTGATGCTGGCGCTGCGCAAGACGGCGGCCGCCTTCGGCCTCGAATTCCAGGACATCCCCGAGCCGCCGCCGCCCGGCCCGGCCGAGGTGGTGCTGCGGGTCGACGCGGTCGGCGTCTGCGGCTCCGACGTCCATGCCTATGAGTGGACCGCGGGCTACGACTTCATGGTCCCGCACCTGCCGCTGACCATGGGCCACGAATTCTGCGGCACCGTCATCCGCAACGGCACCGGCTCGGGCTTCGCCGAGGGCGATAGGGTCGCCGTCATCCCCTTCGTCTTCTGCGGCCATTGCGCCAATTGCCGGGCCGGCGACACGCGCAACTGCCTAAACCGCCAGGGCATCGGCCTGACGCGGGACGGCGGCTTCCAGGCCGAGGTCCGGGTGCCGTCGCGCTGCTGCGTCGCCCTGCCGAAGGGGCTGGACGCCGAGCTGGCGGCGCTGACCGAGCCGCTCGGCGTCGGCGCCGAGGCGGTGCTGACCGGCGAGGTCGGTCTCGGCGACACCGTGCTGGTGCTCGGCCCCGGGACCATCGGCCAGGCCATCGCCCTGTTCGCCCGGCTGGCCGGCGCCGCCCGGGTCATCGTCGCCGGCCGCGCCGATGCGCCGCGCTTCGACGTGCTGCGGGCGCTCGGCTTCACCGAGCTGGTCGATGTCGCGGAGGGCGCCCTGAAGGACCAGGTGATGGCGCTGACCGGCGGCCGCGCCGTCGACGTGGTGCTGGAGGCGACCGGCGTGCCGCAGACCCTTGTCGAGGGCATGTCCGTGCTGAAGAAGGGCGGCGTGATCGTCGCCGCCGGCATCCACGCCGCGCCGCTGACCCTGCCGCTGACCGACTTCGTCCGCATGCGCCACCAGCTCCGTGCCTCCCATGGCGCCGAGCGCCGCACCTGGGACCGCGTGCTGGCCCACCTCTCGCGCGACCCGGAGGGCTTCCGGCCGATGATCACCCACCGCATGTCGCTGGATCGTGGCATCGAGGGGTTCGAACTCGCCCGCCAGCGCGCCGCCAGCAAGGTGATCCTGACGCCATGAACGCCCCAGAGGACCGTCTCGCCCTCGTCACCGGCGCCGCCCGCGGCATCGGTGCCGGCATCGCCGCGAAACTTGCGGCGAACGGCCACCCCGTGGTGCTGGCCGACGTGATCGACGAGGTGGAGGCGACCGCCGCCGCGCTCCGGGCCCAGGGGCACGAGGCCCGCGCCATCCGGCTCGACGTGGCGGACGAGCAGGCGGTGGCCGCACTGCCGATTGCCCTCGGCGAGGATTGGCAACGGCTCGGCATCGTCGTGAACAATGCCGGCATCTCCCCCAAGGCGACGGATGGCCGGGCGCGGAAGATCCGCGACATGCCGGCCGAGGAATGGCGCCGGGTGCTGGCGGTGAACCTGACGGGGGCCTTCCTGGTCTCCCAGGCCTGCCTGCCGCCGCTGCGGGCCCGGCGCTGGGGCCGGATCATCATGCTGACCAGTCAGGCGGCGCGGGCCAAGAGCCAGATCGCCGGCGCCCATTACGCGGCGGCCAAGACCGGGCTGATGGGCTTCGCCCGCAGCCTCGCGGTCGAATGCGGCCCGGACGGGATCACGGTGAACTGCATCGCCCCCGGCCGGATCGACACGCCGATGGCGCGCGGCACCACCGACGCGGCCAATGCCGCCTTCCTGGCGCAGGTGCCGGTGGGCCGGGTCGGCACGCCGGCCGATGTGGCGGAGGTCGCCGCCTTCCTCGCCTCGGATGCCGCCGCCTACCTGACCGGCGGCACCATCGATGTCGGTGGCGGCAGCTTCATGCCGTGAGCGTAGCGGGATGCCCGAAACGGTCGGTTTCTTGACACCCTACCCCCCGGCAGGCTTCATCCCGGCGCCTGACGCGCCGACCCTGCCCGGGGACCGCCCCGCGGGCGCCCAACCCTGCGGTGGTTTCCTTGAGCACATCCATGGCGAAGAAGAAGTCCGGCGGCTGGCTGGAGAGCGTCAAGACGATGCTCTATGCCGGCTTGATCGCCATCGGCATCCGGACCATTGCTTTCGAACCGTTCAACATCCCGTCCGGCTCCATGATCCCGACCCTGCTGGTCGGCGACTATCTCTTCGTCTCAAAATACTCCTACGGCTATTCGCGCTACTCGATGCCCTTTGGGCCGAACCTGTTCTCCGGGCGGATCTTCGGGTCGCTGCCGAAGCGCGGCGACGTCGCCGTCTTCAAGCTGCCGCGCGACCCCAGCCAGGACTATATCAAGCGCATCGTCGGCCTGCCGGGCGACCGTATCCAGGTCCGCGGGGGCATCCTGCATGTCAACGGCCAGCCGGTGAAGCGGGAGCTGGTGGGCGATTCCGAGCTCGACCGCTGCTACCGCGAGCCGGCCAAGTATTACCGCGAAACGCTGCCTGAGGGCCGGGTGCACGGCATCCTCGAATGCACCGACCAGGGCAGCGCCGACAACACGATCGAATTCCGCATCCCCCCCAACCATGTCTTCGGCATGGGCGACAACCAGGACAACAGCCAGGACAGCCGCTACCTGGACGCGGTCGGTTTCATCCCGGTGGAGAACCTGGTGGGCCGGGCTGGATTCATCTTCTTTTCGCTCGACGGATCGCAGGCCAGCCTGTGGAAGCCCTGGACCTGGCCCATGGCCATCCGCTGGAACCGGCTGTTCTCCGGCGTCCGATGAGCCGGCCGTCATGAGCGACGAGGCGGGCCATGCCGCCCTTGCGGCCAGGCTCGGCCACGCCTTCGCGCGGCCGGAGCTGCTGCGGCAGGCGCTGACCCATTCCTCCGCCACCCAGGGGTCACGGCTGAGCTCGAACGAGCGGCTGGAATTCATCGGCGACCGGGTGCTCGGCCTGCTTATTGCCGAATGGCTGATCGAGCGCTTCCCGACCGAGCGCGAGGGCGACCTCGGCAAGCGGCTGTCCTTCCTGATATCGGCCGAAACGCTGGCCGGCATCGCCGAGCGGCTGGAGATCGCTGCGGCGCTGAAGATGCCGGAGAGCTACCGGCAGCAGGGCTTCCGCACCTGGGTGAACATCCTGTCGGATGCGCTGGAAGCGGTGCTCGGCGCGCTCTACCTGGATGCCGGGCTGGAGGCGGCGCGCAAGCTGGTGCGACAGGAATGGCTTGGCCTGCTGGAAGGCCACCACAAGCCGCCGCTTCCGGCAAAGAGCCGGCTGCAGGAATGGACGCTCGGACGTGGGCTCGGCCTGCCGGCCTATACCCTGACCTCGACCGAGGGGCCGCCGCACAGCCCGGTCTTCAAGGTAACCGTCGCGGCGGCGGGCCGGGACGCCGAGGGCACGGGGGCGACCAAGCGGGCCGCCGAGCAGGCGGCGGCGGAGGCCTGGCTTTTGGGGCTGCAACGGACATGAACGAGGACCAGGACCTGCCCCACCCTCCCGAGGAAAGCCGCCCGGCGCCGGTGGCCGGCCGCACGCGCTGCGGCCTGGTGGCCGTGGTCGGCGCGCCGAATGCCGGCAAGTCGACGCTGGTGAATGCGCTGGCCGGCAGCAAGGTGACGATCGTCTCGCCGAAGCCGCAGACCACCCGCTTCCGCATCCGCGCCGTGGTGATGCACGAAGGCACCCAGGGGCGGGCACAGATCATCCTGGTGGACACGCCCGGCATCTTCCAGCCGCGCCGGCGCCTCGACCGCGCCATGGTCGCCGCCGCCTGGGGCGGCGCGCAGGACGCCGACCGCACCCTGCTGATCGTCGATGCCCGGGCCGGGCTGACCGATGCGGTGCGCGCGATCGTGGAACGCCTGGCCAAGGCGGCCAAGCCGATCTGGCTGGCGCTCAACAAGGTGGACCTTGTGGAGCCGCCGCGGCTGCTGCCGCTGGCCGCCGAGCTGAACCAGATGCTGCCGATCGAGGAGACCTTCATGATCTCCGCCGAGAAATTCCGCGGGCTGGACCGCCTGCTGGAGAAGATGGCGGCGGACATGCCGCCCGGCCCCTACCTTTTCCCGGAGGACGAGCTCTCCGACCTGCCCAACCGCATGCTGGTGGCGGAGATCGTGCGCGAGCAGATCCTGCGCCAGACGCATGAGGAAGTGCCGCACCACGCGACGGTCGAGACCGAGAACTGGCAGGAGCGCAAGGACGGCAGCGTCCGCGTCGACTGCACCATCTATGTCGGCCGCGCCACCCAGAAGGCGATCCTGATCGGCGATGGCGGCGCCAAGGTGAAGGCGATTGGGCAGAGCGCGCGGCGGGAGCTCGAGGCGCTGCTGGAGCGCCGCGTGCACCTCTTCCTCAACGTGAAGGACCGCCCGGGCTGGGACGAGGAGCGCGGGCGGATCCGGGCGCTGGGGCTGGAAGACCTGGACTAGCTCCGCAGGAAAGCCAACAGGTCGGCGTTGAAGCGGTCCTTGTGGGTGCTGGCGAGGCCGTGCGGCGCGCCCTCATAGACCTTCAGCTCGGCATGCCGCAGCAGCTTCGCCGAGGCCCGGCCGGCGCGGTCGATCGGCACGATCTGGTCGTCGTCGCCGTGTACCACCAGCACCGGCTTGTCGATCCGCTTCAGGTCCGCGGTGAAGTCGGTTTCCGAGAAGGCCTTGATGCAGTCGAAGGCCGGCTTCAGCCCGGCCTGCATGCCCATCAGCCAAAAGGCATCGCGCAGCCCCTGGGAGACCTTCGCGCCCGGCCGGTTGGCGCCGTAGAAGGGGCCGCTGAGGTCCTGGTAGAACTGCGAGCGGTCCGCCATGACGCCGGCGCGGATGGCGTCGAAGACCTGCATCGGCAGGCCATCCGGGTTGGTCTCCGACTTGACCATCTGCGGCGGCACCGCGCCCAACAGCACCATGCGGCCGATCCGCCCGGTGCCGTGTCGGCCGGCATAGCGGGTGATCTCGCCGCCACCGGTCGAATGGCCGACCAGGCTGACATCCTGCAGCGCCAGCGTCTCGATCAGCGAGGCGAGGTCATCCGCGTATTCGTCCATGTCGTGCCCGGCCCAGCCCTGGTCGGACCTGCCATGGCCGCGGCGGTCATGCGCGATCGCGCGGAAGCCCTGGGAGGCGACGGCCATCATCTGCTCGTCCCAGGCATCCGAATTCAGCGGCCAGCCATGCGAGAAGACGACCGGTGGGCCGCTGCCCCAATCCTTGTAGAAGATCCGCGTGCCGTCCTTGGCGATGATGCTGGGCATGGGCGGGCTCCGTCCTCCGTGAGGTTGCGGTGCAACGCTGCGGCTTGCGCTAGCGTTCCACGAAGGGACGGGGCCGGCCCGGCGTCGCGGCTGCGGCTGGAGTGAAGCGGGTCCAGCCCGGGACCTGGGCGGCCAAGTCCACCTCGCGCCATTTCGGATGCCGCGGCGGTTGCAGGAAGGTGGGGAATTGGCGGTGAAGGCCTCGACGAAGCGGGCCACCTTGCGATGCCGCTCGGTTGCCGCCGGCCAGGCATAGACCGCCATGACGGCGCCGACCGCGATGGTCTCGACCGCGCCGCCCTCCGGCACCAGGCGGGGGTAGTCGGCGGGGCGGAATTCGGCGGGCAGGTAGGTCTGCAGCAGGGCCGGGCCGGCCGGCACCGGCAGCAGCTTCAGGCCACTCTCGGCCGGGATGCCGCCGAACAGCCGGGCCGGCTTGCCCGCGACATAGACCAGCGCCGCGATCTCGCCGCGCCGCAGCCGCTCGAGCGCGCTGTCCTGCGGGTCGTGCCTGGCATCGACCGCGATGCCGAGCGCATCGAAGACCAACGAGGCGGTCATCGCCGTGCCGCTGCCGCGGACATCGACATTCACCGGCTTGCCGGCCAGGTCCCGGATGCCGGCGATCTCCTGACGGGCAAGGACATGCACCTCTTCGTCATAGAGCTTGGCGACATACTGGATCAGGCTGTCGAGACCGGGCAGCAGCTTCTCCCGCCGCGCATAGGCCAGCACGTCCGACTGGACGATGCCGATATCGACGCCGCGCAGCACCAGGATATCGGCGATGTTCTGCAGCGAGCCCTTGCCGAGGATAGGCAGCACCCGCAGCCCGTCGGGATCGTCCAGCACCGCGGCCAGGTCGGCGGCAATGCGGACATAGGTGCCGTCCGCCCCGCCGGAGATGACGCCGACCGTCCCGGAGTTGGCCTTGGCCGCGAGCGCGTTGAGCGTCGGCGTGATGCCCTGCGCTAGGACCGGGCCGCCGAGGCCGGCGGTGGCGGCCCCGACCAGAAGACCGCGGCGGGCCATCGGGCGGAATGCAGTCATGGATGGTCCTGGATGTCGAGGCGCCGCGGCGCCACCGGAGGCCGGATCGGCAAGGAGGCGGCGATTTTGGGCAGGGCGGTGGCCTCCTCCCAACCGGCGGGACAGGCAGTATAGGCGGCGCCGTCCGGGCCGCGGCGGCGCCCCGGTTCAACCCTGGGCGAGGACCCGCCGCAGCGCCAGGCCGATCGGCACCATCGCCGGGATGACCTGGCGGGTGAAGGTGCCGAGCACGGCGAGCACGGCCGGGCCATGGCCGTTCGGCACCTCCCCCGCCAGCGCCAAGGCGGGACGCAGCGCATCGGCCTCGCGCTCCGCCAGCCGCCGGGCGGCGTCGCGTCCCGCGGCGATCGCCGCCGGGTCGAGCGCGGCGCCGAGCCAGCCGGGCAGCGCCGGCGGGATGCCTGGCCAGTGCGCGAGATGGAGGTAGAGGCTGGGGACAACGCCGGTATCGCCATGGCGTGCCGCCAGCGCCTGCACGGCGGCGGCGAGCGCCGGCGGCAGCGCCGCCAGCTTCGGCAGGGGCGGCGGCATCGGCAGCATGGCGGGCGGGGCGATCGCTGGCGGTGGCGGGCCGGGCTCGGCGGGCGTGCCTTCCAGCGCGCGGCGCAGCGCGGTCAGCAGGATCAGGTTGGTCAGGTTGCCGCGGTTGTAGGTCTCGGCCAGGGCCGCGACCTCCCGGCGCTCGGCAGCGCTGAGCGCGTTCTCCGGCAGCAGCGTGGCGGGCGGAAGCGGCACCGCCGCCGCCAGTCGATCGCGCGCCCCGGCCAGCCGGCCATCCTCCAGCGGCGGGCGGACCGCCTGCCAGACCCAGGGCAGCACGCCGGGCAGGGTGGCGAGGTGGCGGTGGATCAGGTTGACCAGCGGCACGCCGCTGGCCTCGCGCAGCGCCGCATAGATCGCGGCGATGTCGGGCGGCGCCTCCGCCTCGCGGATTTCGGGAAGCGCCGCTGCGGCCATCAGAGCACCGAGACGTTGGTCGGTGTCGCGTACCAGCCGAAGCCCTCGCCTTCCTTGACCACGCGGCCGACGCCCGGCCAGGGGAAATGATAGGAGAGTATCTGGTGCTTGTCGGTCGCCAAACGGTCGAGCATCCGGGTGCGGGTCTGCGCCGACAGCTTCGGGTCGCTGTCATAGGCGAACTCCCACATCGGCCGACGCAGCAGCAGCACCGGGTGGTGCGCGAGGTCGCCGGTGTTCACCATCGTGGCGTTGCCGGAGGTGATGGCATAGCAATGATGGCCCATCGTGTGGCCCGGGGTCGAGATGGCGACGACACCCGGCGCAACGGGTTGCCCATCCTTCACCATGATCATGCGGTCACGATAGGGCGCGAGGTTCTTCTTGGCGCCATCGACGAAGGTGACCATGAACTCGGCTCCCTTCTTGTTGGCGTCGTCGGTCCAGAACTTCAGGTCGGTCTCGCTGATGGCGACCTGGGCGTTCGGAAAGACGCGATTGCCGCTGGCATCCACCAATCCCCAGCAATGGTCGCAATGCGCGTGGGTCAGCACGACGAGGTCGATCTGCTCCGGCTCGATTCCCGCGGCGCGCATGTTCTGCAGCATGCGTCCCGAGGTGGGCCCGAACATCTTGCTTGCGGGTCCCATGCTCTCGCCCATGCCGGTGTCGAAGAGAATAAGCTGCCGGCCGGTATTCAGGATGAGAATGTTCTGCTCGAGCGGGGTTTCGTCGAGCGGCAGGAAGTTGCTCGAGAGTAGGTTGCGGAGGTCTGCCACCGGCGCGGTGGGAAAGGCCGGCTCCGGCTTGCCGATCGGCAGGAGGCCGTCGGACACCACGGTCGCCTCGAACTCCCCGATCTTGAAACGCTGCCAGGCGGGCGGCAGCACGTTGCGGAACGGCGCGGCGGCCATGGCGGGCAGGCCGGGCAGCAGGGATGCGGCCGCAGTTGCCACGCAGCCGCGCCGAGCAGGCCGCGGCGGCTGATGATGGACATTGGCATTCTCCTCCCCCCAATGGGCTCCCGCAGCGTGGTGCGGGCGCACAGCATGCCACAGCCGCAGCGTGTGTCCCGTGGGATTTCCACGTCAGGCCGACGCATTGACGCCCGGGGCATGCTGCCGCCACCCTGGCGGCAACAGGAGGATGCGGATGCCGCAACTGGCCACTTGGGCGGATCGCCAACCGGAAAAGATCGCCGCGTATTTTCCCGATACGGGCGAGGCGATCACCTATGGCCGGTTGTACACGCGGGCCCGGCAGGTGGCGCGTTGGCTCATCGGCCTCGGCCTGCGGCCCGGCGACGGCATCGCCCTGCTGCTGGAGAACCGGCCGGAATCCCTGGAGATCGCCGAGGCGACGCGGCTGGCCGGCCTGTACTACACGCCGCTCTCGATCCATCTGCGGCCGCATGAGGTCGCCTATGTGCTGCAGGACAGCGGCGCGACGCTGCTGATCGCCAGCCCGGCGCTGGCCGCGCTGGCGCAGGACTTGGTGGCGGAAGGCGCGGTCGGTGACCGGCCGCGCTACGCGCTGGCCGAGGGTATCCCCGGCTATGCCAGCTACGAGACCGGCGTCGCCGCGCAGGATCCCGCGGCGCCCTTGCCCGAGCGGCCGGTCGGCCGCGGATTCCTCTATTCCTCCGGCACCACGGGCCTGCCGAAAGGCATCCGCCGGCCGCTGGTTCCTTACGAGCAGCGCGACGCGCCGGAATGGGACATGACCTGGAAGGGCTTCTACGGCTTCGGCGAGGACACGGTCTATCTCTGCCCCGCGCCGCTCTACCACGCCGCGCCCAACCGGTATGTCTACCGCACGCTGACCGAGGGCGGCACCGTGGTGGTGCTGCGCAAATCCGACCCGGCGCAGTGCCTCGCCACCATCGAGCGGTTCCGCATCACCCATAGCCAATGGGTGCCGACGATGTTCGTCCGCATGCTGGCGCTGCCGGAGGCGGTGCGGCGCGGGCACGACCTGTCCTCCCATCGCACCGCCATTCATGCCGCGGCGCCCTGTCCGCCGGCGGTGAAGCGCGCCATCATCGATTGGTGGGGGCCGATCCTTTGGGAATACTATGCGGGGTCGGAAGGGATCGGCACCACGGTGATCTCGCCGCAGGACTGGCTGCGCAAGCCGGGCAGCGTCGGCCGCCCGGTGAACGGCGTGGCGGTGCACATCACCGGGGAGGATGGGGCGGAACTGCCCTCTGGGCAGACCGGCACCATCCGCTTCAGCGGCGCGCCGCGCTTCGCCTACCACAACGCGCCTGACAAGACGGCCGCCTGCTACGACGCGCGCGGCTGGGCGACGCTCGGCGATCTCGGCTGGCTGGACGAGGACGGCTTCCTGTTCCTGTCCGACCGCCGGGCCGACCTGATCCTCTCGGGCGGGGTCAATCTCTATCCGGCGGAGATCGAGGCGGTGCTGGCGCAGCACCCGGATGTCTCGGAAGTCGCGGTGGTCGGCGTCCCGCATGCGGAGATGGGGGAGCAGGTGCATGCTGTAGTGGTGCCGCGCGGCGGGGCGGCGCTGGAGGCCAAGGCGCTGGAGGACTGGTGCCGGGACCGGCTGGCCGGGCCGAAGCGCCCGCGCAGCTGGGAGGTGGCAGAGGAGTTGCCGCGGAGCGAGGCCGGCAAGCTGCTGCGGCGGATCCTGAAGGAGCGCTACCTGCCCGCCAGGTAGCGCCCCCGCGTCAGAAGCTGCTGAGGAAGACCAGGCGGGACAGGGCGAATTCCACCGCCGCCACGAAGCCGCCGAGATAGCCGAGGGCCAGCGCGACTGCGCCCACGTCTTCCCACTGATGCCGGTGCTGCTTGATGGCCTTGAACATCGTCTCTCTCCCGCATGGCATATTGCATGCAGGGGATATGCGCCGGTCGTGGCGCCACCGCTGTGGCGCGGCGCACAGGTCGCCGCTGCCGTTGAGAGCAAATGCCGAGCCGGCCGCATCACCGGGAAACGTCGTTTGCTCGCTTGAACGAAGGAGTGGATCGCTTGTCGTGAGTCAGGTCGAATGCGAGCCGCTTCAGCCGCCGCGCAGCCCGAGCCGTTCGACGCGCTTTTCCTCCAGGTCGATCGTATCGGCCATGTTGCGCGCGTAGTCGGCGCTGTTCAGGTACTCGACCGGCTGATCGAGCCGCGCGAGTACCGCAAGATGCGCCGGATCGTGCAGCGCGCGGCGGAAGCCATCATGCAGGACGGCGAGGATCGCCGGATCGAGCCCCGCCGGTGCCACCAGCCCATACGGCGAGGTGACCACCATGCCGGCATAGCCGAGTTCCAGTAGGGTCGGCACCTCGGGGAAGCGGGCCACGCGTTCCCGCGTCCAGACATTCAGGTAGCGGAGCTTGCCTTCGGCGACGAGCGGCGCCGCGCCGGTGCCGGCCGCCTGTGCCTCGATATGGCCGCCGAGCAGCGCGGTGGTGCCTTCCGATTCGCCACGGAAGGGAATGTGCTCGACATCGAGCTTCTCCTGCGCGGCCAGGTCGACCATGGCGAGATGTGGCGTGCCGTTGGCGCCGGTATTGCCCCAACGGTGCCGCCCGGGCCGCGCCCGCGCATCCGCAACCAGCTCCTGCCAGGTGGTCCAGGGGCTGTCGCCGCGTACCAGCACGCCGAAGGTATAGCCGGTGAGGTGCAGGATCGGCGTGAAGTCGCGCCGCGGGTCGTAGGGCATGCGCTGCATGAAGGGCAACCGCAGCGCCGGCAGCGTCATCTGCGAGACCAGATAGCCATCGGGTTTCGCGCGCGCGACCGCGGCGGGGCCCAGCGTGCTGCCGGCGCCGGGACGGTTCTCGGTCAGCACGGTCTGGCCGAAGGCGCGCGTCGCGGCTTCCGCCAGGCCGCGCATCTGCACATCGGTGGCGCCGCCGGGCGGGAAGGGGACCAGCACCGTGATGGGCCGGTCGGGAAAGCGTGGCTGGGCACGCAGGCTGACAGGGGCCGCGAGCGCGGCCGCCGCGCCCAGCAGGGCGCGGCGATGGGTCGGCATCAAGCTCTCTCCGTTACAGCGTGCGGCCGATGATCTCGCGCATGATCTCGCTGCTGCCGCCATAGATGCGGCCGACGCGCGCATCGGCCCAGGCGCGGCCGATCTCGTATTCGGCCATGTAGCCATAGCCGCCATGCAGTTGCAGGAAGTCGTCGAACAGCTTGTTCTGCATCTCGGCGCCCAGCAGCTTGGCCGCCGCGGCCAGCTCCACCGTCAGCTCGCCGCGTAGGTGCAGCGCCAGGCAGTGATCGGCGAAGACCCGGTACATCGCCGCCTGCGCCTTGGCATCGGCCAGCTTGAAGCGGTTGTGCTGGAAGTCGATGACCGGCTGGCCGAAGGCCTGGCGTTCCTTCACGTAGTCCACGGTCTTCTGCAGCATCACCTCCATGCCCATCGCGGCGCGCACGGCGATGACCAGGCGTTCCTGCGGCAGGTTGCGGATGAGGTAGGAAAAGCCCTTGTTCTCCTCGCCGAGCAGGTTCTCGACCGGCACCCGCACATCCTCGAAGAACAGCTCCGAGGTGTCCTGCGCATGCAGGCCGATCTTCTCGAGGTTGCGGCCCTTGGTGAAGCCGGGCGTGCCGGCGGGGACGCAGATCAGGCTGATGCCCTTGCGGCCCGCGGCGGGATCGGTCTTCGCGCAGAGGATGACGAGGTCGGCGAGCTGGCCGTTGCTGATGAAGGTCTTCGACCCGTTGATGACGTAGTGGTCGCCGTCGCGCTTCGCCGTGGTGCGCATGGCCTTCAGGTCGCTGCCCATGCCCGGCTCGGTCATTGCGATGGCGCCGATGATCTCGCCGGACGCCATCTTCGGCAGCCATTCGCGCTTCCGCTCGGGCCTCGCCAGGTCCTCGATATAGGGGACGACGATATCGGAATGCAGCGGGAAGCCGGGGCCGGTGCAATTGGTCCGGGCAATCTCCTCGATGACGATGGCGCTATAGCCAAAATCCGCACCGGCGCCGCCATACTCCTCGGACAGCATCGGGCAGAGGATGCCGGCCTCGCCCGCCTGCCGCCACACCTCGCGGGAGACGATGCCGTCGCGCTCCCACTGCCGGTGATGCGGCACCACATGCTTCTCGAAGAAGCGACGCACCGTGTCGCGAAAAGCCTCGTGGTCCGCGTTGTAGACGGTGCGCGGGCCGGTCAGGCGGGCGCTGCCCGTGGCGGGGATTGTGTCCATGGCGGTTCCTCCGGCGATCAGGTCGTTCAGGCGATGGCGCGGACGGCGCGAAGCGCGTCGATCTCGGCAGCCGAGAATCCGGCATCCCGCAGCACGGCCTCGGTATGCTCGCCGCGCAACGCGGGCGGGCTGCCGATCGCGGCCGGGGTCGCGCTGAAGCGCGGCGCCGGGCTCGGCTGCACCACGCCGTCCCGCACCGCGAAGGTGCCGCGCTCGGCATTGTGCGGATGGGCGGGCGCTTCCTCCATGTCCAGCACCGGCGCGACGCAGGCATCGGTGCCCGCGAAGAGCGCCGCCCAATCGTCCCGCGTGCGGGTCAGGAAGATGCCGGCAAGCTTTGCCTTCAGCCCCGGCCAGGTGGAGGGCGTCATTCGGTCGGGGAAATCCTTGGCGTCCAGGCCCAGCTTCTCGCAGAGCAGGGCGAAGAATTGCGGCTCGATCGGCCCGACCGAGAGCCAGCGGCCATCGGCGCAGGCATAGGTGTCGTACCAGGGGGCCGCGCCATCCAGCATGTTGACGCCGCGCTCGTTCCGCCAGCGGCCGCGCGCCTTCATGGCGTAGATCGGCGCCATCAGCAGCGCCGCGCCATCCACCATCGCGGCATCCACCACCTGGCCGCGGCCGGTGGATTTCGCGCTCAGCAGTGCCGCCAGCAGGCCGACCGCCAGCAGCATGCCGCCACCGCCGTAATCGCCGACGAGGTTGAGAGGCGGCACCGGACGTTCCCCCGGCCGGCCTATGGCCCAGAGTGCGCCGGTCAGCGCGATGTAGTTCATGTCATGGCCAGCGGATTGCGCCAGCGGCCCGTCCTGGCCCCAGCCGGTCATCCGGCCATAGACCAGGCGTGGGTTGCGCCCGAGGCAGGGATCTGGCCCGAGGCCGAGCCGCTCCATCACTCCGGGGCGGAAGCCCTCGATCAGTGCATCAGCGCTTTCGACGAGCCGCAGCGCCGCGTCGATCGCCGCCGGCGATTTAAGATCGAGCGCGATGGAGCGGCGGCCGCGGCCTGTGAAATCCTCCCGGCTGCCGGGTGGTCCCTCCGCCCGCTCGACCCGTACAACCTCGGCGCCCAGATCGGCCAGCACCATGCCGCAGAACGGCCCTGGCCCGATGCCGGCGAATCCCAGGATGCGCAGGCCGTTGAGCGGTCCCATTCGTTCCCTCCATTTGGAGGGAGACTAGCAGGCACCGCCCGCAATGCCAGCGCTCCTGCGTCAAGCCTCGCTGGTCTCGCCGCCGGCGGTGCGGGCACCGCCACGCTGCTGGCCGCCCAGCCGTCCCGCCTCGCTCGCCTTCCCGCGGTCATTGGCGAAGTTGGCCGGATTGTTCTGCCGGCCCTGATGCGTGCCGCCGATATGCCCAGCCTCACGCGCCTTCGCAGGATCATTGGCGAAATCTCGCCGGGTTGTTTCCCTTGCCCTGGTGCACGCCGCCGAGATGTCCGGCTTCGCGCGCCCGGTCGCGGTTGTTGGCGAAATTGCCTGGATTGCTTGCGGCCCCTTGCCGCGAGCCGCCTATCTGGCCTGCCCGCGAAGCTTTCTCCCGATTGTTGGCGAAGTTGCCCGGATTGTTGTTCCGGTTGCCGCCCTGCGGCGCATCGCCGCTGGAACCCGCCATGAAGCGTTCCTTCCTATTGCTCCTGATGCCGCCGGCTAGATGTCATGGCCGACAGCAATGCAACGCCCGTGGCATGCGCGGGATGCGTCGCCGCTTGTCCTCAGGCTGGAAGATGCGTGGCCGGATCAGCCTTGCCGTGCCTGCGGCGGCGGCATCTCGCGCGGGCCAGGCGGATTCTGCACCGGCAGTTCCGGGCCGGGCGTGGGCGCCGGTGGCAGCGGGCTCGGGCCGGGCGCGGGCGAGGGCGGGCCGGGCGGCATCGGCGGGATCTCGGGGCCGGGAAAGCCGGGCGGCGCGATCGGATCGGATGGTGGCATGAATGGATTTGCTCCGGATTGGTCCGGCCACAACGCGGGACCGGCCCGGCTGTTGCGCTACATCTTAACCCTTCAAGGCAGCGGACCGGGGCGCGGCTTCAACCACGACGCGCCAGGTGTCCCACGCGATGGCGCAAGGCCCACCTGTCGTGCGATAAGCGTTCCCCACCGCCTGATCCGGCGCTACGGGGAAGAGGCACCGTCGCATTGGTACAGCCGGCAGAACGGACTCCGCGATCCGAGCCTTTGGGCGCCCACCTGGCCTGCGCCGGCTGCGGCACCATGCTGGCGGCCACCGCGCGGTTCTGCAGCGAGTGCGGCTTGCGCCAGCAGGCTGGAGCATTGGCGCCACCGCTCGGCGTCCCGCGGCCGCGCGAGCTGCGGCCGATGACCGTGCTGTTCTGCGATGTCGTCGGCTCCGCAGCCATGGCGGCTGGCACTGACCCAGAGGAATCTGCCGAGGCGATCGCCCGCTTTTATCGGGCCACGGCTGAGGTGGTCGCGGCGCATGGCGGGCATCTCGGCCGGCTCGTCGGCGACGGCGTGCTGGTCTGCTTCGGCTACCCGGCCGCTCAGGAGAATGACGCGGAACGCGCGGTGCGCGCGGCGCTCGGCATCCTCGACGCGGTCGCGGCGCTGCCGCCGCGCTCGGGCCCGCGTCTGGCGGTGCGCATCGGCATCTCCACCGGCCTTGTCGTGGTCGCCGACGTGGCCGATACCGGCGACCCGCGCGACCTCGACATCTTCGGCGAGACGCCGAACCTCGCCGCCCGGCTACAGGCCCTGGCGGAGCCCGGCACCGCGCTGCTGTCGGACAGCGTGCGGCGCCAGGTCGGCGCGCTGTTCGATATCCGCGACCTCGGCCGGCACTTGGTCAAGGGTTGGCCGGACCCTGTCCCGGTCTGGCAGGTGCTCGGCGTCTCCCGCAGCCCCGACCGCTTCGCCGCCCGGGCCGCGGGCAGCATGCTGCCGATGCTCGGCCGCGGCGTCGCGCTCGACCGATTGCTGGCGCTGTGGCGCTCCGCCCAGGCCGGGCGGGGGCGCACGGTGCTGGTCACCGGCGAAGCCGGCATCGGCAAGTCGCGTCTGGTCGCGCAGCTACTGAAGGAGACCGAGAGCAGGACACTGGTCCGCTACTTCGCCGCACCGCATCAGCAGGGGATGCCGCTGCAACCGGTGCTGCAGCAGCTGGAACGCGACGGCCGCATGCATGCCTCGGACGGCCCGGCGCAGCGGATCGAGAAGCTGCGCGCCATGCTGCCCGACCTGCCGCCGACCGACTTCTCCCTGATCGCCGAGCAGATGTCGCTGCAAGGGCCGGGCCTCACCGCTATTCCGCCGATGTCGCCGCAGCGGCGGCGCGAACGGTTGCTGCAGGCCCTGGCGAGACGGGCTGGCCACCACCACGCGGCGGCGGCCGGTGCTGATGGTGCTGGAGGACGCGCACTGGGCGGATCCGACCACGCGCGAATTGCTGGCGCTCTGGGTCGAGCGCGTGCCGCGGCTGCCGGTGCTGGCGGTCATCACCGCGCGCCCCGAATCTGCCCCCGCCTGGCTCCGCGCGCCGGGGGTCGAGCGGCTGGCCCTGGCCCCCTGGCCGAGGCCGAGGCGGCCGAGCTGGTGCGCGGCATCGCTCGTGACGTCCCGCTGCCCGCGGCCATCGCCCGCGACATCCTGCGCCGCGCCGACGGTGTGCCGCTGTTCCTCGAGGAGCTGACCCGCGCGGTCACCGAGCAGATCGCCCAGGAGCGCGGCCTCGACCTCCGCCGCGCCGCAGCGAGCGCCGACGACGGACCGCGCGAGCGTGCCGGTCTCCCTGCACGCCTCGCTGTTGGCGCGACTTGACCGGTTGGGAGAGGCGCGGCGGGTGGCGGAGGTGGCGTCCGTCATCGGCCGGGAGTTCGACTCCGCACTGCTCGGCGCAGCACTGGAGCGCGAGAGGGAGTGCCTCGCTCCCATGCTGGAACGGCTGGTGGAGTCGCGCGTGCTGCAGCGGCGCGGCGGGCCTGGCGGCGAGATCTATCGGTTCAGCCATGCGCTGATCCAGGATGCCGCGCTCGGCATGCTGCCGCGCGAGCGCTACCGCGCACTGCATGCCCGGGTCGCCGCCATCATTGAGGAACGTTTCCCGGCGAGCGCCGCGGCGCAGCCGCAAGTCATCGCACATCACCGCACCGAGGCGATGCAGCCGGAGCAGGCGGCCGGCTGGTGGCAACGCGGCGCGCAGCAGGCGATGCGCCGCGGCGCGATGGAGGAGGCGCTGGTGCAGCTGCGCCGCGGCATCGCGCTGTTGCAGGCGCTGCCCGAAGACCCGGCCCATGCGCAGGCCGAGCTCGACATGCAGCTGCTGGCCGGCAGCGCGCTGCTGAGCTTGCGCGGGCACAGCGCGCTGGAGACCGGCCAGGCCTATGATCGCGCTCGCCACCTGGCCGAGCGGCTGCCGGGTCAGCCGCAGCTGCGGAACGCCATGCATGGCCAATGGAGCCATGCCTGGATGCGCGGCCATATCGGCCTCGCGCTCGAGCGGGCAGAGGCGCTGCTCGGCCAGGCCCAGGCCCGCGAGTCGCATGGCGGTCTGGCCATCGCCTGGAGCGCGATGGGACATTCGCAGTTCATCCTCGGCCGCTTCCCCGAGGCATTGGAAAGCCTGGAGCGCGGCCTGGAGTACGAGGCGAAGACCGAGCGCGACCGGCGCTACGGGCTTGCCCTGCAGGCCACGGTGATCAGCACGCGCTGCTACTCCGCTTGGGCGCGCACCTTCATGGGACGGCTGGCCGAGGCGCGCCGCGACCTGCTGGCGACGCTGGCGGCGGCCGAGACCGCCGCCTTCCCCTTCGCCGTCGCCAACGCGCATTACGCGCTGGGACGCTACGACTACGACACCGGCGCGGATGAGGCCTGCCTGGCCCGGCTCCGCACGACCGTCGCGCTCTGCGAGGAGCACGGCATCGAATACCTGGCAATGGCGGCGAAGGCGATCATCGGCCTGCTGCTCGGCCGCCACGGCGACCATGCCGGCGGCCTCGCCCTCGTGCGGGAGGCGGTGGCCTGGAACCGGGCGGCGGAGGCGCTGACCTTCGTGCCGAACTACCTCGGCATGGAAGCGAAGCTGACGGCGCGGGCCGGCGATCCCTGGGGCGCGCTGGACGGGATGTCGGAGGCCTTCGCGATGATGGCCGAGAGCGGCGCGCGCTGGGAGAGCTCCGTGCTGCTGCGGCAGCATGGCGAGATCCTCGGCCGCGCCGGGCGGGCGGAAGCGGCGGAGGCGCATTTGCGCGCCGCGGTAGCGACGGCGGAGGCGCAACAGGCGACGCTGTTCCGGCTTCATGCGGCGATCCCGCTGGCGGCGCTGCTCGCCCGGACCGGGCGCGGCGAGGCGGCGCGTGCGACGCTCGATGCGGCGCTGGCGCCCCTGGCCGTGGCGGAGGAGCCGGTGGTGCTGCGCGCCCGCGCGGCGCTGGCGGTGCTTCAGCCCTTGCCGTAGCTGATGCCCATGCCGGCCGAAGGATCGTTCTGGATGCCATAGGACGGGATGGGGTAGCGAATTCCGTTCTTCGCCAGCGCCTTCATCCCGTCCACCGCCTGCCGCAGATCGGCCGGCTTCAGCGCCATCAGCATCTCCTCGTCCGGCACGCCGCCGTAGCGCCGCTCGGCGAAGCAGGGCAGGGAAAGGCTCGGCTCACCGGTCGCCAGGGCACGGCCCCAGCTATCGGCACAGGCGGTCTCGCCCACCACGGACCATTCGAACTTGCGGTAGTTGCGATACTGCAGCCCATTGATGAGGATGATCATCTGCCCGGGCGTGGCATAAACCATGACGATGTCCGGCGGGTCGAGCCGGCCACTCTCGAGCGGGCTGACCGCCATGGCCTGGAAGCGGCCGTGCGGCACGCAGGTCAGCGCCTCCTGCCGCGCCTGCGCATCCTGCTGGGTGCCGTGCCAGACGCCGACATATTTCTCGCCGCGGCGCCAGTCCTCGTCCTGCGGCGCCAGGCCGATCACCGCCTGGCATTGCGCGCCGACCAGGTCGGCCGCCGTGATGCCCACGGTCCAGCCAAGCCGCGAAGCCATCGAGACGATCTGGTCCGTGGTGTGCTTCGTCTTCGGCCGGCGGATGCGCGGGATCGCCTCCATCTCCGCCACCGTCTCGAACAGCTTCATGCCGATGACCGTGGTCTTCAGCCGCAGCAGGGCGTTCGAGCTCTGGCCAGCAGGCGTTGCGTCTCGTTCGGTTCCGTCCCGGACATGCCGGCTTCTCCCTATTCCACGCGCAGGTTGGCGGCACGGATCACCGTGCCCCACTTGTCCAACTCCTCGCCGATCAGCGTCGCCATCGGCGCCGGCCCGCGGGTCCAGACCGTGGCGCCGGCACGCCGGATGCGCTCCGCCGTGTCGGGGCTCTCGGCGATGCGGATGATCGTCGCCGAGAGCCGGTCGCGGATCGGGGCGGGCAGCGCGGCCGGCCCTACGAAGCCGAACCAGACATAGACCTCGACGCCGGGGAAGCCGGCCTCCGCGAAGGTCGGCACGTCCGGGAGGGCCGGGTCGCGCTCGGTGCCGGTCACGGCAAGCGCTCGCATCCGGCCATCTTGCACATGCGGCAGGACATTCGGCAGATTGTCGACCGACAGGGTGATCCGGCCGCCCAGCAGGTCGGCCAGCCCCGGCGCGCTGCCGCGATAGGGCACATGCGTGATGTCAGTGCCGGTGCGCGCCTTGAAGAGCTCGGCCGCCAGGTGCGGGCTGCTGCCGGCGCCGGAGCTGGCGAAGCTGAGCTGCCCGGGCCGGGCCTTCGCCGCCGCCACCAGCTCCGCCACGCTGCGGATCGGGTTGTCGGCCCGCACCACCAGCGCATTCATCACCCGCGCCACCACCGCGATGGGCGAGATCCTTGCGCGAATCATATCCGGTATTGGCGAAGAGGAAGGGGTTCATGCAGAGGTTGGCGGTATTGGCGACGACGATGGTGCCGCCATCCGGCGCCGCCTGCGCCGTCGCTGCCAACGCGAGCGAGCCGCTGGCACCCGGCCGGTTCTCCACCAACCCGGGCTGGCCGAGCATGTCCTGGAAGCGTTCGCCGATCAACCGGCCGAGCGCGTCGTTGATCGCGCCCGGAGTGTAGGGGATCAGGATCCGCACCGGCTTGTCGGGCGTCCAGCTTCTGAGCGCGCGCCGGCAACGTAAGCAGGGCAGGGGCGGCGAGCAGCATGCGGCGGGCCAGGCGCATCGGTGGTATCCTCCCGGATTGTTGCCGGGCAGGCTACACCGATCGCAGCCGTTGCCGCAGTTCGAATTTCTGGATCTTGCCGGTGCTGGTTTTCGGCAAGGGCCCGAAGGTGACGCGCTTCGGGCATTTGAAATGCGCCAGCCGCTCGCGGCACCAGGCGATCACCTCGGTCTCGGTCGGCGGGGCCTTCTCCGGGGCGAGGGTGACGAAGGCGTGCGGCACCTCGCCCCATTTCTCGTCCGGCTGCGCCACCACCGCGGCTTCCATGATGGCCGGGTGGGCGTAGAGGACTTCCTCGACCTCGAGGGTCGAGACGTTCTCGCCGCCCGAGATGACGATGTCCTTGGCGCGGTCCTTGACCTCGATATAGCCGTCCGGGTGCATTACGCCGAGATCGCCGGTGTGGAACCAGCCGCCGGCGAAGGCCTCCCGGTTGGCGGCCGGATTGCGGAGGTAGCCCTTCATCACGGTGTTCCCGCGCAGCATCACCTCGCCCAGCGTGGTGCCGTCGCGCGCCACCGGCGCCATGGTGCCGGGGTCGAGCACCGTCGCTTCCTCGAGCATCGGGTGGTTGACGCCCTGTCGGGCCATGAAGGCGGCCCTGTCAGCCAGCGGCATCTCCTCGAACCCCGGCTGCCAGAGGCAGATGGTCGCCGGGCCGTAGCATTCGGTGAGGCCGTACAGATGCGTCACCGCAAATCCCATGCGCTCCATCTGCGCGATGACCGGGGAGGGCGGCGCGGCACCGCCGGTGGCGATGGCGACGGCCTCCGCCGGGCGCCGCTTCACCGCGTCCGGCGCGTGGATCAGCATGGTCAGCACCACGGGGGCAGCGCACATATGCGTCACGCCGTGCTCGGCAATGGCGGCGAAGATCGCCTCCGGCCGCACATTGCGCAGGCAGACATGCGTGCCGCCCTGTAGCGTGACGGCCCAGGTATAGGTCCAGCCGTTGCAGTGAAACATCGGCAGCGTCCAGAGATAGACGCTACGCGGGTTCAGCCCGAAGGCCAACGCATTGCCGCAGGCATTCAGGTAGGCGCCGCGATGATGCGTGACGACGCCCTTCGGGTTGCCCGTGGTGCCCGAGGTGTAGGAGAGCGCGATCGCCTCCCACTCGTCCTCCGGCAGGCGCGGAGGCCGATGCGGATCGGCGCCGGCGAGGAAGGCCTCGTAGTCGGTCGGGCCGAGTGGCGCGCCGGCGGGCGCTTCGGTGTCGACGATGTCGACCACGGGCGGCGGCGACTCCATCGCGGCCAGGGCCAGGCCGGCGACGCCGCTGTATTCGCGGTCCACCAGCAGCAGCTTCGCCCGGCTGTGCTGCAGGATGAAGCCGATCGCCGCGGCGTCGAGCCGGATGTTGATGGTCAGCAGGATCGCGCCGGCCATCGGCACGCCGTAATGCGCCTCCAGCATCTCCGGGATGTTCGGCGCCAGCACCGCGACGACGTCGCCGGGCATGATGCCGGCGCCATGCAGGGCCGCGGCAAGGCGGCGGCTGCGCTCCGCCATCTGCGCATAGGTGGTGCGCCGCGCGCCATGGATGATGGCGACGCGCTTCGGGTAGATCCGTACCGCCCGCTGCAGGAAGGAGATGGGCGAGAGCGGCACGTGGTTCGCGGCCAGTTGCGGCAGCGTGTTCGGATCGTCCATCGGTACTCTCCTAGCCCGCCTTGCCGAGCGCCCTGGGCGCGCTGACGCCGCAGCGCAGCCGGGTCAGCGCCAGCAGGGCGGCGGCCATCGAGGCATGGGTCGCCGTGCCGGGATCATGCGCGCCGGCGCGGATGTCGCGCGACAGGCGTCGCAGCAGGTCGTCCGCCTCTCCGGCGGGGGCGGCCATCGCCGCCCGCAGCGCGGCCAGGGCCGGCGCGGGGTCGGCCACCGCTTCGCGCCGGGCGACGGCCATGGCATTGGCGACCATCCGTGCGTGGAAGCGCTGCGCCTCCGGCAGATGCGGCAGCAGCTCCTTCAACAGGACCTCGCGCGCGGTGTCCAGCAGGTTGCCGCCATCCGGCCGTTCCAGCATCAGGCGATCCCCGTCATGCGCAGCACGTCCATCTCGAGCTCCGGCACGATATGGCCGGTCAGCGCGAGTTCCAGGCTGGTGTCGCCGGACAGGTGCCGCCCCGCCTGGTCGGCGGCGACGACGGCCCAGCGAATGGTCGCCGCCAGCTCCCACCACACCACGCGGTCATGCTGCACGGTGCGGCCGCTGGCCGCCTCGTAGCCTGCGTAGAAGGCGGCGCGCGGGCCGATGCCGCCGGCCTCCTGCGCCAGCGCGCCGAAGCGCCAGCAGGGCGCGCAGAACCAGCCATGGTCGGCATGCGGGTCGCCCCAGGCGGCGAATCCCAGTCGAGCACCGCCGAGACCCGGTCGCCCTGCGCCATGTAGTTGCCGGTGCGGAAGTCGTTGTGGTTCAGCACGGTCTCACCCGGTGGCGGCGCGGTGCGTTCCAGGTGCCGAAGCCCCCATTCCAGCACGGGCCGCGGCGTGCCCGCGGCATCCAGCGCGGCGCGCTGCGCGGCGATGAAGGCGGCATGCGCATCGGCCGGCGGGTCGCCGAGGAAGGGCAGGTCGGCGCGCGGCGGGTGGATGCTGTGGATGCGCGCCAGCTCGCGGCCGAGCGCCTCGGCCAGCGCCGTGCCCTGCGCGGCGCGGACCAGGCGATGGCCGGCGGCGATGCCCTCCACCCGCTGCATGACGAAGAAGGGCGCGCCGGTGACGTCCCGCGTGGTGCAGCAGAACAGCGGCGCCGGCACTGCGACGCCGGCGGCGTGCGCCGCCTGCAGCAACGCGAATTCCGCCGTGCGCGGATGCGAGACGGCGAGCACCGCGGCATTGTCGGTGCGCAGCACCCAGCGCTGCGGCGTGCCGCCGAGCGTCACGTCGAGCGCCCAGTTCTGCTGCACGGCGCCGCCCGAGAGCAGCCCCATGCCGGCGATGGAGACGGGCGCGCCGGCCGCGGCGCTCAACCAGGCGGCGAGGCGGGCACGGGCCGGCTCATCCACGCCCGGCGCCCCAGTTGAAGAAGTCCTTGCCCTGCCGGCGGAGGAAGTTGGTCAGCACCATGCGGTGTACCTCGGAGGCGCCATCGACCAGCCGGGCCTGGCGGGCATAGCGGTACATCCACTCGACCGGCGTGTCCTTGGAATAGCCGCGTGCGCCGAGCAGCTGCAGCGAGGTGTCGACCGCCTTGTGCAGCGCATCGGCTACCACGACCTTGGCCATGGAGATCTCCTTCCGCGCGAGACTCCCGTTGTCCAGCAGCCATGCGGCGCGCATGGTCAGCAACCTGCCTATATCGAGCTCCATCGCCGCCTGGCCGATCAGCTGCTGCACGCTTTCCTTGTCGATGAGCGTCGCGCCGAAGGCCTTGCGCGTCTCGATCCGCGCCATGGCAATCTCCAGCGCGCGGCGGCCCATGCCGGTCCAGCGCATACAGTGCGTAAGTCGCGCCGGGCCTAGCCGGATCTGTGTCGCGCGCAGCCCGTCGCCGACATTCATCAGCACGTTGTCGTCGGAGATCTCGAGCCCGTCGAATTCCAGCTCGCAATGGCCGCCATGCTCCTCCGGCCCCATGATCGGGATGCGGCGGATGATGCGCCAGCCCGGCTGGTCGGCATGGAACAGGAAGGCGGTCAGGCCGTTGCGGTCGTCCTTTCCGGTGCGGGCCATGAGGATGAAGTGCTTCGCCGATTCCGCCCCGGTGATGTAGTGCTTGCGGCCATAGATGCGCCAGCGGTCGCCGACGCGCTCAGCCCGCGTGTAGGTCATCGACGGGTCGCTGCCGCAGCCGTCGGGCTCGGTCATGGCGAAGGCGCTCTGCACCTTGCCGTCGATGATGGGCTGCAGCCAGCGCTCCTTCTGCGCCTCGGTTCCAACCATGTTCAGCAGGCGCATGTTGCCGTCATCCGGCGCCGCGCCGTGGAAGACCACGGGGCCGAAGATGCTGCGGTTCATCTCCTCGTAGCAGGCGGCGAGCGTCACCATGTTCTGTCCGCCGCCGCCGCGCTCCTGCGGCATGTTGAGCGCCCAGAGCCCCTTGGCCTTCACCTCGGCCCGCAGCGTCTCCAGCAGCGGCCTGGCGATGTTCTCGTGCTCGTCATAGCTCGCCGGATCGGCTTCCAGTGGGATGATCCGCTCCTCGACATAGGCGCGAATTCGCAGGCGGAGCTCGTCGGCTTCGGGCGAAAGGGCGAAATCCATCGGCGTAGTCCTAAAGCGGGTTCACGGAATGGCCGCCATCCACAACCAGCGTCGCGCCGGTCATGTGCGTGCCGGCAGCGGAGGCGAGGAGCAGCAGCGGCCCGGTCAGGTCCTGCGGCTGGCCGAGCCGGCGCTGCGGCACCCGTCGCACCACCGCCTGCCCGGCCTCGGAGGCGAAGAATTCGGTGTTGATCGGTGTCTCGACGTAACCGGGGCAAAGCGCATTCACGCGGATGCCGTAGCGGGCCAGTTCCACCGCCATCTGCTTCGTCATCTGCACCAGCCCGGCCTTGGAGGCGGTGTAGCCGACGACGCCCTGCAGGATGCGCAGGCCGCCGATCGAGGCGATGTTGACGATGCTGCCGCCGCGCTTCGCCACGACGAGACGGCGCGCGCCCTCGGTCGCCACCAGGAAGCAGCCGCGCAGGTTGACGTCCAGCACGTTGTCCCAGTCCTGCTCCGTCTGCTGCAGCAAAGGGCGGCTGACGGCGATACCGGCATTGTTGACAATGATGTCGCAGGGCGCGCCGAAGGCGGCTTCCGCCGCGTCATAGGCGCGGGCGACCGCGGCGCTGTCGGTGACGTCCAGCGCCACCGCGGCGGCTCGCGGCCCAAGCTCGGCGGCCAGTGCTTCCAGCGCCGCCGTCCGACGCGCCGCCAGCACGACGCTGGCGCCGGCGGCGTGCAGCACGCGGGCGAAATGCGCGCCAAGCGCGCCGGATGCTCCGGTAACGAGCGCCGTGGCGCCCTGAAGCGAGAAGATCTGCGCCGGATCGGTCATGCTGCCCGGGATGGCCGGTCTTCCCGCCGTCCCTTTCCTCCCAAGGAATGCCAGAGCCGCAATTGACCACCGCCCGGCCGGTGCGGCAAGCCGGGCTGGACGCGCATTCAGGATCGGGCCGTCGCCACTTCGCCTTCGATCGCGGCCAGCAGACGCGCCGGGAAATGGCGCGGGATCGGTCGCCGATCAGCACGATGCGGCTGCGGTGATCTCCGGCCGGCCAGGCGTCCAGCCACTCCAGCGGATGCACCATGTGCTGGATAGCGTGCAGCACGGCCGGCCGTTCCGGCTGCTCGGTGAGCGCGACCAGGCCCTTGAGACGCAGCAGGCGGGCGCCTGCATGTTCCGCCAGTCCCTGCAGCCAGAGCGTCAGCGCGAGCGCCGGGATCGGCGCCTCGCGCTCGATGACGCAGGAGGCCAGGCCGGTGGTATGGCGCGCCGCCCAGTCCGGCAACTCGGCCGGGCGCGGTGCCGGGGCGAAGAGCCATTCGGGGTCGGTCGCGCCCCGAATCGCCTGTCGCAGCGGCGCGGCAGGGTTAAGCGCGCGGATCGCGGCCTCGGGCGGCGCGGCCAGGTCCGGCTTGGTGACCAGGATGCGGTCGGCCAGCATCACCTGCCGCTGCGCCTCCGGGTGGCGCCCAAGCGTCGCCTCGCCATGCAGCGCATCGACCAATGCGACCACGCCGTGCAACGCATGCGTCGCGCCGAGGGCTTCGTTGGTCATCAACGCGTGCAGGATCGGGGCCGGGTCGGCCAGGCCCGAGGTCTCGATGAGAACCCGGGCATAGCGCGGCACCTCGCCGGCCTCTCGTCGCCGCAGCAGGTCCAGCAGCGTCTGCGTCAGGTCGTCCCGCACCACGCAGCAAAGGCAGCCGGTGGATGCGCTGATGAAGCTTTCCTCGCTGGCGGCGATCAGATCGTGGTCGAGCGGGATCTCGCCGGATCGTTGACGATGACGGCGCTGTCGGCCCAGGCGGGATCGCACAGGATGCGGCGCAGCAGGGTGGACTTCCCGACGCCGAGGAAGCCGGTGACGACCGAGATCGGGATCATGCGTCTGGTCGCGCCACACGCAGCCGCCGTGCCTCGCCCGCGCCGGCACCGACCGCATTGCGCAGCGTGCGCAGCAGGCCGAGCACCGAGGTGCAGGGGCGGCGCTGGCCGGGGCGTTCCAGCCACCAGCGGACCGGCAGGTCCGCGGCGGCGGCGGGGTGGACCGCTAGCGGGGTGCCGTCGGGAGCGGTGAGGGAAACGCCCACGCCGGCGACCTTCGGCCGCGCCGCGATCTCCCACAGGGTGAGCGCATCGGCCACCAGGTCGCGCAGTTCCGGCGGCGTCATGCGCTACAGCGCGGCGCCGGCGCGGATCTCGGCGGGGATGCGGCGTGGCAGCCAGGCGCCGCCCTTCGCATCACCCAGCCAGCGGTCGTTCTCCACCACGACCTTGCCGCGCAGGATGGTCATGCAGGGCCAGGCATCGACTTGGCGGCCTTCCCAGGGGCTGTAATCGGCCTCGTGCATCGCCTCGGCCCGGACCGTACGCTTGAGCGCGGGGTCTAGAATGCAGATATCCGCATCCGCCCCAGGCGCGATGGCGCCCTTGCGCGGATAGAGGCCCATCACCTGCGCCGCATTGGTCGAGACCGCGTTGACGAACTGCCGGAGTGTGAAGCCGCGCTTGCCGACCATCTCGGAATACATCAACGCGACGCGCGGCTCGACGCCGGGATTGCCGCCGGTGGTGTCGTCGATCCGGCTGCCCTGGGTCTTGACCGAGAGCGAGCAGCAAAGCTCGTCGGTGGCGATGCAGCCGATGGTGCCGTCCATCGCGCCGCGCCACAGCTCTTCCTGGTCGGCCTGCGACTTCAGCGACGGATAGGTGTGGTACATTTGGCCGTTCGGGCGCTTGTAGTCCTCCTGCGTGTAGAGCATGTACTGGTGCAGGCTTTCGCCGTAGACGGCCTGGTTCTTCGAGCGCGCCTCGCGGATCGCGCGTACGCCGTTGCCGGCCGAGACATGCAGCATGTACAGCGCGGTGCCCGGGACATGCTCGGCCAACTTCAGCACGCGGCGGAAGGACAGGTCCTCCGACAGGGTGTTGTGCACCTCGGCCATGTTCTCGAAGCCGGCGCGGCCTTCGCGGAACAGCTTGGCGTACATGTGCATGACGATGTCGTTGTCCTCGGCATGAATGACGCCGAGGCCGCCCTTCTTCGCCAGCACCTGGAAGACCTCCCAGATGTCGCCGAAGTCCACCATCCGCCCCTTGCGGGACGGCGTGATGTCGGTGGTGAAGATCTTGACCGAGGCATGGCCGGCCTCGATGGCCTCGCCCAATTGTCCGGGGATCTCCGGGCCGAGGTCGCCCTCCACCATCGTGTGCAGCGCCCAGTCGCAGGGGCAGCCGTCGCCGGTCCATGCGGCGATGCGCTGCTCAATCGCGCCCTGCACGGTCTGGCCATGCATGACGCGGGTGAAATCGATGATGGTGGTCGTGCCGCCGAACAGCGCCGCCTTGCCCACCACGGAGGGTCCCTGGGTCAGCGTCGGCTCGCCGCTCGGCACCACGACGGGCCAGAGGCAATGGGTATGCGGGTCGATTCCGCCGGGCATGACGATCTTGCCGGTCGCGTCCACCAGCCGGGCTCCGGCCGAGAGCGGGAAGGCCCCGCGTTCCGCCACCGCGACGACCCGGCCGCCGGCGATCGCCACGTCCGCCGGGCCGATGCTGTGCGGCGTAACCACGCAATCCCCGGTGATGACCAGATCGACCATTGCCCGTTCCCATCCCTCGCGCGCCGCGATGCTGCGACGCAAGCGGCGTCGGCGCAAGGCTTGCCGGGCCGCGAGGGGTTGGGGAATATGGACCATGGCACGCACGCTGTTCGACAAGATCTGGGATGCCCATGTGGTCGCCGATCTCGGCGAGGGCTGGGCCCTGCTGCATATCGACCGGGTGCTGCTGCACGACCTGTCCGGCGCGCGGGCGCTGTCGGAGGTCGTCGAGCGCGGCCATGCCCTGGCACGGCCGGATCTGGTCTTCGCCACGCCGGACCATGCCGTCTCCACCGCGCCGGGCCGGACCAGCGAGACCTTCGCGGGCGGCGCGCGGACCCTGGCGAGCCTGCGCAGGCGGGCGGCTGAGACCGGCATCCGGCTGTACGACCTCGGCCAGCCGGGCAACGGCATTGTCCATGTCATGGCACCGGAGCTTGCCATCGTCCTGCCCGGCGTGACGCTTGTCTGCGGCGACAGTCATACCTGCACCAATGGCGGCGTCGGCGCGCTGGCCTTCGGTGTCGGCGCCAGCAAGCTGACGCATGTGCTGGCGACGCAGACGCTGATTCAGCACCGGCCGCGCAACATGCGCATCCGCTTCGAGGGCAGTCTGCCGTCCGGTGTCACGGCGAAGGACATGATCCTTCACGCCATCGGCCGCTACGGCACCGCCGCCGGCACCGGCTATGCGGTGGAATATGCCGGCAGCGCGGTGCGGGCGCTGCCGCTCGAGGCGCGGCTGACGCTCTGCAACCTCTCGATCGAACTCGGCGCCAAGATGGGGCTGGTGGCGCCGGACGAGACGACCTTCGAGTTCATCGCGGGGCGGGAATTCGCGCCCAGGGGCCGCGCCTGGGACGCCGCGCTGGCCGACTGGCGCGCGCTGCCGAGTGACGCCGAGGCGCATTTCGACCGCGACCACCGGATCGAGGCAAGCGAGATCGCGCCGCAGGTCACCTGGGGCACCAGCCCGGAGCAGGTGGTGGCGGTGGGCGAAGCGGTGCCGCAGCCGCGCGATGCCGGCGAGCGCGCCGCGCTGGACTATATGGGGCTGGAAGCCGGCCGGCCGATCGCCGGGACGAAGGTCGATTGGGTCTTCATCGGCTCCTGCACCAACTCGCGCCTTTCGGACCTGCGCGATGCCGCCGCGGTGCTCGGCGGGCGGCGCATGGCGCCCGGCGTCACCGCCTGGGTGGTGCCGGGATCGGAAACCGTGAAGCGCGAGGCCGAGGCGGAAGGGCTGCATCGCCGCTTCCTCGAGGCGGGCTTCGAATGGCGCGAGCCGGGCTGTTCGCTCTGCGTCGCGGCGAACGGGGAATCGGTGCCGGCGGGCTCGCGCAGCGCTCTCCACCAGCAACCGCAATTTCGTCGGCCGCCAAGGCACCGGGGCGCGAACCCATCTGGCGAGCCCGGCCATGGCTGCCGCCGCGGCGCTGGCAGGCGCCATCGTCGATGTGCGGGAATGGGCGTGATGGAGAAGTTCGCCACCGTCACCGGCATCGCCGCGCCTTTGCTCTGGGCTAATGTCGACACCGACATGATCATCCCGGTGCAGCGCCTGGTCGGCAGCGGCCGCCAGGGGCTCGGCCAATACGGGTTCGAACGCTTTCGCGATCGGCCAGATTTTCCGTTGGACAAGCCGCCGTTCCAAGGCGCGCCGATCCTTTTGGCAGGCGAGAATTTCGGCTGCGGCTCTTCCCGCGAGGGCGCGGTCTGGACGCTGATGGGCATGGGCCTGCGCTGCGTCATCGCGCCGAGCTTCGGCGACATCTTCCACAACAACTGCTTCCAGAACGGGCTGCTGCCGGTGCGCCTGCCTATCGATATCATCCAGCGCATGGCGGCGGCGATGGAGGAGGGCCCCGGCAATGCCCGCGTCACTGTCGACCTGGAGAAGCGGGTGGTGGTGACGCCCTGGGGCGAGGCGGTCCCCTTCGCCGTCGATGCCCGCAAGCGGGAGGCGCTGTTGAGCGGCCTCGACGAGATTGCCCAGACCCTGCAGCGGGCGGCGGAGATCACTGCCTGGCAAGCGCGGGACAGGGCGGCGCGCGGTTGGGCCTGGGACAGCCTCGGCCGCGGTTGAGCCTCAGGCGACCGTGCGGCCCAGCTTCGCCGCATAGCGCTCCGCGAAGCGCGGGACCGCCGCGGGGTTGATGATCCGTGGCGGCAGCTTGCCCTTGGCGGCATCGGCGAAGGCCAGCGCGGCGATGCGGGTGATGTTCGCCCGGCTCTCATGCGTCACGCCCGCGGTGTGCTGGGTGACGATCACGTTGTTCATGTGCAGCAGCGGGTGGTCCGGGTTCGGCGGCTCCTGCTCCCATACGTCGAGCCCGGCGCCGGCCAGGGTGGCCGTTGCGCAGCGCCTCGTGCAGCGCCGGCTCGTCATGGATGTTGCCGCGGGCGGTGGTCACGAAGATCGCGCCCTTGCGCATCCGCGCGAAGCTGGTGCCGTTCAGCAGGCTGCGGCTCTCAGGCGACAGCGGCAGGTGCAGGCTGACCACGTCGCTCTCGGCCAGCAGCTCCGGCATCTCCACCTTGCGGGCGCCGCGCGCTTCGATGGTGGCGGCGTCCAAGTAAGGGTCGCAGGCCAGCACGGGGCAGGAGAAGGCGAGCCGGACGATCTCCGCCACCCGCGTCCCGACATTGCCGATGCCGACTAGCCCGACGGTGCGGTGCCGCAGCTCCCGGCCCATCAGCGCGTTGCGGTCGCGCGCCCGGCCCGCGCGCATCGCAGCACCCGCCTCCGGCATCCGCTTCAGCAGCGCCAGCATCATGCCGACCGCATGCTCCGCCACGCCCTCGGCATTGCCACCGGCCTGGTTCACCAGAAGCACCCCAGCTTCGGTGCAGGCCTTGGGATCGACCGGATCGTAGCCGGCGCCGGTGCTGCCGACCATGAGCAACCCCGGCAGCTGCGCCAGGAAGGCCGCGTTGACATGGAAGGGCTTCGGCAGCTCGTCGCGCGAGGCCATGCAGTAATAGGCGTCGACCCCGCGCAGCGCCTCCATCACGCCGGCCTCCGGCTGATCCAACGGGATGCGGACCACCTCCAGCTCCGGGTGCTGCGCCGCAGTCTCCAGGAAGGACGGGTGCGGCACGTGGGACAGGTAGCCGACTCGGAAGGCCATGCTTGCGTTTCCTTTGGAGGTTGGCCCGGTTGTATCCCGCGGCCCAGCCAGCGAAAAGTCGCGCAGGCGAGGAATCCATCGCCCTCCTGGCGCGTTGCGGCCCCGCATGCAGCGCGCCCTCCGCAGCCATCAGCAGCTCCTGGCCGGCGTGGTGGAGGCGATCGCGACCGGGCAGACCGACCTGCGCGACATCCTCGCCGCGGTGACCCCGGGCGGCGGCAAGAGCCTGCTGCCGGTGATCGCCGCGGCGCGGCTGATGGCGGCAGGCCTGGTCGAGCGGGTCTGCTGGATCGTCCCGCGCGACAGCCTGCGCCTGCAGGCGGAGGAAGCCTTCGCCGACCCCGCCTGGCGCGACGCGCTGAGCCACGCCGTCTCGGTCCGCGCCGCCGAGAATGCGCCCGACCCCTGCCGCGGGCTGCAGGGCTGGATCACCACGTACCAGGGCGTCGCCGCGGCGCCCGAGCTGCACTTGGCGGAGTTCCGTCGCCACCGCACGCTGCTGGTGGTGGACGAGGTGCACCACCTGCCGGCCGAGGCCGTCCCGGATGCGCCGGAGGAGGCCGCCTGGTCCCGCGCAATCCTGCCGCTGCTCGAGACCGCCGCGGTCCGCCTGCTGCTGTCGGGCACGCTGGAACGCGCGGATGGGCGGCCGATCCTCTGGCTGCCCTACCGCAAGGGCCAGGGAACGCGGACGCGGGAGGTCGACCTCGCCGCGCCCGGCTTCGCCGTCATCGGCTACAGCCGCGCCCAGGCGCTGGCGGAGAAGGCCGTGCTGCCGGTCGATTTCGGCGCCCTGGACGGGGAGGCCGAATGGCTGGACGAGGCGCGCCGCCGGACCGGACCGCACCCCGTCTCGGGCCCGCCCGAGGTCGGCCGCGCCGCGCTCTTCACTGCGCTGCGCACCGGCTTCGCCCGCGACCTGCTTAGGCGCGCCTTCGCCGCGACGCGCGACCTGCCGGGCCGAACGCCGAGCCCGGCTCGGCCTGCCGGCGGGCGAGACCGCGATGGGCCTCGGCAAGCTGCTGGTGGTGGCGCCGGACCAGGAGAATGCGCGGCAATACCTGGCTTGGCTGCGCGACTGGCTGCCGCGCGGCCAGGCGGAGACCGCGGCGCGCATCGCCACCTCCGACGAGCGCGACGCGCAGGAGGTGCTGGCCGCCTTCCGGTTGCGGCCCGAACCCAGCGTCCTCGTCACCGTCGCCATGGCCTATGAGGGGCTGGATGCGCCCAGCGTCTCGGTCTGCGCCGCGCTGACCCATATCCGCTCCCGCGCCTGGCTGGAGCAGATGATCGCCCGCGCCACCCGCGTGGACTTCGCCGCCGGACCGTACGAGAGCCAGCGTGCGGTGGTGCTGCACCCAGACGACCTGCTGTTCCGCCGCTTCCGCGAGCGGATCGAGCGTGAGCAGGGCACGCTGGCCCGGATGAAGGCGCCGCGACGGCAGGGGGAGCTGCCGATCGTCCCGGAAGGGGTGCGGGAGCCGGCGATCATCCCACTGGCGTCCAATGCCACGGCGCTGCACTGGCACCGGCTGGCGCCGGGGCCCGGACTCGCCGCCGCCAGACCGGAGCAGGCGCCGCCGGCGGAGACGCCCTCCGCCCGGGAGCGCGCGCTGCGCGGCCGCATCGCCCAGCTGGTCGCCGCCCAGGTGCTGGAGGACGAGGGCGGCCTCCGCATCCGCGCGCGGCGGCGTCGCCCAACACGCCTATGCCGCGGCGCTGAAGCGGATCATGGGCAAGGGGCGGGCGGAGATGTCGCTGGCCGAGCTGGAGGCGACGCTGGCCTGGCTGGAGCGCAACCGCATCGCCGATCATCTCCAGGTGCTGGAAGGGGATGCCCGCTACGGCTGGAGCGTGCGGCAGCGCCGCTTCGACTTCCGCTCGGGCCCCTAGCAACCACGGTGCCCGCTCCGGGTTCTTCCCGCACCGTTCCGGCCGGGCCGGAACCGCAGCGAGGAGGAAGCCCCATGCGCATCCCGAAAGCCGCCTTCGCCTGTTGCCTTGCCCTGCTGGCCGCACCCGCCTGGGCCCAGGAATTCCGGGGGGCCGGCCGCACAGGCGCCGAGCGGCGAGAATGTCCAGACCTCCCCGTCCGCCACCCCGGCGCCCGTCGCGGTGCCGGATGCGGCGCCGCCGGCGACCCGGCCGCGCGAGGCCGGCGCGGTGGTGCCGATCCCCACTTGGCTCGACCGCAACGGCAACCTGGTGGAGACGCATCCCAATACCTATGGCGATCCCGACCGGATGGATGCGGGCAAGCCCTTGACCCCGATGCCCTGGGGCTCGGTCGCCGGCACGGTGGCTGGGATGAATGCCGGCCCGGCCTACCGGCCACTGGCGCCCGGCGACATCGTGGCCACCCGGCCGCGGATGGGCGCAGGCAAGTCCTTCACCTGGCTGCCGGAAGGCGCGTTGCCCGGCCAAGTGCCCGGCATGCAGGCCGGGCCGGGGCAGGGGCCGCTCTCGCCGCCCGGCTAGACCTCCCGGGCGAAGCCGACCAGCGCCGATGCCGTCGCCGCCGGCTGTTCCGGCAGCAGGGCGTGCCCGGCATCGGCGACGACGGTCAGGGAGACCTGCTCGCCCAGCGCCTCCCGCAACTGCGCCAAGCTTGGCACGGGGGCGATGGTATCCTCGGCCGCAGCGACATAGAGCGTGCGGTGCCGCTCCGCTACGCGGCGCCAGCGCTGGTCGGTGGCCGCCGTCGCTGCCCGCTGCATGCGGGCGACGGGCGGGTGCCAGCCGGAGAGCCAGACGCTGGCGTCATGCCCCGGCGCGAAATAGCCGCGCTGCAGATGCGCCAGCCGCTCGGCCGCGGACAGGGCCGGGTCGAAGCTGCCGTCGATCGAGGCGCGGATCGCCGGGTCGAGATTGGTGGTCACCGAGGCAGCCAGCAGCGCCACCCTACGCACCAAATCAGGCCGGGCGGCCGAGAGCGCCCGCGCCACCCAATTGCCGAAGGCATGGCCCGCGACGATGGCGGGGCCGGTGCCCTCCGCCTCCAGCACCGCTGCCGCGTCCTCCGCCAGGTCATAGAGGGTCAAGCCTTCCATCGGCCCGCTCGACCGGCCGATGCCGCGTGGGTCGGGGCACAGCACGCGGAAGCCGGCCGTGGCGACCAGCGGCGCGACCTCGGCGAAATCCTCGGCGCCGCGGCCGAGCGAAGCCAGCAGCAGCATGGCCGGGCCCTGGCCCACCGCCCGGTAGCCGGTCCGCGCCGCCCCGCGCGGAACGATGCGCTCCTCCATCTTGGTCCCCCATACCTCATGCGGGGACTATCCCGCGCGGCCCGCCGGCGCGCTAGGCTGGCCGGAAAGGGAGGATCCCGCCGATGGACGGAGCCATGCCGCCAGACCGCTTCGACCCCTGGCCGCCCGGCATCGAGCCCGCAGTGCCGATCGAGGGCTATGCCAATACCTTCACCCATACCCCGGCTCTCGCGCCGATCCGCCGTCCGGCGACGCGGACCGAGATAACCGGCCCGACAGAGCTCTGGCGCAAGCTGCCTTGCGGCGACGACAACCTGGCGGTGGTCGGGCCCGGCCGCATGGCGCAGGGCCAGCTGATCCATATCGCAGGCCACATCCTGGACGAGGACGGCCGCCCGGTCCGCGGCGCGGTGGTCGAGCTCTGGCAGGCGAATGCCGCCGGCCGCTACTTTCACCCGAACGACCAGCGCGACGCGCCGCTCGACCCGAATTTCATCGGCAATGGCCGGATCCGCACGGACGGGGAGGGTCGCTACGGCTTCTTCACCATCAGGCCCGGCGCCTATCCGGTGCCGGCACCGGGTGTCTGGTGGCGGCCACCGCATGTGCATTTCTCGGTGCTCGGCCCGGCAACGTTGTCCCGGCTGGTGACGCAGATGTACTTCCCCGGGGATCCGCTGAACCCGCTGGACCGAGATCCTCATGTCGGTGCCGGACGCGGCGGCGCGGGAGCGGCTGGTGGCACGGCCGATCCCGCCCGTGGAGGTCGGCCTCGGCTGGCTCGGCTACCGCCATGACATCGTGCTGCGCGGCCGCGCCGCAACCCCGGTGCTGCCATGAGCCCGCGGCCCCCGACCTCGGCCCATACCATCGGGCCATTCTTCCCGCAGACCTTTTTCCGGGCGGGCGACAACGACCTGGCGCGGATGACCGCCGAGGCGGCGCCCACCACGCGCGGCGAGCGCATCCTGCTGCGCGGGCGGCTGCGGCGGGAGGGCGGGGTGCCCTGCGTCAACGCGATCCTGGAAGCCTGGCAGGCTGATGCGGCGGGCCGCTTCCGCCACCCGGCCGACCCCGAGGCCGCGCTGGCCGACCCGGATTTCCTCGGCTGGGGCCGCGCCTGGACGGATGCCAACGGGCGATATGAGTTCCGCAGCGTGCTGCCCGGCGGCTTCGCCGAGGGCAACCAGCGCCGCGCGCCGCATATTGACCTTTGGATCATGGCCAGCGGCCTGATGCGGCAGCTTCGCGACTACGGTCTACTTCGCCGATTTCGCCGCCGAGAACGCCGCCGACCCGGTACTGGCGCTGGTCCCGCCGGAGCGCCGGACGCGGCTGGTCGCGGTGGCGGATGGCGAGGCTGAGGGGATGCGGGTCTTCCGCTTCGACCTGCTGTTGCGCGGCGCGCCCGGGGCCGAGACGCCGTTTTTCGTGGAATAGGCGGGCCGGCGCCTATCCATCCACCCGTAGGATCTCGACCCCGGGGGGCGCCGTCAGCACCTCGCTGAAGGCATGCATCCAATCCTGCGCCTCGGTATCGCCGCCACGTTGGCGCAGTTGCTCAAGCTGGTCGAGGCTGGTCAGCTCGACCTCAAGTCGCAGGGCGGCGCCGCCCTGGCCACGGGTCAGCGGCACCAGCATCCGCGCCTTGAGGCCTCTGCCGGCCGCCGCCTCGACCTCGCGCCGGATGAAACCCATGGCCTGCTGCCGGTTCACCGGCAGCACGTCGTAGGAAAAGCGGGCCAGGTACATGGCTACGCCTCCTCCAGCGTGAAGCCGGCCTTCAGCGTGACCTGCATGTGGTCCACCTTGCCATCCTCGCCGACCGCACCGCGGATCTGCGTCACCTCGAACCAGCGCAGGTGGCGCAGCGTGGCGCCGGCGCGGGTGATGGCGGTCTGGATGGCATCGTCGATCCCTTGTTTCGAGGATCCGACCAGTTCCACCACCTTGTAAACATGCTCGGGCATCGCGGGGTCCTCCGGACTTCCAGGCAGCCTCCCTGAAGCGCCACGGCGGCCGGCCGGTTTCCCACGCTTCTCTGCTGCACCGCGGAAACGAAAGCGCGGCAGCTTTGTTGTCACGCGGCAAGACGTGAGGGGCCCGGGCCATGGATGCGCGTATCGAGATCGAAAAGCCGAGGGTGATGCGCCGGTCACGCATCCGGGAAGGTTCGCCTTTTCCGTTGGGCGCCACCTGGGACGGGCTGGGAGTTAATTTCGCGCTGTTCTCGGCCAATGCCACCAAGGTCGAGCTCTGCCTGTTCGACGATGCCGGGGAGCGCGAGCTGGAGCGGGTCGAACTGCCCGAATACACCGACGAGGTCTGGCACGGCTACCTGCCGGAAGCCCGGCCCGGCACTATCTACGCCTACCGTGTGCACGGCCCCTATGCGCCGGAGGAAGGCCACCGCTTCAATCCGAACAAGCTGCTGCTCGACCCCTATGCCCGCGCCATCGTCGGCGAGCTGACCTGGGGGCCGGAGCTGTTCGGCTACAAGCTCGAGACCGGCGACGACCTGACCTTCGACACCCGCGACAGCAGCGACCGCATGCCGCGCTGCCGTGTCATCGACCCCGCCTTCACCTGGGGCCGGGAGCGCAGCCCCGCGGTGCCCTGGGAGCGGACGATCTTCTACGAGACTCATGTGAAGGGCTTCACCAAGCTGCATCCCGGCCTGCCGGAGGAGATGCGCGGCACCTATGACGGCCTCGCCTCGGCCGAGGTGGTGGCCTATCTGCGCGGGCTCGGTGTGACCTCGGTCGAACTGCTGCCAATCCACAGCTTCGTCAATGACAGCATGCTGCTGGACAAGGGGCTGACCAACTATTGGGGCTACAACACCCTGAGTTTCTTCGCCCCGGCCCGGCGCTATGCCCGCAATCAGGCCTTCGCCTTCTCCGAGTTCAAGGAGATGGTGGCGCGGCTGCACGATGCCGGGCTCGAGGTGATCCTCGACGTCGTCTACAACCATACCGCCGAGGGCAACGAGAAAGGCCCGACCCTGTCCTTCAAGGGCATCGACAATGCCAGCTACTACCGGCTGCTGCCTGACACGCCGCGCTACTACATCAACGACACCGGCACCGGGAATACCTTCAACCTCTCGCACCCGCGAGTACTGCAGCTGGTCACCGACAGCCTGCGCTACTGGGCGACGGAGATGCGGGTGGACGGCTTCCGCTTCGACCTTGCCACCATCCTCGGGCGCGAGACGCATGGCTTTGACGAGGGCGGCGGCTTCCTCGACACCTGCCGGCAGGACCCGGTGCTGTCGCGCGCCAAGCTGATCGCCGAGCCATGGGACATCGGCCCCGGCGGCTACCAGGTGGGCGGCTTCCCGCCGGGCTGGGCGGAATGGAACGATCGCTTCCGCGACACCGTGCGTGCCTTCTGGAAGGGCGACGAAGGCCAGGCGGCCGAGCTCGCCGCGCGCCTGACGGCTTCCGGCGACAAGTTCAACCGCCGCGGCCGCAAGCCCTGGGCCAGCGTGAACTTCATCGCCGCGCATGACGGCTTCACGCTGAACGACCTCGTCTCCTATGACGAGAAGCACAACGAGGCGAATGGCGAGGACAACCGCGACGGCCATTCGCACAACCTGTCCTGGAACCACGGCGTCGAAGGGCCGACCGACGACCCCGAAATCCAGGCGCTGCGCGAGCGGCAGAAGCGCAACATGCTGGCGACGCTGCTGCTGGCACAGGGGACGCCGATGCTGCTGGCCGGCGATGAATTCGGCCGCACGCAGAAGGGCAACAATAACACGTATTGCCAGGACAACGAGCTCAACTGGGTGGACTGGACCGGCATCGACGAGGCGGGACAGGGGTTGGCCGCCTTCGCCCGCAAGCTCATCGCGCTGCGCCAGGGTTTCGCCGTGCTGCGCCGCGCCCGCTTCCTGACCGGGGCGCATGACGAGGGCGCCGGGGTGAAGGACGCCACCTGGCTGACGCCCGACGGCATCGAGATGGATGCCGAGCATTGGGGCGACCCGAATACCCGCTGTTTCGGGCTGCTGCTGGATGGCCGCGCCCGCGCCACCGGCGTCCGTCGCCCCGCATCCGATGCCACCCTGCTGCAGGTGGTGAACGCGCATCACGACGTGGTGGAATTCGCATTGCCGGAGCCGCCCGCCGGCCAGCGCTGGCTGCTGCTCGTCGACACCAACCGGCCGGAGCTGGACGAGCCGGAGCCCTTCGAGTTCGGCCACCCCTACATGGTCACCGGAAGGTCGCTGCTGCTGTTCGTGCTGCGGCCGGAGCGCGGCGGCGGTGCCATCCTGGCAGCGGCGCGGGCGGCCCTGCTGGCCGGCACCGCGCCACCGCCGCTGCCGGGCGCCGAGGCCTGATCCGCGAGGGGCGACGCGTCAGCGCCGCCCCGCCGCCTGCCGCGCCGCGACCAGGGCGCGGCGCAATCCTCCAGCGAATAGGGCTTCCGCAGCAGCGGCAGCCCGGCTGCGGCCACCCGGGCGGGCGCGCCGCCATAGCCGCTGTAGAGCAGGATCGGCAGGCCGGGATGCGCCTCGGCGAGTTGCTGCGCCAGCCCGAGCCCGTCCTGGCCGCCGGTCATCACCACGTCGGTGAGCACGAGGTCGACCGTGAGTCCTTCGGCCAGCGCACGGACCGCTGCCGGCGCACTGGCGAGGCGAGTGACGGTATGGCCGAGATGCCGCAGCGTCTCCGCCGTCAGCTCGGCCACCGCATCGTCGTCCTCGACCAGCAGCAGGTGCAGCGGCCCGCTCTCCTCGGCCGGCAGCGGCTGCGGCGGCACTGCCGGCGGGCCGGCCGGCAGTGTCGGCGCGGCGCGCGGCAGCAGCAGGGTAACGGTGGTGCCCTCGCCGAGCCGGCTGGACACCCGCGCAGCGCCGCCACTCTGCCGGGCGAAGCCATAGACCTGGGCCAAGCCGAGGCCAGTGCCCTGGCCGACATCCTTGGTGGAGAAGAAGGGCTCGAAGACCCGGGCCAGTACCTCGGGCGCCATGCCGGTGCCGGTGTCGCGGACCGACAGCCGGGTGAAGCTGCCGCCCAGCCGGTCCGGGTCGGTCAGCGCGTCCAATTCGACATTGCTGGCGGTCAGCCGCAGTACGCCACCCTGCGGCATGGCGTCCCGCGCATTCACGCCCAGGTTGAGCACCGCCAGTTCCAGCTCCGCCGGGTCCACCCGCGCCCACCAGAGATCCGGCGCGGCCTTGATCTCGATCGCGATATCGCCGCGCAGGGCGCGCGCCAGCAGCTCCCGCATGTCCTCGAGCCATGCGCGAAGGTCGAGCGGCTCCGGCCGCAGTGCTTGCCGCCGGGCGAAGCTCAGCAACCGCCGGGTCAGGTCGGCGCCGCGATGCGCCGCCTTCTCCATGGCATCCAGCAGCCGCTCGCGCCGTGGCGTCTCGGCGCCGCGCTTCAGCAGCGCCACGCCATTGGTGATGACGGAGAGCAGGTTGTTGAAGTCATGCGCCACTCCGCCGGTAAGCTGGCCGAGCGCTTCCAGCTTCAGCGTCTGGAACAGCCGCGCCTGGGCCGCCTCCCGTGCCCGCGCCTCCTCATCCACTTCCTGCCGCAGGGTGGCGTTCGCCGCGGCGACCGCCAACTCGGCGCGCTTGCGGTCGGTGATGTCGAGGGTCAGGCCAACCAGCCGCTGCGGCTCGCCCCGCGGATCGCCGACCATTTGGCCGCGTGCGGCCAACCAGCGCTCGCCGCCTTCGGGGGGCGGATCCGGTACTCCACCCGGTAATCCGGGCTCGACCGGTCGAGGCAATCCTGCAGCGCGGCCTCCACCCCGGCGCGGTCCTCCGGCGCGATCGCATCGACCCAGGCGGCGCGGCTTGGCACGACCCGATCGGGCTGCAGCCCGTGCAGGGCGAAGCATTCTGGCGACCAGCTGAGCGCGCCGGTGCCGAGGTCACAGTCCCAGAAGCCTACCCCAGCATGACGCTGGGCTAGGCGCATCCGCTCCTCGCTGTCGCGCAGCTGCCGGTCAAGCCTGGCCAGGATGGCGCGGTGCTCGGCCAGTTGCGCCTCCAGCGCCGCCTTGGCCGCTTCGAGGGATGCGGCACGCTGGCGCAGCGCCGCCAGGGCACGCGGCCGCGCGTGCCGCATCTCTCCGGCGTTGGCCCGTCCGCCCGGCGCTGGCTCATCCATGGCGCGGGTCTGCCTGCAACGTCCTGTCCCATCACTCATCGCGGGGTCAACGGGCCGTCGCCTGCGGCGTTCGCCAGGATACCGCGTTTTCGTTCGCTCGTTGCGGCCTCGACCGCGACGCTCCGGCTATGGCACTTCCACCGCATGGGCATGACCTTGCATCCCCGCCTGCTGAACGGGCGGACCGGCGATCCCGGCCTCTGGATCGAGGCGCGGCACCAGCCGGAGGCCATCCTGCTCGATTGCGGCGACCTCTCGACCCTGGCACCGCGGCAGCTGCTGCGGGTCGGACTGGTCGCCGTCTCGCATGCGCATATGGACCATTGGGCCGGCTTTGACCGGCTGCTGCGGCTGCTGATCGGGCGGCAACGGCGCGTCCAGGTCGTCGGGCCGGCGGGCTTCGCCGGGCGGCTGTTCCACCGGCTGCAGGCCTATACCTGGAACCTGGTCGACCGCATCCCCGCCGAGCTGGCCTTCGAGGTGACCGAGATCGCGCCCGGTGCGCATTGGGCGCGCACGCGCTTCCGACTGGCCGAGGGCTTCCGCGCCGTGCCGCTGCCGTCGCAGCCTGCCGTGGCTGATGGCACGGTGCTGCAGCTTGGGGCCTTACGGCTGCGTGCCGCGGTGCTCGACCACGGCACGCCCAGCCTTGGCTTCGCGGTCGAGGAAGCGGCGCATGTGAATGTCTGGCGCAGCCGGCTGGACGCGCGCGGCCTGCCGACCGGCCCGTGGCTGGCGGCGCTGAAGGCGGCGGTGCTGGCCGGCGCGCCGGACGGGACGCCGATCCCGCTGCCGACCGGCGCCCCGCCGCAGCCCCTCGGCGCGCTGCGCGAGCTGGTCGAGGTCACGCCGGGCGAGCGCCTCGCCTACCTGACCGATCTGGCCGATACCGCGGCGAACCGCGCCGTCGCGATCGCCCTGGCGCGGGATGCCGACATCCTGTTCATCGAGGCGCCCTTCGCCGCGGCGGATGCGGCGCATGCGCTCGACCGCCGACACCTGACCACGCGCGCCGCCGGCGAGATCGCCCGCGATGCCGGCGCGCGGCATATCGAGCCCTTCCATTTCTCGCCCCGCTACGAGGATGCCGAGGCACGATTGTTCTCCGAGGTCTTCGCCGCCGCCGGCCGCCCGCTGCCGCATTGACAGCGCGGCGCCGCGCGCCGCAGCCTGACCGGGTCCAAAAAGCCGCCGTCCCGTGCAGGACGGATCGTGGCAACGAAGACCGGGGAGGGACCCATGCACCTGCCACGCCGCGCCCTGCTGCGCGCCTCGGGCGCGCTGCTCGCCGCGCCTGCCGTCGCCCGTGCGGCCCTTCCGCAGGGGACGGTCCGCATCCTGGTCGGCTTTCCGCCCGGCGGCGGCACCGATGTCATGGGACGGGCGATCGCCGAGACGCTCCGCCGGCGCGGCAGGCTGAAGAACATCGTCATCGAGAACCGCGCTGGCGCCAGCGGCACGGTGGCCTGCGAGGCGCTGAAATACGCGACGCCCGACGGCACCACGCTGATGTTCGCTCCCAGCGCCTCGACCGTGCAGCCGGTGCTGACCTTCCGCAAGCTGCCCTTCGACCCGCGCACCGATTTTGCCCCGGTGACCATGACCGGCACGGTGCAGACCTGCTTCGTGCTGGCGCCGAGCCTGCCTTTCACCAGCTTCCTCGACTACGTCGCCTGGGTGAAGCAGGACCCGAAGCGCGGCAGCTTCGGCAGCACCGCGCTGGGCTCCTCCACGCATTTCTTCGGCCTGCAGCTCGGCGGCGCCTTCGGGGTGGAACTGGAACCGGTGGGCTATCGCGGCGCGGCGCCGGTGATCGCCGACCTGGCGGCCGGGCATATCAAGGCGGGCTGCGGCGGCGTGTCCGACTTCCTGACCCACCACAAGGATGGCGCCCTGCGGATCGTCGTCACCTCCGGCTCCAAGCGCGGGGCGACGACGCCGGACATCCCGACCATCGCCGATCTCGGCCATCCGGACCAGGCGAGCTTCGGCTTCTACGCCTTCTATGCCCCGGCCGGCACGCCGGCGGCGGTGGTGGCGGCATTGCGCGACGAGCTGGCGGAGACGACGATGGAGCCGGAGGTGAAGGCGCAGCTCCTGACGATCGGGCTGGAGCCCGAGGTCTCCACTCCGGCCGAGCTGGGCCGCATCCTCGCCGAGGATATCGAGCGCTGGCGGCCGGTGGTGGAGAAAAGCGGCTTCAAGGTGGACTGATCAACTGGATTGGCATGCCCTGGCGGCGTCGGGGCAATGCCGGTCCGGACTCCGTCAAGCAGGCCCTGAGTGTCTCCGCTCGGGACGATCGCCGGTCAGCGCCAGGGCTCGACCAGCACCTTGGCGTGACGCTCCGGGCTGGCCAGGTCCTGGAAGGCCTGGCGCACGCCGTCGAGCCCGACCCGGCCAGTGATCAGCGGCGCAACGTCGATCCGCCCGGCACCGATATGGTCAAGCGTCGCGGCGAATCCCGTCGCGGTGTAGCCCAGCACGAATTGCACGTTGAGCTGCTTCAGGATGCCGAAGAAGGGTTCGAAGCGGTCGGCTTCCATGCAGACGCCGACGATGACGATGCGGGCACCGGCCGGCGCCTGCTCGAAGATCTGCGCCATGACGCCGGGCATGCCGACGCATTCGAAGATCACCGCCGGGCGGCGCGCCGGCGACAGGCCGAGCAGCTGCGCATAGCGGCTGGCATCGTACCCGGCCGGGGTCGCCGCCTGCTCCAGCGCCGCGTAGGGCGAGGCAGCGGCGGGATCGACGACGATGTCGGCGCCCATGCGTCGTGCCAGGTCCCGCCGCGCCGGAGAGAGGTCCGAGGCGATCACCGGGCCGGTGCCCTGCAGCTTCAGCGCGGCGATCACCGCGAGCCCGATCGGGCCGCAGCCGATCACCAGCGCCACGTCGTCCGGCGTGGTGCGGGCGAAGGCCACGGCATGCACGCCGACCGCCAGCGGCTCGACCAGCGCGGCATGGTCGGGATCCATTCCGGCCGGCAGCGGCAGCAGCATGCGCTCGGCCAGCGGCAGGTATTCGGCGAAGGCGCCAGGGACATCCGGGTTGTAGCCGACACCCTGCACCGTCCTTCCGGCAATGGTCAGCGGCATCGAGGTGACGAGCGTGCCCGGCGCGAAACGGCCCTCGGTGCCCGGGCCGTTCGCCACGACCTCGCCGACGAACTCATGGCCGAAGACAATGTCGCGGTCGCGCGTCATGCCGAAGCGGCCGCCCGAGCGCTGCGACAGCTCGGCGAAGGAGTCGGCGTACTTCGCCGCGTGCAGGTCGGAGCCGCAGATGCCGCAGGCGCGGGTGCGGACCAGCACCTGGCCCTCGGCGAGGACGGGATCGGGGATCGTGTCGACGACGAAGTCGCCCTGGCGGAAGACGGCGGCGCGCATGCTGGTTCCCTCCGGTTTGACTGGAGGTTAGGCCGGGATGCGCGCCGCAGGAAACCGGCCCGTCAGCGCGGCAGCGTGCTGGTGCCCATCAGGAACTCGTCCACCGCACGGGCGCATTGCCGGCCCTCGCGGATCGCCCAGACCACCAGGGACTGGCCGCGCCGCATGTCGCCGGCGGCGAACACGCGGGGGACGGAGGTGGCATAGCCCTCGGTGTCGGCCTGCACGTTGCCGCGGCCATCCAGCGCCACCGCGGCGCTTTCCAGCAGTCCGGCGCGCTGCGGGCCGAGAAAGCCCATGGCGAGCAAGACAAGATCGGCCTTGAGGGTAAAGCCGCTATCCGCGACCTCCCGCATCTGCATCCGGCCGCCGTCGCGCACCCAGTCGACGCGCACGCAGTCGAGCGCGGCGACGCGCCCGGCCTTCCCGATGGCGCGTTTGGTCAGCACCGCCCAGTCGCGGGCGCAGCCTTCCAGGTGGGCCGGCGCGGTGCGCAGCTTGTTCGGCCAATCTCGGCCAGGACAGCGCCTTGTCCTCCCGCTCGGGCGGCTTCGGCATGATCTCGATCTGGGTGATCGAGGCGGCGCCCTGCCGCGCCGCGGTGCCGATGCAGTCCGCGCCGGTGTCGCCGCCGCCGATGACAACCACATGCTTGCCGCGTGCGGAGATGGTGCCGCGCGGCGCTGCCTGCTCCTCCGGCGCGCCGTGGACGCGGCGGTTCTGCTGCACCAGGTAGTCCATGGCGTAGTGGATGCCGTCCAGCGCGCGGCCCTCGACCTCAAGGTCGCGCGGCCATTCGGCGCCGCCCGAGAGCACCACCGCGTCGTGCTCGGCCAGCAGCGCCTCGACCGGCAGCGCGGTGCCGACCTCGACGCCGGTGCGGAACTCCACGCCCTCGGCTGCCATCTGCTCGACCCGGCGGTCGATCAGGTGCTTCTCCATCTTGAAGTCGGGGATGCCGTAGCGCAGCAGGCCGCCGATGCGCTCGTTCTTCTCGAACAGCGTCACCGCATGCCCGGCGCGCGCCAGCTGTTGCGCCGCCGCCATGCCGGCGGGACCAGAACCGACGACCGCGACGCGCTTGCCGCTGCGCCGCGGTGGCATTTGCGGCCGGATCCAGCCTTCCTGCCAGCCGCGATCGACGATGGCGCATTCGATCGACTTGATGGTGACAGGGCTGTCCTGAATGTTCAGCGTGCAGCTTGCCTCGCAGGGGGCGGGGCAGATGCGGCCGGTGAATTCCGGGAAGTTGTTGGTGGAATGCAACGTGGCGAGCGCCGTCTGCCACTGATCCCGGTAGACCAGGTCGTTCCAGTCGGGGATCATGTTGTTCACCGGACAGCCGTTGTGGCAGTACGGGATGCCGCAATCCATGCAACGCGCCGCCTGCTGGCCGAGCGTCGCCGCCGGCAGCGGCTGGACGTATTCGCGCCAGGTCTTCACCCGGGATTCCGGTGCCTCGTAGCCCCGGTCGCGCCGGTCGATCTCGAGGAACCCTGTCGGCTTGCCCATGGTCGTGTCCTTACTCGGCCGCCGCGGCCGGGGCCGCGGTCTCCGCCTGGAGGTCGATCAGCGCGCGGCGGTAGTCGGCCGGCATCACCTTCACGAACCGCGCCAGGGCGGTGTCCCAATCCTCCAGCAGCGCACGGGCGCGCGCGCTGCCGGTCAGCAGCAGGTGACGCTCCACCAGCACACGCAGCCGTTCGGCGTCGTAGCGCAGCATGTCGCCCATGCCGCTGTCCTCGGCCGAGACCGAGCGCTGGCGCGGCCGGCCGGGCGCATCCGCCGCCGCAGGCTCGGCCGGCGCGATGCCTTCCAGCGCGACCATCGACAGGTTGCAGCGGTCGCGGAAGGCGCCGTCCGGGTCGTAGACATAGGCGATGCCGCCGGACATGCCAGCGGCGAAGTTGCGCCCGGTCTCGCCCAGCACCGCCACCACGCCGCCGGTCATGTATTCGCAGCCATGGTCGCCGCAGCCCTCGACCACCGCGACGGCGCCCGAGTTGCGCACCGCGAAGCGCTCGCCGGCGACGCCCTCGAAATAGGCCTCGCCAGAGATCGCGCCGTACAGCACCGTGTTGCCGACGATGATGTTGGCGGCCGGGTCGCGCGAAAGGCCCGCCGGCGGCTTCACCGCGATGCGGCCGCCCGACAGCCCCTTGCCGACATAGTCGTTGGCGTCGCCGGTCAGCTCCAGCGTCACGCCGCGCGCCAGGAAGGCGCCGAAGGACTGGCCCGCATGGCCGGTGAAGGCGATGTGGATGGTGTCCTCCGGCAGGCCAGCATTGCCGAAGCGCCGCGCCACCTCGCCGGACAGCATGGCGCCGACGGTGCGGTGCAGGTTGCCGATCTCGCGGGTGATGCGCACCGGCATGGCGCCTTCCAGCGCCGGCATCGCCTCGGCGATCAGGCCGCGATCCATCGCGCGGTCGAGCCCGTGGTCCTGCGCCTCGGCATGGCGGATCGCCACGCCGTCGCGCGCCGGCGGCTGATACAGCAGGCGGGAGAGGTCGACGCCCTTAGCCTTCCAGTGGTCGAGCGCGGCGCGCATGTCGAGCCTATCGACCCGGCCGACCATCTCCTCGACCGTGCGGAAGCCGAGCTGCGCCATGATCTCGCGCATCTCCTCCGCGACGAAGAAGAAGAAGTTGATCACGTGCTCCGGCAGGCCGGTGAAGCGGGCGCGCAGCACCGGGTCCTGCGTGGCGACGCCGACCGGGCAGGTGTTCAGGTGGCACTTGCGCATCATGACGCAGCCGGCGGCGATCAGCGGCGCGGTGGCGAAGCCGAACTCGTCGGCGCCGAGCAGCGCGCCGATCACGACATCCCGCCCGGTGCGCAGCCCGCCATCGACCTGCACGGCGATGCGGCCGCGGAGGCCATTCAGCACCAGCGTCTGCTGCGTCTCGGCCAGGCCGATCTCCCACGGCGACCCGGCATGGGTGAGGGAGGTGAGCGGGCTCGCCCCCGTGCCGCCCTCGTAGCCCGAGATGGTCACGTGGTCGGCGCGCGCCTTGGAGACGCCGGCAGCGACCGTGCCGACGCCGATCTCGGAGACCAGCTTGACCGAGATGCGGGCGCGCTCGTTCACGTTCTTCAAATCGTGAATGAGCTGCGCCAGGTCCTCGATCGAGTAGATGTCGTGGTGCGGCGGCGGGCTGATGAGGCCCACGCCCGGCGTCGAGTGCCGCACCTTGGCGATGTTCTTGTCCACCTTGTGGCCGGGCAGCTGGCCGCCCTCGCCGGGCTTGGCGCCCTGCGCCATCTTGATCTGGATGTCGTCGGCATTGACCAGGTACTCGGTGGTCACGCCGAAGCGGCCGCTGGCCACCTGCTTGATCGCCGAGCGCATGGAATCGCCGTTCGACATCGGTTGGAAGCGGTCGGGCTCCTCGCCGCCCTCGCCGGTGTTGGAACGGCCGCCGATGCGGTTCATCGCGATCGCCAGCGTGGTATGCGCCTCGCGGCTGATCGAGCCGAAGCTCATCGCCCCGGTGGCGAAGCGGCGGACGATGTAGGCCGCCGGCTCCACCTCCTCCAGCGGCACTGGCGCCTCGGCCGGCCTGAACTCCATCAGCCCGCGCAAGGTCAGCAGCCGGCGGCTCTGGTCGTTGATGCCGGCGGCATAGGCGCGGTACTCGTCGCGCGAGTTGCCGCGCACCGCATGCTGCAGACGGGACACGCTCTCGGGCGTCCAGGCATGGTCCTCGCCGCGCAGCCGGAAGGCATAGTCGCCGCCGACATCCAGCAACTCGCGGTAGACCGGGTCGTCGCCGAAGGCGTTGCGGTGACGCTCCACGGCTTCCGCGGCAATCTCGGCGATGCCGGCGCCCTCGATCACGCTCTGCGTGCCGGTGAAATACTTCTCGACGAATCCGGTCGAAAGCCCGACCGCGTCGAAAATCTGCGCGCCGCAATAGGACTGGTAGGTGGAGATGCCCATCTTGGACATCACCTTCATCACCCCCTTGCCGATCGCCTTGAGGAAATTCTTCTGCACCTCATAGGACTTCAGCGGCAGCTTGCTGCGCTGGCGCAGCGTCTCCAGCGTCTCGAAGGCGAGGTAGGGGTTCACCGCCTCGGCGCCATAGCCCGCGAGGACGCAGAAATGGTGCACCTGGCGCGCCTCGCCGGTCTCCACCACCAGGCCGGTCTGGGTGCGCAGGCCCTGCCGGATCAGGTGGTGGTGGACCGCGGCGGTGGCCAGCGGCGCCGGGATCGGGATGCGCGCGGCGGAGACGGCGCGGTCCGAGATCACCAGGATGTTGTGGCCTTCCAGAACGGCATTGGTCGCCGCGTTGCACAGCCGCTCGACCGCCGGCGCCAGGCCCTCGGCACCCTCGGCGGCGGCCCAGGTGGCGTCCAGCGTCGCGGTGCGGAAGGCGTCGCCCGCCAGCTTGGCGATGCTGCGGATCTTCGCCAGGTCGGCATTGGTCAGCACCGGCTGCGCCACTTCCAGCCGATAATGCGTGCCGGCATGGTGGCCCAGCAGGTTCGGCCGCGGCCCGATCATGGAGACCAGCGACATCACCAGCTCCTCGCGGATCGGGTCGATCGGCGGGTTGGTGACCTGGGCGAAGTTCTGCTTGAAGTAGTTGTACAGCAGCTTCGGCCGGCGGCTCAGCACCGCCAGCGGCGTGTCGGTGCCCATCGAGCCGATCGGGTCGTCGCCCTGCGCCGCCATCGGCTCGAGGAAGAAGGCCAGGTCCTCCTGCGTATAGCCGAAGGCCTGCTGACCGCGCAGCAGCGCGGCGTCGTCGTTCGGCAGCGCCGGCTCGGCCGCGGCCGGCGCCTCCGGCAGCTTCCTCCAGCTTGAACTGGGTCGCCTTCAGCCATTCGGCATAAGGGTGCTCGGCGGACAGGCGCTGCTTGATCTCGGCATCGTCGATGATCCGCCCGGCCTCGAGGTCGAGCAGCAGCATGCGGCCCGGCTGCAGCCGCCACTTGCGGCGGATGCGCTCCTCCGGCACCGGCAGCACGCCGGCCTCCGAGGCCAGGATCACCCGGTCGTCGTCGGTGACGACGTAGCGCGCCGGGCGCAGCCCATTGCGGTCGAGTGTCGCGCCGATCTGCCGCCCATCGGTGAAGGCGATCGCCGCCGGCCCGTCCCAGGGCTCCATCAGCGCCGCGTTGTATTCGTAGAAGGCGCGGCGTTCGGGGTCCATCTGCGGGTTGCCGGCCCAGGCTTCCGGAATCAGCATCATCATCGCATGCGCCAGCGAATAGCCGCCGGCCAGCAGCACCTCGAGCGCGTTGTCGAGGCAGGCGGTGTCCGACTGGCCGTGCGGGATCAGCGGCCACATCTTGTCGAGGTCGGGGCCGAGCAGCGGCGAGGACATCCCGCCGCGCCGCGCGTACATCCAGTTGACGTTGCCGCGGACCGTGTTGATCTCGCCGTTATGGGCGAGGAACCGGTAGGGATGCGCCAGCTTCCAGGACGGGAAGGTATTGGTCGAGAAGCGCTGGTGAACCAGCGCCAGCGCGGATCTGCACAGCGGGTCGCGCAGGTCCACGTAGAAGCTGCCGACCTGCCCGGCCAGCAGCAGCCCCTTGTAGACCACCGTGCGGGTGGAGAAGGACGGCATGTAGAGATCGGCGCCGCGCGGCAGGCCGGCCTCGTCCGCCATGGTGCGGAACTTGTTCAGGGCCTGCTTGCGGATGGTCAGGATCTTGCGCTCGAAGGCGTCCTGGTCCGGGACGGCGGCGCTGGCGCCGAGGATCGCCTGGCGGATCACCGGCATCGCCTCGATCACCGCGGCGCCGAGGCCGTTGGTGTCCACCGGCACGTCGCGCCAGCCGATCAGCGTCTGGCCCTCGGCGGCGATGAAGCGTTCCAGGCTGGCCACCGCGAAGTCGCGCGCCCGGGCATCCTGCGGCAGGAAGCACATGGCCACCGCGTAGCGTCCAGGCGGCGGCAGGGTCAGGCCCTGGCCCTCGGCCCAGTGGCGCAGCAGGCGGTCCGGCATCTGGATCAGGCAGCCGGCGCCGTCGCCCATCAGCGGGTCCGCCCCGACCGCGCCGCGATGGTCGAGATTCACCAGGATCCGCAATCCTTGGGCAATAATGTCGTGCGATTTCCGGCCCTTGATGTCCGCGATGAAGCCGACGCCGCAGGCGTCGTGCTCGTTCCGCGGATCATACAGGCCTTGCTTCTCGGGCGTTCCCATACGGCTACTCTTCGGGCAATGGCGCGTTCAGGCGCGTGGAGGCAGGCGGACCGGCGTGGATCGTCAGCTTGCGGCGATCGATAACACTATCGGGAATGCCGCTGCCCGCCCATACCAAATGCCCGGGCCGCGCCATAGCCCCCTTGCGACTCGGGCCTACCCCGTCCGGTTGATCTGCCTCTCAGCCCTACCCTGTGTGGGCGAGGCGCCATGCCCGGCTACCGCTCATGCCGGATCGAGCCCGGTGCCGCCATAGAGCCAGGCAACCGTCTCGTACCAATCCTCCGAGCTCCTGGCCGACATGATGGCGTTGCGCAGCAGCGCATGCGCGCCGGCCGGGTGGTAGACATGCTCGCCCATGGCGCGCGACATCAGCTGCACCCGGGTGGTGCGCAGGACGCGTTGCGCCCGGTAGGCCTCCAGCGCCGGCGCGATGCCGCCTGCATGCGTGGCCAGCCTGTGCGACAGGCAGACCGCGTCCTCCATCGCCATGCAGGCGCCCTGGGCCATGTATTGCAGCATCGGATGCGCCGCATCGCCGAGCAGCGCGACGCGGCCATCCACCCAGCGCTCCACCGGGTCGCGGTCGCAGAGCACCCATTTCCGCCACTCGCTGCCGTGGCGGATGATTGCCTGCGCACGCGGATGGATGTGCTCGAAGCCGCGCATCACCTCCTCGAAGGAAGCCGGCTGGCCGGCCACCGGCGCGGGCGCGTCGTTGTGGTAGGTGACGACCAGGTTGAACAGCTTCCAGCCCTGCAAGGGGTAGTGGACGATGTGGCATTTCGGTCCGGCCCAGAGCGTCGCCGCGTTCCAGCGCAGCGCCTCAGGCATCCGCTCGGTCGGGATGACGGAACGGTAGGTGGTGTGGCCGGAGACGCGCGGCACGCCGTCGCCGACGACGCGCCGCCGGATCCGGGACCAAAGCCCGTCGGCACCGACCAGCGCCGCGCCCGCCAGGCGCTCGCCATGCGCCAGATGCGCCGTGACGCCGCCGCGATCCTGCGCATAGTCCACCACCTCGCTGCCGGTGCGGAGCGTGACCAGCGGGCTCTCTCGGCAGGCCTTGAGGAAGACGCCGTGCAGGTCGCCGCGATGGATCACCGCATAGGGGTTGCCGAAGCGCCGGCGGAATCCCTCGCCGAGGTCGATATGGGTGATCTCCTCGCCGGTCATCGCATCCATCAACCGGAGCTGGTCGATATAGACTGCCATGGCGCGCGCGGTGTCGCCGACGCCGAGATGGTCGAAGGCGTGGAAGGCATTGGGGCCGAGCTGGATGCCGGCGCCTATCTCGCCGAACGCCGCAGCCTTCTCCAGCACGCTGCAGCGAATGCCGCGGCGGGCGAGGCCGAGCGCGAGCGCCAAGCCGCCGATGCCGCCGCCGGCGATCAGGATGGGGGCCGGTTCCGACATCTGCGTCTTCTCCTGCGCGCGGGGAGGACCCTGGCGGCGCAGCGCGAGCCTAAACCCTCCGCTGGGATGATCCCTAAAGGGATTATTTCTGCCCGCTTGGCAGTCGTAGCGCGAGGGGCACGGCCAGCGCGCACAGCGCCGCCATGGCCCAGAAGCCGCCCGACCCGAACCGTTCATAGAGCGTGCCGGAAGCCAGCAGCAGCACCGCGGTGAACAGGCCGGTGCCGAGCGAGGCGAGCAGCGCCTGGGCGGTGCCGCCCAGCCGGTCCGGCGCCAGCCGCGCCAGCACCGCCATCGCCGCCATGTGCTGCGCCGCGAAGGTCAGCCCGTGCAGCAGTTGCATCGGCACCAGCATCGCCACCGAGGCGTCGAGCGCCATGATCGACCAGCGCAGCAGCCCCGCCGCGGCCGCAAGCGCGCAGGTGCCGCCCACCCCCAGCCAGCCCAGCAGCCTTCGCCCGAGCAGGAAGAAGACAAGCACCTCGGCCGCGACCGACAGTGACCAGAGCAGGCCGATGCTGCCTGGCCCAATCCCCGCCGCCTGCCAGCCCAGCACCGCGAAGCCGGCATAGAAGGCATGGCTGCCCTGGATCAGGCCAGAAACCAGTACCAAGCGGCGGAATTCCGGCAGGAACAGAAGCGCCCGCACCGGCCCGGTGCCGCGCGCGACCTCCGGCCGTGGGACCCGCAGCACCGCTGGCTGCGGCAGCAGCAGAGCCGCCCCGGCAGCCAGGCCGAAGCAGCCGGCATTCAGCCACAGCACGATCAGCGGCGACCCGGCCGCGGCCACGGCCAGCCCGGCCGCCGTGCTGGCTGCTATAAAGGCGGCCGCCCCGGTCCCTCGCACCAGCCCGTAATCGATGCGCCCGGGCCGTGCTTCGGCCGCCGCGCGCACCGCCAGCGCATCGGGTAGCGGCCCGACCGGGGCGGTTGCCAACGCATGGAGGACGCCAACCAGCAGCAGCATGGCGCCGCCACCGGCCAAGCCGTAGCAGAGCACGGCCAGGGCCGCGCCGAGCAGCGCCAGGGCCAGCACTTGGCGTGGCGCGCCGGTGCGGTCGGCGACCGCACCGGCCACCGGCATGGCCACCAGCCGCAGCGCCGTCCCCATCCCGAGGAGCAGCCCCACCTCGGCCGCCGAGGCACCCTGTAGCGCCAGCACCGCCGGCAGGAAGGGGCTCAGCACGCCCCAGCCGAGGAAGATCAGCGCGAAGAGCAGCAGGTAGCGCGGCAGCGCCGCCGGTCCACCCTGGTCGCCAGACGTCGCGGCCAGCCCGATGGGGCGCGTTTCAGCCATGCCTGGGAATAGCCCGCCGAAGCCGTACGGTTGCGTGCGGGTGACTGGAGGTCACGCAGGCCTGAGCGAAAGCGGCGGGGGTGCATCTTTCACGCCGCCGCTCCGTTTCACGCCGAGCCCCGCATGCCGCGCCGGCCGCCCCGAGGACCACCGCCATTTTCATGACCCGCCCGGCTGCGCCCGGCGCCGCCCTGCCCGACCTCCTGGCCGCCCTGCGCCTGCGCCTGCCCGGCATCGCCGAAGCGGCCGCGACCGAGGATGTGGAAGGCGCCTTCCCTGCTGGCTCGATCATCGCGCTCGGCGAGGCCGGGCTGCTGCGCGCGCCGCTGCGCCGGGCCCTGGGGGGCGGCGGCTGGGGGATCGAACCTGCGGGGGCGATGCCGCTCGCCAGGGCCCTGCGCCTGGTCGGCCGCGCCAGCCTGCCGCTCGGCCGGCTGTATGAGGGGCATGTGAACGCGCTGCGTCTGGTGCAGCGCCACGGCACCGCGGCGCAGGCGGCGGCGGCGGCGCACGACGCGGCGGCGGGGATGCTCTTCGCCGTCTGGAACACCGATGCGCCGGGCGAGCCGGCGCTGGCGATCCGCCCCGATGGCAGGCTGGCGGGGCGGAAGGTGCTCTGCTCAGGCGCTGGCTTCGCCACGCGGGCGCTGGTCACCGCCCGCCCGCAGGCCACGCCCGAGGCGCCCCCACGGATGCTGCTGGTGCCGCTCGCGCCGGGAGAGCGCGCCGACCTCTCCGGCTGGACCGCCCAGGGCATGCGTGCCTCGGCGACCGGCGCGGTGGATCTCACTGGCCTCGCGGTGGACCGGGACATGCTCGTTGGGCACCCGGGCGACTACCTGCGGCAGCCGGATTTCTCCGCTGGCGCCTGGCGCTTCGCCGCCGTCCAGTGCGGCGGGCTGGAAGCGGTACTGGGCGCGCTGCGCGAGCATCTCCGCCGCACTGGCCGCGGCGGCGACCCGCACCAGGCGGCTCGGCTCGGCCAAGCGGCTCTGGCGGCAGAGACGGCGCGGCTCTGGGTGCATGCCGCCGCCCTGCGGGCCGAGGCCGAGGTCGCCGCCGACGATGCCGCGACCTATGCCAACCTCGCCCGGACGGCGGTGGAGCGGGCGGCGCTCGACGTGCTGGAACTGGCGCAGCGCTCTGTCGGCCTGGCGGCCTTCCTGCGGCCAAACCCGCTGGAGCGGCTCAGCCGAGACCTCGCCACCTATCTGCGCCAGCCGGCCGCCGGACCGCGCCCTGGGCGTCGCCGCCGCCGACATCCTGGCAGCCGATGCGGTGCCGGGCGACCTGTGGGACATGCCGTGACCGCGGCGGGCATCCCGGCCGGCGCCTGGCTGCGGCGGGCGGAGCGCGACCTGCCGCTGGTCGATGACCTGGCCGCGCTGCTCGGGCCGGAGGGCGGCGCTCTGGTCGTCGCGCCGCATCCCGACGACGAGAGCCTTGGGTGTGGCGGGCTGCTGGCGGCCTGCGCCGAAGCCGGCCGGCCGGCACGTGTGGTGGTGGTCAGCGACGGCGCGGGCTCGCATCCCAACTCCCGCGCCTGGCCACGCGAAAGGCTGGTGGCGCAGCGCCAGGCCGAGGCGCGGGCAGCGGCCGGCGAGCTCGGGCTCGACCCGGCGCGCGACATCGGCTTCCTCGGCCTGCCGGATACCGCGGTGCCGCTGGCGGGGGCCGGCTTCGATGCTGCCGTGGCGGCGCTGGTGCGCGCGGCGGGCCCGGCCCCGGCAGCCTCTTCGCGCCCTGGCAGCACGATCCGCATCGCGACCACACGGCCAGCTTCGCCATCGCCGCGGCGGCGCTGCGGGACCTGCCGCGGGGCACGCGGCTCTTCGCCTATCCGGTCTGGGGCCTGGCCTTCGCGCATCCCATCCCCGGCTTCCCGCTGCCGCCCGAGCCATCCTTGCCGGCCCCGCCGCGCGGCCTGCGGCTGGATGTCGCGCGCCACCTGCCGGCCAAGCGGCGGGCGGTCGCGGCGCATGAATCGCAGGTCTCCGGCTTGGTCGAGGACGACCCGGGCGGCTTCCGCCTGCCGGCGGCCGCGCTGGACCTCGCCTTCCGTCCCTTCGAACTGTTCCTGGAAGCCGGATGACCCGCCCGACCCACTCCCTCCCGCCCGCGTATTTCGAGGCAATCTACACCCGCGACCCCGACCCCTGGGACTTCGCCGAGAGCGTCTACGAACGGGCGAAATACGACGCGACCCTCGCTGCCTTGGCCCGGCCGCATTACGGCCGGGCGCTGGAGGTCGGCTGCTCGATTGGCGTGCTGACCCGCGACCTGGCGCCGCGCTGCGGCGCGCTCCTGGCGGTCGACGCCGCCGCGGCGCCGCTGGAGGCCGCCCGCATGCGCTGCGCCGGCCTGCCGCAGGTCGCCTTCGGGCAGATGCACGTGCCGCAGGACTGGCCGGCGGCGGCGCCCTTCGACCTGATCCTGCTGTCGGAAGTGGTCTACTACCTCGACCCCTCCGATGTCGCCCGGCTCGCCGAAAGGGTGGGGGCCTCGCTGGCGCCGGGCGCGGAGGTGCTGCTGGTGCACTGGACCGGCGCAACCGACTATCCTCTGTCGGGCGATGCTGCGACGGAAATCTTCCTGCGCAGATCCGCCCCCTTCGCCCGCCCTACGCGGCAGTCGCGCGCCGAGCGCTACCGGCTGGACCGGCTGCACGCCATTCCGGCAGCCGCCGCGGGCTGAGCACGGCCCGGGCGCCACGCAGGGCGCCGAGCAGGGTCGTGGCGCGGCCGATCTCGGCGCCGACCTCCCCGGCCCGCAGCCGCCGGCGGTGGCGCAGCGGCAGGGCGCGGGCCTGCAATTCTTCCCAGGCCGACCAGAAGCGCGGAAGTCGGGTGATCTCCGCCAACGCCGCCGGCGCCAGCCCGAGCGCCAGGGCGAGCCGCACCGGATCACCCACGCGCGGCAGCCCGGCCCGCAGGCGGCGCAGCGCCCGCCGGCAGCGCAGCCGCAGCAGCGCGTCCAGCGCCGGTTCCAGGCTGTCATCCAACGGCGCCGCCTCGGCTTCGGCGAGCCGCCGCCGTAGCGTATCCGCCATGCCGCCTGCCGCCCGCCCGTCCAGCCGGCAGGACACGACGACGCGTGCCGCCGGGCAATGCCGCACCCGCATGTCGGCGCGGATCAGCGCCTCGAACAGCGCGCGGTCCTCGCCGACCGGCACGGCGGGCAGGCCGCCAACGTGGCGATAGGCGGCCAACGTCAAGGCGATGGATGCGCCGGAATGTGCCGCGTGCCGTGGCCAGGGGTCGTGCGGGTCGGGATCGACCAGCGAGGCCATCTCGTCCAGCAGCGCGGCGTAGCGGGCCTCCTGCGCCTCCCGCCGGCGCAGGCTACTCGGCAGCAGCGCCGCCTCGGCCGGGTCCGGCGCGATGGCGCCGGCCACCGCATCGGCGCCCGCCGCCAGGGCGGCGAGGTTGGCGCCAAGCCAGCCGGGCTCGGCCCGGCCATCGGCATCGGTGCTGAGCAGTGCGGCATGGCGCGGATCGGCCTCGGCCGCGAGCAGGTCGGCCGCCGCCTCCATCGCCGCGCGGCGGGCACCGCCAGCATGCGACAGGGCCAGGGGGAGCGACGCCTCCCGCACCTCGAGCCGGAAGGGCAGGCCGGGGGCCAAGGCGCGGGCGAGGGCGGCGGTGTCGTCGCGGCAGTTGTTCGCCAGCACCAGCACGGCGATGCCGTCGAGGTCGGGCTGCCGGGCGAGGGCGGCCAGGCAGTCGGGCAGGCGCGCCGCCTCGTCCCGCGCCGGGATGGCGATCGCCGCGCGCAGGCGGCGGGTACGGCGGCCTTGCGGGGCCACCGGTGGGGGAGGGTCGTGTCTGGCGGGCTGCATGGGTCGCCGTTGCAACGAGCGAAAGGCGTTGCCGTTCCCGCCCAGGGTGGTTGCCGGCGCTGCCGGATGGGTGCCCAATCCGCCCCGGGAAGAACCGGCGCTCCCGAGGGCGCCCTGGGGAAATGCCATGAAGCTGCTGTTCGTCGAGGATTTCCGGCTCTGCGTGCTGCGCGGGGAGGATGCCGCGGTCGATGTCTCCGCCGTCGTGCGGGACATCCCGCATACCGGGCCGCACGACCTGATCAACGGGCTGATCGCCCGCTTCGACGCCTACCGGCCGAAGCTGGAGGCGGCCGCCGCGGCCGGGCCGGCGATGCCGCTGGCCGGCCTGCGCATCCGCCCGCCGCTGCCGAAGCCGGGCAACATCGTCTGCATGGCGGTGAACTACATGGAGGACGGGACGCTGCCCGCCCCGGCGCCGATCAACGCTTTCCACAAGGCGCCGACCGCGATCATCGGCCCGGGTGACACCATGGTGCTGCCCGACGTGCCGGCGACGATCTTCGAGGGCGAGGCGGAGATGGCGCTGGTTATCGGTAAGCGCGCCCACCAGGTGCCGGCGGCCGAGGCGATGGACTACGTCTTCGGCTACGTGAACTTCATCGACGGCTCGGCGCGCGGGCTGAAGCCGGCCGGCAACAGCTTCTTCCAGATGAAGTCGCGCGACACCTTCGCGCCGATCGGGCCCTATCTGGTCACCAAGGACGAGATCAAGGATCCGCAGAACCTGCGGGTGCGGCTGACCAACAACAGCACCGTCATGCAGGACTTCAACACCAGCGACATGGCGCACAAGATCGCCCGCTGCATAGAATGGGTGACCTCGATCCACACGCTCGAGCCCGGCGACATCCTGGCCACCGGCACCAACCATCGCGGCCTGAATTCCTTCATGGATGGCGACCGGATCGAGCTGGAGGTCGAGGGGCTCGGCGTGCTGCGCTTCGGCGTGCGGGACGAGCTGAAGCGCACCTGGAAGCGGGAGACGCGGCTCGAACGCCAGAAGCAGGGCTTCGACACGCCGACGCCGCAGACCGGCGGCAAGTACGCGCAGGCCGAATAATGCGGACCATCCCGCAGCCGACGCGCTACGGGCGGATCTTCCCGCCCGATGCTGCCTGGCTGGCCCGGCGCCCGGCGGAGCCGGCGCTGGAGCCCGACCTGCCGATCGTCGATGCGCACCACCACCTGTGGCACCGGCCGGACCAGCGCTACCTGCTGCCGGAATTCCTCGCCGACCTCGATTGCGGCCATCGCATCGAGGCCACGGTCTTCATCCAGTGCCACGCGATGTACCGCGTGGCGGGGCCCGAGGCGATGCGCCCGGTCGGCGAGACCGAATTCGTCGCCGGCATCGCGGCGATGAGCGACAGCGGCGGCTATGGCCCGACGCGGATCGCCGCCGGCATCGTCGGCTTTGCCGACCTGACGCTGGGCGAGGCGGTGGAGCCGGTGCTCGAGGCGCATATCCGTGCCGGCGGCGGGCGGTTCCGCGGGGTGCGGCATTCCGCCGCCTGGGATGCCGAGCCCGTCATCGGCAACGGCCATCCGGCGCCCGGCCTGCTGGCGCGCGATGACTTCCGCGCCGGGCTGCGGCGGCTGACGGCGGTGGGCCTCGCCTTCGACCTCTGGGTCTTCCACACCCAGCTGGCGGAGGCGCTTGACCTGGTACGGTCCTGCCCGGACACGACCTTCATCCTCGGCCATTGCGGCGGGCCGCTGGGCTACGGCCCCTATGCCGGTCAGCGCGACGCGGTCTTCGCGCAGTGGCGGGCGGGGATGGCGGCGCTGGCGGCCTGCCCCAATGTCGTGGTCAAGCTCGGCGGCATGATGATGCGGCTGGCGGCCTATGACTACGGCACGCTGGCGATGCCGCCCAGCTCCGCCGAGCTGGCCGAGCATTGGAAGCCCTACATCCACACCTGCATCGAGCTGTTCGGCGCCGGGCGCTGCCTGTTCGAGAGCAACTTCCCCGTGGAGAAGATGGGCATCGGCTACGGCGAGATCTGGAACGCCTTCAAGCGTCTCGCGGCCGGGGCCTCAATGGACGAGAAGCAGGCGCTTTTCGCCGGGACGGCGGCGCGGGTCTACCGGCTGTAGGCGGTTCAGCGCGGCGCCTCCGTCCCGCCGCGCAGCAGGCCGTCCCAGCGGGCGACCTCCGCCAGATAATGCCGCTGCGCCTCGGCCTGCGCATTGCCGGGAATGCGCTCGGCGCCGAGATCGGTCAGGCGCTGCCGCAGCACGGGGTCGGCCAGCGCCTCGACCACCGCGGCATGGATGCGGGCCATGACCGCATCCGGCGTCGAGGCCGGCGCCATCAGCATCTGCCAGATCGAGAAGGTGGCGCCGGGCAGGCCGGCTTCCGCCACGGTCGGAACCTCGGGCATCACCGTGCTGCGCTCCGCGCTAGAGACGGCGAGGATCCGCGCGCGGTCGGCGCGCACCGCGGCGAAGCCGGCGATGCCGGAATCGAACAGCATGTCCAGAGACCCGGCCGCCAGGTCCAGCTGCGCCTGGCCGGAGCCGCGATAGGCAACCTCAGTCATCTGCACCCCGGCGGCGCGGAGAAACTGCAGCGAGACCAGCTGCAGCGCGCCGCCGCCGCCAGAGGAGCCATAGGTCAGCCGACCCGGCTGGCGGCGCGCGGCGTCGAGCAATTCCTGCATGGTGCTGTAGGGACTGGCGGGCGGCACCAGCAGCGCCATCGGCCCTTCGGTGACGGTAGTGACGGCGCGCAGCTCTGTCTCCGGGTCGTAGTCGAGCTTCGGAAAGAGCGCCTTGGTCGCGGCCTGGCCGACATTCGTGAAGAGCAGCAGACTGCCGTCCGCCGGTCCCTTCGCCACCGCCGCGGCGGCGAGGTTGCCGCCGGCCCCCGTCCGGTTCTCCACCACCGCCCGCTGCGGCAGCATCTGCGACAATCGGTCGGCCAGCAGCCGCGCGGCGACATCGGTCGAGCCGCCGGTGCCATAGGGCACCAGAATGCGAACCGGCCGGGTCGGCCAGTCCGCCTGCGCCCGCGCCGCCCAGGGGACGAGCAGGCCGAGCAGCGCGGCGCGGCGCGGCAGCATGGTCAGCGCGCGGCCAGCCGGCGCGCCTCGGCGGCGCTCGGCTTCGGCAGGCCAAGATTCCCGCGCAACGTATTGCCGCTGTAATCCCTCTGGAACAGGCCGCGCCGCTGCAGCTCCGGCACCACCAGCCGGGCGAAATCCTCGTAGGCACCGGGCATGTGGGTGGCGGCCATGACGAAGCCGTCGCAGGCGCGGCCGGCGAACCATTCCTCCATCTGGTCGGCCACCATCTTCGGCGTGCCGACGAAGGCATGGTGTTCCTTGATGGTGCCGCGGCCGGAGAAATGCACGAAGTCGGCGACGCTCGGGTTGCGCTTGCCGCTCAGCGCGATGACGCGGTCGCGGAAGCCGTGCCAGGAGAGCGAGGCCAGCTTGTCGTCGGTCAGCGGTTCCTCATAAGGCTTGCGCGCCAGGTCGTAGTTCAGCACCTCGGAGAGCAGGGTCAGCCCGTCGATCGGCCTGGGCAGGGTGTCCAGCATCGCCTTCTTCTCGCGGGCGACCGCCTCGGTCTCGCCGCAGACGACGTAGCAGGCCGGGGCGACATGCACCTGGTCGGGGTCGCGGCCCTCGGCGGCGATGGCCGCCTTGAGTTCCGCATATTGCTTCTGCCCGGCGGCGAGCGAGGGATAGACGACGAAGACCACCTCCGCCCAGCGCCCGGCGAACTGCCGGCCCCGGCCGGACTGCCCGGCCTGCAGCAGCACCGGATGGCCCTGCGGCGAGCGCGGCACGGAGAAGGGGCCGCGCGACTTGAAGTAGGTGCCCTCATGGTTCAGCCGGTGCACCTTGCCGCCGTCGGCGAAGCGGCCGCTTGCCTTGTCGAGGATCAGCGCGTCGTCGTCCCAGGCGCCCCAGTGGCCCATGACCACCTGCATGAACTCCTCCGCCCGGTCGTAGCGCAGGTCGTGCTCCAGGTGCTCGGTCTTGCCCATGTTCAGCGCCTCGCTGTCGTTCAGCGAGGTGACGATGTTCCAGGCGGAGCGGCCGCGGGTCATCAGGTCCAGCGTGGCGAAGGTGCGGGCGACGTGGAACGGCTCGTAATAGGTGGTCGAGTAGGTGGCGCCGAGGCCGAGCTTCGTCGTCGCGCAGCCCATTGCGGTGACGATGGAGATCAGGTCCATCTTCACCGCGCGCACGCCGTTCTCGACCGTGTTGCGGTAATCATTCGAATAGATATCGGGCATCGCCAGGCGGTCGTCGAAGAACGCCATGTGGAACTTGCCGTCTTCCAGCACGCGGCCGATGCGCTGGTAGTAGTCGGGGGTCAGGAAGTCGGTGGCGGAGGCCGGGTGGCGCCAGCTGGCCGGCAGGTTCGAGCAATTCTGCGCCTGCAGGAAGGCGATCATCGTCATCTGGCGCGGCTTGGCGGCCATCGGGTTTCCTCCAAGGATCTGCTGTCACGCATAGTCGTGTATACACGGGCGTGCAGTCAAGCGACGGGCCTATCCGCGGTCAGTCTGGCCCGCGTGTCCGGCGATCGGCCGGGCCGGTCGGCAGCGGGCGGGCGGAGCGGCGGCGCGAGGCGGCGCGCACATCCTCCGTCACCACCAGCATGCGGTTCTCCAGCGCGTTGCGGATGTGCAGCCGCGCAGCTTCCTCAGCCCGGGCCGCGTCGCGCGCCAGGATGGCGGCGACGATCGCCTGGTGCTCGGCCAGCGCGGTGGCGACGCGGCCGGGCGCGTTGTAGGTGGTGCGGCCCAGCAGCGGCACGAAGTTCAGCAACGCGCGCAGACTCTTCAGCAGGAAGCGGTTGTGCGCCGCGTGGTAGATGTGGTCGTGGAAGGCCTCGTTCTCGCGTGCGTGGGCGCGCGGGTCGTCGGGCAGCGCCTGCATCCCGTCCATAATGGCGCGCAGGATGCCGAGCTCGGTCGCGTCCGCATGGCGCGCCGCGAGCGCCGCCGCCGTGCCTTCGAGCGATCCCGCATGGCGTAGAACTCGGCGATCGCCCGCAGGTCGTAGACCACGACGGCGAGGCCACCACCCGCCGCGTGGTTCCAGCAGCCCTTCCGCCTGCAGCCGCCGCAGCGCCTCCCGCACCGGGGTGCGGCTGACCCGCAGCCAAGCGGAGATCTCGGTTTCCATCACCCGCTGGCCCGGCTCGATCGCGCCCTCGCGGATCGCCTCGTGCAGGCGCTCATAGGCCCATTGATTGCGCCCGCGGGAGGCGGGGCCCTCCAGATCCTCGGCCAGGTCGTCGGTGCTCATGCCGGGCTCCTAGCCTGGATCACGGCAGGGCGTCATGGCGGAGGATCATTGCGGCTCGATGCCGGCGAGCTTCACCCGCTGCCCCCACAGCGCCAGCTGCCGCTGCAGGAAAAGCCCGAACTCGGCGGCGGTCATCCGCATCGGCGCCAGGCCATGGCCGGTAAGCTTCGCCGCAAAGTCTCGGTCGGTCAGTACCCGGCCCAGCGCCGCCTCGAGCTGCGTCAGCACCGGCGGCGGCACCGCCGCCTGGGCGACCATGGAGAACCAGACGCTGGCATCGAAACCCGGCAGGCTGTTCGCCATCGGCGGCACGTTCGGCGACAGCGGGAAGGGGTGGCCGAGGCTCTGCGCCAGGGCGCGTATCCGCCCGGCTTCCGCCTGCTGCATCCCCATGCCGAAATCGGCGAAGGTGACGTCGAGCCGACCTGTGGAGACGTCCGTCAGCGCTTCCGTGCTGCCGCGATACGGCACCAGGGTCAGCTTCAGCCCGGCCATGTCGGCCAGCATCGCACCCATGATCTGGCCGCCGGCATTGCCGTAGCCGAGACCGAGATCGCGCCCGCGCGCGGCGCGCAGCCAGCCGGCGAAATCCTCGCCCGGCGCATCGGGCGGCACCGCCAGCACATAGGGCGTCTCGGCGATGGTGCCGATCGGCGCGAAGTCGCGGAGCGGGTCGTAGGGCGGGCGGCGCAGCGTGTGCGGATTGATGGCGGCGACCGAGGTGCCCATCATCAGCAGCGTGTAGCCATCGGCGGGCGCCTTCGCCACGACCTCGGCGCCGACCACACCATTGGCGCCGGGCCGGTTCTCGAGCACCACGGACTGGCCCAGGGCGCGGCCGAAGGGCTCGGCCAGCAGGCGGGCCAGGATGCTCGGTGCCGCTGCCAGGCGGGAAGGGCACGACGATGCGGATCGGCCGGTCCGGCCAGGCGGCCCGGGCCGGGCCGGCGGCGAGCAGCGCGGGCAGTGCCAGGGCGGCGCGGCGGCGGATGCGCGGAATCATCTCAGTTGCTCCCCAGGCGCCGCATGGTCTCACGCACCGGGTGCCGGTCGATCGCCAGCACCGCTTCCGCCGCCGCCTGGGCACGGTCGGGTGCCAGGTGCATCCCGGCCGCAAGGCCGTATTTCCGCAGCGCCCCGGTCCGGTCGAGCTGGCGCTCGCCGGCGCCGCTATTGACGCGCACATGGTGGCGCAGCTGGCGGCCGTCCTGCAGCTCCAGCTCGACGCCGCCGGAGAAGTAGTCGGGGTAGCCGGTCTCCGGGTCGGTCGCGCAGGTGGTGCGGTCGCAGAGCGTCAGGGTGCGCTCATCCGCCATCGCCTCGGGCCGCAACTCCGCCAAGCCGAAATGGCCAAGCCGCAGGCAGGTGGCGACGATGAAGGGGGCGCTGAACTTGGCGGCGTATTCGGTCTGCGGCCGGGCCTTGGCGGCGACCGGCTCGGCGACGATGGGCAGGGTCGGCGCCGGCAGCAGGATGCGGATGCTGCGGATGGCGTCGACATCCAGCCCTTCGGCATGCAGCGCGATGGCGGCGTCCGCCGCGCCATGGGCGAAGTGGCAGACCGGGTAGGGCTTGATGGCGGTCTCGGCCAGCTTCCAGTCGGTGCCGAGCCCGGCCGAGAGCTGCGTCAGGTCGGCATGCGGCAGTTGCGCCTGCAGATGCGACTGGAACAGGCCGAACTTGCCCTCGTAGGGCCGCGTCGGGCCGATGAAGCCGTGCCGCGCCAGCATCGCCGCGGTGATGCCGGCGACGGCGCCCCAGCCGGGATGGAAGCGCTTGGTCCAGGCGCCTTCCTCAAGGAAGACCTGGACGCCGGCGGCGGTGCTGGCGGCGATTCCTGCGCCGAGACCAGCTGCGCCGCGTCCAGCCCGAGCAGCCGGGCGGCGACGACCGTGCTGCTGAAATGTGCGATGACGCCGGTGCCATGAAAGCCGGCATGATGGAAGCCGCCTCGGGCGGCGAGGCCGACCCGAATGGCGACTTCCATTCCTGCGACATAGGCCGCCATCAGCGTCTCGCCATCGGCGTCGAGATGCTCGCCGAGCGCCAGGGCGCAGGGCAGGGTGGCAACGCTGGCATGGACGATGCTGGCGAGGTGCGTGTCGTCGAAGTCGAGCCCGTGCATCAGCACGCCATTGGCCAGCGCGGCGTCGCGCAGCGGCAGGCGTTCCGTGCGGCCGATGACGGTGCAGTCGCCGGGGCCGCCAAGCGCCACGATGCCGGCCATCGCCTTCGGGGCGAAGGGAAAGGCATTGGCGGCGAAGCCGACGCCGACGGCATCCAGCATCTGGATGCGGGCGCGCTCGCGCACCGCCTCGGGGATCGCCGCATAGCGCAGGCCGGCGGTAAATTCGGCGATGTCCGCGGCGTGGCCAGTCGGCTGGGTCATGCCGGTATCCTCTTGCCAGCGGGCTCATGCACATCGCGCCAGGCGATGTAGCGGGCGAGGCCTGCGCGCAGGTCGACCGCCGCCTTCCAGCCGATTTCCCGCCGCGCCTTCTCCGGGGAAAAGCCGAGATGCGTGCCGCCGGCCGACTTCACCGCGCGGTTGTCGGCGCGGTACTCCGGCTGCAGCCCGCTGGCGCCGCAGACCAGCAGCAGCGTCTCGACCAGCATGGCATGGGTGGTGTCGACGCCGGTGCAGAGGTTGAGCACCTGGCCGCCGCGGCCGTGCAGCATGGCCGCGATGCAGCCGGCGGCGACATCGGTGACGTGGACATAGTCGTGCACCTCCTGCCCATCGCCGACGATGACCGGCCTTTCGCCGCGCCGGATGCGGTCATGCGTCTCGGCAATGAAATTGGCGTTCACCGCGCGGGCATGCTGGCGTTCGCCATAGACCGAGGAGAAGCGCATCCCGCTGAACCCGATGCCGTGCCGCTGGGCATAGAGCAGGCCGAGTTGCTCGCCGAGCAGCTTGGTCGTGCCGTAGACCGCGGCGGCGGGGGAGACGCTGGCCATGGTGGTGGGGCATTCCTCGTCCAGCACCTCGGCTGCGGTATTGCCATAGGCGGCGACGGAGGAGGCGAAGACGACGTGGCGCGCGCCGGCGATCCGCGCCGCCTCCAGCGTGTTCACCACGCCGGTGGTGTTCACCGCGAGGCCGAGCGGCGGGTTCTGCGAGAAGGGCAGGGTTAGGAAGCCGGCCAGGGCGAAGATGGCGTCCGCGCCGGCGGTCGCGTCGATCAACTCGTTCAGCCGTAGGATGTCGCCCCGCACCAGGCGGATGCGCGGGTCGCCGACGAGATGGGCGATGGTCTCCGGCGTGCCGAGGGCGAAATTATCCAGCAGACGGACCTCCGCAGCGCCCTGGTCCAGCAATCGGTCAGCGATATGCGAACCGATGAGACTGGCCCCACCGGTGACAAGGTAGGCCTTCCCGGCGACGGTTGACGTCATCTGCATCCTCCCGCGCCGCCCGATTGGCTCGGCGGCCTCTTGCAGACCATGCTTCCATGGTGCGGCGGCGGCTGTCAACGCAGCCGCACACGCCTGTATGCAGCTGAGCCTGCCGGGCTTCGGCGGGTGGGGCGATGGTCGCGCGCGACGGCAGCTTCGGCCTTTGCCGGGTCGTCTGGCCTGGCACCGGTGGGCCCGATCGGCACGACGAGGTGGCCGGGCGGCGCGGCAGGCGCGGCGGATGGTGGTAGATGCCGTGGGGACCGCGGCGCCGCCTGGGGCCGGATCTCGCGTGCTGCTTTGCTGCAGCATGTGGCGCAGGTCGGCTTCGCCGGGCGTGAACCATTCATGACTCGGCGCCATCACCGATGGCATCCCGCAAGAGTCATCATGGAGGCGCCAAGCAGACATCCACATGCCATGCACGCGTGTCAGCAACGCCCGTGGATGATCATCGTCGTCAATCCGACTGCGGGCAACGCTCGCCGTGGGCGATTGCGGGCCGTTCTGGCAGCCCTCGCCCAACACCGGGTGGCTCCGACCGTGCTCGAGACGCACGCACCCGGCGATGCCGAGGCACTGGCTCGCAGGGCGGCGTGCAACAAGGCAATGCTTCTCGCCGCCGCCGGTGGCGACGGCACGATCGCCGAAGTGGCGCAGGGCATCCTCGACAGCCGGACGCGCCCGGCTTTCAGGTGGCGCTGTTCCAGGACCGGGGATGTGCCGGGCCATGCTCGCCGGCCTCGCCCTGCCTTTCGATCTCCTGCCGAGACTTCCTGGCATGACGCTGCACCCAGCATCGCGGTATTCGGTAGCAAACGCCACCAGAACGAAGGCTGAGATCGAGGTAGACTGAGCACGCCATTTGAGGGGTGCTGGATGTCTGCCGAAGCCGTCGCCGCCCTGCGCGCCAAGGGCGCCGAACTCGCCGCCGAGCGGGCGGCGCTGCTGCGCCGTGCAGAGGCGCTGGCAGCCGACATCGCCGCGCTTGAGCGCGCCGTCGCCATCCTCGACCCAGCGCAGGCAAGTGCTGCGACCACGGCACCCACCAGGAAGCGCCAGAAGGGCGCGTCCAGCCTGGACGGCCTCTACAGCAAGGGCGAGTTCCAGCGCGATGCGCTGGAAGGCCATCCGCACGGCCGCCGGGCCGGTCAGCGCGCACGGCATCGCCCGCGACTTGGCCGAACGGAAGGGCTTGGACCTCGGCACCTACGAAGTCCGCCGCGGCTTCGAGAAACGGGTCAGCGCCCTGCTGAGCGGCCTGAAGGCCCGCGGCGTGCTGGTGAACGGCACCGCCGACGCCGAAGGCCGCCAGACCTACACGGCGGCGGAGCTGAGGCCCCGCCGGGCGCCAGAGGAACTCGCCCGGCGGGTGATTGCCCTGCCAGTAGCCCTTCATCCAGCGGGAGACCGGGTGCGCCAGCGCCCGGCGCAGCAGGTCGCGGGTGAGCCAGCCGTTGTCCTTGCGGCGGAAGTCCTCCCGCCAGGCGAGTTCCGCCACGTACCAGTCGAGGTACTTCCCCGCCATACGGTGGTGCGTGCCCTTTTCGGCGCGCTTGATGCGGAGATGGAAGCCCTCGGCCAAGTTCGTGTTGTTCCCGTCCTCGTCCTGGTAGTGCTTGTCGTGGTCGACCTGGGTGTGCCGCCAGATAGCGCCGAGGTCGCCGTAGGCGGCATGCGCGTCGGTCAGGATGCGAGCGCCGCGCGCGACGTGCTGCCGGGCCAGGCCGATGGCCACTTCCTTGCTCTCGACCGTGGTGACGGCGGTGACGATGCGGCCGCTGCGCTGGCGGAGCGTGATGACGCAGCGACGCTTGCCCGTCTGGTTCTCCGGCTTCCGCGCGTCCTTCCGCTCGGCCTTCTTGTTCTCCTTCCGGCGGTGGCCGCCGATGTAGCAGCCGTCGATTTCGACCGTGTCCTCCAGCACGAGGTCGCGCCGCTCCACCGCAATGGCCTCGCGCAGCTTGGTCAGGAGCACGAAAGCGGTCTTCCACTGCACCCCAAGCTGGCGCGTCAGCAGCAGCGCTGCCTCGTTCTTGGCGGCGCTGGCGGCCAGCGCGATGGCCCCGAGCATCTGGCGGAAGGATAGCTTGTGGGAGGCGAAGGCCGTGCCGGAGGTGACGGTGAAGTCGCCCCGGCAGGCGGAGCAGCGGAAGCGCCGCCGGGCGGTTTCATAGAACCTCACCCCGGCGCCAACCACGCCGCAGCGCGGGCAGTGGTCAGGCTTGCCGTCCGTCCCCGGCCAGCGGGCACGGCGAAACTCGGCGTAGGCCGTGTCCTCGTGCATCCGCAGCACCTTGGCCACAGGCAGCGGGCGGGAGGCGGCGGAGAGCAGGAAGTGCTGCGCCACGGCTCAACACCCCCGCCCAGCGGCCACGGGGCAGGCTGGGCGGTATTTCCCAGCCCCCGGGCATTGTGCTCACGAGGCGGGCGGCGAGGCGGGCGATGGCAACCATGGGGGGCTCCGGACGGGCAAGCAGGCTGATGGCCTCGCGGTAGCGAGGTCAGAAAGGTCAGCGAGGGCTGCGTATCGTCCGGGTCATGACAGCCTCATACCGCACCCGGGCCGATTTGTCGATCGCAGGGGCGTGGGCGGGCGGATCGTCGTTCCGCCGAAAAGGTATGCGCTCTATGGTTGACGCCGTTTGGGGTGCTTCTCTGAACTAGACAAGGAAAGGCCCGGTTCGTAGCCGGGAGGAGAATGAGATGAGTGTTGAACTTGGCTTGGCCTTTGGAGCCGCCCTGGAGGCGCGCGACGCCAAGGCCGCGCTTACCCAGGCGAACGCCAACATCCACTATTTGAACGGAGTGGTGGACCAGCAGGCGGCCGAGAATGCGGCGCTCAAGGCCCGAATAGCGGCGCTGACCACGCAAATGGCGGTCCAGCAGGCTGACGTCGCGGGCCTCAGGGCGGTGGTGGGGACGTTCAAGCAGACCCACCCGAACAGCCATCTGCTCGCCGACACGGGGCGCCGTTTCAAGGACGGAGACGTGAAGAGCCAGGCCACCTTGGTTTACGAGAAGGCGTTCGACACGAAGGCCCGAGAACTCGGCATACAGAACCCGGAGCAGCATCGCGTGGACTGACCAGCCGCATAGAACTCCGCTGACGACGTCAGCTTCGAAATCGGAAAGCCTAAAATCCCTTCAAAGGCAGCAGCTTAGGCTTTGTTTGGTGGCGCTTGCTACCGAATACCGCAGCATCGCGGATCACGCTGCTGACCCCGGGGGTGCCGTGGCAGACGGACGGCGATGCCGCCGGTGCGGGCGGCGTGAGCATTGAGGAAGCTGGCATTATCCTGCCCATACGCGTGCCTTGATCCAGGGCAGAGGCCGCGCCATTGGCCGCGCGCTGGCCGGCAGATATTCGACGGCCTACCGGCCACTCTGACCGACACCGCTGCCCTTCGCCGCCTGTGAGGCTGCCCCAGTCACGATGGCGACCTTGCCGGTCAGACCTCCCGTGCTCGCTTCCCTCCCGATGCACGATACTGGTGAAGCATCTCGGCCCCGCCCCGCGCGGTGATGCACGGAAAGCACACGGGCCGCTGCGGTTGCGCCGCAATGCAGAAAATCAGAGCGTATATTTTCTACTTTTGGTAGAGGGACGTCTTGTAAGCCACTGCTTTGCCGATGGATGGACTCCCATGCTGATCGCCCAGGTCGTGACCAAAGCCGAATACGAGCAGGCGCTTGGCGAAATCCGCCGCCTTGTCGCCTTAGAGCCGGATCGTGGCACCCCCGTAGGGGAGCGGCTGGAAGCCTTGACCTCTCTTGCCGAGACATTCGAGGCGGAATGCCTCGTGCTGGACCTCGCCGACATCGAGGCGCGGTAGGCCGACATCGTCGCGCGGCGGCAGGCAGCGGCTTGCCCAATGGCCGAGGGCATCGTTGGCATGATTGAACGACCCAACTCGGTCCTGGTCAATCTCGATGCCCAGCATGCAGGATCGATTGATGCTGGCCGCGATCGCGCCAAGGCCGATCTGTGGACCGAGGCAAAGCGCATCTGGCTGGCGAAGTCCTGCCCGTCGAGCCAGTGATCTCATACGGGTGCTAGGCTGCCGCGGCCTCTCGCAAGCGGCGGGCCTCATAGGCGCCGGCATGACACCGTGCTAGCCGAAGGAGAGCGTGTGGACGCTCAGCTTCTCCGCTCGCTTCTCCATGTCGCCCAACACGTGCTCACCCTCCGTCGGGGCACGCCGCTCGAAGTCGCGGAGCATCGGAGCGGTGAACGGCGACACCACCTTCGTCACGAACCTGATGGCGATGTTCATGATTGCTGGGCGGGGTTCATCCCCGCATGCTGCGGCCAGCGCCCGGCTATTTGGCAAATCGCGCAAACACCGGATCCCGTCCGCCTGGGTTGGCAAGAATGTCGCCGATGCTCTCTCGCATCGGCCAAGTCGCAGCGGTAAGGGCAGCGAACCGTGGACAAGTGGGCTGACCTAGACCTGCGCGTAAGCCTGCTTACCAAGCACGAACTGACCAAGACGGTGGAGCTCGTCACCATTCTGGCGGAGCGGGTCGGGGGTGCAGACGGATGCTGACCCCGAGATTGACGTGATCAAAGAGGATGTGACCCCCGAGGCGGTGCTCCCTGAGTTCGAGACCAGCTAGGCCACCAGAATAGCTGCCGGCAATCATCGACGCGTGCCGACTTTACCCAGCGATCCTAGCCGCGACTCTATGGTGCTCAAGCGGCGCTCGCACGCCTCTCTGAAGTTGTGGTGGTCGCCGTGGATGCTTCGGCGCCGGCCAAGACTCGCGCCACCGGTACCGTGATCTTGACGGCGAGGCCGGTTGGCTCCCAGCGCCGCTCCACCGTTCCGCCAAGCTGGCCGCGTACCGTGGTGTCAACCACCCGTGTGCCAAACCCCCGACGAGCCGGCGTATCAGCGATGGGAGGCCCACCGCTTTCAGTCCAAAGCAGGCGCAGGAGCCCGTCTTCACCCGCCCTGCGGCCTATCGTCCAACGCACCTGGACCTTCCCATCGGGAGCGGAAAGCCCCCGTGCTTCGCTGCATTGGTGGCCAACTCGTGCAGCACCATGGCGAGCGGCTGCACCGCTGTCGGGGCGAGGGCGACCGCAGGCCCGTCGATGGACACCGCCAGGCCGGCTTCCGTGCCGTCGCCTACCGCGCTGTAGGCAGCCAACTCCCGCTCGACGACGGCGCGCAGGTCGGCACCTGACCAGCCACTTTCCGCCAGGAGCGAGTGGACGCGGGCGAGGCCGGCGACGCGCGTGTTTCGGCCGCCGCAAAGGCCCCCGGCTGGTCCCGCGGAGTGAGGCGCAAGACCGACTGCACAACGGCCAGGATGTTCTTCGCCCGGTGGTCCACCTCACGCACGAGGACGTCTTGTCGCGCCTCCGTCGCCTTTCGGGCGGAGATGTCGCGCATGATCAGGGTGAAGAACCGCTCGCCCGTGGCATCCCGCCAATCGGCGATTGAAAGGTCAAGCGGCAGCATAGTGGCATCTTGGCGCTTACCCTCAACTTCGCGCCCAACGCCGGTTGGCGTCCTCTCGCTGGTCTGCAAGTAGCCCGCGAGGCTGGCGTCTTGCTGGAGAGAGCCGTGGGTACAAATGAGCATCGCCACGTTCTGGCCGACGGCCTCTGAGCCGGCGTAGCCAAAGATTGCTTCGGCGGCGCGGTTGAGAGGAGAGCATCGTCCCGCCCTCATCCGTCACGACGATCGCGTCCGCTGCGGTGTCCAGGACGGCGCGAAGCCGCGCTTCTCCAACCGCTACGGCCTGCGCCCTTTCGCGGAGCGCGACATGCGCCTGCAACACCGCAGCACGCAGGCGCTCGAACTCCTGCACGCGCACTGGAGGCCCAACGGGCATGATCTCGGCGGCGCCGCCAGTCGACACGACGCGCTCCGCCTTCCGCGTCAGCCAATCGACCGGCCGGAGTACCCGCCGGCCGATCCAGACTGCGACGCCGAGCGCCAGGACCACCGCGCCCATGCCGCCGATCGCCAGCATGGCGAGCGGGCCGCGTAGGCTCGCATGGTAGGTGGACAACGGTTCGGCGACGGTGACGAACCACCCTGGCGCGCCGGGAATGCGTCGGAACGCCGTGACGATCTCGACTTCATTGCGGTTCGGGCCACGCAGTGTGCCGGCCTCTCCCTCCTGAGCGCCATCTGTCACCCATCCTCGCACTGTCTGGCCGACGTACCGCTCGGCATCGGTGGAACGGGCCACGATCCGCCCTTTCCCATCAACGAGCGATGCATAGCCGCCGTCGCGGAAGGTCTGCCCGGCCAGCATCCGTGAGATGCGGTCGGCCTCCAAGGCTGTACCGAGAATGCCGTAGACCTGCCCATTCCTGATGACCGGGACGTAGACCGGCGCGACCCACCGGCCGGTCACTCGACCGCTCAGGAGGTTGCCGATGGCTGGGAGGCGGGTTTCGACGACCTGCCGCACCAAGTCGATTGATCCGCTTTGCTGCCGGTCACCATAGTCGGCATCGGCTGGGAAAGTTGTGTGCAGCAGCAAGGAGCCGTTCGGCGCCACCAAATAGATGCGGGTGCCGAGCATGGCAGCGACTTGTCGCGCTCGCTCGTGGAACGAGGCCAGATCGCCTCCGGGGCCGAGGTCGCGGGCGGTGGCCAGAGTGGAGAGCGCGAGCGTGTGGGAGGCAATCTCCGTATCGACGGCGCTCGCAAGCGCCTTGACGGTGCCTGCAAGCCGGTCGTCGAAGGCTTGGCGATAGCTGTCGACCGCCGCCCAGACTGCGATGCCGCCGACTGCAAAGACTGGGAGGAGGGATGCAGCCACGAGTGCGACGATGTGCGCCCGAAGGCCGCCTAGTCTGGACCGCTTCCAAGAGACTGCAGGCAAGCCATTTTTCAATGATTGCATTGTATGCCAGATCATCTATCGGCGAGCTAATCATTGCAAGCGATGATGCGGTTCCGGAGCATTTGCGACCGGACTTGCCGGTGTCCTCTATTCCGGTCTGCCCGCGCGCACCGATCCGTCTGCACAAGTCACCCAGCCCATCGCCCCTGTTGGTTGATCCGGCCTCTGAACTGGCACCGGGTTGGGAGCGATCCTCAGGCGTGGCGAATCGGAGTCAGCTTTCTGCCGCCTCCGTCGTCCATGGCGCTTATGCAAGCGGTCAGACGTTCAGGAAGCCAAGACGCTCGATCTGGCAGTGCTGCCGCCACGCAACGGCTGCGGCTGAGGCCAGTCGCACAGCGAGAGCACGTCGCTTCGCCTCCGATTGCGGAACCCCTGGACGACCCAGGCCAGCGCCGTCTCGCCCGCGCTCAGCGTGTCCGTCGCAGTGCCCGCAGGAATTAGGCGAACCGAGCTACCCTTCAGGTCGGCGGTCATTTTGACCACCAGGATAAGGGCATGGTCGGACGTTGATCGGTCTACCAGTTGCTGACGCAGCAAGACAGCGAAATGGACCGCAGCGTCGCGTTCGGCCTGGTCTAGGCTTGGTACAGCGGGCGGAAGATGCCGGCGGCTGTACCCTGGGACGGGGAGAGCATCGAGGGGCATGTTTTAGGTTCCGGACTGGGGGTGTCCAAGCGACGAAGCGGCAACCCTGGGGGGGAGGACGGCCAACATTCGCTCGGTGCAGTATCCAGAAAAGTGGGCTTTTGCTTCAATAAATTAGCCGTGGGTTGCTGTGAGTTGTGGGCCGACACGACCGGGCCGGTGTCTCACGTGGGAGAGATGCCGGCTGTCACGTTACGCCGAGCGGTGATCACTGCCCTCGACGGCCCCGAGTGCCTGTCGCGCTTAGCCTCGGCTACGATGAGACCCGAAGCCCGTGCAGTTGTGGCCGAGGCCAAGATGCAACCAGAACGTGTGACGTCTGTTTTGAGCGGTGGAGATTTGGCAGGTGTCAGATGCCGCAACGGGAACGGTTCGATGTAGCATTCGCTGCTTATGGCTCGCCGACGGGCAGCGGAAGCCAACTTCTCGCAGCGAAGAAGAGCCCAACTGGTCGATCACGCGTTACACGCGACGCGGCCATTCATGCCGCGCGCAAGCTCTACGCTGGAATGACGACCTACCAAGCTGCAAAGGACATGAAGCGCGATCTAGGCTCCTACCTATCGCGGTGTTGGCCACGTGAAAGGTATCTCGACGAGATTGCCGGTCGGGGTGAGTGAACTTCGCGCCGCGCTGCACCGGCTTGCCTGCGCGAATGACGGAAGAGAGCTTTGTTGGCGCCGCATCTACGACATCCTCAGCAGCGGCTTCACCCGGCGCGCGGTAAATGGGTGGGGCCAGCGTTCACTGCCGAGCGCACAGACATCGCTTCCAAGCTTTAGTGCCTGGGCGGGATGGCGGCCGCGGCGGGTCTTCGCCCTCTGGAGATCAAATGCGCTCCTTGTTCTTCGCCCGGTCTGTGCGACTCTCCGTGACGTCGCCCCGATCACGTCGGCGATCCAGGTTGCCCGACGCGGCTGTGCGCGGGTTGAGGTCGGCATCGCCGTGCGAGCTATCGATGCGCAGCCCAAGGCGCGCGTTATGCCCGGCGCATCGAGCCCGCACCAGGAAGTCCACGTTGCGTCCGGTCTCAACGAGCCTGTCGCCAAATCAGCCGCCCGGCCCATTTGCTGTTTCGAGAAAATCATTCGATTCAACATCAACTCATCGGTTTGTCAGGTGACGCGGCGCGCTCGGTTCGGCTTCATCCGGTTCGACCCGTGTGGCAGCGGCAAGTGGCTCGTATTGCAGCACGGGCGGCTTCTTTTCGATGGTTTAAAGCGTCAGGTAGTCACGGATGCATGCGTTGGAACGGACTGCACCAACAGCGGACGACACTCCGCTCGATGCATGGTTGCGCCAAGCGCTGCATCAGTCCTTCGGTGCAGCCCTTTCCGAGCCGTTGCCGGCCGACCTGCTGGCCTTGGCCGCTGGTGAGCCACAGTCACGCGGCTCGCAGGTCGTGGGCAGGATTGAGCGATGGCTCAGTCGACCAGTGGAGATGCGCGACGGCAGATAGTTCAGCCCCGCTCTCAGCTACTCTCCGCCACGGAACGGGTAATCGGCACAGCAGTCCGGAACGCCTGTCATGAAACCGTCGAGCGGGCCAATCTCTGAAGCGGCGAGGATGTCGTCCATGGGCGTCTTTGGTGCGAGGTTCTGGCCCCCTGCCGCTTTCGAATGTGCACGCGGCTTCCGTTACGACTGGGTCAGCTGGCGTCCGGCAGACGCAACGAGGGCGATCTCAGGACAGTCACGACCGATGAGGTTGTCGATCCGCGCATTTGTAAACGCTGCCGCGAAGCAATGCAGATTTCTGCAGTCATCAGGGGTGAGGCACTGCGGTAGCGGGAACGGGAGGGCCAGGTCACGACATATGATGCGCTTCGATATCTCGGCGCATCACAAACAGTTCGCATTCTGAGACATATTCAATCATTGAGATATTTTTCTGTATATCAAATCATCCTCTCTGCGTCGCATCAGATTCGGTTCCATGACCGAAGGATTTGAGGGGCATCGCCGAACAAAATGTCTCAGGGGTGAGGCAATAGCAGCCAGGAGCGCTGCCCGACGCGAGGTGAGCAGTCGATAAAGCAGCTTCGCAACTTCCGTACAAAATTCCAAATCAAGGCAAAATTTCGTGTTGCGAGGCTCATCGTATACACTTATACGGGATCTACCGCCGAGGGGAAGTCGGCGGCCCGACTGGACGGTGAGGTCAAGCCGGGGGCGCAGCCCTTGCCGACCAGAGTCTCTGAGCGATTCTGTCAGGCCGACCATATTGCTCACGCGTTTCACGCCCCCTGCTGGCAGCTTGTCGGCAGGGGAATGAACGCGCCGCGACGCCTATTACGGCCTGCTGGTCTCGACCGGCACCGTTGTCGCTTTCAGGGGGCGTAGGGTCTTTCCACTAACTCGTTTTGCTTTGCCCTGCACGGAAGTCTTCATCGCGGCTCGCGAAGGGCTAAGCACGAGCAGTGGACATGGCATAACGCGGGCCTGTCCACCGATCCCGGCGCTCCGTGCGGCTCTTGCAGGTTCGCCTGCGCATGCGCCTGACGCCCGGGGTTCGGGATTGGGACATTTCGGCGCAACACACCGTTAAGCTCTGATGGCCTAAGTTCGCGCATGAACGGCATAGCGCCAAACACCCGCGCCTTCGCCCAGCTGGGACTGTTCAACCCGCCAAACCCTGATCGCTGATGGGCGGGGAGACCAGCGCCGCCCATCCGCTACGCCTGCCGCCAGCCGACGAGTGCGTCCCATCGCTGGTGCTCACAGCAATTCATGCGGATAAGATAGAGGCAGCCGGACAGACCCATCCGGCGCCGCCGCCTGACACCGTCGTGACTCCGCGGCTGCAGGGCATCCATGCCCAGGATCAAGGGCAAGGCTCTGCTACCCTGAACCACGACGCGCAGGCGGCCGAGATGGCCCGACTGACCCAGGCGCTCCATGACGCGAAGGAGGTGCATGCCGCAGACATTGAGCGCCTACGCGTTCAGCATGCCGCGGAAATGCAGAGGTTGGTCGAAGCTCTCTGGCAGGCGCAAGACACAGCGCGGGCTGCATCGGCGCTGCCTAAGCGAGCCAAAGAAACGCCAGCGCTGGAAGCTCGACCAACGTCCAACGTTCAGCCTAAAGCCTTGCCAGCGTGGCAGGCCCGATTCATGGGTTGGGGCGAAGTCTCATTATTCGGTCGGGCCTGCGCTGCCTTGAAGCAGATCGGCCAGCGATGGGCGGCGGCCTTCCGGGCGTGGGGTTAGAACTCAGCGTCGCAGCTTGGCAGAAGGCAAGTTCCGAACCGCCTGCCTTTGATCGCTGAGGGGCACTGTCAGCCGCGATACTCGACCCTGCTCCCTCGACGTCACTTGCGTCAACCACCAGTCCAGTTTGGCGCCCCGCCGCGCGGCCCGGCGTTCGCCACACGCCAACTCTGGCTACCCACATGCGGCATCCCCGCCGCGCCTATTCGGCGGCCGCTTGCGAAGCCGTGTGCCTTACCTCGCGCAGCGCCGTCAGGAGGGCTTGGTAGTCCACCGGCTTCTGCAATAGGACGAGGCGAACCATGGCCGCCGCCACCCTTTTGCAGCGCCTCCGCCCCGCCGGGTGGCGGCGACCCGGTGACCACCACAATGGGCAGGCCGGGCCGCTCAGCACGCAGGTCTTGGATCAGCGCTTCGCCGCCGAGGTGCGGCATATTCAGATCGGTGACGAGGACGTCGAGAGCCGGGCCCAGGCGACGGGCCGCCGCCAGCGCCGCGACGCCGTCAAAGGCCAATCCAACCTCGTGCCCGTCCGCTTCGAGTAGATCGAGTAGAGACATGGCGACCAGTGCCTCATCTTCGGCGACTAGAATCCGGAGTGGCATCATTGAATGCTCCGCGCGACAGCCCCGATCTGCACATGCCTCTGCATGCAACTCCAAGTCCCTTCTTGCCATGGGAGACACAACTCGCAAACTCGTGTCGAAATCCCATCATCTGCCAGTGACAACAATGACATCAAACAGGTGATGGGACGGAGGGTATACACGCCAGCCTCCACGTTCCGGCATGACAACCAGCGGGGTACAAAGCCGCTTCCAGCGCCGGCATGCTTCAGACAGATGTCTGAGGCAATGCGTCGGCTGGCAGCACTCCGGCCTGCGGGTGGCCTAGGCCCCGTTAGCGCCTGAGCCAGTCGGCGGTGGCGGCGAGGCAGAGCACGCCGAGGAAGGATGCGGCGGTCTTCTCGTAGCGGGTGGCGACGGCGCGCCACTCTTTCAGCCTCGCCCAGAGGCGCTCGACGCGGTTGCGGTTGACGTAGACGGGCGCCGGGCAGGCGACGGTCACCTCGTTGATCTTCGGCGGGATGGCGGGCCGCGCCCCGAGGTCCCAGAGGTGCTGGCGGAAGGCGCGGCTGCTGTAGCCTCGGTCGGCCACTACCCAGACCGGCACGCCGGGAAGGCGCGCGAGCAGCAGGATGGCATGGGGCAGTTCGTGCGCCTGGCCGGGTGCAAGAGCAAAGGCAACCGCGCGGCCTGTCCCGTCGGCGATCACGCAGGCCTTGGTGCCATAGCCGCCGCGAGAACGGCCAAGCGCCTCACCTGCGCCCCGCTGCGCCGAAGTGTCGGCTTTTTGGCCGCCCCTGCCGCCTTCTGGTGAGCGCGGATCGAGGTGCCGTCGAGGAAGGCCATGCCGAGTTCGACGCCGCGTGCCTGCGCCACGGCGAGCAGTCGCTCCCACACGCCAAGGCGCGACCAGCGAATGAAGGTCTGCGCCGCCATCCACCACGGCCCGAACGCCTCAGGCACGGCGCGCCACTTCGCCCCGTTCGTGTGCCGCCCGATGATGGCCGAGAGTGTCCGCCGCAGGTTGCTCGGCGGGACCTTCGCGTGCGGGCGGCACGCCTCCACCAGCGGCTCCAGCACAGCCCATTGCTCATCTGTCAGAGCCCATCCGGGAAGTTTGGGTTCATGCTGAGGGCTTTGTTGCCAGCCGTCGAAGCATGATGCGGATCATGGCCATGCGGACGAAGGCGGCGGCGATGCGGCAATGCCGCTCGAAGTCGCGGGCCAGCCGCCGGTTGCGGCTGATCCAGCCGATGGTGCGCTCGACGATCCAGCGCTTCGGCAGCACGACGAAGCGGTGCCTATCGCAGCGTCGCACGATCTCCATCTTCCATGTACCGGTGCGGGCGACGGCGGCGGCCATCTTCGGCCCCTGATAGCCTGCATCGCCGATGATGCGCTCGACAAAGGGGAACAGCCTGCGCGCCTGGCGCAGCAGCGGCTCGGCGCCATCGCGGTCCTGCACGTTGGCGGGATGCACGATGACCGCGAGTAGCATGCCGATGGTATCGGTCAGCAGGTGGCGCTTGCGGCCGACGACCTTCTTGCCCGCGTCGTAGCCGGACGGGTCGAGCGTAGAGCCCCCTTTTGCGCGCCCTTCGCCGTCTGGCTGTCGATGATCGCGGTCGTCGGGCTGGCCTCACGCCCGGCACCCTCGCGCACCGCGACGTAGAGCGCGTGGTGGATGCGCTCGATGGTGCCTTCCCATTCCCAGCGCGAGAAGTAATCCCAAACCGTGCTCTTCGGCGGCAGGTCCTTCGGCAGCGCGCTCCATTGGCAGCCGGCGGAGAGCACGTAGAACACCGCGTTCAACACCTCGCGCACGTCCACCTTGCGGGGCCTGCCGCCGTGCTTCGCTGGCCGGATCAGTGGCGCAACCAGCGCCCACTCGGCATCCGTCAAATCTGAGGGATAGCGCAGCCCCCGCCGGTCCGCCGCACGCCGATGTTCCGCCGTCCATGCCATCCGTCTCCTCCCGCAGATCGCCCGCAGGAACAGCGAGATCACATCCGATTCAGGCGATTCAATTCCTTTCCGGATGGGCTCTTAGATTGCTCGAAATCTTGCTCGACCTTTCCTCGACGACCACGCCCTCGCTTGGCTGAAACGCGACTGGTGTCGTACGGCGCGTGCAGATGACGCGCGGAGAAGGGAGACCGGTCTGAGCGCCGACCCGCGGATCCGGCCGCAGCCCTTGGCCGTCTTCGGCGCGACAGACCGCTGTTTCCGGTGCATGGGGCACAGGCAGCACTGGAAAGGCACAGGCCGCGAGCCGTAGAACCAGTGAACCGTCCCGGGTTTGCCGGAGGCCTCAATCGTTGAGAGGATGGGGCAATGACCAAGAAGACGTCGAACCGCTATTCGCCTGAAGTCCGGCAGCGTGCGGTGCGGATGGTGCTGGACCATGGGGGCGACCACGCCTCTCAGTGGGCCGCGATTGGGTCGATCGCGGCCAAGATCGGCTGCACGGCCGAGGCGCTGCGGAAGTGGGTGCGGCAGGCCGAGCGCGATGCGGGCCAGAGGTCCGGAGCGTCGACGGAGGAGCGAGAGCGCATCAAGGGGCTGGAGCGCGAGGTCCGCGAGCTGCGGCAGGCCAATGAGATCCTACGCAAGGCTTCGGCGTATTTTGCGATGGCGGAGCTCGACCGCCGGTCGAAGCCATGATCACCTTCATCGACGATCACCGCGAGGTCTACGGTGTCGAGCCGATCTGCAGGATGCTGCGGATCGCTCCGTCGACCTACCATGCCCATGTCGCGCAGCGTGCTGATCCGACGCGGGCCTCGCCTCGAGCTCGGCAGGACCTGGTGCTCATGGCGCAGATCCGGCGGGTGCATGCGGCCAACTTCGGGGTCTACGGCGCCCGCAAGGTCTGGCGGCAGTTAGGCCGGGATGGCACCGCGATAGCCCGCTGCACGGTGGAACGCCTGATGCGGCGGATGGGGCTCTGTGGCGTTGTCCGCGGCAAAGAGACCAGGACCACGATCGCCGACAAGGCCTCGCCTTGCCCAGCGGACAAGGTGAACCGCCAGTTCCGGGCGCCGCACCCGAACGCCCTATGGGTGTCGGATTTCACCTACGTGGCGATCTGGCAGGGCTTCGTTTATGTGGCCTTCGTCATCGATGTGTTCGCCCGCCGCATCGTCGGCTGGCGGGTGTCGAGGACGGCACATGCGGACTTCGTCCTCGATGCCCTTGAGCAGGCGCTGCACGACCGCCGGCCGCTGAAGGGCGGGCTCATTCATCACAGCGACAGGGGCAGCCAATACGTTGCGATCCGCTACACCGAGCGCCTGCTCGAGGCCGGTATTGAACCCTCCGTCGGCAGCGTCGGCGACAGCTACGACAACGCGCTCGCCGAGACCGTCATCGGCCTGTTCAAGGCCGAGGTGATCCGCCGACGCGGCCCGTGGCACAACCTGGAGGCCGTCGAGTACGCCACCCTCGAGTGGGTGGACTGGTTCAACCACCGCCGTCTCCTCGAGCCGATCGGCAACATCCCGCCCGCCGAGGCCGAGGCGCGTTACTATGCCCGCCAGCAGGAGATTGCGGTGGCGGCCTGACTCAAGCTCATCGGCCTCCGGCAAACCCGGGACGGTTCAGTCGGGCCCGCGGCCAGCCAGACGCTCACCCCCGGCGGCGGTCCCGGGATCACCCGCGCAGCGCCGCCAGCACCCGCCGCAGGGCGACCAGGCTGACCTCATCCCCGACCCGCACCCGGATGCCGTCGGGCAGCTCGATCTCGATCGCCGCAGCTTTCCGGGATGAGGGTGGCGGCGCAGGTTCCAGTTCGGGCAGCACCTCGTCCTGACGATCGGCGACGGCAACGCGGACCGGCACGAACTCCGGGGTCGGCTCGGCCGCCAGCAGGCCATCCCGGGCTGGCGCCGCCACTGGAACACCAGGCTGCGGTAGATGCCGTGTCGAGCCGCCACCTCTGCCACTTGCACACCGGGCGCATCGCATTCGGCGAGAATGCGGAGCTTGTCGGCCACGCTCCAACGGCGCCGCCGCTCCGGCCCGGTGATGATCTCAACCGTCCCGCTGCCCATAACCTTACAGCTGACCTTACGCCCGCCGTTAAGGCCGCCAGCCTCAACAGACGTCAACGGCCAGGGAAGGCGCCCGAGGCCGGACGCTTACCGTTCACCCCAACCGAGTGTGCCATCTACTTTGCCGCCGCAGGCTACGATGCAGACTAATCGGAAAACGCTTTAGGTCGGTTGATTGCTGCTGCGCGTTACAAGACGATTGCTACCGCGCAGCCACGCCGGAGGTACGAGGATGATCAGCCGACGCGTTTTGATTGGGGGTACTGCCCTTGCCCTTCCGGGTCTCTCGGCTGCCCAGAGCCAGGCCCCTGACTTCCCCACGCGCCCGGTTCGCATCGTTGTGCCTTTTGCGCCGGGCGGCGCCGTGGATCTCACCGGCCGCTTCCTGGCCGAGCGGCTCCAGACCACACTCGGGCAGAATGTGCTGGTGGAAAATCGCGGCGGGGCTGGTGGCAACCTTGGTGCCGATGTCGTCGCCAAGGGAGAAAAGGACGGATACACGCTGCTGCTCGGCTCGGCTTCGATCCTGTGCGCCAACAAGTTCCTGTACCGCCGCTCGATGCCGCTGGACCCAGCGCGTGATTTGGCGCCGGTCACGCGGGTGACCACCGGGACGGTGCTGCTGATCGTGAACTCGGACCGGCCCTGGAAGACCTTCGGCGAGCTCATCGCAGCCGCGAAGCGCGACCCAGGCAAGCTTAACATGGGCTCATCCGGCACCGGCACGGTCAGTCACCTGGCGATCGAGTCGCTGAAGCGCGCGGCGGAGGTGGACATCACCCACGTGCCCTATCGCGGCGGCGGTCCGGCCTTTCAGGACCTGTATGCGGGGAACATCGACATGATGTTCGATGTGATCCCGGCCGCGATGCCGAACGTGCGCGAGGGCAAGTTCCGTCCCTTGGCAGTCGGCAGCGCCGAGCGCATCACCTATGTCCCCGAGCTGCGCAACGTGCCGGGGATGCGCGAGCTGCTGCCGGATTCCGGCATCGATATGCAGAGCTGGTACGCGATCAACGCGCCGGCCGGTACGCCTGAGGGCCGCATCGGCCTCCTGCATCGCGCCATCACTCAGATCGTCCGGTCGGATGAATTCCGGAAGCGCATGGAGCCGATCGGCTTCACGCCGATCGCGGATGACCTCGCCCGCAGCCTTCGGCGCGTATATGCGCGAGCAGGAGCAGGTCTGGCAGAAGCTCGTGGAGATCTCTGGGGCGACACTCGACTGACGTTGGCCCGCCCCCGGTCTAGGCGCCTGTGCGCATCCCCAGGTGCTCGGCCGCCCTGGCCGGGTCACCGTGCAGGTCGGGCCTCATGGCCCGTCGGCGGGATCGTAGAGCACTCCGGCGGCAGCGAAACCGCCATCCACGTTCAGCACGTGGCCGGTGACGAAGCCGGATTCCTCGGAACACAGGAAAGCCACGGCTGCCGCGATCTCCGCCGGGGTCGCGTAGCGTTGCAAGGCCATGTGGTTGAGGAAGGCTGCCCGCTGCCTCGGGTCATGCGCGGTGCGGGCGACCTGGGTTGGGCCGGGCGCGACGCAGTTGACCAGGATACCGTGCGGCGCGAGTTCCATCGCCAGTACCTGGGTCAGGTTGATGATGCCGGCCTTGCTCGCGCCATAGGCCACCCGCCCTGTTCCCGCGAACTGGCCTGAGACCGAGGATGTGGTGACGATGCGTCCTCCCTGGGCATGCCGTACCATGGCCCGGGCCGCGGCCTGGGCGGTCACGAAGCACCCTGTGAGATTGGTACGGATTACCCGCTCGAAGGCCGCGCGCGACATCTCGAGCGCCGGCACGCGGTCGGTGATGCCGGCATTGCACACCGCCAGCCGCAGCGGGCCGAAGCGGGCCTCCACCTCGGCCAGTGCGGCGGCGGCCTGGTCCTCCTCCACCACGTCGAGTGTGAAGGGGCGGCGCGCAACCCGGTGGCCGTGATCTCCGCGGCCACGCGCTGCGCCCGGTCCGGCAGCAGGTCGGCGACCAGCACGGCCGCACCATCGCGCGCCAGGCGATGCGCGATGGCCTCGCCGATGCCGGCGCCTCCGCCGGTCACCAGGGCTACGTCACCGGCGAGCCTCATGCCGCGTCCTCCTCGATGGCAATGACCCGGGCGGGGGCACCATCGCTGTCCGGCAGCTTGACCGGCAGGGCGACCACGAGGCTGCGTGGCGCCCGCAAGGCCCCGGTGTTGCGCAGGTACTCGAACATGATCACGCCCCGCTGCAGCAGGTGGTAGTGCGTGACGTGCTCGGGCAGTGGTGGGCGCGCCTCGCCGGTCAGGAAGAACCGGATGCAGTAGTCCTGCGGGAAGTCGAACCCGATCGCCTTGATGCCGGCCTCGCGCAGCCGGATCGCGGCCTCCGCCGTCATCCATGGCGCGCGGGCCCAGAAATTGGGCGTAGCGATGTCGGCCCGCTCGTCCCAGCGGGTCTTCAGGATGGCGATGTCGCCAGGCCGGAGATGCGCCCCGGCCGCCGCGATCCGCTCGCCGGTGATGGCCGTGTTCTCCGGCACGTCGGAGAGGTCGAGGATCGCCGCGTCGCCCACCGTCATGTCGAGCGAGATGGCATCGGTGGTAAAGCCTTCCGGGTCCACGTGGCGCGGGCTGTCCATATGGGTGAAGCCGTGCACGATCCAGCCGGCCCAGGTCGCCTGTCCGGCACCCTCGGCGTGCGACTTGTGCAGCCGGCGCTCGACCGGCCAGCGGAAATGCCCGGTGGTGACCGGGGTCGAGAGGTCAATCAGGCGGCGTGTCATGGGTCAGTCCTTCCAGGGCCGGTCCCGCCAGAGAAGGCGAAGGCGCTCGGCTTCCTCCTCCACCAGGCGGGTGAAGCCGGCGCCGTCCATGCGGCGCAACGGCTGGTACAGCCGGCCAGCCTCGGCCTGCCAGGCGGGATCGTCCATGGTGGCGAGCAGCGCCGCCTCGAGCCGGGCGCGGAGGGGTGCCGGCGTGCCCGCCGGGACCGCCAGCCCGCGCACGACGCCGCCAGTCAGGTCGAAGCCCTGCTCGCGGAAGGTGGGGATGTCCGGGGCCAACGTGGTTCGCGCCGGCGCGGCCTGGGCCAGCGGGCGGACCTGACCCTGTTTCACGAGTTCCAAGCTTTCCCCGATGTTCATCGCCGCCACCGTGATGTGGCGCCCGAGCAGCGCGGTGATGGTCGGCGCCTGGCCGGCGAAGGGGACATGCACGAGTCGGGTGCCGATCAGTCGTTCGAAGCCCAGCATCAGCAGGTGGTCGTCGGAGCCGATGCCGGCGGTGCCGACCGCGACCTTGTCCGGGTTGGCACGCGCGTGGTCGGCGAGTTCGGCGAGGCCGCGCAGCGGGCTGTCGGGTGCGACGAAGAAACCGCCGGGATCGTCCACGACGCTGCCGAGGAAGGCGAAGTCCTGCCGCCGGTAGCGCGGCGTGCGCTCGATGGTGATCGTCTGCAGGCTCGGGACGATAACGACGCCGACGGTGAGGCCATCGGGTGGGGCGCCGGCCAGCGCGGTGTAGCCGATCTCGGCGCCGGCCCCCGGACGGTTCAGCACGACGAAGCGTGCTCCGGGCAAGTACCGCTCGAGATAAGGCACCATCGCTCGGGCCATCACGTCGGTGCCGCCGCCGGGCGGGAAGGGTACGATGAAGCTGATGGGCCGTTCGCCCGGCCAGCTGCCCTGCCCGAGGGCCACGAGCGGCGCGCCTGCCAAGCCAGCCGCGACTAGGCTCCGGCGGGTGATGCTGGGCATGAGCAGCCGTTCCTCCCCATTTATGATCAGCCTAGCCAGCCCGCCGCGACTCGCCTAGCCAAGAGCGTGTTGGCGCGCTGTGCTGTCGGACCACCGATCGGGAAGCCGAAATGTCGAGCACTAAACCTGGCCGCACGCTGGAGACCTCGCTCTATGCCGCGGTCAAGGCACATCTTGAGCGGCTCGGCTACGAGGCGAAGGGCGAGGTCTGCGGCTGCGACATCGTTGCCGTCCGGCCCGGTGAACCGCCCTTCCTGGTCATTACCGAGCTCAAGCTCGGACTTACGCTGGAACTGATCCTGCAAGGGGTCGACCGCCTGGCCGCGGCTGACGAGGTCTGGCTCGCGGTGCGGGCCACCCGCCGTGGACGCGACCGCGATGGCCGCGCGCACAAGCTCTGCCGGCTGCTCGGCTTCGGCCTCCTCGCGGTCGACCCGGCGCGGCGCTTGGTCGAGGTGCTAGCCGAGCCCGGCCCTACCGGCCGCGGACAAACGCCGAGCGCCGGTCTCTCCTGCTCAGCGAACACCAGCGCAGGCGCGGCGATCCGGCCGTCGGAGGCTCGTCGCGGCAGCCCGTCATGACGGCCTACCGCCAGCGCGTCCTGGACTGCGCAGGGGCACTATGCGCAGGTCCGAAGCGGCCGCGCGACCTGCGGGAGGTCGCACCTGATGCTGCTGCGATCTTGCTCAGGAACGTCTACGGCTGGTTCGAGCGGGAAGCCCGTGGCGTGTACCGACTTTCACCGGCCGGCTCGGCGGGCCTCCTCCGTTGGGCAACGGCTGAAGCCAGCAGCAGGGTCAACGCTGCGCACTCGTCATCCGCTGAAGCCGCCATCCTAGCGGCCCCGGTCGCGGCAGCAGGTAGCTGACGCCGCACCGCCGCGCGAGGCCGGCACTACTGAGACTAGCTCACCGACCGCGGTCGGGCGCGGTGCCGAGCATAAGGGCCAGCAGGCCGCCCGGTGGTACCGCAGCAAGCCGCGCCAGCCGATTGGCCTTGATCTGCGCAAGATGGTGCGGGTGGTCGTAACGGAGATGGCAACGCTGGCACCACGCCCGCAGCTTGTCCGGTGAGACGTTCTCGAGCCGGTGGTCCAGATGGGCGGCGCCGAGGATGACTGTCGAGCCTGAGGCCGGGTGCGGCTTGCCCTGCTCAGCGCCAAAGGCCTCGCAGCGGTACCCGGCGCGGGTGATCACCCAGCGGCTGATCCGTTTCCAGTTCCGGGGATAGCGGGCGCGCAAGGCGCGGCGGTAGGCCCTCGCTTCCGGGCTCATGCGCGGCGCTCCGCCGAGCGACGCGCGGCGGCTGGTGTCATGGCTGAGATCTCCTAGACCGCCCCCGGCCGTCGGTGCCCGTCACTGGCCAGAGCCCCGCCGGCAGGACCGGACGGGGTAGCGCGAGGAAATGCCGCCGAGGCGCGCGAGGATCTCCTCAGAGGTGCGCCCGTGCCAAGCCAGAAGGGCGGGACTTCCCCAGCAGTTCAGCGCGTGAGAGTCACTCGGAGTGATCTGACGATGCTGTTGACGGCGCCCCGTGTACCATGCTGCGCTCAAACACGGCGATCGCAGGCTGATAGCGAAATAGGTGCATGGCCTTGAGCGATCACATGCTGAAGCCGCTTCCCGGATAAGCTGGAGGAATAGTGCTGAACGGCATGCCTAAGCGCGAAATGCACCTTCTGGCGTACCTGAAGACAGGCCCTACGGGCATGCATGTCGGGGCTTGGCGTCATCCCGACAGCAGGCTCGACAACATCCTAGAGCCTAGCCGTTACGAGCACATCGCCCGGGTCCTCGAGGCCGGAAGGTTCGACGGCTGCTTCTTCGCCGACCTGTTCGGCCTCTACGACATCCACCAGGGCGGTTTCGACACCTACATCCAGCGTGGCGGGCAGATCAGCTTCCTCGACCCCATGGTCGTGCTGCCGCTAATGGCGCGGGTGACGGAGCATCTCGGCCTTGGCGCCACGCTCTCCACCAGCTTCCACAGCGCCTACCACTTGGCCCGCCTGCTCGGCTCGCTTGACGTGCTGAGCAAGGGCCGCGTCGCCTGGAACGTGGTGACCTCCGCCACTGACCTCGAAGCACGCAATTTCGGCATCGATGCTTTGCCGCCGAAGGACCTGCGCTACGACATCGCCGACGAGGTGCTTGAGGCCTGTTTCGCCCTTTGGGATTGCTGGGAGAACGGCGTCTTCGTCCTCGACAAGGAGCGCGGGGTTTTCGGCGACCCGGGCCGCATCCGCTACGCCAACTATGCTGGCCAGCACGTGCGCAGCCGCGGTCCGCTGTCGATCCCGCGCTCGCCGCAGGGCCGCCCGGTGATCATGCAGGCCGGCGCTTCGGAGCGCGGCCGCGATTTCGCCGCGCGCTGGGCCGAGGCGATCTTCGCCGCGCAGAACAGCCAGGCGGCCATGACCGAGTTCTACGGCGACGTGAAGGGCCGCATGGCGACGCGCGGCCGGGCGCCCGAGGAATGCCTCATCCTGCAGGGCCTGACCGTCGTGCTCGGGGAGACCGAGGCTATCGCCCGGGAAAAGGCCGACCACCTCGATTCCCTGATCGATCCCGAGATCGGCTCTCGCCGCAAGCTCCAGCGGATTGGCCGTCGACCTCGCCAGGGTCGGGAAGGAGGGTGTGGCCGAGGCGCGGGGCAACCAGGGCATGGACGGGATGCAGCAGCGGATCGAGCAGCAGATGCGGGATGAGGGCCTGACCTTCGACCAGGCGGTCCGCCGCGGCAGCCGCTTCACGCTGGTCGGCACGCCGGCTATGGTCGCCGACCGAATGCAGGCCCTGTTCGAGGCGAAGGCCTGCGACGGATTCGTGGTCGCGCCGACCGTATTCCCCGGCATCTTCGAGGAGGTCGCCGCCACCCTGGTGCCGGAGTTGCAGCGGCGCGGCGTGTTTCGCCAGGCCTACACCGGCCGCACGCTCCGCGAGAACTTGCTCGGCACCCCTGGGTGATGCCGCGCGGCTGCTTCCCGCCGCGCCACAACTATTCGCGCTCGATGCCGGCCAGCCGCACGACCTCGGCCCAGCGCGCGCGTCGGCCGCCAGCAGGCGGTCCATATCCTCCGGCGGCCCGCCGACCGGCTCGGCTCCCCAGGTCGCAAGGCGGTCGCGGATGTCGCGGCGCAGGAGCAGACGGTCGATTTCGGCGGCGATGCTGCGGCGGATCTCCATCGGCGTGCCGGCCGGCGCGGCATAGCCCAGCCAAGCCGCGGCCTCGTAGCCGGGAATGCCAGCTTCCTGCATGGTCGGCACATCTGGCAGCAGAGCGAAGCGGCGGGTGCCGCCCACTGCCAGCGGCCGCAGCGTACCGGCGCGGAAATCCTCAAGGAAGGAGGGCGCCTGTTCGATGACGCAGCTGGATGCGGCCCGCCAGCAGGTCAGTGCGGGCTGGTGCGCCGCCGCGATACTGCACCATCTCCATCTCGACGCCGCCTGCCAGCGTGCGGAACATCTCGACCGTCAGCCGCGACGCCATGCCGGATGTGGCGAAGTTCACGCTGCCCCGGCGGCTGCGGGCGAGTGCCAGGAATTCCTGCACCGTGCCAACGCCGAGCGAGGCTGGCACAACCATCACGTAGGGGATCGTCGCCACCATCGAGACGCCGACGAGGTCGCGTTCCGGGCTGTAGGGCAGCGTCTTGTAGACGAAGGGGTTCACCGCCATCGGGCCGGGGCTGCCGGCCAGAAGCGTGTAGCCGTCGGGCGGGGCCTTCGCCACCGCGTCGGCGCCGAGTATGCCGAATGCCCCGGCGCGGTTCTCGACAGCGACCGGCTGACCGAGGGGGCGGCCAGATTATCGGCAATCAGCCGCGCGATCAGGTCGGTGGCGCCGCCCGGCGCGAAGGGAACGACGACCCGCAGCGGGCGCAGCGGCCAGGCCTGCGCCCAGGCTTCGGTTGCAATCCGGCCCGGCCCGGCGGCGGCGAGTAGTGCGAGGACCGCGCGGCGCGAAGGCGACATCAGCCTGCCACCACAGGGAAGAAGCGGTTGCTTGGCCGCGCGAGGCCAAGATTTTCGCGCAGCGTGCGGCCCTCATACTCCCGGCGGAACAGGCCACGGCGGCGAAGCTCCGGCAGGACCAAGCGGATGAAGCGCTCGAGCCCGGTCGGCACGACGGGTGCGGCGATCATGAAGCCGTCGCAGGCTTGGGTCCTGAACCATTCCTCCATCACATCGGCCACCTGCAGGGCGCTGCCCTTAAACCAATTGCCCGCCATCTGCGGCAGAATACGCTTGTAGGTCTGCCGCACCGTGAGGTTCTCGGCCGCCGCCATGGCGATGATGGCGCGGCCGATGCCGGTGGGGCCGACATGTTCGGCGGCGAAGACTGGCATAGGTCCGTCCAGCGGGTATTCGGCCATCCGCGCACCGACCATCTTCGAGAGATAGTCGAGCCCGACCGCCGGCGAGACGAGGTCTTCCAGCTCCTGGAACAAGGCCTCGGCCTCGGCCTCGGTCTCGCCGGTGAAGATGGTCACGCCGCTCAGCACCTTCAGGCTGTCCGCGGTGCGGCCGTACCGCGGCAGGCGCGACTTCAGGTCGGCATAGAGCCGGCGGGCATTGTCAATCGTACCCTCGATGGCGAAGACGCAGTCGGCTGTCGCGGCCGAAAGCTCCTTTCCGGTCTCCGACTGCCCGGCCGAGAAGATCACGGGGTGGCCTTGTGGCGGCCGCGGCGCGTTCAAAGGCCCGGCCACCTGGAAATGCTTGCCGCGATGGTTCAGCGCGTGCACGCGCGATGGATCGAGAAAGCGGCCGCTTGCCTTGTCCTGCGGGAAAGCGTCGTCTGCCCAACTGTCCCACAGCCCCTTCACCACACCGGCAAATTCCGCCGCACGTTCGTAGCGATCGTCGCGCGAGACATGCGCCTCGTGCGAGAAGTTCAACGCATCACCGGGATTGGAGGTGGTGACTAGGTTCCAGCCGGCACGGCCCTTGCTGAGGTGGTCGAGTGAGGCGAAGCGGCGCGCCACCGCGAAGGGCTCGTCATAGGTCGTCGTCGTGGTGGCGACGAGGCCGATATGCTGCGTCACCATCGCCAGCGCCGAGAGCAGCGTCACCGGCTCGAAGACCCCTGGCCGGTCCGAGGGGCTCGTGGCGGCGAAGAGGTCCGGCTTGTCGAGGTTGCGCACGCCATTGCCGTCGGCGAGGAAGAGCAGGTCGAACTTGCCGGCTTCTGCAATGCGGGCGAGGCGCACGGCATTCTCGAGATTGCTTGCCGGCCGGTCCCAGGCATCGGGGTGGCGCCACTCGCCGACATGGGAGCCCTGGGCATTGGCATTGGCGGCGAGGATCATCGGCATACCGGCGGCTCTCCTAGGCGTGTCGGCCCATGGTCGCGCGATGGCGCATCGGGTGGCAACCATCGAAGTGCCGGTCGTTGGGGCTGGTCGAGCAGCAGGGACGACCGCTTCCCGTCGCTGTGTGCGGCCAGCAGACCCGCCGCCGCTGGTCGAAGCTGAAGGAATGGCTCGCCCAGAGGTAGCACTTCGGCCAAAGCACCACGGCCGGAGCAAGAAGCCCAGGTCGATGCTGACCGTTGTCAACGTCCTCGGTTCGTGGTCGCCTCGTCATATCCTAGAATTGCGTGCCTCAGCCCAGGCGACCGCAGGCATGCCCTGCCGTGGGTATCAAGTTCGCTTTTGCCGCCAGCCATCGTTTAGGAGATCCAGCCCTCATGCGACGCCGCAGCTTTCTCCAAGTCGGGCTGACTGCCTCAATTGCAGCTCCTACCATCGCGCGAGGCCAGGGCGCGAAGGTGCTCAAGTTCGTGCCGCAAGCCGACCTCGCCGTGCTGGACCCGGTCTACGCGACGGCCTACGTGACCCGCAACCATGCCTTCCTTGTCTATGACACGCTGTATGGGCTGGACGAGAACTACCAGCCACATCCGCAGATGGTGGAGGGCCATGTCGTCGAAGATGACGGCAAGCTGTGGACGCTGACCCTGCGAGACGGGCTGATGTTCCACGATGGAAGCAAGGTCCTCGCGCGCGACGCGGTGGCCAGCATCCGCCGTTGGGCAGCGCGCGACGCGTTCGGTGCATCGCTATTGGCTGCGACCGACGAGTTGTCCGCACCGGACGACCGCCAGATCCGCTTCCGGCTCAACAAGCCTTTTCCCACCTTGCCTCTGGCACTCGGCCGCGGCAGCAACACGATGTTGCCGGTCATGCCGGAACGGCTGGCCCGAACCCCAGGCTCGCAGCAGGTCACGGAGATGATCGGCAGCGGGCCCTACCGCTTCCTCGCTGATGAGCGGGTCGCCGGCTCCCGTGCCGTGTACCGGCGCAATGACTCCTATGTGCCGCGCGGCAACGGCGTGGCCAGTTTCACTGCCGGGCCGAAGCTGGCCCATCTTGACCGCATCGAGTGGCACATCATCCCTGATGCGGCCACCGCCGCTGCCGCGCTGCAGGCGGGGAGGTGGACTGGTGGGAACAGCCGACCTCTGACCTGCTGCCCATCCTCAAGCGCAACCGCGGCATCACTACGGAGATCATCGACCGTGCCGGCAATATCGGCTTCCTGCGTCTGAATAGCCTCCACCCGCCCTTTGACCGACCGGGCGTCAAGGCGGCGTTGCTCGGTGCGGTCGACCAGGCCGATTTCATGCAGGCCGTGGTTGGCACCGACCCCGGGATGTGGAAGCAGCCTGCGGGCGTCTTTACCCCGGGCACCCCATTGGCCACCTCGGCTGGGCTCGAAGTGTTCACCCGGCCGCGCGACTATGACCAAGTGAAGCGCGACCTCGCATCCGCCGGCTATCGCGGGGAGAAGGTGACCTTCATCGCGGCCACCGACTTCCCGGCGGTGAACGCGCTCTGCGAGGTCAGCGCCGACATGCTGCGCAAGTCGGGCATCAACCTGGATTACCAGGCGCTGGACTGGGGCAGCGTAACCACGCGGCGCAACAACCAGGAAACGCCTGACAAGGGCGGCTGGAACGCGCACTGCACCTATACGGCCGGCTACGACCTGCTGAACCCCGGCTCCAACCCGTCGCTGAACGCCGTCGGTCGCGGCGGCTTCGTCGGATGGCCGACTAATCCCAAGCTAGCATCGCTGCGGTCGGCCTGGTTCGACGCGACGGACCTCGCCGCCCAGCAGCACATCTGCGCCGAGATCCAAGGCGAGTTCCTGCGCGATCCACCCTACATCCCTCTCGGGCAGTTCTTCCAGGCGACCGCGTATCGCAGCATTGTCACCAGCATCCCGCGCGGTGCCTTCTCCCTATTCTGGGGCATTCGAAAAGCGGCGTAGTCCGGCGTCCGGCGAAGACCCACGGCCGTGACAGAATGCCGCTCGCTCGCCATGGCAGCCGATGCCGCCTGCACAGGCTGAGAGAAACCCGCATTCAACCCCGGCCTAATTTTTGTTCGGCACACAACCTTCGCATGCAAGACATGATGATTGACGGGGCACCGATCCTCGAGAAGATCCTGTCATCATTGGTCAAGCGGTTCGGCAAGGCATGCACCCGGTAGAGGTCTTCGAACTGGTCGTCGGCATGTTCCTGGCGGTCCTGGTCCTGCAATACGTGGCCCTCCGCTTGCGGCTTCCACCGGCAGTCGCCCTTCTGCTGGGCGGCGGCGCGCTGGCCTTCGTTCCGGGCCTGCCGACCGTCGAGCTCGACCCGGAACTGGTGCTGGTCATCTTCCTGCCGCCGCTCCTGATGGATGGCGCCTGGTTCACGGCACTGGCTCCGTTCCGCCGCCATCTCGGCGGCATCACCTCGCTCGCAGTCGGTGCAGTGCTGTTCACGGCAGCCGTCGTCGCCATGGCCGCAAAGCTGATCCTGCCGGAGCTTCCCTGGGCGGCCTGCGTCGCCTTGGGCGCCATTGTCTCACCGCCCGATGCCGTGTCGGCCAGGGCGGTCCTGCAACGCGTCAAGCTGCCGCGCCGGCTCGGCACCCTGCTGGAAGGCGAAAGCCTCCTCAACGACGCGACCGGGCTCGTGCTGTTCCGCTTCGCCGTGGCGGCCGCGGCTACCGGCACATTCAGCCTCGGCGAGGCGGTCGGCAGCTTCGCCGTTCTGGTCGGCGGCGGCGTCGCGGTCGGCGGCGCGATCGGCGCGGCCTGGGTCCTGCTGCTCCGCCGGCTTGGTGACGACCAGCTGATGATCGCCGCCTCCGTGCTGGTATGCTGGGCAAGCTATCTCGCCGGCGAGACACTGCACGGGTCGGGCGTCATCGCCACGGTGACGGCGGGGCTGGTCTGCGGCTGGTACCAGCACGTCATCCTGACGGCGAGCGTGCGGATCCGCGCGCTGTCGTTCTGGCAGGTGATGATCTCCCTGCTCGAGGCAGCCGTATTCATCCTGATCGGCCTGTCGCTGCGGGGCGTAATCGACCGTGTCGGCGGGTTCGGCGTCGTCATGGAGGACATGGCCTGGTCGGTCGCGGCGATCATCGCGGCCGTGACGCTCGCCCGCTTCGCCTGGATCTTCGGCTCGGACGCCGTCCTGGCTTTGCTGCGCCGGGCTGGCTGGCGAGGGGCGGAGCCACTCGGCCCGAGGGCCGCCTGCGTGATGAGCTGGGCGGGCATGCGCGGCGTGGTGACGCTCGCAGTGGCATTAAGCCTGCCCGAGACCATGCCGGGGCGCGACCTGATGCTGGTGACGGCCTTCGCCGTCATCTTGCTGACGGTGCTCGTGCAGGGCATGACGCTCGGTCTCGTCATACGCCTTGCCGGGCTGCGGGAGGACGAGCGCAGCAGGCCGTCGCTCGACCTCTTCGCCGCAGAGGTCGCCATGCTCAGGGCCCAGTTCGCCGCGGTCGAGCGGATGGCCTATGCCGCCGACGGTTCGCTGCTCCATCCCCGCCTGCTCGACAGCTATCGGCGGCGGGCGACGCTCTCGGCGGACTTCCTCGGCAGCCCGGAGGAACGCGCCCAGAGCATCGCATCCCACTACGATGTCATCCTGGGCGCGGTCGCGGCCGGGCGCGCCGAGCTCGTCCGCCTGCATCGGGCGCAGCAGATCGACGACGAGACGCTGCACGACCTGGAGCGTGACCTCGACCTCGAGGAGCTCATTGCCATTGCCGCGAAGGGCTGATCCATGTCCGTCGGATTGAGCGGCCGCTTGCTGCCGGACCAGCCCGCCGGAAGCTCCGTACGGCGCCCATTTTTGGTCAATGCCGACGGCAACGCGCTCAACTGCCGATGTGAGAAGGGGAAATTAGCATGGCGTTGCTGATCTACGGGCTTGATACGGACGAGATCGGCACAGGGCGGAGCTGGCGCGATACGCTCGCTGAGCTGCTGCCAGACCTGGAGGTCCGCGTTTTTCCCGAGGTCGGAGAGACGTCAGAGATCACCTATCTCGCCTTCATGCGGCCCGACTTCGACGCCATCCCGCCACTGCCCAATCTCCGGGCAATGTTCAGCCGCTCCGCCGGGGTCGAGTCCTTCATCAATCACCCCAATTGCCGAAGGCGCCGCTCGGCAAAATCGAGCCTGCGGGCGGCGACCCGATGATGACCGAGTATGTTGTCATGCACGTGCTCCGCCTTCATCGCGAGATGCCTCGCTACCAGGAGGCGCAAGCTACACGCGAATGGCTGCGCCGACCCATTGTCCGACCCGATCAGCGCCGCATCGGTTTTCTCGGCCTTGGGCTGATGGCCAAGGCGCCGGCGCTGGTGCTGAAGTCGCTCGGCTTCCCAGTGTCGGCGTGGACGCGAAATCCAAAGTCGGAGCCAGAGATCCCGATCTTCCATGGCCCGGACCAGCTGGAGCCATTCCTGCGCCAGACCGACATCGCCGTGTGCCTGTTGCCGCTGACGCGCGAGACCGAGGGCATCCTGTGTGCCCGCACCTTCGCCATGATGCCAAGGGGCGGAATGGTGATCAACATCGGTCGCGGCAGGCACGTCGTCGACGCCGACCTGATAGCCGCGCTCGATCTCGGGTCAGCTCTCCTACGCTGCGCTCGACGCGCTGCATCCGGAGCCTTTGCCGCCGGATAGCCTATTGTGGGCGCATCCGAGGGTGACCGTGATGCCGCATGTCGCCCGACGTCCGACAGTGCGCCAGCTCGTGGCCGAGATCGCCGCGAACATCAGCAGCCTCGAGACCGGCGGTGGGCTGCTCCAGGAGATCGACAAGACGCTGGGGTATTGACAGGGGCGGAACAATGGAGTCGCCCGCGCGATTACCCACCTCACTGTGGTCTGGGCCCAGCCACCGCTGCCACGTAGTGTCATGATGCCCTGCTTAGTTAAAGCCCATGCTATTGCCACTTAGCCGGTGATGCCCTCGGCCAGCGGCCCTGCTTGGTGGTCGAAATCCGGTTGGGCCCGAATGCAATCCACGTGGCGTCGTGTAGCGCCGGCCGCATCAGCCCGCCTTGGCTGATCGCGTTGGAGGTCCAGCTTCCCCCGGCACCAGCCTTGTCAGAGCCAACTTGGCGGATGCGCCTCGGCACGCTGACCACGCGCCTCACTTTCCCAGACCGACGAGCGTCGTCAGGCCCTGCGACCACCTGTCAGGGTGTTGCGAGGTCTAGTCGGGCCAGACAGGGGTCATTAGGGTCAGGGCTGGAACACAGCCATGGGTGCGCGGGCCATTGGAGACAATTACGATCGTTCTGGTGCTGCTGCTCGCGGTCGTCGTGAGTGGCTGGGTTTCCAGGGCCATCCCTTGGTCCATCCCGCGACCACTGGTGCAGATCGCGCTCGGCGGGATCGTAGGGCTGGTGTCCAACCTGCGAGTCGAGCTCGACCCAGAGGTCTTTTTCCTGCTGTTCCTGCCGCCGCTGCTCTTCCTGGACGGTTGGCGCATTCCCAAGGAGGAGATGCTGCGCGACGCGGCCGCCATCCTCGAACTCGCCTTGGGGCTTGTGGTCTTCACGGTGCTCGGGGTCGGCTTCTTCATCCATTGGATGGTGCCGGCCATGCCCCTGCCGGTGGCCTTCGCGCTGGCCGCGGTGCTGTCGCCGACCGACCCTATCGCGGTGTCCTCCATCGCCGCCCGGGTGCCGATCCCGAAGCGGCTGATGCACATCCTGGAAGGCGAGTCGCTCCTCAATGATGCGTCGGGGCTCGTGTGCCTGCGATTTGCGGTCGCCGCGGTGCTGACTGGCGGATTTTCGCTCTATGACGCGGCGCTGAGCTTCCTGTGGGTCGCGCTAGGCGGCATCGCGGTCGGGTTCGTCGCTACGTTGGTCATCTCCCGCCTTAAGCGATGGGTTGCGCAGCAGGTTGGCGAGGAGAGCGGAACGCAGATCATCATCAGCCTGCTCATCCCCTTCGGCTCCTACCTGCTGGCGGAGCATCTGCATTGTTCCGGCATCCTCGCCGCCGTCGCGGCGGGTGTCACCATGAGCTACGCCGACGCGCAGGCGCCCACCCTCGCCTCTACTCGCATAGAGCGGCACACGGTCTGGGACACGATCCAGTTCGCCGCCAACGGCATCATCTTTGTCCTGCTCGGCGAGCAGCTTCCGGGGATCCTGGCAAATGCGGCAAGGACGGTGCAGGTGACAGGGCACCACGAGCCGGAGTGGTTGGTCGTCTATGTCCTGGCGATCACCGTCGCCCTGGCGGCGCTGCGCCTAGCCTGGGTCTACGTCTCGCTCAACTTCACTATCTACCGGGCGAGCCTGCAAGGGCGGACGATGCAGCATCCGCCTTGGCAATTGGTGGTCGCGACCTCACTGGCGGGGGTGCGTGGTGCGATCACCCTGGCGGGTGTGCTGACCCTGCCGCTGACCCTATCCGACGGCACTCCCTTTCCTGCGCGCGATTTGGCCATCCTGCTTGCCATGGGCGTGATCATTCTCTCGCTGGTCGCGGCCAGCATCGGACTGCCGCTGCTTCTGCAGGGGCTGCAGATGCCGGCAGACCACAGCTATGCGGAAGAGGAGGACCGCGGGCGTGTTGCAGCCGCTCAGGCGGCGATCACGGCGGTCGAACGCGTGCAGCACGCGCTCGCCATGGGACGGACCGATGCGGACGTGACCGTCGCCGCAGCCGCGCGGATCATGGAGTTCTACCGCTCCCGCATAGACCATCGGAGCGGCGACGGCGAGGCTGCGGCGCTAGCCCGACGAAGCGAGACGGCAGAGCGGGACATGATGCTCGCGGCGCTGAAGGCCGAGCGGGGCGCTATCGCCGGGCTGCTGCGCCAGAAAAGGATTGGCAGCGAGACGGCGAAGCGACTGATGCGCGAAGCCGATCTCCTCGAGCTTCGCTTCGGTGGCTGAGAGCCTCGTTAGACTTGCGCCGGGCGAATACCTTCGCGCTCAGGCATCCTCGGCGACGCGGTAGACCGTGCAGGAGCCCCTGTCACCCTGCTTGTGCGGTCAACTTGCGCCAGCACGCTGAACTGAACCGTCCCGGGTTTGCCGGAGGCCTCAATCGTTGAGAGGATGGGGCAATGACCAAGAAGACGTCGAACCGCTATTCGCCTGAAGTCCGGCAGCGTGCGGTGCGGATGGTGCTGGACCATGGGGGCGACCACGCCTCTCAGTGGGCCGCGATTGGGTCGATCGCGGCCAAGATCGGCTGCACGGCCGAGGCGCTGCGGAAGTGGGTGCGGCAGGCCGAGCGCGATGCGGGCCAGAGGTCCGGAGCGTCGACGGAGGAGCGAGAGCGCATCAAGGGGCTGGAGCGCGAGGTCCGCGAGCTGCGGCAGGCCAATGAGATCCTACGCAAGGCTTCGGCGTATTTTGCGATGGCGGAGCTCGACCGCCGGTCGAAGCCATGATCACCTTCATCGACGATCACCGCGAGGTCTACGGTGTCGAGCCGATCTGCAGGATGCTGCGGATCGCTCCGTCGACCTACCATGCCCATGTCGCGCAGCGTGCTGATCCGACGCGGGCCTCGCCTCGAGCTCGGCAGGACCTGGTGCTCATGGCGCAGATCCGGCGGGTGCATGCGGCCAACTTCGGGGTCTACGGCGCCCGCAAGGTCTGGCGGCAGTTAGGCCGGGATGGCACCGCGATAGCCCGCTGCACGGTGGAACGCCTGATGCGGCGGATGGGGCTCTGTGGCGTTGTCCGCGGCAAAGAGACCAGGACCACGATCGCCGACAAGGCCTCGCCTTGCCCAGCGGACAAGGTGAACCGCCAGTTCCGGGCGCCGCACCCGAACGCCCTATGGGTGTCGGATTTCACCTACGTGGCGATCTGGCAGGGCTTCGTTTATGTGGCCTTCGTCATCGATGTGTTCGCCCGCCGCATCGTCGGCTGGCGGGTGTCGAGGACGGCACATGCGGACTTCGTCCTCGATGCCCTTGAGCAGGCGCTGCACGACCGCCGGCCGCTGAAGGGCGGGCTCATTCATCACAGCGACAGGGGCAGCCAATACGTTGCGATCCGCTACACCGAGCGCCTGCTCGAGGCCGGTATTGAACCCTCCGTCGGCAGCGTCGGCGACAGCTACGACAACGCGCTCGCCGAGACCGTCATCGGCCTGTTCAAGGCCGAGGTGATCCGCCGACGCGGCCCGTGGCACAACCTGGAGGCCGTCGAGTACGCCACCCTCGAGTGGGTGGACTGGTTCAACCACCGCCGTCTCCTCGAGCCGATCGGCAACATCCCGCCCGCCGAGGCCGAGGCGCGTTACTATGCCCGCCAGCAGGAGATTGCGGTGGCGGCCTGACTCAAGCTCATCGGCCTCCGGCAAACCCGGGACGGTTCAGTTCAAACCCCAATGCCGCAACTCTTGAGACCAGCAAAAGAATCCGCGGACGTTGTGTATGGCCCAGCCGGTACCGTCAGCTACCTGTGCGACGGTGTCGTCCTTGGGCTTGTACAGCGAGGTGGGCACCTGCTGCGCGCGCGCCCTTGCGGAAGGACTTCGAGGCCGAGCTGCTGACACTCCCGGCGGGCAAGCACGACGACCAAGTCGATGCGCTGGGGCTGGTTGGGCAGCTGCTGGACAAGATGACCAGGGGAACCGCGCGCAAGCCCGAGGCGAAGGAGCCGCGGGCCAGCTGGACGCGGCTGTTCGATCAGGAGGACCTCGGCGTCGCCGATTGGCGCATTGTCTGACGACAGGGGTGTTCACCATGGACCAACGACCGATGCTCGATGGTGAACAGGCAGGCTCACGACATTGCGGGGCGTTGCAGCCAACTTGGCCCCATCGCGTCTGGCGCCACGATCAGCGATTACGGAGGCGAGACATGCGGCGCATGCCGAAGCATGTGGTGGTGATAGTCACTGTGCTGCTGGCGGGTTCAGGACTGGTGTCGGTGGTGCAAGCGGAACCTGACGTGCAGCGTGGGAAGGGGTCATTCTACGACGCCGACCGGTTTGAAGGCCGCCCTATGGCCAATGGTGACCGCTTTGACCCGCAATCCAATGCAGCAGCCAGCAAGACCCTGCCGCTCGGCACCGTGGCCGATGTGACGAACCGCGAGACGGGCGAGACCCGCCGCGTGGTGATCGAGGACCGCGGGCCCTACGTGCAGGGGCGGTTCATCGACCTCTCGCCGAGGACGGCCGACGAGCTTGGCATGCGCCGCGACGGCGTGGCGCCGGTGGAGGTGAAGCCTGTCGGCCAGCTGCCGAACAAGGCGCGCGATGGCAAGGCGGGGACCGGGTAGCCAGCTTCCGCCATGCGCGACTAACCGGGTGACTACGCCATTGCCGCCACCGCCGCCGATGGACTGCATCACGATGCCGGAGGAGTGCAGACCAGAGGTCGCAATGCTGCCCGTGCTTGCCACCTCGACGCTGCCGCCGTTGCCGCCACCAGCGCCTGAGCCGCCGACGACGATGTTCAGGAGCGCGTTCGTTCGGCTCTTGCCAGTCGCATTGCCGCCGCCTCCAACGATGCTCTGCGCCAGGATGCCGGGGGAGTTGCTTCCGGTTGTAGTGATGGAGGAGACCGCAGCGCCGACGAGCCCGACGGGACCGCCGGTGCCACCGTTGCCGCCGCCGGCGTCCCACCCCCCGCTCTGGCCGCCCGTGCCGAAGGACTGCGCGAGGACGCCGGGGGAGTCCGCGCTGGTGGTGCTGACGCTTCCCCAATTCTCCACGTACACGCGTCCCGCCTCGGCGCACGTACCTGCTTGGCCGCCGCTGCCGCCGTTGCCAGCGCCGCCGCCATCGTTATTGGAGCCGCTAGCGTTGCTGCTGGTGCCCTGCTCGCTGGCGCCGCCCGTGGTGTTGGTGTAGAGCCCCACCGACAGCAGGGCTCCACTGTTCGGCACCCATGTCTGTGCCGCGTTCGGGTTGTTGGGCCCGCCGGTCATCGGGGTGTCCCGTGTGCCCGCCACGACGGTGCCGGCCGCCCTGCCGTCGCCGGAAGTGGTCACCGTCTTCTGATGGCCGCTGTAGCCGCCGACGCCGCCGGCACCGCCATCGGCCTGGATCACGGTGATCCCGCTGGCCGAGGTGCCGGGCTGCGTCGTGACGGTCAGGGTGCTGCCGTCGCCCCCCTACCGCCTTCGGCACCCGAATGGTCGGTGCCCGTGTAGGTCCAACCGGTTCCGCCCGCGCCGTCGGTGGTCTGGATGACGATCCCCCTGGCCGCGTAGGTGACGCCGGGGATGTTCACGTTCGCTGTCCCAACGGGGGTGCCGGGCGCGCCGGGGTACTGGTTGTTTGGGGCCGCGGGCGGCTGCACGACGTAGTCGCAAGCATCGCCTTCATAGGAGGCGCAGTCGTCCGCAGTCGCATCGCCTGCGGTGGAGAGCAGGACAAGCGGTACCGCGACGACCGTTGCGAGCGCCGTGCCAGCGCAGGAGGAGACCAGCCCTGCGCGAAGCGAAACCGCCGTGGACGAAAAGCTTGGCTGAACATCCTGCGCGGACCGCTCCGGCTCGTGCCTCCCGGCACAGGCCGAAGAGGAGGATCCGGAGATCATCCGGGAGGAGGCCCTGCGGGCTGAGCGGTTCAGGCGAAGCATGATGCGGTTCCCGAGATCGGTGTGGAACCGGGTATGCCTCCTGCCCCGACGGGTGGTCCTGAAAGAGCGCACAACAAGGACCGATCGTTCTCCGACACCGCACTCGGGCTATTTTTCGGAGCGGCACGCTGAGCTTGGCTATGCGCCAATCCTGCTGCAGGCGGTTTCGCCCTGGTGGTCGACAGGCGATGCGCAACAATCGCTTTATAAGATCTCGCCGGATGGCAGAGAACTGAGAACTCTACCGCCACAAGGTCGCACCGCGGCCCATGGGCCGTGGCCGCACTTAGCTACGCGGAGGAGCATCCCGGCCCACGCTCATTGCCTCCGCCATCACTGGGCGTGGCAGAGCGTCAGGGATCAAATCTCGGAGCTCGGCGCCTCCATAAGGCCGCCCATTCTGGCCGCCGTTGCGAGGCGTATCGCCATGTCGAAAGCTCGCTGGTGACGCTCGCGGTCTTGCTCTCGCCGGAGAAGCCAGAAGATCGGCTCCGTCCCACTGCCCCATCCGGGCCGGAGCTTTCCGACCTGACGCAATGCCTCGCGCGCGTCCTCAATCGGGCCGGCCTCTATCGCGGCGACGACCATTGTGCGGAAGCACAGCGCATAGTCGGGCACTTGTGCCGCGCACTGACGTAGTTCGTGTACGGCCTCCTCGGCCCGACCGCGCAGGAGGAGGACACGCCCGAGTACGGCATGGGCCAAAGGATGGCCGTGCCGATTCCGGGCGAGGGTCTCCCCGCAAAACGTCTTCGGCCTCCTTTGGGTAACTCGCCGACGTCAGCACCTCGGCGACGGTAATCCGTGCGCCCTTGCCCGCGACACGGTCCCCGTTCAATGCGAGACGGGCGGCGCTCACCTCCTCTTTCCACCGCTCCCCCAAGCCGAGCGTCAGGGAGAGCACGGCGAGAAAGAAGGGCGATTCCGGCCCCAATCTGATGGCGCGGCGCGCAAGCCGGATCGCCCGCTCGGCCAGTTCCGACGATGTGGGCCCGTCCCAACCGTGCACCATGGCCCGCGTCAGCGCGAGGGCGTGCCAGGCAGGAACTGGTGAGTACTCTGGATCGAGCGCTGCCGCGCGGATGAACGGCTCCCGTGCCGTTTCCAAGTCGACCCCGTTTCGGCACTGGAAGAGTGACCTTCCCCCGTAGAAGTAGTCCGTTGGTAAGGTAGTCCGGCGGCTACGGAGGAGGTTTGGATGGCGCCGAGGAAGGCGCACACGCCGGAGGAGATCGTCGCCAAGCTGCGGCAGGTCGAGGTTCTGGTAGGTCAGGGCAAGTCGGTGGCCGAGGCGGTCCGATCGATCGGGGTCACGGAGCCGAACTACTACCGCTGGCAGTCGGAGTACGGCGGCCTGAAGGTGGACCAGGTGAAGCGGTTGAAGGAGTTGGAACGCGAGAACGTCCGGCGGCGGTTGGAAGTCTCGGACCTGACGCTGGAGAAGGTCATTCTGAAGGAAGCCGCTTCAGGAGAATGGTGAGCCCTGCGCGGCGGTGGGCCTGTGTCGACCATGTGGTGCGCGAGCTCGGGGTGTCCGAGCGGCGGGCGTGCAAGGTGCTGGGGCAGCAGCGCTCGACGCAGCGGAAGGCGCCGCGCGGGGCAGGTGATGAGGCCCTGCTGACAGCTGACATCGTCGAACTGGCGACGCGCTACGGCCGGTATGGCTATTGCCGGATCACGGCGCTGCTGCGGGATGCGGGCTGGTCGGTGAACCGCAAGCGCGTCGAGCGGATCTGGCGACGCGAGGGGGTGAGGTGCCGCAGCGGCCGCCAAAGCGCGGCAGGCTGTGGCTGGCGGACGGCTCCTGCATCCGGCTGCGGCCGGAGCGGCCGAACCACGTCTGGGCCTGCGATTTTGTCGAGGACCGAACCCGGGACGGGCGGAAGTTCCGGATGCTATGCGTAGTCGACGAGTTCACCCGCGAGGCGCTGGCGATCCGCGTCGCACGCAAGCTCAGCGCACCGGACGTGATCGACATGCTGGCCGACCTGTTCCTGGCGCATGGGACGCCTGCGCATATCCGCTCAAACCAAGGGCCGGAGTTCATCGCCGAGGCGGTAGAGGTCTGGATCACCGCCATTGGCGCGAATGCGGCGTAGATCGAGAAGGCAAGCCGCTGGGAGAATGGCTAGGTTGAATTCTTCAACGGCAAGCTGCGCGACGAGCTGCTGAACGGCGAGCTGTTCAACACGCTCAGGGAAGCCCAGGTGCTGATTGAGGAATGACGGCAGCATTACAACCGGGTCAGGCCGCACGCGTCGCTGGGGTATCGCCCGCCCGCGCCGGAGACAGCGTCCATGACCAGGTCGCACCTCAGCTCGGGAGCGGCTGCAGCGGCGGTCCACTAGAATTCCACCCCGACCACTCAATGGGGGCCGGTCAGTCACGGGCGGCGACCCGCCGGGTCAGCGTCTCGGTCTTGCCGGAGCCGGCGCCGGCCAGCACCAGCAGCGGGGCCGGCGTGGTCGCGTCGGCGCGCTGCGCCGGGTTCAGGCAGGCAAGGTGGATGGACATTGGGGATACCGGAGCTTGGCTACAGCCGCGTGGCCTGGAGCGGTGTGGGCCGCTGGCAATCTTCTGGCTAGGGCAGGCGCGTCGAGCGCCTCAAAGGTTTTGGCAGTCCCGCCATGGCCCTCGCAGGCCATTAGGCGCGGTCGCACCGCGTGGTCCTCGCTCGGCAACCCGAGGAGGACGATCCGTTCGACCCGGCCAGCCCGCCGGTCTCGATAGCGAGGCAGAAGGCCAGAAGCTCAGCCGCCGCTTCAACAGGACTAGGGACAGCCGCATTGGCCAGGGCCAAGGCAAGATCGAGCGGGCCCATCGCGCCACTGCGCGGGCGTGACAAGCTGAACCCGTGACGTTTGGTCATTGCGGCGCATCTCGTTCCAATGCCGCTTACTGGTAGGGAACTCAAAACGGTCCGGCATGCTTTTCGTCGTTGCGGGCAGGGTCGGGCTTGGCAATTGGCGCTTCCAAAGCGCCGGAGACGGGAGCATGCGATGATCGGGCAAAAACCTCTGTCCCTGCATGTTCCGGAACCCGCGGTTCGGCCGGGCGACAAACCCGACTTCCACCACCTGTCGATTCCCCGGGCCGGCGCGGTCCGCCGTGCCGCCGATCGATGTTCCGGCGCACGAGATCCACGACCTCGCCTACTCCATCATTCGCGTGCTCGACCGCCAGGGCCAAGCGGTCGGACCATGGGCGCCTGCGCTGGATGCGGAGGCGCTGAAAGCCGGGCTGCGCGCCATGATGAAGACCCGCGCCTATGACGCGCGGATGATGATGGCGCAGCGTCAGGGCAAGACATCATTCTACATGCCCTGCACCGGCGAGGAGGCGGTGGCCTGCGGCTCCCAGACCGCACTCGAGAAGGGCGACATGGATTTTCCGACGTACCGCCAGCAAGGACTGCTGATCGCGCAGGACTGGTCCCTGGTCGATATGATGTGCCAAGTCTTCTCCAACGCGCAGGACCGCCTGCTTGGGCGGCAGCTGCCGGTACTCTATTCCGTGCGAGACGCCGGGTTCTTCTCCATCTCCGGCAACCTCGCCACGCAATACGTGCAGGCCGTGGGCTGGGCCATGGCCTCGGCGATCAGCGGCGACACCCGTGTCGCCGCGGCCTGGGTCGGCGAGGGCTCGACCGCCGAGAGCGACTTCCACGCGGCCCTGGTCTTCGCCTCGGTCTATCGGCCGCCGGTGATCCTCAACGTGGTCAACAACCAGTGGGCCATTTCCACCTTCCAGGGGGTGGCGGGCGGCGAGAACGCGCCCTTCGCGGCCCGCGCGCATGGCTATGGCATCCCCTCGCTGCGGGTCGACGGCAACGATTATCTCGCGGTGCACGCCGCGACCACCTGGGCGGTAGAGCGGGCGCGCCGCAACCTCGGCGCCACGCTGATCGAGTGGGTGACCTACCGGGCCGGCGCGCATTCCAGCTCGGACGATCCCTCCCGCTACCGGCCGAAGGAGGAGTCCGACGCTTGGCCGCTCGGTGACCCGATCGAGCGGCTAAAGAACCATTTGGTGGCGCTCGGCGCCTGGAGCGAGGCGCGGCAGACCCAGTTGCGCGCCGAGATCGAGGAGGAGGTGCTGGAGGCGGCGCGCGAGGCGGAGCGCCATGGCACCCTGCATGACGGCCCGAAACCCAGCGCCGCCACCATGTTCGAGGGCGTCTACAAGGAGATGCCTCGCCACCTGCGCGAGCAGCGCCAGGCGATGGGGATCTGAGCATGCCGCGCCGGACCATGGTGGAAGCGATCCGCGACGCGCTCGACGTGATGATGGGCCGCGACAGCCGCGTCGTCGTCTTCGGCGAGGACGTCGGCTATTTCGGCGGTGTGTTCCGCGCGACGGAGGGGCTGCAGCGCAAGTACGGGACGTCCCGCTGCTTCGATGCGCCAATCTCCGAAGGCGGCATCATCGGCGTCGCCGTCGGCATGGGCGCCTACGGCCTGCGTCCCGTCGCCGAGATCCAGTTCGCCGACTACATGTATCCCGGCTACGACCAGATCGTCTCCGAGGCGGCGCGGCTGCGCTACCGCTCGGCCGGCGAGTTCACCGCGCCCATGGTGGTGCGGATGCCCTGTGGCGGCGGCATCTTCGGCGGCCAGACCCACAGCCAGAGTCCCGAGGCGCTGTTCACCCATGTCTGCGGCCTGAAGACCGTCATCCCCTCCAATCCCCATGACGCCAAGGGCCTGCTGATCGCGGCGATCGAGGACGACGACCCGGTCATCTTCCTGGAGCCGAAGCGGGTCTACAATGGCCCCTTCAACGGGCATCACGACCAGCCCGTGGTGCCCTGGGCGCGGCATCCGCTCGGCGAGACGCCGGACGGGCACTACACCGTCCCGCTCGGCCAGGCCGCAGTGCGGCGGGAAGGCACGGCGGTCACGGTGCTCGCCTACGGCACCATGGTGCATGTGGCCGAGGCGGCGGCGGCCGAGACCGGCGTTGATGCAGAGATCATCGACCTGCGCACGCTGGTCCCGCTGGATGTCGAGGCAATCGAGCGGTCGGTGCGGAAGACCGGCCGCTGCGTGATCCTGCACGAGGCGACGCGCACCTCGGGCTTCGGCGCCGAGCTTTCGGCGCAGGTGCAGGAGCGCTGTTTCTACCACCTGGAGGCACCGATCCTGCGCGTCACCGGCTGGGACACGCCCTATCCGCACGCGCAGGAATGGGACTACTTCCCCGGCCCCGACCGCGTCGGCCGGGCGCTGCACGCCGTGCTGGAGGCCTGAGATGGGCACCCGCATGGTCAAGCTGCCAGATATTGGCGAGGGCGTCGCCGAGGCCGAACTGGTCGGCTGGCACGTCAAGGTCGGCGACGTGGTGCGGGAGGAACAGCCACTGGCCGAAGTGATGACTGACAAGGCAACGGTCGAGATTCCCTCCCCGGTCGCCGGCACCATCCTCGCTCTAGGCGGCGAGGTGGGCAGCACGCTGGCAGTGGGCGGGAAGCTCGTGCGGATCGAGATGCCCGGCCAGGAGGACGGCGCGGCGCCGCCGGTCCCGCGCCCGGCGGCGCCACCCCTGCGGCGCAGGAGCCGCCCGCGGCGGCACCCTCGCACCCGCCCCGCCGGAGCCCGCGCCGCCGCCGCGGCAGGGCGTGGCGCCGCGTCCGCCGGGCGAGCGGCCGATCGCCTCGCCGGCGGTGCGGCTGCGGGCGCGGGAGGCGGGGATCGACCTGCGCCAGCTGCGCGGCAGCGGCCCGGCCAGGCGCATCCGGCACGAGGATCTCGACGCGCTGCTGCGCGGTGGCGACGGCGGCGCCGCGCCGGCCCCGGCCGCGCGCGGCGCCGATACACGGGTTGAGGAGATCAAGGTGACCGGCCTGCGCCGCCGCATCGCCGAGCGGATGGCGGAGGCGACGCGGCGGGTCGCGCATTTCTCCTATGTCGAGGAGATCGACCTGACCGCGCTCGAGGAATTGCGCGCCGCGCTGAACGCCGGGGCGGCGGCGCGGCCCAAGCTGACACTGCTGCCCTTCCTGATGCTGGCCGTGGTCCGCGCCATCGCCGACTTCCCGCAGATGAACGCGCTCTACGACGATGAGGCCGGCATCATCCGGCGGCATGGCGGCGTGCATCTCGGCATCGCCACGCAGACGCCCTCCGGCCTGGTCGTGCCTGTCGTGCGCCATGCCGAGGCGCGCGACCTGTGGGACTGCGCGGCGGAGCTGAAGCGCCTGTCGGAGGCCGCGCGGACCGGGCAGGCGGCACGGGACGAGCTCGGCGGCTCGACCATCACCATCACCAGCCTCGGTGCGCTGGGCGGCATTGCCAGCACGCCGGTGGTCAACTGGCCGGAAGTGGCGATCATCGGCGTCAACCGGATGGCGGTGCGGCCGATGTGGATCGGCGGCGGCGTGGTGCCGCGCAAGATGATGAACCTGTCCTGCTCCTTCGACCACCGGGTCATCGACGGCTATGACGCGGCGGTCTTCGTCCAGCGCATCAAGGGCCTGCTGGAGCAGCCCGCGCGGATCTTCCTGGAGGGATGAGATGGGCGACCTGACCACCGGGCTTCTCGTCCTCGGCGGCGGCCCCGGCGGCTACAGTGCCGCGGCCCGGGCCGGGGAGCTCGGGATCGGCACCGTGCTGGTCGAGCAGGCCAGCCTCGGCGGCACCTGCCTGAATGTCGGCTGCATCCCGTCGAAGGCGCTGATCCACGTGGCCGCGGGATTCGGCCGCGCCGCCGAGCTGGCCCATGCCTCCCCCTTCGGCCTGCGGGCCGGGGCGCCGAGCCTCGACCTCGCCCAGGCGGTCGCCTGGAAGGACGGCATCGTCGGCCGGCTGAATGCGGGCGTCGCCACGCTGCTGAAGCAGGGCAGGGTGCGCACGGTGCAGGGGCGCGGCACCATGCTCGACGGCAAGACCTGCCGGGTCGAGACCGATACCGGGCCGCAGACCATCCGCGCCCGGCACGTGCTGTTGGCGACCGGCTCCGCGCCGATGCCGTTGCCGGCGCTGCCCTTCGGCGGCCGGGTGATCTCCTCGACCGAGGCGCTGTCGCTGCCGCGCGTGCCGGAGCGCTTGGCGGTGGTGGGCGCCGGCTATATCGGGCTCGAGCTCGGCATGGCCTTCGCCCGGCTCGGGGCCGCGGTCACGGTGGTGGAGGCCGCCGACCGCATCCTGCCTGGCTGGGATGCCGATCTCACGCGCCCCGTCCTGCGCGGGATGCAGCGCCTGGGGATCGAGGTGCTGACCGCCACCGAGGCGCGCGGCTTGGCCCCGGACGGCGCGGCGCTGCGGGTCGCCGCGGCCGACGGGGCGGAGCGCACGATCCCGGCCGAGGCCATCCTGGTCGCGGTCGGCCGCCGGCCCTGCACGACGGGCTTCGGGCTGGAAGCGCTGGATCTCGCGATGGACGGGCTGTTCATCCGCGTCGACGCGGGCTGCGCGACCTCGATGCGGGATGTCTGGGCGGTGGGCGACGTCGCGGGCGGGCCGATGCTGGCGCATCGCGCCATGGCGCAGGGCCGGATGGTGGCGGAGCTGGTGGCCGGACGGCGCCGCCGCTTCGAGCCGATGGCGATCCCGGCGATCTGCTTCACCAGCCCGGAGGTCGTCTCGGTCGGCCTGTCGCCGGCCGAGGCGCGCCAGGCCGGGCTGGCAATCCGGGTCGGCCAGTACCCCTTTTCCGCCAATGGCCGGGCGCTGACCGAAGCGGCGGAGGAGGGCTTCGTGCGCATCGTCGCGCGCACCGACACCCATCTGGTGCTCGGCATCCAGGCGGTCGGCGCCGGGGTCACAGAGTTGGTCGCGGGCTTTAGCTTGGCACTAGAGATGGGGGCCCGGCTGGAGGACATCGCCGGCACGATCCACGCGCACCCGACGCGGGGCGAGGCGTTCCACGAAGCCGCGCTCCGCGCCATTGGCCAGGCGCAACATACGGCATGAATGCCATATGCCCGTTCTTCCGGAGGTAGCCTTTGCGTGGTGCGGCCGCTGACCGGGTAAGGCGAGGTTATGGAGCGCGGCCGGCTGTCATCTCCTTCCAAGCCGATCCGATGGTTTGGAAGAAGATGACAGCCGACCGTGGGATGTTGGCCTAGGCACCAACGCCCGCGTCACTCGCACGAGCGATCTCCCGCCTCAAGTGGTTGGTGGTCGGGTGTCCCGCGCGACCGGGGTCGCAGCCCGTCTAGGAATATATCGACCAAGCGCATGACCTGCGTCTGCCAGCCCGGCCCGTCCTGCAAGTAGGAGAGCCCGACCACCGCGCGAAGCAGATCGTCGGGGCTGATGTCGGTACGGACCGCGCCGGCTTCCGCCGCCGGGCGGAGCAGCGTGCCAATCGCTTCCTGCAACCGGCCGCTGGTGTAACTCATGAGCTCCGGCGGCTTGTGCGCGGCCAGCGCCAGCGCTGCCGCCATGCCCTTCTTTGTCGCCACAAACTCCACCAGTGACCGCATCCAGCGTCGCAGGCCCTCGAGCGGAGGCGCCACGCCGACGAGCTGCACGGCATGGTCCGCAAGCTGTTCCACCTCCCGCCGGTAAACCGCCTCGTAGAGCGCCTCTCGCGTCGGGAAGTGGCGGTAAAGCGTCCCGATGCCCACGCCTGCCTGCCGGGCGACGGCCTCCAGCCCGGTCTCGGTGCCGCCCTGGCTAAACAGGGCCTTCGCCGCCTCCAACACGCGTTCACGATTCCGGATAGCGTCCGCCCTGGGCTTACGCTGGCTTCTGCCCTGCTCCTCGGTCATCGCCGGACACGGTCTCCCCACACAAAAAAACGGAGAAGGCCTCCGCTTGCTCCTTGTAAGCGGAGGTCAGCTCCGTATATCACACCGCGACGGCGCAACGGCCAGTCCCGCCGCCACCCGTATCCCGCCGCCGGCCAGCCTAGGGACCCTTGGCCGCGCAGCTTATCCGCACACCGCTGCCATCGGAGGCTCCGCATGAGCTTGTCGATTACCCTCACGATCAATCGCGTCCCGAAGACCCTTTGCCTCGACGATCCGCGCGTCACCCTGCTCGACCTGCTGCGAGAGCGGCTCGACCTCACCGGCACCAAGAAGGGCTGCGACCGAGGCCAGTGCGGCGCCTGCACCATCTTGGTGGACGGCCGCAGGGTGAACGCCTGCCTGGCGCTTGCGATCAGCCATGATGGGGCAGAGATCCTGACCATCGAGGGCCTCTCTGAGGGCGGGGTGCTGCACCCTGTGCAAGCCGCCTTCATCGCGCATGACGCCCTCCAGTGCGGCTTTTGTACGCCTGGCCAAATCATGAGCGCGGTCGGCCTGATTGAAGAGGGTCATGCCGGCGATGATCCGGAGCGCGTGCGGGAAGGGATGAGCGGCAATCTATGCCGCTGCGCTGCCTATCGCGGAATCACCGAGGCGGTGGTGGAAGCCACGCGCGCCATGGCCGGCACGAAGACGCAGGAGGCCGCATGAACCGCTTTGACTATGTTCGCCCCCGCACGGTCGCCGAAGCCGTTGCTGCGGGCGCTCAGCCCGGCAGCGCGTATCTCGCGGCCGGCACCAACCTACTAGACCTGATGAAGATCGGCGTGGCGCGCCCGGCGCGGCTGGTGGACCTGAACCACCTGCCGGGGCTGGCGGCCATCGAACACGCGCCGGACGGCGGCGTCAGGATCGGCGCGCAGGTGCGCAACGCCGACCTCGCCCACGAGCCGGACTTCGCGCGCCGCTTCCCGGCAGTGGCGGAAGCGTTGCTCTCCGGCGCCTCGGCGCAGCTCCGCAACGCTGCGACGGTGGGCGGTAATCTGCTGCAGCGGACCCGCTGCACCTATTTCCAGGACACCGCCAGCGCCTGTAACAAACGCGCCCCTGGAAGCGGCTGCGACGCGCGCGACGGCGAGAACCGGTTGCACGCCGTGCTCGGCTGGAGCGACGCCTGCATCGCCACCCATCCCTCTGATTTCTGCGTGCCGCTCGCAGCCTTCGAGGCGGTGGTGGAGATCGAGGGACCGGCCGGTCGCCGCGAGGTTCCGCTGCAAGACTTTCATCTGCTGCCCGGCAGCACTCCGGAGCGCGAAACGGTGCTCGCGCCAGGCGAGCTGATCGTCGCGCTACGCTTGCCGGCCGAGGCGGCGGGTTTCGCCGCGCATAGCCGTTACGTGAAGCTGCGGGAGCGCACCTCTTACGCCTTCGCCGTGGTCTCCGCGGCGGCTGGGCTGCGGATTGAGGACGGCCGGATCGCTGCGGCGCGGCTCGCGCTGGGCGGCGTCGCCGCCAAACCCTGGCGCGCGGAGGCAGCCGAGACGGCGCTGCTCGGCGCCGCACCCGAGGCAGACGCCTTCCGCCGCGCAGCAGAACTTGCCCTCGCGGAGGCGCGGCCCTCGGGTGAAAACATCTTCAAGATCGAGCTAGCGCGGCGCATCGTGGTGCGCGCCCTGACGCTCGCCGCGGCCGGCACGCCGGCGCGGCTGCCAGCGCTGCCGGCATCCTCCTTTGCCCCAATCCCGAGAGGCCTGCATGGTTGAGGTCAACCGCATGCGGCACGGCTCCAATGCCGGCCAGCCGATCACGCGCCGCGACGGCGTGCTGAAGGTGACGGGCACGGCCCGTTACGCTGCCGATAATCATCCGCCAGGGATGCTCTACGCCGTAGCCGCCGCGGCTCGCATTGCCCGCGGCCGCGTCGCCGCGCTAGACTTGGCGGCGGCCCGGGCGCATCCAGGCGTGGTCGAGGTGATGACGCCGGCCAACCGCCCCGCGCTCACCCTTCACCCGGACGATAAATCCGTCCCCTTCTCCTTCCGCATGGACCTGCTGCAGGACGACCGGGTGCGCTACGCCGGCCAGCCCGTCGCGGTGGTGATCGCCGATACGCTGGAGGCCGCGACGGAAGGCGCAGCGCTGCTCGCGCCCCGCTACGAGGCCGAGCCCGTCAATGTCACGCTCGACGCCCCCGGCGCCTTCGTGCCGGAGATGGTCGGTGTCGGCGACCCGGGCGAGCAGCATCATGGCGACGTGGAGGCCGGGCTGGCCGCGGCGGCGCGGCAGATCGAGGCGACCTACGAGACGCCGACGCAGTTCCACAACGCGATGGAGCCGCATGGAGTCGTCGCGGTCTGGGACGGCGACGCGCTCTCACTCGACATGCCGACGCAGGGCTTCGCGTTGACGCAGATGCGGCTCGCGGCCTTGTTCGGCGTCCGAGCGGAGGACATTCACATCCGCAGTCCCTTCATTGGCGGCGGCTTCGGCTCGAAGCTGCTGACAGGGCCGCAGGTGCTGGGCATCCTTGCGGCGCGCCTGGTCGGTCGGCCGGTAAAGCTCGTGCTGACGCGGGCGCAGATGTACGGCCCGGTGACCCACCGAGCACCGACGCGGCAAACGCTGCGCCTTGGTGCCGCGTCGGACGGGGCACTAACCGCACTGCATCACCATGTCCGCACCGCGACGAGCCGCTTCGACGACTTTCTCGAACCCTCGGCCGGCGTCAGCCACACGCTCTACGCCGCGCCGGCAATCGCGACGACCTACGACGCGGTGCGGCAGGACACCGGGACGCCCGGCTTCATGCGCGCCCCCGGCGAGGCGAGCGGCAGCCTGGCGTTGGAGAGCGCGATCGACGAGCTGGCGTCAGCCTGCGGCATGGATCCGTTGGAGTTCCGCCTGCGCAACTACGCCGAGGCGGAGCCGATCTCGGGTAAGCCTTTCTCCTCCAAGGCGCTGCGGGAGTGCTACGCGCAGGGCGCGGCGCGCTTCGGCTGGTCCGGCCGCCCGCTCACGCCGCGCAGCTTGAGAGATGCGGAGGGCAAGCTGGTCGGCTGGGGCCTCGGCACTGCGACTTTCCCGGCGATGATGTTCCAGGCCGAGGCGCGCGCGGTGATCCGGCGTGACGGCACCGGCGTGGTCGAGACCGGTGCACACGACATGGGGCAGGGCGCTTGGACGGCCTTCGCCCAAATCGCGGCGGAAAGCCTCGGCCTGGATGTAGGGCAGGTCGATTCCGCTCCGGCAGCTCCAACCTGCCGAATGCCGGCATCGCGGGCGGCTCCACGCATACCGCGACGGCCGGCAGCGCGATCCAAGCGGCGGGCGAGCAGGCAGTGGCGCGGCTGGCGGAACTCGCGCTGGCAGATCCACGCTCACCGCTCTTCGGTGCCGACAATGTCGGCGTCGTCGCGCGCAACGGCAGGCTGGTGCGGTGGGACGACGAGAGGCGCAGCGACAGTTTCGTCGAGATTCTTGACCGTGCCGGGCGGGAGATGGTGGAAGGCCGCGGCAGCGCCGCCGCGGATGCCGCGGCTGCGGAGCGCTACGCGATGCACGCGCATGGCGCGGTATTCGCGGAGGTCAAGGTGGACCCAGAGCTCGGTCAGGTCCGCGTCACGCGGCTGGTCGGCGCCTTCGCCGCAGGCCGGATCATCAACCCGCGCCTGGTGGAGAGCCAGTATTATGGCGGCATGATCTGGGGCGTGTCCTTCGCCCTGCACGAACGCGCCGTGCTGGACCGCCGCACCGGGCGCGTGATGAACGCCGATCTGGCCGAGTACCACGTGCCGGTGAACGCCGACATTCCCTCGGTCGAGGCCATCCTCATTGAGGAGGAGGATCCGCATGTGAATGCGCTCGGCGTGAAGGGCGTCGGCGAGATCGGCATCACCGGCACCGCCGGCGCGGTGGCGAATGCAGTCTGGCACGCGACCGGCGTGCGGGTCCGCCGCTTTCCGATCGCCATCGAGGAACTCCTCGGCTGAGCCGAGGGCGGGCCGAACCGGGGCATCCCGGTTCGGCCCGCTTCTGGGAGTGTTCCGCGTCCGTTGGCGCAGGCGAGCTGTCCATGCCCGGCCACAGGTCCGCTCCCCGCCTTTATGCGACCATGAGGTTGCGCTGCATCGGTGCATCTGAGCTGCGCCGTTCAGCAAACGCGGCGATCTCCAGAATTCCTCGCGTAGGCCCAGCCCATCACGCACGCCTGACCGGCCCCATTGAGTGGTCGGGGTGGGATTCTAGTGGACCGCCGCTGCAGCCGCTCCCGAGCTGAGGTGCGACCTGGTCATGGACGCTGTCTCCGGCGCGGGCGGGCGATACCCCAGCGACGCGTGCGGCCTGACCCGGTTGTAATGCTGCCGTCATTCCTCAATCAGCACCTGGGCTTCCCTGAGCGTGTTGAACAGCTCGCCGTTCAGCAGCTCGTCGCGCAGCTTGCCGTTGAAGAATTCAACCTAGCCATTCTCCCAGCGGCTTGCCTTCTCGATCTACGCCGCATTCGCGCCAATGGCGGTGATCCAGACCTCTACCGCCTCGGCGATGAACTCCGGCCCTTGGTTTGAGCGGATATGCGCAGGCGTCCCATGCGCCAGGAACAGGTCGGCCAGCATGTCGATCACGTCCGGTGCGCTGAGCTTGCGTGCGACGCGGATCGCCAGCGCCTCGCGGGTGAACTCGTCGACTACGCATAGCATCCGGAACTTCCGCCCGTCCCGGGTTCGGTCCTCGACAAAATCGCAGGCCCAGACGTGGTTCGGCCGCTCCGGCCGCAGCCGGATGCAGGAGCCGTCCGCCAGCCACAGCCTGCCGCGCTTTGGCGGCCGCTGCGGCACCTCACCCCTCGCGTCGCCAGATCCGCTCGACGCGCTTGCGGTTCACCGACCAGCCCGCATCCCGCAGCAGCGCCGTGATCCGGCAATAGCCATACCGGCCGTAGCGCGTCGCCAGTTCGACGATGTCAGCTGTCAGCAGGGCCTCATCACCTGCCCCGCGCGGCGCCTTCCGCTGCGTCGAGCGCTGCTGCCCCAGCACCTTGCACGCCCGCCGCTCGGACACCCCGAGCTCGCGCACCACATGGTCGACACAGGCCCACCGCCGCGCAGGGCTCACCATTCTCCTGAAGCGGCTTCCTTCAGAATGACCTTCTCCAGCGTCAGGTCCGAGACTTCCAACCGCCGCCGGACGTTCTCGCGTTCCAACTCCTTCAACCGCTTCACCTGGTCCACCTTCAGGCCGCCGTACTCCGACTGCCAGCGGTAGTAGTTCGGCTCCGTGACCCCGATCGATCGGACCGCCTCGGCCACCGACTTGCCCTGACCTACCAGAACCTCGACCTGCCGCAGCTTGGCGACGATCTCCTCCGGCGTGTGCGCCTTCCTCGGCGCCATCCAAACCTCCTCCGTAGCCGCCGGACTACCTTACCAACGGACTACTTCTACGGGGGAAGGTCAGCTGGAACCATGACATATCTGATCCGGCCGTCCTGCCGCGCCGGCTGTTTCGCTTTGCAACCGCACAGCGACTACCCCGTGTGCTTGAGCGTCCGTTCATGCCGGCCGATAGAAGTCGACTTGTTAGAACAAAGCGTCATCGAGCTTGAGACGGACTCCGTCGTGGACCCAGATTCGCCGGCCGAACGGTCCATGCAGCGCCACTGCCACATACCGATCGACGCTGACGCTCTCCAACTTGAGATCCAGCGTCGCGGCACTCGTTGATCACCGCCTTGATAGAATGGAAGGCGTTGTCCGGAGACTGATGCCGAAGCTCCACGCGCAGAGGCTCTGGCTTAGCCGTGCGGAGTGCGCAGGCGATTCGAAACGCGAGCTCCCGTAGCTCAGGCCTGATGAAGTGAGCCTCCGGGTATGCATCGCATCTTACATCAGGGCCGATGTGCCAGCCTGTTCCCGGTCGCCAAGCGGAAGTGTCATAGGCTAGCGCCCGTATAGGCGGTCCAACACGCCAGCAATCTCCACAAGCCGCTCCGCCGCGATGTCAAACCGGTCTCCATTGGCGAGCCGCCTCGCCCAGTCCGCTGCCGCACGTCCGCCCCACTCGTCTGGCGGTTCCGCCAGTCCGTCGCGCGCGGTGCCACGGTATCGCTCAGCGACAAAGTCATAGAAGGACCCATTCACATTACGCAACGCCGCGCCACCCTCTGTTCCAAAAAAGGACGCGGAGATGACCGCATCACACCCCGCTTGGAGGTGCCAGGAGCAGGCGAGCCGCACAACGGCGCCCGTGGACAGCTCCAGCGTCGCCACGGCGTAGTCCTCTACGCGGTCTGGTTCGAGACCGAGCGGTTCGCCGTCCCTGAACAATTTACTTGTGACATTACTGACGCTCGGGAAGTCCAGCGTCCATAGCGCGAGGTCGACCAGGTGAACACCAAGGTCCATGACGCAGCCGCCACCCGAAAGCGCGGGATCATAGAACCAGGGCTTGTCGGGGCCATAGGCGTTGTGGAAGACAAGGTCGACCGCATAGATGCGTCCCAACCCCCGGACTGAACGACCTCGCGGATGCGCTGCATCCCTTCCGTGAAGCGGTAAGAGAGATCGACAGCCAAGAGCCGGTCCGCCTTGCGGGCCGCATTGACCACGGCTCGTGCTTCCGCCGCTGTCCGCCCAAGTGGCTTCTGGCAGAACACTCCGGCGCCGCGCTCGAGCGCCCGGACGGACTGCTCCGCATGCAACGCGCTCGGTGTGGCGATCACGACTCCGTCTACCTGCTCGTCCAGGAGATCGTCCAGTGTAGCGACCAGCTTCGCTTCAGGCGCCAGCCGGTGAGCCTCTTTGGCCATCTCAAGCGAAGGTTCAGCGACGGCTGCGACCTCGATCGCGTTCGTCTCGAGAATAGCCTTCATCCTATGGCGGCCAATCCAGCCGACACCGAGAAAGCCGAGGCGCGGGCGCGCGAGGGCTGGCCGCTCCGGTAGCCTGTCGGTCGGGATCTGTGTCATTTAGGAATGACCAGCGCTTTGAGGAAGCCGTCCGGTCTGTCGCGCGTGGCGTCGAGAGCCTCCCCCAGCCGCTCTAGCGGGAAGCGGTGCGTGTAAAGCGGCGATGGATCGAGCCGGCCGGACGCGACGGCGTCTACAGCTTCGCGGATTCCTTGCACATAGACCTTCAGATCGCGCTCATGCGCATTGATCACGTCCAGGCCGCGCCAATTCCAAAGCCACATGTTGACCTGCCGCGGTCCGTCCTGGTGGTAGCCGGCGACAATGAGACGGCCGCGTTCCCGTGTCCAGCTCTCGCAGCGAGATCTAGAGGCCATTGCTTGCCAACGGCCTCGATAACGCGATCGCAAAGGCTGCCGCCGGTCAGCGCCTTCACCTGCCCGATGATTGCGTGATGGTCGTCCATCGGGATGGTCTCGGCCGCACCCATTTGCCTGGCCAGGTCGAGCGAGAACGGGCGCCGCGAGATGGCGATCACCCGCGCGCCGGCATCGGTGGCCAGTCGGGTGAGGATAGCGCCGAGGAAACCGATCCCAACGATGGCGACGGTCTGCCCCGCCTTGATCTCGCTTCTTCGAAAAATGTTCATGGCGCAGCCGAGGGGCTCGCCGGGGAAGGGGGACTCAGCCATTGAGCGCGGAAGTCAGATCACCGCCCCAGCGTCGGCTACATCATACTCTGCATAGCTGTTGTAGGAGAGGGCAGCGACCCGATCACCGACCGACAGCGCCCCCACAGCCTCCCCAACAGCGTCCACCACCCCCCAGCCCTCATGCCCGAGCGAGCCAGGTGCAGTGGGAAACTGCATCCACTCCGGTCCAGCCCAGGGGTGAGATTGGATGCACAGACGCCGCAGCCTTCCAGCCGGATGCGGACCTGCCCGGCCGCAGGCTGCGGGATCGCGACCTCCTCCATCCGCACTCGTCCTGGCCCGGTCAGGACCGCGGCCCGCATTGTCCCCACAGCACGCATCCTGCTCACCTCCTGCTCAACCACTCGTTCTGCACGATCGTCGCCCCGCGTAGCGGGACCTCATCTCCTGGGCCCAGAAGGAACACCGCAAGCCTTTCCGGGCTCCGCGAGAATACCGAAGGTTGCGAGGCACTTGCTGCCCGTGTCCTCTCATCGGCGATGCATCACGCCATGCGGGCTCTGGCTGCGCCGAGGACGCCGCGTTCGTCGGGCGTGTCGATACACCGGCATAGCGCCTTGGCGAATTCAAAGGTGCCGAAGGCTGCGAGGGTGGACGCCGCCAGTGCGCCACCAAGGCCGTGCGCCTCGCTAGGGTCTACTTCGTAGGCGGCGCGCATGAGGAAGCCACCGATGACCAGGAACACGACGGCGCGGGCGGCATGGCCCAGCCGGCCGAGAGGTATCACGCAGGTCGCTGTGGCTCGGTCGCAAGCAAGGTGCCGCGCGAAGGAGCCAGACCATGCCTTGTGCCCCATGCCGAGGTCTGCGCCGATGATCGCCAGACCGATGGCGGTGGCGAGCCAACGACCGGAGGGCTGCGCGAGCAACCACCGCGTCCAGCCGCGCGCCGACTGCGCCTCCCCGCCACCGGTTCCCAAGCCGAAAGGGAGGCTCATGGCGGACACACCAAGCCCAGTATTGGCAAGGGCGAAGACCATCTGACCAAAGCGGACGACCTAGCGCGCGGTGTGCGGCCAAGCCCGTCGGCGTCCAGGAGCGACTGAAAGACGCGCCAGAGAGCAAAACCGGACAGCCCAAGCGCCACGAGCAGGAGGAGAGCAGCGCCAAGGGGCTGGAAAAGCAGTGTCTGCAACGCGCCTTTCGTGCCCATCGCGCCGCCAACCTGACCACAGGTCGCGAGTAGGGCCAAGAAGCCGGTCAGTAGGTTCACAACACCACGGGCCACATATTCGAGGCGAGCGAACGGCTCCAGGCGGCTGCGGCGGGCGCCCAACATCGAACCAGATCCATCTGTGTACCGGCGAAGCCGAAACGGGGATGGTCCGGTTCGGTTCCGAGAGGTCAGGAGCTTTGGTCGAGCGAGGCGCCGTATGCTGCTGCCCTCACGAGCCTCTGTCATGCGGCTGGTCGAGGCAAAGCGGGCAGAGCACACCAGTCTTGGCTGACCGGCCTTCGTGGAGAGTGACCTCCAGCGGGGCTCGGCGCCAACGAGGGAGTGTTCAGTATCGCCTGGGACTCATCCGAATGAGCATGAGCAACTTCGTCGTCGCTGGAGGGAATGAAGCGGCTGGACCAGGATGGCGAGATGACGCCCGAGGTGCGGCATCGCACCAGTCGCTATCCTAACAAACGCGCCGAGTGGAATCGGCCGACACGGCGGCGAGAGCGGTACCTGCAGCGGTTCATGTCACCCGAACAGGCCCAGCGGTTCTTGTCATCCCACGCCATGATCTACGGCCATTTTCGTGCGCGGCGGCACCTGATGGCCGCAACACGGTACCGGCGCCCTCCGGGTGTGGCGGCAGAAGACGTGCGTTCAGACGGCAGCTTGAGGGCGAGGACAACTGCCCAGCCCGCTTCGGCGCGCACTCTGACCCAACAACTTGGCAAGGCCCGCTCAGCCATTCTCGGCTACGCGGTCGACCATATAGGAGCCCTTGGCACCCTGCTTGTGCGTCCGATCTGCTCCAGCACGCTGACCTAAAGGCCTGCGATTCTCGAGCGCAGCAAAAAGGCGCCGACGGCGTGTATGGCCCAGCCGGCACCGTCATCTACCTGTGCAACGATGGCGTCCTCGGGCCGGCCCAGCAAGGTGGGCACCTGCTGCGGCACGCGCCGTGGCGGAAGGATTTCGAGGCCGGGCTGCTGACCTCTCCGGCCGGCAACCATGACGATATGGTCGATACGCGGGCGCTGGTCGGACAGCTTGCTGGACAAGATGATTTGGCGGAGCGCGCGCAGATCCGAGGCCAAGGAGCCGACAGAAAGCTGGGCGAGGCTATTCGATCGGCAAGAATTCGGCGTCGCCGACTGGCGCATCGCCGACCACAAAGCTGCTCACCACCGACTAGAAGCCGTTGCTCGGTGGTGAACAGGTCGGGTTCGGCGCCGAGCCAGGAATGGTACTGCTCGGCGCCGATCAAACCTACATCTTTGAAGCGCTCAGTAGCGCGATCCGTACTGGTATGGCCGGCTGTGGCGCCAGGAGTGGCGGGGCGGTGGTGCATAGCGATGCCAGTGATGTCGCGGTGGCGGCACATAGTGCTGGTAATGATAACCTTGACCGGCATAACCACGTTGGTAGTGCACCGGCGTCACTTCCTGAGTGAAGCTCGCTGGCGACCTGTCGCGGAACGATGCCGCGGCCGCAGTGTCGGTCGTGGTACCGACCGTGAAGTATTCCGAGACCGAGAGCGGCTGCAACGAGAAGGCTACGCACCGTGTCCTCCTACTGGATGTCCGAGGAGGCATGGTGGCACCCAGGTGACGGCGTGATCGGGGCCGGATTGCCGCTGCATCAGGGCAGAATGTAACGCTGCGTACAGCCGCTTGGACGCCGCCTTTGTTGCCGTTGACGAAGGTGGGCTTGGTTCGCACAGGCGGCGCGAGGCGGGGACATTCGTCGTCGGTCAGTGCATAGCGGGACATTGGAGCGCTCTGCGGTGCTTGTTGACGGAATCGTCGAACAAGGGGGCGCTCGTAGGAGCGGAAAGCATGGGTTACACAGCCTGGCACTGCCACGTCGCCGGCTCGCCAGACGGCAAAATCACCCGCCCGGACGGGTCTGTCGATGACTGGTTGGCGACGGATGACCCAGCTGAAGACCTTGGGTTCGATGCCTTCCTCACCGGTGTCGACGCGATCCTGATGTGACCTGGGACGTACGACGCGGTTCGGCGCCTTGGCGATTGGCCGTATTCCGGCAAGCACATGGTAGTCCTGACGACCCGGTCGCTGGACGACCCGCCACCGACCGGGCTGGAAGCCCGCGCCGGCGACATATCCGAGATCGCCGCTGAACTCGAGGCCCAAGGATACTGCCGCATTTGGATCGAGGGCGGAGGCCGAGTGGTTCAGTCCCAAGTCGCGATCGGCAAGCTCGACGTGCACGAGCTAGCGATGATCTCTGTCATTCTGGGCAAGGGCATCCTGCTTTTCCAGTACGCGGGGGCGAGCTGAAGCTTCGGCTCGTCAAGGGTGAGGCCAATACAAAGGGCGCGGTACATCTCGTCTATGAGGGCATGGCCTGACCCGACCCAACACCGAGCCGACGTTGAAGACGGATGCTAATCGCCGGTCGACCGCGCCGTCACCCTCGCCACAGTTGCGTGGGTCCACGCACCCGAGCCCCTTGGCATCGACGCTTCTTGCTCGGTCAGCGCCCGGACGATCGCCGCGCAGTTCTGAGTATGAGCGATGTCCGGCTGTACCTCCATCGGCCTGCACCGGGCGCTGTTGTACAGGGACCGCGGAAGCTGCTCTTCGTTGGATGGATGGCGGAAAAGGAGGCCGAAAGAGTCCAAGGTCGACCCGTTGCAACACTTCGCAGCCCCGGACAGGGCTCCTCGTCGTCACGCGGCCGGCGCCGGCCGCCCAACGATGATACTTAGTGGCGAGTGGGTTGGGATGACCTCGACAAGGTCGAAGCCGCTGCTGTTCAGGAGCGCCTGAAACTCCTGAGCCGTGCGCTCCGAGGCGCCGTACTGCACGAGCATGTTCAGGTCGAAGGAATTGCCGCTCGGGTCCTGGTTGGGCGGCCCAACGACCCGTTCGATCGCGAGTAGCATCGCTGTCGCTGGCATGGCGCGGCGGCAACTGCGCAGGATCTCGGTCGCCTCGCATTCGCCCCAGTCGTGCAGGACGGACTTCATGATGTAGGCGTCCCCCGCACCGGGAACGGCTTGGAAGAAATCGCCCGCGGCGACTTGGCAGCGTTGCGCCAAGCCGGCCGAGGCAAAGACCCCCGCCGCCGTGGCGGTAACCTGCGGCTGGTCGAACAGGATGCCACGGGCTTCGGGACAGGCGAGCAAGATGGCTTTCAGCAGGTAGCCCTCGCCGCCGCCGACATCAACGATGCAGCCGAACCTGCCGAAGTCGTAGGCCTCCGTCACCGCCTGCGCCTCGGTGCGCGAGAGGGCCGTCATCGCGGCGTCGAACAGAGCCCGCTCCTCAGGATGTTGGTCGCGGTAGGTCCAGGCGTCCACCCCGCAGGTGAACCGGGTCACGCCTTCTCCGGTAAGAACGCCGTGCAGCAGGTTGCCCCACGACTGCCACATGCCGGGCGTCCCGATCCAGCGCGCGTAGTCGCGCCGCGAGCCCAGGGCATCGTCGGTGAGGCAGGTGCCGAACGGTGTGAGCGAGAAGCGCCGGCCCTCAGCCTCGTGGAAGACGCCGATCGCGGCCAGGGCTCGCAGCAGCCGGTAAAGCGACGCCGGATGTGCGCTGCAGGCCTGGGCCAAGGCGTCGCTCGGCTGCGGGCCATCCTTCAGGTGGTCCGCCACGCCGAGCGTGGCAGCGACGTGCAGAGCTTGAGAAACCTGATACCCGTTGATCAGTCGCATCAACTCGGCCGAGTGAGCGGTCGTGGTCCTGGCGTCCTTCAACGCAACCCCGCCGGAAATCCCGGTCGCGGCCGTCTCGTGGGACTGGTTGCCAACCATGGATCGTGCACTCCCTGGCGCGCCAGCGAAAGATGACGAAAGGCGCCTCGGTGGTCGACCCCCACATTGGGGTGCGGCAACTGCCCAGAAGGGTCGCCATCCTTGCACCCGGATCGTTCATACCGCATGCCGTCGCCAGGAGTCCGCTTTCCTCGCCTCGACAGGAGAGGTCAAAACGCCGCCCGCACCAGCACCCGCGCGACCGTCGTGTGAGTCCACGCACCCGCCCGTCCCTCGGCCCCCCTGTGCTCGGCCAGCGCCCGCGGAAGATGTGGTGTGCGGGTGCGAAGAGATGCCCTTTGTTTGGTGGGTAGTGCAGGAGGAGCGCGAAAGAAGTCGAGTTTGACCCAGAGCCAACCTTGCGTCCTTACGGCTCCGGCCAGCGGCGATTCCACAGCCGAAGGTCTACTTCCCAAGCCGCTGGGTCCGATGCCACACATGGTGTTGCAAAAAAAGAGGCGATCTCATACTTCGTTTGAAGCATCGCTTGTGCGGCGGGCCTTGAACCTTCCCAATGCATCGCCGGGAGAAGGTCAAGGGAGGAACAACGATGCTGACGCGACGGCTGTTCTCCGCGTGCTGGATTTGCAGCGCAGCAAGTCTGATAGCGTCCGAGGTCGAGGCGCAGCAAGCGCCGCAGGTCCAGAGCAAGGGGCTAACCCGCACAGTCCTGAACCAGACCGAGCTTCCTGGCGGTACCCATGTGGTCATCCAAGTCGTCGTCGAAGTGCCACCGAACTCGGATGTCGAGCGGCACGTGCACCCGGGGATTGAGACCGGCTATGTCATGGAGGGCACGGGAATGCTGTACCTCGAAGGACGAGACCCGATTGAGTTGAAGCCGGGCGTCGGCTTTCAGGTGCCGCAAGGGGTCCGCCACAGCGCCAAGAATGGGCCGACGGTTACGAAGATCACTGGCACCCTCACCGTCGAGAAGGGCAAGCCCGCCGCCTCGCCGGCATAGTGCGGGTCGAATGGTCTGAGGCAGCTTGGCCCGCTGCCTCGGGCTGCATATGCAGTAGTCCGCTCATGGTTTGTGACGGCATTGCCAAGTTGTTGGGCCAGACTGCGCGCCGAAGCGGGCTGGGCAGTTGTCCTCGCCCTCAAGCTGCCGTCTGAACGCACGTCTTCTGCCGCCACACCCGGAGGGCGCCGGTACCGTGTTGCGGCCATCAGGTGCCGCCGCGCACGGAAATGGCCGTTGATCATGGCGTGGGATGACAGGAACCGCTGGGCCTGTTCGGGTGACATGAACCGCTGCAGGTACCGCTCTCGTCGCCGCGTCGGCCGATGCCAACTCTCGGCGCGGTTGTTGAGGTAGCGACTGGTGCGATGCCGCACCTCGGGCAGGATCTCGCGCCGGGCCACGCCGTGTCTGGGCAGACCGTCGGTGACGAGGCGCCGGGGCTCGTACTTCCAGGCCGACGAGCCGCCGCTTGAAGAACTGCTTCGCGGCCGTCGCATTTCGCAGAATGATCTCGTGGGTGACTGCGATGCCCCGCTCGGACAGGATGAGCTCCACTTCGCGCTGGCTCAGGCCGAAGACGTGGTGGAGCCATACGGCGCGGCTGGCGATCTCAGCTGGAAAGCATCGGCCAGGGTAGAAGGCGGGCTCGGGCGTCATCTCGCCATCCTGGTCCAGCCGCTTCAGTCCCTCCAGCGACGACGGAGTTGCTCACGCCCTTACGCCACAGGCAGTGCCGTTCGACGTCCCGGGGCCCAGTGGCGCGGGAGCAAGGGATGTGATCGGGGCTGGTGCGTCCATTCTGTCTGGCGATTCCTCCAGACAAAGGCTGCTTACTGGCCGGTGCCGCCCGCGCAAGGAACGGCCGATCATGCGACCCCAGTCAACCATGCGAATATTGCAGGAACGGGTCACGATTGGACAGGCCGCCGGTCGGTTGCCACCGTCGGTTCAGCCTATCCTCCTCGCACCAACATCATGAGCCGCGGCTGTTCTTCGGAAGCCTCCAGTTTCTGGACGACTTCCTTTGCGCTCCTCGCGCCATGCCGTCCTCCTGCATGCGCTTGTACCTGAGCATCTCCGGGCAGGAGCACGGCACAGGATGTCAATGGCCCGCAGCGCCAGCCTTCGCCAGGCCGAGCCGTCGAGGTCGCCGGGTCAAGGCATTCGTCTGCGCGCAGGGTTGCCCCAAGGTCAGCGTCCTCACCGCAGGCGTTCAGGCGGCAAATTGACTTCAGCCACGCGCCAGGGGAAGGCGACGAGGATCCGTCTGTCATGGATGTCGCGATTCACCCTATTTTCCGGAATAATGCGCGGCCTTGATCACGCGCCCTGGCCCGCGTGCCGGCCGGCATGCTCCTGCCCTGCCTTGAGGCGGATTGCCCTCACGCGCCATGCCCATAGCCGTAGCTGTTGTGCCGAAGAGATGCCCGATCGCCTGGCGAGGTCTTCTCCAGATAAGCCTCGACGAGCAAAGGATACAGGCTCTGTCGTCGCTCGCGTGTGCGGCTCCGCAGTCGCGGCTAGGCAGGCCGAGAGGGGTCCGAGCCGGTCGGTCTTGGCGCAGAACTCGAGTGAGTGAATCTCGACCCTGCCGTGCTCCGGATGGGCGCCGCGTGACCGACCTATGACGCCCCGTTGAGCCGATCCTTCAGCGCCTTCGCCGGAGCGAACTTGGCCACCTTGGATGCGGCAATCTGGATTGCCGCACCGGTCTGCGGATTACGGCCTTCGCGCGCCGCGCGTTCGGTCGCGCTGAAGATCCCGAAGCCGTTCAGCCGCACTTCCTTGCCGGCGACGAGCTCGTCCGCTACGGCACTGAGCACGGCATCGATGGCCTTGGCGGCGTCCGCCTTCGAGAGGCCAGCTGCATCGGCGACATGGGATATCAGGTCGGCCTGGTTCATGGGTGATCTACTCTCGCTAGATGAGGATGCTCCGCTACAACCTGGTGGCCGGCGGAGCAAGCGTGGCGATCGAGCCCACCTCGAGATGCATGGAAGGCTTGCTTGCGCCGTCTACAAAAGTTGCCTACTAGACACAGTCTACTCAAATTACGCAAGGCAAAGCGAAGCAAGGCTGCGCGTGCGAGAAATCCAGGCTGCGGGATTCACGGCTGCAGCTGGGTTTGTCGCGGGCCGCGGTGGGCGAGCGGCTTGGCGTGACCGGTGCCGCGATCGGCCACTATGAAGCGGGCATCTGGAAGCCGTCTCCTGATCGGGCGGTGCAGCTGACAAAATTGCTTGGCATGCAGTCCGGCGATGTCGCCGCCTCTGAGCGCGGATCAGCCGGAAAGATCGTCGCTCGTTCTCGATCGATGCATGTGACAAGGGGAGCAAGTCGCGTGCGTGACGCCGTGGTGCGGCGCCAAGACGAAGCCTTAGTTCTCGTGGCACTCAGGGCCATGCCTGCTGCGAAGCACCGGGTGGTGGTGAAGCTGATCCTGGCTTACGGCAGCACGGGATTGCGCGCGGCGGTGAGCCGCCAGGATTAGTCCTGCCTGCTGTATTGCTTGCGTTGGCGATATCCGGAGCTGCGCATTCAGGCATATGCGGTTCATCGTGGTGCGTAGACGCATAGCAGGTCGACCAGACTTCCCAGCGGTCGCGGCTCCCGTGGGACGACAACAATCTGCTGATTGAAGGTGCAGATCTTCCGGATCAGTGGCGCCGCCGCATCGGCAGGAAGACTCGTGACCGTGGCAATGTCGCCGCTCTTGCACCCGGACCGCTGCAGATCGCCCGCAATCGCTTCGGGCGTATTGATCCTGGGCGAGACGGCGCAGGCGCCGAAAGCTGGACCGGTTGCTGCCGTCGAGAGTGCCAGGATGGTCAGCAGGCCAAGGACGCGGCGTATTGCCATACCATGGTCGATCCAGGTTTTCCGAAGAAGCACGTTGCGGTGGTGCCACGATTCGCTATACAATGAGCCGCAACTGCGCATCGGTGTCTGCTGCCTCCTTGTTCAGGGTGGAGAGCGTAACACCCAGCAGCCGGATCCCTGGGACCGGAAATAGCGGCTCAAGCAGCGCGAGGCTGAGCTGCTCCAGTTCGCCACGGCTGGAGACGGGGGCGGTTCCGGTCCTGCTCCGCGTGACCTGGCTGAAATCGGCATACTTGACCTTGAGCGTCACCGTCCGGCCGCGGATGCCGGCACCCTCGCAATACCTCCACACCTTGTCGATGATAGGCTGCAGCGCCGCGTGGGCGGCGTCCAGGGCGACCAGGTCAGTGGCGAAGGTGTTCTCGGCGCCGACCGACTTGCGGATCCGGTCTGGCCGGACCGGGCGCTCATCCACGCCGCGGGCGATCCAGTAGAAGTAGGCGCCAGCCTTTCCGAAATGCTGCTGCAGGAACGCCAAGCTTTGCGCCCGCAGGTCGAGACCGTTGTGGATCCCGAGCTGGTTCATCCGGGCCGAGGTGGCCGGACCGACGCCATGGGATTTGCCGACCGGAAGTGCCTCGACGAAGGCCGGCCCCATTCTTGGGGTGATGACGAACAGACCGTCAGGCTTGCGGTGGTCGGAGGCCAGCTTGGCCAGGAACTTGTTGTAGGAGATCCCAGCCGAGGCGGTCAGCGCCGTCTCGGCCTTGATGCTGGCCCGGATGCGCTGGGCGATCTCGGTCGCGGAAGCGATGCCCTGCCGGTTCTCGGTGACATCGAGGTAGGCCTCGTCGAGCGAGAGCGGCTCGATCAGAGGCGTGTGCTCGGCGAAGATCGCCCGGATCTGCAGCGACACCGCCTTGTAGACCTCGAAGCGCGGCGGCACGAAGACCAGCTCGGGACATTTTCGTCGGGCGGTGACCGAGGGCATGGCCGAGTGAACGCCGAACTTCCTTGCCTCGTAGCTCGCGGCGGCGACGACACCCGCTCGCGCGAGCCGCCGACCGCGACCGGCCTGCCGCGCAGTTCGGGATGGTCTCGCTGCTCGACCGAGGCATAGAACGCGTCCATGTCGATATGGATGATCTTTCGCGGCCGCACGGGCGCCGCCCCGGCACCCTGACCTTCCAGGGCGCTGGCGATCGGTGGCTGTTTGGGGTCTGCGTCGGACAAGGCTCCACCCTCCGGGCGCGGCGGGAGCCACGTCCTGCTGCTCACCACGGACCACGATGACCAGTGAGGCGTCCAGCAGCGGCCGTTGTAAAGCGAGGGCTTCCTCCTCCGGCGCGCTCATCCAGAGGTCGATCTCCTCCGGCGTGGTCAGGATGACCGGCATGGTTCTGTGGTGGATGGCGCCGACATCGCGGTTCGGGTCGGCGGTGAGGAAGGCATAGAGGTCGTTGGTCGTCTCGCCCTCCTCGACCTTCCGCACCGAGGTCCAGCGCGTCCAGATGCCGGCGAAGCAGGCCAGCGGCCGGCTCTTGTCGAAGGCGAACCAGACCGGCGGGCGCGTGCCGTCGGGCAGGACCTCGTGCGCTGAGAAGCTGGTGGAGGGTACGATGCAGCGGTGCTCGACGTCGAGCCAGCGCCGCCGGTGCGGCGACTTGACGTTGCAGAGATTGGTGACGCCCGGGTCGGACTTCTTGCCCTTCAGTGCGAGGGCCGGCGAGGGCATGCCCGAGCGGGCCATGGCCGCTTCGGTGAGTGCCAGCGTCATGGCGAGGTGGGGGCGCTGGTGTCGAACCCCTCGGCCGCGGCGAGCGTCTCAGCCCCATCTCGTGGCCCGGGCCCCAGCTGCCCTTGGCCAGCCGGGCCGTGACATCGTCAGAGAGGCCCATCGCCCTGCCGACCTCGCGGACGGCGCTGCGGGTGCGGGTGCGGTGGCGGATGACGGTGGCGCAGATCGCCGCCTGACCAGCCCCCATCGGGTGGTCCAGGTAAGATTTTTGTGGTCGACTGCCGCGGCTGCTCCTGAGCTGACCTGCAACCTGGCCATCGGGACCGTCTCCGGGGCGGGTGGTCGGTAGCCCAGCGACGAGTGCGGCCGCACCCAGTTGTTGTGCTGCCGCCATTCCCCGATCAGCACCTGGGCTTCCCGGAGCGTGTGGAGCGCCTCGCCGTTCAGCAGCCCGTCGCGCAGCTTGCCGCTGAAGGATGCGACGGAGCCATTCTCCCACGGGTTCGCCTTCTCGATCCATGCCGTCCTCGCGCCAATGCCGGCGATCAAGGCCTTCACCGCCTCGGCGATGAACTCCGGGCCCTGGTCCGAGCGGATGGGCGCGGGCGTCCCACGGGCCAGGAACAGCTCAGCCAGCACGTCGATCAGGTCCGCTGCGCTGAGCTTGCGCGCGACCCAGATCGCCAGTGCCCCGCGCGTGAACGCGTCGACTACGCAGAGCATCCGGAACTTGCGGCCGTCCCGGGTGCGGCCCTCGACGCAGTCGTAGGCCAAGACCTGGTTCGGCCGCTCAGGCCGCAGCCGGATGCAGGAGCCGTGCGCCAGCCAAAGCCTGCCACGTCTTGGCTGCCACTGCGGCACCTTCAGTCCCTGGCGCCGCCAGATCCGCTCTACTCGCTTGTGGTTCACAGACCGGCCCGCGTCCCGCGAGCATCGCCGTGATCCGCCGGTCGCCGTATCGGCCGTAGCGCTTCGCCAGCTCGACGATGCCCGCCGTCAAGCTCGGCTTCGTCATCCGCCGCGCAGGGCTTGCCATTTTCCCGACGCGGCTTCCTGCGGGATGACCTTCTCCAGTGTCAGGTCCGAGACCGCCTTCCGCAGCCGGGCGTTCTCCTGCTTCAGCCGCTTCACCTGGTCGACCTTCAGGCCGCCGCCCGCTGAACGCCAGCATCCGCTGCCTCGCTCACGGCACGACTCCACGCATCGGGGAACGCCCTGTCCAATGCCCTGGCGAGGTGTTCTGCTTCCCGGAAGTGACGGGTGCGGAGGCTGATCGCCACCTCGCTGCATATTCGGCCTGGGAGCCGCCGCCGATAGTAGAACACACCTCGCTTTCTTGCGATATGTGACCCGTGTGGGAGCATGACAAACATGGTGGGCCTCGCGTGAGCGGGCCAGACCGGGAAAGAATACTGGGATCAGGGAGTAGCTGGTGGGATGGCTGGGGGACCTGGATCTGAACCAAGACTGCCCGAGTCAGAGTCGGGAGTTCTACCGTTAAACTATCCCCCAGCAGGGACCCCACCGGCCTCTTCGGCGGCAGGGCGGGCTCACTACCACTTCGTCCGAGGGCCCGCAACCACCCCCCGTCGAAAGCGCTTGCCCCCCACCCCACATTACAGGACGATGTATGAAGTGGCGGCGTCATGGGTGGCGCAACCCGACGCGGTGCTGAAAAGGGAGACGGGCCAGCCAGCCCTGCGTGATGCCAGACGATACCGCAACATTGAGGCTGCCAGAGCCGCATGCTGAGCCGCATGGATCCGCCGCCGAGCGGCATCCCGGCTATGCGGCGCCTGCCTACGCGGCCCGCTGCGGGACCCCGTCCAGTGCCTATGCGGCGCTCGACCTAGGCACCAACAACTGCCGGCTGCTGGTCGGCGCCCCGGCCCATGCCGGCTTCCGCGTGGTCGACAGTTTCAGCCGCATCGTCCGGCTGGGGGAAGGCTTGGCCGCCACCGGCCGGCTGTCTGAAACCGCCATGGATCGCGCCGTCGCCGCGCTTGCCGCCTGCGCGGAAAAGCTGGCCCGCCGCCCGGTCCGGCACCTGCAGGCCGTGGCGACCGAGGCCTGCCGCCGTGCCACCAATGGCGCCGCCTTCCTCGCCCGGGTCGAGGCCGAGACCGGCCTGCGTCCCCGCATCATCTCGGCGCGGGAGGAGGCGGAACTGGCGATGGAATCCTGCTCCCCGCTGCTCGAGGAGCAGGACCGCCGGGCGCTGCTGTTCGACATCGGTGGCGGCAGCACCGAGATCGCCTGGATCCGGTCCCCGCCGGGGCGGCGCAGGCGGCTGGCCAGCACGGCTATGGCCCTTGTCAGGTGCCAGCCGAGCTCATCGGCTATGTCTCCATGCCGCTCGGCGTGGTGACGCTGGCGGAACGCGCCGGCGCCTCCTGCTTCACCGAGGAAGGCTTCCACGCGGTGGTGGACGAGGTGGCCGAGCATCTCCGCCGCTTCGATCGGGTGCATTGCATCGGTCAGGAGATCCGCGCCGGCGGCGTCCGGCTGATCGGCACCAGCGGCACCGTGACGACGCTGGCCGGGGTGGCCCTCGCCTTGCCGCGCTACCGCCGGCCGCTGGTCGATGGCCGCGTGCTGGATATCGAGGTCGCCGACCAGGCGCTGGGCGACCTCTTCGCGCTCGGCCGGGCCGGGCTGGCGGCGCATCCCTGCGTCGGACCCGAACGGGTCGATTTCGTCCTGCCCGGCTGCGCCGTCTATGCCGCCATCCGCAAGGTCTGGCCGGTGCCCACCCTGACGGTGGCCGATCGCGGCCTGCGGGAGGGCATGCTGCTGCGGATGATCCGCGCCGACCGCATTGCGCAGCGCGACGGCCGGGCCTACCTCGCCCGGCGACACGGCCCCTAAGCCCCGCCCGGGGCCGCGGCCGCAACCCATGCCGCCCGCCGTCCAAGGGCGCAGACCCACGGCGCGGACGAGGACCCGGACCATCCATGAAGGGACCACCCACCGGCGGGCGCAACGTCACCACGCGCCTGAAGACCGCCAAGGGGCGCAGCACCGCCAGCCAGAAGTGGCTTGAGCGGCAACTGAACGATCCCTATGTCCGCGCCGCCCAGGCGGCCGGCTACCGCTCGCGCGCCGCCTTCAAGCTGGTCGAGATCGACGACAAGCTGCGCCTGCTGAAGCCGCGCGGCCGGGTGGTCGATCTCGGCGCCGCGCCGGGCGGCTGGACCCAGGTGGCGCTGCAGCGGATCGGCGAGGCGGGGAAGGTGGTCGCCCTCGACCTGCTGGCGATGGACCCGATCCCCGGCGCGACCGTGCTGCAGGGCGACTTCCAGGATCCCGCGGCGGAGCAGGCGGTGCTGGCGGCGCTGGACGGCCAGGCCGACTTGGTGCTCTCCGACATGGCGCCCAACACCACCGGCCACAATGCCACCGACCACCTGCGCATCATCGCCCTGGCCGAGCTCGCGCTCGACTTCGCGCTGAAGGTGTCTCGCCCGGCGGCGCCTTCGTCGCCAAGGTCTTCCAGGGCGGGACGGAGAAGCAGCTGCTTGACCAGCTCAAGCAGCGCTTCGCCGTGGTGCGGCACGTCAAGCCGCCGGCCAGCCGCAAGGACAGCGCCGAGCTCTACGTGGTCGCCACCGGCTTCCGCCCGTCGCCGCCAGTGGCCGGCACATAGCCGCACCGCGCCGAGACCGCTTGCCGCGACCGCGCCCAAGGGTCTAAGGGGACGCGCCAAGGCAGCGGATCAGCCGCCCCGTCCCTGGCGCGATCCCCGCCCCAAGGGAGGGGGCGTCGCGCAGGTCGCGCCCGAGTGCGAAAGGTCCCCCATGGCCCCCGATTCCCCCCGGATGCCACCGCTCCCCAGGGCGGCCCGCAAGGCCGCATCCGCAGCAGCCTGATCGAGGAGGCCTATGCCTTCGACGACGTGCTGCTGGTGCCGGCCTATTCGGCCGTGCTGCCCAACCAGACCGACACGCGGACCCGGCTGACCCGCGAGATCGCCCTCAACATCCCGCTCGTCGCCGCGGCGATGGACACGGTGACCGAGGCGCCGATGGCGATCGCCATGGCCCAGGCGGGGGCATCGGCGTCATCCACAAGAACATGACGCCCGAGGAACAGGCCGCCCAGGTCCGCCGGGTCAAGAAATTCGAATCCGGCATGGTGGTGAACCCGGTCACCATCCATCCCGACCAGACCCTGGCGGATGTCCGCGCCATCCAGGACCAGCACCGCATCAGCGGCATCCCGGTGGTCGAGCGCGGCAAGCCGGGCGAGCCGGGCGGCCGCCTCGTCGGCATCATCACCAACCGCGACGTCCGCTTCGCCAGCGATCCCGGCACCCGGGTCTATGAGCTGATGACGCGGGACAACCTGGTGACCGCCACCGCCGACATCACCCCGGACCAGGCGCGGCACCTGCTGCACCGCCACCGGATCGAGAAGCTGGTGGTGGTGGACGAGGCCTTCCGCTGCATCGGCCTGATCACCGTCAAGGACATGGACAAGGCGCAGGCCCATCCAGATCCGGTGAAGGACGCGCTCGGCCGGCTGCGGGTCGCCGCCGCGACCGGCGTCGGCGAGGACGGCTTCCGCCGGGTCGAGGCGCTGATCGGCGCCGAGGTCGACGTCGTCGTGGTCGATACCGCGCATGGCCATTCCGGCGGCGTGCTGGCGGCGATCGAGCGTATCAAGCGGATGTCGAACGCGGTGCAGGTCGTCGCCGGCAACGTCGCGACCCCCGAAGGCGTCGAGGCGCTGATCGCCGCCGGCGCCGATGCGGTGAAGATCGGCATCGGCCCGGGCAGCATCTGCACCACCCGGATCGTCGCCGGGGTCGGCGTGCCGCAGCTGACCGCGGTGCTGGAGAGCGCCGCCGCGGCCCGCGCCCAGGGCGTGCCGGCCATCGCCGATGGCGGCATCCGCACCTCGGGCGACATCGCCAAGGCGATCGCCGCCGGCGCCGACTGCGTGATGATGGGCAGCCTGTTCGCCGGCACGGACGAGGCGCCGGGCGAGGTCTTCCTCTACCAGGGCCGCTCCTACAAATCCTATCGCGGCATGGGCTCGCTCGGCGCCATGGCCCGCGGCAGCGCCGACCGCTACTTCCAGCAGGAAGTGCAGGACACGCTGAAATCCGTCCCCGAGGGGATCGAGGGACGGGTCGGCTACAAGGGCCCGGTCGGCGCCGTGGTGCACCAGCTGGTCGGCGGCGTGCGCGCCGCCATGGGCTATACCGGCAACGCCACCGTCCCCGAGATGCAGCAGAACTGCCGCTTCCGCCGCATCACCGGCGCCGGCTTGCGCGAGAGCCACGTCCACGACGTGGCGATCACCCGGGAAGCGCCGAACTACCGGCTGGAGGGCTGAGGCCCCCGCACGGCCGGGCGCGCGGCCGGGTCCGCGATCAGTCGCGGACCAGCGCCTCCAGCTCGGCCAGCTTGGCCAGCAGCTCGGCCTTGCGGACCGGCTTGGCCAGGTAGTTGTCGAAGCCCGCCTTACGGTAATAAGCCTCGGCCCCGGTCATCGCATCGGCCGTCAGCGCCAGCACCGGCACCCGGCCGAGCCGCCCGGGCAGCGCGCGGATCTGCCGCGTCGCCTCGATCCCGTCCATCTCCGGCATCTGCACGTCCATCAGGATCAGGTCGATCCCCCCGCCGAGGCCTGGGCCACCGCCTCCACCCCGTTGGCCGCGAGGCGGACCCGGTAGCCGGCCTTCTTCAGCAGGCCGGTGACCACCAGCTGGTTCACCGGGATGTCCTCGGCCACCAGCACGGTCAGGCTGCCGGGCGCCTCCTCCGGAGCGGGCAGGGCCGGGGCGGCGGCCGGGGCGACCGGCTCGGCCCGGGTCAGGCGGGCCAGGCAGGCCAGCAGGTCGCCGCGGCGGACCGGCTTCTCGAGCGCCGCATCCACCAGCCCCTCCAGGCTGCGCCGCGATTCCGGCAGCCCGGCCGAGGTGACCAGCACCAGCTTCATCGCCTCCGCCCCCGGCATGGCGCGCAGCCGCCCCGCCAGCGTCAGGCCGGACATGCCCGGCATCATCTGGTCGAGCAGCACCACGTCGAACAACGGGCCCTCGGCGATCGACCGCTCCACCGCCGCCATCGCCGCCAGGGCATCCGCCGCCTCCTCCACCTGGAAACCGAGTGCGGCGAGCTGGCGGGTGAAGACCTCCCGGTTCAGCGGAATGTCGTCAACCACCAGGATGCGGAGCGCCCGGCGCCAGGCATAGGGCAGGGCAGGGGCCGGGGCGACCGGCGCCCGGGCCGGCAGCAGCCGCACGGCGAACCAGAAGCGGGAGCCCCGGCCGGTGGCGCTTTCCAGGCCGATCTGCCCGCCCATCAGCTGGACCAGCTGCTTGCTGATGGCGAGGCCGAGGCCGGTGCCGCCGTATTGCCGGGTGATCGAGCTGTCGGCCTGGCTGGATTTGTCGAACAGCCTGGCCTGCACCTCGGGCGCGATGCCGATGCCGGTGTCGCGCACCTCGAACCGCACCGCGCCGGCCTCCGGCGTGCCCGCGGCCTCCGGCACCGCCTGCAGCGCGACCGAGCCGGTGGCGGTGAACTTCACCGCGTTGCTCAGCAGGTTCAGCAGCACCTGGCGCAGCCGGGTCGGGTCGCCACGCATGTGCACCGGCAGGGCAGGATCGACGAAGACCGAGACGTCGATCTGCTTCTCGGCGGCCTGCGGGGCCAGCAGGGCGGCGCAGTCCTCGACCAGCGCGACCAGGTCGAAATCCACCTCCTCCAGCTCGACCCGCCCGGCCTCCAGCTTCGAGATGTCGAGGATGTCGTTGATCACGGTCAGCAGCGCATCGGCGGAATCCCGTGTCAGCATCGCATACTTGCGCTGCTCCTCGGTCAGCACGGTCTCCAGCAGCAGGGCGTTCATGCCCATGATGCCGTTCATCGGCGTGCGGATCTCGTGGCTCATATTGGCCAGGAAGTCGGTCTTGGCGCGGCTCGCCGCCTCCACCTCGCGCATCGCCACGCGGAGCCCCGCATTGGCCTGCTCGGCAACCCGCCAGGCGGCGGAGACCTCGGCCAGCATCGTCTCCCGTCGCGCCAGCATGCGGGCGAGCAGGATGCTGAGCCCGAGCAGCAGCAGGGCGGCCGGGACGACGATGGCGACCGTCCAGCGGGCGGCGCGGGTCCAGTCGCCGAGCACGGTCGCATCGGTGATGGTGACGTTGGCGACCAGCGGGTAGTCGTCCAGCCGGCGCGGCGAGACGAGGCGCAGCCCGGACTGGCCGCCGACCAGCCGCTCGCCGTCGGTCAGCCGCACGCCGGCCATCACGCCGGGCTTCAGCACGTCGCGGAACACCGCCTGGTTGGCGAAGGAGCGGCCGAGCGCGCCGTCGGGCAGCGGCTCCCGCGCCAGCAGGATGCCATCGGCACGGAACAGCGAGATGGCATAGTCCGGCCCGGCGGCGATGGCCTTGTAGAACTGCATGAAGAAGTCGCTGCGGATGCCGGTGATCACCACGCCGATCGGCGCGCCCTCGGCGTTGCGGAGCTGGCGGGCGAGGTAGAAGACCGTGCTGCCGGTGCCGCGGTTGGGCACCGGGGCGGAGAGGGTGACGCCCTCGAAGCCCGGCTGGATCGCCGCCTGGAAGTAGTCCCGGTCGGCCAGGTTGATCGGCGGCGCCGGCCAGCTGCGGGTGAAATTCACGATGTCGCCGTTCGGGGCGATGATGCTGGCGACGTCGATCTGCGGCGCGCCGTTCACCGCGCTCCGCATCAGCTCCCAGGAATCCGTGGCTGCCGAGCCGGGCGCGGAGCTGTTCGGGGGGTGTCGAGCCGGGCCTCGTCCACCTCCCGCTGGATCGAGCGGAGGACGAGGTCGGCGCCGCGGATGGTCTGGTTGGCGTGCTCGGCGAGGATGGTGGTGAAGCCGGCGGCGCGGATTTTCCAGTCCTCGATCGCCGCCTCCCGGGCGCGCCAGAGCGCGACGGCGCCGCCGCAGAGGATCAGCAGGCTGAGCAGGATCCCGCCGGCGAGCAGGCCACGGCTGCGGACCGGCCAGCGGATGCGGTGCGGCGGGGCGGCAGGGGGCGGGCCGGGCTGCGGCTGGGCGGCGGGATGCGGCAAGGTAGGGTTACACACCATCGGGGGAAACTCACCCTCAGGTATAGGCGACAATCCTGCCGCTTCGTAACCGACGATTTACAAAGTGACCCGGGTTCTGAGCGCGGGCAGTGGCCGGCCGCTTCGGCTTGCCTGCCGGCGGCGACTTGTGATAGGATTATAGTCTTTGGCTCTTTGGCAGCCGAATCCCTCCCGCCTCCTCCCGCCGGCGGGGCGTGGCGCCCTTCGGCCCGGCTGGCGCTTTGTCCGAAACCGGCGCGGCCGCAGCCTGCCTCAGGCGCTCAAACCCTGAATTCCTCAAATCACCTGGGCTGCAGGGCAGGCCATCCGCCGGTTTCCCGCCTTCCGGCCGGACGCCGCCTCAAACAATTTGAAGGAATTTCAGGCTTGAGGCCGCCCAATTCCGAAATCCCCGCCAGGGACCTCCGGGCCCCGGCGGGGATGCGGCCTGCTCAGGGCTGCATGTGGCTGCCGCCGGAGACCGTCATGTTCTCCCCGGTGATGTAGACCGCGCCGTTCGAGAGCAGGAAGCAGATCAGCGGCGCGACTTCGGATGGCTGCGCGTAGCGGCCCATCGGGATGCGCGACATGGTCGCTTCGGCGAATTTGTCGGACCGGATCACCTCGGTCATCGGCGTCACCACCGTGCCGAAGCCGACCGAGTTGCAGCGGATGCCATAGCGCGCCCATTCCCGCGCCCCGGTCATGGTCATGCCGAACAGCCCGGCCTTGGCCGCCGAGTAGTTCACCTGGCCGATCGAGCCCCGCTTGCCGGCGGTGGACGAGATGTTGACGATCGCTCCGGTGGTGCCGGTCGGCTGCGGCAGGTCGGCCTTGGCGCGGTCGATCATGTGCCGCCCGACCGCCTGCATCATCAGGTAGCAGCCGGTCAGGTTGACATCGATCACCGCCTGCCACTGCTGCATGGTCATCTTGGCGAACATCGCCGGGCGGGTGATGCCGGCATTGTTGACCAGCCCGTGCACCGCGCCGAAGCGCTTGACCGCCTGCTCGACGCAGGACTCGCCGAAGCCTTCCTCGGCGACGTTGCCGAGCACGGGCAGGGTGCGGTCCTGGTCCATCTCGGCGGCGGTGGCCTTCAGCGTCTCAGGGTTGCGCTCGACCATCACCGCATTGCCGCCGAGGCCGACGACGAGGTCCGAGATCGCCCGGCCGATGCCCTGGCCGGCGCCGGTGACGACGATGGTGCGGCCCGTCAGGGCCATCGGGTTCTGCATGGTTTCCTCCGCTTCTTCTGGCCGGCGCAGTCTGCCCAAGCCGCGGCGGAAGGGGCCAGCCACCGGGCATGCCGCCTTTCCGCCGCGGATGCGCTACAGGGTGCCGATCACCGGAGGACCCCGATGCCGCAGCCGAAAGCCGCGATCTTCGACGCCTATGGCACGCTGCTCGATGTCCATGCCGCGGTCGGCCGCCATGCCGCCCGGCTGGGGGCGTGTGCCGGGGCCGTCTCCGCGCTCTGGCGGGCCAAGCAGAGATCGAATGGAGCTGGATCCTCTCCGCCACCGGCGCCTACGAGCCCTTCTGGACGCTGACCGGGAAGGCGCTCGACCACGCGCTGGCGGTGCATGGCGTGGCCGACCCGGCGCTGCGGGCCGATCTGCTGGCCGCCTACCGCGAGCTGGACGCCTATCCGGAGGCAGCGCCGATGCTGTCGCGCCTGCGCGCCCGGGGCATACCGACCGCCATCCTGTCGAACGGCTCGCCCGAGATGCTGGCCGCCTCGGTCGCCGCTGGCGGGCTCGGGCCGCTGCTGGACGACGTGCTGTCGGTGCATCCGCTGCGCTGCTTCAAGCCGGATGCGCGGGTCTATGCGCTCGCCACCGCCCGTTTCGCCTGCCAGCCGCACGAGGTCGCCTTCGTCTCCTCCAATCCCTGGGACGCCTATGGTGCGCAGCGCTTCGGCTTCCGGGTCTTCTGGGTGAACCGCTCGGGCGGGCCGGCCGAATACTGGCTCGACCAGACCGCCACCATCCTGCCCGACCTCGCCGCCCTGCCGGAGCGCCTCGCATGACCCCCGCCGCCCGCCTGGCCGCCGCGATCGAGCTGCTGGAGGCGCTGGAGGCGCAGCCGCGCCGGCCCGCGGACGCCATCGCCAACGACTTCTTCCGCGCCCGGCGCTTCATCGGTGGCGGCGACCGCCGCGCCATCGCCGACCGCGCCTGGGGCGTGGTCCGGCAGCGGATGCGGCTCGACTGGTGGCTGGCCTGGGCCAAGTGCCGGCCGACCGGCCGGATGCTGGTGGCGGCCGAGCTGCTGCTGGCCGAGGGCCAGCCGGTCGAGGCCGTGCTGCGCGCCTACCCCGGCGGGCAATACGCCGCCGAGCCGCTGAACGTGCTGGAGGAGCGGCTGCTGCGGACCCTGGCCCACCACCGCGAGACGGCGGCCGGCGTCGTCACCGGCCTCGTGCATCCCGACATGCCGGAGGAGGTCCGACTGAACCTGCCTTCCTGGGTGCTGCCCGGCTTCCGCGCCCGCTTCGGCGACCGGCTGGCCGAGGAGGCGGCGGCGATGGAGCAGCCGGCGCCGCTCGACCTCCGCGCCAACCTGCTGAAGACGACGCGGGAGGCGGCGGCGGCCGTGCTCGCCGCCGAGGGGTTCGAGACGGAGCCGACCCGCTGGTCGCCCTGGGGCCTCCGGCTGCCCTCCCGCCGCCCGGTCACCGCGACCAAGGCCTTCAGCGACGGGCTGATCGAGGTGCAGGACGAGGGCAGCCAGCTGATCGCCCTGCTGACCGATGCCCGGCCTGGGCTGCGGGTGGCCGATCTCTGCGCCGGGGCAGGGGGCAAGACCCTGGCGTTGGCGGCGACCATGCGGAACAAGGGCCGCATCACCGCCTGCGACGTCAATGCGCCGCGGCTGGAAGGGGCGGTTCGCCGGCTCCGCCGCGCCGGGGTCGACAATGCCGAGCGGCATCTGTTCGAGCCCGGCGACCGTTGGGCGAAGCGGCGGGCCGGGCAGTTCGACCGGGTCCTCGTCGATGCACCTTGCACGGGTACAGGTACGTGGCGGCGCAACCCTGACGCTCGGCTGCGCACCGGTTCCCAGGATCTCGCCGAGCTCCGCGCCAAACAGGGTGAAATTCTGGATATCGCTGCGGAACTGGTGCGGGCCGGTGGGCGTCTGGTCTACGCTACCTGTTCATTGCTGCCCGAGGAGGATGAGGACCAGGTGTCCGGCTTCCTCGACCGCCACCCCGACTTCGCGCCGCTGCCCCTGGCCGAGGCCTGGGCCGCGGCGGGCATGGAGGGGGATGCGCCGGCCGGGGAAAGTATCTGGTCACCAGCCCGGCGCAGCATGGGACGGACGGCTTCTTCGCCGCCGTATTGCAACGACGGCCCTGACGCAGGGGCCGAGCCTGGGAAGGGAAGCGTGCAGCATGATCTGCATCCGCCGCGCCCGCGCAGCCGACGCCGAAGCCATCGGCGCCGTGCATGTGTCGACCTGGCGCACGGCCTATGCCGGCGTGCTTCCCGACGGCTACCTGGCCGAGCTTTCGCCGCTGCGGCATGCCGCAGGCTATGAGCAGGCGATCACCGACCGCCGGCATGGCCACGCGGTCTTCGTCGCCGTCGCCTCGGGCGCCGATGCGCCGGCGGGCACGGCGGGCGAGGGCAGCACCGTCATCGGCTTCGTCTCCGGCGGCCGGGCCCGGCGGGACTGGCTGGCCCAGGGCGAGGTCGAGACCCTCTACCTGATGGACGACTACCGCGACCGCGGCATCGGCAGGCGGCTGATGCGGGCGATGTCGGCGCACCTGGCGGCGGTGGGCTGCCGGTCGGTCATGCTCTGGGTGCTGCAGGAAAACCCCACCCGCTGGTTCTACCAGCACCTGCACGGCCGCCCGGCGGCGCGGGAGACGATCCGCTTCGCCGGCCAGGCGATGCAGCAGCTTGGCCTTCGTCTGGGACCCGATCGAGACCCTGCTGGCAGCGACCGCACCGGCGCCGGAAGGCTGATGCGACGGGGCAGGGCGCGGGCAATGCTTGCCCGGCTCGCGGCACTGTGCTGGAAGGCCGCATGAACGCCCCCGCCCCCTCCGCCGCCCGGCACGACCGCATCCTCATCCTCGACTTCGGCAGCCAGGTCACCCAGCTGATCGCCCGGCGGCTGCGGGAGACCGGGGTCTATTGCGAGATCTGGCCCTTCACCGCTTCCGGCGACCGGATTCGCGGATTCGCGCCGAAGGGGATCATCCTCTCGGGCGGCCCGGCCAGCGTGACCGAGGGCGCCTCGCCCCGCGCGCCCGACTATGTCTTCGAGAGCGGGCTGCCGGTGCTTGGGATCTGCTACGGGCAGCAGACCCTGGCGACGCAGCTCGGCGGCACGGTGGAGGGCGGCCACCCCGCCGAGTTCGGCCGCGCCCATGTCGACGTCACCGGCGAATGCGCCATCACCCAGGGCATCTGGGCCAAGGGGGCGCGCGAGCAGGTCTGGATGAGCCATGGCGACCGGATCACCCGGCTGCCCCAGGGCTTCCGCGTGGTGGCGAGCAGCGAGGGCGCGCCCTTCGCGCTGATCGCCGACGACAAGCGGCACTACTACGGCACCATGTTCCACCCGGAAGTGGTGCACACGCCGCATGGCGGCGCCCTGCTGAAGAATTTCACCCAGCTCGTCTGCGGCTGCCGCGGCGACTGGACCATGGGCGCCTTCCGCACCGAGGCGATCGCCCGCATCCGCGCCCAGGTCGGCAGCGGGCGCGTCATCTGCGGCCTCTCGGGCGGCGTCGATTCCAGCGTGGCGGCGGTGCTGCTGCACGAGGCGATCGGCGACCAGCTGACCTGCATCTATGTCGACCACGGGCTGATGCGGGCCGGCGAGGTCCGAGCAGGTGGTGAAGACCTTCCGCGACCGCTTCAACATCCGGCTCGTCCACCGCGACGCCTCGGAGCTCTTCCTCGGCCAGCTCTCGGGCGTCACCGACCCCGAGATCAAGCGGAAGACCATCGGCCGGCTCTTCATCGAGGTCTTCGAGGAGGAGCAGCAGAAGCTCGGCGGCGCCGACTTCCTCGCCCAGGGCACGCTCTACCCGGACGTGATCGAGAGCGTCTCGGCGACCGGCGGGCCGAGCGTCACGATCAAGAGCCACCACAATGTCGGCGGCCTGCCCGCCCATATGCGCATGCAGCTGGTGGAGCCGCTGCGCGAGCTGTTCAAGGACGAGGTCCGCGTGCTCGGCCGCGAGCTCGGCATGCCGGAGGAGATCGTCGGCCGGCATCCCTTCCCGGGCCCGGGCCTCGCCATCCGCATCCCCGGCGAGGTGACGCGGGAGAAGGCCGACATCCTGCGCCGCGCGGACACGATCTACCTCGAGGAGATCCGCAACGCCGGCCTGTATGACGCGATCTGGCAGGCCTTCACCGTGCTGCTGCCGGTGCGCACCGTGGGCGTGATGGGCGATGGCCGCACCTATCAGCAAGCCTGCGCACTGCGGGCGGTGACCAGCACGGACGGCATGACGGCCGATGTCTATCCTTTCGACATCGGCTTCCTGACCCGCGTGGCCAACCGCATCGTCAATGAGGTGCGCGGCATCAACCGTGTGACTTACGACATCACCAGCAAGCCGCCGGGGACGATCGAGTGGGAGTGACGGCGATGCCCGTCACCCTCCATGGCATCAAAGCCTGCGACACGATGAAGAAGGCGCGGGCCTGGCTGGAGGCGACCGGCATCGCCTACGCCTTCCACGACTACAAGACCCATGGCATCGATGAGGCCACCCTGCGTCGCTGGCTGGGCCAGGTGGGGTGGGAGGCGCTGCTCAACCGCGCCGGCACCACCTTTCGCAAGCTGCCCGAGGCGGCGCGGGATGGACTGGACGAGGCCAGGGCGATCGAGCTCATGCTGGCCCAGCCCTCGATGATCAAGCGCCCGGTGCTGGAGATGGATGGCGCCGTGCTGGTCGGCTTCAGGCCGGAGCTCTACGCCGCGCGCTTCGGCCGCTGACCCTGCGCGCCACACCCGGCCGGGCCTGAGGCGCGGCAGCAGGCACCGGACGCGCGGGCCGGCGTGGAGGGAACGCGGCAGCCCGGCATCGAGCGGACTGGCGCGGCGTTGGCGACACTCCTCTCCCGCCCAGGGGCGTGCCGGGTGTCCGGGCGCGCGTCGCCGCCGCCTGCCCTACCCTGAGCAGACGTGAGGCATCCAAGCGCGCGGCCTGGTTGAGGCGGGCCGCGCGCGAGGATCCCGGAACGGGCGTGGATGTCAGCCGGTGCGGATCAGACGAAGTCCCACCAGCGCATCTCGGCGGGCCACATCCAGCCGGGCAGGCCCTCGTACTGGCTGTAGTCGTGCGAGGCGCTGGCCTGGGCAACGTCGCCGGTGTCGAGCACGACCTCGGCGCTGCTGCCGAGCGCCGCCCGTCGTCACCTCGGCCTGCACCGCGCCGCCGCCGCCACCGCCGGACGGCGAGTAGGAGATGTCGTAGACGGTGATCGAGGTGCCGCCGCCGCGGTTCATGATCGAGAAGACTTCGTTGATGCCGCCATGGTCGAAGTCGCGGCTGACATTGTCGGAGAAGCCGCCGTAGGACTGGCCGTCGACCAGGAAGGTGACTTTGCCGGGCTGCCAATCGAGCGTGTAGGTGTGCACCTTCGATTCGTCGAGGCCGTTGTAGAAGATCGAGCCATAGACGTCGTTGCCGCCGCCATTGTAGTTGCATCGTGCCGTAGGCCCGGCCGTTGATGAACTCCGCCAGGTCCATCTCCGGCCCCGGCCACTTGTCATTGCCCGGCCATAGCAGCGCGGCGGGGCCGGCGGCGTGGCCGCTCATCGACGCGGTGATGCTGTAGGTGCCGTAGCCATGGCCGGCGGCGGAGACCCCAAGGGTTCTCCATAATTCCGCTATTGCCGCTGATCGTCACCTGGCCGCGCACGCTGGTGTCGATGCCATTGCCCCAGGTGTGGCTGAGGGCGCCGACCCCGTTGTTGAAGCTCTCTGAGAAATAGCTGCTCATTAAACCCGGTCTCCCGCGTTGAGGTCGTGTTCTGGGTGGGGGAGCCCGCGTCGCACCTTGGGCGCGCACTCGGGCCGCGGCCGGGGACCCAACGTCCTCGTACCCCCCTGACTTGCGTCACGCGCCGGCGGAAGCGCCGGCGGCAATGTCGGGTTACCCTGCGTCACACTCGCAGTGCAAGGATTGAAGATAATATACGTTTCGTAGGCAAAAATGTGAAAGCAGCCTGACACCTCGGCTTTTGCATGGTCATTCTCGCTATAAAACTTGTCGGAAATGATCTTGCGCCGCGCGCTAAGCGGCGGCGAAGCTTGGCTTCGGACCATGCGGGTCCACGCGGGGGGAATGAGCGTGATGTATCAGCTGGCCGGGCGCTTCCGGATTGGCGCTGCTCGGAATCGTCGCCGCCACGATGTCCACCGTCGCCCAGCCGGCGCCGGACACCATCGCCGCCATCCGCGCCCGCGGCCAACTGTCCTGCGGGCGTGTCGATCAACGCGGTCGGCTTCGCGCTGCCGGATGCGCGCGGCAATTACGCCGGGCTCGATGTCGATGCCTGCCGGGCCGTCGCCGCCGCGGTGCTCGGCGATGCGGACAAGGTGCGCTTCGTCCCAACCACCACACAGGTACGCTTCACCGCCCTGCAGTCGGGCGAGATCGACCTGCTGGTCCGCAACACGACCTGGTCGATGGGGCGCGAGGTGCGCTCGGCCTCGCCTTCGCCTCGGTGAATTTCTATGATGGCCAGGGCTTCATGGTGAAGCAGTCGCTCGGCGTGAAATCGGCGAAACAGCTGGATGGCGCGACGGTCTGCGTGCAGCCGGGCACGACGACCGAGCTGAACCTCGCGGACTACTTCCGTGCCAACGGGATGCGCATGGACACCGGTGGTGATCGAGCAGCCGGAGGAGATCCGCCAGGCCTTCATCAGCGGCCGCTGCGACGCCTATACCAACGACGCCTCCTCGCTCGCCTCCTTCCGCGCCAGCCAGGGCAAGGAAGGCGAGCAATACCTCCTGCTGCCGGAGATCATCTCGAAGGAACCGTTGGGCGCGGTGGTGCGCAAGGGCGACTGGCGCTGGTTCGACGTGGTGCGCTGGAGCCATTTCGCCATGGTGACGGCCGAGGAGCTGGGCATCACCAGCAAGAACATCGACAGCTTCATGGCCAGCACCAACCCGGACGTGCAGCGGCTGCTCGGCAAGTCCGGCGATTTCGGCCGCGCGATGGGTCTCGACAACGACTGGGCGGTGCGGATCATCCGCCAGGTCGGCAATTTCGAGGAAAGCTGGGAGCGCAACATCACCCCGATGGGCGTGCCGCGCGGCATCAACGCCCTCTGGACCAAGGGCGGACTGCAATATGCGCCGCCGATCCGCTAGACCGGAGTTTGCCTGACCGTACCAGGCCAGCGCCGCTCCGGCCTTGCTGGAGCCGGCGCTTCACGCCCTGAGTGTTTCCACCCAGGGCGATCGCGGGCTAGCGCACACACCTATGGCTTGACGCGGCGGGCCGCCGCACCCGAGGCTTCCCCGGTCAGGCCGGCAAAGACCGGCCGATCGGGAGGTCCCCATGCATCGCTTGTTCGCGGCGGCCATCACGGCTGCCTTGCTCGCCAGCGCACCGGCATCGGCACAGCGCGTGCTCACGATCGGCGCGCAGACGCCGCCCAGCGCGCTCGATCCGCACTACCACAACACGCAGAACAACAACCAGATCGCCCGCATGGTGTTCGAGCCGTTGTTCGAGCTGGACAACAAGGTCCGCTTCCAGCCGCGCCTGGCGCGCAGCATGCGGCCGCTCGACGACCTGACCTGGGAGGTGAAGCTCAACACCGCCGCCCGCTTCCATGACGGCACACCCTTCGCGGCGGAGGATGTCGCCTTCACCTTCGCCCGCGTGCCCACCGTGCCGAACAGCCCGGCGCTCTTCACCTCGGCCGTGCGCAGCATCTCGGCGGTCGAGGTGGTGGACGCGGAGACGATCCTGCTGCGGACGCGCGAGCCGAACCCGATGATGCGCTTCGACATGGCGTCGCCGGTCATCCTCTCGCGGAAGATCCACGGCCCCAATCCGCAGACCGCCGACTTCAACAGCGGCAGGCTGATGATCGGCACCGGCCCCTACCGTCATGTCGACTACCGCCAGGGCGAGCGGCTGAGCTGGCCCGCAACATGGACTGGTATGGCCCGGTCGAGCCCTGGGATCGCGTGGTCTACCGCTTCATCCCGCAGGCGGGGTCCCGCACCGCGGCGCTGCTGGCAGGCGAAGTGGACCTGATCGACTACGTCCCCGTGCAGGACGTGCCGCGGCTGCAGCAGGATCCGCGCTTCGCGGTCTTCCAGATCGACAGCATCACCTTCGTCTACCTGGCACCGGATGCGATGCGGGATCCTCTCCCTTCATGGTGGACAGGCAGGGCAAGCTGCTTCCGGCCAACCCGCTGGCAGACCGGCGGGTGCGGGAGGCGCTGTCCCTCGCCATACCGCGCCAGCAGATCGCCGACCGCCTCTACAGCGGCCTCGCCTCGCCGGCCGACCAGTTCGCCGCTCCGGGAGCGGAGCATCGGCTGGAAGGAAGCGGGCCACTGCCCTTCGATCCGGCGCGCGGCCGGGCGCTGCCTGGCGGAAGCGGGCTACCCCCAGGGATTCCGGATGACCATCCACGGGCCAAACGGATTCTTCCCCTCGGACGACAACCTGCTGCAGGCGATCGCTCAGGGCTTTTCGCGCATCGGCGTCGATGCACAGGTGCAGACCCTGCCGCCGGCGACGCTCTTCACCCGGGCGACCAACCGCGACTTCTCGATGTTCATGACCTATTACAGCAGCTACACCTCGATCATACCGCTGCGGAACGTGGTGATGACGCGCGATGCCGAGCGGGGCCATGGCGCCTTCAACCGGCAGCGCTATTCGAACCCGGCGGTGGATGCGCCGCTGGCCGAGGCGCTGGCGACGATGGACGAGGAGCGGCGGCGCGACCTGACCCAGGCGGCGATGCGCGCGCTGCTCGAGGACAAAGGCGTCATCCCGGTCATCAATCTGAAGAACGCCTGGGCCGGGCGGCGCGACCGGGTGGTCTACGACCCGAGCCCGCCGAACATGACCGAGCCGCGGCTGGCGCGCCCGCCGGGTTGACCCGCGGTGGTGGCGGACGGAGGCTTGCCGGGACCATCCGCCAAGGACCCTCGTATGCCCGACGCCGCCCTGCTCGCCCGCCTCGCTGCCGCGGTGGAGGCGAGATTTCGAGCGAGAGGTCGCCTTCCTCGGCGACCTCGTCCGCTTTCCGAGCACCAGGGGCAACGAAGCGCCGCTGCAGGACTGGATGGCGCGCCAGCTTGCCGCGCGCGGCTATTCGGTGGACCGCCACACCCTGGCCGACGTGCCGCTGGCGCAGCACCAGAAGGCCAGCCCGATGGTCGAAGCCGATCCGGCGAAATCGAGTGCAGGTGGTCGCCACCCACCGCGCCAAGGACCCGACCGGCCGCAGCCTGATCCTGCAGGGCCATATCGACGTGGTACCGGAAGGCCCGGCCGATATGTGGACCTACCCGCCCTACAGCGCGACCATCAGGGATGGCTGGATGCATGGCCGTGGCGCGCATGACATGAAGTCGGGCGTCGCCGCCATGGTCTTCGCCATGGATGCGTTGAAGGCTGCCGGCCTCGAGCCCGCCGCCGATGTCCATGTGCAGACCGTGACGGAGGAGGAGAGCACCGGAAACGGCGCGCTCTCGACCCTGCTGCGCGGCTACCGGGCGGAGGCGGCGCTGGTGCCGGAACCCACCGGCGGCACCATCACCCGGGCGCATACCGGCACGCTCTGGTTCCGCATCGCGGTGCGTGGGGTGCCGGTGCATGTTGCGGTGGCGCAATCCGGCAGCAACGCGATTCTGTCCGCCTACCACCTGATCCAGGCGCTTCAGGAGCATACGAAGCGGATCAACCAGGAGGCCAAGGCGCACCCCTGGTACAAGGACATGGAGAGCCCGCTGAAGTTCAACCCCGGCATCATCCGCGGCGGCGATTGGGCGAGCTCCACCCCGGCCTGGTGCGAAGTGGACTGCCGCATTGGCCTGCTGCCCGGCACCGACGTGGCCGAGGCCCGCGCGGCGGTCGAGCGCTGTGTCGCGGAAGCCGCGAAGGGCGACAATTTCCTCGCCAACAACCCGCCCTCCGTCACCTGGCACGGCTTCCTGGCGGATGGCTACGTGCTGGAGCCGGGCAGCGAGGCCGAGGCGGTGCTGGCGGCGGCCCATACCCAGGTCTTCGGCGAGGCGATGCCCGCCCGGATCACCACCGCGGTCAACGACACGCGCTTCTACGGCCTCTATTTCGGCATTCCCGGCCTTTGCTACGGGCCGAAGGGGGAGGGGCGCATGCCTTCGACGAACGCACCGAGCTGGCGCATCTGAAGAAGACCACCCTGTCGATCGCCGCCTTCATCGCCGATTGGTGCGGCACCCGCCCGCTCGCCTGAAGGCTTGCGCCTGCCGGGGCATCCCTGACAAAGACCGGCCTTCCAGTTCGAGGAGGATGGTCATGCCCGCATCCGATGCGCGCGCGGCCCGGCCAGGATGGCGGCCGGTTGCCGTCGCTGCCGCCCTGCTGCTGCTGCCGGCCCTTGCTTCGGCGCAGGATGAGCCGAGGCCGCGGGCCGGCGCCGCGGCGCGGCCAGGCGGCGGGGCGGCCGGCACCCTGAGCTTGGCGCCGCTGCAGTCCGAACCGGGCTGATATCTGGGCCGAGGTCCGCAGCTGGGGCAAGGGCAAGACGCCCTCGGCCAGGCCCGAGCCGTCGCGGCGGAAGCCCGCCGCGACGGCCGATCGGCCGAGCGCCCGCCCGAGGCGACCGCGCCGAAGCCGCGTCGGGCGCGGCCCTGCGCCGCCGGGGCCGCCGGCTGTGGGCCGGGCCGGGCGCCAGTCGATCCCGGCTAGACCAGAAATTCCGGTCGGGTCAGGAGATTCCTGGTCTGGGCTTGGTTCAGCCGGCCACGCACGCCCCGAATGTTCCCGCCCAGGACAATCGCGGGCTGGCCCCTGCCATCCCGAATCACCCCGATTTATCACCCGGTCGCCCCGGGGCCGAAGCTCCGCAGGAAAGGCTTGACGGGCAGGGTGCGATCACGGCCCTATGTGCGAACATAATGGCAACATTGGCTTTCCGCCTGGGGTTTTTGCGCAGCGATTTTTTTGAACCCAACACCCGATATGGTGTTAGGATGGCAGTCTCGCTCCAATATCTTGTGTAGGAACCGTCCAACATGCAGTGCTCCGGTCCGGGGGATTGAGGGGGATGTGACCGTGTTCGATGCGGTACAGTTGGAAGGGGCATCACCAAGTCCAGGTGGACCGGACGCGCGACGCGCTGCTGACCGACTTCGGCAAGGCGACCGCTGGACGACCGCTACCTGCTGCCAGGTGAGGGCTACCAGGACCTGTTCGCCCGCGTCGCCAGCGCCTTCGGCGACGATGCCGCGCATGCGCAGCGGATCTACGACTACATCAGCAAGCTCTGGTTCATGCCGGCGACGCCCGTGCTGTCGAATGGCGGCACCACGCGCGGCCTGCCGATCTCCTGCTTCCTGAACGAGGCCTCGGACAGCCTCGACGGCATCGTCGGCCTGTGGAACGAGAATGTCTGGCTGGCCGCCAAGGGCGGCGGCATCGGCAGCTACTGGGGCAACCTGCGCGGCATCGGCGAGAAGGTCGGCCGCAACGGCAAGACCTCGGGCGTCGTGCCCTTCATCCAGGTGATGGATTCGCTGACCCTGGCGATCTCCCAGGGCTCGCTGCGGCGCGGCTCGGCCGCCTGCTACCTGCCGGTCTCCCACCCCGAGATCGAGGAGTTCATCGAGATCCGCCGGCCGACCGGCGGCGACCCGAATCGCAAGGCGCTGAACCTGCACCACGGCGTGCTGCTGCCGGACGCCTTCATGCGCGCGGTCGAGGCCGACGAGGACTGGGCGCTGACCAGCCCGAAGGACGGCGCGCTGGTGAAGAAGATCCCGGCCCGCGCGCTCTGGATCCGCATCCTCACGGCGCGGATCGAGACCGGCGAGCCCTACCTGATTTTCTCCGACCAGGTGAACCGGGCGATGCCGGCGCACCACAAGCTGGCCGGGCTCGAGGTCAAGACCTCCAATCTCTGCTCCGAGATCACCCTGCCGACCGGCCGCGACCAGCATGGCCGCGACCGCACCGCGGTGTGCTGCCTGTCTTCGCTGAACCTCGAGACCTGGTTCGAGTGGAAGGACAACCCGCGCTTCATCCCCGACGTGATGCGCTTCCTCGACAACGTGCTGCAGGAGTTCATCGACACCGCGCCGGACTCGATGGCGAAGGCGAAGTACTCCGCCATGCGCGAGCGCTCGGTGGGCCTCGGCGTCATGGGCTTCCACAGCTTCCTGCAGGGGCTGAACGTGCCCTTTGAGAGCGTGGTGGCGAAGGTCTGGAACAAGCGGATGTTCAAGCACATCCGCGAGCAGGCCGACATCGCCAGCCGCATCCTGGCGGAGGAGCGCGGGCCCTGCCCGGATGCCGCGGAATACGGCTTCATGGAGCGCTTCTCGAACAAGATGGCGATCGCGCCGACCGCCAGCATCTCCATCATCTGCGGCGGCGCCTCGCCTGGGATCGAGCCGATCGCCGCCAATGTCTACAACCACAAGACGCTGTCCGGCAGCTACATCGTCCGCAACCCTTACCTGAAGAAGGTGCTGGCGAAGCACGGGCGCGACGATGCCGAGACCTGGACCACCATCACGGTCAACAAGGGCAGCGTGCAGCACCTGGACTTCCTCACCGAGCAGGAGCGCGCGACCTTCCGCACCGCCTTCAAGCTCGACCAGCGCTGGGTGGTGGAGCATGCCGCCGACCGTACGCCCTATATCTGCCAGAGCCAGTCGGTGAACCTCTTCCTGCCGGCCAATGTCCACAAGCGCGACCTGCACCAGATCCATGTCATGGCCTGGAAGCGCGGCGTGAAGTCGCTGTACTACTGCCGCTCGCTGTCGATCCAGCGCGCCGACACGATCAGCGAAAAGGTGGTCGGGCAGGGCGACGTGATGGCGGCGCATGTGCCGCAGCCGCGGCCGATGGCGATCATGGCCAAGGCCGGCGAGAGCACGGATTACGAGGAATGCCTCGCCTGCCAGTAGGCAGGCCCATTCCGACGGGTTCCGCTTGATCCAGGGCTGTCCCCCGCATGGACAGTCCCCGTCCCGACCCTACATCCCCCAAGCACAACGAATGACGGGCATCATGGCCGACGGCAATTTCCTCCCGACCAGCATCCGGTCCGCTTCGACCTGCTGACCGCCAACCCGGTCTACAAGCCCTTCCGCTATCCCTGGGCCTATGACGCCTGGCTGATGCAGCAGCGCATCCACTGGCTGCCGGAGGAGGTGCCGCTCGCCGATGACGTCAAGGACTGGCAGAAGAACCTGACGCCGACCGAGAAGAACCTGCTGACGCAGATCTTCCGCTTCTTCACCCAGGCGGATGTCGAGGTGAACAACTGCTACATGAAGCACTACTCCCAGGTCTTCAAGCCGACGGAAGTGCTCATGATGATGTCGGCCTTCTCGAACACCGAGACGATCCACATCGCGGCCTATTCCCACCTGCTCGACACGGTGGGAATGCCGGAAGTCGAATACACCGCCTTCCTCAAATACAAGGAGATGAAGGACAAGTTCGACTACATGCAGGCCTTCTCGGTCGCCGACAAGACCGAGATCGCGAAGACGCTGGCGGCCTTCGGCGCCTTCACTGAGGGGCTGCAGCTCTTCGCCTCCTTCGCCATCCTGATGAACTTCCCCCGCTTCAACAAGATGAAGGGGATGGGGCAGATCGTCTCCTGGTCGGTGCGCGACGAGACGCTGCACTGCCTGTCCATCATCCGGCTGTTCCGCACCTTCGTGCAGGAGAACCCGGAGATCTGGACCGAGCAGCTGCAGCGCGAGCTCACCGAGATCTGCGCCACCATCGTCGAGCACGAGGATGCCTTCATCGACCTGGCCTTCGAGCTGGGAGGGGTCGAGGGCCTCGATGCCGAGCAGACCAAGCGCTACATCCGCTTCATCGCCGACCGCCGGCTGCAGCAGCTCGGCCTCGAGCCGCATTACAACATCGAGAAGAACCCGCTGCCCTGGCTGGACGAGATGCTGAACGCGGTGGAGCACACCAATTTCTTCGAGAACCGCTCGACCGAGTATTCCCGGGCGAGCACCGAAGGCAGCTGGGAGGATGTCTGGGCCTCCAGCATCGGCCAGGACTGGTCGGCGGCGCCGGCGGCGGCGCGAATAGCCCGCCATCCTTGGGGCAGGGACGGGCCTGCCCCGCTCAAGACCCCGCCGCGAAGAAACATTAAAAATCCGTTATGCGTGCCGGGGCCATGCGTGCTGGCCCGGGCCCCTTCCCGCCGCCACACGACGGGCCATGCTCAGGATCATCCGTCTCCTCGCCCTTCTTCTGGTCGCGCTGCTCGGCGGCGTCTGGGCCTATGCCTGGGTGACCCGCGCCCCGGGCGAGGGGCTTGGCGAAGCCTTCGCCGTCCGGCTGGGCCAGGTCTTCGGCGGCCAGATGCCGGTGCCCGGTGCCGGCGGGGTGCAGCTGCCGCAGGGGCTGGCGCTTGGGGGGCCCTTCAGCCTGGTGAACCAGGACGGTCAGCCGGTGACGGAGCGCGACTATGCCGGCCGCTGGATGCTGGTGTATTTCGGCTACAGCTTCTGCCCCGATGTCTGCCCGACCAGAGCTCGGCACCATGGCCGCGGCGCTCGACGCGCTGGGCAGCACGGGTGAGGCGGTCACGCCGGTCTTCATCACCGTCGACCCGCAGCGGGACACGCCGGCGGCGCTGGCCGATTATGTCAGCCGCTTCCATCCGCGCCTGCAGGGGCTGACCGGCACGCCCGAGCAGATCGCCGAGGTGGCGCGGCGCTACCGCGTCTATTATGCGCGCACGCAGCGGCCGGACATGACGGACTACCTGATGGACCATTCCAGCTTCATCTACCTGGTCGGCCCGGATGGCCGGGTCCGCTCGCTCTACCGCCCGGACCTGCGGCCGGAGGAGATCGCCGCGGCGGTTGCCGCCCAGATCAATGGTCGCCCAGGCTAGCCGGCGACCGTGCCGGAGGAAAGCCTGCCGGAATGAAGCGCTGGTCCGACCACACCTCGACCGATATTGCGGCGACGCAGCCATCGGAATATCGGTTTGGTCGGCCCCGGTTGCGCGCCTGTGGGTTTGATATGTTTTTTATGCCATAACCTGGAGGCCCGGCGCCGACCGGCCGGATCTGGAGATGAGTATGATGGTGGACGAGGCCTCGGACCTGGAAGGCGCCCGCGATGCCGCACGCGGCGCGGCGCCGCGGCATAGCCGCCGCCTGTCCGACAAGATCCTGATCGCCTTTCACCATGCCTGCGACCAAGCGGATTACGAGGTCGCCGAGCAGCTGCTCCGGATCCTCGAGATGATGCTGACGCGCCGCCCCGTCTCGCCGGACACCAACCGTCGCCGCAACATGGAAAGCCTGGTCGCGGCGCATGAGCGGCTTTGGTACCTGCGTCACCCCGAAACCCAGGAAAGCTGAGCCGCTTCAGCCCGGCAGCGCCGCGCCGTCCCGCAGGATCGCCTCCGCCGCCGCGCTGAAGCCGGCGGCGTCGTGCAGCACCAGCCCGGGATCGACTCGCGCCGGCCCGCGCCCGCCCCGCCGGGTCTGCAGCAGCACCCGCTTGGCCGGCAACCCGGCGCGCGGCCAGAAGGGCAGCAGCCGGGTCCCGCCGCAGCCCGCGGCCGCGAGCGCCGCCATGGCCGCATCCAGTCGCGCCGCCGGCAGGATCAGGCTCAGGCTGCCGCGCCGGGCCAGCGGCGCCGCCAGGAAGCGGGCCCAGTCCGCCAGGCTCGCCTCCTCATGCGTCGCCGCGCGCCGAATCGCCTCGGGCGGCGCTGTGCCGCCCGGCCAGAAGGGCGGATTGGCGAAGGCATGATCGCAGGGCGGCAGCCGGCGGGCGAGCGTCAGGTCCCGCACATCGCCCTCGATCACCTCCACTCGGCCGGCCGGCCCGTTAGCCGCGGCATTCGCCCTCGCCAGGGCAGCCAGCCCGGCGTCGCGTTCGACCGCGAGGATCGCCAGCCCAGCCACCCGGGCGGCAAGGCAGAGGAAACCGGCGCCGCTGCCGCAGCCGGCCTCCAGCACCCGCTGGCCGGGGAGGGCGGGCACGCCGGCGGCCAGCAGCACGGCATCCAGCCCGGCCCTGAGGCCGCGCAGCGCTGCCGCAGCCGCACCCGGCCGCCCAGCAGCAGGTCCTCGGTCAGCGCCGCGGCTTCGGTCATACGGTCTCCTCGCCAGCCTCGCGCAGCACCCGGCGGGCCTGGGCGAGGTCCTCCTCGGCAACCACCAGACGGCGCGGAAAGGCACCGATCCCGCCTTCCAGCGCGCTGATATGCGCGTCCAACACGGTGCAGGCGATGCCGGCATCGCGCAGCAATGCCAGCAGGAAACTTACGCGCACGGGGTCCGTGCTCTCGGCGACGACACGCATTACGTGCGAAATCCTTGTTTTCCCTGCGCTTGCCGCCATCTGGGAGCGTCGTTATGGTGCCGCCCCTTAGGACTGGGTCAAGTGACGTGGACGCGGAAGTGGGTGCGATGTCGGTAGCATCGCCGATCAACAGGGCCGCGTCCGGCGGTGAGGATGCGCTGACGGCGCTCACGGCGCTGGTGCGTGCGGATCTCGAATCCTGCAATCGCCTGATCGTCGACAAGATGCAGAGCCCGGTGGCGCTGATCCCGCAGCTTGCGGCGCATATCGTCGCGGCCGGCGGCAAGCGGCTGCGGCCGCTGCTGACGCTCGCCGCGGCGCGGCTCTGCGGCTATCGCGGCAACCGGCACGTGCTGCTCGCGGCCTGCGTCGAGTTCATCCACACCGCGACGCTGCTGCATGACGACGTGGTGGACGAAAGCGCGCTGCGCCGCGGCCAGGCCAGCGCCAATGCGCTGTTCGGCAACAAGCCTTCGGTGCTGGTCGGCGATTTCCTCTTTGCCCGGGCCTTCGAGCTGATGGTGGAGGACGGCTCGCTGAAGGTGCTCGGCATCCTCTCCGCCGCGTCCTCCACGATCGCCGAGGGCGAGGTGCTGCAGCTGGTCACCCAGAACGACACCACGACGACCGAGGCGCAGTACCTCCAGGTGATCGAGGGCAAGACCGCCGCCCTTTTCGCCGCCGCCACCCGCATCGGCGCCGTGGTCGCCGACCGGCCGCTGGCGGAGGAGGAGGCGCTCGACACCTATGGCCGTACCCTCGGCACCGCCTTCCAGCTGGTGGACGACGCGCTCGACTATTCGGCGGCGCAGGAGCAGCTGGGCAAGACGGTTGGCGACGACTTCCGCGAGGGCAAGATCACCCTGCCGGTCCTGCTGGCCTTCGAACGCGGGACCGAGGCCGAGCGCGGCTTCTGGCGCCGGGTGCTGGAGGAGCGCGAGCAGGGCCCCGAAGACCTGGCCGAGGCGCAGCGGCTGATCGCCAGGCACGGCGCCCTGCACGACACGGTGGAGCGCGCGCGGCTCTATGGCGACCAGGCGCTGGCGGCGCTGCGATCCTTCCCGGATGGGCCGGAGCGCCGGGCGCTGGCCGACATCGTCGAATTCTGCATCGCCCGGGCGCGCTGACCGGCCGACCGCGGCATCTCCGCAGGGTGTGATCCCGCGACTCCGGCCGGATCGATGCCGGGCCGGCAGCGTATCATTGCGACGCCTTGGTATGCGGCATTAGCCTCACCGGCCTGACCGACTGCGGGAGGATTGCCACCATGACACGCCAGGCCTGGATGCGGCTCCGCCGGGGCGTCCTGTCGCTCGCCATCGGCTGGGCCACGATGTTCGGCGCGGCGGCGCAGACCCCGCTCGAGCGTGGCCGCTACCTGGTCGAGACCATCGCCGCCTGCGGCAATCGCCACACGCCGAAAGGCCCCAACGGGCCGCTGCCCGGCAAGGCGCTGGCCGGCAATTGGGTGGTGGAGGATGTCCCGCCCTTCCGCGCCGTGGCCCCCAACATCACCCCGGACCGCACCACCGGCATCGGCGGCTGGACCGATGTGCAGATCGCCCGGGCGATCCGCGAGGGCATCCGCCCCGATGGCTCGGTGATCGGCCCGCCCATGCCGATCGGCCTCTATCGCGGCCTGGCGGATGACGACCTGGCGGCGATGGTCGCCTATCTCCGCAGCGTCCCGGCAGTCGCGCAGGTCGCGGAGAAATCCACCTACCGCATCCCGCTGCCGACGGCCTACGGCCCGCCGGTCGGACAGGTCGCGGCGCCGTCGCGGAGCGATGCCGTGGCCTATGGCGCCTATTTGGCCGGGCCAGTCGCGCATTGCATCGAATGCCACACGCCGATGTTTGAAGGCGGCCGGCGCGACACGACGAAGGTCGGCGCCGGCGGGCAGGCCTTCGCGGGACCCTGGGGCAGCGCGGTCGCGGCCAACATCACCTCCAGCCGCACCAGCGGGCTCGGCGCCTGGACCGATGCGGAGATCGAGCGGGCGATCCGCACCGGCGTCTCCCGCGACGGCCGCCGGCTGCATCCGCCGATGGCCTTCGCCCAGTATCGCGACATCTCGGCCGCGGACATGATGGCGCTGATCGCCTATCTCCGCAGCCTGCCGCCGGTGGAGCGCTAACCCGGATCGCAGGCGGGGAGGGCGGCGACGGCGGCGAGCGCCATCAGCTCGGCGCCGACCCACCATTCCTGCCAGGCGCCGAAGCTCAGCATCGCCGTCACGCTGGCCGCGGCCAACACCGCGGTCGCCACTGCCGGGCGGGGCGACCGCGCCGCGGCCCCGCCCAGCAGCAGCGCCAGCGCCGCACCCAGCAGCGCGCCCGGCAGGCCGAGTTCCAGCCAGAGCTGCAGTGCGCCGTTGTGCGGATGCAGCGGCAGAAGCATCGCCGACGGCAGCCACAGCGCCGCCCCGGGGCCGGTGAGATGGAAGCGCCGGAGCGCCTCGGCGGTCGGGGAATCGCGATGGCCCGGGATTTCCCGGCTTGCCTCCATCCCCCAGCCGGCCAGCGGCCTTTCGGTGATCCGGTCGGTGACGAAATCCCAGATCAGCAGCCGGTGCGCCGCCGAGGGAGATCCCATCGGCCGGCACGCCGCGCGCCAGCACCGGCCCCAGCACCGCCGGCATGGCCAGGATGGCGAGGCCGAGACCGGCGCCAAGCAGCCGCGGCGTCCAGCGCGGCGCCAAAAGCGCCGCCCCGCCGGCCAGGCCGCCGGCCACGACCGCCAGCTTCGCCGCCTCGCCCGGCAACAGCACCAGCACCACCGCGCCTGCCGCTAGGATCGCGCCCCGCAGCCAGCGGGGCAGGCCGGCCGCGGCCACCACCGGCAGCCAGAGTCCCATGGCCGAGGCAGCGGGCTTGAGGCCGAAGGCGAGCGTGACCGGCACTTCCTTCAACCCGCGCACCGCGGCGCGGACGGCATGGCCAGTCATGGCATCGATCGCCGCCAGCGCCAGGCCGGCGACCAGCCCGGCGGTCGCGGCCAGCAGCAGCCGGCGCCGTGCGGGCGCGTCCTCGGCGGCCATCACCCGGGCGGCGCCGGCGCCGAGCGCCACGAAGCCGCCGATCTGCAGCGCGGTGCCGAGCGCCCGCAGCGGCTCCGGCGCCCAGAGCGCGGTGACCGCGGCCCAGCCGAACAGCGCCAGCGCCACCCAGGCGGCGGCGCCCTGCGGCCAGGGCCAGGCGTCGTGCCGCCGGCGATGCGCGACGACTGTCAGCAGTAGGGCGATGGTGGCGATCGGTGCGATCGCCTTGGACTGCAGCACGCCGGCGACCGGCGCGACGGCCAGCGCGACCGCGAGCGGCAGGCTCGGCGCGGCAAGGGAGGCAGGAAGTTTCATGGCGCCGCGTCGGGTTCCGGGAAGGGTATGCCGCCCCGGCGCGCCACGCCCAGGCTCGGCCCGGGCAGTCCGCTGGCATCTCGAGGAGGGGCGGGATGGCCGAGGCAGACCCGGCCAGTACGAGGGGTGGTTGCGGACGGGCCGGCGGCGATCCCGCAGGACCGCCGCCGCGTCGCGTCAGACCGCCGCGATGCTCTCGCGGCGCAGCTCGACGGCCAGCTCGTCGAGCGCCCGGCCGACCCGGTCGAGCATCTCGTCGATCTCGGCCTCGGAGATGATCAGCGGCGGGGAGAAGCCCATGCTGTCGTTCATCATCGCCCGCATGATCACGCCGTGCTTCTCGGACAGCTTGGTCAGCCGCGGCCCGACCTTCTTCGCCGGGTCGAAGTTCTTCGCGCGGGCCTTGTCCTCGACCAGCTCGATCGCCGCGACCAGGCCGACGCCGCGGACCTCGCCGACCAGCGGGTGCTCCGCGAAGCGCTCGCGCAGCGCCGCCTGCATGTAGGGCCCGACCTTCCGGACATGGCCCAGCATGTCCATCTCGTCGTAGATCTTCAGCGTCTCGATGGCGACTGCGGCCGGCACCGGATGGCCGGAATAGGTGAAGCCATGGCCCCAGGTGCCGACGGTGGACGATCCCTCGGCGATACCGTGGAACACCCGCTCGTTCACCATGACCGCCGAGATCGGCAGGTAGGCGGCGCTCAGCGCCTTGGCGCAGACCAGGATGTCCGGCTGGATGTTGAAGGTCTGGCTGCCCCAGTAATTGCCGGTGCGGAAGAAGCCGGCGATCACCTCGTCGACGCACATCAGAACGTCGTATTTCTTGAGCACCGCCTGGATCTTCTCGAAGTAGCCAGCGGGCGGGATGATGACGCCACCGGCGCCCATGAAGGGCTCGGCATAGAAGGCGGCCACCGTCTCCGGCCCCTCCTTCAGGATCACCTCCTCCAACTCGGCGGCCAGGCGGGTCGCGAAGTCCTCCTCCGACTCGCCCGGCAACGCGTTGTGGTAGTGGTGCGGCGTGCCGACATGGATGAAGCCCGGCAGCGGCAGGTCGAACAGCTTGTGGTTCGCCGGCAGCCCGGTCATCGAGGCCGCGGCGAGCGTGATGCCGTGATAGCCCTTCAGCCGGCTGATGATCTTCTTCTTCTCCGGCTTGCCGATGGCGTTGTGCATGTACCAGAGGATCTTGATGACGCTGTCATTCGCCTCGGACCCGCTATTGGCGAAGAACACCTTGCTCATCGGCACCGGCGCGCGCTCTATCAGCATCTCCGCCAGGTCCACCATCGGCTCGTGCGACTTGCCGGTGAAGGAATGGTAGAAGGGGAGTTTCCGCATCTGGTCGGTGGCGGCCTGCACCAGGCGCTCGTTGTCGAAGCCGAGGCTCGCGCACCAGAGGCCGGCGACGCTCTCGATGTAGTCCTTGCCCTGGTCGTCATAGACCCGCACGCCCTTGCCGCGGTTGATCACCAGCGGCCCGGTGACCAGGTGCGCCTTGTGGTCGGTGTAGGGATGCAGCGCATAGGCGACGTCGCGGGCGGCGGTGGGATTGCGGGGCGGGGTCATCGGTGGGACCTTCTCTGCGGGATGCGGCAGTCTAGGCCCGGAATGCGCGGCGACCCAAGACCGCTTGCCGCACGCCCTTGTTGGGGCCGGGCGGATGGACGCTGGCCCTCGGTGGGTGCCAAGGTCCGCCCCGCCGGAAGAGGGATGCGTGGATGCGACGGACAGGGCCCGGGGGATCGGTGGTCGGGCGGATGCCGCGCGTGATCGGGCGCCGCGCGCTGTTGGCGGCGCCGGCCCTGGTTCCCGCCGCCGCCCTGCTTCCCCACGGAGCCCTGGCCCAGGCCCGCCGCCACGACCTCGAGCCCCTTGCCCTGCCGGTGAAGCAGGACGACACGGTGGCGCGCGGCTACCGGCGGGACGTGCTGGTCCGCTGGGGTGACCGCGTCACCTTCGACGCCCCTGCCTGGAATCCACGCCGCCCGGACCCGGAGGGCGCCGCCGCCCATTCGGCTGGGATGCCAGGGTCGCCGCCATCGCGGTGCCGACCCAGCAGGCGGCCGACGGCATCCCCCGCGCCGTGCTGGCGGTGCTGCACCCGACGGTGGACCCGGCCTTCGCCTTTCCCGGCGGGCGCGACCAGCCGGCCGCGGCGGCGGCAATGCAGGGCGCCTCCCTGCTCAACCTGGAAAAGCGCGGCCGCGGCTGGGTGGTGGTGGATGGCGGCTTCCAGAGCCGGCGCCTGGGCGGCGGCACGCTGTGCCGAGCCGGGGGGCCGGCGGGGGGCGGCAGCGTCCGTGGCCTGCTGGGCCTGGCCGGCGGCTGCGTCACGCCCTGGGGCACGCTGCTGCTGGCCGAAGGCGACCCTGGCCCCTGGCTCGCCCGCCTGGGCAATCTCGACCCACGCTTCGCCAACGCCGCCGGCTTCGGCTGGGTGGTCGAGCTCGATCCCTTCGACCCGCAATCGGTGCCGGTGAAGCGCACCGCGTTGGGCCGCTTCGCGCATGGCGACGTGGCGGCGACGTTGTCCCGCGACGGGCGCGCGGTGGTCTACATGACCGATCGCCGGGTCGGCGGCTTCCTGTTCCGCTTCGTCTCGGCCGGTCCGGCCACTGGCGAGGACGTGCTGGATGCCGGCGCCCTGTCGGTGGCCCGGCTGGATGGCGACCGCTTCACCTGGCTGCCGCTGCCGGCCGGGGTGCCGGACCCGGTGGCGGCGGCGGCGCAGGCCGGCGGCAGCCCGCTGGACACGCCGTCCGGCCTCGGGCTCGACCCGACCGGGCCGCGGCTGCTGCTGGCCTGCCATGGCAGCCCCGCCCGCCCGGCCGGGCATGTGATCAAGCTGACGGCGGCCGGCGGCGACGACGGCGCGGCGACCGCCGGGGCGGTGCTGCTCTTCGCCGCCGGCGACCCGCGCAGCGCCGAGGCGCGCTACGGCCGCGCCGGCCTGCCGCCCGGCAGCGCCTGGCCGGAGAATCCGGACACCGTCACGGTGGATGCGCGCGGCCGTGCCTGGATCGGCACCGATCGCGGCGGCAGGGTGGGGCCGCAGGCCGAGGGGCTGTTCGCCTGCGACCTCGACGGGCCGGGACGCGGGGTGCCGCTGCCGATCTATGGCGCACCGCGGGCGGCCTCGGTCGGCGGCGCGGCGCTGACCCCGGATGGCGAGGTGCTGTTCAGCGCCGTCCGCCATCCCGGCGCGGAGCCGGGCGGCAATTTCGACCGGCCGGCGACCCGCTGGCCGGGATCCAGGCCGGCGTGCCGCCCCGCTCGACCCTGATCGGGCTGGTGCGGAACGGCGGCGGTCCGGTGGGCGGTCCCGGGGGCAGGTAACCCGCCTGCCGTCCGGCGTCCTCAGTGCGGCGCCATCACCGCGCGGACCGCATCCGCCAGGGCGGCGCAGGCGCGGCGGGTGTCGTGCTTCGCCATCTCCTCCCGTGCCTGGGCGATGCGGTTCAGCGCGGTCTGCAGCGCCGGTGACGTGTCGCCATGGCTGACCGCCAGGCGGATTCGCGTCTCGGCCAGGGCCAGGTTGATGCCGGCGGCGCGCTCATGGTCGTCGCGGATGTCGTGGTCGGCGCCGAGCAGCAGGTCGAGCACCTGCTTCGCCTCGGGCGAGGCATTGGCCAGCGGCAGCAGGTGCGGTGCCGGCGGGTCCTTCGCATGGTCCGGCCCGGTCTTCATGCGAGGGACAAGCGCAAAGGAGAAGAGGTCGAGATAGGGGTGCTGCGCTGCGGCTGTCGGCATCGATCACTCCTTGCTCCCACCGCGGATGTGCGTGCGGCCGGGCGGCGGGGCCGCGGCGATGCTAGCGCCGTTCCGGGCCTGGCCCGCATCACGCGCGCGTGTGCGGCGGACGGGGCCTCAGCGCAGCGCGAAGCGGACCGGCACGGTCAGTTCGATCGAGTCGCCGGCAAGCTCCGCCGGGGCGGCGGGCAGCGGCGAGGCGCGCTCGATCATCGCCAGCACTGCGGCATCCAGCGTCGCATCGCCGGCGCTGCGGGCCAGCCGGTAGCCGAGCACGGTGCCGTCGCGCCGCATCCGGAAGTGCAGCATGGCGACTCCTGGGCGCCGCGGTACCGGGCGTCCTGCGGGTAGGTCTTGTGCCGTTCCAGCGCGGCGAAGAGCCGGGCGACGTAGCTGGCCGGCGGCGCCGCGGCGGGGGCCTGCACGACCGGCGCCGCGGCGGCCAGCGCGGCAGGGGTGCGGCTGCGGCGGGTTGCGGCGGCGCGGCGGCCGGCCGCGGCGGGGCCGGGCGGTGCCGTTGTGGTGCCGGTGGCCGTGGCAGGGGCGGCGGCATCGGCAACTCGGCCAGGGCGGGTTCGGCGATCTCCGGCGCGGGCGGCTCCGGCTCGTCCGGGGCCGGCGTCGCCTCGGCAACCGGCGGCTGGTGTTCGGGCGGGGCCTCGGCCACCGGCGGCGGCTCGGCGGGCGCCGGCACGGCTTCCGGCAGCCGCGTCGGCTCGGGCGGCGCAGGCTCCGGCAGGGCGGCGGCCGGCTCCGGTGCCGGCATCTCCAGCAGCATCACCGGCATGGGCTCGGGCGCCGGCGCCGGCATGCCGAACAGCAGCACGAGGCCGGCCGCCGCATGCAGCCCGGCCGAGCCGGCCCAGGCCAGGCCGCGGCCGATGTGCCGCGGCGCCGGACCGCTGGCCAGGAGCATCGGGTGGGGGATCGCCTGGGCCATGGCTCAGGGCACCGCCACAGGCTGCGAGACCAGCGCGACCCGCTGGATCCCGGCCCGCTGGACCAGCGCCATGACCCGCAGCACCTCGCCATACTCGATGCCCCGATCGGCGCGCAGATGCAGCGCGCGGTCGGGCGATGCCGCGTGCAGCGCGACCAGCCGCGGCTCCAGCGCCGGTTCGGCGATTGGCTCCTGGCCGAGGAAGAGCTCTCCCCGCGCGTCAGGCCGAGCTCGAGCGGCGGCTCGGGCGGGGTGAGCCGCGCCGCGGCGGCGCGCGGCAGGTCGACCTGGATGCCTGCGGTCAGCATCGGCGCCGTCACCATGAAGATCACCAACAGCACCAGCATGACGTCGACCAGCGGCGTGACGTTGATCTCGGCGACCGGGCGGGCCTCGTCGGCGTCCTCGCCGCCGGAGAGGTGCATCGCCATGCCGGCTACTCCGCCGCCGCGAGTCGCGCCGGGCGGCGCGACATCCGCAGGGCCAGCGCACCGGCCGCCGCCAGCGCTTCCTGCCGGATGCGGTGCAGACGGGTGGTGCAGCGGTTGTAGGCGATGGTCGCGGGGATGGCGGCGACCAGGCCGATGGCGGTGGCGAAGAGCGCCTCGGCGATGCCGGGTGCGACCGTCGCCAGGCTGGTGTCCTGCCGCGCGGCGATGCCGGCGAAGCTGTGCATGATGCCCCAGACCGTGCCGAACAGCCCGACGAAGGGGCTGACCGAGCCGATCGTCGCCAGCAGCGGCAGGCCGGGCTCCGCCTCGCGCAGGGTCGCGGCAATGGCGGCGCGCATGGCGTGTTCCAGCCGGCCGCGGAACTCGCCGGCGGTCTCGGCGGCATCGCGGCCTTCGCGCCATTCGGCCTGGCCGGCGCGGAGCGTCGCGGCGGCGAGGCCCCGGCCGGCCAGTGGCTCGCCGGTCGCCGCGGCCTCGGGCGGCCCGGCCGCGAGCAGCCGCGCCTCCGCGCCAAGCCGCGCAAGGTCCGCGCCTTCTCGAGGATGATCGCCCAACAGGCGAGCGAGGCGACCAGCAGCAGCGCCATCACACCCTGCACGACCGGGTCGGCCTGCAGCACCAGGGTCACGGGGGAGAGGTCGGGGACGGCGGGGGTCATGCGGGTTTCCCGGGAATGAAGGCGGGCCGGCGAGCGCGTCGGCGATTGCGGCGGCGGAGCAGCCAGGCGGCAAGGCCGGTGCCGAACAGCAGCGGCATGGCGAGGCCGGACAGGAAAACCAGGACGCGGCCCGGCAGGCCGAGCGCGGCGCCGCCATGCAGCCAGCGCTGCAGCGCCAGCGCGTCCTCGGCGCCGCCACGGGTGCGCGGGCCGCGCTCGTCCATCACCGCGCCGGAGGCGGGATCGAGCGTCGAGACTGCTGCGGACGCGGAGCTCGGCATCCGAGCCCTCCGGCCGCAGGGTGACGGTCCAGGGCTGGCGCGGGCGGGCGGGCGGCATCAGGCCGGTGACCACCTGGCCCGGCAGGTGCCGCAGTGCCGCCGCGACGATCGCATCGGCGTCGGGCGCCGCCGCATCGCGCGCGGTGGCCGGGGCGGCCTCGCGGGGCGGGGCGTCGCGTTGCGGTGGCGGGACGATGCCGAGCAGGGGGCGGAACCAGCCGGGGAAGACGATGGCGACGCCCGAAGCGGCGACCACGGCCAGCATGACCGCGATCCAGATGCCGGCAAGGCGGTGCAGGTCGAGGTTGAGCAGCAGCGCCGGCCGCCGGCGCAGCGTCACCAGCGCCCGGCCGAGGCCGCCGCCGCGCCGGCCACCACAGCCAGATGCCGGAGAGGCAGAAGCCGAGGGTCAGCACGCCGAGCCAGCCCACCGCCTGCCGCCCGCCGAAATCGCGCAGCAGCAGGGTGTCGTGCAACTCCCGCGTCACTGCGATGAAGCCGGCGCGGGCATCGCGCTCGCCGAGCAGCGCGCCGGTCGCGGGGTCTAAGGTGGCGGTCAGGGCGCCGCGCGCGCCGCGGGGCGGGGCGACGACCCAGACCGGCCAGACCGCATCCGGCGGGCGGATGCTGCCGACCTGGTGCCCGCCGGCTTCCGCCAGCCGCTGGATCGCGGCGTAGGAGAGCGCCGGGTCGGGCGGGCCGCTCGGGCGAAACAGCGCGGGGTGCAGCGCCGCGTCGATCTCCCGCTGCCAAGACAGGATGCTGCCGGTGGCGCCGAGCAGGGCAAGGACCAGCCCGAGGGCCAGCCCCACCCAGCGATGCGCGAGCAGGAGCGCGCGGCGCGGGGTCATCGCGGCAACCTGTCGGTTCGGCCCGGCCGAGGCCGAGGGGAGGGGCGGCTTGGCATGCGACCGGCATAGAGCGAATGCGAGTTAGTCGCAAATACGCTTTCGTGTAGCGGGTCGGGACCTGACGCCGGGGTGAACCGCAGCTTACGCGCAGTTAGGCCCTTGCCAGGGCGGATCGCCTGGGCTCTACGCTATGCAAATGCGAATGAGTCGCATTTACTTTGATCCAGCAGGACGACCAGCATGCCAGGACAGCAGCCAGGACCGATCGAACGCGCCAGCGCCGGGCACCGCTGGTCCGCCATGCCGCCGCTGCTGGCCATTGCCCTGGCGATTCCTGCCGGCGCTCTGGCGCAGACCCCGCCGGCGGACGGCGCCGCCATCGCCCTGCCGGAGATCGGCGTGAACGCCGCGCCTGCCGTCACCTCCGGCTATGCCACCCAGCGCACCACCTCGGCCACCAAGACCGACACGCCGCTGCGCGACGTGCCGCAGAGCGTCACCGTCATCACCCAGCAGGCCATCCGCGACATCTCCGCACAGAGATCTCGGCGATGTGCTGCGCTACGTCCCCGGCGCCGGCTACGCGCAGGGAGAGGGCAACCGCGACACCCCGGTCCTGCGCGGCCAGTCCACCACCTCCGACCTGTTCGTCGACGGATTGCGCGACGACGTGCAGTACTACCGCGACCTCTACAACATCGACCGGGTGGAGGTGCTGCTCGGCCCGAATGCGATGATCTTCGGCCGCGGCGGCACCGGCGGCGTCATCAACCGCGTGACCAAGCAGGCGGATTGGGAGCAGCGGCGGGAGGTGCGGCTGCAGGCGGGATCCTTCGGCCAGTGGCGCGGCAGCTTCGATCTCGGCCAGGCGATCAACGAGAACGCCGCCTTCCGCGTGCTCGGGATGTACGAGGAGAGCGACAGCTACCGCGACGGCGTCAACCTCAAGCGCTATGGCATCAACCCGACCTTCGCCTACCGCATCGGCGACCAGACCATCATCCGCGCCTCCTACGAGTATTTCCGCGACGAGCGCGTGGCGGATCGCGGCATCCCGTCCTTCAACGGCCGCCCGCTCGAGACCGGTCGCGCCACCTTCTTCGGCGATCCGGGCCGCAGCCCGGTGAATGCGCAGGTCAATGCGCTGAACCTCGGCGTCGAGCACCGCTTCGACAACGGCGTGCTGCTGCGCAACAACTTCCGCTTCGCCGATTACGACAAGTTCTACCAGAACGTCTTCCCCGGCGCGGTCTCCGCCAATGGCAGCACGGTGGCGATCAACGCCTACAACAACGCGACCCACCGTACCAACCTGATCAACCAGACCGACTTCGTCTTCGACGTGACGACCGGCCCCTTCCGGCACAAGCTGCTGGCCGGCGTCAAGCTGGCGCGGCAGGAGACTGAGAATTTTCGCAATACCGGCTACTTCACCTCGGTCGGCGCGAATGCCACCAGCTTCACGACCTCGCTCGGCGCGACGCGGATCAACGTGCCAGTCAGCTTCCGCCAGAGCGCGACGGATGCCAACAACAGCGGCGTCGCCACCACCGCCGCGGTCTATGTGCAGGACCAGATGCAGCTGCTGCCGAATGTGCAGTTGATCGGCGGGCTGCGCTTCGACCACTTCAATACCGACTTCACCAACAACCGCACCGGGCAGGGCTTCGACGTCACCGACAACAAGCTCTCGCCGCGCATCGGCCTGGTCTGGCAGGCCTTCGAGCCGGTCTCCTTCTATGCCAGCTTCAGCAACACCTACCTGCCGCGGGCGGGCGAGCAGCTCGCCTCGCTCACCCTGGCGAACCAGTCGTTGAAGCCGGAGCAGTTCACCAACTACGAGATCGGCGCCAAGTGGGATGTGCGGCCGGACTTCGCGGTGACCGCAGCGCTGTACAACCTCGACCGCACCAATGTCGCGGTGACCGACCCGAACGACATCACCCGGTCCATCCTGGTGGACGGCACCCGCACCCAGGGCTTCGAGCTCGGCGGGCGCGGCCGCGTCACCGACAAATGGAGCGTGCTGGGCGGCTGGGCGATCCAGAATTCGGAGATCACCAGCGACCAGTCGGCGACCATCCGCAAGGGCAACAACGTGCCTTTCGTCTCGCACAACACCGTCTCGCTCTGGAACCGCTACGACTTCCTGCCGCAGTTCGGCGCCGGGCTCGGCGTGGTGCACCAGTCCGGCTACTACGCCGCGACCGACAATGCGGTGCGGATCCCGGCCTTTACCCGCTTCGACGCGGCGCTGTTCTGGAACCTGACGGAGCGCGTCGCGCTGCAGGCGAATTTCGAGAACCTGTTCGGCGTGAAGTACTACCCCGTAGCCAACAGCAACAACAACATTACGCCGGGCGCGCCGTTTGCCGCGCGGTTCGCGCTGACGACGCGGTTTTGACGGGAAGGTCGGGGAGGGAAACAGGTGTTCCCTCCCCGAACCCCACCCTTCCCTTTTGGAAGGCGGCTGCCGCCACGCGGCGAGTGCCAGCCTCGGAAAAATAGATGAGGGGTCCGGGGAGAATACCTTCTCCCCGGCCTTCTACTTCACCCGCCACTCCTCCACCCAGAGCGAGGTCGGGTTCAGGTGCCCGGTCGGCCGCACATTCTCCAGCCATTGCGGCCAGACATGCGCATCCGCCCGGAACCACAGGGGAAGCGCCGGCAGGTCCGCCGCGTAGATCGCCTGCAGCCGGGACCACAGGACGCGGCGCTTGTCGCGGTCCAGCTCCTGCGGAATCGCTTCCAGCAGCGCGTCCATCTCCGGGTTGCGGTAGCCCGGATAGTTCTGGCCGGACCAGTTGCGCGCCTCGGTCGGGATCTCCTCGGAATGCAGGTTGCTGCGCGGCACGCTCTCCGGCGCGCTGATCCAGGCGAAGAGCGCGGCGCCCTGGGACTTCCGCTTCGACAGCGTCTCGGCGAAGAAGACCCGCGGCGGCTCGTTCCTGATCCGCGCCTCCACGCCCGCCTGGCGCCACATGCCCTGCAGGACCTGCTGCACCGCCTCGCGCGCCCGGTTGCCGGCGGTGGTCATCAGCTCGATCTGCAGGCGCTCGCCGGCGGCGTTGCGGCGGATGCCGTCGGGGCCGCGGGCCCAGCCAGCCTGCTCCAGCAGCGCCGCGGCGCGGGCCGGATCGAAGTTCCACTGCGGGACGGCCGGGTCGTGCATCGGGTCGAGCGGGTTGACGCTGCCATGCGCGACGGTCTGCCGGCCCTCGAACAGCCGGGCGACGATCTGCGCCCGGTCGATGGCGAGAAGCAGCGCCTGCCGCACCCGGACATCGGCAAGGATCGGGTTGTCGAGCCGCAGGTCGAGATGCTCGTAGATCAGCCCCGGCTTGTATTCGACCTTGAAGCGCCCGGCGGTGCGGCGCTCGAGCGCCGCCGCCTGCTCGACCGGCAGGCCGAGCTCGCCGGCGATCATGTCGACCTGCCCGGCCAGCAGCTGCGCTTCCAGCGCCGCGGTATTCTCCACCGTGCGGACCTGGATGCGGCGGAAGGCGGGGACGGTGCCCTGCCAGGCCGGGTTGCGCTCCAGCGTCACCCCGGCGCCGGGCTGCACCGCGGTGACGCGGTAGGGGCCGGACCAGAGCACGGGGTTCGCCGTCTCGGTGTCGTAGGCGGTGCGCTGGCGATAGGTGCGCGGCTCCTGCGTCCAGCGCGCCCGCTCGACATGCGCCGGCAGCGGCTGGAAGTCGCCGAGCGAGGCGAAGTCGAAGGTCACCTTGTCGAAGCGCAGCGTGATCGTGCGCGCATCCTCGACGATGAGCTCGTAGGCAGAGCGGTAGAACTCCGCCGGGCCGAAGCCGGTCTCGGGATTCCGCCCGGCCTCCCAGGCGAAGCGCAGGTCCTCGGCCGAGACCGGCGTGCCGTCGCCCAGCGCGCATCGGCGCGCAGCCTGTAGGTGACGCGGAGGCCGGGCTTGCCCTCCGGCGTCGTCTCCCGCGCCGCCAGGCCGTTCTCCAGCGTCGGCAGCGTCTCGCAGGGAAAGGCAGGTCAGCTGCCAGTCGACGCCATAGGCGGTAACGGGGCGGCGGGCGAAGCCGAGCACGTAGGACTTCGCCGCCATAGCGTCGATATTGGGGTGGAAGGTGCTGGGGAACTGGGTGATGCCGATGGCCAGCGTGTCGCGCTGGCCCGGCTCCTGGGCAACGGCGGGCGACCCCAGCAGGGCGAGGGCGGCGAGGGTCGGAAGGAAGCGGGCAGCCATCGAGAAGCTCCGTGCCGGGAGCCGGGGATGGTGACCCCGCGTCACCCCCGGCGCCAGGGCTGCCGGCTATTCCTTCTCCGCCCCGTCGCGGATGGCCCGGGCTTCCTCGACCGAGCCGATGCCGCCATGCGCCTTCGACCAGGCCACCGGGTCCTCGAGGAATTTCCGCACTTCCTTCAGCGCGCTCTCGGCGAAGTAGGGGCGCTCGCGGCAGACCTCCAGCACGTCCCACCAGGTGCAGAGGTGGTGCAGGTTCAGCCCCATCCCCTTCATCTGCTCGAAGCTGCCGGGGAAGACGCCGTAGTAGAAGACGACGAAGGTGTGGTCGCAGGTGGCGCCGGCGTCGCGCAGCGCCCTGGGCGAAGCGGATCTTCGACCCGCCATCCGTGGTCAGGTCCTCGACCAGCAGCGTGTTCTTGCCCTCGGGCACGTCGCCCTCGATCTGCGCACCGCGGCCGAAGCCCTTCGGCTTCTTGCGCACATAGGCCATCGGCGTCGCCATGCGGTCGGCGATCCAGGCGGCGAAGGGAATGCCAGCCGTCTCCCCGCCTGCCACCACGTCGATGGTCTCGTAGCCGACATGCCGGCCGATCTTCTCGAAGCCGAGGTCGCAGATCTTGTTACGGGCGCGTGGGAAGTAGATGATTTTGCGGCAGTCGATATAAACCGGGCTCTTCCAGCCGCTCGTGAAGGTGTAGGGCTCCTCCGGGCGGAAATTCACCGCCTTGATCTCCAGCAGGATTCGCGCGGTCGTCAGCGCGGCGTCCCGGTCCCAGTCGGAAGCGTGTTGCATGGCCATGGCGCATATCCCTGCCGGCGTCGTGTCGCCGTCTCGTAACCCCCGCGGGGTGCGGCGTCCATGACGGAGCAAGCGGCCGTATGGGCCCTAGCGGATCCGCGCGCCGGCACCGCGGCGCAGGCGCTGGGCATCGCCGAACGCCTGGGCCTGCCCTTCCGCACCGTCCCGCTTGCCTGGGGCGGCATGGCCGCGCTGCCCTGGCCCTGGCCGAGCCTCGGCGGTCTGACCCCCGCCGCGCGGGCCGCATTCCGGCCGCCCTGGCCGCGACTGGTGGTCTCGGCCGGGCGGCGCGCGGCGCCGGTGGCCCGCTGGCTCGGCCGCCGCAGGGCGAGGCTGGTGCATTGCATGCGGCCGGGCTTCGGCGCGGCGGAGTTCGACCTGCTGGTGCTCGGCCGGCATGACCGGCCGAAGGATGCCGCGAACATCCTCCCCATCCTCGGCGCCTGCCACCGGATGAGCCAGGCCCGGCTGGATGCGGCGCGGCAGGACTGGGCCGCTCTGGCCGAACTGCCATCGCCGCAGATCGCCCTGCTGGTCGGCGGGCCGGTGCGGGCCGAGGGCATGGACCCGGCCAGGGCCGCCGCGCTGGGTGCCGAGGTTGCGGGCTTCGCCGGCAGCCTGCTGGCCACCGCCAGCCGACGGACCGGGGCCGCTGCAACCGACGCGCTGGCCGCGTCGCTCACCGGCGTGCCGCATCGGCTGCACCGCTGGGGCGATGCCGGGCCGAACCCCTATGCCGGCTTCCTCGCCTGGGCCGATGCGGTGGTGGTCACCGGCGACAGCGTCTCGATGCTGTCCGAGGCGCTGGCGACCTCGGTGCCGGTCTTCATCGCCGACCCGGGCGGGCTCGGCCCGCGGCACCTGCGGCTGCATGGCGGGCTGATCGCCGCCGGCCAGGCGAAGATGCTGGCGGCGGCGCCGGCGCCCTTCGACCGGCCGCGGCTGGACGAGGCGTCGCGCGTGGCCGCGGAGATCCGTGCCCGCGGCTGGCTGTGATCGGGGCAGGGGTTACCGAAGCGCCGGCCGCGACGAAATGACCGGCATGATGCAGGCCATCCTCCGCACCGCCTTCCCGCTGCCCGCCGGCCGGGCCCGTCCCTTCACCTGGCCCTGGCAGGACCGCGCCGGGCGGTTCTCCACGCTGCGCGCCGTGGTCTTCGCTCTTCTCCTGGCTCCGGCCGCCTGGGTCGCGGCGGAAGCCGCGATCGGGAGCCTGGGGCCGGAGCCCTGGAAGGCGGCGCTGAAGGAAATCGGCCTCTGGGCCATCCGGCTGTTGCTGGTGACGCTGGCGGTGACGCCGCTTGGCAAGATCCTGGCCGAGCCACGCATCCTGGCGCTGCGCCGGCTGCTGGGGTTGACCACGCTGGCCTATGCCGCGCTGCACCTGGTGCTCTATGCGGGCCACGAGAATTTCGGCCTCTGGAAGGTCGCTTCCGAGATCGTGCTGCGGGTCTACCTGACCCTTGGCTTCGTCGCCCTGCTGGGGCTCGCGGCGCTGGGCTGGACCTCGACCGATGGCTGGATCCGGGCGCTCGGGCCGCGCTGGAAGCGGCTGCACAGCCTGGCCTTCCCGGTCGCCGCGCTCGGCGTGCTGCACTTCTACATGCAGTCGAAGACGGTGGTGTGGGAGGCGGTCATCGCCGCCGGCTTCCTGGCCTGGCTGCTGGCCTGGCGCGCGCTGCCGGCCGGCTGGCGCGGCCGCCTGCCGGTGCTGCTGGCCCTGGCGCCCTTCACTGCCCTGGCGGCGGCGCTGATCGAATATGCCTGGTTCGCGCTGACCACGAGCCTGCCGGCGGAACGCATCCTGCTGGCCAACCTCGATGTCAGCTTCGGCCTGCGCCCGGCGGTCTGGGCCGGGGTGGCGGCGCTGGCCGTGCCGCTGCTGGCCGGCGCCTGGCGGCTGCGTCAGAAGTAGCGGCGGAGGTTGGCCCGGATACGGTCCAGCACCGGCGTGCCGGGGTCGGGCAGCGGGAAGGGCGTGCCGGTGATGGTCTCGAAGGCCTCGATGTAGATCCGCGCGGCCTCGAGGTTCACCTCGCGGGGGATTTCCGGGACCGCGTCCTTGTAGGGGTCGCAGCGGGCGACGACCCAGGAGCGGACGGAATCCTTGTCGAAGCTCTGCGGCGCTTGGCCGGCCTCGAAGCGCTCCGGATAGCTGCCGGCGAACCAGTAGCGACTGGAATCCGGCGTGTGGATCTCGTCGGCCAGGACGATCCTGCCGTCGGCGTCGAAGCCGAACTCGTACTTGGTGTCGACCAGGATCAGGCCGCGCGCCGCCGCCATCTCCCGACCCCGGGCAAACAGCTTGAGGGCGAGGCCGCTCACTTCGTCCCATTGTGCCTGGGTGAGCAGCTTGCCCTCCACGATCTGCGCCGGGGTCATCTCCTCGTCATGGCCGGCATCGAAGGCCTTGCTGGTCGGCGTGAGGATGGTCTGCGGCAGCTTCTGGTTCGGCCGCATCCCGTCCGGGAAGTGGTGGCCATACATCTCCCGCCGGCCCGCCTTGTACATGGTCAGGATGGCGGTCGAGGTGGTGCCGGCCAGGTAGTCCCGCACCACCACCTCGACCGGCATGATCTCGAGCCGCTTGCAGACCAGCACGTTGGGGTCGGGGTATTCGATGACGTGGTTGGAGCAGAGATCGGCGGTCTGTTCGAACCAGTAGCGGGCGAGTTGGGTCAGCACCTGGCCCTTCAGCGGCACGGCCGTCAGGATGCGGTCGAAGGCGCTGAGCCGGTCGGTCGCCACGATCACCCGTCTGCCATCCGGCAGGTCGTAATTTTCCCGTACCTTGCCACGGTAGTGGTTCGGCAATCCGGGATGGCGGCGTCCCGCAGGACGAAATCGGCGTAGGGGGCAAGGTCGGCGGCGGAGGGGGGCATGGCGGGTCCCGGTCGGGCAGGGGCGAGGCGGGGGCATAGCACAACCGGGGCAGGGCGCACCTTTCCCGCGGGGGCTTGCCGGGGGGCGATGCGGCCTTCAGGTTGCGCGCCCTGATCGGAGGAACCGCCCATGGCGCGCAAGTACCGCATCGCCGTCATCCCTGGCGACGGGATCGGCAAGGAGACGACGCCCGAGGGGCTGCGCGTGCTGGACGCCGCGGCCCGCCGCTTCGGCTTCGAGCTCGAGCTCACCCATTACGACTGGTCCTGCGAGACCTATGCGCAGACCGGCAAGATGATGCCGGATGACGGGCTCGATCGCTTGAAGGACAGCGACAGCGTCTTCCTCGGCGCGGTGGGCTGGCCCGGCGTGCCGGACCATGTCTCGCTCTGGGGCCTGCTGATCCCGATCCGCCGCGGCTTCGACCAGTACGTCAACCTGCGCCCCTGCAAGCTGCTGCCCGGCTCCCGCACCCCGCTGGCCGACCGCCGCCCGGAGGACATCGACTTCTACGTCGTGCGGGAGAACACCGAGGGCGAGTACTCATCGGTCGGCGGCCGGATGTTCCCAGGCACCGAGCGCGAATTCGTCTCCCAGCAGAGCATCCTCACCCGCATCGGCACCGACCGGGTGATGAAGTATGCCTTCGAGCTGGCGATGACCCGCAAACGCAAGAAGCTGACCAGCGCGACGAAGTCGAACGGCATCACCTTCACCATGCCCTATTGGGACGAGCGCTTCGCCGAGATGGCCAAGCGCTACCCGGAGGTGACGACCGACCAGTTCCATATCGACATCCTCTGCGCCCATTTCGTCCAGCATCCGGATTGGTTCGACGTGGTGGTCGGATCCAACCTGTTCGGCGACATCCTCTCCGACCTTGGCCCGGCGGTGGCAGGGTCGATCGGCATCGCCGCCTCGGCCAACATCAACCCGGAGAAGGCCTTCCCGAGCATGTTCGAGCCGGTGCACGGCTCGGCCCCCGACATCGCCGGCAAATGGATCGCCAACCCGATCGGCCAGATCTGGTCCGGCGCCATGATGCTGGAGCATCTGGGGGAGAAGGCGGCGGCGGATGCAATTGTCGACACGATCGAGTCGATGCTGCGCGACGGCGGCCCGCGGACGCGCGACATGGGCGGCCAGGCCGGCACGGTCGATGTCGGCAAGGCGCTGGCCGAGGCGATCGCCCGCGCCTGACGCCGGCATGCGACACGGAACCGGGCGGCCTGCGCGCCGTCCGGTGATCCCGCGGCCCTTGAACCGGATCGAGGGTGTCGCTAGAGTTGACTGAGGTTGCGAGTGGATTCTCAACTGGCTCGCAGCCGGAGGGTACAGGAATGGGTCAGGCTACCATCCCCGTCAGCACCATCGTCCGCCGCTGCGAGCGCGCGGTGGTGACGGCGTACCGCGAATTGCGGGTGACGGGGAACGACGACCCCTCCGCCTTCCGCGCCTGCACCACGCTGTACCGCGTCCACCACCCGGAGGCCTCGGTACAGGAGGCCCGGCGCCTGGTGGCCGAATGGATCGACCATCATGTCGTCCGTGGCGATCCCGGCCCGACCGCGGGCTGCGAGTGCGACTGACCTGACGCCGATGGCCGGAGCGCGCCGAGACCGTAACTTGGCCTCGACGGCCTTCCGCCGAACCCTGCGGCGATCCTGAACGGGCGTCCCCAGGACCTGCATCGCCGGCGCGACGCAGCCAGGGCCGGGATGGTCCCGGTCGGTCGAGCCCTTTCGCGCTAATCGAGGGCCCAGGCGATCGAGGCGCGCGCCAGCGCATCGATGGTGTCGATGACCGGAAAGGGCAGGGTCGGCCCGGCGGCGATGCCGAGCGGGATCTCGGTGCAGCCCAGCACCACCGCCTGGGCGCCGCGCGCCGCCAGCCCCTGCGCTACCTCGGCCAGCGGCGGGTAGGCTTCCGCCACCCGGTTGGCCTTGACCAGGTCGATCGCCGGCGTGACCAGGCGTTGCATTGCGTCCCCGTCCGGCACCAGGCAGTCCCAGCCCGCGCCTTCCAGCCTGTCCTGGTAGAGCCGCATCGCCAGGGTCGCCGCGGTGCCCATCAGCCCGATCCGTCCGGGCGCCACATCTTGCCGGGCCAGGTCGGCGGCGGCCGCATCGACGATGTGCAGGATCGGCAGCGGGGTGGCGTCCCGCATCGGCTCGAACCAGCCATGCGCGGTATTGCAGGGGATGGCGATGGCGCCGCAGCCGGCGGCCTGCAGCCCACGGATCCCGCGCAGCAGGGCCGGCAGCGGGTCCGCCCCGCCTTGCAGCTTCGCCGCGGTGCGCGGCGGCACCCGCGGGTCGGACCAGAGCACCGCGGGGATATGTGCCTGGTCCTCCGCCGCCGGGGTCAGCAGCGTCAGCCGCACCATGAAGTGCGCGCTGGCCAGCGGTCCCATCCCGCCCAGGACACCCAGTACCTTGTCGACCACCACCGTACCCCGTCGCTGCCGGGATGCAGTGTGCCCGATCACGGCAGCCGCATGAAGTTGGCGCTGGCCGTCGCGCGCGACATCATCGCCCGCATGTCCGGATCCTCGTGCCCGCGCTCGGCGGTCAGCGCCTCCATCGGGCAGAAGAACTCGTGCGGATGCGCCACTTGGCTGCGGGCGAAGCCCTCGTAGTGGCGGCTCTTGAGCCCGAAGACCACGCGGATGTCGCGCACCGGCAGGGTCAACGGCTGACCAGGCTCCTCCTCGAGCATGCGGATCAGCCGCCAGCGTGGCGTCAGGGTCGTTCGGCTGCACCGGCGCCAGTAGCCAGGGCACTGGGCAGACCGCCAGCAGCGAGGAAGTCGAGGGCGCGAAGCGGGAGCGCTTGTCGAGCAGGTTCTGCAGCGAGGAGCAGGCCTCGATGCAGAGGATATCGACGTAGGGATCGACTGCCGAGGGGCTGAAATGCAGCCACATGCCGTCCGGCAGGGTCCGCAGCCGGTCGGAGCCCGGCAGCTTCAGGAAAGGGTGGGCCGGGCCATCGGCATCGCCGGGGCGGCCGCGCAGCCAAGTCCCCGGCTGTTTCGTGCTGGGGACGACGCCGGGGGGACGCTGGGGCCATTTCCGCAACTGGCTCCTGACCTTGCGGTCAAGGGCCACGTGGCAGGCCGCGGGCAAAGCCTCGCTCATGGGGAGCATTCCTGAGGTTCTATTCATCAACAAGGAGAATGCTGCGGTCACGAACGGGTGTAATCAAGGGCTATTCGCCTCTGGCGTGTAATCGCATGTGTATTCCGCAATCACTCCGCCGCGATCCATTGATAATGTTTTGAATACTTTTATAATTGTTATAGAGGCAGAAATGAAAGAACCCGCCGGATCGCTCCGGCGGGTTCATCAGGCTAAGTAGCAGACGGCTGGATCAGCCGCGACGGGTCACCGGCACATAGTCGCGCTGGCCGGCGCCGGTGTAGATCTGCCGCGGCCGGCCGATGCGCTGCGACGGGTCCTCGATCATCTCCTTCCACTGGCTCACCCATCCGACGGTGCGGGCGACCGCGAACAGCACGGTGAACATGCTGGTCGGGATGCCCATCGCCTTCAGGATGATGCCCGAATAGAAATCGACGTTCGGGTAGAGCTTGCGCTGGATGAAGTAGTCGTCGGACAGCGCGATCCGCTCCATCTCCATCGCCATGTCGAGCAGCGGCTCGTCCTTGATGCCGAGCTCGGCCAGCACCTCGTGGCAGGTCTCCTTCATGATCTTGGCGCGCGGGTCGAAGTTCTTGTAGACCCGGTGGCCGAAGCCCATGAGCTTGGTGTGGGAGTTCTTGTCCTTCACCTCGGAGATGAACTGCGGGATGTTCTCCGGCGTGCCGATCTCGCCGAGCATCTTCAGCACCGCCTCGTTGGCGCCGCCATGCGCCGGGCCCCAGAGCGCGGCGATGCCGGCGGCGATGCAGGCGAAGGGGTTGGCGCCGGTCGAGCCCGCGAGCCGGACCGTCGAGGTCGAGGCGTTCTGCTCATGGTCCGCGTGCAGGATCAGGATGCGGTCCATGGCGCGCGACAGGATGGGGTTCGGCTTCCAGGGCTCCGCCGGCACGGCGTTGAGCATGTAAAGGAAGTTCTCCGCATAGCTCAGGTCGTTGCGAGGATACATGAAGGGCTGGCCGATCGAGTACTTGTAAGCCCAGGCCGCGATGGTCGGGATCTTGGCGATCAGCCGGAAGCAGGCGATCTCCCGCGCCTTCGGGTCGTTGATGTCGAGGTTGTCGTGGTAGAAGGCGGCCAGCGCGCCGACCACGCCGCAGATCACCGCCATCGGGTGCGCGTCGCGGCGGAAGCCGTCGAAGAACCGCCGCAGCTGCTCGTGCACCATGGTGTGGTAGGTGACGCCCTTGCGGAATTCCTCCAGCTGGGCCGGGGTCGGCAGGTCGCCATAGAGCAGCAGGTAGGAGACCTCGATGAAGTCGGACTGCTCGGCCAGCTGCTCGATCGGGTAGCCGCGGTAAAGCAGCACGCCCTGGTCGCCGTCGATATAGGTGATCTTGCTGTCGCAACTGGCGGTCGCGCCGTAGCCGGGGTCGAAGGTGAAGACGCCGAGGTCACCGTAGAGCTTGCGGATGTCGACCACGTCGGGGCCGATGGTGCCGGACAGCACCGGCAGGCTGGTGCTGCGGTTCGACCCATCCAGCGTGACGGTGATGGTCGGCTTTGCCGCCCCGGTTGCCGAGCTGCTCATGGCATATGCGTCCTCGAGGAATGCAGCGCCTCACGACGGGGCCTCTGCGTGGTGCGGTGCAAGATATCGGCGCGGGCTGGGGGTTGGCAACGCGCCTTGGCACGAAGCGCGAACGCGGCCTGTCCCCGGCGGTTCAGAAGCCGCGTCGCCAGGCCTCCGGCGCCGGCTGCGCCGCGGACCACAGGCCGCGCCCGCCCTGTCGGGCGGCGGCCTCGGCGGCGGCGAGGCCGGGTGCCGCACTGCCGGACGCCAGCGCCCAGCCGGCGGCGACCAGGGCGGCGCCCAGCTCGATCCCGCCGGCCTCGCAGGTGCCGAGCGCCCGGCCGCGCCGATCCGCGCCGCTGATCTGGCAGGCGAGGTCGCGCCCGGCGACCAGACGGGCCAGGGCCTCGGCCGCGGCGGCGCCGCAATCCGTGGTCCCGCCCGCTGCGTCGCGGCAGCGTGCCTGGCCGCGGGCCGGCGCTTGCACCGCCTGCAGCCGCAGCACCTGGTCGCCGAGCCGCAGCGTCTCGCCGTCCAGCACGCGGACCTCGCCGGCGGCGGAGGCCAGGGCGGGCAGCGGGCGGGCGGAGCCCAGCAAGTCGCGCGGCACCGCCACCGAAAGCAGCAGGCCGAACAGCCCGATGCCGGTCGCGATGGCCAGTGGCGCCCGCAGACGGGCGGCGGGGCTGGGTCGGAAGATGCGGCGGGTGCGCATGGGCCGAGGCGTATCGTGTCCGATACGGACTCCGCAAGCCTCGGGTCGCCCCATCGCCAATCGAGAATGCCCGGTGCTTCAGGCGCGGGTCCAGGAGGGTCCCGCAACCATCAGATCTTCCCAGGCTTGCATCGCCCGGCCGCGCGCGGCGCTGACGCGGGCGGTGGCGAAGCCCTCCACCGCGCCGATCGCCCAGGCCGGCACGCCGCCGCCCAGCGTGGCGACCAAGCTGCGGGCCACGGCAGTATCGTTGGCGATGCCCAGCTCCTCCTGCACCGCCGAGAGCCGCTTCTGGAAGCGGCGGGTCGCCTTGCCGGGCCAGAGGGGGGCGAAGAGCTCGGCCGCGTAGCGCAGCCGCTTGGCCTCCAGCCGCACCTCGTGCAGCGCCTCGGCGGAGTGGTCCTCGATGTCCTCGCCTTCGGAGCAGAGCTTGTGCCAGCGCTTGTCGAGCAGCGCGGCGGCGGATCCGGGCAGGCTCTCCTCCAGCCGCGCGAGCCGGTCCGGCTCGGCCTCCAGCCGCCAGGGCCGCTGCAGCAGCAGGCCGAGCCCGGCCAGCACCAAGCGGCGGAAGGCCGGACCGTCGAGCTCCGCCCGCAGCGCCGCATAGGCGGCCTGCCGCTTCGCCTCGGCCGCCTTCAGCAGCGCGGCGATCCGCTTGTCGCCTGGCATCGCTTCGCCGACCTGGGCGCCGAGGCCACCGAGGAAGACGTCCCAGTCGCGCGCCGGGCCCAGCCGGTCGGCCAGCGTCTTCAGCCCGGCATCGAAGGACTGCAGCGCCGGGCAGCCGGCCGCCGGACGGAAGACCTTGAGGACGGAGCGCAGCCGGCGCAGCCCGACCCGCATCTGGTGCACGCCCTCGGGGCCCGCGCCGAGGCGGCAGGCGGGGGCGTGGTGGAGCATGACTTCCAGCAGGTGGCCGACAGCCCCGAGCAGCGCCTCCTCGACCGTGCCGGCCTCGGCAAGGTCGGGCGGGCCGCGGCGGCGGGCGCGCGGTGCCTCGCCGCGGGCCAGGGCGCGGCCTTCCTCGGCGAGCGCCGCCCGGGGCGGCAGCAGGGGCAGGTCGGCGGCCAGCCGGCCGGACAGGCCTAGCACCGCTTCCGGCGCGCCGTCAAGCAGCAGCCGGGCGACCGGCGCCTCGTCCGCCACGGCGCGCAGCTTGCCGGTGATCAGGGCTGCCTGGACCGGGCCCTCGGGCGTCGCCAGGGGGACCAGGCTGCGCCGGCCGCTGAAGGCGGCGATGGGCACCAGCGGCCCATCCGGCAGGTCCGGCGCCTTGACCGTCTCGGCCGGGCTGCCGGGCAGCCAGGGCGGCCCGGCCTCCGGCATCGTCCGCAGCATCCGCCGCAGCCCGCGCTGCGATTGCTCGAGCGCCAGGCCGCGCCCGGCCAGGACGCCATTGGCGGTATCGAGCCAGATCAGCTCCTCCGCCGTCCCGCGCGTGCGGCCGCCGCGGGCGCCGGCGATGGCCGGATGGCGGGACAGTCGCCCGGCTGCAGCCGGATCGAGGCTGAATTCGACAGCCAGCCGCGGCCCCGCCGGCCCGGCGCCGGGATCCGGCGCGGGCGGTGCTTCGGCGATGGCACTCTCGAGGCTGTTCAGCTGATCGACTCCGCCGCATCGGCCGCGAGCAGGTCCCGGGGCTGGATGAATCGTATCAATCGTCCACCCCCGGCTCAAGCAGGTGCCAGGGGCTGGCGATGCTGAATTCGACCAGGGCGCCGGTCGGGTACCCTTCCGCCAGGCGTTGTGCCGTGGGGCTGCCGCGGCCCATGGCGCTGATCCCCGGATCAATCCCGGCGATCTCCATCGCCAGCTCGTGCAGGCCGGGGTTGTGACCGATCACCAGCAGGCTGCGGGCGGTCTCCGGCACGTCCTGGATCGCCGCCAGCATGGCGCGCCAGGGCGCGAGGTAGAGCGCGTCCATCGGCTCGACCAATGCCGGGTCGTCGAAGGGGGTGAGGGCTTCCAGGGTCTGCAGGGTGCGCCGGGCGGAGGAGACCAGCACGATGTCGGGCGCCAGCCCGAGCTCCCGCATCGCCTGGGCCATGGCGGCAGCGGCCCGGCGGCCACGCGCATTGAGCGGCCGGGCGTGGTCGGAAAGGGCCGGATCGTCCCAGGAGGACTTCGCGTGCCGCAGCAGCAGGAGCTGTCGCATAGGGGCGCATGTTGGCACGCCCGGCCGGGCTTGTCCTGCCCCCATCACCGGGTTTCCCGCGGAGTGGCGCCCCTTCCCGTTCCGGTGCCCTGGCCTATCTTCCGCCTGCCGCCGCCGGAGTAACCCCGCCGCATGCCCGCCGCCTTGCCGACCTCGCCCGCCGTGCCCCGGCGCCTGGCCCGCCGCAGTCTGCTGGCACTGCCGGCCGCGCTGGCCGCCGGCCCGGCCCCGGCGGTGCCGCCCGAGCTGCGCTTCCGGGTGATGCGGGAGGGGAGTGCGATCGGCACCCATCGCGTCGTCTTCGCCGCGGGCGCGGCAGGGCTGACCGCGCGGACCGAGGTTGATATCGCGGTGAAGCTGCTGGGCGTCACCGTCTTCCGCTTCACCCACCGGTTCGAAGAGGCCTGGGCCGGCGACCGGCTGGCCAGCGCCAGCGCGCGGCTCGACCGCAACGGCAGCCTGTCGGAGATGCAGGCGGTGGCGGCGGAGGATGCGATCCTGGTGCAGGGCAGTGCCGGCCGCTTCCGCCTGCCCGCCGAGGCGGCACCGCTGTCCTGGTGGGACAGCCGGCGGCTCGACCGGCCGCTCTTCGCCAACGACACCGGCAAGCCCGAGATGCTGCGCTGGATCCACACCGCGCTGCCGGGCGGTGGCACGCTGTGGCGGGCGACGGGCGAGGAGGAGTCGGAGGCGACCTATGCCGCCGACGGCACCTGGACCGGCTGGAAGACGAAGGCCGAGGACGGCAGCACCGTGATCTACGAGCCGGCGTGATGCCAGGTCTTCTTCGCGTCGTCCTCGGCGACCAGTGCTCGCGCGGGCTGGCCTCGCTCCGCGACCTCGACCCGGCGCGGGACGTGGTGCTGCTGGCGGAGGTGATGGGCGAGTGCACCTATGTCCGGCACCACAAGCAGAAGATCGTCCTCGTCCTCTCGGCGATGCGGCATTTCGCACGCGCCCTGGCGGCGCGCGGCGTGCGGGTGGACCACATCCGGCTGGACGACCCGGAGAACACCGGCACGCTGGCCGGGGAGGTGGCCCGGGCCGTGGCGCGGCACGCGCCGGAGGGCATCGTCTGTACCCTGCCCGGCGAATGGCGCGTGCTGGAGGACATGCGCGGCTGGGAGGCGGCGACCGGCCTGCCGGTCGACATCCGCGACGACGACCGCTTCCTCTGCGATCTCGGCTGGTTCCGTCGCTGGGCCCAGGGAAAGAAGCAGCTGCGGATGGAGTTCTTCTACCGCGAGATGCGCCGCGCCAACGGCCTGCTGATGGACGGTGAGGCTCCTGCCGGGGGCGCCTGGAACTACGATTCCGAGAACCGGAAGAAGCTCGAGCCGGGCCTGGTACCGCCGGCACCGCGGCGCTTTCCTCCGGATGTGATCACGCGCGAAGTCAGCGCCCTGGTCGAGTCGCGCTTCCCCGGCCATTTCGGCACGCTCGACGCCTTTGCCTGGCCAGTGACGGCGCGGCAGGCCGAGGCGGCGCTGGCCGATTTCATCGCCGCCCGGCTGCCGCGCTTCGGCGACTACCAGGATGCCATGGCGACCGGCGAGCCGGTGCTGTTCCACGCCCTGGTCTCGACCAGCCTCAATGCCGGGCTGCTCTCCCCGCGCGCCTGCTGCGAGGCGGCCGAGGCGGCCTGGCGCGCCGGCCAGGCGCCGCTGAACGCGGTAGAGGGCTTCATCCGGCAGATCCTCGGCTGGCGGGGAATTCGTCCGCGGCGTCTACTGGCTGAAGATGCCGGACTATGCCGGGCTGAACGCGCTGGCGGCGACCCGGCCGCTGCCCTGGTCCTGGTGGTCGGGCGAGACGCGGATGAACTGCATCGCCCAGGCGGTGCGGCAAACCCGCGACCTGGCCTATGCCCACCATATCCAGCGGCTGATGGTGACGGGGAATTTCGCGCTGCTCGCCGGGCTCGACCCGGCGCAGGTGAACGAATGGTACATGACGGTCTATGCCGATGCCTATGAATGGGTGGAACTGCCGAATACCCACGGCATGGCGCTGCATGCCGATGGCGGGGTCATGGGCAGCAAGCCCTATGCGGCCAGCGGCGCCTACATCAACCGGATGTCGGATTACTGCCGCGGCTGCGCCTATGACGTGCGGCAGGCGACCGGGCCCGAGGCCTGCCCCTTCAACGCGCTCTACTGGGACTTCCTAGCCCGGCACGAGCGCCGCTTCGCCAACAACCCGAGGATGGCGATGCCGCTGCAGACCCTGCGGAAGATGGACCCGGCGAAGCGGCAGGCGCTGCGCGACAGCGCGGCGGCCTTCCTTGTCGGGCCGGAGATGGCGCCCGGGCCCTCAGCCCAGGATGAATCCACGGGCTTGCAGGTGGTGGATGCCGGCCAGCTCGATCTCGCCCTCCGGCCCTGAGGGCCGCTCCGGCGGGTAGCCCGGCAGGAAATACCACTGGGCAGAAACATACTGCAGGATGGTGTTGCCGTCCTCATAGGCGACGCGGATCTGCAGGGCGTAGGTGGCTTCGAACGGCTCCTCCCCGAGGAAGGCGGCGCCGGGCACCGGAGACCCGGACTGGCCGCTGCGGCTGGCGAGCACGGAGAAGTCCAGCAGGTCGTGCCCTTCGTGGAAGTCGAGGATCACGTCGCGCCGGCCGGGCCCGACGCCGCTCTCGGCTCCCCCATAGACCCCGATCGAGCGGGTGAAGACGAAGGTGTCGTCGCCGGAGCCGCCGGCCAGCAGGTCCTTTCCGCTGGTCCCGATCAGCGTGTCGCGGCCCGCGCCGCCGAGCAGCGTGTCGTTCCCGCCGCCGCCATCCAGCAGGTCGTCGCCGCTGCCGCCCAGGATGAGATCGGCCTTGTCACTGAGCCAATTGGCCGAGGCAGGGCCTTCGATGAAGGCCAGCGTGCTGGGATGGGTACCACCCAGCAGCCTGTCGTCACCGGGGCCGCCGAGGATCGTGTCCTGGCCGAGGCCGCCGACCACGAGGTCATTGCCGGGCCCGGCAACGAGCAGGTTGCCCTCGCCGGCCGGGGGAAGACGAGGCTCCGTTCGTCCCGGTCGCCCAGCAGCCCGTCGTCGCCCGCCCCGCCGATCAGTGTGTCGGGACCTGCGTCGCCGATCAGGTCGTCCTTGCCGGCGCGGCCGATGAGCAGGTCGGCCCCTGCCGTCCCCTGAAGCGTGTCTGCCGCAGCGGTGCCGATGATCTTTGCCATCTGCCATCCTCCTCCGCTCCTTTGGCATGAGGGTAAGCCCCGGCGGCGCGGGCCGTTGCCTGTCCGTCGGCGGAAGCGCACCGCGCGTGGGCCGGCTTGCATCCACGGCGCCGTAGGCGCGACACCGGACATCAAGGCCGTGCCGGGGGCGCCAATGCCCGTCCCGCGCCGGAGCGCGCTGCTCCGCCGCGCCCGCCCTGGCCGAGGGCTTCCGAGCCGGTGGGTCCGGGTGATCGTTCCCGTCCGGTCTGGCAAGCGCTGGTCGAGGGCTCCGGCGCCGCGGCGGAACAGGGAGGGCAGGGCATGGCCTATGAAGTGGAATGGATGCGGCTGACGGCCGAGGAGCTGCGCGCCCGCGCCGCCGAGGATGCGCTGGTCATCATCCCCGTCGCCTCGCTGGAGCAGCACGGGCCGCACATGGCGACCGGCGTCGACATCATCCTGGCGACCGGCGTCGCCGCCCGAACCGCGGCCGGCATCGCCGCCGCCGGCGCGCCGGTGGTGGTCACGCCCTGCGTCTGGACCGGCCTGGCCGAGCACCACATGGATTTCGGCGGCACGGTGACGCTCGATTTCGAAAGCTTCTCGGGCGTCCTGCGCGGCGTGGTGAGGTCGGCCGCGCGGCATGGCTTCAAGCGGGTGATGCTGCTGAACGGCCATGGCGGCAATGCCGAGGCGGTGATGGTCGCGGCTTCCGAGTTCACCATCGAATACGGCATCAAGGTCGCCGCCGGCACCTATTGGCACATGGTGCCGGAGGTGATCGCGCCGATCCTCGAGAAGCAGTCCGGCCTGATGCATGCCTGCGAGGCGGAGACCTCGATGATGCTGGCGCTGCGGCCCGACAGCGTGCGCATGGACCGGCTGGCCGAGGCGCATGGGCCGATGTCGACCCGCGTCGCCGGCCAGCCGCCCGGCCTCGCGCTGCGGCGGTCCTTCCGCGCCATCTCCGAGACCGGCGTCATCGGCGATGCCCGCCCGGCGACGGCGGCGAAGGGGAGGCACTGCTGGCGGCGATCGGCCAGGCCCTGGCCGGGCTGCTGCTGAACAAGGCGCTCTGGGCATGACCGAAAGCCCTGTCCTCGCCGGGCATGCCGCCTGGGCGGCGCTCGCCGTGCCGCCGCCCGGCATGGCCTTCGCGCGGGAGGAAGGCCGGCTCGACCCCGCCGAGTTCACCGCCGTGGTGCGCGCCTCCGGCCTAGTGCGGCCAGTGGACGACGCGGCGCGGATGGCGGCGATGCTCGCCGGGTCGAACCTGGTGGTCACCGCGCGCGACGCGGCGGGGCGGCTGGCCGGCGTGGCGCGGTCCTTCACCGATTTCGCCTATGGCTGCTACCTGTCCGATCTCTGCGTCGATCCGGCCTTCCAGGGCCGCGGCGTCGGGAAGGCGCTGATCGCCGAGACCAAGCGGATCATCGGCCCGGGCTGCATGCTGCTGCTGCTCTCGGCGCCGGACCCGATGACTTGGTACCCGGAAGCTCGGCATGGAGCGCGTGGCCAACGGCTTCATCATCCGCCGGGACGGCTAGCGCTATCGGTCCGCGTCAGAACCGCAGGTCGATCCAGGACAGGTGCCCACCCTTGCCGGCGCCGGTGTCGAGGAAGACCGCGCGGCCGCCGGCCTCGCCGTCCAGCACGAAGGGCCGCCCATCCGGGAGCGGCGGTCATGCCCGCAATAGACCACCATCCCCGCCGGGATGCGGTCCACCCAGTCATCCAGCCGTTCCGGATAGCCATCCGCCTGGAGCCGGCCAGTGACCTGGCCGAACATCGCGCGCGACAGCAGCGGGTCGGGTTTCCGGGTGCCGGCATCGGGAGGCGGCGGCCGGCCAAGCATGGCGGGATGCCAGCCAGCATGGACGAAGAGCCAGCCGCCGAGCTGCAGCCAGGCCGGCGCCGCGCCAATCTCGGCGATGGCCCGCGCCGCTAGCGCCTCGCCATCCGGCGCCTCCCGCATTGCGCCAGCGTCCGCCCCAGGCCCTCTGCGGCGAAATGCACCCGCTGGCCCAGCAGCGCGCGGCGCAGCTTGTGATCATGGTTGCCGAGCAGGAAGCGGCCGCGCCGCGCATCCAGCAGGCCGAAGGCCAGCCGCAGCACCGCCGGGCTGTCCGGCCCATGGTCGGTCAGGTCGCCGAGCTGCAGCAGGAAGAGCTGCGCGGCCTCGGCCCCGGCCACGGCATGCGCGAAGGCCACCGCATCGCCATGCACGTCGCCCACCACGCGCAGACCGGCGAAGCCGCGCCGGCGCAGGTCGGCGAGGGCGGCATCGGTCATGCCGCGGGCTCCATGCCGTCCCCCGGCGCACCGCCCGCAGCGCCCAGCGTGGCGAAGGCCGCCAGTGCCCGCGTACGGCCCGCGGCATGGTCGATCACCGGCTGCGGATAGTCGCGCCCGAGCACCAAGCCCGCGCCGCGCAGCACCTCCGCCGGGGCTTCCCAGGGCCGATGCAGCCACTTGTCCGGCAGCCGTGCCAGCTCCGGCACGAAGCGCCGGACATAGCGGCCCTTCGGGTCAAATTCTCTCGCCCTGCAGCACCGGGTTGAAGACGCGGAAATAGGGCGCCGCGTCGCTGCCGCTTCCTGCCACCCATTGCCAGGAGGCGCTGTTGGAGGCGAGGTCGGCGTCCACCAGCGTGTCCCAGAACCAGGCGGCGCCGTCCTGCCAGGGTTGCAGCAGGTGCTTCACCAGCAGCGAGGCGGCGATCATGCGGACCCGGTTGTGCATCCAACCATGCCGCCAGAGCTGCCGCATGCCGGCATCGACGACAGGATAGCCGGTCCGCCCGCGCTGCCAGGCGCGCAGCAAGGCGGCATCGCGCCCCCAGGGGAAGCGGGCGAAGCGCTCGCGCAGCGCGCACTCCGGCAGCTCCGGCCGGTGCCAGAGCAGGTGGTAGGAGAATTCCCGCCAGAGGATCTCCGACAGGAAAGGCCAGGATCGCGAAAGCTCGCCCGGCTGCGCCTGGCGCACTGCGTGCCAGACCTGGCGCGGTGAAAGCTCGCCCCAGTGCAGGTGCGGCGAGAGGCCGGAGGTCCCGTCGGTGCCGGGGTCATTACGCTGCGCCGCATAGCCGCTGACAGGTCCGGCGACGAAGCGGGCGAGGCGGGCCTCCGCGCCGGCCTCACCCGGTGTCCAGAGCGCCGGGAAATCCGCTGCCCAGTCGGGCTCGCCGGCGACCGGATAGAGCGCGAGGCTGTCGAGCGTGTCGCCCGGCGGCCGATCGGCGACCGGGCGCAGCTGCCCAGGCGCCAGGATGGGGAAATCCGGCTCGCCCATCGCGGCCACCGCCTTGGCGAAAGGCGTGTAGACGGCATAGGGTTTGCCGCTGCCGCTCGTCACCTGGGTCGGCTCCCGCAGCACGGAGGAGGTGGCGAGGCGCAGCCGGCGGCCGGCGGCCTCCAGCGCCTCGGTCACCCGGCGATCGCGCTCGCGCGCCCAGGGCTGATAGAGCCGCCCGGCGAGGACGTCCGGCGCGCCGATCGCGGCGGCGAGTGCCGGAATGACAATCTCGGCGCGGCCGCGCACCAGCAGCAGCGGCGCGCGCGCGCGGCGAGGTCCCGTCCCAGCGCCTCGAGCGATCGCCGCAGCCACCAGCGGGAAGCAGCGCCCGGTGCCCAGCGCCCCGCCGCCGCGTCGTCCAGCACATAGACCGGCAGCAAGGGCCGGTCGGCCACCGCCTGCAGCGCGGAATTGTCGGCGAGGCGAAGGTCCTGGCGGAACCAGAGCAAGGCGGGGCTGTCCATCGCGCCAATGTAGGGTGGCTGGCGCGAAACGCGACACTCCGCCTTGACGCCGCGGTGGTGGGGCCGGCGCCGGCCGGCCTTCCGCCGCGTCAGCCCGCCGCCGTTCCCACGGCCTCGGCGCCCGTGACCGGGCGCTTCGCCCGGCTCGGCGCGACCGGCATGCTGTAGCAGCGGTCGCTGCCCAGCAGGAACACCCGCGCGCCGCGCGGGAAGAGGCCGGCGATCGCCGGGTCGCCGGCATCGAGGCCGCCGGTATAGGCACCGAAGGCCGGCAGCATGACGCGCCAGGCATCGGCGATGAAGCAGGGCCGGGTCACGCCGCCGCAGCGTGTCGCCATGGTGGCCTTGGGGTGGAAATGGCCGGAGATCTCGCTCGGCTTCACCGCGCCGCGCCGCGCCTCGTGCCGGAAGACCAGCTTGCCGTCCTGCAATTCCTCGACCGCCGTGCCCGGCAGGCCGGCGGGCGGGACGGGGTCGTGGTTGCCGAGCACCCAGACCATCTCGATGCCCGCCAGCAGCCGGTGCAGCAGCGCCGCATCCTCGGCGGCCATGCGGCCGGAGCCCGCGGCATCGTGGAAGCTGTCGCCGAGCGCCACCAGCCGCGCCGGCCGCCAGCGGCGCAATGCGAGTTGCAGCTTCTGCAGCGTCTCCCGCGTGTCGTAGGGTGGCACCATCCGCCCCCTTGGGCGAAGTGGCTGCCCTTCTCCAGGTGCAGGTCGCCGACCACCAGGGTCTTCCGCGCCGGCCAGGCGAGCAGCCCGGCGGGGTCGAGCATCAGCCGCTCCCCGGCCACATGCAGCGGTGCCGGGGTCATGCGCCGGTCACGCTCTTCGGGGCGTTGCGGATGAAGCGGTTGTAGCGCGGCTTGTCCGGGCGCCTGTGGCGCGGCTTGTCGACCACGCCGGCGCGGACCCGCACCCCTTCGGTGACATCGGCCAGCAGGCCGGCGAAGATCTCGTCGCCATCGGTCACCTCCTCGACTAGGGCCGCCGCCTCGGCCAGCAGCGCATCCTCGGCGCCGCCGGCGACCCATTCGCGGCCTTCCTCGATCAGCGCCGGCACCGCGAGGGGGAGACGCGGCCGAGCCGCATGTGGCGGATGCGGCCCTTCGCGCGCGCCAGCACCAAGCCGATGCGGGCGACATCCGTCAGGCCGCCCGCGGCTTCCTGCCGCGTCGCGCGCAACAGCACGTGGTCGGGTTCGTGCTTGCGCAGCACGTCGTAGATCAGGTCGGAGTTCATGGTCATCTGGCGGCCGGACTTCTCCTGCCCGGGATGGTTCTTCTCGATCAGCCCGGCGATGGTGGCAATGTTGCGGAAGGTGCGGCGGAGCATGGAGCTCTCGGCCATCCATTCCTCGAGGTCCTCGCCGAGGATGTCCTCCTCGAACAGCGGCTCGACCTCTGTCGGCTCGAAGGCCGACCAGGTGGCGATGACGTAGTCGGTGGCGAGGTAGCCCATCGGCGCGTAGCCCAGGCGCTCCATCCGCTTGGTGACCAGCATCCCCAGCGTCTGGTGCGCCAGCCGCCCCTCGAAGCAATAGGCGACCATGAACCAGCGGCCGCCGCGCGGGAAGGTCTCGACCAGCAGCCCTTCGCGGTCGGGCAGGGCCGAGCGCTTCTGCTGCAGCCGCAGCCAGTCACGCACGGGGTCGGGCAGCAGGCGCCAGCGCCGGGGATCGTGCAGGATCTCCCGCACCCGGGCGGCCAGCCAGGTGGAGAGCGGCAGGCGCGCCCCGGCATAGGTCGGCACCCGCAGCTCGCCCTCGCCGCCGCGGGAGACGACGGCACTCATCGCGTCCAGCGCCTCGAAGCGCAGCGCCTGTCCCGCGAACATGAAGTTGTCACCGGGCTCGAGGGTCGAGACGAACCATTCCTCGACCTCGCCCAGCACCGGGCCGCCGCGGAGGCGCACCTTCACCATCGGCGTCTCGACGATGGTGCCGAGGTTCATCCGAAGCTGCCGCGCCACCCGCTGGTCCCGCACATGCACCACGCCTTCCGAGATCGCGGAACAGCTTGCGGAAGCGCTCATAGACCCTGAGCGCGTAGCCGCCGTCCTCGACGAAGCGCAGCGTGTCGTCGAAGTCGCGCCGGGTCAGCGCCGCATAGGGCGCGGCGCAGGTGACTTCGGCGAAGAGGTCGTCCGGCAGGAAAGGACCGGCGCAGGCCATGGCCAGGACATGCTGCGCCAGCATCGTCGAGCCCGCCCGGCCGCGGCGGGTCGCCGTCCAGCTCCTCGTGCCGCACCGCCTGGATCGCCGCGGTGCATTCGATCACCTCGAAGCGGTTGGCCGGCACCAGCAGGGCCTGGGAGGGCTCGTCCATCCGGTGGTTGGCGCGGCCGACGCGCTGCAGCAGCCGCGCGACCCCCTTGGGCGCGCCGACCTGGATCACCTGGTCCACCGCGCCCCAGTCGATGCCGAGGTCGAGCGAGGCGGTGGCGACCACCGCGCGCAGCTTCCCCTCGCTCATCGCCGCCTCGACCTTGCGGCGCTGCTCGACCGTCAGGCTGCCGTGGTGGAGGGCGATCGGCAGCACCGCGTCGTTCAGCCGCCACAGCGCCTGGAAGACCAGCTCGGCCTGGGCGCGGGTATTGACGAAGACGATGGTGACCTGGGCGTCCCGGATGCGGCGGTAGATGTCGGGGGCGCTGGCGAGGCCCATATGGCCGCCCCAGGGCAGCCGTCCCTCCGGCAGCTGGACCGAGAGTTGCGGCGCGGCGCCGCCGCGGACCTGCACCAGCCGGACATCGGCGGGATCGCCTGTGGGGAGAGGAAGGCGCGGAGTGGCTCCGGATGCGCAACGGTGGCCGAGAGCCCGACCCGCCGCACCGCCGGCGCCAGCCGCCCGAGCCGCGCCAGGCCGAGCGCCAGCTGGTCGCCGCGCTTCGTGCCGGCCAGGGCATGGATCTCGTCCACCACCACGGCGCCCAGCCCGGCGAAGGATCGCCGGCCTCCGGGTTGGCCAGCAGCAGCAGCAGGCTCTCCGGCGTGGTCAGCAGGATGTTCGGCGGGTCTTCCCTTTGCCGGGTGCGGCGGTTCTGCGGGGTGTCGCCGGTGCGGGTCTCGATCCGGATGGGCAGGGAGAGCTCGTCCACCGGGGCCATCAGGTTGCGGGCGATGTCCACCGCCAGCGCCTTCAGCGGCGAGACATAGAGGGTATGCAGGCCCGGGCGCGGCCGCGCCGCCAAGTCGATCAGGCTGGGCAGGAAGCCGGCCAGGGTCTTGCCGCCGCCGGTCGGGGCGACCAGCAGGGCGGATTGCCCCGCCTCCGCCGCGCGCCACAGGGCGATCTGGTGCGCCCGGGGCGTCCAGCCGCGCCCGGCGAACCAGGCGGCAAAGGTTCCGGCAATGTTCCCATCTGCCGGGCAATATGGCGGCGCCGGTGCGCTGCGTGAAGCGGCCGTTTCGCCTATCGGCAGGCGAAGCGCAGGGTCGCCCGGACGCCCTGGGCGCCATCCAGCTTCAAGGTCGCATGCGCCTGCCGCGCCAGCCGGGGATCAGGTGCAGGCCGAGGCAGCCCTGCGGGGTGTTCCGGCGGGGGATCTCCGGCAGGCCAATGCCGTCATCCGCCACCACCACCTCGCCCAGGCCCGGCCCGGCGCGGCGGACCGTGAGGCTGACCCTCCCGGGGCCGTCGCCGGGAAAGGCGTGCCGGGCGGCATTCACCACCAGCTCGCTGACGATCAGGGCCAGCGGCGTCGCCTGCGCCACCGGCAGCGACAGGGTGTCCTCCAGGTGCAGCTCGAGCGTCAGGCCGGGCCGGCCATTCACCTCCAGCGCGGTGCGGGCAGTGGTCTCGAGCTCCGGCCCCAGCTCGACCCCTGCATCCGGCGCTACGCGGAACATGCGGTCCTGCACCAGGGTTGCCAGCATCACCCGCATCGCCGCCCCGCGCAGCGCCGCTGCCACTGAGGGGTCGCTCGCCCGGCTGGCCTGCAGGCTGAGGAAGGAGGTGGTGGCCTGGGCGTTGTTCTTGACCCGGTGGTGCAGCTCCGACAGCAGGTTCTCCCGCTCCTCCAGCGCCTGGCGGTGGTCCTCCAGGGCCTGGCGGGTATCGGTGTAGTCGATGCAGCTGCCGATGAAGCCGGCGAATTGGCCCGCCACCTCGAACGGCCGGCCCTTGTCCAGCAGCCAGCGCCACGCGCCGTCATGCCGGCGCAGGCGGTAGTCCATGGAGAAATTCGCGCCGGGCCACGAAGGCATCGGTGTAGGTCTGCAGGCAGCGGTCGCGGTCGTCCGGGTGGACGCCCTCCACCCAGCCATTGCCGAGCTCCTGCTCCAGCGCGCGGCCGGTGAAGTCGAGCCAAGGCTTGTTGAAGAAGTCGCAGCCCATCGACAGGTCTGCGCGCCAGATCAACACGGGTGCGTGGTCGGCGAGCGCGCGAAACTGCGCCTCGTCACCCAGTGTCTCCAGCCCGCCCGGCTCCGCGTCCTCAGCCGCCATGCGGCACACAGCCTCCACCTTGACCTTCGACGGTGCCGTTGCGGACCCGGTCCTTGGTGACGCATGACATGGCTGCCAGTTCCGTGGAGATTCCAGGAAAGTGCTTGTCTGGTGTTGCGGCGGTCACATTTTGGGACCTGCCAGGTGGGACGCGGTGCGACCCCGCGGCGAACCGGCCGGGGGATCCGCCTTATCCATGCCACCGCATCCAGAATCCTGGCTTCGCGTCACGCCGCAGGGGCTGTTCTGCGAACCGGGTGACTTCTTCATCGACCCGCAGCGGCCGGTGGATCGCGCCGTCGTCACCCATGGCCATGCCGACCATGCCCGGCCCGGCCATGCTGCGGTGCTGGCGACGCCCGCGACTCTGGCGATCATGCGCGCCCGGATGGGGGAGGCTGGAGCCGGCACGGTGCAGCAGGCGATCCGCGCGGGCGAGACCCTGGTGCAGAACGGCGTCGCCATCCGCCTGGTGCCGGCCGGCCACGTGCTGGGCTCGGCCCAGGTGGTGCTGGACTGGCAAGGGGCACGCGCCGTGATCTCCGGCGACTACAAGCGGCAGCGCGACACGACCTGCGCGCCCTTCGAGCCGGTGCCGTGCGACGTCTTCGTCACCGAGGCGACCTTCGCGCTGCCGGTCTTCCGCCACCCGCCCCCGGAGGAGGAAGTGGCGAAGCTGTTGAAGAGCCTGGCCCTGTTCCCCGAGCGCACGCATGTCGTCGGCTGCTATGCGCTGGGCAAGTGCCAGCGGCTGATCCGGCTGCTGCGGGAGGCCGGCTGGGACGCGCCGATCCACCTGCACGGCGCGCTGGCGAGGCTGTGTGCCTTGTACGAGGAGCTTGGCGTGCCGCTCGGCCCCTTGGCGCCGGCGACGGTCGCCAACAAGGCGGCGCTGCAGGGGGCGATCGTGCTGGCGCCGCCCTCGGCGGTGCAGGAGCGCTGGGCGCGGCGGCTGGCGGAGCCGGTGGTGGCCGTGGCCAGCGGCTGGATGCGGGTGCGGCAGCGGGCGAGGACGCGCGGCGTGGGATTGCCTCTGGTCATCTCCGATCATGCGGACTGGGACGACCTGAACCGCACGATCGACGAGGTCGGCGCTCCCGAGGTCTGGGTGACGCATGGCCGCGACGACGCGCTGGTGCATGCCATGGCGCTGCGCGGCATCCGCGGCCGGGCGCTGCACCTGGTGGGGCTGGGCGAGGAGGAGGAGGACGCACCGGTGGCTGCCGCGGAGCAGGGCGCATGAGCGTCCCCGCCTTCGCCGCCTTGCTCGAACGCCTGGTCTTCACCCCTGGCCGCAACGCCAAGCTGGCGCTGCTGCGCGACTGGTTCGCGACACAGCCGGACCCCGATCGCGGTGTCGGGCTGGCGGCGCTGACCGAGGAGCTGGTCTTCACCGCCGCCAAGCCGGCGCTGATCCGCGACCTGGTGGCGGCGCGCACCGATCCGGTGCTGCTGGCGCTGAGCCATGACTATGTCGGCGACTTCGCCGAGACGGTGGCGCTGATCTGGCCGCAGCGGGAAGGCGTGAACGCGCCGCCGCCGAGCCTCTCCGAGGTGGTCGAGGCGCTCGAGCTGACGCCGAAGGGCGAGCTGCCGGCGCTGATCGCCGGCTGGCTCGACACGCTGGATGCGTCCGGGCGGCTGGCGCTGATCAAGCTGATCACCGGGGGCTGCGCGTCGGCGTCTCCGGCCGCTTGGCGCGCGTCGCGCTGGCGGACTGGTCCGGCCAGGCGGTCGAGCAGATCGAGGAGGTATGGCACGGCGTCGCCCCGCCCTACCTGCCGCTGTTCCGCTGGCTGGAAGGCCGCGACGAGAAGCCCGACCCGCGCGAGGCGCCGGTCTTCCGCCCGCTGATGCTGGCGCATCCGCTGGAGGATGCCGATGTCGCGTCACTGCGGCCCGAGGACTGGCGTGCCGAGTGGAAATGGGACGGCATCCGCGTGCAGCTGACGGCAGGGCCCGGCGGGCGGCGGCTTTGGTCGCGCGGCGGCGAGGACATCTCTGGCGCCTTCCCCGAGGTCACCGAGGCGATGGACTTCCACGCCGTGCTGGATGGCGAGCTGCTGGTGATCCGCGACGGCGCCGTGGCGCCCTTCGCCGACCTGCAGCAGCGGCTGAACCGCAAATCCGTCTCGGCGAAGCTGCAGAAGGACTACCCCGTCGGCGTCAGGCTCTATGACCTGCTGTTCGAGGCCGGCGAGGACCTGCGCCCACTGCCCTTCGATGCCCGCCGCGCCCGGCTGGAGGATTGGGTGGCGCGCGTCTCGCCGGCGCGGATGGACCTTTCGGCGCAGATCGCCTTCGTCTCGGTCGCGCAGCTGTCCGAGGTGCGGGACGGGGCGCGCGCCGCCTCGATCGAGGGGCTGATGCTGAAGCGGGCCGACAGCCCCTATGTCGCCGGGCGGCAGAAGGGGCTGTGGTGGAAATGGAAGCGCGACCCGCTGTCGATCGACGCGGTGCTGATGTATGCCCAGCGCGGCCACGGCAAGCGCAGCGGCTTCTACAGCGACTACACCTTCGGCCTCTGGCGGCCGGATGGGGCAGGGGGCGAGGAGCTGGTGCCGGTGGGCAAGGCCTATTCCGGCTACACGGATGAGGAACTGGGCTGGCTGGACAAGTGGATCCGCAACCACACCACCGGCCGCTTCGGGCCGGTGCGGGAGGTGGAGAAGGCGCTGGTGCTGGAGGTGATCTTCGACGCCGCGCAGCTCTCCACCCGGCACAAGTCCGGCGTCGCGCTGCGCTTCCCGCGCATCGCCCGCATCCGCACCGACAAGCCGGCGAGCGAGGCGGACCGGCTGGAGATGCTGATGGCCTATGTCGAGAGCGGCGTTCCCGCCGAGGATGCCGCCGAAGACTGATCACGGAGCCTTGCGCCAGCAACCGTCCCGGATCGGATAGGGTTCCCCCGCGGCCCGATCCGATGCCGCCTCTCGCGAGAACGGCAGGAAGACCGTGCGGCCGCGCATGACGGAGCATTCCGCCGGGTGCCCGTCCCGGGCGTCCACGCCCTCGGGGAGGAGATCATGCGTCCGAAGCCGCATTTCAGCACCTGCCGTGCCCTGCTTCTCGCCACCGTCGCCCTTGCCGTGCCGATGGCGGCACGCGCGCAGGCGCGGCACGACGGGCATGCCGCGCCCGCCGCCCAGCAGCACGACCATTTCCGCATCAACCCCAGCCTGGCCCAGGCCGAGAGCGCGCGCGCCGCGCTGCCGCGCCGCACCGAGCTCGGCGGCCATGTCCCCGACCTGCCGCGCGGCGCCGCGGCGCCGACCAGCGCCGATCCGCCGGTGCTCAACCCCGAGCTCGGCAGCCTGACCTGGCCGGCCGGAACGACGAATGCCGAGGCGCAGGCCTGGTTCAACCAGGGCTATCGCTACGCCTGGGGCTTCAACCATGCCGAGGCCGCGCGCGCCTTCCGCATGGCCCAGGCCGCCGATCCCGATTGCGCCATGTGCCTGTGGGGCGAGGCCTGGGTGCTCGGCCCGCATATCAACTTCATCATGGAGGAGGATGCCGGCCGCCGCGCCTATGCCGCGCTGGAGCGCGCCCGCCAATTGGCGCCGCAGGCAGGCGAGCTGCGCGCGGCGCTGATCGACGCCCTGTCGCAGCGCTACGCCGCCGACCCGAAGGCGGAGCGCAAGCCGCTCGACCAGGCCTTCGCCGATGCGATGCGCAAGGTGCAGGCGCGCTGGCCGGCGGACCCCGAGGTGGCGATGCTGACCGCCGATGCGCTGATGAACCTCTCGCCCTGGGACTATTGGGAAGATGCCGGCCGCAGGCCGAAGGGCGCGACGGCGGAGACCCTGGCGCTGCTGGAAGGCGTGCTCGGCACGCGGCCCTCGGCGATCACCGCCAACCCGCTGCACCCGGGCGCGATCCACCTCTACATCCACACGGTCGAGGCCTCCGACCATCCGGAGCGCGCGGCGACGCATGCGGCACGCCTCGCGGCGCTGATGCCGGGCGCGGGGCATGTCGTGCACATGCCGGCGCATATCTGGTACCGGCTGGGGATGTGGCGCGACAGCCTCGAGGCCAACCTCCGCGCCGTCGCGGCGGACGAGGCGCAGATCGCCCGCGGCGGGGCCAGCGCGCTCTATGCCCAGGGCTATTTCGCGCACAACGTCCACTTCGTCATGGTGTCGTCGATGATGGGCGGCGACGGGCCGCGCGCGGTGGAGGCGGCCACGCGGCTGGCCGCCATCGTCTCGGACGACGCCAAGCGCGCCTTCCCCGGCCTGACCCAGCCGGTGGTCTCAGCGCCCTTCGTCGCGCATGCGCGCTTCTCCACGCCGGAGACGATCCTGGCGCTGCCGGCGCCGGCGGCGGAGTTCCCCTATATCCGCGCGCACTGGCACTATGCCCGCGGCGTCGCGCTCGCGCGAGTCCGGTCGCGCCGGTGAGGCGCGCGCCGAGGCGGCGGCGATCGGCGAGCTGGCGGCGCTGCCCGCCATCCAGGCGCTGCCGGCGCAGGGCGTGCCGGCGCCCGAGGTGCTTGGCATCGCCATGCGCGTGGTGAGCGCCCGCATCGCCCAGGCTGCGGGCGACCAGGCCGCCGCGGCGACGCTCTTCGCCGAGGCCGCCGCCGTCCAGGACACGCTGCCTTATATGGAGCCGCCCTTCTGGTACTACCCGGTCCACCAGTCGCTCGGCGCCGCGCTGCTGGCGCAGGGGAAGCCGGCCGAAGCCGAGGAGGCCTTCCGCCAGGCGCTGAAGCGGGTGCCGAACAATGCCTGGGCGGCGGCGGGGCTGCTGCGGGCGGCCGAGATGCGTGGCGACGGCGAAGGCGCCGCCGTCGCCCGGGCAATGCTGCAGAAGAGCTGGTTCGGCGCGCAGCCGCCGGCGGTGGAGCGGCTGTAGCCGTAGCGGCATCCGGCGGGGCGATTGACCCCGCCGGATGCGCATGGTGCGCTGCCCCTTCCAAGCCAGAGGGGAAACGTCCATGCCACTTCCGCCCAACCGCCTGAAGCAACGCCTGGCGAAGGACGAGCTCGCGCTCGGCTTCGGCGTGCACCACCTGCGCACCAGCGGCACCGGCATGATCGCCGCCGCGGCCGGCTTCGACTGGCTGTTCATCGACATGGAGCACGGCGCCATGAGCGTGCACGAGGCGACGCAGATCGCCATCGCCGCGCTGAACCAGGGCGTCACGCCCGTGGTCCGCTGCTGCAAGGACGCGCTGTTCGAGGGCACGCGGGCGCTCGACAACGGCGCCATGGGCGTGGTCGTGCCGCATGTGGACACGGCCGAGGAAGCCAGGGCGGTCGCGGCCGCCTACCGCTTCCCGCCGATCGGCACCCGGAGTTGGGGCGGCCCGCCCTTCGCGTACAACATGCTGCCGCCGTCCAACGCCGAGGCGCAGGCCGAAGCTGAACGAGGCGATCCTGGTCTGCGTCATGATCGAGACTCCGGAAGCGGTGGAGGCAGCCGACAGCATCGCCGCCGTCCCGGGGATCGACGCGTTGATGATCGGCACCAGCGACCTGACGGCCAGCATGGGCATCAGCGGCCAGATCGGCCATCCGCGCGTGAAGGCGGCCTATGAGTCGGTGGCGAATGCCTGCAAGCGGCACGGCAAGACGCTCGGCATGGGCGGGGTCTACGACGAGGTGCACGCCTCGACCTATATCGGCCTTGGCGCGCGCTTCCTGCTCTCCGGCAACGACCAGTCCTTCCTGATGGCCGGGGCGAGCGCGCGCGCAAAGTTCTTGCGCGGCCTGCAGCCGGCGGGCTAGCGACCTCCGATCGGCCCGGGGCGCCTCCCCCGGGCCGGGAGGATCATGTCCATGTGCAACATCTTCGCCTCGCAGGATCCGGCGACCTATGCCTGCGAGACGCGCGCCATCCGCCTGCACGGCCACTGCACCAGCATCCGGCTGGAAGCCGCCTTCTGGCGCATCCTGGAACGGATCGCCGCGGCCGAGGGCACCTCGGTGGCGCGCTTCCTCGTCACCCTGCATGACGAGGTGCTGACGCGGCGCGGCGAGATCGGCAATTTCGCCTCCCTGCTGCGGGTCACCTGCCTGCTCTGGCTGGAGAACCAGGATCAGCACGCGGCGGAGGTGGCGGCGCGGGTGCTGAAGGCCGCGTGATTCCGCCGGCGCAGTAGCCCGCTACTACCTGCGCCCCGCGCGGCCCTGGCAAGCCTCCCCCAGCAGTGCGGGGAGCCACCATGGCCAAGCTGATCCATTCGATGATCCGCGTTCTCGATGAGGCGCGGTCGGTCGATTTCTACCGTCGCGCATTCGGGCTGGAGGTGGCCGACCGCCTCGCCTTCGACGGCTTCACCCTGATCTACCTGCGCACCGCGGAAGGGCCCTTCGAGCTCGAGCTGACGGTCAACCATGGCCGCACCGAGCCCTACGAGCTCGGCGACGGCTATGGCCACTTGGCCGTGGTGGTCGAGGATCTCGCGGCCGAGCATGCGCGGATGTCCGCGGCCGGCATCGAATGCGGCCCGATGCGCGAGATGGCGCATGGCGGCAAGCCGATGGCGAAATTCTTCTTCATCACCGATCCAGACGGCTACAAGACCGAGGTGCTGCAACGGTTCGGCCGCTTCAACTAAGACGCGATCAGGGAGGAACCAAGAAATGAGAGAAGTGGACAAGCGCACCTCGGTGCGCCGCCGAAGTCTTCCTGCGCGGCGCCGCGACGGCCCCGGCGGCGGCCGCCGCGGTCGCGGCCGGCATGACCATCACGCCGGACGCGGCCTGGGCGGCGGACCTGAAGGCGATCAAGCCGGCCACGATGACCGTGCTGGCCCGCGCCGCGCGCGACATCTTCCCGCATGACCGCTTCCCCGACCGCTTCTACATCGCCGCCGTCCTGCCCTATGACGACACGGCCTCGGGCGATGCCGCGCTGCGCAAGCTGCTGGAGGACGGCGCCACCGCGCTGGATGCCGAGGCGAAGAAGCGCTTCGGCCGCGACTACATCCGCGTGGCCTCTGAGGACCAGCGCGTCGAGATCCTGAAGGGGATGGAGAAGGGCGCCTTCTTCCAGAAGCTGCGCGGCGATCTGGTCGTCTCGCTCTACAACCAGAAGGAGGTCTGGGAGAAGCTCGGCTACGAGGGTGCCTCCTACGAGCACGGTGGCTACATCGAGCGCGGCTTCAACGACATCGACTGGCTGCCGGAGGCCTGACCCATGGCGACATTCGACCTGAACGACGACAGCGTCGTCGTCATCATCGGCTCCGGCGCCGGCGGCGGCACGCTCGGCAACGAGCTGGCGCAGAAGGGCGCCAAGGTGGTGATCCTTGAGGCTGGCGGCCGGCACGAGATCGAGGACTTCATCAACGACGAATGGGCCAGCTTCAGCCAGCTCGCCTGGGCGGATGTGCGCACCACTGGCGGCTCCTGGCGCATCCACAAGGATTTCCCCAACCTGCCGGCCTGGATCGTCAAGGCGGTGGGCGGCACCACCACGCATTGGGCCGGCGCCTCGTTGCGCTTCCAGGAGTACGAGTTCAGGGCGCGCACGCATTACGGCGCGGTCGAGGGCGCCAACCTGCTGGACTGGCCGATCACGCTGGCCGAGCTCGAGCCCTACTACGCAAGGGCCGAGGACAAGATGGGCGTGACCGGGACCAACGGCATCCCGCGCCTGCCCGGCAACAACAACTACAAGGTGCTGGCGGCCGGGGCGAAGAAGCTCGGGTACAAGGATTTCCACACCGGCAACATGGCGATCAACTCGGAGCCCCGGGCCGATCGCACCTCCTGCCACCAGCTCGGCTTCTGCTTCCAGGGCTGCAAGATGGGGGCGAAGTGGAGCACGCTCTACACCGAGATCCCGGCGGGCGAGGCGACCGGGCGGCTCGAGGTGCGGCCGGGTGCCATGGTGCTGAAGATCGAGCATGACGCGCGCGGCCGCGCCACCGGCGTGGTCTATGCCGACAAGGAAGGTCGCCAGCAGCGCCAGCGCGCGCGCGTCGTCGCGGTCGCCGGCAACAGCATCGAAAGCCCGCGCCTGCTGCTGAACAGCGCGTCCAGCATGTTCCCGAACGGCATGGCCAACTCCTCCGGCCAGGTCGGGCGCAACTACATGCGCCACACCACCGGCAGCGTCTACGCCACCTTCGAGAAGCCGGTGCACATGTACCGCGGCACCACCATGGCCGGCATCGTCCGCGACGAGGCGCACCACGACCCGAAGCGCGGCTTCGCCGGCGGCTACGAAGCTGGAGACGCTCTCGCTCGGCGTGCCCTTCATGGCCGCCTTCCTCGAGCCCGGCGCCTGGGGCCGCGGCTTCACCTCCGCCATGGATGCCTACGACCACATGGCCGGCCTCTGGATCGTCGGCGAGGACATGCCGCAGGCGGACAACCGCGTGACGCTGGACTCTGCGGCGAAGGACAGGCACGGCCTGCCGGTCGCCAAGGTGCATTTCGACGACCACAGGAACGACATCGCCATGCGCGACCACGCCTACGGGCAGGGCCGCGCGCTGTACGAGGCGGTGGGCGCCACCCGTACCTTCGAGACCACACCCTATCCCAGCACCCACAACCTCGGCACCAACCGCATGAGCGCGAACGCGAGGGACGGCGTGGTGGACAAGTGGGGCAAGGCGCATGACCTGCCCAACCTCTATGTCTCGGACGGCAGCCAGTTCACCTCCGGCGCCGCCTGCAACCCGACCTTGACGATCGTCGCCCTGGCGATCCGCCAGGCGGAGCACATCGCCGGCCGGATGTCCCGCGGCGAGGTCTGAACCGGCCCGCCGGGAAGGGGCCCGTCCCGGCAGCGGGGCGGGCCTTTTTCGCGAGCGGTTTGCATTTGCGCCAGCGCAAGGCAGAGCGGCGCCCTTCCCGGGCAGGCTTTCCACGGGACGCCGCGGAAGGCACTTGCGAATGGTTCTCATTATCTCTATCAACGGGATCGCCACCCCCGGAGTGACGCCATGACCGCCCGTCCGAAGCGCCGCATCCTCGGCCTGCTCGCCGCGATCGGCCTGCTTCCCGCCGCCGTCGTCGCGCCGGCTGGGGCCGAGGAGGTCAACCTCTATTCCTCCCGCCACTACGACAGCGACCGCGCGCTCTACGAGGCCTTCACCAAGGAGACCGGCATCCGGGTCCGGCTGATCGAGGGCGATGCCGACCAGCTGATCGAGCGGATCCGCTCCGAGGGCGCCAACAGCCCGGCCGATGTCTTCATCACCGTGGACGCCGCGCGCCTTGCCCGCGCCGCCGGGGCCGGCATCCTGCAGCCCTTCAAGTCCGAGGCGGTCGAGAAGCGCATCCCGCAGGCCTTGCGCTCGACGGACGGATCCTGGTTCGCAATCTCCCAGCGCGCCCGCGTCATCATGTACGACAAGGAGAAGGGCGCGCCGCAGGGCCTCGCCCGCTATGAGGACCTGGCCGGCCCGGCCGGCGCCGGGCTCTGCGTGCGCTCCTCCAACCACCCCTACAACATCAGCCTGGCCGCCTCGATCCTGGCGGCCGATGGGCCGGAGAGGACCGAGGCCTGGGCGAAGGGTGTCGCCGCCAACCTCGCGCGCCCGCCGCAGGGCGGCGACCGCGACCAGTTCCGCGCCATCCCCGCCGGGCAGTGCACCCTGGCGCTGGCCAATACCTACTACCTCGCGGCCTTCGGCGCCTCGCAGAAGCCGGACGACCAGGCGCTGTTCAAGCGGATCGGCGTCATCTTCCCGAACCAGGGGGAGGGCGACCGCGGCACCCATGTGAACATCTCCGGCGCCGGCCTGGTGAAGACCGCGCCGAACAAGGCGCAGGCCGCGCGTTTCCTCGACTTCCTCACCGGCGACCATGCCCAGGCGATGCTGGCGCTGGGCAACATGGAATACCCGGCGGTGCCGGACGCGCCGCTGCACCCGGCGCTGGAGGCGATGGGCCGCTTCCGCGCAGAGCCGGTGGATGCCGACAAGACCAATGCCAATGCCGCCCCGGCGCTGCAGCTGCTGCAACGCGCCGGCTGGCGCTGAAGGGAAGCGGGACCGTGATCGTCTGCCTCTGCAACGCGCTGACCGACACGAAGCTGAACGAGGCGGTGGCGCAAGGCGCCCGCCGCCCGCGCGACGTCTATGCCGCCTGCGACTGCAAGGCGCAGTGCGGCACCTGCACCCGCATGATCCTCAGCATGATCCGGGACGCGCAGGACGCGCCGGCGGCCAATCCGGCCGGCCTCCCTGATCGTGAGGTGCCGGGCAGGCTAAAGCCCGGCAGTGGAGGCGCCGGCTGCCTGCCGCGCCGGGAGACAAGCGATGAAGTCCGACCCCAAGGTCGTCGAGTTCCTGAACACACAGCTCACCAATGAGCTGACCGCCATCAACCAGTATTTCCTGCATGCCCGCATCCTGCGGCACTGGGGCGTCACCAAGCTCGGCAAGCACGAATACGACGAGTCGATCGAGGAGATGCACCACGCCGACTGGCTGATCGAGCGCATCCTCTTCCTCGGCGGGCTGCCCAACCTGCAGCGGCTGGACCAGGTGCTGGTCGGCCAGACGGTGGAGGAGATCCTCCAGTGCGACCTGCGCCTCGAGGAGAAAGCCATGTCGGATTTGCGGGAGGGCATCGCCTACATGGAAGGCGTGCGCGACTACGTCTCGCGTGACCTGTTCCGCCGCATCCTCGACAACGAGGAGGAACACGTCGACTTCCTCGAGCGGCAGTTCGACCTGATCAAGCTGATCGGCATCCAGAACTACATCCAGCTCAACAGCGCCTCGGCGCCGGAGCAGGCCGAGGGCGGCAAGGACTAACCGGCAAGGCCCCTCTCCGCCGCGGCGAAGCGCGCCGGGTCGGCCAGCACCCGCGGCACCTTGTGCTGGCCGCCCAGCTTGCCCTGTGCCCGCATCCATCCCGCGAAGGCGCGGGGCGGCAGCAGCAGCACCTCCGGCGGGTCCAGCTGCCCGCCGCGGCGGTGCACGGCATAGTCGTCGTTGGCCAGGGTCAGCGCCGCGTCCAGCGCGCGCGCCAATCGCGGGCCGAGGTCGGGATCAGCCGCCGCGGCCGGCTCGACCAACCAGCGGTGGTGGCCGCGGATCGCGCCGAAGACCGGCCCGACCGTGTATTCCGCCACTGCCAGCCCGAGCCCCTGCGTCGCCGCCAGCAGCGCCCGCTCGATCTCCTCGCCCGTCAGGTGCTCGCCGAAGGCCGAGAGGCTATAGGAGGTCCGTCCCGTCACCAGCAGCCGCGGCGGCGCACGGTCCACGAAGCGGACGGTGTCGCCCAGGACGTAGCTCCAGAGCCCGGCGCAGCTGGTGACGATCACCGCGTACTCGATCCCGGTCTCGATCGTCGCCGCCCAGTGCCGCACCGAGTTCGCCGATTCCAGCTCACCCACCGGCACGAACTCCCAGAACACGCCGCGATCGAGCAGCAGCCGCAACCCTTCGCCCTCGCCGCGATCGGCGATGGCGCAGAACCCCTCGCTGGCCGGATAGACCTCCCGCGTCGCGCAGCCCGGCGGCAGGAAGGGCGCGAGCCGGTCGCGATAGGGCGCCCAGGTGACGCCGCCATGCACCAGCAGCTCCAGCCCCGGCAGCGGCGGCATCCCGCGCCGCGCCGCCAAGCGTTCCAGCAGCAGCAGCAGCCAGGAGGGCGTGCCCGACAGCATCCGCACAGCCGCCGCCGGCACCCGTTCGGCCAGCACCGCCAGCTTGCGATCCCAGTCGGCGATCAGCGCCAGGTCGCGCGGCGGGAAGCCCCAGGGGCCAAGCAGGCGCGGCACCTCGGCCGCGGCGATGCCGGACAGGTCGCCCTGCCGCACGCCGGGCGCGACCCGCTCCAGCGCGGTCGAGCCGCCGAGCATGAAGGACAGCCCGCCGAAGACCCGGCTGCGCGGATGGTGGCGGAGGTGCCAAGCCAGCACATCGAGCGCCGCGCCGCGATTGGCCCGCACCATCGGCCGGGTGACCGGGATGTATTTCGTGGTGCCGGAGGTCGTGCCGGAGGAGAGCGCGAGATACGGCACCCGCCCCGGCCAGGTCACGTTGTCCAGCCGCGGGAAGCCGGGCTGCCACCAGTCGCGCCAGAAATCCTCATAGCGGCGCAGCGGCACCCGGGCCTGGTAGTCCGCGACGTCGCGGATCGAGCCGAAGCCGTGCGCCACGCCGAAGCGGGTGCCTGAGGCGCGGCGCAGCAGGCGTCGCAGCAGCGCGGCCTGCGTCGCCGCCGGATCCAGGCGATCGACACGCCGGAGCCGAAGGGCTGCCGCGGCCCGGAGCAACGGCGTCGCGTCGAAGGGCACGGCGCCGGCCGGGGCGCTGCCCCGGGCCCCGCGAAGGGGCGAGGCCCCCTTCGAAACTCTCCTTGGTCATGGCTGCAGGACTGTCACTCGGGGAATTCCGCCGCGACGGTCGCCGGGCGAAGGGGCATGCGGATGGCGCGGCGCTCCCGCCAGAGCGGCACCTGGTCGGCGAAGGCGGCGCTGCCGAGCCAGCCATCCTGCCCGCCGAACAGGACGAACCAATTGGCATCCGGGTCAGCCATGTCCGAGACCTGCCGCGCCATCGAGCCGAAGCCGACCTCATGCGGGCCGGTGACCAGCCCATGGCCGGACTTCATCGGCGTCTCGCGCGAGCCGCCGACGGCGAAGCTCTCCAGCACGAAGGCGCGGCCGAGTACCGGCAGGTTCACCAGCCAATGCGCGGCGCGCAGCCGGTGGACCTCGCCCCAGTTGCGGTGGCGGGCAGCACGCGGCGCGGCAGCCGCCACGGCGTCGCGCAGCACCGCCTCGCGCCGCGCCGGCGGCAGGGCGTCGAGGTCGCGGATCAGGAAGGTGGTGAGGAAGTTCCAGCTTGTCTCCGGCCCGCGCCCGCCGCCCTCCGGCTGCAGGGCCGGCACCAGCGGGGCCAGCAGCAGCTCGAATACCAGCGCGGCGCGGCTGTCGGCGGCATAGTCGCCGTCCCAGCCGCGCAGCGGTGCCAGCAGGGCGGGCTCGGGTGCGCCGCCGGGCAACGCGTCCAGCCGCGCCAGCAGCCCCGCCGCCAGCACCGCCGCCTTGGGCGCCACGGTATCCGCCTGCATCGCCGCGAGGTCGCCGGAGGTCAGCTTCGGCTTCGCCAGCGCCATGGCCCGCAGCCGCGCCACCCGGTCACCATCCGAGAAGAAGAAGCCCATCGGCGGCGGGTTCAGGGCCCAAAGCGCCGGGTTCTCATTGGCCGAAGCCAGCACGCCATCCACCGGGTCTTCCAGCCTCGGCAGGTCGCGCGCATCCCACAGCCTCCGCCAGGGCGCCGTTGCCTCGGGGGCGCCGGCATCCAGCACCGGATCCGCGGCGGGAAGTCCGGCCCGCGACGGCAGCACCGCCGCCGTCACCCGCCCGATCGAGCCGTCCCGCCCGGCATAGAGCATGTTCTGCGGCGAGACGGCGAAGCCCGCGAAGCTGTCGCGGAAGGCGGCGCCGCTTCCGGCCCGGGCGGCGCGCAGCAGGGCGGTGATCTCGTCGCTCGCCTCATGCCCTGCCCAGCGCAGCGCGATCGGCTCGCCCGGCTTGCCCGGCACCAGCGCGGCATCCGTCACCACCGGCCCCTGCGGCGTGACCCGGACGCGCCGCTTCGCGCTGAACCACAGCCGCTGCCGGATCGTGACCTCCGACTCCGAAAACGCTTTGGGCGGCAGGCGCGACACGTCGATCAGGTCCGAGGAGGCGGCCCGCAGGTTGGTGCCGCCCCAGGCAACCTCCGGGTTGCGCCCGAGCCCGATGATCGGCAGGCCGGGCACCATCAGCCCGACCAGGTGGAAGGACGGGGACTTCATCCCGACCAGCATCCAGAGATTGGGCAGGGACAGGCCGAGATGCGGGTCGGAGGCCAGCATCGCCGCCCCCGAGGCGCTGCGCGAGGGCGCGACCGCCACCGCGTTGCTGCCGGACCGCGAGAGACCGGCGAGGATCGCGCCGAGCGCCGCCTGCCCGGCATTGGCCGGACCGGCGGTGCCGGCGCCTGCTTCCAGCGTCCGCTGCCAGCGTTGGGCGAAGCCGGGCGTGCCGCGCTCCGCCAGCAGGGAGAAGTAGGAGAGCCAGTTGACGTCGGCCCCGGCCAGCCGGCCGATCGCCAGGATGTCGCCAGCGGTGAAGGGTTGCGGCCGGAGCCCGAGCAGGCCGAATCGCGCGGCTGCGGCCCGGTCATGACGGCATGGTTCAGCCCGGCGACGAAGCGGCCGACGAAGTCCCGCGTCTCCGCCGGCCAGGCCGCCTCGATCGCCGGCGCGACGCGGCCGAAGTCGAGGATGCGCAGCGCATGGTCGATATCGGCCGCCAGCGGCCCGGCGATCTCGGCCAGCCTGCCGCGGCTGACAATCCGCAGCAGCGCGACCTGCGCCCCACGCAGATGGCCGTGCACCAGGCCGAGCGCATAGGCAAGGTCGGCATCGCTGCCGGCCTCGATCCAGGGCACCAGGTGATCGTTCCAGCGGATGGTGACCGGGGCCTGCAGCGCCAGCCCCCGCCGCGGCAGCGCCGCCAGCCGCTGCTCGATGCCGACCGGCCGCGGCAGCAGGGCGGCGCAGCCGGGCAGCATGGCGAGCGCCGCCAGCAGCACCGCTGCCCGCTTTCCCCAGGAAGTCCGTCCGGCCACGCCCGTCCTCGCCTTGCCTGCCGCGCCATAACGGCATGGCGGCGCCGGGCGTTCATGCCCTGCGGCCCAGGCGCGGGGCGTCGCCGCGTCAGTTGAGCCCGGCGACGGCCCGCAACTCGGCGACCAGCCGGGCGATCTCGATCGGCTTGGTCAGCAGCCGCAGCGGCGCCTTGCCGCCATGCAGCGCGCCCGCCCCGTCCGGCGGCGGGAAGCCGGTCATCACCACCACCGGCAGGTCGGGCCGCTCGGCGCGCAGCCGGGCGATCAGCTTCCGCCCATCCATCCGCGGCATCCGCAGGTCGGTCAGCAGCAGGTCGAAGGGGCGCCTCCGGCGGCCATCTCCAGCGCCGCCAGCCCGTCGGGTGCGGTGAGCACGGTGAAGCCTGCCTCCGCCAGCCCCTCGGCCAGCACCTCGGCGGCCAGCCACTCATCCTCGGCCATCAGCACGCAGAGGCCCGGCCCCGTGCCCATGCTCATGCCGGGGCACCCGCCGGTGCCGGATCGGCGTCCGCTGGTGCCGGATCGGTGGCCGCCAGGGGCAGGATAAGCCGGAACACCGCGCCCGCCTCCGGCCGGTCCTCGGCGGCATTGGCCCAGGCCAGCCGGCCGCCCATGCCACGGGCGATGCCCACCGCCAGCGGCAGGCCGAGCCCGGTGCCCTGGCCGGGATCCTTGGAGGTGACGAAGGGCTCCAGGATCCGCCCGGCGATGGTCGCCGGCACGCCGCCACCCGTGTCGCGCACCGCGACGGTCACGCTGCCCGGGGGCGCCGCCGACGATCGACACGGTGATGCGGGCCGGCGCCGCCGCGTCCTGCTGCCGGCGCTGCAGCACCGCGTCGCGGGCATTCTCCAGCAGGTGCAGCACCGCCTGTTCCAGCTGGGCCGGGCGGCCGCGCACCGGGGCCTCGGCATGCGGCTCCAGCACCACCTCGACCCGGTCCAGCGCCCAGGCGCGGCGGGCGACCTCGACCGCGGCCGCGACCGCGACGGCGGCATCGAAGGGCTCGTCGCCCGGAGTTGGGTCGCGCGCCAGGTCGCGCATGCGCTCCAGCAGGGCGCCGAGCCGGCGGGTCTGGTCCAGGACCACCTCCATCGCCCGGCGCGGCCGGACCAGGCTGGCATCCAGCGTGCTGCGGGCGCGCTCGGCCCAGAGGCCGATGATGTTGACCGGCTGGCTCATCTCATGCGCCACGCCGGCACACATGGCGCCAATGGTGGCGCGCCGTGCGGTCTCCACCAGGTCGAGCTGCAGCCGTCGCAGTTCGGTCACGTCGCGCAGGCTGCCGAGCAGCCGCACCACGCCATCCGCATCGGCCGGCAGCGGCACCAGCACGGTGTGCCAGTGGTGCACGCCCTCGGGTCCGGTGGTGGTGCTCTCCCAGCTGCGTGGCTGGCCGGTGCGGAGGCATTCGGCGAATTCGCGGTCGAGCTGGGCGGCGCCTTCCGCGGCCAGCAGCCGGTCCGGCCCGGCGCCCTCGATCCGCTCCCGTTCGACCGCGAACATGCGGCAGAAGGCCGGGTTCACCGTCTCGAAGGCGAAATCGCCTACAGCCGTCTTCAGCCCGGTCCGGACGACGAAGAGCGCATCCGCCTGGTGCTCGAAGAAGCCGGCCAACCGGGCCTCGCTGCCGCGGGCGCGCTGCTCGGCCTCGCGCCGCTCGGCGACCTCGCGGGTCAGCCGGGCATTGGCATCGGCAAGGGTGGCGGCGGAGGGCAGCGCGAGCAGCCGCGGCAGCAAGGGCCAGAGCGCGATCGCGGTGACCAGGGACACGGCGGCGGTGATCGCCTTCACCGCTCCCTGCAGCCCGTAATCCGGGTTCCAGAGCGTCCAGATCGATAGGAAATGGGCGGCGCCGCAGGCCAGGATGAAGACCGCGAAGAGCTCCAGCGCCCAAGGGTAGACCAGGTCCCGCCGGCGGATGGCGATGATGGTCAGCACCGCCGGGATGGACCAGTAGGCCAGCCCGGTCACCGCATCCGAGACGACATGCAGCCAGAGCAGCTTCGGTCGCCAGAGCAGGCAGACGCCATGCGGCGCCAGGGCCTCCGTGTCGAAGAGCGCGGCGAAGCTTGGCATCGGGGACGGCCATTCGAGCAAAGGGGAACGAGAGCGGGCCTGGTCCGCATCGGGCGGCGGCCGCCTGGGGCGAGTCTGGAACATGTCTAATGCCGTATGGGCCTGGGTGTTGCGAGGCGGCACGCCATCGGCCCACAGGAGTGTGATCTGCGTTACATATTCCTCGTGAAGTAAATTAAGGGTGCGATCAGCTTCTCCGCATGGCCCTGGTGAGCGCAAGCACAGGCAGCAGGCCGGTCACGACGATCAGCAGGGCGGCGGTGCTCGCCTCCGCTAGTCTTCATCCGCGGCCAGGCCATGGACCCTGACCGCCAGGGTATCGAAGTCGAAGGGCCGGACGATCAGGGTCGCCGGCAATCCCTTCATCGTGTCGACGAAGACCAGCAGGAAGGCGGTGAAGAGGCTGCCGCGCGCCAGCGGCAACTCCACCCGCCAGACCGAGCCGGTCGGGGAGGCGCCGAGCACCCGCGCCGCATGGCGCAGCGAGGGCTTCACCCGGCCCAGCCCAGCTTCGACCGCCGAGAGCGCCACCGCCAGGAAGCGGACCAGATAGGCGAAGACCAGCGCCGCCACCCCGCCCGACAGCAGCAGCCCGGTCGAGACCCCGAACCGCGCCCGCATCCAGCCATCCAGCGCATTGTCGAAGAGGCCGAGCGGCACCAGCGTACCGACCGCGATGACCGAGCCGGGGATGGCATAGCCCAACCCCGCCACCCGCACCGCCAGCCGCTGGGCGGGGCGCGGATGCAGCCGGGCCGCCCAGGCGAAGAAGCCGGCGAGGATGACCGCGGCGGTCGCGGCGAGGCCGGCCAGCACCATGCTGTTGCGGGCGAAGGGCAGGAAGCGGGCGGGCTCCAGCGGATCGCCGACCTGCAGCATCAGCGCCAGCAGGGTGCCGGCCGGCAGCAGGAAGCCGAGCCCGACCGGCAGGGCACACAGGATGAAGGCCGCCGCGGCCTTCCAGCCGCGCAGCGGCACCGGGCGCAGGACGGGATGCCGGTTGGTGGTCGGGTGGAAGCGCCGCCCCCCGCGGCTGACCTGTTCCAGCGCCAGCAGCACTGCCACCAGCCCCATCAGGCAGGCGGCCAGCTGGCTGGCGGCGCCGCGGTCGCCGAGGCCGAACCAGGCCTCGTAGATGCCGGTGGTGAAGGTGCGGACGGCGAAATGCTGCACCGTGCCGAAATCCGCCAGCGTCTCCATCAGCGCTAGCGCCACCCCGCCAACGATCGCCGGCCGCGCCATCGGCAAGGCGAGGCGGAGGAAGCAGGATCCCAGCGAATGGCCGAGGGTGCGGGAGGCCTCCAGCAGGCAGACGCTCTGCTGCTGGAAGGCGTTGCGGCAGAGCAGGTAGACATAGGGGTAGAGCACCATCGCCAGCATCAGCGCGGCGCCTGGCAGGCTGCGGATCTCGGGGAACCAGTACTGGCCCCAGCGCAGGCCGGTCAGGCTGCGGATCCCGGTTTGCACCGGGCCGGCGACGTCGAGCAGCCAAGTATAGGCATAGCCGCAGACATAGGCCGGCATCGCCATGGGCAGCAGCAGCGCCACTTCCAGCACGCCGCGGCCGGGGAATCTGCAGGCGGTGACCAGCCAGGCCGAGAGCGCGCCGGCGCTGGCGGTCATCAGCCCGACCAGCAGGAACAGCAGCGCCGAATTCGCCAGCATCTCCGGCAGGGTCGTGCTGGCGATATGGTGCCAGACCGCGCCGGCCGGCACCGCGGCCGAGACCAGCACCGCCACCAGCGGCGCCGCGACCAGCCCGGCCAGCGGCAGGGCCAGCCGGCTCCAGCCGGCGCGGGGCGGCCGGGCCCGTGGCGAGGCCGCGGCGGCAGGCAGGGCGGCGGTGGCGGATGGGGCAGGGGTCATTTGCGAGTGGTTCTCAAATGACCCCTAGCATGGAGGCTCCGCGCCCGGAAGCGGCCCGGCGCGCCGGGACCTATTCGGCTGCCTTCTTCCGGGCCTCCCACTCCGCGACCGTCAGCCGCGGCACTTCGATCCGGTCCTCGGTGCGGGTGTACCAGCCGCGGCCGTGCATGCGGCCGACCAGCCCGAGCTTCGGCGTGTCGACATAGACTTTCGCCGCGTCCAGCATGCAATCGTCGGCGATGTGCATGGCGACGACCCGGCCGAGCACGATGGTGTGGTGTCCCGCGGGGATCAGCTGGAAGGTGACGCATTCCAGCGCGACCGGGCTTTCGGCGATGCGCGGTGGCTTGACCTTGCTGGAGGCGAGCTTGCTCAGCCCGGCCTCGGCCAGCTCGTCCACCCCCGGCGGAAAGTCGATGGCGGTGGCATTCATGCCGTGGATGGCGCTCTCGGGCACCAGGTTCACCACGAATTCGCCGGTCTTGCGGATGTTGTCCGCGGTGTCCTTCAGCGAACCGGCGGGCCGCGGGCCTGCGCCGAAGCCGATCACGACCGGGTCGTCGGAGAAGGCGTTGAAGAAGGAATAGGGTGCGGCATTGACCGTCCCGGCCGCGTCCTGCGTCACCACCCAGGCGATCGGCCGCGGCACGACGGAGGACACCACCAGCTTGTAGCGATCCTGCGCGGAGATCGTCTCGAAGTCGAACAGCATCGTCCCGGTTTCCCAACCTGTCTGGGGCCGGACGGTGGCGCGGTGGCCGGGGCCTGTCGAGTGGCGTTTGCACCGGCTTAACTCCGACGCGCGCAGCCTCGGCCGAGGAGGACCTGCCCATGCGCCTGTTCCGCAACCTTTCGGTCGGCCGCAAGCTCGCGGCCAGCGCCATCCTGGCGATCCTGCTGCTGGGCGGGCTGGTCCTGCTGGTGCAGGCGCAGCTGGCCGCCGCCGGGGCGCAGCTGGAGGCCGAGCGCCAGGCGGTGCAGGCCCGCGCCGCGGCACGGCAGGGTGCGCTGCACGTCGCCCGCGCCGCCATGACGCTGCGCGACGTGCAGCTGTCCCAGACCACCGATGCGGTGGACCAGCTGGCCGCCTTGATGCAGCAGGAAGTCGGCCTGGCGGGAGAGCGGCTTCAGCAGGCGGCCGAAGGCGCCGCCGACCCTGGGGTGACCGCGGCGCTGCACCGTGCGCGGGCGGAGCTCGCCGACTACGCGGTCTCGATCGGCGAGCAGGCGCGCTTCCGGCGGGAGCTGGTCGTCCAGCGCGACACCGGCTTCTTTCCCCGCGTCGGCGAATACGACCAGGCCTTCGAAGCGGTCGCCAGCATGGTCGAGATCGACGTGCTCGAGGCGCAGCGGGAGGAAGCGCGCCAGCGGCTGATGACCTTCCACCAGGCGATGGGCGATGTCCGGCTCGGCAGCCAGCGCTACCTGGCGACCGGCGACGAGGCCCAGGCGCGACGGGTCCGCCGGGCCTCGGCGCAGCTGCGCGTGCATGCCCGCGCTCTGGCCGGGGTGGCGGCCAGCGGCCCTGGCGCGGCCGACCTGAAGCGCATCACCGGCATCGCCGAGGCGCGCGGCTGCGGCGCTGGAACTGGTGCGGCTGGCCGAGGCGATGCAGAAGGCGCGGGCCGAGCACAGCACGCCGGCGCGCGAGCGGCTGGAAGCGGCGCTGGGCGAGGCGAACGAGCGGCTTGGCACCCTGGCGGCGGCGCGCGTCGCGGCGAGCGCCGCGGCGGCCGAGCGGGTCGAGGCGGCGGTGCTTTGGATCGGCCTGGCGGTGGCGCTGATCCTGGTCGCTTCCGGTTGGCTCACGGCGCGGGCGGTGGGCACGCCGCTGCGGCGCCTGGCAGGAACGATCCGCACCATCGCCGCCGGCGATGCCGCGACCGCGGTGCCCGACCGCGACCGGCGGGACGAGATCGGCGCCATCGCGGGAGCGCTGGAGGCGCTGCGCGGCACCGTGCAGCAGGCCTTCGCGCAGCAGCAGATGCTGGGGCAGATGTCGAACGGCATCATGACCGCCGACCCGCATGACGAGTTCCGCATCACCTATTGCAACCCCTTCGCGACGGAGCTCGATGCGGCGGGTCGAGCACCTGCTGCCGGTGCAGGCGGAGGCTCTGGTCGGCCAGAGCATGGACGTGCTGCACAGCCGGCCGGAGCACCAGCGCGCCTTGCTGGCCGATCCGTCGCGGCTGCCGTACCGCAGCCGGATCCGGATGGGGGAGGAGGTCTTCGACCTCAATGCCTGCGCCATCCGCGATGCGCAGGGGCGCTATGTCTCGGCCATGCTGACCTGGTCGCTGGCGACCGCCCAGGCGCGGCTGGCCGACAGCTTCGAGGCGGAGATCGGCGGGGTGGTGGAGGCGGTGGCGGCCGCCGCCGCGCAGGTGCATGGCGCGGCCCAGGCGCTGTCCGGCACCGCCGTCAGCAGCGGGCGGGAGGCCGGGGCGGTGGCCGAGGCGAGCGGCCGGGCCGGCGCCGACGTGCAGGCGGTGGCGGCGAGCGCCGAGGAACTGGCCGCCAGCGTCGCCGAGATCACCCGCCAGGTGGCGGACGGCGCCGCGGTGGCGCGCGAGGCGGCCGAGGCGGCGCGGACCACCGACGGCACGGTGCAGGGACTGGCCCAGGCGGCACGGCGGATCGGCGACGTGGTGCGGCTGATCGGCGACATCGCCGGGCAAACCAACCTGCTGGCGCTGAACGCGACGATCGAGGCGGCGCGCGCCGGGGAGGCCGGCAAGGGCTTCGCGGTGGTGGCCTCCGAGGTGAAGACCCTGGCCAGCCAGACGGCGAGGGCGACCGAGGAGATCGGCGCCCAGATCACCGCCATCCAGGCGGCGACCGGGGAGGCGGTGGCGGCGCTTCGTGCCATCGGCGGGACGATTGAGCGGATGAACGAGGTGACCGGCGCGATCGCCGCCGCGGTGGAGCAGCAGGGCAGCGCGACCCGCGAGATCGCCCGCAGCGCCGCCCAGGTGGCCGAGGGCACCGCCGCGGTGAACCACCGGATCGGCGACGTGCAGCGCGCGGCGCAGGAGACCGGGGAGGCCTCGGGCGCCCTGCTGCATGCGGCGAATGACCTCACCGGCCATGCGGCGACGCTGCGCGGCCGGGCCGGGGAGTTCCTGGCGCAGGTCCGGCGGGGGTAGGCGGTACGGGCCGGGCTGGCCCAGGGCTCCTTCGCTCGAGGCAAGGGGGAAACGGCCATGGCGATTCCGGACAGGCAGGTGCCGGCGGTGCACCACCGGCGGATCGGCGACATCACGGTCTGCACGGTCAGCGACGGCTATCTCGACGGCTCCATGGCCGTCATCCAGAACATCCCGGAGGCCGAGGCGGCGCAGCTGCTGCGCGACAACTTCCGCCCGGTGCCGCGGCGGACCGCGGTGAACACCTTCGTCGTCCGCAGCGGCGGCCGCACCGCGCTGATCGACACCGGATGCGGCACCGCGATGGCGGCCACCGGCGGCAAGCTGTTCGAGAACCTGGCGGCGATCGGCGTGGCGCCGGAGGAGGTCGACACGGTGCTGCTGACGCATATGCACCCCGACCATTCGAATGGCCTCGCCGATGCCGCGGGCAAACCACTGTTTCCGAATGCCGAGCTGGTGATGCACGAGGCCGAGCTGGCCTTCTGGCATGACGACGCGGCGATGGCGAAGGCGGACGAGACGAGCCGGGCGCGCAACTTCATGGCCGGGCGGACCCAGGTCGCACCTTACAAGGCGCGCACCCGCACGCATACCGGCGGCGAGGTTTTCCCGGGCGTCACCGCCATGCCCTTCCCGGGCCACACGCCGGGGCACAGCGGCTACATGGTGAACTCGGGCAAGGACAGCCTGCTGATCTGGGGCGACATCATCCACATCCCGGAGATTCAGATCCCCCGCCCGGAGGTCACCATGGCCTTCGACATCGACCCCGTGCAGGCCGCGGCGACGCGCCGCCGGGTCTTCGACATGGTGGCGACGGACGGCCAGGCGGTGGCGGGCATGCACATGCACTTCCCCGGCTTCCTGCACCTGGTCCGCCGCGGCGACGGCTACGCCATGATCAACGACGGCTGGTACCCGGCGATGTAGCGCCCGCCCTCTCGCCCTGCCGGGCAGGGCATGGCAGGCTGCGGGCAAGTCCCAACCAAAGGAGGAGATGGGCATGCTCGCACCCGGCAGGGCGAAGCCGAAGCCGACGCCAGAAACCAAGCATTTCTGGGACGGCACCAAGGACGGGAAGCTGCTGCTGCAGCGCTGCGGCGATACCGGGAAGGCCTATTTCCCGCCGCGCCCCTTCAGCCCCTATACCGGCACGCGCAACGTCACGGTCTTCGAGGCCTCGGGCCGCGCCACGCTGCACAGCTACGTCATCCACCACCGCCCCGTCCCAGGCTTCACGCCGCCCTACGCGATCGCGGTCGTCGAGCTCGAGGAAGGCCCGCGCATGATGACCAACATCGTGGACTGCGAGCAGACGCCGGAAGCCCTCCAGCTCGACATGAAGCTCGAGGTCGCCTTCACCCCGATGGACGAGGAGATCACGCTTCCCCTGTTCCGTCCCGCCCAGGGAGGCAAGTGATGCTCGGACGCGGTGAGATCGCCATCGTCGGTGCGGCGGAAACCACGCAGCTCGGCGCCATCCCGGGCATGTCCCAGATCATGCTGCATGCGGATGCGGCGCTGAACGCCATGGCGGAGACCGGGCTCAAACCCTCCGACATCGACGGCGTCGCCTGCGTCGGCCCGATGATGCCGCAGCAGATCGCCCACTATCTCGGCATCACCCCGAAATGGGTGGACGGCACCGGCGTCGGCGGCTGTTCCTTCATGCTGCATGTCCGCCACGGCGGCGGCAGCCATCCATGCCGGCTATGCCAACACCATCCTCATCACCCATGGCGAGAGCGGCAAGTCGCGCATCAACGCGACGCCCCGCCCGGCCGAGCCCGAGGGGCTGAACGGGCAGTTCGAGATGCCCTACGGCCCCTTCGGCCCGCCGACGCTCTTCCCCATCCCCGTGCTGCGCTACATGAAGAAGTACGGCGTGACGCACGAGGACCTGGCGACGGTCGCGGTGGTGCAGCGCGAATGGGCGGGGAAGAACCCGCGCGCCATGTTCCGCGACCCGATCACGGTCGACGACGTGCTGAACAGCCGGATGATCGCCTATCCCTTCCGCATCCTGCAGTGCTGCCTGGTGACGGATGGCGGCGGCGCGCTGATCCTGACGAAGGCCGACCGCGCCAAGGATTTCCCGATCAAGCCGGTCTACATCCTCGGCACCGGCGAGATCGGTCGAGAGCAACATGGTCTCGCAGATGGAGGACTTCACCTCCTCCCGCGCGTTCCGGGTTGCGGGGCCGACGGCGATCGAGGCGGCGGGAATCGACCGCAAGGACGTGGATCACATGATGATCTACGACGCCTTCGCCCACCTGCCGCTCTACGGGCTGGAAGACCTCGGCTTCTGCAAGCCGGGCGAGGCGGCGGGCTTCATCCGCGAGGGCAACACCCGGCCGGGCGGCAAGCTGCCGCTGAACACCACCGGCGGCGGCCTGTCCTACACCCATACGGGCATGTACGGCATGTTCGCCCTGCAGGAGAGCGTGCGGCAGATGCGCGGCACCGCGCCGGCGCAGGTGCCGGGGGCGAAGGTCTCGGTCTGCCATGGCGTCGGCGGCATGTTCTCCGCCAGCGGGACGATCGTCTTCTCGAACGAGCGGCCCTGATCGCGGCGTGGCGCGGGGGGCAACCTCCGCGCCATGGTTGCGCGTCCTGGTTGCCCCGGCAGGGTTCGAACCTGCATTGACCGCTTCAAAGGCGGTTGTCCTACCATTAGACGACAGGGCAGGGATGACGCATGGCATCCAGGACTCCGCTACGGAGTCGGAACAGGCTGCCGACTTCCAGGCCGGAAATCAACGCGACATCATGAGGTAGGAGCCCGGGAGCGATGGTGGGCGCAACAGGGATTGAACCTGTGACCCCTACCGTGTCAAGGTAGTGCTCTACCGCTGAGCTATGCGCCCATCGCCCGGGGCCGCGTATCTAACCCAGCGGTGCGGGGTCGGCAAGCCTCCAACAACCGCCTAATTGATGTGAATGATGCGGCTTGATGACACGGGCCGCTGCCTGTGGCTTGATCCTGCCTGCCGATGGACCTTCCCCTGGAAATCTCCCCGTCCCGCCGCCTGTCGCGGAGCCGCCGCCTTACTCGCTGACGCGGCCGGCGCGGCGGACCGCGCCGCTGGTCTTCGCCTCGCCCCATTCGGGCCGGGCCTATCCGCCGGACTTCGTCGCCGCGGCACGGCTGGATCCGCTCGCCCTGCGGCGGTCGGAGGACGGCTTCGTCGACGAACTCTTCGCCGCCGCGCCCGAACTCGGCGCGCCGCTGCTGGCGGCGACCTTCCCGCGGGTCTTCTGCGACGTGAACCGCGAGCCCTGGGAACTCGACCCCGGGATGTTCGAGGGGCCGCTGCCGGCCTGGGTGAACACCGCCAGCCCGCGGGTCGGCGCCGGGCTTGGCACCATCGCCAGGGTGGTCGCCACGGGGGAGACGGTCTATCGCCACAAGCTCCGGTTCGAGGAAGCCGAGGACCGGATCCGCCGCTACTGGCAACCTTACCACGCCGCCCTCGCGGCGCTGATTGCCGAGACGCGCGACAGAATTCGGCTATTGCCTGCTGATCGACTGCCATTCCATGCCGACCCATCCGGCGCATTCGGGCAACCCGCCGGATTTCGTCCTGGGCGACGCGCATGGCACCTCATGCGCCCCGCGGGCCACCCGGCTGGCCGAGGAGCTGCTGTCCGGCCTCGGCTACCGGGTGCGGCGCAACGACCCCTATGCCGGCGGCTATGTCACCCGGCATTACGGCCGGCCGCGGGAAGGGGTGCATGCGCTGCAGGTCGAGATCGCCCGGACGCTCTACATGGACGAGGCGCGGATCGAGCGGCTGCCACGGATGCCGGCGTTGCAGGCCGACCTGACGCGGATGATCGCAGGGCTGACCCTGGCGGACTGGTCCGGGCTGGGATAGGGCCGGCCGGAACCGTTAAGGGTACGACGGCGACGTGAACCGCCTCACCGGCCGGTGACCCCACGACACGCCAAAGCGTGCAAGAAGCAAAAAGGCGGTGCCAGAGGCACCGCCGAGTTTAGGAGGAAACGTCCAAGAAAGCAGACAACCCGGCAACGCCGTGTTGCTGCGATGCACAAGATAGGTGTCCGCTCGGCCGCTGACAAGCATTATTTTGCGGTGCACCATGAATCCGTCGCGGCTCCGCCCAGGGTGATGCCCGTCGGCGAAAACCCTTTGATAGATGAAGTGATTAGCTGCCGCGGTTGCCGCCGCGCCTGAGGAGACCACCGCATGCTTCGTGCCGCCGTCCTCGTGCCTGCCCTGGCCTGCCTGGCCCTGGCGACCGCCGCCCCAGCGGCAAGGGCAGAGCGACCGGGCGCGACGCCTGCCCCTGCCGATCCGGGACTGCTCTGCCGGCAGGCGATCCAGGCCGCCGAGCGCGAGCACAAGGTCCCGGCCGGCCTGCTGCATGCCATCGGCAAGGTCGAGATCCGGCCGGCCCGACCCTGCCGGCCGCGGGGTCACCGCCTGGCCATGGACGATCAATGCGGAAGGCCAGGGCCGCTACTTCGACAGCAAGGAGGCGGCGATCGCGGCGGTCGAGGCGCTGCGCGCCCGCGGCGTGACCGTGATCGATGTCGGCTGCCTGCAGGTCAACCTGAAGCACCACCCGGACGCCTTCCCCGACCTGGCGACCGCCTTCGACCCGGTGGCGAATGCCCGGTATGCCGGGCTTTTCCTGAAGCGGCTGCAGGCCCAGACCGGCAGCGGGAACAGGCCGCGGCCAACTACCATTCCTCGACGCCCGAGCGGGGCGAGCCCTATCGCCAGCAGGTCATGGCCGCCTGGCCGGCGATGGCGGTGCGGCTGGCCGAGGAGCAGCGGCGCGAGGCGCTGATCGCCGCCTGGGCCGATGGCAAGGTGGTGTCGAGCCGCCCGATCGGCACGAACGGCTTCCAGATCGTCGCGGTCGCCTCCCAGGCCGCGGGTCGGCGCGGGCCGGGCCAGCCGATGCTGATGATGGGCACCCCGATGCTCCGCCCTGGCCTCGCCACGCCCGGCATCGTCACGGCACGGCCCGGCGCGGTGCGGCAGCGCGGCCTGCTCGAGGTGGCGGAAGCGCCGCTGCCGCTGCCGACGCGGCGCTGACCCCCGCAGCTGGAGCGGATCGCCGGAGAGCGTGAACGCCCGGGCGCGCGATCCGGTCTAGCCGCCGAACTCCGCCCGTATCGCCGCCGAGTGCTGGCCGATCGTCGGCACCGGCCCCAGGACGCGCGGCCCGTCGGACAGCACTGCCGGCGGGGCGCCGATCGCCACCGGCCCGTTCGGCGTCTCCACCATCACCCGACGCAGCGCCGGATGGGTGCGCAACCCTTCGCAGTCGTTGACGAAGCCATAGGCGGTATTCGCCCGGCGCAACTTCGCCGCGCATTCCGCCCGGGTCAGCCCGGCGAAGACCGTGGCGATATGCGCATCCACCATCGGCCGGTTGGCCACCCGCTCGTTGTTGCTGCGGAAGCCGTCGCGCTGCGGCAGGTCGGGCTCCTCCATGAAATGCTCGGAGAAGCTGGCCCATTCGCGCTCGTTCTGGATGGCGATGAGGACGGACTGGCCGTCTCGGGTGTCGAAGGCGCCGTAGGGACAGATGGAGGGATGCGCCAAGCCGATGCGCGGCGGGTTCTTGCCCGTGCCTTCGTATTGCAGCAGCGGCACCGACATCCAGTCCGCCATGCCGTCGAACAGGCTGACCGCGATGCCCTTGCCGCGGCCGGTGATGCCGCGCTCGATCAGTGCCTCCAGCACCGCGGCGTAGCTGTGCATGCCGCAGGCGATGTCGCAGGCCGAGACGCCGACGCGGCCCGGGCCTTCGGCGCGGCCGGTGACGTGCGCGAGGCCGGTCTCCGCCTGCACCAGCAGGTCATAGGCCTTCATCGCGGCGTATTCCCCATCCTCGCCATAGCCCGAGATGTCGACGGTGATCAGGCGCGGATGCTTCTCCCGCAGCTTCGCCGAGCCGAAGCCGGCTCGCGCCATGGCGCCGGGGGCGAGATTCTGGATGAAGACGTCCGCCCTCTCCAGCAGGCGTTCGAGCAGCGCCTTGTCCTCGGGCGCCTTGATGTCGAGGCAGAGGCTTTCCTTGCCCCGGTTCAGCCAGACGAAGTAGCTGGACTGGCCCTTCGCCACCGCGTCATAGGCGCGGGCGAAGTCGCCCTCGGCGCGTTCGATCTTGATCACCCGCGCACCGGCATCGGCAAGGCGCGAGGCGCAATAGGGCGCGGCGACGGCCTGTTCCATGGAAACGACGAGCAGGCCCTTCAGCGGTTGCGACGCCATGCTAGTAGCTCCGCGGCATGCCGAGCACGTGCTCGCCGATATAGGACAGGATCAGGTTGGTGCTGATCGGCGCCACCTGATAAAGCCGCGCCTCGCGGTACTTGCGTTCGATGTCGTATTCCTCGGCGAAGCCGAAACCACCATGGGTCTGGATGCAGGCCTCGCCGGCGGCCCAGGCGGCGTCGGCCGCGAGCATCTTGCCCATGTTGGCTTCCTCGCCGCAGGGCAGCCTCGGCCTCGAACTTCGCCAGCCCCTGCTTCACCACCGCTTCCGCCGCGCGCATCTGGGCATAGGCCTTGGCGATCGGGAACTGGACGCCCTGGTTCTGGCCGATCGGCCGGCCGAACAGCACGCGTTCCTTGCTGTAGTCCACCGCCTTCCGGATGAACCACTTGGCGTCGCCGATGGATTCCGAGGAAATCAGCAGCCGTTCGGCATTCATGCCGTCCAGGATGTAGCGGAAGCCCTTGCCCTCGACGCCGACCAGGTTCTCCGCCGGCACCACCATGTTGTCGAAGAAGACCTCGGTGGTGTTGTGGTTCATCATGGTGCGGATCGGGCGGATGGTCAGGCCGTTGCCGAGCGCCGCCTTCATGTCGACGATGAAGGTCGAGAGGCCGTCGGTCTTCTTGGCGACCTCGCCGCGCGGCGTGGTGCGCGCCAGCAGCAGCATGAGATCCGAATGCTCGGCGCGCGAGGTCCAGATCTTCTGGCCGTTGACGATGTAGCGGTCCCCGTCGCGCTTCGCCACGGTGCGCAGCGCCGTGGTGTCGGTGCCGCTGGTCGGCTCGGTCACGCCGAAGGCCTGCAGCCGCAGCGCGCCGGAGGCGATGCCGGGCAGGTAGCGCTTCTTCTGGTCCGGGCTGCCATGCTTCAGGATGGTGCCCATGATGTACATCTGGGCATGGCAAGCGCCGGCATTGCCGCCGGAGCGATGAATCTCCTCGAGGATCGCCGCCGCGGCGCTCAGCGGCAGCCCGGCCCCGCCGAACTCCTCCGGGATCAGCGCGCCGAGCCAGCCGCCCTCGGTCAGCGCCTGGACGAACTCGGTCGGGTAGGCGCGGTCGCGGTCGACCCGGCGCCAGTATTCGCCGGGAAAGCGCGCGCAGAGCTTGCCCACCTCCTCCCGGATCTCGGCATGCGGATCGGTGACGAGCGGCTGCTGCTGGTCCATGGAAATATCCTCCGTCCTGCCGGATTAGGGCGCGCATGCCGGGGTGGCAAGGCGGGCGCTGGCCCGCGCGGCGCCGCTGCCGCAGGATGTCGCGACAGCCGGGAGCAGGGCCATGGCCAGCGTCGAGATTGCCTATCGCTATTCGGCGGAAGCTGGGGCTGGCCGTCCCCTGCCGGCGGACGGCGCTGCCGCCCAGCGCCGGTTGGAGCGCGGCAACCAGGGCTTCGCCAGCCTGCTCTCCGCGCTGGAGGCGGCGGGCGGCGATCGCCGGCTGGAAATCCCGCTGGATGCCCGTGATGTCGGCCTGCTGGGCGACGGCGCCGCCCCGGCCCAGCGGCCCTATGCCGCGCTGCTCGGCTGCGCCGATGCGAGGGTGCCGGCCGAGCTGATCTTCGGCGAGGGGCCGAACGACCTCTTCGTGGTGCGGGTCGCCGGCAACGTGCTGGGGCAGGAGGTCCTGGGCAGCCTGCGCTATGCCGCCGACCACCTGCCGCTGCGGGCCGCGGTGGTGCTCGGCCATAGCGGCTGCGGCGCGGTCGCTGCGGCGGTGGACCTGTTCCAGCGCCCGGCGGGGCTGCTCGCCCTGGCGACCGACCATGCCCTCCGCGGCCTGCTCGACCGCCTGGCGCTGGTGGTTCAGGCGGCGGCGCGGCTGCTGGTGACCGCGCATGGCGAGGCGGCACCGCAGCATCCCGGCTGGCGCGCCGCGCTGGTCGAGGTGGCGGTCGCGCTCAATGCCGCCTCCGGCGCCTATATGCTGCAGAAGGACCTGGCCCAGGGCGGCGGCCGGGTGATCACCGCGCTGCACGGGGTCTATGTGGTGGGCAGCCGGCTGGTGCAGGCGGCCGACCCGGCCGAGGGCGAGCGGCCCGGCCTGGCCCCGGCCCCAGCGGACGAGGCCGGCTTTGTCGCCGCCTTCGGTGCCTTCGCCCGCAGCCGGCGGATCGGCGCGCTGCTGGCCTGAGCACGCCCGATGGGCGTCGGACCTGTGGCAACCGGGTGGCTCTCGCGCTGGTGTGACGGGATCCCTTCTCACTGTGCCGGCCAGATGGTCCGGGCCGGAGCCGTCCATGTCGATCCCCCGTCCTGTCCTGGCGAGTCTGCTCCTCCTGGGGATCACCGGCTGCGACGAGAAGACGCCCGCGCCTGCCGCCGGCGCCGCCGTCCCGCCGGCCGTGATGGTGGTCACCGCGGCCGAGCAGCCGGTCACCCAAGGGCAGGAATTCGTCGGCCGCGTGGAGGCGCTGGAGCGGGTCGACATCCGTGCCCGGGTCACCGGCTTCCTGCGCGAGCGCACCTTCGTCGAGGGCCAGGCGGTCCAGGCCGACGACATGGTCTTCCAGATCGAGCCCGAGCCCTTCGAGGCCGAGGTCGCGCTGAAGCAGGCGGCGATCGACAAGGCGCGCGCCGAGCTGCACAACGCCGAGCTGCAGGTGGCCCGTGGGCGGGAGCTGATCCGCACCAACGCCATCCCGCAATCGACCCTCGACCAGCGGATCGTCGAGCAGCAGAGCGCCGCCGCGGCGCTGTCCGGTGCCCAGGCGGAGCTGCAGCGGGCGAAGATCCAGCTCGGCTACACCCAGATCGTCTCGCCCATCGCCGGCCGCATCGGCCGCGCCGCGCTGACCCCGGGCAACGTGGTCGGCCCCGATAGTGGCGTGCTGACCTCGGTGGTGCGGCAGGACCAGATGCGGGTGACCTTCCCGGTCACCCAGCGGCAGATCCTGGAATTCCGCCGGAAGGCCGCGGCCAGCGCGGTCGACCAGGTGCAGGTCCGGTTGAAGCTGTCGGACGGCACGGTCTACGACCAGGTCGGGAAGGTGAACTTCCTCGACGTGCAGACCGACAAGGCGACCGACAGCGTGCTGGTCCAGGCGCTGTTCGCCAACCCGCAGGCCCTGCTGTCGGACGGCCAGTTCGTCGGTGTAACGGTGGAGGCCGAGGCGCCGAAGCAGGCGATCCTGGTCCCGCAATCCGCGGTGCAGGTGGACCAGGCCGGCGCCTTCCTGCTGGTGGTCGGCGAGGGCAACAAGGTCGAGCAGAAGCGGGTGAAGCTCGGCCGCGGCCCGGCCGGCCAGCAGGTGGTGGAGGAAGGCCTGGCCGTCGGCGCCCAGGTCATCACCGAGGGCGCGCAGCGCGCCCGGCCCGGTGCGGTGGTGGCGCCAAGGCCGGCGCCGCCGATGCTCGGCCAGCAAGCGGCGAAGGCGGGCTGAGCCGCCATGTCGAAGCTCTTCGTCGACCGGCCGCGGCTGGCGCTGGTCATCGCCATCGTCACCGTCATCGCCGGGCTCGTCTCCCTGCTGCAGATCCCGGTGGCGCAGTTCCCCGACATCGTACCGCCGCAGGTCCAGGTGACCGCGCGCTTTCCCGGCGCCTCGGCCGAGATCGTCGAGGCGACGGTCGCCCAGCCGATCGAGAGCCAGGTCAACGGCGTCGACAAGATGCTCTACATGAAGAGCACCAGCGGCAACGACGGCAGCTACACGCTGCTGGTCTCCTTCGCGGTCGGCACCGACCCGGACCAGAACACCACCAACGTCAACAACCGGGTGCAGCTGGCGCTGGCCCTGCTGCCGGACGAGGTGCAGCGGCAGGGGCTTTCGGTCCGCAAGAAGTCCTCCGCCCTGCTGCAGGTGATCGCGGTGCAGTCGAAGGGCGGCCAGCAGGACCCGCTCTTCATCTCGAACTACGTCACCATCAACATCCTGGACGCGCTGCGCCGGGTGCCCGGCGTCGGCGACGCCACGATGTTCGGCCCGCTCGACTACGCCATGCGGATCTCCTTCCAGACCGACCGCATGACCGGGCTCGGCCTGACGCCCGCCGACGTCATCGCCGCCATCCAGGCGCAGAACAAGGTGGCGCCGATCGGCCGGATCGGCGCCCAGCCGATCAGCGACGACACCTCCTACCAGCTCAACATCCGCACCACCGGAAGGCTGGTCGAAGCCGAGGAGTTCGGCCGCATCCTGATCCGCGCCAACCCCGATGGCAGCGTGCTGCGGGTACGCGACGTCGCCAGGATCGAGCTCGGCGCCTACAACCAGGATGTGCAGACCCGGCAGGACGGCTCGGACGCCGTGCTGGTGCCGGTCTACCTGGCACCCGGGGCCAATGCGGTCGGCGTCGCCGATGCGGTGGACAAGACCATGAAGGGCCTGGCCGCGCGCTTCCCGGCCGGGCTGAGCTACCAAGTGACCTACGATACCACCGAATTCGTCAAGCTGACGATCGAGGAGGTGATCCACACCCTGGTCGAGGCCTTCATCCTGGTGGTGCTGGTCGTGTTCCTCTTCCTCGGCAACCTGCGCGCCACGCTGATCCCGCTGGTCGCGGTGCCGGTCAGCCTGATCGGCACCTTCATCGTGCTGCTGGCCATGGGCTATTCGGCCAATACCATCTCGCTGCTGGCGATGGTCCTGGCGATCGGCATCGTGGTCGACGACGCCATCGTCGTGGTCGAGAATGTCGAGGCGGTGATGGAGGCGCATCCGGAGCTCTCGGTGCCGGACGCCACCAAGAAGGCGATGGAGACGATCACCGCGCCGATCATCGCCATCACCCTGGTGCTGCTCTCGGTCTTCGTGCCGCTCGCCTTCATCCCCGGCATCTCGGGCGAGCTGTTCCGGCAGTTCGCAGTGACCGTCAGCGTCTCGATGCTGTTCTCGGCGATCAACGCGCTGACCCTGTCGCCGGCGCTCTGTGCCATCCTGCTGCAGGGGCACCACGGGCCGAAGCGCGGGATCATGGGCAAGATCTCCGCCGGGATCGATTGGGTGCGGGATGGCTACGGCGCCATCGTCGCCCGGCTGGTCCGGGTCTCGGCGCTCAGCCTGGTGCTGCTCGGCGCCTTCGTCGCCGGCATCGTCTGGACCGGTGGCCGGACGCCGGGCGGCTTCCTGCCGCAGGAGGACCAGGGTGCCTTCTTCGTCGAGGCGAAGCTGCCGGAGGGGGCCTCGCTCAACCGCACGCGGGAGGTGGCGCGGGAGGTCGAGGCGGCGATCGAGGGCCTGCCCGGCGTCGCGCATGTCTCGACCGTGGCCGGCTACTCGATGCTGTCGGGCCTGGCGCAGTCGAACAACGCCTTCTTCATCGTCACGCTGAAGCCGTTCGAGGCGCGGACGGCGCCGGAGGCCAAGGTCGGCGGGCTGCTGGCCGGGGTGATCCGGGCGACCGCCTCCGTCCCGGCCCAGGTCATCCCCTTCGCGCCGCCGCCGATCATGGGCCTCGGCACCGGGGGCGGCTTCGAGTTCCAGCTGCAGAACCTGGAAGGCCGGACTCCGGCCGAGATGGCGGCCGTCATGCGGGCGCTGGTGCTGGCGGCCAACCAGGACCCGGCGCTGGCGCGGGTCTTCTCGACCTTCGCGGCCAACACGCCCTCGGTCTTCCTCGAGGTGGATCGCGACAAGGCGCAGGTGCTGGGCGTCTCGATCGGCGACCTGTTCGGCGCGCTGCAGGCGACGCTCGGCGGCGCCTATGTCAACGACTTCAACCTGTTCGGCCGCAGCTGGAAGGTGAACGTCATGGCCGAGCAGCGGGACCGCGCCGGGATCCCCGACATCTACCGCGTCCACCTGCGGACCAAGGACGGCTCGATGGTGCCGGTGCGGGCGGTGGCGGAGGCGCGGATCGAATACGGGCCGCAGAGCATCGTCCGCTACAACAACGTCCGCAGCCTGACGATCAACGGCGAGCCGGCCGAGGGCCGCTCGAGCGGCGAGGCGCTGGCGGCGATGGAGCGGGTCGCCCGTGACACCCTGCCGCAGGGCTATGGTTTCGAATGGACCGGCACCGCCTTCCAGGAGAAGGCCGCCGCGGGCCAGACCGGCATCATCCTGGCGCTGGCCGTGCTGTTCGCCTTCCTGTTCCTGGTCGGGCTCTATGAAAGCTGGACCATCCCGGTGCCGGTGCTGCTCTCCGTCGCGGTCGGCGTGCTGGGGGCCATGGCCTCGATCGGCGCCTCGGGCCTGGCGCTCGACCTCTATGCCCAGGTCGGCATCGTGGTGCTGATCGCGTTGGCGGCGAAGAACGGCATCCTGATCATCGAGATTCGCCAAGGAGCAGCGGGAGCACGGCAAGTCGGTGCAGGAGGCGGCGATCCTCGGCGCCCGGCTGCGCTTCCGCGCCGTGATGATGACCAGCTTCGCCTTCATCCTCGGTCTTTACCCGCTTGTGGCGGCGCATGGCGCGTCCGAGATCAGCCGGCGCGCGGTTGGCACGCCGGTCTTCTGGGGCATGCTGGCGGCCTCCACCATCGGCATCTTCATGATCCCGATGCTCTATGTCGTGTTCCAGACGGCGCGGGAGAGGGCGAAGGCGGCGCTGGGGATGGGCCGGCCGAAGCTGCACGCCGCCGTCCCTCACTGACCATGCGGCGCCTGCCGCGCGGCGAGCATGCGCTGCACCCGCTGCTGCTCGCGCTGCTGGTGCTGGTGCTGGCGGCGAAGCCGATGGTGGATCTCGGCCTGCTGCCGCGCGGCGCCATGGCGGTGGCTATGCTGCTGACCATCTTGGCCGGGCTGCTGGGCCTGGCGCCGCGGGAACGGCGCTTCCGCGCGCTGCTGGTGGCGACCGGCCTGGCGGCGATGGGCCTGCAGGGCCTGGCGCTGGGCGTGGCGGGGGCGGAGACGGATCTCGGGGCGACCGCGGGGGCGATGCTGAATTTCGCGCTGCTGGCCTTCGCCGTCTTGCGGCAGGCGCTGGCGCCTGGCCGGGTGACCCTGCGGCGGATCGAGGGCGCGATCGCCGCCTACCTGCTGATCGGTCTGATCTTCGCCGGGGCCTATGACCTGGCGGCGGCGCTGGCCCCGGGCGCCTTCCTGCAGCACGGCCAGCCGATGGCGGCGCAGGCGCTGGCCGGCGACTTCACCTTCTTCAGCTTCGTCACGCTGACCAGCACCGGCTATGGCGACCTGGTGCCGGCGCACCCCGTGGCGCGGTCCTTGTCGATCCTGGAAGCCATCACCGGCCAGCTCTATCTGGCGGTCGTCCTCGCGCGCCTGGTGTCCCTGGAGATCGCGGATCGCCGCGCCGGCTGACTCCAGGTCGGTCCAGGCCAGACCCTGGCCTGGCGGATGGGGCTTGGGGAAGGCTGAGCCTTCCCCAGTTTACCGGTTCGGCAACACGGCCTGCAGCGAGGTCCGCACCACGATCGCCGCCGCCCCTGGTGCGCACAGCGCCGCCTCCAGCGCCGGCAAATCATCCTTGCTGTCCACCATCGTCACCGGCACCCGGAAGGCCGCGCACCACTGGGCAAAATCCGGGTTGATCAGCGACGTCCCCGAGACCCGCCCCGGATGCGCCCGCTCCTGGTGGATGCGGATCGAGGCGTAGCTGCCGTTGTCCGACAAGACGAGCTTGAGCGGCACGCCGCGGGCGACGGCCACCGCATATTCGCCCCCGGTCATCAGCGCGCCGCCGTCGCCGACGAGCGCGATCACCCTCCGGTCCGGATGCCGCAGCGCCGCCGCCACGCCGGCCGGCACGCCGAAGCCCATGGCGCCGGAGACCGGGACGAGCAGCCGCTGCGGCGGGGTCCAGGCGGCCTTGCGGTAGAAGGGCGCGCCGAAGGTGCCGGCATCCAGCGTGACGATGGCGTCGGCCGGGGCGATGCGCTCGATCAGCTTGGCGACCTCGGCGAAGGCAACCCCGTCCTCGAAGCGGCGCGGCGTGACCTGGCAGTCTGAGACATGCAGGTCGCGCAGGCGGGCGTTCCAGGCAGCGCGGCCGGCGGGCGGAGCGGGGCTTCGGCCGCGAGCGCGGCGATGGTCGCCTGCGCATCCGCGGCGATGGCGAGCTCGGCCGGGAAGAGCCAGCCGAGGAAGCGCGGGTCGGCGCAGACATGCACCAGCCGCTGCCCGGGCGCCGGCCAGGTCCAGCCCTGGGTGGTGATGTCGGTCAGCCGCGTGCCGAGCGCCAGCACCAGGTCGGCCTCGGCGAAGGCAGCGCGCTGGGCATCGGGGTTCCTCAGGCCGAGATCGCCGGCATAGAGCGGGTGGTGGTTGGGGAAGAGGTCCTGGCGGCGGAAGGAGACGGCGACCGGCAGCGCCCAGGCCTCGGCGAAGCGCAGCAGCGCGGCGCGGCCTTCGGGCGATCTGAAGCCGTGGCCGGCCAGCAGGATCGGCCGCTCGGCGCCCCGCAGCAGGGCGGCGAGGCGGGCGGCCTCGGCCGGCGCCGGCGGGACGGGGGCGGGGAGCGTCGCCGGCATCAGCGGCGCGCGGCACTCCATCGCCAGCACGTCCTCGGGCAGCGAGAGCACCACCGGGCCGGGCACGCCGCCCATGGCGATGGCAAAGGCGCGGGCGATGGAATTCCGGCGCCTGGTCGGGGTCGGTCAGCTCGCCGACCCACTTTGCCACGCCGCGGAACATGTTGGCGTAGTCGATCTCCTGGAAGGCGTTGCGGCGGAGGTCGCGCTTCTCCACCTGGCCCACCAGCAGGATCAGGGGCGTCGCGTCCTGCTCCGCGGTATGCACCGCGATGCTGGCATTGCAGGCGCCGGGGCCGCGGGAGACGAGGACGACGCCGGGCAGGCCGGTCAGCTTGGCGTCCGCCACCGCCATGAAGCCGGCGCCGCCCTCGCTCCGGCAGGTGACGAGGTCGAGCAGATTGTGCGCATGCAATGCGTCGAGCAGTGCGATGTAGCTCTCGCCCGGCACGCAGAAGGCGCGGTCGACGCCCTGGCCTGCGAGGAATTCGACGATGCGTTCGGCGGCGGTCGGCATGCGGTGTCCCGGTCGTTTCCCGCCGACCGGACTACCGCAGCCGCCGCGGCTTGCAAACCCGGCCGCTGGTCAGCGGGTCGCCTCGCGGAAGCGGGCCTCAAGGCCGCCCAGCGCCTGCCCAGCCAGCGTCAGGGTGACCTCCGCCTCCCAGACGGCGCGGCCCTCGGCGCGGGCGGCATGTAGGCAGGTCCAGGCAGCCTCGCCCGGGCGGCAGGTGAAGCCCATGCCTTCCAGCTGCTGCACCAACGGCGCGGGCGAGCCGCCGAGGGGAATTCCGCCAGCAGGTCGCGCCGCAGCGCCGGCGGGCCGGCGGTCAGCCCCATGCGCCGGTAGGCATCGAGCGGCGGCTCAGGCCGGTCATCGGCCCGCAGCCAGGCGATGCCGCCCAGCACCGCCAGGCCGATGACGCCGGCGATGGCGCCGCGCGACAGCGTGCCCCGCTGCAGCAGCGACCCCGGGGCGGGGCCGGTGTCCTCCTCGCGCGGCATGCCGGGCTCAGTCGCGGTTGCGGCGGATCAGCCGGCCGGGCGCCTCGCCGGTGAGGCCGGTGCCGGCGCGGAAGACCGCGCGGCCATTGGTCCAGACCTCCTCGATCCCGTCGCTCTCCTGCTTCGGCTCCTCGAAGGTGGCGCGGTCCATGACCTTGTGCGGGTCGAACAGCACCAGGTCGGCATAGGCGCCGGGCCGCAGCACGCCGCGGTCCACCATGCCGAAGAGCTGCGCGGTGCGGCCGGTCATCTTGTGCACTGCCTCCTCCATGGAGAGCAGGCCGAGCTGGCGGGAATAGAGGCCGAGCACGCGCGGGAAGGTGCCCCAGAGGCGCGGGTGCGGATGGGCATCGTGCGGAATGCCGTCCGAGCCGATGACGCTCATCGGATGCGCCATGATGCGGCGGACGTCTTCCTCGTCCATCTGGAAGGTGATGGCGCCGGCCGGCAGCAGCTTCTCCGCCGCGGCGCGCTGGTCCATGTTCCAGCCGCGCGCCACCTCGGCCAAGTCCTTGCCGGCGAATTCCGGATGCGGGATCGACCAGGTGATGATGACACGGACGTCGTCGCGCAGCCGGTCCGGCATCAGCACGGTGGACCCCGCGGGGTAGGGGTACATGTCGTAGGCGACCTCCTGCAGGGAGGCGCTGGCCTCGAGCAACGCCAGGGTCTGCACGGACCGCCCGTAATTCTCCGGCATCGAGCATTTGTGGTGGCTGATCCAGACCGGCACGCCGACGCTCTTGCCGATCTTCAGCGTCTCCTCGATCGAGGCGCAGACCTTGTCGGCCTCGTCCCGCATATGGGTGAAGTACATGCCGCCCGCAGCGCGCAGCGGCTCTGCCACCGCGATCACCTCCTCGGTCGTCGCATGCATGTTGGGCTTGTAGTAGAGGCCGGTGGAGAAGCCCGAGGCGCCCTCGGCCAGGGCCTCGGCGACGAGCTGGCGCATCCGGGCGATCTCGCCGTCCTTCGCCGGGCGGTAGAGGTCGTCGCCCATGACGCGGTAGCGCAGCGTCTGGTGGCCGATGATGGCATAGGTGTTCACCGCCGTCGGGGTGCGCCGCACCGCATCGGCGTATTCTGCGAAGCTCTCGAAGGAGAAGCCGCTGTCGCCGACCAGGTCGAGCGGCGGCGGCGGCCGCTTGCCCTTCTGCTGGGTCAGCGGCGCGAGGCTGACGCCGCAATTGCCGACCACCACCGTGGTGACGCCCTGCGACGACTTGCAGCGCAGGCATTCGCAGCCCGAGAGCACGGCGCGGTCGTCATGGGTATGCGCGTCGATGAAGCCGGGCGCGAGGGCCTTGCCCGTGCCGATCACCTCGCGGTCGGCGCTGGCGCCGCCGAGGTCGCCGACGCCGACGATCCGGTCGCCGGTGACGCCGACATCGCCCACCCGGCGCGGGCCGCCGGTGCCGTCGAAGAGCGTGGCGTCACGGATGATGAGGTCGCAGCGGAGGGCCATGGCGGCGCGGAGTCCCGTTCGGCTTGAATGAGCGCCGATCATGTCCCCCGCGGCGCCGCAGCGCCAGATGCGGCGTCAGCCGCCGGCCTCGACGGTGACGGCGATCTGCTGCGCCGGCCGCATGGCTTCAGAAGGGCAGGCATCCGCCGCCTGCCGCCGCAGCACCGGAGCGGCATCGGCGGCGATGCGCCAGCGATGGCCGGTGCCGGGACCGGCCGGCAGGACCGACCGGAGGCTGTCCTCCTCGGCAAGGCGGAGGATTCGGCCATCGGCGGCCGCATCGAACGCCACCATGCAGGGGCCGCCGCCGGCGGGCAGCAGCGCCGCGCGGCCCGCCGGCCGGCCGTCAGCACTCGACGCCGTAGAGCTCCCGCGCCGCCTGCTTCGAGATCAGCCCGTCGGCGACGTCGCGCTTCACCTGTTCGGGGTCGCGCTGCTTCGGGTCGCCCATGCCGCCGCCGCCGGGCAGCTTCAGCAGCAGGCGGCGGCCCTTCGGGATGACCTGGAAACCCTTGGTGCGCAGCGGCGTGCCGTTGGCGTCGTTCAGCCCGACCCAGCCGGCCGCGCCCTCGCCGCCGCCCTCGCGGCCCTTGGGCGGGTTGGCGACGCGGTCGAAGATGGCGTTGACGGCAGACTCGGCCTCGCCCTTGGCGCCGATCTCCATCACCTGGCCGAAGCCGCCGCGGGTGCGGCCGGCACCGGCGGAATCGGGCCGGAGCTGCTTCTGCCAGAAGATGACGGGGGCGACGTTCTCGGTCGCCTCCACCGGCATGGTGCGGACGCCCGACGGGAAGGCGATGCCATCCAGCCCGTCCTTGGTCGGCCGCGCGCCGGTGCCGCCCGAGTTGAAGGTGATGATCTCGAAATCCTCAGTCTCCGCCGCCTGGCCGGAGACCTGGGAGCCACCGCGCAGCGGCGGGTTCCACAGCGCCGAGGAGCCCTCGGCATTGACCCGCCCCGGCACCGCCTGGTGCAGGCAGCCCATCATCAGGTCGGGCAGCAATTGCCCGACCACGTGGCGCACGCTGACGGGGTAGGGCCGCGGCGCGTTCCAGGATGCAGCCTTCCGGGATCACCATGTGGAAGGGGCTGAGGCTGGCCCAGTGTTCCGGGATCTCGGGCGCGACGACGCACTTGATCCCGAAGCAGGCATAGGCGCGGCAATAGGCGGGGGGACGTTGATGCCGCGGGTCGAGAGGCCGGAGGTGCCGGCATAGTCGACCGTGATGCGGTCCTCGGCGATGGTCATCGCGGCCCGCAGCGTCACCTCGAACTCGTAGCCGTCCGACTTGATGGCGCCGCCATAGGTGCCCTGCGGCAGCTTGCGGATCTCCTCGAGCGTCGCGGCCAGCGAGCTGTCGAAGATGAAGCTCGCCAGCGGGTCGAGGCTGTCCATGTCGAACTCGTCGAGCATCTCGACCAGCCGCTTGGCGCCGGCGTCGTTGCAGGCGCAGAGGCTGTAGACGTCGCCCTCAAGCTCGACCGGGGTGCGGCTGCCGGCGCGGAGGAAGTCGAAGAAGGTCTCGTTCGGCGCGCCGCGGTCGAAGCACTTGACGATGGGGATGTAGAGGCCTTCCTCGAAGACGCTGCGGCCTTCGGGCCCCATGCCGAGGCCGCCGATGTCGATGATATGGGCGGTATTGGCGAAGAGGCCGACGATCCTGCCCTTGCGGAAGGCGGGCGTGACGACGGTGAGGTCGTGCAGGTGCCCGGTGCCGAGCCAGGGGTCGTTGGTGATGTAGTGGTCGCCGGGCTGCATCGTCTCGGCGGGGAATTTCGCCAGGAAGTGGCCGACCGATTCCATCATCGAGTTGACGTGGCCCGGCGTGCCGGTGACGGCCTGGGCCAGCATGCGGCCCTGCAGGTCGAAGATACCGGCCGAGAGGTCGCCCGCTTCGCGCACCGTGGTGCTGAAGGCGGTGCGGATCATGGTCTGCGCCTGTTCCTCGACCACCGCGATCAGGCGGTTCCACTGGATCTGGCGCTGGATCCTGGCGAGGGCTCCGGTGTCCTTCATCACGCGCTCTCCTGCGTCAGGTCGAGATAGCCGAGGCTGTCCATCGCGCAGGTCCAGCCCGGGCCGACCAGCGTGCTCGTCTCCGCCTCCGCCACGATGCAGGGGCCGGGCACCGCGGCGCCCGGCGCCATGGCGGCGCGGTCGTAGACCGGCCAGTCCGCCACCTCGCCAGTGACGGTGTCGCGCACCGCCTGGCGGCGGATCGGCGCCGGGGCCGGGGCGGGGTGCGCCGTGGCGGCCGGCTCCACCGGCTCCACCAGCGTCGCCACCGTCACCGCGAAGCTCAGGATCTCCACGTCGCTGCCCGGCACCGGGCGGTCGTAGAAGCGGGTGTACTCCGCATCATAGAGCGCGCAGACGGTCCTGACGTCCTCCTCCGTCATGTCGCGCGGCGGCAGCGGCACGCTGATCTCGTGCCCCTGGCCGACATAGCGCATGTAGGCGATGCGGCTTTCCTTGGTCTCCGCCCCGAAGGCGCCCTTGGCGACCACCGCTGAGGCCTCCGCCGCCATCCCCGCCAGCAGCGCGTTCACCGCCGCCGCGTCGAAGGAGGCGAAGCGCTGGTAGAGGCTGCGGACAACCTCGTACGCCACCGGCGCGCGGAGGAAGCCGATGGCGCTGCCGACGCCAGCGCCGGAGGGCACCAGCAGCCGCTTCACGCCGATCTTCTCCGCGACGCGGTAGCCATGGACGGGGCCCCGCCGCCGAAGGCGATGATGCTGCGGCCGGCGAAGCCCTTGCCGCTTTCGATGGCATGGACGCGGGCGGCGTTGGACATGTTCTCGTCCACCATCTCGACGACGCCGAGCGCCGCCATCTCGGCGGAAAGGCCGAGCTTGCCGCCGACCTCGGCCGCCAGCGCATCGCGCGAGGCCTCGGGGTAGAGCCGCAGGCTGCCGCCGGCGAAGGCCACCGGGTCGTAGCGGCCGAGCGCCAGGTTGGCGTCGGTCACCGCCGGCTTCACCCCGCCGCGGCCATAGCAGGCCGGGCCCGGATCGGCGCCGGCGCTTTCCGGCCCGACGGTGATGCGGCCGAGGGCTGTCGACCGCGGCGATCGAGCCGCCGCCGGCGCCGATCTCCACCATCTCGATCACCGGGATGCGCAGCGGCAGGCCGGACCCTTTCTTGAAGCGGCCGACGCGGGCGACCTCGAAAGTGCGGGAGGCCTGCGGCTGGAAGTCGTCGATCAGGCAGACCTTGGCCGTGGTGCCGCCCATGTCGAAGGACAGCACGCGGTCGAGGCCGCGTTCGCGCGCCACATGCGCCGAGAAGATCGCGCCGCCCGCCGGGCCGCTCTCGACCAGCCGGATCGGGAAGCGCGCCGCGGTCTCGAGCGTCGTCAGCCCGCCGCCCGACAGCATCATCGAAGAGCGGGCAGGCGAGGCCGGCCGCGCGCAGCCCGACCTCGAGCCGGCCGAGATAGCTGGCCATCTTCGGCTGCACATAGGCATTGGCGACGGTGGTGCTGAAGCGCTCCCATTCCCGCATCTCGGGCGAGACCTCGGAGGAGAGCGAGATCGGCACCTCCGGCCAGAGGCGCCGGACGATGGCGGCGGCCTGGCGCTCGTGCTCGGGGTTCACGAAGGCATGCAGGAAGCCGATGGCGACCGCCTCGATCCCCTCCGCCCGCATGAAGGCGACATGCGCCTCGACCGCCGCCTCATCCAGCGGCAGGAGCACCTTGCCCGTGTTGTCCAGCCGTTCGGTGACCGGCAGGCGCCAGCGGCGCGGGACCAGCGGCTGCGGCAGCTCGATGTTCAGGTCGTACTGGTCGTATCGGCTCTCGTTGCCGAGGGCGAGGACGTCGCGGAAGCCTTCGGTCGTCAGCAGCGCGGTCCTGGCGCCCCTTCCGCTCGATCACCGCATTGGTCGCCAGCGTGGTGCCGTGGATGACCAGGATGATGTCGGCCGGCGCCATGCCCGCCTTGGCCAGCACCTGCGCGACGCCCTCCAGCACGCCCTGCTCGGGCGCCGCCGGCGTGGTCAGGACCTTGGCGGTCCAGCGCTCGGCGCCGCGTTCGATGGCGAGGTCGGTGAAGGTGCCGCCGATATCGACGGCCAGCTTCGCACTCATGCAGCGTCCCCTTGGCCATACTCCGCCGCAAATCGCTGCGCGACTGCACAGGCCACCGCAAAATCCTCCATCCGCATCGCCTCGTGTGGGTTGTGGCTGCCGTTCTGGTTCCGCACGAACAGCATCCCGGCCGGCACGCCCGCCTGGGCGAAGGCCGCCGCGTCATGGCCGCCGCCGGAGGCCATGCTGAGGTATTTCACCCCGAGCGCCTCGGCCGCGTGCCTGAGGCCGGCCTGCACGCCGGCATCCATCGGGCTGGCGCGGCTGCCCGCCTCCAGGCCGAGCTCGAACTTCACCCCGCGTCGCGCCTCGATCTCGGCGACCTTGTCATACAGAACCTCGAACAGTGCGTCGCAGGAATGCAGGTTGACGCTGCGGACATCGAGCTGGAAATGCGCCTCGCCGGGGATCTTGGTGAAGCCGGCCTCGGGCGCGGTCGCCAGCACGCAGAAGGTGCAGACCATGCGGTGGCCGCGGGCTTCCAGCCGGCACCAGGCCTCGTCCATTGCCACCGCCAGGTCGGCCAGCGCGATCGCCGCATCCCTGCGGTATTTCCGCGGCGTGGCGCCGGAGTGGTTCCACTCGCCGATCACCCGCCCGGCGCGCAGCCGGCGGCTGCCGGGGATGCCGGTGATGATGCCGATCGGGATCTGCTCGGCGTCCAGCACCGGCCCCTGCTCGATATGGACCTCGAGGAAGGCGGCGACGCCGTCCGGGCCGATCGCCCGCTTGCCCGCGGCGATGAAGCCGGGATCGAAGCCTTCGTCCTGCATGTGGTCCGCCAGGCTGCGCCCGCTGTCGAGCCGCTTCACCTGCAAGCTCCTCCGGCCGCATCGTCCCCAGCGCGCCGCGGCTGCCGGGGTAGCTGGTCGGGAACCAGGCGCCGGCTTCCTCGGCGCGGATCGCCATGACGGTGATGTCGCGGCCCGGGGTGAAGCCCGCCCGCTTCATGCCGGCGACGGCGGCGAGGCCGGCCAGCACGCCGGCGGCGCCGTCGTAATTGCCGCCCTGCTGCACGCTGTCGAGATGGCTGCCGAGGATGACGCGCTTCGCCGCGCGGTCGGCGCCAGGCAGGGTCAGGTACATGTTGCCGACCGGGTCGACGCTCCGCTCCAGCCCCAGCGCGTCGCCGGCCTCGGCCAGCAGCGCATGCGCCATGCGCTCGCCCGGGCCATAGGCCTCGCGGGTGATGCCGGTGCCGTCGAAGCTGCGCGCGCGGAGTTCGGCGAAGAGCTTCTCCGCCAGGGCGACATCGGGGGTGAGGTTGGGGAGCATCGCGGGGTCCTTCATCGCTCTTGTCCTAGCGAATGCCGTGCCGAAGGCTGGGGAGGGAAACGTATTTCCCTCCCCAAGCCCCACCCTTCCTTTTTGTGGGTCTGGCACTCGCCGCGCGACGGGAATCGACCCACAGAAATAGATGAGGGGGTTGGACGCATGCGTCCAACGGGGAGAGTACCTTCTCCCCCGACCTGCCTTCAGACCATCCCGCGCACGCGCCCGCCATCGACGCGGATCATGCTGCCGGTGACGTAGCCGCCCTTGTCGCTCGCCAGGAAGGCACCCATCGGCCCGTAATCGGCCGGCGTGCCCAGGCGGCCGGCAGGGATCTCGGCGGCGGCCTCGGCCAGCGCCTCGTCGAAGGAGACGCCCTTCGACTTCGCCCGCGCCGTGGTGGTGGAGGTCACGCGGTCGGTCAGGATGGTGCCGGGGGCGAGGACGTTCATCGTCACCCCGTCCTTCGCCACCTCGCCGCTCAGGGTCTTCAGCCAGCCCCAGATCGAGGCGCGCAGCGTGTTGGACAGCGCCAGCGTCGGGATCGGGTGCTGCATGCCGGTGCTGCCGACCACGATCACCCGGCCCCATTTCCGCTCCCGCATCGCCGGCAGCAGCGCGTTGGTGATGCGGATCGGGGAGACGACGATGTGCTGGAACCATTCCAGCAGCGCCGGCTCGGTGATCTGGCTGGCGGTGCAGGGCGGCGGGCCGCCATGGTTCAGCACCAGGATGTCGACCCCGCCCATCGCCTTCACCGCGGCTTCGGCCAGCCGGTCCATGTCGGCGCTGCTGGCGACGTCGGCGACAATGCCGGAGGCCGCGGCGGCGCCGGCCGCCTTCAGCTCGGCCGCGGCCTGGTCCAGCCGGCCCTGGTCGCGGCCGCTGATGACGATGCTGGCGCCCTCGGCCGCCAGCGCATCGGCGATCGACCGGCCGAGGCCCTTGGTTCCACCCATCACCAGGGCGCGGCGGCCCTTCAACCCGAGATCCATAGGGGACGCTCCTTCCCGATTCAGGGGCGGGACGGTGCCCCGGGGGCGGGCGCAAGGCAAGGGAAGGGCAGGGGGCGAGGCCCCCTGCGACCCCCTCTATTTCTCTGGCTCGAAGGCGCTGGTACACCCGGCCCCCGAAGGAGACCGTCCATGGCCAAGCCGATCCTGCTCGTCACCCGCAAGCTGCCCGATGCGATCGAGGCGCGCGCCAGCCGCGACTACGATGCCCGCCTGAACCCCAGCGACGATCCCTGGTCGACGGACGGCGCCGAGATCGCCCGCCGCGCGAAGGAGATCGGCGCGGACGGCATCCTCGGCGCCGCCGGCGACAAGTTCGACGCCGCCTGCATCCAGGCCCTGCCGGACAGCGTGAAGGTCATCGCCACCTTCTCGGTCGGCTTCGACCATATCGACATCGCCGCCGCCAAGGCGCGCAACATCGTCGTGGTGAACACGCCGGAGGTGCTGAGCTTCGCCACCGCCGAATGCGCCTTCACCCTGATGCTGATGGCCGCCCGCCGCGCCGGCGAGGGCGAGCGCATGGTCCGCGCGGGCCAGTGGAAGGGCTGGGCCCCGACCCAGCTCATGGGCGTGACGCTCGAGGGCAAGAAGCTCGGCATCCTCGGCTTCGGCCGGATCGGCCGGGAGCTGGCGGCCATGGCGCGCGGCTTCAGGATGGAGATCCACTACCGCGACATCCAGAAGCTGCCGCCCGAGGTCGAGCAGGGCGCCATCTACCACGACAACGAGGACAGCTTCCTCGGCGCGATCGACATCATCTCGATGCACGTGCCGGGCGGCGACGCCAACAAGCACTGGCTGAACGCCGCGCGGCTCAACAAGATGAAGCCGGGCAGCATCGTGGTGAACAGCGGCCGCGGCGTCTCGGTGCACGACGAGAGCCTGATCGCGGCGCTGAAGTCCGGCCATATCCGCGCCGCCGGGCTCGATGTGTACGACGGCGAGCCGAAGGTGAACCCGGGCTACCTGACGCTCGAGAACGTCGCCCTGCTGCCGCATCTCGGCAGCGCGACGATCGAGGTGCGCGACGCCATGGGCAACCGGGCGCTGGAGAACCTCGACGCCGTGCTGATCAAGCACACCGCCCCGCCGCACCGGGTGGCGTAGCGCTCCGCCCTGGCGCATCCTCCCCGGAATGTCCGGCCCGCGATCGCCCTGGGCCGTCAGGTCCGGGGCGTGAATCGCCGGCCCAACACATCCGGACCGGCGGCGGCCCGACGACGTCGGGGCGCCGACGGGCCAGGGAGGATGCCCAATGGAGACCACCCGCCGCGCTGCGCTGATCGCCACGCTCGCTGCCCCCGCGCTGGTCGGCCGGGCCATGGCCCAGGCGCCGGCGCCAGCCGCCCTGCCGCAGGCGCCGGGCTGGTACCGCTTTCAGGTGGGCGGCTTCACCGTGACGACCGTCTTCGACGGCTTCTCCCGCCGCAATACCGAAGGCCTGGTGCGCAACACCCCGCTGCCGGAGGTGCAGGCGACCCTGGCCGAGAGCTTCCTGCCGACCGCGACCTATGACGGCCCCTATACCGTCACCTTCGTCGATACCGGCAAGCTGCTGGTGGCCTTCGATGCCGGCACTGGCGGCCAGATGGCGCCGACCGCCGGGCTGCTCGGCGCCAACATGGCGGCCGCCGGCCTCGATCCCGCCAAGGTCGGGCTGGTGGTGATCACCCATTGTCACCAGGACCACATCCACGGCCTGACCACGCGGGACGGCACCGCGGTCTTCCCCAATGCCGAGGTGGCCGTCGCCGAGCCGGAATGGGCTTGGTGGAGCGACGCCGGCAACGAGAGCCGCAGCCCGGAGGGCCAGCGGGTGAACTTCGCCAATGTCGCCCGCCGCTTCGCCCCCTACCGCGACCGCACCCGGCGCTTCGCCCCGGGCGCCGAGGTCTCCCCGGCATCCATGCCATGGCCGCCTTCGGCCATACGCCCGGCCATTGCATCTTCCGCGTCGCCGATGCCGGGCAGCAGATGCTGGTCCTGGCTGATACCACCCACCGGCCGGAGCTCTTCGCCCGCCGCCCGGGGATGCAGTCGCTGTTCGAGTTCGACGCGCCGGCGGCCGAGGCGACCCGACGCCGGGTGCTCGACGAGGTGGCGACCAACCGCATCCAGGTGATCGGCTACCACTTCCCCTTCCCGGCGGCGGGGCACATCGCCCGGGACGGGCAGGGCTACCGCTACGTCCGGGCGGATTGGGGCCGACCCGGCGGTCGCCGGTCCGACGAAAGGCCGCGCCGGCCCAGCCTCCCGGCCTCGGCCGACTCCTTCCGCCCGCAGCCCGGACCGGCGTCACCGGCCTGCCGGCGGGCCGTGCAACGCCGCGGCGCGCGCGACGTTCGGCGCGGCGGCACCGCAGCGCAGGGGAGCATGAATCAGGCGGTCATCGCGGCGTTCCTCGCGGCCGTCCTGCTGGCGGCCGTTCACGTCGCCACGCCCTCCCTGCGCTTTCTCGCCGGGACACCCCGCAGCGCCTGGCTCTCCATCGCCGGCGGCGTCTCGGTCGCCTATGTCTTCGTCCACCTCCTGCCCGAGCTGGCGGCGGGAGAGGCGGCCATCAAGCGCGCCACGGATCTCGGCGACGTCGCCTTCGCCGAGCGCCATGTCTACCTGATCGCCCTCCTGGGGCTGGCCGTGTTCTACGGCCTCGACCGCCTGGCCAAGGGGGCGCGGTCCAGGCGGGAAGGGGCACCGGTCGAGGCCGGACGCGATGCGGAGGAAGCCGCAGAGGCCGGCACCGGCCCTTGGGTGTTCTGGATCCATATCGGCTCCTTCGCCACCTACAACGCGCTCGTCGGCTATCTCCTGCTGCACCGGGAGGTGATGACGCTCGCCTCGCTGGCCTTCTTCGCCGTCGCCATGGCGCTGCATTTCGTCGTCACGGATTACGGCCTGAACGAGGACCACAAGGCGGCCTACCGCCGCACCGGCCGCTGGATCCTGGTCGGCGCGGCGTTGCTCGGCTTCGCCGCCGGCCGGGTGACCGAGATCTCGGAGGCGGCAATCGCCGCGCTGACCGCCTTCCTTGCCGGTGGGGTGATCCTCAACGTCCTCAAGGAGGAGTTGCCGAGCGAGCGGCGCAGCCGCTTCGGGCCTTCGCCCTCGGCACGGCGGGCTATGCCGGCCTGCTGCTGGCGTTCTGAGCCCGGCGCACCAGCGGCCAGCGCCGCCCGCCCGGCGTCACTCCGCCCCGGGCAGCGGGCCCGGCCGGCCATAAAGCCAGCCCTGGCCGTAATCCACGCCGAGCTCGCGCATCAAGGCGGCCTCCTCCTCCGTCTCGATCCGCTCGGCCACCACCCGGGCGCCGACGGTGCGGGCCAGGTCCACCATGCCGGCGACGATGCCGCGGTCCTGGTCGCTGCGGAGCGCGGCGGCGACATAGAGCCCGTCGATCTTGACGTAGTCGACGCGGAAAGCGCGCAGGTAGCGGAAAGCGGCGGCGCCGGCGCCGAAATCGTCGATGCAGAGCGGCAGGCCGCGCGCCCGTAAGGCCTCCACCGTGCGGACCGCCTCGGCCTCGTCCTCGATCTCGGCGGTCTCGGTGATCTCAATCAGCAGGCGGTGGGTCAGCAGCGGCTCGGCATCCAGCAGCGTCAGCAGGCGCTCCCGGAAGGCCGGGCTCTGCAAGGTGAGGCCCGAGAGATTGGCGGCGATGCGGGTCTGCCGGGCCCGGCGTGCGGCGGCGCAGACGGTCGCCAGCACCGCCCAGTCCAGTTCCTCGGACAGGCCGGCGGTCTCGGCGAAGGCGACGAATTCCTGCACGCCGCGCACCGGCGAATCGGCATCGGGCTCGGGCCGCAGCAGCGCCTCGTAGTGGTGGGGGCGGCGATCGCCCAGCGAGACGATCGGCTGGAAGGCGAGACGGAAGCGGCGCTCGGCGATGGCGCGGCGCAGCCAGACCGCACGGGCATAGGCTTCCGTCACGAAGCCGGAGAGGCCATCGGCGAAGCCGGCCTGGTCCAGCGCCTCGGGCCCGTCGCGGGTGAAGCAGGCGAGGGCATGGCGGAGCGCGCGGGAGGCCTGCATCGGCGTCAGCCCCTCGGCCGCCAGCGGCAGGCTGCGGGTCTCGACCGAGGCACCGTCGCCCGCCGCCGCGGCGATGCGGGCGCCGAGGTCGTCGAGGTCGTCTAGGGTCCCGGAGATCAGCCCGTAGCGCCCGGCGGCGAGCTCGCCCGCCACCGCATCCGCCGCCAGGCCGCCGGCGAGGGTCTCGCGGATACGCTCGGCGATCTCGGCCGAGGGGTGAGGGGCCGGCCTCGTCGCGCAGTTCGATCAGGCCGAGCTGGCCGGGGCTGTCGCCGTCCCGCGCCGCAAGCTCGGCGGCATCACGCAGCGCGGCAGAGCCGGAGGCGGGCTGCGCCACCCCGGCGCGGCCGGGCATGGCGGCCAGGGTCAGGCAGATGCGATCCTGATCCTGGCCGAGCAGACGGAGCCCGGCGCAGGACATCGGCGTCCGGCGGGCATCGGCCAGGTGGAAGCAGATGGGGGGCAGGCGGTCACGGGCCTGCAGCCCGGCAAAGGCGAGGTCGAAGCCCGGTCGGTCACCGCGGGCGAGCAGGTCCCGCACCGGGCGGCCGACCCAGCTCTCGGCCGGGGCGCCGAGCCGGCTCTGCAGCGCGCCGGCGGCGAACAGGATGCGGCCGTCGGCGGTCACTTCCAGCAGGATCTCGGCCGCGGCGAGGGCGAAGGTGAGGAATCTCTCCCGGTCCGTCACCCGCCGCGGCTGCGCCTTCCCGTCCATTCACCCGGCTGTCCCATGTGTCCGGCGGGACCATGGCGCGCCTGGGTGAAGGCCGGGTGAATGTCAGGCCGCCAGGGCGGCCTCGCCGTCCAGCGTCGCGGCGGTGGCATGCACCACGGCGGCGATGCGGACCGCGGCCTGCACGGCGTCCTTGCTGATGCCGTGCTGCAGGATGACCTTCTCGTGGCTCTCCATGCACATGCCGCAGCCGTTGATGGCGGAGACGGCGAGCGACCAGAGCTCGAAATCCACCTTCTCGACGCCTGGCTTGGCCATGGCGTTCATCCGCAGCTTGGCCGGCATGTTGGCGTAGTCGCCATGCACCAGGTGGGTGAAGCGGTAGTAGATGTTGTTCATGCCCATGATGCTGGCCGCGGTCTTGGCGGCGTTCAGCGCCTCCGGGCTCAGCTGCGGGCCGAACTCGCCGACGATCTCCTTGATCACCAGCGGGTTGCGGCTGGCGAGCGCCGAGGCGACGAAGGTGCCGGCGCGCTGCTGCGGGGTCAGCGCCGGCTCGGCGGCGAGGCTGCCGAGGTTCAGCCTCTGGTCCTTGGCGTAGTCGGGGAGGGCATTGCGCAGGGCTTCCAGCGACATGGCGGGCTCCTTCAGGCTTCTGGTTGTCGGGGTGGGCGGAGCGGACCCGGGCGGATCCGTTCGACCTACCCTCTCCCGTGCCGCCGGCACGGGAGAGCGGGGGCCTACGGGGGGCTGACTGCCCCCGTTCCGCGCTGCAGGAAGGGTTGGTGTGGCGGCTTCCTGTAGCGCGGACCAAATTACGCCGCCTTTTCGAACAGCTTCTGCGCGTCCAGGGCTTCCTCGCCCTTGGTCCAGTTGCAGGGGCAGAGCTCGTCGGTCTGCAGCGCGTCGAGCACGCGCAGCACTTCCTGCGGGTTGCGGCCGACATTCAGGCCGTTGACCGAGGCCCACTGGATGGTGCCGTCCGGGTCGACGATGAAGGTGGCGCGCAGCGGCACGCCGGCCTCCTTGTCGAGGATGCCCAGCGCCGAGGACAGCTCGCGCTTGATGTCGGCCAGCATCGGGATCGACAGGTCGCGGATGTCGTCGTTGTAGACGCGCCAGTTCAGGTGGACGAACTCGCTGTCGGTGGAGACGCCGTAGACCACCGCGTCACGATCGGCGAACTCGCCGGACAGCTTGGCGAAGGCGGCGATCTCGGTCGGGCAGACGAAGGTGAAGTCCTTCGGCCAGAAGAAGACGATCTTCCACTTGCCGGCGTCGGTCGTGTCGGAGATCTCGGTGAAGGACTTGCCGGGGCCGCCGAGGCCCTCGGGGCCAGCCTTGACGGCGGCCAGCGTGAAGGACGGGAACTTGTCGCCAACGGTCAGCATGCGGACATCCTTTCGGTGATTCGTGGCACGGCAGGATCCCGAAGCGGGAGCACTGCTGCGCTGCACCATGGTATGGCCCCCATCGTCGCTCCTGGCCAATGAATAGTTTTGGGTATAATCATCGATAAATCCGATGACGCGCCCGGAGTGACCGGGCAGTGCGGCCGCAACCCGAACGGCAAATGATCACCCTCCCTTCGCCTCAGCAGCTCCGCTACCTCCTCGCACTGGCCGATCACGGCCATTTCGGCCGCGCCGCCACCGCCTGCGCGGTCACCCAGTCCACCCTCTCGGCCGGCATCATCGCGCTCGAGCGCCAGCTGGATGCCGGGCTGCTGGAACGCGGCGCCGCCAAGCGCCCGGTCTTCACCCCGCTTGGCCTCGAGGTGGTGGAGCGCGCCCGCCAGGCGCTGGCCGCGCTGGAGGCGGTGGCCGAGACCGCCGCCGGTTCGCGCGACCCGCTCTCCGGCCCGCTCCGGCTCGGCGTCATCCCGACCATCGGCCCCTTCCTGCTGCCCCGCCTCATGCCCGCCCTGCGCGCCGCCTTCCCGCGGCTGCGGCTCTGGCTGCGGGAGGACCAGACGGAGCGGCTGGTGGCGCATCTGGATGCCGGGCGGCTCGACCTGCTGCTGCTGGCGCTGCCCTGCACCTGCGGCGATGCCGAGACGCTGCCCATCGCCGCCGACCCCTTCCTCGCCGCCCTGCCGGCCGGCCACCGGCTGACGGCGCGCGAGAGGGTGCCGGTCGGCGCCCTGGCGGCCGAGCGCCTGCTGCTGCTGGAGGACGGGCATTGCCTGCGGGAGCACGCCCTCGATGCCTGCGGCCTGCCGCGCGGGACCCTGCCGGCCGAGGAGGGCTTCGCCGCCACCTCGCTCCATACCCTGGTGCAGATGGTCGCCAGCGGCCTCGGCGTGACCCTGGTGCCGCGCCTCGCGGTGGCCGGCGGCGTGCTGGCCGGCACGCCGGTCGAGGTGCGGCCGCTGGAGGGAGAGGATGGCGGCGAGGCGGCGCCCGGCCGCAGCCTGGCGCTCGCCTGGCGGTCCCGCAGCCCGCGCGCCGCGGAATTCCGTGACCTCGCCCCGGCCATTGCGGCGGCGATGAACGCCGGGTAACGGGGATGGAACCGGGGAAGGGAAGCGGGCATGGACGGGTTGACGCCGGACCAGGCGAGGTTGCGCGACCGCGCGCGCGAGCTGGCGCGGGAGGCCGCCGCCCAGGCGGCCGGGACCGACCGCAGCGAGCAATACCCCTGGCCCATGGTCCGCCGCATGACCGAGGCCGGCTTCATGGGGATGACCGTGCCGCGCGCCTTCGGCGGCCCGGGGCGCTCCTACCTCGACGCCGTCCTGGTGATCGAGGAGATGGCCAAGGCCTGCGCGGTCTGCGGCCGCATCGCGGTCGAGGCCAATATGGGCGCGATCGGCGCGGTCATGGCCTATGGCAGCCCGGCGCAGCAGCGCCTCGCGGCCGGGCTGGTGCTGGCTGGCGACAAGCCGGCGATCTGCATCACCGAGCCGGAGGCGGGGTCCGCCGCGACCGAGATGACCACCCGCGCGGTGCGCCATGGCGACACCTGGGTGATCGACGGGGTGAAGCACTGGATCACCGGCGGCGGCGTCTCCCGCCTCCACCTCATCTTCGCCCGGGCCATCGAGGACGGGGTCGATCTCGGCATCGGCGGCTTCCTGGTGGTGCGGGGCGGGGAGGGCGACCCGGCTGGCCTCGTCATCCAGCGCCGCATCCCGTCGATGGGGCTGAGGGGGATGCCGGAGGCGGAGATCCACTTCCGCGGCCTCAAGGTGCCCGATTCGATGGTGCTGCGCCCGCCGGGAGGCTTCGCGCGGGGGTTCGGCCGGCTGATGGAGGCCTATAACGGCCAGCGGGTCGGCGCCGCGACGGCGGCGCTCGGCATCGCCGCCGGGGCCTTCGACCAGGCGATGGACTATGCCCAGGCGCGCCGGCAGTTCGGCCGGCCGATCGCCGGATCCCAGGGCCTCGCCTGGATGCTGGCCGACATGTCGATCAGGCTCGAGGCCTCCCGCGCCCTCATTTGGCGCGCCGCCCGCAGCGCCGGGCCCGGGGATGGGGCGGTCGGCTTCCCCGACCGGCTTGCCGCCGCCCAGGCCAAGGTGCTGGCCGCCGACACGGCGATCGAGGTGACGAACCAGGCGCTGCAGGTCTGGGGCGCGGCCGGCTACGGCCGGGACAACCCGATGGAGCGATTCGTCCGCGACGCGCGGATGTTCGCCATCGCCGGCGGCACCGCGCAGGTGCTGCGGACCCAGGTGGCGGAGCGGATCCTGGGCCGCAAGCTGCCGCAGACCCGGGACGGCTTCCTCCGCCAGGGCGCCGCCGCGGCCGCCGAGTAGGCGGCGAAGGCGGCCGGTTTGGTTGACATGCCGCCGCCGTTTCCCTAGACGCACCGCCTCTCTTTCAGCCGCACGGCGTTCCAAGGTCCAGTCAGATGAAGATCCGCAACAGCCTGAAGTCCGCCAAGACGCGGGACAAGAACTGCGTCGTCGTGCGCCGCCGCGGCCGCATCTACGTGCTGAACAAGAAGAACCCCCGGCTGAAGGCCCGCCAGGGCTGAGAGTGCCGCCCGGCCCCTTGGGCCGGGATGTCCGGGGTTTCGCAACCCGCCGCCGGCCCTGCCGCGGCGGGGTTTTGCGTCCTGGGCGCGGCCGACACCTGGCGCTTGCCCAGAGGACTATTTTCCTGATACCCTGCGCCCCCGGTTCGGAGGCAGGGTCATGCGGCAGCGTCCTTCCCCAGTATTCGCTCCCGTCTCCGCCGCCCTCGCGGCCGGAGGAGCCGCCCCTGGCCTTTGTCCGAAAACGCCGCCGCGCCCGCAGGGCCGGGGGGCTTGCCGGCCCTTGCCGGCCCGGGCCGGCGGGGCAGGGGCCCCTTGGCCTGCCAAGCCTCCCGCCGGCTTTGTCCGAAACCGCGATTCCGTCGCGCCTGCGGCCCGGCCGCGGCTATTTCGGCGTCAGCATCTCCGTCCCCATGCCGCCGCCGGTGGTCCAGGTGCCGCGCAGCCTGCCATCCGCCTCGACCTCGAAGACCGCGACGCCGGGCCGGCCGTTGACCACGAAGGACACCGCCAGCACCCCGCCCTGGATCAGGCCGAGCCCCATGATGTTCTCGTTCGCCACCCGCCAGTTGCCCACCCATGCGCCGCCCGGCCCGGTCCGCAGCAGGAACTCGCCGTCATAGTTGGTGCCGTCCGGGTTGGTGCCCTCGACGCCGTAGGCGCCCTCGCGGATCTGCGCCGAGGCCGCGCCGGAAATGGCAAGGCTGAAGGCGAGGCAGGCGGCGAACAGCAGGGGGCGGAACCGGGGCACGCGCATCTCCAATCGGATTTCGCGGGAAACTGCCCGTGCCGCCGGCCAGGGGCAAGCGGGGCGCTTGCCGGACGGCTTCGGGCAGCCCATTTTCCGCGCCTTGCCGCATACTTGCAGGAGTGACGGACGTGATCAGGCTGCCTGACCCGAAGCCGGACGTGCTGGCCCGGCGTGCCGAGATCGTCGCCGCCCTGCAGCGGATCCTGCCGCCCGGCCCGATGGGCGACGGCGTGATCAGCGAGGAGCTTCCGCCTCAAGCCCTATGAGACCGACGGGCTCTCGGCCTATCGCCAGCCGCCGCTGGCCGTGGTGCTGCCGGAGACGACCGAGCAGGTCGCCGCGGTGCTGCGCTACTGCCACCAGAACGGCATCAGGGTGATCCCGCGCGGCGCCGGGACCAGCCTCTCGGGCGGCGCGCTGCCGCTGGCCGATGCGGTGGTGATCGGGCTGATGCGGATGAACCGCATCCTGGAGGTGGACTACGACAACCGCCTGGCGGTGGTCGAGGCCGGGGTGACCAATCTCGGCATCACCAACCATGTCGCGGCCGACGGCTTCTTCTATGCGCCCGACCCCTCCAGCCAGCTCGCCTGCATGATCGGCGGCAACGTCAACATGAACTCCGGCGGGGCGCATTGCCTGAAATACGGCGTCACCGCCAACAACCTGCTCGGCCTCAAGCTGGTGACGATCGAGGGCGAGATCCTCGAGGTCGGCGGCAAGCACCTGGACGCCGCCGGCTATGACTGGCTCGGCCTGCTGACCGGCTCGGAAGGCATGCTGGCGGTGATCACCGAGGTGACGGTCCGCATCCTGCACAGCCCGGAAGGCCAGCGCGCCATGCTGGCCGCCTTCAAGTCGAACGAGATCGCCGGCGAGGCGGTGGATGCCATCATCGCCTCCGGCATCATCCCCGTCGCGCTCGAATTCATGGACCGCCCGGCGATCCATGCCTGCGAGGCCTTCGCCCATGCCGGCTACCCGCTGGATGCCGAATCCCTGCTGATCATCGAGGTCGAGGGCAGCGTCGCCGAGCAGGACAGCCTGCTGGCGAAGCTCAAGGACATCTGCGAGCGCTTCGACCCGATCAGCGTGAAGGTCGCCGAATCGGCCGAGCAGTCGCTGGCGATCTGGAAGGGCCGCAAGGGCGCCTTCGGCGCGGTCGGCCGCATCTCGCCCGACTATCTCTGCATGGACGGCACCATCCCTACGGGACAGCTGCCCTTCGTGCTGCGGCGGATCGGCGAGATGTCCGAAAGCTATGGGCTGCAGGTCGCCAACATCTTCCATGCCGGCGACGGCAACCTGCATCCGCTGATCATGTTCGACGCCAACGACCCCGCCAGCCTCCACGCGGCGGAGGCATTCGGCGCCGACATCCTCAAGCTCTGCGTCGAGGTCGGCGGCTGCCTCACCGGCGAGCACGGCGTGGGCGTTGAGAAGCGCGACCTGATGGGCGTGCAGTTCACCGCGCCGAAGCTCACCCTGCAGCGCGCCATCAAGGGCGCCTTCGACCCGGACTGGCTGCTGAACCCGGCCAAGGTCTTCCCGCTGGAGGACAACCCCGCCTTGGCTACCCGCGCCCTGCCGCAGGCCGCATGAGCGCCGAAATCCTGATCCCCGCCACCGAGGCCGCGCTTTCCGCCGCCATCGCCGCGGCGGCCGCGGCCGAGGAGCCGTTGGCGGGTCGAGGGGAACGGCACCAGCGCGCCTTCCTGCGTCCGGTGCAGGCCGCCCGCACGCTCTCGACCCGCGGGCTGTCGGGCATCACGCTCTACAGCCCGTCCGAGATGATCGTCTCGGCGCTCGCCGGCACGCCGCTGCCGGAGATCGAGGCGGCGCTGGCCGAGAAGGGCCAGCACCTGATCGCCGAGCCGCCCTCGCTCGGCGCCCTGTTCGGCGCGGACCGGCCGCCGACCATCGGCGGGCTGGTCTCGACCAACCTCTCCGGCCCGCGCCGCATCGCCGGTGGGGCGATGCGCGACCATCGTCATGGGCATCCGCGCCGCCGGCAGGACGGGGGAGGTCTTCCGCAGCGGCGGGCGGGTGCTGAAGAACGTCACCGGGCTCGACCTCTGCAAGCTGCTGGCCGGCGCGCATGGCACGCTCGGCGTGATCACCGAGGTGACGCTGAAGGTGCTGCCGGCCCCGGCCTCCTCCGGCACCGTGGCGGTGCGGGTCGCGGATCTCGCTGCGGGGGTCAGGGTACTGTCGGCCGGGCTCGGCAGCCCCTTCGGCGTCTCCGGCGCGGCGCTGCTGCCCCAGGGGACGCAATCTGGCGCGGCAGGCCGGCCCGGCCCGCTGGCGCTGCTGCGGATCGAGGAATTCGCCGATTCCGTCGCCTACCGGACAGCCCGGCTGCGCGCCGACCTGGCGCCGCTCGGCGAGGTGGCCATCCTCGACCTCGAGGAAAGCCGCGCCCTCTGGGCCGCGGTGCGGGAGGCCGAGCCGCTCGGCGCGGCGCCGGAGGAGGCGATCTGGCGGGTCTCCGTCCGGCCGACCGCAGGGCCCGAGGTCGTTTCCGGCGCGGGGATGGCCAAGGCGCTGCTGGATTGGGGCGGCGGGCTGGTCTGGCTGGCCGGGCCGGCGACGCCTGAAGCCCATGCCAGGGTGGTCGCGGCGGCCGAGGCGGCGGGCGGCAGCTTCACCCTGTTCCGCGCGCCGGAGCCGCTGCGCGCCGCGGTGGCGGTGCTGCCGGAGGAGCCGGCCGCGCTGGCGGCGATCGGCCGGCGGGTGAAGGCGGTGCTGGACCCGAAGGGGATCCTGAACCCCGGGCGGATGCGGGCCGGGCTTTGAACGGGCCGCCGGGCGCGGGCGCGTCAGGCCGCTTCCAGCGCCCGCGCCGTGGCCTCCTGCGTCGCCCGCAGCGCGGCGAGGGTCGCGGCCGCCTGCTTCACCGCCGCCGGCTCGCTGGTATCGACATCCGAGGCCTGTTCCTCGGCATCGGCCACGCCGGCGGCGATCAGCTCCTGCAGCTGGTCCAGCCGGTCGCGGATCTCGGCCGGGTCGGCCTCGGGCGCCGCGGCCCAGTCGGCGGCGATGAGCTCGACCTCCCGCGCCATGCGGTGCGGCGCGACGCCCTTGGCGACCAGGGCCATCAGCCGGAGGATTGCGGCGTCCACCGGGCGGGGGCGGGCCGGCTTGCGTGCCATGGGTCTGGAATCCTTGCCCGGCGCCGAATCGCGCCGTGCCCCGGTATACCAGACCGGCCGGATCCCCGCCCTATGGCTTCGGCGGCGCCGCGGGCGTGGCGCTGCCGAAGCCCTGCAGGGTCCAGACCAGCGGCGCCGGATCGACCAGGATGTTGCCGTGGCGCGGCCGGTTCAAGTCGACGATCAGCAGCATGCCGCCGGTCCACATCGTCATCAGCAGCACGCTCAGCACCAGGTGCCGCTGCGGGCCGAGGCCGAGCTGCACGCCTATGGCGCCGACCGAGAGCACCGCGCCGGCCAGCAGCAGCCACAGGATATGCGCCGGCGCCCGGCTCTCGATAGGCGAAGCGCTGCGACAGGGCGGAATCGAAGGTCTCGTTCAGCGCGGTGACGAGGCTCGTCATCACCGGCGTCGGGTCGCGCAGCGTGGCGGTCTGAGCCAGCGCCCAGATGCGGGTCTGGATAGCATTGGTCGCGGCGTTCAGCGCCGCCTCGGCCTCGAGGTCCGGCCCGGCGCGGGTATAGTCGAGCCGGATCCGGGTATACTCCTCGAGCCCTTGGCGAAGCTCGGCGCCCTCCGGCCCGCGCACCAGCCCGGCGCGCAGCCAGGCGGTGCCGATCGCATTCGCCTCCGTCACCACCAGGTCGCGGCGCGCCTCGTAGCGCGATTCGGCGATGGAGATGGTCAGGCCGAGGGTGAAGGCGAGCAGGCCGAGCATGCCCGTGGTCAGCATGCCGATGTTGGATTCCATCGCTTCCAGCCGGTTGGCGGCGCGCCAGCGGCCAATGCGGTAGCCCAGCTCGTTCGCCAGCAGCAGCAGCGCCAGCAGGAAGGCGCCCAGCGGCAGCATCCCCCGCTCCGCCAGCGCGTTCATCAGCTCGGCCATGTGCCGCCATCCCCCCGCGGCGGCCCGATCGCCGCCGGCGGCAGCCTAGGACAGGGTCGCCCGAGCGGGAACGGTGGTCGTTCGCCCTGCAGAGTCCGCAGCGGCTGCCGGGCGATGGTCCAGCGGCGCGGGCAGCAGGGTCTCGGCGGCGGACCAGCGATGCGATCGTCGGGCAAGCCAGGCGGATTGGCGCCGCCGTGCCGCGGAACGCAGGGCATGGTGCGGGTCTGGCCTGCGACCCGGCAGCGACCGCGGCATCCCGGCCACAGGCGGGGGATTCCCACCGGCGATCGCCTGCGACACTGGAAATCGGCGCTCCACAATGTAAATTGAAGGTGATCTACAATCACGTTCAAGATACATGACGGAGGGGCTGCCCGCCTTGCGCCTGCTCGCACGCGCTATCGGCTTCGGCCTGCTGCTGCTCGCTGCCCTGCTGCCGGTGGGCGCCGCCCTGCTGATGCTGGCCCTTGAGGGGCCGGCAGCGCTGCTGGCGCTCGGTCCTGCCGGCTGGGCCAGCCTCGCCGCCGGCCTGCTCCTGCCGGGCTGCGCCGCGCTGCTGGCCCAGGCCTGGCAGACCCAGCGGGAGGAACTGGCGACGCTGCGCCAGGCGCTGCTGCGGCAGGGTGCGGCCGGCGACAGCCGCCACCTGGCCCTGCAGGCGCTGCTGGCTGAGAACCGCGAGCAGACCAGCCTGCTGCAGGAACAGGTCCGGCTGCAGCTTGGCCAAGTCAATGCCGGGCGGCGCCAGGCCGAGACGCTGCAAGCCCTGGCGACCGAGACCCGCCTCGCCCGGGTGGTGGGCGAATGGGACATCACCGGCCGGGAGCTGGCCGCGGTGATGGCGGCCATGTGGCGGCTGGTCTTCGGCTGGCGCACGCCCGAGGGACCGGAGGGCCAGCCCGCGGTCGAGCTGCCGCTGCCGGCCGGCGCCGAGCTCGGCCTGGCGATCCTGCGGCTGCTCCCGGCGACGCCCGAGGAGATGGCGCGGTTCCAGGTGGATGAGCGCTTCGTCCGCCAGGCGGCGCGCTACCGCGCGTTGTTCCGCGATTTCCTTGAGCGGGTGCCGGAGACCGGGCCGCTGAACCGGGCGCTGTTCCGCGACATGGTGCAGGGCCGGCTCGATGCCCGGCTGGCGCTGCTGCCGCGGCCGAACCATGCGGTGCTGGTGCCGCCGGAGACCCTGGCGGCGGAATAGGGCGGCCCAAGGCCGCAGGCGGATCGCCGCGGCTCGGGCCGCGGCCCGGACGGCCATCCGGCCCGCGACCTCAGGACCGATCGCCTTTGAGGGTCAACCGGGTCATGCAGCCGCATGTTGCCGCAGGGCCGGGGTCAGCCGCCCCGGCCTGAAGCAGCCCCGCGATCCGCCTAGCGCTTCGCCACCTGGGCCGGCGCCGGGCCGGCCGCGGCGACGATCGTCCGCGCCAGCGCCGCGGCCACGCAGGCATAGCCGCGGTCGTTGTGGTGCAGCGCGTCCGGCGAGATCATCTCGGCCGAGGACGTTCCGGCCGCCTCCCAGGCCCGCATCAGCGCGGCGCGGGAGAACAGCTCGGCCGAGGTCGCCTCGGCCAGCCCGTCGATCGCCGCGTCCAGCCGCTCGAAGCCCGGGGATTGCAGGATGCGGGGGCGCGCTGGCTGTCCATCAGCAGGACGTCGGCCCCGGTGGCCTGGATCCGGGCGACGCCGCCGGCAAGTGCTGCGCGGGATTCCTCGGCCGGCATGCCCTGCAGCACGGCATTGGCGCCGGCCTGCCAGATCACCAGCACGGGGTGTTCGGCCAGCACATCGGCCTCGAGCCGGGCCAGCATCTCGGGCACTTCCTGGCCGCTTTTGCCGCGGTTCAGTACCACCACGGGCAGGCCGGGCAGCGCGGCGCGCAGCCGCGCCTGCAGCTGGGCCGGGTAGGTGGCCTCGGGGCCGGAGGAGGCGGCCCCCTCGGTCGAGGAGGAGCCGAAGGCGACGATCGTCAGCGGCGCGCCATGCGCCACGGCCGCATGGGTCGCCGGCAGGCTGACCGCCTGGAGCGGCGCCGGCGGGCAGGTTTCGGCGGCGGCGAGGCCGGGCAGCAGCAGGGCGAGGAGGGTGGCGAGGCGGCGCATCCGGCGACCCTGCCAAAGGATTGCGGGCGGCGCCAGCGGCCGGCCGCGCGTGCGGCGCACAAAGTGACTTGCAAAGCACGCCCCGGACCGCAACTTGCGCGGCGCCCATCCATCTCGGGCGGAGGTCGTGCATGCGGGGGCTGATCCGGGGCGGCGGGGCGACCGGCATGGGCCGCGACCTGCGTGTCGACATGTTCCGCGGCCTGGCGCTGTTCTCGATCTTCGTCGACCATATCCCGGGCAACCGCCTCGGCGAGCTGACGCTCCGCAACATCGCCTTCTGCGATGCGACCGAGGCCTTCGTGCTGCTGGCGGGCTATGCGGCCGGGCTCGCCTATGGCGCCGCGCTCGACCGCCGCGGCTGGCTCTTCGCCGCGGCCTCGCTGCTGCGCCGGGCCGGGGCGCTGTATGTCGCGCACATCTTCCTGTTCGTGGTCTTCGCCGCGCAGGTCGGCTATTCCGCTGGCCTGCTCGACAACCCGGCCTATCTGGACGAGCTCCACCTAGACCCCTTCCGCGAGCAGCCCTACTACGCGCTGCTGCAGGCCCTGCTGCTGCGCTACCAGCCCGCCTTCCTCGACATCCTGCCGCTGTATATCGCGCTGCTGGTGCTGCTGGTCCCGGCGCTGCCGCTGCTACGGCGGCCGGTGCTGCTGCTGGGGCTCTCGGCGGTGCTCTACGCCGCGGCGCGGCTGCTGGACCTGAACCTGCCGAACTGGATCGACGGGGGCTGGTTCTTCAACCCCTTCGCCTGGCAGGCGCTGTTCCTGGCCGGCACCGCGCTGGGCTATGCGCCGCCCGGCCCGGACGGCCGGCGCGGCACCCCGCCGGCGGTGCCCTATCGCGGCTGGCTTGTCGGCCTTTGCGTCGCGCTGCTGGCCTGCGGCGCCGTGGCGATGCTGGTGGCCTTCGAAGCGCCGGAATGGCTCGCCCTGGTGCCGGAGCAGGTCGGCGTGCTGCTGACGACCATCGACAAGAGCGCACTGCACCCGCTGCGGCTGGTCTCGATCCTGGCGCTGGCCTACCTGCTGGGCCATGCGGTGCCGCGCGACGCCGCCTGGCTGCGCGGCCGGCTGGCGGCGCCCTTCCTGCTGATGGGCCAGCACGGGCTGCCGGTCTTCTGCACCGGCATCTTCCTGTCCTTCCTCGGCCGGCTGGCGCTGGAGCAGTCGGATCGCGGGGCGATGCAACTGGCGGTCAACCTGGCCGGGCTGGCTGCGCTGGTCACGGTGGGGGCGATCGCCGCCTGGTACCGCCAGCGCGGCGAGCCGGCGGCGGGCGACAAGGCCGCCGCCCGCGCTGCCCGCTTGCCGGTGCCGGCGCCGCCTTCTACGACTGCAGCGTAATGGTCAAGGCACGGCTCTCCGGGTTGTTGCTGCTCGCCGCGTTGGCCGCCCCGGCGGCGCGGGCGGAGTCGCGCGCCTGCATCGCCCCGCCCGAGCTGCTGGAGGCCGGGGCGCCACTGCCCGCCACGGTCCGCGCGGTCGGCGCCGGGTCGCTGCGCATCTTGGTGGTCGGTGGCGTCTCGGTGTTCGGCCCCGGCACCAGCGGGCCGGAGGCGGCCTGGCCGGCCCGGCTGCAGGCCCTGCTGGCGGCCCGCCGCCCCGGCATCGCCATCGAGGTCGTGGTGCGCGGCCGGCGCGGCATCAACACCGCCGAGGCCGGGGTGCTGCTGGCCGAGGAGATGGCGAAGGCGCCGGCGCAGCTCGTGCTCTGGGCCACCGGCACGGTCAGCGCGGTGCGCGGGCTCGAGGTCGACGAGATGGTCGAGGCGCTCAATGCCGGGCTCGATTCGCTGAAGGCGGCCGGTGCCGACGCGGTGCTGATCGACCCGCAATTCTCCCGCTTCCTGCGGGCCAATGCCAATGTCGATCCCTACCTGGACGCGCTGCGGCTGGTGGCGGCGGCGCATCAGGTGCCGCTGCTGCGGCGCTGGGACCTGATGCGCTACTGGGCGGAGACCGAGCAGGTGGATGTCGAGCGCGCGCCGAAGCCCGAGCGGGTGGCGGCGACCGACCGGCTGAACGACTGCCTCGCCCAGGCGCTGGCGGCGCTGCTGCGCGACGGCGTGGCCGAGGCCCGGGGCAAGCCGCGGCACTGAGCCGCTGCAATCCCGGGTAACGCGAGATCACCTCCGCGCGCATCACGCGTCGATGCGTATACATTCCGCCTTCGTATGTCTGTGATTCCGCCGCCGGCACCCGGCCGGCTTGGGATGGACAGAATGCCAGACGAACCCGGTGCTCCCGCGCCCTTCGGCCCGCCGCCGCTGCTTGCCCTGCTTCAGATGGGTGGCCCGGCAGGCCTCAGCGCCGAGGGCGAGAATTGGCTGCTCGACCTCGGCCAGGTCGAGGCCGGCAGCCTGCTGCGGACCTTCGGCTTCGCCGTGCTGAACAACGCCGCGCCGCCCGCCGATGCGCTGAACGTGCGGTTCGAGCTGCAGGGCGACCCGGAGATGCGGTTCTTCCTGCCCGAGGCCTTTACCGATATCGGCCCGCGCAGCCGCGGGGCGAGGTCGATGCGGTGCTCTCCGCGACGACGCCCGGCCTGCACGAGGCGCGGCTGATCCTGCACCCCGAGCAGGTGGCGGCGGATGGCAGCGTGACGCCGCTGCCCGACCGGGTGGTGCTGATCCGCGAGGAGGTGGTCGGCAGCCTCGCCGCCGGGACGATCGCGTCGGGTGCCTTCACCACCGGGGAGCCGGAGCAGTACGTGCTGACCGCGCCGGTGCGGCTGGACGGGGTGGATTTCGCCCGCATCCAGAATCTCGGCAGCTGGACCGGCTCCGGCCGGCTCGACTTCACCCCGCACCGGGCCGATGGCGATGCCTGGCTGCTGGCGACCTTTCAGGAGGTGCATGCCGACTTCACCGGCACCGGGCAGGACAAGCGGGTGGACGTCATCGGCGCCGGGGCGGGCAGCCTGGTGCTGGCGCGCGGCGACACCGCGCTGTGGTCCTTTGCCAGCGATGCTGCCGGCGGGGTGGCCGCGATCACCACCCATGGCCACGCCACCCTGCGGCTGACGGCGATCGGCGCCGATACGCTCGATGACCGGATCGCCGCCAACGGCCTGCTGCCCTATGCGATCTATCCCTTCTCGATCCCGCGCGGGAACTCGATCTATGACGGTCATCTCTCGACCGCGGCGGTCGAGCTCGGCGGTCGCGGCAATACCGTGACGGCCGAGGCGATGGTCAACCTGACCGTCACCGGCGGGGCGGGGCACAACCATGTGGTCGGCGGTGGCGGGATGAACCTCTTCGCCCTGACCGGCACGCATGACTGGCTGGAGAGCGGCAGCGGCCAGACCACCTTCGTCGAGCAGGCGGGCAGCCTCCGCGGCGACCGCATCACCGGCTTCCATGCCGGCGACCTGATCCGGTTCGAGGGCTTCGGGCCGGATGCGCGGCTGCGCGACCTGGGCGAGGGGCACTACCGGGTGGTGGACGGCGCCGGCCACCGGGAGGCCTTCACGGTCGAGGGCGTCGGTCACCTGGTGGCCGGAGTCGACTACCTGTTCGCCTGACCGCGGCGGGGGCGGGGAGGGAATAGTTGTCCCTCCCCGGGCTTTGCCCGGCGCAGGCTGGTTCCCCCCTCCGGCGCCACCGCCTATATCCAGAGGCATGCAGACGAGATTTCGCGCCCGAGCAGTTGGCCGACCCGGACACCCGGGAGAGCAACACGATCCTGCGGACCTGCGTCCATTGCGGCTTCTGCACCGCGACCTGCCCGACCTTCGTGCTGCTGGGCGACGAGCTGGATAGCCCGCGCGGCCGCATCTACCTGATCAAGGACATGCTCGAGAGCGGCCGGCCGGCGACCGCCGAGGTGGTGAAACACGTGGACCGGTGCCTGTCCTGCCTGTCCTGCATGACGACCTGCCCCTCCGGCGTGAACTACATGCACCTGGTCGACCACGCCCGGAAGTACATCGAGGAGACCTACGACCGGCCCTGGCACGAGAAGGCGCTGCGCCGGGTGCTGTCCGCCGTGCTGCCCTATCCCGCGCGGTTCCGCGCGGCGGTCGCCGGCGCCCGGCTTGGCCGGCCACTGGCCGGGCTGGTGCCGGGCGGGCATGTGCTGGGCCAGCGGCTGCGGGCCATGCTGACCTTGGCGCCGGGCGTGCTGCCGCCGGCCAGCCCGATGCAGGCGCCGCAGGTGCACAAGGCGCAGGGGCCACGCCGCGGCCGCGTCGGGCTGCTGACCGGCTGCGCCCAGCAGGTCCTCGCACCCTCGATCAACGAGGCGACGATCCGCCTGCTGACCCGCATGGGCGTCGAGGTGGTGATCACCCGCGAGCAGGGCTGCTGCGGCGCGCTGAACCACCACATGGGCGACCACGACCCGGCGATGCGCCTGGCCCGCGCCAACATCACGGCCTGGGGCCGCGAGATCGCGGGGGAGGGGCTGGACGGCATCGTCATCAACACCTCGGGCTGCGGCACGACGGTGAAGGATTACGGCTTCATGTTCCGCGAGGAGCCGGATGCCGCGGCGGCGGCGCAGGTCGCGGCGCTGGCGATGGACGTCTCGGAAGCCCTGCAGAAATTCGCCTATGCGCCCAGCCGCGAGAAGCCCGGGCTGACGGTCGCCTACCATTCGGCCTGCAGCCTGCAGCACGGCCAGAAGATCACCACCCTGCCGAAGCAGTTGCTGGCGCGGGCCGGCTTCGCGGTGCGCGACCCGGCCGAGCCGCATCTCTGCTGCGGCAGCGCCAGCACCTACAACCTGCTGCAGCCGGAGATCGCCGGGAAGCTCAAGGCGCGCAAGCTGCACAACCTGAACCGGACGGGGGCCGACCTGATCGCCGCCGGCAATATCGGCTGCCTGACGCAGCTCGGCGGCGACGCGCTGCCGGTGGTGCATACGGTCGAGCTGCTGGACTGGATGGCGGGCGGGCCGGAACCGGCGGCGGTCGGGGCCGCACGGCGGGCGAAGGCGGCGTGATCCCGGCGCGCTTCACGCCGGTGCTGGTGCCGCTGGTGATGACCTTCTTCATGGCCTTCTGCGTCTCCTTCCTGATCACCGCGAACAGCATCGGCTTCCCCGCGGGCTTCGTGCCGCTCTGGCTGAAGAACTGGATGCTGGCCTGGGCCTTCGCCTTTCCCTCGGCGGTCTTCGCCCTGCCGCTGGCGCGCCGCATCGTCGGGCGGCTGACGGCCTGACTCGGGCGCGATAGCCTCCCCGGCAGAGCGGGAGGCGCGCATGGACCAGGACCCGGTGGCCGAGAGCCTCGCGCTTTTCGCCGCCCGCTGCACCGACCCGGCGACAGCCGTCTACGCCCGGCTCTTCGCCCTGCACCCCGAGGCCGAGTCGCTGTTCCTGATGGATCCGGGCGGCCATGTCCGCGGCCAGATGCTGGCCGTGGCGGTGGAGGCGCTGCTCGACGGCGGCGAGCGCCTGGCCGGGCTGGTCGGGATCGAGCGCATGAACCACGTCAACATCGGCGTGCCGCCGGCGCTCTTCGACGGCTTCTTCGGCCTGCTGCAGGGGTGGTCAGCGAGGCGCTGGGTGGCGATTGGACTACCGCGATGGCGGCCGGCTGGCGGCGCGGCTGGACATCCTTGCTGGAGAGGACGTTGCGATATAGGTTTAATTATTAGCGAATAGATTGTTTTTGACTGCAGCCTCCTTGCCCTTTGGTTAACAAATCGGTAGCGTTATCTCAGATTTTGGATGGATCCCGCCGTGCGCCGGCTTTGGAACACTCCGCTCTATGTCTTCGCGCTGGGGGCTACTTCCGGCGTCCTCGGCATGCTGGCCGTGCCGCGGGTAAGCCTGCCCGACCGCATCTTCCCGGTGTGGCGGGCCGAGGCGCCGGCGCCGGCCGCCGACCGTGCCCCGGATGCGCTCGGCGCCTCTCTCGCCCGCAGCGTCGCCGAGGCCGGGCAGCGCGCATTGGGCAATGCCGTCAATCCGGCCGCCCGCGCCGGCTGCGAGGCGGCGATCGCCGAGGCGGACACCGCCGCCTACCGCGCCGCCGAAGATGCCCGCGGCAAGCAGCGCAACACCCAGAACGTCCCGATGGTGCTCTCGGCCGAGGACCTCTACCTCGCCGCCGCCCGGCTCTGCTTGCGGGAGGCGCGGCCGGTCTGCCAGGCCACCCCGCGCCGCACCGATGGCTGCGACAAGGTCCTGGCGGTGAGCGAGGCCGAACTGGCCAGCACCCGCGCACTCCGGGCCAGCCGCGGCAACTGAGGCCGGCCGGCCCATCGCGGCCGGCGGCTACGGTGGACGGTTGTTCTCAGGGCAGATTCAAGCGTCCGGGCGTTCACGCCCCTGTCGCGATCTCCTCTAGCCCGCCACCGTATCCGCCATCATTGCGCCGCGGGTGCCCATCGGCCGCTCCGGCCCCGTGGTGGTGTCGCGCGCCGTCTGGTGCTCCATCTCCGCATCCAGCTCCGCCCCACGAGCACCACGGTGGAGGAGAGCCAGATCCAGGTCATGAAGCCGATCGCCGCGCCGAGCGAGCCGTAGGTCTCGTTGTAGTTGCCGAATTGCGTGACGTACCAGGAGAAGCCGAGCGAGAAGGCGATCCAGGAGACGGAGGCGAAGGCGCTGCCCCAGCTCACCCAGCGCCATTGTGCCCGCTCCCGGCTCGGACCGTAGCGGTAGAGGCAGGCGAGGAAGAGGCCGACCGCCAGCAGCATCACCGGCCAGCGCGCCAGCCGAAGCACCGTGTCCAGCGTGCCGCCGAGGCCGACGAAGTTCAGCACCACCGGGATTGCCACCACGCCGACCATCGCCAGCACGATGAAAAGGATGCCCGCCACGGTGAAGGCCAGGGTCACGGCCAGACGCTTGAAGAAGCCACGCTTCTCCTTCTCGCCGTAAACGATGTTCAGCAGATCGACCATTGCCTTCATCGCCTGGTTGGCGGACCAGAGCGAGGTCGCGAGGCCGATCAGCGCGCCGAAGCCGAGCGTGCCGCTGCCCTTGGCGGTGATGCGCTTCACCTGGTCGGTGATGATCTCCATGCCGCCGCCGGGGATGATGCCGGACAGCGCCGCCAGATGGTCGTTGATCGTCGCGGGGTCGGCGAACAGCCCGTAGATCGAGATCAGCGCGCCGAGCGCCGGGAACAGCGCGAGCAGGGCGTAGAAGGTGATGCCGGCGGCTTCCGACATTACCCGGTCGTCCGAGACCTCGGAGGCGGTACGCTTGGCGATGTCCCACCAGCCCCGGGCGGGGATCTCCGTCGGGCTCGCCGCGCCGCGGCCGCGCGGATCGGCTGCCGGCGACGATCCGGATCGGGCCGCGGGACGCGTGGCGCTTGGACGCGAGCCGGGGCGTGCCCTCGCATGCGCCGGGGGCGCGCCGCCACCGCGTCCGGTCAGCAGCAGGGCGAGCCCGCCGGCGGCGGCGAGGGTGGCGAGGACGGGGTACGGGCTGCGTTCAGTCGGCATCGGCGTCTCCGGAACGCGAGGGGCAACGGCCCGCCAACGCCGCAGGGGCGGCCCGGGTGCCCCGCGCCACTGCGATTTGCCGCAAGGCCGTTTTCGCGTCATGCCGGCGCCGAGAATGTCCGGGGAGATCATCGCATGACGCTGCCGCGCCGCCTGTTGCTGTCAGCCGTGCTCGCCGCGCCCGCCATCCGCCCGGCCCGGGCGCAGGCCTGGCCGGATCGGCCGATCTCCATCGTGGTGCCCTTCCTCGCCGGCGGGTCGACGGATATCGCGGCGCGCATCATGGCGGAGCGGCTGGCGCCGCAGCTCGGGCCCCAGGCGCGGCTGATCGTCGAGAACCGGGCGGGGGCGGGCGGCTCGGTCGGGGCCGAATGGGTGCGGCACCGGCCGGCGGATGGCTACACGCTGCTGCTGGCCTCGGCCTCCGCGCTCGGCACCAACCCGGCGGCCTTCCCGCAGACCACGCCATACGACCCGGTCGAGGACTTCACCCAGATCGCCGTGGTCGGCGGCGGGCCGATCGTCCTCGTCGTGCCCGCCGCGTCCCGTTTCGGGACGGCGCAGGAACTGCTGGCGGCAGTGAAGGCGTCGCCCGGCCGCTATACCTGGGCGACCAGCGGCGCGGGCGGGATCGGCCACCTGACCGGCGAGTACCTGAAGATGCGCGCCGGCGGGCTGAAGGCCGAGCATGTGCCCTATCGGGGCGGCTCGGCGGTCATGGAGGCGCTGGCCAAGGGCGAGGTGGACTACTCGCTCGAGGTGCTGGCCTCGGTGGCCAGCCATGTGCGGGACGGCTTGTCGCGCGGCCTCGCGGTCAGTTCGCTGCAGCGCCACCCGCTCTTCCCGGATATCCCGACCCTCGACGAGGTCGGGCTGAAGGGCTTCGAGATCACCACCTGGAACATCCTGGCGGGGCCGCGTGGCCTGCCGCCGGAGATCGCCGCCACCCTGTCGCGGGCGGTGGGGGCGGCGCTGGCCGAGGGCGACACCGCGCAGCGCCTGGCCCAGGCCGGGGTGGACCCGGCCCGGCCGGGCACGCCGGCCGAGACCCGCGCCTTCCTGGCCGCTGAGGTCGCCAAGTTCCGCGCCATCGTGCAGGATTCGGGCCTGACGCTCGGGCGGGGCTGAGGACGCGGCGGCCTCCGTCCAGGTGCCTTGCCGCCGGATCGCCGCAGGACCCTTGCCAGCCGTGTCGGGGCGCCCGACCTTTCAGGGATGCGCCGGCTCCTCGCCCTGATGCTCCTGCTGCCGCCCGCCGCCCTGGCGCAGGCGCCCATGCCGGCCGGCCCGGTGCCGCAAAGCCCGCTGCGCGCGCGGCGGAGGCGCGGAAGGCCGAGCTCGACCGCGCCTTCGAGGCGCTGCGCACCGCGCCGGACGAGAGCGGCGCCGCCCTGGTCGAGGGGCGCATCCGCACGCTCTGGGCGCAATCCGCCTCGCCCGCCACCACGCTGCTGCTCCGCCGCGGTGCCCGCAACGTGGAGGCCCAGCTGCCGGCCGAGGCGCTGGAGGATTTCGACGCCGCCATCACCCTGCAGCCCGACTTCCCCGATGCCTGGTACCTGCGCGCCCAGGCCTACGCCCGGGCCGGCGACAGCGCCGCCGCCGCGCGCGACCTGCAGGAAGTGCTGCGGCTCGAGCCCCGGCACTGGGCGGCGCTGATGAGCCTGGCCGCGCTGCAGGACGAAGCCGGGAATGCGATGGGTGCGCTGCGCAGCCTGGAAGCGGCGCTGGCGATCAACCCGCGCATGCCGGGCGGGGCGGAGCGGCTGAAGGAGCAACGCCGGAAGGCCGAGGGCGACACCACCTGACGCTGGGCACGATTGCGGGTTGATCCGCGATCATTCGTTCGGTGCATGGCAGCAATCCGGAAACATGATTGGCCTGTAATCTTTCGGCGCTCCAGATAGGGCGGGACGAAGGCAGGCCCATGCGGCCCTGCCGATCAAGGACGATGACCGTGAACGAGTTGATCAACGTGCTTCCCTGGGTGTTCGGCCTGGTGGCCGCCGCCGCGGCGGTGCAGGCCTCCAAGTAGCCCGGTTCGGCCGGGGCGGATCGGGGCGGGGCGTGAACGCCCGGCCGGCCCGATCTGCCTCGGGAACCATGGGCTGCGGTGGTGCGGCATCCGCCTCCGGCCGAGGCCGTCTGGCTGGTGGGCGGCCCCGGCCCGCGCATGCCGGGGCAATGTCCGGATGGCCCCTGCCAGGGGCCGGAGGCAGAGTGGCGCCATGACGCACATGGCCCCCATTCCCGACCCCGAAGCCGCCCGCTGGGATGCCCTGCTGGCGCGCGACCCGTCCCCCGCCTGCGGGGACTTCCTCTATGCGGTGACGACCCAGGGGTTTTTTGCCGCCCCGGCTGCCCGTCCCGCCCGCCGCTCCGGCGCAACGTCCGCTTCTACGCCGATGCCGCCGCGGCCGAGGCGGCGGGCTTCCGCGCCTGCAAGCGCTGCGACCCCCGCGGCGAGCGCGCCGCCATCCATGCCGCCGCCATCCGCGCCGCCTGCGACCTGGTCGAGGCCAGCGAGACCATTCCGAGCCTGGCGACCTTGGCCGACCGCGCCGGCTATGCGCGGCACCATTTCCTGCGGCTGTTCAAGGAGATCACCGGGGTGACGCCGCGCAGCTATGCCGGATCGGTCCGGGCCCGCAGGCTGCAGGCCGCGCTTGCCGCCGGCGACCGGGTGGCGGAAGCCGTTGCCGGCGCCGGCTACGGCTCCGAGAGCCGGGTCTATGAGGCGCCGGGACGTGTCCTTGGCATGACTCCCGGCACCGCCCGCCGGGGCGGGGAGGGCGAGACGATCCGCACCGCCACCGCGATGAGCGCGCTGGGGCCCCTGATGGTCGGCGCGACGGAGAGCGGCGTTCGCTTCATCGGCTTCGCCGAGGATTACGCGGCGCTGGAAGGCGACCTGCGGCACCGCTTCCCCAAGGCGCGGGTCGAGCCAGCGCCCGAGGCCCTGGCGGCCACGGTGCGGGACGTCGTGGAGTTCCTCGAAGAGCCGAAGGCGGCGCTCGCCCTGCCGCTGGATCTTCGCGGCACCGCCTTCCAGCGGCGGGTCTGGGAGGCGCTGGTGGCAATTCCCTTCGGCGAGACCCGGACCTATGGCCAGATGGCCGAGGCGATCGGCGCGCCAAGGGCGATCCGCGCCGTGGCCCGGGCCTGCGCGCAGAACCATGTCTCGCTGGCGGTGCCCTGCCACCGCGTGGTCGGCAAGGATGGCGACCTGACCGGCTATCGCTGGGGCGTGCCGCGCAAGCGCGCGCTGTTGGCGAAGGAGCGTGCCGGCAAGTAAAAGACCGGGAGAGAAGGTATTCTCCACCGGGCCCCCTCATCTGTTTTTCTGCGTCCGGCAGCCGTAGCGCGGCGAGTGCCGAGCCCACAGAAAGGAAGGGCGGGGTTCGGGGAGGGCATACTTTTCCTCCCCGACCTTCCTTGTCGTCAGCGGTTGCCGGCCGGCCCGCCACCTTCCGGCGCCGCGGCCGGGATCGCCTGGCCGCCTCCGCCCGCTCCCGCGCCAGCCGGGCGGTGACGTCGGCCAGGTCGCGCCGCTGCGCCTCCAGCCTGGCCTGGGCGGTGGCGATCTCGCCGTTCAGCGCCTCGCGCCGGCGCTCCAGCCCGCCCACCTCGCCACGCAGCGCTTCGAGGTCGCGGCGCAGCGCCGCCTGTTCCTGACGCGCCGCATCCGAGGCCGAGCTGGCCTGCCGCGTCTCGGCTTCCAGGCTGCGGGCGCGGGTGTCGAGCTCGGCCAGCGCGTTGCGCCGCTGCGCCAGCGCCTGGTCGGCGGCGGCGGCCTCGGCGCGGGCGGTCTGCAGCCGCCGCTCCTCGGTCGCGGTGCCGTCGCGCAGCTCGGCCAGCCGCTTCTCGGCGGTGCCGATCTCGCCGCGCAGCGCGGCGCTGCGCTCCTCGAGCCCGCGCAGGGTGGCCTGGGCCTGGTCGCGCGCGGTGCCGAGCCGGGCCAGCTCGGCTTCCGCCTGGCCGACCGCGTTGCGACGTTCCGCCAGGGTCGCCTCGGCCGCGGTCACGCCTTCGCGCAGCCCGGCCAGGCGCTGCTCCGCGCTCCGCGCCGCGGGCCTCGAGTCCCTTGACGCGTTGGTCGGCGGCCTCGGCCGCCTGGGTGCTGCGGGTCACCCGGCCATTGGTCTCCGCCAGGCTGCGTTCCGCCGCGGCGGTCTGCTCGCGCAGCGTCGCCAGCCGGCGCTCCGCCTCGGTGCCCGCGGTGCGGCGCTCGGCGACGGTCCGCTCGGCCTCGGCGATGGTGCTGCGGAGCGATTGCAGCCGGGCTTCCTCCTGCGCCACCCGGTCGCGCTGGCCGGCCAGGGTGCGGTCCTCCGCCGTTGCCTGCTGGCGCAGCCCGGCGAGGCGCTGGTCGGTCGCCATGGCCTCGCTGCGCAGGGCGGACAGCCGCCGGTCCTCTGCGGCGATGCGTTCGGTCAGGGCGACGAGGCGGCCATCCTGGCCGGCGACCTGGTCGCGCAATCCCGCCAGCCGCCGCTCTGTCGTCGCGGTCTCCTCGCGCAGCCCGCTGAGCCGGCGGTCCTCGCCGCCGGCCTGCTCCTGCAGCAGGCCGAGCCGCCGCTCGGTCTCGGCCAAGCTGCCGGTGCGCTCGGAGCGGCTCCGCTCGAGCTGGCCGGCCTCGGTCTGCAGGCCACCGAGCCGCGCTTCCTCGGCGGCGAGCTGCGCCCGCTGCCGCTTCACCTCGGCCTCGGCGGCCGAGCGGCCGCGCTGGGCGGCGCCGAGGGCGCCGCGCGCCTGGGCCAGCTTCGCCTCCAGCGCCGCGAGGTCGCCGGCCGCCTGGCGTTCCTGCTCGAGCGTCCGCTCCAGCTCGGCGACGCGCAGGCGCAGCGCGCCGCCCTCGGCCTGGGAGGTGGCGAGGCCGCGCTGCAGGCTGTCGACGCGATCGGCGCGCTCGACCGTCAGGCCGCAGCCGGCGAGCGGCACCAGGAAGGTCGAGCACAGCACGAGCATGGCCGGTCCCGGCCGGCGTGACGCCCCAAGCATACGTATCTCCCCCAAGCCCCCGAGTGTGTCGGGCATGGCGCCTGCTCGGGCTGCCGGGGTCAATCGCCGGCGGGTCGCGGTGGCGCTCCGGGCCGGTCACGATCCTGTTTCCACGCCCGGGTTCCGCGCCCATGCCCGGCCGGCGAACCGCGATGCCGCCGCAGCTTTAGGCCGGCATGGCGGCTCGCAGGCGGCGATGCGCCCGGGAGGAGAGCAGGCGATGGCGCGCAGCCGGCGGCGTGGGACGCAGACCCTGATCGGGCGGATCGAAGCGGCTGAGGCGCTCGACCCGCCGGGCTACGCCATCGGCAATGCCCTGGCCCGCCCGGCCCAGGTCATCGGCCGGCCGGCCCGGCGGCTGGGAAATGCGCTGCACGGCACCGGCTATGGCCATCCGGTTCACCCGATGCTGGTGACGCTGCCGATCGGCAGCTGGACCCTCGCGCTCGGACTCGACCTGCTGGCGGCCTTCGGCCTGGTGCGCGGCCGCCAGGCGGCCGAGGTGGCGGACACCGCACTGCGGGCCGGTGCGCTGGGCGCGGTCGCCGCCGCGGCAACGGGGATGGCCGACTGGCAATACACCGATGGCCGCGACCGCCGACTGGGCCTGGTGCATGCGCTGGCGAATGGCACTGCGCTCGGGCTCAACCTGCTTTCGCTCGTGCTGCGCGGCCGCGGCCGGCGCGGGGAGGAGCGGCTCGCCTCGGCCGCGGCCTTCGGCTGCATGGCGGCGGGCGGGTATCTCGGCGGGCACCTCGTCTATCGCCGCCGCGTCGGGGTGGACCATGCCGATCGCAGCCCGGAGCCGCGCGAATGGCAGGCGGTGCTGCCCCTGGCCGAGCTGGCGGAGGACCGGCCGCGCCGGGTCGAGGTGGCGGATGCCGACACGCGGCAGGCGATCGGCATCGCCCTGGTGCTGCATGGCGGCAAGGTCCATGCAATGGGCGCCCGGTGTTCCCATGCCGGCGGGCCGCTGGACCAGGGCTGGGTGCTGGAGGGGCGGCTGGTCTGCCCTTGGCACGGCTCCCGCTACTGCCTGGAGACCGGCCGGCCGACCGATGGACCCTCCACCACGCCGCAACCGCGCTACGCTCTGCGCATCCGCGACGGCATGGTCGAGCTGCGGCGGGAGCAGGAGCCGGGCGACGAGGTGGTGACCGAGGCAAGGGTGGCCCGCGCCGCGGGTCCGCAAGGCGGGCCGCGCGGCCGCAAGGCGGACGAGGTGCTGGTCGAGCACCACACCCTGTTGCGGCGGATGTTCGCCCGCATCCTGGCAATGCCGCGCGAGGACCCGGAACGGCGGGACCTGATGCGGGCGCTGGCAGAGGAGCTGGAGATCCACGAGATGATCGAGGACCGCTTGTTCTACCCCGCGGTCCAGCCGGTCAGCGAGGATGTTGCGGTGGCCCATGCCGAGCACCGCCAACTCGCCGACCTCCTCGCCATGACGCTGAAGCTCGGCACCGCGAGCCCGGAATTCGAGGAACACCTGCGCGCCCTGCAGGCGGCGGTGGACCACCATGCCGGCTCCGAGGAGCGGTCGATGTTCGTCGAGGCGCAGCGGCTCGGCGAGACGCGGCTGCGCGAGATCGGCCATGCACTGGAGGCGCTGCTGGAGGAAGCCCGGACCTCCCGTGCCCGGCACGCCTTCCGGGCACTGAAGATCCGGCTGTTGGAGAGCGCCCTGACCCGCGCGATGCCACTGGGGCGGCGCCCCGGGGGCGTCAGCGCGGCGCGGTGCCACCCGGCGGAGGGGCGCCGCCGCCGGCGCGCTGCACCTCGGCGTTGCTGATCCCGCCCATGATCCGTCCGGTGCCCGGCACGATCGGCGCCTCCACGCCGGTGCCGGCGGGCATGGTGCGCTGCACCTCGGCATTGCTGATCCCGCCCATGATCCTTCCGGTGCCCGGCACGATCGGCGCCTGGGCGCCGCTGCCCTGCTGCACCCGCTGGATGTCGGCATTGCTCGACCCGCCCATGATCCGGGCTGTGCCGGGGACGACCGGCATGGCGGCGCTGGCGCCCGGCTGCGGCGTAGTAGGCCGGCGTCTGGCTCTGGCAGGCGGCGAGGAGGCCAAGGCCGGCCGCCATCGCGGCGGCCCCGGCAAGTCGGGTGATGCTCATGTCGGTGTTCCCCTGTCTGGCGGCAGGAGGGCGGACCCAGAGGCCCGCCAGCCCTGTCGCCAGCGGCAACGCGCAAGCCGGCGTATCTTTCCATCGTGTAATGCCGCAAGCGGCTTATTTCACCGTTGCGACCCGCAGCGCGCGTTGGTCGTGCCGGGCGTGCCGAAGGGGACGCCGGCGGTGACCACCACTTCCTGGCCCGCATTGGCGAAGCCCTCCTGCTGCGCCGCCCGCAGCGCCTTGGCCACCATGTCGCCCATGCTGTGCGGTTCCTGGGTCAGCAGCGGATGGACGCCCCAGACCACGGCCAGGCGCCGCGCGCTTTCCATGCTGGCGGTCAGGCCTAGGATCGGGCAGTCCGGCCGCTCCCGCGCCACGCGGAGAGTGGTGCTGCCGGTCGAGGTGAAGGTGGCGATCACCTGGGCCTGGATGGTATGCGCCACCTGCCGCGCCGCGGCGGCGATGGCGCCGGCGCTGTTCGGCTCGGGGTCCGGCCGGGCGGTGTCGGTCTGCCGGCGCCAGTCGGGGTCCTGCTCCACCCTGGCGACGATGCGGTCCATCATGTTGACGGCTTCGTAGGGGTATTGGCCGGCGGCGGTCTCGGCCGAGAGCATCACCGCATCGGCCCCGTCGAACACCGCGGTGGCGACGTCCGAGGCCTCGGCCCGGGTCGGGGAGGGCGAGGCGATCATGCTTTCCAGCATCTGCGTCGCCACCACGACGGGCTTGCCCGCCGAGCGGGCGGCGCGGACGATCCGCTTCTGGATCAGCGGCACTTCCTCGGGCGGGCATTCGACGCCGAGGTCGCCGCGGGCGACCATGACGCAATCGGTCAGCGCCATGATGGCGTCGAGGTTCTCGACCGCCTGCGGCTTCTCCATCTTGACCATGATGAGCGCCCGGCCGGCGGCGATCGCCTTGGCCTCGGCCACGTCCTCCGGCCGCTGGACGAAGCTCAGGCCGATATAGTCGATGCCGAGGGGCAGGACGAAGTCGAGGTCCTCGCGATCCTTCTCGGTCAGCGCCGGGATCGGCAGGGCCACGTCGGGGACGTTGACGCCCTTGCGGTCCGACAGCGCGCCGCCGACCACCACCTCGGTCTCTAGGTGGTCGCCGCGGACGCGGGTGACGCGCAGCCGCAGCTTGCCGTCGTCGAGCAGCAGGGAGGTGCCGATCTGCGCCGCCTGGATGATCTCGATGTGCGGCAAGCTGGACGCGGCCGACATTGCCAGGCGTCGGGTTGAGGTCGAGCCGGAAGGGCTGGCCGGTCTGCAGTTGCACCCGGCCGCCCTGGAAGCGGCCGACCCGCAGCTTCGGGCCCTGGACATCGGCCAGGATGCCGATGGGACGGCCGGTCTTCTCCTCAAGCGCGCGGATGGTGGCGATGCGCTCGGCATGGTCGGCATGGGTGCCATGGCTGAAATCCAGCCGGAAGACATCGGCGCCGGTGCGGAACAGCCGCTCGATCACCTCCGGGCTCGTCGAGGCCGGGCCGAGGGTGGCGACGATCTTGGTGCGGCGGCGGCGGCGCAGCGGGATGCGGGGAGCCATGCGGAGCTTGCCTTCCGGCGCGGGGAAGAGGTCGGGCCGGAGCTGCCAGGCGGGCATCTCCAGCAGCCGGGCCAGCTCGGTGACCCGGTCGGCCGGAATGCGCTGCCATTGCGAGACGGCGGCAGGGGTGATGCCGAGCGCGGTGGCGATCTTCGCCCCGGTGCCGCGGCGGTTCAGCAGGTCGTCGAGGATGGCGTCTCTCATGGCGCGAGCTTATGCGGGAGTTAAGCCGGGCCGGGTAGACTTAATATACAGCTTAACACTTAAGCTTAAGCCGGTCGGAGACCGTGTCCTTCAGCTCGGTGTCCGTCAGAGCGCGCTTGCGGCGCCATAACGCAGTGGGCGGGTTAAGGTCTCACGGAAAAATGCGCGGAGCCAGCCCGGCGCAACGCGTCGGCCGATCAGCACCACGCGGACATCGTTGACGTTGGTCAGGGTCGGCCCGGTCACCACCAGGTCGCCCAGCGCGCGGAACAGGCCGGTGCTGTCATGGCCGGCCAAGGCTGCCCGTGGGTCGCGCCCCAGCGCCTGGGCCCGGGCCAGGGTGTCCGGGGTGGCGATCGCCCCGGCGGCGTCGGATTTGCCGTCGATGCCGTCAGTGTCGCAGCAGAGCGCCCAGACCCCGGGCGCTCCGCCGAGGGCCAGGGCGAGGCCGAGCAGCGTCTCGGTGCCTCTGCCGCCCTCGCCGGCCGTACCCTCGATGGTCACCGTGGTCTCGCCGCCCGAGAGCAGCACCGCCGGCCGCCCCACCGGCAGCCCGTGCGTCGCGGCCGAGCGGGCGATGCCGCCGAGCGTCCGGCCGAGCTCGCGCGCCTCTCCCTCCAGCGCGTCGCCAAGGATGAGCGGGGTGAGGCCGAGCGCCCGCGCTTCCTCGGCCATCGCCCGCAGCGCCATCAGCGGCGTGGCGATCATCCGCAGCTCGGTCCCGGCCAGCCGCGGGTCGCCGGGCTTCGGCGTCTCCTCGGCCGCCGCGGCCAGGTGGCGCACCGCCGCCTCGGGCAGCCGCATCCGGTAGTGGGCGACTAGGGCCCGGGCCTCGGCGAAGGTCGTCGGGTCGGCGATGGTGGGGCCGGACGCGATCACCGCCGGGTCGTCGCCCGGCACGTCGGAGATCGCCAGGGTCACCACCCGCGCCGGATGCGCCGCCACCGCCAGCCGCCCACCGGAGAATCCGGACAGGTGCTTGCGGATGCAGTTCATGTGGTCGATCGGCGCGCCGCAGCGCAGCAGCTCGCGGTTGACCGCAACAAGGTCGTCGAGCGTCAGCCCAGGGGCGGGCAGGGTGGAGAGCGAGGAGCCGCCGCCGGAGACGAGGAAGAGCACGAGGTCATCGGGCGCGAGCCCCCGCACCGCCGCCAGGATCTCGGCCGCTGCGGCGGTCCCATGCGCGTCCGGCACCGGGTGGTTGGCGAAGCGGACGGGGATGCGCCGGTTCGGCGGCGGGTCGGGCAGGTCGGCACCGTGGGTGGTGACGACCAGGCCCGACAGCGGCACCGCCGGCCAGGCCTGCTCCACCGCGAGCGCCATCTTCGCCGCCGCCTTGCCGACGCCGACGACCACGACGCGGCCGGAGGTCGGCGGGGCGGGCAGGTGGGGCGCCAGGACCGAGAGCGGGTCGGCGGCGCGCACGCCGGCCTCGAACAGCCGCAGCAGGGCGGCGCGGGCCGTCGCATCGTCCCAGTGCCCGGTTCCGGTTCCGCTCGCCATGCCGTCCTCCCGATCCGGGGCGTTTGTCCCTTCCCGCGGCATGCCGCGCCAGGGGCAGCTTGTAAAGTTTCTCGTGGTATGGAAGAAGCGGCGCATGGGCGGCAGCAAACCAGGCACCATGCGGTCAGCCGAGCGGAAGGGCCCCGAGCACCCGGAGGATTTCCTCGCTGGCGCGGCGCCGATGCGCGGCGACCGCCAGCCGGGCGGCCTCGGGCTGGGCGTCGCGCAGCGCGGCCAGGATCGCCGCGTGCTCGGTGGTCGAGGTGGCCGGGTAGGGCCGCCGCGCGGCCGTGGCGCTGCGGGCGCGTTGCGCCTGGTCCGCCGCGGTCAGCGCCAGCCGGGCCAGCTTGGCATTGCCGCCGCCCTCCAGCAGGGTGCGATGGAAGCGGTCGTCGGCCGCCGCCCAGCCGTGGCGGTCGCCTGCCGCCAGGGCCGCCTCCATGGCCGTGGTTGCCGCCGTCATCCCGTCCAGTGCCGCCGCGCCGGCCGCGCCACGCCCGGCCAGCAGCGCCGCCGCCGCGCCTTCAAGCGCGACCAGCACGTCGTAGGTCTCCCGCAGGTCGGTCGGGTCGATCGGCAGCACGCGCACGCCACGGCGGGGCAGGACCTGCAGGAAGCCCTCGTGCTGCAGGCGCAGCACCGCCTCGTGTACCGGGGTGCGGCTCATGCCGAGCTGGTCGGCGATCGCCTGCTCCACCGCCTCGTGCCCCGGGGGCAGCAGCCCCTCGAGGATGCTGGCCTTCAGCGCCGCATAGGCGGCCTGGGCCAGGCTCTCGTGCGGCCGGCCGGGTCGTGCCGCGGGGCGGACCCGCAGGCCTGTCTCGTCTTCCATGCCAGCTAGCATGCCACCACAACCCCGGAGTCCCAGGAGTCCCCATGCGCACCCACAGGATCGCCGCCATCCCCGCCGACGGCATCGGCAAGGAAGTCATCCCCGCCGGCCTCCGCGTGCTGCATGCGCTCGCCGAGCGGAGCGGCGACTTCCGTCTCGACGTCACCGACTTCCCCTGGGGCACCGACTACTACCGGGAGACGGGGGAGATGATGGCCGAGGACGGGCTCGAGACCCTGAAGGGGTTCGACGCCATCTTCTTCGGCGCGGTCGGCGACCAGCACGTGCCGGACGACATCACGCTCTGGGCCTGCGGCTGCGGATCTGCCAGGGCTTCGACCAGTATGCCAATATCCGCCCGACCCGCGTGCTGCCCGGCCTGACCAGCCCGCTGCGCGCCGTGCAGCCCGGCGACATCGACTGGGTGATCGTGCGGGAGAACTCCGAGGGCGAGTATGCCGGCCATGGCGGCCGCGCGCATCGCGGCCACCCCGAGGAGATCGCCACCGAGACGGCGATCTTCACCCGCGCCGGCGTCACCCGGATCATGCGGACGGCCTTCGAGATCGCCGCGAAGCGGCCGCGGAAGAAGCTGACCGTCGTCACCAAGTCGAACGCGCAGAAGCACGGCATGGTCTTCTGGGACGAGATCGCCGCCGAGGTCGCCCGCGACTTCCCCGGCGTGACCTGGGAGAAGGAGCTTGTCGACGCCATGGCCGCGCGCATGGTGCAGAAGCCGGCCAGCATCGACACCGTGGTCGCCACCAACCTGCATGCCGACATCCTGTCCGACCTGGCGGGCGCGCTGGCGGGGTCGCTCGGCGTGGCGCCGACCGCCAACCTCGACCCTCGCGCCGCTTCCCCTCGATGTTCGAGCCGATCCACGGCTCGGCCTTCGACATCGCGGGGAAGGGCGTGGCCAACCCGGTCGCCACCTTCTGGACCGCGGCGATGATGCTGGAGCACATCGGCGAGGCGCCGGCGGCGGCACGGCTGATGGCGGCGGTGGAACGCGTCTGCGCTGACGGCGTCATGACCGCGGATGTCGGCGGCACCGCGAATACCGAGCAGGTCACCGAGGCGGTGATCGCCGCCATCCGCGGTGCCAACGACTGAGAGAAGGTCAGGGAGGGAAAAGTATTCCCTCCCCGAACCCCTCCCTTCCTTTTGTGAGTCGGGACCCGACTCAGAAAAATAGATGAGGGGTTTGGGGAGAATACCTTCTCCCCAACCTTGCTTTTTCCGGGAAGGAAACGCCCCATGCTCTCCCGTCGCGCCCTGCTTGCCGCGCCGCTCGCCTTCCCCGCCATCGCCCGGGCTGCCTGGGTGCCGGACCGGCCGGTGACCGTCACCGTGCCTTTCAGCGCCGGCGGGCCGACCGACGTCATCGCCCGGCTGGTCGCGGAAGGCATGGGGCGCGAGCTCGGCCAAGCCGTGGTGGTGGAGAACGTCACGGGCGCCGGCGGCACCATCGCCGCCGCCCGGGTCGCCAATGCAAGGCCCGACGGCACCACGCTGATGTTCCACCATATCGGCCATGCCAGCGCGGCGACGCTGTACCGCAAGCTGCCCTACGACGTGCAGGGCAGCTTCGCGCCGCTCGGCCTCGCCTCCGACGCGGCGATGACCGTGGTGGCGCGGCCCGACTTCCCGGCCGCCGACCTCGCCGGCGTCATGGCGGCGATCAAGCGGGAGGGGGACAAGCTGACCCTCGCCCATTCCGGCCTCGGCGCCGCCAACCAACTGTGCGGGATGCTGCTGCAGCATGCGGCGGGCACCGCGCTGACGTCGGTGGTGTTCCGCGGCAGCGCGCCGGCGATCACCGAGCTGATGGCCGGACGGATCGACCTGTTCTGCGACCAGGCGACCAATACCGCGACCTTCCTGCGGGAGAACCGGATCAAGGGCTATGCGGTAACCCTGCCGCAGCGGGTCCCCGGCCTCGACCTGCCGACCACCGCCGAGGCCGGGCAGCCGAGCCTGGCGATGAGCACTTGGCACGGGCTCTATGCCCCGAAGGCGACCCCGGCCGAGATCCGCGCCCGGCTGTCCGAGGCGCTGCGCGCCTCCCTGCGGGAGGAGAAGCTGCTGGCCCGGCTGGCCGACCTGGTGACCGAGCCGGCCAGCCAGGAACACGCCACCGAGGCCTTCCACACCCGCTTCCTGGCCGAGGAGGTGGCCCGTTGGCGGCCGATCATCCAGGCGGCCGGGCAATACGCGGACTGATCAGCCGGGCGAGCAGCTCACCTCGTCCCAGGCCTGGACGGTGAGGTGGCGGGCGATCCGCCCCTCCCGCAGGTCGAGCGTCATCGCCGAGACGACGTTGCAGCCGTCCGGATAGGCGCAATGCTCGACGAAGGCGATGCGCTCGGGCCCGACCACCTCCTCGGCCACCGCATGGGTCATCTCCCGGGCGCAGACATCCTGCCAGAAGCCGGCGATGGCCGGCCGGCCCAGCAGCCGCAGCGGCGCGCTGGGCGGCCGGTTGCGGTCGACGATGGTCATCTCCGCATCCTCGGCATAGAGCGCGGCGAGCGTCGCGGCATCGCCGCGTTCCAGCGCCTGGCGCAGGGCGGCGAAGTCGAATCCGGCGGTCGGCATGGGCATCCTCCCGGGGTCGCGGGCCCGGCCTGCGGCCCGTCCCCATGCAATGCCGCTGGCCCCGCCTTGTCGCACCGCCCCGGCCGGCCCCAAATGACCGCCAGGACCGGAGGACAGAGCCATGGCCGCACCCGAATCTCGACGACGCCACCCGCACCCAGCTGGAAGCCGCCGCCTTTCGCAAGCTGGTCGAGCACCTGCGCACGCGGACCGACGTGCAGAACATCGACATGATGAACCTGGCGGGGTTCTGCCGGAACTGCCTCTCGCGCTGGTACCGCGAGGGCGCCGCCGAGCAGGGGATCACGCTTGCCGACCCCGACGCGCGGGAGATCGTCTACGGCATGCCCTACAAGGAATGGCAGGCGAAGTACCAGAAGGAGGCCAGCGCCGAGCAGAAGGCGAAATCTCGCCGCGGCGAATCCGGGCCACTGACCGCGGGCCCCGCGGGGGCGGCGGATTGCCGTTGCTGCCACGGGCCGCGACCGGTAAACCCGCCCCCTTCGCATAGGGGGCCGCAGGCGATGAGTGACGTGGAAGACGAGGCCCGGGCGAGCCGTGCCCGGCAGGAGGCCGATCCTGATCCGGAAGTCGGCGGCATCGCCGTCGACCGGCTGCGCAGCATCATCGAGCGGGTGGAGCGGCTGGAAGAGGAGCGCAAGGCCCTCGCCAGCGACATCAAGGACATCTTCGCCGAGGCGAAGTCGGCGGGCTTCGACGTGAAGGTCGTCCGCCAGATCATCTCGATCCGCAAGAAGGAGCCGGCCGAGGTGGAGGAGCAGGAGACGCTGCTCGACCTCTACCGCCGCGCGCTCGGCATGTGATGCGCCGGGCGGGGAGGCACGCCTTCCCGCCCGCCATCCGCGTCAGTGCGACATCAGCACCGGCACGGTCATCGCCTGCAGGAGCGTCCGGGTGACGCCGCCCAGCACTATCTCCCGCAGCCGGGAATGGCCATAGGCGCCGATCACCAGCAGGTCCGCCGCTCGCTCGGAGGCCTTGTTCAGCAGCACCTCGGCATCCGGCGTCCCCGGTGCCGTCACCCGCTCGACAGTCGCCGTCACGCCGTGCCGCGCCAGGTGCAAAGCGATGTCTGCGCCGGGCTCCTCGCCCTGCCGGCCCGGCCCGGCATCCGGGTTGGCCGCCAGGACCGTGACGCTCTCCGCCGCGGCGAGGATCGGCAACGCGTCGGCCACCGCCCGCGCCGCCTCCCGGCTCGCGTTCCAACCGACCAGCACGCGCCGCCCGACCTGTTCGAAGCGGCCGGCATAGGGCACCACCAGCACCGGACGGCCGGCGGCGAAGAGCACCTGCTCGACCACCAGGCCGGCATGGGAGGCAGGGTCCGCCGGGTCGCGCTGGCCGAGCACGGCCAGGTCGGCATAGCGGGCGTGCAGCGCCACGACCTCGGGCAGGCCGCCCTCCACCAGGCGCCACTCGCCGCGGATCGCCTCGCGCCGCAGCGTCTCGCGGAACCCGGCCTCGATGGTGGCGGCAGCGCCGAGCGCCTGCGCCCGCATCTGGTCGATGAGGTCGCCGAGCAGGAGGCCGCCGCCGCCGCCATCCGCCAGCGCCATCGCCGGCACCAGGGGTTCGACCACGTGCAGGCCGGTCAGGTGGGCATCGTGCTGCCGCGCCAGCGTGACGGCCAGTTGCAGCCGCGCCGCGCAGCGCGGCGTCGCATCGAGATGGACCAGGATGTCCTTGAGCCGCATCGAACCCTCCCTCGGGGTGGCGAGGTGCCGAGTCCGGCTCGGTGAGGGCGCGGCGCGTTGACCGGGATCAAGCGCCGCGCCCCGCCGCGATCACTCCGGCAGGAAGTCGGGCACCGAGAAATACCGCTCCCCGGTGTCGTAGTTGAAGCCGAGCACCCGGGCGCCGGCCGGCAGCTTCGGCAGCTTCTGCGCAATGGCCGCGAGCGTGGCACCGGAGGAGATGCCGACCAGCAGCCCTTCCCGGCTCGCCGAGCGCCGGGCGAAGTCCTTCGCCGCGTCGGCCGTCACCTGGACGACGCCGTCCAGCAGGTCGGTGTGCAGGTTGCCGGGGATGAAGCCGGCGCCGATGCCCTGGATCGGGTGCGGGGAGGGGGCGCCGCCCGAGATGACCGGGGAGGCCGTGGGCTCTACCGCGAAGACCTTGAGGCCCGGCCACTTCGCCTTCAGCACCTGGGCGCAGCCGGTGATGTGGCCGCCGGTGCCGACGCCGGTGATCAGCGCGTCGAGGCCTTCCGGGAAGTCGGCCAGGATCTCCTGCGCCGTGGTCTTGGCATGGATGGCGATATTGGCCGGGTTGTCGAACTGCATCGGGATCCAGGCGCCGGGCGTGGCCGCCGCCAGCTCCTCGGCCCGGGCGATGGAACCCTTCATGCCCTTCTCGCGCGGGGTCAGGTCGAAGCTGGCGCCATAGGCCTGCATCAGCCGGCGCCGCTCGATCGACATGCTCTCTGGCATCACCAGGACCAGCTTGTAGCCCTTCACCGCGGCGGCCATGGCCAGGCCGATGCCGGTATTGCCCGAGGTCGGCTCGATGATGGTGCCGCCCGGCTTCAGCCGCCCCTCGGCCTCGGCCGCCTCGATCATGGCGATGCCGATGCGGTCCTTGATCGAGCCGCCGGGTTGCTGCGCTCCGACTTGATCCAGACCTCGACGCCAGGGAAAAGGCGGTTCAGGCGGATATGCGGCGTGCCGCCAATCGTCTCGAGAACGCTCTGGGCTTTCATACGACGTCACTCCGTGGATTTTGGTAATGCAACCAATAATCCACCCTGCCGCTTGAGGAAAGTGCTGGCCAGCGGACAGGATCGCGTCACCCGGGGAACCCGGGCGAGGCGCGAAGCCTAACGCCTGTGGGACGGATAGGGGAGAAGACGATGCGACCGATGACCATGCTTGCGGCGGCGATCGCCCTGCTGCTGCCCGCGGCGGCCCGGGCGGCGGGGATGCGGAAGCCGGCAAGACCGCCTTCAACCGCCGCTGCGCCGTGTGCCATGCCGTCGATGCGGGGAAGAACAAGGTGGGCCCCAGCCTGCACGGCGTCGTCGGGCGGCATTCAGGCGCGGTCGACGGCTTCAACTACTCCCCGGCGATGAAAAGCGCCGACAAGACCTGGGACGCGGCCTCGCTCGACACCTACCTGCAGGACCCCAAGGCCTATGTGCCCGGCAATCGGATGATCCTGGCCGGCATCAAGGACGAGGCCGAGCGACAGAACATCATCGCCTACCTGGAGACGCAGAAATGACGGCATGACGCCGTCAGCGCGGGCCCCCGGCCGGCGCGAGCAGCCGGTGGCGCAGCAGCCAGCGCAGCCCGCGCTGCCAGCTTTCATCGGTATTGCCGCGGATCTCGGCGCTGTAGACCGCGCGGCGGGCCTCGGAGGGGGCGGCCTCCAGCACCGAGAGGGTGATGCTGAGGATGAGGTTGCTGACCTTCTGCACCACGGTGACCAAAGCGAGGTCGGCGCCGAGCGTCCGCGCCGCCGCTGCCGCGCAGGGGCCGCAGCCGCGCAACGCCGGGCCTTCCGCCAGCCGGGCGCGCTGTGGCGCGACATCGACCACCACGTAGCGGCCGGAGGCGGCCAGGGCCTGGCGCAACTCGTCCCCGATCATGGCAAGGCGCCGCTGCTGGTCCGGCCGCAGGCCCTCGCCCGAGGTGTCGAGCAATCCCGGGTCGAAGACCGCGATCCGGTCCTCCGCCCGCGCCGGGGCGGCGGCGAGCAGGAGCGCCGCGGGGACGAGCGCCAGGATGGGCGGCCGCCAGGCCGCACGGCGTGTTGAGCGCATGGGTTCTCCGCAGCATCGGGATGTGCCGGCAGACTACGCGCGAAGGGCCGGCAGGATGCCTACCCGTGGAAGGATATGCCAGGGCGATGCCGCTCGCGCGCCGAAGCCTGCTGGCCGCTGCGCTGCTTCCGGGCCTGGCCCGGGCCGCGCCGGCCGCGCTGCAGATCGGCTATCTCGCGCTGCGGCCACCCCGCCCGGTCGCCGCCACCCTGATCGAGCCGCCGCCGGCCGATGAGGGCCTGCAGGGAGCCAGGCTGGGTCTCGGCGACAACGCCACCACCGGCCGCTTCACCAACCAGGCCTTCACCCTTGAGGAACGCCGCGCGGAGGAGCCAGAGGCGGCGCTCGGCGCCATGCGCGGGCTGCTCGCGGCCGGCATCCGCCTCGTGGTCGCCGACCTGCCGGCGGATGTGCTGCTGCAGGCGGCCGCCGAGCCCGGGGCGCTGCTGCTGAACATCGCCGCCCCGGACGATGCGCTGCGCAATGCCGACTGCCGGCGGAACATACTCCACGTGCTGCCGAGCCGCGCCATGCTGGCCGATGCGCTGGCGCAGTACTTGGCCGTGAAGCGCTGGCGCAACCTGTTCCTCGCGGTCGGCCCGGCGCCGGGCGACCTGCTCTACGCCGAAGCGGTGCGGCGCGCGGCGCGGAAATCGGGCTGCGGATCGTGCTCGACAAGCCCTGGATGCATGAGCCGGGGGCCCAGCGCACCGATACCGGCCATGTGTCGATCGCCGCCGAGGCGGCGCGTTTCACCCAGGGGGCGCCATCCTATGACGTGCTGGTGGTGGCGGATGAGGGCGGCGGCTGGGGCGACAGCCTGGCCTGGCGCACCACCGACCCGCGGCCGATCGTGGGCACGCAGGGGCTGGTGCCTACGATCTGGTCGCCGATCCACGAGCAATGGGGCGCCACCCAGTTGCAGCGCCGCTTCCGCGCCCAGGCCGGGCGGCGGATGACGCCGCTGGACCATGCCGCCTGGCTGGCTGTGCGCGCGGTGGGGGAGGGCGCGGTGCGCGCCGGCACCACCGATCCGGCGGGCATTGCGGCCTTCCTGCGGAGCCGAGCCTTCGAGCTCGCCGGCTTCAAGGGCGCCCGGCTGTCCTTCCGCGACTGGGACGGGCAGCTGCGCCAGCCGGTGCTGCTGGCGGCACCCCGGGCGCTGGTCTCGGTCTCGCCGCAGCCGGGCTTCCAGCACCGGTATTCCGAACTCGACACGCTCGGCACCGACCGGCCGGAGACGCAATGCCGCGCCCTCTGATCCTTGCCCTGCTGCTGTGCTGCGCGACCGCGCAGGCCGAGACCATCATGGTCTCGAACGAGAAGGACAACACCATCACGGTGCTGGACAGCGAGACGCTGACGCTGGTCCGCACGGTGAAAGTTGGCGAGAGGCCGCGCGGCATCGTCCTGTCGCGCGACGGGCGGCATCTCTTCGTCTGCGTCGGCGACAGCGACCGCATCGACGTGGTGGACACCAGCAGCTGGCGCGTGGTGCGCCACCTGCCGAGCGGCTCCGACCCCGAGCGCGCCGTGCTGCACCCGGACGGCAAGCGGCTCTTCGTCGCCAATGAGGACGACAACATGGTCACCGTGGTCGATGTCGACCGCGGCCTGGTGCTGCAGGAGATCCCGGTGGGGGTGGAGCCCGAGGGGCTCGGCCTCAGCCCCGACGGGCGCTGGGTGGTCAACACCTCCGAGACCACCAGCATGGCGCATGTCATCGACGTCGAGAGCGGAAAGATCGTCGCCAACGTCCTGGTCGGCGCCCGGCCGCGCTTCGCGCTGTGGGAGCCGGACGGCAAGCGCTTCTGGGTCTCCTCCGAGATCGGCGGCACGCTGACCCTGATCGGCGCCGAGGACTGGCGCGCGCTGGCCGAGGTGCGCTTCGGCATCGCCGGCGTTCCGGCCGAGGCGATCCAGCCGGTCGGCATGGTCTTGTCGCGCGACGGGACGAAGTTGTTCGTGGCGCTCGGTCCCGCCAACCGCGTGGCGGTGGTGGATGTGGCGAGCCGGCAGGTGGAGCGCATGCTGCTGGTCGGTCAGCGGGTCTGGAACTTGGCGCTGTCCACCGACGGCACGCGGGTCTTCACCACCAACGGCGTCAGCAACGACTTGTCGGCGATCGACATCCAGGCGATGCGCGTCCTGCGCAGCGTGCCGGTCGGGCAGGCCCCCTGGGGCGTGGTGGTGAAGCCGTGAGGCCGGCCGCGCTGCTGCTGCTGGCGGCGCTGCTGCCGGCCATGGCGACGGCGCAGCCGCAGCCAGATCCGGACTGGCCATGCGTGCAGAGACTGGTGCCGCGTCTCGCGGCCGGCGTGCTCTGGCCGGGCCTTGCCGAGGGCGACTGGCATGGCGAGCCGTCGGTCGCGGCGCTGGTCGCCCGGATCGCGCCACGCGGGGTGGAGGAGCCGACGGGCCTTGCCGCCATCCACGACTTCGCCGCGCCGCTCGGGGCCGAGGCGCGCCGCCGGTTGCTACCGCTGGCCTTCACCGGCGCGCTGGAAGAGACCAACCGCCAGCGCGACGCGCTCATCGAACAGCTCCGCCGCTTCGCCCGCCGCCAGCGCGACCTGGCAGCGCAGGTACGCGGGCTGGAGGCCGAGCTGCGCGCGGCCCCCGAGCCGGCCCGGGAGGAGTTGACCCAGCGCCACTTCTTCGCCGCCAAATCCTACACCGATGCCGAGCGCACCCTGCGCTACGCCTGCGAGGCGCCGGTGCGGCTGGAGGCCAGGCTCGGCGCCTATGCCCGGGCGCTGCGGGCGGCACTGCCGCCGGATTAGCGCCACGCCATCAGCGCCACCCTGGCGCCGGATGCAACTCCTCGGTCGGCAGCCCGGCGGCTTCCCAGCCATCCATGCCGTCGCGGTACCACAGCACCTGCCGCCAGCCCCAGGCGGCCGCGCGCCTGGCGGCGTTCCAACTCATCCAGCAATCGGCGAGGCAGTAGAAGACCACCGGGCGGTCACGGTTGCCCTGGGTCGCGCGATCCAGTCCGATGCGGAACCAGGCCTCCGTCTCGGGCGACAGGGCACCGCGCCCCACTTCCGGCAGCCAGATACTGCCCGGCACGCCGAACCGCGGGCTCGGCCGCCAGAGCGCCTCGGGCGTCAGTCCCTCCGGCCGGCGCGGCGCGGGGAGCACGTCGATCCAGGCGGCCGCCTGTAGGTCGAAGAGGCGCGCGGCCTCGGCGGTGTCGATGGTCCGGGCGCCCGGCGCGGTGTCCGGCACCGGCGCGCGATAGTCCTCCATCCGGTAGCCATCCGCCGCGGCCAGCAGAGGTGCGGCAAGCAGCAGAGCGCGCCGCCTCACGGGGGCTGCAGGCGCCCCTCGGCATCCAGCAGCGGCACGCCATAGTCGCGCAGGATGCCGTCGATCTCGGCCTGATGGCTGCGGATGACAGCATTGATCCGGCGGCGCCATTCCGGCTCCAGCCCGCGCACGCCCATGGTGATGCGGAAATCCATCCGCGCCGCGCCGGGCTCGCTCGGCAGGGCGCGCAGCGTCAGCGGCAGGCCCTTCACCTTGGCCTGGTAGCCGGCGATCGGACCCCAGACCAGGGCAGCGTCCAGCTCGCCATCGGCCACAGCGCGCAGCAGGTCGGCGCCGGGGCTTTCGTGCCGGGTGTCGACCGCCAGCGGGAAGAAGCGGGTATGCTCGATCAAGCCGTTGCGCAGCAGCAGGTCGATCGGCGGCGTGCGGGCGATGGCACCGAGCCGAAGCGCCTTCATCGCCGGATCGTCCAGCCGTTCGGGCACCGGCCTGTCGCTGCGGAAGGCGATGACATAGCTGGTATGGTAATAGGGGTTGGTGTTCTGCATAAGCTCGTCGCCGGCCACTGTCCCCATCACCAGGTCGCAGCGCCCGGCCCGCAGCGTGTTGCGGACGAACCCCTGCACCTGCGGGAAGAAGACATAGTCCACCCGGCGGTCCAGCGCTTGGCCGAGCAGCGTGGCGATGCGGTTCTCGAACCCCTGGCCGCGATCGTTGGAGAAGGGCAGGTTTGCCGGATCGGCGCAAACCCGCAGCGCATCGGTCGCCACCAGGTCGCCGGTCTGCGCCGCAGCAGGCGCCGCCAGCAGCAGCGCCAGCAGCGCCAGCCATCTCATCGGCCGATGCGTTCCGGCCGGCCGCGGCCGAGCGCGCCGTCGGAACGCGCCTTCAGGTAGCCGTAGATGTCATCAAGATACATGACCACGTCCTCGACATGGCCGAAGGACGGCATGACGTTCTGCTGCGAGGAGCTGATGTTCTGCCGGCCGTTGATGACCGTCTCGGCGAACTGCTCATGCGACAGATGCTTGAGCGATTCAGTCAAGTTCGGCGCGTAGCTGCTGCCGGCGCCGTCTGGCCCATGGCATTGCAGGCAGGAATTGCCGTAGCGGCGGTAGCCGTTGAAGGTGGCCTGGTCCACCTTTCCGTTCTCGACCTTGTAGGGCTTCTCGTCTTCCGCGCGCGCTGCCGGTGAGAAGGCCACGAGCGCCATGGTCAATGCCAAAACTGTCTTCATGCGGAGGCTCCGGGCGGACCGGCGCCGCATGGCGCCGGTCCTGGTACGAGCGTCAGTTCGGCAAAGCGAACACGGTCAGCACGCCGCCGAGCTGGGTGTAGTCAGACAGCGACTTGTAGGCGCCGACCGCGCCGAGGCCTTCGGATTCGCCTTGCAGGCCGGCCGCCATGCCGATGCCGGCCCAGCCGCCGACGCCGGACATCACCGCGACATACTGCTTGCCCTTGTGGGTGAAGGTGTTGACGTTGCCGATGATGCCGGACGGCGTGCGGTAGCTGAACAGCTCCTTGCCGTCCTTGGTGTCGACCGCCTTCAGGTAGCCTTCCAGCGTGCCGTAGAACACGATGTCACCGGCGGTCGCCAGGGCGCCCGACCAGACCGAGAAGCGCTCCGGCTTCGACCAGGCGATCTTGCCGGTGCCAGGGTTCCAGGCAATGAAGTTGCCCATGTTGTCCGAGCCCTGCGGCGGGTACATCGACAGCGTCGCGCCGATGAAGGGCTGCCCCGCGCTGTAGGAAACGCGGAAGGGCTCGTAGTCCATGCAGACATGGTTGGTCGGCACGAACAGCATGTTGGCCTTGGGCGACCAGGCGGAAGGCTGCTGGTCCTTGGTGCCGAGCGCGGCGGGGCAGATGTTCTTGGTGTTGTTGTCCTCGCCCTGGGCGCGGGTGGAGTACTGGCTGACCACCTGCGGCCGGCCGGTCTCCATGTCCACATGCGTCGCCCAGTTGACCGCCGGGTCGAATTTCTGCGCCACCATCAGCTGGCCGTTCTCGCGGTTCAGCGTATAGCCGAAGCCGTTGCGGTCCATATGGACCAGGGCCTTGGCGACGCGCTGGCTGCCAACCTGCAGGTTGTCGACAAGCACCATCTCGTTGACGCCGTCATAGTCCCATTCGTCGTGCGGGGTCATCTGGTAGACCCATTTCGCCACGCCGGTATTCGCATCGCGGGCGAAGATTGTCATCGACCACTTGTTGTCGCCGGGCCGCTGCACCGGGTTCCAGGTGCCCGGGTTGCCGGAGCCGTAGTAGATCAGGTTCAGGTCGGGGTCGTAGCTGAACCAGCCCCAGGTGGAGCCGCCGCCCATCTTCCACTGGTCGCCTTCCCAGGTCTTGATGGAGCTGTTGGCGCCGACCGGCTGGCCCATTGCCATCGTCTTCTGCGGGTCGAACTTGATGTCCTCGTCCGACCCGACCGAATAGGCGCGCCAGACCTGCTTGCCGTCCGCCAGGTTGTAGGCGGTGACATGGCCGCGGATGCCGAACTCGCCGCCGGAGATGCCGATCAGCACCTTGTCGCCGAAGACCATCGGCGCCATCGTCGCGGTCTCGCCTTTTGCCGGGTCGCCGTTCTTCACCTTCCAGACCTCTTTTCCGGTCTTGGCGTCGAGCGCGACGACGGTGGTATCCGCCTGGCTGAGGATGATCTTGCCATCGGCATAGGCCGGGCCGCGGTTCACCGTGTCGCAGCACATCACGCCGATCACGGAGGGATCCTGCGTTGGCTCGTACCGCCAGAGCACGCGGCCGGGGTTGTTGAGGTCGAGCGCGAAGACGCGGTTGGGGAAGGGCGTGTGGATGTACATCACCTCCCCCACCACCAGCGGCCCGCCTTCATGGCCGCGCAGCACGCCGGTCGAGACTCGCCAACTCGGCTTCAGGTTGCCGACATTCTCGCGCGTGATCTGGTTGAGCTCACTGTAGCGCCAGGATGCGTAGTTGCCATTCGGCATGACCCACTGGTTCGGGTCGCGCTGCATGCGCAGCAGCTTCCGGATCCGCGGAAGCGCCCGTGGCCGTCGCGGCCAGTGCGCACGCCAGGGCAGCGCGTCGCAACATCTTGTCGTTCCTCCTGCGTCCGCTTGGAACGGACGCGCGATTGTCTCGCGTGCCGACAGCCTTTGCCGTCGGGTGGATGACGAGGCTGATCACCATCCATGGCGAAAGCTATTGGGTTGGCGTGACACTCCACAAGCGACCAGCGCCACCGGTGCCGCGCACGTGTTCGGCATCGTTCGGCATAGCATCGCGTCTGGACGTGGCACCGCGGAGGCTCGAGCATGAATCGACAACTTGGCCGCCAATTCCAGCAACAAGCGGGAGCGGCAAGATTAGGAGAGACGATGCTTGGCAGACGCGGATTGATCGCGGCGCTGGGCCTGGCGCCGCTGCCGCTTGCGGCGGAGCCGGCGCCGAGATTGTCCGAAGCGCAGCTGCTGCTGTTCGAGACGCCGCACCTTGCCGCACTGCGGCCGCCGCTCCGGCTGGACTATGCCTTCCTGCGCGAGGCGGCCGGTGCGGCACCGCTGCAGGATGCGATCCGGCTTGAGATCCGTGCCGGGGCGGAGGAGGGGCGGCGCGATGTGTCGCCGGAATTCCTGACCGGTCCGCGCGCCATGCACTACCCGCCGGCACGGGGCTTCCGCGGCAACCCGCTGCTGCTCTTCGCGCTCGATCGCATCGCGCGCGAGTTGAGTGCTGCGACCGGCGGCGCGCAGGGCTGGTTCCGCAACCGCATCCGCCGCGCGCTGGCGGATGCGCCGCCGCCGAAGCGCCTGCCGCTGCGCTTCGATGGCGCCGAGGTCGATGCCACCGAGGTTGCGCTGCAGCCATTCGCTGGCGAGCCGCGTGCCGGGCGCTACCAGGATCAGCGCTACCGCTTCGTCCTGGCCGAAGCCGTGCCGGGCTGGATCCACACGATCGCCAGTGACTTGCCGGATGGCGCGGTGCGCGAGGCGATCACCTTTGCCACCGCGGTGCCGCTGTGAAGCGGGTGGTGCTCGCGCTGTTGCTGGCGCCGCTGCCTGCCCTGGCGCATGACTATCCGACGGTCGCGCGGGCCGATTACGTGCTCGGCTGCATGGCGGCGAACGGCAATTCGCGGCTGGCGCTGGAACGCTGCGCCTGCAGCATCGACGCCATCGCCGAGCAGCTGCCCTACGACCGCTACGAGGCGGCGGACACGGTGCTGCGCATGCAGGCCGGCAATCTCGGCGAGCGCGGTGCCGAATTCCGCGACCCGCCACAGACCCGCGCGGCCGTGGAAGCGTTGCGTCGGGCGCAGGCGGAGGCAACACTGCGCTGCTTCCCCTGAGCGGCGCGGGGACATGGCGGGAGGAAATGCCGGAATGGCGGATGGGGAAGTCGCTGCGACGCGGCAGGGACGTCGTGGCCCCAGGACCGGCCCGCGCGGCCGGACGGCCGGCGATGCGGCGCGTGCGACGGTGCTTGATGCGATCGCCGCCCTGCCGCTGCGGCGCGACCTGCTGATCGAGCACCTGCACGCGCTGCAGGACCGGCACGGCTGCCTCCGCGCCAGCCACCTCGTCGCCCTGGCCGAGCTGCTACGGCTGGCGCCGGTCGAAGTCTTCGAGGTTGCCAGCTTCTACCATCATTTCGAAGTGCTGGAAGACGCGGCGCCGGCGCCGCCGCCGGTGACGATCCGGGTCTGCGACAGCCTGCCCTGCGCCATGGCCGGCGCGCGCCGCCTGCTGGATGCGCTGCGCGCCGCGCCGCCCGGCGGCGCCCGCATCCTCGCCGCACCCTGCATGGGCGCCTGCCACCGCGCACCCGCCGTGGCGCTCGGACATGAGCTGGTGGAGCGGGCGACGCCGGAGCGGCTCGCGGCCGCGCTGCGCGACGGGCCGCCGGCGATGCCGGTGCCGCCCGGCCTTGCCGCCTACGAGTCCCGCGGTGGCTATGCCGCGCTGCGCCGGGCACAGACGGAAGGCGCGGCCGGTCACGAGCGGACGCTGGCGAGCTTGGAGGCAGCGGCGCTGCGTGGCCTCGGCGGTGCCGGATCCCCGCCGCGCGGAAGTGGCGGCTGGTCATGGCAGAGCCGGCGCCCCGCCACATGGTGGTCAATGCCGATGAGGGCGAGCCGGGCACCTTCAAGGACCGCTACTGCCTGGAGACCGAGCCGCACCGCGTGCTGGAAGGCATGCTGATCGCCGCCGAGGCGATTGGCGCGGAGGCCTGCTGGATCTACCTGCGCGACGAATACCCGCATCTGCGCCGCATGCTGGAAGCCGAAATCGCGGGGCTCGCCGCGGCCGGCCTGGCGCGCATGCCGGTCCATCTCCGCCGCGGTGCCGGTGCCTATATCTGCGGCGAGGAGACGGCGCTGCTGGAAAGCCTCGAAGGCAGGCGCGGCTATCCCAGGCACAAGCCGCCCTTCCCGGGCGAGCATGGCCTGTTCGGCCGCCCCACCTTGATCCACAACGTCGAGACGCTCTGGCTGCTGCCGGAGCTGCTGGCGCATCCTGAGGCCGCGGCGCGGCATGCCGCCATGGGCCGCCGCGGCCGGCAGGGCCTGCGCTTCTTCAGCGTTTCCGGCCGGGTGCAGGACCCCGGCGAGAAGCTGGCCCCGGCCGGCGTGACCGCGCGCGAGCTGGTCGAGGAATTCGCCGGCGGCATGCTGCCCGGCCACCGCTTCCTCGCCTACCTGCCGGGTGGCGCATCGGGCGGCATATTGCCCGAACGCCTGGCCGACCTGCCGCTCGATTTCGGCACGCTGGATGCGCAGGGCTGCTTCGTCGGCTCAGGCGCGGTGGTGATCCTCTCGGATCAGGACGATCTGGCCGAGGCGGCGCGCAACCTGCTGCGCTTCTTCCGGGAGGAAAGCTGCGGCCAGTGCACGCCCTGCCGCGTCGGCACCGCCAAGGCGGCGGCGCTGCTGGAGGTACCGCGCTGGGACCGCGCGCTGCTGGATGAACTGGCGGCGGCGATGGCCGACGGGTCGATATGTGGTCTTGGCCAGGCGGCGATGAACCCGGTCCGCACGCTGCTGCGGCACATGCCGGAGGCGATCGCATGATCTGCTTCACCCTGGATGGGCGCGGGGTCGCGGCGGCGCCGGGCGAAAGCCTCTGGGATGTCGCCACGCGGGAGGGCGCGGAGATCCCGCATCTCTGCCACCGGCCGCGGCCCGGCTACCGGCCGGACGGCAATTGCCGCGCCTGCCTGGTGGAGATCGAAGGCGAGCGCGTCCTTGCAGCGTCCTGCATCCGCAAGCCACGCGACGGCATGGTGGTGCGCACTGCAACCGAACGCGCGGCGCGCGCGCGACGCATGGTCTTCGAGCTGCTGCTGGCCGACCAACCAAGTGCGGCAGGACGCGACGCCTCCGCCGACTTCGGGCGATGGACGCAGCGGCTCGGCCTCACCGGCTCGCGCTTCCTGCCCGAGCCGCACCGGCCCGCGGCCGATCTCTCGCACCCGGCCATGGCGGTGCAACTCGACGCCTGCATCCAGTGCGGGCTGTGCGAGCGCGCCTGCCGCGAGGTGCAGCATAACGACGTGATCGGCCTGGCGCGGCGCGGCATGGAGGTGACGGTCAGCTTCGACCTGCTCGACCCGATGGGTGCGTCCAGCTGCGTCGCCTGCGGCGAATGCGTGCAGGCCTGCCCGACCGGCGCCCTGCTGCCGAAATCGGTGCTGGACGAGGCCGGCCGCCGGACCGCGGCGCCAGCGGAGGAGGTCGCCAGCGTCTGCCCCTATTGCGGCGTCGGCTGCCAGGTCGGCTTCCGGGTGCGCGACGGCGCGATCGAGGAGGTGGTCGGGCGCGACGGTCCGTCCAACCGGGGCCGGCTCTGCGTCAAGGGCCGCTTCGGCTTCGACTACCTGCGCCATCCTGACCGCCTCACCCGGCCGCTGGTCCGCATCGCGCCGAAGGACCCGGCGGATTGCCTTGACCCGCGCAGGGCGCGGGCGAAGTTCCGCGAGGCGAGCTGGGAGGAAGCGCTCGGGCTCGCCGCCGGTGGCCTCATCCGCATCCGCGACATGCGCGGGCCGAATGCGCTAGCCGGCTTCGGCTCGGCCAAGGGATCGAACGAGGAAGCCTACCTGTTCCAGAAGCTGGTCCGCACCGGCTTCGGCACCAACAACGTGGACCACTGCACCCGGCTCTGCCATGCCGCCTCGGTCGCCGCGCTGCTGGAAGGGATCGGGTCGGGGGCCGTCACCGCACCCTTCATGGCGGCGGCGGAAGCCGAGGTCATATTCGTCATCGGCGCCCGGCCGACCGAGAACCATCCGGTCGCCGCGACCTTCCTGAAGGAGGCCGCGGCGCGCGGCGCGGCCCTGGTCACGCTCGACCCGCGCGGCAGCGCGCTCGACCGCCACGCGCAGGAGGTGGTGCGCTTCGCCCCAGGCCGGGACGTGCCGATGCTGAACGCGATGCTCCACACGGTGATCGAGGAGGGGCTCTACGACCGGCAATATGTCGCCGCGCATACCGAGGATTTCGAGGCGCTGCGCGGCCACGTCGCGGCGCTGACGCCGGACGCGATGGCGCCGCTCTGCGGCGTGCCGGCCGAGCAGCTTCGCCGGGTTGCCCGCCTGTTCGCCGGTGCCCGGACGGCGATGATCCTCTGGGGCATGGGCATCAGCCAGTCGACGCACGGGACAGACAACACCCGCTGCCTGATCGCGCTGGCGCTACTCTGCGGCCAGATCGGCCGGCCGGGCACGGGACTGCACCCGCTCCGCGGCCAGAACAACGTCCAGGGCGCCTCGGATGCCGGGCTGATCCCGATGATGTTCCCGGACTACCGCCACACCGATGACGACCTGGCGAGGGCGCATCTGGAACGGCTCTGGGGTGCCGCGCTCGACCCCACCCCGGGGCTGACGGTGGTTGAGATCATGCAGGCGATGGAACGTGGCGCGATCGCCGGCATGTACATCATGGGCGAGAACCCGGCCATGTCGGACCCCGACGTCGCGCATGCCCGGGCCGGGCTGGCGAAGCTTGAGCACCTCGTGGTGCAAGACCTGTTCCTGACCGAGACCGCGGCGCTGGCCGATGTGGTGCTGCCCGCCTCGGCCTGGCCGGAGAAGGACGGCACCCCGTCACCAACACCAACCGGCAGGTGCAGATGGGCCGCGCCGCGGTGCCGCTGCCGCCAGGCGTACGGCAGGACCTCGACATCATCGTCGACATCGCCCGCCGCCTTGGCCTGCACTGGACCTATCGGCATCCGCGCGACGTCTTCCCGGAGATGGCGGAGGCGACGCCCTCGCTCGCCAACATCACCTGGGCGCGGCTGGAGCGGGAAGGCAGCGTCACCTATCCCTGCCACGGCCCGGACGAGCCAGGCGAGGCAATTGTCTTCGGCGACCGTTTCCCGACCGCCTCTGGCCGCGCCCGGTTCGTCGCCGCCGGGCTGCGCGACCCCGACGAGATGCCGGATGAGCGCTACCCGCTGATTCTCACCACCGGCCGGCTGCTGGAACACTGGCACACCGGCAGCATGACCCGGCGCGCCGGCATGCTGGACGCGCTGGAGCCGGAGCCGACCGCCTCCCTCGCGCCGGCCGAACTGGCGCGGCGCGGCCTCGCTCCCGGCCAGCGGCTGCGTCTGGAAACCCGGCGCGGTGCGATCGAGATGGCCGCGCGCGCCGACCCCGCCCTGCCGGAAGGGCTGGTCTTCGTCCCCTTTGCCTACCGCGAAGCGGCGGCCAACCTGCTGACCAACCCTCAGCTCGACCCTATCGGCAAGATTCCGAGTTCAAATACTGCGCTGTTCGGGTCGAGGCGGTGCCCACGCTGACGTGAGGCCGCCAGCCTTGATCGATGCGCGCCCGCGCCGCCAGTCTCGCGTTCGCGTCACGTCCAGAAGGAGAAGCAGGATGGCCTGGAAGACCCCGATCATCACCGAGATCTGCCTTGGCCTCGAGATCAACGCCTACGCCAGCGCGACGGTCTGAGGCGGTCCGGTGACCGGCATGCCCGATGGCATGGCGGTCTGAACCGGACCGTTTGGCGCCTGCAAGGTCCGCCGCGGCGCCGCGCCGCGGCGTGCTGCTCGGATTTGGCGCGGTCTTGCTGGCCGCTGCTGCTCCTGCGACGCGACCCGTGGAGGTCGCGCCCGGACTCTTCGTTCTTCCCGGCCTCGATGAGGATGCCTCGGCGGAGAATCTCGACGCCTTGGCCAATACGGGCTTCGTCATTGGCCGTGAGGCGGTCGCGGTGATCGACCCTGGTGGCGGCCTTGCGCACGGTCGGTTGCTGCGGCAGGCGATCGAGGCGGTCACGCCCCTGCCGGTCCGCTATCTCGTCCTCACGCATGTCCATCCGGACCATGTCATGGGCGCTGCTGCCTTCGCTGATTGCGGCGCAGAGGTCGTCGCCCATGCCCGGCTACCGGCCGCCCTGGCGCAGCGTGGCGAATTCTACCGCCGCATGCTGGAGCGCGAGATGGGCGAGGCGGCCGCCGGCAGCGCCGCGCTCGCGCCGACGCGGCTGGTGCAGGACCGGCTGGACCTCGATCTCGGCGGCCGGATGCTGGCAGTGCGTGCACATCGCCCGGCCCATACCGACCACGACCTCAGCCTGCTGGACGGCACGACCGGCACGCTCTGGGCCAGCGACCTGCTCTTCCTCGACCGCATCCCGGCGCTTGACGGCAGCCTGACCGGCTGGCTGCGGGAACTCGATGTGCTGCGGGAGGTGAAGGCCACCCGCGCGGTTCCGGGCCATGGACCGGCGGCAGTGGCCTGGCCGGAGGGTGCGGCCGATCTCACCCGCTACCTGCTGGCACTGCGCGATGGCACCCGCGCCGCCATCGCCGCCGGGGTGGGGATCGCCGCGGCGCCCGCCTGGGTGGCGCCCGAGGAGGCTGCCCGCTGGCGCTTGGCCGAGTCCTATCACGGCCGCAACGTGACCGCCGCCTACCGCGAACTGGAATGGGAGTAGCCGCCATGCGTCGCCGTCCCCTGCTGCTTGCCGCCTTTGTCACCCCTGGCATCGCCCGCGCTCAGGGCATCGAGCCGGCGGAGGCACCGCGCCGGGCGGAGCGCTGGCGCGACCTGAGGCAGGCGATCTTCGGCGACCGCCCGGTGCAGCCGGCCGGCGCGGCGCTCGATCTCAGCGTCCCGCCGCGGGCGCTCGACGCGGCACTGGTGCCGGTCGGCTTGGCCCTCTCAGCGGAGCTGGCGCCGCGCGTCACCGCCATCCATTTGGTGATCGACGAGAACCCGCTGCCATTGGCGGCGGTCTTCCGCGCCGGCCAGCCGGGCGCGTTGCGGGCGCTGACCACCCGGGTACGGGTCGATGCCTACACCAACCTGCACGCGGTGGCGGAGACGGAGGACGGCCGGCTGCTGGAGAGCGTCCGCTTCGTCAAGGCAGCCGGCGGTTGCTCTGCCCCCATGGGCGGCGACCTGGAAGCGGCACGGCAACGGATGGGCCGGATGCGCCTGACACTGCCGGAAGGCCTGCCCGGGCCGAACCGGGCCGTGCCGGTTCAGGTGGCGGTCAGCCATCCCAATACCTCCGGGCTGCAGATGGACCAGCTGACCCGGCTGTCGATCCCGGCCGAGTTCATCCGCAGCCTGGCAATGACCTATGCCGGTGCGCCGGTTCTGGACATCGTCACGGATATCTCGATAGCCGAGAACCCGACCTTTGGCTTCGCTCTGACCGGTTTGCCGGGCGGCGCGCTGCGCGTCCTTGCGGTCGACAATCGCGACCGCCGCTTCGAAGGGCTGTGGACACTGGATGCCGCGGGTTGACAGGTCGATATCGTAATCTCTTTTGCGTGAAATATGTCTTGTGCTAAGCAGCATGGAAGAGCGCGCGGAGCCGTGCCCGATCCCGGGGGAATGCGTTGACATCCGGCTATCTGCCGCCCCCTGGATGGAAGCCCACCTTTGATCGAACTCGTCATGCTGGTTTGCCTCGCCGCCTCCCCCACTGAATGCCGGGAGGAGCGGCCGCTCACCGAGATCAACTCCGTCATGGCCTGCGCCACCCAGGGCCAGATGGTCGCGGCGCAATGGCTTTCGCAGCACCCGGCCTTCACCCTCAGCCGCTGGCGCTGCGAGGTGAATGTCCCGCATCAGGCAAAGATCTGACCCACTCTCCGGCCCTGCCTGGCAGGGGGCGGGGTAGGGCGCATTCTGCCGCCGTGCTGCAGCATGAACCCATCCTCCGCCTTGGCGTCTTCCTCGGCGTCCTGCTGACGTTGCTGGCGCTGGAACGGCTGCTGCCCTGGGGCCGTGCGCGGCCACTCGGCCTGCGGCGTTGGCCGGGGAATATCGGGCTGGCCCTTGCCGGGTCGGTGTTTGTGCGGGCGGTGGTTCCGGCCGCGGCGGCCGGCGCGGCGATCTGGGCCGAAGGGCGCGGGCTCGGCCTGGCCCCGGCACTCGGCATCCCGGCCTGGCTAGCGTTCCCGCTGACCATGCTGCTGCTCGACCTGCTGATCTATTGGCAGCACCGGGTGACCCATGCGGTGCCGCTGCTCTGGCGGCTGCACCGGGTGCACCATGCCGATCCGGAACTGGACGCGACCAGCGCGCTGCGCTTCCACCCGGTCGAGATGCTGGCCTCCATGGGGCTGAAGATGCCGGCCGTGGTGGCGCTGGGTGCGCCGCCGATGGCGGTGCTGGCCTTCGAGATCCTGCTGAACGCGACGGCGATGTTCAACCACGCCGCCATCCGCCTGCCGCCGCGGCTGGAAGCCGCCCTGCGCCTGGTTCTGGTGACGCCCGACATGCACCGGACACATCATTCCGAGGTCCCGGCCGAGACCGATAGTTGCTACGGCTTCTGCCTGCCCTGGTGGGACCGGATCTTCGGCAGCTACCGCGCCGCCCCGGCGGCTGGGGAAGCGCTGGTGATCGGCGTCGCGGGCTGGCGGGCGCCGGCGGAGCAGCGACTGGACCGGCTGCTGCTGCAGCCCCTGCTTGGCGCGCCGCAGGCGGCGGCGCCCGCAAAGCTGCCGGCTGGGGCGCGGTAGCCAGTGCCTTCAGGCCGGATCGCGGCCCGGCGCATCCGGCCCTAGCCGCGTCCCCACCAGCGCTTGGGCAGCGGTTCCGCGGCGTAGCGAAGCCTGAAATTCCGTAGCGCCTCCTGGTGCCGGGCCATGTCGACCGGCCGGCGCGGGCCGCGGTTGCGGGTGGACCAATAGATCACGACGAGCAGCAGGGCGAGGCTGCCGAGCATCACGGCGATGCCGGATACGATGCCGCCGCGGAGCAGCGAGCCGTCCATGCACTGACCCTCCCGGTCCTGGCGCTGGGCTTCCCCGGCCGAACCCTTCCTTGGTGCCTTTGCCGCCGGCAGGATTGCCCGGGGCCCGTTGCCACCTTGGCGGAGCCCAGGGCGCCCCGCCAGGGATCGCGCCGATCACTTTAAGTGGGGGTCTTCGTCGCCGTGGCTCAACCCTAGCGCCTCAGCGATAGAGACCGGCGATCTCCCCGTCGAAGCGTTCCAGCACCGCCCGCCGCCGCACTTTCATGGTGGGCGTCAGCAGTCCGTTCTCGACCGAGAAGGCGGCCGGGATTGGGATCCATCGCCGGACGCGCTCGATGGTCGAGAGCCGGGCATTCACCCGCGCCACCGCCTGGCCGAGCGAATCCGCGAAGCCCTCCGCCGGAACCAGCAGGGCGACGATCCCGGGCTGGCCTTCCCCGGCCACGACTGCCTGGGCGATTTCGGGCTCGGCCATGAGCAGGCCTTCCAGCTTGGCCGGGCTGACCATGTCGCCGCCAAGGGTCTTGATGAAGTCCCGCTTGCGGTCGGTGACGGTGATCCGGCCTGCCTCCAATCGCGCCACATCGCCGGTATGCAGCCAGGTCGCGCCGTTGGGGCCGGGGCGGAGCGCCTGCGCCGTCGCCTCCGGGTTGTTCCAGTAGCCGTCCATGACCAGGTCGCCGCGAACCAGCAGTTCGCCATCCGCGGCGATCTGCGCCTCGACACCTTCGAGCGGCGGGCCGACCGTGTGGCGGTGGTTGTCCCAGGGCAGGTTGACGCTGATAACCGGCCCGGCCTCGGACTGGCCATAGCCCTGGATCAGCGGCAGGCCGAGGGCGATGAAGAAGCCCGAGAGGTCGGGGTCGAGCCGTGCCCCGCCGGAGACGAGCGCCTTCAGCCTACCCCCGAACCGCGCTCGCACCTTGTCCCGCACCAGCCGGTCGAGCACGCGGTCAAGCACCCGCTCGCCGAGGCCGAGCGGCGGGCCGTCCATTCGCCGCAGCCCCTGCGCCAGCGCCAGATCGAAGAGCCGCCGCTTGAGCCCGGTCTCCTTCTCGACCTGTGCCAGCATGCGCGCCCGCAGCACCTCGAACAGCCGGGGGACGGCGGTGACGATGGCCGGCCGGATCTCCTGGAATTCGGCGGCCAGCCGCTCGGCGCCGCGGGAATAGACCACCTCCATTCCCATAGAGGGCAGCAGGAAGCAGCCGACCGTGTGCTCGTAGCTGTGCGACAGCGGGAGAAAGGAGAGGTAGGGCTCGCCCTCGACCCCCAGCCGCTCGATCAGGCCGCGGACTCCTTCCCGGTTCGCCAGCATGGCGCGGTGCGGCAGCATGACGCCGCGCGGGGTGCCGCCGGTGCCCGAGGTGTAAATCAGGCAGGCGAGGCGCCCGGCCGGGATCTCCTCCACCTCGGCCATGAGCATGGACAGGTCGCCGACCTCCGCCATGGCTTCGGCCCAGGGGCGGGCCGCCGCCCCCGTGGCACCGTCCAGGCAGACCAGCAGGTCGAGCCCGCCGGTGCCGGCGGCAGCCTCCGCCACCCGGGTGACCAGCGCGGGGGAGGCGACGATGGCGGCACGGGCCCCGGAATCCCTGAGGATGTGAGCGTGGTCGGCGACGGTGTTGGTGGTGTAGGTCGGCACGGTGACGGCGCCGATCGCCATGATGGCGGCATCCGCCACGTTCCATTCCGGCCGGCTTTCCGAGACCAGCATCACCCGGTCGCCCGGCATGATCCCCTGCGCCCGCAGCCAGGCGGCGGCGCGGGCTACCTGCAGGGCGAAGTCACCCCAGGTTAGGCGCTGCCAGCCGCCGTCGCGCCAATACCGCAGCATCGGGCGTTCCGGATGCTTCCGCGCCAGGGCGAAGAGCATGCCCGGCAGGCTGGTCCAGCCCGGGGTCGCGCCCTTCCCCGGCCGCGTGTGCTTGCGTGCTGCGCCTGGCATGGCGAGCGCCTCCGTCCCCGACATTCTCCCCCTCGCACGCCCGTTCCCGGTGCCGCGGCGGCTTGGCCACGCCATCCGGGGCCTTATATGGGGGATGTGATCGCATCCGCCCCCTTCCGACCCCGACCCTTGCCGCGGCTGATGCCGCCGCGGTCGCGGGTTCCCGCCCGGCCCCCAGGGCCGCCTTCTCACCGCTCGATGCCGGGGAGGCCGCCGGCGGCGCCAAGCTGCCGGTCTGGGATCTCTCCGACCTCTATGCCTCGCAGGAGGATTCCCGGCTCACCGCCGATCTCGACCAGGCGGAGGCGGATGGCAAGGCCTTCTCCGCCCGTTTCGCCGGAAGGTTGGCCGGCCTCGGCGGCGACGGGCTGGCCGAGGCGATCCGCGACTACGAGCGGATCGAGGAGGTGCTCGGCCGGGCGATGAGCTTCGGCCAAGCTGGTCTTCGCCGGCGATGCGCAGGACCCGGCGAATGGTCGCTTCTACCAAACCTTGCAGGAGCGAGTGACGGTCATCTCCTCCCACCTACTGTTCTTCACGCTGGAGCTGAACCGGCTGGAGGACGAGGCGCTGGACCGCAAGCTGGCCGGCAGCGCCGCGCTGCGCCGCTGGGCCCCTGGCTGCGCGACCTGCGGGTGTTCCGGCCGCACCAGCTCTCGGACGAGCTCGAGAAGCTGCTGCATGAGAAGGAAGTCACCGGCCGATCCGCCTGGAACCGGCTGTTCGACGAGACCATCGCCGGCATGACGGTCACCGTAGCCGGCGAGGAGGTGACCGTCTCGGCGGCGCTCAACCGGCTCTCGGACAGTGACCGCGCGGTGCGCGCGGCGGCGGCCAAGGGGGTGTCAGAGGCCTTCGGCAGCCGCATGCGGCTGTTCTCGCTGATCACCAATACGCTTGCCAAGGACAAGGAGATCCTCGACAACTGGCGCCACTATCCGCGGCCCGGCTCCTCCCGCAACCGCGCAAACATGGTCGAGGACGCGGTGGTGGACGCGCTGGTGACGGCGGTGCGGGACAGCTTCCCGCGCCTGTCGCACCGCTACTACGCAATGAAGGCGAAGTGGCTGGGCCTCGAGAAGCTGCAGCACTGGGACCGCAACGCGCCGCTGCCCGAAGAGGTGGACCGCAGCATCGCTTGGCCGGAGGCGGTGAAGACCGTGCTCGACAGCTATGCCGCCTTCAGCCCGGAGCTCGCCGCGATCGGTGGCCGCTTCTTCGAGAAGCCCTGGATCGACGCGGCGCTGCGGCCGGGCAAGGCCTCCGGCGCCTTCGCCCATCCAACGGTTCCCTCGGCGCATCCCTACCTGCTGCTGAACTACCACGGCAAGACGCGCGACGTGATGACGCTGGCGCATGAGCTGGGCCATGGCGTGCACCAGGTGCTGGCGGCCAAGCAGGGCTACCTGCTGTCCGGCACGCCGCTGACCCTGGCCGAGACGGCCAGCGTCTTCGGCGAGATGCTGACCTTCCGCGGCCTGCTGGACGCCGAGACCGACCTGAAGCGGCGCCGGCTGATGCTGGCCGGCAAGGTCGAGGACATGCTGAACACGGTGGTGCGGCAGATCGCCTTCTACCGGTTCGAGACGCTGCTGCACGAGGAGCGCCGGAAGGGCGAGCTTTCCGCCGAGCAGATCGCCGGGCTCTGGATGCAGGTGCAGCGGGAGAGCCTCGGCCCGGCCTTCGACTTCTCCGAGGATTACGGGGTCTACTGGGCCTATATCCCGCACTTCGTGCACAGCCCTTTCTACGTCTACGCCTATGCCTTCGGCGACTGCCTGGTGAACGCGCTCTATGGCGTCTACCGGGACAAGGCGGTGCCGGGCTTCGAGCAGAAATACCTCGACCTGCTGAAGGCCGGCGGCACGCTGCGGCACAAGGAACTGCTGGCGCCCTTCGGCCTCGATGCCTCCGACCCTGCGATCTGGCAGCGCGGGCTGGATGTCATCGCCGGCTTCATCGACGAATTGGAATCCGCGGCATGAGCGGCCGGAACCCCGACAGCACCATCTTCGGCGAGGTCCGCCGGATGGTGCAGACCTCGGGCGCCGTGGGCGGCATCGCCGCGCGTGTCGCCGGGCAGCGCTTCCTCGGCCTCAAGACCGACAAGAACGCGCATGCCGAGGACCTGAAGCAGATCCTCGGCGGGCTGAAGGGCCCGCTGATGAAGGTGGCGCAGTTCCTCTCCACCGTGCCGGATGCCCTGCCGGAGGAATATGCCGAGCAGCTGGAGACGCTGCAGGCCAATGCGCCACCGATGGGCTGGCCCTTCGTCCGCCGCCGCATGGCCGGCGAGCTCGGCCCGGCCTGGGAGTCCAAGTTCAAGACCTTCGGGCGGGAGGCCGCGGCTGCCGCCTCGCTTGGGCAGGTCCACCGCGCCACCCTGGCGGACGGCACCGAAGTCGCCTGCAAGCTGCAATACCCGGACATGCCGAGCGTGGTGGAGGCCGATCTCCGCCAGCTCAAGCTGGCGATGAACCTCTACCAGCGCATGGACAGTGCGCTCGACAATGGGGAGGTCTACCAGGAGCTGCGCGACCGGCTGCGCGAGGAGCTGGACTACCTGCGGGAGGCGGCGCACCAGCGGCTCTATGCCCTGATGCTGGCCGACCAGCCGCATGTCGCGGTGCCAACCCCGATCGAGGGCTATTGCACCACCCGCCTGCTGACCATGACCTGGCTGGAAGGCCGGCCGCTGGTCAAGCGGCTGGCGGAGGACCCGCCTCTCGAGGAGCGGCAGGCCTATGCCGAGGGGCTGTTCCGCGCGTGGTACCGGCCCTTCTACCGCTACGGCGTCATCCATGGCGACCCGCACTTGGGCAACTACCAGGTGCGGCCGGACCGGCAGGGCATCAACCTGTTCGACTTCGGCACCATCCGGGTCTTCCCGCCCAGCTTCGTCGGCGGCGTCATTATGCTGTACGAGGCGGTGCGCGACCATGACGACGAGAAGGCGGCCGAGGCCTACCGAATCTGGGGCTTCCGCAACCTGTCGAAGGAGACGATGGAGGTCCTGAACCTCTGGGCCGCCTTCCTCTATGAGCCGCTGGTGCAGGACAAGGTCCGGCCGATCCAGTTCTCCGACGACATGTCCTATGGACGGAAGATCGCCCAGAAGGTGCATGAGGGGCTGAAGCGGACCGGCGGGGTGAAGATCCCGCGCGAATTCCCGCTGATGGACCGTGCGGCCGTGGGCTTGGGCAGCGTCTTCCTGCGGCTGCGCTGCGAGATGAACTGGCACCGGCTCTTCATGGAGATGATCGGCGACCTGACCGAGCAGGGCGTCGCCGAGCGCCAGACCGCGGCGCTGGCCGCGGCCAAGGTGCCGGCGCCGATGGCCTGAGGACCCATCCTCAGTTCTCCAGCGCCCGGTCGCGGCTTTCCGGCAGGGTCCACATGGCGATGGCGGTGACCAGGCTGGTCAGCGCCACGTACCAAGCGGGCGAGGTCGGGTTGCCCGTCGCCTCGATCAGCCAGGTGATGACGAACTGGGTCGTCCCGCCGAACAGCGAGACGCCGACCGCATAGGCCACCGCCAGCCCGGTCGCGCGGATCGCCCGCGGCAGCAGCTCCGGGATCACCGCCAGGGCGGCGCTACTGCTGGTCGCGGTCAGCGCGGTGATGGTGCCGGTGGCGAGGAAGAGCGTCGCGGTGCTGGGATAGCTGGTCAGCAGCAGGAAGAGTGGCCAAGCCAGCAGCGCCAGCAGGATGCGCGGCACCAGCATCACCGGGCGCCGGCCGACCCGGTCGCTCAGCCAGCCGCCGAAGAGCGAGAAGACCAGGGTGCCGAGCCCGCCCACCACCGTCGCGGCGAGGGCGATGGTGGAGGGGAAGTGCAGCGTGGCGATCGCATAGGTCGTCATGTAGTTGCCGACATAGGTCGCCACCGTCCCGCCCAGGATCAGCAGCACGCCGAGCCCGATCAGCCCCGCATGCTCCCGCAGACGGCGGGCGGGCGCGCCGGCCGGGCCGTGCTCCAGCGTCTCCGGCATGGTCCGCCGCAGGATGACGGCGACCGGGATCAGCGCCAGGCAGAGCAGGAAGGGCACCCGCCAGCCCCAGGCGACCAAATCGTCATGCGACAGGACCAGCGACAGGCCGGTGCCGATCAGCCCGGCCATCAGCGCGGCGATCCCCTGGCTGGCGAGCTGCCAGCTGGAATAGAGGCCGCGCTTCCCCGGCGGGGCGATCTCGATCAGGAAGGCGCTGGCCGGCCCGACCTCCCCGCCCAACGCCAAGCCCTGCACCAGCCGGCAGAACACCACGATCAGCGGCGCGGCGATGCCGATGCTGGCATAGGAGGGCGTCAGGGCGAGCCCGATGGTGCCGACGGTGATCATCAGGATGGTCAGCAGCATCGCCGGCTTGCGTCCGGCCCGGTCGGCATAGGCGCCGATCAGCACCCCGCCGAGCGGGCGGAAGACGAAGCCGACGCCGAAGACCCCGACCGAGAGCAACAGGCTCATGAAGGGTGTCTGGGCCGGGAAGAAGGCCTGGCCGATATAGACCGCGAAGAAGGCGTAGGTCACGAAATCGTAGAATCCAGCGCGTTGCCGGCGACGGTCGCGGCGACCACCCGCTTCGGGACCTGTGGCCGGGCCGTGTCCTGCGCCGCGGTCGAGATGGTCCCTGCTGCGTCTGACGCCATCCTGGCTTCCCTTCCGGCCCTGCCCGGGCCACCCGGGAAGAACACGGCGCGACGCCGGGCGATCGCCCGCGGGCGCGAAACAAGCCGGCCCGGGCCGGGATTGCCCGACCCCCATGGTCAAGCTTTCGCGTGCCATGTATCAGGCGAGGACGCGCCGGCGGCCCCTGCGGACTTGCCGGCTTTCACGCGTCGCCGCATCTATCGAGGCGGAAGAGGGGGACCCCGTATGCGTCTGGCTGTCCTGAAGGAGCGCCGGCCCGCCGAGACTCGCGTCGCGGCCACGCCGGAAACCGTCAAGAAATTCATTGCGCTCGGCTGCACCGTGGCGGTCGAGGCCGGGGCCGGCCTGGCCTCCGGCATCCCGGATGCCGAATACGCCGCTGCCGGGGCCGAGGTCGCCCCGGATGCCGCCAGCGCGCTGAACGGTGCCGGCATCGTGCTGAAGATCCGTGCCCCGCTCGGCACCGGCGAAGGCGAGGTCGACGAGCTGTCGCTGATCCCGCGCGGGGCGCTGATGCTCGGCCAGCTGCAGGCCTCGCCGGAGATGGCGGCGACCTACGCCCAGCTCGGCATCGAGGCCGGGGCGATGGAGCTGCTGCCGCGCATCACCCGGGCGCAGAGCATGGACATCCTCTCCTCCCAGGCGAACCTCGCGGGCTATCGCGCGGTGATCGAGGCGGCGGCGGCCTTCGACCGCGGCTTCCCCATGCTGATGACCGCGGCCGGCACGATCTCGGCCGCCAATGTCTTCGTCATGGGCGCCGGCGTCGCCGGGCTGCAGGCGATCGCCACGGCGCGGCGGCTCGGCGGCCGCGTGTCCGCCACTGATGTGCGGCCGGCGGCCAAGGAGGAGATCAAGTCGCTCGGCGCCGCCTATGTCGGCTACGAGTCCGAGGAGAGCAAGCAGGCGCAGACCGCCGGCGGCTACGCCAAGCAAGCTCTCGGCCGAGTTCTATGCCGAGCAGGCCAAGGTCGTCGCGGCGCATATCGCCAAGCAGGACATCGTCATCACGACAGCGCTGGTGCAGGGCGCAAGGCGCCGACCCTGGTGACGGCCGAGATGGTCGCCTCGATGAAGCCCGGCTCGGTGATCGTCGACATCGCGTCCGATGCCGGCGGCAACGTGGCGCTGACCCAGCCCGGGCAGTTCATCACCACCGAGAACGGGGTGAAGGTCATCGGCTTCAACAACTGGCCGGGCCGGATCGCCGGCGCCTCCTCGGCGCTCTTCGCGCGCAACCTGCTGACCTTCCTGACCACCTTCTGGGACAAGGAGGCCAAGGCGCCGAAGCTGCCGCCCGAGGACGAGATCGTGAAGGGCGTCATGCTGACCCACGGCGGCGCCGTCGTGCACCCGAGCCTCGCCCCCGCCAAGGCCGCCTGAGGAATCGTGAACCGGATGCCGTCCGATGACCGGAGGGCCGCAGGGCCCGGAGGTCTGAATCGGCCGGCGCCTCCGAAGGAGACACAGACATGAACCCGACCGAACTGGCCAACCAGGCCGCGGCCCAGGCCCAGCGCGCGCTGGACCTGGCGCAGCAGGCCCGCATGATGGCGGAGGCGCATGTCGCGCCGGCCATCGCCCAGGGCGCCGCCGCCGCCGACCCCTTCCTGTTCCTGCTGACGATCTTCCTGCTGGCCTGCTTCGTCGGCTACTACGTCGTGTGGAACGTCACGCCGGCGCTGCACAGCCCGCTGATGGGCGTGACCAACGCCATCTCCTCCGTCATCGTGGTCGGCGCCATCCTGGCCGCCGGCACCGCCGACAATTGGGGCGCGCGGATCTTCGGCTTCCTCGCCGTGACCCTCGCCTCGGTCAACATCTTCGGCGGCTTCCTGGTGACGCGCCGGATGCTGGCGATGTTCCAGACCAAGAAGAAGGCCTGACGCCATGGCGACGATCTCGACGCTCGCCTACCTGGTCGCGGCGGTCCTCTTCATCCTGGCGCTGCGCGGGCTGTCCCACCCGACCACCTCGCGGCAGGGCAACCAGTTCGGCATGATCGGCATGGCGATCGCCATCGTGGCGACGCTGTTCCGGCCCGGCATGGCGCCCGGCGGCATCATCCTGATCCTGGCCGGCATCGCCATCGGCGGCAGCATCGGCGCGGTGGTGGCCAAGCGCATCCAGATGACCTCGCTGCCGCAACTGGTCGCCGCCTTCCACTCGCTGGTCGGCATGGCCGCGGTCTTCGTCGCCGCGGCCGCCTTCTACAGCCCGGAAAGCTTCGGCATCGGCACGCATGGCCATATTCACGGCGCCTCGCTGGTCGAGATGTCGCTGGGCCTCGCCATCGGCGCCATCACCTTCTCCGGCTCGGTGATCGCCTTCGCCAAGCTGGATGGCCGCATGTCCGGCGCGCCGATCATCTTCAAGGGCCAGCACATGCTGAACGCCGGGCTCGGCGTGCTGCTGCTGGTGCTGGTGATCGCCTTCGTCATGAGCGGCAACCCGGTGCTGTTCTGGCTGATCGCGCTGCTGTCCTTCGCGCTCGGCTTCCTGCTGATCATTCCGATCGGCGGCGCCGACATGCCGGTCGTTGTCTCGATGCTGAACAGCTATTCCGGCTGGGCCGCGGCGGGCATCGGCTTCACCATCGGCAACCTGCTGCTGATCGTCACCGGCGCGCTGGTCGGCGCCTCGGGTGCCATCCTGTCCTACATCATGTGCAAGGGCATGAACCGCAGCATTATCAACGTGCTGCTGGGCGGCTTCGGCACGGATACCTCGGCGGCGGGCGCGGCGGCCGGGGCTGGCGGCGACAAGGGCCCGGTCAAGGCCGGCAGCCCGGAGGACGCAGCCTTCATCATGAAGAATGCCTCCAAGATCATCATCGTGCCGGGCTACGGCATGGCGGTGGCGCAGGCCCAGCAGGTGCTGCGCGAGATGGGCGACCTGCTGAAGAAGGAAGGCGCCACCGTGGAATACGCCATCCACCCGGTCGCCGGCCGCATGCCGGGCCACATGAACGTGCTGCTGGCCGAGGCCAACGTCCCGTATGAGGATGTAAAGGAGCTCGAGGAGATCAACCCCGAGTTCGCCGAGGCCGATGTGGCTTTCGTGATCGGCGCCAATGACGTGACCAACCCGGCCGCCAAGACCGACAAGTCCAGCGCCATCTACGGCATGCCGATCCTCGACGTGGAGAAGGCCAAGACGGTGTTCTTCATCAAGCGCGGCATGGCCAGCGGCTATGCCGGCGTGGACAATGAGCTGTTCTTCCGCCCTAACACCATGATGCTGTTCGGCGACGCGAAAAAGGTTACGCAGGAAGTCGTCCAGGCCCTGCAGAAGTAGCCTGCAATCTTGCAGAAATAGATGCGAGGGCCGGGGAGAAGATACTCTCCGCGGCCTTTCTTTTATGCGTTGCTGCCCAGCGCCGCCCTGAGTTCGGCCCCCGAGGTCACCCAGCCGAAAACGCCCGCACGTTGAACTCGGTCGCTTCCTGCGACCCCGGCCCGGCCCCGAGCGTCGCGTCCGAGACCATCACCGGGAAGAATTCCCGGTGGTAGGCATCTCGGATGGTGCTTTCGACGCAGACATTGGTGGCGACGCCGACCACCAGCACCGTGCGGATGCGGCGCGCGTGCAGGATCTGCTCCAGCGCCGTCCCGGCGAAGCCGCTGTAGCGCGACTTGCCGACCACCACGTCACCCGGGCGCGGCGCCACCTCCGGCACGATCTCATGGTCCCAGGTGCCGTGGGTGATGAGCTTGCCGGCATAGGCCTCGTTGGCCCGCATGAATCTAAGCGCGTTCGACTTGTGCCAGACCGGCGCTGCGGGCCCCGGCGCCTCCCGCAGGTCGGGAGAGAAGCCGTTCTGCAGGTAGATGACGGGGATGTTGGCATCGCGGCAGGCGGCGATGACGCGGGCGCATTCCTCGATCACCGGCGGGGAGCCGCTGATGTCGAAGCCGCAGAGGTCGAGGTAGCCGCCCTTCGAGAGATAGGCGTGCTGCATGTCGACCACGATCAGCGCGGTCTCCTCCGGCACCACGGCGATGGGCTCGGGGCGGGCGGCGATCTGGACGGTGCGGGGCATCGGCGGTCTCCTCGGCGGCTCCGGCCGAGGACGAAGCAGCGCGCGTGCCAGTCAGCGGCCGGCCAGCAGCCGTCCCACCATCCCGGCCAGTCGGTCGATCTGGGCGTCCTCCAGCCCGGTCCGCCGCAGCGTTTCCTGCGCCGACAGCAGGTATTCGGCATTCGGCCCCGGGGTCCTACCGCCTCGGCCAGCACCCGGGCCTGGGCGGCTTCCGGCAGCGGCCCGGTATGCAGGGCGTGCGCGGCATCGGCGATGAAGGTCAGCGCCCGCACCGGCCGGCCCTCCGGCAGCGGAACCACGGTGACCCATTCGCCGCGGTAGAAGCCCGGCAGCATCTCGTGCCGCCACACCGGCCAGAGCGCCGCGTCGTCGGCCAGGGTGAAGAGCAGCCCCTCGCAGCAGCCGCCCGGCGCGGGCTCAAGCCCGAGGGTCAGCCCCGGGGTCTCCGGCACGCCGCGATTGTGGATGTCGCGCAGGCTCCAGCGCCGGGCGAAGCCGCCGAGCCGGGCGGGCTCCGCCACCGCGCCGGGCAATGTCTCGCGTTCCCACATCAGCGAGCCATAGGCGAAGATGCGGGGCAGGTCGCCTGCACCGCGGCTGCACAGGGCTCCCGCCAGGCCGGCCTGCAGCAGGGGTTCGGGGACGGTCCGGGGTGGTCGTGCGGGGGGCGGCGTGCCGGCAGGCGTTGCGCGATCTGCGCCCGAGTCAGGGTCATGCCGGCCCAACGATGGGTGACCGACGGCGTTCCTGGTCGATTCGTTGCGCCCTGTGCTGGATCAAGGCGCGTTGGGCCTTGGCGTTCCATCCTGCCGCCATGCTGCACCCATCCGCCGCGCCCGGGCATGACCATCGCGCGACCACGCCCTTTGGACCGAGCCGCCGGAGGCGTTGCTCGCACGGCTTGGCAGCGGGCGGCAGGGGCTTGCCGTCGCCGAGGCGGCGCGGCGGCTGGCCGCCGATGGCCGCAACGCCGTCGCCGAGCACGTCCCGGCGGCGATCGGCCGCAAGATCCTCCGCCGCATGGCGGAACCGCTGATCGCCATCCTGATCGTCGCCGGGCTGGTCTCCGGCCTGACCGGCGACTGGCCAGGCTTCGGCATTATCCTCGGCATCGTCGCCGTCTCGGTCGCCATGGACGTGATGCAGGAGCACCGGGCGGAGCAGGCCGCGGCAGCGCTGCGCGAGAGCGTCGCGGTCCGCGCCACCGTGCGGCAGGGCGACCGCGTCGAAGGGGTGCCGGTGGAATCGCTGGTCGTCGGCGACGTCGTGGAACTGGCCGCCGGCGCGCTGGTCCCGGCCGACGGCGTCCTGCTCGAAAGCCAAGGGCTGCAGGTGAACGAGTCGCTGCTGACCGGCGAGCCCTATCCGGTCGCCAAGCGCCCCGGTACCTCTGGCGGCGCGACGCCGGCCGAGGCGACGAATGCCGTCTTCTCCGGCACCGCTGTGGTCGCGGGTGCTGCGACCATGCTGGTGGTGGCGACCGGGCCGGCGACCCGGCTCGGCGGCGTCGCCGCGGCACTGGCGGCACGGCGGCCGGCGACCGCCTTCGAGCGCGGGTTGCGCGGCCTCGGCCTGCTGATCCTGCGGCTGACGGTCTTCCTGGTGCTCTTCGTGCTGCTGGCGCACCTGGCCTTCCACCGGCCGCCGCTCGAGAGCTTCCTGTTCGCCGTGGCGCTGGCGGTCGGGCTGACGCCCGAACTGCTGCCGATGGTCACCACCGTCACGCTCTCCCGCGGCGCGATGCGGATGGCGGCGAAGCAGGTCGTGGTGAAGCGGCTGGCGGCGATCCACGACCTCGGCGCGATGGACGTGCTCTGCACCGACAAGACGGGCACGCTGACCGAGGCACGGATCGCACTGGCCGATGCGACCTCCCCCAGGGTGCTGCGGATGGCGGCGCTGAATGCCGGGCTGGCGAGCGGCGTGCCGACCGCGCTCGATGCAGCCATCCTCGCGGCGCAGCCGGTGCCGGCGGGCTGGCGCCTGCTGGCCGAGGCTCCCTTCGGCTTCGAGCGGCGGCGCTCCTCCGTTCTGGCCGAGGGCGAAGGCCAGCGCCTGCTGGTGGTGAAGGGCGCGCCGGAAGCTGTGCTGGCCGCCTGCACCGCTGCCGAGGCCGGCCCTTTCGACCGCGCCGCGCTGCTCGGGGCGGCCGAGGCGCGCGGGGCCGAGGGACTGCGGCTGCTCGGCGTGGCGGTGCGCGCGATGCCGGAGGGCGAGACGGTGGACGGTCCCGAAGCGGAGCGGGACCTTACCTTCCTCGGCTTCTGCGCTTTCCTCGACCCGCCGAAGCGCTCGGCCGCCGCGGCGGTGGCGCGGCTGGCCGGCCTCGGCATCCGCACCAAGGTCGTCTCAGGCGACGCGGCGCCGGTGGTGCGGCATCTGGTGCAGGCGCTCGGCATTCCGGCGGAGGGGTTGCTGACCGGCGAGGAGATCGCCGCGATGGACGATCACGCACTGGCGGCGCGGGTCGGGGCCGTCGACCTGTATGCCCGCGTCTCGCCCGACCAGAAGCGGCAGATCCTGCTGGCCTTGAAGGCGCGCGCCACACGGTCGGCTTCATCGGCGACAGGAATCAACGACGCGCCGGCGATCCATGCGGCCGATGCCGGGATCTCGGTGCAGGAGGCAACCGACGTGGCGCGCGCCGCGGCCGACCTGATCCTGTTGGCGCCCGATCTCGGCGTGCTGGCGGAGGGGTGGAGGAAGGGCGGCGCACCTATGCCAACGTCATGAAATATGTCCGCATGGGGACATCGTCGAATTTCGGCAACATGCTGTCGATGGCGGTGGCCTCCCTGGTCATTCCCTTCCTGCCGCTGCTGCCGGCGCAGATCCTGCTGAACAACCTGCTCTACGACGTCTCCAAGCTCGGCATCCCTTTCGACGCGGTGGATCGCGACGACCTGGCGGCGCCGCATGGCTCGGGACATGCGGCAGGTGCTGCGCTTCACCCTGGTGATGGGGCCGCTGTCATCGGTCTTCGACCTGGCGACCTTCGGCATCCTGCTCGGGGTCTATGGCGCTACGCCGGAGGAGTTCCGCACCGCCTGGTTCGTCGAGAGCATGGTCACGCAGGTCCTGGTAATCTTCCTGATCCGCACCGCCGGACCGGCCTGGCGCGCCACGCGGCCGCATCCGGTGCTGGTGGCGACCTCGCTCGGGGCGCTGGCCGTGGCACTCGTTTTGGCGGTCGGCCCCTTCGCCGCGGTGCTGGGCTTCGCGCCATTGCCGGGGGCGTTGCTGCTGGCCATCCTGGTGCTGGTGCTGCTGTACCTGATGGCGGCGGAGGCGCTGAAACGGATCGCGGTGCCGCGCGGGAATGGCGCCCCGCGCGGTTAGGCCGCCCGCCGCCTACAGGTGCTTGCCGCCGTCCACCAGGATGGCGACCCCGGTGGTCAGCCGCAGATGCGTCACCACCGACATCACCGCCAGGGCCACGTCGTCGGCTTCCGTCAGCGTGCGCAGCGGTGAGGCGAGCGCCGCCTTCTCCACCGTTTCCCGGCTGCGGCCGGGGACGAAGTCGGTCAACACCGCGGAAGGCGAGACCGACACGACGCGGATCCCCGACGATCCCAGCACCCGCGCCAGGGACAGGCCAATCGTGTCAATTGCGGCTTTTGATGCGCCGTAGATGATGCTGCTGCCGGTGCCGGTGACGGCAGCCAGCGACGAGATGTTGATGATGATCGCGTCGCCGCTGGCCTTCAGCATTGGCAGGAAGGCGCGGATCGTGGCGATCGGGCCGCGCACGTTGATCGTCAGCACCCGGTCGATCAGGTCGTCGTCCAGCGCTTCCAGGTCGGCATGCGGCACCGCGCGCGTGGTGCCGGCCGAGTTCACCAGCACGTCGCAGCGGCCGAGCTTCGCGGCGACCTCCGTCGCGGCGGCCTTCAGTGCGGCGCTGTCGGCCATCGGCAGGCGTAGCGCCAGGTGGCCGCTGCCGTGCAGTTCCGCCACCAGCGTCGCGGCCCGCCCGGCGCCCTCGTTGTAGCCGACCACGACCGTGGCGCCGGCCTCGGCCAGGCGCCGCGCGGTGGCGGCGCCGATGCCGTTGCTGCCGCCGGTGACGACCGCGACGCGGCCTTTCAGGTCATAGGGGCCGAGATTGCCCCCGCGCAGTTCGGCCATGGCCATCTTCCCTCCATCCCGATCGCCGAGTATCGGCGATCGGGGAAGTGCGGACAGCCCGGGGAGGTCAGCGCTCCGTCACGTGCGGCAGGGCAGGGACATCCGGCCCGCCATGCCGGCGCAGCTCGGCCAGTGTAAGGCCGAGGTCCGGTCGCGCCGATGAGCGCGGCGAGGAAGAGGGCCGGGGCCGGCAGGATAGCCATCCCGGTCAACAGGACCGCTGCCCCGATCATCGGCAGGGCGGAATGCGGCAGGGAGGCTTCGGTCGGAACGCCGGGAACATGCAGGTTGATCTTCATGATGCACCTCGCCATTGCGATGTTGCAGTGCAGCATGATGCCGCATTGCAGCATAATGCCAGCTTAAAATTTGCGGCCCCACGCCTTTCAGCAGTTAGCCGCCGTATGGATAAACCACCTAAGGGTTGCCCAAGGGTGGATGTGCCGCCGAACTCCGTCCGGCTATGACAGCGCAGTGGCATTCGGCCCGACGACCTCGTTAGGCTGGGCCCTACGCGCGGTGCCCGGGCCCCACCCGGCGGCGCCGGGATGCCCGCGGCAACCAGGGGTCGTCAACGACCCGGGCTGGCCCGCCTGCGGTGCCAGGCTGACGCGCCGCGAGGGCCCGCCCCAAGAGGGAGGGCAGTTCACCATGCCTGATGCCAGCGGCAGACAGCCCGGCGGGGCGAGGCCCCGATCCGTCGCGCTCATCGGCCCGCAGGGCAGCGGGAAATCCACCCTGTTCGATGCCCTGCTCGCGGCGGCCGGCGGCGCGGCCCGGCGCGGCGGCCCGCGCGGGATGGGGACCAGATGCGGCTCGGCCATGCCAGCCTCACGGGCGATGCCTGGTCGCTGCTGGACTGTCCCGGCTCGATCGAGTTCGCGCATGACGCGGCCTGTGCGCTGGCGGTCTGCGACCTGGCCGTGGTGGTGGCCGAGGCCGCGCCCGGCCGCGCCGCCGGGCTCGGCCCGGTCTTCCGGATGCTGGAGGAGCAGGGCGTCCCGGCCCTGGTCTTCATCAACAAGATCGACCAGCTTGATGGCCGCGTGCGCGACACCCTGGCGGCGCTGCAGGGGCAGACCCGGCGCAAGCTGGTGCTGCGCCAGGTGCCGATCCGCGAGGGCGAGACGGTGACCGGCTATGTCGATGTCGTCTCCGAGCGCGCCTATCGCTATCGCCGCGGCGCCGCTTCCGAGCGGATCGAGCTGCCGCCCGCCATGCGCGAGCGCGAGGCGGAGGCCCGGGCCGAGCTGCTGGAGGCGTTGGCCGACCACGATGACGCGCTGCTGGAGAAGGTGCTGGAGGACCTGACCCCCGAGCCGGAGGAGATCTACCGCCCGCTCCACGCGAGCGAGGCGAGCGGCGCCGTCGTCTCCGTCCTGCTCGGCGCGGCCGAGCACAACAATGGCGTCCAGCGGCTGTGGAAGGCGCTGCGACACGACGTGCCGGACCCGCAAGAGACCGCCGCCGGCCGCGGCATCGCGCCGGAGGGCCCACCGCTGGCGCAGGTCTTCCGCACCTTGCATGCCGGCCACGCCGGGCGGCTGTCCTGGGCGCGGATCTGGCGCGGCCCGGTGAAGGACGGCGCGCAGCTCGACGGTCATCGGGTCGGGGGCATTCATCGCTTCCCGAATGGCGAGGCGCAGAAGGTGCCGGAAGCCGCCACCGGCGAGATCGTGGCGCTCGGCCGGCTGGAAGGCGTGACGACGGGGGCGACGCTCGGTGCCGACGCGCCGCTGGACTTCCCGCAGCCCGCCGCACCGGTGCATGCGCTGGCCGTGGTGCTGGAGGACCGCAAGGACGAGGTTCGGCTTTCGGGCGCGCTGCAGCGCCTGGCGGAGGAGGACCCTGCGCTCGGCGTGGTGCTTGATCCGGAAAGCGCCCAGACCATTCTGCACGGCCAGGGTGAGATCCACCTGCGGGCGGCGGTGGAGCGGCTGTCCACTGCGCTGGGCGTCAAGCTGCGCACGGTGCGCCCGCAGATCGCCTACCGCGAGACCATCCGCCAGCCGGTCACCCAGCATGCCAGGCTGAAGCGGCAGACCTGGCGGTCACGGCCAGTTTGCCGACGTGAAGCTGCATATCGAGCCGCGCCCGCGCGGCCGGCTTCGCCTTCGAGGAGAAGGTGGTCGGCGGCGCGGTGCCGCGCCGCTTCATCCCCGCGGTGGGGGAGGCGGCCGAGGAGGCGACGAAGAAGGGGCCGCTCGGCCATCCCGTGGTCGATGTCGCCGTGACCTTGCTGGATGGCAGCTTCCACTCGGTCGACAGCAGCGACATGGCTTTCGCGACGGCGACGCGCCAGGCGATGCAGGACGGGCTCGCCAAGGCCGATCCGGTGCTGCTCGAGCCGATCGAGGCGGTGACGATCACGGTCCCGGCCGAATACACGCCGAACGCCCAGCGCCTCCTGGCCGGACGCCGTGGCCAGATCCTCGGTTACGCCGCGAAGGAGGGCTGGGACGGCTGGGATGCGGTGGAGGCGCTGGTGCCGGCGGCCGAACTGCAGGACTTCATCATCGAGCTGCGCAGCCTGACCCAGGGCCTCGGCAGCTATGTGCACCGGTTCGATCACCTGGCGGAAGCCCGGCACAAGTAGCGGCCTGGCGGGAGGCGTGTATCCTCCCGCCCAACGCTGCTTTCGGGGAAACGTGCCCATGCCAGGACCGCTCGCGGGGATCCGCGTGCTCGACCTTACCACCGTGCTGGTGGGACCCTATTGCACCCAGGTCCTGGCGGAGATGGGCGCCGCGGTGACCAAGGTGGAAGCACCGGAGGGCGATGTCGTCCGCCTCATCGGCCCCGGCCGCAGCCCGGGCATGGGCTGCATGTTCATCACCATCAACCGCGGCAAGCGCAGCGTCGCGCTCGACCTCAAGCAGCTCAAGGCGCGGGCGGTGCTGCTGCGTCTCGCGCAATCCGCCGACGTCCTAGTGACCAATATCCGCCCCGCCGCCATGGCACGTCTGGGCCTGGACTATGCCGCGGTGCGGACGGCCAATCCGCGCATCGTCTATGCCAGCGTGCTGGGCTATGCGCAGGACGGGCCCTACGGCCCGCGTCCGGCCTATGACGACCTTATGCAGGGTGCCGCGCTGATTGCAGGGCTGAACGCCCAGGTCAGCGGCGGCGAGCCGCGCTACGTGCCGCTGGCCATGGCCGACCGCATCACCGGGCTGATGGCAGCCAGCGCGATCAACGCCGCCCTGGTCCACCAGCTTGCGCAGCGAGGAAGGGCAGCTGGTCGAGGTGCCGATGTTCGAGACGATGCTGAACTTCGTCCTCGGTGACCATCTCGGCGGCAAGGTCTTCGACCCGCCGCTCGATGCCGGCGGCTATGGAAGGCTGCTCTCGCGCGACCGCAAGCCTTACCGGACCAAGGACGGCTTCGTCTGCACCATGATCTACAACGACCGGCAGTGGCGGAACTTCTGCACTGCGGTCGGCTGGCCCGACTTGGTCTCGACCGATCCGCGCTTCGCCAGCCATGCGACGCGCACGATCCATATCGATGCGGTGCTGGGGATGCTGGCGCAGGAATTCCTGACCCGGACCAGCGCCGAGTGGATGGCGCTGCTTGAGGCCGCCGACTTGCCGGTGACGCCGGTGCACACGCTGGAGACGATCCTCGACGACCCGCATCTGGTCGCCACGGGCTTCTTCGAGGCGGAGGAGCATCCGACCGAGGGGCGCATCACCCGCATGGCGGTGCCGGTGAAGTTCTCCGCAACGCCCACGGGGAAACGCGCGCCTTCGCCGCGGCTCGGTGCCGACAGCGCGGCGATCCTGGCCGAGGCGGGCTTCGCCGAGGTCGAGATCGCCGCGCTTATCGCCAGCGGCGCGGTGCGCGCCGCGTCCTGAAGCCGGCGGCACCGGCGCGTCGGCGAACCACCGCCCGCCCGTCGGCGTTGCCGCTCGGAAGCGGAGGCGAGGCATGCGACGACACTGGCGATGGATGGCGGCCCTGGTCCTGCTGCCCAGCCCTGTATTGGCGCAGCCGGTCCCTCCACGCGAGCCGCCCCGGCCCGCGGTACCGGCGCCGCCGGCGACCCCGCCCGCCGCTGCTCCTCCGGCCGGCGTGGTGCGGCCACCGACCGGCGTCGATCCCGGCATCCAGGCCCCAGTGCCGGTCCCGGCCCCCGGGACGACGCCGGTCATCCCACCCCCGGGGTCCCCTGGTGGCAACCCGCAGGTGCAGCCGCGCTGACCCGGCGGGTCAGTGCAGCTTCACTCCCGGCTCCATGCGGGAGGTGAGTGACCCGCCAGCGTCCGCCAGGCCACCGGCGCATGCCCATGCAGCGCCGACTGGTGCATCTTGTAGAGCGAGCGGTACATCAGCCGGGCGAAATACCCCTCGATGAACATGCTGCGGCCGACCAGGAAGCCCATCAGGCTGCCGACCGTGCTGTAGCGGCCGAGCGAGACCAGCGAGCCGAAGTCGCGGTAGACGAAGGGCGTCAGCGGCTGGCCCGCCAGCCGCCGCCCGATCTGCCCGACCATGTGCGAGGCCTGCTGGTGCGCCGCCTGGGCGCGCGGCGGTAGGAAGCCCTTGCCGTCCGGCCGCGGGCAGGCGGCGCAGTCGCCCATGGCGAAGATGTTGGGATCGCGCGTGGTCTGCAGCGTCGGCTCGACCAGCAGCTGGTTGGTCCGTGTGGTCTCGAGGCCGGCGATGTCCTTCAGCACCTCCGGCCCCTTCACCCCGGCGGCCCAGACCACCAGCTCGCCCGGCAGGAACGCGCCATCGGCGAGGCAGACGCCGTCCGCCCGTACCTCGCTGACCCGCCGCCCGGCCAGCACCTCGACGCCTAGTCCTTGCAGCAGCTCGGTCGTGGCGATCGAGATGCGCTCGGGCAAGGCCGGCAGGATGCGCGGCGCCGCCTCCACCAGGCGGATGCGGATGTCGCGTTCGGGGTCGATCCGGGTCAGGCCATAGGCGACCACGGCACGGACGGTGCGGTGCAGCTCGGCCGCCAGCTCGGTGCCGGTGGCGCCGGCGCCGATGATGGCGACGTGCAGCTGGCCCGGCCGCACCGGCTCCGCCTGGCTGTTGGCGCGGAGGCAGGCATTGACCAGCCGGCGGTGGAAGCGGCTGGCCTGTTCCGGGGTTTCGAGCGGCACCGCGAGGTGCGCCGCGCCCGGCGTGCCGAAGTCGTTGGTGACGCTGCCGATCGAGACCACCAGCGTGTCGTAGGGCACCGCCGAGGGCGGGGTGATCTGCCGGCCCTCGTCGTCCTGCGTCGCGCCCAGCAGGACTTCCCGCTTCTCGCGATCGAGGCCGATCATCTCGCCGAAGCGGTAGGTGAAATGGTGCCAGTGCGCCTGGGCCAGGTAGTGCAACTCGTGCTGCGCACGGTCGAGGCTGCCGGCGGCGACGGCGTGCAGCAGCGGCTTCCAGAGATGGGTGCGTGCCCGCTCGACCAGCGTGACCTGTGCGCGGCCGGACTTGCCGAGCGTGTTGCCGAGCCGGGTCACCAATTCCAGCCCCGCGGCGCCGCCGCCCACCACGACGATCCGGTGCGCGGTCGCGGCCCGATCCATTCCCGCCATCGATCCCGCTCCGACGTTCCGTTGCCACCCTAGCGGTGGCGATGCGAAAAAGCGAGCCCGGTTTGACAGCCCGGGCACGGGCCGGAAGACTCCGCGCAAACGGGAGGGCGGGCATGGACGAGGCTGCGTTGCAGGGCTGGATCGGCCGCGAGGAGGTGGCGGAGGACGAGGCGAGCCTGGTGCTGCTGCGCCGCCTCGCCGCGCTGCTCGACCAGGACCCGGCCGTCATTCGCCGCGGCGCGCCGATCCCGGAAGGCTGGCATGTCGCGCTGTTCGGCCCGCTGGCGCGGCAATCCGGGCTGGGACCCGACGGCCATGCCGCACTCGGCGAGTTCCTGCCGCCGGTGCCGCTGCCGCGCCGGATGTTCGCCGGGCGGCGGACCTGGTTCCAGGCGCCGGTCGCGATCGGCGCGGAGGTCCGCCGCATCTCCCGCATCACCGCCATCACGCCCAAATCGGGCCGAAGCGGGCGGATGATCTTCGTCACCATCCGCCATGGAATCGAGAGCGCGGGCCGAGAATGCGTGGTGGAGGAGCAGGACCTGGTCTACCGCGAGGCCACGACGCCGGGAGCGCCCGCGGCCGAGCCCGCGTCGCCGGCGTTGCCGGATGGCGCGACGCGCGAGACCTTCGTCCCCGACACCACGCTGCTCTTCCGCTACTCGGCAGTGACCTATAACGGGCACCGCATCCACTACGACGCCGACTACGCGCGCGGGACGGAGGGCTATCCGGCGCTAGTCGTCAACGGCGGCATCACCACGACGAAGCTGACCGAACTGGCGAAGCGGCACCTCCCGGGGCCGCTGCGGAAGGTGACGACGCGGGCGGGGCGGCCGTTGTTCGTCGGGCGGGAGGTGACGCTCGCCTGCCACCTGGAAGCGCCTGGCCGCGCGCGGCTCTGGGCCCTGGACGATGCGGGGCGACTGGCCTTCGAATGCGTGGCGGAGTACGCGGCATGACCAAGGGCCCGCTTTCCGGCGTGAAGGTGCTCGACCTCACCGCCGTCGTCGTCGGCCCCTCCTGCACCCTGACGCTCGCCGAACAGGGTGCCGAGGTCATCAAGCTGGAAAGCCCCGAGGGCGACCTGCTGCGCAAGCTGGGCGGCCCGGCGCCGTCGCCCGACATGTCGCCGAAATTCATTCACTTCAACCGTGGCAAGCGCAGCATCGCCGTGGACCTGAAGACCGCGGAAGGCATGGCCGTGCTGGCGCGCCTGGCCGAGCAGGCCGACGTGCTGGTGACCAACATGCGCAGCGGCGCGCTGAAGCGCCTCGGCATCACCTGGGAGGCGCTGCGGCCGCGCAACCCGCGCCTCGTTTTCTGCGTCATCGCCGGCTTCGGCAGCCGCGGCCGGCACCATGACAGCCCGGCCTACGACACCATCATCCAGGGCATGTCGGGCTTCGCCGCCGCGCTCGGCCGCGTTACCGGGGAGCCGCGCTACGCCCCCTTCGTGCTCTGCGACCACATCACCGGCATCGTCGCCAGCCAGGCGATCACCGCCGCGCTCTTCGCCCGCGAGCGCAGCGGCGAGGGGCAGGCGATCGAGGTGCCGATGTACGAGAGCATGGCGCATTTCGTGCTGACCGAGCACATGTTCAGACGCACCTTCGACCCGGAAGGTGCCACCGGCGACCCGCGGGTGATGAACCCGGACGCCAAGCCGATCCCGACGCAGGACGGCTACATCGCCGTCTCCGCCAACACGGACGCCCAGGCCTTCGCCTTCTTCGACGCGATCGGCCGGCCCGAGCTGCCGCGACGACCCGCGCTTCAACTCGGTGATCGCCCGCTTCCGGAATGTCGACGCTTATTTCACCCTGCGCGCCGAGGCACTGCGGCAGCGCCCGACCGCCGAATGGGCCGCCGAGTTCCGCCGACGGGAAATCCCCGCCATGCCCTATGCAACGATCGAGGGGCTGCTGGAGGACCCGCATCTCTGGGAAACCGGCCTGCTGCGGCGGGAGGTCCATCCGACCGAGGGCGCCATGACCGGCCTCGGCCGACCCGTCACCTTCTCCGCCGCCGGGCCGGACGAGATCCGGCTGGCGCCGCGGCTCTCCGCCGATGCGCGCGGCGTGCTGGCGGAGGCGGGCTATACCGAGGCGGAAATCGCGGCCCTGCTCGGTGGCGGCGCGGTGGTGGCGCCGCCGGTCCCCGTCATTCCGGAGTGATGCCGGCGGCCGCCGCGACTTGCTTCCACTGCGGGATTTCCTGCCGTAGCCGTGCGGTCAAGGCCTCCGGCCCGGTCAGCAGGACCGTGGCGCCCTGCGCCGTCATCCGGCGCACCAGCGCGCTGTCGGGTATGCGCAATGCCGCCATCTCCCGCATGAGGATCGCCACCGCCTCCGGCGGCGTCGTCCGGCTGCCGAGCATGGCGAACCAGAAGGGCACGGCGAAACCGGGGACGAATTCGCCGATCGCCGGGACGCCGGGTAGCGCCAGGCTGCGCGTCGCCGTGGTCACCGCCAGCGGGCGCACCTTGCCCTCCTGCAATTGGCTCGCGGGGATCGATGGATCGCCAATCCAGAGGTCGATGTCGCCCGACAGCAGCGCGGTCAAGGATTGGGTCACGCCCCGATAAGGCACGTGCAGCAACTCGATCCGCGCCAAGTTCTGCAGCAGCGCCATCGACAGGTGGGTGGAGGACCCGATGCCGGCCGAGCCGACGCTGATCCGCCCCGGGCGGGCGTGGGCCGCTGCCAGCAGCCCGGCGAAATCGGCGAAAGGTGCATCGGCCCGTGCTGCTAGCAGCAGCGAGCTTTCCGAGACCAGCGTCACCGGCACTAGGTCGGTGAAGGGTTCAAACCCCGGATCCTTCATAATTGCGGGCAAGGTCGCAAAGGAGGTGGTGGTGAACAGGAAGGTGTGGCCATCCGTCTCCCGCGCCACGAACTGCGTGCCGACCGCGCTTCCAGCGCCTGGCTTCGATTCGATCACCACCGGTTGGCCGAGCCGCTGGGACAGGTGCTCGGCGATCATCCGCGCTGGCACTTCCTGCGGCCCGCCCGGGGCGAAGGGGCTGACGAAGCGGATGGGACGATTGGGCCAGGCTTCCTGCGCCAGGGCCGGTACCGCCAGCATCGACCCCAGCAGGATCCGTCTTGTCATCCCCGACATGCGCTTTCCTCCGCGTCCCGGAAGGAATACAGCGGGACCGCCACCGCCCCAAGAGACCGCCCCATGGCCAACTTCGCCGTGACGCCGATCGGCCATCTCGAGACCCCTTGGGCGACCCCGGCGGATTGCCCGCGCAACGGTCGCCAGCCCGACCCGCTGCCGGAATGCCGCGCCGTGGTGGCGCCGGAGTACCAACCCGGGCTGCTGGGACTGGAGGGGTTCAGCCACCTCATCCTACTTTACTGGATGGACCGCGCCGCGCCGGTGCCGCTGGTGCTCTCCCCGCGCTTCGATGGCGACCAGCGCGGGATCTTTGCCACCCGCGCCCCGGTCCGGCCGAACCCGATCGCGCTCTCGGTCGTGCGGTTCGACGGCTTCGCGGCCCCCGGCGTGCTGCGGGTGCGCAACCTCGATTGCGCGAATGGCACGCCGCTGCTCGACATCAAGCCCTATCTGCCCACCACGGATGCGGAGCCGGATGCGGCCATGGGCTGGCTGGCGCCGCACGCGACACCGCGCGCCGGGTGAAGACCGAATGAACCTGGGCCCGGCTGCGGCGCTGATGCCGCATGCCGGTCCTTCGCTTCTTCGCGCTGCAAATAGCCATCGGCTTCGGCATCGCCGCGCTCTTCCTCGCGACGCTGCTGCTGGCCGATCCGGGCGGCATCGGCACCCTGCTGCGTGCCTCCGCCGCCGGTATCTGGCCGGCGTTGCTGTTCTGGCTTTTCACCGGGCTTACCTTTGGCGCCGTGCAATCTGCCGCGGCCCTGGGGCTGGCGGCCGAAGAGAAGCCGGACGACGACCACGGCAGCCTGCGGGCGGCCCCTGCCTATGCCATGACGCGTGCGGTCAGGCGCCCTCGCAGCCCTTTGCCCTAAGCGACCCGATCAGCCAACCGCGTTCCTCTGTCCCGGCAGCGATCGCCGCTTCCGCATCGGCCAGCGGCGGCACCACCACCCCGTCCTCATCAGCCATGATCAAGTCGCCCGGCGTCACCACTTAGCCGCCGCAGGCAACCGGGCAGCAGATCTCGCCCGGCCCGTCCTTGTAGGGAGCCGGAAGGGGCGCACCGTGCGCCCAGACACCGAGATCCATCTCGCCGGGCTGCGCAGCGTCACGGATGGCGCCGTCGATGACCACGGCGGTTATGCCGCGCTTGGCCACCCAGCCCATCATGAGCTCCCCGGTCGTTGGCGATGCCGAGCTCTCCGTCGGCATCGACCACGATGATGCCGACGGAGAGCGCGGCATCGACGCGGGTGGTGACGGCGCGGATGCGGAAGCCGAGGGTCATAGTGGTTCCTTGCGGCTGCAGGGCCGCGCATGATGCCGACCGCCAGCGCGCTGTCGAGGCTCCGCATGTCCGTCATGATCCGTGCCGTCACCATGGCCGATGCCGCGGCCTTCCGCGCGATCCGACTGGAGGCGCTGCGGCTGCACCCTGGCTCCTTCGGCGCGGCTTTCGAGGAGGAGTCGTCGCACGACGTCGCCTCCTTCGCCGCCGGCCTGCCACGCGACCCGCCGGATGCGGTCTTCGGCGCTTGGTTGCCGGACGACCCGGAGCCGCTCGGCATGGCTGGCCTTTACGCCGAGCGGCGGCGGAAGCTGGCGCATAAGGGGCATGTCTGGGGTGTCTATGTGCGGGAAGCGGCGCGCGGCCAGGGTATCGGACGGGCCATGTTGGAGGGCGCGATCGCGGCGGCACGGGGCGCCGGGTTGGAGACGCTGCTGCTGACCGTCAGCGTCGAGGCGCCGGCCGCGCAGGCGCTCTATCGCGGCCTCGGCTTCCGCGCCTATGGCACGGAGCCGCGCGGCCTCCGGCTTGGCCCTGGCCACTATGTGGACGAGGTACTGATGGCGCTCGACCTGTGCGGGGCCTGAGGCGCGAAGACGGCAAGCTCCCTCGCCCGCCTGCGCGCGCTCTGCCTTGCGCTGCCCGAGGCGGAGGAACGCGAGACCTGGGATCTGCCGACCTTCCGGGTGCGCGGCAGGATTTTCGCCATGGCACCGGGACAGGGGCGGGACCTGGCGGCCTGGTGCAAGGCGCCGTCCGGGGCGCAGCAAGTGCTGGTCGGCGCCGACCCGGACCGCTTCTTCGCGCCGCCCTATCTCGGTCCCAAAGGCTGGATCGGCGTGTGGCTGCACCCGCCGCCGGATTGGACGGAGGTAGCGGGTCTGGTCCGCCGCAGTTCGCGGCTGGTGGCGCTGAAGCGGCTGGCGATGCAAGCTGGTGGAGAAGAAGACCTGGAGGAAACGAGATGATCGGACGGCGCGGGATCCTGGCGCTTGGCGGCGCCGCGGCGTTTGCCGGGCAGGCGAGGGCGGCGGCTTGGCCGCTGCGGCCGGTGCGCATCGTCGTGCCCTTCGCGGCCGGCGGGTCCAGCGATATCTGCGCCCGGCTGGTCGGCCGGCAGATGCAGTCCGCCACCGGGCAGGGCTTCGTCGTCGAGAATATCGCCGGTGGCAATGGCGTGGTCGGCACGCTCGCGGTGCTGCAGGCGCCGGCCGATGGCCACACGCTGCTGCTGGGTGCGACCACGACCTTTTCGGTCAACCCGCATCTGATGCGCAACCCCGGCTACGATGCCGAGCGCGACTTCGCCCTGGTCGGCGTCTTCGGCCTGACCTCGAGCTACCTGATGGTGGCGGCCGACAGCCCGTGGCGGACGGCGCAGAAGCTGTTCGCCGCGATCCGGGCGCAACCGGGCAAGCTGAACTCGGCCTGGTTCAACGGCTCCTCCCGCATCCCGGCGGCGCTGCTGAAGCGCGTGGCGAAGCTGGAATTCGAGGAGGTCTCCTACAAGATCGTCGGCAATGCCATCACCGACCTGATGTCGGGGCAGGTGCAGTTCTGCTACATAGACATGGTGGCGGCCGATGCGCACCTGAACTCCGGCAAGTTCCGCGCCCTGGCGGTCACCGGCCCGCAGCGCTCCGCCCGCTTCCCCGACTTGCCGGCGATGCGCGAGCTGTACGAGGGTTTCGAGACCAGCGGGTATCTCGGCATGGGAATCCGCAGCGCGGTGGCGCCGGACATCCAGCGCGAGGTCAACCGGCAGATCACCGCCGCGGTGCAGGAGCCGGAGATCAGCCGGCGGTTGCGCGAGATGAGCATGGACCCGGTGTCGATGGACCTCGAATCCAGCATCGCCTATGGCCACAGCGAACGGGAGAAATACGGCCGCATCATGCGGATGGCGGGGATCGAGCCGGAATAGCTCAGCCACGCACCGCCGCCGCCACCGCCCGCACCAGCTCGTGCGGATCGTCGTGCAGCGCGGCGACGCCGACCGCGGCGAGGTCGGCGCGCGCCTGCTCCAGCGGGTAGCCGCGCAGCGCCGCACTGGCCGGCGGCGATGCCGGCCAGGAAGGGCTTCGTAGGTGGCCTGGCGCGCAGCGCCGCGGCTAGCGCATCGACCCGCGCCTTCAGCCCGCGCGAGGCCAGCGTGGTGAAGAACATGATCGCCTTCACCTCCGGCCTAGCAGCGATCTCGAACGCCGCGGCCAGCCGGTCCGGCATGGTCTCGGCCGGGCCGCCATTGGCATTGTCCATGAAGCAGGCGGCGGGGCAGCCGGCATCGGCCAGCAGGTCCAGCATCAACATGCCGAGCCCAGCGCCGGCGGTGATCATCGCCACCGTGCCGCCCTGCAGTTCCACGAGCTGGAAGCCCTGCTCGCGGGCGCGGCGCTCGAGTGGCGTCAGCGCCGCATCCTCAAGCGCGGCAGAGAGGGCCGGCGCCGCATGGCGGAATGTCGCGGCATCGTCGCGCACCAGCTTGGCGTCGCATGCGACCAGCCGCCCATCGGCCAGCACGCCAAGCGGGTTGATCTCCAGCAGCTCCAGATCCTCGTCGCGCAGGATGCGGGCGAGGCGCAGCGCCAGCCGCGCGAGGCGCGCGGCAAGATCGGGCGGGAAGCCGACGCGCAGCGCGGCATAGGTAGTCTCTAGCGCGCCGGGCGCCTCCGGTTCGATTCCGCAGCGCAGCAGCGATGCCGCATGCTCGACCTCGACGCCGCCCTCCGGTGCGCAGAGCAGCTCGATCGATTGCGCGGTGCCGTCGATGCGCAGCGCAAGGTAGATCTCGCGTGCCATCGGCACCGCTTCCTCCAGCAACAAAGGTGCGGCCTCGTCGCCGAGCGCGGCACGGATCGCGGCCGCGACCGCCGGCGCCTCGCCCGCCAGGCTGCGGCGCACGAGGCCGCGCTTGCCGCGGCCGCCCTCCAGCACCTGAGCCTTCAGGATCCCCTCTGCGTCCTTCGCAGGTGCAGCATGCAGCAGCATGCCATGCGGAATCGCCACGCCATGTTGGTGCAGCAGTCTCTTGCCATCATGCTCCGCGAGCCGCACCGTTCCCTCCGTGATGACCGCACCCTTCCTCAGCAGCTTCCCCGTCGCGTCGTGGTGTTCAACCCGACCGGCCGCTATGCCGCCGCCCAGGTCGCCTCGATGCGGGAAGCCGGAACCAACCTGGTTGCCGGCATCGCGCTGGGCCGCGGCGGCGAGGTGGTGGACGGCCTGCCGCTGTACGACGATGTCCGTGAACTGCCGGAGCCGGCCGACGCCGCGGTGGTCTATACCCCGCCCGAGGGCGTACTGGACGCGGTGCGCGCGGCGGCCGGCATACCGAGCATCGTCGTCGCGGCGGAGTATGTCCCGGTACACGACGGGCTGCGCGCGGCGCAGGCGGCGCGGGCGGCTGGGTCCTGGATGGTCGGGCCGAACACCCTCGGCCTCTGCGTGCCCGGAGTGGGGCTGCTGGGCTCGATCGCACCGTCCTTCTGCAGCCCCGGCTCTGTCGCGGTGCTGTGTCGCAGCGGGACCCTGACCCTGACCATGGCACGGCTGCTGACCGCGGCGGGGATCGGCCAGCGCGTCGTCGCGCATATCGGCGGCGACACGGTTTGCGGCCGCAACCCGCATGAATGGCTGGCGGCGCTGGCCGCAGACCCTGGCGTCTCCGCCATAGTCTATTGCGGCGAGATCGGCGGTGACAAGGAATATGCGCTGGCTGAGGCCATCCCATCCTGCCCGAAGCCGGTTGTCGCCATGCTGGTCGGGCGGCACGCGCCGCCCGGCAAGCGCATGGGTCATGCCGGCGCCTTAGCCGGGGCCGAGCGGGAGACCGCCGCGGCGAAGCTGGCCGCGCTGGCCGAAGGCGGCGCCCGTGTCGCCCGTGACCCGGACGCCGCCATCGCCATCCTCAAGGACCTGCATCGATGAGCGACCTGCCGACTGCTGCCGAGATGGAGGAGATTACCGCGCGCGCGGCGCCGGAAGGGCCGGGCATCGTGCTGTGCGAATGCTTCGCCCGGGACGGGCTGCAGCATGAAGCCGGCCATCCTGCCGCCCGAGGCGAAGGTCGCGATGATCGACCGGATCGCCGATTGCGGCTTCCACCGGATTGAGATCACCAGCTTCGCGCATCCGCAGCAGGTGCCGCTAGTTCGCCGACGCCGAGGCGGTGCTGCGCAGGGTGCGGCGCCGGCCCGGCGTGCTGTTCAAGGCGACCTGCCCGAACCCGCAGGCGGTACGACGGGCGCTGGCGGCGCGGGAGGCGGGCTGGGGACCGGAGGAGATCTCTCTCCTTGTTTCGGCCAGCGAGGGGCATTCCCGGCGCAACCTGAAGCGCTCGCGTGAGGAGCAATGGGCGAATGCCGCCGAGATGGCGGCGCTGGGGCGCGACGCCTTCACCATGGTTGGCACCATCAGCGTCGCCTTTGACTGTCCCTTCGATGGCCGGACGCCGCAGGAGCGGGTGCTGGAGGATGCGGAGCGCTTCGCCACGCTGGGCGTGACGCGGATCGCGATCGGCGACACGATTGGCAGCGCCACGCCGCCGCGGGTACGCGACCTGATCGGCTGGCTGCACGGCGCGCTGCCGACGGCGACCTTCATTGCGCATTTCCACGATAGCCGCGGGACTGGCATCGCCAATACGCTCGCGGCAATCGAGGCCGGAGCTGACCCATGCCGACTGCGCCCTCGGCGGCACAGGCGGCCATCCGACAAGGATCGCCTATGGCGAGGGGTATACGGGCAATACCTGTACCGAGGACCTGGCGACCGCGCTGGACGCCATGGGCTACGCGACGGGCCTTGATCTCGCCGCACTCCGTGCCGCCGGCCTAGCCGCGGAGCAGCTTCTCGCCCGTCGCCTGGACTCCAAGGTGATCCGCGCGGACTCAGAGAAGTAGAAAGGGGCCCGGGGAATGCCTTCCCCCGGCGCTTTCCTTCCCTGCCGCGTTGACAGGCCGGGTCCTGCCGGTAGCGTCCCCCCGCATGATACTGCTGAGCGAGATGCGCGGCTCCGTCCGCCTGTTGCGGCTGAACCGGCCGGAGAAGCGCAACGCGCTCAGCATGGCGCTCTGCGCCGCCTTGGTGGAAGCGTTGCTGGTGGCGGAGGCAGACGCGGCCGTCGCTGCCGTGGTGCTGGCCGGAGAGGGAGCCGGTTTCTGCGCCGGCGGCGATCTTGACGAGCGGCGCGCCCTGGCCGACGACCCGGTGGCCTGGGAGGCGCGGGCGGCACTGGCGGATACGGTGCTGGCCGCGCCGGGTGCCATGGCCAAGCCGGTGGTCGCGGCGGTGCATGGGCGCGTAGTCGGCATGGGCGCTTCGCTGATGCTGGGCTGCGACATGGTCGTGGCAGCGGAGGACGCGCTGTGCATCTGGCCGGAGGCGCGACACGGCATCTGGCCGCACCTCGTCGCGCCGCAACTGCTGCGGCATCTCGGGCCAAAGGATGCCTTCGAGGTGCTGGCGACCGGCCGGACGCTGGATGCGGCGGAGGCGCGGGGGCTGCGGCTGGTCAATCGCGTGGTGACGCGCGACGCCTTGCTGGACGAAGCCTGCGCACTGGCTGTCGCCGCGGCCGCCTATGGTCCGGAGAGCCTGCGCGGCATCAAGGCGATGATGAGACGCGGCGGGGAACCGGCGATGAACGACACGGTAGTCTATGCGGCGGATGCGCGCGGCGTGGTGACGCTGCGGCTGAACCGGCCGGCGGCGCGCAATGCCTTCAACTTGGCGATGGCGACGGCACTGGGCGATGCCTGCCGGCGCGCCCTGGCGGAGGCGGCGCGGCTGGTGCTGATCCGCGCCGAGGGACCGGTCTTCTGCGCCGGTGCCGACCTGAAGGAGCGCCAGGGGATGACCGACGACCAGGTGCGGGCGCGGCGGGTGAAGGGTTCGCTGCCTATGCGGCGATCGAGGCGTTGCCGATGCCGGTGGTCGCGGTGGTGGAGGGACCGGCGGTCGGCTCCGGCTGCGAGATCGCCGCGGCCTGTGACTTCGTCGTGGCGACGCCGGCCGCCAGCTTTCGCACGCCGGAGGCGCTATGGGGCACTGTGGGGGCGACGCAGCGCCTGCCGCGGGTGCTGGGCACGCGGCTGGCGAAGGACATGATGCTGACCGGGCGGGCGCTCTCGGCCGCCGACGCTCTCGCCCATGGGCTCGTGACGCGGCTGGTGCCGCCCGAGGCGCTGGAGGCGGCGCTGGAGGATATCGCCGCCACCATCGCCAAGGCGCCGCCCGCCGCACTGCGCCTCGCCAAGCGCTGCATCGGCGAGGGCGTGGAGCGCGATCCCCGTGGCGCCCTGGCGACGGGATTGCTGGCGATCGAGGAAAGCCTCGCCGGCGACGAGTGGCGGGCGCGGATGGCGGCGTTCGGCGGCAGCTAGGCCGCCAGCCTGACCTTCGCTGTGGACTTGACCAGGTCGGCGCATTTCTCGCCGATCATGATGCTCGGTGCGTTGGTATTGCCGGAGACGACGGTCGGCATGACCGAGGCATCGGCGACACGCAGCCCCTCGATCCCGCGCACCCGCAGTTCCGGGTCTACCACGCTGGCCGGGTCGCCGCCCATGCGGCAGGTGCCGCTCGGGTGATAGATCGTGTTGCCGGTGCGACGGATGAAGCCGAGGATTTCCTCGTCGCTCGCCGCCGCAGCGCCGGGGACGACCTCCTCCTCGACGATCCCGGCGAAGGCGCGGGCTTGGGCCAGCCGGCGGCCGAGCTTGATGCCCTCCACCATGCATCGCCGGTCGGTCTCGGTCGCCAGGTAGTTGGCGTGAATCAGCGCCTTCTGCATCGGATCGCGGCTGGCCAGGGTGATGGTGCCGCGGCTTTCCGGGCGGAGCACTGGCAGGCGCTGATGGTCATGCCGGGGAAGTCGTGCAGCTCGAGCATGGTCTTCGAGGTGCTGAAGGGCAGGAAGTGGTACTGCACGTCCGGCGTCCCGCTGCCCGGCAGGACGCGGGCGAAGAGGCCCGCGGTGCCGGCGCTGACGGTCCAGCGGGCCGGTGCGGCGGAGCGCAAATCGGCACCCATCATCGCCTTGCCGAACAGGCTGGCGACGCGCTTGTTGAGGCTGCCCGGACCCTTCACGCGATACGCCAGCCGTGCCTGGAAATGGTCCTGCAGGTTGCGCCCGACCTGGGCCAGGTCGTGCACTACCGGCACGCCAACTTCCTGCAGGTGCCCGGCCGGACCGATGCCGGACAGCAGCAGCAGATGCCGGGGACGCGATGGCGCCGGCCGAGAGGATCACCTCTCGCTCCGCCTTGATGGTCAGCTTCGCGCCGTGCCGGGTGAAGGACCACGCCGGCGGCGCGGCGACCCTCCATAACCAGGCCGTTGCTGTGCGCGTCGGTGACGACGATCAGGTTTGGCCGGCCGCGCGCCGGCTTCCAGGTAGGCCGTCGCGCTGCTGCAGCGCCAGCCGTTCCGCGCCGTGACCTGGAAGAAGCCGGCGCCTTCCTGCTCGGCGCCGTTGAAGTCGCAATTCGCGGGAAGCCGAGCTCCGCCGCGGCCTCGATGAAGGCGAGCGCCAGCGGGTTGCGGTCGCGCAGGTCGGAGACGGCGAGCGGCCCACCCCTGCCATGCAGGTCGGACGCGCCGCGCTCCTGGTCCTCGGACCGTTTGAAATAGGGCAGCACGTCCTCGAACGACCAGCCGGTGCAGGCCGAAGCGGCGCCAATGGTCGTAATCGGCGTGCTGCCCGCGGACATAGAGCAGGCCGTTGATGGCGGAGGAACCGCCGAGGGTGCGGCCGCGCGGCCAGGGGATGCGGCGGCCTTCCAATTCCGGCTCCGGCTCCGTCACCAGATTCCAGGACAGGGTCGGGTGGTACATGGTCTTGGCATAGCCGATCGGCACGTGCAGCCAGGGGCTGCGGTCGCGCGAGCTCGGCCTCCAGCAGCACGACGCGGACGGCTGGGATCCTCCGAGAGCCGCGCAGCGTCTGGCGCAACCGGCGGAGCCGGCACCCCACCACGATATAGTCCGCGCTCAGCGGCACGCCGTCGCTCATCGGCCGGTTCCCTTGTGCATTGCAGCATGCCCTCACAGAATCGGGCACAGTGAAGCGCGGCGCGGCCCAACAGGCCAGGGGGTTGAAGCGGCGACCGGTGCGGCGGAGGATGCCGCCACAATGAGCTCTCTCGACATGCTGGCCGACGCCGTCGGACCACGGAACTTCCTCCCGCGATGCCAACGACATCGCCCCCTATGCCGTCGACTGGCGCGGCGCCTATCGCGGCCAGCCGGTGGCAGTCGCCCGCCCCGGCTCCACGGCCGAGGTGGCGGAGGTGGTGAGGCGCTGCGGCGCCATGGACCTGTCCATCGTCCCAGCGGGCGGCCGCACCGGGCTTGCTGGCGGCGCGGTCCCGGCGGCGAACGGCCCGCCACGGTGGTGCTGTCGCTTGAACGCCTCAACCGCATCCGGAATGTCGATGCGCGCGACTTCTCCCTGGTGGCGGAGGCCGGCTGTGTCGTGCAGACCGTACAGGCGGCGGCGGCCGAGGCTGGGCGGCTTTTCCCGATCAATGGGGCGCGCAGGGCACGGCGCAGATCGGCGGCATGCTGTCCACCAATGCCGGTGGCATCCGCACCCTGCGCTGGGGTAATGCGCGTGAGCTGGTGCTGGGGCTGGAAGTGGTGCTGCCGGATGGCCGCATCCTCGATGACCTCGGGCGCGTCCGGAAGGACAATAGCGGCTACGCGCTGCGGCACCTGTTCATCGGCGGGGAAGGGACGCTCGGCGTCATCACCGCCGCGGCGCTGCAGCATGGTCCCCGCGCTGAAGCGGGTCGAGAGCGCCTTCGTCGCGGTGCCGAGCCCGGATGCGGCGCTCTCGCTGTTGTCCCGGGTCATGGGCAGCGGGGCGGAACTGATCGGCTTCGAGCTCTGCGCCCGCTTCTGCATGGAGATGGCGGCGAAGCACGGCGTCGGCCTGCGCATGCCGTTGCCGCTGGAGGCGCCCTGGTACGTCATGGTGGAGATCGCCGCGGCGCATGAGCGTGCCGTTGCGCGACATGCTGGAGGAGGCGCTGGGCGCCGCGCTCGAGAGCGGCGAGGCGATGGACGCCGTCATCGCCGAGAGCGAGGCGCAGCGCGCCATGATTTGGAAGATCCGTGAGGACTACCCAGACTGCTCCCGCCGCGACAGCCCCTCGGTCGGCACCGACACCTCCGTGCCGGTCTCGGCGGTGCCGGACTTCGTCAACAGCGCGGAGCGCGAGTTGAAGGCGCGCTGGCCAGAGGGCCGAATGGCCGCCTATCGGCCATGCCGGCGACGGGCAACATCCACCTGTCGCTGCATGCGCCGGCGGACTGGGCGGGTGACCGCGCCGCCTGGGTCGAGCGGGCAGGGGAAATGGAGCCGCTGGTCAATGCCATCGCGGTCTCGCTCGGCGGCAGCTTCTCCGCCGAGCACGGCATCGGGCAATCCAGGCGCCAGCCGCCATGGCCACGCACAAGGACCCGATCGCGCTGGAACTGATGCGCAGGCTGAAGGCGGCGCTCGACCCGGCAGGGCGGATGAACCCGGGGAAGGTGCTGCCCTGGGCAGCACCGCCCGCGATCTGCGCCAGCAGCCTTGCATGGCTGCAGGCGCCCTTGTGCAGAGCACCGGAACTCGAACTTCTCGTTCGGGCTATGCACCTGGTCGTCGTTCAGGCCGAAGCCGACCAGCAGGCTGTCGAGGCCGAGCAGCCGCTGCATGCTCTCGACGACCGGGATCGAGCCGCCGCAGCCCATCAGCACCGCCGGCTTGCCGTATTCCTCCGTCAACGCGGTGCGGGCAGCACGGACCCAAGGGCTGTCGGCGGCGACTTCGATTCCCGGGGTGGTGCTGAAGACCTGGACCTCGGCGGTGCAATCGGCCGGCAAGCGGTCGGCGACGAAGCGGCGGATGCTGTCGGCGACCTGCTGCGGATCCTGGCCGGGCACCAGACGGCAGGACAGCTTGGCATGCGCCTCGGAGGCGATGACGGTCTTGCTGCCGTCACCCATGTAGCCGCCCCAGATGCCGTTCAGGTCGGCGGTCGGCCGGGCCCACATCCGCTCCAGCGCGCCGCGGCCGCGCTCCCCGGCCGGAACGGACAGGCCGATCTCGCCGAGGAAGGCGGCCTCGTCGAAGCGCAGCGCATCCCATTCGACGCGCTGGGCATTGGTCAGCTCCCGCACGCCGTCATAGAAGCCGGGCAGCTGCACCGGCCGTCGGCGTCGTGCAGCCCGCCCATGATCTGGCTCAGCAGGTTGATCGGGTTGCGGGCGGCGCCGCCATAGATGCCGCTGTGCAGGTCGCGCGAAGCCGCCTTCAGGTCGACTTGCGCATAGACCATGCCGCGCAGGCTGGTGGTGATGGCCGGGGTGTCGATGTCCCACATGCCGGTGTCGCTGATGACGGCGACATCGGCCCTCAGCTCGCCGCGGTTGGCGGCGAGGAACGGGTCGAGGCTCGGGCTGCCCACCTCCTCCTCGCCCTCGATCAGCACGGTAATGGCGCAAGGCGGGCCGCCGGCGACCGCGTGCCAGGCGCGCAGCGCCTCCAGCCACATGGCGCACTGGCCCTTGTCGTCCACCGCGCCGCGGGCGACCACGCGCGGGCCGTGCGGGCCCTCAACCACCACGGGGTCGAAGGGCGGCGAGGTCCAGAGCGCCAGCGGGTCGGCCGGCTGCACGTCGTAATGGCCGTAGAAGAGCAGGTGAGGGACCTTGCCGCCCGGGCCGGGATGGTGGCCGACGACCACGGGATGGCCGGCGGTCGGGCGGACCTCGGCGGTGAAGCCCATGCCCTGCAATTCGTCCCGCACCCAGCCGGCGGCGCGCAGGCAATCGCCGGCATGGGCAGGCTGGGCGCTGATGCTCGGGATGCGGAGCCAGTCGATGAGCCGGGCCTCGGCGGCCGGGGCGTTTGCGTCGAGATGCGCCAGGATGGCGGGGAGGGGAGGGACATGGAGGCAATCCACCACGCCGCGCCGCCGCGGCCAAGCCGCGTTGCGCCCCTGGCGGGGGCATGGGAGGGAATGCGGCGATAAGAGGGGAATGCGCCATGAAGGTCTACCTGACCCATACCGCCGATGCGCTGGCCAACTACTACGGGGAGCGCGCCTTGGCGGCGCTGCGCGCGGTGGCGGAGGTCCGGCTGAACGAGACCGGCCGGCACCTAGCGGGGCGGGAACTGGCCGAGGCCGCCGCGGGCTGCGACGCCATCGTCAGCTATCGGCAATCGCCGGGGGAGGCAGAGACCTTCCGCCACGCCTCGGACCTGGTCGCCTTCCTGCGCTGCGCCGTCGACATCCGCAACGTCGACGTCGCCGCCGCCAGCGCCGCCGGCGTGCTGGTGACCCGGGCGACGCCGGGATTCATCCCCTCGGTCGCGGAATTGGTGCTGGGGCAGATGGTCGACCTCGCGCGCGGCGTCAGCGAGGCGGCGTCCAGCTATCACTGCGGGGAGGTGCCGGCGGCGCGGATGGGGCGGCAAGCTCAACGGCTCGGTGCTCGGCATCATCGGCTATGGCGCGATCGGCCGGTACCTGGCGCCGCTCGGCCTGGCGCTGGGGATGCGGGTGCTGGTGGCGGACCCGCATGCGGCGCCGGCGGAGGCGCGGCTGGAGCATGTGCCGCTGGAACGGCTGCTCGCCGAGAGCGACGTCGTCGTCTGCCTGGCCGTCGCCAACGAGCAGACGGAGAACCTGATGGACGCCGCTGCCTTCGGCCGGATGAAGCGAGGCGCGCTCTTCCTCAATCCCTCGCGCGGCAACCTGGTGGACGAGGCGGCGCTGCTGGCGGCGCTCGACGCGGGGCAGTTGGGCGGCGTCGCCATGGATGTCGGCCGCGCGCCGGACCAGATGCCGACGCCGGCGCTGGCGGCGCATCCGAAGGTCGTCGCCACGCCGCATATCGGTGGCCTCACCCCGGCGGCGATCGAGCACCAGGCCTTCGACACGGTGCGGCAGGTGACGGCGCTGGCGCGCGGCGAGGTGCCGGACCATGCCGTGAACGCCGCGGCGGCGAAGCGGCTGTCCCGCCTCGGAATCACCCCGCCGGGGGCATCGTCATAGGAAGGCAAGGTTGGGGAGGGAAAGGTATTCCCTCCCCAAGCCCCACCCTTCCTTTTTGTGAGTCGAGAGCCGACTGCCAGAAATAGAGGAAGGCCGGGGAGAATACCTTCTCCCCGGCCTTCTTCTATCCAGCCACCTGGTCCCGCAGCCGGGCCTCCGCCGCGGCGATCTCCGGCGTCAGCGCCGCGCCGAAATCCGCCATCTCGAAGAGCGGGCGGATCTCGATCTCGCTCGGCCCCGGCATCGGGTTGGGGCAGCGCTTCGCCCAGGCCAGCGCCTCCTCCATGTCCTTCACCTGCCAGAGCCAGAAGCCGGCGACGAGTTCGCCGGTGGCGCCGAAGGGGCCGTCGATGACGGTGCGGGACGCGCCATCGAAGGCCACGCGCTTGCCCTTCGAGGAAGGATGCAGGCCCTCGCCCGCCAGCAGGATGCCGGCCTCGGCCAGTTCCTGGTTGAACCGGCCCATCGCCGCCAGGAGTTCGGTCGAGGGCATCAGGCCAGCCTCGCTGTCCTCGGTCGCCTTCACCAGCACCATCACGCGCATTGCCGTGTCTCCCCTTGGGTCATCCCTCGAAGGCCCGCTGCAGCGTCGGCAGATCGATCTTCACCATGCCCTGGATCGCCTTGTTCAGCCGCGCGGCCTGGGCCGGGTCGGCCTTGGCCAGCAGGTCGCCGACCGGGCCGGGCACGACCTGCCAGGAGATGCCGTAGCGGTCGGTGAGCCAGCCGCATTGCACCGGCTTGCCGCCCTCCAGCAGCGCGTCCCAGAGCGCATCCACCTCCGCCTGGGTCGCGCAGGTGAGGAAGAGCGCGAAGCCAGGGCTGTGCGCCACCTCGTGCGGCGGGTTGAACAGCATCACCTCCTGCCCCGCGAGCACTACAGTGACGGCGACCGGGCCGCCCTCGGCGCCCATGCGCATGCGTCCACGGATTTCGGCCGTCTGGCCGGCGCGCTGGAAGGCGGCGAGGTAGAAGGCAGCCGCTTCCTCGGCCCGGCCGGGAATCCAGACGCAGGGTGCGAGCGCCGCCATCGGCTCAGCTTCTCCCCCTTGGCCTGCGCCATGGCGGCCCTGGGCTGCCGCCAGGTCCATCCACATCACCTCCCAAATATGGCCGTCCGGGTCCTCGAAGCTGCGGCCATGCATGAATCCATGGTCCTGCTTCGGGCCGGGATCCGCGGCGCCGCCGGCAGACCCGCGCGCTCGACCATCCCATCCACCTCGGCGCGGTTGTCGGCCGAGACGCAGAGCAGCACCTGGCAGGTTGCCTTCGCGTCGGGGATCGCCTTGGTGGTGAACTGGCGGAGTTTGGGATGGGTCAGCAGCATGGCGTGGATGGTCTCGGAGAGGACCATGCAGGCGGCGGTATCGTCCGAGGACTGCGGGTTCTTCTTCGCGCCGATGGCTTCGTAGAAGCTGACCGCGCGCGGCAGGTCGGCAACAGGCAGGTTCACGAAGATCAGTCTGGCCATGCGGCTGTCCCCCCGAGTGCTGTTCGACAAGCCTGCGCCATTCAGTTATGAATTGCTACCATGAAGTCAGGAAAACATAGTGAGTTGCATCCGAGGCCGCGTCGCTACGCGGATGCCTGCGCCGCCGCCCATGCGCTTGAGCTGGTTGGAGACCGCTGGGCGCTGCTGGTGATGCGGGAGCTACTGCTGGGCCCGCGCCGCTTCGGCGACCTGCGCGCCAGCCTGCCCGGCATCAGCGCCACCGTCCTGATCCAGCGGCTGGAGGAGCTGGAAGCCGTGGGCATCGTAGTCCGCCGCAAGCTGGCCCCGCCCGCCGCAGTGCAGGTCTACGCCCTGACCGAATGGGGGCTGGAAAGCGAGCCGATCTTCCAGGCGCTCGGCCGCTGGGCGGCGCGGTCGCCGCTGCACGACCCGACCCTGCCGATCAGCGCGGTGTCCTTCCTGCTGTCGCTGCGGACCATGCTCGATCCAGGCCGAGCGGCGGGGCTGCGGGCGCGGATCGGCTTCCGGCTGGGGGAGGAGGCGTTCCTCGGCCAGCTCGCCGAGGACCGGATCGAGATTGCCGCCGGGCCGCGGCGCCTGCCGAGCTGGTGCTGTCCGGCCCGCCGGCGGTGCTGGCCGCGGCGATCTATGGCGGCGTGCCGCTCTCGGCACTGGAGGCCGAGGGCGCTATCCAAGTCGAGGGCGACCGGGCCCTGGCCGCGCGCTTCGTCACGCTTTTCCCCTTCCGGCCAAGGCCTTACCGCCCCGCGCGCCTTGAAGGCGGATCGGTCTGGTGGTCACTTGACCAACCCGCCGCTTGCCGCAGGGCCCCGTTCGGGCTGATATACCAGTCGGGCCCCGCAGAGGGGGCCGCGGGGACGGGAAACGGCATGTTCAGCGGGTATCGCCCGATCGATTGCGACCTGCATCCGATGGTATCGGGAATGCAGGCGCTGACCCCCTACATGGACGCCTTCTGGGCCGACCAGGTGCGGGAGCGCGGGATCACCACCCTCGACAGCCAGTCCTGGCCGGTGAACTCGCCGAAGACCATCCGGGCCGATTGGCGCGGGCCGAAGGGCCGTGGCGCCGAGAGCGTGGACCAGCTTCGCGCCCAGGTGCTCGACCGCTTCGGGGTCGAGACCGGTATCCTCAACCCGCTCTATGGCGTGCAACTCGTCCTCAACCAGGACATGGCGGTCGCCTTCACCCGGGCGCTGAACGACTGGATCCGGGCCGAGTGGCTGGACCGGGACGACCGCCTGCGTGCTTCGATCGTCCTGCCCATGCAGAACGTGGCCGCAGCGGTCGAGGAGATCGAGCGGCTCGGCCCGGATCGCCGATTCGTCCAGGTGCTGGCCCTGGCGCTGGGCGAGAACCCGCTCGGCAAGCGGCAATACTGGCCGATCTATGAGGCCTGCGTGCGGCACGGCCTGGCGCTGGGCATCCATGCGGGCAGCGCCTACCGCCACCCGCAGACATCGGTCGGCTGGACCTCGTGGTACCTCGAGGAATACGCCGCAAACCAGCAGGGTTTTCAAAGTACCTTGGCCAGCCTGCTGACGGAGGGCGCGCTGGTGAAGCACCCCGAGCTGAAGGTGGTGCTGCTGGAATCCGGCGTGACCTGGCTGCCCGCCTTCCTCTGGCGGCTGTCGAAGACCTGGAAGGGCGTCCGCTTCGAGATCCCCTGGGTGGACCGCCTGCCGGCCGAGATCATCCGCGACCAGGTCCGCCTGACCGTGCAGCCGCTGGACGCGCCGCAGGAGCAGGTGAAGCGAATCCTCGACCACCTGCGTTCGGACCGGATGCTGCTATGGGCCTCCGACTGGCCGCATTGGCAGTTCGACGGCGACGCGGCGGTGCCGCCCGGCATCCCGTCCGCGCTGATGCCTGAATTGATGCGCGAGAATGCGCTCGCGACCTATGACCGCCTCCGGGAAGGAGCCTTGGCATGAATGTCATCCAGCCCATCCAGGTGCCCGGCAAGCCCGCCGCGGCGACCCTCGGCCTGATCGACGTGGACATCCATCCGCGGCCGAAGGCGATCACCGATTCAGGCCCTTCATGACGGAGCGCTGGTGGCAGCACCTGCAGACCTGGGGCATGCGCCAGCGGCACGGCTTCACCGGCGGGCAGCCGCCTTGCTCCGAAGGCGCAGCCCTTGGCGTCGCGCCGCGACGCCTGGCCGCCCAATGGCGGCACCCCGGCTTCCGACCTCGACTTCCTGCGCTTCCAGCTGCTGGACAACTACGGCACCGATATCGGCGTGCTGAACCCGCTGCAGCCGAGCGGGCAGGGCGACCGAAACAACGCCTTCTCCGCCGCCATGGCCCACGCCGTGAACGAGTGGCAGCTCGAGCACTGGCTGCGCAAGGAACCGCGCCTGCGTGGCAGCATCGTGGTGCCCTATGAAGACCCCGCCGCCTCCGCCGCCGAGATCCGCAAGCGCGCCGGCGACCCGAGATTCCTGCCAGGTCCTGATGATGAGCCGGACCGCCGAGCCCTGCGGCAACCCGCGCTACTGGCCGATCTACGAGGCTGCGGCCGAGGCCGGGCTGCCCGTCGCCTTCCATGCCTTCGGCTATAGCGGCTGGGCCATGACCAATGGCGGCTGGCCGAGCTTCTACATCGAGGAGGTGAGCGAGCACGCCACCTCCTGCCAGAATCAGGTCATCTCCCTGGTAGTGGAAGGGGTCTTCGAGCGCTTCCCGGCGCTGAAGGTCATCCTGATCGAATGCGGCTTCGCCTGGCTGCCCTCGGTCGGCTGGCGGCTGGACCAGGCCTGGAAGAGCCTGAAATCCGAGGTGCCGCACCTGACCCGCCTACCCTCCGAGCAGATCCGCCAGCACATCTGGGTCTCGACGCAGCCGATGGAGGAGCCTGAGCGCGGCGCCCACCTGCTCGACATCATGGAATGGGTCGGCTGGGACCGGATCCTCTTCGCCTCCGACTACCCGCACTGGGACTTCGACGACGCGCGCTCGGCGATGCCGGGCATGGTGCCGGCGGAGAAGCGGGCGGCGATCTATGGTGGGAATGCGCGGGCGCTTTACGGACTCTGAAGGAAGATCGGGGCGGAGGAGAACCTCCTCCCCGAACCCCACCACCCCTATTCTGCGAGTCTGCCGTGCCCAAGCATGTCGTCTGCGCCGTCGCTGATATTCCGCCCGGCGGGCGGAAGCTGGTGGAGGCGGAGGGGAAGCGGATCGTCGTCTTCAATCTCGGCGGCGAGTTCTTCGCGCTGAGCGACCGCTGCCCGCACCAGGGCGGCAGCCTCTGCGCCGGGCTGGTCAGCGGGCATGTCGAGAGCCCGGAGCCGGGCGTCTACCACTATGCCCGGCAAGGCGAGATGATCCGCTGCCCCTGGCACTACTGGGAATTCGACATCCGCACGGGGAAGAGCTGGTTCGATCCGAAGCGGGTGCAGGTGCGAGCAATACGCGGCGCATGTGGAGAGCGGCGCGGCGCTGGTGGAAGGGCCCTACTTGGCGGAGACCTTCCTGGTACGGATCGAGGACCAGTACGTGGTGGTCGAGGCCTGAAACCACCCCAGCCTCGGTCCGGCGCGACGCCCTGCGCCACGCCGGACCATGGTCGCCCAGGCCTTCAGGCATTCGCCAGCGACAGCACCACCCGCCGATTCTGCGCCCGCCCCTTCGCGGTATCGTTCGAGGCGACCGGATCCGACTCGCCCATGCCCCGCGCCGAGACCATGTCGGCCTTGACCCCCTGCGAGATCAGGAACTGCATCACCGCCTCGGCCCGCTTCTGCGAGAGGTCCTGGTTCGAGGCGATGCCCCGCCTCTGCAGCGACGGGCCGATCGGGGCATTGTCGGTGAACCCGGTCACGACGAGCTTGTTCTGCTGGGTCGGCGCCAGCTTGCGGCTCATGTCGGCAATGATTTGCTTGCCCTTTCGCGCATCTCCCAGCTGCCTGGCGCAAAGAGCAGGTCGCTGTTCACGGTGTAGGCGATGGCGCCCTGCAGGCGGCCGACCTGCTGGCGCTCGGCCGCAAGCGCGGCCGATTGTGCGGCAAGCTGCTGCTTCAACTGGCTATTTTGCGCCTGCAGCGCATCGTAATCGCTTTGGGACACGCATCCCGCGACCATGAGGGGCGCGAGCAGCACGCCGACCATGAGACGCATCCGCGGCATAGTCTTCACCATCTAGTCTGTTCCCTTCATCGACAGTTTCCGATCTATGCGGACCTTCGAAGGTCATTTTTCCCGCAATAAGATCGGCCATCCGAACCCGAAATGGCTGCCAGACGTTAGTCAGGGATGCGACGGGTGGGCGCGGAATCACTATCGGAATTCAGCCGAATGGCGCATCCGGCGTTGCCGATGATTGCGGCGTCTTGCCTGTGGGCCATGTCTGGATGCCGCGCTGGGCTGCAGGCGAGGTTCGTGTCTTGCCCCACCGACCCTGCGGGGCGGGGCCGCGGCCAGAACCGGGCCGCTTGCGCGAAGGAGTGGCTTCTGGCGCGCCGAGCCTGTAGAACCCGCCTCTTCGCCGTACCGGACACCTGCGCAGCCCATGGCCACCGTCCTTCTGATCATTCACCTTTTCGTGACACTCGCTCTGATTGGCGTGGTGCTCCTGCAGCGCTCCGAGGGCGGCGAGGCTTGGCGTCGGCTCCTCGCAAGGCATGGGCGGCTTCATGACCGGCCGCGGCACGGCGAACCTGCTGACGCGGACCACGGCCGTCCTTGGCACCGCCTTCTTCGCACTGTCGCTGACCCTGGCCATCCTCGGTCGCGGCACCACCGGCCCGCGCTCGATCCTCGAAGCGCCGCCGGCCGCGCCCGCACCCGCCCTGCCGGCCGCGCCCGCGGCGCCGAGCGTCCCGACCAACTGAAGTCGCCCGAGTCGCGCCGCCCCGGCGCGATTGCCGCGCTGCGCAAGCCCGGCTTTTGCAACATCTTCCGCGAATGCATGGCCGCTCCCTCACACTGCGGGTAGCGGCGGCGGGCGTCACGCGGTATGCAGGGCACCCATGGCGCGGTTCGTATTCATCACCGGCGGCGTGGTTTCCTCCCTTGGCAAGGGCATTGCAGCGGCGTCGCTCGGCGCGCTGTTGCAGGCCCGTGGCTACAAGGTGCGGCTGCGTAAGCTCGATCCCTATCTCAACGTCGATCCCGGGACGATGTCCCCGTATCAGCACGGCGAGGTTTTCGTCACCGACGACGGCGCGGAGACCGATCTCGATCTCGGTCACTACGAGCGCTTCACCGGGGTCCACGCCACCAAGGCGGACAATTGGACGACTGGGAGGATCTACTCCGACGTGATCGCCGCGGAGCGCCGTGGCGACTACCTCGGCGGCACCGTCCAGGTGATCCCGCACATCACCGACAAGATCAAGGAAGTCGTCCAGGCCGAGACCGACGGATACGACTTCGTCTTGGTCGAGGTCGGCGGCACCGTGGGCGACATCAGATCGCTCCCCTTCCTCGAGGCGATGCGGCAGCTCTCGAACGAGATGGGCCCGACCCGCAGCCTCTTCGTCCACCTTACTTTGGTTCCCTACATCCCCTCGGCCGGCGAGCTGAAGACCAAGCCGACCCAGCACTCGGTCAAGGAATTGCTCGGCCTCGGCATCCAGCCGCAGATCCTGCTCTGCCGCTGCGACCGGCCGATCCCGGAGAATGAGCGCCGCAAGATCGCGCTCTTCTGCAACGTGCGGCCGGAAAGCGTGATCCCGGCGCTCGACGCCAGCACCATCTACGGCGTGCCGCTGCAGTACCACGCCGAAGGCCTCGACCAGGAAGTGCTGCGCCACTTCGGCCTGAGCGCTTATGGCGAGCCCGACATGCGTCGCTGGGAAGGCGTCGTCCACTCGCTGCAGCAGCCCGAAGGCGAGGTCACCATCGCCGTCGTCGGCAAGTACACCAACCTGCTCGATGCCTATAAGTCATTGGCTGAGGCGCTGACCCATGGCGGCATTGCCCACAATGTCCGGGTGAAGCTGGACTGGGTCGATGCCGAGGTTTTCGAACGTGACGAGGCAGCCGTCCTGCGGCTCGAGGGGGCCAGCGGCATCCTGGTTCCGGGCGGCTTCGGCGAGCGCGGCAGCGGCGGCAAGCTGGAGGCGGTGCGCTTCGCGCGGGAGCGCAAGATCCCCTTCTTCGGCATCTGCTTCGGCATGCAGATGGCGGTGATCGAGGCAGCCCGGAACCTGCTCGGGCTGAAGGGCGCCTCCTCGACCGAATTCGGCCCCTGCGAGCATGCCGTGGTCGGGCTGATGACCGAATGGCTGCGCGGCAACGCGCTGGAACGCCGCAATGCCGCCGGCGACCTCGGCGGCACCATGCGGCTCGGCTCCTACCTGGCGCGCCTCGGCGAGGGCACGCTGGTGCAGCAGGTCTATGGCGGCGCTTCCGAGATCACCGAGCGGCATCGCCACCGCTACGAGGTGAACGTCAACTACAAGGACCGGCTGGAGGAGGTGGGCCTCCGCTTCTCCGGCATGTCGCCGGACGGCGCGCTGCCCGAGATCGTCGAATACCCGGACCACCCCTGGTTCATCGGTGTGCAGTTCCACCCCGAGCTGCGCAGCAAACCCTTCGAGCCACATCCGCTGTTCCGCGGGTTCATCGGCGCCGCGATCCGCCAGGCGCGGCTGGTCTGAGAGATGGCGAGGCCGGGGAGGACATAGCCTCTCCGGCCTCGCCTCATGTTCGGGAGACTGGCACCCTCCGCGTGGTGGCGGCCAACTCCCAGAAAGGAAGGGGTGGGGTTTGGGGAGGGAATACTTTTCCCTCTCCAACCTTGCCCGCGCTGAACATGACGGCAGCTTAGCTTGACGCCGGCCCCACGGCCGGCGTCACTTCCACCTCCCATCGAGGCACCCTCCGCATGCTCCTGCGTCGCAGCTTGGTCCTTCTCCTGCCCCTGCTGGCGATCGGCTGCGCCGGGGCCGGGGAGAAGGACCCGCCATCGCCGCTCGCCCTCCGCCTCGGCACCGCGCTGGAGGGCGCCGATCCCAGCGCCGATGCCCTGATCCTGAGGATGGATGCCTTCGAGCGGATGGCACAGCGCGAGGATGCCGCGATCGGCTTCGCCGCCGGCGGGCGCTCCGCCGCCGCGGCGCGCCTCGCCCCTGCCGCCTCGGGCGCGGCGGAGGCCGTCGGCCAAGTGCTGATGCCGGGCTTCACCGCGCTCGGCGACTATGCCCATGGCCTGGCCCAGCTGGCGGGCGGTGAGCCGATCGAGCCGCGCTCGGGCCCCGCAGGCGCCCTGCTGGCCCAGGCCGCCGCGGACGGCCTGCAAGCGGTCCGGCGATCGAGCGGCACCGTGCCACCCGAGCCGGTGCGCGCCGCCGGCCTGGCCGGCATCGCCGCCCTGTCCGACCTGCCGGACCGCATGGCCGCCACCCCGGGCGCGACCGTCCCCGCCATGGTGGCGGAGGCCGCTCCGCAGCTCACCGCCGTCACCGCCCTGCTGCGGGCGGTGATCGGGGCTGAGCCGGGCCAGGGTACCCGCGGCGCCATCCGGGCGCGCCGGGAAGCATTGGACGCCGTTCAGGCCCGCTTCCTTGCCGCCGTTGCCGCCGACCGCCGGCTCGGCCCCGGGGAGCGCTACACCATCTTCCGCGGCGTCGCCGAGCAGCGCGAGGACGACCCCGCCCAGGGCAGCTTCAGCGCCCTGGTCGACCTGCTCGGCACGCTGGAGGCGGCGCATGCGGCGCTCGCCGCCGGCGCGCCCGATACGGCACAAAAGATCGCCGCCTTAGAGGCCGCGGTGGCCAGGCTTGGCGCCATGGCCGAGGCCGCCCGGCGCGGCTGATGCGCCGCGCGGCCGGGCGCTTCCTGCTCGCCGGCGGGCTGCTGGCCTTCCTCGGCCTGGCCGGGGCGTCGGGGCTGGGGCTGGCGCCCTTCGCCCCCTTCCTGGCCTTCCTGTCCTGCGCCGCGGCCCTGGCCGGGCTTGCCCTGAGCCAGCCGGATCCGGGGCCGGAGGGGGCCGGGCAGGGGCCGGCGCCCGGCCTGCACGGCGCGCTGTCCGACGGCGGCGGGACCGGCGCCGGCGATGCGGGCGGCGATGGCGGCAGCGCCGCCTAGCCTGCGATCGTCTCGGGTGGACTCACACAGAGCGCCTGCGGTCCAGCTTCGGCACGATCCCAGGCGGGTGACCGGCCGCCCGGACCCCTTGCCCCTGGCGCGGGACCGTCTTATGGCCGGCGCACCAAAGCGACCCGGAGACGCGCATGTCCGCCATCGTCGACATCATCGCCCGCGAGGTTCTCGACTCGCGCGGCAACCCGACCGTGGAAGCCGAGGTCCAGCTGGACACCGGCGCCGTCGGCCGCGCCATCGTCCCCTCCGGCGCCTCAACCGGCGCCCATGAAGCGGTCGAGCTGCGCGACGGCGACAAGTTCCGCTACGGCGGCAAGGGCGTGCTCAAGGCGGTGGCGAACATCGAGGGCGAGATCTTCGACGCGCTTTCCGGCATGGACCCGGAGGAGCAGGTCCGCATCGACGAGACGATGATCGAGCTCGACGGCACGCCGAACAAGGCGCGGCTTGGCGCCAATGCGATCCTCGCGGTCAGCCTGGCGGTGGCCAAGGCGGCGGCCGAGGACCTGGCCCTGCCGCTCTATCGATATGTCGGAGGCGTCTTCGCCCGCACCCTGCCGGTGCCGATGATGAACATCATCAATGGCGGCCAGCACGCGGACAACCCGATCGACATCCAGGAATTCATGATCATGCCGGTTTCGGCCGGCACCGCCGCCGATGCCGTGCGGATCGGCGCGGAATGCTTCGCGGCACTGAAGAAGCAGCTTCACGACGCCCACCACAACACCAATGTGGGCGACGAGGGTGGCTTCGCCCCCAATATCGGCTCGGCGGACGAGGCCCTGTCCTTCATCGCCCGCGCCTGCGAGGCCGCCGGCCACCGGGTGGGCGAGGACATTATGTTCGCCCTCGATTGCGCCTCGACCGAGTTCTACCACGACGGCGTCTACAAGATGGAAGGCGAGGGCAAGAGCCTCGATTCCGCAGGGATGGTCGACTACCTGGCGGCGCTCTGCGCCAAGTGGCCGATCATCAGCATCGAGGACGGCATGTCCGAGGATGACTGGGCCGGCTGGAAGCTGCTGACGGAGAAGCTGGGCGGCAAGGTCCAGTTGGTCGGCGACGACCTCTTCGTCACCAACCCGGAGCGCCTGCGCCAGGGGATCGAGACAGGCACCGGTAATGCGATCCTGGTCAAGGTCAACCAGATCGGCACGCTGACCGAGACGCTGGAGGCGGTCGAGATGGCGCACCGCGCCGGCTACAAGGCGGTGATGAGCCACCGCTCGGGCGAGACCGAGGATGCGACCATCGCCGACCTCGCCGTCGCAACCAACTGCGGGCAGATCAAGACCGGCTCGCTCTCCCGCTCGGACCGGCTGGCCAAGTACAACCAGCTGATCCGGATCGAGCAGCAGCTCGGCAGCGCCGCCCGCTATGCCGGCCGGGGCATTCTGCGTCGCTGAATACCTGCTTCCCCGCGACGCAGTGACCTGGGTGCGCTTCACGATCGGGGCCTGGCATACGATCCCGCTTGCCAAAACGCTCCGGCGCTGATTCTCTGCCGCCGGACAGCTTGAGGTTGTGGGTTCATGTCGTTTGGCCGTGCGCTGAAGCGCCGGATGCGGGACGCGGTGCTTCCGGTCGCCTTCGCGGCGCTTTGCGGGTATTTCGCCTGGGATTCGCAACAGGGCGATTTCGGCCTGGTGGCTCGCGAGCAGAAGCTGGTGGACATCGCCCAGGCCCGGATGGCCCTGACCAAGGCGGAGGCTGATCGGGCGGCTCTGGAACGCCGGGTCGCCGGCCTGCGCGGCGATCGGATCGACCGCGATCAGCTTGATGAGCGGGCGCGGACCCTACTGAACCTGGTCGGTAAGGACGAGATCGTCATCCCCTACGAGCCCGGCAAGCGGCTTTTCCAGTAGCCCGGACAAGGCTTTCGCCTTCCGCTGCCTGATCCAACCATGTCCCGATTTGGGCTGAGGGCGGCATTGCCGGGCTACGTTCGTCAACCCAGCGCCAGCCGCCGTTGCGGCGGGTCAGGTGCCCCAGTAGGTCCTGCGCTGCCCAGAAGGCCCGAACCGCACGGCCGCGGCCCGGCAGTGACGGCAGCAGGCTGCCTGGCCAGGGCTGGAACGGGCTGCCCCGACCATAGGCCCAGATTGCGATGCGGCAGGCCGCCCCCTCCGCCAGGCCGCGCCGATGCAGCCCGCTGGTATCGGCGATAACCAGGGTGTTGGCCGCGACGGCCAGCTTGCGCGGCGTTGGGTAACCGAGTCGCGCCAGGACCGCCTCCTCCACCCGCAGGGATCCCTCTCGCGTCATGGCGTCCGGCGACCGCGCCGCGGTGATCGACATGCGCCTTTCCCAGGCCAAGTGTCGTCGCGTCGGGTGATGCGAGCCCGGAACATAGGTGAAGCCGGCCTCGCCCGCCGTGACATCGTCGAGGAAGAGCCAGGACTTCACGGTGGGAAAGAAGGTGTCGCTGTGCCAGTGGCTCTGCACGTCGGGCGGGGCGTCCCGCACGCCGCTGAAGACGCTTTGGACGAAGACATGCGGCGCCTGGCGGAAGCTGCCGACATAGGCGTGCAACCCCGGTACCGCGGTCCGAGCACCGTTGTGCGGGTGGCCGGCAAGTCGCGCAGCGCGGCCGCATCCAACGGGATCAGCCGCGTCACGGTGGAGCCATCGGTGGATTCCCGCGCCGCAGCCCGCTTGCCGAGGATCTCGGCCCGCAAGGCGGCGAAGTCGGCCGCCGGCAGGAAGTCCGGGATGACCAGGAAGCCGTCGCGGTCGAAGGTTGCCCGCTCCTCGGCGCCCAACTCACCCGCCAGTGCCGCGCGGCGCCGGGTGCCCAGGCGCTGCGCCAGGCATCTGCGGGTCAGGTGTAGGCCGCGCCGGTTCAGTGCCGGGCTGCCGAGCAGCGGATTGGCCTCGAAGGATTTCGCGCGACTGGCAAGTGCCAGGGCATGCAGCGGTGCGAGCAGCCAGCGGGCCCAACCGGCCATCGAAGTCTCCTGTCTTCTGCCGATGTCGCGAGAATGCCTCGCCCTGTCGAGCGGATGTCAAAGCTGCGCGCCAGGAGGCGCTTCCTTCCCGGTTCTTGCGTCTCTATAGGCTTTGCCGCAACGGTTTCCATCTCCGGGCAGAATAGCGCCTCCTGAAGTTAACCCATATCAAGTTAATCATCGTATTGCGTTGCAGCATCGGGCTTTTTTCACTTCGCCCTCGCTTGTCCCGGAGCACGGGGTTGCGTAGATCACGCTGACCGGAGACGAGAGGGGAGCCGTCAGAATGGCCCAGGCAGCGGAAACCGCGGGCGCCAAGCGTCGCACGAGGGCGGCCAAGGAGGCCCCGATGACGCGGGACCAGCTCCTCCAGGCCTACCGCGACATGCTCCAGATCCGCCGCTTTGAGGAAAAGGCCGGCCAACTCTATGGAATGGGACTGATCGGCGGTTTCTGCCATCTGTACATCGGCCAGGAAGCCGTCGTCGTGGGCATGCAGGCCTGCCTTGAGCCGGGTGACCAGGTCATCACCTCCTACCGGGACCACGGCCACATGCTCGCCACCGGGATGGAGGCGCGCGGCGTCATGGCCGAGCTGACCGGGCGCGAAGGCGGCTATTCGCGTGGCAAGGGCGGGTCGATGCACATGTTCAGCCGCGAGAAGGGCTTCTACGGCGGCCATGGTATCGTCGGCGCGCAGGTTTCGATCGGCACCGGCCTGGCCTTCGCAAATTGGTATCGTGAGTCGAAGAACGTCAGCCTGACCTATTTCGGCGAGGGCGCGTCGAACCAGGGCCAGTGCTTCGAGAGCTTCAATCTGGCGGCGCTGATGAAGCTGCCGGTGATCTTCATCATCGAGAACAACAAGTACGGCATGGGCACCAGCGTGGAGCGCGCCAGCGCCTCCCGCGACCTGTCGAAGAACGCCTCGCCCTGGGGCATCCCGGGCGAGCAGGTTAACGGCATGGACGTCACAGCGGTGAAGGAGGCTGGCGAGCGCGCCGTGGCACACTGTCGCGCCGGCAATGGCCCCTACCTGCTGGAGATGAAGACCTACCGCTACCGCGGCCACTCCATGTCCGACCCGGCGAAGTACCGCACGCGGGAGGAAGTGCAGAAGATGCGCGAGCAGTCCGACCCGATCGAGACCGCGCGCAAGATGCTGCTGGAGCAGGGAGTGACCGAGGCCGACCTTAAGAAGATCGATGACGAGGTGAAGGCGATCGTCCAGGAAGCCGCTGATTTCGCGCAGGCCAGCCCGGAGCCGGACGAGAAAGAGCTCTGGACCGATATCCTCATCGAGGAGGGCCGCTGAGATGGGCGTGCAGATCCTGATGCCGGCGTTGTCGCCCACGATGACCGAGGGCAAGCTGGCCAAGTGGCTCAAGCAGGAAGGCGATGCGGTGAAGTCCGGCGACGTGATCGCCGAGATCGAGACCGACAAGGCGACCATGGAAGTGGAAGCCGTGGATGAGGGGACGCTGACCAAGATCCTTGTGCCCGAGGGCACTGAGGGCGTCTCGGTCAACTCGCCGATCGCCGAGCTTGATGGCGGCGGTGGCGCGACCTCGAAGGGCGCGGCGCCGGGCGCCGACACGGCCATGCCGCAGCAACCGGCCCCGCCGGCGGCGGCCAGCCCCGCGGTGGGCGATGTGGCGAAGCAGGCCGAGGATCACGCCGCGGTCGCCCAGCGCGGGACGGATCGCCATGAAGGCGCGGCCAAGATGGGCGAGGCCGCGGCGGCGCCCGAGAAGGACTGGGGCCCGACCAAGCCGATGACGGTGCGCGAGGCGCTGCGCGACGCCATGGCGGTGGAGATGCGGGCCGACGACAAGGTCTTCTTGATGGGTGAGGAGGTCGCCCAATACCAGGGCGCCTACAAGATCAGCCAGGGCCTGCTGGACGAGTTCGGCCCGAAGCGGGTCATCGACACCCCGATCACCGAGCACGGCTTCACTGGCATGGCAGTGGGTGCGGCGATGACCGGCTTGAAGCCGATCGTCGAGTACATGACCTTCAACTTCTCGATGCAGGCGATCGACCACATCATCAACAGCGCCGCCAAGACGCTGTACATGTCGGGCGGCCAGCTCGGCTGCCCCATCGTCTTCCGCGGCGCCAATGGCGCGGCGGCACGCGTCGCGGCGCAGCACTCGCAGTGCTGCACGCGTCGTGGTACGCCCGTGCCCGGGCTGAAGGTGGTGGCGCCCTGGTCCTCGGCCGATGCGAAGGGCTTGCTGCGGGCGGCGATCCGCGATCCGAACCCGGTCATCGTGCTGGAGAACGAGATCCTCTACGGCCACACCTTCGAATGCCCGACCGCCGAAGATTTCATCGTCCCGATCGGCAAGGCTAAGATCGAGCGGCCGGGCAAGGACGTGACGATCGTCGCCTATTCCATCGCCGTGACCTGGGCGCTGGCGGCGGCCGACGAACTGGCGAAGCAGGGGATCGAGGCGGAGGTGATCAACCTGCGCTCGATCAGGCCGCTGGATGCCGAGACCATCGCCGCCTCGGTCAAGCGGACCAACCGGCTGGTGACGGTCGAGGAAGGCTGGCCCTATGCCAATATCGGCACCGAGGTGGCGATGCAGGTCATCGAGGCGGCCTTCGACTGGCTGGACGCGCCGCCGGTCCGGGTCTGCGGCAAGGACGTGCCGATGCCCTATGCGGCAAACCTCGAGAAGCTGGCGCTACCGACGACCGCCGAGATCGTCGATGCCGTCAAGCGCGTGACCTACAAGTAAGAGGGGCGGGAAGAATGGCCACCAACATCCTGATGCCCGCCCTGTCGCCCACCATGACGGAGGGCACGCTGGCGCGCTGGCTGAAGAAGGAAGGAGACCAGGTCAAGGCCGGCGACATCATCGCCGAGATCGAGACCGACAAGGCGACCATGGAAGTGGAAGCCGTCGACGAGGGCGTGCTCGGCAAGATCCTGGTTGGCGACGGCACCCAGGGCGTGAAGGTCAACGACCCGATCGCCGTGCTGGTCGAGGCCGGCGAGGCGGTGCCAAGCAGCGGCGCCCCGCCGGTGGCCAAGGCGCCCGAGCCGGCGCAGTCGCCGAGCCAGGCCGCGGCGCTCGAGGGCGTGCAGGCCTCGGGCGGCAAGGTGGCCGGGGCGGCGGAGCAGCCGGTGGCGATGCCAGCCGCCGGCGGCAATGCCTCGCCAAACCCGCAGCTGCTGTCGCCGAAGGCCAATGGGCATGATGCGGGCGACCGCGTCTTCGCCTCCCCGCTGGCGCGCCGCATGGCGCCAGCAATCGAGGGCTCGACCTCACCGGGGTGAAGGGCAGCGGCCCGGCCGGGCGGATCGTCAAGGCGGATATCGAAGCGGCGCTGGCCAAGGGCCCTACGGCGCAGCCGGCCGCGGCACCGCAGGCGGCCGCACCCGCGCCGGCCGCCGCGGCGCCGGCCCCGAAGCCGGCGGCGCCCGCCCCGGTGGTCACCGCACCGCACACCCCCGTGCCGAACAGCACGATCCGCAAGGTGATCGCGCGGCGGTTGGCGGAATCGAAGCAGACCATCCCGCATTTCTACGTGACGATGGATTTCGAGATCGACGCGTTGCTGAAGCTGCGCGCCGACCTCAACGCGAAATCCGCCAAGGACGGGCCGGGCGCCTTCAAGCTCTCGGTCAACGACTTGGTCATCAAGGCGGTGGCGGCGACGCTCAGGCGCTTCCCTAACGTCAATGCCATGTGGACCGAGGACGCGATCCTGCAGTTCCACGACGTTGACGTCTCGGTCGCCGTCTCGACGCCGACCGGCCTCATCACGCCGATCATCCGGAAGGCGGACCAGAAGGGCCTGTCGACCATCAGCAATGAGATGAAGGACCTGGCGTCCCGCGCCAAAGCGAACAAGCTGAAGCCCGAGGAATCCCAGGGCGGCGGCTTCAGCATCTCCAATATGGGGATGTATGGGGTGCAGTCCTTTTCGGCCATCATCAACCCGCCCCAGGCCGGCATCCTGGCGGTGGCGGCCGGCGAGCAGCGGCCGGTGGTCCGCAAGGGCGAGTTGGCCATCGCCACGGTGATGACCTGCACGCTCTCGGTCGACCACCGCGTCATCGACGGCGCGCTGGCGGCGGAGTTCATGCAGGCGCTGAAGGGCGTGATCGAGGACCCGCTGAGCCTGATGCTGTGATGCCCGCGTCCGATCACCCGAGCGCCAGCGAGGGCATGAATCGGCCGCGCGATCTCACCCTGCGGAATGCCGGGCCGGACGATGCCGAACTGATCCTGCACTTCGTCCGGGCGCTTGCGGACTACGAGAAGCTTCTGCACGAGGTGCAGGCGACGGAGGACAACTTCCGCCGCCTGCTCTTCAGCGAGCCCCGCCGGGCCGAAGCGCTGATCGCAGAGTGGGAGGGTGCGCCGGTCGGCTTCGCCCTCTGGTATTACAGCGTCAGCACCTTCGACGGCCGGCCGAAGCTCTATGTCGAGGATGTCTTCGTGAACCCGGATGCGCGCGGCCGGGGGATCGGCCGGGCGGTCTTCGCCGATCTCGCCCGCCGCGCCCTGGCGCAGGGCTGCAGCCGGATGGAGTGGTCCGTGCTGGACTGGAACGCTCCCTCCATCGCCTTCTACCGCTCCATCGGCGCCCTCCCGCGGGAGGGCTGGACCCTGCAACGCCTCAGCGGCGCGGCGCTTGCCGCTCTCGCCGGGCAGGAGACGTAACATGGCCGAGCAAACCTTCGACCTCATCGTCCTCGGCGGCGGCCCCGGCGGCTATGTCGCTGCCATCCGCGCCGCCCAGCTCGGCATGAAGACCGCCGTGGTGGAGCGCGAGCATCTCGGCGGCATCTGCCTCAACTGGGGCTGCATCCCGACCAAGGCGCTGCTGCGCTCGAGCGAGATCAACCACCTGCTGCACACGCTGGATGCCTATGGCTTCAGTGCCGACAACATCCGCTTCGACATCGGCAAGATCGTCAAGCGCAGCCGCGCCGTGGCCAACCAGCTCTCGGGCGGCGTGAAGCACCTGCTGCGGAAGAACAAGGTCACCGTCTTCGACGGCCAGGGCAAGCTGGCCGGCAAGGGCAAGCTGTCCGTCACCAAGGACGGCAAGCCGGTTGCCGACCTCGCCGCCAAGCATATTATCCTGGCCACCGGCGCCCGCGCCCGCGTCCTGCCGGGCATCGAGCCGGACGGCAAGCTGATCTGGACCTACCGCGAGGCGATGGTACCGGACGCCATGCCCAAGCGACTGATCGTCATCGGCTCGGGCGCCATCGGCGCCGAATTCGCCAGCTTCTACCTGAACCTCGGCGCCGAGGTGACGCTGATCGAGGTGCTGGATCGCATTCTGCCGGTCGAGGATGCCGAGATCGGCAGCTTCGTCCAGAAGGCCTTCGTCAAGCAGGGCATGAAGATCCTGACCGGCGCCAAGATCCAGGGCCTGCGCAAGGGTGCCGATGAGGTCACTGCGGTCGTCGAGGCGAATGGCAAGGTACAGGAAGTCACCGCCGACCGTGTCATCTCGGCTGTCGGCATTGTCGGCAACGTCGAGGATATCGGCCTCGAAGGTACCGGGGTGAAGGTCGACCGCACCCATGTGCTGGTGGACGAGCTATGCCGCACCGGCGAGCCTGGGGTCTATGCCATCGGCGACCTGACCGGCCCGCCCTGGCTGGCCCACAAGGCGAGCCATGAGGGCGTGCTCTGCGTCGAGGCCATCGCCGGGATGCATGTCCATCCCATGGACACCAGGAACATCCCCGGCTGCACCTATTGCCGCCCGCAGGTCGCCAGCGTTGGTCTCACGGAAGCTGCGGCCAAGGTGGCGGGGCACGAGGTCAAGGTCGGCCGCTTCCCCTTCATCGGCAATGGCAAGGCGATCGCCATGGGCGAGCCGGAGGGGATCATCAAGACGGTCTTCGACGCCAAGACCGGCGAGCTGCTCGGCGCCCATATGGCCGGGCCCGAGGTGACGGAGATGATCCAGGGCTACACCATCGCCAAGACCATGGAGACCACCGAGACGGAGCTGATGGAGACGGTCTTCCCGCATCCGACCATCTCGGAAGCCATGCACGAAGCGGTGCTTGATGCCTATGGCCGGGTGATCCACATCTAGGGCCACACGTTCCGGGCTATTCTGGCATGTCCACCCGCATCGATATCGACCACCGCGCTCCTGCGGCGGGGGATAGGCTCCCCGTCACCCGGAGAAGGCGCACCGGCCCGACAACCCGATCCAGCGGAAACCCGCTTGGATCCGGGTGAAGGCGCCGAATAGCCCGGTCTACCACGAAACCCGCAGCCTGATGCGGGACAACAAACTGACTACGGTCTGCGAGGAAGCCGCCTGCCCGAACATCGGCGAATGCTGGTCGCAGCGCCACGCCACCATGATGATCATGGGCGAGACCTGCACCCGCGCCTGCAGCTTCTGCAACGTGGCGACCGGCCTGCCAAAGGCGCTCGACGCCGATGAGCCGCGCCGGGTCGGCGATGCGGTGGCCAAGCTCGGCCTCCGGCATGTCGTCGTCACCAGCGTGGACCGGGACGATCTGGCCGATGGGGGCGGAGCATTTCGCGGCAACCATCCGCGCCATCCGCGCCGCTGCGCCGGACACCACGATTGAAATCCTGACCCCCGACTTCCTCCGCAAGGATGGGGCGCTCGAGGTCGTCGTGGCGGCCCGGCCGGACGTCTTCAACCACAATCTGGAGACGGTGCCGAAGCTCTATCCCACCATCCGCCCCGGCGCCCGCTACTACCACTCGCTACGGCTGCTCGACCGGGTGAAGCAACTCGACCCCACTGTCTTCACCAAGTCCGGCATCATGGTCGGGCTCGGGGAGACGCGGATCGAGGTTCTGCAGGTGATGGACGACCTGCGCTCGGCCGAGGTCGATTTTCTCACCATCGGCCAGTACCTGCAGCCGACGGTGAAGCATGCCGCCGTGGATCGGTTCGTTACTCCCAACGAGTTCGACGACTACGCCCGCATGGCCCGCGGCAAGGGCTTCCTGCTGGTCTCGGCGACGCCCTTGACCCGCAGCAGCTACCACGCCGACCGCGACTTCGCCTCTCTGCGGGATGCCCGCGCGGCGAGGCTGGCTGTCGCCTGATGCCGACACATGCCGAGAAGAAGATCCTCCGCTACACGCCGGAGCAGCTTCTTCGACATGGTGGCGGATGTCCGCCGCTATCCGGAGTTCCTGCCATGGTGCGTCGGCGCTCGGGTGATCTCCCGAAAGGATGACGAGTTGATCGCCGATCTGACGATCGGCTTCAAGATGTTCCGCGAGACCTTCCGCAGCTCCGTTACCCTGGAAAGGCCGCATCATGTCCACGTGCGCTACCTGACCGGCCCCTTTCGCTACCTGAACAACCACTGGCGTTTCCATGCCCATCCGCAGGGCACCGAGGTCGATTTCTTCGTTGATTTTGAATTCAGGTCGCGTCTGCTTCAGGCCGTCATCGGCACCGTGTTCAACGAGGCCGTGCGGCTGATGGTCCGCTCCTTCGAGCGCCGGGCCATGCAGCTCTATGGCCGCCCGGCGGCGCCACCAGCCGGTGCTGCACCCGCGCCGCAGGCCTGAAAACTTTCCATTTACCTCGGCGGTGCAGACTGCCGGCCATGCATGCTTTCCTCCGGCTGCTGGTTACTGCCCTTCTCCTCGGTACCGCCTTGCAGCAGGGCTGGCTTCAGGCGGCGATCGGCGTCGTCATCGAACAGCTTGGGGGTCCTGCCGCGGCCATGAACCCTTTGCCGCGAGATCGAGCCTGTGGCGCTATTCGGCCGGCTGGCCGAAGCCGTCAATGGCTTGCCGGACCCCTGGTACAGCCTGGCGTTGATAGTTGGTGGCATCATCGCCCTGGTATGCGCCGCCGCCGTCATCAACGGTTTGATCCGGACCATCCTGCGGCTGACCAGTTGGTTGCGCGACGCGATCGTCTGATCCTATCAGCGGCGCTTATCGGCCCATCACCGCTTTGCGTTTGCCCACGGCGCTACCGCCGTTCCAGGCTCGGCGCATGAGATACATCCTCTATGGGGACCGTCGCTCCGGCTCCGCGATGGTCGAACTGGCGCTGGCCGAGATCGGCGCCGAGGCCGAAGCTGCGCCCGGTGTCCATCGACGGGGACGCGCAACTGGCGGCGGAGTACCGTCGCATCAACCCGATGGGGCGGCTGCCGACCCTGATCCTGCCGGACGGCACCGTGGTGACCGAAAGCACCGCCATCCTGCTGACCCTGGAGGCGCGGCACCCTGAGGTGGGCCTCCTACCACCGGCTGCCGATCCAGCCCGCGCCAGGGCGCTGCGCTGGATGATGCTGGCCGCGAGCGAGCTCTACCCCTGCGTCACCCGCAGCGATTACCCGGATCGTTTTGGATCGGATCCGGCCTCAATCCGGGCCCGCGCGGTCGATATGGCGCGGGAAATTCGGCAGCTGATCGCTGAAGGCGCGCAGCCCGCACCTTTCGTGCTGGGGGAGCGACTGTCGCTCGCCGACCTCACCCTCGCGGTGCTCTCCCGCTGGATGGGGAACGAGGCCTGGATGCCCGACCACTGCCCGCGCATCCAGTCGCTGGCCCGCGCGGTTGCTACCCGCCCGCGTTTGTCAGCGGCCTGGGCGCGGCATTTCGACCTGCCGCGCTGACCCGGGTCAGAAGTACACAGCTCGGGCGCGAAGAAGCCGATGCCCGTCGGCACCGCCCCGGCCATGCCAAAGCCCATCACCACACCCGCCAAGATGGGCACCGGGGTGATGATGACCGCCGAAGCCAGTACGGTCGCCACCTGGAATGCCGCCGCGCCATATCCGCAGTGGTGATAGGTGGCCATGTTCCGGTCGCGCTTCGCCGCTGCCGCTTTGGCGCGCTCGGTCAGCTTCCGGCGACCCTCACTGGTGGACGGATCGCCTTTCCAGCGCGCCGCAGTGTCCCGTCAGGCCTTCTGCGCCGCGATAGCCGCCTGCACCGCCGCAGCTGTTACCGCCAAGCGGTCCAATTCCGCCTTTTCGGCCGTGGTGCGCTCCGTGGTCTACTGGCGGGTGCGGGCCTGGAAGAAGGTCCGGAGATGCGTGGCCTCAACGTTCCAGGTGATCGCCTCGGTCTGCGCGCTTTTCGCGCCGGTTTCTGCCACTGCCAGCAACGACGCCAGGACGGCGATCAGCAGCTAACTCGCCTGGTGCCACCGTGGTGGACAAGAGCAGGTCCTGTCATGGATGTTCGGTAATCGGGTGTAGTCCTGCGCTCTTGCCATGCCGGCAATGATTTGGCGCGGAGCGAGCCTGTACCGCGCTCGTTTCCCCGGGTGGACAGCCAGCCTGGGCCGTCGCAGCTTGTGGCCCGAAGAAGGGAATCCCGTCATGGTCCATGCTCCGCCCCGCCCACCGGTCGGCGCGCCGCGCACCCGCATCAACCTCTATTCGGATACCCAGACCCGGCCAACCGCGGCGATGAAGGACGCGATGATGCGGGCCGAGGTCGGCGACGAGCAGCATGGCGACGACCCGACCGTCCACGCCCTGTGCGACCGCATGGCCGTGCTGATGGGGAAGGAGGCGGCGATGTTCCTGCCCTCCGGCACGATGTGCAACGTCGTCGCCATCCTAACCCATTGCCAGAAAGGCGATGAGATCGTCGCTCACGAGACCGCACATATCCTCACCTCTGAAGGCGGCACCCATGCCGCACTGACCGGCGCGCAGATCATGGGGCTGAAGGGGCCACGCGGCATGTTCAGTGCCGACGACCTGCGCGCTGCGATCCGCCCGCGCACGCGCTACACCCACCGCAACGGCTGCTCGAGGTCGAGCAGACCGCGAATATCGGCGGCGGCGCGGTTTGGCCGCTGGCGCAGCTCAACGCGGTCGCCGGGATCGCGCATGCGCAGGGGTGGGCGACGCATATGGACGGCGCTCGGCTGATGAATGCCTGCGTCGCTGCCGGCATCGCCCCGAAGGACATGGTCGCCAACTATGACAGCGTCTGGCTCGATTTCACCAAGGGTCTCGGCGCGCCGCTAGGCGCGGTGCTCTGCGGGTCGACCGAGTTCATCGGCGCCGCCTGGCGCTGGAAGCAGCGGCTCGGCGGCTCGATGCGCCAAGCCGGGCTTTGCGCTGCCGGCTGCCTCTACGCACTCGATCACCATATCGACCGGCTCGCCGAGGACCATGCCAATGCCAAGGCGCTCGCCCGCGGCCTGGCGCAGATCCCCGGCGTGGTGGTGGAGGAGCCAGACACCAACCTGGTGTTCTTCGACATCAAGGGCGCCGGCGTCGACGTGGCGACGCTGCAGGAGCGGCTGATCATGCAGGGCGTCGCGGTCAGCGGCCTCGGGGGGCGGGTGCGGGCCTGCACGCATCTCGACGTCACCGCGCCGATGATCGAGGAGGCGGTCGGGCTCATCCGCGAGGCGCTCGCGGCGTGACCGACCAGGGGAGGGAGGGATTCTCTCCCCCGGTACCCATTCTCACTTTTCTCGGAGTCCGCTGCGCATTGTGGCGGACTCCGACGCGATGACGATGTCAGCCAACCCGATTCGCCGCTTGCGCGGCGCGCGTGCCGATGCCGCCGGGCGCGGCGCGGAAGACTCCGCCGCGGCGGCGCTCACCTCGCAAGGCTGGACCATCCTGGCACGCCGCGCGCGCACCCCGGCGGGCGAGCTTGACCTCGTCGCCGAGCAGGAAGGGCTGCTCGCCTTCATCGAGGTAAAGGCGCGGCCGAGCCTGACCGAGGCGGCGCATGCGCTCGGTGCGCGGCAACGCGCCCGCCTCGCCGCCGCGGCCGAATGCTGGCTGGCGGAGAATCCGGGCCATGGCGAAGCGGGTATGCGCTTCGACCTCCTGCTCGTCGCTGCCGATGGCACGGTGCGCCGCATCGCCGACGCCTTCCGCCTCGGCGATGTTTGACCCACCGGGACGTGGGCGTGAAGCTTCCTGACAACAACCAAGCCCAGGGAAAACGCCGCTTCATGCTGCGTCGACGTGCCGCCTTCGCAACTGCGGGGGCCGCCTCGCTCATCCGCCCTGCCGCTGCGGCAATCGATCCCGGCCCGCTCGCCTGCGCCGTACAACCGGAAGATGCCGGCCAGGATCCCTGGCGCCGTCGTCGCCATCGGTTGCGGCGGCAATCGGCCTACATCGCCGCGAAGGTCGCCGACCGCAGCCTGACCTCGGCCGAGTTCATCATCCGGCTGGCCTCCAGCCGCTGATGTTCCAGCTCGGCACTACATCGGAATTCAGCCACGCCACCGACGCGGTCGGCCGCATCGTCGAGGTGGTCTCCGGCCAGGACCTCGGCGCCTTCATACGCGCCCCGCATCTTTGCCCCACTCGGCCTGACGGATACCGGCTTCGGGGCGCCGCCCGCCTCCAGGCCGATCCGGTCACGAATGCCCGCCAAGCGATTCCAGACGCTTTGGAGAAGCCGCGCATGTGCTCCGGCGGCAGCGACATGGTCTCGACCGCCATGGGCTATGCCCGCCTCTGCCAGATGCTGCTGAACGGCGGCCGGCTGGGGGAGGCGGAGCTGGCGTCGCGCGGCACCACCGAGCTCATGACCGGCAACCACCTGCCGGAGGGAACGCAATACGGCCCCGGACTCCTGGTGCGCTTCGGCGGCCTCGCCCCGGCGCCTGTCACGGGCTACGGCTTCGGGTTCGGCTTCGCGGTGCGGATGGCGCAGGGCCGCAGCCCGGCGCCGGGCAGTGTCGGAAACTATCTTTGCGGCGGCGTCCATGGCACCTATTTTGGAGCGACCCGAAGGAGGACTTCTACGCCGTGCTGATGCTGCAGGCGCCTTCCGGCTGCATCCAATACCGCTACGCCATGCGGCAGCTGGCCTACCGGGCGCTGGTTTAAGATGGTGCTGACGCGACGGCTGCTGCTGGCGGCGTTGGCCGCACCCGCCGTCGCGCGGGCTCAAGGCTGGGCGCCGGACCGTAGCATTACCCTGCTGCATGGCTTCGGTCCGGGCGGCGCTGCGGACACCATCTGCCGTATCCTGGCGCCACCAATGTCCGAGGTGCTGGGCCGGCCGGTGATAGTCGAGCCCCGCCCCGGCGCTGGCGGCAACATCGCCTCCGCCGCCCTGGCCCGCGCCCCGGCCGATGGCCACACGCTCGGCCTGCTGACCGGCAGCCATGGCGTGGCGGCGGCCTTCGGCAAGGCAGTGGGCTTCGACCCGGTGGACGGTTTCGTCTGGATCAGCGTCGCACTGCGGTATGCCTTCGTCCTGGTCGCCCGGGCGGAGGGATCCTGGCGCGACCTCGCCGGCCTCATCGCCGCGGCGAAGGCGAGGCCGGGCGCGGTGCAATATGGCACACTCGGCCCGGGCTCCTCGCACCACCTGACCGGGGAGTTGTTCAGCGCCGCCGCAGGCATCGAAATGGGCCAGGTGCCCTATCGCAGCGATGTCGCCGGGATCACCGCGGTGCTGGGTGGCGAGCTACCGCTGATGGTCAGCACCTCGGTGGGCGCCATGGGGATGCTGCAGGATCCGCGGCTGCGCGGCCTAGCGGTGACGGCTGACCGGCGCAGCGGCCGTTTCCCGGCGATCCCGACGGTCGCCAGGTCGGCTTCCCCGGCTTCCGCTCCTATACCTGGGCCGGCCTCGCCGCTCCTGCGGCGACGCCCGCACCGGTCGTCGCCATCATCCATGCGGCGCTGCTGCGCGCCCTGGCCCAGCCCGCGGTGCGGACCAAGCTCGAGGAACTGACTGATGGCGAGGTCGACCCCAGCGCTCCGGCCGCTTCGCGCACCCTGGTGGTCGAGGAGATCGAGGCGTGGCGCGGCCTGATCCGTGCGCGCGGACTGAGCGGCGAGTGAGGGGCCGGCGGGCTGGCGATGCGGCCGCATCCCGCCTAGGCTGCCGGAAAATCCGGCAGGAAACCCCTATTAAGATCTTTGCCAGCCTTGCCGCCGCGCTGCTCCTCGCCGGCCTCGCCCGGCCCGCCGAAGCCAAGGTCACCCGGCTGGAGATCACCGCGAAGCAACCTTATGGCAGCTTCCGTGCTGGCGATTACCAGCGCTGGGACGGCATGATCCACGGCGAGTTGGCCCCGACCGAGAGCGTGATCCCCGACCTGGAGAAGGCCGGCCGCAACATCCGCGGCATGGTCGAGTACAGCGCCAAGGTCATCCTCTTTCTGCCGATGGACCCGGTCCGCGGCAATGGCGCCCTGCTGCTAGATGTGCCGAACCGCGGCAAGCCCTACGCCAACGCGCTCTACAACAGCCCGCGTGGCCTACCGTTGCAATCCGGGAATCTCGAGCCGGGGACGGGCTTCCTTGAGGACCAGGGCTTCGCCATCGCCGAGGTGCACTGGGAACTTGGCCAGGGAGCCGACCTGCCGCGCTTCACCGACCCGGATGGCAAGACCCGCTTCGTGGAGGGCGCCGGCTTTGCCATCGTACGCGACGCGGGCGACTTCCTCGCGCATGCCGCCGCGCCGAACCCACTTGCCGGCCGCATCAGCCGCGCGATCGCCACCGGCAAGTCGCAGGACGGGCGCTTCCTGAAGACCTTTCTGCTGCACGGTTTCAACCAGGCTGAAGGCCGCCGGGTCTTCGACGGCATGCATGTTTTCGTCTCCGGCGCCGGGCTGCTGCCGATCCTGCGCTCGGGCACCGGGCCGGGTTCCTCGGCCGATGGCGCGCCGAGCTTTGCCCAGCCGGATTCCCCGGCGTGCACGACGGCAAGCTGACCATCGGCGAGATCGTCGTGGCGGCCGAGGCACGCGGCGAGGTGCCGCCGCGCATGGTGCTGATCAACTCGCAGGTCGACTACGCCTCGATCCGCGCCTCGCTCGGCCGCACCGGCGGGCAGGGGACCGCCGACCTGCCGCTACCCGACAATGTCCGGATGTACGACGTGGCGGGCTCGTCGCATGCGACGGTGGTGGAGGCCAAGGGCTGCACCCTGCCGCCCGGCCGCCTCGACTGGGCGCCGGTGGCGCGTTCGACCCTGCTGCACCTGGATGGCTGGGTCGTCGCCAATCTCCCGCCGCCGCCGACCACGCTGATGCCGCTGGAGCCGGCGCCGGAGGGTGCCGGCGTGCTGCAGGCGCCGAAGGCCCTACCGCAGGCGGTGGTGCAGGTCCCCCGCCGCGACGCGGACGGCAATGCGCTGGGCGGCATCCGGCTACCTCGACATCGCCGCGCCGCTTGGGGTGCACGGCCTGCAGAATGCGCCACTGGGGAATTTCAGCTGCTCGCTGGTCGGTGCCTACCGCGCCTTCCCGCCGGAGCGCCTTGCCGTGCTCTACAGGGACAACGCCGACTACGTGAACCATGTCCGCGCCGCGGCGCAAGCGGCGGGAACAGGCCGGCTTCCTGCTGCCGGAGGACGCGGCGGTGATTGTCAACGCCGCGGCAGCCTCGCCGATCTTCGCCCCGGCGGCGCCGGCCGGGCCGCCGCGCTGATCAGCCGGCTACAGCGGTTTCAGAGGAGATTCAGACGTCCGGGCGTTCACGCCCTCCCGGCAAATCGCTCTAGCACCGCTCGCTGCAAGCGCGAAGACCTCGGCGACGGTGGCCGCACGCACCGCAGTCCGGTCACCGGGGAACACCCGGCGGATCGCCCGCGTCTCGCCCCGCATTGCCACTCCCATATGCACCAGCCCGACCGGCTTGCCCGGCGTGGCGCCGCCCGGCCCGGCGATGCCGGTGCAGCTGACCGCGACATCGGCACCGCTGCGGGCCAGCGCACCTTCGGCCATCCGCCGCGCCACCGGTTCGCTGACAGCGCCATACCCCTCGATCACACCCCACGGGATGCCGAGCACGTCGCGTTTGGCCTCGTTTGAATAGGTGACGAAGCCATGCGTGACGACGGCCGAACTGCCGGCGATGGCGGTCAGCGCCGCGGCGATCAGCCCGCCGGTGCAGCTTTCGGCGGTGGCCAATGTCATGCCCCGGGATTGCAGCAGCGCCAGCAGGTCGCGCGACTCGTGCAATGTGGCTTGCGGCAGCATCAGAGCAGTCCTTCCGGCAGGATGGCACGGGCGAGCAGGACCAGCGCTGCGGCGAGCGCGCCGGCAATGAGGTCGTCCAGCATCACGCCGCGCGCGCCATGCTGCCGGTCGGCCCAGCCAACCGGGCCGGGCTTGGTGATATCGAAGGCCCGGAACAGCAGGAAGGCCAGCAGCACGCCATAGAAGCCGCTGCCCGCGGGCAGCGCGGCCAGCGCCAACAACTGCCCGGCGCCTTCGTCGACCACCACCCAGGATGGGTCGGCCGTGGTGTCGTCGCCCAGCATCCGCCGCGTTGCCCAGAAGCCGGCGGCCGTCACCAGCCCCGCGAGGCCGAGGCATGCGTGCGGCCCCAGCAGCACCGCCGGCAGGACGACGGCGGAGCCCCAACTGCCTGGGGCCGGCCGCAGCCGGCCGATGCCGCCAAGCGTGGCGACCGCATAGGCCAAGCCTTGGCCCGGGGTCACCTCGGCCTCATGGAATCTGGTCAAGCCAGTGCGCGATCGCTGCCAGCACAGCCGGCTCGCCGAGGCCCGGCGCATGGCCGATGCCAGGTAGCGAGCACAGCAGCATCCCCGGCCGCGCCGCGCGCATGTCCTGCACCGTCCTGGCCGCGAGCACCGTGCTCTCCTGGCCCCAGACCAGCAGGCTGGGGATGGCCGGGATGGCGTGGAAGAAGGGCCAGAGGTCGGGCGCGGCGCTGCCGCCCTTCGGCAGGATGCTGGCGATGCGGATATCCCAGCGCGGGTGCCAGCGCCCGTCCTCGCCGCGCGCATAGGTGCGCTCCGCGACAGCGGGCCAGCCGGCCTCGGTAATGCCGAGCGGCGGCAGCCGGGCTTTCAAGAAGGCCACCGCGTCCTTGAGCGAGCCGAAGCCCGGGTCGCGGCCGATGATCTCACCGATGGCATCGAGCCCGTCCTTCTGCAGCACCGGACCGGTGTCGTTCAGCGCCAGTCCGGCCAGCACGCCCGGTCGCACGGTGCCCAGCGCCATGCCGAGGATGCCGCCGAAGCTGGTGCCGAGCAGCGCCACACGGTGCAGGCCCAGCGCCGCCATGGCGTCCAGCACGTCCCCGACCGCCAGCTGTGGCGCGTAACGGCCGGGACTTGCGGCGCGCCCGCTCCTCGCCATGGCCGGCATAGTCCAGCGCGACGATGCGCCGGGTCCCAGCGAAATGCTCCGCGACATGGATGAAGTCGAGCGCGGAGCGGGAGATGCCGGAGAGGCAAAGCAGCGGCGTGGCATGCGCCGGGCCGGCCCATTCCAGCGCGGCCAGGCGCAGCCCGTCCCGGGCGCTGACGAAGCGGCGGCGAGCCTGCATCAGGCCGGCGCCCGTAGCCATTGCGTCATCGGGTGTTCCAGCGCCGCGGACCGCGCATCGAGCGCGCGGTAGATCACCATGTTCTCGATCACCCGCTGGACGTAGTTGCGAGTTTCGCTGAAAGGGATCTGCTCCATCCAATCGAGCATGGCGACGCCGCCGCCGCGCGGGTCGCCATAGGTGCCAAGCCATTCGTCGACCCGGCCCGGCCCGGCATTGTAGCCGGCGATGGCGAAGGGGAGTGTGCCGCCGAAGCGCACCAGCAGCTGGTCCAGATAGGCGGCGCCGAGGCGCATATTGTGCGGCGGGTCAGTGGTCAGCATCCCCACCTGATGCCGCAGCCCGAGCCGCTTAGCCACACCGGTCGCGGTCGCGGGCAGCAGCTGCATCAGTCCGCGGGCATTGGCCGAGGAGACCGCCTCGGGGTCGAAATTGCTCTCCTGCCGCGTGATCCCGAAGACCAGGGCCGGCTCTGGCCCCTCGGGCGGGGCGGGGTAGGGGGCGGGCCAGCCCTCGGCCAGGGCCATCAATCCGGCGGCACCGGCGCGGCGCACCACCCAGACGGCATGGTCGGGCCGGCCGATCTGCTGGGCCAGGCGGGCGGCGAGCACCTTCTCCGCCCGGTCGGTGGACAATTCCTCGAGCCGCAGCAGGAAAGGGCGGGTGCGGCGGCTCTCGCCGAGCTCGGCCAGGGCGAGCACCACCCGGGCCGGCTCCCGCATCCCGAAGGCCTGGGCCTGGGCGACGGAAGGTTGCGGCGCCGGGGTGCGGGCGATGCGGGCGGACAGCGCCGCGCCGTCCTCCCCCAGCGTGACCGCGGCAAGCTGGCCATAGAAGGCGAGCGGGTATTCGGCCGCGGCCCGGTAGCGGTCGCGGGCCCGGGCGCCGGCCCCTGCGCTTCCGCCGCCCGGCCTTGCCAGTACTGGCTGCGGGCGCGGGTGATGACGCTGCGGCTGTCCTCGCCGAGCCGGGCGAAATGCCGCTCGGCAGCGGGCGCGTCGCGCAGGAAGCGCAGCGCGATGAAGCCGGCGAGGAACTCGGCGTCCTGCCGCGGCTCCCCGGCGGCGGTGATGCCATGTCCGGCGGCGACGACATAGGCGGCACGTGGGTCGCCCAGACGGAGCAGCTTGCGCGAGAGCAGCTGCCGTTCCGCCCAGGCGGCGCGCGCGGTATCAGGGGCGGGCAGGGGGATCAACCGCGCACCGGCGGTGAAGGCGGCGGCGGCGTCCTGGTCCAGATCGCGGCGGCGGAGCCAGCGCGCGCGCTCCAGGGTCAATCCGGCGTCGTTGGGCGCGATCGCGGCGAGGTCCGGGGGCATCGGCATCCGGCCGATCGGCGGCGTAGGCCAGGCGCGCGGCGGCATTGCCCTGCCGGGCCGGGTCCAGGTAGGGCATCACCCGGGCCGCGGCAGCGCCCTCGCGAGCCAAGGCCAGGCGGTCGAAGCGGCGGCCATGCTCGGCAGGGGTCAGCAGGGCTGCGTTGCGGGTGAGAAAGGCGGTCTCGGCAACCGGATCGGCTGGCGCTTCGGCCCAGCCGGTGCGGATGACCTGGGTCGCTTCAGCGTCGCGGCCGGCACGGGCGAGTGTGTCAGCCAGTCGCTGGTAGCCGTCCAGGCTGCGCGGGGCACGGGCGGCGAACCATTCGGCCGCCAAGCGGTCGTCCGGGTCGAAGGTCAGCGCTTCCTCGACCCTGCGGCCGAGCAGGTCCTGGCTGGAGCCATTCGGGGTTGCTGAGGGCGAAGCCGATCAGCTCCGCTGCGCTGGCGGCTTGGCCGCGTTGCTGCAGGCGCAGCCAAGTGACGTATTTGCGGATCAGTGGGTCGGCGATTTGCGCCGCCGTCTCGGCCTCGGGCCAGCGCTGTGCCTGGGCCAGGGCAATTGCCTGGCGGCCAGCCAGGCGCGACGCCTCGGTGCCCGCCACGGCGGTGGGTTCGGCGAGGCCCGGTGCCGGCCCGAAAGGCGAGGCGGCGAGAAGCGGCAGGACGAGCAGGGAGCGGCGGCGCATGGCCGTCTATTTAGGGCAAAACCGGTGCGGATGTGTGACCGATCTGCGTCGGTATCCGGTGACGCTTGCTGCCGCCCTTGCTCCGGGGTGCCCCGATGATTGGGTTCTCGGCCCGGCTGCGCCTGCCGCACCGGGATGCATGTGCCCCCATGTGTCGCAATCGGCCGCAACGGGCGGAGCTAGCCCTTCCGGAGGAAAGCCAGATGTTCAAGGGATCGATGGTCGCGCTGATCACGCCGATGCGTGACGACGGGTCCCTGGACGAGAAGGCTTTCGCCGAATTCGTGGAATGGCAGATTGCCGAGGGGACGGAAGGCCTGATCCCCGTAGGCACCACCGGCGAGAGCCCGACGCTGAGCCACGAGGAACACAAGCGCGTCGTCGAGATCTGCGTCGAGGTGACCCGCGGTCGCGTGCCCGTCATCGCCGGAGCCGGCAGCAATAGCACGGCCGAGGCGATCGACTTCGCCCGCCACGCCAAGAAGGCTGGCGCGGACGCGACCCTGGTGGTGACGCCCTACTACAACAAGCCGACCCAGGAAGGCCTGTTCCTGCACTTCACCGCCATCGCCGATGCGGTGGACCTGCCGCTGTTCATCTACAGCATCCCCGGCCGCAGCGTGATCGACATGTCGGTCGAGACCATGGCGCGGCTGGCGAAGCACAAGAACATCGTCGGCGTGAAGGACGCGACCGCCAACCTGACCCGGCCGCTGCACGCCACGCGTGCCTGCGGCAAGGACTTCATCCAGCTTTCGGGCGAGGACCACACGGCGCTGTCCTTCAACGCCGCCGGCGGCCAGTGGCTGCATCAGCGTCACCGCCAATGTCGCGCCAAGGCTCTGCGCCGAGATGCACCAGGCTTGGCGCGCCGGCCGCTTCGCCGAGGCGATGGCGATCCAGGACCGGCTGGTGCCGCTGCACGACGCGATGTTCTGCGAGACCTCCCCGGCCCTGTGAAGTATGCTGCAAGCCTGCTGGCCAAGACCGCCGACCATTGCCGCCTGCCCATGGCGCCGATCGCCGCCACCTCGAAGGCGCGGGTCCGCGAGGCCATGGTCTCCGTAGGCCTTTTGAACTGAGCTCATGGCCGAACCCAAGAAGAAGACCCTGATCTCGCACGGCATCGCCTCGCAGAACCGGAAGGCGCGCTACGACTACACGATCGGCGAGACGATCGAGGCCGGCCTGGTGCTGGTGGGGCCGGAGGTGAAGTCGCTTCGGGCCGGCCGCGCCACCCTGTCCGAGGCCTGGGCCGGCGAGCGTGACGGCGCCATGTACCTCTTCGGCTGCACCATCCCGGAATGGCAGGCCGGCAGCACGGTGGCGAAATTCGAGCCGGGCCGGCCGCGCAAGCTGCTGCTGCACAAGAAGCAGGTGAACGAGCTGATCGGCGCCATCGCCCGCGACGGCGCCACCATCGTGCCGTTGCAGGTCCACTTCAACGACAAGGGTGTCGCCAAGGTAGTCCTGGGCGTCGCCGAGGGCCGCAAGAAGCACGACAAGCGCAATGCGATCGCTGAGCGCGACTGGGCGCGTGACAAGGCGCGGTTGATGCGGAACCGGGGTTAGCCGCTTCGGCGAGGCCGCGCCGGCCCCCTTGCATCCGCCGCCGCGCACGGCACGTAAAGAGATGCAGGAGAGCGTGATGGCAGACGACGACGACAGTGTGTCGGTGACCGGGAGGATCCGCGAGAAGCTGGTCAAGACAAAGCAGGCCTGGGCGCGTGATGGCCGCCTGCTGACCGGGACGCAATTGGACCCCAGCCGCGACCGCCTGCCGCCCGGCCAGACGCTGGTCAAGGACTGGCCGGTGCTTGACCTCGGCGTGCAGCCGGACGTCTCGCCGGAGAAGTGGCGGCTGCGGGTGGAGGGGCTGGTGCAGGCCCCGGTCCGCCTGACCCTGCCGGGATCCATGGCGTTGCCGCAGACCGAGCTGGTCAACGACATCCACTGCGTCACCCAGTGGTCGCGCTACGACAACCACTGGCAGGGGTGCGCGCCCGCGACCTGATCGAGATGGCGCGGCCGAAGGAGGAGGCGCGCTTCGTCTCCTTCACCTCCTATGACGGCTACACCACCAATGTGCCGCTGTCCGAGTTCACCGCGGACGAGGTGCTGCTGGCGCATAGCTGGGAAGGCGCGCCGCTGACCCGCCAGCATGGCGGCCCGGTGCGGGTGGTGCTGCCGCGGCTGTACTTCTGGAAGAGCCCGAAATGGGTCACCCGGATCGAGCTGCTGCGCGAGGACCGGCCCGGCTTCTGGGAGGTCCGCGGCTACCACAACAACGGCGATCCCTGGGCGGAGGAGCGGTATGGCTGAGGTCGGGCGGCGTGGTGCGATCATCCTCGGCGGCTTGCTGATGGCGGGCGATGCTGCGGCGGCCTCGGCCAGCCTCTATGACTTCCGGATGGAGGCGATCGAGGGCGGGCCGCTTGCCCTCTCGGACTACCGCGGCAAGGCGGTGCTGGTGGTGAACACCGCCAGCTTCTGCGGCTATACGCCGCAATATGCCGGGCTGCAGAAGCTGCACGAGACCTATGGCCCGCGCGGGCTGGTGGTACTCGGCGTGCCTTCGCAGGACTTCAACCAGGAATCCTCGGACAACAAGAAGATCAAGGATTTCTGCGAGGCCAACTACAACGTCGAGATTCCCGATGACGACGGTCTCACATGTCCGAGGCGCGCAGGCGGCGCCGGTCTTCGCCTTCCTGGCGGAGCGCGGCGGCGGCCCGCCGCGCTGGAACTTCCACAAGTACCTGGTCGGCCGGGACGGCCGCACGGTGCGCGGCTTCGCCACGCAGACCGGGCCGGAGTCGCGCGAACTGGTCCAGGCGATCGAAGCGGCGCTGGCCAAGCCCGCGACCTGATGCTTCGGGCCTGGCCGTATCCTGCAGCCGGCGGCAGGGCTAGCCTGACGGCCGCATGATCTCCTTCGATTTGGCCGAATCAGCCCTCGTGCTCGGCGCCTTCAGCGTGGCCGGCTTCGTCAAGGGCATAGCCGGCTTCCGGGCTGCCGACGGTGACTCTAGGCCTGCTGGCCCTGACCCGGCCGCTGCCCGAGGCCATGGCGCTAATGCTGGTTCCGACCCTGGCGACCAATGTCTGGCAGTCGCTGGTCGGGCCGGCGCTCGCCCCGGCGCTACGGCGGCTCTGGCCCTTCCTCGTCGCGGCGGTGATCGGCACGTTGGCCGGTGCCGGGATCCTGGCGCGGTCGGATGCGGTGCTGCTGTCCGGCCTGCTGGGCTTGCTGCTGATCGCCTCCGCTGCGCTGGCGCTTGCCGGCCGCCCCATGCCCACGCCGACCCGGGAGCAGGAACGCTGGCTCTCGCCGCTGGTCGGCGGCACGGCGGGACTGCTGACCGGCATGACCGGCAGCTTCCTTATGCCGGCCGCGCCCTACCTGGCCGCGCTGAAGCTGCCGCCGCAGCACTTCGTCCAGGGCTTCGGCCTCGGCGCCTTGCTGGCGACGCTGGCCCTGGCGATCGGGATGGCGGGAGGCGGCCTGCTGCCGCCGGATCTCGGCCTTGCCTCGCTGGTGGGCGTGGCGCCGGCTTTCCTCGGCATGGCCGTCGGCACGCGAGTGCGGCGCGCGATGCCGGATGCGCGGTTCCGGACGGTGATCCAGGCTGCGCTCGGGCTGGTCGGGCTTTGGCTGGCGTTCCGGGCCTTTGGCTGACGCGGGCGAGGGAAAAGTATTCCCTCCGTGAACCCCATCCTTCCTATTTTGCGCGTCTGGCACTCGCCGCGGGGCGGGTGCGGGACTCACAGAAGTAGAGTAGGGTCCAGGGAGGATACTTCCTCCCCGGCCTTCTACTTGTTCAACTCAGGCAGCGGCAGCGCGACGCCTGGCGGCAGGGCGACCTGCGCTACGTTCAGTGTCATCGATACGGTCACATAGTAGCCGCTGACCGCGATCAGATCGACCACGCCTTGTTCGCCGAAGCGCTGCTTCGCCGCGGCATAGGTGGCGTCGGAGACGCGGCGGTTGCGGTGCAACTTGGTGCAGAACTGCCAGACCAAGGCAGTGTCGGCGTCCATTCCCTCGGGCTTGCGGCCTTACGCCAGCTCGGCGGCGACCTCGAGGCGGCAGCCCGTCCTTCATTGCCAACGGGAAATGTGCATACCACTCATACTGCGAGGTCCATTCGCGCGCCGTGATCAGGATGGCGAACTCGTTCAGCGCCGCCGGGAGCGAGCTCTTGTAGCGGACCTTGGCGCCGACGTTCTGCAGCGCGTCGGCGATCTCGGGGCTGCGGAGCCAGGCATTGAAAGGGCCGCTCATCCGCCCGCGCGGGCCGGACATGATCGCCTCAGCCACCTTGCGTTGCTCCGGGGTGATCTGCTCGAGCGTCAGCTCCGGGAACCGCCCCTGCGCCGCCGCTGCACCTGCCAAGCCGCAGGCCAGCGCTGCCGCCAGCATGGTTTTCCGCATCGTGTCCTCCCTTGGGTGTTTTCCTGGCCGCAGATTGCGCCGCCGTGCGTCGGCGCGGCAACGGTCGGGGCTTGCGCCCGCTCCGCCGCCGGGGCGGAATGGCCGCAATAGAGGCTCGTCAGGTAGGAACCACGCCATGCTGCCCATTCGCCGCGCCCTTCTGGCTGCCGTCGCAGCCCTGCCGCTGCTCACCGATGCCGCCTTCGCCACCGAGATAAAGGTGATGAGCTCGGGCGGCTTCCACAGCGCGCTCGACGCGCTGGCCCCGGAATCTCGAGAAGGCGACCGGCCACAAGGTCACCAAGATCTACGGCGCTTCGATGGGTGCGGTGCCGACCGCCGTGCCGAACCGGCTGGCGCGCGGCGAGGCTGCCGACATGGTCATCATCGCCGGCGAGGCGATCGACAAGCTGATCGCGGAGGGTCGGCTGCAGAAGGGCAGTCGCACCGACCTGGTCTTCTCCCGCATCGGGGTAGTGGTGAAAGCGGGCGCGCCGCAGCCCGACCTCTCTACGCCCGAGGCTGTGAAACGGATGCTGCTGGCGGCGCCTTCGGTCGCCTACTCGGACAGCGCCAGCGGGGTCTACATCTCCTCCCGCTTTTTCCAGGGGCTTGGCATCACCGAGCAGATGGCGGGGAAGGCCTTCAAGGTGCCGAGCACCCGGCGGGTGGCGGAAGTGGTCGCCGCAGGGGAGGCGGCGGTCGGCTTCCAGCAGATCAGCGAGATCCTAGGCATCCCCGGCGCCACGCTGGTCGGCCCGTTGCCGGAGGCGATCCAACTCGTCACCTCCTTTTCCGCGGGCATCCCGGTGAGCGCCGAGCAGCCGGAGGTGGCCAAGGCCTTCATCGCCTTCCTGACTGCGCCGGCGGCTTGGCCGACGATCCGCAGCATGGGCCTCGACCCGGCTGGCGAGCCGAAGCGTTAGGCTAGCTCAGCACGACCGGGATCAGCGAAGCCACCAGCAGTATCGCCATCACCCGGTTGAACCAGCGCAGCGCCGCCTGGTCGCGCAGCAGTCGCGCCGTCCCGGCACCGAGCGCCGCCCAGGCCAGCAGGCTGCCACAGGCGGCGACCGCGAAGAGCGCAGCGAGCGCCAGGGCTTCGCTCAGCAGCCCGCCATCGCCGCCGGTATAGGTGGCGATGGCGCCGCCGGCGATGATCCAGGCTTTGGGGTTCACCCACTGGAACAACGCTGCCTGGAGCGCCGTCATCGGCTTCCCCGGCGCCGCTCCCGGCGCTGGCGGCACCGCGGTGGCGATGCCCCAGGCAAGCCAGAGCATCCAGGCCGCCCCGGCCCAGCGCATCGCCGCCATCAGCCCGGGCGCACCCCGCAGCAATTCCGCCGCACCAAGGGCCACCAGAACCAGCATGGCGGGAAAGCCGACCGAGACCCCTAGCACCTGCGGCAGGCTGCGCCGCAAGCCGAAATCGCCGCCGTCGCGGCGACCAGCGCATTGTTCGGCCCGGGCGTCGCCGACATCGCCAAGGCAAAGCCGGCGGCCGAGGCGAACCAGGCGGTGCCCTGCATGGCTCCGCCTCCCGCCCCTATCAGACCGGCTCCACGACGCTGGTCCAGCCATGCGGGTCGTTGGTGCGGCCATACTGGATGCCGACGATGCTGTCGTAGAGCTTACGGGTCACCTCGCCGGTCTCACCGCCGTTGATGGTCACGTCCTCGCCCTTGTAGCCGAGCGTGCCGACCGGGGAGACCACCGCAGCGGTGCCGGTGCCCACATCTCGGTAAGTTTGCCATCCCGGCCGGCATGCATCACCTCGTCGATGGTGATCGGCCGCTCGCTGATCCTGAGGCCCCAGTCGCGCATCAGCGTCAGGGCGCTGTTGCGGGTGACGCCGTCGAGGATGGTGCCGGCGAGTGGCGGGATGATCACCTCGTCGCCGATGCGGACCATGATGTTCATGGTGCCGACCTCGTCCAGGTACTTGCGGTGCACGCCGTCCAGATACAGCACCTGGGTATAGCCGGCGGCGGCTGCGTCGCGCTGACCGGCCAGGCTGGCGGCATAGTTGGCCGCCGTCTTGGCCTCGCCCGTGCCGCCCTTCACCGCGCGGACATGGCTGTCGGAGGCCAGGATCCGCACCGGCTTCACGCCTTCCGAGTAGTAGCTGCCGACCGGCGAGAGGATAAGGAAATACAGGTAGCTATGCGCCGGATGGACGCCGAGGAAGACGTCGGTGGCGATGATGGTCGGGCGGAGATAGAGCGAGGTGCCGGGCATGTGCGGCACCCAGGCATGGTCGACGCCGATCAGAGCATCGAAGCTCTGGCGGATGATGTCGACGGGCAGCTCCGGCATGCACATGATCTTGGCCGAGCGATTGAAGCGCTCCGCATGCCGGTCAGGGCGGAACAGGCGGATCTTGCCGTCGTCGCCGCGGAAGGCCTTCAGCCCGTCGAAGATCGCCTGGCCGTAGTGCAGCACGGAGGTCGCGGGGTCGAGGCTGAGCGGCCCATAGGGCTCGATGCGCGGGGAGTGCCAGCCCTTTCCCTCGTCGTAGTTCATGAGGAACATGTGGTCGGTCAGCACCTTGCCGAAGGAGAGCGTCTCGTCGGCCGGCTTCGGCTTCGGGCTGGTGGTGCGGGTGGTCGGAAAATCGCCCATGGTTCGGGTCCTTCTGGCTGCCGTGCTGTTGCCCCTATGGGGCTTTCGGATGAGTCGCGGGAGAGACGTTCAGCACCGGCGAAGGGCGGCGAGGCCGGCCGGGACGACCCGGTGGCGCAGCCGCGACTCGGTCTCCTCCGCTGGTGAGCCGATCGGGTTGCTGAAAGGAACCATCGCCATGGTCGCGTTCTCCGCAATATCGTTGCTTGCCGCTGGGGTAAACTAGACCCGATCGGAAAAATGTGTCAACGTTACTGACCAAATAGGAGGCCAGACGGCGCAGCATGCCAGCCATGCCCGATCAGACGGACCAGAAGGCCGAGCAGCAGGTGGGCGCGCCGGTCGGCGCCGGCCGCAACCTGCTGTTCCTGCGGGAGGAGGAGCTGCGCCTGGCGCAGGACCTGCTCTTCTTCGGCTATCGCGACTTCACCGCCGGGGCGGACGAGATCCTGGCCGAGCTCGGCATGGGCCGGGCGCATCACCGCGTCCTGCATTTCGTCGGCCGGCGGCCCGGCATCACGGTCGGCGATCTGCTCGGCATCCTCGGCATTACCAAGCAGTCGCTGGCCCGCGTCCTCTCCCCGCTGATGGCGGAGGAGTACGTCGTCCAGGCCACCGGTCGGAACGACCGGCGCCAGCGCCTGCTCTCTCTGACCGCGAAGGGCGAATTGCTGGAGCGTCGGCTGTTCGAGCGGCAGCGCGAGTGGATCATGCAGGCCTACCGAGAAGCCGGTCCGATCGCGGTGGAGGGCTTCCGCCGCGTCATGCGTGGACTGATGGGGCCGGAAGCGCGGGCGCAGCTCGAACGGCTGGAGCAACCCACCCCAACCCGCCGCGGCACCGCGTCTCTCGCCCGCACCGGCTGAGGTCGCGCACCTCCTTTGGCTCGCCCTGGGCCGGTCGGCCGTGCAAGCCTCACCGCCGGTGACTAGGATGGAGTCGCGGGGCGCCGCTGCACCGCGGCGCGCGACCCTGGGGAGGAATTCGCTGGACATGCCGGCCGAGCTTGCCACCGACAATGCCCATCTGCTGGTGGTGGACGATGATGCCAGGCTGCGCGCGCTGCTGCAGCGCTACCTGGCGGAGCAGGGCTTCCGTGTGACCAGCGCCGCCGACGCCGCCGCAGCCCGCGGCGCGCTGGCCGCCATGGCCTTCGACCTGGTGGTGCTGGACGTGATGATGCCGGGCGAGACCGGGCTCGAGCTGGTTGAATCGCTGCGGCGCGACGGCAACGACGTGCCGGTCTTGATGCTGACCGCCCGCGGCGGTCCGGATGACCGCGTCGCGGGCTTCGAGATGGGCGCAGACGATTACCTGGCCAAGCCATTTGACCCGCGCGAACTGGCGCTGCGCATTCGCACCATCCTGCGCCGCACCGCGCCGCCGACGCCCACCCTGCTGCCGCAAGCGCCGGTTCAGCTCGGCATGCGCTGGTTCGACGCCGAGCGATCGGAACTGCGGGGTCCTGATGGGACCATCCGCCTGACCGGCGGTGAGGCGGCGCTTCTGGCCGCGCTGGCCCGCCGTCCCGGAGAGGTGCTGAGCCGCGAGGAGATCGCCGCAGCGCTCGGCACGCCTGAAGCGGGGGAGCGCGCGGTCGACGTGCAGGTCACCCGGCTGCGCCGCAAGATTGAACCCGACCCGCGCGAGCCACGCTTCCTGCATACCGTTCGCCACCGCGGCTACGTGCTGCGCCCTGGGCCTTGAAGGGCGCCGCGCCTTGACGCTGCAGACTCCGAAGCCCAAGCCTGTCTCCCGTGCTCTGCGGGCCATGCTGCCGCGTGGGCTGCTGGCGCGCTCCGTCCTGATCATCCTCGTGCCGATGCTGATCCTGCAGGCGGTAGCGCTGCAGCTTTTCTACGGCGCGCATCTCGACGTCATCTCCCGCCGGCTGGCCGGTGGCGTCGCTGGCGACGTGGCGATGCTGGTCGAACTGGTGCGGCGCGAGAACCCGGAGGACCGGTCTTGGATCTTCCGCGAGGCTGCCTGGCGGCTCGACCTCGCTCTGGCTTATGAGGAGAATGCGCGGATCCAGTTCGTCGCGCGCCCGGCGAGCCTGCTGCTGCTGCCGCTGGAGGAAGACCTCAATAATGCGCTCCGGGAGCGCGTGCGGCTGCCCTTCGACACCGACTGGCAGAGCGACCCGCGCAGCATCATCATCCGCGTCCAACTGCCGGAAGGCGTGCTGCATGTGGAAGCGCCGCGCAAGCGGCTGTTCACCTCGACGCTCTACCTCTTCGTCATCTGGTTGGTGGGCTCGGCGCTGATCCTCTCGGGTGTCGCCATCCTGTTCATGAAGAACCAGGTGCGGGCGATCCGCCGGCTGGCCGGGGCGGCGGAGGCCTTTGGGCTCGGCCGCGATGTCGGACCGATGAAGCCAGAGGGGGCGAGCGAGGTGCGCCAGGCCGCCGCTGCCTTCAACCGCATGCAGGAGCGCATCCGCCGCTTCGTCGGCCAGCGGACCGAGATGCTGGCCGGCATCAGCCACGACCTGCGGACGCCGCTGACCCGGATGCGTCTGGCCCTGGCCATGCTGCCGCGCGATGCTGAGACGGAGGAAGACCTCGCGGCGCTGAACCAGGATGTCGAGGAGATGGAGCGGATGACCGCCGCCTACCTCGCCTTCGCCCGCGGCGAGGGGTGGAGCAGTCGCGTCCGGCCGACCTGATTGAATTGGTGCAGGAGGTCGCTGCCAATGCCCGCCGCAGCGGGGCGCAAGTCGAGGTGGCGGCCCCCGAGGCGCTCGCCATGCCGCTGCGTGCCGATGCGGTGCGGCGCTGCCTGGGCAACCTGGTGGACAATGCCCGGCGGCATGCGCGCCGCATCACGGTCGGGGTCAGCACGGTGCCGCGGACCGGGCTAGGTGGCCCGGGGGAGAGCAGAAGTCGCTCTGGGCCGAGGTGACGGTGGATGACGATGGGCCAGGCATCCCAGCGACCGAGCGGGAGGAAGCCTTCCGACCCTTCCACAGCGGCTCGCCGGACGGAACCGGCCTTGGGCTGGCGATCGCCCGCGACATTGTCCGCGCGCATGGCGGCGACATCGTGCTTGAGGAAAGCCCACTGGGCGGGCTGCGGGCACGAGTGCGGCTGCCGATTTAGGCCGCCCTGGCCGGGGCGTCAGGGCGGCACTGCCAGCCTCATTCCGGCAGGTCGGGCGTCTCGCGGAAGGGATCTGCCGGGGTTGCGCGGACCGCAGCGCTGGAGCGGGCTGCCGGTGGCATCTGGGACCGCGTGCGTGGCTCAACCTGCCGGCGGGTGATGTGCTCGGCGAGGTCGGCGAGGTCGATGAACGCATCTGCCTGGCGGCGAAGGTCATCGGCGATCATTGCCGGTTGGGTGCGGATGGTGGAGATGACCGTTACCCGGACACCGCGGCGCTGCACCGATCTGACAGAGCCGGCGCAGGTCGCCATCGCCGGAGAAGATCACAACATGGTCGAGCGAGGGGTGAGGTCGAGAACGTCGACCGCCATCTCAATGTCTACGCTGCCCTTGACACGTCGGCGGCCGGTTGCGTCGGTGAACTCCTTGGCCGGCTTGGTGACCACGGAATACCCGTTGTAGCCGAGCCAATCTACTAGCGGCCGGAGCGGCGAGTACTCCTCGGTCTCGAGCAGCGCCGTATAGTAGTAGGCGCGCACGAGATAAGAGCGCTGCCGGAAGTGCGCCAGCAGGTTCTTGTAGTCCACGTCAAATCCCAGGGTCCGGGAAGCGGCGTAGAGGTTCGCCCCGTCGATGAAGACGGCGATTCTGTTCGATACGCTCGGGCTGCAAGCTGTGCGCTCTCGAAATGTGGTGCATGCCGGAAAGGCACCTTCCCATACTAAGGCTGAAAAATCCATTTGTAAGCGAGAAAACCGTGATCCTTATCGCCCTGGGCGCGAATTTATCGGACCAAGCTGGGCATTCCCCCTACAGACCTGCCAGGCAGCCGCCGCGGTCCCTCGATTCCCTGCCTGGACTGCGGCTTCGTGCCCTCTCGACTTGGTACCGGACCGTGCCGGTTCCACCCCTGCCGGGTGCCCCGCTCTACGTCAATGGGGTTGCGCGGCTGGAAGGGGCAGTGGTCGATCCGTACCGCCTGTTGGCGGCGCTGCACGCGATCGAGGATGGCGCCGGCCGGCAGCGGCCCTATCCCAATGCGCCCCGGGTGCTCGACCTCGATCTGGTCGACCTTGATGGGCTGCGCCGCATCTCGCCGGACCCGGTACTGCCGCACCCGCGGGCCCATCTCCGCCGCTTTGTACTGCAACCCTTATTGGACGTGGCCCCCGGCTGCGGTTCACCCCGTGCTGGGGTGCGGCGCTGCGGCCTTGCTCGCTGCCCTGCCGCCGGGTGAGGCATGGCCGGAGCCGATCCGGAACTGAGATGAGTTGGCACGGCCTAGGTGCCAAGGCGTAAGCCGGCGCCCGTTGCGGGGCTTCCTGCTTGCATCCGCTGGCCGCGGTGGCTATCTGGAAGGTTCTCCTGCAGACCTTTGCCGCGGGCCGCCTTTCCCGCCGCCCAAATGAACACGAGGCCGTCATGGCACGCGTCACCGTTGAAGACTGCATTGTCCAGATTCCGAACCGGTTCAAGCTGGTGTTGATAGCGGCGCAGCGCGCCCGGAATATCGGCCGCGGTGAGGAACTGACCCTCGATCGCGACAACGACAAGAACCCGGTCGTTGCCCTGCGTGAGATCGCCGACCAGACCATAGCGCTCGACGCAGTCGAGGCCGACCTCATCAAGTCGCTGCAGCGCGCGCCCGAGCCGGAACCGGCGGAGGAGGAGGTACTCGACCTCATTGCCACGGACGAAAATATTTTCGGCGTTATGGACGTGAACGAAGAATTGCCCGCCGAAGGCGCCGGCCTTGAGGACATGTCGCCCGACGACCTGGAAGCCGCCATCGCGGCCGAACTGGGCGGCGGCCGCCGCTGAGGAGGACCCATTGACCTCGCGCGACGCCGGGCCGCTCCAGGCACCGGTGCCGCGCGCGCCGGAAGGCACCGCCGCGAGCCTCGCGCCTGCGCTGGTCCCCGGTCTTGAGGAGGCCATGGCACTCTCCCGCCGGGTCGCGGGCTACGACCCCCGGGCCGATGTCGCGCTGCTGGAACGCGCCGGCCAGACAGCCGCCGAGGCGCACGCCGCGCAGAAGCGCGAGAACGGCGACCCTTACATCACTCACCCGATCGCGGTGGCGAATATCCTGGCCGACTACCGGCTGGACAGTGCGACCATTGCTACTGCCCTGTTGCACGACGTCGCCGAGGATACCTCCTTTGGGCTGAAGCAGATTGAACGCTGCTTCGGCGCCGAGGTCGCCCGGCTGGTGGACGGCGTCACCAAGCTCACCCGCATCGAGTTGCAGTCCGAGCGCACCAAGCAGGCAGAGAACCTCCGCAAGCTCGTCCTAGCCATGAGCGAGGACATCCGTGTCCTGCTGGTGAAGCTGGCCGACCGGCTGCACAACATGCGCACCCTGCATTTCGTGCAGAAGCCAGAGAAGCGGCGGAAAACGGCGCGCGAGACGCTCGACATCTTCACCCCGCTGGCCGAGCGCATCGGCATGGACGCGCTGAAGACCGAGTTGGAGACGCTCGCCTTCCAGGAGTTGCACCCGGAGGCGCGGCAGACCATAGCCGCCCGGCTGACCTTCCTGCGCGGCCAGGGCGCCGGGCTTATCAAGGATATCGAGCAGGACCTGAAACGCGTGCTGTCGCAGCATGGCGTGCGACCGCTGGACGTGGTGGGACGGGAGAAATCGCCCTATTCGATCTGGTTGAAGATGCAGAAGAAGAACGTAGCCTTCGAGGCGCTCTCGGACGTTATGGCTTTCCGCGTCATCGTCGAGGACCGCGCCGCCTGCTACGCCGCGCTTGGCGCCGTGCACGATGCTTATCGCGTGGTGCCAGGACGCTTCAAGGATTACATCTCGACGCCGAAGACCAACGGCTACCAATCGTTGCACACGGGCGTGACGGTGCCGGAGCGGCGCAACGCCAAGATCGAGGTGCAAATCCGCACACGCGACATGCACGAGGTCGCCGAATACGGCGTTGCCGCGCACTGGATCTACAAGCAGGGTCCGGAGGGCACCGCCGGCGCCAACCGCAAGCGCTACCCCTGGGTACGCGCCCTTCTCGACATCTTGGAGAATGCCGAGGGCGCGCAGGACTTCCTAGACCACACCAAGCTCGAACTGCACCGCGACCAGGTCTTCTGCTTTTCCCCCAAAGGCGACCTGATCGAGCTGCCGCGGGGCGCCACGCCGATCGACTTTGCCTACGAGGTTCATAGCCAAGTCGGCGACAGCTGTGTCGGCGCCAAGGTCAATGGCAAAATCGTCCCGCTGCGCCACCAGCTGGAGAACGGCGACCAGGTCGAGATCATCACCGCCCGCGGCGGCCAGCCCAACCCGGGCTGGGAACGCTTCGTCGTCACCGGCAAGGCCCGCGCCCGCATCCGCCGCTTCGTCCATGCCCGGTTGCGCGAGGAGCACATGGAAGGCGGTCGCGCCGCCATAGCCAAAGCCTTTCGTCAAGAAGGGCTGGAAGCCACTGAGAAGCTGCTGGAAGGCGCGCTCAAGCCGCTCAAGCAGGCTGGACTCGAAGAACTTTACACCGTGGTTGGTTCCGGCTCGCTCTCGGCGCGCGAGGTCATGCATGCCGCAGTGCCGGAGCTGCGAATCCCACCGCGCATAGCCGATGCGCTGCCGCTGGCGCGGCCGCGGGGCCGGATCGGCGCCAGCCCGATGCTCGGTCGGCCAGACCGCCCCGGTGCCGCCCGAAATGGCAACGCCGGACTGCCGGTCACTGGCTTGGTCAGCGGAATGCCCTTTCACTTCGCCGGCTGCTGCCACCGCTGCCGGGCGAGCGTATCCTCGGGATCGTCACCACGGGCAAGGGCGTGACCATTCACGCGACCGATTGCCACACACTCGAGGAATTTTGCTGCAACGCCCGAGCGGTTCCTCGATGTCGACTGGGACGAGGCCTCGGCCGCCGCCCGGGTCGGCCGTGTGGTGGTGGAGACACGGGCACGCAATTCGGCCCTCGCCGCGCTGACCGAGACGGTGGCGCAGAACGACGGCGCGGTCAGCGGGTTGAAGGTGCAGCACCGCGACGCCGATTCGATCGAGGTATTGCTGGACATCGAGGTCACCGATCTGCGCCACCTGGAACGCATTATGGCGGCGCTGCGGGCGCCTGCCGACAATTTGCGCGTGGAGCGAATGCGCGGATGATCCTGGGTATCGGCAACGACATCTGCGACATTCGCCGGCTTGAGAAGGTGCTGGAGCGACACGGTGAGCGGTTCCTGGAAAGGGTATTCACGCCCGTCGAGCGCGCCAAGGCCGAGCGCCGCACGGAAAAGCTCCGCGCAGGCACCTATGCGAAGCGCTTCGCAGCGAAGGAGGCAGCCTCCAAGGCGCTCGGTACCGGCTTCGCCCAGGGGTCTTCATGCGCGACCTCGGCGTGGTGAACCTGCGCTCCGGTAAGCCGACCCTGCAGCTGACCGGCGGCGCCGCCGCTCGCCTCGCCGCGATGACGCCGCCTGGCCATACGGCGCAACTCGACCTGACCATGACCGACGAATACCCTTACGCCTCGGCTATAGTCATCATCTCGGCGGTCCGGCTGGTGAGATAACCTCGCCCCGCCTAAGACGGACGGGGGAGGGTCCCATGAACGCACTCGATTTCAAGGGTCGCATCGCGGCCATCACGGGCGGCGCGCGCGGCATCGGCCTTGCGGTTGCCGAGCGCATCGCCGCCAGCGGCGGCCGTCCGGCCCTCTGGGACGTCGACCTAACCGAAGCCGAAAAGGTAGCCGCTCGACTCGACGGCCATGCGGCGAAGGTTGACGTCACCGACGATGCCAGCATCGAAGCTGCACTTGCCGGCACCGAGGCAGCGCTCGGCCCGCTCGACATCCTTGTAGCCAATGCCGGCATCACCGGGCCAAACATGCCGGTCGACGCCTATCCGATTGATGCTTGGCGCCAGGTAATCGAGATCGACCTGACCGGCGTCTTCCTGTCCTGCCGCGCGGTGGTGCCAGGCATGCGGGCGCGCAGTTACGGTCGCATCGTCAACGTCGCCTCGATCGCCGGTAAGGAAGGCAATCCGAACGCTGCGGCTTATTCGGCAGCCAAGGCCGGGGTCATCGGTTTCACCAAGTCGCTCGGCAAGGAATTGGCGCAGACGCCGATCCGGGTTAACTGCGTTACGCCAGCCGCGGCGGCGACCGACATCTTCAAGCAAATGACCCAGGCACAGATCGACTACATGCTCTCGAAGATTCCGGCCAACCGCTTCGCCCAGGTGGAGGAGATCGCCGCGCTAATCTGCTGGCTGGTGACCGAGGATTGCAGCTTCTCGACCGGGGCGGTGTTCGATGTCTCGGGCGGAAGGGCGACGTATTGAGGCATTAAGGGCAGGGGGAAGGTGTTCCCCTCGCACCCCCACTATTTCTCATTAACTCTATTCGGCCGCGCGTGTCTGCGGGCCGCGCAAGATCGTCAGTGCCCGCCTGAAGGCATCCGCCATGCGGTCGGCGGGCATCGCGCCGCTGAACACAACATGGCCGTCGAGTGCGAAGGTCGGTACGCCTGAGAGGCCGGCGCGGCGGAAACCGGCATCCTCGGCCACCACCTCGGCCTTGCCCTCGTCGCCGGCCAGGTAGGCGGCGACGTCCAATCCCTGCGCGCCGGCAATCTCCGCCAGCACCGCGCAGTCGCCGATGTCGCGGCCCTGCTGGAAGTAGGCGACGAACAATGCCTCCACGACCTTGTCCTGCACCGCCGGGCCCTGCTGCCCAGCCAGCCGGATCAGCCGGTGCGCATTCACCGTGTTCGGCGTGCGTCGCATCAGCGCATGGCGGAATTCCACCCCCGCGGCGCGGCCAGAAGCCGCGACCTGCGCGTCCAGCTCGCGGCTCCGGGCGATGCTGCCGGACTTCGCGGCGCGATAGCTGTCGCGCTCCACGCCCTCCTTCGGCATGTCGGGATTGAGCTGGAAGGGGCGCCAATGCACCTCGAACCGTTCGCCCTCGGCGGCCAGCAGCGCCAGGGCCCCTTCCAGGTTGCGCTTGCCGACCCAGCACCAAGGGCAGATGGCGTCGGAAACGACGTCGATCCGTGACGGCGCGCGCTCCAGCGGCAGCGCATCGCCGGCCGTTGCCGGCATCTGACACCCATTCGGGCCACAGGTTCCGTTCATCATGCCGCTCCTGTTCCTCAGGCTCAAACGTTGTGACCGGGCGCGGCGGCTGCAAGCCCGTCGAACAGGCCCAGCATACGCCCGCGCCATGCATGCACCGGGTCGTCTGTCTCCAGCAGCCGGAAGGGGCTGACCGACCGCGCCCACATGAAGGCGCCGAAGACGATGTAATCGGCATAGGCAGGGGCTTCACCGCACAGAAATGCTTGGCCGCGCAGCGCCAGCCGCACCGGCTGCAATGCCTTTCGAAAATCGGTCAACTGCTCCGCCCGTAGGGCCACGAAGGCTTCCAGCGTCATCCCGAAGCGCTTCTCCCGGCTTTCTCGAAAGTAGCCGGCATCCTCCGATCGCAGGCAGTCCAGCAAGTCCCGCACTACCATCCGTGCGATCCAGGGATGCAGGATGCTGTCGGTCCAGCCATTGACGAAGCGGGTCAGCGCCTGCGCCTCTGGCCCTCCGAAAAGGCTGGGGCGGTGGGGATAGGCGTCTTCAAGGTATTCGGCGATCGCCCAGGAATCGTGCAGGCTGCGCGCCCCGTCCACCAGCACCGGTACCAGCCCTTGACCGCTAAAGGCAATGCGGTCCTTCTCTGTAAGGCGCCAGGGGATTGTCTCGACGTCCAGGTCCTTGTGCGCGAGCGCCATGCGGGTCCGCCAGCAGAAGGGACTGAAGCGCAGCGCCGGGTCCGCCCCGGCCAGGTCGTAAAGCATGCGGCCCATGGCTGTCTTCCCCTTTGTCGGCCCGGCAGGCCCGGCCCTGGCGCCCTGGTTCGTCTGCCTCAGTCTCCCCCGCCAGGAACATCCGTGCAAATTCCCGCGGATCGGGTGCAGACTTGCCGCCGGTCGGGAAGCCTGCACATTCGCCGGGATGGAGCGGAGGAGCGCCATGCGCACGCAGGTAGGGATTATTGGGGCCGGGCCGGCTGGGCTTCTCCTGGCGCATCTGCTGCACCGCGCGGGAGTCGAGAGCGTGATCCTCGAAGCCCGCTCCCGCGCCTATGCCGAGGGCCGCATCCGCGCCGGCCTGCTGGAACAGGGCAGCGTCGACATCCTGACCGAGACCGGTGTCGGTGACCGCCTGCATCGCGAGGGCCTGCCGCATGAGGGCATCGAGCTACGCTTCGACGGCCTGGGCCACCGCATCGACCTGCATGCGCTGACCGGCAAGCGGGTCACCATCTACGGCCAGCAGGAGGTGGTGAAGGACCTCATTGCCGCGCGCCTGGCCTATGGCGGCCCGCTGCTCTTCGAGGTTCAGCATGCTGCCGTGCACGACCTCGACACCGATTATCCCAACATCACCTACCGCCATGGCGGAGCGGAGCACCGGCTGCATTGCGACGTCATCGCCGGCTGCGACGGCTTTCACGGCGTCTGCCGAGACGCGATCCCGGCCGAGGTGCTGCGTGTCTACGAGCGCGTCTACCCCTTCGCCTGGCTCGGCATCCTCGCCAGCGCGCCGCCGGCCTCCCACGAGCTGATATACGCCAGGCACGAGCGCGGCTTCGCCCTCGCTACCATGCGCAGCAACGTCCTGGCGCGGCACTACATCCAGTGCCGGCCGGAGGAGGATATTGCCGCCTGGTCCGACGACCGGATCTGGGCCGAGTTGCATGCCCGCATGGCCGACCGCGACGGCCATTCGCCTATCAAGGAAGGCCCGATCCTGCAACGCGGCATCACGCCCATGCGGAGCTTCGTCGCCGAGCCGATGCGGCATGGCCGCCTGGTCCTCGCCGGCGACGCCGCCCACATCGTGCCGCCCACCGGAGCCAAGGGGATGGACCTGGCGGTCGCCGACATCATCGTCCTGGCCCGGGCGCTTGAAGCCTTTTATCGCGGCAAAGGCACCGCGCTGCTCGACACCTATTCCGCCACTGCCCTGCGCCGCGTCTGGAAGGCCCAGCGCTTCTCCTGGTGGATGACGTCGATGCTGCACCGCTTTGACGGCGGCGACCCCTTCGAACACAAGGTGCAACTCGCGGAGCTCGATTATGTCTGCGGCAGCGTCGCGGGCTCGGTGACCCTGGCCGAGAATTACGTCGGCCTGCCGATGCAGATGGGCTGACCCGCCGGGCCGGCGCAGCCTATCCTCAGCGCGGGAGGAACCCGCCATGAATCGTGCCGTCTCGGCCGCCACCGCCGCGCTGCTGGCCGCAGCGCCCGCCGCGGCGAGCATCACCGTCTTCGAGGTCACCACGCAGGATAGCTTCTCGGGCGGCCAGGATTTCGGGGCCGGGCCGTATCTCCGGATCAGTGGCATCGCCCGCGGCGAACTCGACCCGGCAGATCCTCGCAACGTGCCCATCGCCGATCTCGGCCTCGCCCCACGCAATGCCCGTGGACTGGTGGAATACGCGACCGAGGTCGTCATCCTCCGCCCCGCCGATCCGGCCCGGGCGAATGGCCGGTTGCTGTATGACGTGACCAATCGCGGCCGGAAGATGATCTTCGGCAACGTCTTCGACGCGCCCGGCGCCCAGCCGGAGCTGAACGCGCTGCGGACACCCGGCTCGGTCGGGCTCGCCCTGCCGCTGCGGGCTGGCACCACCGTGGTCTGGAGCGGCTGGGATCCTGAGGCGCCGCACGCCAACGACGGTATGCGGATCAACATCCCCGTCCTGCCCGGCGTTACCGGCCCGGTGCGGGACGAATTCGTCTTTGGCACCCGCATCAATCCGGCGGAACGGCCGACTGCGCCACTCTCCTACCCCGCGGCCGAGACCGATCCGGCCAAGGCCAGCCTGACCGTCCGCCGCCGGCGGGAGGACGCGCCGCAGCCCGTCGCCTTCGCCTTCGCCGGCGACCGCGCCATCCGCTTGCTGCCCGAGGGCACCGCCTTCACCCCCGGCAGCATCTACGAGTTCCGCTACACCGCCACCGGCGCCCGGCCGCTCGGCATTGGCTATGCGGCGACCCGCGACCTGGTCAGTTTCCTGCGTCATGGGGAGGCGGACGGACAGGGCCGGCCCGGGCCGCTCGGCGGGATCGCCATTCGCACCAGCTTCGCCCTCGGCATCTCCCAGTCCGGGCGCTACCTGCGCCACCACATCGACCTCGGCATGAATGCCGATACCAACGGCCGACGGGTCTTCGATGGCGTGCTGGCGCATATCGCCGGCGCAGGGCGGGTCTTTGTCAATGAGCGTTTCGCCCAGCCTGACCGCACCGCGACCTGGCACGAGGATTTCGCTCATCCGGAGGATTGGTTCCCGATCGCCGCGGCCGAGACCACGGACCCCGCCACCGGCCGCCGCGGCGCGTTGCTGCGCGGCGACGGCAGCGATCCGCTGCTGATGGAGGTGAACACCTCCACCGAATACTGGCAGAAGGGCGCCAGCCTGATCCATACCGACCCGGTCGGCAGCCAGGACCTGCCCGCGCTGCCCAATGTCCGCCATTACCTTGTCGCCGGCACCAAGCATGGTGGCCGCTTCGGCGCGACCACCGCGCGCGGCAATTGCCACAACCTCAACAACCCGCATTCCGCCAGCCCGCTGCTGCGTGCCCTGCTGGCCGCGCTGGAGGATTGGGTGGATTCCGGTACCGCCCCGCCGCCCTCCCGCGTGCCGCGGCTGGCCGATGGCACCCTGGTTCCGGCGGAGGAGGCGCTGCGGCGCTTCCCCCAGGTGCCCGGCACGCTCCGCCCGCGCTTCGCCACCCCAATCACCCCGGTGACGGATTGGGTCGCCGGCACCCGCGGCGCCGAGGAGGCCTGGCGCCCGCTGGTCCCCGCGGTGGACGCCGATGGCAATGAGCGCACCGGGGTGCGCCTGCCCGACATCGCCGTGCCGCGCGGCACCCATACCGGCTGGAACCTCTATGCCGCGGCCGGGCTGCAGGACGAAATGTGCGACCGCGAGGGCAGCTTCATCCCCTTCGCCGCCGATGCCGCCGCCCGCCAGGCCGCTGGCGACCCGCGGGCGAGCCTCGCCGAGCGCTACCCAAGCCAGGCGGCCTATGTCGCCGCGGTGCGCGTCGCGGCCGATGTGCTGGCCGCCGAGCGCCTGCTGCTGCCAGCCGATGCCGAGGCCTTCGTGGCGGCGGCGCGCGAGCGTAGCGTAAGTGACGCCGGCGATCCGGACCTGGGGCGCAAGGCCTCGGGACGGATCGCGGCGCCGGCTCAGGCGGCAAGGATCGCCTCGACCACCTCCTGCACCTCCAGGGCTTCCCGCAGCGTCGCCAGCGGATGCGGCTTGCCACGCGTCATGGCGGCGACGCTGGCAAGCTGCCGGCGCAGCACCTCCGGTCGTAGCCGCGCATTCGGCATGGCATCCGCCGCCGGCTGCCAGGCGCCCTCCGCGTCGAGCCGCTCCGCCACCGACCAGTCGTGCAGCCGTACCGCACCGACCGGGCCGCGAAGCGTCCAGGTATTGTGGTCGTCCTTCGGCGTAGTGCCGACGCTGCCCGTCAGCGTCACCGGCACGCCGCCAGCAGTCAGCCGGGCGGCAATCGTGGTTTCCGCGAGGTCGCCTGCGGGATAGGTCACCTGGGCCTCCCGCAGCTCCATCGGGCCGAGCTGGCGGCGGGTGAGGAACAGGAAATGAGAGACGACCTCCCGGGTGAAGCCACCCTCCGCCCGGCGGGCGAGCCACGACGCGGCATCCTGCTGCCAGCCGCGCGGCCAGGTGGCGAAGGCGACCTCGATCGCCAGGGACTCAGCCGCGCCGGTCGCGCCCGCCTCCCGCCAGGCCGAGAGCTGGGCGACACCCGGCGAGGACGCCATGGGGAAATTCACCGCGGCCCGGGCGCCCAGAGCCTCGGCCTTCGCCACGGAACATTGCGCGAAGCGGCCAGGTCGACCGCAAGCGGCTTCTCCAGGAAGACGGCTCGGCCGGCGCCGAGGGCGGCTTCCGCCAGCGGCAGGTGCGCCTTCGGTGGGGCGGCGATGTAGAGGCAGTCGCAGGCCTCGATTACCGCAGCGGCGCCGTCCAGTAGCGGCACGCCAAGGGCGACCTCAGCCAGCCGCGCCGCGGCGGCGGGAGAGGGATCCCAGACGCCGATGGGCCGGACATGCGCTGCGGCATGGTCGATGGCTGCGCGCAGCAGCCTTTCGCCCATGATGCCGAAGCCGATGATGCCAAGGTTGATGGCGGCCATGCCGGTGTCTCCTGCGTTTGTCGGCGCTCCTATGCCATGCCCTGCGCGGCTTGCCCGCTCCCCGCGTGGGCCGCATCTTCCTCCGCCCAAGGAGGAACGCCGCATGGCTGACGACACCCCGCTGCTGGTCACCCGCGAGGGTCCGGTAGTCCGCGCCACCATGAACCGGCCGGAGCGCCGCAACGCGCTGAGCGAGGCCATGGGCGCCGCCTGGGATCGCCTGCTGGCGGAACTCGCGCAGGACACGACGGCGCGGGTCCTGGTGATCGCCGGCGCGGGCGGCCATTTCTGCGCCGGGCTCGACCTGACCGAGGTCGCCTCCGACGAGACGCCGGAGCAGAAGCTGGCCCGGCAGCAGGTCCGCAACCGCCGCACCGGGCAGCGCTTCCTTGACATCTCTGCCCTGCCGCAGGTGGTGATCGCCGTGGTGGAGGGTGCCTGCCATGCCGGGGGCCTCGGATCTCGCTGCGCGGCCGACATCGCTTTCGGCGCGGCGACTGCCCGCTTCGCCGCGCCCGAGGTGCGGCGCGGGCTGGTTCCGGCGCAGATCCTGCCCTGGCTCGCGCGCCGCACCGGGCGGACCGCGGCGACCCGGCTGGTGCTGGAGGCGACGGTGATTGAGGCGGCCGAGGCCGGGCGAATCGGCCTGCTGCACCAAGTACTGCCGGATGCGGCGGCACTTGAGGTGGAGCTGCAGCGGACCATCGCCGCGGTGCTGGAAGGCGCGCCAGGCGCACTGGCCGAGACCAAGAGATTGCTGGCGGCGCTCGGGCCGGTCTCGCCCGAGGGCTATTCCGAGGCCGGCGCTGCCGCCTTCGCCCGCACCGCTTCGAGCCCCGAGGCGGCGGAGGGGATCGCGGCCTTCAAGGCGAAGCGGAAGCCGGCCTGGGTGGGGTGAGGCGTCCGATCGGCGAGGGGCGCTGCCCGGAGCCGTGTACCGGCTGCCGGGCTGCAATGCCGGGCCAGCGCGTCAGCGCTTGCGGACGAACTCGGTCCGTAGGACGAGGCCCTTAATCGCCTCGTGCCGGCAGTCGATCTCCTCGGCATTGTCGGTCAGCCTGATCGACCGGATCACCGTGCCTTGCTTGAGGGTCTGGTTGGCGCCCTTCACCTTCAGGTCCTTGATGACGGTGACCGAATCGCCATTGGCCAGGATGTTGCCGGCAGCATCGCGGATCTTGAGGCGGCCGGCCTCAGCGGCGGCGATCTCGGCGGCTGGCCGCCACTCGCCGGTGGCCTCGTCATAGACATAGGCGTCCTCGTCCTCGGTCATCTCGCACTCGTTTGCTGCTGCCGGGCCGTCTCCTGCGCCGCGCCGCCGCCGGCAAGGCCCGGCCGGCTTGCCAGCGGCGCAGCGGCGGGGGAGTCTCCGCCCCAACCAAGACGGAGGATACGCAATGTCGGGCTCGATCGGCCGCCGCGCCACGCTGATGGCGCCCGCCCTGCTGGCCGTCCCGGCCCTGGCGCAATCTGGCTGGCCGGACCGGCCGATTCGGATCGTCGTCGCTTTCCCCGCAGGCAGCGTGACCGACACGCTCATGCGGCACCTGTCGGAGCCGCTGGCGCGCGAACTCGGCCAGCCCGTGATGATCGAGAATCGGCCTGGTGGCAACGGCGTGGTCGGCACCGAGGCCGCCGCCCGGGCCGGCACGGACGGCCATACCTGGTGCGTGCTGAGCGTCACCAACGGCGCGCTCGCGCCCTATGTGGTTCGCAAGCTGCCCTACGATCCTATCAAGGACTTCGCGCCAATCGGCTTCCTGGCCGAGACCGCCTATATCCTGGTGGTCCGCGCCGACCATGCGGCACCCGACCTGGCCGGCCTGATCGCCCTGGCCAAGGAGAGGCCCGGCGCGCTGACCTTCAGCTACGGCAATCAGAGCGCTCACATTGCCACCGCTACCATGGCGCGCATGGCGGGTGTCGAGATGGCCGGCATCCCATATCGCGGCGGGCCGGAAGCGCTGACCGACGTCATCGCCGGGCGCATCGACTGCACCTTCACCGACATTCCGGCCGGCGTGCCGCAGATGAAGGATGGTAAGGTCCGGGCGCTGGGCATCACCCAGCCCGAGCCCTTCGCGCTGCTGCCCGAGATTGCGCCGGTTGGCAGCGTGCTGCCCGGCTATGGCTTCCGTTTCTGGTTCGGCATGGGAGTGCCCACCGGCACGCCGGCGCCGGTCATAGCCCGGGCCAATGCAGCCATGAACGCAGTACTGGACAGCGCCGATCTGCCGAGCGCGTCGCCAGACTCGGCTACGTCCCGAAGCCGACCGAGCCGGAGTGGTTCCGGACCTTCCTCGCCGCCCAAATAAAGCAACTCGGCGACCGTGCCCGCGAGGTCGGGATCGAGCCTGGTTGAGGAGAGATCATGCGCCATCTGCTGACACTGGCCCTGTCGATGCTGCTGGCCCTGCCGGCCGCGGCACAGACCACGGGCCCGCTGACGATCGACAAGCAGGGCAGCTTCTTCATCGGCGGGAGGGAGGTGCAATCGGACGCGCTCTCGACCCTTCCGGCCTATGCGCCAAGCGGCACCGTCACAGTCGACCAGATGTATGTTCGCTACCAGATACCGGTGAACGTCACCGGGCGCCCCCTGGTGCTGGTGCATGGCTGCTGCCTGACTGGCAAGACCTGGGAGACGACGCCGGACGGCCGCATGGGCTGGGACGAGTATTTCGTCCGCCGCGGCCACCCGACCTATGTGGTCGATCAAGCCTGGCGCGGGCGCTCGGCCGGCAGCATCGCCGCCATCAACCGGGTCCGCTCCGGCCGCGCACCGGCCGACGAACTGCCGACGGTCTTCTCGGCCGGGCATGAGCCGGCCTGGGCGATCTTCCGCTTCGGTGCCGAATACCCGCAGGTCTTCCCAGGCATGCGGTTCCCGCTGGAAGCGCAGGGCGAGTTCTGGAAGCAGATGGTGCCGGACTGGCTGAACAGCGTGCCGACGCCGAACCCGACAGTCCCTGCGCTGTCGGAACTGGCGCGGAAGCTTGACGGCGCGGTGCTGGTCAGCCATTCGCAGTCCGGCATCTATCCTTTCCAGACCGCGGCGCTGGACCGCGCCGGGATCGCCGGCATCGTCTCGATCGAGCCGGGCGCCTGCCCGGCGGCCACCAGCGACATGGCGCCCTACAAGGGGCTGCCGATCCTGGTGCTCTGGGGCGACTACGTGGGACTGGCGCCGCGCTGGACGCCGCGGCTGAAGGGTTGCCGGGACTTCGCCGCGGCAGCCAATGCCGCGGGCGGCCAAGTCGAGGTCGCGGTGCTGCCGGAGATGGGCATTAAGGGCAACTCCCACATGCTCATGCAGGACAACAACAGCCTGGAGATCGCCGATTGGCTGGCGGGCTGGTTGGCAAAACACGTCGGACCAAAAGGCTGATCTGGGGCCCGCGCATCGAGCATCCGGCGTGCAGCCAACGCCAAACACTGAGAAACAGAGCAAGGCCAAGAAGAATGTCTTCTCACTGGCCTTCCTCCACCGTTGCTCAGTCCGGCTTGATCCCCGCCGCCTGGATCACCGCGCGCCAGCGTTCCAGCTCGCCACCGATGAGCGCAGTATAGCCGGCAGCATCCATCCGCCCCGGCACCACGCCGATACCGGCGAAGCGCGCGCGCAGCGTCGCATCCACCAGCGCCTCGGCGATGAGAGCGCCCCAGCGGATGGCGATCTCCGGCGGGATGCCGGCAGCGGCGGAGAAGCCGAACCAGTTGGTACTCCGCGCCGCCGGGTAGCCCGCTTCCGTGAAGCTCGGCACCTCGGGCAATGCGGCGTCGCGGGTCGCCTCGGACGTGCCGAGCGCCCGCAGCCGGCCGCTGCGCAGGTGCGGGAGGGCGATCGGCAAGCTTTCCATCACCGCCGGGATCTGCCCGCCGATTGCATCCGCGAGCGCCGGCGCCGAGCCGCGATAAGGCACATGCATCAGCTCGACTCCCGCGGCGCGCGCCAGCAGCTGCCCGACCAGGTGGTTCATCGTGCCGTTGCCGCCCGTGCCGTAGGCCAGGCCACCCGGCCGTGCCCGAGCCATGCCCAGGAACTCGCCGAGATCCTTGGCCGGCACGCCCGGGTTCACTACCAACACACTGGCGAAGGTGCCGACCAAGGCGATGTGGGTGAAGTCCGCCATCGGGTCATAGGGCATGTTCGGATAGAGCACCGGGCCGATGCCATGTGAGGCGGCGCTGGACATCAGGACCACATGCGAATCGCCGCGCGCCTTGGCGACCAAATCGGCGCCAACCAGGCCGCCGGCGCCCGGCCGGTTCTCGATCACAATGGGCTGGCCAAGCCTGTTGCCGATCGCCTCGCCGAGGGCGCGAGAGAGCGTGTCTGCCGCACCGCCCGGCGGAAAGTTGACGATCCAGCGGATCGGCCGGTCCGGCCAGCCGGACTGCGCGGAGGCGGGGGCGGCCAAGGTGGCGGCGAGGAGCGTGCGGCGGGGCAGGGCGTGCATGGTGCGGCGGCGCTGCAACGCCCGTGCCATGGGGCTCAGGGGAACATCGCCACCGCGCGGATCGGGCTGGCAGTGCCGCCCCGGATCTTCAGCGGGAAGCCGATGAAGGTGAAGCGTCCGCGGCCGAGCAGCTGATCCAGGTTCGCCAGGCACTCCATATGCGTGATGCCGCGCTCGGCGCACGCCATGTGGGCGAGGAAGTTGGGCTCGCCTTCCGGGGCCGGGCTGATCGCCTCGACGCCGAACATGCCGATGCCGCGGTCGGCTAGCCAATGCACGCTCTCCAGCGCCAGGCCGGGGAAGTCATGCAGGTAGCCGGGGGTGCCAAGCAGCCGGTCGTTGGTCGCCATGTGCAGCAGCACGGTGTCGCGCGGCCAGATCTCCTGGCCCGACTTCGCCAGCGCCGCTTCCATCTCCGGCACGGTGATCGAATGCTTCAGCGGCACATGGCTGAGATCGAGGCAGATGCCGGAGGTGTAGAAATTCTCGAGCGGGACCTGGTCGATCGACAGCGCTTCCGGCTGCGGGTCGAAGTGCACGGGGGCATCGACATGCGTGCCTGCATGGTCGCTCATCGACAGGTACAGCGCCTTGCTGGTGAAGGTAGTGCTGCCCGCAACCTTCTTCTCGGAATGGTCGCCCCAGACCATCACCACGGCGGGCGGGTGGCTCGGATGGGTCTGGGTGCGGTGAAAGATCTCGCGGGAGAGGTCGACGAATTCGGGCATGGCAGCGGCCTTCACATCAGTCCGGCCGGATGTTCGCCGCAAGCACAAGCTCGGTCCAGCGCCGCCGGTCGGCCGCGGCATAGGCAGTGATTTCCGCCCGGCTGCCGGCAAAGGGCAGCATGCCCTGCTGGGCCAGCCGCTCCTGGAAGCGCGGCCGCGCCACGGCCTCGACGAAGGCTTCGTGCAGCCGCGCCAGGGTGGGCTCGGGTGTCGCGGCGGGCGCATAGGCGGCGTACCAGTTCAGCGCCTCGTAGCCCGGGACGGCCTCGGTGATGGCCGGTATCTCGGGCAGGCTGGCCGAGCGGGCAGGGGTGGAGACACCGAGAGCACGGAGCCGGCCAGCCTGTATATGCGGCAGGGCGGTCGGCAGAGTGTCGGCCATCATCTCGATCCGCCTGGCCAGTAGGTCCTGCATTGCCGGCGCGGTGCCGCGATAGGGCACATGCGTCATCTCGATGCCCGCGAGATAGGCGAAGAGCGCGGCGGCGAGGTGGGTGGAGGCGCCGATGCCGGCGGAGCCATAGCGCAATGCGTTGGGTTGGGCGTGGGCCAGGGCGATGAGCGCTCCGATCGTCGTCGCCGGCACCGCAGGATGCACCACCAGCACCGCGGGCACGCCGCAGATGCCGGCAACGGCGGCGAGGTCGGCCATCGGGTCGAAGGACAGCTTCTGCAGCGCGGGATTGGTGGCATGCGTCGCCTGGCTGCCCATCAACAGGGTCAGCCCGTCCGGTCGCGCCCGCACCACTGCCTCGGTGCCGAGCGCGCCGCCGGCGCCCGAGCGACTCTCCACCTGCATCGGCTGGCCGAAGGCGGTGACCATTTCCTCGGCCAGAATGCGGGCGACGAGGTCGGAGGCGCCGCCGGGTGGGAAGGGCGCCACCATGCGCAACGGCCGGTCGGGCACCCAGCCGCCCTTCGCCCACGCGCGGTGCCAAGGTGGCGCAAGGGCGGACAGGGCAAGCAAATGACGGCGGGTTGGCATGGCGCAGGCTCCGGCAGGGCTGGGAGTCGTGCGAGCGCCGTGCCAGGATCAGTTCCCGAGGAAGTAGAATTTCTCCTCTACCACCTTGCCGTCACGCAGAGTGTAGAGGCCGACCTCCTCCATCAGCATGCGCTGGCCGCTGGCCTTCTGGGTGACGTCGATGGCGAAGCGCAGGGCGAACTGGTCGCCGTTGACGTAGGGGCCATGGGTCTCGGTCGCGTGTATGTCATGATTGCCGTACCACCATTCGCCCTTCCCCTGACCGCCGCCTTGCCGCGCAGCATGGCCATCTCGCCCGCCATGGGCTCAATGCTGATGACGTCCTCGGCCCAGAAGCGCTCGCCTGCCTCCGCGAGATTTTCCGGCTTTGCAGAGTGTGGCGAATTCCTCCGCAATCTCCTTGGTGCTCATCGGATGTTCCTCCGCGCCGCGGGGCGCGGAGGGAACGTATCAAGAACTTCGGGCCGTGTTCAAGCAGGATCGCAAAGATAGCGGCGCACCGGATATGGCTGCCGGGCGAAGGCCGGGCAGAAGCTGCGGACCACGGGCTCCAGCAGGGCGAAAAGTTGCCGTTTCTCGGCATTCAGCGCCTCCAGCCGCTCCCGCGCCGCCTCGGCCTCTCGCGCCAGTTTCGCCAAGTCCATGGTCAGCAGACGGCGGTCGCGGACAATGAAGCTGCCGCCGATCATGACATGGCGAAGCGCGTTGGCGTCTTCGGTATGGATGAGCTGGTTCACTGTGCCGTTCAGCGGCATCCAGTTTGGGTGGGCCAGGTCGAGGAAGACGATATCCGCCTTCATGCCCGGCGCGATGGCGCCGATATGGGCAAAGCCCAGCGTCTTGGCGGAGCCTTGCGTGCCGGCGCGCCAGACCTCCTCGGCGCTGACCCATTCGGCTGGATCCGGCCCCTGCACGGCAGCGAGTTGGAAGGCGGCGCGCATCGCCTCATACATGTTCGAGGTGTCGGAGGAGGAGACGCCGTCGGTGCCGATGCCGATGGTGACGCCGAGGTCGAGCGCGCGGCGCAGCCGGAACATGCCGTTGCCCAGCCGCATGTTGCTACCCGGGTTGTGGGCGATCGCCGCCCCCTTCGCCGCCATCAGCCGCAGATCGTCGTCGGTGAGCCAGATGCCATGCGCGGCGGAGAAGCCGGGGCCGACCAGCCCGAGCGCATCGAGGTGCTGCACCAGCGTCCTCCCGTAGCGCTGCATGCCGGCCAGCGCCTGCAGCTTGCTCTCGCCGACATGGCTCTGCAGCGGCGCGCCGAATTCCTTTGCGAGCGCGCCGCAACCGCAGAGGAATTCGTCGGCGCAATGCAGCGGGATGGTCGGAGCCAGTGCTACGCGGATATCGGCGCCGTTCCAGTGCCAGTGCTGCAGGATCTCGCGCATCGCCGCCAGCGTCGCGTCGCCAGGCGCCGGGCGGGTGGCGTCCACCTGGGCGCGTAGCGCCTCGGGCAGCGCGTCGCGCAAGCCGGGCACCGCGTCCCAGACCGTGCGGTCGGCGACCATCGGCGCAATCACCGCGCGCAGCCCGACCTCGGCATAGGCCTCGGCCATTGCGTCCATGCCGTCCCGCGTCGGCAGCGGCGCCTCGGCCGAGAGGTCATAGGCGGTGGTGACGCCCTTCAATACCATCTCGGCAGCGACCAGTTGGGTCGAGAGCTTCTTGTCGGCAAGGCTCCGCCCGCCGCCCATCCAGGGCGCCGCGGCCAGCAGCAGCTCAAGCGTCCAGGTATCCGCCAGGCCGCGAGCTAGGCCACCATGGCCGTGCGTATGGGCGTTGATGAGGCCGGGATGCAGCAGCAGCCCCGTCGCATCCTCCAGCTGGGCGTCGGCTGGGGCGGCGAAACCGGTGCCGACCGCGCGGATAATGCCGGCCTCCACCAAGATATCTGCCGGCTCGGCGCGGCGCCGCGCGACATCCACCAGCCGCCCGCCGCGGATCAGGATGCGGCCCATCCTTGTCTTTGCCATGTTCCGTCCCCCGGCTGCTGCGCCCCAGCATGCCAGAGACGCGCCATTCAGGCGAAGAGCACATCCGCCGCCGTCAGGTGGTGCTGCCCAAGCAGCGTGATCACCGCATCGACGCCGAGGCTGGCGCCGCCCGGCAGATGAATCTCAACCCGCGTATCGGCGCCGGCGATAGTGCTGCGGACCTGCAGGTGCGACGTATCGGTGAACTCGATATCGGCCAGCACGTCCGTCGCCACGCCCGGCTGCCGGCGCGCAAAAGCGGAGAGGTCCAGATGGTCCACACCCGGCTGGAAGTCGGCGACCACATCGCCCTGCGTGTCGTAGACATGCATCCGTGCCCGCGCGTCGAGCGCGCCGAAGACGAAGCGATCTGCCCCCGCGCCCCCCAGCAGCGTGTCCGCTCCCGTGCCACCCTCCAGCACGTCGTCGCCATCGCCGCCATCCAGCCGGTCGTTGCCGCCGCCACCGAGGATCGTGTCGTTGCCCGCATCGCCGTACAGCGCATCGCCGCTATCCGCATCTCGCGTATAGGCATCGCGATAAAGGCTGGGCTGCGCCAGTACGCCCCAGCCCTGGATCAGGTCCTGTCCCGCCCCGCCATGCACCGTATCGGCGCCGTAGCCGGCCAGCACCGTGTCCTCGCCCGCCCCGGCGGCGATGGTATTGCCTTGGGGCGCCGCGCCACTGGCCGGGTCCGGGAAGATCGCCGGATGCGGACCGTCCAGCCCATCGCCGTAGATCAGGTCGTTGCCGGCTCCGGTCCGGATCGCGTCGCTCGCCGCCGTGCCGAGGATAGTGTCCGCATCGGTGGTGCCATAGAGGAGGGGCATGTCGCTCTCCAGAAGCGGATATGATATTTAGTATTCACAACCTGAAGTTAGAATCCCTCTCATGCACCAAACGAAAGCGAGAACTCACGCACCTGACATTAACGTCTGAAGCGTAGAGCTACCCCGCGCGCGATCCAGCCCGCCTCGATTGCGTCGATATCGCAATAACCGGACGGATCGGCTTTCCGTGGCGCCTCGTGCAGGCTCGGCGCCCGCATCACCCGCCAAATTTCCAGCATGCGCCGCAGTTCAGCCAGCGGCTCCGGATGGTCGTCGACGCGCAGGTTGAGGTCGGGGAAATCCTCGGTCGTGGTCAGCAACATCGCCGCCGACTGTTTGCCACGCTTATCGCCGCCGGCGGCCTGGCCGGCCTCCATCGCCGCCATCAGGCGCTCCGGCAGCGGTAGCGCGGCACCGGCTTTGAAGGCTGCGGCGGTGTCCGCCACCACCGCCGGGCCGGCCAGCATGTTGCCGGCGACCGAAAAGCCTCGGTGCGGGCTGTCACCGCACCACTCCACGCAGTTATCGCCGGTCCAAGATGCGCTGTTGCCGTGGCGGTCCACAGCATGCACCTGGCGGATGCCGCGCCCCTTGTCGCCCGTCAGGGCGCCCTGGATCGCATCCGCTGGGTGCAAGCCGCGCTCCAGCCCATCAAGGATCGCCGGCGCCAGATAGCGGTTGGTGAAGGATTGGGTAGAGACCGCGCCGACGCCGGACCGGACGAAGGGGCAACTGGCACCGACCGCGAAATTGCAGGTCGAAACGGCGACGGCGAAGGCCCCGGTCTCGGGGTCATGAGCGACAATGGACCAGGTCATGCCGGCGGTTCCCTGCTGAGGTCCCCGAGCATGCCCGCGAAGTCCAGTCGGGGGAGGGGTGTCGCTTCTGCCGGTGCGGCCCCATCCTATGGCCAGGTGCATCAACGGGAGCATCGCCCATGACAGACGAGTATACCCCGCCCAAGGTATGGACCTGGAACAAGGCCAGCGGCGGCCGCTTCGCCAGTATCAACCGTCCGATCGCAGGCCCGACGCATGAAAAGGAACTGCCGGTCGGCCGCCACCCGCTGCAGCTCTACCTCGCTCGGCACGCCGAACGGGGTGAAGGTGACAGTGATGCTGGAAGAGCTGCTGGCCGCTGGACACAAGGGGGCCGAATACGACGCCTGGCTGATCCGCATCGGGGAGGGCGACCAATTCGGCTCCGGCTTCGTCGGCATCAACCCGAATTCCAAGATCCCCGCCCTGCTCGACCGCAGCGGGCCAACCCCGATCCGGGTCTTCGAATCGGGCGCCATCCTGGTGCATTTGGCGGAAAAGTTCGGTGCTTTCCTGCCTAAGGATCCTGCGGCGCGAGCCGAGGTGCTGTCCTGGCTGTTCTGGCAGATGGGCAGCGCGCCCTATCTCGGCGGCGGCTTCGGCCATTTCTACGCATATGCGCCGGCCAAGTGGGAATACCCGATCGATCGCTTTGCTATGGAGGTGAAGCGGCAGCTTGACGTGCTCGACCGGAGACTAGCCGAGAGCGAATACCTCGGCGGGACGGATTACACGATCGCCGATATCGCCGTCTGGCCTTGGTATGGCGGCCTGGTGAAGGGGTGGCTTTATGGCGCGGCGGAATTCCTCGACGTGGAGAGCTACAGGCACGTCAACCGCTGGGCGGATGCAATCCACGCCAGGCCGGCGGCGCAGCGCGGGCGCATGGTGAACCGCGTGCAGGGAGAGCCTTCGAGCCAGCTGCACGAGCGACATGAGGCAACCGACTTCGAGACAAGGACGCAGGATAAGGTCGCACCCAAGGTGGATTGAGTGGCAGGGAGGGTGCCGCCCTCCCTAAAGCTCGCCTGCTGGGGACAGGATGCCGGCGGGTCATCCATGCCGGAAAGGGCCTGGTATACCTGATGGCGAAATTTCACTTGCCAGCTGGAACCTCGCTGCGTCGAGCGAAGAGTGGATCATTCGCTATCCTCTCCGATCGCTGGACGGCAGGCGTTGCAGTGTTTGGCCTCGCCCGTCCTGGCCGACAGCCTGCCGGTGCACGAGCTTTACGCCAGATCGGCACTTTCATATTAATCGGGCGACAACTGGACGGGCAACCGTGGGCGCCCTGGTGCGCTTGGCGCTGGCTCGTCGAGGTTTGCTGATGTCCTTCCTGCCTGCATGACCATCGACCAGGCGTTCGCCTTCGGCATCCTGGCCGGCACCGTCGGTCTATTCCTCTGGGGCAGGCTGCCCTACGACCTCGTTGCGATGCTTGCGTTGCTGGCCGGCATCATCACGGGTATCGTTCCCATGGCGGATGCCTTCACCGGCTTCAGCGACGATATCGTCATTATTATTACTGCTGCATTGGTGGTCAGCGCTGCGGTTGCACGGTCCGGCGCGGTGGAGACAGCCATGCGGCCGCTGTTGCCCTATCTGAAGTCGCGCCGCACCCAAGTGCCAGTGCTTGCGGCGGCTGTGATGCTGGCTTCGATTTTCACCAAGAACATCGGCGCGCTGGCGATCTTCATGCCGGTTGCCTTGCAACTGGCCCGGCGAACCGGGACGCCGGCCGGCGCGCTCTTGATGCCGATGGCTTTCGCATCGCTGCTTGGCGGGTTGGTGACGTTGATCGGCACTTCGCCAAACATCATTGTCTCCCGTGTACGGGAACAGGTAACCGGCCAGCCATTCGGCATGTTCGACTATGCGCCGGTCGGGGTAGTGATCGCCTTGGCGGGGCTGGTCTTCCTCGCCTTCGGCTGGCGGTTGCTGCCGGCGGCGCGGCGGGGCAAGGCGTCGCACCCCGTCACTGCCATCGAGGCCTATGCGACCGAGGCGCGCCTCTCGCCCGAAAGCCCTTTCGTCGGTAGCACCATCGGTGCGCTGCACGCCCTTTCCGAGGAGCGGGTGGGTGTCGCTACCCTGCTGCGCGCAGGACTGCGGCGCGAGGCACCGCCGAGCTCCTGGAGTCTTCGCGCCGAAGACCTGTTGATCTTGGAAGGCGAGCCGGAAGACCTTGAGGCCCTGGTCGACCGCGCCGGGCTGACTTTGGTCGGGGAGAAATCCACGGCCGAAGACGTACCTGAGGATGCCAAGGCAGTCGTCGAAGGCGTCATCACGGCCGATTCACCGCTGGTCGGCGCGACACCGACCAGCGCTGCCCTGGCTGCGCGCTTCGGCGTCAGCCTGCTGGCAGTGAGTCGGCGCGGCGAGCGTATCCGCGACAGGCTGAAGCAGCTGACGCTGCGCCGCGGCGATGTTGCGATCCTAAAGGGCGAAGCCGCGCGATTGCCGGACACGCTCGCGGCGCTCCGCATCCTGCCGCTGACCGAACGCGGCATCGAGTTAGGCCGCAGCCGGCGCAGCTGGTTGCCAGCAATCGCACTTGGATTGGCGATGCTGGCGGTGGCAACGCATGCAATACCGGTGACCGTCGCCTTCTTTGCCGCTGCCGTCGCCATGTTGCTGCTCCGCACGCTGACCCCGCAGGAGGCCTACCAAGCCGTCGATTGGCCGGTGGTCGTGCTGCTGGGCGCGCTGATCCCGGTCTCGGAAGCGGTCCGTACCACTGGCGGGACGGAGCTTGTCGCTGGGTGGCTTTCCGCCGGAATGGATCGGCTGCCCCCGCTCGGCGCACTCGGGCTGATTATGGTGGTGGCGATGGCAGTGACGCCATTTCTCAACAATGCAGCGACCGTGCTGATGTTGGGGCCAATCGCGGGCAGCCTGGCCCAGCGCCTAGGCCTAAGTCCCGACCCTTTCTTGATGGCGGTGGCGATAGGCGCGGCCTGCGATTTCCTTACGCCCATCGGGCATCAATGCAACACGCTAGTCATGGGGCCGGGCGGCTATCGCTTCGGTGATTACTGGCGGCTTGGTCTGCCGCTCTCGATCATCGTCATAGCGGTCGGCGTGCCGATGATCGCGCTGGTCTGGCCCCTGGCCCGGTAGTCACGCGGGACGCTTGCGGCGAGGTGGCGCCAGTGCCGTCAGCAGGGCTTCTGCCGTGGCCAGTTGCTCGGCTGCGTCCTTGCTCTCCCGCCTCAACAGAAGTCTTCCATTGCGGAGTTCCAGGCCCGCCGGCGGTTCCACTACCCAATCGGTGCGGGGTGTCACTGCCGCAGCACTCGGTCCGACCTCGATCCGAGCGATGCCGAGGCGGCGGCACCGCGCCGAGATCCGTGCTAGCGCGAAAAGGTTGCGCAACGGCGCCGGCGCCTCACCGTAGCGATCCTCCAGTTCGTCCTCCAAAGCTTCCACGGAGGCCAAGTCGCTTTCCCGCAGCATGCGGCCAAGTCAGGTATGGACATCAACCCGTTGCGCAGCCTCCGGCACGTGCTCGGGCGGGATGTAAGCGTCGACGCCCAGAGCCACGCTCGGGCTCCACACCTCGGGCGAGGTTTCGCCGCGGGCCTCGGCCAGGGCGCGATCCAGCAGGTGACGATAGAGCTCTATCCCGACCAACTTCAGATGTCCGGCCTGGGCCTCTCCCAGTAGGTCGCCGGCGCCACGCAGGTCGAGGTCGCGGGCACTAATGGCGAACCCGGCACCGACCCGGTCCAAGGCCTCCAGCATGCGGAGCCGTCGATCCGTCGCGGCCGACAAGCGTACGGCCGGGTCGGTCAGCAGGTAAATCGCCCCGCGCAGCCGCCCGCGCCCCACTCGTCCGCGTAGCTGATGCAACTGCGACAGGCCGAACCGATCGGCTCGCCAGACCAGCATGGTGTTGGCACGTGGTACATCGAGCCCGGATTCGACGATATTGGTCGAGACCAGCACATCGGCTCCGCCATCGGCGAAGCGCACCATCGCCTCGTCCACTTCGGCAGGCGACAGACCGCCATGGGCCTCGATCAGCGACAGCTCCGGCACCAGACCGGTGATACGGGCGCGCATCGGGGCGACATCCTCGATGCGCGGGCAAACAACGAAGCTCTGTCCGCCACGTCGCGCCTCGCGCCGCAACGCCAGAGCCAGCAATGCGTCGTCCAGCGACGCCCGCAAGGTACGGACCGGCTGGCGCCGTGCCGGCGGGGTAGCGATAACGCTGAGCTCGCGCAATCCTACCAGCGCCGCCTGCAGCGTGCGCGGGATCGGCGTGGCGGTCAATGTCAGCACATGCGGCGTCCCGCCCGTACGCAGCCGCTGAAGCTGCGCCTTCTGCTGCGCCCCGAAGCGCTGCTCCTCGTCGATGATGAGCAAGGCGAGGTTTTGGAAGTGCACAGGCTTCGCTGCTAAAGCCTGGGTGCCGATGGCAATGTGCACCTCACCGCGGGCGATCGCCGCGCGGATGGCGCGGGCCTCCGCGGGTGGCGTGAGCCGCGACAGCGCCTCGACTCGAATGCCAAGCCCCTCGAAGCGGCGGCGAAAGCTCTCTGCATGCTGGCGCACCAATACGGTGGTCGGTGCCAACAATGCGACTTGGTGGCCGGCAAACGCCGCGATGGCAGCAGCGCGCAGCGCCACCTCGGTCTTGCCGAAGCCGACATCGCCGCAGACCAACCGATCCATCGGCCGTGTGGCGGCGAGATCCGCCTGCACCGCTGCCACAACCGTCGCCTGGTCGGCGGTAAGCTCATAAGGGAAGCGCGCAGTGAAGCGGGCGAAAGGTTCGAGCGCTGGGCGCAGCATCGGCGCACATGCCGCCTCTCTGGCCTGGACCATCTCGAGCAGGGCATGGGCGCTTTCGGCCACCGCCGCCTCAGCCTCGGCGCGGCGCTTTGGCCAGGAGTCGCCGCCCAGCCGGTCGAGGCTCAGTCCGACCGCCTCAGCGCCGTAACGCCAGAGGCGGTCCAGCTCATCGAAGGGAACGAGCTGCACGGCGTCAGCGTAGTCAAGCCGCAAGCAGTCGATGTGTACCGTCCCGGTATCCACTGGTTCCACACCGCCCAGTGCGCCAAGGCCGTGGTCCTGGTGAATCACGGCATCGCCGGGTTGCAGACTGGCGGCGGCCATCAGCGCCTCGCCGTTGGAACCCGTCTGCCGCAGGATGGGGCGAACTGTCGCCAGCGGTACTAATATGGCTTCCGGTGCCTCGAAGCCCGGCAGGTCGGGAGGAGTGTCCAGCCAAGCGAGGCTTCCCGGCGGTAAGCGCAACAACGAAGGCCAATCTGCTGCCGGTTGCGGCTCGATGCCGACTGCCTTACCCAAATGCTGGACCAGCCTGCGTAGGCCACGCCCGAGCGGGCCGGCGACGACTACCCGGCGGCCTTGGTCGATTTGCGCTTCGGCATAGGCCACGAATCCCGCATCCGGGTCGGCTAGCGCGGCAAAGCGCGGCGGCTCTGCGGAGCATTCCCCGGCTGCCCCCACCTGCTGAGGCTGCCGGCCAGCGAGCGCCGCCGTCCAGGCCTTTGGCTCGAGGTAGAAGATGTCCGGCGGAGGTACTGGTGGGTCCTCCGGCCCTGGCGGGCGTAAGGCAATGCGAATACGGAATGCCTCGGTGACTTCCGCCCAGCGCCGGTCGAGCGCGGCCGCCGCTCCGTCGTCCAGGATCACCGACGCTTCCGGCATCAGCGCCGGCAGCGTCGTGAGATCCTCGCAGAAGGCGGCCAAAGCATGCTCCAGTCCGGGCGGCCGGACCTCGGCCATCGCATGCTCTGGCGGCAGCACGAGTTCGGATGCGGGTCCGATCCGCACCGTCGCGGCCTCCGACCCCAGGCTTCGCTGAGTGAGCTGATCGAAATGATGGATGCTGAGAATCTGGCCAGCGTCCTGCCGCAGGCGCCAGGCGGGGTCGCCGGGGATGCCGGCCGGGATGATGTCGATGACACTGCCATGCACGGCGGCCTCGCCCGGCTTCGTCCACGCGGTCGTCCAGTTCATAGCCGCGGCGGAGCAACTCGCGGCGGAGCGCGTCCGGATCGAGCGCGCCTCCAGCGTCCAGGTGCAGCAAGGCTGCGGCATCCGGTCGCGGCACGCGTTGTGTCAAGGCTTCGACCGAGCCGATCAGCAGCCGCGGCCCAGCTTCTTCAACTCGTCGGGCAACTTCCGTGCGCTGGCCCATAACGGTGCGCGAGGGGGAAACGCGGTCATAGGGCAGGCAATCCCAGCCAGGCAGCAGCAGCACGGCAAGCGAGGAGGGGGCCAGGGCGCAAGCGGCATGGTGCAGACGGGCCGCCCTGGCTTCGCTCCGCGCGACGAAAATCGTGCCGGCCGCGCTATGCAGCAGGGCATGTTCGACGAGACGGGCCGCCAGCAATCCTTCCGACCCGGCCTCAAGCCGAGGGAGGCCGGCCTGTTTCGCCGCGGTCGAGGCGCGCTGAAGTTTAGCCGATGCCACAGGCAACGCCGCCACGGTGGTTGGCACGGTGCGGCAGGGGCGCCGCCCGGACCAGGCAGGTCGTGCCGAATGCGGCGATGATGAAAGGCTCGGAATATGACATATTGGCCAGGCTGCGCGGCATCGAGGCTCCACCCTGGTCAAACTGAGGGCCGAACCGGCAAAGCCGCCCGCAGTTCAGGGCCGGGACGACAACAACGGCCCAGTGTCGCGTCGGCGTGACGTTGATTTCCTACACGGGAAATGCAGGTCATGCTCACCAAGGTCAGAAGGCAGGCAGTTGCGGCCAACTGGGCCGTCCGTCGATCGACGGAGGTCGTGTGACACCGGGTACCAATGCAGCGTTGGTCCGACGGCAGTCGGCCGACCCGCAGGCGAAGCGTCGCTGCCTTCATGTCATTCCCCGAAGCACCGACCACAAAGGCAGGAGGCGGGTCGCCGCGCCCGGATCTCGTCAGCGTGTTTGCCGTGCCATTTCCCGCATGGCCGAGCGTTTCGGTCCGACCAGCCTGCGGATGGCCAGATAGAAGACCGGGGTGAAGAGCAGGCCGAAAACCGTCACACCCATCATCCCGAAGAAGACGGCCGCGCCCACCGCGCGACGCATCTCCGATCCGGCGCCGGTGGCGATCACTAGTGGCAGCACGCCGAGGATGAAGGCGAGAGACGTCATCAGGATGGCGCGCAGCCGAAGCTGGCAGGCAGCCACCACTGCGTCCAGCGCGCTCGCCCCTTCCTCCTCCCGCTGTTGAGCGACATTCGACGATGAGGATGGCGTTCTTCGCCGCCAGCCCAACCAGTACGACGAGATCCAATCTGCGTCAGGATGTTGACGTCCTGGCCCAGGATCCGCACGCCAAGCGTCGAGGTCAGCAGGCACATCGGTACGATCAGGATGACTGCAAACGGCAGACTCCAGGAGCCATACTGCGCTGCCAGCACCAGATAGACGAACAATACGCATAAAGGAAAAACCAGCAACCCGGCATTGCCGCTCTGCGTCTGCTCGTAGGACAGTTCAGTCCATTCGAAGCCAATGCCGTCAGGCAGAAGCCGGCGCGCAACGCTTTCCACGGTGGCAATGGCGGCGGCGGAACCGGTGCCGGGCAGGATCTCCCCAGCAACCTCCAGCTGCGGGATAGAGGTTGTAGCGCGGCACGCGCTGCGCCCCGGTAGTATCGCGCAACGTCATGACATTGGCCAAAGGCACCATCTGGTCTTGCGCGTTCCGGGTGTAGATGCGCGCAAGGTCGGTCGGAAGGCGGCGAAATCCCGGCGAGGCCTGTGCCACGACGCGCCAGTTTCGGCCGAAGGCGGTGAAGTCGTTCACGTAGGAGGAGCCGAGCAGCGTCTCGATGCTCTGACTCAGCCGCGCCACTGGAACCCCCAACATTTCGATCCGGCTGCGGTCGATATCAACTGCGACAAGCGGCGCATCCACCTTGAAAGGCGAATAGGCACCGGCCAGCCCGGGCGTTCGCGCCAGCGCCGCGACCAGAGTGTCGGCCGCTACCGCCAGCACCGCGGTGCCACGACCTGTGCGATCCTCAAGCCGCAATGCAAAACCTCCGCCAGTGCCGAGGCCCGGCACCGCGGGTGAAGGGATCACGAGGACGCTAGCCTCCTCTAGTACCGAGAGCCGGCGACGCAATTCGCGCATAATGCGGGCGGCTGTGTCGCCTCGGGGCAGGCGTTCTGACCAGGGTGCGAAGACCGGCGTGATCGTGCCCTGGTTGTTGCCCGCTGTACTGGTGGCGCCGGAGACCCCAGCCAAGGCCGAGACGTTAGCGATTCCGGCACGTCGCGCACGATGGCAGCGGCACGCTCTACCACCTCCGTCGTCCGCGCGAGCGAGGCGCCGCCGGGCAATTCAATGGAGATAGTTGCATAGCCGCGGTCCTGCGCCGGGATGAATCCTTGCGGGGCGGTCGCCAGCAACCCGACGGCGCCGGCGATCAGCAGCGCATAGAGCACCAGCATCGGCAATGCCCTAGGCGCCGCGCGCCGAATCAATGCCGCGTAGCCGCGCGCCAGCCGATCGAAGCCGCGGTTGAATCGTGCCAAAAGCCAGCGCAGAAGCCGAGCCGGTCCCCGCTGGCGCGAGGGTGGGCGCGGCGGCTCATGCCTCAGGATCAGCGTTGCCAGAGCCGGGCTGAGGGTGAGCGAGCAGAAGCAGGACAGCGCGGTGGCTACCGCGATGGTGACGGCAATTGCCGGAAGAAGCGGCCGGTGATCCCATCGAGAAAGGCGGTCGGCACGAAGACGGCGCAGAGCACGAGGGCGATCGACAACAGTGCCCCGCCGACCTCCAGCATGGTCGCGGTTGCGGCACGTTGGACCGATGGCTCGGTCCGTAAATGGCGATCAACATTCTCCACCACCACGATGGCGTCGTCGACGACGATCCCCACCGCCAACACCAGACCGAACAGCGTCAGCACATTTAAAGTGAAGCCAAAGGCAATCATCACCCCGAAGGTGCCGATCAAGGAAACTGGGATGGCGAGGATCGGTATGGTCGCGGCGCGCCAGTTCTGCAGGAACAGCAGCACCACGAGGACCACAAGGAACACCGCTTCACCAATCGTCACCGCCAGTTCGTGCACACTTTCGGCAACAAACCGGGTCGGGTCGTAGGCGATTTCAGCGGTGATCCCGGGTGGGAAGTTGCGGGCAATGCTGGAAAGACGGGCCCGGATCTCCTCGGCCGTCGCCAGCGCGTTGGAGCCCGGTCGCTGGGTCACAGCCAGCGCTACTGCTGGGCGGCCCTGTAGCGTGCTCGCGGTGGTATAGGAGGCAGCGCCCAATCCCACCCGACCGATATCGTGCAGCCGGAGCAGTCGCCCATCATCGCCGGCGCGAATGACAATGGACTCGAACTCCGTCGCATCGGCCAGCCGGCCACGGAAGGTGAGGTTGGGCTGGAAGGCTTGGTCGGTGACCGGCGGCTCGGCAATCTGGCCGCCGGCGATCTCGGCGTTCTGGGCCTGGATGGCGGCGACAACGTCTTCGGCGATAATGCCGTTGACTGCCATGCGGCCTGGATCGAGCCAGACTCGCATGGCGTAGTCGCGCGCGCCCTGCATGTCGATATCGCCGATACCGTCGATCTGCAACAGCTCGTCCCGCACTTGGCGCAGCGCGTAGTTGGAGACATAGAGCTGGTCGTAGCTGCCATTCGGCGAGCTGACGAAAATCACCATCAAGCGGTCGGTGGCGAGCTTACGCGTGGTGACGCCCCAACGCCGCACCTCCTCGGGCAGACGGGGCGATGCCGCGGCGACGGCACCTTGCACCAGGATCTGCGCCCGGTCGGGATCGGTGCCGAGGCGGAAGGTGACTGTCAGGCTCATCCGACCGTCGGCGGTCGACTGCGAAGACATGTAGAGCATGCCCTCTGTCCCGTTCACCTCCTGCTCGATCGGTGTCGCCACGGTATCAGCGACCACCTGAGCCGAGGCACCGGGATAGGTGGTGCTGACGACAACCGTCGGCGGCACGACATCCGGGTATTCGGAGATCGGCAGCGACAGCATCGACAACCCGCCGACAATCAGCAGCACCAGCGACAGGACGCAGGCGAGGACAGGCTGCCTGACTGAGAGGACGCCAAGATTGCTCAGGGGCGGACGTCCGAAAGCGCCCGGGGCGCGGCAGGTCGCTGTGGGGTGACAGGCTGGCCAGCCCGCACCCGCATCATGCCACCGATCACCACCTCCTCGTCGCCACGCAATCCGTCGCGGATGACCCGCAGACCATCATGCAGCGGACCAAGTTGAACCTGCCTAGCTTCTGGCGTGTCGCTGCCGCCAAGCACGTACAGCACGCGGCGCGATTGGTCCGTTGCTACGGCCGCATCTGGAACCAGCAGCGCCTTGTAAGGCGCACTGGCGATAAGTCGCACACGGGCGAAGACACCGGGCGCGAAGAGGTCGTGTGGATTGTCGAAGCGGGCACGCAGACGGATCGTGCCAGTCCCAGCATCCGCTTCGTTGTCGACGAAGACGACTCGTCCCTGGTGCGGAAAGCCGGCCTCGTCCGCCAGCGCGAGCTGCACCGGATTCTCGAAGTCGCGCGAGGAAGGTCGGTCGCCACGCTGGGCGAGCCGCACGTAACGCAGCGCGGCGGCCTGGTCGATATCGAAACTGACGTCGATAGGATCCATAGTGACGATGGTGGCGAGCAGCGTTGCCGAGCTTGCCTCCCCGCCCGAAACGAGGTTGCCGGGGCTGACCAGATGGCGTCCGATGCGCCCTGCAAGCGGTGCACGGATCGTGGTGAATCTCGAGATCCAACCGGGCACGCTGCAGCGCAGCCTCCGCCTGGACGACCTGTGCTCTCGTGCTTTCCAACGCCTGAGCCCGTTGCTCAAGATTGGCTTCCGACGCGGCACGATACTGCAGCAGGTTTCTTGCGCGGTCGTACTCCTGCTGCGCCAGTGTCGCCTGCGAGCGGGCACCAGTCAGCCGTGCTTCGGCTTCGGTCACTGCTGCGACAAACGGGCGCGGATCGATGCGGAACAGCATGTCGCCACGCTTCACCACTTGGCCATCCGCGAAGGAGATAGTGTCGAGATAACCGCTGACCCGGGCACGCAACTCGACCCGCTCGGTGCTTACGAAGCGACCGGTGAACTCATCCCAATCGGTGACTTCGCGCCGGATCGCCCTTGGCGACAGTGACCGAGGGAGGGGCCATCGGCGCGGCCTCCTCCTCATGACTGTCACACGCGACAAGGAAGAGTCCCAAGACGGCAGCGAGAGACAAGCACGCACCGCGGCAGCCAAGACCAGGGGATCTCCCCGGCGCCTTCGTAACAAGACATCCGAACCGTCGCATCGCCTCTCCGCCTGCATCATCAAGGCAGGCGGCGACAGCATGCCGCTTATTGGGCCGACTCGATTGATAACGAATCCGTGAGGATACTTCTCTCGCAGCGAGCTATTATCCCTAGTAGAAGAAATGCTTTGAAGAGCCATCAAGCCAGCTGCCGCTCCGTCCTGTAGCCATCATACTTCGTACGGCGCTCCGGATCGCGTTCGAAGCGGAGATGGTCGGGTGAGCCGCCGTGTGGGGAAGGTTCAGTGCTGCCGCAACAACGGGCCCAGCTGCTGCTCGAAGAAACTAATGAACTCTGCTTGGCGTGGCCCAACCTGCGTCAGGATGATGTGATCATATCCGGCAACAATATACTTGTTGATGGCATCGAGGTGGACCTCAGCCGCAGGGCCGCAGGTCACCTGCCGTGCTACGATCTCCGGCGTGACATGCTCGGTGGCCGCGGCGAAGCCCCGCGTGTTCGGCAACTCCGCCTGGACAGGCCAGCCAGTGACCGCCCAGCGAAAGTAGTGGTGCGCGGTCTTCCGTGCCTCTTCCTCGGACGGTGCCCAACACATCGAGACCTCGGCATAGCGCGGGCCATTGCCGTTGGCGGACTGGAAGGCCTCGACCAACTCGGGCTTCGGCTCGGTCACCACTAGCCCGTCAGTCTTCCGCGCTGCCAACCGGGCCGCCTCCGGCCCGCCGGCGGCCATCACCACCGGCGGCTTACGGTCGGGCCGATCGTAGAGCCGCGCTTGGTCGAGCCGAAAATACTGCCCGCGGTAGTTGCTGAAGCTCGCCGGTGAGCAAGCCTTGGATAATGTCGATTGCTTCTGAGAGCCGCTCGTGCCGCTCGCCGACCCCGGGCCAGCCCTGGCCTGCGATGTGCTCGTTCAGCCGTTCCCCGGCGCCGAGCCCGAGGGTGAAGCGGTTGTCGCTGAGCAGGGCGACGGTTGCGGCGCCTTGAGCAATGATGGCCGGGTGGTAGCGCATGATCGGGCAGGTCACCGCCGTCATCAGCCCGATGCGGACGTTGCCTGCGCTGCCGCGCCGAGCACCGACCAAGCGAGCGGCGCATGGCCCTGCTCTTCCACCCAGGGGGAGAAGTGGTCGGAGATTGCGGCAAGGTCGAAGCCGGCCTGCTCCGCCCGAACGAGGTTGCGCACAAGCTCCTTCGGGCCATGCTCCTCAGACATCAATTTGTAGCCGAGCTTGATCATCGCCGGGAGGCTCCGTTGTCGGGGGTGGCCCCCAACGCGGCGCCGCCGCGATTGTTCGCCAGCGCCCAGTCTATTCGATCGGGTCCAGCACGACGACCGGAATCTCCCGCTCTGTCTTCTGCTGATAGTCAGCATAGGGTGGCCAGAACTCCAGCGCCTGCTGCCAGAGCCGGGCGCGCTCCTCGCCGGACACGGTCCGCGCCTTCGCCTTCGTCTTCAGCGTGCCGACCTGCACCTCGACCTCCGGATTGGCGAGGATGTTGCGGTACCAGCCGGGATGCTCCGGCGCGCCGCCCTTGGAGGCGACGATGACCCAGCCCTTGCCGACATCGCCGTAGAACAGCGGAAAGATGTAGCGCTCCCCGGACTTCCGCCCGGTCGTGGTCAGCAGCAGGGAGGGCACCGTCATCTCCTGCCGCCCGGGCGGGGTGACGGTGTACATGTGGCCGTCGGTGCCGCCGCTGGAGAGATACCGGTTGGCGTGCTGCACCATCCAGTCCGGCAGGTTCGGGGCAAGCCTGGCTTCGCTCATGGTCGCGTCTCCCTCGGGGTGGCGCGGAGCCTACCCCAGCCGACCGCTGCGGCGAAGCGGCGCGGCAATGGCTGAGTCTGCAGAAAAAGCGATCAATCGCTCGCCGAAACTCGTTTGCTGTCGCGGGCGCTGGCGGGCTTTGATCGCCTCGGCGTCGTGACCTCGGTGCCGCGGGATGGGAATGTTGTCATGGCGCCAGAGCCGGAAACGAGGGGGAGTGGCGTGTCCGCCGCCGGTAGGGCCAGCGCTGTCAGCCGCACCCGAAGTATGTCCTGGAAGCCCGCCGCCGCTGGTGATAGCCGGCTGCCGCGTAGCCGGACAATCCCGACCTCCCGTAGCAGTGGCGGGTCGCTGATCCGCAGCAGCCGCAGCCCGGACAGCCGCCGGCCGACCAGAGCGAGCTGCGGCACCACGGCGACGCCCAGCCCTTCCCGCGCCAGGACAATCGCCGTCTCCGGCATCTGCACCTCGCAACGCAGTCGGAAGGAGACGCCGATGCTGGCCGCGGCCTCCTCGACCATCGCCCGCATGCTGTTTGTACCGGAGGTGATGATCACCGGCAGTGCGCCGAGCCCGGCCAGGGTGATGCCTGGGCCGGCCGGGGCGAAGCGTGGCGGGGCGAGCGCCACGATCTCCTCCTCCATCAGCGGCGCGAAGACGAGGCTCGGTGCATCGGCCGGGCGCGGGCCGATGCCGAAATCCAGCTCTTGCCGTCGGATGCCTTCCAGCACCCCGGCCTGCGGCATCTCGCGGATGCTCAGCGCAACGCCTGGATGCGCCGCGTGGAACTCCGCCAGCAGCGCCGGCAGCGCGGACGCGGCGATATGTGGCGGGCAGCCGAGCGCAAGCCGTCCACCCTGCATCCCTGCCGCGGCGCGCACCTGGCGCAGCCCGGCCTCCATCTCCGCGATCGCCCGGCGAGCATGCGGCAGCAGCGCCTCGCCCTCCCGCGTCAGGGTCACCACGCGGGTCGTGCGGTGGAAGAGGGAGGTGCCGAGCTGGCCCTCCAACTCCCGTACCTGCACCGAGAGCGCGGATTGCGAGCGGCCGGCCAGCTCCGCCGCGCGGCGGAAGCTGCCGTGCTCGGCGACGGCCAGGAAGGCATTGAGCAGCTTGAGATTGACGGACATGGCAGGAGCGGAAGCGTGACAGCAGCGCATGCAGCCGTCGAGGGCTACCGCCCGCAACGCAGCGAATTGTCGGTGCCCGCCAGCGCCGAACGCTTCTTCAGCCAAGGCCGCGGCCGGTGCCGCGGATGCGGTGGTGCTGGACCTTGAGGATGGGGTGGCGGAGGACCGCAAGGACGCCGCGCGGCAGGCGGCGATCGGCGCGCTGAACGGGATCGATTGGAATCGCCGGATTATGTCGGTCCGCGTCAATGGCATCGGCACGCCCTGGTGCCACCGCGACATCGTCGAAGTCGCAGCCGCCTGCCCGCGGCTCGACCGCATCGTGCTGCCGAAATCCTCGGAACCCTTCGAAATCCGCTTCGTCGCCGCGCTGCTTGACGGGATCGAGGCGGCGCGCGGTCCGGGCCGGCGGATCGGCATCGCCGCGCTGGTTGAGACGCCAAAGGGCGTCGGCAATGCCGAGGTCATCGCAACGGCGCATCCGAGGCTGGAGACTATGATCTTCGGCCTTGGCGACTACATGGCGGAGATGCGGACGCCGGATAGCACCGTTGGCTTGCCGAACCCCGATTACGCCATGCCAGCCGAGCCCGAACCGCACCTCAATGATCAATGGCACTACGCGCTGGCGCGTATCGCCAATGCCTGCCGCGCCGCGGGCATCAAGCCGATCGATGCTGTCTATGCCGACTACCGCGACGATGCGGGGCTGCGCGCCTCTGCCCGGCGGTCGCGGGCACTGGGCTACGAGGGAAAGTGGGCGATCCATCCCGACCAGGTGGCGCCGATCAACGCGGTATTCGGGCCGGACCCGGCGCGGGTGGCCTGGGCCCGGCGCGTGCTCGCGCTGCTCGAAGGCTCGTCCGGCGCGGTGGCGGAGGGGGAACGATGGTGGATGCGGTGCATGCGCGGATGGCGCGCGAAATCCTGAGCCTGGCGGGAGAGGCGGCATGACCGCGCCGCAACCCATGGCGGGGGTGAAGGTGCTGGACGTGGCGACCTTTCTCGCCGCGCCCTTCGCCGGCACCATCCTGGCCGATTTCGGCGCGACGGTGTTGAAGATCGAGCATCCGAAGCTCGGTGACCCCATGCGCGCCTTCGGCACGCCGACCGAATGCGGCGACACGCTCGCTTGGCTGAGCGAGGCGCGCAATAAGCAGTGCATGACGCTCGACCTGCGTCACCCGGAAGGCGCCGCGGTGTTCCGCAAGCTGGTCGCGCAATCGGACGTGCTGCTGGAGAATTTCCGCCCGGGCACGCTGGAGAAATGGGGCCTCTCGCCGGACAGCCTGAGGAAGATCAACCCGAAGCTGGTGGTGCTGCGGGTCAGCGCCTATGGCCAGACCGGGCCGAAGCGCGGTCTGCCCGGCTTCGCCCGCGTGGCGCACGGCTTCGGCGGGCTCAGCTACCTCGCCGGCGAGCCGGACGGCCGGCCGGTGGTCCCGGGCTCGACTTCGCTGGCGGATTATCTCTCCGGCATCTGGGGCGCGGTTGGCGTGCTGATGGCGCTGCGGGTCGCGGAGCAGACCGGGCAAGGCCAGGATGTTGATATCGGCCTCTATGAATCGATTTTCCGCCTCGCTGGACGAGACCGCCCCGGCCTATGCCCGCAACGGCACGGTGCGGGAGCGGATGGGCGCCGACGTGCCGACCGTGGTGCCGCATGGCCATTGGCAGACGAAGGAGGGCCGTTGGGTCGCCATCGCCTGCACCAGCGACAAGATCTTCGCGCGGCTGGCGGAGGCGATGGGCCGTCCGGAACTGACCGCCGCCGATCGCTACGCCACAACGGCGCAGCGCATCGCTGCTCGGTCGGAGGTCAACGGCACCGTCGCCGACTGGGCGGCGACGATGACCATGGAAGAGCTGGGCGCTGCCTGCGACGCGGCCGAAGTGCCCTGGGGCCCGATCAACAGCATCGCCGACATCTTCGCCGACCTGCACATCTCCGCCCGCGGCAATCTGCTGCGCATCCTGGACGAGCGGGCGGGGGAGCTGGTCCTGCCGGCGCCGGTGCCGACCCTGAGCGCGACGCCGGCGACGCTGCGGCATGCCGGCCGTGCCCGCGGTGCCGACACGAATGCGGTGCTGGGCGAGTGGCTCGGCCTGGCAATGAGCGACATCGAGATGCTGCGCGGCAGCGGCGCTGTCTGACTTTTCTCGGGAGTGAACGACATGGCCGCACCCGGCCGCACAATGAAGATGGTGGGCTTCCTGCAGGCGCAGAATTGCTCCATTGCCCCCGGCTCCTGGCGGCACCCTGCCGCCTCGACCGACTATCTCGGCCCTGATCACTTCATCCGGGTCGCGCGGGTGCTGGAAGAGGGCAAGTTCCACCTCGCCTTCTTCGACGACAGGCTGGCGATGCCCGACATCTACGGCCGCGATCACCGCGCTGCCGTGGAGAATGGCATCCGCGTGGTCAAGATGGACCCGGCGACGATCCTCGCCGTCATGTCGGGCGTCACCTCGCGCCTTGGTCTTGGCGGCACCTACTCGACCACCTATTACGAGCCGTTCCACGTGGCGCGGCTGTTCGCCACGCTTGACCTGATGACACGTGGGCGTGCGGCCTGGAACGTCGTCACCTCACTGAATGATTCCGAAGCTGCGGATTTCGGCCGCACCGAGCACCTGGAGCACGACCTGCGCTATGACCGCGCGGACGAGTTCATGGAAGCCGTGCTCGGCCACTGGGACAGCTGGGAGGATGACGCGATCATTCTCGACAAGGCCACCGGCCGCTTCGCCGATGGCGACAAGGTCCGTGCGCTGAAGCATGAGGGCCGCTTCTTCCGCACCCATGGGCCGCTGCCCGTGCCGCGCAGCCCGCAGGGCCATCCGGTGCTGATCCAGGCCGGCCAGTCCGGCCGCGGCCGTCGCTTCGCCGGCCGCTGGGGGAGCTGATCTTCGTGGTCTACCCGAACCTGGCCGCCGGGCAGAAGCAGTATGCCGATCTCAAGGCCGCCGTCGCCGCCGCCGGGCGTGACCTGGACAGCGTCGCGGTCGCTCCGGCCTGCTACGTCAACGTAGCCGAAACCGCCGGCCAGGCCGAGGAGAAGCGCGCCTTCACCGAGTCGCTGGCCAAGCCAGTGGACGCGGTGGTGCTGCTGTCCGAGGCGCTGAACTTCGACTTTGCTTCGAAGGACATGGACAGCGAGTTCACCGATGCCGAGCTCGCCCGACTGTCCTGGACCGGCTTCAAGGACCGCATTGTCCAGCTCAGCGGCAAGCCCAACCCGACGATCCGCGACTTCGTCCAGTTTTCGGGCCGCGGCACGACGCGGGAATTCCCGAACTTCACCGGCACGCCGAAGCAGGTTGCTGACCAGATGGAGGAGTGGTTCGAAGGCCGCGGATGCGACGGCTTCGTCCTCGTCGCCTCCCAGTATCCGGCGTCCTTCGAAGATTTCACCCGGCTGGTGGTGCCCGAGCTGCAGCGGCGCGGCCTCTATCACCGCGACTATGCCGGTGCGACGCTGCGCGAGAACCTGGGTCTGGCAAGGCCAGGCATCGGCACATGGAAGGAGGCACGTTGATGACCGCCACGCTCACCCGCCGCGCGCTCGGCGGCCTTGCACTTGCCCTTGCCGCTCCGCCGCTGCGCGCCCAGCCTGCCTGGCCGACGCGGCCGGTACGGATCGTCGTCGCCTATGCGCCAGGCGGCGGCACCGACATCACCACCCGCGCCTTCGCCGAGCAGCTCACACAACGTTTCGGCCAGAGTTTCGTGGTGGAGAACAGGCCCGGCGCCAACGGCGTCGTGGGCACGGAGGCCGTCGCCCGGGCGCCTGCCGACGGCTGACACGCTGCTGGCCGTCACCAGTACGCATGTGATGAACCGGCAGATGGTCAACCCGCTGCCCTTCGACCCGGCCACGGACTTCACGCCGATTGGGCTGATGGCACGTTACCCGCTGGTGCTGATGCTGAACGTCGACGCGCCGTTCAAGGACCTGCCCGGCATGATCGCCTATGCCCGGGCGCATCCCGGTGAGCTCGCCCAGGCGACCTCGGACGCGCAATCCTCCTACACCGCGAACCGCTTTGCCCAGGCCGCCGGGCTGCAGCTGACCGAAGTGCCCTATCGCGGCAGCGGAGCCTATCTTGGCGATCTGACGGGTGGCCACCTGAAGCTCGCCTGGGGCAGCCCGGCGACGGCGATGGGGTTGCTCCCGGGCGGAAAGATCAGGATCATTGCGGTCAGTTCGCCGCAGCGTTCCGCAACGCTGCCGGAGGTACCGACCCTCCGCGAGGCCGGCGTGCCGGAAGTGGAGTTCGACGGCTGGTTCGGTTTGTTCGGCCCGGCGAAGATGCCGGAGTCGATCACCCAGCAAGCTTCAATACCGCACTCAGTGAAATCAGCGCCACGCCGGCGATGCAGGCACGGCTTCGGAGCTTGGCGGTCGATCCTGCGCCGATGGACCTGACTGCGCTCGCCGCCACCCTGGTGCGGGAGGAGCAGGTTCTGGGCCGAGGCCGCCCGCGCCGGCCTGCTGCCGAAGCCCTGAGGAACGCGACATGAGCAATCCAGGCTTCACCATGCTGTCGACCAGCGGCATCCTCGGCTACGGCTTCGCCGAGGAATCGCTTCGCATCGGCATGTCGCGCAACCCGCAGGTGATCGGCTGCGACGGCGGCAGCACCGACCCAGGGCCGCATTATCTCGGCGCCGGGACCTCCTTCTGTTCCCGCCTTTCGGTCAAGCGCGACCTGCGGCTGATGCTGCAGGCCGCAGTTGCGGCGCGCATCCCCTGCATCATCGGCACTTCCGGCGGAGCCGGCGGGGAGCCGCATCTGCAGGACACCGCCGTCCTGGTGCGGGAGATCGCGCGAGAGGAGGGGCTGTCCTTCCCCATGGCGTTGATCCATGCAGAGCAGGAGAAGGCGCTCCTGTCGCGCCGGGTCGACCAAGGCCGGGTGAGGGCGCTGGCCAAGCTGCCGCCGCTCGACCACGCGACGATCAACCGCGCCACTCGCATCGTCGGCATGATGGGGCCGGAGCCCATCGCCCGCGCGCTCGACCAGGGCGCGCAGGTGGTGCTCGCCGGGCGCAGCAGCGACCCGGCGCAATGGGTGGCGCCGGCGATGCGCGCCGGCTTGCCTCCGGCGCCCTGCTGGTATGCCGGCAAGATGCTGGAATGCGGCGCCGAACCGACCACGCCAAAAGAGCCGGACTGCCTGCTGGTAACGGTGTTCCCCGACCATCTCGTCTGCGAGCCACCCAACCCCATCCGCCGCTGCACGCCGCTCTCGGTCGCCAATTCGCGTTGCACGAGAACTCCAGCCCGATCCACCATGTCGAGCCGGGCGGGCTGCTCGACACCTCCGACGTGCGGTTTGAGGCGGTGACCGACCGCGCGGTGCGGGTCAGCGGCATGCGCTGGACGCCGGCCGGGACCTATACGGTCAAGCTCGAGGGCGTCGAGTTGGCGGGCTACCGGGCCATCACGCTCTGCGCCACGCGGGATCCCGGGCTGATCGCGCAGATCGACGACTACCTGGCGACGCACCGCGCCAAGGTCGCGGCCAAGGCCGCCGATTTTGGCGTGCCCTCATCCGCCTGGCGCATGGCGGTCCGCACCATCGGCCGCGACGCGGTGATGGGGGCGCGGGAGCCGCAGCAGGGCGGCACGCCCTATGAACTCGGCTTCGTAGTCGAGGTGCTGGCCGAGACGCAGGAGGTAGCGAATGCCGTGCTGGCCATGGCGCGCACCAGCCTGCTGCATGCCGATTTCAAAGGCCGGCTTTGCAAGGAGGGCAATATGGCCTTCCCCTTCTCTCCCTCCGACCTAGAGCTTGGCGCCCTCTATCGCTTCAGCGTCTTTCACACCGTGGCGCCGGACGACCCTTACGAGATGTTCCCCATCGAGCATGAGAGGGTAGGCTGATGGCTCGGCTCCGCGACATCGCGCAGATCTGCAAGAGCAAAAATGCCGGTCCCTTCATGCTGACCATCGACGTCCTGTTCGAGGACCCGGCGGTCTATGCCGCGGTGAAGGCGACCGGCGCGCTGAATGGCGCGCTCTTCGCCCGGCTGTACCAAGTGGCGGAGGCCGATGTGCTGTTCACGCCCTATGACGCGGCGCTCGCCTTCAAGGCGACGCTGCCGCGGCTGGTGCCGGCTGGGGACTTCGGCGACACCGATGTCTATGGCGCGCAGCAGCATGCGCCGCTGCTGGAGGTGGAGATCCCCTCTAGGCAGCGGTGAAGCCGCCATCCACCACCAGGCCGGCGCCGTTCATATAGGCGGCGTCGTCCGAGGCGAGGAAGGCGACCCCCTTGGCGATGTCGAGCGGCACGCCGAGCCGGCCCCAGGGAATGGTGTCGGAGACCTGCTGGCGCACCGGGGCGGGGTCGTTGCTGCCGGTGCGGCGGGCGCGGGCCATGAAGGTCTGCTCCCCCATCTCGGTCTGGATCACGCCGGGATGGATCGAGTTGACCCGGATGCGGTAGCCCTTGCGGCCGAATTCCAGCGCGGAAGATTTGGTGAACAGCGTCACCCCGCCCTTGGTCATCGAATAGAGCGGATCGAGCTGCGAGCCGACCAGCCCTGCGATGGAGGCCAGATTGACGATGGCGCTGCCATGCTCGCTGGACTTCGCCGCCTCCCGCAATGCCGGGGCGGCGAGCTTGGTGCCGAGAAAGACGCCGGTCATGTTCACCGCGACCAGCTTGTTCCATTCCTCGAGGCTGATCTCCTCGATCGGCTTGCCGATGAAGACGCCGGCATTGTTGACCAGGACGTCGAGCTTGCCGAAACGCCCGGTGGCGACCTCGATCGCCGTCGTCCAGTCTTCCTCCCGCGTCACGTCGAGATGGACGTAATCTGCCTGCCCGCCGGCAGCGCGGATCTCCTCCACCGTCTGCCGCCCGGCCTCGTCGAGCACATCGGCGACGACCAGCCAGGCGCCTTCCCGTGCCATGAGCTTCGCGCTCTCCCCGCCGATGCCGCGTGCGGCGCCGGAGATGAGGGCGACCTTGCCTTCGAGACGATTCATGCCTGGGTTTCCTCGACTTGCGGGTGCTGTCGCCCGCTTCCGGGTGACAGCCTATGGCGCCGCGCGGCCGAGGCAAAGCCGCGGCTCAGCGCCGCTCGAAATCCAGCCTTTCGTCCGCCGGCAGGCCGGCGAGGTGCCGGCGCAGGCAATCGAGCCCGAGCTTCGGCCGCGCCGAGGCGCACCCATTCCCGCCCGCCGACCAGCCGCGCCTCCCGCAGCAGGCTGCCGGTGGGATCGGCCAGGCCGATGGCGATGCTGCCGCCCGCCTCGGCGCCCTCGCCCTCCATCGTCACCAGCACGGCCAGCGCGTGGCTAGCGCCGCTGGCCGCTCGCAGTGCCAGGGCGACCTGCGGCGCCGAGGCCGGTGCCGGTGGCAGGCCGACCGAGGCGGCGAGCTGGGTTGGGTCGCGACTGACCACGCCGCGGCGGAACAGCGCCTCGGCACCGTCCAGCTGCAGCAGGCGGGCGGCGATGCTGCCGCCGGTGAAGCTCTCCGCCACCGCCAGCGTGCCGCCGCGCGCTCGCGCAGCGCGTGCAGCACCACGGATTCGAGCGACCTCGGTCCTCCGCCACGATGAAGTTGCCGAGCCGTCGGCGCACCTCCGCCTCCAGCGGCGCCAGCAGCCGGTCGAGCGCGGTGGCATCGGCGCCGCGGGCGGCGAGCTTGGTCTCGAGCTGCGGGTAATGCGCCTGGAAGCCCAGCTTCACCGCGCCGGGCGGCGCCATCGCCTCGATCCCCGCCAGCATCTCGTCGGCACGGGATTCACCGATGCCGAAGGAATGGAAGCGCTTCAGCCGCGCCACGCCGGGCAGGCCGGCGCTGGCGAGCAGCCGCGGCATTACCTGCTCCTCCAGCATCCGTCGCATCTCGCGCGGCACGCCGGGGGTGAAGTAGAAGCGCGCACCCTCGATCGTCACCGCGAAGCCGCAGGCCGTGCCGATCGGGTTGTCGATGAATTCGGCGCCCTCCGGCAGCATGGCCTGCTTGCGGTTGTTGGCCGGCATCACGCGGTTGCGCCGGGCATAGAAGGCTTCCATCCGCGCCAGCCAAGGCTCGTGCAGCACCAGCGGCACGCCGGCGGCCTCGGCTGCCACCTCCTGCGACAGGTCGTCGACGGTCGGGCCGAGCCCGCCATTGACGATCACGGCCTCCGCCCGCGTCGCGGCCTGGCGGAAGGCGGCCAGCAGGCTGGTGCGGTCGTCGCCGACCGTGGTGCCGTGCACCACTTCCAGCCCCGCCTCGCTCAGGCGCTGCGCGATATAGCTGTAATTGGTGTTGACCGTCTTGCCGGTCAGGATCTCGTCGCCGGTGCAGAGAATCTCGATGCGCATGCCGCTGCCTCCCTGCCACCGGTAAGCCGGCCGCCCCGGCCCGCTGTCAAGCCGGGCGGTGATCCGCGCTTGCCGGCCGGGCCTGGGGCGGACAGGATGGCAGGGCGCCGGCCCCGGCCGGACGCGATGGGAACGGAGAGAGCGATGTCGTCCGCCATGAAGCTCCCCAGCATCGACATGACCGACGCCGAATGGCAGACGCGCTGCGACCTCGCGGCGCTCTACCGTGTCGTTCATCATCTCGGCTGGACCGACCTGATCAACACCCATATGTCTGCGCGGGTGCCGCGCGAGCCGGAGACCTTCCTCATCAACCGCTACGGCGAGACCTTCGACGAGGTCACCGCCTCCAGCCTGGTGAAGATGGACCTTGCCGGCAACGTCATCGGCGATCAGGGCCGCTTCAACGCGGCCGGCTTCACCATCCATAGCGGCGTCTACAAGGCGCGGCCCGACGCCAATTGCGTGCTGCACACGCATACCCGCGCCGGGGCAGGCATTTCCCTTCTACGCCAGGGGCTGCGGCCGATCAGCCAGGATGCGCTGCACGTCCTGGACGACGTCGCCTACCATGAATACGGCGTACCGACCTCGCAGGAGGAATGCGAGGCGCTGGGCGTCACCTGCCAGCAGGGCAGCTGCGTGGTGCTGCTGAACCATGGGCTGCTCACCTGGGGCGAGACCATCCATGGCGCGCTGATGCGGCTCTACATGCTGGAACGCGCCTGCGAGGTGGAGCTGATGGCGCGGCAGATGGACGAGCCGCCGGTCATCATCGAGCCGTATGTGCAGGAACGTGCCAAGGCCCGGATGCGGAAGTTGCGTGGCACGCCGGATTACGGCCTGCTGGAGTTCCAGGGCCTGGTGCGGACGGTGGACCGGCGGGGCGCCCGGTATCGCTGCTGAGGGGCGCGCCATGGCGGTGCTCGAGACCGAGACCCACGGGCAGGTGCTGGTGGTGCGGCTGAACCGCCCCGAGCGGCTCAACGCGCTGAACCACGAGCTGCGCACGGCACTGGCCGCCTGCTGGGCGGAGTTCCGCCACGATGCGCGGCTGGAGGTGGCGATCCTGACCGGCGCCGGCCGCGCCTTCTGTGCCGGGGAGGACATGAAGGAGTCCCTGGCCGAGCGGAACCCCGGCGGCCGCGCCGCGGCGGCCGAAGACTGCTTCAACGCCGGCACGCTGGAAAAGCCGGTGATCGCCGCGGTGAACGGCTTCGCCATGGGCGGCGGCTTCATGCTGGTGGAACGCACCGACCTGCGCGTCGCTGCCGCCGGCGCGATCTTCGAGGTGTCGGAGGCCAAGCGCTGGCTGCTCGGCGGCTGGAACCACGGTCATCTCGCCAACCTGCCCTTCCCCGTGGCGATGGAAATGGCGCTGGGCTTCCGCTTCACCGCGGAACGCTTCCACCAGCTCGGCTTCGTCAACCGGCTGGTGGCGCCTGAGGCGGTGCTGGAGGAGGCGCTGGGGATGGCGCGGCACCTGCTGACCCTGCCGCCGGCGGCCCGGGTGAACACCGTGCACATGATGCGCCGCATGCGCCCCGCGCCTGGTCCGGCGCAGCAACGCCTGGCGGCGGCGCTGCACGAGCACGGCGCCAAAAGCGACCTGATCGAAAGCCGCGCCGCCTTCGCCGAGAAGCGAGCGCCGCAGTTCAAGGGCTGGAATGACCCGGGGGACCGCTACCGCCTACCGCAGCTCGACGAAGAATAAGGACAAGAGGAAACGACATGACCGGGATCCGCATCCTGGCGAAGGGCCTCGGCTTCCCCGAAGGCCCGGTCGCCATAGCCGATGGCAGCATCATCCTCACTGAGATCAATGGCGGTTGGGTGACGCGCGTCTCGGCGGACGGCACGGTGACGCGGCTCGGCCAGCCGGGCGGCGGGCCGAACGGGCTGGCGCGGGCGCCGGACGGCGCGCTGATCCTCTGCAACAACGGCGGCAGCCGCTACCTGCCCGACAGCTTCATGGGCCAGGGCCCTTCGGACGATTACGAATACGGCTCCGTGGAGCGGGTCGATCCCGCGACCGGGGCGCGAAGCCTGCTGTACAAGGCAGCGAACGGCCACAAACTCTCGGCGCCGAACGATTTGGTCTTCGACTGTCACGGCGGCTTCTACTTCACCGACCTCGGCAAGCGCTACCACACCTCGCGCGACCATGGCGGGCTCTACTACGCCATGCCGGACGGCTCCTCGGTGCGGGAGATCGCCTATCCCATCCTCAGCGCCAATGGCGTCGGCCTCTCCCCGGACGAGAAGACCGTCTATGTCGCGGATACCGAGCCCGCCCGGCTCTGGGCCTTCGACATTGAATCCCCGGGCGCGCTGCGCAAGCAGCCCTTCCCTCGCCGCATGGCGGGCGCTTCCTCGGCGCGGCGCCGGGCTTCGCCCGCTTCGACAGCCTGGCGGTCGCGGCCTCGGGCAATATCTGCGTCGCCACGCTGGTGAGCGGGACGATCTCCGTCTTCGCCCCGGACGGGCGGCTGCTGGACCAGGTGGCGATGCCCGACACCCACCCGACCAATATCTGCTTCGGCGGCGCCGACATGCGCACCGCGACCATCACGCTGTCCGGCAATGGCGAGCTCGGCCAGATGCGCTGGCCGGAGCCTGGGCTGCGGTTGAACTTCCAGGCGTAGCGGTCACACCGCGCGGACCAGCGCCGCCCAGCGGTCGAGGACGGGGAGGATCGCCTCCTCCTTCTCCGAGTCCAGCGACACCACCACGCGGGAAACGCCGAGGTCGCGCCAGCGCCGCAGCGTGTCGGCATTCTCCGGCGCGCCGAAGGTGGAGATCGGCACCTCGGCGGGATCGCGCTCGGCCTCCGCCGCCAGGGTCCGGAAGGCGGCCAGCGCCTCCTCCAGCGGGGCGCGGCCGGCGATCGGGATCCAGCCATTGCCGTAGCGCAGCGGCGCCGCGCCCCGTGCGGGAAGGCGCCGCCGACCAGGACCGGCGGATGCGGCTTCTGCACCGGCTTCGGCCAGGTCATGATCGGGTCGAAGTTGACGAACTCGCCGTGGTACTCGGCCTTCGACTTCGTCCAGATCTGCTGCATCGCCTCGACCCGCTCGCGCACCAGCTTGGCGCGGGTGTCGAAGGCGGTGCCGTGGTTCTCCATCTCCTCGCGGTTCCAGCCGACGCCGATGCCGAACAGGAAGCGGCCGCCCGAGACATGGTCGAGCGAGGCGACCAGCTTGGCGGTCTGAATGGGGTCGCGCTGGTTCACAAGGCAGACGCCGGTGCCGAGCAGCAGCTTGGTTGTCGCGGCCGCCGCCAGGGTCAGGCTGATGAAGGGGTCCATGACGTCGTAGTAGCGCTTCGGCAGCTCGCCCCCGCCGCCCCAGGGTGTCTTGCGGGAGGTCGGGATATGCGAATGCTCGGGCGCCCAGACGGATCTGAAGCCGCGCTCTTCCAGCGCCCGGGCCAGGGCACCGGCGGTGATCGAATAGTCGGTGAAGAACATCGAGGCACCGAACTGCATGGCCGTCCCCCCGCTGCGGGCCGGCCTGCCGCGACCCTGGCGCGAGCCTATCGCCGCGGCCGGGCCGCCGCAAACCGGCCAATGCCGCGCCGGCGGGCGACGCTGCCCATTTGCCGGTCAGTTGCGGACCGTCCGACGGCGAAGCTGCGGCGAGGGCAGCTTGCCGGCGCCAGGCGGCGCAGGCAGGCTGCCGCCACCATGGCAATCCCTGCCCTCGAGCTGATCGGCCTGCGCACCGAGTTCCGCATCCGCGGCGCCTGGCATGCGGCCGTGCGCGACGTCTCCCTCCGGCTGGAGCGGGACGAGACCCTGGCCCTGGTCGGCGAGAGCGGATGCGGCAAGAGCGTGACGGCGCTGTCCGTCATGGGGCTGGTGCAGCCGCCGACGGGCCGGGTGGCCGCCGGGCGCATCCTGCTGGACGGGCAGGATCTGGCCGCGCTGGACGGGGCCGCGCTGGAAGCCCTGCGCGGCGACCGCATGGCGATGATCTTCCAAGAGCCGATGACCAGCCTGAACCCGGTGATGACGGTCGGCGACCAGGTGGCGGAAAGCCTGCGCATCCATCGTGGCCTGTCGCGCGCTGCGGCGCTGGAGCGTGCCGGGGCGCTGTTCGAGGAGGTAAAGATCCCCTCCGCCGTGCAGAGATTGCGTGAATACCCGCATCAGTTCTCCGGCGGCATGCGGCAGCGGGTGATGATCGCAATGGCGCTGGCCTGCGAGCCGGCGGTGCTGCTGGCGGATGAGCCGACCACCGCGCTTGACGTCACCATACAGGCGCAGGTGCTCGGGCTGCTGGCGGACCTGCGGGAGCGGCACGGCATGGCGGTGCTCTTCATCACCCACAATCTCGGCGTAGTCGCGCAGATCGCCGACCGGGTGGCGGTGATGTATGCCGGCGAGATCGTGGAGCAGGGCCCGGTGGGTGCCATTTTCGCGCGGCCGCTTCACCCTTATACGCGCGCGCTCTTCGCCGCGGTGCCGCGGATCGACCTGCCGGGCCAGGCGCTGTCCGCCATCGGCGGCCGCGTGCCGGCGCTGGACGCCATGCCGAAAGGCTGCCGCTTCGCGCCCCGCTGCCCGCTGGCGCAGGCCGGCTGCGAGCGGCCACAGGTTCTGGCCGAGGCCGGGCCGGGCCATGCCGCACGTTGCCATCTCGCCACCGGGGAGTTTGCCCTGCATGCTTGAGGCCGATGTCCTGGTGATCGGCGGCGGCGGCGCCGGCTGTTCCGCAGCGCTGCATCTGGCGAAGCGCGGCGCGCGCGTGGTGCTGCTGGAACGCGGCCTGGTCGGAAGCCAAGCCTCCGGCGTCAACCATGGCGGCGTGCGGCAGCAGGGGCGGCACCCCGCGGAGCTGCCCCTGGCGCGCCGCTCGCGCGAGATCTGGGCCCGCATGGCGGCGCTGGTCGGCACGGATGCCGAATTCGACCCGAGCGGCCACCTGAAGCTGGCGCGCAGCGCGGCCGAGGAAGACCTCGCTGCTGCGCTGGAATGTGATGGCGGAGGAGCACGGCCTCGCTCCGCGGATGATTGGCCGCAACGCGATCCGTGCCGACCATCCCTATTTCGGCGAGGAGGTGGTGGCTGGCAGCCTGCTGGAGGAGGACGGCTCAGCCAATCCCCGCCTGCTCGCCCCGGCCCTGGCGCAGGCGGCGCGGACGGCGGGCGCGACCATCCTGGAACGTCATGCGGTGACCGCCATGGCGCATGATGGCAGCACATTTCGCGTTGAGGCGAATGGCGGCGTCTTCGCTGCGCCGGTGCTGCTGAACTGTGCCGGCTTCTGGGGCGCCGCGGTGGCGGAACGCTTCGGCGAGCACGCGCCGGTCGAGGCGCTGCACCCGAACATGGTCGTGACCGAGCCGCTGCCCTATTTCTGTCCGCTCAACATCGGCGTGGTCGGCGGCGACATCTACCTGCGGCAGATCTCCCGCGGCAACGTCATCCTCGGCGGCGGACGCGGGGAGGGCGACACCACGGTGCCGATGTCCCGCCCGCGCCCCGACAGTGGCGCGGCGGCTATGGCGAAGGCGGTGCGGCTGATTCCCCGGCTGGCCGGCGCGCTGATCATCCGCAGCTGGACCGGCATCGACGGGCTGACGCCGGACGTGCTGCCGGTAATGGGGCCGAGCCGCACGACGCCGGGCCTTTTCCACGCCTTCGGCTTCTCCGGCCATGGCTTCATGCTCGGCCCGGCGGTGGGCGAGGTGCTGTCGGAACTGGTGCTCGACGGGCGGACCGACGTGCCGCTCGAGGCCTTCGATATCGGCCGCTTCGCCCGCCCCGAAGGCGCGGCCGAGGATGCCTGGAACACGCGGCTCTAGTGTTGGGGGACGGTGCGATGAAAGCGTTGCGCGCGGCATGGCTGGGCACGGTGGCGGCAGTGGGATTGGCGCTGGCTGCGCAGGCGCAGACGCTCCGCGTCGGCATGGCGGCGCAGGATGTCGGCCGGCTGGATCCGCATTTCGCCACCTCCACCATCGACAGGGTCGTGGTCGGCTGGATGTTCAATGGCCTGGTGCGCTTCCCGCCTGGCAGCATCGACCCGGCGGCGATCGAGCCGGACCTGGCAGAGCGTTGGGAGAGCAGCCCCGACGGCCGCACCTGGACCTTCTTCCTGCGCCACGGCGTGCAATCCCATGGCGGCTTCGGCGAGATGACGGCGGATGACGTCGTCTTCAGCCTGAAGAAGTCGGCCACCGCCGCGACCTCCGCCTTCTCCGCCGATTTCCGTGCCTTCGAGAGCATTGAGGCGGTGGACCCCTATACCGTCCGCATCGTGCTGCGGGAAAACGTGCCGAGCCTGCTCGGCATCCTAACCAACTATGCCGGCGGATATATCGTCTCGAAGCGGGCGGTCGAGCAGAAGGGGAGGGCTTCACCCGTGCCCCGATCGGCACCGGCCCTTTCGCCCTGCAGGGCGTGACGCCGAACCAGAGCGCGGAGTTGGTGGCGCACCAGGCCTATTACCGCGGCAAGCCGCAGATCGCCGGCATCTCTTACCGCTTCATCCCGTCCGACGCCTCCCGCGACCTGGCCTTCCAGAACAAGGAGCTCGACCTCAACTATGGCCGGGCCGACCAGACCTGGATCAACCGTGTCAGGCAGATCCCGGGCGTCACGGTCGACATCTTCGAGCCGGCCGAGCTGACGATCTCTCAATCTCAACATCACTCAGCCGCCCTTCACCGATATCCGCGTCCGTCAGGCGATGGCGCACGCGGTCAATCGGGCGGAGCTGGTGCGCTGGCGCGGCCCGGATGTGAGTCGCGAGGACAGAGTCCGGTACCGCGCGGCTACCTGGGCTTCAGCGGCGACAATGGCCTGCTGGGCTATGACGTGGCGAAGGCCAAGGCGCTGCTGGCCGAGGCCGGCTACCCCAACGGCCTGACCATCAAGGCCATTCATACCCAGCTGCCGGAGATGCTAAACATGATGCAGGTGGTGCAGCAGCAGCTGCGCCGCGCCGGCATCACGCTCGACCTGCAGGTGGTCGAGCACGCAACCTTCCACCAGCAGATCCGCCAGGACCTCTCGCCGCTGGTCTATTACGCGGCGGCACGCTTCCCGGTGGCCGACATCTACCTCAGCCAGTTCTTCCATGGCCGATCCATTGTCAAGACGCCGACGGCCGTAACCAATTCTCACATTGCAACCAGGCCGATGCGCAGATCGACGCGGCCCGGGTCAGCACTAACCGGGAGGAGCAACTGAAGCTCTGGGCCGAGGCGCAGCGGATCCTGGTGCAACAGGTCTGCGCCGTGCCCCTGGTGGAGACCCTGCTAGTCTTCGCCCGGCGCGACAACCTCGAATACGGCTACAAGCTGGTCGGCTCGATGGGCCTTGGCCCGCTGATCACCGAGCAGACACGGCTACGCTGAATGGTTTTCTTCATCGCGCGCCGGTTGCTGGCCGCGGTGCCGACGCTGCTGGCGGTGCTGACGCTCGTCTTCGTAATCGTCCGCATCGTCCCCGGCGATCCGGCCCTGGTTATCCTGGGCGACCAGGCAACGCCAGAGGCGGCGGCGGCGCTGCGCGCCAAGCTCGGCACCGACCAGCCGCTGGCTGCGCAATATCTCGGCTTCATGCGGCGCGCGCTGGTCGGTGATTTCGGCACCTCCATGGTCACGGGGCGGCCGATCACGGCGGAGGTCGCGGCGGTGCTGCCGCACACCATCGACCTCACGCTGGCGGCCATGGTCTTCGGCATCGTCGTCGGCGTGCCGGCCGGCATCGCCGCGGCGCTGCACCGCAACCGGGCGGTCGACGTCGCGGCGCGCCTGCTCTCGCTGCTTGGCCTGTCGTTCCCGGTCTTCGTCTCCGGCATCTTCCTGCTGCTGGCCTTCGCGCTGCACTGGCAAGTCTTCCCGGTGATCGGCAATGCCGACCTCAGCGATCCGCTGGATCGGCTGCACAAGCTGATCCTGCCGGCGATCACGCTCGGCCTGGTCATGGCTGCCTACATCACCCGCGTGACGCGCAGCGCCATGCTGCAAAGCATGGGGGAGGACTTCATCCGAACCGCCCGCGCCAAGGGGTGCCGCGCCGCCGCATCGTCTGGGTGCACGGGCTGCGCAATGCCGCCATCCCGATCGTCACCGTGGTCGGGCTCTATGTCGGCATCCTGCTGGGCAATTCGGTGCTGACCGAGATCGTCTTCAACCGCCCTGGCCTTGGCAAGGTCATCGTCGGCGCCCTGAACCAGCGCGACTACACCATGCTCCAGGGGCTGATGGTGATCTACTGCGTGCTGATCGTGGTGGTGAACACGGTCACCGACCTGCTCTACGGCGTCATCGACCCGCGGGTGAAGGCATGAGGCGCCTCGCCGGCAACCCGACGACTCTGGTCGGCGCGCTGCTCTGCCTCGGCATCCTGCTCGGCGCCCTGCTCGCGCCCTGGGTCGCGCCCTTCGACCCGGCGGAGCAGGACATCCTGGCCCGGCTGCAGCCGCCCGGCGGCGACCATCTGCTGGGCACCGACCAGTTCGGCCGCGACATCCTCTCCCGCCTGCTCTGGGGCGCGCGCATCTCGCTCAGCGTCTCGCTCGGCGCCATCGCGCTGGCCATGCTGGCAGGCGGCGCCATCGGCCTGGTTTCCGGCTATGTCGGCGGGCGCGCCGATCTGCTCACCATGCAGGTGATGGACGTGCTGCTGTCCTTCCCCTCGCTCATCCTCGGCTTGATCGTCGTCGCGCTGTTGGGGCCGGAGCTGCAGAACCTCATCCTCGCCATCGCCCTGACCGCCATCGCCCCCTTCGCTCGCATCGCCCGGGCGCCGACCCTGGCGCTGAAGGAACGCGCCTTCGTCGAGGCCGGGCGGGCGCTCGGCTTCAGCCATGCCCGCATCCTGTTCCGCCACATCCTGCCGAACATCCTGCCCGAGGTGCTGGTGATGGGCACGCTCTGGCTGGCGACCGCGGTGCGGGTCGAGGCCTCGCTCTCCTTCATCGGCCTCGGCGCCAAGCCGCCCACCGCGACCTGGGGCGGCATGACCCGCGACGGGTTCGAGAACATCCTCGACGCGCCCTGGCTGGCAGTCTTCCCCGGCGTCGCCATCCTGCTGCTGGTGCTCGGCCTCAACATGATCGGCGACGGACTGCGCGACGCCACCGACCCGAGGCTGCGCCATGAGTGAAGCGATCCTCGCGGTGGAGGAGCTGCGCAAGCACTTCACCACGACCACCGGCTTCCCGCGCCGTCGAACGGTCACGATCCGCGCGGTAGAGGACCTCAGCTTCACCATCGCCAAGGGTGAGGCCTTCGGCCTGGTGGGCGAGAGCGGCTGCGGCAAGTCCACCGCCGCCCGCGCCCTGCTGCGGCTGATCGAGCCGGATGCCGGCAGCGTCCGCTGGCGCGGCGAGGACGTGCTGGCGGCGCGCGGCGCGGTCTTGAAGGCGCTGCGCCGGCGCATGCAGATCGTCTTCCAGGACCCCTATTCCTCGCTCGACCCGCGCCAGACCATCGGCGCGGCGCTGGTCGAGCCGATGCGCGTGCACGGCTTGGCGACCGGCGCCGAGGCCCGCCGACGCGCCGCGGCGCTGCTGGAGGAGGTCGGCCTGCCGCCCGCCGCGCTCGACCGCTATCCGCACGAGTTCAGCGGCGGCCAGCGCCAGCGCATCGGCATCGCCCGCGCCCTGACGCTGGAACCCGAGCTGATCGTCGCCGACGAGCCGGTCAGCGCGCTCGACGTCTCGGTCCAGGCCCAGGTGCTGCTGCTGCTGCGGGAGCTGCGGCAACGCCGCGGCCTGTCCTTCCTGTTCGTCAGTCACGACCTGGCCGTGGTCCGCTGGTTTTGCGACCGGGTCGCGGTGATGTATCTCGGCCGCATCGTCGAAGAAGGAGTTGCGGCGCAGGTGCTGGAAGCGCCGCTGCATCCCTATGCCCGCATGCTGCGCGAGGCTTCCCCCGTGCCGGACCCGGCGCGCCGCGGCGCGCTGCCGCGGATCATCGGGGAGATCCCTTCCGCTGCCAACCCGCCGCCGGGCTGCGCCTTCCACCCGCGCTGCCCACATGCCATCCCCGCCTGCGCGATAACCCGGCCGCCACTGCGCGCGTTCGGCCCCGGCCGTCGCGTCGCCTGCCTGCGGGCCGAGGAGTTGATGGAGACCACGCCGTGACCCTACAGCGGGTGCTGGACCAGGACCGCGCCGAATTGCGCTTCCACCTCGATGGCGAGGTGCTGGTTGCGCGGGAGGGCGACACGCTGCTGACCGCCATCCTCGCCGCCGGCGCCGGCTGGCTGCGGACCAGCGAGTTCGGCGACGGACGGCGCGCCGGCTTCTGCCTGATGGGCGCCTGCCAGGAGTGCTGGGTGACGGTGGAGGGGCCGGAGAGCGCGATGCTGCGGCGGCGCGCCTGCGGCACGCTGGTGGCGCCGGGGATGCGGGTGCGTCGGACATGAGGGTCGCGGTGGTCGGCGCAGGCCCCGCCGGCGTGCGCGCGGTGGAGCAGCTGGTGCGGGCCGGGTTGGCGCCCATCTGGATCGACGAGGCCTCGGATGGTGGCGGCCGGATCTACCAGCGGCCGCCCGCCGGCTTCCGCCGCGATGCGCGCGCGCTCTATGGCTTCGAGGCGCGGCGCGCGACCGCCCTGCACGCCGCGCTCGGGGCGCTGAAGCCGCGGACGGATTGGCGGCCGGACACGCTGGTCTGGAACCTCCGACCGAAGGCCCGGACGCTGGACCTGCTGCATGACGGCGCGCAGCAGGCGATCGGCTATGACGCCGTGCTGCTCTGCACCGGGGCGATGGACCGTGTCATCCCGCTGCCGGGCTGGACGCGGCCGGGCGTGACCACGCTCGGCGCGGCGCAGATCGCGCTGAAGGCGCAGGGCTGCGCCATCGGGCGCCGGGTGGTCTTCCTTGGCACCGGGCCGCTGCTGTGGCTGGCCGCCTACCAATATGTCAAAGCAGGAGTGGAGGTCGCGGCGGTGCTCGACACCACGCGCTTCGCCACCAAGCTGGCGGCCGCGCCTGGCCTGCTGCACGGGCCGGGGACCCTGGCCAAAGGCCTTTACTACACCGCGTGGCTGCGGGCGCGGCGCATCCCGGTCGCGGAGGGCGTGGTGCCGCTGGCAATCGAGGGCGAGGAGTCCGTGACGGCCCTGCGCTGGCTCGATGCGGCGGGCGCGGAGCATCGGACCGTCTGCGATGCCGTGGGCCTCGGCTGGGGGCTGAAGCCGGAGGCGCAGTTGGCCGACCTGGCCGACATCCCTTTCGACTTCGATCCGCTTCAGCACAATTGGGTGCCGCGCCGCGACCCCACCGGGCGCACGTCGGTGCCGGGTGTCTACCTCGCCGGCGACGGCGCCGGAATCGGCGGGGCGGAGGTCGCCGAGCGCGCCGGCGCGCGCGCCGCGCTGGCGCTGTTGGAGGATGCAGGCCACAAGCCGGATGCGGCGCAGGTCGTGCATCTCGATCGTGCCCTGCGCCGCCAGGCCCGCTTCCGCGCCGCGCTCGAGCGTGCCTTCCCCTTTCCCGCGGGGCTCGCCGCCGGCATGGCGGACGACACCATCCTCTGCCGCTGCGAGGCGATCACCGCCGGCGAGCTGCGCGCCGCGGCGGCGGAGCCACCTACCGGTCCAGCGCCCGAGGTGAACCGCGCCAAGGCCTTTACCCGCATCGGCATGGGCCGCTGCCAGGGCCGCGTCTGCGGCCCGGCCGGGGCGGAGGTGCTGGCCGCGGCGCTTGGCTGCGGCGTGGCCGCGGTCGGGCGGCTGCGCGGCCAGCCGCCGGTGAAGCCGATCCCGATGCCGTTGGCCACCGCCTGAATGGGCGGCATGGCGTTCAGCCCCGCCGCATCCGCTGCTGCACCAGGATATGCGACAGCGTCGTCAGCAGCAGCGTCGCCCCCATCAGGATGAAGGCGATGGCGCCGCCGAATGGCCAATTGTTCTGTTCGATGAACTGGCCATAGACCAGCGGTCCCATGGTCTGGAAGCGCGGCCCGCCGAGCAGCACCGGCGTGGCATAGGCGTTCATCCCGAGAATGAAGGTCAGGATGCAGCCGGCGAGGATCCCCGGCATGGCCAGCGGCAGCAGCACGTGCCGCAGCATGGCGGCGGGGCTCGCCCCCATGTTGAAGGCGGCTTCCTCAACCGAGCGGTCGATACCCTCGATCACGCTCTGCAGGCTGAGCACCATGAAGGGCAGGTTCACCGCGGTGATGCCGACCACCACCGCCGTTTCGGTGAACATGATGTCGATGGGACGGGCGACCAGGCCGAGGCCGAGCAGCGCGGCGTTCACCGCGCCCTTGGCGCCAAAGGCGACCATCCAGCCCGCGGCGCGGACGGCGTTGCCGACGAAGAGCGGCAGCACCACGGCGATGATCAGCAGGCTCTTCGCCCGGCTCTGCGTCCGCGCCAGCACATAGGCCAGCGGGAAGCCGAGCAGGAGGCAGATCAGCGTCACCAGCGCGGCGATACGCACCGTCCGCCACAACACCGCGAGGTAAAAGGGATCGGTGAAGAACTTGATGTAGTTCGCCGGGGTCAGCGCCTCGACCATGAACTGACCGGGGACGAAGGCATTCAGGCTGTAGCGGAACAGCAGGCCGAGCGGCAGCAGCAGCGCCGCCGCGACGAAGAGACTGGCGGGCGTGACCAGCGCGCCCGCCCGCAGCGACCCGGCCTGCATCAGCCCTTGAAGACCTTGTCCCACCATTCCTTCATCGCCGCGTTCTCCCGCGCGAGGTAGGCATAGTCGAGATCGACCAGGCGCTTCTCCTCCTCCGGCGTGAAGCCGATGCGGGCGTGCAATTCGGGCGCGACCACCGCATTGGTCACGGTGGGATTGAAGCCCATGTCGACGGCGAAGGCTTCCTGCGCCGACTTCTCCAGCATCGCATCCATATAGGCATAGGCACCGGCCTTGTTCGGCGCGTTCTTCTGGATTGAGAAGCCGGTGACGTACATCGGGATGCCCTCGGCCGGCGCCACCATCTCCAGCGGAATGCCGGCATTCTGCCACTGCACGCCGCGTGCCTTCCACATGACGCCGAGGCCGATCTCCTCGGTCTTCATCGCCTGGGCGAAGGCCTCGTTCGTGGGATACAGCCGCGCGCCCGCCTTCTTGGCTTCCAGCAGCACCGCCTTGCCCGGCTCGAGGTTGGAGACGCTGCCGCCGGCGGCCAGCGCCGCGGCCACCATGACGAACTGGTACTGGATGTCGATGAAGCCGAGCTTCGCGCCATGCTTCGGGTCCATCGCCTCCCGGAAGCCGGCCGGCCTGGCCACCAGCTTCGGGTTGAACAGCACCACCTTGCCGGAATAGATGTGGCCGATGCCGTACGTATAGCGCATCGAGGGCAGGATGTTGGCGGCGTTCTTCAGGCGGCCGTAGTCGATCGTCTCGGCGACGCCGGCCTCGCCCATCTCGTGCATGTTGGCCGCCGAGAGCCCCTGGATGTCTACCGTGCCGCGAGGCAGCCGGCGTTCCGCCACCATCTTGGCGCGGCGCGGCGCGTCGGAGGCCTGGTCCTGCACCACCTCCAGCCCCTGCTTCACCAGGAAGGGCTCCTCGATGTTCTTGGTCAGCAGGCGGGCATAGTCGCCGCCCCAGGTGCCGACGACAACGCGGCCGCTGGCCTGCGCCGCGGCGGGGCGGCCGAGCAAGGCCAGGGGCGTGGAAAGCGCGGCGGCGCCGAGCAGCGCCTGGCGGCGGCCGAGGGTCGGGATGCGCATGCGGTCGGTCTCCGGGTCAGGTGGGGTCGAGGAAGATCATGCCGGTTTCCGGCGGCCAGCCCAGCACCACCTGCTCGCCGAGCGCCGGCGGGCGCAGCCCGGCTTGGTTGGGCACATGCACGACCAGCCGATCGGCGGCGGAGAGCCGCACATGCAGCTCCAGCAGCGGGCCGAGATAGGAGAGGAACTCGATCTCGCCCGCGAGGCGGTTGGCGGCCTCCGGCGGAGGGTCCAGCCGGATCGCTTCCGGCCGCAGCGCGAGCGTCGCGGGTCCGGTGCCCGGCGCCGCGCGGCAGGCGATGCGGAGGCCGCCCGCCGTCTCGAACAGGCCGGGCGCGGCGACGCGGCCCGGCAGGAAGGTGCTGCGGCCGACGAAGCCGGCGACGAAGCGGTCGGCCGGGCGCTCGTAGAGGTCGCGCTGGCTGCCGATCTGGCGGATCTCGCCCTCCGCCATCACCACCAGCCGGTCGGCGACGGTCAGCGCCTCCTCCTGGTCATGCGTCACCATGATGGTGGTCAGGCCGAGCTGGCGCTGCAGCTGGCGGATCTCGACCCGCACCTCCTCGCGCAGCTTGGCGTCCAGGTTCGACAGCGGCTCGTCGAGCAGCAGCACGTCGGGGCGGATGGCCAGCGCCCGGGCCAGCGCCACGCGCTGCTGCTGCCCGCCGGAGAGCTGCCGCGGCAGACGGTCCGCCAGCCCGCCCAGCCGCACCAGCCGCAGCGCCTCCAGCGCGCGGGCCTCGCGCTCGGCGCGCGGGACCTTCCGCATCTCGAGCCCGAAGGCGACGTTGCCGGCGACGGTCATGTGCGGGAAGAGCGCGTAGCTCTGGAACACCATGCCGGTGTTGCGCCGCCAGGCCGGGCGGTGGGTGATGTCCTCGCCGCCCAGCCGGATGCGGCCGCCGCTCGGCTCGGCGAAGCCGGCGACCATGCGCAGCGTCGTCGTCTTGCCGCAACCGGAGGGGCCGAGCAGCACCAGGAATTCGCCGTCCTCGACCGTCAGCGAGACGTCCCGCACCGTCGTCGCCACGCCGTAGCGCTTGGTCAACGCCTCGATCTCCAACCGGGCCATGGCTCAGACCACCTGCGAGAGCTTGACGAAACGGTTGGTGACCAGCATCGCCAGCCCGATCGCCAGGATCTGCAGCAGCGACACCGCGGCAACGGTCGGGTCGATCTTCCAGGCGAGGTATTGCAGCACCGCGATCGGCAGCGTGGTCATGCCCGGCGCCACCAGGAACAGGCTGGCTTCGAGGTTGCCGAAGGAGGTAACGAAGCCGAACAGCGTCGCCGCCACCAGCCCCGGCCGGATCGCCGGCAGCGTCACCCGGCGGAAGGCGGTGAAGGGGGTGGCGCCGAGGTTGCGCGCCGCCTCGCCGATCGTCGGATCGAGGTTGCCGAGGCTGGCCGAGAGCAGCCGCACCGCCCAGGGGATGACGATCAGCGTATGCGCCGCGATCAGCCCGCCGAGCGAGCCGAGCAGCGGCCATTCCGTGGCGATCTCGGCTTCCAGCTCCCCTACATAGAGCGCGGCGCCGAGCACCACGCCGGGGACGATCAGCGGCAGGGTCAGCAGGGTCGCCAGCGGGGCGCGCAGCCGCAGGCCGCGCCCGGCCAGCGCCAGGCTTGCCGGCACCGCCAGCAACAGGCCGATCGCGGTGGCGGCGAGGCTGACCTGCAGGCTGACCAGGAAGCCCGAGGCGAAGCTGCGATTGGCCGGGATGGCGGCGAACCAGCGCAGCGTATAGCCCTCCGGTGGAAAGGCGGGGATTTCCTGCCGGAAGAAGGCCAGCCAGGCGACCAGGACCAGGGGCAGCAGGATTAAGCCCAGCGCGAAGCCGGCCGCCCCCGCAGCAGCCAGCGCCGCCAATATCGCGGCGGCGGCATCAGCCCCCTTCATCCAGGCGCCGCCCTGCATGATCATCGGCATGTGCCGGCCCTGGCCGGTCAGCAGCGACAGGTCGCGCAGCGGGTCGCCGTCGACCACGATCAGGTCGGCATAGGCGCCCGGCGCCACGGTGCCGATCAGCCCTTCCATCCGGCAGAGCCTGGCGGCGACATGGGTGGTGCTGGCGATCACCTCCTGCGCCGGCAGCACCTGGCCGCGGATGACGAATCTCGTCGGACTGGTGGCGGTGCATGGCGCCGAGCAGGTCGGTGCCATAGGCCATGGGCAGCCCGGCCTCGCGCATCTTCAGCAGGGATTCCATGCCCGCCAGGCGGACGTCGTCCACCTTGGCGACCGCCTCGGCCCCGATCCCGAGCGCCTCGCCCTCCTTCGACAGCGCGTCATAGGTGACCAGGGTCGGGCAGGCGATGGCGCCCCGCTCGGCGGCGAAGCGGGCAGTCTCGGTGGTGATGAGGTTGCAGTGCTCGAGCGAGTGCACCCCGCATTCGACGGCGCGGCGGATGCCCGCATCGGTGTAGAGATGCGCCGCGACATAGGTGCCGGCATTCGCCGCCTCCTCGACCGCCGCCAGGATCTCCTCGCGCGAGAAGCCGAGGAAGTGGATGGGATCGGTGGGGGAGGCGACGCCGCCATTCGCCATGATCTTGATGAAGCGGGCGCCGGCCTTGATCTCCTCCCGCGCCGCCTTGCGCACCTCGTGCACCCCGTCGCAGAGCCGCCCGAGGGCGCCGAGGCGGTGGGAGAAGCGCGGCGGGCTGGGATCGAAGGGGCCGCGGAAATCGCCATGGCCGCCGGACTGGCTGAGCGCCTTGCCGGAGACCACCAGCCGCGGCCCGGGGAACAGGCCCTCCGCCTGCGCCATCACCTGGCCATGGTCGCCGCCGCCGACGTCGCGCACGGTGGTGAAGCCGCGCATCAGCATCTCGCCCAACAGCCGCATGGAGCGCGCCATGACGAGCGAGTCCGGCAGGGTGGCGTTGCGGCCGAGGCTGGCCTCCACCGCGACGGTATGCACATGGCAGTCGATCAGCCCGGGCATCAGCACCTTGCCCGCGAGGTCGATGGTCGCCGCCCTCGCCGGCGCCCGCGCGCCCGGCGACACCTCGCGGATCCGCTCGCCCTCGATCACCACGCCCTGCGGCGCGCTGGGCTCGGGCGCCGTGCCGTCGACGACGCGGGCATTGGCGAGGAAGATCGTGCTCATAAAAGGACCTCGTAGGTGACGCCGCGTTGCGCCGCTAAGCGGCTACCAAGGTAGCAAAAGCCGGGCCAGTGGCCCGGCGCTCAGCCCTGTTCGATTGGCAGGGACTCGTCCTTGGCCCACTCGCTCATCGATGCGTCATAGACGGCGATGTCGCGGTAGCCGAGCTGGTGCAGCAGGAAGGCATCCAGCGTCGCGGCGATGCCGCCGCCGCAATAGAGCAGGATCCGCTTCCCCGGATCGGCGCCGACCGCGGCGAAGCTGGCGGCGACCTCGGCCGCCGGCCGGATAGTGAGCGTGGCAGGGTCGAGCAGCGCCGCCGCGGGCACGTTGACGCTGCCGGGGATGCGGCCCGGCCGGCCGTATCGCGCGTTCTCGCCGCGGTGCAGGTCGGGCGCCAGGGCGTTGATGGTGCAGGCTCCGGCATCGCCGATGGCGGCCCTGACCTCCTCCTTGCCGATGAAGAGGCCGGGGCGTGGCCGCGCCGTCAGTACCGCCGGCGGGTACCGCGTCTCCTCGGTTGCGGTCGGCCTTCCCTCGGCGGACCAGCGGTCGAAGCCGCCATCGAGGATCGCCGCGTCGTCGAAGCCGATCGCCCGCAGCATCCACCAGACCCGGGTCGCCCATTGCAGGCTGGCCCGGGCATAGAGCACCACGCGGGTGCCCTGGCCGATCCCCGCGCGGCGAAGCGGGCGGCCAGCTCCTCGGGCGCGGGCATGGTGAAATTGAAGCGGCTGGCGCTGTCCGAAAGCTCCCCCTGCAGGTCGAGGAAGCCGGAGCCGGGGATATGCGCCGCGTCGTAATCGGCCCGGCCGCTCTCGACCCGGTAGGGCCGGCCGGTGCCGGTCTCGTAGCGGAGATAGGTGGTGCAGTCGAAGACCCGCAGGCCGGGGTCGCCGAGATGCGCCGCCAGCCAGGCGGTACCGACGATCGCCTCGGGGAAGGCGTAGCGCGCTGCGTCCGACATTCCGGTCTCCTCCCTGGTCCCGGCCGGCTTGCCTGCCGGGCGGCACAGGCTGCACTCTGCCGTGCGAAACGGGAAGCCGTGCGCGCTTGGGATAGGGGGAAAGGGTCCATGGACCTCAAGGGGAAGGTGGCCCTGGTCACCGGTGGCAATGGCGGGCTCGGCCAGCGGATCTGCCATGCCCTGGCGCGGGAAGGCGTCCATGTCGCGGTGATTTACGCGCAGAGCCGCGACCAGGCGGAAAGCGTCGCGCGGGAGCTGGCCGCCCGCCACCAGGCGAATGCCGCTGCCTTCCAGTGCGACATCACCGATGCCGCGGCAGTGGATGGAATGGTCGGCGCGGTGACGCGGCGCTTCGGCCGGCTGGACATCCTGGTGAACGACGCGGCCTACAACCAGGCAATCCCCTTTACCGATCTCGAGGGGCTGACCGCCGAGGCCTGGGACAAGATCATGGCGGTGAACCTGACCGGGCCCATGCGGCTGATCAAGGCAGTGGCGCCGGTGATGAAGGCGCAGGGGGCGGGGCGCATCGTCAACATCGCCTCGGTCGCCGGGCTGCACCCGGTCGGCTCCTCCATCGCCTATGCCGTCTCGAAGGCGGGGCTGATCCACCTGACGCGCTGCATGGCTGTCGCCCTGGCGCCGGAGACGCTGGTGAATTGCGTGGCGCCCGGCCTGCTGGACGGCACCCGCGCCACCGCCAACCTGCGGCCGGAGATGATCGGGCGCTCGGCCGCCACCTCGCTGCTGAAGAAGCCGGCGGACAAGGACGACTGCGCCGAGATGGTGGTCACGCTCTGCCGCACCGGGACGATGACGGGCCAGACCATGGTCATCGATTCCGGCCGCGTCTTCCACTGAGGTACGGGCTATGATCCTGCGCGCGGACTATGTCATCGTCGGCGCCGGCTCGGCCGGTTGCGTGCTGGCCAACCGGCTGACCGAGGACCCTGCCACGCGGGTGATCCTGATCGAGGCCGGCGGCCGCGACTGGAACCCGCTGATCCACATCCCCGCCGGCTACATGAAGCTGCTGCAGCACCCGACCCTGACCTGGGGCTTCAAGGCGGACAAGGAGTCCGGTCTGAACGGGCGGGAGATCCCCTATCCCCGCGGCAAGGTGCTGGGCGGGTCGAGCTCGATCAACGGGATGATCTACATTCGCTCTCAGCCCGAGGATTACGACCACTGGTCGCAACTCGGCAATCGCGGCTGGTCGTCGGAGGAGGTGCTGCCCTTCTTCCGCAGGTCGGAGCGCTGGGAAGGCCCGGCCGACGCGGTGCATTCGCAGGAGGGGCCGCTCTTCACCTCCCGCACCCGGGACCAGCCCGCACTGTGCGAGGCGGCGGTCAGCGCCGGCACCGAGATGGGCTGGGAATACCGGGACGACCTGAACGACCTGCCGCACGGGCTCGGCGACCATATTGGTTGGGTGCAGCAGACTCGCGGTGGGCGACGCCGCGCCTCCACCGCGCGGACCTATCTGCGGCCGGCCATGGCGCGGCCGAACCTGCAGGTCGTCACCGGCGCGCTGGTGCACCGAGTGGTCCTCGATGGGCGGCGCGCGGTCGGCGTGGAATTCTCCCGCGGCGGCAGGACGGAGCGCGCGGACGCCGCGGTCGAGGTGATCCTCTCGGCCGGCGCCATCGGCTCGCCGCATCTCCTGCAGCTCTCGGGCATCGGCGATCCCGAGCATCTCGCGCGCATCGGCGTGCCGGTGCGGCATGCGCTGCGCGGCGTGGGGCGGAATTTCCAGGACCATTTCCTGGTTCGCGTCCAGGCCGAGGTGCGCGACATCGCCACGCTGAACGAGCGCTCGCGCGGGCTGCGCTTCGCGGGCGAAGTGTTCAAGTATGTCGCCACCGGGCGGGGCATGCTGACCTATGCTGCCTCGCTGCTCGCCGCCTCGGTCAAGGTGCTGCCGGAATCGGCGACGCCGGACGTGCAGGCGCTGTTCGCCTCGGCCAGTTATGCGCCGGGGACGCAGCGGCAACTGGACACGAAGCCCGGCATGACCTCCGGCCTCTGGCAGATGCGGCCGGAGAGCCGCGGCAGCGTGCTGGCCCGCAGCGGCGATCCGCGCGATCAGCCGGCGATCAACCCGAACTACCTGGCCGAGGACCGCGACCGCCGCACCGTCATCGCCGGGCTGCGCAAGGTGCGCGATTGGTTCCACGCCCCGGCGCTGCGCCGCTACCTGGTGGCGGAGACGCTGCCGGGCCATGCGCTGCAGAGCGACGACGAGTTGCTCGCCTATGCGCGGCAGACCGGGACCACGGTGTTCCACGCCACCTGTTCCTGCCGCATGGGCCCGGACCCGATGGCGGTGGTGGACGACCAGCTGCGGGTGCACGGGTTGCAGGGGCTGCGGGTGGTGGACGCCTCGGTGATGCCGGCGGTGACCTCGACCAACACCAATGCGCCGACGATCATGATCGCCGAGAAGGGCGCGGTGCTGATCCGCGCGGCGGCGCGGGTGGCGCAGGCGGCCTAGCGGCCGGCGAATCCCGAGTCCCGCTTCGGGATCAGGTCATAGGGCAGGGCGAAGCCGGGCAGCGCCGCCAGCCGCGCCGCCCAGCGCTGCAGATGCGGCCAGCGGGCGATCTCCAGCCCGCCTTCCGCCATGAAGACCATGCGGCCCCAGCAGCCGATATCGGCGATGCTTGGCGCATCCCCGCCCACCAGCCAGTCCCGCCCATCCGCCAGCGCCGTGTCGACGAAGCCCAGCGCGGCCTCGGCCAGCGGACGGAAATAGTCCATCACCGCCGGGTCCACCGCGCGGAAGCGGCTGTAGTGCCGCACCTTGGCGACGTTGGTGATGGCATCCGCCTCCCAGGAGAGCCATTCCCGCGCGGACCAGCGCGCCTGCTCTGTCGCGCCCTCGAAGCGACCGGTAGCACGGGCTAGGTAGTCGAGGATGATGTTCGACTGCACCACCGTCAGCCCGCGATGCCGCAGCGCCGGCACTTGGCCATAGCGGTTCACCGCGAGGTAGTCCGGCGACTTCTGCACCCCGTTCTTCAGGTTCACCGTGCGGAAGGAGAAGGGTAGCCCCGACAGCGAGAGGAACAGCATCGGCTTGTAGCTAGAACTGCTGGTGAAGCTGCCGAACAGCACCGGGCATTCCGGATCGCCCGCATCCGCCGTGTTGACCATGGCCTTCCTTCCCGCGGCGCAGGCCGCGCAGGATGGTGCGGCGCCGCCGGCGCTAGGGTCAAGCCGCGAGCCAGCTCTTCGCCTCACCGGCATAGGCGGGGCCGGGATTGCCGCCGACCGTGGTGCGCCACATCACACGGGCTTCCTTTGCCGCATCGAACCAGGTGGCGGCATGGACGGTGCAGCGGTTGTCCCAGATCACCAGGTCGCCCGGCGTCCATTCATGCACATGGACGGATTGCGGCTGGGTCAGATGCGCCATCAGCGTGTCCAGCAGCGCCGCCCCGGCGCCGGCCGGGCCCGGCTCCATCCCCACGAAGGGTCCTTCAAGCCAATCCATCTGGCCATGCTCGCAAAGGTAGAGCGCCGGCGCCCCGGTCACCGGATGGAACCGCACCACCGGCTGGCGCTGCGGCCGCTCATGCGGCGCCAGCGGGCGCGGCGGCAGCCCGGCCGCCACGGCTTCGCGCCGCCGCCCAGCGGAGGCGCCGACATGCAGCCCTTCCAGCCCCTCGATCTGCGCCTTCAGCCCGGCCGGCAGCGCCGCATAGGCCGCGATGCCATCGGCGAAGAGCGTCTGCCCCTGGCCCTGCCGCACTGGGAGCACCGCCAGGAATAGCGAGACGTCGGGCGGCGGCCGGCGGTAGCTCTGGTCGGTGTGCCAACCGCGGCGATGCGGGTATTGCACCGGCAGCTTGCCGTCCTTGGTCAGCGGTGGGTTGGGCAGTGCGGGTGGCTGGCGATCGACCGGCGGGGTGTTGGAGACGACGAAGATCTCCGGCACCGTCGGATGCACCATGTTGGGCGCCATGCCGGTGGTGCGGTAGTTCTCGACCTCCGGCCCGAAGAGGCGGCTGAGGCGGAGCAGCAGCTCCGGCGCCTCGGCCATTGCGCCCATGCCCGGCAGCAGCAGCAGCCCATGCGCCTCGGCCAGCATCCGGGGCAGGACCTCCGGCGCCGCCTCCGCCGCCGCGACCAGCGCTGCGGCATCGCCCGGGCCCTCGATCTGCCCGCCGAAGCCGGCGCCGGACAGGGGACGGGTGCATGCGAGGCTGCCGGCCATGGCGGGGTCTTCCTGGGCTGCGGAGGGCGAGACTAGCGAGCGGTTCCGGCGCTCGTCAAAGCGGCCGCGGCCGCTGGCATGCCCATTGCTCCCATCCCCGCACAACGCATGCCGCCGGGCCGGAGAGAACATGGATCGCCGCGACTTCCTGAAGGCCGTGCCGGCCGCCCTTGCCGCCCCCCTGGTCGTTGCGGGCAGCCGAGAGGCGGCGGCGCAAGGAGCGCCGACCCGGAACGAAACTTTGTTGCTGGTGCAGGAATACGGGCCCAATAGCCTCGACATGCAGGGGATCGGGTCGTCGCAGCCCGTCAACGGCGTGGCGCTGAACTGCTACGACCGGCTGGTCCGCTACAAGCGCGTCAAGCTGGACGAGGTCACCACCAGCTTCGACTACCACCAGATGGAGCCGGAACTGGCGGAGAGCTGGCAGGAGGCCAGCGACGGCACCAGCATGACGTTTAAAATTCGGGCAGATGCCCGTTTCCATAGCGGCCGCAGCGTCACGGCCGCCGATGTGAAATGGTCGCTCGACCGCGCCGTCAGCATCGGCGGCTTCGCTACCACGCAGATGAATGCCGGCAGCCTGGAGAAGCCCGAGCAGTTCGTCGTGGTGGACGAGAAGACCTTCCGCCTGGACTATCTGCGCCGCGACAAGCTGACCCTGCCGAACCTGGCGGTGACAATCCCCTTCGTCTTCGACAGCGAACTCGCCATCCGGAACAGCGGCGGCGACCCCTGGGCGAAGGACTACCTGAAGAACAACATCGCCGGCGGCGGTGCTTTCAAGGTGGACTCCTGGCGCCCAGGCACCGAAACCATCTATGTCCGCAACGACGATTGGAAGAACGGCCCGCTGCCGAAGCTGCGCCGCGTCATCGCCCGCGACATCCCGTCTCCCAGCACCCGACGCGCGCTGATCGAGCGCGGCGACGCCGATATCAGCTACGGCCTGCCGCCGAAGGACTTCAAGGACCTGGCCGATGGGGGCAAGGTGAAGGTCGCCGCGGTGCCGGTGCCGAATGCCGTCTGGTATGTCGCGCTGAACTCGGCGAACCCGCCCTTCAGCAACGTCAAGCTGCGCCAGGCCGTGGCCTGGGCGCTGCCCTATGAGCAGATCATGCAGGCCTCGCTCTTCGGCCGCGGCGTGCCGATGTGGGGCGGCCCGGCGACGCCGGCCGAGCTGAAATGGCCGGTGCCCTTCCCCTACAACGCGAACCTGGAGCGGGCGAAGGCGCTGATGGCCGAAAGCGGCGTCGCGCCCTTCAACACTACGCTGCTGTTCGATGCGGGGTCCGGCACCATCGCCGAGCCGATGGCCGTGCTGGTGAAGGAGGCGTTGGCGCCGCTTGGCATCACCGTCGAGCTGGAGCAAGATACCCGGCGCCAATTTCCGCGGCGAGCTGAACAAGAAGACCGCGCCGATGGTGATCAACCGCTTCGGCGGCTGGCTGGACTGGCCGGACTACTTCTTCTTCTGGAACTACCATGGGCGGAATTCGATCTTCAACATCCCGTCCTACCAGAACTCGGCAATGGACGCGCTGATCGACGGTGCCCGCTTCGCCGCGGACGAGGCGACCTACGCGAAGAACGTGCGCGGCTTTCTCGAGCTCGGCATGCAGGAGGTGCCCTTCATCCCGGTCGCCCAGCCCTTCCATGATGTGGCGATGCAGAAGAGCATCGGCGGCTACCAGTACTGGCCCTGCCGGGAGCCTGACTTCCGCTACCTGACGAAGGGCTGAGCCGCGCATGCGCGGGCTGCTGTTCCGCCTGCTCGGCTCCGTGCCGGCGCTGGTCGCCGTGGTGGTGGTGACTTTCGTGCTGACCCGCGTGCTGCCGGGCGATACCGCCACCTATTTCGCCGGCCCGACGGCCAGTGCGGAATCGATCGCCCAGATCCGCACCGCGCTCGGCCTCGACCGGCCGCTGCCGGAGCAGTTCTGGTCCTACGTCCAGGCGCTGTTCCACGGCGATCTCGGCATGTCGCTGACCACCGGCCAGCCCGTGTTGGTCGACATCCTCGCCCGGCTGCCGGCCTCGGCCGAGCTGACGCTTTCAGGGCTGGTCCTGGCGATGGCGATCGCCATCCCGCTCGGCATCCTCGCCGCGGTGCGGCAGGGATCGCTGGCCGACCATGCCTGCCGGGTGATCGTCACCGCCGGCGTCTCCCTGCCGGTCTTCTTCACCGGGCTGCTGCTGGTCTACGTCTTCTACTTCCTGCTGGGATGGTCGCCGGCGCCGGTCGGGCGGCTGGATGCCTTCGCCAGCGCGCCGCCGACGGTGACCGGCTTCTACCTCGTCGATTCCGCGCTGGTCGGCGACTGGGAAACCTGGCGCAGCGCCTTCGCCCAGCTGGTGCTGCCCGCGGCGACGCTCGGCCTGTTCGCCCTGGCGCCTATCGCGCGGATCACTCGCGCCTCCATGCTGGCGGTGTTGGGGGCGGAGTTCATCCGCACCGCGCGAGCTTCCGGCCTCTCCTCCCGCACCATCATCCTGAGCTATGCGCTGCGGAATGCGCTGCTGCCGGTGGTGACGACGCTCGGCATGGTCTTCTCCTTTCTGCTCGGCGCCAATGTGCTGGTGGAGAAAGTCTTCGCCTGGCCGGGCATCGGCAGCTATGCGGTGGAGGCGCTGATCGCCTCGGACGGCGCGCCGGTGCAGGGCTTCGTCCTGACCATGGCTATCCTCTACGTGCTGCTGAACCTGACCATCGACATGGTGAATCGCGCCCTCGACCCGCGGGCGCGGCGCGCATGAGCGCGACCACGGCCGGCACCAGCTCCGCCTGGCGGCATGCGCGGCACGTGGTGGCCGAGAATCCGGTCACCGGCTTCGCGCTCGGTCTCTTCGTCTTCTTCATCCTGGCGGCCATCTTCGGGCCAAGCCTCGCGCCCTACGATCCCTTGGCCAGCAACACCGCGCGCGCGCTGCAGGCACCGAGCGCGCATCACTGGTTCGGCACCGACCAGATTGGTCGCGACATCTTCTCCCGCGTCGTGGTGGCGGCTCGGCTCGACCTTGGCATCGCCGCCGCCTCGGTCGCGCTTGTTATCCTGGCGGGCGGCTTCGCGGGCCTCGCCTCCGGCTTCTTCGGCGGCTGGGTGGACCAGGTGATCGGCCGCGTGGCCGACACCATCATGGCCTTCCCGCTGTTCGTGCTGGCGATGGCGATCGTCGCCGCGCTCGGCAACACCGTGCCGAACATTGTGCTGGCAACGGCGATCATCAACTTCCCGCTTTATGTCCGGGTCGCCCGTGCGGAGACGGTGCAGCGGCGGGAGGCCGGCTTCGTCGACGCGGCCCGCATCGCCGGCCACCGCGATATGGGTGTGCTGCTGCGGCAGGTGGCGCCGAACATCCTGCCGATCATGGTCGTGCAGATGTCGCTGACCATGGGCTACGCCATCCTCAACGCCGCCGGCCTGTCCTTCATCGGCCTCGGCGTGCGGGCGCCGACGCCGGAATGGGGAATCATGGTGGCCGAGGGCGCTGCCTTCATCGTCTCCGGCGAGTGGTGGGTAGCGCTCTTTCCCGGCGCGACGCTGATGGTGGCGGTCTTCTGCTTCAACCTGCTGGGCGATGGCATACGGGACATAGTCGACCCGGGGCGGCGGACGTGACCGCGGTTCTGGACGTCACCGACTTCTCCGTCGAATTCCGCACCCGCTCCGGCATCGTCCGCGCGCTGGATCGCGTCGCCTTCAGCGTCGGCCGCGGCGAGACGCTGGCGCTGGTCGGCGAAAGCGGCTCCGGCAAGTCGGTCACCGCCTATGCGCTGCTCGGCCTGCTCGACGCCGCCGGGCGGATCACCGGCGGCAGCGCGGTGCTGGAGGGGACGGAGCTCACTACCGCCTCGCCCGCGGTACTTGAGCGGATTCGCGGTCGTCGCGCCGCGATGATCTTCCAGAACCCGCGTGCCGCGCTGAACCCGATCCGCCCGATCGGCCGGCAGATCGCCGATGTGGTGCGGCGGCATGCCGGCCTGTCCTGCCGCGACGCCGCGGCCCGCGCGGTCGAGATGCTGCGCGAGGTCGGCATTCCCGACCCCGTCCGCCGCGCCGGCGCCTATCCGTTCGAGCTCTCGGGCGGCATGTGCCAGCGTGTGATGATCGCCATCGCCGTCGCCACCCGCCCGGCCCTGCTGATCGCCGACGAGCCGACCACCGGGCTCGACGTGACGACCCAGGCCGTGGTGATGGACATCGTGGCGAAGCTGGCTGCCGAGACCGGCATGGCGACCATTCTCATCACTCATGACTTGGCCCTGGCTGCCGAGCGCAGCGAGCGCATCGCGGTGATGCATGCGGGCCATATCGTCGAGGACGCGCCGACCGCGGCGCTGCTCGCGGCACCCCGCCATCCCTATACCCGGCGGCTGCTGGCGGCGACGCCGACCGCGGCGGGCGACCTGGCCGACCTGCGCTCGATCCCCGGCAGCCTGCCCGACCTGCGCCGCGACGACCTGCCGCCCTGCCGCTTCGCCGCCCGCTGCACGCAGCGCCTGGACGCCTGCGCGGCACCGTTGGTCTGGCGCGACCTGGCGCCGGCCCACCGCGTCGCCTGCTGGAACCCCGCATGAGCGGCATCATCGGCAACCCGCCCACCCCGCGCGAGGCGGAAGGGCCGCATTTGCTGGACGTCGCGGAGCTTTCGAAGCGCTTCCCGCTCGGCCGCAGGTCGCTGTTCGGCGGCGTCGCGCAGTCGATGGTGCATGCGGTCGACGACGTCTCCTTCACCCTGGCACGCGGGGAGACGCTAGGCCTCGTCGGCGAGAGCGGCTGCGGCAAGTCGACGCTGGTGCGGCTGATCACCCGGCTGACCGACCCGACGACGGGATCCATCCGCTTCGGCACGCGGGAGCTGGCAGCGGTACCCGCCAGGCGCTTCGCCCGCGACCCCGACCGCCCTCGCATCCAGATCGTCTTCCAGGATGCCGGCGAGAGCATCAACCCGCGCTTCACCGCGGCCGACGCCATCGCCGACCCGCTGCGGCAGATGCTGGGCCTATCCGGCGAGGCGTTGCGCGCCAAGGTCGAGGAGGCGGCGACGCTCTGTGGCCTGCCGCTCGAGTTGCTGGACCGCTTCCCGCACCAGCTTTCGGGCGGGCAGCGCGCCCGCGTCGGCATCGCCCGCGCCATCGGCCCGCGGCCCGACCTGCTGGTGCTGGACGAGCCGACCGCGGCGCTCGACGTCTCGGTCCAGGTCACCATCCTGCACCTGCTGGTGACGCTGCGCGAGACGCTCGGCATTTCCTACGTCTTCGTCAGCCACGACCTGAACGTGGTGCGGCTGCTCTGCGACCGCGTCGTCGTCATGTACCTCGGCCGCATTGTCGAGGTCGGCCCGGCGCGCGCAGTCTTCGATAAGCCTTTGCATCCCTATACCCGCGGCTTGGTCGCCGCGGTGCCGCGGCTGGACGGCGTGCGGGCCGATGCGATGCGCCTGGCGGGTGACCCGAAGAGCCCGATCGACCCCGACCCGCATGCCTGCCGCTTCCACGGCCGCTGCCCGGTTGGCACCGACCGCTGCGGCCTGGAGATGCCGCCGCTGCGACGCTTCGCCGGCGGCCGCGAGGCCGCCTGCCACTACGCCGAGGCGGGCTAGCCCGCCACCCGCCACTGCACCAGCGTATAGGGCGGCGTCGCCGCGTCATGCGGCTCGAACACTGCCTCGACCGCGGCGCCGATGGTCACCGGCGCGTCCGGCGGGCAGAGCAGGTTGCCGACCATGCGAATATTGTCCGCATCGGGCAGCTCGACCAGCACGATGGTGTAGGGGCCATAGCCGTTCAGCGCGGGATGCACCGGGTGGTGCGGCCGCTGCCAGGACCAGATCCTGCCGCGCGGTGCCACTTCCTCCCAGCCGAGGTCGAAGGAGTGGCAGCGGTGGCAGACCCATTCCGGCCCCCATTGATGCTTGTGGCAACCGCGGCAGCGCTGCACCACCAGCTTGCCGGCGCGGGTGCCGTCCCAATAAGGTGCGGTCAGCGGCTCGATGCCGGGGGCGGGCAGGCCAGCGGGAAGGGCGGTGCTCACAGGGTGGCCTCCGTGCCGAGGACGAGGCTGCTGACCGGCGTCACCATGGGGCCGCCAAGGACGGCAGCGACCTGCGGGTTCGCCACCTGGTTGGCGGCGGTGCCGCGCAGCTGGCGGACATTCTCGTTCACCATTTCCAGCCCGTGCATGTAGCACTCGGCCAGGTTGCCGCCGCTGGTATTCATGGGCATCTTTCCGCTGCTGAATCTCGAGGTTCTCGAGGGTGAGGAATTCGTTGACCGTCGCCGGGTCGATGAAGCCGTGCTCCACCAGGCTCAGCAGCACGCCTCCGGTGAAGTTCTCGTAGGCTTGCACGACGTCCACATCCTTCGGGCCGAGCTTCGCCATTTCCCACATGTTGCGCGCCACCGTCTTAAAATGGGCGGAGGCATAGTCGGGCGCGTTGTGCACCGGCGCGGCGCTGCGGTGGTGCCCGCCCTGCGCCGCGCCGAGCAGGTAGACCGGCCTGTGCGGCAGGTCCCTGGCGCGATCCGCCGGCACAACCAGGACCGCGCCGGCACCGTCATTCTCCTGGCAGCAGTCGAAAAGCCGGTGAAAGGGCTCGATGATCCAGCGGGAAGCGTCGTACTTCTCCTTGGTCAGCGGTCGGCCGTACATCACCGCGCGCGGGTTGGTCTGCGCATGGTGGTAGGAGGCGAGGGCAATGGCCCGCAGCGCCTCATGCCTTATCCCGTGGTCGGTCATGAAGCGGGTGATCTTCATGGCAAAGCGCTGCGCCGGCGACATCAGCCCATAGGGCGCGAGGAAGGCGTCGTCGCCGCTGACCGAGGCCAGCGTGTTGGCGCGGCCGTAGCGGGCGAACTGCCCCTGGGCGAGGGAGCGGAAGGCGATGACGCAATCTCGCCATGCCCGAATGCACCGCCGCCCCCGCATTGGCCACCGCCGCGGCCACGCCGCCGCCGCCGCCGCCCCAATGCATGTTGGAGAAGCGAAGCTCATGCACCCCGAGCGCCGCCGCCAGCCGCGGCGCATCGGACCGGTCGCCGCCATAGGAGGCGAAGCCATCCACCTCGCGTGGGTCGATCCCGGCATCCGCGCAGGCCGCCAGGATCGCCTGCAGCGCCAGCTTGAACTCGGCATCCGGCGACTGGCCATGCTTGTAGTAGATGGTCTCGCCAATCCCGGCGATCGCCACCTTGCCGCGCAACGTGCGCTCCGTCATGCGCTCTCTCTCCTCGAATGGTTCAGCGCAGCTTCGCCACCAGCCAGGCATCCACCAGCTTTGCCGTGTCCACGTTGTTCAGCTCGGACGGGATGCCATGGCCATTGCCGTGGATGCCGCGCTGCTCCAGCCGGACATGCTCGTTGGCGACGCCGGCCTGGGTCAGGTAGCGCGCGGTGCAGTGGTCGTAGGGCGCGTGGTAGGACGCCTCCCCCGTGATGATCGTGATGGGGATGTTGCGCAGGTTCGGCAGCGTCCGCGGCGTGCCGGCCTGCATCCAGCAGGGGACGAGGTTCGGCGCCTCCGGCTCGGCCTGCCGTTCGATCCGCAGCTCGGCCGGGTCGGCGACGGGCGGGTCGTAGGTCAGGCGGATCTCGGTCGGGCCCCAGGGGCGGGCGCGGCCGGTGGCGTTGATGTGGTTCTCGAAGGGCGGGCCGGAGGGCTCGACGGCGACGATCGCCTTGACCAGCTGCGGCCGCGCATCCGCCAGCAGCCAGCCGAAGGGGCCGGCCTGGGAATGCGTCACCAGGATCGCCGGGCCGATGCGGTCGAGCAGTTCCGTGCCGGCCTTCTGCACCAAGTCCTGCGTTTCCGCATTGCTCGCGAGGTAGGGCACGCTGCGGGCGAAGCCGGCATCGAAGACCGCATTGCCGCGGCGGCCGCGATCCGCGCCTTCGCCGGGGTACTGCGTATGCAGCTTGGCCTGGGGCCAGGTGCCCTGATGCACCAGGTCGGTGTTGTTGCGCTCGGTGCCCGCGACATTTGCCGCGATCTGCCGGCCTTGCTGGCTGGCGTGATAGGCGGAGCGACCGCGCGCGGGCTGGTCGGTCAGGTAGACGATGTAGCCCATGTCCACAAACAGGTGCGCCCAACCCTTGCGGCCATCCGGCGTTTGCATCCAGGTCGTCGCGGTGGAACTTGCGCCGTGGAAAAAGACGATGGGCCAGGGGTGCTTTACCTCTCGCGGCGCCCAGACCTCGACATACATCTGGCCGGTCATCACTTCCTTGCCCGGCTCGCCGACATAGTGGCCACCGACATGGAAGTAGCCCTGCCGGGCGACGTTGCTTTCCACTGCTTTGACCGTCGCCGGCACCGCCGCCGGGGGCAGATTGCCCTGTGCCGCGGCGCCACCCGCCGTAAGCAGAGTCATCAAGCCTGCGGTGAGCAGGCCCTCATGCATGGTCCGCATAGGCGTCCTCCCATCGGCACCTTCGGTGCCTTTGGCGAGAAGCCTAGCCCACCGATTTCAGCCGAGGAAGGCGCCGCCATTCGCGTGGATGGTCTGGCCAGTGACGAAGCCGCTCTCCGGCCCGGCCAACATCCGCACGATCGCGGCGATCTCGTCGACCGAGCCTTTGCGGCCGAGCGGGATGCCTGCCTCCCGTAGCGTGTTGGGCATGGCCCCGGCCGAGGCGCCGCGCACCGTGTCGATTGCCCCCGGCGCCACGCAATTGCAGCGGATGCCCCGCGGTGCCAGTTCCACCGCCATCGCCCGCACCAAGCCTTCCAGCCCGGCCTTCGAAGCCGAGACATGCGCCCGGTTCGGCGTGCCGAGATGGGTCGAGATGCCCGACAGCGCAACGAAGGCGCCGCCGCCGCGGCGGATCATCTGCGGCACCATCGCCTGGGCCAGGATGAAGGCGCCGTCCAGCGCCACCGACATGATCTCCCGCCACTCCTGCAGCGAGATGTCGAGGAAGGCGGTCTGCCGCCGCAGACCGGCATTCGAGACCGCGATGTCGACGCCGCCCCATTCCGCCTCGACCGCCTGGGCCATGCGCGCGACCGCGGCGGCATCCGAAACATCGGCGAGGTAGGTCATTGCCCGGCCGCCAAGCGCGCGGATCTCCGTGGCCACCGCCTCGACCGCGGCTTGGTCGGCGCGGCCGTTGACCACCACCGCGGCGCCATCCCGCGCCAGATGCAGCGCGATGGCGCGGCCGATGTTGCGTCCAGCCCCGGTCACCAGGGCTACCTTGCCGTCGAGGCTTCCTGTCACGCCGTTTACTCCCCTCGTGCCGCCCTTGTAGCGGCTGCGCGGCGGCTTGCCAGCAGGGCCATGCCGCGCGAGCCTGTCGGCGAAGAACGACATACCCCAGGGAAGGACCAGCCAGGATGAAGCTCGGCCTGTCGATCGGCTATTCCGGCGCCCAGCTCGACATCCCGGTCGCGCTGGTGCAGCGCGCCGAGGAGCTCGGCTACGACACGGCCTGGACCGCCGAGGCCTACGGTTCGGACGCGGTGACGCCGCTCGCCTACCTCGCCGCGCTGACGAAGCGCATCCGGCTCGGCACCGGCATCATGCAGCTGGCGGCACGGACGCCGGCCAATGCGGCGATGGCGGCGGCCACGGTGGATGCGCTGGCTGGCGGCGGCCGCTTCATCGCCGGGCTCGGCGTCTCCGGCCCGCAGATCGTCGAAGGCTGGTATGGCGAGCCTTGGGGCCGGCCCTACTACCGGCTGAAGGACTACACCGAGATCATGCGGAAGATCTTCCGCCGCGAGGCGCCGGTGACGCATGCGGGCCGCGAGATCAGCCTGCCCTACGCGGGGGAGGGTGCGATGGGCGTCGGCAAGCCGCTGAAATCCATCCTGCACATGAATCCGGACATCCCGATCTACCTTGCCACCGGAAACGAGAGCACGGTGAAGCTGACCGCCGAGATCGCCGATGGCTGGCTGCCGATGGGCTTCGTCCCCGGCGCCATGGAGGAATACGCCCCATGGCTGGAGGAAGGCTTTCGCCGCGCCACGGAGCGCACTGGCAGGCCGAAATCGCGCGCCGACTTCACCATCCAGGCCTCGGTGCACGTGCGGGTGGCCGAGGATGTGCGGGCGGCGCTGGCCGAATTGAAGCCGGAGGTGGCGCTCTATGTCGGCGGCATGGGCCATCGCGACAAGAATTTCCACAAGGACCAGATGATCCGCCGCGGCTTCGCCGAGGCCGCCGAGCGCGTGCAGGAGTTGTACCTGGCCGGGCGGAAGGAGGAGGCGATCGCCGCCGTGCCGGACGAATGGGTGGATATGAAGTCGCTGGTCGGCCCGCCCGCCCGAATCCGCGAACGGTACCGCGCCTGGGAGGAGAGCGGCGCCGATGCGCTGACGGTGCGATCGCGCCAGCCGGAGGCGATCGAGGTGATGGCGCAGGCGGCGCGGTTGAACTAGCCTGACGCCGACTCCCGTCCATTCTTGCCGATGGGCGAGAGCGGCGGCCGCCATTCCGGCACCAGGCAGCGAACTCGCCGCGGTCCGCATGCCGCACGGCAACAGGCTTCAGCCCCTGCGGCCCTAGGCCAGCGGGCCGCGGCCAGCGGCAGCACCTGTTCCAGCAGCAGTCGCGTCTGTGCCAGCGGCTGTTCGTCCCCGCCGCCGACCGGGCGGAGGATGAACTTCGTGACCCCCGCTTCGACGTATTCGGCGATGCGCTGCAGGATCGCCGCGGCATCGCCGGCGACGACGCCGCATGCCGGGTCGCGCCCGGTGCGCGCCGCATAGGCCACCATGACGCGCTGCGCCGGCGGGTCCTGCGGGCTGCCGAAATGGAAGTTGAAGCTGGCGCCGTAGTGGTCCTCGTCGATCCGCCGGCCCTGCGCCGCGCATTCCGTGCGGATCGCGGCGATCACCGCGGCGACCTCCTCCGGCGTTTCCCCGCCAGCCTGCCAGCCGGTGCCGAAGCGGGCGGTGCGGCGGATCGCGGCCGGCGAGCCGCCACCGATCCAGACCGGCAGGTCCGGCTGCACCGGCAGCGGCGCGATGCTCGCGCCTTTCAGGGTGAAATACCGTCCGGCAAAATCGAGGCTCCCGCCGCGCCAAAGCCGGGTGATGATCTCCAGCGCCTCATCCGTCACCCGGCCGCGGTTCGCAGTATCGAGGCCCATCGCCTGCCATTCCGGCGCCAAGGGACTGCCGATGCCGAAGGCAGGCAGCAGCCGGCCTTCCGACAGGACATCGATGGTGGCGCATTGCTTGGCCAGCAGCACCGGGTCGCGGAAGGCGAGCGAGACGACGTTCATGCCGAATTTCAGCCGCCGCGTCCGCCCCGCCAGCGCCGCGAGCATGGTCATGCATTCCAGGATGGGCGCGCGGCTGACGATGCGGTCGGTCTGCCAAAGCGAATCCGCGCCGGCCTGCTCGCAGAGATCGACCCAGCGCCAGAACCCCGCCGCGGTCTCGAACGGGTATTCCGCTAGGCCCAGCCCGATCGAGACCCTCATGTCGCGGCCAGCGGCGCCGAGGCTTATCCAACCGGCGCAAGATCCCCTCGCGGTCGAGGTCGGGCACTTCCAGCAGCACGCGGGTGATGCCAGCCTCGCGGTAGGCGGCCAGCGCGGCGGCGTCCGGCGGCGCGCGGAAGACGCTGGTGGTGAGCGAGGCCGGGTCGCGTCCGCCCGCCTCCGCCGCGGCGCGCAGCCGGGCGACGGCGACCGCCGGGTCGAAACCGGCGCCGGCGCGAGGGGAACCAGCCGTCGCAGAACGCGACCACGCGCTTCAGGGTGTGGTCGGTCTCCCCACCCAGCAGCACCGGCACCGGTGACTGCAGCGGCTTCGGGTACAGCCAGACGCGGTCGAATTGACGAAGTCGCCGGTGAAGCTCGCCTCCTCCTGCGTCCAGAGCGCCCGCATCGCCAGCACGCGTTCGTGCATCAGCTTGAAGCGTGTCGCGTAGCGCGCGCCGTGGTTCTCCATTTCCTCCACATTCCAGCCGCCGCCGATGCCGAATTCGAAGCGGCCACCGGAGAGCCTGTCCAGGCTGGCGACGGATTTCGCGGTGACGATCGGGTCGCGCTGCGGCACCAGGCAGACGCCCGTGCCGAGGCGGAGCCGCTTCGTGGAGGCGGCGGCGAAGGCGAGTGCCACGAAAGGGTCATGGGTGTGCGAATAGCGCTTCGGCAGCTCGCCGCCGCCGGGGAAGGGCGAGCGGCGGCTTGCCGGAGATATGGGTGTGCTCGCAGACGAAAAGCGATTGAAGCCGCGCGCCTCGAGCGCCGCGCCAAGCTCGCCGGGATCGATGCCGTAATCCGTCGGAAAATAGAAGACACCGACCCGCATGACATGTTCCCCCTGCTTGCGCCGGTCAGCTTACCCGGCTCGCGTCCAGGAACATATCCGCCGAATGCGAAGACCCTGATCCCGGCGGCGCCCGTCAGCTGGGCCCGAGCCGCCAGGGCGAAGGATGCGGCGCCGAGGCAGGCGAGCGCCACCAGCAGCCAAGGTACCGGCCCATACCCGCCGGCGCCCTCCCAGATGAGCGCGATCAGCACCGGCGCCGCGGTGCGCGGCACCACCGTCGCCACGCTCAGCGCGCCGGTGATGGCGCCATAGCCCTCCCGCCCCAGGATCTCGGCCACGCCCGCGGCGCGGACGATGGTCATCAGCCCGTCGGCCACCGCCCAGCACAGCGCATAGAGCACCAGCCAGGCGATCTCCGGGGGTGCCAGCGCCAGGACCAGCATGCCGAAGGGCGTCAGCAGAGTCGCCAGCACCCCGACGCCGCGCATGGTGACGCGCCGGCCGAGCGCGAAGAGCGCCAGCCGCGCCGCCACCTGGAAGGGCCCGTGCAGCGCGACGATCAGCAGCACCGAGGCTTCCGGCAGGCCGCGCTCTGCGCAGCAGAGGGATGGCATGTGCGCCGAGCCCGATGCCGATGAACGCATGCGCGGCGAAGCAGCCGGCGAGGCCGAGGAAGGCCGGCCGCCGAACCGCGGCGCGCAGGCTGAAGCCGCCACGCGCGGCGGTGGCCGGGCGCAGCGGCGGCTGCGGCAGCAGCCAGAGCGCAAGCAGGCCGGGGACCAGCTGCAGCACCGCCAGCACCAGCAGGGCGTGGCGCCAGCCCAGCGCCTCGATCAGCGCCGCACCCAGCGGCACGAAGATCGTCCCGGTGAAGCCGGTCATGAAGGTGATGCCGGTGATGGTGCGGCCCGGGTCGCGCGCAGTGGTCACCACCACCGCCATGGCCGGGCCCCAGAGCGCGGCGGCCTGGGCCAGTCCCATTCCGGCCCAGATCGCCCAATAGACTGGCAGGCTGCCGGCGAAGGACCAGGCCGCCAGCAGTGCCGCGCCCAGCCAGGCGCCGAAGGCCAGCATCCGCCGCCCGCCATGGCGGTCGACATGCTGGCCGACCGGCACGGCAGCCAAGCCGGAGACCAGCATCGCCAGGGTCAGCCCGGCATTGATCGAGGCACGGGACCAGCCGAGCTCGGCCTCCATCGGCGCACCGAAGAGCGCGAAGGTGGAGAACAGCGTACCCCAGCCGATGGTCTGGCCGATGGCGATGCAGAGCAGCAGGCGGGTGTCGGCGGCAGGGCCGGCCGCGACGCTATCCTCCGGTGCGGCCATGCGCTCGGCCCAGGTCCCAGCTGTCAGACGGTGAACTGTTCCGCGATGATCCGCTCGGACAGTCCGTGGTCGGGGTCGAAGAGCAGGGTCAGGCTGACCGTGCGGTCCTCCCGCACTTCGACCCGGCGGACGTCGCGTACCTCGGTATAGTCGGCCACCGCCGCGACCGGTCGCTTCTCCGCCTCGAGGATCTCAAAGACCACCGCGGTATCGGCGGGCAGCAGCGCGCCGCGCCAGCGCCGCGGCCGGAAGGCGGAGATCGGTGTCAGCGGCAGCAGGTTGGCCCCCAGCGGCACGATCGGCCCATGCGCCGAGAGGTTGTAGGCGGTGCTGCCCGCCGGGGTCGCCACCAGCACGCCGTCGCAGATCAGCTCCGGCAGCCGCACCTTGCCGTCGATCAGGATGCGAACCTTGGCGGCCTGGCGGGTCTCGCGCAGCAGGGAGACCTCGTTGATCGCCAGCGCCTCGGCAAGGGCTGCCATCCGCGGCGGTGCTCCGCATCCGCAGCGGGTGCAGCGTGGCGGCCTGCGCATCCGCCAGGCGTTCCTCCAGCCCGTCCTCGCGGTAGTCGTTCATCAGGAAGCCGACGCTGCCGCAATCCATGCCGTAGACGGGAATGTTGCGGCCGAGCCAACGGTGCTGCGTCTCCAGCATGCAGCCATCGCCACCGAGCGAGACGATGGCTGCGGCTTCCTCGGTCGCAACCTCGCCATAGCGCGCCGCCAGCCTGGTGCGGGCCGCCGAGGCCACATCGGTCGCCGCCGCATGGAAGGCGATGCGGCCGCGGAAATCCGCCGGCTGCAGCGCCATCGGCTGCGGGAATGGAGGCGGGGACACGTCGTTCACGCGGAGGTCACAGCGTGATGGGCCTGGCCGTCCGGTGTTCCAGCACCGGCATGTCCCGCCGCACCCGCGCGGTCACGCCTTGATCGATGCGCGCCGTGGCCCAGCCGGTTCCGTCCGAGGCCTTGGCGACCACATGGCCCCAGGGTCGGCGACCAACGAGTGGCCATAGACCGAACGCTGCGCCCCGCGCTCCTCGTACTGCCCGGTCGAGGCGGCGGCGAGGATCCAGCATTGGCTCTCGATCGCCCGGGCCCGCGGCAGGACCTCCCAATGGTCCTTGCCGGTCTGCAGAGTGAAGTTGGACGGAACGAAAATCGCCTCCGCGCCCAGCCGGCGCAGCGCCAGATATGTCTCCGCGAAGCGGATGTCGTAGCAAATGGTGCAGCCGAAGGTGATGCCGCCGGCCGCGAAGGTCACCAGCCGGTCGCCGGCGCCGTAGAGAGCGCTTTCCCGGTAGCCCGTGCCGTCCGGCCCGGTGATGTCGAAGAGGTGGATCTTGCGGTAGCGGGCGATCTCCGTGCCGCCCGGGTCGAAGACGACGGTTGTGTTGAACAGTTTGTCGCCGCCTTCCTCGATTATCGAGCCGCCATGAACATGGATGCCATGGGTCTGCGCCAAGCTACGCAGCATCTCGTAGGCCGGGCCGCCCGACTCGCCCGAGCCCTCAGGCGGCAGGACCTCCGCCGCGGCTTTCCGACCGTCGCGACCACCGCCGAGGTTGGTCCAGGTCTCCGGTAAGGTGACCAGACCCGGCCGATCGGCCGCGACCGCAGCGTCGATCAGCCGGCGCGCCTGGGCGAGGTTCGCTGCCTTGTCACTGCTCTGGTTCATCTGGATGACGCTGACGCGCATGCCTTCCGGCCCTCCTGCCGCCCCGCACTAAGCCCCTTCGCCGCGCAGCCGGCAAGGGCGGCGACCGGGTCAGCGGCCGCGTTCGCCCGGCCAGTCAAGCCGCGGCTCCGGTCGGCCGCCGCGGCCCTCCGGCCAGGCGGCGGGCGGCGGCACCGGCGGCGAGATGCGGGGATCCTCCTCCGCCGCCCGGGGGGCGCGTGCCGGCAACTCGACCCAGTCATCGGCGACCGCCCGGCGCGCGCGCTCCCGACAGCTGCAGCGAAAGGCTACGGATTTCGGCCTGCAGCTCGTCGAGTTGAGCTTCGATCGAGATCGAGCCGCCCTTTCAGCCCGAAGACGCTGAACGGCATCAGCAGATAGGCCAGCCCCGCCAGCAGCAGCAGGGAGCAAGGCGACCAGCCCGGTCCAGTCGGGCAGGCCGGGGATGGCGAGCCTTGATGCGAGATCCTGCAGCAGAGCCCATGGGCGCTTCACCTATGCAATGCGGGTCCGGGGCAGGGTGCCCCGGTACTACTCAACCGCCGGTGACGCTCATATGACGCCCGACGGAGGGCCGGTTATGGCGCCGGTCGATGATGAAGTCATGCCCTTTGGGCTTGCGGGCGATCGCCGCCTCGATTGCTGCTAGCAGTGTGGCATCATCTACCGAGGGATCACGCAGCAAGGGCCGGAAATCCGCCGCGTCGTCCTGGCCGAGGCACATGTAGAGCGTGCCGGTGCAGGTCAGGCGGACCCGGTTGCAGCTTTCGCAGAAATTATGGGTCATCGGCGTGATGAAGCCGATCCGGCGCCCCGTCTCCTTCACCGTATAGTAGCGGGCCGGGCCGCCGGTGCGGTAGTCGGTCTCCTCCAGCGTCCAGTGCTCCCGCAGGCGGGACCGCACCAGGGACAGCGGCAAATACTGGTCGGTCCGGTCACCGGCAATGTCGCCCATGGGCATGGTCTCGATCAGGCAAAGGTCGAAGCCGTGCTCGCCGCACCAGGCCAGCATGCGGTCGTACTCGCCCTCGTTCACGCCCTTCAGCGCCACGGCATTGATCTTCACCGCCAGCCCGGCGGCCTTGGCGGCGAAGATCCCGTCCAGCACCTTCTCGATCTCGCCCCAGCGGGTCGCCGCCTTGAAGGCGACAGGGTCCAGCGTGTCGAGGGAGACATTGATCCGCCGGACGCCGGCACTCGTAGAGGTCTTCGGCCATGTGGGCCAGTTGGGTGCCGTTGGTGGTGACCGTCAGCTCCTTCAGCCCGCCATCGCCCAGCCGGGCGCCGAGGTTGCGGAACAAGGATATGACGTTCTTCCGCACCAGCGGCTCGCCGCCGGTCAGGCGGATCTTCTCGACGCCATGGCCGATGAAGGCGCCGCAGAGCCAGGTCAAGCTCCTCGAGCGTCAGGACCTCGCGCTTCGGCAGGAAGGTCATGTCCTCGGCCATGCAGTAGACGCAGCGCAGGTCGCAGCGGTCGGTGACCGAGACACGGAGGTAGGAGATCCGCCGGCCGAACGGATCAATCATGGACGACATTCCCGGATGCGGATGTTGATGCGTTGACAGCATTTGGTCCGCATCCCCCGCTGCCGCAAGCCCCCGGGCGCCGCGGCCGGCGCGGGGCTGGTCTGTCCCAGGGTCAGGCGCGGGGATCGATGATCTCCGAGCTCCACCAGCGCAGCGTTGATCAGCAGCTTGCCTGCATGCTCGAAGTTCACAGTGATCCGGTCACCGATTACCGACTGGACCTGGCCTTCCCCCAGTCGGGCCGGTCCGGGTGGCGCACGCGCATGCCGGGCTCGATCAGGCTGGGCACGAGATTCCTTGTCCTTCGCAGAGCTGAAACGGTTCGTTAACGTCCCATATTCTAGCCCGAATGCCTGCCCGACAGGATGCGCCTGATGCGCTTGGACGCCCAGCTTGCCCCGCTTCTCGCCCGGACCCTGGCCGCCCGGCTCTGCCACGACCTCGGCGGTGCCGTCGGCACGCTCGCTGGCACCCTGGATCTGGCCGGGGAGGCGGACGCTGGCATGCTCGGCCTGGCGCAGGAGACGGCGACGGTCCTGCGCCGACGCCTCCGGCTGTTCGCGGTCGCCTGGGGCGGGCGGCGGCGGATGCCGACGCCGCCGGCCTTGCGCCGCTCTTGGCGGCCTTCGCCCGCTGCGCCGCGCGTTACCTTTCGGCTCGATGAGCTGTGGCCTGATGCCGAGCTGCCCGCCGCGCTCGTGCCGCTGGCGCTGAATGCGGCCCTGCTGGGGCCGAGGCCCTGCCGCGCGGCGGCACGGTGAGGCTCGGCGGGGCGCCGTCGACAGGGTTGGTGGTCTGCCCGGAGGGCCGCGACGCCGCCTGGCCGCCTGGCCTGCTGGCCTTGCTCGGCGGCGGCACCGCCGCGGCGGCCTTGCGCGAGGGACCCCGTCGGGTCCTGGCGCCGCTATTGCTCGCCTTGGCGGCGGAGGCCGGCTGGACGATGTCCCTGGCCCAAGGGTCGGGAGCGGGCGCGCCGCTGCTGCGGATCGGTCCGGGCTGAGGCGCCGCAGGCCAGCACTACCGAATCTTCGCCCCCCACCCGGCATGCTGGCGCGACACCCTGCGCCGATCCGGGCGCCCCAGCGGGGGACGAGAATGGACGACCTGCTCGCCGATTTCCTGACCGAGACCTCCGAGGGGCTGGTCATGCTTGATGCCGCCCTGGTGCGGCTGGAACGGGTGCCGGAGGATGCGGCGACCCTTTCCGAAGTGTTCCGGATCGTCCACACCATCAAGGGAACCTGCGGCTTTCTGGGCTTGCCGCGGCTGGAGCATGTCGCCCATGCGGCGGAGAACGTGCTCGGCCGCTACCGCGACGGCACCCGCCCTGTCACCCAGCAGGGCATCTCGCTGATCCTCGCCGCCCTGGACCGCATCCGCGCCATCGTCGCGGGGCTCGGGAGCCACCGGGGCCGAGCCGGCCGGCGACGACGCATCGCTGACCGCGCAGCTGGATGCCGAGGCCGAGGGAAGCGGCGGCCCGCTGCCCGCCGCCCAGGTCACCGCTTCCCAGCCCGCTTCCATGATGGCCGAGCCCGAGGAGCAGAGTCGCCGGCCGGCGCCGGCGGGGGCGACCCCGGCGGTGACACCGGCACCACGGTGGGCAGCGGCAGCGCGCCGCCGCAGACCATCCGCGTCTCGGTCGACGTGCTCGAAGGCCTGATGATGCTGGTCTCCGAACTCGTGCTGACCCGCAACCAACTGCTCCAGCTCGCCCGCAGCCAGGGCGACAGCGCCTTCGCCGTGCCGTTGCAGCGGCTGTCGCACATCACCACCGACCTTCAGGAAGGGGTGATGAAGACCCGCATGCAGCCGATCGGCAATGCCTGGGCCAAGTTGCCGCGGCTGGTGCGCGACCTCGGCGTCGAGCTCGGCAAGAAGATCGCGCTCGAGATGCGGGGCGCCGAAACCGAGCTGGACCGCCAGGTTCTCGAGCTCATCAAGGACCCGCTGACTCATATGGTCCGCAGTCCGGGCGACCACGGGCTGGAACGGCCGGAGGAGCGGATCGCCGCCGGCAAGCCGGAGACCGGCCGCATCCTGCTCAACGCGCGGCACGAGGGCGGCCACATCCTGATCGAGATCGGCGACGACGGCCGCGGCCTGAGCGTCGAGAGGATCCGCCAGAAGGTCCTGGCGCAGGGCCTGGCGACCGAGGCCGAACTGGCCGGGATGCCGGAGCGCGACATCCACCGCTTCATCTTCCGCCCGGGCTTCTCCACCGCCGCCGCGGTCACCGCGGTCTCCGGCCGCGGCGTCGGGATGGACGTGGTGAAGACCAACATGGAGCGCATCGGCGGGACCATCGACATCCGCTCGCGCGAGGGCCATGGCACCACCTTCACCATCAAGATCCCGCTCACGCTCGCCATCGTCTCCGCGCTGATCGTCGAGGCCGGCGGCGAGCGCTTCGCCATCCCGCAGATCGGCGTGGTCGAGCTGGTGCGGGTCGGCGGCGAGGGCACGGCGCAGATCGAGCGCATCAAGGATGCGGCGGTGCTCCGGCTGCGCGACCGGCTGCTGCCGCTGGTCAACCTCGCCGGGCTGCTGCAGCTCGACGGCACAGGCGCCGAGGCCAGCGGCTTCGTCGTGGTGACGCAGGTCGGCGGTCATGTCTTCGGCATCATCGTCGACCGGGTCTTCGACACCGAGGAGATCGTGGTCAAGCCGGTGGCGCCGATCCTGCGCCACGTGACCATGTTCGGTGGCAACACCATCCTCGGCGACGGCAGCGTCATCATGATCCTTGACGCCAACGGCATCGCCCGCGCCTGCGGCCTCGGCGCCGAGGCTGGCGAGGCGGAGCCGGAGCGCGATGCCGGCCGGCCAGCGCATCTGCTGCGCTCGGACGCAACCACCGCGCTGCTGCTGTTCCGCGCCGGGGAGGGGGCGCCGAAGGCGGTCCCGCTCGGCCTCGTCGCCCGGCTTGGGGATGTCGAGCGTGAGCGGATCGAGGTCGCCGGCGGCAGGCCGCTGGTGCAGTATCGCGGCCAACTGATGCCGCTGGTCCCGCTGTCCGGTCATTGGGACGCCGAGTCCATGCCGGCGCGGCAGCCGGTGCTGGTCTTCAGCGACGGCGACCGCGCCATGGGGCTGATGGTCGACTGCATCCTCGACGTGGTCGAGGAGCGCCTGTTGGTGGATGGCGCCGGGGAGCGGGCAGGGTATCTCGGCAGCATCGTCGTCGCCGGCAAGGTGACCGAGTTGCTCGATACCGCATGGTGGCTGCGCCAGGCCGGCGAGGATTGGTTCGGCCAGGCCGCGTCGAAGCCGGCCGGCGATGCGCGCCGGGTCCTGCTCGTCGAGGACAGCGCCTTCTTCCGCGACCTGGTAGTCCCGGCGCTCGGCGCCGCCGGCTATGTCGTCACCGCCGTGGCTGATGCGGCGGAGGCGCTGCGGCTGCGCGATGCCGGCGCCGGCTTTGATGCGGTCCTGTCCGACATCACCATGCCGGGGATGGACGGCTTCGCCCTGGCGCGGGCACTGCGGGCAGACGGGCCCTGGCGTGACCTTCCGCTGGTCGCGCTGACCGGCCGGGCGGGTGCCGACGACATCGAGCGCGGTCGCGAGGCCGGCTTCACCGACTACGTGGCGAAATTCGACCGGGCCGCGCTGCTCGACAGCCTGGCGCAATGCCTCGGCGCGCCTCTCGTCACCTCGGCCGATAACTGAGCGGGAAGGAGCAGAGCGATGCAGCAGGCCATGACTGTGACGGCGCATGCACCGATGCCGCACCCCTCCCGATGCGAAGAGGCAGAAGAGGTCTTCCTGACCCTGACCGTCGCCGGTCAGCTTTGCGGCGTCCCGGTTCTGGCCGTGCGCGACGTGCTGGGGGCGCAGGCGATCACCCGCATCCCGCTGGCACCACAGGAGGTGGCGGGCAGCCTCAACCTGCGCGGACGGATCGTCACCGCGATCGATCTGCGCCGCCGGCTCGGCCTGCCGCCGCGCACGGGCGGCGGGACGATCGGTGCCGGGGCGATGAGCGTTGTGGTCGAGCGCGACGGCGAGCTTTATTCCTTGCTGGCCGACACGGTGGGGGAGGTGCTTCCCCTGTCGTTGGGCGATCGGGCGCCCAACCCGCCGACGCTCGACCCGCTCTGGTGCGACGTCTCGCGCGGGGTGCACCGACTGGGCGACAGTTTGTTGATCCTGCTCGACGTCGAGCAGGTCCTGGCGATCGGCGCATGAGCGCGGCGGGGAAGGAGGCGGGCTGCTGCCTGGTGGTTGATGATAGCCGGGTGGTGCGCAAGGCCGTGCGGCGGATCGTCGAGACCTTCGGTTTCACGGTGCGGGAGGCGGAGGACGGCGCCCAGGCGCTTGCCGCCTGCCGTGAAGCGATGCCCAGGGTCGTGCTGCTAGACTGGAACATGCCGGTGATGGACGGCATCAGCTTCCTGCGGGCCGCGCGAGCCGAATTCGGCCCAGACCGGCCGGTGGTGGTGCTCTGCACGACCGAGGCAGCACTGGAGCGCATCGTCGAGGCGTTGGACGCCGGAGCGCAGGAATACATCATGAAGCCCTTCGACGCGGCGCTGCTGCAGGACAAGTTCGTCCAGGCCGGGCTGCTGTCGGACCACGCCGCATGACGGCGCCGACCAGCCAGGTGCGGGTCATGCTCTGCGACGACAGTGCCACGGTGCGTGCCGCCATGGCGCGGGTCCTCGAAGCCGATCCGGCGATCCGCGTCGTCGCCCGCGTGGCGAACGGGCAGGAGGCGGTGGCGGCCATGGCGCGGCTGCCGGCGGCGGCGCGGCCGCAGGTGGTGCTGCTCGACCTCGAGATGCCGGTGATGGACGGCATGACGGCGCTGCCCCTGCTGCTGCGGGAGGCGCCGCGGCCGGCGGTGATCGTCGCCAGCGCGCTGACCCAGCGCGGCGCGGCAGCCGCCATGGCGGCGTTGCGGGCCGGCGCCGCCGATTATGTCCCGAAGCCCGGCGCCGCGCGCGGCGGGCTGAACGACCCGACCTTCCGCGCGGAGGTACTGGCCAAGGTGAAAGGCTGGGCCCGCATGGGCGGTGGCCCGGCGCCACGCGCCGTCACCCCGCCTCGGGCGGCGCCGATGCTGCCGCTGCAGGGGGTGCGGGCGATCGGCCTCGGCTGTTCGACCGGTGGACCGCAGGCGCTGGCCGGCTTCGTCCAGGGCCTGGTCCGGCCGCTGCCGGTGCCGCTGCTGGTGGTGCAGCACATGCCGGCCGGCTTCACCGCCATGCTGGCCGACCACCTGCACCGGCTGGGCCGGCTGCCGGTTGCCGAAGCCCAGGATCGGGAGGTGCTGCGGGCCGGCAGGCTCTATCTTGCACCCGGTGACCGGCATCTGGTGGTGGAAGGCGGTGCTGGCGGGTTGGTGGCGCGGCTGTCGGATGCGCCGCCGGAAAACTTCTGCCGCCCCGCGGTGGATCCCATGCTGCGCAGCCTGGCGGCCAGTTGCGGCGGGGCCGTGCTGGCGCTGATCCTGACCGGCATGGGGCAGGACGGCTTGGCCGGCTGCCGTGCCATCGCTGCCGCCGGCGGCACGGTGCTGGCGCAGGACGAGGCGAGCTCGGTCGTGTGGGGCATGCCCGGGGCAGTGGCCAAGGCGGGCCTTGCGAGGGCACTGCTGCCGCCGGCGGGACTGGCGGAGCAGGTGCTGGCGGCTTGCGCCGGCCGGCCGGCCGTCAGCGTGGGGGTGGGGACATGAAACGGGACAGCTTCGCCTTCATTGCCGGCCTGGTGAAGGACCGCTCCGGCCTCGTCCTCGCCGCGGACCAGGGCTACATGCTGGAGACGCGGCTTGGCCCGCTGCTGAAGCGGGAAGGCCTGCCGGATATCGACACGCTGGCGCTGCGGCTGAAGGACCCGCGCAGCGCCAAGCTTGCTGAGGCTGTGACCGAGGCGCTGACCACCAACGAGAGCAGCTTCTTTCGCGACGGCAAGCCCTTCGAACACCTGCGCCGCGCGCTGCCGGCGCTTGCCGCCGCCCGGGCGCCGGGCGTGCCGCTGCGGATCTGGTCGGCCGCCTGCTCCACCGGCCAGGAAGCCTATTCGATCGGGATGATCCTGGCGGAGCTGACGCTCGGCGGAAGGCGTGTGGAGATCATCGGCACCGACATCGCGCAGGAGGTGCTGGCCCGCGCACGCGATGGCAGCTTCACTCAGTTTGAGGTGCAGCGCGGCCTGCCGGCGCGCCTGCTGGTGAAGCATTTTCGGCAGGAAGAGGGGCGCTGGCGGGTCGCGCCCGAATTGCGGGCGATGGCGCGTTTCGAGCATTTTAACCTGCTGTCCGACCTGCGCCCGCTCGGCCGGTTCGACGTGATTTTCTGCCGCAACGTGCTGATCTACTTCGATACCCCGACCAAGGTCCGGGTGTTGGACGCGATGGCTGCGCAGCTGGCGTCCGACGGGGTGCTGTACCTCGGCGGGGCGGAGACGGTGCTGGGCCTGACCGGACAATTGGTGCCAATTACCGGGGAGCGGGGCGTCTACGCGAAAGCCAAGGCCGGCGTCGCCGCCCTGGCCGGCTGACCTTTCGGCGGACCCGGCGGGCCGCCCGGCGCGGGGCCGGGCGGCGGCACCGGGTTCAGGCCGCCCGCGCGGCCATCTCTGCCGCCTGCGGCAGCCGAGTTGCGGCCGGCGCAGGCTCCCGCAGCACGTAGCCGCGGCCCCAGACGGTGGCGATCAGGTTGTCGGCGCCTGCCTGTGCCAGCTTCTTGCGCAGCTTGCAGATGAAGACGTCGATGATCTTCACCTCCGGCTCGTCCATCCCGCCATAGAGGTGGTTGAGGAAGGCCTCCTTGGTCATCACTACGCCCTTGCGCAGCGTGAGCAGTTCCAGGATCGCGTATTCCTTGCCGGTCAGGTGCACGGAAGTGCCGCCAACGGTCACCTCGCGCGAGCCTAGGTTCAGGACGAGCGGCCCGACCGCAAGGTTCTGCTGGGCGAAGCCCTTGGTGCGGCGGACCACCGCCTGGATGCGGGCGATCAGCTCCTCACGGTCGAAGGGCTTGGTGATGAAGTCGTCGGCGCCGACGCCGAAGCCCTTCACCTTGGCCTGCGGCCGAGCCAGGCCCGACAGGATCAACACCGGGGTTTCCACCCGCGCAGCGCGCAGCCGGCGCACCACCTCGTAGCCTTCCATGTCCGGCAGGACGAGGTCGAGGACGACCACGTCGTAGTCGTAGAGCCGGGCGAGCTCGAGCGCTTCCTCGCCGGTATCCACGGCGTCCACGATCATCGCCGCCGACTTGAGCATGGCAACGATACCGCGGGATGCAGTCAGGTCATCCTCAACCAAAAGGGCACGCATGCTGGATGTCTCCACACGTCTTGCGTGCAAAAACTAGCACCTCAGCGCGCAGTGTGAAGGAGAAAATCCACGTATCCCGTGTATCATTTTCCGAGACTGATCGCTTAGGAAAGATGAAGCATAGCACTCTCCTCAGCAAAACGGATGAAAATCAGGTGGTTGCGCGTGCCCGGGCGGCGACGGCGTCACTGGGCCGCATTGCTGGGCTGGACCTGCACGGCAGGGTTGTATCGGCCAGTGGTGTCGCATTTTCCGTCGAAGGTCTCATGCCCTGGATTCGGCTAGGCACGCGATTGGACCTGTCTGGGCCCGGCGGTGCGGCAGTGGGAGGAGAGGTCGTGGCGTTGCGCGAGGGCCTTTGCCACCGCGCTCGCCTTCGCCCCGCTCGAGGGGATCGGCGCCGGAACCGCGGCCCAGCTTGCTCCACCGGCCGCCCTGGCGGTCGATGCCAGCTGGCTTGGCCGGGTGCTCGACCCGCTGGGCCGGCCCATGGATGGGCTAGGGCCGCTGCGGCCCGGCGCCATCCCGCAGCCGCTGCGTACCGCGCCGCCGCCGGCCGGTAGAAGGGCGCGGCTCGGTCCGCGGCTCGATCTCGGGGTCCGGGTGCTGGACGCCTTCGCCACCTGCAGGCGTGGCCAGCGCCTTGGCCTCTTCGCTGCCCTCGGGTGTCGGCAAGTCGACCCTGCTGGCGATGCTCGCGGCCAATGCCGATTGCGACATCGTCGTGTTGGGTTTGGTGGGGGAGCAGGGGCGGGAACTGCGCGAATTCCTTGAGGATGATCTGGGGCCCGATGGGCTGGCGCGGTCGGTGGTCATCTGCGCCACCTCGGCCAGCCCGGCGTTGCTGCGGCGGGAGGCCGCCTATGCCGCCATGGCGGTCGCCGAGCATTTCGCCGAGGCCGGCCAGCGCGTGCTGCTGCTGATGGACAGCGTCACGCGCTTCGCCATGGCGCTGCGCGAGATCGGCTTGGCGGCCGGGGAGCCGCCGGCGACCCGCGGCTATACTCCTGGTGTCTTTGCCGAGTTGCCCCGGCTGCTCGAACGCGCCGGGCCGCGGGCGGAGGGCAATCCGGGCAGCATCACCGGCCTCTTCACCGTGCTGGTCGAGGGCGACGACCATGACGAGCCGGTCGCCGACGCGGTGCGCGGCATTCTCGACGGCCATGTCGTGCTCGACCGGCGGATCGGGGAGGCCGGGCGCTACCCGGCGGTCGACGTGCTGCGCAGCCTGTCCCGCACCGTGCCTGGTTGCCTGGTTCCGGAGGAGCGCGACCTGATGCTGCGCGCGCGCCGTATCCTGTCCTTGCATGCCGAGATGGCCGATCTCGTCCGCCTAGGCGCCTATCGCACCGGCACCGATCCGGCGGTGGACGAGGCGATCCGCCTGGCGCCGCGGATCGAGGCAGTGCTGGCGCAGGGCAAGGGCGAGGCCGGCACGGTGGAGGCGGCCTTCGCCGCCCTGGCCGAGGCGCTCCATGGCGCGTGACGCGCTCGCCGCCCTGGCACGGCTGCGCCGGCTGGAGACGACCGAGGCCAAGCGCCGCCTGGCGGTGCAGGTCGGGCAGGAGGCCGTGGCGGCCGAGCGGCTCGAGGCCGCCGCGGCGGCACTGCCGGCCGAGCATGCGGCCGGGGACGCCGCTTGGCGGCTCCTGGCTGCCGCGCGGCTTGGCTGCGCGGGACCGCGCGGCCCTGGCGCAGGACCAGGCTGCCACCCGGCGGCGGGACGCGCAGGCGGTGCTGGCCGAATGCCGTGCGGCGGAGCGTGCCGTCGACCTGCTGCGGGACCGGCGGGCGGCCGAGGCGAGGCGGCGCGCGCGACGCCGGGTCCAGGCATTGCTGGACGAGGCGGCCCGGCGCAGCCGCAACGCCGAATGACCGGGACATGCCACGACCGGCCTATGCTGCGCGTAGGCGACCCGCAGCCGCTGCCGCGCCCTGGCCGGCGCGGCAGCGGCCGGCGCTGATGCCTACTGCGCCGCCAGCACGCCGCGGCGGATCTGGTCGAGCTCGATGCTCTCGAACAGGGCGCGGAAATTGCCCTCGCCGAAGCCCTGGTCACCTTTCCGCTGGATCAGCTCGAAGAAGATCGGGCCGATCACCGTGCCGGTGAAGATCTGCAGCAGCCGGCCACCTTCCGGCGTCGGCGCGCCATCCGTCAGGATGCGGTTGCGGGCGAGCCGCCCCACCTCTTCGGCGCCGAGGTCCGGCATGCGCTTCGGCAGCAGCTCGTAATAGGTGTCGGGCGTGTCCATGAACTCGATGCCGGCCGCCCGCATGCCCTCCACGCTGGCGAAGATGTCCGTGGTGCCGAGGGCGATGTGCTGGATGCCTTCGCCGCCGTAGGCGCGAAGGTATTCCTCGATCTGCGACTTGTCGTCGCTGCTCTCGTTGATCGGGATGCGGATCTGGCCGCAGGGGAGGTGAGGGCGCGGGACTTCAACCCGGTCAGCTTGCCCTCGATGTCGAAGTAGCGGATCTCGCGGAAATTGAAGAGCTTGGCGTAGAAGTCCCACCAGACATCCATCCGGCCGCGATGCACGTTGTGGGTCAGGTGGTCGATTACCGTCAGGCCCTGGCCCCGGGGCCGGGCCTCGACGCCCTCCACCCAGCGGAAATCCACGTCGTAGATGCTGCCGCGCGGGCCGTAGCGGTCGACGAAATAGAGCAGGCTGCCGCCGATGCCCTCGATTGCCGGGATGTTCAGCTCCATCGGCCCGACCCGGCCGAGCACCGGCTTGGCGCCCAGTTCGATCGCCCGCTTGTAGGCCGCGGCCGCATCGGCCACGCGGAAGGCCATGGCGCAGGCGCAGGGGCCGTGCACCCGCTGGAAGGCCTGGGCGAAGCTCTCCGGTTCGGCGTTCAGGATGAAGTTGACGTCGCCCTGGCGCCAGAGCGTCACCTGCTTGCTGCGGTGGTGCGCCACCGCCTGGAAGCCGAGCCGGGTGAACAGCGCCTCGAGCGCCGGCAGGTCGGGGCCGGTGAACTCGACGAATTCGAAGCCGTCCGTGCCCATCGGATTGGCCTCGGAGATGACGCCGGCGAGCGGCGTGCGGTCGGGCGGGATGTCCATGGATATCTCCTCAGGGGATGGGCTGGTCGCCTGGTGCGGCGGCGCCGGGTGGAATCGGCGCGGCATCGCGGGCTGCTGCCAGCTGTGCCGGCAGGTCGCGCATCGCGCCGAACAGCTTGGAAAAATCGTCGATGACGAAATAGGTCGGCTGCAGGTGGTCGATGAAGTAGTCGCTGCGCAGCACCCGCCGCAGGTCGAAGCGCAGGCGACGCGCCGCCGCGCCCGTTGTCGCGTGCAGCGTCTCGGCGGAGGAGGACAGGATGCCGGCGCCATAGGCGCGGATCGCGCCGCCCTCCCGGATCAGGCCGAACTCGACCATGTGCCAGTAGAGCCGCGCCAGTGGCTTCAGCGCGCCGATGCGCGCCGCCGCATCGCCCAACTGGCCATAGGCTTCGAGGAACCGGGCGAAGTCTGGCTGGGTCAGAAGCGGCACATGGCCGAAGGCGTCGTGGAAGATGTCGGGCTCTACGATGTAGTCCAGCTCCTCCGGCCGGCGAATCCAGCGGGTCACGGGGAAGCGGCGGGCGGCGAGATGGGCGAAGAAGGCGTCGTCGGGCAGCAGCCCCGGCACCGCCACCAGCGACCAACCGGTCGCGGCCCGCAGCCGCGCCGTGGCCTCGGCAAAGTCCGGCACGCCGGCGGTGAAGTCCAGCCGCGCCAGGCCTTCGCGGTAAGCGGTGGCGGCATGGGGCGGCAGCAGCGCCGCCTGGCGAGCATAGAGGGTGCGCCAAGTCGCATGGTCGGCCGGCGTATACGCGGCCCAATCCTGCGGCAGGGTGAAATCGGGGCCGGCCGCGGCGTAGTCGCCGCGCAGGCCAGCCGGCAAGTCGCAAAGGCTTCCTTCCATCGCGGCCGCTCCCATCCTGGCCATAAGAATGCCCGAGCAGGGGAGGGGTTTTCGGCGAAGATGCCCGCTTGCGGAGCCATCTTTGGCGGATACCACCGGCCCGGAGCAAATCCATGGCGAAAGTCACCATCGAGCTGGATGCGATCGACCGCCGCATCCTGCGCGCGCTGCAACGCGACGGCCGCCTGCCCGTGGTCGCACTGGCCGAGCAAGTGGGGCTTTCCGCCACCCCCTGCCAGCGCCGAGTGAAACGGCTGGAGGATGCTGGGGTGATCGCCCGCTATGCCGCGGTGCTGGACCCGAGCCGGCTCGGCCTGCCGCTCCAGGCCTTCGTCATGGTGGCGCTGGAAAGCCACGCCGAGGAAGTGGTCGAGCGCTTCCACAAGGCCCTGGCCGAACGGCCGGAGGTGCTGGCCGCCTATGCCATGAGTGGCGAGATGGACTACCTGCTGCACGTCCTGGCGGCCGACTTCGAGGCCTATGCGGATTTCGCCCTGAAGGCGCTGCTGCGCATGCCGGGAGTGAAGGAGACGCGAAGCTCCTTCGTGCTCACCGCGCTGAAGCCGCCGGGCGACGTGCCGGTCTGATCAGAACCCGCCACCGGTCCTGAACCCGCCGCCGCCGGGGCCGCCCTCCATTCCCCCGCCGGTGCGAAAGCCGCCGCCGCCGAACCCGCCCCCGGTTTCGAATCCGCCACCGGAAGGCGCGCCCCAGCCGCCGCCGCTCCAGGGCCCGCCACCGCCACCGCCCGACCAGGGGCCGCCGCCACCGCCGGTGCCCCAGGGGTCCTGCCGTGGTATCCGCTGGCGTTCGAGCCGGTCCCAGAACCCGTCGCGCGACAGCGTCCCGCGCAGCAGGTCACCGATCAGCACCCCAACCAGGGCGCCGTCGTTGAACCCCCAATGGTCGCGCCGCACGCCGCGGCTGCGCATCTCCTCCCGGATCGCCGCGACTTCCTGGGCCCGTCGCCGCGCCTCCACGGCCTGGGCCTCGGCGCCGGCCAAGGCGCGGTCCAGCCGCACCGCCTCGGCGGCAGCGGCTTCCAGTCGGGCAACTACCTCGTCATCCTCCCGCATCGGGGTCCGCAGGGCGGCGGCGCGCAAAGATTGCAGGCTCTCGGCTGCGAGCGCCGCCTCCATCCGCGCGGTCGCCTCGCGCAGTGCGGCGTCCTCCTGCCCGGCCAGCGCCACGCGGGCCTCCTCGGCCCGGCGGGCGGCGGCTTCAAGCGCCGCCTCGGCCATGTCGAGCGCCTCGCGCGGCGCCGCCAGGTCGTCACCCTCCGGCAGGCCAGCCAGGCCGCGCATTCGGGCGGCCAACGTCGCATCGGTCGCCGCCGCCTGTTCGCGCATCCGCGCGGCATGGCCGGCCAGCCCCGCCGGCAGCGATTCCAGCAGGGCGTAATTGCGCCGCGCCGGCCTCGTAGCGGGCGATGCGGGCAACCCAGCCATCCAGCAGCCGGGTCAGCGGCCCGGCGCGATAGGCAGCGGTGCCCCAGCCGTGGCGCCATAGATAGGCAAAGAGTGGATCCTCGAGATAGGGCCTGCCCTTGGTGGCCAGGTCCTCACGCGCGAAGGCGGCCTTCTCCTCGGCATGCTGGGCGATCCGCGCGGCCTCCTCGGCGCCGGCGCGCAGCCGCTGGAATTCCGGATCGGCCTCGGCTCGGGCGCGGGCGGCGTCGAGCGCCGCATGCTGCGTTGCCTCGGCCGCCTGCAGCGCCGCGGCGCGGCGGTCGCGCTCGGCCTGGGCGGCGTCCAACGCCGCGCGGCGCTCGGCAAGGACTGCACCGGCGGCGATCGCGGCTTCGCCGCGCGCCTGCAGCAGGACGCGCACCTCCTCCTCCGCCACGTCGAGCCGGCCCAGCGCGGCGCCGCCGTCGCGCAGCGATTGGGCGCGCAGCTGGGCAAGGCTCCGCAGCGCCTCGGCCTGGGCCGCGCGCACCGCGGCCCGCCGCTGCTGCAGGGTGGCCGCCTCGGCCTCGGCCGATTGCGCCTCTTGCTCGGCCCGGTGCAGCCGGTCGTCGACGCTGTCGAGGAGCTCGAAGCCGCTCAGCATGTCCGGGTCACCACTTCAGGATCGCGCCGCCGGTGACGGGGATGGACCAGCGCGGCTCCAGCTCCCCGGCGCGCTTCTGGCCGACCACGGGGTCGCCGATCAGGCCGCTGCGCAGCTTCTCCTGCCGCACCCGCTCGAATTCAGCCTCTGGCACGTGCAGGCCCCATTTCGCGACGCGCGCGGTGGTGCCGTCCTCCTCCGAGGTGACGGGCACCTCGACCGGCCTTCCGTCGCGGTCCAACGCCTCGACGATCAGGTAGAAGTTGCGCGCGCGCGGATTGGCCTGCGGCACGCGCCAGACACCGGATTGCTCGCCGGGGCGGGAGACGATGCGGATCCGGTAGTCCTGCGCGAGGTCGCGCTGCAGCGTCTGCAGCCCGGCGAGCCGCGCGCGGGCATCGCCGAGCGCGCCGGCCCCGGCCGCGGCGCGGCCTTCCGCCAGCAGCCGGGCGGCACGGTCGCGCGGGCCCTGCAGGGTGGTCGCAGCGAGCACGCGATCGTATTCCGCCTGCAGAGCGCGCGGCAGTCCTTCCCGCAGCTTCTGCTGCTCGGCCACACGGGTGCGCTCGGCCGGAACATGCACGCCGAACCACCAGCCGCCGCCGGCCAGCACCAGCGCAGCCAGCGCGAAGCCGACGGCGCGGCCCCAACGCGCCCGCGTGACCCAGAGCGTGGCGAGGCTGCGGCCGAAGGACGCTGGGCTCGGCGTGTAGGTGAAGCGGTGCTGCTCCAGCGCCGCCACGCCCTGGTCGAGGATCGTCTCCGGCACCGCGATGCCCTGGCCGGCATAGATCTCCCGCAGCCGCTGCTTCAGCGCGGCGCGGCGGGCATCGCCCTCCAGCTCGCGCTCGACCAGCCGGTCGGCGTGGCGGAGCGTGTCCACCACATCCATCGCCAGCATGGTTTCGTCCAGCGCGGGTGCCGGCGCCGGGCGCGCCGCATTGCTTGCCAGATGATTGACGACTCCGGTGCTCGGCCGAAGGCCTGCATCCTCCGACGATCGGATGGTTTCAGCCATGCGGCGGCAGGGCGAGCGCGGCGCCCTGCTGCGCCAGCCGGGCCATGCGCTGCTTGGCCTCCTCGACCGAGCGGCGGATCTCCTCGGAGTTCCGCGTCGCCGCCTCGCGCATCTCGGCGATGATCTCGCGCGAGCGGTCCTGGTAGGTGACCACGCTGTCGACCAGCTTCTGCACCGCGGCGGCGGAGACGGTCGGGCCGTAGCCGGCGCGCAGCGCTTCCTCCTGCACCTTGCCGCCGATATCGGCCAGCACCTCCAAAGACTGGTCGACGCCCTTCTTCATGGCGTTCAGCGTCTGGGTGCTCTCATGCAGCCCGTGCAGCCCGGCGAAGGAGGCGGAGAGGGCGGTCAGCACCGCCTCGTTGGTCGAGAAGAAGCTGACGGATTGCTGGTAGACGCGCTCCTTCGCCGAGGTCGTCTGCACCAGCCGGGCCATGATGACCTCGGAGGTGTTGTAGGAGACGACCATGTTGTCGGCCAGGTCCTTGCAGATCTGGTAGCGCCCGTCCTCGTTCTGCAGCGTCCGCAGCGCCTCGTCGCGCGCCATCTCGAGCTGGGCGCGCTGCGCCGGCTCGACGCTGCCCGCGGCATCCACCGCGGCGCCGGCCTGCTCGACCGCCGCCTTGGCCGCGGCCAGCTTGCCCTCGGCGGTCTTCAGCAGCTCGAGCGTCAGGACTTCCGCCTGCTTCATCGCCCCGCGGAAGTCGCGATAGGCCTCAAGGATCGCGCGTTCCCGGTCGATATTGGTCTTGGTGTCGCGCGAGACCTCCATGTAGGTGTCGCGGATCTTGCCGAAGCGGGAGGAGATGTCGCCGCGCGTCGCGTTCATCCACATGTTGCGCAGCTTCTCTCCGGTCGAGATGCGACCATCCGAGAGCTGGTTCACCATCTCCTTCGCGTCGTCGCGGATGGAGTTGAAGCTGTTGGTGATGACCTCGTAGCGCTGGGCGATCTCCATGGCGCGGATCTGCTCCCGCACCACCTCGTTGAAGACGGTCGCCTGGTTCAGCACGCGGGCGATCAGCGTGACGCGGTCCGGGTCGAGGTCGCCGAGCTGCGACAGCAGACCGGTGATCGGCGTCGCCTCCGCCGCCGGCGGGGGTAGCGGCAGGCCGAGATCGCGCAACGCTCCCAGGGCCTTGTCGAGGTAGCGCATGGGCTGCGCGACCACGGTCTGGGTCTGTTCCATCGAATCCCTCCGGTCTCGTGCGCCTTCGCTAGCACGCCGGGCCCTCGCGCCCGCTGCGATGAATCAAGGGATAGGACTGCCCGCGTTCAATCCCGCGCCAGGGATTGCCTCAGGCGGCAGCCGCCACCGACCAGCTTTCGCGCCGGTTCAGCGTTTCCGGGTCGAAGCCGGCCAGCCGCTTGTAGCCCATGACGGTCGCCTCCAGCTCCGCACGGGTGACCAAGGCATCCAGATCGGTGAAGCCGTCCGGGGCCCTGGCATGGACGATATCCATGACCCGGTCAGGTCCGTCGCCGCGATTGGCTTCGACCACCGCAGCGGTGGCCGGGCGGCGCACCGCCTCATAGGACTCCAGCGCCGCTTCCGCGTTCGGTCGCGTCGCCAGTTGCAAGGCGAGCCAGCGCGCGTCGAGGATGGCCTGGGAGGCGCCGTTCGAGCCGATCGGGTACATCGGATGCGCCGCATCGCCGAGCAGCGTGACCCGGCCGCGGGTCCACCAGGGCAGCGGGTCGCGGTCCACCATGGGGAATTCGTAGACCGCCTCGGCCGAGCGGATCAGCACCGGCACGTCCAGCCAGCCGAAATTCCAGTTAGCGAAGATCGGCAGGAAATCCTCGGTCCGGCCTGGCCGGTTCCAGTCCTCGCGCGACCAGGGGGTGTCGGCCGGGAAGCGCTGTTCGGCGATCCAGTTGACGAGGCTGCGGCCGTCCGGCGCGGTGCCGATGGGGTAGCAGACGAACTTCGTGTCGCGGTGGCCGGCCTGGACCATCGAGGCGCCGGTGAGGAAGGAGGGGGCCATGCTGGTCGCGCGCCAGAGCAGCGCGCCGTTCCATTTCGGCGCGCCCTCATCCGGGAAGAAGCTGGCGCGTACCGCCGAATGAATCCCGTCGGCGGCGATCAGCACGTCGCCTTGCGCCGTGCTGCCATCGGCGAAGCGCGCCGTGACGCCGGCCGCGTCCTGGGTGAAGTCCACCAGCCGCTTGCCGGCCTGCACCCGCGCGGCGCCGAGCCGCGCCTCGGTTTCCCGCCAGAGCAGCACCTGCAGCCGGCCGCGATGAATGGAGTATTGCGGCCAGTGGTAGCCCGCCGCCAGGCCGCGCGGCTCGGTCCAGATGGTCTGGCCGAAGCGGTTGGCGTAGCGGAATTCCTGCGTCGCGACGCCGGTCGCGGCCAGCGCCTCGCCCAGGCCAAGCTCGGTCAGCTTCCGCACCGCATGCGGCTGCAGGTTGATCCCGACGCCGAGCGGCCGGACCTCGGCCGCGCTCTCGTAGACCTCGGCCCCGATGCCCGCCGCGTGCAGCGCCAGCGCCGTGGTCAGCCCGCCGATGCCGCCGCCGATGATGATCGCCCGCATGCGCCCGTCTCCCCCATACCGCGTCACGCCAGCGCGTGCCGCACCGCGCCGAGGAAGTCCAGGACCGCCTGGCGGTGTGCCCGCTCCTGCTCCTGCGGGACATGCGGCGGCTGCGGGAAGGCGCCGAGCGTGACCATGGCGAGGCCCTCGTCGCGCAGGATGTCGATCCGCTGGCCGGCGAAGCCGACCGCCGACATCAGCCCGTCGCCCAGCCACCAGCAGTAGCCGTAGTGGCCGATGCCGGGCGGGCAGGGCTGCGGCACGGCGAAGCGCGGCCGCGCCATCTCCGCAACCCAGCCCTCCGGCAGCACCCGCTGTCCGGCGATGACGCCGTCGTCCAGCACCAGCTGCGCCAGCCGGCCGAAGTCGCGCAGCGCCATGCCGGCGCGGCTGCCGCCGATCTCCTGCCCGCCTTCCGATTCCAGGGTGTAGAAGGCGTCGTACTCCATCCCCGCGGGCTGCCAGATCCGCGCCGCCAGGTAGTCCGCCAGCGGACGCCCCACCGCCCGCGTCACGCAGGCGCCGAGCAGGAAGGTGTCGCCCGAATTATAAAGGAAGCCGCTGCCGGGTGCCTGCGCCCGCGGCAGCGCCGCCATCATCCGCAGCACGCCGCCCGGCACCTTGTCCGCCAGCGACCGGCTGTAGCGGTTCACGTCGCAGTCGGGGTCGGAATAAACCTCGGTCCAGGCGGTGCCGGAGGACATGGTCATCAGGTGCTCGAGCGTCACGCCCTCATAGGCCGTGCCGCGCAGCTTCGGCAGGAAGCCGGTCACCGGCGCCGCGACCGACCCAATGGCGCCGTCCCGGATGGCGGCGCCGACCAGCACCGCGGTCAGCGACTTCACCGTGGACATGGTGGTCCAGCGGTCAGCCGGCTGCAGCCCAAGGCCGTAGCGTTCCAACCGGATCGCGCCATCCTTGATGACCAGCAGCCCGGCGAGGAAGTTTCGCTCCATGAACCCGTCCGCATCGAGGCCGGCCAGCGCCGCCCCGCGCGGCCAGGGTCGCGGCGTGCCGCGCGGGACCACCCGATGGGCGAAGAGCCGGTCGACGATGCGGTAGCCCCAGGGCTGGATGGTCGGCGGGTAGAGCAGGAAGTCGCCGGCCCGGGGCAGGTGCTCGGCGGGCTGGGCAAGGCCTGGGGTCACGTCGTCCTCCTCCATCGCCGTCATGAAAGCGCGCATGCGCCGGCCGCGCCATGGGGGCAGGATGGCGGGCAGGGAGACCGCCATGGACAGCACCGCCCGCCACATCCTCGACCTGCATCGCCGCGGCTTGTTGCGCGGGGCGCTCGGCCTTACCGCCCTTGTCGTGGCGCAGCCCGCCGGCGCCCAGCCGGTCTTCGGCCGCTACCCCTTCCGGCTCGGCGTTGCCAGCGGCGATCCCTGGCCGGATGGCATGGTGCTCTGGACCCGGCTGGCGCCCGACCCGCTGGCGCCGCTCGGCGGCATGCCGGTGGCGGCCGTGCCGGTGGGCTGGGAGGTGGCGGGGGACGACCGCTTCGCCAGCATCGCCGCCCGCGGCACCACATGGGCCCGGCCGGAACTGGGCTTCTCCGTCCATGTCGAGGTCGCCGGGCTGCAGCCGGGGCGGCCCTACTGGTACCGCTTCCGCGCCGGCGCCGAGGTGAGCCCGACCGGCCGCACCCGCACCGCGCCAGCGCCGGATGCCGCGCCCGCCCGGCTCCGCTTCCTCAATGCCGGCTGCCAGCACCTGGAGCATGGCTGGTTCACCGCCTGGCGCCACGCGGCGTCCGAGGAGGACATCGACTTCGTCTTCCACTACGGCGACTACATCTACGAGACCCGCGGCCGCGTCCCCGGCCAGCCCGGCTGGGGCCCGCCGCAGCCGGTCCGCACCCATGCCGGGGAAGAGGTGCAGACGCTGGAGGACTATCGTCGCCGCTACGCCGAGTACCACCTCGACCCCGACCTGGCCGCGGCGCATGCGGCGCATCCCTTCGTCTGCAGCTTCGACGACCATGAGGTCGACAACAACTGGGCCGGCGCCGTCAGCGAGGAGGACGGCCTCAGCGCCCGCCACCCCGTGCTGGTGCCGCCCGAGGTCTTCGCCCTGCGCAAGGCCGCCGCCTTCCAGGCCTGGTACGAGGCCATGCCGGTCCGTGCCGCGCTGCTGCCGCGCGGGCCGGAGATCACCGCCTATCGCCGGCTGCGCTATGGCCGCCTGCTCGACCTGCATGTGCTCGACACCCGCAGCTTCCGCGACGACCAGCCCTGCGGCGACGTCACCGGCCCGCCCTGCGCGGCGGTGGCGCGGCCCGAGGCGCAGATGCTGGGCGCCGTGCAGGAGCGCTGGCTGCTCGAGGGGCTGGGGCAGGCGACCTGGCAGGTCCTGGCGCAGCAGGTGATGCTCATGCGGCGGGAATTCCCGCGCGGCGCCATCTCGATGGACAAGTGGGATGCCGCGCCGGCGGCCCGCGCCCGGCTGCTGCAGGGACTCCGCGACCGGGGGGTCGCCAATGCCGTCGTGCTCTCGGGCGATGTCCACAATGCCTGGGCCGGCACCTTGCGGCTCGACCCGCTGGACGAGGCGAGCCCGGCGGTCGCCACCGAGTTCACCGGCACCAGCATCACCAGCGAGGGCGACGGCTCGGAGGTGCTGGCCTCGACGCCCGAGGTGCTGCGGCGCAACCCACATATCGCCCATTTCCACAACCGCCGCGGCTATACGCTGCACGAGGCGACGCCGGCGCGGATGGAGGTGACCTTCCGCGCGGTGCCCTACGTGATGCGCCCGGACGCGCCGCGCGAGGACCGCGGGCGCTTCGTGGTGGAGGCCGGCAGGCCCGGGGTGACGCCGGGCTGAGGCTTGCCTACCCTGCCGCCGACCTCAGGGGAGAGAGACAGATGGCACGCATCGGCTTCGTCGGGCTCGGCAACATGGGCGGGCCGATGGCGCGCAACCTGCTCAAGGCCGGCCACCAGGTCGCCGGCTACGACCTGGTGCCGGCGGCGCTGGAGGCCTTCGCCGCCGCCGGCGGGACGCCCGCCGCCAGCGCCGCCGCGGCCGCCGCCAGCGCCGATTTCGTCGTCACCATGCTGCCGGCCGGCAAGCATGTGCGCGATGCCTGGCTCGGCGCCGGCGGCATGGCGGCGGCCAGCGCGCCGGGCGCCATCCTGATCGACTGCTCGACCATCGATGTCGACACCGCCCGCGCGGTCGCCGCCGAGGCGGGGCGGCCGATGCTTGACGCCCCGGTCTCCGGCGGCACCATGGGCGCCGAGGCCGGGACGCTCACCTTCATGGTCGGCGGGCCGGACCAGGCCTTCGCCAGCGCCCAGCCGATCCTCGCCGCGATGGGCCGCACCATCGTCCATTGCGGCGCGGCCGGGGCGGGGCAGGCGGCCAAGGTCTGCAACAACATGATGCTGGCCGCCAACATGATCATCGCCTCCGAGGCGCTGGTGCTGGCGGAGAAGCTCGGCCTGTCGCACCAGGCGCTGTTCGACGTGGTCAGCAAGTCCTCTGGCCAGTCCTGGGCGATGACCACCTATTGCCCCGGTGCCGGGGCTGGTGCCGACCAGCCCGGCCAACCGCGACTACAAGCCCGGCTTCGCCGGCGCGCTGATGCTGAAGGACTTGAGGCTGAGCCAGGAGGCCGCGGCCAGCGCCGGGGCGGCGACGCCGCTCGGCGCGCAGGCGCTGGCGCTGTTCGAGCGCTTCGTCACCGAGGGCGGCGGCGACACCGATTTCTCCGGCATCATCCGCATGCTGCGGGGCGGCTGAAGCGGGTGCGGAGGGCGGCACAGCGAAGCCGGCTTATTTCAAAAGAATTTAAATCACTGCGTTGTGAAGAAACTTTCGGGGTGCTCTCCGGCAATTTGCGTGCTTCGATCCTGCGCGGCCGGAACGTCCTCTCCAGCGCCGCGCTGTCGCTGCCGGCACCGCCCGGCGCACCATGCCTGTCCTTTCTCCGCCCTTGGTCCCGCATTGACGCAGACTTCCCTTCGCCGATCCCCGAGCGCCGTCGGTCTGGCCGGCATGCTGGACCTTATTCCCGTGGCGACCGTCATCCTCGACCGACCGGGCCTGGGCGTGCTTGCCGGCAATGCCGAGGCGGCCGGCCTGCTCGGCTGCCGGCCCGAGCGGCTGCCGGATGTCTGGGAAGCGGCGCTGGAGGGCCGGGCCGGCCAGGAGCTTTGCCGCCGCCTGGCCGCGGTGACCAGCCGCGAGCGGCCGGAGGTCTTCGATGCCCGGCTGGCGATGCGCGACCGCGCGCCGAAGGCCATGCTGGTCCGTGCCCGCTGCGTCGAGCTGGAGGGGTTCCAGCTGATCTCCGCCGTGCTGGTCGACATCACCCGCCGCACCCGGGCCGAGTCGCGGCTGGCCACCGCGCATCGCCGGCTGGAAGTCGCGCTTGCCGGGGCCGAGCTTGGTGCCTGGCAGCGCGACCTGCGGACCGACCTGCTGGAGGTCACGGTCCGCTGGTGCGAGATGTTCGGCCTGCCGCCGATGAAGACGGTGCCCATGACCGTCTGGCGCACCCTGGTCCATCCGGAGGACCAGGAGATCCTGCGCAACCAGACGGAAGCCGGGACCGACGGCGTGAGCAGCCGATTCGAGGTGGAACTGCGCGTGCGCCACGCGGATGGCCGCTGGATCCCCGTGCTGTCGCGTGGCGAGGTGATCGAGCGCGATGCCGAGGGCCGGGCGGTGGTGCTGAGCGGCACGCATTACGACCTCTCGGCACGGCATGCCGCCGAGGTCGGCGCGCCGACAGAGCGAGGCCGAGGCCCGCCGCCGGCTGGCGGATCTCGAGATGCTGTATCGCTCGGCGCCGCTCGGCCTGGCGCAGTTCGACCGCCGCATGCGCTTCGTCCGGGTGAATGAGGCCCTGGCCGAGATCAACGGTCTCCCGGTCGAGGCGCATCTGGGCCGATTGGCCTGGGATTTGGTGCCGGACCTGCAATCGGCCGCCGAGCCGCTGTTCCGCCGGGTGCTGGATCAGGGCGAGACCATCACCGGTATCGAGTTCACCGGCCAGACTGCCAAGGCGCCGGGCGTGCAGCGCGACTGGGTCGAGCAATTCTACCCGTTGCGCGACCCGGAGACGCAGGAGGTCGCCGGCGTCGGCATCGTCTGCGAGGAAGTGACCGAGCGGAAGCGGGCGGAGCGGACGCGCGAGCTAGCTGCTGCGCGAGCTGGATCACCGGGTGAAGAATCTGTTCGCCATCGTCAGCGGCCTGGTCAGCTTCAGCGCCCGCGGCGCGACCACCCCGCAGACGATGCGGGACACGCTGATCGGCCGCATCGGCGCCCTGGCGCGGGCGCATGACCTGGTCCGGCCGGCGATCGCCGGCGAAGGGGGCGGCCTGCCCGGCACGACGCTGGAGGCGTTGCTGCGGGCGCTGCTGCAGCCCTTTGGCGGCGGCGATGGCATGTCGGAGCGGCTATGCCTGCACGGGCCGGAGCTGCAGCTCGGCCCGACCACTGCGCCGGCGATCGCGTTGGCGATGCATGAGCTGGCGACGAATGCGGCGAAGTACGGCGCGCTGTCGCGCGACCGTGGAACGGTGGCGATCGACTGGGAATCGGGCGAGGCCAGCCTCCGCCTGCGCTGGAGGGAGCAGGGCGGGCCGGCGGTGGCCGAGCCGGCGCGCCGTGGCTTCGGCCACCGGCTGGTGACGCAGAGCGCCGCTCAGCTCGGCGGCAGGGCGAGCTTCCACTGGCCGGAGGAAGGGTTGACGGTCGAGCTGCTGCTGCCGCTCGACCGGGTCGTGGTTTAGAGCAGATCGCGGGAGGGCGTGAACGCCCGGACGCGTGAATCTGCGCGACGAACAATGCCGTGGATCGGGTTGCGCGTTCAGACAGACGCGCAATCCAGCCTAGCTCCGCGTCGGCAGGCGGCCGGCGTCGCGCCGCTGCTCATAGGCCTTGGCGTGCAGGAAAGCGGCCTCGTGCAGCTCGTGCGGTACGCCGGCGGCGCGCGCCCGGTCGAGCAGGAAGCCGAGGATATGGTCGGCCTCGATCCTGCCGCCGGCCTCCAGGTCGCGCAGCATCGAGGTGGCGTAGCCGCCCTTGGTATCGGCGAACAGGGCGCGGAACTCCGCCATGAAGCTGTCCGGCATCGGGTAGCCGTTGGCCACGGCGATCGCCGCGTTGCGCTCCAGCACCCGGTGCATGAAGGCGATGCCGCCCGGGCTGCGGGCGATCTCCCCGGTATTGGCCCGCAGCAGCACCGTGCCGATGGCGCTGGTGCCGAGATGCGCCAGCTTCTCCCACATCCGCTGCAGGATGTCGGTCACGGCGGTGGCAACGATGCCATCGGCCCTGGCGAAGAGCGATGCGAGGGCCCGCACACGGGGCGACATTTCGCCGTCCAGCTCGCCGAAGGTCAGCCATCGCCAGTCATTCAGATGCCGCACGGCGCCGTCCGAGGCGAGGGTCGCCTGGATCTTCGCCAGGCCCCCAAGAACGGCGCCTGCGCCGAATTCGGCCGCCAACCGGTCGATGTGGGACAGGCCGTTGAGCACCGGCAGAACCGCCGTGCCGCGTGCCATGGCGGGACGGATGGCGGTAATGGCATCGGCCAGATCATAGGCCTTGCAGGTCAGCAGGATGAGGTCCCAGTCGGGCGTGACCTCCTCGGCCAGCAGCGCCCTCGCCGGCAGGCGGGCGTTGCCGAAGGGGCTCTCGATGACCAGGCCGTCACGGAGGAGCTGCTCGCGGCGGCGCGGCCGGACGAGGTAGGCGACCTGCGCCCCCGCCTGCTGCAACCGCCCGCCGAAATAGCCGCCGAGCGCGCCGGCGCCGAGGACGAGGATCCGCATGGTCGTTTTTCTCCCTCTCGGGTCAAGCTTGCCCTATCGCCAGCGACGATGCATCCACAGCCATTGCCCGGGATGCTCGCGCACCCAGCCCTCGATAATGCGGTTCATCAGTGCGGTCGCCGCTGTCACGTCGATGCGCCCTTTCGCGTCGCGCGGCAGCTCCACCGCCTCGGTCAGCTCCAGCCGGAAGCCGCCATCCGCCTCACGGATCGCCCGTGCCCCATGGACCGGGCAGTCGAAGCGGCGGGCGAGGTGGGCCACCAATGGGTTGGAGAAGGCCGGCCGCCCCAGGAAGGGTACCTGCGGGCCGCGGCCGAAGCGCTGGTCGATCAGCATGCCGACATGCAGGCCCTGGTCGAGCGCCTCCATCATGCGGATCGGCGCCTCGATCCCGGCCGGGATCAGCCGGCCCATGCTCTCGGTCCGCAGCGCGACGATGTCGCGCGCCACATGCGGGTTGTTCGGCGTGCGGTAGAGCACCGCGGCCGGCAGCCCGTGCTTCGCCGCGGCGATCGCCGGCAGTTCCCAATTCGCCAGGTGTGCGGCAAAGAACAGCGCCGGCTTGTCGTCATCGCGCAGCGCCATGAAGCGGGCGACCACCTCGGGCGCGATGCGGATGCGGCCCTGGCGCGGCGCATCGGGGTCGAAGTCCCAGAGCCGGTCGAGATGTACGTATTCCGACGCCGTGCGGCCGAGGTTGTCCCAGGCCTGGCGCGCGATCCGCGCATGCTCGGCCGCGGGCAGCTCGGGGAAGGCGTGGCGGATATTGCCGAGCGTGGTGCGCTGCACCGGCAGGAGCGGGCCGAGGTTGCGCGCGAGGAACGCCCCGAGCGCCGCGGCGCGGTCCGGCCCGAGCCGCCGCACCAGGCCGAACAGCCCGCGCACCAGGGCCGCGACGGCGCGGTCCGCCGCCCGTCGCAGCATGGCCCGCATGGCTAAAGGGTGACGACCAGCTTGCCGAAGACCTGCCGGCTCTCCAGCCGCTTCAGCGCATCGGCGAAGCCCTCGAGCGGCGTCACCGTGTCCAGCACCGGCGTCAGCCCGCCCGCCATCTTGGCCAGCCCATCGGCGATGTTCCGCATCGAGGCGCCGAAGCTGCCGAAGATATGGAGCTGGCGCTGGAAGATCATCATCAGGTTGGTCTCGGCCGAGACGCCGGAGGTCGACCCGCAGGTCACCAGCCGCCCGCCCATGCGCAGCGACAGCAGGCTGCCGGCCCAGGTCGTGGCGCCGACATGCTCGAAGACCACGTCGACGCCGCGCTTCTTCGTCACCTTCCGCGCCACGCTCTCGAAGCGGTCGTCGGTGTAGTTCACCACATGGTCGGCGCCGAGCGCCTTGGCCTGGGCGCATTTCTCGTCCGACCCGGCCGTGGCGATCACCGTGCAGCCCATCGCCTTGGCCATCTTCACCGCGACGGTGCCGATGCCGGATCCGGCGGCCTGGATCAGGATGGTCTCGCCCGGCTGCAGCTTGGCGTTGTCGAACAGCATGTGCTCGACGGTGCTGAAGGTGATGGCGGCGCACGCGGCGTCATTCACCGCGACGCCGTCCGGCACCGGCACCAGCAGCCGCGCATCCTGGTTCATCAGCTCCTGCGCGAAGCCGTCGACATGGAAGCCCTTCACCCCCGCGACGTTCTCGCAGAGGTTGTCGCGGCCTTCCCGGCAGGCCCGGCAATGGCCGCAGGTCAGCGCGCCATAGGGCACCGCGAGCTGGCCGATCCGCCAGCCGGTCACACCCGCGCCGAGCGCCACCACCTCGCCCACCGCCTCGGCGCCCACCGTCAGCGGCAGGTTGCGCTTGGCGAAGGCCATGCCGCGCCAGCCCCAGACGTCGATGTGGTTGAGCGCGACCGCGCGCATGCGCAGCCGCACCTCGCCCGGCCCGGGCGGGGCCGGGTCGGGAACCTCGACCAGCCGCGTGTCGCGGTCGCCGAAAAGCTGCAGGGCCCTCACGGCGCCGCCCCGATCACCAGGCACACGTTCTGTCCGCCGAAGCCGAAGCTGTTCGACAGCACGCGCGACACCTTGGCCGCGCGCGCCACGTTCGGCACGACGTCCAGCCCCACCGCCGGGTCTGGCGTCTCGTGGTTGATGGTCGGCGGCAGCATGCCGTCCCGGATGGTCAGCAGGCTGAACACCGCCTCGATCGCCCCCGCTGCGGACAGCGTGTGGCCGATCATCGACTTGTTGGAGGAAATCGGCGGTACCTGCTCGCCGAACACCGCCCGCATGCCGAGCGTTTCCATCTTGTCGTTCTCCGGCGTGCCGGTGCCATGGCCATTGACGTAGTCGATGTCCTTCGGCTCCAGCCCGGCATCGGCGATCGCCGCGCGCATGGCGCCGATGATCGCCGCGCCATCCGGGTTCGACCGGGTGCGGTGGAAGCTGTCCGCCCGCTCCCCGGCGCCGAGCAGCAGGCCGAGCACTTTGGCGCCGCGCGCCTCGGCGCTCTCCAGGCTTTCCAGCACCAGCGCCGCGGCGCCTTCGCTCATGACGAAGCCCTCGCGGGTCTTCTCGAAGGGGCGCGAAGCCCTGGCGGGGTCCTCGTTTCGGGTGGACAGGGCCGAGAGCAGGGAAAAGCGGATCAGCGCCTCCGGCTGCACGCTGCCCTCGGCGCCGATGCAGAGCGCGGCTGCGCTCTCGCCGCGCTGGATCGCCTCGATCCCGAGCTGGATGGACGACGCTCCGGTGGCGCAGGCGGTGGTCAGCGAGATCGGCGCGCCCTCGGTGCCGAAGCGGTCGGCCAGCCGCTCGCCGACGCCGCCGAACAGCGCGCCCTCGAACAGGTCCAGCCGGCCGGCGGCGGCGGCGACCATGTCCGGGTAACGGCCGCTCTCGGCGCCGTTGTCGCCGCGGGCCAGGTCGAGCCGCTGCGGCCATTCCACCTCGACCGGCGGCATGCCCATGAAGAGCGGGCCGGGGAAGTGCCCGTCGGCGCCGAGCCCGGCCGCGGCGATCGCCTCGGCCCCGGCCAGCGCGCCCATGCGCTCGACCCGGGCGGGGGAGGTGAGGGGCGGAGCACCGGCCTCCTCCGGCAGGTCGACCTGGCCGGCGATGGTGGTGCGCAGGTGGTCGGTCGGGAAGCGGGTGATGCGGCGGATGCCGGAGCGCCCGGCCAGCAGCCCGGCCCAGCTCTCGGCGACGCCGATGCCGAGCGGGGTGACCAGGCCGATACCGGTGACGGCCACCACATGGCGGCCGAGATGGTCGCGCATCTTGCTCATGCCATGGGCTCCACCAGGGCCAGCGCCTCGCCGCGCCAGACGCCGAAGCCGGTGACGAGGGCCTGCGGTGCCTCGCCGGCGGCGACGGCCAGGGCGCCGAGGGCGATACCGGCAGGGAAGGCAGCCTCGACCGGGTGGCCGATCAGGTCGGCGCTCTGCACCACCTTGCCCTGGGCTGGGCCGGTATCGCGCAGCCCGGCGAGGAAGATGGCCTCGGCCGCGGTCGGCACCGCGGCGCCGGTGGCGCCGGACAGCACGGCATAGCCCGGCGCCAGCGGCAGGCCGGCGGCCAGGCGCGCCGCCGTCGCCTCGGCGGTGTCGCTGCCACGGCGGCGGGCGGCGCCGCTGCGCACCGTGGTCAGCCGGGCGATGCCACGTGCGCCGCGGGCCTTCGCGTGGCTCTCGGTCTCCAGCACCAGGAAGGCTGCGGCGGTGCCGGTGACCAGCCCGCCGGCGCCATCCTGGCGCGCCGCGAGCGGCACCCAGTCGCCGCGCCGGAGCTCGCCGGAGGCGCCGTAGAGCAGCAGCATGTCCCAGCGTCCGGCGACATAGGCGCCGCCGACCAGCGCGATGCCGCCGCGGCCCTCGGCAAGCCGGGCGGCGGCGATGCGCACCGCATCGGCGGCGGCGCTCTCCTCGCCCATGAAGGTGCGGGAAGAGCCGGTCACGCCGTGGACGATCGAGATGTTGCCGGCCAGCAGGTTGGACAGCTGCGCCAGGAAAAGCGTCGGCCGCAGGCCGCTGGCCAGGCGCTCGTTCAGCAGCCGAGCGGCGTCGGCCGGGGGCAGCTTGGCGAGCTCGGCGCAGACCGCCTCGTCCAGCGCCACGTCCCGCTCTCCGCCGCCGGCGGCGACGATCAGGTGCATGTCGCGCACCAGGTCCCGGGCGCCGGCATGGTCGATGGCGAGGCCGGCGGCATAGGTGCCGAGCCGCTGCCATGGTTCCATCTGCCGCTGGTCACCCTTCTTCGGTATCTGCCGGTCGAGGTCGAGGGCGGGCAGGGGATGCACCGGGTAGGGTACGAAATTCCTCTGTATCCACCACCGGCGCGGCGCCGGCCAGCGCCGCCTGGTGCAGCTCCGTCCCCTCGCCGAGCGAGGAGACCAGGCCGATGCCGGTGATCCAGATGGTCTCGGTCATGATGCGCTCGGTCCAGCCAGGCCGATCCGCTCCGCCTGGGCGCGCATCGCGGCCTCGAGCTCCGGGGCGGGAAAGGGCAGGGTGCGGAAGACCAGCTCGGCATCGCAGATGCGCTTGCCAGCGACCGTGATGGCGGCCTTGGTGACGGCGTAGCCGGAGCCGTCATGCTCCAGCCTCGCGCTGACCTCGAGCCGCGTCTCCGGGGTGACGAAGGTGCGGAACTTGGCTTCCTTGATGGTCGACAGGAAGGGCATGCGGGCGAAGCCGGCTCGGGCCAGCAGCAGGTAGCCCGAGGCCTGGGCCATGGTCTCGACCAGCAGCACGCCCGGCACCAGCGGGTGGCCGGGAAAATGCCCTTCGAAGACCGGGCTCGCAGCCGGGACGATCGCCTCGGCGGCGATGCTCTCGGGATCGACCGCGGTGACGCGGTCGATCATCTGGAAGTATTCGAGCCGCACGGCCTTGCCTTCAGGCCCCGGCCGACTTGGCCGCCACCAGTTCCTCGATGCGGGTCGCCAGGTTCTTCATGACGAAGTACTGCTCGGCCGGGGCGGTGCCGGCATTGACTTCCTGCGTCCAGGCCTCGACCGGGACCTTGATGCCGAAGGCCTTGTCGATGGCGAAGACGATGTCGAGGAAGTCGAGGCTATCGATGCCAAGATCATTGATCACATGGCTGTCGGGCGTGATCTTCTCGCGGGGGACGTCGGACGTCTCCGCGATGATGTCGGCGATGCGGTCGAGCGCCGAAGCCATGGCGAATCTCCGGGTGTTCTGTGAAGGGACGGGTCTTTCGCGCGATCCGGCGCGCTTGTCCAGCGCTGGCGCCAACGGCGTCGTGAACGGTCGTTCCGGCTGGGTGGTGCGGCTGGTGCCCCCGGGGAGATCTCGAACTCCCACACCCTCTCGGGCGAGCGATTTTGAGTCGCCTGCGTCTACCGTTCCGCCACAGGGGCCGCCGCCCGCCATCTAGCCTGCGGCCCCGCGCGGGTCCAGCGCGGGGCGACCGTGCCGCGCCCTATTCGCCGGCATGGGTCTCGAACTCGGCCGGGGCGGTGATCTCGATCAGCTTCAGGTCGTCGGAATGCGCCAACTCCCGGTGCCGCACCCGCGGCGCCTGATAGACGCAGTCGCCGGGACGCAGCAGCACCTCGCCGGCATCCTCGTATTCGAATCGCACCCAGCCCTTCAGGATGAAGACCATCTGGAAGGTCACCTCATGCCAGTGCCAATGCGGCTCGGCATGCGTCCCCGGCACCGCGCGGATGACATTGGCGCCGATGCTGCCCCCGGAAGCCTCCTTCATCCCGAGGTCGCGGTAGGCGAAGAAGGCGCGCAGCCCGGCATCGAATCTCGGCACCTTCGGCATGGCGGACCAGGGTGCGGCCGCCGGTGAGGGGGCGCAGGGCATCCATCGGGGCGTCATCGGGCATGGGTTTGCTCCCTTTTTCGTGTGCTTTCTTCACAGCTGCGTGTATTGTCTACGCATGGTCGCCATTCGGGGCGACCGCCTTGCCAGCTTGAAGGGAAGCCGCGCATGCGGGAAGCCTCCCGACCGCAGGCGCGCGCCGAACAGCGCGCCCTGGCCGTCGCCGTTGCCTGGATGATGGTGGTCCAGCTTGGCTGCGTCCTGCTGTGGGATGCCGGCTGGCTCGCCCGCCAGGCGGCGCTGATCCACTGGCTGATTGTCGGCGTGCTGCCCCCGGCGCTGGCTCTTTGGGGGATGCGGCAGCCCGATCCCGAGGTCGTCCGCCGGCCCCGCTAGGATCCTGTAGCGGCATTTTCGGTCTGCCTCGCGGTCTCGCGACGCAACCGCAACGCCGCCCTGGCCTTGTCCAGCCTGATGGCTGGACCCTTCTTCCTGCCGCCGCCACCAGGCGTGCCCGGATTGGGCCCCATCGGACGTGCGGCGCTGCTCCTCGATTTCGACGGCACCCTGGTGGAGATCGCCGCCAGGCCCGATGCCGTCCGCGTTCCCCCCGAGTTGCCCGGCCTGTTGCGCCGGTTGGCGGAGGAACTATCCGGCGCGCTGGCCGTGATCAGCGGCCGGCCGCTGCGCGACCTTGATCACTTCCTGCCGGTGCCGATCGCCATGGCCGGCGACCATGGCGCCACCCTGCGTCCCGATCCCGGCCAGCCGCCGATCGGCACCGACCTGCCGCATGCACCGGCCGCTTGGCGGGTCCGGGCGGCGGAGCTGCTGGCCCGCTACCCGGCGGCGCTGATCGAGGACAAGGAGCACGGCTTCGTCGTCCACTACCGCCAGGTCCCCGAGGCCGGGCCGGAGGCGGAGGCGCTGCTCGCCTCCCTGGTCGCGGAGGACCCCGCGGGCTTCACCCTGCTCGAGGCCCGCATGGCCTGGGAAATCCGGCCGCGTGGCGCGTCCAAGGGCACCGCGGTAAACGCGCTGATGTCCCGCCCGCCCTTCGCCGGCCGCGTCCCGGTCTTCATTGGCGACGACGTGACCGACGAGGAAGGCATGGCGGTGGCCCGCCGCTTCGGCGGCCAGGGCTGGCGGCTGCAGGATGCCTTCGGCAACCCGGCCGCGCTGCGCGACTGGCTGGCCCTGGCCGCTGCTCCTCCCGGACCTGCCGGCACCGATCCGTGAACCGCCTCGTCATCGTCGCCAACCGCGTCCCCAACCCCCGGGAACGCGGCGCCACGGCGGGCGGCCTGGCCGTCGCGCTGAAGGATGCCCTGACCCGGCGGGAGGCGCTCTGGTTCGGGTGGTCCGGCCAGATCGCCGAAGCGACCGCGGCCGAGCCGACCGAGCTACGCGTCGGCCGCATCACCTATGCGACGCTCGACCTGGGGCGGGAGGACTATCGCCGCTTCTACCAGGGCTTCGCCAACGGCTCGCTCTGGCCGACACTGCACTACCGGCTCGGCCTCGCGCATTTCTCGCGCGAGGATCATGCCGGCTACCGCAAGGTCAACGCCGCCTTCGCCGCGACGCTGGCGCCGATGCTGCGGCCGGACGACACGGTCTGGGCGCACGACTTCCACCTCTTCCCCTTCGCCGCCGAGCTGCGGCGGCGCGGCGGGCGGCAGCGGATCGGCTTCTTCCTGCACGTGCCCTTCCCGCCGGGCGGGCTGTTCTGCGCCCTGCCGCGGGCCGAGGAGCTGCTCGCCGACCTCGCCGCCTACGACGTCATCGGGGTGCAGACCGAGGACGACGCCGGCAACCTGCGCGAGGCGCTGGCGGCGGCCGGGCAGGCCGAGGCCGCGGCCCGCGTCCAGGCCTTCCCGATCGGGATCGAGGCCGAACCCTTCACGGCGCTGGCCGAGAAGGCCATGGAGAAGCGCGAGACCGAGCGCTTCCGCACCTCCCTCGTCGACCGCGCGCTGATCGTCGGCGTCGACCGGCTCGACTACACCAAGGGCCTGCCGCAGCGCTTCTGCGGCTACGGCCAGCTGCTCGCGCGGTTCAAGGGCCACCGATCGAAGGTCACCTACCTGCAGGTCGCCCCGGTCTCGCGCGGCGACGTCGCGCAGTACCGCGCGCTGCGGCGGGAGCTCGACGAATGGGTCGGCCGCATCAACGGCGCCTATGCCGAGCCGGACTGGGCGCCGCTGCGCTACATGACCCGCGCCGTCGCGCGCCCCGTGCTGGCCGGCTTCATGCGGATGGCCCGCGTCGGGTTGGTGACGCCCTTGCGGGACGGGATGAACCTGGTCGCCAAGGAATACATCGCCGCGCAGGACCCGGACGACCCCGGCGTGCTGGTGCTGTCCCGCTTCGCCGGCGCGGTGGCGCAGCTGCCCGGCGCGCTGCTGGTGAACCCGCTCGACCCCGACGAGATCGCCGAGGCGCTGGACCAGGCGCTGAGCATGCGCCGCGAGGAACGCCGGGCGCGCTTCGAGGACTGCGCCGTCTCGGTGCGCGAGGAGGGGGCACGGGCCTGGTGCCGGAATTTCCTCGGTGTGCTGGAAGGCGCCAACGACGCCTGACCGCGCCGGCGTCGACCCGACCCTGCGCAGCCTCTCGCGCCATCCGCCCTAGCCGCCCGCGGCCAGGCCGGCGGCCTGCCCGAGCGCGGTCGGGCTCGCCGCGCCCGGGCCGAGCATCCGGTCGATCACCCGCGCCAGCTCATCCTGCCGGTAGGGCTTGGTCAGGCGCGGCAGGTCGGCAGGCGGGGTGCCGGCGGCGAGGTCGACGAATCCGCTCGCCAGCACCACCCGCAGCCCCGGGCGCAGGCGCCGCGCGGCCAGCGCGACCTCGAGCCCGGTCATGCCCGGCATGGCATAGTCGGTCACCAGCAGGTCGACCGCCGCGCCGCCGGCCAGGATCGCCAGCGCCTTGGCGCCGGACTCCGCCTCAAGCACGCTGTGGCCCAGATCCTCCAGCAGGTCGGCCGTGCTGCGGATGATGAGCGGGTCGTCATCGACCAGCAGGATGCGGGAGGGCGGCGCCGGCGCGGCCAGGCCCGTCGCCGCGCCCTCGGCCTCGGCCGCCGCGGCGTCGGGGCCCGTGGCGGCGGGCAGCAGCAGCTCGGCGATGGTGCCCTCGCCGGGGACGCTGCTGAGGCGGAGGTCGCCGCCGAGCTGGCGCGCCACGCCATGCACCATGGAGAGCCCGAGCCCGGTGCCCTGGCCGACCGGCTTGGTGGAGAAGAACGGCTCGACCGCGCGGGCCAGCGTGGCCGCATCCATCCCGGTTCCGGTATCCGAGACGCGCAGCCGCAGGTAGCAGGTCGCGGTGCCCGGCAGGCCCGGCACCGCCTGCGGCGGCACCGCATCCACCCGGATGCCGAGCCGCCCGCCCTCCGGCATCGCGTCCCGCGCATTGACCGCCAGGTTCAGCAGGGCGAGCTCCAGCTGGTTGGTGTCGGCCATCGCCTTGGGCAGCCCGGCCGCGGCCTCGACCTCCAGCTCGACCCGCGGCCCGAGCGAGCGGCGCAGCAGGTTGCCCATGCCCTCGACCAGGGCGGCGAGGTCCACCGCCTCCGGCCGCAGCTCCTGCCGCCGGGCGAAGGCCAGCAGCCGCTGGGTCAGCGCCGCGCCGCGCTGGGCGCCCTGCATCGCCCCCTCGATCAGCCGCTGGATGCGGGCATCCTCCGCGGGCAGCCGCTTGCGCAGCAGCGAGAGGTTGCCGAGCACCGCCATGAGCAGGTTGTTGAAGTCATGCGCCACGCCGCCGGTGAGCTGGCCGATCGCCTCCACCTTCTGCGACTGGCGGAGCTGCGCCTCGACCCGCTCGCGCTCGGCCATCTGCTCGGTCAGCCGGTCGTTGGTCTCGCTGAGCGCGCGGGTCCGCTCGGCGACCCTTTCCTCCAGCATCGCATTGGCCCGCTGCAGCGCCTCCTCGCCGCGGCGGACCTCCTCCAGCCGGGCACGCGCCTCGTATTGCCGGCGGCGGCCGCGCAGCGCGGCGCGCACCACGCTGACCAGGGTGGTCGGGTGGAAGGGCCGCTCGAGGAAGGAGGCATTGCCCAGGACCTCCCAGAGCCGGACCGCCGCCGGGTTGCGCTCCGGCCCGCCGCCGCGGCCGGTCAGCAGCACGAAGGGGAAGTCGGACCAGGCCGGCTGCCGCGCCAGCAGCGCCGCGAGCGGGGCGAGGTCGGCATCGCGGAAGGCTTCCTCGGCGACCACCGCAAGGCCCGCGCCCGTCTCGATCGCCGCCAGCAGCGCCGGCAGGCCGCCGACCGGCTCGGCGGCGATCCCGGCTTCCCGCAGCAGCGCCGCGGCGAGCGGCGCATCGCGGCCAAGCGGCGCGAGGACCAGCGCGCGCTCGGACAGCATGGGGCCGGCGGGCGTCACGCCGGCCGGGCGTCGAGCAGCGGGTCGCCGCCTTCGCCGCCGACATAGATCGGTACCCCGCGCAACACGCCCTGGAAGGCCTCGACCGGCGCGCCGATGGTCAGGCCGCGGCCGTCGATGCGGGATTCGCGGATCGTGTCCTCATGCGCGCCGCCGCGCTTCTTGATGACCGAGATGGCCCGGCGCACCCGGCCCATGGCCTCGAAATAGCGCAGCAGGATCACCGTATCGGCCAGGTAGGTGACGTCCACCGAGACCGTCATGTCGCCGACCAGCCCGTGCTGCGCGACCGGCAGGAAGGTCGTGGTGCCCTGCCGGTTCAGGTACTGCAGCAATCTCGTGGATGTGCAGGATGAGGTCGCGTTCGTCCGGCATGGCGGCCTGGTAGCCGTTCAGGCTGTCGATCACCACGGTGCGGATGCCGACGGCATCCACGCTGTGCCGGACCTGGTGGGCGAATCTCGCCGGGGAGAGCTCCGCCGCGTCCACCTGTTCCAGCAGCAGCGCGCCGCTCGCCTGCATGGCCGGGAGATCGAAGCCCATGACCTGGGCCCGGTCGATCAGCAGGCCCAGCTCCTCGTCGAAGACGAAGAAGGCCGCCTTCTCGCCGCGCGCCACGCTGGCGGCGATGACTTGCAGGCTGAGCAGCGACTTGCCCGAGCCGGCCGGGCCGAGCAGCAGCGTGCTCGAGCCGCGCTCCACCCCGCCGCCGAGGATCAGGTCCAGCCCGGGGATGCCGCTGCCCTGGCGGCTGCGGGCGAAATCCACCCGGTGCTCGGCGGCAATCAGGCGGGGGAAAACGCGCACGCCGCCGGTGTCGATGGCGAAGTCGTGGAAACCGCCGCGATAGGCTTGGCCGCGATACTTGATCACCCGCATCCGCCGCCGCTCGGCGCCGTAGGAGGGGCGAGCTCCTCCAGCCGGATCACGCCATGCGCCAGGCTGTGCACGGTCTTGTCCTGCGAATCGGTGGTGAGGTCGTCGAGCATCAGGACGGTGGCGCCGTGGCGGTTGAAATAGTGCTTCATCGCCAGGATCTGCCGGCGGTAGCGGAGCGAGCTCTGCGCCAGCAGGCGGATCTCCGACAGGCTGTCGAGCACGACGCGCGCCGGCCGCGCACGCTCCACCGCCTCAAAGACCAGGCGCGTGGTCTCGCCGAGCTCGAGGTCCGAGGAATAGAGGAGGCTCTGCTGCTGGTCGGCGTCGAGCAGGCTCTCGGGCGGCACCAGCTCGACCACCTCGATCTCCGGTCGCAGCGACCAGCCATGCGAGGCAGCGCCCTCGCGCAGCTCGGTCTCGGATTCTGGACAAGGTGATGTAGAGCCCGCGCTCGCCGCAGGCCGCGCCTTCCTGCAGGAATTGCAGGGCGACGGTGGTCTTGCCGGTGCCGGGATTGCCCTCGAGCAGGTAGACGCGGCCGTGGGCGAGGCCACCCGCCAGGACATCGTCGAGCCCGGCAATGCCGAAGCGGGCCTTGGCGCGGGGCGTTCCGGGTTCGGGGGTCATCGAGGCATCTCTTCGGCGGACGCCGCGTCCGGCGCGAGGCCGGGGCGGCTGGTCTGGTGGCGGCGCGGCGGCGGGCCGGCAGGCACCGCGCCTTCCAGGGTGGGGAAGGCCGGGGCGCTGGCGGATGGCCGCCAAGTGGATGCAGCGAAGAACTGTTCGCTCTGCGACACCGTGAGCGCGCGGCCAGGGCGGTGGTTGCGCCCGGCAGGCCCCGGGGCGCTGCCGAAGGGCAAGGGAATCGCGGTTTCGGACAAAGGGTCGGGGGCAATCACCGCCCGACCTCTCCGGGCCCGCCCGCCAAGGCCCGCAGCGCCGCTGGGCGGCAGGGGCGATTTCGGACAAAGCCCCGGGGCGGCGACGCGGGCCGGTCGGTGGCGCGATGCGGAATTGTTGACTGGATCATGCGCCGGGCCCCGAACCAAACAGGGCAGAGTATGAGGAATATAGTCCTTTTGGCAAGCCCAAAGGACGGGCGGCAGCCGGAACCGGCGCCGCCGCCCCCGCCGGTCAGGTCAGCGGCACCGCGACATGCTTCCGGTAGGCCGGGCGGTCCAGCAGCCGCTCGTACCAGCCGCGCAGCCGCGGCAGCGCGGCCCGCTCGATCGGCAGGGCGTACCAGCGGTGCAGGAAGCCGCCGAGCGCCATGTCGGCGATGCTGAACTCGCCGGCGATGAAGTCCCGCCCCTCGAGCTGGGCCTCGGCGATGCGCCAGAGCCGCTCCGCCGCGTCGCGCGCCCGCGCCACCGCCGCCATGTCGCGCTCGGCCTCCGGCGTGCGGACCAGGGCCCAGAAGACCACCCGCATCGGCTCGTTCATCGAGGCGAGCGTCCAGTCCATCCAGCGCTCGACATCGGCGCGGGCCTCCGGCGCCTCGCAGTAGAAGGCGTTGCCGCCGGGCTGGGTGCGGCAGAGGTAGCGCAGGATCGAATGGCTCTCCCAGAGCGAATAGCCGTGCGGCATCACCAGGGTCGGCACGGTGGCATTGGGGTTCATCGCGGCGTAGTCGGGATCCCGCGTCCGGCCGAAGGCGCCGCCGGCCTCGATCCGCTCGAAGGGGATGGCCAGCTCGTCCAGCAGCCAGAGCACCTTCATGACGTTGACCGAGCTGGCCCGGCCCCAGACGGTGAGGAGCTGCGCCATCTCAGGTCATCTCCACCGCGACATGCGCGGCGAAGCCCGGGTGCTGCGCCTTCAGCCTGGCATACAAGCCCTCGAGGTTCGGCATCGGCGCGCGTTCGACCGGCAGGGCGAACCAGCGGTGCAGGTAGGGGCCGAGCGCGATCTCGGCCAGCGAGAAGCCGCCCGCCAGGTAGTCCCGTCCCTGCAGCTGCCGGTCGACGATCCGCCAGAGCGCCTCCACCTCGTCCCGCGCCTTCGCGGTCGCCACCATGTCGCGCTTCGCCTCGGGCGTGCGGACATAGGTGAAGAAGATCGTGGTCATCGGCCCGGACAGCGTCGCCAGCTGCCAGTCCATCCAGCGCTCGACCTCGCCGCGGAGCCTGGGCGCGGTGGGATGGACCGGGTCGCCCGGCTTCCGCGAGGCGACGAGGTAGCGGAGGATCGAGTTGCTCTCCCAGAGCGAATAGCCGTCCGGCTCCTCGATGGTCGGCACCCGGCTGTTCGGGTTCATCGCGAGGTAGAAGGGCTCGGTGGTGCGGCCGTACTCGCCGCCGGCATCGATCCGCTCGTAGGGGATCGACAATTCCTCGCAGAGCCAGAGCACCTTCATCACGTTGCTCGAGCTCGCCCGGCCCCAGACCTTCAGCATGGCGCATCTCCGTCCCTGTCGGCGGCAGCCTAGCATCGGCCGGCTGCGGCGCCCAAGCCATGCCGGGTTGCGTCGCCGCGGGGGGCAGGGGAGAAGGAGGCATGCTTCCGATGCTGCTTGTCGCGGCGCTGGCCGCCGCCGCGCCGATCTTCGCCCGGGCCAGCGAGGGGATCTGGGGCATCGCCCCCTGCGAGCTGTGCCTGTGGCAGCGCTGGCCCTATTGGGTCGCGGCGGGGCTGGCCCTGGCCGCGGCGCTGCTGCCGCGCCGCCGAGGTTTGCTGGGCGGGTTGGCGATCCTGGCGATCCTCGCCTCCGGCGCGGTCGGGGCCTTCCATGTCGGCGTCGAGCAGGGCTGGTGGCCCTCGCCGCTGCCGGGCTGCCAGGTGCCGCGGGCGACCCTCGGCGGGAGCATCGACGACATGCTGAAGGGATTGTCCGCGGCGCCGTCCAAGCCCTGCGACGCGCCGACCTACCTGGTGCCCGGCCTGCCGCTCTCGATGGCGGCGATGAACCTGCTCTATGCGCTTGGCCTTTCCGGGCTCGGCCTCATCTTCCTCCGCAGAGGAGCCAAAGCATGACCCGCATGACCGCCGAGGGCCGCCTGCCCGGCGATCCGACCGCCCGCCAGTATGTCGAGCGGGTGATCCGCGTCGACCATGCCGGGGAATACGGCGCCAAGCGCATCTACCAGGGCCAGCTCGCGGTGCTGCGCGGCACGAAGTGGGAGCCGATCATCCGCCACATGCAGGCGCAGGAGCAGGTGCATCTCGACACCTTCGCCAAGCTGATCGCGCAGCGCCGGGTGCGGCCGACCGCGCTGCTGCCGGTCTGGCACGTCGCGGGCTTCGCGCTCGGCGCCGCGACCGCGCTGATGGGGCACCGCGCCGCCATGGCCTGCACGGTCGCGGTGGAGGAGGCGATCGACGAGCACTACCAGGCGCAGGAGGCGGCGCTCGGCGAGGACGAGGCGGCGCTGCGCGGCAAGGTGGAGCAGTTCCGCGCCGAGGAGCTCGAGCACCGCGACACAGGCCTGGAGCACGAGGCCGAGCTGACCCCGGGCTACCGAGTGCTGAGCGCCGCGATCAAGGCCGGCTGCAAGCTGGCGATCAAGGTAAGCGAGCGGGTCTGATGCAGGCCCTTCCCCTGCCGCAGGCGGATGCCGCGACCGCCGCCGCCATCAAGGACTGGCTCGCCCGCTTCGCCGCCTGCGTGCGGGAGGTGGACTACGCCGGCGCCTATCCCTTCTGGCACGACGCCATCGTCATCTTCGGCACCTACCAGGAGCTGGTCCGCAGCCGGCAGGCCTGGACGGATACCCAGTGGGACAATGTCTGGCCGCGCACCGCCGACTTCGCCTTCGACCTGGCGAATACCGAGGTGCTGGCCTCCCCCGACGGCGGCATGGCGGTGGCGATCACCCCCTGGACCAGCACCGGCTTCCACCGGGATGGCACGCCCTTCCCGCGGCCGGGCCGGGCGACCATCGTCCTGGCGCGGCAGCCGGATGGGCGCTGGGTCGGGGTACACAGCCACATGTCGCTGGGCAAGGGCGTGCCGCAGGACAGTTTCGGCAGCCGGCCCATCAAGGCGCGGTAGTTGTCGGCCGCTTCAGGCTGGGCCACGCTTATGCCAAGTCTTGGGAGAGACGACCATGCCGGTGGACCCGCAGATCCAGGCGCTGCTCGATGCCGGGCGGCACCTGCCGCGCACCGAGACGCTGAGCCCGGCCGCCGCCCGGGCGCAGTACGAGGCGCGCATCGCCGCCATGGCGCCGCCCGCCGGGGTGGCGCGGGTGGAGGAACGGGAGATCGCCGGGCCCGCCGGCGCGCCGCTGAAGCTTCGCCTCTACACGCCGTTGGGGCAGGGACCCTTCCCCCTGCTGGTCTTCTTCCATGGCAGCGGCTTCGTGCTCTGCAGCCTCGACACCCATGACGGCATCTGCCGCAACCTCTGCGCCGGGGCAGGCTGCGTCGTCGCCTCGGTCGATTACCGGCTGGCGCCGGAGCACCCATTCCCCGCGGCGCCGGAGGATTGCATGGCGGCCACGCGCTGGTGCGCCGATCATGCCGCGGAGCTCAACGCCGATGCGGCGCGGCTGGTGGTGGGCGGCGACAGCGCCGGCGGCAACCTGGCGGCGGTGACGGCGCTGCGGCTGCGGGACGAGGGCGGGCCGTGCCCCGTCGGGCAGCTCCTGCTCTATCCCGTCACCGACTGGCACACCCCGGCTGGCCTTCCTACGCCGAGAATGCCGAGGGCTACGGGCTGACCCGGGCGACGATGGAGTGGTTCTGGGGCCACTACCTGGCCGATCCGGCCCGCGACGCCGCCCATCCGCATGCCGCGCCCATCAAGGCGGCTAGCCTGGCCGGCCTGCCGCCCGCCCTGGTCACCACCGCGGAATACGACCCGCTGCGCGACGAGGGCGAGGCCTATGCGGCGAAGCTGGCCGCGGCCGGCGTCACGGTCGCCTGCACCCGCTGGCTCGGGCTGAACCACGGCTTCTATTTCTGGGCCGGGAAGGTCGACCGCTGCACGACGGCGATGGCGGAGGCGGCGGGCTGGCTGCGCGAGGTCTTCGCCGGGCGGGCGCCGGGCTGGACGAAGGCGGAGCGCTGACAGGCCCGGGCGGGAGGTGCCTCAGCTCTCCAGCTCGGAATCCCAGTAGAGGTAGTCCCGCCAGCTCTCGTGCAGGTAGTTCGGCGGGAAGGCCCTGCCGTTCTCCTGCAGCTCCCAGCTGGTCGGCTGGCGCGGGGTCTGGCGCGGCAGCATGTTGCACTCGCGCGGCAGCTTGTTGCCCTTGCGCAGGTTGCAGGGCCCGCAGGCGGTGCAGACATTCTCCCAGGTCGTGCGCCCGCCGCGGCTGCGCGGGATCACGTGGTCGAAGGTCAGGTCATGCGTCGGCCGGTGGTCGCCGCAATACTGGCAGGCGAAGTGGTCGCGCAGGAAGACGTTGAAGCGGGTGAAGGCCGGCCGCCGCGCCGCGGGGATATATTCCTTCAGCGCGATCACGCTGGGAAGCCGCATCGACACGGTCGGCGAATGCACCTCCGCCTCGTACTCGTTCAGCACCGACACACGGTCGAGGAAGACCGCCTTCACCGCGTCCTGCCAGGACCAGATCGACAATGGGAAATAGGAGAGCGGGCGGAAATCCGCGTTCAGCACGAGCGCCGGGAAGGACTGGCCACCGATGAAGCTACCGCCGTCAGGCAAGCGCCGCTCCTTTGCAGGGCGGGGTCAGCTACAGATGGAGCCTGGTACTGCGTCTGGGCCCCAAATGCTGTGGCACCGCCGAGTCTCGAGCCATTCTTGCCAGTGCGTGGACGAGGTCTGCAAGCCGCCCCGCCCCGGGGCCACCGGCTTTCATGCTTTCGTCACGTCCCGGTCCCGGTGTTGAAGGCGGCTTCCAGCCAGCGCCGCCCGGCCGCCAGCCCGGCCTCGTCGATGCCATGCGCGAGGCCGGGGCGGACCAGCGCCTCCACCGGCACCCCGGCCTGGCGCAGCGCCGCCGCGGCGGCGCGGGTCGCCTCGACCGGGACGATGTCGTCCGCCTCGCCATGCACCAGCAGCACCGGCGGGCGGCCGGTGGCCTCTGCGGCAAGCGCCTCGGCCGCCAGCAGCGCGCCGGAATAGCCGAGGATGGCGGCCGGCGGCACCGCCCGGCGCAGCCCGGTGTACAACGCCATCATGCAGCCCTGGCTGAACCCGGCCAGCGCCAGGGCGGAGCCCGGCAGGCCGAGCCGCCCCAGCTCGGCGTCGAGGAAGCCGTCCAGCGGGCCGCGGGCCGCCATGGCACCCGCCGCCACCGCCGCCGGCCGGCGGTCCTGCAGGCTGAACCATTGCCGGCCATAGGGGCCCATGTCGCAGGGCTCCGGCGCATCCGGGGCGACGAAGGCTGCCTCCGGCAGGGCCGGGGCCCAATGCGCCGCGAGCTCGATCAGGTCCTGCCCGTCGGCGCCGAGCCCGTGCAGCAGCACCACCAGCTTGCTTCGCCGGGCCGCCCGAGGCCGGGCCGATACGGGGTCCATCCAGGCTGGCCATGCGTCTTGCTCCTCTCGCGCCTCTTCCGCTAGCGCGCCGCGGGCGATGCCAGCAACCGCAAGCCTCCGTCATCTGCTGCCCGACCTGCCGCCCGGCGCGGTGACGCGCTTCGCGCCGAGCCCGACCGGGCTGCTGCATCTCGGCCATGCCCATGCGGCGCTCTTCGCCGCCGGCCTGGCCGAGGCCGCGGGCGGGCGCTTCCTGCTGCGGCTCGAGGATATCGACGCGACCCGCTGCCGGCCGGAATTCGCCGCGGCGATCGAGACGGACCTCGCCTGGCTCGGCCTGGCCTGGGAGCGGCCGGTGCGGGTCCAGTCGCGCCACATGCCGGCCTACCGGGCGGCACTCGGCCGGCTGGCGGCGCGCGGCCTGGTCTATCCCTGCTTCTGCACCCGCGGCGACATCCAGCGGGAGATCGCCGCTGCCGGCCATGCCCCGCACCTGGCTCCCTCGGGGCCGGACGGCCCGCTCTATCCCGGCACCTGCCGCCGGCTGGTCCCCGCCGAGCGCGAAGCGCGGATCGCCGCCGGGGCGCCGCATGCGCTGCGGCTCGACATGGCCGCGGCGCTGGCCGCTGCACCGGCGGACCTCTCCTTCCACGAACTCGGCGAGGGCCGGCTGCGCTGCGACCCCGCGCAATCTGGCGACGCGGTGCTGGCGCGGAAGGAGGTGCCGGCGAGCTACCATCTCTGCGTCACCCATGACGACGCGCTGCAGGGCGTGACGCTGGTGACCCGCGGGGTGGACCTGAAGCCGGCGACGCATCTGCACCGGCTGCTGCAGGCGCTGCTCGGCTGGCCGGAGCCGGCCTATGCGCATCACGGGCTGATCACCGGCCCGGACGGCCGACGGCTGGCCAAGCGCGACCGGGCACCGACCTTGCGGGCGCTGCGCGAGGCGGGTCACGGCGCGGCGGAGGTGCGGCGCCTGGCCGGCTGGTAGCGGCAGCCAAGGGGGCAGCGCCTTCGCCGCGTTGCCCCCTGCCGCAGCGTCAGCGGCTGGCGGTGACCCGCCAGACGGTGTTCGACACGTCGTCGGCGACGATCAGGGCGCCGCGCGGGTCGACCGAGACCCCGACCGGCCGGCCCCGCGTCCTGCCGTCGGCGGTCAGGAAGCCGGTCACGACATCGACCGGGTCGCCGGCCGGCTTGCCGTCGCGGAATGGCACGAAGACCACCCGGTAGCCGGCGGGCTGGTCGCGGTTCCAGCTGCCATGCTCGCCGACGAATGCGCCCGAGGCGAAGTCCCCGCCCATCGCCGGGGCCGAGAAGGCCAGGCCCAGCGCCGCCACATGCGCGCCGAGCGCATAGTCCGGCGGAATCGCGGACGCGACCTTCTGCGGGTCCTGCGGCCGCACGCGCTCGTCCACATGCTGGCCCCAGTAGCTGTAGGGCCAGCCGTAGAAGGCGCCCTCCTTCACCGATGTCAGGTAGTCCGGCACCAGGTTGGGGCCGATCTCGTCCCGCTCGTTCGCCACCGCCCAGAGCCGGTCCGTGCCCGGCTGGATGGCGAGCGAGGTCGGGTTGCGGAGGCCGGTGGCATAGGGCCGGTGCGCGCCGGTCCGCGCATCGATCTGCCACACGCGGGCGCGGTCGGCCTCCACCTCCATCCCGCGTTCCGTGATGTTGCTGTTCGAGCCGATGCCGACATAGAGGACCTGGCCATCCGGGCTGGCGGCGAGCGACTTCGTCCAATGGTGGTTGACCGCGGAGGGCAGGCTGGTCACCAGCGCCGGCGGCCCGCTCGCGGTCGTCTGGCCGTCGCGGTAGTCGAAGCGTACCAGCGAATCCTGGTTGGCGACGTAGATGGCGCCATTGGCGAAGGCGAGGCCATAGGGCCCGTTGAGGTGCTCGGCGAAGACGCTCCGCGCCTCGTAGGTGCCGTCGCCATCGGCGTCGCGCAGCAGCGTCAGCCGGTTGCCGCCATGCACCGAGCTCTTGCCCTTGGCCTTGATCCAGGTGGCGATGAAGTCCTTGGGGCGGAGCGGCGGCTCGTTGCCGCCGGTGCCCTCGGCCACCAGGATGTCGCCGTTCGGCAGCACCAGGGTCTGGCGGGGGATCCGCAGGTCCGTGGCGATCGCCGCGATCTGGTAGCCCTGCGGCACCGTCGGTCGGTCGCCGGCCCAGGCCGTCGGCTTCGGGATCACCATGTCGGGCAACAGGCCGCGCTGGGGGCCGGCAGCTGCGGGCTGGCCCCGTGCTGTTCGGGGCCGGGGTCGCCGTCGCAGGCGGCGAGGGCCAGCGCCGCGGCGCCGACCAGCAGGGCTGCGCGCTTCATGCCACCGCTCCCGGGCGGATGCCCGAATAGCCCAGCCAGGACGCCACCAGCGCCAGCACCGCCACGGCCGCCGAGAGGTAGAGCGCCTCCGGCATGATGGCGTAGGCGTCCTTGCCGTGGACGAAGGCGTCGATCAGGCCGAGCACCCACATGGCCGCCAGCGCCACGAAGTAGAGGCCGGCATGCCGCCGCCGGGCCGGACCGGCGCGGAACAGGTCGATCAGCGCCCAGAGCGCCGCGAAGCCGCCGAAGAGCAGGCCGCCGGCATTGAGCCAGGCCGCGAAGTTAGACCACTGCACCTCGAAGCTTTGCGCATAGGCGATGTCGCTGAGCAGCGCGCCGAGGAACAGCGGCAGCGGGAAGGCGAGCAGGATCGCGTGCAGCGGGTGCAGCGGCCTGGCAGGCACGGATATGGCGACCACGGAAAATCCTCTCCTTCCTCGGCCGGGCCGCCCGACGGGCGGGAGGCCGGGCCCGCGTCCGCCGGGGACGCCAGCCGGCAACGGGGCAGGGATCGGAGGGTTGCGGCCGCCGCCAAGCGACAGGAGACCGGGGAGAATAAAACCTTCCCGGCCTTCAGGCCGCGATGTTGTCCAGCAGCCGCACGCTGCCGAGCCGCGCCGCGACGATCAGCCGGCCGGGCAGGGCGGCTGCCTCGCGCAGCGTCTCCGGCTCGACCAGCGCCAGGTAGTCCACCACGAAGCCCTCGGCCGCGAGCCACGCGCGTGCCTCGGCCAGCGCCGGGCCGGCCGGCTGCCCGGCGGCAAGCACCCGCGCCGCCTGCTGCAGGGCGGCATGCACCAGCCTCGCCTTGGCGCGATCCGCCGGCGCCAGGAAGCGGTTGCGGGAGGACATCGCCAGCCCGTCCGCCTCCCGCACCGTCGGGCAGCCGATGATGCGGGTGGGGATGTCGAGGTCGGCGACCATCCGCCGCACCACCTGCAGCTGCTGCCAGTCCTTCTCGCCGAACAGCGCCACGCGCGCCCCGGTCTGCAGGAAGAGCTTGGCGCAGACCGTGGCGACGCCGCGGAAATGCCCGGGGCGCGCGGTGCCCTCCCAGCCCTCGGACGGGCCCGCGACCTCGATCGTGGTGGCGCGCCCGGGCGGATACATCGCCTCCACCCCCGGCAGCCAGGCCAGGTCGCAGCCGGCCGCCTCGAGCGCCGCCAGGTCGCCGGCCTCGTCGCGCGGGTAGCGGCTCAGGATCCTCGTTCGGGCCGAATTGCAGCGGGTTGACGAAGATCGAGGCGGCGACCGCACCGCCCGGCCCCACCGCCCGCCGCGCCGCGGCGACCAGCGAGATGTGGCCGGCATGCAGCGCCCCCATGGTGGGCACCAGGGCGAGGGGGCCGAGCCGCTCGGCTTCGGCGCGCAGGGTCGGCAGGTCGCGGGCGATACGCATGCGGATGCATGTGCGCCAGGGCGGATCGCGCCGCAAGCCCGCCGGGATCAGTCCGCCTCGTCCAGGAAGTCGCGCAGGGCGGCGATGGTCGCCGCCGGCTGCTCCTCCATCAGCCAGTGGCCGGACCCGGCGATCACCAGCTTCCGCACGTCGCTGGCGGCCGCGCGCATCACCCTGGCCATGGTCGGCCCGAAGGACCCTGCGCCGCCGACCGCCAGCACCGGCATCCCCAGCTTGCCGCGGGCGAGGAATGCCTTGTTGTCCTCGGCGTCCCGGTCGAAGGCGGCGAACTGGTTGGAAGCCCGCATGCATGGCGCCGGGCAGGGCGTAGAGCGCCGCGTAATGCGCCCGCGCCGCCTCGCTAAAGCGGGATGGGTCGACGGAGAACTCGTTCCAGAAACGGTCGAGGTAGATGCGCTCGCGCCCCGCCACCAGGCGTTCCGCGTCCGGCCCCTGGAAGGAGAAGTGCCAGAGTGCGCGGCTGCGGATGATCTCCTCCCAGGGGCCGATGCCGGGGAGCGGCGCGTCCATGATGGCGAAGCGGGTGATCCGCTGCGGGTATTGCGCCGCCAGCGCATAGCCGACCATGTTGCCGATGTCGTGGGTGACGAGCGCGGCCCGGGCAATGCCGAGGGCATCGAGCAGCCCGGCCATGTCCTGCCCCTGGGTCTTCTTGTCGTAGCCGTCGGCCGGCCGCTCGGACAGGCCCATGCCACGCAGGTCGGGGATGACGAGCCGATGCCGGGCGGCGAGCTCCGCCGCGAGCGGCGCCCACATGTCGCCGGTCTCGCCATAGCCGTGCAGCAGCAGCACGGCCGGCCCCTGGCCGCCGGTGCGCACGTGCAGGGTGGTGCCGTTGGTGGGGATGGCCCGGGTCGTGAAACCGGCGGGGAAGGCGAAGCGATGCTCTGGTGGTGGCATGCGGGTGCCTCGCGGGGCGGGAAGCGCCGGCGGTGCCTCTGCCGCCCCGATGGCCGGCATGATGGGCGTTCCCGCGCCATGCCGGCGATCACGAGGCGCATGTCCCGGCCGGTCCCGCGCCCGCCAGGCGCATTGCGCCCCTGGCCGCCTCGCCCTATCGGCGCCGCATGACCCAGCCCGCCGCCCCGCACCCGCTCCTCCGCCTGCTGCCGCGCCACGACCAGCGGGTGAAGGCCGGCCACCCCTGGGCCTTCTCCAACGAGATCGCCATGACCCCGGCGGCGAAGGCCCTGCCGCCCGGCAGCCCGGTGCGGCTGGAGGGCGACGACGGCTGGCACCACGGCACCTGGAGCTTCAACCCGCACAGCCTGATCGCCGCCCGGCGGCTGGACCGCGACCCCGGCGCGGCGATCGACCTGGACTGGGCGAAGCGTCGGCTCGGCGCGGCGCTGGCGCTGCGCGAGCAGCTCTACGACACGCCCTACTACCGGCTGGTCCATGCCGAGGCCGATGGCCTGCCCGGCCTCGTGATCGACCGCTATGGCGACGCGCTGGCGCTGCAGGCCAATACCGCGGGGATGGAGACGCTGACCCCGCTGCTGGTCGAGGCGCTGCGCGACCTGCTCTCGCCCCGCCTCATCATCGGCCGCAACGACGCCGCGGTGCGGACGCTGGAGGGCCTGGCCGAGAGCGTCGCGCCGCTGTTCGGCGAGGACGCCACGGCGCGGGTCGAGGAGGGGGCCTCGGCTTCTCCGTCGACCTGCTGGGCGGGCAGAAGACCGGCTGGTTCTACGACCAGCGGGAGAACCGCGACCGCGTCGCGCGCCTGGCTCGCGGCGCCACGGTGCTGGACGCCTTCTGCCATACCGGCGGCTTCGGCCTGCGCTGCGCCGCGGCCGGGGCGGCGCGGGTCACGCTGCTCGACCGCAGCGCGCATGCGCTGGATCTGGCGATGCAGACCGCGGCGGCGAACGGCCTGGCCGGGCGCGTCGAGGCGCAGAAGGCCGAGGCGCTGGAGGCGCTGGAGCGGATGGGCGCCGCGGGGACGAGGTTCGACGTCGTCGTCGCCGACCCGCCGGCCTTCGCCAAGGCGCGCAAGGACCAGCCCCAGGCGCTGCGCGGCTACGGCAAGCTGGCCCGGCTGGTGGCGCAGCTGGTGGCGCCGGGCGGGTTCCTCTTCATCGCCTCCTGCTCGCACCATGTCGCGCCGGGCGACTTCGCCGATGCGGTGATCTGGGGCATCGGCAAGGCCCGCCGCGATGCCAAGCTGCTGTTCCAGGGCGGCGCCGGGCCGGACCACCCGGTGCATCCGGCGCTGCCAGAGAGCGCCTATCTCAAGGGCCTGCTGTTCCAGCTGGCATGAGCGCGCTGGAGCGGGCCTATCGCCGCAGCACCTACGAGGCCGCCGGCGCCGTTGCACGCATCGGCCGGCGCAGCGTCGCCATCGACGCCTGGCTGGCGCGGGTCGGGGCGCGGCAGGGCGGCTTCGTCGGCGCCTGGAACCCGTTCAGCCGGCCCATGCCGCGCGGCTGGAACGTCCGCATGCTGGCCCGCCTGCGGAAGGCTGCGCGGCGGCTGCCGCAGGCCGAAGGCAGCGGCGGCGACCGGCGCTGGCGCGAGCGGCATCTGCTGCTCGCCGGCGACCCCAGGCGCCTCGCCATGCTCGGCCGGCGGTTCCGGCAGAACGCGATCGTCACGGTCCGCCGCGGCGCGCCCGCCCGGCTGGTGCTGCTCCGCCCTGCGCCATAGGCTTCGCCCAAAGCATCCTTGGGGGAGACGCCATGCCGAAGCTCGACCGCGTCGAGGCCGGCCATTACCGCATCCCGCTGCCGGAGGTGCTGACCGACAGCACCCATGGCGCGATGGCGGATTTCGAGCTGGTCACCTGCCGCGTCACCGATGCCGAGGGCGCCGAGGGAGTCGGCTATACCTACACCGTCGGCCGCAATGGCGGGGCGGTGCACCACATCCTCGCGCGCGAGATCGCCGAACTCGCCGCCGGGCAGGACGCCGACCGGATCGAGGCGCTGTGGCAGCATGTCTGGTGGGGACTGCACTACGGCGGCCGCGGCGGGCCGGCGGTCCTGGCGCAATCCGCCTTCGACATCGCGCTCTGGGACCTCAAGGCGAAGCGGGCGGGGACGGCGCTCTGGCGGCTGCTCGGCGGGCATGACCCGCTTGTGCCCTGCTATGCCGGCGGGATCGACCTCGAGCTCTCGGCGGCCGAGCTGATCGCGCAGACCGAGGGCAACCTGGCGCGCGGCTTCCGCGCCATCAAGATGAAGGTCGGCAGGCCGAGGCTGGCGGAGGATGTGGCCAAGCTCGCCGCCATGCGGGCGCATCTCGGCGAGGACTTCCCGCTGATGGTGGACGCCAACATGCGCTGGACTGCGGACGCCGCGATCCGCGCCGCCCGCGCCTTCGCCCCGCACGACCCCTATTGGCTCGAGGAGCCGGTGCAGCCCGAGGACGTCGCCGGACATGCCCGCGTGCTGCGGGAGGGCGGGGTGCCGGTCGCCTCCGGCGAGAACCTCCGCAGCCTCTGGGACTTCCAGGCGCTGATCGCTGCCGGCGGGGTGAGCTTCCCCGAGCCCGACGTGACGAATTGCGGCGGTGTCACCGCCTTCATGAAGATCACCCACCTGGCCGAGGCCTTCCACCTGCCGGTCACCAGCCATGGCGCGCACGACGTGACGGTGCAGCTGCTGGCCGCCTGCCCGAACCGCTCCTACCTGGAAGCCCATGGCTTCGGCCTCGACCGCTACATCGCCGACCCCCTGCGGATCGAGGAGGGCATGGCCGTTGCGCCGGACCGGCCGGGCCATGGCATCGGCTTCGACTGGACGGGGCTGGAGAAGGTCCGCGCCTGAGGCATGATGCCGCATCGCCCGGGGAGCACCGCATGTCCGACGACCTGATCCGCCTGACCGCGACCGAGGCCGTCGCCCGCCTCCGGCGCCGCGAGGTCTCGCCGCTCGAGCTGGTGGAGGCCGCCGCGGCGCGCATCGCCGCGGTGGAGCCGGCGGTGAACGCGCTGCCGACCCTCTGCCTCGACCGCGCCCGCGACCATGCGCGGCGGATCATGGCCGGGGAGGGGGCGGAGAAGGCCGGGCAGCCCGGCTGGCTCGGCGGCCTTCCCGTTTCCATCAAGGACCTGACCGACGTCGCCGGGGTGCGGACCACCTATGGCTCGCCGATCTTCAAGGACCATGTGCCGACGACGTCGCACCCGGTGGTGCAGCGGATCGAGGCGCTCGGCGGCATCGTCATCGGCAAGTCGAACACGCCGGAATTCGGCGCCGGCGGCTCCACCTTCAACGAGGTCTTCGGCCGCACCCGCAACCCCTGGAACACGTCGCTCACCTGCGGCGGCAGCACCGGCGGCGGCGCGGTCAGCCTGGCGACCGGCGAGGCCTGGCTGGCCCAGGGCACCGACCATGCCGGCAGCCTGCGCCGGCCCGGCACCTATTGCAGCGTGGTCGGCATTCGGCCGAGCCCCGGGCGGGTGACACGGGGGAGCGTGAACAACCTCTTCTCGCCCCTGTCGGTGCAAGGGCCGATGGCGCGCAACATCCTCGACCTGGCGCTCTTCCTCGACACCATGGCCAGCTGGGACCCGACTGATCCGCTGACCTACGACGCTCCAGCGGTGCCTTATGCCGAGGCGGTCCGCGCCACCGGCGCCTGGCGCCCGCGCGTCGCCTTCACGCTCGACTACGGCGGGGCGCTGGCGGTTGACCGCGAGACAAGGGCGATCTGCGAGGCCGCCATCGGCCGCTTCGCCGAGCTCGGCTGCGTGGTGGAGGAAGCCTCGCCCGAACTCGGCGAGCTGGCCGAGGCGCTGCTGGTGCTGCGCAGCCAGCATTTCGTGGTGGACCGCGAGATCCAGCTGCGCGACCGGCGCGACCTGCTGAAGCCGGACATCGTCTGGAACACCGAGCGTGGGTTGGCAGCGACGCCGAGCCAGCTCGCCTGGGCGGACCGGGAACGCGCCCGCTTCTACCGCGAGATGGCCCGGATCTTCGGCCGCTTCGACGTCTTCGTCACGCCCTCGGCGCCGACGCCGGCCTTCGATGTCATGCTGCGCGCGCCGGAGAGCATCGCCGGCCGCAAGCTCGACAACTACATGGGCGGCTCGATGCTGAACGCCACCATGACGCTGGCCGGCAGCCCGGCCGTCGCCGTCCCCTGCGGCTTCGACCAGCACGGCCGCCCCGTGGGGCTGCAGGTCGCGGCGCCGCCGCGGCGGGAGGAGGTGGCGCTGCGGGCCGCGGCGCTGTTCGAGCAGGCGAGCGGGCTCGACCGGCTGCTGCCGATCGACCCGCGCCCCGGGGTGGTGCCGCCGCCGGAGGCGTGATGCTGCCGCCCGGTGCAAGCCGGGCCGCCGGCCCCACATATGGGCGGCGCAGCGGAAAGGAATCCGGCATGGCCAGGATCCACTACAGGATCGTCCAGCACGATGGCGGCTGGGCTTACAAGCTCGGCGACGTCTTCTCCGAATCCTTCGCCACGCGCTCGGCGGCACTGGCCGCGGCGCATCGCGTGGCCCAGGAACAGCACGTGCCCGGCAATGCGTCCTATATCGAGTTCCAGGACGAGGCCGGCCAATGGCACACCGAATTCTCGGCCGGCGACGACCGGCCGGAGGCGGATGTGGAGGGCTGAGCCGCCGCCCGCCTCACGCCGCCTTCAGGTGCTCCTTCAGCCGCGGCATCAGCTCGACCAGGTTGCAGGGGCGGTGCCGGGCATCGAGCTGGTAGAGCAGGATGTCGTCCCAGGCATCCTTGCAGGCGCCGGTGCTGCCCGGCAGGGCGAACAGGTAGGTGCCGTCGGCGACCCCGCCGAGCGCGCGGGACTGCATCGTGCTGGTGCCGATCTTCTGGTAGCTCAGCATGCGGAAGAGCTCGCCGAAGCCCTCGATCTCCTTCTCCAGCACCCGCTTGAAGGCCTCCGGCGTCACGTCGCGGCCGGTGATGCCGGTCCCCCCGTGGTGATGCCGCAATCGATCGCCGGGTCGGCGATCCAGCGCTGCAGCACCGCCTCGATGACGTCGGCCTCGTCCTTGACGATCTCCCGCGCGACGCAGCGATGGCCGGCCGCCTCGATCCGCTCCTGCAGGGTCTGGCCGGACCGGTCGGAGGCGAGGTCGCGGCTGTCGGAGACGGTCAGCACGGCGATGTTGACCGGGACGAAGGGCAGGCTCGGGTCGATCGGCATCTCGTGGCTCCCACGGCGAGGCCCCTATGTCGCCCCTCCGGCCGGCGGAATCCACCCCTCCGCCACACCAGGGGCTGCCCATCCGGCCCGCGCATCCTCTACAATGGCGTTAGCAGTGCGGGGTGGATCCGATGGTTGACACAGTGGATGCCGCCCTCGATGGCGCAATGGATGCTGCCCTGGGCGAGGCCTCGCCCCCGGCACCCGCCGAGGCCGCCGGCCCGCCCGGCGTGCTGGAAGGGCATATCCTCACCCTGCGGGACGCGCTGGCCACCGCCACGGCGGCGGCCGCCGAGGCAAGGCGGCTGGCCGAGCAGCGCGGCGAGGCGCTGGAGGCGCTGGCGCTGCGGCACGAGCAGGCCCTGGCGGAGCAGGCAACGACCCTGGCCGGGCGCGATGCCCTTCTGGCCGCGACGGCCGAGGCGCTGCGCGATGCCCGGGCATCGCTGCTCGCCCTGGGCAACCGGCGGAGCTGGGAGATCGTCGCCCATGCGGCACAGCTGAACGAGGCGGTGCAGGGCACCCAGGCGGCGAGGGCCGAGCTGGCTGCGGCGACCCTGCGGTTCCAGACCGCGGCGCAGGCCATTGTAGCCAAGACGGACGCCGAGGCGGCGGCGCTGCGGGAGCAGGTCGAGGCGGCCGGCCGGGACCGCGACGCGGCGCGCGATGCGCTGGCCCGCTGGCGGCGCGGCGGCCGGCTGGCCCGCATGCTGCGGGGCTTCCTCGGCTAGGCGGCCGCGGCCGTCTCAGTGCAGCGGGCGTCCCCGCTGGCGGAGCATGGCGACCACATCCGCCGTCTCGCTGAAGCGCGGAAAGCCACCGGCCGCGAGCTGGTCGAGGCTCGGCGCCGGCAGGCCGAGGCGGGAGGCGTAGATCCAGGAATAGGTCAGCACCTGCTGCACGAAGCCGCGGGTCTCGTCGAAGGGGATGGCCTCGACGAAGAGGAAGGGATCGTCCCGGTGGCCATGCGCCGGCAGCCACTTCAGCAGGTTGCCCGGCCCGGCATTGTAGGCCGCGAGGAGCCGGATCAGGTTGCCGTCCACCCCGTCATGCCGCGCGAGGTGGTGCAGGTAGCGCTGGCCGAGCTCGAGCGAATAGGCCGGGTCGTGCAGCCGCTGCGCCCCTCCGCCTGCAGCGAGGGGTCGCGCGCCAGGTAGCTGGCGGTCGCCGGCATGATCTGCATCAGCCCGCGCGCCCCGGCCGGCGACACGGCGCCGGCATCGAAGCGGCTTTCCTGCAGGGCCAGGGCATAGAGCAGCGCCGGGTCGACCCGGTAGCCGCCCTGCGGCAGCAGCTTCGGCACGGGGAAGCGGGCGAAGTCGCGCGGCCTGCCATCCTCGGCCTGGGACGCCGCGGCGAGCTGCGCCGTCAGGCCGGGGAGACTGGCCTGGGAGGCGACGACCAGCATGGCCCGCACCAGCCCCGGATTGCGCTGCGCCTGGCCCCAGAGCTGGCGAAGCTCGGCCTCGGCCCGCGCCAACTGGCCGATCTGCAGCAGGGCCAGCGCCCGCCAGCCGCCCGCGGTCTCGGCGACCGCGGCCGCCTCGGCCTCCCCGGCCAGCTCGCCTTCCCAGGCGAAGCCGGCACCCAGCCCAAGGCTGCGCCGGGCGACCAGGCCGTAGAAGGTCCGCGGCTCCTGCGCCGCCTGCAGCATCCAGGCGACGTAGAGCTGCGGCCTGCGGGCGCGGACCGCGGCACGGGCGGTCCAGAACGCGGCGGCGGCGCGCAGCGCGGGGGCCGCCTGGTCGTTGCGGGCGGCGCGTTCGAAAAAGGGCAGGGCGGTGTCGTAATGGCCGAGCCCCCAGGCCGCGAGCCCGGCCGCAAAGGCGGCGAGGCCACTCGGCTCGCCGGCGCGGGCGGCCTCGGCGGCGATGCGTAGCGCGTCCCCGTCCTGCCCGGCGCGGAACAGGCCGATGGCGAGATCGGCGCGCAGCAGCCCGGCATAGGCCGGGCCGAGACCCTTGGCGCGGGTGATGAGGCCGAGGGCGGCGCCGGCATTGCCCTCCCGCGCCCGGTCGCGCACGGCGCGGTCGAGGGCGGGGTTGCGGGTGACGCTGGCGAGGCTTGGGGCGCGGTCCTCGGGCGCCAGGGCGGCCTCGGGCGAGAGCGGCTCGGGCGGCGCCGGCGGGGCGGGCAGGGCGGCGCCGCGGGGCAGCAGGCGGCCGAGCAGGTCGTGCAACCGCAGCGCTTCCGGGTGGTCGGCATAGTGCGCCAGCCAGGACTGCACCTCGGGGGCCGAGGGCGAGGCCTCGGGCCGCAGGTAGCGGTCGGCCAGGACATGGCCCATGAGCCGGCGGTCGTCGAGGCGACCGGCCTCGCGCGCCGCCGCGGCCAGCTCGCCGCGCGACTGCAGGTCGAAGACGCGTCTCAGCCGGGTGGCGTCGGACGGGACCAACACCTGCGGCAGGCCGGGAATCCCGCCGGAGGTGGCGGGCCGGGGGACGCTCATGGCAGTCTGGTCAGTGGCCCTTTGCGCCGCGGCGGGCCTGGACGGCCCGGTCATCAGCGCCGTCCCCCACAGGACCCCGACAAGCAGGGGGCGAAGGGAACTGCGGGCCATGGGGCCGACGGCGGGCATGGCCCGTTCCCGTTAGCGGTGGAGGCTGTCCGGGCGCAACCCGGAAAATCTCACTGTGGCAGAAAGAACCCGTGTGGTCCTCAATGTCAGTCGCTTACGGTTTGTTGACCGATAGAGGAAGCGGCGGGCGCGGCGCTACTGAGCCGACAGGCTGCGCTGCAGCAACAGGAGATCGGCCCAGGCGTCTCGCTTTGCCGCAGGGTTTCGCAAAAGGTAGGCTGGATGCAGCGTCGCTAGGGCAGGCAATGTTTGGCCGTCGTCCATCGTTACTTCGTGCCAACGGCCGCGCAGTCGGGTGATCCCCTCCTTCGAGCGCAGCAGCGCCTTGGCCGCGACGCCGCCCAGCAGCACCAGGTGCCGCGGCTTCGCCAGCACGATGTGGCGCAGCACGAAGGCAGGAAGAGCCCGATCTCCGCATCCGTCGGCGTGCGGTTCCCCGGCGGGCGGAAGGGCAGGATGTTGGTGATGTAGAAGCCGGTCTCCCGGTGCAGCCCGATGGAGCCCAGCATCCGGTCGAGCAATTGGCCGGAGACGCCGACGAAGGGCCTCCCCAGCCGGTCCTCGTCGCCGCCCGGCGCCTCGCCGATCAGCATCAGCCCGCTCTCCGGGGCGCCATCGGCGAAGACCAGGTTGGTCGCGGTCTCGCGCAGCGGGCTCGCATCGAAGCCGGCCATCGCCGCGCGCAGCGCCGGCAGGCTGTCCGCCTGCGCCGCCAGCGCCGCCGCCCGTGTGGCGCCGGGCGGCGGGGCGAGGCGGGCGGGGAGGGCGCGGGCCGGCGCCTCCCGGCCGCCTTTCGCCGGCATGCCCGGGATGGCCGGGGCGGCGGGAGGCAGGGCGGGGGCCACGGCACGCGGCACCGTGCGGTCGATCGGCGCCGCCGCCAGCGCTTCCTCCGCCCCCAGTCGATCTGCAGCCGGAGGGCCGCCAGCAGCGCCTCCTGCGTCATGGCCTCCAGCATGCTGCCCGCCTTTCCTCATCCCCGTATCGGCCGGCCGCGGGGTTCCGCGCAAGCAGGAGCGACGCTACATGCGGGGGCAGACCAGGAGGAGCCAGGCATGTCCGGCGCTGAACAACGCGAGGCGATGGAATTCGATGTGCTCATCGTCGGAGGCGGGCCGGCGGGCCTCGCCGCGGCGATCCGCCTCAAACAGGTCGCGCCCGAGGCATCGGTCTGCCTGGTGGAGAAGGGCAGCGAGATCGGCGCGCATATCCTCTCGGGCGCGGTGCTCGAGCCGCGCGCGCTCGACGAGCTGATCCCCGACTGGCGCGACGACCCGCCGGCGCTCGCGACGCCGGCGACCGACGACAAGTTCATGCTGCTGACGGCGACGCGCGCGATCAAGTTGCCGACCCCGCCGCAGATGAACAACCACGGCAACTACATCGTCTCGCTCGGCAATGTCTGCCGCTGGCTCGGCGCCAAGGCCGAGGCGCTGGGCGTCGAGATCTACCCGGGCTTCGCGGCCTCCGAGACGATCATCGAGGACGGGCAGGTCAAGGGTGTCGTCGCCGGTGTCGCCGGGATCCAGAAGGACGGCACCAAGGGCCCGAACTACGAGCCGGGCATGGAGCTGCGCGCCACCTACACGCTGTTTGCCGAGGGCTGCCGCGGCTCGCTGACCAAGAAGCTGCAGGAGCGCTACAACCTGCGTGACGGCGTCGCGCCGCAGACCTATGCGCTCGGCATGAAGAAGCTCTGGGAGATCCCGAAGGAGCGCCACACGCCGGGCCTGGTCTGGCACTCCACCGGCTGGCCGGTGCCCTCCGACACCTATGGCGGCTCCTGGCTCTACATGCTGGGCGAGAACCTGGTGAGCATCGGCTTCGTCGTCGGGCTCGACTACCCGAACCCCTGGCTTTCGCCCTTCGACGAGTTCCAGCGCTTCAAGACCCACCCCGAAGTGGCGAAGATGCTGGAGGGCGGCAAGCGCATCGCCTATGGCGCGCGGGCGCTGAACGAGGGCGGCATCCAGGCGATCCCGAAGCTGGTCTTCCCGGGCGGCATGCTGATCGGCGACACCGCCGGCTTCCTCAACGTGCCGAAGATCAAGGGCACGCATACCAGCATGAAGTCCGGCATGGTGGCGGCGGATGCCGTCGCCGCGGCGCTTGCCGGCGAGGACCGGCCCGCGGTGCTCGAGAGCTACCCGGCGGCGCTGAAGGCGAGCTGGGTCTGGGCGGAGCTTGCCGCCGTCCGCAACATCCGCCCGGGCTTCGCCAAGTTCGGGCTCTGGGGTGGGCTGGTGAATGCCGGGCTCGACACCTACCTGTTCCGCGGCAAGGCGCCCTGGACCTGGGGCCACCACCAGGACCACGAGACGCTGAAGAAGGCGTCCGAGGCGAAGCGCATCGACTACCCGAAGCCCGACGGCAAGCTGAGCTTCGACCGGCTGTCCTCGGTGTTCCTCTCGAACACCAACCACGAGGAGGACCAGCCGGCCCATCTGAGGCTGAAGGACCCGGGCGCCTGGAAGGGCGTGAACTGGGACCAGTTCCGGAGCCCGGAAAGCCGCTACTGCCCGGCAGCGGTGTATGAGGCGGTGGGGCCGGAGGCGGAGCGCGAAGCTGCGCGGCACGCCGGATGCCGAGGCGGCCGGCCCGGGCGCCGAGGTCGAGGCCGGCGGGGCCGGGGCGCGGCTGGTGATCAACGCGCAGAACTGCGTGCACTGCAAGACCTGCGACATCAAGGATCCTGGCCAGAACATCGACTGGACCACGCCGCAGGGCGGCGGCGGGCCGAATCACATCGGCGGGATGTAATCGTCGGCGTGGCGCATCGCTGGTGCGCCACGATCGCTCTTTTTGCTTGAGCAGTACAGTCACGCTTGGTTAACGGCTTCGTGTTGCTTGTTTACCTTTTCGTGGAAGGACTGAGCGGACCTTTCTCGTCATTTCTCTCCTGACCGGCGCGCCGCGACTGCAGCGGCCCGCGCCCCGGGGAGACCAGTCGACGTGAATCTGAACATCCTGCTGCGTGGGCAATCGAACGCCATCATCCTCGGCGACAAGACCCTGGGTGGCGGTGCCGTGGCGGCCCTGGTCGCCGAGTGTGCAGCAGCTCCTCGGCTTCGACGGGGTCAACGACACCGTCACGCTGCGCTTCGAATGGCAGTCCGCCACCGGCGCGAATACCGCGGTCGGCGGCACCGCGCTGATCGGCGACTGGCTGACGCCGGTCGATGCCAATGGCCAGACCAGCTGGCAGACCGGCACGCTGGAACAGGGGCTGCTGACCTACATCGCCAACCTGCCTGCGGCGACCAAGGCCGATCCGACCATCGTGCTGTGGCTGCACAACGAGTACGACAGCAACAATGCCAGCCTGACCGCAGCCACCTGGGAAAGCGCGGTGCGCTACGACGCGTCCCTGGTGCGGGCGGCCTTCGGCAGCAACGTCCCCTATGTCTTCGTCGAGCCCATCCCCTATGTCGTCGGTACCGATGCCGGGGCGCAGGCGATCCGCGTCGGCATGACCAACCTGGCCGCCGATGCCAGCTTCAACGCCCATCTGACGGCGGAGAACGACGACCTCGACATGAATGCCGTGGTGTTCGGCGCCGGCGGGCACATGAACACGGCCGATGCGGCGATCGTCGCCGACCGCGCCGCCCGCAGCATCGCCGAGGCCTTCGCCGCCTATGCCAAGCCCGGCTCGCCGGCGGCCGCCAACATCGACGACAGCGGGCCGCTCGCGGTCCAGGCGCTGCAGACCGGCCTGCGCGAGCTCACCGTCTCGGTGCAGTTCGATGCCGCGACCAGCCTCAAGCCGCTCGATGCCGATGCGGCGACCGGGCTCGGCTGGTGGGTCACCGGCGGCAGCGGGGTGGTCGATGCCGCCAGCGTGACGCTCGGGGCCAACAACACGCTGGTCATCACCTTCAAGGCCGACCTGCCGGCCGGCGGCAAGCTGTTCTACGGCTATGGCAATGCCAAGCTGGCGGATGCCAATGGCCTCGCGCATGGCAACGCGATCTACGACGACCAGGGCCTGCCGATGCATGCGCCGGTGCTGGGCCTGACCATCGACGCCGCCCCGGTGGTGCCGGGCGTGGTGCTGCCCGGCACCGACGGTCGCGACACCATCGTCGCCGGGCCGAACGGCGATACCGTGGTCGGCGGCAAGGGCGACGACTACCTGGTGGCCGGCGCCGGCGCCGACGTCTTCGTCTTCTCGGTGGGCGACGGGCAGGACTGGATCGACGGCTTCGCCCAGGGCAGCGACCATATCCGCTTCGACGGCGGCGTCACCGCGGGCTCGATCCTCACCCAGGCGCTGACGATCCAGGGGTTTCCGGCACGGCCATCTACTACGGCACCGGGGGCGACGCGGTCTTCCTTGCCCGAGTCGATGCGCTGAAGCCGGGCGACCTGGTCTTCACCCCGCCGCCGGTGGGCGCGGGCCAGCTGATCCTCGGCACCCAGAACGACGACGCCTTCGGCGCCGGCAATGGCGGCGACACCATCGTCGGCGGTCCCGGCAACGACTACATGGTCGGCGGCGCCGGCAAGGACGTCTTCGGCTTCGTCCCCGGTGACGGGCCGGATTGGGTGGCCAATCTCGCCTCCGGCAGCGACACGCTGCTGTTCGGCGGCGGGCTGACCGCGGCCAACATCACCACGGCGCCGATGACCCTGGCGGGCGTGAGCGGCCTCGGCGTGAAGTACGGCCCGGGCGTCGCGGACGTGGTCTTCCTCGAGGCGGTCACCAGCCTGGCGGCGGGCGACATCACCTTCGGCACGGTGCCCACGGTGACGGCGGACGCACCGGCCTTCCTGACCGGCACCTCCGGCCCGGATCTCGCTCGCCGGCGGCGAGGCGAACGACACGCTGCTCGGGCTCGGCGGCCACGACACGCTGCTCGGCGGCGGCGGCGACGACGTGATCTACGCCTATGCCAATGACAGCATCAACGGCGGCGCCGGGCGCGACGTGCTCTACATGGTGGACGACACGCCGGCCAACCTGGCGATCGACGTCATGAAGATCGAGTACGTCGCCGCCGGCTTCGGCAACGACACGATCAACGGCGCCGGACAGACCCGGGCGATCGAGGTCTATGCCAGCGGCGGCGACGACAGCGTCGTCGGCGGCAGCGGCAATGACTGGCTCTGGGGCAGCGTCGGCAACGATACCCTGATCGGCAATGCCGGCGACGACGTCATCGTCGGCGACCTCGGCGCCGACAGCCTCTCGGGCGGCGCCGGCAACGACCGGATGTATGTCGACGCCCAGGACACCATCGATGGCGGCGACGGCTTCGACGCCGCCTACATCATCGGCGGCACCGGGATGGCGATCAACCTTGCCACCACCCACATGGAGTGGGTGACCGATTTCGTCGCCGGCAACGACACGCTGGATGCCTCCGGCACCACCACCGGCGTCGAGCTTTATGCCGGCGGCGGCAACGACCTGCTCACGGGCGGCAGCGGCGCCGACCTGATCTTCGCCGGGGAGGGCGCGGACACGCTGATCGGCGGCGACGGCGACGACGGGCTGATCGGCGAGGGCGGCGCCGACAGCATCTCGGGCGGCGCCGGCAACGACCGCATCTATGCCGACACCACCGATACGGTGGATGGCGGCGACGGCTACGACATCATGTACATGGTGACCGACGCGGTCCTCACCGTCGACCTCGGCGCCATCCATGTGGAATGGCTCTTCGCCGGTGCGGGCAATGACAGCGTCACCTCCTCCACCGCGACGCCGATCCAGGTCTATGCCAATGGCGGCAACGACACGCTGTCGGGCGGTGGCGGCAACGATACGCTCTGGGGCGGCGACGGCGACGACAGCATCGCCGGCAATGCCGGCAGCGACACCCTGGTGGGCGGGGCCGGCGCCGACACGCTGGCCGGCGGCGCCGGGGATGACGGGCTGTTCGGCGGCGATGGCGCCGATGTCTTCGTGCTGGGGACCGGCTGGGGCAACGACACGATCTTCGACTGGCAGGATGGCAGCGACCTGATCGATGTCCGCGCGCTGGCGGCATCCGGCCTGCACGACGTCACCGGCCTCACCATCACGGCGAACGGGACCGCCGCGGTGGTCGGCTATGCCGGCAACACGCTGATCATCACCGGCGCCGGGGGCTGATCACCGCGGCCGACTTCCTCTTCGCCTGAGGCGACCGGCGGGGCGCGCCACGCCCCGCCGGCTTGCCTATTCGACCGTGGCGCCGGAGATCCGCACCAGCTCCGCCGTCCGGGTGATCTCCGACCGCTGGAAGTCGGCGAACTCTTCCGCCGTGCTGCCGACCGCGTCGTAGCCCAGCTCCGCCATGCGGTCCCGCATCGCCGGGACCCGCATGGCCGCCTGGATCGCCTCCGACAGCCGTGCCACCGCCGGCGCCGGCGTGCCGGCCGGGGCGAAGACCCCGAGCCAGCTGGTGAAGACGAAGCCCGGCACCTGCTCGGTGATCGCCGGCACCTCCGCGAGCTGCGGCGCGCGCTCCTTGCGCGTGATGCCGAGCGCGCGGACCTGGCCGGCGCGGACCTGCTGAATGCTCTCGACCACCGGGGCGAAGATCAGGTCGACGCGGCCGGAAACGAGGTCCGCCATGGCCGGCGCGCCGCCGCGATAATGCACCTGGGTGAAGCGCACCCCGGTCTCGTGCTCGAACAGCACCGCGGCGAAATGCTGCGAGCTGCCGAGCCCGCCGGTCCCGGCATTCAGCCCGCCCGGCTTCGTTCTGGCCAGCGCGATCAGCTCCGTCACGCTTCGCGCCTGGACCGAGGGATGCACGACCAGCAGGCTGTGGCTCAGCGCCACCAGGGAGACCGCGGAGAAGTCCCTCGCCACGTGGAAGGGCAGGCTGCGGTACAGCGATTGGTTCACCGTGCATGGGTGCCCATCGAGGCCATGACCAGCGTGTAGCCGTCCGGCGCGGCACGGGCCGCCGCCTCGGTCGCCACTATTGCCGCCGGCGCCGGTGCGGTTCTCCACGAGCACCTGCTGGCCGAGCGCCGGAGTGATCGCCTGGGCCACGATACGGGCGGTGGTGTCGGTGCTGCCGCCCGCGGCGAAGCCGACCAGCATGCGGAGCGGCCGGTCGGGGTTCCAGCCCTGCGCGGCGGCGGCGCGGGGCAGCAAGGGCAGGGCGGCCAGGCCCGGCAGCAGTGTTCTGCGGTGCATCTCGTTCCCTCCGGGCGGGGTCTTGGCGCCTCGCCTGCCGCAGCCTAGCCGAGGCGCGCGGCGAATTTCTCCCCTTGTCCTGCGCCGCGCCGGCCGGGATGGTGCTGGCGTTGCGGGAGGAATCAGCGATGACCGACGAAGCCGCCTTCGAGGCCGCCCTAAGGGCCGACGGGTTCCAGGAGGTGGTGCGCCGCGCCGCCTCGCCCGGCCAGCCGTTGGGCGAGCATGTCCATGACTGGGACGTTCGCGGCCTGGTGCTGGCCGGCCGCTTCACCGTCTCGGCCGGGTCCGAGGTGCAGGATTGCGGCCCGGGCGAGGTCTTCACCCTGACCGCCGGCCGCCATCACACCGAGGCCGCCGGCCCGGAAGGTGCCGAATTGCTGGTCGGCCGCCGTCACAAGGCGGGCTGAACATGCCGGCAGCGGCGGCGCTGATCGAGGCGGCGCGGGCGCTCGATGCGCTCGGCTTCATGCCGTCGAAATCCGGCAACCTTTCGCTCCGCACCGCGCGCGGCTACCTGATAACCCCGGCGGCGCTGCCCTATGCCGAGACCACCGAGTCCGACCTGGTGGAGCTTGACCTCGCCGGCGAGGTCCTCGCCGGACATCGCCGCCCCTCCTCCGAATGGCGGCTGCATGCGGCGATCTACGCGGCACGGCCCGAAGCCGGCGCGGTGGTGCATACCCACAGCCCCTTTGCCACCGCGCTGTCCTGCGCCCGGCAAGGGCTGCCGCCCTTCCACTACATGATCGCGCTCGGCGGCGGCGGCGACATCCGCTGCTCGGGCTACGCGACCTTCGGCACCGAGGAGCTTCGCTGTGGCCTGCATCGCCGCGCTGGAGGGGCGGAAGGCGGCCTTGCTGGCGAATCACGGGGCCGTCGCCTTCGGCAGCACGCTTGCCGGCGCCCGCACCCTGGCGATGGAGGTCGAGAACCTCGCCCGGCAATATCTTGCGCTCGCGCCGCGGGCCTGGAGCCGGTCCTGCTGGACGTGGCGGAGTTGGCCGCGGTCTTCGCCCAATCGGCGGCTACGGGCGGCTCGGCTGAGGCGCTGGCGCCGATCCAGGACCGTCACGTTGCGCATTGCCACACTGTGGCGCCAAAACATCGGCTGACCGTGGCGCGCCGCCATGGCGGCTGCTAGCCTGCCGGGATGCAGTTTCCGGGACCCTCGCCGCGGCTTGCCCTTCTCGCCGCCGCGCTTCTGTCCGCCTGCGCCGCCGGCGGGGCACCGGGGGAGCGCGGGCCGCGCAGCGGCGCCGGCATCCCCATCACCGGGGCCTTCGGGGCCTATCTGACCGGCCGCGCTTCGCCGCGGCCGAGACGGATACCGAAACCGCCGCCGACGCCATGCTGGCGGCGCCGAAGGCCGATCCCGACCAGCCGGAGGTGCTGAACCGCGCCTTTCTCGCGGCGCTGCTGGATGGCCGCCCGGACGCCCAGCGGCCTGGCCCGCAGGCTGCCCGACAACCCGGCCGCCAGCATGCTGCTGGCCGGCACCGACGTGCAGGCCGGCCGCTGGGACAAGGCGGAGCAGCGGGTCCGCGCGCTCGGCCGCGGCGGCCCGGTGCAGGTGCTGCAGCCGGCGCTGCTGGCCTGGATCCAGCTCGGCCGCGGGCAGCCCGACCAGGCGCTGGCCATCCTGCGGCCGCTCGCCGAGCAGAACTGGCTGCGCGCGCTGAACGCGCTGCATGCCGGGCTGATCGCCGACATGCGCCAATCGCCCGCGGGAGGCCGAGCGCTTCGCCCACATGGCGCTGGCCGACCAGCCGCAGCCCTCCTGGCGGCTCGCGGTGCTCTCGGCCGGCATCCTGCAGCGCGCCGGCAAGCCGCAGGACGCGCAGCGCCTGCTGGAGCAGATGCTGGACAGCGGCGACGACGCCGCGCTGGCCGCCACCCCTTCGAATCGCCGCGCCCTGCTGGCCAGCCGCGGCGTCGCCTCTCCGGCGGATGGCTGGGCGGCTAAGCCTATGTCGCGCTGGCCTCGGCGCTGCGGGCGCAGGGGCTCGACCGATTTCGCCCTGGTCCTCGCGCAGCTCTCGCTCCGCCTACGGCCGGGCTTCGCCCCGGCCCTGGTGCTGACCGCCGATGCGCTGGCCGACCAGGGGCATGACGACCAGGCGCTGGCGATGCTCGGCCGCATCGCGGCGGACGACCCGCTGGCCCCGGTGATCAGGCTGCGCCGCGCCGTGCTGCTCGACAAGCTGGACCGGACCGATGAGGCCGTGGCGCAGCTGCGCCAGCTGGCCGAGAGCTATCCCTCGATGCCGCAGGCCTCGGCCCGGCTGGGCGACATGCTGCGCCGGCGCAGCCGCTTCGCCGAGGCCGCCACCGCCTATGACCAGGCCCTGGCACGCAGCGGCTCGCCGCCTGGGACGCTCGGCGCGCGACTGGCCGCTGCTCTATGCGCGCGGCATCGCCCGCGAGCGCTCCGGCGACGGCGCGCGGGCCGAGGCGGATTTCCTCCGCGCGCTCGGAGCTCTCGCCCGAGCAACCCTATGTGCTGAACTATCTCGGCTATACCTGGGCCGAGCAGGGCAAGAACCTCGACCGTGCCAAGGCGATGCTGCTGCGCGCGACCGAGTTGCGGCCGCAGGACGGCAACATCGCCGACAGCCTGGGCTGGGTGCTGTTCCGCCTCGGCGACCTGCCCGGCGCCGTCACCTGGCTGGAGAAGGCGGTCGAGCTCGAATCGCGCAACAGCGTGGTGAACGACCATCTCGGGGACGCCTATTGGGCGATCGGCCGGCAGCGCGAGGCAGCGATTTCAGTGGCGGCGCGCCGCGACGCTGGAGCCGGAGCCGGAGGATCTCGTGAAGATCGAGGCCAAGCTGCGCGACGGCCTTCCCGGCTACCCCGCCAGCACCGCCCAGCGCTAGGGGACGATGCGGATGCTGCGCGAGGCAGCCCCGGCCAAGGTCAACCTCTACCTGCACGTCACCGGACGGCGGGCCGATGGCTATCACCTGCTGGACAGCCTCGGCAGTCTTCGGCCCGGCCGCCGATGCCGCTGGCCCTGGCCCCGGCGGACGACCTCTCCCTGTCCCTGGACGGCCCGTTCGGCGCGGCGCTGGATGCCGAGCCGGACAACCTGGTGCTGCGCGCGCGCGCGGGCCTGGCGAACGCCGCCGGAGTGCCGGCGCGGGCGGCGCTTGGGTTGACCAAGCGGCTGCCGGTCGCCTCCGGCATCGGCGGCAGCTCGGCCGATGCGGCGGCCGCGCTGCGGGGGCTGGACCGGCTCTGGGAGCTGGGGCTTGGGGAAGTTCGGCTGGCGGCGATCGCCGCGCCGCTCGGCGCCGACATTCCGGTCTGCGTCGCCTCCCGCCCCGCCCGCATGGGCGGCGTGGGGAGCTGCTCTGGCCGCCCCGGCGATCCCCGATTGCGGCCTGTTGCTGGTGAACCTCGGAGTCGCCCCTGGCGACGCCGGCGGTGTTCAAGGCTCGCGCCGCCGGCTTTACCCCGCCGGCCGCATTGCCCGGCACCTGGCCGGACGCCGCCGCCATGGCGGCCGACCTGACGGCGCTGCGGAACGACCTGGAAGCACCGGCGATCGCGCTCTGCCCCCGGTCGCCGAGGTGCTGGCGGCACTGCGCCTGCTGCCCGGCTGCCTGCTGGCGCGGATGAGCGGATCAGGCGCGACCTGCTTCGGCCTCTTTGCCGATGCGGCCGCGGCGCGCGCGGCGGCGATGCGGCTGCCCGGGACGTGGTGGCGTGACGCAGGGGGCTTTACGGCGGGGCCGTCTGACCCCTATTCACCGGTCCCGCGACGGTGGGGCGTCGCCAAGTGGTAAGGCAGCGGTTTTGGTACCGCCATTCCCAGGTTCGAATCCTGGCGCCCCAGCCAAGCTTCACGACAATCGCGTTTTCTGCCGGTGCCTGCAGGCGCCAGCGCCGGGCGCCGCGGCCGTCTGGGCCGCGGGCGGGAACGTCGTACGGGCCGGTATCAGGCCGGCTTGCCGAGCCGCCGGCGGCCGCTGACCCAGGCTTCCTGGGCGCTCGGGAAGGTCTGCTGCGACTGCTGCACCACGATCTGCGTGGTCTCCTCGACGATCATCCACATCCACCGGCCGGGCGGCAGCATCTGGCGCTGCACCTTGACCTCGTAGCTACGGGGGTTGCTGGGGGCGATGGCGGGGCCGTTCTTGCCGATGACGCTGGCTGACATTCGTCCGTAGCTTACAGTTGGAGGGGATGGCGTACCGCCACCTTTCGGTGTGGCTGCAGAGGGAAGTATCACGCAAATGCGAGTCTCCGAAGGTGTCCGGACAGATCGTTGCGCGGTCGTCCGACCTGCTTGGTCTTTTCTGTCGCGTTGCGGGCAGCTTGGCTAGGGCCGCAAGGCCGTCTTATGCCGCAGCATGTAATGCCTTGGGGAAATCCATGCACAAGATGCTGACCAGTCCGCCAGGCCCGCGTCACCGGCATCCCGAGCGGCAGCCCCCGCGTCGCCCGGGCAGGCTCCACCGTCCGGCGGCCGGAACCGCAAGCCGGCTGGTCGGCAGGTTGATTTGCCGGACTTCCCGCCCGCTGCTTGGATGCCGGCATGGGTGACGGGACTCCGATGACGAAGCCGCCGGCCGAGCCGCCAGCCCGGCCCGGCCGGATCGAGGCGCTGGCCCTGGCGCGCGCGGCGCAGGGCCGGACCTGGTCATTGCCGTGGTCGGCGCGGTCGGCTCCGGCACCTCCTCGGTCGCCCGGGTGCTGGCCCGGCTGCTCGCCCGCGGCGGGGCCGCGACCGTTGCCATCCGCGCGCGCGACGTGCTGGAACGCGCCGCGCCCGGCGACTGGGCCGCGGCAGGGGCGGAGCCGCCGATCCGCCGCTTCACCGCGCTGCAGGCGATCGGCAGCCGGCTGCGGCACGAGAACGACAACGCCTTCGTCGCCGCCGGCATGATCGCCGGCATCCACGCCGCCCGCGCCATGGCGCCGGGGCCGGTCATCGCCATCTGCGACGCGCTGCGCCACCCGGCCGAGGTGCAGTTGCTGCGTTCGGTCTATGGCGAGGCCTTCTGGCTGCTCGGCGTGGTCTGCGACGAGCGGACCCGGCATGTCCGGCTGATGCGGAAATACGGCTTCGCGCCGGACGATCCCGATGCCGCCCGCGCGGTGCAGGACTTCATGGGGCGGGACGAGATTCCGGCGTCGAGCACGGCCAGAAGGTGGCCGAGGCCTTCCGCTTCGCCGATTTCCACTGCGACAGCTCCGCCGCCCTGCCGCGGGCCGATGCGCCGGATGCGGTGCTGGATGCCTGGCCGGTCACCGCCGACCTCGAGCGCTTCCTCGGCCTGGTGCGGGGCGACCGGCCGATGCTGCGGCCGACCGAGCCGGAGCAGGCGATGTACCACGCCTATGCCGCGCGGCTCGGCAGCGCCTGCCTGTCGCGCCAGGTCGGCGCGGTGCTGCTGGGGCATGACGGGCAGCTGCTGGCCACCGGCTGCAATGAGGTGCCGCGCGCCGGCGGCGGCCTGTACGGTGAAGGCCTCGACGACCCCGCCGAGGTCGAGCGGGGCCGCTGCCACGCCTATGGCGGCTTCTGCCGCAACACCGACGAGCGCAACAAGCTGGTCGACCATGTGCTGGATTTGCTGGAGGAGCAGGGGATCGAGCTGGGCAGCGGGCCGCGCCGCACCCTGCTTGCGCAAAGGTTGCGGCGCTCGCGGCTCGGCCATCTGGTGGAGTTCAGCCGCTCCGTCCATGCCGAGATGGATGCGCTGATCTCGGCGGCGCGGCGCGGCGTCTCGACCGCCGGCACGCGGCTCTTCGTCACCACTTTCCCCGCCCAATTGCGCCCGGCACATCGTCGCGGCGGGGGTGGACGAGGTGCAGTTCATCGAGCCCTACCTGAAGAGCAAGGCGCTCGCGCTGCACGACGACAGCATCACCCTGCCGCATCCGGGCTGGGTGGCGCCCAGCGTGGCGCGCCGGCAGGGTCAGCCCGGCCCGCACCGGGTCTGCTTCCGCCCCTATGTCGGCGCCGCGCCGCGACTGTTCCGCCGCGCCTTCCTGAAGGACGGGGAGGTGAAGGACGGCATGACCGGAAGGCTGCTGGCGGAGCCCGAGGATGCCTTCGAGAACCGCCGCCCGCTGACCGAAGGCTACCGCGCGCTGGAGGCGCGGATCGCCGCGCGCTTCGCCGGCACCGGCTGAGCCGCGGTTGGCAGGGCACCGCGCCCGGCCTAGGTTTCGCCATCCACAAGAACGGGGGATGTCCGACCATGATCCACGTACTCGCCATGATCACCGCCAAGCCCGGCATGCGGGAGCAGATCCTGGAGCATTTCCGTGCCAACATGCCCGCCGTCCATGCCGAGCAGGGCTGCATCGAATACGGCCCGGCGATCGATGCCGAAGGCATGGGCAAGATCCAGACGCCGCTCGGCGGCGACACCTTCGTGGTGATCGAGAAGTGGGAGAGCCTGGAGGCGCTGAAGGCGCATGGCGCGGCGCCGCACATGGCGGCCTATGCGGCGAAGACGCGCGAGATGATCGCCAGCCGGGTGATCCATGTGCTGACGCCGGCGGCCTGAGCGAAAGGCCAGGGAGGACGTATCCTCCCTGGGCCCTCCTCTGTTTCTGTGTGTGCGACACTCGCCGCACGACGGATGCCGACTCACAAAAAGGAAGGATAGGGAAGGAGTATTTTTCCCTGCCCACCCTTCCTTACCTACCCTGCAAGATGCTCGCGGATGAAGGCTCCCGCCTTCACCAGCGCCCGCCGCCCGGCGGCAAGCTGCGGATGGAACAGGTGCCAGACATGGATCATGTCCGGCCAGACCTCGAGCGTCACCGCGACCTCCGCGGCACCCGCCTTCCCCGCAAAGGCCACGCCCTCGTCCAGCAGCGTCTCCGCCGAGCCCACCTGCACCAGCAGCGGCGGCAGGCCGTGCAGGTCGGCGTATAGCGGCGAGACCAGCGGCGCCCGCGCCGCCGTGCCGCCGCGGTACATCGCGGCGATCTCCAGCAGGTAGGGCTTCTGCACCATCGGGTCGGTCGCCGCCTTGGTCTCCATGCTGGCCGAGGCGCTCTCCAGATCGACCCAGGGCTGACCAGCCAGGCGCAGCCCGGCATCGGCAGGCCCTGATCGCGCAGCGCCAGCAAGGTCGCCGCGGTCAGCCCGCCGCCGGCGCTGTCGCCGCCGATGGCGACGCGGCCCGGCGCGAAGCCGCTCTCCAGCAGGTGGCGGTAGCCGGCGACGGCATCCTCCAGCGCGGCGGGGAAGGGGTGCTCCGGCGCCAGGCGGTAGCCGAGCGCCAGCGTGCGCAGCCCCGCCTGCCGCCCGGCCTCCGCCACCATCGGCCGGTGGCTGGCGATGGAGCCGGAGACATAGCCGCCGCCATGCAGGAAGAGCAGCGCATGGGCGGGATCGGCGCCCGGCGCCTCGGTCCATTCGGCGGGCACGCCGTTCGCGGTGGTGGGCTCGACGCGGATATCGGCCGGCAGCGGATAGCTGCCGCCCAGCGCATCCAGCCGGCGGCGCCGCTCAGCGAGTTCGGCCGGCCGCGGGCGCGCGGCAAGCAGGTCGCGGATGGCCTGGATCTCGGGGTCGGTGCGGCGTGCGGTCATGCTTCTCCTCCCGTGCCGCGCTGCGGCGCGGCCGGCGCATCCTCGCCCCGGGTCGCCGGCTGCCGCAAGCGCCGTTAGGATCGCCGCGACGAGGCGAGGGATGCCCTGCATGTACGACGTGATCGTGGTCGGCGCCGGCTCGGCCGGGGCGCCTCTGGCAGCGCGGCTGAGCGAGGATCCCGGGCGCCGCGTGCTGCTGCTGGAGGCCGGCCGCGACTGGCGCGCGGCCGAGGCACCGCCGGCGCTTCGCAGCGCCAACATCATCCCCTTCATGCACGACCCGGCGCATCAGGCGGCGTGGCAATGGCCGGGGCTGATGACCCGGCGGACCGCGGCGCAGGAGCCGAAGTTCTACTGGCGCGGCAAGGCCCTCGGCGGCTCCTCCGCGGTCAATGCGCAGATCGCCATACGCGGCGTCCCCGCCGCCTTCGATACCTGGGCCGAGTCCGGGTGCGAGGGCTGGTCGGCGCGCGACGTGCTGCCCCTCTTCGACGCCATCGAGGACGATGCGGATACCGGCACCGCGCCCGGCATCCGCCAGGGCGGGCCGCTGCCCGTGTACCGCGCGCCGCTGGACGCGTGGGGCGCGGTGGATCTGGCGCTGCGCAGGGCGGCGCTGGCCGCGGGCTATCCCTGGAAGGCCGACCTGAACGCGCCCGAGGGCGAGGGCATCTCCTGCAACCCGATCAACAGCCGGAATGGCCTGCGCGTCACCACCAATGACGGCTACCTGGAGCCGGCGCGCCGCCGCCCGAACCTGACCATCCGCGGCGGCGCCCTGGTCGACCGCGTACTGTTCGAGGGCCGCCGTGCCCGCGGTGTGCGGGTGCGCTTCGCCGAAGGCTGGGAGGAGATCGCCGCGCGTGAGGTGGTGCTCTGCGCCGGCGCGATCCACAGCCCCTGCATCCTGATGCGCTCCGGCATCGGCCCGGCATCGTCGCTGGCGCCGCTCGGCATCCCCGTGCTGCACGACCTGCCGGCGGTCGGGCAGCATTTCATGGACCACCCGATCCTGCGCGCGACCCTGGCGCTGAAGCCGGCGCATGTCGCGCGGGGGCCGATGCGCGGCATACCAATTGCTGCCTGACCTACACCAGCCATCTCGGCGGCGGTGGTGAGCGCGACATGATCATGATCGCCTACAACCATCGCGGCCTCTCGGGCGAGCAGCCGGTGGCCTCGGGCGCGATCGGCGTCGCGCTCTATGATGCCTTCTCGCGCGGCGAGGTGCGGCTCGCCTCGGCCGACCCGGATGCGCAGCCCATCGTCGAGGAGAACATGCTGGCCGACCCGCGCGACCGGCTGCGGCTGCGCGATGGCGTGCGGCGGCTGGCCGCGCTCTGCGCCAGGCCGGAGATCGCCGGCCTTGCCGACCCCATTACCTTCGGCGACAGCGCGCTGACCATGGCGGAAGCCGCGGCGCTGCCCGACGACGCGCTGGACGCGCTGATGCTGCAGGAGGCCGGCGACATCCAGCACGCCGCCGGCACCTGCCGCATGACGGCCTATGAGGACCCACGCGGCGTGGTGAACCCGGACCTCGAGGTGCGCGGCGTTACCGGCCTGCGTGTCGCCGATGCCGCGATCATGCCGAGCGATTGCCGTGCCAACCTGCACTTCACCTGCGTGATGATCGGCGAGAACCTGGCACGGCGGATGCGCTCTACCGCCTGAGCAGCACCGCCGTGGCGCCGAGATAGGCGATGTAGCCGGCGCACAGGAAGGCGACGAAGCCGGGCCCCATGGCCTGGCCGCGCCGACGGTGGTTGCGGATGGCATAGGCGGCCAGCACCGCGACCAGGAAGCCGATGTTCAGCGCATAGATCGCCGCATCGCCGACCGAGGCGCCCATGACCGCCAGCGGCAACAGCGCGACGGTGAGCGAGACGATGCCGTCGCCCATCACCGCGGCGATGGCGACCGTGGGCTTTCCATCCCGGGTGAAGCGCCAGGCCGACCAGCTTTCCGGCAGGGCGCAGAGCAGCCCGATGGCGAACAGCCCCACCACCATGTCCGGCACGCCGAGTGGCGCGCCGACATGCTGCGCGCCGACCACGCTGGCCAGCGCGCCGAGCCCGATCGCCGGCACGCCGATCGCGGCGCGGCCGGCAACGCCCGGCGGCATCGGCGCCTGCTCCACCCAGGGCCGGCGCAGCAGGGCATGGGCGATGTAGCCGGCGAAGGCGGCGCAGAGCACCAGCCCATCCACCGGCTGCAGGCCGGCGATCGGCGGCGGCAGGGTCAGCGCCGCCAGCAGCAGCACCACGCCGAGATAGGGCAGCGCCTGCACCTCCATCACCTGCGGCTGGACTTCGGGCGGCGGCACGGCCTCCGGCCGCAGCCGCGTCGCCAGCCAGGAGAGCAACACCGCCAGCGGCAGCGCCGGGACGTTGGAGCCGAGCGCGGCGCCGAGGCCTATATCCGGCCAGCCGAAGGCGGCGGAGGAAAGGTTTACCGCGGTCTCCGGCGCTGCGGTGGCGATGCCCATCAGCGCGCCGCCCGCGGTGGCGGGCAATCCCCATCGGTCGCGCAGCGCCTGCAGCAGCACCGCGGCCCGCGCCGCGCCCCATTGCATCATCCCGATGCCGAGCAGGACCAGTCCGAGCCAAGGCAGCAGCGCGATCATGCCGGCCGGATGGCAAGGGCGATGTCGCCGGCGAAGGGCGGCAGCTCGGCCGAGAGGACACCGTTGCCCTGCGACATGGCCGTCAGCTCACCCGCCGGTGTGCCGGCGCGGGTGTCCCACAGGATGGCCCGGTAGCGTCCCGGCGCCAGCCCGGGCAACCGCAGCGTCGCCGGGCGCGGCGGCATCGCCGCGTCCAGCCTGCCATCCGGCAGCAGCGGCCCGCGCCGCAGCAGCCAGGCCACGGCCTGACGCGCATCGCCGCAGGCAAAGGCGGCGATGTCCGCCTCCGTCCCTATCTCATCGTTCAGGTTGGCGCGGCGGAAGCGGGTCCAGTCCACCAGCGGCAGGAACTCCGCCAACGCCCGCTGAGCGCGGCGCATTCCCGTGGTCAGCATGTGCGGATGCCGGTTCGGCCAGCGCATGCCGCCGCCGGCGCCGCCCGAGGCCAGCTGGGCCCATTGCATGTGGCGGAAATACTCGTCGTCGAAGGCTTCCGGCAGCGTGCGGTGGCGATCCTTGAAGGTGTGGATCGGGCCATGCTCGGACTCGTGGAAGGGGCGGGCATCGGTGATCTCGGCCAATGCCTGCCGCACCAGCCTGCCCGCGGCGATGGCGGGCGCGACGGTGTCCCGCGGGTCGTCTATGGTGCCTTCCTCGTAGAAATGGCTGCTGGCGAAGTCGAGCGCGGGGTGGCGGAAGATCGGCTCGTTCAGCCACGGCTTCCAGCCGAGCTCCGGCCCGAAGACCGAGACGGTCTGCAGGTGCGCGCGGCCATGCAGCCGCGTCTCCAAGCCACGCAGGAAGGGACCCACATCGTCGATGGACTGCGCGAAGCCAGCCGGGTCGTCACCGGCCTGGGCGGGGTGCATCTCGTTCCAGAGATCCCAGGCGAAGATCACGCCGCTGCCGCCCCAGCGCTGCGTGGCGAAGGCCAGCCGCGCCTTCACCGCCGCCCGCGTCGCCGGGCAGACCAGCAGCTTGCGGCGGGACGCGCAGGGGCCGCCATTCGCGCGGTTGTAGGGGTGGTGCTTCCAGCGGTTCCACAGGAAGAAGGTGTCGAAGGGCGTCAGCAGAAGCCGCAGCCCGATCGCCTGGCACATGGCCACCAAGTCGTCCCAGAGCCGCACCAGCGCCGGGTTGAAGCGGCCGGGCGAAAGCTCGAGGTAGCGGTGCTCGCGGTGGCGGTATTCCAGCATCAGTCGCAGGCAGGTGACGCCGCTCTCCTTGAGCCTGTGCAGATGGCGCTCGACGGCGGGCAGGTCGCGCCGGCGATAGAGGCTGGCGAACTCGGGCCAGGTGATCGCGTCGTTCTGCCCGATCGGGGTCCAGGCGGCGCCTGACTCATCGTTGAAATACGGCGCATCCGCGGCGCGTTCGATCCAGGAAAAGCTGTTCAAGGCGGATCCTTGTCGGGGAGGGCAAGCAGCAACTCTGCCCGGACAGCAACCCTGCCTGGGCTTCAGGGTTGCTCGCCGCGCCGCAGCCAGAAGATGGCGCCGTCCCACAGTACGAATTCGCGCACACCGTCGCGCAGAACGGCGAAGCCGCAGGCGGCGGCGATCGCGGGCAGGTCGTGACGGTCCGCCGCCGTCCCGCGATAGCTGAAATTCAGGATCAGCAGCGTGCCGCCGGGCCGCAGCACGCGCGCGCATTCCGCCACCATGCGGCCAGCGAGGCCGAGGCCGCCCTGGACGAGATAGGGGAAGACATCCACCGCGAGCACCAAGTCGCAGCTCGTATCGGCAAGCCCCGCCAGGTCGCTGCCGGAACAGGTCTCGAAGCGCAGGGCGGGATGCCGCGTGCGGGCTTCCGCGATCATCGCCGGCGCGAGGTCGAGACCGAGAACCGACCCTGCTTCGGCCGCAAGCGCCGCCGCCAGCCGGCCGATGCCGCAGCCGAGGTCGAGGATGTCCGGTCGGCCTGCCAGCAGCCCCTGCGCGCGCAGCCAGTCCACCAACTCTTCCGTCGCCGCTGCCAGCAGCGCCGGGTCGCCGAGGCTGTAGGCGGCCACGCTGGCTTCCGGGCTGATGCCGACCAGCCGGTCGAACATGGCGCGGCTTTCGGCGATGGCGGTGGCGGCATCCGATTGCTCGGCATGGATGGCGCCGGCGCGGACCATGCGCTCCACCGTCAGCAGCCCGTCCCGTTCCGCCTCCGCCAGCGCGAGCAGCGGCGCCAGGGCGGACTCCGCCTCGGCGGCCGCGGCGAGGCGCGCCGTCACCGCGGCGGCTGGCTTTCCCTCCAGCAGCAGGCGCATCAGCGCCACGGGCGCCGAGATGCGGCCAGCCAGGTATTCTTCGACCGGCGTCATGCCAGGCAGGAGCGACCGCCCGGCCAGGCGACGCCGTGGAAATCAGCCAGCGTCGCCGCGACATCGCCGAATCCGTCGCGCGTGCCGAGCGCGTCGCTGCGCCCGGCATGGTGCAGCAACAGCGGCACCTCCTCCCGCGTATGGTCGGTGCCGCGATGTGTCGGGTCGTTTCCGTGGTCGGCGGTGAGGATCAGCAGGTCGTCCTTCGCTACCACGGGCAGGAAGCCGCCGAGCCAGGCGTCGAAGGCCGCCAGCGCTCCTGCATAGCCCGCCACGTCGCGGCGGTGGCCGTATTCCGTGTCGAAATCGACCAGGTTGGCGAAGACCAGGCCGTCGCGGGTCGTAGCCCAGGTCTCGGCGATCGCCTGCATCCCGGCGCCGTTCGAGGCCGTGGGGGTGGACGCCGTAAAGCCTCGGCCGGCGAAGAGGTCCGCGGTCTTGCCGATGCCGAGCACCGCGTGGCCCGCCTCGACCAGCGCATCCAGCACGCTGCGCGGCGGCAGCATGGCGAAGTCGTGCCGGCGCGGCGTGCGGCGGAAGGCGCCGGGCTCGCCTTCGAAGGGGCGGGCGATGACGCGGCCAATGGCCCAGGCATCGGCATGGCGGCGGGCGATCCCGCAGAGGGCATAGAGCCGGTCCGGTGGGATCACCGCCTCATGCGCCGCGATCTGCAGCACCGGATCGGCCGAGGTGTAGAGGATGGGCAGGCCGGTCCGCAGGTGCTCCGGCCCCAGCCGCTCGATGATCTCGGTGCCGCTGGCGGGGATGTTGCCAAGGAAGCGGGTGCCCGCCTCGGCCTCGATCGGCGCCAGCAACGCGGGCGGGAAAGCATCGAAGACGGCGAAGGGGCGGTGGGCGACGATGCCGGCGATCTCCCAATGTCCTGTCGTACTGTCCTTGCCAGCGGCGCGCGGCCGCATCCGGCCCCAGCTCGCCTGCGGGACAGTGCACTCGCGGCCCAGGATGCGGGCGAGGCCAAGCGCGTCCAGCACCGGCAGGCGCAGGCCGGTGCGGGCGATGATATGGCCGAGCGTATCGGCGCCCGCATCGCCATAGCGTCGGGCATCCGGCGCGGCGCCGGCGCCGACGCTGTCGAGGACGATCAACAGGCTGCGCATGGCGGCATCAGCTGGCGGCGGAAGGTCGGCTGGTCCTCGGCGCCCCAGAAGTACTTGTAGCGCTCGCGCCCGCGCAGGAAGTCGGCCACGGCGAAGCCCTCGGCGATCGCCGCCTCGACCGCCCGGCCGACCAGCAGCATGCCGGGGCTGAGGCGCTCCAGCGCCGGGTCGAAGCCGCTGAGATAGAGGTAGAGGCGGCGCGCATCACGTCCGGGCAGATCGGCCAAAGCATAGAGCACGGCAACGATCTCTCCGTCCAGCCGCAGCACGTGGAAGCGCAGCAGGCCGGCGCGGTGCAGCGCGGGCAGCGCCTCCCGGTGCATTTCCTGTACGGCGGGGTCGGCGAGCACGCCGCCTTCACCCCGGGTTGCCCAGCGCGCGGCATGCAGGCGGAGCAGCGCCTCGAACGGCGCGGCGATGCCGTCGGCCTCGGTCTCCCAGCGCAGCGTCCCAGCCTGCTCGGCCCGGCGGCGGACCGTGCGCAGGTCGCGCAGCGTCTTGGCGGAGACAAGCGTCGGCAGCGCCTCGGGAGTGCCCGGCAGGACCAGGCAGGGACAGGGATCGGCCGCGGTGACCGTCTCTCTCCATCCATCCGGTGCTGGCAGGGTCAGGAGCGGCGACCCGCCCCGCAGTTGCGGCCATTCCCAGGCATCCGCATCCGCACACAGCGCCAGGTGGCGGCCGACGGCATCCAGCGCCGGACGAGCCTCCGGCAGCACCAGCGCGTCCAGGTAGTCCGTGGTGGCGATGCCGAGCGGGAAGAGCAGCCGCGCGCCATCCTCTGGCCGTGTGTAGCGATAGAAGGGGAACAGGCCGACCAGGCGCCCCGCCGCGCGCAGCGCCAGCACCAGCAATGCACCCTGGCCGACATGGCGCCACCAGGGCATCACCCAGGCCGGCGACTGGAAGGGCGTCGCGCCGGGCACCGCTCGCCACAATGCCTCCCAGTCCGGGCGCAGCCGCTCCAGCGCCGGCAGGTCGGCCGCCGCCTCGATTGCCGCGACGGCAGCGTCAGGCCGCATGGCTGCTGCCGCGTCTCGCGAGGCGACCATAGGCGGCCACATAGCCCGCGAGCATCGCCTCGGCCGAGAAGCGCTGCCGGGCGATGCGGCGGATGGTGTCGGGGCAGAGCCCGGCCGCGGCCTGCATCGCCGCCGCCATCTCCGTCACGTCGCGCACCAGGAAGCCGGTGACGCCGTGCTCGACGATATCGGCCAGCGCGCCGGAGGCGAAGGCGACCACGGGCGTGCCGCAAGCCATCGCTTCCATCGCCACCAGCGAAGCTCGTCTCAGGCGCGATGCTGGCCGAGACCAGGCAGCGCGCCGCGTTCAGCAGCCGCCGCTTGCGGGCGAAGCCGAGCGGGCCGAGGAAGCGGTGCGGCCGCGTGAGGCATGGCAGGACGGTGCCGCGCCAATAGGCCTCGTGCACCGCATAGGGAAAGACCTGCCCGCCGAGCAGCACCGGCAGGCCGGCGCGGGTGCCGGCCTCGAGCGCTGCATGCTGGTTCTTCTCCGGGCAGATGCGGCCGAGCACCAGCGCGAAGCGACGGCGGGTGAGCGGCCGGTCCAGCGCACCGACCGCGACGCCGTTCTCGACTGGCGGCAGCAGGGTTGGGCAGGGCGGGCAGGCGCGGTGCTGCGAGGCCGAGACGGCATGCAGCCAGGTGTCCGGCCGCGCCAGGCGGAAGATCTCCGGCGGATACCATCCGGGCGGCAGGTGCAAGGTCGCCAGCACCGGCACGCCGGATGGCGGCAGGTAGCGATGGAAATCAATGCCGTGCATATGCACGAGGTCGATGGGATGCCGCCGCAGCGCTTCGGCAATCCGAGCCCGCATTGCCGCATGCACCGCATCCTGCATCGCATCCGTCACCGGGCCGGGCGGCAAGGCGACCGGCAGGAGGGGGCCGCTGGTGACGGATCCCTCGCAAGCCAGCACGATGGCGCGGTGACCGAAACGCGGCAGGCAGCGCTCGACCATGCTCAGCACCTGTTCCGCGCCACCGACCGCATCCGGCCCGACCGGCGCGAAGGGGAAGGCGACCTGCAGGATGGTCAGTGCCATGGCACCGCGGCCGCGAGCCGGCGGAACAGCTCGCCCGACATCCCCCAGGGGAAATTCTCGTAAAACAGCAGGCCCGGATGCGGTGGTCGGGTGAAGTCGTAGTCCGGCGCCTGGCGCAGCCGTTCGGCGCCGACCGGAAAGGCTTCGAGCACCGCGCTCTGCGTGATGAAGCAGTCCAGCATGCGGTGCTTCAGCGCGCATTGCGCCGGGGAGAGGGCGAGCGTCACCGGCGTGGTGCCGGGATGCGGCAGGAAGGCGCCAACGGCGATGCCATGTGGCCCGGCATGGTAGCCGGCCATCTCGACGATCGCTGCCGGGCAGCGCCGCACCGCCGCATGGACCGCAAGCGCCGTGGCGTCATGATCCGGGTGGCCGCCCTCATGCGCATGGGTCACGATGATCCCAGCGCCGCTCGCGGCGATCGCCGCGGCAATACCCTCGATCGCTGCCGGCAGGTGCAGCGCCGCTTCCTGGTCGGGAATGCCGAGCGTGGATGCCGCCGAAGCCGGCAACCCGGCCAGCGCCAGCGCGGCCTCAAGCTCCCGCCGCCTCGCCGCGGCATAGCCTGCACAATCGGCGAAGCCATGCGCCGCGACATCCTGTCCGTTGCGCGGCGCGCCATCCGTGACGTGCAGGATCCGCGCTTGCGGCAAGAGCGGCAGATGGCCGCCGAGGCCGATCACCTCGTCATCCGGGTGCGCCGCGACAATCAGCACCCGTTCTGGCGGCGGGCCTTCGGGCCGGGCCAGCCAGCGCAGGAATTCATTGGCCGGCATGGGCCCGGGCAGCCTGGGAGGCGCGCTGCTGCAGCACGCGGAAGGGCACCACGCCGGACTCCCGCGGGCCCGGTCGGTCTGCCAGAAGCGAAACCGCTTCCCGGTAGCCGTTCAGCGTGCCGACATCGACATAAACCTCGCCGCTCCGCACGCCGTGGGCGACGCCGCCGCGCGCCAACCAGGCGTTCACCAGGGTGCCAATATACTCGTCGCCGCGGCCCGGCTGCCGCCATAGCGCGTGCAGGGCATGCAGCATGGCGCCGGGCAGTTTGAAGGCACCCCAGACCCAGCGGCTGCGGGCGCCCGGCCGCTTCACCTCGATCATCTCCACTTGGCCCGCCGTGTCGGTGACGACGGCATCGAAGAATTCCGGACGCTCGACGGGGAAGAGCAGGAAGCTGAAGGCATCGTCCGGCAACGGCGCCAGCGCGGCTTCCGGGAACCAGATGGTGTCCGGCAGGCCCACCACCACCGGCTCCTCCGGCCCGATCAGCGGCAAGGCGCAGAACAGCGCGTCGCAGAGCCCGTTCGGCTCCTGCTGCACGACATAGGCGATGGAGGCGCCGCCGATCCGCGAGCCGTAGTAGTTGATGATGTCACTCTTGCCGGGGGCGATGACGAAACAGATCTTGTCCACGCCGGCGGCCAGCATGCGTTCGATCAGGTGCTCGCTGACCGCGCGCGGGCGCTCGACGCCGTCCTCGAGACGGCTGCCGACCGGCAGCAGCTCCTTGGAGAAGGCCAGTGGCTGGATACGGCTGCCGAGGCCCGCGGCCGGGATGATGCCCCACATGCTCAGTCTCCGATCGTCGCGGGGTGCATCGCGGCCTGCACCGCCTCCTCAAGCGCCCGCACCCTGTGGTCCGCGGTGTGTTCAGAGAGGGTGCGGTCGCGCGCCGCCTGGGCGATGCGGCGCAGCTCGGCATCACCGAGGCCGATCGCGGCCATCGCCTCCTCCGTGCTGCCGGCAACCAGCAGCTCGCTGCCCGGTGTGTAGAACTCCGCCAGCCCGTCCCAGGAATCCGTCAGGACCGGGGCGCCGCAGGCCGCCGCCTCGAACAACCGGCCGGAGGGGCACCAGCCCATCGCCGCCATGGCCCGGCGCGTGATATTCAGCGTGAGGCGAGAGGAAGCGAAGAAGGCCGGGTGCTCGGCCGGCGGCATGTGACGAAGAAACCAGATGTTCTCCGCCCAGGGGATTCTGGCGGATAGAGCGCCCCGCCGATGACGAAGCGGCGGGCGGGCAGGGCGCGCGCCGGCGCTACGAACAAGCGTTCCAGCGCCAGCTGCCGGTCGGCGGCATAGGTGCCAAGATAGGACAGGTCGGCGCGCAGACGCGGGTCGGGCTCGACCGGGCGATGCGCCTCAGGGTCGACGCTGCCATAGAGCGGTGCGACGCGCCGCGCCCCCAATTCATCGCGCAGGCGTTCCAGTGCCGCGCCGCCGGTGTAGCTCAGCACCAGATCGAAGCCACCGAGACCATCGGGCGGCAGGTAGGCCGGGCGGTCACCGGCGGCCAGGCGGTCCAGCGTTACCGGCGTGTCGAGATCGTAGAAGGCGCGCAGCCGCGCCGGGGAGTCGAGCACCAGTGCGGACGCCGCAACGCCATCCGGGCAGTAGGAGGTGACCATGGCGAGGTCGGCACCGCGCATCGCCAGCGCGGCGCGTGGCCGGACGGTGTCCCAGTCGGTGTAGAGCACGGTCTCCAGCCCTGCCATCGGCTGCAGGTCGCGCGTGTCGGCGTAGTAGGGCACGTCGCGTTCGAAGAAGGTGACGTGATGGCCGCGACGCGCCAGGGCGCGGCAAAGCGCGCGCCAGAGCGTCGCGTGGCCATTGCCCCAGGCGGAGGTGATGGTCAGGCCGAAGACGACGATCCGCATCAGGCGGCCGCCCTTGCCCCAGCCGCGTCTCGACCGCGCGCAGCGCGGGTCTCCTGCCGTGCCAGCCGGCCGATCAGCAGACCGAGCACAGCCGCCTCCTCCGGCCGCAGACCGGCTGCCGCCTCGCGCAGCTCCGCCTCGGCTTCTTCCCGCACCTGCTCCGCCAGGCTGCCATCCAGGTAGCAATCCAGCACGCCGGGATGCACATAGCACTTGCGGCAGATGGTCGGCGTGTTGCCCAGGCGCTGCGCGACCTGCTCGATCGCCCGCTTGACATTGCGCTTCGCCGCGGCCTCGGTGTCGAAGCGCTCGAACTCGCGCAGCGCGAGGGCAGCCAGCACCGTGCCCGCCCAGGTGCGGAAGTCCTTCGCCGTCACCTCGCTGTCCGCTATCTCGCGCAGGTAGTCGTTTACGTCGCCGGAATCGATGCCGTGACGCTCGCCCTCCTCATCGACATATTGGAACAGCTCCTGGCCCGGCAGGTCCTGGCATTCGCGCAGGATACGCGCGATGCGGCGATCGGCAATCTGCAGCTGCCAAGCCTTGCCGCTCTTGCCCTTGAAGGCGAAGCGCAGCTTGGCGCCTTCGACCGCGACATGACGGTTGCGCAGGGTGGTCAGGCCGTAGCTCCCGTTCTGTTTCGCGTAGTCGTCGTTGCCGACACGGATGAGCGTGGTTTCGAGCAGACGCACCACCGTGGCCAGCACCTTCCGACGCGGCAGGCCGGAAAGGGTCAGGTCCCGTTCCACCTGGTCCCGGATGCGCGGAAGGACGCGGGCAAACTCGACCATACGCCCGGATTTTGCCGCGTCCCGGGTCTCCCGCCAGCGTGGGTGGTACCGGTACTGCTTGCGGCCTTTCTCGTCACGGCCCGTCGCCTGAATGTGGCCATTCTCGCGCGGGCAGATCCAGACCTGGGTCCAAGCCGGCGGGATCGCCAACGCGCGAATGCGGCGTAGCGTAGCGGGGTCCTTCAACGCGCCGCCCTGCGGCAGACGGTAGCTGAACCCCTTGCCGATGCGCCGCCTGCCGATGCCGGGCGTCTCGTCTGAGACGTACCGCAGCGAAGCGGCCCTGGCCGCCTGCCGTGCATCCTGTGTACTGAGCGACGTTTCATCCGCGGCCATGGTGCTTCGGCATTCGCAGTGTGAGTTGCAGATCAACCCGGCGCGGCGGCGGTGGTTCCGGGCGAGGCATAGCGGCGGATCATCGCGCCGCAGAACTCGGCGAACTCGGCCGGCACCACGGGCGGGCTCGTGTGGTGCGGTGCGATGCCGCGATGCTCCGGCGTGAAGCAGAAGGTGACGGTGACATCGAACTCCTCCAAGGCCGCCATCTGCCTGTCGAACCAGGCGAGCGCATTCGGCCGGAAGCTGTCGGCCCATGAGAGGCCGGTGCGGAGGTGACGCACGCCGAGACGCCGCATCCAGGCGACGGCGTCGTCCAGCCGGTGGTCCTCGAAATGGAACCATTGGCAGAGCCCGAGCGCGGGCGCGTGGCGTGCGAAGGCTTCGAGCGAGGGCTTGGGCGAACCATCCTCCCGCAGCAGACCCATGTAGAAATGGCGGTAGTAGGAGGAGCCTTCGGCCTCGCGGTGGCGGGTCGTCGCTTCCCAGGCGCGCGGCAGGTCATAAAGACTGTACCAATGGATGCGCGGTGCCTTGCCGACCAGCAGTTCCGCGGTTCGCTCGACGCCCCAGGCCTGGACCTCCTCGGCCCCGAAAGAGGAGACGCCCACCTCGGAGACCCAGACCGGCAGGCTGGTCACCGCGCGGATCTCGTCGAGCTTTGCCGGCCATTCGCCGATCTGCCAGAGGTTCCAGTCGAGCGGGAATCCATGCACCGCGACGGCGTCCAGGTGGTTCAGCACGCCGCGGGCGTCTAGGTTGTTGATGAAGGCCGGGTCGATCGGCGAGATGCCGCCGAGGACCCGGGGCAGGGTCGGATGCGCCGCGCGGATCGCCTGGGCGGCGCCAGTCGCCATCTCGGCGAAGAGCCGCCAGTCGGGGTCGAGTTCAGGATCCCAATGCGACTTGTTGTTCGGCTCGTTCCAGATCATCGCGGCTTCGATCATGCGCGGATACCCCGGGCCGGATAGACAGCGCCGGCACCGGGCGGTGTGTCGGTCCGGCGGCAGACATAGACCTCTTCCTCCGGGTGGGACTCGATGGCAAAGCCGGCGCTGCGGAGCATGGCCTCGGCGCAGGCGCGGTTCGGCACCCACCAGTTGGTCTCGTCATGAGCATAGCGGTGCTCGATGAAATGAAGCTTCGGCCAGCCGGCATCGTCAAAGGGTGCGGTATCCCAAAAATCGAAGTCCTCACGCGGCGTGACTACCGCTTGCGCACCGCGCTGCATGGATTGAAAGACCAGCAGGTCGTCGGCCACGTGTTCGTGGATGAGGTCGAGGGCGAGCAGCGGGTGGCGGAGGTGGTACAGCACGCCCATGAAAAGCACGATGTCGAAGCGTTCTCCGATGTCTCCGAGGTCATAGACCGACATGGCGCGGAACTCGATCTCCTGGCCGGTGGCTTCGGCAGCGAAGCGGGCCTGGGCTAGGTAGTCCGGGTCGGAGTCGATGCCGAGCACGCGGGCGGCGCCACGCCGCTTCATCTCGATCGCGTAGAAGCCCCGTTGCATCCGATGTCGAGCACGCTTCGGCCAGTCAGGTCCTGCGGCAGGGCATGAGCGAAGCGGCGCCACTTGACCGATGGATAGTCACCAAGGAAGTGGTCCGGCGCGGTGCTGACGCCACCGAGATCGATGTTATGAAACCAGTTGCCCAGTTCGGCGGCGCGCCGGCGCAACTCCTCGGCCTGGATCCGCTGGTTCATGCAGTCACTCCCTGATTTATCCACAGAACCTTGCCCCCGTCCTCCCACAGCACCATCGCGCTGATGGATGCGGGGTCGATGTCGAGACGCATATGGGCGTCGAGTGTAAGGCCAAGGCACCAGAGCAACGCTGCCTTGATGATGTCCGCATGGCTGACGGCAACGACTTTGCCGTCCGGCAACGCGGCCCGCATCCGCTGGATGCCGGCGACGACGCGCGCCTGCGCCAGGTACATCGGCTCGCCGCCGGGTGGGCGTGCTTCGGATCGCTGGCTGTTCCAGCGCGACCAGGCGGGATCCCCCGCCAGATCGGCAAAGCTCGCCCCTGTCCACTCGCCGAAGTCGATCTCGTTCAAGGCGTCGCAGGGCCGCGCGGCCAGTCCGGATGCAGTCTCGATGGCGATCGCAGTTGCGCGGGCGCGGCTCATTGGACTCGTGAACAGCGCATTTGGCCGATGCGTGGCGAGCGCTGTGCCAAGCCGTGCCGCTTGGCCGCGTCCCGCTTCGTCCAACGCGACGCCCGGCATCCTGCCGCACAGCACCTTGCCCAGAAGCGGGTGGGCGGCGTGCCGGACGAGAAGGACGGTCGTCGCCATCGGGTCAGCCCTCGCCGGCGATGAAGCGCAGCGTGCGTTCCCTGGCTTCGGTATCGGTGGATTGGATCGGTGGCGATTTCATGAAGTAGCTCGACGGGCCGGTCAGCACGCCACCCTGGCCGCGATCGAGTGCCAATTTGGCGCAGCGCACCGCATCGACCACCACGCCCGCGGAGTTTGGCGAGTCCCAGACTTCCAGCTTCAATTCCAGTTGCAGCGGCACGCCACCGAAGCCGGTGCCTTCCATCCGGATATGCGCGAGATTTCCGGTCGCCCAGCCAGGGGACGAAGTCGCTCGGGCCTACGTGGATGTCACCCGGCGCGAATTCCCCGTCCATCTGGCTGGTCACGGCCTGAGTCTTCGAGATCTTCTTCGATTGTAGCCTTTCGCGTTCCAGCATGTTCAGGAAGTCGGCATTCCCGCCGAAATTGAGCTGGTAAGTCCGATCGAGCGAGACGCCACGCTCACGGAATAGATTGGTCAGCACGCGGTGGACGATGGTCGCTCCGACTTGGCTCTTGATGTCATCGCCGACCAGGGGAAGGCGTCGTGCCGCGAAGCGCGCCTGCCAGCCTGCATCGGAGGCGATGAAGACCGGAATGCAATCGACAAAGGCACACCCAGCGTCGAGAGCCTGCTCGGCGTACCATTCGGTCGCCTGCTGCGACCCGACTGGAAGGTAGGACACCAGCACCTCGGTACCCGTGCGGCGAAGGATCTCGGCGACATTCGCCTCCGCCGCGTCCGACTCTTTCACCTCGTCGCGCAGGTAGCGGCCGATGCCGTCAAGTGTGCGGCCACGCGCGACAGTCACGCCGAGCGGCTGCACCGCGGCGAACCGGTGGGTGTTGTTCGGCTGCGCCAGGATGGCCTCAGACACGTCGCGCCCGACCTTCGCCGTGGCGACGTCAAAGGCCGCGCTGATGTCGATGTCGGAGATCCGGTACCCACCGAGCTCCGGCCTGATGAGCCCAGGCACCTGATCCTGGGCATCACGGTAGTAGGTAAGGCCCTGCACGAAGGAGGATGCGCAGTTGCCGAGGCCGACGAGGCCGACCCGCACGCGTCTGGAACCCAAGGCTTGCCTCCCTCGCATCGGCGCGTAACCGCAGCTCCCACGCGGCTGCGATGGTGGGGGAACGCTACGCAACGCCCTTCGCCCCGCCGGCACGAAATGCGTCGCTGACAAATACAGGTGAGTACCGGTTCCGTCCCGGCGAGCTTTGCGTTCGCACTGAGCCGGGAGCCTTTGTTGCTCGTTGGCCGCAGGTGGGATGCCAAGCGCATCCTGGTTTTATGAGTCGGGGAACCGATCGACGTGGCGCGACCTCTGAAGAGGCGGCGTGCGCGGCGGGTGGATGGAACGGAGACGCCCTGGTGTCGGAATTGATTCTTCTCACGGGTGGTGCGGGCTTCATCGGACGCCACCTGACACGAGAACTGCTGGAGCGTGGCTATCGCGTGCGCGTGCTGGACAGCCTGCTCGACCAAGTGCATGGCGCAGATGCCAGCGTTCCGGCCATCGATCCCGACATCGACTTCCATCGCGGCGACGTACGTGATCCGGCAGCCGTGGCGCGTGCGCTGCAGGGAGTCGATGCGGTCGTGCACCTCGCGGCGGAAGTCGGCGTTGGGCAGAGTATGTATGCGGTTGATCGTTATGTCTCTGCCAACGACTGTGGCACGGCGGTATTGTTCCAGTGCCTTATCGACCATCCGGTGCGCCGGGTGGTCGTGGCGTCGTCCATGAGCATTTATGGGGAAGGTCTCTACCGCAGCGCTGCGGGGCATCTCGTCGAGGACGCCGTGCGGCAGGCCAGGACCAGCGCGTCCCAGCCGTGGGATCCGGTGGACGAGGCTGGTCGTCCGCTGCTTCCCCTGCCGACGCCCGAAGGCAAGCGTCCCGCGCTCGCTTCGGTCTATGCCATCACCAAATATGTGCAGGAACGGCTGACCCTGACCTTGGCACCGGCCTATGGGATGGAGGGTGTGGCGCTGCGCCTGTGGAATGTCTATGGGCCAGGGCAGGCATTGTCGAACCCCTATACGGGCGTGCTGGCGATCTTCGCCTCTCGCCTGCATAACGGGCAACCCCCGATGATCTTCGAGGATGGTCAGCAGCGCCGCGACTTCGTGCACGTCTCCGATGTCGCGCGCGCCTTCGTGCAGGCTCTCGAGCGGCCGGAGGCCGCAGGCGGCGTCTTCAACATCGGCAGTGGCGAGCATCGGACGGTGTCTGAAGTCGCCGAACTGCTGGCGCACGCTATGGGGCGCCGGGACATGGTGCCGGAGATCACCGGCAAGGCGCGCGCCGGCGATATCCGCCACTGCATCCCGGATATCGGCTTGGCGCGGCGGTCACTCGGCTTCGCGCCCGGCACTGAGTTCGTCGCCGGCCTAGCGGAACTCGCCGATTGGGTGGCGCGGCAGACCGCGGAGGATCGCGTGCATGAGGCGCGCCGCGAACTCGAGGCGAGAGGGCTGGTCGCGTGACGGGCAGCGGTCGTCCCATCCTGGTGACAGGCGGTGCCGGCTTCATCGGCGCGAATGTGGCGGACCGGCTCGCATCCGAAGGTCATGCGGTGCTGGTCTATGATGCCCTTGCGCGAGCCGGCGTGGCGGACAACCTCGCATGGCTCCGGCAGCGGCATCCAGGGCGGGTGATCCCTATCATCGCCGACATCAACGACGCGACGGAACTCACCCGAGCTATGGGTGAGGCCGATGCGGTGTTCCACCTTGCAGCGCAGGTTGCGGTGACCAGCAGCCTCGATGACCCCGCGGCGGATTTTGCGGTCAATCTGCGTGGCACGCTCGGCGTGCTGGAAGCCGCGCGTCGGCAAGATCGGCCAGTACCCGTCATCTTCGCCAGCACCAACAAGGTTTATGGCGACCTAGCGGATATTCCGCTCGGTCTGCAGGGTGAAGCCTATGTGCCGCATCCGGACGCGATCCGCCTGCATGGGATCGGGGAAGATCGGCCGCTCGATTTTCACACGCCTTATGGCTGTTCCAAGGGTGCCGCCGACCAATATGTGCTGGATTATGCCCGGAGCTTCGGCGTACCGAGTGCGGTCTTCCGCATGAGCTGCATCTATGGGCCGCTGCAGCGGGGCACCGAGGACCAGGGCTGGGTCGCGCATTTCCTGCTTCGCGCGCTGGCGCGGCAGGCGATCAGCATCTACGGTGACGGCTGCCAGGTACGCGATATCCTCTTCGTCGATGATGCGGTCGATGCCTATGTCGCGGCTTGGCGGCGGATCAAGGCAGTGCAGGGCAGGGCCTTCAATCTTGGTGGCGGGCCGGCGAATGCCGTGAGCCTGCTGCAGGTCATAGGCGCGATCGAGGAGACGATCGGCAGCCGTGTCGAGATCCGGCATGGCGCTTGGCGAGCCGGTGACCAGCGCTATTATGTTTCCGATACCCGACGGGCGCGGCAGGCATTCGGCCTCCCGGCTCCGAAGCCGTGGCGACAGGGATTGCAGGCGCTCGCCGCGTGGCTCTCCACAGAGCGCGTGCCGGCCGAGGCCGCGTCGCATGAGAGTGGCTCTGTGCAACGCGCCATGGAGCGTTGCTAGCAGCAGCTCTCTTGGTTGCCGGACCCCGCATCTGCCGCTCGAGCTCGGCCATAGCCGCGCGCTGCTTGAGGCAAATGGGCATCAGGTGGTGCTGGTGGATGCGCATATTTGCGACCTGCCGGTCGCCGAGGCGGCGGCTCGGTTGTCGCGTTCTGTGCCGACATGACGGTGGTAGCGACCGCGCTGACCTATTTTTTCTGGCGCTGCGCTCCGCCGGAGCTGCGCGTGCTCCGGCAATTCCTCTCGGCGCTCCGCGGGCCAAGCGGCCGCAGGGCGGTGGTAGGGCCACATGGCTCTGTGGCGCGGCGGGCAACGCTGCAGAAGCTCGGTGCTGATGTTGTCGTGCGCGGCGAATGCGAGGAGATCTTGCATCGGCTTGCCGGCACCGAGGAACCGATTACTGTTCCAGCGATCGCCTACCATCAAGGTGACGCAGTACGTGTGACCGGAGCCCCATATGCCGCCACCTTTTCCGATCTTCGGCGCTGCACTGGCCGGACGACTGGGTGCAGCAGCATCGCCTCCACGACCGCTTTGATTGCGACCCGACTGTGTCGAATGCCGAGGTCGAAGCCTCGTACGGCTGCCCGTACATCTGCTCCTTCTATGCCAGGATCGACTTCCGCGATGCCTGCCGCCGCGCGCGCTGCCGCCGCTGCTGGAAGAGGTCGATCGCTTGGCCGCACAGAAGGTGGGCTACCTCTACTTTATCGATGAGATCTCCCTGCCGCAATGTCTGCTGCTGGAGGCGCTGGTCAGACGCGGCCTGCAGTTCGGGATCGTGACCAGCATCGACCTTTGGAGGCCCGAGATGTTGGACCAGCCCGGCCAGGACGGTTGTGTTTCGATCGAGGCTGGGGCAGAAGCCCTAACCCCGGAAGGCCGTGCTGCACGCGACAAGAACTGCCGGATATCCACCGATGATCTTGCCGAGCGGCTGCTCTATGCCAAGCGTCGCGTGCCTTTCGTGCAGGCCAATCTGATCAAGGTGGCAGGCGATGACGCGGTGCCTCTTCATGCCTATCTGAGCTCGCCGGATTATCACCCGTTTCGGGGCATGCCGGATGACCAGGCCTGGAAGCGCGCGCACGAGTACTACCTCGGGCAATTCGACAGTCTGAGCGGTATCAAGGAGGATGGCGTCGCCTCGCTTCAGGTCTTCAGATCGGATTGCTGCCGATGACATCGGCGCCGCGGCTACGCCTGCTGATGAGCGTGGATGCGGTCGGTGGCGTCTGGACCTATGCGTTGGATCTCGCGGCTGGGCTGGCGCAACACCAAGTGGCGGTCGTGCTCGCGGTGCTGGGGCCGGCACCGGACGCAACCCAACGGGCGGCGGCCGAATGCATTCCCGGCCTTCGCGTGGTGCTGCTCGGGCAGCCGCTCGAATGGCTTGCCGGATCGGCGGCGGAGATCAAGGCCTCAGGCGTCGCGCTCGCTGCGCTCGCACAGGAGATCGCTGCCGACGTCCTGCACCTCAATACGCCGGCTCCGGCAGGAATGATGCGCTTCGACAGGCCATTGGTGATTGCCTGTCATTCCTGCCTGGCCACTTGGTGGCAGGTGATGCGCAAAGGACCAATGCCGGCGGATTTCCGCTGGCGTGCCGCCGTGGCGGCCGAGGGCTACCGATCGGCCGATCTGCTGGTTGCGCCATCTAGCTGGTTCGCCGCGGCAACGCGCGCCGCCTACGACCTGCCTGTGGCGCCGAGCGTGGTGTGGAATGGACGCCGCCAGGAGATCGCGGCGGGGTCGCCGGCTTTCACCCCTGCTCGCCTTCACCGCGGGCCGGCTTTGGGACGAAGGCAAGGCGGCGATGACACTAGACGCCGCCGCGGCGCGGCTGCCATTCCCGCTTCTAGCTGCGGGCCCCATCGCGGGACCGAACGGCGCCAGGGTCGAACTTCGCCACATGCAATCGATAGGTCGGCTCTCCACCTCGGAGATCGCCGCTATCCTCGCCACCCGGCCAGTATTCGTCAGCGCGGCGCGCTACGAGCCCTTCGGCTTGGCCGTGCTGGAGGCGGCGCAGGCCGGCTGTGCCCTGGTGCTTTCGGACACAACCGGCTTCCGCGAGTTATGGGATGGTGCTGCTGTCTTCGTCGCACCCGATGATGCTGCGGGTTTCGCGGCGACGGTCGAGTCTCTTGCCGATGATGCGGCCGGCGCGCCGCGCTCGGCGTTTCGGCACGGGAGCGGGCCGCTTGCTTCAGCCTGGACAGGCAGGTCGAGGGAATGCTCGCTGTCTATGAACAGGTGATCGGACGTACGGGAAGGGATGCCGCTGCGTGAGGCTGGTCTACGTTACCCACTCCATCGAGTCCTGCTGGAATCACGGGAACGCGCATTTCCTGCGGGGTGTGCTGGCGGAGCTGCAGGCACGCGGCCATGACGTGACCGCGCTGGCTCCGGCGCAGCCCTGGAGCCTCGACAACCTGCTGCGCGATCATGGCGAGGGCGGGCTCGACGCCTATCGCGCGGCTTATCCGGGCCTGCGGTCCGTGACCTACCGGGACGCGGACAGCCTGCTCTCCGGCATCGACGCCGCCGAGCTGGTGATTGTGCATGAATGGACCGAACCTTGGGTGATTGCGGCGATCGGCCGGGCACGCCGGGCCGGGGCGAGGTTCCGGCTGCTTTTCCACGACACGCACCACCGCGCCGTCAGCGACCCGGCAGCGATCCGCCGCTTCGACCTGCAGGATTACGACGCTGTGCTTGCCTTCGGCGAGGCCTTGGCCGCGGTCTATCGGCGCTGGGGTTGGGACCGCCGCGTCTTCGTCTGGCATGAGGCCGCGGACACACGGTTGTTCCATCCGCCTGCCCAGGAAGCGGCGCGCGAGGGCCTGGTCTGGATCGGCAGTGGGGCGACGACGAGCGGAGCGAGGAGCTGGAACAGTTCCTGCTGCGGCCGGCGCAGGAGGCCGGGCTGGCGCTCGACATTCACGGCGTGCGCTATCCTGATGCTGCCCTTGGCAAGCTTGCCGCGCATGGCGCCCGGTATCGCGGCTGGTTGCCGAATGCTCGCGCGCCGGAAATCTTTGCCCGACACTTGGCGACTGTCCATGTGCCGCGGCGCTTCTACGTCGATCTGCTGCCGGGTATCCCGACCATCCGTGTCTTCGAGGCGCTGGCTTGCGGCATACCCCTGCTCTCGGCGCCCTGGGAGGATGCGGAGCGGCTTTTCCGCCCTGGGCAGGATTACCTGATCGCACGCGACGAAGCGGCGATGCTGCGGCACATGCGGGCGGTCCAGGCCGATGCTGGCCTGCGCGCTGCTCTGGCGTCGAGCGGACTGGAGACCATCCGCGCTCGCCACACCTGCGCCCACCGCGTTGACGAGTTGCTGGCCATCGCGGCACGACTTCGGCATGCCGGAGGAGGCCGGCGCATGAGGATCGCCTTCTACGGATCGAGCCTGCTCTCGTCCTACTGGAACGGGGCGGCGACCTATTACCGCGGCATGCTGAGTGCGCTGCACCGCCGCGGCTACCGCGCGACCTTCTACGAGCCCGATGCCTTCGACCGCCAGCAGCACCGCGACATCGCGCCGCCGGACTGGGCGGAAGTGCGGGTCTATCCGGCAACCGAGGCGGCGCTCCGCGAGGTGGTGGCCGAAGCGGCGCGAGCGGACATCGTGGTCAAGGCGAGCGGGGTCGGCGTGTTCGACGATGCGCTGCTGCAAGGCGTCATGGCGGCGGCGGCGCGGCCGGAGGTGATCCGGATCTTCTGGGATGTCGACGCGCCGGCGACGCTGGCCGAACTGGCGGCGGCATCCGACCACCCGCTGCGCCGCACGCTGCTGCCGGAGCTCGACCTGGTGCTCGACCTATGGCGGCGGCCCGCCGGTGGTGCAGGCCTATGAAAGCTTCGGCGCGCGGCGCTGCGTACCGGTCTACAACGCGCTCGACCCCACCACGCACCACCCGGTGCCGGCCGAGCCGCGCTTCACCGCCGATCTCTCCTTCCTCGGCAATCGCCTGCCGGACCGCGAGGCGCGGGTGGAGGAGTTCTTCCTGCGGCCCGCCGCCGCGCTGCCGGACCGTCGCTTCCTGATCGGCGGGAATGGCTGGGGCGACAAGGTGATGCCGGCGAATGTCCAGCCGATCGGGCATGTCTACACGCGCGAGCACAACGCCTTCAACACATCCCCGCTCGCGGTGCTGAACATCGCCCGCGACAGCATGGCGGCGACCGGCTTCTCTCCCGCCACCCGGGTCTTCGAGGCCGCCGGCGCCGGGGCCTGCCTGATCACTGATGCCTGGGTCGGGCTGGAGCTCTTCCTCGATGCCGGGACCGAGGTGCTGGTCGCCCGCGACGGCGCCGAGGTAGCGGCCCAGTTGGCAGGGCTGACGCCGGAGCGGGCGCGACGAATCGGCGAGGCGGCCCGGGCCCGCATTCTGGCCGAGCATACCTATGAGCGGCGCGGGGTGCAGGTGGATGGCCTGCTGCGCGAGGTCGCGGCGCGGAAGCGGGCGGCATGAGCGCTCCGCCGCTGAACCTCGTGGTGCTCGGCCTCAGCCTTTCCTCAGCCTGGGGAAATGGGCACGCGACCACCTATCGGGCCTTGCTGAAGGCCTTCGCCGCACGGGGGCACCGCGTGCTCTTCCTCGAACGCGAGGTGCCCTGGTATGCCTGTCACCGCGACCTGGCCGCGCCGGACTACTGCGCTCTCGGATTCTATCGCGACCTCGACGGCCTGCAGCGCTGGCGCCGGAGGGTTGCGGCGGCGGAATGCTGTGGTTGTCGGCTCCTTCGTGCCGCAGGGCGTTGCGGTCGGCGATTGGGTGCAGGAGGTAGCGGCGAGGCATCACCGCCTTCTACGAGCATCGACACGCCGGTGACCCTGGCCAAGCTGGCGCGGGGCGACGAGGAATACCTCGCGGCGCGGCAGATCCCGGGCTACGACCTCTATCTCTCCTTCACCGGCGGCCCGACCCTGGCGCGGCTGGAAGCGCAGTACGGATCGCCAGCGGCCCGCGTCCTGCACTGCTCGGTCGACCCGGATGCCTATCCCGCGCGGGCGGCACCGCGCAGCTGGGATCTCAGCTATCTCGGCACCTATAGCGACGATCGCCAGCCGATGCTGGAGGCGCTGCTGCTGGAGCCGGCGCGGCGAGGCGCCGCAGCTGCGCTTCGTCGTCGCCGGGGCACAGTACCCGGACGGCATCGCCTGGCCGCCGAACGTAGAACGGCTGGAACATGTCCCGCCTGCCGAGCACCCGGCCTTCTACGCCGCCAGCCGTTTCACCCTGAACGTGACGCGGCAGGACATGGTCCGGGGCGGGGCATAGCCCCAGCGGTGCGGCTCTTCGAAGCCGGCGCCTGCGGCACCGCCGGTCATCTCCGACGCCTGGGACGGGATCGAGACGCTGTTCCGGCCGGGCGCGGAGATCCTGCTCGCCGAGCGCGCCGGGCAGGTGCTGGACATCCTGCTCGGCTGGCCGGACGCCGCCCGCGACGCCGTCGCGCGGGCGTTCCGCGCAAGGGTTATGGCTGATCACACAGCGGCGCATCGCGCGGCGGAACTCGAGGCGCATCTGCTCGCGGCCAGGCGCCGCGCGCATCGACCGGCAAGGGAGCAGGCGCCCACCTGACCAACCAGCCTGTGCGGCCTCGCCGCCGCACTACCGGGCGGATCCCGGGCACAGGCTGCTGACCTGCGTGTGCGGCCCCGTAACCTGCTGCATCTGGCGGAGCGCGCCGCGGCGGGCTTCCTACGGGCCCAGACCAGCGAGGACCATGGCGACCCGGCAGTGCATCCCCAGGCCGAGACCTGCTGGGGCAATATCAACCCGACCGGCCCACGCGCCAGCTACGACGAGGGCAAGTGCGGCGGAGACGCCGGCCCTCGACGATGTCGCTGCCTTACCTCTCCGGGCGCTGTCCGGCGACCCCGTCGCCATCCATGGCGTCGACAGCCGGACCAGCTCCTCCTGCTCTGTCGACGACCTGCTGGAAAGCCTGCGCCGGCTGCAGGTGCTGGGCTGGGCGCCGCGGCTCAGGGCGGGAAATTGGCTGCGAAGCACGATCGCCTGGTTCGCGCAGGACCAGTCCATGGCCGCCGCGATCCGTCCCGCGGCGCATGACGCGCATCCATGCTTCGCCAGCGGCCTTGTCCCGCTGCCTGGGGCCAATGCCGCTCCGCGCCCAGCGGGGTTGATCCCGCGGATCAACCCCGCTGGGCGCGGTGACCGAGCGCTGCTCGGCCGGCTTCGCCGCCCGCGCCAAGTTGCCGGCGGTGCTGACCAGCGCGACATGCGAAAAGGCCTGCGGAAAATCGCCCACCTGCCGGCCGGCCTTCGGGTCGTATTCCTCGGCCAGCAGGCCGACATCGTTGCGCAGTGCCAGCAGCCGCTCGAACAGCGCCCGCGCCTCGTCTCGCCGGCCTAGCATGACGTAGTTGTCCGCCAGCCAGAAGCTGCAGGCGAGGAAGGCGCCCTCGCCGGGTGGCAGCCCGTCCTGGGCCTTGCTGGTGTCGTAGCGGCGGACGAAGCCGTCCTGCAACAACTCCCGCTCGATCGCCGCGACGGTGCCGGCGATGCGGGGATCGCCCGGTGGCAGAAAGCCGACCAGCGGGATCAGCAGCAGGCTGGCATCCAGCTGCGTCGCGCCATAGGACTGCACGAAGCTGTTGCGGCCGGTATCAAAGCCGCGGCGGCAGACATCGGCGTGGATGCGGTCGCGCACCGCGCGCCACTGCGCCAGCGGCCCCTTGAGGCCGAATTCCTCGATGCCACGCACCGAGCGGTCCAGCGCCACCCAGGCCATCACCTTGGAATAGGTGAAGTGCCGGCGCGGCCCGCGCACCTCCCAGATCCCCTCATCGGGCTGGTCCCAGAGGTCGACCAGGCGGTTGGTCAGTGTCCGTTCCAGCCCCCAGGCATCGTCATTCGGCGGGATGCCGGCGCGACGGGCGTGGTGCATGGCGTCCAGCAACTCGCCATAGACGTCGAGCTGCAGCTGGCCGGCGGCGGCGTTGCCGATGCGCACGGGCTTGGCGCCCTGGTAGCCCGACAGGAAGGGCAACTCGCACTCCTCCAGCCGGCGCTCCCCGGCCAGGCCATACATGATCTGCAGCTTGTCCGGGCTGCCGGCGACGGCGCGCAGCAGCCATTCGCGCCAAGCCGCAGCCTCGTCCACATAGCCGCCGCCCATCAGCGCCAGCAGGGTCAGGGTCGCGTCGCGCAGCCAGCAGAAGCGATAGTCCCAGTTCCGCGTGCCGCGCAGCTGCTCGGGCAGGGAGGTCGTGGCGGCGGCGACGATGCCGCCGGTCTCGTGATGCGCCAGCGCCCGAAGCGTGATCAGCGAACGGCTCACCGCCTCAGCCCATTCGCCGCCGGTCCTGCTGCGTTCTGACCAGGCCCGCCATTCGGCGGTTTCCTCGGCCAGCACCGCCTCGGCCGTCACCCTGGCCGGCAGCGGGCGGAAGGACGGGGTCCAGGTCAGCACGAAGGGCACCGTCTCGCCGGCCGCGACCTCGAACTCGGCCACAGTCGTCATGCGCTGGCCATGCAGCGGCACGCCGGTGTCGAGCAGCAGCCGGTCCGGCCCGGCTATGGCGCGCAGCCGCCCGTCCTCGAGCCGTGAAACCCAGGGGATGTCGCGGCCATAGTCGAAGCGCATGGCAAGATCCATCCGCATCGCCAGCCGGCCCCGCTCGCCACGCACCAGCCGGACGATGTCCGTCGCGCCGTCGCGCCGGTGCATGCAGTCGATCAGCGTCACCGCGCCGTCCGGGCTTTCGAACCGCGTCTCCAGCACCAGCGTGCCGGGGCGGTAGCAGCGGGTGACGCGCGCCGCCGGGTGGCAGGGAGCGATGCGCCAGCGGCCGTTCTCCGCATTGCCCAGCAGGGCGGCGAAGCAGGCCGGGCTGTCGAAGCGCGGCAGGCAGAGCCAGTCGAGGCTGCCGTCGCGGCCGACCAGCGCCATGGTTTCGCGGTTGCCGATGACCGCGTAGTCCTCGATGCGGAGCGCCATGTCAGAGCGTGAAGTCGATGACGGTCTTGATGTCGTCCGGCCGGCGCGTCACCGCGGCGCGCCATTCGTCGAGCCTCTCCCGCCGCGTCACCAGCCGGGCAAGCCAGGCGCGGTCCGCCTTGGCCAGCGCCTCGGCCGCGGCGCGGTAGTGGCGGAGATTGGCGTTGACGGCGCCGAACAGCACCTCGTTGCCCAGCACCATCTGCCGCTCCAGCGTGCCGGGATCGGTGCAGAGGCGCTTCGAGCCGGCGGAGACACCGGCCAGGCAGCAGATGCCGGCGGGCGCCAGTTGCTGCGCCGTCTCCATGACCAGGGCCGGCACGCCGGTGCATTCCAGCACCACGTCGGGGTGGAAGGGCAGGTCGGCGACCCGGCCGGTATGGTAGGTGGCGCCGATGGCGCGCGCCGCCTCCGCCTGCACGCCCTCGCGCCGCGCCAGCACATGCACCTCGAGCCCCCGCTGCGCCGCCATCAACGCCCCCAGCAGGCCGATCGGCCCGGCGCCGGTCACCAGCACGGTGCGCGGGGCCCAGCGGGCGCGCAGGCCGATATGCGCGATATGCTCCCAGGCCTTGGCCAGGATGCTGGCCGGCTCCATCAGCACGCCAAGCGGCTCGAGGCCGCGATCGACCGGTACCAGGAATCCCGGCTCGATCCGGAAGCGCTCGGCGGCGAAGCCGTGCCGCTGCTTGATGCCGCGCTCGGTGTAGCGGCCGTTGCGGCACATGTCCCATTCGCCCGCGCCGCAGGCGAGGCAGGGCACCGGGTCGGGCCGCCGCACCACGCCGGCGACCAGGTCGCCCCGGCTGAAGCCGCTGCCGACCGGTGCCTCAAGCACCTCGCCAAGCGATTCATGGCCGATGATCAGCCGCTCCTCGCCCTCGGGGGCCCAGCCGTAGTCGCCGGCCAGGATCTCGGTATCGGTGCCGCAGACGCCGACCGCCAGGGTCCGGACCAGGACGGAACCGTCCGTCTCGGGCGGCTCCGGCATCTCCACCACCGCGCCGGAGTCAGCCCGCCCGGGGATCACCGTCAGTGCCCGCATGCTCGAATTCCCTTGCCCCGAGACGCGGACAACGCGGCGCGGCGGTCTTTCGTTCGCCTGGCTCAACCAGGGTTCACATCCGGGTCAGGCAGCGCCCGCCCGGAACACGGCTATGCGGAACGGGACCCGCCAGGGGTTCCCCTCGGCGCCGGGGTTCCGTACCAAGTTCCGCATGCGACGTCGGACCCTGCTGCTTGCGGCCCCTGCCGTTCTTCCGTTGCCCGCCCTGGCGGCGCCGCGCCGCCCGGCCCTCGGGCTGCGCCGCCTCGGCGATCCGCCATGCCGCGACCGGGGCCCGCTTCGCCGGACCCTGGCATGACGGCCGCGCCGCCGACCCCCGGGCGATGGCCGACCTGTCCGAGGTCCTGGCCGATACCGCACCGGCGCCGTGCTGCCCTTCGACCCGGCGGCGATCGAGGTGCTGTGGAGGTGGCGCGGCGGGCCGGGCTCGGCGGCGAGATCACCATCCTGTCCGGCTACCGCACGCCGGAAACCAACTATGCCGTGCATGGCGCCGGCGACAGCCAACACCTGCGGGCCGGGGCAGTCGACGTGATGCTGGCGCCAGGACCGGCTGCCGAGGCTTCGCCGAGCAGGCGATCCTGCTCGGCCGCGGCGGCGTCGGCGTCTACACGGCGCGCAACTTCGTCCATGTGGACAGCGGCCCGGTGCGGCGCTGGGGCGATGTGCCGGGCGAGCTGGCCGGGTTGCCCACGGCCGCCGGGGCAAGCCGCGCACCCGGCTGAACCTGACCTTCGACCCGCTGGCCAGCATGGCCGAGGCCTGGGGCAAGACCCGGATCAGGTAGGCTCCGCCCCGGACGGCGCCGTCCATTCCTGCCAGAGCAGCGCCAGCGCCGCCATGATCGCCGGGCCGAGGAAAAGGCCGAGCAGCCCCCAGGTCTCCACCCCGCCGAGGATGCCGAGCAGCACCAGCAGGAACGGCAGGCGGGTGGCGCCGCCGATCAGCGCCGGGCGGAAGACGTGGTCGGCGACGAAGACCACCACCATGCCGAAGCCGAAGACCGCCGCGCCGGCGGTGACCGCGCCCTGTGCCGCAAGCACCAGGGCGGCGATGCCGAAGACCAGCGGCGCGGCGAAGGGGATCATCGCCGCCAGCGCCGTCACGGCGCCCAGCAGGGTTGGGTGCGGCACGCCGGCCACCGCATAGGCAATACCGAGCAGCACCCCTCCGCCAGCCCGACGAGCACCAGCCCGTCCACCGTGCCGTGCACGGAGGCCACCATCTGCCGCGCCACCCGCTCCCCGGCCGGGCCGAGCAGCCGGGCGCTGGCGCGCAGCGACTGGGCCACCAGCGCTTCCCCGTCGCGGAACAGGAAGAACAGGGTCAGGATGGCGAAGCCGAACAGCACCGCCCGGTGCGCCAGGTCGGCGCCGAGCTGGCGGCCGGTCTCGAGCAGCCCGGCATTGTCGAGCCGCGCCAGCACCTCCTTCGCGCCGCCGGGATCGGCCAGGTTCTCCTGCCACCAGGCGCTGGCCTGGGCGCCGAGATAGGGCAGGGTGGCCAGCCAGTCGGGCGCCGGCAGACCGCTGCGCTGGGCTTCCTGCACCCAGCGCAGCAGGGCGCCGGCCTCGCGCCCCGCCTGGATCGCCAGCAGGCCGAGCGGCAGCAGGAAGAGCAGGGCGATGGCGGTGGCGAAGAGCGCCGGCAGCAGGATGCCGTGGCCCCGGACAGGGATGCGCCGCCGCACGCGTCGATAGAGCGGCCAGACGGCGATTGCCAGGATCACCGCCCATGCCAGCGCCGGCAGGAAGCCGTGCAGGGTCCAAAGGCCGAGCAGCACCAGGCCGAGGGCGACCGCGACGCGCGCGCGCGCGCGGGCCGCGCCCGGCCATGGACGGGGCTGGCGGCGGGTCCGGCAAGCCGGCGATGTCTGGGCTCATGCAGGCTCCTGTGAAGTGGGACCGCATGCCAACGCGCGGCCGGCGCCTGCCCGCGGCGGATACACCCAGGCGTGAATCGCCTGGCCGCGGGCCAAGGCTTGCCGCGCGGCGGCGCCCGAGTCGCGGCAGCATCGGGCCGATCTGCCGCTGCCAGGCCCGGCCGCGCGGCGGCCGCCCATCCGCCGGCATGGCTGACGGGCCAAGGATTTTCCGCGAGTCGCGCGCCGCGGGGCGCGGCCGTCGCACATTCCTGCAGCCCGGACGCAACGAGACGACTGACGCCGCACGATCTTCTCGCTATGAGGCGAGGACTCGCAGGGAGGTCATGCCTATGTCGAAGAAGTTCCTCACCGACGTCATCGTCCAGTCCACCGAGATGCCGGCGATCGCCGCCAACCGCCTGGCCGCCGACCTGATCGCCGCGATCAAGACCGAGATCACCGGGACCGGCCGCTTCACCCTGCCGGATTTCGGCTCCTTCGTCGTCAAGGAGACCCCGAAGCGCACCGCGATGAACCCGCGCACCGGCGAGAAGGTGGCGGTGAAGGCCGGCGCGACCGTGCGCTTCAAGGCCAGCCCCTCGCTGAAGGAAGCCGCCCTGGCCGGCATGAAGAAGGCGAAGAAGAAGGCCAAGGCCTGGAATCCAGGCGGCCCCGGCGCGAGCCGGGGCCATGCAGGCCGCGCCGGGCGGCCCTGTCGCGGGCCGCGCCGCCCAAATCAGATCCGATAGGCCTGGCGCGCTAGCAAGCGCCAGCTGCCGCCATCCTTGGTCCAGACCTGCAGCACGCCGATCTTGACCGGCGTGACCTTCCCGGCCGGGTCCACCGTCTCACCGGTGAAGAGGTGCCGGACGATCGCCTCATCCGAGCTGATGCCGATGGTCTGCTCGGTCAGCTTGATCTTGCGGAAGGCGTTGGCGCGGCTTTCGAGATTGGCGATGAACTGCGCCTTGTTCTCGATCTCGCCCGGCGGAATGCCCGTAGCTGAGCGCGGGCGAGGTCAGTGCCTCGAGCTTCGGCCGGTCGACCGCGATCATCGCCTTGGTCAGCGCCTCGACCGCGGCGGCGACCTGGGCCTGGTCGCCGGACTGGGCCCGGGCCAGGGCCGGTGCGAACAGCAGCGCAGCGGCGCCCGCGGCGGCCATGCGGCGGCGTGCGAGATTCATGGCGGTCTCTCCCTCGGTTCTTGCTTCAAGTGGCCGGGAAAGCCTAAGGCGCCCGCCCGCGCGCCGTCCACCGTGCGATGGCGCAGAGGCTTCCACCGGCCGCCGCCGCGCGGCATGGTCGCGCCGTGGCACCCAACCTTCCCTCGAAGCGCTTTCCGACCGGCAGGCGGCGATCCTCGACCTGGCCCGCGGCGCCGGGCGCGTCGGGGTCGAGGACCTCGCCGGGCGCTTCGGGGTCAGCGCCCAGACCATCCGGAAGGACCTGAACACGCTTTGCGACCGGCGGCTGCTGGCGCGGCAGCATGGCGGGGCGATGCTCGCCTCGGGGGTCGAGAACCTTGGCTATGCCGCGCGTCGGGCGCTGGCGCATGCCGAGAAGCGCCGCATTGCCGCCCGTTGCGCCGCGCTGATCCCCGACGGGTCCAGCCTGTTCATCAACATCGGCACGACGACCGAGGAGGTGGCGCGCGCCCTGATGCATCACCGCAACCTGCTGGTGGTCACCAACAACATCCATGTCGTTTCCATCCTGCTGCCCTGCGAGGGCGTCGAGGTGGTGGTCGCCGGCGGGCCGGTGCGGCGCTCGGATGGCGGCATCGTCGGCGAGGCGACGGTCGACCTTGTGTCCCGATTCAAGCTCGACTTCGCGGTCATCGGCGCCTCGGCGCTGGATGAGACGGGCGGGCTCCTCGACTACGACTACCGCGAGGTGCGGGTGGCCCGCGCCATCCTCGGCAATGCGCGGCAGGCGATCCTGGTGGCGGATGCCGGCAAGTTCGAGCGCTCCGCCCCGGTGCGGATCGGCCATGTCTCCCGCGCTTCCATTGCGTGGTGATGGACCGCGCCCCGCCGGCCGGCTTCGCGGCCGCCTGTCAGGCCGCGGGAACCCAGCTGGAACTGGCCGGGTCGGCTGAGGATGAAATTCTAACCGAAACCGGAGGCCTGGAAACCGAAACCCCCTAAGGCGCGATTGAGGTTCGAATTTTTCACTTGAGCTTGCGTTTCGCCCTCGGGCAGGATGCGGGCCGCGTCCAGGGAACGAGATCGTGTCGGCATCGGGCAAGGGCCAGGTCCAGGATCTCCTCGTGATTGGCGGCGGGGTGAACGGCTGCGGGATCGCCCGCGACGCCGCGGGGCGGGGGCTGTCGGTCACCCTGGTCGAGAAGGGGGACCTTGCCGGCGCTACCTCCTCCGCTTCCACCAAGCTGATCCATGGCGGGTTGCGGTACCTGGAGTACCGCGAGTTTCGCTTGGTGCGGGAAGCGCTGATCGAGCGCGAGGTTCTGCTGCGCGCCGCGCCCCATATTGTCTGGCCGTTGCGCTTCGTCCTGCCGCACCACAAGGGGCTGCGGCCCTGGCCGGTGCTGCGGCTCGGCCTCTTCCTCTACGACCATCTCGGCGGCCGGCGCATCCTGCCGCCGACCCGCAGCCTCGACCTGCGCAGCGACCCGGCCGGAGCCCGCTGCAGCCGGATTACCAGCGCGGCTTCGAGTATTCCGACTGCTGGGTCGAGGATGCACGGATGGTCGTGCTGAACGCCCGCGACGCCGCCGACCGTGGCGCCTCCATCCTAACCCGCACCCGCTGCGTCCTCCGCCCGGCGGGAGGCCGGCCTGTGGCACGCGACCCTGCGGGACGAGGAGACCGGTGCGCCGACCGAGGTCGCGGCGCGCGGCCTGGTCAATGCGGGCGGCCCCTGGGTGACCGAGGTGCTGGGCGGCGTCGCCGGGCAGAACACCCCGGCCAAGGTACGGCTGGTCAAGGGCAGCCACATCGTCACCCGCAAGCTCTACGACCACGACCGCTGCTACATCTTCCAGAATGCGGATGGCCGGATCTGCTTCGCCATCCCCTATGAGGAGGACTTCACCCTCATCGGCACCACCGACGAGGAATTCACCGGCGACCCGGCCGATGCGGCGATCTCCGAATCCGAGACCGAATACCTTTGCCGCGCCGTCGGCGGCTATTTCCGCCGCCCCGTGACGCCGGCCGACGTCGTCTGGAGCTATGCGGGCGTCCGGCCCTTGTATGATGATGGCGCCAGCCGAGCGCAGGAAGCGACCCGGGACTATGTCCTGACGCTGGATGCGCGGGAGGGGAGGCACCGTTGCTCTCGGTCTTCGGCGGCAAGATCACCACCTACCGACGGCTCGCCGAGGCCGCGCTGGCGAAGCTCGGCCCGCATGTTCCCCGGATGGGCAAACCCTGGACCGCCGGTGCCTCGCTGCCCGGCGGCGACTTCCCCTGGGATGGCGCCACGGCCCTGGCGGCAGCGCTGCGCGAGCGCTTCCCCTTCCTCGAGCCCCGGCTGGCGCGCCGGCTGGTACGACAGTACGGCACCAGAGCGGAGCGGGTACTGGGCGACGCGCGCAGCATGGTCGATCTGGGCCAGGATTTCGGCGCCGGGCTGACGGCGCGCGAGGTGGAGTGGCAGATGCGCGAGGAGTGGGCCCGCGCCCTGGCCGACATCCTCTGGCGCCGCAGCAAGCTGGGCCTGCGGATCGATGCCGCGGGCCAGGCCGCGCTGGCGGCGCATATGGCGGCCGCGCCGGCGCAGAGGGCAGCCGAATGAGCATCGCGCTCGAAGGCCTCGGCCTGTCGGCGGCGGGGCAGGTGGTGCTGCATCCCGTCACGCTGGAACTCGGCCCCGGCCTGCCCAACGTCCTGCTCGGCCCGACCGGCGCCGGCAAGACCACGCTGCTGCGGCTGCTGGCCGGGCTCGACCGGCCAAGCGAGGGGCGGCTGCTGGCCGAGGGGCGCGACGTGACCAGCCTCGACGTGCGCAGGCGCAGCGTCGCCATGGTCTACCAGCAGTTCATCAACTACCCCGCCTTCACGGTGTTCGAGAACATCGCCGCGCCGCTTCGCGTGGCCCGGCTGCCGAAGGCCGAGATCGAGGCGCGGGTGCAGGAGGCGGCGCGGCTGTTGCGGCTGACGCCCTATCTCGCGCGCAAGCCGCTGGAACTCTCGGGTGGTCAGCAGCAGCGCACCGCGATCGCCCGCGCCCTGGTCAAGCGCGCGCCTGGTGCTGATGGACGAGCCATTGGCCAACCTGGACTACAAATGCGCGAGGAGCTGCGCGAGGAGTTGCCGAAGCTCTTCGCCGAGAGCGGTAGCGTCTTCGTCTATGCGACGACCGAGCCGGCCGAGGCGCTGCTGCTCGGCGGCCGTGTCGCCACGCTGTCGGAGGGATGGGTCACCCAGTTCGGCATGGCGGGGGAGGTCTTCCGCCGCCCCGCTGACCTCGCCACTGCCCGGGTCTTCTCCGACCCGCCGCTGAACGAGGCGCCGGCCCGCATTGAGGGCGGACGGCTGGCGCTGGCGACCGGCGAGGCGCTACCGGTCCCGGTCGGCGGGCTGCCGGACGGGCCCTGCACCATCGGCATCCGCGCGCACCAGCTCTCGCTCGACCCGCTGCCCGGCGCGGTGCCGCTTCCGGCGGTGGTGCGTGTATCGGAAGTTACGGGGTCGGAGAGCTACGTGCATCTCGATGTCGGCGCCTTTCCCTGGGTGGTGCTGGCGCCCGGCGTGCGAAGGCCGGAGCCGGGCGAGGCGGCGACGATCTGGCTCGACCCGCAGCGCTGCCTGGTCTTCGGCGCGGATGGCCGCCTGGCCGCCGTCGCCGCCCTGGCGGAGGCCGCCTGATGGCGCGGATCGGCTTCGAGAGGCTGGCGCAGCGCTACCCCGGTAGCCCCGCCTATGCGCTGCGTCCCATGGACATGGTCTGGGAGGATGCCGGCGCCTATGCGCTGCTCGGCCCCTCAGGCTGCGGCAAGACCACCTTGCTCAACATCGTCTCCGGCCTGCTGCGGCCGACCGAGGGGCGGGTGCTCTTCGACGGCCAGGACGTGACCGCGCTGCCGACCGAGCGGCGCAACGTGGCACAGGTGTTCCAATCTCCCCGTGGTCTACGACACGATGACGGTGCGGGAGAACCTAACCTTCCCGCTGCGCAACCGGGGGTCTCGGCGCGCGAAGCGAACATGCGGGTGGAGCATGTCGCCGGGCTGCTCGGGCTCGGCGCGATGCTCGACCGCCGCGCCCGCAACCTCGGCGCCGACGAGAAGCAGAAGATCTCGCTGGGACGCGGGCTGGTGCGCGGCGACGTCGCCGCCATCCTGTTCGACGAGCCGCTGACAGTCATCGACCCGCACCTGAAATGGGAGCTGCGGTCGCGGCTGAAGAAGCTGCACCGCCAGGTGCCGGTGACGATGATCTACGTGACGCATGACCAGACCGAGGCGCTGACCTTCGCGGACAGAGTCGTGGTGATGTCGGAGGGCGAGGTGGTGCAGGTCGGCACGCCGGAGGCGCTGTTCGACCGCCCGGCGCATAGCTTCGTCGGGCACTTCATCGGCTCGCCCGGCATGAACTTCCTGGCCTGCGCGATCGAGGGGCGGGAAGCGGTGCTGCCTGGCGGCCACCGCATCGCCCTGCCGCGTGCCTATGCGCCGCTGCCGGGCCGGGTCGAGCTCGGCATCCGCCCGAATTCGCCACCCTGGCGCGGGAAGGCCTGCCGGTCGCGCTGAAGCGCGTCGAGGATCTCGGCCGCCGCCGCATCGCGCGCGTGGAGCTGGACGGCCAGCCCGTCGCCGCGACCCTGCCGGAGGGAATGGCCGTGCCGGCCGAGCCCCGCCTCGCGCTCGATGCGGCGCGGGTGCTGGTCTATGCCGATGGCCGGCTGGCGGCAGGGGAGGGCTGAGCATGGCGAGGCCGCAGAACAACCGCGCCTGGCTCCTGGTGCTGCCGGTGGTGGCGCTGGTCGCCTTCTCCGCGCTCATCCCGGTAATGACCGTGGTCAACTACTCCGTGCAGGACACCTTCGGGAACAACCAGTTCTTCTGGAACGGCACCGCCTGGTTCCAGGAGCTGCTGGACCCCTCGACCGACCTCGGCGGGCGGTTCTTCGATGCGCTGTGGCGGACGCTGCTGTTCAGCGGGCTGTGCCTGCTGATCGAAATCCCGCTCGGCATCGCCGTGGCGCTGACCCTGCCGCGGCAGGGCTGGGGCGTCGCCGTCTCGCTCGTCGTGCTGGCCCTGCCGCTGCTGATCCCCTGGAACGTCGTCGGCACCATCTGGCAGGTCTTCGGCCGCGGCGATATCGGCCTGCTCGGCGCCGGGCTGCAGGCGGTGGGGATCAACTACAACTACGCGCAGAACGCGTTCGATGCCTGGGCCACGGTGGTGGCGATGGATGTCTGGCACTGGACCAGCCTCGTCGTGCTGCTCTGCTATGCCGGGCTGCGCGCCATCCCGGATGCCTACTACCAGGCGGCGAGGATCGACGGCGCCGGCGCCTGGGCGATCTTCCGCGCGATCCAGCTGCCGAAGATGCAGCGGGTGCTGACCATCGCGGTGCTGCTCCGCTTCATGGACAGCTTCATGATCTATACCGAGCCCTTCGTCGTCACCGGCGGCGGCCCCGGCAATGCCACCACCTTCCTGTCGATCGACCTGGTGAAGATCGCGCTCGGGCAGTTCGACCTCGGCAAGGCCGCAGCCATGTCGATCGTCTACAACCTGATCATCCTGACGGTCTGCTGGATCTTCTTCGCCACCACGACCCGCGGGCAGAGCGAGGCTGCGCAGTGAGCACGACCGTCGCCGCCCCCGCCGCCCTGCCGACGGCGCAGGCCCCGGCGCGCAGCGGCGCGCTCCGCGCCATGGCGCCGCGCCTCGTCCTCGGCCTCTATGTCCTGTTCCTGCTGGTGCCGATCTACTGGCTGGTCAACATGAGCTTCAAGACCAACCTCGAGATCGCCTCGGGCATGACGCTCTGGCCGCAGCAGCCGACGCTGGAGAACTACCGGCGCATCTTCACCGACCGCTCCTGGTACAGCGGCTACATCAACAGCCTGAAATTCGTTGGTCTCAACATGGCGATCTCGCTGAGCGTCGCGCTGCCGGCGGCCTATGCCTTCAGCCGCTACCGCTTCCTCGGCGACAAGCACCTGTTCTTCTGGCTCCTGTCGAACCGCATGGCGCCGCCGGCGGTCTTCGCGCTGCCCTTCTTCCAGCTCTACTCCGCGGTCGGGCTGTTCGACACGCCCTGGGCGGTGGCGCTGGCGCATTGCGTCTTCAACATCCCCCTCGCGGTCTGGATCCTGGAAGGCTTCATGTCCGGCGTGCCGCGCGAGATCGACGAGATGGCGGCGATCGACGGCTGGTCCTTCCCCGCCTTCTTCGTCCGCGTCTTCATGCCGCTGGTGGCGGGGGCATCGGCGTCGCCGCCTTCTTCTGCTTCATGTTCTCCTGGGTGAAGCTGCTGCTGGCCCGCACCCTGACCACGGTGGACGCCAAGCCGATCGTCGCCACGATGACCCGCACCGTCTCGGCGGCCGGGATGGACTGGGGCCTGCTGGCGGCGGCCGGGGTGCTGACCATCATCCCCGGCGCCATCGTCATCTGGTTCGTCCGCAACCACATCGCGCGCGGCTTCGCGCTGGGCAGGGTGTGACCGCCATGGCCTTGGACTGGATGGCCTGGACCTGGCAGACCGGCCTGCTCTTCGTCCTCTTCTTCGCCACGCTGGCGGTAATGACCGTATTGGCGGCACGGCGGCCGGAGGTCGACCGCATCGGCATCCTCGGCCTGCCGACCACGCGCGGCGACCGGCTCTTCCTGACGCTGCTCGGCGCCGCCTTCATCCATCTCGGCTGGCTGGCGCTGGCGGGGAGGCCCCGCTCTGGGGCGCCAGCATCCTGTCCCTGATCTATGGCGCGGCGATGTTCCGCTGGGCTTGACCACAGGCGCCCATGACGGGCGCCGATACCGGAGGAGAAATGCCAATGAATGACATGACGATCGGCCGGCGCCGGCTGCTGCTCGGCAGCGCCGCCGCGCTCGCCGCTCCCGCCGTCATCTTCACCCCGCGTCAGTCGGTCGCGCAGGGCGTGGACGCCGCTCGCCGCTGGGTGGACGGCGAATTCCAGCCGAGCACGCTGACCAAGGATCAGCAGATGGCCGAGATGGAATGGTTCGCCCGCGCGGCGCAGCCCTTCCGCGGCCAGGAGATCAACGTGGTGTCGGAGACGATCACCACGCACGAGTACGAGGCCCGCACCCTCGCCAAGGCCTTCTCCGAGATCACCGGCATCAACCTGCGGCACGACCTGCTGCAGGAAGGCGACGTGGTCGAGAAGATCCAGACCCAGATGCAGTCCGGCCGCAACGTCTACGACGCCTGGGTCAACGACAGCGACCTGATCGGCACGCATTTCCGCTACCAGCAAGCGGTGCCGCTGACCGACTGGATGAAGGCCGAGGGCAAGGACCAGACCTCGCCGACCCTCGACATCGAGGACTTCATCGGCCGCAGCTTCTGCACCGGCCCGGACGGGAAGCTCTACCAGTTGCCCGACCAGCAATTCGCCAACCTGTATTGGTTCCGCTACGACTGGTTCGCCCGCCCGGCTATCAAGGACGCCTTCAAGAAGAAGTACGGCTACGACCTCGGCGTCCCGGTCAACTGGTCGGCCTATGAGGACATCGCCGAGTTCTTCACCAACGACGTGAAGGAGGTCGATGGCGTCAAGGTCTATGGCCATATGGACTATGGCAAGAAGGACCCCTCGCTGGGCTGGCGCTTCACCGATGCCTGGCTGTCGATGGCAGGCAATGGCGACCGCGGCATCCCGAACGGCAAGCCGGTCGACGAATGGGGCATCCGCATGGAGGGCTGCCGCCCGACTGGCTCCTCCATCGAGCGCGGCGGCGACACCAATGGCCCGGCCGCGGTCTATGCCATCACCAAGTATGTCGAGTGGCTGAAGAAATATGCGCCGCCGGAAGCCGCCGGCATGACCTTCTCGGAATCCGGCCCGGTCCCCGCGCAGGGCAACATTGCCCAGCAGATCTTCTGGTACACCGCCTTCACCGCCGACATGGTGAAGCCCGGCCTGCCCGTCGTGGATGCCAACGGCCTGCCGAAGTGGCGCATGGCGCCCAGCCCGCACGGCGCCTATTGGAAGGACGGCATGAAGCTCGGCTACCAGGATGCCGGGTCCTGGACGCTGCTCAAGTCCACGCCGGTCGACCGCCGCCGCGCCGCCTGGCTCTACGCGCAGTTCTGCGTCTCGAAGACCACCAGCCTGAAGAAGAGCCATGTCGGGCTCACCTTCATCCGCGAGAGCGATATCTGGCACCAGTCCTTCACCGAGCGCGCGCCGAAGCTCGGCGGGCTGGTGGAGTTCTACCGCTCCCGGCGCGGACGCAGTGGACGCCGACGGGCGTGAACATCCCCGACTACCCGAAAGCTGGCGCAGCTCTGGTGGCAGAACATCGGCGACGCCTCCTCCGGCGCGAAGACCCCGCAGGCGGCGATGGATTCGCTGGCCGCGGCGCAGGACAGCGTGCTGGAACGGCTGCAGCGCGCCAACGTCCAGGGCGATTGCGGGCCGAAGCTGAACCCGAAGACCACGGCCGAGCACTGGTACGAGCAGGCCAAGAAGGACGGCAACATCGCGCCGCAGCGGAAGCTGGCGAACGAGAAGCCGAAGGGCGAGACGGTGGATTACGACACGCTGATCCGCTCCTGGCCGGCGACGCCGCCGAAGCGCGCCTAACCGGAACGGCGGGGGCTTCGGCCCCCGTCATCCTTCCCTGGGATCCCGCCCATGCCCGCAGGCCATATCCTCGCCCTCGACCAGGGCACTACCTCCACCCGCGCCATCCTGTTCCGCACGCCGGACCTCACGCCGGTCGCCGTGGCGCAGCAGGGAATTCCAGCAGCACTACCCCGCTTCCGGCTGGGTGGAGCACGAGGCGGAGGATCTCTGGGAGACCTCGCTCGCGGTGATGCGGGAGGCGATGGGCAGGGCCGGGCTCGGGCCGGCCGACATCGCCGGCATCGGCATCGCCAACCAGCGGGAGACGACGCTGGTCTGGGACCGCCGCACGGGGCGCCCCATCCACCGCGCCATCGTCTGGCAGGACCGCCGCACGGCGGCAGCCTGCGCCGCGCTGCGCGAGGCTGGCCATGCCGAGGCGGTCGCCGCCGCCACCGGCCTGCTGATCGACCCCTATTTCTCCGCGACCAAGATCGCCTGGCTGCTGGACAACGTCGCCGGCGCACGCGAGGCCGCCGAGCGCGGCGAGCTTGCCTTCGGCACCGTGGACAGTTTCCTGCTCTGGCGCCTGACCGGCGGGCGGGTGCATGCGACGGATGCGACCAACGCCGCGCGGACCATGCTGTTCGACATCCGGGCGGGCGCCTGGTGCCCCGCCATGTGCGCGTTGCACCGGGTGCCCTTGGCCATACTGCCGGAGGTGCGCGACTGTGCCGCCGAGTTCGGCACCACCGATGTGCTGGGCGGCGCCATCCCGGTCCGCGGCATCGCCGGCGACCAGCAGGCGGCGACCGTGGGCCAGGCCTGCTTCCGGCCGGGCATGCTGAAATCTACTTATGGCACCGGCTGCTTGCCCTGCTGAACACCGGCGACGCGCCGGTCGCCTCGAAGCACCGGCTGCTGACCACCATCGCCTACCAGCTCGGGGGCAAGCGGACCTATGCGCTGGAAGGCGCGATCTTCGTCGCCGGCGCCGCGGTGCAGTGGCTGCGCGACGGGCTCGGGCTGATCAAGGATGCCGCCGAGACCGGGGCGCTGGCCGCCGCGGCCGATCCGGCGCAGCGCTGCTACCTCGTCCCGGCCTTCGTCGGGCTCGGCGTGCCGCATTGGGACGCGGAGGCGCGCGGCGCCATCCATGGCCTGACCCGCGCCACCGGCCCGGCCGACTTCGCCCGGGCCGCGCTGGAGAGCGTCGGCTACCAGACCCGCGACCTGCTGCTAGCGATGCAGGCCGACAGGGGCGCGGGGGAGGGGGCGGTGCTGCGGGTCGATGGCGGCATGGTCGCCTCCGACTGGACCATGCAGTTCCTCGCCGACATCCTCGGCGCGCCGGTCGACCGGCCGGTGGTGCGGGAGACGACGGCGCTGGGCGCGGCCTATCTCGCCGGGCTGCAGGCGGGCCTCTGCCCGGAGCCCGACCAGTTCGCCAGGGCCTGGCAGCTCGACCGCCGCTTCACCCCGGCGATGCCGGCGGAGGAGCGCGACGCCGCCTATGCCGGCTGGCAGCGGGCGGTGCGGCGGACCCTGTCCGGGGTGGTGTAGGCACGAAAAAGGGCGGGCCCTCGCGGACCCGCCCCCTTCGGTGGTTCGGCGCGAAGCCTACTTCATCGCCTTCTGCAGGTTCTCGTCGAGCTTCGCCAGGAAGCCCTGGGTGGTCAGGAAGGGCTGGTCCTTGCTGATCAGGATCGCCAGGTCCTTGGTCATGAAGCCGCTCTCGACCGTGTCGACGCAGACCTTCTCCAGCGCCTCTGCGAAGGCGGTCACGTCCGGCGTGCCGTCGAACTTGCCGCGATAGGACAGGCCGCGGGTCCAGGCGAAGATGCTGGCGATCGGGTTGGTCGAGGTCTCGCGGCCCTTCTGGTGCTCGCGGTAGTGGCGCGTCACCGTGCCATGCGCGGCTTCCGATTCCACCGTGTTGCCGTCCGGGGAGAGCAGCACGCTGGTCATCAGGCCGAGCGAGCCGAAGCCCTGCGCCACGATGTCCGACTGCACGTCGCCGTCGTAGTTCTTGCACGCCCAGATATAGCCGCCTTCCCACTTCAGGGCGGAGGCGACCATGTCGTCGATCAGCCGGTCCTCGTAGGTCAGGCCGCGCTTCTCGTACTCGGCCTTGAACTCGGCGTCGTAGATGGCGCGGAAGATGTCCTTGAAGTTGCCGTCATAGGCCTTGAGGATGGTGTTCTTGTGGCTGAAGTAGACCGAGTAGTTGCGCTGCAGCCCGTAGTTGAAGCTGGCGCGGGCGAAGCCCTCGATCGAGCTGTTGAGGTTGTGGATCATCATCGCGACGCCGCCGGCCTTGAAGGCGAAGTCGCCGATCTCCTGCGGCGCGCCGCCCTCGGGCGTGTAGGTCATGGTGACCTTGCCGGCGCCGGGCACCTTCATCTCGACCGAGCGATAGATGTCGCCATAGGCGTGGCGGCCGACCACGATCGGCTTCGACCAGTGCGGCACCAGGCGCGGCACGTTCTGGCAGATGATCGACTCGCGGAAGATGGTGCCGTCCAGGATGTTGCGGATAGTGCCGTTCGGGCTCCGCCACATCTTCTTCAGGCCGAACTCCTTCACCCGCGCCTCGTCCGGGGTGATGGTCGCGCACTTCACGCCGACGCCGTACTGCTTGGTCGCGTTGGCGGCGTCGATCGTCACCTGGTCATCGGTCTGGTCACGGTATTCGATGCCGAGGTCGTAGTATTTCAGGTCGATATCGAGATAGGGACGGATCAGCTTCTCCTTGATGAACCCCCAGATGATCCGGGTCATCTCGTCGCCGTCCATCTCGACGACCGGGGTCTTCACCTTGATCTTCGCCATACCGCGTCCTCGTCGCTTCCCGGCGCGACCAATCACGACTGCGGCCGGGTCCATGGATAACGGGCCGGACAATCGCACCGGGACCTGCGGCGGGCAAGGGCCGGGCGTGCCGCAGGGAGCTGCCGCCTGCCGTCGTGGTTGCATCCAGGGTGGACGAAATGGTAGTAAACCGACGGTGAAACATCGCGTCCTGCGTGCTGCGTCCGGGGTCGATCGCCTATGCAACTGGGTCCTGGCCGGCCGCGCCACGCCGCCATCGTGCTGGGGCCGCGGGCGCCCTCGGCGCCCTGGTCTGGGCGGTGACGCTGCATCTGCTGATGCCGCATCCGATGCCCGCGGCGACCCTGGACCTAGCCCTGCTGCTCACCCCGCGGTGCTCGGCACCATGATGCTCGCCTTCGGCACCGGGCTCTGGCTCGGTCGCCGCCGGCTGGCGGCGATGGAGGCGGCGCTGACCGCGGCCGGCCAGTCGCGCCTGGCCATGCTGGAGGACGAACGGCACCGCGCCGTCGAACGGGCCGCGGCGGAAACCCGCCGGATCACCCTGCTGCTGGACAGCGCCGCGCCCGGCGCCGCGCTGTTCGACGCGCAGCACCGCCTGCTGGCCTGGAGCCGCGGCTTCGCCGCTCTGGCCGAGGTCGCTGAGGCAGCGCTGCATGCCGGCCTGCCGTTGGCCGATCTGGTGCGGCTGCAGCCCGCCAGCCCGACCCGGAAGCTGTCGCGGCACGGCATCGAGATCCGGCATCGCCGGCGCCGCCCGCCGCGAGGCGCGGCGATGGCAGCCATGTCGAGGACCGCTGGGCGCCCGGGGCCGAGGGCGGCATGCTGCTGACCTGCCGCCCCGCCGCGCCGCCGCGCCAGTCGGTGCCGCTCTCGGCCACCGACCTGGCGGCGCTCTGCGAGGAGGAGGTGCGGACCCGGCTGCCGCGGCTACAAGCGGCGATCGCCGCCGGCGACACGGCCGCCGCGCGGATGGAGGCGCATGCGATCCGCGGCGTTGCCGCCAGCTTCGGGCTGGACGACCTGGCCGAGGCGCTGCTGTCGGTTGAGGCCGCCGCCCGGGCCGGCGACCGGGAGACGCTGGCGGCGGCCAGCCCCGGCCTGCCGCAGCGCGCCGAGGCCGGGCTGCAGCGGCTGGCGCGCCAGCCGGCCTGACCTGGCGCGCGCCGGGGAGGTGGCGCATCCGGCGTGCTCGGACGCCGGGGCAGCCTCAGTCGCGCACCAGGATCGGCGTCAGCCCGTGCCGCGCGGCTGCGGCCGCCAGGCTGCCATCCGCCTTGGCGGCGGCCACGAAGGCATCGACCTCGGCCAGCCAAGCCGGCTCGCCCTTTGGCACGGCGTAGGCGTAGGCGGTCTCGCCGAAGCGGCCGGGCGGCTCGATGATCCTGGCCCAGTCATGCATCAGCAGCATGCGGCGGGTATAGGGGAAGTCGCTCATGAAAAGGTCGGCGCGGCCGGCCTGCACCTCGGCCTCCCGCGTGCTGGGCGGGCGCACCACCAGCAGCTCGGCCTGGGTCAGGGTCCGCCGCATCAGCGGCTCCATCAGCGTACCCGCGGCGACCGCGACCGCCACGCCCGGCTTGTCGATATCCTCCCAGCGGGCGATCCGGGTGCTGTCCTTGCTGGTCACCCCGTAGACCGGGCTGGCCATGGTGGCGCGGGAGAAGTCGACCCGCGCCTGGCGCGCCGGCAGCACTCCGACCGCCATCATGGCGATGTCGCAGTCGCCGCCTTCCAGCCGATCCATGAACTCGGCGAAGCTGGTCTCGACGAAGCGGAGGCCGAGGCCGAGCCGGGCGGCGAGGGCCCGGGCCATGTCGATGTCGATCCCCTCCAGCACGCCGTTGCGGGGATTGCGGTAGCTGATGGCGAAGTATTCCGGCCACATGCAGACCTGCAACCGGCCGCGGGCGCGGATCGCCGCGAGCCGCCCACCGGCCGGCGATGCCGCCTGCACCGCCGCCGTGGCCGACGACGGCTGGGCTGCGGCCGGCAGCGAAATGGACTGCAAAAATAATACGATCCATGCAATAAGCGACGCCACCATGCGTCCGCCGCCCGGTTTCCATGCCATCCTGCGTCGTTCCCTCAGGCTCGTGCCGCCCGCCTCGGCCGAGCCCCGGCCGCGGCTGTGCTGTTCGGGGCGGCCGTCGGCCTCGTCCTTGCCTGTCTCATTTCGGTTGTCTACTACGTTGTTTTCGAACGTGGCCAGCGGGATGCGCTGGCCGACGCGGAACGACTGACCCGCAGCGTCGCCAGCGCGCTCGCCGACCAGCTCACCCGCGCCACGCAGACAGTGGACCTGGTGCTGGGCGACCTGGCGCTGCAGCCGCCGGATCGGCTGCCGGCCGGGCTCGACGCGCAGCTCGCGGCCCGGGTCCGCGACGTGGCCCCGCTGCGCGCCCTGCTGCTGGCCGATGCCACCGGCCGCGTCGTCGCCGCGACCCAGCCCGCCCTGGTCGGCCGGTCGGTCGCCGACCGCGCCTGGTTCCGCGCCCTGGCGGCGGGTGAGGCGGTGACCAGGGTCGGCGCGCCCGAAGCCGGCCGCTTCCTGGCGCCCGACGGCAGCGGCGCCGGGCCGGGCATCGCCGAGGCGCGGCTCTGGTCGATCCCGTTGGCCCGCGCCGTCACCGGCGGCCAGGCCGGCTTCGCTGGCGCCGCGGTGGCGCTGTTCAACCCGGACTACCTGATTGGCGTCAGCCGCCGCTATGCCGAGGCCTTCGACGTCGACATCCGGCTGCATTCCTTCTCCGGCCAGCTGCTGGCCCGTTCGGACGGCAGCGCGGCGGGCATCGGCGGCAGCAATCCCGGGGCTTGGCTGTTCCGCGATTTCCTGCCGCGGCGCGAAAGCGGCACCGTCCACGGCGCGGATGAGGCCGGCGCGGCGGTGATCGCCAGCTTTGCGGTTACCCGCGCCGGCACCTTCGTCGTCGAAGTGGCGCGCGACCGGGAGGCGGCGCTGGCCCCGGTCTACCGGCTCGGCTGGCTGTTGACCGCGGGCATCGGCATCGCCGCCGCGGTCACCTTCCTCGCGCTCTGGCTGTTGGTGCGCCAGGCGGAGATGCTGCGGCTGCAGGGCGCGCGGCTGGCGGTGAGCGAGGCCGAGGCGGTGGCCGCCGGCCGCGCCAAGGACGAGTTCCTCGCCGCGATGAGCCACGAGATCCGCACCCCGCTGCACGGGGTGATCGGCATGGCCGGCGTGCTGATGGACACAAGGCTCGACCCGCTGCAGCGCCGCTATGCCGAGACGATCGAGAAATCCGCCGAGCACCTGACCATGGTGCTGTCCGACATCCTCGACTTCTCGAAGCTCGAGATCGGCGCGATGGACCGCGAGGAGGTGCCCTTCGACATCGAGGCCGAACTCGGCACCATCGTCGAGCTCTTTGCCCCGCGTGTCGCCAGCCGCAAGGTCGAGCTGGTCTGCGCGCTCGCGCCCGACATCCCGGCCCGGGTGGTGGGCGATCCAGGCCGCTTCCGCCAGCTGCTGTTCAACCTGGTCGGCAATGCGGTGAAGTTCACCGAATCCGGCTGGATCGAGGTCGCGGTCTCGACCGAGCGCGAGGGGCCGGCTGGCGGCTGACCTGCCGGGTCAGCGACACCGGCATCGGGCTCGACCCGCAGCAGGTGCCGATGCTGTTCGAGCGCTTCACCCAGGCCGATGTCTCGATCCGCCGGCGCTATGGCGGCACCGGCCTAGGCCTGGCGATCTGCCGCCGGCTGGCCGAGAGCATGGGGGGGACGATCGGCGCCGCGGCGCGGCCGGGCGGCGGCAGCATCTTCCGCTTCGACATGCTGCTGGGCGCCGCCGACCTGCCCGACGCGCCCGAGCCCAGGCCGCTACGGGGCCGGCAGGTGCTGGTGGTGGACGACCTCGCGCTGAACCGCGAGATCATGGCCCGGCAGCTGATCGCCTGCGGCGCCGAGCCGACCGTCGCGGCGGATGCGGCGGAGGCGCTGGCGGCGCTGCGGGCCGCCCGCCTCGCCGGCCGGCCCTTCGACGCCGTGGTGCTGGACGGCCAGATGCCGGACAGCGACGGCGAGGCGCTGGCCCGGCGGATCAAGGCGGAATCGGTAGGGACGCGGCCGGCGTTGGTGCTCTGTTCCTCCAGCACGGGGCTGATCCGCGGCGCCCCGGCGGCGGCACTGTTCGATGCGGTGCTGCTGAAGCCGGCGCTGCCCTCCCGCCTGCGGGAGGCGCTGCTGCATGCCTTGCGGCCGGGCGAGCGTGCCGTGGCGGAGCGCCCGGCCGCGCCGCCGGGTGAGGCGCCGCGGACCCGGGTGCTGGTGGTGGAGGACAATGCCACCAACCAGCTGGTCATGCGCAGCATCCTGCAGCGGGCCGGCTGCCATGTGGATGTCGCGGCGGACGGCGCGGAAGGCGTCTCGGCGGCGCGCCGGCACGCCTATGGGCTGATCCTGATGGACCTGCAGATGCCGGTGATGGATGGGCTGGAGGCAACGCGGCAGATCCGCGCGGCGGCGGGGCCGAACCAGGCCGCCCGGATCATCGGCCTGACTGCCGCCGTGGGCGATAATTTCCGCGCGCAATGCCTGGCCGCCGGCATGGATGCCTATCTCGCCAAGCCGGTGCAGCGCGGCGTGCTGCTGGCCGAGCTGGGGCTGACCGAGCCGGCGCGGCCGGGGTGACGGCCAGGGAGGGCGAGGCGCCCCCCGAGGCCTCACTTCTGCCGCGGCTTCACGAGCCCCTGCGCGTGCAGCGATTCGGCGATCTGCACCGCGTTCAGCGCCGCGCCCTTGCGCAGGTTGTCGGACACGCACCAGAAGGCCAAGCCATGCGGCACCGTCGGATCCTGCCGCAGCCGGCTGACATAGACCGCGTCCTCCCCGACCGACTCAAGCGGCGTGACATAGCCGCCATCTTCCCGCTTATCGATGAGCTGCACGCCCGGCGCGTCGCGCAGCGCCTCGATCGCCTGTTCCTCGGTGATCGCGCTCTCAAATTCCACGTGCACCGCCTCGGCATGGCCGATGAAGACCGGGACGCGGACGCAGGTGGCGATGACCGCAATGTCGGGGTCGAGGATTTTCCGCGTCTCCGCCGCCATCTTCCATTCCTCCTTTGTCGCCCCGTCCTCCAGGAAGGCGTCGATATGCGGGATGACATTGAAGGCGATCGGCTTGCTGAACTGCTCGGGCACCGCCGGGTCGTTCACGAACATCGCGCGGGTCTGGTTGAACAGCTCGTCCATCGCCTCCCGCCCCGCGCCGGAGACCGACTGGTAGGTGCTGACCACCACGCGCTTGATCTTGGCGATGTCCTGAAGCGGCTTCAGCGCAACGACCATCTGGATGGTGGAGCAATTCGGATTGGCGATGATGTTCCGCCGGGCAAAGTTCTTCAGGTGGCGGGCATTCACCTCCGGCACCACCAGCGGCACGTCGTGCTCCATCCGGAAATGGCTGGTGTTGTCGATCACCACGCAGCCCGCCGCGGCGGCACGCGGCGCATGCACCGCCGAGACGGCGGCGCCGGGGGAGAAGAAGCCGAGTTCGGTGTTCCGGAAGTCGAAGCGTTCCAGCGCCTGGACTTTGAGGACGGATTTCTCGCCGAAGGAGACCTCCTGGCCGACCGATCGGCCGGAGGCGAGGGCGACGACCTCGCGGATGGGGAAGTCCCGCTCGGCGAGGGTCTTCAGCATCTCCCGCCCCACCGCGCCGGTGGCGCCGACGACTGCGACCCGGTAGCCCATGGAATTCTCCTGTGAAGGTCCTGCCCCAAGTGGCGGGGCTGCGCCCAACTAGGCCCCCGCCGGAGGGGTTCAACCCGGGCAGCCGGCCCAGGCCCCGAGGCAGGCCGCAAGCATTTGCTTGATCGCCCCCTGCTTCGACCCCAATATCGAGGCAGGCGATCAGCGCCGCAATGGAGGTAAACATGGCCTGGAACAAGCCGCGCGTGACCGAAGTGTCCCTCGCTCTCGAGATCAACAGCTACGCCTGCGCCGAGATCGGCTGATCGGCCCCGGCCGGCCGCAGGGCCGGCCATCGGTGCCGGGAAGGCCCCGCGCCCCAAGGGTGCGGGGCCTTCTTAGCGTCCGGTCGCCCGGACCGGTGCCGGTTTGATCGTTCCGGGTTCATCACTGCAGGCATGTCGACGCCTGCCCGCTCTGACCAAGGCATGCTGTGCCCCGATCTCCAGCGGCAACGGCCCTTGAGGCGCGGGAAAGACAAGCAGTGCGGACAAGGGCGATGCTGTTCGGCGCCGGGTTCGTGCTGGCGGTGGCCGGGCTGCCGGGATTGACCCTGGCGCAGGGCCAGCTGATCCCGCCGGCGGAGGAAAGCCTCAACCATGGCGCCCGGGTCTGCCGCGTCGGGCCGGACAGCAGGCTCTACATCTCGTTCGGCCAGCCCTTCAAAGTGCCGGCGCCGGCCAAGCGCGACCTCTACAGTCGCGTTGGCACAGGGCGGCATTTCCGCATGGACCGCGACAGCAAGAACCGCGAGGTCTATGCGCGCGCCATCCGCAACAGCGTCGGCATCGCCTTCCGCCCCGGTACCAGCGAACTTTGGTTCACCGGCAACGAGGTGCCCGGCGAGATCAATCGGATCACCTCGCAGAACCAGAATTCCCGGCTTTCCCTGATATGATGGCGACAAGGTCCGCGCCAACGAGTGCAAAAGCAGCCAGGCGCCGGCCTAGACGCTGCCGCCGATGGTCGAAACCGCAGCGCATGCCGCCGATCTCGGCCTGACCTTCTATGACGGCCGGCAATTCCCCGACGCGTACCGCGGCGCCCTCATCGGCGCCCAGCATGGGTCCTGGAACCGCACGACGCCGGCCGGAGCCCGCATCCTGGTCACCTTCCTGAACCAGGACGGCACGGTGCGGGAGCAAAAGCCCTTCGCCGAGGGCTGGCTGGACGAGAAGACCAACGAGTATCTCGGCCGCCCGGTCGACGTCGCGCTGCTGCGCGACGGTTCCATGCTGGCCTCGGGCGACATGGCGGCGGCGATCCCCGGGCCGGGCAGAACCCGGCCTATGTCGCGGCGCAGCTCGGCCATTTCCGCAGCGGCGAGCGGAAGCACGGACAGATGAACCTCGTCGCGGCGCCGCTCAGCGATGCGAAGATCGCCGACCTCGCGGCCTGGTACGCCGCGATCGAGGTCGAGGTGACGGTTCCGGGCCGTTGAGTTCCCGGTGCCGGTGCCGATGGATCCCGCTCGGGGCTGCCTGCCCGGCCGCGCCGCCGCCCGCGGCGACCGACGGCCCGGCCTTGCCCCGTCCCGGGCGGGCTTGGCCACCTCCCGGCCGGTGCCTACATTCGGGGAGGAAGGCCCGCAGCGGCCGCCGGAGGAAAACCCGACATGGCCCGCCTGCCTGCCGCTCCCGCCTGGGCCTCCTGAGGCCCCGGCCATGCCCAGCGACCCGCATCCTGCCGCACCCCGGCTTCGGGCCATCGTCCTCGGCGCCGCCGCCGGCGGCGGCTTCCCGCAATGGAATTCTCGCCGGCCCCGGCTGCCGTCGCGCCCTGGCCGGCGATCCGGCAGCGCCCGCCCGCAGCCAGGCCTCGCTCGCCGTCTCGGCGGATGGGGTGCGCTGGGTGCTGCTGAACGCCTCGCCCGACCTGCGCCAGCAGATCATCGCCACTCCGGCGCTGCATTCCCGCCCGACACCGGGCGAGATCCGCCATTCGCCGATCGCCGCCGTGGTGCTGACCGGGGCCGAGGTCGATACCATCGCCGGCCTGCTGACCATGCGGGAACGTCACGCCTTCGCGCTCTATGGCGCCGACCGGGCGTTGGCGGTGCTCGCGGCGAACCCGATCTTCGGCGCGGCGAACCCCGCCATTGTCCCCCGCCGCACCCTGCCGCTCGACCGGCCGCTGGCGCTGGAGGACGCCGCCGGCGCCCTGCTCGGCCTGGTTGTCGAGGCCTTCGCCGTGCCCGGCAAGGTGCCGCTCTTCATGGAGGATGCCTCCGGCGCCGATCCCGGACGGGCGGAGGAGGGCGAGACGGTCGGCCTCCGCGTCTCGGCCGGCGGCCGGTCGCTGTACTTCATGCCCGGCTGCGCCGCGCTGCCTCCGGCGCTGGCTGCCCGGCTGGAGGGTGCCGACTGCGTGCTCTTCGACGGCACGCTCTGGCGGGACGACGAGATGCTGCGCGCCGGCGCCGGGCCGAAGACCGGGGCGCGGATGGGGCATATGAGCATCGACGGGCCGGGCGGCACCATCGCCGCCTTCGCTGCGCTCGGCGTGCGGCGCCGCATCCTCATCCACATCAACAACACCAACCCCGTCCTGCTGGCGGACAGCCTGGAACGCGCGGCGGCCGAAGCCGCCGGCTGGGAGGTCGCCTGGGACGGCATGGAGATCACCCCATGACGGACGACGCGCTGCTCCCGCCCGAGGAGCTGGAACGCCGCCTCCGCGCCATCGGCGAGGAGCGCTACCATGTCCACCACCCGTTCCATCACCTGCTGCATGGCGGGAAGCTGTCGAAGCCGCAGGTCCAGGCCTGGGCGCTGAACCGCTACTACTACCAGGCCAGCATCCCGGCGAAGGATGCCGCGGTGCTCGGCCGGCTGCCGACGCCGGAGCTTGCGGCGGGAATGGCGGCGGCGGATCGTCGACCATGACGGCGACGGCACCAAGCCGGGCGGCGTGGAGCGCTGGCTGAAGCTGACGGATGGGCTCGGCCTCGACCGCGACTACGTCGTCTCGCTGCGCGGCTCTGCTGCCGGGCACGCGGCACGCGGTCGACGCCTATGTGAATTTCGTCAAGTACAAGTCGGTGCTGGAAGCCGTGGCCTCCTCGCTGACCGAGATGTTCTCGCCGGACATCATCTCCCAGCGCGTCTCCGGCATGCTGCGCGGCTACGACTTCGTCAGCCAGGAGACGCTGGCCTATTTCACCCCGCGCCTGACCCAGGCACCGCAGGACGTCAAATTCGCCCTCGGCTATGTCAAGCGGGAAGCCCGGACGCGCGAGCAGCAGGAGCAGGTGATGGACGCGCTGGCGCTTCAAGTGCGACCTGCTCTGGGCGCAGCTCGACGCGTTGCACTACGCCTATGTCGAGCCGGGCAACATTCCGCCGGGGGCCTGGCGGCCGTGATCGAGGGCGGCTCCGTCCCCCGCCTCGGCCGCGGCATGAAGCTGCGGAGGATGCCGCCCGCGGCCGCTGGGTGGTCATGGGGCCGGAGCGCATGTTCGTCCCCGACGACATTGCGTTGGAGGTGCTGCGGCTGGTCGATGGCGCCCGCAGCGTCGATGCCATGGTGGACGACCTGGCCGCCCGCTTCGCCGCCCCGCGCGGCGAGATCCTGGCCGATGTCGTCGCCATGCTGGACGACCTGGCGGCAAAGGGAAGTCTTGGTCACATGACGGACGTCCAGCCGATCCACGCTGCCGCCCCGCTGGCGCTGCTGGCCGAGCTGACCCATCGCTGCCCGCTGCGCTGCCCCTATTGCTCCAACCCCACGGAGCTGACCCGGGTGGCGCAGGAGCTCGACACCGCCACCTGGGCCCGGGTCTTCCGGGAGGCGGCGGCGCTCGGCTGCCTGCAGGTCCACCTCTCGGGCGGCGAGCCGACGGCGCGGCGCGACATCCGGGAGATCGTCCGCGCCGCCAGCGAGGCCGGGCTCTACACCAACCTCATCACCTCCGGCGTGCTGACCGGGGAGGCGAAGCTGCAGGCCCTGGTCGAGGCCGGGCTGGACCATGTCCAGCTCTCGGTGCAGGACGCCGAGCCGGGCTCGGCCGACCGCATCGGCGGCTACCGCGGCGGCCATGCGCGGAAGCTGGACTTCGCCCGGACGGTGCACGAGGCCGGCCTGCCGCTGACGCTGAACGCCGTGGTGCACCGGCAGAACCTCGACCGGCTGCCGCAGCTCATCGAGCTGGCGCTCGAGCTCGGCGCCGGGCGGCTGGAAGTGGCGCATGTGCAGTATTACGGCTGGGCCCTGGCCAACCGTGACGCCCTGCTGCCGACCCGGGCCCAGCTTGAGGCCGCCACCGCGACGGTCGAGGCGGCGCGCCGCGACCTGCGGGGACGGCTGGTGATCGACTACGTGGTGCCGGACTACTACGCCAAGCGCCCGAAGGCCTGCATGGGCGGCTGGGGCCGGCAGTTCCTGGCGGTCTCGCCGGCCGGCCGTGTGCTGCCCTGCCATGCCGCGGAAAGCCTGCCCGGCTTCGACTTCCCCAATGTTCGGGAGGTCTCGCTGCGCGAGGCCTGGGAGGATCCCGAGGCCTTCAACCGCTTCCGCGGCACTGGCTGGATGCCGGTTCCCTGCCAGGGCTGTGAGCGAGCCGAGATCGACTGGGGCGGCTGCCGCTGCCAGGCCTTCGCGCTGCTCGGCGACGCCGCGGCCACCGACCCGGCTTGTGCCCTCTCGCCCCACCATGCCGTGCTGTCGCTGGCGGTCGATGCCGCGGCCGGGGCGGGGGAGGGGTTCACATACCGCGAACCACAGAAGGTGCCGGGCTAGCGGCGGCCTTGCGGTTGCCGTCCCGCGCGCCACTATCCTGCCCAGCAATCAAAGGATGATCCGTATGTTCCTGCCGCGTTGCAACCCGTTGGGCCTGCCGGGCCCGATGACCATGGCCGGCACCGCCATGGGCGGCATGGCCATGCTGGCCGGCATCGGCCCCTTCCTCGCCGGCATCGGCGTCGGCGCCGGGATCGTCGGTGGCGCCATGCTGGCGCGGAAGGCGATGGAGCGCCGCTCCGGCTGGCGCGACGAGCCCTCCGACACCCTGTCCGACCTCCCGGACGAGGGCGAGGCGACGATCCCGGCCAACCCGATCTGAACGCTCAGGCCGGGGCCTGGTCGCCCCGGCCGGAGATCGCGGTGCCACTGGCATGGCCGGTCCGCAGCGCCTCCCGCGCCCAGCGCGGGGCGGTCGGCAGCCAGCGGGGCAGCGGGTCGCCGGCGAGGCCGAGCCGCACGCCATGGGTGTAGCAGACGCCTGACAGCGCCTCGTCGAAGACCCGGCCGCGCCGGTTCTCCAGTGCCGCCCGCAGCGGCGCGTCGTTGATCCTGCGGGCCGGCGGCCCGGCTCCTCGGCCGCCGCACCGCCCATGGCGTCCCCGTCCATCCTGTCCTCCACCCCCTCGGGCCATCCGTGGGCAGAGGGTCCGCGCATCCGTTGCGGTGGTCCAATCACGGGATTTCGGCATCGGTGGAATGTGATGCAGCGGCAACCATCTGGCCGCCCGCGGCTCCCCGGATGCGGCGTGCCGCGCTACCCTGGCCGCCAATCCATCGGGGGAGGGACCGCCATGGCCGGCGAGATCCAAATCGAGATCCGCGAGGCGCCGGCGACCGGCCGCGTCGCCTTCGTCACCATCGCGCACGAGGCGAAGCTCAACACGCTGAACCCGGCGCTGATGCGGGAATTCGCCGCCGCCATGGCGCGACTCTCGGCGGACGAGTTGCTCCACGCCGCGGTGCTGACCGGCGCCGGGCCGAAGAGCTTCGTCGGCGGCGCCGACATCACCGTCATGGCCGGGCTAGAGGACGGCGAGGCGGCACGGGGCTTCATCACCCTGGTGCATGGCTGCTGCCGTGCGGTGCGGGATTGCCCGGTGCCGGTGATCGCCCGGGTCAATGGCTGGACCCTTGGTGCCGGGCTTGAACTCGCCGCCGCCTGCGACCTGCGGATTGCCGCCGACCACGCCCGATTCGGCATGCCGGAGGTCCGCGTCGGCATCCCCTCGGTGGTCGAGGCGGCACTGCTGCCCGGGCTGATCGGCTGGGGCCGCACCCGCCGCCTGCTGCTGCTGGGCGAGACCATCGGCGCCGCCGAGGCGCTGGGCTGGGGCTTGCTCGAGCAGGTGGTGCCGGCCGAGGCGCTGGATGCCGCGGTGGCGGAGTGGCTCGGCCATCTCGGCGCGGCCGGGCGGCAGGCGTTGCGGCTGCAGAAGCGGCTGATCCGGCAATGGGAGGATCTGCCGACCGACGCCGCCATCGCCGCCGGCATCCCCGCCTTCGCCGCCGCCTGGGAGACGGATGAGCCACGCCGGATGCTCGGCAGCTTCGCCGGCAGGCGGCGTGGCTAGACCATAGGGCGACCCTCGCCGACCTGTTTTTCGCTGGACAGCTTCGCCCTTGCCTGGAATGAGCAGGGGCATGATTCACCAAATGGTTGGCAACACATCCTGCCGCGCCGGCCGTCCCATGGCAGCCGGGCGGCCGGCATGATCTTCGCCTCCTCTCGAATTCCTGTTCCTGTTCCTGCCGATCTTCTTCGCGGCCTATTTCCTGACCCCGGCGCGGCTGCGGAACTGGCCGATCCTTATCCTCTCCTGGGCCTTCTATGCCTGGTGGCGGGTGGATTTCCTGGCGCTCCTGGCCGGGGTCACCCTCTTCACCTTCCTGGTCGCCCGCGCGATGGATGCTGCCGGCCCGCGCAGCCCGGCCGGACGGCAGCTGCTGCTGATCGGGCTGCTCGGCAATCTCGGCGTCCTCGCCTGGTTCAAATACGCCAATCTTCGGCGTCGAGACGCTGAACGCGCTGCGCGCCGGCTGGGGCCTGGCACCGCTGGGATGGCGGGAGATCCTGCTGCCGATCGGCCTGTCCTTCTACGTGCTGCAATCGGTCAGCTACCTGGTGGACCTGTACCGCGGCGACGTGCCCGCCAGCCGCCGCTTCGTCGACTATGCCGCGTACAAGGCGATCTTCTCCCAGCTCATCGCCGGGCCGATCGTCCGCTATGCCGAGATCGAGCGGGACCTGCGGTCGCGCAGCCATCGCCTGGCGCTGTTCGGCCTCGGCGCCCGCCGGTTCATGCTGGGATTCGCCGCCAAGGTGCTGGTGGCCGACACGCTGGCCCCGCTGGTCGAGGCCGCCTTCACGCTGCCCGCCCCGACCCTGGCCGAGGCCTGGGCCGGCGCCGTGGCCTACAGCCTGCAACTGCTCTTCGACTTTGCCGGCTATTCCGCCATGGCGATCGGCTTGGCCCTGATGTGCGGCTTCCGCTTCCCGGAGAATTTCGACCACCCCTACCTGTCGGGGTCGATCCAGGAATTCTGGCAGCGCTGGCACATGACGCTGTCCCGCTTCCTCCGCGACTACCTCTACATCCCGCTCGGCGGCAGCCGGCGCGGGCCGCTGCGGACCTACCTGAACCTGCTCGCCACCATGCTGATCGGCGGCTTCTGGCACGGCGCCAACTGGACCTTCCTGCTCTGGGGCGCCTGGCATGGCGGGTTGCTGGCGCTGCACCGGGGCTGGAGCGGACGGGGCCATCGGCTGCCCTGGATCCTCGGCAACCCGCTGCTGATGCTGGCCGTCGTCATCGGCTGGGTGACCTTCCGGGCGCCGAGCATCACCGCGACCTTCGGCGATGTATCGCGGCATGCTCGGGCTGAACGGCATCGGCTTCTCCGACGCCCTGCCCTGGCAGGTGACGCCGGATCAGTGGTGGTGCTTCGGCCTGGCCGGCCTGCTGGTCTATGCGCCGGCGCTGCTGCGCGGCCGGGTGCCGGACGGGCTGGCGCGGGCCGCCCGGGCGGCGGGGCCGCTGCTCGGCTTCGTCATCGGCATCGTCGCGCTCTACAGCCGCGCCGCGGTACCTTTCCTCTATTTCCAGTTCTGAGGCGGCGATGCAGGAACCTCGTCCCCGCACTGCCCAGGCCTACGCCCTGGCGATGCTCGCCCTGCTCGGCTGGGGCGCCTGGCAGGGCACCGCGGCGCTGCTGGAGCCGGCGACGCCGGGCCCGGATCGCCGAGAGCCTGACGCTGGAGGCCTTCCTCGGCGGGCGCACCGCGGCGGCGGTGAACCATGCGATGGCGCATGGCCTCGCCGGCCGACCCGCTGCTGCGCGCCGCCGGCGGGGTGCTGCGCTGGGGCGTCCTTCGGCTCGGGCGGGCCGGCGGTGCGGGCTCGGCTGCGACGGCTGGCTCTTCCTGACCGAGGAATCGCGTCCCTGGCCGGATGCAGCGGCCGCCATGGCCGAGCGCGCCGCGGCGCTCGGCCGCATCCGCGCGCGGCTGGCGGCGGAGGGCGTCGCGCCTGCTGGTCGCCGTGGTGCCGGACAAGGCGCGTATCGAGGCGGACCGGCTCTGCGGCGCCCGCGCGCGGCCGAGGCCATCGAGCGCCTGCCGGAATGGCTGGGGCTGCTGCGCGGGCAGGGGGTGCCGGCGCTCTCGCTGCACGATGCGCTGGCGGCCGTGCAGCCGGCCTTCTGGCGCACCGACACGCATTGGAACCAGGCCGGCGCCGCCGCCGCGGCCGCCGCGATCGCGGCGGCCACCGCCGGCCTGCCGCTGCGCCGCGCCGAGCAGATCTCGCGCACCGTCGCCGCCGCCGCGGAAGCGGATGGGCCGGGAGACCTGCTGCGGCTGATGAGCCTCGACCGCGTGCCCGACGCGCTGCGCCCGGCGCCGGATCGGCAATACCCCGAGCGCACCGAGGCCAGCGGCGAGGCCGCCGGCCTGCTGGAGGAGACGCCGCCGGCCGAGGTTGTGCTGCTCGGCTCCTCCTATTCGATGAACGCCAATTTCCACGGCCGGCTGCAGCAGGCGCTGGCCTCCGGGGTGGCCAGCCATGCCAGGGCCGGCGGCGGCTTTGCCGGCGCGGCGCGGGAATACTTCACCAGCGCCGCCTGGCGCGAGGCCAGGCCGACGCTGCTGGTCTGGGAGATCCCGGAACGCGTGGTCGGCCAGCCGGTCGGGGCCGCGGAGCGCGGATCCCTCGCCGGCTGGTAGCGGCTCAGGCCGCGGCCAGCGCGGCGCGGGTCTCCCCGCCGCCGGATCAGCCAGCGGCCGAGCGCGATCCCCGGCCGCTCCACCAGCCGGTAGCCGAGCGCCGCGGCCAGGCAGAGCGGCGGCAGGGTGATGGCGAGGCAGGCGAGGAAGGCCGGCCCGCCCTGGCCCAGCGCCTCCACAACCCGCGCATAGGCCGGTCGCAGCGCCAGGATCAGCGCGAAATGCGCGGAGGTAGATGCTGCGTAGCTCCGCTCCCCAGCCAGAGCGCCGGCCAGCAGCGCATCAGCCAGGATGGCCGCAGCGCCTGCCAGAGGCAGAGCGCGGCGAAGCCAGGGCCGAACAGCAGCAGGTCTATGTTGCCCGGTCCGGCCAGCGGCGCGGCGAGCGGCGAGAGCAGGAAGCCCAGCAGCCCGAGGCCCAGTGCCGCCGCGGCCGCCGCCGCCGCGCCCTCCGCGGCGTGCCGCGCACCCGCTCGAAGATCCGGAAGGCCAGCAGGGCGACAACGAAGACCCAGGCATTGCTGGCCAGCGCCACCTGCGGGTAGTCGCTGCCGGGCATCGCTGCCTCCAGCCAGACGCGCGCGGCCCAGGACAATGCCGTCGCCAGCACCGAGGCGACGGCCATGCCGGCGATGCCGCGGATCCGCAGCAGCAGCGGCAGCAGCAGGTAGAAGGGCATCTCGACGCCGACCGTCCAGCCGGCCGGGACCAGCCCGCCATGCCAGCCCGGCACGAAGTTGAAGGCGAAGCCGTATTCCGCCAGCACCCGCCCGGTCCCCGGCCAGCGCCCGACCAGCAGGATCAGCGTCGCCAGCAGCCAGTAGAGCGGCGCGATGCGGAAGAAGCGCTTCACCAGGTAGGGGCCCGGCCGCGTCGCCGCCTGCGGGTTGGCCCAGGCGAGGGAGAAGGCCGAGAGCGCGAAGAACAGGTGCACGCCAAGCCCGAAATGCGTGGCGATCCAGGGCAACAGGCTGGGCACGGCGAGCGCCGGGATGACATGCAGGTGGAACAGCAGCACCATCATCGCCGCCATCGCCCGCAGCCCATGCAGCCCGGGCAGCAGCCCGCTGCGCGCCTCCGCCATAGCCAGCCCCCGTTCCGGGTAAGGCGTATACCGGCGAAGCCGGGTGGTGGAGGCGCTTCGCCGATCACGTCCCGGCGGGCGGGGCGGCGGACTCCGCGGCCCGGCTGCCTAGCGCCGGGCCGGAGCCGGCATCCCGCCACCCTCGCCGGAGTAGTGCGGCCGGGGTTGGCGTCCTTCGCGGCGTCCTTGACCTGCGGGACCACGTCCGACCCGGCCCGGTCGCGCGCCGGGCCGGCCGAGCCGCCGCGGCCGGGCGCGTCGGCGCAGGCCGCCGTGCCGGGCTGGCAGTCGCGCCCGGGGGCGGCGCGCCCGGCCGGCGCCGTGTTCTGGGCCAGGGCGGGGCCGGCCAGCACCGCCGCCACGAGGATGATTGCGAAGCGCATGACGGATCCTCCGTATCGGGCAGCCTGCGCGCGGGCCGCGGCCCGCCAGGCGCAAGGCCGATAACAGGGCCGTTGGGCGCTCGTTCCGCAGCGTGAGCGGCCCCGCGGGCGCCGGCGCCGGGCTAGTTCCAGAGCAGCCGGCGGATCTGCGGCTCCAACGCCGCCGAGAGGATCCCGTAGCCGAGCCAGGTCAGGTGCAGGTAGTCGTAGGCGATCTGGTCGGACAGCCGGCCCGCCCGGTCCACCACCATTGAGCCGGGCGCGGTGTAGAACACCGTCTGGCCATCGGCGCAGCCGGCGACCAGGGCATTGACCTGCTCGTTCACCGCGCGCATCGGCTCGGAGGCGAGGCCGCCGCGCGGCAGCAGCCCGACCAGCAGCACCCGGGTCTGCGGCGAGCGGCGGCGGAGCGTCCGCACGACCTCGGCGATGCCGAGCGCGGTGTCCTCCGGCCGGCTGCCGGCGGCGGTGTTGTTGGTGCCGACCAGCACCACCGCCAGGCGCGGCCGCAGCGCGCTGCCGAGCGGCAGCCGCGCGAGCCGCCAGAGCAGGCTCTGGGTGGTGTCGCCGCTGACGCCGAAATCCAGCGCGGCGCGGTCGCCGTAGAAATGCTCGAACACCAGCGGCGCCCAGCCCTGCACGAGCGAATCGCCGAGGAAGAGCATCTGCGCCGGATTGGCATCCGGGCCGAGGACCTGGCGTTCCAGCTCGCTCACCCGCAGCAGCCAGCCCTGGTCGGTCAGCGGTTCCGGCTTCGCCTCGCGCGGGGCCGGCTGGCGGGCCGGCAGCCCGGCGCAAAGCTCGGCCGCCCGGCCGGCGGCGGGGCCGAACGCCAGCAGGCAGGCCAGGAGGAGAAGGCGCGCTACCATACCGGCCGCGCCGCTCCGCCGTTCAGCTGCACCGGCTCCGGCGCGCCATTCGTCAGCATCGCGGGCATTGGCCAGCTGCCGGCGGGGTAGCGAGTCGGCGTGCCGGCCAGCAGCGGCGCCAGGTCCTGCGGCGGCTGGTCCAGCCGCCAGCGGAGGTAGAACAGGCCGGTGGCGTCGCTGTAATTGCCGGTATGGGCGAAGCGGCCGATGGCGCCGAGCCGGAGCGTCGGGCTCACCGCATATTCCAGGTTGGCGCCGAGCCCGCCGACCGGCCCGCCGACCGAGCGCGCGGTGCTGCCGGCCGGGCCGAGCGCCGGGTTCGCCTCGAGTTGCGCCTGCAGCGCCTGGTCGGTCGGGAAGGCCGGGGCGCCGTGCTCATGGAAGCGCTGCCAGCCGAGGGTCGCCTGCACCCGGGCGGTGAGGTCGCCCCATTGCCGCTTCCAGTCGGCGCCGAGCGTCCCGATCACCTGCGATTGCGGGCTGAAATAGCCGCCCTGGCCGTAGCTGAAGCTTCCGAGGTTGCGGTTGTAGTGGAAGTAGCGGAGGTCCGGTCCGACGCTCAGCGTCTCCTCCGGCGTGCGGATGGCGGCGTAGTAGAGCCCGCCGCCGGCCTCGACCATCTCGTTGGCCGCGACATTCTCGCCGCGCAGGCTCTGCCAGCCGCCGCCGCCATAGATCCCGAAGCGATCGTTGACCGCGTATTCCAGCTGCGCCCGTGCTCCGGTCCGCATCACCCCGCCCCATTGGCGGCCGGTGCCCGGGTCGCGCTGGCCGGCATAGGACAGCACGCTCTCGGTCACCGGCCGGCGCAGCCCGGTCACGCGCAGGTTCAGCGCCTCGCCCAGCGGCAGCGCCGCCTCTGCCCCGCCGGCGACGTTCTGCTGCTGGAAGCCGAGCGGCGTCGCGCCGACATCCGCCCTGACCCGCGCCGCGACATAGCCGATGCCGAGGGTCTGGCCGGTGGTCCAGCGGGCGCCGAGGCCGGGGCGGCGCTGCCGGCCAGCACCCCGGTGCCGAACTGCCTTGCCTGGTCCGACCCGGCCGCGAAGCCGCCGGTGCCGAGCGCCACGGTGCCGGTCTGCAGCTGCAGCCGGCCGCCGAGCCCCGGCAGCGGGGTCGAGAGCTCGACCGGCGCGGTGATCTCGCTCAGCCGGCTGAGCCCGCCGGTGCCGCTGTGGCCGCGCAGGCCGATGCCGGCCTGCAGCCAGGTGGAGGTCTCGTCCCGCGCCTGGCGCAGCGCCCGGACCAGCTCGGCGTTCAGCGCATCGGCCGGCTCCTGCCCGGCGCGCGTCGCGGCACGGGCCGGGCTCAGCAGGTCGCGGGTCAGCGCCGCCTGGCCGGCGGCGCCGCTCGCCTGCAGTTCGGCGACCCGCCGCCGCGCCGCGTCCTCCAGCAGGCGCTGGGCGCGCACCGCATCGCCGCGCGCCCGGGCCAGCCGCGCCTCGGCCAGGGCCAGCCGCAGGTCGTCCGGCGCCTGCGCCCGGGCCTCGGCGAGCAGGCGCTCGGCGGTCGCCCAGTCGCCCTGGGCGGTGGCGAGGTCGACCAGCGCGTTGCGCGCTTCCTGGCTGCGCGGATCGATCGCCAGCAGCCGCTCGGCCGCGGCGCGCGCTTCGGCGGTCTTGCCATTCGCCAGGTTCAGCCGCAGCAGCGCGGCGTTCAGCTCGGGGTTGTCCGGCTGGCGTTCCAGCGCCGGCATCAGCTGGCGGTAGGCCGCATCCTGGTCGCCGATCTGGTTCAGCCGGTCCGCCAGGGTGACGACGGCGCTGGCCTGCAGCGCGGCGATCTGCCGCCGCGCCTCCTCCGGCAGGCCAGGGCTGTCGGCCAGCGGGCCGACCAGCGCCTCGGCCTCGGCCCGCTCGCCGATGCCCATCAGGCTGCCCGCCAGGGCGAGGCGCAGGCCGGGGTCGGTGCCGGGGTTGGCGGCGACCGCGGCGCGCGAGGCCGCCACCGCAGCCGGGCCATCGCCCAGGCGGCCGAAGGCGCGGACGACCGCGGCGCCGGTGGTGCCGCCCGGGCTCGGCTGCGCCGCCAGCGCGGCGAGGCGACGGCGGGCCTCCGGCCGGCCGTCGCGCGCCTGGCGCTCGAGCGCCAGGATCTCGCTCTCCTGCCGGCTGCGGGTCAGCAGGCGGTTCATGTCGGCATTGCGCAGCCGGGCTGGCACGCGCTCCAGCAGTTGCGCCGCCTCGGCCCAGCGCTCCTCGTCCGCCGCCACCAGGGCGGCGGCATAGGCGCTGTCGGCGCCGCGGTCGCGCGCCAGGGCCTGCTCGATCTCGCGCGCCTCGGCCTCGGCACCCGTCGCGCGCAGCAGCCGGGCGAGGTCGACCTTGATCCAGGGGTTGCCCGGGTCGGCCGAGAGCGCCTCCCGCAGCAGGGCCAGGCGCCGGGTCGGGTCCTCCTCGCGGAAGGCCTGCTCGCGCAGCGTATAGGCGCGGGCGGCGGTGGCGCCGGCAGGAGGGCGGAAGCCGGTCTCCTGCTGCAGGGTATCGGCCTCGGCGATGCGGCCCTGGCGCTGCAGCGTGTCGAACAGCCCGGCCAGCGCCACCGGCAGCTTCGGCCTGAGCGCGAGCGCCGCGCGGTAGCGGCTCTCGGCCGTGGCCCAGTCCTCCCGCCGGAAGGCGACCTGGCCCAACACCACCTCGCCCTGCACCCGCTCGTCGCCGCCAGCACGCAGCGCGCGGCGGGCGAAGCCGTCCGCGCGGTCGAGGTCGCCGCGCGCCAGCGCCCGCCAGGCCAGCGTCGCGTGGCTGGCATAGGCGGCGGGTCGCCGGCGGCGCCGGGTGCCGGATTGGTGCCGTCGGTGCCGAGGATGCGGATGAACTCGTCCCGCCGGTCGGGGCTGATCGCCACCGCCTGGTCGAGCAGCTGCTTGGTTTCCGCGTTGCGGCCCTGCCGACGGCGGATCAGCGCCAGGCCGACCAGGGATTCGGCATCCTGCGGATCGACCGCGATCGAGGTGCGGAACTCCCGCTCGGCATCGGCGAAGCGGCCGGCGCCGCCGAGGTTCCAGCCGGCCATGCGGTGCTGGATGCCGCGGGTGCTGCGCGCCTGGGCCAGCTTCTCGGCGATCTCGGGGTCGCTCGGGTTCGAGCGCAGATAGGCCTCGATCTGGTCGGCCGCCTCCGGGTCGGCACCCTGCCAGAGCAGCGCCTGGCGCCAGGCCCGGCGCGCCGCATTCTGGGTAGCGGGCTGCTGCGCCAGGCGCTCCAGCCGCTCGATCCCTTCGGCGCGCGTATCGAGCCCATAGGTCAGCATCTGGGCGTAGGCGAGCTGCAAGGGCGTCGTTCGGCGTGCGCCGGGCCAGGGCGCCGAGCTTGCTGCGGGCTTCCTGCATCCCGGAGTCGGACAGCGTCGCCAGGGCCGAGTAGAACTCCACCGCGCGGTTGGGCGGCGGGTCCTCGCCATGGAAGGCCTCGCGGTAGCGCTGCACCGCCTCCGCCGTGCGGCCGGCGCGGGCCAGGGCGCGGGCCTCGTCCAGGATGGCGGCATTGGCGCCTGGGTCGCGCAGGACGCCTTCGGTCTGCCGGGTGCGCGGGTCGTTCGGCGCCAGCCGGCGCAGCCGTTCCAGCAGCGCCGGCGCCTCGGGCCGGTTGAGCTGGGTGGCGACCTCGGCCGCGGCGCTCAGCGCTTCGACATTCTCGGGATAGGCCTGGACCGCGCGGTTCAGCGCCTGCAGCGCGGCCTCCGGGTTGTCCTGCAGCAGCCAGAAATCTGCCTGGTCCATCAACAGGGCAAGCGAGGGGCGGGGCCCGGCGACGCGTTCCAGCGCGGCCCCCCTTGGGCCGCGACCGGGGCGGGCAGCCAGGCCGCGCCGAGGGCGAGGCTGGCCAGCAGCCAGGGCGCCCGGCCCGGTGGCGTCACGGGCGCCACCGCGCGGTGCTGTCTCGCACCAGCAGGGCGGCGGGGGCGGCGCCCTCCGGGCGGATCAGCAGGATGCTGTAGCTGCCGCCGGCCTCGAAGCCCTCGGCCGGGAGGCCGACGGCGGCCTCGCCGCATTCGGCGCGGAGCGCGGCCGAAACCGGGTTCACCGTGCGGGCCCGGGCGGTGCCGGGCGCCACCTGGTCGAAGACCGTGGCGTGGTTCGACGCCAGCCGGAGCGCGGCGGCTGGGCAGCCGGGGGCGGCGTTGTAGAAGCCGAGCCGGGCCTTGGCGCGGTCGAAATCGGCGCTGTCGGTGACCGGCGTCGCGGCGATGCCGCCATCGGCGCCGCGGTGCAGCAGCAGCGTGACATAGCTGCCCGGCTCGAGCCCGAGCACGGCCCGGCCGGTGGCGCCGGCGCTGGCGGCCTCGAGCGCCAGGTGCCGTCCGGCGGCGCGCTCGACCACCGCATAGGGGTGACCCGCTGGGCCGGGCCGGTGCCGAGCACCTGGGCCGGCAGGAAATCCGGCCGCAGCGCGAGCTCGGCCCCCAGCGCATTGACGAAGCGCAGAAAGGCCGAGCCGGGCGGCGGCTGCGGGTCGTAGACCTGCGCCTGCCCCTGGGCGCGGAGTCGCGCCGGGGCAAGGCCGGCCAGCAGCGAGGCGGCCAGGATGCGGCGGCGGGTCATCCGCCGACCGCCCGCCTGACCTCCGCCAGGAAAGTCTGCGGCGGCACCGCATTCTGCCCCAGCTGCTGCTGTTCGGTTGGTTCTGGAGGTCGAATCCCAGGTGCATCCAGACCAGCGCCTTCGGCCGCCGGCGGCGGAAGCCGTCGCTTTTCAGGTATTCCAGCAGGGTGAACCAGGGGCCGTAATTGTTCGGCCGCCAGGCCAGCCCGACCGGCCGGTCGAGCTGCGCCGCCAGCAGCGGCACGAAGCCGTATTTCGGCTGGGCGAAGCTGTTGCCCACCACCACCACATCGGCGCCGTCATCACCATCGAGCAGCCCGCCGGCGGCCTGCGGCTCGCGGATCTGGTAGGTCTCGGGCGGGTACTTGGCGCGCTGGTCGGCGGGCAGGAAGCGCACCAGGTCGCTGGCCGGGTTGGTCATGGTGGCCGGGGGCCGAGCCGCGCGGCGGGGCGCGGGGCGGGCGGCAGGCGCAGGTCCTCCTTCATCCGCTTCGCCAGCTTGGTCGCCGCGACCTCGGCCCCGCCTGGGGTCCAGTGGGTGTCGGTGGCGAAGTAGACCGGCAGCTTCGGCCGGCTGGCGCGGACGGCACGGAACGGGGTGTCGAGGTCGACGGCCAGGGCGCCCGGCTTGCGCAGCGCGGCCAGGATGGCGGGTAGCGCTTGTCGATATCGGCCGGCAGCCTGGTGTCGTCCGGCAGGAACTGGCGATAGAGCCGCGACTTGGCCGGAACGACGGCCTGCACCACCTCGATCCCGGCGGCCTTCAGCGCCGCCACGGCGTCGTTCATCACCGGCGTCGCGGCCTGCAGCGCGCCGGGATCGAAGCGGAGGTCGCATCCCAGAGCGGGAAGAGCCAGCCCTCCTTGCCGACGACGACCAGGCCGGAGACGGCGGCCGGCGCCGGGCGGGGCAGGAGGGTCCCGAGGGCCAGCGCGGCGGCCGCCTGGACCAGGGGGCGCCGGCCCGGGGCATCTGCAGGGAGGGGGCGGTGGGACATGGACGGCCTGCCGATCCGATGGCGAGAATTGATGCGCTGAACTCTACAACCGCTCCTCTTGTCGCCATAGCGTTAAAGTTGAAATTTGCTGCTTTAAATTCCCGAAAAATTCCCGAAAGCAGGATCGGCCCGCTGCGCCGCCACCTGTGCAGGTGCATCGCGCTGGCCGCCTGGGCTAGAAGACGGGATGCGAGTTCATCTGGCCGGGCCCGAGGTCTTCCTTGCCGATGCGGCCGATATCGCCGCCGCCAAGCGGGCCATCTGTGCGGCGCAGGGGCTGACCGGAATCTTCCCGCTCGAGCCGCCGCCGCTCGAGCCAGACCCGGCCCTGCCGGAATGGCGGCGGATCTATCAGGCGAATGAGGCGCATATCCGCAGCTGCGACGCGCTGGTCGCCAACCTGACCCCGTTCCGCGGGGTCTCGGCCGATGTCGGCACGGTCTATGAGCTCGGCTTCATGCGGGCGCTGGGGCGGCCGGTCTTCGGCTACAGCAACAGCGACCAGCGCTTCGGCGGCCGGGTGCTGGCGGCGCTCGGCGGCGCCGCGCGGCGGCGGGCGGACGGCGCCTGGGAGGATGCCGAGGGCATGGCGGTCGAGGAATCTGGACCGGTACGACAACCTGATGCTGGAAGGCGGCATCGCCGAGTCGGGAGGCGGCTTCGAGGCCGCGGCGGTGCCGGCGGCGCGCCGCTGGCACGACCTGGCGGCCTTCGCCCGCTGCATCGCCGCCGCCGCGCGGGCGCTCGGTCTTCAGCCCGGCTCCGCATCGAGCGCATAGCCGGCCGAGCGGACGGTGCGGATCACGTCCTCCTCGCCGGGCCCGTTGATCGCCTTCCGCAGCCGCCGCACATGCACGTCCACCGTGCGCGGCTCGACATGGATGTCGCGGCCCCAGACGGCATCAAGCAGCTGCTCGCGGGAGAAGACCCGGCCGGGATGCTGCATCAGGAATTCCAGCAGCCGGTATTCGGTCGGGCCCAGGTGCAGGGCGCGGCCGCCGCGGGAGACGCGGTGCGCGTCCTGGTCCATGACCAGGTCGCGGAAGGCCAGCCTGCCGCGGCTGGCGACGCTGCCCGAGCGCCGCAGCAGGGCGCGGATGCGGGCCAGCAGCCCGTCCATGGCGAAGGGCTTGGTGACATAGTCGTCGGCGCCGATGTCGAGCGCGCGGACGCTGTCCTGCTGCTCGACCCGGGCGGTGACCATGATGATCGGCAGGTCGCGCGTGGCCGGCCGGCGGCGCAGCTGGCGGCAGACCTCGAGCCCCGAGAGCTGCGGCAGCATCCAGTCCAGCAGCACCAGGTCGGGCTTGGTCTCGGCGACGCGCAGCAGCGCCTCCTGCCCGTCCGCCGCCTCCTCGACCCGGAAGCCCTGCTTCTCCAGGTTGTAGCGCAGCAGCGTGAGCAGCGGCACCTCGTCCTCGACCACCAGGATCACCGGCCGGGCGCCCCCGGGGACCATGTCGGGCATGGGCTGCCTCCTCCGCTCAGCCGCCGGGCCGGGCGACGGCATAGGTCGAGGTGTCGCCCTTCGGCCGTTCCTCGGTCAGCGCCTGGCCCTGCACCGCGTAGTGCACGGTCTCGGCGATGTTGGTCGCGTGGTCGCCGATGCGCTCGAGGTTCTTCGCCACGAAGAGCAGGTGGGTCGCCGCGGTGATGTTGCGCGGGTCCTCCATCATGAAGGTCAGCATCTCGCGGAAGATGCCGTTGTAGACCTCGTCCACCGGCTTGTCGGCGGCCCAGACCTCGTCGGCCCGCGCCGCGTCCTCGTTCACCAGGGCGTCCATGGCGCCCTTCAGGTTCTCCTGCACGAGGCGCGCCATGCGCTGGAAGCCGTTGAGGCTGCCGAGCCGCGGCTGCTGGGCCAGGACGATGCTGCGCTTGGCGGCGTTGCGGGCATAGTCGCCGATGCGCTCGATCGCATGGATGATCTTCAGCGCCGCGACCACCAGCCGCAGATCGGCCCCGGCCGGCTGGCGCAGCGCCAGCAGGCGGATGCAGAAATCCTCGATCTCCCGCTCAAGCGCGTCGATCTCGGCGTCGCGGCCGATCACCTCGGTCGCCAGCTCGGCGTCGCCGCGGACCAGGGCGGTGACGGCATCGGCCACCTGGCGTTCCGCCAGCCCGCCCATCCGGGCGACCAGCTCGCGCAGCCGGCGGAGTTCCTCGGCATAGGCGCGCACGGTGTGCTCCTGCATCTGGTTCATCCCGCTGCGCCTCAGCCAAACCGGCCGGTGATGTATTCCTGGGTGCGCCGCTGCTTCGGCGCGGTGAAGAGCTGCCCGGCCGGCGCCACCTCGACCAGCTCGCCGAGGTAGAAGAAGGCCACCTGGTCGGCGCAGCGCGCCGCCTGCTGCATGTTGTGGGTGACGATCGCGATGGTGAAGTCGCGCTTCAGCTCGTCGATCAGCTCCTCGATCTTCAGCGTCGAGATCGGGTCGAGCGCCGAGGTCGGCTCGTCGAACAGGATCACCTCGGGCCGCACCGCGATGGTGCGGGCGATGCAGAGTCGCTGCTGCTGGCCGCCCGACAGGCCCATGGCGCTGGCGTTCAGCCGGTCCTTCACCTCGCCCCAGATCGCGGCGCGGCTCAGCGCCCATTCGATCCGCTCGTCCATCTGCGGCTTCGACAGCGCCTCGTGCAGCCGGATGCCGAAGGCGATGTTCTCGTAGATGGTCATCGGGAAGGGGGTCGGCTTCTGGAAGACCATGCCGATCCTGGCGCGCAGCGCGTTGAGGTCGACATCCGCGTCGAGGATGTTCTGCCCGTCCATCAGCACCTCCCCGGTCGCGCGCTGGCCGGGATAGAGGCTGTACATCCGGTTCAGCACGCGCAGCAGCGTCGACTTGCCGCAGCCGGAGGGGCCGATCATGCCGGTGACCTGGCGTTCCGGCAGGTCGAAGTCGATCCCCTTCAGCGCCCGGTTGTCGCCGTAGAAGAAATCGAGGTTGCGGACGGCGATGCGGGCGGTGCGGCTCAGCGCTGCGGCGGAGCGCGCCTGCATGCCGCCGAAGGAGGCGGGCTGGGCAGCGCCCTGGGCGGTGGCGGGATCCTGCATGGCGGATCTGCTCGGGGGCTCATGGGGTCGTGTCCTCTCTCACTTACCGCTGCGCAGCAGGCTGCGGGCCGCGATGTTCAACAGCAGGACGGCGAGGGTGATCAGCAGCGCGCCGGCCCAGGCCAGTTCGATCCAGTCCTGGAAGGGCGAGCCGGCATAGGAATAGATGGTGATCGGCAGGCTCGGCATGGGCTGCGACAGGTCGGTGGACCAGGCATTGTTGCCGAGGCTGGTGAAGAGCAGCGGCGCCGTCTCCCCGGCGATGCGGGCGATGCCGAGCAGGACGCCGGTGATGATGCCCGATGTCGCCGCCTTCCAGCAGACCATGACGATCATCTTCCACTTCGGCGCGCCGAGGCCGATCACCGCTTCCCGCAGGGTGTTCGGGATCAGGCTCAGCATGTCCTCCGTCGTCCGGACGACGATCGGGATGATGATGATCGAGAGCGCGGCGACGCCGGCCCAGCCGGAGAAGCCGCCGAAAGGCAGCACCAGCAGCTGGTAGACGAAGAGGCCGATCAGGATCGAGGGAGCCGAGAGCAGGATGTCGGAGACGAAGCGGACGACCTCGCCGAAGCCGGAGCCCTTGGCATATTCGGCCAGGTAGGTGCCCACCAGCATGCCCACCGGCGTGCCGATGACGGTCGCCAGCGCGACCTGGATCAGGCTGCCGACGATCGCGTTCAGCAGCCCGCCATTCGAGCCCGGCGGGCGGGTCACCTCGGTGAGGACCGAGAGGTCCATCGCGCCGAAGCCCTTGACGAAGAGCGTCGCCAGGATCGAGGCGAGGAAGGCGAGGCCGATGCCGGTGGCGGCCAGCGACAGCAGCCGGACCATGCGGTCGGCCCGCTTGCGGCGGCGGCCGAGCCGGGCGGCGGTCGCCGCATCCTTGACCGGCGCCGGCAGGGGAAGGGCGGTGGTGCTCATCGGGTCAGGCCTTCAGCCGAGAGCGTAGCAGCCAGCGCGAGGTGGCGAGCACGATGAAGGACAGCACGAACAGGATGAAGCCCAGGCCCAGCAGAGCCGAGAGCTTCAGGCTGCCCATCTCGCTCTCGCCGGATCCGAGCGCCACCACCGAGGCGATGGTGTTGCCCGGGCCGAACAGGGTGGTGCTGATCCGGTTGGCATTGCCGATGACGAAGGTGACCGCCATCGTCTCCCCCAGCGCGCGGCCGAGGCCGAGCATGATGCCGCCGGCGACCGAGATGCGGGTATAGGGCAGCACCACACCCCGCATCACCTCCCAGGTCGTGCAGCCGAGCCCGTAGGCGCTTTCCTTGAAGACCAGCGGCACCTGCTCGAAGACGTCGCGCATGGCCGCCGCGATGAAGGGCAGGATCATGATCGCCAGGATCAGCGCGGCGGTGAGGATGCCGGTGCCGAAGGGCGGACCCTGGAACAGGACACCAACCAGCGGCAGCTCGCCGATGCTGTCGATCAGTGTGGGCTGGACGTATTGCGCCATGATCGGCGCGATGACGAAGAAGCCCCACATGCCGTAGATGATCGACGGCACCGCGGCCAGCAGCTCGACCGCCGTGCCGACCGGGCGGCGCATCCAGGGCGGCGCCAGCTCGGTCAGGAAGAAGGCGACGCCGAAGGCGACCGGCACCGCGAGGAGGATTGCCAGCACCGCGGTGACGACGGTGCCGTAGACCGAGACGCCGGCGCCGAAGACCTCGGTCACCGGGTCCCATTCGGTGGACCAGAGGAAAGGCAGGCCGAAGGCGCGGAAGGCCGGCAGCCCGCCGAGGAAGAGCTCGACGATGATGCCGCCGAGCAGCAGCAGCACCAGCGCACCCGCGGCGTGGCAGGCGCCGGCGAAGAGCGTGTCGCCGAGGTTGGACCGGCGGGCGGGGCGGGGCCGCGACGCGGCGGAAAGGGTGGCGGCCTGCGACAAGCGATGTGCTCCGGCAGCGGGAAGGGCGCGGCGGCCGGTCACCCGGCCGCCACCGGCAAAGCGGGGCTCAGCCGTTCCAGACCGGCTGGCCGTTGGTCTTCACCTCGGCCTTCCAGGCGGCGCGGATGGCGTCCTGCACATTGCCGGGCAGCGGGATGTATTCCAGCTCCTGCGCCAGCTTGCCGCCGTTCCTGAAGGCCCAGTCGAAGAACGTCATCACGTTGCGGCTGCGCTCCGCATCCGCCGGGTTCTTCGGCAGCAGGATGAAGGTGGGGGAGACGATCGGCCAGGAGGTCGCGCCCTGCTGGTCGATCAGGCTCGCCGCCATGCCCGACGCGGTCCAGTCGGCATTCGCCGCGGCGGCGATAAAGGCCTCCTGCGTCGGCCTGACGAACTGGCCGGCCTTGTTGCGCAGCTGGGTGGTGACCAGCCTGTTGGTGATGGCATAGGCGTTCTCGACATAGCCGATGGCGCCGCGGATGTTCTTCACCGTGCCGGCCACGCCCTCATTGCCGCGGGCGCCGGTCCCGGCGGGGAAGCGGACCGAGGTGCCGACGCCGACCTTCTGCTTCCACTCCGGCGACACCGCCGCGAGGTAGGAGACCCAGACGAAGGTGGTGCCCGAACCGTCCGCCCGGTAGGCCGGGGCGATCGCCAGGTTCGGCAGGGCCACGCCCTGGTTCAGCTCGACCAGCTTCGGGTCGTTCCACTTGCTGATCTTGCCGAGGTAGATCTCGGCCAGCAGCTCGCCGGTCAGCTTCAGCTGCTCGTTCTCGATGCCCGGGATATTCACGATCGGCACCAGGCTGCCCATCACCGCCGGGAATTGCAGCAGGTTGCCCTCGGTCAGCTGGGCGACCGTCAGCGGCGCGTCGGAGGCGCCGAAATCGACCGTGCGATTCTTGATCTGGTTGATGCCGGCGCCCGAGCCGACCGACTGGTAGTTCACCGTGATGCCGGTCGCGGCTTTCCCGGCCTCGGCCCATTTCTGGTAGACCGGGTTGGGGAAGGTGGCGCCGGCGCCGGTGATCTGGGCGCCCTGGGCCAGGGCGGGGCGGGCGAGCAGCGGGGCGGCCGCGGTCAGGCCGGTGGCGATCAGCAGGGTGCGACGGTTCACGCGTCTCTCTCCGGAAGGAGCTTGCCCGGGGCTGGGATGCCCCGGGGCGGGCGCGGCCTGACTACTGCCGCCGGAAGACGGCCCTGTTGCAGATTTATGAAGCTTCGATGACAGGAGTGCCGACAACCATGCCGGTTATCCATTCGTCAACCCTTCGGATACCAGGCCGGCCGGCGCTTCTCCCGGAAGGCCGCCAGCCCCTCCCGCCCCTCGGACGAGGCGCGCTGCATCCAGCCCTCATGCGCCAGCAGCGCCATCTGCCGCTCGTCCAGCTTCAGCCCGTTGGCGCCGAGGAAGCTGTCCTTGGTCACCGCGATGGCGCCGGGGGCCGAGAGCAGCGTCTCGTCGAGGATCGCCGCCAGCCGTGCCTCGACCGCATCCGCCGCCAGGACCTCGTGCACCAGCCCCATGCGCAGCGCCTCCCCGGCGCCGAAGCGCTCGCCGGTCAGGGCGTAGCGGCGGGTCTGCCGCAGCCCCATGGCATGCACCATATGGGTCGAGATCGGCGTCGGGGAGACGCCGACCCGCACCTCGGTCAGCCCGAACAGCGCCGCCGGCGTCGCGAGCGCCACGTCGACGCAGCAGGCGATCCCGGCGCCGCCGCCGAAGCAGGCGCCCTGGATGACGGCGAAGGTCGGGCGGGGGAATCTGTTCAGCTTCTGCATCGCCACGGTGGTGGCGAGCGAGCAGTCATAGGCCCGCTCCGGCCCGTAGCCCGCGACCTCGGCCAGCCAGTTGATGTCCGCCCCGGCGGCGAAGTGGCGGCCCGCGCCGCGGATCACCAGGGCGCGCACGCCCGCATCGGCGCGCAGCGCGTCGAGCCCTGCGATCAGCGCCCGCAGCAGTGCCTCGTTGTAGGCATTGCCGACCTGCGGCCGGTTCAGCGTGACGGTGACGACGCCGCGTGCATCGCGGGACAGCAGGACGGGGGTTTCCTCGGGCATGGCGGGTTCCTCGCTTCGCCGCCGGCTTGTCCCCGCGGCGGCGAATTGACAAGCCCGGCCGGCGGGGCGGAGGCTCGGCCCGACCCGGAGGCAAACGCCCATGTACGCCACCCGCCCGACGCTCTACGGCACCCGCCACGCCGTCTCCGCCGGCCATTACCTGGCCGCCGCCTCCGGCTTCTCGGTGCTGGAGGCGGGCGGCAACGCGATCGACGCAGGCTGCGCCGCCGGCATCGCCCTCGGCGTGCTGCTGCCGGACCTGGTCAATGTGGCGGGGGTCGCGCCCATCCTGATCCGCAAGGCGGACGGAACGGTCGAGACCATCGCCGGCCTCGGCACCTGGCCGAGATCGATCCCTGCCGACCTCTTCATGCGGGAGCATGGCGGGAAGATCCCGAACGGCGTGCTGCGCACCGTGGTCCCGGCGGCGCCCGATGCCTGGATCACCGCGCTGGAACGCCACGGCACCATGGGCTTCGGCGACGTCGCCCAGCACGCGCTGCGGCACGCCCGGGACGGCTTCGCGGTCTATCCGCTGCTGGCGCAGAACATCCGCGACCACCAGGAGGACTACGCCCGCTGGCCCGGCAACGCGGCGATCTTCCTGCCCGGCGGCCAGCCGCCCGCGGTCGCCGACCGCTTCGTCCAGTCCGACCTCGCGGCGACGCTGCAATACATGGTGGACGAGGAGCGGAAGGCCGCGGGGAAGGGGCGCCTGGCCGGCCTCGCCGCCGCCCATGCCGCCTTCTACCGCGGCGACATTGCCCGCGAGATCGCCGCCTTCATGGCGCGGGAAGGCGGCTACCTCACCATGGAGGACATGGCCGCCTACCGATCGAAGCTGGAGCCCGCGGTGCGGCGCACCTGGCGCGGGCACGAGGTGCTGACCTGCGGCCCCTGGTGCCAGGGACCGGCGCTGCTCGAGGCGCTGCTGCTGATGGAGCGCGGCGGCATCGGCGCCTTGGCGCACAACAGCGCCGACTACATCCACCTGTTCACCGAATGCATCAAGGCGGCGATGGCCGACCGGGAATACCATTTCGGCGACCCGGCTTTCCTCGAGGTCCCGCTCGAGAGGCTGCTGGGGGAGGCGCATCTCGGCGCCCGCCTGGCGCAGATCGACCCCGACCGGGCGCTGATGGGGATGCCCGGCCCGATGCTGAACACCGGCACCACCCTGCCGACGGCGACCGACCGCGCCGCGCCCCTGGTCGAGGCCGATACCTCCTACTGCGCGGTGGTGGACCGCTGGGGCAATGCCTTCAGCGCGACGCCCTCGGACGGATCCTGGAACTCCCCGGTGGTGCCCGGGCTCGGGATCATCCCCTCCAACCGCGGCAGCCAGAGCCGGCCCGACCCTTCGCATCCCTGCGGCGTCGCGCCCGGCAAGCGGCCGCGCCTCACCCCCAACCCGGCGATGATCGTGACCGCGGGTGGCGGCGTCATGCCCTTCGGCACCCCGGGCGGCGACGTGCAGATCCAGGCCATGCTGCAGGTGGTGCTGAACGTGCTGCAGCACGGGATGGAGCTGCAGGAGGCGATCGAGGCGCCGCGCTTCGCCAGCTACTCCTTCCCCTCCAGCTTCGCCCCCTTCGACTTCTTCCCCGGCCGCCTCGCGGTCGAATCCGCCATCCCGCAGGCGACCCGCGACGCGCTTGCGGCCAAGGGGCACGAGATCCGCGACTGGCCGGAGAAGACTTGGCTGGCCGGCACGGTGGAGGTGGTGAAGTCGGACCCGGCCAAGGGCATGCTGGCCGCCGGCGCCGATCCGCGCCGGCCCGCCTATGCGGTGGTGGCCTGAGGCGCCACCCGGCAGGGCCGAATCACTTCTCCGCGAGCGTAACTTTTACTATTCAGCATCTGCCAAGCTGCGGAAAGTACGCATCACCATGCCCGTCACACGCCGGGACCTCGCCCAGGGCACGGCCGCCGCCCTCGCCTTGCCCTGGATGCGCCGCGCCGCCGCCGCCCCGGGCCCGCTCGTCGTGGTGGTGGAGGCCGAGTACGGCTACCCCTCCAGCACCTCCGCCCAGGCGGTCGAGCTCGGCGTGCGGATCGCCTGCGACGCCATCAATGCCGCCCGCCCGCCCGGCGCCCCGATGCTGGAAGTGCGGCCGAGCGACAACGGCGCCATCGCCGCGATCGCGGTGGACAATTTCCTGGCCGCCGCGGACGACCCGGCAGTCATCGCGGTCTTCGGCGGCAAGTTCAGCCCCGTCCAGATCGAGCTGGTCCCGCATGCCGCGGCGCGCGGCCTGCTCCTGCTGAGCCCATGGGGCTCGGCCGATGGCATCGTCGCGCCCGGCCGGGACCTGGGCTGGAGCTTCCGCCTCTCGCTCCGGGATTCCTGGGCCGCCCCGGCTTTCGTCGCCGAGGCGCGGCGACAGCATGGCGCGACCAGGCTCGGCCTGCTGCTGCCGACCACCGCCTGGGGCCGCAGCAACGAGCAGGCGCTGACGCTGGCGGCCGCGGTCGGCGGCGCCGCCATCGTCGGCGCCCGCTGGTTTCATTGGGGCGAGAAGAGCCTGGTCGCCCGCTACCAGGAACTGCGCCGGGCGGGCGCGGAGGCGATCATCCTGATCGCCAACGAGACCGAGGGCGCCGTCCTGGTGCGCGAGCTCGCCGCGCTGCCGGCGGCGGAGCGGCTGCCGGTGATCAGCCACTGGGGCATCTCCGGCGGGCAATTCCCCGCCTTGGCCGGGCCGGCGCTGGCGGCGGTCGACCTCAGCGTCATCCAGACCTTCAGCTTCGTCGGCAATGCCAGGCCGGAGGCCGCCAGCCTGCTGGCCGAGGTCCAGCGGCGCCGGAACGGCGTGGCGGCGGCGCGCGTCGAGAGCCCGGTCGGCGTCGCCCAGGGCCATGACCTGATGCGCCTGCTCGGCCTGGCGCTGCACCGCGTCGGCGGCGGCGACCGCGCCGCCCTGCGGGATGCGCTGGAGGCGCTGCCGCGCTTCGCCGGGGCGGTCCGCGACTACGACCCGGCCTTCACCGCGGCGCGGCACGAGGCGCTCGGCCCCGAGCAGATCCTCTTCGCCCGCTACACGGAGGCGGGTGCCCTGCTGCCGGTCGCATGACGCCGCTGCCCGGGATGCCGGGGCCCGAGGCGGTGCGGCCGCCCGAACGGCTCGAGCGCCGGATCCGCCGCGACATCATGCTGGTCGCCGCCGCGGCGGTGCTGATGACCGCGGTGCCCTTCGTCATCCTCTCGGTCGCCAGCGGCGTCAGGCTGGAGCAGCGCAAGGCCGGCTTCGTCGCCGCGCAGATCGAGCGCAACCTGCGCCAGCGGGTCGAGGCCTATGTCGCCGACATCGCCGGCCTCGCCGCGGCGCCCATCCTCGGCACCGGGCTGACCGACAGCGCCGGGCGGCAGACCTATCTCGGGCCCTTCCTGCAGCAGCGGGCGGCGGCCACCGCCTCGCGGCTCCGGCTCTTCGACTATCGCGGCCGGCTGCTGCTCGACACCGCGGCGGAGGTGCCCGTGCCGCCGCCCGTCCTCGCCCTGCCGCAGGACACCGCGAGCCTGGTGCGGGAGGACGCCTTCTCGGTCACCGCGCCGATCTCGCTTCTTTGCCAACCAGCGGCTGATCGGCGGGCTGGAGGGGCGGATGCCGCTGCGGATGCTCATCGCCGATGCGGCGCGGGGGATGACCGAGGACTACCACCTGACCGTGCTGCATGACGGCAAGCCGGTCTTCGCCACCCCGGCCGCGCCGCTCTTCGGCGACCCCGAGGCGGGCGTGTCGCTGACCCTGGCGCTGGCCGACGCACCGGCGGTGCTGCGGCTCGAGCTGCGGCCGCGGCTCGGCTGGTTCGCCGCGCATTCGCGCTCCATCATCCTGGTGATGCTGGGCGCCATCCTCTGCGCCCTGCTGCTGGCGCTGCTGGCGGCGCGGTGGATGGCCCGGATGCTGACCGCGCCGATCGCCGCGCTGGTGCAGGCCAGCGCGGAGTTCCGGGCCGGCGGCGTGCCCGACCTCGGCGGGCTGCAGGAGGTGCAGGAGATCGCCGGCCTGGCCGAGGCCCTCGCCGCCGCCTTCCGCGCCCGCGACGCTGCCCAGGCCGAGGCGGTGCGCTACACGGAACGGATGCTGGAGGGGCTGCCGGTCGCGGTCTTCCGCGCCCGGGTCGATGCCGGGGGCGCTTCGAGCTCGACTACCTCAGCCCGAGCATCAGCCGGATCTCCGGCTGGCCGGTCGAGGCGCTGCGCCGCGACACCGACTGGGCCGCGCGGATCGTGCCCGACGCGCCGGCCCCGGGCGGCCCCGCGCCGGGCAGCCTGCCCGGCTTCCTGCAGGGGGTTCACGAGGGCGGGGAGGGCATCTCCGAATTCCACCTGCGCTGCGTGGACGGCCGCCTGATCTGGCTGCGCGAGCGGTCGCGCGCGCTCGGCCGGGCGGAGGCCGGGGGCGGTCGAGGTGGTCGGCACGCTGATCGACTGCAGCCTCGAGCGCGGCTTCCAGGCGCAGGCGGTCGCCGCCGGCAAGCTCGCCCTGCTGGGGGAGATGGCGACCGGCCTGGCGCACGAGCTCAGCCAGCCGCTCGCGGTCATGTCGCTGGCGGCGGAGAATGCCGCGCGGTCGCTGCGCGGCAAGGGCGATGCGGCGGTCAGCGGCGCGCTCGGCCGCCTCGACCGCATCGTCGCCCAGGCCGCAAGGGCCCGCGGCATCGTCGACCATCTGCGGATCTTCGCCCGGCGGGAGGAGCAGGCGGCGCTGGAAGCGGTGGCGCTGGCCCAGGCGGTGCAGGGGGCGCTGACCCTGGTCGCCGGGCCGCTGCGCTCCTCCGGCGTCGCGGTCGAGGTCGCGCTGCCGGCCGACCTGCCGCCGATCCGCGCCGGGCTGATCCCGCTGGAGCAGATCCTGGTCAACCTGCTGATCAATGCCCGGGATGCCATGGGCGACCCGGCGCCGACGGGCGCTCAGGTACGGATCTCCGCCGCCGCCGGGCCGGGGGGCGGTGGTGCTGCGGCTGCGCGATACCGGCCCCGGCATCCCGCCCGAGGTGCTGGAGCGGATCTTCGAGCCCTTCTTCACCACCAAGGAATCGGGCAAGGGGACCGGGCTCGGCCTGTCGATCTGCCACGGCACCATGCGGTCCTTCGGCGGCTCGATCGAGGCGGCGAACCTGCCGGAGGGCGGGGCGGGATTCCGCCTGAGCTTCCAGCGGGCGGAGACGCTGCCGGCGCCCGGCCCGCCGGCGGTGGCCCCGGCGGCCTGAGGCGGCTCAGCCCCCCGCCGGCTGCAGGCCGAGCCGCACCGCGATCGGCGGCCGCCGGCGGTGCACCAGCTCGCCGCTGGCGAGATAGGCCAGCTCCTCGGCGCCCGAGGACCGGCCGAGGATGGCGTTGCGGTGCGGGTAGCGGCCGAAGCGGGCGATCACCGCCCGGTGACCGCGCGCCTGGTCGGCGGAGAAGCGATAGAGCGGCCGCAGGTCCTCCCGCGCCGAGCAGGCCAGGGATTCCGCCATGGCGCAGACCCGGATCAGCCGCTCCCGCAGGTCCGGGCCTTCGGCATGGGCGAGGGGAGGATGAAGAAGGTTCGCTCCCAGGGATGCTCGAGCGCATCGTACTGGCCGTTCCGCAGGCCCTCCTCGGCGAGTTGCAGCGCGTCCGGGTCGCCGGCATAGGCCCGCGGCGTGCCGGCGAAGCGGCCGCGCGGCGCCTGGTCGAGCAGCAGGATCAAAGCGAGGCGGCCTGCCGCCGTGCCGGCCCAGGCGTCGAGGTGACCGGCCAGCGCCGCCTCGGCCAGCGCCGCGGGCAGCGCCGGGGCCTCGCCGCCGAACCAGGCTTCGAAGGCGCGGTGATGCGTCGCGGTATCGGCCTGGTCCAGCCCGGGCGGGAACCAGGTGTCGAGCACCTGGCGGATCGGGTCATGCGGCTGCATCACTGAACACCCCGGATGGCGATGGGTAAGCCTGGAGGCTGCGGGGGCTCCGCCCGGCCGTCTGTGTTCCAACGCACATGCCGCTTTTCGCGAGCTGCATGCGGCAGACTGCCGCGGCATTGCGGCCCGCCGCGCGCACCGGCACACTCGGTCGTCCGACCAAGGAAGCAGGAGAGCCGGCCAATGCATGACGTCGTGATCCGCGGGGGCACCATCGTCGATGGCACCGGCGCGCCCGCCTTCCAGGGCGACGTGGCGCTGGACGGCGACCGCATCGCCCAGGTCGGCGGCAAGGCCGGGCCGGCCAGGCGCGAGATCCAGGCCGAAGGCCGGCTGGTCACCCCCGGCTGGGTGGACGTGCATACCCATTACGACGGCCAGGCGACCTGGGACCCGGTGCTCGCGCCCTCCTCCTGGCATGGCGCCACCACCATCATGTTCGGCAATTGCGGCGTCGGCTTCGCCCCGGTCCGGAAGGCGCACCACCAGGCGCTGATCGACCTGATGGAAGGCGTCGAGGACATCCCCGGCATCGCGCTGGCCGAGGGGCTGAAATGGGACTGGGAGAGCTTCCCCGAATACCTCGACGCCCTGTCCCGCCTGCCGCGCACCATCGACGTCGCCGCGCAGATCGCCCACCACCCCCTGCGCGTCTACGCGATGGGCGAGCGCGCCATCGCCCGCGAGCTGGCCACCCCCGAGGACATCGACCTCATGGCGCGGCTGACCGAGGAGGCGCTGCGCGCCGGCGCCTTCGGCTTCACCACTTCCCGCACCGACCAGCACAAGACCCCGGCCGGCGACCTCGTCCCCGGGCGCTACGCCGACCACGAGGAGCTGATCGCCATCGGCCGCGCGATGGGGAGGGCCGGGCGCGGCGCCTTCGGCATGCTCTCCGACTTCGAGGACGAGGCGGCCGACTTCGCCTGGATGAACCAGGTGGCGAAGGATTCGAAGCGGCCGGTCTGGTTCCTGCTGACCGACCGCAGCTATGACCCGCAGCGCTGGCGCCGGCTGATGGACGGCGTCCGCGCCGCGCGGGCGCAGGGCCTGCCGCTCTCGGCCCAGGTCGCCGGCCGGCCGGTCGGGCTGATCCTCGGCCTCACCACCTCGCTCAACCCCTTCGCCCTGCGGGAAAGCTTCGCCGAGCTGGCCCGCCTCTCCCCGGCCGAGCAGCTGGCGCGGCTGCGCGACCCGGCGGTGCGGGCGCAGATCCTGTCGGAGGAAGCCTCGCCCCGGCTGCTCGAGGTGCTGCCGCCGCTGTCGCGGCAGATCGCCACGCGCTGGGACCGCATGTACGACCTCGGCGGCAAGCCGGATTACGAGCCGCCGCCGGAGCGCAGCATCGCGGCGCTGGCGGCCAAGGCCGGGCAGACCCCGCAGGAATACTGCTACGACTTCCTCACGGGGGCGATGGCGGGCGGATGCTGTACTTCCCCGTCACCAACTACGTCCATGGCGACCTGGAGGTGGTGCGGGAGATGATCATGGACCCGCACACCGTGCTCGGCCTGTCGGATGGCGGGGCGCATTGCGGGGTGATCTGCGACGCCTCGCTCAACACCACCATGCTGACCCACTGGGTGCGCGACCGCGCGCGCGGGCCGCGCCTGCCGCTGGAATTCGTCATCAAGCGGCAGACCTCGGAGACCGCCGACTTCTTCGGCTTCCACGACCGCGGAAGGCTGGCGGTGGGCAAGAAGGCCGATGTCAACGTCATCGACTTCGACGCCCTGGCGCCGCACCACCCGGAGATGATCTACGACCTGCCGGCCGGCGGGCGGCGGCTGGTGCAGCGGGTGGACGGCTACGACATGACCCTCTGCTCGGGCGTGCCGATCTTCGAGAAGGGGTGGAGACGGGGGCGCGGCCGGGCAGGCTGGTGCGGGCGCAGTAAAGGTCAGGGAGGGCCCTGCCTTCCCTGAAACCCATCCGCCAAGGGCCGCAAGGCCCTTGGAACCCTTGAGTCCGCTGGCGTGACGTCAGTAGGCTTCTTCCAAGGAGATGAGCTGGGAGAAGCGCCATGACCATCCCGCGCCGCGGCCTGCTGGCCGCCGCCGCGCTACTCGCCGCGCCCGCCCGCGCCCAGGCCTGGCCGGTGCGACCCGTGCGACTCGTCGTCGGCTTCACCGCCGGCTCCTCCACCGACATCACCGGCCAGATCTTCGCCCAGGCCTTTTCCCAGGCCTGGGGCCAGCCGGTGGTGGTCGAGAACATCCCCGGCCAGGGCGGCGCGATCGGCGTCGACCGCGTGGCGAAATCCCCGCCCGACGGCTACTCGCTGATGTGGGCGGGCAACGGCGCCATCACCATCGTGCCGACGCTGCAGCAGGTCGGCTTCGACCCGCTGCGCGACCTCGACAGCATCTGCGCGACGCTCGGCATGGCCTCGGTCTTCATCGTGGGGAAGGATCTCGCCCTTCCGCAGCCTGGCCGATGTCATCGCCGCCGCGAAGGCGAAGCCGGGCGGGCTCGCCTACGGCACCCCCGGCGTCGGCACGCCGCAGCACATTGCGGTGGAGATGCTGTCGCGCCAGGCCGGCATCCGCATGGAACACGTCCCCTATCGCGGCGCCAACCTGTCGGATGTGATGAACGGCGTGCTGCCGCTCGGCGTGCAGAATGCCGGCGCCTCCATCCCCTTCGTCAAGGAGGGCCAGCTGCGCGGCATCGCCGTCAGCTCCCTCGCGCGCACCGCCGCGCTGCCGGACCTGCCCACCGTCGCCGAGCAGGGCTTCCCGGGCTTCGAGGCGCTGTCCTGGTTCGGGTTGATGGCGCCTACGGGCACGCCGCGCGCCATCATCGACAAGGTGCGGGCCGAAGCGATGCGGGTGCTGGCCGATGCCGAGCAGCAGGCCCGCTTCGCCCAGCTGGGCCTCGAGCCCATGGGCACGACGCCGGAGGCGATGCACGCCATGATCGCCCGCGACCTGCCGAAATGGGCGAAGGTGATCGCCGAGGCAGGCATCGCCCCCGGCCGGTAGCGAACCCGCTACTCCGTCCCGCTGGCGAGCGCCCCCACCGCCTCGCGCAGCGGCGCCCAGATCCGCTGGCGCTGCTCGGGCGTCATGCCCGCGGACAAGCCGCCATCGATGGTCAGCGCCACGCCGGTGACGAAGCCGGCGCGGTCATCGGCGAGGTAGAGCACGCCCTCGGCGATGTCGTCCGGCCGACCGGTGCGCGGCAGCGGCTGGAAGCCCGCCATGTTCGCCGCCGCGGTCTCCGCCACCCGCGCGTCGAGCTGGCTCGGCACCCCCGCCGAGCGGCCGAAGATCGGCGTGGCGATGACGCCGGGGCAGATGCAGTTCACCCGGATGCCGTATTGCGCCACTTCCAGCGCGGCGCATTTGGTCAGCTGGATGACGGCGCTCTTGGCGACGGAATAGGCGGTCGCGGTCGAGCCCGGCACCAACCCGGCGATGCTGGCGGTGTTGACGATGGCGCCGCCGCCCTGGCGCCGCATCACCGGCACCGCGTGCTTGATGCCGAGCATGACGGAGCGGACCAGGATGGCGAAGGTGGCGTCCCAGGCCTCGGCCGGCATGGTCTCGACCGGGTTGGGATCGCCGGGGCGGCCGGCATTGTTGAACATCAGGTCGAGCCGGCCCCAGGTGCTGTCCGCCAGCGCCACGGCGGCGGCGATGTCGGCCTCCTGCGTCACGTCGCAATGGATGTAGCGCGCGGCCTGGCCGAGCTGCTCGGCGAGGCGCAGCCCCGCAGCGTCCTGGATGTCGGCGAGGACAACGCGGCCACCTTCCTCGAGGACGCGCTCCGCCGTCCGCTTGCCGAGGCCCGAGGCGCCGCCGGTGATGACGGCGACCTTGTCCTGCATGCGCATGTTTCGTGTCCTCCCGCGTGTGGGGAGAGACTGCCGCTGGCGGGTGCGGGCCTCAAGGCCGGGGAGAAAGTATTCTCCCCGGACCCCTCATCTATCTTTGTGAGGCTGGCAGCCGCCGCGCGGCGAATGCCCGACTCACAAAAGGGAAGGGAGGGGCTTGGGGAGGGAACACCTGTTTCCCTCCCCAACCTTGCCTCAGCAGCAGCGGGATCCCCGCGAGCCACCGCCGTAGCGCGCGGCCTCGCGGTCGCGGAAGAACTCCGCGCGGGTCATCGGCACCCGGTCCGGGTGCAGCCGCCAGGTGCTCCACATAGGCGTCGTAGCTCGGCTGCCCCACCATCAGCCGGGCGGTGTCGCAGAGGCAGCGCAGCCAGGCGGGGCGCTGCGTGCTCATTCCGCCGCCACCCGGCCGGTGCCGCCGACCTCCTGCGCGGTCCAGCGCTCGGCCCGCCAGGCCTCGAGGCAGGATTTGATGCCGAAGGCCAAGATGGCGACCACCACGCCGACGAAGAGCGCGGCCAGCGCCGCATCCACCCGGTCGTTGAAGACGATCTGCCGCATCTGCTCCATGGTCTTCGCCGGCGCCAGCAGCTCGCCACGGTCGGCGGCCTCGGCATAGCGGCTGGCATGGGTCAGGAAGCCGACGCGCGGATCGGCCGAGAGGATCTTCTGCAGCCCCGCGGTCAGCGTGCAGGCGACCAGCCAAATGGTCGGCAGGATGGTCACCCAGGCATAGCGCTCTCGCTTCATCCGGAAGATGACGACGGTGCAGAGCGTCAGCGCGACGGCCGCCAGCATCTGGTTGGCGACGCCGAAGAGCGGCCAGAGCGTGTTCACCCCGCCGAGCGGATCGGTCACGCCCTGGTAGAGAAAGAACCCCCAGGCGGCGACGCAGAGCGCGGTGGCGACGACGCCAGAGGCCCAGTTGGCGGTGTCCTGCATGGCGGGGACGAAGACGCCCAGCAGGTCCTGCAGCATGAAGCGCCCGGCCCGCGTCCCGGCATCGACCGCAGTCAGGATGAACAGCGCCTCGAACAGGATGGCGAAGTGGTACCAGAAGGCCATCATCGCCTTGCCGCCGACGACCTGGTGGAAGATGTGCGCCATGCCGACCGCGAGAGTCGGCGCCCCGCCGGCGCGGGAGATGATGCTGTGCTCGCCCGCATCCGCGGCCGCCTGGGTGATCTCGGCGGCGCCTATGGGAATCCCATGGCGGTGACGGCGGTGGCGGCGCTCTCGGCCGTGCCGCCGATCACCGCGCCCGGGCTGTTCATGGTGAAGTAGACGCCCGGCTCGATCACGCTTGCGGCGACCAGCGCCATGATGGCGACGAAGCTCTCCATCAGCATGCCGCCATAGCCGATCAGCGGCACGTTGGCCTCGCTGTCGATCAGCTTCGGCGTGGTGCCGGAGGAGATCAGCGCATGGAAGCCGGAGACGGCGCCGCAGGCGATGGTGATGAAGAGGAAGGGAAACAGCGAGCCCGACCAGACCGGGCCCGAGCCATCCACGAAGCGGGTCACCGCCGGCATGCGCAGCTCCGGCAGCACCACCAGGATGCCGATGGCCAGGCCCGCGATCGTGCCGATCTTGAGGAAGGTCGAGAGATAGTCGCGCGGCGCCAGCAGCAGCCAGACCGGCAGGATGGAGGCGACGAAGCCATAGCCGATCAGCAGCCAGCAGAGCTGCGTGCCGGTGAAGGTGAAGGCCGCCGCCCAGGCGGGATCGGCCGCCACCCATTGGCCGCCGAGGATCGCCAGCATCAGCAGCACGAAGCCGATCACCGAGACCTCGCCGATCGCGCCGGGCCGGAGGAAGCGGAGATAGAGCCCCATCAGCAGCGCGATCGGGATGGTGGCGGCGACGGTGAAGCTGCCCCAGGGCTCTCGGCCAGCGCCTTCACCACGATCAGCGCCAGCACCGCGAGGATGATCACCATGATCATGAAGGTGCCGAACAGCGCGATGACGCCGGGCACCGGCCCGAGCTCGGCCCGGATCAGCTCGCCGAGGCTGCGCCCGTCCCGCCGCATGGAGACGAACAGCACCATGCTGTCCTGCACCGCGCCGGCCAGCACCACGCCGGCCAGGATCCACAGCATCCCCGGCAGGTAGCCCATCTGCGCCGCCAGCACCGGCCCGACCAGCGGCCCGGCCCCGGCGATGGCGGCGAAGTGGTGGCCGAACAGCACGGTGCGGTCGGTCGGCACGTAGTCGAGCCCGTCGTTCCGCCGCACCGCCGGCGTCGGCCGCTTCGGGTCGAGCCGCATGACCCGGCGGGCGATGAAGCGCGCATAGTAGCGATAGGCTATCAGGTAGACGGAAACGGCGGCGGCGACGACCCAGATGGCCCCCACCGGCTCGCCGCGGGCGGTGGCGATGATCGCCAGCGCGGCGGCGCCGATCAGGCCGATCAGCACCCAGGGCAGGTGCCGCCCGAGGATTCCTTGCATGCGCCCGCCTCCCTGCCGCTTCTACTCCGGCGGGGAAGCGCGCCGCGAGGCGGCAGGTTGCTACCGCCAGCTATGCTTCGGCTGATAGCCCAGCGCGCGCCTGGCCTTCTCGATGCTCAGCAGCGTGCCGTGCTCGGCCAGCGCGCCGCGGATCGGCACGCCGGGGAAATGCTCCGCCATCAGGTCGCGGCTCGGCCGGCGCATGATCGTGTCGGCGGCGGCGATGGTGAAGGCGTCGCAGCCCGCGACATCCGCCGCCAGCGCCAGCCGCACCGCCTGCGCCACGTCCCGCGCGTCCACCCAGGACCACATGTTCCAGCGCCGGAGCGTCGCGTCGTCCTGGTAGCCGGGGATCAGCGCGTAGTCCGGCGCTTCCAGGATGTTGGAGATGCGGAAGGCGGTGAAGCGCGTGCCGGGGTTCCAGCGGTGCATCTCCTCCGCCATCCGCTCGCACAGCACCTTGGCCAGCGCATAGCCGCTTTCCGGCACCAGAGGGTGCTCCTCCGTCACCGGGGCGAAGAGCGGCGGGTTGCGGGTCAGCGGCAGGCCGTAGGTGGTCTCCGACGACGCCCAGACCACCCGCTCCACCCCCGCCAGCGTGGCGGCGGAGAAGATGTTGTAGGTGGTCATCATGTTGTTCCCACAGTCGTCGCATCCGGCGCCAGGCCGGGCGCCGGGATGCCGGCCATGTGGACCACCGCGAAGGGCTTCGCCAGCGGGTCGCGCCGGCGGTCGAGGGTGCCGGCCATCCGCTGCACGCATTCCACCGCCTCGCCGAAATCGTTCAGGTCGGCCTTCATGAAGTGGCAGAGCGGCTCGGCCGGCGGCGCGGTGTCCACGTTCATCACCGCATGGCCATGCGCCAGCAGCTCGCGGATGATCGCCCGGCCGGCCTTGCCGCTGCCGCCGGTGACGAGGACGCTGCCCGGCATCAGTGCCGCTCCAGGAAGGCCAGCACCGCGGCGTCGAAATCGGCCGGGTTGTCTTGGCTCATCGCATGCGCGGCGCGCGGGATGGTCACCCGCTCGCAGCCCTTGATGTGCCGCTCCAGCGCATCCGCGTTGGCCACGGAATTCGGCAGGGTCTGGCCGCCGACCACCAGCAAGGTCGGCGCCGCGATCCGCTCCGCCGCCGCGCGCGAATAGGGGCTGCGCCGTTCGTGCCGCTGTCCCAGCAGGGTGCGGGCATTGTCGCGGTTCATCTGCTTGCGGTCGGCGCTGCGCTTTTCCCAGGCGCCGGGACCGCCGGTATGCTCGGCGATCCGCCGCAGCCCGCCCTCGGTGTCGCCCGCCTCGATCAGTGCCGCGCCCTCGGCGAGAGGCGCCGGCCTGGCCGGCGGCGGCGGGCTTGCCGCCCAGGCTCTCGTCCAGCTCGCCGCCCGGCTCGGCCAGGACCAGGGCGCGGACCAGCTCCGGGTGGCGCTCGGCGACGCGGAAGGCGATGTGGCCGCCGCGCGAATGCCCGACCAGCCGCACCGGCCCGGCGCCGAGGCCGCGGATGAAGGCCGCCACGTCCGCCACGTGCCGGTCGATGGTGAAGTCGCCGCCCTGGTCGGGCCAGGTGCCCGGCCAGCAATGCCGCATCGACAGCGCCAGCGTGCGGTAGTGCTTGCCGAAGCTCGCCATCTGCGGCGCCCAGTAGCGCTGGTCGCCGAGCGTCCCGTGCACCAGCACCACCGGCTCGCCCGCGCCGCTCTCGGCGTAGCTCAGCTCGTAGCCGTCGACATGCATGCTCGACATCGCGTTTCCTTCCCGATCCTCGGCCGGACGATGCCCCGCGCGTCCCGCGCCGCCAAGCCTTGGCGCCGGCGCGCCGTGGCCCATCTTTCTCCGCAACGACAGTCGGGGGCCTCATGCATCGCCGCAGCATCCTTGCCCTGCCGGGAGCGCTCGCCGCCGCGCCGGCGCTCGCCCAGGCGCCGGAGGTCGATACCCTCCTCGTCCTCGCCGTCGATGCCTCCGGCTCCATCGATGCCGACGAGTTCCGCCTGCAGCGGGAGGGCTATGCCGAGGCGCTCTCGCATCCCGGCGTGCTCTCGGCCATCGCCAGCCGGCCGCGCGGCGCCATCGCCGTCGCCATGGTCGAATGGGGCTCGCCCGGCGGCGCCGCGACGGTGGTCGACTTCATGCGCGTGGCGGATGCCGCCGGCGCCCGGGCGCTGGCCGAGGCGGTGATGGCGGCACCCCGCAGCCCGCAATCCTGGAACGCCATAGGCGACGCGCTCGACCACTGCGCGCGGATGCTGCTGGCGGCGCCCTTCCGCGCGGCGGAGCGGGTGATCGACCTCTCGGGCGACGGGCCCGACCTGCGCTCGCTGCGCCCCGCCGCCGCGGCGCGGGACGACGCGGTGGCCGCCGGCATCCAGGTGAACGCCCTGGCCGTTGCCGCAGCGGGGCAGGTGACCCGCTTCGGCGAGCCGCTGGCCGAGACCTATCGGCGGGAGGTGATCGGCGGGCCCGGCGCCTTCGTGGTGACGGCCGAGGACCGGCGGGACATCGCCCGGGCACTCCGGGCCAAGCTCGTGCGGGAGATCGCCTGAGCAAGGCCGGGGAGAAGGTATTCTCCCCGAACCCCTCATCTATTTCTGGAGGTCGGTACGCGCTGCGCGGCGGCAGCCAGACTCACAGAAAGGAAGGGTGGGGTTTGGGGTGGGAATAGGTTTCCCTCCCCAAGCTTGCGGCGATCTCCCCGGGCGTCTCGAACACCAGCCCCGGCCGCAGCGCCCGTGGCGCCTCCGGCGCGGCATAGCCCCCAGGTGACCGCGCCGAACCCCATTCCCGCCTCGGCCGCCGCCTCGGCGTCCCGCGTCTCGTCGCCGACATAGAGCGCCGCCGCGGCCGGCACCCCGCTCTCCCGCAGCAGCCGCCGCAGCTTGGCCGGCTTGCCGAACAGTGCCGCGCCGGCGGCGATCCGCCCGACCGGCGCCCCCGCCGGGCCGAGGGTGGCGCGGATGCTGGCCTCCGAATCCGAACTGGCGATGGCCAGCCCGATGCCCGCGGCGGCCAGGTCCCGGAGCATCTCCGGCACCCCGGGAAACAGCGGGATCGTGCCGGCCGCCGCCGCCTCGGCCTTCAGTGCCCGCAGGTCGCGGGTCAGGCCGGGCAGGGTCCAGGGCCGCACGCCGAGCGCCCGCAGGATCGCCGCGGTCGGCAGCAGGCGCAGGGCCTCGACCTCCTCCGGCGCTACCCGGCGCAGCCCGTGCCGGGCGCCGACCTGGTTCAGGACGGAGCGGAACCAGGGAAGGAATCCGCAAGGGTCCCGTCGAAGTCGAAGATGACGAGGCGCGGGGGCATCCGTCGCGGATACCGCCCCGGCCCCTGCCTGTCACCCCACCGGATGGCTTGCCTTGAAGACATTATTCCTATACAGCTCGGGCTTGCGTTTCGACGGGGTGGCCATGCGCGAGCGGAGGAAGCAGGGAAGGCGAGGGGATGGGCCGTCCGGCCACGCCGCCGCTGCGGCCTGGGCCTCGCGCGCCGCGGCCCGCGCCCGGTCACCCGCGCCGACGGGCTTTGTCCGAAAGCCGCTGCGCACGCATCCTGGCGTGGCGGCACCACGCGGTGCGCCCCCGCCCACCCGCCGGGTTTGTCCGAAAACCGCATCCACCGCGCCGATGGCGATCGGCCCGGCACCCCCGCCACCCCGCCCCGCCCGGCCCATTTGTCCGAAACCCGCCACGCCGCACCGTCCCCGGCCCTTGCGCCGCCCCGCCCCCCTGCCACACCCGGCCCGTCATGACCGACGACGCGCCCGACGACCTGCCGCCCGCTGGCCTGCTGCCGGCAGGGCTCATGGACCTGCTGCCGCCCGAGGCCGGGCGCGAGGCCGCGCTGGTCGAGACGCTGATGGCCGCCTTCGCCGCGCATGGCTACGAACGGGTCAAGCCGCCCCTGCTGGAATTCGAGACCAGCCTGCTGGCCGGCTCCGGCGCCGCCGTGGCCGAGCAAACCTTCCGGCTGATGGACCCGGTGAGCCAGCGCATGATGGGGCTGCGCGCCGACACCACCCCGCAGGTCGCCCGCATCGCCGCGACCCGGCTCGGCGGCCAGGCAAGGCCGCTGCGGCTCTGCTATGCCGGGCAGGTGCTGCGGGTGCGCGGCACCCAGATCGCCCCGGAACGCCAGCTTCCCCAGGTCGGCGTCGAGCTGATCGGCAGCGAGGCCGCGGCGGCGGATGCCGAAGTGGCGGTGGTCGCGGCCGAGGCGCTGGGTCGGGCCGGGGTCGCCGGCATCTCGCTCGACATCAGCCTGCCCACCATGGCCGCCACCCTGCTGGATGCCGCCGGCATGACGCTCGAGGCGCTGGCCGCGCGCGGGCTCGACCGCCGGCTGCGGCGGCAGATGGAAGAGGCGATCGACCGCAAGGACCCGGTGCGGGTGCTGACCATCGCGGGGCGTGCGGCGCCCCTGGCGGTGGACCTCGCCGCGCTGCTGCCGCGGTTGCTCGAGGCCGCCGGGCCGGCGGATGCCGGGCTTGCCGTGCTCGCCGCGCTCGACCTGCCGCCGGCCGCCCGGGTCATCGCCGACAACGCGGCGGCGGTCATCGCCGCCATCCGGTCCCGGGCGCCGGACCTCCGCATCACCCTCGACCCGGTCGAGTTCCGCGGGCTGCGCTACCATGTCGGCGTCGCCTTCACCCTGTACGGGCCGGGCGCCACCGGGGAGCTGGCCCGCGGCGGGCGGTATCGTTCGGGCAATGACGAGCCGGCGACGGGGATGAGCCTCTATCCGGATGCGGTGCAGCGCGCCGCGCCGGCGCCGGCGCCGATGCCGCGCGCCTTCATCCCGCTCGGCACGCCGGACGCCGCCCTGGCGCCGCTGCGCGCCGCAGGCTTCGCCACCGTCTGCGCGCTCTCGCCGACCGATGCGCCGCGGGCGTTGCGCTGCACCCATGTTTTCCGGGACGGCCAACCCGTCCCCTGAGCCAAGAGGAATAGGCGCATGGCCAATGTCGCCGTGATCGGCGCCCAGTGGGGGTGACGAGGGCAAGGGCAAGGTGGTGGACTGGCTGGCCAGCCGGGCCGACCTCGTCGTGCGCTTCCAGGGCGGGCACAATGCCGGCCATACGCTGGTGGTGGGGAACGAGACCTACAAGCTGTCCCTGCTGCCCTCCGGCGTGGTGCGCGGCAAGATCGGCCTGATCGGCAACGGCGTGGTGCTGGACCCCGAGGCACTGCTCTCGGAGATCGCCAAGGTCACCGCGCAGGGGCTGAAGGTCGGGCCGGAGAACCTGCGGATCGCCGAGAACGTGCCGCTGATCCTGCCGCTGCACCCGGCCCTCGACAAGGCGCGGGAGGCCGCGCGCGGCGGCGACAAGATCGGCACCACCGGGCGCGGCATCGGCCCGGCCTACGAGGACAAGGTCGGCCGCCGCTCGATCCGGCTCTGCGACCTGGCCGAGCCGGAGACGCTGTCGAGGAAGCTTGACGAGCTGCTGCTGCACCACAACTCGCTGCTGCGCGGCCTCGGCGCGCCGGAGTTCGAGAAGCAGGGGCTGCTGGACGGGCTGCTGGCCCTGGCGCCGAAGCTCCTGCCCTTCGCGGAGGCCGTGTGGGAGCGGCTGGACGAGGCGCGGCACTCCGGCAAGCGCGTGCTGTTCGAGGGCGCCCAGGCCGTCATGTTGGACGTCGACCACGGCACCTACCCCTACGTCACCTCCTCCAACACCGTCGCCGGCAATGCCGCGGCGGGCTCGGGGGTCGGGCCGGATGCAGTCGGCATGGTGCTCGGCATCGCCAAGGCCTACAGCACGCGGGTCGGCAGCGGGCCCTTCCCGACCGAGCTGCACGACGCGGTCGGCAAGGGGCTCGGCGAGCGTGGCCGGGAGTTCGGCACGGTGACGGGACGGCCGCGGCGCTGCGGCTGGTTCGATGCCTGCATGGTCCGCCAGGCCGTGAAGATCGGCGGCATCCAGGGCATCGCCCTGACCAAGCTCGACGTGCTGGACGGGCTCACCGAGCTGAAGATCTGCACCGGCTACCGGGTGAAGGGGGAGGTGATGAAGCGCCTGCCCTTCGCCATGGAGGCCCAGGCCGCGGCCGAGCCGGTCTACGAGGTGCTGGAGGGCTGGTCCGGCAGCACCCAGGGCGCGCGCAGCTATGCCCAGCTGCCGGCGGCGGCGGTGAAATACGTCCGCCGGATCGAGGAGCTGGTCGAGGCGCCGGTGGTGCTGCTGTCCACCAGCCCGGACCGCGACGACACCATCACCCTCCGCGACCCCTTCGCGGGCTGAGGCGAGCCGGGATGCGCAGCCTCCTTGCCGTCATGCTGCTGCTGGCCGGCGCGGCGCAGGCCGCCGAGCAGGCCTGCTTCCTCGGCTATTCGGGCTTCGAGGAGAAGGTGCCGCATCTCGACCTCGAGGCCTGCCCGGGCGGCGCGGTGAAGCCGGAGGAAGGCTTCTGCCGCATCGCCCTCTCGGGCGCCGAGGTGCTGGTCTACGAATTCCGCCACGGCGACCCCGAGCCCTGCCTGGCGCGGGTGGACCGCTACGCCTTCAACGACTTCGTCGCGCGCTTCGGCATCCGCTACGCGAAGCCTTGACGCTGCGGCCCGCCCCGGATCGCTTCAGATCAGCTGCAGGTCTTGGCCGATGCCGTTCAGGCCGTCCCGCACGTCGTTGAAGGTGCCGTTGGCATCGTCCACCAGCCCACCGGTGACGTTGTTGCCGAAGTTCCGCAGCAGCTGGTCGGTGACGTCCCGCGAGGCCGCGGGATCCTGGTGCGAGCCGTCGTAGATCGCCTGCAGCAGGCGCAGCTCCGGGTCGGTGCTCGCCGCCTCGGGGATGATGACCGAGTGGCCCGGGGCATAGGCCTGGGCGACCTCGGTCACGTAGAGTTCCACGTCGTGCGCCGCGCGGCGTCGAGCCGCGACAGGTTGGCGAGGTCGGCGCCGCTGTCGAGCGTGCCGTCCCGGTTGGGCAGCAATGCGATCTGGCCGTGGTTGTCGTAGTCACGGTCAGGTTGGGCAGCGAGGCCAGCGCCTGCGCCTTGCTCAGCCCGGGGAAGTCCTCGGCCACCTGGGCGGCGACCACATCGGCCAGCGTCGGGTTGGCCCGCAATGCGTCGCCGATCTCGGCGCGATGGGCGCCGATGAAGACCGCCGGGTCGTCGGCGATGACGTAGTTGAGGATCCGCTCATCCGTCCCCGCCGGCAGGATCGCGCCGCCCGAGCCGAAGGTGACCGCGGCATGCCCCGGCTGGCCCGGCTGGTTCGGGTGGTCCTGCATGTAGAGCTGCGCCAGCGACCCGCCGAGGCTGTGGCCTGTGACCACCACGGGAATGCCCCAGACGGCCGAGGCGAGGTCCACCGTCTTCACCAGCGTCCCGAAGGAGGCGTAGGCGGCGTTGATGTTGTTCAGGTCCTGCAGGCTGTCGGTCGTGTCGTCGCTGCCGCGGAAGGAGACCACGATTGCCGCCTGGCCCTCGATGAAGCCGACATTCAGCAGCGCGGCGCCGTTGCCGCTCTTGAAGATGCCGTTGGCGAAGCTCTCGCCGGGCTGCAGAGGCATGTTGAAGTTGGAGGGGTCGAGCGCGGTGAAGCCGGCGGGCAGGGCGACCGGCGTGTCGGAGTAGGCGGCGGCGGAAAGCGTCGCCAGCAGGGCGTCGGCGGTGGGCGTCACGGAGTGCCTCCTGAGGGGCCGCGCGGGCCGGAAAGGCGGCGGCGCCGGTCCTGGGTGGCGGCGGGCGCGATAGCCCGGCCGCGTTGCGTCCCCAGAACACCCGGCCCGCACGGTGGTTTCCGCGGGTCGGCCATGCAGCCCGGCCCGTGGCGCGACGTTGTCGCGGCACGACCCCGCCCCCGAGGAGAGCCGACCGCATGATCCGAACCATCGCCGCCGCGCTCGCGGCCGCGTTGCTGCTGCCCGTCGTGGCGCACGCCCAGCCGCAGGATTGCGGCAGCGTCATCGCCCGCGACCCGCAGCCTCGCGCGCGCCGCCTCGGCGATGGCGCGCACCGGGATCCTCGAGAAGCTGCGCGGCCTCGGCCCGATCACGGTCTTCGCCGTCACTGACCAGGGCATCGCCCGGCAGCCGGAGAACCTGGCGCAGATGCTCTTCCCGGTCGCCGGCGGCTCGCTGGGCGGGCCGGACATGGACCCGGTGCTCGCCCCCAACGTGGTGAACGCGCATATCGTCGACGGTCGTGATCGCCGCCGGCCAGCTGCGGCCGGGGATGTCGCTGCGCAGCCGCAGCGGCGGGTCGATCGAGGTCGTTGCCGGGCCGGACGGGAAGCTGGCATTGCGCCCCGGGCCGGGCGGCTTCAGCATCGGCGCGCGGCCGGCCGATGCGCATCTCGTGCAGCCCGACATCGGCTGCAGCAACGGCGTGGTGCACAAGATTGACCAGGTGCTGGTGCGCTGAGCCGAACCCGGGGAGCTGGACATGTGGGACATGGATGTCATGGCGCCGCGGATGCGCGCGGTGCTGCGTATCGTCGCGGCGTTGATCTTCCTTGAGCACGGGACGCAGAAGCTGTTCGGCTTCCCCGGGCCGCCGATGGGCGGCAACCTGCCGGCGATGTTCAGCCTGCTCTGGTGCGCCGCGGTGCTGGAAGCTCGTCGGCGGGCTGCTGCTGATGCTGGGGCTGTTCACCCGCCCGGTCGCCTTCATCCTCGCCGGCGAGATGGCCTTCGCCTACTGGATGTCGCATGCGCCGCGCAGCTTCTTCCCGGCGCTGAACGGCGGGGATGCGGCGATCCTCTACTGCTTCGTCTTCCTCTACTTCGTCGCGGCCGGGCCGGGGGCCTGGGCCCTCGACATCGGCCGCAGGAAGGAGCCGGAGCCGGTCCCGGCGGAGCGGGACCCGGCGCTGCTGCGGCGATAGAGCAGATCGCGGGATGGCGCGAACGCCCGGAGGCGTGCATCTGCCCGACAAACAATGTCACAGGCCGGATCGCGCGTCCAAGCAAGCACGCGATCCGGCCTGAACCGTGCTCAGCGCCGCATCTGCTCCAGCCCGTGCTGCTCGCGTACCGCGTGGAAGCGCAGCGCGGGCCAGTCCTCCTCGGCCCGCTTGCGGCGCCAGTCGGAGCCGAAGAAGGCGACGATCTCGCCGTCATGGTCCTCCCCGGCGTCGCGCCGGTTGGCCTGGGCGAAGCGATCGATCGCCGTGCGGTCGTCGCTGGTGACCCAGCGCATCATCGACCACATGGTATCCTGGAAGCGGGCGGGGACGCCGTATTCCACCTTGAGGCGGGACTGCAGCACGTCCAGCTGCAGCTGGCCGACCACCCCGACCACGGGCAATGAGCCGTCGAGCGGACGGAAGAGCTGCACCACGCCTTCCTCGGCCAGCTGGTCGAGCGCGGTCTTCAGCTTCTTCGCCAGCATCGGGTCCTCGAGCTGGACGTGGCGCAGGATCTCCGGCGCGAAGGAGGGAACGCCGCGGAAGTTCAGCTCCTCGCCCTCGGTCAGCGTGTCGCCGATGCGGAGTGTGCCATGGTTGGCGACGCCGACCACGTCGCCCGGCCAGGCTTCCTCGGCGACCTGGCGGTCCTTGGCGAAGAAGAAGAGCGGCGCGTTGACCGGCACCTGCTTGCCCGTCCGGACCTGCTTCAGGCGCATGCCCTTGACCAGCTTGCCGGAGCAGAGCCGGACGAAGGCGACGCGGTCCCGGTGGTTCGGGTCCATGTTGGCCTGCACCTTGAAGACGAAGCCGGTCAGCTTGTCCTCGCCCGGCTGGACCTCGCGCGGGTCGCCGGCGCGCGGCCCCGGCGGCGGGGCGTAGCGCGCCAGCCCGTCGAGCAGGTGGCCGACGCCGAAGTCGCGGAGGGCGCTGCCGAAGAAGACGGGGGTCATGTGGCCCTCGCGGAAGGCCTCGAGGTCGAAGACCTTGAGCCCGGCCTCGGCCAGCATCGCCTCCTCGCGCAGCGCGAGCGCGCGCTCGGCGCCGACCAGCTCGTCCAGCCGCGGGTCGTCGATGTCGTCGAGCGGGATGGAGCCGGCATCGTCGGCATCGACCGGCAGAAAGTGCTTGTCCAGCAGGTCCCAGGTGCCGGCGAATTCGGAGGCGCGGCCGACCGGCCAGGCGACCGGGGCGGCGTCGAGGGCCAGGGTCTGCTCGATCTCATCGATCAGCTCGAAGGGATCGCGCGCCTCGCGGTCCATCTTGTTGACGAAGGTGATGATCGGGATGTCGCGCATCCGGCAGACCTCGAAGAGCTTGCGGGTCTGGCTCTCGATGCCCTTGGCGGCGTCCAGCACCATCACCGCGGCGTCGACGGCGGTGAGCGTCCGGTAGGTGTCCTCGGAGAAGTCCTCGTGGCCCGGGGTGTCGAGCAGGTTGAAGACCAGCCCGCCGCGCTCGAAGGTCATCACGGAGGTCGCGACCGAGATGCCGCGGTCCTGCTCGATCTTCATCCAGTCGGACCGGGTGCGGCGCGCGTTGCCCTTGGCGCGCACGGCGCCGGCCAATTGGATGGCGCCGCCCTTGAGCAGCAGCTTCTCCGTCAGGGTGGTCTTGCCAGCGTCCGGGTGGGCAATGATGGCGAAGGTCCGGCGCCGTTCCGCTTCGGCGGCGACCGGCGACGGGGCGACGAGGGCGTCCACGGGCGGTGTCTCTGATCTGGGGATGTTGCCGCAGATGTAGGCGCCCTGGGGCCGGAAGACCAGGGAAAGCCGGTCAGCGCAGCTCCGCCAGCAGCGCCTGCAGGTCGAAGCGGCGGTTGCCCATGGCAAGGTTGCCCGCGGCGTCGCGCGGCCATTCGACCCGTGGCCGGTCGCGGTAGAGCTCGACCCCGTTGCCGTCGGGGTCGCGCAGGTAGATCGCTTCCGAAACGCCGTGGTCGGAGGCGCCTTCCAGCTCGATCCCCGCCTCGACCACCCGCAGCAGGGCGGCGGCCAGGGCATTCCGGTCGGGGTAGACCAGGGCGACATGGTAGAGGCCCGTGGTGCCGCGCGGCGGGGCGGGCCGCCCGCGCTCTCCCAGGTATTGAGGGCGATGTGGTGGTGGTAGCCGCCGGCCGAGAGGAAGGCGGCCTGGTCGCCCACGCGCTGGGTCACCTCGAGCCCGAGGACGCCGTGCCAGAAGGCGAGGGCGCGGTCGAGGTCGGCGACCTTCAGGTGGACATGGCCGATGCGGGCTTCGGGATGGATGGGGGCGTCGGGCATGGGGCGGCTCCGTTGGTGGGCGGAGCATGCGGCGGAGCGGGGCAGGGCGCCAATCGGGAATGGCAATGGGCGGTATGGGCCTGGGGAATGAGAGGAAGATTGGGGAGGGAAAAGTATTCCCTCCCCAAGCCCCACCCTTCCTTTTTGTGAGCCTGGCACTCGCCGCGTGGCGGGTGCCGACTCACAAAAATAGATGAGGGGTTCGGGGAGAATACCTTCTCCCCGGCCTTTTTCTTCAGGCAGGCGGCGCGGTGCGGGCCATCGCCGGCAGCGCGGCGACCTTGGCGTACCAGGCTTCCAGCTTCGGGTGGCCGGGGCGCCAGGGCTCGTTGGCATAGCGGAAGTCGAGGTAGCCGAGGGCGCAGGCGATCGTCACCTCGCCGATCGTGGAGAGCATGCCGAGGCTGCCGGCGTCGGCCTCCAGCGCGTCCAGCGCGCGGGTGACCTCTGCCCTGCTGGGTGGCGATGTAGTCGCGGCGGCCGTCATCCAGCGGCAGGGTCAGCTCCCGCCGGCGCGGCTGGGTGGCGTCGAGGATGCCGTCGCCTAGGGCCTCCTGCCGCTTGGCGTTCCAGCGGGCCGGGCCGGGCACCGGGAAGAGCTTCGGCGCGCCGCCGATGCTGTCGAGGTACTCGCAGATGACCGGGCTGTCGTAGAGCACCATGCCGTCGTCGGTGATCAGCGTCGGCACCTTCGAGAGCGGGTTCAGCGCAGCGACCGCGGGATCCGCGGCGGGGATGGTCCAGAGCTCGACCTGGCCGTCGATGCCCCGCAGGATCGCGGCGGCGAGGCATTTGCGGACATAGGGGCTGTTCGGCGAATAGGCGAGCTTCATGGCGTCGTTTCCTCCGGGTACGCCCCGACTTTCCCCCTGCCGCGGCAAAACGACAACCTAGGCGTCATGCTGCATGCCCCAGATCAGCGACAGCACGCGTTCCCGCGCCCTGATGAAGTCCGGGCTGCTCTTCACCGCGCGGATGTCGGCGCCCGATTCGTCGCGGGCGAAGGGCAGCGGGATGCGCTCGACGATGCGGCCGGGGCGGGGGGACATGACGACGACCTCGGTGCCGAGATAGACCGCTTCCTCGACGCTGTGGGTGATGAAGACCACGGTCATGCCGGTGCGCCGCCACACCGCGTGCAAGCTCCTCCTGCATGTGCTCGCGCGTCAGCGCGTCGAGGGCGCCGAAGGGCTCGTCCATCAGCAGCACGAGCGGCTCATTGCAGAGCGCGCGGGCGATCGCCAGCCGCTGCTGCATGCCGCCCGAAAGCTCGTAGGGGTAGCGGTCGCGGAACTCCCAGAGGCCCGTGGTGCGCAGCCAGCGCTCGACGCGCGCCTTCGCCTCGGCCGGGTTCTCGCCGCGCATGCGCGGGCCGAAGCCGGCATTGGCGGCGACGCTCATCCAGGGGAAGAGCGTCGGCTGCTGGAAGACCACGCCGCGCTCCGGCGCCGGCCCGGTCACCGGCTTGCCGGCGAGCGAGACCGCGCCGCCGGTGGGCGGCAGGAAGCCGGCGAGCGTCTGCATCATCGTGGTCTTGCCGCAGCCGGAGGGGCCGACGATGCAGACGAAGTCGCCACGGGCGAAGTCGAGGTCGGCGCGCTCCAGGGCGAGCACCGATCCGGCGCCCTCCCCGTAGCGGACCGAGACCCCGTCGAAGCGGACGAAGCCCGGTTCGCTCACGCCACCGCCTTCTGCAGGAAGGTGGTGTTGAGCGCGCTGCCGAAGGCGCCGACCGCGGGCGCCGAGCGGATCGAGCGCTGCTCGACCAGGAAGTCGGCGGTGCCCTTCAGCACCTCGGCGAGATTTGCCGGGCTTGCCGGGGGTGCCGAGCCAGGCCTCGCCGGCCTGGGCGGCGAGGTCGACGAAGTCGTAGGCCTTCATCTCGGCCATGGCGGTTTCGGGCGTCACGCCGGCCTGCTGCGCCACCAGCTTCGCCGCCTCCTCCGGGTTGCTGCGCCACATCGCCAGTGCCTTGCCATAGGCCTTGAGGAAGCCGACGACCGAGTCTGGATGAGCCTTGGCGAAGTCGTTGTGGACGATGATGACGTCGGCGATGGCGTAGCCGGCCTTGTCGAGCTTGTCCCAGGTGATGAAGGGTGTGCCGCCGGCCTCGATGATCTTGCTCTTGGCCGGGGCCCAGACATAGGCGGCGTCGATCTCGCCCTTCGACCACGCGGCCTGGATGGCGGCCGGCTTCATGTCGAGCACCGTCACGTCGCGCTGGGTCAGGCCGTTAGTCTTGAGGAAGCCGAGCAGGCGGAAATGGCTGGTCGAGCCGAAGGGCGTCGCCACCTTCTTGCCCTTGAAGTCGGCGGGCGTTTTGATGTTGGCGGCGGTGCGGACGGTCATCTCCTCGGCCGGGCCGATATTGTCGACCAGGCCGACCACCTGGAAGGGCAGGCCCTGGGCGATGCCGGCCGCGGTGGCGACCGAGCCGGTGGCGAGGCCGATGTCGCAGGAGCCGCCGACCATCGCCGTGTTGATCTCGGCGCCGCTGCCGTATTCGGTCCAGGTGATCGGCGCGCCGACGCCCTCGGCGAACCAGCCCTGGCCCTTGGCGATCATGGTCGGCTTGGCCTCGGTGAAGAAGCCGACATTGACCTTGGCGGGGGCGGCGTGGGCGCGGATGGCGAAGAACGGCAGCGTCGCGGCGGCGAGCGCGGCACGGCGGGTGAGCTGGATCATGGTTCTCTCCTCACGCGGGGATTCAGCGGCCGGCCCAGTGGACGACCCGGCGTTCGAGCAGCAGCAGAAACCGGTCGATCAGGATGCCGGTCAGGCCGATCACCAGGATGCCGACGAAGGCGTAGTCGGAGCGCAGGAAGCGCCCGGCATCGAGGATCATCCAGCCGATGCCGTTGCTGCCGGCGATGATCTCGGACGCGATCAGCGTACCGTAGACGATGCCGAGCGCGAGGCGGGCACCGGTCAGGATCTCCGGCAGAGCGCTGGGCGCCACGACATGGCGGAAGATCTGGCTGCGCGAGGCGCCGAGGGACTGCGCCATGCGGATGCGCTCCGCGGGGATGTTGCGGACACCGTCGCGCGCGGCGATGGCGGCGACCGGCAGCGCGGCGAGGAAGAGCATGGTGATCTTGCTGGCCTCGCCGATGCCCAGCCAGACGATCAGCAGCACGAGATAGGCGAAGCTGCGGCAGGGGCCGGAGGAACTCGACGAAGGGCGCGGCCGCGGCATCGAGCCGGCGCGAGGTGCCCATGGCGAGGCCGAGCACCGTGCCCGCGAGCGCGCCGGTGAGGAAGCCGGCGCCAACGCGCAGCAGGCTCATCCCCAGATGCTCGGCCATGGTGCGGCCCTTGTAGCCGTCCTCCATCAGCTCCTGGAAGCCGAGCCAGAGGTCGCGCGGCCCGGGCAGGAAGAGGTCGCAGATCAGGCCGTTGGTGGTGACGAAGACCCAGGCGCCGAGGACGAGGGCGACAGAAAGGATGGTGACGAGGGGGCCGGAATGCGCCGCATCAGTCGCGTCCCCGCCAATGGACGATGCGCCGGTCGAGCGCCCGCAACCCCCAGGCGAGCGCGACGCCGAGCAGCCCGAGGAGCAGGATGCAGAGGATGATGACGTCGTTGCGGAGGAAGTGGCTGGCCGAGATGACCATCCAGCCGAGCCCGTCCGAGGCCGCCATCAGCTCGGCCGAAACCACGGTCGAGAAGGCGGCGGCCAGCGCGATCTGCAACCCCGTGAAGATCATCGGCGCGGCGGAGGGCAGCACGACATGGCGGAAGACCTGCGCCGGGGAGGCGCCGAGCGCCGCGGCCGCCTGGATGCGCTGGCGCTTCACCCCGTTGATGCCGGCGGCGCTGGCGGCGACGATGATCGGGAAGGCGGTCAGGAAGAGCAGCGCGGTCTTCGAGGCATCGCCGGTGCCGAGCCAGAGGATCAGCAGGATCATGTAGGAGAGCGGCGGAAGCGGCCGGAGGAACTGGATGATCCAGTCGATCGCCGCCCCCACCATCCGGTTGCGCCCCATCCAGAGCCCGAGCGGCACGCCGGTGATCACCGCCAGCCCGAAGCCGCCCGCCAGCCTTCCAAGGGTCGAGAGGATGTTCTCCGCCAGGGTGGTGCCGCGGTAGCCGTCCCGGAGGATCTCGACCGCCGCGGCCCAGACCTGGGGCGGGGAGGGCAGCAGGTCCGCGGCGACCAGCCGGCCGCCGGAGACCGCCCACCAGGCCAGCAGCATGGCCAGGACGGAGGCAGCGCCATAGGCCTGGCGCGGCGGCGCCATGCGCGGCCGGCGCGGAATGGGCTGGGCCACGGTCGGCAGGGTCAAGGGAAGGTCGGGCATCGGGCCTTGCTGTTCGGGCGGCGGGCCCGAAGGGTAGCAATGCCTATGCCAGGGGGAGGTCCAAAATGGCTGGATCGCCCGGTAGCCGACCGGCGTGACGCCGGCCGCCCGGCACCACCCGTCGACCGCGTGGTCGGCCAGCAGCGCGTGCTCCCGCATCCGCCATCCCGCATGCTCGGGCGCGATCGCCTCGATGTCGCCCGGCATGGCGCAGTGAAGGGCGAGGTGCGTGACGCCTTCCGGCAGGTCGAGGATCATCCGGCGATAGGCCGCGCGCGTTTCCTCCGCCGGCACCGCGAGCGTGCCGCGCAGCCCGTCGGGCAGCGGCAGGCCGGCCGCTTCGAGCGCGACGACGGCCTGTTCATAGGCCGCCGGATCGGGGGCGAAGCGGATCCGCCGCGGCAGGACCGGCACCATTCCGTGCTCGCGCGCCAGAACGACATGGCAGCCGAGCAGCTCGGGCAGCATTGCGCCGGCCATGTGGGCGTCGCAATGCGTCGGGCGGAGCCCGGCAGCGAGGGCTATCTCCACCTGCGCCCGCAACTCGGCCTCGGCCGCTTCCGGCACCAGGTGCCGCCGCAGCGACTCGAGGTCGCGCCAGAAATAGCCGTCCCCGTCGATGAGGCCCGAGGCACGGCTGCGGGTCGAGACCGGACCCCAGCGGTAGTGCCGCCATTCGCTGGTCAGGGTGAGGTGGATGCCGAGATCGAGGGCCGGGTCGGTGGCGCCGGCCTCGGCGATCTCGCGGAACCAGGGGCAGGGCACCATCGCAGAGCCGCAGGTGACCAGTCCGCGCTCCGCGAGGGTGAGGAAGGCCCGGTTGCCGGCATGGCACATGCCGAGGTCGTCGACATGGAGGATCGCGGCGCGCGCGAGGCCGAGGCGCCGCGCCAGCGTGGAGGCGTCGGTCATGCCAGGGCAGATGGGGCGGCGCCCGGTGGCGGCCAGCCCGGGCGGTCAAATTGCGAAGGGGAGGCCATGCAGCCTCCCCCGTTCCGGTCCGGATCGCCGCGGGTCAGACCGCGGGCCTGCGGTCTGACGTTAGACCGCGAGCCTCCGCTCGACGATCTGGGTCTTCATGCTCTTCTGCAGCTTCTCGAAGGCGCGCACCTCGATCTGGCGCACCCGCTCGCGGCTGATGTTGTACTGCTGGCTGAGCTCCTCGAGCGTCGTCGGCTCGTCCTTCAGCCGCCGCTCGATCAGGATGTGCCGCTCCCGCTCGTTCAGCGTCTTCAAGGCCTCGCCCAGCAACATCCGCCGGTTGCCGATATCCTCGCGGTCGGCGAGCTCGCTCTCCTGCGTCTCCTGGTCGTCGACCAGCCAGTCCTGCCACTCGCCCTCGCTGTCGGCGCGCACCGGTGCGTTCAGCGAATGGTCGGGCGAGGCCAGGCGGCGGTTCATCGAGACCACGTCCTGTTCCGGCACGGCCAGGACGCGGGCGATCTTCTCCACCTGCTCCGGCTTCAGGTCGCCGTCCTCGAGCGCGGCCATCTGGCCCTTCAAGCGCCTGAGATTGAAAAAGAGCTTTTTCTGCGCCGCCGTCGTTCCCATCTTCACCAGCGACCAGCTGTGGAGGATGTATTCCTGGATGGCGGCACGGATCCACCACATGGCATAGGTGGCCAGGCGGAAGCCGCGGTCCGGATCGAACCGCTTCACCGCCTGCATCATGCCCACATTGCCCTCGGAGATGAGCTCGCCGACCGGCAGCCCATAGCCGCGGTAGCCCATGGCGATCTTGGCGACGAGCCGGAGATGGCTGGTGACGAGCTTGTGCGCCGCGCGCTCGTCGCCCTCGTCGCGCCATCGCTTGGCCAGCGACAGCTCCTCGTCGGGCGAGAGCATGGGGGATTGGCGGATCTCCTGCAGGTAGCGGGAGAGGTTGCCCTCGGGGGCAATCGGAATGACCGAGCTGGAAGCCATCGGGTGTATCTGCCTCCTGCGCGCGAAGGGCCTCCCCGTGACGGCGGGGCCCTGTCCGCGAACGATCCTGGCATTTCGAACGTCATGCAGGCCCACCCGACCGCGCCAGCCCCGGTCACGACGGGGCGAGATTGGCCTGGCAGGGCTTGTCTCGGCACCCGATGACGCTGCCTTGGGAGGGTTTGTACCGCTGACGGTGCCGGCTGTCCAGAAAAACCGAGTATCGGGGTTGGTTACTCCGTGTTACCAGCCAGCAATGTGAGTAGTGCAACGAAATCGGCGGGCGGCGGCACGGAGAAGCTCAACTCGCGGCCGCTGACCGGGTGGCGGAAGCCGAGCGTCGCCGCATGCAGCGCCTGGCGCGGGAAGCTGAGCAGGGCTTGGCGGGCCGGCTCCCCCAGGCTTCTCGCTGCGGCCGGGGTGCGGCGGAGATAGACCGGGTCCCCAACCAGGGGATGGCCGATCTCGGCAAGGTGAACCCGGATCTGGTGGGTCCGGCCGGTGGCCAGGCGGCAGCGGAGCAGGGCGCAGCCGCCGCCCCAGGCGCGTTCGGTGACGTAGCGGGTCAGGGCGTGCTTGCCGCCGCGCTCCACCACGGCCATCCGCTTTCGATCGATCGGGTGGCGGCCGATTGCCGCCTCGATCTCCCCGGCCGGCGGGTTGGGCAGGCCCCAGACCAGCGCCACGTATTCGCGGTCGAGGTCGCGGGTGGCGAAGGCGTCCGACAGCGCCCGGTGCGCGCGCTCGGTCTTCGCCACGACCATGACGCCGGAGGTGTCCTTGTCGAGCCGGTGGACGATGCCGGGCCGCTTCTCGCCGCCGATGCCCGGCAGATCCTCCCCCGCATGGGCCAGCAGGGCATTGACCAGCGTGCCGTCCAGGTTGCCGGGGGCGGGGTGGACCACCAGGCCGGCCGGCTTGTCGAGGACGATGAGGTCGGCATCCTCGAACAGGATGGTCAGCGGGATGTCCTGCGGCAGCGGCAGGGCGGAGACCGCGCCGGGGATGGCCAACGCATAGGTGCTGCCGGCGCGCACCGGATCGGCGGCGTCGCGCAGCGGCTTGCCGTCCCGGGTCGCCGCGCCGGCGGCGATCAGCGCCTTGACGCGGGAGCGCGAGAGCGAACCTATCGCCTCCGCGAGGAATCGGTCGGCCCGGAGGCCGGCCTGCTCGGGCGCCGCGACCAGGGTGACGGTCTCGGCGGTGGTGGATCTGGGGGAATGGCCGGTGCGTGCGCTCAAGATACTCGTCGTCGTCATGGGGGTGCTGATCGTCGGCGGCACCCTGGCCCTGGTGATGATCCTCGTCCAGCGGGTTGGTGGCGGCGGCGGCACCGGGCGGTGGGAGACCATGCTGGAACAGCCGGAGGGCACGCGCATCACCGGCATCGCCGCGACCGAGAGCGGGCTCGGCGTGCTGGTGGCGCGGCCGGACGGGGAGCGGGTGCTGCTGGTCGAGCCGAAGCGCGGCCGGGTGGTCGGCGAGATCCGGCCGGGCCACTGATGGCGCATCGGAAGGCCACGCTGCCGGAGAAGGCCTGCGCCGCCTGCGGCCGGAGCTTCGCTTGGCGGAAGAAATGGGCGCAAGACTGGGAGAGCGTGCGCTACTGTTCGGAGGCCTGCCGGGACGGGCGCTACGTGGCGGCGCGACGGGGTGGCGGAAAACCGGCCAAGGGTGCTTGACCCCCGGCGGCCGGGCCCTAGAAGCCCGCCACGCCGCCTTTAGTCCCCTTCGTCTAGAGGCCTAGGACACCGCCCTCTCACGGCGGTAACAGGGGTTCGGATCCCCTAGGGGACGCCAACGTTTTCAACGGGTTGGCAGACGCTAAGCAGCCAGGGTCCAATGCAGGGTCCAATATCGCTGCTGGCAAACGAAAAACTCATCCGTCTCGGGCTGGTCCACACCACGGTTGGAGGGGCGTTGGCGCGACCCGCCATCTGAACCAGCAGCGAGCAACGGCGGAACAAGATTTGCTAGCCCAGGTAGATTAGGATCTTGCCGGGTCGGCAAATTGTCGCTCACCCTTCATCCGAATGAGCCCGGGCCCCGCATCGCTACCCGAGACGCCTAACTTCGGCTTCCTGGCTCCCTATGACACCGCCCTGGTGCGAACGGCGGCCCTGGCTGAGCACTATTTTGCCGCCGACCCCGTCACCACGCTGATGAAGCTTCGCCAGTTCGGTGGAGCTGTTGGCGCAGCAGGTCGCCGCACGAGCCGGCGTGTTTGCCTCGCCCGAAGAGCCGCAGGTCGAGCTTACTCAGCCGCCTGAAGCGGGAGACCAGCTACCCGCGCGACGTACTCGATCTCTTCCATGATCTCCGCCGGATCGGGAATGACGCCGTCCATCATCATCGCGGTGACCACTCGGCTGCGCTTGCTGGCCTGAAGGCCGCGCGCCAGTTGGCGGTCTGGTTTCATCGCACCTTTGGCGCCCCCGGCTTCAAGGCCGGACCCTTCCAGCCGCTCCGCCCGCCGCCCGATCCCACCGCCGAGTTGCGCGAGGAGCTAGAGCGACTTCGAGCCGAACGGGAGGCCGGCCTGACCGCCGCCGAATCGGAGCGCGCCGCTCGTGCGATGGCCGAGGAGGCACGCCTCTCCGCCGAAGACCGTGCCCGCGCCGAGGCGGAGGATCGCGCCTTCTGGGAACGGTTTGCTGCGGAAGCCGAAGCGGATCGCGCCGCCCTGGCCGCGCAGCTCGGCGCACTTCAAGCCGCCGCTGTAGCTGCCCCGGCTGCGGTGCAACAGCAGACTATCGCCTCAGCAATCTCCGCCGCCCAGTACCTCGACATCGACGAGGCCGCAACGCGGCAGCGGATCGACGCCCAGCTTCGTGCCCGCGGCTGGGATGCCGACACGAAGTCGATGCGGCACGCAGCCGGTGCTCGCCCCGCCAAAGGCCGCAACCTCGCCATCGCCGAGTGGCCGACCACGAGCGGGCCAGCCGACTACGCGCTTTTCATCGGTCTCACCTGCGTCGGCGTCGTCGAGGCGAAGCGGAGCAACAAGAACGTCGCCGCTGCACTCGGCCAGGCTGGGCGCTACGCCCAAGGGTTCGTCCAGGACGTCGGGATCGAGATCCCAACCGGCGGTCCCTGGCCGGCCGACAGCACCGGCAAGGAGCCCGCCTTCCGCCTGCCCTTTCTGTTTTCCGCCAATGGCCGCGGCTACCTGAAGCAGATCGAGACCCAGTCCGGCATCTGGTTTCGGGACACCCGCGCCACCACCAACCACAGTAGGGCTCTGGCTGATTGGTACACGCCGGACGGCCTGCTGGCCTTGCTTGGTCAGGATCAGCCGGCCGCCCAGGCCGAACTCGCCACCAAGCCCTTCGACTTCGGCTTCGACCTACGGCCGTACCAACGCCGCGCCATCGAAGCGGTGGAGCAGCAAGCTGGTGGACGACCAGCGCCGCAGCCTCCTGCTTGCCATGGCGACCGGCACCGGCAAGACCAAGCTCGCCATCGCCATGCTGTACCGCCTGCTGGCGACGCGCCGGTTCCGCCGGGTCTGCTTCGTGGTGGACCGCACCTCCCTCGGCGATCAGGCCGGCGGCGAGTTCCGCACAACCCGGGTGGTCGGCGCCAATACCTTCGCCGACACCTTCGGCCTCAAGGGCCTGAACGAGGTAGCACCCGACGAGGCCACCAAGGTCCATATCTGCACGATCCAGTCCCTGGTGAAGCGCGTCCTCTATGCGGCGACCCCGGAGGACGTGCCGCCGGTCGATCTCTACGATCTGATCGTGGTGGACGAATGTCACCGCGGCTACACCCTGGACCGCGAACTGGGCGACGCGGAACTCGGCTTTCGCAGCGAAGCCGACTACGTCTCGAAATACCGCCGGGTCCTCGAGCACTTCGACGCCGTGAAGATCGGCCTGACCGCTACCCCGGCCCTGCATACCACCGAGATCTTCGGCCGGCCCGTCTTCACCTATGGCCTGCGGGAGGCGGTGATCGACGGCTACCTGATCGACCAGGAACCACCGATTCGCATCGAGACCGCCCTGTCCGTCTCCGGCATCCACTTCCTGCGTGACGAGCAATTGCCGCTGCTCGACCCCTGACCCAGACGATTGGACCTGACCATCGCGCCGGACAACATCGACTTCGAGGTCGAGGTCCTTCAATCGCCGGGTTATCACCGAGCCGTTCAACCGGGTGGTGGCCGAAGAACTGGCCCGGCACATCGACCCAGGCCTGCCCGGCAAGACCCTGATCTTCGCCGCGACGGACGCCCATGCCGACCTGGTCGTGAAGGTCCTGAAGACGGCCTTCGCCGATGCCTATGGCAGCATCGACAATGCCGCCATCGAGAAGGTCACCGGCTCCATCGACAAGCCAGGCCAGATGATCCGGCGGTTCCGCAATGACGCAGTTTCCGAAGATGGCGGTGACGGTGGACCTGCTGACCACCGGCGTGGACGTCCCCGCCATCACCAACCTGGTGTTCCCTGCGCCGGGTGAACAGCCGCATCCTCTATGACCAGATGATCGGCCGCGCCACGCGCCGCTGCGACGCGATCGGGAAGGAGACCTTCCGGGTCTTCGACGCCGTCCGGCAATACGATGCCATCCAGGCCTTCACCGAGATGAAGCCGGTGGTAGTCAACCCCAGCCTGTCCTTCGAGCAGCTTCTCCAGGAACTGGCCGAGGCGACCGATCCCGCCTTCCGCGCCGCGGTCCGCGACCAGCTTCTGGTCCGCCTGCGCCGTCGAGATCGGAAAGCTCACGCCTCAGGCCGCCGAGACCTGGGAGAACGCCACCGGCGAGACGCCGGCCGACACGCTGGCCCGCGTGCAGTCCGCGCAGCGTCGAGGAGCTCGCCGCCTGGGTCCAAGCGCAGGCCTGGCCTCGGCCGGATCCTCGACTGGAATCCCGAAGGCGGGCGGCCCTTGCCCATCGCCGTCTCCTTCCACGCCGACAGCCACCACGCGACCACCATCGGCTACGGCACCGCCGGGCGGCCGGAGGACTACCTCTCGGCCTTCGCCACCTTCCTGCGGGAGAATGGCAACACGCTGGCCGCCCTGCAGACCGTGCTGACCCGGCCCCGCGACCTGACCCGCGCCGACCTGAAATCACTGGCCATGGCGCTGCAGGAGGCGACCTATACCGAAGCGGCCCTGCGCGCCGCCCACCGCGACGCCACCAACCAGGATATCGCCGCCGGGTTGATGAGATTCGTCCGCCAGGCGGCGCTGGGCGACGCGCTGGAACCCTGGCAGGCGCGGGTGGACCGGGCGCTCGCCCGCCTGCGCGCCCGCCAGGCCTGGACCACGCCGCAGCGGCAATGGCTCGACCGCATCGGCAAGCTGGTCGCGGAGATGGGGCGTCGCCGATCCGGCCCTTCTCGATGAGGGACTCTTCGCGCAGAACGGCGGCACGAAGCGCCTGAACACCGTCTTCGGCGGCCGGCTGGCCGAACTGCTTGGCGACATCAACGAAGAAGTCTGGAAGGCGGCCTAAGTGGAAATCGGGGAGGATGAGGTCGAATGGGCCGTGGTCAGCCGGTTGCGGGACATGCTGCGCGCAAGCCCCACCGCTAGATACGAGGTGACCCAGGCTTATGCGCTATTCTCGGCCATCATCCTTTGGACGGCCCAGCGCATGCGCACCAAGGAAGATGGCCGCGCCGAGGATGCGGCGAAGCGTTTCCACCAGCGCATGAAGACTGGAAGCATTCGCACCCTTCATGGCCGCTGAGCAGCAGGGGCCGGACGGCACCGACGCGGCCATGGTGACGGCCCTCCGAACCGCGACGGTAGAGGAGGTCATGGTGGTCATCCGGAACGGCACGGCCCATGGCGACAGTCGGAATGTGAAGCCGCTCCACCAAAGGACGGACCGCGGCAGGGTCGCTCTGGTCGGGTTTTCCGTCCGCTCCAAACCCTACACTGTCATCCTCACCGCGCCGATGATGGTGACGTTCGGCACGTGGCTGGCTGATCAGTTCCTCCTCGCGGTGGAGCCCGACGACGAGCGGAGCGCGGAACGCGACGGCCTGACCATGGACCTGGTCAACAGGACCGTCAGACATATTCGAGAGGCACGGCAGTGAGCGGCACCACCACCAGCAGCATCGTCCAGCGCCTCTGGGGCCTGTGCAACATCCTGCGTGACGACGGCATCACCTACCAGGACTACGTCACCGAGCTTACTTACCTGCTCTTCCTCAAGATGCTGGCCGAGACCGGCAAGCAGGACGTGGTGCCGGAGGAGTTGCCGCTGGGCCGGGCTGACAGCGCGGGAGGGCGATGCGCTGCTGACGCATTACCGCGCCACGCTGCTGAAGCTTGGCACCGCCGGCAACCTCGGGCATCCGCGGCATCTTCGCCGACGCCCAGACCGCGCTGCGCAAGCCGGCCAATCTGCGTGAGCTGGTCGGGCAGATCGAGAAGCTGGACTGGTATTCGGCGCAGGAGGAAGGGCTCGGCGACCTCTACGAAGGCCTGCTGGAGAAGAACGCCGCCGAGAAGAAATCCGGCGCGGGCCAGTATTTCACCCCGCGCGCGCTGATCGACTGCATGGTCCGGCTGCTGCAGCCGCAGCCGGGCGAGGTGGTGCAGGACCCCGCGGCCGGCACCGGCGGCTTCCTGGTGGCCGCCGACCGCTTCATCAAGGACCGCACCGACGGGCTGTTCGCCCTGCCGAAGGCGCAGCAGGACTTCCAGCGCCGGGACGCCTTCACTGGCCTCGAACTGGTGCCCGGCACGCATCGGCTGCTGATGATGAACCTGCTGCTGCACGGGATCGAGCCGGACAGCGTGAAGGGCGGCGACACGCTGGGGCCGGAGGGCGAGGCGCTGGGCTTGGCCGATCTCATCCTGTCCAACCCCCTTCGGCACCAAGAAGGGCGGCGGCCGGCCGGTGCGCGGCGACTTCACCATCACCGCCGAGACCAGCAACAAGCAGCTGGCCTTCGTCGAGCACATCGTCCGCAAGCTGAAGCCGGGCGGCCGGGCCGGCATCGTGCTGCCGGACAACGTGCTGTTTGCCGATGGCGCGGGGCGGGAGCTGCGGCGCTGGATGATGGAGGTGGCCGACCTGCACACCATCTTGCGGCTGCCGACCGGCATCTTCTATGCGCAGGGCGTCAAGACCAATGTGGTGTTCCTGCGCCGCGGCCGGCAGGCCCGGGGCGGCACGCGGGCCGTCTGGGTCTACGACATGCGCGCGGGCCAACCGGCCTTCGGCAAGACGCGGCCGTTGCGCGATGCCGATTTTGCCGAGTTCGAGGCTGCCTATGGCGCGGACCCGCATGGTGGGGCGGCGCGGGCGGATGCGGGGCCGGAGGGGCGCTGGCGGCGCTTCAGCCGGGAGGAGATCGCGGCGCGCGCCGACAACCTCGACATCACCTGGCTGCGGGAGGCCGACGAGGCGGCGGAGGATGCGCTGGAGGAGCCGGCGGATATCCTCGACGCCATGCGGGAGCATCTGGCGCGGGCGATGGCGGAGATCGATGGGCTGGCGCTGGAGATCGGCGGGACGCCGGCGATGCCGGAGGCAGCGGAGTGAGTGACGAGCTTCCGCACGGCTGGCAGCGTGCGCGGGTTGCAGACCTTATCGAAGGAATCGAGTCAGGTAAGAATTTGCGGTGCGAGGAGCGACCACCGGCATCGGACGAGCAAGGCATTGTCAAGATCAGCGCGGTCACCTGGGGTAGTTTCGATCCCTCACAGGCCAAGACGGTCCTGCCTGGGACCACGTTGCCGCCCGAGGCGCTGATCCGCGACGGCGATCTGCTGATGTCGCGCGCGAATACGCTTGAGCTCGTTGGTGCGACGGTCGTCGTCGATCGTACGCCAGGCAATCTCTATCTCAGCGACAAGGTGCTGCGCCTGCGGACCGCACCGGAGATGGCACGTTGGCTGAACCTGTTCTTGCGGTCCGGTGGGGGGCGGCGCGAAATCGAAGCACGCGCCACCGGCAATCAGCTTTCCATGCGGAACATCGGGCAGGAGGCGATCCGGAGTATCGAGGTCCCGCTTCCACCCCTTGCCGAACAGCGCCGCATCGTGGCACGGATCGAGGCGCTATTCGCCCGCACCCGCCGCGCTCGCGCGGACCTCGAACGCATTCCCAGGCTTTGTGACCAACTAACCTTGGCCACCAGGAGCGCGGCTTTCATCGGCGAGCTAACTGAAAGCTGGCGGGCATCCAACACCGCGGCTATCTGGTCTCAAAACGAACAAGCAGCAATCTTCAGACCGACGGGACAAATATCTGAGGGTGCGTCGAGGCTCGCGCCTGAACGAGGTGCCTCGATTGATGATGCCGGGCGCGGATGATGCATTGCCCCAAACCTGGGGAAGGGGTGCTTGGCTGATGTTTCGGACTTGCGCGTCGGCTACGCATTCAAGAGCGAGTGGTTTGCAGTGGATGGCCCCAAGCTTGTGCGAGGCGCGAATGTCGCGCCAGGTCGCCTCGATTGGAGCGATGAGAAGCGCCTCGACGTCAATCGCGCGGACCAGTTCGCGGATTATCAGCTTAGGAACGGCGATATCGTCCTGGCGATGGACCGGCCGCTCATTTCGGGCGGTCTGAAAGCGGCTCGCGTGGAGCCCCAGGACGAAGGAGCACTGCTAGTCCAGCGCGTCGCCTCACCGATGCCGACAGGGTTGGTGGATAAGACGTTCCTCTGGCACCTTTTCAACAGCCAATTTTATCGATCAGATCGGCAAGCATGCCACTGGCTCTGATCTGCCTCACATCAGCAGCAATGACATTCTGACAACGCCCGCGCCGCTGCCGCCTCTTGCGGAGCAGAAGGAGATCAGCACCCAACTGGATCGTATTCTAGGCTGCGTCCCGAAAGTTAAAGCCGAGTCCAACCGCGCCCTCGCCCTGCTTGACCATCTCGAACGCAGCATCCTCGCCAGCGCCTTTCGCGGGGACCTTGTTCCCCAGGACCCCGCCGACGAACCCGCCGCCGCGCTGCTGTCGCGTCTGGCGGCGCTGCCGGCCCGCTCCCCCGTAAGGCGCCGCGCCCGCGCCGGGGCAGAGGCATGACACCGGCCGCCATCCAGGCCATCGCCGATGCCGTCCCCGGCGCCATCGCGCGCATCGACCCTGATCCATCCTGGCCCGACGACCTGCTGCGCGTGGCGGAGGACGACCCGCTGTTCGGCAAGCTGGAGGACGAGCTTTTCCCGACCGACGACCCGGATGACGGCGATCCGCTCGGCCGCAGGCCGCGCGACAATTGCCGCAGGACGAGGAGATCGAAGTCTTCGGCACCCTGCTGGATCTCGAACCCCGTCGAGGCCGGGCAGATCCGCGGGACCAGGCCGACGCCGTGGTCGCCGACATCGCCGGCCGGCTGCGTGACCGCTTCGGCCAAGGCTGGCCTGGTGCGCCCGGCGGCACTGATCTCCAGCCAGGCGCCACCGCCGGCGGGGCGGGTGTGCAGAACCAGATGCCCAATCCGGACGCCTATGCCTTCTACCAGTCCTGGCACCGCGACCTGCCGCGTGACACGACCCACAGCATCATCCGAGGAGCCGGGATCCCCATGCCGCTTGGTCAACTCACGGCCGCCAGCGATGCCGAGCTGCGCACAGCCGGGCGTGTGGCATGACATCCCCCACCTTCGCCCATCTGGCACCGGGACCGGCTGACTACTGGGTCAAGGTGGTCGGCATGCTCCAGCAGAACTGGGCGCTCCGCGACGTGCAGGCCGATGTGGTGAACATCCTGTTCGTCGGCGATGATTCGGGCGTCTTCGATAGCCTGCGCGTCGCGAGCCCCGTCGAGGCCGAGCGGCAGCTTCACCACAATGGCTTTCGACGATTCGATCCGGGAAGCGGCGACGCAGAGTTCCTCTTTCCACCGGCTCCGCCTTCTGGGGAGGGACATCACCCCAACGGCGCGATCTATTCGTCCGGACGCTTCTGGTCGTCCCGTTGATGGCGAGCGTGTGGGCGGCTAGGAGGCGCTGGATCGAAGCAGCAGCCGTGCCGGTTGAGGCGCGCGACGCAGCCCGGCTGCCGCTGACAGCGATCGGGGCCAGCCTCACCATGCGGTTTGGCCCCGCAGCACGGTTTGGCCTGCGCCTTCGGCATCGCTGCTGTTGGCAGCTTGAGCGAGAGCCGGGGCATGACACCCGACCGCCGGACCGTCGTACGCCAGGACGCAGCCCCGCAACCTTGGCAAATGCCACAGCAGGTTCGGCCGGTATGGGAGATAGTGGATCAGGTACCAGGCTCCGACCTCCCACGGGTCGCCGTCCTGCGGAACGTGCAAGGGGTTGCGCCAGGGCTTGCGATCCACCCGCACCAGGCGGACGTTCTTTCTGGCCCAGGCTATCAGCGCGTGGTCGGTCCGAAGATCGGCCACGACGGCTCTGCCCTGCGATGGCCGCGGCCCGGCGTGCTACCTGGTCGAGGGGCAGCGCATCTTCCCCGCTCATGTGACGATCTCCACGACGTGGCTGCCGACCATCACCGGGTGGCAGCTTGCGCACCGCCAACCATCCGAGGCTGTGGTATGCCGCCACCACCGGCCGCCAGGGCGATGCACCGTCGCGCACCGCGAGCAGCACGCGCCGGGCGGCGGGATCGCCGCAGGGTCAGCCCCTGCGGAGGGGCGTTGGAGGCCGGATTGGCACAAGGCCTCTATCCGCTCGCGGTGGCTGCGGGTTGTGAGCGGCGAGCCGTAGACTCCCTTTCTCTCGGCGGCGAGGCTGGCCGCCACCTCTTCCCGTTCAAGCCGCAGATCGTCGTCGGGCTGCCCCAGCGCCTCCTCGGCCGCCATCGCCGCCAGAATGAAAAAGTCCTGCCGCTGTCTTCGCTGCCGGAGTAGGACCACGACCTCGTCGCGGCAACGCCGTAGGTGCTGAAGCATCTTGTCCGGCGGTGCGATGGCAGCGTGCATTCCCACCGTGCCGTCATGGCGCTGCCAGAAAGTCACCCCAGCTGCCTCGGCCTCAGCCAAGACTCTTGCGCCGATCACAACGTGTCCTCCCACTGACAAGTGGGATCCGGCTCGGTATCCGGGTCGGTGGGGGAGAAGGCATTGGGTTCATAGGGTCGTAGGGGTCAGAGTCATAACCTGAGGTGGGTGGAGCACCCCTATGGCCCCCATGACTCCCATGGCTTTCGGCATCGTCGGCCCGCAGAAGTAGGAACAGATCGGTGGTCCACGCGCCGGTCCCAGGTATGCGGTTCAGCACGTATCCACGTGCCCGCGTCCCCTCCATTCTTCCGAGGATGGCGCGGATGTTCTGGCGCTCCTGGTTCTCGCGATCGATCAACCAAAGCACGGACGAGGCCAGCTCACTGGCCTTGACCGGGGCGCTTCCGTGCTTTGAGAACCATTCCTCGAACAACTCTCCAAGGCGCTGCCTGTTGGGATCTGTCGTCTTCGCCCTGGCGATCAGCAGAACGGGATCAACACAACCGAGCGCAAGAAGAGGGTCACGGCACCAACGTCCCCACTGTGGATAGCTGCCCAGCGGTTGGCCGGCCGGTAGTTCCGCACCGAGTTGCCGGCCCCAGCGCCAGATAGCTATCAAGCAGGCCAGCAAACGATCGCGGGCCGCAAGTGTCTCCGCGAGGAAGTCGCCTTTGAAACTCCGAGATTCCGGGTTCTCCATGCGGGCATCGAGATTCGTTGGGATGAATCGGCGAACCAAATCTTCACTGAGCTTCAGCCCGTTACCTGTGATGGCGACGAAGGCGGTGGAGTTCAGAGAAGCATTCTCTGTTAAGCCGAGGACTCGGACCTGAGCCGGCGACTCAGTCATAGCGCTGGCTAGCGCGTCCGATTTCAGCTCACGGTTGTTTACGTTATCGAGGAAGACAACAGGATCAGCTGCCACCAAAGCAGCGACAATCCGCTTCTCCAGTTCGGCTTCTGTGTTGCCTGCCGTAATGGCGCGTGGCTTGGCACTGGTGGCGATCGCACAGGCAGATCGCACAAGCAGACCCTTCCCTGTCCCCGAGCCAGAATGCCCCACGCCATGCACCGACCAACCCGGGGCGAGCTGAATCGAGGGCCGGCACAAGGCCGTTAGAAGCATAATCAAGAGGGCAGATTCATCATCCCTGAACCGTCCCGGGTTTGCCGGAGGCCTCAATCGTTGAGAGGATGGGGCAATGACCAAGAAGACGTCGAACCGCTATTCGCCTGAAGTCCGGCAGCGTGCGGTGCGGATGGTGCTGGACCATGGGGGCGACCACGCCTCTCAGTGGGCCGCGATTGGGTCGATCGCGGCCAAGATCGGCTGCACGGCCGAGGCGCTGCGGAAGTGGGTGCGGCAGGCCGAGCGCGATGCGGGCCAGAGGTCCGGAGCGTCGACGGAGGAGCGAGAGCGCATCAAGGGGCTGGAGCGCGAGGTCCGCGAGCTGCGGCAGGCCAATGAGATCCTACGCAAGGCTTCGGCGTATTTTGCGATGGCGGAGCTCGACCGCCGGTCGAAGCCATGATCACCTTCATCGACGATCACCGCGAGGTCTACGGTGTCGAGCCGATCTGCAGGATGCTGCGGATCGCTCCGTCGACCTACCATGCCCATGTCGCGCAGCGTGCTGATCCGACGCGGGCCTCGCCTCGAGCTCGGCAGGACCTGGTGCTCATGGCGCAGATCCGGCGGGTGCATGCGGCCAACTTCGGGGTCTACGGCGCCCGCAAGGTCTGGCGGCAGTTAGGCCGGGATGGCACCGCGATAGCCCGCTGCACGGTGGAACGCCTGATGCGGCGGATGGGGCTCTGTGGCGTTGTCCGCGGCAAAGAGACCAGGACCACGATCGCCGACAAGGCCTCGCCTTGCCCAGCGGACAAGGTGAACCGCCAGTTCCGGGCGCCGCACCCGAACGCCCTATGGGTGTCGGATTTCACCTACGTGGCGATCTGGCAGGGCTTCGTTTATGTGGCCTTCGTCATCGATGTGTTCGCCCGCCGCATCGTCGGCTGGCGGGTGTCGAGGACGGCACATGCGGACTTCGTCCTCGATGCCCTTGAGCAGGCGCTGCACGACCGCCGGCCGCTGAAGGGCGGGCTCATTCATCACAGCGACAGGGGCAGCCAATACGTTGCGATCCGCTACACCGAGCGCCTGCTCGAGGCCGGTATTGAACCCTCCGTCGGCAGCGTCGGCGACAGCTACGACAACGCGCTCGCCGAGACCGTCATCGGCCTGTTCAAGGCCGAGGTGATCCGCCGACGCGGCCCGTGGCACAACCTGGAGGCCGTCGAGTACGCCACCCTCGAGTGGGTGGACTGGTTCAACCACCGCCGTCTCCTCGAGCCGATCGGCAACATCCCGCCCGCCGAGGCCGAGGCGCGTTACTATGCCCGCCAGCAGGAGATTGCGGTGGCGGCCTGACTCAAGCTCATCGGCCTCCGGCAAACCCGGGACGGTTCATCCCCAGGCGGCCGGCCCGTATCGACAACAGGGAAGGACTGACCTTGCTCAGTCCTCAGAAAGGCGTCTGCAAAAGCGAAAGTGCGGAAGTGGTGGCGAAGCATCAGAAATGCCCGCGCGGCATCGTCTTGTGTTGGCCTTGCTGGTACAACGATCTCTGGGACCCGCTGGCACCATAGCCGCGTGGCGGGATCGTAGCCCTCCGTCACCCGCATGGTACCGTCCTCATGCAGAAGAGGTGAGGATGCGATGCCGTTCAGCGGACGTAGCCCCGAACCGCTGGCGCGATCGAGGTACAGGACTGCGGCGCGGTCGGGCAGTGTAGTGTAGGCGCGGGTTAGCTTGCCGCTACGCGACTTCCGATAGTGCCAAGGCCGACGCAAGTCATGTACCCCATTCACCACCCCAGCGACGGTCAGGGGCTCTGCAACAAATCCATTCAGCGCGACATCCCAATCAACGCGGACAGGCCCGTCCCGAACAAAGAGATTGGGTACGTCGGCGAGAACCTTGCCAACCTCCATCGCCGTCGTCGGCAGGTCAGCTCCGTCCACAAACAAGCCTACACGCCCGCGATCATCCGGCGAGTCGGTTGAATCATCCTCGGCTGACGAGCGGGATCGAGCACGCTCCGCCGCCTCGTAGTTGGCGTGTTCAGCACTGTCGCGTTTACGACGGGCCTTTACCGCATTTCGTAAGCTGAGAACTGGCAGGTTCAGACTCGAGGCCACCTGCCTGACCTGTAGCTCGAATTCCTCGTCACTGAGCCCTGCCAACCATGCGACTGCCGCCAGAGCATGCGGCGTCCAACTGCCGGCGCCGTTGGATGCACCTGCGTTCGTCGACATCACGCGTCTCCCCGGTCGTGGCCGAAGCTCAGGCCGTTGACAATGGTGTTCAGTGCTTCTTGCGCGGAAAGCCCTGCATGCGTGCCCGCCTGCAAGAGGCTTGCAGTGACCGTGGACCGATCGACCTCTCCTTTGGCCACGAGTTCGCTGGCACGACAGGCTGCCCAGAAGAGGCTCCGGTTGCGCGATCCCTCGCGCGCCGCCTTGGCAACACCAATCAACGCTGCGAGACGCAGACCCGCGTCCGCACTCTTCGGCCCAACATTCTCCCGTTGCTGCGTCTCCCGCTTATTGGTCACAGCCTGCGGCAAGGTGACAGCCGAGCGACGACCAGGCATCAACAGCAGCCGGTTGGCGATGGGATCATTGGCGGGTGCTGCGAAGATCGGCTTAGCCGTGTAGATAATCTGCGCCGGTCCAAGAATGCTGTGGTCCACAGGCGCAGCACGAAGCCACGCCGAAAGCTCGTTACGCGGGGCTGAACGCGACAACCAGAACCACAAACGGAGGCGGGCGCCGTCCTTGATGCCATGCGACGCTGTCGCCTGAATGACGCATTCCACATCTTGGCAGGCCGGCGGCAATCGCCGCAGAACTGCGTCACCGCATGCCAGTAGATCCTGCCGATCCAAGTTTGCATTGAGTGGAAGTCCGTCGATATCCAAGGCCACCCACCTCCGCGACGCAGCGCGCAGCGTTGGCTGATCGCCCGTGGCCGGATCGGCATGGAGAAGGCGCCGAACACCACGCGTACGATCACGATGAGCAATAGCCCCACGGACCAGTGCGCAGTCACAGCAGTCCGAAATGCGGAGGAGCAGGGTGTGGAGGTCGTCGAGGCTGCTCAGCGGCTCCTCGTGTAAATCAAACAGCCGCGCTGAGTCGTAACCATGAACCGTACCGCCTGCCTCAATGGTCTTGCAGAGGCGACGATGCCGTGCATGCAGCAAAGTCACGCCGCATCGTGTCGAACTGACAGGCCCCGCATTCAGCATGGTAGGCGGACCGAAAGTCTGGGCGCACGTCTCCGTCCGCGCCCACAGGTGTGTCGCGTTCATCTTCACAATCCCCGTAGAATCTAGGTTTGGTGCTGCGCCCCGCCGACGACAGCAGATTGTCTGGCTACCGGCGGAGAGCGGCGTGCGGCGCTCGCGCAAGAAAAGCTCGGACGCTTGCCATGTCTACGAGTGTTCGGCGGCCGATCTTGAGCAAGACGATTTCACCAGCAGCAGCCAACCGATAGGCGGTTGAGCGTGACACGTTCACCTGTTCCAGAAACTTCGAGATCGGCAGAGCAATCGGGGACAAGGCCGCGCTTCTGGACTGGAGTTCAGCCGACGAACTGCTACCCCGCTCCGAGCCACGCCCGTCTCTGTCGCCGTTTGCCCCCTTGGGTAGCTTCGACCGCTTCCCATCGAGGCTTGGCCGCCGCGGCAATGGCGAGGCTCGCTGTGCACCAGTTGCGTTCGCGCCACTGGCCATGAGTCTGCTGCGTTTTGTTGAAGGGCCTGCAATGCTCGCAGCGATACTCGGAAGGTCGCCTTCATCGAATGTCCAACGGCCGTTCCTTCCCTTCGCCGCAGGAATCCGACCAGCCACTGCGTCAGCCCAGCAGGCAGCGTAGCTCCTCTTGATCTTGTATCTTTTAGCAGTGCGCTTGGGAGCGCTGTGAGTGCCGGGCGCGCCATCGGAACCTCCAAAGGACGCAGAAGGCATGCTCCACAGGAAAACGCAGGCGCAAGTACGTTCTCCTGAGGTCTGGACGTGTCCTGGAGCGCGAAAAAGCGCTGAAATGCCGGAGCGACTTCCGCTGTCCAAGCGGCCGCCCAGGACGTGGTTCGAGTGCTGCGCTCACCAGAAGCTTAGCGCTGCGTCTTATCAGACGGCGCAACCGAACTTACGCCAATGACATGAAATGCTAGCAATTGTGCATCGAATATTCTCGTTGAAAGCGTCAAAATTTGGACAATTCATTGCGGACTGCTGAGCTTGAAGGTCCGGAACTTGGCGACCTTCGGGTTTTCGCTATGAAACGGCAATGAACGCGCCAAATATAAGACTAATCATACGTTGCGCATACGGTTGTGCTTTTGGAGAACTGCTTGCCGCCTTGTTGGTGCGCAAAGGTTTGGGAGCCAGGCTGGCGAGCTTGTCCACTCGCACGACGCGCATGCCAGTGCCCGCAGCGCGTGATGATCTTCTTAAGTTTCCATTGAATCCGTGCGGAACAAGCCTAACTTTGCTCTCGATTTAGTGAATAATTTTGGGCGTTCTGAGACTTCGAGAAGCATCCTGCAGGCCCTTGTCATCGGTTGAAAGGGTGCTTTTCGCCCGACAATGGACTCCTAGCTCCACCCAGGGACGTGGCTAGGAGGACTCATCATGAGATGCCAACGGCGGCAAACCTTCTCGGCGTAGGACACCACTCCCGCTGCGTTCGAGCTTCATGGCAGCAGCCCTACCGGTTGTTATAAGGATGCCGTAAGCAGGATGCTGGCGACGAGGCAGCGCAAGCGGCTTCTTGATGGTTCTGCCTTCAGTCTCGGTGCACTTGAGCACACAAGACATGCACCACTTTGCCGCGCTTGCGTAAGCGCCTCAGTCGTTGACGTTGGTCAGGGTCGGCCCGGTGACTATTTTGTCGCCCAAGGCCCCGAAGTAGCCTTCGCTGTCGGTTTCGGGGCGCCCCGCGCTGATCCCGCGCGCGGCGGAGCGTGGCGGGGTGTCCGGCGTCAGGACAGCGCCTGCGTCCTTCTTGGTCCCGTCCAGTAACCGAGCATCAGCCTAGGAACCCGATTGAGATCCAGGGCACGGCGGCAACGATTACCAGACCGACGATCAGGGCACAGATATAGCCCACGATGGGCCTCATGCCCTCGTCGGGGTTGATTCGGCTTATCGCGCAGGCGGCGTAGTAGCCAACGCCGAAGGGCGGAGCGAACAGCCCGATCCCCATCGCCAGGATCACCACCATTGAGTAGTGCACCTCGTGGATCCGGACCTGTCTGGCGATCGGGAAGAGCAGCGGCCCGAACAGCACTATGGCCGGGATTCCTCGAGCACGCTGCCGAGGACGATGAAGGCGACGACCGACACCGCCATGAAGCCCATGGCGCCACCGGGCAGTCCCGACATCGCCCGCGCCAAGTCGTTGGAGAAGCCCGACTGCGTCAGTGCCCAGGCCATGCCGGTAGCAGCACCGATGATCAGCAGGATCGCACCCGACAGCGCCGCGGTGTCGATCAGCATGGGCATGAAGCCGCCGCCAGTCGAACTGACGGTAGATCAGCAGGCCGGCCAGGACCGCATAGGCGATGCCGATGGTGGACACCTCGGTCGCCGTCGCCACGCCCTCGATCACCGCGGCACGGATCAGGAAGGGCAGGGCGATCGCCGGGATGGAGATCAGGAACGCCCGGCCGATCTCGCCCCTGGTGGCGCGCCGGACGTGTGAGAGATCCTCGCCCCGGTAGCGCCACCAGACCACGGCGCAGAGCGTGGCGCCGAGCACAACGCCGGGCAGCATCCCGCCGGTGAAGAGCGCGGAGATTGATACGCCCGTGACGGCGCCGATGGTGATCAGTACCAGGCTCGGCGGGATGGTCTCGGTCTGTGCGCCGGTGGCCGAGAGCAGGGCGACGAGATCGCCCGGCTTGGCGCCTCGGTCCTTCATCTCGGGGAAGAGCACTGGGGCCACCGCCGCCATGTCGGCGGCCTTCGAGCCCGAAATGCCGGAGACCAGGTACATCGCGCCTACGAGTACGTAGGAAAGCCCACCCCTGACATGGCCCAGAAGGCTGGCCAGGAAGGCGACCATGGCGCGCGCCATGCCGGTCATCTCGATCAACTGGCCAAGGAAGACGAAGAGCGGCACCGCGAGCAGGATGAGGTGCGACATGCCCTCATCCAAGCGACCGACCACGACCAGCATGGGCGTCTGCGTGGCGAGTGCGATGTAGCCTGCTGTCGCCAGCCCGAAGGCGAAGGCGATGGGCACGCCGGCGAAGACGGCAACCGCGACCACGCCTACGAAGAACACCAGAAGGTTGAGGTTACCGAGCCCCGCAAAGACGGGCTGGAGCAGGACCATGCCCGCTACCAGGCAGCCGACCAGGACCACCGCGCCCAGCACCAGCCGCCGGCTGCCGACTTCTGCCAGCCGCAGCACCGCAGTCAGGATCATAAGACCCATGCCAACCGGTAGCGCCGCGGCCCGCCAGGCGTTCGAGATTTCCAGCGCCGGCGTGGTGATGAAGGTCTCCTCCGAGGCGAACTCGAAGGCCGGCTCGACGACGAGGAGAAGGAAAGCGAGGGCGGCGGCGATCGCCACGACGTCGAGGAAGGCCCGCACGGACGGTGAGACCTTGCTGACCAGCGCCGTCATGCGCATGTGCTCGCCGCGCTGGAACGCCACAACGGACCCCAGCATGGCGAGCCACAGAAACAGGATCGAGGCCAGCTCGTCAGACCAGACGAGCGGTTGGTGAAAGACATAGCGGGCGACCACGCCAGCGAGCAGAACGACGATCTCGGCGACGACGAGGATCGCGGCCGGAATCCCAACCAGAGACTGAAGGGCGAGGTCCAAGGAAGCAGCCCAGTTGCGCTTCCCGAAGACGAAGGCGTCCGCCTCCGTCGCGGGGACGTTCTCGGGATGGGTCATAGCGGCTGCACCAGCGTGCCAAGACCCGACGAACGGCGCGCCACGCCGGGCTCGGTCAAGCCATTCGCAGGGGTGGGCGCATGGAAGTCGAGGACGTGCTTCATGGGTTACGCCTTCCGTGTCGGACTGCACTCGCTGCCACGGCCGGCCTTCCGGGTCGCGGCAGCATTGCGGCGTGGGTCGGCGGGCGGGCCAGGCCGTCGCGATGACAGCGTTCCGGCCCGCATCCGCCCGCGTTGCGAGAGAAGCGGCGTTAGGCCAGCGGGCCGACAGCCTCCTCAAGCAGGCCCCAGGCCTCCTCGCCGAACTTCGACCGCCATTCGCGGTAGAATCCGGCTTCTGTCAGCCTTTCACGGAATGGTCCCTGGTCGACGTCGTTGAAGACGAGCCCGGCGTTGGACAGGTCGGTCCGGAGCGCGATGTTCTGCTGCGCGACATCCTCGCGTTCCGCCATGCAGGCCGTGTTCACGATCCGCGCGACGGTATCCTGCAGATCAGCCGGTACGCGGCTCCAGGCTCTCCGGTTGATCAGAAACCACCAGCCATCCCACATGTGGTTGGTGACCGACGCGTATTTCTGGACCTCGTAAAGCTTCGCCGCCTGGATGATCGCCGGCGGATTCTCCTGGCCGTCCACCACCTTGGTCTGCAAGGCAGAATAGACCTCGGCGAAGTTGAGGCTGGTCGGTGCCGCGCCGAGCCCTCGGAACAGGGAGAGCCACATGGCGCTGACGGGCACGCGGATCTTCGTGCCGCGCAGATCGTCCGGTTGGTTGACCGGCTTGACGCTGCTCGTGATCAGGCGAAAGCCGTTGTCCCAGATTCTGTCGAGCACGACGAGGCCGGCACGGCCGATCTGCCCCCGCAGTTGCGCGCCCAGCTTGCCGTCCATTGCGCTCCACAGGGACGGGTAGTCCTTGAAGGCAAAGCCGACGCCGGAGATCGACACCGACGGGATCAGCGTCGACAGCACGTTCACGCCGGGATCCAGGAAGCACTCCAACCCACCGGAGCGGAGCTGGGACAGCATGTCCGCGTCAGCCCCGAGCTGGTTGTTGGGGAAGAGCCGGAACTCGAACCGGCCATCCGTCTCTGTCCTGACCTGCTCGGCCGCCCGGCTCAGGTGAACGTTGAGAGGATGCGACGCCGGCACGTTGGTGCCGATCTTGAAGGTGAACTCGGCCGCGTGGGCGTGGCGAAGCGGCAGCGCCGCGGCGACGCCGCCCGCAAGCGCCGCGAAGCCGCGGCGGGTGATGGTGCCTTGCATGTTTTCCTCCTGGACTTTCGCTGGTCAGGTCAGGCTTGTGGGGCGGCCTTGCCGCCACGGAACATCAGCCCGGCAGCACGGAAGCCGCCGTCCACGTTCAGCGTATGGCCGTGGATGTAGCGGCTCTCGTCGGAGCACAGGAACACCGCTGCATCCGCGATCTCCTCCGGCGTGCCGTAGCGCGTCATCGGGATCAGGTAGTTGTAGGCAGCGCGGGTCGCCTGGTCGTGCGCGTACTTCGCCATCTCGGTCTCGATGGCACCGGGCGCGATGTTGTTGACGTTGATGCCGAACTCCGCGAGCTCGACCGCCATCACCTTGGTCAGCAATTCGAGCCCGGCTTTGGCGGAGCCGTAGGCGGCGCGGCCATGCCCGCCGCGCTGGCCGGAGAGCGAGGCGATGTTGATGATCTTGCCGCCGCGCTGCTTCGCCATCTCGCGAGCGCAGGCCTGAGCGACAAGGAAGGCGCCGGTGAGGTTGATCGAGACGGTGCGGTTCCACTCCTCGAGCTTGATGTCGAGGAAAGGCGTGTTGCCCCCGATGCCTGCGTTGTTGACGAGGATGTCGAGCCGCCCGTAGCGGCCGACGATCGCCGCGACCATCGCCTCAACCGAAGCCTGCTCGGCGACGTTCACCGCGAGCGCCAGGCCATCCTGGCGGTCGAGCTTGACCAGGGCGTCGCGCGCGCCTGCCTCGTTGATATCGGCGATCACGGGAACTGCCCCTTCGGCGGCCAGTGCATTCGTGATGGCGAAGCCAATACCGCGCGCGCCGCCCGTAACCAGCGCGATCTTTCCCTGCAACCTCATCTGTTATCCTCCGCTCGATCCTGTTGAGGAATCCGTGTCAGCCGGGTGATCCGTCGCGTGCCGCCCGGAAGAAATCGTCGCCGCCGACCTGGCCGCCCTTGAGCGCGATCTGCAGCCCATCGCGGGCGGCATCCGGCGCGTGCGCCCGGCAGAGCGGCGATCCCGGCGCTATGGGCGCGATGGCCGTGAGGGCGTCGATCCCGAGCCTCGCGGCCGCGTGGCCCGAGGTGTCGCCGCCCGAGATCACCACCCTGGCAAGGCCAGCCGCCCGGATGAGCGCATCGAGGATGCGCCCGAGCCCGCCGCCGATCCGGTCGTTGATCGCCTCGGCCGAGGCCCCGGCAGCCGCGATGGCCTGCCGCAGCGCGGCGACCGCCGGGTCGTCGGGACCGGCGGCGCTGTAGACCAGCGGGTCCTGGCCCGCGGAAAGGGCAGCGAGCGCCTCCTGGGTGGCGCGGCCGATCTCGGCCTCCCAGGCGCGCTCGTCCACCGCCCGCTCCGCCCGGATGCGAATGCCGGCGAAGCCGTGCCGCAGGGCGTCAGCGATCTGTCGCGCTGTGACCGGAGAGACGGAGCCCGACACGCAGGCGATCCGCTCGACCCGGCCCGGATGCCGCGGCGCAGGCTTGGCCGGAACGAGACCCGTCGCCCGCCAATAGGCCACCAGCGCGGCCTCGAGGCCTTGCGAGCCGGCGGCGAAGACCTGCGTGCCGTCCCTTTCCCAGACGAGCCGCCCCGCCTCGACCAGGGTCTCCTCGTCGAGCACGTCGAGCGACACGATGCGGCACCCTTCGGCAAGCGCCTGGGTCAGCTGCGCCTCGCCCCGCCCATGCTTCATGGCGACGAAGTCCACGAGCCCGATCGGCTTCGCGGTCTGCCGGGCCAGATGGCGGCCGAGGTCGGCCTCGTCCATTGGCGTGACCGGATGCCGCGACATGACCGGGTGCCGGTCGAGGCGGTGGCCCTTGCCGTGGGCAAGCGCGAAGAGGTTGCCGAAGCACTGGAACCGCCCCATCGCCGGGTCGGCGACCAGGAGGGGCACCCACCCCTCGAACAGCGCCGCGGCCACGTCGATGGCACGACCGATCGAGCCCACGCCCGGAGCGGAGTCGAAGGTCGAGCAGACCTTGTAGTGGACGACCGGTGCCGCGAGCGACTTCAGCAGCTGGAATACCGGCGGCAGGTGCCGGTCCATCCATTCGGGGCTGCAGGAGCGGGCGACGCTCGCAATGCCGATCCCGCGGTAGCCGGCGAAGGTAGCAAGCCGTTCGGGCGGCGGCGGCGCGAGGAACAGCACGGTGTCGAGCCCGGCGAAGGCGAGCGCCTCCATCGCGGCTGACGACCCGGTGAAATCGTCCCCGTAGAAGGCGACCAGGGGTCCATCCGGCAGCGATCGGGGACGGCTCACGCGGCGATCTCCAGGGCGCGGCGGAGTTCGGGATGTCTGCGTGCGTGGTCCACAAGCGGGATACCGGCGATCGCCGCGTCCCAGGCCTCGCGCATCGCCCGCACGCCCGCCGCCGGACCGTCGGGATGGGCCACGATGCCGCCGCCGGCCGTCACGATGAGATCCGTCGACTGCAGGGCCGCATGGGTCGCGTGGACCTGCCGGACAGACTGCCCCGAGGAGAAGACCGGCATCACGGTGCAGGGCTTGTTGTCGAACATGGGCGCCAGGCAGGCGCGGGCCGATGCAATGACGCTCTCGTCCGGCTCCGAGAACTTGTTCTGCAGGCCGTTGACATGCACGTGGTCCGCGCCGGCAAGACGCCAGAGCTTCTGCCAGGCGACATAGGACCAGCCGAGGAGCGGGTGGCGCGAGAGGTAGCCCCAGCCGTTGCGGTGCGCGTGGATCGGCAGCTGGCTGAAGCGGCCGAGCTCGATCATCCCGACGAGCCCGACCGAGTTCAGGCTCGCCATCAGGCAGGTCGCGCCATGGGCCAGCAGCGTGTCGTGACGCCGGCGCATCTGGTCGAGGTCGCCGGTGAGGTTGAAGGCGAACATGGCTTTCTTGCCGGTCCGGTCGGCCTGAGTGTCGATCGCACGCATCACCGCGCGGACGCGCTCGTCGAACGGGCAGTTCGGGCCGTCCGCCTGGAGCTCGTCGTCCTTGATGAAGTCGATGCCAGCCGCGCAGAGCTCTGCGACGAGCGCCGCCGTTGCCTCGGCGTCGAGGCCGACGCTCGGCTTGATGATTGTGCCGATCAACGGGCGGCCCGCCACGCCCGCGAGGCGGCGCGTGCCCGCGACACCGAAGCGGGGACCGGGATAGGCTTCGGCGAAGGCCTGCGGCATCCGGATGTCGAGCAGCCCGAGGCCGCTGACCGAGGCGAGCTCAAAGAGGTTGCCGGCGACTGTTGCGACAAGGTTCGGCAGCGAGGGGCCGAGCGTCGCAAGCGGCCACGACAGCGTAAGTCTGGCGCGGGTGATGCGCTCGCCGTCCCACTCGCCACGGGCGGAGGGAAGCGAGCGTCGCGGCACTGCCTCTTCCAGGATCTCCAGCGCGGTCACCCGCGCTGCCGACCTTTCCTTGAGCTCTGGCGTCTCGCCCGGGACCGCGACGAACGTGCCGCTGGATTGCTCGCCGGCAATGATTTCGGCGGCGCGCCGAGGGTCGATCGGCGTCTCCAAGAGGTAGTCGGCTTCAATGCGATCGGTGAGCATTGGCGTTCCTCAGGTTGAATGGGTCGTTGTCGATACTGAGCCCGGGTCCGCTCAGGCCGCCGTTGGCGGCAGGCCGACCCCAACATGATGGTGTGTGCCCCCATCCCGCCGCGGCTGCATTGCTGCGCCCCAACCACCATGACGATGTTTGCGGCTAGGCTTTCGACTGCTGAGGTGCATCGCGGTGCGTCGCATACGCAGTGCAGATGCTGTGCGAGCCGGAGCGCACTCTGCTTCCAGCATGCGAGCGGAGGCTGGTCTGGCAGGTCGGCGTGCAGATCGAGCACAGCGCCGGACGGCGAACGTCCTTGAGCTTGGCATTTCCACCCAGTCCCGTACTTCTATTCTGGGGAAGGACCTACACTCGGACCTAGCAGCGTGATATCTCAGTTCGACACGGGCTGCTGTGAGGTTTTCTCACATCACCGCGTTGACGAGATCCCCTCGCATGCCCTCGCCCCGCCTTCCTCTCAGCGCGCTACGTGCCTTTGAAACGACGGTTCGGCTCGGAAGCATGTCGGCCGCGGCGAAAGACCTGGGTGTGACGCACGGTGCGATCAGCCGCCACATCCAGGCCCTTGAGGCTCAGTTCGGGATTCCGCTCCTACGCCGCCTGTCGAAGTCGGTGGAGCCAACCCCGCCGGCAGCCCAGCTGGCGGCGAGCCTCAGCGAGGCGTTCGGGCTGATGCAGCTCGGCGTGGCGCGGCTTGCGCCGGGTCCGCTGACCCTGTCGTGCTCGGCCACGATCATGATGTACTGGCTGATCCCGCGGCTGGGCCGATTCAAGCAGGACAACCCGGCAGTCGAAATCCGCCTGAACGTGAACTTCGGCGAGGTCGACTTCGTCCGGGACGAAATCAGCGTCGCCATCCGGTCCAGCATGATCCGTCCACCCCAGGACGTTGTAATCCGTCCACTCGTTCAGGAAGACATCGGCCCGATCTGTCATCCCGACTACGCTGCACGGCTTGGACTGAAATCGGTGGAGGACCTCGCCCGGGCTCGCATCCTTGGTACTGCAACCCGGCCTGCTGCGTGGAGCGAATGGCTTTCGGCACTCGGCCAATCCAATCTTACTCTCCAAAGCCATGAGCTTTTCGAGCATTTCTATCTGCTGATCCAGGCCGCAGCCTCGGGCCTCGGGGTAGGTCTGGCACCAAGGTTGTTGGCGGAGGACGAAATTAGGCGAGGCCACGTCGTCGCCCCGTTCGGGTTTACGATGGGGCCGCACGCGCTGAACCTTTGGATCGCGCCTCACCTGCGGTTGCGAGATGATGTTCGCCGCCTAGCGAGCTGGATCCAGGACGAGATGAACATCTCCGGAAGCCATCTCGCCAATAAGTCCATGGTCTGAAGGAGGCCATTCCCGGGCTTCAACGGGTGGCGATCCTTGGCGACGCGACCGTCATGGGGGCGTTGATGGCCGCGAACGAGACTGCGGCGAAAGCTGAAGGCCTGTACTCGCAGGTCCTGCTGCTGCAGGGGCCCTGACCAGATCCCACGGCGCATTCGCGGCCATCCGGCAGGCGGCCGCAGAGGCCCTGTTGGTGCTGAAGGTGCATGTGACCAACGCCCAGAGCGGACGGATCGCCGAACGGGCGACAGCAATTTTCCCGGACCGTCGTGCCGGGCCGAGTGATGAAACACCTGCCGGGCCTCTTCCATCAGGTGCGATTAACTTGATTGGGATTGCTGTTTTGCGCCGCGCAGGTCACGGGCTGGGCCGCCTGCATCTCAATGCGGGATTGAACCGCGCTCGCCAAGGCTGCGAAACACGATCCTTATCAATATGCCGTTCAAGGTTTTCGCCTACGCGCGCGCGTCCGTGCGTACTGGCTCCGAAACCCCGTCGCGGCCGGCTCACTGGTTTTGTGCGGTGATCGTCCCAGGCCGACAAGAAGCCTTCCGCAGTAGGCCACGTGATCTTTTGTCACGGACCGTCAAATAAGCATTTGGATTCGTGATAAACCTACGGTTGAGGCCTAAGTTGCAGCCGGATGCCCAACGACGTGCAGAATACTGTCCTACGCGCCGACCTCCCTCATTCAAGGGCGGCGCGCTACATCGCTTACTTCCGGGTCAGCACCGAACGGCAGGGCCGCTCGGGGCTCGGGCTTGATGCGCAGCGCATGGCTGTGGCCCGACATATTGCCTCGGCGGGCGGGCAGGTTGTGGCCGAGTTTCAGGAGGTGGAGAGCGGCAAGCGAAACGACCGTCCGCAGCTTGCTGCAGCCTTGGCCGCCTGCCGCGCCCACCGCGCTACCCTGCTAATCGCCAAGCTCGATCGTCTGGCAAGGAACGCGCGTTTCCTGCTCGGTGTGGTCGAGGGTAGCGGCGATGGTGGCGTTGTCTTTTGCGACTTGCCCCAGGTTCCACCTGGCCCAGTGGGTAAGTTTCTCGTTACCCAGATGGCTGCAGTAGCCGAACTGGAAGCGGGCTTGATCAGTCAGCGCACCCGGGCTGCCCCTCATCGCCGCGAAGGCGCGAGGTGTGCAACTTGGCAATCCACGCCTCCGCCCGGGCAACGCCGACCAAGCTCGTGCTGCGGCACAAGCGAAGAGAAATGCTGCGAAGGCACGGGCGGCTGATATCCTGCCCTACATCGAAGCGGCGCGTCGTGCAGGAGCGGCGACTCTGCGGGAGATCGCGGACGCACTCACTGCTCGCGGGGTACAAGCGCCGGCCGGCGGCCAGCGATGGCACCCAATGCAGGTGAAGCGTGTCGTTGAGGAATTTCCCAGGCGGATCGTGAGCAGTAACTCCCGTCGGATCCGTGGCACGCTTCGGCAGAAGGCGTTGACCGCGACGGAGACCGCTGGGTGCAACCGGAAGCCGTTTAGCCGCGACCGCGCCCTGGAAAGCTTCCGACCTACTCGTCTCCGAAGCGATACCCGACACCAGGCTCGGTCCGGATGAGACCCGCTGCCGGTCCCAGCTTCTGCCTCAGGTGGCCGACATAGACGCGCAGGTATTGCGCGTCCTCGACATGCGCCGGGCCCCAGACCGCGGTCAGCAACTGGCGCTGCGTGACCACCCGGCCCTCCCCGCCGCGGACCAATGCGGCGAGCAGGTCCCATTCGCGCGGGGTCAGTTTCAGTGGCTCACCACCTGCCACCCGCGCCGTCCGCCTGCCAAGATCCACCTCCAGCGGACCGGCCCGCACGACGGTGGCTGCCGGCTGCTGCGCTGCCGCTCCGGCGCGCCGCAGCCCGGCCCGGATGCGGGCCAGCAGCTCGCCCAGCGCGAAGGGCTTCTCGACGTAGTCGTCCGCCCCGGCGTCGAGCGCGGCCACCTTCTCGCCTTCCTGGTCGCGGGCGGACAAGACGACCACGGGCGCCGCGGTGAAGCCGCGCAGCCGGGGAATCGCCAGCTTTCCGTCGCCGTCTGGCAGGCCGAGGTCGAGCAGCACCAGCGCCGGCGCCCGCTCGGCCGCCAGGCGCAGCCCTTCGGCCATCGTCATGGCTCGCAGCGGTGCGTAGCCCGCCGCCTCCAGCGCCGGACCCAGGAAGCGGTGGATCTGCGGCTCGTCGTCCACGACGAGGATGCGCGGCGGGGCGACCTCGCTCATGCGCTGGGAAACCTGACGACCACCCGTGTCCCGCGCCCGTCCGGCATCGCCGGGCTCTCGGCGGCGATGCGTCCGCCCATGGCCTGGACGAGGCCGCGGCAGATGGCCAAGCCAAGACCGCTGCCGGCGGCCACCCGGTCGGCGCGCGTGGCGCGGAAGAACGGGTCGAAGATCCGGGGCAGGTCCTCGCGCGGGATGCCCGGCCCGTCGTCCTCGACTGCGATCAGGACCTCCGCACCCTCCCGCCCGGCCCGCGCACGAACCTGCCCGCCGGGCGCCGAGAACTTCAGCGCGTTGTCCAGCAGGTTGGCCAGGACCTGATCGAGGAGGGCAGGGTCGAGGCGCGGCGCGACCGGCCGCAGCCCGGGGTCCAGCGCGATCTCCCGCCCATGCGCCCGAGCGGCGCGCGCGGCGGCGGTCTCCAGCGCCTCCGCCAGGTCCACCGGCTCGCGCCGCGGCGCCACCTGGCGGTTCTCGATGCGCACCATGTCGAGGATGTTGGCGATCCAGCGGGACAGGCGCTCCGTCTCCTCCTCGGCGGCGGCCAGCAGGTCGGCGCGGGTCGCCTCCGACAGCGCCGGGCCGGATGTCCGCAGCGTCGAAATCGCGCCGCGGATGGAGGTGAGGGGCGTCCTGAGGTCATGGCCGAGCGAGGTCAGGAGCGCGGTGCGCAGCGCCTCCGTCTCGGCCATCGCCTCGCCGCGGGCGCGCTCCTCCATCAGCTCGGCGCGCTCGAGTGCGACGGCCGCCTGGTCCAGCAGCGCATCCAGGGCGCGGTCGGCCTCGCCGTCGAGTGGGCCGCCGGTCTCCGGCCGACGCAGCCCGACCAGGCCCGCAAGGCCATGGGCAGTGCGCATCGGGCGGAACTGCCAGGCGACGGAAGGTAGGGTATCGGTGCCATGGCCTGCGGCACGGCGGTTGGCGACGGCCCAGCGCGCGGCGGCCATGCTGGACTCGTCCGGTTCCACCTCGACCGGCACGCTGGCGCGCAGCACCGGCTCGGGCGCCGTCTCGCCCGGCAGGGGCGGCAGCAGCAGCAGCACGCAGGCGGGCCCGGCCGCGATGCGCGACGCCTCCTCGGCGATCGCCTGTACCAGGTCGCCCTTGCCGCCCGGGGCGCCCAGGCGGCGGCTGAACTCGACGAGGCGGCGCAGGCCGAGCATCCGCGCCCGCGTGGCGCGGACCGACCGCCCGAGGCCGCCGGTGGTGCCGGCCAGCAGCAGCGCGACGAGGGTGAAGACGACGACGCCGACCACGTCCTGCGGGCCGGCGATGGTCAGAGTGTAGCGCGGCGGCAGGAACAGGAAGTTCCAGGCCAGAAAGGAAAGGGCCGCGGCCAGGGCGCCCTGGACCGGACCGAAGCCCACGGCGGCCGCCACGATCGGCACGAGGTAGATCATGCCGAGCGCGCCTTCGGGCACGACGCCGTCGAAGACGAGGCCGAGCGCGGTCGCCCCCGCGACGAGGGCGGGGGTGCCATCCAGCCCGCCCAGCGCGGAAGCGCGCGCCGTTCGGGCGGAAGGCTGCGCGGCGTGCCGGCCGGCTCTGGAACCACATGGAGCGTGAAGTCGCCGGCCCGGCGCAGCAGCGCCGCCGACAGCGTCCGGCCGGCCAGCCGCCGCCACCGGGCCGGACGGCCGCGACCGATGACGAGGTGCGTCACGTTGCGCGCCTGCGCCTCACGCAGGATGGCGGCGGGCAGGTCGGCGCCGACCACCGTCTCGGCTTCTGCGCCGAGCCGCTCCGCCAGGCGCAGCGCGGGGCCGGGATCGGCGGACGGGTCGGCCGTCGGCTGCTCGACATGCAGGGCGAGGAGCGGTGCCTTCAGCGCATCCGCGACGCGGCGCGCCTCCCGGACCACGGTCTCGGCCGCGGGATCTGAGCCGATCAGCGCCATGACGCGGTCGCCGGCCGGCCAGGGACCGGCAATGGCATTGGCGCGCATGTAGCCGGTGACATCCGCGTCCACCCGCTCCGCCGTGCGGCGCAGCGCCATCTCGCGCAGGGCAGCGAGGTTGCCCTCGCGGAAGAAGCCGCGCAGCGCGCGCGCCGCCTGGTCGGGGCGGTAGATGCGGCCCTGGCGCATGCGCTCGATCAGCTCGGCGGGCGGGATGTCGATCAGCTCGACCGCGTCGGCCTCAGTCAGCACGCGGTCCGGCACCGTCTCCGCCACCCGCACGCCGGTGATGCGCGCCACCGCCTCCGAGAGGCTTTCCAGGTGCTGGACGTTCATCGTCGTCCAGACCTCAATGCCGGCGCCGCGCGCAACTCCTCCACGTCCTGCCAACGCTTCGGGTGACGGCTGCCAGGGGCGTTGCTGTGCGCCAACTCGTCCAGCAGCAGGATCTGGGGGCGCCGCATCAGCGCGGCGTCGAGGTCGAATTCCTCCAGCGCCTGTCCGCGGTAGGGCATGCGCGCGCGCGGCAGGACCGGCAGCTCGCCAATGCCGGCCTGCGTCTCCGCGCGGCCATGCGTCTCCACAATGCCGGCCAGGACATCGCTGCCGCCAGCGAGACGCCGCCGGGCCTCGGCCAGCATCTCCATCGTCTTGCCGACGCCGGGGGCGGCGCCGAGGAACACCTTCAGCCGGCCGCGCCCTTCCTGTCGCGCGAGCGCGAGCAGGGCGTCGGGGTCGGGGCGGCGCGGCGTCGCACTCATGTCGTCCCAATAGCAGGCCCTGCGCAGCGCGGCGCGCGTCTTTACGCCGTCTTTATGCCGCCGGCCCGGATCCCGCATGGAGCCTTTACGCGCGCCTGGCCTAAGCCCGTCCGGACCATCGAATGGAAATTCCAGGCATGCTCGACCTTCTCCTGCTGTCGCTCGGCGTCGGCCTCTTCGGACTGATGGCAACCTATGCGGTCGGCTGCGAGCGGGTGTGACCGACGTGACTGAGCTCATCCTCGGCGGCGTCGTGGTCACCGCCCTTCTCCTGTACCTGCTGTGGGCGCTGCTGCGTCCCGAGGACCTGTAATCCCATGACCTTGATCGGCTGGGCGCAGATTGCGCTCGTCCTTGCCGCCGTGCTGGCGGCGGCCGTTCCCTTGGCCCGGTACATCGCCGCGGTCGCGGCGGGGCGCGTCACCTTTCTCTCGCCGGTCGAGCGGGCGATCTACGCCGCGGGCGGTATCGAACCCACCCGCGCGATGGGCTGGAAGATGTACACGCTGGCGATGCTCGCGACCAATCTCGCGGGCTTCCTGGCCCTCTACGCCCTGCTGCGGCTGCAAGGAGAACTGCCCTTCAACCCGCAGGGCTTCGACGGCGTGCCGCCCTGGCTCGCCTTCAACACCGCCATCAGCTTCGTCACCAACACCAACTGGCAGGCCTACAGCGGCGAGGCGGCGATGAGCTACCTCAGCCAGATGGTCGGCCTTTCGGTGCAAAACTTCCTCTCGGCCGCCACCGGCATCGCGCTGGCCCTGGCAGTCAGCCGCGCCTTTGCAGGCGGCGGGCTGCGGGGCCTAGGCAACTTCTGGGCCGATATCGTGCGCGTGACGCTCTATGTCCTGCTGCCGCTCGCCCTGGTGCTGGGCCTCGCCTTCGTGGCCTTGGGCGTGCCGCAGACGCTCTCGGCCTATGCCGAGGCGACGACGCTGGAAGGCGCGACGCAGACCATCCCGCTCGGCCCGGCGGCCTTCCAGGTTGCGATCAAGCACCTCGGCACCAATGGCGGCGGCTTCTTCGGCGCGAACTCGGCGCATCCGTTCGAGGGGCCATCGGCGCTGGCGACTGCCCTGCAGATCTGGGCGCAGCAGGTGATCCCCTTCGCCCTGGCGCTCACCTTCGGGCACATCGTGCGGGACATCCGCCAGGGCTGGGCGCTGCTGGTGGTCATGGTGGCGTTCGTCCTCGCCGGCACCTGGATGGTCTATGCGGCCGAGGCCGGCGGCAATCCGCTGCATCTCGCGCTCGGCCTCGATGCCGCGCAGGGCAACATGGAGGGCAAGGAGGTCCGCTTCGGCCAGGCGCTGGTCGCGCTGTTCACCGCGACCACCACCGGCGCCTCCTGCGGCGCGGTCAACGCGATGTTCGACAGCTTCACCCCGCTGGGCGGGCTGGTGCCGCTGTTCCTGATCCAGCTCGGTGAGGTGCTGCCGGGCGGCGTGGGCTCCGGCCTCTACGGCATGCTCGTCTTCGTGCTGCTGGCGGTCTTCGTCGCCGGGCTGATGGTCGGCCGCACGCCGGAATACCTCGGCAAGAAGGTGCAGGCGCGGGAGGTCAAGCTGGCGATGCTGGCGGTGCTGGTGCTGCCCGCCGCGATCCTGGGCTTCACCGCGGTCGCGGTCGTGCTGCCCGTGGCGGTGGCGTCGATCCAGGACCAGGGGCCGCATGGGCTGAGCGAGATGCTCTACGCCTACACCTCGGCGGCAGGGAACAACGGCTCGGCCTTCGGCGGGCTGACGGCCGACACGCCCTGGCTGAACACGACCCTGGGCATCGCCATGCTGCTCGGCCGCTTCGGCTACGTGGTGCCGGTGATGGCGATCGCCGGCTCGCTAGCCGCCAAGCCGAAGCTCGCCGCCTCCGCCGGCACCTTCCCGACCCACGGCCCGCTCTTCGTCGGGCTGCTGGCCGGCGTGATCCTGATCCTCGGCGGGCTGCAATTCATGCCCGCCCTCGCGCTTGGCCCGGTCGCCGAGCACTTCATGCTCGCCGCCGGCAAGAGCTTCTGAGGCTGTTCCCATGGACATGACATCCCCCATCCCCGCGGGGGACGCCCGCCGCGCGACCCGCGGCGGTGCCTTCCTCTCCGGTCCGATCGCCCGGCGGGCGGCGCTGGACGCGTTCGGCAAGCTCGATCCGCGCCGGCTGGTGCGGAACCCGGTGATCTTCGTCACGGAGGTCGTGGCGATCCTGGTGACCGTCCTGGCCGTCCGCGCCCTGGCGCTCGGGCAACCCTGGACCTTCCAGGCCGGAATCGCGCTCTGGCTCTGGCTCACCGTGCTCTTCGCCACCTTTGCCGAAGCGGTGGCGGAAGGCCGCGGCCGTGCCCAGGCCGAGAGCCTGCGCCGCGCCCGCACCGATACCCGGGCGAAGCTGCTGCTGCGTGGGGACGACCGCACGCTGTGGCAACCGCGCGGCGCGACGGAGTTGCGCGTCGGCGACCTGGTGCTGGTCGAAGCCGGCGACCTCGTGCCCTCCGACGGCGAGGTGGTCGAGGGCATCGCCAGCGTGAACGAGGCAGCCGTAACCGGCGAGAGCGCGCCGGTGATCCGCGAGAGTGGCGGCGACCGCAGCGCCGTCACCGGCGGCACGCTCGTCGTGTCCGACTGGATCGTGGTGCGCAACACGGCGGCGCCGGGCTCCACCTTCCTCGACCGCATGATCTCCCTGGTGGAGGGCGCGGCGCGACAGAAGACGCCGAACGAGATCGCGCTCGACATCCTGCTCGCCGGCATGACGATCATCTTCCTGATCGCGGTGGCCTCGCTGGTGGGGCTCGCAAGCTGGAACGGCCAGCCGCCCTCCGTCGCTGTGCTGGCGGCGCTGCTGGTCACGCCTGATCCCGACGACGATCGGCGGCCTGCTTTCCGCCATCGGCATCGCCGGCATGGACCGCTTGGTGCGCTTCAACGTGCTGGCGACCAGCGGCCGCGCGGTGGAGGCCGCCGGCGACGTGGATGTGCTGCTGCTGGACAAGACCGGCACCATCACGCTCGGCAACCGGCAGGCGGCGGCGTTCGTTCCAGTTCCCGGCGTGACGGAGCGCGCGCTCGCGGAGGCGGCGGCGCTCGCCTCCCTGGCCGACGAGACGCCGGAGGGGCGCTCCATCCTGGCCTTCGCGCGGGAGCGGCATGGCGTCGTCGCGTCCGCGCTGCCGGAGGGTGCGCGGGTGATCCCCTTCACCGCGCAGACCCGCATCTCCGGCCTCGACCTGCCGGGCGGCGCCTACCGCAAGGGCGCGGTGGACGCGCTGCTGCGCGCCCTGGGCGGCGATGTACCGGCCGAGCTGCGTACCGCTACGGACCGGATCGCGCGCGCGGGCGGCACACCGCTGGCCGTGGCGCAAGACGGCAGGCTACTCGGCGCGATCGAGCTGAAGGACATCGTCAAGACCGGCATGCGCGCCCGCTTCGACGCACTGCGCCGCATGGGTATCCGCACGGTGATGGTCACCGGCGACAACCGCCTCACTGCGGCCGCGATCGCCGCCGAGGCCGGGGTGGACGACTTCATCGCGGAGGCGACGCCCGAGGACAAGCTGGCCTATATCCGCCGCGCCCAGGGCGAGGGGCGGCTGGTGGCGATGGCCGGCGACGGCACCAACGACGCGCCGGCGCTGGCCCAGGCGGATGTGGGCCTCGCCATGCAGACCGGCACCCAGGCGGCCCGCGAGGCCGGCAACATGGTGGACCTCGACAGCGATCCGACCAAGCTGATCGAGGTGGTGGAGATCGGCAAGCAGTTGCTCATTACCCGCGGCGCGCTGACCACCTTCTCGATCGCGAACGACGTGGCGAAATACTTCGCCATCCTGCCAGCGATCTTCGTGGCGTCCTATCCGGAGCTCGGAGCTCTGAACGTCATGCGTCTCGCCTCGCCCGAGAGCGCGATCCTGTCGGCCGTGATCTTCAACGCGCTGATTATCGTGGCGCTTGTGCCGCTGGCGCTGCGCGGCGTGCGCTACGTGCCCGTCGGCGCCACGGCGCTGCTGCGGCGGAACCTGCTGATCTACGGGCTGGGCGGCCTCGTCGCGCCCTTCGCCGGGATCAAGCTGATCGACCTTCTCCTCGTCCTGCTGGGGCTCGCCTGACCATGATTGCCATCCTTCGCCCCGCCATCGCCGTGGTCGCTCTGTTCACGCTGCTCCTCGGCCTCGCCGTGCCACTGGCCTTCACCGGGATCGCTGGCACAATCTTCCCTGGGCGAGCCGGCGGTAGCCTCGTCCAGGTGGACGGCAAGGTCATCGGCTCGGATCTTCTCGGCCAGGACTTCACCTCCGATCGCTACTTCCACCCGCGCCCGTCCGCGACCTCGCCGCAACCCTACAATGCGGCTGCCTCCGCCGCTTCGCAGCTCGGCCCAACCTCCGCGTCGCTCCTGGCGGCGATGAGGGAGCGCGTGGCGTCGCTCGACGGTGGGTCCGTGCCGGCCGACGCCGTCACCGCCTCCGGCTCCGGGCTCGACCCGCATGTCAGCCCGGAGACTGCGGCGCGGCAGGTCGGCCGGGTGGCGCGGGCGCGCGGGCTGCCGGAGGGACGCCTTGCCGAGTTGGTCGCGCAGCACACCGAAGGCCGCGAGTTCGGCGTGCTGGGTGAGCCGCGCGTGAATGTCCTGCGCCTCAACCTCGCGCTCGATGCCTTGCGGTGACCTGCCGGCCGGCGGCCCGAGGAGACACGGATGCGTCGCCCGGATCTGGCCCTAGGCGGAAGGGTCAATTGGTCTGTTGCCCAGCCGCGTTCGCTGTGCCGCGCTTCTTTGTCCGCTCGGCGGCCAGGCTGTGAAGCTCGGCTGTAGCCGGAGGCGCGAAGGTTAGTGAAGCCAGCCGAAGAATGGGCTGGCTCGCGTCGGTGATGAAGGCACTGTAGTGCTTGTCGATCATCGCGGTGGAGGTGTCGTGGACGGCCGCCACCAACCGTGCAGGTAGATTGACCTGAAGCCCGCGGATAATCGATGAGTGACGGAGGCAGTAGGGGACAAGGTCGATGGCCAGCTCGGCTTGCGTCAATGCCGCGCGCCATGGCCGGGTCATCTCACTGGCTACCGACCAGGGGCGTCGTTCGGTCCGTTCCCATTCAGGGAGCCGTCCGGTCGCCTTGTCACCTTCAACCTGCTTGTGGTGCCAGCGGAGCAGCAGGCGCTCCTGCCCGCGTCGGCCCGCGATGAGGGAGCGCAAGCGCGCCAGCACGTAATCCGGCAGTGGAATAGTGATATGTGTCTGCGCCTTTGTACCACGACCTTTTTTCGATGTCGGAACCATGATGCGGCGGTTGCTGATCTGCAGGTCCGCTACTGTCAGCCGAGCCGCTTGGTCGAGATCGGCATCCAGTGGCAGCCAGTACGAGTACGAGCGCGCCGAAATCGGCATCCTGGGCATAGGCGGCTTCAACTATCCGCAGCACGTCAGTATCGGAAACGTGTTGCTTCTCGCGCGCGCGGTCGGGCGCCTCTGGGGCACGTAGCCCCTCGCGGATCGTCATGAGTACGTCCGCCGGTAGGCGCGCCTTTCGCCCAGCATGGGTCAGGGCGGCGCGGAAATCGTTCAAGAGTCTCGCCAGCGTGGCATTGGCGAGAGGCGGGGCGTCGTCCTTGACGCCGCGACCGCCGCGCCGGAGTCCGTCCCGCCATTGGGCAAGATGCTCGTCGGTCAGCGCGGCGAGAGCGACATCGGCCAGCGGCGCGAGCCAGCACGTGGTGTCCCAGTCGCAGTTCGGCGTCGCGGCCCGTACGGAGTGAGCGAGTCTTGCGGCTGGCGATGTAGTTGGCCACCGCATTTCTCACGGTGATCGTGCCCGCCGCCGATGCCGCGACCCTTGCCGCTACCGCCCGTTGCCGACCCCATTCCCTCGCGGCCCGCGCGGCTTGGTCATAGGTAAAGGGGACGACCCCCTCGGGCGCGGTCGGAAGGTCGTCGGCTGGCCCGAGGCTCTCTGTTTCGTACCGACCATCGCCGAGATACCGGCGGGCAAGCCAGGTTCCCGCATGCCCATCGACCATGGAGCGGCGATATCCGAGGTGAATCCCTTCTTCCACAACGCGGAAATAGGGCTTGTGGCGCGCGTCCAGCCTCGGTCGCGACGTGCGCCCCCGAGCGCCTCCTCCTTCACCCGCTTCGCCATTACCCGCTCCATGGTCCAATATGGGGTCTAATATCCGCCCTGGACCGTCGAGGAGCAACGGGAAACAGAAGTGTTCTTTATCAGCGTATTAGAGCGTCCCCAGTTGTCTCAGGATGTCTCAAAAAGGCTCATCTTTACGCCCTCTCACGGCGGTAACAGGGGTTCAGATCCCCTAGGGGACGCCAATCTTTTCCATGGATTGGTCTGGGTCAGCGCCTCAGACCGCAGCGTCCGGCTTTCTCCGTCAGGTCCCGCACCCCGGCCAGCGTGCCCGTCGCCTCCAGCCCGGTTTGGGCTGCGCCCTGCCTCGCCATGCCTGAACCGACAGTGCGCATTGGTACGTCGCAGTTTCCGGCTCCCACCGGCACCGCAATGGGCCGGTGGCGGAGGCATATACGTGGCACCGGTCGCCGCACCGACCATCAGGTGCACCGCCAGGGCTTTGCGGAGGGCGCGCTGGGTTCAGGCGATCACACGTCAGGCCGCACTGCGGTGCAGCGGGCAGGTGTTGAAGCCAAGCAGGCTGTAGGCCGGGCAGGTCCCAACGAGCCCCGTCACGAGCGGCACGATGCCGATCGCGCCCCACCAGCCCAGAGGGCCGAACAGGCCCAAGGCCAACAGGATGACGCCAGCCGCGATCCGCAGCCACTTGTCCATGCCACCGACGTTCTTCGTCATCGTCCATCTCCTTGCAAATCCAGGCAGCCCTGCAAGCCTACCCGGCGCCGGGTCTATGCTGCGTTGATCCGCCGCAAACCGGGTTGGTTCGGCGCGTCGTGAGCCCGTGGCGCGCCGCCTCCCGGTTCTCGAGCGGCAGATGGCGTGAGGATCGCCCCAATACTTGGCTCGTCCGCCGTCTGCGGCCGGCTCGGGCGTGTGCAGGGCGCGCGCCATCCCCCGATGGCGAATGGGATGGTCATCAGCGGTGGTCCGTGCAGGGTTCGGTCCTCCGCGATCGTGTTGCGGCGTCCGCTTAGCGCGTCCGCGCAACCGCTGGTGCCGCGCCGGCCGCCGCCCTCCGCCCGGCCACCAGATGGAAGATCCCCATCCCTGCGAGCATGGAGGCGACGAAGAGCGACGCCTTCCAGCCGCCGAAGCCGAGCGCGGCGAGCGCCGGCCCCGGGCAGAAGCCCGCCAGGCCCCAGCCCAGGCCGAACAGCACCGCGCCGCCCAGCAGCCGCGCGTCGATCGCGCCCCGCGCTGGCGCCGCGAAGGCCGGTGCGCAGAGCGGGGCGGCGCGCCGCGCCCCCAGCCGGAAGCCGATGGCCGCGACCGGGATGGCGCCAGCCATAACGAAGGCGAGGCTTGGGTCCCAGTTGCCGGCGAGGTCGAGGAAGGCCAGCACCTTGGCAGGGTTCGCCATGCCCGAGAGCACGAGCCCGGTGCCGAACAGCGCGCCGGCGGCCAGCGCGGCGAGGATGCGGCGCATTGCGTCAGCCCCCCGCCAGGTGCCGGACGGCGAAGACCATCGCCGCGGCGGTCGCCATGAAGGCCGCCGTCGCGGCGAACGAGCGCGGCGAGAGCCGCGCCAGTCCGCAGACGCCGTGGCCGCTGGTGCAGCCCGAGCCGAGCCGCGTGCCGAAGCCGACCAGCAGCCCGGCCGCGGCCAGCGTAACCGGCCCCGCCGCGATCCGCAGGTCGGGCGGGCCGAGCAGGACCGCCCAGGCCAGCGGCGCGCCGACCAGCCCGGCGAGGAAGGCGAGCCGCCAAGCGTGGTCGCCGCCTGGCGCCGCGGCCAGGCCGCCGAGGATGCCGCTGATCCCGGCGATCCGGCCGAGCGAGAGCCAGAGCAGCGCCGCCGCGGCACCGATCAGCACGCCGCCGGCGGCGGAGGCGAGGGGGTGGATCCCGTCATGCTCGGCCTCCCGCTCCGCTCAGCCCGTGAGCTCGGGCTTGGCCAGCCACTCGCGCCCGCGCAGCATGGCCTTCCAGTACATCCAGGGCAGCATGCGCTCCTTGAGCAGCCAGGCGAGCCGGCTCGGCTTCCGCCCGTCGATCAGCCAGGCGGGGAAGCTCGGCAGCAGCCGACCGCCATAGCCGAACTCGGCGAGCACGATCTTCCCGCGCTCGACCGTCAGCGGGCAGGAGCCGTAGCCGTCATAGACCGCATCGCCCTCCTGCATCCTGCCCATGTCGCGCAGCATGTTGTGGGCGACGATCGGCGCCTGCTTGCGCGCCGCGGCGGCGGTCTTGGCGTTCGGCGCGTTGCAGGCATCGCCCAGGCCGTAGATGCCGGGGAAGCGCTTGTGGCGGAGCGTCGCCGGGTCCACGTCCATCCAGCCCGCGGCATCCGCCAGCGGCGAGACGCGCAGGAAGTCCGGCGCCGCCTGCGGCGGGACGACGTGGATCATGTCGAAGCGCCGCTCCACCACCTCCGCCGTGCCGTCCGGGCGGGTGCGGGTAAACCAGGCGGTGCGCGCCGGGCCGTCGATGCGGCTCAGCGTTTCCTGGAAGTTCAGGTGGATGCCGTAGCGGTCCACGTACTCCATCAGCGCCGGCACATAGTCCTTCACGCCGAACAGCACGGCGCCGGCGTTGCAGAACTGGATGTCCACGTCGCGCAGGACGCCGGCCTGCCGCCAGTGGTCGGCCGCCAGATAGATCGCCTTCTGCGGCGCGCCGGCGCATTTGATGGGCATGGGCGGCTGGGTGAACAGCGCCGTCCCGCGCCTCAGGCCCCGCACCAGCTCCCAGGTATAGGGGGCGAGGTCGTAGCGGTAGTTGGAGGTGACGCCGTTGCGGCCGAGCGTCTCGGGCAGGCCCTCGATCCCGCCCCAGTCCAGCTTCAGGCCCGGCGCGACGATCAGCCGGCCATAGGTGACGACGCGGCAGCCGTCGAGAATCAGCGCGTTGTTCTCCGGCTCGAAGGCGGCGACCGCGGCCTTGATCCACGCGACCCCGGGCGGGATCAGCGAGGCCATGGTCTTCGCCGTCCAGCGCGGGTCGAAGATGCCGCCGCCCACCATGGTCCAGCCGGGCTGGTAGTAGTGGATGTCGGCGGGATCGAGGATGGCGATGTCGAGGTCGGGCGCGCGCGCCTTCAGGCTGGAGGCGACGGCGATGCCCGCCGCGCCGCCGCCCACGATCACCACCTCGTGCCGGACCTCGCCGGACGCGGTCGGCGTGCGGCCGCCATTGGCGATGCGGCGGGCGACGCCGCCGAGGTCGTAGCCGGCGGCCCTTGCCGCGGCGAGGATCTCCGGCAGCGCCCGGCCGCGCGCCGCCGCCGTGAGCGCCCAGAGCGTGGCGGAGCGCGTGCCGCTGCGGCAATAGGCGAGCACCGGCCCGGGCAGGCGGTCGAGCAGGGCGCCGAACCGCGCCGCATCCTCGTCGGTGACCTTGCCGGACAGGACCGGCAGGTAGGCGGCCTCGAGCCCGGCTTCCCGGGCGGCGCGCTCGATCTCCTCGAAGCCGGGCTGGTCGGCGCCCTCGCCGTCGGGCCGGTTGCAGACGACGGCGCGGAAGCCGGCGGCGGCGAGCGCCGCGGCGTCCTCGGGGCGGATCTGCGGCGCGACCGAGACGGTCGGCGACAGGGGCTTCGCGTCCATGGCCTCTCTCCTTTCGCGTCCGCTCAGAAGGCGTCCAGCGGCACCTTGAGGAACCGCTTGCCGTCCGGGCCGGCCGACGGCAGCCGGCCCGCATGCATGTTCACCTGGATGGAGGGGATGATCAGCCGCGGCATGGAGAGCGTCGCGTCGCGCGCGGTGCGCATGGCCACGAACTCCTCCTCCGTCACGCCGTCGCGGACATGGATGTTCTCCGCCCGCTCGGCGGCGACCGTCGTCTCCCAGCGGATCTCGCGGCCATTCGGGCCGTAGTCGTGGCACATGAAGAGCCGCGTCTCGGGCGGCAGCGCCAGCACGCGGCGGATGGAGCGGAACAGCGTGCGGGCGTCGCCGCCGGGGAAGTCGGCTCGCGCCGTCCCGCCATCCGGCATGAACAGCGTGTCGCCGACGAAGGCCGCGTCGCCCATCGCATGTGTCATGCAGGCCGGGGTGTGGCCGGGCGTGTGCAGCGCGACGCAGCGCATCCCGCCCACCTGGTAGGTGTCGCCGTCCTGGAAGAGGCGGTCGAACTCGCCGCCATCCCGGCGCCACGCGGTGCCCTCGTTGAACACCTTGCCGAAGGTCTCCTGCACCACCGTGATGCGCTCGCCGATGCCGATCCTGCCGCCGAGCTGGCGCTGGATGTAGGGCGCGGCCGAGAGGTGGTCGGCGTGCACATGCGTCTCGACGAGCCATTCCACGGCGAGGCCGTGGTCGCGGACGAAGGCGATGATGGCGTCGGCGGAGCGCGTGGCGATGCGGCCGGCCGCGTAGTCGAGGTCGAGGACGCTGTCCACGACGGCGCAGGTGGCGGAGCCGGGGTCCTTCACCACGTAGCTGATGGTGTTGGTGTCGGGGTCGAAGAAGGGCCTGACCTCGGGCTGCACGGAGAGGTCGAGGCCGGCGGGGATGTGCGACATGCTTGCGTCCTCCTCGGTATTGGCGGTGGTTCAGGCCTGGCCCAGGGCCGAGCGCCAGAGGATGTAGAGGGCCACGGCGAGGACGATGCCGGCGAAGATCCGGTTGAGCGCGCCGCGGTCGGCGGCGAGGCGGCAGGCTGCGCGCATGCCCAGCCAGCCGCCGGCGACGCCGCCGGCGATGAACTCCGCGGCGACCGCCCAGTCCACCAGGCCGGAGGCGGCGTAGTTCAGGGCGGTGGCCAGGCCGAAGACGCCGACGGCGAGCAGCGAGGTGCCGACGGCGCTGATCATCGGCATGCGCGTGGCGAGGATCAGGCCGGGGACGATCAGGAAGCCGCCGCCGATCCCGAAGAAGCCGGAGAGGAGGCCGACGCCGAGGCCGGTGCCGGCCACGCGCAGCACGACCGGGGCGGTCAGCGCGATCGGACCGCCATCTTCCCCGCCCTTCCGCGGCCGGAGCATGGCGATCCCGACGGCGATCATCATCAGGGCGAAGAGCAGGATCAGCCGCTCGCCGGCCACCATCTTGCCGAGGGTGGATCCGCCGAGCGCGCCCAGCACGCCCGCGACCGCGAATACCGCGGCCACGCCCCAGCGGACATTGCCGGCCCTGGCGTGGCCCGCGAAGTTGACGAAGGCGTTGGCGGAGACCGCCAGGGCCCCGGTGCCGAGCGCCACATGCGGCGAGAGCCCGACCGCATAGAGCAGCAGCGGCGTGGCGACGATGGAGCCGCCGCCGCCGATGAGGCCGAGCACGAAGCCGACGAGGTCCGCCCGAGCCGAGGGCGATGAGGGACTGGACCATCACCGCCTCCCGCCGCCTGGGGGGATCCCAGCAGGCGATGGCGAAGACGCCGGCCTCGCCGGCGTGCCGGGGTGGCGTCGGCATCGAGGACGGTGCGGCGACGGCGGCCGTCGCCGGACGCCTTGGCGGGGCCGCCGCAGGCGCCGCGGCGAGGCCGTCCGCCAGGGCGGAGCGCAACGCCTCGAGGACCCGGCGGACGCGCGCATCCGCCAGCCGGTAGAAGACGGATTTCGCCTCGCGCCGCGTGGCGACCAAGCCGGCCTCGCGCAGCGCGGCGAGCTGTTGCGAGAGGTTGGGTTGCCTGAGGCCCAGCTCGCTCTCGAACCCGGCGACCGCCAGCTCGCCCTCGAGCAGCCGGCAGAGGATGCGCAGCCGCATGGGATGCGCGAGCGCGCGCAGCAGGTCGGCCGCGGCGTCCGGATCGCAGTGGCGCTCGGGCGCGGCGCCGGCGCTCATCGCTGCGTCCCCCGGGCCGCTGCGGCAGGTAGTACCAGGCCGGGGCGCCGGCCTCGGTGCGCGCGGCGGCCTCCTCGATGGTGAGCGGAGGCGGCAGGATGCCCTCCTCGCCGGGCCGCCAGTCGGCCGGGGTGGAGAGGCCGGAGGCGTCGCTCTCCTGCAGGGCGGCGAGGGTGCGCAGCAGCTCCTCGACGCTACGGCCCGTGGTCATGGGATAGTAGGCCAGCATGCGGACGATGCCGGCGGGGTCGATGAAGAAGCTGCCGCGAACGGTGGCGGTGCTGGTATCGGCGGGGTGGAGCATGCCGTAGGCGCGCGCCACCGCCATCGAGATATCCTCGGCGATCGGGAAGGGGATCTCGACGCCGAACTCGGCCCGGATGCTGCGCACCCAGGCAAGGTGCGCGAAAAGGCTGTCCACCGAGAGGCCGAGGAGGTCGCAGCCGAGCGCCTGGAAGCGATCATGGGCACGGGCGAGGGCGATGAACTCGGAGGTGCAGACCGGGGTGAAGTCGGACGGGTGGGAGAAGAGCAGCAGCCAGCGGCCGCGATAGGCGCCGAGGCTGCGCTCGCCCTGGGTGGTGCGCAGGTGGAAGGGCATGGCCGGCTCGCCGAGGCGCGGCGTCCATGCTGGGGCAGCGGCGGCCGGCGCCGCTGGGGCGGCGTCGCCGAGTTGAGGGTCGGGCGTTTGCGGGCTGACGGGCATTGGCATGTGCGGCTGCTCTCGCTTCGACATTATATAAAATAATCATTTGAATATTATCAAGTGAGTCCGGTAGGCTCACTTCGATGTGCAGTCCCTTTCACTCGGCGTGCCGCGCCTCTCCTCGCCGTGCGCAGGCGCGAGGCCGCCGGCACCGCCGCAGCGGAGCGGACCCGAGGACCCATGCCACCGTCCGGACCGACGGGCTGCCGTGCATCACCGGACGGAGTTGGATGGGCTGGGGGCCTTGATTGCCGCTGCGCCGGTCCTCCCGGCCCGCCTGGCGATGGCGCCGCCGGCCTGGGTGCCCGTGCCGGTCCGCAGCCTCGGTCCCGGTGGACCCGAGCCGGCCTGTCTGGCGCGCCGCGGCCGGCCCGCCGCGCCCGAGGACCTGTTGGCGCGCGACTGCCCCGTGCTGCGCTGCCGCGGGCGCCTCACCGTCTGGCCCTTCCGGACGGCGACCGGGCTGCAGCCCCTGGCGGTGCACGGCATCGCCGCCACCGGCAGCGCCGAGGCGCTGCGCGACCTGCGGCTGGCCAGGCTCGGCATCCTCCGGGTCCGCGCCTCCGTCGTCGCCCGCGGCATCGCCGAGGGCCGGATGGTGCCGCTGGCCGAGGCCGAGCGTGCCTTGAGGGAAAGTTCCAGTCGGGGCGGCGACGACGCTGGAGGCGCACCGGCGGCGACGACGCTGGAGGCGCACCGGCTGCGACGGCGCCGGCAGCGCACGGCCCGTTGCCCTTCGACCTGCGAAAATCACAGATTGCGTAACAAAAAACTTCAATGAGATACTATTTCGGTAACATCGAATGGCGTGGATGTTCAGCCTCGTTGTCGGGGCAGCCCTCGGCATGGTGTCCGTGTTGCTGCCCGCGGCCCTGGCCCACCTGACCAGGAAGGAACTGGGTATCATCATGCTTGCCGGTGCCGTGGTCGGCATCGCGCTGGCCGTGATCCCATGAGAAGGGGGCTGACGTGTTCTGGAAGGCGGCCCGGGCCTTGCCGAACCGGCGATGCGCGTCCCGGAAGCGCTTCCAGCCGCTGGCGTCTCGGCGGGCTTCGCTCGCTGCGCCCTTCCCTTGCAGGCTTGGCCGCATCGCAGCTTGCCCGCACACTCCCGGCAAACTCAGACTGGGAGTGAGACCGTGCCCGATCTTCCCATGCCGGTTGCCGCCCCGGTGGCGGCGCAGCCCACCGGCCTCGACGCGATCGTCATCGGCGCCGGCATCGCCGGCATGTACCAGCTTTACCGCCTGCGGCAGCTGGGCCTGACCGTCCGGGTCTTCGAGGCGGGGACCGGCGTCGGCGGCACCTGGTACTGGAACCGCTACCCCGGCGCCCGCTTCGATCCCGAGAGCTACACCTACGGCTATGCCTTCGACGAGGCGCTGCTGCAGGACTGGAACTGGTCCGAGCATTTCGCCGCCCAGCCGGAGACGCTCCGCTACCTGAACCACGTGGCGGACCGCTTCGACCTGCGCCGCGACATCCGCTTCGAGGCCCGCGTCGCCCGCGCGCAGTTCGACGAGGCGACGCGGGAATGGGAGGTGGCGCTGGAGGGCGGCGAGCGGCATCGCGCCCGCATGCTGATCACCGCGATCGGCCCGCTCTCGGCCGCGACGCTGCCGCGCATCCCCGGCATCGGCGAGTTCCGCGGCACCTCCTTCCACACCTATCGCTGGCCGCATGATCCCGTGGACTTCACCGGCAAGCGCGTCGCGGTCATCGGCACCGGCGCCACCGGCGTGCAGGTGATCCAGACCATCGCGCCGCAGGTCGGCCAACTGACGGTCTTCCAGCGCACGCCCAACTGGTGCACGCCGCTGCACAATGCCCCCGATCACCGAGGCGGAGCAGGTGCGCATCAAGGCCAACTACCCGCAGATGTTCCGAGCTGCTGCGGCGGACCCCCGGCTGCTACATCCACGATACCGACCCGCGCGGGACCTTCGAGGTGACGGAGCAGGAGCGCGAGGCGTTCTGGGAGAAGCTCTATTCGGAGCCCGGCTTCGGCATCTGGATGGCGAATTTCCGCGACGTCCTGACCGACCCCGAGGCCAATGCGCTGTTCAGCGACTTCATCGCCCGCAAGATCCGCCAGCGGGTGAAGGACCCCGCCACCGCCGAGGCGCTGATCCCCAAATGCCACGGCTTCGGCACCCGGCGCGTGCCGCAGGAGACCCGCTTCTACGAGGTCCTTCAACCTGCCGCATGTCTCCCTGGTGGACACGCGGCAGACGCCGATCGAGCGGATCACCGAAACCGGCATCCGCACCAGCGGGGCGGAGTACGAATTCGACATCATCATCTATGCCACCGGCTTCGACGCCATCACCGGCAGCTTCGACCGGATCGACATCCGCGGCACCGGCGGCCGGCGCCTGAAGGACCACTGGGCGGAGGGACCGAAGACCTATCTCGGCCTGATGTCGGCCGGCTTCCCCAACCTGCTGACCATCGTCGGCCCGCACAATGCCTCCACCCGCTGCAACATCCCGCGCTGCATCGAGCAGAACGTGGACTGGGTGACCGGCCTGCTGCGCCACATGCAGCAAACCGGCGCGACGCGGGCCGAGGCGACACCGGAGGCCGAGGCCGAATGGTCGGCGCATATCGAGGAACTGGCCGAGGGCATGCTCTACACCCAGGTGGATTCCTGGGCGACCGGCATCAACCGAAACGTCGAAGGCAAGACGGTCCGCCGCATCCTGCAATACCAGGGCGGCGCGCCGCAGTACCGGGCCCGCTGCGACGCGATGGCGGCCGACGGCTATGCCGGCATGCTGCTCGACTGACCTGCTGGCCGGCTGACCGGCATACGACGCTGGAAAGCCGGAGCCTCCCCGGCGCAGGATGGGGTGCCCACCGGCGAGGCGCCGGCCTCGGGCCAATCCTGCCCCAGGGAGGCAACCATGCTCGACAGACGCTCCGTCCTCGCGGCGGCCGGCACCGCGCTCGCGGCGCCCCGCATCGGCCAGGCGGCCGATGCCACCGGCATCACCGCGACCGAGATCCGCATCGGCAACACCGCGCCCTATAGCGGCCCGGCCTCGGCCTACGGCACCATCGCGCGCTGCGAGGCCGCCTACTTCAAGATGGTCAACGAGCAGGGCGGCATCGCCGGCCGCAAGATCAATTTCATCACCTACGACGACGGCTACAGCCCGCCGAAGACGGTCGAGCAGGTGCGCCGGCTGGTCGAGCAGGACAAGGTCGCCTGCCTGTTCCAGAACATCGGCACCGCCGCCAACAGCGCCATCGTCCGCTATGCCAACCAGCGCAAGGTGCCGCACCTGTTCATCGGCAGCGGCGCCGACAAATGGGGCAATTACCAGGACACGCCCTGGACCATCGGCTGGCAGCCGAGCTACCGGACCGAGGCGCAAATCTACACCAAGCACATGCTGGAACAGGCGCCGAAGGCCCGCATGGCGCTGCTCTACCAGAACGACGACTTCGGCAAGGACTACGTCACCGGCGTGCGGGACATCCTGAAGGACCGCTTCGAGGCGATGGTCACGACCGCATCCTTCGAGGTGACGGACCCGACCATCGACAGCCAGGTGCTGTCGCTGCAGGCCACCGGCGCCGAGGTGCTGCTGACCGCGGCGACGCCGAAATCTGCCGCCCAGGCGATCCGCAAGGTCTACGACATCGGCTGGAAGCCGGCGCTGCACTTCCTCACCAACGTCTCGATCTCCGCCGGCGCGGTGATGATCCCGGCAGGCGGGGAGAAGGGCACGGGCATCATCACCTCGGCCTATCTGAAGGACCCGACCGACCCCACCTGGCGCGATGACGCCGGCATGCAGGACTGGCGCGCCTTCATGCAGCGGCACTATCCCGAGGGCGACCTCACCGATGCCGGCAACGTCTTCGGCCATGGCATCGCCGCGACCATGGTGCAGACGCTGCGGCAATGCGGCCGCGACCTGACGCGGGAACGGCTGATGCAGGAGGCCGCCCACCTCAAGGCACTGGATCTGGCGGTGCTGCTGCCCGGCATCCGCGTCGATACCTCGCCGACCAACTACCACCCGATCCGGCAGATGCAGCTGGCGCGCTGGACGGGCACGACCTGGAAGCGCTTCGGCCAGGTGATCGAGGGCGCGACGGTGAGTTGACCGCGGCCGCGTTGGGCCGTCCTGCCGCGCTGTCATCACCGCCTCGCGCGGCTTTGACGGCGCGGCGCGAGGCAACCCCGGCGTCAGCGGCGCGCTGCTGCACCGCACACCGGAATGCCACGGGATATGGACGACGGGCCGCCAGCGAAACGGCATGGGTCAGGAACCGAGCATACGAGGGACGAAGACCGCCAGGACGAGGCGCCCGCCTCGCCCTGGCGGCGTCGGCTACTGATCGGCGGCGGCGCGCTCGCCGGAGTTCTTCTCCTGGCCGGCGGCGGCTGGTGGTGGTGGCAGTCGCGGCTCTGGGAGTCGACCGACGATGCCTTCCTCGAGGCGCATGTCACCCGGGTGGCGCCGCAGGTCGCCGGCCGGGTGGCGGAACTCCTGGTCGACGACAACCAACGGGTGGAAGCCGGCCAGCTCCTCCTCCGCATCGACCCACGCGACTTCGAGGTAGCGCTGCAGAATGCCCGCGCCCGGCATGGCAGTGCCGCGGCGCAGGTGGCCGAGGCTGGCGCGCAGGTCGCGGTCCGCCGCGCCGCGATCGGCCAGGCCCAGGCAAACGTGGTGATTGCCGAGGCGGATCTGGAGAATGCCGAGACCTCGCTCCGCCGCTTCCGCAGCGTCGATCCCCGCGCGGTGACGCAGCAGGCGCGCGACGATGCCGAGGCGCAGTCGCGCAGTGCCCGCGCCCGGGTGGAGGCGACGCGGCAGGAGGTCGCCGCCGCCGAGGCCCAGGCCGCCGCCGCCGAGGCGCAGCGCCGCGCCGCCGAAGCCGCGCTGCGTGAGGCGGAGGCGGCGATCACCAATGCTGAATTGCAGCTGTCCTATGCCAGCATTGCCGCGCCGGTAGCCGGCCGCATCGCCAATCGCGGCGTCGAGACGGGCAACTACGTCACGCCCGGCCAGGCGCTGCTCTCGGTGGTCGAGCCGACGGTCTGGGTAACGGCGAATTTCAAGGAGACGCAGCTGCGGCAGATCCGTCCCGGCCAAGCCGTGGATGTGAAGGTCGATGCCTATCCCGACCCCGTGCTGCGCGGCCGGGTCGACGGCATCCAGCGCGGCACCGGCGCGCGCTTCTCGGTGCTCCCGGCGCAGAACGCGACGGGCAACTACGTCAAGATCACCCAGCGCGTGCCGGTGAAGATCGTGCTGGACGACGACCGCGTGCGCGACCTGCCGCTCTCGCCCGGCCTCTCCGTCGTGCCCAGCGTGCGGGTGCGCGACTGATGGCCGACCTGCCGCGCTCGGCGGCGGGCGACCGCTCCCCCTGGCTGATCGCCAGCATCGTCTCGATCGCCACGTTCATGGAGGTGCTCGACACCACCATCGCCAACGTCGCGCTGCGCCACATGGCGGGCGGCGTCGGCGCCAGCCAGGACGAGAGCACCTGGATCCTGACCACCTACCTCGTGACCAATGCCATCGTCCTGCCGGTCTCCGGCTACCTGGCGACGGCGCTTGGCCGCAAGCGCTTCTACATGGGCTGCGTCGCGCTTTTCACCCTTGCCTCGCTCGGCTGCGCGCTCTCGCCCAACCTTGGCATGCTGCTGGTCTTCCGCGCGCTGCAGGGGATCGGCGGCGGCGGCCTGGCGCCGGTCGAGCAATCCATCCTCGCCGATACCTTCCCGCCGGAGAAGCGCGCCGGCGCCTTCGCCCTCTATGGCCTCACCGTTGTGACGGCGCCGGCGATGGGTCCTGCGCTCGGCGGCTGGATCACCGACAATTACTCCTGGCACTGGATCTTCCTGATCAACCTGCCCTTCGGCGCGCTGTCGATCTTCCTCGTCTCGGTCTTCGTCAAGGAGCCGCAGGCGGTGCGGGAAGACCGCAAGCGCTTCCTGGCCGAGGGCGGCGGCATCGACTGGGTCGGCTTCCTGCTGGCGGCCCTGGCGCTCGGCAGCCTGCAGGTGGTGCTGGACCGGGCGGTGATCGATGACGGCTTCTGGTCGCCGACGGTCTCCTGGCTGACTTTCGCCTGCGTCCTCGGATCTGTCGCGCTGATCCCCTGGGAGCGCCGGCAGGCGCGGCCCGCGGTCGATGTCCGGCTCTTCGGCCACCGCTCCTTCCTCGCCGCCAGCCTGATCATGTTCCTGGTCGCCTTCACCCTGTTCAGCACGACGCAGCTGCTGCCGCAGCCGACGCAGGAGCTGATGGGCTACGACGCGACCACTGCGGGGCTGACGCTCGCGGTGGGCGGGATCGGCACCATCTTCGTCATGCCCATCGCCGGGCGGATCACCGGCCTGGTGCAGCCGCGCTGGGTGATCATGGTCGCGCTGCTCTGGTCGGGCGGGGCCCTGCTCTACGCAACCCGCATCGAGCTGGGGATGTCCTTCTGGGACGTCTCGACGCTCCGCATCCTGCAGGCGGTGGCGCTGCCATTCCTGTTCGTCCCGATCACCACCGCGGCCTATATCGGCCTGCCGCCGGACAAGACCAACGACGCCAGCGCGCTCATCAACCTGATGCGCAATCTCGGCGCCTCGGTCGGCATCTCCGTGATGAACGCCGCCGTCACCCACGGCGCGCAGTTCCACCAGAACCGGCTGGTCGAATCCGCGCGCGACACCAACCCGCTCTGGGTGGAGCATCTGCGGCAGACCGAGCAGGCGCTGCGCAATGCCGGCGTCGGTGGCTGGGAGGCGTCGCAGGCGGCGCTGTCGCAACTGGCCGGGCAGGTCCAGGCCCAGGCGCAGGTGCTCAGCTACATCGATGCCTTCTGGCTGCTCGGCATCGCCGTGCTGGTGCTCTGGCCGCTGGTCTTCCTGATGCGCGACCTGCCGAAAGGGGCGAAGCCGAGTGGCCACTAGACCGATGAAGACGCTTGCCCCGCTGGCTGCCCTGCTCCTCTCGGCCTGCAATGTCGGCCCGAACTTCCTGAGCCCCAGCCCGCGCGCGCCGGAGTCCTGGAGCCGCGCGGCGCTCGACGCCCCGGCCTATGCCCGCAGCCGGGCCGAGGCGCGGGCGATCGATGCCGCGTGGTGGGAGAGCTTCCACGACCCGACCTTGACCTGGCTGGTCACCTCGGCCGAGGACGGCAACCCCGACATCGAGGAGGCGACCTCCCGCATCGCCGAGACGCGCGAGCAGCGGCGCGTCGCCTATGCCGGCTTCTGGCCGACGCTCGATGCCTCGGCTTCCGACACGCGGCTGCGGATCAGCGAGAACAGCCCCTTCGCCTCGATCGCCGGCGGCCGCGCCTCGGTCGGCGGCCAGCCCAACGCATCGCAGGGCATCGCCATCCCGACCGGGCCGAAGCCCGGCCTGACCATCTACCAGGCTGGCTTCGACGCGGCCTGGGAGCTCGACATCTTCGGCCGGACGCGGCGGGGGTGGAGGCGGCCGAGGCCGATATCCGCTCGGCCGAACGGCTGCTGGACAATGCGCGGCTGTCGCTGCGAGCCGAGGCGGCGCGGGCCTATCTCGAGCTGCGCGGGCTGCAGGCGCGCCAGGCGATCGCCCGGCAGAGCCTTCGGCTGCAGCGCGACAACGCCGCGCTGACCCGGTCCCGCGCCGCCTCCGGCTTCGCCACCGAGGTCGACGTCGCCAATGCCAATGCGCTGGTCGCCAGCACCGAGGCGACGCTGCCGCAGCTTGACGCGCAGGTCACCCAGGCGACCAACCGGCTGAGCCGGCTGCTGGGGCAGGAGCCGGGGACGCTGGCCGACCGCCTGGCGGCGCCCGCGCCGCAGCCGCCGGCGCCGCCCTCGGTCGCCATCGGCCTGCCGGTCGAGACCATCCGCCGCCGGCCGGACGTCGCAGCGGCCGAGGCCGCGCTCGCGGCGCAGACCGCGCGGATCGGCGTCGCCACGGCGCAGCTCTACCCGAGCCTGCGCATCAACGGCTCGATCGGCCTGCAATCCGGCAATACCGCCAACCTGTTCGAGGCGGCGAGCCGATTCTTCTCGATCGGCCCGGCGCTGATCGTGCCGATCTTCGAGGGCGGCAGGCTGCGCGCGCAGATCCGGCTGGAGGAGGCGCGCCAGCGCACCGCCGCGGTGGTCTGGCGCCGCACCGTGCTGGACGCGCTGCACGAGGTGGAGAATGCGCTGGCCGCCTATTACGGCGACCAGGGGCGGCGCGACGCGCTGCGGCGGCAGTCGGTCGCGGCGCGGCAGGCGGCGTCCCTCGCGCGCACCCGCTTCACCGCGGGGCTTGGCACCTTCCTCGAGGTGCTGGACGCCGAGCGCACCCGGCTGGCGGCCGAACTGGCGGTGGCGGAGAGCGCCGCCGCGGGTCTCGACCGACCTGGTCGCGGTCTACAAGGCGCTCGGCGGCGGCTGGGAGCCGAGGGGCGGATAGGCAAGGCCGCGGAGGAAAAGCATTCCCGCGCCCGACCCCTTTTCGCGGTAAGTCCGGCGGCAGCGGCGGAGCGGGGGCCGGACAGGAAAGATCGACGAGCGGTCCGGGGAGCATATCTTCTCCCCGAGCTTCCTCCCGGGAAGGGCGCCGCTACATCTCGACCCGCGTCCCAAGCTCCACCACCCGCGCGGTCGGGATGCCGAAATAGTCGGTCGCGCCGACCGCGTTGCGCGCGAGGAAGGCGAAGAGCTTCTCCTGCCACAGCGGCATGTCCGGCTGCATCGAGGGCACCGGCACCTCCCGCCCGAGGAACCAGGAGGCCCCGGCGGGGTCGAAGCCCAGCGCCTCCTGCCGCTCACCCAGCGCGTGCATGACGCAGGGTTGCTCGGCGAAGCCGAAGCGCAGCAGCACCCGGCGGAAGCCGCCCGCCATCGGCTCGATCGAGAGGCGCTCGGCCTCCGGCACCCGCGGCACGCGCTCGCCCTGCACGGTCAGCAGCACCACCTGCTCATGCAGCACGCCATTGTGCTTGAGGTTGAGCGAGAGCGCGGCCGGCACCACCTCCCGCCGCGTGGTCAGGTAGATCGCGGTGCCGGGGACGCGCTGCGGACCTCGCGTCGTGCCGAGCTTGGCGAGGAAGGCGGTGAGCTTCGCCGCATCCTCGTCCCGCCGTTCCAGCAGCAGGGCGCGGCCGCGGATCCAGATCAGCACCAGGGTCAGGATGATCGCCGCCACCACAAGCGGGAACCAGCCGCCGCCGGGGATCTTGTGCGCATTGGCGGCGACGAAGCCGATATCCAGCAGCAGGAACCCACCCGCCACCGGCAGGACGGCCGCCAGCGGCAGGCCCCAGCGCCCATGCGCCACCAGCCCGACCAGGATCGTCGTGACCAGCATGTCGCCGGCGACCGCAATGCCATAGGCATTCGCCAGCGCTTCCGAACTGCGGAAGCCGAGCACGAGTGCCAGCACCGCGGCGCAGATCAGCCAGTTGATCTGCGGCACATAAACCTGGCCGGCGGTCTCCTCCGAGGTCTGGCGGACCTCCAGCCGCGGCAGCACGCCGAGCTGGATCGCCTGCTGCACCAGCGCGAAGGCGCCGGAGATGACCGCCTGGCTGGCGATGACGGTGGCGCAGGTCGCCAGCGCCACCGCCGGCAGCAGCAGCCCGCCGGGAAACAGATGGAAGAAGGGATCGGCGGCGGCGGCGGGGTCGGCCAGCACCAGCGCGCCCTGGCCCAGGTAGTTCAGCACCAGCGCCGGCAGCACCACGGCGAACCAGTCGAGGCGGATCGCCTGCCGGCCGAAATGGCCCATGTCCGCGTAGAGCGCCTCGCCGCCCGTCACCGCCAGGAAGACGCTGCCGAGCGCGGCGAAGCCGCCGCCGCCCTGGGTGATGGCGTGCAGCGCATGGCGCGGGTCGATCGCCGCCAGGATCCCCGGCCGCCCCAGCACGTGCCAGATACCGGCCAGCGCCAGCACCGCGAACCAGGCCGCCATGACCGGGCCGAACAGCTTGCCGACATGGCCGCTGCCGCGCGCCTGGATCAGGAACAGCCCGGCCAGCACGACCAGCGCGGCGGGGATGACATAGGGCTGCAGGAACGGCTCGGCCACCGCCGCGCCCTCCACCGCCGAGAGCACGGAGATGGCCGGGGTGATCATGGCGTCGCCGAAGAACAGCGAGGCCCCGGCGAGGCCCACCGGCAGCAGCACCGACCGCAGCCGCCCCGCCTCGGGCAGGGCGAGGGAGAGCAGGGCCATGGTCCCGCCCTCGCCGTCATTGTCGGCGCGCATGACGAAGACGACGTATTTCACCGCCACCACCAGGATCACCGCCCAGAGGATGAGCGAGACGACCCCCAGCACCGCCTGGTCCGCCGCCATGCCATGCGTCGCCGCGGTGCGCAGGCTCTCGCGGAAGGCATAGATCGGGCTGGTGCCGATGTCGCCGAAGACCACGCCGAGCGCGCCCAGCAGCAGGGCGCGATGGGCGGGGTGCTCGGCCACGGCCGGGGTGGAGATGGCGGCGGTGCTGCCCGACATGCGCGGAGCTTCCCCATGGTTGCAGCGGCAACGCGGAGAGGGCGGCAAAGGTTACTCCGGCAGGATCTCGGCCTTCAGCGGCAGCGGCGCACCCATCCAGAGGGCGTGGCTTGTGTGGTCGGCGCGCTGCCGGCCGGTTTCCGGGTGGAGCAGCACCGACAGCGCCCCGCGATGCAGCGACATCCAGGGGACCAGGCTGGGGAAGAGCTTCGGCGCGAAGGCCACCTGGTACATCGCCGCGGTATGCGGCCCCACCGGGACATCGTGCCAGCGGCCGAGCACGGCGTCCGGGAAGCCGGCGGCGATGCCCTCGCGCAGTGCCGCGGCCGCCGCCCGGGTGGTGGCGGGGTCGTAGTAGACATGCGCGTGCCAGCCGGAGATGGGCAGGTCCATGACGGCAGCCTCCGCCCGCGGCCCGGCCCTGGTCAAGTCACAGCGTGGCGGCGAGCAGCGCGGCCAGGCGCGCGTAATCCGCCGGCGCGTTGTAGGCGGCGGCCGAGACGCGCAGCCAGAAGCTGCCATCGATGGCTGCGACCGGCGCATCCGTCCCCGCCGCCAGCAGCCGCGCCCGCAGCGCGACGGCCGCCTCCCGCGTCGCCGGTCCGGGCAGGGGAGGCGGATCGCTGCCATGCTGCCGGCCATCGCCGGCTGGGCCGCGACTTCTGTCCCCAGCCGTGCCGCCAGCATTGCGCCGGCCTCCAGCGCCAGGGCGCGGTTGCGCGCCATCAGCGCCGGGCCGCCCAGCGCCTCCAGGAAGTCGATCGCTGCGGTCACCGCCAGGAAGGCGCCGGGGTCGCGCGTGCCGGTCCAGTCGAATTCCGCGAGATACCCCTCGCCGAGCCCGTGCGAGAGGATATGGGCATGGGTCTCGGCCCGACGCTGCGGCGCGGTCCAGAGGAAGGCGCAGCCCTTGGGCGCCATCAGCCATTTATGGCAATTGCCGGCATACCAGTCGACGCCGAGCGCGGCGACCGAGAGCGGCATTGCCCGGGCCCATGCGCGCCGTCCACCAGCACCGGCACGCCGCGCGCCCGGCAAGCGGCGACCATGGCCGCGATCGGCAGGACCAGGGCGCTGGGGGAGGTGATGTGGTCCAGCACCGCCAGCCGGGTGCGCGGGGTAATCGCAGCGGCGACCGATTCGGCAACCGCCTCTGGCGCCGGCCGCGGGAAGGGCAGGGGGCATCGACGATCCGCGCCCCGGCACCGGCCGCGACATGCGCCGCGGCCTTCCGCACCGCGCCATAGGCATGGCTCAGCAGCAGGATCTCGTCGCCCGGCGCCAGCGGGACCGAACGCAGCACGGCGTTGCAGGCGGCCGTCGCGTTGTCGACGAAGCCGAGCCCATCCGCGTCGCAGCCGAGAAAGCCGGCCAGCCGTGCGGCGGCGGCGCGGAGGGCCGGGGTCAGCACCTCCACCATGAAGCGGCTCGGCTGCGCCTCCAGCCTTGCCCGCCAGTCCGCCTGCGCCGCCAGCACCGGCCGCGGCGTCGCGCCGAAGGAGCCGTGGTTGACCGTGAGGAAGCCGGGGTCGAGGGCAAATCCGGCGCGGATGTCCTGCATGCCGGCATCAGACGGCGCGCGGCGGGCACACGGCAAGCCGCTTTCGTGGCAGGATGCCGAGATGATCGACCTGGCGGCCTATGGCGGCCTCTTCCTCGCCGCCCTCGGCGCCGCGACCATCCTGCCCTTCCAGTCGGAGCCGGTGCTGGTTGGCCTGCTGCTGGCCGGCGGGCAGCCGCCCTGGCTGCTGGTGCTGGTCGCCAGCATCGGCAATGTGCTGGGGGCGGTGGCGAATTGGGTGCTGGGTCGCTGGATCCATCGCTGGCGCGACCGGCCCTGGTTCCCGGTGAAGCCGGCGCAGCTGGCGCGGGCGGAGGCCTGGTACCGGCGCTGGGGCTGCTGGTCGCTGCTGCTGAGCTGGGCGCCGCTCGGTGGCGATGCGCTGACCGTCATCGCTGGCGTGCTGCGCGAGCCGCTCTGGGTCTTCCTCATCCTCGTCACCATCGCCAAAACCGGGCGCTACATCGTGCTTGCGCTGCTGACGCTCGGGCTTACCTGAGGCATGTTGCTTGTTCGCTCCCGTCACGGGTGGTAGCGAATCCCGGGGGAGGGGCAGCATGCCGGATATGCAGAGCGATGGCCGACCGCATGCCGTGGTCATCGGCTCGGGCTTCGGCGGCCTCGCCGCTGCGGTGCGGCTGGGGGCGCGCGGCTACCGGGTGACGGTGCTCGAGAAGCTCGATGCCCCGGGCGGCCGCGCCTATGTCTTCCGGCAGGACGGCTTCACCTTCGATGCCGGCCCCACCATCATCACCGCGCCCTACCTGCTCGAGGAATCAGTGGCAGGTCGCCGGCCGGCGGCTGGCGGACGACGTGGACCTGCGGCCGGTCGATCCCTTCTACAAGATCCGCTTCGATGACGGCGAGACGCTGGCCTGCCATGCCGACCTCGATGCGATGCGGGCGGAGGTCGCGCGCATCTCGCCCGAGGACGCCGCGGGCTTCGACCGCTTCATCCGCGACAGCGAGAAGATCTACGACATCGCCTTCACCCAGCTGGTGGACCAGCCCTTCCACAAGCTGGGGACGCTGCTGACTTCGGTGCCGGACCTGGTGCGGCTGCAGGGCTACCGCACGGTCTATCGCAAGGTTTCGGACTACTTCCGGCACCCCAAGCTGCGGGTCGCGTTCAGCTTCCACCCGCTGCTGATCGGCGGCAACCCGCTGACCACCACGGCCTATTACTGCCTGATCGCGCATCTCGAGCGCACGCATCGTGTCCACTACGCCATGGGCGGCATGGGCGCGCTGGTGCAGGGGATCGTCGGCCTGATCCAGGGCCTCGGCGGCACGCTGCGCTACGAGGCGGAGGTGGCGCGGATCGAGGTGGCGAACGGCCGGGCGACCGGGGTGACGCTGGCTTCCGGGGAGACGATCGGCGCCGATGTCGTGGTCTCCAACGCCGATGTCGGCTGGACCTATTCGAAGCTGCTCGGCCACCATCCGCGCAAGCGCTGGACCGATGCGAAGGTCGAGCGGGCGCGGTATTCGATGAGCCTCTTCGTCTGGTATTTCGGCACGAACAAGCGCTTCGACAGCGTCTACCACCACACCATGGTGCTCGGCCCGCGCTACGAGGCGCTGCTGCGCGACATCTTCACCCGCAAGCACCTGTCCGAGGATTTCAGCCTCTATTTGCATCGCCCCAGCATGACCGACCCGTCGCTGGCGCCGCCGGGCTGTGACAGCTTCTACGTTCTGGCGCCGGTGCCCAACCTCGGCAGCAGGACGGATTGGGCGGCGCAGGCGGAGCTCCTATCGCGCCGCCATCCAGCGGCGGCTGGAGGACACCGTGCTGCCGGGCCTCGGGCGGCACATCGTCACCTCCCGCGTGTTGACGCCGCAGGATTTCCGCGATCGGCTGCTGAGCGTGAACGGCGCCGCCTTCTCGCTCGAGCCGCAGCTGTTCCAGAGCGCCTGGTTCCGGCCGCACAATGTCAGCGAGGAGGTCGAGGGCCTTTACCTCGTCGGCGCGGGCACGCATCCAGGCGCGGGGTGCCCGGGGTGATCTGCTCGGCGAAGATCCTGGACGAGGTGGTGCCGGCGCCGGGGGCGCTCATCCGCCGCCAGGGCGGCAGGCCGCCCTGGCGCGTTGTCCTGCGAAGCGGATTCACGCCTTCGGGCGGTTCTCCGCCCTTCGGCGATCCTATTCAGGCCCTTGCATGGCGCGGCGAGGCCGCAGCGCGCGCCCGGGTCTGCGCGTCGATCTTCCGCCAGTGCCAGAGGATCAGCCCGATCCCCGTGCTGAGCGGGATCGCCCACATCACCGGGTTCAGCGCCAGCTTCGGGATGATCCGCACCGAGCCGAAGGCCATGAAGGCCGTGTAGACCGAGATGCCGGCGCCGACGAGCGCCTTCACATGTTCCTTGAGCCAGTCCATCGGGCCCGGCCGCGGCTTGTAGAGGAACCAGAGATTCGTCAGCCCCGTCGCCACGCCCACCAGCGAAATGCCCACCATCAGCGGCATGCCGATCAGCCAGCCCTGCAGCGCGCAATTCAGCGCCGCCAGGATCACCAGCGGCTGCAGCGTCAGGTTGCGCCATTCGCGCCCCTTCTCCCGCCGCCGGCCGTTCTTCACCGCCAGCCAGCCATACCAGGCGAGGTTGATGGTGAGGATGCCCATATGCAGCATCATCCAGCCGAAGATGCCGCGGATGAAAGCGGCATCGAACCGCCCGGTCAGGTGCGGGTGCGTCTCCATCGGCGCGGCCAGGGTGAAGAGGCTCATGCAGATCGCCAGCGTGCCGGTGATCAGCATTGCCACCGTGAAGACCCGTCCGGCCTTGCGATGCGTCTCGCCTCCCTTGCGGCCAATGACCGGCACCCAGAAGGCCACCGCGCCGGCGGTTCCGGCGAGGATATGGGCGGCGATCAGGACGTCGAAGAGCAGGCGCTCCATCGGGCCTCACGGGGGCGGTTGCCCTGACAATGCCACCTGACATAGTCTGGTGTAAAGCAAACGGAACGCCCGAGGAGCAGAGCGCCCGGTGTATATCCCCCGCGCCCGATCTCCCGCCCCGCGCTGATCGCGCTGATGCGCGTCGCCCTCCGCGGCGACGGCAACCTCCTGGCCCTGCTGCCCGCCGCGGCCTACCGGATGGAGATCGGCCCGCTCGGCTGGTCGCGCCGCTCCACCCTCATCGTCAACCGGCCCGACCTGGTGCGCCAGGTCCTGCTGGACCCGGAAGGCATCTTCCCGAAGAGCGACCTGATGGTGAACGCGCTGGAGCCGCTGATCGGCGACAGCATCTTCGTCAGCTCCGGCGAGACCTGGCGGCGGCAACGGGCGATGATCGACCCGTCGCTGACGCTGATGCGGGTCAACCGCGCCTTCCCGGCGATGGAGGCGGGGGCGGCCCTGTGTGAGGCGACGCTGGCGGAACGGGCCGGCCGCGGCGAGCGCTTCTCGCTCGACCTGACCATGTCGCACCTGACCGCCGACATCATCTGCCGCACCGTCTTCTCCTCCGGCCTGGAACACGGCGCGGCGCACGACGTCTTCGACGCCTTCACCGTCTTCGAGCGCAGCGTGGCGCAGGTGGAGATCCGCCGGCTGATCATGGACAAGGCCTGGACCCATATCCCGCAGAAGCCGGACGTGCTGGAGGCCTGCCGGCTGATCCGCGGCCATCTCGGCGCCCTGCTGGACGGCCACCTGGCCGCCGGCGCGAGCTTCGACGACATCGCCAGCAAGGTGATCGAGGCGCGCGACATCGAGGGCCGCGCCTTCACCCGGGAGGAGCTGATCGACCAGCTCGGCGTGCTGTTCCTGGCCGGGCACGAGACCAGCGCCAGCGCGCTGACCTGGGTCTTCTTCATCCTGGCGACCCAGCCGGCGCTGGTCGCCCGGCTGCGGGCGGAGATCCGCGAGGTCGCCGGCGACGGCCCGGTCGAGTTCGAGCACACCAAGCGTCTGGGCTTCATCCGCAACATCTTCCGCGAGACCCTGCGGCTCTACCCCCCATCACCTTCCTGCCGCGCATCGCCAACGAGGCGACGATGCTGGGCGAGACCAAGGTGCGGCGCGGCGCGCTGATCATGGTCGCGCCCTGGGTGCTGCACCGCCACCGCACCTATTGGAAGGACCCGGACGTCTTCGACCCCGACCGCTTCTTGCCCGAGCGCGAGGCGGAGCTGACCGCGGGTGCCTACCTGCCCTTCGGCACGGGGCCGCGCATCTGCGCCGGCGCCGCCTTCGCCACGATCGAGGCGGTGCTGCTGATCGCCCGGCTGTTCCGCGCCTTCGACTTCCATGTCGAGGCGCCGGAGCGGGTGGAGCCGGCGGCGCGCCTCACCACCCGGCCGGTGGAGCAGGTGATGTGCCGGGTGACCCGCGCCGCATGAACACCGTGCTGCTGACTCTGGGGCGGCTGCCGAAGGCGCTCGACATCGCGCGCAGCTTCGCCGCGGCCGGCTGGCGCGTGGTGGTGGCGGAGCCGCACCGCCGGCACCTCTCCGGCGCCTCCCGCAGCGTCGCCCGCAGCCTGCCGGTGACGCCGCCGGCGGAGGACGCCGCGGCCTATCTGCGCGACCTGTCACGGGTGGTGGAGGCGGAGGGCGTCTCGCTGGTGGTGCCGGTCTCGGAGGAGGCGATGCATGTCGCCTTCCTCCGCCCGCTGCTGCCGGCGGGCGTGCGGCTGCTGTCCATGCCGCCCGACCTGGTCCTGCGGCTGCATGACAAGCACGGCTTCGCCGTCGCGGCAGGCGAGGCCGGGCTGACGGTGCCCGAGACCTTCGCGCTCGACGACCCGGCAGCGCGCGTGCTGGCCGACACGACCGAGGTCATCGTCAAGCCGGTGCATTCCTGCTCCGGCCGCGGCGTCCGCCGGCTTCCCTGCGGCACGCCACTGCCGCCGCCCGAGCCCGCCGTGGTGCAGCGCCTGGTAGCGGGGGAGGAGCACAGCAGCTGCACCCTGGCGCATGACGGGCGCGTCCAGGGCACCGCGGTCTATCGCGGCACGCTGATGTCGGGCTCGGTCGCCGTCGGTTTCGAACGCATCGACCATCCGGCGGTCGAGGCCTGGATCGCCCGCTTCGTCGCGGCTACGCGCTGGACCGGCTTCATCGCCTTCGACTTCATCGTCGATGCGGCGGGCACGCCCTGGGGCATCGAGTGCAACCCGCGCACCACCAGCGGCCTGCATTTCTTCGCCGAGGCCGACCTCGCGTCGGCGATCCTCGACCCCGCACATCCGCTGCGCTTCCGGCCGGAGCGGCGGCTGCAGCTGATCCTGGTCCTGCGTGACGGAGACGCAGGACAGCTTCGGCGACTGGCCGCGCTTCCGCGCCAATCTGCGCCACCTGTTCGGCACGCGCGACGTCACGTGGCGCGCGGCTGACCCGCTGCCGCTGCTGACCATGCCCTGGACCGCCTGGCCGATCATCAGCGAGGCGAAGCGGCGCGGCGTGCCGTTCGGCGAGGTGGCGACGCTTGACGTCGGCTGGAACCCGGCCTTGCCGGCCGGGACGATCGCGGGCTAGCGACGCGCCCGCGGCACCTTCACCGGCAGCATGACCTGGACCGGCAGGGCGGCGAAGCGGTCCAGCGCCAGGCTTTCGTGCACCGCCGTCGCCTCCCGCCCCAGCAGCCGGGTGCGGATCTCGGACCGGGTGTAGAAGGGCGTGTCCTCCAGCGGGCGGACCAGCCGCGCGGTGCCGTCCTCCGACCGCGCCGGCCGCTTCACGCCCCAGAAGCCGCGCGGCAGGGCCGCGGCCGGGGGCGGCTCGATGTCCTCGACGCGGCCATCGGCGGCAACGCGCAGCGCGAGCGACTGCGCCGTGCCGTCCCGCCGCAGCGCATTGTACAGCACGGCCGTCTGGTCCGGCATCGGCGCCCGGCACCAGTCCCAATCGACGAAATCCTGCTCCAGCGGCGCGCTGCCGGCATTGGTGTCGAAATAGGCCGGACCCGACCAACGCAGCGATGGGCTCTCGAGCGCCACCTCGACGCGGGAGCGCGCGGCGATCGGCTGCCAGCGGTGCCGCCCGGACGCGTCCAGCAGGAAGGAGCGGGTCGAGACCGCCTGCGGGATGACCCGCACCGTGCCGCGCAGGCGGGTCGGGACCGGCGCCGTCACCTCCTCGATCCGGATGGTCAGGGCATTGCCGTCCCATTCCATCGCACTCGGCCCGATCTGCAGGAAATCCTGCCCGCGCCGCAGCGCCGTGCGCGGTCGGTCGGTCATCGCCCAGCGCCGCGGCGCGCCGTAGAGCGCGACGTTCATGCAGCAATGGTTCTCCGGGTCGCCGGCGCCCCAGCGGCGCGACCAGGCATACCAGGGGAGAAGACCGTGCCGATGAAGGCGATGATGGTGACGCCATGCGCCCCGTCGTCGCTCAGGGCATCCACGTACCACCAGGCATAGCCGTGCGGCGGAACAGGGCGATCGAGATTCCCAGCCGCGCGTCTTGGTGACGGCGTTCATCATTGGTCCTCCAGCACCGCCGCCGCGGCCAGCCTGCCGGACAGGGTGGCCATCGGCACCCCGGCGCCGGGATGCGCGCTGCCGCCGGCCAGGTACAGGCCGGGCAGCCGGGTGCGGGCGCCTGGCCGACTGAAGCTCGCCTGCCAGCCATGCACCGCCATGCCGTAGAGCGCGCCGCCGGTGGCCGGGAACAGCCGCTCGAAGCCGAAGGGCGTGGTCAGCACCTCCCGTGCCTGGTCGCGGCGGATGGTGAGCCCGGCGCGCTGCAGCAGCCCGAAGCTGGCCTCCGCCGCCGTGGCGATCTCCGCCGCGCTCATCGGCGTCGCATCGCCCCGCGCCGGGGCGTTGATCAGGCAGAGCAGCCGCTCCGGCCCGCCCGGATGCGCGTCGTCGTCGCCACGGTCCTGGGCGCAGACATAGACGGTGGGCGTCGCCGGCACCCGGGCGCGCACCGAGAGGTCGGCGAACTCGCCGGGATAGTCGCGGGAGAAGAAGACGTTGTGCCGCACCAGCGGGAAGCCTGCGGTCTCGACATGCATGGCCCAGGTGACGGCGCTGAGCGAGCGGCGCGACCGCGGCACGGCGTCCACCGCCTTCGCCACGCCGGCGCCGAACCGCCCGGTGCCGATCGCCGAGGCATCGGCGTTGGCGACCACTGCGCCCGCCTCGATCACCTCCCCATCCGCCAGGCGCACGCCGCGCACGCGGCCACCTTCGGTGAGGATCGCCGCGACCTCCACCTCGTAGCGGAAGCTCGCACCCTTCGCTTCCGCCAGGGCCTCGATCGCGCGGGCGATGCGGTGCATGCCGCCCTCCACCAGCCATACGCCGGATTGCTCGACATGGGCGATCAGCATCAGCGTCGCCGGCGCCAGGAAGGGAGAGGAGCCGACATAGGTTGCATAGCGGCCGAAGAAGCCGGCGCAGCCGCTGGTCCTTGAAATGCTCTCCCAGCGCCGACCAGAGCGAGCTGAAGGGCGAGGTCTGCAGCAGCCGGCCGACCCCGCCGATGCCGGCGCGGCTGACCAGCGAGACCGGCGTCGGCCGCCCGCCGCGGATGAAGGGGCCTTCCAGCGCCGCATAGGTCCGCCTGGCGCGGGCCACGAAGTCCAGGTAGCCGCGCGCCTCCGCCGGCCCGGCGAAGGCGCCGATCGCATCGGCCGAGGCCGCGATGTCGGCGAAGAGATCGAGCCGCGCCGCATCGCCGTCCCAGGCATGCCGCGCCAGGACCGAGACAGGAGCGAGCGCCAGGTGGTCGGCGAGGCTGGCCCCGGCGGCGGCGAACAATTCCTCGAAGACCCAGCGCATGGTGAAGACGGTCGGCCCGCCATCGATGCGCGCATCGCCGATGGCGATCTGCCGCATCTTGCCGCCGGGCGCCGCGGCGCGTTCCAGCACCAGCACCTCCCGGCCACGGGCCGCGAGGTCGAGCGCCGCGGCGAGGCCGCCGACGCCGGCGCCGATGACGACGACGCGCCGGCTCACGCCACGCGATCCAGGCCTGGGCGGCAACGCATCCTCATGCGGCGAATTCAGGCGGTGCGGGGATGAATGTCAAGTTGCCGAGACACTTCGTTGTGCACATCGGAGCAGACAGTCGTTCCGCGCTGCCGCGCAGCGGTTCGACGGCAACGGAGACACGATTCCGCGATGCCCGATGACGGAATGTAACTTCGTCTACAATAGGCAAAGCCGGGACGCCGGCGGGGTGTCCCAATCGGAGGGATCGTCAGTGTCACGCAAGCTCACGGCAAGATTCTTCGGCACCCTTTGGCTCGTGCTCGGCGGCTGCGGCAGCGCCGTGCTGGCCGCTGCCTTCCCCGATGTTGGCATCGGCCTGCTCGGCGTCTCCTTCGCCTTCGGCCTCACCGTCCTGACCATGGCCTTCGCCATCGGCCATATCTCCGGCTGCCACCTGAACCCGGCCGTGACCTGCGGCCTGGTCGCCGCCGGCCGCTTCAAGGCCAGTGAGGCGCTGCCCTACATCGCCGCACAGGTGATCGGCGCCTCGGTCGGCGCTTTCCTGCTCTATGCCATCGCCTCCGGCCAGCCGGGCTGGGACATTGCGGTGAAAGGCTTGGCAGCGAATGGCTATGGCGCGGCATCGCCCGGGAAATACGACTTCGGTGCCGGCTTCATTACCGAGGTGGTGATGACCTTCTTCTTCCTGATGGTGATCCTTGGCGCCACCTCCGAGCGAGCGCCGAAGGGGTTCGCGCCGATCGCCATCGGGCTCTGCCTGACGCTGATCCACCTGATCAGCATCCCCGTCACCAACACCAGCGTGAACCCGGCGCGCAGCACCGGTCCGGCCTTCGTGCTCGGCGGCGTCGCGCTGCAGCAGCTCTGGATGTTCTGGGTCGCCCCTATCCTCGGCGGCGTGGCCGGCGGGCTGCTGCATCGCTGGCTGAGCGAGGAGGCGACGGCGGACGCGCTCGACCGCGCCGCCGCGGCGGTGAGCGCCCGCAGCGCCTCGCCGGAGGCGCTGGCGCCGATGACGGCACGCGAGCCGCGCTGACCCGGCTTTGATGCCAACCGGCGGCGTAGCTAGCGCGCGCCGCCGGGGCTCTGGGTCGGCTGCGGCGGCGCGGTACGGCCGGCATTGGGCTGCGCACCCATGCTCTGCGATTGCGCTCCGCTCATCGCCGCGCCGGAGCCGAGATTGCCTTCCGGCCGGCGCCGCGCCGGGGTGTCACTGGCCCCCGCCGGGGCTGGGCTGTGCAGGTTGGGCTGCGGCGCCGCCGTGCCGGTCGGCATGCCGGAGGATTGCGACTGCGCACCCGACATCGCCGCGCCGGCGCCGGTATTGCCTTCGGGCTTCGCCTGCTGGGCCGAGGCGCCGGTGGCGACCAGGAACGGCATGGCAAGCGCCAGCGTCGTGAGAAGCTTCATGGCTTTCCTCCTGATTGGTTGGCGTCCAAACGCCGGAGACCGAGGCGGGCAGCAGGGCTCACGCTCAGGTGACGGGACGCCGGCGAGGCGCTATGGCCGCGCCTGAACGCCAGCGGCGCGGATGGGGGAAAGCAGGACATGAGCATCACACGCAGGACGCTGGGCGCAGGCCTCGGCCTGTTCGCCGCCGCCATCCGCGGCGCCGCGGCGCAGGGAGGCCTATCCCGGCAGCCGCCCGGTCACCGTGGTGGCGCCCTTGCCGCCGGCGGTTCGACCGATTTCGTCGCCCGGCTGATCGCGCAGGAACTGAGCACCCGGATGCGCGGCCAGTTCGTGGTGGACAACCGCGCCGGGGCCAGCGGCACGGTTGGCGCCGGCATGGTGGCGCGGGCGCGCCCGGACGGCTTCACCCTGCTGATGGCGCCGAACAGCACCTTCGCCATGGCGCCCTTCCTGATCTCGAACCTCGGCTTCGACATGGAGAAGGGCTTCGCGCCGGTCTCGCTGCTGGCGACCAACGGCATGTTCGTCTGCGTGAAGGCGGGCTTCCCGGCGAAGACGCTGGAGGAGCTGGTGGCGCAGGCCAAGCCGAAGTCCGGCCAGGTCAGCTATGGCAGCGGCGGCGTCGGGGTCAGCAACCACCTCGCGGTCGAGATCTTCGCTGCGGCGTCCGGCATCGAGCTGCTGCACGTGCCCTATCGCGGCGGCGCGCCGGCGATGCAGGCGCTGCTGGGCGGGGAGGTGCAGCTCTCCTTCGTCGATACCGTGACGGCGCTGCCCTACCTGCAATCGGGAGAGCTGCGGGCGCTGGCGGTGACGACGCTGCAGCGCGCGGCGCAGGCGCCGGCGGTCCCGACCATCGCCGAGAGCGGCATCCCCGGCTACCGTGCCTCGACCGACTTCGCGCTGTTCGCCCCGGCGGGGACGCCGGATGCGGTCGTCGCGGCGTTGTCGGAAGCCGCGATGGCGGCGATGCGGTCGCCGGCGGTGAAGGACCGGCTGGCGCCGCTGGCGATCGACCCGGTGGGCGGCAACCGGGCGGAGTTCGCGGGGTATCTGGCGGAGGAGAGCGCCAAGTGGCGCGACATCATCCGGGCGAAGAACATCCGGCTGGATTGAAGGCAAGGTTGGGGAGGGAAAAGTATTCCCTCCCCAAGCCCCACCCTTCCTTTTTGTGGGTCGGGCATCCGCCGCGCGGCGGATGCCGACCCTCAGAAATAGATGAGGGGTTCGGGGAGAATACCTTCTCCCCGGCCTTCCTTGTTCAGCCCGCGAAGAACCGGTTCGCTGGCCGCGGCAGCCCCAGATTCTCCCGCAGCGTCGCGCCCTCGTACTCCCGGCGGAAGATCCCGCGCCGCTGCAGCTCCGGCACTACCTGGTCGACGAAGTCCTCCAACCCGCCCGGCAGGTAGGGGAACATCACGTTGAAGCCGTCGCAGGCTTCCGTCTCCAGCCATTCCTGCATCTGGTCGGCGATCATCGCCGGCGTGCCGACCATGGCCAGGCCGGCATAGCCGCCGAGCCGCTGGGCCAATTGCCGCACCGTCAGGTTCTCCCGCCGCGCCAGGCGGATGGCGCGCTCGCGGCCGGACTTGCTGGCCTCGGTCTCCGGCGTCTCCGGCAGCGGGCCGTCGGGGTCGAATTGCGAGGCATCGACGCCGAGCGCCATCGACAGCGAGCCGATCGCGTTGGCGTAGTGCACCAGGCTGTCGAGCTTCGCCCGCTTGGCCCTGGCCGCGTCCTCCGTCTCGCCCACCACGACGAAGCAGCCGGGCAGGATCTTCATGTGGCCGCGGTCGCGGCCCAGCCGGTCCATGCGGCCCTTCACGTCGGCATAGAAGGCGCGGGCCTCCTCGATCGTGGCCGATGCGCCGAAGACCGCCTCGGCGGTCTCGGCGGCGATCTGCCGGCCGGCCTCGGAGGCGCCGGCCTGGACGATGACCGGCCAGCCCTGCACGGGCCGGGCGATGTTGAGCGGGCCGCGGACCGAGAGCTCCTCCCCTTGTGGCCGAGCACGTGCATCTTCGCCGGGTCGAAGAAGATGCCGCTGTCGACGTCCCGCACGAAGGCGTCGTCGGCGAAGCTGTCCCAGAGGCCGGTGACGACCTCGTAGAACTCGCGGGCGCGCTTGTAGCGCTCGCCATGCGCCATGTGGGCGTCCTGGCCGAAATTCAGCGCGGCGTCGGGGTTTGCCGTGGTGACCAGGTTCCAGCCGGCGCGGCCGCCGCTGATATGGTCGAGCGAGGCGGATTTCCGGGCGATGTGGTAGGGGTCGTTGTAGGTCGTGCTCGCGGTGGCGATCAGCCCGATCCGCTCCGTCACCATGGCCAGCGCGCTCGGCAGCGTCAGCGGCTCGAACGACGTGATGGTGTGGCTGCGCTTCAGCGCCTCCACCGGCATGTTCAGCACGGCCATGTGGTCGGCCATGAAGAAGGCGTCGAAGCGGCCTTCCTCCAGCTTGCGGATCAGCCGGACATAGGCTTGCAGGTTGAAATTCGCATCCGGCCAGGCGCCGGGGTAGCGCCAGGCGCCGGTATGGATGCTGATCGGGCGCATGAAGGCGCCGAGGCGCAGTTGCTTCGCGGCCATGGGGGCATCTCCGCAGGTCGCGCCGAGCCTAGCGCGGAGCGCGGGCGGCCGCACGATGCCGCCCGCGAATACCCCTCACTACGCGCCGGAAGGTCAGGCCGGGCGGGTGGCGGCCATGGATGGCCGGGCGTCGAAGCCAGCGAACCAGGCGGCGAGGCCCGGACGGCCGTTGCGCCAGCCCATGTCGCCGAAGCGGAAGTCGAGCCAGCCGAGGGCGCAGCCAATGGTGATGGTGCCGATATCGACCCGGTCGCCGAGGCCGCCGGCCTGGCGTTCCAGCTCGTCCAGCGCGCAGGTGATCTTGTCCGTCTGGCCGGCCTTCCAGTCGGCCGACTGCATCTCGGCCGGGCGGGTCAGCGCCTCGTAGCGCAGCAGGATGCCGGCATCCATCAGCCCGTCGGCCAGCGCCTGCTCGGTCAGCGCCCGCCAGCGCGCCGCGCCGGCGGCCGGGAAGAGCTTGCCGCCGCCGGCCAGCGCATCGACGTATTCGCAGATGACGCGGCTGTCGTAGAGCACGGTGCCGTCATCGGCGACGGCGGTCGGCACCTTGCCGAGCGGGTTGCTGGCGACGACGCTGCGGTCGCGGTTGATCGGGTGCGGCGCGGCGGGGACGCGCTCGACCGCCACGCCGAGCTCGGCGGCCGAGACGGTCACCTTGCGGGCGAATGGCGAGGCGGCGGCGAAGAAGAGCTTCATCATGCGATCCTTATGCGATGTCGGAGTTGACCATGAAGGCCGGGTCGCGCCTGCCGTCCAGCACGTCGAGGATGTTGCGTGCGGCCTGACGCGCCATCCGCGCCAGGCCTTCCTCGGTGCTCGCCGCGTTGTGCGGGCTGACCACGACATTGGGGAAGGCATAGAGCGGGTTCGTCGCTTCCGACGGCTCGGCCTCCAGCACGTCGAGCCCCACGCCGTGCAGCCGGCCGGATCGCAGCGCGGCCACCAGCGCGGCCTGCGAGGACGACCGGACCGCGCGCGGTGTTCACCAGGATGGCGCCGGGCTTCAGCGCGGCGAAAGCCGCCTCGTCCATCAGGTGCCGCGTCGCGGGCGAGAGCGGGCAGTTGGAGCGTCACCACATCCGCCTGCGCCAGGGCCGCATGCAGGTCGCGGGCAGGGGTGAAGCCGTCGGCGGCGATGCGCATGGGGTGGAAGCCAGGATCCATCACCAGCACCTTCATCTGGAAGGCGCGGCAGTAATTCGCCACGCGGCTGCCGATGCGGCCATAGCCGACCACCAGCGCGGTGCGACCGGCCAGGTCCACCATCCGCGGGTCCGGCGCGTCCCACCAGCCGCCGGCCTTGACGTGGCGGTCATGGTCGAGCGCCCGGCGGGCGACCGCCAGCATCAGCATCATCGCGTGCTCGGCGACCGAGAGGTCGTTGGCGCCGTTGGTGACCATGACGGGGATGTCGCGCGCGGTGCAGGCCGCCGATGTCCACCGTGTCAAAGCCGACGCCGTAGCGGGAGACAACCCTCAGCCGCGGCGCCGCATCCAGCGCCGCCTGGTCCACCTTCTCCAGCCAGCAGAGCACGGCATCGGCCGAGGAGAGGTGCTGGTGGAACTGCTCCACCGGCGGGTCGTGCAGCGCGACGATGTCGAGATCCCGGCGCGCCTCGAGCAGGGCCATGCCGGCCGGATGCAGCGTGCGGCAGAGCAGGATGCGGTGCGGCATCTGTGGACGGATCCCCCGAGAGGCGTTTCACCCATGCTGCCGGGAATCGATGCCGCCGCGAAGGGGTCAGCGGCGGCCGCGGCCGCCGCCGCGGAAGTGCCCGCCGCCCCCGCGCCAGCCGCCATGATAGCCGCCGTAATAGCCACGATGGCCGTGCCACCAGCCGCGGCTGAAGCCGACGCCGAGCCCGATCCCGAGCGAGGGGCCCCAGTAGCCCGGGCCCCAATAGCCGGGTCCCCAGTAGCCCGGGCCATAGCCATAGGCGAGCATCTCGGGCGGCGCGACCCAGGGGATCTCCTCCGGCCCCCAGGGCGGGCCGTGCTCCCATTCATGCGCGGCGACCTGCGCCGGGTTGGGCAGCGGCGTCGCGGGCTGGGTGGCGCAGCCGGCCAGCGCCAGCCCCGCCGCAAGCATTGCTCCGAACCGCCATCGCCGCATCCGCCGTGCTCTCCCGCGCATCCCGCATATGGGGCGCGTGTGGCGCGGGGTCATCCTTCCGCGCGCTTACGCCGCGGCAATCTCGCCGCGCTCGATCACGAAGGTCCGTTCCACCAGCGGGCGGAGCAAGCTCGGGGTTGCTCTCGGTGATCAGGATGGCGACGTCGGGCAATGCCTGGTGCAGCCGCTTGAGGGCTTCGGCGTAGCGCAGCGCCAGCGCCGGGGCGAGGCCCTGGAAGGGCTCGTCCAGCAGCACCGCCCGGGTGCCGACCATCAGCGCCCGGCCGAGCGCCACCATCTTGCCCTGGCCGCCCGAGAGGCCTGCGGCGCGGCGCGGGGCGAGGTCCTTCAGTTCCGGCAGCAGGGTGAAGACGGCGTCGAGCCGCCGCGCCACCTCGGCCGGGGCGAGCCGCAGCACCTCGGCCGGCAGCAGCATGTTCTCCCGCACCGAGAAGCTGCCGAAGAGCCGCCGCTCCTCCGGCGCATAGCCGATGCCGAGGCGAGCGCGGTGGTGCGGCGGGACGGCGGTGGCGTCCTGGCCGTCGATCACCACGCGGCCGGCGCGGGGCGGCAACAGGCCCATCACGGTGCGGAGCGTGGTGGTCTTGCCGGCGCCGTTGCGGCCGATCAGCGCGACCCGGCCGCCGGGCGGGACGACGAGGTGGACATCGCGCAGCACCGGCACGCCGGCGATGTCGATGGAGACGTTGTGCAGCTCAAGCATGGGCAGGCTCAATGCCAATCACGTCGCGCAGCACGGCAGGATCGTTGAGCACCTGCTGCGGCGGGCCGAGCGCGGCGATCCGCCCCTGGCTCCAGACCGCGACGCGGTCGGCGAAGCGGGCGACCACGTCCATGTCGTGCTCGACAAAGACCGCCGTGACGCCGGTGTCGCGCAGCACGCGGACCAGCGTCTCGACGATGCCCATCTTCTCGGCCGCGGCGACGCCGCTGGTGGGCTCGTCCATCAGCACCAGGCGCGGTTGCAGCGCGACGGCCATGGCGATGTCGGCCAGCTTGCGCGCGCCCTCGTTCAGCGCATCGGCCCGCGCCCCGGCGACCGGGCCGAGGCCGAAGCGGTCCAGCAGCGCCATGGCCTGGTCGTGGTAGCTGCGGCGGAGCAGGGGGCGAGGGGCGACCAGATGCCGGCATGGGCGGCGATGGCAAGCGCGGCATTCTCCAGCACCGTGTGCTCGGTGAAGAGCTGCGGCAGCTGGAAGCTGCGGCCGATGCCGCGCCGGACGATCGCGCGGGGCGAGAGGCCGATGATTGGCTGGCCGTCATAGGCGATGGTGCCGCCCTGCGGCTTCAGGTAGCCGGTCGACATGTTGATGAAGGTGGTCTTGCCGGCGCCGTTCGGGCCGATGATGGCGAGGAACTCGCCCGGCATGACGTCGAGGTCGATGCCATCGGCCGCCTTGACGCCGCCGAAGGCGAGCCGGAGGCCACGGGCCGAGAGGAGCGGTTGGGTCATGCGCCGCGTCCCTTCAGCCGGCTGGTGAGCATCCCCCAGAGCCCGCCGGGGGCGAAGAGGATCACCGCCAGCAGCACGCCGCCGAGGATCATCTGCCAGGCATCCGCGACGGCGGCGGCGGCATAAACCCGCACCAGCTCGAAGGCCGTGGCGCCGAGGAAGGGGCCGAGCGCGCTGCCGGCGCCGCCGAGGATGGCGATGAAGACCAGCTCGCCCGAGGAGGTCCAATAGGCCAGCTGCGGCGTGACGTGCCGCGTGGTCATCGCCACCAGCGTGCCGCCGACGCCGCCCATCACCGCCGACATGACATAGGCGAAGAGCAGCACGCGGCGGGCGGAGACGCCCATGAATTCCAGCCGCGTCTCCCGCGTCTTGATCCCCGCCAGGGCCCGGCCCATCGGGGAGGCGAGATAGGCCCGCACCAGCAGGCCGAAGCCGATGGCCAGCACCAAAGCGAGGCCGAACATCACCCATTCCTGGGTCTCGCGGTCCGGAGTGATGCCGGCGAAGGTCAGGCCGGCGACGCGGATGCCGTCGGTGCCCTTGGTGAGGTCGTAGAGCTTCTCGAGCAGCGAATAGAGCACCATCGACAGCGCCAGGTTCAGCATGCCGAAGAAGATGTCGCGGTAGCGCACCACGAAGAGGCCGATCACCAGGCCGAGGATCCCGGCCAGCAGCGCCCCCAGGGGCAACAGCAGCAGCGCCTCCGGCATCGCAGGGGCGAGGAAGGCGACAGTATAGGCGCCGACCGCGAGGAACATGCTGTGGCCGAAGCTGACCTGCCCGGCGCGCAGCAGCAGCAGGATGCCGAGCACGGCGATGCCTTTGGCCAGCGCCACGGTGAGCACGAATTTCAGCCAGGGCGCCAGGAAAGCGACGAGGACCAGGGCGGCGGCGCCGAGGACGGCAAGCACCACCTCCGGCACGCGCATGGTGCGGGGCGGCGCGGGGAGGGCACGGTCGGTGGCGCTCATACCCGCCGGGTCTCCAGCACCCCGAACAGCCCCTGCGGGCGGACCAGCAGGACGGCGACCATGATGATATAGGGCACCACCACTTCAAGTCCGGGGCCAGGTAGACGGCGATGGATCGGCCGAGGCCGATCATCAGGGCGGAGATCGCCGCGCCCTCGATCTGGCCGAGGCCCGCGGTCGCCACCACGGCGAAGGAGAGCACGATGGTCTGGGCGCCGATGCCCGGGACCAGCGAGGTGGTGGGGGAGGCGAGCGCGCCGCCGAGCGCGGCCAGCGCGGCGCCGAAGGTGAAGGTCAGCAGCGTGACCTTGGCGGCATCGATGCCCATGGCCATCGCCGCCTCCTTGTCCGTGGTGACGGCGACGATCACGCGCCCGGTCAGGGTCCGCCGCAGGAACCAGGCGAGGCCGGCGAGCGTCGCCACCGCGACGCCCGGCAGGACGAAGAAGCTGGTAGGCGGTGAAGGGGATGGTGTCCTCGCCGAAGGGCACCTCGACCGTGCCGAGAAACTTCATCGGCACGTCCTGCATGATCGGCTGCACGCCCCAGATCAGCTTCTGCACGTCCTCGAGGATCATGAAGAGGGCGAAGGTTACGAGGAGCTGCAGCACCTCCTCCTGCCCGTAGATCCGCCGCAGGACCAGCTTCTCGATCAGCGGGCCGAGGATGCCGCCGACCAGCGCCGCGGCGAGCAGCAGCGCGACGTAGCCGGCCCAGGCGGGCAGGCCGAGCGAGGCGAAGAAGATGCCGATGGAGGCCGCCGTATAGGCGCCGATGGCGAAGAGGCTGCCATGCGCCACGTTCACGATCCGCAGCACGCCGAACACCATGTTCAGCCCGACCGCCACCATGAAGACCAGCGCCGCATAGGCAAGGCCATCCAGCAGGGCCAGCCCAAGCAGCAGCCCGTTATCGGTAAACCACTCGACCATTCGGCGGACTCACAAAGACGAAGGGGGCGCAGGGGGAGCGCATCCCCCCGCCGAGTGCTGCCCTAGCCCGCGATCGGTGCCGCCATCTGCGCCAGGATGTCCGGCTTCAGCGACTTCAGCCACTCCACGCTCTTCATCCCCACCGGCGCCGAGACCATGGCGGCGGGGAAGATCACCATGTCCTTCGGCACCGCGAAGGGGAAGCGGTCGGTGAAGGTGGACATGCCGACGATCTGGTCCTCGAGCCCCTGGCCGTCCTCGCGCAGGGTGATGGAGGAGGTCGGCGTGTCGAAGGTCAGGCCGCGGAAGGCATTGGCCAGTTCCTGGTCGTTCGGCCAGCCGCCGCCCTTGGCCGCGATCGCCTTGGCGAAGCCGGCCTGCATGGCGGAGATCGCCTGGGCCATGTGGTGGCAGGGGTAGATCGGGTATTCGTTGAACTTCGCCTTGTAGGCGTCGACGAATTTCGCCAGCCGCGCCGAGGTCCTTCGGCTTCGGGTGGTTGTTCCAGTGGTCGCCGCGGGCGCCGATGATGTGGCCCGACGCCATGTTCCGCCCGAGGGTCTGCAGCGAGGCCTCGGCCACCGGAAGGACGAAGGTGGAGCGGTCGAAGAGCTTCCGCTCCGTGGCCTGGCGCACCAGGGTGACGAGGTCGCCGCCCCAGCTCGTGGAGAGGACGACATCGGGGCGGGCGGCCAGCAGGCGGGTGACCTCGGTGCTGTAGTCGGTGGCGCCGAAGCGGGGGAACATCTCCGCCACCACGCGGACGCCGGGCTTCAGCGCGTCCATGCCGGCCTTCCACATCTCCCAGCTGTCGCGGCCCCAGGCATAGTCCTGGTTGATCACCGCCAGCGTCTTGAAGTCCGGCTTGTGCTTGAGGAGGTAAAGCAGCGGGGCGAGGACTTCCGGCGTGCCGTAGCCCTGGGTGCGGAAGGCGTAGGGATGCGGGCCTTCCTCGAAGATGCGCTGGGTGCCGCAATCCCAGAGCAGCGTGGTCTTCTTCATCTCGTCGCTCAGCGGCGTGCAGGCCAGGCACGATCCGGAGGAGATGGAGGCGAAGACGATATGCACGCCCTCGTTCTGCACCAGGCGGCGGTATTCGCCGACCAGGTGGTCGGTGCCCGGCGCCTCGTCGACGAAGAAGGCCTTCACCGGGATGCCGCCGATGCCGCCGGCCTTGTTGACCTCCTCGAACAGCATCTCCGCGGCCTGCTTGGCCGGGACGCCGAAGACCGAGGCCGGCCCGGAGAGGAAGGTGGTGATCCCGACCCGCAACTCGGCAGGCTTCTGCTGCGCCCCGGCATTCCCCCCGCGAGCAGCAGGCTGCCGGAAGTGGCGGCGGCGCCGAGCATGGCAGCGCGGCGGGTGACGGCATTGGTCATGGCGGGCGTGTCCTCCGGGATGTCCAGGCTTGGCGGCCGGGTTGGCGGGAGCATGCCGGCCCACGCGACGGGAGGGAAGGGGCGTTCGGCGCGAGGTTCCGGCCCGGGCCGATCCGGGCTAGCCTCGGCGTCGTGAACATCCTCTCGATCCAGTCCTGGGTCGCCTATGGCCATGTCGGCAATGCCAGCGCGGTCTTCCCGCTGCAGCGGCTCGGCGCCGAGGTCTGGGCGATCCATACCGTGCAAGTCTCCAACCATCCCGGCTACGGCGCCTGGCGCGGCCAGGTGCTGCCGGCGGCGCTGATCTCCGATTGCGTCGAGGGTATCGCCGAGCGCGGCGTGCTCGGCCAATGCGACGCGGTGCTGACCGGCTATGTCGGCGACGCCGCGACGGGGGCGGCGATCCTCGACGCGGTGGCGCGGGTGAAGGCGGCCAATCCCCGGGCGCTCTGGTGCTGCGACCCGGTCATCGGCGATGCCGGCCCCGGCGTCTATGTCCGCACCGGCATCCCGGGATTCTTCCGCGACCGCGCCCTGGCCCTGGCCGACATCGCCACGCCGAACCAGTTCGAGCTGGAATGGCTGACCGGCCGGCCGATCGCCCGGCTCGAGGACGCGAGGGCGGCGGTCGCCGCATTGCAGGCGGGCGGCCCGCGCTGCGTCCTGCTGACTTCGCTGCGCACGGCGGAAACACCGGCCGATGCCATCGACCTGCTGGCGGCCGAGGGCGGGGAGGCCTGGCGGGTGCGGACGCCGCTGCTGCCGATTGCGGCGAATGGCGCGGGCGATGCGATCGCCGCGCTGTTCCTGTTCCACCGGCTGCGGTCCGGCAGCGCGCGGGTGGCGCTGGAGAAGGCCGCAGCTTCGATCCATGGGCTGTTGCGGCGGACCGCCGAGGCGGGGTCGCGCGAGTTGCTGACCATCGCGGCGCAGGAGGAATTCGTGGCGCCCGGCAGGGTCTTCATGGCGGAGGCGTGCTGAAGGCCAGGGATGAAGTATCCTCCCTGGACCCTCCTCGATGTCCTCGAGCCTCGCCCCCACCGCGTCGCGGCAACCGGACTCACAGAACGGAAGGGAGGGGCTTGGGGAGCGGACACCTGGTTCCCTCGCCAACCTACCTCACCCCGGCCGGAATCCCCCAGCACTGCGGCCAATTCCGCCTCCAGTCCCGGCCAGTCCGCCGCGGGCGCGGAGGCGACCAGCAGCCAGCTGCGGTCGGGCGCATAGAGGCAGACCGCGCGCAGCACCACCGGCACGCCGCTCGGCTGGCCGATGGCGCGGGCCTGGATCGCGTCGCCCGGCAGGCCGGCCAGGCGCAGATGGTCCTCGGCCGGCAGGTCGGTGACGTGGATGGTCCGCAGGCTGCGCAGCATGCGGGCCAGGTGGCCAGGCCGCGCCGCCGGCGGCACCGGGCGCTGGGCGCGGATCAGCACCATGCCGGTTTCGGCCGCGCCGCGCGGCGCGCCGACGTCCCGCAGCACGGTCCAGCCCAGGGCGCGGGTGACGACCCGCATGTGCTCGCCCTCGGTCACCCGGAAGGGTGCCTGCGCCGCGGCGGCTGTGGTCGTCAGCGAAAGGGCGAGCAGGACGGCCAGGGGCGGCGCATGCTCCGCAGGTGTGGCCGCGGCCGGGTCGCCGCAAGCCCGCCCCTTGCCGGCGGCGCCCGCTGGCCAGCATCATCGCGGCCAAGGCCGGGAGAGAGTGCATGAGGATCAGGATGGCCGCGGCGCTGGCCGCGACGATGTGGGCGGGCGCGGCATGGGCCCAGCCCCAGGCGCCGGGGCCGACGCTCTCGGCGGTGAAGCAGCGCGACATCCTGGTCTGCGGCACCTCGACCGGCGCCGCCGGCTTCTCCACCCCCGACAGCCGGGGCGAGTATCGCGGACTCGACGCCGATCTCTGCCGCGCCACCGCCGCGGCGGTGCTTGGCGACCCGGCCAAGATCCGTTGGGTGCCGCTGACCGGCACGGCGCGGCTGCCGGCGCTGCAGGCGGGCCAGGTCGACGTGCTGATCCGCACCACCACCTGGACCCAGGTGCGTGACACCGCCAACGGGCTGAACTTCACCGCGGTCAGCTTCTACGACGGCCAGGGCTTCCTGCTGCGCAAGGCGCTTGGGGTGAAGAAGGCGACGGAGCTGCAGGGCGCCTCGATCTGCGTCACCGCCGGCGAGCACCAACCAGCTGAACCTCGCCGACTGGGCGCGGACCAACAAGGTGGACTACCGGCCCGTGGTCTTCGAGCAGAACGACGAGGCGCGGCGCAGCTACCTCGCCGGCCGCTGCGATGCCTATTCCACCGACGCCAGCCAGCTCGCCGGGCTGCGGTCCAGCTTCCCCAACCCGGAGGAGCACGTGATCCTGCCCGACATCATCAGCAAGGAGCCGCACGCCCCGGTGGTCCGGCACGGCGACGACCAGTGGTTCGACATCGTCCGCTGGACCTTCTTCGCCCTGCTGACCGCCGAGGAACTGGGCATCACCCAGGCCAATGTGGACGAGCAGCGCAGCGGCCAGAACCCGGAGGTGCGGCGGCTCCTGGGCCTGACCGGCGACCACGGGCCGCTGATGGGTCTGGACCGCGCCTGGGCCTACAACGCGATCAAGGCGGTGGGGGATTACGGCGAGGTCTTCGAGCGCAACCTCGGCATGGGCAGTGCGGTGAAGCTGCCACGCGGGCTGAACGACCTCTGGTCGCGCGGCGGAGCTGATGTACGCGCCGCCGGTGCGCTGAGCCGGGCGGGTCACCCCAGCTGGTCCATGAACCCGTCATCCGGCACCCGCAGCCGCTGCGGGCCCGGCGTCGGTGGCAACAGCCAGGCGGGGCGGGACGAGGATGGCTCCGCACCCGTGGCGCCGGGCCGAAATAGGGCAGGGCGTCGCCGGCGCTGGCGGCGGCCGGATAAGGGCCGGCGCAGCCGCCGAGGGAGCGGGGTCACGGCCATCATGGCCGCCAGGATCGCTATGCCGCGGGTCATGCGCCTTCTGCCCTACAGATCGCGAGGGGGACTGCGCAAGTGACGGAGCAGCGACCGAGGCGGCCCGGCCCTGGTCGTTACGGCACCGCGACGGGGCCGGTGAGCAGCCAGGCTGTCAGTGGGAAGGCGACCGAGGCGATGGCGGTGGAGAGCAGCACCACCGCCGAGACCGACTCCGCCCCGGTGTGGAAGCGCTGCGCCAGGACGAAGGCGTTGGTCGCGGTCGGCATCGCCGCCAGCATCACCCCGGCCTGGACCCAGAACAGCTCGAGGCCCAGCAGCGGCCCCAGCAGAAGCCAGGCCAGCAGCGGATAGACCGCCAGCTTGGCCGCGGTGGCCGCTCCGGCCGCCAGCACCAACCGACGATCGAGGCTGAGCCGCCCCAGCGTGCCGCCCAACGCGAAGAGCGCGGTCGGCCCGGCCGCGGCGCCAAGGAAGCCGAGGAAGCGCTCGACCGGGCCGGGGATGGCGAGGCCGAGGGCGCCGAGCACGGCGCCGCCCGAGATCGCCAGCAGCACCGGGTTCAGCAGCAGCGACCGCAGCACGCGGCCGAGCACCCCGCGCTCCCCCATCGGCGCCATCAGCACGCTGCCGAGGGCGATGACGATGGCGACCTCGGACATGATGGCCATGGCCACGGGGCCGGCGCCGCGCTCCCCCAGCAGCGGCAGCAGCAAGGGCGGGCCGAGATAGCCGACATTGCCCATGGCTGCCGACGCGGCGACGGCCGCGGCCTGGCCGCGCCGCCGCCCGGCCAGCAGCATCGCCCCCGCCATCGTCCCGAAGAAGACCAGGAGGCAGGCGCCGAGATAGCCGCCGAAGAAGCGTGGCTCGAAGCTTTGCGCCAGGGGCTGGGCGGCCATCAGCCGCAGCAGCATGGCCGGCAGAGCGAAGCTGAAGGCGAAGGTGCCGACCGCGTCGGTCACCGCCGGGGCGATGGTGCCGCGCCGCACGGCGACCCAGCCCAGGCCGACCACGGCGAAGATCGGCAGGCAGAGCGAGAGGAACCCGAGCACCCGGCCACCATAGCGGGTGCCAGCGGCAGCGCCAGCTTGCGCGCGCCATCCGGTCGGGCTTGGCTGACGCCAAAGCACGGAGGAACAGCCATGGAATTCGGGATCGCCATGCCGACGGATGCCGAGAGCTGGCGCCTCGCGGAACGGGCCGAGGCGCTCGGCTTCCGCTCCGCCTGGTTCTACGACACCCAGATGCTGAGCGCCGACTGCTTCGTGGCGATGGGCGCGGCGGCGATGAAGACCAGCCGCATCCGGCTCGGCACCGGGGTGCTGATCCCTCCAACCGCATCGCCGCTGTCACCGCCAACGCCTTCGCCACGCTGAACAAGCTGGCGCCGGGCCAGGTCGACATGGGGCTCGGCACCGGCTTCACCGGGCGGCGGGCGATGGGGCTAGGCGCCATGTCGCTGAAGGATTTTGCCGAATACATCCGGGTGATGCTCGCCCTGCTGCGCGAGGAGACGGTCGAGACGCAGATCGAGGGCGAGCGGCGGAAGATCCGGCTGCTCAACCCCGATCTCGGGCTGATCGACACGCGGACGCCGATGCGGCTGCACCTGGCCGCCGCCGGGCCGCGGGCCCGGGCATTGACCGCCAGGCTCGGCGCCGGCTGGATCAACTTCTTCTCCGACGTCCCGGCCGCCATCGCCATGCTGGGCGAGATGCGCGGGGCCTGGGAGGCCGCCGGCCAGGCCGCGCCGCTCGAGGCCACCGCCTTCGTGCTCGGCTGCGTGCTGCAGGACGGCGAGCCCTATGACAGCCCGCGCGCCGTCGCCCAGGCCGGGCCGCGCGCCGCGGTGCTGCTGCACCGCGCGGCGGACGAGGTGCTGTCCGGCCTGCCCAACATCTCCCCGGTGCCCGAGAGCTGCCGCGAAGCGGTCGAGGGCTATGTCGCGCTGGCCCGGGACCTTCGAGCCGAAGGACGCCCCCTGGCTCGAGAACCACCGCGGCCACCTGATGTTCGTCAAGCCGGAGGAACGGCCCTTCGTCACCGGGGAGATGATCCGCATCAGCAGCTTCACCGCGACCGAGGCCAGCTGAAGCGCCGCATCGGCGACCTGCGGGACGCCGGCTACACCGAGTTCACCGTGCAGATCGTCCCGGGCCAGGAGGCGGCGATCGAGGATTGGGGCCGGATCATGCGGGCCTTCCGCTAGCCTGCGACCGTCCTGGGTGGAAACACTCGGGGCGTGGATGACCGGCGCGAGCAAAGCCGGCCGGCCCGGTTGCCGGCTGGCCCGCCGCACCGCAATATCCGCGCGGACCAACCGGGAGATTCTGGCCGATGAGCATTCTCTGGACGCGGCGCGTCCTCGCCGGCGGCCTGCTCGCCGCCCCCTTCGTCCGCGTGGCGTCGGCGCAGCAGAGCCTCCGAATGGGTCGCGGGCTCGCTCGGCGGCGGCTGGTACACCATGGCGGCCGGCCTCTCCTCCCTCATCAAGGACGAGAACCCGGACATCCAGATCCGCGTCGTCCCGGGCGGCGGCCTGGCCAATGCCACAGGGGTCAACCGCAACACCTCGCCGATCGGCTGGGGCATCGACGCCTTCGCCGCCTCGGCCCGCCGCGGCGAGGATCCCTACAAGGAGGCGCATGCGGCGCTGCGCTGCCTCGGCAGCGGCTATTCGCCGACCGAGCACCACCTGCTGCGCCGCGCCGATGGCGGTCCGGAGGACATGAAGTCCATCCTGACCATGAAGGGGCTGAAGATCGCCTGCCCGCAGCGCTCCTCGACCGACGAGATGACGCTGCAGCGCATCCTGAAATTCCTACGGCACCAGCCCCGAGCGCATCCGCGCCGAGGGCGGCACCTACCTGAACGGCAGCTATGCCGATATCGGCGCCGCCTTCACCGACGGACAGGTGGACTACCTCTATGCCGCGCTGGCCCGCCCGGCGGCGATCTTCACCGAGATCGCGCAGGGCCGCCGCGGCGGCCGGCTAGTGGCCTTCCCCGAGGATCGTGCGGAAGCACCTGATCGACACCTACGCCTATGCCGAAGGCGTCCTGCCGGCCGCGACCTACCCGGCGCTGCAATCCGGCGACGTGCCCGTCACCACCATGGACAGCGTCATCCTGGTGCATGAGAGCCTGCCCGAGGAGGTGGCGCAGAAGATCACCGCCACGCTGATCCGCAACAAGGGCCAGCGGCTGGTGAACATCCATGCCAGCATGGGCGCCTGGGACCCGGCGACCTCCTGGAAGTACCAGGGCCTTCCGCTGCATCCTGGGGCGATCAAGGCCTTCCGGGGCGCCGGCGTGATGCCGGCCGCCTGACGCGCGCGGGGGCGGCCCGGCGCCGCCCCGTCGCGCGAGAGGAGCACACGGCCCCGCGACCCCTTGCAGGATTCCCCATGCGCGACCTGGCCGTGCCGCTGAAGCTTGCCCTGACGCTCTGGATGGCCGCCGCCGCGGCCATCCACCTCTATTTCGGCGGCTTCGGCTTCCCCGAGCCGATCACCATGCGGGGCTTCCACCTGCTGGTCTTCGTGCCGCCGCTCTTCCTGCTGTACCCGGCGCGCAAGTCTTCGCCCATGCGCCGCCCCAGCCTGCCGGACTGGGCCTGGGCCCTGGCCGCCGCGGCGCCGCATGCCTGGGTGATGTGGAACTGGGACGTCGTCTCGGACCGCATGGAATATGTCGATCCCTTCTCGCCGGCGATGATGGTGCTGGCGGTGCTGGCGATCGTGACCCTGCTGGAAGCCACGCGGCGCGCGGTCGAGGTCGGGCTGGCCTGGATGATCATCATCTCCCTGGCCTACATGGAGTGGGGCTGGCTGATCCCCGGCGTGCTGAACTCGCGCCCCTTCACTCCGGCCGAGATCCTCGAGGCCTCCTGGCTGGTGCCGACCGCGGGCGGGGTCTACGGGCCGCTGACCGGCATCGTCGCCACCACCATCGCGGTCTTCATCGTCTTCGGCAGCTTCATGCAGGGCAGCGGCACGGGGCGGCTGTTCAGCAATCTCGGCGCCGCCGCGGCCGGCCGCTTCACCGGCGGGCCGGCCAAGGTCGCGGTCATCACCTCCGGCCTCTTCGGCACGATGAGCGGCTCCTCCGTCTCCAACGTCATCACCACCGGCGCCATGACCATCCCGCTGATGACCCGCATCGGCTACCGGCCTGCGGTCGCCGGCGGGATCGAGAGCGCCGGCCTCGGTCGGCGGCGCGCTGATGCCGCCGGTGATGGGCGCCGCGGCCTTCGTCATGGCCGAGATCACCAACATCCCCTATGCGCAGATCGTCGTCGCCGCGGCGATCGGCGCCGTCCTCTACTACTTCGCCATCCTGGTCGCGGTGCATGTCGAGGCGAAGAAGGCCGGCATGGCGCCGATGGCCGCCGCCGATATCCCGCCCTGGCGGGAGGTGGCGCAGGACGCCCATCTGGTGATCCCGATCGCCCTCCTCGTCTGGCTGATGATGGACCGCTGGTCTCGGCAACTACGCCGCCTTCTGCGCCACCATCGCCATGGTGGTCGTGGCGGCGCTCCGCCGCCGCACCCGCATGGGCTGGCGGCAGGTGCTGGAGAGCCTGGCGAATGCGGGCCAGACCATGGCGCCGCTGGCGGTCTCCATCGCCGGCGCCGGCATCGTCGTCTCGGCGCTGACCGCGACGGGGATGGTCGTGGCGCTCGGCGGCATCATCAAGGACCTCGCAGGCGGCAGCCTGCCGCTGCTGCTGGTGCTGCTGGCGGCGACGGTGCTGGTGCTGGGGATGGGGCTACCGACGACGCCCTCCTACATCATCGCCGCCGCCATCGGCGTGCCGCAGATCCTCGACCTCGGCAGCGTGGCGCTCGGCGTCCCGCCGCAGGAGCTGGTGCTGCCGGCGCATCTCTTCATCTTCTACTTCGCCGTGCTGGCGGACGCCTCGCCGCCCGTGGCGGCGGCCGCCTTCGCCGCGGCGGCGATCGCCCGCGCCTCGCCGCTGGTGACCAGCATCCATGCGACGCGGCTCGGCATCGCCGGCTTCACCGTGGGCTTCGCCTTCCTCTACGACCCGGGGATCATGCTGCGCGGCGGGCTGTCGGCGATCGTGGTCGCCACCGCCATCCAGGCGACGGCGCTGACCGCGCTCTGCGCCGCCTATGCGGGCTACCTGCTGCGGCCGATCGGGCCGGTGCTGCGCCTGGCGCTGGCCCTGGCCGGGGCGGCGGCGGCCTTCTGGCACGGCATCCCCGACCTGCTGCGGCTGGCCGCCGCCGCTGGGGCGCTCGGCGGCCTGGCTACGCTGCAACTTGCCCGTCGGCATGAGGGATAAAGAGCGATGCTGAAATCCATGGCCGTGGCGCTCGGCCTGCTGCTAGCGGGCGGCGCTGCGGCGCAGACGGTAGCGCCGCCCGGCCCGACGCTCTCGGCGGTACGGGCGCGGGGCGCGCTGTCCTGCGGCATCTCCACCGGCGACCCGGCCTGGAGCGCGCCCGACAGCCGCGGCGAATGGCAGGGCATGGATGCCGACATCTGCCGCGCCGTCGCCGCCGCGACGCTCGGGGATGCATCGAGGCTGGTCTGGCAGCACCTGACCGGGCAGAACCGCTTCCCCGCCCTCGTCACCGGCCAAGTCGAGGTGCTGACCCGCACCACCACCTGGACCTTCATGCGCGACGCGACGCTCGGGCTGAACTTCACCGCGCCGAATTTCTACGACGGCCAGGGCTTCCTGGTGCGCGCCAACAGCGGCATCACCGCGGCGAGGCAGCTCGACGGCGCCAGCATCTGCTTCGTCTCGGCCAGCACGCACGAGCTGAACCTGGCGGACTGGTCGCGCGCGCAGAAGCTGCGCTTCACCCCGGTGATCTTCGCCGACAAGGACGAGGCGCGCCGCGCCTACGAGGCCAATCGCTGCGACAGCTATACCGGCGATGCCAGCCAGCTCGCCGCCATCCTGGCCGGCTTCCCCGACCGTGCGGCGCATGTGCTGCTGCCCGACCGGATCAGCAAGGAACCCTATGCGCCTTCGGTCAAGCAGGGCGACGACCAGTGGTTCGACATCGTGCGCTACGTGATCTTCGGCCTGGTCGAGGCCGAGGAGCTCGGCGTCACCCGCGCCAATGCCGACCAGCTGCTGGCCGAGAGCCCGAGCCCGCCGGTGCAGCGGCTGCTGGGGAAGACCGGCGACCTTGGCCCGGCGGTCGGCCTCGACCGCGCCTGGATGCTGAACGCGATCAAGGCGGTGGGCAATTACGGCGAAATCTACGAGCGGCACCTGGGGAAGGACAGCGCCGTGCAGCTGCCGCGCGGGCTGAACGAGCTGTGGTCGCGTGGCGGGCTGATGATCGCGCCGCCGATGCGGTAGAAGGCATTCTCCCTCGTGGGACGCAGGCGTCCAATCCCTCGTCCATGTCGGTGAGTCGGTATCTGCCGCGCGGCGGGTCCCCGGCTCACAGAGAGGAAGGGAGGCGCTTGGGGAGGAAATTCTTTTCCTCCCCGACCTTGCCTACAGGTTCCGCCGCGCCTGCCGCAGCGTCGGCAGCCCGATCCCCGCCGCATCGAACCCGCCATCCACCGCGATCTCCTGCCCCGTCAGGTAGCTGGCGCGGTCGGAGCAGAGGAAGACGATCACCTCCGCCAGCTCCTCCTCAGCCCGTAGCGCGCCAGCGGGATGGCGTCGTGGTAGTCGGCGCGGATCTCCGGCGTGTGTACCGCCTTGGCCATCGCCGTCTCGACCGGGCCGGGCGCCACCGCATTCACCCGGATGCCGAGCGCGGCGAGTTCCACCGCCTGCTGCCGGGTCAGGTGCGCCAGCGCCGCCTTGCTGGTGCCGTAGGCGACCCGCAGCGTGGAGGCGCGCAGGCCCGAGATCGAGGTGACGTTCACCACCGCGCCGCCGCCGCCCTCCGCCATGACCGGCGCCGCCGCCTGGGTGGTCAGGAAGGGCCCAGTCAGGTTGACCGAGAGCACGCGGTTCCATTCCTCCGGCGTCGTCTCCAGCAGCGGCTTGAACACCGCGGTGCCGGCATTGTTCACCAGCGCGTCCAGCCGGCCGAAGCGCGCCGCGGCGCCCTGCACGGCGGCGGCGACCGCGGCGGCATCGGCCACGTCGCAATGCAGCGCCAGCGTCCGCTCGGGCGCGCCGAGGCCCGCCACCGCCGCCTCGGCCAGCGCCGCATCGATGTCGAGCAGCGCGACGCGCCAGCCATCGCCCAGGAAGCGCCGCGCGGTGGCCAGGCCGATGCCGCGCCCCGCGCCGGTCACCAGCGCAACCCTGCTCTCCATCCTCGTCTCCCGCCTGCGGTCTGGCGGCGCAGCTATGGCAAATCGGCACCCGGCACAACCTGTGGACACCTGCCCTCCGGCATGCTGGTTTGACGGCATGCAGAATGTTTCCGATCGCGCCGTCGCATTGTTCTGGCTCGCCTCGGGTGCCCTGGTCGGTGCCGGGCTGGCGGGCGAGGCCCAGGCCTCGGCCGGCCTCGTCGCCGCCTCCATGGCGCTGGCCTGCACCGCGCTGCGCGACATCGAGATGCGGCGGCAGATGGCGCGCGAGCGGCGCAACGACATCCCGCCGCTGCGTTTCGTCGATACGCTGGGGTAGCTACCTCGCGTTGGCGCCCCATTCCGGCCCGAGCGGCACCTTGCCGCCGCCGGCCGGCCGTTCCTGCACATAGGTCGGCCAGGCCAGGCCGGTGACCCGGCCGCGCAGCGCCCGCAGCAGCGCGCGGCCCTCCTCGACCGGCACGGCGAAGCGGGCGGTGCCGGGGGCGGGGTCGAGCTGGTGCAGGTAGTAGGGCTTGATGCGAGCCCGCAGCATGGCGCGGAACAGCGCCTCCAGCGCCTCGGCGCTGTCGTTCACGCCGCGCAGCAGCACGCTCTGGCCGAGCAGCACCACCCCGGCGCGGCTCAGCCGTGCCAGCGCCGCGCTCGCATCGGCGGTGAACTCCCGCGCATGGTTGGCATGCACGCAGAGATAGAGCGGCTTGCCCAGGTCCAGCGCTGCGGCCAGTGCCGGCGTCACCAGCCCGGGTGCTGCGACCGGCACGCGGGAATGGATGCGCAGCACCTCGAGATGCGGCAGCGCCGCAAGCCGGCCGAGGATCGCCCCGAGCCGCCGCGGCGAGAGCATCAGCGGGTCGCCGCCGGTCAGGATCGCCTCCCGCACCGCGGGCGTCCGGGCGAACCAGTCGAGCGCCGCCTCGAGCTCCGCCTCCGACAGCAGCCCGCCATTTGGGCCCACCGCCTCGCGCCGGAAGCAGAAGCGGCAATAGACCGGGCAGGCGAGCAGGGGCTTCAGCAGGGCGCGGTCGGGGTAGCGGTGGACCACGCCCGTCACCGGGGTAAAGGGGGCGTCGGCGGTGGGGTCGTCCAGCTCGTGCGGCCCGGTCAGCAGCTCGGCGGCGTCTGGGATGTACTGCCGGGCGATCGGGTCGGCGGGATCGGCCGGGTCGATCAGCGCCGCCATCGCCGGGGTCACGGCGATGCTGTAGCGGGCGGCGACCGCCTCCGCCCCCGGCAGCGCCCCGGCCGGCAGCAGCCCGGCGGCGTGCAGCGCGCGCGGCGAGGTCAGGGTGCAGGGTAACGCGGGGCGGTGCGCCGTCGGGCATGGTGGGCGGGGGTATAGGGCATGGCCGCGCCGCCTGGAACGCCGGCCTGGGGCAGGGGCGCGCGCGCGCGCCGTGGCATGATGCCGGCATGTCCCCGACCCCGACGCCGACCCCCGTCTGGCACCCCGAGAGCCTCGCCGCCCGGCTGCCCTTCCTCCGCCGCCGCGCCGAGCTGACCGCCGCCACCCGCGCCTTCTTCGCCGCGCGCGGCTACCAGGAGGTCGAGACCCCCTGCCTGGTCCCGGTGCCGGGGATGGAGGTCCACCTGCAGGCCTTCCGCAGCGAATACCACCCGCATCTCGGGGTGGGGGCGGCCCGGACGCTCTGGCTGCGCACCTCGCCTGAGCTCGCCCTGAAGCGCCTGCTGGTCGCCGGCGCCGGGCCGGTCTTCGAGCTCGCCCGGGTCTGGCGCAACGGCGAGGCGAGCCCGCGCCACGCCCCGGGATCCACCATGCTGGAATGGTACCGCCCCGGCCTCGGCTTCGCCGGCATGCTGGCAGAAACCGAGGATTTCGTCCGCGCGGTCTGCCCCGCCGTGGTCGGCCATGCCGGCGTGGTCACCGACCTCTCGCTGCCCTTCGAGCACATCACCATGGCCGAGGCGTTCCGGAGGTGGTGCGGCGGGCTCGACCTGCTGGCCACCGTGACGCCGGAGGGGCAGGGGATGCCGCCGCGCTCCGCGCCGCCGCGGCCGCCATCGGCACCCCGCCGCGGGAGGGCGAGGGCTGGGAGGACCTGTTCTTCCGGCTGCTACTGGAACGGGTGGAGCCGCGCCTCGGCCGCGACCGCGCCACCTTCCTGACCCATTGGCCGGCACCGCAGGCGGCGCTGGCCCGGCGCGACCCGGAAGACCCGCGCGCCGCGCTGCGCTTCGAGCTGTTTGCCGCCGGGATCGAGCTGGCCAATGCCTTCGACGAGCTGACCGACCCCGTGGAGCAGCGCGCCCGCTTCGTGGCCGATGTTGCCGCCCGCCGCGCCATCCATGGCGCCGAGGGCTGGGACGTGGACGAGGAGTTCCTGGCCGCGCTCGAGCACGGCATGCCGGAGGGCAGCGGCATCGCCCTCGGCTTCGACCGTTTGGCGATGCTGGCCGCGGGCGCGCGCTCGGTCAGCGACGTGCTGTGGCTGCCCTTCGTCCCATGAGGCCGCCAAGTGTCGGCGGCGTCCCTGGCAGGGCCGGTGGCCCGGCGCCGCCGGTGCAGGTCGGCCGAGGGCAGCGCCGGCGGCAACCCGCCGCTCGCCCCTAGCTCCGGCGCGGGGCGTCCGTCCCCGGCGCGACCTGGCCCGGCGAACCCGAGGAGGGCAGGCTTTCCTGGGGGTGCTGCGGCGTGCCCCTCGGCCCGTGCGCCTGCGCCCGGCTGCCATGCGGGCCGCCGCCGCCGCTGTCGGGCTGGCCGAATCCGCGCCGCCCGTCCGGGTCCATGGTCATCCGCCGCTGTGCCTCGTCCTCGTCGAGCGCGGCGTCCTCGGCCTGCGCCGCCGGGACCGAGAGCCGCACCACGCCACCATCCAGCCCGGCCACCAGCGTCGCCGGGATCCAGCGGTGCCGCCCGCCGGAGGCGTCGTCGCTGCGCATCAGCTTGATGAAGTCGCCATCCAGGTGGTCCACCGTGCCGACCGGGCGGCCGTCGCTGCCCACCACCGGCATGTGGGCCCGGATCTCGCCGTGTTTGGCGCCTTCCGCGTTGACCATCCTGTCCCCTCCTCGTCGTCCCGGGAGAACGGCGCGGCGGGGGCGGGGTTCAGCCGGCCTCGGCGGCCCGGAGCGCCGCCAGCATCGCCGGCGCCGCTTCCCGCGGCAGGAAGTAGAAGACGAAGACATAAGGGTCGGAGGCCTCGAAGACCGCCGGGTTCGGGCTGGCGCGCTGCATCGTCGCGCGGTCGAACCCGGCCATCGGCCGCCAGTCGCCCCAATGCTCCCAGAACGCGTCGTAGCCCAGCGCGTCGAGAAAGGCGGGAACCGCCCAGGTGGAGCCGGGCCGGTGCCGCTCCTCGATCTCGATGGACAGCACCGGGCGGCAGCGCAGCAGGGTCTCGCGCGCGCCGCGCAGCACCTCGTACTCGCCGCCCTCGGCATCGAGCTTCACGGCGGTGAGGTCCGCGATGCCGAAGCCGTCGAGACAGCGCATCGGCACGGCGTGGCGCTGTTCCGAGACGCGGGGGTCGAGCCCGGCATAGCCCTTGGCCGTGCTCGCCCATTGCTCCTGCGGCACGCCGTCCAGCACCGGCAGGGTCAGGGTGATCTCGCCCTCGGCATCGCCCAGCGCCTCCGGCCGCAGCGTCACGTTCGGCAGCGTGCCGGCGGCGGCCCGCAACCGGGCGAAGGCGCTCGGCAGCGGCTCGAAGGCCAGCACGCGGCCGCCGGGCAGGCCGGCGAAGGGCAGGGTGAAGGCGCCGTCATGCGCGCCGACATCCAGCAGCGTGCCGGGCCGGTGCAAGGTCCGGTGAAAGCCGAGTTCGTCCATGCCGCGCAGTCTCCCCGGCGGCAGGCTGCGGCCACCCGGCCGCCCTGTCCAGCGCCGGCCGCGCCATGGCCGGCGCGGCGCCGGCCCTCAGCCCAGGCTGATCCGCCCCTCCGAGACCGACACCACCCCGCCGCCGACCGCGGCGCGGATCGCCCCGCGGCGTCGCGCCAGGCGCGGAGCGTCAGCCGCGACGGCCGGCCCATCTCGACGCCCTGCTCGACCTCGAGCGCCAGGCGGTCGCCGCCGGCGGCCTGCAGCAGCAGCCCGGCCAGGCCGAGATTGGCGGCCCCCGTGGCCGGGTCCTCCGGCACGCCCACCAGCGGGCCGAACATGCGGGCGCGGCGGCGGCCGTCCGGCAGGGCGACGTGCAGATGCAGGCCGATGCAGGCGCTGGCCGGCAGATGCGCCCGGAAGGCCGCGGTGTCGGGCGTCGCCTCGGCCAGGGCGCCGAGATCGGCGAGTTCGGCGAAGGCCATGGTGCCGCCGCAGCCACCGATCGCCGGGGCATGCGCCGTGGTCTGCACCGCGGCGACGGGCAGGCCGATGCAGGCGGCGATGGCCTCCGGCGCCAGTGCCGCGCTGGTCGCATAGGGCAGCGGCGCCTCGATCTCGGCGGCAGCGACCTGCCCGGCGGCATCCCGTCCGAGCCGCGCCACCACCCGCCCCGCCGCCTGGTCGAGCACGACGGTCTCGCCCGCAAGGCCGCGCCGCCGCGCCAGCATCACCGCGGTGCCGACATTGGGATGGCCGGCGAAGGGCAACTCGGCGCCCGGGGTGAAGATGCGGATGCGGGCATCGGCGCCCGCGGCTTCGGCGGGCAGGACGAAGACGGTCTCGGAAAGGTTGAACTCCCGCGCCACCCGCTGCATTGCCGTACCGTCGAGCGCTTCGCCGCCATGGACCACGGCCAGCGGGTTGCCGCCGAAGCGGCGGTCGGTGAAGACGTCGCAGGTCTCGGATTCAAGGCGCATCCGGCACCTCCCGCGGCGCCGCGGCGATCGCCGCGTTCATCGCGCGGACGCCGGCCGCGGGACCCGCCGGGTGGTTCCAGACCGCGCCGACCACGGCCAGGAAATCCGCTCCCGCCGTGACCAGCGGCGCGCAATTGGCCGCGGTGATGCCGCCGATCGCCACGCTCGGCACGGTGAAGACGTCCGACCACCATTCCAGCAGGCCGATCTCGGCGCGGTGCGAGGCGTCCTTCGTCGTGGTCGGGAAGAAGGCGCCGAAGGCGACGTAGTCCGCCCCCATCTCGCCCGCCTTCATCGCCAGGTGGCGGCTGTCATGGCAGGTGATGCCGAGGATCTTGCCGGCCAGCAGCATACGCGCCCCGGCATGGTCGCCGTCGGATTGCCCCAGATGCACGCCGTCGCAGTCCATCTCGGCCGCCAGGACGGCGTCGTCGTTCAGGATGAAGGCGACGTCGCGCGCCTGGGCGATGGGCATCAGCGTCTCGATGGCGCGGCGGACGTCATCCGGGGCCGCGTCCTTCAGCCGCAGCTGCAGGCAGGCCACGTCGCCGGCATCGAGCGCCGCGGCGAGCCGGTCGGCGAAGTCGGCCGGCAGGACCGGGGGGTGATGAGGTAGAGGCGGCAGGGGTCTTCGGCGGGGTCTTCTGACATGCCGGAGAGATGGCGCGGCGCGGCGGGTTTGGGAAGCGCCGGGCGCGGCGACACGCGCCGGGCACAGGTCTAGCCGCGCGGCCCCGCCGCCACGATCGGCAGTCCGAAGGCCGCGGCGAGACGGCGGTCGAGCCTCTCCAGCCGCGGCCGGCCATGCTCGCCGGCCTCCAGTCCCTCGGTCAGCGCCGGTGGCAGGTCGCGCGCCATGGCCGGGCAGACGGCAGCGGCGGCCATGGCGATCGCCGCGACCGTGTCGGTGTCGCCGCCCCGCGCCACCGTCAGCATCAGCACCTCCGTCAGGCTGCGCGCATCCAGCAGAACGCCGAGCGCGGCGCGGGCGATCTGCTCCCCTTCGGCCCGGCACGGCCGCGATGCGGCCGCTGCCAGTCCACCGCCGGGACATGCGCGGCGAGGAAGGCCGGCAATTCCGCGACCGGCCCCAGCCCGTAGGCCTGGTGGTGCACCATCAGCGCCGCGCCCTGCGCCGCGCCGGTGCCGCCCGGGCTGTCATGGGTGATCCGCGCCTGGGTGGCGGCGACCGCCAGCACCGCCGGGATGCTGGGCAGCAGCCCGACCGACCCGGCCCGCATCGCCGCGCCGCTCTTGTCCGAATGCGGCCGCAGCGAGGCGAGGAACCCGGCGCCGTCCGCCGCGCCTTCCAGCACCGAGCGGAAGCCATGCGCATAGCCGTGCCGCGGGTCGCGCTTGAAGGTCGCCAGGATCGCCGCGCCGAAGTCGAGCGGCGCGGTGGTTCCGGCCAGCAGGCATTCGGCAACGGCGATGCTGCACTGCGTGTCGTCGGTATAGTCGCCGGGCCGCTTGTTGGCGTGCCTGCGGTGCTTCACGTAGCGGCTGGCGTCGTTCGGCCGCCCGTCTGAGGGCGGGTCGTATTCGAAGCCGGCCCCATAGGCGTCGGCGATGGCGATCTCGAGCAGCATGGGATGGGCCTGTGGACGGCGTGGCCGGTGCGGCCACGCGATGGACAGGGTCGGGTCCGGGGCGTGGCGCTGGCCCGCCATGCCCGGCACGGCGCATCACCGCCGGCTTTTGCAGCCCGTGGCTTGTCGCATCGCCGGACGCCGCGCCCGTTCGGCGCGATCCCGAGCCCCGTGGCGCGACGGCGCGGCGGGCGAGGGGGCAGGGCAGGGCGGACGGTGTCCATGTCGCGTCGGTATCACACCGCAACGAGATGCGGAAGCCTCACATCCTCCGCCGCGACCAGAGCCACAGCGACGGCACCACGCCGAGCTCCATCCCGAGCGCCGCGACATGCGGCGAGGGCGGGGCGCCGTCCAGAAGCATCCCCAGCAGCCGCGCAAGGCCGCCGACCACCACCATGGCGCAGAGCGCGGCGAAGATGCGCCGCCGCTCGCGCAGCGCGCCGGCGCACCACCAGGCGAGGCCGCCAAGGCCGAGCAGCAGGCCGGAGAGGTAGCGCAGGTGGCTCGCCGTCGCCGGTCCCGCGGGCTCGCCGAGGAAGCCGGGCCCGAGCAGCGCCCCGAGGCCGCCGGCGAGGATCGGGACCAGGGCGGCGAGGCGGATCGCAAGCGGAAGCATGGCGGCGTTACGGGCAGGTTGAGGCCGTGGATGCGGGCCCCCATGAAAAATGGCCGGCCCCGGAGGGCCGGCCATGCGTTCCGCCCGACGCTGCGGCGGGTTCAGCCGACCGGAGTCTTGTAGATGTCGATGATGCCGTTCAGCAGCTTCAGCGCCTCGGCCTTCGGCCGCTGGAAGGCGTTGCGGCCCATGATCGAGCCGTTGCCGCCGGCGGCATGGATCGAGCGCACCTCGGCCAGGATGTCGTCCATCCCCTTGGCCTCGCCGCCCGAGAAGACCACCAGCCGGCGGCCGCCGAAGCAGGCCTGGACCACGTGCTTGAAGCGCGCCACCGGGTCGTTCACCTCGACCGGGTACTTCTGGTAGGTCGACTTCGCCGCTTCCAGGCTGATCGCGCTGGTCGGCGGCTTCACCTTGATGATGTGGGCGCCGACGAGGGCCGCCATGTGCGCGGCATAGGCGCAGATGTCGAGCGCGGTCTCGCCGGTCTTGTCCAGCATCGGGCCGCGCGGATAGGACCAGACGACGACGGCGAGGCCGGCCGCCTTCGCCTCCTCCGCCATCTCGCGCAGTTCCTCGATCATCTCGAACTGGTACTCGGAGGACGGGTAGATGGTGAAGCCGATCGCCGAGCAGCCGAGCCGGAGCGCATCGGCGACGCTGCCGGTGACGCCCTGGTCCTTGGTGGTGGACAGGCTGTTGCTGCTGTTGACCTTCAGGATGGTCGGGATGGCGCCGGCATAGGTGGCGGCACCCGCCTCGATCATGCCGAGCGGCGCGGCATAGGCGTTCAGCCCGGCTTCGAGCGCCAGCTCGAACAGGTAGCGCGGGTCATAGGCCGCCGGGTTCGGCGCGAAGCTGCGGGCCGGGCCGTGCTCGAAGCCCTGGTCGACCGGCAGGATCACCACGCGGCCGGTGCCGCCGAGCTTCCCCTCCATCAGGATGCGGGCGAGGTTCGCCTTGGTCCCGGGATTGTCGCTCTCGTACCAGGAGAGGATCTCTTTCACCTTCGGGGTGAGCTGCATGGGGTTTCCCTTTCGTGGCGACCGGTCCGGTGCGGCGGGATTTAGCGCGAGGTTGCCAAGCTGTCACCCGGTGGCATCGGCCCCGCCAGTCAACCAGGCCGCGAGCTTGGCCCGCGCACCCTCTCGTGACAGGTCGAGCGGGCCCAGATCCAGCGAGGCCGGCCGCACCCCGCGCAGCCGGCCGCCCAGCGTCGCCGCGGCGGCCGCGACCTGGGCGAAGGCCGGGCAGGCCGAATCGAGCACCAGGTCGCGCAGCCCCGCCCGCAGCGCCGCCAAGGCCTGTCCGGGCGCGTCGGCGCAGTCGAGCACGGGCTTGTGTGGCACGTCCGGCACCGCCTTTGCGGCCGCCGCGACCAGCGCGCGGAACCAGTCCGGTCCGAGGAATCCCGCGGCCCCGGGCGACGAAAGCAGCAGCACGCCGCGGTTTCCCGCCAGCCGCAGCGCCAGCGCGGCCTCGGCCGGCGCATGCACCGTCACCGCCGGCGGATCGCCGCAAGCGGCCTCGCTTTCCGGCGGGTGGCGCCGGCGTTGACCCGTCCCGGTCGCCATGCCAAGCCTTGCAGCACGCCCGGAATCCCGCGTCCAGCGCGGCCGGCGACGGCAGTTGCGGGAGCGGCATGAGCGAGGATGTGAGGGACCCGGTGGCGATGGCGGCGGCCAGGCTGGAATCCGCCGTCGAGGCGTTGGTCGGCGTGTTGAGCCGCTCCCGGCCGCCGGCCCCCATCCAGGGCGACGAGGCGGACATGGTCCCCCGCGCCGAGGTCGCCGCCATGGCGGAACGGCTGGACGCCACCATCGCCCGCCTGCGCCTGGCGCTGGCCGATGAGCTGCGTGCCGGCGACGCCCAGGGCGAGCTCCCGGCCGGCGATCCGGGCGACGAAAGCCGAGGGAATAGCGCGTGGGTCAGGTCACCGTCCGGGTCAATGGCTACCAGCACACCATCGGCTGCAAGGATGGCGAGGAGCAGCACGTCACCGACCTGATCGCGCAGATCGAGGAAAAGGTGCGGCTGATCCGCGCCATGGGCGGTCAGTTCTCGGAATCCCGCATGCTGCTGCATGTCGCCCTGCTGCTGGCCGACGAGGGCGGCGACCTGCGGAGCGAGCTGGCCCGCGCCCGGGCCGGCATCGCCCCGCCGCCGGCGGCGGCCCAGCCGGACCCGCAGCTGGCGGAACGCCTGGCCCGCATCGCCGAGCGGATCGAGGGCCTGGCCCAGACGCTCGACCGCGGCTGAGGGCGGAGGTTTTTCCCGCGACCGCTGGTTCGCCGGCCGCGCCCGCCCTATATGACCGGGGCGGGGCTGCCCGGTACGTCAGGCAATTCATCCCCAGGGCCAATAAGCATCCTCCGGGAGCTGGCTCTGTCCGGATCTTGGTCCGGGTATCTGGTGCCCACCTGCATTAGCAGGCCTTGGGAGGATGATAGGCCGACGGCCATGGTGGCTCCGCACTCCCCTCCGCCCCCTTCTGCGACGTCCTGCTGCGCGAGCTGAAGGCCGAGGCGCGCGCCGCGGCGCTTGCCCGGCGGGAGGGCTGCGACCCGGCGCTCGGCGCCCGGCTTGCCGAGCATGTCCTCGCCGCATTCCCGCCGCCGCCCGGCGCCGTCGTCGCCGGCTTCTGGCCGATGGGCCGGGAGATCGACATCCGCCCGCTGCTGCTGGCGCCTCGCCGGGCGTGGCCACCCCATCGCCCTGCCGGTGACGCCCAAGCGCGGCCTGCCGCTCGCCTTCCGCCAGTGGCGGCCGGGCGAGGCGCTCGGCCACGGGCCGATGGGCACGCGGCAGCCCGACTCCGGCGCGGCGCTGCGCCCCGACTGGCTGCTGGTGCCGCTGCTGGCCTTCGACCGGGCCGGGCGGCGGCTCGGCTATGGCGGCGGCTACTACGACCGCACCCTGGCCGGCCTGCCGGGCGCCGTGGCGGTCGGCTGCGCCTATGCCGCGCAGGAACTTCCCGAGGTGCCGGCCGGGCCTGAGGATTGGCGGCTGGATGCCGTGGCGACCGAGGCGGGGGTGAGCCGCATCGACCCGGGCGCGCAAACCTCCCGATGATTTGACAGGTCGGGGGATTCCGGGCTTTCCCTCCCGCCCCGCCGCAAGGGTCCCCGAGGGTGATGTCGTCTGGCGCCGCGTCGCTTCCCCGCCGGCCGCGCTGGCTGCTGGCGCTGGTCCTGCCCCTGCTCCTGCCGTTGTCCGCGCCCGTGCGGGCCGCGCCGCCGGACCCGCCGGCCGAGGTGGCGCTCGCCGACGCCCTGGCAGTGACGCTGCCCGCCGCCTGGCGGCTGCTGGAGGCACGGCTGGAGGCCCAGGCCGATCTCGGCAGCCCCGCCGCGCCCGAGATCCGCAGCCGGCTCTCCGCCACCCTGGCGCTGGCCGCGCCGACCTACGAGCCGGCCGGGCGCGAGGGCGCCGTCACCCTGGTCCGTCCGGTGGCACCTGAGGGCCATGTCCGCCGCGTCCGGGTCCAGGCCGTCTCCACCCTGCGCGAGGGTGGCTGGGAGACCCGCCTGGCGGTCGACCCGCCCGAGGCGCTGGAGCCGCCCGGTATCCCGGCCGAAACCATTCCCGGCCGGCTGGTCGAGCTCGGCTCGGAGGCCGAGCGGCAATGGCGTGCGGCGCGCGAGGTCGAGGCCGCGGCGCGCCAGGGCGCGGCGCTGGCGGAGCAGCGCCGCGCCGCGGCCCTGGCGGCCGATGCCGCCGAGGCGCGCCGGCGCGAGGCGGAGGCCGATGCCCTGGCCGCCGCCCGCCGCGCCGCCGCCGCCCGCGCCCTGCTGGACCAGGCCGGCCGGGCCGAGGCGATGCGGGCGCTGGCGGAGACCGAACGCCTGGCCGAGGCGCGCCGTGCCGCGGCCGAGGCGCTGGAGGCGGCGACGCGGCGCGAGGCCGCCGCCCGCACCGCGGCGCAGCGCGTGGCGATCGAGGAGCGGATGCGCCAGCTCGCCAGAGCTCCGCGCCCGGTTCGGCGGCGACCGCAATGCCCGGCTCGCCGCCTTCGACCAGGCGATGCGGAGCGAGGACCCGGCGATCCGGGCCCTGGGCTTCGAGGCGGCGCTGGCCTCGCAGGATGCGGCCGCGACCGGTCTCGCCCTGCGGCTGACCCTGCTGCAGAAGCGCGAGTTGCAGGTCGTGACCTTCGCCCCGGCCGTCACCGCTCCCGGGCAGACCGATGCGCAGGAGGTCGCGGCCTCGGTCGCCGGCTTCACCCTGCTGCTGCGCGAGGTGAACCCGGCGACCGGGCAGTTCGCCGGCACCGCCCGGCTCGGCGGCAGCGAGGCGGCGGTGACCGGCAGCCTCGGGCGCAGCGAGATGACGGCGGCGCTGCGGCCGCTGGAGAAGGGCATCCCCTGCTGGTCGGCGGCGTGGCGCAGCAGGGCTGCAGCCTGATGCTGCGGCTGAGCGAGGTGCAGACGCTGGACGGGATCTTCGGCTGCACCGCGAAGGAGACGCCGCGGCTCGTGGCGCGGGTGGCGCTCGACTGATGCGCCGGCGCCGCTGGGCCGCGCTGCTGCTCGCGCTGCTGACGCCGCTGCCGGCTGCGGCGGCGAGCCCCGAGCCGCGCCGGGCCGCGGCGCGTCCCGCAACCCGCCCGGCCGCCGCACCGGTCATTGCCGCCCGGCCCGCGCCGCCGGCCCGCGCCTGGCCTCGCCCCGGCCGTTTCCCCCTGCCAGCCTGCCCGCCGCTGCTCTCGGCGATCCCGGAGGGCATCCAGGCCTGCCGCTGCGTGCCGGGCGCGATCGGCCAGGCCGCGGTGCTCGGGGCCGGCCCCTATGCCGGCGGCGCCGCGACCTGTCGGGCCGGGATCCATGCCGGGGCGATCGGCCCGCGCGGCGGCGACCTGGTGATCCGCGTCCTGCCACTGCCAGGGAGGCGCCGGGCGGCGTCCGCAACGGCATCATCGCCCAGCCCGGCCGGCTCGACGGCCGCGGCTATGCGGTGCTGCCGGGCACGCCGGGGCAGCTCGACTGGTCCCGGCGCCTGGCCCAGGCGCTGGCCGCGCCCAACCCGCCGCCGCCGCGCCTGCCGGGCCGGGCCGAGGCGCCGGTGCCGCTGCCCCTGCCGCAGGCGGCCGATCTCGGTGGGCTGCTCGACCCCGGCGCCGGGCCGGGGCGGCCTGGTCTCGGCCTGCTGGCGCCGCCGGTGCTGATGCCGGCGCTCTGGCGCAGCCCGACCCGCCCGGCGGACCAGGCCGCGCCGACGCCGCCCGCCGCGGCCGGCCCCTGGCCGGCGCCGGCACCGCCCGGCCCGGTCGGCGGCGCGGCCCAGGCGCTGGGGCCGGTGCGGCTGATGGTCGCCGGAGTGGCGCTCGATCTCGCCGATGTCGCGCCGGGGGAGGGGGCCGAGCCGCGGTTGCTGGACGCCTTCCTGGCGAAGCATGGCGGCACCGCCCGCTGCGAGCCGGTCGCCGGCACCGCCCGGCTGCGCTGCCTCTCGGGCGACGGCATCGACCTGGCCGAGGCCGCCCTCTACAATGGCCTGGCCCAGGTGACGCCGGAGGCCTCCGACGCCTACCGCTATGCGGAGCGGGCCGCGCGGGAAGCACGGCGGGGCATCTGGAAGGCCGAGACCCGCTGACCCTGACCCCCAGGTGCCGGCGATCCGGCACGGGAGCAGGCGGGTTTGCGGATACTTTTTCTCGGCGACGTGGTGGGCCGGTCCGGCCGGGATGCGGTGGTGGCCAGCTGCCCGGGCTGCGCGCGGCGCTGCGGACCGACCTGGTCGTGGTGAACGGGGAGAATGCCAGCCACGGCTTCGGCCTGGCGCCCGACATGGCGCGGGCGATGCTCGGCGCCGGGGCGGACGTGATCACCCTCGGCAACCATGCCTGGGACCGCAAGGAGCTCATCCCCTTCCTCGAGCAGGAGCCCCGCGTCATCCGGCCGGCGATTTCCCGCCCGGCACGCCCGGCCGCGGTGCCGTGGTGGTCGATGTTCCGGGCAACCGGCGCGCCCTGGTGGTCAACGTCATGGGCCGGCTCTTCATGGATGCGCTCGACGATCCCTTCCGCGCGGTGCAGGCCGAGGTGCAGAAGCATCGCCTCGGCGCCGGCGGCACCATCCAGGCCAGCGTGATCGACGTGCATGCCGAGGCAAGCTCGGAGAAGGCCGCCTTCGGCCACAGCTTCGACGGGCTGGTGAGCCTGGTGGTCGGCACCCATACCCATACGCCCACCGCCGACCACCAGATCCTGGCCGGCGGCACCGCCTACCAGACCGATGCCGGCATGTGCGGCGACTATGACAGCGTGATCGGCATGCAGAAGGGCGGCGCCGCGCTGCGCTTCTGGCGCAAGATGCCGGGCGAGAAGCTGGCCCCGGCCGAGGGAGCGGCGACGCTCTGCGGGATCTTCGTCGAGACCGACGATGCCACCGGCCTGGCGCTGCGGGCCGAGCCGCTGCGCCAGGGCGGGCGGCTGTCGCAATCCATGCCTGCGGTTTAGGCGGGCGCGCACCTGCAACCCTGAATAATCGGGTTACAGTTTCCCACACTCAAGCGTTTGTCATCGCAGCCGGATGCCCGGCTTGGGCACAATCCCAGCTCGCAGAGTGGGGAGAGCGCCATGCGGCGCCCGGAACGTCTTCCATTTGTGCCAGGCGCCTCCGTGCTCGGCGGCGCCGCCGGCGGCTTGAGCTACGAGGGGCTGATGCGTGACGCCATGGCGGCGGAGGAACGCAGCCGGCGGCACGAGGCCGGGCATAGCCTCGGCCTGCCGCGGGTGCAGGTGCAGCGGCCGGAAAGCGCCAAGGCCGAGCAGGCACGGGTCGCCGGGCGGTAGGGCAGGCGCCGCCGGCCGGGAAGGACGATGGCGGCTTCGTCGTGTCTCGGCTTGGAAACCGGCAAGCCGAAGCCGCCTGTGCTGGACGCTGAACCCCCGGCCACCACTGTCCGCGTGGGCGACGTATTCTCCACGCAGGGTCCTGGTCCCTTAAAGGTAGAACCTGACAGTCTGGACAGACCCTGCGCCTGAATAGAAAGTAAGGCCCTAGTTCTTCAGGTAGCCGACGTAGTAGGCGCCGATCACGCCATTGCCGGAACCGCGTATTGGCTCGTAGCCCGTGACGTAGGGCCGGCCCAGGATATCGGCCTCACCAAAATAGGGCTTGCCTTTCGACATGGCTGCGAAGGCCTTTCCCTTCGGATCGAGGACAGTCCCGATCGCCCGTGCGCCGTCATCCTTCTTGACGTTCGTCGCGACACGGACGAAGTCCTCTCCACTCCTGACGAATATCGTCGCAGTCCCTCCTCGCTCCTTCTGCACGTCGTCCACCAATTGGAAGTTGTTGTTCATCTTGGTGGAGCCAAAATACAAGGCGGGGACAGTCCTGCCCCCTGTAGTCTCCTCCCCTTTGATGACGGGTTGCCCCAGCTCGGCGGCCTTCGACTTCAGAAGCTGCATCGCGGCCTGCACATCATCGGCGGGACCAGCGGTTGCCCTGACGGCGGGCTGAACCGCAAGGCCAGCAAGGAAAGCGATCGGCAGCAATGCGAGCATGCGCTTCTTCATCGTTACCTCCCTTTGGCCTCGGATGCGCCAGGCGTGAAGACTTGCGAGCGAGGAGGCCGAGACTTCGCTTTTGTACGCAGCAGCGGCATCGGGGCTGTAGACCGACGAAAGCTTCTCTGCGACAGCGCCGTATGCGGCGCGGTGGAGAGCCCCGAGGCGGGAGGATTGTAGCTGGATTAGTTCTGAATTGCACCTCTCAAAATCCGGCCTGCGTCCTTGTGAGGCCGCATGAGGCCGCGCTGCTCCGCACGCGGGCTGGGTGAGGGTGCTGTCGGAGGCAAGAAGGCGCGGCGGGCCGCGGTGCCGGATGCGGCGCCGCGTCTTCGTGTCAGAACCGGATTTCAGGCGAAGGCACTGCAGGCGGCTTGGGGAGAAGGCGCTCCCTTGGCTTCCCTAGTACATCGTGTCGAGCAAGCGCTGCGGCGCCTCGGCATCGTAGCTCCCCGGCTCGATCAGCCCGCCGGTATGGGCGGCGATCATCTCGCCCATGCTCGGCACCGCCGCCGGCCGCGCCCGCCCGCCCCAGAGCTTCGAGCGCATGACCGCCTTGGCACATTGCATGTAGATCTCGCCGACGGTCACCAGCACCACGGTCGCCGGCTGCTTGCCCTGGAACTCGAAGCGGGCGCGCAGCGCCGGGTCGGTGGTGATCCGGGCGGTGCCGTTGACCCGCAGCGCCTCGCCCGCCCCGGGGACCAGGAAGAGCAGCGCCACGGCCGGGTTGGCGACGATGTCGCGCAGCGCGTCCAGCCGGTTGTTGCCGCGCCGGTCGGGCAGCGCCAGCGTCCGGTCGTCGAGCGGGACGATGAAGCCCGGGTCGTCGCCCCGCGGCGTCGCATGCACCCCCTGCGGCCCCGAGGTCGCCAGGATGGCGAAGGGAGAGGCGGCGATGAAGGCCAGCGTCCGCGCCTCCAGCCGGTGGGTCACCTTCTTCAGCACCAGTTCGCGCGGCGTGTCGTAGAGCGCCAGGAGCTGGTCGAGGCTGGTGACCGCGAAGGGGTCGGCGGGCAGGTTTGCGTCCATGGAACGGAAGGCTGGACCAGCCCGGGGACCGGCGGCAAGGCCCAAGGTGGCGCCCGCCGCCGCTGGCCGCTATAAGCCCGGCTCAACCGCAATCCGATTCTGCCGGAGCCATGCCATGGCGGGCCATTCGCACGCCAAGAACATCATGCACCGCAAGGCGGCCCAGGGCGCCAAGAAGGCCCAGGCCTTCGGCAAGCTGATCCGCGAGATCTCGGTCTCCGCCAAGCAGGGCCTGCCCGACCCGGCGATGAACCCGCGGCTGCGCGCCGCGGTGAAGGCCGCGCTCGTCGCCAACATGACGCGCGACACCATCGACCGTGCCATCAAGCGCGCCGCCATGGCCGGCCAGGGCGAGGACTACCAGGAGGTCCGCTACGAGGGCTATGGCCCCTACGGTGTCGCGGTGATCGTCGAGGCGCTGACCGACAACCGCAACCGCACCGCGGGCGACGTGCGCAGCGCCTTCGCCAAGGCCGGCGGCGCGCTCGGCGAGACCAACTCGGTCTCCTTCCAGTTCGAGCGGAAGGGCGTGCTCTGGTTCCCCGGCCAGCCGGAGAAGGCCGAGGCGATGCTGGAGGCGGCGATCGAGGCCGGCGCGCTCGATGTCGAATCCGACGCGGAGGGTCACGAGGTCACCTGCGCGCCGGAGGATTTCTTCGCCGTCCGCGACGCGCTCGAGGCCAGCTTCGGCAGCCCGGAGAGCGCCAAGGTGGAATGGGTGCCGAATGTCCGCATCGACCTCGATGAGGACAAGGCGCGCGACATCCTCAAGCTGATCGAACGGCTGGACGAGAGCGACGACGTGCAGAACGTCTATGCCAATTTCGAGGTCTCGGACGCGGTCTCGGAGCGACTCTCGGCCTGAGGCGGTCCGCAGAGCATCGCTGCGAATCGGCGGGCGAAGGGTGTATCGGGGCGCCATGCACAACAGCGTCCGCCTCCTCGGCCTCGACCCCGGCCTGCAGCATACCGGCTGGGGGCTGGTGGAAAGCGCCGGCAGCCGGCTGCGGCATCTCGGCGACGGGGTGATCTCGACCGATGCCGACCTGCCCCTGGCGGAGCGGCTCTCCGTCATCTATCGCGGCCTAGTCGCGCTGATCGCGCAATGGCAGCCGGACGAGGCGGCGGTCGAGCATACCTATGTCAACAAGAACCCGGGCGCCGCGCTGAAGCTCGGCCAGGCGCGCGGCGTGGTGCTGCTCGCCCCGGCGCTCGCCGGCCTCAAGGTCGCGGAATACCAGGCGATGGAGGTGAAGCGCGCCGTGGTCGGCACGGGCCATGCCGAGAAGCCGCAGGTCGAGGCCATGGTCCGCCGCCTGCTGCCGGGCGCCACCATCCGCCGCGCCGATGCGGCCGACGCGCTGGCGGTCGCCATCTGCCACGCGCATCACCGCGGCACCAGGCTGGCCTTCGCCAAGGGATACGCGCCGGCATGAGCGTCCTGCCGATCCAGCCCCTCGCGCCCTGCGGGCGCTCCGGCCAGCGGAGGGCGGCATGATCGGGATGCTGACAGGCCGCTTCGTCGCCGCCGAGGACGGCGGCTGCATCCTCGACGTCAACGGCGTCGGCTACCTGCTGGCCTGCTCGGCCCGCACGCTCGACCGGCTGCGCGCCGCCGAGGGCGCCGTCCGGGTGCTGGTCGAGACCCAGGTTCGGCAGGACGCCATCGTGCTGAACGGCTTCGCCGACGCCGCCGAGCGCGAGGCCTTCCGCGCCCTGGTCGAGGTCAAGACGGTCGGCGCGCAGAAGGCGCTGGTGGTGCTCTCCGGCCTCTCGGTCGACGAGCTGGCCCAGGCCATCGCCTTCAAGGACCGCAAGCGGCTGGCCGCCATCAAGGGCCTCGGCGCCGCCACCGCCAACCGGATCATCGACGAGCCGGCGATGCAGAAATGGGCGGTCGGCCGGCCGACGCCGGAGGCCGACGGCGCCGGCGCCACGGTGTCCGGCATCGCCCTGGCGCCGCCGGGGGCGGAGGCGGATGCGGTCTCCGCCCTCATCAACCTCGGCTGGAAGCGGCCCGAGGCGCAGGCGGCGGTGAAGCGGGCCAAGGCGCGGCTCGGCGAGGAAGCGGGTCTCGAGGGCCTGATCCGCGACAGCCTGAAGGAACTGGCAAGGTGAGCGGGCGAAAGGGCAAGGCACCGCCACCCGAGGCGGCCGAGGACGACCGCATCACCACACCCATCCGCACCGAGGAGGACGCCGCCGAGGCGACGCTCCGCCCGCAGGTCCTGGCCGACTTCACGGGACAGCAGGCGTTGCGGGAGAACCTCGCGGTCTTCATCCAGGCTGCCCGCGGCCGCGGGGAAGCGCTGGACCACGTCCTGCTCCATGGGCCCCCCGGCCTCGGCAAGACCACGCTCGCCCAGATCGTGGCGCGCGAGCTCGGCGTCGGCTTCCGCGCGACCAGCGGGCCCATCCTGCAGCGGGCCGGCGACCTCGCCGCCATCCTGACCAACCTGCAGCCGCGCGACGTGCTCTTCGTCGACGAGATCCACCGCCTGCAGCCGGCGCTGGAGGAGACCCTCTATCCCGCGATGGAGGATTTCCAGCTCGACCTCATCATTGGCGAGGGGCCGGCGGCGCGGACCGTGCGGATCGACCTGCCGCCCTTCACACTGGTCGGCGCCACGACCCGCGCCGGGCTTCTGGCGACGCCGCTGCGCGACCGCTTCGGCATCCCGCTGCGGCTGCAATTCTACACGCCGGAGGAGCTTGCTGCGGATCGTGACGCGCGGCGCGCAGAAGCTCGGCTTTGCCCTTTCCGAGGACGGCGCCTGGGAGATCGCCCGGCGCTCGCGCGGCACGCCGCGCATCGCCGGCCGCCTGCTGCGCCGGGTCCGCGACTTCGCCAGCGTCGCCGGCATCCCGGCCGACCGCGGCATGGTGGACGGCGCGCTGAACCGGCTCGAGGTCGACAGCAAGGGGCTGGATGCGATGGACCGCCGCTACCTGCGGCGGATCGCCGAGCACCACAATGGCGGCCCGGTCGGTGTCGAGACGCTTGCCGCGGCGCTGGCCGAGGCGCGCGACACGCTGGAGGACGTCATCGAGCCCTACCTGATCCAGGAGGGAATGGTGCTGCGGACGCCGCGCGGGCGGATGCTGGGCCTGCCGGGCTGGACGCATCTCGGCCTCAGCCCGCCGGCCGGCCTGGCGATCCAGCCCGACCTGCTGGCCGGGGAGCCGTGAAGGTCGCGCCCGACGCTCCCGCGCATCAGTGGCCGCTGCGAGTCTATTTCGAGGACACCGATGCCGGCGGCATGGCCTACCACGCGAGATTACCTGCGCTGGGCCGAACGCGCCCGGACGGAATCCTTGCGCGCCATGGGCTTGCCGCATCAGATGCTCATGGAAGATCACTGATCCGATACTCGTGGTGCGGCGCATCGAAGTGGAGTATTGGCGCCCGGCAAGGCTGGATGACGCGGTCGTGGTTGAAACCAGGGTCGTTGCCGTCCGCGGGGTCACCATCGTGCTCGACCAGCGCGTGGTGCCCGGCGAGGGCGGGGCGGGACAGGAGCCCTTGGCGGCGCTGCGGGTGGAACTGGCCTGCATCGACCGCCAGGGCCTGCGGCCGAAGCGGATACCGGAGCCCTGGCGCTCCGCGCTCGACGCCCAGGCGGCCCAAGGGGCCGGTAGGCGCAGTTCGGACTAGACGTGCGGCCGGTTGGCAACCGGCCGCGGGACAGGATGGAGTGGTGCGGTGGGTGGCAGCGTGACGGCGACGGATCTGGGCGGGGCGGTGCACGACCTGTCGCTCTGGGGCCTCTTCCTCCAGGCCGATTGGGTGGTGAAGCTGGTCATGCTCGGCCTGCTCTTCGCCAGCGTCTGGGTCTGGGCCATCGTCTTCGAGAAGGTCACCAGCATCCGCCGCGCCAACAAGGCGGCCGACGCCTTCGAGGACGCCTTCTGGTCGGGCGGCAGCCTCGACGACCTGTTCAGGAAGGAAGGCGACCGGCCGTCGCACCCGATGGCCGCGGTCTTCGTCTCGGCCATGCGCGAGTGGCGCCGCGGCGCCCAGCGCCTGGGCGGCTCGGACCTCGTCGCCGCGGGGCTGAAGGAGCGGATCGACCGCACCATGGCGGTCACCGTGCAGCGGGAGATGGAGCGGCTCGAGCGCTGGATGATCTTCCTCGCCTCGGTCGGCTCGGTCGCGCCCTTCATCGGCCTGTTCGGCACGGTCTGGGGCATCATGAACTCCTTCGCCGCCATCGCCGGCATGCAGAACACCAACCTGGCCGTGGTCGCGCCCGGCATCGCCGAGGCGCTCTTCGCCACCGCGATCGGCCTGGTCGCCGCCATCCCGGCGGTGCTCGCCTACAACAAGATCAGCTCCGACCTCGCCCGCTTCGCCAGCCGGATGGAGGGCTTCGCCTCCGAGTTCGGCGCCATCCTGTCGCGGCAGACCGAGACCGCGGTGGCCGAGACCGGCCGCGCCGCGGCGCCGGTCGCGGAGTAGGCAGGTGGCCGTCTCCCTCAACAACGGCCGCGGCGGCCGCGGCCGCTACCGGCCGATGGCCGAGATCAACGTCACGCCGATGGTCGACGTGATGCTGGTCCTGCTGATCATCTTCATGGTCGCGGCGCCGCTGATGACGGTGGGCGTGCCGGTCGACCTGCCGAAGACCAATGCCAGCCAGCTCAACCAGGACAACGAGCCCATCACCATCACGGTGAACCCCGAGGGCAAGATCTTCCTGCAGGAGACCGAGGTGCCGATCGAGGGCCTGGTCGCCCAGCTGCAGGCGATCGGCCGCGAGCAGCCGGCCGGCGCGCCCGAGCGGCGCATCTTCGTCCGCGGCGACAAGGCCATCTCCTATGGCCGGGTCATGGAGGTGATGGGCACGATCAGCGCCGGCGGCTTCAGCAAGGTGGCGCTGCTCGCCGAGCAGCCCGCCGGCCGCCCCCGCGGCCGTGCCCACCGCAAGGCCCGGCGGCGCCCCCCGCCGCCCCGGCCGGCCCAGCCGCCGCAGGCCCCGCGCCCCGCGGCGCCGCGCAACTAGGCGACGCGCGCCGGCGGCCGGCTGGCCGCCGGCACGGACGATGATGTGACGAACGGGACGTGGCGCCGGGGGCGCGGTGATGCAGCCGAGGGGAATGCGGTTCTGGGGGCTGGTCTCGGTGGCGGCGCATGTCGCGCTGCTGCTGCTTGGCCTGATCTTCGGCCTGCCGAAGCGGCTGGAGGAGCCGGAGGAGGCGATCGCCGTCGAGATCGTCGCCGCGCCGCAGGTGGCGCAGGGCGAGCGGCCGGCGCCGGTCGCCGGTCCGCCCAACGTGACCCAGCCGGCGAAGCCGGAGCCGCCGGGCGAGAAGCAGGTGGCGGAAAACATCCCGAGCCCGCCGCCCCCGCCGCCACCACCACCCCCGGCGCCCGCCCCGGCGCCGGCGCCGCAGCAGGCGCAGCCGAAGCCGGCCCCGCCACCGCCCGAGCCGACCCCGGCCCCGCCGCGCCCGCCGCAGCCGGTGGCCGAGGCGAAGCCGCGCCCCGAGCCGCCGCCCGAGATCGCGCCGAGCGCGCTGCCCCTGCCGCCGCCGCCGCCCGCCCCGGCGCCGCCGGCGCCGAAGCCGCCGCCGCAGCAGCAGGTGGCCGAGGCGAAGCCGGAGAAGCCCGCGCCGGCCGCGACGCCGGCCAAGCCGGACCCGGCGCCGCCGCGCCCGCCGAGCCCGGTGCCGCCGCCGCCGACCCCGGCCAAGGAGGCCGGCACCGGCCGGACGCCGCCGGTGCAGAAGCCGCAGGTGGACAGCAAGTCCGTGCTCAACACCATGGACCGCATGCTGCAGGCGGCGCAGCAGAACCGGCCGCCGACCGGCCGGCCGAGCGCGCCGGCGGGCAGCCCGCAGCAGGGCGGCGGGTCGCCCTCCGGCACCGCGGCGCTGAATGCCGGGGAGAAGGCCGGCCTCGCCGACAAGATCAGCGAGTGCTGGTCGGTCGATGGCGGCGGCATGGGCGTGCGCGACATCGTCGTCAGCCTGCGGGTGGACGTCGATGCCGGCGGCACGGTGCGCAACGTCCGCGCCGATGGCGCGCCGCCGAGCGAGCCGCGCGCGCGCTCGGTCTACGAGGCGGCGCGGCGTGCGCTGCTGGATCCCAAGTGCAACCCGCTGCCGCTGCCGAAGGACCGGCTGGCGGCGCTGCGGGAGACCGTGTTCCGCTTCAACCCGCGCGACCTCGGCCTGCGGTGACGCGGCCGCCCCGGGCTTGACCGGGGCCGCCCCGCCGCCAAGCTGCGCGCCACATCGACAGGAGTGATGCCATGACCCCGGACGAGATGGCGATCGAGAGGCTGCTCTCGCGCCGGGCCGCGCTGTTCGGCGGCGCGGCGATCGGCCTGCCGCTGCTGGCCGGGCTGCCGGCGACGGCGCTGGCGCAGAGCTCGGTGGTCGACATCACCAAGGCCCGCACCGATCCGATTCCGATCGCCATCCCGGATTTCGCCGGCGGCGCGGTCGGCCGCGACATCGCCCGCGTGGTGATCAACAACCTGAAGAATCCCGGCCTGTTCCGCCCGGTGGAGCGCGCCGCCTTCATCCAGACGCCGGAAGCCGCCGCGGCGCTGCCGCGCTTCCAGGACTGGCGCGTGATCGGCGCCCAGGCGCTGACCACCGGCCGGGTCGATGCCGGGGCCGACCGCGTGCGCGTCGAATTCCGGCTCTGGGACGTGCTGCCGGAGCAGCAGATCCAGGGCACCGCCTTCACCGCCGCCGCCGGCAACTGGCGCAAGATCGCGCATCTGATCTCGGACGTGATCTACGAGCGCCTGCTGGGCGAGAAGGGCTACTTCGACACCGAGGTCGTCTATGTCGCCGAGAGCGGCCCGCGCGACCGCCGCACCCGGCGCCTGGCGATCATGGACCAGGACGGCGAGAACCACCGCTTCCTGACCGATGGCTCGGCCGCCGCGCTGACGCCGCGCTTCCATCCGAGCGCGCGGCAGATCGCCTTCATGTCCTATGCGCGCGGCGAGCCGAAGGTCTACCTGTTCAACCTGAATGGCGGCAGGCCTGAGCCGCTGGGGAATTTCCCCGGCATGACGCTCTCGCCCCGCTTCAGCCCGGATGGCCGCAGCGTCGTGCTCTCGGCCACGCGCGGGAACGACAGCAACATCTACGTGGTCGATCTCGGCTCGCGGCGGGAGCGCCAGCTCACCTCGGGCGGCGGGCTCGACGTCTCGCCCTGCTTCTCGCCGGATGGCAGCCAGATCGTCTTCAACTCCGACCGCGGCGGCGACCAGCAGCTCTATGTCATGGGCGCCGATGGCGGCGGCATCCGCCGCATCTCCTTCGGCCGCGGGCGCTACGCGACGCCGGTCTGGTCGCCGCGCGGCGACCTGATCGCCTTCACCCGCATCTCCGGCGGGCAGTTCGGCATCGGCGTGATGCGGCCCGACGGCTCGGGCGAGCGCATCCTGACCGAGGGCTGGGGCATGGAAGGCCCGACCTTCGCGCCAAACGGCCGGGTGATGATGTTCTTCCGCGAGACCCAGGCGCGCGACAGCCGCGGCGGCGGCTATTCCTCGCGCCTCGCCTCGATCGACATCGCCGGCTTCAACGAGCGGCAGATCGTGACGCCGACCGATGCCTCCGACCCCGCTTGGTCGCCGCTGCTCTCCTGATGCGGCGGCCCCGGACGGTTCGGTCGCGACAGGGTTGCGCCGCGTCGCCGGGGTTTCGCGACTTTGCCGTGAATGTGTTCGATTTCCTTGACCCTTCCGACCACGGGTTGTAACGCGGCCAAATAATATTCCCGCAGCCGCGCGCTGCCCGATCGGAAGGACCTGAGGATGATGAACACCAAGGTGCTCGGCGCTTTCGCGGCGCTCGCGCTGCTCGCGGCCTGCAGATCGGCGACCGATACCGCCGCCACCGGCACGGGTGCGGCGGCCACCGGCAGCACCATCCGCCCGGGCAGCCAGGAAGACCTGATCGCCACCGCCGGCAGCGACCGCGTCTTCTTCGACACCGATGAGAGCGTGATCCGCGCGGACCAGCGCCCGGTGCTGCAGAAACAGGCCGCCTGGCTCGGCACCAATGCCGGCGTGACGGTGACGATGGAAGGCCATGCCGACGAGCGCGGCACGCGCGAGTACAACCTGGCGCTCGGCCAGCGCCGCGCCAATGCGGCGCGCGACGCGCTGGTCGCGGGCGGAGTCGCCGGCGCGCGCATCGCCACCATCTCCTACGGCAAGGACAAGCCGGCGGCGCTCGGCTCGACCGAGGACGCCTGGGCGCAGAACCGCCGCGCCGTCACCGTCGTCCGCTGAGGACGCCGGCTGCCGACCTGAGGTAGGGACACGGGCTGCAGGCGACCGCTGGCTTTCGGCCCTTGTGTTGCGTGGCGGGCTTCGGTCCGCCGCCGGCTGCCGCTACAAGGCGGAGACCCTGCGGCTTCCTCCGGCGCAGCGGCCGGGGCGGTCCCGGCCGCCCCGCGATGAGCCCGACCGGAGCCCCTCGATGCGACGCGCGCTCGCCGCCCTGATCCTCGCCACGCCGCTCGCCCTGGCCGATGCCGCGCCCGCCCGCGCGCAGGCCGAGAGCCGCGAGGGCATCTACCTGCAGAACCAGATCCTCCAGCTGCGGCAGGAGCTCGACCAGATCCGCCGCGCCGGCGCCGCCGTGGTGGCCCCGGTGCCGCGCGGCGGCAGTGCCGCGCCGCAGGGTGAGCTGGTCGGCGCGCTGCTCGACCGGGTCGCCACGCTGGAGGACGAGACCCGCCGGCTGCGCGGCAGGCTGGAGCAGGCCGAGTTCCAGAACCGCAACCAGGCCCAGCAGCTGGAGAAGCTGCAGGGCGACATCGACTACCGGCTGCAGCAGCTGGAAGGCACCGGCGGCGGTCCGCGGCCGCGGGCCGAGGCGCCCGCCGCCGCGCCGCCCCGGCCCAGCCCGGCCCAGTCGCTGCCGCCGGTCGCCGGGCCCGCCGCTGCGGCGCCCGCCGCCGTCGCACGCCCGCCGGAGAGGGCGCTGTCCGAGGGCCAGGCGGCGCTCGGCCGGCGTGACTTCACCGCCGCCGAGGCCGCGGCGCGCGAGGTGCTGGCGGTGCGCGGCAGCCCGCGCGCCTACGACGCGCGCTTCCTGCTGGCTGATGCCGAATTCGGCCAGCGCAACTGGCAGGATGCCGCGGTCGCCTATGGCGAGGCCTACAAGGCCAATGCGAAGGGTAGCCGGGCGCCTGAGGCGCTGATCGGCTTCGGCACCGCGCTGGCCAACCTGAACCAGAAGCGCGAGGCCTGCGACGCCTTCGCCCTGGTGCAGAGCGAGCATCCGCAGCTGCGTGGGGCGCTGAAGGAGAGGCTGGACGCGGGCCGGCAACGCGCCGGCTGCCGCTGACGGCGCCGCCGATGGGCGCCGCGGCGCCGATGGCGCCGCCGGGGGATGATGAATTCGCGGCGCTTATGGCGCCGCTCGGGCCCTTCGGCCCGGCGCCGCGGCTCGCCGCCGGCGTCTCGGGCGGGCCGCACAGCCTGGCCCTCGCCCTGCTCACCGATCGCTGGGCCCGCGCCCGGGGCGGCGGGCTGCTCGCCTTGGTCGTTGATCACGGGCTGCGGCCCGGCAGCGCGGCCGAGGCGGCGGGCGTCGCCGCCCTGCTGGCGGGCCGCGGCATCGCCGCGCGCATCCTGCCGCTGGGCCTGGCCGGCGGGGCAGGGCTGCAGGAACGCGCCCGCGCCGCCCGCCATGCCGCACTGCTGCGGGCCTGCGGGGCGGCCGGGACGCCCTGGCTGCTGCTCGGCCACCACCGCGCCGACCAGGCGGAGACCCTGCTGTTCCGGGCGCTGCGCGGCAGCGGGTCCGGGGGCTGGCCGGCATGGCCGCGGTGCGGGCGGCGCCCGAGGCGCTGGTGCTACGGCCGCTGCTCGGCATCCCGCCGGGGCGGCTGGAAGCCGTGGTGGCGGCCGCCGGCCTCGCCCCGGTGCGGGACCCGAGCAATGCCGACCCGCGCTTCGCCCGCATCGCGCTGCGCCATGCCCTCGCCGATCCGGCCGGCGGCGGCGCCGGCACCGCGGCGCTGGCCGAGGCGGCCGCGGCCTTCGCCGCCCGCCGGGCGCGGCACGAGGCGGCGGTCGCGGCGCGGCTCGCCGGGGCGGCGCGGCTGTTCCCGTCCGGCCATGCCGAGATCGACCCGGCCGCGCTGGGCGGCGACGCGCTGGCCGATGCGGCGCTCGGCGCGCTGCTGCGGCTGGTCGGGGGGCGGCTTCGCGCCGGCCGCGGCGGCGGTCGCCGCGCTGCGCCGGCGCGGCGGCGGGACGCTGGCCGGCGTCTGGCTGCGGCCGCGCGGTGGGCGGTGGCTGCTGCTGCGGGAGCCGGGCGCGGTGGCGGGACCGGTGGCTGCCCGGCCGGGCGTGGCCTGGGACGGGCGGTTCCGGCTCTCCGCCGCCGGCCGGCCCGGCTGCAGCCTGGGCGCGCTGGGCGCCGAGGCGGCGCGGCTGCGGCGCCTGGCGCCCGGGCTGCCCGCCGCGATTGTTGCGACGCTGCCGGCGATCCGCGACCACGCCGCGCTGGTCGCGGTGCCGATCCTCGGTTATCCTGACCGTCAAAGCTGCGCGGCCTTTCCAATCGTCTTCGCCCCGGGCGCCGGTGACATCGCCGGGGGGCCGATTGGCGGGGTCCTGTTGCCCATTAACTGCCGGGACTCGATCCCTATATCTAAGGTCGGCAGGATCGCGGGCATGACGCCCAAGGGTTCATGGCCCGTTGCGGGGCCGTGGCGGAAACGGGATGTGAATCGGTGAACAATTTCGGCCGCAATCTGGCGCTCTGGGTCATCGTGGCGCTGCTGCTCGTGGCACTCTTCAACCTGTTCCAGCCCAACGGCTCGGCGCAACGGGGCGCACAGCAGGTCGCCTATTCCGACTTCCTGAACGAAGTCGGGGCCGGGCATGTTCGCGACGTTGTGATACAGGGCCGGACCGTCAGCGGCCAGCTCTCGGATGGCCGCACCTTCCAGACCTACACGCCGGAAGACCCCGCCTTGGTCAGCAAGCTGACCGAGAAGGGCGTCCGCGTCGTCGCGCGGCCGGAGGAAAGCGACGTCAACCCGCTGTTCCACTACCTGCTGTCCTGGTTCCCGATGCTGCTGCTGATCGGCGTCTGGGTCTTCTTCATGCGGCAGATGCAGTCGGGTGGCGGCCGGGCCATGGGCTTCGGCAAGTCGAAGGCCAAGCTGCTGACCGAGAAGCAGGGCCGCGTCACCTTCGAGGATGTCGCCGGCATCGAGGAAGCCAAGTCCGAGCTCGAGGAGATCGTCGAGTTCCTGCGCGACCCGCAGAAGTTCCAGCGGCTCGGCGGCAAGATCCCGAAGGGTTGCCTCCTGGTCGGCCCGCCGGGCACCGGCAAGACCCTGCTGGCGCGCTCGATCGCCGGCGAGGCGAACGTGCCCTTCTTCACCATCTCCGGCTCTGACTTCGTCGAGATGTTCGTCGGCGTCGGCGCCTCCCGCGTCCGCGACATGTTCGAGCAGGGCAAGAAGAACGCGCCCTGCATCATCTTCATCGACGAGATCGACGCGGTCGGCCGGCATCGCGGCGCGGGCCTCGGCGGCGGCAATGACGAGCGCGAGCAGACCCTCAACCAGATGCTGGTCGAGATGGACGGCTTCGAGAGCAACGAGGGCGTCATCATCATCGCCGCGACCAACCGGCCGGACGTGCTGGACCCGGCGCTGCTGCGCCCGGGCCGCTTCGACCGCCAGGTGGTGGTGCCGAACCCCGACGTAATGGGCCGGGAGAAGATCCTCCGCGTCCACATGCGGAAGGTGCCGCTGGCCTCGGACGTCGACCCGAAGACCATCGCCCGCGGCACCCCGGCTTCTCCGGCGCCGACCTGGCGAACCTGGTGAACGAGGCGGCGCTGCTGGCCGCCCGCACCGGCCGCCGCACCGTCGGCATGCACGAGTTCGAGGCGGCCAAGGACAAGGTCCTGATGGGCGCGGAGCGGCGTTCGCTGGTGATGTCCGAGGACGAGAAGCGGATGACCGCCTATCACGAGGCCGGCCACGCGCTCTGCGCCATGAAGCTGCCGGAATGCGACCCGGTCCACAAGGCGACGATCATCCCGCGCGGCCGGGCGCTTGGCCTGGTGATGTCGCTGCCGGAAGGCGACCGCTATTCCAAGCACAAGTCGAAGCTGCTGGCCGAGTTGGCCATGGCCATGGGCGGCCGCGTCGCCGAGGAGCTGATCTTCGGCGCCGACAAGGTCTCGAATGGCGCCTCCGGCGACATCAAGATGGCGACCAACCAGACCCGGATGATGGTCACTGAATGGGGCATGTCCGAGAAGCTCGGCATGATCGCCTATGGCGAGAACAGCCAGGAGGTCTTCCTGGGCCATAGCGTCACCCAATCGAAGAACCTGTCGGAGGAGACCGCCCGGCAGATCGACAGCGAGATCCGCCGAATCATCGACGAGGCCTATGCGCGGTCGAAGCAGCTGCTGAGCGAGAACATCGACGAGCTGCACCTGCTGGCCAAGGGGCTGCTGGAGCACGAGACGCTTTCGGGCGACGAGATCCGCCAGATCATCCGCGGCGAGCCGATCGTGCGGAACCGGCCGGACGAGCCGGTGCCGCAGGGCCGCGGCAGCGTGCCGACCAGCGGCCGGGCGCCGCGCCCGACCCCGGGCGGGCTGAATCCGGGTCCGGCGCCGGCGACCTAAGCGTATCGATCGGCCGGGCACGGAGGATTGGTGTGGCGGCTGCGTGCCCGGCCGACAGATGGATTGAGCCGCTGGGTCTTCTCGAAGGCCCGGCGGCTTTTTGCGGCCCGCGACGGGCTCGCCCTGCCGCTGCAGGGCGGGCACCTGGCCTTCGCCCTCGCGCGGCTGATCGAGGACGGTGCCGATCGCGGCATCCTCCCGGTGCAGGCGATCCCCGACTCCTGGCGGGATCTGCTGCCCGCGCTGACCCGCCGGCCGCCGCCCTTCGCCGAGATCGAGCCCGCCGAGCCCGGCCGGCCACTGGTCATGGGCATCGTCAACGTCACGCCCGACAGCTTCTCCGACGGCGGCGAGACCGCCGGGGCCGCCGCCGCCATCGCCCGCGGCCATGCCATGCTGGCGGCCGGGGCCGACATCCTCGACATCGGCGGCGAGAGCACCCGGCCCGGCGCCGACCCCGTGGCGCCGGAGGAGGAGATCCGCCGCATCCTGCCGGTGGTGCGCGACCTGGCCCGGGCCGCGCCGGTCTCGGTGGACACCCGGCATGCCGCCACCATGGCGGCGGCGCTGGAGGCCGGTGCGGAGATCGTCAACGACGTCGCCGCGCTGCGCCACGACGGCGCGGCGCCACAGGTGGTGAGGGATGCCGCCGCGCCGGTGGTGCTGATGCACATGCCGGGCACCAATCCCCGCGGCATGCAGGCCGAGGCCCGCTACGCCGACGTGGTGCTGGAGGTTGCCCGCTTCCTGCGCGACCGGGTGGCGACGCTCGAACGCCTCGGCATCCCGCGCAGCCGGATCGCCATCGATCCCGGGATCGGCTTCGGCAAGACCATGCAGCACAACCTGGCCCTGCTGGAGCGGCTGCCGATCCTGGCCGGGCTCGGCTGCCATCTGCTGGTCGGGCTGTCGCGCAAGCGCTTCCTCGGCCGCATCGCCGGGATTCCGGAGGCCGGTGCCCGCATGGTCCCGAGCGTCGCCGGAGCGGTCTTCGCCGCCAGCCGCGGCGCCGGCATCCTGCGGGTGCACGACGTCGCGGAGACGGTCCAGGCCCTTGCCGCCTGGCGCGCCGCGGCAACCGGTGCGGCGGCGGATCTCCTCACGGTTTGATGGACCGCGGGCGTACACTTCGCTACTCCATGTCTCGACCATACCGCGCATTGGGGCCGTCATGACCGTACCTCCCCGCCGTCTCTTCGGCACCGATGGCATCCGCGGCACCGCCAACAAGGCGCCGATGGATGCCGCGACCGCGCTTCGCCTCGGCCAGGCGGCCGGGCGCTACTTCAACCGCGGCACACATCGCCACCGCGTCGTCATCGGCAAGGACACCCGCATCTCCGGCTACATGCTGGAGCCGGCGCTGACCGCCGGCTTCATCGGCGCCGGCATGGACGTGGTGCTGGTCGGGCCGCTGCCGACCCCGGCCATTGCCCTGCTGACGCGGAGCCTCCGGGCCGATCTCGGCGTGATGATCAGCGCCAGCCACAATCCCTATGAGGATAACGGCATCAAGCTGTTCGGCCCGGACGGGCTGAAGCTCTCGGACGCCCAGGAAGCGGCGATCGAGGCGCTGATGGACGGCGACCTCGCCGCCGCGCTGGTGTCGCCGGCCAGGCTCGGCCGTGCCAGCCGGATGGAGGACGCGCCCGGCCGCTACATCGAGGCCGCGAAGCAGTCCTTCCCGCGCGGCATGACGCTTGAGAAGCTGCGCATCGTCGTCGATTGCGCGCATGGCGCCGGCTACAAGGTGGCGCCGACCGTGCTGTGGGAAGCTGGGCGCGGAGGTGGTGCCGGTCGGCGTCGCGCCGGACGGGTTCAACATCAACAACGGCGTCGGCTCCACCGCGCCGGCGCGGCTGGCCGAGATCGTGCGCGAGCGCCGCGCCGATATCGGCATCGCGCTCGACGGGGATGCCGACCGGCTGGTGCTGGTGGACGAGGCCGGGTCGATCATCGACGGCGACCAGATCCTGGCCCTGATCGCCGATTTCTGGCACGCGCAGGAACGCCTGCGCGGCGGCAACGTGGTTGCCACCGTCATGTCGAACATGGGGCTCGAGCGCTACCTGCGCGAGCGCGGGCTCGGCCTGCTGCGGACCAGTGTCGGCGACCGCTATGTCGGCGAACGGATGCGCGAGGCCGGCTGCAACCTCGGCGGCGAGCAGTCCGGCCACATGATCATGACCGATTTCGGCACCACGGGGGACGGGCTGATCGCCGCCCTGCAGGTGCTGGCGGTGCTGGTCGGCGGCAGCCGCCCGGCCAGCGAGGTCTGCCGCTGCTTCCGGCCGCTGCCGCAGCGGCTGGTCAATGTGCGCTACAGCGGGACCTCGCCGCTCAAGCATGCCGAGGTGCAGCGCGAGATCGCCGCGCATGAGGAGAAGCTCGGCGAGCGCGGCCGCATCCTCATCCGCGCCAGCGGCACCGAGCCGGTGATCCGGGTGATGGCCGAGGCCGAGGACGAGGCGCTGGTCAACGACACGGTCGAGACGCTGGCCGACGCCATCCGGTCGCGGGCGAAGGTGCCGGCGTGACCGAGTCCGATGACCGCAGCGGTGCCAGCCGCGAAGGTCTGGATCGGCCGCGCGGGACGATCGGCCGCGTCCTGATCGTCGCCGGCTCCGATTCCGGCGGCGGCGCGGGCATCCAGGCCGACCTCAAGGCCGTCACCGCGCTCGGCGGCTTCGCCGCCACCGCCATCACCGCCCTGACCGCGCAGAACACCGAGGGTGTGCACGGCGTGCTGCCCGTCCCCGTCGCCTTCATCCGCCAGCAGATCGAGGTGGTGCTGCGCGACATCGGCGCCGATGCCTTGAAGTGCGGCATGCTGCACGACGTGCCGACGATCGAGGCGGTCTGCGACGCGCTGGCCGCCGAGGCGCCCGGCCTGCCGCTGGTCGCCGACCCCGTGATGGTCGCCAAGGGCGGCCACCCGCTGCTGCAGCCCGACGCGGTCGAGACGCTGAAGCACCGCCTGCTGCCGATGGCCGCCGTCATCACCCCCAACCTGCCGGAGGCCGAGGTGCTGCTCGGCCGGCCGATCGCTGATGCGGCGGCGATGCCGGCGGCGGCCGAGGCGTTGCTGGCGCTCGGCCTCCGCGCCGTGCTGCTGAAGGGCGGCCACCTGGAGGGCGAGCGCCTGGTCGACATCCTGGCGACACCCGAGGGGATCACCCGCTTCGAGGATCTGCGGATCGAGACGCGCCATACCCATGGCACCGGCTGCACCCTGGCCTCGGCGATCGCCGCCGGGCTGGCGCAGGGGATGGCGCTGCGCGACGCGGTGACCCGCGCCCGGGCCTATGTGCGGGCGGCGATCCTGGCCGCGCCTGGCCTCGGCCGGGGGCACGGCCCGCTCGGCCATGCCGTCACGCTCGACCCGGCCCGGCTGGCCGCGCTCTGATGCGCCGCTTCCCCTTCGTCACGGTCGATGTCTTCACCGACCGGCGCTTCGGCGGCAACCAGCTGGCGGTCTTCCCCGATGCGCGCGGCATCACGGACGCCGAGATGCAGGCGCTGGCGGCCGAGCTGAACCTGTCGGAGACCACCTTCGTCCTGCCGCCTTCCGACCCCGCGAACACCGCCCGGGTCCGCATCTTCCACCGCACCGCGGAGATGCCCTTCGCCGGGCATCCGAATGTCGGCACCGGCTTCGTGCTCGCCGACCGCGCGGTGGAGGGCGTGCTGCGCTTCGAGGAGATCGCCGGGCTGGTCGAGGTACGGCTCGACCGCGACGGCGCCGGCGCGGTCACCGGCGCCACCATCGCGGCGCCGCAGCCACTGGCGATCGGGGGCGGGATGCCGCTCGACCTGGCCGCCGCCTGTGCCGGGATCGCGCCGGAAGGGATCGTCACCGCCCGGCACGCGCCGACCATCGCGGCCGATGGCGGCAACCCGCGCCTGCTGCTGGAGGTGACGCCGGAGGCGATGGCGGCGGCGGTGCCGGATCTGCCGGCCTTCCGCCGCGCCGTGGCGGCGACGCCCTCGCTCGGCGGCAAGCTCTCGCTCTACCTGTACCGCCGGGACGGCGCCGGGCTGCGCGCGCGGATGTTCTCGCCGCTGTCCGGCACCTGGGAGGATGCGGCGACCGGCAGCGCGGCGACGCCGCTGGCCGGCTTCCTGCTGTCCCTCTCGGGAGCGGAGTCCGGCGCCTGGGACATCGTCCAGGGGGTCGAGATGGGCCGGCCCAGCCTGCTGCGCACCACCGCGCGGCGCGGTCCGGACGGCATCCGCGCGACGGTCGGCGGCGGCTGCGTGCCGGTGCTGCGGGGCGAGGCGCTGCTATAGCCCGGGACCTCTCCGGCCGTGCCGGGCCGCCTTCGGCGTGGTCCTCGGTCAGCAAGCGATATCGCGCGAGCGTGACCCGCGCGGCTGGCCGCCCTGAGCCCGATCAAAGAGGGCAACCGCGATGCGCGCGAGACTTCCCCAGCCATGGGGGAGTTGCGCCATGTCGTTCATTGCGAGTTTGGATCACATCATTTCCGCCGCCGCGGACCGGCTCCCCACCCAGCTTCCGGCAGGCCTCGGCCCGCTCCTTGGCCTGGTCGCCGCGCCTGGCGCCGACCTCCTGCCGGGGAGCAACCTGGCCGACCGGCTCAGCGGGGAGAGGGCGACGACACGCTGATCGGCGGCGGCGGCAACGACACCCTTCTGGGTGGCCCGGACCGCATCCTGCCGCTGGCCTTCATTCCGCCCGCCCAGGATGCCGATCTCCTGATCGGCGGACCGGGCGCCGACCTCCTGCAGGGTGGCTGGGGCAACGACATCCTGCTCGGCGGCAGTGGCAACGACATGCTGGACGGAGGCTCGGGGCACGACACGCTGCTCGGGGGTGACGGGAACGATCTCCTCGTGGCGAGCCAACCCAGGTCCCTGACCTTTGGCTACTCCGCCCAGGACGACGGCGACCTGCTGGTCGGCGGTGCCGGCGACGATGTCCTGCGCGGTGGAGCGGGGGCGGACACGCTCTGGGGGGGCGACGGCGACGACATCCTGCAGGGCGACGCCGGCCGCAACCAACTCATCGGTGGGGACGGTGCCGATCGCTTCGTCTTCGGCAGCCTGGCGGGGTCCATCCGCTACTGGTGGACCGCTGTCGGCGAGGACAGCGTCATGGATTTCCAGCAGGGGCAGGACCGCCTGGATGTCGCATCGCTCTTTCCGCACGGTGGCCAGGGCCCGGCGGGCGTGTTCATCGGCCAGGCCGCCTTCAGCGGCTCCGGCCAGGCCGAGCTGCGATACTACTACGCAGGCGATTGGACCGTGGTGGAGATGGACAGCCCGGCGATGCGGCCGGGCTTCTCGCCGAGCGCCGACGGACAGGCCGACGGCAGCATCCGCCTGCTCGGCCACATCGCCCTGACCGCCGGAGATTTCATCATTTAGCTTCGGTGGAGGTAGGCGCGGGCGGCTCCCGCTCCAGCCAGCCCTCCACATAGGCCTTCTTGACCACCACCATTCCGAGCGCCGAGAGCGGCGCCGCCAGCGCCACGCCGAGCAGGCCGAACAGCGCCCCGGTCAGCACCTGGACGATCAGCAGCAGCGCTGGCGGCAGATCGGCGGTGCGCGCCTGCACCATCGGCGTCAGGAAATTCCCCTCCACCGTCTGCACCGCGACGATCAGCCCGACCACCCAGAGCCCGAGCATCGGGTCCTCGGTCATCGCCAGCAGCACCGCCGGCACGCCGCCGATGACCGGACCGAGCACGGGGATAAAGTTCAGCAGGCCGATGATGGTCGCCAGCAGCCCGGCCAGCGGCACGCCGAGCGCCCAGAAGCCGAGGAAGGTCAGCGTGCCCGCCACCACCATAGCGAAGGCCTGTCCCAGCAGCCATCCGCGCAGCGTGTGGCCGGCCTCGGCCAGGGTCTCCTGCACCCGGCCATCGAGCCGCGGGTCGAACAGGCTGCGGAGGCCGGAGAGGTAGCCGCCCGGCTGCACCGCAAGGTAGAGCGCCAGCAGCACCACGAGCACCAGGTTGCCGAGGCCGCCCAGCGTGCTGCCCGCCGCCTTGGCCGCCGTCGCCGCGGCATTCTCCACCCCGCCGCTGCCGATCAACTGGCCCGGTGCCGCCTGGCGCAGCAGCCAGTCGCCCCAGGCGGTCCCGGCGATGCGGCCGCGCAGCGCCTCGAGGCTCTTCGGCAGGCTCTGCGCCAGCTGCGTCGCCTGCTCGGCCAGCGGCCCTGCGGCGGCCCAGACGGCCAGGCCCAACGCCGCCACCACCAGCACCGCGACGATCAGCACCCCGGCCCAGTCCGGCAGGCCGGTGCGGCGCGCCAGCGGATCACCCCGGCATGCAGGGCCAGCGCCAACAGCACGGCGGCGAAGCCGAGCAGCGGGACCTCCGGCACCAGCCAGAGCAACAGGAACAACAGTCCGAACAGGACCAGCACGGAGCCTTGCGCACGCGTCATGACGGGGCGAACGGCCGGTGGCGGCGGCGGTTCCGCTGGCGATCCGGATTGCTGCGGGCCGCGGCAACTCAGTCGGCGCGGATATTCGCCTCCCGCACCACCCTGCCGTGCAGCGCAGATTGGCCATCGAGGAAGTCCGTGAATTCCTCCGGCGTGTTCGGCCGCACCAGCCCGCCCAGCGCCACCAGCTTCGCGGCGATGGCCGGCTCCGCCGCCGTGGCGTTGAGCGCGGCGTTCAGCCCGCGGCGGATCTCCTCCGGCGTGCCGGCCGGCAGGAAGACGCCGTTCCATTCATAGGTTTCGAAGCCCGGCAGCGTCTCGGCGACCGCCGGCACGCCGGGCAGCACCGGCACCGCCTCCCGCCCGGTATGGGCGATGACGCGCGCCGTGCCGGCGCCGACATGCCCGACGCTGCCGGGGACGTTGCTGGATTGCAGCTGGATGCGCCCGGTCACCATGTCGTTCCGCGCCGCCGGCGCGTCGCGGTAGACCACATGGTTGATCTGCACCCCGGCCATCGCATTGAACAGCGCAAGCGTGATGTGCTGGGCCGAGCCGATGCCCGAGGTCCCCGCATCGATCGTCCCCGGCGCCGCCCGGGCCGCGGCGATCAGCTCCGGCACCGTGCGCGGGGCGAAGAATTTCGACCCGAGGATGGTGTTCGGCGTGACGAGGGAAAGGAAGACCGGCAGGAAGTCGCGCCGCGTGTCGTAGGGCAGCTTCGGCCCGAACAGCGCCGGGTTCACCGAATGCGCCGTCGCGTCATAGAGCAGCGTGGCGCCGTCGGGCGGCGCGCGGGCGACCACCGAGGCGGCGATGGTGCCGGCGGCGCCCGGCCGGTTCTCCACCACGTAGCTCTGGCCGGTGCGTTCGGAGAGCCGCCCGAAGAGCAGGCGGCAGACGATGTCCGCGGTGCCGCCGGCGCCATAGGCGTTGACGACGCGGATGGCGCGCGCCTGGTTCGTCCCCTGCGCCCGGACGATCCGCGGGGCGGCCAATGCGCCGCCCAGCAGCGCGCGCCGGTGCATCTCAGGCCGAGGTCGGCATGAAGCGGAAGCCGTCGCCCCAGCGCGTCACATGCCCGGTGGAGGGGAGGGGAAATGCGCGGTGCAGACCAGCCGCCCGGTGTCGCACTGGTGCTCGAGGAACCTGCGCCGCGTCGCCGCCGACTGCGCCTGGTCGGAATCCGCCCGCATCGACAGCTCCGGGTAGCGCGCCTGCAGCGGCGAATGTATCAGGTCGCCGGTCAGCACGCCGATGGTCTCGCCCTTGCCGAGCTCGACCGCGTAGTGGTCGGGCGTATGGCCCGGCGTCGGGATCAGCCGGACATGGTCGTTCAGCGCGGCATCGGTCCGCACCATCTCCGCCTGCCCGGTGGCGACGATGGGCAGCACGCTGTCCTCGAGGATCGGGTTCGGGACCTTGGCGTGCTCGGCCGACCAGTAGGCGTATTCCTTCTCGCCGAAGACGTAGCGGGCCTTCGGGAAGGTCGGCACCCAGCGGCCATTCTCCAGCCGCGTGTTCCAGCCGACATGGTCCACATGCATGTGGGTGCACATGACATAGTCGATGTCGTTCACCGAGACGCCGGTCGCCGCCAGGTTGCGCTGCCAGGCATCGGCCGTCTTCATATGCCAGAAGGGCCGTGTCGGGCGCTGCTTGTGGTTGCCGACGCAGGTATCGACCAGGATCGTGTGATGTGGCGTGCGCACCAGGTAGGACTGGATGCAGAGCCGCAGCTTGCCGGTCGCCGGGTCGATCGCCGCGGGTTCCAGCCAGGGACGGTTCTCCTCCAGGGTCTCCTTCGTCAGGGTGGGGAAGAACTCGAGCGGGTCGAAGAGCGGCGTCTCCTCCTCGATCACCCGATGGATCTCGAGGTCGCCCAGCGCGGATTTCGTGCTCATCCTTCGTTTCCCCGTCCCTTGTCGGGCCGAGTGTACCCATTCAGCCCCGCCGCGCCACCACCGCCACCGGCCCGCCGCCATCCGGCCCCTGGTGCTCGGCGCCGCCGCTGACGAAGATATCCGTGCGGCCGACCGCGCCGGCGATGACGCCGCCGACCAGGGCGCGGGCATGACGGGTGGCGTTGATGTCGCTGTCATCGGCCATGATATGCCGCCGGCCGCGGATCAGCCCGGTCGAGGAAGGCTCGGCCTTGGCGAGCACAGCCACCAGCCTCTCCTGCTCGGCGGGCGGTAGCTGGCCGTCCTCCGGCCGCAGCCCGGCGGCGCGCAGCGCGGCATGCACGGCGGGCAGGTCGATGGCATCGCGCATCACCGCATGGGCGATGGCGAGGTCACCGCCCCAGGCCGGGCTGTTGCCTAGCACGATCACTTCGTTCCGCAGCAGCTCGACCCCGGCCGAGGTGCTGGCCCGGCCCGAATACAGCGACCAGTCCGCGCCGATCGCCGCCTCCGGCACGCGGTCCAGCTCGCCGAGCGCGAGCGCCACGCCGAGCGCCGAGGCGCCGCGCGACAGCCCCATGGAATGGTAGGTGTCCTCGGTCGCCACCGTGCGGCCGCGCGCGCGGGCGTCGGCGATGCGCCCGCTGGTCAGCAGCGGGCACTTGACCTGCACGTAATGGACCTGCGCCGGGTCGGCGATGCCGGCCTCGGCCATGGCGGCGCGGACAGCGGCGGCGGTGGCCTCGACCTGCGGGATGCGGCCGAGTTCCTCCGGCGCGAAATCGGCGGTGAAGCCGGTGCCGATGGCCAGCGCGCCGGCCGGCTCCGGCGCCGCGGCCTCGCCCACGGCGAGCACCAGGAAATGTGGCGAGAGCCCGCCCTCGGTGCCGCCCGACATCACCATGGCGATGCGCGCGGCGACGCTCTCCGGCGCCTCGCCCAGCCTTCGCCCGAGCATCAGCGACAGCGCCTGCACCGCATAGGCGCGGGTGAAGTCGTTGACGCAGCCATTGCCCTCCGTCTTGCCCAGCACGGCGACCACCGCGCGCGGGTCGAGCGTGCCGGCCTCGAACAGCGCCTCGATCGCCGAGGTGTCGCCGGGATGGCGCATGGGGACGCGGTGGAGCAGGGCGCGGCGTGCTGGCATGGGTGGTCCGATCGGCTGGTTCGGTGGCAGCATAGCGACGGCACCCAGGGAGGCGAGGCATGTACGAGACGCGCGAAAGGCCGGGCGACGGCTACCGGTACATCCCGGCGGTCTTCCAGTATTCGGCGGGCGTTGCGGCGCTGCCGGGCTTCCGGATCGAGCGGGTGCGCTTCGCCGAGCCGGTGCCGATGGCGGCCGGCTTCGCCCGCATCGCCGACTACCTGCAGGGCATCGGCCGGCCGCTCTCGGCCTTCTGCCAGTGCAGATTGCGCTCCCCGGCCAGTTCACCGAGGCAGGCTTCCGCCAGTTCAACCTCGGCTATGCCAGGGTGCTGGGCGAATGGGGGATCCTGTCGGGCAGCGACAACCCGGTGGCGCGCAGCAATGTCTGCCCCGAGCTGACCCCGCCGGCCGAGCCGGGCTTCCATGCCTTCTCCTACACCGTGCCGGAGTCCGGCGCGGCGCCGAGCTTCGCCACCGCGGGCAGCGGCGAGAGCACCGAGGGCAAGGGCAGCTACGAGGAGCAGACCATCGCGCTGGGGGATGTCTCCCCCGCCGGGCTACGCCGCAAGGCGGCCTTCGTGCTGGGCGAGATGGAGCGGCGCATGCAGGCGCTGGGCGGGTCCTGGGCCATGGCGACCGCGGCGCAGGTCTACACCATCCATGACATCCATCCCTTCCTCGGCGACGAGCTTGTGGCGCGCGGCGCGGCGCGGCATGGCGTGACCTGGCACCACTGCCGGCCGCCGGTGGTCGGGCTGGAATACGAGATGGACGTGCGCGGCCTGCCGCTGGAGCGGGTGATCCCGGCCTGAGGGCGGGGATTCCGTTGCGGTTCCAGGTGCTGGCGTGTATAGGAATACCGTCAAAGGCCTCGCCATGTCCGGGCCGCTGGGCGGGCGGGGCGGGGGCGGGATTGAAATGCTCAATTCCTGAATTCCTGAGGCCTGGATCGGACAGGACCGCGGTGGAACTGCGGTTGCGCGGATCGGGACCGGATCGGCCTCAACCGGATTGAGCGACATTGAGCCGGATTGAGGTTGAAAACCAAAATCGTGGGCCCGGGGGAAAGGCAAGGTCGGGGAGAAGGCATTCTCCCCGCACGCGTCATCGATTTCCATGTGTCGGCCGTCGCCGCGCGGCGAGCGCCAGATCCACAGAAGGCAAAGATGCAGTCTCGGGAGGAGACGCTTTCTCCTCCCGAGGCTTGCTCCCTGTCGTCCCGGATGCGCGTCAGAAGGCCACCACCGGCTTCGCCCTGGCCTCCGCCGGCACCTCGAAGAACCGCTCCGGCGCGAAGCCGAAGGGACCCGCCAGCAGGTTGGACGGCACGGTCTGGATGCGGTTGTTGTAGTCCATCACGGCGTCGTTGAGGAATTGCCGGGCGAAGGCGATGCGGTTCTCGGTGGTCGCCAGCTCCTCCTGCAGCGCCTTCATGTTGTCGCTGGCGCGCAGCTCCGGCACCGCCTCGGCCAGGGCCAGCAGCCCCTGCACCTGGCGGCCCAGCGCGGCCTCGGCCGCGGCGCGGGCGGGGATGTCGGCGCCGGCGGCGGTGGCGGCGCGGCGGGCCTCCAGGATGCGGTCGAAGATGCCGCTCTCATGCTTCATGTACCCGCGGACGCTTTCGACGAGGTCGGGGATCAGGTCGCTGCGGCGCAGCAGCTGCACGTCGATCTGCGCCCAGGCGTTGCGCACGCGCATCCGCGCGGTGACCAGCCCGTTGTAGAGCCAGGCCAGCACCACCAGCAGCAGCACGACGATCCCGAGGATCCACCAAGCGGACATCGCATTCCCCTTCAGAGCCGGAGGATGAGCGAGGCGAGGCCGGCCCCGCCCAGCACGGAGAAGAAGGAGGCGCCGACCAGCAGCAGCCCCACCATGCAGGCCAGGGCGCCGAACAGCGGCACCAGCAGCGCCAGCAGGAAGAACACGAGCGCCGCCTTCCATCCCGGCAGCGCCGCAATGCCGCGCAGCCCGGCGAGCAGGCCGGTGCGCGGCGCCGGGCCGGCGCCGAGCGCGGCCAGGCGCGCGAGGCGCTTCCCGATCGCCGGCGTCAGCGCCGCGACCATGCTGGCCCGCGCCCGGAAGCCCTGCGCCGCGCCCTGCTGCGGCGCGTGGAAGAAGCCGAGCTCCTGCAGCGCGCCGCCCGGCGGCAGGCCGCCCATGTCGATCCGCCGCAGCGCGCTGGCCAGCGCTTCCGGGTCGCGCAGCAGCTGCACCGCGACCGCATCCGCGAGGTAGCGCCGCGCCCGCCAGAGCAGGCCGAGCGGCCAGCCGAAGACGAAGAGCATCCAGAGCGAGACCAGCAGCTTCTGCACCAGCGTCAGCAGCATCCAGGGCAGCAGCGGCGCCACCAGCAGCGCGCCGAGCGGCGGCCAGCGCTCGGCGAGGCTCATCACCCGGATCATCGGGTCCATGCTGTCGGGCGCGGTGCCGGCGGCGAGGCCCGCGGCCAGCCGCCCGGCCCGTGCCGCCGGCAGCAGGCCGAGCACCGCGCGGGCCAGGTCGCCGAGCGTGGTCCAGGCGGCGCGGCGGAAGGGCAGGTCGAAGGCCAGCACCATGGCGCCGAGCGTGCCGAAGACCGCCTGCACCGCGGCCGCCAGCCGCAGGTCGCCGCTGCCGATCGAGCCGACGAGATGCGCCACCACCCCCTGGGTCTCCCGCCGGTCCAGCCGTTCCAGCAGGCCGCGCGTGGCAATGATCGCGGCGTCGTGGTGGGAGGCGCCGAAGGCCGCGGCATTGGGCTCCGCCGCATCGACCAGCAGCAGGCGCGCTACCGGCAGGCCTGCGGCGAGCGACAGCTCGGCCAGGATGTTGCCGAGCTGGCGCTCCTCCGCATCGGCCTCATGCGGCGGCCGGGCGGCGAGGTCGGCCGCGGCGGCGGCGATGGCGCTGCGGCGGTGGAAGCCGGCCAGCCGCAGCCAGACCAGGGCGGCGAAAAGCATGCCCGGCAGCACAAGCTGCGCCGCGTGCAGGAACAGGGGCATGGCCTGCTTGGCCGCGGCGGGGCCCTGCGCGTCGAGGAGGTCGAGGCCCTGAGCGAAGGCGGCGACACAGCTGCCGATCCAGGCATCCAGCCCGTGCAGCGCCGCCAGCATCGCCGCCGGCGCCAGGCCGAGCCAGGCCAGCAGCTTCAGGCCGAGCGCCAGCAGCAGCAGCACCAGCGGCCCGGTGATGGTGCTGAGCACCGCGCCGAGCCCCGCGGCAAGGCCGAGGCAGAGCAGTGCCCAGAGCCGCGCATGGCGGCGCCGCCTGGCCTGCTCGGCGAAGAAGGTCGTGCGCTCCGCCGGAACGGCGGCGATCCCGGACATCGTTCCGGCTTACACGGGAATGCCGGGTCCGGATGGGGACTGGAGCGAAAGTGACGGAGGCGGCTGCTGCCCCAGCGCCAGCTAGGCCGCCAGCGGTGCCTGCGCCCAGCCCGCCGTGCCGCGGCCGACCGCCTCGCCCACCAGCAACAGCGCAGGCCCGCCCTCGACCCAGGCCTGGGCCCCGGCCGCGACGCTCTCCAGCGTGCCGCGCAACACCCGCTGGCGGCTGGTGCCGCCGCGTTCGACCACCGCGGCCGGGGTCGCGGGGAGAGGCCCTGCGCCACCAGCCCGTCGCGGATCTCCCGCAGCATGGTGATGCCCATGTAGATCGCCAGGGTCTGGCCCGGCCGCACCAGGCCGGAGACGTCGACCCTTCCGTCGCGCCGGTGGCCGGTGACGAAGGTGACGGCGCGGGCGGCGTCACGGTGGGTCAGCGGGATGCCGGCGCCGGCGGCGCAGGCCAGCGCGGCCGTGACGCCGGGGACGACCTCGCAGGCGATGCCGGCTTCGGCGAGCGCCTCGGCTTCCTCCCCGCCGCGGCCGAAGACCAGCGGGTCGCCGCCCTTCAGCCGCACCACGCGCTTGCCCTCCCGCGCGAGGCGGACCAGAAGGGCGTTGATCTCCTCCTGCACCATGCAGTGGTTGGCGCGGGCCTTGCCGACGAAGATCCGCTCGGCGTCGCGCCGGGCGAGCTCGAGAACCTCCTCGGTGCCGAGCCGGTCATGGACGATGACATCGGCCTCGCCGAGCAGCCGCAGCGCGCGCAGCGTCAGCAGGTCCGCCGCGCCCGGCCCGGCGCCGACCAGGTGGACGATGCCGGGCGGCGCCGTGTCGGCGCCCTGGAGCGCCCGGGTGAAGGCGGCGTCGGCCTCGGCCTCCCGCCCCGCCATGGCGAGGTCGGCAGCCGGGCCGGACAGCGCCGCGTCGAGGAAGCGGCGGCGGGCGACGAGGTCGGGCAGCCGGCGGCGGACGGCGGACTTGAAGCGCTCCGCCATGGCGGCGACGCGGCCGAGGCCCATGGGCAGCACCGCTTCGATCCGCTGCCGCACCTGCCGGGCGAGCACCGGGGCGGCGCCGCCGGTCGAGATGGCGATGGTCACCGGATCGCGGTCGATGATCGCCGGCATCAGCGCGGTGCAGAGCGCGGGCTTGTCGACGACGTTCACCGGGATGCCCCGGGCGCGGCAGGCCTCGGCCAGCGCGGCCAGCTCGGGCTCGGGCGCATCGGCGCCGATGGCGATGGCGCAGCCCTCCAGCAGGGCGGGGGAGAAGGCCGCGGCGAAGCGGATCTCGGCCCCGGCCTGGCGGAGGATGGCGGCCTTCCGCTCCGCGACCTCGCCGGTGCCGAGGACGAGCGCGACCCGGCCCTTGAGGTCGAGGAAGACGGGAAAATGCAGCATGCGGCGGGGGGCTCCGGCGGGGTTGGCGGCATGTGGCCGGTTCGCGGGGCGACCGCAAGCATCTCCGCCCCGCAATGTTGGAATAGCTGGCTATGCCGGTCCGCGACGGTGGTATTGTCGCCGCGGACCGGGATCAGGCGGCGGACAGCGCCGGGTTGGCATGCCGCGCATGGAGGAATCCCAGCACCGCCGTGCGCGCCGCGACGAAGACCGGGTCCGCCGCCAGGGCCAGCCGGTCGCGCGGCCGCGGCAGCCCGACCTTGAGGATCTCGCCCACCGTCGCGTTCGGCCCGTTGGTCAGCATGACGATGCGGTCGGAGAGCAGCACGGCCTCGTCCACGTCATGGGTGATCATCACGACGGTCGTGCCGCGGGAGGCATGGATCTCCATCACCTGGTCCTGCAGGTGCGCCCGGGTCAGCGCGTCGAGCGCGCCGAAGGGCTCGTCCAGCAACAGCACCTTGGGCCGCATCGACAGCGCCCGGGCGATGCCGATGCGCTGCTTCATGCCGCCGGAGATCTCGGCCGGGCGCTTGTCCTTCGCATGGGTCATGTGCACCAGCGCCAGGGTCTCAAGCACCCAGTCGTGCCGCTCGGCCTTGCTCATCCGGCGGCCGACGGTCTGGTCCACCGCCAGCCGGACATTCTCGTAGCAGGTCAGCCAGGGCAGCAGGCTGTGGTTCTGGAAGACCACGGCGCGGTCGGGGCCGGGGCCGTCGATCTCCCGGCCCTCCAGCACCACGCCGCCGGCGGAGGGCGGCAGCAGCCCGGCGATGACGTTCAGCAGCGTCGACTTGCCGCAGCCGGAATGGCCGATGACCGCGATGTATTCGCCGCGGGCGATCTGCAGGTCCACCTGCCGCAGCACCGGCACCGGGCTGCGCGGGAACTGGATGGAGAAGCTGGGAGATGTCGAGGAAGCGCTCGTCGGTCAGCATGGCTCAGCTCTCCTGCGTGCCGCGGGTGGCGATGCGTCCGGCAAGTGCCACGATGCGGTCGAGCGCGAAGCCGACCAGCCCGACATAGACCAGCGCCACGATGATGTCGGAGAGGTTGGAGCTGTTCCAGGCATCCCAGACGAAGAAGCCGATGCCGACGCCGCCGATCAGCATCTCTGCGGCGACGATCGCCAGCCAGGACAGGCCGATGCCGATGCGGAGGCCGGTGAAGATGTAGGGCGCGGCGGCCGGCAGCACGATCTTCCAGAAGAAGGCCGGGCCGCGCAGGCGGATCACGGCGGCGACGTTGCGGTAGTCCTGCGGCACGTTGCGGACGCCGACCGCGGTGTTGATGATGATCGGCCAGACCGAGGTGATGAAGATCACGAAGATCGCGCTGGGCTGCGCCTCGCGGAAAGCGGCGAGCGAGAGCGGCAGCCAGGCCAGCGGCGGCACGGTGCGCAGCACCTGGAAGATCGGGTCGAGCCCGCGCATGGCGAAGGGGAGGTGCCGATCAGCAGCCCGGTCAGGATGCCGACGACGCCGGCGATGGTGAAGCCGAGCGCCACGCGCTGCAGGCTGGCGGCGAGGTGCCAGAACAGCCCCTTGTCCAGCCCGCCGCGGTCGAAGAAGGGATCGGTGATGAGGTCGTAGCTGTCGGCCCACACCTTGGAGGGTGGCGGCAGTGTTGCGGCCGGCCCGCTGGCGAGGAACTCCCAGAGCCCGAGGAAGACGGCCAGGATCATCAACGGCGGGATGACATTGGCCAGCATCGGCGCGACGCGGGATGGCTGCGGCAGCTTCGCCAGCAGCGGCCGCGACATCTGCGCCGGGGCCGGCGCGGGCTTGGTGGAGACGGCGGTCATCTCAGGCCCCCGCGAGCTTCTTGATGGAGAGGGAGGCGAGGTAGGCGGCCGGGTTCTCGGGGTCGAAGACCTTGCCGTCGAAGAAGGTCTCGCGGCCGCGGCTGGTGCCGGTGGGCATCTCGGCCTGCTTCACCCCGGCCATCTCGGCGGCCTCGCGCCAGAGCGCCTGGCGGTTGACCTGGGCGATCAGCGCCTTCGTGTCGGTCGCTTCCGGCAGCACGCCCCAGCGGATGTCCTCGGTCAGGAACCACAGGTCGTGCGAGGGGAAGGGGTAGCTGGCATGGTCGCGCCAGAATTTCATGAGCAGCGGCGAGCCCTCGACCTTGCGGCCGTCGCCGTAGTCGATGTTGCCCAGGGAGCGCTGCAGGATATCGGCGACGGGGACGTTGAACCAGGCGCGCTTGCCGATGATGGCGCACATCTCGGCCTTGTTCGCCGCCTCGTCGCACCAGCGCTGCGCCTCGATCACCGCCGCCGTCAGGGCGCGGGCCGCGTTCGGGTGCTTCTCCACCCAGTCCCCGCGCATGCCGAGCGACTTCTCCGGATGGTCGCGCCACAGCTCGCCGGTGACGGCGGCGGTGAAGCCGATCTTCTGGTTGACCAGCTGGTCGTTCCAGGGCTCGCCGACGCAGAAGGCGTCCATGGTCCCGACCTTCATGTTGGCGACCATCTGCGGCGGCGGCACGACGATGGTCTGCACGTCCTTGTCGGGATCGATGCCGCCGGCGGCCAGCCAGTAGCGGAGCCACAGGTCATGGGTGCCGCCGCGGAAGGTCATGGCGACCTTGCTCTCCTGCGTCAGCGCCTTCTTCAGCGAAGCGGCCTCGATCGTCGGCCTCAGCGCCCTGTGCTTCTCGCCGACCGAGAGGCCCTGGCCGTTGGTGTTCAGCCGCGCCAGGATCACCATCGGCACCGGCTGGCTGTTCTGCGTGACGCGGCCGGTCGTCATCAGATAGGGCAGCGGCGTCAGGATATGCGCGCCGTCGATGCCGCCGCGCTCGCCGCCGAGCACCAGGTTGTCGCGCGTGGCGCCCCAGCTCGCCTGCTTCGACACCTCGACATCGGGCATGCCGTGTTTGGCGAAGAGGCCCTTCTCCTTGGCGATGATCAGCGGCGCGCTGTCGGTCAGGGCGATGTAGCCGAGCGTCGCCTTGGTGACTTCGGGCCTGGTCGGGCCTTGGGCGAAGGCGCCGCGCGGGGTGGCGGCGCGGGCTGCGGCCAGCAGCGCGGCGGTGCCGGCAAGGGCCTGGCGGCGGGTGAGGCTCATGGGCGGGTCTCCGGCATCGAGGCAAGGGGCAGGTCGGCGGGGGGCGTGCCGGGGGCGGGGGGCTCCACCTCCCGCAGGCGGGCGGCGGCGGCCCGCCAGAGGTCCTGGCGCCAGGGGGCGAGGGCGGTGGCCTCGGCGATGCCGGGCGGGATGTGTCCCCAGCGGCGCATCTGCCGCAGCCACCAGCCGGCCTGCTCGCGGCGCGGCAGGGTGGCGGTGCGGAAGCGGAGCGGCGCGGCCTGCATCAGCCCTTCAGCGGTGCCGTCGAAGGCGGCGCCGATCGCACTGGCGGAGAGGTCCGGGAAGGCGCGGCGCTGCAGGATGTGCACCGCCTCTGCCTTGTTCTCCGGCTCGTCCAGCCAGCGCGTGGCGGCGATGACGGCGGCGGTGCAGGCGGTGGCGCTTTCCGGGTCGCGCAGCGCTCTGGGCGGCGGCGAAAGCCAGCACCTTTTCCGGGTGGTTCGGCCAGATGTCGCCGGAGGACAGCGCGATGGTGCCGACGCCCTGCTCGGCGGCATGGCTGCCCCAGGGCTCGCCGGCGCAGAAGCCGTCGATGGCGCCATCGGCCAGGCGCCGGGCGCAGAGCGCCGGCGGCACCACCAGCAGCCGCAGGTCGCGGTCGGGGTCGAGGCCGGCCGAGGCGAGCCACCAGCGCAGCAGGTAGTTGTGCGAGGAATAGGCGAAGACGACGCCGAGCGTGATCGGCCGGCCGGCGGCGGCGCGGCGGCGCGCCACGGCGGCGAAGGCTGCGGCCGGCAGCGGCCGGGGAAGCGGCCGATCTCGGCGGCCAGGGCGCGGGAGATGGTGAGCGTATTGCCGTTGGCGCCGAGCCCGGCGGCGACCGTCACCTGTGCCTGGACGCCATCCAGCCCGGCCGCGAGGGCGATCGGCATCGGCCCCAGCAGCTGCGCCGCGTCCAGCGCGCCGAAGGCCAGCTTGTCGCGCAGTGCCGCCCAGGCGCTTTCGATCGACAGCGTGACGCGCAGCCCGACGGCATCAAAGAGGCCGAGATCCTCGGCCACCAGCAGCGGTGCCGCATCGGTCAAGCTGCACGCAGCCGAGCCGGAGCGTGCGCGCGGCCGGACGCCGTAGGGCGCGGCGGGGGACGGTCAGGTCGGGGTCCAGGGTGTCGGATGGCACGCGGGCGGACCTCCGGCCGGGAAGGCCAGATGCGGACCGCCTTTGGGCCGCGGACGGATGGGGCGCGGCTCGACCGGGGCAACCCCACCGATCGGCAGGCCCGCGCCGTTGCGGACCATCGCGTGCCGTCAGGAAAGCCGAAGACGACCGCGCGGGTCAAGTGAAAATGCGTGATTGTTAGGCAAAAAACCTACTGTGTCGCAAAATAGGTCAAATCAAAGGCATTATGCCTGATATTTGCCCACAACCTGGGCCGCCACTACCCCGAGCTTCTGCCCCCGGTCCATCGCCATCCGCCGCAGCCGACGATAGGCCTCCGGCTCGGTCATCCGGTGCTTCTGCATCAGCACCGCCTTGGCGCGGTCGACCAGCCGGCGTTCCTCCAGGTCCTGCCGCGCCGCGGCCAACTCGTCGCGCAGCGCCTGATGGGCGCGGAAGCGGCGGATCGCCACCTCGATCACCGGCCGAACCCGGGCCGGGGCCATGCCCTCCACGACATAGGCGGCGACGCCCGCCTCGAGCGCCGCCTCGATCTGCTCGGGCGCGGCCTTCTCGGCGAAGAGCACCACCGGGCGCGGCTCGTCCCGGTGCAGCGCGCGCATGCCTTCCAGCTCGTCGCGCGAGGGGTCGTCGAGGCCGCAGACGATGACCTCCGCGCCCGAATCGCGCACCGCCCGCGTCAGCTCCGCAGTGCCGCCCACCACGCCCACCACCATGCAGCCGGCGGCGACCAGCCCGGCCTCCACCGCCGCCGCGCGGTCGCCATCGCTGTCCACAAGCAAGACTCGCAGAGTCACGGTCCCCCGACACCCCGGGCCGCAGCCGGCCCCTGATCCGCCAAGGCACAGATCGTGCCGCGATACGGAGGTGGCGCAGCCCCGGGGCTGGGGCAGCATCGCGGCGGAGGAAACCCGATGCTGCAACGCCCTGGACGCCGTGCCCTGCTGGCCGTGGCGGGCACCGCCTGCCTGGCCAAGCCCGCCTTTGCCCAGACCGAGGGCTGGCCTGCCCGCCCGGTGCGCATCGTGGTGCCCTTCACGCCGGGCGGGTCGAATGATGCCATCGCCCGGCCGCTGGCCGAACGGCTGCAGGCCCGCTTCGGCCAGCCCTTCGTGGTGGAGAACCGGCCTGGCGCCGGCAGCGCGGTGGGGGTCGCCGCGGTGGCGCAAAGCGCGCCGGACGGGCACACCCTGCTGCTGACGACGTCATCCATCACCGCCATCGGCCCGGTCCAGGGCACCGGCTTCAACCCGGGCGCCGAGCTGGATGCGGTGGCGCTGCTGGCGAAGGCGCCGCTGATCGTGCTGACACCGCCCGACTCGCCGATCGGCTCGATCCAGGATCTGCTCGCGGCCGACCGAGCGAGGCCGCGCAGCCTGCACTACGCCAGCTCCGGCCCCGGCAGCACCACCCATATCGCCGCGGAACTCTTCAACCTGCGGGCCGGGGCGACGCTGCAGCACGTGCCCTATCGCGGCACGGCGGGGGCGCTGACCGACCTCGTGGCGGGGCGGGTCGACCTGATGTTCACCACCATCGCCAGCGCCGCCGGGCAGATCCGCGGCGGGCTGCTGCGGATCATCGCCTATACCGGGGAGGAGAGGCCGCCCGGCACGCCGCCGGCGCCCACGGTGCGGGCTGCCGGAATCGACTACGACGCGGGCATCTGGTGGGGGCTGTTCGGCCCGCACGGCCTGCCGCCCGGGATCCGCCGGGCGCTGAACGAAGCGGCCAATGCGGCGCTGGCGGAGCCGGGCTTCGCCCGCGGCCTGGCCAGCGAGGGTGCCCTGCCGGCGCCGCTGCCGCCCGAGGCCGTCGCCGCCTTCCTCGCGGTCGAGATGGGCGAGATGCGCGAGGTCGTGGCCGCGGCGCAGAATCCGGGCGGATTGACGCTCCGCATCCGGGCGGATCGACGCTCCGCGTCGGGTTGGATCGACGCTCCGCGTCGGGGCGGATTGACGCTCCGCGTCGGGGCGGATTGACGCGGCGTGGCCCGGCGCCTCCATACTGCGGCAATCCCGGCGGGGGCACAGCATGTCCGGCATCCTGGTCATCGGCGGCGGCATCGGCGGGCTGACCCTCGCGCTCTGCCTGCACCGGAACGGTATCCCCTGCACGGTGGTGGAGGCCGCCGCCGAGGTCCGGCCGCTCGGCGTCGGGGTGAACATCCTGCCGCATGCCGCCGCCGAGCTGGCCCGGCTGGGGCTGGAGCCGGCCCTGGCCGCGGCCGGCGTGCAGCCGACCGAGGCGGATTTCTTCAACCGCTTCGGCCAGCACGTGCACCGGGAGGCGCTGGGCCGCGCCGCCGGCTACGACCACCCGCAGCTGTCGCTGCACCGCGCCGACCTGCATGCCGCGCTGCTGGCGGCGGCGCGGGAGCGGCTGGGGGAGGGGGCGATCCTGCTCGACCGCCGCGTCGCGCATATCGACCAGGACGAGGACGGCGTGACGGTGGAATTCACCCCCGGGCGCGGCGGCGGCGTGCCGCCCCGCTGCGCGGCAGCGTCGCCATCGGCGCGGACGGCATCCATTCGGCGCTGCGCCGCCAGCTCTACCCCCAGGAGGGCGAGCCGAAATACACCGGCTACAACATGTGGCGCGGGGTGGCGCGCTGGCCGCCCATCCTGGGCGGCGCCTCGATGACCCGGGCCGGCTGGCTGAAGAACGGCAAGATGGTGCTGTATCCCATCCGCCACCACGAGGACGGGACGCAGCTGCTGAACTGGGTCTTCGAGGTGGAGACCGAGACCCACCGGTCGCGCCGCGACTGGAACCGGCCAGGCGAGGTGGACGACTTCATGCCCTGGATCCGCGACTGGGTCTTCGACTGGCTCGACGTGCCGGCGATGGTCCGCGCCAGCGAGCTGGTGCTGGAATTCCCCATGGTGGACCAGGATCCGCTGCCGCGCTGGACCTTCGGCCGGGTGACGCTGCTGGGCGATGCGGCGCATCCGATGGTGCCGCGGGGCTCGAACGGCGCCGGGCAGTCGGTGCTGGATGCGCGCTGCCTCGCGGACCTGCTGGCGAAGCACGCCGACGACCCCGAGGGCGCCTTGAAGGCCTATGAAGCCGTGCGGCTGCCGGCGACGACGCAGGTGGTGCTGACCAACCGGAAGAACCCGCCCGACGCGATCCTGCGCGAGGTCTTCCTGCGCACCGGCGACCGGCCCTTCACCCGGATCGAGGAGGTGATGACCCGGGAGGAGATGCTGGCGATCACCGGCGGCTACAAGCAGGTCGCGGGCTACGACCTTGAGAGCCTGAAGGCGAAGGCCGGCGCGGCGTGAGCCGGCGGGCCGAGCCAGGAGGCGCAGGCTTGTCCGCTGGTCGGGGCAGGGCGGCGTGTCGTAGGGACCGGGAGGAAATATTCTCCCCGGCCCGCTCATCTCTGTCTGGGAATCCCGTACCCTCCGCGCGGCGGCACCCGTCTCACGCAAAGGAAGGGTGGGGTTTGAGGAGGGAACACGTTTCCCGCCCCGACCTCGCCCAAGTCTCAGGAACACGATGATGCAGAACACCGAGGAAATCTGGCGCCTGGTCGATGCGAAGAAGTCCGAGTTCGAGGATCTCTCGGACCGCGTCTGGCACATGCCGGAGCTGGCTTATACCGAGACCCGCTCCTGCGCCGAGCATACCGCGATGTTGCGCGAGCATGGCTTCCGCGTCACCGAGCGCGTCGCCGACATCCCGACCGCGGTGATGGGCGAGGCGGGCGAGGGCGGGCCGGTGATCGCCATCCTCGGCGAGTACGACGCGCTGCCCGGCCTGTCGCAGGAAGCCGGCCTCGCCGAGCAGCGGCCGCTGCCGGGGCCGGGCTTCGGCCATGGCTGCGGCCACAACCTGCTGGGCTCGGCGGCCATGCTCGCGGCGACCGCGGTGAAGGACTGGCTCGCGGCCAACAAGCTGCCCGGCCGGGTCCGCTACTACGGCTGCCCGGCCGAGGAGGGCGGCGCCGCGAAGGGCTTCATGGTGCGCGACGGCGCCTTCCGGGACGTCGACATCGCCATCTCCTGGCACCCCGCCGCCTTCGCCGCGGTGCAGGAGGCATTGTCGCTGGCGAATACCCGGATCGACTTCAGCTTCGCGGGCCGCGCCAGCCATGCCGCGGCGGCGCCGCATCTCGGCCGCAGCGCGCTCGATGCGGTCGAGCTGATGAATGTCGGCGTCAACTACATGCGCGAGCACATGCCCTCCGATGCCCGCATCCACTACGCCTATCTGGATGCCGGCGGCGTCGCGCCGAACGTGGTGCAGCCGACGGCGAAGGTGCGCTACCTCATCCGCGCGCGCGACCTGGTGGAGCTGCGACGGCTGATCGAGCGGGTGCGGAAGATCGCCGAGGGCGCCGCGCTGATGACCGAGACCAGGGTCGAGGCGAAGGTGGTCAGCGGCGTCTCCAACCTGCTCGGCAACCTGCCGCTCGAGCGCGCCATGCAGTCGAACCTCGACCGTCTCGGGCCGCCGCCCTTCGATGAGGCCGACCGCGCCAAGGCCGCCGAATTCCAGGCGACCCTGAGCGAGGAGGACATCGCCGCCGCCTGGCGCAAGATGGGCTTGGCCGTGCGGAAGGGCGTCTCGCTCTGCGACGTCATCGTGCCGCTCGACCTCAAGGGCGCGCCGATGGTGGGCAGCACGGATGTGGGCGACGTGTCCTGGGTGGTGCCGACGGTGCAGGCGCGCGGCGCGACCTATGCGATCGGCACGCCGGGGCATTCCTGGCAGCTCACCGCGCAGGGCATGCTGCCGGCGGCGCACAAGGGCATGGTGCATGTGGCCAAGGTGATGGCCGGCACCGCGGTGGACTGCCTGCGCGACCCGGCGCTGATCGAGGCCGCCAAGGCCGACCTGGCGGCGCGGACCGAGGGCGCGCCCTACGAGCCGGTGCTGTCGCCCGACGTTCAGCCGCCCTTCGACATGTCGAAGACCGCGGCGTGATGGCGCGGCGGCGATCCAGGCCCGGCGCCAAAGCGCGCCGGACGATCGCTGCCTAGTCGCTGAAATCCGGCGGGGCGTCGTCCAGCCCCGCCGGGGGCATCGCCAGCGGGTCGCGCGCCAGCAGGCCGGCATCGTTCTCCGCCACCTTGTTGACCCGCGGCGTCACCGGCCAGGCCGCGACCATCCCGGACGGGCAGGGACGCAGCAGGGCCAGCAGATCCTCCGCCTCGGCCGGTTCCTCGCCGAGCCAGTGGCCCCAGGCCTCGGGCGGCAGGATCACCGGCATGCGGTGGTGCATGGCCGCCAGTTTCTCGTTCGCATCCGTCGTCACGATGGTGCAGGTTCGCAGGATGCTGCCGTCCGGCGCCCGCCAGCCTTCCCACAACCCGGCCAGCGCCATCGGCGCGCCATCCGCCAGCGCGATGGCATAGGGCTGCTTCGACTTGCCGTCGGTGCGCCATTCGTAGAAGCCGTCCGCGGTGACCAGGCAGCGGCGCTTGCGGAAGGCCTCGCGGAAGGCGGGCTTCTCGGCGACGCTCTCGGACCGGGCATTGATCATCTTGGCGGCGCCGGAGGCATCCTTGGCCCAGCGCGGCACCAGCCCCCAGCGCAGCGGGTCGAGGTGGCGCAGCCCGGTCTCCGGGTGGCGGCGCACCACCATCGCATCCTGGGTCGGGGCGCGGTTCCAGCTGGCCGCGAAATTCGGCAGCGGGTTCACCGTCTCGAAGTAGCGCGCGACTGAAGCCGGGCCGCGCTGCTGGAAATAGCGTCCGCACATCCTGGAGGATTAGCGGGTCAGTGCTTCCGCAGATAGAGCGGCGTCTCGCCCATCACCCGGAAGGCATGGTCCGCGGCGAACAGGTCGGCGTAGTGCAGCACATGCGCTTCAAGGTTGCGGCCATGGAAGGGGGCGTTGGTGGCATGCGTCGCCACCGTGCTGACCACGGTATGGGCGAAGCCGAGCTCCTTCAGCAGCATGGCGCCGATCACCCCATGCGGCAAGCTCGTGGTAGAGCGGGGTATGGACCGCGCCGGCGCCGTCGCGGCGATAGAGCAGCGGCTTGTCGACATCGTGCAGGATCAGGATCGGCACCAGCACGTCGGGGTCGAACGCGACATCCCAGTCCGCGGCCGCGCGCCGGCCGAGATCGACGCCGGCGCGCGTCACCTCGTTCACGTGCTGCATCAGCGGAAAGAAACCGCCGCCGGGGGAGAAGGGCATGTCCTCCAGCCGCTCATGCGAGGAGGAGGCCCATGAACTGGCCCAGGCGGTGACGATCGCCTCCTGCAGCGGGGCGGATACCAGGTCAAGCCCGAAGAGCCAGTCCTGGACCGCCTGGCGGCGGGAGTTGCTGCCGCGGTCGATGATATAGGGCTGCGTCATCGTCAATCGATCCGAATATTGGCCTTCTTCACCATTTCGGCGAAGAAGGCGATCTGCTGCTCGCGGAAGGCGGCGAATCTCGTCGATGCTGTTGGCCCGGGTCAGGGCGCCGAGGCCGGTCAGCTTGGCCAAGACCGTTGGATCGCGCACAACCGCGTTCAGCTCCGTATTGAGTTGCTGCATCAGCTCGGTTGGCGTGCCGGCCGGGGCAAAGATGCCGTTCCACTCCCAGGTTTCGAACCCCGGCAGGAATTCCGCCATGGCCGGGATGCCCGGCAGCACGGCGATCGGCGAGGGCCCGCAATGCGCCAGGCAGACCGCCTGGTTCGCCTGGGTCAGCGGCAGGGTCGAGGGCACGTTGCTGAACTGCAGCGGCACCTGCCCCGTCGTCAAGTCGTTCCGCGAGGCCGCGATCTCCTTGTAGACGATGTGGTTGATCTTCACCCCGGCGAGCTGGTTGAACAGCTCCAGCGAGACATGCTGCACCGTGCCGATACCGGTCGAGGAGCAGTCGACCTTGCCGGGATTGGCGCGCGCCAGGGCGATCAGTTCCGGCACCGTCTTCGCCTCGAAGCCCGGCCAGCGCATCAGCGTGTTCGGTGTCAGCATTGCCAGGAAGACCGGCAGCAGCTCCTTCCGCGTGTCGTAGGGCAGCCGGCTGCCGAAGAGCGACGGGTTCACCGAATGCGCCGTGGCGTCATAGAGCAGGTTGTAGCCATCGGCCGGGGCGCGGGCGATCACCTGCGCCGCGAGCGTGCCGGCGGCGCCAGGCCGGTTCTCCACCGTGAAGGCCTGGCCCATGCGTTCGCCCAGCGCGGCGAAGAGGATGCGGCAGACGACATCCGCGGTGCCGCCGGGGCTGTAGGCATTCACCACCCGCACGGCGTGGTTCGGGTAGCGTCCCTCTGCGCGCAGCACCGTTGGGGCGAGAAGGCCGGCGGTGGCTGAAGCCAGCAGGATGCGGCGCCGCGGCCGCGCAGGCTTGGACATGCTTGGGTCCTCTCCCATCGCCGGCTTCGTGGCCGGGCCGTTCCGGCTATCCTGCGGCGCGTGGCGCGGCCCCGCAAGCAGCCCGGCCTTGGACGCGGGTGCGCAGCCTTCGGCATGCGGCGGTGGCGGCTTGCCCGCTGCGGGGACGCCGGCCAGTCTGCCGCGCAAGACAAGAACGGATGGCGGGTCCGCCCGCCCGGGAGCCGACGCCATGAACGTGATGACTCCGCAGACCCTGACGCCGGAGGCCGCCGCTGCCGCCTGGGTCGAAGCCTTGCCGCGGCGCTGGAGCAGGGGATGCGGCCGCCGCGGCGGCGCTCTTCACCCCCGGCGGCCATTGGCGCGACCTGCTGGCCTTCGGCTGGCGGATCGAGACCACCAGCGGCCGCGAGGCTGTGGAGACGCGGCTGCGCGATGCCCTGCCGCGGGTCCGCCCGCGCGGCCTCCGCCTCGCGCCGCACCGCACCGCGCCGCGCCAGGTGACGCGGGCCGGGCAGGAGGTGGTGGAGTGCTTCCTCGCCTTCGAGACCGCGACCGGCAGCGCCGAGGGCGTCGCCCGGCTGCTGCCGGATGCCGGCGGGCCGGGCGGCCTGCGCGCCTGGATTCTGCTGACCGCGCTGCAGGATCTGCTCGGCCATCCCGACCGGGCCGGGCGGCAGCACACCTCGGAGAAGGATTATTCCCGGGACTTCGGTGGCCCCAACTGGGCCGACAAGCGCGCCGCCGCCCGCGCCTATGCGGACCATGACCCGGCGGTTATCGTCGTCGGCTGCGGCCAGGCCGGCCTCGGCATCGCCGCGCGGCTGGGCGCGCTTGGCATCGACACGCTGGTGGTGGACCGCGAGGAGCGGGTCGGCGACAACTGGCGGCGGCGCTACCATTCCTTGACGCTGCACAACGAGGTGCATGTCAACCACCTGCCCTACATGCCCTTCCCGCCGACCTGGCCGGTCTTCATCCCGAAGGACATGCTGGCCGCTTGGTTCGAGGCCTATGTCGAGGCGCTGGAGCTGAATGTCTGGACCGGCACCGGGCTCGAGGCAGGCGGCTGGGACGAGGCGGCGCAGTGCTGGCAGGTGACCCTGCGGCGCGCCGACGGCGGCACGCGGGTGATGCGGCCGCGGCACCTGGTCTTCGCCACTGGCGTCAGCGGCATCCCGATCATGCCGGAAGCTGCCGGGGCTCGGGGATTTCCGCGGCACGGTGATGCACTCCGGCGCCTATACCAACGGCATGGACTGGAAGGGGAAGCGGGCCATCGTGCTCGGTACCGGCAACAGCGGCCATGACGTCGCGCAGGACCTGCATTCCAGCGGCGCCGCGGTCACCATGGTCCAGCGCAGCCCGACGCACATCGTCTCGGTGCAGGAGGCGCAGCGGGTCTACTCGATCTATGCCGAGGGCATTCCGACCGAGGATTGCGACCTGCTGGCCACCGCCATGCCCTTCCCGGAGCTGACCCGTGCCTACCGGATGATGACCGCGACCTCGAAGGAGGTCGACCGGCCGCTGCTGGAGCGGCTGGCGGCGCGAGGCTTCCGGCTGGATGACGGGATCGACGGCTGCGGCTTCCAGATGCTCTATCTGCAGCGCGGCGGCGGCTACTACTTCAATGTCGGCTGCTCCGACCTCATCGCCGATGGCAGCATCGGGCTGGTGCAGTACGACGATGTCGACCGCTTCGTGGCGGAGGGGCTGCGGCTGAAGGATGGTCGCGTGGTGCCGGCCGAGCTGCTGGTCATGGCGACGGGCTACAAGAACCAGCAGGAGGTCGTCCGCGCCGCCCTCGGCGACGCCATCGCCGACCGCATCGGCCCGGTATGGGGCTTCGATGCGGGCGGCGAGCTGCGCAACATGTGGCGACCGACCCCGCAGCCCGGCCTCTGGTTCACCGCCGGCAGCCTGGCGCAGTGCCGGATCTACTCGAAATACCTCGCGCTGCAGATCAAGGCGCGCGAGGTCGGCCTCATCCGCTAGAAGGGCAGGATGATGTCCAGCAGCTGCGAGCCGAGCCGCGGCTGCTGGAGGTCGGACAGCGTGCCGCGCCCGCCATAGGCGATGCGGGCCTCGGCCAGCCGGTCGTGCCGGATGGTGTTGTCGCTGGCGATGTCCTGCGGCCGGATCACCCCCTGTACCGAGAGCTCGCGCATCTCGGCGCTAACCCGCACCTCCTGCTTGCCGTTCACCACCAGGTTGCCGTTCGGCAGCACCTGGGTCACGGTCGCCGCCAGCCGCAGCGTCACCGTCTCCGACCGCTTCGCCGTCCCGTTGCCGTCGGTGGTCTGGCTGCCGGAAGCGCTGACCAGCGTATCGGGGCTCGCTGCCTTCGGCAACCAGCGGGTCTGCATGCCGAACATTTCCGGCATCCCCATGGCGTCGGCGCCGGTGCGGGCGCGCTGGGTGCGGTTCTGCAGCTGCGCCTGGTCGTCGATGCTGACCAGAACCGTGATCAGGTCGCCGACCTGGGCCGCGCGCTGGTCGCGCAGGAAGGTCCGGCTGCCCGGCCGCCACAGGCTGTTCGCCGGCATCGGCGGGTCGAGCGCGGCCGGCATCGGCATGGCCACGGGGCGGTAGGCCGGATCCGCCGTCGGGTCGCGCACGGCGGACAGCTCCGGCGGCCGGCCGACGCGGGAGAGCCGTTCGAGCGTGCCGCAACCCGAGAGCAGCACCAGCGGCAGCACCAGCAAGGCGCGCATCATTCCCCTCCCGCCGCAGCGGCGCGGCGCCCATGGTGACCCGCACCCGTCCCGGACCGGTGACCTGGCCTTCCACAACCGTCCGGCTGCCGAGGTTCATCACCGGCACCAGCCCGCCGCGCGGCGCCGCTTCCAGCGCCCTGCCCTGGGCGGTCAACGCGATCCCGGGCGCCTCCACTACCATCGTCACCAGCGTGTTGCGGCCGACCAGCGCCGGGGCGGCGAGGTCGCCGCGCTGGAACGGCATCTCGGTGCCCAGCGGCCGCTGCAGCTGCTGGCCCAGCACCTGGTCCAGCCGTTCCGCCGCGCCTGGCCGCACCCGTTCGGCGCGCAGCCGTACCAGCCGGGCATCGCCGGCGCCGATCACCTCGCCCAGCGCCAGCCGCCGCGTCGCCACCACCACCGCCAGGGTCGGCACTGCACGGCCGGCCAGGCGCAGCCGCAGCACAGGCATGCCCTCCGCTGCCACGACAAGCGTCGCGCCGAAGCGCCCGGTCGCCGGGTCGAGGCTGGCGCCCTCCGCCGCCAGGTGGCGCGTCCTGCCCGGCGGCACCATCGGCGGCGCGAGCGGGCCAAGGTCCAGCTCCGCCTCCGGGTCGAGCCCGAGCCGCAGCATCTCGGCGCGCAGCGCGGCGGCGATCTCCTCCCGCGGCAGCACCTCCCCGGGGCGCTCGACCACCACCCGCTCCTGCGCCGAGAGCGGCCGCCAGGCCAGCCCATGCGCCCGCGCAAGCGTCGCGAAGCTGGGCGGCCTCGATCACCAGCCGGCGGCCCGGCGCCGGCGCGGCGCCGATCGGCTGGGCGGCGCGCGCCCCGGCGCCCTCGAAGAGGTCGCCGAGCCGCAAGGTGGCCTCCTCGACCACCGCCAGTGGCCGCGGCCCGGCGAGGTCCTGCGCCGCGGCGGGCAGGGCGAGGAGCAGCAGGAGAAAGCACGCGCGCATCGTCCGCCTCACCGCATCCGCGACAGCGTCGAGAGCATCTCGTCGCTCGCGGTGATGACCTTGCTGTTCATCTCATAGGCGCGCTGGGCGGTGATCAGGTTGGTGATCTCCTGCACCACGTTGACGTTCGAGCTCTCGATGAAGCCCTGCAGCACCTGGCCGTGCCCCGGCTGCCCCGGCGCTGCGAGCTGCGCCTGGCCGGAGGCCGGAGTCGCCAGCAGCATGTTGTCGCCGGTCGCCTCGAGCCCGCCCTCATTCGCGAAGATCGCGGTCTGGATCTGGCCGACATTCTGCGGCGCCACCTGGCCGTCGATCTTCGCCAGCACTTCGCCGGCGGCATTGATGGTGACGTCGCGCGCCGCCGCCGGGATGGTGATGCCAGGGAGCACCAGAAAGCCTTCGGCGGTCACCATCTGGCCTTCCGCCGACAGGCCGAAGGTGCCGTCGCGGGTATAGGCGATCTCGCCGGAGGGCAGCTGCACCTGGAAGAAGCCATTGCCGCGCACCGCCAGGTCGAAGCGGTTCTCGGTCTGCTGGAGGCTGCCCTGCTCGCCGATGCGGTAGATGGCGGAGGTCTTGACGCCGAGCCCGACCTGCGCGCCGGCGGGCAGCACGCTGCCGTTCTCCGAGCTCTGCGAGCCGACCCGGCGCATGTTCTGGTAGAGCAGGTCCTGGAACTCGGCCCGGCGGCGCTTGTAGCCGGTGGTGCTCATATTGGCGATGTTGTTCGAGATGACCTCGACATTGGTCTGCTGCGCCAGCATGCCGGTACCGGCGATGTGCAGGGAGCGCATGGTCAGTCGCCTCCGTCTCAGCCGCGCTTGCGCAGGATGCGCTCGACCGCGGTCTGCAGCCGCTCGCCCTCGCGGTCGGCGAAGGTCACCGCGTTCTGGAACTCGCGGACCTCCTCGGTCATGCGGACCATCTCCAGCACCGGGCTGACATTGCTGCCTTCGACCGCGCCCTGCACCACGCCGGGGCGGTCCATCGGCAGCGGGGGCTCCTCGGTTGCGAACAGCCGGTCGCCCTCGGCCCGCAGCTTCTGCGGCGCCTCGAACCGCACCACCCGCAGCCGGGCGATGGCGCCGTTCTCCGACCGGATGGTGCCGTCGCCCTGGATCTCGATCCGGCTGTCGGCGGGGCCGAGGGCGATGGGACGGCTGCTGGTGTCCAGCACCGCATTGCCCTCGGCGTCCACCAGACGGCCGTCCTGGCCCAGGGTGAAGCGGCCCGCGCGGGTGAAGCGTTCCTCGCCTGCGGCGTTCTCCACCGCGAAGAATCCCTCGCCGCGCAACGCCACGTCCAGCGGATTGCCGGTGGTGGTCAGCGGGCCGGGGCGGGTCTCGCGCCAAGTGGCGCGATCGACGCTGTAGGCGATGTCCTGCCCGCGCGCGGCGCCGCCGGCCGGCGGGATGAAGCGCGCGAAGACCGGGCGCTGCGCCTGGAAGCCCGGCGTATCGGCGTTGGCGAGGTTGTTTGCCAGCACCTGCGTCGCGCGCTGCTGCGCGCCGAGGCGGGAGAGGATGACGTAGCCGGGCTGGTCCATGCGGGTTCCCCATGCGGGCGGCACCATCCTGGCGCCTGGTCACGCCGCCCCAACCGCAACCGCCATGCCAGCCCTGCGGGGCGCTTCGCCCGGACGGGCCTGCCGGTTGCGGCAGGATTTGCCGCCCAGGCCGGCCAGCCCTGCCGCCGCAAGGCTTCCCTAAGCCCCGCCAGGGCAGGATGCGCCGCCAAGGGGCAGGGGTGCTGGATGTCTTCGAAGGCGGTTGAATCGGAAGCCGGGGCCGCGAAAGGCGGCAAGCGCAAGCTGCTGATGCTCGCCGCGCCCGTGGTGCTGGCCGTCATCGGCGCCGGGCTGTGGTTCAGCGGCATCGTGCCGAAGCTGCTCGGGAAGGGGAGGACCAGCACGCCGCCGCCGAAGGCGCGCCCGCCGCGCCGCATGCGCCGGTCTTCTTCGACATGCCGGAGATCGTCGCCAACATGAACGCCACCGGCCGCCGCGCCGCCTACATCCGCCTGCGCAGCAAGCTGGAGCTGTCGAAGCCCGAGGATGTGGCCGCGGTGCAGGCGGCGATGCCGCGGCTGCTCGACCTCTACGCCACCTACCTGCGGGAGATGCGGCCTGAGGAACTGCGGGGCAGCGCCGGCACCCAGCGGCTGCGGGAGGAGTTGATCGCCCGCGCCAGCCTTGCCGCCGCGCCCGCCCGCGTCACCGACGTCCTCTTCACCGAGATCCTGCTGCAATGACCGGCGCCGGGGAGGAGGACCTCGCCGCCGCCTGGGGCGAGGCGCTGGAGCAGGAGGGCGGCGCGGACACCGCCCCGGCGCCGGATGCGGCGCGCGTGCTAAACCAGGCCGAGATCGACAGCTTGCTCGGCTTCGGCGGTGACGACGCAAAGCAGGAGGACCAGACCGGCATCGAGCGCATCGTCAGCGCCGGCCTGGTCTCCTACGAACGCCTGCCGATGCTGGAGATCGTCTTCGACCGGCTGGTACGGATCCTTTCGACCAGCTTACGCAACTTCACCTCGGACAATGTCGAGGTGTCGATCGACAGCATCGTCTCCCTGCGCTTCGGCGACTACCTGAACAGCGTGCCGCTGCCCGCCATGCTGGCGGTCTTCAAGGTGGAGGAGTGGGACAACTACGGCCTTCTGGTGGTGGATCTCGGCGCTGATCTACTCGGTGGTCGACGTCCTGCTCGGCGGCCGCCGCGGAACCGCCGCCATGCGGATCGAGGGAAGGCCCTACACCACCATCGAGCGCACGCTGGTCGAGCGCCTGATCACCGTGGTGTTGCAGGACCTCTCGGACGCTTTCAGTCCCTTGTCCCCGGCGACCTTCCGCTTCGAGCGGCTGGAGGTGAACCCACGCTTCGCCGCCGTCTCCCGCCTGTCCAATGCCTGCATCCTGTCCCGCTTGCGCGTGGACATGGAGGATCGTGGCGGCAAGGTCGAGCTGCTGCTGCCCTATGCCACGCTTGAGCCGGTGCGCGAGCTGTTGCTGCAGCAGTTCATGGGCGAGAAATCTCGGCCGCGACAGCATCTGGGAAACCCATCTGGCCGAGGAGCTGCGGCACACCGAGCTCGCCCTCGACGTGGTGCTGGACGAGCAGGCGATGCCGCTGGCCTCGGTGATGTCGCTGCAGCGCGGCGACCGCATCATGCTGAACGTCGCGCCTGGCGCGCCGGTGATGCTCCGCTGCGGCGAGGTCCCGCTATTCGAGGCCGAGCTCGGCCGGCGGGAGAACCGCCTGGCGGTGCGGATCGGCCGCGAGCTCCGCCGCCAGCCCGAGGAGGCCTGAGCCGATGGGCTGGACCGAATGGGCGCTGCAATGCGTCGTCATCCTGCTGCTGGCCGCAACTCTGCCGCTGGTGTTCAGACTGGAGCGCACCCTGGCCGCGGTGCGGCGCGACCGCGCGGTGCTGGAGGGAAGCGCCGGCAACCTGACCGAGGCGACGCGGCTGGCCGAGGCTGCCTCCATCCGGCTGCGCGCCGCGGCGGAAGGCGGCGGGCGGCACGCTGGCCGAGAAGCTGGCGGCGGCCGAGCCGCTGCGCGACGACCTGCGCTACCTGGTCGAACGCGCCGAGGCCATGGCCGACCGGCTGGAGGCCGCGGTGCGCGCCGCCCGGCCCGTCGCGCAGGAGCCCGGGGCCGAGGAGACGCCCGCCGAGGCGGGCCGTAGCCAGGCGGAGCGGGCCCTGCTCCGCGCGCTACGGCTGGGTCGCTGATGCGCCCGCGCCTGCTTCCCGCCGCGCTGGCCGCCATGGCGCTGCTGCTCGCCGCCAAGCTGCAGGCGGTGGTGGCGCAGGCACCCATCGCTGCCCCACCGCTGGCCCTGGTGACCGCGGCCCGAGCCAGTAGCGAGCCCTCGGCGGCCGCCCGCGCCGCCGCGCCCTCGCCATCGCCGGCGCGGCCACTGCAGTCAGTGCCGCCCGAGCCGCCCTCGCCCGAGCAGCAGGCGGAGCGCGCGGTGCTGGAAGGGTTGCGCGCCCGGCGCGGCGAGCTTGACGCGCGCGACCAGGCGATCGCGGCGCGCGAGATGGTGCTGGCCGCGGCCGAGAAGCGCATCGCCCAGCGGATCGAGGAACTGGGCGCGCTCCAGCAACGGCTGCAGGTCCTCGACCAGCGGCTGAGCGAACGTGAGGCGGCCGGCTGGCGGCAGATGGTCAAGCTCTACGAAGGCATGCGCCCGCGTGACGCCGCGGCGATCTTCGATGACCTGGAGACGTCGGTGCTGCTGCAGATCCTCGACCGGATGGGGGAGCGCAAGGCGGCCCCCGTGCTGGGCGCGATGAAACCCGATCGCGCCCGCAGCATCACCGCCGAACTGGCGCGGCACCGCGCCCGCCCCGCCGACTGACCCGCAAATCCCGCCACCGGAAGGCAAAGGCCGCCCATGGACAAGTCCACCAACGTCCTCATCGTCGACGACTACAAGACGATGCTGCGGATCATCCGCAACCTGCTCAAGCAGCTCGAATTCGACAATGTCGAGGAAGCCACCGACGGGCAGGAGGCGCTGGCCAAGCTGCGTGCCGGCAGCTTCGGCCTGGTGATCTCCGACTGGAACATGCAGCCGATGACCGGGCTCGACCTGCTGAAGGAGGTCCGCGCCGATGCGCGGCTGAAGGACACGCCCTTCATCATGATCACCGCCGAGAGCAAGACGGAGAACGTCGTCGCCGCCAAGCAGGCCGGGGTGTCCAACTACATCGTCAAGCCCTTCAACGCCGAGACCCTCCGCGAGAAGATCGAGAAGGTGATGGCGCATGCCTGACGGCAACACCCTGCAGGAAGGGCCCGGCCAGGACCGCATCGAGGAGGCGGTGCGGGCCGTCCTCGGCAGCCTGTCCGGGGCCATGACGGCGGGCGAGGCGGCGCTGCTCTCGGAGCTGGAGGCGCTCGGCCGCGAGGTCAAGCGTGCCAAGTCGGAGATCGCCGCGCTGCGCGTCGACGACATCAACGATAGCCATATCCCGGCGGCGACGGACGAGTTGGACGCGGTGGTCGAACATACCGCCGAGGCGACCAACGAGATCCTCGACAGCTGCGAGAGGCTGGAGACGGTGCAGGCGACCCTGTCGGGCGAAGCGGCGGAGACGGTCGCCGCCGCGGTGACCCGGATCTATGAGGCCTGCAGCTTCCAGGACATCACCGGCCAGCGCATCGGCAAGGTGGTCGCGGCGCTGAAGGCGATCGAGAGCCGGGTCGCGGCGGTCACCGCCGCTTTCGCCCGGTCGCCGGCAACGGAGGCGGCGCCCGTGGCCGCGTCGCCGGAGGATGGCCGGACCGAGGGCGAGCGGCTGGCCAATGGGCCGCAGCTGCCGACGGCGGCGAGTTCGCAGGCGGAGATCGACCGGCTGTTGGCCAGCTTCGATTGATGCGCCTGGCGCTGGCCTGCTTGCTCGCCCTGCTGCCCGGCCTGGCGGCGGCGGAGCGCGTGGTGGCGCGCGCCGGCGACCATCCGGGGCATGGGCGGCTGGTCTTCGACTGGCCCGCCCCGCCCGCCTATACCTTGGACCAGCAGGGCGACCAGGTGCTGTTGCGCTTCCCGGCCGGCACCGAGGTTCAACTGCCGCGCAAGCTGCCGCGCAATCTTCTCGCCTTGGCGGCAGAGGCGGAAGCCGTCCGGCTGACTTTGCGGCCGCGGGCCAGGGCGCGTCATTTCCGGCTCGGCGGCAGAGTGGTGGTCGACTTGGTCGACCCGCCGGCCGAGCCGCCGCGGCCAAAGCCGGAGGCGGCGAAGCCCTGCATGCCGTCGCCGGCCGAGGCCGCCCGGCCGGCGCCGGATATTGCCCCGCCCGTTCCGCCGCGCCCGGCCCCGCCCGCCGCCGCGCCGGCCGCCGCCCCGCCCGGGCCGCTACGCGCCGAAGCGGTGTCGGCCCAGCCGCCGCGTGCCGACCCGCCGCCCATGGCCCGGCTGCCGGCCGCCATGCCGCCGGCGCGGCTGCTGGGTGCGCCCAACCGGCCTCCCGCTTTGCTGCTTCCATTCGCCGCAGGAACCGGCGCCGCGCTGCTGCGGCGGGGAGAGGAGGTGCTGGCCGTCTTCGACAGTGCTGCCGCGCCCGATCTCGCCCCGCTGCGCGGCGACCCGGTCTTCGGCGGGCTGCGCGCGGAGCCGCTGCCGGGTGCCACCCTGTTCCGCCTGCCGCTGGCGCCGCCGGCACAGCTCCGCGCCCGGCGGGAAGCTGCAGGCTGGGTGCTCGAAGCCGTCCGTGCCACCGCCGAGGCCGGGCCGCCCGGCCCCGTCCTGGCCGTCGAGCCCGAGTCCGGGCCGCCACCGCGCCTGCTGCTGCGCGCCGCCGCGCCCGGCCGGGCCGTCCCGGTCACCGATCCGGAAACCGGCCTGCCCTTGCTGGTCGGCACGCTGCGCGAGGGGCGGGAGGCGGTGCCGGTCGGCCGCCGGCTGCCGGAGTTCGACCTGCTGCCGACGACGCTCGGCGCCGCGGTGCTGGCCCGGTCGGACGGTATCGCGCTGCAGCCCGGCAATGGCCGCTTCCTGCTGACTGCCTCGGGCGGCACGCGGCTGGCGCTGGATGCCGATCTCGCCCGTGCCGGCACCGGCCCGGCCATGACCCGCAGCTTCGAGCTGCCGACCCAGCCATTATCCGAGTTGCTGGCCCGGCTACAAGGGCTGCAGGCCGGGATCGCCGGCGCCCCGCCGCTCGGCCGGATGCCGCAGCGCCGGGCGGCGGGGAGACGCTGCTCGCCCTTGGCCTTCCGCAGGAGGCGCAGGCGATGCTGCTGCTCGGCTATGCCGAGGACCCGCGCGCCGGGGCCGACCCGCGCTATGCGGCACTGTCTGCCGCCGCCGCCCTGCTGGCCGGACGGCTGGGGAGACCGCGGCGCTCGCCGCGCCCGGTCTGGCCGAGAGCGACGAGGCCGTCCTCTGGCGCGCCGCCCTGGCCGCGGCGCAGGGCGACTGGCGACTGGCCGCTCCGGGCTTCGCCGCCACCCTGCCGCTGCTGCTGGCCTATCCCGAGGCGCTGCGGGCGAGACTGCTGCCGGTGGCGGCGCTGGCGCTGGCCGAGGCGGGGGATGCCCCGGCGCTCGGCCGGCTGCTCGCCGCCGGTCCTGCCGCCGGGGACCTCGCCTTGCCGCGCGCCATCCTGGCGGAGACGGAAGGCAAGGCCGAGGAGGCGCTGGCCGGTTACGACCGCATCGCCGTCGGCCGCGACCGCCAGGCCCGGGCGCGGGCGATCCGTCGCGCGGTGGAGCTGCGCCTGGCAAGCGGGAAGATCGATGCCGGCCAGGCAGCGCGGGCGCTGGAGGCGGCGCTGTTCGCGTGGCGCGGCGATGCCGCCGAGCTCGAGGCGCGGCTCCGCCTGGCTGCGCTGCGGCGCGAATCGGGGGATGGCCGCGCCGCCCTTGCCCTGTTGCAGGAGACCGCGGCGATGCTGCCGGACCAGGCCGCCGCTCTGCAGCCGGCGCTGCGCGACAGCTTCCTTGCCGCGCTGGCCGAGGCACCGCCGCTCGCGGCCGTGGCGCTGTTCGACGCCTATCCCGCGCTGTTGCCGGCCGACCAGCGCGGCGAGGCGGCGGTGCAGTTGCTGGTCGAACGGCTGGTGGGACTCGATCTCGGCGATCGCGCTGCGGCGCTGTTGCGGCAGGCAATGGGGCAGGCAGGCGGCGCCTCGCGCGCTGCGCTCGGCCTGCGGCTCGCCGCGCTGCGGCTCGAGGACGGCGACGCCGCCGGCGCGCTCGCGGCGCTGGCCGACAGCCCCGCGGCAGAGCTGCCGCCGGTCATGCTGCGGGATCGCACGGTGCTGGCGGCGCGCGCCGAGGTACGGCTCGGCCGCCTCGCGGAGGCGATCGCCGCGCTGCGCGCGCTTGGGCCTGCCGGCGGCGAAGCCTTGTCGCAGCTGCTGGCCGAGCAGTCGGACTGGCCCGGCGCCGCGGCGGCGCTCGATGCGCATCTTGCTGCGACGCTGCCGGCCGCGCCCGCGCCGCTCGATGACGAGCAGCGTCGGCTGCTGCTGCGCCAGGCCGCGCTGCTCGCCCTGGCCGGCGACGAAGCCGGGCTCGCCGGCTTGCGCGATGCTGCCGCGCGGATGGGCGAAGGGCCGCCGGCGGACGCCTTCCGGCTGCTCACCGCCGACCCGCTCCGCGGCCTCGCCGACCTGCCGCGGCTCCAGCGTGAGTTGCAGCTTTTCCGCAACCTGCCTTCGCGGCTGGAGGCATTGCGGGCAGGAGCGCCGATGACACGCTGAGTCCCGCGTTCCCTGCGGGGAGAACGGCATTATTTTCGGCCGCTGCGCGCAGAAAATGGCTTGCGTCCCAACTCCCTTGCCCCATATGCCGCCGCCATTGACCTGATCGATCCCCGATCACCCCGGTCATCTACTGGTAGGAACAGGAGCCCGATGGACGCTCTTATCCAACTGGGGATGGTCTCGGAGCAGCTCCCGAGCGAAGCCCAGAACTCTGCAACCTCGGTGAGCGAGGCCAAGGATTACTTTGTCAGTCGTGACGGCGTGAAGTTCGCCGGCACGCATCTGATCATCGATCTGTGGGATGCCACCAACCTGGCCGATCCCGAGCATATCGACGACGTGCTGCGCGAAGCGGCGGTGGCGACCGGTGCGACGATCCTGCACGGCCATTTCCATCACTTCGGTCCCAACAGCGGCGTGTCCGGCGTGCTGGTGCTGGCGGAAAGCCATGTCTCCATCCACACCTGGCCGGAGCGGGACTACGCGGCGCTCGACATCTTCGTCTGCGGCGAGTGCAACCCGTATCTCGCCATTCCGGTGCTCAAGAAGGGCTTTCAGCCCGGCCGCGTCCAGCTTGCCGAGCACAAGCGTGGCCTGACCGGCTGACTTCGACCGAAGCGTGCAGGTTCCAGGGGCGGGGCCGCAAGGTCCCGCCCTTTCCTGTTTGAAGGTGGCTTTGCCGTGACCGACTCTTGGGTGAACGAGACGCTGTACAGCGCCTGGGGCCAACGCTTCCTGGTGACGCGCAAGCTGGCGCGGGTGCGGAGCGATTTCCAGGACATCATGATCTTCGAAAGTGCGACGCATGGCCGCGTCATGCTTCTTGATGGCGTGGTGCAGATCACCGAGGCAGACGAGTTCGTCTACCAGGAGATGCTTACCCATGTGCCGCTGCTGGCGCATGGCGAGGCCAAGCGCGTGCTGATCATAGGTGCCGGCGACGGCGGCGTGCTGCGGCGCGTTCTGCAGCATAACGGCGTTGAGAAGGCCGTCATGGTGGAGATCGACGGCGAGGTGATCCGCCTGGCGAAGCAGCACCTGCCGAAGATCGCCGGCGAGGCCTGGAGCGACCCGCGAGCCGAGGTGATCGTCGGCGACGGCATCGACTATGTGACGCAGGCGCCGGATGCCGCCTTCGACGTCGTGATCGTCGACAGCACCGACCCGATCGGCGTCGGCGAGGTGCTGTTCACCGACGAATTCTACGCCAATTGCGCGCGCCTGCTGACACCGCGCGGCCTGGTGGTGAACCAGTGCGGCGTGCCCTTCATGCAGGCGGACGAAGCTGCGCGAGACCTCGCTCCGGCGCGGCAGGTCCTTCGCCGATGTCTTCGCCTATGTCGCTGCGGTGCCGACCTATGTCGGCGGCTTCATGACGCTGGGCTGGGCGGCGAAGGATGCCGCGCTGCGCGCCGTGCCGGTCGAGGAGATCCGCGCGCGGGCGACCGCCGCCGGCATCCTTGGCACCACGCGCTACTGGACGCCGGAGATCCATTGCGGCGCCTTCAACCTGCCGCCCTATATCGCCGAGCATCTGCCGAAGTAGATCTGGGCCAGCGCTTCGCGTCGCGGCCCGGCTCAGCGGACGAGGCTGCGCAGTGCAACCAGCCCACCGAGGCCGCAGGCGGCGATCACCGCCGCCATCGGCATCGCGGTGCCGGTGTGCAGCAGCCCGACCAGCGCGCCGGCCAGCGCGCCGCCGCCGAGATTGAAGCGTGCCGATCAGGGCGGAGGCGCTGCCGGCATGGCGCCCCTGCGGCCCCATCGCCAGGGTGGTCGCCAGCGGCATCACCGCGCCGATGCCGGCGAGATAGGCGAAGACCAGAGCCGCAATGGCGGGGAAGCCGCCGCACCCGGTCGCCGCTACAGCAAGCAGGGCGGTGCCGGCGACGGACATCCAGGCCAGCGCCGCGCGCAGCATCCGTGCCGGCGGCACCCGCTTCGCCAGCCGCGCGACGCTCTGCGCCGCGATCATGATGCCCAGGGCGTTGCCGCCGAAGAACAGGCCGTAATGCTGCGGCGAGAGGCCGAACAAAGCCATGTAGACGAAGGGCGAGCCGCCGATATAGGCGAACATCCCGGCCAGCGGCAGCACGGCCGCGAGCGTATGCCCGAGGAAGTGCCGGTCCCGCAGCAGCCGCAGGTAGGTGCGAAGGATCGCCGCCGGGCCGTCGCGCCGGCGCCGCTCGGGCTCCAGGCTTTCCGGCAGCGCCAGCATCACCACGACCGCCAGCGCCGCGGCATAGGCCGCCAGCACCCAGAAGATCAGCCGCCAGCTGCCGAAGCCCAGCAGCACGCTGCCGATCGAGGGCGCCAGGATCGGCGCCAAGCCCTGCACCAGGCCGAGCTGCGCCATCAGCCGGATCGCCGCATGGCCCTCCGCCAGGTCGCGGACGATGGCGCGGGCCATGACCATGCCGGCGCAGCCGCCGAGTCCCTGGCCGAAGCGCAGCCAGGTCAGTGTCCCGATATCCGCGGTGACGGCGCAGCCGAGCGAGGCGAGGGTGAAGATCGCCAAGCCCAGGAGCAGCGGCGTCTTGCGGCCGAGCCGGTCGGCCAATGGCCCATAGAACAGCTGCGCCGCGGCCATGCCAGCGAAGAAGGCGGCCAGCGTGCCCTGGACCGCGGCAGGCTCGGCCGGCAGCCCGGCGGCGATGGCAGGAAAGGCCGGCAGGTACATATCGGTCGCCAGCGGCCCGAAGGCCGACATGGCGCCAAGGATGATGGGCAGGAACCAGGAGCGCGGCAGCATGACCTGGGCTTATCACCTGATGCTGCGCTGCACCATGAGCGCCGTCAGAAGCCGATGCCTTCCTCCCGCAGTCGGTCCTGCACCAGCCGCTTCGGGATCTTGCCGTAGCCGGACTTGGGCAGCGCGTCCCAGACCACCACGCGCAGCGGCTGCTTGTAGCGGGACAGGCGGTCGTTCAAGTGGGCCAGCACCGTGGCTTCGTCCACCGCATGGCCGGGCCGGGCGACGACGGCGGCGACGCCGCTCTCGCCCCAGCGCGGATGCGGCATGCCGACCACCGCGCATTCCAGCACCGCCGGGTGGGTCAGGATCGCCTCCTCCACCTCCCGCGGGTACACGTTGCTGCCGCCCGAGATGTACATGTCCGATGCCCGGCCGGTGATGTACAGGAACCCCCGCGCATCCAGGTGGCCGAGGTCGCCGGTGTGGAACCAGCCGCCCCGGAAGGCCTTCTCGTTCGCCTCCGGGTTCTCGAAATAGCCGGCGAAGACCGCCGGGCCGCGGACGCAGATCTCGCCGGTCTCGCCCGGCGCCATCCGGGTGCCGACCTCGTCCAGGATGGCGATGTCCATGCCCGTCCGGGCGCTGCCGCAGGAGCCCAGGGGGAAGCCCTCGTCATCCTCCTCGCTGTGCTGGTCAGGCCGCAGCACGCTGATATTGCCGGTGACCTCACCCAGGCCGAAATACTGCACCAGGCAGGGACCGAGCTTCTGCAAGGCACGTTTCTGGTCGGCGCGGTACATCGGTGCCCCGGCATAGATCACGTGCTTCAGGGAGGAATGGTCGTGGCGGTCGACCGAGTCGTGCTCGACCAGCGCGGTCAGGATGGTCGGCACGGTGAACATGTTGGTCACCCGGTGCTCCTCGACCAGCCGCCAGGCCTCCTCGACGTCGAAGCGCTCGGTCGGCAGCAGCACGGTGCGGGCGCCGCGTGCCACCTGGCCCAGTTGATGGATGCCGGCGCCGTGCGACAGCGGCGCCAGGACGAGCGAGGCGTCGCGCTCCGTCACCCCGGGGAAGAGGTCGGCCAAGTGATTGGTGACGACGAAGGCCATCTGCCCATGCGTCAGCACCGCCGCCTTCGGCCGGCCGGTGGTGCCGGAGGTGTAGAAGAACCAGAGCGGGTCGCCGTAGCCCACATCCGCCTCGTGGTCCGGCGGCGGCGGAGTGGCCGCCTCCAGCGCCAATTCGTAGTCCTGCTCCTCGCCCGTGGCATCGCCAAGGGCCAGCACCAGCGCGCAATGCCCGGCGGCGCGGATGGCATCGGCATGGGCGGAGAAGCCGCGGTCGCGGAGCAGCGCCCGGGCGCGCGAGGTTTCGGCGAGGTAGCCGACCTCGGCCGGGGTCAGGCGGAAATTGGTCGGCACCCAGACCGCGCCGAGTTTGAAGGCGGCCCACATCATCTCGAACATCGCGTTGCCGTTGCGGCTATGCGTCAGGATGCGGTCGCCCTTGCCGATGCCGCGTGCCCGCAGGGCGGCGCAGAGCCGGTCCACGCGGGCATCGAGCTCGGCAAAGCTCCAGCGCTGCTCGCCCCAGACAAGGGCGGTCGCGTCCGGGACGCGGCGCGCCGTCCAGGTCAGCAGACGGCCGAGATTCATGGCGGTGGCGGGACCCATGCGACGATTCCTCCTGGGCCCTAGAAGCAAGAAAGCCGGGCCGGGGGAAGGCGTTGCCGAAGCGAATCCGCGCCCGGCAGCGATCCATCGCCGCGGATCAGCCGGTGCCGAGCCGCTTCTGCAGGAAGACCAAGTCGAGCCAGCGGTCGAATTGCGCCCGACCTCGCGGAAATGCGCCACCCGCTCGAAGCCGAGCCGCTCATGCAGGCCGAAGGAGGCGGCATTCTCCGCATCTACCCCGGCGATCATCACATGCTTGCCCAACGCCTCCGCCGGGGGAACAGCGCCGTCACCAGGGCGCGACCGAGGCCCCGGCCGCGACAATCCGCCCGGATATGCACGCTGTGTTCCACCGTGTGGCGGTAGCCGGGCCAGGCGCGGAAATCGCCGAAGCTGGCGAAGCCGGCGATCCCCGCCGCATCCTCGGCCACCAGCACCGGATAGCCCTGCGCCCGCCGCCCGGCGAACCAGGCGGCGCGGTCGGCCAGCGGGACCGGGTCATCCGCGTAGACCGCGGTCGAGCTTGCGGATGACCTCGTTGTAGATCGCCAGGATGCCGGGGAGGTCGGCTTCCCCGGCTGCGCGAACAGTCAGTGGCCTTCAATCCCTATAACTTAGCATCGCGAAGTTTTCGGCTCGACCAAGCTTCGCAGCTGCAGCATCCGGCGCCTAGCTTGCCCGGACCTCCAGGGAATGCTGCCCATGTCCTTGTCGCGCGCAGCGACCGCGCCCGCACGCGGGCTGGCCACGACCACCATCCCCGCCCCGGCCATCGCGCTCGGCCTCTGGGGGCTGCTCGTCCTCGGCATCGTCCTCGGCATGCTGGCCCTGCCGCATGGCCGGCTCGGCTATACGCTGGACGACCCCTACATCCACTTGGCGCTCGCCGAGCGGATCGCGCTGGGCCATTACGGCATCAATCTGGGCGAGGTGACGGCGCCCTCCTCCTCGATCCTCTGGCCCTTCCTGTTGCTGCCGGGGGTGGGCACCGCCTGGCATGCCTGGCTGCCGCTCGGTATCGGCCTGGCCTGTGGCGCGATGACCGCGCTGCTGCTCGGACGGCTGGTGGACCGGCTGCCTTGGCCGCCGGGCGCCGAGTGGGGGCGCATCGCGCTGGTGATGCTGCTGGTGATGGCCGGTAACCTGGCCGGGCTGCCGTTCACCGGCATGGAGCACAGCCTGCAGGTGCTGCTCGCCGCCGGCTGTGCCTGGGGCGTGGTGGAGGCGATGCGCGGCCGGCCCATCCCATTCTGGTGCCTGGCTGCGGCGGCTCTCGGCCCCGCGGTGCGCGCTACGAGATGTTCGCCCTGGTCGGCGCGCTGATGGCGGCGCTGGCCGCGCAGCGGCGCTGGCCGCGGCCGGCGGGCTGCTGGTGGCGGCGCTGGCGGTGCCGGTCGGCTTCGGCGCCTGGCTGGTCTCCCAGGGCTTGCCGCCACTGCCGAATTCTGGTGCTGGCCAAGTCGGATGTCTATGCCGGGTCGGACAGCCTGCTCGGCTCGGCCTTCGGCCTGGTGTCCAACGCCGTGCTGGACCTGCTCCGGCATCCGCGCCGCTGGCCCTACCTCGCCCTGCTCGTCCTGCTGGCGGCGCTGGCGCTGCGGGCACCGCCGGTGCAGCGCTGGCCGCTGGCCGGGGCGGTCGCCGCGCTCGGCCTGCATGCGCTGGTCGGCCGCTTCGGCTGGTTCTTCCGTTACGAGATCTACGCGCTGCTGTTCGGGACCATGGTGCTTGCGGTGGCCCTGGGCAGCGCCTCGCGGCCCTGGCGCATGGCGGGGGCGGCGGTGCTGCTGGCGGCCGCCGCGGCGCAGGCGCCGGCGGTGCTGCAATCGCCCCGTGCGGCGCAGAACATCCAGGACCAGCAATACCAGATGCATCGCTTCGCCGCCGACTACTGGCGGCATGGCATCGCGGTGAACGACCTCGGCTGGGTCAGCTATCGCGCCGACCCGGCGCTCTACGTGCTCGACCTCTACGGCCTCGCCTCGAACGAGGCGCTGCGGCAGAAGCACAAGGATGCTGCATGGATGGAAGCCATGGTCCGCCGCCACGGCATCCGTCTCGCCATGATCTTTCCCTGGTGGTTCGAGGGCGTGCCCGGGTCCTGGGTCCGCGTCGCCGAGCTTTGGCTCTCCGGCCCGCGCATCGCCGCGGCGGGCGACCATGTCACCTTTTACGCGACCGAACCGGCGGCAGAGGCGGAGTTGCGGCAGAAGCTGGCAGCCTTCGCCCCGACCCTGCCCGATGGCGTGCGGCTGGAACTGCGCTGAGGCTTGGGGCGCACAAAGCCGGGGCAGGGGCCGCCTACCCAGCGGGCAGTCCCGCCATCTGGGCAGCGGAAGCGGCAGCGGGGGCCTCTCGCCAAAGCGAGGGCAGGGCGGTCATATGCCGTATCGCCCTCCGGGCCGAGACATGGAGACCAGAATGATCGACCAGGCCGCCATCGACGCGCTGTTCCTGACCGCGCGCACCCACAACAAGTGGAAGCCGGACCCTGTGAGTGAGGCGGAGCTGCATCGCCTCTATGATATCCTGAAGATGGGCCCGACCTCGGCCAACTGCTCGCCCGCCCGCTTCGTCTTCGTCACCACGCCCGAAGGCAAGGAGAAGCTGCGGCCGGCGCTCTCCTCCGGCAACCTCGACAAGACGATGGCAGCCCCGGTGACCGTCATCATCGGCACCGACATGATGTTCTACGAGAAGCTCCCGGTGCTCTTCCCGCATGCCGATGCGCGGTCCTGGTTCACCAGCAGCCCGGCCCTGGCTGAGGAGACCGCCTTCCGCAACGGGACCCTGCAGGGCGCCTATTTGATGCTGGCGGCGCGGGCGATCGGGCTCGATGTCGGCGCCATGTCGGGCTTTGACAAGGCGAAGGTGGATGAGGCCTTCTTCGCCGGTACCACGGTGAAGTCCAACTTCCTCTGCAACCTCGGCCATGGCGATGCGAGCGGCGTCTTCGGCAAGCTGCCGCGCCTGCCCTTCGAGGAGGCCTGCCGCATCGCCTGAGCGGCCCGGCCGTGATCCGGAGGCCGCCCGGCCGTCTCCCGCCACGCGGCCGGCCGGATCTGCCTTGGAGCCACGCTCATGCGAATGCTCAGATCGGCCGCTGCCAGGCGGGTCGCGGCGCCACGCCTCACAGCGGCGGACGGGCCGGGCACATCGCCAGGAAGGGCGGTCGGCCGGGCCCTGGCCACGGGGACCGGCGCCAGGGGCGGGCCGATGCGGCATAGCGCGCCAACCATCCTTGCCGGCAACAGGCCGGTCCCGGCGGGCATTGCCTGCGCGGCGGGCCGTCCGTGCGTCCGGAGCCGCGGCGAAGCGGCGCAGCCGGGCCGCCACGGCGCGGCGCACCGTGCACGAGGCGCCGCCATATCCTGGCCGGCACATCCCTTGCCGTGCCGCTGATCCTGGCCGGCTGCGTGCCGGTGGTCATGCCCTCCGGCCCCGAAATCCAGAGCCCCAGGCAGTCGACCCGAAGCTTCACCATGGCCGACGGCAAGGAACTGCCCTATTCCGCCTGGCTTCCGCCAGGCGAGCCCCGCTTCGTCATCCTCGGCCTGCACGGATTCGGCGACTACTCGCGCAACGCCTTCGACATCCCGGCGCCGGCCTTCACCAGCCAGGGCGTGGCCCTCTATGCCTATGACCAGCGCGGCTTCGGGGCGGCGCCGAACCGCGGGCTCTGGCCCGGGGTCCCGACGCTGGTGGCCGATTGCGCCGCGGTCGTCGGGCTGATCGCGCAGCGGCATCCCGGGATCCCGATCGTCATCCTCGGGGAGAGCATGGGCGCGGCGGTCGCGCTGGTCCTCGCCGCGAGCCGCCCTGCGCTGCCGGTCGCCGGCTACATCCTATCGGCTCCCTGGCGTGCGCGGCCGCGCGAGCATGGGGGAGGTCTCGCGCACGGCGCTTGAGATCGCCTCCCGGCTGATGCCCGCGGTCGGTTTCAGCGGCGCGGCGCCAGGCTTCTCGCCCTCGGACAACGAGGAGGCGATGCGCCGCTGGTCGCGCGACCCGCTGACCGCGAAGGAGTTCCGCGTCGACCTCGTCTATGGGCTGGTCGATCTGATGGACCAGGCACTCGAGGCGGCGACCCGGTTCGACCCGCGGACACTGGTGCTTTACGGCGCGAAGGACCGCATCGTGCCGCCCGATCCGCTGCGCCGGCTGCTGGCGACCATGCCCGCCAGCCCGGACCGTCGCATCGCCTATTACCGGGAGGGGCATCACCTGCTTCTGCGCGACCGGGGTCGTGCGCTGGTGATCGGCGACATCCTCGCTTGGCTGGAGCACCCGCAGGCGCCCTTGCCCTCCGGCGCCGACAAGGCCGCGGAGGCCTGGCTTGCGGCAGAGGGCAATGCGCACCGCTGATGCCATCCGGGGCCAAGGGAGGCCGCAGCCTCCCCTGGCCGTCGCGTCAGGACGCCTTGAGCGGCAGGGCAAGGAAGGCCCGGCCACCCTCGCGCTCCACCTGCAGCGCGATTGCCGTCTTGCCGTCCTTCCGCGCGGCGCCGACCGCCTCAACCACGTCACGTGGGCCCTTCACCGGCCGGTCGCCGGCCCGAAGGATCACGTCCCCCGGCTGCAGCCCCTGGTTGGCGGCGACGCTATCGGGCCGCACCTCGGCGATGACGGCACCCTCGCCGCCGCGGTTCGGCGCCAGGGCCAGGCCGAGATTACCCTGGGCCTGGCGCTCCTCGCCGGTCGCCCGGGCCTCCCGCGTGTCGGGCGCCTGGCCGAGGGTGACCTTCTGCTCGATCGTCTTGCCGTCGCGCAGCAGGTGCAGGGTGACGCTGCTGCCCGGCTTCACCGCGGCCACGGCTTCCGCCAGGTCGCGCGGCTGGGTCACCGGCCGCTCGCCCACCGCGGTGATCACGTCGCCCGGCTGCAGGCCCGCCTTGGCCGCCGGCCCATCGCGTTCCACGCCGCCAATCAGCGTGCCCTTGGCGTCCCGGATCGACGCAGAGCGCCGGCGAGTTCAGTGTCCAGCTTCTGCATGGAGACGCCGAGCCAGCCGCGCTCCACCCGGCCGTTCTGCTGCAAGCTGCGCCACCACGCCCTGGACCAAGGCCGAGGGCACTGCGAAGCCGATGCCGATATTGCCGCCGGAGGGCGAGAAGATCGCGGTATTGACGCCGACCACCTCGCCCGCGGTGTTGAAGAGCGGGCCGCCGGAATTGCCGGGGTTGATGGAGGCGTCGGTCTGGATGAAGTCGTCATAGGGCCCCGCGCCGATCTGCCGGCCGCGTGCCGAGACAATGCCCGAGGTCGCTGTGCCGCCGAGGCCGAAGGGATTGCCCATGGCGAGCACCCATTCGCCGACGCGCAGGTGGTCGCTGTCGCCGAACTTCACCGTGGGCAGGTCGCCGCCGGCATCGATCTTCAGCAGGGCGATGTCGGTCTTCGGGTCGGTGCCGACCACCTTGGCTGGCAGCTCGCGCCCATCGGCCAACTCGACCTTCACCGTATCGGCCTCGCCCACCACGTGGTTGTTGGTCACCACATAGCCGGCTCGGTCAATGATGAAGCCGCTTCCCTGGCCCATGGTGCGGCGGGGCTTGGCGCCACCCTGGCGCTGCTGCTGCTGGAAGAAGCGCTCGAAGGGGGTGCCGCGCAGCCTCGGGCGGCAGGTCGGCGACCTGCTGCGCCTCGGCATGGCCGGTGACGGTCACGCCGAACCACCGCCGGGCCGACCCGGGCCGCAAGGTCGGCGAAGTCCGGGCCGGCCGGGCGGGGCAGGGCGATGGCGGTGCCCGTCGCAGATGTGGCGGGGCTGGGCCTCGGCCGGAAAGACGAAGGGGGTCAGCGCGGTGGTGCCGAGGGCCAGCGCCAGGGCGCCTGCGGCCAGGGTGCGGATGCGGCGATTCGGGGTGGGCATGCGATCCTCCGTGCGAAGGCCACCCGGTCGGGCGGCATGGGGCCATAAGAGCCCTCGCCGGTTGCCCGCAGCCTCGCCCGAACCATACCGATCCGTATGGGAACCATCCCAAGGGGACTGGCGCCCCGCTTCGCGCTACACCGGCAGCGGGGCCGAAGCCCGGAGGGCAGCTTGAAGATCCTGGTGGTCGAGGATGATGCGGAGACCGCCGGCTACGTGGCGCGCGGCCTCAGCGAGGCCGGGCACGTGGTGGACCGCGCCGCGGACGGGCGGGAAGGACTGTTCCTGGCCAGTGACGGCACCTACGACGTGCTGGTGGTGGACCGCATGCTGCCGAAGCTGGACGGGCTCGGCCTGGTGCGGCGCTGCGCGCCGCCGGGGTGCGGACGCCGGCGCTGTTCCTGACCGCCCGCGCCGGGGTCGGCGACCGCGTGGAGGGGCTGGAGGCCGGCGCCGACGACTATCTCGGCAAGCCATTCGCCTTTGCCGAACTGCTGGCGCGGTTGAATGCGCTGGCTCGCCGCCCGCCGCTGAGCGCCGAGGCGACGGTGCTGCGGGTCGGCGACCTCGAGATGGACCTGCTGAAGCGCAGCGTGACCCGCGGTGGCCAGCGAATCGAGCTGCAGCCGCGCGATCCCGCCTGCTGGAATACCTGATGCGCCGCGCCGGCCAGGTGGTGACGCGGACCATGCTGCTGGAGGGCGTCTGGGATTTCCACTTCGACCCGAGGACCAGCGTGGTCGAGACCCATATCAGCCGCCTGCGCGCCAAGCTGGACCGGGAGGGCGCGCCGCCGCTGATCCATACCATGCGCGGCGCCGGCTACTGCCTCCGTGCCGCCGATTGATCCCGCCGGCGACAGGCCGCGCTGGTGGGGCAGCACCGCCTTCCGCATCACGCTCCTACACTCTGGTGCTGACGCTGCTCGGGACGCTGGCGCTGTCCGGCGTTGCCTGGTGGGCGACCACTGGCTTTGCGCTGCGGCAGCTGGCGCAGGAGGTGGAGCGGGACTCCGCCGTCCTGGTCCAGGCGGTGCGGCTTGGCGGGCCGGGGCTCGGTCGCGCTGTCGATCGAGGCACGGATGGCGGCCGACCGCAGCGGTACGCAGTATTTCCTACTGGCCGGGCCGGATGGCAGGCGGCTGGCCGGCAATCTCGCCGCCGTGCCGCGCGCGCCGGGCTGGGAACGCCTGCAAGTCTCGGGCGCCGGGGTGGAAACGGCGCTGCTGGCGCTCGGCACCGCCCTGCCGGGGGCGGCTTCCTGGTGGTGGGGCGGGACCTCGCCCCAGTGCGACAGCTGGAAGGCTTCCTGCTCTCGGCCGCCGGCTGGGTGGGCGGGACCGCCCTGCTGCTCGGCCTCGGCGGCGGGCTGCTGATCGGCCGCGGGGTGACGCGGCGGGCGGCGGCGATGGCCACGGCGCTGGCCCGGGTGGAGGCGGGCGAGATCGATCACCGCCTGCCGGTACGCCGGGGCGGCGACGAGTTCGACCGGCTGGCGCGGCGGATCAACGCCACGCTCGACCGGGTGCAGGGGCTGATGCAGGCGCTGCGCCAGGTGACGGATGATATCGCGCACGACCTGCGGACCCCGCTCGGCCGGCTGCGGCAGCGGCTGGACGCGGCGCTGCGGACGGCGGAAGGCGATGCCGCCTGGCGCGCCACGGCCGAGGCGGCGATCCGCGACACGGAGCAATTGCTGGACGTCTTCGCCGCGCTGCTGCGGATCGCCCAGGCCGAGAGCGGCGCGCGCCGCGCCGGCTTCGCGGAATCTCGACCTTTCCGCGGTGGTCGAGGCGGTGGCGGAGGTGCATGCCCCTGCGGCCGAGGCGCAAGGCCAGACGCTGACGGTGGCGATCGCGCCCGGCTTATCGAGCCTCGGCGACAGGGATTTGGTAACGCAGATGGTGTCCAATATCCTGGACAACGCGGTGAAGCATGGACGGTCCGGCGGTCGGATCGATGTCCATCTTGCGGCGCGACCGGCAGGTGGTGCGGTGCTGACAGTGGCGGATGACGGGCCGGGCATTCCGGCGAAGGCACACGGCGCGGTGCTGCGCCGCTTCCATCGGCTGGATGCCGCGCGGGCCACGCCGGGGACCGGGCTGGGCCTCGCCCTGGTCAAGGCGGTCGCTGACCTGCATGGCATGGCGCTGACGCTGGGCGATGCCGGCTGGGCTGGCACAGCAGGGGGCGAGGCGGGGCCGGGCCTGCGGGTGACGCTCGAGATCCCCGGGGTTGCGGCATGACCGGCCGTGGCTTCGTGCTGGCGCTGACGCTGCTGGCCACGGGGGAGGCGCGGGCGCAGCTATGGCCGCTGCAGACCGGCCCGGGCGGCGACATCATCAGCCAGACCACGGCAGATTTCGACCGGTTGCGGCGCAATGGCCCGGCCCTGCCGCAGGATCCCGGCTTCCCAGGCGGGCGTGGCGCGGTCGCGGCGGTGCCGGCCTGGACCCCGCCGCCGATGCCGCGGCAGCGTCCCGTCCGCCGCACCGCGGCGCCGCGGCGCGAGCCCGCCGTGGCGGCGGCCCCGCCGGTCGCCCCACCGTCCGAGCGCCGGCCGGACCTCGAGGCAGTCGAGCGCCGGCTGGCTGAGCGCGAGCGGACGTTGCGCGACCTGCAGCGCGATTTGGTGGAGGAGCGGAAGCTGGTGGACGAATGGCGCGGGGGGCAGAGCACGGCGCGCTGAGCATCGAATGGCCGGAGCGATGAGAATTGAACCAACGCCCGCCATTCCCAAGACACGAACTGGAGCAAAACCCCATTTTTTCAAAAGATTAGGACATTCTTTCCGAATTGTTTCAATAGTCAAATCATGAGCGAGTCACAGCATCGCAAGCGCACTGATCTAAAAGGGTAACAGACGCCGTCCGATGGCCGCCTCACAAACTCCCGACCTGCGGCCCGAATGGGCGCCGCCGCGGGTGCGGCGAAGCCAAGGGCCGCTGGTGCAACTCATCCAGCAAACAGCACGAGCCTCGAAATTCCTCACGCTGGTGCCAGAGTCGAAAAAGTCCGCGCTTCGCCCAATGCCTGCGCGACCTGCCAAGCGGATTCCGATAATTTTGCCTTGCCGGAATTGTGTAAGGCAACTCAGCAACAATGATCCGACGAAGGTTGCCGGTCGTTCGGTTTGGATGATTTCATGATCATCCGCGAAGCGGGAAGAGCTTGACCGTACGACCTCAACCCAGAGGAAAATAATATGGCGCTCGTAAAGCCCATAACGTTAGTGGCGGCTGCATTGTTGACGGTTACCGCCACTGCGCCTGCCTTTGCCGAACACGGACATTTTCACTTCCGCCACGGTGGCGAGCATCGGTTTGGGGGAGTTGGTCGCGGCGCGCCAGGACCGCTCGCCGGGGCCGGGCTGCCCTTCCTCCTGATCGCGGGGGTAGCTGGCGCCTATAAGGTGATCCGTCGACGACGGGACGAGAGCCGTCAGGAGCATGACAGGCCAGAGCAATATTAAGGCTCGGTCAGATCCCGAGCCGCTCGAAGGTGACAGCGACGAAACGGACACCAGGGACGGCTCGGGCCACTTCCGCGTATTGGTTGGCGACGGCGCGCTTTTTCCTCAGATGTGCCCGGAGCTTGTGGTCAGAAATCCGCCCCGATGGTCCGCCGCTATTTCTCGTGCGGCGCCTTGCAAGATGGCTGGACCTTGTCGATCAGCGCCGCCTCATGCGGGTCGGACAGGCGGTCGATGCAAGGGTTCATCGTTTGGACCGCGAGCGAGGCTTCGCCACCGCATTCCCAAGGGGGAAGCATACCAAAGGGGCAGGCGTCATTCGGCCAAGCCGCCTTAATCTGGAACTTTGGATGGATCGGACGGTCGACTTAACGTACCCACAACGGAATGCGCTGGGTTCTTAAAGAGAAATCAAGCATAAGCTGCGAAGTTCACGAAAAAATTGGTCGGAGCGGCGGGATTCTGAACCCACGACCCCTTGTCCCCCGAGACAAGTGCGCTACCAGACTGCGCCACGCTCCGACGTCGGCGGGATAGCATCGCGGAAGGCCGGCCGCCAGCCCCCCGGCGGGGAATAGCGACCGGTCTGTGTCAGCCCCCGCGTACCTGGCTCCGCAACAGGTGCTTCTGGAGCTTGCCCGTGCTGGTCCGTGGCAACTCGGCGAAGATGACCTGCTTCGGTGCTTTGAACGCCGCCATGTGCTGCCGGCAATGAGCGATCAACTCGGCCTCGGTGGCGCTGGCCTCGGGCTTCAGCTCGACGAAGGCGCAGGGCACCTCGCCCCATTTCGCGTCGGGCTTGGCGACCACTGCCGCCAGCATCACCGCCGGATGCTTGTAGAGCGCGTCCTCAAGCTCGATCGAGGAGATGTTCTCGCCGCCCGAGATGATGATGTCCTTGGAGCGGTCCTTGAGCTGGATGTAGCCGTCCGGATACTTCACCGCGAGGTCGCCGGTATGGAACCAGCCGCCGGCAAAGGCGGCCTCGGTCGCCTTGGCGTCCTTCAGGTAGCCCTTCATCACGACGTTGCCGCGCATCATGACCTCGCCCATCGTCGTACCGTCGGGCGGCACGGGCTGCATCGTGTCCGGGTCGCGGACGTCGAGGGCCTCCAGCGCCTGGTAGCGGACGCCCTGGCGCGCCATCAGCTTGGCCTGTTCGGCGGCAGGCAGGGCGTTCCAGGCGCCGTTCCATTCGTTGACGACGGAAGGGCCGTAGCATTCGGTCAAGCCATAGACATGCAGCACGGCGAAGCCGGCGGCGCGCATCGCGGCCAGCACCGCCTCCGGCGGCGGCGCTCCGGCGACCACGAACTGCACCTGGTGCGGCAGGTCCGGCTTCTGCGCCGCCGGCGTGTCCAGCAGCGCGGACATGACGATCGGCGCGCCGCACATATGGGTCACGCCGTGCTCGGCCATCAGCGCCCACATGGCGGCGCCGCGCACCGCGCGCAGGCAGACATGCGTGCCGGCGACGGCGGTCACGGTCCAGGGGAAGCACCAGCCGTTGCAATGGAACATCGGCAGGGTCCAGAGGTAGACCGGATGCCGCGCCATGCTGGCCGAGAGCACGTTGCCCGTCGCCAGCAGCTGCGCGCCGCGATGGTGGTAGACCACGCCCTTCGGCTTGCCGGTGGTGCCCGAGGTGTAGTTGAGCGCGATGGCGTCCCATTCGTCCTGCGGCATCAGCCAGGCGAAGCTTGGGTCGGCCGCGGCCAGCATCGCCTCGTAGTCCTGGCCGCCCAAGGTATTGGCATTGGCCGCTTCGCCGGCTTCCGGGTCGGCGACCTCAATCACCAGCGGCTGCGCCTTGCATTGGGTGAGTGCGAGGCGAAGCAGCGGCACGAATCTGCGGTCGACCAGGATCGCCTTCGCCTCCCCGTGGTCGAGGATATAGGCGATGGTCGCGGCATCGAGCCGGGTGTTCAGCGTGTTCAGCACGGCGCCGGCCATCGGCACGCCGTAGTGGCATTCCAGCATCTCCGGCGTGTTCGGCAGCAGCGCCGCCACCGTGTCGCCGCGGCCGATGCCGCGCGCCGCAAGCGCCGAGGCAAGCCGCACGCAGCGGTCGCGCAACGCGCGGTAGGGCCGGCGCAGCGCGCCGTGGATGACCGCGACATGGTCCGGGAAGACCGCCGCCGCGCGTTCCAGGAACAGCAGCGGAGTCAGCGGCTGGTGGTTGGCTAGGTTGCGGGCGAGCCCGGTCTCGTAGTCCTGCGCGGCCATGTCGTCGTTCCTACCGATGCCGCCATTCCGGCGTGCGCTTGCCGAGGAAGGCGCCGATCCCCTCGGCAGCGTCCTCGGCCAGCAGGTTCTCTACCATGATCGTACCGGCGGCGGCATAGGCCTCCGCCAGGGGCAGTGCCGCTTGGGCGTTGAAGCCGCGCTTGCCGAGGCGCAGTGCGACGGCGGAGCGGGCGGCGATCCGCTGCGCCAGCGCCAGGGCTTCCGGCAGGGCGTGGCCGGGCGCGACCACGCGGTTCACCAGCCCCATGCGATGCGCCTCCTCGGCCGGGATCATCTCGCCCAGCAGCAGCATCTCCATCGCCGACTTGCGCGGCACGGCGCGGGCGAGGGCAACGCCCGGGGTGGTGCAGAACAGGCCGATATCGACGCCGGGGGTGCAAAACTTCGCCCCCTCCGCGGCCACCACCAGGTCGCAGCTGGCGGCCAGCTGGCAACCGGCGGCGGTGGCGATGCCCTCCACCGCGGCGACGACCGGCTGCGGCAGGGTAACCACTGCCTGCATGACGCTGGCGCATTCCGCCATGGTCGCCGCGAAGAAGGCGCGGCCGCCATCGGCATCGGTGCGGCGTGCGGTGATCTCCTTCATGTCGTGGCCGGCGGAGAAAACGGTACCCTCGGCGGTCAGGACGACGCAGCGGATGGCGTCATCGGCGGCGATGCCGTCCAGCGCCGCCTGCAGCGCGGCCAGCATGGCGTGGGAGAGGCTATTGCGCGCGGCCGGGCGGTTCAGGGTCAGGACGGCGACCGGACCCTCATCGTGCCGCAGGACCATGGACTCGTTCTCGCCCCCCGGGGCGTGGCTCGCGGACATGCATCTGGCTCCCTACCTCGGTCGCAGAGGTAAGGCGGTCCGGGGCGCGCACGCAATGGCGGGGAGCTCAGGTGCGGGCGGGACCGTATTGCCGATAGATCGCCTCGGCCAGCGCGTTCAACGCGGCTTCGGCCCGCCTACCGCCGATGTTGGTCATTATAACCATGGCGAAGTCGCGGCTCGGCTGCACCAGCACCAGCGCCAGGTTGAGCGTGTTCGAGCCGGCATGCTGCAGGAAGGGTTCGGATGACCAGGGATGGCTCCAGCACGCCCCAGCCGAGCGCGTAGCCGCCGCGGCCCGGCGTGCCCGGCGCGGCATCCGGCCGTGGCGGCATGGCGATGACCTGGGTATGCAGCCGCCGCAGCGTCCCCGGCGTCACCAGGGCCGGGGCGCGCTTGCCCTGGCCGGCATGCCAGCCGGCCCAGGCGGCGAAGTCGAGCACCGAGAGATGCACCGTGCCGGCTGGGCCTATGATCAGCGGGTTGTCGCCGTTGGGGCCGGGCAGCATCGGCTCCGGCGCGCCATCGGGCCTGATCGCGTGGCCGAGCGACGCGTCCACCCGGCCGAGCCGTGCCGCCGGGCCGAAGCCGGCGGTGGTCAGGCCGAGCGGGTCGAAGATCCGCGCCGCGACCAGCTCCTCCCAGGTGCTGCCCGCGGCGCGCTCGGCGGCGGCGCCCAGCATGGTGTAGCCCATGTTGGAATAGGCGAAGCGGCTGCCGGGCGCGGAGGCGAGGGGCTGGGTGCTCCATTGCCGCACCAGCCAGTACCGCAGGGCGTCGAGATTGCCCGGCTGCAGGTAGGACTGGCCGAGCAGCCGGTCGAAGACCTCGTTGTCCGAGGGCAGGCCGCCGGTATGCGAGAGCAACTGGGTCAGCGTTACGCCGCTCAGCCCGGCATCCATGCCGGCGGCGAGGTCGGGAAAGGCCTCGGCGACGGTGGTGTCCCAGCGCAGATTGCCGGCCTCGACCAGCATTCCCACCACCAGCGAGGTCATCGCCTTGGTGTCCGAGCCGATATGGAAGGCGTCGTCGAGGCTGACGGGCGCCTGCGCGCCCCAGCGCCGAGTGCCGACCGCGCCGGCGGCGAGGGTGAGGCCATCCTGCACAACGGCGGCGGCGAGTGCTGGAAGGCCATGCGCCGCCAATAAGGGCTGAAGCAGCGTGTTGAGGGACGCGGCGGATGGCCCGGCGGCCTGTGCTGCGCTGACAGCAACCGCGCCCAGCGCACCCTGCCCCAGCAATGCCCGGCGCTGCATCCCGATCCCTCCGCTTCGGCCGTGCCGATCCTGGACGGAATGCCATGCGGAAGGCCAGGGAAGTGGACGGTGCGGCACCGATTTCGGCGGCACCGTCCACCGTTGGTTGTCAGACCGGCGTGAACATCGTCGCTGGTGGAGAATCACCCTGGGTTGGCTTGAAGACAACCTTCACCTTCTGGCCGATCTTCAGGCTGTCCAGGTCGCAATCGACGATGTTGGTGAAGATGCGCACGCCTTCATCCAGCTCGACATAGGCGACCGAGTACGGCTCCTTCGTCCGCATGACCGTATAGGTGTAGATCGTGCCCGTGCCCTTGGCCTCCACCAGCTCGACATTGTTCGAGAGGGTGAAGGGCGAGCAGCCGCGCGGATACCAGAAGAACTTGCCGGTATCCTTGCAAAGGCCGATCAGCAGCCGGCCTTCGCGTGCCGCGTCGAAATACGGCTTGTTGGTCGGGTCGACATTGATCGCCGGGAGCGCCCGGTTCGAAGCTGGCGTTGCCATCGGACTTAGACCCTTTCCAGGACGACGGTTGCGCTGCCATGCCGGGTGCCGAGCAGCCCGCCGGTGCCATGCGCGAGGGCGAGCGTGCAGCCCGGAACCTGCACCTTCGGATGCGCCTCGCCGCGCAGCTGCCGCACTGCCTCGATGACCTTGGTCATGCCGCCGCGATTGGCGGGATGGTTGTTGCAGAGCCCGCCGCCATCGGTGTTGAAGGGCAGCTTGCCGACGCCCGAGATCAGATTGCCGTCCGCGACGAACTTGCCGCCCTGGCCCTTCTCGCAGAAGCCGAGGTCCTCCAGCTGCATCAGCACGGTGATGGTGAAGCTGTCGTAGATCGAGGCGTACTGGATGTCCTTCGGCGTCACGCCGGCTTCCTCGAAGGCGCGGGCGCCGGACCAGCGGGCGCCGGAGAAGGTGACGTCGGTATAGCCGGCATTCTGGTTCTTGGTCGCCTCGCCGGCACCCTTCACCTTGACCAGCGGGCGCTTCAGGCTGCGCGCGATCTCCGGCGTGGTGACGATCAGCGCGCCGCCGCCGTCCGAGATCACGCAGCAATCGAGGCGGTGCAGCGGGTCCGACACCATCGGCGAGTTCACCACATCCTCGACGGTGACCACCTTGCGCAGCATCGCATGCTCGTTCCACTGGGCATGGTGGCTGGCGGCCACCTTGATCCAGGCGAGCTGTTCGGAGGTCGTGCCGAATTCATGCATGTGGCGCATCGCGCACATCGCATAGACGTTGGCGACGGTGCGGCCATAGACCATCTCGAAGGGGTCGTCCGGGACATTGGCGCCCCAGGTGCGCGGCGCGGTGCCGGTCGCCATCGCCTCGGCCCGCGGCCGGCCGGCGAGCGTCACCAGCGCGATGCTGCACTTGCCGAGCGCGATCGCCTCCGCCGCATGGCCGACATGCAGGACATAGGAACTGCCGCCGACATCGGTGCTGTCGAGGTGCTTCAGCTTGGTCAGGCCGAGATAGTCGGCCATGTTCAGCGGGCCGAGGCCGGGGGCGGCACCGGTGCAGAAATAGCCGTCGATGTCGTCCTTGCTCAGCCCGGCATCCTGCAGCGCGCCGTAGGCGACCTCGGCGTGCAACTGCGCGACGGAGGTGTTGTCTGCCTTGCGTGTCGGGTGCTCATAGGCCCCGACGATATAGGCCTTGCCATTGATGCTCATGGGCGTCGCGGCCCTCCCTTTGGTTCGCTGGCTATCTATCCGGGGCGCAACTTTCCCCGGGCCAGCGTCGCCGTCAAGCGGGGAGGGCAGGTTACTTCAACCCGCCGCCAAGGAACTGCTTGAGCTCCGCCGTCTCAGGCGCGCCGAACAGCCGGGCTGAAGGCCCCATTTCCCAAACCTTGCCCTGGTGCATGAAAACGGTGGTCGTCGCCACCCGCTCGGCGAAGGCCATCTCGTGCGTCACCAGCAGCATGGTCATGCCATGCGCGGCGAGGCGCTCCATGGTCGCCAGCACCTCCCCGGTCAACTCGGGGTCGAGCGCGCTGGTCACCTCGTCGAACAACATCACCTTCGGCCGCATCGCCAGCGAGCGGGCAATGGCGACGCGCTGCTGCTGGCCGCCCGAGAGGTTGTCCGGCCAGGCGTCGAAGCGTTCGGCCAGGCCGACCTCGGCCAGCGTCTCCTCGGCCCGCGCCCGCGCCTCCGCCTTCGAGACGCCAAGGACGACCCGCGGCGCCAGCATGATGTTCTCGCCGACACGCAGGTGCGGGAACAGGTTGTAGCTCTGGAAGACGATGCCGACGTCCTTGCGGAGGTCGCGCAGCCCATGCGCGCTGGCGTCGAGCCCGTGGCCGGCCACCTGGATGCGGCCGGACTGGATCTGCTCGAGTCCGTTGATGCAGCGGAGCAGGGTCGACTTGCCGGAGCCGCTGCGGCCGATGATCGCCACCACCTCACCCGTCTCGACGCTCAGGTCGATGCCCTTCAGGACCTCGACATCGCCGAAGCGCTTATGGACGCCTTCAACCTGCACGACTGGCATTGAGCTTCCCTTCCAGGCGCCGGGCCAGCAGCGAAATCGGCCAGCAGATTGCGAAGTAGATCGCCGCCACCGTGCCGAAGACCTTGAAGGGCTGGAAGGTAGCGTTGTTGACGAGGTTGCCGGCGCGGGCCAGCTCGATGACCCCGATGATGGAGACGATGGAGGTGTTCTTCACCAGCTGGACGATGAAGCCGACCGTCGGCGCGATGGCAATGCGCATCGCCTGCGGCAGGATGATATAGCGGTATTGCTGCGGCCGGGAGAAGGCGAGCGCAGCCGAGGCCTCCCATTGCTGCCACGGAACCGCTTGGATGCAGCCGCGCCAGATCTCGCCGAGATAGGCACTGGCATAGAAGGCCATGGAGATCGACGCGGCGACGATCGGCGGCAGGTCGAAGCCCAGCATCGACAGGCCGTAATAGGCAAGGAACAGCAGGATCAGCACCGGGATGCCCTGCACCAGGCCTATCCAGCCGGCAGCCAGAAGCCGCAGCGGCGCCAGGCGCGAGGTGCGGGCCATCGCCACGAAGAAGCCGAAGGCGCCGCCCAGCACCAAGGACAGGACGGTCAGCAGCAGCGTCCAGCGCGCCGAGCCCAGGATGAAGAGGAATTCGGACTGGGTGAATTCGCGGATCATGCGCCGGACTGCCCGCGCAGCCGGCCGAGGCCGGAGCCCGCCGGGAAGACCACCGCGCCGAGGCCCGCCAGCAGTCCGCGCAGGGCGAGTGCGACGACCAGGTAGATCACGGCCACCGTGATGTAGGTCTCGAAGCTGCGAAAGGTGTCGGATTCAATGTTCGAAGCCTGGGCCGACAGTTCCTGTACCGAGATGAAGGAGCAGACCGAGGTCGCCAGCGTCACCAGCACGAACTGGCTGGCCAGCGCCGGCCAGACCCGGGCGATGGCCGGCGCCAGCACGATGTAGCGGAACACCTGCCAGCGGGTCAGCGCGAGCGAGAGCCCGGCCTCGATCTGGCTTTTATGCACGCTCTCGATCCCGGCGCGGACGATTTCGGTCACGTAGGCGCCGAGATAGACGACGAGGCCGATCAGCGCCGCCTGCTCGGCGCTCAGCTTCATGCCGATCGAGGGCAGGCCGAAATAGATGATCAGCAGCTGCACCAGGAAGGGCGTGTTGCGGATCAGCTCGACGTAGATGTCGATCAGCATGCCCGCCGCGCGCGGCGCCAGGCTGCGGAGGCCGGCGAGCAGCGTGCCGAGCAGCCCGCCGAAGACGATGGCCGTGCCGGCGAGTTGCAGCGTCTGCAGCAGCCCTTCCAGCAACAGGTCGCTTCGGGCGAAGACCGCGCCAGATTGGAACTGGAAGCCCATCTAGAAGACGGCGAGATCGGCCGGCAACGGGCTGCCGGTCCACTTGGTCGAGAGCTCGTCGAGCTCGCCATTGCCCTTCATGAAGTAGATCGTGTTCTGCAGCCACTGGCGCAGCTCGAACTGGTCCTTGCGGACCGTCATGCAGTTCGGCTGGTTGAACAGCAGGAACTTGTTCTCGAGGCCCGCTTCGGGGCGAGTTTTGGCAACCTCGCCGCCGATGGTGTCGGGGATGCCGCAAGCGTCGATCTGGCCGACGATCAGCGCCTGGGCGCTGGTCGCGTCGTCCTCGAAGCGGACGATCTGGGTGCCCTTCGGTGCCTTGCGGACCAGGGCCTGTTCCTGCGGCGTGCCGCGGGGCACGCCGACCTTCTTGCCGACCAAGTCTTCCAGCTTGGCGATCTGGCTGTCCTTCTTGGCCATGATCATCATGCGGAAGGCGCTGTAGGGCATGGTGAACATGACCGTCCGAGCGCGCTCGGGCGTCGCGCCGAGCGTCGCGCAGAGGAAGTCGACCTTGCCGGATTCCAGCGCGGGGATGCGGGAAGGCGGGGTCAGTGAGCTGATCTCGGCCGGCACGCCCAGATACTTGGCCAGCAGGTTCGACACGTCGATGTCGTAGCCGATGGCATTGCCCTGCGGGTCGACCATGCCGAAGGGCGGGGCGCCGGTGACCACGCCGATCCGCGCCTTGCCGCGCTTGATGATGTCGGCGGTGGTGATCGGCCCGTTCTGCTGGGCCTGGGCGGCGCTGGTGAACAGGGCGGGTGCCGCCAGGGCGGCGCCGGCGAACAGGCGCTTGCGCAGAAGCATGGGGTTTCCTCCGGGTCGGGTTGGGCTGCTCAAACCACGCTTGTCAGTCCGCCGTCAACATAGAGCAAATGGCCGTTCACGTAGGAGGCGGCGTCGGAAGCCAGGAAGACCGCCGCGCCCACCAGCTCCGGCAGCTCGCCCCAGCGGCCGGCAGGCGTCCGCTTGCAGAGCCAGTCATTGAACTCGGCATTGGCGCGCAGCGGAGCGGTGAGCTCGGTGCTGAAATAGCCCGGCGCGATGCCGTTGCATTGGAGCCCGTGCTGCGCCCAATCGGCGCACATCGCCTTGGTCAGCATCCCGATCGCACCCTTCGAGGCCGTGTAGGGCCCCGTGGTCGGACGACCGAGCATGCTCATTACGCTGCAAGTATTGATGATCTTGCCGTGGCCGCGGCCGATCATCCCGCGGGCCACCGCCCGGGCGCAGTAGAAGGCGCTGTGCAGGTTGGTGGCGATCACCTCGTGCCAAGTGGCGTCCGGCATGGCGTCCAGCGCGCCGCGCAGGTTCACCCCGGCATTGTTGAAGAGGATCTCGATCGGGCCGAACTCGGCCTCGATCCGCGCGACGCCGGCATTCACCGCGGCGCTGTCGGTGACGTCGAAGGCGGCGATGTCCACCACCGCCACGCCATCGGCCCGGAGGCCGGCGGCGGCCTTCTCCAGCTTCGCCACATCGCGGCCGTTCAGCACCACGCTGGCCCCGGCCAGGCCCACCCCGCGCGCGAGCGCCAGCCCGATCCCCTGGCTGGAGCCGGTGACCAGGGCGCGCCGCCCGGTCAGGTCGAACAGCTTGAGCGACATCGTCCCATCCCCTAAACGCCCGCGAGACAAGCAGGGGAGGCGCAGTTGGACAAGCCGGAGCTTCTGGTCATGGGCGTCCTTCCCGATTGGGACCTGGCGCCGCTGGCCGAGCGCTACACCCTGCGCCTGCTCTACGAGGCGCCGGACGAGGTCGCCTTCCTCGCCGAGCATGCGCCGAATATCCGCGCCATCGTCACCAAGGGCGAGATCGGTGCTTCCGCCGCGCTGATGGAGCGTCTGCCGAAGCTCGGCCTGGTCGCCTGCTACGGCGTCGGGATCGACGCCATCGACAAGGGCTGGTGCGCCGCGCACGGCATTCCCGTGACCAATACCCTGGACGTGCTGACCGAGGACGTGGCCGACAAGGCCTTCGCCCTGCTGCTCGGCGTGGCGCGGCAGGTCCCGCAGGCCGACGCCTGGGTGCGCGAGGGCCGCTGGACCCGCGAAGGCTCCATGCCGCTGACCACGCGGGTCTGGGGCAAGCGCATCGGCATCGTCGGGCTCGGCCGCATCGGCCGCGCGGTGGCGCGCCGGGCCGGGGGTTCGGGATGCAGATCAGCTACAGCGGCCGCACGCCGAAGGACGAGGTGTCCTATCCCTGGTACCCGACCCCGGCAGCCCTGGCGCCCAATGTCGACATCCTGGTCTGCTGCGCCATGGGCGGCCCGACCACCCAGGGGCTGATCGACCGCGCCGCCTTCGAGGCACTCCGCCCCGGCAGCATCTTCGTCAATGTCTCCCGCGGGTCCTGCTGCGACGAGGCGGCGCTGCTGGACGCCATCCGCAGCGGCCGGATCGGCATGGCGGGGCTCGACGTCTTCTGGAACGAGCCGGCGATCGACCCAGCCTTTATCGAGTTCCCGAATGTGCTGCTGGCGCCGCATGCGGCGAGCGGGACGGTCGAGACCCGCAAGGCCATGGGCCAGCTAATGCGCGACAATGTCGAGGCGCACTTCGCTGGAAAGCCCCTGCTCACGGAGGTCAAGTGATGCCGTCCGATGGTCGGAGCGCCGATGGGCGCGGAGAGCTGAATCGGCCGGCCGGTGGCCGTGCCGTCGTCATCCACGCGCCCAAGGACCTCCGCATCGAGGACCATGCGCCGGTTGAGCCCGGCCCCGGCCAGGTCCGTATCCGCATCCGCAATGGCGGCATCTGCGGCTCCGACCTGCACTACTACCAGCATGGCGGCTTCGGCGCGGTACGGCTGCGGGAACCGATGGTGCTGGGCCATGAGGTCGCCGGCACGATCGACGCGCTGGGGGAGGGTGTCGCACCTCGCCCTCGGTGCCGGTGTCGCGGTGAACCCCAGCCTGCCCTGCGGCGCCTGCCGCTTCTGCCTGGCCGGCCAGCCCAACCACTGCCTCGACATGCGCTTCTATGGCAGCGCGATGCGGCTGCCGCATGTGCAGGGCGGCTTCACCGAGACGCTGGTCTGCGAGGCGGCGCGCGCCGTGGTGCTGCCGGAGGGCATGGACACCACGTTAGCCGCCTTCGCCGAGCCGCTCGCGGTCTGCCTGCATGCGGCGAAGCAGGCCGGGCCACTGATGGGCGCGCGGGTGCTGGTCACCGGCGCGGGACCGATCGGCACGCTGGCGGTCGCCGTCGCCCGCCATGCCGAGAGCTCGGGAGATCGTGGCGACCGACCTCCTCTCCGCCCCGCTGCTGACCGCGCGGCGGATGGGCGCCGACCGCACCCTGGCGGTGTCCGAGGACCCCGATGCGCTGCGCGGCTATGCCCTGGACAAGGGCCACTTCGACGTGGTCTTCGAAGCCAGCGGCAGCGCCGCCGCGCTGAAGACCGCGATCGAGGTGGCGCGGCCCGGCGCCACCATCGTCCAGCTCGGCCTTGGCGGCGACGTGACGCTGCCGCTCTCGGCGCTGGTGGCGAAGGAGATCGCGCTGCGCGGCACCTTCCGCTTCCAGGAGGAATTCCCGCTGGCGGTCGAGTTGCTCGGCCGCGGCGCGATCGACCCGATGCCGCTGCTGACCGCGACCTTGCCGGCTGCCGAGGCAGTCGCGGCTTTCGAGCTGGCCGGCGACCGCAGCCGCGCGATGAAGGTTCAACTGGCCTTCTAGGCCGCTATTCCGGGCGGCTTTGCCGTCGAAGGGAAGCAAGGCTGGGTAGGGAAACGTATTGCCTCATCAAGTCCCACCCTTCCCTTCCGGGCGGCGGGTGCCGACACGCAGCGAGTGCCAGATTCACGGAAGCCGAGGACAGGCTGGACGCATGGGCCGAACGGGAGAATACCGTCTCCCAGGGCTTGCTCCATTCGATGCAGGCCAGCGCATCTTATTCCGCGCGGATGCCAGCCTCCCGGATCACCGGCTCCAGGCGCGCCGTTTCCTGCGCGATGAAGGCGGCGAACTGCTCCGGCTTGCCGCCACCCAGGATGGCGCCCTGCTCGGCGAAGCGTCCACCGATCTCGGGATCTTTCAGCGCGGTGCCCACCGCCTCTGCCATGCGCGCCAGGATCGGCGCCGGCGTGCCCGCAGGCGCGGCCAGGCCGAACCAGGTGCCGAAGAGGAAGCCGGGCAGTCCGGCCTCCGCGGTGGTCGGCACCGCGGGCAGCTGCGGCAGCCGGTCGGGCGTGGCCACCGCAAGCGGCCGTGCCGCGCCGTCCCGCAACTGCGGCAGGATGTTGGGTAGGTTGTCGATGATCAGGTCGATGCGTCCCGCCGCCAGGTCGGTCAGTGCCGGCGCCGCGCCGCGATAGGGCACGTGGACGATCTCCACTCCCGCCTGCCGCTTGAACAGCTCGAGCGCAATATGCAGGCTGCTGCCATTGCCGGCCGAGCCGGCGCTGAGTGTGCCGGGCGCCGCTCTGGCCGCGGCGATCAGCTCGGCCAAGCTTGTCCATGGCTTGCCGGCACCGACCGCAATCACCTTCGGCGTGTTCACCAGCAGGCTGGCCGGGGCGAAGGCGCTGCGCGTCTCGTAGGGCATGCGGGCGTAGAGGAACTGGTTGACCGCCAGCGTGCCGATCGATCCCACCATCCAGGTGCTAGCCATCGGGCGCTGCCTTGGCGACCAGCTCGGCGCCGATATTGCCGCCGGCGCCTGGCCGGTTCTCGACGATGATCGGCTGGCCGAGCAGCTGCGGCAGCCGCGCCGCCAGCGGCCGCGCCAAGAGATCGACCAGGCCACCGGGCGGGAAGGGGACGACGAAGCGGATCGGCTGCGCCGGCCAGCGCGCCTGCGCCTCGCCGCGCGCGGCGGGCAGCGTCGCGGCGGCGCCGAGCAGGGCGCGACGCCGCAGGTGGGTGATCAGCTGCATGCGCATCTCCCCGTCATGACTTGTGGTAGAGCGTCGGGATGGCGGCATCGACCGCGACCTCGACCAGCATCGGACCTTCATTGCGCAGGGCTGCGCTTAGGGCATCGGTCAGCAACCCGGGGTCGTCCACCCGCAAACCGGGGCAGCCCATGCCCTGCGCCAGGGTGACGAAATCCAGCCCGGGCAGGTCGATGCCCGGCACGCCTTCTGCCCCCATCACGCGGCTGAAGCTGCGCATCGCGCCGTAGCCGCTGTTGTTGACGACGATGACGGTCAGCGGCAGCACGCGCTGTGCCGCGGTCCACAACGCCTGGATGGAATACATCATCGACCCGTCGCCGATGATCGCGGCGATGCGCCGGCCGGGATGCGCAAGCGCGATGCCGACCGCAGCCGGCAGCGAATAGCCCAGGCCGCCGCTCGCCATAGTGTAGAAGCCGCCCCAGTCGCGGATCGGCAGGTGTGCCTGCAAGGCGGGGCGGTGGGATGGCGCTTCCTCCACCACCACGGCCTCCCGCGGCAGCAGGCGGGACAACTGGTGGAACAGGTATTCGGCGCTGATCGGGCTGGCTCGCCGCGGGCGGGCCCGGGCGGCTGCGGGGCGGGGCTGGGCTGCGGTCGGATTGCGGCAGCAGAGCCGCCAGCCCCGGCAGGCCGAGCCGAAGGCTGCCTTGGATGCCGGTGCCGGTGCCGGCCGCGGCGATCGCCTCGCCATCCGCGCTTAGTTGGAAGAGCGACGTGCCCGAGGTGAAAAGCGCGCAGTCGCCGGCAACATGGAAGGTGAAGACCGGCGCGCCGAGTACGAGCACTAGGTCATGCGCTGCCAGCGCGGTGGCGATGGCAGGCGGCGCCGCGGTGAGGAAGCCTGCGAACAGCGGGTGGTCCTCCGGAAAGGCCAGGCGGCTGCAGAAGGGGCTGGCCCAGACCGGCACGCGCAGCCGCTCGGCCAGTGCCACCGCGGCGTGGCCCGCGCCTTCCGCGTCCACCTCAGGCCCGATCACCAGCACGGGGTTACGCGCCGCCTCCAGTGCCGCGGCGCATTCCGCCAGCATCGCCGGGTCTGGCGCCATGTCCTGGCTGGTTCGGCGTGGGGGGAGGAGGCGGGTCGGAGCGGACCAGTCGTCGCTTGGGATGGACACGAAAGTGGGGCCGAAGGGCCGCTGCAGGGCGACGTGAAAGGCGTGTGCGATCGCGGCCGGCACATCCTCGCCCCGGGCCGGCCTCGCGGGACCATTTGACATAGGGCTTGGCGAAGCTGGCCGCGTCGGTTGCGCCGAGGAAAGGGTTGTGCGGCAGCAGGCTGCGCGACTGCTGGCCTGCGGTGATCACCAGCGGCGCCTGGTTGCGATGCGCGGTGAAGACATTGCCCAGCGCATGGCCGAGGCCGGCCGCCGAATGCAGGTTGCAGAAGGCGGCGCGGCCGCTCGCCCGGGCGTAGCCGTCGGCCATTGCCACCACGCTGGCTTCCTGCAGCCCGAGCACGTAGCGGAAATCGTTCGGCCAGCGGTCGAGGAAGCCGAGCTCGGTCGAGCCGGGATTGCCGAAGACGGTGGTCATGCCGCAATCCCGCAGCAGCGCCATGGTGGCCTGCCGCACCGTGACCGTGTCCGCCATGGCGTCGCTCCCCGCTCCTGCCCCCGTGTTCCTGGAAAACGCGTCGGGCCGCAAGACGATGGCGGTGCGGTGCCGCTTCCGTGCTAGTTTATGGACTCAACCGGAAGGTTCATGACTAATGCCCGATACCGCCGTCCCGCCGCGCCCGCGGCTGCGCGACCCCGAACAGACACGGCGCGACATTCTCGATGCGGCTTTGGCGGGATTTGCCGACAAGGGCCTGTCCGGCGCAAGGGTGGACGAGATCGCGGCCCGCACCGCCACCACAAAGCGAATGATCTACTACTACTTCGGCAGCAAGGAAGGCCTCTACGCCGCGGTGCTGGAGGAGATGTACGGCGGCATCCGCGATGCCGAGCAGGCGCTGGAGCTGGAAAGCCTGGACCCGGTCGCGGCGATGCGCCGGCTGGTAGAGGTGACCTTCGACTACCACGCCGTGCATCCGGGATTCGTCCGCATGGTGGCGGTGGAGAACATCCACAACGCCCGGCACCTGCAGCAGGCGCCCTCGGTCACGCAACGCAACGACGCGGTGATTCGTACCCTGCGTGGCCTGCTGGACCGCGGCGAGCATGCCGGCGTCTTTCGCGCGCGGGTCGATGCCGTGGACCTGCATCTGCTGATTAACAGTTTCTGCTTCTACCGCGTCTCCAACCGGCACACGCTGCAAGTCATCTTTCGCCGTGACCTGACCGCGCCGGAGCATGTCGCGGCGCACCGAGTCATGATCGTGGAGGCGGTGCTGGCCTGGCTGAGGCCCTGACGCCCTACATCTCGGCGAAATGCGCCAGCATGCGGTCGGCATCCGGCGTAAGGCCGGAGAAGTGCCCGAACGCGTGCACCGCCTGGAACACCGCCATGCCGCCGCCATGCGCGGTGCGGCATCCTTGGCGCGCGCAATGCGGAGGAGCTCGGTCTCGAGCGGGAAATAGACGATCTCGCTGACCCAGTGACGCGCCTGCAGCAGCGCGGGGTCCAGCGGCAGGCCGGGATGCGCCGCGGTGCCGGTCGGCGTCGCGTGGATCAGCCCGTCGGCCGCCGCCATCGCCGCTGCCAGGTCGGTCCCGGCCAGGGCCCGCCCGGCGCCGTGCCGGGCGCAGAGCGCCTCCGCCACGGCTTCGGCTCGCGCAAGGTCCATGTCGAACAGCGTCAGCACCCCGACACCGAGCCGCAGCGCCGCTTCCGCTACCGCGGTGCCGGCACCGCCGGCGCCGAGTTGCACCGCGCGGCCCAGTGCCGCATCCGGCATTGCCGCCGGAAGCCGTCGGCGAAGCCCGAGCAATCGGTGTTGTGGCCTATCCGGCGGCCGGCCCGCAGCACCACCGTGTTCACCGCGCCGAGCGCCGCGGCTTCCGGAGACAGCTCCGTCAGCAGCGGCACCACCGCCTGCTTGCAAGGATGCGTAATGTTCAGCCCGTCGAAGCCCATCCGCTCCGCCGCCGTCAGCAGCTCCGGCAAGGCCTCCGCGCCGAGGCCGAGCTCGGTCAGGTCGATCAGCCGGTAGACGCAACCGACGCCCTGCGCTGCCGCCTCGCGCATCTGCATCGCCGGGGTGCGGGAGAGCTGGATGCCGGTGCCGATCAGGCCGAGCAGCAGCGGACGGCGGGCCGGGGAGGGGGGTTGGGCGGTCATGGGCGTTCGGCTCCGATTTTCCTCTTGCGGGACTTATGTACTATCTGGTACGTACACGTCAACGCCGACCTACGGGCCGGCCGTCCGCAAAGAGACGAGGAGAGGACAGCGCCATGATGCATTTCAACCGCCGCCGATTCGGCCTTGCCGCCGCCTTCGGACTGGCCGCGCGCCCCGCCTTCGCGCAGAGCGATTATCCCGGTAGCCGTCCCGTCACCCTCGTCGTCGCCTGGGCCCCTGGCGGCTCGACCGATTTCGTCGCCCGCGTCCTGGCCCAGGGTCTTTCGGCGGCACTCGGCGGCAATGTGGTGGTGGACAACCGCCCTGGCGCCAGCGGCACCATCGGACATGCCTCGGTCGCCCGCGCCCGGCCGGACGGCTATACGCTCCTGCTCGGGGTGAACTCGACCTATGCCATGGCGCGGCACCTGTTCCCGCAGCGCGGCTACGACGATGAGAAATCCTTCGCCGGCATCGGGCGCGTCGCCACCACGCCGATCTTTCTCTGTGTCAGCAACAAGCTCGGCGTGACAGACATCAAGGGCTTTGTCGCCAAGGCAAAGGCGCAGGCCGGCAAGCTCTCCTATGCCTCCTCCGGCGCCGGTTCCTCCGCCCATCTGGCGACCGAGCTCTTCCTGCGCTCGGCCGGGATCGAGGTGCAGAACGTCACCTACAAGGGAGGCGCCCCGGCGGTGCAGGCGCTGATCGCGGGGGAGGTGGAGATGGCCTTCGTCGATGCGGTCACCGCCCTGCCGCTGATCGCTTCGAAGCAGGTCACCGCGGTCGGCGTCTCCTCGCCGCAGCGCAACCCGCTGGCGCCGGAGGTCCCGACCATCGCCGAGAGCGGCTATCCCGGCTATGAATGCTCCTCCGATTTCGCGCTGCTTGCGCCTGCCGGCACCCCGCCGGCAATCATCCAGAAGCTGGCCGCCGCCAAGGCCACGGCGCTGCGGCAGCCGGAGATCGTCGAGAAGCTGCGCAACGGCTCGATCTTTCCCGATATCGGCACGCCCGAGGCCTGGCCGCAGCAGGTCGTGGCCGAGAGCGCGAAATGGGGCGAGGTCATCAAGTCCCGCGGGATCACCCTGGATTAGGCACATCGCCGCCACCCCTGATCGGCACTAGACTGCATCCAGCGGCGCCCGGGGCGGCGCCGCACCCAGGAGGAGACTAAGGCATGTCGGACACCGTGCCCTTCCGGCCCTTCGCGGCCGGCACCCAGCCGCCGCTGGACCATGCCGCCTATGGCAGCACGCATCTCCGCCACCCGAAGCGCGCGCTGCGCCCGCTGGCGCATACCGTCTCCGAGACCACCGGCCCGCATTTCACCCCGGCGCTCTTTCCCGAGATCGCCGACATGACGAAGCAGGCGAAGGGCGAGCCGCTTGGCGAGCGCATCATCGTCGCCGGCCGGGTGATGGACGAGGACGGCCGCCCCATCCCCAACACCATGGTCGAGGTCTGGCAGGCCAATGCCGCCGGCCGCTACGCCCATCCGCGCGACACCCACGACGCCCCGGCCGACCCGAACTTCCCCGGGGAGGGCCGCATCTTCACCGATGCGCAAGGCCACTACCGCTTCGTCACCATCAAGCCGGGCGCCTATCCATGGCGCAACCACCACAATGCCTGGCGGCCTGTGCACATCCATTTCTCGCTGTTCGGCAGCGGCTTCGCGCAGCGGCTGATCACCCAGATGTACTTCCCCGGCGACCCGCTGCTGGCGCTCGACCCGATCTACCACGGCATCGCCGATGCCGGCGCGCGCGCGCGCCTGGTCAGCAAGTTCGACCTCGACATCACCGAGCCGGAATGGGCGCTCGGCTACCGCTTCGACATCGTGCTGCGCGGCCGCGGCGCGACCCCTTCGAGGAGGCGCACTGATGCCCGCCGCCACCGCCAGCCAGACCATCGGCCCCTACTGGCACCTGATCGAGCACAGGGAATGGGCCGACCTGACGCGCTTCGGCGCCGAGGGTGAGCGCATCGAGGTGACCGGCCGCATCACCGATGGCGCCGGCGACGCCGTCGTCGATGCGGCGGTCGAGATCTGGCAGGCCAGCCCGCCGGCCGATGAGCGATTCCCCGGCTATGGCCGCAGCGCGACCGATGCCGAGGGGCGCTTCCGTTTCGTCACGCTGAAGCCGGAGGCCGTACCGGGCAACGGCAACCAGACCCAGGCGCCGCATCTTTCCGTGGTGCTGCTCTCCCGCGGGCTGATGACCGCGCTGCGCACCCGCGTCTACTTCCAGGGCGAGGCCCTGAACGAGACCGACCCGCTGCTCGCCTCGATCGAGGATCCCGCCGAACGGGCGACGCTGATCGCCAAGCCCGCCGGCGCTGGCACCTGGAACCTCGATATCCGTCTGCAGGGCGAGGGCGAGACGGTCTTCCTCGAGGTCTGACGCGACACCCTCGCCGACAGGGAACCCATCGATGCCGCTGCCTAAGTCGATCGCCACCGTCTGCCTCAGCGGCACCCTGCCGGACAAGCTTGAGGCCGCGGCGCTGGCCGGTTTTCAAGGGGTCGAGATCTTCGAGAACGACCTGCTGACCTATGACGGCTCTCCGTCGGAGGTCGGCCGGATGTGCGCCGACCTTGGCCTCGCCGTCACCATCTACCAGCCCTTCCGCGACTTCGAGGCGATGCCGGCGCCCCAGCGCCGCCGCAACCTTGACCGGGCCGAGCGCAAGTTCGACACCATGCAGGCGCTGGGGACCGACCTGATCCTGGTCTGCAGCAACACGCAGCCCGCCACCCTGCCGGAGCCGGAACGCGCCGCCGCCGACCTGTGCGAGATGGCCGAGCGCGCCGCCGCGCGCGGCTTGCGCGTTGGCTTCGAGGCGTTGGCCTGGGGCCGGCAGACCAGCCTATGGCGCCAGGCCTGGGACATCGTCCATCAGGCCAGCCATCCGGCGCTCGGACTGATCCTCGACAGCTTTCATACCCTCTCTCGCGGCGACGACCTCGCCGGGCTCGACGCGGTCCCACCCGAGAAGCTGTTCTTCCTGCAGCTTGCCGATGCGCCGAAGCTGTCAATGGACGTGCTCTCCTGGAGCCGCCATTTCCGTCTCTTCCCCGGCCAGGGCGATCTGCCGGTCGGGTCCTTCCTGCGCGACGTGCTCCGGGCTGGGTATCGCGGCCCGATCTCGCTCGAGATCTTCAACGACGAATTCCGCGCCGCCCCGGTCCGCCGCATCGCCCGCGACGCGTTGCGTAGCCTGATCCTGCTGGATGACGAGGTCCGCGATGCGGCGCCGCCGGCCACCGTCGCTGCCGCGCCATTGCCCCCGGCGGCACAACTCGCCGGCTTCGAGTTCCTCGAATTCGCGGTGGATGACCCTTCGCGCGAACAGCTCGCCGGCCTGCTTGGCACGCTCGGCTTTCAGTGCGCCGGGCTGCACCGGTCCAAATCCGTCGAGCTGCAACGGCAGGGCGGGGTTAACCTCGTTCTCAACAGCGAACCTGACAGCGCGGCGTCCGAGCGCTTCGAGATGTTCGGTCCAACGGCCTGCGCCATGGCGCTGCGGGTGGATGATCCCACCCGCGCCCTGGCCCGCGCCCAGTCGCTGCTCAGCCCCGCCTGGCAGGAACGCATCGGGAAGGGCGAGGAGCGTATTCCGGCCATCCGCGCCCCCGATGGCACGCTGATCTATCTGGTGCGGACCGGCAGCGACATCTGGTCGCACGACTTCAACTTGGCCCCTCCGCAGGCAACGGCCCTGCCGCGGCTCAGCGGCATCGACCATGTGGTGCAGGCGCTCGCGCCCGGCCATCTCGACGGCTTCGTGCTGTTCTGGCGCGCCGTCTTCGGCCTGCAGGCCGATCCGGTCTGGGAATTGCCCGACCCTTTCGGCATCGTCCGCAGCCGCACCCTGTCTTCGGCCGACCGCAGCGTCCGGCTGCCGCTCAACGTCTCGGAAAGCCGGCAGACCACCACCGGGCGCTTCGTCTCCGCCTATGCCGGGGCGGGCGTGCACCACATCGCCTTCGCCGCGCCGGACGTGGCTGCTGCGGCGGCGCCGGACGCGCCGATGCTGGACATACCTGAGAACTACTACGACGACCTGGCGGCCCGATTCGACCTCGGCGATGCCGAGCTGGCCAAGCTGCAGCAACGGCATCTGCTGTATGACCGGGACGCGCAGGGCGGCAGCTTCGTGCACGCTTATACCCATGCCTTCCAGGACCGGTTCTTCTTCGAGCTGGTCGAGCGGCGCGGCGCATACGACCAGTACGGGGCACCCAATGCCGCCGTGCGGATGGCGGCGCAGGCGCGGCAACAAAGAAGATGAGGGCAGGGGGTGAGGTATTCCCTCTGCATCCCGTTCCATTTTTGTGGGTCTTGCGCGCATCGAGGTGAGCGGCGAGCCTTATATCCATGCATGCGATCCCGCCCAACGTCCGCGATCATGCGGGCCTGATCTTCGCCGACACCATCGGTGCCATCGTCGTGGGCCACCGCGACGCCGAAGTCGCCACCATGACCGCGCGCCACGCGAGTGGCGGTGTGTCGCTGATGGGCACCGCGGTCGCCGCGCCGCTGCCCATGGCCGCTTTCCTGACCGGCCTGGCCGGCACCGCAGCCGAGCTCGACGAAGGCAACTACCCCGCCGGCGGCCATCCCGCGATCCACGCCATCGCTCCTGCGCTCGCCGAGGCCGCCGGTCGCGACTGCACGGGCGAGGCGCTGCTAACCGCCTGCATCGCCGGCTACGAGGCCGGCTCGCGCGTCGGCCATGCCATGCGCCTGCGGCCCGCGGCGCATCCGCACGGCACCTGGGGCGTGATCGGCGCCGCGGCCGCGGTCGCCAGCCTGCGCGGCCTTGACGCCGAGCATGCCGGGAGGGCGCTCGACATCGCCGCCAGCCTCGGCCTTGCCACCAGCGCCACCGCGTCGCTGCGCGGCGGGTCCGTCCGCAACGTCTATGCTGGCGCCGCGGCGCAGAACGGGCTGCTGGCGGTGGACCTGGCCGGGGCCGGGATCACCGGCGAGCCGGGCGGCATCCCCGTCGTCTTCGGCCGGGTCATCGGCGAGGCGTGGGACCAGGCCGCCTACGACGGCTCCACCGGCCGCTGGTTCATCCTGGAGAGCTTCCTCAAGCTGCATTCCTGCTGCCGCGAAACCCAGGGCGCGCTGGAGGCGATCGAGCTGCTGCTCGCGGAAGCCCCGGTCCGGCCGGACGCCATCGCGGCGATCGAGGTCGAGACCTTCGCCTCCGCCTCGCTCCTTGCGGAACGCGCCGCGGTCGCGCCGATCGCAGGGCGCTTCTCCATCCCCTTCACCGTGGCGACGCGGATCGTCTCTGGCAGCGCCTGGATCGAGGCCTTCTCTCCCGCCGCGATCGCCGATCCGGCGACCCGCGGCCTGGCTGCGAAGGTCACGGTGCGGGAAGACCCGGCGCTCACCGCCCGCCAGCCAGCCGAGCGCGTCTGCCGCGTGGCGCTGCGCCTGACCGATGGCACGACCCGCCGGCGCGAGGTCATCGGCACCCCCGGCGACCCTAACCGCCCGCATCCGGAAGCCGCGCTGCGCGACAAATCCCGCCGCTGCGTCGAGCCCGGCTTCGGCACCCGTTGGTCGGCGCTGTGGGAGATGGCACGCCACCCCGACCGCCTCGCTTCGGCCGCGGCGCTGTTACAGGCCTTCCGCCCCTGAACCCTTGCCGGGTCCAGGGCGCGCGGCACCCTGGTGGGGGTGTCCAGAGGAGGCAACGCCTCCTTTGCTACTCCGCCGCCTTCGCCGGCCGCGCCGCCTGTTCCATCGCCCGCCGCATCCGCACCGCTTCCGATGCCTCGTCTAGCGCCACATCGGCATAGGTGACGAAGCTGCCCGCCTTCACGGCCCGGGTCAGCGGCACGCCATGCGCCAGGCCGATCGGCAGCGCCCCGACGGCCAGGGACCGCTCGGCCGGAATGCACTTTCCCCAGACCATTGCCCCGCCCTCGCCATCCAGCACCTCGCCGGCCGCCAGATCGCGCTTGGCGGTCGAGGCGACGTCGCCGCGCCAGGACTCCGACGACCCCGTCGGCTCCCGCCGCAATGCCGCCGAGGCGACCGAAACGCCGAGTTCCAGCCCGATGAAGTGGTAGGGGCGCCACAGCGCCGCGTAGCGCCCGCTCGGGTCGGTCGCCACGCCGTATTCGGAGAAGCAGCGGCGGATGTAGTCGGTCTCGCCCTCGAACACCGCATAGACGCCCCAGCGCAGGTCGCCCTGCACCTGCCGCCCGTCGCGCTCCAGCGAGGAGATCACCTCGACCCGCCCGGTCGAACCGGCGAAGACCCGCGGCAGGTCGTGCGTGCCGCAGGGCGGGAAATCGAGGCCATCGTCCGGCGGCTGCAACCCGGTCGCATTGGCGATCGCCGCCATCTCGATGCCGGACTTCGTGCCATCGAGGAAGGAATTGAACATCTGCGGGTTCATCCCGCCGAGCTTCGCCTGATCCTGGGTCAGCCCGTAATGCCCCCAGACCGTGGCCGGCGTGCTGGCATGGTAGGCCGGCAGGTATTTGGTGCCCTTGCCAGCGGCGACGACGTTGAAGCCCTCGGCACGCAGGGTGTCGACGATCTCGCAGACGAGCGCCGGCTGGTCGCCATAGGCCATCGAATAGACGGTTCCAGCCGTCCGCGCCTTTTCCGCCAATAGCGGCCCGGCGAGAACATCAGCCTCCACATTCACCATGACGATGTGCTTGCCATGGGTGATGGCGGCGAGCGCGTGGCGGATGCCGGCGGCCGGGTGGCCGGTGCATTCGACGATGACCTCGACCCTGGGATCGGCGATCAGAGCCATCGCGTCCTCGGTCAGCGCGGTCGCGCCGGTGCGGAGCGCCGCGTCGAGGTCGGGCGCGCCGTACTTCGCCTCGGGCCAGCCGATCCGCGCCAGCGCCGCCCGGGCGCGCGGCAGGGAGAGGTCGGCGATGCCGGCGATCTGCATCCCCACCGTGCGCTGCGAGGCCGCGAGGAACATCGACCCGAATTTGCCGGCGCCAATCAGCCCAACCGTCACCGGCGTGCCTGCCGCCGCGCGCGCCCGGAGCATCCTGTGCAGGTTCATGTTCATTCCCACCCTTGAAGGGCGGCAGCCTACCGCATGCACCGGGCCGGAGCACCCGGCGGGCTGGCGAAAATCGCCGGTTCGGCCGGCGCTGGCCCGGTCCCGCCGGGACGCGCTTTGCGCTTGCCTTGGGTCCGCGACAGCGGCAGCATCTGGTGAACAGAGAGTGAACTTTTCCTCTTGCGCTTAGGTTCTCTTTTTGTTCCTATTCGGGTCATGCAGACCCATGCTTTCGCCGATGCCGGCTTCGCCATCCCGCCGCGCCCCAGCCGGGCCGGCTCCGCCACCGCCGAGATGCGGCTCGCCGCCCGTCGGCATTCCCGCGCTACCGGGCGCTGGATCCGTGGCCTGGATGCGGTGCAGGAGGCGAGCCTGATCGGTATCGTCAGCTTGCTGGGCTTCTGGGGTCTGGCCGAGCTCGTCCTGTCGATCCAGGGTTTCTGACCGGATGGTGGGAATATCCGTTCACGCGAACTCGACCGGACACAAGTAACGAGTAATCGCTCACACGGACGCGTTTGGCTGCAATCCTTAGGATGCCTCAGCATCGACGCCGCAGGCCAACCCTGGTGCCTGTGTCGATGCACGAGGTCCATGGTGAATCTGAATATCCTGCTGCGCGGTCAGTCGAACGCTTTTCTTCTCGGCGCCTTCAATGGTGGCATTCTGGTAAGTCGCGTGCAGTCCCTGCTCGGCTTCGACGGCGTGAACGATACCGTCACGTTGGAATACCAGCACGATGCTCCTGGCGGGAACACGGTCTATAGCGGGACCTCGTTCCTGACCGAATGGGTGAGCCTGACAGCTGCCGGATGGCAGGTGGGAGCGCAGGAACAAGGCCTGCTGAACTACATCAACAGCCTGCCCGCCGCGCAGAAGGCGCAGCCCACCGCGGTGGTCTGGCTGCATAGCGAATACGACAGCGCCTTCAGTGCCCTGACGCCTGCCCTTTGGGAAAGCGGTGTCCGCTACGACGCCGCGCTGGTGCGTGGCGCCTTCGGCCAGTCCGCCGCGACGCTGCCCTACCTGTTCGTCAGCGCCATTCCCTACAACGGGGGCAGCGGCACCGGGCACCAGGCGATCCGCGCAGGCATGGAGGAGCTCTCGGCCGATCCGGCCTTCAATGCCGGCATTGCCGCCCGCATCCAGGATGCCGACATGACCTGGGACAACCCCACGGCCTTCGGCGGGTCGCACATGTCCTTCGAGGACCAGCGGGTCGCCGCGATCCGTATCGCCGCCTCGCTGGCCGAGGAGTGGGCGCCCTATGCCAAGCCCGGCTCCCCGGTGGCGCTGTCCGGCGGCAATATCGACAATCTCGGCCCACAGGTGATCGCCGCCACCGTCTCCGCGCCCAACCAGCTGATGCTGAAGGTGCAGTTCGACGCCGCCAGCAGCCTTGCGGCACTCGATCCCGCGGCGGCGCAGGGCGTCGGCTGGACGATCTTCGGGCCGGACGGGAAGGCAACGGACGGCGGCGCCGCGGCGCTGGCGATCGGCACGCCGGACACGATGTACGTATCCTTCAACGGTCTGATCCCGGCCGGTGCCAAGCTGTTCTACGGCTGGGGCAATGGCCGGCTGGAAGCGTCCAACGGCAGCGGCCAGGGCCATGCGGTCTACGACAATGCCGGCATGCCGATCTGGGTGGACGCGCATGGGCTGGCGGTCGGCGGCGGTGCCGCAATCGCCGCGGCATCGGTTACTAGTGGCGCCAACGTCTCGGTCGACGCCGCTGGCGGCAACTATGCAGCCAGCGCCGCGGCGGAGAATTGGGTGATCCGGCCCGATTCCGGCCATGCCGTGATCGAGGGCTTCGACCCGGCGGTGGATACGCTGACTTTCACAGGCATCGCCCGCGAAAGCCTGATCACCTGGCAAACGAGTGCGACGCCCGGTCTCGGCATCGCCTGGAACACTGGCGAGGGCTACGTGACCCTGCCCGGCGTCGGCGCGGTGCCGGAAAGCCATATCCTGCTCGCCTGACCCTTCGCGGCGCGTCCTGCTCCGGTCTTAACTCGGCTTTCACCGGCGCCGGGGCAGGGTGCCGTCGTGGTCCCGGACGACCCGGGATCCGACGACCGGAGGGGAAAACCCGAATGCCGTTGAACTCGGTGAACACCAATGTCGGCGCGATGGTCGCGCTGCAATCCCTGAACAAGACCGCGGACGAGTTGACCGCGACCCAAAAGCGGATCTCGACCGGCTTCCGCGTCGCCGACGCAAAGGATGACGGGGCCGCTTATGCGGTGGCCGAACGCGTGCGGGGCGAGATCGCGGCCACCGCCTCGGCCAACGAACAGCTTGGCGGCGTGAAGGGGCTGCTCGACGTCACCAATGCCAGCCTGACCAATGTCGGGGAGACGCTGAAGAAGCTGAAGACCATCGTCGTCAAGCTGGCCGACCAGACGATCACCGCCGACCAGCAGTCTCAGTACCAGGCGCAGGCCAAGGAGCTCACCAACAACATCAAGGCCTTCATCGAGGATGCCGGCTACAACGGCAAGAACATCCTCGATGAGAGCGTCTCCACCCTGGCCAATACGGTGGTGCGCAACGGGGCCGGCGTGACCTACAGCTTCAACGGCTATTCCGCCCTGACGAATGTCTTCAACGGCGTGTCGGCGGCCAATTCCTGGACCGCCGGCTCCGCCGCCGCGGCGCTGACCACGGGCGGCGCGATCACCACCGCGATCAGCAACACCCTGACGCAGCTGAATAACTTCGGCTCCTACGCCAACTTCATCGACAGCCAGATCACCTACAACAAAGCCAAGATGGACGCGCAGGAAGGCGGCCTCGGCGCCCTGGTTGATGCCGACCTGGCGAAGGAATCCGCCAAGCTGCAATCGCTGCAGATCTGCCAGCAAGCTGGGCACCCAGGCACTGTCGATCGCCAACCAGGCGCCGCAGACCCTGCTGAGCCTGTTCCGCTAACCTCCAAGGCCCATCGCGTCGCCAAACCCGCAAGGCGCGGGGAGCCGTCTCCCGCCGGCAGGATGCCGGCCGACGCCTTTACTCCTGCCGTCGTGGCAGCGCCCGCAAGCCAGGTGATCCCCGCCGCGGAGCGGTAAGCGTGTCAAGCCGCGGAGCGGGAAGCGTGCCAAGCCGCGGAGCGGTGAGCGAGTCCAGCCGCAGAGCGGCGATTCAGCAAGGATTGCTGCGCATGTCCGAACAGATTTCCGCGGCCGAGCCGCAACCCGCCACGGTCTCCGCCGCCGGCGCCGCGGCCTACCGCCGCCGCATGACCACGAAGCAGATGGAGGCCGAGGTCTTTGCCCGCGCGACCCGCGCAATCCGCGCCGCCGAGCAGGCTGAACCGCTCGCCCGGGCCCGCGCCGTCGCCGACAATCGCCGTCTCTGGGACGCCGTGCATGCCGCGGTGATGGACCCGACCAATGCCCTGCCGCCCGCCCTGCGCGGCCAGATCGCCGGCGTCGCCTTGGCGGTGCTGCGGGAATGCGACCAAGCCACGCCGGATCTCGGCTTCGTCGCCGAGATGAACGACCTCTTCGCCGCGGGCCTCTGGGGGTGACCGCGCCGCTCGCCGACCGCCTGGCCGAGCAGGCCCGCGCCTTGCTGCGCGATGGCCGGGCCGAGGAGGCGCTGCCGATGCTCGATCGGCTTGCCCGACTGGCCGCCCCGGCCTCCGCCGCGCTTCGGGCCGAGGCGATGCTGCAACTAGAGCGGCTGGACGAGGCCGAGGACGCCGCCGATGCCGCCCTGGCCAGAACGACGGGAGACGCGCGGCTGCACCGCCTGCGTGCCCGCATCCGCCTGGCCCGCGGCCGGCACGCCGCCGCCGCCGAGGATGCCGCCACCGCGGTGATGGCCGCGCCTGCCGATCCTGCCGGCCGCCTGCTGCTCGCCGCCGCCCTGCTCGAGGAAGGCCGGCACGACGAGGCGATCTGGTTCCTCGGCGAGGCTTGGCGCGCCGATCCCGGCAATGCCGTGCTGCAGGCGCGGCTCGGCCAGGCCTTCATGCGCGCCGGCCGGCACGACGCCGCGGCCGAGTTGCTGGCGCATTGCGAGCGACAGGCACCCTGGATGCCGGGCATTGCCGCGCTGCGTGCCCAGGCCGCCCTGCTGGCCGGCGACGCGCCGGAGGCCGAGCGGCTGGCCCGCGCCGCGCTCGCCCGCGGCACCGTCGAGGCGGCGGTGCACAGCGTGCTGGCGCATGCCCTGGTCAGCCAGGACCGGCTGGCCGAGGCCGGGCCGCACTTCGCTGCCGCCGCCCGCCTTTCGCCGGCAAGCCACTACCTCGCGCATCTCGCCGCGGCCAGCGGCGGCGCCGCGCCGGATCGCGCGCCGGAAGGCTATGTCGCCGCGCTGTTTGATGGCTATGCGCCGCATTTCGAGGCCTCGCTGCTGGGGCTCGGCTACCGGGTGCCCGGGCTGATCCGCCGCGCCGTGGAAAGGCTCTTGCCGGCGGTCGCGGCAGGGCAGGCCCGGCTTGGCCCGGTGCTCGATCTCGGCTGCGGTACAGGCTTGGCGGGGGTGGCGCTGTCCGACCTCCTGCAAGGCCCGCTGACCGGCGTCGACCTGTCGCGCCGCATGCTGGAACAGGCCGCCGCAAAAGGGCTCTACACCAAACTGCGCCAGGCGGATCTGACGGCGGCGCTGCGGGAGGACGGGGCGACCTATGCCCTGATCACCGCCGCGGATGTCTTCTGCTACCTCGGCGACCTGCGGGAGATATTGGCGCTCTGCCGCCAGCGCCTGGCGCCGGGCGGACTGCTGATCTTCAGCCTGGAGCGGGGCGAACCCGGCGCTGGCTGGCGGCTCGGCGCGTCCGGCCGCTACGCCCATGCTCCCGACTACATCGCGGGCTGCCTAGCCGAGGCTGGGCTACCGCCGCTCGAATGCCACGAGGAGGCGCTGCGCCGTGACGGCGAGGCGAGCATCCCCGGCCTGCTGGTGGCGGCGCATGCGGCCTACCACTGAGTGCGGCGGCTGGCCCGCCGGGCTCGCCGCCCTGGCCGGCGGGGCGCCAGCCGTTGCGGTGCCACTGCTCGAAGACGCGGCGGCGGCCGGGGAGGGGGCGGTCTCGCCCCGCTCAATCTTGGCCTTGCCTTGATGCAGCTCGGCCGGCTGGCTGAGGCCGTGCCGGCGCTTGAGGCCGCGGCGCAGGCCCTGCCCGGCCATGCCGAGCCACCCTTCCGGCTTGGCACCATCGCCGGCCTGCGCGGCGAGGTGGCGCGGGCCGAGGCGTATTTTCACGCCGCCCTGGCGCGCGACCCGCAGCATGTCCCGGCGCTTGCCGCGCTTGCCGCGCTCGAGGAGGAAGCCGGCCGCATCGATTCCGCCGCCGCCCGGATCGCCCAGGCCCGACTGCTCGACCCGCAGGAGCCGGAGCTGGAGGTCGCGGCTGCCCGGCTCGCCCTGCGGCTGAACGATTTGCCGGCAGCAATTGCCAATGCCGAGGCGGTGCTGGCTAGTCGCCCGGCGCATGCCGGGGCGGCGCGGCTTCTGGCCCGCGCGCTGCTGCGCCGCGACGGGTCGGAGGCGGCGCTGGTCGATGTCGCCACCCGCGCGGCAGCCGATCCCTCGGCCGCCGGCCTGGCGGTGGCGGCGGCGGAGCTTGCACGGCGCCGCCGGGCGGCACCCGGATGCGCTGGCGGAACTCCGCGTTGCCGCGATGCTGGCGCCGGATGCGGTTGAGATTCGGGCAGCGCTGGGCCTTGCGCTGGCCGATGCGGGCCGGGGGCAGGAGGCCGAGCCGCTGCTGCGCGCCGCCATCGCCGCCCGGCCGGGGGACCTCGATCTCCGCAACCGGCTGGCAACGGTGCTGTGGAAGTCGCACCGCGTCTCGGCGATGCTCGAAGTGCTGGAGGAGGCGATCCGTGCCTTCGGCCCGCAGCCAATCTTGCTGATGAACCAAGCCCTGGCGCTGAACGCCCTTGGTGAGCAAGCGGATGCGCTCGAGGTCGCCGAGGCAGCGGTGGCGCATCCCGCCGGCGGTACCCAGGCGCTGATGAACCGCATGGCGGTGCTGCCCTACCACCCGGAGAGCGGCCATGCCGCGGCGCTGCTTGCGGCCGGCCGCGCCGTCGCCGCCCGGCTCGGCCGCGCCGCGGCGCCGCCGGCCCGACCGCGCGATCCGGACCGGCGGCTGCGGGTCGGCCTGCTCTCGGGCGGGCTCGGTCAGCACCCGGTCGGCTGGCTGACGCTGGCGGGGCTCGAAGCCCTGCCGGAAGCGGAGTTCGAACTCGTTGCCTACAGCCTCAAGCCACGCGGCGACACGATGGCCGGCCGCTTCCGCGCCCGCTGCGCGGTGTGGCGGGAGGTGGGCGCGCTGGACGATGCGGCGATCGCCGCGATGATGGCGGTCGACGGCATCGACATCCTGCTCGACCTCGGCGGCTACGGCGATGGCGGCCGGCCCGGGCTGCTGCAGCGCAAGCCGGCGCCGGTCGCGATCAAATGGGTCGGGATGCAGACCGGCAGCATGGGCCTGGATGGGCTCGACTGGATGCTGACCGACCATTGGGAGACGCCGGCTGGCTTTGACGCCTTCTACGCCGAGCGCCTGCTGCGGCTGCCGGATGGCTATGCCTGCTACCTGCCGCCGCAGGCGGCACCGCCGGTCGCGCCGCTGCCGGCGCTTGCCCGCGGCCATGTCACCTTCGGCTGCTTCAACAACCTGGCCAAGCTGACGCCGCTGGTGCTGCGTGCCTGGGCCCGCATCCTGGCCGCAGTGCCCGACGCCCGCCTCGTCCTCCGCACCCATGCGCTGGGGAGGCGGCAACGCGCGACCGGGTCCGGGCGCGGCTCGTGGCGCATGGCCTGCCGGAAGGCCGCGTCGCGCTCGAAGGTGGCATCCCGCACCAAGCCTTGCTCGCGGCCTATGGTGGGATCGACATCGCCCTCGACCCCTTCCCCTATGCCGGCGGCCTCACGGTCTGCGAGGCGCTCTGGATGGGCGTGCCGGTGGTGGCGCTCGCGGGGGACAGCTTCTGTGCCCGGCACGCGTTGAGCCACCTGGCGAATATCGGACTGCCGGACTGGGTCGCTGCCTCCGAGGCCGATTATGTCGCCCTGGCGATCGAACGGGCCCGCGACCTGCCGCGGCTCGCCGCCCTGCGTACCGGCCTGCGGGCCCGGGTCGCCGCCGCGCCGCTCTGCGACGCGCCGCGCTTCGGCAGGGCGCTGGCCGCGGCGCTGCGGAACGCCTGGCGCGCATGGTGTGGACAAGCGACGTCGCTGTGATGCAACGCCGCCCGGTCCTCGGGGCTTCTCCGGAGCGGGACATCCATCGGGAGGCAGACGGCTTGGACCCGTTCGGGCCGGGGCAGAGGCAGATCTGCCGGGGCTGCGGCGCAACGCTGACCGAGGAGGTCGCCGATCTTGGCATGGTGCCGCTCTCGGTTGATCCCGTGCGAGTCTCCGTGGGCGTCCGCGCCGTCGCTTGCGCACCGCTCCGCGCCTTCGTCTGCGATGAGTGTCGTCTGGTGCAGCTCGCCTCCGGTGGGGCGGTGATCCGCGACCCGGCGCCACGCCCAGCCGATGGCTTCGCCGGCATCATCGCCACTCGGCTGCGGCTTGGCCCTGGCACGCCGGTTGCCGCATTCGACGCTGCCGTGCTGGCCCCCTTCCGTGATCGGGATATCCCGGCGCAGGCGGTGCCCACCGGCGCGCTCAGCGCTTTGCGCCTGCGCGAGGCCCTGCCGCCGCCGGTGCTGCTGCTGGCCGGCCCCCTGCTGGCGACGGCACCAGACTTGGCCGATGCGCTGGCCGGGGTCCGCGCCCTGCTCGCCCCGGGCGGTGTCGCCGTGTTCGACATCCCGGACCTCATGGCGCGGCTCGCCGCCAACCGCTTCGACTTGCTGGGCCACGCGGTGCCGGCGCTGCCTTCGCTGCTAGTCGCCGAGATGCTGCTTTGGCAGCACGGGCTGGTGCTCTTCGAGGTCAGATCCTTGCCGGGTCCCGGCCCCTGGCTCCGCCTCCTGGTCCGGCACGAGGAGGATGCCACCAAGCCGGTCGCCGGCACGGTGCTGATGCGGCGGGAGGCGGAGCGGGCGGCCGGACTCGAAGGCCCCGCCGCCTATCATCGCGCCGCGGTCGCGGTGGCCGAGGCGAGGCTCGCGGTGCTCGACCTACTGGTCGGCGCCCGGCGGGAGGGGCGGGTGGTCGCCGGCTACGGCGCCGGCAGCGCGGCGGCAACGTTGGCCGCGGCGACCGGAGCTTGGCCCCGGCCTGCTCGGCTTCACCGTGCATCCGGAGGTCGGGGAGGGCGGGCTCGAGCTGCCGGGCAGCCAAGTGCCGATCCTGCCGCCCGCCGCCCTGGACGAGGCGCGGCCGGACCTGATGCTGGTGCTGGACGGCACCCCGGCACCGGCAGTGCGGGCGGCGCTCACTCGCCAATGCCGCTGGAACGGTCGGCTGGCGCTGCCGCTGCCAGGACTGACAATCGCCTGAGCGAGATTCCGGGGCGTCCTTCGGGACTGCGCGCAGTAACGTTCCACTCCCCAGGAACGAAGCCGGGATGACGGAACCCGGAACCAACAGGCTCGGGCGGCTTTTGCACCCCGCCAGGCGCCCGGCCCCAGGGTCCTTAGATCGGGTCCCTATCTGCGGCCGCAAACACTAGGAGCGCGCATGAACCTCATCCAGACCCGCAGCCCGGCGAGCAGTTCGAACCCGACCAAGGCGCGCTTTGCGGCGGTGCGGGGGCGGACCGAGGCGCTTGCGGCGCCGCTTTCGGCCGAGGACCAGTGCATCCAGTCCATGCCGGATGCCAGCCCGGCCAAGTGGCACAGGGCGCATACCACCTGGTTCTTCGAGACTTTCCTGCTGATCCCGCACCTGCCGGGTTATCGACGCTTCGACGAGCGCTTTGGCTTCTTGTTCAACTCCTACTACGAGGCTGCCGGGCCGCGACATGCCCGGCCACGGCGCGGCATGCTGACCCGCCCCTCTGCCGCAGAGGTCACGGCCTACCGCGCGCATGTCGATGCCGGCATGGCGGCGCTGCTGCGCGACCTACCGTCGGAAGCGCTGCCGCTGGTCGAGCTCGGCCTGCAGCACGAGGAGCAGCACCAGGAACTGCTGCTGACCGACATCCTGCATGCGCTGTCTCCAGAACCCTCTGCTGCCGGCCTACGACCCCGATTGGCAGGAGCCGCGGGCGACAACCGGCGTGCCGCTCTGGCTGGACCTGGCGGAGGGCGTCGCCGAGATCGGCCATGGCGGCGCCAGCTTCGCCTTTGACAACGAGACGCCGCGCCACTGCACCTGGATGGTCGGCTGCCGTATCGCTGACCGGCTTGTCAGCAATGCCGACTGGCTCGGCTTCATGGCCGATGCTGCCTACCGCACGCCGACCCTCTGGATGAGCGATGGCTGGGCTGCCTGCGTCGCCGAGGGCTGGGAGGCGCCGATGTACTGGCAGCGCGGCGAGGGCGGCTGGCTTCAGTACACCCCGGCCGGCCTCCGCCCGGTCGATCCCGCCGCCCCGGTGCGCCACATCTCCTGGTACGAGGCCGAGGCCTTCGCCCGCTGGGCCGGCAAGCGGCTGCCGACCGAAGCGGAGTGGGAGGTGGCCTCCGCGCTGCCCGGCTTCCGCGATGCCGCTGGCATCGGCTGGCAATGGACCGCCAGCGCCTACCTTCCCTATCCCGGTTTCCGCCCCTGGGAGGGCGCGGTTGGCGAGTACAATGGCAAGTTCATGATCAACCAGATGGTTCTGCGCGGAGGCTCGCTGGCCACGCCGCCGGGCCATGCCCGGCCAAGCTACCGCAATTCTTCCCGCCCGCGGCGCGTTGGCAGTTCAGCACGCTTCGTCTGGCGGAGGATGCGGCGTGAGCGGGGCGCTCGCCCGCGACGCGGCCGAGGCGCAGCGCGCCGCGCTGGTCGCCGATGCGCTCGCCGGCCTCTCCGCCCCGCGCAAGACGCTGCCGTGCAAGTGGCTCTACGACGCCGAGGGTGCGCGGTTGTTCGAGGCGATCACCCGGCTGCCCGAATACTACCCGACGCGGACCGAGACCAAGATCCTGACCGAGCAGGCCGAGGCTATCGCCGCCGCCATCGGCCCGGGCGCCGCGGTAGTGGGATCCGGCCCCGGCGATGGCGCCAAGGCGGAAGCTGCTGCTGGCCGGCCTGCACGCCCCCGCCGCCTATGTCCCGGTCGATATCGCGCCCGAATGGCTGGAGGCCGCGGCCTCCCGCGTCACCGCGGCGCGGCCGGGCCTGCCGGTGCTGCCGGTGGTGGCCGATTTTACCCAGGGTTTCGCCCTGCCGAAGCGGCTCGGCGTGGCGCCGCGGCTGGGCTTCTTCCCCGGTTCCACCATCGGCAATTTCCGAGCCGGCCGAGGCCACCGCCTTCCTGCGTCGGGCGCATGCGACGCTAGGCGCGGGCTCGCGGATGCTGCTGGGTGCCGACTTGGTGAAGGAGGTCGCCGTGCTGGAGGCGGCGTATGACGACGCCGCTGGGGTAACCGCCGCATTCGACCTCAACCTGCTGCACCGGCTCAACCGCGAGGCCGGCGCGGATTTCGACCTCGCCGGCTTTGCCCATCGCGCGGTCTGGAACTCGGCGCTGGAGCGAGTGGAGATGCATCTGGCCGCGCTTCGGCCGCAGGTGGTGCACTTGGCCGGGCGGAGCTTCCGCTTCGCCGAAGGCGAGACCATCCACACCGAGAGCAGCCACAAGTACCGGCCGGAGGGTCTGGAGTCGCTGGCCCGGGCGGCCGGCTGGCGCGCCACGGTGATGTGGAGCGATCCGCGGCGGCTCTTCTCGGTCTGGCTGCTGGAGGGGTAGGCCCTGACCCTGCGGCGGATGCACTGCTAGGATCCGCTGCATGCCTCGTACCGACATCGCCAGCCATCGCGGCGGCGCCTTCCTCTGGCCGGAGAACAGCGCGCTCGCCTTTCGCCAGGCCCTGGCCTTGCCGGCCGAGCAGCTTGAGCTCGACGTCCATCTCTCAGCTGATGGTGCGGTCGTGGTCATCCATGACGCGACCCTGGACCGCACCACCGATTCGACCGGCCCGGTGCGCGCCCGCAGCCTGGCCAAGCTCCGCCAGGTCAGGGTGAAGGGCACCGCAGGGGAGCCGCCGCCGACCCTGGCCGAGGCCGCCGCCTTGACCCGCGACGCCGGCCGCCTCCTGCGGCTGGAGGTCAAGGCTGATGCCGAGGGCCGCCCCTATCCCGGCATCGTCCCGGCCTGCCTTGCGGTGCTGGACGCTGCCGGCATGCGCGGGCGGACCGTCGCCATGAGCTTCCAGCCCTCCACCACCGCCGAGCTTGCGGCTGCCGGCGGCCTGCTGCGGACGGTGCTGCTGCTGGAGGCCAAGCCCTGGCGCGGCATGGGCCTGCGTGGCGCCATCGCCCTCGGCCGCAGCTGCGACGCGGCGGAAATCGGCCTGCCGGTCGGTGAGCTGGATGCGGCCGCGGTCGCCGGCTTCCGCGCCGCCGGGCTTGGGATCGGTGCCTGGGGCGCGAGATCATGATTATACCATCCGGCATGGCTTGGCGCTCGAGCTGGACGCCATCGCCACCGACGACCCGCCCCTGGCGCTCCGCCTGCGGGGCTGATGCCGGCTGGGAAGAGGCTTAACCTGCCGGGTGGCCTGAGTGATTTAAGCCTGCAAAATTTTGCTCTATTGGTTTGTGGCTAGACGCCTGATTCGTCCACCGCCGGGGCGAGCCGTGTAAAACTCCGGCAACCCGTCCGGCCCAGACCTGCATCCCTTGGCGGGAGTGGCGTCCCGGCCCGCATGCCTGCCGCGGCGCCCAGCCGCCCTGTGAGAGCTTTCCATGAGATCGCCCCAGAGACCCGTGCCCGGCCGCCCCGCTGCAGCGACGCCGGCCCAGCCCGCCCTGTCCGAGGCGGGATTGCGTCTGCGCCTGGCCATGGCGCCTGATAATGCAGCCCATTGGCAGCAGCTCGGCCAGCACTGCGCCGCCGCGGGTCGTCCGGCCGAGGCGGCCGAGGCCTTCGGTAGGGCGAAAGCCGCAGGTGCCTCGGCGCTGGCCCTCGCAGTGCCGCATGCCTTGGCGCTGAGCGATGCCGGTCGGGCCGAGGAAGCCCTGGCGGTGGCCCTCGCGGCGCAGGCGAAGCGGCCGAAGGACTTCCTGCTCACCAATCTGCTCGGCATCATGCAGAAGCGCGCCGGCCGGTTGACCGAGGCGCAGGCTGCTTTCGAGGTGGCCCGCAAGCTCGACCCGCGCGCCGTCTCGGCCTGCCAGAACCTCGGCAACCTGCATGACCAGCTTGGCCGTTTCCGGGAAGCCGCGGCAGCCTATCAGGCTGGGCTGAAGATTGAGCCGCGCAACGTCCACCTGCTTCGGCTGCTCGGTCGCACTCTGCGGACGGGGGGCGACCGGAAGGCGGCGGTGGTGGCCTTTGAGCGCGCCCTAGCCTTGGGCCGCCCGGATCTCGACCTGCTGACCGACTTGGTCGGGACCCTGATCGATCTGGGCGAGCACGACCGGGCCTTCGCGGTGCTCGAGCGCGGCCGGCAGCTGCGGGGCGCCGATCCTCGGGTCGATATCCTGCAGGCCCGTCTCACCCTGCGGCTGGGCCGGCCAGAGGAGGCCCGCGTCCTGGTCGAGCAGGCCCTTGCGGCGGCACCGGGCGATGCGGATGGCGCCGTGCTGCTGGCGCGGCTGCATGGCGAGGGCAATCTGGAAGCAGCGAATGCCGCGCTGCGCCAGGGACTCGCCGCCAATCCAGATTCCGTCGTGCTGGTCACCCGGCTGATCGAGAATCTGACCCGCAGCCGCTACGGCGACGAAGCGCAGCACCTGCAGGAAGCCTATGAGCTGTCCTGCGGGCTGTTGCAGAGCAATCCGGGCGCCGCCCTGGCTCATGCCAAGCCGCTGCGGACCGCCTTTCTGCGCTGCGTGGATCACGACCGTCTGGACGCGTCCGGACGCCTCGCGGATCTCGCGCCGCGGTGGATTGCCGATGGCGAGATCGCCGCGTTGCACTACGAACTCGGCAATGTTTGCACCCTGCAGGACAGGCTGGACATCGTCGAATGGCATCGCGCCTGGGGCCGGCGGGAGGCGCAGGCGATCACCCCGCTGTCGTTGCCGGTGGCTCCGGCCCTGGCGACCGGCCGCAAGCTCCGCATCGGCTTCATGTCGAGCGACTTGCGTGACCACCCGGTGACCTATTTCGCGCTGCCACTGCTGGAGCAGTACGACCGCGACCGGATCGAGGTCTACTGCTACTCCTTCAACGAACGCGAGCGGGACCGCGTGCAGGCGCATATCGAGCAGCAGGTCACCGGCTTCCGCTGGTGGCCGCGCCGCCCCTCGGCCGAGGTCGCCGCCGGCATCGCCGAGGATGGGCTCGACATCCTCTTCGAAGCTCGGCGGCACCACCGCGATGAACAAGCTGGACGTCATGGCCCATCGCCCGGCGCGGATCGGCGCGAGCTGGCTGGGCTACCCGCATTCGGCGGGGCTGGAGGCGATCGACACCATCCTCGTCGACCCCTACATCAAGCCGGCCGACCCGCGGCTGTTGATCGAACGGCCTTTCGAACTGCCCGAAAGCTGGGTGGCGCTGGGCCCGCTCGGCTTCCAGGAGGTGCCGATCGAGGCCGACCTGCCGGAGGAGCGCCGCGGCGCGCTGACGTTCGGCACGATGAACAACCCGTACAAATCACCCGTGCCTGCCTGGATGCCTGGGCCGCGGTGCTGCGGGCCGTGCCGGAATCTGCGATTCCTGTTCGTCCGGCCTGAAGCCCGGACGCCCGCCTTCGTCGCCAATGTCCGGGCCGGCTTCGCCGCGCGTGACATCGACCCCGACCGGATCGACTATGTCGGTGTGCGTGGCCGGCACATGCCGCATTACAACGCGATCGACATCGCGCTGGACAGCCTGCCGCATGTCGGTGGTACCACCACCTGCGAGACGCTGTGGATGGGCGTCCCCTGCGTCTCGCTGGTCGGGCCGGGCTTCCCGCGAGCGGCTGAGCTATTCCAACCTGACCAATGCCGGCCTCGGCGACCTGGCGGTGTTCAGCGTGGAGGATTACGTCAGCACGGCGGCGGCGCTGGCGGCTGATCGTAGCCGGCGGCGCCTGTTGCGGCACGGGCTGCGTGACATGATCCGCAGCCATCCGCTGGGCCAGCCGGAGCGCTTCGTCCGTGCCTTCTACGCCAAGGCCGAGGAGGTCGCGCGCGCATGAAGGCGGTGATCCTGGCCGGTGGCCGCGGCACGCGGATCGCCGAGGAAACCATGCTCCGGCCGAAGCCGATGGTGGAGATTGGCGGCTGGCCGATCCTCTGGCACATCATGAAGATCTACGCCGCCCATGGCGTGACCGATTTCGTCGTCTGCCTCGGCTACAAGGGATGGCAGATCAAGGAGTACTTCCTGAATTACCCGGCTGCATGCCTCGGACCTGTCGATCGATCTGGCCTCGGGCCGGGTGGAGGTGCTGCGGCCCTCGGCTGAGCCGTGGCGGATCACGTTGGTCGATACCGGGGAGGACAGCATGACCGGCGGTCGGCTGAAGCGGATTGCGCCCTATGTGGTGGACGAGCCGGCCTTCTGCATGACCTATGGTGACGGTGTCTCGGATGTCGATATCGGCGCGCTCATCGCCTTCCACCGGGCGCATGGCCGGCAGGCCACCGTGACCGCGGTGACGCCGCCCGGCCGCTTCGGCGCCCTGGCGCGCGACGGTGCGGCAGTGGAAGCCTTCATCGAGGAAGCCGGCGGGTGATGGAGGCACCATCAATGGCGGGTTCTTCGTGCTGTCGCCGCGGGTCCTGGAGCGGATCGAGGGCGACGCGACGACCTGGGAGGCCGAGCCGCTGCAATCCCTCGCCCACGAGGGCGAACTGATGGCCTATGACCACAAGGGCTTCTGGCAGGCCATGGACACGCTGCGCGACCGCGACCTGCTGGAACGGCTCTGGGCCAGTGGCCGGGCGCCCTGGAGGCGGTGGTGAATCCCTCGCGCGCCTTCTGGACCGGCAAGCGTGTCCTGGTCACTGGCCATACCGGCTTCAAGGGCGCTTGGCTGGCGCTGCTGCTGTGGCGGCTCGGCGCGCGGGTCACCGGGATCGCATTGCCACCGGAACCTGGGCCCAACGCATTCGACCTGCTGCGCATCGGGCCCCTGCTGGCGGCCGACCACCATGCTGACATCCGCGACGGCGAGGCCCTGGCGGCGCGGCTGCGGACGGTGCGGCCCGAGGTGGTGCTGCATCTGGCGGCACAGGCCTTCGTCGGCCGCGGTTATGCCGAGCCGGCGATGACCTTTGCCGCCAATGTGGATGGCACGATCAACCTGTTGGAGGCGATGCGCGGCCTGCCCGGCGTCGCCGCCGCAGTGATGGTCACCTCAGACAAGGTGTACCGAAACGACGGCGCCGGCCGCGCCTTCCGCGAGGCGGATGCGCTGGGCGGCGCCGATCCCTACAGCGGATCCAAGGCTGCCGCGGAGATCGCGGTGGCCTCCTGGCGCGCCTCCTTCGGCGCGGCGCTGCCGCAGCTGGCCACGGCACGCGCCGGCAACGTCATCGGCGGCGGCGATTTCGGTGCGCAGCGATTGATCCCCGACCTGGTCCGCGCCGGCATGGCGGGGCGGCCGCTGCTGCTGCGCCGCCCGGATGCGACGCGGCCCTTCCAGCATGTGGTGGACGTGCTGCGCGGCTACCTGCTGCTGGCCGAACGGCTGGCGACCGGCGGGGCGCCGCCGGCGCTGAACTTCGGCCCGGCGGATGGTGAGATCCGGGTGCGCGACCTGATCGCCGCCTGGGGCGCACCGGTGGATTGGCGGCAGGAGGAAGGCCCGGTCATGTCGGAGGCACCGCGTCTCGGCCTCGATTCCAGCATGGCGGCCGAGGCCCTGGGCTGGCGCCCGCGGCTCTCGACGCCCGAGGCGATCGCCGAGACGGCGCGCTGGTACGCCGCCTGGCGGGAGGGCAAGGATATCCAGGCCGAGGCCGTGGCCAGCATCGACCGTCTGGTGCAGGCATGAGCGGCGCGCGTCCCGTCACCGCCTGCCGCGCCTGCGGCGGCCGGCTCGGCCTGACTTTCTGCGACCTCGGCCGCCAGCCGGTCGCCAATTCCCTACATTCCGCCCGAGCAGGCGGGCACGCCGGAGCCGGCCTTTCCGCTCCGCGCCGTGGTCTGCGATGCCTGCCGCCTCGTCCAGCTTCGACACCGTCGTGGACGAGCGCGGGATCTTCACCGACTACGCCTATTTTTCCTCGATGTCGTCGACCTGGCTGGACCATGCGGCGCGGTTCTGCGCGGACGTCACCCGGCGGCTCGCGCTCGGCCCCGGTAGCTTCGTTGTCGAGGTCGCCAGCAACGACGGCTACCTGCTGCGGAACTTCGTCGCCGCCGGCATCCCCTGCCTCGGCATCGAGCCTGCGGCCAATGTCGCCGCGATCGCCCGCGCGGCCGGCGTGCCGACCGAGGCATGCTTCTTCGGCCGTGATGCCGCGCGCGACATCCTGGGCACGCGCGGCGGGCGGCCAGCCGACCTCGTGGTCGCCAACAACGTGCTGGCGCATGTCCCGGACCTCGATGACTTTATCGGCGGCCTGGCGCTGCTGGCGGGGCCGCGGGGCGTGGTTTCGATCGAGGCGCCGCACCTGGTCGCGCTGGTCGATGGCGTCCAGTTCGACACCATCTACCACGAGCACTATGCCTATTGGTCGTTGCTTGCGATGGAGGCGGCGCTAGCGCGGCAAGGCCTGCGCGTCTTCGACGTGGAACGCTTGGCGACCCATGGCGGCTCGCTGCGCGTCTTTTCCGCCGCCGCGGATCACCCGCCATCCACGGCTCTGCTGGCGCTGCGGGCGGAGGAAGCGGGGCGCGGCGTGGGCGGCGATGCCTTCTACAGCGGCTTCGGCCCGCGCGTGCGCGCGGTGCTGGACGGGCTGCGCGCTTGGCTCGATGGCTGCGTGGCCGAGGGCCGCCGGGTCTGCGCCTATGGCGCCGCGGCCAAGGGCAACACGCTGCTGAACGCTGCGGGCGTCAGCGCAGCCGAGATCCTGGCGGTGGCCGACCGCAGCAGCGCCAAGCAGGGCCGCCTGCTGCCGGGCAGCCGCATCCCGGTGGTCTCGCCCGCGGCGATGCTGGCCCTGCGGCCGGACGACGTGCTCATCCTGCCCTGGAACATCGAGGCCGAAGTTGCCGGCCAGTTGCGCACCGCCGGCTTCGCCGGCCGGCTGGCCATCGCGGTGCCTCGGCTGATCCTGCGGGATGCGCCGGTGTGAGGTTCGCGAGACCGCGCTGCCGGGCGTCGTCGAGGTTCTGACGGAGCCGGCGGCCGATTCCGCGGTCCGCTTCCTGCGCACATGGTGCGCCGAGGATCTCGCCACCGCCGGGCTCGGGATTCCGGCCACTGCAGAGCAGCATCTCGGAGAACCGGGCGCGGCACACGCTGCGCGGGATGCACTGGCAGGCTTCGCCGGCCGAGGAGGGCAAGCTGGTGCGCTGCTTGCGCGGGGCTGATCTTCGACGTTGCGGTCGACCTGCGGCCGGCCTCGCCCGCTTACCGGCGCTGGGTGGGCGTGGAAGCTGCGGGCGGCGGCGCACGAACGCGCTGCTGATACCGCCGGGCTGCGCTCATGGCTTCCTGACCCTGACGGACGACGCCTGGCTGGAATACATGATCGACGCCCCCTATGCGCCCGGCGCCGGCCGGGGCGCGCGCTGGGACGACCCGGCCTTCGGCATCGTTTGGCCGGCGGCCCCGGCGGTGATCTCCGAGCGCGACGCGCAATGGCCCGACCATGGCTGAACGCCTGCTGCTGACGGGCGCGAGCGGCTTCGTCGGCCGGGCGATGCTGGCACCGCTGGCGGCACATGGCTTCGAGTTGCATGCGGTGGCCCGGCGGCCCCGCGAGGAGCGGCCATCTGGCATGCCGCCGACCTGCTCGACCCGGGCGCGACGCGCGCGCTGCTGCGCGAGGTGCGGCCGGCCGTGCTGGTGCATGCCGCCTGGGACGTCACGCATGGAAGGTTCTGGGCCGCACCGGAGAATGCCGCCTGGCTCGAGGCCTCGACCGTGCTTGCCGAGTCCTTTGCCGGCCGGCGGCTGATCGGCCTTGGCAGTTGCGCCGAATACGACTGGACGGGGGAGAGCGGGACACTCTGGCCGGAGACCCGCCGCATCGCGCCGGCGACGGCCTATGGCGCGGCGAAGGCCGAGCTTTGCCGGCGTTGGATCGCCCTGGGCGAGCAGCGCGGGATCACCGCGGCCTGGGCGCGGCTGTTCCACCTGTTCGGTCCGGGCGAACATCCGGACCGCCTGGTGCCGACGGTGCTGCGCGCGCTGCGGGAAGGGCGGGAGGCACGGACCGGCTCCGGCCGGCCGATCCGTGACTTCGCGTCCACCGGCTTCCTCGGCCGTGCCCTTGCGGCGCTTGTGGCGAGCGAGGTGGTGGGGCCGGTGAATGTCGCCTCCGGCCAGCCGGTGGCCATCCGCACCCTCGTCGAGACAATCGGCTGCTTGAACTCGCCGCCCCGACCTGTTGCGCCTGGGTGCGCTGCCCGACCGGGCCGAGCCGCCCTTCATCGTCGCCGACACCACGCGCCTGTCGCGCGAGGTCGGCTTCAGCGAACGCGCCGACCTGGCAGGCGATCTGGCCGCGCTGCCCTAGCGCCGGCGGATGCCGTTCAGCGCCAATTCGGTGTGCAAGGCGACCAGCTCCGCCTTGCCGAGGCGACCGTTCGGCCGGTACCAGGTGCAGATGCCGGTCAGCATGGCCAGCATGGCAAAGGCAGTGACCGGGATATCGGCGATATCCAGCTCGCCGGCTTCGACGCCTTCGCGCAGCAGCGCCATCAACCGCGCCTCGTAGCCAGCGCGCATGGCCACGATCTGCGCATGATTGGCCGGGTCCAGCGCCCGCAGCTCGAAGTTGGCGACATAGACCTCGTGCCGCTTCTCCGTGTGATAGAGGACATGGTGGCCGATGAAGGCGCGCAGCCGGTCCATCAGCCCCGGCCCGGCCGCCGTCACCGCCGCATCCGTCGCGGCCAGTAACGCTGCCATATGCTCCCGCATCAGGTCGGCGAGCAGCGCCTGCTTGCTGGCGATATGGTTGTAGAGCGAGCTCGGCTGGATCCCGACCTCCGCCGCGAGGTCGCGCAGGTTCATCGCCGCGAAGCCCTGGCGGTAGATCAGGCGCAGCGCCACGCGACGGATCGCGGCCGCGGTGCGCGCCCCGTTGGAGCCCGTGATGCGGGCCATTTTCTCTCCCTTGCCGCGATCTCGGCCGGCGCGGACTCCGTCAGAAAGATGCTTTGCGGTCAATCCAGAAACTAACGTACCTTCGTTTATAGCAGGGCAGTCAAGTCCCTGTCGGGAGGGTACGGATGACGCGACAGCAGGACAGCCATGTCCGCCGCCTTGGCGCTGCACCGCAGCATGTCTCGTCGAATGCCCTGGACCGCGTCGATGGCGGTTAATGCCGGCCCTGCCGGCACGCCAATCCTTGCCGCGGAGCATGTTTCTCTGCGCTTCGGTGGCGTCCGGGCCTTGACCGACGTCTCTTTCGAAGTCCGCCGCGGCGAGGTCTTTTCCATCATCGGCCCGAACGGCGCCGGCAAGACCTCAATGGTCAACTGCATCTCCGGCCGCTACCGCCCGACCGAAGGCAGGATCCGCTTCGAAGGCACAGACATCACCCGGGTTCCGACGCGCAGGCGCGCGGCCGTCGGCATCGGCCGCACCTTCCAGAACCTGGCGCTGTTCGGCCACATGACCGTGCTCGACAACATCATGGTCGGCCGCCACCATCTGCTGAAGCACGGCTTCTGGACCGGCATGCCCTATTGGCTCGGCGGCGCCCAGCAGGAGGAGATCCGCCACCGGCGGGAGGTGGAGGAGATCATCGATTTCCTCGAGATCCAGCATGTAAGGAAGGCGATCGCCGGGACGCTCTCCTACGGCTTGCGCAAGCGGGTGGAACTGGCCCGGGCGGTGGCGCTGAAGCCGAAGCTGATCCTGCTGGATGAGCCGATGGCGGGCATGAACCTCGAGGAGAAGGAGGACATGGCCCGCTTCATCCTCGATCTCAACGAGGAATGGGGCATGACCGTGCTGATGATTGAGCACGACATGGGCGTGGTGATGGACATCTCGCACCGGGTCGTGGTGCTGGATTTCGGCCGCAAGATCGCCGAAGGCGCGCCGGACGCGGTGCTGGCCGACCCACATGTCCGCAGCGCCTATCTGGGCGAGGCGGATGACGTGGTGCGCGATGCCGACGAGCCGGTGACGGCATGAGCGACGCGGATACGCTGCCAAAGCTTCTGCGGCGGAATGCGCGCGGCTTCCCGGGCGAGGTGGCGCTGCGCGAGAAGCAATTCGGCATCTGGCGCAGCTTCACCTGGGCCGAGTACGAAGCACGCACACGCGCCTTTGCGCTCGGCCTGCGCAAGCTGGGGCTCGGTGTCGGCGACGTCATCGGCCTGATCGGCGACAACCGGCCCGATTGGATCATGGGCGAGATCGCGACGCATGCGATCGGCGGCCAATCGCTAGGCGTCTACCGCGACGCGCTGGAGGACGAGGTTGCTTATCTCCTGGCTTTCGCCGGCGCGAAGGCGGTGATCGCCGAGGATGAGGAGCAGGTCGACAAGCTGCTCGGCATCAGCGAGCGGGTGCCGAGCCTGCGCCACATCATCTATTGCGACCCACGCGGGATGCGGAAGCACGAGGATCCGCGGCTGCTGTCGGCCGCCGAACTGGCTGCGCTGGGCGAGGCGGTCCACCTCGACCGGCCGGACGCCTGGGAGGCGCTGGTTGTCGCCACCCGCGCCGACGCCATCGCCATCCTCTGCACCACCTCCGGCACCACGGCGCGCCCGAAGCTGGCGATGCTGACCAGCGGCGCCATGGTGCGGCACTGCGCGGCCTATCTGCAGGCCGATCCCAAAGGACCGCAGGACGAATACGTCTCCGTCCTTCCGCTGCCCTGGATCATGGAGCAGATCTACTGCATCGGCTGGGGCCTGCTGGCCCGCATGACGGTTAACTTCGTCGAGGAGCCGGAGACCTTGATGGCCGATTTCCGTGAGATCGGCCCGACATTCGTTCTCTTCGCGCCACGCGTCTGGGAGTCGATCGCCGCAGAGGTACGGGCGAAGGTGATGGATGCCTCGCCCTTCAAGCGGCGAATGTACGCGTTGGGCACGAAGCTGGGACTGGAGGCGCTGGACCGGAAGCAGCGTTCATTCGCGGCCGACCAGCTGCTGTTCCGGGCGCTGCGCGACCGCCTGGGCTTTACCAACCTGACCTCTGCCGCGACCGGCGGTGCCGCGCTCGGCCCCGACACCTTCCGCTTCTTCCAGGCCATGGGCGTACCGCTGCGGCAGATCTACGGCCAAACCGAGACGCTGGGCGCCTATACCGTCCACCGCGCGGGCGAGGTGAACCAGGATACCGTGGGTGTCGCCTTCACCCCGGAGATCGAGACGCGCATCGACAACCCGGACCACAACGGCCTCGGCGAGATCGTCACCCGCCACCCCAATATGTTCTCTGGCTATTTCGGCATGCCGGAGAATCCCGACCTGCGCGACGGCTGGTTGCATACCGGCGATGCCGGCTATTTCGACAAAGCCGGGCACCTCGTGGTGATCGATCGCATCAAGGACATCGCCACCACCAGCCGCGGCGACAGATTCTCGCCCCAGTATATCGAGAACAAGCTGAAATTCAGTCCCTACGTGGCCGAGGCCGTGGTGCTGGGCGACGGCCGGCCGCATTTGGCGGCGATGATCTGCATTCGCTTCCCCATCGTCTCGAAATGGGCCGAGCGCAGCCGGATCGCCTTCACCACCTATACCGACCTGTCCTCGCGTTCCGAAGTGACGGCGCTGCTGCAGGCCGAGGTGGAGAAGGTCAACGCGACCCTGCCCGAGCCCCAACGCATCCAGGACTTCCTGCTGCTGTACAAGGAGCTGGATGCGGATGACGACGAACTGACGCGCACGCGCAAGGTCCGCCGCGGCGTGATCAACGAGAAGTACGGCACGATCATCGAGGCGATGTACCGGGGCGAGGCGGCAATCCCGGTGGACACGACCATTGCCTTCCAGGACGGCACGAAGCAGCGCATCCGTACCACCTTGAAGGTGGTCTCGATGCGGCCTGCGCCTGCCATGGCAGCGGAGTAGGGCGGATGGACTGGTCGCTGCTGCTGCAGCTTACCCTCAACGGCCTGATCGTCGGCGCGCTCTATGGCGTCGTGGCGATGAGCTTCGTACTCATCTACAAGGCGTCCCAGGTGGTGAATTTCGCGCAGGGGGAATTCCTCCTGGTCGGCGCCTGGGTCTGCTGGTGGATGCTGACCGAATGGCAGCTGCCCTTCTGGGCGGGCTTTCTCTTCACCCTGGCTTTCATGACCTTGTTTGGCATCATCCTGCAGGTCGTGGTGCTGCGACCGCTGATCGGGGAGCCGGTGATCAGCGTCATCATGGCGACGATCGGCCTCGGCATCTTCTTTCAGGCGCTGATGAAGTGGATCTTCGGCGTCTTCGCCAAACCCTTCCCGCCGATCTTCACCACCGAGCGGGTCAATCTGCTCGGCCTGGAGGTTCAGACCGTCTACCTGCTCAGCCTCGGCATTTCGGTGCTCATCATGGCCGGCTTCGCCTGGTTTTTCACCGCCAGCAAGCATGGCCTGGCGATGCGCGCGACCGCCTTCGACCAACAGGTGGCGCAATCGCTCGGCGTCTCCGTCCCCAAGGTCTTCGCCATGTCCTGGGCCATCTCGGCGGTGGTTTCGGCAGTGGCCGGGGTCGTCGTCGGAGTGGTGAATGGCGTCTCCTCTGCCTTGTCCTTCTACGGCATCAAGGTCTTTCCGGCGGTGATCCTCGGCGGGCTCGACAGCGTCGTGGGGGCGGTGCTCGGTGGGCTGATCGTCGGGGTGCTGGAGAACTGGGCGCAATACATGGATGCCAACTGGCTCAACTGGGGCAACATGTACAGCATCGCACCCTTCTACGCCCTGATTCTCATTCTGCTGGTCAAGCCCTACGGCCTGTTCGGCACCAAGAATATCGAGCGAGTCTGATGTCGGGTCTTGCGCCAGCCGGCGACTACCGCAGCAGCTATCGGGAAGACACGACGATCTTCCCGACGCGCAACAGCAGGATCGCCCTGCTGCTCGGCGTCGTGCTGGTGGCCTGTGCGCCGCTCGCGCTCGGCCGCTACAAGCTCGGCCTGCTGATCAACATCGGCTTCCTGGGCATCGCCGCGCTCGGGCTGAACATCCTGGTCGGCTTCACTGGCCAAATCAGCATCGGGCATGCCGCCTTCTTCGGCTTCGGTGCCTTCATGAGCGCCTGGCTGCACGAGCGCTGGCACATTCCGGTGGTGCTCTGCATTCCGCTCGCCGGCACGGCGACGGCGCTGGTCGGACTCGTCTTCGGCGCGCCGGCGGCGCGACTGAAGGGCCTCTACCTCGCCATCGCGACGCTTGCGGCGCAGTTCATCCTGGAAGACTTCTTCGCCCGCGCTCAATGGTTCACCGGCGGAGTCGCCGGTCGCATCACCGAGCCTTTCGAACTGTTTAGCTGGCGCGCTGACCGAGAGGAAAGCTACCTCTATGTAGTCCTCGTCGCCGTTGTCATCATGTACGCCTTTGCGGCAAACCTGATGCGGACCCGCGACGGCCGGGCGCTGGTCGCGGTGCGGGACCACTATCTTTCGGCCGAGGTCATGGGCGTCAATCTGGCCTACTACCGGACGCTGTCCTTCGGGATCGCGTCCTTCTATGCCGGCGTCGGCGGTGCGCTCTACGCGCACTATCTGCTGTTCGTCAGCGTCGAGGCCTTCAATATTCTTTTCTCCATACAGTTCCTTGGGATGGTGATCATTGGCGGCCTCGGCTCCATCATGGGCAGCCTCATGGGCGCGGCGTTCATGGTTCTGCTCCCCGAAGTGGTGCAGGCTGGTGCCGATGCGCTGGCCGGTAGTGCGATCGACCGAACCCTGAAGCTCGGCAAGCTCGATCTCCTTCCTGAGAGAGATGGCGGTGGGAGCGTCAATCATTCTCTTCCTGATCTTCGAACCGAACGGGATCGCGCACCGCTGGAAGCTGATCAAGGCCTATTGGAAGCTCTACCCCTATTCGCACTAATCAACACGGGAGGAAACACCACATGTCGATGCGGAAGCACATGCTCGGATGGGCGGCGGCGGCCGCGGTGGCGCTGCCGGCAGCGGCCGATGCGCAACCTATCCCGCTTGGCCACCTCATGGATCTTTTCCGGCGGGACCAGCGATGTCGGCACGCCGTTCTCGCAGGGCGTGAATGACACCTTTGCCTGGGTCAACAAGACGCGGAACGGGGTGGCCGGCCGGCAGGTCAATGTCCTTGCGAACGACTATGGCTACCAGGCACCGCGCGCTGTCAGCCAGTACCAATCCTGGAGCCGCGACCGCGTCGTCGGTATCATGGGCTGGGGCACCGCTGATACCGAGGCGCTGGTCCGCTTCGTCACGCGCGACAAGATCCCCTATGTCTCCGGTTCCTATTCCGCCGCGTTGACCGATGCCGCGGGCAAGTCGGGACGCCAGGGTGTGGAAGCGACACCATACAACTTCTTCTACGGTCCCTCCTACTCGGATGCGCTCCGCGCCATGTTGCAATGGGCGGCGGACGACTGGAAGGCAAAGGGCAAGCCGGGCAAGCCGAAATACGTCCATATGGGCGCCAACCATCCCTATCCGAATTCGCCGAAGGCGGCGGGTGAGGCGCTGGCGCAGGAACTTGGCTTCGAGGTTCTTCCCCCGGTCACCTTCGCGTTGACGCCGGGCGACTACACCGCGCAATGCCTGACGCTGAAGAACCAGGGCGCCAACTATGCCTATCTGGGCAACACGGCCGGCTCGAATATATCCGTCCTCCGCGCCTGCCAGACAGCGGGCGTGGATGTCCAGTTCCTCGGCAATGTTTGGGGCATGGATGAGAACGCGATGAAGGCCGCCGGCGCTGCGGCGAATGGCGTGGTCTTCCCGGTGCGCACCGGTGCGGTCTGGGGCGCCCAGGCGCCGGGCATGGCGAATGTTCAGGCGATCAGCCGGATGTCGGATGCGGCCGGTACGGCCTATCGCCCGGTGCACTATCTGGCCGGTGTCTGCAGCGCCATGCTGATGGTGGAGGCGATGGAGACTGCCGCGGCGAATGGCGGCCAGGTGACCGGCGAGCGTATCCGCGATGGCTTCTACACCCGCAAGGACTGGGTGCCGAAGGGCTTCGAGGGCGTCTGCGTGCCGTCGAACTTTTCCGCGCAGGACCATCGTGGCCACTGAACGTGGCGCTCTATCGCTCGCGCGTTACCGGCGACACCAGCCAGGGCAGCGTGCAGGATCTGGTCGCGGCCGGCACCATCAAGTTGGAGCCGGTCACGACCGTGACGTTGCCGCGCAAGGCAGAATGGCTGGGCTGGTAGATCCATGAGCGCAGCACTGCAGATGACGACGCCGGCGTCGCTCCTCGAGGTGAACAACATCGAGGTCGTCTACAACGACGTCATCCTGGTGCTGCGCGGCCTGTCGCTTTCAGTACCGCAGGGCAAGATTGTGGCGCTGCTCGGCGCCAATGGCGCAGGGCAAGTCCACGACGCTGAAGGCGATCTCGGCCTCCCTTAAAACCGAGGAGGGCGAGGTCACCCGCGGCGAGATCCGCTTCGGCGGCGACCGGATCGACGGCATCGATCCACCACATGATTGTCCGCCGAGGCATCTTCCAGGTCATGGAAGGCCGTCGGATCATCTCCGACATGACCTGCCTGGAGAATCTCCGCCTTGGTGCCTTCATCCGCTCGGATCATGAGGTGAAGCGCGACATTGAGATGGTCTACGAGTATTTTCCTCGGCTGAAGGAGCGGACCGGCTTGGCTGGCTACCTTTCGGGTGGGGAACAGCAGATGCTGGCGATCGGCCGCGCGCTGATGGCACGACCGAAGCTGATCCTGATGGATGAGCCGTCGATGGGCCTCAGCCCGTTGCTGGTGAAGGAGGTCTTCGGCATCATCCGAAAGCTAAACCAGGATCTCGGCATCACCATATTGTTGGTCGAACAGAATGCCCGGATGGCGCTGTCCGTTGCGTCCTATGGCTATGTCATGGAGCAGGGGCAAGGTGGTGCTGGATGGCACGGCCGAGGCGCTTGCGAACAATGAGGACGTCAAGGAACTTTACCTTGGCGGTCATGGTGCCGAGCGCAAGAGCTTTCCGGAACCTGAAGAGCTACAAGCGGAGGAAGCGGTGGCTCTGACCCATTACGACAACCTTGAGACCCGCAGCGCCGACGCCCGCGAGGCGGCGCTGGCTGAGGCATTGCGGCGGCAGCTCGCCCATGCAAAGGCGCAGGCTCCGCATTACGCACGGGTCCTTGCCGATATCGATCCTGTCGCGGCTCCGCTTGCCGCGCTGCCTATCACGCGCAAGTCGGCGCTGATCGCGCAGCAATCCGCGGATCCACCCTTTGGTGGGGTCGTCGTCACAGAACCCGGCATGCTCGCCCGTGTCTTCGTCTCGCCCGGACCGATAGCTGAGCCGGAGGCGGCGGCCACCGACTACTGGCGCTATGCTCGGGCTTTGCATGCGACGGGCCTGCGCCGGGGCGAGCTGCTGCACAATTGCTTCGCCTATCATTTCACTCCAGCCGGCAGCATGCTGGAAGGTGGCGCCCGCGCGCTCGGCTGCCCGGTTTTCCCGGCCGGTACCGGTAATACCGAAATGCAGGCACGCGCGGCGGCTCAGCTCCGCCCACGCTGCTACAGCGGCACGCCTGACTTCCTGAAAGCCATTCTGGAGAAGGCCGACGAGCTCGGGCTCGACCTCTCCTCGTTGCGGCTCGGCCATGTGACCGGGGGCCTATCTGCCCTCTCTGCGCGGCTGGTACGCCGATCGCCAACTAGCCGTGTTGCAGAGCTACGGCACAGCCGATATCGGCCTGATTGCCTATGAGAGCGAGGCCCGCGAAGGCTTGATCCTCGATGAGGAAATCATTGTCGAGATCGTCCGCCCCGGGACCTGCAATCCATTGCCGGACGGCGAGGTAGGGAGGTGGTTGTGACCACGCTCAACCCGCATCATCCGCTGATCCGCTTCGCCACGGGCGACCTCTCCGCGATCATGCCGGGCGCCTCGCCCTGCGGTCGTACCAACCGGCGGATCAAGGGCTGGATGGGCCGGGCCGACCAGGCAGCCAAGGTGCGCGGCATGTTCGTCAGGCCCGAACAGGTGGCGGAAGTGCTGCGTGCCGTGCCGGCGGTGACGAAGGCCCGGCTGGTCGTCTCACTCGACGGCGACCGCGACGTCATGCGGCTGCGGGTTGAAGCCGCTACGGCGGATGAGGCGCTGCTGGAGAGGCTGGGTGTTGCGCTCCAGGCGGCAACGAAGCTGCGCGGCTTGGTCGAGTTGCTGCCGCCGGGGAGCCTGCCGAATGATGGCAAGGTCATCGACGATACGCGGCCGGTGCCTGGCTAATGCTGCCGCATGGCAAAACCTATGAGGCGATCCGGGATGCCTTTCGTTGGCGCATCCCGGACCGCTACAATATCGGGGTCGATTGCTGCGATCGCTGGGCGGATGGCCAGGGTCGCCCGGCCTTGCTGCATCTGCATGCCGACGGACGGCTCGACCGGATCAGCTTCGACACACTGAAGTCCGAGAGCAACCGGCTGGCCAATGTGCTGCGGGCACATGGTATTCGCCCTGGGGATCGCGTCGGTATCCTGCTGCCCCAGGTTCCCGAAGCCGCGACGGCGCATCTGGCCATCTATAAACTTGGAGCCATCGCTGTCCCGCTGTTCCAGCTGTTTCAGGAACAAGCGTTGACGTTCCGGCTGCTGGATAGCGGGCCTCGGCCCTGGTGACGGATGCGATCGGATTAGCCAAGCTTAGCGGCATTCGCGCGGAACTGCCCGACCTGCGGCTGGTGCTGAGCGTGGATGGGGCCTGTGACACGGCACTCGACCTGCCGTGCGAGATGGCACGCGCTTCCGATGGCTTCGCACCCCGGTGGACACGGCGGCGGATGATCCGGCGATCATCATCTATACCTCAGGCACGACCGGTGCGCCGAAGGGGGCGTTGCATGCGCATCGCGTGCTGCTTGGCCACTTGCCGGGCGTGAGGAGATGCCGCAGGACCTGTTCTCCGCGCCGCGGCGACCTGTTCTGGACGCCAGCCGATTGGGCTTGGGTCGGCGGCCTGCTCGACGTGCTGCTGCCCAGCCTGCATCATGGCCGTACCGGTGCTCGCCCATCGCATGGCGAAGTTCGATCCGGGATCTGCGCTCCGAATGATGGCCCGGCATGACGTGCGTAACGCCTTCCTGCCCGCCGACGGCGTTGAAGATGATCCGGTCCCTGCCAAATGCCGTGGGTAGTACGGTGCGCGCCCGCGCAGCATCGGCAGCGGCGGTGAAACTCTGGGCGCTGAGCTTTGCTGGAATGGGGGCGCGCCACCTTTGGCGTGACGATCAACGAATTCTACGGCCAGACCGAATGCAACTTGGTTGTCGGCTTCTTGCGGGAGCGTCGCGTCATGCGCGGCGCGTCCGGGAGCTGGATGGGCCGTGCGGTGCCGGGGCATACATGGTGGCGGTGGTGGACTCCACGGGCACCCGCCTGCCGCCAGGCGCGACCGGCACCATTGCGGTGCGCCGACCGGATCCGGTCAGTGTTTCTCGGCTATTGGAACAATCCGGCCGCCACCTCGGCGAAGTTCGTCGGGGACTGGTTGCTCACGGGCGACCAGGGGGTAGAGGATGAGGCGGGCTGGTTCCGCTTCGTCGGTCGGGACGATGACGTCATCACCTCGGCCGGCTACCGTATCGGGCCCGGCGAGATTGAGGACTGTCTGCTGCAGCATCCTGCCGTTGCCATGGTTGCCGTGATCGGCCTGCCCGATGCGCTGAGGACCGAGGCGGTGACCGCGATCGTCGTCCCGGCCCAGGGTGTCGCTGCGGATGCGGCGCTGGCCACCAGATTGCAGGTGCATGTGAAGACGCGCCTGGCCGCGCACAGCTATCCGCGGCACGTGATCTTTCAGGACGCCCTGCCGCTCACCGCGACTGGCAAGGTCATGCGGGGCGAGCTCCCGCAGGCAGCATGACGCAGGGAAACCACTGATGCCCGGCAATGTCACCATACCCGGTCTCGATTTCGGCCTTGGCGACGAGATCGACATGCTGCCGCGACAGCGTTCGCGGCTTCGCCGACGCGCGTGTTGCGCCTATCGCCGCCGAGATTGACCGCAGCGATGATCCCGCGCCATCTCTGGCCTGAGATGGGTGCCCCTCGGCCTGCACGGCATTACCGTCGCCGAGGAATGGGGCGGCGCCGATATGGGCTACCTCGCCCATTGCGTGGCGATGGAGGAGGTCAGCCGCGCCAGCGCTTCGGTCGGGTTGTCCTATGGCGCCCATTCGAACCTCTGCGTCAACCAGATCAGCCGCAACGGGACGGAGGAGCAGAAGCGCCGCTACTTGCCCAAGCTGATCAGCGGCGAGCATCTCGGTGCGCTGGCCATGAGCGAGCCCGGTGCCGGGTCCGATGTCGTGTCCATGAAGCTGCGGGCCGAGAGGCGTGGCGATCGCTATCTGCTGAACGGCACCAAGCTCTGGATCACCAACGCGCATTATGCCGAGACGTTGGTCGTCTATGCCAAGACCGATCCCGATGCCGGCCCGCGCGGCATAACCGCCTTCCTGATCGAGAAGGGCTTCAAGGGGTTCCGCCCGGCGCAGAAGCTCGACAAGCTCGGCATGCGCGGCAGCCCGACCAGCGAGCTGGTCTTCGAGGATTGCGAGGTGCCGACCGAGAATGTGCTCGGCAAGGTGAATGACGGCGTGCGGGTGCTGATGTCGGGGCTCGACTACGAACGGGCGGTCTTGGCCGCAGGCCCGCTCGGTATCATGCAGGCGGCACTCGATGTCGTCGTACCATACATCCATGAACGCAAGCAGTTCGGCCAAGCCATAGGTGAGTTTCAGCTCATTCAGGGCAAGGTCGCAGACATGTACACTGGCGCTGAATGCCTGCCGGGCCTATGTCTATGCCGTTGCGCGGTCCTGCGACCGAGGCCAGACGACGCGGAAGGATGCCGCTGGCGCCATCCTCTACGCGGCGGAGGCGGCGACGAGGATTGCGCTCGACGCCATCCAGATCCTCGGCGGTATGGGCTACATCAATGACAGCCCGACCGGCCGGCTGCTGCGCGATGCCAAGCTGTATGAAATTGGCGCCGGGACCAGCGAGATCTCGCCGCATGCTGATCGGCCGCGACTGTTCCGGGAAACTGCATGAGCGCGCTGAACTCCGCCCTCGACACGCGTGGCAAGGAATTCCGCGCCAACGCCACATACATGCGGGGGCTCCTGGCCGAGCTTGCCGAGCGCACCGCCGCAGCCGCATCGGGTGGGCCCGAGGCGTCACGCGCCCGCCATCTCTCGCGTGGCAAGCTGCTGCCGCGGGAGCGTGTCGAGCGCCTGCTCGACCCAGGCGCGCCCTTTCTGGAACCTCACCGCTGGCGGACTATGGCATGCATGGCGGTGAGGTGCCCGCCGGCGGCATGATCACCGGCATCGGCCGCGTCGCCGGGCGTGAGTGCGTCATCGTCGCTGAACGACGCCACGGTGAAGGGCGGCACCTACTACCCGATCACCGTGAAGAAGCATCTTCGGGCACAGGAAGTGGCGCAGCAGAACCGGCTGCCCTGCCTCTATCTGGTCGACAGCGGCGGGGCAAACCTGCCGAACCAGGACGAGATCTTCCCGGACCGCGACCATTTCGGCCGGATCTTTTTCAATCAGGCGACCATGTCCTCGCTCGGCATCCCGCAGGTCGCGGTGGTGATGGGCAGTTGCACGGCCGGTGGTGCGTATGTACCAGCCATGTGTGACGAGGCGATCATCGTCCGTAACCAGGGCACCATATTTCTTGCCGGCCCGCCGCTGGTGAAGGCGGCAACCGGCGAGATCGTCAGCGCCGAGGATCTCGGCGGCGCCGATGTGCATACCCGCCTGTCCGGTGTCGCGGACCATTTCCGCGGCGGACGACATGCATGCGCTCGGCATTGCCCGCCGCATCATCGGTCACCTGGCGCCGGCGCGTCCGCCCTGCGGCGACCTGACCGCACCAGTGCCGCCGCGCTACGACCCGGCCGAACTGCACGGCATCGTTCCGCAGGATGTTCGCCAACCCTACGACGTGCGGGAGGTGATCGCCCGCATCGTCGACGGCTCGGAACTCGACGAGTTCAAGGCCCGCTACGGCACGACCCTGGTCTGCGGCTTCGCCCGGATCTGGGGCAGGCGGGTCGGCATCATTGCCAACAACGGCATCCTGTTTTCCGGAATCCGCGCAGAAGGGGCGCATTTCGTCGAGCTCTGCAGCCAGCGCAACATCCCGCTGCTATTCCTGCAGAACATCGCCGGCTTCATGGTAGGGCGGAAATACGAGACGGGCGGCATCGCCAAGGACGGCGCCAAGCTGGTGACGGCCGTGGCCACGACCAGCGTACCGAAATTCACCGTCATCATCGGCGGCAGCTTCGGCGCCGGCAATTGCACGGCATGTGCGGCCGGGCCTATTCGCCACGGCTGCTGCCTTCACCTGGCCGAACAGCCGTATCTCCGTCATGGGCGGCGAGCAGGCCGCCAGCGTGCTGGCTACGGTTCGGCGCGACAACCTTGAAGCCGCCGGCAAGGTCTGGCCCACCGAGGAGGAGGAGGCGTTCAAGGCGCCGATCCGCGCCCAGTACGAGTTGCAGGGCGACCCCTACTACGCCACCGCGCGGCTCTGGGACGACGGCATCATCGATCCCGCGCTGACGCGCGACGTGCTGGGCCTCGGCCTGGCCGCCGCCGCCAACGCGCCGATAGCGTCGACGCGCTTCGGCGTGTTCCGGATGTGACGACGATGTTCCGCACCATCCTCATCGCCAATCGCGGCGAGATTGCCTGCCGCATCATCCGTACCGCACGGCGCATGGGCATCCGCAGCGTCGCCGTCTTCTCCGAAGCCGATGCCGGTTCGCAGCATGTCGCCATGGCCGATGCCGCATTCCCGATCGGCCCGGCGCGCGCCGCGGACAGCTATCTTCGGATCGACCGGATCCTCGCGGCGGCGCGCTCCGGCGGTGCCGAGGCGATCCATCCCGGCTATGGCTTCCTGTCCGAGAATGCCGGCTTCGCCGAGGCCTGTGCCGCGGCCGGCATCGCCTTCATCGGCCCCCACCCACCGCCATCCGGGCCATGGGCAGCAAGGCGGAATCGAAGCGCCTGATGGAAGCCGCGGGCGTTCCCATCGTACCCGGCTACCACGGCGAAGCGCAGGACGAGGCGGCGCTGGCCGACCACGCGGCGCGCATCGGCTTCCCCATCCTCATCAAGGCCAGTGCCGGCGGTGGCGGCTAAGGGCATGCGGCCGGTGCTGCGTGCCGAGGACTTCGCCACGCATCGGCCGGCGCCCGGCGCGAGGCCAAAGCCGCCTTCGGCGACGACCGCGTGCTGCTCGAGCGCTACCTGCAGAAGCCGCGGCATGTCGAGGTGCAGGTCTTTGCCGACACGCAGGGGAACACGCTGCATCTGCACACCCGGGACTGCTCCGTGCAGCGCCGCCATCAGAAGGTGCTGGAGGAAGCACCGGCCCCGGACTTGCCGCCCGCCCTGCGCGCACGGCTTCACGACGCCGCGATCGCCGCGGCACGGGCCGTCGGCTATGTCTCGGCCGGCACGGTGGAGTTCATCGTAGAGGGCGACGATGCCTTCTTCATGGAGATGAACACCCGCCTGCAGGTCGAGCACCCGGTGACGGAGATGGTCACTGGCCTCGACTTGGTGGAATGGCAACTGCGCGTGGCCGCCGGTGAGGCGCTGCCACGGCTCGAGGCCCCGGCGCCACAGGGCCACAGTGTGGAGGTCCGACTTTATGCCGAGGATCCGGCGCAGGATTTCCGCCCCTCCACCGGTCCGCTGCGCCGTTTCAGCTTGCCGGCCCCCGCGCCGGACCTGCGGATCGAGACCGGTGTCAGCGAGGGCGACACGGTCACGCCTTTCTACGACCCGATGATCGCCAAGCTGGTCGCTTGGGGACCTGACCGCGATGCGGCGCTGGCGCGGCTGGGCGTGGCGCTCGGTGAATGCCGGATTGCCGGCATCACCAGCAATCTTGGCTTCCTGCAGCGGCTGGTCGGGCATCCAGCGATGCGGGCGGCGCTATTGGACACTGGCTTCGCCGGGCGGTTCGCCGTGGATCTGCAGCCGCCAGTGCGCCCCGCCCCGGCCCTGGCACTGGCCGCCGCGGCACTGGAAGCGGTGTTGCCCACCGCCGAGCTCGCCGTCCGATCCTTGGGAGCGCCAGGATGGCTGGCGCCTGCAGGGCGGCGGCTCGCAACTCGTCCTGCTGGCGGATGGAGAGGCGGTGCATCGCCTGCGGCTGGTGCATGCCGGGCCTGGCTGGCGCGTCATGCTGGAGGGCACCGAAGCGGTGCTCGCCGGCCGTCGGCTCGATGGCGCCCTGCAGGTCACGCTGGACGGCGCCATCCACCGCATTCCCGTGCTGCGCGACGGCGACGCCATCCAGGTCGTGCTGCCGGAGGGGCTGGACCCTTCGCTTGCGCGACCCCTATGTGCCGGCCGAGGGCGAGTCTGTGGGCCAGGGGCGCCTCGCCGCGCCGATTCCCGGCCGCGTCGTGCAGGTGCTGGTGAAGCAGGGCGAGAGCGTGTCCCGCGGCCAGGTCCTGGCGGTGCTGGAGGCCATGAAGACCGGATTGCGCATCACCGCCCCGGCCGATGGCGTGGTCGCGCATATCGGCTGCGCCGCCGGCGACAGCGTGGAGGAAGGGACCGAGATCGTCACCCTGGCGGCGCCGGATTGACCTGCGGCGGGAAGAGACGGGGCTCGCCGGGACAGACCTGGCATGCCGTTGCCGTCCGTTGTCCCAGGGCCGGGCGTGGCATGGGGCTCAGCCGCCGGCCTGCCAGTCCCGGATCGCCTGCACCGGATGCACCAACATCAGCACGTTGAGCGTCAGGTTGTCCCGGATCACCGCCAGCGCCAGCAATTCCAGTGCGATGGCCAGCAGCACCGAAAGCCAGACCGGCAGCCGCGCCGCCAGCCAGAAGCCCAGCAGCATCGCCAGCATGTCGCTGACCGAGTTCAGAACGCTGTCGCCGTAATAGTCGAGCGCGATGGTCGCGGCGCGGTAGCGCTCGATGATCCAGCTGCTGTTCTCGGCGACCTCCCAAGCCGTCTCGACCGCCAGTGCGATCAGCGCGCGGACGCCGAGCGGCAGGCGAGGCAGGGCCAGCGCCAGGGCGGCATAGAAGAGCAGCCCGTGCACGATGTGCGAGGGTGTGTACCAGTCGGCGATCTGCTGCAGATTTTCCGGGCTGTTCACCGCATTGGCCCAGAGCCGGATGGTGCCGCAGCGGCACCAGGGCTCCCGCCCCATGGCGAAGCTCGACGGCGGCGGCAAGGATGAGCAGCAGGCCGAGCATCGGCCAAGTCCGGGCGGGCATGGGCGCAGTGTCGAACGATTTGCCCTGCTTCCGCTACCAGCGGAGTGGGTTGCGCAGCAGCAGCCCGGCCCGGGCGAGGGCGATGCCGAGCAGGGATGGCGGCCGCCAGCGCCTCCTGCGCCGCCAGGGGCGGCAGGTGGTGCAGCAGCAGGGCGAAGGCCTCCCGCCGCGCGCCGCGCTGAGTCAAGGCGCAGCCGAGCAGCAGTCTCGCCTCCGCCGGCGCGACGCGTGGGCAGAGCGGACAGGCGGCGGTCAGCGTATCGCCGGCGGCGCGCATCAGCGCATCGATCGGGGCGAGTGCCGCCTCCGCCCCCTCGGCGATGAAGGGCAGGCGAGGAGCCATGTTGGGCGGCTCGCCGTGGCGCGCCGCCGCGGCCCAGAGGCGGATGCCGTCGAGCAGCAGGCGCTCGGGCGGCGGCAGAGTTTCAGCCAAGGCATCGGCCCAGGGCCAGGCGGGAGTCCATGCGTCGCCATCGGGGTCCTCCTGCAGGAAGACTTATCGCAATTGCGACTTACTCGCAAATACTCCCGCGCCGATCCGTGTCACGGCCCCGTGGCGACCGGATCCTGGCCGAAGCGGTTCGGCCCAGCATCGCCGGGGCGGGCCAGCCATATGATCAGCAGGATGAAGCCGACCAGCGGGACCAGCGAGATCAGCAACCACCAGCCACTGCGGTCGGTGTCGTGCAGCCGCCGCACGCCGACGCCGAGGCCGGGCAGCAGGACCGCGAGGCTGTACAGGCCATTCAGCAGACCGCCGCTCCTCGCCGCCGAAAATGGCGACGTCCAGCAGCCCGGTCGCGCCGTGCATCAGGATGTTAAAGACGAAGAACCACCAATATTCCGAGCGGCGGGCGCGCCCTCGAAGACCGCATATTTCGAGAAGCAAACGGCGATCGCCTGCTGGAAGCCCATCGGGATCGTCTCCTATGTGTGCCGATAGGGTAACAAGCCGCTGCGGTTCAGTGGAAGTCCCGGCTCGGCGGCAGCTTCATCCGGGGATCCCCGCGCAGATCGGGTTTCTCGACCTCGTCGGCACGGGCCAGGGCGCGGCGCCAGGGTGCCTGTGCCGGGTCATCCAGAGTGGCGAGGCCGGCCAGCAGTTCCGACCGGTCGATCAGCCGCCGCACGATCAAATGGATGATCGGCACCGCGGCATCCAGCCGCTCGACCCGGCCCTCGGCGACGACCAGCCGGGCGGCGACGACGACGGCACGGAAGGTGCTGGCGAGGTCAGGGTAGACGACCAGGTTGGCGATGCCCCATTCATCCTCGACCGTGAAGAAGACCACGCCCTTGGCGCTGCCCGGGCGTTGCCGCACCAGCACCAAGCCAGGCAGGCGAGATCCAGGCGCCGCGCTTCGCCGCATTCAGCACGCGGGTATCGGCCAGGTCCTCGGCCTGCAGCACCGGGCGCAGCAGGGCCAGCGGATGGTGGCGCAGCGACAGGCCGGTCGCGGTGTAGTCCAGCACCGTCTCCTCCCCGGCCGTCGTCGCGGGCGGGTTGGCGGCGGGCTCGAAGAGCTCGCCCTGCAGCGGGGCAGGGGCCTCGACCGCCGCGGCCTCCCACAGCGCGGTGCGGCGGTCGAGGCCGAGCGAGCGGAAGGCATCCGCCGCCGCCAGCCGCTCCACCGCGCCGCGGTCGATTGCGGCGCGGCGGATGAGGTCGGCGAGCGAACGCACCGGGCGGGCTGCGGCGATACGCGTCGCCGTCGCCTCGGGTAAGCCCTGCACCTGGCGCAGGCCCAGCCTTAGGGCGAAGCCGCCCTTGCTCTCCGGATCGGCCTCCAGCGTGCAGTCCCAGTCGCTGTCGCGAGCGCATCGGTGGCCAGGATGCGCACGCCGTGCTCCCCGCGCGTCGCGGACGATCTGGGCGGGCGCATAGAAGCCCATCGGCTGGCTGTTCAGCAGGGCGCAGGCGAAGGCGGCGGGATGCCAGCGCTTCAGCCAGGCGGAGACATAGACGAAGCTGGGCGAAGGCGGCGGCATGGCTTTCCGGGAAGCCATAGGTGCCGAAGCCCTCGATCTGGCGGAAGCAGCGGTCGGCAAACTCCGCCGGAATGCCGTTCCGCGCCATGCCGACGGTGAACTCCTGGCGGAATTGCCAGATGGTGCCGACATGGCGGAAGGTCGCCATGGCGCGGCGCAGCTCGTCGGCGCGGGCCGGGGTGAAGCCGGCGCCGACGATGGCGATCTGCATCGCCTGCTCCTGGAAGAGCGGCACGCCGAGGGTCTTCTCCAGCACCGGCCTGAGCGTCTCCGAGGGATAGGTCGGCTCCTCCTCGCCGCTGCGCCGACGCAGGTAGGGATGCACCATGTCGCCCTGGATCGGGCCGGGGCGGACGATCGCCACCTGGATGACCAGATCATAGAAGTTTGTGGGCCGCAGGCGTGGCAGCATGTTCATCTGCGCCCGGCTCTCCACCTGGAAGACGCCGAGGCTGTCTGCGCGGCGCAGCATGGCATAGGTCTCGGCGTCGTCCTGCGGCACGGATTGCAGGGTTAGCTGCTGCCCGCCATGCATGGCGACCAAGTCGAAGGCGCGGCGGATGCAGGACAGCATGCCGAGGCCCAGGACATCGACCTTGAGGATCTCCAGTGCCTCGATGTCGTCCTTGTCCCATTCGATGGTGTGGCGGTCATCCATCGCCGCCTTGGTGACGATGGCGAGTTCCGTCAACCGGCCGCGGGTGATGACGAAGCCGCCGACATGCGTCGCCAGGTGGCGGGGGAAGTCCAGCAATTCCTCGGTCAGTTCGCAGGCCATGCGCAGGCGGGCGTCCTCCTCCGGCCGCAGCCCCTGGTCGGCGGCGATCTCGGCAATGGAGGCGCCGCCGGCGCCCAGACGGATTTCGCTAGCCGCCCCGTCACATCTTCCGACAGGCCCATCGCCTTGCCGACCTCGCGGATCGCGCTGCGGTCGCGGTAGCGGATCAGGGTGGCGGCGATGGCGGCGCGGTCGCGGCCGTAGCGCCAATAGATATGCTGGATCACCTCCTCGCGCCGCTCGTGCTCGAAATCCACGTCGATGTCGGGCGGCTCGTTCCTCGACTCGCTGATGAAGCGTTCGAAGAGCAGCGCATGCTTGCTTGGGTCGACCGAGGTGATGCCGAGCACGTAGCAGACCGCGGAATTGGCTGCCGAGCCGCGGCCCTGGCACAGGATCCCTCACTGATGGCGAAGCGGACGATCTCGTGCACTGTCAGGAAATAGGGCGCGTAGCCCATGCGCTCGATCAGGCCGAGCTCGTAGTAGAGCTGTGCCGCGACCTTGCCTGGCGGGCCCTCCGGCCATTTCACCGTGGCGGCCTCGGCCACCCGCTTCGCCAGAGTCTGCTGCGGCGTCAGGCCGGGCTCGAGGATCTCGTCCGGGTATTCATAGGCGAGCTCGCGGAGGGAAAAGCGGCAGGCGGCGGCGACGCGCAGCGTGGCGTCGATGGCGTCCTCATGCCCAGCGAACAGTCGCCGCATCTCGGTGGTGGGCTTCAGATGCGCCTCGGCATTGCGCTCCGCCGCATAGCCCAGCGCATCAATGGTGGTGCCGAGCCGGATGGCAGCCAGCACATCGGCCAGGCGGCGACGCTCCGCTCGGTGGTAGCGTGCGGCGCCGGCGGCGAGCAGCGGCACGCCGGCCGCGCCCGCCATGGCGGCGAGCCGGTCCAGCCGCTTGCGGTCGTCGCCGCGGTAGCGATGCTGCGCGGCGCAGAACAGCGGCAGGGCGAGGCTGCGGCGCAGCGTCGCGGCATCGCGCGTCAGGCGCCGGGCGAAGGCGTCATCCGGCTCGTCGGGCGGGACCAAAGCCAGGACCATGCCCTCGGCCGCGGCGAGCAGCGCATCGCGTGGGATGTGGCATTCACCCTTCGGTGCCTCCATCCGGCCGGTCGAGATCAAATGCGAGAGCCTGCCATAGGCGGCGCGATCGGTCGGCCAGGCGAGATACGTGCAGCCATCCAGCAGCGTAAGCCGCGCACCGGGGACAGATTGGATCCCTGCCTGCTCCGCCGCCACGGTGCCGCGCACCAAACCCGCAAAACTGTTGTGGTCGGCGATGCCGATGGCGGCATGCCCCAACGCTTTCGCTTCTGCGACGAGCTCCTGCGGATGCGAAGCGCCGTCAAGGAAGCTGAGAATCCGACAGCGCGGCCAGCTCCGGCAAATCCGCTGGTCATCGTGCAGACCCGAGGTGTCCAGAGGCCTTTCGGCCTTTGGCGGGGCGTGCGAGGGGCATCGCCCCTTGCCTCACTCGAACCGCCCATGCAGCCACCATTGCGTCTCCTCTCCCGGCACCGCGATGCCGGAGCGGCGAGACCCAGAGCCTTGCCCCCGTGACCAGCTGCACCCGGTAGTAGTCGCGGAAGGGCCGCCCTGGCCGGTCCCGCCACCATTCCGGTGCGATGCGCTCCGGCCCCTCCGCCCGCAGCACCCGCCAGGAGGCTCGGCCGAGCCGCAGCAGGGAGGGCGGTGCATCCGGCAGCAGCGCCACCGCCGAAAGCCGCACCGGCCGGCGCAGCAGGACGCACCGGGCGCGGGCCGCTGCCGGGCCAGCCGGGGGGCGGCAGCACGCTCTCGAAGGGGCCGACGCGGAAGATGGCGCGTTCCGGCCAGTGGCTGGCACGCGGCGCCAGGCGCCAGACCTCGACGCGCTGGGAGAGGCGGTCGAGCAGTTCGGCCAGGGTCTGGCGGCGCATGTCGGGGGAGGCACCGTCCTCTCCGGGCAGCGCGGCTTGCGCGGCGGTCAGCGGCGCACAGGCACGGGCTTCCAGCGCCAGGCGTTCGAAGCCGAAGCCGGGTTCCAGCTTCTCCAGTTTGTCGCGGAACAGGCGGGCGATGTGGAGCGGGTCGCGCGCGGGCAGGCCGGTGCCGATTGCCGCAAGCTGCACCACGCCATCGACGCGGAATGCGTGCAGCAGGAAGCGGCGGGCGCCCTGGCCGGCCTCCTGCAGTACGGCGGAGCTCGGGCAGCAGCAGCGCGAGGGTGGCATCGATCGCTTCCCGCGTTACCAGCGGCTCCAGGAAGTCGCGCGCCGCCAGGAAATCGGGTGGTGGCCGCAGCGGGCGGAGCGGCCTCGGGCGGAGGCCGGTGGCGGCGTCGAGCGTCGCCAGCAGTCCCAGGCCGAAGCGCCTGGCCAGCGGCCCGCGCGGCTGCCGCAGCAGGTCGCCGACGCGGCGCAGGCCGAGCCGGTGCAACGCGGCGATGCTGGCCGCCGGCAGGCGCAGCGCCTGCAGGGAGGGGGCAACGGCGAGCGCCGCCTCGCCCGGCGGCACGACGATCCCGACCCCCAGCCCGCGCCAGGCCCGCGGCGCAATCCGCCGTGCCGGCGATGGCCACCTGCACCGTGACGCCGGCGCGGGCGAAGCGGGCGACGAGGGCCAAGCGCAGCGCTTCCTCTCCGCCATGCAGATGGGCGATGCCGGTGACGTCCAGCAGCAGTCCGTCCGGCGGGTCGAGCGCCGGCAGCGGAGTGACGCAGCGCGCCCAATACGCCAGGCGGCGCAGCCGAGGCGGCATCGGCTTCCGGCGCATGCGGGTGCAGCGCCGAGCTCGGGGAGGATGGCCTGGGCATCGGCCAGGGCCTGGCCGGGGCGGAGGCCGGCGGCGGCGACATCCGGGCTGACGGCGACCAGGACACGGCGGCTGCCCTCGGTGGTCCAGATCGCGGCAGGGCCGGTCAGGCACCGACGCTCGACCGGCAGCCAGGGCAGGTGCAGGGCGGCGATGCGGCGGGACGACTGGGCGGCGCCAGGCGGGGTGTCGGGCGCTGGCGCCGGTGGGGCGGCAGCGGCGCTCATGTCCTGGGACAGGCGCGGCGGCGTGCAGGCACGTCGCCTCATCGCCGCACGGCGCCTCGCCTGCACCGGCGCTGCTTCGACCTCCGTCTCCGGCTCGATCTCCGTCCCTGCATCATCCAGGTCCAGCCGTTCCGCCGCGGGGCGCCAGACCACCTCCCAGCGCTGCGGCCGGGCACCGCGGCCGCGCAGCAATCTCAAGCTCCAGCGCGGATCACCCAGGTCATGCGCGCCGCCCGTGCCGGCCAGCGCGCGCCGACCCGCCAGCGCGTCAGCGCCGCGGTGGCGCCCGCCTCCGCCTCGCCGTCCGGGCGCAGCAGCAGGCCGATGGCGCCGCCCGCCTCGGCCGCGAGTTGCAGCCGGCGCGCGGCGGTCAGGTCAGCCCGTTCACCGCCAGCAGCGCGCCGGCGATGCCGGGGCAGCGCAGGCTCTCCTCCATCGCCCAGAGCGCATCCTGCCGCCGCGGCGCCTGCACCAGCACCAGGTCGGCGGGCGAGAGGCCGAAGCGCGCCAGGCCGAGGTGGCCAGGCATCCGGCTCGGCGGCGATCCACAGCACCGTCCCGCGTGCCCGTGCCAGCAACAGGCCGCAGAAGCCTGCCGCCGCGCCGGGATCGGCCGCCAACACCTCGTGCACCGCGGCGCGCGCCAGGCCGCCGCCGGGCAGGCGCTGGTCGATGGCGCTGCACAAGGGCGAGGCTGTCGCCCTCGGGCCGGGCGCCGCTGCGGTCAGCCGGGCGATGCGCGCGCGCAGCGCCGCCAGCACGGCAGGGGCGGTCCAGGGCGTGGCCAGGCAGCGAAGCCGGCGGGGAATCGGAGGGCGATGTCATGGCGTGTTCGCGCTATGTTCTTGTAGCGGACCGGGTCAGGTCAAGCGTTACCGGGCAGGGTACGCATGCGGGTTCATGGGTGCAGGGCAGGAATGCACGCAAGCCCCTTGAATCCCGGGCCTGGACGAGCCGCAGATCACAGAAAGCGTGGAGGACCCATGAGCGCCCAGCCGAATACCCCGACTCGGATGCACGTGGTGGACGGCTTCGCCGGCGCCGTGGGGCATACGCCGCTCATCCGCCTCCGCCGCGCCAGTGCGGCGACCGGCTGCGAGATCCTCGGCAAGGCGGAGTTCATGCAGCCTGGCGGCAGCGTGAAGGACCGCGCCGGCCTCGGGATCATCGAGGATGCCGAGCGGCGCGAAGCCTCACCCCGAGGAGCCGGGAATCGTGGTGGAAGGAACGGCCGGCAATACCGGCATCGGCCTGACGCTGGTAGCGAATGCGCGCGGCTACAAGGCAATCATCGTCGTCCCCCGGACGCAAAGCCGGGAAAAGCTCGACTTCCTCAGGATGATCGGCGCCGACCTGCGGCTGGTGGATCCGAAGCCGCTGCGCGACCGGGACACTACGTGGATTTCTCCCGCACCATTGCCGAGGAGTTGGCAGCGAAGGGAGAGCGGGTGATCTGGGCCAACCAGTTCGGCAACCTAGCCAATGCCGCCGCGCATGAGGCGACGACCGGGCCGGAGATCTGGGAGCAGACCGGAGGCCGCGTCGATGCCTTTACCTGCGCCTGCGGCACCGGCGGCACGCTGTCGGGCGTCGCCCGCGCGCTAAAGGCGCACAACCCGAAGGTGCGCATCGTGTTGGCCGACCCGATGGGCAGCGGGCTCTATTCCTGGGTCAAGACCGGCGAGGTGAAGGCCGAAGGCAACTCGATCACCGAGGGCATCGGCCAGGCCACCGCCGCGCCGGCCAACCTCGAGCACGGCCGCGATTGCATCGACGATGCGGTGCAGGTGACCGACCCGGTGGCGCTGGAGCAGGTCTTCGACCTGCAGCAGCACGAAGGGCATCTCGGTCGGCGGCTCGGCCGGGGTGAACGTCGCCGCCGCCATCGCCGTGGCGCGGCAGATGGGGCCGGGCCACACCATCGTGACCATTCTTTGCGATGGTGGCGCCCGCTACCAGAGCAAGTTGTTCAATCCTGGATTCCTGCGCGAGAAGGGGCTGCCGGTGCCGCCCTGGCTGGCCTGAGGAGACCCGCCTTGGAGATCATCAAGCTCGCCCGCACGATCCGCGAACGCGATCCCGCCAGGCCCAGCCTGTTCGAGGCGGTGACCTGCTATGCCGGGCTGCAGGCGGTCCTGCTGCATCGCGTCGCGCACGCGCTCTATCGCACCGGCTTCAAGGTGCTGGCACGCACCGTCTCCCACACCAGCCGCTTCATCACTGGGATCGAGATCCATCCCGGTGCGAAGATCGGCCGGCGGCTGTTCATCGACCATGGCATGGGCGTGGTGATCAGCGAGACGGCGGAAGTCGGCGACGACGTGCTGATCTATCATGGCGTGACCCTGGGCGGGCTCAGCCTGGCAGATCGCGCCGGGCCGGGCGGCAAGCGCCACCCGACGATCGGCGACGGCGCGGCGATCGGCGCCGGGGCGCAGGTGCTGGGGCCGATCCGCATCGGCGACGGCGCGCGCATCGGCGCCAATGCGGTGGTGGCGAGCGAGGTGCCGGCGGGCGAGACCGTCATCGGCATCCCGGCCCGGCCGCCGCATGAGCACCGCATCCTGACGGGCGCCTCGGTCGGGCGTGCGGCGCCGATGCCCAGCCCGGGCTATGGGTTGCTCGACATGCCCTGCGACCCGGTGGGAGAGGGAGATCGCCACGCTGCGGGCCGAACTGGCGGCGCTGCGGGCGGAGATGGCGACGCTGCGGCGCCAAGGGGCGAGCCAGGGGGCCAACCAAGCAGCGGGGATGCCGGCGGCGGAGTAGCGCGCCGCGGCCCGGACACGTCACCGGGGCGTTCCCATTACCGCTTGAGCCGGACCTCCCCGCAGGGGAGGCTGTGTCTTCCGATCTTCCGGAGATACCGGCATGCGCTTTGCCCCGTTGCTTGTCCTGGGTGCCATCGCGGCGCCGCCGGCCCTGGCGCAGGATATGCCGCCGCTGCTGAAGCCTGCGCAGGACGTCGCCATCACCTATCGCTCGCCGAACCCGCTCTTCCCGGGTGGGGAGCTTCGGCTGCGGACCCTGGTTTCCGCCGCGACGGGACGGCAGCGGCAGGAGAATGCCGGCCTTATCGGCATCACCGACCCGCAGGCGAAGCGGCGGTACATGTTCTCGACCAGCCGGCAGGACCCGCTCTATGGGCGTGTGGTCGAGCAGGCGGTCGACGACGACGAAATGGATCTCCGGGAGGTCGCACGTGACCCGGACTTCCAGGTGACGCGCCTCGGCACCGACCAGGTCGCCGGCATTGCCTGCACGCGTTGGCGGGTGCGGGAAGTGCAGAAGCCGGCCGAGGACGGGACGGAGTTCTGCCTGGCGGCCGACGGGGTGATGCTGCGAAGCCAGACGCGGCGTCAGGGCATGACCGAGATGATGGAAGCGGTGCGGGTGGAGTATGGCCCCCTCGACCCGGCACTTTTCGTCCCGCCCAGGGATTGGCCGATGCAACGTTAGGCCTTCGCCGGTCTTTGGATGGTCCGGCAACGGGCGGGGCGCGCGGCAGGCGCGCCGGGGCCCCGGATCATCGAGAGGAGCCGAGCATGGCCAGCATCAAGCGCAGCGCGAGTGCCCAGTGGCAGGGCACGGGCAAGGACGGGAAAGGGGCGCTGACCACCCAGAGCGGAACCCTGAAGGGCACGCCCTATGGCTTCAACAGCCGCTTCGGCGACGGGCAGGGGACCAACCCCGAGGAACTGATCGCCGCCGCGCATGCCGGCTGCTTCACCATGGCCTTGGCCTTCAAGCTGCAGGGTGCCGGGCTGACGCCGGAGAGCCTGGCGACCGAGGCGAAGCTGACGATGGAGCAGGAGGGCGCCGGCTGGAAGATCGCCGCGATCGCGCTGGTGCTGAAGGCCAAGGTCCCCGGCGCGAGCCCGGAGCAGTTTCAGTCGCTTGCAGCCGATGCCAAGGCGACATGCCCGGTCAGCCGTGTGCTGAACGCCGAGATCTCGTTGGACGCCACGCTGGAATAGCGGGGCCGGAAAGAAAAGACAGGATGACCGCAGGGGAATGGCTTCCCCTGCGGTCTTGCTTATGGACGCGGCGTCAGGTCCCAGGGCAGCCGGTCCGCCTCCTGCAACGCATCCACCCGGCTGATGCCGATGTCGCGCAGCATGCGGTCGTCCATCTCCGCCAATTGCCGGCGGGTCCAGATGGCGCGCAGCATGACCCAGAGTCCGGGACGCGGCGCTTTCGGGGCCGGCGCCGAGCGCGCCAAAAGGCCGAAGGACAGGGTGCTGCGGATGGCCATGGTGGGATCTCCTTTTCCCGGCCCGAGGATGGGCTCCTCAGGACAAGGAGGATGCGGGGCGAGGCGAAATAAGGAAAACGAATTGCATTGACGTTACCCATCAGCGGCCTTTATATATGGCCATGCTCGCACTGCCCCCCGGCCTCGATCCCGACCTGCTGCGCAGCTTCGTCCTGATCGCCGAAGGCGGCAGCTTCACCCGCGCCGCCCAGGCGGTGGGCCGGACGCAATCGGCCGTCTCCATGCAGATCCGCCGGCTGGAGGAAGCGCTGGGCCAGTCGCTGCTGCTGCGCGGCGCTCGTGGGGTGGAGCCGACACCGCATGGCCAGTGGCTGCTGGAACGCGCCCGGCGGCTCCTGGCGCTGAACGACGAAATCGTGGCGAGCTTCCGCCAGCCGGAGGTTGCCGGGCAGGTCCGGCTCGGCTCGCCGGACGATTATGCGCTGGGCTGGCTGCCCGGCATCCTCTCCCGCTATGCCGCCAGTCATCCGGCGGTGCAGGTGGAGGTGACCTGCGCCCCGTCCAACGAGCTGGTCGACCGGCTGGCGGCGGGCGAGCTGGACCTGACCCTGCTGTCGGAGGGCAACGAGCCGCCGGGCGGGCGGGCGCGCTGGCTCTGGCGCGGGCCGCTGCACTGGGTGGGGATCGAGGAGGTGGCACGGCGCCGGCCCTTGCCGATGACGCTGGCACGAGGCGGCTGTTCCTGGCGGCGGGCGGCGATCGAGGCGCTGGAGGAGGCAGGGATGCCCTGGCGGATGGCCTATACCTCGGCCTCGCTGTCCGGCTGCCTGGCGGTGGCGCTGGCCGGGCTGGCGGTGACGGTGGCGATGCCCGTGCCGTTGCCGGACGGGGTGCGGCGGCTGGGAGCGGAGGAGGGGCTGCCGGCGCTGCCCGACTTTGCCATCGGCCTGCTGCGCGGCCCGGGAACCCCGGTTGCGGAGGCCCTGGCACGGCATATCGAGGAAAGCTTCCGGACGGGGGAGGCGCTGGAGGCGGCCTCGACAGGGACGCCCCGCGCAGGTCTTGAGTCGCAACGCGATCAGGTCCATTTGCGCGCCAGCTTCATCGGGCCGCAGCAAGGCCGAAACCGAGGATCGCCCATGCACCGTCGTACCCTGCTGGCCGGACTGGCCGCGGGCCTTGCCTGCCCCGCGCTCCTGCGTGCGCAATCGGCCTGGCCAGACCGGCCGATCCGCCTGATCGTGTCCTGGCCGCCGGGCGGGTCGACCGACACTATCGCGCGGATCTTCCAGCCAAAGCTGGCCGAGGTACTGGGCAAGCCGGTGATCATCGACAACCGGGGCGGCGCCTCGGGCTCGATCGGGGCGATCGAGGCGGCGCGCTCGGCGCCGGACGGCAGCACCTGGATGCTGGCCTATGACAACGAGGCGACCAACCAGACCCTGTTCCGGCTGCCCTACAAAGCACTCGAGGCCTTCGCGCCGGTGAGCCTGGTGGCGGATGGGCCGCTGGCGCTGGTGGCGCACCAGAGCACGCCCTACCAGAGCTTCCAGGACGTGGTCGCCGCGGCCAAGGCGGCGCCGGACACGATCAGCTATGCGAGTTCTGGCGTCGGCGGTCTGGCGCATGTCTCGACCACGCTGCTGCAGCAGCAGGGCGGGTTCAGCCTGGTGCATGTCCCCTACCGGGGCGGCGGGCCGGCGGTGCAGGACGCGGTGGCCGGCAATGTGCCATTGTTCATGTCGAACGTCGTCATCATCAGCCAGCACATCAAGGCGGGGACGCTGCGGCCGCTGGGCGTGACGATGGCCGGGGAGACGCGGCACGTGCCGGGGGTGAAGAGCTTTGCCCAGCAGGGCTTCGCCGGGTTCGAGGCACCGACCTGGTGGGCCTTCCTCGGCCGGGCCGGGACGCCGGAGCCGATCCTGACGCGGATGCGGGAGGCGCTGGCGGAGGCGCTGGCCGATCCTGGCGTACGCGGCAAAATCGAGGAACAGGGCGCCGATGTGCGCGCCTCGGGGCCGGAGGAGTGTCGGCAGTTCCTGGCGCGGGAGATCGACCGCTGGGGCCGGGTGATCCGCGACAACAATATCCGCGTCGACAGCTAAGCCGGCCGGATCGGATCGCCGGCCACGGCGACCCGCCGGAAGAGCAGGCTTTTGTAAAACTGCCATGTGGGGTGTTGACCCTAATGGCGGGCAGGCGTAGAGACTGGCCCACCGCAGCATGGCTCGGGCTTGACGATCCCTGGCGATATCGCCAGCATCCACGGCTCGCCTATGAGGCGGTTAAATCGTTGAGCGCGGCAATCCTGCTGACCCTGATGGGGCAGAGGGATAAGTTGTTGTGAAGCGATTTGCCATTTGGCTTTGGTCAAGTGGAAGTTGTTCATTGAAAACTGCATCGGTTTTGGAAGCGCGTTTAGTGGAATGCGTTGCTGTTTGGTTATCCTGTTTGAGGGATGGCTGGGGGCGGGCTTTTGCTGGGTGTGTCTTGCGTTGATCTGTCTCGTTGGGGATGGGGAGTGGGATGCGCGGGCGGCGCTGCTGTGGTTGGGTTTGGGCCTGGCTATGGTGGGTGTTGTTGTGGCGGGGTTTGCGTCTGGTGGTTCTGGCGGGGATGGCTGGGTGGTGATGGCATGGATGGGTTTTGGATGTGAGTTCGCGGGTATGGCGCCTGACCTGGAAGGGTTGAGGCGTTGATGAACCTGAGAGTTTGATCCTGGCTCAGAGCGAACGCTGGCGGCATGCTTAACACATGCAAGTCGCACGGGCAGCAATGTCAGTGGCGGACGGGTGAGTATCGCGTAGGAATGTATCCTGAGGTGGGGGACAACCCTGGGAAACTGGGGCTAATACCGCACATCTGCTGAGGCAGAAAGCCGCAAGGCGCCTTGGAGCAGCCTGCGTCCGATTAGGTAGTTGGTGGGGTAAAGGCCTACCAAGCCTGCGATCGGTAGCTGGTCTGAGAGGACGATCAGCCACACTGGGACTGAGACACGGCCCAGACTCCTACGGGAGGCAGCAGTGGGGAATATTGGACAATGGGCGAAAGCCTGATCCAGCAATGCCGCGTGGGTGAAGAAGGTCTTCGGATTGTAAAGCCCTTTCGACGGGGACGATGATGACGGTACCCGTAGAAGAAGCCCTGGCTAACTTCGTGCCAGCAGCCGCGGTAATACGAAGGGGGCTAGCGTTGCTCGGAATTACTGGGCGTAAAGGGCGCGTAGGCGGCACTGTTAGTCAGGCGTGAAATTCCTGGGCTCAACCTGGGGACTGCGCTTGATACGGCAGAGCTAGAGGATGGAAGAGGCTCGCGGGATTCCCAGTGTAGAGGTGAAATTCGTAGATATTGGGAAGAACACCGGTGGCGAAGGCGGCGAGCTGGTCCATTACTGACGCTGAGGCGCGACAGCGTGGGGAGCAAACAGGATTAGATACCCTGGTAGTCCACGCCGTAAACGATGTGCGCTGGATGTTGGGTGGCCTAGCCACTCAGTGTCGTAGCTAACGCGGTAAGCGCACCGCCTGGGGAGTACGGCCGCAAGGTTGAAACTCAAAGGAATTGACGGGGGCCCGCACAAGCGGTGGAGCATGTGGTTTAATTCGAAGCAACGCGCAGAACCTTACCAGCCCTTGACATGGGTCGGACCGGCGCAGAGATGCGCTTTCCCCGCAAGGGGCCGACTGCACAGGTGCTGCATGGCTGTCGTCAGCTCGTGTCGTGAGATGTTGGGTTAAGTCCCGCAACGAGCGCAACCCTCGCCTTTAGTTGCCAGCATGTTTGGGTGGGCACTCTAGAGGAACTGCCGGTGACAAGCCGGAGGAAGGTGGGGATGACGTCAAGTCCTCATGGCCCTTATGGGCTGGGCTACACACGTGCTACAATGGCGGTGACAGTGGGACGCCAGGTCGCAAGGCCGAGCCGATCCCCAAAAGCCGTCTCAGTTCGGATTGCACTCTGCAACTCGGGTGCATGAAGGTGGAATCGCTAGTAATCGTGGATCAGCACGCCACGGTGAATACGTTCCCGGGCCTTGTACACACCGCCCGTCACACCATGGGAGTTGGTTCTACCTTAAGTCGCTGCGGTAACCGCAAGGAGCTAGGCGACCACGGTAGGGTCAGTGACTGGGGTGAAGTCGTAACAAGGTAGCCGTAGGGGAACCTGCGGCTGGATCACCTCCTTTCAAGGATAGTGCGTGACGCTGGGTGCGGATGTACCCTGGTTGCGACCTACCTGAACAAGACTACCACATCGCCTGCGAGCGATGCTGGGCCGCGATCCTTCGGATGGAGGGTTCGGTACCTGGCGCATCCTGATCCATTCACCATCGCGCCCGGCCAGCCTTGCTGGCCATTGGGAAGATCCCGCGCGGCAGCCTGGCCTTTCGAGGTCGGCGCCGTCCGCGCATCCTTCTTCCATTCCGTGATCCGGCCCTGGCTGGCTATTGGGCTCATCAAGCCCTGGCGCATGCTGGGGCCTGGGGGCCAGTAGCTCAGTTGGTTAGAGCACACGCTTGATAAGCGTGGGGTCGGAGGTTCAAGTCCTCCCTGGCCCATTTTTCATCCGGCTGCGCCGGATGAGAAATCCCCGGAGGGTGCTGTAAGCCGGTTGCCGGGGCGCGTAAGCGCGCAGGCAAGTCGCGGCACTGCCGCGGCAGGCATGATGCAGCATGCAGCCTGTCGGGTCCTGTGGGATCTGCGGGGTGCGGTACTGCGGGGGCATAGCCAGCTGGTAGAGCACCTGCTTTGCAAGCAGGGGGTCATCGGTTCGAATCCGTTTGCCTCCATTTTCGCTCTCGGCTGCGCCGAGAGTGGGAAATCCGCCGGAGACTGACCTGAGCCGGTCGCCATCGCTCTGCGGTGGTCAGCCGCGGCATGGCCGCGGCAGGCGCAGTTCAGTCCGACGGAGTTGCGCCTCGGCCCTTGGGCCTCGAGGGGTGCGTGCTTCCAAAACCGCCGCACGTGGTGTCGGGTCTACGGACCTGGCCCTGGCGGGCGATCTTTGACAGGTGAATCTGGGAATGGAAGTGTAGTTGGTAAGCGTGAGCTTGCTGTCTATGCGTCATGGGCTTGATGCGCGGTTTGGTACTGCGTGCGGGCGTTGTGGTGATTGGATGGTGAGTGAGACAAGGGCGTTCGGTGGATGCCTTGGCGCCAAGAGGCGATGAAGGACGTGGCACGCTGCGAAAAGCCGCGGGGAGATGCGAGCGATCGTTGATCCGCGGATGTCCGAATGGGGAAACCCCTCCTTAGGGAGATCCCGCACTGAATACATAGGTGTGGGAGGCGAACCCGGGGAACTGAAACATCTCAGTACCTGGAGGAAAAGACATCAAGTGAGATTCCGCGAGTAGTGGCGAGCGAAAGCGGAGCAGGCCAGTGGTTGCTGCAAGTTAAGCCAAACGGTCTGGAAAGGCCGGCCAGAGTGGGTGATAGCCCCGTAGGCGTATGGCTTGTGGCGATCCTTGAGTAGGGCGGGGCACGTGAAACCCTGTCTGAACATGGGGGGACCACCCTCCAAGCCTAAATACTCCTTGGCGACCGATAGTGCACAAGTACCGTGAGGGAAAGGTGAAAAGCACCCCGACGAGGGGAGTGAAAGAGACCTGAAACCGAGCGCCTACAAGCAGTCGGAGCCCGCAAGGGTGACGGCGTACCTTTTGTATAATGGGTCCGCGAGTTTCTGTTGGCAGCAAGCTTAAGCCGAGAGGTGTAGGCGCAGCGAAAGCGAGTCCGAACAGGGCGTCGAGTTGCCGGTAGAAGACCCGAAACCGAGTGATCTAGCCATGGCCAGGCTGAAGGTGCGGTAACACGCACTGGAGGGCCGAACCCACGCCTGTTGAAAAAGTCGGGGATGAAGCTGTGGCTAGGGGTGAAAGGCCAATCAAACTCGGAAATAGCTGGTTCTCCGCGAAATCTATTGAGGTAGATCGTCGCTCGATTACCGCCGGAGGTAGAGCACCGGAAGGGCTAGGGGGACCCAAAGTCCTACCAAACCCTACCGAACTCCGAATGCCGGCGAGTACAGGGCGGCAGACAGACAGCGGGTGCTAAGGTCCGTTGTCGAGAGGGAAACAGCCCAGACCACCAGCTAAGGCCCCCAAATGATGGCTAAGTGGGAAAGCATGTAGGACGGCCATAACAACCAGGAGGTTGGCTTAGAAGCAGCCATCCTTTAAAGAAAGCGTAATAGCTCACTGGTCTAATAGCTGTCCCGCGGCGAAAATGTAACGGGGCTCAAGCCATCTGCCGAAGCTGTGGATGCACGAAAGTGCGTGGTAGCGGAGCGTTCCCTAAGCCTGCGAAGCGGGACCCGCGAGGGCCCGTGGAGGTATGGGAAGTGCGAATGCGGACATGAGTAGCGACAAAGCGGGTGAGAAACCCGCTCGCCGAAAGTCCAAGGGTTCCTGCGCAAGGTTAATCCGCGCAGGGTGAGCCGGCCCCTAAGGCGAGGGCGACAGCCGTAGCCGATGGAAACCAGGTCAAGATTCCTGGGCCCGCCAGAAGTGACAGCCGTGAAGTTCTGTTATCCCTTATCGGATTGGGGTGGCAGTTGGATCGGCTCGGGAAATAGCTCTGGCATATGGACCGTACCCGAAACCGACACAGGTGGACTGGTAGAGTATACCAAGGCGCTTGAGAGAACGATGCTGAAGGAACTAGGCAAATTGCTCGCGTAACTTCGGGATAAGCGAGACCCTTCTCTGCGCAAGCAGGGTGGGGTGACACAAACCAGGGGGTGGCGACTGTTTAGTAAAAACACAGGGCTCTGCGAAATCGAGAGATGACGTATAGGGTCTGACGCCTGCCCGGTGCCGGAAGGTTAAGGGGAGATGTGCAAGCATCGAACCGAAGCCCCGGTAAACGGCGGCCGTAACTATAACGGTCCTAAGGTAGCGAAATTCCTTGTCGGGTAAGTTCCGACCTGCACGAATGGCGTAACGACCTCCCCACTGTCTCCAGCATCGGCTCAGCGAAATTGAACTCCCCGTGAAGATGCGGGGTACCCGCGGTCAGACGGAAAGACCCTATGAACCTTTACTGCAACTTCGCAGTGGCGCCAGGAAGGGACTGTGTAGGATAGGTGGGAGGCATCGAAGCCGGGGCGCCAGCCTTGGTGGAGCCAACCTTGAAATACCACCCTGTGCCTTTCTGGCGTCTAACTGAGCCCCGTAAGCCGGGGCCAGGACCCTGCGTGGTGGGCAGTTTGACTGGGGCGGTCGCCTCCCAAATGGTAACGGAGGCGCGCGATGGTGGGCTCAAGCCGGTCGGACATCGGCTGTTGAGTGCAAAGGCATAAGCCCGCCTGACTGTGAGCGCGACAGCGCGAACAGAGACGAAAGTCGGCCTTAGTGATCCGGTGGTCCCGCGTGGAAGGGCCATCGCTCAACGGATAAAAGGTACTCTAGGGATAACAGGCTGATCTCCCCCAAGAGTCCACATCGACGGGGAGGTTTGGCACCTCGATGTCGGCTCATCGCATCCCGGGGCTGGAGCAGGTCCCAAGGGTTCGGCTGTTCGCCGATTAAAGCGGTACGTGAGCTGGGTTTAGAACGTCGTGAGACAGTTCGGTCCCTATCTGCCGTGGGTGTAGGAGACTTGCGAGGATCTGTCCCTAGTACGAGAGGACCGGGATGGACGTACCTCTGGTGTACCAGTTGTTCCGCCAGGAGCATCGCTGGGTAGCTAAGTGCGGACGGGATAACTGCTGAAGGCATCTAAGCAGGAAACCCCCTCTAAACGAGGTCTCCCTCGAGGGCCGTGCCAGACCAGCACGTTGATAGGCCGCAGGTGGAAGCCGGGTAACCGGTGCAGCCGAGCGGTCCTAATCGCCCGATAGAACTCCCATCACACCGCAACGCAACGCCGTCCCACAAAGACGGCACCGCACGCAGCACCAAGCCGCGCCTTGCCCAACACGCACTTCCATTCCCCCAAGGATCCGGCCGGGTGGCCCGGTGGTCATCGCAAGGTTGATACACCCGATCCCATCCCGAACTCGGCCGTGAAACACCTCAGCGCCCATGGTACTGTTGCTCAAGCAACGGGAGAGTCGGTCGCCGCCGGGCCACCCAGCCGGATCCTCACCATTCACCTCTCAACATACTCACCCACGCGGGGTGGAGCAGCCCGGTAGCTCGTCAGGCTCATAACCTGAAGGTCACAGGTTCAAATCCTGTCCCCGCATCCAAAACACATCCGCCAAGACATGCTCCGTCGCAGCTTCGGGACCCTGCAATTGCAGCGACCCAAGCCGGGTGTCGAGCGTCCAGTCTCAAAAGCCGCTCCGGTAGTTCAGCCGCTCGCCGGTACGCTCGTGCCGCCCGGCGCCGATCAGGCCCTCCGCATCGGCCTCCATCAGCATCTGCAGCACCGCCTCGGCGACGCTGCGGAGAAAGTCATTATCGCCGGCTTTCGCCAGCAGGTCGGCCAGCGGCATTCTCGCTTCCGGTCATCGAGTCCTCGGCCGGCCAAAAGTGGGAGCCTCGCAGCTCCACCCTTGCCGCCAGGTCCGATGGCCACCCTGCCTTTACGCCCCGGCCAAGGCCGGATTTTCCGCCATCTCCGCGGCTGCTACCGGCTGTCGAGCTGGATCGGCTACTACAATGCCCGATGCTCACATTCTGGCTTGGACGGCAGGACCCAGGACGAGGCGTATGGGGCCTATGCGGTGACAAGATTGACGGCCTGACGGAAACCTGGACCGAGCTTATCCAGCCCGCCAAGCTGTCCGACGATTGGGAACCACCTCAGTGATCGCAACCAGCGACACCGCAGGACCATCTTCGGTCGTCGTGGCAGGACGCGATGACTGTAAGCCTAGCTTTAGCTTGCGCCACCAGGCCCGCAGGACGGACTGCCGTTGCGAAGCTCCTCCGACAGGGATCGGTCGCTGATCGTCAGCAGCGCCGCCGCCTCCGCCTTGAACTCGTCCGTAAAGTTTCGCCTCGTCTTGGCGGCCATCGGGACAAAGGGCTCATCAGCCTGACACATGCTGGGCAACATGACGGCCAGCTTTCATGCGAGGGCGACGCGGGCCTTCTTTGTCCCACTACATCGCGCCAGATGGACCTTCCAAGCCTTGGGCGCCAACCACTTGCTCACACGCCCCAGGAAGGTAGCTGCGAACGCGAGGAGCGTCGCGCGCAGTCCTGCGCCACCTGCCTGGGACGTCCAGCCCATTCGGTCGATCTGACCGGACCGGTAGCGGGTTCGAGTCAGAGCCCGAACCAAGGCCCACATCACGAGCTCTGGAATACTGGCCCGGGGTCACCAATCGCGCTCCTGAACGTAAGTGCGACGATAGCGCCAAGGTCGAGCACTGTCAGGAATGCACCGACCACGAGATCAACACGCGCTGTCTCGAGCAGCTTTCAGTCAAACACGCGCGGTTCCTCCAGCAGCGCCTCGACAGCAATGTCGAGCGCTTGGTTCCCCGCCGCAAGCTCGCGCCTTCCCGCCGAAATCTGCACGCTCCATTTCGATCTGTCGCGCTACTTTGCCGATCTCCTGACCCGCGTCGTTACCGGATGGCCCAACAGGCGCATCGAGGAGCTCACGCCATGGCGCCGGGCCAGCGTCGAAGACGACTGAGCGTCAACCACGGCCGAGCGAGGCCTGAAAACCTCACTGACGCTAAATCGTCCCGCTCGCCGCGCCTTCTGCAAAGCCGCGTAGTCGTCCGGCTATCACCTCGCCGACCGCATCCAGCGCCGCGCGCCTCGGGAAGCTCACACGCCAAGCAAGCCGCACCGTCCGCGCCGCCCGCCTCATCAGTGGCCGCAGCAGGATTCCCGCATCCTGCGCCGCTCCTGCAGCGAGACCCGGCACCAGCGTGGTACCATATCCGGCGGCGACCATGTTGAGCAGTGTCGACAGGCTGGCGACCCGCAGGGTGCTGCCCAACGCGCCGCTGCGGCCACAAGCTTCGAGCGCCTGGTCGCGCAGACAATGCCCATCCGCCAGGACCAAGATATCCGGCGCCAGATCGGCTTCCGCCACCACCGACCGCGTGGCGAGTGGATGCTCCGGCGGTAGCGCCGCGAAAAATGGCTCGGCGAAGAGTGGCTGGCTGGCCAGGTCCGGCCCATCCACATTGGTTGCCAGCAATGCGGCGTCCAACTCATGCGCACGCAGCCGCTTCAGCAGCACCGCAGTCTGGTCTTCCCATGGCTCAAGCTCGAGCGTCGGTAGCGCTTCGCGCAGCGGCGCGAAGATCAACGGCAGCAGATAGGGCGCCAGCGTCGGGATAATGCCGAGCCGAAAAGGCCCGGCCAGCGGATCCTGCAGGCTGCGCGCCACGGCCAGGATCGCATCCACCTCGGTCATCGCGCTTCGGACATGGTCGATCAGCAGGGCACAGGCGGCGGTCGGCGCTACAGCCTTGCTGCTGCGCTCGAACAACGTAACTCCCAACGACTCCTCCAGCTTGCGAAGCTGGACCGAGAGGGTTGGCTGACTGATACCGCAGGCCTCCGCGGCACGACCGAAATGTTCATGCTCGGCCACGGCCAGCAGGTAGCGCAAATCCCGCAGGTTCATCGGGTCAGCCCTCCTGTCGTGATAGATGGTGCCTATCGGCTCCGTTGAAGGCTTATGCTTCCCTTTATGCTTGGGCTGCCGCTAGCCTCCTGCAAGGCCAAGCAGTAAGCGGAGGAACAACGAGGCCGAAGGCCAGACCAAAGTGGGCGTCGCAAGGCGTGCGATGGCCGCCATGCTCAGGCACGGTCTCTCCGCTGACGCACTTGCCGCCTGGCCGCAGGGCGATCCGTTGAGGCGAAGTGCCTTCCGAAGCAGTCGTGGTCCGGCAAGCGGGCCCAATCATGCACCCGGAGTGGAGGAAAATATGGACGGAACCAGTGGCTCTACGGGCGGCAAATGCCCGGTCATGCATGGCACGCCGAAGCACGCGACATTCGCCGGCCGGTCGAACCGGGATTGGTGGCCGAATGCGCTGAACCTTCGCATCCTCCACCAGCGCTCCGAACTGTCCAATCCGATGGGACCGGCGTTTAACTACGCCGAGGAGTTTAAGAAACTCGACCTCGATGCGCTCCGCCAGGACATTTTCGCCCTGATGCGGACCTCGCAGGACTGGTGGCCGGCGGATTACGGCCATTACGGTCCGCTCTTCATCCGCATGGCTTGGCACAGCGCCGGCACCTACCGTACCGGGGATGGCCGCGGCGGCGCCGGTGCCGGCACGCTCCGCTTCGCACCACTGAACAGCTGGCCCGACAACGGAAACCTCGACAAGGCGGTGCGCCTGCTCTGGCCGGTGAAGCGGAAATACGGCAACCGGATCTCCTGGGCCGACCTGATCGTCTTCACCGGCAACTGCGCCCTGGAATCGATGGGCTTCAAAACCTTCGGCTTTGCCGGCGGGCGCGTCGACGTCTGGGAGCCGGGCGAGGACATCTACTGGGGCTCGGAGGACACTTGGCTCGGCGACAAGCGCTACACCGGGGAGCGCGATCTCGAGACGCCACTCGCCGCAGTCCAGATGGGCCTCATCTACGTGAATCCGGAAGGACCGAACGGCCAGCCTGACCCGCTCGCTTCCGCACGCGATATCCGCGAGACATTTGCGCGCATGGCGATGAATGACGAGGAGACCGTCGCTCTCGTTGCTGGCGGCCACACCTTCGGCAAGTGCCACGGCGCCGGTGAGGTGAAGCATGTGGGGCGCGAGCCCGAAGGCTCGGAGATCGAGGATATGGGCCTCGGCTGGAAAAACAGCCTCGGCAACGGTCATAGCCTGCACACCATCACCAGTGGTCTCGAGGGCGCCTGGACCAGCCATCCGACCCAATGGGACAACGGCTATTTCGACAACCTGCTCGGCTACGATTGGGAACTGACCAAGAGCCCCGCCGGCGCCTGGCAATGGACACCGACCGACCCGGCGGCGAAGACGACCGTGCCGGATGCGCACGATCCGAGCAAGCGCCACGCGCCAATGATGACCACGGCCGACATGGCGCTGAAGATGGACCCGATCTACGCGCCCATCTCGAAGCGCTTCCACGAAAATCCCGACCAGCTCGCGGATGCCTTCGCTCGCGCCTGGTTCAAGCTGACCCACCGCGACATGGGACCGCGCAGCCGCTATCTCGGCCCGCTCGTCCCGGCCGAGGACCTGCTGTGGCAGGACCCGATCCCGCCGGTCACGCATTCGCTGATCGATGCCGCAGATATCCGCGCGCTGAAGGCGCAGATCCTCGCCTCCGGCCTGTCCATCCCGCAGCTCGTCACCGTCGCCTGGGCGTCCGCTGCCACCTTCCGTGGCTCCGACAAGCGGGGCGGGGCGAATGGGGCGCGCATCCGTCTCGCCCCGCAGAAGGATTGGGAGGTGAACGAGCCCGCACAGCTCGCTGCCGTCCTGGAGAAGCTGGAGACGATCCAGCAGGCCTTCAACGCGGCGCAGTCCGGCGGCAAGCAGGTCTCGCTCGCCGACCTCATCGTCCTCGGCGGTTGCGCCGCGGTGGAGCAGGCGGCGCAGAAGGCCGGCGTAGCCCTGGAGGTCCCCTTCACGCCGGGCCGCACCGATGCCTCCCAGGAGCAGACCGATGTCGAGTCCATGGGCGTGCTGGAGCCGATCGCCGACGGCTTCCGCAACTACCTGAAGTCCGACTACAGCTCCCCGCCCGAGGAACTGCTGGTCGATCAGGCGCAGCAGCTCACCCTGACCGCACCGGAGATGACGGTGTTGCTCGGGGGATGCGCGTGCTGGGCGCCAATTCCGGGCAATCTCCGAACGGCGCCTTCACCACGCGGCCGGGGACGCTCACCAACGACTTCTTCGTCCACCTGCTCGACATGGGCACGGGCTGGAAGCCGTCCGAGACGGTCAAGGGCGTCTATGAGGGCCGCGACCGCGCCACTGGTGCGCCGCGCTGGACCGCCACGCGGGTCGACCTCGTCTTCGGGTCCAACTCGCAGCTCCGCGCCCTGGCGGAAGTCTATGCCTCCGACGACTCCCAGTCGGCCTTCGCGCATGATTTCGTGGCGGCCTGGACCAAGGTGATGAACCTGGACCGCTTCGACCTCGCCTGACTGCGACAGACCGGCGCCCGGGAATCGGCTTCGGGCCCGGCCGCCGCACCGGAGGCGGCGGCCGGCCCATGCGGCAGTCACGGGAGGAAGCTATGCCACACACGGTGCGGGCGGCGATCCAGCAGGAACTGCGCCAGGCCGGGCTGCCGGGCCAGGGCTTGCCGGGGCGGCTGCTGGGCCTGTTGCGGGATGCCCCGACTACGCATCTCGGGCTTGCCGAAATCCTCCGCATGGCGACGGAAGCCGGCCTGACCATAGCGCCCGCCGAGATCGCCCGCCAACTGGAGACATTGGCTGCGCTCGGCTTGCTCGGACGCCTGCCGAGCACCGCGGTCGAGCCGATCTTCGATACCGTGCCGCGGCCCCATTCCCACCTGATCTACGAGGAGACGGCCGAGACCGTCGACCTTGATGTCTCGCCCGAGACGCTGCTGGCGATCCTCCGCCAGGCTCTGGCCGAACGGCCGGATCAGGTGGACGTCCTGATCCGCTTCCGACGTGATCCGCCGCCGGCCCGGTCATCGCGGTCCAGGCGAACCGCGCCGGGCCCCGCCTGTGCAAGGAATGCGTGAGGCGGGATCCATGCCGGCTGACGCCGCGGCCATCCTGCCCAGCCATGGCCGCTCCGCAGGGCCGCGCCCGAGCGCCAGACGGCCCCGGGCGTCCCGGCGACGCTGACCGACGGCGCAACCGCCACCCGGCATCACGCGTCAGAAGAGTGCCAATCCGGGAACCCTTCATGCCTGAACCGATCTTGTCGCGCCGTGCGCTCGCTCCCTGGTTGCCGGTCTCGGCTTAGCCGCGACCGCCCGCGCTGCCGACTATCCGTCCCGCCCGTTGCGCATCATCGTGCCCTATACTCCAGGCGGCACCACCGACATCGCCGCGCGGCTGGTTGCCGAGCCATTGGTGAAGATCCTCGGCCAGCCGGTCATCGTCGAGAACCGCCCCGGCGCCAACAGCATCGTCGGCGTCGCCGCGGCCGCCACCAGCCCCGCTGATGGCTACACGCTTGTCATGGTGCTGCCGGCGCATGCGGCCAATGTCACGCTGCAGGCCGGCAAGCTGCCTTTCGACGCGATTGCCGGTTTCGCGCCGGTCTCGCTGGTGGTCTCGGCGCCGCTGGTGCTGGCCGGCAGCCGCCGGATTCCCGGCCAGACGCTGCGAGACTTCCTCGACTATGCACGCAAGAACCCGGGCCGGATGAACTATGGCTCCAGCGGCATCGGCGCGACCGCGCATCTGGCGATGGAACTCCTCAAGCTCCGCACCGGCGTGCAGATGGAGCACATCCCCTATCGCGGCACCCAGCCGGCGCTGCAGGACCTGATGGCTGGCAATATAGGCCTGCTCTTCGACACCTACTCCACCCTCAAGCCGCGATCTGAGGCCGGCAACATCCGCCCGCTCGGCATCGCGGCGCGGGAACGCGCGGCCTTCGCCCCCGACCTGCCGACCATCATCGAGGTTGGGCTGCCGGACTTCGCCGCCAGCTCCTGGTGCATGCTGCTGGCCCCCGCCGGTACGCCGACGGACATCACCGCCCGCCTCTCGGCCGAGGTGGCCCGCATCGTCCGCGACCCCCTGATGACCACCAAGCTGCAGGATCTCGGCTTCGTGGTCGAAGGCCGCTCGCCAGCCGAAGCCGCGCGCTTCCTACAGGCGGAGGTCGATCGCTGGGGCGAGGTCATCCGCGCCGCCAAGGTCACCGTCGAGTAGCCCTGCGGCTTGCCGCCCTCCGCCGCTTCCTGCCATGGTCCGGCAAAACCATGGAGGGACGGCCAATGGGCAGGCTGCAGGGCAAAACCGCCATCGTCACCGGCGCGGGCACCGGGATCGGCCGCTGCACCGCGGAGCTCTTCGCGCGAGAGGGTGCGAAGGTGGTCATCGCCGAGATCGACACGCCGAGCGGCGAGGAAACCGCGCACCGCATCGTCCGCGCCGGCGGTGAGGCGGTTTTCCTGCAGACCGATGTCAGCGAGCCGGAGAGTATCTCGGGAACCATCGCCAGCACCGTGCAGCACTATGGTGGCCTGCACGTGCTGCACAACAATGCCGGCGGCTCTACCGGCATCGACAACACCGCGGTCGAGGCACCGCTCGAGGAATTCTGGCGCGCCATCAAGCTCGACCTCTACGGCACCTTTCTAGGCTGCCGTTTCGCCATCCCGGAGATGATTCGCTCCGGCGGTGGCTCCATCATCAACATGGCCTCCGTTGTCGCGCTGATGGGCTTCCCCGGGCGTGATTGCTACACCGCGGCCAAGGGCGGCGTCGCCGCGCTCACACGCTCGCTCGCGGTCGAATTCGGACCGAAGCGCATCCGGGTCAATGCCGTCGCCCCGACCGTGACGCTGACCGACCGCGTCCGCGGCCTGCTCGCCGGGAATTCCGCCATGCAGGTCCTGGCCGACCAGCACCTGCTCGGCCTCGGCGAGCCGTTGGATATGGCGAATGCCGTGCTCTACCTCGCCTCGGATGATAGCCGCATCGTCACCGGCACGATCCTGCCCGTCGACAGCGGCCTGGTGACGCTCTGATGTCGAACCTGACCCATATCGGCTTCCTCGGTCTCGGCCAGATGGGTGCACCGATGGCGGAGCGGCTCTTCGGCCCTGACGTGCAACTGCATGTCTACGACCCGCGCGCCGAGGCCATGGCGCCCTTCGTCGCGCGCGGCGCCAAGGCCTGCGCTTCGCCCGCGGCGGTCGCCGATGCCGCCAGCATCGTCTTCGCCTGCCTGCCCAGCGGCAAGGTCAGCGAAGCCGCGGCGCTCGGGCCCGAGGGCACCGTCCACGGCAAAGCCATGCGCATCCATGCGGGATTGTCCACGATCGGCCGAGCGACCGTGCAGCGCATCGCGGAGGGCTTGGCGCAGCGCGGCCTCGCGATGGTCGATTCCCCGATCAGCGGTGGCCCTGCCGGCGCACGTGCCGGGACACTGGCGATGATGGTCGCCGGCGACCCGGCGGCGGTCGAGGCGCTGCGGCCCTTCCTGTTGCGCATCGGCAAGCGGGTCTTCGTCCTCGGCGAGCAGCCGGGGCAGGGGCAGGTGATGAAGCTGGTGAACAACCTGCTCTTCGCCGCCAACACGGCGAACGCTTTCGAGGCCTTCGCGCTCGGCGCCAAGGCCGGGCTCGATCCGGACACGATGGTCGAGATGGTCAATGCCGGCACGGGCCGCAGCTTCGCCAGCAGCGACGTCATGCCCGGGATCCTCAGCGGCAAGCTCCGCTTCGGCGCCACCATCGCCGTGCTCGACAAGGATGTCGGCCTGGGGCTGGACGAAGCGAAGGCCTATGACGTGCCGATGTGGGGGATCGAGCAGGCGGCGCGGCTCTGGCGCTTTGCCGCCAGCCAGGGCAAGGGTGCGGAAGATCTGGCTGAGCTGGTCCGCATCGTCGAGGGCTGGGCCGGCACCGAGATCCGAAGCCGGAAGGAGGGCTGACGGGCCAAAGGCGGGGAGGGCGCGCCCCTCCCCACAGCGTCAGGCCTTGAGCTGCGCGCCGATCGGCAGCTCCCGGATCCGCTTGCCAGTCGCGGCGAAGATCGCGTTGCAGAGCGCCGGGGCGAAGGGCGGCAGGCCCGGCTCCCCGACCCCGCCTGGCGGCACCTCGATCCCCGCGGGGACGATGTGCACCCGCACCTCGCGCGGCGCGTCGTCGATCCGGCTGATCTCGTAGTCCGTGAAGTTGGACTGCTGGACCTTCCCGCCCTTGAAGGTGATGGCGCTCTTCGTCGCCAGCCCCATCCCCATGACGCAGGCGCCCTCGATCTGCGAGCGGATGCGCTCCGGGTTCACGTGGAAGCCGCAATCGACCGCGACATCCACGCGCGGGACGGAGAGCACGCCCTGTTCGTCCACCGCCGCCTCCACCACCATTGCCACATAGGTGACGAAGCTGCGATGCGCGGCGATGCCGAGGCCGTGCCGCGCCGGCAGCTTCCGGCCCCATTCGGCCTTCTCCGCCGCCAGCTCGACCACCCGTCGCAGCCGGCCGGTATCGACCGGATACTTCCGCGGGTCCTCGTTGTAGTTCCAGTACTGGGTCGGCTCGGTGCCCTGCGGCAGCGGGATGTTGCGCGGCGGGCCGATCAGCTCCAGCAGGTAGTCCTTCGGGTCACGCCCGGCCTCATGCGCCAGCTCCGCCGCGAAGGACTGCACGGCGAAGACATGCGGCACGTTCAGCACCGAGCGGAACCAGCCGATCCGCGCATGCGCCTCCGCCTCACCATTCTCGATCCGCAGGTTGGGGATGGCGAAGGGCGTGTCGTAGAGGCCCATCCCCACCTCGAAGGTCAGCCCGTGCTTCGGGTCCGGCGCGAAGATGCTGCCGATCGAGGGGAAGACGCTGCGGTGCAGGAAGGCGGTCGCCTTGCCCTGCGCGTCGAGCCCGCCTTCCATGTGGTCGACCTGCACGGTGTGGAAGTAGTCGTGCTGGACGTCGTCCTCCCGCGTCCAGACCACCTTCACCGGCTGCCCGTCCATCGCCTGGGACAGCACCGCCGCCTCGATCGCGTAGTCGCATTTCGACTTGCGGCCGAAGCCGCCGCCGAGCAGCTCGATGTTCACCGTGACCTTCTCGATCGGCAGCTTCAGCCGCGTCGCCACCTCGCCGCGCACCGAATAGGGGCTCTGCGCGCTGGTCCAGACCTCGCACATGCCGTCGCGGATGCGGGCGGTCGCGGCCGGCGGCTCCATCGGCGCATGCGCCAGGTGCGGGGCGTAGTATTCCGCGGTGACGCGCTTGGCCGCCTTGGCCAGGCCGTCGCCGGCATCGCCCTCGTCGCGCAGCCGGCGGGCCGGCTTGCGGGCGGTCTCGGTCAGCGTGGCACGGTAGGCCTCACTGTCGTAAGAGGCATGCGGCCCCTCGTTCCAGGCGAGCTTCAGCGCCTCGCGCCCCTGCATCGCCGCCCAGGTGTTGCGGGCGATGACGGCGACGCCGCCGAGCGGCTGGAACTTCGCCGGCGGCGGCGTGCCCTCGATCCGCACCACCTTCAGCACGCCGGGCACCTTGCGCGCCGCGCCGTCGTCGACCGAGGCGAGCGTCGCGCCGAAGACGGGCGGCCGCGCCACCACCGCAAACAGCATCCCCGGCAGGGTGGTGTCCTGGCCATAGACCGCGCGGCCGGTCGAGATGTCGAAACCGTCGACGATCTCCAGCTCGCCCTTGCCGATGTAGCGGAAGGCGGCGGGGTCCTTCAGCTTCAGCGACTTCAGGTCGGGTACCGGCAGCTTCGCGGCGTCGGCGGCCAGCTCGCCATAGCCGAGCGTCCGGCCGCTCGCCTGGTGCACCACCTGATGGTTGCGCGCCGCGACCTCCCCGGGTGCGACCTTCCAGCGCTGCGCCGCGGCCGTCTCCAGCATCTGCCGCGCCGCGGCGCCGCATTCGCGCATCGGCTGCAGGAAATGCCGCGTGCTGCGGGACCCGTCGGTATCCTGGTTGCCGAAGCGCGGCTCGTCGGCCGGCGCCTGCTTCACCCTGACCTTGGCCCAGTCGGCCTCGAGCTCCTCGGCCACGATCATCGGCATGCCGGTGCGCACGCCCTGACCCATCTCGGCGCGGTGGCAGAAGATCGTCTACGATCCCGTCTGGCGCGATGGACAGGAAGACATGCGGGTCGCGGACCACGCCATGCGGCATGGCATCGGCGCCGTACTTGGCTTCGGGCGCCGCCTCCACAGCCTGGGCGCGCGGCAGCCGCAGCGCGAGCAGGAAGCCGCCGGCGGCCGCCCCTTGCAGCAGCAGGCGGCGGGAGGGCTGCTCGATGCGGATCTCAGTCATGTCACGCGGCCCCCGGGCGGCCGCCTTGATGGCGGCGCGGATGCGCTGGTAGGTGCCGCAGCGGCAGAGGTTGCCCTGCATCCCGGCGTCGATGTCCTCGTCGGTCGGGTTCGGCGTCTGCTGCAGCAGCGCCGCGGCCTGCATAATCTGCCCGGCCTGGCAGTAGCCGCATTGCGGCACGTTGATGCTCCGCCAGGCCTTCTGCACGGGATGCATGCCGTCGCCGCTCAGCCCCTCGATAGTGACCACCGCCTGGCCCTCGACATCACCCATGGCGGTTGCGCAGGCGCGCACCGCATCGCCGTTCAGGTGCACGGTGCAGGCGCCGCAGGCGGCGATGCCGCAGCCGAACTTGGTGCCGGTCAGGGCGAGCTCTGTCGCGCAGGTACCAGAGCAGGGGCATGGCGGGATCGCCGTCGTAGGAGCGCTCCTCGCCGTTGACGCGCAGCTTGACCATCGGGGGTCCCTTCCTGGGCCCGGCGCCGATACGCCGGGATGTGCGGGGAACGCCGGGGAACCCGTTCCCGTTGCGCTTTCCTCGGGCCGCGGAACGGTCGGTCCCCTCGTCCGGCGGCGAAGCGGCTGCTGGACAGCGCATGAACGCTGCAGGGAGGCGGCGGCATCATGGCATCGAAGAAGACTCCCGCCGTGCGCGCGGCGGAAGCCGCGTCAATCCGCTTCCGACTGCTGGAATACGACTACGACCCGGAGGCCGAGTCGGTCGGCCTGCAGGCGGCCGCGTCAATGGGGATCGCGCCGGAGCGGGTTTTCAAGACCCTGGTCTGCCTGCTGGATGGGGGAGATGGTCTGCGCCGCCATTCCGTCCAACGCCCGGCTCTCGCTGAAGGCGCTGGCCGCGGCCGCGGGGGCAAGCGGGCGGAGATGGCCGATCCGGTGAAGGCCGAGCGCAGCACCGGTTTCGTGGTCGGCGGCATCAGCCCCTTCGGCCAGAAGCGGCGACTGCGCTGCTTCCTAGATGCCAGCGCGGCAGCCCATGACGAGATCGTGGTGAATGGTGGCCGGCGCGGCCTGCAGATCGCGCTTGCCCCCGCCGACATGGTGACGGCGCTGGAAGCGGTGGTCTGCCCGCTGCAGGCCGAGATGATGCAACATGGCAAGGGAAGGAAGACGCATGAGGGCCCTGGTGGTGGACAAGCCGGAGGCCGGGCCGCCCGGCCCGGCCACCTTCCGCGAATTCGCCGAGAGCGAGTTGCCCGCAGGCGACGTGCTACTGCGAGTCAGCCATTCGACGGTGAACTACAAGGACGGGCTGGCGGTGACCGGCCGCGCTCCCGTCGTCCGGCGCTTCCCGATGGTGCCGGGGATCGACCTGGTCGGGGTCGTCGAGCAGTCGAGCAACTCCGCGGTGAAGCCGGGCGACCGGGTCCTGCTGAATGGCTGGGGCGTGGGGAGACGGGCATTGCGGCGCCTATGCCCCCATGGCCCGGGTCAAGGCGGACTGGCTGGTGCCGCTACCGGACGGCGTGGCCCCGGCGGAGGCCGCGGCGATCGGCACGGCGGGCTACACGGCGATGCTCTGCGTCACGGCGCTGGAGCGCCACGGCCTGACGCCGGACCGCGGCCCGGTGCTGGTGACGGGCGCGGCCGGCGGCGTCGGCTTCGGTCGCCATCGCACTGCTCGCCTCGGCCGGCTGGTATGTCGCGGCGAGCACTGGGCGACCGGAGGAGCAGGCCTATCTGGAAGGACTCGGCGCGAAGGAGGTGGTGCCGCGCGACCGCTATTCGGGCGGCGCGGCGCGGCCGCTGGGCAAGGAGGTCTGGGCCGCGGCGGTCGATACCGTCGGCTCGAAGACCCTGGCCGGAGTGCTGTCCGAGATTAAGTATGGCGGTGCGGTTGCCGCTTGCGGTCTGGCGCAGGGGATGGACCTGCCGGCCTCGGTCGCGCCCTTCATCCTGCGCGGCGTCGCGCTGCTCGGCGTCGATCCTGCCATGGCGCCGCGGCCCTTGCGGCTGGAGGCCTGGTCGCGGCTGGCGAAGGAGCTGGACCGGGCCAAGCTGGCGGCGATGACGACGACGGTCGGCCTGGACGAGGTGCCGCGCGTCGCTGGAGGCCATTCTCGCCGGCCAGGTGCGTGGCCGCGTGGTGGTGGAGGTCGGCTGATGGCACAGCTTTCCCGTCGCGCGCTGCTCGGCGCAGGGGCCGCGCTGGCGGCGTCGCCCGCCTGCGCCCAGCCCTGGCGGCCTACGCGTTCCGTCACCATCCTGGTGCCCTTCGCCGCCGGGTCGGGCACCGATGCGATCTCCCGCATCCTGTCCGGGCTGCTGGAGCCGATCTGGGGCCAGCCAGTGGTCGTCGAGAACCGCGCCGGCGCCAATGGCGCGCTCGCGGCCGGGGCCACGGCGCGCCGCCGCCGGATGGCCTGACCCTGATGATGACGACCAACACGCCGAGCGCGGCCAACCCGGCGCTGATGAAGAAGCTGGACTATGATCCGGTCGCCGATTTCAGCGCCATCTGCCGCACCGGCAACTACAATTTCTGGCTGGTGGTGCCGGAGAGCTTCGCCTTTCCGCAGCGTGACGGAGTTGCTGGCGGCGGCCAAGACGAAGCCGGGGCAGCTCACCTATGCCTCGGGCAATCTCGACCGGCATCGTCGCCGGCGGGGCCATGGCGGCGCAGGCCGGGGTCGAGATGACGCATGTGCCCTATCGCAGCACGCCGCCGGCCATCACCGATGTCATGGCAGGCCGGGTGACCTGCATGATCGTCGACGCCTCCTCCTCCCTCGGCAACGTCAAGGGCGGGCAGCTGCGGGTGCTGGGCGTTACGACGCAGCGGCGCAGCAAGCTGCTGCCGGACATCCTGCCGCTGGCCGAGCTCGGCCTGCCGGGCTTCGACGTGGCGGCCTGGGCCGGGCTGATCGGGCCGGCGCGGATGCCGCCGGCGATGGTTGCGTCCATCAACGCCGATGTCCGCAGCGTCTGGGACCGTCCGGAGACGGTGAAGCGGCTGGGCGATATCGGCTTCGACGGCTTCAGCTCGACGCCCGAGGAGTTCGCCGGCTTCATCAAGGACGAGATCGTCAAGTGGGGCGGCATGGCCCGCGCGGCGGGGATCGAGCCGGAATAGCCGGAGCGGATCGCGGCCGGGCGGGCACGCCCGGCCGCGTGGACCTGCCCCGCGGACCCCTCCGAGGCAGGCCGCTTCAGGGCGCGACCACCCGTCGCCGCTGCCGGATGCGCCAGGCGAAGGCGCCGTCGCCGAGGTCGAGGCGGCGCTCCACCGCGAAGCTCCAGGCGCGGGTCGTGGGCGGCGAGCAGCCCCTCCCACAGCGCGTTCCAGCAGGCGAAGGCGGCGGGGTGCAGGTCCGGCGCGCCGCGCATCAGCGCCCAGCTCGACTGCGCGACATGGTCCTCGCCCTGCGCCGTGACGCTGTCGCCCTGCGCGGCGGCGATCGCCGCCAGCAGCGCCGCGAAATCCGCGGCGCCGCGCCCGGCGATCCCGGTCGCGGTGGCGAGGTCCTGGTGCCACTGCATCCCGACCTGGCGCAGCGCCAAACCGAGCAGCGCGGTCGCCTCCGCCGCGCCGAACAGGTCGATGGCGGCTGGGATCGTGGTGCGCAGGTACTCCATCGCGTAGTTGCGATGCGCCTTGCGCAGCCGCTCCGCCGGCCAGGCGCCGGCCTCCACCCAGGGCGCGGCGGCGGGATCGAAGGGCGGCGCCGCCTCGGCCCTGGCGAAGCGCAGCCGCTCCTCCGGTGCCAGGTCGCGGTCGTGCTCGAGGTAGTAGCCCTCCAGCGCCGGATCGCCTTCGGCCACCTGCCCGGTGCAGACAAAGCCGAGCCGGGGATTGCCGAGCGAGACGCCGTTCTGCGCGTGCCAGCCGCGCAGCATGGCACGCGAGACCTCGCCGGGAATGCCGCAGACCGCGGTGCCGTGCCAGAGCCAGCGCGGCGGGGCGTAGCGGATCCAGGCCTTCCGGTCGCTCTCCGGCATGTACTCGACCGAGACGCCGCCGATGCGGTTCGAGAGATAGTGGTACTGCGCCGCGGCAACGGCATGCGGGAGATGCGCGAGGCCGAGCTTCTGCAGGCCCGGCAGGAAGCGTTCGTGGTGCTGCCGGCGGAAGACGGCGAAGACGAGCTCGGCCGCTGCCGGCGTGCCGCGGCGCGCGACGGTGGCCAGGACGGTGCCGGTGAAGGCGGCGCGATGCAGGTCGGCGACGGCCTGGATCAGGACCGGGGAGGGCACGTCAGGCATCGGCGAAGAGTCCGGGCTGTGGCGGCGGAGGCGGCGGCGGCGCCGGTGCCGCCTCGAGCGGGCGGGCGCCGCAGGCCAGCAGGTAGTCGGCGATCGCGTCCATCTCCGCGGCGGGGCGGGTGCGGTCGTGGAAAGGGTCGTCGGCGGGGGAGCCGGGAGGGACCCAGATGATGGTTTCGTAGCGGGCGCGGGTCAGCAGCACGCGGTAGGTGTTGCGGATGAAGTCGGCATCCTTGGCCGCGATCTGCCACTTGTCGCCGACGAAGCCGCGTGCCGACCAGCCCGCCCGGCCGCGCACGAAGTCGCCGCCCCAGGCTAGGCCGACCACGTCCAATTCGAGCCCCTGGCAGGCATATTCCGTTGCCGCCGTCTCCAGCGCGTCGGAGGCGCGGATATCCGGCCAGCGCCGCAGGAACCAGTCCGGCACCTCCTTGGTCGGCACCTCGGCGCCGAGGCCTTCCGCCCGCAGCCGCCGGGCCCCGGCGGCCCGCACCAGCCCGAGCGGCGCTGGCCGCGGGCGAAGCCGCGCAGCCCCGCGCGCATCGCCACGAGGTCGCGGGTGACGAAATAGGGCAGGGCGGACGCGGCATCGGCGATGCGCCGCGCCTCAGCCGTCTCGCCGTCCAGCAGCGCATTGACCCAGGCCGCGCCGGCGGTCTCCCGCACGCTGCGCATCGGCACCACCAGGTCGAGATCGGGGTCGATCTCCAGCCAGTCCGGCCTTTCCTCCGCCAGCCGCTGCACCGGGTCGGCGGCGGACAGCGCGCGCGGTGCGGCAGCGGCCCGCCAGCGCGGATTGGCGGCGACCACGCGGCCCCATTCGGCCAGCCCCGCCTCGCCGGTATTGATCTCCTGCCCGTTGCCGATCAGCGCCACGACCACGGACCAGCCCTCGCGCCGGCCCATGATCTCCAGCGTATGCGCCGGTTCGCTCATGGTCAGGCGGGATCGCTTGTTCTGCGTCCCCGTCAGCGACTTCGCCTCGTCCCAGGCGCGCTGCGCCTCGTCGAAGACGATCAGCCGCTCGGGCGGCAGTCGGGCGGGATCGATGGCGCAATCCTCGAGGAAACGGTGCACGTTCTGCAGCGCGGCCTGGGTGCGGCGTTCCGCCTCCGTCCGGTCGCAGTCGCTGCGCGCCACCGCATCGCGCGCCAGCGCCGCGCGCAGCACCGCGACCAGCGGCGCATTGCCGGTCAGGAAGGCAGCGCCGTCCAGCCGCGCCGGGCCGAAGACGGCGTTCAGCCCGCAGAGCGTCTTGCCCGCGCCGGGAATGCCGGTGACGAAGACGACGGTCCGCGCCGCCTCGGCCCGCGCCGCCTCGATATGCCGGGCGATGGCGCGCGCGGTGCGCGTCAGGTTGGCCGCATCCGCCCGCGCCGCGGCGATCTCGGCGACGCCGTTCCGCGCATAGAGCATGGTCGCCGCCTCGACGATGGTCGGCACCGGCCGATAGGGCGCCTCCAGCCAGGCGGCGCCGTCGATCGCCGCGGTGGGCGCCGGCAGCGTCGCCTGCACCCAGCCGATCAGCGCGCCCAGCGACTCGGCGCCGCAGACCAGTGGGTCGGTCGGGTGCTTCGGCAGCAGCCAGGGCTGCGCCGGTGGCGACCAGCCCTGCCGGCCCGCCACCAGCACCGGCACGATGGCATGGTCGCGGCTGCCGGCATGGAAGTCGCGCAGGTCGAGCGCATAGTCCTCGGCCTCCGCCATCGCCGCGGCGTTCGGCGCCGCCGTCTTGAACTCCAGGCAGAGGATCGCGCGGTCGGTCAGCAGCACCGCATCGATGCGCTTCTCCAGCCGCAGCAGGTCGGATCTCAGCGCGACGGTCCAGGCCCGGCCGCCGCAGGCCGCGATCGCGGCCTGCAGGTCGCGCACCTGCGCCTGCCAGGCCATCTCCTGGTCCGGCGTCCCGGCGAAGCCGCGCGCCTGCTGCGCCGAGGCGAGCCGGCCGACGGTGTCGCGCGGATCGCGCGCCAGCAGCTCCGCGCCGCTGCAGGCGAACCATGCCCTCATCCGGGCCGGTCCCGCCCCGGCCAGGTCGCCAGCAGCAAGCTCCCCCCATCAGCGCAAAGCCGGCCGCATGCGTCACCGTGAAGCTCTCCCCCAGCGCCAGCACCGCGGTCAGCGCCGCCGCGACCGGGAGGAAGCCGGTGAAGACGCCCGCCACCCCCGCCGGTACCTTGCGCAGCCCGGCATACCACAGCAGCAGGCAGAGCACGCTGGCCGTCAGGCTGTGGAAGACCAGCAGCCCGGCCAGTCCCGGCGCGGCCAGCGCGGCCATGGCACCGATGCCCGGCAGGGCCAAGGGCAGCAGCATCGCGGCACTGAACACCTGCATCCAGAAGCTGGCGGTCACCACCGGCACCCGCCCGCCGAGCCGCTTGGCCAGCAGCACATAGGCCGCCTCCCACACACCCCGGCGAAGACCAGCGCATTGCCGAGCGCCGAGCCGCCCCTTCATCGCCCAGCCGGGCGATGGTGATCGCCGCCATGCCGGCCGCCGCCAGCAGCACCGCAACCCAGTGCCGGGTGCCAAGCCTTTCGCGCAGCCAAGCGGCGCTGCCCAGCGCCACCACCGCCGGCAGCGTCGCCAGCACCAGCCCGCCCTCGAGCGCCGTGGTCAGCCTCAGCCCGGTCAGCAGCGCGGCATTGTAGAGCGCGGTGCCCAGCAGCGCCTGCAGGGCCAGGTTGAGCGCCACGGCAGGATCGAGCCGCAGCCTCCCGTCCAGCAGCCGGGCCAGCGGCCAGAGTACCAGGCAAGCCAGCATGCAGCGCAGGCAGAGGATCAGCGGGATCGGCAGCGCCCCGGCCAGCAGCTTGCCGACGGCGACATTGGCGCCGACCAGCGCCATGGAAAGCGCCAGCTGGGCCTGCGCAAGCAGCATCCCCTGGCCGGCCCCCGCGGCGGGGCGGCTCACGCTGGCGCGGCGCGCATCGGTGCCGGCGCCCGCGCGGCAGGCCGCAGCATCGTCATGTCCGCCGTAGCAGCGGGGCGGATCACCCGGGGGCAGGGCGCGCCCGGTCGCGCGGCGGGATTGCGGCCCGGACGGGGGCCGCGCCGGCGCCGGATCACCGGGCCAGTCCCGCGGATCCTCGCCGTCCGGCGGCTGGGGCCGTCCTGATCACTCCGCCTCGCCCGCCCGCTTGAAGGGCGAAAGCTCGGCCAGCGCCGCCATCTCCCGCCGCATCGCCGGCCGCTCGCGCGCCAGGAAATCGTCCACCGCGCGGCGCAGGCCGGGATGCTGGATCCAATGCGCCGAATAGGTCGGGCTCGGCAGATAGCCGCGCTGGATCTTGTGCTCGCCCTGCGCCCCGGCCTCGACCCGCGGCAGCTTGTGCTCGATGGCGAAGTCGATGGCGCGGTAGTAGCAGAGCTCGAAATGCAGGAAGGGCGCGTCCACCACGCTGCCCCAGTTGCGGCCGTAGAGCGCCTCCCGCCCCAGCAGGTTCAACGCGCCCGCCACCGGCTCGCCGTCCCGCTCCGCCACCATCAGCACGACACGGTCGCCGAGCGCCTCGGCCATCAGCGGCCAGAACCGCGGCGTCAGATAGGCGCTGCGGCCCCATTTCTTGTCGGTGGTGGAGCGGTAGAAGCGGTGGAAGGCCTTCCAGTGCCGCTCCGTGATCTCGTGCCCACGCAAGGTCTTCAGCACGTAGCCGGAGGCCGCGGCATCCCGCCGCTCGCGCTTGATGACCTTCCGCTTGCGCGAGGCCAGCGCGCCGAGGAAGTCGTCGAAGCTGGCATAGCCCTGGTTGTGCCAGTGGAACTGGGTGCCGAGCCGCTGCAGCCAGCCGGCCTCGCCGAGCGCCGCCCACTCGGCCTCCTGACAGAAGGTGACGTGGACCGAGGAGAGGTCGAGCTGGCCGCAGGCCTGCACCAGCCCCTGGCCGAGCGCCGCCGGGCCGATCCCGGCGCCCGGCCGAACCAGCAGCCGCGGGCCGGGGACCGGGCTGAAGGGGGCGCAGACCTGCAGCTTCGGGTAGTAGCTGCCCCCGGCACGCTCGAAGGCATCGGCCCAGCCATAGTCGAAGACGTATTCGCCCTGGCTGTGGCTCTTCGCATAGGTCGGGCAGCAGGCCAGCAGCTCGCCGGCCGCGTCGCGCAGCGCGGCGTGCTGCGGCAGCCAGCCGGTGCGCGAGGTGGCGCTGCCGCTCGCCTCCAGCGCCGCGAGGAAGGCGTGGCTGACGAAGGGGTTGTCGTCGCCGGCGCAGGCATCCCAGTCGGCGGCGGGAATTTCCGCGATGCTCGGATGGAGCGACAAGGTCAGGGCAGGGGTGCTGTCGGGCATTGCCCGCAGCATGTGCGGTGCGGCGAGGCTTGGGCAAGGGCCGCCGAGGGGCATGGACCGCGGCGGCATGCCGGGCGAGGCTGCGGGCGCGGGCCAAGGGCCGAAGGCGCCCCGGCCGCGCCACCAGAAGGAAGGACGCCACCATTCCATCATATCGCCACCTCGGCGGACTGGCGCTCGCCGCGCTGCTCGCCGTCTCCCCCACCGCCCGGGCGCAGCAGATCGCGCCGGGCCGCATCGAGGCCATCCCGCTCGCTTCCACCACCCTCTCTGGCGAGGCCTTCCTCACCGGCGACAAGGCGGCCGGCAAGTCGGCGCTGATCGCCGGCGAGCTGCGGCTGCCCTTCCCGCTGCCGCCAGGGCGGCGCGTCCCGGCGGTGGTGCTGGTGCATGGCTCGGGCGGCATCGGCGCCTCCACCGACCTCTGGGCGCGGGAGCTGAATGCCGCCGGGGTCGGCGCCTTCATCCTCGACAGCTTCGCCGGGCGGGGCATCGTCAGCACGGTGCAGGACCAGACCCAGCTGCATTCGCTGGCGATGATGGTCGATGCCTTCCGCGCGCTCGACCGGCTGGCCGAGCATCCGCGCATCCGCGCCGACCGCATTGCGGTGATGGGGTTCTCCAAGGGCGCCGTCGCCGCGGTCTACTCGGCGATGACCCGCTTCCAGGCGCTGTACGGCAATCCCGCGCATCGCTTCGCCGCGCATATCGGCCTCTACACCCCGTGCAATGTCGGCTTCGCCAAGGATGCCGAAGTGGGGCCGGCGCCGATCAGGCTCTTCCACGGGGTGGTCGATGACTACGTCGCGATCGGCCCCTGCCGCGACTATGCGGCGCGGCTGAAGGCGGCCGGCGCCGACGTGACGCTCACCGAGTACGCCAACGGCCAGCACAGCTTCGACAACCCGTTCCAGCCGCTGCTGGTGACGGTGGCCGATGCGCAGACCACGCGCGGCTGCCGGCTTGAGGAAGGTGCGGGCGGGGCGATGCTGAACGCGGCGACGAAGCAGCCCTATACGCTAGCCGATGCCTGCGTCGCCCGCGGCGCGCATGTCGGCTACGACCCGGTGGGCGCCGCCGCCGTGCGGGCCGCGGTGCGCGCCTTCGCCGAGGAGAAGCTGCTCAAATAGCCGCCGGGATCTCCAGCGTCGCGCCGAAGGGCAGGGTGGTGAAGGCCTCCGCCGGCACGCCCTGGTCGGCCTTGCCGCGGTCAGCCTGGCCTCCGGCTCCTCAATCGGCTCATCGGTCAGGCCGGCGAAGGTGCCGAAATGCATGCCGATGCTGCGCCGCGCGCCCAGCGCGCGGTGCGCCATCACCGCTTCCTCCGGGTCCATGTGCTGGGTCCGCATGAAGAAGCGCGGCGCGTAGGCGCCGATCGGGATCAAAGCCAGGTCGATGCGCGGGAAGCGGCGGCCGATCTGCTCGAAATAGGGGCACCAGCCGCTGTCGCCGGCGAAGTAGACCGTGCCGCCATCCGGCGACTCGAGGACGAAGCCGCCCCAGAGGCTGCGGTTGCGGTCCCAGGGCGTGCGGGCGGAGAAATGCTGCGCCGGGACGTAGGTGACGCGCAGCCCCGCCACCTCGGCATGCTGCCACCAATCCAGCTCCCGCGCGCCCCGGAGGCCGGCCTTGGCCAGGTGCCGCGCATTCCCGAGGCCGGTGACGGCGGGCGGCGCCCAGCGGCGCCGCACGGCCCGAAGGGTCGGCAGGTCCATGTGGTCATAATGGTTATGGCTGACCAGCAGCAGGTCGCAGCCGGGCAAATCCTCCAGCCGCTGGCCCGGGGCGCGGACGCGCTTCGGTCCGGCGAAGGACAGCGGACTGGCCCGCATCGACCAGACCGGGTCGAACAGCACGCAACGGCCGCCCACCTGCACGAGGAAGCTGGCATGGCCGATGAAGGTGACGGCAATGCGCCCCGCCGCCAGCCGGGGTGGGGCCGGCTGCGGCGGATCGTCGATCCAGGGCGGCCAGGGTGCCGGGGTGGTGGTGCGGCGCCAGCGCCAGACATCCCGCAGCGTGCGGGTGGTCGGGTCATGCGGGTTGCGGAACCCCTCCGCCGTGCGGTGGTCGCCGGAGCCCTGGGCCGGCGTCACTTGCAGTCGAGCACCCGCACATCGTAGACCGGATGCTCCAGCATGCTCACGCCGGGCGCATTGGCGAACATCCAGCCGCGGAAGGCGGGCACCCCCGGCTTCAATTGTCGGTGATCTCCATCCAGGCCGCCGCATCCGGCACCTCGCCGGCCGGCCGCGCATTGCATGCGCGCACCTGGATGCTCAGCGTGCCGAAGCTTGCCGCCTGGCCGACTGCGGCCCGCAGGACGGTGACGCGGGCGGTGACCTTGTCCAGCAATTGCAACTCGGCAGTGCGCTTCGGCTCCCAGCCCTGCGCCGCCGCCGGCAGCGCGGCGCAGCACAGCGCCGCCGCGATGACCCCTGCCGCCGCCTTCATGCCCGGCGGTTCGGGCTCGGCAGCGCCTGCACGAGATCACCAAGGATGCGTCGCATGGCGACCTCGTCCACCCCCATCAGCACGGCATCCTCGAAGGCGTCGCGCATCACCTGAGCGAGTTCCGCATGGTTCTCCGCCAGCACCTTCAGCTTCTCTCGGCAGGACAGCGGCGCCCCATCGGCGCCTGGCCAGGAGTCGGGCGGCGCGAGGCTCATTTCGGGGCGGCGGCGCCGCCGCCCTCCTGGTTATGGTTCTGGCTGCCGTTCATCTGGGTGACCGAAAAGATGAAGCGGCCCAGCAGTGATTCAAGGCTGACCGAGCCCTGCGTCTCGGTGATCCGGCCGCCATCGGCCAGCAGCTTGTCGCTGCCGCCCGGCACCAGCGAGACATACTTGCCGCCGAGCAGCCCTTCCGAAGTAATTTCGGCGGAGGTGTCGGCCGGCAGCTTCAGGCTGCGGTCGACCTTGAAGGTCAGCACCGCGGCGAAGCTGTCCGGGTCGATCCGGCTGTCGGTGACGGTGCCGACCTTGACCCCGGCGATCCGCACATCGGCGCCGTTGGCCAGGCCGTCGATGCGGTCGAAGCTGGCGCGCAGCTGCATGCCCTCGGCGGTGACGGTGCCGCGGCCGCTGTGCAGCACGGCATAGCCGAGGAAGATCGCGGCGACCGCGAGCACGATCGCGCCGGCCGCGACCTCGGCGAGACTGCGTCCCTTCATGTCAATCAGGTTCCACGCACCCGCGTCACGAACCGGGCGTCCAGGCCTCGTAATCGCCACCGGTGACGCGGCGCGTGCCGCCCACATAGTCATGACCGGCGGGGCGGTAAGCGTGCGGAGTACCGGTCAGGTTCGGCCGGTGCTCGGCCTGCCAGGGGTAACGTTTCGTCTCGTTCAGCGGGGCGGGCACGGTGTGGTGCAGCCAGGCATGCCACTCCGGCGGCACCACGGTCGGCTCACGCCCTCCACCGGCATAGATGGCCCAGCGGCGCGGTCGGTCGTAGATCGGCTGGCTGGTCTTGCCCTCGTAGTATTCGTTGCCGAAACGGTCGGTGCCGACCTTGCGCCCGCGCAGGGAGGAGGTGAGGCGAAGCAGGAAAGACATGGGGCCGGAAAAGCTCCTCGGGGGTGGCCCTTGCGGGGGCCGCGATCGGCGGCACAATCGCACAGCGCCTGCTGCGGTGCAAAGTCGCCCCACCCGGCCCCGTCATTCCGCATTATCCACATCATCTTGCGGTCACGGCGGCCACGACTCACCAAATCTGGCTTCCCCACCCGCGACCATGCCGTTACCATCCCCGCATGGGACGCACCTCGGGCACGCTGTGGGAAGGGGTGGCGCTGCGGCGCCGGCGCGCGGGGGCCGACCCGGACGCGCCGCCGCGCGCCGTGGCGGTCCCGGCTGCCTGGGAGATCGGGGCGGCCGAGGCGCTGGCCGCCCTGGCCCCCGGTGATGGCCCGACCAGTCTGCCCCGCGCCGCCGAGGCCTGGATCAGCCGCATCGCCGCGCGGGGCTGCAAGGCCGGGCTGCTGGACGCGGCCGCAGCGCATACCCTGGCCGAGGGCCTGCGCGGCATCCTGCTGACGCGCCGCGGCGCCCCCGGCGCCGAGGTCTGGCGGAACGAGGCCAAGCCCGCCCGCGCCGCCGCCGAGCCGCGCTTCGTGCTCAACCTGCCGGCCTTCCTTGAGCCCGAGGGCGGCTTCGACCTGGAAGGCTATGCCGAGGCCTGCGCCCTGGCGGTGCGGGCGCTCGACGCGCTGTCCTCCGGCAAGGCTGGCCGGCTGCGACTCGGCTTCGCCGACCTGGCCGGCCTGCTCTGCGGCCTCGGGCTCGCCTATGATCTCGGACCAGGCCCGGGCCGTCGCCGCCGGGATCGCGGCGCTGACCCGCGGCGCGGCCGAGGCCGAATCCGGCCGGATCGCCGCGCGGGCCGGTGTGCGCGAGCCGGTCGCCCTGCTCTGGCCCGCCCCGCCGGGCGAGACTCCGGTCCCCGGCCTCGCCGCCGCCGCCCGCGCGGCGCTGGACGCCGCCGCCGGCGCGCCCGGCCTGCGTCACCAGGCGCTGGTGGCGCTTGCCCCGGCCGATGCGGTCGAGGCGCTGCTCGGCGCCGAGACCGCCGGCATCGCCCCGGCCGCCGGCGCGACGCGCAGCCTGCTGACCGCCTCCGGCGAGGCGATGGAGGTGCCGACGCGCGCGGCGCGCCGCGCCGGGCCACGCCTGGCCGAGCTGCTCGGTCCGGTCACCGAGGCGGCGCGCGAGGCGATGCGCCAGGCCGTCGCCCCCTTCCTGCATGCCGCACCGCCGGCGCCGATCGCGCTGCCCGGCCCGGCCCGCGCTTTGCCGAAGCCGGCGCCGATCCTCCGCCGCCATGCCGGCGCGGCGCTGCACGTCACCGTCGGCGGCCATCGCGTGGTGCTGCGCACCGCCGAGGATGCCGAAGGCCATCTGCTGGAGATCGCCTTCACCCTGTCGAAGGAAGGCGCGGCCTTCCGCAGCCTGATGGACGGCTTCGCGCAATCGGTCTCGATGGGGCTGCAGCGCGAGGTGCCGCTGGCCGACTATGTGGAGGCCTTCGCCTATACCCGCTTCGGCCCGGCGGGGCTGGTCGAGGGCGACCCTGCCATCCCGCGCGCGACCTCGGTGCTGGACTGGGCCTTCCGCCGGCTGGCGCTGGACTATCTGGGCCGGCGCGACCTGCCGCAGCCCTCCGAGGCCGACTGCCTCGGCGATTCGGTCGGCCATGCCGCCGAGATGGCCCCGCTTCTGCCGCTCGACCTGCCGGCCTCGGCCAGCCCGCGCGGGCGGCGGCGGTCGCTGCGGGTGGTCGGGATCTAGGGCCGGCGCCGCCCCGCCGCGGAGCAGGCGGCGGCGAGAAAGGGCGTTCCGTGGCCTTCCCGCTGCCCCGGCCTTCAGGAAATCAATTTCAATCCCGGTCAAGCCAGTTGAGGCCCGGGCCGGCGGCGTGGTCCGGGGCACCCGGCAAATCCTTGTGCCGGCAGACTTTCGACGCGCCGCCGGTTTTGGCCTTCAGGAATTGAGCATTTCAAAATGCGATGCGGGATGCGCCCGACGGCGCGCGCGGGCGCCAGCGGGCGCAATGCGCCCGCTGGCCGGCGGCAGCCTAGCATGCCCGGCACCAGGCCCGGAATGAAAAACCGGGTCAGCCGTGCTCCGGCTCGAAGCTCCGCTGCCGGAAGGACCGCGTTGTCCAGCTCCTTCAGCACCACCGTCAGCGCCCCGCTCCGTCCCTCGATCGCCGCTTCGCCGAGGAACTGGCCGCCCTCGGCCGGGGTGACCTCGACCCGCCGGTCGGGGGGCTTCCTGCCAGACCACCTCCAGGTCGAAGGTATTGTCCGCCGCGTTCGGGCCGAAGCCGCCTGCACGCAGCGGGCCGGGGACGAACTCCCAGAAATGCAGGAAGTCGCGCTACTGGGCGCGGGTCGGGTCGTAGCGGTGCGCAGCCCCGCCGCCTTGATGGCCGAGAGAAACCCGGCGATCTCCGGCTCGCGGCCCAGCGCCGGGCCGTCGCCATCGGCCACCGCCTCGAACACGTCGCGTCCCTTCGCCCGGAGGCCGCGCAGCCGGGTCGGGTTCCGCATGCCCTCGTCGGTCGACCACTCCACCAGCATGCGCGACGTGCGGTCGGCGCGGCTCCAGACCAGCCCCCGGTCGGCGGTGACGTCGCCGGTCGATGCGCCCCATTCGGCCTTCGGCCGCAGGCTCCCGACAAGGATCATCGCGTGGCGCTGCCCTGGCCGAAGGCGAGGCGGCTGCTGCCGGCGAGGCAGGCGGCGCCGAGCAGCGCGGCGTGGCGCGGCATACGGAGGATGGCGATGGGCATCTCCGGCTTCCAGTCGGGCTGGCGGAGTGCGTGTAGCGGCCTCGCTTGACGCTTCGGCGACGGTGCCGTTGCCGGCGGATGACGAGCGCCTATGCTCGGCGCCGACGCCAAGGAAGGGCCGCATGACCGAACGGCTGGTCGAGTGCTTCTACACCCTGTCATCGCCCTGGATGTACTTCGCCGGGCCGCAGCTGCGCGCCATCGCCGGGCGCCATGGCGCCCGGGTGCTGCTGCGGCCCTACGACTTCCCCGAGGTGGTGCCGCAGACCGGTGGCATCCCGCTGCGCACCCGGCCGCGGCCGCGGCAGGACTACCATGCGCTGGAGCTCGACCGTTGGGCGCGGCATCTCGGCATGCCGCTGGTCCTGAAGCCGCGGTACTACCCGCCGGCCGACCAGCGCCCTGCCGGGCGGATGGTGATGGCGGCGCAGGCGCGCGGGCTCGACGCCCAGGCGCTGTCCCATGCGATCCTCACCGCGCTCTGGGTCGAGGAGCGCGACATCGCGCTGCCGGCGGTGCGGGCGGCGATCGGCGATGCGCTCGGGCTGGACGGCGCGGCGCTGGTGGCGGCGGAGGAGAGCCCGGCCATCCATGCCGAATGGGTGGCGAACAACGCCGCGGCGGTCGAGCGCGGCGTCTTCGGCAGCCCGACCTTCTTCCTCGGCGACCTTTGGCTCTGGGGCCAAGACCGGCTGTTCTTCCTGGAGAAGGCGCTGGCGGGGAGGCGGTGCAGAGGTGAGTGCACCCGATCGGCCGAGCGGCATCAAGGGCAGTCCGTCGCATGCGACGGACCTGCCGCGCGCCCGCATCCACACCGTCGTCATCGGCGCCGGCATCGTCGGCGCCTGCACCGCGCTCGCGCTGCTGCGCGACGGCCACCAGGTCACCATCCTCGAGCCTGGCGCACCGGGCGGCGAGCAGGCGGCGAGCTACGGCAACGGCTGCTGGCTCAGCCCGATGTCGGTCATCCCACCGGCCACGCCCGGTCTCTGGAAGAAGGTGCCGGGCTTCCTCGCCGACCCGCTCGGCCCGCTGGCGATCCGCTGGTCCTACTTTCCGCGCGTGCTGCCCTGGCTCGCGCGCTACCTCGCCTCCGGCTGGACCGAGGCGCGGGTGGCGCGCACCGCGGTCGCGCTGCGCGCCCTGCTGCGCGATGCCCCGGCGGCGCATGCGGCGCTGGCCGAGGCGGCCGGCGTCGGCCGGCTGATCGAGCGGCGCGGGCTGATGTATGTCTATCCCTCCCGCGCCGAATTCGCCGCCGAGGCGATGGCCTGGCGCATCCGCCGCCAGGTCGGGATCGAATGGCTCGAGCTGTCCGCTGAGGAGCTGCACCAGCGCGAGCCCGGCCTCGACCGGCGCTACGGCTTCGCCGCGCTCGTCGAGGAGGGCGGGCATTGCCGCGATCCCGGCGCCTATGTCGCGGCGCTGGTCGCACTGGCCGAGGCGGAGGGCGCGACCCGCGTCGCGGCGCGCGCCACCGGCTTCCGGATCGAGGCGGGGCGGCTGCGCGCCGTGCTGACCGAACAGGGCGAGATCGCCGCCGACCGCGCGGTGATTAGCGCCGGCGCGCGGTCGAGGGCGCTGGCCGCCGCGGCGGGCGACCGGCTGCCGCTGGAATCCGAGCGGGGCTACCACGCCATGATCGAGGATCCCGGGGCCGGGCCGCGCACGCCGATGATGCCGTCCGACGGCAAGATGTCGATAACCTGGACCGATCGCGGGCTGCGCTGCGCGGGCCAGGTGGAGATCGCCGGGATCGAGGCGGCGCCGAACTGGAAGCGCGCCGCAATTCTCCGTGACCATCTCCTGCGCAGCTTTCCCGGCCTGCCACGCGACCTGCCGGCGGAGCGGGTGAAATTCTGGATGGGGCACCGGCCGAGCATGCCTGACGGGCTGCCCTGCATCGGTCCGGCCAGCGCCACGCCGGATGTCATTCATGCTTTCGGCCATGGCCATGTCGGGCTGGTGGCGGCACCGCGCACGGCCCGGCTTGTCGCGCAGCTGCTGGCGGGGCGGCCGCCGGAGATCGACGCGGCGGCCTTTTCGGCGGCCCGCTTCGGCTGAATTCCTTCTCGCCTTGACGGCAATGGGATGTCATGCTCCGAGGCAGCGTCCCAACATTCTGTCGGGCCGCACGACACTAGATACGGAATAACAAGCAAGTGCCTTCCGACAACGACATGCAGGGCGGCACCGGGCCCGTCGAGGCCCAGGTGAAGTGGTACAATGCCCGCAAGGGCTTCGGCTTCGTGCTGGGCCCTGATGGTCAGGACGTGTTCTTCCACGCTTCGGCCCTGACCGAAGCGGGAATCGAGCCTCCCGACACGGGCGATACCCTGGTCTGCGAAATCGGCACGGATCGTCAGGGTCGCCGCCTCGTCACCCGGATCTCCGAGCTGCGGCGTGGCGAGGGCGGCGGCGCGGCGGGCATGGCGCCGCGGCGGCCGCCCTTCGGCGCGGCGGGCGGCAATTACGGTGGTGGCGGCTTCGGCGACCGGCCGCCGCGGCGTGACTTCGGCGGTGGCGGCTTCGGCGACCGGCCGCCGCGGCGCGATTTCGGCGGCGGCGGCTTCGGCGACCGGCCGCCGCGCCAGGGGCGGGTGGTGGCTTCGGCGGCGGCTTCGGCGCGCCCCGCCAGGGCGGCTTCGGTGGCGGCTATGGCGACCGTCCGCCGCGGCGCGACTTCGGCGACCGCGACGCCGGCGGCCCGACCTATGCGGTCAGCGGCACGGTGAAGTGGTTCGACCAGGTGCGCGGCTTCGGCTTCGTGACGCCGGAGGACGGCGGCCAGGACGTCTTCCTGCACTCCTCCGTGCTGCAGAAGGCCGGGCGGCAGGATGTCCAGCAGGGCGAGAAGGTCGCACTCGACGTCCGCGACGGCCAGCGTGGCCGACAGGCGGTCAACCTGAAGGAATAGGACGGGACCGGGCGCCCTCGCCGCCCGTTGCCGTATTGTCGGGGATGGCCGGGTTCGCCCGGCCATTGCCGATTCAGGCCATGGCGTCGTGGATGAATCCCAGCGCCGGCCAGTTGCTGGCGCCGTAGCCGTTCACTGGCGGAAACCAGACCCGCACCAGCGACCAGTCGTTGCCGGCCGAGATGTCCTGCACCGGCTGGTCCCGCGCCTCCCGCCCCTTGGCGGCGCCGGAGGCCCAGTTGGCGTGGTCGACCCAGATCTCCCGCGTCGAGACCAGCCGGGTCACCACCGCCACATGCCCGTGCGGCAGGCGGGAGGTCCGCATCAGCACCAGCACGCTGCCGACGCGCGGCGCCCGGCCGCGGGCATAACGGCCCTCGGCCGCCTCCCACCACTGCCAGGCATCGCCGCGCAGCACGATGCCGGTGCGGGCCCGGGCATAGGGCACGCAGGACAGGCCGCCCGGGCCGCCCGGCTGCGGCACCCGCGGGGTGGTGGCGCAGCCGAGCAGGGCGAAGGGCGCCAGCAAAGCCAAACGCCGCGGCGTCGCGCCGCGCCGCGGCCGGCCGCCCGCCGCTCGATTCGCGCCCGCCGGCGCCGATCCCGACCCTTCGCCCCACATGTTCTGCCTCCGGTACATCTTTCCACCGGCCCCGGCAAGCCCCTGTTACGACTTGATTCCAAGCCGTAGCCGGCGGCCGCAAGTGATGCATCGGAAGCGCCCCGGCAAGGCTTCGTGCGCGGTGAGGTAAGCTGGCTATCGCCGCCGCCGCTCGGGTGTGCTGAAAGGGCGTCCCGGATCAAGGTGCGGCACGCACCGGGCCGGACGGAGACGGACAGGGCGTCCTGCCGCTGCCAGGCCAGTCGCTGCCAGGAAGGACCACACAGATGACCAGATATTCCCCGCCCACGCGGCGGGCCAAGGGACCGCAGCAGGGCCGGATGCGCGGCGTCGCGGCGCTGCTCGCCGCCACCATGCTTCTCGCCCAGCCGGCCCAGGCCCTGGCGCGCTGCACCAACGAGACCGATCAGGCGATCTTCGAGGTCGAGGCGCTGAAGACCGAGCTGATGGTCGTCGCCACGACCTGCAAGGGCCCGGCCGAGGATCGCTACAACGACTTCGTCCGCCGCTACCAGCAGGGCCTCGTCGTCTCCAACCGCGGCCTCGGCCAGTACTTCGCCCGCAGCCACGGCAAGGGCGGCCAGCGGCAGCAGGACATCTTCATCACCGAGCTGGCGAATGCCCGCTCGAACAACGCCCGGCAGCTCGGCAGCGACTTCTGCGCGCGCAACAACGGCCTGTTCGACGAGGTGATGGCGCTGCAGGGCGTGACCGACCTGCCGGCCTATGCCGCGACCAAGGACCTGCTCTCCTCCGGCGTCACCGCCTGCCCGGACGGCGCCGCCGCCGCCTCGCCGGCTCGCGCCACGCCTGCCGCCGCCCGCCGGAGCACCCGTTGATGTCCGTCTCCGCGAAAGGCGGTCTCGCCGTCGCCGCGGCCATGGCGCTCCTCGCCGGCTGCGCCGAGCAGCCGCGCGTCACCGCCTCCGGCGCCCGCATCTATTACGTCGACACCCAGGGCGCCGCGGCGCTCTGCACCGTGCCGCCGAAGGTGGAGCTGGCCGCGGGCCAGCAGACCGAGGCGACCATGGTGGTGAAGAACGACGGCGGCTGGTGCGGCATCACCGTCGCCCAGTCCGGCCCGAAGCCCTATGACGCCGGGCTGCTGGTCGGCCGGCCGGAGCATGGCCGGGTGCATGTGCACAAGGTCGGCGACGTCACGCGCATCGACTACACCCCGGATGCGGGCTTCGGCGGCGAGGACCGCTTCAGCGTGCGCCTGCTGCCGGGCAACCCGGCGCTGAAGGTCATGGTGACGGTCCAGTACACGCCGCCGCCGGCCCCGCCGGCGCCGCCGCCCGCCGCGGCCCCGGCCAAGCGCGCCCCGGCGAAGAAGCGCTAAGCCAGTCGCGGGGAGGAGGGCGCGGCCTTCCTCCCCGCACCGCTGCGGCTATTTCAGCAGCGCGTGGTAGCGCTCGAGCAGCGCGCGGCCATCCGGGCCGGCCTTGGCCACCCATTCCTCCTCCTGCTTCGCGCCGATCGCGCGCAACCCGGCCATCAGCTCCGGGGTCGGCTCCGGCGCCTGCATGCCATTGGCCTTGAGCTTGGCCATCTGAACCTCCTCCGAAGCCTTGGCCGCCGCCCAGCCATGCTCCATCGCCTTCGCCGCGGCGTCGCGGATGGCGGCCCTGGTGGCGTCGTCCAGCGCCATGAAGGCGCGGGTGTTCACCAGCACCGCGTTGCGGGTGAGGGTGAAGCCGATGTCATAGACATATCTCGAGAAATCCCAGGCGGCGCTGTCGGCGCCGGTCTGCGCGCTGGTCAGCAGCGCGTTGACGATGCCGGTGGCGAAGGCCTGCGGCACGTCGGCGGCCTGCACCATCACCGGCGTCGCGCCCACCAGTTCGGCCATGCGGGCGATGATCGGCGTCTGCGCGCGGAAGCGGGCGCCCTTCAGATCATCCAGGCTGCGGATCTCCGTCTTGCCGTAGAGCGCCTGGGCCGGCCAGGGCACGTAATACAGCGGAGTGATCCCCTGCTTCTCGAACTTGGCGCGCAGCGCCGGCTCCGTCGCTGCGTGCAGCGCGCGGGCCCTGCGGATAGGTCGCGGCGAGGAAGGGAACGAAGTCGACCTCGAAGATCGGGTCCTCGTTGCCATAGGCGCCGAGCAGGATCTCGCCCATCTGCACCTGGCCGGTCTGCACGGCGCGCTTGATCTGCAGCAGCGGCAGCAGCAGAGGCGTTGGGGTGCAGCTGCACGACCAGCTTGCCGGGCGCCGCCTTCTCCACCTCGGCCAGGAAGAACTTGATGGTCTGGGTGTGGAATTGGCGTCCGGTAGGGCGTGGCCATGACCCATTTGGTCTGGGCGCGGGACGGCGTGGCGAAGGCCGCGAGTGCGGCGAGCGCCAGGATGGCAATGCGGTGCATACCGCTCCTCCGAGAGTTGGTGGGCCGTGGAGGGCGGCGTTCTTCCCTGCGGGCCAGTATGGCAGGCCGTTGCGGGCCCGGCCATGGGGCAGGCCCTGCGCTGGCTCAGTCCAGCACCGGCGCGGTCTGGCGAGGCTCGCGCGCCGGGGCGGCGGCCGGCGGCTGGCCATCGGGCGGGAAGCCTGCCCGCCAGCGGATCTCGGCCTCGCAGCGGGCCGGCCCCCGGGTACGACCCGCCAGGCAGCCGGCCAGCCCGAGGGCGAAGGGCAGCAGCGTCCAGCCGATATGCGGCGGCGCGAAGGCGAAGCGCACCTCGCTCTCGCCGGCCGGAAGGTCGGTGGCCTGGAAGAGGCCGTCCACCGGGCGGACCGCGGCCGTGCTGCCGTTCACCGTGGCGCGCCAGCCCTCATAGGCGAATTCGCGCCGGATCAGCACCGCAGGCGCCTCGCACTCGGCCCGCAATGCCTCGCGCGAGGCGATGTCGAGCTGGCATGGGCCGCCCTGCGCCTCGAAGTAGGGCGCGGCATCGGGCAGCTCGAAGATATCGACGACGCGGCCATGATGGACCGGACCTGGCGGCGCGCCGGATGTCGCGGCCTCGGCGGCATAGGACAGCGAGAGCCTCGGCAGCAGGCCCGCCACCGGATCGCCCAGCCAGCCGCGGCTGCCGGCGACGGAGAAGGCGCTGGGCGGGGTGCGCCAGACCCAGATCGCCACCGGCCGGGTGGCGCCCTCCTGGGCGAGGGACAGGCGCAGCGGCTGGTCGAGCGTGACCGGAAGCGGCTGCTCCAGCGCGAAGCGGGCCGGCTGGTTGTCCGCCAGTTCCGCGAGTGACCGGCGTCCTTCGACGCAGGTCGCCGGGGAGCAGAGCCGGAGCACCAAGTCGCCGTCGGCCGCGCCATGATAGGTGCCGATCATGATATCGACCGCCGCCACCGCTCCGGCCTGCGACAGGCTGGACGGCAATGCGCCATCCAGCGTCCCGCCCAATGGGATCGACTGAACGCCGGCGGGCGGGATGCCTTCGAAGGTTAGCGCCGATGTCGGCGCGGCCAGCGGGTTTTGCCCAGGATGGACCAGCACGTATCGCACCGTGTCGGCGGCAAAGGCGGCGCGGCGCCGCCGGAAGGCGTCCAGCCTGGTCCGGCCATCGGCGTCTATCCCCGGGTAGTTGCCGGTGAAGACCGGCGCATGCAGCGCGGGATCGAGCCTGGCCTTCACATGCGCCACCCAGGCCTGCGGGATCGGCTGGTAGTTGTGGTTGATGGAGGCAACCCGGTCCTGCGCGGAGTAATTCGGGGTGAGCGGTCCAAGGGTATAGAAGCGCTGCAGCCCGAGATTCCGCTGCAAGAAGGCCACCGCTTCGGTATCCAGCGCATGGTTGCGCGTGGCGCTGAGCAGCGGCAGGCCAAACATCGCTACGGCATCAAGGACAAGCAGCGCCGCCAGCGGCCGCAGCCCCGTGCCGGCCCGCGCCGCAGCAGCCATTGCAGCGCCACGAGCATTGCCGCCGCCCAGGCGAGCGACAGCAGCGGCCAGGGGCGGTAGGCGGGGTGACCTGCCACAGCCCGGCCACGATGCCGGATGCGGCGGCCAGGGCGAGGCCGAGCGCGCCGAGCACCGTCAGCAGGGCCACGCCGATCGCCTGTCGGCCGATCGCCCCATGGCGCTGCCAGGCGTCGAGCGCGAAGGCAGCCAGGATGGTCGCCGCCAATCCCCAGGAGGGCGGCGCGTAGCGGAAGATGGCGGTGACATCCATCAGCGGGATGGTGCCGACCAGCTGGGTGATGCCCGGCACCATCGCGGCGCGGGCGAGGTTGAGGGCGATCCAGCCACCGAGCAGCAGGCGCAGCCCAAGCTCCGCCGCGGCGCGAGCAGGCCGACCAGGGCGAGGAAAGCCAGCGGCATCCCGAGAAAGCCGCCCAGCATGCCCCAGATGTATTCCAGCACCCCGGTCCGGTCGAACTGCGCGAAATGATGGATCGGGCCGAAGAGGTACGGCAGCAGGAAAGCCACAAGGCCGGGACCCGGCAGGCTGATGCGATTGAAATCCAGCCGGGCGGAGCCATCCGCCACCGCCATGAATTGTGCGAAGGGCAGCAATAGCGGCGCCGCTGCCAGCAGGCCGGACAGCCCGCCGGCAGTCACCTTCCGGAGGAAGCCAAGCCGCACCCCTGGCGCCTCAGTCGCCCAGCGCAGCACGGCCCAGGCGAGCGCGAGCAGGCCGTTCAGATAGGCGGTCTCCGGGAAGCCGGCATAGAGCGAATAGCCGATCGCCACCCCGATCGCCGCCCAGCCGCCGGCGCGGCCGGCGCGCGCGGCCTCCCGGGCATGCTCGATGCCGAGGAGGAAGAGCGGCAGGAAGGCGATGGGCAGGATCGGCGCATCGGCGAACCAGGCAAAGGTGCCGTTGAAGCTGGTAGCAGATCCCGCCGATCAGGGCGGCGGTGCGGGTCAGGCCGAGCTGGCGGAGCAGCGCATAGGTCGCCAGCCCGGCGATGGCCTGCATCACGATCTTCAGCAGGATGACCCCCTGCCCGAAGCTCAGCAGCAGCACGAAGGGCAGGAAAAGGGCGCCCGGCTGCATCTCGGCCGCCAGCGGCAGGCCGAGGCCCGAATAGGGGTTCCACCAGGGTATGGTGCCGCGCAGCCACTCCGCGGCGGCCAGACCGCCGAGCGACTCCAGGGTGAGGCCGGCATGCGGATCGATCCAGCCGGGCAGGCCGGGCAGCAGGCTGTCCTGCGGCCCGACCGACAGCCCCGAGACAAAGTAACGCGGATCGGCCGACCAGCCGGTCACCAAGGGAAACGCGTTGGCGAGGAGCGGGATGGAGACAAGGAGAAAGATCGGGATCGAATGCCGGCTCATAAGTTCGGATGTACGCATGTCTCGTCCACCTGAGGTGGGTGGAACATCCGAATGGAGCGACGCCCCGGGGGTTGATCCAGTTCAAGTGCACAACGAATTTACTTTGCATACTCCGGAAGGCGAGCCGATCGCGCCGGCGACGCATAAGAGCCCATCCGGAAAGAGAATTGAATCGCCTGAATCGGATGTGATTCTGCTGTTCCTGCGGGCGATTCTGCGGGAGGAGACGGATGGCATGGACGGCGGAACATCGGCGTGCGGCGGACCGGCGGGGGCTGCGCTATCCCTCAGATTTGACGGATGCCGAGTGGGCGCTGGTTGCGCCACTGATCCGGCCAGCGAAGCACGGCGGCAGGCCCCGCAAGGTGGACGTGCGCGAGGTGTTGAACGCGGTGTTCTACGTGCTCTCCGCCGGCTGCCAATGGAGCGCGCTGCCGAAGGACCTGCCGCCGAAGAGCACGGTTTGGGATTACTTCTCGCGCTGGGAATGGGAAGGCACCATCGAGCGCATCCACCACGCGCTCTACGTCGCGGTGCGCGAGGGTGCCGGGCGTGAGGCCAGCCCGACGACCGCGATCATCGACAGCCAGACGGCGAAGGGCGCGCAAAGGGGGCTCTACGCTCGACCCGTCCGGCTACGACGCGGGCAAGAAGGTCGTCGGCCGCAAGCGCCACCTGCTGACCGATACCATCGGCATGCTACTCGCGGTCATCGTGCATCCCGCCAACGTGCAGGACCGCGATGGCGCCGAGCCGCTGCTGCGCCAGGCGCGCAGGCTGTTCCCCTTTGTCGAGCGCATCATCGGCGGTGCAGGCTATCAGGGGCCGAAGATGGCCGCCGCCGTCGCCCGCACCGGTACATGGAAGATGGAGATCGTGCGACGCTGCGATAGGCACCGCTTCGTCGTGCTGCCGAAGCGCTGGATCGTCGAGCGCACCATCGGCTGGATCAGCCGCAACCGGCGGCTGGCCCGCGACTTCGAGCGGCATTGCCGCATCGCCGCCGCCTTCGTCCGCATGGCCATGATCCGCATCATGCTTCGACGGCTGGCAACAAAGCCCTCAGCATGAACCCAAACTTCCCGGATGGGCTCTAAGACATGGCAGGACACGCCGGCATGACGCACTCCTGCGCCAGAGGCGAAGGTCCGGTGCGGTCGGCCGCGTTTTCGCCTGCGCGAAACGTTGGCGGGCAGGGTGGAAGACAGGGACCAATTGATTTCGCCGCCGCCGACGGCCTCAACGGCCGCGAGCTCTGGACCACCGGTGGCACCGCGCGGGGGACCGATCTCCTCGCCGAGCTCTGGCCGGGCGGCGGGCCCGGAAATCCGACCAGCCCGGTGCGGCTGGGTGCCGGGCACGTCCTGGTCGCCGGGACCGAACCGCAGCCCGGAAGCGAACCCTGGATCACCGACGGCACCGCGGCCGGCACCCACAGGATCCTCGACATCAATGCCGCGGAATCCGGCTTCAGCGGCAGCAGCCCCTCGAATTCCACCCCGCTCGGCGATGGCCGGGCGCTTTTCGTCGCCAGTGACCCCATCCATGGCAGCGGGGCCTGGGTCACCGATGCCACCGCGGACGGCACCCACCTGCTGGGCAACATCTTTCCCGGTGCCACCGGCAGCGGGGCGCAGGGCTTCCTGCTGCTGTGACCGCCTGCGCCGGCGGTCCGCCCGCCAGCCGCGATCACCCGGTCCCGGGATTCGGGCCGGCGCTTGCTGCCAAGCCGGCGGTGAGGGGCGGTGGTGTACCCCGGCGGCCTCAGTGCATCACGTCGCCACCGTTCGGCGACAGCGTCGCGCCGACATAGAAGGCGCCGCCCGGGCCGGCCAGCAGCAGCGCCGTCGCCGCGATCTCCTCCGGCTGGCCGAGCCGGCCGGCCAGGATCGTGTCCTCCATCGCCTTCTTCCAGTCCGGCCCGCGGGCCCGGGTCAGGTCGGTCTCGATCGGGCCGGGGGCGATGGCATTCACCTGAATGCCCTTCGGCGCCGCCTCCCAGGCCAGCGATCGGGTGAAGCCAACGATGCCGGCCTTGGCGGTGCAGTAGGGCGTGATGTCCGGCCCGCCCTTGAAGGCGAGCTGCGAGGCGATGTTGATGATCCGCCCATGCCCGCGCGCGACCATGCCCGGATAGACCGCCTGAGCCATGAAGAACATGCCCTTCACATGGACATCGACGACCCGGTCGTAGTCGGCCTCGGAGATCGTCTCGAAGGCCCCGCGGATGTTGATGCCCGCGTTGTTCACCAGGATGTCGCAGGGGCCGAGCGCCGCCTCGGCGGCGGCAGCGAAGGCGCGGGTCGCGGCGGGGGCGGCGACATCGGCCTCCATCTGAAAGCCACGCCGGCCGCGTGCCGTCACCGCCTGCACCAGCGTGGTGGCCTGCGCCGCGTCGCCCAGGTGGCAGATCGCCACGTCGGCGCCGGCTCCGGCGAAGGCCAGGGCGATGGCGCGGCCGATGCCGCGGCTGCCCCCGGTGACATAGGCGGTCTTCCCGTGCAGCGGGCCTTCGGTCATGCCAGCAATCTCCGCATCGTCCTCGCAAACGCCTCGCCGATGTCGAGCCGCGCGACATGCCGCCCGCCCTCGACCACCCGCTTCGCACCGACGATGGTGGTGCGGACGGGATTGGCCTGGCCGGAGAACACCCAGGCATCCAGCAGGCCATCGCCGTCGCGCCCGATCAGCGCGGGGTGCGCCTCGTCCAGCTCGACCAGGTCGCAGCGCAGCCCAGGGGCGATGCCGCCGAGCGGCCGCCCGCTGGCCCGGGCGCCGCCGGCCAGCGCGGCCTCCAGCAGCCGCCTTCCGGGATGCGGCGCGGCCTCGCTGGTCGCCACGGCGCGCTCGTGCAGCGCCAGGCGCTGGCTGGTCTCCAACTGGCGCAAGCTCGTCGCGCGGCGAGATGCCGACATGGCTGTCGGTGCCGATGCCGAAGCTGCCGCCTGCCTCCAGATAGGGCCGCAGCGGGAAGGTGCCGTCGCCGAGCGAGGCCTCGGTCGAGGGGCAGAGCCCGGCGACGGCGCCGGTCGCGGCCAGCGCCCGGGTCTCGGCGGCGTCCATGTGGGTCGCGTGGATCAGGCACCAGCGCGCATCGACCGGGGCGTTGTCGAGCAGCCATTGCACCGGCCGGGCGCCGGTGGCGGCCTGGCATTCCGCCACCTCCTTCAGCTGTTCGGCGGCGTGGATGTGGATCGGGCCGGGCAGGGCGGCGATGGCCTGCAGCATGGCGGGCGTGACCGCGCGGAGGCTGTGCGGCGCCATCCCGACGGCGGCCTGGGCATCGCCCGCGGTCGCGGCGCGGCAGGCTTCGAGGATGCGCCGATAGGGCTCGAGGTCGTTCAGGAAGCGCCGCTGCCCCGGCACCGGATCGGCGCCGAAGATCCCGCCATGGCGGTAGAGGCTGGGCAGCAGGGTGATGCCGATGCCGGTGCGTCGCGCCGCCCCCAGGTGCCGCAGCGCCATCTCGGCGATGTCGGCATAGGGCGTGCCGTCGGGCTGGTGGTGCAGGTAGTGGAACTCGGCGATGCCGGTGAAGCCCCATTCCAGCAGCTCGACATAGAGCTGCGCCGCGACCGCCTCGGCATCCTCGGGCGTCAGCAGGCCGACGAAGCGGTACATGGTGTCCCGCCAGGTCCAGAAGCTGTCCTGCCCGGCCGGGCTGCGGCGTTCGGCCCCGCCCGCCATGGCGCGCTGGAAGGCGTGGGAATGGAGGTTCGGTACGCCGGGGATGACGGCGCCGCGCAGCCGGTCGGCGGCGCCGGGCGGTGCGTCCGGGGTGACGGCGGTGATGGTCCCGGCGGAATCCGCGGCGATCAGGACATCGGCGGCCCAGCCATCGGGCAGCAGGGCGGCGCGTGCGTGGAATTCCGGCATGCCGCCATGATGCGCGCAGGCCGGCGCGGCGCGCTAGACTGCCGGGATGCAGCCCCCGCCCGACTTCCTGATGGCCCGCCTGCTGGACGGGCCCATGGCCCCGGGCCGGCTGGACTGGATCGGCCTGCGGCCGGCGCGGCGGGCGCAGATGCTGGCGGTGGAGGCGGCACGGCTGGCGCCGGGCCTCGGGCTGGAGGGCGACCGCTGGGCCGGCGCCGCGACCGGCGCACGGCAGGTCACGCTGCTGGCCGCCGAGCACCTGGCCGCCATCGCCGCCTTTCTCGGCCGCAGCGCGGTCCCGCCCGAGCAGCTTCGCCGCAACCTGGTCACCGTTGGGCTGAACCTGCTGGCGCTGAAGGGGAGGCGATTTCGCGTCGGCGGCGTGCTGCTGGAGCACAGCGGCGAGTGTCACCCCTGTTCCCGGATGGAGGAGGTCCTCGGCCCCGGCGGCTACAACGCGGTGCGCGGCCATGGCGGCATCACCGCCCGGGTGCTGGAGGGCGGCGCGATCCGCCGCGGCGATGCCGTCAGCCGGCTGTAGCCTCGGCCGGGGCGAAGACCCGGAGCGCCGCCGGGCGCAGCCGGAACACCGCCGGGGTATGCGTGGTCAGCTCGCCATCGGTGTTCACCGGGCGCGGCCGGCGCGTGCGTAGCTCGAGCCCCGTGGTGCGGAAGGCGCGCACGTCCCGCCAGCTGCCCTGCGTCCCCCGCCGCAGCCAGGGCAGCAGCGCCACCAGCCGCCACCAATGGCGGACTTCCAGGCTGTAGATGTCGAGCATCCCGTCATCCGGCCTGGCATCCTCGGACACCGTCATCCCGCCGCCATAGTGCTTGCCATTGCCGACCGAGACCTGGATCGTCCGCACCCGCTCCGTCTTGCCGTCATGGATCAGCGTCACGGTGAAGGGCCGCGCCCGTCGCACCAGGCCGAGCGCGGCGACGCCATAGCCGAGCTTGCCCCAGCGCTTCTTCGCCTCGGCCTTCAGCTCCGAGGCAAGCTCCGCGCTGAAGCCGACGCTGGCGACGTTGAAGTAGGGGTGGCCGTTGACCTCGCCGAGATCGACCGGCCGCGGTGCGGCGGTGGCGACCACCCGCGCTGCGCCGTCCAGCTCGAAGGGGATGCCGAGGCTTCGGGCGAGGTCGTTGGCGGTGCCGAGCGGCATGATGCCGAAGGGCAGGCCGGCCTCGAGCAGGCCCGGGATGGCGGCGTTCAGCGTGCCGTCGCCGCCGCCGATCACCACCCGGTCGAAGCCGCCCGGCCGCAGGCCCGCGGTGACCGCCTCGGCGCAGGACATGCCCTCCGGCGGGTCGAAGGCCTGGGCCTCGATGCCGGCTTCGGCCAGGGCGCGGGCCGCGGCCTCGGCCTGCTCGGCGCCGCTGCGGGCGTGGCGGTTGACGATCAGCAGGGCGCGCCCGGCTGGCGGGGTGTTCGTTGCGATGGTCCCGGCTCCGGCCTGTTGCGCCGTTGCAACCGCCGAGCCTGCCGCGGGTTGCAACGAGATGGATGATGTCGTGGCCCCGACTGCGGGGGTGATGCAGCGGATCGGCCGCTTCGCGCTGGGGCAGGGGGCGGCGCTGGCGGCGCTGGCGGTGGTCGCCGCCGGGCTGCTCGGCTTTGCCGCGCTGATGCAGATGGTGGAGGGCGGCCCCCACCGCTTCGACGAGGCGGTGCTGCTGGCGCTGCGCCGCCCCGGGGCGCCCGACCAGCCGATCGGGCCGTACTGGCTGACGCTTTCGGCGCGGGAAGTGACGGCGCTCGGCAGCATCCCGGTGCTGGCGCTGCTCGGGCTGCTGGCGCTCGGCTACCTGCTGCTCGACCGGCGCTGGCGGGCGGTGCTGCTTCTGGCCGTGTCGCTGCCTGGCGGGTTGCTGCTGAACAGCCTCCTCAAGCAGGGCTTCGACCGGCCGCGGCCGGGGCTGGTGGCGCGGCTGGCCGAGGTGCAGACGGCGAGCTTCCCCTCCGGCCATGCCATGCTCTCGGCGATCGGCTTCCTCACCCTCGGCGCGCTGCTGGCGAGCGGCGCCCGGCGGCGGCGGCACCGGGCCTATATCCTCGGGGCGGCGGTGGGCCTGACCCTGCTGGTCGGATGCAGCCGGGTCTGGCTCGGCGTGCATTGGCCGACCGACGTGCTGGCGGGGTGGTGCCTCGGCGCCGCCTGGGCGATGGCCTGCTGGCTGATGCTGCGGGACTGGCGCCGCCGAAGCTGACTGACGCGGCGGCCCCGGCATGGCTATCCTGCCGGGATGACCGACCGCTTCCGCAACGCCCCTGCGATCCGCGCCCCGAGGGGCCTCGAGAAATCCGCCCTCCATTGGACGACGGAGGCGCCGCTGCGGATGCTGATGAACAACCTCGACGACCAGGTGGCGGAAAAGCCGGGCGAGCTGGTGGTCTATGGCGGCATCGGCCGCGCCGCGCGGGACTGGCAGAGCTACGAGGCGATCGTCGCCACGCTCCGCCGGCTGGAGGAGACCCAGACCCTGCTGGTGCAGTCCGGCAAGCCCGTGGGCGTCTTCGAGACCCACAAGGACGCACCCCGCGTGCTGATCGCCAACAGCAACCTCGTCCCGCGCTGGGCGAGTTGGGAGCATTTCTCCGAGCTCGATCGTAAGGGGCTGATGATGTACGGCCAGATGACCGCGGGGTCCTGGATCTATATCGGCAGCCAGGGGATCGTGCAGGGCACCTACGAGACCTTCGCGGAGTGCGGCCGGCAGCATTTCGGCGGCGACCTGCGCGGGCGCTGGATCCTGACCGGCGGGCTCGGCGGCGCATGGGCGGGGCGCAGCCGCTCGCCGGGGTCTTCGCCGGCGCCTGCGTGCTGGCGGTGGAATGCCAGCCCTCCTCCATCGAGAAGCGGCTGGAGACGCGCTACCTCGACCACCGGGCGGATAACCTCGACACTGCCTTGGCGATGATCCGCGCTGCCTCGCGCCGAGGGCCGCGCGATCTGCGTCGGCCTTCTGGGCAATGCGGCGGAGGTCTTCCCCGAACTCGTCCGCCGCGGCGTGATCCCCGACATCGTCACCGACCAGACCAGCGCGCATGACCCGGCCAACGGGTATCTCCCGGCCGGCTGGACGCTCTCGGAATGGGCGGCGAAGCGGGAGAGCGACCCGGCCGCGGTCGCCGCGGCGGCGAAGCGCAGCATGGTGGCGCATGTCCAGGCAATGCTCGACTTCCAGGACCGCGGGGCGAAGGTGCTGGATTACGGCAACAACATCCGGCAGATGGCGAAGGAGGAAGGGCTGGCAAACGCCTTCGGCTTCCCCGGCTTCGTCCCCGCCTATATCCGCCCGCTCTTCTGCCGCGGCGTCGGCCCCTTCCGCTGGGCGGCGCTGTCCGGTGACCCGGAGGACATCTACCGCACCGATGCCAAGGTGCGAGGAGCTGATCCCAGACGACGCCCACCTGCATCACTGGCTCGACATGGCCCGCGCGCGGATCAGCTTCCAGGGCCTGCCGGCCCGGATCTGCTGGGTCGGGCTCGGCCAGCGCGACCGGCTCGGCCTCGCCTTCAACGAGATGGTGGCGCGGGGCGAGATCGGCCCGATCGTGATCGGCCGCGACCACCTCGACAGCGGCAGCGTCGCCAGCCCGAACCGGGAGACCGAGGCGATGCGCGACGGCTCGGATGCCGTCTCCGACTGGCCGCTGCTGAACGCGCTGCTGAACACGGCCTCGGGCGCCACCTGGGTCTCGCTGCACCATGGCGGCGGGGTCGGCATGGGCTTCAGCCAGCATGCCGGCATGGTCATCGTCTGCGACGGGACCGAGGACGCGGCGCGGCGGCTGAAACGTGTCCTCTGGAACGACCCGGCGACCGGCGTGATGCGCCATGCCGATGCCGGCTACGACATCGCCATCGACTGCGCGCGGGAGCATGGGCTGGACCTGCCCATGTTGCCGACGTGATCACACCCGGCAGCGCCGGCCTCGCCGCGCTGCGCGCAGTCATGGAGGGCGTGCCGCTAGTGCTGCCCGACGACTGGCGCGCGCCGGTCGAGGCCTCGGCCGCCGCGCTCGCGGTGCGCATGGCCTCCGGCGAGGCGCTGTACGGCGTCAATACCGGCTTCGGCAAGCTGGCCAGCACCCGCATCCCGGAGGCCCAGCTCGCGCAGCTCCAGCTCAACCTGGTGCGCAGCCATGCCGCCGGCACCGGGCCGCTGCTGCCGGCGCCGGTCGTCCGGCTGGTGCTGGCGTTGAAGGCGCTGTCGCTGGCCCGCGGCGCCTCCGGCGTGCGGCCGGTGGTGGTGGAGGCGCTGCTGGCCTTGCTGGAGGCCGGCGTCACGCCCGCCATCCCGGCCCGCGGCTCGGTCGGCGCCTCGGGCGACCTGGCGCCGCTGGCGCACATGTCGCTGGTGCTGATCGGGGAGGGCGACGCCTTCATGGAGGGGGCCGTGATGTCCGGCGCCGCGGCGCTGGAGCGCGCCTGCATCGCCTCGCTCGCGCTCGGCCCGAAGGAGGGGCTGGCGCTGCTGAACGGCACCCAGGTCAGCACCGCGCTCGCCCTCGCCGCGCTCTATGCCGCCGAGGACCTGCTGCGCACCACCCTCCTCGCCGGGGCGATGAGCGTGGACGCGGCGCGCGGCAGCGACACGCCCTTCGATGCGCGCATCCATGCGCTGCGCGGCCAGGCGGGCCAGGTCCGCGCCGCCGCGGCATTGCGCGGCCTGCTGGCCGGCAGCGCCATCCGCGACAGCCACAGGCATGGCGACCCGCGCGTGCAGGATCCCTATTCCCTGCGCTGCCAGCCGCAGGTCGCCGGCGCCTGCCTCGACCTGATGGCGCATGCTGCGCAGGTGCTGGAGCGGGAGGCCAATGCTGTCACCGACAACCCGCTGGTGATCAATGGCGACGTCGTCTCCGGCGGCAATTTTCACGCCGAGCCTGTCGCCTTCGCCGCCGATGCCTTGGCGCTCGCCTTGGCCGAGCTCGGCGCGATCAGCGAGCGCCGCATCGCCCTGCTGACCGACCCCGCGCTTTCCGGCCTGCCGGCCTTCCTGGTGCGGGAAGGCGGGCTGGATCCCGGATTCATGCTGGCCCAGGTCACCGCCGCCGCCCTGGTCGCCGAGAACCGCGCGCTCGCCGCGCCGCGCAGCGTGGACAGCCTGCCGACCAGCGCCAACCAGGAGGACCATGTGAGCATGGCGACCGGTGCCGCGCTGCGGCTGCACGACATGGCGGACAACCTGGCCGGGATCTCTTCGATCGAGCTGCTGGCCGCGGCGCAGGCTCTCGAATTTCACCGCCCGCTGCAATCCTCCCCGGCGATCGAGCAGGCGCATGGGCTGGTGCGCGGCGTCGCCGCCGCCTGGGATGCCGACCGCGTCATGGCGCCCGACATCGCCGCGGTGAAGGCGCTGGTCGAGCGCGGGCGCTTCGCCGCCCTGGTGGAGGTTGCCTGATGTTCGACCGCGTCTGGCTGAACGCCAACCTCGCCACCATGCAGGGGAGGGGCTCGGCCTTCTCAAGGACGGCGCCGTCGCCGCGACCGCCGGCCGCATCGCCTGGGTCGGCCCGCGCGCCGCGCTGCCCGGCCCGGCGCGGGAGACGACCGACTGCGCCGGCGCCTGGATCCTGCCCGGACTGATCGACTGCCACACCCATCTGGTCTTCGGCGGCGACCGGGCCGATGAGTTCGAGCGGCGCCTGGCCGGGGAGGACTATGCCGAGATCCTCAAGGCGGGGGTGGCATCCTCTCCACCGTCCGCGCCACCCGCGCGACCAGCGAGGATGCGCTGCTCGCCGCCGCCCTCCCGCGCGCGCGCACCCTGATGGCCGAGGGCGTGACGACGCTCGAGGTGAAGTCGGGCTATGGGCTCGACACCGCGACCGAGCTGCGCCAGCTCCGCACCGCCCGTCGGCTCGGCGCCGAGCTCCCGCTCGCGGTCGTCACCACGCTGCTCGCCGCGCATGCCGTGCCACCCGAATACGCCGGCCGCCGCGCCGACTATGCCCGGCTGGTGGCGGAAGAGACGGTGCCGGCCGCGGCCGCCGCGGGCCTCGCCGATGCGGTCGATGTCTTCCACGACACGCTGGCCTTCGACGATGCCGAGGCCGGCTGGGTGCTTGAGGCCGCGCGGCGCCACGGCCTCCCCGCGAAGCTGCACGGCGACCAGCATGCGGATGCCGGCAGCGCCGCGCTCGCCGCCCGGCATGGCGTGCTGTCGGTGGACCATCTGGAACGCGCCAGTCCGGCCGGGCTGGCGGCAATGGGCGCGGCGGGCACCGTCGCCGTCCTGCTGCCCGGCGCCTGCTACTTCCTGCGCGAGACGGCGCGGCCCGACATCGCCGCGATGCGCGCGGCCGGCGTCCGCATGGCGGTCGCCACCGACTTCAACCCCGGCTCCTCGCCCGCGCTGTCGCTACTGCTGATGCTGAACATGGGCTGCACGCTGTTCCGCCTCACCGTGGCGGAGGCGCTGCGCGGCGTCACGGTGAATGCCGCCGCGGCACTCGGCCTGACGGACCGTGGCCGGCTGGCGCCGGGACGCGTTGCGACCTCGCGCTGTACCGGATCGCCCGCCCGGCCGAGCTCTGCTACTGGATCGGCGGGAACCCCTGCATCGGCCGCGTGGTCGAAGGACACTGATGACCACACTGAGCACGGCCGAGATCCAGGCCATCATGCGGCGCGGCGTGCCGCTCGCCGCCGAGTGGGAGATCGAGGTGCTGGCGGCCGAATCCGGCACCGCGCTGGTCCGGCTGCCGGCCAAGCCGGTGCTGCTGCGCCCCGGCAATACCGTCTCCGGCCCCGCCCTGATGGGACTGGCCGATGTGGCGATGTGGGCGGCGCTGCTGTCCACGACCGAAGGGCGGGACGACAGTGTCACCAGCACCATGACGGTCAACTTCCTTCGCCCTGCCGGCAGCGGCCCGGTGCTGGCAGAGGCGCGGCTGGTCAAGCAGGGGCGGCGGCAGGTCTTCGGCGAAATCATGATCCGCGCCGAGGGATCGGACGAGCTGGCGACCCATATCACCACCACCTGGACGGTGATCGCCCCGGCGCGCTGACGGCGCCGGCCGGAACGGCAGCGGGCGGGGTGCGTTGGCGGCAGCCAAAGCCGGGAAGTGTCACATGCGCCTCGTCGCCGCCCTCGTTCTGGCGTTGTTTGCCAGCGGCGCCCGTGCCGCCGTCTTCGACGAGTTCCAGATCTTCGACGGCCGCATCACCAACCCTGGCAGCGTCGATCTCAACCTGCACCTCAATGCCGGCCGGCGCGGCATCCTCGACGGGCAGGGGGCGCCGCGAAATGGCGGGCTGCTGACCGCCGAGATCGGCTACGCCACCGCGCCCTGGCACGAGGTCGCGGTCTACATCCCGGTTGCCCGGGAATTTCTCCGGCGACACCTTCGGCGGCGGCTTCAAGCTGCGGAACAGCTTCGTCACGCCAGGCGCGGCCGACCGGCCGCTGGCCGCCGGGCTGGATGTGGAGATTCGGCACCAATCCTACCGCTTCTCGTCGACGGACTGGGCGCTGACCCTGCGGCCGATCCTCGATCTCCGCTCCGGCCCCTGGCAGCTCATCCTCAACCCCGCGGTGGAGTTCCCGCTGGGACGGGACGGCCCGGTCTTCGCCCCGGCGCTGCGCGCGGTGCGGCGGGTGGCGGAGCGCGCCTGGTTGGGGCTGGAGCATTACATGGATTTCGACCGCATCGATCTGGCCGGCAAAGCTGCCCGGTCAGGCGCACCAGCTTCTTCGTCACCACGGATTTCAAGGTCGGGGAAAAATTCGGCCTGCATTTCGGCGTCGGGCACGGGCTTACACACGCGAGCGATCGTTGGGCGGGAAAATTTATACTTTCGGTTGATTTTTAGGCTTCACACCCTGCGGGCGCGACAAGGCGGAAGGTGCAGCCCCGGGCGGGCGATGCTTGGGACAGCGATTCGCGGGAATGCGGTGGCCCGTTACTCGCCTTGCCTCAAAATGCAGACGAGGGGCGGGGTTAGGTACGCGGAAACCAGCCCGGATCGGACATAATCACGGCTTCTTGTGATCACCTTCTGCGGCCTAATACCTTGCAAAACGGCCCTTCATTCTCGTCAAGCGTGATCTGAAACCGTGGGACACTTGCAGTAACTAAGTTTCTCTGGGTTTCTGGACCGCATGGCCCAGGCAAAACGCATCCCCGACCTGGCCGCGCGGCGCGGCTATCACCACGGCAACCTGCGGGAGGCGCTGCTCGAAGGTGCCCGCCAATTGGTCGGTGAACGTGGGCCGCAGGCCTTCACCCTGACCGAGGCGGCCCGCCGCGCCGGCGTCTCGCCCAGCGCGCCCTACAGACACTTCAAGGACCGCGATGAGCTGCTGGCGGAGCTGTGCCGGCGCGGCTTTACCCTGTTCAGCCAGCGGCTGCAGGCGGCGGCCGGCGGCACCAGCGACGCAGCCGAGGCGCTGCGGCGCATGGGCCCAGCCTACCTCGCCTTCGCGCGGGAAGAGCCGGGCTACTATGCCGCCATGTTCAGCGTGCCGTCCGAGGACAGCGGCGGGGAGGCCGAGAAGGGCAGCCCTTTCGAGGCGCTGACCGGCACCATCGGCGCCCTGTTGCCGGGCGGCGCGGGCGTCGCCGGGCGCAATCCGCGGCTGGTGGCGATGCAGGTCTGGGCGCTGTCGCACGGCGTGGCGATGCTGGAGCGGGCCGGGCTGCCGGTGGCCGAAAGCGGCATCCCGGAGGCCGAGGCGGTCCTGGAGAAGGGCGTGACGGACGCTGCTGGGCCGTATGTCGAACTCGATTGACCTCGGCTCTTCCTGGCCTCTAAGTGAAAGCCATTCACTTTTCCATGGATGGGATCATGTCGGTCTGCGTTCCATCCTTCTCCAGCCTGGCGCATCGCCTCGACCGCTTCGACCTGCGGCTTCACCCGGTGGTGCCTGTCCTGGCCAAGGTGACCGGCTTCGCCTTGTGATGGCCGCTCGGCCTAGCGGTGCTGGCGCTCTGGATGGGCAAGGCTTTCCCCGGATCACGCGGCGACCTCGGCCAGCCGGTCGGGTTGGCGGACCGCCAACTCGACCGGCAATGCCGCCTTCGATGCGGATCGCGCGGCGGTGCTGCAGCGGCCCGAGGCGGAGCGGCGGGCGCTCGCCGGCCAGCAGCGCGGGTTTGGTGAATCCTCGACCCGCTGAAGCGGTCGGGATCGGAGGCGTTCGACGGCTTCATGCAGGCGTGCGGTCCCGCCGCCGGCTGATCCCCCGCCTCGGTCCAGGCTGGCGCCCGAGCGCCGGACAATCGCCGCCCAGCGGGCGATATCGGCCTCATGCACCCGGCGGAAGGTCTCGGGCGAGGGGTCGGCCGGCGGGGTGATGCCCTGGCTCTGCACCAGCCAGGCCTGAAAGTCCGGGGTGGCGAGGATCCTCGCCACCTCCGCCTGCATCCGCTGCTGGATCGCGGCCGGCAGGCCGGGCGGGCCGAACAGCCCGTACCAGGTGCTGCTCTCGAAGCCCGGCAGGCCGCAGGCCTCGGCCACCGTCCGCACCCCGGGCAGCGCGGCGACGGGCCGCGGCACGGTCACCCCCAGCGCCAGCGCCTGGCCCTGCGTCACAGGCCCGATCGAAGGGCCGACCTGGTTGAAGAACATGTCGACATCGCCGCTGAGCAGCGCCTGGATCGCGCCCGGCTGGCCGCGATAGGGCACATGCACCAGCTCGAGCCCGGCCGCCGCGGCGAACTGCGCGGCGGCCAGATGGGTCGAGGCGCCATTGCCGGTCGAGGCGTAGTTCAGTGCCCCCGGCCTTGCCTTCGCCGCCGCGACTAGGTCGGCGCAGCTGCGGTATTGCGGGCGCTTGTCCGGGCTCACCAGCAGCACGTTCGGCACGTCGCCCAGCAGGGTGATGTGGGTGACGTCGCGCAGCGGGTCGAAGGGTAGCGACTTGTACAGGGTGGCATTGATCGCATGCGTGCCCGCCGTGCCGATCAGGAACAGGTATCCGTCCGGCCGCGCCTTCGCCACGGCCTCGGAGGCGATGTTGCCGCCGGCGCCGGAGCGGTTGTCGACGACGACCGGCTGGCCGAGGGCGCGGGTGAGCGGTTCGGCCAGCTTGCGGGCATAGATGTCGGTACCGGCGCCGTTCGGGAAGCCGCCGAGCAGGGTGATGGGGCGGCTCGGCCAGGCTTCCTGCGCCGCGGCCGGCAGCATGGCCGCCAGTAGCATGGCGAGGGTGATCGTCGCGCGGCGCAGCATCCCGCAATCCCTTCCCGTTTCCGCAGGCAGTTTAGCGGACCACGGCGGTTTGCGTTCAAGGGTGAAGGCTGCGCCGCCGCAGCCTCCTGCCTTCAGGGCAGATCCAGGCGCCCCGGCGTTCACGCGCTTCCGCCATATGCTCTAGGCTGGCGGGATGACCCTGCAAGACACCCCTGCGCCACGCATCGCCCGCGGCGGCAAAGCGATCTATGGCGCCCCCTTGGGCATTCTGATGCTGGAAGCTCGCTTCCCGCGCATCCCCGGCGACATGGGAAATGCCGGCACCTGGCCCTTCCCGGTGCTCTATCGCGTCGTGCGCGGCGCCAGCCCCGAACGCGTGGTGCTGCATGGCGCGCACGGCTTGCTGCCCGACTTCGTCGCCGCGGCGCAGGAACTGGTCGCCCAGGGCGCCGAGGCCATCACCACGAATTGCGGCTTCCTGTCGCTGTTCCAGCGGGAGATCGCGGCCGCGGTCGGCGTGCCGGTCGCCACCTCTTCGCTCATGCAGGTGCCCTGGGTGCAGGCGACGCTGCCGCCAGGCAGGCGGGTCGGCGTGCTGACGGTCAGCAAGGGCTCGCTGACCCCGGCGCATCTGGACGCCGCCGGCGTGCCGCTCGACACCCCCGTCATGGGCACCGAGGGCGGGCGGGAGTTCTTCCGCGTGCTGATCAAGGCCGATGCGGTCGACATGGACGTGGCGCTCGCCGAGCAGGACATTCTCGAGGCCGGGCGGGCGTTGATCGCGGCGCATCCGGAGGTCGGTGCCGTCGTGCTGGAATGCACCAACATGCCGCCCTATGCGGCGGCGCTGCAGGCGGCCCTCGGCCTACCGGTCTTCGACATCTATTCGCTGATCACCTGGTTTCATGCGGGACTGCGGCCGCGGAGCTTCGCGGCATAGCCACGCGGGAGGGCAGCAACGGCATCACAGAGATCTGGGGCGGCTCGGCCGCCGGCGGGCCAGCCGGAGCGATGCCGCAGGCCGGCCAGAGCGCGCCGCAATCCCAACGATGGGCGGGCGGCCGGCCGACCAACGTGCCGCCCGGCTCCCAGCGGCATTCGCAGAGGCTTTTCGCCGAGGCAGGCGACCATGCCGGCCCGGCCCGCGGTGCAGCTGGGCGGGTCCTGGGCGAAGGCGGGGGCGCGGGCGGCGCATGTGGCTAGCAGCAGGGCGAGGATCGGGCGCATCGCCGCAGCCTCCGCCGGCCACGGTGAAGGAAGCGCTACCGCTCCAGCAGCACCTCGACCCGGCGGTTCCGTTGCCGGCCTTCGGGGTCGTCGCGCCCGTCGACGCTGTTCGGCGCCACCGGCTCCCGCTCCCCCTTGCCCTCGACGCTGAGCGGGGAGCCGATCGCCGCCATGGCTCGCGATCCAGTCCCGCACCGCCTCCGCCCGGCGGCGGGAGAGCTGGTCGTTATAGGCATCCGCGCCGACCGAATCCGTGTGGCCGACCACCAGCGCGGCGCGGGGCTTCCGCTGCCTGATGATCTCGACCACCCGGCCCAGCGCCTCGGTCGCCTCAGGCTTCAGCTCCGCCTTGTCGAAGTCGAAGAGGACGTCGTTCTGCACCGTCAGGGTGGTGCCCCGCGGAGTCTCCTTCTCGACCACCACATTGGCGCCCTGGACTTGGAAGGCGCCGCCGCGCGGCACCTCGACGCTGCGGCCGTCGGGGGTGGTGACGATCGCGCCTCTTGGCTCGGGCGGTGGCTGCTCGATGGTGACCGGGCCGGTCGCGCGGTCCTGGGCGGCGACCGACAGGGGAAAAAGCATGGCATAAACAATGATTTGCACGGCATGGCGGGACATGCTGCGACCTCCAAGGGGCGTTCTCCCTGCGTAACGCAGGGCTCCGTCCCGGGGCGCGACCGTTCCGCCAGCTGTGACCCAGATCAATTCCGGGCTTTCGACGGCCCGGGTAAATGCCGCAATGCAGCATCATACCGCCAGGACGATAGACCCATGGATTCCACCCCGATGCACCCCGCCACCGAGTCGCCCAGCCGCACCAAGGTGAAGGTCACCGCCATTCCCGGCGACGGCATCCGGGCCGGAAGTCATGCGCGCCACCCAGACGGTGCTGGCAGCCGCCGGTGCCCAGGTGGAGTAGGGAGGAGAGCGCTCGCGGGCGCCGAGGCCTTCAAGCGCGGCATCGCGGCCCCGGGGCGACGAAGGAGACGCTCGACAGCATCGCCCGCAACCGGCGTGGCGCTGAAGGGACCGCTCGAGACCCCGGTCGGCTTCGGCGACAACGTCGGCCAACGTGACGCTGCCGCAAGACCTTCGAGATGTACGCGCAACATCCGCCCGGTGCGGAGCTGCCGGGCATCCGCACGCCCTTCTCCGGCCGGGGCATCGACTTCGTCGTGGTGCGCGAGAATGTCGAGGACGTCTATGCCGGCATCGAGCACACTGCAGACGCCGGGCGTCGCGCAGTGCCTGAAGATCATCACCGAGGTCGGCTGCGAGCGCATCGTCCGCCTGGCCGCGGCGGTGGCCGAGGCCGAGGGGCGGAAGAAGGTGACGGTCGCCACCAAGGCGAACATCATGAAGCTGACCGAGGGGATGCTGAAGCGCAGCGCCGAGCAGGTGATGCCCGACTATCCCGGCCTGCAGCACGAGCACATGATCGTCGACAACTGTGCCCACCAGATGGTCATCCGGCCGGAGCAGTTCGACGTCACCGTCATGACCAACATGAACGGCGACATCCTGTCCGACCTCGCGGCCGGCCTGGTCGGCGGGCTCGGCGTCGCGCCCTCGGCCAATCTCGGCGACGAGGCGGCGATGTTCGAGGCGGTGCACGGCTCGGCGCCGCAGATCGCCGGCAAGGGCGTGGCCAACCCGACTGCGCTGTTGCTGTCCTCCCTGATGATGCTGCGCCACATCGGCGACTTCGCCACCGCGCGGCGGATCGAGCACGCGCTCTATGTGACACTCGAGGAGGGCAAGGATCTCACCGGCGACATCGCCCGGGACGGGGAGGGGGCACCGACCGCGGCCTTCGTCGACCGCATCATCGCCAACCTCGACCGCGAGAGCGCCAATGTCCCGGATCGCGAGTACCGGCCGATCGCCATGAAGAAATGGCCGCAGATCACCTGGTACCGTGCGGCGAGCACGCGCGAGCTGGTCGGCGTCGACGTCTTCGTCGAGAGCGAGCGCGACCCCCGCGCCATCAGCATCACCCTGGCGGCGGCGGCCGAGAACAGCGCCTTCGACCTGACCATGATCTCCTCGCGCGGGGCGCAGGTCTGGCCGGAAGTGGCGGGCCATACCTTCCTGGTCGACCACTTCCGCGCCCGCTTCATGTTCAAGGAGGCGCCGAAGGGCAACGGCGTCGCCGAGATCACCGACCTGCTGCAGCGGATCGGCCGGCAGCACAACTGGATGCACCTGGAGAAGCTGCAGCGCTACGACGGCGCGGACGCCTACAGCAAGGCGTAGAAGAAAAGGCCGGGGAGAAGGTATCTCCCCGGACCCCTCATCTATTTCTGTGGGTCCGGCGCCCGCCGCGCGGCGGGCGCCCGACCCACAAAAAGGCAGGGTGGGGTCCGGGTAGGGAACACATTTCGCTCCCAGCTTTTTTCAGGCGCGCACGAGCGGGCAGCCGCCCTCGGCCAGCGGCCGGAAGGCCTGGTCCGCCGGCACCGTGCCGGCCAGGGTATAGACGTCGCCGGGATACTTGTTCTCGCCCGGCTTCTTCACCTGCAGCAGGTAGCCTCGGGTGGATCTTCCGCCCGTCCTCGCGGATCAACCCCTTGCCGAAGGCGTCGTCGTCGGTCGGCATGCGCTTCATTAGCGTCACCACCTCCCGCCCGCTCGCCTTGGCCCGCGCCACGCCCAACTCCTTCACCGCCTTCAGGTAATGCGTCACGCCGGCGTAGTTGCCGGCATGCACGTAGTTCGGGAAGACGCCGGTGGGCAGCTTGGTCTGCACCCGCTTGGTGAAGCCGCGGGTTCGATCGTCGAGGTCCCACCAGAAGGTCTCGGCGATGTACATCCTCGCATGGTCTCGAGCCCCGCGGCGAGGACGCCGGTGATCGAGCCGATGATGGCGGCGAATTTCATCCCCGATTTCCTGAGGCCGATTCCTGCGCCTGCTTGACGCAGTTGACCAGGTCGTCGCCCGCCATGGCCAGGCCCAGCACTTTCGCCCGGCCGGCTTGCGCCTGCAGCAGGAAGGCGGAGAAGTCGGTGGTCTGCGGGAAGGGGTAGCGGGAGGCGCCGAGCAGCTTTCCGCCGGCGGCCTCGACGAAGCGCGTGGTGTCGCGCTCGATCGCATGACCGAAGGCATAGTCGGCGGTGATGAAGTACCAGGTGTTGTTGCCCGCCTTGGTCAGCGCCGTCCCGGTGGTGTTGGACAGGCACCAGGTGTCGTAGGACCAGTGGATGGTGTTCGGCGTGCAGGATTTTGCCGTCGAGCTCCGAGGTGCCGGCCGAGGCGTTCAGGTGCACGCGGTCCTTCTCGACGCAGACCGGGTTGATACCGAGCGCGATGGCGCTGTTGCCGACATCCGTCACCACGTCGACGCCGCGCTGGTCGAACCACTGCCGCACGGTGTTGATGCCGACATCCGGCTTGTTCTGGTGGTCGGCGGCGATGATCTCGATCCTGATCTCGGGGTTGCGGGCCGAGAGCTCCTCGACCGCCTGGCGGACGCAGGCGACCGAGGTCGGGCCGGTCACGTCGCGGTAGGGGCCGGAGAGATCCGTCAGCACGCCGATGCGTACGGTCTCCGCAGGCTGGGCCCTGGCACTGCCGAAGACCCAGAGGGGCGACAGCGCGGTGGCGGTGGTCGCGCCAAGGACGGCACGGCGGGTCAGCGACATGAACGGATCTCCCTGCGGCGGCGGTTCCGGCCCACCTTGGGGCCGAGCCTATCCAGCCGGAGCGGCGCGGGGAAGGCATGCCCGGCGGGGTGTTCGTGCCGGCACGCGGCCGGGGGCGGCCGGCGGCCCGCAGCTTGCTTGGTCTCCACCCGTGCAACCAGGAGGGGCTGAATCCCATGCATACCGGTTTCGGACGGCGCGGCCTGCTGGGCGGCGCGGGCGGCATCCTGGCGGCGGCGACGCTGCCCTGGGATCTGGCCTTTGCCCAAACCGCGGGCATCCTGCGCGTCGGCATGACGGCGGCGGCGGTGCCGCTGACCAACGGCGTCCCCGACCAGGGCGCCGAGGGCCACCGCTTCATGGGCGTCACCCTCTATGACCAGCCTGGTCCATTGGGACCTGTCCAAGGCGGATGCCCCCGCGGTGCTGCGGCCCCGGCCTGGCGACCGCCTGGAAGGTGGATCCCGCCAACCCGCAAGCGCTGGACCTTCACCCTGCGCGACGGGGTGAAGTTCCACGACGGCAAGCCGCTCACGGCGCAGGACGTCGTCTTCTCCTTCGACCGCGTGCTGAAGACCGACGCGCCGCATTTCGACCAGCGCGCGGCGGCCTTCGGCCGGGTCCGCATCCCGACCGTCTCCGCCTGGGAAGCGGTGGACGAGCGGACCTTCGCGCTCGAGACCCGCACCGTCGACAGCACCGTGCCCTACGGCGTGAGCTGGATCGGCATCGTCCACCAGGCTGCCTGGGAGGCGGCGGGGAAGAACTGGGACGCCTACATGCCAAAGGCAGTCGGCACCGGCCCCTGGAAGCTGGAGGCCTTCTCGATCCGCGAGCGCGCCGTGCTGGCCCGCAACCCGGACTACTGGGACGCGGCCCGCATCCCTAAATGCGAGAAGCTGGTGCTGATCCCGCTGCCCGAGCCCAATACCCGCGTCGCCGCGCTGCGCTCCAACCAGGTGGACTGGATCGAGGCGCCGCCGGCGGATGCGGTGCCCAGCCTGGAAACAGGCCGGCTACACCATCGTGACCAACCAGTACCCGCATAATTGGACCTGGCAGTTGGCGACCGCCGAAGGCTCGCCCTGGCGCGATAGCCGCATCCGCCGCGGCGCCAACCTCGCGATCGACCGCGCGGCGATGAAGGGCATGCTGGGCGGGCTGATGGACGAGGGTGCCGGGCTGCTGCCGCTCGGCAGCACCTGGAACGACGTGCCGAAGTTCAAATGGGGCTACGACCCCGCGGCGGCGAAGAAACTGCTGGCGGATGCAGGGGTCACGCCGCGCACGCCGTTGAAGACCAAGATCGGCATCTCGACCTCGGGCTCAGGCCAGATGCAGCCGATGGCGATGAACGAAGCCCTGCAGCAGATGCTGAAGGAGGTCGGGATCGAGATCGAGTTCGAGGTCTTCGAGTGGAACACCCTGCTTGCCATCTGGCGGGACGGCTGGAAGGCACCGTCCAACCGCGGGATCACCGGGATCAACATCTCTTTCACCGCAATCGACCCCTTCACGGCGATGATCCGCTTCCTGCGTTCGGACCTGACGCCGCCGGCCGGGAACAACTGGGGCGACTTCTCCAGTCCCGACTACGACGCGCTTATCGCCAGGATCCTATCCGGATTCTGACCAAGCGGCGCAGGACAAGCTGGTTTCCGAGTTGCACGCCAAGATTGTCGAGGATGCGCTGTTCCTCTTCGTCGCGCATGACCTCAACCCACGGGCGATGAGCCGCAAGGTCCAGGGCTTCGATCCAGGCGCGGTCCTGGTTCCAGGACCTGGACGCCGGTCCGCGTCATCGGCTGAGGCGCCGCCTCAACGGTCCGGCACCCAGACCTCCAGGGTGCCGGGCCCGGGGGAGGGCTCGTAGCCGCGGAAATCCTGGATCGCCCAGCCGCGGCCGAGCCGTCCGGCCAGCCGCGCCGGCGGTCGCGGCATCCTCGGCGTGGAAGTAGCGCACCACCCCGCTGCGAGGGCACGGCAGGCACGGGCCGCACCTCCGGGACCTCGAACCCGCCTTCCCGCAGCGAGGTCGACAGTGCCGCCGCCGTCTCCGCCCCGACGGCGGAGCCGCTGCGGTGGTGGACGAAGACCCGCGGCTGGCCACCCGCAGCGGGGGGCGCCTCCCGCGCCGTCCGCGCCGGGCTTGGCGCCAGGGGCGGCGCGGCCCCGCCTGCGACCGGCGGAAGCGCCGCATCGCGTCGCGCAGTTGCCGAGGCCTCGCGGTTGCGTGGCTTCGCGCTGGGGCGGCCGCGACGTCACGCTGCAGCGTGGCGAGTTGCGCTTCCGCCGCCGCACGCGCGCGCGTGAGCGCGTCCAGCCGCGCCCTGCTGCTCCGCCTCGGCGGTCAGGCGGGATCGGATCAGCGAGATCGAGGCGGGCCTGCTCCTGCTCCACGGCACGGCGCAACGCGGCAAGTTGGGATTCCAACTCACCGGAGCCGGAGCAGCGTGGTGGTGGGAGGAGCGGGTTCCGCCGCGACCGGCGGCTCGGCCGGCGGGGCAGGCGGCTGCCGCAAGCCCAGCCCGACGATGACGCCACCGAGTGCCCCCCTGCCAGACACAGGAACAGGGCCAGCAGCAACGTCCGGAAGGTCCATCGCCGCCGCGGCCGCAGCAGGGGCGGGGAAGGCCCCCGCTTTGATACCTCTGCCCAGCGGAGGCTGGGCCACGCCCGGCCCCCGCGTCAATGGGTCTCGGCCGCTACCTCGGCATCAGCGGCGACCGGCATTCCGGCCACGCCGCTTGGCTCTGGGCGGCCAGGGCGCGGGCCATCTGGCTCAGCGCCTCCTGGTGCTTCTCGTTGCTCGATCATGGCGAAGTTGCGCGCCAGCTCGAGGCACATGCGCTGGCGGGGCGAGATCTCGTGCTGCTCGGAATCCGCCGACAGCCCCTCGAAGAACCAGGACACGCCGACGCCGAGAACCTGGGCGATCTCGAACAGGCGGCCGGCCGAGATGCGATTCGAGTCCACGCTCGTACTTGTGAGCCTGCTGGTAGGTGACGCCGATCATCCGCGCGAGTTGTTGCTGCGACAGACCCATCATGACCCGCCGTTCCCGGATCCGGGACCCGACATGGCGGTCAGCGGCACTGGCGCGCTGCCCCGGCTTGGCACCGTCCGGCCGCTTCGCTTCGGTCTGCGTCGTCGTCTGCACCATTGCCGTGCCCTTTGCCGTTAGGAATCTCACCCAACGGAATGCCGCGGCATGGCGGGCGTTCCACCTCGGCGCGTGACGAACGCGTGATGGAAGCGAGAGCCTTGAAACTCACGTCTGGCGCGAGGAACCCTTGCTCGGTGCGGGTCGCCTCGGCCATGCTGCTGGCGCAGCGATTCCACTTCAGCCTTCAAGGATTCCGATGGTCGCCGGCGTCTCCGGCGGGCGGAAGGGCGCGAACAGGCTCATCGCCCGCTCGAGCATCGCCATGTTTTGCTTGCCAACTTCCTCAAGGCCCGGGATGCCGCCAAAAGGCATAAAGCCGCCCATTGCCTGTTCCACCGAGCGGCGCATCTGCTCCTGCTGCCGGGCGAAGCCCGCCATGGCGAATTCCAGGTAGCGCGGCAGCACGCTTTGCAGGCTGTCGCCGTAGAAGCCGATGAGCTGCCGCAGAAAGCTTTCCGGCAGCAGGCTGCGACCCTTCGATTCCTCCTCGACGATGATCTGGGTCAGCACCGAGCGGGTGATGTCCTCGCCCGACTTCGCATCGAAGACGATGAAGTCGCGGCCTTGCCGAACCATGTTGGCCAGGTCCTCCAGCGTCACGTAGCTGGAGGATTCAGTGCTTGTAGAGGCGACGATTGGCGTATTTCTTGACCACTACGGGTTGCAGGGGAGCTTCGCTCGTGGTGTCGGCGCGGGCGGCGTTCTCGGCCATGGCGGCTCCTGTCCTTCATGCGTGTGCGGCGGCGCGGGGCGCCGGGCAGTCGAGGCGTCTTGGGTCGAGACTAGCATGCCCATCCCGCAGCTGCGTTAGAGGGAATCCCGCAGCGCACCAAGACCCGCCATCATATCGTTCGCGCCGCCACCAGAAAGCCACGGCGCTGGACAACGATCGCGCGAGCGGCGAACAGGAGGGGCGGTTGACCGGTCCCGAGGACGAGGCATGCGGACCCGAACGCGAAGCGCCCCACCGGGGCTGGAGGATTCTGGCCGAAGCCTGGGTCACGCTGTGGCAGAGCGAGCTGTCCGGCCTGGCCGTCGACCCGGAGATCGCCGCCGCCTGGCGGCAGGCCGCCGATCTGGCCGCCGCCTGGTATCGCGCGCCGGGCGGCGTGCCGGCGCATGAGCATCCTTCCAGAACCGGAGACGCCCCTCTCGCCCCGCCGGGGGCCACGCCCGCTGGCGCTGCACTTGGCGCTGGCGCTGGCGACCCGATGGGCGGCGCGTCCGTCGCCCGGCTGCGTGCCCGGGTTGACGAGCTGGAGCGCCGACTCGCCGCGCTCGAGCGCGGGACGGCGGGAGGCGGCGCGGATCGCGGCCGGGCTCGCCGCCGGCGGCCATCCGCCTGAAGCCTTCGCCGCCGCGGTCGAGCGTCGGCTACGGGCGCGCGAGGCGGACCTGCTGCACGGCATCCTGGCCTATCGCCGCCACCCCTTCCGCCGCGCCATGCCGCCGGTGCCCGTGGCCTGGGCCGAGGGCGGCAGCCGGCTGCTCGACCATGGCGGGCCGCCCGGCGCGCCGGTGCTCCTCGTCATCCCCTCGCTGGTCAATGGCGCGGAGGTGCTGGACCTGCTGCCCGGCGCCTCGATGCTGCGGCATCTGGCAGGGGCGGGAGTGCGGCCGTTGCTCCTCGACTGGGGCGCGCCAGGGGCGTTGGAGCGTGGCTTCTCGCTGACCGACTACGTCGCTGGGCGGCTCGAGCGCGCCCTGGTTGCCGCCGTCGGCCTTGCTGGCGGGCCGGTGGTACTGGCCGGCTATTGCCTTGGCGGAATGTTGGGCCTTGCTTTGGCGCAGCGCCGGCCGGGTTCTGCTGCGCGGCCTGGCACTGCTGGCCACGCCCTGGGATTTCTGGGCGGCGGACGCTGAGCGGGCCCGCGGCCTCGCCGCCACCCTTCCGGGGCTGGAGCCGCTGCTGCGCGCGACCGGCACGCTTCCGGTCGATACCCTGCAGGCGCTCTTCGCCGCGCATGACGCGGCCGGCATCGGCGAGAAGTACCGCGCCTTCGCCAAGCTGGACCCGGACAGCTCGCGGGCTCGTCGCTTCGTGGCGCTCGAAGATTGGCTGAACGGTGGTGTCCCGCTGGCCGCCCCGGTAGCGCGGGAGGCCCTGTCCGGCTGGTACGGCGCCAACTCCCCGGCGCGTGGAGATTGGCGCATCGCCGGCGAGGTGGTGGCGCCACAGGCGCTGCGGCTGCCGGCCTTCCTGGCCATCCCGGCCCGCGACCGGATCGTCCCGCCCGCCTCGGCCCTGGCCCTGGCGGCGACGATGCCCGGCGCCCATGTGCACCACGCCGCGGCCGGCCATGTCGGCATGGTGGCCGGGGGCGGAGCCGAGGTGCAGCTCTGGCGTCCGCTCCTGACCTGGATCAAGGCGTTGCCTGGCCTGATGGGCTTGTAGGGGCCCCGGGCTTGTTATCGACTAGGGCGCCGGTCCAATGTGCGGCGCAACATCAGGGTGGGAGAACCAGTCTTGACCGAGATCGTCATTGCCTCAGCGGCCCGCACGCCCGTCGGCAGCTTCAACGGCGCCTTCGCCTCTCTCTCGGCGCATGCGCTCGGCACCGTCGCCATCCAGGCCGCGCTGGAGCGCGCCGGGGTGAAGCCGGACGAAGTGGACGAGGTCATCATGGGCCAGATCCTCACCGCCGGGGCCGGCCCGAGAACCCGGCCCGCCAGGCTGCCATGAATGCCGGCATCCCGGCTGCCGCGACCGCATTCGGCATCAACCAGCTCTGCGGCTCCGGCCTCGGAGCCGTGGCGCTCGCGGCGCAGCAGATCAGCAGCGGCGACGCCAGCATCGTCGTCGCCGGCGGGCAGGAGAGCATGACCCAGGCGCCGCATGCCGCGCAGCTCCGCGCCGGGCAGAAGATGGGCGACCTCGCCATGGTCGACACCATGATCAAGGACGGCCTCTGGGACGCCTTCCACGGTTACCACATGGGCACGACGGCCGAGAACGTCGCCGAGAAGTACCAGATCACCCGCGAGCAGCAGGACGAGTTCGCCGCCGCCAGCCAGCGCAAGGCCGGCGAGGCGATGAAGGCCGGCCGCTTCAAGGACGAGATCGCCCCGGTGACGGTGAAGGGCCGCAAGGGCGACGTGGTGATCTCTGAGGACGAGTACCCGAAGCCCTCGACCGACTACGACGTGCTGGCCAAGCTCCGCCCGGCCTTCAGCAAGACCGGCACGGTGACCGCCGGCAATGCCTCGGGCATCAATGACGGCGCTGCGGTTGCGGTGGTGATGTCGGCCGAGGAAGCGCGCAAGCGCGGCGTGACGCCGATGGCGCGGATCGTCTCCTGGGCCACCGCCGGCGTCGATCCCTCGATCATGGGTACGGGGCCGATCCCGGCCTCCCGCAAGGCGCTGCAGAAGGCCGGCTGGTCGATCGACACGCTCGACCTGATCGAAGCGAACGAGGCCTTCGCGGCGCAGGCTTGCGCGGTGAACAAGGATCTCGGCTGGGATCCGGCCAAGGTGAACGTCAATGGCGGGGCGATCGCGCTCGGCCACCCCATCGGCGCCTCGGGCGCCCGGGTGCTGAACACGCTGCTCTTCGAGATGCAGAAGCGCAATGCCAAGCGCGGCTTGGCGACGCTCTGCATCGGCGGCGGCATGGGCGTCGCGCTCTGCGTCGAGCGGCCCTTGAGCCGACCGGCGGGCGCTTGGCGCCCGCCGCTTGGTCCGGGCGGGGCGCCCGGCGCCGGCTGAGACTTCCGCGACGCCGCCGCGCGGCGGCCTTCGGGCGCCGCAGGGCGCGTGCCCCGTGTGCGTCGCGGGATTGACAGTTGCAATCGCTCACCAGTACCGTTCCTGCCACGGATCGCTAGTAATCTCGCGGGGCCGTTGGTCGAGGAGCTGCGTCATGGGTGGACAGGTCAGGTTGTCCGGCGGTCACCTCTGCATAGACCTTACCTATGTACAGATGACCGGCGAGGAACAGCGCGCCCTGCTCGCCGCGGTCCAGGAAACGGTCGTGGCGCATCTTGCCATGATCTCCGCGGCGTCGAATGTCGTCACCATAAGCATGCTGCCGGACAACAACGGCCAGCGGCCGCCGCCGCCGCCAAAGCCCAAGCCGGTGCCGCCGCCGAAGCCCGCACCCAAGCCGAAGCCCGTGCCGAAGCCGAAGGCCGATCCGGCGTGACAGCCCGTCCTGGCGCCGCCGCCTCCGCGGCCTCCCGCCGGGATCAGGCGACGCGGCCAGCCGGCAAGGCGACGCTTTGCCCGAGCGTCAGCGGCGATCCGCGCAATGCGCCGATGGTCATCGGGGTAATCGGTGAAGGCGGTGTCGTTGCCAACCTGCCGACGCCGATCCCACTCACCCCGGGGATGCGGGCGCAGATCGGTGAGAAGCCCGAGACGCGGTTCCGACTGGCCGGGCCATGCGTCGAGCGCCATTGCGCGCATTGGAAGGATGCGTCCTGCTCGCTGATCGGCCGGATGCAGGAGGCCGTCGCCGGATATGTCGAGGCGCGAGAGCCCGGCGCTCCGGTGCCGCGCTGCGGCATCCGTGCCTCCTGCCGCTGGTGGGTGCAACGCGGCCCCGAGGCCTGCCACACCTGCCCGCACGTGCACTACAAGCCATCGGCCTGAGCGACCGGTCCGGGCGGCACAGGTCCCGCATGTACCCCACCTGCCAGCACTGCGATGCACCGGCCGCCTCCGGGCGGTTCTGCGATCATTGCGGCGCCCCGCTCGAGAAGCCCTGTCCCGCCTGCCAGACGCCCAACCGCTTGGTGGCGCGGTTCTGCACCCATTGCGGCGCCGGCTTCGCCGCCGGGGCTGCGGCCGGCGGGCCGGCCGTGGCGGCGTCGCGCGAACGCGAGGCGCAGTACAAGCATGCGACCATCCTCTTCGCCGATCTCTGCGATTCCACCGGCCTGATTGCCGCCATGGACGCCGAGGATGCGAGGCGTCTCGCTCGGCCTCGCGCTCGACACGATGGCCGGAGGCGGTGGCGCGCTGCGGCGGCACCGTCACGGTGCGGATGGGCGATGGGGTGATGGCCATGTTCGGCGCCCCTGTCGCGGTCGAGGACCATGCGGTGCGCGCCTGTTTCGCCGCGCTGGCGATCATCGAGGGTGCGCGCGATATCGGCGGCCGTGCCCTGGCGGTCCGCATCGGCATCTGCAGCGGGCCGGTGATCCTGCGGGCGGGCGGCCAGGACGGCGATGCCGAGGGCATGGCGTCTCCGGCCTGACAGCGCATATCGCCGCCCGGGTGGAGCGCCAGGCCGGAGGCCGAACACCGCCCTGCTGGCGCAGCAGACCGCGGTGCTGGTCGCCGGCGCCGCGCAAGCTCGTGCCGCTCGGCAAGGTGCCGCTGCGCGGCCTGGCCGAGCCGCTGCCGCTCTACCGGCTGCTCGGCGTGGCGAACCGCTCCTCCTGGCTCGTCCGCTCCGGCAGCCGGGCGCTGACCACGCTGGTTGGCCGGCAGCAGGAACTCGCGCTGCTCCACCAGGCGCTGCGGCGCGCCGAGGGGCGGGATGGAGAGCCGGGCGAGGCGCGGGCGGTCGCGCTGGTCGCCGATGCCGGCATGGGCAAGTCCCGCCTGGTGCACGATTTCCTTGGCGCCAGTCCGCTGGCCGTCTGGCGGGTGATGCGGGTCGAGACCACCGTCCACTCCCTCGCGGTGCCTTACCTTCTCGTCACCGCGCTGCTGCGCAGCTCGTCGGCTGCGCGCGCCGGGCGATCCCCCGGCGGAGATCGCCGCCCGGCTGGCCGCGCTGATGTCGGCGTCGGAGATCGATTGCACGCCGCTGCTGCACTACCTGGACAGCGATGCCGGTGGGCCCGACCTCGACCCGACCGATCCGACCCGGCGCCCGCCGGAATCTGTTGGCCGCGCTGGTCGGCGTCCTGCGGCGCCAGGCGGCACCGGCAGCCGCTGATCCTCGTGATCGAGGACTATCACTGGCTCGACGCCTCAAGCGTCGAGGCTGGTCGAGGACTGCTCGACGGGCTCGCGGCGGCAGCCCGTCCTGCTGCTGCCTGACCACGCGGCCGGAACGGCGCCCCGGCTGGTCCTCCGACCCGGCCGCGCCGCGCGCCGAGATCGAGCTCTGGACGCTGAGCGACCAGCAGGCCGAGACGATGACTGCTGCGAGCTGATCGGCCCCGGGCCGGCGCTGGCGCCGCTGCGCGCCCGGATCGTCGCGCGCGCCGGCGGGACGCCCTTTTTCTCGAGGAACTTGCCCGCGCGCTGCATGAGACCGGGGTCCTGGCCGGAGGCGCGCCGCCGCCGTCGGACCTCGAGATTCCCGGCTCGGTGCAGGCCATCGTCGCCGCGCGTATCGACCGCCTGCTGCCGGCGCACCGGCGCATCCTGCAGGTCGCCGCGGTGGTCGGCCTGGCGAATTCTCGCCGGCGCTGCTGGCCAGCATCCTGGAGCTTCCGGCCGCGGTGCTGGCCCGGGGAATCGAGGTGCTCGGCATCGGCGGCTTCCCTGGCGAGGATCGGCCTGCCCGCCGGGGCGCGCTACCGCTTCTCGCATGTGCTGATCCAGGTGATGGCGCATGACAGCTTGCCTTGCGCAGCGAGCGTCGCGGGCTGCACGCGCGCATCCTGCATGTCCTGGAGACCACGCCCGACGAGGCGAGCATCGAGGATCTGGCGCGCCACGCCATCGCCGCCGAGGCCTGGCCGGAGGCGGTGCGCTACTCGCTGGAGGCCGGCGAGCGCGCCACCCGGCGTTCGGCCTGGACCGAGGCCCGGGTCCATCTGGAAGCCGTCCTTACCGCCCTGCAGAAGCAGCCGGTGACGGCCGAGCGCGTGGGCCTCGGCATCGATGTGCGGCTGCGGCTGCGCTTCGTGCTCGGCGCCGCGAACGACCTCGCGCGGGTGCAGGACTACCTGCACGAAGCCGATGTGCTTGCCGGGCAGGCCGGCGACGCGCTGACGCTCGCCCGGGTCTACATCAACCGCTCGACCGCCCTTGCGCATGGCGGCGACCTGGCCCGCGCCAAGGAGCTCAGCCGCCAAGCGCTCGACATCATGCTGGCGGCGGCGGATCCCGTCGGGATCGTCAGCGCCGCCTTCGGGCTGGCCCAGGCGATGTGGTATGCCGGCGACCTGGCCGAGGAGCTGCGGGTGCTCGAGCAGACGCTCGGCCAGGCGCCGAGCGAGGCGGGGCAGCGCCGCAGCGCCGCCACCTTCGTGCTGCCGGCGGTGGTGCATTGCTGCTTCCTCGCGCAGTTCCGCGGAGAGACCGGCGCGGTCGCCGCCGGGTTCCAGGCGATCGAGGAGGCGCGCGGCATCGCCGGCCGGCACGGCCAGGCCTTCGACCGGCTGCTGGTCAACATGTACGAAGGCGACCTGCTGCTGCAGGACGGCCGGGTCACCGCCTCGATCGCGCTGCTGGAACGCGCATTGCGCGGCGCTCGCGCCGATGGCCTCGACTACCACGTGCCTTACATGGCCTATGTCCTCGGCCGCGCCTATGTCCGCGCCGGCCGCTTCGCCGATGCGTCGCGAGCTGCTGACCGCGGGCTGCGAGCGGGCCGACCGCAACGGCCATCGCGGCAAGCGGCTGCTTTGCAACCCGGCCCTGGCCCGGGCCATGGCGGAAGGCCCGCAGCGCGACGTCGCCGGCGCCTGCGCGCTGGCGCGGCGCACCATCGAGGACGCCGACGCGCTGGGCTTCCGGCCGACCCAGGTGCAGGCGCAGCTGGCGCTCGCCCGCGTGCTAGTCCTGGCCGGCGAGCCGGCCGAGGCCGCGGCCCAGCTGCGGGCCGCGGCGATCCTGGCCGCCCGGATCGGGCTGCGCGCGGCGGAGGCCGAGGCGTTGGAACGCCTGGCCGCGCTGCGGCGTGTGCCGCCGCCGGAAGCGGCGGCGGCCTGGTCACCTCCGGTCGGCGGGCCGGAGCCGACGCTGCACTGGAGCAGCGCGGCCGGCGCACCCGGTCAGCAGAAATGCGCGCCGCGGGTCTCCACCGGCAGCAAGTAGATGCTCTGGCTCGCGGCCATCAGCAGCCTGGTTGCGCCGGGTCCCGCCGAAGCAGAGGTTGGCGCAGATCTCCGGCAGCTTGATCAGGCCGATCCGCTGGCCATCGGGGGCGAAGACAGTGCACCCCGTCATAGCCCGCGCCGACCCAGCCGGCGCCGACCCACGAGGTTGCCCAACTCGTCGCAGCGCACGCCGTCGCCGAAGCCCGACTTCCCGTCCATCTCCATGTTGAACTGCGGCTTGCCGGTGCCGAGCTTCTGGCCGTCCACGTCGAAGGCCCAGATGACGTCCTTGGCCTCGGGGTAGTGGCTCGTGCCGCTGTCGGCGACATAGAGCTTCTTGTAGTCGGGCGAGAAGCAGAGCCCGTTCGGCTTGAAAGGGCTGGTCGGTTACCTTGGTAACCTGGCCGGACTGCGCGTCGATCCGGTAGACTGCCTCCTTGATGAAGGGACGCGGGCTGTTCGCGGCCTCCGGCACCCGGTTGCCCTCGTAGTTCATCAGCGCGCCGTAGCCGGGATCGGTGAACCAGATGGCGCCGTCGGCCGGGTGCACCACGGCGTCGTTCGGCGCGTTAAGGGCGCCGTCGGGGCCGCGCGCCGCCAGTACCGTGAGCCTCCCGTCCGGCTCGTAGCGCACCACGTCGCGGTGGAAATGGCGGCAGGCGATCTGACGGCCCTCACGGTCGAAGGTATTGCCGTTGGAGAATCCCGAGGGGCTGCGGAAGCGGCGATGGACCGAATGGTCCTCCTCGTTCATCCGGAGGCATTCGTCGTTCGGGATGTCCGACCAAATCCAGAAGCGGCCGGTGGCATGCCAGGCCGGGCCCTCCGCCCAGCCGAGGCCGGTATAGAGGCGGCGGATGGTGCTGTTGCCGAGCGGCGCGGTGAAGCGCTTCTTGTCGAGTGTGACGATGTCGGCATCGGGGTAGCGGGTCGGTGCGCCGCCGCGGCCATGAGTCGCGCTGCTGCGCGCTCGCCGGGATGGCGGCGCCGGCGGCGAGCGCGCCGGCGAAGCCGCCGAGCAAGGCACGGCGCGAATTCGTGGCGCCGCGGGTCGCGGCGTCTGGGCCTTCGGTCATTCTGTCGTCCTCCCCAGGCGGGCCGGCCCTGGGACGCGGCCCTGACGACAGGGTGGCACGGCCCGGTACGGATAAGACAAGCTAATCGTCGGCCCGGCCGTGCACGCAATCGCGCGGGCCCGCCGGGCCGGCGAGGCTTCTCGCCGGCCCAAGAAACTAGTTAGCCTGTCGAATAATCTAACAGGGAAGAGCCGGCCATGATCGTCGTCAGCGTGTCCTACCCGAACGACCCCGCCACCAAGTTCGACGAGGCCTATTACCTCCAGCAGCATATCCCGCTGGCGAAGCAGCGCTGGTCGGGCATGGGGCTGCAATCCGTGCAGGTGCTGCGCGGCCTCGGCACGCCGGATGGCGGCCCTGCGCCGGTGCGGATCACCGCGCTGCTGGCCTGGGACAGCACCGAGGCGCTGGGCCGGGCGGTCGAGGCGCATGGCGCCGAGATCTTCGGCGACATCCCGAACTTCACCGACGGCAAGCCGGTGTTGCAGGTCAACGAACCGGTAGGCTGACCCCCGCCGGCGCCGGCCCGGCGACTCTCAGCCGAGGGTCGTCAGGTCCTGGAACCAGTGCTGCGCCTGGGTATAGCCGCGCACCGCCTTGCCCATGACATGCGGGTTGGTGTCGTGCACCACGAAGACCAGCAGCGCCTGGTCCACCACCCGCTCATGCACGCGGGCCATGAGTTGGTCGACCTCGGCCGGGTCGAAGGTACTGAGCGCGGTGTCGATCAGGCGGTCGGTCTCGGGGTCGCTGTAGTGGCTCCAATTCACCCCGGTCGGCGCGACCTGCTTCGAGTGGAAGAAGCGGATCAGCGCATAGAGCGGGTCCGAGGTCACATAGGCAACGTTGTTGGCGGTGATGCCGCCAGCCTTGGCGATCTCCCCGGCCGCGCCCTGGCGCCAGCAGGTGTAGAGCACCTCAAGCTCCACCGCCTGGAACTCGACCTCGATTCCCACCTCGCGCCAGGCTGACTGGATGTACTCGTTCATCGGCATCGACAGCATCTGGCCGCTGCCGCCGTGGCCACCAGGAACCTGGTCCGTAGCGGGCTGGCCTTGGAGAACCCGGCTTCCGCGAGCAGCTTGCGCGCCGCGTCCGGGTCGTACTTCACCTGGAACTGCGGCTTGCCGAACCAGGGGGAGGAGGGATCGACCACGCCGCTGGCCGGCTTGGCCAGGCCGTTCATCAGCCCGACCACGTCTTCGCGGTTGATCGCCAGGTTGGCCGCGCGGCGCAGCCGGATGTCGCGCCAGGGCGAGGCCCTCGAGCAGGCTGAGATGGTATTCCCAGACATGCGGGGTGACATTCTCGACGATCCGCATGCCGGACTGCTTCAGCCGCGGCACCAGGTCGGGCGCCGGGGTCTCGATGAAGTCCACCTGGCCGGTCAGCAGCGCATTGGTGCGGGTGACCGTGTCCGGCGCCACCACCAGCACGATCCGGTCGGCCTTCGGCACGCGCTTCGGGTCCCAGTAGGCGGCATTCCTCAGCAACTCGAGGCTCGCCCGCGGCACCAGCTTCCCGGCGCGGAACGGACCTGTGCCGGAGGAGCGCTTCGGCGAAGCGTTCCCAGGACCGGCCGAGCTTCTCGTACTGCGCCGGGGAGGAGATCAGGAACCACAGCATCTGGTACGGGAAGATGCTGTCGACCGCCTTGGTGGTGACCTCCACCGTCATCGCGTCGAGCTTCCGCCAGGCCGCGACGGAGGGCAGTCGCGGCCGCACCTGGGCGGCCTGGCGGTTGTCGAAATGCGGTGCCCTGCGGATTAAGGACCTTTTCGAAATTCCCAGATCACTGCTTCGGCGTCGAAGTCGGAGCCGTCGTGGAACTTCACCCCGGGGCGCAGGCGGAAGACCCATTTCCTGCGGTCGGACGGGTCGGCCTCCCAGGCGGTCGCCAGCCCCGGGATCAGCTTCCCGGGCCGGTCGGCGACATCCATCTCCCAGGCGACCAGCGGATCGTACAGCGTATGGCCGGTGAACTGGTAGGCGCCGGCGCCTCGATCCGGCTGGCCGGTGGTCTGCGGGATGTCGGCCATGGAGATGCCGTAGCGCAGCACCCGTTCCGTCTGCGCAGCGGCCGGGCTGGTTGCCCAAGGCGCGGGCATGCCCGGCAGGGTGGCGAGGCCGGTGGCGCCAAGCATGGCGCGACGCGAGAGGTTCATGCGGGTTTCCCGGGCTGGTGTTCCAGGCCGGCCACGCAAACCGCGTGCCGCCTTCGCATGCGCGCCGCCGCGCCCGGTGGCCAGGATCGTAACCGTGGGCGAGATGAAACCCTTGGCCCTCAACTGGGGCGTGTCGTCGTCGTCCCGCGATCTCGTGCGTTCGAGCCATGGCCAAGGCCGGAGCGGTCATGGCGGTTGTCCCCCTCGCCGGAGCGCGACCGCGATGCGCCTGCCTGCCCACCGCCTGCCACAGGCCTGGATGTTGCTGCCCGTGGCGTGGCGCGCGATCGCTGCTCCAGGCCGGGCGAGACCCTGGCGGCGCTTACCGATCGCCCGCCCGCGCCGGCCCTGCTCCTGCCTCGCGGCACGGAAGGCAACTCGCTCAGCGCCGGGCGGCGGCCTCGGCCTGGCGAAATGCTGGCAGGCCGTCCCGGCGATGCAGGATGGAGATACGGCTGCGAATGTGGCGCAGGGGGTGCGGTTCGAGATCCGGCTGCGCCCGTCGCAGGACCGGGTGGCCGCGCCGCGCGCCGCAGCCTTGGCCAAGCCGGGCTGACCAGCGCCGACCTCACTCCGCCGCGGCCATGCCGGACACCGGCATCGACCGCCGCGCCGCACCGGCCGGCAGGATCGACAGCGGCCGTTCCACCGCCAGGAACAGCACCACGGACCCCGCCAGCGTCGCCAGGAAGGCTGGCACGAGCAGCACCCACCAAGCGGCTTCGCCAAGGCCGGTGACCCCGGCCCCGGCCCCGGCCAGGCGGAGCGCGCGGAACGTCACCTCCAGCGCCAGCCCATGCGAGAGGTAGTAGGAGTAGCTCATGTTGCCGAGCCATCGCAGCGGCCGCCAAGCCAAGCCGCGCGCCACCGGCCCCGTCCCGGCGAAAGCTGCGGCCGGCAGCAGGAAGCCGGCGAGGAAGAGGCCGAGAAAGGAGACCTGCCCGCCCGGCCCGGCCAGCAGCAGCGTGCCGCACAGCAGGACCGCGGCGCCGGCCGCGAGGTCCAGCCAGGGCCCGCGCCGGGCCAGCGCGACGAGGGCCGGCATCGTCTCCACCAGCAGCATCCCGGCGGCGAACATGGCCATCCGGCCATGCGCCCAGTCCGTCGCCAGCATCAGCCCGACCGCACCGAGCATCGCCGCGACCCGCAACCCGGCTGGCCAGCGACGCAGCCGCAGAGCCGCGACAAGCGGCGGCAGGACCAGGTAGAAGGCCATCTCGTAGCTCAGCGACCAGGCGACAATGACGATCGGCTGGATGGTGAAGAGCCCGGGCAGCATCAGCAGGTTGGCCAGCAGCAGCCAAGCACGCTCCCAGCCGCCCGGCGGCAGCCCGCCGCCCGAGGCCGAGGCCAGCGCGATGCCGAAGCTGCAGCGCCAACACCGCCAGGAAGGCCGGATAGAGGCGCTGCACCCGCCGCCCCAGGAATGGCAGGTAGGGCCGCGGCCGGCTCAGCACCATGCGGTAGATCAGGTAGCCGCTGAGGACGAAGAAAAGGTCCACCCCGGCATGCCCCAGCAGTTGCATCGCCCGGCCCGGCGCCGGCAGCGGAAGGCCGGTAGCATAGCCAAGCTGCGAGCCGTAATGGACGAAGAAGACCAGCAGCACGGCGAGGCCGCGCAGGCCCTCCATCGGCAGCAGCCGCTCGGACTCGGCCGCGCCGAGCTCGAACCAGCGGGCGAGCCGGCTGGGCTGCGCTGTCTGCGTCTCAACCTGCTTGCCCACCCTGAGCCCCCGCCCTTCGACCGGCAGCTGCGACCATACTGGCCGCGGGCGGCGCTGGCGCATGACATTGCAACGAGCACGCCGGCGGGCGCGGCGCCGCGGTGTTCCAGCATGCCCACGAGCCGGTGCCCCCGGGACCCGCGGGCGGCTCAGACCCCTCGGCCACCACCACCCGGCGCGCCTGGGCCGGCACAGCGCCGGCCGGGACCAGGGCGCCGAAATCCTTCACCGCCTCCAGCAGCACCACGCCGGCGAAGCGCGGGCAGAGCCGGCCGCCCAGCCTTTCCCAGGCGCCAGCGCCGCGCAGCAGCAGCCGGTTGCGGAAGGGCGGCACATAGAGCGCGGCCTCGCGCCGCTCCACCTGGAACATCTGCCGCCGCAGCAGGCGTTCGATCTGCCCGGCGGAATAAGGCTGGCCATGGCCGAAGGGGGTGCCTTCCGTATGCGCCCAGAGACCGAGGCGGTTCGGCACCACCACGATCATCCGGCCATCATCCTTCAGCACGCGCCATGCCTCGCGCAGCAGGCGGCGGGCATTCTCCGCGGTCTCCAGCCCGTGTACCAGCAGGATCCGGTCGAACATCAGGTCGGGGAAGGGCAGGCAGTCCTCCTCCGCGACTGTGGTGGCCGAGGCCGCCTTGCGCGGCCAGCGCCAGCGCGGCAGGTGCGGTGGGACCGTGGCGACGCAGCGCCCCGCCTCCGCCCGCCAGACCCGCAGGAAAGGGCTGGCATAGCCGAGGCCGAGCACCGCCTGGCCCGGCAGGCTCGGCCAGAGCGCCCGTAGCCGCTCGCGCAGCAGGCGCGCCGCCACCAGCCCCGCCGGGGTGGCGTAGAAATTCCCCAGGCCGTGGACCTCTTGGCTCATGCCAGGGATATAGAGCGCCGAGGGCCTGCATTCAGCGGGGCCGCAGGAGGAGCCAGCAATGCCGCTCTCGGTCACCGCCGTGCCGTGTCTTTCCGACAACTATCTCTGGCTGCTGCAGGACCGGGCGACCGGCGCGGTCGCGGTCTGCGACCCGGGCGAGGCGGGGCCGGCGGTCGCGGCCGTGGAGAAGCTCGGCGGCCGGCTCGACCTGATCCTGCTGACGCACCACCATGGCGACCATATCGCCGGGGTCGCCGAGCTTGCAGGCACGGTTCGGGGGCAAGATCGTCGGCGCCGCGGCGGATGCCCACCGGCTGCCGCGGCTGGACCAGGCTGTGCGCGAGGGCGACACGGTGGCGCTCGGCGAGAGCCGCGCCGCGGTGATCGAGACCCCCGGCCATACCGTCGGCCACATCGCGTTCCATGTTCCGGACGGCACCGCCGTGCTCTGCGGCGACACGCTCTTCTCGCTCGGCTGCGGCCGGCTGCTGGAGGGACCGCGGCGCAGATGTTCGCCAGCCTCGCCAAGCTGGCGGCGCTGCCGGGGGAGACGCTGGTCTGCTGCGGCCATGAATACACCCTCAGCAACGCCCGCTTCGCGCTGACGGGGTGGAGCCCGGCAATGCGGCGCTGCAGGCCCGGGCCGAGCAGGCGAAGGCGCAGGTCGCCGCCGGACGCTTCACCGTGCCAACCACCATGGCGGAGGAACTGGCCGCCAATCCTTTCCTGCGCGCCGGCGACGTCGCCCGGCTGGCGGCGATCCGGAGCGCCAAGGACAGCTTCAGGTGATCCCCTCGCCCGACCTGCGCGATCCGTCGATCGACGCGGCGAGGGTGATTGCCGCGCTCGGCCTCGCCCCGCATCCCGAGGGCGGCCACTACCGGGAGGTCTGGCGCGATCGACCGGCTGGCGGCGGGCGCGGCGCCGGCACGGCGATCTACTACCTGCTGGCGGCCGGCGAGCGGAGCCACTGGCATAATGTGGACGCCGCCGAGGCCTGGCATTGGTATGCCGGCGGGCCGCTGGCGCTGTCGCTTTCGACGGATGGGACGGGGGAGGAGGTGTTGCAGCTCGGCCCCGACCTCGGCGCCGGGCAGCGGCCCTTCGCCGTGGTGCCGGCCGGCTGTTGGCAGGCGGCGGCGCCGCTCGGCGCATGGGTACTGGCCGGCTGCACGGTCAGCCCGGCCTTCGACTTCGCCGGCTTCGCCATGGCGCCGCCCGGCTGGGCGCCGGGATAGCCGGCCCCGCTCAGCCGCCTTCGAGGAAGGCCAGCGCCTCCGGCGGCACCGTGCCGCCCGAGGCGCGGCCGATCGCCTCGGCGGGATCGGCGCTGACGCCGTGCTCGACATGCGGCGCCAGCACGTCGAGGTAGCGGGCGATGAAGACCATCCCCGGGTCGCGGGTGAGCATCACCTCCCGCGCCGGGGTCGGGTGCGGCCAGGCGGCATGCCGCTGGGCGATGCCGGCCTTGATGCCCGCGACCCCGAGATTGCCGGTATAGCCGCGCAGGTCGTTCACCAGATGGTAGCTGGCGGCTTCCGGGTCCCTGGCATGGATGGCGCGGATCGAGATCGAGGAAGAGCGTCAGGTCCACATCGCCGACCAGCCGCATCAGCGCCAGCCGGAGTTCCGGGAGCACCATGATGTCGACGCGGCTGCTCGCGCCCGGAGGAGGCGGCACCATCCTGGCGCGTCAGGCGTGGCGATGCTTGGACATGGACAAACCCACCGAGCAATCGATCGTCGTTATAGTTAATCTCGTTTCAGTTGAAAAGACGTGCTCGTTTCGGCCGTCGCGTCAGGTGTCGGACCGTGCCGTCGCCGCCAGTGCGCCGCCGCCTGCCACCAGCGCCGCCGCCGCCAGCACCGCCCCGCCAAGCTGGCCTTCCCCGAAGGCGACCAGCAGGAGGGTGGAGCCGACCGGCGTCGCATAGGCCAGGGTGCCGAGCAGCCGCGGGTCCCCCCGCTTCATCCCGAAATCCCAGAGGAAGAAGGCCGCACCGACAGGGCCGGTGCCCAGCAGCAGGATCGCCGGCCATTGCGCCGCCCCGGGCCAGCCCGGTGGCTCGACGGCCAGGTGGGCCGCCAGGGTGACCGCGGCAGCGGCCAGGCAGAATCCGGCCACCGCCTCGGTCGGGGGTGCGGGCCAGGCGCGGCATGCCCGCCAGCACTGAATAGAGCGCCCAGGTCAGGCCGGCGGCGAGCGCCAGGGCATAGCCCAGAGGCGCGCCGCCGCCGAAGCCCTCCGCAGTCCCGCCCGCCAGCAGCAGCACCGCGCCGAGCGCACCAAGCCCGACCCCAGCCAACCGCCGCGGCCCGAGCCGGAGGCCGCGCAACGGCGCCGCCAGCAGCACGATCAGCAGCGGCCAGGTGTAGTTCAGCAAATTGGCCTCGACTGGCGGCGCCAGAGCGAGGGCGGCGAAATCACAGCGCGTGGTAGCCGGCCAGCCCGCCGACCCCGTGCAACCAGACCAGTGGGGGCTGCCGCAGCGCACCCAGCCGGCCGCGCGCCGCGACCACCAGCAGGCCGAGCGTGCCGCCGACGGCAAAGGCGAGGCCGGTCAGCAGTAGGGGCGGCACCGGCTGAGCCAGCCGCGCCAGCAGCGCCAGGAAAGCCCAGAGCAGGAGCGCGGCGCAGCCCGCGAGGGTCGCCCTGAGAGGTCCTGAGGTCACGCGGCTTCCATTCGGGTCGGGATGGCCGGAGAGCCTATGCTGGGCCGGAAGATCCGCGGAGACGGCAGGATGGGTTTCTGGGCGCGCACCTTCATCACCGCCTTCGCGCTCTGGGCGGCGACGCAACTCGTGCCGGGCATCGAGGTGCGCGGCGTCTTCTGGCTGTTGCTTACCGCCCTGGTCTTCGGCTTGGTCAACGCCTTCATCCGGCCGGTGCTGGTGCTGCTGTCCCTACCGCTGACGCTGGTGACGCTGGGCCTGTTCCTGCTGGTGGTGAATGCCGCGATGCTCGGCCTCACCAGCTGGCTGGTGCCGGGTTTCGCAGTGGAGGGGTTCTGGCCGGCCGTCTGGGGGGCGATCGTGGTCTCGGTGATGAGCTGGGCGGCGACGCGGCTCTTCGCCCCGCCGGCGGAGCTGCCGGGAGCCGGGCGGTAGGGGAGGGCGCGGGGAGGCAGCGATCCACCCTCCCTGAAAGAACGATAGTGGGCTGCCGGTGTCCCATACGGGCGGTCCGGCGCTTCGGCCCGCTTTCGCCGCGGGTGGACAGGCCTCGCTCGCGATCAGGCGGTCGGCCGGCCTGACACGGCCAGGACGACCCCGGCCCAACGGGACCTGTCCCGCGATCACCACCCGGCGACCGGCCCGATGCCGCCGGTTCGCGCCTCGGAACACCGCTGTGCCTACGCATTCCTGCGATCTGCGTGAAAACTCAACTGCTCCCGGTGTCCCCGTTCACCCGGGCTCCGTACAGGCTGAGGTTGGCGGCTGCGCCTCCATGAGGCGCACCGCCTGCCGTATTTCTCCGGCGCGGACGGCTTCTAGATGCGGGTGCTCCCGCTGACACCCCCGTTGCAGGAGCCCTCTTTGGCGCTCGCCGTCTCGATCGCGCCCGCTCCACCCTGCCGCTTGCGCGTCGCCCTGCCGCCCGACGAACGCGTCCGTCTCTGTCCGCATCTCGAGGCTTCGAGCTCCGATTTCGCAAGATTTCACACGCGCCGGGCTGGTCCACCGAGGCCGTCCTCGTCCCCGGAGCCGGCCATGTCCCGTTGCTGGCCTCCTTGGAGGATCGCAAGGCCGAGGTCCACTTGTCGGCCATGAGGGGATGGTCGGGCTACCGATCGTGCCCCGGCGCCGATCATGACGACATCAAGGCGATGGTGCAGGCGCCCGGCACCGCCCTGCGGGCGGACGGCCGCGCCTTGCGCGAGAAGCTGGAGCGCAACCCCGGCCTGCGCGCGCTGCTGCGGCGCCATGCCCTGTTCCAGCACGGGCAGGTGGCGCGCATAGCGGCCTGCAACGGGCGGCACCGCATCGATCAGCGCCTCGGCCGCTGGCTGCTGATGGCGCATGACCGGGCGGACGGGGACAGCTTCCTGATGACCCATGAGGTCCTTTCGACGTAGCGCGGGGTGCGCCGTGCCGGGGGCATCGCCGCAACCGGCCGGGTCTCGAAGACGGGGCTCATCCTCTACGAGCGAAATTGCATCGAGGTCACCGACCGGCCCGGCCTGGAGCGCGCCTGCTGCGAGTGCTCCGGCGTGCGCCGGCGGGCCTGTGACGAACTGCTCGGGCCCGCCCAGGCAAGTTCCCGGGCGGCGACCACCGCCGCTGAGGGCCTTCTGGGGGAGGCCACGGTCGGCCTTGCCCCGCTAACCCTGCACCAGCGCCCGCCAGGGCGCCCAGCCATCAACCAGCGCGGCGATCGCGGCATAGCCGGCGGCATCTGGATGCACCCCGTCGCCCCGCGCCGCGGCATGCCGCCAGGCCTGCCCGGCAGAGAGCGGCGCGTGCAGCGCGAGATAGGGCAGGTCCATCGCGTCGCAAAGCGCCGCAAGCCGTCCCGAAAGCGCCGCGACCCGCTTGTCATGCGCCGCATCATGCGCGAGCGGCGGCGGGCCGACCATCAGCACCGGCCAGCGCGTCGCGGCCCAACCGAGCAGGGCGGCGGCATTCTCCTCCGTCACTTCGGGCGGCACGCGGGGCATGTCGTCCTCCAACGTGCAGTCATTCGCGCCGAAGCTGAAGACCACCGCCTGCGCCGTGCCGGCGCCGAGCAGCCGGGCGAGGATCTCGGGCTCTGCGCGCCGCCGCAGGTCGGCGCTGGTGTCGCGCCGGATGCCGAGATTGTAGGCGGCGAAACCCTCGCCGCGGTGCCATGCGGCGGCGGCAACCCGGCCGACCCAGCCGAGCGCCGCCTCATCCCCGGTGCCGGCGACGAAGCTGTCGCCGACGAAGCAGACGCGCAGGTCGCGGATCATGTCTCGAAGGCGGGGTCGATTGGGACGCGCAGCGCCTCGGCCAGCCGGTTGGTCTCGGCCGCCATGCCGACGACGCCCAGCAGCTCGCCGAACATCCCCTCGTCCATGCCGGCGCGGCGGGCGGCGGCGCCGTGGCTCGCGGTGCAATAGGCGCAGCCCGCGGCCATCGAGACCGCGAGGTAGAGCATCTCCTTCGTCCTCGCGTCGAGCGCGCCGGGCGCCATGACCTGGGTCAGGCTCTCCCAGGTCCGCTTCAGCGTGGCGGGATCGACCGCCAGGGCCTTCCAGAAATTATTCACGTCCGGCACGCCGCGTGCGGCCTTGATGGCGTCGAAGACGGCGCGGACCTCGGGTCCGGCCTCGGCGTATTCGATGAGGCGCGGCATCAAGCGGGCGCGCCCGGCAGCGGCCGCCAGGGCAGCGGCGCGAAGCGGGTGCCGTAGAGTGCGACCTCCTGCCAGACCCCGCCGGTCGTGTAGGGGTCCTCGGCCAGCCAGGCCCGCGCGCTTTCGTCGGTGTCGTACGCGATGACCACGGCGGAGCCGATCATGGCACCGTCCGGCGCGTCGAGGATGGCGCCGCCGAGCGCGAGGCGTTCCCTCGGCAGCCATGGGTGCGACCCGCGCCAGATGCGCTGCCCGCACCGCCTGGCGCCGCGCCGGCGCGCCGGCATCGGTGCCGTCGCGAGCAACCACGACGGTATGGGTGCGGCGGGGCGCCAAAGGCGTGCCGGGTTGCGGCAGTGGCCGGTAGGGCAGCGGGGCGATGCGGAAGGGGAAGTGGGTCACCCGGGTCCAGACGCCGGCATTGTTGAAAGGCTCGGCCGCCAGATAGTCGCGCAGCCCGGCCTCGTCCGCCACCGCGAGCACCATGAAGGAGCCGAGGGCGCGGCCGTCATCGGCCAGCAACGGCGTCCCGAAGGCGAGCCTTCCATCGCCGGCCCATTGCGTCAGAACCTCGAGGTGCCGGTCGCGAGCCGCCTGGCGCCGCGCCGGAGCCTCGGCATCCTCGCCGTCATAGGCGAGCACGGCATAGCCCATCGCGTCTCACTCCTCGTCGCTGCCGTCCCGCGGCGGCGCCGCGGAGCGGGTCGCGCGGTTCAGTACATGTGCTGGCCGCCGTTGATCGACAGCGTCGAGCCGGTGATGAAGTCGGCCTCGTCGCTGGTCAGGAAGACCACGCCGCGGGCGATGTCATCGGCGGTGCCAAGCCGGCCGCGGGGGATCTTGGCGATGATCTTCTCCAGCACGTCGGCCGGCACCGCGCGCACCATCTCCGTGTCCACATAGCCGGGGGCGATGGCGTTCACGGTGATCTGGTTGCGGGCGCCTTCCAGGGCGAGCGCCTTGGTGAAGCCGTGGATGCCCGACTTGGCGGCGGCGTAGTTCACTTGGCCGAGCTGGCCGGCCTGGCCGTTGATCGAGCCGATATTGACGATGCGGCCGAATTTCCGCCCGCTCATGCCGTCCCACACCGCCTTGCAGGTGTTGTAGCAGGAGCCGAGATTGGTATCGATCACGTCGTCCCACATCTGTCGGGTGAGCTTCCGCATCATCGCGTCGCGGGTGATGCCGGCATTGTTGACCAGGATCTCGATCGGGCCCTGCTCCTCCTCGATCTTGGCGATCGCGGCGACACTGGCGTCGAAGTCGCCGACGTTGAATTTGTAGCAGGGAATTCCGGTGCGCTCGGTGAAGGCCTGCGCCGCGGCGTCGTTGCCCGCGTAATCCGCCACGACCTTGCGGCCGGCCGCCTTCAGCGCCTCGCTGATCGCGGCACCGATGCCGCGCTGCCCGCCCGTGACCAATGCAACTCGTGCCATGTCCCTGTCTCCCTCTGTGATTTGCGCCCAGGACTCCGGGCCGACGCCGTGCCGGGCGATGCATCGCGCGGCGCCGGATCGCTAGGTCAGCCTGTTAGCCGGTTTGGATCAAGCGTGAATGCCCCACCGTGTCATTGCGGCGGATCAAGGAGAGGCCGGCGGCGCGGGTGCGGATTGTCCACGGCCGTCCCCCGCCGGGGTCCTCGCCGTGCGCCCCGCGCTGCAGCCCGGCCGGTTGCGCCTCAACGCGACTTCTGGGCGAGGATCCATCCGACCACGCCGTCGAGCTCCGCCGTGGTCAGGCGGTAGTCCGGCATCCGCGCATGCGGCGTCTGCAGGAAGGCCCGCAACGACATTTCGGTGGTCGAGGGCATCGCCGCCACTGCGGCGAAGGGTGGCGCAGCATCGCCGGCCGGGCCGCGCGCCCCGGGCCCGATCACGTGGCAGTTGGCGCACCAGGTCTCCGCTACGCGGCGGCCCTGCTCCAGCCTTTCTTGCCGCGCCGGCCCTGCGCCGTGCCTTGTGCGGCGGCGATGCCGGGCAGCAGGGCGGCCAGGACGATGATGGATCGCATCGGGCTTCTCCTTCGCGGCAGCGCCGGACCTGACCTAGGACTCGGTGCGGCGACATGCCGGGAGGGAAGGATGGCAAGATTCAGTGGCAAGGTGGTGCTCATCTCGGGCGGCGCGCGCGGCCAGGGCGCCGCCGAGGCACGCCTGCTGGTGGCGGAGGGCGCCCACGTCGTTCTGGGCGACCTGCTCGACCAGCAGGGCAAGGGCGCTGGCTGAGGAGCTCGGCCCGGCCGCCCGCTTCATCCGCCAGGACGTGACGCAGGAGGCCGACTGGGCCGCTGCCGTGGCGGCGGCCGAGGCGATGGGCGGGCTTCACGGCATGGTCAACAATGCCGGCGTCTACGTGCCGAAGCGGCTGATGGAGACCGACGCGGCGCTGTTCGAGCGGCACATGCGGGTCAACCAGCTCGGCTGCTTCCTCGGCATGCAGGCCGTGGTGCCGGCGATGGAGCGCTCGGGCGGCGGCTCGATCGTCAACATTTCCTCGACCGCGGGGCTGCGCGGCTCCCCCGGCGCGATCGCCTATAGCGCTACCAAATGGGCGCTGCGCGGGATGACGAAGGCGGCGGCGCTCGACCTCGCGCCGCGCGGCATCCGGGTGAACAGCGTCCATCCTGGGCCGATCGAGACCGAGATGGTGCAGGTCTGGAGCAACGCGCAGCGAGTCGAGCGGCTTGCGCGGATTCCGATGGGTCGGATCGGCCAGGCCGAAGAAGTGGCGCGGGCGGTGCTGTTCCTGCTGTCGGAGGAAAGCAGCTACATGACGGGCGCCGAGCTGGCGGTGGATGGCGGGGCGACTCTGTAGCCGGCGGCGGCTTGGGGGCCTCGGCATGCCGTCGCAGCCGGCCGGCCCGTACCGGGTGGCGAACCAGCCTTGCCCTGCGGCGGGGACTGCCGGTAACGGCAGCCAGCGCTGGCCCAAAGGACCCGACGGCATGCCTCAACCCTGGCTTTCCCGCCGCACTGCCCTGGCGGGCCTCGGCACCGTGGCGCTGGCCGGCCAGGCATCGCGCCGCGCCCTGGCCCAGCCGGCCCGCCCGATCACCCTGGTGGTGCCCTATGCCGCGGGCGGCGGGACCGACATCATCGGCCGGGATTCGGCATCGGCTTTGCCGAGGCGCTGGGGCAGACCGTGGTGGTGGACAACCGCGGCGGCGCCGCCGGCCATGTCGGCGCCACCGGCGTGGCGCGCTCGCGGCCGGATGCGACGACACTGCTGTTTGCCGTCTCGACCAACATCGTGGTCAACCCGCACCTGCAGAAGGGCGACAGGCTCGACTTGGCCACCGCGCTGCAGCCGGTGGCGCAGGTCTCCACCTACCAATACCTGCTGGTGGTGCACCCGGATGTGCCGGCGAAGACCCTGGCCGAGCTGATCGCCTATGTGAAGTCGCGCCCCAAGGGCGAGCTGACCTATTCCTCGGGCGGCGTCGGCAATGCCAACCACTTGGCCGGCGTGCTGTTCTCGGAGGCCGCGGGGGTGCAGATGGAGCACGTGCCCTATCGCGGCACGGCGCCTGCGCTGCTGGACGTGGTGGCCGGGCGGGTGACGATGAATTTCTCCTCGCCGCCGCCGGCGCTCGCGCTGGTGCGGGAGGGCAAGCTGCGCGCCATCGCGGTGACCGGGGAGGCGCGCATCCCGGCCCTGCCGGAGGTGCCGACGCTGACCGAGGCCGGGCTGCCCGGCGCCGTCATCACCGGCTGGCACGGCGTGTTCGCCCCGGCCGGCGTGCCGGCGGCGCAGATGGATGCGCTGGAGGTAGCGGCGCGCAAGGCGGCCGCGACACCGCGCTACCTCGAGCGCCTGGCGCATGACGGGCTGGAGCCGGCGCCCAACCGCCCGCGCGCGGCTTTCGCCGCGGCGGTGGTGCAGGAAAGCGCCTATTGGGGGCGGAAGGTGAAGGAAGCTTGACCTCAAGCTAGAATAGCCGCGTCGCCTACCAGCGCCGCCCGTAGCCGTAACCATGGCCGCCCCAGCCGCGATAGAAGCCGAGCGAGACGCTCGGCCCGTAATACGGATAGGGATAGGCATAAGGGTAGGGGTAGGCATACGGGGCCGGGTAGGCATAGGCCGGCGCGGGATAGCCGACCACCGCCGGCCCCGGCGCCGCCTGCACGCTGTTGCCGGTGCTGGCGATACACTGGGTATAGGCCATGTCGTAGCGCTGCTGCAGGCTGCCGCTGGAAGCCTGGGCATTGCCCGCGCCGATCGCCGAGCCCGCCAGCAGGCCCGTGCGCCGGCGCCGATCGCCGCCCCTGCGCCGGCCGCCCCGCCGGCTGCGCCCAGCAGCGCACCGGCCCCGGCGCCGAGCGCGGTGCCGAGCGCCGCGCTGCCGACCGCCGATTGGGTCGCCGCATTGGCGGGCGTGTTGCCGCCGATCTGCGCCTGGGCGTAGTTGCGGCAGTTATAATCTTCCGCCTGGAAGGTCTGCATGTCCTTGCCCTTGGCGGGGAGGGCAAGGACGCTCGGCCCGGTCGGCGGTGCGACCGAGCAGGCAGCGATGGCGAGCGGGGCGAGAAGTGCAAGGGCGGCGCGTGCGGATGTCATGGTCCTGTCTTCCTGCCCGGCCGGATACCGGGCGCGATGCTGCTGGACATATGGGGCCGCGAGGCCCGTCCCGCAGCACCGTTACAGGCCGGGAGCTTGCGGCGGCCTCGCCGTCAGATGGATCCTGCGGTCAGGATCTCGGGCGAAAAGCGGCACGGCGGCGGCGAGATCCGCCATGGCCACGCATTCGTGCGGGGTGTGCGCCGTCTCGATCGTCCCGGGGCCGAGGATGACGCAGGGGGCGAGGTCCTGTAGCTCCGACGCATCCGTGCCGTATGGCGCGGTGCGCGGCGACTGTCCCGTGAGGTCGGCGGCGAGGCGGATCAGCGGATGGTCCACCGGCACGCTCGGGCGGCCGGCCTTCCTGGGTGATGTCAAGGGCGATGCCGGCGCGGGACGCCGCGGCGCGCACCGCATTCAGGATTGGCGCAGTGTCGAGGCCGCGGCTGGCGCGGAACTTGATGCGGGCGGTGGCGCGGGCGACGGTCACGTTCACCGCCGTGCCGTGGTTGTCCACGATCAGGTTGAAGTCGCAGAAGGGTGGGTCGTAGGCGGGGTCCTGCAGCGCCGGGTCCTGCCGCAGCCGCAGCTGGATCGCCCGCATCTCCGCCAGGAAGGGGATCAGCGCCCAGTTTGCATTCGTCCCCTGGCCGGTCGAGGAATGCGCCTGCACCCCGCTGGCCGTGGCCAGGATGTTCGCCGAGGAGCGGTGGCCGCGCACCGGAACCAGCCCCGTTGGCTCCGCCACGACGATGCCATTGAGGCCGAGCGAGCGGGCCAGGGCGCTGGCCGCGACGGCCCGGGCGCCGGCCTTGGTGGTCTCCTCGTCCGTGGTGATCAGCAGGGTCGCCGGGACATGCGCCGGGACCGACTTCGCCGCCAGGATGCATGCGGCGACCGCGCCCTTCATGTCGACGCTGCCGAGACCGTGCAGGATGCCGGCGTGGTCGATCCGCGGCGACCAGGGATCCTGCTGCCAGCCGGTCTCCGGCACGGTGTCCATGTGGCCGGACAGCGCATAGCCGCCCTTCGGCCCGCGATGCGCCACCAGCGCCCGCTTCTCCACCCCGTTGGCGTCGCGGTAATCCAGCCGCTCCACCTCGAAGCCGCGCAATTCATGCTCGATATGCCCTGCGACCGCGAGGTTGGAGACGGCGGAGCGGCTGTCGAGGGCGACGAGCTCGGTGGCGAGGCGGGCGAGGGTCTTGCATGGCGGCAGCTTGCCGCGGCGCGGCGAAAGGGCAAGTCTCCGCCGCATGGACACCCTGGCATATCTCGACCCTCGCACCGGCCGGACCTGGCCGCTCGACACCCCGCGCTGGTGCGGCGACGCACAGGAGCCGCTGCTGCTGACCGACCTGCCGGGGCTGGCCCCGGATCAGATCGACCGCAGCACCCGCAGCCTCTGGCGCTACCGCGCCGCGCCTGCCGCCGCTGGCCGGCGACCCGATCAGCATGGGTGAGGGCTGCACGCCGCTGATTTCCCGCGCCTTCGGCGGCGCGACTGCGCTGCTGAAATGCGAGTGGTTCATGCCGACCGGAAGCTTCAAGGATCGCGGCGCCTCTGTCATGCTTTCCCTGCTGCGCGCCCAGGGGATCCAGGCGGTGCTGGAGGACAGCTCGGGCAACGGCGGCGCAGCGATTGCCGCCTATGCCGCGGCCGGGGGCATGCGGGCGAAGATCATGGTGCCGTCCAGCACCAGCCCGGCGAAGACGGTGCAGAGCCGCGCCAGCGGGGCGGAGATCCAGCTGGTCCCGGGCAGCCGGCAGGAGTGTGCCGACGCAGCCGTGCGGGAGGCGGCGAACATCTTCTATGCCAGCCACAATTGGCATCCTTTCTTCCTGCAGGGCACCAAGACGCTGGCCTATGAGCTGTGGGAGGATCTCGGCTTCCGGGCGCCGGACAACGTCATCGTCCCCTGCGGCGCCGGGTCGAACGTGCTGGGCTGCGGTATCGGCTTCGCCGAGCTGCTGCGGGCCGGGCAGATCGACCGCATGCCGCGGATCTTCGCGGCGCAGCCGGTGAATTGCGCGCCGATCGCCCGCGAATTCCTCGATCTCGACGCTGTCGCGCCGCAGCCGACCATCGCCGAGGGCACCGCGATCGCGCAGCCGATCCGCACGCGCGAGTGTATCGGCGTGCTGCGCCTGAGCCAGGGGGCGCGGTGATGCTGACCGAAGCCGAGATCGGCCAGGCCTGCCTCGACCTGGCGCGGAGCGGCGTCTATGTCGAGCCGACCTGCGCCCAGGCGATAGCCGCTTTTGCGAAGCTGCTGGCCGCTGGTACGATCAATGCCGGGGAGACCACGGTGGTGGTGCTGACCGGCACCGGGCTGAAATCGACGCCACGCATCGCCGAGCTTCTGGGGGTGGCGGTATGAGTGCCGGCCCGCGCATCGCGCTGCTCGGCTTCTCGATCGAGTGCAACCGCTTCGCCCCGCCGGCGACGCAGCGCGACTTCGACACCCGCTGCTGGCTGGAGGGCGAGACGATCGTGGCCGACGCCCGCGGGCCGGCACCGAAAGCGCTGGCCGAGATGCCGGGCTTCGTCGCTGACATGGACGCCGCCGGCCCCTGGCAGCCGCGGCCGATCCTGCTGGCCATGGCCGAGCCGAACGGCCCGGTGGAGCAGCCGGTCTTCGACCGCATGATGGCGGCCTGGCGCGCCGGGCTGAAGGCGCTGAGGGGCGAGGTGGAAGGCGCCTATGCCGTCCTGCATGGCGCCGGCTTGGCCACCGCGCTGGACGACCCCGAAGGCGCGCTGCAGGCCATGGTGCGGGAGGTGCTGGGCGACATCCCCTTCGTCTGCAGCTATGACCTGCACGCCAATGTCTCGGACATCATGGTGCGGGACTGCGACGCCTTTATCGGCTACCGCACCAACCCGCACCTGGACATGCGGGAGCGTGGGGCCGAGAGCGCGCAGCTGCTGCGCCGCCTGCTGGCCGGGGAGAAGGCGCATCGCGCGCTGGTCCGCCTGCCGATCGTCGCGCCGACCGTATCGATGCTCACCGCTGCCGGCCCCTACGCCGAGGTGATCGATCTCGGCCAGGAGTTGGCCGCGCTGGACCCGGCGATCTGGAACGTCTCGGTCATGGGCGGCTTCGCCTATGGCGACACGCCGTTCAACGGCATGGCTGTCGTGGTCACGGCGTCCGACCAGGCATCGGCCGACGGCATGGCCGAGCGGCTGGCCCGCGCCGCCTGGGCGCGGCGCGACCGCTTCGTCGCCGAGCTGACCTCGCTGCGCACCGCCACCCAGCGGGCCAAGACCAGCCCGGTGCCGCTGGCCTTCGCCGATGTCGCCGACAATCCGGGCGGCGGCGGACGCGGCAATACCATGCACATCCTGGCCGCCTTCCTCGCGGCCGGCGTCGAGGGCTGCCTGATGGGGGTGATCCACGACCCGCTGCTGGCCGAGGAGGCGCACCGCCTCGGCCTCGGCGCCCGCTTCACCGCCCGCTTCAACCGGCCTCAGGGCACGCTGACGGCCGAGGACGAATTCAGCCGCCCGCTGGAAGCCGAGGCCGAGGTCGTCGCGCTCTCCGACGGTCGCGTCACCGGCCGCCGCGGCATCTTCGCCGGCACGGCGATGACGCTCGGCGCGACGGCGGCGCTGCGCCTCGGCGGGATCACCGTCGTTGTCATATCGATCCGCACGCAATGCGCCGACCCCGCCTTCCTCGAGCATCTCGGGCTCGACATCGGCGCCGCGCGCTGCGTGGTGGTGAAGTCGCGCGGGCATTTCCGCGGCGGCTTCGACGAGTTCTTCACCCCCGACCGCATCGTCGAGGTCGATGCCCCCGGCCTGACCTCCCCCATCCTCACCCGCTTCGCCTGGACGAAGCTGCCGCGCCCGGTCCTGCCGATCGACCCGGACGCGCATTGGAACCCCAAGCGATGACTCTCGACGACCTGCCGACGCCCTGCCTCGTCCTTGACCTCGGCGTGCTGAAGCGAAACCTAGCGCTGATGCAGGCGGCAGTGGCGCGCTTCCCCGGCCTGATGCTGCGGCCGCACATGAAGACCGCGAAGAGCGTCGAGGTGGCGCGGTTCGCCGCCCCTGGCTTCGGCCCGATCACCGTCAGCACCTTGGCCGAGGCACGCTACTTCGCCGAAGCCGGTTGGCGCGACCAGATCTACGCGGTCGGCATCACTCCGGCGAAGCTCGATGCCGTCGCCGCGCTGAACGCCGCCGGTGCGGCTGTGAAGGTCATCACCGACGATGTCGAGGCCGCCCGCGCCATCGCCGCGCATCCCGGCGCGATCCAGGCGCTGGTCGAGGTCGATGTCGGCGAGGCCCGCGGCGGCGTCGCCCCGGATGGCGGCGCCTTGCCGGAGATCGCCGCGGCGCTCGGCCCGCGCCTGGCCGGCATGCTGTCCCATTCCGGCCACAGCTATGCCGGCCGCAGCCCGGCCGAGATGGCTGCGATCGCCGAGGCGGAGCGGCTGGCGATCACCGCCGCCGCCGCGCGACTGCGGGAGGGCGGCCTCGTGGTACCGATCGTCTCGCTCGGCTCCTCCCCCACCGCCATGCATGCGGCGCGGATGGACGGCGTGACCGAGGTCCGCGCCGGGGTCTACATGTTCGGCGACCTGTTCCAGGGGCAGATCGCCACGCATCCGCTGGACGACATCGCGGTGACGGTCCTCGCTTCCGTCATTGGCCGCCGGCCCGACCGCAACACGCTGCTGCTGGATGCCGGGGCGCTGGCGCTGTCGAAGGACCGCAGCACCCAGGCCGCGCCGCGCGACTGGGGCTTCGGCCGGGTTGTGGACCTCGCCGGCCACCCGCTGCCGGGCGAGCCCATGGTCGCCCGCGCCTACCAGGAGCATGGCGAGGTCCATGCCGAGGCGCCATTGCCGTTCGAGAGCCTGCCGGTCGGCGCTCGGCTCCGGGTGGTGCCGAACCATTCCTGCCTGACCGCCGCGGCGCATGATCGCTACCATGTGGTGGAAGGCGGCCGGGAGGTGATCGCCACCTGGGATCGGGTGAACGGCTGGTAACGGATCGTCTGCAACGGCGGCGCGATACCGGACGTTTTAAGGAGCGCAACGGCCCGCGCCCGGGCCGGACCGGGGGTAACGCCATGGCCAGGCGATGGCTTTCGCTGCTCTATGTCCAGGTGCTGATCGCCATCGCCATCGGCGTCACCCTCGGCGCGCTCTGGCCGGAGACGGGGGCGGCGATGAAGCCGCTCGGCGACGGCTTCATCAAGCTGATCAAGATGATCATCGCCCCGGTGGTCTTCTGCACCGTGGTGCACGGCATCGCCAGCGTGCGGGATGCCAGCCGGGTCGGCCGAGGTCGGGCTGAAAGCGATCCTCTACTTCGAGGTGGTCTCGACTTTCGCCCTTGCCATGGGCCTGATCGTCGCCAAGGTCTTCCAGACCGGCAGTGGCTTCAACATCGATGTCAGCCAGCTCGATGCGAAGGCGATCAGCGGCTTCACCCAGAAGGCGCAATCGGACAGCGTGATCGCGCATTTCATGGCGATCATCCCGGATACCTTCGTCGGCGCCTTCGCCCAGGGCGAGCTGCTGCAGGTGCTGCTGCTGGCGGTGCTGACCGGCTTCGCCATCAACGCGCTGCCGGAGCCGGCGCGGATCGCGGTTTCCCACGCCGTCGACCGGCTGTCGGAGATCTTCTTCGGCATCGTCAAGATCGTGGTGCGGGCCGCGCCGGTCGGCGCCTTCGGGGCCATGGCCTTCACCATCGGCGCCTATGGCATCGGCTCCCTGCTGAAGCTCGGCGAGCTGGTGGCGACCTTCTATCTGACCTCGATCGCCTTCGTGCTCATCGTGCTCGGGACCATCGCCCGCTTCTGCGGCTTCAGCATCCTTCGCTTCGTCGCCTATATCCGCGAGGAATTGCTCATTGTCCTCGGCACCTCCAGCTCCGAGAGCGTGCTGCCGCAGATCATGCGGAAGCTGCAGCGGCTTGGCTGCGCGCCGCAGGTGGTCGGGCTGACGGTGCCGCTCGGCTACAGCTTCAACCTCGACGGCACCAACATCTACATGACCCTGGCGACGATGTTCCTGGCCTATGCCACGAACACGCACCTGACGCTCGGCCAGGAGCTGACCATCCTGCTGGTCGCCATGCTGACCTCGAAGGGCGCCTCCGGCGTCACCGGCGCAGGATTCGTGACCTTGGCGGCGACGCTCTCGGTCATCCCCGACATCCCGATCCAGGCGCTGGCGGTCCTCGTCGGCATCGACAAGTTCATGAGCGAGTGCCGGGCGCTCACCAACCTCATCGGCAACGGCGTCGCCTGCGTCGCGGTCAGCAAGTGGGAGGGCGAGCTGGACCATGCCCGCCTGCAGGCGGAACTGGCACGCGGACCGACCGCGCATGACCTGGACGACGTGGTGCCGGTGGGGAAACCCGCCGAGTAGGCAAGGCCGGGGAGGCGGGATCCTCCGCGCGGCAGGTGCCTGTCCCATAGGAAGGACGGGTGAAGGCTTGCGCCCTGCGGCCTGGGCGGGGGAGGCTGCGCCGAGGAGAACCGTCCATGAGCCAGGCCCCCTGTTCCCGCCCGCCCGTGTCGTGCCGCTCGGCGGTGGGGCGAAGCTGATCTTCTGCTCCGGCGTCACCGCCCGCGGCAGCGCCGCTGCCGGCCGGCCGGTGCAGGACCAGGCGCGGGAATGCCTGGGGCGGCTGGAGCGCGCCCTGGCCGGGGAGGGCGCCGACCTCTCCCACCTGCTGAAGATCACCACCTGGCTCTCCGACATGCGGCACTACGACGGCTTCAATGAGGTCCGCCGCGCCGCCTTCGCCGCGCTCGCAACCCCGCCCGCCAGCACCTGCGTCGGCGGCGCGCAGTCCACCACCATTGATGTCTGCATTGAGATCGAGGGCATCGCCGTGGTGCCGGCGCCGGCATGACGCTCGTTGATCATGTCCGGGCGGAATCCGCCCGCCTTGCCGCGCTCTGCACCGCCTGCGGTGGATGCGTGCGTGCCTGCCCGATGACACCCTATGCCGCGGGCGTCGAGGCGGCCGACCCCGCCGCGGTCGCCTTCGGCATGCGCGACGTCCTGCGCGACGGCGCCGGCACGCCAGAGGCGCTCGCCTGGATCGCCGCCTGCACCCGCAGCGGGCTTTGCACGCCGGCCTGCCCTGAGCGGATCGACGCCGCCTTCATGCTCCGCTTGGCGCAATGGCGTGCAAAGGGCGCTTTGGGCGAGCCGCCGCGCATCCCGGTGCGGGAGGACACCCAATTCTCCCCCAAGGTGAAGGCCTTCGCGCGATTGACCCTGACGGAGGAGGAGCAGCGCGAATGGCTGTAGATCCCGACATGGCGGTCTTCTGGTACGGCTGCAACATGACGCGGCATGGCGAGGTGATCCGCGCCACCACCCGCATCCTGGAACTCGTTGGGATGGATGCGGCACCCACCGGCGGCCCCGCCAGCTGCTGCGGCAGCCCGAAGGAGGCCAGCGCCCGCATTGCTGAGGGCATGGCCCGCCGCACCGTCACGCAGTTCAACGAGACGGGGCGCGGCCAGGTCGTCACCTGGTGTCCCTCCTGCCACATGAACATGCAGGACAGCATGGCGCCGGTGACGCCAACCAATTTCGAGACGGTGCACGTGACCGAGGCGCTCTGGGCCCGGCGCGACCGCCTCGCGCCGCTGCTGACCCGGCCGGTCGAGGCGCGGGTGCTGGTGCATGCGCATCACGGCTTCAACGGCCGGGTCGCGGTGAACGACCTCGTCCCGGGCCTGCTGCGGCTGGTTCCCGGCGTGACGGTTGTGGAGCACCCCTATCGCGCGCCCGGCCATATGTGCTCCTCGATCGCCGCCGTGCCTAGCGCGCTGGCCGATGCGCACCGGGCGACGCTGGCCGCCATGGCTGCGTGTGGCGCCGGCACGGTCTGCACCATTTTCCATTCCTGCCACCGCGAGGCCGTGGCGCTGGAACGCCACGGCATCCAGGTGCGCAACTGGGTCCATTTGCTGGCTGAAAGCCTCGGGATTGCGGCCGAGGACGAGTACAAGGCCTGGCGCAACGCCGCCGACCCGCGCGCGGCGATCGGCGAGGACCGCATCGCCGCTGCCGGCGAGGTCGCCTTCACCCGGTTGCTGGAACCCGAGCTGCGCAAGCCCCCACCCGTCTGATCAGCTCTCGATCGTCAGGTTCAGCCGCTCCGTGATCTCGGTCCATTCGCGCAGGTTGCGGGCGATCTGCGCCTTGAAGGTGGCCGGGTCCTGGTAGCTCGGCATGGTGTCCACCGCGAGCAGGCGACGATGCGTCTCGGGCTTGGCGGCGGCGATGCGGAAGACCTCGGCCAGCCGGTCCAGCACCGGCTGCGGCGTCCGCGCCGGGGCCAGCAGGCCGGAGAAGCCGCTGAAGGAGAAGCGCGGGGAGAAGCCTAGCTCCTTCAGCAGCGGCACCTCGCCGAGCGCCGGGATGCGGCGGTCGCCGGCCGTCGCCAGCGGGCGGACGCGGCCCACCCGCATCATCTCCCCGGCCGCGGCCATGGAATGGAAGCCGCCATGGATGGCGCCCGAGAGGATGTCCTGCAGCATCGGCGTCTCGCCGCGATAGGCGATCTGCTCGGCCTGCAGCCCGGCTTCCTCGGCCAGCAGCATGGCGAAGGCATGCCCTGTCGAGCCCGGTGCGTAATTGCCGAAGGACAGGTCGCGACCCTTGGCCCAGGCGGCAAAGGCGGGCCAGGTGGTGATCTCGGCCGGCACCTTTGGGCCGACGACGAAGGTGATGGATGTCGTCCCCAGCCGCCCGATCGGTGCGAAGTCGTTCACCGGGTCATAGGGGAAGCGGCGCATCACCACCGGCGTCTGCACATGTGTGGTGATGGTGAAGAGCAACGTGTAGCCGTCCGGTGCCACCTTGGCCGCGGCCTCCGTCCCCACCAGCCCGCCGGCGCCGCCGCGGTTCTCGATGACGATGGGTTGGCCGAGATTCGGCTGCATCCCCTCGGCGGCGATGCGGGCCCAGGTATCGGTGCCGCCGCCGGCCGGGAAGGGGACGATGAAGCGGACCGGGCGGTCGGGGTAGGGCGATTGGGCGATGGCAGGCGCGGCGAGGCTGGCGGCGGCCAGCCCGAGCAGGCTGCGACGATGCATGGGCGTCTCCGGTGAGGTGGCGCGGGTTCTCTGCGGAATCCGTCGCCGCCCAGGGTGGCCGCTCGCGGCGTCCGGCTCAACCCGTCGCGTAGAGATCAAGGCTCGCCGCCAATTCCTCCCATTGCCGGAGCGTGCGGATGACGGATCGGCGGAAGGTCGGCGGGTCTTCATAGCCTGGCGCGGTGTCGATGGCGCGGAGGCGGCGGAGCATCTCCGGGCTGGTCGCCACGCTGCGGAAGGCTGCTGCCAAGCGGGCGAGGATCGGTTCCGGCACCCGGGCCGGGGCAAAGAGCCCGGTGAAGCCGGTGAAGTCGAAGCGGCGGGAATAGCCGAGTTCGAGCAGCGTCGGCACCTCGGCGGCGAGCGAGGGCACCCGTTCCGGCCCGCCGGTCGCCAGCGGCCGGATGCGCCGCGCCCGGATCATCTCGCCCGAGGCCGGCATGCCGTGGAAGCCGCCATGGAAGCTGCCCGAGAGCAGGTCCTGCAGCATCGGCGCCTCCCCCGGTAGGCGACCTGGGTCACCCGCAGCCCGGCCTCCTGCGCCAGCAGCGCAGGGCATAGGCATGGCCGGTCGAGCCCTGGCCGTGATTGCCGAAGGCGAGATCGCGGCCGCGGCCCCATTCGACGAACTCGGCCAGGGTGGTGACAGCGGCGGGCACCGTCGGGCCGACGCAGAAGGTGATGGCGGTGGTGCCGAGCCGCCCGAGGGGGAAGAAATCCGCCACTGGGTCGTAGGGGAAGCGGCGGAAGGTGACCGGCGCCTGCACATGTGTGGTGATGTTGTAGAGCAGCGTGTAGCCGTCCGGCGGCGCCTTGGCCGCCACCTCCGCCCCCACCATGCCGCCGGCCCCGGCGCGATTCTCGATCAGGATGGGTTGGCCAAGCTCGGCCTGCATCGTCTCCGCCACCATTCGCGCCCAGACATCGGTCCCGCCACCGAGGCGGGAAGGGGACGATGAAGCGGACCGGACGGTCCGGGTAGCGTGGGCCTGGGCGGTCCTGGGCAAGGGCAGGGGTGGCGAGCGCCTGGGCGGCGAGACCCAGGAAGGGACGGCGGCGCATCTGGTGATCCTCCCGTGCGGCCGCTCTGCGGCGGCTGCGCGGGAGAAGCTTGGATCATGCTTGGGCATGTGGAGCGGAGCGGAATCGGTCCACTCCACGGATCGTGAGCCGCGCGTCACCCCTCGGCGGTGATCCCCAGCCGGTCCACCAGCCCTTGCCAGAAGGCAAGGTACTTTTCGACATCGGCGCGGAAGGCAGCCGGCGGCAGGTACTGCGCGATGGTGTCGGTCTCCGCCATGCGGCGCAGCACCTCGGGCCGGGCCATGGTCTGGCGGAAGGCGTCGACCAGCGCGGCGAGGATCGGCTCCGGCGTGCGTGCCGGCGCGAAGAGGCCGATGAAGCCGGGATTGCCGAGATACTCGGGATAGCCGAGAGAGACGAAGGTCGGCACCGAGGGCAGGCTGGGGATGCCGCCACGGCCGAGCGTCGCCAGCGGCCGCGGCCTTCCGCTGCGGATCTGCTCGCCGGAGGCGGTCATGGAATGGAAGGCACAGCTGACGCGGCCTCCAAGCATGTCCTGCAGCAACGGCGCCTCCCCGCGGTAGTGCACCGCGGTCATGTCGAGGCCCCTCGAGGTCGGAGAAGGCCTGAGCGAGCGCATGACCGGAGGAGCCGGGGGAATAGGTGCCGAAGGCGAGCTGCTTGCCCTTCGCCCAGGCGACGAACTCCTTCAGCGTCTTCGCTGGGCAATCAGCGCCGACGCAGAAGGGCAGCGGCGTAGTGCCGAACTTGCCGAGGAAGGCGAAGTCGTCAAGCTGATAGGGCCAGCGCCGCAGCACGACCGGCGTCTGCACAAAATTGGCAATGTGGAACAGGATGGTATAGCCGTCGGCCGGGGCGTTCTTCACCGCTTCGGTGCCGATCAGCCCGCCGGCCCCGGCCCGGTTTTCGATCACCACCGGCTGGCCGAGGATCGCGGCCATCGGCTCGGCGACCAGCCGGGCCCAGATATCGGTGGCGCCGCCCGCCGGCAGCGGCACGACCATGCGGATGGAGCGGTTGGGATAGGGCGCCTGGGCGAGCGCCGGAGTCGCAAGCAGCCCGGCGGCGAGCGTTGTGAATGCGCGGCGGCGCATGCCTGTTTCCTTCCCGAGGTGGATTTCCCCTGAGCCTAGCCGAGGGATGCGCGACGGGCGAGGCCGGCATGGCGCCGAGCGGCTGGCCTGGCGCATCGAGGCGCCTGCTCCGGCCGCGGCGCGGGCGGACCTCTCCCTTGAAGGCGTTCGCTTTTCGGTTGATGGATTTACTTTCCAGAGCCACTTCAAGGTAAAGGGATCAGGCCGGCCAGCCGGCCCATTCCCCGCTCTCACCCCCAATCCCGAGGTCGCCATGGTCACGCCAAGCCGCGCCGGTCCCGCCGCGGGCCCGGTGCTCGTGCTCCTCGACACCGCCTTTGCCCTGATCGCGTGGCCATTGGCGCTCTGGCTCGCCCTGTCAGGCCTCGCCAAGGCGCCCTGGCCCGGCCTGCCGGCGGCGGCACTGCACCCACTGTCCTGCGTGCTCTTCCTCTACGCGCTCGGCCTCTATCGCCGTGATGCGCTGCAGCAGACCCGGCGCTCGCTTGGCCGGGCGCCCTTTGCCGGTGCTGCTCGGCAGCGCCGCCGCCTCCATCCTGCTCGGCCTTCTGCCGCCGCCCTTCGGCGCGACGCAATCCGGGCTGCTCTTCGCGGCGGCGGTCACCTGCTTCACCCTGACCGCCTTTGCCGCCCGCGTGCTGCTGTTCCTGCTGCGCAGGCGCGGCGCCTTCCGGCGCCGCCTCATCATTGTCGGCTCCGGCGAGCGTGCCTTCGACCTGACTCTGCTGCTGCGGCGGGAAGGCGGCACGCTCGGCTACGATGTCGGGCTGATCCGCCATCCCGCGGATGCCGGGGTCGATCCCCGTTTGGCCAAGGATCCGCATTGCGTGGTGCTGGCGGTCGAGGACGGCATCCTCGCCACGGTGCGTAAATTCGGCGCCGACCAGATCGTCGTCGCCCCCGATGACCGTCGCGGCCTGCCGATGGAGGCGCTGCTGGCCTGCCGCACCGCCGGCTACCCGGTGCACGAATACCTGCCCTTCCTTGAGAACGAGATCGGCCGCATCGACATCAAGCGGATCGAGCTCGGCTGGCTGCTCTATGCCGACGGCTTCAATTTCCGGCCGCTCGACCTTGCCCTGAAGCGGGCGCTGGACATCGGCGCGGCGGCGCTGCTTCTGTTGCTGGCAGGGCCGGTGCTGCTTGCCGCGGCGCTGGCGGTGCGGCTGGAGGATGGCGGGCCGGCGCTCTACCAGCAGTCCCGCGTTACCCAGGGCGGGCGGATCTTCCGCATCATGAAGCTGCGCACCATGCGGATGGACGCGGAAAGGTTTGGCGCGGTCTATGCCCAGGCGCGCGACCCGCGCATCACCCGGATCGGCAATTTCCTCCGCCGTACCCGGATCGACGAGCTGCCGCAGCTGCTGAACGTGCTGCGCGGCGACATGAGCTTCGTCGGGCCGCGGCCGGAGCGGCCGGGATTCACTGCGGATCTCGGCCGGAAGCTGCCGCTCTACGAGGAACGGCACCTGGTGCGAGCGGGGCTGACCGGCTGGGCGCAGGTGAACTATCCCTACGGCGCCTCGCTCGACGACAGCCGCTCGAAGCTCAGCTACGACCTGTTCTACGTGAAGAATTTGGCGTGCTGTTCGACATCCTCATCATCCTGCAGACCCTCAGGGTGGTGCTTTGGCCGGGCAATACGGTGCGCTGAAGCCCTACCGGTCCGGATAGTCCCGGCCGGGCCGCGGCTTGTAGGCAGGCAACGACCAGCCGCGCTGGATCGCAACGGCGCGGATGCCGAAGGCGACCGCCATGCCGGCCAGCAGCGCCGGGTCGCGCCACACGCCGTTGACCCGCAGCCCGACGAAGACGGCGGCGCCGGCCAGCGCCGCCAGCGCGTAGATCTCCTTCCGCAGCAACAGCGGGACCTCGTTGCAGATGACATCGCGGACGACGCCGCCGAAGCTGGCGGTGACGACGCCGAGCAGCACCGCCGCCCAGGGCGCGGCGCCGGCCAGCAAGGCGATCTCGGCCCCCAGCACGGCGAAGAGTGCGAGGCCGACCGCATCCGCCCAGACCAGCACCCGGAAGCGGCTCTGCAGCCGATGTGCGGTGAAGAAGACCAGCAGGGCGACGCTGCTGGCCACCGCCAGCCAGGTCGGATCGCGCAGCCAGAAGGAGGCGTCCGGCCCAGCAGCAGGTCGCGCAACGTGCCGCCGCCGAAGCCGGTGACGGCGGCAATCAAGATGAAGCCGACCGCATCCATCCGCTTGCGTGAGGCGACCAGCGCGCCCGAGGCGGCGAAGACCGCGATGCCTGCCAAGTCCAGCCAGCGCAGCAGCGCGTCGAGGGCGGTCACGCTCAGCCGCGCAGGGCGCGCCGGGCCACCCGCGCCCGCCACCACAGCGCCAGGCCGAAATAGCCCAGGGTCAGCGGCAGCGGCCCGAGCAGCACGACGAGGAAGCGATGCGGCAGGCCGAAGGCGGTGCCGGCATGCAGCGCGGTGAACCAAGCGCCGAGCCGCCCGGCCGGATGCGGCAGGGCAACAGCCAGCGCGCCGGTCGCGGTCTCTACCGTCACCACCTGCTCCTCGCCCGGCCAGGCCTCGGGCGGGGCAAAGGCCATGGTGACGCGGCCCTCCTCGCCAGGCGGGTCGAGCCAGACCAGCCGCCAGCCCGGCCGCGCCGCCTCGGCCAGGGCCAGCGCGCCGGTCAGGTCGACCGGCCCGGCGCCTGGCATCGGCGGCGGCTGCGGCGTGGCGTTGGTGATGCGGTAGAGCAGCCGCTGGGTGGTCTGCGGAAAGGAGAGCGCCAGCCGGTGCCGACCGCGACGAGCAGCGGCAGCAGGGCGCGGAGGCCGAGCGCGGTATGCAGGTTGGCCAGCCGCCGCCGCCCGCGCAGCCCGGCCTTGGAGAAGACCCGCTCCCGCCAGGGAGACCACCGAGGGCCAAGCGGCCAGGATCGGCCCTGCCAGCAACAGGACCAGCAGCGGCAGGCCGAGAAAGCCGACGAAGCGCTCGCCGTTCCGGATCAGCAGGTTGCGGTGCAGGTTGTAGGCAGTGTGGATGATCTGCCCGCCCCAACGGACCTCACCCAGCACGGCGCCGGTGGCGGGGTCGAGATGCAGGCTGGTGCGGCCCTGGGGCAGCCGGAAATCGGCGCGGAAGCTCTCGCCCGGCGCGCCGGGCGGATGGACGCGAAGCGGGCCGCCGTCGGCTTCGGGCAGGGCGGCCGCGGCGGCTTCGACCAGCGCGGGCACCGGCAGGGACGGCCCGCCGCCGGGGGCAGGCAGGTGCCGGGTCTCGATCTCCGGCATGAAGGCCATCAGCGCGCCGGTCAGGCCGAGCAGGACGAACCAGGCACCGAAACCCAGCCCGAGCCAGCGGTGCAGGCGACGGATTAGCTTTGCCATGTGGCCCTATTCGGCTGGGACCGCGTCCGGCGCGCGCGCGGCGCGGGCCGAGCCCCTGCGCGCTGCCGGCGCAGAGCAGGGAGAGGCCGAGCAGCCCGGCGACGACCGGCAGCACCAGGCCGGGATGCCCCATGTCGATCAGGAAGCCGAGCGGCACCGGGGTGATGGCGGAGCCCAAGGGCAGGCCGGAGGAGACGAAGCCGAAGACTTTGCCGATCTGCCCCGGTGGACAGGCATCCTTCAGCATCACGTCGCGCGGGGTGCGCGAGGTGCCAAGCGCCAGGCCGGCGCATACCGCGACGATCGGCAGCACGGCCTCCGGCAGCGGCATCAGGCCGGGCAGCAGCAGCAGCGCCATGGCGACCAGAGTCAGCATGGTGACGAGGCCGAGCAGGTTGCGCTTCGACGTGTCGGCGATCCAGCCGCCGACCAGCGTGCCGCCGGTGGCACCGATCATGTAGCCGGTGAGCGCCGCGGAGGCAGCCAGCACCGGCGTGCCCCAGAGTTTGCCGAGCACCGTCACCAGCCAGGACTGGATGCCGGAGCCGGCCATGGAAGAGAGCAGGAAGAAGGCGAAGAACAGCAGCATGGGACGGCTGAGCAGAAGCTCCCGCCCGCCCGGCCCGTCCTCCTTCACCTTGGGCTTGGCTTGGTCGCGCAGCACGCCGCTCTGCAGCAGGATGGCGGCGACTACGGGGATGCCGAGCAGGCCCACGGTCAGCAGTGCCATGCGCCAGTCCATCAGCGTGAGCAGCAGGGCTATGATTGGTGGGGCCAGGGCGAAGCCGAGATTGCCGGTGAAGGTGTGCAGGGCGAAGGCGCGACCCATGAAGGGCTTGCTGATGCTGCCCGCCATGATGGCGTAGTCGGCCGGGTGAATGACGCTGTTGCCGATGCCGGACAGCACGGATAGCGGCAGGATCATCCAGAAGGCCGGGGCGAAGGCCATGGCGGAGACCGAGAGCGCCATCAGCAAGGTGCCGCCGACCAGGAAGGGGCGCGCGCCCCAGCGGTCCACCCAGAAGCCGACCGGGGTCTGCAACAGAGCGGTGGTCGCGCTCATCAGCGCGACGGAGAAGCCCAGCGTTGCGTAGGAGACGCCGAATTCCTGGCGCCAGACCAGGAACAGCGGCGGCAGGCAGAGCATGTAGAAATGCGAGAGGAAATGGCCGGTGCCGATCAGCGCGACGATGCGCGCGTCGCGGGCGGGCGGCGGCTCGGGCGGCATGCCGGGCGGGGCTCCGTGGGCTGCGATAGGGCGAAACTGCGCCGCTGGCCGGGCGGGGTCAATGCGACATTGGCATCGCTCGCGCGGAGGTTGAGTCGGGCCGCGGGCCGGCTTCCACGCTCACGCCGCGGCGGCCAGGTCGGCGGCCGAGAGGCTCTCCCGCAGGAAGCGCATCAGCGGCTCGGCCAGCGGGTTCTGCCCGGCCGTGTCGCCGAACAGGCACATCTCGACCGTCCCGAGCGGCGGCAGGCCCGGCACCTCGGCGAGCCCCGGCGGCAGCCCGCCGCGGCCGAGCACGGTCAGCGCGAAGCCGGCCTGTGCCGCGGCGGCGACGCCGAGCAGGCTGGCCGAGGTATAGACCACCTCGAAAGCGAGTCCGGCCCGGGCCAGCGCCGCCAGGGCCCGGTCGCGGAACATGCAGCCTGGCGGCAGCATCGCCAGGGGCAGGGGCGCTCCTCCGGCGCCTGCCAGTCCGGGGCGGCGACCCAGACCACGCTCTCGGTCCAGATCGGCCGGCCTGCCGTCTCGCCGTCCCGCCGCTTCCCCAGCACCAGGTCGAGTGCGCCCTTCTCCTGCGCCGCCCGCAATTCGTGGCTGCGGCCGACCTCGACCTCCAGCCGCACCTCGGGCCAGGTGCGGGCGAAGCCGGGCGAGCAGCGGCGCTAGGTTGCGCGGAACGAAATGGTCGGCGACGCCCAGCCGGAACCGCCCGGCAACCGGCGGCGCGACCAGACGGCGCACCGCCTCGTCGTTCAACGCCAGGATCCGCCGGGCATAGGCCAGCAGGGTCTCGCCGTCGCGGGTCAGGGCGATCGAGCGGCTGGTGCGCTCGAAGACCCGGCGCTGCACCAACTCCTCCAGCCGCTTCACCTTGAGACTGACAGCGGATTGGGTCAGGCCGAGCGCCTGCCCGGCGGCGGTGAAGCCGCCGCGCTCGGCGACGGCGACGAAGCCACGGAGCAGGTCGAGGTCGAGGTCGGGAATGCGCATGGCATGAGGGTTGCTCATGCCATGCGCCATTTCAATGAGGGCGGGTTATTGATCAGACGTCCTCGTCGTCGAACCCGCCGCCCGAGGCATCGTCATAGCCGGCATTGCCGGTATCAGATCCGCCATTGTCGAACCCGCCACCGGTCGCATCCGGCGTCGCATAGGCATCCTGCCCGCCGCCGCCCCAGCCCTGGTCGGCCGCCGCGGTGCCGGGGTCGGTCCAGGGAGAGGATGTCGGCACCGCTTCCTGGCCGAAGCCGCCGCCACCCTCGAAGCCCGCCGCTTGGGCGGCGCCACCATGGCCGGACAGGGCGCCCATCAGCATGTTGCCGAGCACCATGCCGCCGGCGACGCCGGCCGCGGTGGTCAGCGCGGTGCCGAGGAAGCCCGAGCCGCCGCGGCCCTGCTGCAGCATTCCCGGGTTGTAGCCCGGCGGGTAGACCGGCTGCGGCGGCGGCGCCATGCGCGGCTGCGGCCGGGCGCCGCCGCCGAACATGCCGCCGAACAGCCCGCCGCGGGACTGCTGCGAGGCCTGCGCCTGGGACTGGACGTTCTGCACCTCCCATTCCAGCTGGCGGATGCGGTTCTGCGCCTCGACCAGCGCGGCTTCCTGCACGAAGGCGGTCTGGGTGATGCGGTAGCGCGCCTCCGGGTAGCGGTTGAAGAGGTCGTTGATCAGCGCATCCGCCTCCCGGTCCACCGGCGGCAGGGGCGGCCGGGACTGGGTGGCCGGCACGCTGCTGCCGCCCCAGGGACTTGCCGTGGCGGGGGCGGGCGCCGCACCGGCAACCCGCTCCACATATTGGGTGATGATGCGGCGCTCTTCGTCGTTCATGGGTCCTGCGTCTCCCGTCGGCCGGGCGGAGCGAAGCGGATTACCGAAGGGTCCCGCCAGCCGTGCGCCCGCGAAGTGGCCCGGCACGCTTCGGCTTTCAAGCTGGTCGCGCTGTTAAAATGAATTTTAGGCAATCTTCGCCGGCAGGCCGAGTCGGCGCCATTCGATCACCGGGCAGCGGTCCTGCACGAAGCGTAGCCCGGCGGCGCGCGCGCGCGCCCGGCCGCGTCGTCGATGACGCCGAGCTGCAGCCATACAGTGCGGGCGCCGAGGCGGATCGCCTCGTCCACCACCGCCCCGGCATCCTGGCTGCGGCGGAAGACGTCAACCATATCGAGCGGCCCGGCCTCGGCCAGCGCGGCCACGACCGGCGCGCCGTGCAGCTGCCGCCCGGCGATGCCGGGATTGACAGGGGTCATGGCATAGCCACGGTCCACCAAAAAACCGCTGACGCCATGGCTCGGCCGGTCCGGCCGGTCGGAGGCGCCGACCACGGCGATGCGGCGGGTGGTCAGCAGGATGTCGCGGATCTCGTCATCGCTCATGGCATCGGCTCCTTGCGTCCCCAGGGCAAACGCGCCAGCCGGCGGTTGGCTCAGAATTCCTCCAGCAGCCGGCCGAAGCCGGACAGCCGGTCGGCGATGCCGTTGGCCCGCAGCGCATGCCAGTAGGTCGCGGCATTGATGGCGATCACCGGCTTGCCGAGGAAGAAGCTCCGCCGCCGCAGCCAGTCGCACCATGGACAGGTTGGTGCCGACCTGGACGATGGCATCCACGTCGTCGCCATCCAGCGCGCGGATGGCGTCGCGGCAGCGGCCGGGCGGGACCTTGGCGATCCCGGTCCAGGACGGGCATTGCAGGGCGATGTCGCGCACCACGCTGAAGCCCATATCGCCGAAGTACCGCGCGACCTCGGCATTCATCACCGGCCAGTAGGGCGACAGCACGGCAATCCGCCGGACCCCGCCATAGGCCTGCAGCGCGGCGGCGCAGGCATGGCTGCCGACGCTGATGCCGAGGCCGGAGGCCTCCTCGACCGAGCGGATGAAGGTGTCGGCGCCGCGGGCACCGCCGAAGAAGGTCACCGCCGACATGCCCATCACCAGGTAGTCCGGCGCGCAGGTCATCACGCTGCGAACCGCGTCCAGGACATTGCCGCCGATCACCTCGATCCCGGCCCGGAAGCTCTCGTTGCTCACCGCATCGGCGTTCGGGGTGAGGATGCGGCTGTAGTGGTTGGTCACGCCAACGGGGCGCATCGCGTCGAGATCCGGCTGCACGATGGTATTGGTGGAGGGGCCGATGACGCCGAATTTCCGTCGCCAGCCCAGCATGTCGCGCATCCGTTGCCTCCCTTCGTCCCGGCGGCATCCTGCCACAGCCGGAAAAGCCGGCCAGGGGAGCCTTCGCCAAGGGGATGCTTGCCAGCGGCCGCGCCAGTGGGCATCACACGCCCATGGGCCTGTAGCTCAATGGTCAGAGCGGACCGCTCATAACGGTTTGGTTGCAGGTTCGAGTCCTGCCGGGCCCATATCCTCAGGTGAACAGCATGCCGCCATTCACCGGGACGGTCTGGCCGGTCATGTAGGCATTGCCGGCGACCATCAGCACGGCCTCCGCCACCTCCTCCGGCGTGCCCAGCCGTCCCATCGGCACCTGTGCCGCGAGTTCCGCTTCCCGCCCGACGATCATCTCCGTGGCGATCAGGGAGGGCGCGACCGCGTTCACCGTCACGCCCTCCTGCACCAGGCGCGCCGCATAGCCCCGCGTCAGCCCCTCGAGCCCTGCCTTTGACGCATTGTAATGCGCGCCCATCACCCCGGCGTTGCGCGCCGCGCCGGAGGAGATGTTGACCACCCGGCCCCAGCGGCGCGTCCGCATGCCCGGCAGCACCGCCTGGGTGCAGAGGAAGGCGGATTTCAGGTTCACCGCGATCGTGCGGTCGAACTCCGCCTCGGTCAGTGCCTCCAGGCTGCGCGGCAGGGCCAGTCCGGCATTGTTCACCAGGATGGCGACCGGGCCGAAGCTCCGCCTCGGCCCGCAGGACCATGCCGGCCACTGCTGCGCCGTCGGCGACATCCGCCGCCACGGCCAGCGCCTGCCGGCCCAGGGCCTGGATCGCCGCGACGACCGCCGCGGCCTCCGCCGCGCGTTCGCGGTGATCCACCACCACATCCGCCCCGGCGCCGGCGAAGGCGAGCGCGATCGCCCGGCCGATGCCGCGCGAGGCGCCGGTGACGAGCGCAACGCGGCCGGCGAAATCCGTTTGGGTGGCCATGCTGTCAGCCCTCCTCCGCCGTGAGCCAGGCGCGGATCTCCGCGTCATGTTCGCCGAGATCGGGGGCGCGGCGGCGGATGCCGGCCGGGGTGCCCTCCAGCCGCACCGGCGGCATCGAGCTGCGGCAGGCTGCCGCGTTCGGCATCCTCGAAGGGCACCACCAGGCCGCGCGCCTGGCCTTGCGGATGCGCCAGCGCCTCATCGTAGGGAGAGCACCGGCTCGGAGGGAATGCCGGCCGCACCGAAGGCTTGCAGCCAATGCGCGCTCGGCTGGCCGGCGAGGGCCTCCTGCAGGATCTCGACCAGGGCGGCATTGTTGGCGACGCGATCGGCATTCGCCCTGAAACGCGGATCCTCCGACAGATCTGGCCGGCCGATGATGCCGCAGAGCGCGCGCCAGAACTTCTCCTTCGAGGCGCCGAGGGTCAGGTAGCCGTCCGCCGTGCGGAAGACCCGGTAGGGCGCCGAGCCGCGATGCAACTGCCCGAGCCGCTGCGCGCCGCGTGCCAAGGGCGAAGACATGCGCCGCCTCGTAGACGCCAAGCGAGATGCCGGCCTCGAACAGCGACTGGTCGATCCGCTGGCCCCTGTCCCGTCCGATGCCGCGCCTGCACCGCGCCGAGCACGGCGATCGCCGCATACATGCCGGCGGTGACGTCGGTGATGGCGACCGGCAGCCGGTAGGGCTCGCCCTCCGCGGGACCGTTGCCGGCCATCAGCCCCGACATGCCCTGCGCCATCATGTCGAGCCCGCCATGCCCCGACCAGGGCCCGGTCTGGCCGAAGCCGGAGATCGAGCACCAGATCAGCCGCGGATTGGCCGCATGCAGCACCTCCCAGCCCAGGCCGAGACGGTCCAGCGTGCCGGGGCGGAAGTTCTCGACCAGGATATCGGCCCGCGTCGCCAGGCGGCGGACGAAGGCGACGTCCTCCGCCCGCTTCAGGTCGGCGGTGACGCTGCGCTTGTTGCGGTTCCAGATGGCGAAGGGCTGGCTGCGTCCGTCGACGAAGGGCGGCATGCGGCGGGCATCGTCGCCGCCATCCGGGCGCTCCACCTTGATGACCTCGGCGCCCAGTGTCGCCCAGCAGCATGGTGCAGTAGGGGCCGGAGAGGAGAGTGGTGAGGTCGAGGACGACCAGTCCGTCGAGCGCCGCCTGCATGGGATCGTCCCTCGTTTTGCCAGCAGCCTCCGTGCCTTGCGGCCAGGCTGTCAAGCGAGGCGGTTGTCGCCGCCCCAGCCGCGCGCGATGCTCGGCGCAATGAGGTGGGAGGAATGACCATGCGGCGCAGGACGCTCGGGCTAGCCGCCCTGGCATTCGCGGGTGACGCGTGGGCCGAGGCTTGGCCAGACCATGCCATACGCATGGTGGTGCCCTGGGCGCCGGGCCAGGCGACGGATCTCGGCGGCCGCTTCGTCGCGCAGAAGCTGTCGGAACGCCTCGGCCAGCCGGTCGTGGTCGAGAACCGTCCGGGCGCCGGCGGCATGATCGGCACCGACGCCGCGGCCAGGGCCGCGCCGGACGGCTACACGCTGCTGGCGGCCTCGGGCGGGGCGGTGACGCTGAACCCGCTGGTGCAGAGGACGCCCTACGATCCGGAACGCGACCTGGCGCCGGTGGCGATGATCGGCCTGTCGCCGATGGTGCTGGTCGCCCGGCCAGACTTCCGGCCAATACGATGCAGGAATTCCTCGCCGTGGTCCGCGCCAATCCGGGGCGGTTCAACTACTCATCGTCCGGTGCCGGGGCGACGGCGCATCTCAGCAGCGAATGGCTGCACAACGCGGCAGGACTGAAGGCGGTGCACGTGCCCTTCGCCGGCAGCGCGGCGTCCCTCACCCGCCGTCGTCGCCGGGCAGGTCGACTACACGATGGATCTGGTGGTCGCCACCATGCCGCATGTGCGGGCAGGCCGGGCGAAGGCCTATGGCTTTTCGCTGAACCGCCCAAGCGCGCTCGCGCCCGGCATCCCGACCATCGCCGAGGCGGGCGGCATCCCCGGCTACGATGCCGCCGCCTGGCTCGGCCTGATGGTGCCGACGGGGACGCCCGAGGCGATCATCCAGCGCCTGGCGGCCGAGTGCGGCCGGGTAATGGCCAGCGCCGAGGCGCGCGAGCGCTTCGCCGGCATGGGCATCGAGGTCGATTCCCGCCCGACCGCGCCCTTCGCCGCCTATCTGCGCGAGCAGCGCGCCGTCTATGCCCGCGTCGTGCGGCAGGCGAATATCAGGATCGAGTAGATGCCCGAGATCGAGACCCGTACCCACCGCATCCCGCGCTTCACCTTCGAGAACGGCGCGGCGCTGGACGACATGCGCGTCGGCTATTCCGTCTGGGGCCGGCTGAACGCGCGGCGCGACAATGCCGTGCTGCTGACGCCGGGTACCAGCGCGACGCGGCTCTGGGCACTCTCCTATATCGGGCCCGGTAAGGCCTTCGATCCGGACCGGCATTTCATCGTCAGCGTCGATGCGATCGGCGGCGGCGCTTCCTCCGGCCCGGCCGACGGGCTCGGTCCCGACTTCCCGGCCTATACCGTGCGGGACATGGTGCGGGCGCAGCACCACCTGGTGAAGGAAGGGCTGGGGCTCTGACCGGCTGCTCGCGGTCGGTGGGCCCTCCATGGGGTCGTTCCAGGGCATCGAATGGGGCGTGACCTTCCCGGAGGTTCCGCGCGGCCTGATTCTCTGGGTGCCCGCGGCGCGCTGCGACCGGCGCTTCCGCACCATCGCAGAGACGATCGAGGCGGTGATCACCCTTGACCCCGGCTATGGCGACGGCCGCTATGCCGCGAGCCCGAAGGAGGGCATCCGCCGCGCCGGCCTGGTCTATTTTCCCTGGATCATGAGCGACGCCTACATGACCGCTGCGGCGCGCGGCGACGATGCCGCCTATGCCCGCGCCGCGCGCGACCGCGGCGAGCGCTGGGCGGCCGAGTGGGACGCCAATGCCCTTGTTTGGCGCTACCGCGCCAGCCGCGGTCATGACGTCTCCATCCCGTATCACGGCGACATGGCGGCGGCGTTGGGGCGCATCAGAGCGGATGCGCTGGTCATCGCCAGCAGCAGCGACCGCACCATCTTCCCCGACCTGACGATGGAAATGGTGCAGGGGCTGCCGCGGGTGAGCTTTCTCGAGGTCCGGACCGACACGGGCCACCTGGCCTTCTCTCGCAGCCGGAAGGCGCGCCGGAATGGGCCGCCTTCAACGCCCGGACCCGCGCCTTCCTGGACCGCCTCGGCGTGGCGGGCTGACGCCCTGCGGCCGGATCGGGCCCGGAGGGACGGACCGGCGACGTATCGGAGGAAGGAGGACGGTCCTCTCCCACCCGGCGGATGCGCTATGCTGGGGTGGTCATTGCAGCCGCCAGCAGGAAGACGCCATGCCGATGGACACGCATCCCCGCAGCAGCCTCGCCGATCCCCGGCTCGACCGCCTGGCGGAGCTCGCGGTGCGGGTCGGCCTCAATCTCGCCCCGGGCCAGGAACTGGTGATGACAGCGCCGGTCGAGGCGCTCGACCTTTCCCGCCGCATCACCGAGCAGGCCTATCGCGCCGGCGCCTCCCTGGTGACGACTTTCCTCGCGGACGATCAGGCGGCGCTGGCCCGCTACCGGCACGCGCCGGATGCGAGCTTCGATGCCGCGGCGGATTGGCTTTATGACGGCATGGCGGCGGCCTTCCGTCGCGGCGCGGCGCGGCTGGCGATCGTCGGTGACGACCCGACGCTGCTGGCCGGCCAGGACCCGGACAAGGTGGCGCGGGCCAACCGGGCGCGGTCCAAGGCCTATCGCCCGGCGCTGGAGTTGATCACCGCCACCGCCATCAACTGGACCCTGGTCGCCGCCGCCACCCCGGCCTGGGCCGCCGCGGTCTTCCCCGAATTGCCGGAGGGCGAGGCCGTCGCGCGGCTCTGGAACGCGATCTTCGCGGCATCCCGCGCCGACCGGCCCGACCCGGTCGGCGCCTGGGCGGAGCACAACGCGGCGCTGATGGCGCGCCGGGTGATGCTGAACGAACGGCGCTACGCCGCGCTGCGCTTCCGCGGCCCCGGCACAGATCTGAAGGTCGGGCTGGCCGAGGGCCATGCCTGGATGGAGCGGGCTCTCCACCGCGAAGAACGGCATCACCGGCAACCCCAACATCCCGACCGAGGAGGTCTTCACCACCCCGGATGCGCGTGTGACGGAGGGCGTGGTCGCCGCCACCAAGCCGCTGGCCTACCAGGGCACCCTGATCCGCGACATCCGGGTGCGCTTCGAGGCGGGAAGAATCACGGAGGCCAGCGCCAGCACCGGGCAGGCGGTGCTCGAGCGCATGATCTCGACCGACGAGGGTGCGCGGATGCTGGGGAGGTGGCGCTGGTTCCGGCCTCCAACCCCATCGCCGGCAGCGGGCTGCTGTTCTTCAACACCCTGTTCGACGAGAATGCCGCCAGCCATATCGCCCTTGGCCAGGCCTATTCGCGTTGCTTCGTGGACAAGGGCCTGTCGCCCGAGGCGCTGGACGCGGCTGGTGCCAATCGCAGCCTGATCCATGTCGACTGGATGATCGGCTCGGCCGAGACCGAGGTGGACGGGCTGGATGCCGCGGGCCGGGCCGAGCCGCTGATGCGCCGGGGCGAGTGGGTCCGGTAGGGGACGCGCGGTCGCTGTGCGAGTCGGCGCGACTCGGTGCTATGCTTCGCGAATGGAGAACGCCGCCGAGTCGCCGCACGCCGAGATCCGGCCCCGCCACGGGCCCGGCGCAGATGCCGTGGGACTTCCACCCGGCCCTGACCGAGGAGCGCCTGCGGATCTGCGCCCGCATGCTGGCCAATGCCCGGCGCGACGCGCTGGCCATGGCGAGCTACGAGCTTGGCGACGATCCTTGGTCGGGTCGGCTGCCGCGCCTTCGCCTTCGGCCGTCACCGGCTGAAGCGCGCGGCGCAGTCGGGCGAATACCCCTGGCTCGAGGTGCTGGACGACAGCGCGCATTTCGTCTTCGTCATCGGCTCCAACGGCCAGGGCGTGCCGGTGCGCTTCTACCGCGGCGCCGCCGACGACCCGACCGAGCGCACGCTGAAGCGGCAGGAGATGGAGGCCGAGCAGCTCTGCCTCGCGCTCGGCGAGGAAGCTGCCGAGGGCCTGGTCTTCCGCTTCGCCGTCGAGACCGGGGAGGGCGGCAGGGTCGAGCGCGTGGTCTTCCTGGCGCTCCGTGGTGAGGACCGGGTCGAGTGCTTCTGGCCGGTGCCGCTGGAGCTGCCTGCCGCAGCCGGCGGCGTGGCGGAACAGCTGCGGCTGATCGCAGATGACGGCTATGCCGGCCCGGCCCCGCATGTGCCGGGCGCGCCGCCACCGCCGCCCGCACCCGCCCTGCCGCGGCGCAAGCCGGCATCCCCGCTGCAGCGGCGCCAAGCCGGGCTGTTCTGAGCCGCGTGCCCCGCGGCCGCGGCGCCGGCGGGGCTTGTCTGCTCGCTGAAGGCGCGCCATCTCCGTCCGGCGGAACGGTTCCGCGGCGATCGGGCCACGATCTGGACCGGCAGGAGGACGGGTCGGAACATGGTGGGGAAGGCAGGGGCGCCCCGGGGCGTCACGCCGGGCGAGCGCGGACTGGAACAATCCCTCGGCCGCGCCACGGCGATCCTGGACGCGCTGGCCGCCGCCGGTGGTACCGGGTTGCGCTTCGTCGATGTCGTGCGGCTCTCCGGGCTCAGCCAGACCACCACCCACAGGATGATCGCGGCGCTCTCGACACATGGCTTCATCGAGCAGGACGGCCCGGGCACGCGATACCTGCTCGGGATGCGGCTGGCCGGCTGGGCTTTCGCCGCCGGCAACCGTTTCGGCCTGGCCGAGGTAGCGCGGCCGATCATGCATGCGCTCTGCGATGCAACCGAGGATACCGTCTACCTGACGCTGCGCTCCGGCGACATGGCGATCTGCGTCTCCCGCATCGAGGGTGCCTATCCCGTCCGCGCCCTGGTGGTAAAGCCGGGGGACCGGCGCGTGCTGGGGCTCGGCGCGGGCAGTGTCGCGCTGCTCGCCTTCCTGCGCGACCCGGCCGAGATCGAGCGGTTGCTGTCGCTGCCCGAGCAGCAGGCCGGCCGCGCCGCGCGCGGGGTGGACGAGGCGCGGGTCCGGCAGTGGATCGAGGCCTCGCGCCGCGACGGCCATACCCTGGTACGCGACCTGGTGCCGGGAACCAGCGGACTCGGCCTGCCGATCTTCGGCCCGGGGGCGATCCGGTCGCGGCGCTCAGCCTGGCGGCCATCCCGAGCCGGCTGGAGCGGCCGCGGCTGGCCGAGGTGCTGCGGCTGGTCAAATCCGCCGCTGCCGAAATCGAGAGCAGGATGCGCCCGATCCTCGCTGCCCGCGCTACGGAATGAAGCAGGGCTTGACCCAGCGCAAATGCCATGCTCCCCTGGAGAGGAAGATAATTTCCGGCCAACGGAAAAATCGGCCGTGCAACTGCAAGCGGTCGCGTAGGGAGTGAGACTGTCCCGCCTTCGGGCGCGGGCCGCGGCGAAATCGCCGCGGCCCGGTCTGCCTCCCCGGTCCGATCATCCGATAGCGCAGGAGCCCAGGCTATGACGCTCGGCGGCAAGGCTGCCGTGACCGGCATCGGTGAGACCGACTATACCCGCGACGCCGGCGGCCGCGGCGTGCTGACCCTGCAACTCGAAGCTTCGCTCGCGGCGCTCGCCGATGCCGGGCTGCGGCCCGCCGAGATCGACGGCATCGTCATGCCGATCGGCCTCGGCGCGACGGTCGCCGAGGATCTCGTCACCAATCTCGGTATCCCGGACCTGCGCTTCTCGACGACCACGCCGCTCGGCGGCGCCGGAGCGGTGGCCGCCGTGCAGTGCGCCGCGGCGGCGGTCGCGGCCGGGCTCTGCCGGCACGTGCTGCTGCCGCTCGGCCGTACCGGGCGTACGGGCAGCCGGATCGGCGCCCGCATTCACCAGATGCCGCAATTCCGCACGGTGGGCAGATCGAGGCACCGGTCGGTGCCCTGGCCCCGGCGCAGTACTACGCGCCGATGGCGCGGCGGCATATGGAGCTCTTCGGCACCACCAGCCGGCAGCTGGCCGAGATCGCGGTGACCACGCGGCAGCACGCCATACTCAATGGCAATGCGACCATGACCGCGCCGATGACGATCGAGGACCACCAGGCTTCCCGCATGATCGCCGACCCGCTGCGGCTGCTGGATTGCAGCCTTGAGAGCGATGGCGCCGCCGCGGTGGTGGTCAGCGCGGCCGAGGCCGCCCGCGACCTGCGGCAGCCGCGCGTGCTGCTGACCGGCCTCGCCGAGGGCCATCCGGACAGCCCGAGCACAATCACCCAGCGGCCCGACATGACACGGCTCGGCCTGGCCAAGGCGGCGCCGCGCGCCTTCGCCATGGCGGGCGTCACGCCGGCCGACATCGACGTCGCCGAGATGTACGACTGCTTCACCTATATCGTGCTGTGCCAGCTGGAAGACCTCGGCTTCTGCAAGAAGGGGAGGGCGGGGCCTTCGTCGAGGGCGGCGCGCTCGGCCTGGGCGGCCGGCTTCCGGTGAACACGCATGGCGGGCTGCTGTCGCAGTCCCACATGGCGGGAATGAACCATGTGGTCGAGCTGGTGCGGCAGCTGCGCGGCGATGCCGGGCGGGCGCAGGTGGCGGGCGCGGAGGTCGGGCTGGTGACCGGCTACGGCGACCTTGGCGACGGCACCATCGCCATCATGGCCCGGGGCTGACGCCAATGCCGAGCGCGATGCCCACCAAGCCGGTGCCCGAGCCGACGCCGGAGAGCCGGCCCTATTGGGAAGGCTTGGCGGAGGGAAGGCTGATGCTGCAGCGCTGTGCCGATTGCGGCCAGGTCCGGCACTACCCGCGGCCGCTCTGTGACGCCTGCCATTCCTTCGCCACCGACTGGGTCGAGGCGAGCGGCGCGGCGACCCTGCATAGCTGGACCGTGGCGCACCACCCCTACCACCCGGCCTTCCGTGCCGAGCTGCCCTACGTGCTCGTGACGGCCGACCTGGCCGAGGGCGTGCGGCTGGTGGCGCAGTTGCGCGGCACGCCGGAGCTTCGGCTCGGCCTGCCGCTGCGCGTCGGCTTCGAGCCGGCGGGCGAGGGGCTGGTGCTGCCGGTGCTGCGGCCCGTTGACTGAGAAAAGTCGGGGAGAGGGTCTTCTCCCCGAACCCCTCGTCTATTTTTCTGGGACTGGCACGCGTCGCGCGGCGAGCGCCGACTCACAAACACGTATGGAGGGGTTGGACGCATGCGTCCAACGGGAGGAAACACGTATTTCTCCCCAATCTTCTTGCCTCGCGCTCAGGCCGCCGCCCGGCTCGGTGCCGCAGGACCCCAGGATTTCAGCACCGGCAGCACTTCCTTGGCGAACAGACGCAGCCCGCGCTCGGCAACGTCGAAGGGCGTGCCGCCGAAGCGGAAGGCAACGTTCAGCTCGAAATCACCGATCACCCGGCGGCGCTCCTCGAGCCCACGCAGGATGCGCTCGGGCGTGCCCCAGCTCGCCGCCTGCATGAAGCCCTTCACCGCGCCGGCAAGGCCGGCCTGGCGTGCGATCTCGGCCTTCTGCTGGTAGGAATCGTAGCCCTTCACCGTGCGGAAATGCTCGCCCAGGAATTCGTAATGGTAGAAGTTACTCTCGACGAATTTGCCCTGATACTGCAGCGCCTCGGCCTCGGTGGCCGCCAGGTCGGTGCCGCAGACGACGAACTCGGTCATCATCAGCGCCGGCTGCTCGTTGCCGTGGTACTGACGATGCAGCTGCCTCCCGCGCTCGATCACTGGCAGCCGCATCTCCCAGGGCCGGTCGGCGAACATCACCATGTGCGCGCCGAGCTTGGCGGCGGAATGCACGGAATCCTCGCTCGAGGCCACGGCATAGATGCGGCCGTCGAAGCTCCGCTCCGGACGCGGCCGGATCTCGACCCGCGGCTGCTTGTAGTGCTTGCCATGGCCTTCCATGAAGCCAGTGCGCAGCGCCTCGATGATCATCGGCGCCGCCTCGTCGAAGCGTTCGCGCGATTCATCCATGCTGATGCGGAAGGCCTCGAATTCCCGCCGCGCCAGGCCGCGTCCCATCCCGAGCCGGAGCCGGCCATTGCTCAGCAGGTCGAGCACCGCGGCGTTCTCGGCGACCCGCAGTGGGTCGTGCCAGGGCAGGATGACCGCGGCCGTGCCGATGTCGATGTTGGGGCAGATGGCCGCCAGGTGCGTCATCAGCTGGATGTTGTCGGGCACGAAGGAGTAGTCGGCGAAGTGGTGCTCGGCCGACCAGAGGCAGTCGAAGCCGCTGTCGGCGGCGATGCGCGCCAGCCGGAAGCTCCTCCTGCCAGACCTGGCTGTCCTTGATGTTGTCCCAGCCATAGCTGCTGAACAGCAGCATCATGCCGACATCCATGGCGTCGCTCCCTTGTTCGTTCGGCGCCCCGGCGATCCAGGCGGCGCCATTGCCGCGACGCTACCGCCCTGGCCGTGGCGCTTCAACCATCGCGCCCCGGCACCCCTGGCCCTGCCGGCAAAGCGCTCTATTCTCGCCGCCCAGGAAACGCCCCGAGGAGAGACCCACCCATGACCGCACCCGAGCGCCTGCGCGCCCTGCTGGCCGAGCCCGGCTTCATCACCATGCCGGCGGTCTGGGACGGGCTGAGCGCCAAGATGACGGCCGCCGCGGGCTTCCGGACCGCCTTCCTCTCCGGCTCCTGCTGCGCTGCCAGCCGGCTTGGCGGCGCTGATCTCGACCTGATTTCCTTCGGCGAGATGTTCGACAGCTTCCTCATGGTGCAGCGCGCCGCGCCCGACCTGCTGGTGCTGGCCGATGGCGACCACGGCTACGGCAACGCGATGAACGTGCAGCGCACGGTGCGCGCCTATGGCCAGGCCGGCGCCGCGGCGATCCTGATCGAGGACAAGATCACCCCGCGCGCCCTGACCAGCGCCGGAAAGCCCTGCCTGCCGCGCGAGGAGGCCCGCATGAAGATCCGTGCCGCCGTCCAGGCGGCGAAGGACAGCGGTATCCTGGTCCTCGCCCGGACCGATTGCCGGCCGACCCAAGGGATCGACGAGGCGGTGGCGCGGATCGAGGCGTTCGCCGCGGAAGGTGCCGACATCTTCCTGCTCGACAGCCCGGCCGACGAGGCGGAGATGCGCCGCGCCGTGGCGGCGACCGGCGGCAAGCCGTCCTTCTCCGTGCTCTCGCCCGGCGGGGCGCGGGCGACGCCAACCGGGGCTGAGGCGGCGGCGCTTGGCTTCAAGATCGGCACCTTCCCGACCGGGATGCTCTCCCCGCGGCGGCCGGGATGCAGGCGGGGCTGGAGGCGCTGCGTGCCGGGCAATCCGCCGCCGCTGGCGCCATGCCGCCGGCCGCCCTCCGCGACCTGCTCGGCTATGGCGACTACGACGCCGCGGCGAAGCCCTTCATCGTCGGAGGCTGAGCCCCGGCCGGGCGACGGGATCGGGACGGCCTCCGCCGCCCTGGCCCGGGTCACCGCCATCGTTACTTCTTGGCGAGAAAGGTCGTTGATGCTAACGTGAAAGCTTCTGTGCCGCCGTATTGACCTGACGGCGCGCGCAATCCTTTCGGGCAGCGGCTACCGATGCAATCGCACACGCGACCTGTAGTCTGCCGGGCCGAGGACCGATCCAATCCGGCGCGGCCCGCGGCTGAGATGCCGATGCGGATCGGCGCGGCCCCGGACGCGGCGCGCGCCCACCCATCCGGAGACGAGTCCGGGACGGCCGGCGGCGATCCCGTCTGCGCCGCCGACGAGGCGCCGGCCCTGATCTGGGCGACCGACGCAATCGGGGCGCTGGTCTACGCCAACCGGCGTTTCGAGACTGTCTTCGGCATCGCCGCCCCGGCGCTGCGCGATGGCGGCTGGGGCCTGATCCTGACGCCGGAGGCGCTGGAGGAGTTCCGCGCCGGGCTTAGCCGCTGCATCGCCAGGCGTACGGCCTTTCACGCCGAGGTGCAGGTGCGCACCGCCGGCGGACAGCTTCGCTGGCATCGCTGCGAGGCGACGCCGAAGGCAGGTCCGCTCGGCCAGCTGACCGGCTATGTCGGCTGCAACCTCGACGTCACCGAGGGCAAGGAGGCCGAGGCGGCGCTGCGCGAGCTGAACGCCACGCTGGAACGCCGCGTCGCCGAGCGTACGGCCCAGCTTGCCGCAGAGGCGGCGGCCCGTTCGGCGGCGCAGGACCGGCTGCGACATACCCAGAAGCTGGAAGCGCTCGGCCAGCTCTCGGGCGGCGTGGCGCATGACTTCAACAATGCCTCGGCCGCCGTCCTCGCCGGCATCGCCCTGCTGGAGAAGCGGCACGGCGCGGCGCTGGCCGCGGCGGGGCCCGGTGCGTCCCGGCTGCTCGCCGGGCTGCGCGAGGCGGCCGAGCGCGGCGCCGCCATTTCCCGCCGCATGCTGGCCTTCGCCCGGCGGGAGGAGCTGCGCGCCACCGAGGTCGATCCGACCGAGCTGCTCCGCAACCTGCGCGCCGTCCTGGCAAACGCGATCGGGCCGGTGGTGCGGGTCGCGGTCGATGCGCCGGCCGTGCTGCCGGCCTTGCGGGTGGACCGTGCGCAGCTCGAGACCACGCTTATCAACCTTGCGGTCAATGCCCGGGACGCCATGCCGAAGGGCGGGACGGTGACGCTCGGCGCGGCGGTCGAGGAGGTGGCGGGCGATCCGGCGGGCCTGGCCGCGCCGCCGGTCAGCCTGGCGCCCGGCCAGTATGTCCGCCTCTGGGTCGCCGACACTGGCATCGGGATGGATACCGCGACCCTCACTCGGGCCGCCGAGCCCTTCTTCACCACCAAGCCGCGCGACAAGGGCACCGGGCTCGGCCTGTCCATGGCCGATGGCTTCGCCGCCCAGTCCGGTGGCACCATGCGGATCGACAGCGCGCCGGGGCGCGGCACCAGCGTTTCGCTCTGGCTGCCCTGCGCGGTCGAGCAGCGGGCGCCGGATGCGCTCCGGCCCGCCGCGCGCGGCCGGGTGCTGATCGTCGACGACCAGCCGATGATGCGCCGCTTCCTGGCGGAATGCCTGGGGCATGAGGGCTGGGAGGTGCAGGAGGCCGAGGATGGCGGCCAGGCGCTGGTCTACCTCGATGCCGGCAAGCCCTGCGACCTTCTGATCTCCGACCTCACCATGCCGGGAATGGACGGTACCGCGCTGATTCAGACCGCGCGGCAGCGGCGGCCGGACCTGGTTGCCGTCCTCCTGACCGGCACCGGGCAGATGGCCGACCTGGCGCCGATGGCCGAGCGGGGGCTACGCCCTGCTGCGCAAGCCGGTCTCGCCCTCCGAGCTCGCCGACTGCCTGGCCGGGCTCGTTCCGCCGGCCGCGCCGGCCAGGACGGCTGCCAGGGCCGTTGCAAAGGCAGGTGCATGACGCCGCATCGGCATTCTGCCGCTATGATGCCGTGGGCCACGGACCACCCCGGGAGGGTTCCTGTTTGATCAGCGTCGGTTACGCCAAGCATTCCGATCCTGCGACCGCGGTCAGGGCCTGCGTTTCGGCCCTGGGGACCGACCGCCCGCGCCAGCTGCTGGCCTTCTGCGGTGGCAAGCATGACCCGCATGCGGTTACGGGCAGCGCTGCGCGCAGCCTTCGGCGAGGTGCCGGTCTTCGGCGGCTCGGCTGCCGGGGCGATCGGCCGCAGCGGGTTCGGCTACAGCGGGTTCGAATTGGGTTTGGTCGCCTTCCTCGACTCCGCGGTGACGCCACGGGCGGTGGTGACGCGCCAGCTGCTGGCCGACGAGCAGGCCGCCGGCCGCGAACTGGGCACCGGGGCGGCCCAGATGGCCGGGGATGGTGACGTGGTCATGCTGTTCTTCGACAGCGTCGCCACCGTCTCTCCCTTGCGGCTGCACCCGGCCAGCTCGATCGTCGACGGTTTCCATGCCGGCTTCGGCCCGCGCCCAGTCTGCCTGCTCGGCGGCGGGTTGCTGACCGACATGAACCTCGCTGGCGGCTGGGTGTTCGATGGCGATGACGTGGTCAAGCATGCCGCCATCGCCCTGGTCTTCCCGCCCTCGGTGCAGGCCGAGACGGTGATTATGCATGGCTGCCGCCCGGTCAGCACCTTCATGGAGATCACCCGGATCGACGGCGCCGAGGTCTACGAGCTGGACGGGCGGCCGGCGCTGACGGTGATCGAGCGCATGCTGGGCCTGCCACTAGGCGGCTCGCGCGGGCATGAGCTGACGCTGACCGCGACACTCGGGGAGAAGCAGGGCGACCCCTTCGCGCCCTATGACGAGAATAGCTATGTCAACCGGCTGATCCTGCGGGCCAATCCGGAGACCGGCTCGGTCACGCTGTTTGAGCAGGACTTCGCCCGCGGCACGCGGGTGCAGATCATGAGCCGCGACAACTCCCTGATGCTTGAATCGGTGCGGCGCGGCGTCGACGAGATGAACCGGGTGATGTCAGGGACCCAGCCGCTGCTCGGGCTTTATATCGACTGCGCCGGCCGCGGCAGCGCCCGCAGCGGTGCCCCGGTTGAGGAGGCGGAGCTGGTGCAGCGCGGGCTGCATGCCTCGGTGCCGCTGCTCGGCTTCTACTCCGGCGTCGAGATCGCCCCCTTCGCCGGCGGGTTGAGCCGGCCGCTCGACTGGACCGGTGTGCTGACGGTGCTGCGGAGGCGCAGCTGATGTCGGAAGACTCGCAAGGCCTGCTGGTCGGCCAGCTTGAGCGCGAGCCTCGCCTATTACCGGCGCGAATGCAACGACCTCGGCGCCCGCTTGCTGCGGCTGCAGGAGGAGCAGAGCCAGACCTTCCGCGAGGCACGGCGCAGCCGCACGGTGGCCAAGCTGATCCGCGAGGCCTACCGCTTGGCCGATGGCGACTGGACGCCGAGCGACATCGGCGTGCCGATGCTTGAGATCATCATCGAGAATGCGCTCTGCGATGGCGCTGCGCTGCTGCGGGAGGACGAGGGCGGCGAGATCCTTCCGCGTCATCCACGCCATCGGCGCCGGGGCGGATGCGACCAGACAGCCGATCATGATTCCTCGCCGCCGGAGTTCTTCTTCACCACCGCGCGAACGCCGATCGAGCCGCTGGCCTATGAGCTGACCAGCATCCTGCGGCTGCCCTACCTGCTCTGGGCTTATGACAAGCCTACCGGGCGGGCGTTGATCCTTGGGAGCCGGTCCGAGAGCAATGTCAGCCGCCCCTTCGAAGCCGGTGACCAGGAATTCATCGAGGGTGCGCTCTCGGTCTATATTGATATCGTGCTCCGAAAGCAGGCCGAAATGGAGCTTCGCGCCGCCAAGGCGGTGGCGGAACGGGCCAGCGCCGCCCGGGCGCGCTTCCTGGCGACGCTGACGCACGAGTTGCGCACGCCGCTGAACGCGGTGGTCGGATATTCCGAGATGATGGTCCCGGGGTCGCGCTACGACCCGAGCCCGGCCGACCGCGGGCGCTATTCCGCCCTGATCCTGGAGGCCGCGCATTACCTGCTGAAACTGGCCGATGGCATCCTCGACTACTCCTACCTGGAACAGGCCTTGCCTTCGCTGGCGCCGGAATGGCTCTCTGCCGAGCAAGCTGCTGGCCAGCACGGTGGCGCTGCGCCTCCGGCGAGAGCCATAGCCGGCAAGTGGAGATCCGGGTCATGCCGGTGGACCCGGCACTCGAGATCTGCATCGATCCGGTGCGCTTCCGCCAGGTGCTGCACAACCTGCTAGGCAATGCGGTGAAGTTCTCGCTTCCCGGACAGCTGGTGGTGGTGACTGCCGAACGGGCGGAGGACGGTACCGCGGCGGTGACGGTGCGCGACACCGGCGTCGGCATGCGGCCGGAGGACATTCCCCGCGCATTGGAGCCTTTCCAGCAGCTCGACCAGAGATTCGGTTCGCGCGCTCGGCGGCGCGGGTCTCGGCCTGCCCATTGCGAAGCGGCTGCTGGAAGCGCACGGCGGCGAACTGACGATCGAGAGCCTGCTCGGCGAGGGCACTACGGTGATGGCCCGGCTGCCGGCGGAGCGGGTGCGCGAACGGCTCGATAGCTGAAGCGGATTGCCGCAGCGGGTGATCGAACACTGGCATGCAGCGGCGCTGAAAATCCTGCGCCACGGCGATGCTGCCCTCGCCTCCGGATCCGCAGCTGCGTGGCTGGCCGCCGGGCGCAGCCGCCGGTCCGTCCCGGCGGCCGCGCCCGGATCCGGGGCGGCCCTCCGGGCATGGCGTGGGGCAGGATCGCAGAGCTGCCGGGCCTTAGCGGCCCAGCGCCTCCGGCTGGGTGGTGGCAAGGCTTCCGAGATTGTGGTCGATCGCGGCGAAAAGCCCCCAGTTCTCGAAATACCCGGCCGGGAAGCCCGGCGACCCCGCATCGAGGTCCTGCTGCCGGGCATAGATGTAGTCGGCCCAGCGGCGGGTCGCCGGCTTGCGGTGGTGGAAGTCGTGGCAGGGCGCATCTCCGACCAGCACGAAGAGCCGGACGAAAAGCTGCACGGTCAGCATCTCGGCCCACCAGGCGGTCCAGCGCAGGGCGCCTTCCAACGTGGTGGCGTAGAGGTCCGGCGGGGCGCTGCCCGGGAAGACGCCGGCGGTCGCGTGACAGACGAAGTTGCGGTCGCGCAGGCAGATGACCTGCGGCTCGGGGAAGCGGTGCTCGCAGAGGATGCGGAAGACCGTGGCGACCTGCAGCAGGATCGTGACCGGCAGCACCCAGGTGATCAGGAAGATCGGCAGCGTGCCCGTGGCGGCGGCGAGCGCGAAGGCACCGATCCAGGCCCCGCGGCTCATCAGGTCATGCGCGCGGTCGCCGGTGAACATGCTGGCCCGCATCCGGCGCTGCAGGAAGCGGGCGTGGAAGACCGGGGACGCACAATTGACGAGCACCCGGCGCCACAGCTCGCGCTTCGGAACGCCAGGGCTCGAGTCCGCACATGCCCATGACGAAATCGGCGAACTCGTCCTCCTCGGTCAGCAGCTTGTTGGGGCTGTGATGCATCATGTGCTCGCGCTGATAGTCCTCGAAGCGCTTGAACAGCAGCAGGGCGGAGATCAGCCTGCCGGCCCGGCGATTGGCCTCTCGCGTCTTCAGCACCGTGCCGTGCGAGCAGTGATGGAAGACCACCACCTGGAACAGGCCGAGGCCGCAACAGGTCGCCAGCAGACCGGCAGGCAGCAGCAGCCAGGCAAGCAGGGGCGGGCTGGCCAGTGCCAGCGGCACCGCTGCCAGCAGGCAACCGCCGAAGGTCCAGGCCAGCGCGCCCAGGATGAAGGCGGTGGCGGAGCGGCCGGGGGCCACTTCGCCCGGCGCCGGCTTCGCGGTCAGCCAAGTGAGGAAAGGCTGGATGAAGGCGGGCAGTCGTGCCGCCATGCGGGTGCGGGGATCGGCCGGGGTGCCAATCGAGACGAGCGCCGGATCCGCCAGCATATTGGCGTTTAGTATCGTCACTTTGCATTCTCCTTCATGCTGCAGAGGCGCGATGCCTCCGCCACACGAACGAGTAGCAACAAATCTCAATCGTTTGTTGGGGCTATGCTAAGCAAACCGAGTCCTGATGGCGCCGCCGTCGCAATTGTTCCCCGCACAGGGGGCAGGCTCATCGGGGATACCGGTTCGTTGCCGCAGCCAGTTCTGTCGGCTGCCCGATGGCCGTCGTGACAGCCGGGCGGGATGCGGGTCCGTGCAATATCTTGGACGGTTCTGCCGCCGTACTGCGGAGGCGGTGCTCGGCTGGACTTATGCCGGCCTGCGGGGCGCCGACGCGACGCTGCACGGTGCCCCGGGCAGGCGCGGGTCGAGCCGGAGCAGCGCTGGCCGCAGCAGCGGCAGCAGCCAGGGCAGGTCGCGGCGCAGCAGCGCCCAGGGCCAGCCGCTATCGGCCAGGGCGAGGCCAAGCCGGTGCCGCTCGGCCCGATGCGGCAGGGCCGCGAGAAGCCGGCCCAGGGTCAGTCGCGCGGCGCTCGCCACCGTGCCGCCGGTTCCGAAGCGCTCGTCGCGCGCACCGCCGAGATAAAGCGCGGCAAAGCCGCGGGAGGGATGTTCGAGGACGCGTAGCACATCGCTGAGGGCCGCGTCCGGCGGGGTCGGCGCTGCGACGGCCGCTGCCGCCAGCGCGGCGCGGAATCTTGCGAGGCGCGCCGCGATCACGGCCGGCGTCGCGGGCAATGGAGCCTCGACCGGCCGCACCCAGTCGCCCTCGGCGCGGTATTGGGTGACGCTGCCATGCGGGCTGCCTACCGCGAGCTCCAGCGGCGCCCCGAAGCGCAGCCGACGCGCCGTCGACGCATCCGGGGCGAGAAAGCTCTGCCGCGTGCTGGCGGGCGAGGGCACAACGAAGGGCGCGAGGAGCAGGAAATAGCAGCCATGCAGCCGCGCCCGGGGCAGCAGCCGGGAGAGATTGTCCTGGATCGAGCCGCGCCAGCCGATATCGGCGACCAGTACCTCCCCGGCCGCGGGCAGGCCTTGCTGCGACAGGTAGCGGAGCAGCAGCGCGCGTTGCTCCTGCCGAAGCAGCTCGATCCGCCGCATCAGCGAGGTGCAGGCGAAAGCCCGGGCCGCCTGTTCCGTCCAAAGCCGGGCCGGGTCGAGTCCGGAAGCCGCGAGTTCCGCCGGTGGGCAGGCTACCCCGAGGCTGGTGAGCACCGCGCCCAGGCTCGCCCGCGTATACTGCGCGAGCAGCGGCGCCAGCGAGGCCGCGTCGCAGGTCTCGAGGCTGGCCAGGAAGCTGGCCTGCCGGCTGATCGGCAGGTGGAGCGCCGGCGGAATCCGCGCAGCTGCGGGGAGGCGGCGCGGATGCGCTCGTAGGCGGCGGCAAACCAGCGCCCCTCGCCAGACAGGAAATGCACCGAGGCCGCGCCGCGCTCGCCGCGCCGTCGCGGCGACGTCCCGGAGGAAGCCGCCGAAGGCACCGCCCAGCCGGCGCGCATCCGCCGCCAGATCGGACTCCAGCGGCTGCGGCGGGCTCATATCCGGGTCCGCGCGCGCGGCAACGCGCGTTCTTCCAGCCATAGGGCGCGCCAGGTCAGCAGGCGGCGGAGAAGGCCGGGCGAGCGGCGGGCGGCGCCCTGCAGCAGGCCGCTGGCGCGGCGGGCGGCCCGCTGCCAGGGCGCCCGCCGCCGCGCCGCCTGCAATGCCTGCTCGGCGCGGACATACTGGCTGAACAGCTCGGCGGTCGAGAGCCGCAGGCGCTCGCGCGCGATGCCGGGCGGCGCTGCGGCGATGGCGCCGAGCGCGGTGGCGAAGCGGGGGCTGGTCGCGGCCCAGTCCGGCCAGGCGGCGGCGGTGCGCGCGGCGCCCTCGGTCAGGCGCGGCAGCAGACCCGGCTCCTGCGCCAGGCGGCGCAGCGCGGCGACCACGCCGGACTCGTCGCCGGTGGCAACCACCAGGGCATTCGCCTCGTGCTCGATGTATTCGTCATGGCCGGTGACGTCGTAGACGACCGCGGTGCCGCCGCAATGGAACATCTCCAGCGGCGGGCCGAACATTCCCTCCACCAAGCTGAGCTTCAGCAGTACGTCGCAGGAGCGGTAGACCGCGGCGCAATCCGCCGCCGGGAGGCGCGAGAAGACCCGGGCGACGCCGGGGTAGCGTGTGACCGGGGAGGAGGTGAGCAGCCAGATCTCACCGATCCCGGCCCGCCGCGCGAGGGCAATGCTCCGCGCCACATTCTTGAAGTCGACGCCGAGCGGGCCTTCCACCAGGATCCGTAGCCGGCCGGGCTCGCGCGGTGCGATGCAAGCGACCCGCCGCGGCATACAACGCCTTGCTGCAGCCGTTCGGCACCAGGTGGTAGTCATGGCCGAAGCGGCTGCGCAGGTGGTCGCGGATCCAGCGTGCCTCGGTGATGCCGGGAAGCGGCAGCAGGTAGGTGGCGTTCACCAGGTTGCGCACCGCGGCGTCGCTGTCCGGGTAGAACCAGCTCTCGATCGACTGCACGAAATAGGCGTAGCGCCCCGCGTCAATGCGGTGCAGCTCGTAGATGGTCTTCCACCAGGTGGCGAGCGCCAGGTCGAAGCGCTCCGCCGCCACGGCTTCAAAGCTGGTGAAGCGCAGCCGCGCCAGGGCGCGGTGCCAGGGCACAGGTCGATCGGGCAGGGGTCCAGGGTGACGATGGTCACCTCGAACCCCGCCTCGACCAGATGCAGGCAGTGCTCGAAGATCACGTAGCTGCCGCCGCTGATATCGGCGGAGCCCATCAGCACGCAGAGCTTCATGCCTGCTGCGCCCGCCGGCGCTGCCGCCAGGCATAGGCCTCCGTCAACAGCCGGCCGGAGCGGAGATAGAGGGTCAGCGCCGGCCAGAAGGAACTTTCGAGCGCCTGACGCGGCCGGAGCAGCACGCCGGCCGAGTAGCGTAGCCTGGCGAGCAGCGGAGGCGCCGCGCAGCCGGTGAAGCCGGAAAGGCGGAAGACGCCGAAATTCTCCCGGTGCTTCGCTTGCAGCAGCCGGCGCGCGGCGGCATCCCAGGGGCGGAAGACCAGCGCGGCATGGCGGTCCAGCACGAAGTCGAGCCAGAGCCGTTCCGGCACGGCATAGCGCAGCCGCGCCCGCATCAGCGCCTCAGCGGCGCCTAGGACGCGCGCCGCCACCGGCGCGACTTCGCCCTGGAGATAGACGGCTTCCTCCGGCGCCTCATCCAGCCGCGGGACGACGCTGCCATCCGCGCCGCGGTCGTAGGAGAGTGCGCTGCCATGGTCCGCGCAGAGCAGGATTTCGAAGAGACTGCGGTTCTCCGCCAGCACGCGAAAGCCGGGGCTCTGGCCGCCTATGTCGGAAAACAGCAGACCCTGCTTGCGCTCCAGCGGTTGCCCCGCCGCCAACAAGCCTAGGTAGTAGCCCCGCACGGCCACCGTCGGTCCAAGCGCGGCGGCGACGAAGTCCTGAATGGTGCCCTTCCAGCCAACATCGACCAGAGCCAAACCGTCCCGCGCCAGGTCGGCGCCGAGTCCCGACATAGGCTCGCAGGTTGTCCTGCTGCGTCCGCCGCAGCGCCTCGTAGCTGCCGGTGAAGGCGGGCAGCGCGCGCAGCCGGCCGTAGCACTCGCTGGTCGGGAAATCGGCCTCCTCGTGGTCCAGCGTGGTGCCAGAGCTCGGCCGCCATCCGTGCGGCCGCGTCGTCCAGGATTCGCAGGCTGGCGAGGGATTCGCCGAGCGAAATACGCCGAGTACTGCCGGAACAGGCCGAGGAAATCCTCCTCCGGCAGCGGCCTGAGCGAGGCGATGAAGCAGGCCCGGCGCGAGGCCAGAAGGTAGTGGCAGGCGATGCGGTCCGGTCCGGCGAGGCCGAGCAGGTCCTGGTAGTGCTCGAACAGGCGCAGCAGCGGCTGACCTTCCCGCGCCAGGAAGAACAACTGCCGCTGGCCGTCGCGCCGCGCCGCGGCGTAGAGTCGCTCGACGAACAGCACCAGGCTCGGCGCCGCCAGCGCACCCCGCCGTCGAGATAGCGTGGCGTCCAGGGCGAGGCGGGCGATGGCCGGCGCGGTGGCCCGGCCTCCGGCCGCGCATAGAAGCCATGCTGCGCCCCGGCATCGAGCAGCAGGCTGCGGCAGCCGGCGGCTAGCGCCATGGCGCCGTCGGAATGCGGATTGTCGCCCACCATCAGCAAGTCCGCCGGGCGGATGCCGAGGCCCTGCAGCACCACGGGATAGAGCCGGCCGCTGCGCTTCGACGCCATGCGGTCGCAGGAGACGAAGAGCGGCAGGTCGCCCAGCGCGATGCCGCAGCCGTCCAGCAGCCGCCGCAGCTGGGTCTCGGGCAGGTAGAAGTCGCTGACCACGACGATGCGCCTGCCCCGCTGCCGCAGCTGATCCAGCGCCGCGACCGCTTCGGGCACAGGCTCCAGCACCTCCGCCTCGACCGCCATCTCGCAGGCGAGCAGGGCGGCGGCGAAACCGGCGACATCCTCGGGCAGGCCCGCTGTGCCGGCCGTGCGAAGCTCGGCATGGATTTCCCGCGCCAGGTCGTCGAAGCGGGATCCCAGCTCGCCATGCCGGTCGGCATTGGCGCGGCATAGCTCAGCCTCGATCCGGTGGCGCAGCGCATGCCAGAGTGCCGCGGCATCCACCGGCAGCGCCAGCCGGCGCGCCAGCCGGTCCAGCGACAGGCGCTTGACGTGCTCGGGCGTGATCGTGCGGCGCAGCAGTGTGTCGAAGATGTCGAAGGCGATCACCGGTGCGGCATCCGCGGCCAGCGCTTCGGCCAGGATGTCGAAGGGCAGCGCGGTGGTGGCCGGCGGCGGCGGGGCGGCGGCCCGGCGCAGCCGGTTGCGGATGCGCCAGCCCAGGCCGACGCGGCGCCGCGGCGCTGGTGGCGGAGCTTGCGGACATGCGGCGGCCTATTCCGCCGCCGCCAGCGCGAGTCGCTCCGGCACCTCGGGGTGGCTGTCCATGAGGCCTTGATAGGCCGGGCTGACATAGACGTTCACGCCCAGTGCCGCGCCGCGCCGCAGCGCCTCGCGCAGCTGCGGCACCAGGAGGTCCGGATAGAGCACCAGGTTGTCCTCGGACTGCACCACCTCATCGCCATCGATCAGGTGGATGATGTTGACGTGCCGCACCTGCAGTTCGGCGGCGAGGTCGATGAAGTCGGCGATCTCGCCGACATTCAGCCGCTGCGAGACGAAGTTGAAGTAGAGCTCGGGTGTCGCCTTGCCGCGCGCGGCCTTCACCGCCTGCAGGGTGCGGATGTTCTCCAGCACCCGATCGAAGCGGCTGCGGCGCATGATGGCCTCGGCCGTCGTCGCGGTTGCGCCGTGAAGCGAGACCGACATCATGTCGAGCCCGGCATCGACCAGTCGCTCGGCGAAGCTGCGCGACAGCGGCATGGCATTGCTGGTGATGGCGGTGAAGATGCCGCGGTCATGCGCGCGCCGCACCAGGGCAAAGATTTCCTTGTTCAGCAGTGGTTCGGCATAGGCGCCGACGAAATGCGCCGAGGTGACGTTGAGCCCGCCGGTCAGTGTCTCGAACTCTGCCAGCGTCAGCCGGTAGTAGGGATCGCGGCGCTCACCAAGGTCGTCGAACCTGATCGCCGGCGGGCACATGAGGCAGGAGACGTTGCAGCGGTTCAGCGTATTGAGGTCGACATAGATCGGCAGGTCCTTGCCGTCGACCAGCGCCTCCGGCACCCGCAGCGGTGTGCCCGGCGGCGGCGGCAGTGCCGGCTCAAGCTCCGGCAGCGGCAGCACTTGCAGGCGCAGCGCCGGCGCCTGCGCGCAATATTCGGCATAGCGCGGCGCGCGGCGCTGCAGCAGGTCGAGCAATTCGGGGCTGCGCAGCCCGGCACCCCAGGCATGCAGCGCGAGGTGCAGCTGGAACAGCCAGGCCGGTCCCTCGGTGCGGTATTCGCAGGCCTGGCAATAGGGTGTCAGCGCCTCCCCGGATAGCAGGGTGCGGCGGATGTGCCGGTACTTCTCGCCACGCCAGACGGTCTCCAACCCCGCTTCGCGGGCATTGCCCATATTCGTCTCGGCCCGGTAGTCGAAGATGCTCGAGGCCGAGCAGAGCCGGATGCTTCCATCCGGCTCCATGCTCGGCGTGGTGAAGGGCAGCATGCACATCTTCGTTCGCCGCTCGCCGAGGCCGGTGGCGCGCTGCTCCAGCATGGCGGTGAAGAAGCGGTCGAACTTCTCGGCCTTCGAGCGCCAGGTCCAGTCGGCGATGCGTACCAGGTTCTCGGCCGACAGGCGGGCGAAGAGCGCGGGCTCTGCCAGTAGCCGGCGCAGCGCCGCGGCCAGCGCGTCGATGCTGCGCTCGGCCAGGATGAAGGCCTGCTGCTCCGGCCCGAAGACCTCCGGAACCACGCCGACATCGGTGGTCACCACCGGCACGCCGCAGGCCATCGCCTCCAGCACCGGGTTGGGCGTGCCCTCGATCTCTGAGGTACAGACATAGACGTCGATCTTCGCGTAGTAGCCGACCATCGCGTCATGCGGGATGAAGCCATCCTGGCGGTCTGCGAGTTCCAGCCGGATCGGCAGGCCCTCGGCGCGCAACCGTCCGATCGTCGGGATCAGGATCGAATGCACGCCCTTCTTGTCACCGAGGAGGCGGCCCATTTGCTGTTGCCGACCCAGCCGACTACGACCTCCCGCCCGCCGACCGTGGCGAACCGGTCGAGGCCGATCGAGGTGAAAAAGCTCGGGCGAGACACCGTCCTCGATCACTGCGGCTGGGGCGCGCAGCCCGTCGAAGCCGCGGTAGAGCCGGTCGAGGCGTGCCGAGGAGACGGTGTAGCCGGCGGTCAGTTCGTTGAGGAGCGGCCGGCGCTCGGTGATCGCCTCGGGCGTCGCATGCAGGTGGTCGTAGACGCTGGTGGTGATGCAGGCGCGGCGGATGAAGTTTCGTTCGTACTCCGCATAGCTCAGGCCGAGGCGGGCGGCATAATCGGCCAGGGCATCGGAGCCGATGAGCATCAGGTATTCGCGCCAGAACACATGCACGAGGTCGTAGTCAGGGGCGACCAGCAGCAACTGGTTGATGCCGGAGGCGCCACCCGGCACGTAGCTGCTGGTACGTCCGCGCTCGAGCCAGCGCGCCTCCTCGATCCCGCCCAGCTCGGTCATCGGGATCAGGTCAGGTCGTACTTGTGGCCGAGGTGGCGGATGATCTGGCGGGCGATATTGGCGAAGGCCCAGATGCCGGTATCCGTGACCAGGGCGATCCGCCGCCGGGGCGGTGTCGGGGCAGCCACACTGCCGCTCTCCGTCACCGCGTCGGGGCCGGAATCCGCTGCTGCCGCTCGCGCGCCAACAGCCAGCTCTCCACCTCCTCGCCCCAGACCCGGAAGCCGTGCTTGGCTTCCAGGTGCCGCGCCGCGTCATGCAGTTTCCGGCGGGAGAAGCGGGCTCGCTCGTAGCTGCGGTCGCTCTCCGCCTCGGCCGCCGGATGGTCGTGCACGAAGCAGGCAAGCGCCGCGGATCCGACCTTCATGCCGCCGCGCCAGAGCCGCAGCGAGAAGTCGATGTCCTCGAAGCCGATGAACATGCCGTCGTCGAAGCCGCCCAGCGCCTCGAAGCTGTCGCGCCGTAGCAGGCTCGCGCCGCCGAACAGGAAGGAGCAGAGGAAGCCGTCCCCCGCGGGCCGCATCTCCTCGGCGGCCGCAATCGGTGCGCCGGGCGGCAGCAGGGTGCCGATGGTGAGCCGCGGCTGGCCGTCCTGGATCAGCGTCTGCAGCTGGCCGCCGAAGGCGTAGAAGGTGGCGCGGTCGGGGTTCAGCAGCGGCACGCTGAGGAAGTGGCAGCCCAGCACCGAGAGATCGCGCTGCAGGGCGGGGAAGGGGTCCGCCGTCAGGTAGATGTCGTTGTCGAGCGAGAGGATCCAGTCGGTCGTCACCGCCCGGAAGGCGCGGTTTCGGCCGCCGGCGACGCCGAGATTCTCGCCGAAGCGCAGGATGCGCCAGCGGCAGCGCAGCTCCGCCTGGCAGAAGGCCTCGAGCGCCGCCAGCTCGGCGGCGTCCGAGCCATTGTCGGCGACCAGGATCTCTCCGGCGAAATGCGGCACCTGCCCGACCAGCGACCGCAGCAGGCGGATCGACAGGCTGGCGCGGTTCATGGAGAGGAAGACGAGGGTGACGTTCCGCCCATCGGCGCCGAGATTGGCCTCGCCAGTCCGGGCGATGTCGGTGTCGAACCAATCGTAGCGCGCGTCGCTGTGGAAGCTGGTCTGGTACATCGCCATGGGCTTCCGTCGCGTCAGGACTGCGGGACGAAGCGGCGCAGCACCGGGCCGGCGACCCGGCGCATGCCGCGCCGCATGGGCGAGGGGATCATCTGGGCGAGGCGCCAGACCGGTCGCATGCGGGCAAAGATCCGCTCCCGCTCGGCGAGCAGGAAGGCGCGCTCCGCGACCAGTGCGGCATGCGCGGCGACCAGCGCATCATGGTCCCCCTGGCGGTCGAGGATGGCCCGCGATTCCGCCAGCTCGGCCGCGAGCGCCGTGGCATGCTCGCTCGCCTCGCGGCGCGCCGCCTCCAGCGCGGCGGATTGTTGCTGCGCTTCGGTGGCTGCCGCCTGCAGCCGTGCGACCGACTGCGTCAGGATGTCGTTTTCCTTCCGCAGCGCATGAAGCTGGACCCGCGCCAGCCGGCGATCCTGCTCGCCACGCTGCCCAGCCTCCTCCAGCCGGGTCTCGGTCTGGCGCAAGGACTCGGCTGTGCGCGCCAGCGCGGCCTCCACGGCGGCGAGTTGCGCGGCATGCTCCCGCTGCGCCTGGTTGCGCTGGTCCGCCGCCAGCTGCTGCTGGCCGCGCAGCGCGGCATCCGCCGTGTGCAGCGCCGCCTGCAGCCGGTTGCGCGCCGCCGTCTCGGTCGCCAACTGCCCGGCCAGGTCGCCGGCTTGCAGCATTGCCGCATATCGGTCCATCGAGAGCGGGAAGAGCGCTGCCCCCCGCGCCGTCGCCGCGCCCGGCCCCCAGACGCCCAGAAAGTAGCTGGCGCGGTCGGACGTCACCGCGTCCTGGCAGCCGGGTCGGCACAGGAAGGCGGCGGGTGAAGGCCGCGCATCGGCATAGTCGAGGCCGTTCAGCCCGGCCGCCGGCCCCTCGATCGGCAGCGTGGTGAAGCCGAGGGCGGCGCAGTGCCGAACGACCAAGCGTCTGCGGTGCCGAGGCACTCCTCGGCCAGGGCGCGGAACTCGGCGAAGCTGTACTTGCGGACGTGGTAGGGGTTCTGCTGGTTCGGCGGATAGTACCAATGGTCGTTGGGGCAGGAGAGGATGATCGTCCCGCCGGGTGCGCAGCGCCGCCGGAGCGCCTGCAGGAAGCCGACCGGGTCGCCCAGATGCTCGATGGTCTCGAGCGAGACGATGAGGTCGAACTGCGCATCACCCAGCAGGCCGTCCAGCGCGGCGGCATCGCCGGCCATGAGTTGCAGGCCGGAATGCGGGAAGTTCGCGGCCGCGGCCACCACCGCCTCGGCACTCGCATCGATGCCCAGCACCGCGGCGGCGCCGGCCTGCGCCATCAGATAGAGCGCCGTAGCCCTCGCCGCAGGCGATATCCAGCACCCGCTTGCCCGGGCAGAGCGCGAGCGCCCCGGCATAGCGGCTGACATGGATGGCCGCTTCGATCGGCTGGTAGGTCGCCGTGGCGGAGCAGGCGAGGCGTTCCATGCAGTTCTTGCCTTTCGGTCGCGGGGCCGCGGGCCAGTCACCGACTGGGATGACGGCCTCTCGGCGTGAAGACGGCCCGGGCCTGCCTGCCCGTTGCCTTGTCCTGAATACCATCGGTCAAGGCGCGGTCATGCCATGGCGATGCGTGGAGCGTTGGCGACGCCGCCGGGTGCGCGCGCCAGGTCCCGGTAGAGTTGATGATACTTCGCGGTTGTGGAGGCAATGGCATATTCGGCGGCCAGTGCCAGCCGCTTGCTGACGGCCGAGGGTGGACGCCGGCCGCCCGGCAGCGCGGGCCAGGCGGCCGCGATCGCTGCCGCCAGCGCGGTCAGGTCGCCTGGGGCGGCCAGCCAGGCTGTGTCCAGTACCAACGGCTCGACCGAGCCCACGCGCGTCGCCACAACCGGCAGGTCATTCGCCACCGCTTCCAGCGCCACCATCGGCAGCGCCTCGCCGAAGGCGGAGCCGATCACCAGCAGGTCCAGCGCCGACAGGACCGCCGCCATGTCACCGCGCGGGCCGAGCGGCAGCACCCGCAGACCTGGCTGGGCGCTGCCGAGGATACCGCCAAGCGCGGGGTTGCCGGCTTCGCAGCCACTGCCGGCGAGTACCCAGACGGCCTCGCGCCGACCCAGCTTGGCAAGCGCGGCGGCGATGCCGGCATGGTCCTTCTGCGGATCGAAGCGACCGATCGTGCCAATGGCGACCTGCGACTCCGTCAGGTTCCACATGGTGCGCAACCGGGCGCGGGCGGCGGGATCGAAGGCGAAGGCGGAAAAATCCACTCCGTTGCCGATCACCTGGCCAGGCCTCACCCGCATAGCCAAGCCGCTGCTCATGCCAGGCGCGGGCACCGTCCGCGCAGTAAACAATCCTGTCCGGTGAAACCCGAGAGCGGGCCGCCAAGCCGTGCCACCAGCCGCGTCAGCGGCTTAGTCCCGGCGCAAGGCAAGTTCGTGTTGTGGATCGACCAGACCAGCGGCGTGCGGCGCAGCGCGGGCAGACTGCCGGCCAGATTGCCGTGGTAGAGCCAGCACTGGACGATATCCGGTCCGAAGTCACGTGCCGCGGCCCGGGCTTGGTGCAGCGCCGCGAGCGAGATCTGGCCGCGAGCGAGGCCGAGCGGCACGATTTCCGCCGCGCCGAAGTCGAAAAAGGCGGGCTGATCGGTGAGGCTGATGATCCTGTGGTGAAGCAGGCGGGGCGTATGCCGTACCAGTTCAGCCAACAATCGCTCTGCGCCGCCTTGGCCGAGCGCAGGGATGAGATGGAGGACGCGAAGTGGCGCTGCCGGACCGGTAGGATCGGCCAGGCGACAGCCGTGCGGCGCCAGCCTCGGTGAGGTGAACCGCAAGGCGGCATCACTGCCGGCGAACGCGTTCACGGCTGTCGCCGGCCAACCGGCGAGACAATGCCCTTCGCAATAGTTGCTGGACAATAAAAAAAGACGCGAACATGGGGCATGGACGTCACACGTCTTGGTTGGCACCCCCGGTTTTATGGCGCTCAGCGGGATTTGTGGAATGAGAAAATCGTGATCTGGAACTGGTGCAATTTCGATTTAATGCGCGGATGTGGCGAATGGGTGCAGCCTTTCGAAATTTGGCCTCACGAGGAGGCGTCCCTGCTGACCTTAGCGAACATGTCTGCCTGACGTCGGTATGGGAGCGCCGTCGCGAAGTCGGAACGGCCACCGCTTGACGCTCCGCCGCCATGGCCGGCAGCCTCCCGCCGAGGCCGTCTGGATGAAGGCGGTGTCATCGTCCCGGGGAGATTGGCGCCATGAGCCATCTTCGTCGCCATGTCATGAGGCGGGCTGCCATCGTGCTGCTGGCCGGCATCGGCGCGGCGGATGCCCAATCCGCCGCGACCTGGCCGTCGCGCCCCATCCGCTTGGTAGTGCCCTTCGCCCCCGGTGGGCCGACCGATGTCGTGGCCCGCGTCCTGGCTTCGGGGTTGAGTGCTGCGCTCGGGCAGTGGGTGGTGGTCGACAACCGTCCGGGCGGCGGTGGCAATGTCGGCGTGGCGCATGTCGCCCGGAGCGCGCCTGACGGCACCACGCTGCTGGTCACCTCGACCGGCTTCGTGGTGAACCCCAGTCTGTTCCGCAATCCGGGCTACGACCCGGTGCAGGATTTCGCCCCGATCACCAGAGCTCGGCGCCTCGCCCAACGTGGTCCTGGCGCGGCCGGACAGCGGCATCGGCTCGATTGCCGCGCTGGTGGAGCGGGCGAAGGCGACGTCGGGCGGGCTGAACCTGGCCAATCCCGGCACCGGCTCGACCCCACATCTGACGGCCGAGCTGCTGCAGCTGCGGGCAGGCATCCAGTCCGTCCAGATCCCGCACAACAGCGCGGCGCTGGCGGTTCAGTCGCTGCTCTCGGGCACCACCTCGGTCGGCGTCACCGCGCTGCCGCCGGCGCATGCGCAGATCAAGGCCGGGACGCTGCGCGCCTTGGCGCTGACCGGCGAGGCGCGCTGGCCCGACCTGCCGGAGGTGCCGACCATGCTGGAGCTTGGCTGGGCCGGCTTCGTCTCCGAAACCTTCCAGGGCTTCCTGGCGCCGGCGGGCACGCCGCTGGCGATCATCGACCGCCTGGCGCGGGACGCCGCCGCAGTTCTGGGCGACCCGGTGATCCGCGGCCGCCTGCTGGCCGCCGGTTTCGCGCTGCGGCCGCAGTGGCCAGCGGCCTTGGCGGCGCGCATCGCCGCCGAGATGCCGCTATGGCGCGCACTGATCGAACAGGCGGGCCTGCAGCGCGAATGATGCGGTACCGCCGCGCCGGCGTCTCGCCGCGCGCCGGGACGCATGCGATGCTGCGCCATCCAAGGAGAGGGGAGTGGAATGACCATCAAGGGCAAGGCCTATATCGCGGGCGCCTTCGAGCACCCGACGCGGCTGGCGAAGGACAAGAGCGTCGCCCAGCTGCATGCCGAGAGCGCGCTCGGCGCCCTGCGGGATGCCGGGCTGACCAAGGCCGATGTGGACGGCTATTTCTGCGCCGGCGATGCGCCCGGGCTCGGTCCGCTGGCCATGGCCGACTACATGAACCTCACGCTGCGGCACCTCGACAGCACCGATGTCGGCGGCTGTTCATACCTCGCACATGTGGCCCATGCTGCGGAGGCGATCGCCGCGGGCAAATGCTCGGTGGCGCTGATCACTTTGGCCGGGCGGCCGCGGTCAGAAGGGCACTCCGGCGCGGTGCCGCGGGTACGCGGCGCCGATGCCCCGGACACGCAGTGGGATTCCCGACCGGCATCGCCACGGTGAACGCCTATGCCATGTGCGCGGCGCGGCACATGTACGAATTCGGCACCACCTCCGAGCAGCTCGCCTGGATCAAGGTCGCGGCCAGCCACCATGCGCAGCACAACCCGCATGCCATGCTGCGCGACGTGGTGACGGTGGAGCAGGTGGTGGCGAGTCCGCTGATCGCCACGCCGCTGCACCGGATGGATTGCTGCGTCGTCTCCGATGGCGGCGGCGCGCTGATCGTCACCTCGCCGGAGATCGCCAAGTCGCTCAAGCGGCCGCTGGTCAAGGTGATCGGCGCCGGGGAGAGCATGAAAGGCCAGATGGGAGGGGCGGTTGACTTGACCTATTCCGCCGCGGTGCGCAGCGGCCCGGCCGCCTTCGCCGAGGCGGGGGTGAAGCCGGCCGACATCAAGTATGCCAGCATCTACGACAGCTTCACCATCACCGTGCTGATGCAGCTTGAGGACCTCGGCTTCTGCGAGAAGGGCCAGGGCGGGAAGTTCGTCGCCGACGGCAACCTGATCTCCGGCGTCGGCAAGCTGCCCTTCAACACCGATGGCGGCGGGCTCTGCAACAACCATCCCGCCAACCGCGGTGGCATCACCAAGGTGATCGAGGCGGTGCGGCAGCTGCGCGGGGAAGCCCACCCGGCGGTGCAGGTGAAGGATTGCGACTTGGCGCTGGCGCATGGCACCGGCGGGCTGCTCGGCAGCCGGCATGGTGGCGCCACGCTGATTATGGAGAGGGAGTGAGAGACATGGCGAAGGAACGCTCCATCCCCGCGCCGCTGACCAATCCGGAGACCGAGCCCTTCTGGGCGGCGGCGCGGAGGAGCAAATTCCTCATCCGCGCCTGCACCGATTGCGGCAAGGCGCATTGGTACCCGCGCGCGATCTGCCCGCATTGCTTCAGCGACAAGACGGAGTGGAAGGAAGGCTCCGGTCGGGGCACCATCTACAGCGTCAGCGTCATGAAGCGCGCGCCGGAGGTCTATGCGGTGGCCTATGTGACGCTGGAGGAAGGCCCGACGATGATGACCAACATCGTCGACTGCGACTTCGACACGGTGGCGATCGGCCAAAAGGTGACGGTCACCTGGCGGCCGACCAAGGATGACGGGCCGCCTTACCCGCAGTTCAAGCCGGCTTGAGGAAGGGTTGGAGAGGGAAAAGTATTCCCTCCCCAAGCCCCACCCTTCCTTTTGTGGGCTTGGCACCCGCCGCGCGGCGAATGCCAGACTCACAAAAATAGAGGTCGGTCCAGGAAGGATACTTCCTCCCTGGCCTTGCCTTACTTGCTCAGCGCGAAGCCTTCGTACCCTTTGGCCGCGACGTCGTCGCAGATCTCGCGGTAGCGCGCCATGCCGCCGGCATAGGGCATGAACACGCGCGGTTTGCCCGGCACGTTGGCGCCGAGGTACCAGGAATGCCCGGCCTGCGGCAGCAGTGTGGCATTCGCCGCTTCGTTCACGTGGTCGACCCAGCGGTCCACCGCAGCTTGGTCTGGCTCGATCCGCGCCACGCCCTTCGCGCGAAGCGCGGCGATGCAGTCGGCGATCCACTCCGCATGCTGCTCGATGCAGACCGGCATATTGCAGAGGACGGAGGGGCTGCCGGGGCCGGTGATGGTGAAGAGGTTGGGGAAGCCCGCCACCTGCAGTCCGAGATAGGTGCGCGGGCCCGCCGCCCAGGCATCGCGCAGCGCGACCCCGTCGCGGCCGGTGATGTTCAGCCGGAGCAGCGGCCCGGTCATCGCGTCGAAGCCGGTGGCGAAGACGATGATGTCCAGCTTGTATTCGGTGCCGTCGCGCGACTGGATGCCGTCTGGGGTGATGCGCTCGATCGGGTTGGCGCGGACGTCGACCAGCGCAACGTTGTCGCGGTTGAAGGTCTCGAAATAGTCGGTGTCGATCGGCGGGCGCTTGGCGGCATAGGGATGGTCGATGTCGGCCAGCTTCGCCGCGGTGTCCGGGTCCTTGACGATGCTGCGGATCTTCGCCTTGAGGAATTCCGCCGCGGTGTCGTTCGCCGCCTTGTCCTGCAGCAGGTCGCGGAAGGTGGCGCGAAATTGCAGCCCGCCCTTCTCCCAAGCCGCCTCGTACAGCGCCCGGCGCTCCTCCTCCGTCACGTCCCAGGTGGAGCGGTCGGCGATGACGAAGGGATGGCCGTTCGGCGTCGACTGCGTGGTCGCGCGGATCGTTTCGTATTCTGCCGCACCCAATCCTTGAACTCGGCATCCAGAGGGCCATTGCGCGCCGGCACGCTGTAATTGGCGGTGCGCTGGAAGACGGTCAGGTGCTTTGCCGCTGCGGCGATGACCGGCACCGCCTGGATGCCGGTAGAGCCGGTGCCGATCTGGCCGACCCGCTGGCCTGTGAAGTCCACCCCCTCATGCGGCCATTGCCCGGTATGGTACCAGCGGCCCTTGAAGTCCTCGAGCCCCGGGATTTTCGGCACGTTGGCGGTCGAGAGGCAGCCGACCGCAGTGATCAGCCAGGTTGCGCTCAGCGTCTCGCCCGCCTCGGTGGTCACCTGCCAGCGGTTGCTCGCTTCGTCGTAGCGGGCGCCGGTGACGCGGGTGTCGAAGGCGATGTCGCGCTTCAGGTCCAGCCGGTCGGCGACCCAGTTCATGTAGCGCATGATCTCGGCCTGGCCGGGATAGCGCTCGGTCCACTCCCACTCCCGGTAGAGCTCGGGGGAGAAGGTGAAGCAGTAGGAATGGCTCTCGGAGTCGCAACGGGCGCCGGGATAGCGGTTCCAGTACCAGGTGCCGCCGACGCCGCCGCCCTGTTCCAGCACGCGGACCGAAAGGCCCAGCCGGTCGCGCAGCAAGTGCAGCTGGTACATCCCGGAGAAGCCGGCGCCGATGATCACGGCGTCGTAGGTGCTGCTCCCCGCGCCGGTGCGGGGAGCCTCCCGGGTCATGCTGTCGGGCATCGTTACCTCCGTTGCTTTGCCCGGGAGTCCAGCAGCGGCGGTGCCGGCGTGAACCCCGCCGGCTATTGGATGGTATACCCGCCATCCACCACCAGGTCGTGGCCCTGGATGAAGCTGCCCTCGGCGGTGGCGAGGAAGGCGATGGCCTCGGCGACTTCGGCGGGCTCGCCCATGCGGCCGAGCGGGACGCGGGCGGTCATTTGCTCGGTCCGGCCGGGGATGCGGCCATAACTCTCGATGTTGTACTGGGTGGCGATCGGGCCGGGGCTGACGGAGTTCACCTGGATGCCCTCCTTCGCCAGCTCGAAGGCCATGTTCTTCGCCAGTTGGATCAGTGCCGCCTTGGACATCCCGTAGAGCGCGTTGTCCTCCGCCGCGACCCGGCCCATCTGGCTGGCGACATGGATGATGCGGCCACCTCCTTGCGCCCGCATGGCCGCGAGCACCGCTTGGCTGGCGAAGAAGGCAGCGGCCAGGTTCACCTCGAGCAGCCCGGTGAAATCGGCTCGGGTGAAGGTGCCGAAGGGCTTGCGGCAGCGGATGCCGGCATTGTTCACCAGCACGTCTACCCGGCCGAAGCGGGCGAGAGCGGCCGCGACCATGGCCTCCGCCGCGCCCGCGACGCTCAGGTCGAAGACGGCACTCGCGGCCTCCGGCGCGCCGGCGCCGCGGCATCCGGCCTCGGCCGTGGCCAGCTCCTCTGCCGTGCCCTCCGCCACGAGGAACAGCGTCAGGCCCTTGGCGGCGAGGGCGAGCGCAGTTTCCCGCCCGATCCCGCGCGAGGCGCCGGTGACCAGCGCGACCCTCATTCCACCGTCACTCCGGTCTCGCGCACGATATCCACCCAATTGCGCCGGTCCTCCATCCAGTAGTCGTGCATGGCCTCGGGCGGACCGGCCAGGTTTTCGTGCCCGGCCTCGTCCATCCGGCGGCGGATCTCGGGGCTCAGCAGCCAGCGGTTGGCTTCGGCATTGATCTTCTCCACGAAGGAGCGGGGCAGGCCGGCGGCGCCCCAGAGGCCGAACCAGACATCTTCGTTCATGCCGGGAAAGCCTTCCTCGGCCAGGGTCGGGACCTCGGGCATCTGCCTCGGCCGGCTGCGGCCGGTGGCCGAGAGGCCGCGCAGCCGCCGTTCGCGCATGAAGGCGCCGGGATTACCGATATTGTCGAAGATGTAGTCGCTCTCGCCCTGCGACACCGCCAGCACGGCGGAGGGGCCGCCGCGATAGGGGATGTGCACGCGCTGGAAGCCCGCGCGCAGGTGGAAGCGCTCGGCCATCATGTGGCCGACGCTGCCGATGCCGACGCTGGCCATGTTGACGCCCTGTGGGCGCGCCTTGGCCCAGGCGACGAATCCCGCCGTGGTCCTCGCCGGGATGGCGGGGTTGATGATCAGCAGCATGGGGTAGTGGTAGAGCCCGGCGATGGCGACGAAGTCGCGGACGGGGTCGTAGGGCGAGGCCGCGCAGCACCAGCGGCGCCACGACATGGGAGGTGTTGGAGGTGAACATCAGCGTCCAGCCATCCGGCGGCGCCTGAGCGACGGCGGCGGTGCCGATGGTGCCGGTGCCGCCGACCCGGTTCTCGACCACGAAGGTGCCGCCGAAGGCGCGCGTGAAATGCTCCGCCAGCAGGCGGGCATAGACATCGGCCGGGCTGCCGGCCTGGCTGGGCTGGATGATGCGCACCGGCCGATTGCCCGGCCAGTCCGCCTGCGCCCGGGCGATCGCGGGGGCGACGAGGGTCAGCGCGGTGATCAGCGACCGGCGCCGCATCGCCGCCTCAGCCACCGAGGAAGGCGCGGAACTGCGCCACCGCGAAATCCGGCCGTTCCCGCACCGAGGCATGGCCGGCCATTGGCACCTCGACCACGCCCTGGCTGCCGGGGATGTTGGCGTGCATCCAGGCGGCGGCCTCCTTGAAGGCGGCGCGCTCCTCGGAACCGAGCATGACCAGGGTCGGCGCGGTGATCCGCTTTGCCTGCTCCCGCGCATCGACCATGGCGAGCCATTCGCAGGCCAGGGCATAACCTTCGCCGCTGCAGGCCTCGAAGACCTCCCGCACGTGGCGGACATTCGGACCATCCTCGGCGACGCTGCCAGGCGTGAAGAACACGCCCATCAGCATGGGGATGAGGGCGGCGACGCCCTTCTCCCGCGCGATGCCGGCGCGGACCGGCCAGTTGGCGCGGCTCTCCTCGTTGTAAAGGGGCGTGCAGTCGCAGAGGATGAGCCGGTCGACCATCTCCGGATGGGTGCCCGCGAAATGCTGCGCCAGGCTGCCGCCCATGGAGATGCCGGCGAGGTGCGCCCTGGCGATCCCCTCCCGCTGCATCAACGCTTTCAACTGGGCGGTGGTCTCGTCCTGGCCATACTGGCCGGCGGGGAGGGGTGTCGGCATGGCCGGGCAGGCTATAGGCGATCAGCTCGTAGCGGTCGCACAACGGCTCCAGCACGTCCCAGAAGCGCCAGCTCTGGCCCAGGCAATGGATCAGCACCAAGGGTTCGCCCTTGCCGCGGCGGTGGACGGTGACCTTGCCGCTATCCAGCGGCTTGGGGTTCCAGTGCATGGATCATTCCTTCCCTGCGGCACGCGCCGCCTTTGTGGGGAGGATGCGGCAGCGACGCCGGACCGTCACCCACCCCGCCAATGCACAAGACCTGTTCCGTCATGTCCGAAATGGTCCTGCATTCCCGGACTGCGGGATTTCGGACCGATCGGCACGGGAGAACTTGCCGATTGAAGCCTTTCCTTCCGTGCCTGGCATCCCCAGGATGGAGGGCTGAAGAAACGGTCCCAGGGAGCCAGGAATGCAATTCGGTCTGTTCGGGGGCGCCCGGACCAAGCGCAGCGTCGGCATCGAGGACAGCCAGGGCTACCAGAGCTTCATCGACTACGTGATGGAAGCCGACCGCCTGGGCTTCCGCCATATGTTCATGGTGGAGCACCACTCGACCGGACAGGGCCAGGTCTCGGCCTCCATGACCCTGCTGGCCTATCTCGCCGCCAAGACCCAGCAGATCCGGCTCGGCACCGCCGTCGTCGTGCTGCCCTGGCACAACCCGGTGCTGGTCGCCGAACAGGCGGCGACGCTCGACCTGCTGACCGGCGGGCGGTTCGACTTCGGCGTCGGCAAGGGCTACCGCAAGGCGGAGTTCGACGCCTTCTGCATCCCGCTCGAGGAAGCCTCCGAGCGCTTCGACGAGGCTATCGAGGTCATCCGCAAGGCCTGGACCTCCGAGGAGCGCTTCTCCCATCACGGCAAGCGCTGGAACTTCGAAAACATCCTGGTCGAGCCGGCGCCGCTGCAGCAGCCGCACCCGCCGCTCTGGCTGGCCGCCGGCAGCCCGGACAGCATCCGCCGCGCGGCGCGGGAGGGCTTCAACCTGCTGCTCGACCAGCTCGCCTCGGTCGAGCAGATCGGCGAGCGCATCGCGCTGTACCGCGCCGAGTGCGAGGCGGCGGGCCGCGCCTACCACGCCAACATGGTCGGCACCGCGCGTGCGCTGCAGATGATCCATTCGGAGGAGGAGCGCCAGGCGGCCTTCGACACGCGCAAGCGCGTCGTCGGCGTCATCGGCGACCTGGCCCGCGGCAAGCTGGCCGACCGGGTCGAGGAAGATACCGCGCCGCTGCTCGGCACGCCGGACGAGATCATCGCCCGGCTGAAGCAGCTGGAAGCGCTGGGCGCCACCAACATCCTGCTGGTCGATCCCAACGCCTCCCCGGCCAATCTGCGCGCCTTCGCGCGCGAGGTCATGCCGGCCTTCGCGCCCGGCCTGCAGGCCGCGGCCGAATAGCCCGGCGCCTGGACAGGCGACGGCCCGCACCGCAGGGTGCGGGCCGTTTTCAATTGGGGAAGGAAAGCCATATGGCCCGCTTGGCACCGAAGACGCGCGAGACGCTGGACGCGGCGCAGCAGGTGGTCTGGGACCGCATCGCCTCCGGCGCCCGCGGCGGCGTCGGCGGACCCTTCCTGCCGCTGCTGACCAGCGCCGAGCTCTGCGCCCGGGTCGAGCAGGTCGGCGTCTTCATCCGCTACGAATGCAGCGTGCCGATGCGGCTGCGCGAGCTGGCGATCCTGTTCGTCGGCCAGCACTGGAAGGCGGAATACGAGTGGTACGCGCATGCGCCGATCGCGGCGAAGCAGGGCGTGCCGGAGGCGGTGATCGCGGCGATCGGCGGCGGTGCCGATGACATCCCCTTCGACGCCGAGCCGGATCGCGTGGTCGCGGCCTTCGTGCAGAAGCTGCTGCGCACCGGCCGGGTCGGCGATGCGGCCTTCGACGCGGCGAAGGCGCTGCTGGGCGAGAAGGGGACGGTCGAGCTGACCGGCCTCGTCGGCTATTACAGCCTGCTGGCGATGCAGCTGAACGTCTTCCAGGTGGCGCCGCCGCCGCCCTTCGAGGCGCCGTGGAAGTAGGCTCACCCCGTCCGGGTGATCTGCACTAGGAAGTCGATCAGCGCCCGCAGCTTGGCCGGCACGTGCCGCTGCGCCGGATACAGCACCGAGACAGGCGCGCCGTCCTGCGCGTAATCCTGCAGGATGGCGCGGACGTCGCCGCGCTCGAGGTCCTTGCGGTAGAGCCACCAGGTGCCCTGGGCGATGCCGGTGCCGGCCACCGCCGCCTCGCGCAGCGCGTCGCCGCTGTTGATCACCGCATTGCCGCGTACCCGGACAGTGAAGGGGCGGCCATCGGCGCCGCGGAAGCCCCATTCCGGGCCGAAGCGGCTGATCAGGCAATTGTGGTCGCGCAGGGCTTCCGGCGCCTGCGGCTCCCCATGCTTCGCCAGGTAGCGCGGCGCCGCCACCGTCACCTGCGCGCCGCGGGTCAGCAACCGGGTGGTCAGGCGTGAATCGGTGATGCTGCCGGTGCGCACCGCTAGGTCGTAGCCCTCGGCGATCAGGTCGACCGGGCCGTCGCTGAAATGCAGCTCCAGGCCGATCTCGGGGTAGCGTTCGAAGAAGGCTGGCAGCTCCGGCATCAGCGTGACGCGGCCGAAGCTCAGCGGCACCACCGCGCGGATGCGGCCGCGCGGCACGGCGCTGCCGCGGGTCAGCGTGACCTCGGCATCCTCTAGCTCCGCCAGGATCTGCACGCAGCGTTCGTAGAAGCCCTGGCCGTCATCCGTGGTGCGCAGCCGCCGCGTGGTGCGGGTGAAGAGCTGGGTGTTCAGCTCGTCCTCCAGCCGGGCGATGGTCTTGGTCACCGCCGAGGGCGAGAGGCCCAGCTTCTTCGCTGCCGCGGTGAAGCCGCCCTGCTCGACGACGCGGGCGAAAACCGACAGCGCCATGGATTTGTCCATCTCAGGCGAGCAGCGCCATGAGCCGGCCGAGGTCCGGCGCGTCCTCCAGAGCCCAGATCGCCGCGATCTGGGCCGCTGCCCGATCGGCGCAGCCGCCGAGCCCGGCATTCTCGTGGTACTTGGCTTCCAGTTCGGCATCGGTCAGCGGCTTGGCCTCCGATCCGCGCGGGGTGACGACCGTGGTCTCCTCCTTCCGCCCATTCGGCAGCCGGACGGTCACCCGCGCCGCGCCGCGCGGCAGCTTGTCGTCGAGCACCGCGGTCACCCTCGCGCGGAAGCCGGCGAGCGCCGGGTCGTCCACCGCCGCCTGCTCGAAATCCGCGACGCCGGCCCGGCCGCGCAGCAGGCCGAGCGCGGCGCTGTGGTGGATGCTGACGCGGCTGTCGCGCGCATTCCGCACCACCCGGTCGCCCCGCGCCAGCAGCAAGGCGTCGCCAGCGACGGTGACGGCCTCGATCGCCTCCGGCGGCACATCCAGCCGGGCGCGCAACTCCAGGCAGGCGTCGATCACCGCATGGAAGACGATGCCTGCAGGATAGGGCTTGTAGGTGTTGCGGCGGATCTCCCAGCGCGTGCCGAGCCCCTCGGTGATGGCCGCCATCTCGGCGGCGTCGCCGGTTGCCCGCGCCCAGCCGAGCGGTCCCTCGATCGCCGCCGGCGCAGCGTCGTAGCCTTCCGCCGCGAACAGCGCCGCCAGGAGGCCGTGCCGCGCAGCATTGCCGACACTGACATTCTTCGCGGCACTCGGCAGGTTCTCGACCGTTCCGGCTGCCTCGCTGCTGGCGATGCCGATGGCATGCGCGACCTGATCGGCAGAAAGCCCCAGCATGCGCGCGCTGCCCGCCGCCGCGCCGAAGGCGCCGCAGGTGGAGGTGATGTGCCAGCCCCGCGCATAATGCCCGGGGGAGACGGCATTGCCGATCCGGCAGGCGACCTCACCGCCGAGCAGGAAGGCGTGCAGCATGGCGGCACCGGACAGGCCGCGCTGCTCGGCCAGGGCGAAGATCGGCGGCGCCACCGGCGCGGCGGGGTGGATGACAGTGTCGAGATGCGTGTCGTCATAGTCCAGCAGGTTCGACGCGACCGCATTGACGAAGGCCGCGCCCATCGGATCCAACCGAATGCCCTGGCCGAAGACCGTCGCCGCCGGCCTGCCGCCGAGCCCCCGCATCACCCGCAGCGCCGACTGGACCGCCGGGTCGCGCGCCGTGCCCAGCGCGCAGCCGATATGATTCAGGATCGCGCGCTTTGCCTCGTGCCGCAACGCGGCCGGGATATCGCGCCAGTCGGAGGCGGCGACGAAGCGGCCGAGCGCCTGGGCGGCTGTGGGATCGGGCATCGGGTCTGCCTCGTTGTTCCTGGACCGGGACGGCATAGCCGATCGGGCGCCGGCCGCCAGCCCTTTCCGCCAGCACCGGGGCGTGGAATGAATGCGCCGAGCGGGAGGACATCATGACCATGCGACGACGCGGGCTGCTCGCGGCGCTGGCAGCGCTGGCAGCGCCGGCCCTGGCGCAGGCGCAGCCGGCCTGGCCCAGCCGGCCCATCCGCCTGCTGATCCCCTTCCCGCCGGGCGGCACCACGGACATCCTCGGCCGCTACCTCGCGCCGCCGCTCTCGGCCGCCTTCGGCCAGAACGTGGTGGTGGAGAACCGCACCGGCGGCAACGGCGCGGTCGCCATCGTCGAGATGACGCGCGCCGCGCCGGATGGGCATACCATCTGCATGAGCATCAGCACGCTGATTACCCAGGCGCTGCTGACCAAGCAGCCCTACGATCCGATCGCCGACGTCACGCCGATCCTGCACCTGGCCAATGTCGGCAACATCGTCGTGGTCAACCCGGCGCTGCCGATCCGCAGCCTGGCCGATCTCGTGGCCTATGCGAAGGCAGATCCGGGGCGGCTTTCCTACGGCTCGCCCGGCATCGGCAGCTCGGTGCACCTCTCGGGCGAGCTGTTCTCCCAGGCCGCCGGCATCCAGATGGTGCACGTGCCCTATCGCGGCGGCGGACCGGCATTGGCCGACCTCGTCGCCGGCAACATCCAGCTGATGTTCGGCAATGCCAGTTCGACCCTGCCCTTCGTCCGCGGCGGCTCGGTGCGGCCGCTGGCGGTGACCGCGGCCAACCGCCAGGCCTATGCGCCGGACCTGCCGACCATCGCCGAGTCCGGCTATCCCGGCTTCGCGGTGGTCGAGTGGTACGCGATGATCGGCCCCGCCGGCATGCCGCCCGCGGTGGTCGACCGCATCAACCGCGAGATCATGGCGATCGTCGGCACGCCCGAAGGCCGGGCCAAGCTGCTCGACTTGGGGGCGGAGGTGGTGGGCGGCTCGCCGGCCGAGTTCGGCGCCTTCCTGCGCGCCGACCTGACCCGGACCGAGACGCTGATCCGGGATGCCAACATCAAGGCGGAGTAGGGACATGGATCGCGGCTTGAAGGGCAAGGCGGCGCTGGTCAGCGGTGCCAGCAAGGGGATCGGCCGCGCCATCGTGCAGCGGCTGGTCGCCGAGGGAATGCAGGTGCTGGGCATCGCCCGCGGCGGCTGCGACGTGCCGGGCGCGATCGGCCTCGCGGTCGACCTGCGGGACCCGGCGGCGCCAGCGGCGGCGGTGGCGCATGCGGTGCGCGACTTCGGCCGGCTGGACCTGCTGGTGAACAGCGCCGGTGCGACCCAGCGCGGCGACTTCCTTAAGCTCGACGACGCCGCCTGGGCCGACAGTTTCGCCGGCAAGTTCTTCGCCGCCGTCCGCCTGACGCGGGCCGCCTGGCCGGCGCTGCAGGCGGCGGAGGGCGGCGTGGTGCATATCGCAGGCGTCGGCGGCAAGATCGCCAGCGCCGACTTCGCCATCGGCGGGTCGGTCAACGCGGCGCTGATGAACCTGACCAAGGCGCTGGCCGACCGCGGCGTGCAGGATGGCGTGCGGGTGAACTGCATCAACCCCGGCAGCATCCGCACCGACCGCCTGACCGGCCGCATCGCCACGGTGATGCGGGATAAGGGGCTGGACGAAGCGGCGGCGGCAGCAGTGCTGGCGACATCCACCGGCGTCGCCCGCTTCGGCGAGCCGGAAGAGATCGCCGCGCTGGTTGCCTTCCTCGCGAGCACCGAGGCCAGCTACATGCAGGGCGCCATCATCGACATCGACGGGGGCTGGAACCGCGCGCTTTAGCGGTCGCGCCGCTCGCCCTGCTTCGGCGCCAGGCCGTATTGGCCGACGAGCGCCCAGACATGGTCGGGTATCATGTGCTTCATGCTGCGTGGTTCCTCCCGTCGCAGGTGCAGCACGGTTTCCACCGCCTTCATCTCGACGCGGGCACGGGCAGATTCCAACCCGCGCGGACCGATGCGCGGCATCAGCCAACCGATGATGGGCCGCAGCCAAGCGGGCATGCGGCGCAGCGGCAGGCCGCCGGCGGCGCGCTCGGTATTCGCCAGGAAGCCCTTCACCGCGCCGGCGCGCTTGCCGGCGCTGCCGAGCACAGCGGTGCGCAGTTCCTCGCCCAGCAGCCCGACGAGTTCCTCCCCGCGCGCATTGCGCACCAGCAGCCATTGCTCGCCCTGGCCGCCCATGTAGCCGACGGTGATATCGGCCAAGACATTGGTGTAGTCGACGCAGGTGCGGCAGATCAGCGGGAAGAAATCGGGCGGCAGCTTCGAGATCGGCAGCTGCAGGAAAGGGATGGTGCGCGACCGGCCATCCGCGTAGCGCAGCTCCACCTGATAGTCCGCGCGGAATTCCAGGTAGGTGATGCCGGAAGGGTCGTCCTCGAGCAGCGCCAGGAAATCGTGGAAGCGCTCGGTCGTGGTGTTGTCGGAACAGGGCGTGCCGATCACGTACAGCCGCTCGAAGCCTAGCTCCCGCTCCATCGCCCGCAGCGCGTGGACCTGGCAAGGGATGCCGATGACGGCGAGCCGCCGGTATCCCGCCGCCCGCGCCGGCTCCAGCAGAGCCAGCAGCGGTGCATAGCCCATCCGCATGCCGCGGACTTGCGCCATGCCGGCTGGCTTCGTCACCATCACCGGCACCGGCCGCCAGCGGTCGGCGGGGTCCGGCGCCATGGTCAAAACCGCATCGACCGCGCCGGTCTCCAGCAGCCGCTCGGCGATGCGGGTGGCGATGCCGGTCCATTGCGCGCCCTCCCGCGCCGGGGCGAGAGAGGCGCGCAGCATGCGGCGGAAGGGGCCGAAATGCAGCTCGTCCGGCCGGTTAGGGTCGCGGGGGCGACCATGGACCGCGGCCTCCAGCGCCGGGTAGTCGGGCCGGATGAACTGGCAGGCGCGGCCGCAGGCCTTCGGGTCCCTGGTGCGGGAGATCCCGCAATCCGTGCAGAGGCCGCGCGGCGCGGCCTCCCGCAGCTTCGGCGCCCAGACCGCGCCCGTCCCATCCGCCATGCCGCGCCCCCATCCGGGGCGCAGCCTAGGGCAGCGGATCAGACGCGGGAACTGGGCCGGTAGAAGGGCTCGTGCCGCGAAGGGTCGATGTAATCGGTGTAGAACCGCCTGGCATGCGGCAGCAGCGCCTTCGACAGCTTGCGCCGCTCGACCTCGTCGTCCGACAGCGCCTTCGACAGGTCGTCGTGCAGCTGCTTCAGCGCGCTGTCCTTGTCGACGCGGGTAAAGGTGCCGCCTTTGTAGATCACCTCGCCATCGCACATCACGGTGGTGACGGCGCTCGCCTTGGCGCGCTGGATCACAGCATCCAGCGTCGGGGTCAGCTCGTCCAGGTAGGGATAGGCGAGGCTGTCCCAATCGATCAGCGACAGGTCGGCGCCCTTGCCGATTTCGAGCGTCCCGAGCGTCTCCCGGTAGGGCGTGGTGCGGGCGCCGCCAATGGTCGCCATCCGCAGCACCTGGGCCATGCCGGGGACCTCGGCCTCTTCCATGCCGGGCACGCGGTGCGCCCGCAGCACCAGCCGCATCTCCTGCAGCATGTCGCGGTCGTCGTTGATGCCAGCCTCGTCAAGGCCCATGGCGGTGTTGATGCCGACCGCCTCGAACCGGTTCAGCGCCGCCACGCCAGAGCGCAACCGGAAGTTGGAGGAGCAGTTGTGGCAGATGCAGCTGCCGCTGGCCGCCAGCTTCTCGATGTCGGACTCGTTCAGCCAGACGCCGTGGCCAAGGGTCAGGTTCGGCCCGAGCATCCCGAAGCGCTCGATATAGTCCACTGCGGTGCCGCCGCCGCGGCGCCTGGCGTATTCCTTCTGGTAGGCGGTTTCCACCAGGTGCATGTGCATCGGCGTGTCGTAGCTGCGGGAGAGCTCGGAGAGCGCCGCCAGCGCCTGGTCGGAGCACCAGTGCAGGTTGGCCGGGGCCAGCTGCACCTTCACCCGGCGCTTGGCGTTGTGGCTGCGGTGCAGGGTCTTGAAGAGGTCGAGGTTGTCCTCGAGGCTGAGCTGGAAGCGGTTGTACCAGCGTTGCATCGGGCCGCGCAGCTCGGGCGGCAGGCTGGCGACGAAATCCTCGTCCTTCTGGTAGACCAGCCGGTTCTGGTCGCGCAGCGCGAAGCAGTAGGACACCCGCATGCCGATATCCTCATAGGCGCGGATCAGCTCGGCGGTGCGGGCCTCGACCTCCGGCAGGCCGCCGGGCAGCCAGCCATGGATGTGCTGCACGGTGGTGATGCCGGAGCCGATCATCTCGAAGGCCGAATAGAGCGTGTCGAGATAGATGTTCAGGTTGCGCGCGACCATTCGCGTGACGAACCAGAGCTCGAGCGGCATGTCCGGCGAGCCGAGCTGCACCGGCGTCAGCCCGACATGGTGGTGGCCGTTGACGAAGCCGGGCAGCAGGATCTCCTTGCCCGTGCCGATCACCGGCACGGTCGGGTGCTTCTTGTGCAGGTCGTCATAGGTGCCGACCGCGGTGATGATGCCGTCCTCCTGCAGGACGGCGCCGTCGGGGATCTCCTCCCATTCCGTGGCGGAGAGCGTCTTGGTGATCATGGCGCGGCTGCGCACCAGGGACACGGCCATGGCCGGCTTCCTCCAAAGTTGCGATGCGGGACGTCAGCCCGCGGTCAGGGCTTCCTGCTCGGCGAAGGCGCGATCGACCTCGCTGCGCAATTCCTCGGTCAGCTGGCGCCGCAGCGCCTCGGCCTCCGGGGAGAAGGGGTCGCGCGGCCGTGGCAGGTCGACCGGGATGATCGACTTGATGCGGCCGGGGCGGGCGGTGAAGACCACCACACGGTCGGCCAGCGCCACCGCCTCGTCGATATGGTGCGTGACGAAGAGCACCGAGGCGCCGCTGTCGCGCCAGACATCCAGCAGGAAGTCCTGCATCTTGGCGCGGGTCTGCACGTCGAGCGCGGCGAAGGGCTCGTCCATCAGCAGCACCTTCGGCCGCATTGCCAGGGCGCGCGCCACCGCCACGCGTTGCCGCATGCCGCCCGAAAGCTCGTCGGGGCGCTTCTCCATCGCCTCGGCCAGGCCGACCCGCTGCAGGGCCTCCCGCGCCACGGCGCGGCGCTCCGCTTCCGGCGCGCCGCGGATGGAGAGGCCGAAAGAGACGTTCTGCCAGACCGTCAGCCAGGGAAAGAGCGAGGTCTCCTGGAAGATGAGCGACCGGTCGGGGGAGGGACCCTCGACCGGGTCGCGGAAGGCGAAGATGCTGCCCACCGTCTGCCGCTCGAGCCCGGCGATCAGGTAGAGCAGCGTCGACTTGCCGCAGCCGGACGGGCCGAGCAGGACCACGAACTCGCCCGGCGCGATGTCGAGGTCGATGTCGCGCAGCGCCTCATGCGCCCGCGCTGTGCCCGCTGCCCAGGTCTTGCCAACATTGCGGCAGACCACGGCATCCTGCGACGACCAGGGGGTATGGGAATCAAAGGCCACGCAGCACCCCCGCCGTTTCCGGCACCCAGTAGAGGACCCGCTTCTGCACGAAGCGCAGCAGCCAGTCCGAGAGGAACCCCAGCAGCCCGATCAGCGCGATGGTGAAGAAGACCAGCGACGGGTTGAAGGTGTTCCGCGCCATCATGATGACCTGGCCCAGCCCGAAGCCGACGCCGGTGCTTTCCGCCACCAGCACCACCATCCAGGCGCCGAAGAGGTTCAGCCGCAGCACGATCAGCAGTTGCGGCAGGATGGCCGGGATGATCACCCGCGCATAGACCTGCCGCTTGCTCGCCCCCATGGTGCGGGCGACGTTGATGAAGTTGCGGTTGACATTGTCGATCTGGCTGATGGTGGAGAGCACCATGTGGAAGAACAGCGCCACCACCACCATGAAGATCGCCGGCGCGTTGCCGATGCCGAAGATGAAGATCGCCACCGGCAGCCAGGCGATCGGCGAGACCGGCGAGAGCAGGGTGATGGTCGGCAGCACCAGCTTCTCGAGGATGCCGAAATAGCGGATCAGCACGCCGATGCCGACCGAGAGCGTCGCCGCGATCAGCAGGCCGACCAGCACGCGCATGCCGGTGGCGCCGATCGTCATGAAGACCGCTTCGTAAGGGGAGGGGCCGCTATTCGCGTCGACGCCGATCTGCCAGCGCGTCGCGGTGTTGAAGAAGCGCGCCTGGTCCGGGATGTTGCCGAGGAAGATATGCGGCGGCGGCAGCAGCTTTTCGTCCGCCCAGCCGAGCGCCCAGAGCAATTCCCAGATCCCGGCGAAGAGCCCGACCGAGAGCACCGCCCAGCCGAAGCGCGCCAGCGCCTGCCGCGTCGCCGCCGAAAGGCCGGTGGCGGCCACCGCGGGGCGCGGCACCACGGCCGCGCCCGCCACATCGGTGTTCATCGCGGGCCTCAGGCCGACTTGTGCTTGAGCTGGCCGTAGAGCGCGGCGTTCTCGGCGATCACCTGCTCGAGCAGGGTCCAGTCGATCGCGTCGCGGCCGGGCTTGGTCTTGATGTAGCCCATCTCCAACAGGCTGTCGGTGCGGCCCAGGATGAAGTCGGTCTGGCTGCGCGCATCGACCACCGCGGGCTGCTTCGACATGGCGATCTGGCCATTCGCCATCGAGGTCTTGTAGTAGGTGCCGATCAGCCGCTTCAGCACCTCCTCCTGCTGCGTCTCGGCCATCAGCTGGGCCTTCATCATGCTCTTGATAACTGCCTTCAGCGCCGCCGGGTTTTCCTTGATCAGGCTGGCGCGCGTCGCCAGCACGCAATCGGTGTAGCCGGCGCCGTAGATGTCGCGGCCGTTCGACAGCATGGTCGCGCCGGGGACGTCGTTCACCAGCGCCGTCGCATAGGGCTCGATGGTGCAGATCCAGTCGATCGCGCCGGCCTTGAAGGCCTCCACCGCCTCGGGCGTGTTGCCCATGTAACGGACCTTCACGTCCTTGAAGCTGATGCCGTGCTTCTTCAGGTAGTCATAGGGCATCACCTCGAGGGTATCGAGCTGGAAGGTGCCGAGCGTCTTGCCCTTCAGGCTGGCCGGCGTGGTGAGGCCGGGGCGGGAGACGATGGCGCAACCCTCGACCCCGCCGCCGGCGATGATCTTCACCGGCGCGCCGGCATTATGCAGCGCAACGAAGGAGGTATAGGGCATCAGTCCGAGATCGACCTGGCCCATGCCGAGGAATGTCACCTGCTCGGCGAAGGTCGGCGTATTGATGAACTGGATTTCCAGCCCATCCTCCTTCGCCATCTGCAGCGAATGCGCGAGGAACAGGTTGAGGTTGCAGAAGCCGGTGCCGTGCGTCGACTTCAGGCTGCCCTTGGACTGAGCATGCGCTGCGCCGCCGAAGCCGGCGGCGAAGGTCAGCACGCTGGCGGCCGTCGCTGTCATTACGCTGCGCCGGCTGGCCTTTGCCGCCCGGCTGATCGCGGCATAGTCGGGAAGGATTGAGGCCCCATAACGGTCACACATCGCTTGTCCCCTCCGGGGAAGGGCAATGTGGCGTGGCCCATCCCCCTGAACCTGGATGACGATGGCACGCCTACCGGAGCTGCCGCTGTGCGGCGCTGCGCTGCGAACCGCTGAGCAATTCACATGCCAGTCTGGGGCATCTGGTGCGGGGCGAATTCCTCAGTGGCCGCTGCCGCGCCTGCGGGCATGGCCTGCCGGATTTCGCGCCAGCGCCTTAACGAGGCCCCGGGGGAATTCGCCTCTTGCGCAATGTCTCCGATGATTTTCCGCGTGTATGCGGTGGTGCGGCAATGTCGCAGGCCGGGACTTAGCGGCTTGCCCCACGCGCCTGCAGCGTCGCCGTGTTGCGTGCCGCAACAAAGGGAGCGTAGCGTTGCCCCCGAAATCCCGCGCAAGCGGGCAGGAGAGGGAACGTTCTGTGCCGGAAGTCCGGTCCGCGCTGCGATAACTCAGCCTTTGCGCCACCGGGTTTTCCAGGATGGGTGGTGTTCGCACCCGACATGCAACCGGCACGATGCTCCTTCCCGCATGGCCTGGCCTGTCGCTCCTGCGGCGGCCAACGACGCATGGAGGGGATGATGGCTCATGCTGCCCGGCGGAGGGCTGTCGCAATCCACCCGATGTGCCGGCAGAGGCCAGGCGCCGTGCCCGCGCCACCCCGTCGCCCGCCGCCCTGCTGATCGCGCAGGGGGGAGAGCGCGATGCCCAACGATCTCGGGATGACCTGCCGCCAGCAGGCGAAACGCTGGACCCGGGCGCCGGACCGCGCCAAGGGCGGGTGTCGGGGCGGCCCGGCGCTGGAGGCGGTGGTACGGCGCTCGGTCGTGCCGGGCTTGGCCCGGCTGCACCGACCGGGCCGGCCGCCGCCCGATATCGGCTCCGTGCAGCGTGCCTGGCTGGCGGAGGCCGGCGCCTTGGCCGAGGCGCTGCCGAGGCTCGACCTGGCGGAGGTGGCGCGGGCGCTGCGCGCCCTCAACCCCGGCGGCACACGATTCGAGGCGGTCTGCCACGACGTGCTGCTGCCCGCTGCCGCGCGGCTGCGCCGGCAGCGCGATTGCGAGCCGGCCGACGAGGCCGGCTACCTGATGGGCGTCTGGCGGCTGCGGATGCTGCTGATAGGGCTTGACGACGATGGGCAGGTGACCGCCGCCCGGCCGCGTCGCGGCGCCTCCGTCCTGCTTGTCGCCGGCAAGCTTGCTGGCCCCGACGCTCGAGCACGCCGTGGTGCTGCGGCTGTTCGAGCGGGCTGGCTGGTCGGTGCATAGCTGCGGCCGGCTCGCCGAGGCTGATCCGACCGCGATCGCGGAGCATAGCCGCTTCGACCTGGCCTGGTTCAGCATCGACGACGCGACAGATCTCGGCCGGCTGTCGGGTCTGGCGGCGGAGATGCGGCGCGCGTCTTGCAACCACGGCATCCGCATCGTCTCCGGCTGGCTGCTGTCCGAGCCGCCGCCGCCGGCGGCGGCCGTCGGGGCGGATGCGCTCACCCCGGATGCGACACGGGCGGCCGTGCTGGCCGGCCAGGTGATAGCGCTCCACTGACCGGGGGCAAGCGGGTCAGCGCCCGGCGCGGCCGCGATACCGCTCCCAGCCGCCGAGCAGCGCGGCGAGCTGCTCCTGCTGCGGGACCTTGTCGCGCCGCAGTCGCTGCAGCTGCCGCCGCAGCACGAGGATCGGGTGGCCGGCGGCAAGCTCCGCGCCGGTCTCCAGCGCCCGGAGAAAGTCCGGGCCGCGGACCGGGTCCGACCGCTCAATCACATAGGCGCCATAGCCCATGACCGAGGCGCGGCCATGGTCGATCATCTTGCGGCCGAAGCTGCGGAGCTCGAGCAGCCGGGGATGCCGTTCGAGGATGTCGCGGATTTCCGCCGCGGTGGCCTTGGCATGCCGCGCGCCGGACGGCCGCAACTCCCGCTGCCAGAGCAAGTTCGCCATAGCTGAGACCAGGGCGCGGTCGCCGAAGCAGTCCAGCGACGGGCCGAATTCGGCCGGCCGCTTCGCATGCAGGTCGTATGTGGCCTGCGCCGCCGGTGCCAAGCCGCGGATGACCGGGACCTCGATCGCGCTATCGGCCAGGATCACCGCCATGAGCCGATGCTGGCCGTTCAGCAGCAGCCCGTCGGCGGCGAAGCAGATCGGCTGGGCATTCACCATCCAGCGGCCGCCGACGATGTCGCGGGCGATCGCCGTGACATGCGCCTGGACGATCCGGCGGTTGCGGGTGTTCTGCCGCAGATAGGCCCGGGCCTGGTCCGGGCCGATCGACCTCGATCGCCCAGTGCGGAGTGCCTCCGGTCTCCAATGCCGGGGCGGCCTCCGGCTCTGGCGCCGCCGGGACAGGCCTGGTCTCCCCGAGCCCGGCATAGCCGTGCAGCCGGGGGAAGGGATCGGCTGGCCGGCCAGGCCGGTCGCCCATCCAGGTGAGGCGGCGAAGCGGGGTGCCGCTTGCGGTCGCATTCAGCGCGAGGATCGAGAGCGCCAGGAGGCGGGCAGGCGAGGGGCGGACGGCACGGTCTTCCCTGCCGCGGTCGATTTCGTGCCGCAGCAGCACGCCGGGTTCAGTCAGCGGGTGGCCGTCGGCATTAGCGAGAACCTCCAGCAGTCGGGCGGTGGCGGCCGGATCGGCGCGCCGCCCCATGAAGAGCAGCGGTGTGCGCACCGGCTCGGGCAGGGTGGTGTCGACCGTCGTCAGGCTGGCCGCCGCCGCGGCCGGCAGGTCGGGGTTGGCCGCCAGGGCGCGGTCCATGCGCGCCCAGGACGGGGCGGCGGCCTTGCCGAAGCCGAGCCGCCCGTCCTCGTAGTGCAGCAGCTTCACCAGCGCCGCCTGCACGGCATGCGCATTGCCGATTCCGCGCGCCTCTAGTACCCCGGCGAAGGAGCGCCGGCGCTGCTGGTCGATGGTGTGCAGCACGTCGTCGTCGACGTCCTCGGCGACGAAGGTGGGAAAGGCGACCCCGGCCGCGACGCAGGCCTCCAGCCGCTGCAGCCCGTCCAGCAAGATGCCGCGGCGCGACAGGATGATGGGCATGCCGTTCAGCAGCCAGCGTCCCAGGCGCATGGCCTCGGCATAGCTATGGATCGCGGCGGGGTTCGGCCGGCTTCCCGGGCGGCGGTGTACCAGCAAGGCGGCCGATTGCGTCGGGGTCAGGCTGGCCTGGCGGAAGGTGATGCCGGCCGCCATGACGTGCCTGTCCGGCCGCGATCGCTGGCCGGGCTGCAGGGCGGGCAGGCTGCATGGCAGGGCTCGCTCCACGGGGTCGCTGGCTTGGTCCGGCGGCCTTATCTCCGGCGCGGCATGACCCGGTTCATGCCAGGAGCCGGGCGCGACCGCTACGTCCGTGACCGCAGATCGCCAAGCCGGACGCGCGATCAGCCGTAATGCGCGGCCCAGGGCGGCGGGAACTCGTCCCATTCGAGCATCGCGCCGCGGGCCTGACGGGCATTGTCGGCCGCGGCAACTGCCCGGGCCAGCAGGTCGAGAACATGCGACGCCTGCTCCGTGGCGCGATCCGCCGCCTGCGGGTCGGCCGGCAGGGCCGCTGGCGGGCGAAGGCGGTCCAGACCGAGCCATCGCGGCGCCTGACCTCGACCGTCTGCTCAAGCCTGGTGCCGTCGCGCCGCTGGTGGCGTGCGACCTGACCGCCCGCGATGGCCGCCATCCCGGGCGTGGTCGGGCCGGCGAGGGCGCAGGCGAGGCTGTCATCCGCCGCAAGGGGGAGGTCCGCGCGGGTCCGGTTTGCGAAGGAGTCCATGTCAGTCTGCTGCAACCTGCACCGTCGCTAGTGCCCCGTCACTGGTTCGGTCGTGCCGCGACCGCGCTGCCGGGGGTGCCGACGATGGTGGTCTAGGCGGCAATCATGGCCAAGAGAGGGCGGATTGGGGATCGCGGCATGGCAACCGGTCGCCTCGCAGGGGGGACGTCAGCGACGATCCGGCGGGTCGCTCACCGACGTCCTGCAAATGGTCGGGTTTCGCCGGGCGGAACTCGCGCGGACTTGCAGTCTGTTTCGCAGATGCGAAATCACGAATGCGAATGCATTGCGCTCGGATATCTGCAATCTTGAGTTGTGTATCAAGATTTATGACAATCGCTGCAGGCTGGCGGCACAGCGCCTAAGCCAATGAAAATGCGGTAATTGACGACCGTCTCTGCACCACCATGGGACGATACCGGTCGTCGGAACTTCGTCTGGCCTCTTGAGAAAAATTGCATTCGATGTAACTCGATCGTGTTGCTTGTGAGCGAGGCGTGCCGGTTTTTCGCAAACCAAATACGAGAAAGTCTTGATTAACGATAAACCCTGAGAGAGGTTGTCGCCGGTTAGCGTCCTGAAGCGACCGGTCGATGGTCACCGCAGCGGCGCCGTAGCATCGGGCGACGGGCAAACATGTCAGACATCTACCTCCACGGTCAGGCACCCGCGTCCGCCGCTGGCTTCCTGTCCGGGACGGGCGTCCCCGGCTTCGGCCGCGCCCTCAAGCGTGGTCTCGACCTTCTCGGGGGGTGACGCTGCTGCTGCTGACCCTCCCGGTCATGCTGGTCGTCGCCTTCGTCATCCGGCGCGACGGTGGGCCGGCCGTGTTCCGCCACACCCGCATCGGTCTCGGCGGTCGCCCGTTCCCCTGCCTGAAGTTCCGCTCCATGGTCATGGATGCCGATCAGCGGTTGGCCGCGCTGCTGGCCGCGGACCCTGCCGCCGCCGAGGAGTGGGCGACTCGCCGCAAGCTGCCGCGGGACCCGCGCATCACTCGGATCGGCGCCTTCCTCCGGCGCACCAGCCTCGACGAACTGCCGCAGCTGTTCAACGTGCTGCGCGGCGAGATGAGCCTCGTCGGGCCCCGCCCGGTGGTGCAAGAGGAACTCGACCTTCACTACAGCCCGGCCGCGGCCGCGGCCTATTGCGAGATGCGCCCGGGGGTCACCGGACTTTGGCAGATCAGCGGCCGCAGCGACACGACCTATGTCGAGCGGGTCACGCTCGACACCCGCTATGTCCGCGGCTGGTCGCTGCTCTTCGACATCAAGATCCTGCTGGAAGACCATCCCCGCGGTGTTGAAGCGCCGCGGCGCGGTCTGAATGGCCAGGCGCTGCGTCGCATGACCGCCTCTCTCCCGTCCCGGCAGCCGCACCGCGCCTTGCCGGGCCTGCCGCAAGCCGCCGCGGGGACGGCGCAGGCAGCGGCCCTGGACCCGCTGACCCTGCCCCGCCAGACCCGCGCGCCGACGGCCGCGGATGTCGCCGTAGGCCTGCGGATCCGCACCCTGCGCCGCGCCGCCGGGCGGACCCAGAAGCAGCTGGCGCTGCATGTCGGCGTCACCAACGCGCAGCTGCACCGCTACGAGGCCGGCATCTCCCGCGTGGCCGCTGGCCGCCTCGTAGCGATCGCCCAGGCGCTCGAGGTCCGGGTCGAGGATCTGCTGAGCGAGGGCGGCGCAAGCGCCGCGCCGGCAATGCCGCATGGCGAGGAGTTCGCCAGCCTGGCGCGCGCCTTCGCCGCCATCACCGATGCGCGCCACCGCGCCGCGCTGATCTCGCTCGCCAACACCATGGCCGGCGCCACCGCCGCCCTGCCACCGGGCGAAGTGGCGTGATGACCTGCCGCCCTCCGCCTCTCCTCTGCCGCGCCGTCGCAGGCTGCCGCCTTCCCCACCGTCGCGTCCCGACCGCAGGCGCTGGCAGCCCGACCGATCCAGAAAGGCATCGCATGACCGTCATCACCGGGACCCTTGTCCAGGCTGCCGGCCGCGTCGTCGCTGCGGCCGCCCCTCAGCCGCCGCTGGAATCTGTCGCCGGCGGACCCGCCGTGCATCCCTTCGTCACGGTCGTGGTGCCGGCGCTGAACGAGGCCGCCTATATCGAGGCCTGCCTGACGAGCCTGGTGAAGCAATGGCCGGCGGCGGCCTGCGAGATCATCGTCATGGATGGTGGCAGCCGGGACGCCACCGTGGCCCTGGTCGAAGCCTTCGCGGCGCGCCACCCGATGCCGGAATACCCCTCCATCCGTGCCCTGCCGAACCCGCAGCGGATCCAGTCCGCCGCGGTGAACCTGGCGGCCCGCCTGGCGGCCCCGCGCGCCACCATCCTGGTGCGCGCCGATGCACATGCCCATTACCCCGCCGGGTTCGTCCGCCGCTGCGTCGGCGACCTGCTGCGCACCGGGGCGACCTCGGTGGTGGTACCGATGGCCAACCGGTCGCAGCCCGACAATGGCCTGCAGCGGGCGATTGCCGCGGCGCAGTCCAGCCGGCTCGGTAATGGTGGCTCGGCGCACCGGGCCAGGCCGCGCTCCGGCTTCGTCGACCACGGCCACCATGCCGCCTTCGACCGCGCCTTCTTTTTGTCGGTCGGCGGCTACGACGAGAGCTTCACCCATAACGAGGATGCCGAGCTGGACCACCGGGCGCAGCTCTGCCGGCGGTCGGGTCTGGATGTGCGCCGACGAGCCGGTGACCTACTTCCCGCGCAAGCACTTGGTCGCGCTGGCCCGGCAGTATTTCCGCCATGGCGCGGGCCGGGCGCGCACGCTGCTCAAGCACCGGCTGAAGCCGCGGCCGCGCCAGATGGCGCCGGTCGTCGCGCTCGGCCTCTGCCTCGCCGGGCTCCTCGCCCTGCCGGTCCTGCCCGCCTTCTCCTGCTGGCGCTGGCCTATCCCCTGGGCTGCTTCGCCTGGGGCGCGCTGCATGCGATCCGGCAGCGCGACCCCTGGATGCTCGCCGCCGGCCCGGCACTGGTGACCATGCATCTGAGCTGGGCGGCCGGCTTCCTCCGCAGCGTCGTCCTGCGTGGCCGGCCGACGGTGCGGATCGCCCTCCTGGCTCCCGCGCCGGCCGGGCCGGTCCCGGCCGTCGAGCCCGGGACGGTCGCGATACGGCAGCAGGAGACGGCCGGCTGAGGGGCGTCGCCGGCGCGGCCAGATTTTCCGAGGCTTGGAATGCCTTATGGTTGAAATCCCGGGCTGGCGAAGATAGTTTGCGTTGAACGCATCTTTTCTTTCCAGCGAACGCGCAGCTTCCTCCGCTTCGACCCGGTCGGCACACCCCGTCAGGCTTTGCCCTCGCGGGGGCCGGCCGCGGCCCCGGATGCGGCGTCAGCCGCCTCGCGCCAGTGCCGGGCCGGTTCGCGGAGCACCGCCAACCGTCCCGTCGCGGGCAGTGTCGGCGACGGGCGGCGCGCATTGCCTCCATAGGGATATCTGATGTCCGCCTCCTTCATTACCCGGCCCCGCTCCCGGCGCGGCATCCTGCAGCTGGGCGCCACCACGGCCGTTTTGGCCACCACCGGCTGCAACACCTTCATCCCGAGCAGCGGGCCGCGCATCGCTGGCATCATGAACTCCCGCCGCGGTCCAGGCCGGCGACCCAGGGCCGGCCTCGGACCCTACGCTGCGCTATGCCGTGCTGACGCTTGACGCAAGCGTGGTCGCCGGGATGGAGCAGGAAAGGCCGCTCACCCTGTTCAGCGCCGGGCTGCAGGCCCGCCCCGCCTCGGAGGTCCGTTTCGGTGTCGGCGACGTAATCGGCATCACCATCTTCGAGACCCAGGCCGGCGGCCTGTTCATCCCGGCCGATACCGGCGGGCGGCCAGGCAACTTCGTCACCCTGCCGCAGCAGCAGATCGGCCGGGCAGGGATGGTCACCATTCCCTTCGCCGGCGAGTTGAAAGCCACCGGGCGTACCTCCGCGGAACTCGAGAGGGCGATCGCCGGCCGCCTGCGGCAGCGCGCGCTCGAGCCGCAGGTCATCGTCACCCTGGTCGAGCGCCGTTCCGCGGCGGTCTCGGTGGTCGGCGACGTCGACCAGTCGCTGCGGTTCTCGCTCGACCCGGGCGGCGAGCGGCTGCTCGGCGCCATCGCCCGCGCCGGCGGCACCCGCTTCGCCCCGCATGAGACACTAGTGACCCTACAGCGTGGCGGCGTCGCGGAATCGGCGATCCTGGCCGATATTGTCGAGGACCCCCGGCTGAACCTGCAGCTGGCACCCGACGACACCATCATCGTCGCCCGGCAGCAGCGCTACTTCCTGGCGCTGGGCGCTGTCGGGCAGACCGCCAGCATCACCCAGCTGAACCGCCGTTTTCCGTTCGAGGACCGCCGGCTCAGCCTGGGCGATGCGATCGCCCGGGCTGGCGGACTGCAGGATGACCGCGCCAACCCGAGCGCAGTTTTCCTGTTCCGCTTCGAGCGGCGGGCGGCGCTGCAGCGGATGGGGGTGTCGATCCCCCAGGTGCCGGGGAGGAGATCCCGACCGTCTATCGGACCGACCTGCTCAACCCCTCCTCGATGTTCCTCGTGCAGCGTTTCCCGATGCGCCACAATGATCTGATCTTCGTCTCGAACGCGCCCAGCACGGACCTGCTGAAATTCCTGCAGATCGTCCTGCCGATCGCCCAGACCGGAGCGCTGGGCGCCGCCATGGCGCGCCCCTGAGGGCAGGAATGGTCGGAGAGCTGGGCGAAAGGATGGCGTAAATATAACGCTTTCGTTAATGTTTGTCTGCTCGTCGCTTTCGTGATTGAATATCGTACACAAGCGTGCGATGCTCCGCTCGTTCCTGCCGACCTGACTGGGGTGGGCAGGGCGGGCGCGATCCGAAGGGTCGAGGTTGGTCCTGACCAGCGCCGGCACGACCGCGACATCCGGAGGCCCTATGTCCAGCCCCTGGCGTGCAGCGGGACGCCTTGGCGTCCTGCGCTTCCGCCTGCCCCGGCCGACGCTGGACGCCATGGCGGCCCCGTCTCTCGTTCTCCTCGGCTGCATCGTCCTGCTCGGGCTGCTGCTCGGCCCGCCCGGGGTGCCGATGGAAGGAAGCCCGCCTATCGCCCTGCATCCGATGATCTGGTTTGGTCTCGGCCTCGGCCTGCCGCTGCTGGCCGGCGCCGGCACCCTGCTGCGATCGTGGCAGCGGGAGAAGGCGCTGCGCGCCGACAAGCTGGCGCTCGAGGAGCGGCTCCGCATGGTCGCCGAGCTCAGCCATGCCTTCGAGGTCAGCGCCGTCATCCTGCGCGACGTGGACGGCACCATCCGCCACTGGTCGACCGGCTGCGAGCGGCTGTTCGGATTCACCGCGGCCGAGGCGATCGGCCAGCGGGCGCATGAGCTCCTCGGCACCCGCTTCCCCGATGGCGGCCGGCGGGCGGTGCAGGACAGCCTGGCCACGCTTGGCGAATGGCAGGGCGAGCTGCGGCATCGCCGCCGCGGCGGCGCGCCGGTGGTGGTGGCGGCGCACTGGATCCAGCGGCATGGCGGCACCGCCGGCGCGGTGGTGGAGGTGCATGCCGATGCCACCGCCCTGAAGGCCGCGGAAGCGGCGCTGCGGGCCGGCGAGGCGCGGCTGCGCCTGGCGCAGGAAGTGGCCGGGATTGGTACCTGGGAATGGGATCCCGAGAGCGACCGCTTTCTCTGGTCGCCGGAGCATTCCGCGCTGTTCGGCGCCATCCCCGGCGGTGCCGCGCCGCCGACACTGGAAGCCTTCCTGGCCTTGGTGCATCCGGACGACCGCGCCGCCGTGCGGGCCGGCGCCTGGCGAGGCGCTGGAGAGCGGCGAGTACGAGGCGGAGATCCGGATCCTCCGCGCCGGCCGCGACGGCGGAGGAACCCGCTGGCTGCTCGGCCGCGGCCGCCGTATGCCGGGCCCCGCCGGGCGGGTCGGGCCGATCCTGGGCGTCCATATGGACTTCACCGCCCGTAAGGAGGCCGAGGAGCGGCAATCCCTGCTGATGCGGGAGGTCGACCACCGGGCCAAGAACGCGCTGGCGGTGGTTCAGAGCAGTGCTGCGGCTGACCAAGGCGGAGACCGCGCAGGAATTCGGCCGGGCGATCGAGGGTCGCGTCGCCGCGCTGGCCCGGGCGCAGACCCTGCTCACCGAGAGCCGCTGGATGGGCGCCGACCTGAACGCCATGCTGCATGGCGAAGCTCGACCCCTTCCTCGGCAATGCCGGCACCACTCGCGTGACCTTCTCCGGGCCGGCACTGACGGTGGCGCCGATGGCGGCGCAGCCGCTGTCCATGACCCTGCATGGATCAGCAACCAACGCCGCGAAATACGGCAGTCTTTCGGCACCTGGAGGCGCACTCGACCTTCGCTGGAGCATTGACCAGGCCAGTGACCGGTTGCGGTTGCGCTGGACGGAAACCGGCGGCCCCAGGATTGCCGCGCCACCGAGCGGGCGGGGCTTCGGCTCCCGTGTCATCCGCACCACCATCCACGACCAACTCGGCGGCGAGGTCGTTTTCGAATGGCAACCGGACGGCCTGGTCTGCCTTATGGATTTGCCGCTCGGGCGGGTCGTGGCCCGGACGGATAGCGGCCGTCGCGCCTGAGGGACCGCCATGGCGATGATCCTGATCCTCGACGACCGCGCGACCAACCGCAGCATCTTCGCGCGGCTGGCCTCGGTCATCGAGGACGATGTCTCGGTGGAAGTGTTTGGCGACCCGTTGGACGCGCTCGAATGGCTCGAGGGCAACCGGGTCGACCTGGTGATCACCGACTTCAAGATGCCGGGAATGGACGGTGCGGAGTTCACCCGCCGGTTCCGTGTCCTGCCCGGGGGCGCCGCCGTGCCGGTCCTGGTGGTGACCGCGCATGACGACCGCAGCTTCCGGGTGCGTGCGCTGGATGCCGGCGCGACCGACTTCCTGCAGAGCCCGATCGACCATTTCGAACTGGTCACCCGGGCCCGCAACCTGCTGGCCCTGGGCCGGAGCGGGGGCGCCCTGGCGGAGCCGGTGCTGCCGCCCTTGCGCCCGCCAGCCGCCAACCCGGCGCCGCAGCCGGTGCACGGCGCCGAGGGCCTGGCCCGCATCCTCGACAGCCTGCCTGCCCAGGTCAGCGCCACCGACCGGGAAGGCCGCTGCATCTACGCCAATGCCGCCCTGGCGGCGACGCTCGGCGCCCGGCCGGATTCGCTGGTCGGGGCCGCGCCGGCCGCACTGTTCGGCGCCAGCCGGGGCGAGCGCAGCCGTGCCGCCGACCTGACGGTCCTCGCCACCGGGATCCCGCTGCCACCTTACCGAGGTCGGGCGCGGGCGGCGAAGCTGCTGACCACCAAGGCGCCGCTGCGGGACCAGACCGGCGAGGTCACTGCGGTGATCACCACCTCCATCCCGCTGGGGTCCATCCCGCTTGGACCGGAGCCTGATCGATGAGCCTGCGGGCCGCGTCACGCCGTCCGAGCCTCGGCGGCCTGCGCGGCCTGGTGGGTACCGAACAGGAAATGAGCTTCAACCGTCTGGTCTTCGCCGGCGCCTTCGCACTCTACCTACCCACCCTCGGCGCGCCGATCCTCGACGCCGGCCTGCCTTTGCTGGCGGTCTGGAGCGTCTGCGCGCTCGGCATCTTCCTGCATATCCGGCTGTCCCCGGCGGTCAGCACGCCGCGCCGGGCCTTTGCCCTGCTGGCCGATACCGGCTTCCTTTCGGGCTTCCTGCATTTCGGCGGCGCCTGGGCGGCACCCTTCTTCCCGGTCTATCTCTGGATTGCGCTCGGCAACGGCTTCCGCTTCGGCCCGCGTTGGCTGCTGGCCGGGATGACGGCCTTCGTCGCCGGATTCGGCGCGGTGGCGCTGACCACGCCCTACTGGCAGGCGCTGCCGGAGCTGGCCGCCGGCCTGCTGCTCGGCCCGGTCATCCTGGCGCTCTATGCCGCGACGCTGATCCGCAAGCTGTCCCAGGCGCGACTCGCGGCGGAGCAGGCGAGCGAGGCCAAGACCCGCTTCCTGGCCGGAGTGAGCCACGAATTGCGGACCCCGCTGAATGCCATCATCGGCATGGGCGGCTTGCTCCGCGGCACGCCGCTCGACGGCGGGCAGCAGGAGATGGCAGAGACAATCGACACGGCGGCCCGCGGCCTGCTCGGGCAGATCAATGGATTGCTGGACATCGCAAGGATAGAGGCCGGAGCGACGGTGATGCGGTCGGAGAGCGTGGATCTGGCTGCCCTGCTGGCCGAGACGCGTGGCCTGCTGCTGGCCCAGGCGCGCGAGAAGGGGCTGCTGTTGCGGCTGCACGTGACCCCTCGCACGCCAGGGCGGGTCCTGGCCGATGCCGCGGCGATGCGCGACATTCTGCTGAACCTCGGCGGCAATGCGGTGAAGTTCACCACCAGCGGCAGCGTCACGATCGCGGTGGACGCTGAGCCGGGGAACGCGAGCAGGGCCGGGCCGGAGGACGCGCTGCAGCTGCGGCTCGAGGTGAGCGATACCGGCATCGGCATCAGCGAGGCGGCGCAGACCCGGATCTTCGAGCGTTTCGCCCAGGCGGACGACACCATCGCCGGCCGCTTCGGCGGCACCGGGCTTGGCCTCGCGCTCTGCAAGGGGCTCGTCGAACTGGCCGGCGGCAGTCTCGGGCTGCGCAGCCGGCCGGGCAAGGGAAGCTGCTTCCACGTGCTGCTGCCGGTGCGGCGCGATCCGCTCATCGCCCAGGCTCCCACCGCCCTGCCGGCGCAGGTATTGCTGCTGGCCGAGGATCTCGGCGCCGCGGCCCCCGTCGCCACGACCCTCGCCCTGCTCGGCGTCGCGCTGGTGCCGCGCGCGGTGCCGGCCGCGACCTATGCCGCGCTGTGGGGCGGCGGCGCGCCGCCCGCCATGCTGCTCGTCTGCGCCGGGCCGGGCGACCTGCCGGAAACCGAATCGGTCGCCGCCGCGCTGCGCGGCGCCGGCCCGGCGGCGGCGCTGCCGATCCTCGCCCTCAGCGCCCTCGCCGCGCCGGGGCTGCCGGACGAGCCGCTGCGCCGCCGGGTGGTCGCCCTGCTGCCGGTCGCGGCCGGGCCAGCCGAGCTTGCGATGCCTTTGGCAGTCGCCGCCGCCCTGCTGCCGCGGCCGGCGGCGCCAGTCCCCGACCGCCCGGCGGTGGCGCCGATGCGCGTGCTTGTGGCTGACGACAACCGGGTGAACCGGCTGGTGGTGCAGAAGATCCTGGAGCGCGAAGGTCATGCCGTCACCCTTGCCGGGGATGGAGAGGCGGCGCTCGATCTGCTGGAGGTCGGGGAGTACGACCTGGTGCTGATGGACCTGAACATGCCGGGGACCGACGGCATCACCGCCACCAAGCTCTACCGCTTCAACGCGCTCGGCCGGCGGCACGTGCCGATCCTCGGCCTGACCGCGGATGCGACGCCGGAGGCGGCCGAGCGCTGCCGCGAGGCGGGGATGGATGGCTGCCTGGTGAAGCCGATCGAGCCGGCGCAGCTGGCCGCGGCGGTGGCGGCGCAGGCGCCGCACCCGGCTGCGCCGCGCCGGGCGGTGACCTCCATCGAATCCCATCCGCGCTTCCGCCCGGCCGCGCCGCCGGCGCTGGACCCGGCGGTGACCGCGGACCTTCTGGCGCTCGGCGGCCGCCGCTTCGTCGAGGATCTGGTGCGGGACTTCCTGGCCGATGCGGCGGCGGAGATGCAGGCGCTGGAGGGCGCGCTGGCCGAAGGCGACGTGGCGCGGTTCCGCAGCGCGGCGCATGCGCTGCGCAGCAGTGCGGCGAATATCGGCGCCCGCGGGGTCTTCGCCCTTGCCGGCGCGGCCGAGGCGCTGCCGACCGGGTCGGTGGCAGCGGCTGGGCCCCGCCATGCGGCGCAAGCTGGCCGAGGAGCTGGAGCGGGTACGCGCAGCGGGCCAGGACACGGCGGACGGTGCGGCCTAGACCGGCATCGCCCTGACTGTGCCGGGGCCAAGTCGGTCGGAGCCTCGTCAGGCCGGCGCTTCATGCCTTGCCTGCTTCGGCGCGCGAGGATCGCAGGCTGGGCAACATCCTTCTTGACGCCCAGGCGCCCGGCGCGTCGCCTGCGCCGGGCGCTGGATAGGCAGCGAGACGTCAGGCGGCGGCGACGAGCCGGCGGTCCTGCGCACCGCAGAGCCGCGCCATCCGCCGCAGGTCCTGCTCCGACAGTCGCAGCGCCGCCTCGGCCCAGACCTCGACCACCTCGCGCAGCTCCTGCAGCGTCACCGGGTCCACCCTGCGGCGGGCGCGGTACATCGCCTGGTGCGCGTTGTGCCAGCGGTCGTTGCGGTCGAGATGGGCCAGCAGCGCCGCCTCGCCCTCGCCATCCTCGGCCAGCACGTCGACCAGGCCCATCGCCTGCATCTCCTCGGCGGTGTGGACCTTGCCCGAGAGGATGAGCGTCTCCGCCGCCTTGCGGCCGATCCGGCGGGACAGGAAGCTGTAGGCGCCCATGCCGGGGAAGAGGTTGAACAGCACCTCCGGCAGGCCGAATCTGGCGCTGCGTTCGGCAACGATCAGGTCGTGGGCGAGGGCGCATTCGAAGCCGCCGCCCAGCGCGTCGCCCTGCACCAGGGCCACCGTGATCATCGGCAGGTCGAGCGCGGTGTGGTTGCGATGGATCGCCTCCACCGCCGCATGGCCGTAGGCGACCAGCGCCGCGCGGTCGCCGGCGGCGATCAGCTCGCGGAACAGGCCGAGATCGCCGCCGAGGTTGAAGATGCCGGGGATGGCCGAGCCGCAAACAAACCAGCGCGGCGGTGGCAGCGGCGAGCCGGCGGCGAAGAGCTCGGGGATCGCGTCGTGCATGGAGGCGATGTCGCGCAGCACGTCGCGGCTGAAGCAGGGCCGGCCGGTCGGCCGCAGCCGGCACCAGTAGATGCCGCGGTCGGCGTCATAGGCGGTGTCCAGCGTCTCATGGGTCGCAACGGGGCGGGCGGGCTGGCTCGCGCTGGTCAGGGCCTGGCGGGCGAATGCGGGGTAGCCGGCGGCCATCGGGCTGCGGACAAAGGTCATGGCGTGGGCCTCGTCGGGTAAGCTCGGCGGCACCGGGATAGGTGGCCTCGAGGCAGACCTTAGCTGCTCACGAATATGTTATACAATAGGCTATTAACGCAGCGGTTGCTTTCGCTGCCGGTGACGGAGATCCCGTAGCGCCTCCGCCACAGTTGCATAATCTAAATGGAGATGAGGCAGGGGCGCCCTCAGCCTTCGTCCAGCAACCCCGCAAGCTTCAGGGCAACGCCCTTGGAGCCTTCGACCCGCAACCGGCCGGTGGAGAAGGCCAGCATCGGGCTGAGCTTCCCCTCCATGAGCTTGCCGAGATTCTCGGCGGTCAGCCGCAGGACCGAATCCGCCTCTGTCTCCTCGGTGGCCGGGCCGATCTCGGCCTCCGCCCCGGCGGCGTCGAGCAGCACGCTCTCGCCGATGTCGGTCAGGTCGAAGCGCATGCGGTAGCCGAGTTGCCGTAGCACCCCCGCCTTTTCCGCATCGCCGCCATCAGGGTTTCGGCGTCGGCCATGTGCGTGCTCTCCAGCCCTCGTGATGTCGTCCGAGGATGTCGCATAGAGACATATGTTGACCTATACGTCACCTAACATTAGCTTTGTCGAAGCGACCAGACCGCCAGCAAGGCAGGCGATCGCCGCCGGCTCATCCTAGGGCCGGTCCACCAGAACAGGGGAAGCACATGGCGCGTTCATTCCTGCGTGCAGCCGGCCTCGGCGTCGGCACGCTCGCGCTGGCCGGGCAGGCCGGCGCGACCGGCTTCGAGTTGCGCGAGCAGAGCGCGGTCGGTCAGGGCGCTGCCTTCGCCGGCGCCGCGGCGCGGGACGACGATCCCAGCATGATCTTCTTCAACCCAGCCGCCATGTCCTCGCTGCCTGGGGTGCAGGGCGCCATCGTCGGCTCCGGCGTCTTCCCGACCGCCGAAGCGAAGTCCGGCAGCGCCACGCGCAACGCCGCGCTCGGCGGCTCGCCGATCACCGGCTCGACCGGCGGGGATATCGGACTCGATGCCTTCGTGCCGGCAGTGCACTCCACCTTGCAACTGGCGCCGGACTGGCATTTCGGGCTTTCGGTCACGGCGCCCTGGGGGCTCGTGACCAAGCAGGCGGAGGACAGCATCGCGCGCTACCACGCGCTCACCTCCTCGCTGCGCACCACCAACATCGCCCCGGCGGTCTCCTGGCAGGCGACGCCCAGCCTGTCGCTCGGCGCCGGGCTGCAGATTCAGTATGCCACCGCCCGGCTCTCGAACGCCGTCGATTTCGGCGCGATTGGCGCGGCGCAGCGGATCCCGGGCTTCGTCCCCGGCACGCGCGACGGACGATCCACCGTCACCGGCGACAACACCGCGGTCGGCTTCACCCTCGGCGCCCAATGGCAGCCGCTGGCCAATACCCGCGTCGGCCTGTCCTTCCGCTCCGCCGTCTTCCACACCCTGGAGGGCGACGCCGAGTTCCAGTCGGTGCCGTTCCCGATCTCCCGCTCGCCAAGCTTCGCCAATACCGCCGCGCAGGCCAAGCTGGTGACGCCGGAGACGGTGACGCTCGGCGTCCGGCAGCGCATCGACGAGCGCTGGACGGCGCTGGCCGGCCTCGAATGGACCAACTGGTCCCGCTTCCGCGACCTGACCGTCAGCTTCGCCAATGGCCGCGCGCCCTCCATCACCGAGGAGCGCTGGCGCGACAGCGTCTTCGCCTCGATCGGCGGCGAGTATCGCTGGAACGAGGCACTGACCTTGCGTGCCGGCTTCGCCTACGACCAGACGCGCCGGTGCGGGAGGCGGACCGCACGCCGCGCATCCCGGACAACGACCGCTACTGGCTCTCCGCCGGCGCCAGCTACCAGGTCAACCGCAACATCACGCTGAGCGCGGCCTACACCCATATCTTCGCACCTGACGCGACGGTGAACCTGCGCGACCCGGGGCCGAACAATACGAACCTGTTCCGGGGGCAACCTGACCTCCACCTATCAGGCGTCGGTCGACATCCTGACCGCGCAGCTTCGCTTCGCCTTCTGACCGGAAGAGGGGTGACGGGCGACATGGACACGGTTCTCCCTGGATCGGCTACGCCCTGGCTGCGGGCCTATCCTGCGGGCATCGCCTGGGACATGCCGCTGCCGCCGATGACCCTGGTCGAGATCTTCGAAGGCTCGGTCGCGCGCTTCGGCGGCCGGCCCTGCCTGGATTTCATGCGGCGCCGCTGGAGCTATGCCGAGGTCGGCGCGCTGGTCGGGCGCGCCGCGGCGGTTTCCGCGCGTTGGGCGCCGGGCCGGGCACGCGGATCGAGGCTCTGCCTGCCGAATGGGCCGCACTATGTCGTCGCCTTCTTCGCGGCGTTGCGCTGCGGCGCGACGGTGGTGAATTTCAACCCGCTCTACGTGGCGGCCGAACTGGCGGCGCAGGCGGCGGATTCCGGCACGGAGATCATGGTCGCGCCCGACCTGGAGCCGGTGCTGGGCCGCGTGCTCGGGCTGCTGGACGGCGGCCCGGTGCGGCAGGTGGTGGCCTGCCCCTTCGCCGCGGCGCTGCCCTTCCCGAAGAGCATCCTGTTCCGCCTGGCGAAGCGGAAGGCGATCGGCCGCATCCCCGCCGGCGACCCGCGCGTGCTGCGCTGGGACCGGCTGCTGGAGGCCGCGCCCGTCGCGCAGCCGACACCGCGGCCCGGGGACGTCGCGGTGCTGCAATACACCGGCGGCACCACCGGCACGCCGAAGGGCGCCATGCTGACCCATGCCAACCTGGCGGCAGATCTCCGCCAGGTGATGGCCTGGTCGCCGCAATGCCGCCCGGGCGAGGAGCGCATGCTGGCGGTGCTGCCCTTCTTCCACGTCTTCGCGCTGACCGCCGTGCTGGGTGCAGCCATAGGTCAAGGCGCGGAGCTTGTGATGCTGCCGCGCTTCGAGCCCGCGATGCTGGTCGCGGCCCTGCGCCGCACCCGTCCCACCATCTTCCACGGCGTGCCGACCCTGCTGAAGGCGGTGATCGACCATGGCGCAACCGCCGCCGACCTCGCCTCGGTCAAGATCTGCATCTCCGGCGGCGCGCCCCTGCCGCTCGAGATCAAGCACGGCTTCGAGGCGCGCAGCGGCTGCCGGGTGGTGGAGGGCTATGGCCTGACCGAGGCCTCCCCGGTCTGCTTCTGCAACCCGGTCGAGGGCAGCCTGGCCGAGGGCAGCATCGGCCTGCCGGTGCCGGGGGTCCGTGCCGAGATCCGCGCGCTGGACGACCCGCAGAGGGGTGCTGCCGATCGGCGAGCGTGGCAGCTCTGCGTCGCCGGGCCCAATGTCATGGCCGGCTGCTGGAATCGCCCGGCTGAGACCGCGACGGCGATCGGCGCGGATGGCTTCCTGCGCACCGGCGATGTCGGGATCATGGCCGAGGACGGCAGCGTGACGCTGGTCGACCGCATCAAGGACCTCATCATCTGCAGCGGCTACAATGTCTATCCGCGGGTGATCGAGGAGGCGCTGTACCAGCACCCGGATGTGGTCGCGGCGACGGTCGTGGGCCAGCCCGACCCCTATCGCGGTGAGAGCCCGGCGGCCTTCGTGCAGCTGCAACCCGGCAGCACGGCGACGCCGGAGGCGCTGCGGGGAATTCCTCAGGACGCGGCTCTCGGCCATTGAGCTGCCGCGGCTGATCGAGATCCGCCCCGACCTGCCACGCACGGCGGTGGGCAAACTCTCCAAGAAGGAGTTGAAGGCCGAGCTGGCCGGCCGGAGCACCCCTGGATGAGCGAACTGTTCACGGTCAACCAGCTGGCGGAGGAGCTTGGCGTCACGCCGCGCGCGATCCGCTTCTACGAGGTGAAGGGGCTGATCGCGCCGCGCCGCGCCGGCACCACGCGGGTCTTCGACCGGCGCGACCGCGCGCGGCTGCTGCTGGTGCTGCGTGGCAAGCGGTTGGGCTTCTCGCTGGCCGAGATCCGCCAGATCCTCGACCTCTACGACGCCGACCACACGCAGCATAGCCAGATCAGCCTGCTGCTGGCGCGGGTGCGGCAGCGGATCGAGGAGCTGGAGCAGCAGCATCGCGACCTGGAGCAGACGCTCCGCGAGCTGCGGCTGGTGGAGAGCTGAGGCGGCGGCCGCCATGGCGGGCCGGCCCGCGCCCGACAGCAATGAAGGCGCCAAGAGCGCCGCCGAATGAACGAGGAGATGCGGCATGACTGACGTGGTGATCGCGGCCTATCGCCGCTCCCCTTCCATCTCGCGCATAAGGGCGCATTGGTGAAGCTGCGGCCGGACGAGATGGCGGCGCAGGTGGTGCGCGCGCTGGTGGCCGAGAGCGGCATCGACCCCGCGACGGTCGAGGACCTGGTGCTGGGCTGCGCCTTCCCCGAGGGCGAGCAGGGGCTGAACGCGGCGAAGCTGATCGCCTTCATCGCTGGCCTGCCCGAAAGCGTCGCCGGCGCGACGGTGAACCGCTTCTGCGGATCGTCCATGCAGGCGGTGCACCAGGCGGCGGGCGCCATCAAGATGGGGGCGGGGAGGCCTTCCTCTGCGCCGGGGTCGAGAGCATGAGCCGGGTGCCGATGATGGGCTTCAACCCGATGCCGCATCCCGGCCTCGCCAAGGATTTCCCGCAGGCCTACGTGTCGATGGGCGAGACGGCGGAGAATGTCGCCCGCCGTTACCAGCTCACCCGCGCCGAGCAGGAGGCCTTTGCCGTCCGCAGCCAGCAGAAGGCCGCCGCGGCGCAGCGGGAAGGCCGGCTTGGAGGCGGAGATCGTGCCGGTCGAGGCGGCGGGCAGGCGCGTTGCCGAGGATGGCTGCATTCGCGCCGAGACCATCGCCGAGGCGCTGGCCGGGCTGAAGCCGGCCTTTCGCCAGGACGGCACGGTGACCGCCGGCACCTCCTCTCCGCTGACCGACGGCGCGGTGGCGCTGCTGGTCTGCTCGGCGGACGTATGCCAAGGCGCATGGGCTGACGCCGCTGGCGAAGGTGAAGTCGGTCGCGGTCGATGGCTGCGCGCCGGAGGTGATGGGCATGGGGCCGGTCGGCGCCACCCGGAAGGCGCTGGCGCGGGCGGGGATCGAGGCGCGCGACCTCGACGTGGTCGAGCTGAACGAAGGCCTTCGCCTCCCAGGCACTGGCTTGCACGCGCAAGCTCGGCATCGACGAGTCGAAGGTGAACCTCGATGGCGGCGCCATCGCCCTTGGCGCCCTTGGGCGCGACGGGCGCGCGCATCACCGGCAAGGCGGCGCAGCTGCTGCAGCGCCAGGGCAGCCGCTATGCGCTGGCGACCCAGTGCATCGGTGGCGGGCAGGGCATCGCCACGGTGCTGGAGGCGATCTGATGTCGCTGACCACGGGCGCTCCCATGGTGGAGACGGAGCTGCGGGCCGCGACGGTTCCGGCGGCGCAGGAAAGCCGACGACGGGCCCGATCCGCAAGGTCGGCGTCATCGGTGCCGGCGTGATGGGCGCCGGGATCGCGGCGCAGGTGGCCAATGCCGGGGTGCCGGTGGTGCTGCTGGACATCGTCCCGGGCGGCGCCGCCAAGGCCATCGAGCGGATGCTGAGGACGGATCCGGCGCCGTTCATGCAGAAGGCGGCGGCGCGGGCTGGTCACGCCGGGCGACATCGAAGGCGGGCTGCCGCTGCTGGCGGAGTGCGACTGGATCGTCGAGGCGATCGTCGAGCGGCCGGAGGCCAAGCGCGCGCTCTATACAAAGCTGGAGGCGGTGCGGAAGCCGGGCTCGATCGTCTCTTCCAACACCTCGACGATTCCGCTGGCGGCCCTGACCGAGGGGCTGGGCGAGAGCTTCGCCGCCGACTTCCTGATCACCCACTTCTTCAACCCGCCGCGCTACATGCGCTTGCTGGAAGTGGTGCGGGGACCGGCGACGCGGCCGGATGCGCTGGCCGCCGTCACCGAGGTCCGGCGACCGCGTGCTCGGCAAGACCGTCATTCCCTGCAAGGACCGCCCGGGCTTTATCGCCAACCGGATCGGCGGCATGTGGATGCAGAGCGCCATCAACCGCGCCTTCGACCTGAAGCTGACGGTCGAGGAAGCCGATGCGGTTATGGGCCGGCCGATGGGCGTGCCGAAGACCCGGCGTCTTCGGCCTGCTCGACCTGGTCGGCATCGACCTGATGCCGCATGTCGCGGCCAGCATGAAGGCGACCCTGCCGCAGGACGACGCCTATGTGCTCGGCCTGCGCGACACCGCGCTCATTACCCGGATGATCGCCGAGGGCCGCACCGGCCGGAAGGGCAAGGGCGGCTTCTACACGCGGGAGAGGGGGCCGGGCGGCGAGAGCCTGAAGCGCGCCATCGACCTCTGGACCGGCGAGTACCGCGAGAGCGAAGCCGCGCTCGAGAGCCTGTCGCTGCGTGACTTGCGCGCGCTGGCAGAGCATCCGGATCGCGGCGGCCGCTACGCGCGGGCGGTGCTGCTGGACACGCTGGCCTATGCCGCGTCGCTGGTGCCGGAGATCGCCGATAGCGTCGCCGATGTCGATGCCGCCATGCGGCTCGGCTACAACTGGAAATACGGGCCCTTCGAGCTGATCGACCGCCTCGGCGCGGCTTGAGCTGGCGAGGGCGCTGGCCGAGGATGGCCGCCCGGTGCCGCCGCTGCTGGCGCAGATCGGCGAGGGCAGCTTCTACCGCGTCCAGGACGGTGCCCTCGCATACTTCGGCACCGATGGCGGCTACCACGCCGTGCCGCGGCCAGCGGGTGTGCTGCTGCTGGCCGACATCAAGCGCCGCGCGAAGCCGCTGGCGAGGAACGGCTCCGCCTCGCTCTGGGATGTCGGCGACGGCGTCGCCTGCCTCGAATTCCACAGCAAGATGAACGCGCTCGATCCCGGCACCGTCGAGATGATCGGCAAGACGATCGCCCTGGGGAAGAAGGGCGGCTTCAAGGCCCTGGTCATCCACAACGAGGGCGAGCAGTTCAGCGTCGGCGCCAATATTGGCCTTGCCCTCTTCGCCGCCAACATCGCCGCCTGGGGCGAGATCGAGGGGCTGATTGAACAGGGGCAGAAGGCGATGCGCAGCTTGCGCGACGCGCCCTTCCCGGTGGTCGGCGCGCCCTCCGGCATGGCGCTCGGCGGCGGCTGCGAGATCCTGCTGCATTGCGACGCGGTGCAGGCGCATGCCGAGAGCTATATCGGCCTGGTCGAGGTCGGCGTCGGCCTGATCCCGGGCTGGGGCGGCTGCACCGCCATGCTGCGCCGCTGCGCGGAGAACCCGCGCGCGCCCAAGGGCCCGATGCCGCCCGTCGCCAAGGCCTTCGAGATGATCTCGACCGCGCAAGTGGCGAAATCGGCCTTCGAGGCGAAGGAGATGCTGCTGCTGCGGCCAACCGACGGCGTCACCTTCAACCGCGACCGTCTGCTGGCCGATGCCGAGGCCCGTGCGCTCTCGCTGGTCGAGGGCTATGCGCCGCCCGAGGTGAAGCCGCTGCGCCTGCCCGGCGCCTCCGGCCGCGCCGCGCTGGCGATGGCGGTGCAGCAGCAGGCGGCGCTCGGCCGCGCCACGCCGCATGACGTCGTGGTCTGCGACCACTTGGCGGAGACGCTGACCGGCGGCCGCAAGGACCATACCGAGGAGACGACCGAGGCCAGGCTGCACGCGCTGGAGCGCCGCAGCTTCATGGCCCTGCTGCGGACGCCGGCGACGCTGGCCCGGGTCGAGCACATGCTCGAGACCGGCCGGCCGCTGCGGAACTAGGGATCGCAAGATGCCGGCATACAATGCCCCCCTGCGCGACATGCGCTTCGTCCTCAACGAACTCGCCGGTGCGGACCGCCTGCGCGCCCTGCCGGGCTGCGAGGAGATCGGCCCCGATCTTGTCGACCCGGTGCTGGAGGAGGCGGCGGAATTCTGCGCCGAGGTCCTGCTGCCGCTCAACCGCAGCGGCGACGAGAAGGCTGCACGCTGGAGAACGGCGTGGTCCGCACCCCGCGCGGCTTCCCCGCGGCCTATCGCGCCTTCCGCGAGGCCGGCTGGACCTCGCTCGGCGCCGATCCGGACTACGGTGGCCAGGGCCTGCCGAAATCGGTCGGCCTGCTGGTCGAGGAGATGATCTGCTCCGCCAACATGGCCTTCGGCATGTATCCCGGCCTGTCGCACGGCGCCTACATGGCGATCTCGAAGCACGGCACGCCGGAGCAGAAGGCGCTGTACCTGCCGAAGCTGACCAGCGGCGAGTGGTCCGGCACCATGTGCCTGACCGAGCCGCATTGCGGCACCGATCTCGGCCTGATCCGCAGCAAGGCGGTGCCGGCCGAGGACGGCAGCTTCCGCATAACCGGCAACAAGATCTTCATCAGCGCCGGCGAGCATGACCTGGCCGACAACATCATCCACCTGGTGCTGGCGAAGCTGCCGGATGCGCCGCCCGGCACCCGCGGCATCAGCCTCTTCGTCGTGCCGAAGTACCTCCCGACCGAGGATGGCCGCCCCGGCCCGCGCAACGCCGTCACCTGCACCGGCCTTGAGCACAAGATGGGCATCAAGGCCAGCGCCACCTGTGCCATGGCCTTCGACGAGGCGAAGGGCTGGCTGGTCGGCCGGCCGCACAAGGGCCTCAGCGCCATGTTCACCATGATGAACGAGGCGCGGCTCGGCGTCGGCGTGCAGGGGCTCGGCATCGCCGAGATCGCCTACCAGAACGCCGTCGCCTACGCCCGGGACCGCATCCAGGGCCGCGGCCTGCAGGGCACCCAGGCGCCGGACAAGGCCGCCGACCCGATCCTGGTCCATCCCGACGTGCGGCGCATGCTGCTGACCATGCGGGCGATGACCGAGGGCTGCCGCGCGCTCTCGGCCTTCGCCGCGCTGGAGCACGATGTCTCCCTCCGGCACCCCGACGCTGCGGTGCGGCAGCAGGCCGATGATTTCGTCCAGCTGATGACGCCGATCATCAAGGCGATCTTCACCGATGCCGGCTGGGACGCCGCGGTGATGGGCATGCAGGTCTGGGGCGGCCACGGCTACATCCGCGACAACGGGATGGAGCAGTTCGCGCGCGATGCCCGCATCACCCAGATCTACGAGGGCACCAACGGCATCCAGGCGCTCGATTTGGTCGGCCGCAAGCTTGGCGCGCATGGCGGGCGCTACCTGCGCAGCTTCTTCCACCCCGCCCTCGCCTTCATCGAGGCGCAGCAGGACGACGCGGCGATGGAGGAGTTCATCCTGCCGCTGGCCAAGGCCTTCGGCCGACTGCAGCAGGTGACCGCGGAGGTCGCCCAGCGCGGCCTGCGCGACCCCTTCGAGGCCGGTGCGGCGGCGACGGACTACCTCCGCCTCTTCGGCCTGACCGCCATGGCCTATGCCTGGGCGCGGATGGCGGCGGTCGCGCTCGGGAAGGACGACGCCTTCTACAAGGCGAAGCTGGCGACCGCGCGCTTCTTCATGCAGCGCATCCTGCCGGAGACCTCCTCGCTGGCAGCCAAGGTGCTGGCCGGCGGCGAGAGCCTGCGGGCGTTCGAGGACGCCGCCTTCTGGGGAAGGCGGTGCCCGCCGCTTGAGACCGTGCTGGACCAGTCGGCCGGCACGAAGCGGAAAGCCTTCGCCCCAGCGCGCCACATAGCCATTGGCGGGGAAGGGGAAGTGGTAGGCGGTGATGCGTGCCCGCTCTGCCGCCACCCGCTCGAACAGCTTGCGGCGGCTCTCGCTCGCCAATGGACCGTCGATGTCGAAGCCGGAGAACCAGCCGGGATAGCGCAGGAAGAGTTCCGGCCGGGAGGAGGTATCGGCCATGACGAAGAGCTGCTCCGCCCCGTCCGCCACCTGGAACACCGTATGGCCCGGTGTGTGCCCCGGCGCGGCGATGGCGCGGACGCCCGGCACGACCTCGGCGCCCCAGGCAGATTGCCGCAGCTTCGCCTGATAGGGGCCGAAGCGCCGGCGGACATTGGCGAAGGTGCCGCGCTGGTTCTCCGGCACGCGGCCGGCATTGCTCTCATCGGCCCAGAAAGCCCATTCCACCGCCGGCACCGCGAAGCTCGGCATTCGGGAAGACCACCGTGTTGTCCCTGGTGGTCAGGCCGGTGATGTGGTCGGCGTGGAAATGGCTGAAGACGATCTGGCTGACCTGCTCGGGCTCGATCCCGGCGGCTTCCATGTTGTGCTCGAGCAGGCCGGAGGTCTCGGAAAGCTGCCCGCCGCCGGTCCCGGTGTCGAAGGCGATCACCTGCTTGCCGGTATCGAGGAAGGTGACGGTGAAGGGATTGTCGAGCCGCGCCGTCGGCAGCAGCGCCTCGACAAGCGCTTGGTCCACCGCCTCGGCCGGCTGGTTCGCCACCATGCCGGTGCGGGCCGGATTGGCGCGCGGGGTGAAGCCGTCGAACACCGTGGTCACGGTGAAGCCGCCGACCTTGAAGCGGTAGAAGCCCGGCGCCTGGGCCATCTCGTGACCATGATGCGCCGCGGCGGGCAGGGCGGAGAGCAGGGGCGCGGCGGCGGCGGCGCCCAGCAGGCTGCGTCGGTTCATGTCCGTCCCCTCAGACCGCGCTCGACCAATCGGCCGGCACGAAGCGATAGCCGTTGCCCTCCTTGGCGATGTAGCCATTCGCCGGGAAGGGGAAGTGGTAGCCGGTGACGCGGATGCGGTCGGCCGAGACGCGGTCGAAGATCCGCCGCCGCGTCGCCTCCGCCATCGTCGCGTCGAAGTCGAAGACGATGTGCATGTCGGGCCGGCGCGCGGTCAGCTCGGGCCGGTTGGTCACGTCGGCGACGAACATCGCCTGCGCCGCGCCGTCGGCGATGTGGTAGCAGGTGTGGCCCGGGGTGTGGCCATAGGCCGGCACGCCGCGGATGCCCGGCACCACCTCGGCGCCCTCGGCGGCCTGGCGGATGCGGTCCTTGTAGGGGCCGAAGCGGCGGGCGCTGTTGGCGAGATCCGGGCGCTGGCCTTCCGGGCTGCGGGTCGCGTTGCCCTCGTCGCTCCACCAGGCCCATTCGGCCGCGGGGACGATCACCTCGGCATTCGGGAAGGCGGCGCCGCCCTCGGCATTCAGCAGGCCGTTCACGTGGTCGCCGTGGAAATGGCTCATCACCACCGCGGTGACCTTGGCCGGGTCGATGCCGGCGGCGCGCATGTTCTGGATCATCCGGCCCATGGTGGCGCCGGCCGGGGTCACGCCGTTGCCGGTATCGAAGGCTACCAGCGGGTGCCGGTATCCACGAAGGTGACGGTGAAGGGAATGCGGAAGCTGTCGCCGGTCAGGAAGCTCTCGGCGAGGACCTGCTTCACCTCCTCGATCGGCGCGTTGCGGACGAAGCCGGCCAGCGGCACGTCGCGGAAGCCGTCATGCACCGTGGTGACGGTGTAGCTGCCGACCTTGAAGCGGTAGAAGCCGGGCGCCTGTGGCGCGGCGGGCGCCGGGGCGGTCTGGGCGGCGGCGGGGCGCAGCAGGCCGGGCGCGGCCAGCAGCGCGGGCAGCCCGGCCAAGGCCAGGCGGCGATCGATCGTCACGGACATCGAGAAATCCCTCCCCGGGGAAGCTGCCCTATTGAATGGGCAGACCGCGCCGGGGATCAACCCGTTGCGCCCGCCTATCGGGCGAAGACCACCACGCTCTCGAGGTGCGGCGACCAGAGGAACTGGTCCACCGGCGTCGCCGCCAATACCCGGTAGCCGCCCTGCGCCAGCACCTGCGCATCCCGAGCCAGCGCGGCCGGGTTGCATGAGACGTAGACGATGCGCGGCACCACCGACTTTGCCAGCAACAGGACCTGGGCCGCTGCGCCGTTGAAGGGCAGGTCGAGCACCGCCGCCGCGTAGCTCTGTAACTCCTTCGCGACCAGGGGCTGCCGGTCCAGGTCGCGCCGCACCGCCTGCACCCGTGCCCCGGCCTTGCCGGCCCCGGCCGCGAGCGCCGCGACCGAGTCCGCCATGCCCTCGAAGGCGGTGACGCGGGCACGGGCCGCCAGCGGGAAGCTCAGCGTGCCGAGCCCGGCGAAGAGGTCGGCGACCGAGGCGCGCGGCGGCAGCTTCGCCGGCAGGCCGGCCAGCACCGCGGCGACGATCGCCGCCTCGCCGGCCGGGCTGGCCTGCAGGAAGGCGCCGGGCTGTGGCGAGACCGCGACGCCGCCGAGCGCGATGCTGACCGGGCCAAGCTGCGCCGCCGTCTCCGGCGGGTTGTTGCCTTGCGCCCAGGCGACGCGCGGGATGCGCTGCTCGGCGGCGAAGGCAGCCAGCAGGCTGCGCGCCGGCGCGTCCAGCACACCATCGGTCCGCAGCAGCAGGTCCGGGCCGGTCTCCAGCAGGTTCACCACCGCCGAGCCTTCCCGCTTCAGCGCCGCAAGCCGCTTGAGCAGGCCGCGCAGCGGCTCGATCAGCGCGACCAAGCGCGGGTCGAGCACCAGGCAGGTCGCCAGGTCCGTCACCGTGTCGCTGCCGCGGCCGTGGAAGCCGACCAGCACGCCGCCGCCGAGCCGCGCCGCAGCGCCAGATCGGCGCGGCGGCGGGTCATCGGCGGGGTGCGTTCCAGCGGCCCGACCGGCGCATCGGGGAAGCCGGCGCGGGACAGCGCCTCGACCAGCTTGGCGCGTTTCCAGGCGGCATAGGGCGCATCGGCCAGGTGCTGGATGACGCAGCCGCCGCAGGTGGCGAAATGCGGGCAGGGCGGCACCACGCGGTCGGGGGACGGGGCAAGCACCGCCTCGGCCTCGGCCAGCAGAGCGTCGCCGCGCTTGCCCACCAGCCGGGCGCGCACCGTCTCGCCCGGCAGGGTGCCGGGCAGGAAGAGCGTCCGGCCGCCGCGGCGGGCGATGCCGTCGCCGGCGGCACCCAGCGCCTCGACCTCCAGGGTTTCGCCGGCCAGCGTATCGTTCATCGGGTCATTCGCCTTCGAGCAGCGGCAGGTGCCGGAAGGCCAGGCCGATCTCGGCCAGCAGCAACAGCAGCGCCACCATCAACGCCAGCATGGAGGCGACCAGCAGCGCCGCCAGCACCCAGGCGACATCGAGCCGCAGCAGGATCCCGGCGAAGGACATGATGATCAGCAGGCAGAGCAGGAAGGCCGCCAGCACGCAGGCGCCGATGGCGCGGTGCGCCTGGCGGGCGCGGCGAACGATGTAGGCCCGCTCGCCGGGCAGCGGTGTGGCTTGGCCAGCGCGCACCGCCCGCTCGCGGTCGATCATGCGCGCCAGCCGGTTGGCCAGGATGGTGACCAGGCTGAAGATGCCCGAGAGCAGGAAGGCGGGCGCGATCGCCAGTTGGATCACGCGCTCGATCTCCGCAATGTCGTTCAGGCCCGGCAGGTTGGCCAGCACTATCCCCGGCCCCAGCCGAACCTGGCCTGACTCAGCCGCCGAAGGCGTTCAGCCCGGTCTGCGCCCGGCCGAGGATCAGCGCATGGACGTCATGCGTGCCCTCATAGGTGTTGACGGTCTCGAGGTTCATGACGTGGCGGATCACGTGGTACTCGTCGACGATGCCGTTGCCGCCATGCATGTCGCGGGCGACGCGCGCGATGTCCAGCGACTTGCCGCAGTTGTTGCGCTTGACCAGGGAGATCATCTCCGGCGCCGCGCGGTCCTCGTCGAACAGCCGGCCGACGCGCAGCACGGCGTGCAGGCCGAGGGTGATCTCGGTCTGCATGTCGGCCAGCTTCTTCTGCACCAGCTGTGTCTGCGCCAGCGGCCGGCCGAACATCTTGCGCTGCAGGGTGTACTCACGCGCGCGGTGCCAGCAATCCTCGGCCGCGCCGAGGGCGCCCCAGGCGATGCCGTAGCGGGCGCGGTTGAGGCAGGAGAAGGGGCCGGCCAGCGACTTCACGCCGGGCAGGCGGTTTTCCTCCGGCACGAAGACGTCGTCGAGCATGATCATGCCGGTGACGCTGGCGCGCAGGCTGAACTTGCCCTCGATCTTCGGGGTGGTGAAGCCCTTCATGCCGCGCTCGACCAGGAAGCCGCGCAGGATGCCCTCATCGTCCTTGGCCCAGACCACGGCGACGTCGGCGATGGGGGAGTTGGTGATCCAGGTCTTGGACCCATTGAGGATGTAGCCGCCATCGACCTTCTTCGCGCGGGTGCGCATCGAGGACGGGTCGGAGCCGGCATCGGGCTCGGTCAGGCCGAAGCAGCCGACGAACTCGCCGGTCCGCAGCTTCGGCAGGAACTTCTCCTTCTGCGCATCCGAGCCGAAGGCGTATATCGGGTACATCACCAGGCTGGACTGCACGGAGAAGGCGCTGCGGTAGCCGCTGTCGACGCGCTCGACCTCGCGCGCCATCAGCCCGTAGGAGACGTAGTTGATCCCGGCGCAGCCATAGCCGTGCAGCGTGGCGCCGAGGAAGCCCATTTCACCGAACTCGTTCATGATCTCGCGGTCGAAGGTCTCCTTGCGGAACGCCTCCTGCACGCGGGGCAGCAAGCTTCTCCTGGCAGAACTGGTGCGCAGCGTCACGGATCATGCGCTCGTCTTCCGACAGCGCGCCTTCCAGCAGCAGCGGGTCTTCCCAGACAAAGGCGGGCTGGGAGCGGCGCGGCGCGACGACCGCGGTATCGGACGCGCCCGAGGAGGGGATGGCGACGGGGTTCGCGACGTTCATTGGCGTTCTCCTCGAGGGACCGTGGTGGTGGGCGCAATCTGGCGCGGGGCCGGGGTCCCGCAACGGGCGGCGGATGCGAAAACGGCCGGGAAGAACCCGGCCGCTTCCGTCGCAACAGCAGGCGTGAACGGCTCAGGCCGCTTCCTGTTCCTGGTCCGCCGCCGGGTCGCGGCGGGGGCGTGGGATCGGGATCAGCATGAAGGCGGGGACGGCATCGCCGAAGCCGCGCACTGCCGGGCCGAGATCGTCGCGGTCGCGCCGCCTGTGGTCGTCGCGGTCGCGGCCGCGGGCCATCGGCGCGCGGTCGCGCTCGTAGTCACGGGCCGGGGTGGCGGGGCGGTCGCGCTCGAACCGGTCCGGGCGCTCGCCTTCGACCCGCTCGGGGCGGTCACGACCGCCACGCTCGAGGCGGGCGCCGCGCTCGGGCCGGTCGCCCCGCGCCGGGCGGTCACGGTCGCGCGGCGGGCCGCCGCGGTCGCGCTCCGGCCGGGCGGGACGCTCGGCCGGCTCGGCCTGGGAAGCAGCGACATCCCGCTCCGGGCGGGCCGGACGCTCGCCGCGCTCCGGGCGCCGGTCGCGGCCACCCCGGCCGGCGTCCCGGCTGCTGCCGCGGGCCGGGCCGCCGCGGCCACGGCCCTTCGGCCGCGCCGCCGCCTCGGCGATCTCCTCGGCGCTGACCGGGTCGAGCCCCTCGATCTCGATGCGCGGGATCGGCCGTCCCGTCAGCTTCTCGATCGCCGCGACGTTGCGGGCGTCGTCCGCCGTGGCGATGGTGAAGGCGGCGCCCTGCCGGCCAGCCCGGCCGGTGCGGCCGATGCGGTGGACGTAATCCTCGTCGCGGAAGGGCACGTCGAAGTTGAACACATGCGACAGCCCGCCGATGTCGATGCCGCGCGCCGCGACATCCGAGCAGACCAGCAGCTGCAACTCGCCCGCCTTGAACTTGGTCAGGGTGGCGAAGCGGAGTCGGCTGGTCCATGTCGCCATGCAGCGCGCCGACCGAGAAGCCGTGCCGCTTGAGCGACTTGTAGAGGATGTCGACCTCGGTCTTGCGGTTGCAGAAGATCAGCGCGTTCTGCACCTGCTCCCGCCGGATCAGCCGCCGCAGCGCCTCCCGCTTGTCGAGTTCCCGGGTCCAGAGCAGGCCGGCGGTGATCGTCGTCGCCACGCTGGCGGGCGCGGAGACGCTGATCTCCTTCGGGTTCTGCAGGAAGGCATCGGCCAGCTTGCGGATCTCGGGCGCCATGGTGGCCGAGAAGAACATGGTCTGCCGCATCGGCGGCAGCATGGAGACGATGCGCTCCACGTCCGGGATGAAGCCCATGTCCAGCATGCGATCGGCCTCGTCGATGACGAGCACCTTGCAGTCGGCCAACAGGATGCGGCCGCGGTCGAACAGGTCGAGCAGCCGGCCCGGCGTGGCGATCAGGACGTCGACGCCCTTCTCCAGCACCGCGCGCTGGTCGTTCATGCTCTCGCCGCCGATCAGCAGGGCGTGCACCAGGTTGAGGTGCTTGCCGTACTTCACGGAAATTCTCGGCGACCTGCAGCGCCAGCTCGCGCGTCGGCTCGAGGATCAAGGACCGCGGCATGCGCGCCTTGGCCCGGCCGGAGGCGAGGATGTCGAGCATCGGCAGCGTGAAGCCGGCGGTCTTGCCGGTGCCGGTCTGGGCGCACCCCAGCACGTCGCGGCCCATCAGCACGATCGGGATGGCCGCTTCCTGGATCGGCGTCGGCGTCACGTAGCCGGCTTCGGTCACCGCGCGCAGGATGGGCTCGGACAAGCCGAGATCGGCGAAGGTGACGCGCGGGGCGGCGGCCTCGGCGGAGTCCTCCTCCTCCGGCTCGTCCTCCTCATCTTCCTCCTCGGCCGCATCAGTGTCGGCCTCGGCCACGATGGCGGCCGGCTCCGGCGCCGGCATGGCTGCGGCGGCAGGGGCCGCCTCGGGTTCGCTTGCTGGCGCGGATGCGACCTCGTCCGCCGGGGCGGCGCCGATCTCCTCCGCCGGCGCGGCCTCGATGGCCGCCTCCGCGACCGGCAGAGCGGCCGGGTTCTCGGTGGCGTCGTGCTGGATATCGGCGGCCGCTTCGGCGGGCCGGTCGGAGGTATCGGTCAAGTGCGGTCGGTTCCTTCGCCGGGACAGCGGCGGCATGGCGGCCGGTTGCGAGGGCGCAAGGGCCGAAAACCGACGCCCGGCATGCCGAATCAGAAGGCCGCCGTTCCAGGTCCGGCCGCCATATGCGCTTTTGGGGCCGGGAAATCAAGCATCGCCATGGATTGTGCCGGGCCGACGCGACGATTAAGGGCACCCGCCATGCCCGCATCGCCCAGCCTGCTCTTCCTGCCCGGACTGCTCTGCGACGACCGGCTCTGGCGCGACCAGCTGGCGGCGCTGCGGGGCGGGATGGAATGCCTGGTCGCCGACGCCACGCAGGACGACAGCCTGGCCGCGATGGCCGCCCGTGCCCTGGCCGCGGCGCCGCCGCGCTTCGGCCTGGTCGCCCTGTCGATGGGCGGCTACCTGGCCTTCGAGATCCTCCGTCAGGCACCGGGGCGGGTGGACCGGCTGGCGCTCTTCGATACCTCGGCCCGTCCCGACACCCCGGAACAGGCTCGCCGCCGCCGCGGGCTGATCGGGCTGACCCGCACCGGGTTGTTCAAGGGCGTGACGCCGCGACTGCTGCCGCAGCTACTGCATCCCGACAACATGGCCCGGCCGGTGGCAGCCGAGGTGACAGCCATGGCGGAGCGGGTCGGCCGCGACGCCTTCCTGCGGCAACAGGCCGCGATCCTCGGCCGCCCCGACAGCCGGCCCGACCTGCCCGGCATCCGGGTGCCGACCCTGGTCGCGGTGGGGGAGCAGGACGTGCTGACCCCACCCGATCATGCGGCGGAAATGGCTGCCGGCATCCCGGGCGCCGTGCTCCACCGGATCCCCGGCTGCGGGCACCTGCCGCCGATGGAGGCCCCGGCGGCGACCACGGCCTTGCTGCGGGGCTGGCTCGGCCGCTAGCCCGGCAGCCCACGCCCCGGGCGCCGCCGCGCGGGACGACGGCGGTTCAATCCGGCAGGCAGCGCACTGCCTCAGGCCGCGCCAGCGCCTCCGCCGCGCGGGTGCCGGGCGGGCAGGGGGCCTGGCGATGCGCCGGCGGCGGCAGGCCGCGATCCCAGCCGCGCGTCGCGCCGTCGCCCGCCGCCATCCGGCACCGTCCGCCCTGGCCGCGCACCGGCATCCCGCCATGTGGGCAGAGGAAGCGCCGCGCCGCCTCGACCGAGGCGGCATCGGGCCGGGCCTCGACCGTTGCGGCGGCGACAGACAGCAGCAGCAGCAGGGCGGCGGGGGCGAGCGGGCGGCGCATGGGCGCCCGCATCCTGGCACGCCGGTTTGAATCCCGCGCGGCTTCAGGGCATCGTTGCGTCAGGGAGTAAAGATAATGTCCAAGATCGAACGCCGCGCCATGCTGACCGGCATGGCCGCCCTGCCGCTGGCCATGCCCCGCCTGGTCCGCGCCCAGCCTAGGCCCATCCAGATCGGCCTGCTCAGCGACATGAGCGGCCCCTTCCGCGATGTCGGCGGCCCCGGCAACCGGGTGGCCGCCGAACTCGCCATCCAGGATTTCGGCGGCAGCGTGCTGGGGCGGCCGGTCACCACGCGCCAGGCTGATGGCCAGAACCGCGCCGATGTCTCGGCCGGGCTGGCGCAGGAATGGATCGACAACCTTGGCGTCGACGTGCTGGTGGATGGCGCCGCCAGCTCCTCCGGCCTGGCGATCCAGGAGGTCTGCCGCGAGAAGAAGCGGATCTACCTGATCACCGGCCCGGCGACCTCGGACGATGACCGGGGCGAAGTGCTCGCCCTACGGCATCCACTTCGGCTTCGACACCTACGCCTTGGCGCATGGCACCGGCACGGCCCTGACGAAGTCCGGCGGCGACAGCTGGTACTTCATCACCTCCGACTACGCCTTCGGCCATGCGCTGGAACGCGACACCATGGCGGCGGTGCGGGCGGCGGGCGGCAAGGTGCTCGGCGCGGTGCGGGCGCCGCTCAACAATGCCGACTTTTCCTCCTTCCTGATCCAGGCGCGCGCCTCGGGCGCCAAGGTGATCGGCTTCGCCCTGGCCGGCACCGACTTGCAGAACTGCATCAAGCAGGCCGCGGGATTCGGCCTCACGCGCGGCGGCGCACGGATCGCCACGCTACTGGTGCAGGTCACCGACCTGGTCGCGCTGGGGCACAAGACCTGCGAGGGAATGGTGCTGACCGACAGCTTCTACTGGGACCAGTCGGAGGCGACGCGCGCTTGGTCGCGGCGGTACATGGCGAAGATGACCACCCCGCCCGGGCTGCAGCATGCGGCGGTCTATACCGGCGTGACGCATTGGCTGAAGGCGGTGCAGGCGGCCGGCGGCACGGATGCCGATGCGGTCGCAGCGCAGATGAAGGCGATGCCGGTGAACGACATGTACAACGAGAATGTCCGCATCCGCGAGGATGGCCGCACCCTGCATGTCATGCACCTGTGGGAGGTGAAGCGGGAGGCGGAGGCGAAGTACAAGTACGACTTCTGCAAGCTGCTGACCGACATCCCGCCCGACCAGGCCTGGCGGCCGCTGAGCGAGGGCGGCTGCCCGCTGGTCAAGCGCCTGAGGGAGCCCGCCCGCACCCGGCGCGTTTCTCACCGGCGCGGTCCCGGCGACCGCGCCGGAGGTGGCAGGATGGACGGGATGGATCTGCGGCGGCGACTGGGCTGGTCGGCCGCCGAAGCGAAGGTGATGGCGCGGGCCGCCCTGCTGCGGCGCCGGCAACCCGGCCTGGCCGCGGTGACGGCGGCGGATTGCTTGGCGCTGGGACGGCGGCCGGAGCGGCGACTCGAGCCGCTGCGGCGCCGCCAGGGGAATGGGCCCTAGCACTGCGCCTGACCATTGGCCTGGTGCTCGGCTGCCTGCTGGCGGCGCCTGCCTCGGCGCAGCCGGAATGCGGGGCGCTGCGCGGCGGACGGCCGCTCGCCTACCGCAACCCGGCCTGGGGCTTCGGCCTCGACTACCCGGCCGGCTTCGTGCTCGACCCCGAAAGCATACCGCAGAACGGCGACAGCGTCCGCTTCTGGGCCGCCGGGCGGCGGGCCACCGCGGTGGTGACCGGCCTGCGCAACCCCGAGCACCAGTCGCTGGCGGCGGTGCTGGCCGAGGCCGAGCGCGACATTGGCGAGAATGGCCGGGGCAGCGTCACCTATCGCCGGGTCACCCGGGACTGGTTCGTGCTCTCGGGCTACCTGGCCGACCGCATCTACTACCGGCGCAGCTTCCTGGCGCGCGGCGGCGCGGTGATCGCCACGCTCTGGATCGAATTCCCGCGCGCGCTGAAGCCCTGCCTGGAGGCGGCGGTGGCGACCATGTCGCTGTCCTTCCGTCCGACCGGGCCCTGAGGCGGCCGCGGCTCAGACATCCACCTCCTCCACGTCCAGCTTCGCCGCATTGTCCTGGATGAAGCGGAAGCGTAGCTCCGGCTTCCGGCCCATCAAGGCCTCCATCAGCTCGGCGGTGGTCGCCCGGTCCTCCGGCGGCAGCATCACCCGCAGCAGGGTGCGCCGCTTCGGGTCCATGGTGGTCTCCTTCAGGGTCGCCGGCGGCATCTCGCCGAGGCCCTTGAAGCGGCTGACCTCGACCTTCTGGTTCGGCTTGAACTCGCGCTTCTGGATGCGGTCACGGTCGCGGTCGTCCATCGCGTAGACCGACTTGCCGGCCGCCTGCAGCCGGTAGAGCGGCGGCTGGGCCAGGAAGACCCGGCCCTGGCTGACCAGCTCGCGCAGCTCCTTGTAGAAGAAGGTCATCAGGAGTGCTGCGATGTGCGCGCCGTCCACATCCGCGTCGGTCATGATGACGATGCGGCCGTAGCGCAGGCGGGCAAGGTCGAAGCGGTCGCCGGCGCCGCAGCCCAGCGCCTCGATCAGGTCCTTCAGCTCCTGGTTCTGCCGCAGCTTGTCGGCGCTGGCGCTGGCGACGTTGAGGATCTTGCCGCGCAGGGGAGCACCGCCTGGGTCTCGCGGTCGCGCGCCTGCTTGGCGGAGCCGCCGGCGCTGTCGCCCTCGACCAGGAAGAGCTCGGTGCCGTCCACGCCTTCCCGGCTGCAATCCGCCAGCTTGCCGGGCAGGCGGAGCTTGCGGGTGGCCGACTTGCGCGGCGTCTCCTTCTGCTCGCGCCGGCGGATGCGGTCCTCGGCGCGCTCGATCGCCCAGGCCATCAGGTTGTCGGCGGTCTGCGGGTCGCCGGCCAGCCAATGGTCGAAATGGTCGCGCAGCGCGGCTTCCACCAGCCGCTGCGCCTCGGGGCTGGTCAGCTTCTCCTTGGTCTGGCCCTGGAATTGGGGGTCGCGGACGAAGACGCTGAGCATCCCCGCCATGCCGCCGAACAGGTCCTCGGCGGTGACGGTGGCTGCGCGCTTCTCCTTCTTCAGCTCGCCATAGGCGCGCAGCCCCTTCACCAGCGCGCCGCGCAGCCCGGCCTCATGCGTGCCGCCCTGGCTGGTCGGGATGGTGTTGGCATAGGTCGAGAGGAAGCCCTCGCCCTGGTCGAGCCAGGTGATCGCCCATTCGCAGCGGCCGGCGCCCTCGGGGAAGCTGGCCTCGCCGACATAGGGGGCGGGGACGACCTGGCTGCGGCCCTCGATCGCGCCGGCGAGGTAGTCCGCAAGGCCACCGGGGAAGTGCAGCGTGGCCTGGGCCGGCGTCTCGTCCTTCACCAGGGACGGGTCGCGGGACCAGCGGATCTCGACGCCGCGGTAGAGGTAGGCCTTGGAGCGGCAGAGCCGGTAGAGCCGCGCCGCCGAGGATTGCAGCGGGCCGAAGATCTCGGGGTCCGGCTTGAAGCGGATCGAGGTGCCGCGGCGGTTGTGGATTGCGCCGGCGTTCTTCAGCTTGCCGAGCGGCTTGCCGCGCGAATAGGCCTGGGTGAACAGCGTGCGGTCGCGCGCCACCTCGACCTCCAGTGTCTCCGGACAGTGCGTTCACCACGCTGCTGCCGACGCCGTGCAGCCCGCCCGAGGTGTCGTAGGCCTTGCCGGAGAACTTGCCGCCGGAATGCAGCGTGGTGAGGATGACCTCGAGCGCGCTCAGCTTCGGGAATTTCGGGTGCGGGTCGGTCGGGATGCCGCGCCCGTTGTCGCGCACCAGCAGCCAGTTGCCGGCTTCCAGCACCACCTCGATGCGGTCGGCATGGCCGGCCACCGCCTCGTCCATGGCGTTGTCGAGGATCTCGGCCGCCAGGTGGTGCAGCGCGTTGTCGTCGGTGCCGCCGATATACATGCCGGGCCGGCGCCGGACGGGCTCGAGCCCCTCCAGGACCTCGATGTCGCGGGCGGTGTAGGAGGCGGGCTCGGGCGCGCCGCCCTTCGGGGGCCGCTTGCCTCCGAACAGGTCGTTCATGTCTTGTTCCCCTGATCCCGCCACGATAGCCGCCTCGCCGCCCTCATACAATGCGCGAGGCGATTCGAGCTTGGGCGCGCCGATCCACGCTGCATTCCAACTTTCGATAGAAGTACCAACATGCGTTAACCAAATGTTTTGCTTTAATCGCTTTCTGCAACGCCGTCGCCGGCCTGTGCCAGGGAGGGCCGGACCAGGACGCGCAGCAGATGACTTGGCCGAGCGCCTATGAGCCATATCTTCTTGAACTGGTGAGCCGGGCCCGGCTCGCCCTGCTGGCGGAGGCGGCGCGGCGTGGCACCGGGCTGAATGGCGGGCTCGCGGCGGGCACAGTCGCTGCGGGACGCCAGGCCGCAGCGCGCCTTCAATGCGTTGCTGATCGATGCCTGGATGCTCGCGACCAGCACCTGCTCCCGCGCCGGGGTCAACCGCAGCGCGCTGGGCGACCGGATGGCGATGCTGGGCGGCGCGACCCTGAAGCTCGACCTCGTCACCCATCTGGCGGCCACCGGGCCGGTGGCGTTACGCCCTGACGGGCGGTGCCACGGGGAAGCTGATCCAGGGGCGCGGCGGCGACGACACGCTGGAGGTCGGGGCGGGGCGGACCGCTTCGGCGTCCTCGGCCGGGCCGACCGGGGCGACGCCATCACCGACGTCTCGACGGCCGCGGGCGACCGGCTGGATGTCGCGGCGCTCTTCCCGGCGGGCCGCATGGTGGTCGGGCGCCGCTCGATGCCGCCTCACTGCGGCTCCATCTGGGCAGCGGCATGATGCTCGTGCAGGTCGATGCCGATGGTGCCGGCGACGCCTCCGCGTCGCTGGCCCACAGGGCGGGCCGACCGGCACCGCCAGGCTGTCGGCCGCGGTGCTGATCGCCTGATGGCGGGGACGGCGGATGATTCCCCGCCGCCCCTCGCACGGCTCAGCGCGCGGTGTCGTGGTCCAGATGCGCCTCGATCATCCAGAGCATCTTATCGGTGGCGCGGGACTGCTCGGTCAGCAGGTCGGCGGTGTCGGCATCGCCGGCCTCGTCGGTCTGATCGATCCCGTCGCGGAGCGTCTTCGCCACCAGGGCGTAGCGGTCGGCCAGCGCCCTCACATGGTCCATCCCGGCATAGAGGTCGGTCGGATAGGGCGGCAGCCGGGTGGTCTTCGCCAGCACCTGGGTGGTGCCGCAGGCGGTGCCGCCGAGCTGGACGATGCGCTCGGCCAGGTCGTCCGTGCTGGTCTGCAGGGCGTTGTAGAATTCCTCGAACAGCTTGTGCAGCTCGCCGAAATGCGGGCCCTTGACGTTCCAGTGGGCCTGCCGCGTGGCGTTGTAGAGGTCGATGCCGTCGGCGAGGCATCCCTGCAGCACGCCGATCGAGACCTGCTTGGCATTGGTCTTGACGTCGTTGCGGGTCTCGTGGGTCTGGGCTTTCGCCATGCTCTTCTCCTCGGTCTCGTTCCGGCACGGATGCGGGGACCGAGACGTCTTTCGGTCGGTTCCCACGGGCCATGCTGGCAGCGATACGGGAGCGCACGACCGGGCTCCGGGAGGCATGACAAATCCGTGCGCGACGACCCGGCCGCGGCGGAGTTTGCCTCGGATCAGGCCGTGGGACGGAAACAGGCCGATATCGGAACAAGAGGGTCGATGAGAACCAAACCGTTCTGGTTCGATTTGCCTTTTATTTCACGTTAGAGTGTCTAAGGCTTCGGGCCCCAGCTAGTTATTGCGGAATTTTCGGACCCTCTGCTCGATTTTGAGCCGTCTCGCTCGTCGTCTTCCATTTGCACTTCGCAATATTGAGGAGAATTCGTATGATCGTGGACGGAACAAATGCCAGCGAGACGCTCACCGGCACCGCCGCCGACGACACCCTTACCGGCCTTGGCGGGAACGATACGCTGCGTGGCGGCGACGGCAACGATGTCTATGTCTTCTCCGGAGCCTTCGGCAAGGACAGCATCAGCGACACCTCGGGCACCGACCAGATCCGGTTCGCCGCCGACTACACGCCAGCAGCCTTCCGCCTGGTGCACCCGTGGTTCGGCAACGACCTGATCATACAGCAGGTCGGCGGCGACAACTCCGTCACCCTCAACAGCTACTTCAGCCCGGCATCCTTCGGCAGCGGGATCGTCGAGACGGTTCTTTTTACCGACTCCGGCACCGTCTGGAACCTCGCCGACGGCTCGGCCTTCCGCAATATCGGCTTCACCGGGACGAGCGCCGCCGAAACCATCCTGGCCTCGCCCGGCAACGACCTGCTGATCGGCCTCGGCGGCAACGACACCCTGCTCGGCGGCGACGGCAACGATGTCTACTTCGTCTCCGGTGCCTTCGGCCGGGATACGATCACCGAAACATCGGGTACCGATATCCTGGTCGTCGGCACCGACCGGACCGAGGCCGCCTTCCAGCTCACCCGCCCGAATTCTCAGCAACGACCTGATCATGCAGGCGGCCGGCGGGCAGAATGCGATCGAGTTCAACAACTACTTCGCCGCCAATTCGCAGAAGGTGGAGTTGGTCTATTTCCAGGCCACCGGGACGGTCTGGGACCTGTCGAGCGGTTCGCTCGTCATCCGCACCGGGCTGTTCGACTATGCCGGCTACAACGCCGCCTACCCGGAGGTCGCCCGGGCCGGGCTGGACGCCTATTCGCACTACGTCAACTATGGCTGGAAGGAGGGCCGCGATCCCTCGGCCAGCTTCGACACCACGCTCTACCTCCTGCAGAACCCGGACGTCGCGCGGGCCGGGCTCAACCCGCTCCAGCACTACCTGGACTACGGCCAGGCCGAAGGCCGGCCGGTGCACCAGGCGGTCGGCTTCGCCATCAACCAGGGTTTCGATTCTGCAATACTACCTGCTGTCCAACCCCGCGGTCGGCGCCGCCGGGGTCGATGCCTATGCGCATTGGCAGGCCTATGGCTGGCGCGCCGGAGCGAACCCGAACTACCTCTTCGACACCAAGTACTACCTGGCGCAGAACCCTGGCGTCGCCGCGGCGGGGATCGACCCGCTGCTGCACTACGACATCTACGGCTGGAGGGCAGGGGTCGATCCCGGGCCGAATTCTCCACACGAATGCCTATCTCGCGGCCAATCCGGACGTGGCGGCGGCCGGCATCGACCCCTTGCAGCACTACCTGCAATACGGGGTCTACGAGGGTCGGCCGCTGGGCTGAGGGCCTAGGGCACCACGTTGAGGAAGCGCGCCGCCTCCGGCGGCTCCCCGCCCCGGTGCAGCGCCGCCGCCCGGGCGAGCGCGGCGCGGTCCCAGTCGGTCCGCCGCGCCTCTTCCCGCAGGTGCTCGGTCCAGCTCTCGACGGTCCAGAGCTCGACCCAGCGCTCCGGATGCGCCACGTCCTCATAGAGCCGCCAGGTCGCCGCGCCGGAGCGCAGCCGGACCCGCCGCACCTCCTGCATCGCCCCGAGGAAGGCGTCCCGCGCCGTCGGGTCGATGCAGTAGCGCACCACCTCCAGCACCCGGCCGGAATGCTCGCCGAGCAGGGCGCGCAGCGCCGGGTCGGGGGCTTCGGCTCGGGCGCCGGGGCCGGGACGGCGGCGGCGGGGACGAGGGCCACGCTGTCGATCCGCCAGCCGCGCACCGCGACGGCGGCGACGGCGCCGAGCCCGGCCGCGGCACTCAGCGCCAGCGGCACGCCGAACCGCCCGCCGACCCAGCCGGCCAGCGCCGAGCCGAGCGCCATGACGCCGAAGAAGCTGAGCTGGTAGATGGCGATCGCCCGCGCCCCGCACCCAGCCCGGTGCCGCCAATTGGGCCGAGGCGCCGAGCGTGCTGCCGGCGGCGATCCAGGAGGCGCCGTAGAGCAGCATCCCGAGCGCCGCCGGCGCCCAATGCGTCGAGGCCGCCAGGATGCCCATGGCGGCGCAGATGCCGATCGAGGCCCAGAACACCATCCCGCTGCGGTCGAGCACCCCGCGCAGCGAGGGCAGGGCGAAGCCCGCCGCCACCGCCGACAGCCCCATGACGCCCAGCATCAGGCCGAAGGCCTGCGGGCCCAATCCCAATTGCTGCCGGACAAACAGCGGCAGCAGCCCCCAGACCGCGGCGCTGAACAGGAAGAAGGTGCAGGCCCTGAGGATCGCCGCCCGCATCGCCGGGCTGGCCGAGACGAAGCGCAGCCCCGCCCGCATGGCGGAAACCAGGTGCTCCTTCGGCATCCGGCCACGTGGCTCGGCCGGGCGGCGCCAGAAGACCAGCGCGACGATCAGCACCAGGAAGGCGGCGGCGTTCAGCACGAAGGCGGCCTGCGGCCCGGCCGCGGCGATGGCGAAGCCGCCGAGCGCCGGGCCGAGCGCGCGCGCCAGGTTGAAGCCGATGCCGTTCAGCGCGATGGCGCCGACCAGGTCCTCGCGCGGGACCAGCTCGTTGGTGGTCGCCGCCCAGGCGGGGAAGTTCATCGCGCTGCCGGCGCCGATCGCGAAGGTCAGCGCCAGCAGCCCCCAGGGGCCGAGCGACCCGGTCGCGGTCAGCGCCGCCAGGATCAGCGCCATGGCCAGCACCCAGGCCTGCGCGCCGATCAGGAAGATGCGCCGGTCGATGATGTCGGCCAGCGCGCCGGCCGGCAGCGCCAGCAGGAAGACCGGCAGCATCGAGGCGGCCTGGACCAGGGAGACCATCAGCGGCGCCGGGTCGAGGCTGGTCATCAGCCAGCCCGCGCCGGTGTTCTGCACCCACATGCCGATATTGCTGGCGAGCGTCGCCAGCCAGAGCGTGCGGAAGACGGCGTGGCGAAGCGGAAGGAAGGCGCGCGGCATCGGGAGTCGGAGAGGCATGCCGGGAGATAGGCATGGTCATGCCGGCTTCGGAAGCGAAACCCCCGCGACCTTGCGACGGGGCCGAAGCGCGCCCAACTGCCTTCCCATGGCCGAGCGCTTCCAGAGCTTCGCCGCCTTCTGGCCCCATTATCTGCGGGAGCATGCCCGGCCGGCGACGCGCGTGGTGCATGTCGGCGGCACCTGGGCCGCGGTCGCATTGCTGGCCGTCGCGATCCTGCGCGGCCCCTGGTGGCTTGCCCTGCTGGCGCCGGTGGTCGGCTATGGCTGCGCCTGGGTCTCCCACCTGCTGATCGAGCGCAACCGCCCCGCGACCTTCACCTACCCGGCCTGGTCGCTGCTGGGCGACCTGCGCCTCGCCTGGCTGGCGGCAACAGGGCGGCTCGGCGCCGAGCTGCGCCGGCAGGGACTGTAGGCCGCGGCGGATCGCCGGGTGGCGGCTGCCGACCCGCGGACAGGGAGGGCGGGGATTGGAGGGAACACGTCTCCCGCCCCGACCTTCAGAACTCGGCTTCCAGGTCCAGCTCGGTGATGCGCGCCTCCGGCTCCCGCCGGCCGGCCTCGATCCATTCGGCGACGTCGGGCCAGCCGAGGATGGTCTGCGCATAGGCCTCGCACACCGCGTCGAGCTTCACGTCATAGGTCCGGAAGCGCGTCACCACCGGCGCATACATCGCATCCGCCACGCTCCTCTCCGCCCCCAGCAGCCAGGGCCCGCCCCAGCGCCCCAGGCAGTCGCGCCAGATCCAGAGGATGCGCTCGATATCCGCCCGCGCGCCGGACCAGAGCGTGAATTCGGCACCATCGCGCGCAGGTTCATCGGCAGGGTGGAGCGCAGCGCGGCGAAGCCGGCATGCATCTCGCCGCTGATGGCGCGGCAGCGGGCGCGGGCCAGGCGGTCGGCCGGCAGCATCCGCGCCTCCGGCACCAGCTCGTTCAGGTATTCGGCGATCGCCAGCGTGTCCCAGAGCTCGGCGCCCTCATGCCGCAGGGAGGGGATCAGGATGGAGGAGGATTGCAGCAGCAGTTCGGCGCGCGAATTCGGGTCGTCGGCCGAGACCACCTCCTCCTCGAAGGCGATCCCCGCCATGCGGCAGAGCAGCCAGCCGCGCATCGACCAGGAGGAGTAGTTGCGGCTGCTGATCCGCAGCACCGCGAGCGCCGGGCGGGCTTCGGTGGGCGCGGCCGCGGCGGTCCTCCGGCGAGGTCTGCACGGCCATCGCGCCCTCCTCGGTCGGCGGTGATCATGCAGCCTAGCAGCGCTTTCGCAGTTGCGAAAAGGTGCCGCGCTGGCACCATGCGGGGCGGTGCTGGGCCTGAGGCGCAGCAGGGAGGCCGCCCCCGGGATGATCTACCACGCGCTGCAAGCCACCCAGGACCTGCTGAGCCCGATGCGGCGGATGGCGCGCGGCGGCGGCATGCTCGCCGGGCTCGACACGGCGCATCCCGCCTTTTTCCCGCTCCGGCAGATGCAGGCCGCGATGCAGGTCTTCGGCCATGCCGGCATCACCCATGCCCGGCCAGCCTTCGCCATCGGCCCGGTCCGCGTCGGCAACCGCCTGGTCGAGGTGGAGGAGCAGGTGGTCGCCGCGACGCCCTTCGCCAGCCTGCTGCATTTCCGCAAGGACGTGGACATCCGCCTGCCGCGGGTGCTGGTGGTGGCGCCGATGTCCGGCCACTTCGCCACCCTGCTGCGCAACACCGTGCAGGTGCTGCTGCAGGACCACGACGTCTACATCACCGATTGGCACAATGCGCGCGACGTGCCGCTCTCGGCCGGGGTCTTCGGGCTGGACGAGTTCACCGCCCACATCATGCAGTTCCTGCGGGCGATCGGCCGCGGCGCGCATGTCCTGGCGGTCTGCCAGCCGGTGGTCGCGGTGCTGGCCGCGGTGGCGGTCATGGCCGAGGACCGCGACCCCTGCTCGCCGCGCAGCATGTCGCTGCTGGCCGGTCCCATCGACACCCGGGTCAACCCGACCAAGGTGAACGAACTGGCCCAGGCGAAGCCGATCGCCTGGTTCGAGAGCACGCTGATCGCCAAGGTGCCCTGGCGCCACAAGGGTGGCGGCCGCCGGGTCTATCCCGGCGCGGTGCAGGTCGGCGCCTTCATGGCGATGAACCTCGAGCGCCACGTCCGGGCCCACCACGCCCAGTTCTGGAACATCCATGACGGCGACGCGGCGAGGGCGGCGATGCACCGGCGCTTCTACGACGAGTATTTCGCCGTGATGGACCTGCCGGCGGAGTTCTACCTGGAGACGGTGCGGAGCGTGTTCCAGGAGCACGACCTGCCGCTCGGCCGGCTGGCCTTCCGCGGCCGGAAGGTGCGGCCGGAGGCGATCCGCCGCACCGCCATGCGCTGACGGTGGAGGGCGAGAAGGACGACATCTGCGCCATCGGCCAGACCATGGCGGCGCTCGACCTCTGCCGCGGCGTGCCGGTGACGATGAAGCGGCACCACCTGCAGACCGGCGTCGGCCATTACGGCGTCTTCAGCGGCCGGCGCTGGGCGCAGCAGGTCTATCCGCGGGTGCGCGAGGTGATCCAGGCGAATGAGGGGTAAGGCTGCGCGGCCGTTGCTTCGCGCGGCCCGGGCTGATATAGGAAAATAAGCAATGTCGAAGCCTCGTCTCCGATGTCCCGCCGGGCCGATTTGAAAAGCTCAACTCCTCAATCGCAAAAGCGCGTCGGCTGGAAAGCCGCCGTGGCCGCGGCCTCGCCGGGATCGGGGCCGGACCGGCCTCACTATTCCTGAGCCGATTTGAGGCAGATCGGAGCCCGCTTCAAACCGCTCAGATCTCCGCCGCCGGTCCACCTCGACGCCGCCCGCCAGCGGTGTAGCCTGCCTCCCATGCAGCCCCTCTGCCTCACCTTCGACAACGGGCCGGAGCCCGAGGTCACCCCGGCGTCCTCGCCATCCTGGACAGGCGCCGGATCCCCGCAACCTTCTTCCTGGTGGGCGAGAAGCTGCGCGACCCCGCCCGCCGGGCACTGGCCGAGCGCATGCGAGCGGAGGGCTTCGCCGTCGGCAACCACACGCTCAGCCATGCCGCCCCGCTCGGCCGCCGCCCCGGGCCGGAGGCAGTGGCCGAGATCGAGGCCTGCGACGCCCTGCTCGGCGACCTGCGGGAGCCGGGGCGGCTGTTCCGCCCAAATGGCGATGGCTGGACGCTCGGCCCGCACCTGCTGAACCCCATGGCAGTGCGGCACCTCCAGGCCGGCGGCCATACCGTCGTGCTGTGGAACGCCATCCCGCGCGACTTCGACGACCCGGAGGGCTGGCCCGACCGCGCCCGCGCCCAGCATGCGGCGGCGAGCGAGCCCGTGCTGATGGTGCTGCACGACCTGCCGAACGGCGCCATGCGGCAAGCTCGACCAGGTGCTCGGCGGCTGGCAGGACCAGGGCGGTGGATTCCTGGCCGAGCCGCCCGAGGCCTGCGTGCCGCTCCGCCGCGGCGTCGCCCTACCCATGCTGGCCGGCTACGTATCGGCGGAGCCGCTGGCATGAGGCGCCGCGCGCTCCTCGCCGCCGCGGCGGCGCTGCGCTTCCGCCTCGGCCCGCGCCGCGGACTGGCCGGACCGGCCGCTGCGCCTCATCGTGCCCTTCGCCGCCGGGACCACCACCGATATCCTGGCGCGGCTTTGTGCCGCCGCGCTGACTGCGGGCCTCGGCCAGCCCGTGGTGGCGGACAACCGCACCGGCGCCGGCGGGGTGGTCGGCACCCAGGCGGTTGCCCAGGCGGCGCCGGACGGGTACACGATCCTGTTCGGGACCAGCGGCACCATGGCGACCAACCCGGTCATCATGGCCGCCATCCCCTACGACCCGCTGCGCGACTTCGGCGCCGATCTGCAGCTATGCCAAGACCTCGGTCATCCTCGGCGTCCGGCCGCAACTCGGCGTCACGGACCTGGCCGGATTCCTGGCGCTGGCGCGGCAACGGCCGGTTTCAGTCGGCACCGCGGGCACCGGCACCACCGGCCACCTGACCACCGCGCTGATCGAGATGCGCAGCGGCCTGCCGCTGACCCACGTGCCCTACCGCGACGGCTCGCGCGCCGTGGCGGACCTGCTGAACGGCACGCTGGATGCCATGGTCTACCACCCACTCGGCTTCCTGCCGCATATCCGCGCCGGGACGATCCGGCCGCTGGCGGTGACCGGCGCGGCGCGCCACCCGCTCTTCCCGGAGGTGCCGACCCTGGTCGAGATCCGGCCTGGCCGGGGCGGTGGTGGAGGGATGGTGGGCGCTCTATGCCCCGGCCGGCACGTCGGCGCCGGTCGTCGCCCGGCTGAACGCCCTGGTGAACGCCTCGCTCGCCGAGCCGGCGACGCGGGCGGAACTGGAGCGACAAGGGCTGGAGGTCATGGGCGGCACGCCGGAGGAACTGGCAGCCCTGTCCCGGGCGGAGCTGGCGAAGCAGCGCGAGATCGCCCAGGCGGCCAGGATCACCGCGGACTGAAGGCTTGGGGTCAGCGCCCCTCGCTTCGCCGTGGGGCAGCCTTTCCGGTTCAGCGCTTGTTGGCCTTCAGGCGCCCGTCCCGCGCCGGGTTCTTCACCTTGCCCTTGCCGGTCGGCTCGGAATCCTCCCGCCGATGGGTGGTGCCGAGCGAGATGCCGCGGTCCCGATTCTGCTTGAGCCGCCCGTCGCGGCCCGGATCCTTCACCCGGCCCTGGCCATTGTCCTCGTGCCGGTGGTCCTCTGTCTGCATGGCGGTCCTGCGGCTCCTGCTGCGGTGCTGGCATGGGAACGCTGCTGGACCGATTCGTTCGCCAGGGCCGCGGAAATGTCAGGCCCTTGCGGGCGGATCGTTGTGCGCCCTGTCGCTCAGGGCAGCAGCCCGCCCGCCTCGGACCAGAGCCGCTGGACGATCTCGCCCGCCGGCTCGGCCCGGGCCAGCGCCGCGCCCTGGCCGGCCCAGGCCTGCATGCGGGCGGCATCGCCGGCCGCCTCCGCCGCCGCCCGGACCTTGACCATCAGCGCCCGCTGCACCGGATAGGGCGCCGGGCGGAGATCGCCGGCGAAGGCCTCGGTGACCCGGTTGCGGATGCCGCGCGCCAGGCGGCCGGAGAAGCCGCGGGTCAGAACGGTGTCCTCCGGCGCGGTCGCCGCGATGGCCGCAGACCAGGCCGGGTGGATCGCCGCCTCCGGGCTGCGCAGGAAGGCGGTGCCGAGCTGCACCGCGCTGGCGCCGAGGGTCAGCGCCGCGGCGATGCCGCGCCCGTCCATGATGCCGCCGGCGGCGACGACGGGGATGCGCACCGCATCGGCCACCTGCGGCAGCAGGACGAAAAGCCCGACCTGGGAGGTCTCGGCCGCGGCATTCTCGAAGGTGCCGCGATGGCCGCCGGCCTCGGCGCCCTGCGCCACCACCGCATCGGCCCCGGCCGCCTCGGCGGCGCGGGCCTCGGCGACCGTCGTGGCGTTGCAGATCCAGGCGATGCCGCGCGCCTTCAGCCGCGCCACGACCTCGGGCGGGAAGAGCCCCATGATGGTCGAGGCGACCGGCGGGGCCAGCTCGACCAACGCCTCGCATTGCGCGGCGAAGTCCTGGACGAAGGGGCCGGGCCCGGGATCGGGCACCTCGGCGCCGGCCAGGGCGGCGAGCGTCTCGCGGACCTTCGCCTCATGTGCCGCGTCGCGCCGCGGCGCGGGCTCCGGCGCCCAAAGGTTCACCTGGAAGGCGCCGTTGCTGGCGGCACGGATTGCGCGGCCCAGTCGCGCATCTGCGCCGGGGAGGACATCAGCGCGCCGAGATCCGCCCATGCCGCCGGCCGAGGCGATCGCCGCGGCGAGGGGGCGCCGGGCAGGCGCCGGCCATGGGCGCCATCAGGATGGGGGCGCGCAGGCCGAAGCGCGCGCAGAAATCCTCGGCACGGCGGCGGGCGGTCATGCGGCGGCTCCCTGAAGGCGGGCCGGAATCGCGGCGATCGCGTCCAGCGCCGCATTGGCGAAGGCGAGGCGGATATGGCGATCCTGGCCGGGGCCGAAGAAGGGGCCGGGCAGGCAGAGCAGCCCGCGCTGGGCAGCCAGGCGCTCGGCCACGGCCAGGGCGTCCGGCCCGTCCTCCGGCACCCGGAGATAGGCGAAGTAAGCGCCGAGGCTGTCGAGCCGCCAGCCCGGCAGCTGCCCGACCGCGGCGCGGAAGCCGGCGGCGCGGTCGGCCATCAGGTCGCGGTTGCCGGCGCGCCAGTCCGCCAGGGCCGGCACGCCCCAGGCCAGCGCCGCCTGGGCCGGGCGGGCGGGGCAGATCTGCCGGGTGTCGAGCGCCTTCGCGAGCTCCGCCCTGAAGGCCGGGCCGGCGAGGATCGCGCCGACGCGGTGGCCGGGGACGCAATAGGCCTTGGAGAAGCTGTAGAGATGCACCACGCCGTCGCGCCAGGCCGGGTCCTGGAACAGCGCATGCGGCGGGGTGGCCGCCTGGGGCAGGAAGTCGCGGTAGGTCTCGTCCAGCACCAGCCAGGCGCCGTGGCGGCGGCAGAGCGCGGCGCAGGCCTCGATCACCGCGGGCGGGGTGACGGCGCCGGTCGGGTTATTCGGCGAGACCAGCACCAGGGCGCGGGCCCCGGCCGCCAGCAGCGGCTCGATCCGCGCCGGGTCGGGCAGGAAGCCGTCCTCGGCGCGGCAGGGCAGCGGGATGGCGGGGATGCCCTGCATCTCGAGCGCCATGCGGTGGTTGAAGTACCAGGGCACCGGCAGGATCACGCCGCCGCTGCCGCCGCCGGCGATCACCGCCATGGCCATGGAGAAGGCGAGGTTGCAGCCGGCGGTGATCGCGACGTCCGCGGGCTCGATCCGCGCGGCGTAGGCGGCGGAGGCATCGGCGGCGAGCGCCTCGCGCAGCGCTGGGTCGCCGTCGATCGGGCCGTAGCCGGCGGCGGCGCGGCCGCCGGCGGCCTCGGCCAGCTTCGCCAGCAGCTCCGGGTGGGGCGGGTAGCCCGGCACCGCCTGGGTCAGGTCGATCATCGGCCCGGCGGCGCCTGCATAGCGCGCCGCCCAGGCGCGGGCGGCGGGGATCGGCGGTTCGGCGGTGGCGCGGAGTCGGGGGAGAGGGACGGCAGGTCGGGCATGCGCCCGACCCTTTCACCTGGAGAGCTGGTCGTCCAGACGGGCTGCGGCGGGCTTCAGCCGCGCCCGGCGATGCGGCCGCGGGCCAGGGCGAGATTGCGGCTGCCCTCGGTGTTGCCGCCGCGCATGTAATGGCGTTCCGGCCGGTAGCGGTCCGGGCGGACCAGCCCGGCCAGGCCGGCGAGGCCGCGGCGGACTGCGCCGGGCAGCGAGGGGCGGCTGCGCGGGAGGAGGGTAATGCTGGAGTGAGAAGCCAGGGCCGCGAACATCGGGGACCTCAAATCTAATAGAGTATACTTTAAACTTTTCGTGTGGTCTGTCAACACGGAATCGTGAGGTTGGTCGCTTTTCCCGCGAGCGGACGGCTGCGCCGATCCCGTCCAGAGGGATAGGGCGGCGAATGCGGGATCGCTGTGCGATGCCACACAAGGCAGCAGCCCCGCCCGGGGTGGGGCGAGGCCGCCATGGCGGTCCGGTCAGGGGCGGCGGGCGGCGGCGCCGCCCTTCGGCCCGGCGGGGCAGGCGCCCGGGTCAGCCCCGGCGGATGACCTTCTTCTCCGCCAGAGCGGCGATCGCCGTGGCGTCGTAGCCGAGCTCGGCCAGCACCTCGTCGGTATGCTCGCCGAGCTTCGGCGGGTGGCGGTGGATGCCAGCCGGGGTCGCGGCGAAGCGGGTCGGCGGCTTCGCCATGCGCAGCGCGCCCTCGCTCGGGTGGTCCATCGGCTGGAACATCCCCACCGCCTTGAGATGCGGATGCTCCGGCACGTCCTCGATGGTCGAGAAGCCGGTGGCCGGGATGTCGAGCCGCTCGCAGACCGCCAGCCATTCGGCGGTGGTGCGGCCCAGGGCGATTGCCGCGACCGCGGCATAGACCTTGTCGATATTGGCGTTGCGCGTCACCGGGTCGTTGACGCCTAGCTGCTCGATCAGCTCCTCCCGCCCCGCCTCGGTGAAGAAGGCCCGCCAATGGGCCGCGGTATAGGGCAATAGGGTCATCCAGCCGTCCCTGGTGGGCGCCGGCTTGCGGTGGCGCAGGCGGGCGTAGCCGGGGGTGCCGATCGGCGGGTCGAAGGCATGGCCGCCCTGGTGCTCGACCGCGACGAAGGCCGTGATGGTCTCGAGCATCGGGACTTCCACCAGCTGCGCCTCGCCGGTGCGCTCGCGGTGCAGCAGCGCGGCGAGCACGGCCGAGACCAGCGCCATGCCGGTGATCTTGTCGGCGACGAGGGAGGGGACGAAGCGCGGCTGCCCGTCCTCCTCGCCGACGATGTCGGCGAGGCCCGAGGCGGCCTGGATGATCTCGTCGAAGGCCGGGCGGGCGCGATGCGGCCCGTCCTGGCCGAAGCCTGTGGCGACGGCGAAGACCATGCGCGGATTGAGCGCCTTGCACTCGTCGGGGCCGAAGCCGAGCCGCGCCATCCCGGCGGGTCGGATATTGGTGACCAGCACATCGGCGGTCGGGATCAGCCGGCGCAGCACCTCGGCGCCCTCCGGCGTCTTCAGGTCGAGCGCGACGGAGCGCTTGTTGCGGTTCACCCCGAGGAAGACCGAGGCCATGCCGCGGTTGCGGAAGACGCCGGAGTTGCGCACGAGGTCGCCGGTCGGGGTCTCGATCTTGATCACCTCGGCGCCCCAGTCGCCGAGCGTCTGGGTCGCCAGCGGCCCGAGCACCACGGCGGTGAGGTCGAGCACGCGGATGCCGGCGAGCGGCCCGCTTGCGGCGGTGGTCGGGCCGGCGGGCGCGCTCATGCGCGGCCACCCCGGGCCCTGTGGCAATGCGGCACCATCCTCGCTTCGCTCCCCGTCCTGCTGGGCGGCCCCGACCGGCAGAGCGGAAGGGGCCACGCTGGGGGCGAGGCTAAAGCAGGCGGCGCCGCGCGGAAGCGCCCCGCGGTGACCGGCTCAGGCGACCGGCAGGATGTGCTCGAGCGGGATCCGGATGCTGCAGCGCAGGCCGAGCGCGGTGAAGTCCAGCCGGCCGGAGCCGCCTAGCTCATAGGCCAGGCTGCGCTCGATCACCGTCAGGCCGAAGCCGCGCCGGGTCGGCGGTGCCGCCGGCGGGCCGCCATGCTCGGCCCACTGCAGCACCAAGCCGGACTGGGTGCGACGCCATCGCAGCGTCACCGTGCCGTCCGCGACCGACAACGCGCCGTGCTTGGCGGCATTGGTCGCCAGCTCATGCAAGGCGAGGCTGAGCGACATCGCCGCCCGCGGCCGCAGCACCAGGTCGCGGCCGTTGGCGGCGACCCGGCCGCGGCCCGGCCCGTCGGCATGCGGGCCGAGTTCCTCGGCGATCAGCGGGCGCAGCCTGGCACCTTCCCAGCGGCTGGCATGCAGCAGGTTGTGCGCCGTTGCCATCGCGTGCAGCCGCGCCTCGAAGTCGCGGACGAAGGCGTCGCCATCGAGCACGCCGCCGGCGGCGCGGCGACGGCTGTGGCGCAGCAGGGCCTGGATATTGGCCAGGATGTTCTTCAGCCGATGGTCCAGCTCGGCCATCACGAAGGCCTGGTGCGAGCGCGCCGACTGGCTTTCCGCCGTCCGCGCCTCGGCCTGCGCCAGCGCGGCCTCCAGCCAGGCGGTGCGGAGCCCGGTGGCGGCGGCGATCTCCGCCCGGCTCCAGCGCGGCGCCGTGGCCGGGCGCAGCCAGATCGCCCAATCGCGTGGCGCGCGCGGCAGGGAGATCGCGAGCAGCCGGCCGCGGAGCGGCGCTTCGGCCGGCAGCCTGTCGAGCACCAGCACCCCCGGCGCCTGCCGCTCCTCCAGCCATCCGAACAGGTCCCCGGTCACCGGTGGGGACGGTGCTTGCCCGAGCTGTTCGGGCTGGCCGTTCAGGCGAAGTGCCAGGCCCGCGTCTGGCACCGCCCGGGCAAGGGCGGCACGGTCGTGGGCAAGGCTTGCGGGTGCCGCATCGCCCCGCAGCAGCGCGACGACCGGATCACCGGGCGGCTCCGGCGGCGCGACCGGCCAGGCCAGGTCGAGGGGGCCGCATGGCTGCGGGACCGGGCGAGGCCGAAGGCGCGCTCATCGGCGTAGTCGGCAGAGAGACTGACGCAGCCAGCCCGCTGCGGCGCCGGCTGGCGGGCCACGAGAAGCGGCGTCAAGGCATCGGCGAGACCGGCCATCCGGCCAGGCTGACTGACATGGTCATTTCTCGCTGCCCTCTCGCCCATGGCGGGGTGGGACTGGTCGAGATCGCATGATCTGGCTGCTACCCGTGGCGCCCGTTGTGAGATCACTATATCGCGATTAGATTAAGGCAAAGGAGAATCCGGAACGAAATTTGACCTAAATGCATGATCTCATGAGTCATCTTCCCGATTTGCCACCAGCAGCGAATTATATTCGATATCGTAACAATAGAGCTTGCCCGGAATGGGTGGGCTTCACGCCGGTTTGCGCGCAATTGCCCAAGGATCCGTCAACCAGGATCGGTTTCGCTTCAACCGCCTGGCACCTTCGGGCACAAACACCCTGCGACCGCGGCCGCCGCGCCGCATGAGCGAAAGGCAGCGCGAACCGGTGACTGATTCGATCCCGACCACCGATACGGCCATGGATGCGGCCGCCCTCCGCGCGGCGATCGTCCGCAAGCTCACCTACGACATGGGCAAGAGCCGAAGCGGCGCGCGTGACCGGGACTGGTTCCTGGCGACCGCCCTGGCGGTGCGCGACCGGGTGATCGACCGCTGGCTGGAGGCGACCCGCGCCGCCTACGAGCATGGCGAGAAGCAGGTCTACTATCTCAGCCTCGAATTCCTGGTCGGCCGGCTGCTGCGGGACAATGTCAGCAATCTCGGGCTGGTCGACACGCTGCGGGAAGCCCTGGCGCCGCTTGGCGTCGATTTCGACGCGATGCGCCAGGCCGAGCCCGACGCGGCGCTCGGCAATGGCGGCCTCGGCCGGCTCGCGGCCTGTTTCATGGAGAGCCTGGCCAGCCTGGCAATTCCCGCCTTCGGCTACGGCATCCGCTACGAGCACGGGCTGTTCCGGCAGATCCTGCGTGAGGGCTGGCAGCACGAATACCCCGAGGATTGGCTGCAGTTCGGCAACCCCTGGGATTCGCCCGGCCGGAAATCTCGCACGACATCGGCTTTGGCGGCAGCGTCGAGGCGGTGCGGGTCTCGGAGGACGAGATGCGCCATGTCTGGCACCCCGGCGAGACGGTGCAGGCGGTGGCCTACGACACCCCGGTGGTCGGCTGGCGCGGCGAGCACGTGAACACGCTGCGGCTCTGGTCGGCCCGGGCGCTCGACCCGCTGAAGCTGGAGGCCTTCAATTTCGGCGACCATGTCGGCGCGCTCGCCGACCGGATGCGGCAGGAGGCGATCAGCAAGGTCCTCTACCCCTCCGACAGAATCGCCGGCCGGGCAGAAGCTGCGGCTGCGGCAGGAATATTTCTTCACCTCGGCGGCGCTGCAGGACCTCGTCCGCCGCCATCTCCGGGTCTATGGGGACCTGCGCTCCCTGCCGGACAAGGTGGCGATCCAGCTCAACGACACCCATCCGGCGATCGCGGTGGCCGAGCTGATGCGGATCTGCGTCGACCTGCACGCGATCCCCTGGGACGAGGCCTGGGCGATCACCCGCGGGTCGATCAGCTATACCAACCACACCCTCCTGCCCGAGGCGCTGGAGAGCTGGGCGGTGCCGCTGATGGAGCGGCTGCTGCCGCGCCACATGCAGATCATCTACCTGATCAACGCGCATCACCTGGACGCGGTCCGCGCCGCGCATCATGGCGATGTCCGCCTGCTCTCCTCGGTCTCGCTGATCGAGGAAGGGCACGGCCGCCGGGTGCGGATGGGGCATCTCGCCTTCGTCGGCTCGCACAAGGTCAACGGCGTCTCGGCGCTGCATTCCGACCTGCTGAAGCGGACCGTCTTCCGCGATTTCCACGCGATCGCGCCCGACCGCATCACCAACAAGACCAACGGCATCACCTTCCGCCGCTGGCTGCAGCAGTCCAACCCGGGCCTGACCGGCCTGCTGGTGGAAGCGTCGGGGCCCGCCGTGCTGGACGACGCGACGCGGCTCGAGGGGCTGACCCCGCTCGCCGAGGACGCCGGCTTCCGCGACCGCTTCGCCGCGGTGAAGCGGACCAACAAGGAGGCCCTGGCGGCGCTGATCCGCCAGCAGCTCGACCTGCGGGTCGATCCCTCGGCGATGTTCGACGTGCAGATCAAGCGCATCCACGAATACAAGCGCCAGCTGCTGAACATCCTGGAGACGGTGGCGCTGTACGATGCGATCCGCGCCCAGCCGCACCTCGACTGGGCGCCACGGGTAAAGATCTTCGCCGGCAAGGCGGCGGCGAGCTACCACCGCGCCAAGCTGATCATCAAGCTGGCACACGACGTGGCCCGGGTGGTGAACGGCGACCCCACGGTGCGGGACCGGCTGAAGGTCGCCTTCCTGCCGAACTACAACGTCTCGCTGGCCGAGATGATCGTCCCCGCCGCCGACCTGTCGGAGCAGATCTCGACCGCGGGGATGGAGGCCTCCGGCACCGGCAACATGAAGCTCGGGCTGAACGGCGCGCTGACCATCGGCACGCTGGACGGCGCCAATGTCGAGATGCTGGAGCATGTCGGCGCCGACAACATCTTCATCTTCGGCCTGACCACCGAGGAGGTGGAGGCGCGGCGGCATGACGGCAGCCATGGCGCTGCTTCGGTCCAGGCCTCGCCCCGGCTGGGCGAGGTGCTGGAGGCGGTCGAATCCGGCGTCTTCTCCCCGACGAGACCGGGCGCTACCGCGACCTCATAGCGTCGATACGCGGGCACGATTACTTCATGGTCGGCGCCGATTTCGACAGCTACTTTGAGGCGCAGCGGCGCGTCGATTCCGCTGGCAGGACAGCGGCGCCTGGTGGCGGAGCGCGGTGCTGAACACGGCCCGGATGGGCTGGTTCTCCTCCGACCGTACCATCGCCGACTATGCCAGCGAGATCTGGGGCGTGCCGGTCAGGCGCTGACCCGGCGCCGGTTGGGGGACATCAAGGCCATGCCGCACACACGTCCGCGCAGCGAGGGGCCGCTCGCCCGCACCGCCATGGCCTTCGTCCTGGCCGGCGGCCGCGGCAGCCGGCTGATGGAGCTGACCGACCGCCGGGCCAAGCCGGCGGTCTTCTTCGGCGGCAAGTCGCGCATCATCGACTTCGCCCTGTCGAACGCCATCAATTCCGGCATCCGCCGGGTGGCGGTCGCCACCCAGTACAAGGCGCACAGCCTGATCCGCCACCTGCAGCGCGGCTGGAACTTCCTGCGTCCGGAGCGGAACGAGAGCTTCGACATCCTGCCCGCCAGCCAACGCGTCTCCGAGCACAATCGGTATCTCGGCACGGCGGATGCGGTGTTCCAGAACATCGACATCATCGAGGACCTGGGGCCGCGCCACATCGTCCTGCTGGCCGGCGACCATGTCTACAAGATGGACTACGAGGTGATGCTGCAGCAGCATGTCGACCGGCGGGCGGGCGTCACGGTCTGCTGCATGAAGGTGCCGCGCGCCGAGGCGAGCGGCTTCGGCGTGGTGGCGGTGGACGACAGCGACCGCATCGTGGGCTTCGTCGAGAAGCCGGCCGACCCGCCCGGCCTGCCCGAAGAGCCCGACCAGTCCTTCGCCAGCATGGGCATCTATGTCTTCGACACCAAGGTACTGATCGCCGAGCTGCGGCGGGACGCGGCGGACCCCGCCTCCTCGCACGATTTCGGCAAGGACATCATCCCCCGCATGGTGGCCGAGGGCACTGCGCACGCCCACCGCTTCGAGGCGAGCTGCGTCCGCTCGGCCGCCGAGACCTCGCCCTACTGGCGCGACGTCGGCACCGTCGATGCCTATTGGGAAGCGAATATCGACCTCACCGACGTGGTCCCGCCGCTCGACATCTTCGACAAGGACTGGCCGATCTGGACCTATGCCGAGGTCGTGCCGCCGGCCAGATCCGTCCATGACCTGGACGGGCGGCGGGGCGAGGCGATCTCCTCCCTGGTCTCCGGCGGCTGCATCGTCTCCGGCGCCACGGCCCGGCATTCGCTGCTCTTCACCGGGGTCCGGCTACATTCCTTTGCGGCGATCGACGGCGCGGTGCTGCTGCCCGAGGTCGATGTCGGCCGGCGGGCGCGGCTGACCAATGTGGTCGTCGATCGCGGCGTCCGCATCCCCGAAGGCCTGGTGGTGGGGGAGGACCCGGTGGCCGACGCCGCCCGCTTCCGCCGCTCGGCGAAGGGTATCTGCCTGATCACCCAGGCAATGCTCGACCGGATCGCCGCATGACGCTGCGGGTGCTGGCGGTCGCCTCGGAATGCTTTCCGCTGATCAAGACCGGCGGGCTGGCGGATGTGGTGGGGCGCTGCCGCGCGCGCTGGCCGGCGCCGGGATCGCGGTCAGCACGCTGCTGCCGGGCTATCCGGCGGTGCTGGCGGCGATCGGCGCGGCACCCGTGGTGCTCGACCTGCCGGACCGGTTCGGCCCGGCGCGGCTGCGCCAGGCGAAGGTGCAGGGGCTGGACCTGCTGGTGCTGGACGCGCCGCGGCATTTCGACCGGCCGGGCAATCCCTATACAGCGCCCGGCGGCGCGGAGTGGGAGGACAACGGCATCCGCTTCGCCGCGCTCGGCTTCGCCGCGGCCGAGGCGGCGGCATCGCTCGGCTTCGATGCCGTGCATGCACATGATTGGCAGGCCGGGCTGACCGGGGCCTATCTGCGGCTTGGGGTGGCGCGCCGGGTGCCCTCCGTCTTCACCATCCACAACCTGGCCTTCCAGGGGCAATTCCCGCCGGCGCTCTTCCCCGGCTCGGCCTGCCGGCCACTGCCTGGCGGATGGAGGGGCTCGAGTATTTCGGCAACGTCGGCTTCCTCAAGGCCGGCCTCTGGTATGCCGACCGCATCACCACCGTCTCCCCCACCTATGCCGCGGAGATCCGCACCGCGTCGGGCGGGATGGGGCTGGATGGGCTGCTGCGCGGCCGCGCCCATGCGGTGAGCGGCATCCTCAACGGCATCGACGAGGCCGAGTGGGACCCGGCCACGGACAAGGCGCTGGCGATGCGCTTTTCCGCTGCCGACCCGGCGCCGCGCGCGGCCAGCAAGCCAGCGCTGCAGGCCCGCTTCGGCCTCGCGCCCGACCCGGCCGCACCGCTCTTCGCCTTCGTCGGCCGGCTCGCCTGGCAGAAGGGGATGGACCTGGTGTTGGACGCGCTGCCGGCGCTGCTCGAGGCGGGCGGGCAGCTCGCCATCCTCGGCACCGGCGACGCGGCGCTGGAGGCGCGCTGCCTCGGTGCGGCGGCAGCACATCCTGGCCGGGTCGGCGCGGTGATCGGCTTCGATGAGGGGCTGGCGCGGCTCAGCTACGGCGGCGCCGATGCGGTGCTCGTGCCCTCCCGCTTCGAGCCTTGCGGCCTCGCCCAGCTCTGCGCGCTGCGCTACGGCGCGCCGCCGGTGGTCGCCCGCACCGGTGGGCTGGCGGATACGGTGATCGACGCGAATGAGGTGGCGCTCGCCGCGGGCTGCGCGACCGGGGTGCAGTCGCCCCGGGCGATGCCGCGCTGTTGGCCAGCGCGCTGCAGCGGACCATCGGCCTGATCCGCGACCGGGAGGCGTGGGCGCGCATCCAGTCCAATGCCCTGGGCTGCGACGTCTCCTGGCGCCGCTCGGCCGCGCGCTACGCCGCGTTGTTCCAGGCGATCGTCGCGGCGGATGGCTGAGATCGGGGAGGGCGCGCCGGAGCCGCTCGGCGTGAGCGCCGATGCGGCCGGGGTGAACGTGGCCGTCGTCGCGCCGGATGCGACCGCGATCGAGTTCTGCCTGTTCGACGCGACGCGCGACGTGCAGATCGCCTGCCATCGCCTGCCGGCGCGCAGCGGCGATGTCTGGCACGGCCATGTGCGGGGGTGGGGCCGGGCGCACGCTACGGGCTGCGGGCGCATGGGGCCCGGGAGCACGGCTTCGATCCCGCGAAGCTGCTGCTGGACCCCTGGGCGCAGCGGATCGACCGGCCCTTCCTGCTGCATGCCAGTCAGTTCGCGCCGGGCGCCGACAGCGCGCCGCGGGTGCCGAAGGCGGTGGTGCCGGTTCCCGGCGCCCATCCGCCGCCGCCGGTGCAGGCGCCCGGCCCGCGGGTGATCTACGAGCTGCATGTGCGCGGCTTCACCCGGCTGCATCCCGGCATCCCCGCGGGCATCCGCGGCACCTTCGCCGCGCTGGGTCACCCGGCGGCCATCGGGCATCTGCGGGCGCTGGGCGTCACCCATGTCGAGCTGATGCCGGTCGCCGCCGGGATCGACGAGCGACACCTGCCGCCGCTCGGGCTGAACAATCACTGGAACTACAACCCGGTCGGCTTCCTCGCCCCCGACCCGCGCTTGGCGCCGGGCGGGATGGAGGAGGTGCGCGCCGCGGTCGCCGCGCTGCGGGCCGCGGGGATCGGGGTGATCCTCGACGTGGTCTACAACCATAGCGGGGAAGGTGACGAGCAGGGCCCGATCCTGTCGCTGCGCGGCCTGGCCGACCGCGCCTTCCACCGCTTCGGCCCGGATGGCCGCTATGCCAACGATGCCGGCTGCGGCAACACCCTGGCGCTCGACCGCCCCTGGCCGCTGCGGCTGGCGATGGACGCGATGCGCCACTGGGTGCTGGCGGCGGGGTGGAGGGCTTCCGGCTCGACCTCGCCACGCACGCTCGGGCGGCGCGACACCGGCTTCGACCCGAATGCGCCGCTGCTGGCGGCGATGCGGCAGGACCCGCTGCTGCGGGAGCGGATCATCATCGCCGAGCCCTGGGATATCGGCTGGGGCGGCTATCAGCTCGGCGCCTTTCCGCCGGGCTGGGCGGAATGGAACGACCGGTTCCGCGACGCGGTGCGGCGCTTCTGGCGCGGCGATGCCGGGCAGGTGCCGGAGCTGGCGACGCGCCTGGCCGGTTCGGCCGACATCTTCGGCCCGGCGCGGCGGCGGGCCACCGACAGCCTGAACTACGTCACCTCGCATGACGGCTTCACCCTGGCCGACCTCGTGACCTTCACCGCCAAGCGCAACCACGACAATGGCGAGCACGGCCATGACGGCCACAACGAGAACCATTCCTGGAACTGCGGCGTCGAGGGGCCGACCGACGACCCTGCGGTGCTGGCCCGCCGCGCCGGCGACGTGCGCGCCCTGCTGACGACGCTGCTCGCGGCGCGCGGCACGCCGATGCTCTCGATGGGCGACGAGGGCGGCCGGACCCAGGGCGGCAACAACAACGCCTATGCGCAGGACAACCCGGTCTCCTGGCTCGACTGGGCCGGGATGGACCAGGGATTGCTGGACTTCACCGCCCGGCTGGTGCGGGCGCGGCTGGCCCACCCGGCGCTGCATGGCGATGCGCCGCTGACCGGCGCGGCGCAGGACGAGACCGGCCTGCCGGATGTTGCCTGGCAGCGGCCGGACGGGGCGGGGATGGACTGGCACGATGCGGGAGCGCGGCAGTCTGATTGCCGTCTTCTACGCGCCGGCGCGGGGCGGCAGGCCGGGCGACCGCGTGCTGGTGGCGCTGCATGGCGGGGCGGAAGCCGCGCCCTTCCTCCTGCCCGCGCCGCGCCCCGGCTTCGCCTGGCAGGTGCTTGCGGACAGCGCCGATCCGGCCGGCGGCGGCGCGCCGAAGCCCGCGCTCGCCGCGCGCAGCGTGCTGCTGCTGGCGGAATTCCCCGCCTGACCTATGTTCCGGCAGCGAATGGCGGTGCGGAAGGGGCGGGGATGCGGGACTGGCGGTTGATGCGCGAAGGCGCCCGCGCGTGACCGCGCCGCTCGTCTCGCTCCGCGGCATCGCCAAGCGCTACGAGACCGGCACGCTGGCGGTGCAGGGCATCGATCTCGACATCGCGGCCGGCGACTTCCTGGCGCTGCTCGGCCCCTCCGGCTGCGGCAAGTCGACGCTGCTGCGGATGATCGCCCGGCTCTCGGCGGCGACCAGCGGCCGGATCGACTGGCCGGGCGGCCAGCCGCGGCCGCGCGACATCGGCTTCGTCTTCCAGGAGCCGACGCTGATGCCCTGGGCGACCGCCCTGGCCAATGTCGCCCTGCCGCTCGAGATCGCCGGCGTGCCGAAGCGAGAGGCCGCCAGGCGCGCCGCCGAGTCGCTGGCGCGCGTCGAACTCGCGGGGTTCGAATCCGCCTATCCCCGTGCGCTCTCGGGCGGCATGCGCATGCGTGTGTCCATCGCCCGTGCCTTGGTGACGAAGCCACGCCTGCTGCTGATGGACGAGCCCTTCGCCGCGCTCGACGAGATCACCCGCTTCCGGTTGAACAACGACCTGCTGACGCTGTGGGAGGCGGAGCGCTTCACCGTGGTCTTCGTCACCCATTCGGTCTTCGAGAGCGTCTACCTCGCTCGGCGCATCGCGGTGATGGCGCCACGGCCGGGGCGCGTCCATGCCGAACTGGCGGTCGCGGCACCCTACCCGCGCGGCGAGGCCTTCCGCACCTCGGCCGAATACGCGGCGCAATGCCGTGAGGTCTCGGGGGCGCTGGAAGCGGCGATGGCGGCATGAGAAGGCAGGGTTGGCTGCGCATCCTCGGCCCGCTGGCGATCGGCGTGCTGGTCCTCGGCGGCTGGGAATCGCTGGTGCGGGCGAGGGCATCCCGCCCTATGTGCTGCCCGGTCCGGTGGCGATCGGCGAGGCGCTGGTGCGGGACTGGCCGGCGCTGTCGGCCGCGCTGCTGGTGACCCTGAAGATCACCGCGCTCGCCTTGCTGATCGCCGCCTCGCTCGGGCTGCTGCTGGCGGTGCTCTTCGCGCAGTCGCGCATCCTGGAGCTTTCGCTGTTTCCCTATGCGGTCATCCTGCAGGTGACGCCGATCGTCGCCATCGCCCCGCTGATCATCATCTGGGTGGACGACGTCACGCTGTCCCTGCTGATCTGCGCCTGGATCGTCGCCTTCTTCCCGATCCTGTCGAACACCACGGTCGGGCTGAACAGCACGGACCACAATCTGCTCGACCTGTTCCGGCTCTATGGCGCGTCACGCTGGCAGGTGCTGTGGCGGCTGCGGCTGCCGACGGCGATGCCCTTCTTCCTGGCCGGGCTGCGGATCTCGGGCGGGCTGGCGCTGATCGGCGCCATCGTCGCGGAATTCGTGGCGGGGACGGGGGGCCGGGCCTCCGGCCTCGCCTACCGCATCCTCGAATCCGGCTACCAGCTGCAGATCCCCCGGATGTTCGCCGCACTCGTGCTGATCTCGGCGACCGGCATCGGCATCTTTCTTGCGTTGAGCCTGCTGTCGCACCTGCTGCTGCGGCGCTGGCACGAGAGCGCGATGGGACAAGGAGACCGCCGATGACCGTTGCGATGGGCAGGCTGCGCCAGGCGATCGCCGCCGGGGGCCAGGGCTACTGGCTGCGCGATGCCAGGGCACCGGCGACGCTTATCCCAGGCGCGGCGCCCGGCCCGGTCGACCGCCAGGGGCTGGTCCGCTTCGACCTCAAGGTCGAGCAGGGCAGCATCGCCGCCATTGCCCCGCTCGGCACCGCGACGGAGGGGCCGAGCCTCGATGGCGGGCAGGTCTGGCCCGGCCCGGTCGATGGCCATACCCATATGGACAAGGGCCATATCTGGCCGCGGCACGACAATGCCACGGGCGACTTCCTCGGCGCCCTGACCGGATGCGCCACCGACCGCGAGGGCTGGACCGACGCCGATATCGAGGCCCGTTTCGAGTTCAGCCTGCGCGCCGCTCACGCCCACGGCACGGTCGCGATCCGCACCCATCTGGAGAGCTTCGCGCCGCGCGACCCCGCCTCCTGGCGCGTCTTCCGCAAGCTGCGGGACCGCTGGGCCGGGCGGATCGCCCTGCAGGCCAGCTCGATCGCGCCGCTCGACCGTTTCCAGGGCGCGGATGGCGAACTGCTGGCGAATACGGTGGCGGAGTCGGGCGGCGTCCTCGGCATGGTCACGCGGCTGACCGGCGGCGTGCATGATGCGCTGCCGGAGGACTTCCAGCCGATGCTGGACCATTTCTTCTCGCTTGCCGAGGCGCGCGGCCTCGAACTCGACCTCCATGTCGACGAGAGCGGCGAGACCGGCGCCCGGGCGCTGATCGAGATCGCCCGCACCGCCATCCGCCGCGGCTTCAAGCAGCGCATCCAGTGCGGCCATTGCTGCTCGCTCTCGCTCCAGCCGGAGGAGTTCGCGCAAGCAACCATCAAGGCCTGTGCCGAAGCGGGGGTCAGCATCATCGTCCTGCCGATGTGCAACATGTACCTGCAGGACCGCGTCCCCGGCCGGACCCCGCGCTGGCGCGGCGTGACCCTGGTGCATGAGCTGCGCGCCGCGGGCGTGCCGGTCTCCGTCGCCTCCGACAACACCCGCGATCCATTCTATGCCTATGGCGACATGGACATGGTGGAGGTCTACCGCGAAGCGACGCGTATCCTGCAGCTCGACCATCCCATCGGCGACTGGCCGCGCGCCGCCAGTGCCACCCCGGCCGCCGCCATGGGGCTGGCCGATGCCGGCTGGCTGAAGCCCGGCACCGCCGCCGACCTGCTGCTGTTCCGCGCCCGCGGCATGACCGAAGCTGCTGAGCCGGCCGCAGTCCGACCGCGTGGTGCTGCGCCGCGGCCAGGTGCTGGACGCCGAGCCGCCGGACTACCGGGACCTGGACGCGGTGCTGGGGACCGGTCCAGGCTGAGGGCAACCAGCCCGGAGGGACCCATGCTCGCCCCGCAACGCGCCGCCTTCGACATCCCGCGCGAGGTCGCCTATCTCAACGCCGCCTCCTGGAGCCCGCTGCCCAAGGCGGTGCAGGCGGCAGGGCATGCCGGCGTGGCGCGCAAGGCCCAGCCCTGGGATTGGAATGCGCCGGACCATGCCGCGCAGATCGCCCGCGCCCGTGCCGCCGCGGCGGCGCTGATCGGCGCGGCGCCCGAGGACATCGCGCTGATCTCCTCGGTCGGCTTCGGCGTCGCCACCGCGGCGAAGAACCTGAAGCCGCCGCGCGGCAGCCGGGTGATCCTGCTGGCGGAGGATCACAGCGCGCCGACGCTGGAGTGGATGCAGCGCGCGCCGGAGGGCGGCTTCGAGACCGAGGCCGTCTCGCCCGGGCCGGATGGCGACTGGACCGCGGCGCTGCTGGCGGCGATCGAGCGGCCCGGCGCGCCGCCGGTTGCGCTCGCCTCCATCTCCTCCGTCCACTGGTCGGATGGCGGGTTGGTGGACCTCGCCGCGGTGCAGGTGGCACTGCGGAGACAGGGCGCGGCGCTGCTGGTGGATGCGACCCATCATGCCGGCATCCTGCCGATCGACGTCGCGGCGCTCGACCCCGACTTCCTGATCTTCCCGACCTACAAATGGGTGCTCGGCCCCTATGGCCGCGCCTTCCTATATGTTGCGAAGCGCTGGCAGCAGGGCGTGCCGCTGGAGCAGACCAGCTATTCCCGAAAGGGCGTCGCCGCCGAGCGGGCGCCCTATCTCGCCGACCTGTCCTTCGCGGAGGGCGCGAAGCGCTTCGACATGGGAGAGCGCGACCACTTCATCTCACTGGAGATGGCGGCGGTCGGGATGGAGATGATGGCCGAATGGGGCCAGGCACCGATCGCCGCGCATCTCGCCATGCTGAACCGACGGATCGCCGATGGCGTCAGCGGCTTGGGCGTCACCGTCCCGGCGGAGCGGGTTCGGGCGCCGCATGTGCTGAGCCTCGGCTTCCCCCGAGGCATGCCGGAGGGGCTGATCGAGCGGCTGGCGGCCGAGGGGGTGCATGTCGCGCCGCGACTCGGCCGGATGCGGATCAGCCCCCACGTCTACAATGACGAGGCGGATGCGGATGCGCTGATCGCCGCGATGCAGCGGGCGCTGGGCTGAAAGGAACGGAGGGGCTAGGGGAGGAAACATCTTTCCGCCCCGACTCTTCTGGCCGCCGGTCAGGTGCGCCAGCCCGCGAAGAAGCGGCCGACGTGGCCGAGGAAGCGGTCGAGGTCTGGCCTTGGCCGCTGGTCCATCCGCGTCATGTAGAGCCAGTCCAGCCGACAATCCCTGGCGCAGAGCCTTCGCAGGCCGCGCCGCATCACCCGATAGTCGGGCCAGCCGATATACCAGAGCAGCCAAAGCGGAGAGCCATAGGTGGTGACCACGGCGATGCGGCGGATCTTGACCAGCAGCGGCTCAATCGCACCGGGACCGATGCGGAAGGCCACCCCCGGCAGCCAGACCCGGTCGAACCAGCCCTTCAGCATCGCCGGCATGCCATACCACCAGGTCGGGTAGACCAGCACCAGCGCCTCCGCCCAGCGGAGGTCCGCTGCCTCGCGCGCGATCCAGGCCTCGTTCGCGCCGGGGGTGTTCGTGACGCGGTGCTCGGCAGCGGACATCACCGGAACGAAGCCATCGGCATGCAGGTCGCGGAGCCGCACCACGTGCCCCGCGCCTTCCAGCGCGGCGCGCGCGGCGTCGCGCAACGCGGCCGAGTAGCTGTCGGCGCGCGGATGGCAGGCAATCAGCAGCACATGCATCGGCGGCCCCGGACTGACCGGGCCGCTTCAAGCATGTAGCGCGCCTGGTGTCAGCCGGCCATCACCCAGGGCATCTCAAGCGCCGCGGCACCGGCCGGCTGGTCGCCCTCGATCCGCAGCGCCTCCAGCGCCGGGCCGGCGCTTGCGGTGTGCAGGGCGCTGCGGTTGTCCCAGATCAGCACGTCGCCGGCCTGCCAATCATGCCGCCAGGTCAGCGCCTCGGCGGTCGCGGCGGCGAAGACCAGGTCCAGCAGGCGGCGGCTCTCGGCCCCGGGCAGGTTCAGGATGCGGGTGGTGAAGGCAGGATTGGCATAGAGCACCGGCTCGCCGGTCACCGGATGGCTGCGGACCAGCGGATGCTCCGCCCGGGCGCCGGGATCGAGCGGGTTGGCATGCACCGCGCGCAACTGGCCGAGCCGGTCGCGCAGCGCGGGCGGCAGGGCGGCCAGGGCGCGGCGCTGGTCGGTGAAGGCGATCTGCCCGGCGGCGGCGCTGGCGCGCATCAGACAGGCCAGCGCTGGCTGTGCGGCATAGCTCTGGTCGGCATGCCAGAAGGGCAGGCTCGCGCGGCCGGGCGGCGGCAGGTCGGCCGGCGCGCCGACCGAAAGCGGCAGGGCGGGCGCCGAATGGTGCAGCGCCTGGCCGAGCAGCGGCGCTTCCAGCGCTGCCAGGCCGCGCGCGATGGCATCCGGCAGCGTGCGCTGGCCGCGCAGCAGCAGCACGCCATGTTCGATCAGCGCGTCGTGCAGCACCTCCAGCGCCGGGGCGGGCAGGGAGGCGGCGAGGTCGAGGCCGAGCACTTCAGCGCCGAACCTGGGATGGAGCGGGCGCAGCGAGATGCCGGTGGTACGCGGGATCATGAGAGACTGCAAGGAGGTCATCGCCAACGGCTCCGGAGGGACCGGGAAAGGGCGGCGTGGCCCCGGAAGCGGTTCCACGTCGTTGACGGAAGAATGCACCCGCCAATCCCATTTGCAAGCGTAAATCAAAAAAATAACTATTAACAATAGTAGTTAAAGCAATGTCCAAGTCGCTTTGGTGAACGCCTTGCGACTGACGGTGGACCAACCAGCCGCAGGCCGCTGGTTAGAATAACGCAATAAGTGAACGCAAAACGGGCGGTATGGCCGCGCGCTTGCGCCTGCCCTTTCGTGTCGGCAGGATCCTGCGGATGACCCCGGATGCCCTGCGCCGCTCCGCCACGGCGGATGCCACGCCCCCGCCCGGCCTTGCCGGGCCGGTCCTTGCCCTGTGGTGGGATGCGCGCGGCGACTGGGATGCGGCCCACGCCGCCGCCCAGGCCGGGGAGGATGCCGAGAGCGCCTGGGTCCACGCCTACCTGCACCGGCGGGAGGGCGACCTGGCGAATGCGCGTTACTGGTATCGCCGCGCCCGGCGGAGCAGCCCGGAGACGAGCCTCGAGGCGGAATGGGCGGCGATCGCCGCCGCCCTGCTGCCGGTCAGTCCGCGATAGGCGGACGGCCCAGCAGCTTCAGCGTCAGCCGCCGGCCCGCCACCATGGCGGGATAAAGGAAGCGGCCGAGCTTCGGCCGGCTGAAGACCAGCCGGTTAAGCCGGTTGAAGGCGCCGCTCTCGGAGCCCAACAGGGCCAGCACATGCAGCGCCGCGGCGCCGTGGTAGTACTGGCCGTTCCACTTCACCGCCATGCCGTTCTCGAGGCTGAGGCCGCGCGCCTTCACCTCGCGCACCACCGGATGGTCGGTGCGGGCATCGATCATGTGTACCTTCTCCGCGAGCTGGCGGATCCGGTAGAGCATGACGTAGCGGGTGCAGAAGGGGCACATCCCGTCATAGACGACCCAGATCTGCTTCGCCTCGGCGTCGCCCGCGCTGGGCGGCGCCGTCTTCTCTAGCGTGTCAACGGACATCGAACCGGAACTCCGCGCGCTTCTTCACGTCCCGAACCAGGGCCCCGTCCCGCAGCGTCAGGCAGACACTGTCGACCACGTACTTATAGCCGACGATGTCTTCAATCCGCAGGTTGTTGAACTCGGTAAAGACCCAGGGGTTGGGCTGCATGTGGTGCGGATAGAAGTAGAAGAGGTTGTGATTCTTGATAGCGGGGTAGCGGGTCATGAAGTCGTGCGTTTCGCGCACCAGCCGCTCCACGGAATGGAAGGTCGCGCCGCCCACGGTTTGCGGGGTCGCCGTCGGGCTGGCGAGGCAGGCGGAGGCATCCCGCCAGTCTTCGAGGTTGTGAAGGTTGCCACCGATGCGGTGCGGGAAATGCCCCTCCGGCACGAACATGGCGGTCTGCGCGACGCTGTAGGAGTAGATGCCGAAATAGGTCGGCGTCATCCACACCTCGCGCCCATCCTTGGTGAGGGCGTAGAACTGCGGGCTCGCCAGCCGCGCGGCGTCCAGCCAGCCGAGGAAGTTGGTGTAGAAGACGGTGTGGCCGAACAGCGCGGCGGCGACGCAGGCGGCCTTCATCATCGGCGTGATGTCGGATTCCTTCAGCCGCCAGGCCGAGCTGTAGACGATCAGGTTGACCGCGATCCAGAAGTGGAACAGCGCGCCGAGCGTGAAGTAGACACCGATATGGAAGATGTCGAACAGCAGGGTGAAGCCCAGCAGCCAACGCTTCCGCAGGATGGCGATGGGCGAGAGCAGCTGCGCCCCGAGCACGACGAAGTTGAAGGCGAGCGTGAAGTTGGAGATGGTGTCCCAGCTGCCCTGCAGCAGCGAGGGAAAGGTCGCCAACGGGTTGTTGCCGCGTTCCAGCCCGATGACGATGGCGGTCTGGGTCGGGTTGGCGAGCAGCCAGGTCCAGGGCTCCGGCCCGCCGGCAATCAGCTTGGCGACGCCCGAGCAGAAGTAGTTGCCGAGATGCGCGCCGACCACCACGGCCCAGATCAACCCGGCGGTCTTCTGCCGCAGCACCGCCGGCGGCATGTCATGCATCAGGCTGCGAAGCCGGGGGAAGCGCTGCAGCGTCCAGTCGCTGGTCGCCGTCACCATCAGCAGCACGCCGATGGTGGCGAAGGTGATCCCGTCGAGCATGGCGAAGTAGTCGGTGTCCGTCACCCACATGTCGGTGCGCGGGCCGATCAGGTGCCGCCACAGGATGTAGTAGTAGGACAGCGGCAACAGGAAGGCGGGCCTGGCCATGCCGACGGCACCGGCGAGCACCGCGACCAGCATGCCCCAGCGGAAGAACAGTGCATGCGCGTTCGCCTCGCCCAGGATGACGTTCGGCGCCGGCGGCACTGGGCCGAAGGCGTCGAACAGCACTTGCACGAAGACGACGATGCCGATGCCCCGTACGATGGCGCGCAGCAGGAAGGGGATGTCGGCGTAGCGGATCGCGATGAAGGGCAGCGCGGCGACGCAGCAGAAGATGGTCAGCGCGAAGGCATGCGCCTCCGACTGATGCGCGGCGAAGAGCGTGACCTTGCGTGCCGCCATATAGGCAAGCAGCGAGAGCAGCAGGATCGATAGTGGCAGCGTGACCGTCACCGACGGCGCACGCATGGTCCAGGCGGGAGTCCTCGTCGAGTACACCTCAGATCTCCATCAGGAGGAAAAGCTTGGGCGCGCCAGTTTTGGCGGAGTCGCGGGGGCCTTGCGGCCGGCGAGGACGCCAGCCAGCCATCGGTCGCGGTAGCGGATGCGCAGCCGGCGGGCGGAAGGTGGCAGCAGCCCCATCCCCCGCGCGGCCAGGCGATAGGCGATGACCCGTGCCAGCAGCGGCGCCGGCAGGCCGCCCAGCACCGGGCGGCCGGCGAAGAGCGTGCTGGCATGGTTGCGGCCCTCGCCGATGCCGTAGCGATAGGCGCGCTCCAGCACCCAGCTCTCCTGCATCTGCTCGGGCCGGATGATGTGGCCGACGATCGCGCTGGCCTCGAACCAGGCGCGATGGCCCTGGGCCTCCAGCCGGCGCAGCAGCTCCGTCTCCGAGCCCATGGCATAGAGCGGGTTGGTGGCGTCCGGCCCGACATGCTCGGCGAAGCGGGTGCCGGCGGCGAACACCACGGCGCGGATCGCCATGTTGGGGCCGTAGATGTCGATGGGGCGGCAGGGGCCGCTCGAGCGCTCGTTCTTGGCGTAGAGCACGCTGAACTCGACCACCTCCTCCGACAGCCATTTTGGCACCGGCGCCGGCCAGTCCGGCAGCACGGTGCCGCCGAACAGTGTGGCCTCCGGATGTGCCTCGGCCGCGGTGTGCAGCCGGACCAGCCAGTCGGGCGCCGGCAGCACGTCGTCATCGGTGAAGACGACGAGATTGCCGGCGAAGTCGGGCAGGGCGGTATTCAGCGCCCGGTTCTTGCCTGGTGCGGCGCAGTGCAGCAAGGTCAGCGGCAGGCGGCTGGCATAGCCCTGCACCACGGCGGAGGTTTCGTCCGTGCTGCCATTGTCGACGACGATGAGCTTCCAGCCGCCAGGCGGGCATTGCAGGCCGCAGAAGGCGTCCAGCACGCGGGGCAGGGTGGCGGCGCGGTTGCGCGTGGCGAAGACGGTGGTCAGCATCTCAGCGTCGCGCCTCCGGCCGCACCGGATCGGGGACGCCGGCGCGGGCGCCGATGTCGAGCGCCGGGATGATCGGCGTGCCGTCGCGGCGGATCAGCGCCCGCAATGCACGGCCGGGCAGGCTGCGCTTCTTCTGTTCGTTGGCCAGCGCCATGCGGGTGAAGCCCTGGGCATAGGCGAGCCGCCAGCGCAGCGGCAGCAGCCTGGTGCTGGACGCGGGAAGCAGGCCGGCGAAGCCGGTCAGCAGTTCGACCGCCAGGCGGCGGGGAATTCGCGCCAGACCTGCTCCGGCTGGCCCAGCATGCGGCGGGTGGCCACGGTGGACGCGCCCTGCCAGTAGAGCCGCTTGATCAGCCATTCCGGATTCATGCGCGTGCCCTGGATCTGGTGGCGCACGACGATCCGGCTGTCATACCAGGCGGAGTAGCCGCGATCCTGCAGCTTCCAGCCGACCTGGACGTCCTCGTCCGAGAGCAGCAGGCCGGCAAAGCGGCCGAGCCGGTCGGCGAAGCCGCCCATCTCCAGCAGGGGCTCGCGCTGCACCACCATGTTCACGCCATAGGGCTCAAGCCCGGCGGGGATGGCCTCGGTGCGGAACTCGCCGCTTCCGTCCCATTCGATGATCGAGAGCACGCCACGCAGGCTTTCCGGCCACCAGTCGGGCAGCGGCTTCTCCCAGACCGGCAGCACCTTGCCGCCGAGGACGCCGGGCCAGGGGCGTGCTCCTGGATCACCTCCTGGATACGCTCGATCCAGTCGGGCATCGCCAGGGCATCGTCGTCCAGATAGGCGAGGAAGTCCTTGGTTGAATGTTCCGCGCCCATGTTGCGCGCGGCACTTGCCCCGGGCCGGTCCACGCGCAGCAACCGGGCATTGGGCAGGGTGGCCACCATCTCGCGCAGCGCCGCGCCGGTCTCCGGCGTGCCGCAGCTGTCGACGACGATCACGTCGAAGCCATCGAGTCCGACGGTCTGGACCCGCAGGCTGTCGAGACAGCTTCTTACGTAATACGGGCGGTTGTGGGTAACCAGGCAGACGGTGATGCTCGGCACCTGTTCCGCCTGACGCCCGGCTCGCGCCAGCCGTGCCGTCTCGCTTGCCGTGTCGCGCATTCCGTTCCTGTCATGACCTTGCATGGCGGCCGGAGATTAGGCAGCCGCTGCCTTCGCGCGAAAGGCAAGCTTCGGTCAGGAGCGACCCGGTCCCGTCACGTTGCGTTGCGCGTTGCCGCACCGCCGCAATCGCGCCATACCCGAATACGCCAGATTAAAAGCAACTTTGAGTTATGGTACCGCTGCGCATCTTTGCGTCATGCCCGGGCGTCTCACGCCAATGGCACTACCGCCTTCGCACCTGCGATGGGAGTTTCCGGCCGCGGTATCAGGAATAGAATTTGCGATGCAGGACGCGGTGATGCACCCGGGCCAAGGCGCGTCGGCGGCTGGAAGTGCGGCGCCGCTCTTGCCGCTGGCCGTCGACCTCGATGGAACTCTGCTCGCCACCGACACGCTGCATGAAGGGCTTGTGGCGGCGCTGGTGCGCGACCCGGCCTCGGTGCCCGGCCTCCTGCGATCGTTGTTGCAGGGGCGCGCGCATTTCAAGCAGCAGGTGAGCCGCGCGGCCCCCGCCAACGCGGCGATCCTGCCGCTGCGCAAGCCCTTCGTCGCTTGGCTGGAATCCCAGCGCGCCGCCGGCCGGCGGCTGCACCTGGTCACCGCGGCCGACCAGTCGGTGGCGGATGCGGTGGCCGGGCATCTCGAGATCTTTGACAGCGCGACCGGCAGCGACGGCACCCGGAACCTGAAGGGGCCGGAGAAGGCCGCTTGGCTGAAGGAGCGCTTCCCCGAGGGCTTCGCCTATGCCGGCGACAGCCACCACGACCTCGACGTCTTCGCCGCGGCGGAGGAGATCGTGCTGGTGAACACCAGCCCGGCGGTCGCCGCCGCGGCGCGCCGGATGGCGGAAACCGAGGTCCTGGCCGAATTCCCCTCGCAGAATTCGCCGATCCGCGATTGGATCGGGGCGCTTCGTATCCATCAATGGTCGAAGAACGCGCTGCTCTTCGTGCCGCTCGTCCTCGGCCACAAGCTGGGCGACCCGCATGCGATCCTGAACTGCGTGCTCGGCTTGGTGCTGATGGGCATGACCGCCTCCGGCACCTACCTGCTGAACGACATCGCCGACCTTCCCTCCGACCGGCTGCACCGGACCAAGCGCAACCGCGCCATCGCCGCCGGCCGCATCGCGCCGCTGCATGCGCTGGCCGGGGCGATCGCGCTGATCCTGATGGGCTTCGTCGGCGGCGCGCTGCTGTCGGGCAGCTTCGTGCTCGGCCTGCTCGGCTATGTCTGCCTGTCGCTGACCTATTCGGCCTTCCTCAAGCGCATCGCGCTGCTGGACACGCTGACCATCGGCGGGCTCTTCACCCTGCGCCTTGCGCTCGGCGTCGAGCTCGCCGGGGTGCCCTACTCGCCGTGGCTGATGGCCTTCGCCGCGTTCTTCTTCTTCTCCTGCGCCCTGGCGAAGCGCCATGGCGAGCTGATGGAGGCCAAGGTGGCGCATGGCGGTGGCCTCGCCCGCCGCGGCTACGAGGTCGACGATTGGCCGCTCACCCTCGGCTTCGGTGCCGCTTCGGCCATGGCGGCGCTGCAGATCATGATCCTGTACGTGGCGAACGAGGCCGCGCCCTCCCGCCTCTATACCCATGGCGCCTGGCTTTATGTCGCGCCCGGTGCGCTGGCCGTCTGGCTGGTGCGCATCTGGATGCTGTCGCATCGGCGCATGCTGAAGGACGATCCCGTGGTCTTCGCCCTGCGCGACCGCTGGAGCTGGGCCATCGGCGCCGTCATCGCCGCCGCCATCGTCGCGGCGCTCTGAGGAACGCATGTCGGATACCATGACCGAGGAACGCGCGGCCGCAGCGGCCGTCGAAGCCCATCGCGCGGCCGGCTGGAAGCAGGTCTCGCTGCAGGGCTGGGGCCGCAGCAGCGCCGCCCCTTGCCTGGCGGCGCGGCCGGAGCGGATGCGCGAGCTGATGGCGGCGCTGAACGTGCCGGAAGGGCGCACCCTGCTGCCGCATGGCGGCGGCCGCGCCTATGGCGACCAGGCGCTGAACAGCGGCGGCGCGGCCGTGCTGACCGGGCGGCTGGACCGCATCCTGGCCTTCGATCCCGCCAGCGGGCTGGTGGTGACCGAACCGGGCGTGACCTTCGCCGACCTGCTGGAGACCTTCCTGCCGCGCGGCTGGCTGGCGCCGACCTCGCCGGGCACCGCCTTCGTCACCATGGGCGGTGCGGTCGCCAACGACGTGCACGGCAAGAACCACCATCGGGCCGGCAGCTTCGGCGACCATGTGCTGTGGCTCGACCTGCTGCTGCCGGATGGAAGGCAGCTGCGCATCTCCGATGAGGATGAGCCGGCGCTGTTCCGCGCCACCATCGGCGGCATGGGGCTGACCGGCATCATTACCGCCGTCTGCTTCCGCATGCAGCCGGTGCCGAGCAATGCGCTGGCGGTCCATAGCCGTCGCATCCGCAACCTTGACGAATTCCTGGCCGGCTTCGCCGATGCGGCAGAGGCGACCTGGTCCGTCGGCTGGATCGATGCGCTGGCCAGCGGCGCCTCGCTCGGCCGCGGGGTCCTGGAAGTGGCCGAGCCGAGCGAGACCGGCGTCGCCCTGCCGCCGGCCAAGGCCAAGACCTTTCCGCTGGAGGCGCCGGGCTGGGCGCTGAACCGGATGTCGGTGAAGGCCTTCAACGCCCTCTACTGGCGCCGCGTGCCGGAATCCGGGCGGCAGCAGCTGCAGCACTACGGCAAGTTCCTCTACCCGCTGGATGCGGTGCTGCACTGGAACCGCATGTACGGCAAGCGCGGCTTCCACCAGTTCCAGTGCGTGCTGCCCTTCGGCCCGGGGGAGACCGCGCTGCGCCGGCTGCTGGAGACCATCTCCGCCGCGGGCGACGCGTCCTTCCTTGCGGTGCTGAAGGTGATGGGGCGGCCGGGGCGCGGCCTGCTCTCCTTCGCGCTGCCGGGCTATTCGCTGGCGCTCGACATCCCGGCGCGGCCGGGGCTGCGCGGGTTGTTCGCAGCGCTCGAGCGCATCACCCGCGAGGCCGGCGGTCGCATCTACCTGGCCAAGGACAGCCTGCTCTCGGCCGAGGGGTTCTGGGAGATGTACCCGGAGGCGCAGCGCTTCCAGGAGATCCGCCACTCGGTCGACCCCGAGGCGCGGCTGTCCTCCGACATGGCGAAGCGGCTGGGGCTGGTGGCATGAGCGCAACGATGCAACCGACCTGGCTGATGCTGGGTGCCTCCTCCGCCGTCGCCCGCGCCTTCGCCCAGGAGGCCGCCTCGCACGGCGCCGGCATCCTGCTGGCCGGGCGGGACATGGAGGATCTGGAACGCCAGGCCGCCGACCTGTCGATCCGCCACGACATCCCCGCCGTGCCAGTGCCCTTCGATGCCCGCGACACCGCGTCCCACGCGGCTTTCGTGGAGGATTGCGCGGCGCGCGCGGGCGGGCCGCTGAACGTCTTCCTCGCCTTCGGCGTCATGCCGGACCAGGCGGAGGCCGATCGCGACCCCGCCGTGGCGGCCGGCATGGTCGAGGCGAATTTCACCGGCGCAACCACCGTGCTGGCGGCGCTCGCCCCGGTGCTGGAGGCGCAGAGGCAGGGCGTGGTCGTGGCTCTCGGTTCGGTCGCCGGCGACCGCGGCCGGCCGCGCAACTACCTCTATGGCGCGACCAAGGCGGCGCTGCTGACCTATCTGCAAGGCTATGCCGCGCGGATGTCGCGCTCCGGCGTGCGGGTGCTGTGCCTCAAGGCCGGGCCGGTCGACACCGCCATGACTTGGCCGCTGCCGAAGCTGCCCTTCATGACGACGCCGCGGGGCTTTGCCGCCGGCGCCTGGAAGCTTGCCCAGAAGGGCGGGGGCGGGGCCTATCTGCCGCGGATCTGGTGGCCGGTGATGACCATCATCCGCACGCTGCCGACGCGCATCTTCAACAAGCTCGATATCTGACCTGCCCGCAGGAGGACTGGATGGATTCGCTTTCGCGCCCCGGCGCGGATTCCTGGGCGCCTACGACGCTGCCGCGGCAAGACCGAAGACCGTCGTCGCGCTCAGCGTTCTTATGCTGGCGCTGGTGCTGCTGGTCGGCATCCTGCTGCGGAATGGCGGGCATTTCAGCTACACGCTGGACGCGCCCTACACCCAGATGGCAATGGCCGAGCAGATCACGCAAGGCACCTACGGGATCAACCCGGGCGAGCCTTCCTCGCCCTCCTCCTCGATCATCTACCCCTTCCTGCTGGCGCTGCTGTCCTTCCTGCCGCTCGGCCAGTTCTCGGCGCTGCTGGTCTGCCTCGCCGCGACGCTCGCCGCTGCCGTGCTGATCTATGCAGTGGCCGAGGAGATCGGGCTCGAGGTCGATCGCCTCACCACGCTGCAACTGGCGGCGATCACCGCAACCCTGACGCTCGCCTTCAATCTGGTCGGTCTTGCCTTCGCCGGGCTCGAGCATTCACTGCATGTGACGCTGACGGTCATCTCGCTGCTCGGCCTGTTGCGCTTCGTGCGGACCAAGCAGGCGGACTGGTGGTGGCTGGCGGCGATCACCCTGCTGCCACTCCTGCGCTTCGAGGCGGCGGCGGCGCTGGCCGCCGACATGCTGGTGCTGATCGCCTTCGGCAAGTGGCGCCATGCGGCCATCATCGGCACTGTCGGCGTGGTGCTGGTCGGCGGCTTCATGCTCTTCCTGCACAGCCTCGGCCTTCCCTGGCTGCCGAGCTTCGTGCTGCACCGCTCGGAGGTCGCCAGCACGGGGATCGGCATGGGCGACAGCGGCGCGCTCGGCTTCGTCAAGGCGGTCTATGGCGCCTATCGCGGGAACCTCATGGCCTATGGCGGCACGCATATCGCGCTGCTGATCGTGCTGGGCCTGTGGGGGCTGGCACGGGGGCCGGTGCCGTCCCGGCTCGGCGAGCGGGCCTGGGCCAAGCCGGCCGCGGTCGGCTTCTTCATCGTCGTCGCCCTGGCGCAGCTCACCGGCGGCAGCCTCAGCTCCTTCTCGCGCTACGAGATCTACGTCCTGGCGCTCGGCTTCTGCGCCGTGCTGGTCGCCTGGCAGCCGGAGATCAATGCCGGCCTGCGGCGGCTGGACGCGCGGCGTTGCGCCGGCTTCTGCCTGGCGATGCTGTTCCTGTTCTCCGGCTACGTCTTCCGCACCGTGGATGCCGTGGCCGCGGCGGGCAATGTGCACGACCAGCAGTACCAGATGCACCGCTTCGTCAACGACCACTGGCGCCGGCCCTTCGCCGCCAACCACCTGGGCTACGTCAACTACCAGGTGCCCTACTACATGCTCGACCTCTCCGGCCTCGCCAATGAGGAAGCCCGCAAGGGCGGCGGCGGCCCTGGCTGGATGGAACGGCTGGCGGCGCAGCACGACGTCGGCCTCGCCATGCTCTACGACGTCGCGCCACCGGTGCCGCCGGCGGGCTGGGAGCCGGTCGCCCAGCTCAAGCTGCGCGGCAGGCTGGTGACGGTGCGCGGCCCGGTCGTCACCTTCTACGCCACAAAGCCGGAAGAGGCGGAGCCGATCCGCGCCGCGCTGCGCGCCATGGCGCCGGACCTGCCGCGCGGCGCCATCCTCTCCTGGGGCAAGGCCGACCCGCTGCAGGCGGCGCACTGAGCGGATGCGGAGAGTCCTTCCCGGTCCTGCCTCGCCCGCCTGGGTGGCGGCGGAGACGCTCGGTTCCGCCATCACCGCGTTAGTCGGGCTGCTCTTCGTTGCCCGCATCATCGGGCCGGCGGCGGCGGGCACCGGGGCGATCGCTGCCAGTGTCTTCCTGACCATCGACTTCCCGATCGCCGCGCTGTTCGGCGACAGCCTGCTGCAGCGCCGGGGCCTGGAGGAGCGCCATCGCTCCTCCGCGCTTTGGGTGACCATGGGTGCGGCGGCGGTTGGGATGCTGGTGCTCTGGCTCGGGGCACCGCTGATCGCGCAGGCCACCGGCGCGCCGGTGGCCGGGATGATCCGGGCGATGGCACTGCTGCTGCCCTTCTCGGCCGCCGCCGGCATGCTTTCCGCCCTGGTGCTGAAGGAACGGCGCTACCGGCTGCTGGCCTCCCGCGTGCTGCTCTGCCAGCCGCTCGCGGTCGGCACCGGCGTGCTGGCGGCGCTGGGCGGGGCAGGGGCCTGGTCCATGGCGGCGCAGCAGGCGGCGGCGACGCTCTCGGTTTTCCTGCTGCTGGCGCTGCGCTCCGGCTGGCGCCCGCATCGCCTATTCGAGCGCGCCGCGCTGGCCGAACTCTGGCCGGTCGCCGGGCCGCAGATCCTGGCCCTGCTGGTCTTCAACGGGCGCTACCGCATCTTCATCGTCGGGCTCGGGATGCTGGTGGCGGAGACCGTGGTGGCGGTCACCCACATCGCCTTCCGCCTGCTCGACGTCGCCATGGCGGTGGTCACCGGCGCCGCCTCGCGGCTCGCCATGCCGCGGCTGGCGGCGCTGCAGCACGACCGGGCGGGCCTGGCCGAGGCCTATGGCGACCTCGCCCAGTTGCAGGCGCTGATCGGCCTGCCGGTCGCCACCGGACTGGCGATCACCGCGCCGCGGCTGATCGAGATCCTGATGGGCGGGCCCTGGATCGGCGCGGCGGAGCCGGCGCGGCTGGTGGCGCTGGCGGCGATCCCGGGCTTCCTGGTCGGGCCGGCGCCGGCGCTCTGGCTGGCGCTCGGGCGGACCCGGATGAACCTGCTGATGCAGCTGGTCGCCTTCACGCTGCCGCTGGTCGGTCTGCTGCTGCTGCGGCCGCAGGATGCCGGGGCCGCGGCGATCTGCTGGGTTCTCGGCAGCCTCGCCGTTCCGCCGCTGCAGCTTCTCGTCACGCTGCGGGCCCTGCACCGCTCCCCGGCCTGGCTGGCGCAGCGGCTGCTCGCGCCGCTCCTCGGCACGCTGGTGATGGGCCTGGTTGCCGGCTTGGCGGCACGGGAACTCGCGGCACAGGCCGCCGTGCCGGCGCTGCTCGGTACCGCGCTGGCCGGTGCCATTGCCTATGCCGCCATCGTCGTGCCGGCGCTCGGCTTCCGCTGGCCTCGCGCATTACAGGAGGCATGACGGATAAGTCGTGCTGCGGGCATGCAATTTAGGACAGGATGTCCAAACCGTGTCGATTTCTCGTTCCGCAAGTATTTTCTCAAACATGTGATCTAAACCGGCTGCTGCCGGTTGCGCTTTCGGGCGCTTCATGACGCGTGGCCCTGCGCCGCCAATCCGGGACATTGCAATGCATGATCATCCGCGCGGCGGCGCCATCCCTTTCGGCGCAAGCAGGCCCGGCTGGCTCACCGGCCAGGCTTTGGCCGTCTTCAGCGCTGCCGCCACGATTACCCTGCTCGGCCTGGCCTTGCGGCTGCACCAGATCGGCGAAGCCTCGCTCTGGAGCGACGAGGCCTTCTCCGCATGGTGGATCCACAAGCCGCTAGGTTATCTCTGGACCGATGGGCTTGTGATAGAGACGACGCCGCCGCTCTACTACAGCCTGCTCAAGGTCTGGGCCGGCATGTTCGGCGATGGCGATGCCGCGCTGCGGTTGTTCTCCGCTGCGGCCGGCACGGCCACCATCCCCGTGGTCTTCCTTCTAGGCCTTGAGATCGCTGGCCCGGTGGTCGGCCTGGTGGCCGCCATGCTCTTTGCCATGGCGCCTATGCAGATCTATTTCGCGCAAGAGGCGAGGGTCTATGCGCTCCTGCCGCTGGCCTTCGCGCTAGCCCTGCTGGGCCTCCTGCGTTTCGTCGGCAGCGCCGACCATCGCGGGGCGCAGGCGGATCGCGGCGCCCTGGCGCTCTATGCCGCCGGCATGCTGGTGCTGCTCTATGCTCATGCGACCTCGGTCTTCACCGCCGCGGCGCTGGCCAGCTGCGGCGGGCTGGTCCTCCTGCGGACCCCGCGGAAGCGGGCGGCACTGCGGCCCTTCATCCTGGCGCATCTGGCCATCGGGGTGCTGGCGCTGCCATTGGCGATCCCGATCCTCGCCCAGGCCGGCCGGCACGATCTCAGCTGGATCAAGCCGCCGGACCTGATCGGCCTGCTGAGCCTGGCGGATCATCTGGTGGTGGATCCAGTGACGCCGCTGAGGCTGTTCCGGCTCGCCTCGATCCTGTCGCTTGCGGCGATGTCGCTGCTGGTGGCGCTGGCGGTGCCGCTGCTGCGGGCGGATCGGCGACTGGCGCTGCTGTTGGCCGGCGTCCCAGGATCGTTCCTGGTTGCCACCATTCTCCTCAGCTATGTCTCGCCTTTCCTGATCCCGCGCATCGTCATCTGGATGGGCGTGCCGTTGTCCCTACTGGCGGCCATGGCGCTGGTCGGCCCGGCGCCGCGCTGGATCCGCGCTTGCTTCGCCCTGGCCTATGCCGGCTGCATCCTGGTCGGGCTGAACGGTGTCTATGTCCGCACCCTGTCGGAGAAGGAGGACTGGCGCGGGCTGATGGCCAACCTGCTGCCGCGCCTCGGGGCGGAGGACATCGTGGCGATCGGCCCCGATACCTCTCTGATGGCGCCGCTGCGCTATGCCGAAGGCAGCTTCTCCGACAATGGCCGGCAACTCTTCCGCTGGCACCCGCAGCCGCATCCGGAGGACCTCTACACGCCCGACCGCATCAAGCCGCCGGTGGTGATCGGCACGGAGGCCCTGGCGCAGGAGGCGCGGCGTGGCCGTACGGTCTGGGTGCTGCTGCGGGCGACCGACTGGGCGGCGCAGAAGGATGCCGCCTTCGCCGCGTCCCGCCCGCCGGCCGAGGTGGACCGCACCCACCCGGCCCTGGTGCTACTCCGCTGGTAGCGGAGGGCGCCGGCCGCTCGGCAGGTGGCGACCCACCACATAGAGCGGTCGGCCCTTGGTCTCGTTGAAGATGCGGCCGAGATACTCGCCGATGACGCCGAGCGTTGTGAGCTGCACGCCGCCGAGCAGCAGCACCACGGTCATCAGGCTGGGATAGCCTGGGACCGGGTCGCCGAAGAGCAGCGCCTTCACCACCACCCAGCCGCCATAGAAGAGCGCGGCGGCGGCGGTGCCGAGGCCGAGCCAGGTGGCGACCCGCAGCGGCACCGTGGTGAAGCTGGTGATGCCTTCGAGCGACAGCGTCCAGAGCCGGCTGTAATCCCACTTCGTCGTGCCTGCGGCGCGCGGGGCGCGGTCATAGGGCACGGCGCGCGCCGGGAAGCCGACCCAGGCGAACAGCCCCTTCATGAAGCGGTGGCGTTCGCGCAGCTGCAGCAGCGCGTCCACCGCGCGGCGGCTCATCAGCCGGAAGTCGCCGGTATCGGCAGGCAGCCGGACCGGTCCGCCGATGCGGCCCATCAAGCGGTAGAAAGCGCTGGCCGTGGCCTTTTTCATCCAGGTCTCGCCGGCGCGCGAGCGGCGTTGCGCATAGGCGACGTCGAAGCCCTCGCGCCAGGCAGCGACCAGGTCGGGAATCACCTCCGGCGGATCCTGCAGGTCGGCATCGATGACGATGATCGCCTCGCGCCCGCTGGCATGGTCGAGCCCGGCGGTCAGCGCCGCCTCCTTGCCGAAATTGCGGCTGAGCGCGACGACCGCGACTTCCGGCCGGGCCGCCTGCAGCGCCGCGAGCAGCGCGGGCGTGGCATCCGAGGAGCCGTCGTCGACATAGACCACCTCCCAGCTCAGCCCGATGCCATCCATGACGGCGGTGAGCCGGCCTTGGAATTCCTCGATCACCTCGGCTTCGTTGTAGGCGGGCACGACGACGGACAGCGACGGTTCGGCACCGCGCATGGTCGGCGAAAGCGCTGCGGCCGCCACGGGGCCGCGCCAGTGAGGAAGGTCGTCCACGGAAATCCCAACCCGGATGCCGCGGAAACCTAGGCGCTGCACCCCGTTGCTGCGAAAACGCAATCCAGCGAGCCACGCGATTGGGTCACCTTCGGTATCAACTGTCACAACGTGGTCAGCGCCCGTGCGGAAACCGCACCGTGAGGCGCGCGAACCGCGGCCCTGCGGCACATTCGCCGCCATGACCGTCGCGGGATGCAGGGCAAAACGTGCCCGACACGAAGCGGGTCGACGTGGGTGCGAGCCGGGCATGAGTCAGCGGATCAACATGGTGCCGTTATCGGCGAGACGGCCGGCTGGCTTCGCCTTCCCGGGCCGCTTCGCCTGGCGCGGCATGGATCTCTGGATCCAGGGCGTGGCGCTGCTGCTGACCGGCCTGCTGACCTTCCGCATGGCGCGCAAGCTGCCCGCCGTGCCGCTGACCACCGGCGACAGCTATGCCTACCAGTACCTCTTCAATTATCGGCCGCCCTTCTATGGCTGGCTGATCAATGCCTGGCAGGCGGTGACCGGGGGCGTCGAGTACCTGCCGCTGCTGCAACTCGCCCTGGTCGGCATCGGCGTCTTCGTCTTCGCCGTGGAGCTCGGCCGCATGCTGCGGAGCCCGCTGGTGCCGCTGCTCGGCGTGCCGGTGCTGCTGATGCATCCGGGCATCCATGACGCGCCGAGCTGGATGATGACCGAGGCGCCCTTCATCGCGCTGGTGCTCGCCGGGCTCGCCATGCAGTGCCGCTTCGTCCGGCGCGGCGGGCTGGATGCGCTGCTGGTCGCCGCCGCCTGCTTCACCCTCGCTACGCTGACCCGCAGCACCGGCATGGCGTTCCTGCCGCTGCCGCTGCTGGCGGCGTTGTTCGACCGCCGCGTTGCGCTGCGGCTCGGCGCCCTGCGCGCCGCCAGCTGCGCCGGCATCTCGTTGGTCTGCGTGCTGATCGGCATGACCTGGACCTGGAGCCGCGGCGGGCCGTTCGAGATCGGCTCCTGGGCCGGCATCTCGGTCCTCGGCAAATCGCTGGTGCTCGCCCGCCCGGGCGAGCTGCCGCTCCTGCCCGAGCCGCTGGCGACGCAGGTCGCCGAGGCCGCCGGTGTCGCCCGCGAGCTCACCGCCGAGCAGCCGGACCTGGCGGCGCGGCTGCGCGCGCAGATCCAGGCGAGCAGCGATGTCCGCTACGCCGTGTTCTGGCCGACAGCCGAGACCGACTGGCCGGAATGGGCCGCGGCGGACGGGCGGGAGCGCGACCGGCTGGCCAAGGCGATCTCCGCCCCGCTGATCGCAGCGCATCGCTGGGAATACCTCCAGATGGTGGCGAATGACTGGATTTCCCTGGTCATTCACCCGCATTACTGGCCGGCCGCCTTCACCAGTACCCCGGCCGACCGGCACCGCTTCGCCGCCTGCGCGCAGACCGAGACCTGCTGGGGGATCGACCGCTACGACTTCCCGCTCTTTGGCCTGGTGCCGCTCATGTCCGTCTCGGTGCTCGGCACGCTGGCGACGCTACTGCTGATCCCACTGGCAGCCTGGCCGGTGCTGCGGCGACGCGGCTCGCCCATGCTGGTGCTGATGTGGGGCGGGGCGATGGTGGTACAGGGCACCTTGCTGGCGACGGCGGCGGCCGAGGCCGGGCACATGCGCTACACCGTGGCGTTGCACGCGATCGACATCATGCTGCTGGCCTGGCTGGTGGCCATGGCCGTCCGGCGCCGCGCGCCGCAGGGAGCCCTGGCGTGACCCGGCGCGTCGGTTTGCCGCTGGCGCTGCTGCTGGTGGCCGTCGCGGCACTCTCGCCGATCCTCGGCGTGCCGGTGCACGGGCGGAATTTCGGCCACGACTTCGGACTACGCGCTGACCGCGCTCAGTTTCATGGACGCCGGCTGGTCGGCCGGGCGGTTCTGGCCACGCTGGGTGATGGAGAGCAACTTCGGCCTGGGCGGCATCACCTTCTACACCTATCCGCCGCTCGGCTATTGGGCCGGGGCGCTGCTGCACCGGATTACCGGGCTCGATATCCCCGGCACGCTGGCGCTGGCGGTGATGCTCTGGCGGCTAGTCTTCCTGCTCGGCTGCTATCTCTGGCTGCGGCGGCACGTGGCACCCGGCGCGGCCCTGGCCGCGGCGGCACCGGCGGCGCTGCTGCCCTATCCCGCCGTGGTGAATCCCTGGATCCGCTTCGCCTATGCCGAGGTCGCCGGGGCGGCGATCCTGCCCTTCCTGCTGCTGGCGCTCGAGCGTGTCGCCGAAAGCCGGGACGGGCGCGGGTTGCCGGCCCTGGCGCTGGCCTTTGCCGCGCTGGCGATGACCCATCTGCCGACCTGCGCGCTGGTTGCGCATCTCGCGCCGCTCTACGCCTGGGCTTATGCCGGGCCGCGCGCGGCGCTGCGGGTGCTGGGCGGCGGCGTCGCCGGCGCCGGCCTCGCCGCCTGCTTCGTCCTGCCCGCCATGGGACTGCTGCGGGACGCGAATTCCGAGGGGCTTGAGGACGGCACCTGGGAGGGCAGCCTCTTCCTGTATGGCTTGCCGCGGGGCGATTCCGGCTGGATCCAGTTCCTGCTCATCATCTGGTCGGCGGCGGCGCTGGCCGGGCTGGGCACGCTGGCCTTCCGCCACCTCGGCGGGGAGGCGGCGCGCGGGCCGCTCGGCCGTGCCGCGCTGCTGCTGCTGGCGGTCTCGGCGGCGCTGATGACGGTGGTGACCCTGCCGCTCTGGGTGGTGCTGCCGCAGCTGCGCTCGATCGATTTCCCTGGCGGGCGACCACCGTGCTGACCCTGCCGTTGGCCGCCATGGCAGCCCTGGCGCTTGCCGGCGGGCGCCCGGCGGCGCGCCGCCTGGTGCTCGGCCTCGGCATCGCCTGCGCCATCTTCGCCCCGGCCTATCTCTGGGCGCGGGTCGCCTTCGGCCATCCGGACTGGCCGCGCTTCATGCCCTCCGAGGCGCGACTGGCCCGCGCGGTCGATTCGCCGCGCGGCGTCTCCTCCGAGCACCTGCCCGCCTGGGCGCTGGCGAATGGCTGGCGGATGAAGTGGAACGGGACGGAAACCGCGCCGGCGCCCGACCCGCATCCGCGGCCGGCCCTGCCGGCCGGCACGCAGCGCCTTGCCGCCGGCTTCCTTGTTCCGGAGGCGAACGCACCGCTGCTGCTGCCGCAGTTCTGGTTCCCCGCCTGGACGGCCGAGGACGGCAAGGGCGAGCCGGTGCCGGTGCGACCCGGCAAGGACGGCTTCCTTGAAGTCATGGTGGACCGCCCGGTGCACAACCTGCGGGTCCATATCGCGGCGACGCCCTGGGAATGGGCCGGCTGGGCGGTGAGCGGGATCAGCGCCGCGGGGCTGCTCGGCCTTGCGCTCTGGCGGCGGCGGCCGAAACTGTCGGCTCTGGGGATGGCGCGGAGCGAGCCCGGCCGCGTGACCGGTTAGGGGCCACGCCAGCCCACGCCGGGGTCGGCGTTTCAGATGAACTGGCCGCGCAGGAAGCCCAGGGCCGGGAGAGGGGTCCATTTGCGCGGCAGGTCGTGGCGCTTGATCGGCGCCACGCTGTAATGCGGCAGCGGCTGTTCGGACCGGCGCAGGAAGTCCGCATAGGCCCGGACCTGCTGGGCCCGCCAGTCGCGGTCGGCGAGCGCCGCGGGCCGGCTGCGGAAGACCTCCGCGACGCGGCTCGTGCGACCCACTGTCGCATACACAGCCCAGAGCGTGTCGTCGTCGCTGCGGCCGACGGTGACGAAATCCCTCACGCGCCCTGGATCGCAATCGGCGCGGCCGGCGTCAAGCATCGCCTGCGCCTGGTAGGCATCCGGGTCATTCCAGCTCCTTGCGCGCCGCCTGCAGCCGGGCCAGCGCCTCCGGCCCGACTTTGGGATACTGCAGGTCGAGCTCGCCCAGCGCCATTGCCAGGGTACCGGCGACTACCAACCGGGTGAACCACTTGTTATCGGCCGGCACCACGATCCAGGGCGCCTCGGGCGAGGCGGTGGCGCGGATCGCCTTCTCATAGGCCGTTTGGTACTCATCCCAGTGGCGCCGCTCGGCGACGTCGGTGGCGCTGAACTTCCAGTTCTTCTCCGGCTCCTCGATGCGCGAGAGGAAGCGCCGGCGCTGCTCCTCCTTGCTGACATTGAGGAAGAACTTCAGCACCACCACGCCCTGACGGGCCAGATAGCCCTCGAAATTGGCGATGTCCTGCAGCCGCTCGTCCCAGATCTTCTTGCCGCGCAGCTTGGGGGCAGATCCTGGCCGGCCAGGATCTCCGGGTGGACGCGGGCGACCAGCACCTCCTCGTACCAGGAGCGGTTGTGGATGCCGATCTCGCCGCGCCGCGGCATGGCCAGGATATGCCGCCAGAGGAAGTCGTGGTCCCGCTCGGTCGCGCTCGGGGCCTTGAAGCTGTCGACCTTCACGCCCTGCGGGTTGACGCCGGAGAAGACATGCTTGATCGCGCCGTCCTTGCCGGCCGCGTCCATCGCCTGGAACAGGCAGAGCACCGCCCAGCGGTCCTGCGCATAGAGCATGTCCTGCGCCTGCTTCAGCAGCGCGATGCCGTCCTGCAGCAGCGACTTCGCGGCATCCTTGTCGAGGTCGAGCCCGGCGGTGTCGGACGGGTCCTGGTCGGCCAGCCGGAAGCCCTTGCCGTCGGTGATGCGGTAGCGGTCGAGGATCTTCTGGACCCGCTTGCTCTTGATCATCGGTCGGCCCCTGGCATCAGGCCGCCGGCCGCACGCGCCCCCGCGCGCCGGCCAGCAGCCATAGGACGGTCATGCCCTGCAATGACACTGTCAACCAAAGAGCCGAGGAATAGCCGGCCGGATCCCAGCCGCCGGACAGCGTGCGTGGCCATTGGTCGAGGATGAGGCCGATCCCCGACTGCAGCAGGAAGACGATGCAGAGCATGCTGCAGTTCAGCAGGGTGGCGACCCGCCCGGTCAGCTCCGGCGGGAAGCGCTGGGCCAGGACGGAATAGGAGATCGGTCCCGCCGAGCCGGCGCATGCGAAGCCGAACCACAGCAGGGACAGCGCCAGCACCCCTGCGGCTGGGCGATCAGTACGCCCTGGATTGCCAGCATCGCCGCCATGCCGCCGTAGCAGAGCCGCATCGCGTCGGTGCCGCGCGCCTGCATCGCCGAGGCGAGCTGCCCGCCGCAGAGCTGGCCGGCCATGATGCCGAGCGCGTAGCAGAACAGCACCCCGGCGCGCGCTCCATCGCCGAGCCCGCCGACATCGCGCAGCCAGGGCCCGGCCCAGAGCCCCTGATAGGTGAAGACCTGAGCCGAGAGCAGCGCCACGGCCGGCATGGTGCGGACGAAGACGGGATGGCGGGCGATGCGGGCGACCTCGGCGATCTCCGCCCCGAGCGGCCGCCGCACCCGCGCCTTGGCGCCCGGCGCCGCGACCGGCACGGCGAATCGCAGCCAGAGCGCCGCCAGCACGGCCAGGCCCGCCAGCCCGAGGAAGACGCCGCGCCACCCGACCAGGGGCAGGATCGCCTGCACCGGCAGCGTCGCCACCAGCCCGCCGGCCGCGCCGCAGAACACCCCGGCCCCGGTCACCGCCGCCAGCCGGTGCGGCGGGTACCACTGGATGTTCGCCTTCATCAGCCCGATCAGCGCGCCGGCGATGCCGATGCCGGTGACGAAGCGGCCGAGGCCGAGCCAGAGCGGATCCGGCGCCAGGGCGCAGAGGGTGAAGCCGAGCGCCGCGACGAGCGACAGCGCGACCTGCACCACGCGGGGCCCGTGCAGATCGATCGCCAGACCGACCGGCAGCTGTGCCAGCGCATAGGCGGCGAAGAAGACCGCGGCCAGGGCGCCGAGGCCGCTGGCCGAGAGTCCGAACTCCAGCGCTATCGCCGGCCCCAGAGTCGCCACCACGATGCGCGAGGCCTGGTTGATGAATCCGACTGAGGCGAAGGGCAGGCTGATCCGGGCAAAGGTCCGCAGCTCGGACATTCAGGGCAGCCGCAGCCGCAGGCTCAGCGGGCAATGGTCCGAGAGCCGCTCACGCCAGGCTGGGTCGCGTTCGGCATAGACCATGACGCGGAGGCTGTCGGGCACCAGCCATTCGGCCGCGGCGCCGCCCAGCAGGATATGGTCGATGAAGCGGCGGGGGCGGCGCGTCCCGGCCCAGCAGGGGTCGGAGAAGCCCTCGGTCGCCCGGCGCAGCGGGCCGGCCGGGGCGAGGATGCGGAGGAAGTCGTCTTCGCCGCCGGCGAGGGCGCGGTTGAAGTCGCCCAGGATGGCGAAGGGAATGCCCTCCCGCTGCCGCTCCGCCGCCCAGCCCGCGAGGATGCCGGCTTGGCGCGAGAGCTGCTCGCAGTCCCGGCCGGGTGTCGCCAGGGCCGCATCGCGGCACCCGGCATCGAGGTGGATCGAGAGCAGCCGCAGCTGCTGGCTCCCGGCCTGCAGCGTGATGTCGGTGCCACGCCGCAGCGAGAAGCGGGCGCGGGGGTGCAGGTCCAGCGCCTCGAGGTCGGGATTCTGCGTCGCCGCCAGGCTTCGCCTCACCGCGAAGCCGGCGCGCTGGATGTCCCGCTCGGCCGGGAAGAAGAAGGCGTAGACGCCGGGGTCGAAGACCCGGGCAGCGGCCTCTGGTCCATCCACCTCCTGCAGGGCGACCACGTCGGCGTCGAGCCGCTTCGCATAGCGCGCCAGAAGCTCTAGGTCGCCCGGGTTCCGCACAGGCAGGCCGCGCGGCAGCTCCGGGTCGCCATAGGCCCGGAGCGTCAGCCAGGCGAGATTCCAGGAGGCGAGCTTGAGCTCCGCCGCATGGGCCGGGGCGGCAAGGGCGAGGGCGAGGAGAAGCAGGAGGCGGCGCATCCCGGCAGAGTGCCGCTGGCCTTCCGCGATGGATAGGGATTCGGCGCAGGCGACCATGGGCCGGCAGGCGCGCTATGCTGCGGCGAGGAATGGGAGGCAGCGATGCGGCGGATGATGCTGGCGATGCTGGTGCTGGCGGGGCCCGCTTCGGCCCAGGCGCCTGGCGGGCCACTGCCGATGGCGGAGCTTGCGGCGGCCCTGCCGGCCGAGCTGGCCGGCTGGCGGCGCGGCGCCGTCACCGACTTCGCCCAGCGTCCGGGCGCTGCCGGGCTCGGCGCCGCGGTCGAATACCGGCCCGTCGCCGGCGGGCCGGGGGTGGCGACGGTCTACCTCTATGATCGCGGCATGGCGGGGCTGCCGGAAGGCGTCGCCTCGGAGCAGGTGGCCGGCGAGATTCGCGCCGCGGTAGGGGAGGTGGAGGCGGTCGGGCCGCTGCGCCGCTTCCAAGTGGCCGGCCGCGGCACGCTGACCGATATCCCGGGGCGCGGCGGCCGTCCCGGCCTGCGCTGCGAGCCCTTGCTGCTGGCCTTCGAGGGCGGCAACCGTGCCGACAGCCATGTCTGCCTGGGGGTGGTGGCCGGGCATTTCCTCAAGCTGCGGATGACCCTGCCGGCCTCGGCCGAGGCGCAGTCGGCCAACATGGTCGCAAGCTTCGCCGAGGCCCTGCTGGCGAGCGTGCAACCGCCGCCGCCGCTTCCGGCGAGGCGCGCGGGGCGGTAGCCGCCCCGCGGCTAGGCCTCACCCGGGGATCCGCACCGGCAGGCTGCGGATGCCATGGATGAAGTTCGAATACGTGCGCTTCGCCTCGCCCAGCACCTCGATCCGTGGGAAGCGGGCCAGGACCTCCTCCCACAGGATGCGCAGCTGGAGCTCGGCCAGCCGGTTGCCGACGCAGCGGTGCACGCCGAAGCCGAAGGAAAGGTGCTGCCGCGCCTTCGGCCGGTCGATGATGAAGCGGTCGGGCTCTTCTATCGCCTCCGGGTCGCGGTTGCCGGAGACATACCACATGACGACCTTGTCGCCGGCGCGGATGGTCTTGCCGTGCATCCCGAAGTCGCGACTGGCGGTGCGGCGCATGTGGATGACCGGGGTGACCCAGCGGATCATCTCGGAGACCATGTTGGGGATCAGCCCGGGATCGGCGCGCAGCTTGTCCCACTCGGCCGGGTTCTGCGAGAGCGCCAGCAGCCCGCCCGACATGGGATTGCGGGTGGTGTCGTTGCCGCCGACGATCAGCAGGCCGAGATTGCCCATGAATTCGCGGAACGGCATCTCCCGCGTCGCCGCGCCATGCGCCAGCATCGACAGCAGGTCGAAGCCGGGCGGACGCTCCTTCCGCGCGTTGAACAGGCCGGCCATGGTCTCGGCCATCACCTTCAGCTCGGCGAAGCGCGCCTCCTCGGACTGCACCGGCGCCTCGGGGTCGGTGATGTCGGCGATAGCCACGTCGGACCAGTGGGTCAGCTTGCGGCGGTCCTCGACCGGGAAGTCGAAGAGCGTCGCCAGCATCAGCGTGGTCAGCTCGATCGAGACATGCTCGACCCAGTCGGATTCCGGTTGCGCGGCAGCCCGTCCAGCACGCGCTGCGTCCGCTCGCGGATCAGCGGCTCCATGTTCGCCAGGTTGCCGGGGGCGACGATGGGCTGCACCACCTTGCGCTGCTCGTCGTGCTTCGGCGGGTCCATGCGGATGAAGCTCGGCCGCTGCATGTCCTTTGGCTGGTCGATCACCTGGATGCCGCCGAGCTCGGAGGAGAAGACCTGGTGGTTCACCTCTGCCGCCATGATGTCCTTGTAGCGGCTAATCGACCAATAGGGGCCGAAGCGGCTGTCGGCGCACCAGTGCAGAGGGTCCTCCCGCCGCAGCCGGTCGAAATAGCCGTGGTAGGTCTGCGCCTGATAGAGGCCCGGGTCGCTGACATCGAAGCGGTCCAGCGGAAGCTGCAGCGCGCGCCGGTCGGTGACGGCATTCATGGACGGTGGTCTCCCTCGCGGGGCCGCGTCTCTGCGCGGCGCCCGGGGAGCCTAGCGGAAGCCGCCCGCCAGGGGGAAGGGAATTCAGCCCTTCGCCTTGCCCGCGATGATGGCGCCTGACAGCGTCTCGGGGTTGCGTTCCCACCAGCGCCCGGCATCGACCCAGGTGATGAAGTCCAGCACGGCTCGGTTGAAGGCGTCCGGGTCCTCGATATTCATGGTGTGGCCGCAGCGTGGCATGACCAGCAGGGCCGAGGTCGAGATGACGCGCTTGAGGTAAAGGCTCGGCTCCAGGGTCGGATCGTCCTCGTCGCCGGCGATGATGAGGGTCGGCAGCTTCATCCGGCGGAACTGGTCCTCCAGCTCGAAGAGGCTCGGCCGCTCCCGCTGCACCCCCGCATGGTCAGCACGGCGCCGTCGGTGTCGTGCTCGGAGAGCTGGGACATGAACTCGGCATAGCCGCGCGGGTCCTTCTCCTCGAAGACCAGCCGGGTCGGGCCGCGGCCATAGGTCTTCGCCATCTTCCACATGCCTTCCTCGGCGATGCGGCTGGCCGTGGCGTCGATCTCGGCGCGGAACTGGTCGCGCTTGCCGGGCTGGGCGCCGTAGCCGACCCCGGCCGCGGTCAGGCTGCGCACGAGATGCGGGTGGCGCAGGCCGAGATGCAGGGTGGCGAAGGCGCCCATCGACAGGCCCACCACATGCGCCGGCGCCAGGTTCAGCCCGGTGATGACGGCGGCGATGTCGTCGGTCGCCCGGTCCTGCGAATAGGCGGCCTGGTCGTGCGGCACGGCGGAGGGCGGGTAGCCGCGGGCGTTGAAGGCGATGCAGCGGTAGCGCCGGGCAAGCGCGCGCATCTGCGGCTCCCAGGCCCTGAGGTCGCCGGCATATTCGTGGACGAAGACCAGCGGCGTGCCGGTGCCGGCCTCCTCGTAGTAGAGCTCGACCCCGTCATCCGTCGTGACCACCGGCATCTGCCTGCTCCCCCAAACCGCGGCAAGGCTACCCGCCGCCCGCCGCCCCGGAAGCCCGGCTTGCGCGAATTGCATGGCTTCGCGAGGGGAGGGGGTTCAAAGGGGACAGGATTGGTCCTATTTGAAGCCGGCGAAAGGGACGGTGCCGTGCTGAGGTTGTCGAAGCTCACCGACTACGCCGTGGTGGTGATGGCCCGGCTGGCGCTGGATGGTGCAGGGCCGGCCGGCCATGTGCAGACCGCTCCCGGCCTTGCCGGTGCGACCGGCATCGCCGAGCCCACCGTCGCCAAGGTGCTCAAGATGCTCGGCACCGCCGGACTGGTCGAAGGCGTCCGCGGTGCCCGCGGCGGCTACCGGCTGACCCGGCCGCTGCCTTCGGTGCCGCTGTCCGATGTCATCGTCGCGGTGGACGGGCCGATCGCGCTCACTGCCTGCGTCGATGGTGGCGTCGGATCCTGCGAGGCGGAGGGTGTCTGTGCCGTCCGTGGCCGCTGGGACCCGGTGAACGACGCCATCCGCCGCGCGCTTTCCGGGATCACCGTCGCCGACCTGGCGGGACCGGCGCATTGCCCCGCCATCCGGGCCACCGCCTCCCTCGCCCCCATGTTTGCCGAATAGGACCGCGCATGCCCGCAGTCACCGAGACGATCGACACCGTCCAGTCCGTCACCGAAGGCGCCTACAAGTGGGGCTTCGAGACGGAGATCGAGATGGAGTTCGCCCCGAAGGGGCTGAACGAGGACATCGTCCGCTTCATCTCGAAGAAGAAGAACGAGCCGCAATGGCTGCTCGACTGGCGGCTCAAGGCCTTCGCCATCTGGCAGAAGATGGAGGAGCCACGCTGGCCGGCAGTGACCTACCCGCCGATCGACTACCAGGACGCCTACTACTACGCCGCGCCGAAGGCCGGGCCTAAATCGCTGGACGAGGTCGATCCCGAGCTGCTGAAGACCTACGCCAAGCTCGGCATTCCGCTGAAGGAACAGGCCTTCCTGGCCGGGGTCGAGGGCGCCGGGGACTCGGCCGCCGATGCGCGCATGCCGATCGCGGTGGACGCCGTCTTCGACAGCGTCTCCGTCGCCACCTCCTACAAGGAGCGGCTGGGCAAGGAAGGCATCATCTTCTGCTCGATCTCGGAGGCGGTGCACAACCACCCCGAGCTGGTGCGGCAGTATCTCGGCACCGTGGTGCCGCAGGGCGACGATTTCTACGCCGCGCTGAACAGCGCGGTCTTCACCGATGGCAGCTTCGTCTACATCCCGAAGGAGTGCGCTGCCCGATGGAGCTGTCCACCTACTTCCGCATCAATGCCAAGAGCACCGGGCAGTTCGAGCGTACGCTGATCATCGCCGATGAGGGCGCGACGGTCTCCTACCTCGAGGGCTGCACCGCGCCGATGCGGGACGAGAACCAGCTGCATGCTGCGGTGGTCGAGCTGGTGGCGCTGGACGATGCCAGCATCAAGTACAGCACCGTGCAGAACTGGTACCCCGGCGACGCGGAAGGCCGTGGCGGCATCTACAACTTCGTCACCAAGCGGGCGCAGTGCCGCGGCAGGCGCAGCAAGGTGAGCTGGACGCAGGTGGAGACGGGCTCCGCCATCACCTGGAAGTACCCGTCCTGCGTGCTGCTCGGCGATGACAGCGTCGGCGAGTTCTATTCCGTTGCCATCACCAACAACCGGCAGCAGGCGGATACCGGGACCAAGATGATCCATGTCGGCAGGCGCACGACATCGACCATCGTCTCGAAGGGCATCTCGGCAGGGAAGGGGCAGAACACCTATCGCGGCCTGGTGCGCGTCGCGCCGACCGCGAGCAACGCCCGCAACTTCACCCAGTGCGACAGCCTGCTGATCGGCGACCAGTGCGGCGCCCATACCGTTCCGTATATCGAGAACCGCTGCATGACGGCGAAGACCGAGCACGAGGCCACGACCAGCCGCATCGCCGAGGACCAGCTCTTCTATTGCCGCCAGCGCGGCATGACCCAGGAGGAGGCCGTCGGCCTCATCGTCAACGGCTTCTGCCGCGAGGTGCTGAAGGAGCTCCCGATGGAGTTCGCGGTGGAGGCCCAGAAACTGCTGCAGATTTCCCTGGAAGGTTCGGTGGGTTGACCATGCTGAAGATCGAAGGACTGACCGCCGAGGTCGAGGGCAAGCAGATCCTCAAGGGGATCGACCTGGACGTTCCCGCCGGCGAGATCCACGCCATCATGGGCCCGAACGGCTCGGGCAAGTCGACGCTGTCCTATGTGCTGTCGGGCCGCGAGGGCTACGAGATCACCGGCGGCAGCGTGACCTTCGACGGGAAGGACCTGCTGGCGATGGAGCCGGAGGAGCGCGCCGCGACCGGCCTGTTCCTGGCCTTCCAGTACCCGGTGGAGTTGCCCGGCGTCGGCAACGCGCTCTTCCTCCGCACCGCGCTGAATGCCGTCCGGAAGGCGCGCGGCGAGCCGGAGCTGGATGCGATGCAGTTCCTGAAGGTCGCGCGCGAGCGGCTGAAGGCGCTGCACATCCAGGAGGACATGCTGAAGCGCGGCGTCAATGTCGGCTTCTCCGGCGGCGAGAAGAAACGGAACGAGGTACTGCAGATGGCCCTGCTGCAGCCCCGAATGGCGATCCTCGACGAGACCGACAGCGGGCTCGACATCGACGCGCTGAAGATCGTCTCGGACGGCGTCAACGCGCTGCGGGCCCCGGGCTTCTCCGCCCTGGTCATCACCCATTACCAGCGCCTGCTCGACTACATCGTGCCGGACAAGGTGCATGTGCTGATGGGCGGCCGCATCGTGCAGACCGGCGGGCCGGAGCTGGCGAAGCAGCTGGAGGAGACCGGCTACGCCAATGTGCAGGCCGCGGCATGACGGCGCATCCCACAGGCGCCGCGGGCTTCCTGCACCGCTTCGAGGGGCTGCGTACGCGCCTGCCCGGCGCGCGGCTGCCCTGGATCCAGGCGCTGCGCGAGCAGGCGGCCGAGGCCTTCCGCGGCCAGGGCTTCCCGACCCGGCGCGTCGAGGCCTGGAAGTACACCGACCTGCGGCAGGTCGCCGATGCCGGCTTCGATGAGGCGCTGAGCGCGGTGGACAGCGCGCCCGCGCTGCCGCCGGCGCATGGCGGCGCCCGCGCGGTCTTCGTCGATGGCCGCAGCCGGCCGGACCTCTCCTCGCTCGACGGCCTGCCCTATGCGGTCGAGAGCCTGGCCGCGTCGCTCGAGGCGCAGGAAGGCCGGCTCGGCAGCCTGGCGCGCCCGGCCGAGCAGCCGATGGCGGCGCTCAACACCATGCTGTTCGAGGACGGCCTCGTCGTCACCGTCCCGGCCGGCGTCGCCGGCGGCGTGCTCGACCTGGCCTCGCTCGGCACCGCCTCGGAGCGGCCGGAGGCGTTCCATCCGCGCCACCTCATCCGGCTCGAGCCCGGCGCCAGCCTCACGCTGATCGAGACCGCGACCGGCCCGGCCGAGGCGCGCTACCTGCACAACCCGGTCTATGAGATCGAGGTCGCCTTCGGCGCCACCCTGACCCATGCCCGCATCCAGCAGGAGGCACCGCGCGCCTTCCAGCTGGCGACCGTCTATGCCCGGGTGGAGAAGGGCGGCACCTACGACAACTTCACGCTCAATGCCGGGGCGAAGCTGGTACGGAACGAGATTCACGCCATCCTGGCCGGCCCGGCGGCGACCTGCCACATGAACGGCGCGCAATTGCTGCGCGACGGCCAGCATGCCGACACCACCACGGTGCTGGACCATGCGGCGCCCGATTGCGCCAGCCGGCAGACCTACAAGACGGTGCTGATGGGCAAGTCCCGCGGCGTCTTCCAGGGCCGCATCCATGTCCACCAGGTGGCGCAGCGGACCGATGGCTACCAGATGAACCAGGCGCTGCTGCTGTCGCCCGAGGCCGAGATCGACAGCAAGCCGCAGCTGGAGATCTATGCGGACGACGTGAAGTGCAGCCATGGCGCGACGGTCGGCGAGATCGATGCCGACCAGCTCTTCTATCTCCGCGCCCGCGGCATCCCCGAGGCCCGTGCCCGCGCCATGCTGGTCGAGGCCTTCCTGACCGAGGCGGTCGAGGGCGTGCAGGACGAGACGGCGCGTGCCGCGCTCGGCGCGGCGGTGGCCGGCTGGTGGGAGGCGGCGGCGTGAGCTTCGACGTCCAGCGCATCCGCCGGGACTTCCCGATCCTGTCGCAGACCATCCGCGGCAAGCCGCTGGTCTTCCTCGACAGCGGCGCCTCGGCGCAGAAGCCGCGTGCGGTGATCGACGCCATGGTCCGCTGCATGGAGGAGCGCTACGCCAACGTCCATCGCGGCGCCTATTTCCTGAGCGAGGCGGCGACCGAGGCCTATGAGGCGGCGCGCGGCGCCGTCGCGCGCTTCATCAATGCCGCCGACCCGCGCGAGGTGATCTTCACCAGCAACAGCACGGCCGCGATCAACCTGGTCGCGCATAGCTGGGGCAGGGGGTGATGCAGGCCGGCCAGGCGGTGCTGATCTCCGAGATGGAGCACCATGCCAACATGGTCCCGTGGCAGATGCTGCGGGATGCGGGCCGGGGGATCGAGCTGCGCATTGCCCGGGTGACGGATGCCGGCAAGCTCGACATGGAGGACGTCGCCGCCAAGCTGGCCGACGGCAAGGTCGGCCTGGTTGCCATCACCCACATGTCTAACGTGCTGGGCACCGTGACGCCGGCCGAGCGGCTGGTCGCCATGGCGCATGCCGCTGGCGCGAAGATTTTGTTCGACGGCTCCCAGGCCGCGGTGCACCGTCGCGTCGACATGCAGGCGCTCGGCGCCGACTTCTACGCCTTCACCGGCCACAAGCTGTACGGGCCCACGGGCATCGGCGTGCTCTGGGCGCGGCTCGAGCACCAGGAGCGCATGCCGCCCTTCCTCGGCGGCGGCGACATGATCTCGATGGTCACGCTCGACCGCGTCGAATGGGCGCCGCCGCCGGCGAAGTTCGAGGCCGGCACCCCGCCGATCGTCGAGGCCATCGGCCTGCACGCCGCGATCGACTACGTCTCCGCCATCGGCATGCCGGCGGTCGAGGCGCATGAGCGCGGCCTGGTCGACCACGCCATGCGGCGGCTGTCCGACATCGAGGGCGTCGCCCTGCTCGGCCGGGCGCAGGACCGCGGCGGGGTCTTCGCCTTCTCCCTCGACAATGCCCATTCGCACGACCTGGCGACCCTGCTCGACCGCGCCGGCATTGCGGTGCGGGCCGGGCGGCATTGCGCCGAGCCGCTGCATACGCGCTTCGGCGTCGAGGCCGGCACGGTGCGCGCCAGTTTCGGCCTCTACACCACCGAGGGCGAGATCGACTACCTGGCCGAGGCGCTGACCAAGGCCCGCGAGTTCTTCGCATGACGGCGGCGCGCGGCATGCCGTGGCCTCCGTCGGAGGATTGCTGATGTTCGACGACCTGCGTGACCTCTACCAGGAGGTCATCCTCGACCACGGCCGCAAGCCGCGGAATTTCCGCCGGCTGGAGGATGCCGACCGCACTGCCCGCGGCGACAACCCGATGTGCGGCGACCGGCTGGAGCTCTTCCTCAAGCTGGATCCGGACGGCGGCATCGCCGATGCGGCCTTTCAGGGCCGCGGCTGCGCCATCTCCACCGCCAGCGCCTCGCTCATGACCGAGACGGTGAAGGGCAAGTCCGCCGCGGAGGCGCATGCGCTGTCCGACCGCTTCCGCGCCCTGGCGATGACCGGCAGCTGCCCGGACTGCGGCACCGACCTGGCGGAGGAGATGGAGCGGCTGCAGCCGCTGTCCGGCGTGCATGAATTCCCCAGCCGCGTGAAGTGCGCGACGCTGGCCTGGCACACCCTGAACGCGGCGCTCGACAGTGCGCCCGGCGAGACCAAGGAGGCGAGCAGTGAGTGACGACGCCACCACCACGCCCGCCCTGCACGGCGCCTGGACGCCGGAGGGCGAGACCGCGCCCGCCACCCCCAAGGTGAGCGAGGATGCGATCATCACCATGCTGAAGACCGTCTTCGACCCGGAGATCCCGATCGATATCTATGAGCTCGGCCTGATCTATGCAGTCGAGATCGATGATGACGGCAAGGTCAAGGTCGAGATGACGCTGACCACGCCCTCCTGTCCCTCGGCGCAGGAACTGCCGAGCCAGGTGGAGGAGAGCGTCCGCATGGTCCCTGGCGTAACCGACGTGGATGTCGAGGTGGTCTGGGATCCGCCCTGGGACCAGGGGCGGATGAGCGAGGACGCCCGCCTCGCCCTGAACATGTACTGAGCCCGGAGGGCCGCACGAGATGAGCACCACCGCCACGCCCCCTGCCCGCGCGCGGCGCGCCCTGCCGCCGCTGATGCAGCTGACGGAGGGGGCCGCCGAGCGCCTGCGTGGGCTCTACGCCGCGGGCGAGCAGGGCCGCCTGCTCCGCATCGCGGTCAAGACCAAGGGCTGCTCCGGCCTGTCCTACGACCTGTCCTGGGTGGACGGGCCGCAGAAGGGCGATGAGCGTGACCGACAGGGGCGTCACCGTACTGGTCGACAGCAAGGCCAGCCTCTTCCTGATCGGCACCGTGATGGATTACGAGGTGAAGGCGATGTCCGCCGGCTTCACCTTCACCAACCCGAACGAGAAGGGTCGCTGCGGCTGCGGTGAGAGCTTTCACGTCTGAAGCCGCTCGCTACCGCTTGATCGGGCGGTAACGCAACCGATCCTACCATCTTCGGCTCATTCCTTGGGAATGAGCGGTGGAGCTCGTGGTGCGATCTGCGGTCTTGGCGGTTTTAGGGGCGTTGGTCTTGCCGGGTGTGGCGCTGGCGCAGTCGAATGGTCCGCGGGTTCATGCCGGTGAGGGCATCGGCGGAATCTTCAGCGAGGTTCGCGGTGGCGTGCTCTGGCACGACCCGACCGCCAAGGAGAGCAGCCCTGCCTTGAACGGTGAGCTTGCTCTTCGTCAGCCCGGTCCCGGTGCGGCTGACCGCGGACATCGACCCGCTCTATCGCTGGCTGCTGGAGCCCCGGCCCCATATCGGCTTCACCGCCAATCTCGAAGGCAAGACCAGCAAGGGCTATGCCGGTCTGACCTGGACCGCGATGCTGGCGCAGGACGTCCTCCGCCCCGGCGACGGCATCCGCTTCGATCTGCTGTTCGGCGGCTCGGTCAATGACGGCAAGCACGACGCGCGGCTGCCGGACCGGAAGGATCTCGGCGGCAACCTGCTGTTCCATATCGGCGCGGAGATCGGCTACCAAGTGAATCCGGCGGTGTCGGTTTCCTTCTTCGTGGACCATGACTCGAATGCTGGCACGGCGCGCCGGAACCAGGGGCTGAACAGCCTCGGCCTGCGCCTGGGTTACGCGCTGTAGCGCCAGGCTGACCATGCCGCCGCACGGTATTCCGGGGGGCGCCGCGCGACCGGATCCGCGCAAGGGCGCTGGTTCAGAGACCAGCAAGCTGGCTGTGGAAATCTCAGAAGGCGGGGCAGGACGCGCTCAGTCGGTGCCGCGTCGCCATGGCTCACGCGGGCTCCGCCGCCGGCATTAGGCCCGGGGTCCCGCGCTCCTTCCTTGCACGGCATTCGGGCGCCATGCGCGCACGGCCAGATCGATCTGGGAGATCGGCATTGTCCAGGACCTTCATTCTCGGCATCAACGAGGCCGTCGACGGCTCGGCCTATCTGACCACCAAGGCGGTCTATGACCTGGTGGGACACAATGTCGGAAACCTCGCCTTCCACTATGCGGTGGGGAAGATCCTGGAAGGGCCGCAGGATTCGCTCCCCTGGCACACCGACCCGCAGCAGCTGAACGCGATGCGCCGCATCGGCGTCATGCCCTGCGCCAACCAGCTCGGCCCCCATGCCGATTACGGCCGGCTCGCCGAACGCTTCAGCAGCATCGGCATCCCGCTGGTGGCGATCGGCCTTGGCGCCCAGGGCGGCTCCGACTACGGCCTGCCGGAGGTCCCGGCCGGCACGCTGAACTGGATCCGGGAGATCGCCGGCCGCTCGCCGCTCGGCAATCCGAATATCGGGGTGCGCGGCGCCTACACCCTGAAGGTGCTGGAGGCGAACGGGCTCGGCGAGCGCGCCACGGTCACCGGCTGCCCGTCGCTCTTCCTCAATCCCGATCCGGCACTCGGCCGGAAGATCGAGCAGCGGGCCAGCCGGACGATCGGCCGGGTGGCGATCGCCGCCGGGCACCAGAAATGGACGCAGCTCGGGGCCATCGAGCTTTCCCTCACCCGGCTGCTGGACCGGCTCGGCGGCTCCTACATCGTGCAGAGCCCGATCGAGATGGTTGCGCTTGCCCGCGGCGAGGCCGACACGCTGCCCGAGGCCGACCTGCTGGAATGCCGCGACTATGCGCGGCCCGACCTGTCGGTCGAGGAGTTCAAGACCTGGTCCCGCGCCTATGCCCGCGCCTTCTTCAACATCTCCGAATGGATGGAGCATCTCCGCTCCGTCGACTTCGTCGTCGGCACGCGGATCCATGGCGTGATGCTCGGCCTGCAGGCTGGCGTGCCCGGCCTCTGCATCGCGCATGACTCCCGCACCCGCGAGATGTGCGAGACCATGGGCGTCCCCTTCGTCATGGCGCGCGAGATCATCAAGGGCGCCTCGCTCGACAAGCTGCGCGGCCGCTTCGTCTTCGACGGCGCAGCCTTCGACCAGCATCGCAGCGTGCTGGCCGGGCGGCTGGACGGCTTCCTGCAGAGCAACGACATCGCCAGCTCCGCCTGGCTGCGCCGGATCATCGCCGGCTGACCGGCGCCGCCGCGACCACACGGCCAGGTGCCGGCGCTCCGCGTCGGCAACCTCCAGGTCATGTCCGCATGGCTTTCCGGCGGCCGCGGCCGGGATGCCCCCAAGGGGCCGCCCGGCAGCCCGGATCGAAGCGAGAGAGGCAGGAATGAGCGCAGCCTGGGGCATGACGGAAGCCGACCTGCGGCTGGCGCCGACGCTTTGCGCGCGGATGATCGCGGCTGGGGAGGAGCCGGGCTGGGATTATCTCTGGGCGCAGATGCTGGCCCTGCGCGTGCTCGGCACCCTGCAGCCGATCGGCGAGTATGACCGGTTCCAGGAGCCGGACAGGACTATCCTCGATCCCCGCGATTCGACCACGACAGTGCTGACCAGTGGCACGCCGGGGTTGAAGCGCATATGCCTGCTCGGCCGTTCGCGTGGATGCCTGTTCGTCGGCGACAAGGCGGCGTTGAGCAATGTCCTGATCAACAGCGACGGCTTCGGCGTGGTCGTGCTCGGCCCCAATGTCCAGCTGTCGGACATCGTCATCCAGATGTCGGGGCGGACGGCGCTGGTCATCACCTCGGGGACCACCATGGCCCTCGGCAACTTCCTCGTGCAGGAGAACGGCTCGCACATCGTCATCGGCGACGATTGCATGTTCTCGAACAACGTCGCCATGCGCACCAGCGACTCGCATGGCATCTTCGACCGGGCGACGCGCCGGCGCATCAATCCGGCACGCCCGATCATCGTCCACAACCACGTCTGGGTCGGCCGGCATGCGATGATGAACAAGGGCACGGTCATCGAATCCGACGCGGTGGTGGGGCAGGGCGCCCTGGTCAGCGGCCGGCTGAAAGGGTCGGCGATCCATGCCGGACATCCAGCGAAGCCATTGCGGGAGAATATTTGGTGGGACCGGACCAGCTTCGACAGCATGGACCATCCCCTGGTCGTGACGCCGGCGCTCAGCCGGGAGCAGGTCTGGGACCATCGCAACACGGTCAGCCGCATCCAGGCCTTGGGCGCGGAACCCCTGGCCGGCTGTAGCTTGCTCGAGGCCCTGTCGCGCATTCTCTCAACTGACATGCAGCCGGCGGTCCTGCAGCAACACCATGCCGCCGTCGCCGCCGAACTGGGGCCCGACGCCGCGGCCATGCTGCTCGAGGCGGCGGCCCTGCGCGCGGCCGCGCATCACAGGTCAGATGAGGCGATGCTGTCCGCGGCCGAATGAGGCCGCAACCGAGCCGGCCGGCCTCCGGCCGGGTTACGGAACACCTTTTCGACGATCCCTGCCGGAGCGATGCCGTGTCCCTGGCCAGCCCTGTACAGCGCACCGAAGCCGAGCGGCGGCGCGCCGCCGCGCAGCACCTGGCGGCGCTCGGCATCTCCCTGACCGACCAGGTCGCGGCGCGCGCCGCGCCGGACAGCAGCTTCGAGGCACCCTGCGTGGTGCAGGCGAGCATCCAGGGCGCGCCTAGCCTTTCGGTCGGCGCCTATACCGGGATCTTCGGCGCCACGGTCTGGGGGCGCAGATCGGCCGGTTCTGCTCGATCGCGCAGGATGTCCGGATCGGCCTGTCCGAGCACCCGACGGACTGGCTGTCCTCCTCCATGGTCGGCTACGTGCCTAACGTCCATGGCTGGACCGGCCGGATGGCGGCGGAGGGGCGGCCGCCCCGGATGAAGCTCGGCAGCTTCCGGACCCGGCCCACGGCCCGTATCGGCAACGATGTCTGGATCGGCTACGGCGCCTTCATCCGTTCCGGCATCACCATCGGCGACGGCGCCATCGTCGCGGCGGGCGCAGTGGTGACGCGCGACGTGGCGCCCTTCGCCATCGTCGGCGGCACGCCGGCCCGGCTGCTCCGCTACCGCTTCCCGCCGGATCTGATCGACCGCCTGCAGCGCACGCGCTGGTGGGAGCGCGACATCTTCGCCCTGCCGGTGGACTTCTCCGACCCCGGCGCGGCACTCGACCTCATCGAGGCCGCGAGTGCCTCCGGCAGCCTTGCCATGCTGCCGACGCGGCGGCACCGGCTGGCCGAGGCGATGGACGCCTGACCGGGCGGGCCGCGGCCTCTAGGCCACTCCCGCCTGCAGCAGCGCATGCACGTGCAGCGCGCCCACCGGCCGGGCGCCCTCCAGCGCCACCAGCACCGAGATCTTCCGCTCGTTCATCTCCTGCAGCGCCGCGCTCGCCAGCATCTCCGGCACCGTGGTGTGCGGGTTTGGCGTCATCAGCTCGGCCGCCTGCCGCGCCATGATGTCGGGCGCCATGTGCCGCCGCAGGTCGCCATCGGTGATGATCCCGGCCAGGCGGCCCGCCGCATCCACCACGATCGCGCAGCCGAGGCTGTGCCCGGTCATCGCCACGATGACCGCGCCCATGCCCGTCTCCTGCCGCACCAGCGGCAGGTCGGGCGCCCGCTTCATGAGGTCGCCTACCGTCAGCAGCTGGGCGCCGAGCTTGCCGCCGGGGTGGAACTGATGGAAATGCGCCGGGGTGAAGCCGCGCTTCTCCAGCAGCGCCATGGCGATCGCGTCGCCCAGCGCCAGCTGGATGGTGGTGGAGGTGGTCGGCGCCAAGCCGTGCGGGCAGGCTTCCTCGACCCGCGGCAGGATCAGCGGGACATCGGCCGCCCGGCCCAGCGCGCTTTCGGCACCGGCGGTGATGGCGACCAGCGGCACCCGGTGGCGGCGCGAGTAGTGGATGATGTCGCGCAGCTCGGCCGTCTCGCCCGACCAGGACAGCGCCAGGATCACGTCGCCCGAGGTGACCATGCCGAGATCGCCGTGGCTGGCCTCGGCCGGATGCAGGAAGAAGCAGGGCGTGCCGGTGGAGGCCAGCGTCGCGGTGATCTTGCCGCCGACATGGCCGCTCTTGCCCATGCCGGTGACGATCAGCCGGCCGTTCGCGGCATGAATGGTCTCGACCGCCTCGACGAAACGCTCGCCGAGCGGGCCCTCCATCGCCGCCAGCAGCTCGCCGAGGCCGGCGCGCTCGACCTCCAGCGTGCGGCGGCCGGCGGCGCGGATGCCGGCGGCATCGGCCGGGCCGTGGCGGACCGCCGCACTGGCAAGCTGCGGGTTCATGCCGGGGCTCCCTCGCGCGGCGTCAGCATCCGCCGCGCCTTTTCCAGGTCTGCCGGTGTATCGACCCCGAGTGGCACCTCGTCCACCTCCATCGCGTCGATCCGCATCCCGGCCTCGAGGGCGCGAAGCTGCTCCAGCTTCTCCCGCAGCTCGAGCGGCGAAGGCGGCAGCGCGACGAAGCGCGCCAGCGCGGTGCGCCGCCATGCGTAAAGCCCGATATGATGCCATAGCGGCCCCTCGCCCCAGGGGGCGGTGGCGCGGGTGAAGTAGAGCGCCCGATGCCGCCCGGCGCCGAGCGCGGTGCCGATGAATTTCACCACCTGCGACGCCGTGCGGTCGGCCGCGTCGTGGATCTCGGCGATCAGCGTCGCCAGCGCGACCTCCGGGTCGGCCATGGGCGTCAGCGAGGCCCGGATGGCCCCGGCCGAGATGGTCGGCAGGTCGCCCTGCACATTGACCAGGATGTCGTGCCGCCCCGCCGGGTCGAGCCGGCCGAGCGCCTCGTGGATGCGGTCGGAGCCCGAGAGGTGGTGGTCCCCGGTCATCACCGCGGTGCCGCCATGGTCGCGGATCGCCCCGGCGATCGCCGCGGAGTCCGTGGCGACCGCGACCGCACCGACATCGGCCTCGCGCGCCCGCTGCCAGACATGGACGATCATCGGCAGGCCGTGGATGTCGGCCAACGGCTTGTCGGGCAGCCTGGTGGAGGCCATCCGCGCCGGGATCAGGACCAGCGGGGTCATGCCGGCAGCACGATCCGCCGCGCCTTCGCCACCTGGTCGAAGGCCATCAGGTCCTCGACCAGCGCCGGGAAGTCGCGCAGCGCGATCATGTTCGGCCCGTCCGAGGGGGCGCGCTCCGGTGCCTCATGCGTCTCGATGAACAGGCCGGCCACGCCGACCGCAACCGCGGCGCGGGCCAGGACGGGGACAGATTCCCGCTGCCCGCCGGAGGCGCCGCCGAGCCCGCCGGGCTGCTGCACCGAATGCGTCGCGTCGAAGATCACCGGCGCGCCCATCGCCGCCATCTGCGGCAGGCCGCGCATGTCAGTGACCAGGGTGTTGTAGCCGAAGCTCGTGCCACGCTCGGTCGCCAGGACATTCGGGTTGCCCGAGCCGGTGACCTTGGCGATGACGTTCCTCATGTCCCAGGGCGCCAGGAACTGGCCCTTCTTGATGTTCACGACACGGCCGGTCTCGGCTGCGGCGACCAGCAGGTCGGTCTGCCGGCAGAGGAAGGCCGGGATCTGCAGGATGTCCACCACCTCGGCGGCGGGCGCGCAGTGGCCGGGCTCGTGCACGTCGGTCAGGACGGGCAGGCCGAAGCGCTGCTTGACCTCGGCGAAGGCGGCCATGGCGCCGGCCATGCCGATCCCCGTGCGCCCGAAAGGGAGGTGCGGTTGGCCTTGTCGTAGGAGGCCTTGAAGACCAGGCCGATGCCGAGCCGCCGGGCGATCCCCTGCAGCGCCTCCGCCATCTCCAGCGCATGCGCCCGGCTTTCCATCTGGCAGGGGCCGGCGATCAGGCTGATCGGCGCGTCATTGGCGAAGCGGACATCGCCGGCGACGACGAGGGGAGGGGGCGAGGACGGGAGCTGTGTCGGACATCGCGTATCGGGAACCGGTCCGACCGGACCGGGCCACCGCCTTCCAGTTGGGGCCGGGACGCGGCCAAAGGGGCGTCCATCGGACGCGGCACGGCGGGCCGCGCCGGCCGGGAAGCGTGGAGATAGGCGAAGCGGGGCCCCGGCGGAAGTCCGTTGCGGGACGGAGGGCGCGGAGGACGCGGCCGGGCGGCGCCGCTGGGCCGTCGTGATGCCCACCGGCCATGCCCCTGCGGCCAGGCCGCGGGGGCGCCGGGATGGCCGGGATGGTGCCGTTCGCGCCCGGCCGCGAGGCGGCCGGGCATGGCCGCCGGCTAATGCGGCGTGCGGTCAGGCGTGACGGCAATCCGCTGCAGCATCGCCCTCATCGGGGCAGGCGCGGGCGGCCGGGCCGTAGCGCGCGCCCGCCCTCCGCGTCAGACCGTCAGCGTCGCGCCGGAGGCGTGGCGCAGCGTCACCTCGCCGCCATCGCCACGCAGGAAGCGCAGCGGCGTCTGCCGGTTGGGGGAGGCCAGCGCGACCAGCGCCGTCATGCCCGCCGGCACCCGCAGCCGGTAGACGGTGCCGGGAGCGATGATCGCCAGGTCGCATGCGCCGAGCGCCAGCGTCTCGATCGAGGCGGCGGCGGCGCTCGCCAGCGTCAGGCTGGCCTCGCTGCCCGCCAGCCAGCGGGATTCGCCGCCCGGGGTGAGATTCGGGCAGCGCATGGCTGTCGCGGACGATGTCGAGCAGCATCCGCCCTTCGCCGATGCCGGCGACCAGCGCGGCGCATTCGGTCGGCGAGGGCAGCGGCTCCGCCGTGCTCGGCTGGGTAAAGGGCGTGGTGCCGCGCGCCAGCTCGACCCGGCAGACCAGCGGGTTGTCGTCGAAGGCGCCGCGCAGCAGAGCCGAGCGCGGCGTCGCGGAACAGCAGCTCCGGCAGCGCCGCCAGCAGGTCGGCGGCATCGAGGCTGCCGCGCGTCGCCAGCGGGCCTTCCGGCAGCCGCGCCGCGGCCTCGGCCACGCGAGTCTCGAGGTCCGGCCGGGGCCAGCGCGCCGGGCAGCAGCACATGCCCGGCCTCGATGAAGCGGCCGAGCGGCGCGGCCGTCTCCGGCGCCACGGCGCCGATCGCCACGCGGCCGGCCAGGCGGCGGCGCGCATCGACGCGGTCGGTCCAGAGCCCGCCGAAGATGCTGCGGGTCCAGCCGACACCGGGATGCCGGGCGCGCATGGCGCGGAAGGCGTCGACGAAGCCGGTCAGGTTGGTGCGCGGCAACTCGGCGTCGCCGCGGGAGGGTTTCACCGAGACGAAGGCGAGCTGCGAGGGGTCGATCGCGAAGCCGAAGGCAATGTGGAAGCCGCAACGGCCGTCGCCGAGCCCGGCATTGGCGAGGTCCGGCCGTTCGACATCGGCGATGGTCTCGCCGATCACCGCGCCGTTGATCATGGCCTGGACCAGCAGCGGCTCGCCCGCCTGGTCGTCATGCACCCAGCCGGCGGCGCCGAGCGGGGTGACTTCGTCGATGGAACCACGAATGGTCATGCTGCAATGTCCTCAGTTTCGGTGCGCGGCATGCGCAGCGACTGGTCGTAAAGGTCGCGGACGGCGGCGCCGGTCTCGGCGATGGTCGGCGGCACCGCCATGCTCTGCTGCAGCGCCAGCAGGCGCTGCGGCTCGCTGGCGAGGCCGCCCAGCAGGGCGGCGAGCGAGAAGGCGCTGCCGGCCTGGAAGTGGAAGCCGTCCAGCCCGTTCCGCACCTTCTCGGCCATACCGCCGATGTCGGAGCAGATGACGGGCCGGCGGTTGAGCAGCGCCTCCTGGATCACCAGGGGCGAGTTCTCCCACCAGATCGAGGGCACGAGCACCGCATGGACCGAGCGCATCAGCGCATCGACCCGGCGGTTCTCGTAGGGCCCGCGGAAGCAGAAAACTCGGCGGGGCCTTGGCCAGCCGCGCCTCGAATTCCTTGCGGAAGGGCTCGGGCTGGCCGGAATGGTCGCCATGGACGTCGATGCGGATCTTGGTAAGCCCTTGGGCATGCAGCAGCTCCGCCGCGTCGAGCACGACGTTGATGCCCTTCAGCCCGGAGATCTGCCCGAAGAAGCCGACCGTCAGCCCTTCCTTCAGGCTCGGATAAGGGTTCGGCGCCGGCGGCCCGGTGCGGATCGGCATGCCGTTCTCGATCATCGTCAGCCGCTCGGCCGGCAGGCCCCAGGCGACGTAGCGGTCGATCAGGAAGTTGCTGGGCGAGACGAAGTGGTCCACCAGGCGGAAGAACCGCTTCATGAACAGCTCGCGCAGGAAGAAGTCGGGCTCCGGCTTCTCGGGGAAGCACTTGTGGCAGGCGCGCGGGCTGGCGCCGTCGCAGAGCGCGAAATTGGGCCGCTTCACCATCTGACCGAAGTGGTTGCAGATCGCCAGGTACTCATGCAGCGTCAGGATGATCCGCACATCCGGCAGCACGCGTCGGATCTGCAGCAGCGCCTCGATCCCGAAATTCGTATAATGGTGCAGGTGCACCACGTCGGGCTTCAGTTCGGCCAGCAGGGTCATGAATTCGGGCGGGAATTCCGGATCCCGTTCGAATGGATGAAGTGGTCGAAGCCATGCCCGATATAGGCGTAGTCGTCCGGCCCGAAGGGCTGGATCAGCCGCACGCCCAGGCGCTCGCCGATCTTGCCCGGCGCCGCGGCGAGGAACCAGGTGGTCACCCCCGGCTGCGCCTTCAGGTATTCATAGAGCTGGAAGGCCGCGATCTCGGCCCCGCCGCGGGAGACGCGCGGGTCCATATGCGACATGACCAGCACGCGCAGCAGCGGGCGCTCGGGCGCCGGCAGCCGGCGGATCTCCGCCGGCGGCGGCGGGGGCGGGTCTTCTCGGCGCGGCGCTTGCCACGGCCTTGCAGGGCTGCGCGGATCATCGCGGCGCCTCCTTCGAGCGTTGGACGGGTCATGACAGGCGCAGCACGGCATCGGCGCCCGGCGGCGTGGAAGGCGACGCTTCGGGGAAGAGATGCCCCCAGCGCCGCGCGAAGCTCCAGCCATTGACCAGGGTCAGGTTGTGCCGCCAGAAATTCCCGGAGCTGCCCTGCGACTGGCGCTCCAGGTGCCAGAGGATGGCGTCCTCATGCACCGCGCAGCCGAGCCCGCGGGCGCGGATGCGGAAGCAGAGATCGGCATCCTCGAAATCGCCGACGACATAGTCCTCGTCGAAGCCGCCGAGCTCGTTCGCCAGGTCGCGGCGCAGCACCGTGCAGGCGCCGGTCACCGCTTCCGCCGGCTGCAGCCCGCGCGAGGGCGGCCGGATGCGGCCCTTGCCGGGATGCATCGCATAGGGGAAGCCGCCAAGCTGCGGCAGCCGCTTGAAGGTCATGCCGCCATGCTGGAGCGTGCCGTCCTCGAAGGTCAGCAGCGCGCCGGCGATGCCCAGGCCCGGATCGGCCTCCAGCGCGCCGGTCAGCAGGTCGAGCCAGCGCGGCTCATGCGGCATGACGTCGGAGTTGAGGTAGCAGATATACTCGCCCCGGCTGTGCGCCAGGCCGGCATTGTTGGCCGGGGCATAGCCCAGGTTCTCCGGTAGCAGCACCAGGCGCATCGGGATGCCGAAGCGGCGATAGGCCGATTGCGCCAGGTCCATCAGCGCCTGCCGCTTCGGCGGGTCGTCCAGCACGTAGACCAGCTCGTCCGCCGGCAGGCCGTGTTCGGAGAAGAGCGCGCACTGGTACATCAGGTAGTCGATGCGGCCATAGAGCGGGACGATGATCGAGCAGCGCGGCTGCTCCGGCAGGGTCCCGACCTCGACGATCGCGGGCCGCCCGGCCGCGGCCAAGCGCTGCCGGTTCAGCGCGACGACCGGCGGGCCGAGCACGCGGTCGCAACGGTCCACCACCTCGTCCGGCGCCAGCTGCACCGCGCCCAGCAACCGGCGGATCGCCCCGACCCCGCCGCCGCCCGGCGCGGGCAGCGGCTTGAAGCCGGTCTCGCCGGTGGTCAGCTCGATCTCGAGATGCATGTCCGAGGGATCGAGGCCGGGCGCCTCGACATAGGCGAGGAAGCCGTGCCGGGCGTGGTCCAGGCTGTACTTGCCGGCGAAGGCGTCGCGGATATCGGCTCGTTCGATGGCGATCCAGCGCTCGCCCAGCGGGGCGGAGAGCGCACCGCGCGAGCGCAGCCGGATCGCCGCCACGGCGCGGTTGGGGTCGAGCCACCAGCCCATCAGCACCGCGCCGGCGCCGGGGGCGACCAGCACGCTGTCGACCTCGAGGTGAAGCGGCACCGGCAACCTGGCCAGCGTGTCCTCGCCCTCATAGGCCGGCTGGGCCAGAATCTTCAGCAGCGCGGTCTTCGGCTTGCGGGTCGCGGCGCCGAGCAGCATGCGCACCATGGCGACCAGCTCGGCTTCCGGCATCCGGGCGATGCCGAGCGAGGCGCTGAGCTGGCAGGGCCCATCCAGCGTCACCTCCAGCCCCTGGAGCAGTCCGGGATCGTTGAGCGTGCTCGGCAGGAAGGCGATGTAGCCGAGGCCGAGGCCGCTGACATCCGGGCGCGTATAGGCGCTGATCGCCGCCTCGACCTCGACGGTGCCGTCCTCGAACCGCGCCACGGCGCGGCAGGTCTCGACGCCCTGCAGCGCCTCGCCGCGCAGCCAGCCGCCGAAGAACCAGCCGCCCTGCGCCTTGCTGTAGCCGTGCCAGTCGACGTAGCCGCCGGGCTCGGCGGCGGCGAGGACGGCCGGGGCGGCGGGCACGGCCGCGGCGGCGGGACGGGCGCCGCGGTGCACCAGCCGGCTGCGGCGGGAGCTGCTGCTGCCCTGCAGCGCGCCGATCCGCTGTCCCCCGACATGAGCGTGTAGGCGTGGTCGCCTTCCAGCAGGTCGCGTTCCAGCCCCAGCGCGGCCATCAGCCGGGCGATGTCCTGTAGGCCGAAGTCGAAGCCGAGCTGCCCGCCCCGCTGGAGCGAGCTGAAGGGCAGGTCGCGCCGCGCGGCATTGAGGCTTAGCGGGATGCGCGCAGTCTCGTCCACCACCAGCTCGAGCGCGGCTTCTTCCGCCGGCCCGTACCATTGCGCCGGGTCGAAGGCCCAGCCGGCGATGCGGTCGGGCGCGACATGGTCGAGATGGCCGCGCGGCCGGAAGGGGCGCGGGGCGAGCGCGGACAGGGGCTGCGTCAGCAGCTCCCGCACCCCGGCGCGGAGGGCGAGGGTCAGGGCCTCGAACGGGATCTCGGGCCGCGGGATGTCGACCAGGAAGCCGCAGGGCTCGGTGGCGATGCCGCGCTCGGCCAGGTCGCGCCGGCGGAGGAAGCCGCCGACGGTATGGCTGCTGCCGTCCGGCAGGGCGAGCGAGATGGCGGCGCTCGGCGCGCGGCCCTCCGGCCCGGTGACCCAGCCGCTGACCAGCAGGAAGCGGGTGCCGAGCTCGACCACCTCGATCCGGCCGCGATGGCCGGCGGCGGGCTTCGGCGGGGCGATGTGGGTGGTGGCTTCGGCGACGCTCATCGTGCGGCCTCGGATGGGGCCCGGGTCAGGCAGCCGGGCGCGGTCAGGTCTTCGGTTTCGCGCAGAGGAGCCACGGGGATCGACACTCCGTCGTCGGCGGCGTCAGGTCGGCCCTGGCGCCGGGCATGGGTCTGGACCACCGGGCCCGGGCATCCGCCCGGCACGCCTTGTCGGATCCGCATTGGGGCATTGGTTCGGTCGGCTGGCCGGGACATGTCCCTGGCCGTGAGGGCAAGCTGCCGGGGAGCGGTGACTGGATTGTAAACCTACACGCTATGCGTGCAGGATTGCCTCACCCACGGAGCGCACCATGACGAAGACCGTCCTCGCCGCGCGGATCATGCACGAGACCAACACCTTCAGCCGGGTGCGGACGGGACTGCCGGATTTCCGCCGTGCGGACTTCCATCTCGCGGCCGGGATGGAGGCCGCCCATCGCGGCACCCGCAGCGCCATGGGTGCCAGCCTCGACGCGGCGGAGCGCTATGGCTGGCGGCTGCTGGCGCCGGTCTCGACCTTCGCCAACCCGGCCGGCGTGGTGACGCGGGACGCCTTCGAATACCTGGCCGGGCTGGTCTGCGACACGGCGCGGCGGCAGGGGCCGGTCGACGGCGCCCTGCTGCACCTGCACGGGGCCATGGTGCTGGAGGACGAGGAGGACGGCGAGGGCGCGCTGCTGGCGCGGCTGCGCGCGGTGGTCGGGCCGGCGGTGCCCTTCGTCGTCACGCTCGACCTGCATGCCAATGTCAGCGAGGCGATGGCGCGGGAGGCGACGCTGATCGCCTTCCGCAGCTATCCGCATGTCGACATGCACGACCGCGCGCTGCAGGGCGCGGCGCTGCTCGACCGCGCCATGCGTGGCGAGATCCGGCCGCACACCGTGCTGGCGCGGCGGCCGACGCTGCGCGGCTTCGACAATGGCCGCACCCAGGCCGCGCCGATGGCCGAGGTGCTGGCCCGCGGCGCGGCGCATGAGGCGGCGGGCGAGGCGCTGGTGGTCTCCGCCTGCGCCGGCTTCACCCGCGCCGACATCTTCGACCTCGGCCCGACGGTGACGGTGACCACGGATGGCGAGGATCCGCGCGGCCGGGCCATCGCCGAATCGCTGATGGACCTCTGCTGGGAGACCCGGGCCTACAGCACCACCGACCTGCGGCCGGTGGAGGAGGCGGTGGCGCTGGCCCTGGCCGGGCAGCCGGGCGAGAGGCCGCTGGTCATCGCCGACTATACCGACAACCCGGGCGGCGGCGGCGTATGGCGATGCGACCAATCTGCTGCGCGGCCTGGTCGAGGCGGGGGCGGAGGGCGTGGTGCTGCACGCCCTGTACGACCCCGAGGCGGTACGGGCGGCGATCGCCGCCGGGGTGGGTGCGACCGCGACCATCGTCATGGGCGGCAGGACGGACCCGGCGCTCGGCGGCGGGCCGCTGCGGCTGACCGGCCGGGTCGCGGCGATCACCGATGGGCGGCTGGTGGCGCGCGGGCCGATGGGCGGCGGCCTGACCTTCGACTACGGTCCTTCGGTGCGATTCACCGTCGGCGGGATCGAGGTGATCCTGATCAGCAACAACGGCCAGGCCAAGGATCTGGCGCAGATCACCTCGATGGGGATCGACCCGCGCGACTTCCGCACCGTCTGCGTGAAGTCGATGCACCATTTCCGCGCCGCCTTCGAGCCGATCGCCCGGAAGGTGGTGCTGGTGGACAGCGGCGCGCTCTGTTCCGAACGGTTCAGCGCGGACCTTTTCCCGAAGGTGCGCCGGCCGATCTGGCCGATCGACGCGCTGGACTGACCGGTCATGCCGCCATCCGGTCGATTCGGTCGCGCAGCTTGTACCATTCGCCGATGAAGGGCAGCACCCAGTTCGGGTTGCCGGAATAGAAGGGACGAGTCGGGAAGGGCAGGCCGTCCAGGGCAGATCGCGCATTGGCCGCGCCGGCCGGCTTCAGCGCCACGTTGTGGCCGAGCCAGGTCGCCATCGCCACGCCGCTGCCCTGGCAGCCCGCAGCATAGTGGATGCCGCGTTCCTTGCCGATATGCGGCAGGTGGTCGAAGGTGAAGGCGACATGCCCGGTCCAGGCATGGGTGATCTTCGTGTCCTTAAGCTCCGGGAAGCAGGCGGTCATGTAGGCGTGCAGCGCCGGCGCGGTCTCGGCCGCGGTCGCCGCGCGGAAGCTGGCGCGGCCGCCCCACAGCACGCGCTTGCCGTCCGGGCTGGGGCGGAAGTAGTTCAGCACCCGCTTGCTGTCGGAGATCATGCGCCGGCCGGGGAAGAGCCGGTCGATCACCGCCTCGCCCAGTTCCTCGGTGGCGATAATGTAGCTGTTCAGCGGCACCAGCCGGCGCGCCAGCCAGGGCAGGGCGGTGCCGCGCTTATCCAACGAATAGCCGTTGGTGGTGACCAGCACCGCATCGGCCAGGATCTCGCCGCGGTCGGTGGCGATGCGGAAGCCGCCCGGGCCTTCCTGGATGCCCCGGACCCGGACGCCGTCCACCAGCCTGGCGCCGGCACGTTCCGCCGCCGCGGCCGGGCCGCGAGGCATATTTGCCCGGATGCAGGCTGCCGGTCGCCGCCACCAGCATGCCGCCATGGTAGTGGTCGCTGCCCAGCGCCTCGTGCTGCCTCTCGCGCGATAGCATGCTGGTCGGCAGGCCGGTGATCTCGGCCAGGCTGTCGGCCCGCCGGGCCATGGCGTCGTAATGGCTGCGCGACCAGGCCGCGGAGAAGCGGCCGCAGCGGACATAGTCGCAGTCGATTCCCTCCCGGGCGATCGTCTCCTCGATGAAGGGGAGAGCTGGCCGCGGCGGTGGCGGTGATCGCCTTCGCCTGCTCCGCGCCGAAGGCCTTCTCCAGCCCCGCGCCCGCCACCTTCAGCCCGCCCGAGACCATGCCGCCGTTGCGGGAGGAGGCACCCCAGCCGATGCGTTCCGCATCCAGCACCACCGTTTGCTTGCCGAGGCGCTGCAGGGTCAGCGCCGCAGACAGCCCGGCATAGCCGCCGCCCACCACCACCACCGGGGCGCGGTCGGGCAGGGTGGCGTCGCGCTGCGGCGGCTCGGCCGCCTCCACCACCAGGGGCTGTCCTTGAACCCGGGGGCGAGCAGCGGATGCGTCATGCGGGGGATTTCCCATCCGGGCAGGGATGCGCTTTGATGCGCGGCGGGAGAGGTTCACGCCGGCGGCCGACGACCGCAAGAGGGGACCCCATGCAAGATTTCCAGCAGGATTGCATCGCACTCGCGCTGCAGCAGCACGCCCGTGGCCGGATCTCGCGCCGCGGCCTGCTGCAGGCCCTGGCGAGGCCTCGGCGTGCTGGCGGGCGGCGACGCCGTGGCCCAGGCCGAGAAGCGTTGGTCATGGTCAACTGGGGCGGCCTTGCCAACCAAGGCTTCGGCAATTTCTACGGCGCCCCCTTCGCTGCCGAGACGCCGGGGGTGAAGGTGGTGCAGGACAGCACCGGCCCCTCGACCGGGCGGATCCGCAGCATGGTGGAAAGCGGCCGGGTCACCTGGGACCTCTGCGACAGCTCGGCCAGCGGCGCCAACCTGCTGGGCAAGCTCGGCCTTGCGACGAAGATCGACTATTCGATCGTCGGCCGCGGCGACGTGATCGGCCCGGGTTTCGCGCTCGACCACGGCGCCGCGCCCTATTCCTTCAGCTCCGTGCTGGTCTACGACAGCGCGAAGTCCCGACCGCTCCCACCTCCTGGGCGGATTTCTGGGACACCAAGCGCTTCCCCGGCACGCGGCTGCTGCGCCGGCGACGCCACCTGCGTGCTGGAGGCGGCGATGATGTCGCTGGGCACGGCGCCCGGCGCGCTCTATCCCGTCGACATGCGCGCCGGCATCAAACGGGTGCTGGAGCTGCGGAAGAATCTGGTCTTCTGGACCAATGGCTCGGAGAGCGAGCAGCTGATGCGCACGGGGGAGGCGGTGATGGGCCAGATCTGGCACACCCGCGCCTCGGTGCTGGAGAAGGAGAGCAACGGAAGGCTCAGATCCATCTGGAATCAGGGCGTGCTGCAGCCGGGCATCTTCGTCATCCCGAAGGGCAATCCGGGCGGCGTGCTGGCGCAGCGGCTGCTGGCCAGCATGCTGGCGAAGCCGGAGCCGCAGGTCGGCCTGCTTGGCCTGCTGGGCAATGGCCCGACCAACCCCAAGGCGGCGGCGCTGGTGCCGGAAGAGCTCAAGCGCCTGAACCCCACCGATCCGGCGAATGCCAGGCAGCAGGTGGTGATCGATGGCGGCTGGTGGGGTGACCACTACCAGGCGGTGAACCAGGAGTTCCTCGACGCGGTGACCGGCTGAGGCGTGCCGATGACCGTAGCGCCGCAGGCGTGGAGGTCTGGATCGGCCCGTGCGTGACAGGCGCCTCGCTGGCCCGCTTCCTGCTTGGCTGGGGCATGAGGTGCCGATGAGCAATCGACGCGTGATGGTCGTGAAATCCGGCGGGCCACAAGCCCTGGTCGAATGGCGGGACTGCTTCGCCGCGCTCGACCCCGGGCTGGAGCTGGTCGACTGGGACGCCGCGCTGCGACGGCGCGACGAGATCGACTATGCCCTGGTCTGGGACCCGGAGCCGGGCGGGCTCGCCACCATGCCGCGGCTGCGGGCGATCTTCGGCTCGGGCGCCGGGGTGGACGGCATCCTGCTGGACACGCAGCTTGCCGCCCGGCGTGCCGATCGTCCGCATGGCGATCCCCGAAGCGACGCAGCGGATGGGCGAGTTCTGTGCCTGGGCGGCGCTGTCCCTGCTGAAGGATGCGCGGCGGATGGCGATCGCCCAGGCCGCCGGCGCATGGGACTACTTCGAGGCGCCGCATCGCGCCGACATGCGCACCGTCGGCATCATGGGGCTCGGCGCCATGGGGCGCGCTGCGCCGCCATGCTGCAGGCGCTCGGCTTCCCGGTGATCGGCTGGTCGCGCGGGCCGAAGGACCTGCCCGGGGTCGAGAGCTTCGCCGGGCCCGCAGCGCTGCCGGCCTTCCTCGCGCGCAGCGACATCCTCGTCTCCCTGCTGCCGGCGACGCCGGAGACGCGCGACATCATCCGCGCGGAGACGCTGGCCATGCTGCCGCAGGGCGCCGGCTATATTGGCATCGGGCGGGGGATGCAGCACCGGCTGGACGACATCCTGGCGGCGCTCGACAGCGGGCAGCTGTCCGGCACGGTGCTGGACGTCTTCGAGCCGGAGCCGCTGCCGGCCGGCCACCCGCTCTGGCGGCATCCGAAGGCGACCATCACGCCGCATGTCGCCAGCCTGCCGAGCCGGGCCGAGCGCGCCGGCTTCGTCGCCCGCACGATCGCCGGCTTCGAGCGCGGCGAGACGCTGCCCAACCTTTTCGATCCCGCGCGAGGCTACTGAGATGCCGTTGCCGCCGCCTCCCATTCGCCCCGACCCCGACCATGTGCCGACCGAGCGCGAACTGCGCGAGGACCTGGCCGCCGCCTACCGGCTGGTCGCGCTCTACGGCATGACAGACCTGGTCTTCACCCACCTGTCCGTGCGACTGCCCGGGGAGGGCCACCGCTTCCTGGTCAACCCCTATGGCATGCTGTTCGAGGAGATCACCGCCAGCAGCCTGGTCGAGGTCGACGCCGAGGGCGCCCCGGCGCAGCCCACCGCCTGGCCGGTGAACCCGGCGGGCTTCGTCATCCATTCCGCGGTGCATCGCGGCCGCGCCAACGCGGCCTGCGTGATGCACACCCACACCATCGCCGGCATGGCGGTGGCGGCGCAGATCGGCGGGTTGCTGCCGCTGAACCAGATCTCGATGGAGTTCGACGGCCGCGTCGCCTACCACGACTACGAGGGGGTCGCGGCGGACGACAACATGTCGGAGCGCGAGCGCCTGGTCGCCGACCTCGGCGACAAGCCCTGCATGATCCTGCGCCACCACGGGCTGCTGACGGTCGGCCATACCGTCGCCGAGGCCTTCTACTGGATGTGGTACCTTGAGCAGTCCTGCCGCATCCAGCTCGCGGCGCAATCCGGCGGCGTGCCCTTGGCGATCCCCTCGCGCGGCACGGTCGAGCGCACGCGGGCGCAGTTCAGCCTTGGCCCGACCAAGGGCTGGCTGCCCTGGCAGGCCTTGAAGCGGAAGCTGAACCGCGAGCAGCCGGGCTACCGGGATTGAGCGCGCCGGCGGCGCACGCGCCTCGAGCTGCGCGGGCTGACCAAGCGCTACGGCAGCTTCACCGCGGTGGATGCCGTCTCCCTGCGGGTGGAGCGTGGGCAGTTCCTGACGCTGCTCGGCCCTTCCGGCAGCGGCAAGACCACCATCCTGATGGCGATCGCCGGCTTCGTCGCGCCGAGCGCGGGCGCGGTGCTGCTGGACGGCGCCGACATCACCGCGCTGCCGCCGGAGCGGCGCGACTTCGGCATGGTCTTCCAGGGCTATGCGCTCTTCCCCCACATGACGGTGGCGGAGAACGTCGTCTTCCCGCTGCGGGTCCGCGGCCTGTCCCGCGCCGACCGCGACGCCAAGGTCCGCGCCGCGCTCGACCTGGTGCAGCTGGCCGCCTTCGCCGAACGCCGGCCCGCGCAGCTCTCGGGCGGCCAGCAGCAGCGCGTCGCCCTGGCCCGCGCGCTGGTCTTCGACCCCGCGCTGCTGCTGCTGGACGAGCCGCTCTCGGCGCTCGACAAGAAGCTGCGGGCGGAGCTGCAGGACGAGCTGAAGGCGCTGCACCGCCGCGTCGGCCGCACCTTCGTGAACGTGACGCATGACCAGGAGGAGGCGCTGTCGCTCTCCGACCAGGTCGCCATCCTCAACCACGGCAGGCTGGTGCAGATGGGCGCGCCGGAAGCGCTGTATGAGCGGCCGCGCACCCGCTTCGTCGCCGACTTCCTCGGCAAGTCGAACTTCCTGCGCGGCACGGTGCGGGAGGTGAGCGCCGAGGGCATGGCGCTGCAGGCGGGCGGCACCCGGCTGGTGCAGGCGGGGGCGGCGCATCCGGCGCCGGGGACGCCGGCCCTGCTCTCGCTGCGGCCGGAGAAGATCGGCCTGCTGGCCGAGGCCGAGGCGGCCGAGAACGAGGTCGCCGGCACCATCGCCGCCTGGGCCTATCTCGGCGCCGGCTACAGCCTCTCGGTCCGCACCGCCGATCTCGGCGAGATCCGCGTCGCCCTGCCTGCCTGGCGGGCGCCGATCGCACCGCGCGAGGGGCTGGCGGTGCGGCTCGGCTGGGCCGCCGATGCCGCCGTGCCGGTGCTGGAGGATGCCGATGCCGCCTGAGGCGGCCGCGCTGCCCGCCGCCGCGGCGCCGCGCGCCGGCTGGGCCATGCCGCGCGATGCCGGCTGGTGGGCGCTGCTGCTGCCGGCCTTCCTGCTGATGTCGGTGATCTATGTCGCGCCGATCCTGCAGGTTCTGGCGATCTCGGTGACCGAGCCGACGACCGGCCTCGGCAACTACGAGCGGCTGCTCACCAATGCCGGCGTGCAGCGGGTGATCGGCACCACGCTGCGGATCTGTGTCGTCACCACCGCGATCGCGCTGCTGCTGGGCTATGCGCTGGCCTATGTCGTGGCGCTCGCCACGCCGCGGGCGCAGCGCTGGTGGCTGCTCGGCGTGCTGCTGCCGCTGTGGATCTCGGTGCTGGTGCGGGCCTTCGCCTGGGTGACGCTGCTGCGGCGGCAGGGACTGGTGAACCAGGGGCTGCAGGGGCTCGGGATCATCGACGAACCCCTGGCGCTGGTCTGGAACGAGTTCGGCATCGTCGTCGGCATGGTGCACTACATGGTGCCCTATGCGGTGCTGCCGATGCTGGCGGCGATGCGGGAGATCGACCCGCGCCTGCTGGCCGCGGCGCGCGGGCTTGGCGCCTCCCGCTTCACCGTCTTCGCGCGCGTCTTCCTGCCGCTCTCGGCGCCGGGGCTGGTGGCGGCGGGGTGCTGGTCTTCATCTTCTCGCTCGGCTTCTACATCACCCCGGCAATCCTCGGCGGCGGCAAGACCGCTGATGGCGGCCGAATGGATCAAGCTGCAGATCCTCGACCTCGTGCGCTGGGGCATGGGGGCGATGCTGGCAACGGTGGTGGTGGTGACGATCCTGGCGATGCTTGCGATCTTCTCCCGCGTGGTGGACCTGCGCAGGCTCTTCGGGGATGGGCATTGATGGGCGGCCATCCCGCGGGGCCGCTGGCGCGAACCATCGCCTGGGCGACGGTGCTCTACCTGCTGCTGCCGATCACCATCGTCATCCCCGTGTCGGTGACCGACCGGCGCTACCTCTCGCTGCCGGAGCACGGCATCAGCTTCCGCCACTACGCCAACCTGCTGGGGTCGGAATCCTGGCTTTCCTCGATCCACCAGAGCTTCTGGATCGCGCTGGGCTCCACGCTGATCGCCGTCGCCGCCGGGACGCTCTGCGCCATCGGCTGCTGGCGGATCGGCCGGCGCAGCACGGAAGCTGGTGCGGGCGCTGATGCTGCTGCCGCTGATCATCCCGGCCATCGTCTATGCCATCGGGCTCTATCGCTGGTTTGGCACGCTCGACCTGCTCGACCGCTTCCTCGGCGTGACGCTGGCGCATGGCGTGACCGGCATCCCCTACGTCGTCATCACCGTCTCCACCGCGCTGGCCGCCTTCGACCCGCGGCTGGAGCAGGCGGCGCGCGGCATGGGGGCGTCGCTGCCGCAGACGCTGCGCTGGGTGATCCTGCCGCGCATCGCGCCGGGCATCGCCTCCGGCGCCATTTTCGCCTTCATCCACAGCTGGGATGAGCTGGTGCTGGTGCTCTTCATCGCCAGCCGGAACGTCTTCACGCTGCCACGCAAAATCTGGGACGGGATCAACGAGAACCTCGACCCGAGCATGGCGGCCGTGGCGGTGCTGCTGATCGTCTTCACCGTGGCGCTGCTGGCGCTGGACGGGAGCGCTCAGGGCACGGCGGCGGTAGCAGGCCGGGGAGGACAGCACGCGCCGCGCAGCGAGTGCCGACTCACAGACATAGATGAGGGGTCCGGGGAGAATACCTTCTCCCCGGCCTTTTCCCTACTTCTTCTCGACGCCCCAGAAGACCGGGATCGTGGTCGGCCGCAGCCCCTCCACATTCGCCCGGTGCGCCGCCAGGGTGCGGAACTGCCCGGCATTGATGTAGGGCAGCACCTGGTAGGCCCGCGCATGCACGGCATCCAGGATCGCCTTCCGCTTCGCCGTGTCCGGCTCCTCCCACCAGGACCGCCGCAGCCGCTCGAGCTCGGCATCGCAGGGCCAGCCGGCCAGGCCACCTCGCAGGGGCTGGCGAGGTAGAGGTTGGTCAGCGGGTTCTGCGCGTCCAGCACGTTGGCGACCGTGACGAAGAGGTTCCAGCCGCCCTGGTCCTGCGGTTCCTTCTTGTTGCGCCGCTGCGTCACCGTCGCCCAGTCCATCGCCGGCACGTCCATGGTCAGCCCGCCGCGCTGCATCGCCGCCGCCATGGTCAGGGTGACCGCGTTGTTGATCGGGCTGTCCGTCGCATTCAGGAAGACCACCTTGCGGCCGTCATAGCCGGCCTCCCGCAGCAGCGCGCGCGACCGCGCCGGGTCCGCCTCGCGCAGCCCCTCGGCGCCGGCATGGCTCTCGAGCGGCGTGCCGCAGAGGAAGTAGGACGGGCAATAGGGCACCTGCTCCGAGGGCCGCACGCCGGCGGCCTGCAGGTTCTCCTGCTGGTTCACCATATGCAGCAGCGCCTGCCTTGCCTTCGGGTTGTCGAAGGGGGCCACGGCGTGATTGGGCCGCAGCCAGACCATGAAGCCGGCCGGGTTCAGCGCGAACATCCGCACGTTGCGGTTCCGCTCGAGCAGCGGGATCACGTCCGGCGAAGGTTGCTCGATGAAGTCGATCTCGCCCGCCTGCAGCGCCGCCGCGGCGGTCGCGGCATCCGGCATGGCGATCCATTCGAGCCGGTCGACCAGCACCCGCTTGCCGCCGGCCAGCCCATCCGCCGGCTCGGACCGCGGCTTGTAGGCCGGGTTCTTCCGGTAGACCGCGCGGTCGCCGGACCGCCATTCCGCCCGCTGGAAGACGAAGGGGCCGGAGCCCGTGGCGTCGGTGATCGCGGTGGTCGCCGGCGTTGCCGCCAGCCGCTCCGGCATGACAAACAGTGCGCTCGCGGTCGGCCGCGCCAGCGCCTCCGTCACCAGGGCGAAGGGGCGGGCGAGGGCGAGGCTGAAGGTCCGGTCGTCCACCACCTCGAGGCGCGCGGTCGCCGCCGCCAGGGCCTTGCCCACCACGTCGCGCTGCGCCCAGCGCCGGATGGAGGCAACGGCATCCGCCGCCCGCACCGGCGCGCCGTCATGGAAGGCCAGGCCCTCCCGCAGCGTGAATTTCCAGGCCATTCCGTCCGGCGATCGCTCGAAGCGCCCGACCATCTGCGGCTGCGCCTCGCCCTTGCTGTCGAGGGCGAAGAGCTGGTCATAGACCATGAAGCCGTGGTTGCGGACGAAGGCCGCGGTGGACTGCACCGGGTCCAGGCTGCCGAGATCGTTGATCAGCACGATCTTCAGGGTGGTCTCGGCGGCGACAGGGCCGGCCAAGGGCGCAGCCAGCAGGGCGCCGAGCGCGGTGGCGGCGAGGATGCGGGGAAGGCGGGGCAAGGCGGTCTCCTGCGGCGCGGGGATGCCGCATGCTCGCGCCGCCGGCGCTCGTGCGCAACGCGGATTGACGCGGCGGCCCCGCCTGACGGAGCATCGCCCGAACCGAAGGACCCGCGCCATGAACGTCGCCGCCTCGCCCGCCGCGCTCCGCAACTGCTCAGATGCCGAATGGCAGGTCCGCTGCGACCTCGCCGCGCTGTACCGGCTCTGCGGCCACCACAAGTGGACCGACTGGATCTTCACCCATATCAGCGCCCGCGTGCCGGGGCCGGAGCACCATTTCCTGCTCAACCGCTATGGCGTCATGCACGACGAGATGCGCGCCAGCGACCTGGTGAAGATCGACATCGACGGCAACCCGGTGGACGAGCCGAACTGGGACGGCAGCTCGGAGCTGGTCAACAAGGCCGGCTTCGTGATCCACTCGGCGGTGCATGCGGCGCGGGACGACGCGCATTTCGTCATCCACACCCATACGCGGGACGGCATCGCGGTCTCCGCCCAGAAGGACGGGCTGCTGCCGATCAGCCAGCATGCGATGAAATACTACGGCCACCTGGCCTATCACGGCTACGAGGGCATCGCGCTGGACGAGGACGAGCGGGTGCGCCTCGTCGCCGATCTCGGCCACCACAACGCGATGATCCTGCGCAACCACGGCATATTGGTCTGCGGCCCGACCGCCGCGCATGCCTATGACGAGCTCTACACGCTCGAGCGCGCCTGCTCGGCGCAGATCGCCGCGATGTCTGGCGGGGCCGAGCTGGTCTTCCCGCCGCAGGAGGTCTGCGAGCGCGCCGCGGCGCAGTTCCGCCGCCCCGGCGGCGAGCATGTCCGAGCCATCGCCTGGGCCGCGGCGCTGCGGCTGATCGAGGGCGGCACCGACTACCGCAGCTGACCCGAACCCCGAGAAGGATCGCGCCCGGGATGCCGACCACGCTCATCAGGAATGCCGACGTCGCCATCCTCTGGGATGCGGGGGCCAAGCAGCACGCCTACGTCGCCGATGCCGACATCGCCTTCGCCGACGGCCGGCTGGTCTTCGCCGGCCGCGACTATGCCGGCCCGGCTGACGAGACCATCTCCGGCAGCGGCCTGATGGTCATGCCGGGGCTGGTCAACATCCATTCCCACCCGTCGAGCGAGCCCATGAACAAGGGCTTCACCGACGAGGTGGGGACGCCCGGGCTCTACAACTCCTCGCTCTACGAATATCTGCCGATCTTCCGCGCCGATGCCGAGGCGGTGCCCTCCTGCGTCCGCGTCGCGCTGTCGGAGCTGCTGCTGTCGGGCGTCACCACCCTGGCCGACCTGTCCATGGCGCATCCCGGCTGGCTCGACCTGCTGGGCGAGTCGGGCATGCGCGTCTGCATCGCGCCGATGTTCCGCTCGGCGCGCTGGTACACGAAGAACGGCCATGTGGTGGAATACGCCTGGGACGAGAAGGCGGGGGAGAAGGCCTTCGCTGAGGCCATGGCGCTGATCGAGCGGGCTGAGCAGCACGAATCCGGCCGCCTCTTCGGCATGGTCGTCCCAGCGCAGATCGACACCTGCACGCCGGAGCTGCTGAAGGACAGTCGGGACGAAGCCCGCCGCCGCGGCGTCTCCTGGCAGATCCACGCGGCGCAGGCGGTCTCCGAATTCCACGAGATCACCCGCCGGCACGGCGCGACGCCGATCGGCTGGCTGCACGAGCAGGGGCTGCTGCAGGAGCGCAGCATCATCGGCCACGGCATCTTCCTCGACGACCACCCGAGCACCCCCTGGCACACCCAGCGCGACCTCGACATCCTGGCCGAGACCGGCACCACCGTGGCGCATTGCCCGACCGTCTTCGCCCGGCGCGGGATCACCCTGAAGCATCTCGGGCGCTACAAGCGGCGCGGGGTGAACATGGGCCTCGGCACCGACACCTACCCGCACAACATGCTGGATGAGATGCGGCTGGCCGCCTACCTCGCCCGCACCCAGGCGACCGACCCGCGCAGCCTGACCACGACCGAGTTGTTCGAGGCGGCGACCACGGGCGGGGCCAAGGCGCTCGGCCGCGAGGATATCGGCAGGCTTGCCGCCGGCTGCCGCGCCGACATCGTGCTGGTCGACATCACCCATCCGATGATGCGGCCGGCGCGCGACCCGCTGCGGTCGCTGATCTACGCCGCCGGCGACCGTGCCGTCCGCGCCGTCTACGTCGACGGCCACAAGGTGGTCGAGGACGGCGAGGTGCTGACGATGGACTACCGCGCCGCCGCCGCCCACCTGCACGAGGCGCAGAAGCGGGTCGAGGCGCGGGTGCCGAAGCTCGACTGGGCGCATCGCCCGGCCGAGCAGATCGCGCCCCCGACCTTCCGCTGGAGCTAGGGCCTCAGCCCTCGCCGCGACGGCGCCGGCGGAGCCGCTCGCGTTCGGCCCGGTCCTCCTCGATCATCAGCAGGAGGTCCTCGGGGATCGGCTCGGCGGCGACCTTGTCGAAGGCCGCGCGCAGGCTGGCGCCGAGCCAGATGTCGAAGGCATCGTTCTCCGGCTGGCACTCGGCCGGGGCGGAGGGGCGACGCCGACGCGCCGGCATGTCGGTCATGGCTTCATCCTCCGCTGCGCGGCATACAGGATACAACACGCGGCGGGGCGGATGGCTGCGTCCGGGCGCACATTCCGTGCCGGCGCGTCCTGGATACAACGGGCCCGGTGCCACCGAAGCGGGGCCGGCGCGCCCGGCATCGCCCCCCGGGGTCGCTTTTCCGCCCCCGGCCGCGGCCCTATGCTGGGGCCACTGAACCCGGGGAGGGGCTCCATGACCGCAACCATCGTCTCGCCGCGCCTGATGCGCATCGGCGGCGGCAGCGTCGGCCAGATCGCCGAGGTGCTCGGCCTGTTCGGCCTGTCCCGGCCGCTGGTGGTCACCGACCCCTGGATGCTCTCCTCCGGTACGGTCGACCGCTGCCTCGACCCGCTGCGGGCCGCCGGACTGGACCCGGCGGTCTTCGCCGAGACCGTGCCCGACCCGACAGACACGGTGATCGAGGCCGGCGTCGCCGCCTTCCGCGCCGGGGACTACGACTGCCTGATCGGCTTCGGCGGCGGCAGCCCGATGGACACGGCCAAGGCCATCGCCATCCCTGCCGCCGCGGCGCCCGGGCAGAAGATGCGGGAATTCAAGGTGCCGGCCCAGGCCGACAAGGCGGCCTGCCCGGTCATCTGCATCCCGACCACCGCCGGAACCGGCTCCGAGGCCACGCGCTTCACCGTCATCACCGATACCGAGACCGACGAGAAGATGCTGATCGCCGGGCTCGGCGCCCTGCCGTTGGCGGCGATCGTCGACTACGAGCTGACCTACAGCGTGCCGCAGCGGACCACCGCCGATACCGGCATCGACAGCCTGACCCATGCGCTCGAGGCCTATGTCTCGAAGCGGGCCAACCCGCATGCCGACAGCCTGGCGCTCTCCGCCATGCGCCTCATCGGCCGGCATCTGCGGATCGCCTACCATCAGCCGAAGAACGCCGCGGCGCGGGAGGCGATGATGCTCGGCGCCATGCAGGCGGGGCTCGCCTTCTCGAACTCCTCGGTCGCGCTGGTGCATGGCATGTCGCGGCCGATCGGCGCGCATTTCCACGTCCCGCACGGCCTGTCCAACGCGATGCTGCTGCCGGCGGTGACGGAGTTCGGCCTGAACGACGCCCTGCCGCGCTATGCCGAGGCCGCGCGCGCCATCGGCGTCGCCACCATCGAGGATGCCGACCAGGTGGCAGGCTCTAAGCTGCTGGAGGAATTGCGCGCGCTGAACCAGGAGCTCGGCGTGCCGACGCCGCGCGGGCATGGGATCGGCGCCGCGCAATGGGAAGGTATGCTGCCGCTGATGGCGAAGCAGGCGCTCGGCTCCGGCAGCCCGGCGAACAACCCGCGGGTGCCGGACGAGGCACAGATCATTGCGCTTTACCGCAAGGTTTATGGCTGACCAGGCTGGGCCAGGGGCGCCATCACTCCGCGGCCGCGGAGCGATGGCGCCCGGCCAGGCCCTACTGCACCCGGCCGCCGCGCCAGCCGGCCCACCAGCCGGGCAGCGCCGCCGCCGGCAGCGGCCGGCTCACCGCGAAGCCCTGGGCGTAATGGACGCCGAGGTCGCAGAGCGCCGCCCAGATCCGCCCGTCCGACACGCCCTCGGCGATCACCGCCTGGCCGCGCGCCTCGGCGGCCTGCACCAGGCGGCGGACCTCCTGCCGGCCATGCGCCTCGAAGGGCAGGCGCTCGACCATGGAGCGGTCGAGCTTCAGCCCTGAGAAGGGCAAGCGGTGCAGCCGGGTGCGGCCATCGCCCAGGGCGACATCGTCCAGCAGGACCCGGTAGCCCGCCCGCCGCAGCCGCAGCAGCGCCCGGTGCAGTTCGGCCAGGTCCAGCACCGGCGTCGTCTCGGTCAGTTCCAACGCCACCTGCCGGGGCCCGAGGCCGCGCCGGCCCAGCGCCCGGCGCAGCCAGGATTGCAGGTCGGGCTGCAGCAGCTGCGCCAGCGGCAGGTTGATCGAGACGCCGAGCCGGAGCCGGGGCCAGTGCCGCCCCATATCCGCCGCCGCCGTGCCGGCGACGCTGACGGACAGGCAGCGGCCGAGGCCGTTGCGCTCGGCGAGGGGCACGAAGGTGTCGGGCGAGACCGGGCTGCCCGGCCCGTTCCAGCGCGCCAGCGCTTCCACCATCACCGGACGGCGGTCGGCCAGCCGTACCACAGGCTGGTAGTGCACGCCGATCTCGCCACGCGCCAGGCCGGCGCGCAGCGCGGCGGCCGGGCCGTCGGCGGGCGATGGACCTCCGGCGAGCAGCGCCGGTGCCACGGGCCAGGGGATGGGGGCCGCGCCCGGCATCGGGGCGGAGGGTCGTGCCGGCATCCTGCGGCCCGGTGCGCCCGACTTCCGGCCAAGCGGGGCGGAGGCCGGGACGGCAGGCGCCGCGGCGGTCGGGGCCGGGTCGTGCGGCAGGATCTTCACCTGGACCTCGTGCGCGGCGGCGGGACATACGCCTGGGGAGTGCACGGCTTGCATTCCGGTAACGTCGTGCAGTGTATAGCCCTGTTTCGCGACCGGCTGCAGGCTATAAATGGCGAAACGGATGTTTTTTAGAAGCCGGGCGTGCGGTCCCGCCTCAATCGTGCCGTGCGGTCCAGGGGTCCTGAGTCCAGCGCTCGCCGAGTTCCGCCAGCATGCGCCGCAGCATCGGCTCCCAGGCTGCCTGGCCGATGAAGCGCGGCACAAAGCCCTCCGCCTGCGCCTGCGCCGCGAAGTCCGGGTCCACCACCACCGCCTTCAGCGCCGCGACCAGCGGCGACAGCACGGCCCCATCGATGCCCGCCGGCACGGCAAGTCCCCGATGGGCGGCGAGCTGCAGCGGAATGCCCTGCTCGGCGAAGGTCGGCACCTCCGGCAGCAGCTCGCTGCGCCGCGGCTGGGCCAGGGCGAGGCCCGAGAGCCGGCCGTCGCGCAGCGCGGCGATCGCCTCGGGCAGCGCCAGCAGGGCGCAGGCGATGTTGCCGGCCAGCACCGCCTGCCGCGCCGCCGGGGCGCTGGCGAAGGCCAGCATGTCGAAGGAAAGGCTGCCGCCGAGCGCAAGGGCGGCGAGATGCGCCGCGCTGCCATGCGGCGGGGTGCCCAGCACCGCCTGTCGCCCGAGCGCCCGGAAGGCGTCGAGGTCGTCCAGCGTGCCGGTCTGGCCGACCAGCACCAGCGGCTCCTCCGCCACCACCGCGAGGAAGTCGAGCCGGGCGAGCAGGGGCCCGGCATGCGCCTCGATGGCGCGGGACAGCAGCCGCGGCACCGCGACCGCGCCGATCAGCCTGCCATCGGGTCGCGCGGCAGCGAGGGCGCGGGCGGCGGCGAGCCCGGCCTCCCCGGGGCGGTTGACCACCGCGACGGCGGCGCGCGGCAGGTGCCGCTCTAGGAAGGGGCGAAGCCGCGGGCCCAGCGGTCGGCGGCGCTGCCGGCAGCGGCGCCGACCAGCAGGCCGATCGGCGCCGCGGCGCCGGCCGCCTGCGGCAGCAGCGCCAGCCCGGCCAGTGCGCCGAGGGCCCGCCGGCCCCGCCCACCGCCGCGCCGGCCATGACTCTCCGGGGCCGGCTCAGACCCCAACCGGCGCGCCCGCCTTTGCGGCGGCGGGCGGCGTCGGCTCGTTCCGCCGCATCCGGTTCTGCCCGGTGAAGAGCACGATCGGCGCGGCGATGAAGACCGAGGAGGAAGCGCTGACCACGATGCCGAAGAGCATCACCCAGGCGAAGCCCGACAGCGTGTCGCCGCCGAACAGCGCCAGGGGGACGGCGGAGAGCAGCAGGGTCATGGAGGTCCCGAGCGAGCGGTTCAGCGTCTCGTTGATCGACTGGTCCACCAGCTGGCGCAGCGGCATCTGCTTGTACTTCCGCAGGTTCTCCCGCATCCGGTCGAAGACCACCACCTTGTCGTTGGCCGAGAAGCCGATGACGGTGAGGATGGCGGCGACCGTGGTCAGGTTGAACTCGACGCCGAACAGCACCATGAAGCCGACCGTCTTGGTGGTGTCGAGGATCAGCGTGACGATGGCGGCGATGGCGAACTGCCATTCGAAGCGGAACCAGATGTAGAGCAGCATCGCCAGCAGGCTGAGCCCGAGCGCCAGCAGCCCGCCGATGAAGAGCTCGTCCGAGACCCGGTTGCCCACGGCCTCGACCCGCAGCACCTTGGTGCCCGGCGCCACCTGCTCCACCGCGGCGCGGACGGCATTGACCGCGGTCTGGGTGCCGGCCTCGTCGCCCTGCACCGGCAGGCGGACGAGCGACGGTGTCGGGCGCGCCGAACTCCTGCAGGCCGACATCGCCGAGGCCGAGCCCTGCGACCTTGGCGCGGAGCGCCGCGAGGTTCGCCGCTTCCGGCGTGCGCACCTCCATGGTGATGCCGCCCTTGAAGTCGATGCCCTTCTCGAGCCCCGGATAGAAGGCGCCGATCAGCGAGGCGGTGGAGAGCAGGGCCGAGGTCAGCAGGCCGATCCGCGCGCCCTTCATGAAGGGGATGTGGGTCACGTCCGGCACCAGGCGGAACATCGGCCGGGCAAGCCGCCCGATCAGCCCGCGGCCGTTCTCCAGCACCGGCAGCTCCTTCGGGCGCTTCGCCTTGTACCACCAGGAGACCATCAGCCGCACGAGCGTCGTCGCCGTCCACATCTGCACCACGGTGCCGATCGCGACGGTGACGGCGAAGCCCTTCACCGTGCCGCTGCCGAAGCCGTAGAGGCAGGCCATGGCGATCAGGTTCGTCAGGTTGCTGTCCATGATGGTGCCGGAGGCCTTGGTGAAGCCCGCCTCCAGCGCCGACAGCGCCGGCCTGCCGTTCTTGTATTCCTCGCGGATGCGCTCGTTGATCAGGATGTTCGCGTCGAGCGCGGTGCCGAGGGTCAGCACGATGCCGGCGATGCCCGGCAGGGTCAGCGTCGCCTCGAGCAGCGAGAGCGCCGCCAGCATCAGCATGATGTTGATCAGCAGCGCGATGTCGGCCAGCCAGCCGAACAGGCCGTAGGCGAGGCCCATGTAGAGGAAGACGAAGAGCGCGCCGGCCGCCAGCGCCAGCACGCCGGCGCGGATCGCATCCGCCCCGAGCTCCGGCCCGACCGAGCGTTCCTCCACCACCGTCAGCGGCGCCGGCAGGGCGCCGGCGCGCAGCAGCACCGCCAGCTCGTTCGCCGACTTGGCGTTGAAATTGCCGCTGATCTGGCCGCGGCCGCCGGTGATCGGCTCCCGGATGTTGGGCGCGGTGATCACCTTGTCGTCCAGCACGATGGCGAAGGGCCGGCCGACATTGGCGCGCGTCACGTCGGCGAAGCGACGGGTGCCGATGGAATCGAAGGTGAAATTCACCACCCATTCGGCATTGCGGTTGTCCTGGCCGGCGCGTGCATCGGTGAGGTTGGCGCCGTCCACCTCGACCCGGCGGCGCACCGCGTAGCGCTCCGGCTGGCCGCCACGGCCTTCGCCGGTCAGGAACATGACGCCGGGGGCGGGGTGGTGGCGGCGGGGTTCGCCGTCTCGTCCAGCAGGTGGAAGGTCATGCGGGCGGTCTTGCCCAGCAGGTCCTTGATCCGGTTCGGGTCCTCGACGCCAGGCAGCTGCACCAGGATGCGGTTCTGTCCCTGGCGGGCGATCAGCGCCTCGGCCACGCCGGTCTCGTCGATCCGGCGGCGGACGATCTCGATCGACTGCTCGACCGCGCCGGAAGCCTTGCCGCGCAGCCCGGCCTCGGTCAGCGTCGCGGTGACGGTGCCGTCGGCGCGGCGGCGACGTCGATATCCGGGGTGGAGGTGCCGATTCCGGTCGGGATCTGGTTGGCCAGTTCCTTCAGCTGGGCGGTCGCCGCGGCCGACTGGGCCGGGTCGCGCAGGCGGAAGGTGATGCGGCGCTGCGCCGGCTCGGCCGCCAGGTTCACGTAGCCGATATTCTGCTGCCGCAGCCGGGTCCAGGCGCCGTCGGCCAGACCTTCCAGGCGCTCCCGCACCACGGCGTTCATGTCCACCTCGAGCAGGAGGTAGGAGCCGCCGCGCAGGTCGAGGCCGAGGGAGAATCGCCGGGCCCAGCCCGGCAGCTCGGATTTCGGGAAGAAATTCGGGACGCAGAGCAGCGCCCCCAGCAGGCAGACCGCGAGGATGGCGGCGGTCTTCCAGCGCGCGAAGAACATCATGGCGCGGTACGGCTCATCGGGATGGTCTACCCTTCGGGGCGGCGCCCCCGCGCAACGTCCGGGGGCGAACCGGCCGGGAATGTGACGACGGGGGCGGCGATGCAAGCCGGCAGGCCGATCCGAGCCCTCATCCACCCGCCGATCCGCCAGCCGGGATGCAACCCGATCGCCGATCGCGGTTTATCCGGATGCGAACGGAGGGTTCATACATGGGTATCATCGGCACCATCGTCATCGGCTTCCTGGCGGGGCTCGTCGCCAAGTTCCTGCATCCCGGCCGCGACCCGTCGGGCTTCATCGTCACCACCCTGCTCGGCATCGTCGGCGCCTTCGTCGCCACCTATCTCGGCCAGGCGGTCGGCTGGTACCGCGCCGGCGAAGGGGCCGGCTTCATCGGTGCCGTGGTCGGCGCGGTGGTCGTGCTGGCCATCTGGTCCATGGTGACCCGGCGCTCGAGCACCGGCGACGGCGCGCTGCGCTGATCTGCGCCGCGGCGGCGGGAGGCGCGATCACCGCCGAGGTCAGCCTCCGCGGCAGCGCATCAGCGGTGCGGACCGCCGGTGATGCGTTGCCGCCGACCGGGGCGGCACGCGGCGGCCGCTGATTGGCGTCGATTCCGAACGGCTCGGCCCGGGCGGTCCATGCCCCGGCGGCGCCTGGCAGCTGGCGGTGCGACCGCTTCCCGATCCGGCCCGTGGCCGGCTCGGCGCGATGGTGAGCGCCCCGGCGATGAGGCCGGAGAGAGGGGCCACGGCCGGGTGGCTCAGCCGCCGGCCCAGAGGCCGCCGCCCATGAGCCAGGCATAGAAGTCGCCCGGTGCGGCCGCCTCGGGCTTCGCCGGCGCGGCCGGCTCCGGCGGCGCCAGCCAGCGGCGCTCGGCCGCGCGGATCGCCAGCAGGCGGGCGCGGATGGCGGCGAAATCCTCGGCGATCGGGGTGTGCAAGGGGCGGGGTTCCGGCCTGGGGGTGGGCGATGCGCCCAGATGCCATAATCGCGAGTTGTTCCCCATCCATGACCGGCCTGGGTTTGAGCCGACGGCGGCGATCCGCTAGACGCCGGGGCCTCACTGGCGGGATGGGACCGGCGGCATGGCTCTCAGGATCGGCGTCCTCGGCACCGGGCATTTCGGGCGTTTCCATGCCCTGAAGCTGGCGGCACGCGGCGTACTCTCGGGCGTGCACGATGCCGATCCGGCCCGCGCCGCCGCGGTCGCCACCGAATGCCGGACCCAGGCACTGGATGCCAGCGGGCTGATCCAGGCCAGCGACGCGGTCATCATCACCGTCCCCACCGCCTTCCACCATGCCTATGCGCTGCAGGCGATCGCCGCCGGCCGGCACCTCTTCGTCGAGAAGCCGATCGCCGCCACCGTGCCCCAGGCCGAGGCGATCATCCGCGGCGCCGCCGACCGCCGCCTGGTGCTGCAGGTCGGCCATATCGAGCGCTACTCGGCCGCCATCCGGACGCTTCGCGCCAGCGGCGCCGAGCAGGGGGCGATGGCCTTCGAGGCGACCCGCGTCGCCCCCTTCCGGCCGCGCAGCCTGGATGTCTCGGTGGTGCTCGACCTGATGATCCACGACCTCGACCTGGTGCTGACGCTGGCCGGCGCGCCGCTGGCCGAGGTGCGGGCGGTCGGGCGGAAGGTGATGTCCGACCACCCGGACTTCGCCGTGGCGCAGCTGCGCTTCGGCAATGGTGCGGCGGCGACGGTGACCGCCAGCCGGATCAGCGTGGCGCTGGAACGCCGCCTGCGGGTGCTCGGGCCGCGCGGCGAGACCCGCGTCGATTTCCTCGCCCGCAGCATCGAGAGCGTGCGGCCCGGCGGCGCCGAGCCGGTGTCGGCCATGCCGGGCTGGGGCATCGACCGCGCCACCTGGGAGGACCATGACAGCCTGGAAGCCGAGCAGGCCGCCTTCCTGTCCAGCATCGAGCGCGGCGCGACAGGTCGAGGCCAGCGGCGCGATCGGGCTGGCGGCGCTGGATGCGGCGCTGCGGGTGGAGAAGGCGATCGCCGCCGGCTGAGCCGGCCAGCAGCGCTGCGCGGTCCGGCGGTCCCGCGCGGCGAGGCGGCCACGGCGCGGCGCCCGATTCCGTTGCCGTGCCGATTCCGGATAGCGGTAGGCGACCGCCTGGCGGACCCGGCCGCCTATCATCCGCACCCGTCATCCAGGCCTGGGCGGGGCTTGCCGCCCTGGCGCCCGGGGATGTGGTTGGGGAGCATGCCGATGCAGCGAGTTCGCATGGTCCGCGTGGCGTTCCTGGCCGGCTGCCTCGCCGGCTGCGCGGCGCCGCAGCCCGTGGACATGCCGCGAGCCACCGCGCCGGTCGCCGCACCGGTCGCCGCACCGGCCGGAAGTGCGCGCGACCTCGATGGGGGGCGGCCGGGCGGCAGTGCCGGCGTGGCGGCGCCGGGCGGCTTCGCCAGCGGCAGCTGGGGCGGGTCGCAGGCGCCGAGCGACATGGCGCCGCCCGGCATCACCCGCGCGCCGCGGCCGTGACCTGCCGCAGGGCGCCGCCGCCGGGCCCGCGCGGAGTGCGGCAGGGCCGCAAGTCGCTTCGGTGAGGCGGGAGGCGGGGGCATCGTCCCGGCAGGGCCCGCGGGTCCAGTGGCGGGCCGGGCTCAGGTGGGGGCGTGGTCCGCGGCGCGGCAGGCCTGCCGGATCTCCGCCAGCACCGCCACCGCCGCCGCCTCGCTCGGCAGCCCCTCCGGCGCCCGCAGCAGGGCGCGCACCGCCGCGAAGCCTTCCCGCTGCGCCGCGGCCGCCGCCGGGTCGCGCAGCAGCCGCAGCAGCGCGGTGGCGAGCGCCGCCGGGGTGCAGTCCTGCTGCAGCCGCTCCGGCGCCAGCTCCCGCCCGGCCAGCAGGTTCACCAGCGAGACGTAGCGCACCTTGATCAGCCGGCGGACGATCTCGGCGGTGACGGGGTTGGCCTTGTAGCCCACCACGTGCGGGATCCCGGCCACCGCCATCTCGAGGCTGGAGGTGCCGGACTTGATCAACCCCGCGCCGCCGGACTGCGCCACCGCGGCATAGGCGTCGTGCTTCTCGGCCAGGGTGGTCACCAGGATCGGCGGCACCGGCCAGTGCGCCGTGCCCTCGCGCACCGCGGCCTCGACCTGCCCGGCGACCGGCAGCACCGGGCGGAGGCCGGGAATCCCGGCCGCGGCCAGCCGCAGCGCCTCCCCGAAGGGCCCGAGCAGCCGGCGGATCTCGCCGCGCCGGCTGCCGGGCATGACGATGACCGGCCGGTCGGCCGGGCCCAGCCCATGCGCGGCGCGGAAGCGGGCGGCATCGCCGGCATCGGCGCCGCTCTCCAGCACCGGATGGCCGACGAAGGTGACCGGGATGCCGGCCGCCTCGAAGAAGGGCGCCTCGAAGGGCAGCAGGGCGAGGATCCGGTCCACCCGGCGGGCGATCTTGCGGACCCGGCCCGGCCGCCAGGCCCAGACCTGCGGGGCGACGTAGTGCACCACGCGGATGCCGCGCGGCCGCAGCCGCTCCGCCAGCCGCAGGGTGAAGCTCGGCGCATCGATGGTCACCAGCACCGCCGGCCGGCGGGAAAGGATGTCGGCCTCCGCCTGGTCCAGGCGCCGGGCCAGCCGGCGCAGGTTCGGCAGCACCTCGAGCAGCCCCATCAGCGACAGCTCGCGCATCGGGAAGAGGCTCTCCACCCCTGTTCCGCCATGCGCTCGCCGCCGACGCCGGCGAATTCCAGGCCCGCGGCGCGGCGCCGCAGGGCGGCGATCAGCCGGGCGCCGAGCACGTCGCCGGAGGCCTCGCCGGCGAGGAGGTAGACAAGGCTCACGCGAAGACCGCGACGCCTGGTCTCGGCAGCGGGGCGCGCGGCCAGTCGCGGTGGTTCAGCACGGCGCCGTCGCGCCGCACCGCCTCGATCCGCGCCGGATCGAGCGTGCAGAAGCACCAGCCCGGCGCATCCATCGGCCCCGCCGCCAGCACCCCGTCCTCCGGGAAGCCGCGATCGACCGGGCCGAAGACCGCGGCCTGGCCGCGATTCGCATCCAGCGCGGCGGACCAGGGGGCGTCCCCCACGGTCGGCGCCACCGCGACGAAGCACTGGTTCTCCAGCGCCCTGGCCTGGCAGGAGAAGCGCACCCGGTTGAAGCCGTGCAGCGTGTCGGTGCAGGTCGGCACCAGCACCAGCCAGGCGCCCGCCTCGACCTGGGCGCGGACATGCTTGGGGAATCCGAGATCGTAGCAGACCGAGATGCCGAGCAGCCCCCAGGGCGTTTCGAAGACCTGCGGCCCGGCGCCGGCGGAGACGCCCCAGCGCTCGGCCTCGAAGCGGGTCATCATGCCCTTGTCCTGGAAGGCGAGCCGGCCGTCCGGGGCGATCAACGGCGCCCGGTTCACCACGGCATCGCCCTGCCGCATCGGCAGGCTGCCCGGCTGCAGCCAGAGCCCGTGCCGCCGCGCGGCCGCGCGCATCGCCTCCAGCACCGCCGGCGCGGCCGCGACCATGGCGCGCAGCTCGGTGGCCTCGTCCGGGGCCGTGCTGCCGGCCAGCGCCGGGCCCAGCTCGACGCAGGCATATTCGGGCAGCAGCACCAGGTCGGCCCGCCCCGCCGCCTGGCCAAGCCAGTGGTCGAGCTTGGCGGCGAAGCGGGCGACATCCGCGGTCGGCTCCACCGGCCAGGCCAGCGCCCCGAGGCGGAGCGCCGTCATGCCAGCGCCTTCAGCCAGAAGGACAGCACATGCGGCGTCTCCCGGTCGTCCCCGGTCTCGCGCCAGTGGAAGACGCAGGAGAGGTCGGGGCGCGGGGCATAGCCGCGCCTGCGCCAGAAGCCATCGAGCGGGACATGGCCCGGCGGCCGGCGCGGGTCGTTCGGGTTGCGCACCACGGCGCAGAAGGCGGCCTCCGTGAGGCCGAGGCGGCGGGCATGCGCTTCCCGCGCGGCGAAGAAGCCGACCCCGGCGCCGCGGCCGCGATAGGCCGGCAGCAGCACGCTCTCGCCGAAATAGCAGATACGGGCGGGGTCGAGCCCGCGGGCGCGGAAGGCGCCGGGGACCGGCCCGCCAGCGGTCTCCATCGGCTGGCAGGTCGCCATGCCGACCGGCGCGTCGCCGTCGAAGGCCACCACCACCGCCGCCCCGGGATCCTCGGCATAGGCGGCGACATAGCGCGCCTCATGCGCCGCATCGCCCTGGTAGAGGTAGGGCCACTCGGCAAAAACCGCGAGGCGCAGCCGCGACAGGCCAGGCAGCGCGGCGCGCAGCGCCTCGCCCGAGAGCGTTTCCAGCCGGAGGGGAGGGGGTGTCATCGCCCCGAGATAGGCGGGCGCGGCGCCGGGTGCAAAGGGCCGCTCATCCCGGGCCGGCGCCGATCGCCGCCTGCTGACGAGGCGCTCTCGGCGAAGGCGCGCAGGCCCTTCTCCACCGTCGCCCGGTCGAGGTCGCGCAGGATGAAGACCAGCCGCGAGCGCCGGTCGTCGCCTTCGGGCCAGGCCGCCAGCTTCACCGGCGGGTGGAACAGGTGCTGGACGCCATGGATGGCGACCGGCCGGTCCTCGCCCTCGAGGTTCAGGATGCCCTTGATCCGCAGCACGCTCTCGCCGCGGGTCATGGTCAGCACCTCGAGCCAGGTCGCGAGGCCGTCCCAGGGCAGGGGCTGGTCGAAGGTCAGGCAGAAGCTGTGGATGCGGGCATCGTGGCGGTTGGCGTCGTGGTGGTGGTGATGGTGGTCATGTCCCTGCGCCCAGGCCTCGGCATCCAGCCAGCGGCGGACATCCGGGTGCTTCCGCGTCGCGTCATAGAGGCCGCAATCCAGCAGCGCCTCGGGCTCGATCTCGCCATGCAGGGCGTTCAGCAGCGGCGCGCCCGGGTTCAGCGCGCGCAGCCGGGACCAGAGCGCGCTGACCTGCTCCGGCGTCGCCAGGTCGGTCTTGGTCAGCACCAGCCGGTCGGCCACCGCAACCTGCTTCACCGCCTCGACCTGGGCATCCAGCGTCGCCGCGCCGGTCGCCGCATCGACCAGCGTCACCACCCCGTCCAGCCGGTAGCGGTAGAGCACCAGCGGGTCGCTCATCAACGTCTGCAGGATCGGCGCCGGGTCGGCGAGGCCCGTCGTCTCCACCACCACCCGGCGGATCGCATGGCCCCGCTCGATCCGCACCGCGAGGTCGCGCAATGCTTTCACCAGGTCGCCGCGCACGGTGCAGCAGAGGCAGCCCGCATTCAGCAGCACGGTGTCGCCGTCGAGGCGTTCCACCAGCAGATGGTCGAGCCCGATCTCGCCGAACTCGTTGATCAGCACGGCGGTGTCGGCCAGCGCCGGGTGGCGCAGCAGCTTGTTCAGCAGCGTGGTCTTGCCGGAGCCGAGGAAGCCGGTCAGGACGGTGACGGGCACCGGCTCGGGGCGCGGCGGGACGCCGGCGGAGGCTGCGTCGCTCATCGGCCGTAGAGCTCCTCGGGCGAGACCTCGGGGGCGGCGATCTCCGCCAGCGCGCCGTCGCGCAGCGCCAGGAAGAAGCAGTTGCGCCGGCCGGTATGGCAGGCGACGCCGGTCTGGTCGACCAGCGCCAGCAGGGTGTCGCCGTCGCAATCCAGCCGCAGCTCCACCAGTCTCTGTTGCTGCCCGGAGGTCTCGCCCTTCCGCCAGAGCCCGCCGCGGCTGCGAGAGAAGTAGCAGACCCGGCCGGTCGCCAGCGTCTCCTCGGCGGCCTCCCGGTTCATCCAGGCCATCATCAGCACCTCCCCCGTGTCGTGCTGCTGGGCGATGCAGGGCACCAGGCCGCGCGGGTCGAAGCGGATGGCGTCCAGCAGCCGCGCCCGGATGGCGGGGTCGGCAATGATCGGGTTCGTGGTGGTGGCGGTCATGCCGCATTATATGGGTGGATGGCCCCGATGGAGAAATGCATGCCCGTCGCCGCGACCGCGCCGGAGCTCAGCCTCGACCGCGCCGCCGCCCTCTGCGCCCGGCGCGGCGCCCAGCTCACCGCCCTGCGGCGGGAGGTGCTGCGGCTGGTGCTCGAGGCGGAGGCGCCGGTCGGCGCCTATGCGCTGCTCGACCGGCTGAAGGCCAGCCGGGCCGGGGCGGCGCCGCCCACGGTCTACCGGGCGCTCGACTTCCTGGTGGAGCAGGGGCTGATCCACAAGGTCGAACGGCTCGGCGCCTTCATCGGCTGCGCCGACGCGCTGGACCACCCGGACGACTGCGGCTGCGGCGAGGCGCATGACCACCCGCACCAGTTCCTGATCTGCAACCGCTGCGGCGCAACCGCCGAGGTCAGCGACCCCGGCGTGGCGCTGGCCTTGGCCCGGGCGGCGCGGGCCGCGGGGTTCGAGCCGCGCAAGGCGACGGTGGAGGTGGAGGGGGTCTGCGCGCGCCGCGCAGCGGCGGCCGGGTAGGCCAGGGGGCGCCGCCCCCTGGACCCCCGCCAGAGGCCGAAAGGCCTCTGGACACCTCGAGTCGGCAGGCTGAGATCGATGTTTTGCTTGTGAAAAGGATAAATATCCTATAATGTGCTCCGTCATTTCGCTGGCCACGGAGCTCCCCGCCGATGCCGCTTCCGCCCCCCGTCCCCGGCCGCCGCTACACCCCCCGCCGCGCCTGGGCGCCGATGACCGACGCCGAATGGGCGGAGGTGCTGCCGCATCTCCGCACCGTTGTCATGGGCGAGGGCCGGCCGCTGCGCGATGCCCGCCAGCGGATCGACGGCATGTTCCAGGTCGCCGTCTCCGGCCTGCCCTGGCACAGCCTGCCGGAGGAATACGGCAAACCCGACACCGTCAGCCGCCACTTCCGCCGCCTGGCGCATGCGGGCCTCTGGCTCCGGCTGGTCGGCGCCTGCGCCAACCGGGCCGCCCCGCCCGCCCTGCGGCGGATCGAGTACTTCATCTGCCGCGCCGCCCGCCGCGCCATGCGCATCCTCGGCCAGGAGGGCGCCGCCGCGGTGAACGCCGTCGGCCTGCTCACCGCGCTGCCGGTCTGGCCGATCTACCTGCGCCGCCCCGCCGCCCTGGCCCGGGTGAACGCCATGGTCTCGGCCTGGCTGGAGCCCTTCCGCCGCCGCCCGGTCGAGGAGTTCCCGCAGAAGGAGATGCGGACCTGGCTCCGGGTGATCCGCTTCTTCGAGGGCAAGCCCTGGCATCGCCGCTGGGCACCCGCATGACCCGGGACCGCCGCCGGGCCTTGCCGGATGCCGGGCCGGGCCGCGGCTTTATCCGAAACCCGGATTCCGATCGGAACCGATTGGTTGCGGCCGCCCGGGCATCCGGTGTCTCATGCCGCCGTGGCGCCGTTCCGCGCCAGGGGAGGACATAGATGAGGCTAGAAAGGCTGCTCGCCATGGCGCTGGGCGCCGGGCTGCTCGCCGCGCCGGCCATGGCGCAGGTGACGGAACAGGATTTCCGCGGCGGCCGCACCGGCGACCTGGCCGCGCTCTGCGGCGCCGGCCCGCAGGACCCGATGCAGACGGCGGCGCTGAACTGGTGCCACGGCTTCATCGTCGGCGCCGGGCAGTACCACCGCTCGGTCGCCGATGCCGGCAGCGGGCCGAAGTCGCTCTTCTGCCTGCCGACGCCGGAACCGACCCTGGAGCAGGCGCGCAGCGCCTTCGTCGCCTGGGCCCGTGCGCATCCGCAATATGCGGCGGAGAAGGCGGTGGACGGGCTGTCGCGCTTCGCCGGGGAGACCTGGCCCTGCCCGGCGACGAAGCCGGCCGGCCGCGCGGCGAAGCGTTGAACGGGAAGGCGACGACCATGCGAAAGACCATCCTCCTCCCCGCCCTGCTCGCGCTTGGCCTGGCGGGGTGCGCCGACATGAACTCGACCCAGCAGCGGACGCTGACCGGCGGCGCGGCGGGTGCCGCGGGCGGCGCGCTCATCGGCGCGATGGCCGGCAATGCCGGGCTCGGCGCTCTGATCGGCGGCGCGGCGGGCGCCGGCGGCGGCTACCTCTTCGACCAGAGCAAGCAGTCGCAGCAGCGCGCCTACGAGCAGGGCTACCAGCAGGGGCGCGCGTCCCACCGATGAGCGGGTGGCGCCTGGTATCTGAATGGGTGCCGGGCGCCGTCGGCGACATCGCCGCGCTGCATGCGCGGCACTACGCCGCCAGCCACGGCTTCGGCGCGGTGTTCGAGGCCAAGGTGGCGCGCGACCTCGGCGAATTCCTCGGCCGGCTCGACCCGGCGCGCGACCTGTTCCGCGCCATGCTGGCCGAGGACGGCGCGGTGCTGGGCTCGATCGCGCTGGATGGCGGGGAGGCCGGCCTGCCCGCCGGCACCGCGCATCTCCGCTGGTTCATCCTGGATGCCGGGCTGCGCGGTGGCGGGCTCGGCCGGCGCCTGCTGTCCGAGGCGCTCGACCATGCCCGCGCCGCGGGCTTCGCCCGGGTCTTCCTCTGGACCCTCGCCGGCCTGCCGGCGGCCGAGCGGCTCTATGCCGAGGCCGGCTTCGTGCTGGAGGAGGAGGTCACCGGCCAGCAATGGGGCCGGCCGGTGACGGAACGCCGGCTGGGGCTCAGCCTCTGAGGCGGGCGAGGCCCTGTTCGAGGTCGGCGATCAGGTCGGCCGGGTCCTCAAGGCCGACATGGATGCGGGCCATCGGCCCGCCGAAGTCGCCGGTGCCGGCGGTGCGGGTGATGTTGCCGGTGGTGGCGATCGCCAGGCTCTCGAAGCCGCCCCAGCTGGCGCCGATGCCGAAGAGCGCCAGGCTGTTGATGAAGCGGTACACGTCCTCGATGCGGTACTGCGGCTGGAAGACCACGCCGAACAGGCTGCAGGACCCGGTGAAGTCGCGCTTCCACAAGGCATGCTGGGGGTGCTCCGGCAGCGCCGGGTGCATCACCCGCAGCACCTCGGGCCGCGCGGACAGCCAGCGCGCCACCTCGAGCCCGCTGGCCTCCTGCCGCTTGAGGCGGACATTCATGGTCCGCACGCCGCGCAGCGCCAGCCAGCAATCATCGGGGGAGGCATACTGGCCGAGCTGCGAGCCGGCGGCGCGGAGCGTCTTCCAGTCCTCCTCGGAGTTGACCGTCACGCTGCCGAGCAGCACGTCGGAATGCCCGCCGACATACTTCGTCAGCGCCTGGATCGAGACGTCGACGCCGTGCCGGAAGGGCATGAAGTGATGGATGCCCCAGGTATTGTCCATCATCACCTTGGCCCCGCGCGCATGCGCGGCGCGGGCGATGGCGGGGATGTCCTGCACCTCGAAGGTGTGGCTGCCGGGGCTCTCGGTGTAGACGACCTTGGTGTTGGGGCGGATCAGCGCCGCCATCCCGGCCTCGTCCACCGTCGGGTCGTAATAGGTGGTCTCGATGCCCCAGCCCTTCAGCAGCCCGTCGCAGATGTTGCGGGCCGGGCCATAGGCGCTGTCCGGCATCAGGCAATGGTCGCCCGCCTTCAGCCAGGCCAGCAGCGGCACCGCGACGGCGGCCAGGCCGGTGCCGAGGATCAGGGCGCGCGTGCCGCCCTCGATCTCGGCGATCACGTCCTCCAGCGCGTAGTGGGTCGGCCCCCCTGCGTGCCATAGGTCATGAACTGCTCGAACCGATGCTTGGCGCCGTCGCGCCGCGCCTCGCGATCGGGAAGAGCACGGTCGAGCCGCGATGGATGCCGGGATTGACGAAGCCATGCACATGCGTGCCGGCGCGGCCTGCATGGCTCATCCGGGTGGAGAAGCCGTAGGACTTGGTCTTGGGCGCGTGATCATCCGGCATCAGCTGTGCACCTTCGGTGTCTCGGGGCGGGAGGCCCATTCGGTCCAGGACCCATCATACACGGCCGGCTCCGGGAAGCCCGCCTGGAGCAGGCCAAGCGCCAGGATGCAGGCGGTCACGCCGGTGCCGCAGGAGGTGACGACGGGGCGTTCGGCGGTGACGCCGGCCGCGGCGAAGATCGCATGCAGCGCGGCCTTGTCCTTCATCGTCTGGTCGGCATTGAGCAGCAGGTTGAACGGCAAGCTGGCGGCGCCGGGCATGTGGCCGGAGGGCAGGCCGGGGCGGGGCTCCGGCGCGGTGCCGTCGAAGCGGCCCTTGGCGCGCGCGTCGAGGATCAGCGCGCCGCCGCCGCCCTGGCGGACGATCCGCTTCACGTCGCCGATGCCGCGGACCCGCTCGGCCTCGAAATCGGCGACGAAGTGGCCGGGCGCCGGGCTGGCGGGCGGGCCGGCCTCGGTCGCGCGGCCCTCCTTCACCCATTTCGGGAAGCCGCCGTCGAGGACCGCGGCGTGATGGTGCCCGAAGAGCCGCATCAGCCACCAGCCGCGCGCGGCGGAGGCCAAGCCCTTCTGGTCGTAGAAGACCACGCGCGTCGTGTTGGAGACGCCGAGCGCGCCCATCAGCGTCTCGAACCGCGCCGCGGTCGGGATCATGTGCGGCAGGCTGTTGTCGGGGTCGGCGACCACGTCGATGTCGAAGTAGCCGGCGCCGGGGATGTGCGCCGCGGCGAAATTGGCGCGGCCGTCCTGGTTCTCGTTCGGGAGGAATTTCGTCGCGTCGAAGACCAGGAGGTCGGGCTTGCCGAGCTCGCCCGCGAGCCATTCCGTGCTGACCAGATCGTCCATCGCCTATTCCCCCGCCAGAACCAGGTAGACCCTGCGATTCTGCTTGCCCTTGTTTTCGAGCTTGGTGACCTCGACCCGGCCGATCTCCGCCGTCGCGCGCACATGGGTGCCGCCGCAGGGCTGCAGGTCGACCGGCGCGTCCTCGGCGCCGATGCGCACCAGGCGGATGCGCCCGGCGCCGCGCGGCGGCTGGACGGACAGGGTCCGCACCAGGGACGGGTTCTCGTCCAGCTCCGCCTCGCTGATCCAGCGCTCGCCCACCGCATGGTCCTCGGCGACCAGGGCGTTCAGCCGCTCGGTCAGCCATTCCTTGGTCGGCGGCGCGGCGAGGTCGAAGTCGAGCCGCGAGCGCTCGGCGCCGATCTGCCCGCCGGTGACACCGGCGCCTGGGATCAGGCTGCAGAGCAGGTGCAGCGCGGTGTGCATCCGCATGTGCCGGTGCCGCGGCGCCCAGTCGAGCGCGGCGGTGACGGTGGCGCCGACGGGCGGCAGCGCCGCACCCTCGGCGGGCAGGTGCAGCACGGTGTCGGCCTCGCCCTTCACCGCCTTGTTGACCGGCATCTCGCCGCCCTCCCAGCGCAGCCAGCCGGCATCGCCGGGCTGGCCGCCGGCCTGGGCATAGAAGGGGGTGCGGTCCAGCAGCACGCCCTCGGGGCCGGCGGCGAGCACGGTCGCCGTCGCCTCCCGTGCATAGGCGTCGTCACGATAGAGCAGTTCGGTCGGCATCACGCCCATTCCTGTCGCAGCCGCGCCCGGTGATGCCGCAGCCACCAGAGGCAGACCATCGCCGTCGCATTCATGATTCTGGTTGGCATCGAGCATGGCGAAGGCCTGCTCGGCCGGCACCACCAGGACGCGGGTATTCTCGTGCTCGTCGAGCAAGCCATATTCGCCGCCCGCGCCCGGCTCGGGCAGCCGCACGCGGGCGGCGTAGTAGTGCATCGTCTCGTCGCAGCCGCCCTGCATCAGCATGGTGCGGCAGATCAGCTCGAACCGGTCGGGGCTGAGGCCGGTCTCCTCCAGCGTCTCCCGCACCGCCACCTGCTCCGGCGCCTCCCCGATCTCCTGCAGCCCGGCCGGGCATTCGACCATGATCGGGTCGAGCCCGGCGGCCAGCGCCGGCAGGCGGAATTGCTCGATCAGCGCCACGGAATCGGCGACGGGGTCGTAGGGCAGCACGGCGACGCCGGCATGCCGGCGCCACAGCTCCCAGACCAGCTCGCCGGACTGGCTGCCGTCGAAGCGGGCATAGGTGAAGCGGACGCGCTGCAGCGGGAAGCGGCCGTCCCAGACGACCTCGTCCTCCAGCACCGTCACGCCGGGATGCGCCGGGATCGGCGGCGCCTTCGCTGGTCTGGCTTTCATGCGGCGGCGACCCTACCCTCCGCCCCCAACGCCGTCCATGGACCGAGAATGCCCGAAGCCCCCGTCGCCTCCCTCACCGGGGCGGCGAAGAACGCCGCGTCCCGCCGTCGCGCGGTGCTGATGATCCTCGGCGCGGCCTTCCTGTTCTCCCTCGCCGGGGCCTGCGTGAAGGCGCTGGGCGGCCAGGTGCCGCTGGCGCAGGTGGTGCTCTGCCGCAACTTCTTCGCCGTGCTCGTGCTGCTGCCGCTGCTCTGGCGGGCCGGCGGCCTGGCCGCGCTGCGCACGCGCCACCCCGGGCTGCACGCGCTGCGGCTGGCGGCCGGGCTCGGCGGCATGGTCGCCAGCTTCTACGGGCTGACGGTGCTGCCGCTGGCCACCGTGACCGCGCTCGGCTTCACCATGCCGCTGTTCCTGACGCTGCTGTCGATTCCGCTGCTGGGCGAGCGGGTCGGGCCGCGCCGCGGCGCGGCGGTGCTCGCCGGCTTCGGCGGGGTGCTGCTGATGACCTTGCCGGGCGGCGCCGCTGGGGCGGATGTCGGCGGGCTGCTGGCGGTGCTCGCAGGCGCCCTGGCCTGGGCGCTGGCGATGATCACCATCCGCCGCATGGGCGATGCGGGGGAGGGGAATGTCGCCATCGTGGTCTGGTTCGCCCTCGGCGCCGCGCTGCTCTCGGGCTTGGCCAGCCTGCCCGGCTGGAGTTGGCCGAGCGCGGGGCAATGGGCCTTCCTGGTGGCGATCGGGGTGATCTCGGCCGCGGCGCAGGTGATGATGACCGAGGGTTACCGGCGCGGCGAGGCGACGCTGCTGGCGCCCTTCGAGTATTCCGCCATCCTCTGGACCAGCACGCTGGGCGTGGCCTTCTGGGCGGAGCTGCCGGATGGCTGGGATGTCGCCGGGATCGCCGTGCTGGTGGCCAGCGGGCTTTATATCTGGCGGCGCGAGGTCAGCCTGGGCTTGCGCCGCTGACCCGGGGCCTGCGTACAAGGATGAACGCGGCGCCGCTGCCGCTTGCCGTTTCCGGAGGAGATCCCACCGTCCTGGTCTACACCGTCTCCCGCCAGCCCAGCAGCGCCGCGACTTGGTCGGCCAGCTGCGCGCCGGTGACCGGCTTGCGCAGCAGGGTGAAGCTGCCCTCGACCCGCTGGCCAACTGCCAGCGCCGCCGCATCGCCGGCATAGCCGGTGACCAGGATGGCCGGCAGGGCGGGCCGTGCGCGCCGGGCCTCGCGGATCAGGGTGACGCCGTCGATCCCTTCCATCGCCAGGTCGGAGACCAGGATGTCGCAGGCCAGGCCCCCGGCCAGCAGGGCCAGGGCGGCGGCGCCGTCCCCTGCCTCGGTCACCTTGTAGCCGGCATCGGCCAGCTGGGTCGCCAGCACCTCGCGCACCACCGGCTCGTCGTCCACCAGCAGCACCCGGGCGCAGCGCGCAGGCAGCGCGCCGGGGCGGGGTGCCGGGACGGGGGCCGCCGGCTCCGCCGCCACGGCCATGGCCGGCAGCCAGAGTGTGATGCGCGTGCCGCAGCCGGGCTTGCTGGCGATCGTCATCCGCCCGCCCGAGCCCTCGGCGAAGCTGCGCGCCATGGCAAGGCCGAGGCCGGTGCCGCGGCCGACCGGCTTGGTGGTGAAGAAGGGCTCGCCCGCCCGGGCCAGCGTCTCGGCATCCATCCCCGCGCCGGTATCGGCCACCGTGACGCGGATGTAGTCGCCGGTGGCCAGGCCGCCCGGGTCGCCGGCGGCGACCGTCACCGGCTCGGCCAGCAGGGTCAGCCGGCCGCCCTTTTCCATGGCGTCGCGCGCATTGGTCGCCAGGTTGACCAGCACCGTCTCCAGCTGGCCGCGATCGGCGAAGACAGGCGGCAGGGCCGGCGGCGCCTCGACCTCCACCCGGATCGCGGCGCCGAGCGTCGCCGCCAGCACCTCCCGCAGCCCGACGAGCAGGGCGCCGACATCGAGCCGGTCGGCCCGCAGCTCCTCCCGCCGGGAGAAGGCGAGCAGCCGGCGGGTGATCGACTGGCCGCGCTGCGCCGCTTCCTCGACCATCCCGGTCAGCCGCGCCACCGCGGCCGGGTCGCCGGCCCGCTTGGCGATCAGCGCGACGCCGCCGAGCACCGCCTGCAGGACGTTGTTGAAGTCGTGCGCGATGCCGCCGGCGAGCTGGCCGACCGCCTGCAGCTTCTGCGCCTGCAGCAGCGCCGTCTGGGTGTTGCGGCGCTCGAGGATCTCGGCCTCCAGCCTTGCATTCGCCTCGCGCAGCGCCTGGGTGCGGTCGGCGACGCGGTCCTCCAGCAGCTGGGCGTGGTGGCGCAGCTCCTCCTCCCGCTGCTGCAAGGCGACCGCCATGCGGTTGAAGGCGCCGGCGAGCTGGCCGAACTCGGAATGCCGGGCGGCCCCGGGGGCGCGTGCCGCGAGGTCGCCGGCGCGCCAGCGGCGGGCGGCCTGGAGCAAAGCGTCGGTCGGCGCGGCGATGAAGCGCCGGGCGACCAGCAGCGTCATGCCGAGCGCCAGCAGGCTGCCGCCGCCGACAATCAGCACGCCGCGCAGCAGCGCCCGCTTGATGTCGCGCAGCAGCTCCTGCTCCTCGAAGCCGACCACCGCGGCGACGCCATGATTCTGCCGTGTCGGCGGCGAATAGCCGACCAGCCGTTCGGTCCCGTCGATGCTGCGCAGCCTCAGGTTGCCCGGGACCTGGCTCTGCAGCAGCGACATGGCGGCGGGGGGAAGGGCCGCCCGACGAAATCCGCATGCCGCTGGTCGCGGGCCAGGATGATCCCATCCGCATCGGCCAGGGTCAGCACGGAGGAGGCGACGAAGGGCGAGCCGTCCCGCTTCATCCGCTGCAGCGCCTGTTCAAGCCAGCCGAGCTCGAGCGCTGCGACCAGCGTGCCGCCGCCGGCCGGCGCATCGGCGGTGAAGGGCAGGTAGAAGGGCAGCACCCCGTCCGGGCTGCCGGCGGTGCGGGCGAAGCGGCCGGCGCCGAATTCGGTGGCGGCGCGGGCGGCGGCGACCCAACCGGCGCCGGCATCCTGCGCCGCGAGGCTGGGGTCGGAGGCGCAGGCGATCTGCCCGGCCGCATCGACCAGGGCGATGAAGGCATAGCCCGGCGCATGGCGCCGCAGCCGGGCGAGCTGCCGGTCGCAGCCCGGCTCCAGCCGCCGCACCTCCTGGCTCTCGGTCGCCGTGCCGAGCAGGATGCGGGCGCCCTGGGCGATGCCGTCCAGGTTGCCGGCGAGGAGCTGGGCCTGCTGGATGGTCAGGTCGGCGAGCTGCGCCTTGCGCTCCGCCCATTGGCTCCAGGCGATGGCCACCTGCATGGCCAGGATCGGCAGCAGGGAGGTGGCGATGATGAGGATGAGCCGGGTCGAGAGCCGCATGCCGCCGGGCCGCAGGCGCCAGCCGCCACCCGTGGTCGGCGCGGGTGGGAAGGCGGCCTGGTCATGGGCGGTGGAGGCTTCGCGCATCGCGGGGACATAAAGTCCTGGTTGATAATATGGGGCATCGTAGCGTGAAATAAGCGTGGGTCGCTTCACGGCGCCGCGATACATGGCTAGCGGAACCCGCCGGCCCTGTCACCCCGCCAGTATACGCTCGGGCTTGCGGGGCTCCCGGTGGGGGTGTTGCAGCCGACCGCTGGATGTTATGTAATAACATCATGCCCGCTTCGTCCCGGTGGTCCCTCTCCGATCCGCTTGCCCTGTCCTCCGGCGCCGGCGCCCGCCTGGCGCTGGCGGGCGGCGTCGCGGCGGCGCTGTGGGTGGCGGTCGCCTGGGCCATGGCGGCATGAGCCCGGCTGAGATCCGCCTGACCGATGTCACGGTCTCCCACGCCCGGCGGCCGGCGGTCCACCATGTCTCCGGCCGCTTCGCGCCCGGCAGCCTGACCGCGGTAGTCGGGCCGAACGGCGCGGGCAAGTCCACCTTGCTGCGGGCAATGGCCGGGCTGCACCGGCCGGATGAGGGACGGATCGAGGGCGCCGCCGGACAGGTCGCGCTGCTGCCCCAGGCGGCGGCGCTGGACCGTGCCTTCCCGGTATCCTGCCTCGATGTCGTGCTGTTCGGCCTGTGGCGGGAGGCCGGGGCCTTCCGCGCCATCGGCTCTGCCGGGCGCGACCGGGCGCGGGCGGCCCTGGCCGCGGTCGGGCTGGATGGCTTCGCCGGCCGGCCAGTCGGCAGCCTCTCGGCCGGGCAGTTCCAGCGGGTGCTCTTCGCCCGGCTGCTGCTGCAGGACGCGCCGGTGATCCTGCTGGACGAGCCCTTCAACGCGCTGGATGCCCGGACCTCGGCCGACCTGCTGGCCATGGTGCATCGCTGGCATGGCGAGGGGCGGACGATCGTGGCCGTGCTGCACGACCTCGACCTGGTGCGGCGCGAATTCCCCGACACGCTGCTGCTGGCGCGCGACTGCCTGGGCTGGGGCGCGACCGGGGAGGTGCTGACCGCGGCCAATCGCCTCCGCGCCCGGATGATGGCCGAGGCCTGGGCGCCCGGGCCGGAGCCTTGCGAGCGGCGGGACGCGGCCTGATCCTCGACCTCCTTGTCACCCCCTTCCTCGATTACGGCTTCCTGCGCCGGGCTCTGGTCGGCTGCCTCGCGCTGTCGGTGGCGGCGCCGGTGCTCGGCCTGTTCCTGATGCTGCGGCGGATGAGCCTGACGGCCGACGTGCTGGGGCACGGCATCCTGCCCGGCGTTGCCGCGGGCTTCCTGCTGGCCGGGCTGTCGCTGCCGGCGATGGCGGCCGGCGGGCTGGTCGCCGGACTCGCAGTCGCGGTCGGGGCTGGGGCCTTGTCGCGGGCGACGGGGGGCGGGAGGATGCCTCGCTCGCCGCGCTCTACCTCGTCGCGCTGGCGGCGGGTGTCGCCATGGTTTCCTGGCGCGGCGGGGCGGTCGAGCTGACCTCGCTGCTGTTCGGCAGCGTCCTCGGCGTGGACGACGCGGCGCTGCTGCTGATGGCGGGCAGCGCCACCGTCACGCTGGGCGTCATGGCGCTGGCCTGGCGGCCGCTGGTGCTGGAATGCTTCGACCCCGGCTTCGCCCAGGCGGTCGGCGCGCGCGGCGCCTGGTGGCATATGGGCTTCCTGGCGCTGGTGGTGCTGACGCTGATCGCGTCCTTCCAGGCGCTCGGCACCCTGATGTCGGTCGGGCTGATGATGCTGCCGGCGATCGCCGCGCGGCACTGGGCACGCAGCGTCGGCGGCATGGCCTATGCCGCGGTCGGGATCGCCGCGCTCAGCGCCTATGCCGGGCTGCTGCTATCCTTTCATGCGGACGTGCCGAGCGGCCCCGCGGTGGTGCTGGCGGCGGGGCTCTGCTGGCTGGTATCCACCCTGTGTGGGCCGGTGGATGGATTGCTCGGCCGGGTGCTGCGGCGGCCGCATCTGGCGGGGTGAAGCGCGGGCGGCCTTCGGGCTAGGCTGCGGCCGTCCAGGAAGGAGCCGGTCATGCCCGACTTTGCCCCCATCATCCGCCTGCCCGGGGAGGGCACGCCCAACCGCGCCTTCGGCGAGCGGCTGATCCGCATCCGCGCCAGCGAGACCGCCGGCCGCTTCGCCGTGATCGAGGAGCCGGTGCCGCCGGGCTGGGGGCCGCCGCTGCATGTGCATGCGCGGGAGGACGAGTTCTTCCAGGTGCTGGAGGGGACATTCCGCTTCCGCTGCGGCGACGCGGTGCAGGAGGGCGGCGTCGGGACCGCGGCCTCTCCTGCACCGCGGCATCCCGCATGCCTTCCGCAACATCGGCAGCGGGACGGGCCGGCTGCTGGTTGGCGTCACCCCGGGCGGCTTTGAGGGGTTCTTCGAGGAAGCTGGGGCCGCCGGCGTCACGGATGCCGCGGCGGCCGAGGCGATCGCGGCGCGCTACGGCGTGACCTATCTCGGGCCGCCGCTGGGGGCGTGAGGGCTACTTCGCCCGCTCGATGTTCCACATCACCGGGAAGCCGAAATCGATCACCCCCTTCAGCTCGGCGCGCCAGACCGCCGGGCTGCGGAACTGGCCGTCCATCGGGAAGGTGACGTTCTCGATCGCCAGCCGCTGCAACTCGGCCGCCAGCGCCTTGCGCCTGGCCGGGTCGCTCTCGGCGACATAGGCGTCGAGCACCGGCTTCATCGCCTCGACGCAATAGCCCCAGGGCTGGTTGTTGGTGCAGTTGTAGCCGATGCCGACATTGGACAGCGGGTCCGAGAGGTCGAAGCCGGTGTAGATGACGGGGACGAGGTTCCAGCCGCCCTTGTCGATCGGCTCCCGCGCCACCCAGCGGCCGGCGATGGAGGACCAGTCGCCGGCCTGGACATCGAGGTTGAAGCCGGCGCGCTTGAGCCGGTCGATCACCACCATGGCCATCGGGTTGATCAGCGCGCTGTCGGCCGGCTGCAGGATGGCGATGCGCTCGTTGGCGTAGCCGGCCTCCTTCAGCAGCGCGCGGGCGCGGTCGAGGCTCGGGCTGCGGATGATGTCGCCGCCGGCCTCGTTCGTATAGGTCGTGCCGCACATGTAGACCGAGACGCAGTCGGGCGAGGTCATGTCGGCCGGCAGGCCATGCGCCGCGACGATCTCGGACCGGTCGAGCGCCGCCTGCAGCGCGCGGCGCATCGGCAGCCTGTCGAAGGGGGCAGGTAATGGTTGATCGAGACGCCGCCCATGATCTGGCTGATGCCGCCGGCCTTGGAGATCACCAGGTTGCGGTCACGCTGGAAGCGCGGCAGGTAGTCGAAGGGGGCGTATTCCAGGTAGTCCACCTCGCCCTGGGTCAGCGCCGCAGCGCGCAGCGAGACATCGGTCATGGTGAGGACCTCGACCCGCTCGGCCAGCGGGCGCTTGCCGCCGGCCAGGCCATCGGCGGCTTCCTCGCGCGGGCGATAGGCGGGGTTGCGGCGGAACGTGGTCTTCTCGCCCGGAACCCATTCGTCCTTGATGAACAGGAACGGCCCGCTGCCCACCACCTCCTTCACCGGGCTGGTCGGCGGCGTCGCATTGGCGATGCGGGCCGGCATGACGAAGGGGACATGGACGCTCGGCTTGCCCAGCGCCTCGATCACATGGCCGAAGGGCTGGGCAAGCTCGATGACGAAGCTGGAGGCGTCGAGGATTCGGATCTCCCGTGTCGCCGCCATCAGCCGCCGGCCAATCGAGATCCCGCTGGCCCCAGCGCTTGATGGAGGCGACCGCGTCCTCGGCCGTCACCGGCGTGCCGTCATGGGATTCGAGGCCGGGGCGCAGCTTGAAGCTCCAGCTCATCCGGTCCGCGCTGGGCGTCCAGGATTCCAGCATCTGCGGTCGGTACTCGCCCTTGCCGTCCATCGCGACGAGGGTGTCGTAGACCATGTAGGCGAAGTTGCGGGTGACGAAGGAGGGGCTGGCGATCGGGTCGAGGTTCTGCAGCCCGACATTCACCACAAGGCGCAGTGGCTTCTCGCGCGGCTGCGCCAGGGCCGTGCCGGCCAGCAGGGTGAGAGCGGTGGCGGCGAGCAGGCCGCGCCAGGCGGGGAGGATCATCCTCGGCATCCTCTCAGCGGCCTTCGTGGTGGGCGGCCCAGGCCTCGGCGACCTGCGAGCAGTTGGCGAACCAGACGCCAGGGAATTCGCGCATCCAGGCGATCATCTCGCGCAGCAGCGCGATGCGGCTCGGCCGGCCGCTGACCTGCGGGTGCATGACCAGGTTGTAGGTGCCGCCCCAGCGATGGATCTCCTGGAACTCGGCCTGGAAGATCTCCTTCAGGTGGCTGTTCGGGAAGATCGGCCGCGGGCCCTTGATGGAGAACAGCGCATAGGGCGCGTCGTCCAGGCTCCAGTGCCAGGGCAGCTCGATCGGGCCGGGCCGTCCGTCCGGCATGGTGTGGCGATAGGGGTTGATGTCGTCGAGCAGCGAGGAGTTGTAGGTGAAGCCGTGCTTGTCGAGCAGGCGAGATCAGGTTCTCGCTGGTCTCCCCGGCGGGCGACCGGTAGCCCTTCGGCACCACGCCGAGCCGCGACTTCAGCGCGTGCAGGCCGCGCTCCATCTCCTCGACCTCCTTCGCGGTGTCGTCGAGCGCGATCCATTCATGGCTGTAGCTGTGGTGGCCGATCTCATGCCCGGCCTTCAGGATCATCTCGCAGCGGCCGGTATGGTTCTCGACCGTCCAGCCCGGGATGAAGAAGGTGGCGGGGACGGCGGCATCCTCCAGCGTCTCGAGGATCTTCGGCACGCCGACCTTGGCGCCGTACTTGCCCTGGCTGAGGATGCCGGGACGGCGCGCATTCTCCGGGTCGCGCGCCATCCAAAGCGTCTCGGCGTCGAAGTCGAAGGTCAGCATCACGGCGACCCGGGCGCCGTTCGGCCAGTTCACGCGCATGTCGAAGGCAGGCATCGCTCGGGTCCCCTGTGTTGCGCGGCCGTCGCCGCTCATTCGTCGTCCGGCGGCACGTGCCGCCCCGCAAGCCACCCGCCATCCACCGCGATCACCTGTCCCGTGACGTAGGAGGCATCCGGAGAGGCGAGGAAGGCGATCACCGCCGCCACCTCCTCGGGCTTGGCGGCCCGGCGCAGCGGCGTCGGCGCCAGCACGGCTCGGCGGTAGTAGTCGCGCGCGAGATGCCCCTCGGTCATCGCCGTCTCGATGACGCCCGGCGCCACGCCATTCACCAGGATGCCGGCCGGGCCGAGCTCGGCCGCAAGCTGGCGCGTCATCTGCGCGACGCCGGCCTTGGCCACGGCATAGGCGGTGGTTCCGGGGACGCCGGCGATGCCGAAGGTGGAGGAGACCGAGACGATCCGTCCGCCCGGCCGCGGCAGATGCGGCAGCATGGCCCGCGTGACCCGCAGCACCGCCTTCAGGTTGGTGTCGATGAAGCGGTCGATCAGGTCGTCGTCGGAGTCGGCGAGCGGCCTGGAGCCGCCGATGCCGGCATTGTTCACCAGGATGTCGATCCGGCCGAAGGCGTCGAGCGCGGCCCGGGCGATGCGTTCGCCCGCGCCGCGCTCCGTCAGGTCGAGCGCGAGGGCGCTGCCGCCGATGGCGGCGGCGGTCGCCGCGACCTCCGGCAGCCGGTCCGCCAGCAACAGGCGGGCGCCGTCGGCGGCAAGCCGCGCCGCGGTCGCCGCGCCGATGCCGCGGGCCGCGCCGGTGACGACGGCGACGCGGCCGGCGAAGCGGGTGGGAATCGGTGTGCCCGGCCGATTCACGGCGCCGGTGCTCGGGCTTTCGCCCTCCGCCCTCTGCCGATCGGCCGGGTCAGGCAAGCCGGCCTCCATCGACCGGGATGGCGGTGCCGGTGACGAAGCCGGCACCGTCCGAGAGCAGGAAGAGCACCGTCTCCGCCACCTCCTCCGCGCGGCCGAAGCGGCCCATCGGGTGGCGGGCGCGGAAGGCGGCCTCGCGCGCCGCGCGGGCCGCGGCGTCGCCGGCGGAGGCGAAGGTCGCCTCCAGCATCGGCGTCTCGATCGAGCCGGGGCAGACGCAGTTGACCCGGATGCCCTCGGCGGCATGGGTCAGCGCCAGGCTCTTGGTCAGCATCACCACCGCGCCCTTGCTGGCGGAATAGGCGGGCAGGGTGGCGGAGCCGGCAATCCCGGCGGTCGAGGCGAAGAGCACCATGGCGCCGCCGCCCGCCGCGCGAATGGAGGGCAGCAACGCCCGCACCGTCAGCCAGCTACCTTTGACGTTGACGGCGAAGAGCCGGTCCCACTCCGTTTCCGTCACCGCCTCGGCCGGCTTCGCCGGGCCGAGCATGCCCGCGGCGGCGACCAGCAGCGAGGCAGGGCCGAGCGCCGCAGCGCGGCATGCGCCGCCCGTTCCACGTCGTCGGCCGAGGTGACGTCGCCGACCACGCGGATCGCGCTGGGGCAGAGCGCCGCCGTCTCGTCCAGGCCGGCGGCATCGCGATCGAAGAGCAGCAGCCTGGCGCCGTCCCGCGCCAGCGCCACGGCGCTCGAGCGGCCGAGGCCCGAGGCGGCGCCGGTGACGAAGGCGACGCGTCCCTCGAAGCGTCCGGCCGATCCGCCCTGCGCCATCGCCTGCCTCCTGCGCTGCACGAACGCGATGGTGCTGCGATCCGGCGAGACCGGCAAGCCTCGGGCGCGCGCCGCCGCCCGCTCCCGCGCCCGCACGCGTTCCCGGTGAACCGTGTAGAGCCCGCTGCCGATGATCACCGCGGCACCCAGCAGCGTCCCGCCATCCGGCACCGCAGCGAAGATCAGCCAGCCCAGCGTCGTCGAGAAGAGCAGCTGGACGTAGGAGAAGGGCGCCAGCGCCGAGGCCGCCGCCTGGCGATAGGCCAGGATGACGATGTACTGCCCGAGTGAGGAGCAGATGCCATGCGCCAGGCCAAGGCCGAGCTGCGTCAGGTTTGGCACCACGAAGCCGAAGGGCACCAGGACCGAGAGGATGACGAGGCCGGTGCCGGCCGACCAGAGAACGGTCGTCTCGGTCCGGTCGCCAGCGCCCATGCGGCGGGTGATGACGATGGTCGCCGCCCAGCAGAGCGCCGATGCCAGCGGGAACAGTGCCGCCGATTGGATCGCGCCGCTGCCCGGGCGGATGACAATCAGTACGCCGAGGAACCCCGCGGCGACCGCCGCCCAGCGCCGGACGCCGACCTTCTCGCCGAGGAAGACGATCGACAGCGCGGTGACGAAGCCGGGCGAGATGTAGGTGATCGCCGTCGCCTCGGCGATCTGCAGCTGGCCGAGCCCGGCGACGAAGAGCACGGCGGAGCCGACCAGCGTGACGCCCCGCAGCAGCTGCAGCCGCAGCCGCCTCGGCCGCTGCCGCAGCACCCGGCCATGCGCGGCCAATCCCATGGCCAGCACGACGAAGACGATGTAGCGCAGCCAGGCAATCTCCACCGCCGGCAAGCCCTGCAGCCGCAGCAGCTTCGACAGCGAGTCGGAGAGGGAGAAGAGGATGACCGAGGCGATGATGAGGAGGATGCCGCGCAGCACCCGCTCGGGTGCCGCGTCGGGGGTGGTCGCGCTCAAATGCATGTCCTTGCCGGCGGCCGCAGCATAGGCCGCGGGCAGGCCGAAGTCCCGCGATCCGCGCTTCACGATTCTTCCCGTGCTAGGAATCTCGCGGAACGGCCGGGGAGGGCGCCACGTGACCAGCATCCTGCAGATCTCCGGACACCCATCTCTCGCCGCGGACGCCGCTGTTCCGCCAGAACCTCGCGCTGCTCGGGGACTGGGCGGCGGCGGCGCGGCCGGACCTGATCGTCGCCACCGGCGACATCTCGTTGGACGGCGCCGACCGCGACGCGGACCTCGCCTTCGCCGCCGGGCTGCTGCGCGGCTTGCCGGCGCCGCTGCTGGTGCTGCCGGGCAACCACGATGTCGGCAGCGACCCGCGCACCATGCCGACCCAGCCGGTCGATGCCGCGCGGCTGGCGCGGTTCCGCCGGCTGGCCGGGGAGGACATTTGGCTGCGCGACCTGCCGGGCTGGCGGATCCTCGGGCTGAACACCGAGATCATGGGCGCCGGTCTGGCCGAGGAGGCGGCGCAGGCGGGCTTCATCGCCGAGGCCGCCGCCGGCATCGGCGACCGCCGCCTCGCCGTCTTCCTGCACACCCCGGCCTTCACCACCGCGCCGGATGACCCCGCCTTCGATTACTGGTCGGTGGCGCCGGAGGCGCGGGCCGCCCTGCGCCCGCTGCTGGAGCATCCCGGGCTGCGACTGGTCGCGTCGGGCCACCTGCACCTGCACCACCAATTCGCCCGCGGCGCGGCGCGCTATGCCCGGGCGCCGCCGGCCTCCTTCCTGTGCGAGCCGGAGATGCAGCCGGGCCTGCCGGGGAGCGCCGCCCTGGCGCGCTGCTGCACCTGGCTCGGCCCGGATGCGGCGGAGACCGCCCTGGTCGCGCCGCCGGGTCTGGCGCATCACTGGCTGGAAGACGTGCGACCCGAAACCTATCCACGCCGGGGCAAGGAGCCCGCCGAATGACCGACACGCCCATCCGGATCCTCTCCACCCTCGGCGTGCTCGGCGTGGTGCGCGACCTGCTGCCGGTGGCCGGGGCGGCGGGCTTCCGGCCGGAGATCCGCTTCGATCCGACGGCGCGCCTGGTCGCGGCGATCGAGGCGGGGAGCGGGGCGATATCGCCATCCTCACTGCCGAGGGCATCGCGGCGCAGGCCGCCGCGGGCGTGCTGGACGGCGCTAGCCGGGTCGATCTCTGCCGCTCCTCGGTCGGCGTCGCGGTGCGGGCGGGCGCGCCGCATCCCGACATCTCGACGCCCGAGGCCTTCCGCGACGCGCTGCTTGCGGCGCCGACGCTCGCCTATTCCCGCGCCGGGGCCAGCGGCATCTTCTTCGCCGGGCTTATCGAGCGGCTCGGCATCGCCGCCGAGGTGAACGCCAAGGCGACCGTCATCCCGCAGGGCTTCACCGCCGAGCTCACGGCACGCGGCGAGGTGGCGCTGGCGATCCAGCAAGTCAGCGAACTCATGGCGATCCCGGGCGTCGAGATCGTCGGCCCGGTGCCGGAGGCGATCAACACTCGCGCGGTCTTCACCGCGGCGCTGTTCCAGGGCGCCGATGCGCGGTCGGCGGCGCTGCTGCGCTGGCTGGCCGCGGCGCTGACGCCCGAGCTGCTGCGCGCCGGCGGGCTGGAGCCGGCCTGAAGCGCGAAAGGCCCCGCCGTCGCCGGCGGGGCCTCCCTTCGTCCTGCCTGACCGGTCGATCAGACCGAGTAGTACATCTCGAACTCGACCGGGTGCGGGGTGTGCTCGAAGCGGTACACCTCCGACCACTTCAGCTCGATATAGGACTGGATCTGGTCGAGGCTGAAGACGCCGCCTTCCAGCAGGAAGTCGTGGTCTGCCTCGAGCGCGCCCAGCGCCTCGCGCAGCGAGGCCGCACACAGTCGGGATGCCCTTCAGCTCCTCGGGCGGCAGGTCGTACAGGTCCTTGTCCATCGGGTCGCCCGGATGGATGCGGTTCTTGATGCCGTCCATCGCCGCCATGGTCAGCGCGGCATAGGCCAGGTAGGGGTTCGCGGAGGCATCCGGGAACCGCACCTCGACGCGCTTCGCCTTGGGGCTGGTGGTGTAGGGGATGCGGCAGGAGGCCGAGCGGTTGCGGGCCGAATAGGCCAGCAGCACGGGGGCCTCGAAGCCCGGGATCAGCCGCTTGTAGCTGTTGGTCGACGGGTTGGTGAAGGCGTTCACCGCCTTGGCGTGCTTGATGATGCCGCCGATGGCGTAGAGGCACATCTCCGACAGGTCGGCATAGCCGTTGCCGGCGAAGAGCGGCTTGCCTTCCTTCCAGATGGACAGGTGGGTGTGCATGCCCGAGCCGTTGTCGCCGTAGATCGGCTTCGGCATGAAGGTCGCGGTCTTGCCGTAGCTGTGGGCGACGTTGTGGACGCAGTACTTATAGATCTGCATCTGGTCGGCCATGGTCGTCAGGCTGCCGAACCGGGTGCCCAGCTCGTGCTGCGACTGCGCCACCTCGTGGTGGTGCTTCTCGATCGGCAGGCCCATCTCGCCCATCGTCGAGAGCATCTCGGCGCGCAGGTCGACGTCGCCATCGACCGGGGCGACCGGGAAGTAGCCGCCCTTCACGCCGGGGCGGTGGCCCATATTGCCTTCCGGATACTCCTTCATGGAGGAGCCGGGGCCCTCGACGCTTTCCAGGAAGTGGCTGGCGAAGTTGCCGCCCGTGCCGAAGCGGACGCTGTCGAACACGAAGAACTCGGCCTCGGCGCCGACCAGCACCTTGTCGCCGACGCCGGAGGAGGCGACGTAGGCCTCGGCCAGCTTGGCGGTGGCGCGCGGGTCGCGGGCGTAGAACTGGCCGGTCGAGGGCTCGATGATGTCGCAGAAAAGGATCAGCTGCGGCTTGGCGCTGAACGGATCCATGCAGGCGTTCACCGGATCCGGCATCAGGATCATGTCGGACTCGTTGATCGCCTTCCAGCCGGCGATCGACGAGCCGTCGAACATGATGCCGTCGACGAAGGTGTCCTCATCGACCGTCGAGATATGCTGCGCGGTGTGCTGCCACTTGCCGCGCGGGTCGGTGAAGCGGAAGTCGACGTATTCGACGCTGTGCTCCTTGATCATTTCCATGACCTTGGAGATGGCGGCTGCCTTGTCTGCCATGTAACCTGTACCCCTGACTGGTCCCGGAACCCCTTGCGGGATTCCCCTTCGCCCCCTCAGCGCGGCGCATGCCGCGCCCCGCGCCCGGGCCTGCCAATGGCGGACCGGCGCCCGGGTAATCCGCCGCGGGCCGTGGGCTCGTCCCGGCCGCAGCGTGTTCCCGGTGCCCTGGGCGTCGCCATCGCCGCCTGGACGATGGCCGGGGCGCCCAGCGCACCCATTCCGCAGGCGGCCCGCCCCCGGCCGGCCGCCTGCCGTTCAGACCGCGTCCTCGCCCCGCTCGCCGGTGCGGATACGGATGACTTCTTGGATCTCCGAGATGAAGATCTTGCCGTCGCCGATGCGGCCGGTGCGTGCGGCCTGCTGGATCGCCTCCACCGCACGGTCGACGAGGTCGTCGGTGCAGACAACCTCGATCTTCACCTTCGGCAGGAAATCCACGACGTATTCGGCCCCACGGTAGAGTTCCGTGTGGCCCTTCTGGCGCCCGAAGCCCTTGGCTTCGACGACCGTGAGGCCCTGCAGGCCTATCTCGTGCAGGGCGTCCTTCACCTCGTCGAGCTTGAAGGGCTTTATGATGGCCTCGATCTTCTTCATCGGCTCCGCTTTGCGTTCCGGGTATGACCTTCGTTCCGAAGCAGTCCCGACATGACGCTTCCCTCTGACCTCTCCGCCCGTTCCGGCGGTGCCGGCCGGAGGTGTTTTGCACGCCCCGTGCCACCGGTTCAATCGGCCGCCGGGCGCTAATCCACCGGTTTCTGCCCAATATGCGCCTGCATCGTCGGCAATCTGCCCAACCGAGGTGCAAATGCCATTCCGCCCGCGACTTGCAGGTGGGGGTGCGGTCTCCCATTATGGCCGCCATTCCCGGGGAGAGCGTTCCACTTCCGCCGAAATGCGTCTAGGCAGCGCCCCGAGCCATCGATTCCTCCGATCCATCGAGAAAAGGGCAAGGGCGGAATGCAGCCCCAGAACAGCCTGCTGTCGGCTACCGGCACGACCATCTTCACCGTCATGAGCGCGCTGGCGCTGGAACATGGCGCGATCAACCTCGGCCAGGGCTTCCCCGACTATGACGGGCCGGAGGATGTCATCGAGGCGGCCGCCGCGGCGCTGAAGGATGGCCGCAACCAGTACCCGCCGCTGACCGGGGTGCCGGAGCTGCGGCAGGCGGTCGCCGCACACAACCGGCGCTTCTACGGGATCGAGGCCGACCCGAATGCCGAGGTCGTCGTCACCTCGGGTGCCACGGAGGCGATCACCGCTTGCCTCATGGCGGTGCTGAACCCGGGCGACGAATGCGTGCTGATCGAGCCGCTCTACGACACCTACCTGCCGGTGGTGAAGCTGCTGGGGGCGATCCCCCGACTGGTGCGCCTGAACCCGCCGGATTGGGCGCTGCCGCGGGCCGAGCTCGCTGCTGCATTCGGACCGAAGACCAAGGCCATTCTCTTCAACACGCCGATGAACCCGACCGGCAAGGTCTTCACCGCCGCCGAGCTGGCCTTCATCGCCGAGCTGGTGCAGCGGCACGACTGCTACGCCATCTGCGACGAGGTCTACGAGCACCTGACCTTCGACGGCTGGAAGCATATCCCGCTGATGACCCTGCCGGGCATGCGCGAGCGCTGCATGCGGATCGGCAGCGCGGGGAAGACCTTCAGCCTGACGGGTTGGAAGGTCGGCTACATCACCTGCGACCGCAGCCTGGCGCCCAACGTGGCGAAGGCGCACCAGAACCTGACCTTCACCACCCCGCCCAACCTGCAGCGCGGCGTGGCGGTCGGGCTGCTGAAGGACGACGCCTACTTCGCCGGCCTCTCCGCCCATCTCGAGGCCAAGCGCGACCGTCTGGCCCGCGGCCTGGCCGAGATCGGCTTCGGCGTGCTGCCGGCGCAGGGCAGCTACTTCATCACCACCGACTTCCGCCCGCTCGGCTTCAACGGCGACGACGTGGCCTTCTGCCGGGCGCTGACCGAGGAGGCCAAGGTCACCGCCATCCCGGTCACCGCCTTCTATGCCAGTCCCGATGCCCCCAGCCACTATGCCCGCTTCGCCTTCTGCAAGGGGAGGCGGTGATCGACGCGGCGCTCGCCCGGTTGCGGGCCTGGGTGGAATCGCGCGGCCGGCAGTTGACGGCGGCGGCCGGCTAGCCCTATTTCCAGCCCCGTCGCGGCGCCAACCGCGGCGGGTCTGTGTGGCGGCCTTAGCTCAGCTGGCAGAGCGTCGGCTTGTGGTGCCGAATGTCACGGGTTCGAGCCCCGTAGGTCGCCCCATCCCCCTCCTTTCGCCATCCGCGCCGGCACGGCAGGATGCGCGGCACCCAAGGGGGAACAAATCCATGCAGATCGCATTGAACGGCCGCGCCGCGCTCATCACCGGCGGCTCCAAGGGCCTCGGCCTCGCCATTGCCAAGGCCTTCGCCGGGGCCGGGGCAAGGTCGCCATCGTCGCCCGCAACGCCGAGCAGCTCGCCGCCGCCGAGGCCGGGATCAAGGCGGCGAGCCCGGACGCCGAGGTCGTCGCCATTCCCGCCGACATCAGCACCGCCGCCGGCTGCGAGGCGGCCTTCGCCGCGGCCGAGAAGGCCTTCGGCCAGGTCGACATCCTCATCAACAATGCCGGCACCAGCCAGCGCGGGCCCTTCCTCGAGGTCTCGGACGCGCTCTGGCAAAACGACCTCGACCTGAAGCTGTTTGCCGCGATTCGGCTCGGGCGGCTGGTCTGGCCGGGGATGCAGGCGCGGAAATGGGGCCGGATCATCAACGTGCTGAACACCGGCGCCAAGGCGCCGCCGGCCGAGGGGCGCCGACCGCGGTCACCCGCGCCGCCGGCATGGCGCTGACCAAGGTGCAGGCGAACGAGGGCGCGAAGCACAACATCCTGGTGAACGCGATGCTGGTCGGGCTTATCGACAGCGACCAGCACCGCCGCCGCCACGCCGCCAGCAAGACCAACGAGAGCTACGAGGAGTGGCTGGGCAAGCTCGGCCAGTCGTTGCCGATGGGGCGCTACGGCCGGCCGGAGGAATTCGCTGCGACCGCGCTGTTCCTGTGCTCCGAGGGCGGCGGGTACATCGCCGGCGTGGCACTGAACGTCGATGGCGGGCGTAGCCCGGTCGTCTGAGGCAGGAGAGGCCGGGGAGGAGGTATTCTCCCCGGGCCCGTCAAGCACTTCTGTGCGTTAGTTAATAAGGGCGGAGCGGGTCGGGGAGGTGCCTCCCCCGCCTTTCTCGCCTTACCGGTTGCGCGGATAGGCACCCGAGGTGTTGGAGCCCGTCGCCCGGTCATAGGCCCGCTCTGCCGCCGTGCCCGGCGGGTTCGCCGGCGTGCCATCCCGCTGGGCCGGATATGCGCCCGAGACGTCGGTCCCCGCGGCGCGGTCGAGCGCGCGCCCCGCCGCCGTGCCGGACGGGTTGTTGCCGGTGCCGTCGGCACTGGTCTTCGGCGCGTCGGTGGCGCGGTCATAGGCGCGCTGCAGCGCGGTGCTCGGCGGGTTGCCGCGCGTCCCGTCGCGGGTGCTGTCGCAGGCGGCGAGCGTGGTCAGCACCGCGGCGGCGGCGAGGCCGCGCAGCAGGGAGTGGCGTGCATGAAAGGCGTGCTCCTCGATCTATTTCGGACCCGCGTCTGGGCTGGTCGTTGCGACTAGCGCGGCAAGGCGGCCAAGGTTCCACGCCCGGTTTCCAGGGGCGGGGCCTCGTCCGCGCGGCCGGCATCTGCTAACCGCAGCCCCGGGCACAGCGCGGGGAGACGTCCGATGGCAGGCGAGTTGACGGTGGCAATCGGCGGGCTCGGCGCGATCGGCGCGCATCTGGCGCGCGCGCTGGATGCGGGGGTCGAGGGACTGCGCCTGGTCGCGGTCGCGGCGCGCGACCAGGACAAGGCAAGGCGGACCGTCGCCGGCTTCGGCTCGGCGCCGAAGCTGGTCGGGCTGTCCGAGCTGGCAGAGCGGGCCGACATCGTCGTGGAAGCGGCCCCCGCCGCGGTCTTCGAGCAGATCGCCGAGGCGGCGATCGCCCGCGGGCGGATCCTCGTGCCCTCCTCGGTCGGCGCGCTGCTGCCGCGAATGCACCTGGTGGCGCGGGCGCGGGAGACCGGCGCGCGCATCATCGTGCCGACCGGCGCGCTGCTCGGCCTCGATGCGGTGCGCGCCGCGGCCGAGGGCAAGGTGGACAGCGTGACCATCGAGACCCGCAAGCCGCCGCGCGGCCTGGAGGGCGCGCCCTACCTCGTGGAGAACAGGATCGACGTCTTCGCCATCACGACGCCGACCATCGTCTTCAAGGGCAACGCCTTCGACGCGGCCAAGGGTTTCCCTGCCAACGTCAACGTCGCCGCCGCCCTGGCCCTGGCCGGCATCGGCCCGGAGCGGACGATGGTGGAGATCTGGGGCGACCCGACGGTGACGCGCAACACCCACACCATCCGGGTGGAGGCGGAGACGGTGCGGCTGACCATGACCATCGAGAACGTGCCATCGGACGAGAATCCGCGTACCGGCAGGATCACGCCCCTCTCGATCCTTGCCTGCCTGCGCGGCCTGACCAGCACGTTGAAGGTGGGCAGCTAGCCCAGCGGCGCCGGGTGCCGCTGCTCGCCTTCGCCTATATCGCCTTCATCGGCCTCGGCCTGCCGGACCCGCTGCCGGGGACGCTCTGGCCGGTGCTGCGGGGCGACTACGCGCAGCCCGTGGCGGCGCTCGGGGCGCTGCTGCTGGGCGTCTCGGCCGGGACCATGGCGGCCAGCATCCTCTCGGGCCGCGCCATCGCCGCCTTCGGCACCGGGGGTGTGCTGGCCGGCAGCGTCGGGCTGACCGCACTGGCGGCGCTCGGCGCGGCTATGGCGCCACCCTGGTGGGTCCTGGTGGCGCTGGCCTTGCTTTCGGGCCTCGGTGCCGGGGCGGTGGATGCGGCGATGAACGTCTTCGCGGCCGCCCGCTTCCAGCCGCGCCACCTCAACTGGATGCATGCCTGCTGGGGCATTGGCGCCACGCTGAGCCCGGCCATCGCCACCGGCCTGCTGGCGGCGGGAGCCTCCTGGCGAGTGGTGTACCTGACCATCGGCGCGCTGCTGGGGGCGCTGTCGCTTGCCTTCCTGCTGACCCGCGCCCGCTGGGGCGGGCCGGAGCCGGCGGCGGGGCCGCGCCTGCCGGCCCTGGCGGTGCTGCGCGACCCGATGGCCCGGCGGCAGATCGCGGCCTTCTTCGTCTATTGCGGGGTGGAGGCGGGCACCGGCCAATGGCTGGCCACCATCCTGGTCGATGGCCGCGGCGCCGAGCCGGCCACGGCCGGGGCGGCCACGGCGCTGTTCTGGGCGGCGCTGGCGCTGGGCCGGATCGGGCTCGGCTTCGTGGTGGACCGGATGGGGCCGGACCACATGCTGCGCCGGGCGGTGCTGGCGGCGGCCCTGGCCTCGGCCGGCTTCGCCTTCGCCCCGGCGGGGCTGGACCTGATCGCGGTCGGGGTCCTGGCGGTGGCGCTGGCGCCGCTCTACCCGACGCTGATGGCGCGCACGCCGGCCCGGTTGGGCGCGTCCGCGGCGACCCATGCGGTGGGGTTCCAGGTGGCGGCGGCGACGCTCGGCGCCGGGCTGCTGCCCGCTCTGCTGGGCCTGGCGCCGATCGCCTGGGTGCCGGGGCTGCTGCTGGGGATGGCCGTTGGGCTGGCGGTGCTGGTCCGGCGCATCGCCGCCTCATCGGGCGGCGATGCGGGACGGGGCAGGGCCGGCTAGGCCCCGCGCGGCAGCAGCTGCTCGGCCAGGGTCGCCCAGTAGCTGGCGCCCACCGGCAGCACCGCGTCGTTGAAGTCGTAGCGCGGGTGGTGCACCTGCGGGTCGGCCGGGCCGCGGCCGGCGCCGAGCATGATGTAATTGCCCGCCTTGGCGTTCAGCATGAAGGAGAAATCCTCGCCGCCCATGGTAGGCCGCGGCATCTCCTGCACCCGCGCCTCGCCGGCCACCGCCTGCGCCGCGCGGACCGCCAGCCGGGTGCTCTCGGTCTCGTTCACCGTCGCCGGGTAGCCGCGGTCGAAGACCGCCTCGGCGGTCGCGCCGAAGGCGGCGGCGATGCCGGTGACGAGGGAGGCGAACTTCGCCTCCAGCAGGTCGCCGACCTCAGGCTTGAACCAGCGGGCTGTGCCACGCAGCGTCACCTCCTGCGGAATGACGTTCCAGGTGTCGCCGCCCTGGATGTGGCCGATGGTCAGGACGCCCGATTCCACCGGATCGACGTTGCGCGCGACCACGCTCTGCAGGGCGGTGACGATGGCCGAGGCGATGACGATCGGGTCGTTGCCCTGGTTCGGCATGGCGCCGTGCGCGCCCTTGCCGGTGATGGTGGCGCGCAGATTGGCGGTTGCCGCCATGACCGGGCCGTCCCGCCAGAGGAAGACGCCTTCCGGTGCGCCGGGCCAATTGTGCATCCCGAAGACCCGCTCCATCGGGAAGCGGTCGAACAGGCCTTCCTGCACCATCACGTTGCCGCCGCCGCCGGCCTCCTCGGCCGGCTGGAAGATGACATAGACGGTGCCGGAGAAATCCCGCGTCTCCGCCAGGTAGCGGGCAGCGCCGAGCAGCATGGTGGTGTGGCCGTCATGGCCGCAGGCATGCATCTTCCCCGGCACGGTCGAGGCATGCGGCAGGCCGGTCGCCTCGAGGATCGGCAGCGCGTCCATGTCGGCGCGGAGGCCGATGGCGCGGCCGCTGTTCCCCTGGCCGCGGATGACCCCGACGACGCCGGTCTTGGCGATGCCGGTGATCACCTCGTCGCAGCCGAACTCGCGCAGCTTCTGGGCGACGATGCCGGCGGTGCGCACCTCCTCGAAGGCGGTCTCGGGATGGGCATGGAAATCCTGCCGCCAGGCCGTGAGCTCGGGGTGGAACTCGGCGATACGGTTGAGAACGGGCATGATTTCTGATCCGGCTGCTGGCGGCAGCTATTGGGCGCGAGGACGCCGGTTGCAAGGGCCGACCGGGGGCGGACCTTCCGCCCCCGCCATGACTCAGGCGCCTGCCGGCCGGAGGAATGCCAGGTCCGCCCCTTCCGGCGCCTGCAGCACCTGGTCGTGCACCAGCTGGTCCCAGCCGCGCCGCGGCCGGGGCGGCGGCGCCCAGGCGGCGCGGCGGCGGGCCAGCTCGGCCTCCTCGACCAGCAGGTCGAGCCGGCGCTCCTTGACCGAGAGCCGCACCCGGTCACCGGTCTCGACCAGCCCGAGCGGGCCGCCCGCCGCCGCCTCCGGCGATATGTGCAGCACGATGGTGCCGAAGGCGGTGCCGGACATCCGGCAGTCGCTCATCCGCACCATGTCCTTCACGCCCTGGCGCGCCAGCTTCTTCGGAATCGGCAGGTAGCCGGCCTCCGGCATGCCGGCAGGCGTCAGGGGGCCGACATTCTTCAGCACCAGGATGTCGCTGGCCGTCACGTCCAGCGTGTCGCTGTCGATCCGCTCGGCAAGATCGGCCAGCCCATCGAAGACCACACAGCGTGCCTCGGTCTCGAACAGGGCGGGGGTGGCGGCGCTGCGCTTCAGGATCGCGCCGTCGGGCGCCAGGCTGCCGAAGAGCGAGACCAGGCCGCCGACCGGCGAGACCGGCGCGTTGCGGGCGCGGATGATGGCGCGGTCGACCCAAGGCGTGCCGGCGTCGATCTGCTCGGCCAGCGTCTTGCCGTAGAGGTCGATGGTGTCGAGGTGCAGCAAATCGCGCAGCTCGCGCAGCAGCGCCACCATGCCGCCGGCGGCGTGGAAATCCTCCATGTACCCCTCGCCGGTCGGCTTGAGGTCGACCAGCACCGGCGTCTCCTCGCTGAGCGCGTCCAGCCGCTTGAGGTCGATCTTCACCCCGACCCGGCCGGCGATGGCGGTCAGGTGGATCAGCGCATTGGTCGAGCCGCCGAGGGCGAGCAGGACGCGGAGTGCATTCTCGACCGATTTCTCGGTGATGAGCTGGGACGGGCGGACGGGGTGGGTGATCAGGCGGACGGCCAGCTCCCCGGCCTCCTCCGCCATCCGCAGCCGGTCGGAATGCACCGCCGGCGCCGAGGCCGCCATCAGCGGCATGAAGCCGAGTGCGGCGGCGATGCAGGCCATGGTGGAGGCGGTGCCCATGACGCCGCAGGTGCCCGACGTCGTCGCCAGCTTGCCCTCGATCTGGCCGATGCGTTCCGCCGAGACGGTGCCGGCGCGGTATTGCGCCCAGTAGCGGCGGCAATCGGTGCAGGCGGCCAGCCGCTCGCCCTCGAAGCGCTGCGCCAGCATCGGGCCGGTGACCAGCATCACGCAGGGCAGGTCGGCGCTGGCCGCGGCCATGAGCTGGGCCGGCACGGTCTTGTCGCAGCCGCCGATCAGCACCGCCGCGTCCATCGGCTGCGCCGTCAGCATCGCCTCGGTGTCGAGCGCCATCAGGTTGCGGTAGTGCATGGAGGTCGGCGTCAGCGAGGGCTCGCAGAGGCTGACGGTCGGGAAGCCGAGGGGCAGGGCGCCGGCGCCGAGCACGCCGCGCTTCACCGCCTCGACCAGCTCGGGCACCGAGCGGTGGCAGTTGTTGTAGTCGGAAGCGGTGTCGGCGATGCCGACCACCGGCTTCTCGAGTGCCTTCCTGGAATAGCCCATCGAGGCGGCGAAGGTGCGCCGGAGGTAAAGGAGAATTCGCGGTCGCCGTAATTGGCCACGTTGCGGGCCAGGCCCTTCGGATCGTCGGTCACTCGCTTCCTCCCTCGGCGCCGCTCGGCACGCGTCGCTGCCATGATGGTGCGGCCATGATAGTGCGGGCGCGGCCTGCGGCCAGCCTCCTGCGCCTGGCCGGACGCGGGCGGGCGCCCGGGCAAGGCCCGGAAGGTCTTGTGGTATCGGAATACCGTATTGGCCAAACCCGCCTTTTCCCTTGACCTGCGGACGGTCGAGGGTCATAAGCCGCGCCTCTCCCCTTATCCGGACCGATCGAGACGATGTCGCTGCTAGAGACGCAGACCCGCTCGCTGAAGCCGGCGGAGGTGCAGAAGGGATGGTATGTGGTGGATGCGGAGGGCCTCGTGCTCGGCCGCCTCGCCACGATCGTCGCCATGCGCCTGCGCGGCAAGCACAAGCCCCAGTTCACCCCGCATGTCGATTGCGGCGACCACGTCATCGTGGTCAACGCGCAGAAGGTGAAGGTGACGGGCCAGAAGGCGGAACAGTCCGTCTTCTACTGGCACACCGGCTATGCCGGCGGCATCAAGGAGCGCACGGTGCGCGAGCGGCTCGAGGGCAAGCACCCCGAGCGCGTCATCGAGAAGGCGGTCGAGCGGATGATAACCCGCGGCCCGCTGGGCCGCGCCCAGATGAAGAACCTGCATGTCTATGCCGGCCCCGAGCACCCGCATGCCGGCCAGCAGCCGGTCGCGCTCGACATCGCCGGCATGAACCGCAAGAATAAGGTGGCCTGAGCATGAGCGAGCAGATCACCGGCACGCTCGCCGACCTTAAGACGCTGGTGCAGGGCACCCCTGCCGCCGGCGAGAACTCCATGGTACCGCGCACCCCGAAGCGCGACCAGTGGGGCCGAGCCTATGCCACCGGCCGCCGCAAGAACGCGGTCGCCCGCGTCTGGGTGAAGCCCGGCAAGGGCAACATGGAAATCAACGGCAAGCCGGTCCTGACCTACTTCGCCCGGCCGGTGCTGCGGATGCTGCTGTCCCAGCCCTTCCTGGTGGCGGACCGCTACGAGCAATTCGACGTCATCGCCACGGTGACCGGCGGCGGGCTGTCCGGCCAGGCCGGCGCGGTGCGCCACGGCATCAGCCGCGCGCTGACCAACTACGAGCCTGACCTGCGGCCGATCCTGAAGAAGGCCGGCTTCCTGACCCGCGACCCGCGCGTGGTCGAGCGCAAGAAGTACGGCAAGGCCAAGGCCCGCCGGTCCTTCCAGTTCAGCAAGCGCTGAGCCTGCTTCCCGAGAAGGGCCCCGGCAGCGATGCCGGGGCCCTTTTCAATTGGCCGATCAGACCGCGAATTCGACCAGCCGCGTGGTGTCGTCGATCTCATGCGGCTGGCCCTGGCCGCCCGGCGTCCCGGCGGCGCGGCGGTACTCCATCCGGCAGCGCCCGGCGCCGTAATCCGGCCGGTACTCGATGGTGGTGCCATCGCGCGGCTCGATGAAGCCGGTGTTGCAGCCGCGTGCCGGGCCATGCCAGCCGCCGAGCAGTTCGGCGACGCCTTCCATCTCCCCTGCCAGGCCGCCAGACGGTTGGCTGCCCCGGCATAGCGACCGGCATGGTGGCACGATCCATAGAGCGCCAGGATCGGGCCTGCCCGGTGCTGCGCCATGTGGTCCCGCAGCGCCCGGACGGCGACGTCCCGCACCGCCGGGTCGGCGGCATCGAGATGGACTCCAAAGAGCCCGGTGGCGGTCATCGCCACCACGCCGAGGCCATGCGGCGAGTGCGGAAAGCCGAGCAGGTCGCGGTCGGCGCCGACCTCCTGCGCCTTGAGATAGATGGGCATCCCTGGCCTCTCCCCATGCTTCGTGCGGCCATTCAGCCCAAGAAAGCGTTGGGACGGCAAGCACCGCCTGGGGCGCGGACCAGCCGCCCGGCGGACCGATCCGCTTCCCGCATGGCAGGGCTGCAATTGGTCGGCGCGGCGGGCCTTGCATCGCCGGGCGGTTCTGCGCCCTATGCCATGGCGCAGGGAATGTGCGTAAGGAGTGCGCGACATGGCCAAGGGCAGCATCCCGACGGTATTCATCGATGGCGAGGCCGGGACCACCGGCCTGCAGATCCGCGAGCGGCTGGACCTGCTGCCGCATGTCGCCGTCCGATCCATCGCGCCTGAGCGCCGCAAGGATCCCCGGGCGCGCCGCGAGATGATGGCCGAGGTGGACTTGGTCGTGCTCTGCCTGCCGGATGACGCGGCGAAGGAAAGCGCCGCGCTGGCCGCCTCGCTCGGGGCGGAGGCGCCCAAGGTGCTGGACGCCAGCACCGCCTATCGGGTGAACCCCGACTGGACCTATGGCCTGCCGGAGCTCTCGCCGGAGCAGTCGGCGAAGATCGCCGGCTCGATGCGCGTCTCCAATCCCGGGTGCTACCCGACGGGGGCGATCCTGCTGCTGCGGCCGCTGATCGAGGCGGGGTTGCTGCCGGCCGACTACCCGGTCACGGTGAATGCCGTCTCCGGCTATTCCGGCGGCGGCAATGCCATGATTGCGGCCTACCAATCGCGCACGGCCCCGGGATTCGAGCTCTATGGGCTGGGCCTGGAGCACAAGCATGTCGCGGAGATGCAACTCTACAGCGGGCTTGCCCGGCGGCCGATCTTCGTGCCGAGCGTCGGCGACTTCCGCCAGGGCATGATCGACAGCATCCCGCTGCATCTGGACCTGCTGCAAGGCGGCCCTTCGCCCGCTGATCTCGAGGCGGTGCTCGCCGCACGCTATGCCGGCAGCGACTATGTCCGCGTGGTGAAGGCCGAGGCCAAGCTGGAGCCGGAAGCGTTGAACAACACCAACCAGCTCGAGCTGCGGGTGCATGGCAATGCCGGGCGCGGCCAGGCGGTGCTGACGGCGCGCTACGACAACCTCGGCAAGGGCGCTTCGGGCGCCGCGGTGCAGAGATCTCGGCCTGATGCTCGGCATCGCGGTCGAGACCCGGCTGCCGGCCGCGGCCTGATGGCCGGCCTGCAGCCGCCCTTCTATCCCTTCGAAGGAAAGATCCCGGCAGTGCACGACACCGCCTGGGTCGCGCCGACGGCCGCGGTGATCGGCGACGTGACGATCGGCGCGGGCAGCAATATCTGGTACCATTGCGTGCTGCGCGGCGACACCAACTTCATCCGCATCGGCGCCGGCACCAACATCCAGGACGGCACCATCATCCACGTGAACCGGGCCGCCGAGGCCACCATCATCGGCGACCATGTCACCGTGGGCCACGCCGCCATCATCCATGCCTGCACGCTGGAGGATCTCGCCTTCGTCGGCATGGGCGCCACCGTGCTGGACGGCGCGGTGATGGAGGAAGGGGCGCTGCTGGCCGCCGGCAGCGTGCTGCCGCCGCGCAAGCGCATGGGGCGGTTCGAGTTCTGGGTCGGCAACCCGGCCAAGTTCGTCCGCATCCTGGGCGAGGAGGAGCGCGCCCGCTTCGGCCGCACCGCGCCGCACTATGTCGAACTCGCCAGCCGCCATAAGGCGACGCTGGGCGGGTAAAGAAAGGACGGGGAGATTGCATTCTCCCCGGACCCCTCATCTGTTTCCATGAGTCCTGGCGGCTGCCGGGTGTCGGCACCCGACTTGAGATTGGGGGAGGGGAGGCCTTTTCCCCATCCGCCTCTTGGTCAGGCCGCCCGCGCGCCTCCCATGCCCGAGGTCACCACCCCGCGCAGCCAACCCAAAAGCGGCCAGGCCAGCAGGGCAATACCGGCGGCCATGATCCCGCCGCTCAGCCAATTGTGGAAGAAGACGCCGACGCTGCCCTCGCTGACCAGCAGCGACTGGCGGAAGGCTTCCTCCGTCCGGTCGCCGAGGACCAGAGCCAGCACCAGCGGCGCCAGGGGATAATCCAGCTTCTTCATGACATAGCCGACCACGCCGAAGATCAGCATCAGCACGATGTCGAACTCGGCGTTGCTGACGGTGTAGGCGCCGATGGCGCAGACCGTCAGGATCAGCGCGGCGATGATCGGGAAGGGCACCCGCAGGATCGCGGCGAACCAGGGCACTGCCACCAGCACCACCAGCAGCCCGGCGATGTTGCCGAGGTACATCGAGGCAATGAGCCCCCAGACGAACTCCTTCTGCTCGACGAAGAGCATCGGCCCCGGCTGCAGCCCCCACATGATCAACCCGCCGAGCAGCACCGCCGCGGTGGGCGAGCCCGGCACGCCGAGGGTGAGCATCGGCAACAGCGCCGAGGTGCCGGCGGCATGCGCCGCGGTCTCGGGCGCGATGACGCCCTCGATCTTGCCATGGCCGAAGCCGGCAGGGTCGTTCGACATCTTCCGCGCGACGCCATAGGACATGAAGGAGGCCGGCGTCGCGCCGGCCGGGGTGATCCCCATCCAGACGCCGATCAGCGATGAGCGGGCCGCCAGCAGCGCATGCTTCGGCATCCCCTTCCAGGTGCGCAGCACGACCTTCAGGTCAATCTTCGCCTTCTGTCCCTTGAAGCTCAGCCCGTCCTCGATCGAGCAGAGGATCTCGCTGATGCCGAACAGGCCGATGACGGCGACCAGGAAGTCGAAGCCGCGGATCATCTCCTCCGAGCCGAAGGTCATGCGCAGCTGGCCGGTGACGGTGTCCATGCCGACCGCGGCCAGCAGAAAGCCAAGCATCATCGCCGCCAGCGACTTCAGCGGCGAGCCCTTGGCCATGCCGACGAAGCTGGCGAAGGAGAGGAACATCACCGCGAAGAACTCGGGCGGCCCGGATTGGAGCGCGAAGCCGGCGATCACCGGCGCGACGAAGGTGATCATCACCACCGCCACGAAGGCACCGACGAAGGAGGAGGTGAAGGCTGCGGTGAGTGCTTCACCGGCGCGGCCCTGCTGAGCCATGGGATAGCCGTCGAAGGTGGTCGCGACCGACCAGGGCTCGCCGGGGATATTGAACAGGATGGAGGTGATGGCGCCGCCGAACAGCGCGCCCCAGTAGATGCAGGACAGCATGATCACCGCCGAGACTGGCGGCATGGCGAAGGTCAGCGGCAGCAGGATGGCGATGCCGTTGGCGCCGCCAAGGCCCGGCAGCACGCCGATCAGCACTCCAAGCACGACGCCGATGAGCATCAGCAGCATGTTGTGCGGCTCGAGGGCCACCGCGAAGCCCTGCATCAGCAGGCCGAGTTCTTCCATGGGAGGCGGATTCCGTCAGGGCCGCCAACGGCGAGGCCGAAGGGCCTCGCCGTGCGGGACAGGCGCGAGTGACAAAAGCGGAGTGCGGCGGCTCAGAAGCCGAGCATGTCCTCGAGCGGACCCTTCGGCAGGCCGACCAGGAACCAGATCTCGAAGGTGACGAAGGCGACCACCGCGGTCGCAAGGGCGGCGGGCAGGGCGCTGCGCCAGGTGAAGTCGCCGAGCTTCATCATGAAATAGGCGACCAGCACGGCGGAAGCGACGTAGAGCCCGGTGATCGGGATGGCGGCGACATAGAAGATGGTCGGCACCAGCACCGACAGCACGAGGCGGAGCTGCGGCCATGTGACGAACATTGCGCCGGCATGCTCGCCGCGGCCGCGCAGGATCGGCAGCAGGTTGGCGAAGCTGGACCCGGCCAGGATGACGCCGAGCCAGAACGGGAAGTAGCCGGATTGCGGGCCATCCGCGCCCCAGCCGGCGCCGATCCGTGCGCTGTCCCAGATCGCCGCCGCGCCCACCAGGGCGAGGGTGAGGAGGTCGCGACCTCCATCGCGTTGCGGGTGACGCCCTGCGCGCTGCTGCGGACGACCGGCGCCAGTTCGAGGGTCGTGGTGCTCATCTGCGGGAATCCCTTGATCGTCGTCGGCTACGAGGGCTGCGCGAGGAAGCCGGCTTCCTGCATCAGCGTCTTGTGGCGGTCGTCTTCCTTGGTCAGCCAGGCGCGGAACGCGTCGCCGGCCAGCGCCGTGGTGTTGAAGGCGCCCTGCTGCATGAGCTCCTTCCACTCCGGCGTCTCGCGCACCTTGGCCATCAGCCCTTCGTAGAAGGCCACCTGCTCCGGCTTCACGCCGGCTGCCATGAAGATGCCGCGTAGCATCAGGTACTCGACATCCAGCCCCTGCTCGCGCGCGGTCGGGATGTCCGACCAGGCTTGGGTCTCGGTCATCTTGTCGGTATAGGGAAGCCGCTTGTCATCGAAGACGCAGAGCGGGCGCAGCGCGCCGGACCGCCAATGGGTCACGGCCTCGATCGGGTTGTTGACGGTGGCGTCGATATGGCCGCCGACCAGCTGCACCGCGACCTCCCCGCCGCCACGGAATGGGATGTAGGTGAAGGGCGCGCCGCTGGCCTTTGTGATGGCGGCGGCGATGATCTGGTCTTCCTGCTTGGAGCCGGTGCCGCCAAGCTTGAGCCGCTGGTCCTTTGCCGCGGCGAGGAACTCGCTGACCGTCTTCCAGGGCAGATCGGCCTTCACCCAGAGCACGAACTCGTCGAGCGCCATCATGGTGACCGGGGTGAGGTCCTTCCAGTGGAAGGGCACGCCGGTCGCCAGCGGGGTGGTGAACAGGTTCGACAGGGTGATGACCAGCATGTGGGGGTTGCCGCGCGCGCCCTTGGCCTCGAGGAAGCCCTCGGCGCCGGCGCCGCCGGCCTTGTTCACCACCACGATCGGCTGCTTCATCAGCCCCTGCTTCGAGATGATGCCCTGGATGACGCGCGCCATCTGGTCGGCGCCGCCGCCGGTGCCGGCGGGGACGACGAACTGGACCGGCCGCATCGGCTCCCAGCCGCGCTGCGCCTGCGCGACAGGGGCGATGGCGGCGAGGGCGCTGCCCAGCAGAACCGAACGGCGGCTTGTACCCAGATGCATTCTATCTCTTCCCCGGCCCATTCAGAGGCGCGCAGATTTGCGTCACCGAACACGCTTGGCGTGGCGGCGTTGCCCCGGAGTCGGACCGAAAGTTAGGTAAAGCAAGGAAAAGCGTGTAAAACGTGCCGAAAAATTTCGTGTTCGCCGTCAGGGCCGCAAATGCCCTCCCTTGCCGTCGCGGGGCGGCTGATGCAGAGGAACGCCGCCGAGGCCCGCCAGGGGAAAGACCGACCATGACCGCTGCCAACACCCTCACCGCCCTGCTCGCCGGCGGCGCCGCAGACCGCCCCGCCATCCGCGCGCCGGAGCGGCCCACGCTGAGCTATGCCGGGCTGCGCGCCCTGGCGGAGCGGACGGTGGCCGGGCTCAACGCCATCGGCATCGGCCGCAGCGATCGGGTGGCGATCGTGCTGCCGAACGGGCCGGAGATGGCGGCCAGCTTCGTCGCCATCGCCTGCGGCGCCACCACGGCGCCGCTCAACCCCGCCTACAAGGACGAAGAATTCGAGTTCTACCTGACCGACCTCAAGGCCAAGGCGCTGGTGGTCCTGCAGGGTTGGGAGACGCCGGCCCGCGCCGTGGCGCAGCGGCTCGGCGTGCCGGTGGTCGAACTGGTGCCGGGCGAGGCGGCGGGCGACTTCACCTTGGCAGGCGGCAGCAAGGGCAGCGCGGCGCAGCCCGGCCAAGCCGGGCCGGACGACGTGGCGCTGGTGCTGCACACCTCCGGCACCACGGCGCGGCCGAAGATCGTGCCGCTGACCCATACCAACGTCACCGCCTCGGCCGGCAACATCGCCCGCACCCTGCGGCTGGGGCAGGACGACGCCTGCCTCAACGTCATGCCGCTCTTCCACATCCACGGGCTGATGGCGGCGACGCTGGCCTCGCTCGCCGGCGGCGGCGCGGTGATCTGCACGCCGGGCTTCAACGCCCTGCGCTTCTTCGCCCTGCTCGATGCCGAGCGGCCCAGCTGGTACACGGCGGTGCCGACCATGCACCAGACCATCCTGGCGCGGGCCGAGCGCAATGCCGAGATCATCGCCCGGGCACCGCTGCGCTTCATTCGGTCGTCGTCGGCCTCGCTGCCGGCGCAGGCGATGAAGGACCTCTCGGCGGTCTTCTCCGCCCCGGTGATCGAGAGCTACGGCATGACCGAGGCCAGCCACCAGATGTGCAGCAACCCGCTGCCGCCCGGCGCGCAGAAGCCCGGCATCGTCGGCCTGCCGGCCGGGCCCGAGGTCGCCATCATGGATGACGACGGCAACATCCTGTCGCAAGGCTCGATCGGCGAGGTGGTCATCCGTGGCCCGAACGTCACCAAGGGCTACGAGGCGAACCCGGAGGCCAATGCCAAGGCCTTCACCAAGGGCTGGTTCCGCACCGGCGACCAGGGGATGTTCGACCGCGACGGCTACCTCATGCTGACGGGGCGGCTGAAGGAACTGATCAAGCGCGGCGGCGAGCAGGTGTCCCCGCTGGAGGTGGATGGCGTGCTGTCGGAGCATCCGGCGGTCGCCCAAGCGCTGACCTTCGGCATCCCGCATCCGATGCTCGGCGAGGAGGTCGGCGCCGCCGTTGTGCTGCGGGAGGGCATGACGGTGACCGACCGCGAAGCTGCGCGACTTCGCAGCGAAGCACCTGGCCGACTTCAAGGTGCCGCGAAAGGTTGTCTTCCTGGCGGAGATCCCGAAGGGCGCGACCGGCAAGCTGATGCGGATCGGCCTGGCCGAGAAGCTCGGCATCACGGCCTGAGGGCGGGGCGCTCCGATCGCGGAGCACCGCAGCGAAGCGAGGAGCGTAGCGTGAATCGGAACGCCCAATCATGAAGATCTGCATCTTCGGCGCCGGCGCGATCGGCGGGCTCATGGCGGCGAAGCTCGCGGCCAAGGGCGAGGCCGAGGTCACCGTCATAGCCCGCGGTCCGCATTTGGCGGCGATGCAGGCCAATGGCCTGAAGCTGATCTCGGACGGGCAGGAGAGCGTGGTGCATCCGCGCTGCGTCGCCAGCGCCGCCGAGGCCGGCCCCCAGGACTATGTCGTCATCACCCTGAAGGCCCCGGCCCTCGCCGGGGCGGCGGCGCAGATGCAGCCGCTGATCGGCGGGGGACGACGATCGTCTCCGCGGTCAACGGCGTGCCCTGGTGGTACTTCCACAAGCTCGCCGGCCCGCATGAGGGCCGCCGCGTGAACAGCGTCGACCCGACCGGCGAGGTCGGCCGGCTGCTGCCGCCGGAGAAGGTGCTGGGCTGCATCATCTACCCCGCCGCCGAGGTGCCGGAGCCCGGAGTCATCGAGCACACCTATGGCGACCGCTTCACGCTCGGCGAGCCGGACGGCAGCCGCTCCGACCGCGCCATGGCGCTCTCCGCCGCACTGTCAGCGGCCGGCTTCAAGGCGCCGGTGCGGCCGAAGATCCGCGACGAGATCTGGATCAAGCTCTGGGGCAACCTGGCCTTCAACCCGCTGTCGGCGCTGACCACCGCGACGCTCGACGTCATCACCGGCGATGCGAAGCTGCGCGCGGTCTGCCGGCAGATGATGCTGGAGGCGCAGGCGGTGGCCGAGTCGCTCGGCGTCCGCTTCGCCATCGATGTCGACAAGCGCATTGCCGGCGGCGCCGAAGTAGGGGCGCACAAGACCTCGATGCTGCAGGACCTCGAGCGCGGCCGGCCCATGGAGGTGGACGCGCTGCTTGGCAGCGTGGTCGAACTGGCGGAGATCACCGGGCTGCCGGCCCCGACCTGCCGCACCGTCCTGGCCTTGCTGCGGACCCGGGCGCGACTGGCGGGATGCTACTGACCGTATCGATGTCATGACGAGACGGTGAGGCACCGGCAATTGTGCCGTGAGGCCAAAGGCCGCAAGCTGTCTCTGGGTGGAGACGCGTCCCGACTCCCGGCTGCGGCAACCGGGAGAGCCATGGCGCGCCGCCACGAATCACGGAGACTCCGCTTATGAGTAAGGTTTTCCTGCCGCTGGCCATCCTACTGTCCGTGTCGGCCTGCGGGCCGCAGCCGCCGCAGGTCTCCGCCAGCCTGCCGCCCGATGCGATCCTCGGCGCCGGCGACCCGCTGCGCAGCGCCGCGGCGAATACCTCGGTCGTCTTCGGCTCGCCACAGCAACTCGCCGGTCGCCCGGCCGAGGCGGCGCGTGCGGTGGCGCAGATGGAATACCTGGCGGTGCAGATCCCCAACAACCCACGCTTCCCCGGCGTCTCGCCGACGGTCGAGAGCCAGTTCGTCGCGGCGCGGCGCGAATGGCGCGGCGCCCTCGGCATCCCGGCCGAGCAGCCGCCGCAGGCGGTGATCGAGTCGCTCTACGCCGCGTCTCGCGCGCTGCAGGCAGGGCAGAAGGATGCCGCGGCGGCGGCGCTGCCGGCCCATGTCTTCCCGCAAGGTGGCCAGACCGCGCTGCTGCGCCTGGCCTCGCTGCCCCGGCTGCCGCTCACCAACGACGCGGCGGTGGCTGCGTCGCAGACCCTGCAGCGCAGCGAAGCCGGCCGCGGGCGGTTCTGATGCGCCGCGCTGTCCTGCTGCTCGTCGTGCTGGCCGCCGGGTGTGCCGAGATGCGGCAGGCGCCGCGGCCGATCCCCACGGCGGCGCTTGCGCCGAACAGCGCCGACAGCGTGCGCGGCGCGATCGAGGCGATGGCGCCGGCCTTCGCCGACCGGGCGCGGGCCCTGGCCGGGCGCCCGGCCGAGGCGGCGCAGGCTGCCGCGCAGCTTGAATTCGTCACTGCCGCCATCCCGCGCGACCCGCGCTATGCGCCGATCCCTGAGGGTGTCCGGCGGGAGCTTCTGCTGGCCCGGCAGGAGCTGCGCGATGCGCTCGGCACAGACGATGCGGCGACGCCGGAAGCGGTGGTGCCGGCGCTGGTGGCAGCCGCCGCGGCGCTGCGCGCGGGCGACCAGTCCCGCGCCGCGCAGGCCCTGTCGGCGCCGACCTTCCGACCCGGCGGGGCGCGCAGCATCGTCCGGCTTGGCGAGCTCGGCCCGCTGCCACAGGCGGACAATGCGAGCGCCATGGTGCAGCGGGAAGTGGCGCGGCTCGATGCCGAGGGCCGCTGGCTTGGCGGCCGGCCGGTCGATGCCAGCGGCAACACCATCACCACCTTCGGGCTCGGCGGGAATACCGGCGTCGGCTACTGACGCCATCGGCCCCAGCTTAGTCGGTCGCCATCACCTTCACATAGCGGCCGGGCGCGTCCTCGACCGCCGGCAGGCCGCCGGCGCCGGGCACCCGCGCCGGCACCTGGTCCTTGTTCAGTGCGGCGACCCAGCGGTGCCAGTCCGGCCACCAGGACCCGGCGAGCTCGGTGGCCCCGCTGAACCATTCCTCCGGGTCTGGCGGCAGTTGCTCGTTGACCCAGTGGCTGTACTTGCCGCTGTCCGGCGGGTTCACCACGCCGGCGATATGGCCGCTGGCGGCGAGGACGAAGCGCACCGGCCCGCCATAGATCTGGGTTGCCCGGTAGGTGCTCTTCCAGGGCGCGATATGGTCTTCGCGCGCCGAGACCAGGTAGCTCGGGACCTTGATCTTCCGCAGGTCGATCTTCTGGCCGAGCAGCTCCAGCGCGCCCGGCTTCACCAAGTCGTTCTGCTGGTACATGTGGCGCAGGTAGTAGCTGTGCATCCGCGCCGGCATGCGGGTCGAATCGTCGTTCCAGTAAAGCAGGTCGAAGGGGAAGGGCTCCTGCCCGAGCAGGTAGTTGTTTACCACGAAGGACCAGATGAGATCGTTGGCGCGGAGCATGTTGAAGGTCGTCGCCATCTCGCCGCCCTCGAGATAGCCATGCTTCTGCATCCGCTCCTCGAGACAGTGCAGCTGCTCCTCGTCGATGAAGACGCCGAGCTCGCCGGCCTCCTCAAAGTCGGTCATGGTCACGAAATAGGTCGCGGATCTGATGCGGGTGTCGCGCTTCGCTGCCATATGCGCCAGCGTCGTCGCCAGCAGCGTGCCGCCCAGGCAATAGCCGATGGCGTTGACCTGCTTCTCGCCGGTGGCCTGCTCGATCGCCGTCAGGGCGTCGTAGATGCCCTCCTGCATGTAGTCCTCGAAGCCCTTCTCGGCGAGCCGCTCGTCCGGGTTGACCCAGGAGGTGACGAAGACCGTGTGCCCCTGGTCCACCGCCCAGCGAATGAAGCTGTTCCGCGGCCTGAGGTCGAGGATGTAGAACTTGTTGATCCAGGGCGGCAGGATCAGGAGCGGCCGCTTCAGCACGGTGGCCGTGGTCGGCGCATACTGGATCAGCTGCATCAGGTCGTTCTGGAACACCACCTTGCCCGGGGTGACCGCGATGTTCTCGCCGACCCGGAACTTGCTGTCGTCCGACATGCGGATGCGCAGCTTGCCGCGGCCGCGTTCCAGGTCGGCCAGCAGGTGCGACAGACCCTTCAGCAGGTTCTCCCCGCCGGTCTCGGCGGTGCGGCGCAGCACCTCCGGGTTGGTCAGCAGGAAATCTCGACGGACTCATCGCATCGACGAATTGCCGGGTGTAGAAGTCGACCTTCTGGGCTGATTTGGGGTCCAGCCCTTCGACTCCGCCGACCACGGTCTGGAAGTAGCGGGCGCTGAGCAGGTAGGACTGTTTGATGAAGTCGAAGACCTCGTTCTCCCGCCAGGCATCGTCCTTGAAGCGGCGGTCGCGCGGGTCCTCGGCGATCACCGGAGGTGCGTCGCCGCCCATCATCCGGCGGGCTGTGTTCTGCCAGAGGGTCAGGTAGTCCTGCCAGAAGCCGAGCTGGGCCTGCACCAGCCGGGCCGGGTTGGCCATCAGCCGGGCGGTCATGTCGAGGAAGGCGCCGCCGATGTTCAGCGGGTCCGGGCTGGACTCCGAATCCGCCTGGCGCTTCAGGAAGTCGGTGACGATCCGCTGCCCGCGCTCCGCAACCTCCGACATGGTGCGCGTGACCAGCGCCGGGTCCGGCAGCCGGAAATGCGGGTGGTCGGGCGTCTTTTCCTGGTCCATGACCCATCCTACCGCGCCGGCGCGGGTTCGCTCCAGCCCGCCCCCGTTATGGTCCTGTGACGAAGCGCAATAAAGGCCCGGGTGGGGCCGGGCGTTTTCCCCGCGCGGTTTTGCCCTATGCGTGAGGCCAGGCTGCGGGGCGCGGAGAGCATGCGGGACGGGCGGCATCGCGGAGCGCAAGGGCGGGGACTGGCGGCGGGGTTGCTGCTCGCGCTGCTCGCCGCCGGCTGTTCCGTGCCGGATGAGGTCAACCCCGTGCTGATCTACGACCGGATCTCGGGTGCCGCCGATGCCGGCCGCCCGGTCCCCCCGGCATGGACCGGCCCTTCCCCAGCCTGGCCAGCATCCCGCCCCGGCCCGAGCGGCCTTCCCCAGATTCCGCGCCGCGGTGACCGACGCCCTCGCACAGGACCGCGCCCGCGCGCGCGACCCGCTGGTGCTGCGCAGCGTGGCCGCACCCGGCACCGCGGGCCGGGCCTCGCCGGATGAGTCGGCCATGCCCGCCGCCCCGCCGCGCCGCGCCACCCTGGCCGCCGCCCCTGCCGTCCCCTGGACCGAGGCGCCGGGCGCCCCGGCCCGGCAGGGGCCGCAAGCCCCGGCGGGCGCCGGCGCCGCCCCTGCCGCGCCGGCGCCCGCCCTGCCGGAGATGCCGGCCGAGGCACCCGCCGCGCCGCCGCCCGAGTTGCTTGGGCCCCCGCCGCTGCCCCGCTAGGGCGGTTTTTCGCCCCGACGCCGCCAGGGCGCTGACTTTAGCCGGCGATAGGCTCTATACCGGCGGGCCGCGCCGCCCGATGGCGTGGGCCCACCGCACGGACCCAAGTCGATGACCGAGGAATTCCACCGTATCCGCCGCCTGCCGCCCTACGTGTTCGCCGAGGTGAACGCGGCCAAGGCCAAGGCACGGGCAGCGGCAGAGGACATCGTCGATCTCGGCATGGGCAACCCGGACAGCCCGACGCCGCCGCATATCGTCGCCAAGCTGATCGAGGCGGTGCAGGACCCGCGCACCCACCGCTATTCCATGAGCAAGGGCATCCCCGGCCTGCGTAAGGCGCTCGCCGGCTACTACGACCGCCGCTTCGGGGTGAAGCTGAACCCGGAGACCGAGGTGGTGGCGACGCTGGGGTCGAAGGAGGGGCTGGCTAACCTGGCGCAGGCCATCTCCTCGCCGGGCGACACCATCCTGGTGCCCAACCCGTCCTACCCGATCCACCAGTTCGGCTTCATCATCGCCGGCGCCACCGCGCGCAGCCTGCCCTGCACGCCGGACGACGAGATGCTGTCGGCGATCGACCGGGCGGTGCGGCATTCGGTGCCGAAGCCGACCGCGGTCATCGTCAACTTTCCCTCGAACCCGACGGCGCATCTGGCCTCCATCGAGTTCTACCGCGACCTGGTCGCGCTCTGCCGCCGGCACGAGCTCTTCATCCTGTCGGACCTGGCCTATGCCGAGCTGTATTTCGGCACCACGCCGCCACCCTCCGTCCTGCAGGTCGAGGGCGCTCGCGAGGTTACCGTCGAGTTCACCTCGTTGTCGAAGACCTACAACATGCCCGGCTGGCGCATGGGGTTCGCCGCCGGCAACGAGCGCCTGATCGGCGCGCTGACCCGGGTGAAATCCTACCTCGATTACGGGGCCTTCGCGCCGATCCAGATCGCCGCCGCGGCGGCGCTGAACGGGCCGCAGGACTCGGTCGCCGAGATGCGGGTCCTGTACAAGGAACGCCGCGACCTGCTGGTGAAGGGGCTGCACGCCGCCGGCTGGGACGTGCCCTCGCCGGACGGGTCGATGTTCATCTGGGCGCCCATCCCGGAGAAATTCCGCCATCTCGGCAGCGTCGAGTTCTCGAAGCTGCTGCTCGCCCGCGCCAAGGTCGCGGTCGCCCCGGGCCTCGGCTTCGGCGAGCATGGCGACGGCCATGTCCGCATCGCGCTCGTCGAGAACAACCACCGCATCCGCCAGGCGTTGCGCGGCATCCGCGGCTTCCTCGCCGGCGACAATCTCGGCCCGGCCGAGTCGGAGAAGGAGACCGTCTCCGCATGACCAAGCCCCTCTCGATCGCGGTCGCCGGCCTCGGCACCGTCGGCGGCGGCGTCCTCAAGCTGCTGTCCGAGAACGCCGAGATCGTCGCCGCCCGCGCCGGGCGGCCAATCGTGGTCGGCGCCGTCTCGGCGCGCGACCGCAACCGCGACCGCGGCCTGCCGCTTTCGGCGCTGCGCTGGTACGACGACCCGGTGGCGCTGGCGGCCGATTCCGGCACCGACGTGGTCGTCGAGCTGATCGGCGGCAGCGAGGGTCCGGCCCGGGCGCTGGTGGAGGCCGCGCTCCGCGCCGGCAAGCCGGTGGTCACCGCCAACAAGGCGCTGCTCGCGGTGCATGGCGCGGCGATCGCCGAGCTCGCCGAGGCGCGCGGCGTCCCGCTGGCCTTCGAGGCGGCCGTTGCCGGCGGCATCCCGGCGATCAAGGCGCTGCGCGAGGGCTTGGCGGCCAACCGCATCTCCCGCGTCGCCGGCATCCTCAACGGCACCTGCAACTACATTCTGACCGTGATGCGGGAGGAGAAGCGCGAATTCGCCGAGGTGCTGGCGGCCGCCCAGGCGCTCGGCTACGCCGAGGCCGACCCGGCCTTCGACATCGACGGGATCGACGCGGCGCACAAGCTGGCGATCCTGGCGGCGCTCGCCTTCGGCCGGCCGGTGGATTTCTCGGCCGTGCATGTCGAAGGCATCCGGAAGGTCAGCGCGCTCGACATCGCGCTCGCGGCCAAGCTCGGCTATCGGATCAAGCTGCTCGGCCTCGCCGCGCGGACGCCGGCCGGGATCTCGACCCGGGTGCATCCCTGCATGGTCCCGGTCGCGGCGCCGATCGCCCGCGTCGACGGCGTCTACAACGCGGTGGTGGCAGAGGGCGACCAATGCGGCCGGATCATGCTGGAAGGCCGCGGCGCGGAGCCGGGCCGACCGCCAGCGCCGTGGCAGCCGACCTGATCGACCTGGCACGCGGCCGGGTGACACCGGTGTGGGGCGCCGCGGCGGGGGCGCTGGACGCCGTTCCTGCGGTGCCGATGGAACGCCATGTCGGCGCTTACTATCTGCGGCTGATGGTGCTCGACCGTCCCGGCGTGATCGCCGATGTCACCGGCATCCTGCGCGACCATGCCATCAGCATGGAGGCGATGCTGCAGCGCGGCAGGGCCCCGGGCGAGGTCGTGCCGGTGGTGCTGACCACGCATGATTGCGAGGAAGCCTCGATGCGCGCCGCCCTGGCCCGGATCGAGGCTCTGGACTCGGTGCTGGAGCCGCCGGCGCTGATCCGGATCGAGCCACTCTGACCGGCGGGCCGCTTCCGCCGACGGGCCCTAGGTTGTAGGGTCACTCCCAAGGATACGGAGGCTCACATGGCGGAGTATGACGCGTCGACGCTGCTGGTCGATCGCAACTTGGCGCTCGAACTGGTCCGGGTGACCGAGGCCGCGGCGCTGGCCGCCTCGCGCTGGATCGGCCGCGGCGACAAGAACAGCGCCGACGGCGCCGCCGTGGATGCCATGCGGAAGGCCTTCGACACCGTCGCGATCAGCGGCACCGTGGTGATCGGCGAGGGGAGATGGACGAGGCGCCGATGCTCTACATCGGCGAGAAGATCGGCCTCGGCGGGCCGGAGGTCGACATTGCCGTCGACCCGCTCGAGGGCACCTCGATCACCGCCAAGGGCGGGCCGAACGCGATCGCCACCGTGGCGCTGGCCGAGCGCGGCGGCTTCCTGCATGCGCCCGACATCTACATGGACAAGATCGCGGTCGGTCCCGGCCTGCCGGAGGGCGTCGTCCACCTCGACGCCAAGCCGGAGGAAAACCTGCGAGGAGCTGGCGCGGGCCAAGAAGTGCGACATCGGCGACCTGATGGTCTGCACCCTGGACCGCGACCGCCACAAGGAGATGATCGCCGCCTGCCGGAAGGCCGGGGCGCGCATCATGCTGCTGGGCGACGGCGACGTGGCGGGCGTGATCGCCGTGTCCCAGGCCGGCACCGGTGTTGACATCTACATGGGCTCGGGCGGCGCGCCTGAAGGTGTGCTGGCGGCGGCCGCACTGCGCTGCATCGGCGGCCAGATGCAGGGCCGGCTGATGTTCGAGGACGAGGACCAGGTGAAGCGCGCCCGCGAGATGGGCGTCACCGACCCGAAGCGGATATACAGCATCTACGAGATGGCGCGGGGCAACGTGATGTTCGCCGCCACCGGCGTGACCGGTGGCCCGATGCTGCACGGCGTGCGGCGCACCCCGGGCGGCGCGACGACGCATTCCATTGTCATGCGCAGCAAGTCCGGCACCGTCCGCTACGTCGAGGGCCATCACAACTTCTCCCGCAAGCCTGCGGCCTTCATCGCCTGACCGGGGCGCCGGGAGGAGCAGCATCGATGGATGCCGGCCCATTGCCGGAGGCCGTCCTCGGCGTCGGCCGCAGCGTGACCGGCCGGCGCTGGGTCTGGCGGGAGGCCGATGCGCGCACCGCCATGGCAATCGCGCAACGGACCGACCTGCCCGAGCTGGTCGGCCGGCTGCTGGCAGCGCGCGGCGTCGGGATCGACGCGGTCACCGACTTCCTCGAGCCCACACTGCGGGCCTTGCTGCCCGATCCCTCGGTCCTGCGCGACATGGATGTCGCGGCCGCGCGCCTCGCCAGCGCAGTGCGGGAGGACGAGACGGTTGCCGTCTTCGGCGACTACGACGTCGACGGCGCCTGTTCCGGCGCGTTGATGGTGCGCGCGCTGCGCCAGCTCGGCTGCACCGTCTCCCATTACGTCCCGCACCGGCTGGCCGAAGGCTACGGTCCCAACGCCAAGGCCATCCGCACGCTGTGCGAGCGCGGTGCGACGCTGATCGTCTGCGTCGATTGCGGCATCGCGGCGCATGAGGCACTGGAGGCGGCGCGCGGCCTCGCCGACGTCATCGTGCTTGACCACCATAAGGCGGAAGGCCCGGTGCCGCAGGTGGCAGCGGTGGTGAACCCAAACCGGCTCGACTGCAATTCGGGCCTGCGGAACTTGTGTGCCGCGGCCGTCGCCTTCATGGCCTGCGTCGCGCTGCACCGGGTGCTGCGGCGGGAAGGGGTGTTCCAGCGCCGGGCGGAGCCGCCTTTGCTGGAGCTACTGGACCTGGTGGCGCTCGCCACGGTCTGCGACGTGATGCCCTTGACGGGCGTCAACCGCGCGCTCGTGGCGCAGGGGCTGAAGGTGATGGCGCGGCGTGGCCATGCCGGTGTCGCCGCGCTGCTCGATGTCGGCCTGGTGCGCGACCAGCCGACCGCCCATTCGCTCGGCTTCGTGCTGGGGCCGCGGATCAACGCGGCGGGGCGTATCGACGAGCCGGATCTCGGCCTGCGCCTGCTGCTCTGTGACGACCCCGTCGAGGCGCGCGCCATGGCCGAGCGGCTCGACGTGGTGAACCGCCGGCGGCAGGAGGTCGAGGCCGAGGTGCTCGGCGCCGCCTTCGCCGAGGCGGAGGCGCAGTACAAGGCCGGCCACGCGGTCCTGCTGGTGAGCGGGGAGGGCTGGCATCCCGGCGTGGTCGGCATCGTCGCCGGCCGGGTCAAGGAGAAGTTCAACCGCCCGGCCTGCGTCGCCGGCGTGGCGGCGGGGCTGGCCAAGGGATCGGGCCGGTCGGTTCCGGGCCTCGACCTCGGCGCCGCGGTGATCGCAGCGCGCCAGGCGGGGCTGCTGGAATCCGGCGGCGGTCACGCCATGGCGGCCGGTTTCAGCTTCCGCACCGGCCGCCAGGCCGAGCTGCATGCCTTCCTGGAGGAACGTCTGGCGAGGGCCGGTGATCTGCCGGGGGCCGCCGACCTGCTGGTCGAGGGGACGGTGCTCGTCCCGGCCGCGACCAGCGCCCTGGCGCAGCAGGTCGAGCGCCTGGCGCCCTTCGGCGCGGGCAACGAGGAGCCGATCTTCGCCCTGCCGCGCGCCCGCGTGGTCCGCGCCGACCGCGTCGGCAAGGAGGGCAACACCATCCGCGCTTTCATCGAGGGCGAGTCGGGCGGCCGGCTGAAGGCCATCTGTTTCCGTGCCAAGGAAGGCCCGCTCGCCGAGGCGCTGCTTTCGCGCAGTGGCGTGCCGATGCACCTGTGCGGCCAGTTGCGGGCGGAGCGTTGGAACGACGAGGTGAGCGCCTGCCTGCATGTCGTTGATGCTGCCGTTGTGCCTCCGGGGTATTGACCGCGGCGGCCGCGGCCCCTAATCCGCACCGCGTGGTCCCCATCGTCTAGAGGCCTAGGACACCGCCCTTTCACGGCGGCGACGCGGGTTCGAATCCCGCTGGGGACGCCATTACCCAAGGTATTCCGCGGGTTTCAGAGCATCGAACCAAAAAACCCACCATCCGACCCACCATTCCATTTTTACTGGTGGGTGATCACTGTGCCGGTCAATCCGTCAAGGTTGTGCACCACCTTGGCCGGCCCATTGGCGGCCGCCGGAAACCTTGTCTCCTGCCGATAACGGCGTGATCCGCCTCTGGTCGCTCTGCTCGGCTAGACAGCTCGCATGTTATGATGCCTTCAGAATCGAAATCGACAGGCTAGGCATGAGCAAAGACGACCCGCACGCTATAGAGCCGCCACGTAAGCACCCCGTCAGGGGGCTGCGCGCAGTATCATCGAAGCTGTAGCTGAGGCGCTTCCAGGTGCCGGAATCGCCACCGCCATAGGGCGTGCTGCCTTCCCGTCCGCCGAGGATAAAGACCGGGATCGATGGGCTGGCGATTTGACCGATCGAGTCAATGAGCACAATCGGAAGCTACATCCAACCGCGACTATCTCCGGCACCGCCGCCGCCCTGGCAGAGTGGATGGCGCGTACATCGTCAGACGGATTGCATGAGCCGTACGCTGACCTTGACGAAGTGGCGGCCGCTCTTGGGCCTGACCACTCGCTATCCGACATTGAGAATGCGGCGGAAGAACTGTCGAGCTATGGGCTTCTGGACTTTAGCAGGTACATCGGCGGCGGAGCTGTGAAACCCGGATGGCGCTTGTTTGCTGTCGTTGATCCGCACGAGAAGGGGTGGATCTTGGAGCAAGATGCGCGTACGCTTGCTTCGATAGTTCTAGACGTTCAGGACTCGTTTTCAGCTTCCGAGCTTGAACAACGTAGTGGTTTTGAGCGCCGTCGTTTTAATCCTGCATTTTCAAGATTACTGACGTTATTTGATCCAGAATCGGTAATTAATGAAATACAACCAAACTACCCCGCAACGTGTGCTTATCTTTCGGGCGGAACGCGAGCTAGGCTACGCAGATTCGTCAAGGGCGAATAGCTCTGCGAAGGCGGCACGGTAGGCCACCACCGTTGCCAGCGCCAATTCACGGCGCCAACTCAACAGTGGGATATGGTGTGTCTCTCCCGGCATCTCCCACGTCCGATCGGGCCGCCCCGCGGCAGCGCGAAGCGATGGTAGGAGAGTGATTTTGCGGTTTAGGTGACCGTCCGCCGCCGACTGTGGCAACACTCGAAGGATTGGGTCATCCGGGGTTACCGGCCGCTTACCCAGCCGTTAGTCTCGCGGCGGCGTATCCGACTTGACGACCCAGCGGCGGGCACGACCGCCACGAGGAGGTCTAAGCTTGTCTGACAATCCGAGTGTGCAACTCATCAATCGGGTGCGTGAACGGTATCTTCAACAAGAAGGGGTGGAAAAACTTAAAGAACTGAACCCGAACGATCCTGGTCGATTTAACGCGGCAACTGCCCATTCACAGCCTTTGAAATATGGATTTGCGTTGATGCTCCAGGATATCGACGCCAATGGCGGTGAGCACGCGAGAGCTTACGCATTTCGTGATGCAACTCGCGATGCATTCAATTTCGCTAGATACCTTGACAGAATTACCGAGTACTTGAACGAGGTGGAAATCGCGTCCATTCGGGAATCGCTCCGGCGTGATCTCGGCGACAATCTGGATTTCTCGTCTACCACGCTGGAAGTCTGGACGTATTTTCGTTTTTTGACCCAAGAAACGTACTTTGCTTCAATCAGGCTGGCGGGGTCGGCTGGGACTTGTCGGCTAGATGCGAGGGGAAGACGTACCATTTCCAGTGCAAAGCTGTCCGATATGGGATCGGCCGCTTGGAGGCGAGTGATGCGATCCTGTTGCAGAGAGCAATGGGGCGAGTGGAGCGCCTTGGGGCAAGCCCTTGGATGCACGGCCGTTACGTCGGCTATCGGCTGAAAAGGCCGGAAGACCTGCGTCTACCCGGCATGCCTGAGAGGATCGGTGCCTACATTGCGGCTCACGTTAAAAATGTCGCCCCGGAAGCCGAGATGTCCGAGATCATCCAGCTGATCGCGCAGGCAGATCGTGGAGCCGAGAGCGAGATCTGAATTCCTGCTTCGTTACGTAGCCGAGGCACGCGCGACGTCCGACGTACCGGTCCCAGCTCATATCTTCGCAAAGTCCGATGCGGAAAGGGAGCTTGGCCTCGCCGCCTTCATGTTCCCGTCCAAAGCCCAAGAGTTGGTGGACCGATGCGCCGCCAAATTCAAAGAGGCCATTCGAGGCCTTGCCGGCAAATCGAACCCGATCGTTGTACTGGGGATCGAAGCCTTGCACATACTGCTCGGTCGAGACATCAGCGGTTTCAATGGGCGCCACGAACTAGATCATACAATCGACCTGCTAACCCCCGAATCGTCAGAGCGATCAAGGCCAAGAGCGGCTGGCATCAGTGCTTTGGTTGCCTCGTGGCGTTCCGCTTGCCGGCGGTCATCAGGGAGCGCGAGGGGAGACGATACGCCGAGCCGCGGGATCACCTCATCTGGCTCGATCACAGAGGCAACCAACTGCCGCCGCGACCCTTTTTGAATGAGCAGTACATCAGGAACATTCCCCCGCACATTCGATATCCGGCAGGCTAGTTGGAACGCGGTGCCACATCGATCAGGCGGCGAATGATGACGCTATGGCCCGGCGGCAACGCCCGTAATTGGTTTGCCTGCCATGCTTCAAAGGCTGCACCTGTCAGTCCATCCGGGCAGATGATGCGATGCCAAACCGCAGGCCGTTGGACATTGCGCGCCTGCTCTAAAGCCGCGACCCGGCGCTCCATGTTCGGACTCATGCCGTTCTCCGTTCTTCAAGGGCGGTGATGCGCAAGGCAAGATCATTGGTTTCAATGGCGCGGCGCTGGGCTTCGATCACGGCGGCGACCGCTCCGGCCTCCTCGGGTGTGACGGTGCCCTCCGCCATGGCTGTGACCACCACCGACAAGGCCCCTACAACGTCGCCTGGTGTGTTCAAGTCCGGCAGCGGCAGCGTGACAGGCTGACTACGCCTGACCGGCCACACGCGCCGGAAAAGGATATCAGCGGCGGCGAGATCGCCCGCCTTTGCCTTCTCAATGACGGCCCGCACCGCCTCCGCCGCGGCTTCCTCCGCCATCCCATCCAACAGCAACAGGGCGGCGGGGCGGTTGCCCGTGCGGCTCGATCCGCCGAAGCGATTGCCCGGTGCAGATCGTCCGGCGCCGTCGCGCCCGTCATTGATCGGCTCCGCCATTCCAGAAGGCTCCGTCGCGCTTGTTTCAGTTGCAATCATAGCATGACGTCATCCGGGACCGGCATTCCCAGCGCGTCGGCGAGTGATCGGATCAGAGGTTCGCGCCGGGCCTCGTAATCGCGCCACGCGGCGTTCTGCTCCTCTAGCGTTGATGCCGCTGCGTCGCGCCGTTCGTACTGGCCGCGCGCCTCCAACAGCAGGTTGGCATGCGCCGCCGCGGCGCCGTCCCCGTGCGAGATTTGTCGGAACAGGGCGCGGGCGCACTTCCATGTCCAGTTTCCGTAGTCAGGGTCGATGCCCATGGGATGGAGCGTCAGCACCATATGCAGGCGCAGGACCGCATCGGCATCCATGGGCGGCTGCAAGCCTGCCGCAGCAGCCCGCTCCGCGATCTGGCCCGCTTCCCTCTCGCCGGCCGCAATGGCGCGAGCGTGCGACGCCAGCGCCGCTTCATAGGCTCGCCACTGGCGCTCGCGCTTCTCCGTCTCCGCCTCGGCCCAATCCACGAGCTGGGCAATAGGCGGCAGGGCTTTCAGTCTGCGGCGTGCCCGCTGGCAGACCAGCTTGGCGATATCGGCGCTGAAGCGAGACAATTCTTCCCCGGCTCCGGAGGCGTAGGCTTCGACGCTGACCCGCGCATTGGGGAAGATGCCGACCAGATAGCGCGCGGCGCTCGCGCCGTAAGCCTCGCGTGCCTCGGTCTCGGCTTCGTCGGTTTGGATGGCCCACCAGGCTTTGAAGCGGTCCACATCGGTGCGAACGCTCGCCATGACGTCCGGGTCTTCAAGCTCGTATGGGCTTGGCTTCGATGGCTGGTTCGTATCCTCGTCCCAGCAATCCAGATTGCATGCCGCAAAGGTCGGCTGTGCCACCTTCGGGGCCTCTGCCTTGGGGTTCGCCATGGCGGCCTCCTACAGCCTGAATGGGGTTGCAGGAGTCGCCGGCTGCCTCGGCTTCTTTTTCCCGGTGCCGCCGCGGGCGTGCGACGCGCCAGCGGAGCGCGCGCCAGAGGCGGCATACTGGTTCCCTACGTTTTCACTACGGGAACCTACCTGTTCGGGGCGCTGTGGGGCGCCATCTGATGGCGCTGTGTGGCGCCCGCTGATGGCGCCCTGTACCGCCACCAGATGGCGCTCAGGAGCGCCATCTGCCGGCATAACCAGCGCGTACTGGGCGCTATGGCGCGGCCCGCCAGGACGAAGGCGGGTGACAAGCCCGCGCTCCTCCAAACGCGCCAGCGCCCGCCGGATCGTGCGCCGATCCATCCGGGACTCTCCGGCCATGCTTTGCTGTGCCGGCCAGGCCGCGCCGCGGGCGGCGTTGAAATGTTCGGCCAGGGAGATTGCTGCCGCGACCTCCGCGAGCGTAGGGCGAGGCTCCGCCGCGATTACACAGCGGAGCCAGGCAAAGCGGTCAGCAATGTTCATGGTTGCCGCCAGCTTCATCGCGCCAAGCCTTGAACGCGATTGCCGCAGCCTTCCTGTTCTCCTGCCGCAGCGTGGTTAGCAGCACGCCGCCCGCGAGCATGGCGGCGCCAAGGGTATCCGACGCAGTATCGAGCATGATTTGCAGCCCCGGCCCACACAGCGCCGCAAGCGCGCCGATGCCCTGCCGCACATCGGTATCGAGCGCCACCGTGCCCCGAAGGACAAAGGCGCAAAGCGCGGCGCGGGACATGGGGGCGTTAATGCCCGCGGCGCAGGGCGCCGGCCACCGTGCGGCGTCCTGGGGGCCTTCGTCGCTGTCATGCATGGTGAGACGCCTCCGCGGTCTGGGCCGCCGCCACAGCGAAGCGCAGCGCGATCACGGCGTCCGTTTCGTGCTGCTCGGCGGCGGCATAGTCGCCCCGGCGCCGTGCCTCGGCAGCGAGCGCGAGATGCACCCGCAGCGCGGCCGGCTGGCGCTGCCTATAGGGTTGAAGGGTCATTGTGTCGCACCTCGATTGCGGGGCGCGGCGAAGCTGGAAACAGTGGCCTGCAACTGCTATCTGACGGATGTTCATCGCCGCAGAAGCTTCCGCAGCCCGTTCCGGCATCGCCGGGCGGGTTGCGTTGTTTCTAGGCGGCCTTGCCGCCGATCTGCGCCGCGGGCAGGGCGGCCAGAAAGGCGCGGACGCTCGCGGCATCAACCAACGTCCGCGACGCGGCTTGACCATCCGGATACGGCCGTCCGCCGCAAGCCGGTAGAGATGCGAGCGCGACAAGCCGAATACGGCGGGTGCGCGCGGCAGCGGCACCATTTCCGGCACAATGGTAGATGTCGGGAAGGTCATAGGCCGTCTCCAATACAACCCGCGATGCGCGGGGACGGCCTTCTCTATATGCCCGGAAGTGGTTGATTCGAATAGATTTATATCGGCGTCATTTCGTGTGCGGCGGACAGCAATTACCCGCCTTTTTTGTCCGGCGGCATGTTCATCGCGGCCAACAGAGCGTTCGGGAACGGAGTTTGATTTGCGCTGAATGAGAGCGTCCCTGGGGCGCTGCGCTGCCGTGCCAGAAACGCCTGCCACTCCGCTTCATGTTCGGCACGCTTTGCATCGCGATTTTTCAAGGCGCGCTTCAAGCTCGCCAAGACCCCTTCAGCAGTTGCTCCGAACCGGCCCGGATGGACGCTGTGGGCATATTCAGCGACTTCGCGGGCGATTTGCTCACGCGCTGATCGCGCGAAGTCCGGCGTCTTCGACAGTTCGTCAAAGACGTGCATGGGGTTCGTCATATCGTACACAGTCGAGCCTGGAATGCGGCCGCGCGGCTTTTGCCTACCTCGTCCCATACACGCCGCGCCTCTGCCTCGCCGAGTTGTCGGCGCATGCGTTGGCGTAGTTCGCGCGCTTGCTGGGTTAATGCCATCTCGGGCGTTAGTGCCGCGTCCGGGTCGAAGTCGAGAAGTCCGATACGTTTGGGTGTATCGCCGGCCATTTCAGCGCCTCCGCAGCGCCTTCCGCATAAAGTCGGTGGGGACGGCGTGGTGCGGAAAGCCACGCTCGCGGACTGGCCGGCCCGGTCCCCGCCGATAGGGTTTCGGCTGCGATGCCTTGCGAGATCGCTTAGGCGGTCGCCGCAGCTCGCGCTCGATCGTTACCACCATGGCCGGCGCCTTGCCGAGATAATCCGCCCAATCCGCCATGAGGCGCGCGCGTCGGGTGAACAGGTCGCCGCGGGCATAGGCGCGTTCCGTCTTGTCTCCCACTCGATGGGAAAGGGCGCCTTCAACGACTTCGCGGGGATGGGCGGTCGTCTCACCAGCCCAATCCCGAAAGGCGGAGCGCATCCCATGCACGGTGATCGCCCGGCCATCGGCATCCCGCCAGCGCGGCTTGCCGTTCGCGGTGCCCTCCTGCATCCGGTCGAGTAGTGCGGCCATCGCCATGTTGGAGTGCAGCTTGCCGCGGGCGTTCGGGAACACGGGATCGGCGGCGCCCAGCTTGTCATTGCTCGGCAGCAGACCGCGCAGCATCGCCACCGCGGCCGGGGAGAGCGCCACCCGATGCTCCGCCCCCGCCTTCGCCCGTGCGGCCGGGATGGTCCACACGCCGCGGTCTAGGTCCATTTCGCCCCACAAGGCGCCACACGCCTCGTTGGACCGGCAAGCGGAGTAGATCACCAGTTCCAGCATCCGGGCCGCCATAGCCTCGCGCTGGCGCAGCGCAGCCATGAACGCCGGCATCTGCTCCCACGGCAGGGCGGGGTAATGCTTGGTCGCCGCTTCGACCGGCCGGCGGCCTAGAAGCTTGTCCAGATTGCCGCGCCACCGGGCCGGGTTCAGCCCTTCCGGCCGCCAGTCCTTCGCCATGGCGAAGTCGATGATGCTGGCGATCCGCGCGCGGGCCTTGCGGGCCGTCTCGTGGTTGTCGTGCCAGAGGGGTTGCAGCACGGCCAGGACATGATCCCGGCCAATCTGCGCCACTGGCAGAGGCGCCAAGGTGCGGGCCGGCATGGTTGACCAGGGTGTTGGTCCAGGCCGCCGTGGTCTTGTCGCTGCGCCAAGTGGGGGCGTGCTGCGCCATGTAGGCCGCCACCGCCTCCGCGAAAGTGGTGGGAGCGGATGGGGGAGGGGCGTTCTTCTCCGCCTCAGCGGCGGCGCGGGCCTCGATAGGGTCGATACCCTGCGCCAGCAGCGCGGCGGCGGCCTTCGCCATCTTGCGGGCATTGGCGAGGCTCAGGGCCTTCATGCCGCCCAGCCCCATTTCCCGGCGCTTGCCGGCCCGCTGGTAACGGAATGCCCAGGTCCGGGAGTCCGGGGCGATCACGGCATACAGGCCGCCACCATCGGCATGACGCCCCGCCGGCAGATGATCCAGCCCGACCGCTGACAGCCCCTTGGCACGCTTCGGCATGAAATCCGTCCCACCATCGTCCCCACCATTCTATGGTGGGTTGGTGGGAGACACAACGGAACGATGGGGGACTAAACCATGCGGGCAGATGGATGAAACTTGCGGCTAATATGGGCTAAATCAGGTTTCTCGTTCCAGCCGGAACCATTCGGGGACGATAGTTAGGCGTTCGCTGGGGACGCCATGCATTCAGATAGCGCAGTAGCTTGGCCGCGGCGCTCTTGTCCCCGCCTAGGCCGCGATGTCGTACGGACGGACCGGATTGGCGAAGTGCTTGGTGTCGGCGCCCTGCCTCCTCCGCAAGCAAGGTTCGGATCGCGCCGCCGGGCTTGCGCCTGCCGAGGTTCGAACCGCTGCCGGCATCGTTCAGCGAGGCGGGCGAGGCCCGGCTCCCTCGGCAAGGCGGATTCGGACGCGGCCGGTGTCGGATCGACAGACCTGGCAGCTGTTTGCAGCCAAACACCGGGACGGTCGCCCGGCGATCGCGGCAAATCGGGGCGTGGCTTCGGACTTGGTGATCCTGCGGACGATGACGCCGCTATACGCCTAATTCTTTTCGGGCGGGTTCGCCTGTCCGGGCAGCGGCAGGGGCAGGCTGGAAGTCGTGCTTGGCGCCGTGTTCGCCGCACCGCCGCCCGGATCCTCTTTCGGCCGGCCGTCACCCAACGTGCCCGGCTGCGGGGCCGAGGGCTGTGCGGGCGGGGCTCCCTGCGGAATGGGTCGGTCCACGCCCTGGCCCGGTGCGGTTCCCTGTGCCGTCGCGGCAACCGGAAGGGCAAGCATCAGCAGGCCGAAAAGGAAGCGGGTAGGCGCCGGCATGGTCTTGGCATCCTGCGGATTGGGGCGCCGCCGCAACGCGCCGGCCGCGGGCGCCGGTTGCCCCGGCAATAAACCCCCTGAAAACCGGCCGGCACGCCGGCATCCCGCCGCCGCTTCGCGCGTTCCCGCCTCGAATCGGGCGGGAGCATGGGCGATGCGGGACGGGTCTGAAGGTGTGGTGCAGGCGCGCCGGCGATTCATCGGCGGCCTGGGCCTGGCCGCGGTGGCGGCACCGGCCGCCGCCTTCGAGGCGGATGGCAGCACCGGCGGACTGCCACCGAGGAAGGAGACCGAGGCGGAGAAGCGCGCCCCGCGCTACCGCGAAACCGATCATGTGCGGGCCTACTACCGTACCAACCGGTACTGAGGGCGGCCGCGATGCTCATGCGGCGCAAGCTCGTCCCAGACGGGCCGGCAGAGGCTGGCGGAGACCTACCGGGGGCTGTCGGGCAGCGGCGCGGACCGACGCAGCTTCCTGAAACAGGCCGGCCTGGGCGGGGCGGGGCTGGCGGCGCTCGGCGGCTTGCCGCCACGGCTGGCTCAGGCGCAACCCAGGGATACGCCCGACCGCGCCGTGCCGCCGCGCCGAGATCAAGAATGTCTGCACCCACTGTTCCGTCGGCTGCAGCGTCATCGCCGAGGTGCAGAACGGCGTCTGGACCGGCCAGGAGCCGGCCTTCGAGTCACCTATCAACCGCGGCACCCATTGCGCCAAGGGCGCCTCGGTGCGTGAGCTGGTACATGGCGGGCGCCGGCTGAAATACCCGATGAAGCTGGTCGGCGGCGAGTGGCAGCGGCTGTCCTGGGAACAGGCGATGGCCGAAATCTCGGCCAAGCTGCTGGAGATCCGCCAGCGCTCGACGCCTGAGGCGGTATTCTGGCTGGGCTCCGCCAAGTTCACGAACGAAGCCGCCTACCTGTTCCGCAAGTTCGGCGCCTTCTGGGGCACCAACAACACCGACCACCAGGCGCGCATCTGCCACAGCACGACGGTCGCCGGCGTGGCGAACACCTTCGGCTACGGCGCACAGACCAACAGCTACAACGACATCCTGCAGTCCAGGACGATGATCGTCATGGGCGGCAACCCGGCGGAGTCGCACCCCATCGCCACCCAGCACCTTCTGGCGGGGCGGGAGCTGAACCGGTCCAACTTCTTCGTCGTCGACCCGCGCTTCACCCGCACCGCCGCGCACGCCACAGATTATGTCCGCATCCGCCCGGGCACCGACATCCCGATCATCTGGGGCATGCTCTGGCACATCTTCGAGAATGGCTGGGAGGACAAGGAATTCATTGCCCAGCGCGTCTACGGAATGGACGAGATCCGCCGCGAAGTGACCAAGTGGCCGCCTCAGGGAGGTCGAGCGGGTGGCCGGCGTGCCGGAGGCGCAGCTGAAGCGCATGGCGCAGGTCTTCGCCACGCAGAAGCCGGCGACGCTGATCTGGTGCATGGGCGCGACGCAGAAGACCGTCGGCACCGCCAATGTGCGCGCTTTCAGCATTCTCTGCATGGCGACCGGCAATGTAGGCAGCGCCGGGACCGGCTGCAATATCTTCCGCGGCCATACCAACGTGCAGGGCGCGACGGATATGGGCCTCGATATCTCGACCCTGCCGGCCTATTACGGCCTGGACGAGGCCGCCTGGCGGCACTGGTGCCGGGTCTGGCAGGTCGACTACGACTGGATGGTCGGCCGTTTCCATAGCAAGAAGCTGATGGAGACGCCCGGCATCCCGAGCACCCGCTGGTTCGACAGCGTGGTCCTGCCGCGCGACCAAGTGGACCAGCCGTCCAACTGCAAGGCCATCTTCGTGATGGGCCATGGCGGCAATACCGTGACCCGAATGCCGGAAGCGGTGAAGGCCATGGAGCAGCTCGAGCTCATGGTGGTCTGCGACCCGCATCCGACAACCTACTCGCAGATCTCCGACCGCCGCGATGGCACCTACCTGCTGCCGATCTGCACCAGCTTCGAGACGGTAGGCAGCCGCACCGCCTCGAACCGCTCCCTGCAATGGGGCGAGCAGGTGGTGAAGCCGATCTTCGAGAGCCGCAACGACTACGACGTCATGTACGATTTGGCGAAGCGCCTCGGCTTCGCCGACGAGATGTTCAAGAACATCAAGGTCAATGACGGCGTGGTCGTCGTCGAGGACATCCTGCGGGAGATCAACCGCGGAACCTGGGCGCTGGGCTACACTGGGCAATCGCCGGAGCGCCTCCGGCACCACATGGCGAGATCAGCAGTATTTCGATATCACCACGCTGCGCGGAGCCAAGGGCTCGCCGGTGGAGGGCGAGGTTTATGGCCTGCCCTGGCCCTGCTGGGGCACGCCGGAGATGAAGCATCCCGGCACGCACATCCTCTATGACACCTCGCTGCATGTGAAGGAGGGCGGCGGCACCTTCCGCGCCCGCTTCGGAGTCGAGCGCAACGGGGAGACGCTGCTTGCCGAGGGCAGCTGGTCCAAGGGCTCGGAGATCGAGGGTGGCTATCCGGAATTCACCGTCGCCGTGCTGAAGCGGCTCGGCTGGTTCGACAAGCTGACGGCACGGGAGAAGGAAAGCATCGCCCGCGTCGGCGGCGAGAACATCGACCGCGTCTCCTGGTCCACCGACCTCTCGGCCGGTATCATCCGGGTAGCGATGGACCATGGCTGCGTGCCCTACGGCAATGCCAAGGCCCGCGCTGTCGCCTGGAACCTGCCCGACCCGGTGCCGATGCACCGCGAGCCGATCTACACCCCGCGCACCGACCTGATCCCGACCCCCGACCAGGCCGCGGTGATGGCGGCCGACCCGAAGGTGCCGGCGCCGACGGGGACCTACCCGACGCTCCGCGACCGCCGCGGCTTCCGCGTGCCGCATCTCGGGCTTTCGGTCCAGATGCGCTCGCATGGCGTGGCCCGCGACTTCCCGATCATCCTCACCTCCGGCCGCTTGGTGGAATACGAGGGCGGTGGTGAGGAGACCCGGTCCAATCCCTGGCTGGCCAGATTGCAGCAGGACATGTTCATCGAGATCAACCCGGCCGATGCGGCAGCGCGCGGCATCACCAATGCACAGTATGTCTGGGTCCTGGGGCCGGAGAACAGCGCCCGGATCAGGGTCAAGGCGATGATCACCGACCGGGTCGGCCAGGGCGTCGCATTCATGCCCTACCATTTCGGCGGCTGGTGGCAGGGCGAGGACCGGCGGAAATTCTACCCGCCCGGCACCGATCCGATCGTGCTCGGCGAGAGCGCCAATACCGTCACCACCTATGGCTACGACCCGGTCACCTTCATGCAGGAGACCAAGGTGACGCTCTGCCAGATCAGGAGCGCCTGAGCATGGCTGCGATCGAGGCGCGCCGAATGGCGTGGGGCGTGAAACGCCGCCGCGCCCGCAGGAGATCCTCTGATGGCCCGGCTCAAATTCCTCTGCGACAGCGACCGCTGCATCGAATGCAACGCCTGCGTCACCGCCTGCAAGAACGAGCACGAGGTGCCCTGGGGCATCAACCGCCGCCGCGTCGTCACCATCAACGACGGCAAGCCCGGCGAGCGCTCGATCTCCATGGCCTGCATGCACTGCACCGACGCGCCTTGCGCCGCGGTCTGCCCCGTCTCCTGCTTCTACGGCACTGCGGATGCGCTGGTGCTGCACGACAAGGATCTCTGCATCGGCTGCGGCTACTGCTTCTACGCCTGCCCCTTCGGCGCCCCGCAATATCCCCGCGTCGGCAATTCCGGCGGTCGCGGGAAGATGGACAAGTGCACCTACTGCGCCGGTGGGCCGCAGCAGGACAATACGCCGGTCGAGTACATGCAATACGGTAGCAACCGCATCGCCGAGGAGCAAGCTGCCGCTCTGCGCCGAGATGTGCTCGACCAAGGCGCTGCTCGCCGGCGACGGCGAGATCATTGCCGGCATCTACAAGGAGCGTGTTCAGCAGCGCGGATTCGGCTCCGGCGCCTGGGGCTGGCGCACTGCCTACAAGCGAGGAGCTGACGGCATGACCATGATCCGTGCGCTCGGCTTCGTACTGCTGCTGACGATGGCTGGCGCTGCCTTGGCGCAGCAGCAGGCGCCCGGCCTTCCGGCTGGGTCTCCTGAGGTGCAATCCTCGGCACCCGAGGTCGGCGCCGGCCGCGGCGGGGCCAATAACAGCCAGCAGCCGGCCACTTCCGAACAGCAGCCGGCCACCGGCCAGCCACGCAGCGCCGCGCCCGAAGGCATTGCGCCGCGTCCGGCTGTTCCGGTCGCGCCGGTCGTCGCGCCACCGCCCTTTACCGCCCGCGGCGGCCCGGACGCGGCCGAGGTGGAGCGGGAGATGGCCCGCCAGCTCGGCGCGGTGCGGGGCATCGGTCAGCATCCCGAACCAGTCGGCCGGCATCCTGGTCCAGCCGGCCGGGCGCGACTGGCGGTCCTGGCGCACCACGGTGCTGACCATCGCCGGCGCGGTCATCGTGCTCGGCACCGTCGCCCTGCTGGCCGGGCTTTTCCTCTGGAAGGGGCCGACGCGGATCAATGCCGGCCGGTCCGGCCGCAGCATCGCCCGCTATAGCTGGCTGGAGCGGTTCAACCATTGGATGGTCGCGACCAGCTTCGTCATCCTCGGCCTGACCGGGCTGAACATCACCTTCGGCGTCTATCTGCTGCGCCCGGTGATCGGGCCGGCGAACTTCACCGCGCTGACCTGGTGGAGCCAAGCGGCACATCAATTCCTGTCCTTTCCCTTCGTCGTCGGCTTGGCGGGCATGCTGGCGGTCTGGGCGCGGGACAACTGGCCGACCCGCGTCGACGTCGCCTGGGTCAAGGCGGGCGGGCCGATGGCCAAGGGCCATCCGCCAGCCGGGCGTTTCAACGCGGCGCAGAAGGCGCTGTTCTGGTTCCAGATCGGCGGCGGCGCCGCGGCGGCGATCACCGGCTACCTGCTGATGGCGCCGGCCATCCTCGACAACATCACCGGCCAGCAGGTCGCCCACTTCGTCCATGGCGCCATGGCGATGGTGATGATCGCGGTCATCCTCGGGCATATCTACATCGGCACCATCGGCACCGAGGGCGCCTTCGAGGCCATGTCCACCGGCCGGGTCGACTTCAACTATGCCCGCGAGCACCACAGCGTCTGGGTGGAGGAGCAGCTTGGCGAGGCACGGCGGGCAGTGGCGCCGCCGGACGCCCGGGCGGCGGGGGCCGACTGACCCGGGCTCAGCCCGCCGCGCTGCGGATTCGATCCAGGTCGAGCACCGCCTTGGCGCCCCAGCCCGTCACATCCGGCGGCACCTCGGGCCGGAAGGCTGCGTAAAGCCGGAAGCCGGTCCGGTTGAGCTCCTCCGGCGCCAGCCCCGCGGCCAGCGCCTCCATCGCCGCGCGCACCTCGGCCAGACGGTCGCCGAAGGCACGGGCGACATAGGCGGCCACCGCGCCGGGCTTCGCCGGCTTGCCGTCCGGCTCGGCGGCGAGCAGGCCGTCCGGCGTCGCCACCACCGGGATCTCTCGGCCCAGCAGGCGCACCGTCCGACGCGGGCCATCCGGCTTGGCGGGTCCGGCCTCGTCTTGCTCCTCGGCCAGGCCCAGCCGGCGCGCCTTGGCCCGGGCGGCGGTGCCGGCCACTGCGCTGGCGAGGCTCAGCGCCGTGTCGGGCGGGTGCCCCAGGCGTTCCGCCACGACGGCGGCCCAGAGGGTGAGGACGGGGCGCGGTTCACGCGGATCGGAGGACTGGCCATGGTTCCGCATCTGGGGGCGCGCCTACCGCATTGCAGCCGCCGCAACTCGGCAACGGAATCGCCGTAGTTTGAGATGTACTTTCCGCGCGACCGGTTCTTTCGCTATGGTCGGCGGCCGGAGCTTACGTCGATCCGAATACGATTTGTTAACACAATAATCATAACGACCGGCCGATGGCCGGCGAGGGGAGAGGCGGCGTGGCGGGTAGATGGACCGGTACGGTCGGGCGGGCCCCGGCAGGCTGTGCAACCGAATGCCCCGTAGCGCCTCTCCCGGCCTGAACGGAACACCCGATATGTCTGTCACCCTCGCGCCAGATGGTCTTCCGCAGTTGGCGCTGCATAGTTTCATCAGCGGAGTTGGCGACCGGGCGACGCCCGCAGCTCTCGCCATGCTGAGGATCGGCCTGCCGCTGCGGCTTCGCCGGGTCGCCCGGCCAGTCCGCGGCTTCTCCATCGAGATCACGACCGAAGCCGGCGCCTCGCTCGGCTGGTTGCCGCGCGAGGATGAGGAAGCGCTGGAGGGGCTCGGCATCCTGCCGGAAACCGCCGCGGTGCGGGTCGTCGCCATCGTTCCGGCCTTCCAGCGGCCGCGGGTGCGGATCGAGATCCTGCTACCCGAGACGCTCGACAGGATCGCCCCGGCCGCCTGACGCGGCCGGGCTACTTCGCCTTCCCGCATCCTTCCCCTGACGCCCGATCCAGTCCTGCAGCCCAAGCAGCACCGCGCCGACGACGAAGACCATGTGGATCACCACCTGCCAGAAGACCGTGGTCTCCGGGTAGTTCTCCACTTTCAGGAAGACCTGCAGCAGATGGATCGAGGAGATGGCGACGATCGCCGTCGCCACCTTGATCTTCAGGTTGGAATGATCGGTGCGCGAGACCCAGCGCAGGTCGTCGTCCGCCTCGTCCCGATTTAGCCGCGCAACCAGGCTGTCGAAGCTGGCCAGCGCGACGATCACGACCAGAGAGGCGATCAGGGCTGCATCCACGAGGTGCAGCACCGCGATCAGGAAGTCGTCCTCCGCCATCTCCGTCACGCCCCGCGCCAGCTTCCACAGCTTGGCGGCGAAGCGCACGGCGTAGAGGCCGAGCGAGGCGACCAGCCCGATGAAGAAGAAGGCCAGCAGGTAGCGGCTGGCGAGGATGGCGCGGGCGAGCAGCGGCAGCATGGGCGGGTCCCGGATCGCAACGTCTCGGGTATGGCCGGCCGCGTCGCCCGCCGGCAAGCGCCCTGAAGGGGGCTGGCCAGGCCGGCCGGGACGCGGTATCAGGATGGGTTCGGAAATCAGCGGAGGTTGGCCATGACGATCCGGCGGCTGGCGGAAGAAGCGCGCCTCTCCGGCGCGGTGGTGCATGCCGGTGTGGTCTACCTCGCCGGCCAGGTGGCCGATGACGCGACGCTGGATGCCGAAGGACAGACCGCCGACATCCTGGCCCAGATCGACGCGCTGCTGGCTGCGGCCGGAACCTCGAAGGCCGGGCTGCTCAGCGTGACTGTGGTGCTGGCCGACATCGCCGATGCGCCGGCAATGAACCGCGCCTGGGACCGCTGGCTGGACCCGGCGGCGAAGCCGGCCCGGATGACCATCCAGGCGCCGCTGGTCGATCCAGGCTGGAAGGTCGAGATCACCGGGATCGCGGCGCTGCCGCCTGCATGACCGCGCCGCGCCCGGCACGGCGGACACGCCCGCCCAGGGGCTTCGCCACCGCGCTCGGCATGTCCTTCGCGCTGATGCTGCTGGTCGCCGGCGGCATCGCCGACCGCGGCGGTGCCTTCCCGCTGGTGGTGCTGGGCGGCGCCGCCGCAGCGATGGGCCTGCTTTACCTAGTCTTCCCGCATGGGCCTGCGTCGCCCTGGGCGCGGCAAATGGCCTGGCGATGTATGCCTGCCTCTATGCCGTGCTCGGCCGCGCCGGCTTCCCCGCGGCGCCGGGTTGGGCACGGTCGGCCGGCTTCATCCTGCCGGTGATCGCCTTCGTGATCGCCTGCTGGCGCCAGCGGCTTCCTGCTGCGCGGTTGGGCCCAGGGCGACGAACCGGCCGACATTGCCCATCTGCCGCGCTTCGCGCGCTGGCTGGTGGCGACCGGGGCTGTTGGAGTCGTCTCGCTTTCGGTTCCGATCAACCGGCTGGACCCGGCCGGGCAGGGCATTGCGCTCATGGCGGCCATGGCGGCGATCGCGATCATCAACATCGTCTCAGTCGCCGATGTGGTGCGGCTGCTGGTCGACATGGCGGTGATATTCCGCGCGGTGACCCTCCGGCTGTCACGGCTGGCGGTACCGATCGCCGCCTTTTCCTCGATTTGGGCGCTGCTGGTGGTGACCTTTGGCTCGCTCTACCGGATCGCGGACGGGCTATCGACCCACGCGCTGTTCCACGGCCCGGCCGGGCCGATCCGCATCGACTTTTCGGATGCGCTGCATTTCAGCGTCGTGACGCTCTCTTCGGTCGGCTATGGCGACATCCAACCGGTGGATGACGGGATCCGGGTGCTGGCGAGCATCCAGATGCTGTTCGCCCAGTTGCTGCTGCTCTTCGGATTCTACGAGATCATGCGCGGCAGCCGCGCCGGGGTGCCGGATGGGCCCCGCGATCCTCCCAAAACCGAGAGGCACCTTGCGCAAAATGACGCGCAGGTGGAAGGACTCACCGCCTCTCGCACTCATCATTACACGGACGCACCCCATCTGCCGCATGGTGCGCCTCAGGGACAGCGCCCCGGCGCCGCCGGGGACTAGGCACGCTTCCGCCGCAATCCCCCGCGAAGACCTGGGGCAGCCTGAGGATTGCGGCGGGACCGGATGCCGGCTGCCGGATGGATGAGGATAGGACGAATGACCGACGCGGAACGGGCCGCCTTCTGGCGCGGCAAGCGCGTTCTCGTGACCGGGGGCGCCGGGTTTCTCGGCAGCGCGCTCTGCCACCGGCTGGCGGCAGTCGGCGCCAGGGTCACCGCGCTCGACGCGATGATGGAGGATGGCGGGGCGAACATCGCCAACCTCGAGGGCGCCTCGGTGCTTCTGGTGCGTGGCGACATCCGCGAGATGGAGCTGAACTCGCTCGCCCAGGATGTCGACGTGCTGTTCAACATGGCGGCGCAGACCAGCCATATGGGCGGCCAGCGCGACCCGGTGGCCGACATCGCCATCAATGCCGTGGCCCAGGTCCGGCTGATTCGAGGCGATGCGGGAGGCGGCGCCGAAGGCGACCGTCGTGCACGCCTCGACCCGCCAGTTCTACGGCAAGCCGCTGCGCCTCCCGGTCGATGAGCTCCATCCCGTCCAGCCGCCGGACGCCAACGGCGTCTCCAAGTCGCCGGCGAGCAGTACTGGCTGCTGGAGCAGCGCGTGCTGCACCGCCCCGTGGTCTCGCTCCGCCTGACCAATTGCTACGGCCCGCGCCTGCGCATCCGCGACGCGCGGCAGACCTTCCTCGGCATTTGGATCCGCCAGGTCCTGAAGAACGAGAGCTTCGAGGTCTGGGGCGGCGAGCAGCTGCGCGACATGACCTATGTGGACGACGTGGTGCGCGCCTTCCTGCTGGCCGCCGAGCAGGCGACGAAGCCGGATGTCGCCGGCCGCGTCTTCAACCTTGGTGGCTCACCGCCGGCCTCGCTGATCGAGCTCGCCGACCGGCTGATCGCCGCGAATGGCGGCGCTGGCCACTACACCGTGAAGAGCTTCCCGGCCGACCGCGCGCCAATCGACATCGGCAGCTACCACGCCGACGATCGTGCCTTCCGTGCCGCGACGGGCTGGGAGCCGCTCGTCGGGCTGGACGAGGGGCTGGCCCGCTCGCTCGAATGGTACCGCTCGCGCCTCGCCGACTACACCTGACCCTTGCCCGGACGATATCCATGAACGCCACCACGACCATGATCCCGCAGGCCAATCCGGGCGCCGGCTACCTGGCGCAGAAGGCCGAGATCGACGCCGCCGTGCAGCGCGCGCTGGCCTCTGGCTGGTACATCCTCGGCAAGGAAGGCGAGGCCTTCGAGCAGGAATACGCCGCCTGGCTCGGCACGACCCGTGCGGTCGGCTGCGCCAACGGCACCGACGCGCTGGCGCTGATCCTGCGCGGCCTCGGGATCGGGGAGGGCTCGACGGTCGCCACCGTCTCGCACACCGCGGTCGCGACCGTTGCCGCGATCGAGATGACCGGCGCGACGCCGCTGCTGCTCGACATCGACCCCGACACCTATACCATGGACGCCGAGGAGCTGGCTGCGGTGCTGGGCGACCCGCCGCCGGGCCTGCCGCCGATCCGCGCCGCCATCGCCGTGCACATCTACGGCCAGGCCTGCGAGCTGGACCCGATGCTCGCCGCCTGCGCCGAGCACGGCGTCGCGCTGATCGAGGATTGCGCCCAGGCGCATGGCGCGACACTGCACGGGCGGAAGCTCGGCACGCTCGGCGCCGCCTCGGCCTTCTCGCTCTATCCCACCAGAATCTCGGCGCGCTGGGCGATGGCGGCGTTCTGGCGACCGACGACTTCGAACTCGCCGACCGCATCGCCGCGATCCGGCAATATGGCTGGAAGGAGCGCTACATCTCCTCGCTGGTCGGAGTGAACAGCCGGCTCGACGAGATCCAGGCGGCGATCCTGCGGGTCAAGCTCACCGCGCTCGATGCCGGCAATGCACGGCGCCGGGCGATCGCCGCGGCCTATGACGCGGCGCTGGCTGGCGGCCCGCTGGCGCCGCCGTCGCGGCGGGCGGATGCTGAGCACGTCTTCCACCAGTACGTGCTCCGCAGCCCGCACCGCACGGACTACATGGCGCGGCTGAAGGCGGATGGCGTCGGCACCGGCATCCACTACCCCGTGCCGGTGCACCAGCAATCAGCCTATGAGGGCCGGGTCGCGCTTGGTCCGGCTGCCTGCGCCGAGACCGCGAGGGCGGCGCAGGAGGTCTTCAGCCTGCCGATGTATCCGGAGCTGACGGACGAGCAGGTCGAGCGGATCTGTGCTGCGCTGCGCGGGCTGGCAGGGTAGCGAAGGCGGCGCCGGCCTGTGTCGGCGCCCAGCCCTGCAGGCGGAACGGGCCCGTGGCTGCGGCCCAGGCCAGCGGGGGCAGCTCCTCCGCCGTCTCGTGGAACAGGGTGGCGCCGCGCGGCCGGCGCCGCTCTTCCCGGATCGCCAGCAAGGCCGGCAGGCCGCCGCAGGCCAGCAGGAATACCCCGAGGCTCACCCAGGCCGCGTCGAGACCGTTCATATTCCATCCTTTCCGGGTATCGATGCGGCATCCTGGCCGGGCCTGCCTGAACCCGGCCTGAGCGGGCCGTTCAGCCGGGGTTCAGCTTCGCCGCCGGAAAAGCCGGTCATGCGCCGCCACCTCCTTGCCGCCATCCTGTTCGGCCTGCTCGCCAGCCCCGCCGCCCGGGCCGGGGACGACGACCACGAACGTGCCCGCCGCGCCGTCGAGGCGGGCCGCATCCGCCCCCTGGTGCAGCTGCTGGCGGAGATCGAGCGGCGCTTCGTCGGCCAGGTCGTCGAGACCGAGCTGGACGACGACGATGACGAGCGCTGGACTTACGAGTTCAAGCTGCTGCCGCCCTCCGGCCGGATGTACAAGGTGGAGCTGGATGCCGCGACCGGCGCGGTGATCGGCACCAAGGGTCCGGTTCAGGAACGCCGCTGATGCGCATCCTGGTGGTCGAGGACAGCGCCCCCCTGGCGGCCCAGCTCCGCGACGCGCTGGTCGCCGCGCATTTCGTCGTCGACCACGCCCCGGACGGGGAGGAGGCGCTCTTCCTCGGCGAGACCGAACCCTATGACGCCGTGGTGCTCGATCTCGGCCTGCCGCGGCTGGACGGGCTGACGGTGCTGCGCCGCTGGCGCGCCGCCGGCCGGGACATGCCGGTGCTGATCCTGACGGCCCGCGACAGCTGGACCGAGAAGGTCGCCGGCCTCGATGCCGGGGCCGACGACTATCTCGCCAAGCCCTTCGCCATGGGGGAGCTGCTGGCGCGGCTGCGCGCCCTGGTCCGCCGCGCCCAGGGCCGGGCACAGGCGGTGATCGAGCTCGGGTCGCTGCGCGTCGACCCGGCGGCGGGCAGCGTCACCCTGCGCGGCGCGCCGGTGCGGATGACCGGCCTCGAATTCCGCCTGCTCGCCTATCTTGCTGGCCGGGCAGGCCAGGTGGTTTCGAAGACCGAGCTGACCGAGCATCTCTATGCCCAGGATTTCGACCGCGATTCCAACACGCTGGAAGTCGTGGTCGGGCGTCTCCGGCGGAAGCTCGACCCGGCGCTGATCGAGACGCTGCGCGGCCGGGGCTATCGCCTGGCCGCACCGGGCTGAAGGCGGGATGGCCGGCCGGCTCCTGCAGTCGCTGACCCTGCGGCTGGCACTGTTGACCGCCGCCTGGGTGGCCTGCGGGCTCGGCCTAGCCGGCTGGCTGATCCTCGGTCTGGTGTCGGAGCAGATGCTGCGGACCTTCGATGCGCGGCTGGTCAACCTGCTCGCGGCCGTTGCCGGCGCCGCCAGCCCGGGCGAGGCCGGCAAGCCGCAAGCTCGGCCCGGTGCGGGCGCTCTCGGCCCCGAACTTCGACCAGCCCTTCTCCGGCACCTACTGGCAGATTGCCATCCCCGGCGGCGGCACCGCCACGTCGCGCTCGCTCTGGGATTCGCGGCTGCCGCCGTTCGACCTTCCTGCCGGGGCCGGGCCGCGGGTGAGCGACATCCCCGGCCTGCGCGGCGAGGTGCTGCGCCTGGCCGAGCGGTCGGTGGTGCCGGAGGAGGGCGGGCCGCCGATGCTGGTGCAGGTCGCCGTGGCGCGGGACACGCTGGACCGCGACATCGGCCGGTTGCGCCTGCTGGTCGGCGGCAGCTTCCTGGCGCTCGGCCTCGGACTGGTCGGCGGCGTCGCCGCGCAGGTGGTCTGGGGCCTGGCGCCGCTGCGCCGCGCCCGCCGGGCGCTGGCCGCGCTGCGGGCGGGGGAGGCGACGGGCCTCGGCGCCGCCCGGGCGCCTGCCGAGATCGCCCCGCTGCTCGCCGAGATCGACGCGCTGGTGGCGCAGAACCGGGCGACGGTGGAGCGCGCCCGTGCCCATGTCGGCAATCTTGCGCATGCGCTGAAGACGCCGCTCGCGGTGCAGCGCACCGCGCTGGAGGCAGCACCGGCCGACCTTGGCACCGCCCGGGCCCAGGCCACGGCGATGGAGCATCTGGTGCAACACCATCTCGTCCGCGCCCGCGCCGCCGCCCTGTCCGGCGCCGCGGCCACCGAGGCCGTCCCGCTGGCGGTCGCCGATTCGGTGGCGCGCGCGCTGCGCCGGCTGTTTGCCGGGAAAGGGCTGGAGATCACGGTTGCCGGGGATGCGCGGGCGCGTATGCGGGTGGACCACCAGGACCTGGCAGAGATGCTGGGCAACCTGCTGGAGAATGCCTGCGCCTGGGCGGCACAGGCGGTTCGGGTGACGGTGGCGCGGGAGGGCGCGGCGGTGCTGGCCTGCATCGAGGATGACGGACCGGGGCTGACCGAGGCGGAGCGCGCCGCGGTGCTCGCCCGCGGCGCCCGGCTGGACGAGGCGGCGCCCGGCAGCGGCCTTGGCCTCGCCATCGTCTGCGATCTCGCCGGCCTCTATGGCGGCAGCCTGATGCTGGAGGCGGCCACGCAGGGCGGGCTGCGCGCCTGCCTGCGGCTGCCCGCGGCCTGACGCCACCCCGGATGATGTCGCGCGTTGTCCGGGCAATCCCCGCGCAAGGTCCGCCATGCCCCGCACTCCGCTTGCCCTGTTGTGCCTTCTCGCCCTTGCCGCCTGTGGCGAGGAGGCGACCCAGAGCGTCGCCGAAGGGCAGGGGCCATCGCCCAAGCTGCCGCCGCCGAAATCCAGCCTGATCCCGACCATCAACATCGCCCCGGTGCGCGGCTGGGCCGAAGGCGCCATGCCGAAGCCGGGCGAGGGCTGCGCGTCGCCGCCTTTGCCGAGGGGCTGGATCACCCGCGCCAGCTCATGGTCCTGCCGAACGGCGACGTGCTGGTGGCCGAGACCAATGGCCCCAAGCGACCTGGTGATGGCAAGGGCATCCGCGGCTGGATCCAGGGCCTGCTCCAGGGCCGGGCAGGCGCCAAGACCGAAAGTGCCAACCGGATCACCCTGCTGCGCGACGCCGACAATGACGGCCGCGCCGAAACCCGCGCTGTGCTGCTGGAGGGGCTGAACTCGCCTTACGGCATGGCCCTGGTCGGGGAGACGCTCTACGTCGCCGATACCGACGCCCTGCTGCGCTTCCCCTACAGGCCCGGCGAGACCCGCATCGCGGTGCAGGGCGAAAAGGTCACCGACTTTCCGGGCGGGGCGCTGAACCACCACTGGACCAAGAACGTCATCGCCGCAGCGGATGGCGGCAAGCTCTACGTCGCGGTCGGCTCCAACAGCAACATCGCCGAGAATGGGCTGGAAGCCGAGCATGAGCGCGCCGCGGTCTGGGAGGTCGATGCGAGGACTGGCCGGCATCGCATCTTCGCCTCCGGCACCCGCAACCCGGTGGGCCTGGCCTGGGAGCCGAAAACCCGCGCGCTCTGGGTCGCGGTGAACGAACGCGACGAACTCGGCAGCGACCTCGTCCCCGATTACATGACCGCACTGAAGGATGGCGGCTTCTACGGGTGGCCCTGGAGCTACTACGGCCAGCACGTCGATCCCCGCCCGGCGCCGAACCCTGGTATGGTCGCCAGGGCGATCCCTCCGGACTACGCGCTCGGCCCGCATACCGCCTCGCTGGGATTGGCCTTCGCCCCGGCGGAAGGCGGGCTGCCGGCGCCCTACCGCGAAGGCGCCTTCATCGGCCAGCACGGGTCTTGGAACCGCAGGCCGCCCTCCGGCTACAAGGTGATCTTCGTGTCCTTCGCCGATGGCAGGCCGCAGGGCCCGCCGGTCGATGTGCTCGGCGGCTTCCTAGACGCCGATGGCAAGGCCCAGGGCCGCCCGGTTGGCGTCGCGCCGGATGGCCGCGGCGGGCTCCTGGTCGCCGACGATGTCGGCAACAAGGTCTGGCGGGTGAGCGCCTCGGGCGGCGTCGCCCAGCGATGAGCGACGATCGCTGAGCTGCCTGCCTTGCTAATGCGCAGCCTGCCCCCGCGCGCGGCAACGGGAGCGGCAAGGCGGTCGATCTGCCACCGGTTCGGTCGCCTTGCCGCGAAACTTACCCCTGGCGCCCATACCCTTCGCACATGCAACATGGGGGAATGCCGGACATCAGCCCTGACCCGCTCCAGGAGATCCTCGCGCGCTTGCGGGAGGCGCGTGCCACAGCCGCGCAGGATCCCTTCGGCGACCCCGTCCTGCTCATCGCGCTGGCGATCAGCCGGCGGATGGATGATGGGGTCCTCGACCTGGACGGCTTGGCCGGCATGGTTCAGCAACTTGCGGACTCCGCCGCCGCCGAGCGGGCGAGGCGCCCTGGCCGCCTATGTGGGGCTGGACGGCGGCACGCCCGACCTCGCCGCCCTCGCGGAACGCCTGGTCCGGCCGGACCCCGAGGACAGCCCGATCCCCTTCGCGCGCTACCGCGCGCTGGTCGAGACCTCCCGCTTCGCCGCGGTCTTCACCGCCCATCCGACTTTCTCGCTGCGCTTGGGAAACCAACCAGGCCCTGGCCCGCGCTGCGAGCGGCGCCGACTGGCCCGCCGGCCTGGTGCACCGCCCGACCGCGCCGACCCTCGCCGAGGAATTCCGGCAGGCCGTCGCCGCCATCCAGCGCGGCCGCGACGCGCTCGATGGCTTGGCCGCCGCGCTGCTGACCGCGGCGAAGGGGGTCTGGGGCGACCGCTGGACCGGCCTCGTGCCACGCCCGGTCCTGCTCGCCTCCTGGGTCGGCTACGACACGGACGGGCGCACCGACATCGGCTGGTGGGACACGCTGCGGCTGCGGCTGATCATGAAGCGGCTGCAGCTGGAACGGCTGCAGGCCCAGCTGGCGCCGATCGGCCACTGCGCCGCAGCGCTGGCCGGGCGGGTCGGCGCTGCCCTTGAGGCAGTGGAGGCGCAGATCGGCGCAGTGCCGGAGAAGCCGGAGCCGGAGGCGGTGGAACGCCTCGCCGCCGTCATGCTCGGTCGCCGCGACGCGGCGATGACCACGACCGTGCCGCTGCTTGAGCTCTTCCCCGCGGCCATCGCGGCGGCGCCCGACGATGCGGCGCGGCTGGCGCTCGCCGTCGCCCGTGGCGGCCTTGCGGCGCATGGGCTGGCGCTTGCCCATACCCATGTGCGGCTGAACGCGGCGCAGGTCCACAATGCGGTGCGCCAGCGGCCTCGGCCTGGCGGCTTCGGCCGACGACATGGCGCAGCGCCGGGGCCTGCTGGCCTCGATCAACACGGCGCTGGCCGAGGTCGCGGCGCAGCCGGTCGATTTCGGCGCGCTGATCGCCGAGCAGGCCTCGGCCGCCCGGCTGATGCTGGTCTGCACGCAGATCACCAAGCATGTCGATGGCAGCGCGCCGATCCGCTTCCTGATCGCCGAGACCGAGACCGGCTACACGCTGCTGGCCGCTCTCTGGCTGGCAAAGCGTTTCGGCTGCGACCATGCGGTCGAGCTCTCCCGCTGTTCGAGACGGCGGAGGCGCTCGACCGCGGCGAGCGGGTGCTGGAGGAGGCGCTGCGCAGTCCGCATTACCGCGACTACCTGCGCCAGCATGGCCGCATCTGCCTGCAATTCTGGCTATTCCGACAGCGGCCGCTATGTCGGCCAGCTCGCCGCCAGCTATCTGGCGGAACGCCTGAAGCTTCGCCTCGTCGACCTGCTGCGCCGGCACAAGCTGGATGGCATCGAGGTCGTGCTCTTCGACACCCATGGCGAGAGCGTCGGCCGCGGCGGGCATCCGGACAGCCTGGCCGACCGCATGGCCTATCTCTCGCCGCCCCAGGCCCGCGCCGCGCTCGATCGCGCTGGGCTGAAGCTGCGGGAGGAAATGGCCTTCCAAGGTGGCGACGGCTACCTGCTGTTCGGCACACCCGAACTCGCCGCCGCCACCGTCGCGGGCATCGCCGCGCATGCCTTCGCCCCCGTGGGGCCGGTCGACGACCCGGTCTATGCCGAAGCCGACTATGTCGCCGACTTCTTCGCCACCGTCCGGCGTGAGATGCAGGCGCTGGTCGCTGATCCCGGCTATGCCGCGCTGCTCGGCGCCTTCGGGCCCGGGCTGCTGGACCGCACGGGGTCGCGCCCCGCGGTGCGGCAGTCCGACGGCATGGGCGGGCCGATGCGGATCAGCCATCCCTCGCAGCTGCGCGCTATCCCGAACAACGCCATCCTGCAGCAGCTCGGCTGGATGGCCAACTCGATCCATGGTCTCGGCATCGCCGCCGAGGCCAATCCGGACGCTTTCCAGGACCTCCGTACCCGCTCGCCACGCTTCCGCCGGGCGCTGGCCATGGCGGCGCGGGCCTCGGCCTGCTCGGATATTGGCGTGCTGCGGGCAGTGGTCGATACCCTCGATCCCGGCCCTGGCTGGATCGCGCCGGCTTCACCCGCCGGCCGGGGCGGCGGGAGGCGCTGCTGGGCGTGGCCTATGCGGTAGATCGGCTCGACCTCGACGCACCGACCCGGCGGCTGTTCCGCCGCCTGCAGGCCGACCACCTGTCGCTGCGCCATGCCTGGCCGGACCTGCCGGCGATGCCCGACCGGCTGGTGCTGCTGCCACGCGCTGCGGCTGGCGCTGATCCACCGGATCTGGCTGTTGGCGGTGGAGCTGCCGGATTTCAGCCCGCGCCACGGCGCGACGCGGGAGAGCATGGTGCTGCGCGTGCTGCAGCTGGACGTGGAGCCGGTGCTGACGCTGCTGCAGGAGATCTTCCCCGCCGCCCCCGGCGCCGTTGTCGACCTCGACTTCCACGAGCCGGCGCCGGCACGGGAAGGCCTGAGCTATGCCCGGGAGCATGCGGCGATCTTCCAGCCGATGGCCCGGCTCTTCGGGCTGGTGCGCGGCTGCGGCGCCGCGATCACGCATGAGGTCGGCGCCTTCGGGTAACGTCATGTTCGGCACGCGCGGCGGGAACTCTTGCCCCGCGCGAGAAGAACGCCACAATCCCTCCTGATGAGGGGGCAGTGGCCGGCACGCCGAAGGGGCGGCCGGGCGATACCGGCCCCCATAGGGGAAGGTTTGGATGTCGGCGTTGTTGTTGCGCGCCCTATGCGATGCGGGACCTCACCCTTGCCAACCGCATCGTCGTCTCGCCGATGGCACAGTACTCCGCGACCCCCGAGGGGCATGCGACGCCGTGGCACCTTATGCATGTCGGCAACCTGGCGGTGTCCGGCGCTGGCCTCGTGATCATGGAGGCGACGGCGGTGGAGCCGCGCGGGCGGGTCTCGCCGCGCTGCCTCGGGCTCTGGACCGATGCCCAGGCCGAGGCGCTGCGGCCGGTGGTGGATTCTGTCGCTCGCAGGGGGAAGCGGCGCTCGGCATCCAACTCGCCCATGCCGGCCGCAAGGGCTCGGTCGCCCCGACCCTGGGAGGGTAACGAGACGGTGCCGCCCGAGGCCGGGGGCTGGCGGCCGGTCTCCTCCTGCGAGCTGGCCTATCCGGGCCGGCCGGTGCCGCAGATGTTGTCGCTGGATGAGATGGACGAGATCAAAGCCGGCTACGTCGCCGCGGCCCGGCGGGCGGATGCGCTGGGCTTCGACCTGATCGAGCTGCATGCGGCGCATGGCTACCTGCTGAACTGCTTCCTTTCGCCGCTGGCGAACCGGCGGAACGACGCTTATGGCGGCGACCTGCTGGGGCGGATGCGCTGGCCGCTCGAGATCTTCGCGGCGCTGCGGGGGCCTGGCCGGCGGGCAAGCCGATCGGGGTCCGCATCTCGGCGACCGATTGGGCGGAGGATGGGTGGGACGCGGATGACAGCGTCGCCCTGGCCCGCGCGCTGAAGGCGCAGGGCTGCGACTATGTCACGGCCTCCTCCGGGGGCATCAGCCCGGCCCAGGCGATCCGCGTCGGCCCTGGCTACCAGCTGCCCTATGCCAAGCGGATCCAGCAGGAGGCCGGGATCGCCGCCATGGCGGTAGGGCTGCTGCACGAGCCCGACCTGGCGGAGACGGCGCTGCAGGACGGCGCGGCGGAGCTGATCGCGCTGGGGAGGGGAATGATGTGGGAGCCACGCTGGCCCTGGCATGCCGCCGAGGCGCTGGGTGCCGCCGCTAGCTTCCCGCCGCAATATGCCCGCAGCCACCCGAGCATGCGCTTCGGCGACCCGGGCAAGGCCTTCGCCGGGCCGCGCGCCTAGTTCGGCCTGGCGGCCGCGACCCGACCCGGGATAGTGGACGGGCTGGTCGGGGAGGCGACCGTTTCCACCAGCTCCTTCCCCGCCTCAGGCCCAGGGCGTCCGCGTCGGCGCCACCCGCGCGCCAAGCAGGCAGCCGAGCGCCATGCCCGCCCATTCCTGACCGAGCAGCACCAGGGAGCCGAGCGCCATGGAGCCCAGCATCACCCAGGCGAGGCGCCCCGGGCCGAGCAGGCGGTTCGAGCCAGAAGCCCATGGCGATGCCGGCGGCGATCACGGCGAAGTCGTGGAAGATCATGCCCCGTAGCCTGGGGCGGGAAGGTCGCCGGTCTCTTGCCGTTGCCGCTCGCGCCCGCCGGATCAGCCGGCCAGGGATGCGGTCTGCGGGTCCGCCAGCTCGATCCCGAGGCGCGCGGCGGCGACGGGGCGGGCGGCGGGGTCGAGCAGGTCGGCCAGGGTCATGCCGTCCAGCACGCCGAGAAAAGCCGCCAAGGCTCGGCCGAGCGCGGATTGCAGCCGGCAGGCGCCGGCCAGTACGCAACGTGCCCCGGTCTGGTCGCCGCAAGGGTCGCCGTCGCCGGCGAAGCAGGCGACGAGCGCCAAATCCTCCTCGGTGCTGCGCACCACGTCGCCCAGGCGGATGGCCGCCGGTGGCCGGGCCAGGACCATCCCGCCGCCGCGGCCGCGCCGCGTCTCGACCAGCCCGGCCGCCGCCAGGCGCTGCACCACCTTGTCGAGGTGGTTGGAGGAGATGCGCCAGGCGGCGGCGATCTCCTCGGTTCTGCACGCGCCGGTCCTCCCGCAGGCCGAGATGGATGAGCGTGCGGAAGGCGAGGTCGGTGTGCAGCGTGAGGCGCATGGCTCGTTCCTATACATGGCATGTCGGCAAGCGGGAGGTCCTGATAAGTGGTTTTTATTTTACCACTTAAGGAGCCGCCGCGTGCCCCTCAGCGACACCACCATCGCCGTCGTGAAGGCGACCGTTCCCGCGCTTGAGCAGCATGGCCTCGCCATCACCCGCCGGATGTATGACCGGATGTTCCGCAATCCGGAGATCCGTGACCTCTTCAACCAGTCCCATCACGGCGAGACCGGGTCACAGCCGAAGGCGTTGGCGGCGGCGGTGCTGGCCTATGCGAAGCACATCGACAATCTCGGCGTGCTGTCCGGCGCGGTGGAGCGGATCGCCCAGAAGCATGCCGGCCTGGTGATCCTGCCGGAGCACTACCCGCATGTGGCGGAAGCCCTGCTGGGCGCCATCGGCGACGTGCTGGGGGAGGCCGCGACGCCCGAGATCCTCGAGGCCTGGGGCGAGGCCTATTGGACCCTCGCCGGGATCCTGATCGGCCGGGAGGCGGAGATCTACCGTGACATGGCCCGCGCCCGCGGCGGCTGGCGGGGCTGGCGGCGTTTCGTCGTCGCGGAGCGGACTGCGGAAAGCGCGATCATCACCTCCTTCCAGCTGCGGCCGGCGGATGGCGGGCCGGTGATGCGGCATCGGCCGGGCCAGTATCTGACCTTCCGCCTGCAGATCCCCGGACAGCCGGCGCTCAAGCGGAATACAGCATCTCCCTCCGCGCCCGACGACCGCGGCTACCGGATCAGCGTCAAGCGGGAGGAGCGGGGCGCCGCCTCCACCTGGCTGCACGACCATGCCCCGCCCGGCGCGGTGCTGGAGGTCGCCCCCCCGGCCGGCGAGTTCTTCCTGTCCGAGCGGCCGGAGCGGCCGGTGGTGCTGCTGTCCGGCGGCGTCGGCCTGACCCCGCTGCTGTCGATGCTCGAGACCATCGCGGCGGCGCATCCGGGCCTAGAGACGCATTGGGTGCATGGCGGCGCTGGACGGGCGGGCCCTGGCCTTCGGGCCGCGCGTCGCCGAGCTGGCGGGGAGCTGCCCGGACTCCGGGCGACGACCTTCCTCGAATCGCCGCGGGCCGAGGAGGCCGGGCGGGCCGAGGCGGGGCGGGTCACGCCGGACTGGCTGCGCCGGAACACCCCGGTCGGGGCGGCCGACTATTTCCTCTGCGGCCCGAAGCCCTTCCTGCGCGACCTGGTCGGCGGGCTGGCCGCCGCCGGCGTCCCGGCCGGCCGGATCCATTACGAGTTCTTCGGCCCGGCGGATGAATTGCTGGCCGCCTGACGGCCCGGGAGGCAGGCCGGGCGCCATCCTGTCGCCCGGGCTACCGGCCTGCTACACCCGCGCCACCATGATCGAACACGACCTTTTCGCCGCGCTTCGTGCCCGGACCGTCGCCGCCTTGGCGAGATTGCTGCCTCGACCTGCCGGGCGAGGCCTTCGCCCGCGTGCTGATGGAGCCGCCGCGCGACCCGAGCCATGGCGACATGGCGACCAACGGCGCGCTGGTGGTGGCGAAGCTGGCGAAGCAGGCGCCGCCGAAGCTGGCCGCGGCCCTGGCCGGGAAGCTCGCGGCGCTGCCCGAGGTCGAGAGCGCGGCGCCCGCCGGCCCCGGCTTCGTCAACCTGCGGCTCCGCGAGAGCGTGCTGCGCGCCCAAGCTGCCGGTGATCCTTGCCGAGGGCATCGGCTACGGCAACGGGACCGCCGGCGCGCGGCGGAAGGTCGATGTCGAATACGTCTCGGCCAACCCGACCGGGCCGATGCATGTCGGCCATTGCCGCGGCGCGGTGGTCGGCGACGCGCTGGCCAACCTGCTGGCCAAGGCCGGCTGGGACGTGACCAAGGAATACTACATCAACGACGCCGGGGCGCAGGTCCAGGCGCTGGCGATGGCAGCCTACTGGCGCTACCTGCAGGCGCTGTTGGCGACGCCGGCCGGCGCGGCGCTCGACGCCCCCGCCCTGCGCGCCTTCGCCGCCTCCGACCGTGGCCGCGAGGCCTTCGAGCAGGCATTCGGCGTCGCGCTGCAATACGGCGGCGACTACTTGGTGCCGGTGGGCGAGGCGCTGGTCGCCGAGCACGGTGCGGCGCTAGTCCCGGTCGATGGCGCGGTGCCCGCGGGCGCGGCGCTGGAGGCGATCCGCGACGTCACCGTCGCCCGCATGATGGTCTCGATCCGCGAGGACCTCGCCGCGCTCGGCGTCGAGCAGGACGTCTTCGTCTCCGAGGCCGAACTCGTCCGCGCCGGCAAGCTGGAACAGGCCGAGCAGCTCCTTCACGATCGCGGCCTGATCTATCGTGGCGTGCTGGAGCCGCCCAAGGGCAAGACGCCGGAGGACTGGGAGCCGCGTGAGCAGACTTCTGTTCCGCGCCACTGCGATCCGGCGACGAGGTCGACCGTCCGCTGCGCAAGTCCGACGGCAGCGGCACCTATGTTGCCAACGACATCGCCAACCACCTGCACAAGATCGAACGCGGCTTCGCCGAGCTCGTGCATGTCTGGGGCGCCGACCATGGCGGCTATGTCAAGCGCATGCAGGCGGCGGTTGGCGCATTGTCCTCGGGGACCGTGCCGCTCGACGTCGTGCTGGTGCAGATCGTCTCGGTTCTGGAAGGACGGCCAGCCGCTGCGCATGTCGAAGCGCGCCGGCACCTAGCGTCACGCTGCGCGACCTGATCGAGGAGGTCGGGCGCGACGCGGTGCGCTTCCACCATGCTGACGCGCAAGGCGGATGCGCAGATGGAATTCGACCTCGACAAGGTGGTCGAGCAGTCGCGCGAGAACCCGGTCTTCTACGTGCAGTACGCGCATGCGCGCTGCCGCAGCGTGCTGCGCGCGGCCGGCGACCCGCCGGCGGGCGACCTGGCGCTGGCGCCGCTCGACAGCCTGGTGGACCCGGCGGAGCTGGCGCTCATCCGCCGCCTGACCACTTGGCCGCGCACCGTGGAAGCCGCCGCCCTGGCCCGCGAGCCGCACCGAATCGCGTTCTTTCTCCATGACTTGGCCGGTGACTTTCATGTATTGTGGAACAGGGGCCGAGAGGACACGACGCTGCGCTTCATCCGCGAGGATGAGCCGGAGGCGACGCGGGCTAGGCTGGCGCTGGTCGCCGCCACCGCCACGGTCATCCGCTCGGGGCTTGCGGTGATGGGAGTCACTCCCGTCGAGGAGATGCGGTGAGCGATCTGGCGGTACCCTCCCGGCGCCCGCGCCCGGAGAAGCAGGGGATTTCGGTGCGCATGCTGGCGGTCGCCGGCGGGTTGCTCGGGGCGGTGGCGCTGGCCGGCGCGGTTGCCTGGGGCGTCTCCCGCATGGGGCCGCAGCCGGTGCCGGTGATCGAGGCCGATGGCCGGCCATTAAAGGTGCGGCCGGAGAATCCGGGCGGCATGATCGTCCCCAACCAGGATCAGATCATCCTCGAGCTCCTCCCGGTGCGGCGCGAGGCTGAGCGCCGCAGTGGGAACTCGAAGCTGGACCAGGGGCCGGAGGTGCCGCGCTCGAGCTGCTGCAGCGCCAGGCGGCACCGCCGCCGCCGACCCTTCTGGCCCCGGCGGCGCCGCCGCGCCGGCGCCGGCCGCACCCGTCGCCGCGCCGCCGGCGCCCCCGGTTGCCGCGCCGTTGGCTCCCCGGTCGCCGCGCCGGTCGCCATCCCCATGGCGCCCGCACCCACGGCGCCCGCCGTCCCGCCGCGCCCGGTACCCACCGCCACGGGCCGCGCCACCATCCAGCTTGGCGCGCTGGCGACCGAGGAAGCCGCGCGAGCCGAATGGGACCGGGTGGCCAAGCGGGTGCCGGAACTCGCCGGCTTCCAGCCGCGCGTAACCAAGCTTGAGCGCGAGGGGCTGCCGCCGTTGTTCCGCCTGCGGGCTGGCGGGGTCGCCGATGCGGCCGCGGCTAAGTCGCTTTGCGAGGCGGTGAAGGCCGAGCGGCGGGGCCTGCGTCCCGGTCGGGGGCTAGCGCCATGGCGATGCGGCCGCGCGCTGCCATCGTCGGGATCGCCGGCCCGCGCCTGGCGGCGGAGGAAGTGGCGCTGTTCCGCGCTGCCGCGCCGCTTGGCGCCATCCTCTTCGCCCGTAATGTCGAGGACCCCGACCAGCTGCGGGCTCTGACCGCCGCCAGACTGCGCGAGCTGCTGGGCGCCGAGGCACCGATCCTGGTGGACCAGGAAGGCGGCCGGGTTGCTAGGCTGCGGCCGCCGCACTGGCCGGAATTCGCCCCTGCTGCCGCCTTCACTGGCGGTCCCACCGGCGCGGCGCGGGCCAATGCCACGCTGCTCGGCCTGGCCTGCGCCGAGGCCGGCTTCGACGTGGTATGCGCCCCGGTGCTCGACCTGCGGCTGCCCGGCGCGCACGACATCATCGGTGACCGCAGCTTCGGCGACGACCCGGCCGAGGTCGCGCGGCTCGGCCTCGCGGTCGCCGAAGGGCTGCAGGCGGCGGGCTGCATTCCAGTCATCAAGCACATTCCCGGCCATGGCCGGGCCCTGGTGGACAGCCATCTGGACCTGCCGCGGGTCGCGGTGGGGCTTGATGAATTGGCACTCGACTGCGCGCCCTTCGCGGCGCTGGCCGATGCCGGGGCCTGGGCGATGACGGCGCATATCCTCTATGCCGCGCTCGATGCAGACCGACCGGCGACGCTCTCGCCCCTGGTTATCGAGCAGGTGATCCGCGGCGCCATCGGCTTCGACGGCGTGCTGGTCAGCGACGACCTCTGCATGAAGGCGCTGCGCGGCGAGGCCGGGGCGCTGGCGGCGGCGGCAATCGAAGCCGGCTGCGACCTGGTGCTGCATTGCAACGGCGTGCTCGCGGAGACGGCGGCGGCGCTCGCCGGCTGCCCGGTGCTGTCCGAGGTCGCAGAATCGCGCTTGGTCGAGGCGCGCGCCGCCATGCTGGCACGGCGTCGGCCGATCAACACTGGCAGCCTGGCCGCCGCGCGGGACGCCTGGCTGGCCTCGGCGGCGGCGTGAGCGGGGCGGCCGGCTGGCTGCCGGAACTCCTTGCATCCATCATCGCCTCGGTCCTGGCGATCACACTGCATGAAGCGGCACATGGCTATGCCGCGCTCGCCCTCGGCGACGACACGGCGAAGCGGATGGGGCGGCTGAGCCTGAACCCGCTGAGGCATGTGGACCAGGTTGGCACCATTCTGCTGCCGGGCTTCTTGCTGGTGACACAGCTGCTGACCGTCGGGCGCGTGGAGTTCATGTTCGGCTGGGCCAAGCCGGTGCCGGTCGATGTCATGGCGCTGCGCAATCCGCGGCGGGGCATGATGCTCGTCGCCGCGGCCGGGCCGGCGATGAATTTCCTGCTCGCCTGGATCGCCGGGCTGCTGGTCCACCCGGTCGAAACCTGGGAGGTTTACTGTCGCCCGACTCGCTGGGCATCGCCTATCGCTTCCTTGGCCTCTGCATCCTGGCAAATCTGGTCCTTGGCTTGTTCAACCTGCTGCCCATTCCGCCGCTTGATGGCGGCCGCATCCTCGCCGGGTTGCTGCCCCGGGCGCTGGCGCTGCCCTATATGCGACTGGAGCGCTGGGGCATCCTCATCGTGCTCTTCGTGGTCTTCCTGCCGCCGCGGCTGACGGACGGGCTGGATCCGGTGGGCTGGGCGCTGCGCCATGTAGTGGCCGAGGCCTTCGGGTTGGTGGTGCTGCTGTCCGGCAATGGGGCGGCACCATGAGCGAGGCTTCTCCCACCCTGCACCTGCGGCTGGAGGGGTTTGAAGAGGCCGCTCGACCTGCTGCTCGACCTGGCCCGGGCCCAGAAGGTCGATCTCGGGAAAATCTCCATCATCGCCCTGGTGGACCAGTTCCTGGCCGTGCTGGAACAGGCGCGCCGGGTGCGACTGGAATTGGCGGCCGACTGGCTGGTGATGGCCGCCTGGCTCTCGCCTGGCTGAAGTCCTGCCTCGCTGGTGCCGGAGGACCCGGCGCAAGAGGAGGATGCCGAGGCGCTGGCCGCCGCGCTGACCGACCGGCTGGCCGAGCTGGCGCGAATGCGGCGCCGCCGCCGCCTGGCTCGGCGCCCGGCCACAACTGGGCCGCGAGGTCTTCGGCCGCGGCGTGGCCGAGATCGCTGAAGGTCGAGGATCGCACCGAGATCTCGGCCGAACTGCCGGCGCTGCTGCAGGCCTATGCCGCCGCCCGGCGCCGCGCGCTCGCCCGGCGGCCCTATGTACCGAAGCACCGGAAGCTCTGGACGGTGCAGGAGGCGCTGGCGCGGCTCGGCCGGCTGGTCGGCGCGCTCCCGGACTGGGCCATGCTGCAGCGCTTCCCTGCCGGACGGCCTGACCGACCCGGTGGAACAGCGTGCCGCCCTGGCCAGCACGCTGATCGCGGCGCTCGAGACCGCCCGCGGTGGCGGGATCGAGCTGCGCCAGGAACACAGCTTCGGCCCCATCCTGATCCGCCGCCGCGCAGCGGCCGAGGAACTGCCCGATGCAAGAGCCGCCTGAGCCGGCCGAGCCCTTCGGCCCGGAGGCTTCGGCTTCCCGCAGGCGCCGGACCCCGAGGCCGTGGCCTCCGAGGGCTCGGCGCCCGAGCCCTTCGGCCCGGAGGCCGTGGCGCCGCCGGACGCGGTCGACCCGGCGCTCTTTGCCCATGCGCTGCGGCTGGCGGAGGGCTCTGGTCTTCGCCAGCGACCGCCCAGTCACGCCGCAGCGCCTACAGCAGGCGCTGCCGCCCGGCGTCGATGCGCGCGCCGTACTGACCGCGATCGCCGCACATTGCGCCGACCGGCCAGTGCAGCTGGTGGAGGTCGGCGGCGGCTTCGCATTCCGTACCGCGCCGGAACTCGCCCCCGCGCTGACCCGGGTGGTGGAGGTGCCGCGCCGGCTGCCGCGGGCGGCGATGGAGACGCTGGCCATCATCGCCTACCACCAGCCGGTCACCCGGGCCGAGGTGGAGGAAATCCGTGGTGCGTCGCTGTCGCAGACCACGTTGGAGTCGCTGCTTGAGATGGGGCTGATCGGCCCGCGGGGCCGCAAGGAGGTGCCGGGACGTCCCAGCCTCATGGGGCACCACGCCGAAGTTCCTCGAGCAGTTCGGCCTAAGGGCACTGTCCGACCTGCCGCGGCGGGAGGAGCTGGTGAACGAGCCTGGCAGTGGGCTGCTGGCCCCGGTCGACGCCGCCGCCCCGCCGCAATGAGCCTGCGCCTGACCGGCATCCGCCACGCCTATGGCGGACGCGAGGTAATCCGTGGCGTCGATCTGCATGTCCGGCCGGGCGAGATCCTCTGCCTGCTCGGCCCCTCCGGCGATGGCAAGACCACGCTGCTGCGGCTGGTGGCGGGGCTGGAGCCGCTGCAAGCCGGACGAATTGAGCTGGGCGGGGTGGTGGTCGGCGAGCCTGGGCGGGAAGTGCCGCCGGAGCAGCGCCATGTCGGCTTCGTCTTCCAGGACTATGCGCTCTTCCCGCATCTGACGGTCACCGAGAACGTCGCCTTCGGCCTCAACCGCCTGCCGCGGGGGAACGGAGCTGGGCGGTGACCGAGGCGCTGGCCCGGGTCGGGCTGGAAACCCACGCCAATGCCTATCCGCACATGCTGTCCGGCGGACAGCAGCAGCGGGTGGCGCTGGCCCGGCGCGCTCGCCCCCCGACCACAGGTCGTGTTGCTCGACGAGGCCTTCGCTAGTCTGGATGCCCGCCTGCGCGAGCAGGTGCGCGACGACACGTTGCACGTACTGCAGACTGCCGGGATCCCGGCGATGATCGTGACCCACGACGCCGAGGAAGCGATGTTCCTGGCCGACCGCATCGCCTTGATGCGCGGAGGCCGGGTGGTCCAGCTGGGCCGGCCGGAGGAGCTCTACCTCGACCCGGCCCGATCCCTTCGTTGCCCACCTTCCTCGGCGAGGTGAACCGGCTGCCGGCAAGGCTGCGGGCGGGCCGGGCGGAGACGCCGATTGGTGGTCTGCCCATCCGTCCCGGGGCCGACCTGGCAGAGGGGGCGGTGGAGGTGCTGTTGCGGCCGGAGGGGTTGCTGGTCCAGGCCGAGGGCGGCACCCCGGCCGAGGTCGAGGCCTGCCGGCCGCTCGGGGCCACCACCCTGGTGCATCTCCGCGGTGGCGGACGGCGCCGGCGGGGTGCTGCATCTGCACCGCCCGGCTGCCGCCGGGCATCCGCCTGGCACGTGGACAGCGGGTGACGGTTGCGATGGACCCGGAGCGGGCCTTCGTATTCCCGCCCGCCCCTCCCTAGATAGGCTCCCTGTATATCCGTCCTGGTCACCCTGCCTCAGATTGTTGGAGCCCTGGGTTCCTGCTAACGGAGGCGAGCTTGCGGCGACGGGGGCGGTGATCCCCGTGCCGCAGTCGGAGACGTCATGTTCGACCTAGCCTGGTCCGAGATTGCGCTGATCGGCGTGGTGGCGCTCGTCGTCATTGGCCCCAAGGACCTGCCCGAGGCCATCCGTGGCCTTGCGCGCGAGTGCAGAAGCTGCGCCGCATGGCCAGTGAGTTCCAGGGCCAGGCCGACGAGTTGGTGCGGGAGGCGAGATCTTGAGGAGGTCCGCTCCTCGATCAACGAGATCCGCAACTTCAACATCCGCGATACCCTGGAGAAGGCGGTCGACACGGATGGCACCATCCGCAAGACCTTCACCGAGGACCCGCTGAAGACGGACTACACCAGCCCCTACACCGCACCGGCGTCGACTGGGGCGGCCACTTCCCGGCGCCGAGCCGGCCGCCGCGGCCCCGCCGCCGCCCACGCCGGCCTTCATCCCGCGCCCGCCTATGCGCCCGCCGCGCCGCCCATCGCGCCCAGCGTCGCAGCGCCTTCCCCGGTTGCCGCGGCCGGGCCGCCGGCGCCCCCCGCCTTCGTCCCACCGGCGGAAGCGCCGGCGCCGACCCAGAAGAGCTGAGCAGCGACGCCCGTGCCGCGCGAACCGGAAGACATCATCGACGACAAGCCGATGCCGCTGCTCGACCACCTGATGGAAGCTGCGCACGCGGCTGCTCTGGTCGGTCGCCGCCTTCGGCATCGCCTTCGCCGTCTGCTACTACTTCTCCTCCCAGATCTACGGCTTCCTGGCCCGGCCGCTGGCCGATATCCTGCAGCAGCAGGGCGGCGGCGAGCGGCGCATGATCTTCACCGCGCTATACGAGGCCTTCTTCACCTACCTGAAGGTCGCCTTCTTCGGCGCGGTCTTCTTCAGCTTCCCAATGTGGGCGACCCAGCTCTGGCTGTTTGTGGCGCCCGGCCTGTACCGCAGCGAGAAGCGGGCGATCTATCCCTTCCTGATCGCCTCTCCCTTCCTGTTCGTCGCCGGGGCGGCGCTGGCCTACTACTTCATCTTCCCGCTGGCCTGGCGCTTCTTCATCACCTTCGAAACCCCTCCGGGACAGGGCGCGCTGCCGATCCAGCTCGAGGCCAAGGTCAGCGAATACCTGTCGCTGGTCATGCAGATGATCCTGGCGTTCGGCGTCGCCTTCCAGATGCCGGTGCTGCTGACCCTGCTCTGCCGGGTCGGCATCCTCGACGTCGCGACGCTGCGGAAGGGCCGGCGCTATGCGGTCGTCGGTATGTTCGTGGTGGCCGCGGTGCTGACGCCGCCCGACGTTATCAGCCAGATCGGCCTCGCGGTGCCGCTGCTGGCGCTCTATGAGCTGTCGATCCTGGCGGCGGTTTGGATGACGCCGAAAAAGCCGGACGAGACGAAGAAGACCTGAGGCGAGGGGGCTGCCCTCGATCCCTCCCGACCCCGCCCAGAGTTTCGGGACCAGACCGCCATGCACGATATCCGATCCGTCCGCGCCGACCCGGCGGCCTTCGATGCGGCGATGGCGCGGCGCGGGCTGCCGCCGGTGGCCGAGGAGATCCTTGCGCAGGATGCCGCCCGGCGCGGCGCGCTGCAGGTGCTGCAGGACAAGCAGGCGCGGCGCAACGCCCTCGCCAAGGAAATCGGCCAGGCCAAGCGCAGCGGCGCCAGCAGCGTGGTGCTGGAGGCTGAGGGCGTCGCGCTGCGCGACGAGATGGCGGCGCTCGAGGCGGCTGCCGCCGCGGCCGAGGCCGCGCAGACCGCGATCCTCGAGGCGCTGCCGAATATTCTCGACCCCGAAGTGCCGGACGGCGCCGACGAATCCGCCAATGTGGTGCTGCGCCAGCATGGCGAGCCGCGGCGGCACAACTTCACGCCGAAGCAGCATTTCGAGCTCGGCGAGGCGCTCGGTCTGATGGATTTCACCAGCGCCGCCAAGCTGGCCGGTGCCCGTTTCACCGTGCTGCGCGGAGCGCTGGCCCGGCTGGAACGGGCGCTTGGTCAATGGATGCTGACGCTGCACACCGAACAGCACGGCTACGCCGAGACCGCCGTGCCCTACCTAGTGAATGCCGCGACCATGTACGGCACCGGGCAGTTGCCGAAATTCGAGGAAGACCTCTTCAAGACCACCGACGGGCGCTACCTGATCCCGACCGCCGAGGTGCCGCTGACCAACCTTGTCCGCGGCGACATCATCGCCGAGGCGGCGCTGCCGATGCGCTTCGCCGCGCTGTCGCCCTGCTTCCGGTCTGAGGCCGGCAGTGCCGGGCGCGACACGCGGGGATGCTGCGGCAGCACCAGTTCCAAAAGGTGGAGATGGTCTCCGTCACCCGCCCGCAGGACAGCGCGGCGGAGCATGAGCGGATGACCGAATGCGCCGAGAGGGTGCTGACCGAGCTTGGCCTGACTTGGCGGCGCATCGTGCTCTGCTCCGGCGATACCGGATTCGGCGCGGCGAAGACCTACGACCTTGAGGTGTGGCTGCCAGGGCAGGGTGCCTGGCGGGAGATTTCCTCCTGCTCCAATTGCCGCGACTTCCAGGGGCGCCGGATGAATGCCCGGATGAAGCCGAGCGAGGGCAAAGGGAATGTCGTGGTCCATACGCTGAACGGCAGCGGGGTCGCGGTCGGTCGGGCGCTGATCGCGGTGCTCGAGACGCACCAGCAGGCGGATGGCAGCGTGATGGTGCCCGAGGTGCTGCGGCCCTGGATGGGCGGCATGGAGCGCATCGGCGCGGGCTGAGGACGGCAGGGGTATGGCCCCCTGCCGTCACTGTCAGTTGGCGATGCCGAGCCGGCCGCTGAGGTCCTGGATGAACTGCCAGGCGACGCGCCCCGACCGCCCGCCGCGCGTGACCGACCACTCGTTCGCCTGCCGCCGCAGCTCCTCTTCGGACAGGTCGATCCCGAGCGCCGCGGCATAGCCCTCGATCATGGCGAAGTAGGTCGGCTGGTCGCATCAGTGGAAGCCGATCCAAAGCCCGAAGCGGTCGCTTAGCGAGACCTTCTCCTCAACCGCCTCGTTCGGGTTGATCGCCGTGCTGCGCTCGTTCTCGATCATGTCGCGCTGACATCAGGTGGCGGCGGTTGGAGGTCGCGTAGAACAGCACATTGGCTGGTCGCCCCTCGATGCCGCCATCCAGCACCGACTTGAGCGCCTTGTAGTCGGCATCCTCCTTCTCGAAGGACAGGTCGTCGCAGAAGACCAGGGCGCGGCGGTCCTGGGCGCGCAGGATGTTCACGCAGGTCTCGGCAGGGTGCGGATGTCCTCCCGGTGGATTTCGATCAGCGCGAGGCTGCCGGGCCGCTCGGCATTCGCCGCGGCATGCGCGGCCTTCACCAGGGACGACTTGCCCGTGCCGCGGGCGCCCCAGAGCATCACGTTGTTGGCGGGAAAGCCGCGGGCGAAGCGCAGCGTGTTCTCCACCAGCAGGTCCTTCTGCCGGTCGATCCCCTGCAGCAGGCCGATCTCGACGCGGGAGACCCGCGGCACGGGGGAAAGGCGCGGGGCCGGTGTCGGGTGCCAGACGAAGGCATCGGCCCCTTCCAGGCGGGGCGGCTCGGGCGGCGGCGGCGCCAAGCGCTCCAGCGCCTCCACGATGCGGGTCATCAAAGCGATATCCATGGTCGTTTCCGGAAATTGGGCCGCCCTTGACGGGAAGGGGCGGAAGCTAGTTTGCGGCCGGCTTGCCCGGCAAGCCGGAACCACAAGGAATTCGCCCCGGATGCTCATCTCCCCCGCTTATGCGCAGGATTCCCTCGGGGGCGGCCTGGCGATGGTCACCCAGATCGCGCCCTTGCTGCTGATCTTCGCCGTCTTCTACTTCCTGCTGATCCGCCCGCAGCAGAAAAAGCAGAAGGAGCACAAGGCGCTGCTCGCGGCGCTGAAGCGCGGCGACCGCGTGCTGACCGCCGGCGGCATCATCGGCAAGGTGATGGTCGTGAAGGACGGCATCGACGAGGTTGAGGTTGAGATCGCCCCGAATGTCCGCGTCAGCGTCCTGCGCCAGACCATCGGCGACGTGCTGAAGCCGCTCGGTGCGAATGATTCCGGCGCCAAGAGCTGAGACGGCGTCTCGCAGTCGCGGTTCTTGCCGCCTGGGCGTTGCTGTCCGCGGCGCCGGTACGAGCTGCCTCGCCCGAGGCGGCTGCGACCCGACAGGCGGCTGGCGGCAGCATGGTGCAGCTTGCGGCCCAGCCTGCGGTCGCCATCCTGTTGCGCGGCGCGGCACGCGGCCGACAGCAGCAGGTCTATGAGGGGCTGCGCCTGCCCGGGCCGCCAGTGGCGCTGGTCGAGGACCGCTGGCTGGTCGGTTGGGGCTGCGCCGATCCGGAACCGCGCAGCGGCGTGCAGCGGGCGCGGCCTCTTCATGGCCTTCGATGCGGGAACAGAGCGGCTGTTCCTGATGCTGCTGGAGGACGGCGCGCCCATGTTCCTGGCCCCTGCGCGTACCGGCCATTGGCCGGCGATGCTGGAAAGGGCCTTCGCGGGCTTCGCGCCCGGCCTGGCTCACCCGCCGGCTTTCGACCAGGACTGAGCCGCAGGCAAAAAGAGGCGCCCGGTTGCCCGGGCGCCCCTGTCCTCCGGAAGCCCTGTGGACCTCAGGCCGACTGGCCGGACTTCAGCCCGCCCTGCTGCATCAGGCCTTCGACCACTTCCCAATCGACCAGTTTGTTCAGGAAATTGTCGAGGTAGTTCGGCCGGACGTTGCGGAAGTCCAGGTAGTAGGCGTGCTCCCAAACATCGACGCCGAGGATAGGCGTGCCCTCGCCGGTGGCGATCGGGTTGGAGCCGTTCGCGGTCTTGGTCACCTTCAGCTTGCCATCGGCGCCAACAACCAGCCAGGCCCAGCCCGAGCCGAACTGGGTCACGCCGGCCTGCTTGAAGGCCTCCTTGAACGGCGCCAAGCCGCCGAGGTCCTGGTCGATCTTGGCGGCCAGCTTGGCCGGCAGCTTGTCACCGCCGCCCTTGGGCGACATCACCTGCCAGAACAGGATGTGGTTCCAGTGCTGCCCGGCCTGGTTCAGCACCGGCAGGCCGTCGGTGCCGGCTTTACCGGCTTCCGCCACGATCTGCTCGAGGCTCTTGCCGGCGAGGCCCTTGCTCTCGACCAGGCCGTTGAGCGCGGTGACATAGGCGTTGTGGTGCTTGCCGTGGTGGAGCTCGAGCGTCTCCTGGCACATGCCCTGACCGGCGAGCGCATTGGTGGAATAGGGCAGCGGCGGCAGGCTGGAAGGCCATGGCGTTGTCTCCTCGTGCTTCGATGGAACGCGCCCGGAGCGGTCTTCCGCGAGGCCCGGGAGCCGGCGAAACAGCTAAGCGGGGTGCCGTGGCGCGTCAAGCAAGGGCCGGGCATAAGGCGCGGCATGGCCACAACGCCCGAACTCTCCCCGGTTGCAGAATTCGCCCGTCGGCATGACCCCGATCGCTTCCTCTGCGCGCTGTTCGCCCCTGTGGCGCTGCGCGAGCCCCTGTTCGCGCTGATTGCCTACAACCACGAGCGCTGGCCCGGGCGCGGGAGGCGGCGAAGACGCCGCTGATCGCATTGATGCGGCTCCAATGGTGGCGCGAGGCGGTGGAACATGCCGCCGAGGGCAAGCCGCCGCGGCGGCATGAGGTGGCCGGCCCGTTGCATGCGGCGATCGGCGCAGGCCTGCTGGATCCGGCCGACCTGGTGGCCCTGGCCGATGCGAGGGAGGCCGAGGCGGAGGAGGAAGGGCTGCCGACGCGGGAAGCCTTCTCAGCGTATCTGCGCGGCACTGCCGGCGGCTTCGCGGTCACGGCCGGGCGCCTGCTCGGCGCTGCACCCGGCCTGCTGCCGGCGCTCCAGCAGGCGGGGGCCGCCTATGGGCTGGCGGGGGTACTGCGCAGCCTGCCGGCCCTGGCGAGGCAGGGCCGCTGCCTGTTGCCGCAGGACGCACTCGCCGCCGCCAGGCTTACGCCGGAGGAGGTGGTGCAGGCACCGGCGCTGGCCGGGCCGGTGGTCGCGGCGCTCGCGGCCGATGGCGTTGCAGCGCTCGAGGCCACGCGCCGTGCTTTGCGCCCGCTCGGCCGGGCGGCGAATGCCGCGGCGCTGCCGCTGGTGCTGGCACGGCGCGACCTGCGCCGGCTGGCCGCCGGCCGGGCGCTCCCGGCAGGGGCGCGCGGCCTCGGCGACCGGTTGGCGGTGGTGCTGGCGGGCATCGCCGGACGGGCCTGAGGCCGGCGCCTCAGGCGAAGAGGAAATCCGCCGCGGTGAAGTCGGAATGGCCGAGGACGGTGACGCTGCCTGCAGCCCCCCTGGAGTGGCCGAGGGCAGGGCGATCACCTCCCCTGAAATACCGAGGTCGGCCATATGGTGGATGCCGAGCGCGGCGAAGTAGCGCAGATTGATCACGTCCCGCCCCGCCTCGAAATCATAGATGACGTCGTCACCATTGCCCGGCTTGAACAGGAAGACGTCGTGGCCGGTGGTGGCCCCTGCCTCCACCGTCGGCGCGTCGCCCACATCCAGTCGTTGCCCTGGCCGCTGACCAGCAGGTCGTCGCCGCCATGCGCGCCGGCGCCGAGCAGCCCGGCATCGCCGTAGATCATGCAGATGCCGCTGGCATTGCCGCCATGGATCGTGTCGTTGCCGGCCTGCGCTTGGCCGGTGATTCGGTTGCCGTCTCCGATCAGCACGGCATCGCCGGCGCGTAAGTTGATCAGGAGGTCGTCGCCGCCACGCGCATGGCCGGTCAGGTCGCCGTCACCGACGAAGAACCGGTCGGCTGTGCCGCTATTGCCGGCAATGGTGTCATTGCCGCCGACCGCGTCATCGGACAGCGCGCCGTCGCCGTAGATCGACTGCCAAGCATCGACCGAGGCTAGGATCGAGTCGTTGCCGCCATGCGCATGTCCGGCCAGCGTCAGCGCGTCGCCATAGACGTCACCGTGCTCGAGCGCGATCCGGTCATCGCCGCCGACCGTCCAGTCGGCCATGCTGCGGGCATCGCCGAAGGCCAGCATGTGCTCGACCCCACCGGACAAGTGGTCATTCCCGCCATGCGCATGGTCAGTCATCGCAACCGCATCGCCGTACAGGAAGTACTCCGTCGCCGAGCGGAGTGGTCCCATAGCCGCCCGCGGCGCAGAGCCGGTCGTCGCCGCCGCGCGCCTCGCCGCTGATGCTGGTGGCGTCGCCAATGATGACGATGCTGAAGCTGCCGGCGATCGACAGCACGTCATTGCCGCCGACGGCCGAGCCGGAAATCCAGTCGGCATCGCCGCGGACGCCGATATAGGAACCGTTGCCATAGAAGTGCAGATCGCCGCCGCGCGCCTGCTCCTCGAGGTCTGATTGCGTCGAGGATGTAGGTCGGCATGGTGAAGCCGTGGGTGCTGAGGCTGCGCGGCGCCAATTGGGTGGTGCCGCCATACACCGAGGTGGAGCCATACAGGGCGACCGCGCTGCTCGGGTCCCACCAACTGCCGTTGCTCATGCCGCGTGCTCCCGCCCATCGTTAGGAGGGAGCCTTGCCGAACAGATGGCAACTTATCGTTGATTTAGCGCAAGCTGCTATATCTTTGCGTCAGGCACGCTTGCGCCGCTTTGCCGGCGGAGCCTCGGTGGCCAGCAGCGGCGAGAGGAAACGCCCGGTATGGCTGCCCTCGGTTGCCGCCACCTCCTCCGGCGTCCCGGCGGCGACGATGCGACCGCCACCATCGCCGCCCTCGGGCCCAAGGTCGAGGATCCAGTCGGCGGTCTTGATGACCTCGAGGTTGTGCTCGATCACCACGACGGTGTTGCCGGTCTCGACCAGCTGGTGCAACACCTCGAGCAGCTTGCGGACATCCTCGAAATGCAGGCCGGTGGTCGGCTCATCCAGGATGTAGAGCGTCCGGCCGGTAGCCCGGCGCGACAGTTCCTTCGACAGCTTGATCCGCTGCGCCTCGCCACCGGACAGCGTCGTCGCCTGCTGGCCGAGATGGATGTAGCCGAGGCCCACTTCCTTCAGCACCCGAAGCTTCTCGGCAATGGCGGGGACGGCGGAGAAAAATTCGGCGCCTTCCTCCACCGTCATCTCCAGCACGTCGGCGATGCTCTTGTTGCGGAACTTCACCTCCAGTGTCTCGCGGTTGTAGCGCTTGCCCTTGCAGGCGTCGCAGGTGACGTAGACGTCGGGCAGGAAGTGCATCTCGATCTTGATCAGCCCGTCGCCCTGGCAGGCCTCGCAGCGGCCGCCCTTGACATTGAAGCTGAAGCGGCCGGGCTTGTAGCCGCGGGCGCGGCTCTCGGGCAGTTCGGAAAACCAGTCGCGGATCGGCGCGAAGAGGCCTGTATAGGTCGCGGGATTGGAGCGCGGCGTGCGGCCGATCGGCGACTGGTCGATGTCGATGATCTTGTCCAGCTGGTCGAGCCCCTCGATCTTCTCATGCGCCGAGGGCACGGTGCCGGCGCCCATCAGCCGGCGGGCCGCGGCTCGTAGAGCGTCTCGATCACCAGGGTCGACTTGCCGCCGCCCGAGACGCCGGTGACGCAGGTGAAGGTGCCGAGCGGGAATTCCGCCGAGACGTCCTTCAGGTTGTTGCCGCGGGCGCCGACGACCTTGACCGCGCGCTTGCGGTCCACCTTCCGCCGCGTCGCCGGAACCTCGATCCGCCGGCGTCCCGAGAGGTAGTCCCCGGTCAGGCTGGCCGGGTTGGCGGCGACCTCGGCGGGGGTGCCCTGGGCGATGACGCGGCCGCCGCCGGCGCCCGCGGCAGGGCCGATATCCACCAGGTGGTCGGCGGCGCGGATGGCGTCCTCGTCATGCTCGACCACCAGCACCGTGTTGCCGATGGTCGCGCAGCCGCCTGCAGCGTCGCCAGCAGGCGTTCGTTGTCGCGCTGGTGCAGGCCGATGGAGGGCTCGTCCAGCACGTAGAGCACGCCGGTCAGGCCGCTGCCGATCTGCGAGGCGAGGCGGATGCGCTGCGACTCGCCGCCCGAGAGCGTCGCCGAGGAGCGGCCGAGCGAGAGGTAGTCGAGCCCGACATCGACCAGGAATTGCAGCCGCTCCTCGATCTCGCGCAGGATCCGGCGGGCGATCTCCTGCCGCTGCGGCGTCAGCGTCGCCATGACCCCGGCAAACCAGTCGCGCGACTTGCGGATGGACAGCTCGGAGGCCTCGCCGATATGGCAGCCGGCGACCTTCACCGCGAGGGATTCCGGCTTGAGGCGGAAGCCCTGGCAGGCCTCGCAGGGCTTCTCCGCTTGGTAGCGGGCGAGGTCCTCGCGGACCCAGGGGTTGTCGGTCTCGCGGTGGCGGCGCTCGAGGTTGGGCAGCACGCCCTCGAAGGGCTTCTTCACGTCATAGGCGCGGAGGCCGTCCTTGTAGCGCAGCGTCACCACCTCCTCGCCGGTGCCGTGCAGGATGGCGGCGCGGACCTTGGCGGGCAGGTCGGCCCAGGGACGGCTCGTCTCCACCTTGTAGTGCCGCGCGAGGCTTTCGAGTGTCTGGTCGTAATAGGGCGATTGCGCGCCGGACCAGGGCGCGACGGCGCCTTCGGCCAGGCTGCGCAACTCGTCCGGCACCACCAGCTGCGGGTCGAAGAAGCTCTGCGTGCCGAGCCCGTCGCAGGTCGGGCAGGCGCCCTGCGGGCTGTTGAAGGAGAAGAGCCTCGGCTCGATCTCCTCGATGGTAAAGCCGGATTCGGGGCAGGCGAACTTCGCGCTGAAAACGGTGCGCGTGCCGCTGTCGGCGTTCTCGGCATAGGCGATGCCGTCCGAGAGGGCGAGCGCCGTCTCGAAGCTGTCGGCCAAGCGGGGAGCGATGCCGTCGCGGACCACGATGCGGTCCACCACGATCTCGATGTCATGCTTCAGCGTTTTCTTCAGCGCCGGCACCTCGGCGATCTGCTGCAGCTTGCCGTCGATCTTCACCCGCTCGAAGCCGCGGCGTTGCCATTCCGCCAGCTCCTTGCGGAACTCGCCCTTCTTACCGCGCACCACGGGCGCCAGCAGCAGCAGCCGCGTGCCTTCCTCCATCGCCAGCACGCGGTCGACCATCTGGGAAACGGTCTGCGCCTCGATCGGCAGGCCGGTGGCGGGCGAGTAGGGCACACCGACCCGGGCCCAGAGCAGCCGCATGTAGTCGTGGATCTCGGTGACCGTGCCGACAGTCGAGCGCGGGTTGTGGCTGGTGGTCTTCTGCTCGATCGAGATCGCTGGACTCAGCCCCTCGATGCTGTCGACATCGGGCTTCTGCATCAACTGCAGGAATTGGCGGGCATAGGCGGAGAGCGATTCGACGTAGCGCCGCTGGCCCTCGGCATAGATGGTGTCGAAGGCGAGGGAGGACTTGCCTGAGCCGGAAAGGCCGGTGATGACGGTCAATGTCCCGCGCGGCAGGTCGAGGTCGAGATCCTTCAGGTTGTGGGTGCGGGCGCCCCGGATGCGGATCTGGCCGGCGTTCAACGCGGCTGGCGGAGTGGCAGGCGGGGTGGCCATCGGGTTGCTCCACGGGACCCGGCAGGGCCCACGTTCACATTGTGTTCTTGGAGGAATGCCACCATATTAAGGCGGCGGAAAGGGGTCTTGGTGGGCCCCGGGCATGCCGCCGAACCTGCCCGGGACTCGCCCCGGGCTGGTCAGGGCAGTATGCTAGGCGCTCGATTCCGGGGGTTTGGACGGCATGGCCGGCAGCGTGAACAAGGTGATCCTGGTGGGCAATCTGGGGCGTGACCCGGAAGCCCGCAACATGCAGTCCGGCGGCAAGGTGGTCTCTTTCTCCGTCGCCACGTCGGAGACCTGGAACGACCGCGCTTCCGGCGAGCGGAAGGAGAAGACCCAGTGGCACCGGGTCGCCATCTTCAACGAGAAACTCGGTGAGATCGCCGAGAAGTACCTGAAGAAGGGCAGCAAGGTGTACCTCGAAGGCGCGCTCGAGAGCCGCAAGTATACCGACAAGGACGGTCAGGAGCGGGAGATCACCGAGGTGGTCATCAGCCGCTTCAAGGGCGAACTGACTCTGCTGGATGGCCGTGGCGGCGGCGGTGAGATGGGCGAAGGCGGTGGCGGCTTTGGCGGCGGGCGATCCTCCGGCGGCTATGGCGGCGAGCGGTCCGGCGGTGGTGGTGGCCGGAGCGGCGGCGGCGGCTGGGACAGCAAGCCGAAGGGCGGCGCTGACCTCGACGACGACATCCCGTTCTGAGGTCGGCAGTGGCCGCGGGGTGGCCCCGCCGCCATAAGAATACTAAGATGGTGGCCTTGGGGAGTGCCCCGGGCTGCTCCTCCGGCGGTCCAGCCTGCCGGAAGCGGTGGCCGGGCTCCGCAGGCGTGACCGGCGACCCGCGTCCCCTGACGATGCAGCACCCCCGGCGCCATGCAGCAGGCCGGCCCGGCGCCGGACGACGAGGAAGAACACCAGCGTGAGCGAGACCGAGAACGGCAGCGGCGGCATCCGCCCGGAAGACGCCGTGCCCGTGACCCTCGAGGAGGAGATGCGCCGCTCCTACCTCGACTATGCGATGAGCGTGATCGTCGCGCGCGCCCTGCCGGATGCGCGGGACGGCCTCAAGCCTGTCCATCGGCGCATCCTGCATGCGATGCAGGAAAGCGGCTATACCGCCGACAAGCCGCATCGCAAGTCGGCCCGCGTCGTCGGCGACGTCATGCGGCAAGTATCACCCGCATGGCGACGCCGCGATCTACGACGCCATGGTCCGCATGGCGCAATCCTTTTCGCTGCGCGTGCCGCTGATCGACGGGCAGGGCAACTTCGGCAGCATGGACGGCGATCCGCCGGCCCAGATGCGCTACACCGAGGTCCGCCTGGCGCGCTCCGCCTCCGCCCTGATCGAGGGCATCGAGGAGGACACGGTCGACTTCCAGCCGAATTACGACGAATCGGAGCAGGAGCCGCGCGTCTTGCCGGCCTCCTTCCCCAACCTGCTGGTCAACGGTGCCCAGGGCATCGCCGTCGGCATGGCGACCAATATCCCGACGCACAACCCGACCGAGGTGATCGACGCGACGCTGGCGCTGATCGCCGAGCCCGACACCTCCCTCGCCGACCTGATGAAGATCATCCCCGGGCCGGACTTCCCGACCGGCGGGCTGATCCTCGGCCGGGCGGGCATCCGTTTGGCCTTCGAGACCGGGCGCGGGTCCATCCCGCTGCGGGCGAAGTGCGAGATCGAGGAGATGCGCGGCGGCCGCCAGGCCATCGTTGCCACCGAGATCCCCTTCCAGGTCAACAAGTCGACGCTGATCGAGAAGATCGCCGAACTGGTCCGTGCCAAGGCGATCGAGGGCATCTCCGACCTGCGCGACGAGAGCGACCGCGACGGCATGCGGATCGTCATCGAGCTGAAGCGGGACGCGACGGCCGAAGTGGTGCTGAACCAGCTGTATCGCATGACGCAGCTGCAGACCTCCTTCCCGGTCAACTTCCTGGCGCTCGACAACGGCAAGCCCCGGCAGATGGGGCTGATCGACGCGCTGCGGTGCTTCATCGCATTCCGCGAGGAGGTCATCCTCCGCCGCTCGCGCTTCCGCCTGGCCAAGGCGCGCGAGCGCGGCCACCTGCTGATCGGCCTGGCCATCGCGGTGGCCAATATCGACGAGGTCATCCGCCTCATCCGCGCCAGCGCCGACCCGGCCGAGGCCCGCGCCGCGCTGATGGCGCGCGATTGGCCGGCCGGCGACGTCGGCACGCTGCTGGCGCTGATCGAGGATGCCGGCAACGTCGTCACGCCGGAAGGCACGGTACGCCTGACCGAGGCGCAGGCCCGTGGCATCCTGGCGCTCACGCTGAACCGGCTGACCGGGCTCGAGCGCAACAAGATCACTGCCGAGCTCGAGGAGATCGGCGGCCGCATCCGCGAGCTGCTCGACATCCTCGGCAGCCATCCCCGCCGGATGGAGGTGATGACCGAGGAGCTGCGCGCCGTCCGCGCCCAGATCGCCGCGCCTCGGCTGACCCAGATCGTCGACGGCATCGCCGACGTGGACGACGAGAGCCTGATCGAGCCGGGCAACATGATCGTCACGCTGACGCGGGACGGCTATGTGAAGCGCACTTCACTCGACACCTTCCGGGCGCAGCATCGCGGTGGCCGTGGCCGCAGCGCCGCCGCGACGCGGCAGGACGACGTGGTGATGCGCAGCTTCATCGCGCATACCCATCAATGGGTGCTGTTCTTCACGAGCCGCGGCATGGCTTTCCGCGAGAAGGTCTGGCAGCTGCCGGAAGGCGGTGCGCCAGGGCAAGGGGCGGTCGCTCCGCCAGGTGCTGGCGCTGCAGGAAGGCGAGCAGATCACCGCTGTGCTGCCGCTGCCGCATGACGAGAGCCTGTGGGAGGGCCTGCACCTGGTCTTCGCCACCGCCTCGGGCGGAGTCCGCCGCAACAAGCTGTCCGACTTCAAGAATGTCCGCGCCGCCGGGCTGATCGCCATGAAGCTCGACGACGGCGACGAGCTGATCGGCGTCTCCACCTGCCGGGAGGGTGACGACGTGCTGCTCGCCACCCGCAAGGGCCGCGCCATCCGCTTCCAGGCCAGCGAGGACGTGCTGCGCGTCTTTGCCGGCCGCGACAGCACCGGGGTGCGCGGCATCCGCCTCGGCAAGGGCGACGAGGTGATCGCGCTGAGCGTCCTCCGCCATGTCGAGGCGACGCCGGCCGAGCGCGAGGCCGCGATCCGCAACGCCGCCCAGCGCCGCCGCGGCGAGAACGGCAACGGCGCCGAGGAGACCGAGGCCGCAGCCGCCGAGGAGGTCGAGGACGGCGCGGAGGACGGCGCCGGCGACGAGGTCACCCTCTCGCCCGAGCGCGCACGCGAGCTGGAGGAGGCGGAGGAGATCATCCTCGCCATCACCGACGGCGGATTCGGCAAGCGCAGCCTCGCCTATGACTATCGGATCACGAGGCCGGGGCGGGCAGGGGCTGGAAGGCATGCTGTTCAGCCGGCGCACCGGCAAGGAGGTCGTGGCCACCTTCCCGGTCCGGCCGGGCGATGACGTGATGCTGGTGACCGACACCGGCCGGCTGATCCGCCTGCCGGCCGACCAGGTGCGCTTGACGCGCCGGCGCAGCCTGGGCGTGATGCTCCTCAGATTGAATGAGGGGGAACGCGTGAACTCTTGCTTCCCGGTCGTCGATGACCAGGGCGATGCCGCGAACGAAGCCGGCAGCGAGATCCAGCCTGGCGCAGACCGGCGCGCTGGCGGCGACCGAGCCGCCAGTGGGCACGGGGATCGAGCCGGGAACCGCCTCCGATGCGTGAGCGGATCGGCCTCTATCCCGGCACCTTTGATCCGGTCACAAATGGCCATCTGGACGTGATCGGCCGCGCTGCCGGATCCTCGACAAGCTGGTGGTCGGCGTCGCGATCAACATCGGCAAGAGCCCGCTCTTTCCTCTTGAGGAGCGGGTCGAGTTGGTTCGCGCCGAGACCGACGTGATCGCCGCCCGGACCGGCACGATCATCGAGGTCCGGCCCTTCGAAGGCTTGCTGGTCGGCTTCGCGCAGGAGTTGGGCGCCAGCATGATCATCCGTGGCCTGCGGGCGGTGACCGACTTCGACTACGAGTTCCAGATGGCCGGCATGAACCGCCGCCTGGACCATGACATCGAAGCGGTCTTCCTGATGGCCAGCGAGACGAACCAGTTCATCTCGTCGCGTTTCGTAAAGGAGATCGCCCGTCTCGGGGGCGATGTCTCCTCCTTCGTGCCGAAACTGACCCTGGAGCGGACCCTGGCGCGCGTGCGGGCGCCGACCCAAGGCTGAGGCCTGCCGTTCCATCAACCGGAGCTGACCCATGCTGCGACGACACCTCGCCGGCCTCGCCCTGCTCGGCGCCCCGACCCTCATCCGTCCTGCCCAGGCACAAGTTAAAGAGCGACTTGTCCTAACCCTGAAAGACGGTGACGTCACGATAAAGCTGCTGCCCGACGTGGCGCCGAAGCACGTCGAGCAGATCAAGCTGCTCGTCGGCCGCGGCTTCTACGACGGCACGCCCTTCCACCGGGTGATCGAAGGCTTCATGGCGCAGGGCGGTGACCCGACCGGCACCGGTACCGGCGGCGCCCGCGACCTGCCCGACCTGCCCGCCGAGTTCACCAACAAGTACCGCTTCATCCGCGGCATCTGCGGCATGGCCCGCAGCCAGAGCCCGAACAGCGCGAACAGCCAGTTCTTCATCATGTTCGCGCCGGCGCCGTCGCTCGACGGCCAGTACACCATCTGGGGCCGCGTCGTCGCCGGCATGGACGCCGTCGACAAGATCAAGCGCGGCGCCCCCGGCAGCGGCACGGTGACCAACCCGGATAAGCTGCTCCGCGCCCGCATCGTCACCGCCTGACCCGCATTTCCAAAAGGGATTTTTCCAATGACCAATGCAGCCGGCACCCCCGCGCCGGGAAACACGCTGATCCTCGGATTGAAGGACGGCCCTGTGACTATTGAGCTGCTGCCCGACGTGGCGCCGAAGCACGTCGAGCAGATCAAGCTGCTCGTCGGCCGCGGCTTCTACGACGGCACGCCCTTCCACAGGGTGATTGAAGGCTTCATGGCGCAGGGCGGTGACCCGACCGGCACAGGCACCGGTGGTGCGCGTGACCTGCCCGACCTCCCTGCCGAGTTCAATAAGGTCAGCTTCCAGCGCGGCGTCTGCGGCATGGCCCGCAGCCAGAGCCCGAACAGCGCGAACAGTCAGTTCTTCATCTGCTTCGGTGATGCGAGCTTCCTCGATGGCCAGTACACCGTCTGGGGCCGGGTGACCGACGGCATGGATGTCGTGGACAAGATCAAGCGCGGTGCCCCCGGCAGCGGCACGGTGAACGGCCCGGACAAGCTGATCCGCGCCAGCATTGCCTGACCCGCGCAGCGCAGAAGGACGAGCGAGCATGAGCGACGAAGCCGGCAGCCCCATCGAGATCCCGGGCGAGCCGCCGATCGAGGTGCCCGCGACCGAGGCGGCGACGCCGGAGGCCGCGGCGAGCGACGCAACGCCCGCCGAGCCGGAGGTGCCGGCCGTGCCGCCCCCCGCCGAGCCGGATCCGAAGCTTGAGAACACGCTGATTCTCGAGCTTAAGGACGGCACGGTGACGATCGAGCTGTTGCCCGAGATTGGCCCCCCAGCATGTCGAGCGCATCAAGACACTGGCCCGGGCCGGCTTCTACGACGGCACCCCATTCCATCGGGTGATCGAGGGGTTCATGGCCCAGGGTGGCGACCCGACCGGTACCGGCACAGGCGGCGCGCGTGATGCCGGCTATGCGGACCTGCCGGCCGAGTTCACCAACAAGGCGCGCTTCGTGCGTGGGACCTGCGGCATGGCTCGCACGGCGGCGCCGCACAGCGCGAGCAGCCAGTTCTTCATCATGTTCGCGCCGGCGCCGTCGCTCGACGGCCAGTACACCATCTGGGGCCGCGTGGTCTCCGGCATGGAAGCCGTGGACAAGATCAAGCGCGGCACCGGCGGCAACGGCATCGTCCAGGGGCCCGACCGGCTGGTGAAGGCGCGCGTCGCGGCGGATGCGCCGCCCGCGGCGGAAGCCCCCACCGGTTGACTTTCTCGCCGCCGCGCGCTTTTCCCGGCGCGCGGCGGCGCCGTGTGAGCCGGTAGCTCAGTCGGTAGAGCACGGGACTTTTAATCTCGTGGCCGTGGGTTCGAGTCCCACCCGGCTCACCATCTCCCTTTCTAGTTCGCAGATTGGCCGCGACCAGCGGCGGTGTCGGTGCCGGTTAGGATTTGGCGGGCGAAACACTCCGCATGCCAGTCACCCGCCGATTCGGGCCCGATTAGCAGCGCAAGCGCCTTCACCGCTGCGGCGGCCAAGGCTCGTGGCACGCCGTCCAGCCCTTCCCGTTGCAATATCGCTGTGTCAAGCGCTCAGTCCAACGGCAGCGGCTCGGCACCCGGCGGGCCGTATCGTGTCCGCCGACCCATCACGACAGGTTCGAAATCCCCGGTTCAGGAGTGAGCGACCGAAGACGTCGGGGTAACGCAATGGAGTGCCCTCAGCTTCCCTGACAGCCGATTGCCTGCCCTCGCATGACCGGCATCGGCAGCGTCGAGTGGGCGGGGTGGCCTGGTGCAAGTTGCCCAGGCAGGGCTGCCTGGCGGATTGACCGTGGCGGCGGAACATGCGGCACTCCGCCCGTCCCGCCGCGCCGCGGCGTCCTGGGAGGAAGCACCATGTTCATCGAGCAGCGCATCTACACCGCGCATCCCGGCAAGCTGCCGGCTTGGCTGAAGGCCTATTCGGAAATCGGCGGCCCCGCCTCCTCGCGCACCTTGACGCCGCTGATGGGCATGTTCACGGTCGAGTTCGGCCAGATCAACCGCGTGCTCTTCCTGCGCGGCTTCGACGACATCGACGAGCGCGAGCGCGGCATGGTCCGCCGCGACGCCGACCCCGAATGGCAGCGCTTCCTGCAGGAGACCCGGCCGATTGGCGCATTGATGGCGCAGGAAGCCAAGCTGCTGAAGACCGTCCCATTCTCCCCGATCCAGAAGGTCGGCCAGCCTTTCGTCAAAACGATTGAAGGCGACGCCATGTTCGTCGACCATCGGACCTATGATTTCGAGCCGGGTAAGATCAACGGCTGGCTGCAGGCCTATAGAGACCATCGGCAAGCCGGTGCAGGACAAGCACCTCGGCCAGCTGTTGTTCTTCGCGGTCACCGAATGCGGTCCGATCAATCAAGCGGTCTTCGCCTGGGCTTATAGCTCGCTCGGCGACCGCGACCGCCGCCGCGCCGCGATGGCAGCCGATCCGGGCTGGGCGGGATCCGCGAAGGCGACCGGCGGGCTGGGCGCGCTGAAGGCGCAGAACACCCTGGTTCTGAAGCCGGTCCCCTGGTCGCCGATTCGCTGAGAGGTTGAACATGCCCCCTGCGCTGGCTCGCAACCGCTCTTTTCGCCCTTGCTACTGGCACCGCGCAGGCGGGCAGACTCTGGATACCATCAAGGCGCGCGGCACGCTGGATTGCGGCGTCAATGTCGGCGTCGCCGGTTTTTCCCTGCCGGACAGCCAGGGCGTCTGGCGCGGCATGGATGCGGATCTCTGCCGCGGTCTTGCGGCCGCGCTGTTCGGCGATCCGAACAAGGTTCGCTTCGTGCCGCTGACCGCGGTGCAGCGCTTCACCGCGCTGCAATCGGCCGAGATCGACGTGCTGATACGCCAGACCACCCTGACCATGACGCGCGATACCACGCTCGGCCTGCGCATGGTCGCGGTGAACCTCTATGACGGCCATGGCTTCATGGTGCGGAAGGAGGCCGGCATCGACGATCCCAAGGGCATGGATGGCATGACCATCTGCCTCTCGCCGGGAACGACGAACGAGTTGGTGACGGCCGACTGGTTCCGCACCAATGGCCTGCGCTTCACGCCGCTGCTGCAGGAACGCATGCAGGACAATGCGCAGGCGTTGCAGGCCGGGCGGTGCGATGCGATCGGCACCGATGCGACGCAGCTCGCGGCGCTCCGCAGCCAGTTCACCAAGCCGGGCGACTTCATCATCCTGCCGCAGCGCTTCAGCAAGGAGCCCTATGGCCCGGTGGTGCGGCGCGACGACCAGGAATGGTTCGACGTGGTGCGCTGGACCATTTCCGCCCTGATCCAGGCGGAGGAGCTGGGCGTCACCAGCCAGAACACCGAATCGCTGAAAACAAGCCAGAGCCCTGACATCCGCCGCCTGCTGGGTGTCGATCCGGTGCTTGGCAATGCGCTGAAGCTCGACCCGGCCTGGGCGACGAATGCGATTCGCGCCATCGGCAATTATGGGGAACTGTTCGAGCGGCATCTCGGCCCGAAGACGGCCATCGGGCTCGAGCGCGGGATGAACCGGCTCTGGACCGAGGGCGGGTTGATGTATTCCTGGCCAATGCGCTGAAGCGCCGGGATCAGGACCGCCGCGCCGACAGGATCGCGGACCGGCCGGCCAGCGGGATCGGCGCCGCACGGTAGGCATCCAGCCCCGCCCGGCGCCGGGCGCGATTGGCAGCAGCGTGGCGCGTGCCGCCCTGTTCTCCAGCATCGCCGCCCCGCCGGGGTTTGTCGCCGCCATGGCGGCGGCCGGCACCGTAGGGAGCGCCTGCTCCGCCAGCCAGGCCGCGGCGACCCGGGCGCGGTAGGGCTCGGCGAAGCTGGGGGTTTGCGAATGATAGCCGCCCGCGGCCTGCAGCCAGTCGCCGCGGGCCGCCTGCAGTTCCGTCAGGAAGCGCGCGGCGTAGCGGGCATTGGCAAGCGGGTCGAAGGCCTCCTCCAGATTGGCGAAAGCTTGGGGGTGGTGCCGCAGGTTGACCTGCATGCAGCCGACATCGATGGAGCGCACGCCTTCGGCCTGCAGCGCGCGCACGGCGGCAATCGCTGCCGCCTTGTCCGGGAAGAAGCTGCCGCGTCCCTCGGCATTGATCGCCCAGGGCCAGGGATGGGTGGCGCCGGTCTGTGGGTCGCGCCGGCCGCTCTCGACCCGGCCGATCGCCGCCAGCAGCCGTGGCGGCAGGCCGCGCTCCCGCTCCGCCTGCGCTATGGCGGCCCGGCAGAGCGGGCCCGGTTCGCTACCCTGTGCCAGGGCGGTACAGGAGCAGCAGCCAGGGCAGCATGAGCATCAGGCAATAGGCGATGGCACGCACGGTAGGGATTCCGGCGCCCGCGGGATGCGGGCATGTCCGGGGGCAGCGCAACCGGCGTGCCAGGGTAAGGACGGGCCGAGCGGCGAAGCCCGGCGCCGGGAGGCTGGCCTCAGGCCGGGACGGCTAGAAATCGCGGCGCACGGCGGACCCAGCCGCGCGGCGCGGGTTCGGCATCCGGCTGCCGGGTCTGCCGTGCGGCCTCGATCGCGCTGGCGGATGGCTCGAAGACCACGTAGCCGCGGCCCCAGACGGTGCGGATTATCTCGGCAGCGCCCGAGGCCGTCAGCTTCCGCCGCAGCTTGCAGACGAAGACATCGACGATCTTCGAGATCCGGCGCCTCCGGATCGGCATAGAGCCGGGTCATGAAGCGTTCCTTGGTCAGCAGGACGCCCTTGTGGAGCATCAGGGTCTCAAGGAAGTCGAACTCGCGTGCGGTCAGGTTGACCCGCTTGCCGTCGACCATGACCGCATGCTGTTCCTGGTCCAGGGTAACGTTGCCGCAGACCAGCTCGGCCGAAGCGTAGCCGCGTGCCCGGCGCGCCATGGCCTGCATCCGGGCATGCAGCACCGGCAGGCGGACCGGGTGGAAGAGGACGTCGTCGGCCCCGGCATGCAGCGCGGCCTCTTCCTCCTCCGGCGCTGCCGGGCCGGTGCAGGACAGGATCACCGGCAGGGTCATGCCGCGGCGACGCAGGTCGCGCAGAGCCGGCAGGGCATTTCGCAGCGGCTGACCGACCCGCAGAAGCACCAGGTCGTACGGACCGCTGAGGGCAACGATGGAGGGCAGTTCGCCGATGCTCTCGGCCGGGTCGCACAGGACGCCGAACTCGGCCAGGGCGGCTTCGAGGTCGGCGGTGGAACCCATATCGGCGGCGACTGCAATGCGCATGTGATCTCCGAAAGCTACAACGCTTTGTTAGGTCACATGATAGTGTGCGCCACTTAGAGTACAATCATAAAGTACACATGCCTCGTTCATGATTGCCTTGCGTAACGCATCCGCCACCGGCCTGCGCAGCGTAACGCCAGACGGGGCCGCGGCGAAACAGCCAGCAGGAGGGCGGCCGTGCCTGACGACGGCCCCACCCGGCCCCTTTTCCGACAAGCGCTACGGAGACCTGCGATGCTGATCCGGATTCCACGCGGCTGGGAAATCCCCGACCGGGACGCCACCGCCGAGGCCCTGGTCTTCGGCCGCCGCGCTGCCCTGAAGGCCGCCGCCGGCCTCGGCGCCGGCAGCATCGCCCTGCCGGCCTTCGCCCAGGATGCGCCGCCCGCCCGCAACCCGCGCTACCTGGCGGGCCGGGAGATCACCGCGGAGAAGGACGCGACGACCTACAACAACTATTACGAGTTCGGTACCGACAAGGGCATCCACCGTGCGGCCCAGAAGCTGCCGCAGCGACCCTGGACGGTGAAGGTCGACGGGCTGGTCGACAACCCGCGTGGATTCGACATCGAGGAATTGCTGAAGACCATGCCGATGGAGGAGCGGGTCTACCGGCTGCGCTGCGTCGAGGCCTGGTCGATGGTGGTCCCCTGGACTGGCTTCCCCATTGCGGCGCTACTCAAGGCGGTTGGCCCCAAGTCGGAGGCGAAATACGTCCGCTTTGAAACCGCGGCGCTGCCCGCCGCCATGCCCGGGCTGCGGCAGTCCTGGTATCCGTGGCCTTATATCGAAGCCTGCACGGTCGACGAGGCGGCGAACGATCTCTCTTTCCTGGTCACCGGCGCCTATGGCAAGCCACTGCCGCCGCAGAATGGCGGCCCGGTCCGCTTCCACCAGCCCTGGAAATACGGCTTCAAGGCCGGCAAGTCGCTGGTGCGGATCAGCCTGGTAGCACAGCGGCCGAAGACCTTCTGGGAGGCGATCCAAGCCTCTGAGTATGGCTTCTGGGCCAATGTGAATCCGGAGGTCTCCCACCCACGCTGGAGTCAGGCGAGCGAGCGGGTGCTGGGGTCGGGCGAGCGCATTCCGACCCAACTCTTCAACGGATATGGCGAGTTCGTCGCCGGCCTCTACACCAACCTGCAGAAGGAGCGGCTTTGGGCCTGAGCCGTGGCGGTGGCGGGGGCTATTCCCCCGTCGCCGCCAGGATGCGATCCATCGCCTCGGTCCGGCCCAGTGCCCAGAGCACTGCATCGATCGGCGGGCTCTGTGTGCTCCCGGACAGTGCTATGCGCAGCGGCTGGGCGACTTGGCCGAGCTTGACGCCTTTCACCTCGGCGTAGTCGCGCAGCCAGCTTTCAAGGTCGGCACGCTCCCAGGGAGCGTCGGTCAGGAACTGCGCCAAGTCGGCCAGCCGAGCCTTGGCCTCCGGCGTCAGCAGGGCCGCAGCCTTGGCATCCATAGGCGGCGGGCCCTCGACCGCGGCGAAGGCAGCGAAGCTGGCAAGCTCCTCCAGCGTCTTCGCGCGTTCCTTCAGCACCGGCATCAGCGCCCGCACGCGGTCACCGCCTGAAGTGCCGAAATCGACCTTATGCTTCGCCAGCCGGGCCAGCACCTCGGCGGTCAGCCGGTCGTCGTCGGCGGCGCGCAGGTAGATGCCGTTCAGATGCGTCAGCTTGACGTAATCCATGCGCGAGGCCGCGCGGCCGACGCCGCCCAGGTCGAACAGCGCGATCGCCCGGTCGCGCGGAATGTGTTCCTCATCCCCATGGCCCCAGCCGAGCCGGAGCAGGTAGTTGCAGACCGCCTCGGGTAGGAAGCCCTGCTCGCGAAACTCGAGCGCGCCGACCGCGCCGTGCCGCTTCGAAAGTTTGGCGCCATCCGCCCCGTGGATCAGCGGAATATGCGCGGATTTCGGCCGTTGCCAGCCCATGGCGTCATAGACCATGCACTGGCGGAAGGTGTTGGTCAGGTGGTCGTCGCCGCGGATGACATGGGTGATCCGCATGTCGTGGTCGTCTACCACGACCGCATGCAGATAGGTCGGCGTGCCGTCCGAGCGCAGGATGATCATGTCGTCGAGCTCGGTATTGGCGACGCGCACCTCGCCCTGCACCAGGTCGGCGACCAGCGTCTCCCCGCCCTTCGGGGCCTTGATGCGGATGGCCGGCGCGACGCTCGGCGCGTCCTTTGGATCGAGCGCGATCCAGCGGGTGCCGTCATACTTGAAGGGACGCTTGGCCGCCTCGGCCGCTGCGCGCATCGCCGTCAGTTCCTCCGGCGTGTCATAGGCCAAGTAGGCTTGGCCCTTCGCCAGCAGCTCGCGCGCCACGGCCGCGTGGCGGGCCTCGTTCGCGGTTTGGAAGACCGGCGGCTCGTCCGGGCTCAGCCGTAGCCAGTCGAGGCTGTCGAGGATCTGCTGCACCGCCTCCTGCGTGCTGCGCTGGCGGTCGGTATCCTCGACCCGCAGCAGGTACTGGCCGCCGTGGTGGCGCGCGAAGAGATAGTTGAAGAGCGCGGTGCGCGCCCCGCCGATATGCAGGTAGCCGGTCGGGGAGGGCGCGAAGCGGGTACGGACGGACATGGTGCGGTTCCCAGGGCTGCGCCGCGCCGCGGCGCCATGCGGGCAGGCTCAGTAGTCCAGAACCTGCTGTTCGGGAAATCGTCTCGTGCCGCCCTCGTACTTCGAGCTTCTTTGTATCGATCACGTTTCGTCGATCAAATGGGGTATGCGGCCTCTTATATGCAGTTAAGGGTTGAGAAGCCCGAGTCGCTGCCCGTATGCGACTCCGGTGTCAATTCCATCGCACGCTCTGGCGCGGAATGGGTCGGCCGGCAGTCCTCCGCCCTGGCCGGTTCATTCAGCCTGCTGGCGGCGGAACGTGGCCGGCTGGCGCCCTGGTTGGCGGTTGCCCTTGGCACCGGCATCCTGCTGTATTTCGCCCTGCCGGCCGAACCGGCCGCGGCAACGATCTGGCTGGCGCCGCCGCTGCTGGCCCTGGCGATCTGGACCGCGGCGCGCTGGCCACTTGCCGGGTGGGCGGTGGGCCTCGCGGCGGCGGCGGCGCTTGGCTTCGGCATGGCCTCCTGGCAAGCCGGGCGGCAACCACCGATGCCGGACCTGCCGCGCGGCGCCACCCTCATCGAAGCCCGGATCGCCGCGGTCGAGCTGCTGCCCGAGGGACGCCGGCTGACGCTGGAGGCGCCGCGGCTGGACGGTGGCGCGCCGCTCGACCGGCACGTCCGCATCCGCCTGAAGCATGACGACCCTGCCGAGCCGCAGCCGGGTGACCTGATCCGTGTACGCGCGCTTGTCCGGGCCCCGGCGGCGCCCGCCTATCCCGGCGCCTGGGACTTCCAGCGCGCCGCGTGGTTCTCCGGCCTGGCGGGCAGTGGCTTCGCTTTGGGCCGCGCCGAGCTGACGCCAGGCGAGGCGGGGGCGCCGCTGCTGGCCGGACTGCGCGCGAAGATCGAGGCCCGTGTGACCGGCGCCATCCCCGGCGCCGCCGGCGCGGTCGCCGCAGCGCTGCTGACCGGTGGGCAGAGCGCCATCCCGGTGGCTGATCTCAGCGCCATGCGGGACAGCGGCTTGGCGCATCTGCTCGGTGTCTCCGGCCTGCACATCGCGATCGTCATGGGGCTCAGCTTCGGGCTGCTGCGGTGGCTACTGGCGTTGCTTCCGTGGGTGGCGCTGCGGCTGTCGGGGAAGGCGATCGCGGCGCTGGGCGCGCTCACGGTCGGTGGGCTCTACCTGCTGGTGACCGGCTGCGCGGTGCCGATGCAGCGCAGCTTCGCCATGGCGGCGCTGGCGACGCTGGCGCTGCTGACGGGGCGGCGGGCCCTCAGCCTGCGCGCCTGGGCCCTTGCTGCCGCGGCAGTGCTGCTGCTGCAACCGGCGGCGGTGCTCGGCGCCAGCTTCCAGATGAGCTTCGCCGCGGTGCTCGCCCTGATCGCCGGCTGGGACGCGCTGCGGCCGCATCTGCCGAAGCCGGGGCGTGGCGCCTGGCGTCAGCGGCTGGCGCTGGCGGCCTGCGGCGTGCTTGCGACCTCGGTGCTCGCCGGTGCGGCGACGACGCCGTTCGGCCTCCACCATTTCGGCCGGCTGCAGCTTTACGGCGTCGCGGCCAATGCGCTGGCGGTGCCGCTGACCTCGGCGCTGGTGATGCCGGCCGGCATGGCGGCGGCGGCGCTGATGCCCTTCGGGCTGGAGGATCTCGCCCTGGTTCCGATGGGCTGGGGGTAGAGGGCATCCTGGCCATCGCCCGCTGGGTCGCCGACTGGCCGGGCGCGGCGCTGACGGTGCCGCCGATCCCGGCCTGGGGCCTCGGTCTCTGCACCTTTGGTACGCTCTGGCTCTGCCTGTGGCGCGCGCGCTGGCGATTATTAGGTGTGCCGCTGTTGCTGCTCGGCCTGGCGAGTGGCGCTTGGCAGCGGCCGCCGGACATCCTGGTCTCGGCCGATGCGCGGCTGATCGGGCTGCGGGCGGGGCAGGGGCTGGCGGTCCAGAAGCTGGCCGGGGCTTCCGGGCTGACACGAGGAGATTGGTCGCGGCTGTATGGGGCGACCGGGGACACGTTGCTGCCGAAGGCCGGAAGGTTCAGCGCCGAAGGGATCGCCTGCACCACCGGGACCTGCGTGCTGCAGCCGGCGCCGGATGCACCCGCCGCCGTGCTGCTGCGCGGCGCTGCGCCGGCGGAGGCTTGCGCCGCCGCAGCGCTGGTGGTCTCGGCCGAGCCGGTGCGCGGACATTGCGCCGCGCAGGTGGTGGACCGCTTTGCGGTTTGGCGGAACGGCGCGCATGCCATCTGGTTGGAGCCGGGCGGGGTGCGGGTGCTGAGCGATCGTGCCGCGCGCGGCACCCGGCCCTGGGTGCCGTCCGTCCCGGTGCCGCGCGGCACGCCATCCCAGGATCCGCCGGCCACCATCGAGTAGAGACAGCGCAGATGCAGTCAGGATACCGCGCGATGCCAGTGGCATCCGACATCGCCGTGGAGTTGCTGCCGGGCACGGTCGACGTCGCCGCGGGGCTGGAGCCGGCGATCGAGGCCGCCTGGGTGGCGGCGCAGGTGCGGGCCCGCGGGCGGCTGTTCAATGGCCGCGTCTTCTCAGTCACCGGTCTCGCTGCAGGACGCATCGCCGGGCGGCTGGTGGAGTACCGCTTGGCGGTCGCGGCCTATGCCGACCCGGTGCTGGCCGCGGCTCTTGGGGTGAGACCGCTCGCGGTCTGTGGCGTGCTACGGATGCCGGACGGCATCCTGTTCGGCCGTCGCCAGCTTGGCGCGACCTATGAGGCCGGGCTCTGGCAGACGCCGCCCGCCGGCAGTGTCGATGCCGGCGCCGTGCGGGATGGGCAGGTCGATGCAGTCGGGCAGATCCGCACCGAGCTGGCGGAGGAAATCGGGCTCGATTGGTCGCGGGTCGACGACTGCCGCGCCATCACCCTGGTGCAGCACGCGGCGACTGGGGTGCACGACCTGGCTTTCCTGTTGCAAACGCCGGCACGCTTCGCCGAGGTGGCGGCCTGCCATGCCGCGAGCGGCTGTGCCGAGTACACCGAGTTGCGCGCCGTTCCGGAACCGGCGCTGGGCGCCTTCCTGTGCGCCGAGGGCGACCGGATGGTTCCGGCTGCGCCCCTGTTCCTGCGAGCGGCCGGGATCGGCTAGTACTTCCGCAGCAGCCCGATCAACCGGCCCTGCACGCGGACCCGGTCCGGTCCGAAAATCCGGGTTTCGTAGCGCGGATTGGCCGCTTCCAGGGCGATGGAGTTGCCTCGGCGGCGCAGGCGCTTCAGCGTCACCTCGTTCTCGTCGACCAGCGCCACCACGATGGAGCCATTGTCGGCGGTGTCGCCGCGGCGGATGATGACCGTGTCGCCGTCCAGGATGCCGGCTTCCACCATCGAATCGCCGGCAACTTCCAATGCGTAATGCTCCCCGCCGCCGAGTAGGGCGGCCGGCACTTCCACGCTGTTGCCGGAGTCCCGCAGCGCCTCGATCGGCAAGCCCGCGGCAATGCGGCCATAGAGCGGCAGCTGCACCGCCGCCGCTTCGCTTGTCTTCGGCACTCCGGGCAGGTTTGCGGCGAAGTTGCCCCGGATGACGTTCGGCGCGAAAGCCGGGTCGCGGGCTGCGGCCGGGACGGCAGGCTGCGCCGCCTCCGCGGTGCGGCGCGGCGCCATGTTTTCCGGCAGGCGGATCACTTCCAGTGCCCGGGCCCGATGGGCGCGGCGGCGCAGGAAGCCGCGTTCCTCGAGCGCCGTGATCAGGCGGTGGATGCCCGACTTGGACTTCAGCTTCAGCGCCTCCTTCATCTCCTCGAAAGAAGGGGAGAAGCCGGTCTGGCGCAGATGCTTGTCGATGAAGATCAGCAGCTCGTGCTGCTTGCGCGTGAGCACCGTATCGCCTCCGTCCTTGGCCGCGCCCCTCCCGCCACGCGGGAACAAGGGGCAACCGAGTCGGCCTGTTCTACGAAGGTTCTCCGCGTCGGGTCAAACGGTTTTCCACAGGTCGGGCGTTCAAATCCCGAGATCGCCCAAGGGGATGACTTCCACCATCGCCCCGGCGGGCAGGGCCGGGGCACGCGGCGCGCGCAGGATCAGCGCCTCGGCCCGCGAGAGGACCTTCAGCATGGAGCTGTCCTGCAACGGGAAGGGGGTGGCGACGGGCTGGCCGTCCGGCCCCGGCGCGAAGGTCGCCCGCAGATGGTCGAGATCGCCGGTCGTTCTCTGCCAGCGGCGCCCGGCCAGGGCGCGCAGAGTCCGCGGTGGCCCACCCGGCAAGCCGGACAGGCGCTCGATCGCCGGGATCAGGAACTGCACGGCACAGACCATTGCGGAGACGGGATTGCCCGGTAGGCCCAGCACCGGCGTCGCGCCGAGCCGGCCCCAGATCAGCGGCTTCCCCGGCCGCATGGCAATCTGCCAGAAGTCCAGATCGAAACCCTGGGGACCGAGCGCCGCCTGGACCAGGTCGTGGTCGCCGACACTGGCGCCGCCGGTGGTCACCAGCAGGTCGCAGGCACGGGCGGCGGAGGCGGCCTGGGCGATGGCGTCCCGATCGTCGGGCGCGATCGGCAGCACCAGCGGGTCGGCGCCGGTCGCGCGGACCAGCGCGGCCAGGGCGTGCGCATTGCTGCTGACGATGCCGCCGGTCGGGATCGGGTCGCCGGGCAGGGCGATTTCGTCGCCGGTTGCCAGGATGCCGATCCGTGGCGCCCGGTGCACCGCCAGCCAGGCATGGTTGGCGGCGGCGGCCAAGCCGATGTCGCGGGCGGTCAGGCGCTTGCCGGCAGCCAGCAATTCCTCTCCGGCGGCGAAGTCGAGTCCACGGGCGCGGATCCAGCGGCCGGGGCGGACGCTCTCGGTGACCCGCACTTGGTTGCCCGTCGCCTCGGCGTCCTCCTGCAGCAGGATGGCATCGGCGCCGGGGGAACGAAGGCACCGGTGAAGATCCGCACCGCCTGACCCGGGCCGACCTCCCCGGCAAAAGGATGGCCGGCCGGGGCGGCGCCGATGACGTCCAGGCTCGCCCCCACCAGCGCCTCGGCAGCGCGGACGGCATAGCCATCCATCGCCGAGACGTCGGCCGGCGGCTGGGTGACCCGGGACAGCACGGGGCGGGCGAGAATGCGATTCCAGCCGCTGGCAAGCGGCAGCGTCTCGGCCGGGGTGGCGGCAAGGCTGGCCAGGATACGGCTGCGGGCTTCCTCGACCGAGATCATCGCATTTCCTCAGAAGCTATTGCTCCTGCAGCAAATCTCAGCAGGAGAGCTTCATCTCGCATGATCACTCGGCCTCATAGGTGCCGGACTTTCCGCCCGATTTATGCACCAGGCGCACCGCGTCTATCCGCATCCCGCGGTCGATCGCCTTGCACATGTCATAGATCGTCAGCGCCGCGACCGTGACCGCTGTCAGGGCTTCCATCTCGACTCCGGTGCGGCCGCCAACCTTCACCAAAGCCTCGATGTCCACCGCATTCGGCGGGGCCGCGACGAGGTCGACCGTGACTTTCGACAGCATCAATGGGTGACAGAGCGGGATCAGGTCGCTGGTGCGCTTGGCGGCCATGATGCCCGCTAGGCGAGCTACGCCGAGGACGTCTCCCTTGCCGATCTGGCCTTCCTGAATGCGGGCCAGGGTCGCCGGGTCCATCACCACCCGGCCGCGTGCGACGGCGACGCGATCGGTCTCGATCTTGGTCGAGACGTCGACCATCACAGCCCGACCCTGCTCATCGAAATGGGTGAAGCCGGTCAATGGCCTGTGCCCCGGTCCTGAGAGATCGCTAGAGGGCGTGGACGAAGCTCGTGCGCGGCCGCCGTGACATCCTGCTGGCGCATCATGTGCTCGCCGACCAGAATGCAGCGGGCGCCGGCGGCGGCCATGCGGCGCACGTCGTCCGGGGTGCGGATGCCGCTCTCGGCGACCGGGATACGGTCTGCTGGCACCTGCGGGACCAACTGCTCCGAGGTGGCAAGATCTGTCCGCAAGGTCCTGAGATTTCGGTTGTTCACGCCGATCAGCCGGCTGTTCATGCCGAGCGCGCGGTCGAGTTCGCGTTGGTCGTGCACCTCGACCAGCACCGACATGTCGAGGCTGTGGGTCAGGTCCTCAAGCTCCTCGGCCTGCTCGTCGCTGAGCGCCGCCATAATCAGCAGGACGCAGTCGGCGCCCATCGCCCGGGCCTCGTAGACCTGCCAGGGATGAACCATGAAGTCCTTCCGCAGCACCGGCAACGGGCAGGCCGCGCGAGCCAGCTTCAGGTGCTCCACAGAGCCCTGGAAGTAGGGCGTGTCGGTCAGCACCGAAAGGCAGGTGGCGCCGCCCTCGCAATAGGCCTCGGCCAGCTTCGCCGGCTCAAAGGGATCGCGGATCAGCCCGCCGGAGGGCGAGGCGCGCTTGATCTCGGCGATCAGCCCGACCCGGCCCTCCGCCACCGCCTCGCAGAGTGAGCGGACAAAGTCGCGCGGCTTGGGGGCGCCGCGGGCCTGGCGCTCGATCTCCGACATCGGGGTGGCCGCGGCCCGGGTGCGTACCTCCTCGTACTTATCGGCGAGGATGCGGGCGAGGGTGTCGGGCACCTCGAGGTCGGGGGCGATGATGTGAGGGGCGTTCATGGCTCTGCGGCATGGTTGGGAGAGGGGCAGCCCAGGTCGGATACGGTCATGGCGCGGTTGCCTCCTGCAGGCGGGCGAGTACGCCGGAAGCGGCCCCGCTGTCGATGGCCCGGGCCGCGATCGCCGCGCCTGCCCGGAGATCGGCGGCCCGCCCGGCCACCACAAGGGCGGCCGCGGCATTGAGCAGCACGATATCCCGGTAGGCACCGCGGGCGCCCTGCAACAGCGCCTGAAGAGCGGCGGCGTTCTCCGCCGGCTCGCCGCCGCGAGATTGCCTCGGGCGGCGCACGGTCCAACCCGGCATCCTCAGGCGCCACGGTGAATTCCCGGATACGGCCGGCCTCGAGCGCCACCACATTGGTCTCGCCGGACAGGGCGATCTCGTCCAGCCCCTGGCCATGCACCACCCAGGCCGCCTCGGTGCCAAGCCGGGCGAGGGTCTCGGCCATCGGCCGCAGCCATTCGACCGCGAAGGCGCCAGTCAGCTGGCGCCTGACCCGGGCCGGGTTGGAGAGCGGGCCGAGGATGTTGAACAGGGTCCGGGTGCCGAGCTCGACCCGCGGGCCGGCGGCATGGCGCATCGAAGCATGGTGCCGCGGAGCCCAGAGGAAGACCATGCCGGCTGCTGCCAGCACGGCTTCCAGCCGGTCAAGCGGAACGTCGAGATTGACCCCGAGCGCCGACAGCGCATCTGCAGCGCCCGAGCGCGACGACAGCGCCCGGTTGCCGTGCTTGGCGACCGGCACGCCGCAGCCCGCGACGACGAGGGAGGTGGCGGTCGAGATGTTCAGGCTGCCCGAGCCGTCGCCGCCGGTGCCGACGATGTCGATGGCCCCGGGCGGCGCCTCGATCGCCGCCATCCGGGCGCGCATGGCGCGGACTGCGCCGGTGATCTCCGGCACCGTCTCGCCGCGCACCCGCATGGCCATCAGCAGGCCGGCGATCTGCGCCGGCGTCGCTTCGCCGGCCATAATGATGCCGAAGGCGGCCTCGGCCTCGCTTTCAGCCAAGTGCTCACCGGCGGCGAGGCGGCCAAGGACCGGCTTCAGCGTATTCACGCCGGCACCCTGGCCTTCGCCAGAGTTAGGAAGTTCCGCAGCAGGTCGTGGCCGTTCTGGGAGGCGATGCTTTCCGGGTGGAATTGCACGCCCCAGACCGGCAGGTCGCGATGAGCCATGCCCATGACCAGCCCATCGGCGGTCCAGGCAGTCGCCTCAAGTTCCGGCGGCAGGTCGTCGCGGCGGACGATCAGGGAGTGGTAGCGGGTGGCCTGGAAGGGGTCGGGCAGGCCGGTGAACAGGTCCGTACCACGGTGGTGGATGTCCCAGACCTTGCCATGCACAGGCTCAGGGGCGCGGATGACGGTGCCGCCGAAAGCCTGGCCGATCGCCTGATGGCCCAGGCAGACGCCCATCAGCGGCACCCGCGCCGCGGCGGCGGCGCCGATCAACGGCAGGCAGATGCCGGCCTCGTTCGGCGTGCAAGGACCAGGCGAGAGCAGGATCGCGTCCGGTCGCATCGCCAACGCGTCCTGGCTGGTGATGGCGTCGTTGCGCCGAACAACCACCTCCACGCCCAGATCGCCCAGGAAGTGGAAGAGGTTGAAGGTGAAGCTGTCGTAGTTGTCGATCAGCAGGATCATGACGCGGGATTCTCGGGCCGGTGCTTGGCCGGGTCAAGCAAGGCCTCGGCTGCCGGATCCGGCGCGGTGCGGCCCTGCTGGCCGGGGCGCGGCTCGGCCGGCCGGGGAAGAGCGGCGGGCTGGAGGGGCCGCCTATGACGTCGAAATCGAAGTCGCTGCGCTGCATGCTGGCCTCCGGGTGTAAGGGGCCGCCACCGGACCGGCTGCATTCGCGTTGACTGTCCAGAGACGCGAAAGCCGCCAGCGAGTGGCGGCTTTGGGATCGTCTCTGCTCTGCGCGAGGTCCTCAGGCCGCCGGTGAATACCAGCGGTACCAAAATCGCGCGATGGGGGATGTGTCCCCGGACATGTGCCGGACACTAAGCCTGCCGGCGGGCAGGAGGCAATAGCTCAGAAGCCGTAAAGCCGCGCCGGGTTGTCGGCCAGGATCGCCTGGCGCTGGTCGTCCCGCGGCGCCCACGCTCCGAGCGCGTCCAGCAGCACGCCGTCATCCGGCACCTCCTCCGGGCTGTGCAGGAGGGGTGCGGCCAGTCGGTGCCCCAGACGCAGCGTTCCGGCGCGGCGGCGATCATGGCGCGGGCCATGGCGGCGACATCGGCATAAGGGGCCCCCGCGGCCGAGGAGCGGTAGCCGCAGAGCTTGGCCCAGGCGCCCCGCTCCAGCAGCCGGATCATCGCCTTGAAGCCGGCGCTTTCGGTGCCGCCCTCGGCCGCCTTAACCCCGCCCATATGGTCGATGACGACGGGGCAGGGCAGCCGCGCCAGCACATGCTCCAGCGCCACCATCTCCTCGGCATGGGTATAGAGCTGCAGATGCCAGCCGAGTACGCCGAGCTTCTCTCCCAAAGCCTCCAGCTGCTCCAACGGCGTGCCGTTGCCGGAGACGGCGTTGAACCGCACGCCGCAGGCGCCACGTTCGCCCATGGCGCGCAGCGCCGGCACGTCGAAGCTGTCGTCGACCACCACCACGGCGCGGGCACGGTCGGCGCCGAGCGTCGCGACCGCATCCAGCGAGACCGCGTTGTCAGTGCCGTAGATGCTCGGCTGCACCACCACCGTGCGGGTCAGGCCGATGGTCGAAAGCATCTCCCGGTACATGGCGATGCTTGCCTCGGGCGGCGTGTAGCCGCGGCCGGGCGAGAGCGGGTAGCGGCCGTAAGGGCCGAATATATGCATGTGGCAGTCAGTGGGATCTGGCGGGGCCGTCCAGCCGGGCCTGGACGTGACGCGCGCGCGGGCCGGGGCAGGGGCGGGTCATGGGCGGTTCCTCCGTTGCCGGCATCGGGCCGGCTACGCCGCCGGCTGTCAATGCCGGCGGCCCCGGCCAGGCGGCTACTTCCGCCCTGCGGCGAAGCGCACCGCTTCCTCCGCCGCGCGGAACAGCGCGCGGGCCTTCTGCTTCGTCTCCTCGTATTCCGCCACCGGGTCGCTGTCGGCCACCACGCCGGCCCCGGCCTGCACATGCATCACGCCGTCCTTCACCAGCGCGGTGCGCAGGCCGATGCAGGTGTCCATGCCGCCATCGGCGCCGAAATAGCCGAAGCCGCCGGCATAGATCCCGCGCCGGGAGGGCTCCAGCTCCTCGATGATCTCCATCGCCCGGACCTTGGGCGCACCGGTCAGCGTGCCCGCCGGGAAGCCGCCGGCCAGCGCGTCGATCGCGGTCAGCCCGTCGCGCAGCCGGCCCTGCACCTCGGAGCCGATATGCATCACCCTGGCTGTAGCGCTCGACTTGGGACTGGCTGGTCACCTTGACGCTGCCGATGGCGGCGACGCGGCCGACATCGTTGCGGCCGAGGTCGAGCAGCATCAGGTGCTCGGCCCGCTCCTTCGGATCGGCCAGCAGCTCGAACTCCAGCGCCTTGTCTTCTTCCGGCGTCGCGCCACGACGCCGGGTGCCGGCCAGCGGACGGACGGTGACCGTGCCGTCGCGCAGCTGGACCAGGATTTCCGGGCTGGCGCCGACCGCGGCGAGATCCGCCGAAGTCGAAGAAGAACAGGTAGGGCGCCGGGTTGATCCGCCGCAGCGCGCGGTAGAGCGCAAAGGGTGGCAGGGCGAACGGCACCGAGAAGCGCTGCGAGGGCACCACCTGGAAGCAGTCGCCGGCGCGGATGTACTCCTTCGCCGTCTCGACCGCGGCGATGAAGCCCTCCCGGGTGAAGTTGCTGGAGGGCTCCGGCAGGGTCGGCAGGCTGACCGGCGCCGCCGGCCGGGGCAGGGGACGGTCGAGCGCCGCCTCGGCTTCGTCGAGCCGGGCCTGGGCGGCGTCCCAGGCGGCCTGGGGGTCGAGGCTCGGCTGCGGCCAGACGGTGGTGAAAAGGCTGAGCGCGTCCCGCACATGGTCGAAGACCGCGACCAGGGTCGGCCGCATCAGCACCGCCTCGGGGATGCCGATGACATCCGGGTTCTTGGCCGGCAGGCGCTCGATCAGCCGGACCATGTCATAGCCGAGATAGCCGAACAGGCCGGTGGCGATCGGCGGCAGGCCAGCGGGCAGCGGCATCAGGTTGGCGGCGACCAGGGCGCGCAGGCTCTCCAGCGCGTCGTCGCCGGCCGGCTCGAAGGCATGCGGCGCGGCCAGGGCATGGCGGTTCAGCTCCGCCCGGCCGCCGCGGCAGCGCCAGATCAGGTCCGGCTCCAGCCCGATGGCGGAATAGCGGCCACGGGCGGCGCCCCCTCGATGCTCTCGAGCAGGAAACTGTTCGGCTTGCCATGCGCGAGCTTGAGGAAGGTCCCGACCGGCGTATCCAAGTCCGCCACCCGCTCCCGCCACAGCACCTGACCATGCCCCGCGGCAAGACCTGTGCTGAAGCTGGCGAAATCGGGAAGCGGCATCGGGGTGATCCTGTCATGCGGCGCCGGCGGCGCCCGCCGGTTCTAGCGAGTGCGGGATGATGTGGCGAGGATCGTGCCGCTGAGCCTAGGCTCATTCTCAGGCATGATCGGCTTTCCGGTCCTGCCCAAGAAAGCATGGGAGAACCGTTCATGACCTCGCGTCGCACGCTTCTCGGGGGCGCGGCTGTCGTCGCGCTCGCCGGTCCACGCCTTGCCGCCGCCCAGACCTCGCCCGGTGTGACCGCCACCGAGATCCGCATCGGCAACACCATGTCCTACAGCGGGCCGGTCTCCAGCCTCGGCATCCAGGGTAAGACCATGGACGCCTGGTTCCGCAAGCTGAACGACGATGGCGGCATCGCCGGGAGAAAGATCAAGTTCCTGTCCTACGACGATGCCTATAGTCCGCCGAAGACGGTCGAGCAGGTCCGCCGGCTGGTGGAGCAGGACCAGGTTGCCTGCCTGTTCAGCAACCTCGGCACGCCGACCAACAGCGCCGTGCTGCGCTACACCAACCAGCGGAAGGTGCCGAACCTTTTTCCATCGACCGGCGCCGACAAATGGAGCAACTACCAGGAATTCCCTGGACGATGGGATTTCCACCGAGCTACCGGATCGAGGCGCAGCTCTACGCCAAGCATATCCTGGCGGCGCATCCGGGCGGGCGGATCGCCATCCTGCATCAGAACGACGATTTCGGCCGCGACTACGTCCATGGCGTGCGCGACGTGCTGGGGCCGAAATTCGATGAGGGCACCAAGGTGCTCAGCTACGAGAGCACCGATCCCACCATCGACCAGCAGATCCTGTCGCTGCAGGGCAGCGGCTGCCAGGGGCTGGTGCTGGCGGTGACGGCGAAATCCGCCTCGATGGCCATTCGCAAGATGTACGAGATCGGCTGGAAGCCGACCACCTGCGTGCATTACGGCGCCAATTCTGGTGGGCGTGGTGATCGCGCCGGCCGGGATGGAGAAGGCGGTCGGGCTGACCACCGCGGCCTATATGAAGGACCCGACCGACCCGGCCTGGGCGCAGGATGCCGGGATGCTGGAATGGCGGGCCTTCATGGCGAAGTACATGCCGGATGCCGACCTGACGGACGCGAATCCTGTCTACGGCTACACCGCCGCCAGGGCGATGGAGCAGGTGCTGCGGCAATGCGGCGCCGATGCCGGCCGGGAGAACATCATGCGCCAGGCGGCCAGCCTGAAGGATGTCGAGATCGCCACCCTGCTGCCGGGGATCAAGCTGAATCCCAGCCCGACCAACTACCGGCCGATCCGGCAGATGCAGCTGCAGCGCTTCAACGGGAAGACCTACGACCGCTTCGGCACGCTGATGTCGGGCGAGGTGAGCTGAGGGGCCCGGGGAGAATACCTTCTCCCCGGCGCCTCAAGGCTGCGCCAGCGTCTCCAGCATCCGCGGGTTCAGCCGGACATCCGGACCGCGCCCGCAGCGCGCCGAGGAACTGCACGTCGATATCCTGCGCCATCGCCTGGGCGACCTCGCCGCGCAGCCGCTTCAGCCCGGCGGCATCGGCCGCCGGGTCGCCAGGGTGATCGCCTGGACCTGGGCGACCGCGAAGCCATCCCGGGTCTGCACCATGGTCGTCTCGTGCAGCTTAAGCTCGAAGAGCGGCGCCAGCAGCTTCGGCGGTACCGCCGCACCCTGCTGCGGGTCGCGCCGCACCGCGCCGACCTCGCGCGAGCCGAGCCCGGCCGCCGCGGCGGCCTCGGCCAGCGGCTTGCCCTCCTTGGTCGCGGCGAGCAGCCCGGCGGCGCGGGTCTCCTGCGCGCGGCGCTTCGCATCCGCCTCCCAGGCGGCACGCACCGCGGGCTCCACCGTCTCGAAGGGGCGCAGCGCCGGCGGGGTGATGTCCTTGATCTCGATGGCGACGAAGCCGGCCTCGGTCTCCTGCAGCCGCGGCGCGGTGCCGCGCTCGGCGGCGAAGACCGCCTTCATCAGCGGGGCGCGGGCGGCCTCGATCACCGGCAGCGCGACCGGCTTGCCCTCCGGGTCCAGCCCGGCCGCATCGGCGCGGATGGTGGCCAGGCCGAGCCCGAACTGCTTCGCCACCTCGGCCAGGGTGGCGCCGCCGGCCAGCGCATCCTCGATCTTGTTGGCGCGCTCGAAGGCGATGTCGGCGGCCTTCTCCTGCGCCAGGTCGCGCTTCAACTGGTCGTGCACCTCGGCCAGCGGCTTCTCCTGCCCGGGCTCGACCTTCTCGACCTTGAAGACGTGCCAGCCGAAGGGGCTCTGCACCGGGGCGGTCACGGTCCCCTCGGGCGCCGCGAAGGCGGCCTCGGCCAGCTCCGGCACCGGCAGCCCGGCGCGCTCGACCTCGCCGAGCTCGACCGCCTCGCCGCCGGCGGCCTTGGCCTGGGCGGCGATCGCCTCGAAATCGGCGCCGCCGGTCCAGGCGGCCGAGATCGCCTGCGCCTTGGCCTCGTCCGGCAGCAGGGCCTGAGCCAGGCGGCGACGCTCCGGCGCGCCGAACTGGCCGCGCCGCGCGTCATAGGCGGCGGCGACCTCGGCCTCGGTCACCTCGACCTCGCGCGACAGCAAGTCGGCGGTCAGCACCGCGACCGTCGCCTCGCGGTATTCGGGGGAGGAGAAGCGGTCCGCGTTGTTCTCGTGGAAGCGGCGCAGCTGCGCCTCGTCCGGCGCCGCCGGCTCGGGCGCCTGGGCATTGGGCAGGGTGACCAGCGTCACGTCGCGCTGCTCCTCCAGCCAGCGCAGCAGGGGGTCGGCCAGGGCATCCGGCGCGGCGACGCCGGAGCGGACCGCCATCGCGACCTGCTGCCGCGCCAGGTCGGCCCGGATCAGGTCGAGGAAGCGCGCCTCGCTGAGGTCGTTGCTGCGCAGGAAGTTCTGGAAGACGGCCTGGGAGAACTGGCCATCCAGGCCGCGGAAGCCCTGGATGCCGAAGACGAATCCGCGCACCGCGCTGTCCGGCACCGCGACCTTCAGCCGCTCGGTCTCCGCCCGCAGCACGCGGTCCAGCACCAGCTGGTCCACCGCCTGCTCGGCGATGGCGCGGCGGATGCGCGGATCGTTCTCGAACTGGCTGCCGAGCTGGCGGGCGAGCCGCTGCATCTCCCGCCGCATGGCGGCCTGGCCTTCTCCAGCGTCACCGGCTGGCCGGCGACGCGGGCGAGGGAGGTATCGGGGCGAAGAGGTTCTTCGCCATGTCGCCGATGCCCCAGACGGCGAAGGAGAGGATGAGCAGGACGAAGAGGGCCTTGGCGATCCAGGTCCCGGCGAGGCGGCGGAGGGCGGTGAGCATCGGGTTCCGTGCGCGCGCTGGCGGCTGCCATAGCGGAGAAGGGGCCGTGTTGCCAAACCGGGGCGCGGCGGATACGGGGCGGCGATGGAATGGAGGACGCCATGACCCCCGGAGTGCGCCCGCTGATCGCCGGTAATCGGAAGATGCATGGCAGCCTGGCCGAGGCCGCCTCGCTGGCGCGCGGGCTGCGCGAAGGGCCGCCCAGGCGGGCAAGGCGGAGCTGCTGGTCTGCCCGCCCTTTCCTTATCTTCATCTGGTGGCCGGCCAGGGCGGCCTGGCGGTGGGCGGCCAGGACTGCCATGCCGCAGCCAAGGGCGCCAATACCGGCGATGTCGCCGCCGCCATGCTGAAGGATGTGGGCGCCAGCTACGTCATCCTCGGCCATTCCGAGCGCCGGGCCGACCATGCCGAGAGCGATGCGGCCGTCCGCGCCAAGGCCGAGGCGGCCCTGGCAGCCGGCCTGACCCCTATCGTCTGCGTCGGCGAGTCGGAGGCGCAGCGCCTGGCCGGGGAGGCCGAGACGGTGGTCACCGGCCAGCTCGACGGCAGCCTGCCTGACGGCTTCGCGGCGGCCGGTGGCGTGGTGGCCTATGAGCCGGTCTGGGCGATCGGCACCGGCCGCACCCCGACCGAGCCCGATATCGCCGCCATCCATGCGGCGATCCGCGCCAACTTGGTCGCGCGCTTCGGCGCGGCGGGGCAGGGGCTGCGCCTCCTCTATGGCGGCTCGGTGAAGCCGGGCAACGCCAAGGCGATCCTCGCCCTGCCGCATGTCGACGGCGCCCTGGTCGGCGGCGCCAGCCTGGTCGCGGCGGACTTCCTGGCGATCGCCGCCGCAGCGGCCTGACGCCGGCGCCGCCTCCGCCGCAGTGCTGGTTCAGCCGGCCCCGACGCTGCCGAGGCAGGCATCCGTGGCACGGGCGAGCGCCGCCTGCTCGAAGGGCTTGTCGAGGCGTGGCAGGCCCCGGGTGTCCTCGCCCTGCAGCTCGGCATAGCCGGTGGCCAACAGCACCGGCAGCCCGGGCCGCAGACGGTGCAGCGCCTCGGCCAGCTCGAGGCCGGTCATCCCCGGCATGGCATAGTCGGTGATCACCAAGTCGGCCGCGAGGCCGGCTTGCAGCCGGTCAAGGGCCTCGTGGGCCGAGGCTGCCTCGATCACGTGGTGCCCCAGATCCTCCAGCATCGCCGCCGTGCTCGCCAGCACCAGCGGATCGTCATCGACCAGCAGGAGCGTGCCGCGGCGGCCCGAGACCGGCAGCGGCATCGCCCGCCCGCGCTCCGGCGCCGGCGCCGCGGCCCGCGGCAGCCAGAGCTCGGCCACGGTGCCGACGCCGGGCGCGCTGCGCAGCACGAAGCGGCCGCCCGATTGCGCCGCCAGCCCATGCACCATCGGCAGACCTAGCCCGGTCCCCTTGCCGACCCCCTTGGTGGTGAAGAAGGGCTCCATCGCCTGGGCCAATGTCGCCTCGTCCATGCCCTCGCCGGCATCGCTAACGCTCAGCACCACGTAGCGGCCGGCCGGCAAGCCGGGGGCCTCCCCGCCGGCGACCTGCCGCTCGGCGGCGGAGATCACAATCTCCCCGCCGCCGGGCATGGCGTCGCGGGCATTGGCCGCCAGATTGAGCACGGCAAGCTCGAGCTGGTTGGCATCGACGAAGGCCGGGGGCAGGTTGGACGGAAAATCGGTCCGCAGGTGCACCCCGCCGCCGAGTGCGCCTCGCAGCAGTTCCGCCATCCCGCGCACCAGAGCCGGCAGGTCCACGGCAGCCGGGTCCAGCGATTGCCGTCGGCCGAAGGCCAGCAGCCGCTGGGTCAGCGCAGCGCCGCGCTGGGCACCCTGCAGCGCATTCTCCAACAGCCGCGCGGCGCGGGCATCGCCTTCCGGCATGCGCTTGCGCAGCATCGCCAGGCTGCCCAGCACGGCGGTCAGCAGATTGTTGAAGTCATGCGCGATACCGCCGGTGAGCTGGCCGACCGCCTCCATCTTCTGCGCTTGGCGCAGGCTGGCCTCGGTCGCCCGGCGCCGCGCCATCTCCTCCCGCAGCCGGCCGTTGATGGCGTCCAGCTCGCGCGCCTGCCGCGCCAGGTCGAGCCGGAGGCGGAGATTGGCGGCGAAGTCGCAGCTCGACCGCAGGGCGCTGATCGACACCGCCGCCAGGAAGACCAGGATCATGGCCGCCGCGCCCAGGCCGCGTTCGGTGCCCTCCAGCGCGTAGCGGGCGACAAAGGGCAGTGCGGCGGGCAGGATGAAGGCCAGCAGGGGTCGGGAGATGCGCATGGTGCAGGCCGGCGGCGCCGGCGCACATGCCACCAACCAGGAAGACCCAGAAGAGCTGATAGGTCTCCGATCGCGGCCAGAGCCAGATCGCCCCGCTGCCCAGAGTCAGCCCCGCGGCGAAGGCGCCGGCGGCGCCGATAAGGCCCCAGCGCCACGCATGCGCCCGCGCCGCCGGGTCGCGCCGCCAGGCGATAGTCGCCAGCAGCCGGGCCGCCGCGACCAGCACCATCGCCGCAAGCCAGCCGAGCGCCCGGCGATCGCCCCCGGCACCGAGCAGGATCGCGGTCATCAGCGTCGCATTGACCATGGCGACGCCAGCGGCCACCGGCATCTGGCGGTACAGCACGGCGACCCGCTCGGCCGCGATTTCGGCCTCGGTGGCCGCGCGGTCGAGCCGATGCGCGCCGGGCAAGCCTCCGGCGTCCGATCCCCGCCCGCGCTTCGCAGGCCCTGCTGGCATCCTCCCGCCCTCTCACCCGAGGCCTGGCTGCAATCAATACACTGCCGGGGGCCGCCGGCGTCAGAGCTTCATGCGCATGGATGCAATTCAGGGCCGGGTCGCGCGGTCAGGCAACGACCGGAGCGGGGCGCGGCCGCACGCGGGCACCGAGCGCCATGACCGCAGCGAGCAGGCAGGCCACCCCGGCCAGGTAGAAAGCCGGCAGATAGCTGGCCAGGGCGTCCCGGCTGAGGCCGCCGCCCAGGGCGGCGATGGCACCGCCAAGCTGATGCGCGGTGAAGATCCAGCCGAAGATGAGCGGTGCCTTGTCTCGGCCGAAGGCGGCGCCGGCCAGCTTCACCGTCGGCGGCACCGTGGCGATCCAGTCGAGACCATAGAATACCGCGAAGAGCGACAGCCCGTAGAAGGAAAAGCTGCTCATCGGCAGGAACAGCAGGGAGAGGCCGCGCAGCCCGTAATACCAGAACAGCAGCTTGCGATTGTCGTAGCGATCGGACAGCCAGCCGGACCCGATGGTGCCCACGAAGTCGAAGACGCCGATCAGCGCCAGGACCGAGGCGGCCTCGACCTCGGCCATGCCGAAATCGCTGCAGAGCGGGATGAAATGCGTCTGCATCAGACCGACGGTCGAAAGGCCGCAGATTGCGAAGGTCACGAACAGGATCCAGAAGACCCGGCTGCCGGAGGCCTCGGCCAGGGCGCCGAACGCGTTGCGGACCGGGTTGCCGGTGGCCTGGCGGGGCGGGGCCACCGCGGTCTCGCCATAGGCCGGCAGGCCGAGCTCGGCCGGATGGTCGCGGCCGAGCAGCCAGAACAGCAGCCCCGCGATGAGGCAGGCTCCGAGCCCAGGCAGCAGGGCGACGCGCCAGCCCTCGTGCTGCGCCAGCCAAGCGGCCAGCGGCAGGAAGACCAGTTGCCCGGTGGCGTTGGCCGCGGTCAGCATGCCGAGCACCAGGCCGCGGCGGGCGACAAACCAACGATTGGCCACCGTCGCGCCCAGCACCAGCGCGGTCATGCCGCTGCCGATGCCGGTCAGCACGCCCCAGGACAGCCAGAGCTGCCAGGGCGCGGTCATCGCCATCGACAGGATGCAGCCGAGGACGACGAGGCAGAGCGCCGCGACCACCGTCCGTCGCAGCCCGTACCTCTGCAGCAACGCCGCGGCGAAGGGTGCCATCAGCCCGAACAGCAGCAGCCGCAGTGCCAGGGCGCCTGAGATGCTGGCGGTATCCCAGCCGAATTCCCGCTGCACCGGCAGCAGCAGGGCGCCGAGGATGCCGAGCGCTCCGGCCGAGGCGAGCGCGACCAGAAAGGTCAGCCCGACCATGACCCAGCCGTAATGGATGCCGCGGCGGGCGAGCCTGGGTGCGAGTAGGCCTGCGAGCATGGGCGCGTGTCTCCGGGTCAGGCCGCCTGGGGCGGGCGTAGAGATCGGTGGCGACGAGGGCGGCGAGGGCGATGCGGAGCGCGAGGGCGGCCTCCGCCCCGAAGCGGTCAGCGAAGTCGCGCTGCGCCGCAGCCCAGAGCGGCCCGGCCTGGGCGAGGCGGGCCTCGCCCGCCGGCGTCACGGTGAGGGCACGGCGGCGGCGGTCGTTGGGGTCAGCGCCGATCGCCAGCAGCCCGTCGCGCTCCAGCGGGCGGAGATTCCGCCCCAGGGTGGTGCGGTCCATGACCAGATCCTCGGCCAATTCGTTGATGGTGCTGGGCCCGCGGCGGCGCAGCCGGGCGAGGATGGAGAATGCAGGCGTAGTCAAGCCGGTGGGGGCCAGGCGCTGGTCGTAGAACTGGGTGACATGGCGGGCCGCCTTGCGGATGGCGAGGCAGTTGCAGTGGTCGGGCGTCGGGAGCGGCAGCGCCATAAATGTAAAATAAGCGCATATACGCTCAATGCAAGCCTCGCCTTCGCCCCGCTTGCGCCGGCGCCTGGGCGGCGCATATCCGGGCCGATGCTCCCGGATCCGCGCCTCGCTCCCGTCCTGATCGGTTCGGAGATCTACCGCCGCTCCTCCTATGGTCCGAAGCACCCGCTGGCGATCCCGCGCGTCTCCACAGCGCTCGACCTGATCGCGGCGATGGGCTGGCTCCCTTGAGCGGTTGGGTGCCGGCGCCGATGGCAACGCCCGACCAACTCGCCCGTTTTCATCAGCCCGACTACATCGCGGCGCTGCAACGGGCCGAGGCGACGCAGCGGGTCGACCCCGATGACAGGGCCCGCTTCCACATCGGCGCGTATGGCAACCCGGTCTACCGCGAGGTCTTCTCGCGCCCTGCGACCTCGGCCGGCGGGTGCATGCTGGCGGCGCGGCTGACGCGGCACGGCGGCATGGTGCATTGCCCCGGCGGCGGCACGCATCATGGCAGACCGGACCGCGCCAGCGGGTTCTGCTACCTGAACGACCCGGTGCTCGGCCTGCTGACCTGGCTCGACGAGGGGCTGGACAACATCCTCTACGTCGACATCGACGCGCATCACGGCGACGGCGTGCAGGACGCCTTCCACGACGACCCAAGGGTGTTCACCCTCAGCCTGCACGAAGCGGCGCGTTGGCCCTTCACCGGCGCCGTCGCCGACCGGGCCGGCGGCCATGCGCGCAACCTGCCTGTGCCGGCCGGCTTTCACGACAGTGAGATGCTCTGGCTGCTGCACCAGGCGATCCTGCCGATCGTCCGGCACCTGCGGCCACAGGGGATCATGCTGCAGGCCGGCGCCGATGCGCTGGAGGAGGACCCGCTCTCACGCCTGGCGCTGTCCAACAATGCGCATTGGGGCGTGGTGCGGGCGTTGATGGGGAGGCACCGCGGCTGATCGTGCTGGGCGGCGGCGGCTACAACCCCTGGTCCGTCGGGCGCTGCTGGGCCGGCATCTGGGCCACGCTGAACGGCTTCGAGATCCCGGACCGCGTCACACCGGAAGCCGAGCGCGTGCTGCGCGCGCTGACCTTTTCCCGGGCGGCCGGCCGCGACCCGCCGGAGCACTGGTTCACCACGCTGCGCGACGCGCCCCGCCGCGGCGTGGTGCGGGCCGAGGTGCAGCGGGTGGCGGTCGCGGCGCTGCGCGATTTGCCGGCACCCGCCGCGGCGACGTAGGCCGTGGTGGAACCGGCACGGCGCTTGGTGGTTGCCAGCCCAATGGCGGGGCCGGTCCGCCGGCGGGAGAGATCGCCCCATGAGCTTCGCCATCGCGCTCGCCGCGCTCGGCTTCCTGATGCTGGTCGCCTATCGCGGCTACAGCGTCATCCTCTTCGCGCCGGTCGCCGCCCTCGGCGCGGTGCTGCTGACCGACCCGATGGCGGTGCTGCCGGTCTATACCGGCCTGTTCATGGACAAGATGGTCGGCTTCGTGAAGCTGTACTTCCCGGTCTTCATGCTGGGCGCGGTGTTCGGCAAGCTGATCGAGCTGTCTGGCTTCTCCCGCGCCATCGTCTCGGCGGTGATCGGGATCCTGGGGCGGGAGCGGGCGATCATCTCCATCGTCCTGGTCTGCAACCTGCTCACCTATGGCGGCGTGTCGCTCTTCGTCGTGGTCTTCGCCGTCTATCCCTTCGCGGCCGAGGCCTTCCGGCAATCGGACATCCCGAAGCGGCTGATCCCCGGGACCATCGCGCTCGGTGCCTTCAGCTACACGATGGATGCACTGCCGGGCACGCCGCAAATCCAGAACATCATCCCGAGCACCTTCTTCGGCACCGACAACTGGGCGGCGCCGATCCTCGGCGTGGTCGGGGCGATTTTCATCTTCACTTCCGGCATCGCCTACCTGTCGTGGCGGGTGCGCCAGGCCGCCATGCGCGGCGAGGGTTACGGCACCGGTCATGCCGAGGAGCCGCCGCCGCCGGGCGACGAACGCCTGGCGCATCCGGCGGTCGCCATCGCCCCGCTGGTCGTGGTCGGGGTGCTGAACAAGCTGTTCACGGGGCTGATCCCGGCCTGGTACGGGCGGACGCATGAGGCGGCGCTGGCGGGGCTCGACCACCCGATCACCACCCAGGTCGGCTCGGTTGCCGCGATCTGGGCGGTGCAGCTTGCCTTGCTCTGCGGCATCCTGATCGTACTGGCCCTCGCATGGCGCCAAGTCACCGCGCGCTTTGCCGAGGGCAGCAAGGCCGCGGTCGGCGGCGCGCTGCTGGCCAGCATGAACACCGCCTCGGAATACGGCTTCGGCGCCGTCATCGCGGCGCTGCCCGGCTTCCTGGTTATCCGCGAGGCGCTGGCCGCCATCCCCAATCCGCTGGTCAACACCGCCGTCACCGTGACCGCCCTGGCCGGAGTCACGGGATCTGCCAGCGGCGGCATGAGCATTGCGCTCGCTGCGATGGCGGAGCAGTTCAAGGCGGCCGCGACCGCCGCCGGGATACCCTTCGAGGTGCTGCACCGCATCGCCGCCATGGCCAGCGGCGGCATGGACACGCTGCCGCATAACGGCGCGGTCATCACTCTGCTGGCGGTGACCGGCCTGACCCACCGGCAGAGTTACGGCGACATCTTCGTCGTCACCGGACTGAAGACCGCGGCGGTCTTCGTGGTGATCGGCCTCTACTACCTGACCGGGCTCACCTAAGGCAGGTCCAGGATGCACCGGGCAAAGACCTCCGGCGCCTCCTGCGGTGGATTGTGCCCGACGCGGGGGATCACCCGTCGCTCGTAGGGGCCGGTGAAGTACCGGGCATGGCCGGCCGAGCCCTCGACCGGGCCGACGCCATCTGCCGCGCCATGCGGGGCGATGGTCGGCACCGTGATGCGCGGCTGGGCTGCCAGCGCCGCTTCGATCGGCTCCAGCGCCGGGTCGCCAGCGGCGTAGCCGAAGCGGTGACGGTAGGACTGGATTACGACACTGACGAAATCCGGGTTGTCGAAGGCCGTGGCGCTGGCGGTGAAGGTGGCGTCGTCGAATGTCCAGTCCGGCGACCAGAGCCGCCAGAGCAGCCTTGCGATGCCGGCCCGGTTGGCTTCCAGCCCGGCCCGGCCGCGCGCGGTGTGGAAGTAGTACTGGTACCAGTGGCGGTGCTCCTGCTCCGGCGCGGCCGGGTGGACGGCGGCCGCGATGTCCTGGATATTATAGCCGGTGCAGGAGACCAGTCCGGCGCAGCGCTCCGGCCATAGGGCGGCGACCACGCAGGCGGCCCGGCCGCCCCAGTCGTAGCCGGCGAGCACCGCCCGCGGGATCGCCAACGCGTCGAGCAGGTCCAGCAGGTCGCGGCCGAGCGCCGCCTGCTGGCCGGAGCGTGGGGTCGCCGCCGAGAGGAAGCGGGTCGGGCCGTAGCCGCGAAGATAAGGCACGATCACTCGCCGCCCCGCCGCGACCAGGAACGGTACCACTGCGTCATAGCTGTCCGGTGCATAGGGGAAGCCATGCAGCAGGACCACGGGCGGGCCATCCGGCGGTCCGTGCTCGGCATAGGCGATGGCAAGGGTCGGGGTCAGGGCGGTGCGGAGCGTCGGCATCGTCCGAGCATGCCGCCCGGCAGGCCCAGCGGGGAAGGGGCGTTGGCCGCGCCCGCCCAGAATGGCATGCTGCGACCATGCTCCGACGCTCCCTCCTCGCCTTCGCCGGCCTCCTCACCGCCCGTCCCGGCCTCGCCCAGACCGGTCCCCAGCCGACCCTGCCGCAGGAACCGCTGGTGATCGTCACCCGCGACGGTAAGCGGCACGAATTCAAGGTCGAGATGGCGCTCTCGCCGGACCAGCAGACGGTCGGGCTGATGTTCCGCCCCTCGGTCGCCCCGGATGGTGGAATGCTGTTCGACTGGGGCACCCCGCGCGAATCCACCATGTGGATGCGCAACACGGTCAGTTCCCTCGACATGGTCTTCATCACCCAGGACGGCCGCATCCACCGGATCGCAGAGCGCACTGTGCCCTATTCCCTGGCCACAATCGAAAGCCGCGGCCCGGTCCGGGCGACGCTCGAGCTGGCTGCCGGGACGGCAGAGCGGCTCGGGCTGCATGTCGGCGACCGGGTGCTGCAACGGATCTTCGGCACAGCTCCCTGACCAGCCGCCGGCGCCGACAAATCCGCGCCGGAACGGCTTTGCCGCATCGCACCCCATTGCCCCGGCGCGCCCGGGACCATAGGTTGCCGGCGACGGGGCGTGGCGCAGTCTGGTAGCGCATCTGCTTTGGGAGCAGAGGGTCGGAGGTTCAGAATCCTCTCGCCCCGATACTGGCGTTGAGGATCACACCATGGCTGGCCCGACCGAGACCGTCCGCATCTACATGCCGCCCCGCAATGCTATGCAGTCGGGCCGCGGCCGGACTCTGGAATGGATCCTGGGATCCGCGCCCGGCGAGAAGCAGCGGCTCGATCCGCTGATGGGCTGGTCCGGCTCGGGCGACACCAATGGCCAGGTCCGCCTGCGCTTCCCGACGCGGGAGGAGGCGGTGGGCTATGCCGAGGCGCGCGGCCTGCGCTACGAGGTCGAGGAGCCCAAGCCGATCCGCATCAAAGCCAAGGTCTATGCCGACAACTTCCGCTTCGGCCGGACCGATAACTGGACGCACTAATACGGGTCGCGCCGCGTCGTCCAGGCCCGGGCGCGTGAACCCGCTGTGAAAGCAAGGTGCTACGGCATTGCCGCATTCCTTTATGGATGCAGGCCGCCATGGTACCCGGCGGCGTACGAAGCCGCCATGTCACCCTTTGCTGCGCCGCCGGTTCCGTCGGCGCATCCGCGCCCGTAGCTCAGCTGGATAGAGCACGCGCCTTCTAAGCGTGTGGTCGCAGGTTCAAGTCCTGCCGGGCGCGCCAGCTTCCCGGGGCCTGTTTTCACGGCCCTGCCGCCTTCACGCCGCGCCAGGACATTTTCCGTGGCGTCCAACCTTCAGTTGGATCAGCGTCATCTCGTAATGCGATGACCTGCGGCGGACAGGGCGACCCAAGGACGCATGGATCCCATTCCTCCTCGCACCGAGGATCCCGCGGATGCCTGGCGTCGGTCCCGGCGTCTTGGGGCCGCAGCCCTGCTGCTGGTGCTTGGCTTCATCTGGGCCGCGGCCGCGGTGCTGCTGGTGCATGGGCGGGCCGTGGCGCTGGAAGCGGCCGATGCCTGGGCCGAGGCCCAATCGAGCACCGCCGCCCAGACGCTTCTGCGCAGCTTCGAGGCCGTCCACGGCCTGCACGACCTGGTCCGCGTGCGGCAATCGCTGCTGCGTCAGGGCGATATGCCTGGCGTCGCGGCGGTCGAGGCGCTGCTGACCGCGACGGCACGGGAAGGCCGCTTCGGGGTGGTCCAGGTCGCCATGATCGGCCGCGACGGGATCCAGCTCTGGGGCTCGGCGCCCGGCGCGGCCGGCACCAACCTCGCCGACCGCGATCATTTCCGCATTCACGCGTCCGGCGACGAAACCGGACTTGCGGTCAGCCGGCCGTTGATCGGCCGCACCACCGGGCGCTGGTCGGTTCAGGCGACACGGCCGCTGGAAGCCGCGGATGGCAGCTTCGAGGGGGTCGCCGTTGTCTCCCTCGACCCCATCGCGCTATCGCATGAGTTGCAATCGCAACTGAACGGCGCCGGGCGGATGGTGGTCGTCCGCCGGCTGCAGGATGGCTCCCTCATCGCCCGGGGGAGGGATCCGGAAACCACGCTCGGGCGCGATCCGAGCCCCGACCATGCCCTGGTCGCCGCAGCCCGGGAGGCGCCTACCGGAGCGGCTCGCCTATCACAGCAGCCGGGACGGGCGAACCCTGCTGGCCGGCTACCAGGTGCCGCGCGCCCTGCCGCTGATCGTCAGCGTCGTCTTCGAGGAGGCGCGGGAGCTGCAGCCTTGGCGGCAGCAGCGCAATGTCGTGCTGGCCGGCGCGGTGGCGCTGTCCCTGGCTGTGGTGGCCCTGTTCGCCATGTGGCTGGGCCGCCGCCGGATCCGCCACGCGCAGCAACGCTTGGTGCGGGAACGGATCGAGGCGGCGGAGGCCTTGGCCCGGCAAAGGGCCGAGATCCTGGCGGTCATGGCGCATGAGATCCGCACGCCTCTGACCGGGGTGCTGGGATTCGGCGAACTGCTGGCGGCGGCTCCCTTGCCGGCCGAGCAGCATCGCCATGCCGAGGTTGTGGTGGAGACCGGCCGGGTCCTGCTCGCAGTGGTGAACGACATCCTCGACCTGGCCAAGATCGAGGCCGGGCGGGTCAGCATCGAGATGCAGCCCTTCCGAATTCGGCCAGGTGCTCCGGCAGTCGCTGGCGCTCAGCCAAACCCTGGCCGGGGAGAAGGGGCTCCGGATCTCGCTGGAGGCGGACCCGTCGCTGCCGCCCTGGGTCGCCGGCGATGCCACCCGGCTGCGTCAAGTGGTCGGCAATATCCTCTCGAACGCCGTGAAGTTCACCGAGCGCGGCAGCGTAACCCTACGCGCCAAGGCCTTGGGACCGGCCGAAGGCGGCCTCGATGCGGCTGCGGGTGGAAACGGAGGATACCGGCATCGGCATCCCTGCCGAGGCGCAGTTGCGGCTCTTCGAAATGTTTGAGCAAGCCGAGACCGGCCGCCGCTTCGGTGGCGCCGGGCTTGGCCTGGCGATCTGCCGCCGGCTGGTCGAGGCGATGGGCGGCAGCATCGGCGTCACCTCGCAGCCTGGCCGCGGCAGCATCTTCTGGTTCAAGCTCCCGATGCGGCTGGCCACGCCGCCCGAGCCGGCCGGGCCGCCGGTGATCCAATGCGGCCCGCCCCTGGATGTGCTGGTCGTCGACGACGTAGCGACCAACCGCATGCTGATCCGGGCCTATCTGGTCGGCGCCGGCCATCGGGTGACGCTGGCGGAGGACGGGATCGAGGCGGTCGCCGCGGCGCAGCGGCGGCGATTCGACGCCATTCTGATGGATGTGAACATGCCCGGCATGGACGGCACCGAGGCGACGCAGCAATTGCGCTTGGGCAAGGGACCAAACGCGCGCACGCCGATCATCGCGCTGACCGCCAGCACTTCGCGCGAGGAGCGAGAGCGGGTGCGGGACGCCGGGATTGCCTTGCACTTGGCCAAGCCGGTCAGCCGGGTGGCGCTGCTGCAGGCGTTGCAGCGGGTGACAGCGCCGGCGGTCTAGAGTGCCTCCCGTTCACCATGCCTCACGGCAACCACTCCAGCTGATCGGGATCTGCTCTAGCTCCGCACCACGCTGCGGATGGCGAAGCTCGACTGGATCCGGGCGACGCCGGGCAGGCGGGACAGCGCGTCCTTGTGGATGCGCTCGTAATCCGCCGCGTCGCGTGCCTCGACCCGCAGCAGGTAGTCCGACAGGCCGGTCATTAGGTAGCACTCGCGCACCTCCGGGCAGCGGCGCACCGCGACCTCGAAGCGCTGCATGCTGTCGTCCGTCTGCCGCTCCAGCGTTATCTGGACGATGACCGTGACGCCCTCGCGCGCCGGTGCCTCGGCGATGATGGCGGTATAGCCGCGGATGACCCCGCGGTGCTCCAATAGCCGCAGCCGGCGCAAGCAGGCGGAGGGCGAGAGGCCGACTTCCTCGGCCAGGGCCGCATTGCTCATGCGTCCATCGGCGCGAAGGAGCCGCAGCAGGGTCCGGTCGGTGTCATCCAGCGAGTGCATCGAATTTTTCTGCAGATCTGCCGCAGATGATGCGGCAGTTTGCAGGCTTGCGGCAGGCAATTCGACGCATCGGCGGGAAATTCGCGCGGCGCGGCGCCTGGCCTTCCGTTGGCAGAACGGAGGCGGCGATGCGGGTCCTGGTCCTTGGCAGCGGCGTGGTCGGCGTGACGAGCGCTTGGTACCTCTCGAAGGCGGGCCATCAGGTCACGGTGCTCGACCGCCAGCCGGCGCCGGGCATGGAGACCAGCTTCGCCAATGCCGGCCAGGTCTCCCCGGCTATTCCGCACCCTGGGCCGGCCCCGGCATCCCGATCAAGGCGATGAAGTGGCTGCTGATGCGGCACCGCCCCTTCGTGCTCTGGCCGGCGCTGGACCATGGGCTGTACCGGTGGCTCGGCCAGATGCTGGCCAACTGCAACCTCGCGGCCTACGGCATCGACAAGGGCCGCATGGTGAGGCTGGCCGAGTACAGCCGCGACGTGCTGCGCGACCTGCGCGACGAGACCGGCATCGCCTACGACCAGCGCACCCAGGGCACCCTGCAGCTTTTCCGCACTCAGAAGCAGCTCGGACGCCGTCGGCGGCGACACCGCGGTGCTGGATGCGTATCAGGTGCCCTATGAGGTGCTCGACCCGGCCGGCTGCATCGCCGCCGAACCGGCGCTGGGCCTCGTTCCCGGCAAGTTCGTCGGCGGCCTGCGGCTGCCGGGCGACGAGACCGGCGATGCGCATGTCTTCACCCAGCGCCTGGCCGCGCTGGCCGCGGCGCGCGGCGTCGTTTTCCGCCATGGCGTGACCATCGCCGCGCTCGAGACCGAGGGGGATGCCGTTGTCGGCGTGACGACCTCGGAAGGCCGGCTGACGGCAGATGCGTATGTCGTCGCCATGGGCAGCTATTCTTCGGCGCTGCTGCGGCCGCTGCATGTCGAGGTTCCGGTCTATCCGGTGAAGGGCTATTCGCTGACCCTGCCGGTGACGGAGGAGGCCGCCGCGCCGGTCTCGACCGTGATGGACGAGACATACAAAGTGGCGATCACTCGGCTCGGCGACCGCATCCGGGTCGGCGGCACGGCGGAGCTCGCCGGCTTCTCCCTGCGGCTGCGGAAGCCGCGGCGGGAGACGTTGGCGCATTCGGTCGGCGACCTCTTCCCGCGCGGCGGCGACCCGGCCCAGGCGAGCTTCTGGACCGGGCTCCGGCCGATGACGCCGGACGGCACGCCGGTGGTCGGGCCGACGCGCTACCGCAACCTGCACCTCAATACCGGGCATGGCACGTTGGGCTGGACCATGGCCTGCGGCAGCGGGCGGCTGCTGGCGGACCTGATGACCGGCCGGGCGCCGGAAATCGCCGCCGACGACCTGGCGCTGTCGCGCTACGCCATGGCCTGAGGGTCAGGGCAAAGGTAGGCCCATTCGACCCCTGCAGGCCGCGGCGCCATCCGTGCTACTTCCCTGGCATGGAAACCAAGCCGCCGATCCCCCGCGCCGTCCTTGTTGGCATCCAGCTGCCCGAGGTCGATGACGTCTCCCACGCCGCCAGCCTTGAGGAACTCGGGCGCCTGGTGAAGACGCTGGGCTACGAGGTGGTGGGCTCGGTGTCGCAGCGGCGCGAGGGTACCGGCGCCGGCTCGCTGCTCGGCAGCGGCAAGCTGGCGGAGCTCGCGGCGGCTGACCGGCGGCAGCGGCCAGGTCGGATCTATGGCGCCGCCGCCGAAATCCAAGGCGCGCCGGCGCTTCGAAGGCGCGGACGCGGCGGAGGAGCCGGCCGAAGCGGCGCCCGAGGCTGGCCGCAGGCCGGAATTCGTCATCGTCGACCATGAGCTCTCGCCCAGCCAGATCCGCAACCTGGAGCGCGCCACCGGGGCCGAGGTGCTCGACCGCACCGGCGTCATCGTCGAGATCTTTCACCGCCATGCCAATACGCGGGAGGCGAAGCTCCAGGTGGAGATGGCGCGGCTGAAATACGTCGCGCCTCGGCTCCGGGAATCCTCGGGCGGCGGCGAGCGGCGGCAGGGGCCTGGTGCCGGCGAGAGCAACCTCGACCTTGATCGCCGCAAGATTCGAGACCGGCTCGCCGAGCTGAAGGAGCAGCTTGAGGCGGTGCAGCGGGACAGCGACAACCGCCGTTCCGCGCGGCGGGACCAGCTGCGTGTGGCCCTCGTCGGCTACACCAATGCCGGCAAGTCGTCCCTGATGCGGGCGCTGACCGGCAGCCAGGTGCTGGTGGAGGACAAGCTCTTCGCCACGCTCGACACCACCGTCCGCATCCTGCAGCCGGAGACCCGGCCGCGCGTGCTGGTCTCCGACACCGTCGGCTTCATCAAGCAGCTGCCGCACGACCTCGTCGCATCCTTCCGCTCGACCCTGACGGAGGCGCTGGAAGCGTCGCTGCTGCTTTATGTGGTCGATGCCTCGGACCCGACCCACGAGGCGCAGCTCGAGGTAAGCCGCAGCGTGCTGCGCGAGATCGGCGCGGATGCAGTGCCGTCGCGCCTGGTGCTGAACAAGCTCGACCGGATGGATGCCGCCGGGCGCGCCGCGCTGGTCGAGAAGCATCCCGATGCAATCATGCTCTCGGCCCATGCCCCTGCCGATGTCGCCGCGTTGCGGGAGACCATCATCGGCTTCTTCGAGGCGGAGATGGTCGAGGATGTGCTGGTGCTGCCCTATGCCAAGCAGGGGCTGATCGGCGAGGTCTACGAAAGCGCGCGGGTGCTGTCGGAAGATTACGACGAGGCCGGACGCGTGCTGAGGATCCGCGGACTGCCCGGCGCCCTCGCGCGGCTGCGGCGGAGCTTGGCGGCGGCCTGAGGCGGCGCCTTGACGCCCTCGGCCGGGGCAGCGAGCCTCGCCGCCCATAGGGGAGATGCACCATGGAAACCCGCATGCTCGGCCGCAGCGGCATCAAGGTCAGCCGGCTCTGCCTCGGCACCATGATGTTCGGCGGCCCGACCGATGCTGCCGCCAGTGAGCGGCTGATCGCCCGCGCCGCCGAGGCGGGAATCAACTTCCTCGACACCGCCGATGCCTATAACGGCGGCAGGTCCGAGGAGGTCGTCGGCGCCGCCATCAGGACAAACCGTTCTGCCTGGGTGCTGGCGACCAAGATCGCCAACAAGGTCGGCAAGAATCCGAACGAGGGTGGCCTGTCGCGCCGATGGGTCATCCAGGGGACCGAGGCCTGCCTGAAGCGGCTCGGCACCGACCATGTCGACATCCTCTACCTCCATAAGGAGGATCACGCGACGCCGCTCGAGATCACGGTGCGGGCGCTCGGCGACCTCGTTCGCGCCGGCAAGATCCGCCATTTCGGCGTCTCCAACTACCGGTCCTGGCGTATCGCCGAGATTTGCCGGCTTTGCGACCAGCTCGGTATCGACCGGCCGATCGTCTCCCAGCCCTACTACAACGCCATGAACCGCCAGCCCGAGGTCGAGCAGCTTCCCGTCGCAGCGCATTACGGGCTCGGCATCTTCCCTTATTCGCCGCTGGCCCGCGGCGTGCTGACCGCGAAGTACCGGCCCGGCGAGACGCCTGAACCCGGCAGCCGCGCCGCCCGGCAGGACAAGCGGATGCTTGAGACCGAACTGCGGCCGGAATCGCTGGAGATCGCCCAGCGCATCCGGGACCACGCTGCCGCGCGCGGTACCTCGTCGGCGCATCTCGCGATCAACTGGGTGCTGTACAATCGCCTGGTCACCGGCTGCATCGTCGGGCCGCGGACCGAGGCGCATCTTGAGGACTACCTGGCCGCGCTGTCCTACCGCTTCACCGCCGAGGACGAGGCGCTGGTCGATGCGCTGGTTCCGCCCGGCCATCCCTCCACTCCCGGCTACAACGATCCGCAATACCCGATCGAGGGCCGCATCCCGGCAACCGCCTGAAACCGCTGGCGGAATGGCGGCCGGGGGCGCAGTCTCGCCAGCATCCGGGAGCCGATGACCGATGCCACTGACCCAGCTGATCTACGCCTCCCGGCCCTTCGGCTTCGATGCCCAGATTCTCGACGACATTCTGCTGGGTGCCCGCCGCAACAACGAGCGGGACGGCATCACCGGCGCGCTGGTCTGCCGCGCCGACCTCTATGTGCAGATTCTGGAAGGCGAGCGCGCCGCGGTGACCGCGACCTTCGGCCGCATCCTGCGGGACGAGCGGCATGTCGAGGTGACATTGATCTGGTATGGCGACACGCCCTTACGGCTCTTCCCCGATTGGGCCATGCGGGACGACCCGGCACGGAGCTGGATGTGGGATCAGGCCGCGGTGCGGCTGGGTGCGGCGCGGGAGGCCGGGGCAGGGGCCTATCGCCGGCTCTTCGACCGGGTGTCGCAGGAGCCGCAGGAGAAGCTGGCGTGGTAGGGCCGCTCAGCCGGGCTTGAGGTCGCCCATCACCGTCGGGATCAGCTCCGACACTGTCGGGTGGATATGCACCGCCCGCTGCATCACCCATGCCGGCGCCTTGGCATACATCAAATCGAGCAGGCCATGGATCGCCTCGTCACCCTCGACGCCCAGAATGGCGGCGCCGAGGATTTGCCACGTCGTCGCATCGACCACGACCTTGATGAAGCCGGTGGTTTCGCCCTTCTCGACCGCGCGGTTCACCCGCGTCATCGGCCGCCGGCCGATCAGGATGTCATGCCCGGCGGCGCGCGCCTCGGCCTCCGATAGCCCGACGCGGCCGAGCGGCGGGTCGGTGAACAGCGCGTAGCAGGGCAGCCGGTCCGTCACCTTCCGCGCCGCAGCGTCCAGCAGGTTGTCGGCGACGATCTCGTAGTCGTTGTAGGCGGTATGGGTGAAGGCGCCTCGGCCATTGCATTCGCCGAGCGCCCAGACGCCGGGGACGCTGGTCTGCAGACTCTCGTCCACCGTGATGAAGCCGCGCCCGTCGCGGGTGATGCCGGCAGCTTCCAGGCCGAGATCGTCGGTGTTCGGGCGTCGCCCGGTCGCCAGCAGGAGGTGGGAGGCGTGTATGTCCGGCGTCCCTTCCAGATTGACCACAACGCCGTTCTCCCCTGGCGCGACCGCGAGGCCCTTGGCGCCGACCCGGAAGGCGACGCCCTCGGCCTCCAGCATCGCCCGGATCGCGGCGGAGACCTCCTCGTCCTCGCGCGGGATCAGCCTTGGCGCCAGTTCCACGACCGTGACGGCGCAGCCGAACCGGCGGAAGGTCTGCGCGAATTCGAGGCCGATATAGCTGCCGCCGATGATCGCCAGGTGTCGCGGCAGGATATCCAGTTGCAGCAGAGTGCTGTTGGTCAGCCAGGGCACCGTGTCCAGCCCGGGGATCGGCGGCGCCGCGGCGCGCCCGCCGACATCGAGGAAGATCCAGGGCGCCTCCAGCCGCTGCCCGTTCACCGTGACCGCATGCGGACCGGCGAAGCGGGAATGGCCATGCAGCAGGGTGATGTTCTCGGTGGTCCCGAGGGAGTGTGCCAGCCCGTCGCGCGAGCGGGCGACGACAGCGTCCATCCGGGCCTTCACCTTCGGCCAGTCGATGCCCACCTCACCCGGCAGGACGATACCGTATTCGGCGGCACGGCGCGCCTGCTGCGCCACCTTGGCGCTGGCGACCAGGGTCTTGGTCGGGGTGCAGCCGGTATTGACGCAGGTGCCGCCCAGCGCGGCACGTTCCACCATGGCGACGCGCCGCCCGGTGGCGGCCAAGCGGAAGGCGAGGAAGGGCCGGCCTGGCCGGCCCCGATCACGATCGCATCGAATGCCGCCACCGCCGCCTCCCGCCGTGTCGCATCGGAAAGCCCTGGCGGCACCGGGCGCTTCCGACGGACACGAAGTTGTTAGGCTGCGGAGAGTCCGGCGCAGAGGAAGGGCACGATCTCTGCCACCGCCCGGTCGAAGTCGCCGCTGTCGCAGGCACCGCCCGACATCGCTTCCAGCCGCCCGGTGCGCAGCAGCGTGTAGCGATAGGCCCCCATCATGAAATAGAGACGCCAGCAGAGCGTCTCATGCGTCAGGTGCGGCAGCACCCGTTGGAACTCGTCGACATAGGCCAGGGTGGTCTCGTCATAGACAGTGCTGAGCACGTCCTTCGAGATGTCGTCGGGCTCGGTATGCAGCCTCGCATGCATGCGCATGGTGGCGCGGCCTTCCGGCGTCTTGCCGTTCAGCATGAAGGGGGTGACGAAGCTGGCCACCAACTCTCCCAGCGGGATCGGCCCGCGGGCATGCGCCGCGCGAGCCTCGGCCAGCGCCTTGCTGCGGGCTTCGGTCACCTGAACCGCGCCGCGCAGATAGGCCGCCTTGAACAGATCCCGCTTGGCGCCGAAATGGTAATGCAATTGCGCGAGGTTGACCCCGGCGGCCTGCGCGATCGCCCGGGTGGACGCGGCGGAATAGCCGTGCTCGGCAAACAGCTCCTGGGCCACGTCCAGGATCCGGTCGCGCACGCTGGCGACTGCCCCGCTGGCCGGTACCTCGGGGCCTGCCGGCCTGGTCTTCTCGGTCACCGTCATCCTCGTTGAGCCCACCTTGTCCGGCGCTGCCGAATCCTATAGCGCCGCAGCCTGTCCTTGACACGACAGGCCCCTCGCGTCGAGATTTGGTCGGGCGACCGAACACGTGATGGAGACGGGCATGAGCGCAGCGCTGGACATGGACGGGGTCACGCCGATGCGCAGCCGCACCGACCCGGTCGCCCGGGCCCGCGCCATCGCCGGCATCATCGAGCGCGACGCCCCGACCATCGAGGCCAACAAGCGCTTCACGCCCGAGGTGCTGGACGCGCTGCACGGCAGCGCTTTGTTCCGCACCCTCCTGCCTCGTGCCTATAACGGGGAGGAAGTGACCCTGCCACTTTCTTCCGGATGCAGGAGGTGATCGCCGCGGCGGACGGCTCGGTCGGCTGGTGCCTCTGCCAGGCCTCCGGATGTTCCTTCTCGGCCGCCTATCTTGCGCCCGAGGCCGCTTGGGAGGTCTTTGGCGACCCACGGGCCGTGCTGGCCTGGGGCTTCGGCAACGGCGTCGCCCAGGTGGTCCCCGGCGGCTACCGCGTCTCCGGCACCTGGGGCTTTGCCAGCGGCAACCGCCATGCGACCTGGATGGGTGGGCATTGCCGCGTGGTCGAGCCGGATGGGACCATCCGCAAGAACCCGGACGGCACGCAGCACGAGCGCACGATGCTGGTGCCGCGGGAGAAGGTGCGGTTCCACGATGTCTGGAACGTGGTCGGTTTGCGCGGCACCAATAGCGACACCTACACCTTCGAGGACATCTTCGTGCCGGAGGAACTCGCCGTCTGCCGGGACAGCGACGAGGAACGCAGGATCGACGCGCCGCTGTACAAGTTCACCACCACCAACCTCTATGCCTCGGGCTTCGCCGGCGTCTCCATGGGCATCGCCCGCGGCATGCTGGATGCCTTCACCGAGATGGCGAAGACCAAGACCGCCGCGGCGATGACCAAGCCGATGCGCGAGAGCGAGGTGATCCAGAACGGCATCGCGCAATGCGAGGCCAAGCTCCGTTCGGCCGGCGCCTGGCTGGTCGAGGTGCTGGACGAGGCGCATGGCATCGCCGCCCGCACCGGCGAAATCACCATGCATGAGCGCGCCATGGTACGGCTGGCCACGACCTCGGCGATCCATCGCGCGAAGGAGGTTGCCGAATGGGCCTATCACGAGGCCGGGGCGAGCGCGATCATGGTCGGCGGGCCGTTCGAGCGGCGGATGCGGGACATTCACGCCTCGGCGCAGCAGGTACAGGGGCGGACGGCGCATCTCGAGATGTGCGGCCAGCATTTCCTCGGGATGAATCCATCCGGCCGGTTCTTTTAGGGGAGGCATGTCATGCCATTGGAAGGCCTGAACCACTACACCATCCGCCCGGTCGATCTGGAGCGGACCCGGCAATTCTATGAGGACGTGCTCGGGCTGCATGTCGGCTACCGGCCGCCGCTGAACTTCCCGGGCTACTGGCTCTATGTCGGCGACAACCCGACGGTCCATCTGATCGGTCCGCGTGCCGACGACGCGCATCCGAAGCACCGCAGAATCCGGCCCGACCGGGCTGCTCGACCACATCGCCTTCACCTGTACTGGGCTTGCCGAGATGAAGGCGCGGCTGGCCCAACGCGGCATCAAGCACGAGGAGCGGGTGATCCCGCGCGACCGGCAGACCCAGCTCTTCATCCTTGATCCCGACGGCGTGGCGGTCGAGCTGAACTACCCGCCGGAGGAAACGCCCGCCGCCGCGTGATCGACCGCCGCTTGGTCGTCCGACCGAGTCCGGTCTAGGCTTGCGGCACGGCGTCCGGAGAGGCGCCGGCCGCGAGGAAAGCCATGGTCCAGGATTTCGCCGCCGGCCGCATGGGCCGACGCAGCATGATCACCGCTGCCGGAGCGCTTGCGGCACCGCTTAGTCGGGCGCAGGGCATATGGCCCGAACGCCCCGTCACGCTGGTCTGCTGCTTCCCGCCGGGCGGGTCCACCGATACCTCAGCGCGGCTGGTGGCGCCCGGCATGGCCGAGATCCTCGGCAAGCCGGTAGTGGTCGAGAACCGCGCCGGCGCCGGCGGCAATATCGGCATCGGCTATGTCGCCCGCGCCGCGGCGGATGGCTACACGCTGCTCTGCGCCAGCAGCGTCTTCGTGGTGAATGCCAGCCTCTACCGCAACGCGCCCTACGACCCCTACCGCGACTTCGCCCCGGTCGGCACGCTCGGCGCCTCGCCCAACCTGATCTGCGTGCGGGCCGACAGCGGCATCACCTCTCTGGCGCAGCTGATTGCCCTCGCGAAGGCGCAGCCGGAGCGCTTCAACTACGCCAGCCCGGGCATCGGCACGACGCCGCACCTGGCCGGAGAGGTGCTGAAGCTGCGCACCGGGATCCAGATGCAGCACATCCCCTTCCTCGGTGCCGGGCCGGCGGTGCAGGCGATCCTGGCCGGGACGGTGGAGGTGCTGGTCGCCAGCCAGGGCGGCTCGGTCGAGGCAGCGCGGGCCAGCGGCCGGACTCTGGCCTTGGCGCAGACCGGCGCGACCCGCTCGCCCGACCTGCCGGATGTGCCGACGCTCGGCGAAGCTCGGCATCCCCGACGCGGTGTCGGAGACCTTCAACGCGCTCTATGCGCCGGCCGGGACGCCGGCGCCGGTCGTCGAGCGCCTGGCGTCCGCGGTACTGGCGGTGCTGGCGCGGCCCGATGTCGCGCAGCGCTACCGCGTGGCGGGTGTTCCGGTGGTGCCGGAGGGCGCGGAGGGACTGAAGGTGCGGGTGGCGCGGGAAGTCCCCTCTGGCGCGAGGTGATCCGGCAGGCGAAGATCGCGGTGGAATGAGGGGGACGTCGCCGTGAGCCAGGAATGGCATGAAATCGTGGTGGAGGCGCTGAAGGCGAACGACATCCGCCTGATTCCCTATGTGCCGGACAACGTGCTGAAGCCGCTGATCGCCGCCATCCACGCCGATCCCTACTTCACCGCCTTCACCACGGCGCGGGAGGAGGAGGCGGTCGGCATCGTCGCCGGCGGCGCCATGGCGGGAATGCGCGGCATGGTGCTGATGCAGACCAGCGGCTTCGCCACCTTGGCCAATGTCCTGGCCAGCCTGCCCTGCGCCTACCAGATCCCGGTGCTGCTGATGGTCAGCGAGCGCGGCACGCTGGGCGAGTTCAACATCGGCCAGGCGGCGGTCTGGCGGACCATGCGGCCGACCCTGGAGTCGCTCGGGATGGAGCACCACGTGATCACCCGGCTCGACGAATGCGGCTTCATCGTCGACCGCACGATCAAGCAGGCGCTGCTGACGCAGCAGCCGGCGGCGCTGATCCTCTCGCCGCTGCTGACCGGCGGGAAGGCCTCGCCCGTGAAGGCGGGGGCTGAGCCATGGCGGACAATACCCACCGCATGAACCGCTTCGACCTGATGCAGCGGATGGTCGCGCGCCTCAGGCAGGAGGAAGCCGTCATCGGCGGCATCGGTCATACCAATTTCGACCTCTGGTCGGCGGGGCACCGGCCGCAAAATTTCTACATGCTGGGCAGCATGGGGCTGGCGGTGCCGATCGCCCTCGGCGTGGCCCTGGCGCAGCCGCAGCGGCGCGTCTTCGCGCTGGAGGGTGACGGGTCGATCCTGATGCAGCTCGGCTGTTTGGCGACGGTGGCGACCCTGCGGCCGAAGAACCTGACCATCCTGGTGATGGATAACGGCAGCTACCAGATCACCGGCGGCCAACCGACGCCGGCGGCGGGCAGCGCGGATTACGTGGCGATCGCGCGCGGCTGCGGGCTGGCGAACTCGGTCTGGGCGAAGGACGAGACGGATTTCGAGCGGCTGGTGGAGGCAAGCCTGGCCGGCGAGGGGCCGAACCTGATCGGCCTGAAGCTGGACGATGCGAAGCCCCCGACTCAGACGGAGCGCGACCCGGCGCAGATCCGCGACCGGTTCATGCGCGGCATGGGCGCGAAGACAAGCAAGCTGCCGGGATAGCGGGCGGGGAGCGCTCGCCGCGCCCCGCTACACCACCTCGACCTTCGCCGCCCGGGCGATGTCTCCCCACTTCTGCCGCTCGGCCAGCATGAAGGCGAGCTGCGCCGCCAGGAGTCATCGCCTGCGTCCCGGCCCCCATCTCCGCCAGCCGCGCGACATATGCCTCGTCAAGCGCCACGCGGTTGATCGCCGCGTTCAGCGTCGCCACCAGCTCCGGCGGAGTCGCCTTCGGCGCCATGTAGGCGTACCAGGCGACGTAATCCGTCTGGTCCAGGCCAAGCTCGATCGCCGTCGGCACCTCCGGCGCCCGGGGCGAACGATCGCGCGAGGTCACCGCGAGCGGCCGCAGCCGGCCGGCGCTGATATGCCCCCAGCCGGCGCCGAGGCTGTCCACCATCACCGGCACCCGCCCTGCCACCACGTCCAGCTGCGCCGGCGGCGTGCCGCGATAGGGCACCGCGGGGATGTCGAGCCCGTGCCGCAGCTTGAAGCCCTCGACGATCAGGTGGTTGATCGTCCCCGCGCTCGGCAGCGCGTAGTCCAGCTTGCCCGGAGCGACGCGGGCGCGCTCGACCAGCTCGCCCAGGCTGCGTGGGCCACTTTCCGGGTTCGCCACCCAGACCATGGGAGAGGTCACCGGGCAGGCCACTGCCGCCAGGTCTTCCACCGGGTCCAGCGGCATGCCGCGATAGACGCTGACATTGATGGAAAGCGAGCCGATCGCGGCGAAGAGGATGGTGTGGCCGTCGGGCGCTGAGCGCTGGACTTCCTGCATGCCGATATTGCCATTGGCGCCGGGTCGGTTCTCGACCACCACCGGGACGCCCAGGATCTCGCTCAGCCGCGGCGTCTTCAGCCGGGCGTAATTGTCGAAGCCGCCGGTGACGGAGGGCACGATGATGCGGATCGGGCGATTGGGCCAGGCTTGCGCGCGGGCGCCCAGCGCAGGCAGCGCCAGGGAGGCGCCGAGCAGGGCGCGGCGGGGCAGGGGCATCGGGTTTCCTCGGGCGTGTCCTTCCCGGCAGCCTAGCAGCGCCGCTTGACAGGGCAATGCGGGCGTCAGCAGGCTGCCCGCCTGCACCGGCCGCGAGAGCCGACCACCTGGAGGATGCCCCGATGCCCGCCCGCTTCCCCGGCCACGAGCCGCGCGGCACCATCCCCGCCGTGCTGCTGCCCTTCCACGACGACCTCTCGATCGACGAGGTGTCCTACCGCGCGCATCTCCGCGACGTGGCGTCGGTGCGCGGCGTCACCGCCATCACCACCAATGCGCATGCCTCGGAAGTCGCCTCCTGCGACCCGGAGGAGCAGGAGCGGGTGCTGGCGGTCACGCTTGAGGAGATCGGCGACCAGATCCCCGTGGTGAACGGCATCTATGCCGACGGCACGCTGCAGGCGGTGCGGCTGGCGAAGCGGGCCGCGGCCGGAGGCGCCTCGGCGCTGCTCGTCTTTCCGCCCGGGGTGCTGGCGCGCGGCAATGCGGCACGGCCTGACTGTCTCGCCGACCATGTCCGCGCCATCGCCGCCGCCACCGACCTGCCGCTGATCGTTTTCCAGTATCCGGCGGTGACCGGCCTGACCTATCCGCTGGAGACGCTGGTCAGGCTGGCCGAGGAGGTGCCGAGCTTCCGCGCCATCAAGGACTGGTGCAACGACCCGGCGCTGGCGGAGCGGCATATCGAGGTGCTGCACGGCCTGCGCCGGCCGGTGAACGTATTGTCGACGCACAGCGCCTGGCTCTTCGCCTCGCTCGTCACCGGCGCGGCTGGGCTGCTCTCCGGCTCCGGCAGCGTCATTGCCGAGCTGCAGGCGCGACTGTTCGATGCGGTGCAGGCCGGCGACATGGCGGCGGCGCAGACGCTCAATGCCCGGATCCGCCCGACCGCGCAGGTCTTCTATGCCGACCCTTTCTTTGACATGCACAACCGCATGAAGGAGGCCCTGGTGCTGCTCGGCAAGCTGCCCCGCGCCGTGGTCCGCCCGCCGCTGAAGAAGCTGGAGCAGATGGAGATCCGCCGCATCGCCGACGCCCTGGTGGCGGCTGGGCTGCTGGAGCGCACGCGCCTGGCAGCCGAGTAGCAAACCTACAGAAAACGAAGGGGGTTTGGGGGAAGCGCCTTCCCCCAACCTTCCTTTTTCCTACTGCATCGCCGCCCGGTACTTCTCCAGCATCTGCGCGCCCTCGGGCCCCGCCCGCTGCGCCCATTCCCCGGTCAGCGTCTCGCCGATCGTCTTCAGCTCCACCATCATCTGGTCCGACGGCGCCGGCAGCAGCATGCCCTTCTCGCGCAGCCGGTCGGACTGCACGACCTCCGCCTGTTTCGCCAATTCCTTGCCGCGCGTCGCCGCCGTCGCCGCGGCGGCGAGCAGCGCGGCGCGGGTGGGCGCATCCAGCGCTTGCAGCGCGCGGGTATTGGCGAAAACCGCATTCCGCGTCCGCATGCCGCCGACATTGTACCAGTACTTCGTGAAGTCCCAGGCGGTGACGTTCACCCCGCTCTGCGCCGAGGTGAACATGGAGGTTATGACGTTGGTGGCGAAGGCCTGGCTGACCTCGGCCAGCTGCACCGTCACCGGGGTCGCGCCCATCAGCTCCGCCATCCGGCCGGTGACGTTGTTGTAGGCGCGGAAGCGGGTGCCCTTCAGGTCCTGCACGCTGCGGAGCTCGGTCTTCGCGTAGAAGCCCTGCGCGTCCCAATGCACCATGTAGAGCAGGCTCAGCCCCTGGCGCTCCAGCCGGGCGCGGACATAGGGCTCGGTCGCCGTGTTCAGCGCCTCGGCCTGCGGCCAGGTCCAGGCCAGGAAGGGGACGCCGTCCACCTCGAAGAAGGGATCCTCGTTCGCATAGGCGCTCAGCAGGACCTCGCCGAGCTGCACCTGGCCGGTCTGCACGCCGCGCTTGATCTGGCCCATCGGCAGCAGCGTGGCATTGTTGTGCAGCTGGATCGCCAGCTTGCCTTCGGTCGCCTTCTCCACATCGGCGATGAAGGCGCGGATATTGGCTGTGTGGAAATTCTCGGCGTAGGGCGTTGCCATCACCCATTTGGTCTGGGCGGCGGCAGGGGCGGCAAGCAAGGCGGAAATTCCCAGCACTCCGGCCCATCTGGTCCAGCGGTTCATCGGCTTCGTCTCCCGGCAAGGATGGCGTTGTCGCTGGCGTATCCTACAGGGAAGGTTCCATGGCCGGCGTGACACGGCAAGGCTTGCCGCCAGTGCATTCCCCGCCCGATGATCCGGCGCCTGCCAGAGAGTCGCCCGATGCCCGACACCCATGCCCCCAGCCCCGCCCGCCTGGTGATCCAGCAGCCGGAGGAAGCGCGCAGCTTCTGGCAGCCGGTACCGGCCAACGGCTTCGTCCGCTGCCTGCTGGACCAGGCGAATACAGGGTCGGAGACCCCCTTCGCCTTTGGCACTCAGACCGTGGATCCCGGCTGTCATGTGCGGGAACACATGCATGACGCGAACGAGGAAGTGATCTTCGTCATCGCCGGGGAGGGCGAGGCGCATGTCGAGGGCGGGGTGCATCCAATGCGGCCGAACAGTTGCTTCTTCTTCCCGCGCAACCGGCCGCACTCCTTCCGCAACACCGGCACGGCGCCGCTGACCTTCGTCTGGTGCATCCTGCCGGGCGGACTCGAGACCTTCTTCGCCCGCATCGGCCGCCCGCGTGCGGAGGGCGACACGCCGCCGGCGCCCTTCCCGCGCCCGGAGAATGTCCTGGAGATCGAGGCGGAGACGGTCTTCGGCAGCCTGCCGCCGAAAGGCTAGCCGCGCGCCGCTGCCGGTTTGATCCTGGGCAAAGCTTGACTTCGACGCGGCGACGCTCGGTCAGACAACCGAGGGCCTTTGGGCGGAAATGGCGTCGGGCAGCACGACGGTGGCGCGGAATACCGGCTGCATCCCAATCGCGCCGGTTGCTTGGCGAGGGCGATGGCCCCCAAGTTTTCCGCTATGCTGCCCGGGCTGCTTTCGCTCAAGCCCGGGCGCGATAGCGTGGCGCTACCTCACGGCGTGACGGGTTGGGGCCCATCGCCAGCCTTGCCGCGTTGTAGGTGGTCCATTGTGCCTCCTCGGCCAGCGGCGGGATGGTCACGGTCTCGCCGCGGTCGAGACCGAGCAGGGCCGCGTCGACGAGGTTGCCCGCCTCCATCACCATCTCGGACGGGAAGGCGTTCACATCGGTGCCGGAGCGCTCCCAGATCTCGGTACGCGTCGCGCCGGGCAGCACCGCCTGCACATGCACGCCAGCGTCGCGCAGCCGGTTGGCGAGCGAGAGCGACAGGTTCAGGATATAGGCTTTGGAGCCGCTATAGACGCCGTCATAGATCTCCGGCGCCAGCGCCAGGACGGAAGCGATATTGACGACGGCGCCGGCGCGCCGGGCGGCGAAGGCCCTCGCTGCGGCGCCGGCCAACAAGGTGGGGGCGGTGACGTTCAGCGCGATCAGCCGTTGAACCTCGGCGGGCCCGTTCTCCAGCAGCCCGCCCTTCATCGACATCCCGGCATTGTTGACCAGCAGAGTGATGGCGGGGTCGGTCGCCAGCCGGTCGGAAACCAGCGCCAGGGCCGCGGACTCGGTCAGGTCGGCCGGCAGGACCTCGACGGTGCGGCCGCTCTCGGCACGCAGCCGCGCGGCCAGGGCTTCCATCCGCCCGGCATCGCGGGCGACCAGGATCAGGTCGTGGCCACGGCGGGCGAGACGGTCGGCGTAGACCGCGCCGAGGCCGGTCGAGGCGCCGGTAACGAGCGCGGTACCAAGGGGGACGGTGCTCATCTCGGGACATCTCCTGCGGGTTTGACGACTGACCGGATGCTGGTCATTTTACTTGCATCATGCAAGTTTACCCCGGGCGCGATGACGTGGATGGGAGGATCCAGGCGCCCGGTCCACCGCACCCCGCTCCGACCTCCTCCCGGCAAGATTTAGGGCACGCGCCCGCACGGGCCTTTGCCATCGGCAGCAGGAGGAGGCGGTCCATGCCAGAACCGCCGGCCCCGCTCAGGCCTGGGTCTCGGGCAGCCGCACCTCGAGGCCATGCAGCGCCTCGGTGATCTGGATCTGGCAGGAAAGCCGCCGCCCCGGAGGCCGCGTGCCCAGCGCATCCTCGATCATGTCGCCCTCGTCCAGGCCGGGGCCGCCGACCACTTCCCGCCAGGGCTCCGCCACATCCACCATGCAGGAGGCGCAGGCGAGGCTGCCCGCCGCAATCCGCCGGTAGCCTCGCCACATTGTGCCGCACCCCGACCAGCATGACCGTGTCGTCCTCGCCGGACTCGAAGTCCTGTCGGCTGCCATCCGGCTGGATGAAGGTGATCCGCGCCATAGCCTGCCCCTTCCGCTGCGGCGCCGGTCTCACCCAGCCGGACGTCGGGCGCAAGCCGGGCACGGGACTTCCGGCGCAAGCCGCACCGGTGCAGGCTGCGCGCCCGAGGATGGAGAGCGAGAAGCATGGCCTACAAGCCGTTCCGACTTGGCGGGAAAGGTGGCGCTGGTCACCGGCGGCAATGGCGGGATCGGCCTTGGAATGGCCCAGGCCATGGCGGAGGCCGGCGCCGACATCGCCATCTGGGGTACAAATGCGGCGAAGAACGCCACCGCTCGCGCCCAGCTCGAGGCCTGCGGCGGCCGGGTCCTCGCCCTCGAATGCAACGTTGCCGAGGAAGCCGAGGTCGAGGCCGGCTTCGCCGAGACGCTGCGGGTGCTCGGCCGGGTCGATGGCTGCTTCGCCAATGCCGGCGTCTCCGGCGGCCGCAGCGGCCCCTTCGTCGATCGTACGGTCGAGGATTGGGACCGCGTGCTGGACATCAACCTGCGGGGCGCCTTCCTCACCTTCCGCGCCGCCGCCCGGCACATGAAGGCGCGGGCCGAGGCGGGCGACAAGGGCGGCGTGCTGGTCGGCACCGCCTCGCTCGCGGCGATCGAGGGCGCGGCGCGGAACGAGCATTACGGCGCCTCCAAGGGAGGCATGACCGCGATGGTCCGGGCGCTTGCGGTCGAGCTCGCCCGCTACGGCGTGCGCTCCAATTCCATCCTGCCCGGCTGGATCGAGACGGACATGACCGCGCGCGCCACCAACGACCCGGAATTCGCCGGCAACGTCCTGCCGCGCGTGCCGATGCGGCGCTGGGGGACGGGCGCGGATTTCGGCGGCATCGCGGTCTACCTGATGAGCGGCGCCTCGGCCTTCCACACCGGCGACACCTTCGTCATCGACGGCGGCTACGCGCTGTACTGAGCGGGCGCGCCCCTGGACCGGGCCGCGGCTTCCGGTCCAGGCTCGGTGCCCGCGAACCGGACCGGCGCCAAGCGCCGGCCGCTTGGGAGGAACCATCATGGCACGCCGTTTCATCGATATCTCGGTGCCGCTCAAGGCCGGCATCCGCTCCGATCCGCCGGAGATGCTGCCGCAAATCGAGTACGTCGATCATCACCAGTCGGCGCCCCGCATGGCGGCCTATATGGGCGTGCCGGTCGAGGCCATGCCGGAGGGTGAATACGCCGCGGTGGAGCGGGTGAACATCAGCACCCATAACGGCACCCATCTGGATGCACCCTACCACTACTTCTCCCGCATGAACGAGCGGCTGGTGCCGGGTGGCGAGCCGTCCTGGCGGATCGACGAGGTGCCGCTGGAGTGGTGCCACAACCCCGGCGTCAAGCTCGACTTCCGGCACTTCGAGGATGGCTACGTGGTGCAGCCGGCGGATGTCGAGGCCGAGCTTAAGCAGATCGGGCATGAGCTGAAGCCGCTCGAGATCGTCGTGGTGAATACCCGTGCCGGGTCGCGCTACGGCGAGGAGGATTTCATCGATGCCGGCTGCGGCATGGGCAAGGCGGCGACGCTTTGGCTGCTGGAACGCGGCATCCGCCTCGTTGGCACTGATGGCTGGTCCTGGGACGCGCCGTTCAGCCATACCAAGCGCCGGGTCGCGGCGACCGGCGATGCCGGGCTGATCTGGGAGGGCCATCGGGCGGGACGGGAGATCGGCTATTCCCACCTCGAGAAGCTCAGCAACCTCGAGTCGCTGCCGGCGGACGGGTTCCAGGTGGTCTGCTTTCCGGTGAAGGTGCATCGCGGCTCGGCCGGCTGGACCCGGGCGGTGGCGATCATCGATGAGTGAGGCCGGGCAGGAGGGGATCCCGCAGCATGCCTGGCTGGTGGACCGCCGGAGAGGGTGCCAGGCATGCCTTCCTCCGGCCGCCGCTCAGACCTGGGCGAACAAGCGACGCAGCGCCGGCATGGCCTGCTGCAGCACGCAGCGCTCGCCTTCCTCAAGCCGATCGAGGCCGGCATGGAGGCGGCTGAACAGCGCGGTGCGGACCGACGTGGTGATCTCTTGGCCACGCTCGGTGAGGACGAGTTGCATGCGGCGGCGCGAGGTCGGGTGGCGGCTGCGGAGCACGTAGCCTTCGGCGGCGAAGCTTCACCAGCATGACCGAGGCTGTGGGGAGACGGACGCCGAGATAGGCGGCGACTTCGGAGAGCGAGGCGCCGGGCGCGAGCAGCAGGTAGTTCAGGATGCGGAACTGCGGCGGCGTCAGGCGGCCGTCAGGGACGGCGCGGACAGCCTCGGTCGCCATGATGCGGTTCGCCGTCATCATCATGGCGAGCAGGGCAGGGGGTAGGTCTTCCCGCGGCGGAGACTCGCCCGGCGTGGCGCTGGTTGAGAGGATCTGGATGGACGGCGCAATCGGTCCTGCGCCCTGGACATTCCGTGAGTTGCATGGCTCACCGACTATCGAAGCCTGTGCGCGCTTCTTCAAGCGCAACGAGTTGCTCCGACGGGGCCAGGAAGTAACGAGTTCATCATGAATCTGTCGGTCGATTGACCAATGACATATTGCGTACATTTTTGTATCGGTTCCCGGCAACCACGACACTTTCGCGTCAAACCCGCGGGTAACGGCCGATTCCACGTCGAGATGCTCATCCGGCGGCTGCCTGCAAAGGCGCGGATGCACGCCAAACATCCGTTCGGCTTGCTCTGGCTGCTCGCAAGTTGCGTGTGGTCCCTAACGATATCGTGACGAACCCGCGCAAAGCCGCGGAACGCAAAGGCCTCAGCCTCTCTGGTTCGCGATCAAAATGGCTGGTTGGCCGCCCAAATTCTCCGTGCCGGTCTGACGATTCGGGTCCGAGATCGGCGCCCTTGCAACGAAGGCGGACGCAACGCCGTGGAGGACTCCCTCGTCCAGCACCATCACCCGTCGCGGCCTTCCGGGCGGAGCCGCACCGCTCGTCACCCTAACGAGCCTGGCGTCCGCCCAGCCTCCCTGAAGGCCGAGCCGTCCCGTCAGGGTGATCGTGCCCTTCCCGCCGGGCGGCGCCACCGACATGCTGGCCCGGCTGGTCACCCAGCGACTCGGCGATAGGCTCGATCCATCGCTGGTTATCGAGAATCGGCCCGGCGGCAGTGGCGTGGTCGGCAGCCAAGTGCTGCTCGGCGCCCCCGCGGATGGTCATTTGCTGATCCTGGCGACCGGCAATACCCATACCGTCCTGCCGGCCGCCAATCCGAAGCTACCCTTCGACCCCACGGCCGTCGTGCCGGTGACAGGCATCGCCGCGGCGGTGATGGCGCTGGTGGCCCGGCCCTGGCACCGCCGATCTCGCACGCGTCCTCGAGAAGGCGCGGGTGGCGCGGCCCTCGCTCGCCTACGGGTCCTATGGCGTCGCCACGGTCTCCCATGCCGCCGGGGAGGGTATCCGTTTCGCCGCCGGGATAGAGCTGACCCATGATCCCTATGGCGGGGCCGGGCCTGCGGTGCTGGCCGTCACCGCCGACCAAGTGGAGTGCTGCATCGTGCCGGTCGCGGTCGCCAATCCGCAGCGCAGCCGCTGCATGATCCTGGCTGTGGCCAGCCCGCAGCGCTTCCCGCTGGTGCCGGACCCGCCGACGCTGACCGAGGCCGGCCTGCCGGTCGTGGCGGATTTCTGGATCGGCTTGCTCGCCGCCCCCGGCACGCCGCCCGCGATCGCCGAGAGCCTGGATGCCGCGGTCGTCGCGGTACTCGGCGGCGACTTCGCCGAAACACTGCGGACCAACGGCTTCAGCCCGCTCGGCGACGGCCCGGTCCGCTTCGCCGCCTATTGGGCCGAGGAGCCGATCCGCTGGAGGAAGGTGGTGCGCGAGGCCTGGATCACCATCGAGGGATAGACCGGACCGTAGGATGGCGTGAGCGCCCGGCCCCGTACATCCCATTTGAATGCCGCCCTCTACGGAGGTGCGTGGCCTACGCGTTGACCAAAACGCCGTAGCTGGCCCCCTGGCGTGATTTGCTGCGGTGCGGCAGCATTCCGGCTCATCCCGGACCGAGGCACCATGCCGCAGATCGACGCCGACCGCTTCCTCCGCGACCTGAACGAGCTACGGCAGATCGGCGCCTACAAGACCGGCGTCCACCGGCCGACCTATTCGCCGGAGGACATGGAAAGCCGCCGTTGGCTGATGGCGCGGATGGCCGAGATCGAGGCTCGACCCCGCGATCGACGGCATTGGCAATGTCTATGGCCGGCACCGCGGCGCCGGGCCGCATCTGCTGGCCGGCAGCCATATCGAAACCCAGAATCACGCCGGCTGGCTGGACGGCGCACTCGGCGTGGTCGCCGGCCTCGCCCTGGCGCGGGCCGGGCTGCCGGTCGATGTCGTCGCCTTCGCCGATGAGGAGGGACATTTCGAAGGTGGCTTCCTCGGCAGCCGCTCCATCCTCGGTCTGCTGCCGGATGACGAGATCGACCGCAGCCGCAACCGGAGCGACGGTACGCCGCTGCGCAGCGCGCTGGCCGCAGCGGGCCTCGCCAACAAGCCGCGCATGCAGCTGGAGAAGGGCCGCCACAAGGGCTTCTTCGAGATGCACATCGAGCAGGGGACGCAAGCTGGAGCGCGCCGGGCTGCAGGCCGGCGTGGTCACCGGCATCGTCGCCATCTGGCAGTGGCGCATCACCATCGATGGGATGCAGGACCACGCCGGCGGCACGACGATGGCGGAGCGGCGCGATGCCGGGCTGGCCGCCGTGCGGCTGCTGGCGATGATCGACCAGGAATTCCCCAGGGTCTGCGGCGAGCGCAGCGCATGGACCTGCGGCCGCATTGCGGGTCGAGCCCGGCGCACCGAGCATCATCCCCGGCAGGGCGGATATCCTTTTCCAGTTCCGCGACATCGACCTGGTGGTGCTGGAGCGTATGGAGCGCTGCCTCCGTGCCTGCGTGCAGGAGAGCAACCGGCGTGAGCGCACCACGGCGACGCTGCTGAACATCAGCAAGTCGCTGCCTGCCCCCTGCGACCCGGCGATGATGGCGGCGCTGGATGCCGCGGCCGAGAGCCTAGCGCCCGGTCTCTGGCAGCGGATGCCGAGCGGGGCGGGGCACGATGCGCAGTACATGGCGCGCGCCATGCCGGTTGCGATGCTCTTCACGCCCTCGATCGGCGGCATCAGCCACCACTGGGCGGAGGATACGAAGGAGGAGGATCTGGCTCTCTGCATGCGCATCCTGGGCGACGCGGCGGCGCGTTACTTGGCGGGATAGACAGCGGCCGCGAGGCAAAGGGCCAGGGAACCGCAGCCGCGTAATTCGTTTTCCTTACGATCCGATGATGGCGGCCATCCAGCCTGGCTGGTAGAGCCCGCTGATTGGGCCGGCCGCGTCCGGTCCGCCCGCAACCGCGGCGAGGTCGCGGCATAATCGTGCGCCTCGGTTGGACGGTAGCAACAAGACAGGAAGGCCGATGCCCGACGCCGTGGCGGAGCGCGCGAGGAAGCTGCCGACCCTGCGCGCCTATCTCGCCGCGCTTGCTGCCGCCGTCCTCCTGCCGGCTCTTGGCGTCGGCGCGGCCGCGGTTTGGACCGCCGTGCAGGGCCAGCGTGCCGCCTTCGAGAACGGGCTGCGCGACACCGCGCGGGCGCTGGCGGCAGCGGTCGACGCCGAGGTCGCCGGGGTGGGGGCGGCGCTGGCGGCCTTCGTCACCTCGCCGGCTTTCGGCCCCGACCCGGCCGCGCCGGATTTGGCGGCGGTGGATGCGCAGGCCCGCCGCATCGCCGGGCGGATCGGCGCGGCGCTCTACCTGGCGCGGCGTGACGGCACCCGCCTGGTGACCACGCGTGCGCCGGGCGGCACCCCGCTGCCGCCCCTTGCCGGGCGCGAACTGGTCGAGCGAGTCTTCGCCACCCGGCGGCCCGCCCTGGGCAATCTGGTCATCGGCTCGGTCTCCGGCGTACCCACCATCGCGCTTGGCGTCCCGGTCTTCGACCAGGCCGGCCAGGTCGTCCTGATGGCCGGCGCGTCGTTCGATGCCACCCGGCTGAGCGACCTGCTGGCGGCGCGGGGCCGGGACGGGGCCGCCTTCGCCGCCCTGGTCGATGCCGCCGACGTCATCGTGGCCCGCTCGCGCGACCATGACCGCTTCGTCGGCCAGCGGGTGCTGGACTGGGTGCTGACCGGGACGCAGGGCCGCGAGGGCGGCCTGATGCACGGGCCGAAGCCGCCTCGGCGATGAGACGATCAGCGCCTTCCGCCGCCTGACTGGGGTGCCCGGCTGGATGATCATCGTGGGTGAGTCCGTCGCCGTCCGCGATGCGGCGGTCTGGCGAGGCAGTTGGCGCCCTTGCGGTCGGCGGGTTGGGTGTCCTCGGTCTCGCGCTCGGCGCCGCCCTGGCCACCGGCGCGCTGGTGGTCCGCCCGGTCCGCGCCCTGACCCGGCAGGCCGAGGCGGTGGCCGCCGGTGTTGGTTCGGAGGCGCCCGAGGCGGCGAGCCGGTTTCCCCGCGTGGCCGAGTTCGAGCGCCTGCGCCTGGCGACCGGCCGGGCCGAGGGCGACCCTACGGGCCGAGCGCGACCGGGCGAGGCTCTATTTCGACGTGGCCGGCGCCATGCTGCTGGTGCTCGCCCCGGACGGCACGGTGCGGGCGATCAACCGGCGCGGGCTTGAGGTACTGGGGCTGGAGCGGGACAGCGAGGCCATCGGGCGGGACTGGATCGCCACTTTCATCCCGGCGCGTATCCACCCGGAGGTACGGCCGGTCTTCGCCGCCCTCGCCACCGGAATGGGCGAGCCGGCGGTATTCGGCAGCTTCGAGAACCCGGTTCTGCGCGCCGACGGCACCGAGCGACTGGTGAGCTGGCGCAATGCCACGCTGCGCGACGCCGCCGGCGCGCCAGCCGCCGTGGTCGCCTCGGGCGAGGACATCACCGAAGCCCGCGCGGCCGAACGGCACCAGCGCCTGCTCGCCCGCGAGGTGGACCATCGTGCCAAGAACGTCCTCGCCGTGGTGCAGTCTATCCTGCGGCTGACCCCGGCGCGGGATCCGGCGGCCTTCCGCACGGCGGTGGAGAAGCGGATTGCGGCGCTCCGGTCGGGCGCATGGGTTGCTGGCCGCCGGGCGGTGGCAGTCCACCGAGCTGCGGAGCCTGCTGGAGCTTGGATTGCGCGCCCATGCGGGGCCGAGAGCGCCATCCGGCTGCATGGCCCGCCGCTGCCGGTCGCCTCCACTGCAGCGCAGGCGGTGGCAATGCTGGTGCACGGCTGGCCACCAACGCCGCAAAGCGCGGCGCGCTGTCGGTACCGGGCGGGCAGTTGACGGTGAGCTGGTGCGCGGAGGGAGAGACCATGCTGCGGCTGCACTGGGCCGAGGCAGGCGGCCCCGCGGTCGCCGGCCCGCCGGCCCGGCGCGGCTTCGGCTCGCAGGTAGTCGAGGCGGTGGTGCGCGGCCAGCTCGGCGGCTCGGTGCGGCGGGACTGGGCGCATGACGGGCTGGTGGTCGAGGTGACGCTGCCGCTGGCGCGCCTGCAGGCCGCCCCGGCGAAAGGCATCGGCACCCCGGTCTGTCGTCCCTAATCCAGCGGCATCAGCGACACATGGGCCGCGACGATCCGCCAGCCCTCAGGGAAGCGCACCCAGGTCTGGCTCTGCCGCCCGTGCCGCGCGCCGCGCAGGGATCCCGTGTTCGCCGTGGCGAAGTCGCGGCCATAGGTGGTGATGATCGTGTTCTGCAGCGTGCGCTCGAGGCCTACCGGCGAGCGCCCGGCGCGGAAGGCGGCGATCATCTCCCAGCCCAGCAGGTTCTCGGCCGGGCCGTAGCGCAGCGTGCGAACATCCTTGCGGAACAGCTCCTGCAGTAAGGCGACGTCGTTGGTGACCAGTGCCCGCTCGTACTCGGCGAACATGGCCCGCATCTCGGCCAGAACTTCGGGAATATCGACCTGCATCAAACCTGCTCCTTGGCCTTCATGTAGGCGCGCCACCCGCCGGTGGCCGAGATGTCCGGGGTGGCGAGCACGCCTGCCGTCTCGCAGAGGAAGCCGAGCGGCGTCGAGCCATCCTCCAGCGTCACCCGGCCGAAGCCGAGCGGCGGCGGGATCTCGGCCAGGAAGGGGCCGATGCTCGCCACCGGAAAGGCCCAGACCTCGCCGGCGATGGCGACGCCCCTCGGTCACCCGCACCAGGCCTGGCCGGCTGCCGAGGTCGTGGAGGCGATAGAGCGGCGCGGTGCGCGCGGCGGTGACGAAGCGCCCGCCATGCCGCAGCACCTGCGGGTTCAGCGGCAGCCCCGCCATATGCGCGCCGATCGCCAGCAGCGTGATCTCGCCCGGCGCCAGCGCCGGCAGGGCGGTCGGCGGCGGGATGACTGCGCCGGTGGCGCCCAGCGTCACGCCGGCCACCGCGTGCAGCGCGGCGCCGAGCCCGGCCAGCCGTGCCTCGGCGAAGGCCGAGGCCGACCAGCGTGACACCGGCGGGACGGCCATCGGCACGGAAGCCGGCGGGCACGGCGAGTGCGGACAGGTCGCAGATGTTGACGAAGTTGGTGTAGGTGCCGAGCCGGCTGTTGGCCGCGACGGGCTCTGCCGCCAGGTCGGCCAGGGTCGGCGTGCCGGGCGCGGTCGGCAGCAGCAGGACATCGGTCCCGGCGAACAACGCGCGCGCCAGGCGGCGCGCCTCGGCGGCGGCGTGGAAGTCCTCCCAGGCATCGATGGTAAGCTTGGGCAAGCCGGCTTCCAGGATGCCCCGGGTCACCGGGTGGATCGCCTCCGGCTTCGCCGCCAGCAGGTCGCGCAGCGCCGCGGTGCGCTCCGCCACCCAGGCACCGTCATAGAGCCGCCGGGCGATCGCCAGGAAGGGCGCGATATCGACGCGGGTGAGCGTGCCGCCCAGCGCCTCGGCCCGGGCCAGCGTCGCGTCGTACAGCGCGGCATCGTCCGGGCTGTCGAAGACCAGCTGCTCCGCCAGCGGGGCTGCCAGTCGCCAGGCCGGTTGCGGCACCGGCGCCGCGCACCAGCCCGCGGGGGCGGCGCGCGAATAGCGGTCGGCCGCGGCCGGGCCGGCCATCACCTCGAGCACCGCGGCGGCATCGGCGACGGTGAGCGCGAAGACCGAGACGACGTCGAGCGAGCGGCAGGCCGGCACCACCCCTGGGTCGGCACCAGCCCGAGGCTCGGCTTCAGCCCGACGATATTGTTCAGCATCGCCGGCACCCGGCCGGACCCGGCGGTATCGGTGCCGAGGGAGAAGGCGGCGATGCCGGCGGACACGGCGGTGGCCGAGCCCGAGGAGGAGCCGCCTGGGACGCAATCCGGCACCACCGGGTTGCGCGGCGTGCCGAAGGGGCTGCGCGTGCCGTTGAGCCCGGTGGCGAACTGGTCGAGGTTTACCTTGCCGAGCAGCAGGGCGCCGGCCGCCAGCAGGCGGGCGACGACGGGCGCGTCCTCGGCCGGCACATAGGCATAGTCGGGGCAGGCGGCCGTGGTCGGCATGCCGGCGACGTCGATATTGTCCTTCACCACGAAGGGCACGCCGAACAGGGCGCGTCCCTGCGGCCCCTCGGCGGCGAGCGCCGCGGCGCGGGCGCGCACCGCGTTCGGCGGCACCCGGGCGAGGAACAGCGCCGGGTCGTCCCAGGTGGCGATCCGCGCCAGCGCCGCATCGGCGACCGCGGCGGGGCTGCCGCCGGCGGCATAGAAGCCGGCTAGCGCGGGCAGGGTGAAGACCTCGGGCGCGGTCATGCGGGATAGTCCAGCAAGGCTGCGGCAGCGCGCAGCAGCTCGCCATCCCGGGCGCGCAACGCGTCGAGGATGCGGAAGTGGTCGGCCCCGGCGATCGGCACCAGCGGCCCTGGGATATGCGCCTCGGCCCGCGCGGCGTGGAAGGTGCGGGACTGCCGGCGCAACTCCGGCAGTTCGCCGGTGCCATAGGCCACCGCCATGGGCTTCCGGACCATCGGCTGGCGCAGCGGCGACAGCGTCTCGATCTCCGCCTCGGTCAGCTGCAGCTTGTCGTTCAGGTAGGTGTCGCGGATCGGTGCCAGCTCGAAGACGCCGGAGATGGCGAGCCCGGCCGTGACTGCCGGATGGCCGACGCAGGCGCCGACGAGATGCCCGCCGGCCGACCAGCCCGACAGCACCACGCGCCCGGCGATGCCATGGGCAGGGCCATGCTCCTGCAGCCAGGACAGCGCGGCATGGATCTCGGCCACGATCTGAGTCAGCGAGGCGTCGGGCGCCAGCGTGTAGCCGGGGAACCCGACCGACCAGCCGCGGGCGAGGGCGCCTTCGGCGAGCACGCAGAAATCCTCCCGCCGGTTGCGCTGCCAATAGCCGCCATGCACGAAGACCAGGCAGGGCGCGTCCGCCGCGGCGGCGGGGAAGAGGTCCATTTGCACCGCTCGCCCGGCGCATAAGGCAGGTCGAGATGGCCCGGATGCGCGGCACGGAACGCGGCGGAGGCGGCATTGCGCGCGGCGATCAGCGCGGCGCTATCGGCGACGGCGCGGGTGTTGTCATAGGCGGCGTCGCGCTGGTCGCGCGTCGCGCCGGCCCAGAAATCGGCCATCGGGTAGGGCGTCATGCGGGGTCTCCGGCCAGGTCGCGGCGCATCAGCACCACCTGGATGTTGCGCTTGATCTCGTGCTCCAGCCCCACCTGCACCCAGCCGAGCCCCGCATAGAGCGGCGCCGCGGTCCAGGTGTAGAGCCAGAGCGTCCGGACGCCGGCGGCGCGGGCGAAGCCCTCGACATGCCGCACGAGCGCGCTGGCATGGCCGCGGCCGCGGAAGGCCGGGGGCACATAGACGCCGGCGAGCCAGGGGGTGAGGTCGGGGCGGCTGTCCAGATCGTCATGTGCCAGGCTGGCCGTGCCGGCGGGGGCGTCGCCGTCGAACAGCACGAAGCTCTCCTCCGGTCCCTTCGTTGGGCCGAGGATCAGCGCCGTGAGTTCCGCCACGCTGCGCCCGCCGGGCCGGCCGAAGGCCTCGACAAGCCAGGCTGCGACCTGCGGCGCAAGCTCCGGGTGGTCCGAGACGGCGAGGATGCGGGTGGACATGGTCGGGATCCCGGCTGCGGGGGCGGGACGCTATCACCGGACGCCATGGACCCACTAGGGATGCCCGCCCAGCAGCGCCGAGAGATGCCGCCGCAGCGCGTTGAACTCGGGCGAGGTCGGGTCGCGCGGCCGGGCCAGGGCGATGCGTTCGTCGGCGACTATCCGGCCCGGCCCGGGCGACATCACCACCACCCGGTCGGCGAGAAGGATCGCCTCCTCGATCGCATGCGTGACGAAGATCACCGTCAGCTTGGTCCGCGCCCAGATCTCCAGCAACTCCTCCTGCAGCCGCTCGCGGGTGAAGGCGTCGAGCGCGCCGAAGGGCTCGTCCATCAGCACGACCTCGGCGTCGTTGGCGAGCACGCGGGCGATCGCCACGCGCTGCTTCATCCCGCCGGAGAGCTGGTGCGGATAGGCATCGGCGAAGCGGGTGAGGCCGACGGTGTCGACGAAGCGCTTCGCGGTCGCGGCAACCTCCGACTTGGGCCGGCCGCGCGCGGCGGGGCCGAAGCCGACATTCTGGGTGACGGTCAGCCAGGGGAACAGGCCGTAATCCTGGAAGACCATGCCGCGGTCGGGGCCGGGGCCTGGGACCGGCTTGCCCCACATCAGCAGCGCGCCTGGTTCGGCACCTCGAAGCCGCCGACCATCCGCAGCAGCGTCGACTTGCCGCAGCCGGACGGGCCGATCAGGCAGATGAACTCGCCCTTCTCGATCCGCAGCGAGACATCGGACAGCGCGGTGATGCTCTCTGCCCCGAAGGCGAAGCACGTGGTCACCCGCTGCACGTCGAGGATCGGCAGCATGGTGCCGGCGCGCACCGGCACCGCCGAGAGGTCATCCATGTTGCGGGTTCCAGCGCAGCAGCCGCCGCCCCAGCATCTGCACCAGCTGGTCCGAGACGAAGCCGAGCAGGCCGATGGTCACCATCCCCGCGATGACGATCTCGGTGCGGGATAGCTGTCGCGCCTCCATGATGATGGCGCCGAGCCCGGTCTGCACGCCGGTCATCTCGCCGACCACGATCACCACCCAGGCGAAGCCGAGGCCGAGCCGCAGCCCGGTGAAGATCGAGGGCAGCGAGGCCGGCAGCACCACCTTCCAGAAGATCGCCCGGGCGCTCACGCCGAGCATCGCCGCCGCCTCGAACAATCTTCCCTCGACGCTGCGGACGCCGAAGATGGTGTTCAGCAGGATCGGGTAGAAGGCGCCGAGAAAGACCAGGAAGAAGGCCGAGCGCGGGCCGATGCCGAAGACGATCATCGCCAGCGGCAGCCAGGCGGTCACCGGGATCGGCCGCAGGATTTGCAAGGATGGATCGAGCAGGTCGCGCACCACGGCGATGCGGCCGATCAGCATCCCGAGCGGCAGCGCGACCAGGGCCGCCAGGGCGAAGCCGCCATAGACCCGGCCGAGGCTGGCCAGCGTGTGCTCCAGCAGGGTCGCCGAATAGAGGTCGTCCCAGACCCCGCCGAAGGCGAGGTCCCACCATTGCACGGCGACGTCCCAGGGCGGCGGGATCAGGCTGAAGGCGCGCCCGCTGGTCGTGAGGTGCCAGGCCAGCAGGCCGAGCACCGGGGCGGCGACCGCCAGCAGCGCCTGGCGAGGCGAGACGCCCCGCCCGGCACGCGCGCTCATGCCGCCGTCTTCGCCAGCTTCGTCCGAGAACTGGGTGGCGAAGAAGCTGCCGAAATCCGGCATCGCGCGGATCTGCTTCAGGCTCAGCATGTGGTCGGCATAGGTTTTCGACCGCTGCACCATCTCTGGCGTCATCTGCCAGTTCAGCTCGACATTGGGCAGGCTGACCTCGAGCGCCTCGCGCTTCATGCCGAGCCGGGCGACCGCGGTCTCGATCGTCGCATCACGGTTGGCCATGCCGAACTCGCTCGCCTTCCGATGGACGCGCAGCATCTGCCGCACCAGGTCGGGCTTCTGCGCCACCGTCTCGGCATGGGTGGCGAAGATCATGTTCAGCGAGCCCATCGGCGTCGAATAGGGGTATTCCACGATCTTGCCGATGCCGGAGGAAACCGAGACGCCGGGCCCAGGCTCGGCGCCGACATAGGCATCGACATCGCCGCGGGCGAGGGCGATCGGCATCTCGCTGAAGGACACGCGGATGGATTGGATGTCGCGGATGGTCATGCCCTCCATCCTCAGCCGCTCTAGGATGAAGACCTCCTGTGTCGAGCCCGGCCAGATGCCGACCTTCTTGCCGCGGAGATCAGCGAGCTTGCCGATCCCACCCTCCTTGCGCGCGACCACCGCCATGCCGCGGTCGCAGCAGGAGCCGACTACCACCACCGGCTCGCGCGCCGCGGCGCCGAGGATGCCGGCGGCGATGCCGAAGGCGCCGAAATCGACCGACTTCGTGACGACGGCGTTCTTCGACTCGGTCGGGCTCTCGAAGACTACGATCTCGATCTTCATCCCGTCCGGCTGGAAGCGCTCGTACATATAAGGCGCGATCGAGTGGATCAGGCGCAGCGCGCCGACCTTCACGGTAACGCCCTGGGCGCGGACTGCGGGTGCCGCCAGGCCGGCGGCGCCGGCGGTGAGCGAGCTTGCCAGGATGCTGCGGCGGGTGATGGTCATTGGCGTGGGCCTCCCGGGCGGATCGACGTCCCGCCGCGGAATGCAACGGCCATGCCGGGACCCTAGGGCCGTGCACATGCCCCGGGCGGCGGTCGCGTCGCCCAGGGCATAGGCAGCTCTGCTCAGCCGGCGCGCAATTCCCGCACGGGCTTGCCGGCAAGGTAGCCCGCCACCGCCTCGACTGCCCCGGCGAAATAGGCACGGTAATTCTCCTCCGTCACATAGCCCAGATGCGGCGTCAGCACGGTGTTGGGTGCAGCGAGGATGGGGTGCCCGGGCGGCAGCGGCTCGGTGTCGAAGACATCGATCCCGGCGCCGGCGATCCGCCGCTCGCCCAGCGCCGTGATCAGCGCGGCCTGGTCGATCAGCGGCCCGCGGCTGGTGTTGACGATCACGGCCGAGGATTTCATCCGGGCGAAATCGGCCGCGCCGATGATGCCGCGCGAGCGGTCCGACAGGATGAGGTGCAGGGTCACCACATCCGCCTCGGCCAGCAATTGTTCCTTGCTGACGGCCGTGGCGCCTGCGGCCTCGGCCTTTTCCGGCGTCAGGTTCTGACTCCAGGCGATGACCTTCATGCCGAAGGCGGCGCCGACCCTGGCGACCCGACTGCCGAGATTGCCGAGCCCGACGCAGCCGAGCGTCTTGCCTTCCAGCGTGTTGCCGAGCCTTACCTGCCAGCGGCCCTCGCGCAGCGCCGCTTCCTGCTCCGGGATCCGGCGCATGAGGGGAGAGGATGAGGCCCCATGTCAGGTCGACGGTCGGATGCGCGAAGGAGGGCGTACCGCAGACCGTGACGCCGCGCTCCGCGCAGGCCTCGAGATCTATGCCGCGGTTGCGGCCGCCGGTTGTGATGAGAAGCTTCAGGTTCGGCAGCTGCTCGATCAGGGCGCGCGGGAAGGGGGTGCGCTCCCGCATCGCCAGAATGGCGTCGCAGGGCTTCAGCCGGTCCAGCAGCGCGGGGCCGGTGACGGTGTCGCGGTACTGCTCGATCTGGATTGAGGCGGGCAGCCGGTCCCAGGGGCCGAGCGCCAGGGTGACCCCCTGGTAGTCGTCGAGGATGGCCAGGCGCTTGATCTCGGGCATCGGTCTCTCTCCCACGGATGGACCCGTCATGGCGGGGCCTGCCGCCGCCAGCAAGCCCGGGGACGACAGCGGCCGGCGTTCGGGCGCGACGCTGCGCCACTGCGGCTCGTTGTCGTCTGCGCGGAGGTCCACGCGTGCGGGCGTTCACGCCCTGCCGCGATCCGCGCTAGCCCCGCAGCCCCCGCAATGGATCGAGGATCACCGCCACATCGATCGCTTCCTGCAGCACGGCGCCCTGCACCGGTGTCAGCCAGCCGGCGGCCGCCGCCAGCATCCCCAGCACCGACAGCCCGATCCCGGCGACGACGCCCTGCAGCGCAATGCCGCGGACCCGGCGGGCGATGCGCATGGCCTCGGCCAGCCGGTCGATCCGGTCGACCAGCACCACCGCATCCGCCGCCTCGGCGCTGGCCGCTGCCCCTCGGGCCCCCATGGCGACTCCGATATCGGCCGCCGCCAGCGCCGGCGCGTCATTGACCCCGTCGCCCAGCATCAGGACCGGACCGGCCGGCTTTTCGCGCAGCACGGCGGCGACCTTCTCGGCCGGGCTGCGCTCCGCCAGCACCGCATCGACCCCGAGCCGCGCCCCGACCGCCTCGGCGACCGAGGCACGATCGCCCGAGAGCAGCACGATCCGCAGAATGCCGGCCGCTCGCGCCGTTGCCAGCATGGCGGCGGCGTCCTGGCGCAGCGGGTCGGCCAGCACCAGCAGCCCGGCCGGCGCGCCGTCCACTGTGACGCAGACCCGCAACGCGCCGGGCGCCTGAGCATCTTTCGCAGTGCCGGCATCGGGCCAGCCATGCGCGGCGACGAAGCCGGCGCCACCAAGCGCCACCGCGCGGCCGCCGACCCGGCCGGCAATGCCGGACCCGGCTTCCTCCCGCACCGCCTCGGGGATGGTCAGGACGAGCCCTGCCGACCGCGCCGCCTCGACCAGGCCGATGGCGACGGGATGACCGCTGACCTGGTCGAGCGAGGCGGCCAGACGCAGCAGCTCTGCCGGCGCCATGTTGCCCGCCGGCCGGGTCTCCAGCAGGCGGACGCGGCCTTCGGTGAGCGTGCCGGTCTTGTCCAGCAGCAGGACCCGGACGCGGCCCAGCAGCTCCAGCGCAGCGCCGCTCTTCACCAGCACGCCGGCGCGGGCCGCGCGCGACAGGCCGGCGATCAACGCCACCGGCACCGCCAGGATCAGCGGGCAGGGGGTCGCGACCACCAGAACCGCGAGCGCGCGGCGCGGATCGGCCGAGACCAGCCATGCGGCGCCGACGATCAGCAGCGTCACGCCGAGGAAGCCCAGCGCCCAGCGGTCAGCCAGCCGCGCCATCGGCGCCCGGCTGGCCTGGGCTTGTTCCACAAGACGGATGATCCCAGCCAGGGTGCTGTCGCCGGCGGTCTGCTCGGCCTGCAGCTCGAAGGCCTCGCCGACATTCGTGGCGCCCGACAGCGCCGGCGCGCCGGGGCGAGGACCATGGGGGTCGCCTCCCCGGTCAGGGCCGCCGCATCCAGCACGGCGGGGCCAAGGACGTGGCCGTCGACCGGCACCACCTCGCCCTGGCGGACCAGCACCCGGTCGTCGGGCCTGAGCGCCTCGATCGGCACAGTCTCCAGCCCGGCCGACCCGTGCCGGGTGGCGCGACGCGGCTGGCGGGAGAGCAGGGCAGTCATTTCCCGCCGGGCCCGCTGCCGCGCATAATCCTCGAGGAAGCTGCCGCCGGCGAACATCAGGGCGACGACGGCGGCAGCAAGGTCCTCACCCACCGCCAGGGCGCCCGCCATCGAGAGCGCGGCGAGCAGGTCCAGCCCGGCCTGCCCGCGCAGCATGCCCTGGACGATGTCGCGCAGCAGCGCCGCCAGGACCGGCAGGGTCGCCAGCGCGAAGACGCTGTCCGCCAGATCGGGCGCCAGCCAGACCAGCGCCAGGCCCAGCACCAGCCCGGATGCGGCCCAGGCGAGCAAGGCCAGCCGCAGGCGGTGGAGTCCGGCGGCATCAGGCCTGCGGCAGCAGCACCCGGGTAGCGGCATCGCGCAGCCGGGGCGGGACCGGCACGGTGCGGGTCTGCTCGGCCCGGGCGACATAGACGTGGACGAAGTGGCCCTCCGCGCTGGCGCGGTCCTCGGCATTGCGGAAGATGCCGAGCTCGTAGCGGATCGATGAGGCGCCGAGCCGGCCGCAGCGGATGCCGCAGGTGACCAGGTCGGGGAAGGCGATCGGCGCGAAATAGCGGCACTGGGTCTCGACCACGAGCCCGACCTCGGTGCTGCTGCCGAGGTCGAGCACCTGATGGGCGATCAGGAACTGCGCCACCGCAGTGTCGATCCAGGAATAATAGGTGACGTTGTTGACGTGGCCGTAGACGTCGTTGTCCATCCAGCGCGTCGGAATCTCGGTGAACCAGCGGTAGTCGGCGCGGGTGCCGACGGGGACCTTGCCGCTCATGTCAGCGCCTCCTCGACCAGGGCATTGTCGACGCAGTCGGCGAAGGCGGGGATGTGGCTGATGGCGCCGGCGGCGAGCATGGCGCGGCCCAGCGTCTCGAAGGCCTCCTGCGGGAAAAGCGGCCCGGCATCCCAGAGGCCGAGCGCCTGGTAGCGGGCGATGGCACGGCTGCGATGCGCCGCGGGGACATCCGGAAAGCGGGGGGCGATGCGCGCGGCGACCTCCTCGGCCGGCGCGGTCCGGATGACATCGAGCGCCTCCGCCATCGCCCGGATCATCGCCCGCAGCGGCTCGCGTTTTGCCGCGATACCCGCCTCGGTCGCATAGAAGGCGGTATAGGCGGTATGGCCGCGGCTCGCCTGGGCATGCCAGACGGCACCGCCGGCATCCTCGACCTGGCAGGCGAAAGGCTCGAACACCTGCGCCAGGTCGAGCCGGCCGCTGACCACCGCCGCGGCATTCGCCGACATTCCCTGGCCGCGCACCGTCTCCAGTGCACCCCAGTCCATCCCCCGCGCCGCGACATCGCCGCGCAGGCACCAGACCGGCGTCGGCACTTCGGCGACCAGGCCAAGCTTCAGGCCTGCCAAGTCCTCGATACGGAAGCCCTGCCGCGGCGCGGCGCCGAGCAGCAGGAAAGGGTCGCGCATCACCACAGCGCAGAAGCTGCGCAGGGTGCAGGCGGGGTCCTGCGCGCGCAGCAGCATGGGACGCATCGGCCCGGACCAGGCAAGGTCGGCTTCCCCTGCCAGCAGCCTGGCGCAGGCGGCGTCGGCGGTGCCGGCCGTCACCATCTCCACGGCCACGCCCTGGCGGGCGAAGGCATCCAGCGACTCGGCCAGGTAGAAGGGCGCGTAGAAGAGGGCCCTAAAGGGCTCCAGCAGGGTCATCCTGTGCATGGCTATTCCCGACTCTGGCAGCCCATTATCGCCGCTATGGCCGATCCGGCGAGTCCATGGCGGCAGCGGCCCGCCGCGGGGTGCGGACTTGGGGAACCGTATGCATTCGGGCTTCGCCGCCCGGAGCCACGCTGCTATGCACGCAGGGAGGCCGGCGCACCCGCGCAGGCCACCGAAATGTCCCCGCCCGCGTGGCCGAGCCGAGAACGCCTTGAGCAGCCAGACCCTTCCGGAATCCTTCAGGCTACGTGCCGGCAACTTCAACCTGCTGGTGCTGCGCCTGCTCGACCCGCGGCCGGAGACGGTCTTGCCCGCGCTCGGCGACCAATTCCGCCGGGCGCCCGGTTTCCTGCGCTTCGCCCTGATCGTCATCGGCTTGGCCGATCTGGCCGTGGCGCCGGAGGAAGTTGACTTCCGCGGCCTGATCGAAGGGCTGCACGCGCTCGAGATCGTCCCGATCGGCACCACGGGGGGCAGCCCGCAGATGCGCCAGGCAGCGACGGCGGCCGGCCTGCCGCCGCTGCGCGTCGTCGGCGGCCGCGACTCGGAGGCCGAGGCGCCGGCGGCCAGCGCGATCCCGCCGGCCGACGCTGCGCCGCCCGCCGTCCCGACGCCTGCGCCCGCTGCGGCGCCGCCGGCCGCGGGGGACGCGCCGGTCGCCCCGGCCTTCCAGGGCAGCGGTCGCACCGCGATGGTGGTCACCGAGCCGGTGCGCTCAGGCCAGCGGATCTATGCGGAAGGCGCCGACCTGATCGTCACGGCCACGGTCAATCCGGGCGGCGAGGTCATCGCCGACGGCAATGTCCACGTCTATGGGGCGCTGCGCGGCAGGGCGATCGCTGGCGCGCAGAACGACACCGAGGCGCGGATCTTCGCCTTGAATTTCGACCCTGAGCTGATCGCCATCGCCGGATTCTACGCGGTGCGCGAAGGGCTCGGGGCGGCACCGATCGGCCGGCCGACGCAGGTTCGGCTGGACGGCGAGGAGATGCGGTTTGCGCCGCTCGGGTAAACGCCGGCGGGCGGGCGCCAGGTCGGCACCGGCCGCGGGTGACAGGATGCAACAGGGGGATGCGTCGATGGCGCAGGTGATCGTCGTGACGTCGGGCAAGGGGGGCGTGGGCAAGACCACCACCAGCGCCGCCATCGCGACCGGGTTGGCCCAGGCCGGCAAGAAGACCGTTGTAGTTGATTTCGATGTCGGCCTGCGCAACCTTGACCTCATCATGGGGGTCGAGCGCCGCGTCGTCTTCGACATCGTCAACGTCATCCAGGGCGAGGCGCGGCTGAACCAGGCGCTGATCCGCGACAAGCGGGTCGAGGGGCTGGCAATCCTCCCAGCCTCGCAGACCCGGGACAAGGACGCGCTGACCAAGGAGGGTGTCGCCGGGGTCATCGAGGAGCTGAGCCAGGATTTCGACTACATCCTCTGCGACAGCCCTGCCGGGATCGAGAAGGGGCGCTGCTGGCGCTCTATTTTGCCGATCAGGCGATCGTCGTGACGAACCCAGAGGTCTCCTCGGTCCGCGACAGCGACCGCATCCTCGGCGTGCTGCAGTCGAAGTCGAAGCGGGCGGAGGAGAAGCGGGAGAAGGTGAAGGAGCACCTGCTCGTCACCCGCTATGACCCCAACCGGGTCGAGCGCGGCGAGATGCTGAAGCTCGAGGACGTCCGGGAGATCCTGGCGATCCCGCTGCTCGGCGTAATCCCGGAGAACGAGAGCGTGCTCAAGGCGTCCAACACCGGCACGCCGGTGATCATGGATACCGAGAGCATTGCCGGCCAGGCCTACAAGGACGCGGTCGCCCGCTTCCTCGGCCAGGAGCTGCCGCACCGCTTCTTGGAGCCGGACAAGAAGCCTGGCCTGCTGCGTCGCCTGTTCGGGGGGAGGGCTGCCTGATGAGCTGGCTCGATTACTTCCGCGCCAACCGCAAGCCGGAGCCACCCAGCGCCACCGCGGCGAAGGAGCGGCTGCAGATCGTCCTGGCGCATGAGCGCATCGGCCGGACGCGGGAGGATTTCCTGCCACGGCTGCAGCAGGATTTGGTCGCCGTGGTCGCCCGCTACGTGGCGATCGACCCGGGCAAGGTGAATGTCGCGCTGGACCGAGGCGGCGACATCTCGACCCTGGCGATCGAGATCGAATTGCCGGGCGCGCGGCCGGCCCCGGCCGGGGCTGCGGCACGGGCCTGACGGTCGCTGTCAGGCGGCGCCGGCCTGGATGATGACGCCCACCGAGGTCGTGGTATAGCCGCCCAGCGTCAGGCGCAGGTGCGGCGCATCCGGTGGCCCGCCTTGATGCGGATAGGGTGGCACGTCGACGAGCTGGTCGAAGAGGTGCTGCCCGCCGGGCGGGTCCTGCATCGGCAGCATCGCGTGCCCGTCCGCCGCCAGTGCCTGCGCCAGTCGGTCGAGGTGACGGCGCTGGAAGAGAACGGTCGAGCCGGTGGCGAGCGTCGGCCCCTCTTGGTCGAGGTTGTACTCGGTGGTGTGCACGGCGATGCCGCCCCGGCGGAGGCACCGCATCGCCATACGGATGAAGGTTTCGCCCGCCTCGAGCGAGCCGAGATGCTCGAGCGCGCAGACCGACCAGATGAAGTCGAACCGACCTTGCAGGAGATCCTCGGGGATCGCGGTCATGTCCACTGGGCGGAAGGCGAGGAGGCGATCGCATTCGGCCGGCTGCGCCAGTCGAGGCCGGTACAGGCTGAGGGCTTGGTTCGCATGCTGGCCGCTATCCCGCCAGGCGCCTGCCCGGTCGTCCGCGGCGTCGAGATCCGTCGCCAGCACCTCGATCCCCCGCCCGACGAGGAAGGCGGGCAGGTCCTCCCTGCCGACCGCGAAGCCGAGGCCGCGGCGGCCGGCCTTGAGCATGCCGGCTTCCCAGAGCGCCTGCGGGACGAAGCAGTCCTCCCAGAGCTTGCGGTGGTAGCGCGGGGCGGTGCCGAGGGCGTGGCACCAATGGCGCAACCAGGCCTGCTCCATGTCGGCCTGGCAGCAAATGCGGCTGCCGAGCCCGACCCTGCAGGGTTCGTCGGGGAGCGCCGTGGCCTCGGCGATCCCGGCAAGCCTGGCTCGGGCCAGGGTTGCGGCGAGCATCTTCACGTTGAACCGCAGCGTCCGCGCTTCGTGCAGGGCTTCCGATGAGGGCTCGGCAGGCGGTGCAGGTTGCGGCTCCGCCGCGAGTGCAGGGGCAGCGCCGTGGGTGGCGGCCAGAACTTCGGCGAGGGCATGCTCCGTCGCCGGCCCGGCGGCACCAGGCACGGCCGCGTCCGCCGCCCCGTCCGCCAGGAGGACCCAGGCCTGGGTCTCGGAATTCCCCTCGCCAGCATGTGGGCTGGTCAGGTGCTCCACGCCGTCGGGACGGCGGCGCTCGGTGGTGGAAAGCCGGTCGTTGCAGGCGCGGGCGAGGGCCAGGACCCGCTCGGCCTCGGTCGGGCTCAATCCTGCTGGCCGGCCGCGCGCCGCAGCAGGACGACGCGCAGCGCGCGCAGCAGGAGCGCGGCCTTGTAGGTCCAATAGGCGCCATCCTCGGCCCATTCGCCATTTGCCTGGCGGCTGCGGACAACGATCGTATCGAAGGGCAGGCTCGCCTCGCCGACCGGGACCATGACCGTGCCGAGCCGGAGTGCCGCGAGCGCGCGGCGCAAGGCCGGCGCGATCCGCGCATCGCAGCCCGGCTCGACCAGCCGGGCCAGGGCCAGGATCGCGGCGGCGTGGCAATCGAGGTAGCCCGTGTCTGCCCCGCTGTCGAAGAACACGCCGTCATTCATGCCCTGTTGCTGGCACTGCAGGAGCAGGTCGAGCGCGGCACCGAGCGCGAGGCGGTACCGCGCCTCTCCTGTCCCGCGCAGCATGCTGTCGAGCGCCAGGATGACAAAGGCTAGACCGCGGACATAGACGCGGTGGCCAGCCGCACCGCCTTGCGGCGTGACGGTGGTGAAGGAAGGCGTCGAGGTGCCGGTCGAACCATGCCCGCAGCGCTGCCAGGCGATCCGGCGGAACCGGCGTCGCGTAGCTGTCCGCCATGCCGTGCCGCCAGTAGGTGACGATAGCGTTCAACTCGGCGCCGTGGTCGTAGCTGGCACTCGGGTCGATGCCGGCCAGCGCCGCCCGCGAGGTCGAGCAGCCTCCCGACCATCGGCGCCTGTGCCAGGTCGCCGCCGGCGAGCAGCAGCCTGTCCTCGGCGATGGCAAACTCGCCACCCGCCGGTATCCGAGGTGCCGCATGGCGCAGCACGACCCATTGCAGCCGGCCATCCGCCAGGGTGGTGGCGCTGAGGCTGGCGACGTGGTCGGGCCGCCTGGGGCGGAGGTAGAGCGTATGGGCGAAGCCCGGATTGCCGGCTTCCGTCAGAAGAATCTGCTGGAGTGGTCCACGATGCAGGTAGGCCGCGCCGGCAGGCGGCAGCTTCGGCGTCGCATAGGTCCCCTCGGTGCCGACATGGCAGGCGCGCGGGATGTCGGAAAGGGCGTCGCAGGCGGTGGTCAGGCGGACATGCGACAGCAGGATGCCGGGTGCCGCCCGGAGCGTCACCTGCAGCAGGATGGCGGCGCTGTCGGCGCGGATGTCGTAGCTGTAGCGCAGCGTTGCCACCGGCTGCGGCCGGCGGCTGAGCAGACCTCGCCGGCGCCTCGATGGTGCTTTCGTGGAACAGGGTGATGCCGTCGACGGTGCGAAGGAGACCGCAATCCGTGATGCAGTCCTCGACGTCGATGCAATGCTTGCGGCCTGCCAGCTGGAATTCCACCAGATGGCCGGCATGCACCGCTGCCACCCGCTCGCGGCCGTCATTGAACCGGCTGGATTGCCGCAGCACGCCGCGGGACAGGTCGCCCTCGAAGCGGTGGAAGGGCGTGACGACCAGGAAGTCCTTCGGGTCCAGCCGGCGCGCCTCGATCTGCGGCGCCGCCAACCGACGCCAGATCGCCTCACCGGGGGACATCGCCAGCACGAAGTCGAGGACGCAGTCGGCCAGAGCCGGCTCGGCATCCCGCACCGCGGGCAGGGCGAGGAGTTCCAGCGCCTTGGCGTTGTCGTCGGTCCAGTACCAGTGGCTGTCGTTGAACGGCTCCGCTGTCTCCGCGATCGCCCGCATGGCGGCGCCCTGAACGGTGACAGGCTGCAGCAATCGGGCCTTGATGAAGGCCAGGCCGTCGCGGATCCCCGCCGCCAGGGACGGGTGCGGGGCAGTGTCGGGATCGGCGTGCATCGGTGTCGGTCTCCGCTGGCACTCCGCCGCATAGCGCCGGGCCTGTTCGGCGGAAAGGCGTGCTCGCATCCTGTAGCCCGGTTGACGCCGGCGGAGTTCGCGCGGCCGGTGACGGCGGGAATGCGGCGATCCGGCGTTTCCTGCTTCCTGATCGGCTGATCCGGTCTTGCCGGGCCCGGCCTGCCGTTCCAGTCAGGCTACGGCTGTCCTAGGATAACCGGGTGCAGCACTCATCCTCTCCCAATCGCGCCGCCCTCTCGCCGCCCGAGTCTTGCGGGCTTGATCCCGCGGCGCTCGTCGATGCCGTCGACTTCGCCCTGGCGCATCCATCACCCTGGCCGCGTGATATCCGCGCGCATATCGAGGCCGGCTTCTTCGAGCCTCCGCCGGACAATGCCATCCTCGGCCCGGTCCGCCCACGCGGCGGGCCGAACGGGCTGCTGCTGCGGCATGGCCGGGTGGTCGCGCGATGGGGCGACACGCGGCAGGTCGACATGACCTTCAGCGTGGCGAAATCCTACCTGGCGCTTCTTGCCGGGCTAGCAGTCGGTGACGGGCTGATCCCCGATCTCGACGCGCCAGTCCGCACCCTGGTCGAGGATGGCGGCTTCGACTCGGCGCAGAATGCCGGCATTACCTGGCGGCACCTGCTGACCAATACCTCGGAGTGGGAGGGCACGCTCTTCGGCAAGTCCGACCTGGTCGACCGTGGCCGCAACCTGGTGGTGGAAGGAAAGGGACAGAAGGGCCTGGCCCGGCCCCTGCACCCGCCCGGGACCTACTGGGAATACAACGACGTCCGGGTGAACCGCCTCTCGCTCGCGCTGCTGCGGCGCTTCGGCCGCCCGCTACCCGAGGTCTTCGCCGAGCGGATCATGCGGCCGATCGGCGCATCCGCCGATTGGGAATGGCATGGCTACGAGACCAGCTGGGTCGAGCTCGGCGGCCGGCGCGTGCAGAGCGTCTCGGGCGGCGGGCACTGGGGCGGCGGCGTCTTCATCCATGCGGAGGACCAAGCGCGGATCGGCCAGCTGGTGCTGCAGGACGGTGTCTGGGAGGGCCGGCGCCTCCTGCCGGTCGGCTGGGTGGCGGAGTGCCGCACGCCCTGCGCCTTGAACCCGGCCTATGGCCTGCTGTGGTGGCTGAACACCGGGCGGGCGAAATGGCCGAGCGCCAGCGCCGAGAGCTACACCTTCTCCGGTGCCGGCGGGAACATCACCTGGGTGGATCCGGCGGCGGAGACGGTTGCGGTGCTGCGCTGGGTGGACGCGACCAGGCTGGACGGCTTCATGGCGGCGGTGGGGGCGGCCCTGCGGAGCTGAGCCACGCCCGCGCCTTCAGCCGCGACGGTCCATCGCGTAGCGGCCCGGACCGATCAGGGCCAGCAGCAGGAAGCCGCCGGCGATGCCGAGGTTCTTCAGGAACTGGGTAAGCTGGGCGACATATTGCGGAAACTGGGCTGCCGCATCGATCCCCCAGAACCGATGGCCGGTGGCCGCGGTGATCAGGGTGAAGAGGCAGAGCGCCAATGCCACCCAGCGGGCGCGGATGCCGAGCAGCAGCAGGACCGGCAGGCCAAGCTCGGCCAGGATCGCCACCCAGACCATGACGCCCGGAACCGGCATGCCGAGACCTGCGAAGTAGCCGGTGGTGCGCTCCACGGCCATCAGCTTGAAATAGCCGGAGACGAGGAACAGCGCGCTCAGCATGATCCGGGCGAGCAGCAGCCCGCCATCGAGGTTGGCGGTGCGGTCGGGGTTTGCGGCGGAGTCGGACGGCATGGGGGCTCTCCCAGGATGGAACACCAGCCTGGACTAGAATCGCCCCCTTGCGGAAGCGGGAGCCACGCCGTCAGCGCGGCGGGCTGACCGCGTGTTCCCGCAGGCTGGCGCCGGTCACCGGATCGACCTCGCGCAGCAGGACGTCGTAGCTCCAGAGGCTGGCCAGGTGGCGCAGCACCTGCCGGGCCTCCTGCTCCTCCAGCAACCGTCCAGCGGCGACGCGGTGTTCCAGGATCAGCTTGCGGTCGCCGCCAAGGTCAACATCGACGACCTGAATGTCCGGGTCCGACCATGCCGGGTCGTATTGCTTGGCCAGCGCGCGGCGCAGCCGGCGATAGCCGCGCTCGTCATGCATGGCATCGACCCGCAGCACCGGCTGGGCGCTGTCATCCACGAGGTGGAAGAGCTTCAGCTTTCGCATTAAGTGCGGGCTGAGGAATTGCAGGATGAAGCTTTCGTCGCGGAATTCGGCCCAGCCATGCCGCAGAACCGGCATCGGGTCGCCGCAGCCCGCGAAGTCGGGGAACCACTCGCGGTCCTCCTCGGTCGGCTCGCGGCAGATGCGCTCGATATCCTCCATCATGGCGAAGCCGAGCGCGTAAGGATTCATCCCGGAGTAGCGCTGATCGTCGAAATCCGGCTGCATGATGACCGAAGAGTGGGAGTGGAGCACCTCCAGCCAATGGCCGTCGGAAATCCGGCCTTGCTCGTGCAGCCGGCCGAGGATGCGGTGATGGGTATAGGTGGCGCAGCCCTCGTTCATCATCTTCGTCTGGCGCTGCGGGTAGAAGTATTGCGCCACATTGCGGACGATGCGGAGGATCTCGCGCTGCCAAGGGGCGAGGCGAGGGGCCGATTTCTCCAGGAAGTAGAGCACGTTCTCCTGCGGCAACTGCAGGAGCGTGCGGCGGCGCTCCTCCTCACCCTTGGCCGCCGGGGCGCTCGCCTTTTCCGGCAGGGTGGACCAGAGCACGTTGAACATGCGCTCGTCATGCTCGCGCCGTTCGCGCTCGCGCTTTTGCTCCGACATCAGGTCGGGCGCACGGCGGCGATGACGGTGGACGCCGTAGTTCATCAGCGCGTGCGCACTGTCCAGCACCCGCTCGACCGCCGCCTCGCCATGCTGCTCCTCGCAGGATTGGACATAGGATTTGGCGAATTCGAGGTAGTCGAGGATGCCCTTGGCATCTGTCCACTGTTTGAAAAGTTCGTTGTTCTTGAAGAAGTGGTTGTGGCCGAAGGCGGCATGCGCGATCACCAGCGCCTGCAGCGTGGTGGTGTTTTCCTCCATCACGTAGGAGACGCAGGGGTCGGAGTTGATGACGATCTCATAGGCGAGGCCGCGCAGTCCCTTGCGGTACAACGCCTCGTGCTGGGCGAAATGCTTGCCGAAGGACCAGTGCCGGTAGAAGAGCGGCAGGCCGGTGCTGGCATACGCGTCCAGCATCTGCTCGGCGCTGATCACCTCAATCCGGTTGGGGTACCAGCTGAGGCCGAGCTTCCTGCCGGCGATCTCCTCGCAGGCGTCGTGGATGCGCATCAGGGTGTCGAAATCCCAATCGGCGCCCTGGTAGAGCAGCCGATCCTCGGGCTTGACGATGACGTTCATGCGCTGGCCCCTTCGGTCACGCCGCGCTTGGCAAACAGTTCGCGGAACACCGGGAAGATCTCCCGACGGTGGCGCACCTTCTTCATCGCCAGCGGCGCGCCGGCATTCACCAACGCTTCATAGGTCCGCCAGAGATCAGTCGGGCCGCGCGGAAAGCCGGGGATGCCGTGCTCACCCTCCCGGCCAACCTCGATATAGGCGTAGTACTGGCAGGCCGGCAGGATCGTATCGACCAGCAGCCGGGCGGTCTTCTGGCTGTCGCCGGCGGCATTGTCGCCGTCCGAGGCCTGGGCGGCGTAGATGTTCCACTCGGCCGGCGGGAAGCGGTCGGCGACCACCTTGCGCATTTCCTCGAGCGCGGTCGAGACCAGCGTGCCGCCGGTCTCCCGGCTGTGGAAGAAGGTCTCCTCGTCGACCTCCGAGGCCTCATGGGTGTGCCGAATGAAGACCAGCTCCACATGCTTGTAGCGCCGCTGCAGGAACAGATAGAGCAGCGTGTAGAAGCGCTTGGCGAGGTCCTTCATGTCCTCGGTCATCGAGCCGGAGACATCCATCAGGCAGAACATCACCGCCTGGGCGACCGGACGGGGGAGGGCTCGAAGCGCCGGTAACGGACGTCGATCGGGTCGATATAGGGAATGCGGCGGCTGCGCAGCAGCTGCTTTGCCAAGCTCCTGCCCGCAACGCCAGCACGCGCTCGGCATGCTCCGGCTGGCCTTCCAGGGCGGCGATCTCGGCTTCCAGCGCCTCCACCTCCTCCGGCTTCGGGCGGCGCAGGGCGATCCGGCGCGACAGGCTGTTCCGCATGGTGCGGGGCAGGGAGAGATTGGCCGGCGAGCCGCTGACGGAATACCCGGCGCGGTGCCAGACCGGGTCGGCGCCGTCGACCAGCCGGCGCTTGGCCATATCCGGCAATTCGAGGTCGTCGAGGAAGAGCGAGAGGAATTCCTCCCGGCTCAGGACGAAGCGGAAGGTGTCCTCGCCGCTGCCATCGGGCGAACCTTCCGAGCCGCCGCCACCGCCACCGCTCGGCGGCCGCTGGATCTCATCGCCCTCCCGGTATTCCTTGTTGCCGGGCAGCACATGGTCCCGCGTGCCGCCCTGGCCGAGATGAAAGGAGGGTTCGCGGATCCCGTGCAGGGGGATGGTGACCTCCCCCTCATCGGCCGAGCGGATGTCCCGCTTGGCCGAGGCGTCGCGGACGGCTTCCTGCACCAGGGATTTGGCCCGGCGCAGGAAGCGTTGCCGGTTGGGAAGGCTCCGGCCGCTGGGATTGAGGCGGCGATCCAGGATCTGCATGCAGCGGCGTGCCTTCCGGGTTGCGCGGTCAGCCGGCCTGCTTCACGCGCATATACCATTCGACCAGCCGGCGAACCTGGCGCTCAGTATAGCCGCGCGCGGTCATCCGGGCCACGAATTCACCGTGCTTCTTCTCCGACTCGGAGTCCTTCTTGGAGCCGAAGCTGATCACCGGCAGCAGGTCCTCGACCTGGCTGAACATGCGCCGTTCGATCACCTCCCGAATCTTCTCGTAGCTGGTCCAGGAGGGATTCTTGCCGCCACGGTTGGCCCTCGCTCGCAGCGCGAACTTGACCACCTCGTTGCGGAAGTCCTTCGGATTGGCGATGCCGGCCGGCTTCTCGATCTTGGTGAGCTCCTGGTTCAGCAACTCCCGGTTCATCATCTGGCCGGTGTCGGGGTCCTTGAAGTCCATGTCCTCGACCCAGGCATCGGCATAGGCCACGTAGCGGTCGAACAGGTTCTGGCCGTAGTCGTTGTAGGATTCGAGATAGGCCTTCTGGATCTCGTTGCCGATGAACTCGGCGTAGCGCGGGGCCAGCTCGCCCTTGATGAATTCCAGGTAACGCTTCTCGGTCTCGTCCGGCATCTGCTCCCGCCGGATTGCCTGTTCCAGTACGTACATCAGGTGCACCGGGTCGGCGGCGATCTCGGTCGTGTCGTAGTTGAAGGTCGCCGCCAGGATCTTGAAGGCGAAGCGGGTGGAGGCACCGTCCATGCCCTCGTCCGGCCCGGCCGCGTCGCGGTATTCCTGCATGTTCTTCGCGCGCGGATCGGTCTCCTTCAGGCTCTCGCCGTCATAGACCCTCATCTTGGCGTAGATGTTGGAGTTTTCGTGCTTCCGCAGCCGCGTCAGCACCGAGAACCGCGCCAGCATCTCGAGCGTCGAAGGGGCACACGGATTGGCGGCGAGTTCCGAGCCGCGCACCAGTTTTTCGTAGATCCGCTGCTCCTCGGTCACCCGCAAGCAATAGGGCACCTTGATCACGTAGATACGGTCGATGAAGGCTTCGTTGTTCTTGTTGTTCTTGAAAGCCTGCCACTCCGATTCATTGGAGTGGGCCATGATGATGCCCTGGAAGGGGATGGCGCCGATATTCTCGGTGCCGATGTAGTTGCCCTCCTGCGTCGCGGTCAGCAGCGGGTGCAGCATCTTGATCGGCGCCTTGAACATCTCGACGAATTCGAGGATGCCCTGGTTGGCGCGGTTCAGACCGCCGGAGAAGCTGTAGGCGTCCGGGTCGTTCTGGCCATACATCTCGAGCTTGCGGATATCGACCTTGCCAACCAGGGAGGAGATGTCCTGGTTGTTCTCGTCGCCCGGTTCGGTCTTGGCCACTGCGATCTGCCGCAGCCGGCTGGGGCGGACCTTCACCACCCGGAACTTGGTGATGTCGCCGCCGAATTCGTCCAGCCGCTTCAGCGCCCAGGGGCTCATCAGCCCGGTCAGGCGGCGGCGCGGGATGCCGTAGCGCTGCTCGAGCATGTCGCCCAGGCGTTCCGGGTCGAACAGGCCGAGCGGGCTTTCATAGACCGGACTCATCTGGTCGCCGGCCTTCAGGACGTAGATAGGCTCCTGCTCCATCAGCGCCTTCAGGCGCTCGGCGAGCGAGGACTTGCCGCCCCCCACCGGGCCGAGCAGGTAGACGATCTGCTTCCGCTCCTCCAGGCCCTGGGCGGCATGGCGGAAGAAGCCCACGATCCGTTCGATCGTGTCCTCCATCCCGAAGAATTCCGAGAAGGCGGGGTAGATGCGGATCGTCCGGTTCAGGAAAATCCGGCCAAGCCGGGTATCCTTGGCGGTATCCACCACCTCGGGCTCCCCGATCGCCTTGAGAATGCGTTCGGGTGCGGTCGCGTAGTGGCCCGGATCAGTCCGGCAGCCCTCAAGAGAATTCGGCAATCGACATGTCCGATTCCTTGCGGGACTCATAGGCCCGTGCGTAATCGGCGAAAATGTCCTGCATGGTGTCCATCGGCGGCCCCTGGAAGCACTGCCACGAGTGTGCAACGCCGACAGCATGGGCTTTGCCATGGCAGAGTGCGGTAAACTTTTATTGCTGCGTCGCACTCCAGCCGTGTAGAGTGCAAATCACGGCAGGGGGAGGCGACCCGCGCGGAGGCGCAGGATCGCCCGAGACCGCTTGTCATTCAAATCATGACCAGCGCCACCTGGCTTTTTTGCCAGTAGGACAGGGTGATCGCTTGTGGATCGCTTCATGATTGCGACAAAAAGTAACTTGGCCATGTTTCAGGCAGCGACTAGCTGTTGCGGCGGCATCTCGCGTCTTGCCGATCTGGCCCGACACTGCGATGGCGTCCGCCCGGATACCGGGCCCGCCTTGGCCGGGTTGGGGCGCACGCAATGGAATCCCGAGGCGGCGCCGGCCGGCAGACCGATGATCCACCGGCGTCAGTGACGCAAAGATTAGCGGGAACCATCGGTTCCCGCCGCCGCCGCGGGTTGCGCAAATTTCTCCCCGCATCCCGGGCGGAAGCGGATCGCCACTGCCGGGCAGGGCCCGGCCGGCACATTGCGGTCAGTCGTCCGAATGGGCCGGGCTGCCGGCCAGCACGCCGCCATCGATGATCATGTGCTGCCCGGTCATGAAGCTTCCCGCGGCGCTCGCGAGGAAGACCGCCGCGCCGGCGATCTCGTCGGGCTCGCCGATCCGCTTCAGCGGCGTGTCCCGGGTCCGCTTCTTGTAGTTCACCGGGTCCTCCCACAGCGCCCGGGCGAAGTCGGTGCGCACCAGGCCGGGGGCGATGCAGTTCACCCGGATGTTCTTCGGCCCCCATTCGCAGGCCAGGTTCCGCGCCAGCTGCAGGTCGGCCGCCTTGGTGATGGCATAGGCACCGAGGTTGACCGAGCCCTTGAAGCCGCCGATCGAGGAGACGATCACGATCGACCCGCCGCCGCGCGCCTCCATGCTGGGGATGCACATGTGGGACAGCCACATGTTCGACTTCACGTTGGTCGCCATCATCTTGTCGAAAATGTCGTCGGCGATCCCCATGGCCGGGCCGAAATGCGGGTTGATCGCGGCGTTGCAGACCAGGATGTCGACGCCACCCCATGTGGCGATCGTCTGGTCCGCCAGCGCCTGGAGCTCCGGCTTCCGGCCGATGTTGCAGGCCGTGGCCACGGCCTCCCCGCCCTTGGCCACGATCCCGTCCACCACGGCCTGGCAGGCATCGAGCTTGCGGGAGGAAACGACGACCTTGGCGCCGTGCTGCGCCAGGCGCTCGGCGATGGCACGGCCGATTCCGCGGCTGCCGCCGGTGACGATGGCCACCTTGCCGGTCAGGTCGAACAGGGTCGGTTCGGGCATGTCCTGGGTTCCTCCGTTGCTTGCTATGGGTGAGTCTCCGCAGCGCGTCCTGGTGGCGTCAACCCGCGGCTGGGCGATTTCTGCCTTGGCCCGAGGCTGGGCCAGGGCTCCCGCCAACCGATCGGGAGAGCGCCATGACCGAAACCGCCCAGGACCTGCCGCATGCCGTGCCGCTCGAAGGGGCCTCCAACCTGCGCGACCTCGGCGGTTGGCCGGTGGCGGATGGCAGGCGGGTGCGGCGCGGGCTGATCTTTCGATCCGCGACGCTTGCCAACCTGACCGAGGCCGATCAGGCGCGGGTCTCGGGTCTCGGCATCCGCACGGTGTGCGACCTCCGCGGCGTGAACGAGGCGGCCCTGCGGCCCTCTCGGCTGCCGCCTTCGGCGGAACGTGTGCACCTGCCGATCGAACCCTCGGTTGGCGCTTCGCTGCGCGACCTGATGCTGCGGGAGGAGTCGACCGGAGAGGATGTCGTCTCCCTGCTGCGACGCGCCTATATCGACTACCTCGCGCGCTTCATCGACGTCTATCGCGCGCTGTTCGGGCTGCTGCTGGAGCCCGGGCGGCAGGCGGTGCTGTTCCACTGCTCGGCCGGCAAGGACCGGACCGGGGTGGGGGCGGCGCTGGTCCTGACGGCGCTGGGCGCGACGCGGGAGACGGTGGTGGCCGACTACGAGGCGACGGACCGGATCTGGCGGCGCGACCATTCGCTGCCCGAAGGCACACCGGCCGGGCTGGCCAATGCGCTGCTCTCGACCCATGCCGAGCTGCTGGAAGAGACGCTCGACCGCGCCATCGCCGCGCATGGCGGCCTACCCCTGCTGCTGGAACAGGGGCTCGGCCTCGACGCTGCGCGGCTGCGGGCGCTGCGCGAGACCTACCTGGAATAGCCCCGCCGCCCCGGTCCAGGCCTTGCATCGACCCGACATCGACTGGAGCACGCGCAACATGAATTTGGTGATGTCCTGGGACGAATGGGCAAGGCACGACGCAGTGGCGCTTGCCGACTGGGTCCGTGCCGGGGAGGTGACGCCGGCGGAACTGGCCGCCCAGGCTGCCGCCGGCATCGCCCGGACCGACCCGGCGTTGAGCGCCGTCGTCGAGCTATTCGATGACGTCGTCGCCGACCCGCTGCGCGACGGCATGGATCCCGCCGGCGCCTTCGCCGGCGTGCCCTACCTGATGAAGGACCTCGGCCCCACCCTGAAAGGGCGGTTGCAGGAGATGGGCTCGCAGCTGATGCGCGGCAACCGTGCCGCGGCCGATAGCTTCTTGGCCGGGCGCATCCGCCAGGCCGGGCTGAACGTCATCGGCCGCACAACCACACCGAGATTCGGCTGCTGCAGCGCCGCCGAGAACCCGGCCGTCTATGTCACCCGCAACCCCTGGGACACCGGCTACACCACCAACGGCTCCTCGGCCGGCACCGGCGCCATGGTGGCCGCCGGCGCGGTGCCGATCTCGCATGCGACGGATGGCGGCGGCTCGATCCGCATCCCGGCCGGAGCCTGCGGCAACATCGGGCTGAAGGTCTCCCGCGGCGTCTTCTCGATCGCGCCGGCGGCTTCGGACCTGACCGGGCTGGTCTCGATCCAGGGCTGCCAGAGCCGCACCGTGCGTGATACCGCACTGTTCGTGGACAGCTGCCGCGGCGGCGCGCCGGGCGAGTTCATGCCCTACTGGATGCCCGCCGAGCCCTATGCCGAGCTGATCCGGCGCGATCCCCCCGCCTGCGCATCGCCTTGTCGCATGAATGGGGCGACTACCGCGCCACGCCGCATCTGGTGGCAGAGCTCGAGAAGGCCGGACGCTTCCTCGAATCCCTTGGCCATCACGTGGACTGGGCGCTGCCGGCGGTCGATCTCCGCGCCGCCTTCGCTGCGCAGACAGATTGCTACATCGGCAATTTCGCCCAGACCGTCGGCAACCTGATCGCCGCACGCGGGCTGGACCGGCCGCCCGAGGGGCTGGTCGAGCCGATCAATATCCGCATCTGGGAGGAAGGCCGGCACATCTCCTTCGCCGACCGGGCGCGGATGCAGGCGGTGTTCAACGCCACCTCCCGCGGCTTCGCCGCCTTCTTCGAGGATTGGGACATCATCCTGACCCCCATCACCGCGCTGCCGACGCCGCCCATCGGCACGACGGAATACCTGACGATCAGCGACAATCCCTCGGTGCGCGACTGGTTCGGCAATCTCTGGCGCAACTTCGCCTATACGCCGCTGGCCAATCTCTGCGGCATCCCGGCGATTTCCCTGCCGATGGGCGTGCAGGAGAGCGGCCTGCCGCTCGGCATCCAGGCCCAGGCGAGGCAGGCGAATGATGGGCTGCTGCTGCAACTGGCGGCGCAGGTGGAACGGGCGCTCGATGGGCACTGGAATGATGGGCGGCGCCCGGGGGTGCATGTGACGGCGTAGGGAAGACTGGGGGAGAAGGTATTCTCCCCCAGGCCCCCTCATCTATTTTTCTGGGTCGGGACCCTCCGCGCGGCGAGCGCCAGACCCACAAAGAGGAAGGGAGGGGTTCGGGGAGGGAATACTTTTCCCTCCCCGATCTTTCCTCTACGGCCGCATCCCATGCGCCCGCATCCCGGGCTCCAGCACCCGCTCCGCCAGCCCGGCGAAGTCGCACAGCAAGCGCCGTGTCTGCCGCGGGTCGATGATCTCCTCGACCCAGAAGGCCTCCGCCGTCCGCAGCGGGCTGCGCAGCGGCTGCAGCCGCGTCTCAATCGCCTCCAGCGTCGCCGAGCGATCCTCGGCGGCGTCGAGGTCGGCGCGGTATGCCGCCTCGATCCCGCCCTCGAGCGGCAGCGATCCCCAGCGCGCCGAGGGCCAGGCATGCCGCACCGAGAACCGGCTGGCCGGCTGGTGCACCACGCCGGCGACGCCGAAGGCATTACGGACGATGACCGTGCACCAGGGCACGGTGGACTGGTTCACCGCCGCCATGGCGCGGACGCCCCAGCGGATGGTGGCACGCTGCTCGGCCTCGAGCCCGATCATGAAGCCGGGGCAGTCCATGAGGTAGACGACCGGCAGGTGGAACGTCTCCGCGAGGTCGACGAAGCGGACCACCTTGGCGCAGGCATCGGCCGTCCAGGACCCGGCATAGAACATCGGGTCACCGGCCAGGACCGCCACCGGCAGCCCGTTCAGCCGCGCCAGGCAGGTGATGACGGAGCGGCCAAAATACCGCCCCATCTCGAAGACCGAGCCGCGGTCCATCACCCCCTCGATGATCGGCCGCATCCGATAGGGCTGGCGGATGTTGCGCGGGATGACGCTCAGCCAGCTTTCCTCGGTGCGGTTCGGGTCGTCCTCCGAGGGCAGGCGCTTCGGCAATCCCCAGACATGCCCGGGCAGGTAGGAGAGGAAGCGCCGGGCGGCGGCGAAGGCCTCCTCCTCCGAGTCCACGGCATGGTCGACGGCGCCGGCCTTGCACTGGATCTCCCAGCCCCCGAGCTCGGCCTTCGACAGGTTGTTGCCGAGCGCATTCACCACCGGCGGCCCGGCGACGAACATCGCCGAGGTCTCCTTCGTCATGACCGAGAAATGCGTCGCCGCCAGCCGTGCCGCGCCCAACCCGGCGACCGAGCCGAGCCCGAGCCCCACCACCGGCACGCGGGAGAGGTTGTCGCCGGTCAGGTGGTACATCGCCTGGCCGCCGATGCCGCCCGGCAGGTTGGCGCGGCCTGTTGTCTCGATGGTCTTGACCGAGCCGCCGCCGCCCGAGCCCTCGATGATGCGGATGATCGGCAGGTCGGAGGTCGGCCGCCATCCGCTCCGCCATGATGGGCTTCTCCTTGATGGTGGCGTCGGCGCTGCCGCCGCGGACGGTGAAGTCGTCCCCCACCACCACCACCGGCCGGCCGTCCACCAGGCCGCGACCCATGACGCAGTTGGAGGGGTGAACTCCACGAGCGTGCCGTCCGGCCCGTAGCTCGCCTTGCCGGCAATGGCGCCGACCTCGTGGAAGGAGCCGGGGTCGAGCATGGCATCGACCCGTTCCCGCACCGTCAGCCGGCCACCATCGTGCTGGCGCTTGACCTTGTCGGGCCCGCCACATCGCCTTCGCCATGGCCTGGCGGCGGGCGAGGTCGTCCAATTCGGGCTGCCAGCTCATTCGTTCCACTCCCATGCCTTGCCGGCATTCCAGCATGCGGTGGCGCCAGGCGGTAGCCGGGCCTATCTTCGCCCCAACCGCGGAGGACACCCCAATGCCCGATCCCACCATGGCTGCCCCGGAAGCCTGCATCGTCGGCTGGGCGCATACGCCCTTCGGCCGCGCCGAGGCGCCGGACATCGAGACGCTGCTGGCCCAGGTGGGCCGCGCCGCCATCGAGGATGCCGGGATATCCCCGGCCGATATCGATGCCGGCTTCGTCGGCGTCTTCGGCGAGGGCTTCACGAACCAGGGCTTCCCGAGCTCGCTGATCCTGCAATCGGTGCCCGAGCTGCGCTTCAAGCCGATCACCCGCTACGAGAATGCCTGCGCAACCGGCACCGCCGCGATCCACGGCGCGCTCGACTTCCTCGCCGCCAAGCGCGGCCGCTTCGCCCTGGTGCTGGGCGCCGAGAAGATGACCGCGACCCCCGGCGCCCAGGTTGGCGAGATCCTGCTGAACGCCAGCTACCGCAAGACCGAGCAGGACATCCAGGGCGGCTTCGCCGGCGTCTTCGGCCGCATCGCCGAGGCCTATTTCCAGCGGCATGGCGACCAGTCCGACGCGCTCGCCGCCATCGCCGCGAAGAATCACAAGAACGGCGTCGACAACCCTTACGCACAGATGCGCAAGGACCTCGGCTTTGCCTTCTGCCGCGCCGAGTCCGAGAAGAACCCCTTCGTCGCCCCGCCGCTGAAGCGGACCGATTGCAGCCTCGTCTCGGACGGCGCCGCGGCGCTGATCCTGACCGATGCCGAGACCGCGAAAGCGATGCAGAAGGCGGTCCGCTTCCGCGCTGCCGTGCAGGTCAACGATTTCCTGCCCATCGCCGCCCGCGACATCATCCGCTTCGAAGGCCCACAGCGCGCCTGGCAGCAGGCGCTGGACCAGGCCGGGCTTTCCGCTGTCACCGATCTCTCCTTTGTCGAGACGCATGACTGCTTCACCATCGCCGAGCTGCTGGAATACGAGGCGATGGGCCTGGCGAAGGAAGGGCAGGGCGCCCGCGCCATCCTCGACGGCGTCACCGCGGCCGATGGCAAGCTGCCGGTCAACCGCTCCGGCGGGCTGAAGTCGAAGGGCCACCCGATCGGCGCGACCGGCATCTCGATGCATGTGCTGACGGCAATGCAGCTGACCGGCACAGCGGGGGCGATGCAGCTGCCGAAGGCCGATATCGGCGGCATCTTCAACATGGGCGGCGCCGCCGTCGCCAACTACGTCTCGATTCTCCGAGCGCGCCTGAGGGGCAGGGAGGGCTTTGCCCTCCCTGAACCCACCCGCCGGTCTCAGCCGAGCCAGCTCAGCAGCAGGTCGATGACCTGCTCGGGCTGCTCCTGCTGCACCCAGTGGCCAGCGCCTTCCACCAGATGCACCCCCTGCATCCTGGTGCAGGCCAGCTCGCGCATGCGGCGCAGCGCGCCTGGCGTCTGCTCCACGCCCCAGTCGCTGCCGCCGGCGATGAAGATCGAGGGCACGTCGATGGTGCGGCCGGCGAAGACCTGCGCCTCCGCCTCGAACAGCCCAGTGGTGCGGCAGCGGTACCATTGCAGCCCGCCCTGGAAGCCGGTGCGGCCATACTCCTCGGCATAGACGGCCAGTTCGCTGTCGGGCAGCCATTGGCAGGCTGCGATCGCCGCGGCGTCCGGCATCTCCGGCGCCACCGTCTCGGCCATGCCCTTGCCCAGGTCCATGACATAGTAGGTCGGCAGCCTGGCCAATGATTCGGCGGTCCAGCCGGCAAGCGGGAAAGGCTTGTTGCCCGGCCAATCGGCGCTTTTCATGTGGTAGTAGGCGCGCAGGAAGGCATGGACTCCCCTGCGGGCTGCGCCACGTCTCCTCATTGGCGCCGCGCTCCGAATAGTACCATTGGTAGTGCTTGCGCGGCCGCTCCAGCGCCGCCAGCGCGGCGTGTACGTCCATGGCCGGGGCGCGCGGCGGCGCTTCCTCGGGCAGGGAAGGCGGGCCGGCGAAGGGCGCGCTCATCAGCGCCACGCGACGGAAGACGTCCGGCCGCACCAGCGCGCACCAGGCTGCGACCGGCGAGCCGAAATCATGCCCGATCACCGCCTCGACATGGCCGAGCCCGAGCGATGCCACCAGGCCGAGTTGGTCGCGCACCAGGTTGAGCATGCGGAAGGGCGAGAGATCAGCGTCGTAATCAGCATTCCAGCCCGTGGTGCGGCCATAGCCGCGCTGGTCCGGCGCAACCACGTGATAGCCGGCCTCTGCCAGGGCCGGCATGACCTTCCGCCAAGACCAGGCGAGTTCCGGGAAGCCGTGCAGCAGCAGCAGGCAGGGATTGCCGGGCTCGCCCGCCTCTAGCACATGCATGGTCAGGCCGTTGATGCCGGGGATCATTCGCGCGCGCATGCCCTCCGGCAGCACGGCATCGTCGAGGGGCGGCAGCTCGGACATCGTTTCCTCCGGTTTGCGTTATGCAAGGAGCCTAGCAGCCGCCGAAGGTCCGTGCGCCGCTACCCGGCGCTGCGGTCCCACAATTCGGCACCGTGTCGGCGGAATAGCCGGAGATGAAGTCCTGCGCCGCGCCGGTCACCGGGTCGAAGGCATGCCGCCGCACCGCGCCGATATTCCCGCCGTAGCAATGGATGCTGATACTCGGCGCATCGGCCAGGGCATTCTCCACCAGGTGGATGTCGGTGCTGTCGGGGCGGACCAGTGCCACCTCGCCTGGCCGCAGCCGGTCCCGTCGCCCGGGCTGCGGCGGCGTGCCGGGCGGGCCGAGGCGGTATTCGGTCGAGATCTCCTCGCCCCGCGTGCGCCACCAGCCCCCAGACTAAGTGGTCGTGAATCGGCGTGCGCTGTCCAGGGCCCCAGACGAAGCTGACGATGCTGAACCGCTCCGCCGGGTCGCAATGCAGCAGGAACTGGCGGTAGCGTGGCCCGGGCACGGCGCAGGCGTCAGGCAGCCAGTCATCCACCGCCACCAGGTCGCGCAGCAGTCCTGCGCCGGCTTCCTGCAGCACGTCCGCGCTCCCGCCGGCATCAGCCAGCCGGGTCATGCCCTGCACGAAGTCACGCAACCGGCCGATGTTTGCCATCTTCTTCCCCCGAGCGATTGCGAAGCAGCATGCCACGCGGCGCAAGCCGTACTCAATTGCGGAGACGCAAATGACCGAAGGGCCCGAGCTTCTCTTCTTCGCGGATGACGGCAGCATCCCGAACAACCCACGGCTGCCGGCGCTGCTGTTCCGCGCCGCGCTGCCGCCGGGCGACCCAACCGCCGCCGAGGCGCTATTCGCCGCGCATGGCTGGCCGCCGGCCTGGCGTAACGGCATCTACCCCTATCACCACTACCACCCGGACGCGCATGAGGCGCTGGCGATCGCCGCCGGGTGGGTGCGGGTGATGCTGGGCGGGGAGGGCGGCCAGGCGCTCGACCTTGCCGCCGGGGACGTGGTGGTGCTGCCTGCCGGGGTCGGCCACCGCAACCTCGGCGCCAGCGAGGACCTGCTGGTGGTCGGCGCCTATCCCGTCGGGCAGTCGCCCACGGAATACCGCGGCCGCCCCGGCGAGCACGACCGCGCCGTCCCGCAGATCACCGCCGTGCCGGACCCGGCGCGCGAGCCGGTGCGGGGCCGCGCCTGGCCGCTCTAGGCGCGCGCGCCGGAAAGTGACCCGATCGCGGCCGGCAGCGCCATGCGGCGCCCGGCGGGGCTGCTAGGCTCCCGCCGCTCGGGGGTGGCGAATGACGGGGGCGATGCGGCGCGGCCGGCGCGGGCCTGGCGGATGAATGCGGGAGCTCCTTGCCCTGCTGGCCTTCGGCATCGCCTTCGTCGCGGCCCTGGCCGGGCTGCGGCTGCGCGACCGACTGCCGGAGCACCACCTGGATGGCGAGATCGCGCGATGCGGTGAAGCTGGTGATGGGGCTGGTCGCCACCATGTCGGCGCTGGTGCTCGGCCTGCTGATCAGCGTGACGCAGACCGCCTACCGCACCCAGAGCGACGAGCTCGCCTTGCTGGCGGCCAACATCGTCGCGCTCGACCGGGTGCTGCTGCATTACGGGCCTGAGGCCGCGCCGCTGCGCGCGATGCTGCGGCAGGGCGTCGCCGAGGAAGCGCTGCATGTCCTCGAGCAGCGCAAGGCCGGGGGCGGCACCCGGGGGAGGCGATGCAGCCATTCCATGCGGCGCTGTGGCAGTTGCAGCCGGACAAGGATGCCCAACGCCTGGGCCTTGCCAGGGCGATCGAGTTGACTGTCGCGATCACCCGCACCCGCATGCTGTGGTGGTGGAGCAGCAGGTCAGCGCCCTGCCGGCGCCGTTCCTCGTCGTGCTGATCTTCTGGCTGGGGATGCTTTTCCTCGGCTTCGGGCTGATGACGCGGCTGAATGCCACGGTGGTGACCGCGATGCTGGTCGGCGCGCTGTCGGTCGGCGGGGCGATCTTCCTCATCGTCGAGCTCGACCGTCCTTATGACGGTCTGATGCGCATCTCGGACCGGCCGGTGCGGGCGGCGCTGACGGCCTTGCAGCCGTGATGGCGCATCGCGCCATCCGGTGACAGGCTGCGCCCGACAGGAAGGAGAGCGCCGCGATGACCGACGTTTTCGAGATCATGCACACCACCCGCGCGATGCGGCGGTTGAAGCCGGACCCGGTGCCGGACGAATTGGTGGTGCGCATCCTGCGCGCCGGCGCCTCCGCGGCGAATGGCGGCAACACCCAGAAGTGGCGCTTCCTGGTGCTGAAGGACCCGGCCCGGAAGCAGGCGGTGCAGCGCTGGTACAAGCGGGCCTATGACGAGGTGATCGGGCCGCGCTACGCCGGCAGCGCGCCGCCGCCCGGCATCGATGCGGCGCGCTACCATCGCCAGCACCAGGCGGTGGAATACCTGACCGACCACTATGCCGAGGCGCCGGTCTGGATCGTCGCCTGCCTGATGGAGGACAAGCCGATGCGCTGGTCCGGCGCCTCCATCTACCCGGCGGTGCAGAACATGCTGCTGGCGGCCCGCGCGCTCGGGCTCGGCTCCACGCTGACGACGCGGCACCTGATCTTCGAGGCGGAGTCGGAGGCGGCGCTCGGCCTGCCGCCTGGCGTCCACAGCTACGCGATCCTGCCGATCGGCTGGCCGATGGGGAATTTCGGCCCGGTCGGCCGCGGGCCGCTGGAGGAGATCACCTATCTCGACAATTGGGGCGAGACCTGGGAGGCGGCGCGGGGCGGCTGAGCGAAGCGGGGCCGGGGCCTGCGCCCCGGCCCGGTCCCCTCAGACCGCCTCGCCGACCAGCACGACGCGGCCGGTGATCTGGCCGTTCTTCAGCCGGTTCAGCACCGCGTCGGCGTTCTTCTGCGGCGTCAGCTCCACCGGGATGGCCGGAATCTGGCCCTTCTTGGCGATGCCGATCAGCGCGCGCAGCTCCTTCACGTCGCCGACATAGCTGCCCTGGATGGTGATGGCGCGGATCGGCATCAGTGGCAGCGGGATGTTCATCTCGCCGCCGAAGAGGCCGACCTGCACCAGCTTGCCGCCCTTGCGCAGCGCGTCGAAGGCGAAGCGGCTGGTCTGGGTGCCGTTCACCAGGTCGATGATGCCGGCGACCGGGCCGCCGCAGGTCTCGACGATGCGCTTGGCGGTGTCCTCGCCGGCGGCCAGCACCGTGTCGGTCGCGCCCTGCTGCTTCGCCGCGTCCAGCTTCTTCTGGTCAATGTCGACAATGCAGATGCGCTTGTGGCCGAGCGCCTTGAGGATGGCGATGGCGTTCAGCCCGAGCCCGCCGGCGCCGACCAGCACGATCGCCTCATTCGGGTCCATCGGCAGCAGCTTGTTGATCGCCGAATAGACCGTCACGCCGGAGCAGGCATAGGTCGCCGCCAGCGCCGGGTCGACGCCCTCGATGTCGACCAGGTGCTTCACATGCGTCGCCAGGACATGCGTGGCGTAGCCGCCGTTCCTGGTAGACGCCGAGGCTGCGCGGCGAGAGGCACATGTTCTCCTCGTCCCGCTGGCAGACTGCGCACTTGCCGCAGCCGACCCAGGGGTAGACCACGCGCAGGTCGCCGACCTTGCTGCCCTGGTTCGCCGCATCGGGGCCGAGCTTGACCACGCGGCCGACGATCTCGTGCCCCATCGCCAGCGGCAGCTTCACGCCGCGATCGGTCAGCCGCATCTTGCCGCGGGAGCCGAGGTCGTACTCGCCTTCCCAGATATGCAGGTCGGAATGACAGACGCCGGCATGCGTCACCTCGAGCAGGACCTCGGCGCCCTGCGGCTCCGGCGTCGGCATCTCGATTTCCTGCAGCGGCTTTCCGGTCTCGACGACGGCCCAGGCGCGCATGGTGTTCTCTCCCGTTGAATAAGGCCGCGCATGGGACATCCGGCCGGCCGCCGGGTCAAGGCATGCAGCCGCAACGCATCCTCGCCTCGCGCTTTATCGCCGCATCGAACGGAGGAGACATGGGCAATGAGCGAGTTCCTGTCGCGCCTGGGCGGTGCCGCGTTGAACGACATGAAGGGCACGCCGCTCGACCGCATCCTGAATCACCTGATGGGTGGGCAGCCCGGCGCTTCCGGGCTGCAGGCGCTGGTCGACCGGCTGCGCAACGCGGGACTTGGCGATCGAGTCGAGAGCTGGATCGCAACGGGCGAGAACCGGCCAGTCCAGCCGCAGGAACTCGACCGCGCCTTCCCCGGCCAGGAAGCCGATGCCATGGCGCATGAGGCGGGGATGGAACGCCCGGGCCTGCTCGCGCTGCTCAGCCAGGTGCTGCCGAAATTGGTGGATGCGATGACGCCGGAGGGGCAACTGCCGAAGCCGGGCGGGGATCCGTCGATCGGCGCGGTCCCTGGCAGCGCCGGCGGCATGGGCGCCGCGGGCGAGATGCCGCGCGGCGGTTCGGCGGCGGCCCCACTCGGCGGCGCGGGTGGCGGGGCGCTGCACCATGCCGGCCAGGGCGCGGGCGGCGAGGCGGGGATGCCCCGCTTCGGCACCGGGACGACCTCGGACGCGGCGGCCCCGGCCTCCGGCCTGCTCGGCCCGAAAGCCGGCGGGCCCGACCGGGAGGCCTAATCGACCTTGATGCCGCGCTCGCGCACCACCTGGCCCCACTCGGCCATCTGACCGTCGAGGAAAGCGGCGAAGGCCTCGGGGAGGAGGCGGCGATGTCCACCCCCTGGCCCTCCTCCAGCCGCTGCCGGGTCGCCGGATCGGCCAGCGCCGCGGCGAGCGCGGCATGGAAGCGCGCCAGCACCGGGCCCGGCAGGCCGGCCGGGCCCAGCATGCCCCAGAAGGCCTCCGCCGACACGCCGGGGAAACCGGCTTCGGCGAAGGTCGGCAGGTCGGGCAGCGCCGGCGAGCGCTTCGCACCGCTCTGCGCCAGCGCCCGCAGCCGCGTGCCGACCTGGCCGCCCAGCCCGACGCGGGAGGCGATGGCGAGGTCCACCTCGCCCGCGGCCGCCGCCGTCGCCAGCGGCCCGCCGCCGCGATAGGGCACGTGGATCAGCCGGAGACCGGCGGCCTGCTGCCAGACCTCCATGGTCAGGTGCGCCAGGCTGCCGGCGCCGACCGTGCCATAGGTCAGCGTGTCCGGCTTCGCGCGCGCCGCTGCGGCGACCTCCTCCAGGCTCCGCCAGGGGCGGCCGAGCGGCGTGGTCAGCAGCATGGGCGCGGTGGCCAGCAGCATTACCGGGGCGAAGTCGCGCCGGGCGTCGAAGCCGGCCTGGGGGTTCAGCGCATTGGTGGTGGCGAAGCTGTCGAAGACCAGCACCCAGGTCTGGCCGTCCGGAACCGCCCGCGCCGCCGCCGCGGTGCCGAGCGCCCCGGCGGCGCCCGAGCGGTTCTCGATCACCACCGGCACGCCGAGGCTGGCCTGCAGCGAGGGCACCAGCAGCCGGGCGATGGTGTCGACGCTGCCGCCGGGCGGGAAGGGGGCGATGATGCGGATCGGGCCGCTCGGCCAGGACTGGGCGAAGGCAGGCGTCGAGAAGAAGGCAAGCAACGAGCGGCGGTGCATCGGCGACATCCCAAAGATCGGGGAGAGAATATTCTCCCTGAGCCCTTCAGCTGTTTTCGTCAGTCTGGCTTGACCCCGTTCTCGCGGACGACCTTTCCCCAGGTCTCGATCTGCTGGGCCAGGAAGTCGCGGAACGTGGCGCCGTCGCGCGGGGCGAGGTCGATGCCCAAGACGTTCACCAGCCGCTCCTGCACCGCCGGTACCGCCATGGCCTTCCGCAGCGCCTCGGCGTAGCGGGCCTGGATCGCGGCCGGGGTGCCGGCCGGGGCCAGGGCGCCCCAGAAGGCCTCTGCCTCCACCGGGATGCCCATCTCCTTCAGCGTCGGTGCCTCCGGCCGGCCGGACCAGCGCTTCGGGCCGGTGCTGGCCAGCACCCGCAGGCTGCCGGCCTGGATCTGCTGCACGAAGATCGTGCCGGTGGCGGTGGGGAGGTCGACCTCGCCGGCGGCGGCGGCGACCGCCAGCGGCCCGCCGCCGCGATAGGGCACATGCACCAGGCCGACGCCGGCCGCCTTCTGCAGCAGCATCATGGTCAGGTGCGCGAGCGAACCGTTGGCGATGGTGCCGAAGGTCACCGTGTCCGGCTTGGCCTTCGCCGCCGCCAGCATCGAAGGGAAATCCCCCAGGGACGCCCCTTGGGCGTGGTGACCACCATCGGCGCGGTGCCGAAGAGCAGCACCGGCGCAAGGTCCTTCTGGGTGTCGTAGCCGAGGTTGGGAATCAGCGCCGGGTTCACCGCATGAGTGTCGAACACATGCAGGAAGGTCTGCCCGTCCGGCGCCGCCCGGGCCACCTGCGCCGCGCCCAGCGCGCCCGAGGCGCCCGCCCGGTTCTCGATCACGACCGGGGTGCCGAGTTCGGCTTGCAGGTGGGGCTGCACCAGCCGCGCCACGGCATCGACGCTGCCGCCAGGCGGGAAAGGGACGACGATGCGGATCGGGCCGTTCGGCCAGGCTTGCGCCCGGGCCTGGGCTGGCGCCGCGAGCAGCGCCCCGGCGGCAAGGATCTGGCGGCGGCTGGTTCCGGGCATGTCACGTCTCCTGCGCTGCGGCAGCACCTACGGTGCAACCACCGCGCGGACAAGCCCGATCATGAACGCATCAACCGGCGCGGGCGCCCTGGCCAGGGCCACCCGAGGCCTTGGCTGCCAGCAGCGCCCGGCGGATCTCGCCCTCGGCCTTTTCCAGCTCCTTCGTGGCGCTCGCCCGCTGCGCCTGGGCGTCCTGGGCGATGCGCAGGCTGTCCTCGATGGTCGCCACCAGCGAGGCATTGGCCTTCTTCACCGCCTCGATGTCGAAGACGCCGCGCTCCAGCTGGGTGCGGGCCTCGAGGTTGCCCTGGCGCAGGCGCTCGGCATTGCCGACCAGCAGGTCGTTGGTCAGGTCGGTCGCCTCCTTCAGCGTCCGCCCGGCCTCCCGCATGGTCTGGATCGCCAGCGCCTGGGCCAGCTGCTGCCGCCAGAGCGGCACGGTATTGGCGATGACGCTCTGGATCTTGGCGGCCAGCGCCTTGTCGTTCTCCTGGATCAGCCGGATCGAAGGCAGCGCCTGCATCGCCACCTGACGGGTCAGCCGCAGGTCGTGCACCCGCCGCTCCAGCTCGTCCCGCGCGCTGCGCAGGTCGCGCAGCCGCTGCGCCGCCACGCTGTCGCCGCCTTCGACCTCCCGCGCCATGGCGGGCACGGCTTCCTGGTCGACGCGGGTCAGCACGGTCTCGCCGGCGGCGATGTGGTCGCCGAGGGCGTGGAACCAGTCGAGCGTCGCGCGGTAGAGCCGCTCCAGCTTCTCGACGTCCTCGAGCAGCTTGGTGCGGTGGCCGTCGAGCCGGTCGCCGACCTCCTCGACCTGGCCCTTGATGGTCTCGTAGCGCTGCACGACCTTGGCGGTCTCGGCGCCGGCCTTGTTGAAGATGCGGGCGAAGAAACCGGGCTTCTCCGCCAGGCCTCGCATGTCGAAGCCGCGCAGCGTGCCGAGCAGGGTCGAGAGGGTGACGCCGGCCTCGCCCGCTTCGCGGTTGCGGGCGCCTTCCAGCATGGCGTCGGCTGCCAATGTCGCGCGGTTCTGCGCCTCCTGGCCGAAGCGCAGGATGCTGCCGGGATCGGCGATGTCGATCCGCGCGGCGAGGTCGCGCACCGCCGCCTCGCGCCCTTCAGGCACCTGTTCCAGCGCCGCCTGCAGCGCCTCGGGGGAGATGACCGGCAGCTTCGCGCCCGTCGTGGTTGCGGTGCCGCTCATCGGTAGCCCTCCTCGTGCAGGCGGTCCGCCAGGACCTTCACCTGGATCTCCAAAGCCTCGGTCTCTTCATGCTTCAGCCGGCCGCGTAGTTCCGTCGCGGTGCGGGTCAGCTCGTCCAGCAGCGGGGGCAGGTCGCCCGGCGCCTCGGCGCCGGCCTCCAGCCGCTGGACGATGCGCTCGACGCCGTCGAGATGGACGGTCAGGAACCGCCGCGCCATGGGCAGCCGGTCGGGCCGCGCGGTCAGGTCGTCCAGCACCCCCTCCATCGCGCTGGCCACGCCCTGCAGCCGCGGGTCGGCGAGCCGTGCCGCGACTGCCTCGATCCGGGCAAGCCGGGCGCGGCTTTCCTCGATCGGGCCGGGTGGCGCTGGGGGCGGCTCGGGCGGTGGCGGCGGCGCCGTCTCCGGCAGGGCGGTGTACATCAGCCGCGTGCCGAGCAGGGCTCCGCCGGCCATGACGAACGGGAAGATGGTGCCGAGACCGGCGGCGAAATGGGCCGCGAGCCCGGTGCCCACGGCGGTGATCCAGGCGGCGCGGTTGGCATCGCCCTGCCGGCCGCGCCGCAGCACCCGTGCCGCCAGCAGGCTGGCGCCGAAGCCGAGCGCCGAGCCGAGCACGATCTTCTCGTCGCCGCCGATCGCGGCGATCAGCCCGGCCGGCAGCAGGGGCGAGGCGAAGATAGGCAGCCCGTAGCCGCGCCAGCGGGCGCGCAGCCCGATCCAGCCATCGAGCAGGTCGCGCAGCATCAGTCGAACAGGCTGCCGAGGCTGTTGAACAAGGCAATGATGCCGGTGAGCCAGAGCGAGGCGGTCAGCAGCGCGCCGCCCCAGGCCCAGACCAGCGGGGTATGCAGCGCGGGCTGCGTGGGCGCCGGGGTGACCGACAGGGGTCGCGTTGCGCGTGTCCATGGCGCGGCGTTACATCGCGCCCGGCATGGCCCGGATCAATGGGCGGGCGCGTAACGGTACATGACAAGCGGGAGGGGTGTGCATGGACAAGGTCGCCGTGGTGGGGGCGGGGCTGATCGGCCGGGCCTGGTCGATGGTTTTTGCCCGCGCAGGGCTCTCCGTCTCGCTCTGGGACAAGGTGGACGGCGTCGCCGGGAGCGCCATGGCGCTGATCGCGGGCAGCCTGGCCGACCTGCAGGCCGCCGGGTTGGTGAAGGAGACCCCGGAGGCGATCCTTGCCCGCATCACCCCGGCCGCGACGCTCGCGGAATGCGTCGCCGGCGCCATCCACGTGCAGGAGAACGGGCCGGAGCGGCTTTCGCCCAAGCAGGAGTTGTTCGCCGAGCTCGACCGGCTCTGCCCGCCCGAGGTGGTGCTGGCCAGCAGTACCTCCGGCATCCCGGCCAGCGAGTTCACCGGCAACCTGCCGGGCCGCGGCCGCTGCCTCGTGGCGCACCCGGTGAACCCGCCCTACCTCGTGCCGCTGGTCGAGTTGGTCGGCGCGCCCTGGACCGACCCCGCGGTGATCACCCGCACCCGCGCGCTCATGGACCGCGTCGGCCAGGTGCCGGTGGTGGCCTTCAAGGAGACCACCGGCTTCGTGCTCAACCGGCTGCAGGCGGCGCTGGTGGCCGAGGCCTTCCGTATGGTGCGGGACGGGGTGATGTCGCCCGCCGACGTGGATGCCTGCGTCAAGGACGGGCTTGGCCTGCGCTGGTCCTTCATGGGACCTTTCGAGACAATCGACCTGAACGCCCCGGGCGGGGTCGAGGATTATGTCGGCCGCTTCGGCCCGCTGATGGGCGGCATCACCCATGAGCAGACGCCCTACGACTACGACGCGCCGACGGTGGAGGACGTGACCGCCGAGCGCCGCGCGGCGCTGCCGCTGGAGAAGATCCAGGAGCGCAGCGCCTGGCGCGACCGGCGGTTGATGGCGCTGGTGGCGCACAAGCGCGGGCAGCCCGGCTGGAGACGCTGGCGGCGGCGGCGCCCGGCGGCCTAGCATTCCTCCGAAGCCGAGGGAGCGAATGCCATGAAGGCCGAGATCGACGCCATCCTGCGCGGCGCGGTGGACCGCGGCGCGGTGCCGGGCATTGCCTTCGCCGCCGGCAATGCCGGCGGCACGTTGTACGAGGGCGCCTTCGGTCGCCGCGGCCTGGACCGGCCGACGGCGATGACCCCGGACACCGTGGTCTGGATCGCCTCCATGACCAAGGCGATCACCGCGACGGCGGCGCTGCGGCAGGTCGAGGCCGGCAGGCTCTCGCTCGACGGGCCGATCGGCGAGGTGCTGCCGGATCTGGCGCAGCCGCAGGTGCTGACGGGCTTCGCCCCGGAGGGCGGCGAGGCGATGCTGCGGCCGGCCCGCAAGAAGCTGACCCTGCGCCACCTGCTGACCCATACCAGCGGCTTCAGCTACGACATGTGGAACCCCGAGATCGGCGCCTACATGGTCGCGCGCGAGGTCCCCGGCATCATCGGCTGCCAGCGCAAGGCGCTGACCACGCCACTGGTGGCGGAGCCGGGCGAGCGCTGGGAATACGGCATCGGCATCGACTGGGCCGGTCTGGCGGTGGAGAAGGTGACGGGACGGCGGCTGGCCGAGGTGCTGGCAGACGACGTGCTCGGCCCGCTCGGCATGAAGGACACCGCCTTTCGGATCGGCGCGGACCAGCGCGAACGCCTCGCCTCCATGCACGCCAAGGCGCCGGATGGCACGCTTTCCGCGATCCCCTTCGAGGTGCCGCAGGACCCCGAATTCCACATGGGCGGCGGCGGGCTCTACGGCACCGTCACCGACTACCTCCGCTTTTGCCGGATGTGGCTGAATGCCGGCACGCTGGACGGTGCCCGCATCCTGTCGCCGGAGACGGTGCGCGAGGCCATGCGCGACCAGATCGCGCCGCTCGAGGTCACGCCGATGAAGTCCGCCATCCCGGCCTCGACCCATGACGTCAAGCTCTTCCCCGGCATGCGGAAGGGCTGGGGCCTGTCCTTCCTGATCAACGAGGAGGAGGTGCCTGGCGGCCGCGCCGCCGGCAGCCTGGCCTGGGCCGGGCTGGCGAACACCTATTACTGGATCGACCCGAAGCGTGACCGCGCCGGGGTGATCGCCACGCAGATCCTGCCCTTTGCCGACCCGGCGGCGCTGGCCGCCTTCGAGGCGGCGGAGCGGGCGGTCTACGCCGGCCTGACGTGAAGGAAGCAAGTCCGGGGAGAAGGTATTCTCCCCGGACCCCTCATCTATTTTTCTGGGTTGGCACCCTCCGCGTGGCAGCACCCGACTCACCGAAAGCAAAGCTGGGGTCCAGGGAGGAAATGTTTTCCCCCCCAGCCTTATTTCCGGTCGCTCCGCGGATCCAGCGCATCGCGCAGCCCGTCGCCCACCAGGTTGAAGGCCAGCACCACCAGGAAGATCGCCAGGCCCGGGAAGACCGCCAGCCATGGCGCCTGGATCAGGAAACGCTGTGCCGCGTTCAGCATGCTGCCCCAGCTCGGCGCCGGCGGCTGCTGGCCGAGGCCGAGGAAGGAAAGCGAGGCCTCGGCGATGATCGCTTCCGCGATGGCGAGCGTCGCCTGCACCAGCAGCGGCGGGACGATGTTCGGCAGCACATGCACCAGGCCGAGCCGCCAGGGCGGGTTGCCCAGCGCGCGCGCCGCCTCCACCCAATCGGTCGCCCGCGCCTCCATCGCCATGCCGCGGGCGAGGCGGACGAAGACCGGCGCGGCGGTGATGGCGATCGCCAGCATGGCGTTCTCGAGCGCCGGGCCGAGGAAGGCCGCCAGCGCGATCGCCAGGATCAGGAAGGGCACCGACAGCATCGCATCGGCGATGCGCGAGATGATCGTGTCGGTCCAGCCGCCCGCCAGCCCCGCCAGCAGCCCGACCGGTACCCCGATCACCAGCGCCACCAGCACCGAGACGACGCCGGCCAGCATCGAGGCGCGCGCGCCGAACAGGACGCGCGACAGCACGTCGCGCCCATTCTCGTCGGTGCCGAACCAGTGTGCGGCGGAGGGCGCCTTCCGGATCGCGCTCCAGGAGGTCGCCAGCGGGTCGGCCGGCGCCAGCAGCGGCGCGGCGATGGCGGCGGCGATGAACAGGACGATCACCAACAGGCCGAAGACCGCCAGCCGATGCCGCAGGAATCGGGCGAGGGCACGGCGAAGCGGCGATTCACCGCGCAGCGCCGGGGCCGCCGCGGTCGCGCTCATGCCGTCCTCAGCCGCGGATTGACCGCCATGTAGAGCAGATCGGCGACGAGGCTGAGCGAGACGAAGATCAGCGCGGTCGCCAGCACCACGCCCTGCACCACGGGGTAGTCGCGGTTGAACACCGCATCGACGATCAGCTTGCCGAAGCCGGGAATGGTGAAGATCTGCTCGGTCAGCACCGCGCCGGCCAGCAGCCGGCCGAATTCGATCGTGCCTAGCGTGACAACGGGGATCAGCGCGTTGCGCAGCGCGTGCTTCACCACCACCACGCGTTCCGCGAGGCCCTTGGCGCGGGCGGTGCGGACATAGTCCTGGGACAGCGCGGTGAGCATCGCCGCCCGTGTGTGCCGCATGAGCACGCCGGCGATGGCATTGCCCAGCACGAAGGCCGGCATGATGGTGGTGGCGAGCGACTGCCATGGGTCCTCGGTCAGCGGCACGTAGCCCGAGGGCGGCAGCCAGCCGAGTTGCACGCTGAATAGCAGGATCAGCATGATGCCGAGCCAGAAATTCGGCGTGGAGATGCCGGCCAGGGCAATGCCGTTCGCCGCCCAGTCCACCGCGGTGTCGCGCCGCACCGCCGAGACGATGCCGGCCGGCACGCCGATCAGCACGGCGATCAGGAAGGCCATGCTGGCGAGCTGGAAGGTGACCGGCAGCTTGGCCAGGATCAGCGCGCCGACCGGTTCGCGGATGCGCCAGGAATAGCCGAAATCGCCGACCAGCACGCGGCCGAGCCAGGCGAGGTATTGCTGCGGCAAGGGCTGGTCGAGCCGCAGCTCGGCCCTGATCTGGGCCAGCACCTGCGGGTCGCCGCGCTCCTCACCGGCCAGGATCAGCGCCGGGTCGCCCGGCATCAGTTGCTGCAGCCCGAAGATCAGGATGGAAAGGATCAGCAGGGTCGGCAACACTTGGCCGAGCCGCTTGAGGAGCCAGAGTCCCACGTGCCTCAGCCCTGCGCGGCGCGGGCCGCGTCCTGCGACGCGGCAAGCGCCGCATCCCGCTCCCGCACCCGCTGCGCCGCGGGGCGGGCGGTGACGCGCGCGGAATAGGCCGTGGATTCCGGCAGCTTCGGCACCACGCCGAACATTATCGTCCAGGCCAGCGCGCCGCCCCAGAGCACGTCGGCCGCGGTGAAGCGCTCGCCCAGCAGCCAGGGGCCGGGTGCGAGCTGCGCACGCAACGCCTCCATCACCGTGTCGTAGCTGCCATAGGGGCTCATGCGTGGATCGACCTCCGGGCGGCCGGAGGCGCGGTCGACGACGGCCGGCTCGAAGCTGCCGGCGTAGAAGGCCATCCAGCGGAGATAGGGGCCACGCAGCGGATCGCCGACCGGCGGCGCCAGCCCGGCCGCGGGAAAACGGTCGGCCAGATGCAGGAAGACCGCCACCTGCTCGGTCACCAACGCGCCGTCGTCGAGGATCGCCGGCACCTTGCCCATGGGATTGACCGCAAGATAGGCCGGCTGGCGGTTCTCGCCGGCTTTCATGTCGAGCACCTGCAGCGCGTAGGGCGCACCCAGTTCCTCCAGCAGCACCAGCGTGCCGGAGGAACGCGTGTTGGGCGAATGGTAGAGGGTGATCTGCGGCACGGGTCGCCTTCCTATTGCAGCTTCAGGCCCTGCGGCCGGATCAGCCCGTCCGGCACCGGCTGGAATCCGGTCAGCTTCGTCGTGTGGGCGACGATATTCTTGGCGTGCCACAGGTAGATCCGGCTGCGGTCCTGTCGCAGCGCGATCTGCCAGACCTGGGCATAGAGCGCGCGGCGCTTGGCTACGTCCTGCTCCACCCGCGCCGCGTCCAGCAGCTTGTCGACCTCAGGGTTGGAATACTTGCCGTCGTTTTGCGCGCCGTTGCTGTGGATGAAGGTCCAGGTGTTGCCGTCCGGATCGACCCGGCCGGACCAGCCGATCAGGTAGGTCTCGAACTCACCCCGGTTGGCTGCCTGGAGGGAGGAAGCGAATTCCATCGCGCTCAGCTTCAGCTCGAAGCCTGCCTCCTTTACCATGGCCTGGATCACCTCGCCGACTTGGCGCAGGTCGGGGCTGTTCGGGATGGTCATCTCGAGCGGCACCGGCAGGGTGACGCCAGCCTGCTTCAGCAGCGCCTTCGCAGTGTCGAGGTCGCGCGGCTGCGGCTTGAAATCCTTCACGTGAAAGGGGAGGAGGGCGGGACCGGCTGCGCCGTGACCGTCCAGGCGCCCTCGTAGACCACCTGGTTGATGGCGTCGCGGTCGATCGCCAGCTCGAAGGCGGCGCGGACGCGGGCATCCTTGGCGAAAGGCGTGTTGGCGCGCGGGCCATTGGCCAGGTTCAGCGTGATGCTCTGATAGCCGAGCCCGTCATAGGCCACGACCTTGAGCTTTGGGTTCTTCTGCACCGTCTTGATGTCGTCCGGCTCGATCGTCTGCACCATCTCGAGCGCGCCGGATTGCAGGTTGGCGAGGCGGACGGTGTTGTCCGGGATCGGCTGGTAGGTGATGCGCGGGATGTGGATCGCCTGGGCGTTCCAGTAGCCGGGGAAGCGCTCGACCACGATGCGGTCCTGGGCGACGCGCTCGACGAAGCGGTAGGGGCCGGCGCAGACCGGCTTGGTGCCGAAGTTGCGCCCTGCCGCCTCGGCCGCCTTGGGCGAGACGATCATGCCGGCGCGGTCGGTCAGCTGCGACAGGAAGGGAGAGGAGGGCTCCTTCAGCCGGATGCGGACCGTCTTCGGGTCCACCACCTCGACCGATTCCATGGTGTTGATCTCGCCGCGGCGGAAGCTGCCCTGCAGGGTGAGGTGGCGGTTCAGCGAGTAGCGGACCGCCTCGGCATCCATCGGCTCGCCGTCGTGGAACTTCACCTCGTCGCGCAGGGTGATCAGCAGCGTCTTCGGATCCTCCCAGCGATAGCCGGTGGCCAGCTGCGGGACGATCTCCAGCTTCTCGTTGATGTCGAAGAGCTTGTCGCAGAGCGAGGCGAAGACGATGCGGCCGACGAAGGTCCGGGCCAGGGTCGGGTCGAGGATGTCGGGATCCTCGCGCAGGCCGATGCGCAAGGTCTGGGCCTGGGCGGCGCCGGTGAGCGAGGCGCGGCGATGGCCGCGATTGCGGTCTGGCGGATCATGCATGCACCCCGGTGGTGTCTGGTTGCGGCGCGGGCGCGCCGAAATAGGCCTGCAGCCGGCGCAGCCGGTCGCCGCCGGCATTGCGCTCGTGCAGCGCCGCGGCGGGTGGCAGGCGGTCCTGCAGGTGGCAAGCCGCGAGATGGGTGCTGCCTGCGAGGGGCGGCACATGCTCGCGGCACACGGCTTCCGCGAAGGGACAGCGCGTGTGGAACCTGCAGCCGGCGGGCGGGGCGATCGGGCTGGGCGGGTCGCCCTCGATCGGCGCCGCGCGCGCGCCATGGCCCGGCACCGCGGCCAGCAGCGCCCTGGTATAGGGATGCCGCGGCGCGCCGAAGACCTGCGCCGCCGGCCCGGCCTCGACGATGGTGCCGAGATACATCACCGCCACCCGGTCGGCGATGTGGCGCACCACGCCGAGGTCGTGGCTGATCAGCACGAAGGTCAGGCCGAGGTCGCGGATCAGGTCCTGCAGCAGGTTCACCACCTGCGCCTGGACCGAGACGTCGAGCGCCGAGACCGGCTCATCGCCGATGATCAGCTTCGGCCCGCTGGCAAGCGCCCGGGCGATGGCGATGCGCTGCCTCTGGCCGCCGCTGAACTCGTGCGGCCAGCGCCGCGCCGCCTCCGGCCGCAGCCCGACCCGTTCAAGCAGCTCGGCCACCCGCGCCCGCTCCGCCCCGCGCGGCACGACCCGGTGCAGCCTCAGCGGTTCGGCGACCGCATCCTCCACCGTCATGCGCGGGTCGAGGCTGGCGAAGGGGTCCTGGAAGATCAGCTGCATGTCGCGCCGGCGTGCCCGCAGCGCCCGGGCCGAGAGCGCCCGCAAATCCTCCCCCATGAAGCGCACCGCGCCGCGATCCGGCTCGATCAGCCGCAGCGCCAGGCGGCCGAGGGTGGACTTGCCGCAGCCGCTCTCCCCGACGATCGCCAGCACGCTGCCCTGCGGCACCGAAAGCGAGACGCCGTCCACCGCGCGCACCGCGCCGCGCGCGCGGCCCAGCGCATCGCGCACCGGAAAATGCCTCGCCAGATCGTCGAGCTCGAGCAGCCCGCTCATGCCGCCAGCACCTGGTCCAGCGGCGCGCGCCAGCAGGCGGCGGCATGCCCGGGCCCCACCTCGGCCAAAGGCGGCTGCGCATCGCAATCCTCCCCGGCGAAGGGGCAGCGCGGGGCGAAGCGGCAGCCGGGCGGCGGGGAGCGCAGGTCGGGGACGGTGCCCTCGATGCTGGCGAGGCGGCCGGCGCCGCCCTCGATCGAGGGCACCGCGCCGAGCAGGCCAACGGTATAGGGATGCTCCGGCCGGGCGAAGATCGCCGCCGCCGGCGCCGCCTCGGCGATGCGGCCGGCATACATCACCGCGACCTGGTCGGCATGGTCGGCGACCACGCCGAGGTCGTGGGTGATGAGCACCACCGCCGTCCCGGTCTCCCGCTTCAGCTCGTCCAGCAGCGACAGGATCTGCGCCTGCACGGTGACGTCGAGCGCCGTCGTCGGCTCGTCGCAGATCAGCAGCCGCGGCCGGCAGGCCAGCGCCATGGCGATCATCACCCGCTGCCGCATGCCGCCCGAGAGCTGGTGCGGATACTGCGCCGCGCGCCGCGCTGCCTCGGGGATGCGGACGCGGGCCAGCATCTCCACCGCCCGGTCCATCGCGGCGCGGGGCGAGAGGCGCTCGTGCAGCCGCAGCGCCTCCGCCACCTGCTCCCCGGCGGTGAAGGCGGGGTTGAGGCTGGTCATCGGCTCCTGGAACACCATCGCCAGGTCGCGGCCGCGGCGGCCGGCCCAGGGATCGCCGGCTTGGCCGAGCAACTCCTCCCCCAGCAGCCGGATGGCGCCGCCGAGCCGGACGCCGCGCGGCAGCAGCCCCATGACCGCCAGCGCCGTCACCGACTTCCCGCAGCCGCTCTCGCCGACGATCGCCAGGGTCTGCCCCGCGGCGACGCTGAAGTTGACGCCGTCCACCGCCCGCAGCGGGCCGCGGTCCGTGGCGAATTCGACGCTCAAGCCGAGCACCTCGAGGACGGGCGCCGTCATTTGCGGGTCGCGGCCAGGATCGCCGCGTCGATCACCGCGCGGTCGAAGACGCCGGGATGGTCCCGGCCGGGCAGGAAGCGGCGGAGATGGACGAAGCGCGCCTGCGCCACCGCATGCAGGCGGCGCAGCTCCGCCAGCGGGTCCGGGTGGTCGTCCGCCCGTATGTCGAGATCGGGGTAGGGGTCGAAGCTTGCCACCTGCAGCGCCGCCGACTGCCTGCCGCGCTTGTCGCCGCCGGCCGCTTCGCCGGCCTCCAGCGCCGCGATCAGCCGCAGCGCCATCGGCTGGTCGGCATGGGCGCGGTAAGCCTCAAGGGTCGCCTCCACCACCTGCGGCCCGGCGAGCATGTTGCCGGCGACCGAGACATCCTCGGCGGCGACTCCGCCGCACCAGGGGATGCAGGCGGTGCCGGTATGCCGGGCCATGCGGCCATCGGCCGCGAGGATATGGAGCTGCCGGTGGTCGCGCCCGGCATCCGCCGCGAGGAGGGCGTCGCGCACCGCATCCGGTGCGTCTCCGGCGCGCAGGCGGGCGAGGCCGTCCGGGGCAAACATCGGATTGACCAGCGCCTGGGTGGCGACGGCGCCAAGCGCGCCTTCCACGCGGGGGCAGATGGCGCCGACGGCGAAGAAGCGGGTCGCCACCGCGACGCCGAGCTCACCCGTGCGCGGGTCGCGTGCCAGGATCGACCAGGTCATGGCGGGAGCCTGCCACGCCCGGCTGCCGACGCAAGGGGAGGCGAGGGCCGGAATCGGTCGCCCGCGCCGGGATCTGCCCTCAGCGGTGGCGGTGTGGCGCAGCCTTGCGCAGAGGCGTCAGGCCCTGGGGCCGGTAGGCCACCGCCTGACCGCCGAAGCCGGCCCCGACCGGCATCTCGGCCAGCTGCTCGAAGCGCAGGCTGCGCTGCACCGGCGTGGCGGAGGCATAGACCGGAGCGTTGTCGTCGATCGGGCGGTTGTAGATGAAGCCATAGGTCGGATAGGTGCGGCCATAGGCCACGTCGTCATGGCCGACCTGCACCCGCACCGCGGTCCAGTCGTTGTTGTCGGAGACGTCGACCACGCTGACATTGTGCATGACCGAACCCTTGCGGATGCCGGGGCCGCCCCAGTTGGCATGGTCGATCAGCACCTGGCGTTCGTTGAGCACGCGGCTGACCACGGCGACATGGCCGCGGGACATGCCGCCGGTGCTGCGGAACGCCATGACCGAGCCCGGCTCCGGCTGGTTGCCCCGGCGATAGGTGCCGGCGGCGTTGTACCACCAGTCGCCGCCATTGCCGGAGATGGCCATGCCGGTGACGCTCCGGGCATAGGGCACGCAGGAGATGCCGCCGCTCCAGCCCGAGACGGTGGCATAGCGACGGGGCGCGGCGTGGCGGCCACTGCGGTTGCCGCCCGCCCGGTGGGCGCCCGCCTTGTAGGCCATGGTCCGGTAGGACTGCCCCGCATGCGGGGCCTTGTGGGCATGGCCCCGCTGCGCCTGGGTGGGATTAGGGGCGGTGCCGGTATCCTGCCTGCCCCGGGCGGCTTCGGCCTCGGTCGCCGTGGCGACGCCGCCCAGCAGGGCGCAAACAGCCAGAGTCGTCCCAGTGACGCGCATGAAGCCCAGCCCCCTTGTAGCCCCCTGACGTCCCGTCCGACCCGGCCAGGGCACCTTGTCTGTGCGCTGGAACACGGTATCCGGAGGCACGTCCTGAAATCTTGGGTAACAAGGCGCAGGTAAACGGGACAACCCGCCGCGGCGCAACCAGTTGGACTATCGTCTGATTCGCTGAATCGTGAGCCGCTTACTGGTCTGTGAACGGAACTTCGTCCTAGATCCTTCGAGGATCGGAGCCCATGCAACAGTGTGGTGGCAGAGATTGCAACGCCTGCGGGGCTGAATGGAAGTGGCCGGACCCGGCACCGCGATTCGAGCGGGGCCGGCGAGCGGGCTCGCCGGCCCTGGATGGCAGCCCGGCCGGTCAGCGGCAGGCGGTGATCATGATCTCGACCAGGTGGCGCGGGTCGGCCATCTCGGCCTGCACGCAGGCACGCGCCGGGCGGCCGTCATCGCCCAGCCACTTCACCCAGACCTTGTTCATGGCGTCGCGGTCGGTGATGCGCTTCAGCCAGATCTGCGCGGTCAGCAGCCGGGTCTTGTCGGTGCCGTTGTTCTCGAGCGCGGCGTCGATCTTGGCGATGACCTCCTCGGTCTGGCCGGTGATGTCCTTGCTGAGGTCGTCGGCGGTGATGCCGGCCAGATAGACGAAATGTGGTACTCGACCGAGGTCGAGAGGATCTGGTTGCTGCCCTGGCGGGTGATCTTGGACATCGGCGGTCCCTCTCCGTTGCGGAAGGGCGGTTCTAGACCGGAAGGCCGGGGACGTCATCGGGGCGGAAGCGCAATGCGGCGGCGGCACGGCGCCGATCGGGCGGCGGCGGGCCGGACCGCCGCCCGTCGCCGCCTCAGGCCACCGCGTAGCTGCTGCCGGAGGCCGCGGCGCCGATCATCGTCTCGAAGACCGAGACTCCATGGATGGCCTGATCCAGCGGCAGCGGATAGGCCTGGCCGCCGGCCGCCGCCGCGGCGAAGGCGGCAAGCTCCGCCGCCTCGATATCAACCTTGGGGTAGTCACGGATCCAGGCCTCGCCCTCGCCGGGAACCGGCACGAAGACCAGCTGCTGCTGGCCGCGCATCTCGAGCGATCCCTTGGTGCCGTAGAGCGCGACGCGCCAGGTCTGCGGCGCCAGCGACAGGGTGGCGAAGGTGCAGGTCGCGCCGCTCGCGAACCGCGCCAGCATCGCCGTGGTGTCGTCCACATGCGGCGAGACCCGGCGCAGCGACTGCACCGTGACCTCGGCGAAGGGACCCATCAGGCAGATCAGCATGTCGACCATGTGGATCCCCATGCCGCCCATGCCGCCGAGCGGGCTCTCCTCGCGGTCGGCACGCCACATGCCCTCCTTCCAGGCGGCGGCGGCGGGGCCGCTGATATGCCCCTCGGCATGCAGCACGGTGCCGAGCGCACCCTGGGCCAACAGCCGCTGCATGTCCGTGGTCGCCGGCAGGAAGCGACGGTTGTGGCCGAGCGCGAGGACGACGCCCGCCGTCCGGCAGGCGGCGACCGCCGCCTCGGCACTGGCCTTCGACAGGGTGAAGGGCTTCTCGACGAAGACATGCTTGCCGAGGTGCGCCGCGGCGATGACCTGCTCGGCATGCTGCCTGTGCGGCGTCGCCAGCACGATCGCTTCCACCTCGGGGTCGGCCAGCACCGCGTCGAAGCTGTCATGCAGGCGGATGCCCTGCTCGGCCGCCCAGTCGCGCGCCTTGGCCGGCGTCCCGGTGCAGCCGGCGACGAAGCGGATGCCCGCATCGTTCTTCCGCTGCACGCTCTCGACCAGCACGCGGCCCCAGCGGCCCATGCCCACGATCCCGGCCTTCAACATGGCGGTGGTGTCCCCCGACTCATCCGCCCGAGGGTAGCCGCCGCACCGCCCGCTGGGCAGCCCCGCCGGGGCTAGAATCCCGCCCGTAGCCGAGCCCGCGCACTGCATCCCGCGCCGGAGTGTCTCCGTCCGGCGACAGCACCTTCTGCGCCAGCAGCAGGTACAGGTCCCGCTGCAGGTCCTGCACCGGACCGAGCCCGCCCGGCAGGCGTTCCCGCAGCTCCTGCGGGATCAGCCGTTCGAGCAGCCGCAGCAGCGCCCGGGCGCGCGGGTCGTCAGGCCTGCTGGCCAGCTCGGCGCGACCCTCTGCCGTCGCATAGTCGTAGAATTCCAGCTCCATGCTGCCGGGAAGGATCTCGGTCGAGAGCTCGGCCCATTTGGCATAGGTGCCGAGCTTGGCCTCGTCGGTCCTGATGCCGACGATATGGGTTGGCGCGTCGTTGAAGTTCAGCCGTGCGGGAAGGAGCTCGTCCGTCGCCAGCAGGACATAGGGCCGGCCGGGCGCCGCGGCGGATTTCAGCATCGGCAGCATGTCGTGCCGCTTGGCGTAGATCCGCCCCAGCCGGCCGCGCAGCCAGTCGCTGCTGCCGTTGTGGCCGAGGCTGACCAGCATCGGCGTGAAGTCGACCGAGGAGGTGAGCCCGGTGCGGATGGCGTGGATGTCGCCGGTGAAACGGTGGGTCGGGTCCACCACGATCAGCGGCACGTGGTAGGCTTCCTCGTAGCAGCTGAGCAGCTTGCCCGCGACATAGCCGTGCGCCCCGGCATATTCGCCGTGGTCGGAGGCGAAGACGATCACGGTGTTCTCCGCCACCGCCTTCGGCAGCGCGGCCAGTACCTCGCCGATCCGCTGGTCGACGATGCCCATGATGTTGGCGTAGCTGTTGAGCGCGCGCTGCCAGTACGCATAGGGCGCGACGCCGAGGCCGAGGCCGCCAACCCCGGGATAGGGTTGCGCGGTGAAGCCGGTCTGGGCCGGATCCTGCGCAATGTCGCCCCAGACCGCCGCCTGCGCCGTGCGCCCGAAGAGCTGGGTAGAGGGCTTGTTGGCCTGCAGCGTCGCCGCGCTTTCCCAGTTCGGCGGCAAGGCCGGGAAGCCGAGATCGGGCACCGTCTTCAGCGGGTTGTCGTCCCAGGAGACCAGCGGCGGGTCGTCGGGCGTCGAGTATTCGATCACCGGCTGCAGCGCGGGGTCGGTGAAGAGCGCGTTGTAGGTCTGGGATTCCGTTCCCGCCCAGAAGAACTGCTGGTCGTGCGGATTGACGAAGCTGACCGTGCAGCACCAGGGCTGCTCGTCCGGCCTACGGGCGGCGAGCCAGCCGACCGCCGTGTCGGCGATATCCTGGTCGTTCCTGTAGCCGTTCTTCTCGTCGCCGACGGTTCCCTGCAGGTTGAAGCCGGTCGGGTCGGGCGAGACCAGCCCGTCGAAGCCATAGACGTCGAGCTTGCCCATGTCGAAGGACAGGTGCCACTTGCCGATATAGGGGGTCTGGTAGCCGGCCTGCCGCAGCAGCCGGCCATAGGTCGGGAAGGCCGGGTTCAGGATCGGCGTCGGGCTGACCGAGCCCGGCGTGTTGGTCAGGGTCACGCAGACCCAGCTCTGCTGGCTGTAGAGCCCGGTGACGAGCACCCCGCGCGAGGGCGTGCAGGCCGAGGCGGCGGTATAGTGGCTGCCGAACTTCACGCCCTTGCGCCACAGCCCGTGCAGGTTCGGCATGAAGCGGGCGAGGAACCCGTCCACGTCGTCGATCCCGGCCGGGAAAACCGAGGGGAAGCGCAACTCGTCGACCAGGATGAAAAGGATATTGGGCTGCGGCCCGGGCTCCGGTGCCCTGGCGCTGGCCTCGGCGGCGCCGGCCAGGGCGCCGGTGGCGGCGATGCCGGCAGAGCGAAGGAAATCGCGGCGTTCCATGGCTTTTGCCTCCCATGCGCCGGACCCCTCGGGCCCGGGTGATCCGCCCGCTTGCCGCCGCCTCGACCGGTTCCGCCTGTCTGCCGGCGGATGGTTCCGCGGCGCTGCATGGTGCAAAACAAATTATGTTGCAACGACGATAGGGCGCGGCTCCGCGCCAGCGCCAGAAAGGATTGTCCGGCCCAGCGTCACGCTTCCGTCAGCCGTGTGCGGTCCTGCGAGGGGTCAGCCGCGCTGCAGGCGGACCAGCATGGCGCGCAACGGCGCGGTCAGGCGCCACGACCGGCTTCCCAGGACCCGCCCGAGATGCCCCTCGGCGGTCGCCAGCGCCGCGGCCATTGCCGCGGCCTCGGCATGCAGCGCCCGCAGGCTGGCTTCCGCCTCGGCCAGGCGCGTGCCTAGGGCGCCGGCGGACGCCTCGCTCGCCGCAAGGCTCGCCGCGCAAACAGCGAGCGCGTGCTCCTGCGCGGCGAGGCGCGCCGCCTGGTCGCTGGCCTCGGCCCGCAACGCGGCCAGCGCGTCCCGCCCGGTCGCCAGAGCCGCCGCCTGGGCGTCGATCACCGCCTGGCGCTCGGCCAGGGACGCCTCGTGCTCGGCAAGCCGGGCCTGCAGGGCGGCGATGGCCAGCATCTCGTCGGTCTGGCCGCGCTCGGCCTCCCGCACCGGCGCGCCGCCGGCGCCGCCATCCAGGATATTCGCCGCCGGCGCCCGGCCGGCGATGCGGCCGCGGCGGCGCAGCACGCCCGGGCCGGCCTTGCGGAAGACGGCGACGAAGTCGCACCAGCCCTCGGCCCCCTGCTGGCCGATGAAGCTCTCGGCGAGGTCCACCGCCACGCCGCGCGTCGCGGCCCATCGGCAGAGCGCCAGCCCGGCATCCGGGTAGAAGCGCCAGCAATCCAGCGGATACCGGTGCACCGCGTAATTGCTCGGTGCATTCAGGTAGAGCAGCCCGCCGGGCCGCAGGATGCGGACCAGCTCGAGGAAGCTCTCCCAGAAGGCGATGTCGTGCTCGAAGCAGGAGGAGGTGACGGCGACATCGATGCTGGCATCGGCCAGCGGCAGCGGCAGGCCGGGCGCCACCACCACGTCGACACCGGGACCAGGCGCCATGTCCATGCCGACATACCGCACCCCGGGCGGGGCATGGTCGCGCAGCCGGCCGTTGACGTCGTAGCTGCCGAGCTCGGCGACCGAGGCGAAGTCGGGCTGCCAATAGCAGTCGAAGAACAGCCTGGCATGCTCATGGGCGGTGTCGTGCATGCGGTCCCCCTCGGCGGGGGCAGGTATCGCAACCCGGCGAGGCCCTGGCACGCGCCGGAGCGGTCACAACCGGCGGAAGCGCAGTGCCGGATGCGGCTGCGGCAGGTTGCTACCTCCGGAGCAGATCCAGGCGTCCGCGCTGTCGCGCCACCTGCTCTACCGCGCCGCGACGGGGGCTTCCCGCCGGTCCTCCAGGACCCGTGCCATGGACGGCAGCCGGCGCAGGCCCCAGGCCAGCACCGCCAGCGCCAGCAGCATGGCCAGGACGGTCGGCAGCCGCAGCCCCAGCACCTCGCCCAACCCCCCAGCACGAGCGCGCCGAGCGCCGGGCAGGCCCGGGTGATCATGCCCCAGAGGCTGAGCACCCGGCCGCGCATCGCCGGGTCGGCGGCGTTCTGCACCAGGGTCTGGGTGGAGATCCCGTGCACCGACCCGGCGGCGCCCATGATCGCGGCGCAGAGCAGGGCGAAGGGAAAGACGCCGGTCGCGACGAAGCCCACGGTGGCGAGCGCCTGCACCCCGACCGCGCCCACCGCCAGCGCCGTGGTGCCCTCGACCCGGCCGCGATTGGCCACCCAGAGGCCGGAGAACAACGCGCCCACGCCGATGCACGCGGTCAGCATCGCCAGCCCGTCCGGGCCGCGCAGGAAGATGCGCTCGACGAAAGGCGGCAGGATCTCCTGCACCCCGCGCATGAGGACGGAGGCGACGGCGGCGAAGCCGAGCAGCGGGCCGATCCCCGGATGCCGCCCGGCATGGCGGAAGCCGGCGATCGCCTCGGCCCAGACGCTGGCCTCCGGCGCATGGCCGCGGCGCTCGGCGCGGTCGATCCGCAGCAAGGGCATGGTGAAGGTCGCCAGCAGGTAGGCGGCGCAGTTCAGCAGCACCGCGGGGACCACGCCGGCCACCGCGATCAGCGGTCCGGCGATGGCCGGGCCGATGAAGCGGGCGACGTTGAAGCAGAGCAGATTGCAGGCGACCGCCGCCGGCAGGTCGGCGCGCGGCACCAAGCTCGGCATCAGGCTCTGCCGCGCCGGCTGGGAGAAGCTCGAGGCGATGCCGCTGCAGACCTCGAGCGCCAGCAACAGGCCGATGCTCAGCTTGCCGGTGGCGAGCAGCGCCGCGACCATGCCGGCCTGCATGGCGATGGCCGATTGCGCCAGCATGGTCAGCCGCACCCGGTCCATCCGGTCGGCGACCGCCCCGGCGATCGGGCTGAAGACCACCGCCGGCGCCAGGTCGCAGAAGGCGACCATGCCGACCCAGAAGGCGCTGCCCGTCATCTCCCAGGCCAGCCAGGAGATGGCGATGCGGTGCACCCAGAGCCCGGTCCAGGAGATCAGCGACGCCGCGAAAAACAGCCGTGCATCATGGTGCGACAGCGCCCGGCCGAGCGCCCCGAGATTGGCCATGCGCTCAGCCCGCGCCGCGCCGGTGGCGGGGCATGCTCAGCGCTGCGGCGCGGCCCGGGTATTCTCCTGGACGCACTGGTCGGCCAGCCGGTCGCGCTCGAACAGCCGGCCCAGCCGGTCGGTCTCCGCCCGCTGCGAATAGATGCTGGCCTGCGACCCGATGCGGCTGTCCCGCTCGTCCTCCCGCATCAGCTGGCCGCGGTCGCGGGTGACGATGATGCGGTCGGCGTCGCGCCGGCAGGCGGAGGCGACGGCGGCCTGGTCGCGCACCGCCTGGCCCGGGGCCGGGGCGCTGTAGACCTGGCCCGGCGCGGTCGGGACCGCGGCCGGTGCCCCGCCGGCGCCGCCCCGCGGCGGCACGCCGACCGAGGAGATGGCGGGGTCGCGCCCGCCGCCGGCGCAGGCGGCCAGCGCGAGGCCGGCGATCAGCAGCCCCGGCAGGGTCCCGCGCGCGAGGCGGCCGGGGGCGCGGCCGGCGGGGCGGGGCAGGCGGGGCAGCAGGCGGGTCATGGAGCTCTTCTCATGCGATGCGGCGCCGGTCTGCGGCACCTGGCGGGAGTCGGCGCGACAATAGACGCCGAGATCGCCGCTTCGTCGAACCGCGCGCCGGCATCCAGCGGCAGGGTCGCCGCGGCGTCGAGCAGCGCCGGGTGCAGCTCGATCCCCTCCGGCGTCACGTCGAACAACGGCGCGAGCGCCGGGACCCGCGCCAGGATCTCGACCAGCGCCAGCAGCCGCAGGCAGAGCGCGAGGCCCGGCAGGGTCTGCAGCCCGTAGCCCTCGTCGATCGCCTCGGCCCAGCAGCCGGCATCGGCATCGGCGATGGCGATCTCGGTCGCCTCGCCATCCGGCCGGTCGAAGCGCAGCAGCCGGGGCGGTCCCCAGAGCTCGAGCGCCGCGGCGCGGCGCGCCAGGGACCAAGCGGCGAGCAGGTCGCCGGGCGCCACCGGCGGCAGGCGCTCGGGGGGCAGGGGACGGCGTAGGTCAGGGCGCCGGCATGGGTGCGGGCGATACGGATGGGGCCGGGCATCCCCCGAGTGTGGGGATGCGGGAAAGACGGGGAAAGGGTGGTTCCGCCCCCGGTTGCGGCGGCGCGCAGCCGGGGGACCCACGGGACAGCGAGCCGGCTGCCGCCGTCAGGCGATCTGCCAGTCGTTCGAGACCTCGCCCAGCGAGTAGTCGCGGGCCACCGTCAGGCCGTTCATCACCCAGATCTTCACTTCGCTGGCCGGCGCGCCCGGCACCGCCACGTGTCGCCAGAGGATGTCGCTGCGGCCATCGCCGTCGTAGTCGCCGGTCCCGGCGATCTCCCACGCCGTGCCCGGGTTGTAGAGCGATCCGCCGCCGACCACCGTGGTGCCGTTCATCAGCCAGATCCGCGACCCCGCCATCGGCGTGGCGGAACAGGATGTCGGCGCGGCCGTCGCCGTTGAAGTCGCCGGTGCCGGCGACCGACCAGTCCGGCCCCGGGTTGTAGAGGCTGCCGCCGCCGAGGAAGCTGGTGCCGGACATCCGCCAGATCGACAGCCCGCCATCGGTGTTGCGCCAGAGCAGGTCGGCCTTGCCGTCCAGGTCGAAATCGGCGACCGCGGCGAGCGACCAGGCGGCATCGACCGTGGCGATGATGCCGCCGCCGGTGGCCGCCAGGCCGTCCATCTGCCGGAGCGACAGCGTGCGCCAGGTGGCCCCGGCGGCATCGGTAACGACTTCCGAGGCGAGGATGTCGTCGCGGCCGTCGCCATCGAGGTCGCCGGTGCCGGCCACCGCCGCGGCGGCGGCCGGCACCGGAGCCGGCGCCGCGACCGTGCCGGAGCCGACCACCGAGTAGCCGTTCATCAGCCGCATGGCGAGTTCGCCGTCGGCCTTCCGCAGCAGCAGGTCGGCCCGGCCGTCGCCATTGAAGTCGCCGGTCGCGGCGACGCTCCAGGCCGGGCCCGTGCTGGCGAAGGTGTCGCCCGAGGCATAGGCGCCGCCCCGCAGGTGCCATTGCGAGAGCAGGCTGTCGTCGGGCGCGCCGGCGGTGCTGGAGTGCCACAGGATGTCGCTGCGCAGGTCGCCGTCGAAGTCGCGCTTCACCGTGCCGAGCCGATAGGTGATGTCGGCGAAGCGTGCGGCTTCGAGGGAATAGAGGATGTCGGTGCCCTCCGGCCCCGCGATGGTCCAAGTGCCGTCAACATTGCGCTGGATGGTCGAGGAGGCTCGCGCGTAGCTGTAGAAGCCGAGGTCGAAGCCGTCGCCACCGATCAACAGGTCGTTGCCGGCCCCGCCGCTCAGCCGGTCGTCGCCGTTGCTGCCGATCAGGGTGTCGTTGCCGGCGAGGCCGCGTAGGACCGCGTGGTCCGGCCGGGCGATGCCGCTCGCATCCAGCAGGTCGTTGCCGGCGCCGCCCTGGTAAACATATTCAGCCATCCTGCGAGCTCCCCAACCATTCGTTGAATGACGATTGGCTGCAATCCTCGCAGTCTGGCGATCGGCCGGCCAGTGCCCACGATGAAGCCGGACACGGGCGGCATCGCCGGCCCGCGGCGGACCGGCATGCCGGGTGCGCCGCGCCGGGGCGGCAGGGCCTGGCAGAGCGCCTTCCGTTTCGCGGTGACCGGCGCCCTCGGCCCCCGCCCTAGCGCCGGGTCAAGTACCGCCGGTCGCCGGAGGGCGTGTAGTAGAAGGATCTGTTCAGGACGCTGCGGCAGGGCAGGGCCTCGGTGCAGTAGCCGCTGCCCGGCGGGGGCGGGGCCTTCGCCACCGGACCCGGCGGCGGCGCTATCCGGGGGGCGGCGCCGGCTGCGCCATGGCGCCCCCGGCCAGGAGGCTGGCCAGCAGGCCGATCCCCATCATCGTCGTGCATGCGCGCATGCCTCTCCTCTCTCACCCAGGCAGCGAAAGTTCAACGGAGAATTTACAGCGCCTTCCCTATCTTCTTGATCAGCAATGAAGTTCTTGATACGTTCTTTCCCGGCTGGATGGGGGGAGTTACCGATGCTCGACCTGCAGCTGCCCCGGCGCCGAAACCCGGCAGCCTCACGGCACCCGCGGCGCCGCCGCCATGTCCGGCCCGATGGCTTTGTCCGAAAACCGCGCTGCCGCGCCGCGCCCGGTGGATTTGTCCGAAACCTACATCCGGGCTCAACTGGCCGCCGCATTCCGCCCGGGGCTCCGCCATGACCGATCTCGCCGACCTCTCCGCCACCGCCGCCGCGCGCCGGCTTGCCGATGGCAGCCTCACCGCCATGGCTCTGACCGAGGCCCTGCTGGACCGCATCGCCGCGCGCGAGCCGGTGCTGCGCGCCTTCGCGTGGCTGGATCCCGCTTTGGCCCGGCGCCAAGCGGCGGCGCTGGATGCGGCGCGCGCCGCCGGCCGGGCGGCCGGGCCGCTGCATGGGCTGGCGCTCGGCGTGAAGGACGTGCTGGACACGGCCGACCAGCCCTCCCAGTACGGCTCGCCGATCTGGGCCGGGCACCGGCCGCGCGCGGACGCCGCCTGCGTCGCGGCGGCGCGGCGGGCCGGGGCGGTGATCCTCGGCAAGACCGTCACCACCGAATTCGCCACCCGCCATCCCGGCCCGACCGCCAACCCGGCCAATCCGCGCCACACCCCGGGCGGCAGTTCCTCCGGCTCGGCGGCCGGGGCGGCGGCGGGGTATTTCCATGCCGGCTTCGGCACCCAGACCGCCGGCAGCATCATCCGCCCGGCCGCCTATTGCGGCGCGGTGGGCTTCAAGCTCCTCCTACGGCACGCTGCACCGCGCGGGGATGAAGGTGATGAGCAGATCGCTCGACACCATCGGCGTCATCACCCGGACGGTGGGGGACGCTGCCTTCGTCATGGCCGGGCTGACCGGGCGGGGTTACGGCGCGCCGGAGGCGAAGGCGTCGCGGGCGCCGCGCCTCGCGCTCTGCTGGGGGCCGACGGCCGGGGAGGCGAAGCCGGAGACCCGGGCGCTGCTTGAGCGCGTGGCCAAGGCCGCGGCCCGCGCCGGCGCGACGGTCGAGCCGCTCGAGATGACACCCTCCGTGGTCGCCGGCCTCGAGGCGCATGCGCTGGTGATGAACGGCGAGTCGGCCGAGGCGCTGGGCTGGGAGCTGAACACCTCGGCCGCCCAGCTCTCCCCGGTGCTGCGGGAGCGGATGGAGTGGGGCCGCGCCCAGGGTGCGGCGGCGCTGGCGGCGGCCCAGGCGGATTTTGCCGCGGCACGGGCCGCCTTCGCCGATGTCGTGGCGGGCTACGACGCGATCCTGACGCCGAGCGCCCCGGGCGAGGCGCCGGAGGGGCTCGGCTGGACCGGCGACCCGGCCTTCAACTCGCTCTGGACCCTGCTGCATGTCCCCTGCGTGACGGTGCCGGCCGGCACCGGGCCGCAGGGCTTGCCGCTCGGCGTGCAGGTCGTGGCCGGGTTCGGCCAGGATACCGCGGCGCTGGCCTGGGCGGAATGGGTGCGGCAGGCAGCGCTGGAATGAACCGCCGGGTAGGCCGGGGCGGCCTACCGCACCCCGGCGAAGCCCGGCGCCTTCCGCAGCGCGTCCGTGGTGTCGAAGTCGCGCAGCACCGCGTCGTCGGCCATCTCGACCTCGGCCACCCGGTCGGCATGCTTGCCCACCAGGTGCCGGGCGCCGACATCGCCGGTGATGCCCATCATCTCGGGCAGGTACTCCACCGCCCAGAGCATCGAGGTTGCCCTGCTTGCCGCGGAAGGTCGGCATGACGATGGACCGGCCTTCCTCGGGGTCGAAGGCGGCCATGAGCCGGTCGATCATCGGCCCGGCCACCAGTGGCATGTCGCCGAGGCAGATCACCACCCCCTCGATCCCTGGCGGCAGGGCGGCGAGCCCGGCCTTCAGGCTGGCCGACAGTCCCTCGGCATAATCCTCGGCATGGGCGAAGATCACCCCCTTGCCGCCGAGCGCCTCCTCGACCCGCTCCCGCTCGTAGCCGGTCACGACGACCACCGGCCGGGCGCGGGAGGCGAAGGGCATTGTCGACCACCCGCGCCACCATCGGCACGCCCTGGTCGTCGGGCACCAGCAGCTTGTTCAGCGGCGCCATCCGGCGGCTGCGGCCGGCCGCCAGCACCAGGGCGGCGACCTGCCGGCCGCGGCGCGGGGCGGCGGCGGGGTAGGGGTGTTCGCCGCCTCGGCGCGGGGCAGCGGCCGGGTCTCGATCTCCTTCAGCAGCCCGCCGACGCCCATGCCCATGACGTCGCGCGGGGTCACGGCGACGCCGGCGAAGAGCCGCTGCAGAACCCAGTCGATGCCGTTGAGCTTGGGCGACTTGGCGCAGCCGGGCAGGACCAGCGCCGGGATGCTGTCGATATGGCCAAGGCAGATCAGGTTGCCGGGATCGACCGGCATGCCGAAATGGTCGATCGTCCCGCCTGCCCGCACGATGGCGGCCGGGCCGACATCGCGGCGGTCCACCACCGCCGAGGCGCCGGCGACCAGCAGCACCTGCGCGCCCTGGCGCCGCAGCCGGTTCAGCGCATCGGCGATCGGCGCGGTCTCGTGCCGGGTGCGTTCGGGCGGCAGCAAGGTACCGCAGAGCGCCTCGACCCGGCCGCGGGTCGCCTCCACGGCGCCCTCCATCACGCTTTCCTTCTGGCCCGGCAGCTCGCTGAGCACGAGCCCGACCTTCAGCGGCCGGAACGGGTGCAGCGAGAGCGGCGGCGTGCCTTGCCTTGCCATGGCTTCCGCCACTTGCAGCACCGGACCGGGGACGGCGAAGGGAATGACCTTGATGGTCGCCAGCATCTCCTTCGCCGCGACCGGGATGTGCGAGGCGAGCGTCGCAACGGTCAGCGATTCGTCGAGCGCGTTCAGCCGGTTGATGGTCTCGGCCTCGACCACCAGCAGGCCCGGCGTCTCGGCCAGCAGGTTGACCCGGCCGGTCGAGGCGCGGGAGCGCGCCAGCAGCGGGCCCATCAACGCATTGGCCAGGCGGTCCGCGGCCTCATCCTCCGGCACGTCGCCGGGGCTCGAGCCGGGCGGCGATGACGCTGCCATGGCCGCCCTGCTGCAGCGCGGCGATCGCCGCCTGGTCCAGCACCGTGCCCTTCTTCAGCACGCGGCCCTGCAGCCGGATGGTATGTGCGAGGACGGCGCCGCGCGCCTCGTCCAGCGGGGTAGGCCCGAAGATCATGCCGCGGCGGCCGTGGGCGCAGCGGCGCGGGGCCGCCGAGGGCGGCGCCGCGCCGGGCGGCGACGACCTCCGCCAGGATCGACAGTGCGATCTCGGACGCCGTCACCGCCGCGATGTTCAGCCCGACCGGGGCGTGGATCCGGCCCATGGCGGCTTCGGCGTGACCAAGCTCGGCCAGCCGCGCGACACGCTTGGCATGCGTCCGGCGGGAGCCGAGGGCGCCGATGTAGAAGGCGTCCGACTTCAATGCGACGTCGAGCGCCGGGTCGTCCAGCTTCGGGTCGTGGGTCAGCGTCACCACCGCGGTGCGGCTGTCGGGCGCCAACACCACCATGGCGTCGTCGGTCCATTCATGCACCAGGGTGATCCCCGGAAAGCGGTCGGCGGTCGCCCAGGCGCGGCGGGGGTCGACCACCGTCACGGCGAAGCCGGTGGTCTGCGCCATCGGCACCAGGGCCTGGGCGATGTGGACGGCGCCGACCACGATCATCCGCAGGGGCGGGTTGTGCGGGTGGACGAACCAGGCCTCGCCATCCAGGGTCACGTTCTGCGCGGCATCGTCGCGCAGCGCCGCCTGCGCGGTTTCGGCCAGCGCGCCGGGCAGGGCCTTGTCGGGCCAGAGGCATTGCTCGCCGTCACTCAGCCGGGTCAGCAGCGCGACCGGGCGCTTGGCAACCTGGGCCGCCTGCAGCGCGGCGAGTACATCCGGCGTCACGACAGCTTCTCCACGAAGACCTTCAGCTTGCCGCCGCAGGCCAGTCCGACTTCCCATGCCCGTTCATCGGAGAATTCCGAAATCCAGCAACTGCGGCGTGCCGGTCTGCATGGTCTGCTTCGCCACATCGGCCACCGCCCCTCGATGCAGCCGCCGGAGACGCTGCCGGCCAGCTTGCCGGAGGCGCTGACCGCGAGCCGCGAGCCGGCCGGGCGGGGCGAGGAGCCCCAGGTCTCGACAACCGTGGCGAGCGCCACCGTCTCGCCGGCCGCGCGCCAACCCGCCGCGGTCGCCAGCACGTCCTCAGGAATCGCTCATGCCGCCATCCTCCGTTGCGTCCGGTCCCCGGGCTGCGGGCCGCTCAATGTCTCGACCAGCGACCGCAGGCTCTGCAGATTATGCACCGGACGGAACTCGTCCACATGCGGCAGCATCGCCCGGATGCCCTGTGATCTGGGCTGGAAGCCGTCGTACCGCAACAGGGGGTTCAACCAGATCAGCCGGCGGCAGGGATGGCGCAGCCGCTCGGTGGCCTCGGCCAAGCCGCGGGCGCCCTCGCGGTCGAGGCCGTCGGTGATCAGCAGCACCACTGCGCCCTGGCCGAGCACGCGGCGCGACCACTGTCGATTGAACAGCTCGAGCGACTCGCCGATCCGCGTGCCGCCGGACCAGTCCGGCACGATGTGGGAGACCAGCTCGAAGGCGACCTCGGCGTCGCGCGACTTGGAGCTGGCGGGTGACGTTGGTCAGCCGGGTGCCGAACAGGAAGGAATGCACCCGGTCGCGGTCGTTGGTCACGGCGTGCAGGAAATGCAGCAGCACCTGCGCATACCGCGCCATGCTGCCGCTGATGTCGCAGAGCGCGACCAGCGGCGGCGGCCGGGTGACGCGGCGCTTGCGGGCGAGGGTGAGGATCTCGCCGCCTTCGTGCAGGCTGGCGCGGATGGTGGCGCGCAGGTCGACCACGGGGCCCATCGGATCGGGGCGGAAGCGCCTGGTCGGCCGAGCATCGAGCGGCAGGACCAGCTTGCGGATCTCGCGCTTGGCCTCGTTGATCTCGGCGGCCGACATGGCCTCGAAATCCATGGACTGCAGGCGCTCGCGCTCGCTGACCGTCATCGCCACCTCGACCGGCGGCGCCTCCTCCGGCTCGCGCGGCGGCTGCTGGGCGGGCGCCTTCGGCGGGGTCATCGCCTCGGCCACGCGGCGGGAGGAGGGGGGCGGCTTCTGGCGATCCTTGAAGCCGTCCAGCATGGCCATGGCGGCGGCGTTCTTCCCCGCCTCCGGGTCGCGCCAGAACAGCAGGGAAGGCCTGGTCGAAGACGTCGAAATCAGCGTGCCGGCGGACCATCACGCCGCGCAGCGCGGCATGCACCTGGCGGCGGTCGCCGATATCGACGAGCTGCAACGCCTCGGCGGCCGCCAGCGCCTCGGCCGGGCCGACCGGCAGGCCGGCACGGCGCAGCAGGCGGCCGAAGGCGAGCAGGTTGGCGGCGAGCGCGGCGCCCGGCGGGGTGGTGAGCGCGGCGAGGCTGGCGAATTCGCTCATCGGCCCTGCGCTCCGCCGGGCTGCGCCGAAACGCGGGGGCAAAGCCCATGCCGGAGTCCGGGGACCGGCACGGTCCCCGGCGGGGGCGCAGAGGGCAGCGCCCCCGCGGGCTCCGCGTCACGCCGCCGCCTGCTTCGCCTCGGCGACCAGCCTGGCCGCCTCGGCGCCGCGCAGCCTGGCGATGTCGTCCTGGTACTTCAGCAGCACGCCGAGGGTCTCGTCGACCGCCGCCGGCTCCAGCTCCTGCGCGTCGAGCGCGGTCAGCGCCGCGGCCCAGTCGATGGTCTCGGCCACGCCCGGCAGCTTGAAATAGTCGCCGCCGCGCAGCTTCTGCACGAAGGCGACAACCTGGGCCGAGAAGTGCCTCCGGCACGCCCGGCGCGCGGATCTTCAGGATGGCGCGTCTCGCGCGCCGCGTCGGGGTAGTCCACCCAATGGTAGAGGCAGCGCCGGCGGATGGCGTCGTGCACCTCCCGCGTGCGGTTCGAGGTGATGATGACGATCGGCGCCACCGCGGCCTTGATGGTGCCGAGCTCCGGCACGCTGAGCTGGAAGTCGGCGAGGATCTCCAGCAGGAAGGCCTCGAAGGGTTCGTCGGCGCGGTCCAGCTCGTCGATCAGCAGCACCGCCGGGCCGCCTTCCGGCGAGAGCGCCTGCAGCAGCGGGCGCTCCTGCAGGAAGCGGCGGTCGTAGATGCCGCGCTCCAGCGCCTCCCGGTCCTGCACGGTGCCGGTCGCCTCCGCCAGGCGGATGCTCATCAGCTGGCGGGCGTGGTTCCACTCATAGGCCGCGGCCGAGAGGTCGAGGCCGTCATAGCATTGCAGCCGCACCAGCCGACGCGGCAACTCCTTGGCCAGGACCTTGGCGATCTCGGTCTTGCCGGTGCCCGGCTCGCCCTCGAGGAAGAGCGGCCGGCCCATGCGCAGGGCGAGATGGACGGTGGTCGCCAACGCGCGGTCGGCGACATAGCCGCCGGCCGCCAGCAGCCGCTGCGTCGCCTCGACGCTCTCGGGCAGGTCGGTGGCACCGCCCGCGACTGCTTGGGCGGTGACGGTCGTCGGGCGCGGCCGATTCACGCCCTCGCTCGCGCTCGGACGATCGGGCGCGCTCACAGGAACATCAGCGCGAGGATGCCGAGCATCAGCACGCAGCCGGCCCAGGATTGCAGCGGCAGGCCGAAGGGCTCGATCTGCAGCATCAGCCGCAGCGGGCGGATCGCGTTCTCGTCCACCGCGCGGGGGTTCGGCCGATAGACCGGCTTGCCGCCGCCGGCGCTCGGACCCTCGGCGCCGTGCTGGGTGAGCGGACCGGGGGCGTTGACGTCGCCGAGGTACTCGGTGTCGGTCCCGGCGGCGGTGCTGCCATGCGCCGCGGCGGCGACACGGGTGTCGGTCGCGGCGCGATCTCGCCGGGCTGCGCATGGCCGCGCCGGCGGCCATGTTGGCGGCATCCTCCGGCGCGCCCGCCGTCTCGGTGACGAAGCCGCCGGTCGGCGCCGCCGCCTCGGCCATCTCGGGCCGGGCCGCCTCCGGCGCGGCCGGGGTCAGCAGCGCCGCGAAGCGGTCGAAGAACTGGTCGGCCATCTGCTTGGCGGTGCTGTCGATCAGCCGGGCGCCGAGCTGCGCCATCTTGCCGCCGACCTGCGCCTTGACGTTGTACTTCAGCAGCGTCTCGGCGGGCCCGAGCTCCTCGAGCGCCACGTCGGCGCCGCCCTTGGCGAAGCCCATGGCGCCGCCATTGCCCTCACCGGAAATCGTGTAGCTCGCCGGCGGGTTGATGTTCTCGAGCTTCACCTTGCCGCCGAACTTGGCCGACATCGGCCCGAGCTTCACCCCGACCTTCGCGGTGAAGGCGTCATCCGCGGTGCGCTCGACGGACTCGCAGCCGGGGATGGAGGCGCGCAGCGCCTCCGGATCGTTGAGCGCTTCCCAGACTTGCTGCCGCGGCGCGGGGATGCGCCGCTCGCCGGTCATTTCCATGGTCTGCTCCCGAATTCGCGTCGGACCTTAGTGGCCGCCCGGGGGCAAGGAAACCCCGCGGGCCGGGTCCAGGGTGATGCCCCAGGTAGGGCGCTGGTCAGGCGTGGCGACAGGCGTCAGGCCAAGGGGCACAGCGCCGCGGCGGAGGCCGGGGTTGCGGCGGCGCGATAAATGCTGTGTCTGCCGACCATGTCCGCAACCTTTTTCCGCCGCCCCGCCCTTGCTGCGCTGCTGGGGCCGATGCTGCTGCTCGCCGGCCCGGCCGCGGCCGCGGCGCCGGGGGCCTCGCTCGGCCTCGCCTGGGCGCTGCCCTTCGCCGGGCTGCTGCTGTCGATCGCGCTCGGCCCGATGCTGGCCGAGCATATCTGGCACAAGCGGATGGGGTTGATCGCCGCGGTCTGGGCGGCGCTGCTGCTGCTGCCCTGGGCCTGGGCCTTCGGGCCGCGTGCCGCGGCGGAGCTTGCCTGGCATGCGGTGCTGCTGGAATACCTGCCCTTCGTCACCCTGATCTTCGCCCTGTTCACCGTCGGCGGCGGGATCGTGGTGGCGGGCGGTCCCTGGGGCAGGCCGGCCGGGAACACCCTGCTGCTGGCGATCGGCACCGGCCTGGCAAGCGTGATGGGCACCACGGGTGCGGCCATGGTGCTGATCCACCCGCTGCTGCGGGCCAACGCGCATCGCCAGCGGAAGGTCCACCTGGTGGTCTTCTTCATCCTGCTGGTCGCGAATGTCGGCGGCAGCCTGACCCGCTGGGCGACCCGCCACTCTTCCTTGGCTTCCTCAGGGGCGTGCCCTTCTTCTGGCCAACCGCCAACCTCCTGGCGCCGATGCTGGTGATGGCCGGGCTGCTGCTGCTGGCCTTCTGGCTGATCGACCGCCGCCTGGCCGCGGCCGACCCGGCCGCCGGCGAAGGGCAGCCGCTGCGCGTCGCCGGCATTGCCAATATCGCGCTGCTGGCGGCGGTGGTCGGCGTCACCATCGCCGGCGGCATGGTCGCCTCGCCCGACATCGACCTGGCCGGGCAGCGGATCCCGCTGGTCCGGCTGCTCGGCATGCTGGTGATGGTCGGGATCGGCCTGCTCTCGCTGCGGCTGACGCCTGCGTCCAGCCGCGCCGCCAACCTGTTCTCCTGGGCGCCGTTCGAGGAGGTGGCGAAGCTCTTCGCCGCCATCTTCGTCTGCATGGCCCCGGTGGTGGCGATGCTGCACCAGGGGGAGGCGGGGCCCTTCGGCTGGCTGATCGACATGGTGGAGGGGCCGGACGGGCGGCCCTGGCCGGCGGTCTATTTCTGGGCGACCGGCGGGCTCTCGGCCTTCCTCGACAATGCGCCAACCTATGTCGTCTTCTTCGAGCTGGCCGGCGGCGATCCGGCGGTGCTGACCGGGGAGCTGGCGCGGACGCTGCTGGCGATCTCCTGCGGCTCGGTCTTTATGGGGGCGCTGACCTATATCGGCAACGCGCCCAACTTCATGGTCCGGGCCATCGCGGCGCAGCGCGGGGTGCGGATGCCGGGCTTTCTCGGCTTCATGGGTTGGAGCCTGGCGCTGATGCTGCCGCCGCTGCTGGTGGTGGCCTGGGTCTTCTTCCGGTGATCCGGGCGGCGGTCCTGCTCGCCGGGCTGCTGACCGCCGGGCCGGCCCTGGCGGCGGGCGGGGTCGATCCGGCGGCGCTCTCGCTCGCCTGGGGATTGCCCTTCGCCGGGCTGCTGCTGAGCATCGCCCTGCTGCCGCTGGTCGCCGGGCATCTCTGGCACCTGCATTACGGCAAGATTGCCGCCGCCTGGTCGGCGGCGCTGGTGCTGCCCTTCGCCCTGGCCTTCGGGCCGGGCGCGGCGCTGGCCGAGCTTCGCCACGTGCTGCTGCAGGACTGGCTGCCCTTCATGGCGCTGCTGCTGGCGCTGTTCACCACCGGGGGCGGCATCGTGCTGCGCGGCCGGCTGGTCGGGACGCCGGCGGTCAACACCGCGCTGCTGGCGGCCGGGACGCTGGCGGCCAGCCTCATGGGCACTACCGGCGCCTCCATCGTCTTCCTGCCGCCGCTGCTGCGGGCGAATGCCTTCCGCACCCGCAAGGTGCACAGCCTTGTCTTCTTCATCTTCCTGGTCAGCAATATCGGCGGGGTGCTGACGCCGCTCGGCGACCCGCCGCTTTATCTCGGCTTCCTCAAGGGGTCGGCTTCTTCTGGACGGTGCGGCACCTGGCGGCCGAGTTCCTGCTCTGCGCCGTGCTGCTGCTCGGCCTCTACTGGCTGCTCGACCGCCGGGCCTGGGCGGCCGAGCGGCCGGTGCCGCCGCAACTCCGGGAGGGCGAGGCGGGGCTGCACATCCGGGGCCGACGCAACCTGGCGCTGCTCGGCGCGGTGCTCGGCGTGGTGCTGCTCCAGGGCGTCTGGCAGCCGGGCGAGGTGCAGCTGCTGGGAGAGGCAATGGGGCTGGAACGCGTGCTGGCCATCGCCGCCTTCCTGGCGATCACGATCGTCTCCTTCCACGTCACGCCGATTGCCCTGCGGGAGGAGAACGGCTTCGGCTGGGGCGCCATGGTGGAGGTCGCCAAGCTCTTCGCCGCCATCTTCACCTGCATGGCGCCGCTGCTCGCCATTCTGCGGGCGGGGCCTGCCGGGGCGGCAGCCGGGCTGGTCGGGCTGACCACCGATCCGGCCGGGGCGCCGTTCCCGGCTGCCTATTTCTGGCTGACCGGCCTGCTGTCGAGCTTCCTCGACAATGCGCCGACCTACCTGGTGTTCTTCAATCTGGCAGGCGGCGATGCCGCGCGGCTGATGGGGCCGGATGCGGCGGTGCTGGCGGCGATCTCCTGCGGCGCGGTCTTCATGGGGGCCAACAGCTATATCGGCAACGCGCCGAATTTCATGGTCAAGGCGATGGCGGAGCGGGCCGGGGTGCGGATGCCGGGCTTCTTTGGCTATTGCGCCTGGGCGGCCGTGGTGCTGCTGCCGCTCTTCGGGCTGGTCACCCTGGTGTTCTTCGGCTGATACGATTTGCCTATCGCCGGGTCTGCAGGATCGAGAATTGACAGATCGCCGGCCCGGGCGCTCTCTCCCGCCCCGAACCTCCCTGCCTTGAGAGAGACGCCATGCCCTATGTGATCGGTGCCGATGTCCCGGACGAGCCGGCCGGCCTCCGCTTCCGCCGCCTGCTGGAGCGCCCCGAGATCCTGCAGATGCCGGGCGCGCATTTCGGCATGGCCGCGCTGCTGGCGAAGAAGGCGGGGTTCGAGGCGCTGTACCTCTCGGGCGCGGCAATGACCGCGACCATGGGCCTGCCCGATCTCGGCATGATCACGGTGGATGAGGTCTGCTTCTGGATCCGCCAGGTCAGCCGCTCCACCGGCCTGCCGATGCTGGTCGACGGCGATACCGGCTATGGCGAGGCGCTGAACGTCATGCACATGGTCCGCGCCTTCGAGGAAGCCGGCGCCGGCGCGGTGCACCTGGAAGACCAGCTGCTGCCGAAGAAATGCGGCCATCTCAACGACAAGAAGCTGGCCGACGCGCACGACATGGCGGCGAAATGCGCCGCGGCGCGGAAGGCGCGGAAGCACCTCTACATCATCGCCCGCACCGATGCCGCGGCCAGCGAGGGCATGGACGGCGCCGTGGCGCGGGCAAAGCTCTACCTCGAGAGCGGCGCCGACGCGATCTTCCCCGAGGCGCTCACGACGCGGGAGATGTTCGTCGAATTCGCCCGGCGGATGCCCGGGGTGAAGCTGCTGGCCAACATGACCGAATCTGGCCGCACGCCCTTCTTCACCGCGAAGGAATTCGAGGAGATGGGCTATTCGATGGTGATCTGGCCGGTCTCCCATCTGCGGGTCGCGGCCAAGGCGGTGGAGGAGCTCTACGCCTCGATCCGCGCCAATGGCGGCACCCACAAGATGGTCGACCGGATGCAGACCGGGCCGAGCTCTACGCCACCATCGGCTACCACGACTACGAGGCGCTGGATGCGACCCTGGTGAAGACCATCATCCCGACGGCAATGCCGCAGCAGCGGTGACGGCTCCGCGCCGCCGGCGAAGCTCGGTCGGCGCGCAGCGGTAGGTCTCCTGGATCGCCGCGTTGAAGCTGCGCAGGCTGGCGAAGCCGGCTTGGGCGGCGATCTCGGTCATGGGCAGGTCGGTACCGTCGATCAGCCGCTTCGCCCGTTGCACCCGCGCGGTGCGGGCCACGCTGGTCGGGCTGGCGCCGAGGTGCCGCCGGAATAGCCGGGCGAGGTGCCGCGGGCCGATGCCGAGCCGCGCGGCGAGCGATCCGACATCCCCGGCATCGAGCGACCCCGACTCGATCAGCCGCAAGGCCCGGCCGACCGTGCTGCGGGTGCCGTTCCAGGCGGCGGAGAAGGGCGCCGTCTCCGGCCGGCAGCGCAGGCAGGGTCGCAGCCCCGCCGCCTCGGCCGCGGCGGCGCTGCGGTAGTAGCGCACGTTGCGCGAGAGCGGCTGCCGCGCCGGGCAGACCGGCCGGCAATAGATGCCGGTGCTGTGCACGCCGATGAAGATCACCCCGTCATAGGCGGGGTCGCGCGCGTAGCGGACCCGCTCGCAGAAGGCGGGGTCGAGTTCCGCCGCCTCGCCCGGCGGCAGGTCCTGGATCCGGGGCGCGTGGTCCATGGCGCGATCATGCCATGCACGCGGCGCGCCGGCAGCCGCCGCGGGACGACCGCGTCCGATTCCTGCGAGCCCGGCCGCGCGCGGCGACCTAGGCTGCGGGCCTGCCATCAGGGAGGGTCCGCCAATGGCCTCGATCCGCCGCGACATCCTCATCCGGGTCCCGCCCGCCGCGGCCTGGGACGCCATCCGCGATGTCGGCGCGCTGCATACCCGGCTGGTGCCGGGCTTCGTCCAGGACACGCGGCTGGAGCCTGGCGCCCGCATCGTCACTTTCGGCAGCGGCCGCGTGCTGCGGGAGCGGATCGTCGATTGCGACGATGCGGCGCGCCGCCTGGTCTGGTCGATCGAGGATGCCTGGCTGGAGCACCACAACGCCTCGCTGGAGGTGCTGGCGGAGGAAGAAGCGGCGCGGGTGGTGTGGATTGCCGACCTGCTGCCGCATGACGCCGGCCCGCTGGTCGCGGGCTTCATGGAACAGGGGCTGGCGGTGATGCGGCGGACGCTGGAGGGCGGGTAGCCGGGCGGGCTGGACGGCGCGGTCCCGTCGGATAGATGCTCCTCCACACCGAAGACGGAGGTGACGATGACCGATGCTGCGCCGCAGCCTACCATCGCCCAGAAGGCGCCCTATCCCGTGACGGTCGAGGCGGGGAAAAGCTACTGGTGGTGCACCTGCGGCAATCTCAGCAAGCAGCCTTTCTGTGACGGCACCCACAAGGGCGGCGCCTTCGCTCCGTTGAAATACACCGCGGAGAAGGACGGCCAGGTCTGGTTCTGCGGCTGCAAGGCCAGCGCCAAGGCGCCGCTCTGCGACGGCCGGCACAAGGCCCTGTAGCCGGGGCAGCGGCGCGCCCGCCGAGGGACGCGCCGCCGAGTCCTGAACTAGCGGCGCAGCGCTTCCGGCACCTTGCCGCCGTTCTGCGCCAGCTTCTGCATGACCTGGCGGTGCAGCCAGATGTTCATCGCCGCGGAGTCCGAGGTGCTGCCCTCGTAGTGCAGTTCCTGGGCCAAGCCCTTCCGCGCCTCGAGGCTGCTGTCGAGGCCGAGCAGCTTCATCAGGTCGACGATCGAGTGCTGCCAGTCCAGCTTCTGCGGCGACTTCGCCGCCAGCCCATCGAGGATCGCCGCGACATCCACATTCTGCAGCGAGGCCGGCTGGCCAGCGCTCGCCGCGTCGTCATGCGCGCCGGGCGGCGGCGGGGAGCCGCCCTGGGCCGCGGCCTCGCTGGCCGGGGTGGCGCCGGGCTGGGCGGCCTGGCTGTGGCCGAAGATCTTGGAGATGATGCTGCCGAAAATGCTCATGCGCTATGCGTCCGGGAAACCGAAGGTTGGAGAGGTGCATCAACACCCAAGGCCTACCTCGGTTCGCCTCCGATCCCGGATCACGCTTAGATCAGTGATGCATCGAGCGCGGCGCCGGCAGCCGCTGCCGGCCTGCCGCTAGATCACCGGCGCGTCGTCCGGCTCCAGCGCCCGCCGCACGAAGCCATCCGCCAGCGGTGCATAGGCCTGCCACAACGCGCGCAGCGCCGGTAGCGGCCTGGGCGACAGGTCGATCCGCAGGTCGACATAGGGGAAGGCCTCGCGCCAGACGACGAGCAGGCTGGCCGAGGTGACATCGCCATGCTCGCCGCCCGCCGTCTCGCCGGCCTCGAGCGCCAGCAGCAGGCGTTCGGCCAGGGGGGCGTCCGGCATCGCGAGGAAGCCGTCCAGCATGGCCGCCGGCACCTGCCCGGAGGCGAGTATGTTGCCGATCGCCACAACCCCCGGCCCATGCGCCACGCCGCGTTCCGGCTTCACCTTCGCGCCGTCGTGGTGCGCCGTGCCGCCGGCGGCATCCAGCACCGCGAGCTGCCGCCAACCCTCATGCGGGGTGGAGGCGACCAGCGCCGCCACCGTCTCCGCCGCGTTGCAGCCGCTGCGCAGCAGCTCGAGCCCGCGCGGGCCGAGCCGCGGGTCGGTCCGGTGCTGGGTCAGCACGGCGCCGAGGCCGGCCGCGCAGAAGGGCACGCGCGTCGCCACGGCGATCGAGGAGGTGGTGACCGCCGCGCCGATCTGGCCGGTGCGGGGACAAAGCGCGATGAGGGAGAAGGTCATGCCGCGATCGAAGCCCGTCCCCGCGCTGGCGTCCACCACGCTTGCGCATCGGCCCGGCCGGCGGGAGGATCGCCGCAACGACGACCGGGGGCAGGGATGCGGCGCTTCGTACTGGGATTGCTGCTGGGCGCCGCGCTTGCCGGGCCGGCCCTGGCGCAGGAGCGGACCATCCGCCTGGTCAGCGGCTTCGCCGCCGGCGGCGCCTCCGACCTCGTCGCCCGCCTGACGGCCGAGGCGATCGGGCCGCTGCTCGGCGCCCGCGTGGTGGTCGAGAACCGCACCGGGGTGAACGGCGTGATCGGCGCCGCCGAGGTGGCGCGCAGCACGCCGGACGGCAATACCCTGTTCCAGTGCCCGATGAGCACCCTGGCCATCGTGCCGCAGCTGGTCGGCGCCAACCTGCCGCTCGACCCGGGGAGGCGCTGGCGCCGCTCGGCAACCTCGCATTGTCGTCCTACGGCTTCATGGTCTCGGCCAAGGGCCCCTATCGCAGCGTGCAGGACGTGCTGGCGGCGGCCCGCGCCCGGCCGGGCCAGGTCAGCTTCGGCAGCGCCGGGGTGGGCTCGGCCCAGCACCTCGCGGGCGAGCTGCTGAAGCAGAAGACAGGCACCGACATGGTGCACATCCCCTATCGCGGCGCGACGCCGGCGGCGCTCGACATCCTCGGCGGGCGGACCGACTTCATGATCACCAACCTGGCTGATGTCCCGGGCCAGCTGCGCGACGGCAGCCTCCGGCTGCTGGCGCTGGCCGATACCGGCGGCTCGGCCCTCTACCCGCAGGTGAAGCCGCTGGCCGAGGCGGTGCCCGGCTTCGACGTCACTGGCTGGTTCGGCATCTGCGCTCCGCGCGGCCTGCCGGCCGAGACCGCCGGCCGGCTCGAGGCCGCGCTCCGCCAGGCCATGGCGGGGCAGGTGCTGCCGGCCCGGCTGGCCGAGAGCGGGCTCGCCCCGCTTCGAGGATGCCGCGACCCTGGCGGCGCGCATCGCCGCCGACCGGCAGACCTGGCGGGCGGTGATCCAGTCGGTCGGCGTGCGGGCGGAATAGCCGGCCGTCGAGGCGGGGCGCTGCCGCGGCGGGACATAAACTGGTAGGGTTTTCCGGTGAGACGGGTCGTCTGCGGTCCGCGACAGGGACCGATCGGCGTCCTTGCCGAACCCGTCACGCCGGATCGCAGATTCCCCTTCGCATGAGCCTTCTTGCCCGGTTGCTGGTCCTCGTCCTGCTGACTGCCTTGCCGCCCTTGGCGCTGCAGGTCTGGCGCGAGGCGGATGCCGACCGCGAACATCGCGCCGGCCTCGCCGCCACTGCGCGGGACCTGACCTTGCGCGCCACCGTCGAGCAGGAGCGCATGATCGACGGCGCCCGGCAACTCCTTGGCGCCATCGTCTCGCTGCGCTCCGTCCGGGCCCGCGACGTCGGGCCCTGCTCGGTGAGCCTGCGGCAAATCGCCGCCGAGTTCTCCGCCTATGCCGTCATCTCCGCCGCGTCCGTCCCGGACGGCGAGGTGTTCTGCAGCAGCGGCCGGCCGGGCAACAGGGTGGCGGACCGCTATTGGTACCGGTCGGCCCTCGAGCGCGGCGGCTTCACGGTCGGCGAGCAGGTGGAGAGCCGGGAGACCGGCCGGCGCGTGCTGCACTTCTCCCGCCCGGCCGTCGGCCTGAACGGCGAGGTGACCGCCATCCTCGATGCCGCGCTCGACCTCGACCAAATGGCGGCGACGCTGCAGCAGGCGCCGCTGCCACCGGGCGCGGCGCTGCTGGTGGCGGACCGCAAGGGCAATGTCCTCGCCGCGCTGCCGGATCGCGCGCTGGTCGGCCGGCCGCTGCCGGAAGGACTGGCACCGCTGCTGAAGGACGATGCCCCCGGCATGGCCGAGGCGCACTGGGCCGGCGCCCTGCGCATCACCGGCCACCAGCCGGCCAACCGCGCGCCGGCCGAGGGAATCTTCGTCGCCGTCGGGATCGACCGCGACGCGGCCCTGACCGAGGCACGTAGGCGCGCCCGGGTGGCGCTGCTCGGCTCCGGCCTGGCAGCGCTTGCCGCGCTCGGCCTCGCGCTCTGGTTCGCGGTGCGGTTCATTCGCCGCCCGGTGGCGCGGCTGACGGCCGCCGCGGCGCGCTGGGAAGCGGGTGACCTCTCCGCCCGGGCCGGCCTAGCCGACCCTTCGGAGCTTGGCCGGCTGGCGACGGCCTGCGATGCCATGGCGGCGGCGGGGCAGGCGCGGGAGGCCGAGCTGCGCCGCGGCATCGCCCGCAGCGAGGCGGCGGAGGCACGGTTCCGGGCGCTGTTCGATGCGGCGCCTATCGCGGTGATGCTGGTCGACCCGAAGACCCTGGTGCTGGTGGCTTTCAACGACTTGGCTTGCGAGACCCTGGGCTTTGGGCGGGAGGAATTCGCCCGGCTGCGGCTGCCCGACATCGACGTGGTGCATCCCGAAGCCGCCTTCCGCCTCCTGGCGGCGCCGCGCCTGCCCGGGCGCGGCACGCTGGAGACCCGCTTCCGCACCCGGGAGGGCACGCTGCGCGACATGCTGGTGACCTTCGAGCAGGTCGAGCTCGGCGGCCAGCGGTTGCTCTATGCCGCCTCGATCGACGTGACCGAGCGGCGCGCGGCGGAGGCCCGTGAGCGCCTGCTGCTGCGTGAGGTGGACCACCGCGCCCGCAACGCGCTGGCGGTGGTGCGGGCCCTGGTGCAGCTTTCGCCGCGCGACCAGCCGCCGGCGGAATCTGCCCGGAACCTCGACGGGCGGATCGCCGCCATGGCGCGGGCGCATGCGCTGCTGGCGGCCGAGCGCTGGCAGGGCGCGAGCCTCGACGGCCTGCTGGCCCAGGAGCTCGAGGCCTATGTGGGGGCGGAGTCGGCGGCGCGGCTGCAGATTTCCGGCCCGCCGGTGCTGCTGCGCGCGGAGATCGCCCAGCCGCTGTCGCTGGTGCTGCATGAACTCGCGACCAATGCCGCGAAATACGGTGCGCTGTCGCGCGAGGCAGGGTGGCTGCGGGTGGATTGGGCGTTCCGTGGGAATGGCGGGTTGCAGCTGCGCTGGTCGGAACGCGGCGGACCGGCGCTGGAAGGCGCGCCGCCGCGGCGGGGCTTCGGCTCCAAGTTGGTTGAGCGGGTGACCCGGGCGCAACTGCACGGCACCGTCGCCTTCGATTGGGGCGTCGATGGGCTCGAGGTGCTGCTCGACATCCCGCTGAACGCGCCGCGCGGCACGGCCCGTATGCCGGAACCCGCCACGGCCGAGGGGTAGGGCAGAGCGTCGGCAGGCCTCCACGCCCTGCGCGGGACGCGTCGCTCACGAATCGTTTAAGCCGGAGCGGCCTGCCCTCCGTTAGCGTCTTCGCCGCGCGACGCAGGGGGAGGTGGCGATGACGATCTCGGATCGCATCTATCTGTACAATCAGTGGTTCGACCGGCTGCCGCAGCAGCAGCAATTCCTGGCAGCCTTCTGGTCGGCGCTCGGCGCGCTCGGGGTGATGCTCATGCTCACCTGGTTCGCCGGCATCCCCTTCACCCTGATGGTGATCCTGTTCCTGCTGGTGGTGATGGGTCCTCGGGTGATGTTCAAGTTCGACCTGATCGACCATGCGCCGGAACTGCCCGCACGCGACGTGGGCGGGGAGACGCATATCGCCGTGTCGGCGCCGGCCTGGGTCTACCGGGCGAACCGCTGGTTCGACGCCCAGCCCGACCACATGCGGATCCTCGCGGTGGCAGCGGCAACGGTCGGCGTTTTCGTCGTCAACCTGATCCTGCACGCGCTGATCGGCTTCCCCGTCGGGCTGCTGGTGGTGCTGGCAGTCCTGGTGCTGGGCTGGGCCCGGGTGGTGCACGTGCAGCGCTGGCTGGTGCCGGAGGGTGCCGCCGACCTGTCGTTGCAGGCGCCGAGGCCGGCCCTGGCGGAGGCGACCGGGCCGCGGATCGAGGCCGCGACGCCGGCAGAGATGTCCCGCTAGGGTCCCGCGGTCACGGCATGTAGCCGCCGCCGTTGATGTGCCAGACCTGCCCGGTCACCCAGGCCGACTTGTCGGAGGCGAGGTGGACGGCAAGGTCGGCGATCTCCTCCGGCCGGCCCAGCCGTCCCAGGGGCAGGGCTCGGCCGAAGGCCTGCATCCTTCCTCGGTATTGCCATGGCGCGGCTGCGCCGTGTCGGTGGTGCCGGGGGCGATGGCATTGACCCGGATGCCATGCGGCGCAAGGGCCAGCGCCATCGACCGGGTAATGCCGATGACGCCGTTCTTCGTCGCGCTGTAATGCACGCCGACCGGGGTGCCGCGGACCGCCGAGGAAGACAGGTTGATGATGGCGCCCCGTGTGCCGGCGGCGACCATGGCCCGCGCGGCGGCCTGGGCCGTGAAGGCGCTGCCCTTCAGGTTGACCGCGACGACCCGGTCCCACTCCGCCTCGGTCATCTGCAGGAACTCGACCCGCGGGAAAATACCCGCGTTATTCACCAGTACGTCGATCTGCCCGAGCGCCGCGACGGCATCCCGCACGATGGCTTGGCAACCGGGGACGCTGCCGACATCGCCCTGGACCAGCGCCGCGCGACGCCCCGCCGCGCGCACCCCGGCGGCGACCGCCTCGGCATCCGCCGCATTGTCCAGCCAGTTGACCGCGACGTCGTAGCCGGCCGCGGCGAAGGCCAGGGCGCAGGCGGCCCCGATGCCCTGCTGCGCACCGGTGACCAGCACCACTTTCTCCGTCATCGCCGCCCCCATGCCCGGTTGCGGCGCAGTATGGGGCGGCGCGGCGGAGCCTGTCACTTCGCCAGCACGGCACGGTAGCGGTCGAGCATCTGCTGACCGTCCGGCCCGGCCTTCGCCAGCCAGTCCTGCACCTGCTTCGCGCCCACCTCGCGCAGCTGGGCCATCAACGCGGGGGAGGGGGCGGCGACGGTCATGCCCTTCTCCGCCAGCCGCGCGGCGGTCGCCCGCTCCGCCTCCTGTGCCATGGCGAGGCCGCGCGTGGCGGCACGGCCGGCGGCGGCACGCAGCGCCTCGCGGCTCGGCGCGTCGAGCGCCGCCATCGCGCGGCTGTTGACGATGATGACGTTGCGCGCCCGCATGCCGCCGACATCGGTGAAGACCCGCGCATAGTCCCAGGCGCTGGAATCGACCCCGGTCTGGGCGGAGGTGAACATGGCGCCGATGATGTTGGTGGCGAAGGCCTGGGCGAGTTCCGCCACCTGCACCGTCACCGGCACCGCCCCCATCAGCTCGGCCATCCGCACGGTGATGGCGTTGTAGGTACGGAGGCGCGCGCCGCGCAGTTCCTCGAGCGAGGTCAGCGGCGTGCGGGTATAGAAGCCCTGGCTCGGCCAGTTGACCGCGTAGAGGGGCTCCAGCCCCTGGCGCTGCATCCGGGTGCGGATCGGCTCCTCGGAGGCCTTCATCAGCGCGGCGGAGGCCGCCCAGTCCTCGGCCAGGAAGGGCACGCTGTCGACCTCGAAGAAGGGATCCTCGGCGCCGAAGACCGAAAGCAGGATCTCCCCCATCTGCACCTGCCCGCTCTGCACCGCGCGCTTGATCTGCGGCATCGGCAGCAACGAGGCATTGGTGTGCAGCTGGATCTGCAGCTTGCCACCCGACCCGGCCTCGGCATCCGCGATGAACTCGCGCAGGTTGCGGGTGTGGAAATTCGCGTCCGCATAGGCCGAGGCCATGACCCATTTGGTCTGGGCGGCGGCGGGCAGGGCGATGCAGGCGGCGAGCAGCGCGGCCGCGGCATTGCGGAACATGGACGGAACTCCCCCGGTTTTCGTTGCGCCCAGTGTCAGGGAGGCGGGGCGGCGCCGCAAGCCCTGGACCGGATCGCCCGGGCGTGTAGCCTGCCGCACATGATGCAGACGACCGTATTGCCCGAGACCTGAGCTGTTCGCCTGGACGGCCGCCGCGCGCTGGTGACCGGCGCCGGGCGGGGCATCGGCCTGGCCGCCGCGGCGGCGCTGGCCGGGGCCGGGGCGGCGGTGACCCTGGTCGCCCGCAGCCGCGACGAGATCGAGGCCGCCGCCTCGGCGATCGCCGAGGCCGGCGGCAAGGCCGATACGCTGGTCGCCGACGTGGCCGACGTGCCGGCGCTGCGGGCGGCGATCGCCGCCCGGCCGGCCTACCACGCCTTCGTCAACAATGCCGGCACCAACCGCCCGGCTCGCTTCGACCAGGTGACGCCCGAGGATTTCGACGTCGTCATGGGGCTGAACACCCGGGGCTGCTTCTTCGCGGCGCAGGCGGTGGCGCAGCAGATGATGGCGGAGAGGGTGCGGGGGTCGATCATCAACGTCTCCTCCCAGATGGGCCATGTCGGCGGGCCGAATCGCGGGGTCTACTGCGCCTCGAAATGGGCGATGGAGGGCTGGACCAAGGCGATGGCGATCGATCTCGCTCCCTTCGGCATCCGGGCGAACACGATCGGGCCCACCTTTGTCGAGACGCCGCTGACAAAGCCCTTCTTCGAAAATGCGACGTTCAAGGACTGGGTCCTGTCGAAGATCAAGCTGGGTCGGCTGGGGCAGGTCACCGACCTGATGGGGGCGGTGGTCTTCCTGGCCTCGGATGCCTCGGCGCTGATGACGGGCTCCGCGATGCTGGTGGATGGCGGCTGGACCGCCGAGTAGCCGGCCCGATCGGTGGAGGGCGCCGCGACGCCCGGAGCCGTGACGGGGCCCGGCAGCAAAGGAGGAATTCTGCAATGGCACGCTGGTTGAAGACGAGCATCTCCGCATCCGACAAGGCTGATGCGGACACCAAGGTCCGCGGTATCGTCGAGGGCCTGCTGGCCGACATCGCCGCCCGCGGCGACGCAGCGGTGCGCGAGATGTCGGTGAAGTTCGACAAATGGGATCGCGCCGACTACCGGCTGACCGATGCCGAGATCAAGGCCTGCCTGGACCAGCTGGACCGGCCAGGACCTCGAGGACATCCGCTTCGCACAGGCGCAGGTGCGGAACTTCGCCGAGCATCAGCGGGCGGCGCTGAAGGATATCGAGGTCGAGACCCTGCCGGGCGTGGTGCTCGGTCACAAGAACCTGCCGGTGAACTCGGTTGGCTGCTACGTGCCGGGCGGCAAGTACCCGCTGCTGGCCTCGGCGCATATGTCGGTGGTCACCGCCAAGGTCGCCGGCGTGCCGCGCATCGTCACCTGCGCCCCGCCCTTCGAGGGCAAGCCGGCGCCCGCCATCGTCGCGGCGCAGCACCTGGCCGGGGCCGACGTGATCTACTGCCTCGGCGGCGTGCAGGCGGTGGGCGCCATGGCGCTCGGCACCGAGAGCATCGCCCCGGTCGACATGCTGGTCGGCCCCGGCAATGCCTATGTCGCCGAGGCCAAGCGACAGCTCTACGGCCGGGTCGGCATCGACCTCTTCGCCGGCCCGACCGAGACGCTGGTCATCGCCGACGAGACGGTGGATGCCGAGATCTGCGCCACCGACCTGCTGGGCCAGGCCGAGCACGGCCCGACCAGCCCGGCCATCCTGCTGACGACCTCGGAAAAGCTGGCGCGGGAGACGATGGCGGAGGTCGAGCGGCTGCTCGGCATCCTGCCGACGGCCGGCATCGCCCGGCAATCCTGGGCCGACTATGGCGAGGTGATCGTCTGCGACAGCCTGGAGGAGATGGTGGCCGAAGCCGACCGCATCGCCTCCGAGCATGTCCAGGTGATGACCCGGGACGACGACTACTTCCTGAAGAACATGACGAACTACGGCGCGCTCTTCCTCGGGCCGCGCACCAACGTCTCCTTCGGCGACAAAGTGATCGGCACCAACCATACGCTGCCGACGCAGAAGGCGGCGCGGTACACGGGCGGGCTTTGGGTCGGCAAGTTCCTCAAGACCGTCACCTATCAGCGGGTGCTGACCGACGAGGCGAGCGCCATGATCGGCGAGGCCTGCTCGCGGCTTTGCATGCTGGAGGGCTTCGCCGGTCATGCGGAGCAGGCCAATGTCCGCGTCCGCCGCTATGGCGGCCGCAACGTGCCTTATGCCACTGCGGCGGAGAAGCGCTGATGGGCTTCGACCTGCTGCTGCGCGACGCGAGGCTGCCGGATGGCAGCGCTGTTGACATTGGCGTCCAGGGCGGCCGGATCGTCGCGCTCGGGCAGGGACTGCCGGGCGAGACGGGCGAGGTGGTCGATTGTGCCGGGCGGCTCGTCTCGCCGGGCTTCGTCGAGACCCATATCCACCTCGACAAGACCTGCACCATCGACCGCTGCGCCTGCGAGACCCAGCGCTTCCCGCATGGCGCCATGCAGCGCGTCAGCGACATCAAGCACACTTTCACGGTCGAGGACGTCACCAGCCGGGCGCAGCGGACGCTCGAGAAATGCATCGGCCATGGCGCGATGGTCATGCGCACCCATGCCGAGGTCGACCCCAAGGTCGGGCTGCGCGGCTTCGAGGGTGTCAAGGCGCTGGTCGAGCGCTACAAATGGGCGATCGACATCGAGATCTGCGTCATGCCGCAGGAGGGGTTGCTCAACAACCCCGGGACCGACGAGCTGATGGTCGCCGCGCTGCGCAACGGCGCCCGCATCGTCGGCGCCGCGCCGACCTATGACAGCGACCCGGCCGGACAGATCTGCCGGGTTTTCGAGCTGGCGCGGGAATACGACGCCGATATCGACATGCATGTCGACAGCGGGTCCTCGGCCGCACATCTCGACACCCGTCTGGTCTGCGACCTGACCGAGGAATACGGCTGGGGCGGCCGCGTCGCCTGCGGCCATTTGACCAAGCTTTCGGTCATGCCGCTGCCGGAGCTGGACGCGATGGCGAAGCGCATGGCGGATGCGGGGGTGGCGCTGACGGTGCTGCCCTCGACCGACCTCTATCTCGGCGGGCGGGAGCGCGACCACCGGGTGGAGCGGAGCGTCGCCGATGCCAACCGGCTGCACCGGCTCGGCGTGACCTGCTCGATCTCCTCCAACAACATCCTCAATGCCTTCACCCCGCTGGGCGACGGGCAACTGATCCGCATGGCCAACCTCTACGCGAATGTGGTGCAGCAGGCGATGCCGGATGCCCTGGCCGATACCTGGGGCATGTTCACCGCGCATTCGGCGAAGCTGATGCGGCGCCGCGACTACGGCATCGCGGTCGGCAACCCGGCCGACCTCGTCCTGGTCGATGCGCCCGACCCCGTGGCGGCGATCCGCGAGGTGGCACCGGTGCTGGCCGGCTGGAAGCGCGGCCGGCGCACCTTCACGCGGACGCCGGTGGTGCTACACAGGCCCGACTGAGGGGAAAACGACCGAATGGCCACGCGCCGCATCGGCATCATCATGCATGGTGCCACCAGCCGCATCGGCACCACGCAACATCTGATGAACAGCCTGCTGCCGATCCGCGCCGAGGGCGGCCTGCCGCTGGCCAATGGCGACCGCCTCGTCCCCGACCCGATCCTGGTCGGCCGCAACGCCGAGAAGCTGGCGGCGCTGGCCGCTCGGCTCGGGGTGGAGCGCTGGACCACCGACCTCGACACCGCGCTGGCCGACCCGGACGACGAGGTCTTCTTCGAATGCGCGTTCGGCGGCGGCCGGGTCGAGCTGGCGAAGCGTGCGCTGGCCGCGGGCAAGCACATCCACCTCGAGAAGCCGGTCGCGGAGTCGATGGCCGAGGTGCTGGACCTGCGCGCCGCCGCCGAGGCCGCCGGCCGCAAGCATGCGGTGATGCAGGACAAGATCCACCTGCCGGGCCTCGTCAAGCTGAAGACGGTGCTCGACCTCGGCACGCTCGGCAAGCTGCTGTCGATGAAGCTGGATCTCGGCTGGTGGGTCTTCGACGGGGAGCACATCCCGGCGCAGCGCACCTCCTGGAATTACAGGAAGGCGACCGGCGGCGGGCTGGTGCTGGATATGTTCCCGCACTGGCGCTACGTCATCGACCACCTCTTCGGCGCGCCGACCGCGCTCACCTGCCACATGCGGACCGCCCAGCAGAAGCGCTGGGACGAGCAGCACCAGCCCTATGACGTGGATGTCGAGGACGAGGCCCGCGCCATCCTGGAATATCCCGGCGGCATGGTGGGCGAGATCTTCTCCTCCTGGGCCACCCGCATCCGCCGCGACGACATGCTGGTGGTGACCGCCGAGGGCACCATGGGCAGCGCCGTCGCCACCCTGCACCAGTGCTGGACTCAGTCGCTGGCCAATACCCCGAAGCCGGTCTTCCCGGTGCAAGCGCCGCAGACCATCGACTTCCGCGAGACCTGGGCCGAGGTGCCGGAGCTGGTCCCCTTCAGGAACAGCTACCGCCAGGCCTGGGAGGCCTACCTGCGCCACATTGCCGAGGATGCGCCGAACACGGCCTGCCTGCTGCAGGCAGCGCGCGGGCTGCAACTGATCGAGGCCTGCCACGCCAGCCATCGGCAACGGCGCTGGGTCGACCTGCCGGCCATGGGAGCCTGAGCGATGAGCAGCATCACCGACCGCCGCCGCAGCCTGCGCGCCATCCTCGAAGGTCCGGCCTGCATCCATCCCGGCTCGGTCTACGACCCTATGTCGGCCCGCATCGCCGAGGATCTCGGCTTCGAGCTCGGCATGTTCGCCGGCTCCACCGCCTCGCTCACCATCCTCGGCGCGCCGGACAACATCAGCATCACGCTGAGCGAATCTCGCCGAGCAGTGCCGCCGCATCTGCCGCGCGGTGAAGCGCCTGCCGGTGCTGGTCGATGCCGACCATGGCTACGGCAATGCGCTGAACGCGATGCGGACGGTGCAGGAGGTCGAGACCGCCGGCATCGCCGGGATGACGCTGGAGGATACCGTCCTGCCGCGCAGCTATGGCGATGGCGCGGTGACGCTGCTGAGCCTGGAGGAGGGGCTCGGCAAGGTGCGCGCCGGCCTCGCGGCGCGCGACGACCCTTCCTTCTGCATCGTCGCCCGCACCAGCGCGGTCAACGTCACCGGGCTGGCCGATGCGGTCGAACGCACCAAGGCCTATACCGCCAGCGGCGCCGACGCGCTGTTCTACACCGGCATCACGAAGCCCGCCGAGCTTGACGCGATCTTCGCCGTGGCGACCCGGCCGATCATCCTCGGCGGCGCCGAGGGACCGGAGCTGAGCGACCGCGGCTTCCTCGCGGCCCGCGGCGTCCGCATCGCGCTGCAGGGCCACCAGCCGATCATGGCGGCGCAGCGCGCGGTCTTCGAGACGCTGAAGGCGCTGCGCGACGGCACGCCGCCGAAGCAGCTGCAGGGCCTGCCGGACAAGGAACTGATGCCGCGCATAACGCGTGACGGCGACTACAGGCGCTGGACCAAGGACTTCCTGGGCGGCGCGTGACGAAGGAAACGACGATGAGCAACGAACCCGAAAGCCCCTTCCTCACGCTGCATGAATTCGTCAAGGAGGCGAAGTCGCGGCTGAGCCCGGGCAACTGGGACTACCTGGTCGGCGCGACCGAGACCGAGACGACGATGCTGCGCAACCGCGCCTCGATCGACGCCTGGGCCTTCCGCCCGCGCGTGCTGCGCGACGTGTCGAGCATCGACGTCTCCGGCCGCTTCCTCGGCCGCAGCATCACCCTGCCGGTGATGCTGGCGCCGGTCGGCGGCCTCGAGAATTTCGACCCGGAGGGCGGCGCGCCGGCCGGCCGCGCCACCACGGCCTATGGCGTGCCCATCATGGTCTCCTCCGTCTCCATGCCCGGGCTGCAGCCGATGGCGGAGGCGACCAAGGGCGGCATCAAGGTCTTCCAGCTCTATGTCCGCGGCGACTTCGACTGGATCTGCGACATCACCCAGCAGGCGATCGATGCGGGCTACGACGCCTTCTGCATGACGGTCGACACCGCCATCTACAGCCGGCGCGAGCGCGACATCGCCAAGCGCTTCGTCAAGCCCTGGCGGACGCGGGCCACCGGACAGCATTTCCAGGCGGCGCTGAACTGGGACGACGTGAAGCGCTGGAAGGCGCGCTTTCCCAATACGCCGCTGGCGCTGAAGGGCATCGCCACCGCCGAGGATGCGGCGATCGCCTGCGAGCATGGTGTCGAGGTGGTCTATGTCTCGAACCATGGCGGGCGTCAGCTCGACCATGGCCGCGGCGCGCTGGCGGTGCTGCCGGAGGTGGTGAAGGCGGTCGATGGCCGCGCCAAGGTCTGGATCGACGGCGGCTTCTCCCGCGGCACCGACATCGTCAAGGCAATCGCCCTCGGCGCCGAGCTGGTCGGCATCGGCCGGCTCTATTGCTATGCTCCTGGCCGCGGCCGGGGAGGCCGGTGTCGCGCAGATGCTGCGGCTGCTGGAGACCGAGGTGCACGAGGTGCTCGGCCTGCTCGGCGTCACCGCCTTCGGCCAGCTCGACGGCAGCTACCTGCACCCGGTCGCGCCGGTGGTGCAACCGCATGTGCACAGCGCCTTCCCGCTGACCAATCTGGCGGACCCCGGCTACCGCTAGCTCGCTTGCGCCATCGCCGGCGCCTGTCCACCCTGACCGGGTGATGGCGCGGGGGATGGATGATGGTGGTGCCGCTGATCGGATATCTCGATCGCTTCTCGGCAAGGCCGGGCGAGCGACTCGAGGTCAAGGTCTCCTCGCAGCTCGCCATGCCCTATCAGGCGGAGCTGGTGCGGGTGCGGCATGCCGATCCCAATCCGGCCGGGCCTGGGATGAAGCTGATCCCTGTGCCGGCTGACTGGGCGGGCGAGTATCCCTCCGTCGCCAAGCCGGTGCCGAGCGGCGCGCTCGGCCGCGCCGCGGGCCGGCTGCCGCTCGGCGACACTTTCTCCCTGCTGCTGCGCGTCTCGCCCTGGTTGCCGCGGGAGGCGCCGCAGGTGGTGCTGGCATTGGCGGGCGAGGGCGGGGCGCTGACGCTGTCTCGTCACCACCGCCGGCTTTGCGGTGGAGGTGATGCAGGACGGCGCGACGGCCCGATGCGCCACCGCCGCGCCGCCGCAGCGCCGCAGCTGGTACGAGATTGCCGTCACCGTCGGCAATGGCCGGCTGACGCTGGCGCAACGGCCGCTGCAGCAGGTCTGGGGCGCGGCAGATGCCGGGGCGGCGGAGGCGTCGCTGCCGGTCGCCGACTGGTCCGGAGAGGCCGCGATCACCTTCGCCGCCGCGCCGGATGCCACCGCGCATTTCAACGGTCGGATCGAGGATCCTTTGCTGCTGCGCGGGACACCGCGCGTCACGCTGGACGATCCCGCGGCGCTGCTTGCCTCGGGACGCGTCCTAGCCTGGTGGGATTTCGCCGAGGCAACGGAGGGTGAGGCGCTGCACGATCGCGGTCCCTCGGCACTCCATGGCGGATTGGTCAACCTGCCGGCGCGCGCGGTGAAGGGCAGCCGCTGGACCGGCGCGGAGCATGCCTGGCGCCACGCACCGCGGCACTACGCGGCGATCCACTTCCACGAGGACGACCTCGAGGATTGCCGCTGGGCGACCGACTTCACCATGACGATCCCGCGCGACCTGCCGAGCGGCGTCTATGCCGTGCGGCTGACCGCTGGCGCGCACTGGGACATGATCCCTCTTCGTGCTGCCACCAAAGGGCGAGGCACGTGCGGCGGTGGCCTACCTGGCCAACACCTTCACCTGCCAGGTCTATGCGAATTACCGGCGCCCGGAATTCCCCGAGGAGCATCGGGCGAAGCGGCAGTCCTGGGGCGCATTCGACTGGTGCGGCAACCTGGTCACCGATTATGGGCTTTCGACCTACAACGCGCATGTCGACGGCAGCGGCATCCACCTGTCCACCCGGCTGCGGCCGATCATGAACATGCGGCCGGGCTTCGTCGCGGTGCCCGATCCGAAGGGCTCCGGCCTGCGGCACCTGCCGGCCGACAGCCACCTGACCGACTGGATGGAGGAGAAGGGATCGCCTTCGACGTCATCACCGACGAGGACCTGGACGACGAGGGATTGCCGCTGCTCGCGCGCTACAAATGCGTCGTCACCGGCTCGCATCCCGAATACCACAGCCAGGGCACGCTGGACGCGCTGCAGGCCTATGTCGCGCAGGGCGGGCGGCTCGCCAATCTCGGCGGCAACAGCTTCTACTGGAAGGTGGGGCGCCGGCCGGACCGGCCGCATGTGCTGGAGATCCGCCGCGCCGAGGGCGGCATCCGCGCCTGGGCGGCGGAGCCGGGCGAGTATTTCCACCGGCTTGACGGCACGCTCGGCGGGCTCTGGCGCCGCAATGGAAGGCCGCCGCAGATGCTCTGCGGCGTCGGCTTCAGCAGCCAGGGCCGCTTCGAGGGCAGCCATTACCGCCGCATGCCCGGCGCCGACGATCCGCGCGCCGCCTGGATCATGGAAGGGGTCGAGGGCGAAACCTTCGGCGGCTTCGGGCTTTCGGCGGCGGCGCCGCGGGCTTCGAGCTGGACCGCGCCGACCCGGTGCTCGGCACGCCGCCGAACGCCGTGATCCTCGCCCGGTCGGAGGATCACCAAGACCATTTCGTAGTGGTGCACGAGGAGATGCTGACCAACCTCACCACCGTCACCGGGGAGAAGCCCGAGGACCTGATCCGCGCCGAGATCGTCTATTTCGAGACGCGCAACGGCGGCGCGGTCTTCTCCACGGGGTCCATCACCTTCTGCGGCAGCCTGTCGCACAACGGCTACGCGAACTCCATCTCGCGTATGCTCGAGAATGTCCTCACCCGGTTCCAGGCCTGATTGCATGAAGACCGACACCCCCGTCACCATCCGCCGCTCTGACTACGCGCCGCCGGCCTTCCTGGTCGACACGGTCGAACTCGACTTCGACCTCGAGGCGGCATCGACCACGGTGCGGGCGCGGCTGATTCGGCGGCGCAACCCGGCGGCGGCGCCGGATGCGCCGCTGCACCTGGACGGCGACGGGCTGACCCTGGTGGAGGCAAAGCCCGACGGCGCGGTGCTGGAGCCGGCGCGCTTGGCCTTCGCCGCCGACGGGTCCTTGACCATCGCCAGGCCTGCCGGAGGCCGCGGTGCTGGAAACGGTGGTGCGCATCGCGCCGGAGAAGAACACCGCGCTCTCCGGCCTCTATACCTCGGGCCGCAATCCTACACCCAATGCGAAGCTGGAGGGCTTCCGCCGCATCACCTTCTTCCCGACCGGCCCGACGTGATGTCGCGCTACACCGTGACGATCACCGCCGACCGGGCGCGCGTGCCGGTGCTGCTCTCGAACGGCAATCCGGACGGCGCCGGCGATGCGGGGCAGGGGCGCCACTGGGCCCGCTGGGTCGATCCGCACCCGAAGCCGAGCTACCTCTTCGCGCTCGTCGCCGGCGACCTCGCGGCTGTCTCCGACCGCTTCACCACGCGGTCGGGCCGCGACGTCGCGCTGAACATCTACGTCCGCCGCGGCGACGAGGACCGTTGTGGCTGTGCCATGGACAGCCTGAAGCGGTCCATGAAATGGGATGAGGAGGTCTTCGGCCTCGAATACGACCTCGATGTCTTCAACATCGCCGCCGTCTCCGACTTCAACATGGGGGCTATGGAAAACAAGGGCCTCAACGTCTTCAACACGAAATACGTCCTCGCCAGCCAGGAGAGCGCCACCGACGGCGACTGGCAGGGATCGAGACGGTCATCGCGCACGAGTATTTCCACAACTGGACCGGCAACCGCGTCACCTGCCGCGACTGGTTCCAGCTCTCGCTGAAGGAAGGCCTGACCGTCTTCCGCGACCAGGAATTCTCGGCCGACATGGGCAGCCGCGCGGTCAAGCGCATCCGCGACGTGCGCGGCCTGCGCGCCGCGCAATTCCCCGAGGATGCCGGGCCGATGGCGCATCCGGTGCGGCCGGACAGCTATATCGAGATCGACAATTTCTACACGCCGACGGTGTACCAGAAGGGAGCGGAGGTCGTCCGCCTGATCCATACCCGCATCGGCGCCGCCGCCTTCCGCCGCGGGATGGACCTCTACATCGCCCGCAACGACAACCAGGCGGTGACGATCGAGGATTTCGTCACCGCCATGCAGGATGCCTCCGGCATCGACCTCTCCGCCTTCTATGGCTGGTACGACCAGGCCGGCACGCCGGAGTTGACCGCATCCGACAGCTACGACCCGGCCGCGCGCCGCTTCACCCTGACCCTCAGCCAGACGGTCCCGCCGACCCCCGGGCAGCCCGAGAAGCGCCCGGTGCCGATCCCCGTCGCCATGGGCCTGCTCGGCCCGGACGGCGCCCCGCTGCCGACGCGGCTTCGCCGGCGAGAACGCCGCGCGCCCCGGCACCCGGACGCTGCTCCTGGAAGGCGCCGAGCAGAGCTTCGTGTTCGAGGATGTCCCGGCGCCGCCGGTGCCCTCGCTGCTGCGCGGCTTCTCCGCCCCGGTGCGGCTGCGCGGCGTGTCGCGGGACCGCCTGCGCTTCCTCTCGGTGCACGACACCGATCCCTTCGTCCGCTGGGAGAGCGGGCTGCAATATGCCGCCTCGGTGATGCTGGAGATGGTCGCGGCGCAGCAGCGCGGTGACGCCCCCGGCTTCGACGACGCGCTGGCCGAGGCGGTGGCGAATACCCTGGCCGCCGCCGGGCCGGACCCCGCCTTCGCCGCCGAGGCGCTGTCGCTGCCGGGCGAGAGCTTCCTCGCCGACCAGATGGAGATCGCCGACCCCGTTGCCATCCACGCCGTGCGCCAGCACCTTCGCGCCGAGATCGGCCGCCGCTGCGGCCCGGCGCTACGCGCCACCTACGACGCGCTGGCCGAGAGCGGGCCCTACCGGATCGACGGCACCGCCATTGGCCGCCGTGCGCTGCGCAACACCTGCCTCGCCTACCTCGTCGCCGCAGGCGAGGCGTCGCTGGCCAAGGCGCAGTTCGACGCCGCGACCAACATGACGGACAGCCTCGCCGCGCTGTCCCTGCTGGCCGATACCGACGGCCCCTCACGCGACCAGGCGCTCGCCGCCTTCCATGCCCGCTGGCGCGGCGACGACCTTGTGCTGGACAAGTGGTTCTCCATCCAGGCCATGGCGGCACGGCCGGATGCGGTCGCCGCGGTCCGCGCGCTCTACCTGCACCCGGATTTCGACCTGAAGAACCCCAACCGCGCGCGCTCGCTGATCGGCGCCTTCGCCAGCGGCAACCCGTCGCAATCCCACGACCTGTCGGGCGAGGGCTATCGCTTCCTCGCCGATGCGGTGGTCGCGCTGGATCCGATCAACGGCTCCATCGCCGCCCGGCTGGTCGGGCCGCTTGGCCAGTGGCGCCGGCAATCGGCGGCCCGCGGCACGCTGATGCGGCAGGAGCTGCAGCGGGTGCTGGACACGCCGAACCTGTCGAAGGGGACCTTCGAGAAGGCGTCGAAGGCGCTGCTCTAGGTCTTCACCGCGCCGCCGATCGCATCCAGCACCGCGGCCATGGCCGCCTGGAAGCCTGGGCCGTCGAGATACCCGTCCGTCTCGCCGGCGCGTTGGACGAAGGCCTGCCAGCCCGGACGCGCCATCGCGGCGCGGAAGCGGTCGTGCAGGTACGTCACCGCCGCATCCGGCGTATTCGCCGGCACGACCCAGCCCTTCATGTTCTCCAGTGCCATGTCCCAGCCGAGCTCCCTCAGCGTCGGTACCTCTGGATAGCCGGCCGCCCGCTCGGCCGAGCAGCAGGCCAGCACCCGCAGCAGCCCGGCATCGGTCAGACCGCGGAACTCCTCGGGGCTCGCCACCATCAGGTCGACCTGGCCGGCGGCGACCGCCTGCAGCCCTGGCGCGCCGCCGGTGAAGGGCACGTGCAGCAGTTCGACGCCGGCGCGCTTCTCCAGCACCACAAAGGCGGCGTGGTAGATCGAGCCATTGCCAGAGGAGCCGTGGCTGACCGCCTGCGGCCTAACCCGCGCGGCGGCGATCGCCTCCGGCATGGTTTGGTAGGGACCGTCCGCCCTGGCCAGGATGAACATCTGCTGCCGCATCAGCCGGATCACCGCGCGGAAGCCGTTGCGGGCATCGTAGGGCAGGGCGCGGAAGGCGGGGATGCTGGTGCTCTCGGACCCGCCGCCCATCAGCAGCACATGGCCGTCGCCCGGCATCCCGGCGACCTGCTGCGCGGCGATGGTGCCGCCGGCGCCGGGCTTGTTCACCACGACCAGGGGCTGCGGGAACAGCGGCTGCGCCGCCTCGATGATGGCGCGGGCGATTAGGTCGGCGCCGCCGCCCGGGGCGAAGCCGATGATGCACTGGATGGGCCGTGTCGGGGCCCAGCCTTGCGCGCGCGCCGCGACGGGCGCGGCTGCCAGCCCCGCAATCAGGTGCCGTCGATGCAGCATGGAGTCCTCCCGGTTCGCTTGCCGCCATCCTAGCCTGGACAGCGACGCCGCGCGCGCCTTCACTCGGCTACCGGAGGAACCGTCCATGCCCGACACGCCGCGCCTGCCCGTGCCGCCGGGCGCCTGCGACACCCACATGCATATCTACGGGCCGCTGGCGCGCTACCCGCTCGCCGCCACCGCCGCCAAGCCGCCGCCCTTCGAGGCCGACCTCGCCGCCTGGCGCAAGGTGCTGGCGCGGCTCGGCCTGACGCGCACGGTGGTGGTGCAGCCCTCCGCCTATGGCGCCGACAATGCCTGCACGCTGGATGCGGTCGCCGCGCTGGGGGAGGCGGCCCGTGCCGTCGTCGTCGTCACGCCGGAGACGCCGGAGGCCGAGCTGCGCCGCCTGCACGCCGCCGGCGCCCGCGGCGCGCGCTTCTTCATGATGCAGGGCGCGCCGCAGGGCTGGGACGCCCAGCCCCGGTCGCCGCCCGCATAGCCCCGCTCGGCTGGCACGTGCAGCTGCAATCCGATGGCACCGAGCTGCCCGAGCGCGGGGCGGCGATCCGCGCCTTGCCCTGCGCCGTGGTGATCGACCATGTCGGCCGCTTCCACCCGCCGGTGCCACCCGATCGGCCGCAGGTGCGCGCCCTGCTGCGGCTGCTGGAGACCGGCCGGGTCTGGATGAAGGCCAGCGCGCCCTACAACACCTCGCTCAGCGGCCCGCCGCGCTACGAGGACGTCACCGCCATCGCCCGCGCCGCGATCGGCGTCGCGCCCGACCGCATCCTCTGGGCCAGCAATTGGCCGCATCCGAACCCGCCGGACTACCCGATCGAGGAGGCCGGGCTGCTCGACCTGCTCGGCCATTGGGCGCCGGACGATGCGACGCGCCGGCGCATCCTGGTGGACAACCCGGCCGCGCTCTACGGTTGGGCCTGAGGGAGACACCAAGATGCTGAAGCGCCTGCTGCTGTTGCTGCCGCTGCTCGCCGGGCCGGTCCAGGCGGCCGAGCCCGACCCGCGCGTGCTCAGCTTCAGGCTGCCCGAGCAGATCCCCTGGGGCCCGGTCACCGCCAATGGCAACCAGCAGTCGGTGTTGGTCGGCGACCCCGCGAAGCCCGGCTTCTACGCGGTGATGGTGCGATGGCTGCCCGGCCACATGTCGCGGCCGCATTTCCACGCCAATGACCGCTTCATCACCGTGCTGTCCGGCACCTGGTGGATGGGCACCGGCCCCCGCTTCGACCCCGGGAGCACCCTTGCCGTGCCCGCCGGCGGCTTCGTCACCCATTATGGCCACGGCATCCACTACGACGGCGCCAAGGACGAGCCCACCGTGCTGCTGATCGTGGGCGAGGGCCCTGGCACCTCCACCCCGGCCGAGTCGAAGTGACCACCGCGCTGATCGAAGGCCGCTTCCGCGGCCCGGATGGCATCGGCAATGGCGGCTATGTCGCCGGACGGATGGCGGCGCTGCTCGGGGTGCAGCCGGCCGAGGTCACGTTGCGCCGCGGCTGGCCGGTCGATGTGCCTCTCGGCATCCGCCGCGACGGCGCCGCAGTGCAGGCCTGCGACGCCGAGGGCAACCTAGTCGCCGAGGCGCGCGCGGCCACGCTCGACCTCCTCCCGCCCGCGCCGCCGACGCGCGACGAGGCCGCGGCAGCGACCCGCTGGTTCCTCGCCAGCCCCTTCACCCATTCGACCGGCCTCTGCTTCGTCTGCGGCTCCGCCGCGCCCGGTGGCCTCGGCGTCTTCACCGGGAAGGTCGAGGGCCGGCCGGGAATGGCCGCAGCGCTGTGGCACCCGGATGCCCGCTTCGCCGACGCCGCTGGCAGCATCGCCCCGGAATTCTCTGGTCCGCGCTCGACTGCGCCGGGGCCTTCGCCTTCACGGTGGAGGCCGCGCCGCAGCGCATGCTGCTCGGCCGCATCACCGGGCGGCTGGACGGCAGCATCATGCCGGGCGAGCCGGTGACCGTGCTGGGCTGGCAGATCGGCCGGGAGGGACGGAAGCTGCAGGCCGGCACCGCGCTGTTCGGCGGGGATGGCGGGCTCCGCGGCATCGCCAGGGCGTTGTGGGTCTTGCCCGCGCCCGTGGCAGCGTAAGCCGGCGCCCCCATCCGCGCATCGCCCAATCCTCGGCTTTTGGTGCGCCCGGCATCGGGTCCAGCATGCGCCGCAACGGAACGAGGAAGGGAGCGGGCTATGGCGATCCAGGCGCTCGGCTATGTCGGGATCGAGGCGACCTCGCCCGAGGACTGGGCCGGCTACGGCACGCAGTTCCTTGGCCTTCAGCTCGCCGAACGCAGCGCGGCGCAGCTGGCCTTCCGCATGGACGACCGCCGGCAGCGGATCCTCGTCAGCCCCGGCGCCCGCGACGGCGCCCGTTTCTTCGGCTGGGAGGTGGCGGATGCCGCGGCGCTCGCGGCGCCCGCGGCGCGGCTGGAGGCGACCGGCCTGCCGGTGGACCGCGGCGACCGGGTGCTGGCCGGGCAGCGCCGCGTCGCCGATCTGGTCGTGACCCAGGACCCGCTCGGCAACCGGGTCGAGATCCTGCACGGCGCCGAGCACACCGCCGAGCCCTTCCGCCCCGGTCGCTGCATCAGCGGCTTCCGCACTGGCGCCCTGGGGATGGGCCATGCCGTGCTGACGGTGCCGCGGATGGCGGATGTGCTGCCCTTCTACCGCGACCTGCTGGGCTTCCGGGTCTCCGACTACGTCACCAACCCCTTCCACGCCTATTTCCTGCATGTGAACCCGCGGCACCACTCGCTGGCGCTGATCGAGACCGGCCAGGCCGGGCTGCACCATCTGATGCTGGAGCTGTTCAACCTCGACGACGTCGGCCAGGGCTACGACCTTGCGACGCTCGAGGAGGGACGCGTGGCCACCTCGCTCGGCCGCCACACCAACGACTTCATGACCAGCTTCTACGCCCGCACCCCGGGCGGCTTCATGGTCGAGTATGGCTGGGGCGGGCGGCAGGTGGACCCGGCGACCTGGCAGCCGGTGGAGATGACCTCCGGCCCCAGCCTCTGGGGCCACGACCGCCAATGGGGCAGCGCGGAGATGCGCGCCGAGGCGCGCCGCCTGAAGCTGAAGGCCGCGACGGATGGCGAGCGCGCGCCGGTGCAGGTGCTGCCAGGCAACCACACCCTGATGCAGGGCGAATGCGCCTGGTGGGACATGATGAAGGCGGCGGAGTAGCACCCCGCCGCCCGACACCCCGGCTCAGTCGACCTGGAGCTTGTTCTCGAGGATCACCTTGCGGAACTCCTCCCTGTGGGTCTTCAGGAAGGCGGTGAAATCGGCGGTGTCGCGGTGCTGGGGCTGGAAGCCGATGCCGGCGAGGCGCTGCCGGACCTCCGGCGTCGCCAGCGCGCGCCCGGTCTCCTCGGCCAGCCGGGCGACGATCGCAGGCGGGGTGCCGGCCGGCATCATGTAGCCACCGAAGGCGCCGACATCGAAGCCCGGCAGGTTGGCCGCCTGCGCCAGGGGCGGGATCTCCGGCGCCAGCTCGCTGCCCGCGCCCAGCGAGATGCCGAGCGCCCGCAGCCCGCCCTGCTTCACCAGCGGGCCGGTGGCGGCCAGGGTGTCGATGGCAAAGTCGACCTGGCCGGCCATGACGGCGGTCAGCGCCGGGCCGCTGCCCTGGAAGGGCACGTGCACCGTGTCGAGCTTCGCCGCCGAGAGGAACATCAGGCTGATCAGATGCGCCGCCGCCCCGGTGCCGGAGGAGGCATAGGTGTATTTCCCCGGCTCCGCCCGCACCCGGGCGACGAACTCCGCCGCGGTGGTGGCCGGGAACTTCGGGTTCACCGTCAGCAGGTAGGGCGAGATGCCGATCATCGCGACCGGGGCGAAATCCTTCTCCGGGTCGTAGGGCGTGCGCTGCACCAGCGGCGCCGTGGTGATCGGCCCGGTCGAGGCGGCGAGGATGGTGTAGCCGTCCGGCGCCGCCTTCGCGACGTTGTCGGTGCCGATCATGCCGCCGGCGCCGGCGCGGTTCTCCGGGATGATCGGCTGGCCCCAGAGCTCCGAGACGCGCTGGCCGGTGACCCGTGCCATCAGATCCGTCGCCTGGCCGGGAGGCCAGGGCACCACCATCCGCACCGGGCGGCCGGGATAGGCGCCCTGGGCGCGGGCGGACCCGGCAGGGAGGAGGACGGGCGCGGCGAGGCCGGCGGTGGCGAGCATCAGGTGACGGCGTTGCATCATGGCGTTCCCTTGGCGTTTCCGCGCATGTGGCGTGGGCGGCGTCCCGTGCCAAGCGATTTCCACGCGAAATGGAATTCCTCGGGATCAATCCATGACTATTCCGCCCGGATGCCGAGCTGGCGGATGACCGGGCCGAACAGCGCCGCCTCGGCCCGCATCAGGCTGCGGAAGCCGTCCGGGCCGACCGGCGCTAGCTCGATCCCGATTCCGAGGAAGCGGTCCTTCATCTCCTGTGTGGCGAAGCCCGCCTCGATCTCCGCCAGCAGCCGGTCGAGGATCGGCTGCGGCGTGCCGGCCGGCAGCAACAGCCCGTTCCAGCCGCCGATGTCGTAGTTCGGCAGGTCCGCCGCCTCGGCCAGCGGCGGCACCCCGGGCAGCAGCGCGGTCGGCTTCTTCGTGGTGATGCCGAGCAGCCGCAGCTTGCCCTGCTTCACCAGCGCCCCGGCCGCGGCGATGGTCTCGATCGCATAGTCGATCTGCCCGCCCAGGAAGGCCGCCATGGCGGGGCCGCTGCCCTGGAAGGGGATGTGCAGCGCATCCAGCCCGGCCTGGGCGTTGAACACCGCGGTCAGCAGGTGCTGCGCGCCGCCGATGCCGGAGGAGGCATAGGTGTACTTCCCCGGCGCGGCCTTGACCGCGGCGACGAAGCTGCGCGCATCCTCCGCCGGGAAGTCGGGCCGCACCAGCAGCATGTAGGGCGAGATGCCATAGGCCGCGACGGGTGCGAAGTCGCGCTCCACCACATAGGGCGTGCGCTGCACCAGCGGGCTGAAGGTGATCGGCCCGATCGAGGCCGCGAGCATGGTGTAGCCATCGGGCGGCGCCTTGGCGACGAAGTCGGTGCCGATCTGCCCGCCGGCGCCCGCCTTGTTCTCCGGCACCACGTTCTGGCCGAGGCGCTGGGTCAGCATCTGCGCCACCAGCCTACCCTGCAGGTCGGTGGACTGGCCGGGCGGCCAGGGGATGATCATGCGGGCGGCGCGGTTGGGCCAGGGGCCCTGGGACGGCGCCTGGGGCTGCGCGAGGGAGGGCGCGGCTGCCATCCCGGCGGCGCCAAGCAGCAAGGTCCTGCGACGGGTCATGCAATGCCTCCCGGAATTCTTCCGGCAAGCGCAGCACGCCCGGCGGGACGAGTCTACTCCACCGTCATCCCGGCGCGCTTCACCACCGGCGCCCAGCGGGCGCGGTCCTCGGCGAAGAAGCGGGCGAAGGCCTCCGGGCTCTCGCTCGGCTCGACCTCGACACCGCCCTCGAGCAGGCGGCGGCGCAGTCCCGGGTCGTCCAGGACGGCGTTCAGCGCGGCATGCAGCTTGGCGATCCGGTCGGGCGGCGTGCCCCGGTGGCCAACAGGCCGAACCATGTCGCCGCCTCGATCTGCGGGAAGCCCTGCTCCCCGGTGGTCGGCAGGTCCGGCATGGCGGCGCTGCGCCTGGTACCGGCGATGGCGATGGCGCGCAGCGCGCCGGACTGGATGTGCGGCTGCATCGGCGCCAGCGCATTGGTGAAGACCTGCACCCGGCCGGCCACCATGTCGTTCAGCGCCGGGCCGGTGCCGCGATAGGGGATGTGCTCCATCTCGACATCCAGCGCCTGCAGCAGCATCGCGCCCGCGGCATGGCCGGTGCTGCCCACGCCGGGCGAGGCATAGGAGAGCGGCGGGTCGCGCCGTGCCGCGGCCTGCAGCTTCCTTCAGCGTGGTCACCGGCAGCGAGGGATGCACCACGATCACGTTCGGCCCGAGCGCCATGAGCCCGATCGGCGCGAAGGCCGTGGCGACGTCGTAGGGCACCTTCGCCTGCACGAGCGAGGTGATGGTCAGGCTGCCGCTCCCGCCGAGCACGATCGTGTAGCCGTCCGGCGCGGCCCGCGCCACCACCTCTGCCCCCAGCATGCCGCCGGCGCCGCCGCGGTTCTCGATGACGAAGGGCTGGCCGAGCCGCGTTGCCATGCCCTCGGTCACCAGCCGTCCGATGATGTCGTTGGTGCCGCCGGGCGGCCAGGGGATGACCAGGCGGATGGGCCGGTCGGGGAAGGGCGCCTGGGCGCGCGGCGCCACCGGCAACAACAGGGCGAGGATGAACGCGAGCGGCGCGGCAGCATGGAGGTCCTTCCCGGTCCCGCGGTCGCCGCCGCGGAGGAACGGCATGAGACACCGGGGATGCCGCCGGGGAAAGGCCCGCCGCCGCAGCTTCCCCGTGACAGCCGCGGCATCGCCCCAGCAGAATGGCCGCAGGCGCCCGGCCCCGATGCGGCCGCACGGGCGCAACGGGAGGCCATGATCCATGCATCGCCGCACCCTGCTCGGCGCCGCCGCGCTGCCGCTGCTCGCCACGCCGGCCCTCGCCCAGGCGGGATGGCCGGCGCGGTCACTCCGCATCATCATCCCCTGGCCGCCGGGCCAGTCCACCGACATCCAGGGCCGGCTGGTCGCCGCCTGGCTGTCGGAGCGCCTCGACCAGACCGTGGTGCCGGAGAACCGGCCGGGCGCCGGCGGGCAGATCGGCACCAATGCCGTCGCCAAGGCGCCGCCCGATGGCTACACCCTGCTCTCCGCCTCGATCGGGCCGATCACCTTCAGCCCGCTGGTGCAGCGGACGCCCTATGACGTGGAGCGCGAGCTGGCACCGGTCATCGCCTTCGGCCCGGCGCCCTTCATGCTGCTGGTCAAGCCCGACTTCCCGGCGCGGGACCTGCGCGGCTTCTTGGCGCTGCTGCGCGCGAACCCGGGCAAGTTCAGCCACAACTCCTCGGGCGTCGGCGGGGCGCAGCACCTGCTGACCGCGCTGTTCAACGCCAAGGCCGGGATCGAAGCGCTGCACGTGCCCTTCCAGGGCAGCGCTCCGGCGCTGGCGGCGCTGCTTGGCGGCCAGGTCGACTACGGCATCGACACGCCCGCAGCCGCCTGGCGCATGGTGCAGGAAGGGCAACTGCGCGCGCTCGGCCTCAGCACCGCGAAGCCATCCCCGCTGGTGCCGGGGGTAGCGCCGATCGCCACCTCCGGCGGGCCGCCGGACTACGACATCGGCGGCTGGAACGGGATCATGGTGCCGGCCCGGACGCCGCAGCCGATCATCGACCGGCTCGAGGCGGAGATCCGCGCCGGGCTGGCGACGCCGGCGCTGCGCCGCCAGTTCGAGTCGGTCGGCGTCGAGGTCGAGCCGAAGGGGCCGGCGGAGATGATGGCCATGCTGCGCGGCCTCTGGGGCAGCTTCGGGCCGCTCATCCAGCAGCTCGGCATCCGGGCCGAATGAGCCGCATGCGTCGCCGCAATGCGCTCGCCGCCCTGCTCGCCGCGCCGGGGCTGGCGCGCGCGCAGGCCGGCGCGCCGATCCGCCTGCTGGTGAACGGCACGCCGGGCAGCATCTCCGACATCCTCTGCCGCAGCCTGGCGGAGGGGCTGCGCGAGCGGCTCGGGCGACCGGTCGTTCCCGACAACCGCTCGGGCGCCGGCGGCTTCGCCTCGGTGCTCGGGGCCCGTGGCCAGCCGGCGGACGGCAGCGTCCTGGTCCAGGCGAATATCGGCGTCACCGCGCTGGCGCCGCTGGTCTTCCGCCGCCCGCCGATTGACCCGGATGCCGAGCTGGCGCCGATCTGCCACCTGACCGAGAGCCCCTTCGGCCTCGCCGTGCGGGCCGACGCGCCGGGTGGCGGCACGCTGCAGGGCTGGCTGGCTGCGATGCGGGCGCGCGGCGGCGGCGAGGTCGCGGTGAACAGCGCGACCGGGCTGCCGCGCTTCATGGTGCATCGCCTTTCCGTCGTCTCCGGCGTGCCGCTGACCCCGGTGATCTACCGCAGCAGCGGCGCCATGCTGCCGGACCTGGAGGCGGGGCATGTGCCGGCCGGGCTGACCATCGGCGGTGAGTTCATCGAGCAGCACCGCGCCGGCCGCCTGCGGCTGCTGGCGCAGAGCCTGGGCGAGGGGCGCTGGTCCCTGGCGCCGGAGGTGCCGCGGTTCAACGAGCAGGGTCTCGGCGACTTCGTCGCCAGCGCCTGGAACGCGCTGTTCGCGCCGGCTGGCCTGCCCGACCCGCGAGCCTTGGCGCTGGCCGAGGCGGTGACCGCGGCGCTGCATGCGCCGGATACGCTGGCGCGGCTGCGGCCGATGGGGCTGGAGCCGACCGGCGGGACGCCGGCGCAGCTTCGCGCCCGCATCGCCGCCGACCGAGCACGCTGGGCGCCGGCAATCGAGGCGAGCGGGTTCAAAGCGGACGAGCCGTAGCTGGGGGCGAAAGAAGTACCCTCGCCAAGCTCCACCCATCCTTTTCGTGAGTCGACCGTCGCCGGGCGGCGGGTGCCAGGGCCACAGAAATAGACGAGGGGCCTGGGGGAGAATACCTTCTCCCCCAGCCTTCTTTCCTTCAGCCCCGCCGGCGGAAATCCGCCGCGCGCATCGTCCCAAGCTCGCTCAGGATCATCGGCCACAACCGCAGCCCTTCTTCCAGCGAGGACAGCCGGAAGAACTCGTTCGGCGCATGCGCGTCCTCGTCCGGGCTGGCCAGGCCGAACATCAGGCTGTCGATGCCGAGCCTTTCCTGGAACAGCGTGGTGATCGGCACCGTGCCGCCGAGCCGCGTCACCGCCGGCCGGCCGCGCTTCTCCCGCACCAGCACCGCCGCGGCTGCGGCGCGCAGCGGGTGGTCTGCTGCCAGGGTGAAGGCGCGGGTGCCGCCGGGCCGGTAATGGAAGTCGAGTGCTACGCCGGCCGGCGCATGCCGCTCGAGATGCGCCCTCACCGCCGCCTGCGCCGCCGCCGGCTCCTGGCCCGGGACCAGCCGCATGGTCAGCTTGGCATGCGCCTCGGCCGGGGTGACGGTCTTGCCGCCATCGCCGGTATAGCCGCCCCACATGCCGTTGACCTCGACGGTCGGCCGCATGGTGGTGCGCTCGCGTACGCTGTAGGCGGGATCGCCGAAGGGCGTGGCGCCGAACTCGGCATACCAGGCCGCCTCGTCGAAGGGCAGCGAGGCGGCCTCCATCCGCAGCGCGTTGGACAACGGCGGAATGCCGTCGTGGAAGCCCTCGACCGTTACACGGCCCTGCTCGTCGTGCAGCGAGGCGACCAGCCGCGCCATCTCGTGCAGCGCGTTGCGCATGGCGCCGCCGACCTTGCCGGAATGCGCATCCTTCGCCGCGGTGCGGAGGCTGGATTGCAGCGCGCAGATGCCGCGGCAGCCGATGTTCAGCGCCGGTTGCGGGCCTGCCGCGCCGCCGCCATCGGCGGAGAGCATCGCATCGGCCGCGAGCAGGTCGCGATGCGCCTCGATCAGCGCGGGCAGGGAAGGGCTGCCGACCTCCTCCTCGCCCTCGAGGAAGAGCTTCACGTTGAGCGGGCAGCCGCCCTCGACCGCGAGGAACCCCGCCACCGCCTCGATCGCGACGGTGGTAGAGCCCTTCACGTCGGAGGCGCCGCGGGCATAGAGCCGGCCGTCCCGGATCGTCGGCTCGAAGGGCGGGGAGTGCCACAGCGGGAGGATCGGCCGGCTGAACGTCGTAATGGCCGTAGATCATGATGGTCGGCTTGTCCGGCCCAGCGCCGCTCCAGGCGCCGAAGATCGCCGGCTGGCCGCCGGGGGCATCGAGCAGGCGGACCTCGGTCAGTCCCATGGCGCGCAGCCGGTCCAGCAGGAAGTCGCGGGCACCGCGCATACCCTCGGCGAAGGCCGGATCGGTGCTGACCGAGGGGAAACGGATCAGTGTGCAGAGCCGGTCGAGGATCGCCTCCCGCTGCCCTGCCAGGTATTCGGCCACCCGTTCGCTCATGCCGCCCGCTCCGTGTCCCGCGGCGGCAGCTTCGTCCTGCGCGGCACGGTGGGCAACCGGGGCGCGGCGTTATTCCGCCGGGGCTTCCTCTTCCTCGAAATCGTCGGAGAAGAGGTTCATCAGCCCGCCGGTCGCGGCCGAGCGCCCGGCCAGCTTGCGTCGTGCCACCGCCTCGATCTGCTCCTGCGCCGCAGCGAAGCAAGGCAGGACGTCGGGCGGGCGGAGCCAGCGGCGGTTGCTGATGTCCTGCAGGGCGCCGAGCGAAATGGCACAGGCAAAGGCGGTGCCGTCCACCTCGACCTCGAACAGGACGCGACGACCGTCGACCCGCGCACGCAGCGCCGGCTTCGCCTGGGGAGCCTTGGACATGAGGTGATCCTCCAGCCGAGGCGGGCTCGGACAATGACGTTGCCCCGATGCAGGCGGAAGCTGGCCCGGGTACTACCCAGATGGGGCCTGAAGGCGCGCAGCACAACCGGCCGCGCCGCATCGGCAGCAGCCTCGCGAGCGGTTCAGCGTCGCAGCGTATGCAGCGCCGTCGCCAGCACCATCGCCACCCCGGCCGCGGCCATGACTGGAATCGCTGCCGCCGGGCCCCAGCCATCGGCCAGTGCGCCGATCGCCAACTGCCCGGCCGGGCCCATGCCGATGCAGGTGGTGACCAGGCCGAGCACGCGGGAGCGTGCCTCGGGTGGCGCCTGGGTGACGGGCAGGGCGGTCTGCAGGGCGGCGAAGAGCGCCGTGCCGACGCCGCCCAGCATCAGCACCGCGACGGCCAGCGGCAGGGTCGGGGCGAGCACCACCAGCAGCAGGCAGACCAGGAAGAAGCCGCCGCCCGCCAGCATCAGCGCCGGCGAGAGCGGCACGCCGCGGCGGGAGGCCAGGACCAGCCCGGTCAGCAGCGCCCCGGCCGGCTCGGCGGCGGAAAGCAAGCCGATCTGCACCGGGCTGGCGGCGAAGGCCAGCGTCGCGAAGGCCGGCAGCACCGCGATGAAGCAGAAGCCGAAGACGTTCATCGCGATGGTGATCAGCACCACCGCCTGCAGCACGCGCATCCGCCGGACCACGCCAACCGCATCCGCCATCTCGGCCAGCAGCAGGCGCGGGACGAAGCGCCGGGTCGTCTGGTCATGGCGGACGCCGGCCAGCAGCGTGAAGGTCAGCGCGTAGCAGCCGGCGGCCACCAGATAGGCCGCGGGCAGCCCGAGATACTGGTACAGCGCGCCGCCCATCAGCGGCCCGGCCATCCGCGTCGTGTTCGCCGTCAGGCTGTCGAAGGCGACGGCGGTGACCACGTCGCGCTCGCCCGCAACCTCGGTCAGCATCCGGCGGCGCGAAGCCATCTCGCCGGTCCAGACGAGGCCGCCGAGGAATCCCTGCGCCGCCAGGTGCCAGACCTGCAGCATGCCGGACAGGGCGAGCGCCAGGACGACGAGCGCGCCGAGGCAGGTCGCGGCCTGCCCCGCCATCAGCAGCCGGCGGCGGTCCAATACCTCGGCCAGCGCGCCGGCGGCGGCGCCCAGGACCAGCAGGGGCAGCGCCCGCATCAGGGCGACCATCGACACCGCGAGCGCCGAGTGCGTGGTCTCGAAGGTCCAGATCGCGGCGACCAGGATCTCCACCCAGCGCATGGCATTGGCCATGCCGCCCACCGCCCAGAGGCGGCGGAAGGCGGGCAGGGCGAGCAGCCGCCGCAGCGGGTGCATGGAGTCTTCGATGTCCCGTGGCATGGCTGGCGTTGCCGGCAGCCTTGCCCGGCGCGGTGCGGCTGCCAAGGGGCTGGCGCGGGCGGCGTTCCGGTGCAGGATGCCGGAAAGCAGATCCGGAGGAGACATCCCATGCCCTACGCCCCGTCCGAAGGCGCGCGCATCTGGTACGAGGAGGCAGGCCATGGCCTGCCGATCCTGTTCATCCATGAATTCGGTGCCGACCACCGTGAATGGGAGGACCAGGTGCGGTTCTTCTCCCGCGAATATCGCTGCATCACCTATGCCGCGCGCGGCTACACGCCCTCCGACGTGCCGACCGACCCGAAGCTCTACGGCCAGGACTTCGCGGTGAAGGATGCGGTCGCGGTGCTGCGGCATCTCGGCATCCCGAAGGCGCATATCGTCGGGCTGTCGATGGGTGGCTTCGCCGCGATCCTCTTCGGCATCCGGCATCCGGAGATGGCGATCTCGCTGGTGCCGGCCGGCGCCGGCTCGGGCTCCCCGCGCGAGGAGCAGGCAGCCTTCCGCGCCGGCTGCCAGGCGCGCGGCGACAAGCTGATCGCCCAGGGCTGGCCGGGCAAGCTGGCCGAGGAGACCGGGCACTCGCCGACCCGAATCCAGCTGAAGAAGAAGGACCCGCGCGGCTGGGCTGCCTACATGGAGCGGCTGTCGCAGCATTCCGGGCTCGGCAGCGGCCTGACCATGAAGCACTACCAGGGCGAGCGGGATTCGATCTTCGACTGGGAAGCGGAGCTCCGGACAATGACCGTGCCGACCCTGCTGGCGGTCGGCGACGAGGACGGACCCTGCGTCGCCACCAATGTCTGGCTGAAATCGGTGCTGCCGAATGCGGGCTTTGGCTCTGCCCGCGCACCGGGCATGCGATCAACCTGGAGGAGCCGGCGGCCTTCAACCGGGAGGTCGCGGCCTTCCTGTCCACCGTCGAGCGGGGGCGCTGGACGCTGGGTTGAGCCAGGAGGCGGGGATCAGCCAGCCTCCATTTCCTCCCGCAGCAGTTCGAGCTCCAGCCATTCCTCCTCGGCGGCGGCCAGCGCCGCCTCCTTCTCCGCCAGGGCGGCGCTGAAGCGGTCGAAGCGGGCGCGGTCGCGGCTGTAAAGGTCGGGCGCCATCAGCGCGGTGCGCAGCGTGGCGATCTCCTTCTCCAGCGCCGCCATGCGGTCGGGCAGCGTGTCCAGCGCATGCTGCTGCTTGAAGCTCATGCGTTTCCGCGCGGCCGGGGGCGGCGCGGCCGGCGCGCTGGGCTTCGGCGCGGCGGCCGGCTTCGCCGCGTCCATCACCTTCGCCTCCACGCCGCGGCCGCGCTGCGCCACCATGTCGGAATAGCCGCCAGCATATTCCTGCCAGCGGCCCTCGCCCTCGGCGACGATCACGCTGGTGCAGACGCGGTCGAGGAAGTCACGGTCGTGGCTGACCACCAGCACGGTGCCGGCATACTCGGCCAGCAGCTCCTCAAGCAGGTCCAGCGTCTCGAGGTCGAGGTCGTTGGTCGGCTCGTCCAGCACCAGCAGGTTGGAGGGCTTGGCCAGTGCCCTCGCCAGCATCAGCCGGCCGCGCTCGCCACCCGACAGCACCCCGACCGCCGTCCGCGCCTGGTCCGGGACGAAGAGGAAATCCTTCATGTAGCCGATGACGTGGCGCTTCTGCCCGGCAACCTCCACCTGGTCGCCGCTGCCGCCGGTCAGCGCTGCCTGCAGGCTGACCCCGGGGTCGAGGCTTTCCCGCTTCTGGTCGAGCGTGACCATCATCAGCCCGGTGCCGAGCCGCCACCTCCCCGGCATCCGGCGCCAGCGCGCCGGTCAGCAGGTTGAGCAGCGTGGTCTTGCCGGCGCCGTTCGGGCCGACGATGCCGACCCGGTCGCGCCGGAGGATGCGGGTCGAGAAGTCGCGCACCACCGGCCCTGCGCCGAAGTCCTTGGTGACGCGGTCGGCCTGGGTCACCACGGTGCCGCTGCCTTCCCCCTCGGTCGCCGCCATGCGGACGGTGCCGGCCGCCTTCAGCGTCTCCCGCCGGCGCTGCCGCAACGCCGCCAGTCCCCGACGCGCCGCATGTTCCGCTTGCGTCGGGCGGTGACGCCGTAACGCATCCAGTGCTCCTCCCGCACGATCTTGCGGTCGAGCTTGTGGGCAGCGGTCTCCTCCTCCTCCAGCACCTGGTCGCGCCAGGCCTCGAAGCCGGAGAAACCCTGCTCCAGCCGTCGGGTCACGCCGCGGTCGAGCCAGACCATGGCGCGGCTGAGCCGTTCAAGGAAGCGGCGGTCATGGCTGATCAGCACCAGCGCGCCGCGGAAGGATGCCAGTTCCTGCTCCAGCCAGGCGATCGCCGGCAGGTCGAGGTGGTTGGTCGGCTCGTCCAGCAGGAGGATGTCGGGCGAGGGAGCGAGCGCCCGCGCCAGCGCCGCCCGCCGCGCCTCGCCGCCTGAAAGCCGCCCCGGCGCCTCCTCCCCGGTCAAGCCCAGCTGTTCCAGCAGCCAGCGCGCCCGATAGGGGTCGTCCGCCGGGCCGAGGCCGGATTCGACATGCTCCCAGACCGTCCGCGCCCCGCCGAAGCCGGGCTCCTGCGGCAGGGTCCGCAGGGTGGCGCCGGGCTGCAGGAAGCGGGTGCCGCTCTCGGGCTGGATCTCCCCGGCCGCCACCCGCAGCAGGGTGGACTTGCCGGAGCCGTTGCGGCCGACCAGCGCCACCCGCTCCCCCGCGCCGACCGAGAGGGTCGCGCCGGTCAGCAGCGGCGTGGTGCCGAGATGGAGGTGGATGTCCTGGAGAATGAGAAGGGGCGGGGCCATGCGGCGGGAAAGGGGGGTGGCCGACCCGCCGCGTCAAGCCTCCTGGCGTCAGGCCTCGTCGCCGGGCGCGGCGGGCGGCTCGCGCTCGGCCTCGATAACCGGCGGCCGGGCGATCGCGCTCCAGACCCGGCGCCAGACATCCAGCGGCAGCAGGACATAGGCCTCCGCGCCATGCCGGGTCAGCACCACCGGCCCGCCCACCGCATGGTCGATCAGCTTCGGCACCGCCACTTCGACCTGCGTCATGTCGAAGCGTGGCTGGCCTTCCAGCCCCGGCGCGGGATGCTCCACGCTGCCGGAGCGGATCGCCTCGTCCTCGTCCATCCGCCAGCCGGCCATGTCCGGTGCCACCCCGCAGTTCCGCCGCCCGATACGCCGCGGTCGCTGGCCGGCTATAGCAGGTTGCCGCGCCGCGGGAGAACGCCGCGCCGCGGAAATCCTCGGGAGTGTGGCGTCAGGCGGCGGGCGCCCGGGCCAACGCCTCCAGCACCCGTTCCAGCGTCGCGCGCCCGGCCGCATCCAGGGCGAAGCGCAGCCGCTGCCCCTCGCGGGCGTCGCCGCCCAGCAGCGTCCAGGGCAGCGGCAGGGCGATCCCTGGCACCTGCAGCCTGCCACGGGCGCCGGGCGGCAACGGCGCCACCGGCAGGATGCGGGCGCCGCCGACCGAGATGTCCAGCAGCCTGGCCTCGGCCGGCGGGGCCCCCTCGAGCTCCAGGCGCACCTGGCGCGGCAGCGGAATGCGCGGTGCGGCGCGGCGGTCGACCTCGAGGCGTCGCGCTGCGCACCACCTGCACCAGCGTGCCGCGCAAGCTCGGCGATCGCCGCCCGCGCCTCGGCCGCGCCGCTGCGGACTTCGGCGGCGCGGCTGCCGGTCTCAGCGGTCGCCGCCGAGACCTCGCTGATCCGCTCCGAGACCTCGCGTGCCGCGGCCGTGGTCTCGGCCACCGTCCGGGCGATCTCCTGGGTCGCCGCGGCCTGTTCCTCGACTGCCGTGGCGATCGCCGCCGAGGTATGGTCGATCCGCTCGACCGCCGCGGCGATGTCGCGCACCGCTGCCACCGCCCCAGCGGTCGCGCCGTCGATGCCGGCGACCAGCCGGCCGATCTCCTCGGTCGCCTGGGCTGTCTGGGCGGCGAGCTGCTTGACCTCGCCGGCCACGACGGCGAAGCCCTTGCCGGCCTCCCCGGCCCGCGCTGCCTCGATCGTCGCGTTCAGTGCCAGCAGGTTGGTCCGGCCGGCGATCTCGGCGATCAGCCGCACCACCGCGCCAACCCGGGCGGCGCTGTCCGACAGGCCCTGGATCACTTCCTGGCTGGCCATTCCCTGCGCCGCCGCCTGGCGGGTGGTACTAGAGGCTGCGGCGACCTGCGCCGAGATTTCCCGCACGCTGGCGGAGAGCTGCTCGGTCGCCGCGGCCACCGTTTCGGCATTGCGCAGGGCCTGGTCGGCCGCGATGGCGACCTGGGCGCTGCTGGTGGCCACCGTATCGGCGGTCTGCGCCATGCTGTCGGCATCGGCGGCCATGGCTTCGGCCCGGGCACCGATGCGGGTGACCGCGGCGGTCGCCGCATCCTCCACCCGCTCCGCCATGCCGAGCAGCGCGCGCCGCTTGGCCGCCTCGGACGCCTCGCGCTCGGCGTCCTGGCGGGCGCGCAGCGCCGCGGCTTCGGCCAGCCCGTCACGGAACACCGCCACCGCGGAGGCCATGCGGCCGATCTCGTCCCGCCGCGCCGCGCCGGGGATGTCGGGCACCGGCTCCCCGGCCGCGAGGCGGCGCATCGCCCCGGCCAGCGCGGTGACCGGGCGGGCGAACCCGGCGCCGATCCAGAGGCCGAGCGGCAGGATGCAGGCCAACGCGACGCAGAGCAGCAAAAGGCCGCGCGCGAGGATCCGATCGATCACGGCGAAGGCTTCCGCCACCGGCACCCGCACCAGGCTGGACCAGCCGAGCCCGGCGAGATCCCATGGCGCCGTGGCTGCGGGCGAAGCCGGCCGCCTGGTCGATCCCCTTGCGGGCATGCCGGGCGACCGCCGCCCCGGCTTCGCCCCGTACCGCCGCCGCCGCCGCGCCGACGCCGCGTTCGACCAGGTTGAGCGCGCCGATCACCCCGAAGTCGCGCCGGTAGGGGCCTGGCCGGGCGACCGGGTCGTGGTCCACCAGCACGGTGCCGCCAGCATCCAGCACGGTCAGTTCCGCCCCCGGCATGCCGCTGCGCGCCAGCCTGGCGTGGAAATCCGCGACGATCTGCTCGACCAGGCCGAAATCGGCGAAATTCGCCCAGACCCCCAACAGGGTCCCGGCCTGGTCCCTAACCGGCGCGGCGAAGACGATGCTGTAGCCATCCTCGCCGGGGAAGGCCTCCGCCACTTCGGCTGCGCGAGCGGGAGGCTCGACCACCGTGCCGGTCAGCCCCTCCGGCCCGACCAGGAACTCCCCGCGCAGCGCGCGGCCGAGCCAGGGCGCCGCGGCGAAGGAACGGGCATAGAGACCCTCGGTCCTGATCGCCTTGCCGGCGGCGTCGCGGCTGTTGACGGCCAGGACCTCGCCCTTCGGATCGACCAGCACCGCCAGCTTGTAGACGCCGTAGAGCGCGACGTATTCGTCGATCGCGCGCACCAGCGGGTTGTCGGCGCCCGGCCGGCGCCAGCTGGCCGGGTCATGCGCCACGGTGTTCAAGCCGAAGGCCTGGACGTCGCCGTAGCGCTCGAACAGGTTGCGGTCGATCGTGTCGCTGAGGCTGGCGGCGGCATCGGCCAGGCGGTCCATCGCGCTCCGGCGCAACTCGCCGCGCTCCGCCAGGAAGGCGATGCCGAGCAGGATCGCGGGCATCAGGCCGAAGCCGAGCAGCAGCAGCACGATGCGGCTGCGCATGGCAAGGGTCGGGAGGCGCATGCAGGAGGAATCCGGGTGAAGCTGTGGGCCCCGATGCTGCCCGCAGCCGCGTTAACGGCGGGCGAAGATGCCGGCCTGAACCGCCCGCGGGCCTCAGAAGGCGGCGTGCAGCCGCAGCGCCAGCACCGGGACCGGGCCGCGATCGGCATTGCTAGGCCGGGTTCGCCACCAGCTTGCGCATTGGCGGCCAGGTGCAGGCCGGGCGCCAGGCGCATGTCGTAATAGGCCTCGGTCGTGAGCTCCGGCCGGTAGTTCAGCCGCCCGTCGCCGGTGATGAAGCCGATCCCGCCGGCTGCAAGGAAGCGCCGGTGCGGGTCGGACAGGCCACCGGCGTTGAAGGCCAACCCGATCGTGTCCTGTTGCCGATGCCAGCGCAGCCCGGCCAGCGACAGCCCCGCCGAGACCGACCAGTCCATCTCGGTGAACATCCAGTTCTGCGCCCGGCCGTCGTTCCAGCCGAGCCTGGCGAAGCCGCCGAGTTCGTCCGTCAGTTCCTGTTCGAGGTTCAGCGCCAGCATCCGCTTGGTGCGGAAGCTGCGCAGCGGATCGATGTCGGTCTCGTTCGCCTGCACGGCGCCGGTCAGCGCGTCCCAGCGCGCGGAGCGGGTGCGGGACAGGCCGCCGAGCAGCCGGACCATCCCGGCATGCGGGCCGATCGACCAGGCGCGCTCGACCTGGGTCAGCACCTGCCAGCCCTTCAGCCAGCGCGGCTCGAGGTCGAGCGAATTGGCGTCCCGTGCCACCCGGAAGGCGCCGCTGCGGACCGCCCAGCGGCCGTTCTCCCATTCCGCCACGGCGCCGTCGGTGAAGCCGCGCGCATCGGCGGCGAAATCGAAGGCGCCGGTGCCGACCAGGCCCCAGCCCATGAACTGGGACCGGGCGTCGTGCGCATAGCGGTTGTCGTCGAAGAAGTCCCAGGCCGAGACCCGGCCGGCCGTCAGCGTGATCCGCTCCCGTGCCAGCGGTCCGGTGAAGCGCATCGGGTCGGGGTCCGTGCCGAGGTCGGTCTCGGCCGAGAGGTCGATGGTCTGCCGGACGAAGAGCCGCGAGAGCCAGAGCGAGGGGTCGCGGGTGCCAAGGCGGAAGGCCTCGCCGTTCGGGAAGCTCGCCACGCCGACCGAGTTGGACAGGCCGAAGCCGCGAGTGAGAGACGGCACCGCGACCACCTCGGCATTGCGCCAGAGCCGGCGGCCGAGCACGAGGTCGACCGACTGGGTGTCCCGCGTCTCATCCTTCGGGCTCAGGCTGGACGCGCCCCGGTAGGGCGAGTGGAAGGATGGGTGGGCCTGGACGATGCCGGTGAACTGGCCGCGAAGGAACCAGCCCTGCTGCTCCAGGCGGGCAAGCCATTCCTCGCCGCCCTCGACCAGGGCGTCGATGTTCGGCTGGTAGATCGGCCCGGCGGTGCCGCGCTGGGCGCGCGCGGCGCTGGACGGCAGCAGTGCCGCGCAGAGGCAGGCCGTCCATCCCAGAAGGCGCGCCAGCCCCGCCCGCATGCATCGTCCCCCGGCCTTGCCAGGGCTGTTACGGGAGGCGCGGGGGGACTGCAAGCCGGACACCCCGGCTGTCGCGCAACCGTCACGCTTCGGCCGGCTTTCATTCGCGGGCGCCGCCGCGGGGTTTGACCCGCGGCGCGGCCTCCATCGATCCTTCATCCCCTCCGGGAGGATATCACACCATGGTCGACCGCCCCTTCACCCGCGCGGATCTCGAGCTGCTGCGGCGCTGGGACACGCCGACGATCTGCAACGCGATGGAGATCGTCATGCCGGCCCGGCGCGGCCGCGGCTTCACGCTGCAGCCCTTCGTCGCCGCCGATCCGTCGCTGCCGCCGATCTGCGGCCTGGCCCGCACCGGGCAGATCCGCGCCGCGGCGCCGTCCGGCCGCAGCAAGGACCAGGACAAGGCGGCGCGCATCGGCTGGTACGAATACGTGGCGGATGCCGACCTGCCGACCATCGTGGTGATCGAGGACCTGGACGAGAGCCCCGGCTTCGGCGCGTTCTGGGGCGAGGTGAACAGCAACGTCCACAAGGGGCTCGGCTGCCTCGGCTGCGTCACCTCCGGCTCCTTCCGCGACCTCGACATGCTGGCGCCGGGCTTCCAGATCATCGGCGGGATGGTCAACCCGAGCCATGCGCATGTGCACATGGTCGATTTCGGCCGCGACGTGCTGGTGCACGGCATGCCGGTGATGCATGACGACGTGGTGCATGCCGACCGCCACGGCGCGGTGGTGATCCCGGCCGAGGCGGTGCGGCAGCTGCCGGCGGCAATCGACCTGATCACCCGCAAGGAGGCCGTGATCCTCGAGATGGCGAAGCGGGACGATTTCGACATCGACAAGCTGAAGGACGCGCTGTCGCGGTCGGAGGACATCCACTGAGCCTGGTGACCCGGGCCGTGCGGCCGGACCGCGGATGATGGAGCCCTGATGCCCGAGACGCCCGACCTGCCGCCGCCGCTCGCGGTGGTCCGCCCCGATTGGGTGGACAACAACGGCCACATGAACATGGGCTTCTACGATGGTCGTGTTCGACATCGCGACCGACCAGCTCTGGCCGAAGCTCGGCCTCGGCGCGCCCTTCCGCGAGCGCGGCCTGGCCACCTTCGCCGCCGAGGCCTGGGTGAACTATGTGCGGGAAGCGCATGAGGGCATGCCGCTCTCCTGCACCAACGAGGTGCTGGGCCACGACGACAAGCGCCTGCTGGCGACCCACCGGATGTACCATGCGACCGAGGGCTGGCTCGCCGCCGAGAACGAGGTGCTCTACCTCTGCGTCGATCTCGGCGTCCGCCGGGTGACGCGCTGGCCGGAGGACGTGCTGGCGCGCTTCGCCGCGCTCGGCACGGGGCGGCCAGGGCGGCGGCTGGCGCTGAAGCGACGGGATGGGTAGCAGTCGCGCGAGGATGCGCGCTTTGGTTTGAAGTCCACGGCTGCCGACCCCAGAGTCCGGTTAGGACGGGTGCGGGTCGCTGGGCCCGCGACCTGACCGTCGGGACCCGACAGCGCAGGGCAGGGATGACGAGCAACCTCGATATCTGCGCCAGGATCAGCTGCCCGGAATGCCGTGCCACCGGCACCGCATTCTGGCGGAAGGACGCGATGCGCGGCCAGGGCCGGGAGCTGCTTGGCCTGACCCGAGGCTTCGTCCGGCGCCCGGGCGACCACCGGGCCGATCCCTGCATCCATTGCGCCGCCTGCCACGTGCCGGCCGCGGAAGGCCCTTTCCTGGCGGCCTGTTCCGAGGCCTGAGGGCGGGCCGGCCTCAGCCCGGCGGCAGCTCGCCGATCTGCCGCCGCAGCGCCGCCACATCCTCGTGCCGCGGCTTGGCGGTGCCGGGCTGCATCACCGCCGCGGCGCCGCAGGCCATGCCCCAGGCGAAGGCCTCGCGCGGGCTCTCGCCCTGCGCCAGCTTCCAGACCATCGCCGCCAGGAAGCTGTCCCCGGCGCCGACCGCGCCCAGCACCGGCACGTCCAGCGCGCGCAGCCGCAGGATGCCGCCGGGCTCGGCCAGCAGCGCGCCCTCATGCCCCAGGGAGACGGCGCAGAGCGCCGCGCCACCCTCCCGGACCAGGGCCAGCGCCGCCTCGTTCAGGGCCCGCGGCGTGCCGAGCGGGCGGCCGACCATCGTCTCGAATTCGCCGCGGCTCGGCTTGATCAGCGCGAGCCCATGGCCGAGCGCCGCCTTGAGCGGCGGGCCGGAGGTGTCGAGCACCAGGTGCCGGCCCTGGCGCGCCGCGAGCGCGGCGACGCGGACATAGACATCGTCCGGCACGCCGCGCGGCAGGCTGCCGCTGGCGACGATCCAATCGCCCGGCTCGGCTTCCAGCGCCGCGAGCGCGGCGCCCCATTCGGCCGCCGAGACTTCCGGCCCCTCCGGCACGAAGCGGAATTCGTTGCGGGTCGAAAGGTCGTTGACCGTGTGGCACATGCGGGTGCTGCCGGCGATCGGGATACTGTGGCGGGGGACGCCATCCGCTTCCAGCAGCTGCTCCAGCAGGGCGCCGGCCAGCCCGCCGGCCAGGATGATGGCCAGGGTCTCGGCGCCGAGCTCGTGCAGCACGCGCGAGACATTGACCCCGCCGCCGCCGGCGTCGAAGCGCTCGTTCCGCGTGCGCGTCTTGCGGACGGCGCGGATCATCTCCGCGTCGGCCGAGATGTCGAGGCTGGGATTGAGGGTGAGGGTGACGATGCGGGAGGCCATGCGCCCCGACGCTACAGCGGATCGCGGCGCGACGTGAACGCAATCCGCCGTCGCATCTTCATGCCGCGGCGGACCAGGCAGCCTGCGACGCCAGGCCGCGAACAGGCTCCGCGCCGCGGTGCCGGCGGATCAATCGTCGCCGTGCTTGGTGACGCGCATGACGATGGCCAGCTTCATCACGGCACAGGAGGCAAGCCGCGCCCGCGGCCCCTCCGCCCGGCTGGTGAGCGCGATCGGCACCCGGGCGCCGACCACGACGCCGGCGCTCTCGGCCCCCGCCAGGTACTGCAACTGCTTGGCCGAGCATGTTGCCCGAGGTCGAGATCGGGCACCAGCAGGATGTCGGGATCGCCGGCGACCGGGCTTGCCAGGTGCTTCGACCGCGCCGCCTCCAGGCTTATGGCATTGTCGAAGGCCAGCGGCCCGTCGACGATGCCGCCCTCGATCTGGCCGCGATCCGCCATCTTCGACAGGGCCGCGGCGTCGAGCGTCGCCGGCTGCTTCGCGGTAACGATCTCAACCGCCGCCAGCACCGCCAGCTTGGGCCGCTCGATCCCCAGCGCGCGGCAGAGGTCGATGGCGTTGCGTGCGATATCCGCCTTGGTCTCCAGGTCCGGCTCGATGTTGATCGCCGCGTCGGTGACCACCAGCGGCTTGTGGTAGCGCGGCACGTCGAGGATGAAGCAATGGCTGATGCGCCGCTCGGTCCGCAGCCCTCCTCGCGCGCGACGACCGCGGCCAGCATCTCGTCGCTGTGCAGGCTGCCCTTCAGCAGCGCCCCGGCGCGGCCCTCCTGCACCAGCGCGACGGCGCGCTCGGCCGCGGCATGGCTGTGCGGGACGTCCTCGATCGCCGCGCCGGCCAGGTCGATGCCGCCGGCCGTGGCGGCAGCGCGGATCCTGGCGGCCGGCCCGACGAGGATGGGCAGGATCAGCCCGGCTGCGGCCGCTTCCATCGCGCCTTCGAGGCTGGCGGCATCCACCGGGTGCACCACCGCGCAGGGCAGGGCAGGCCCGGCGGCCACCGCCCGGGCGATCAGCCGGGCCAGCTTGTCGTCCGAGGCCGTGTCATGGTGCGGTGCGTCATTCATCGCGCCTGCCTACCGCGAAGCGGCGGGCGGGCGCTGGACCCGTCTGATCCCGTAGAACAGCGCCACGCCCTTCAGCATGCCTTCCAGGTCGCTGCGCAGCGCAGTGGGGGAGAAGAACTGGCCGAGCGGGCACATAGGGGACCTCCGCGAAGGCTACCTGCTGCATCTCCTGGCCGATACGCGCCTGCGTGGCCTCGTCCGGCGCATCGAACCAGGCGTTCCGCAGCTCCTCCAGTCGCGGGATGCTCGGCCAGCCGAAGATGGCGCCCTTGCCATGGCCGCGGATCAGGTTGTTGGCGGCCGGGTTCACCTGGGCGCTGCCCGCGGTGTAGCTGACCATCATGTTCCAGCCGCCGGCCGGCACCGGGTCCTGCTTCCAGGATGCGCTGGGTCACCGTCCCCCAGTCGGTCGAGACGTAATCGAGGTTCACCCCGCCGCGGCGCAGGAAGTCGCCGCAGACCTCGCTCATGGCATTGATGACCGGGAAGTCGGTGGCGGCCAGAAGGTTGACCCGCTCGTCCTGTAGCCCGCCTCGGCCAGGGCCCGCTTCATGCCGGCGCTGTCGAGCGGGTTGCGCAGGGCATCCATCCCTACATCGCTGGCCATGACCGAGCCCGGGGCGAAGAAGCCGTAGGGCGTCTTCCAGTAGGTCCGATCGTCGCCGGCGGCCGCCGTCATGGCGTCCACCTGGTTGGTGCCGCGCAGGATGGCGCGGCGGATCGCGGGGTTGTCGAAGGGCGGATGCAGGCAGTTGAAGCGGAGGAAGCCGATCGAGCCGTTCGGGTCGAGGATGTCGATCTTCACCCCGCGCGTCCGCTTCAGCGGCCCGACCAGGTCGATTGCCGGCTGCTCCCACCAGTCCACCTCGCCACGCTGCAGCGCGGCGCTGGCGGTCGCGCCATCGGGGATGGTGAGCCATTCGACGCGGTCGAGATGCACGACCTTGCCGCCCGAGAGGTAGCTCGGCGCCTCCTGCCGCGGCACGTAGTCCGGGTTGCGCTCGTAGACGTTGCGGCTGCCGGCGACGCGCTCGGCGGCGACATAGCGGAAGGGGCCGCTGCCGATGACCTCCGGCACCGCCTGGGAGGAGGGCAGGGAGGCGTGCCGCTCCGGCATCATGGCGCAGAGATGGGTGCCGACCTTGGCCATGGAATCCGCCAGCAGCGGAAAGGGCTTCTTCAGCCGGAAGACGATGCGGCTGTCATCCGGCGCGGTCAGCTCCTCGGTCTGCGCGATCAGCGCCTGGCCGAAGGCGTCGCGCGTCGCCCAGCGCTTGATCGAGGCGACGCAGTCGCCGCGCCAGCACCGGGCTGCCGTCGTGGAATTTCAGCCCCGGCCGCAGGGTGATGGTGGCGCGCCTGCCGTCCTCCTCGAAGACCGGCATGGCGGCGGCCATCTGCGGCCGGGCTTTGAGTTCGGCGTCCCAGCCATAGAGCGTGTCGTAGACCAGCAGCGCGTGGTTGCGGGTGACGAAGGCGACGGAGTGGATCGGGTCCAGCAGCGCCAGGTCGGCCTGCGGCACGAAGCGCAGGATGCGGCGGCCGGGCGCAGTCTGCGCGGCGGCAAGGCGGGGGCGGCGAGCGCGATCCCCCCGATGGTGGTGCCCAGGGTGGCGAGCACGTCGCGGCGGCGCATGGCGCATCCCTTCCGGTTGCGTGGCCCGCAATGCTGCGGTGCGGAAGCGGCGGCGGTCAAGCCGGTGATGCGGCAAGCACAGTCCGGCCGGATCCCCCAGGCAGCAGCGCCAGGTAGGGCGCCGCAAATGCCCGCTCTCCCTCACCTGTGTCGGTCGAATACGAAGACGCCCTGGCAGTAACGGCCATTCCCCGAACTGGGGATCACAGCAGTCCGTAACACCGTCTGGCGATCGTCCCGGGTGGAACATGCATGGTGTGTTCAGGAGCGAACGGCGCCCCGCCGCAGTTCAATCCTTTCAGTGCGGATTGAGGCGTCCGAGCGTTCACGCTCGCCCCACCTGCTCTAGCCGTCCTCGCGCGGTGCCCCGGCGTCCAGCGCCTCGTCCGCGCTGACCTGCAGGCTGGCTGTCACCCGCAGCCCGGCCTTGGCGCGGCGCCGCCCGATGACCGCGAAGCGCGCCCCGAAGCGGGCCTTGAGCGCCGCGGCCGCCGCCTCGACCGCAGCGGCGTCGCCGGCCTCCAACACCAGGCGCACGCCGCTGGTGCCGCCGAGCGCGAGGCGCGGCGTGGCCTGCGGCGCGGCGGCTTGAGGCGGCATCAGGGTCAGCGGGGGCGGGGGCTTGCGGCGGGACATCGGGGTCGCCGGTTGTGGGCGCTGTGCGGCGCGGCATGCAAGCCCCAGGGGTGGCCGAGAGCCGCCAGGGCGTTATCCCCAGGCTTCGGGACAAGCCTGGGGACAGGCTGTGAGGAAGGACCCGCAAAGCCGCAGCGAACAAGGCGGGTTCCTCAGGCGTTCCCATTCGACTCGTTTCCCGAACGGATTGCCGCTGGACAGCGGCCTGGCGGCCACGCGGTCGACGGCCCGGCGCAGGACGTATCAAACGGTTTCAGCGGGTTGCGGAGGTGCCTGGCGCGGTTCGTGCCCGGTGCTGGAAATATCGCGCGCCGCGGCGGGAGAGAGCGCCGCGGGACCGACTGCGGTTACCCACAGCGCCGGGGGCAAGCCTGGGGGCAGGCCCGGGACTTGCTGTGCAAACACCTGAAAAGATTGGGCCTGTTCGGGCCGTTGCTGGACCGTCAGGATGCGTGCGGGTTGCAACGCCACAGTCAGGCAAACCTTGCAAATCTGAATATTTTCCTATACGACGTCGCCATGCGGACACGTCCCGTGCTGCGCTCCGACCGCTTCCGGATCGCTGACTGCCAACGAGGAACGGGTATTTGTCCGAAACCCGCGGCGGTGGTCTGCCACCGCGCGCGCGCCTCGGCTCAGTCCTTGTAGTCGGGTTCCTTGCGGTCGAGGATCCGCTTCAGCGCGGCGAAATGCCATTCGGCATTCGACTTGTCGCCATAGCGCGGCGCCTTGCCGCTGAACTGGGCCACGGTCTCCTGCACCACCTGGTCCGGCAGATAGGCCAGCGGCTTGCCGGTCCACATGGCATAGAGCTGCACCTGCGCGACCCGCTCGACGTAGTAGAGCCGGTCATAAGCCTCGGCGACGCTGCGGCCGACGGTCGCCACGCCGTGGTTCGCCATCATCAGCACCGTCTTGTCGCCGAGGATCCGGGCCAGCCGCTCGCCTTCCTGTTCCTCGAAGGCCGGGCCGGCATAGTGCATGTCGTAGGCGGTGTGAATCATGGTGCCGACCTCGGTCTGGCCGATCGGCAGGATCCGCGGGTCCTCCAGCCGCGACAGGGCGGAGGCGAAGGGCATGTGGGTGTGGAACACCGCGGCGGCCTTGGGGGCCAGCCGGTGGATCGGCGCATGGATCGCGTAGCAGGACCGCTCGATATGGCCCTCGCCGGCCAGCAGCCTGCCGTCGTAGCCGACCTCCATGAAGGTGGAGGCGCAGACTTCGGACCAATGGGTGCCGAAGGGGATCTGGTAGTAGCTGTCGTCGGTGCCGGGCACCCGCAGGGTGAAGTGGTTGAAGATTCCCTCATGGAAGCCGTGCATCACCGCCAGCCGGTGCGCGGCGGCCAGGTCGATGCGGGCCTGCCAGCGCTGGTCGGCGAGGGAAAGCTCGGCGGATTGGTGGGTCTCGAGCGGCATGGTGGACGTTTCTCCTGGGCTCCACCGGGGATGCTAGACCTGCTTCGTCCCCGCTGTCCCACCCCGGATCATGGCGCCGGGCCGCAGCGTCGGCACCCGGACCGCCAGGGAGCGAAGCCGCGGCAGGCGCAGCAGCAGCAGGCCGAAGGCGGTCGCCGCGCTTACCGCCCAGCCGATCCTTTCCCAGCGGGTCGGCCGAATGGTCACCGTGATGTCCACGGCCGGATGGTCGGGGGCCAGTTCCAGGAAGCCCTCCAGGGTCGGCCGCAACGGCACCGGCCCCAACAGGTCGGCGGCCTGCCAGGCGGGGAAGAAGAATTGCGGCAGCGCCACCGGCCCATCGGCCCACGGCAGGCGGAAGCCGCCGGGGATGCGCGCGGCGCCCTGCGGCAGGGTCGGCCGCGGCCAGGGGTCCGGATGCCCGGCGATGATCGCCACCCAGCCGGCAGCCGCTGCCTCGGCCGGCACATGTTCCCAGGAGTAAGCCCCGGAATAGTTCCGCGCGAAGTCCAGCCGCTGCGCCGCCGGCAGGAATTTCGGCCAGGCCGGGTGGCCGAGTGCCACAACCCCGGCGAGGAAGGCCGGCGGCAGCAGCGCGAGGCCAAGGCCGGCTGCCAGCAGGGCGCGCGGCCGCGGCCGCGCGGCGCAGGCCAGGGCGGCGATGCCGGCGACGGCCGTGCCGAGCAGCGCGGTGCTGCGCCAGGGATGCTCCACCGCGGTCAGTTGCGGCAGGGTCAGCCAGAGCGGCAGGGTCAGGACGCAGCTCAGCGCCAGGCTGCCGAGCAGCAGCACCGCCAGCGCCCGCGGCAGGCCGGGCGCGCGCAGCTGCGGCCAGGGCGCGGCGTCCCGCAGCAGGGCAAGGCCGAGCCCCGCGGCCAGCAGCATCGCGCCCCAGATGACCAGCAGCTTGCCCTCCGGCCGGCTGAAGAACAGCAGGTTGTCGGTCCAGGAATCGTTGAACAGGCTGGCCGCATTGGCGTGTTCCAGCAGTCCCAGCGCCGGCAGGAGGAAGGCCCCCGCCACGCCGGCACCGAGGCCACCCGCCACCAGACAGCGCAGCAGCGCCCGCCGCCCGCCGAGCCCCCAGGCATAGAGCAGCCCGAGATGCGCGGCGAGGCAGCAGACCGGCAGGTTGGTCAGCGCCAGCGCGGCATAGGCCAGCGCCGCCCCCGCCAGGCCCTGCGCACGATGGCCCTCGGCCAGCCGGTCGAGCGCCAGCAGCAGCAGCGGCAGCAGGGCGATCGCCGCGGTCTCGCTATAGGCGAAGCGTAGCCAGGGATCGACCAGCGCGGCATAGGGCAGCAGCGCGGCGAAGGCGGCGCCGGCCAGGGCCGGACCCGCCGGCACGTGCCGGCGCAACCACAGGAAGCCTGTGCCCACCGCCAGCAGCCGCCAGAGCCCCATGGCGAGGCCGAGCGTCGGCGCGGGGCCAAGGCCTGTGACCCGGCCGAGCGCGGCAGCAGCCCAATGCGCCAGTGGCGGATAGGAATAGTAGGTGGTGCCGCCCAGGCCGTGATCTGTGTCCATCAGCCAGCGCGGCCAGAACACGCCCTCTGCCCAGGACGCCGAGAGCATCTGCAGGGCCAGGAGGGCGAAGTCGGCGTCGCGGCCGAGATAGGTGCCCGGGACCGGGACGCCGAGGAGGGCGAAAGGGCCGCCAGCCCTGCCACGAGTGCCAGCAGCACCAGCCCGATCAGTAACATCATATCGGCAATTCGCTCTCCTGCCGCTTCAATCTTAGCGCGAGCAGGAAATCGGTTCGCACACGGCACGGCGAGGCGAGCTTCACGGTTCGGAGCGCGAACTTAACGAATGCGGGGCGGCGGGCGCTCAGCCGGGAAAGAGTCGTTCCCGCGCCTCGGCGATCACCCGCAGCGCGTCGGGCGTCAGGTCATAGGTCGGCAGCTCCTCCGGGGCCGCCCAGGCGACTGCGGCGACGTCGTCGCCCGGCCGCGCCTCGCCAGCGGTCCAGCGGCCGCAGTAATCGATGATCGTGTAGTGCCAGCGCACCGCGCCGGCCTCGTCGCGGCTGATGGAATCGAAGACCGCGGCCAGCTCCAGCGGGCCGACCTCGATCCCGGTCTCCTCCAGCAGCTCGCGCCGTGCCGCCGCCTCGGCGCGCTCGCCGATCTCCTGCGCGCCGCCGGGCAGGGACCAGCTGCCCTGGCGCGGCGGCTTGCCGCGCCGCACCAGCAGCACGCGCTCGGCGCCGCGGTCGCGCCCGGCGCCGTCGAAGGCGACGACGCCGATGCCGACCCAGGGCCGGTCCGGGTATTCCCGGCTCACGGCTTCGGCGCGGCCGGGGGCGCGACTTGCGGAGCGGCGTCCTGGGGCTTCAGGTCGGCGGCAAGCGGGGCGAAGGCCTTCAGCTTCCAGACGCCTACCTGGAAGGCCCAGGGGTCCAGCGGCCGTTCAGCCGCTGCGCTTCCTCGCCGCCTTCGGCACGCAACCGGATCCAGACATTGCCGTCGTCCAGCGAGGGGGCGACATGGATGGCCAGCCCATCGGCCAGGTCGAAGCGGCTCTCGCCCTGCGGCTTGCCGGGCAGGTCCGCGGCCGGCCGGACCTCCAGGAAGGTGAGGTATTCGAAGGCACGGGCGATCTCGTCCAGCACGACCTCATCCGCCGGTGGCGCGTCCGCCGGCTGGTCGACATGCAGCCGCGGCGCGCCATCGGCCCGGGACAGCACCAGGGGCGGCTCGCCGCTGCGACGGATATCGACCCGCCGGATGCGCTCGGCGGCCAGGTTGGCGATATCGCGGTCGAGCCAGAGCTGCGGGTCGGCATCGACGGCCAGCCGACCTTCGGCCAGCCACGCCTGGCTCTCGCCGGGGCGGCGGACATAGATGCTCTCGGGCGCATTGCCCTGGGTGCGGACCCGGCGGCGGCCGAGGATCAGCTCCGCCAGGGGCGCGCCCTTGCCGTCCAGCACCCGCAGCAGCAGCGCGGTGCTGCCGGGCCGGTCGGGATCGTCGACGCCGAGCCGCGCATGCTGGCCGGGATCGGCGGTCCGGGCCTCGGCCAGGCGAAGCTCGGTCAGGCCGACGAGCATCTCCCGCAGTTTCTCTGCACGGACGGGATAGCCGCCCTTGGCCGGCAGGCCCCAGACGTCGTCCTGGCGGGTCAGCACCAGGGTGCCATCCGCCTTCCGGATCTCGATCCGCTCCGCTGCCTGCAGCCGCTCGGCCAGGCCGGGGAAGGCGAGGCCGCCGGGCGCGATGTCCGGCTGGTCGATCCCGCGCGGCGTCAGCAGCACCGCGGCGCCGACCGAGATGGCGGCGGCACCGCCGAGGAGGAGCAGGCTGCGGCGGTTCATGCTGGGTGCCCTCCGCTCAGGCCCGCGCCGCGGCGCGGCGGCGGCTGCGCACCACGGCGAGGCCGATGGCGAAGGCGGTCAGCAGCGCCGGGACGAGGGCGATGTTGGCGACCCGCAGCGTGGTCTCCAGCCCCTCGATGTCGCGGCGGAGCTCGAGCTGCACGGCGCGGAGCTGGCGGCGGGTGGCGATGATCTCCTCCCGCGCCCGGTCGATCTCGGCGCGCTGCTCCGGGGTGATCACCGCGGCCTGGTTCTGGTTGCGCTCGGCGCCGGGTGCGGCGGGCGTGCCCTGGCGCAGCTCCCGCAGCCGCTTCTCGGTCTCCTCCAGCTTTTGGGTGAGCTGGCGCTCCGTCTGCCGGTACTCGGCATCGGCGTTGCGGCGAATATCCTCGACCAGCTCGAAGGGCCTGAGGCTCTCACCGCGCGAGCGGAGCGAGATCAACGCATCGGAGCCCGACAGGGTATCCGCCAGGTTGGCCAGGAAGGGACCGTTGCCGCTGAAGGGCGTGGCGACCTGCTGGCCGAAGAAATCCTGTACCCGGACCCAGAAGCGGTCCTCGAGGATGTCGCTGTCGTTGACGACGACGATATTGGCCGCACCCTCGCTGCGGGCGCGATGCGCGGGGAAGTCGTCGGGCCGCGGTTGGCCCTCGGCCGCTGGCGGCGGGCCGCCGGGGAAGGCCGAGGCCAGCTCTCCGCGGATCCGCGCGGCCAGGACGTGGCGGGTGTTGCCGCTGCGGAAATCGGCGAGCAGGCGGACCGGGTTGGGCTCCTGCCGCACGCGCGCGGCGTCCACCAGCATGCTTTGCGCCGAGCTGGTCAGCAACGGGGTGAACTCGACCGCCGCGCCGTCCTTCTTGCGTACTTCGCCGGCCGAGGCGACGGTGATCTGGTCGAGCTGGGCGAGCGAGACATCGTCGTGGTTCAGGCTGTCGCCCTGCAGGTTGTACCAGGCGACATAATCCACCGCCTGCACCCTGTCGCCCGGATTGGCGCGCACCCGCCAGGCGCCGCGCAGGTCAAGCACGACCTTGTCGGACGGCGCCTCGACACCCCAGGCATTCAGCAGCCGGTCAAGCGAAGAGGCGGTGTCGGTGGGCGGCTGGCCGCCCGGGCCCGGCTTGCTCGCCTGGCTCTCGCTATGCGGGTCGACCAGGACCATCAGCTTGCCACCGCGCATGACGAACTGGTCGATCGCGTATTGCGCAGCCTCCGTCAGGTGCTGCGGATGAGCGAGGAGGAGGACCTGCACCTCGGGCTCGATCACCTGCGCGTCGAGCGCAACGTCCTTCACGGTGAAGAACTGCCGCAGCTGGGTCATCGCCACGGCGGGCTGCCCGAGCGCGGGCTGGCGCAGCATCATCGCCCGCGGGTCGCCGTTCAGCGGAAGCGCCGTCATCACCCCGATCACCGGCCGGGTCGGGTTGGAGAGGTCGTAGACCAGCCGGGTCAGGTCATATTCGAGGAAGCGCTCGCGGTCCGGCTGGAAGAAGCCGATCGAGCGCTCGTCGTCGACGAGGTTGGTGCCGGAAAGGCCGAAATAGACCTGCTCGCCCGATTGGTCGACCGGAACGCCTTGCAGGCCGAGCGCCATGGCGCGGTCCTCGAGCTCGGAGAAGGGCTCGGGGTCCAGCACCTCGAGCTTCACCTTGCCGTTCGACAGGCTCGCATATTCCGACAGCATCTCCCGGACGCGGTCGGCATAGGCGCCATAGACCGGGATCGCGGCGCCGAGCCGGCGTGAATAGAAGAGCCGGAGGGTGATCGGGTCCTTCAGCCCGGCCAGCACCTGCTTCGTGCCGTCCGACAGCGTGTAAAGATGCTGCTCCGTCAGGTCGACACGGGCGCGTGGCAGCAGACGGTCGGCCAGCATGTTGACGCCGACGGCGAGCACCGCGGCGGCGAGCAGGCCGAGGGCGGAGGACCAGAGGCGGCGGGCGCCCCGGGGAGGAGTCGCGCTCATGCGTCAGTCCGCCTTCCGGTGGTCGAGCACCACCGCATTCACGAACAGGAAGAAGCCGATGAAGGAACCGAAGAAGACGAGGTCCCGCGCCGCGACCACGCCGCGGGTGAAGCCGGTGAAGCGGTCAGTGATCGACAGCGCGCGGGCCACCTCGGCCAGCACCGGCAGGCGCTGGGTCAGGAACTCGGTCACCACCGGGCTGCCGGCGGCGGCGAAGACGAAGCAGAGCGCGACCGCGAGGACAAAGGCGACGACCTGGTTCTTGGTCAGCGCCGAGACCGCGGCGCCGAGCGCGAGATAGGCGCCGGCGACCATCAGACATCCGACATAGCCGGCAAGGATGACGCCATTGTCGGGATCGCCGAGGATGTTCACGGTGATCCAGAGCGGGAAGGTCAAAGCGAGCGCGATGCCGCAGAAGGCCCAGGCTGCGAGATACTTGCCGACCACCGCCTGCCACTGCGGCAGCGGCAGGGTGAGCAGCAGCTCGATCGTGCCGAGCCGGCGTTCCTCCGCCCAGAGCCGCATGGTCAGCGCCGGCACCAGGAACAGGAAAAGCCAGGGCACGAAAGAGAAGAAGGGCTGCAGGTCGGCCTGGCCGCGGCCGAAGAAGTTGCCCAGCGTGAAGGTCAGCGCGCCGGCCAGCACAAGGAAGATGACGATGAAGACATAGGCGACAGGCGTGGCGAAATAGCCGGCCAGCTCGCGCCGGGCGACGGTCAGGGCAGGGGGCATCAGGCGGCCTCCGCCGGCGCGCCGAGGGTCAGGCTGCGGAAGACCTGCTCCAGAGTCCGGCCCTGGCGTTCGAGCACGGAGGGCGCGGCATCGACCACGACCTTGCCGCGGGCGATGATGATGGCGCGGGTGCAGACGGCGCCGACCTCCTCCAGGATATGCGTGCTGATGACGATGGCCTTCTCGGGCGCCATGCGGCGGATCAGCTCGCGCACCTCGTGCTTCTGGTTGGGGTCGAGCCCGTCGGTCGGCTCGTCCAGCACCAGCACCGGCGGGTCGTGCAGCAGCGCCTGGGCCAGGCCGACGCGGCGCTTGAAGCCCTTGGACAGGGTTTCGATCGGTTGCAGGCGGACGCCTTCAAGTTGCGTCAGGTGCATGGCGTGGTCGACGCGGTCGGCCAGTTCCGACCCGCGGAAGCCGCGGATGCGGCCGGTGAAGGCGAGGAAGCCGGTGACGCTCATCTCCGGATAGGTCGGCGCGCCTTCCGGCAGGAAGCCGAGGCTGCGCTTCGCCGCGACCGGCTGCGCCACGACATCGGCGCCGCAGATGCGGGCAGTGCCCGAGGTCGGCGGCATGAAGCCGGCCAGCATGCGCATGGTGGTAGACTTGCCGGCGCCATTGGGCCCAAGGAAGCCGAGCACCTCCCCGCGCGCGACCGAGAAGGTCACGTCGTCCACTGCGGTGAAGCCTGCGAAGCGTTTGGTCAGGCGCTCGATCTCGATCAGCGCAGCCAATGCCGATTCCCCCATGCCGACCTGGACAGACCCGCCGATGTACAAGCCTGACAGGGCTTTGCAAGGTGGCGCCAGCCCCCGGCTTGCAACGCTGTGTATCTGGGCGGTCCGCTCAGCCCGCCCGCAGCGTCCCCATCGCCGCGTCGCGGCCGAACAGCCGCAGCAGGACCTGCGCCGCCTGGCCGCGCGGCCCGGTCAGCAGCGGATCCTTCTCAAGCAGCAGGGCGGCGTCGCGGTTGGCCATCAGGATCAGCCCCTCCTGCGCCTCGGCCTCGGTCAGCCCGAGCCTGAAGACCGGCAGCCCGGATTGCCGTGTCCCGAGCGCCTCGCCGCCGCCGCGCAGGCGGAAATCGGCATCGGCAATGACGAAGCCGTCCTCGGTGTCGCGCAGGATCAGCAGCCGCTCGCGCGAGGTCGTCCCCAGCGCCTCGTCGTAGAGCAGCATGCAGTAGCTGGCCGCGGCGCCGCGGCCGACCCGGCCGCGTAGCTGGTGCAGCTGGGCCAGGCCGAAGCGGTCCGCATGCTCCACCACCATCACGGTGGCCTCCGGCACGTCGACGCCGACCTCGATCACCGTGGTCGCCACCAGGATGCGGGTGCGGCCGGCGGCGAAATCCTGGATCGCCCGCTCCCGCACCTCCGGGTCCATCTGGCCATGCGCCAGGCCGACCTGGCCGGGGAAGCGGGCCGAGAGCTCGGCGAAGCGGGTCTCGGCGGCGGCGAAGTCGATGGTGTCGCTCTCCTCGACCAGCGGGCAGACCCAGTAGACCCGGGCGCCGCGGTCGAGCGCCCGGCCGAGCCCGGCCACCACCTGGTCCAGCTGCCGCAGCCCGTGCAGGGTGGTGGTGATCGGCTGCCGCCCGGCCGGCTTGCCGGTCAGGCGCGAGACCGACATCTCCCCCACTGGGTCAGCAGCAGGGTGCGGGGATCGGCGTCGCGGTCATCACCAGCATGTCGGCGCTGTCGCCCTTCTCGGCCAGCATCAGCCGCTGGGCGACGCCGAAGCGGTGCTGCTCGTCCACCACCGCCAGGCCGAGGTCGCGGAATCCACCCCTTCCTGGAACAGGGCATGGGTGCCGACCACGATGCTCACCGCGCCGCTGGCCAGGCCCGCCAGCACCCGGCGGCGCTGGGCCCCCTTCACGCTGCCGGCCAGCAGCTCCACCCGGATGCCGGCCGGGGTGCAGAGCCGGGACAGGGTGCGGATGTGCTGCCGCGCCAGGAGCTCGGTCGGCGCCATCAGCGCGCCCTGGGCGCCAGCTTCCACAGCTCGCAGCAGGGCCAGCACCGCGACCAGGGTCTTGCCGGCGCCCACATCGCCCTGCAGCAGGCGCAGCATGCGGTGCGGCGCGGCCAGGTCGGCATCGATCTCGGCCAGGGCATGCGCCTGGGACGGGGTGAGGGGGTGGCCGAAGGCGGCCAGGGCCTGGTAGCGCAGCCGCCCGTCCCCGGCCAAAGCGCGGCCGGCCCGCAGCCGCACCCGGCGGCGGACCAGGGCCAATGCGAGCTGCCCGGCCAGCGCCTCGTCATAGGCCAGGCGGGTGCGGGTCGGCGACGGCGGCGCCACCACCGGTTGCTGCACCGCCCGCAGCGCCGCGACGAAGCCGGGCCAGCCCTCCCGCCGCAGCAGGGCGGCGTCCTGCCATTCCGGCAGGTCGGGCAGCCGGTCCAGCGCCGCCGTCATGGCCTTGGCCACATGCGACAGGCGGAGGTCCTTCACCAGCGGCCAGACCGGCTCCAGCTCCGGCAGTCCCTCCGGCCCGGTGGCCGAGAGGGGGTTGATCATCGAATAGGTGCCGGCCTCGACCTTCACCTTGCCGGCGAAGAGCCGTTCCGTCCCCGGCGGCAGCAGCTTCTGCAGCCAGCCGAGGTTTCCGTTGATGTAGCGGATCAGCAGCCGCTTGCCGCCCGACTCCGCGCGAACCTCGACATAGGGGCGGCCGAGCTTGGAGCGGGCGGCGCGGAAGGCGGTAACGAGCGCCGGCAGGATCACCTCGGCATCGAGCGGCGCCTCGGCCGGGCTGTCCACCCGGATGCGCTGGGCATAGCGCTCCGGCAGGTGGAACAGCAGGTCGAGCACCCGCTCGCCCCCCACTGCCTCCTTCAGCCGGCGGCCAATCGCCGGCCCGACCCCGGGCAGGTCGGCCAAGGGGGCGAAGACCGGCGCCAGCCGGGGATCGGCCTGCTTATCCTCGGTCACGCGCAACTTCCGCGGTGTATGCTGCGTCGGGCTGACAGGATTCCCATGCGCGCCTATATGCCAGCCCCCGTGCTCAGTGACGACATGCCCCCCGATACAGACATCCTCGATCCCCGCCGCCGCCGCCTGGTCTTCCGCGCGCATCATCGCGGCACCAAGGAGGCCGACCTGATGATAGGCCGCTTCGTGGCCACCAATATCGCCAGCTTCACCCCGGCCGAGCTGGACGAGCTCGAGGCGGTGCTGGAATACCCGGATGTTGACCTGGCCGACTGGCTGAGCGGCCGCCGGCCCATCCCGCCGGAATGCCGGACGCCGATGCTGGACCGCATGGCGGTCGAATGCGCCGACAGCGGCGCCGGCCTGCCCGCGGAACTGCGGCCGCGATGAGCGAGGTGCAGGACCGGACCCAAGGCCTGCTGGTGCATGGCGCGCCGGAGGGCTTCGACGCGCTGCTGCTGGCCCGCCGCCGGGCGGAAACCGAGGCGCCGGTCCTGCATGTCTGCCGCGACGATGCCCGCACCGCCCGCATGGTCGAGGCGATCGGCTTCTTCGCCCCGGATGTCGAGGTGCTGCGCTTCCCGGCCTGGGACTGCCTGCCCTATGACCGGGTCTCCCCCAACCCGGAGATCGTGGCCGAGCGCGTCTCCACCCTGACCCGGCTGCTCGAGCCCGGCACCCGGCCGCGGATCGTCGTGACGACCGTGAACGCCCTGGTGCAGAAGGTGCCGCCGCGCGAGGTTTTCCTCGGCGCCACCATGCTGCTCCGCAAGGGCGGCCGGGTGCGGCCGGAGGCGCTGACCGCCTTCCTCGAGGCCAACGGCTATGGCCGCACCGGCACGGTGATGGAGCCGGGCGAATACGCGGTCCGCGGCGGCATCATCGACCTCTATCCCTCGGGCGAGCCGGACCCGGTGCGGCTGGACCTCTTCGGCGACGAGATAGAGAGCCTCAGACGCTTCGACACCGGCACCCAGCGCAGCGGCGAGGCGCTGGCCGAGCTCTGGCTGCGGCCGGTCGGGGAGGTCTTCCTCGACGAAGCCTCGATCGCCCGCTTCCGCACTGCCTATCGCGAGCTCTTCGGCAATGCCGCGGCGGAGGACCCGCTCTACGTCTCGGTCAGCGCTGGGCGGAAGCATCCGGGCATGGAGCACTGGGCCGGGCTGTTCCATGAGCGGATGGAGACCCTGCTCGACTACCTCCCCGGTGCCTCGGTCAGCCTCGACCACCAGGCGGAGGACGTGCTGACGGCGCGGCTCGAGATGGTGGAGGACCACTACCAGGCCCGGCGCGTCCCGGTCCGCACCTCGGAGGGCGAGGTGCCCTACCGGCCGGCGCCGCCCGGCGGGCTGTACCTGACGCGCGCCGGCTGGGACCGCATGCTGGCCGGCGGGCCGCTGTTCCGCTTCTCCCCTTCGGCCAGCCGGACGGCGCCGAGGGGATCGAGGCCGGGGGCGACCGGGGCGGCTCTTCACCGAGGCCCGCGCCGCCGGGCAGAACGTCTTCACCGCCTATGCCGAGCATGCCCAGGCGATGGTCGGGCAGGGCAGGCGGCCGGTGGTCGCCGCCTGGACCCGCGGTTCGCGCGAGCGGCTGGCAAACCTGCTGCGGGAGAACGGCGTCGCGGCGCAGCCGGTGGACGACGTCTCCGGCATTGCCGGCCTGCCGAAGGGCGTCGTCGCGCTGGCGGTGCTCGGGCTGGAACGCGGCTTCCTGGCGCCGGCCAGCGCCACCGGCACGAAGTTTGGGCTCTCGGTCGTCGGCGAGCAGGACCTGCTGGGCGAGCGCATCGCCCGGCCGCCGCGCCGCCGCAAGCGGGCCGACCAGTTCATCGCCGATGCGACGGGCATCGAGCAGGGCGACCTGGTGGTGCACCAGGACCACGGCATCGGCCGCTACGACGGCCTCGAGACGCTGCAGGTCAGCGGCGCGGCGCATGACTGCCTCAGGCTGATCTACGACGGCGGCGACAAGCTGTTTCTCCCGGTCGAGAATATCGAGGTGCTGTCGCGCTTCGGCTCGGAGGGCCAAGGCGTCGCGCTCGACAAGCTCGGCGGGTCGTCCTGGCAGTCGCGCAAGGCCCGCGCCAAGCAGCGCATCCAGGACATGGCCGGCCAGCTCATCCGCATCGCCGCCGAGCGGGCGACGCGGGAGGGCACGCTGGCGACCCCGCCGGAGGGCGTCTGGGACGAGTTCTGCAGCCGCTTCCCCTTCGCCGAGACCGAGGACCAGCAGCGCGCCATCGCCGACGTGCTGGAGGATCTGGCGGCCGGAAGGCCGATGGACCGGCTGGTCTGCGGCGATGTCGGCTTCGGCAAGACCGAGGTCGCGCTGCGCGCCGCCTTCGTCGTGGCGATGTCGGGGGCGCAGGTCGCGGTGGTGGTGCCGACCACGCTGCTCGCCCGCCAGCATACCCGCACCTTCACCGCCCGGTTCGCCGGGATGCCCGTCACCGTGGCCCAGCTGTCGCGGATGGTGACGGCCAAGGACGCGGCGAAGGTGCGGGAGGGGCTGAAGGACGGCTCGATCAACATCGTCGTCGGCACCCATGCGCTGCTGGCCAAGGGCGTCGAGTTCGCCGACCTCGGCCTGGTCATCGTCGACGAGGAGCAGCATTTCGGCGTCGCCCACAAGGAGCGGCTGAAGGCGCTGAAGACCGACGTCCACGTCCTGACCCTGACCGCGACGCCGATCCCGCGCACCCTGCAGCTGGCGCTGACCGGCGTCCGCGAGATGAGCATCATCGCCACGCCGCCGGTCGACCGGCTTGCGGTGCGGACCTTCATCATGCCCTGGGACGGCGTGGTGCTGCGGGAGGCGATCCAGCGCGAGCGATTCCGCGGCGGCCAGGTCTTCTGCGTCGTCCCCCGCCTCGAGGACATGGAGAAGGTCTCGGCCCGGCTGCGCGAGATCGTGCCCGATGCCCGCATCGTCGAGGCGCATGGCCAGCTCGCGCCGACCCACCTTGAGAAGGTGATGACCGAGTTCGGTGACGGCAAGCACGACATCCTGCTGTCCACCAACATCGTCGAGTCGGGCCTCGACATGCCGGCGGTGAACACGCTGATCATCCACCGTGCCGACATGTTCGGCCTGGCCCAGCTCTACCAGCTGCGCGGGCGGGTCGGCCGCGGCAAGCAGCGCGGCTACGCCTACCTGACCTGGCCGGCCAGCCACCGGCTGAGTGCTGCGGCGCAGAAGCGGCTGGAGGTGATGCAGACGCTCGACAACCTCGGCGCCGGCTTCACCCTGGCCAGCCACGACCTCGACATCCGCGGCGCCGGCAACCTGCTGGGCGACGAGCAGTCCGGCCATATCCGCGAGGTCGGCATCGAGCTGTACCAGCAGATGCTGGAGGATGCGGTCAACGAGATCAAATCCGGCCAGCACGGCAAGAAGAAGTCCGAGGCCGACTATGCCGGTGCATGGACGCCGAACATCAACCTCGGCCTGCCGGTGCTGATCCCGGAGGACTATGTCCGCGACCTGCCGGTCCGGCTCGGCCTCTATCGCCGCATCGGCGCGCTGCAGACCGAGGCGGAGATCGACGCCATGGCGGCCGAGCTGGCTGACCGCTTCGGCCCGTTGCCGGCCGAGGTCGAGAACCTGCTGCAGGTGGTCGCCATCAAGGCGCCCTGCCGCGGCGCCGGGGTGGAGAAGGTGGATGCCGGGCCGAAGGGCGTGGTGCTGAGCTTCTTCCGGAACCAGTTCCGCAACCCGGGCGGGCTGGTCAACTGGGTGGCGGCGCAGAAGGGCTTGGTGAAGCTGCGCCCGGACCACAAGCTCGCCCTGCTGCGGGAGATGGAGCTGCCGCAGCGGGTGCGGGTGGCCAAGGACCTGCTGGTGGCGCTGGTGAAGGTGGCAGGGCCGGCGAAGGCAGCCTGATTTTCGCTCACAGGTCGTTTATTCCGGCCTGTGTTCGTCTTGCACTAGCGGCGCGGCGCCGGCCGGCGGCATTCCCCGGGCATGTCCGCTGACCTGCCAGCCGCCCGCCGCACCGATCTCGACCTGCTCCGCATCCTGGTCTGCGGCGCGGTCATCCTCGCCCATGCCCTGCTGATCTTCGCCGCCGAGCCGCGCTACCACGTCAAGAGCGCGGCGCCCTGGGGGCTGGCGACGGTTGCCTATGAGGCGATGCGGATCGCCACCCTGGCCATCTTCTTCACCCTGGCCGGCTGGTCGGCCGTGGCCTCGCTGCGGCGGCGGCCGGCCGGGCGCTATGTACGGGACCGGTTGGCTCGCGTCCTGCTGCCGCTGGTCGCCGGCATCCTGCTGCTGGGTCCTGTGATCAAGTGGATCGAGCTGGGGCAGGGCCGCGACCTGCGGATTGGCGGCTTCCGGCTGGTGGCGCCGCCCAATTACGGCTTCCTCGAATTTCTGCCGCGCTACCTCACCCGGCTGAACCTGATGACTTGGTCGCATCTTTGGTTCCTGGCCTACCTGTTCCTGATCTCGCTGGCGCTGCTGCCGCTGCTGCGCTGGCTGGCGCGGCGGGTGCCGGCGGAGGCGATGCCGGGCCGGGCCTGGGGCTACGCGCCAGCCCTGCTGCTGGCGGGGCTGGTGGCGGGGACGGGGGCTATTGGCCTTTCCTGCCGAACCTGACGCAGGACTGGGCCAACCTGCTGTATTTCGCCACTCTCTTCGCGCTCGGCGGGGTGCTGGCGGCCTGGCCGGGGCTGGAAGCGCGGCTGCGGGCCGAGGCGCCGGGGTTGCTGGCGCTGGGCCTGGCCGGGCTGGCGCTGGTAGTCTGGTGCGGGCCTTCGGTCGCCGGGCGGATCGGTGTCGGGCTCTGTGCTTGGGGGCGACCGGGGCGGCGCTGGGCTATGCCGGGCGGCACCCGCCGCGGGAGGGCAAGGCCATGGCTTGGCTTGGGGAGGCGACGATGCCGGTCTACGTGCTGCACCATGTACCGGTGCTGGCGCTCGGCCTGCTGGTGCTGCCGCTGGGCTGGGCGGCGCCGGTGGCGGTGCTGGTGATCGCGGCAGGAGCCACGGTGGTGTCGCTACTGGCGTATCGTTGGCTGGTCTGGCCGTGGCGGGTACCGCGGCTGCTGGTGGGGATGGGGAGCGCCAGGCAATGATTTACGTGCTTCGCTTGGACGAAGCTAGGATAGCCGCTCCGGTGAACTGATCTTCAATGAACGCGGAAAGAAGATGCCATCTATTGGCCCTGAAGCCCAAGCCGATGTTGTAACACTTCTTTTCGACGCCGAAGCCGGCGCCAGGAATGGTGGGCCAGTCCAGGCCGCACCTATCCTTTGTGCGGCTTGCCTGCTTACATTAACGGATGAGGAGCAGCAGGCAAGATACTGGGAGTGTTTCAGGCATCTTTCATGCGCCTACCTCATGCAGAGTCATGACGCCACGGACGGATCGGCTGCCGTCGCTGAGTTTCTCGGCAAGGCGTCGTATTCCGATATCGCTCATTTCAGACGAAATGATCCACATTTGTGGAATGTTCGCCTGCACATAGTCATGATCGATGGTCAGTGGCTTGTCTGTGACGGGCGGTACGATGGAATTTTGTTTATTTTAGGAAATAAAAATGGAGATCTGAAAACAACCGGAGGACATGTTGGTGAAGGCTCAACGAAATCGAAAACAGTTGCTGAGATAATCGCCGATATAGAGGCGGGCTTTCACGCGCGTGCCTCGGGACGCACACCGGTCGTCAGGATGTTGCTCAGCAACGCTCGTCCCTTGGATCAAAGCGCCACGATATCCCAAATAGGCCAAGCGCTTGAGGTGATTCAGCCCCATCAAAATCTGCGCCTGTATCAGCATAAGACGACGGCGTTCTTCGATCCTGCCATCTTCCCTGCCATCAAAAGGCGACAGTCCGTTATCTTCTACATGGGTCGAGAGGCCGACCCACGTGCGGAAGCGCTTCGCCTCGGGGAATCCGTGGCCGAAGCGTTCTACCTACCCGATCCGTCCCGGGCCGCTGCCCACAAGACATCACTTTTCCTGAAAGAATACATCGCACCAGTCGTGGGTCCGAAACTCCACGACCGGGATCCTGCGACGGTCAAGATATTCGTGTCTCTTGAATTCGAGAAGCGAGTTTGGATCGAGCAGGTTGATGCCTTCTTGCAGCTTTTCAAAAAGCTACAGAACGCCAACCTGAGATTATGCGTGGCCGTCAATGGCATGACCGGAACGATATTCGAATCATTGACAAGAGAAATGATGGATTACTACGAACCGATTGTAGAGCGCGAAAAAAGGTGATTGGATATTGGCAGGCTGAGCTTGGTCCGACGGCGCGCATCACGCACCTGTCCGGCTTCGACTTGGCCCGTAAGGTGGCAGCGATCCGCAACTATGATTTCTTTGCAGCCCCGGGTGGAACAGCGGCGTTTATCGGCTTCCTTGCGGACATCCCGGGGGTCTTCTACAGCCATCCGGGCCTTGAAGACCATTTCACCCACCAGTTGGCGATGTTTCCTTCCGCAAAATCGATTTCTCGTGGTGTCGCCAGGGCGGCAGCCTCGGTCGCTGGAGAGTTTGCTTACGACTGGGCCGGCATCGGCGGCGAATCGTACAGCATCCCTGTGGATGATTTCGTGCGGGAGGCGCTAATCCATTATAGGAGTTTTGGAAAGGGTGGAGGTGGGACCTAGGGGGACACCGCTAATATTCCACCAGTGCCACGTCCAGCAGCCGCTCCAGCACCTCCGGCTCCTGCGCCCCGGCAATCGCGTGCCGCCCCGCCACCACGAAGCAGGGCACGCCATTGATCCCCAGCCGGTGCGCCCGGAGGTTGTCGGCATGCACCGCCTCCACCTCCGCCACCGTAGCCAGGAATCGGCGCGCTGCCGGCGCCTCCAACCCCAGCCGGCCGGCGATCGACGCGAGCACCGCGGCATCGCCGATATCGGCGCCCTCCATGAAATAGGCTTCGAACACCGCCTCCACCATGGCATCGGCCAAGCCGAACCGCCCGGCCCAGCGGACAAGCCGGTGGGCATCCAACGAATGCGGCACACGGCGGATGCGGTCGAAGCGGAAGTCCAGCCCCTCCGCCCGGCCGAGTTCGGCGATGGTGCCGTGCAGGCGGCGGGCGCGTTCCTCGCCACCGAATTTCCGCACCAGGTATTCCTGCCGCGGCACCCCTGCGGCGCGAGGTCCGGGTTCAGCAGGAAGGGCCGCCAGATCAGCTCCGCCGCCACGTCCGGTCGACTTCGCAGCATCCGTCGCAGCCGCCGGATGCCGAGAAAGCACCAGGGGCAGACCAGGTCGAAGACGACCTCGATCGGCAGGCGGGCACGGGGCGGGGCAAGGATGTTCACGCGCCTATCCTAGCCTGCGGCGGGCGCCTTCGGCCAAGCGTCTTACGGCAGCCGCCCGAGCGCCTCCGCGATGATCCCCGGCATGCCGGCCGTGACCATCGCCTCGTCCGGTCCGTCCGCGGCAACCCCGATGAAGTACCAGGGATGGCCCAGGTCGTCCCAGCTCTCCAGCCGAAACGGCCGGCCGAACAGGTCGAACAGCCGGTAGCCGAGCCCGTTGAAGAAGCTGAAATACTCGTAGCGATCATAGCCATAGGCGCGGGCTGCCTCCTGCCGCGATCTCAAAGACGATCACCGGGTGCGCCCGCGCCAGGGCCGCCTCGGCGCCCTGCAGGGCCCGGAACTCGCCGCCTTCCAGGTCGAGCTTGATGAAGCGCCAGGGATGCACGGCACCCTCCAGCAGCCCATCCAGCCGGACGGTGCGGACCACCAGCTTCTCCTCGTCGGGCTGGAAGGGGTAGTCGCGCGCCTGCAGGCCGCTGTAGCCGTCGGCATTGCGGATCCAGTGGAACTCCGCCTGGCCCTCGCAATCCGACAACGCGACCTGCTTGAGCTCCAACTGCGGCAGCCCGCGTTCGGCGGCGCCGGCGCGCAGCGCTTCGGCCAGTACCGGGATCGGCTCGATCGCCAGCAGCCGCCCGGTCGGGCCGACCCGGGCCGCCATCGGGTAGCTGTGCAGCCCGTGATCTGCCCCGGCATCGACCGCCAGGTCACCCGGCCGCAGCACCGCGCTGTAGAGTCCGGCGATGATGTCCTCGAACAGGTTGTGGCTTTCCTGCAGCGCGAACAGCCGCGCCGTCTCGATGGCCTCGGTCGCCGAGAGGCGGACCGGCGGCAGCGGCGGCCGCGCCAAAGCAGCGGCGGGGGCAGGGGCGCGGCGGCGGCCGACGGAGGCCACCGCATCCCGGCCGGGATCCCTGGGCCGGGCTTGCGGAGCAGGAAGTAGGCGTCATCCTCGCGGTCCGTCATGTCGAAGCCGAGCGCGCTCAGCCCTTCAGCCAGTGCCGCGCGATCGATGTCGACCGGCGGGTACCAGGCACGGAAGGTCTCGGCCGCCTGCACCACGAAGCCGGCGGCCTCGGCCATGGCGACGACATCGGCCGGGGCGTACTCGCGCACATGCGGCGGGTAGTTGAAGGCGTGCCGGCGGCGCAGCAGATGACCGATCGATCTGACCGAGGTGATGTTGGGCGTGGTCAGCACCAGGCTGCCGCCCGGGCGCAAAATCCGGAAGCTTTCGCGCAGCAGGTTGGTGGCGCCGGTCTGCAGGAAGGTCCAGACCTCGCCCGGGGAGGAACCTGGGGCATGCGCGTCGTTCAGGTGCTGCAGCACCTCGAGGGCGAGGATCGCGTCGGCCGATTCATCGAGCGCGGCATAGGGGAAGCGCAGGTCGCTCTCGATGGTGCGGAGCAGGACGCCACGCCGCTGGTCGAGGAAGCTGCCGAGGGCCGAGGCGGCGCCGAGCTCGATCACCTCCTGCGCTGGCATCAGCGCTGCAGCGGCCCGCTTCCAGGTCTCGAGGTAGCGGCGCCGGTGAGTATCCAGGTCGTCGCTGGCAGGCTCGCTGCGCCAGCCAGGGCTCCAGCTCGGCAATGCCCGGATCGGTGGCGCGATGCGCCGCCTCGGCCAGGATGCGGCCCAGCACGCTGCGCAGCGCGACCTCGGCCGAGGAGTCGGCCGGGACGGCGATGGCGTACCAGGGGATATCCGTGCGGTCCCAATCGGCGCGGCCGAAGGACCGACCAAAGAGGTCGAGCACCCGGTAGCCGAGCCCGGCGAAGAAGCCGAAGAAGCTGGCGGCATCGTAGCCATAGGCCGCCGCCGCGGCGGCACGGGCATTCTGCAACACCAGCACCGGGCGGTGTGCCGCGATGGCGGCGGCGGCGCCACGCAGCGCCGGCAGCTTGCCGCCCTGCAGGTCGAGCTTGGCAAAACGCCAACGCCGGGTCTCGCCGGCCAGCAAGGCGTCGATGGTGGTGCAGGTGACCGGGGTAAGGGCGGTGTCCGGCTCGACCGGGTAGCTGCGGGGCTGCAGGCCGCTATAGGCATCGGCATTCCGCACCCAGTGGAAGCCCGCCTCGCCCGGCGCGGCGGCCAGGGCGACGGCGCGCACCGCAAGCTGCGGCAGGCTGCGCCGCTCGGCCTCGATCCCCAGCCTCTCGGCCAGCCAGGCGATCGGCTCGCAGGCCAGGACGCGCCCCTCGGCGCCGACCGCGGCGGCCATGGCGAAGGAATTGCGCCCGCGCCCGGCACCGCCGTCGATGGCGATGTCGCCTGGCTCCAGCAAGCTGCGGCTCAGACGGAGGATGATGTCCTCATAGGCCTCGGCATGGCCGAGAAGCGCGGCGAGGTTCGGGGATAACGGCTCCATGCCCCAGCTTGTCCCATCGGCTACGGCAGGCGGCATCGCACGGAGGGTCGACACGCTGCTCGCTTGGCGCGCCGAGCGGTAGCAGAAACCCCGGCGGAGGGCGAATCCGCGTCAGCCTACCCGACCCTGGGTGGGCCGGGAACACGACTGGGCTGCCGGCCTCCAGCCCCGGCCGGAGACACCAGGGTTACAGGTCTGTGATGATCCGGCTGCCGCCGGCTTCCTGGGCTGCGGCCAGGGCAGCCCGGGCGCGCAGCATCAGCTTGTCCGCGGAGCTACCCGGCCCATGGCCGAGCGCCAGGCCGAGGCTGCAGCGTAGCGCGACCGGCCCCTGCGGCGTCTCCAGCGGTGTCGTCTCAAGCAACCGCTGCAGCCGTTCGGCGGTGCCGCGGGCCTGTGCGGTCAGGGCTTCGGGAATGCAGATGCAGAAGCCTTCCGGCAGCCGCCCGACGAGGTCGTGCGCGCGCAGCCCGTTGCGCAGGCGGTCGGCGATGCCAAGCAGCGCCGCATCAGCGACCTCCGGCCCATGCCGGTTGGCCAGGGCGCCGAGCCCGTCGACGCCAATGGCGAGCAGGGCGACACGGGGCCCCTGCGGCTCGGACAGATCGAGCGCGGCCTCAAGGAAGCGCTGCATCGCCAGTTGCGTCGCGGTGCCGGTCAGCGGGTCGCGTTGATCGCGCCGGTTCCGATCGATCATCATTCCTGTGATCCAGACTGTTCCTCTGGCGCATGAAGCGCGCCCGGATTGCCGGATGATTAAGCGTCGCGTGCTGGTGTGGAAAGGAAGATCTTGATCCTGGTTGAGATGGCGCGTGAGTTGCAGTCCGCTGCACTGATTCCCGCGGAAGGACAAATCCATCCTCGCCCGACAGCGGCCCGGCCAGGATGGCACGCCGGTGTTGCGGGCTGCGGGCGGGTTCGGTGCGCCGGTCCAGCACCTCCCGCTGCCGCATCGGGCCGATGCCGCAGCCGTGGGTGGAGACTCGGTCGGGCCCGCCGACGACCTGCCCGCCGGGCGGCCTGCTGCCGCGCGGCAGGGCGCGTAGGGCGCTTTCCGTAGCCAAAGTTGGGGAAGTCGATCGGGTAGGGGGCGACCCGGCAACGCGGCGAGGATGGCGAGGCGGACACCATGGGCATGCTCTCGGCATGGCACGTAGCGGCGGCGCTGCATCCCGACATGAAGCCTGACGCCCGCTACCGCCGACTAAACCGCAACAGGGTTGGAAGGTCGCGGCAGACGTCGTCGACATCGCCGAAGCACGCAGCGTCCTGCCGGCCTTCAACTTCGACCGAAACCTGACCGCATGGTCGAACCAACTCAAATCTCGATCAAACAAGATCGCATTCGCCGCGAACCGCTCCACGCTCTCGATCGGGACGCGGGAGTGGTTCTTAAAGCCCACCACCGTGTACCCATTTGGCCTGAACCACAGATCCATCAGGCGGCACTTGTCGGTAAGATCGAGCTTCTCATAGGATTGGCGCAGCAAAGGGGTCGGTAGAAACGCGGCGACATCAGTCGCCTGTCCCGGCAGGTTCCCAACAACCCGCGTGTCGAATAGGACGCCCTTGTCGTTGAGCGTTAGCCCGTATGTCATGAAACCAGACAGACCGGAGTCCCTGAGAAGCGCCAAAAGCCCGTCGAAATCGAACAATGTCTCATTCACGTTCAAATAAGCATCAACGATCAGGGCATCACGCGAGGCATCATCCTCAAAATTGAGGTTCCAGCCGTACTCGAAGCTGTCGAAACCCAGATCTTTAACCAGCGAGATGCCTCGGTGAAAATCAGGCTCGTCGCCGTTCAGGATCGAGACAATTTGCTTCCTGCGCATCCGCTCCTGGCCGCCATGCCGACCATAAACATACAGAAAAATCATCCCGTCATCTGTCAAGTTGCGGACCAAGTTGCGGAGGCCGCGTGCCGGTGAAGAAAGGTGATGTAGAACGCCCATGGAAAGGATGACGTCAAAATCGCCCAGGCGTTCGTCTTCCATGAGATTCTGCGACTCTGAACTCGATATTGTCGAGGCCCTCCTGTTGGCAGACCTGACGTGCGATCGACAGAGGTTTCTCGCTGATGTCGATCGCGGTGAATCGGGTCTGTCGGAGGCGCGCCGCCGCTTTGATCAATCGGTGGCCCGTTCCGGTTCCGGCGTCGAGGACTGCCCTGTTTCGGAAATCGTACTTGGTTTCCATGGAGAACAGGGTCAACAAGTTTAGAAGCTCTCGCAAATCGCGGCCGTGCGCGCGCGGCGACGGGTATGGAAATTGATCGTACATCTGACGGACTTTGGCGGAAATCTCATCCATCGTAGGGCCTCTTAGACCTATTCAACACCATTGCATTACACACTGCATATCATGGGCACGTAGCTGCCCGACCTGCTTTCGCGCTGGCGAATGCCGGTCTCGCCGACGTTTGACAACGCGGAACGGACGTCCCGACGCTCCATCAAGAACATGGACGTTGGCCCCCTGTGTGTGCATGGGGCGTTTCCCGTCCGTCGAGGCGTTCGACGGCCTGGATGAGCTCGGTCCTGGTTGTCGTCAGACCGCCGACCTTCCAACCTCGTTAGCTCCATGAGCTTTGTCTGAAGTCCGAGCCGGCAACGCGCCGTGTCGGCACCCGGCGTTGTAGCGGCCGGTCCACTTGAACGACTTTGCCCAGGTTTCCGAAGTGGTCTCCAAGGCATGCATGTCGATGCTCTGGTTCTTCACGCTGCACCGCAGCCGCGCGGTGAATACGTTGTTCGTCAGTGCTCCATCCCGTGTTCTGGATCGTCCTTCATGCCAAAATCGCGCTTAGGCTGGGAAATGCCGCGTTCTGCCCGCCAACGAGCGGGTCGATGCCCGCATTCGCTAGAACGTATTGTCGCCTCGTTGTCCAAATAACGTATCGTTGCCGCTAAATCTCCAAGCACGTCGTCGCTTCATCCTCCGCGAGCTGATCGGCTTATCTAAGGATTAGTTAGCCGAATGCCAGCTTTCGGCGAAACTTGAGAGACTGGAGCCCAAGCCCTCGTACAATGTATGAATGCAATAACCGCCCGATATTATATTAGCGTCCAACCTCTCGGTGGCGATATTGTTTGCATTGATGTCAGCCAATGTGCTCCCTCTCCCGAGCCGTGACGCGCGGACTCGCAGGAATAATCCGCGGTAGTCAAAAATTTCATCCTCACCATTCGCCCCAAAGTTCTCATTTTCGCCGCCTGACCTTCACATGTGTCGCCCTCACTGATGTCAGGAATGAAATTCGTGATTGCTTTTACTTAGATTTATGCCGAAATTTATTGGGGAAATTTTGACGAGTTGCGTCGGGTGCAGGAGCGCGTGCCAGGGAGAGTGCTCAAAGGCGAAAATGCCGAACAGGCTGAAGGTCTGCCGCGCTGCAGCCGACCGTTTCCGTTTGCTGGCCTGGTGGATGGTCAGGCGCTCCGAATGGAGTAGCAAGCGGGGAAACGTGGTCGGGTTGATAGCCTATGCCGCTAGAGACATTGGTTTGTGGCGGATGGGGTGGGATCTGAACCCACGGCAGGCTCGCACCTGCGCCGGTTTTCAAGACCGGTGCCATAGACCGCTCGGCCACCCATCCCCGACCCGCGCCTGTTAGCCGATATCCGCCCGGAGTGGCAGCCTCCCCGCTGCCTTCCCCGGGCACCGCGGTCCCTAGACTATTCGCCCGCCAGCCGCGCTGCCATCATCGGCGCGCCCAGCCGCATCAGCCCGTTCACGTCTGCCGCGCGTTCCAGGTTGATCACCGCATCGGCCAGTTGTGCCGCCCGCTCGGCACCCAGCACCGCATCGGCCAAGCCGTGGAACTTGACGCGCAAGCTCAGCCTCGGTCAGGAAATTCTCCGGCTCGCCCTTGGCCACCTTCACCAGCCGGACATGGTCCTGGCCGCGGGCACGGATCGTCAGCTTGCCTGCCATGTAGGTCGGGAACAGCGCCTGGACCTCCGGGTCTTCCACGCAGTTCACCTTCGGCAGCAGGGCGCGCACCTGCGGGTCCTGCAGATGGGCGTAGCTGTCCCAGCCCATATGGCCGAAGGCCAAGCCGCAGCTGACCACGAAGGGCCCGCTGAACTGGCCGTCAACCACGTTCTGCGGGTTCTGCTTGTAGGCCAGCGGCGCGCCGACCAGCAGCATGCCCTTGTTCGGCAGGCCCATGGTGACGCTCTCGATCTCCTCCGGCTTCAGGCCGAGCTCGGTCCGCAGCGCGATCGCCGCATCGACCCCGGCATGGCCGTAGCGGCAGGACGGGTAGGGCTTCACCGCCGTCTGCATCAGCTCGAACTCGGTGCCGAGCCCCTGCAGCGCGCGCTCCGGGATCGGGTTCGGCGCATAGGCGCGGAGGAACCCGGCCTTGCCCTCGAAGGCCTCCGCCGCGCCGCGGAACCCCTCGCGCGCCAGCGTGGCCGAGGCCAGGCCGTTCATCGCGCTCCAGCCCACCTGGAAGCGCTTGGTCCAGGCGCCATTGGCCAGGAACTGCAGGCTGCCGGCCGCGGTGGAGAGCGCGATGCCGAAGGCGTCCTGCATCCCCTTCGCGTCCAGCCCGAAGACCCGCGCGGCGGCGGCGGCCGCGCCGAAGGCCCCGCAGGTGGCGGTCGGGTGGTAGCCGCGGTCGTAGTGGTCGCCGCCGGGCAGGGCAACCGCCAGGCGGCAGGTCACCTCGTAGCCGGCGACGATCGCCGAGAGCACGGTGCGGCCGCTGGCGCCGACCATCTCGGCCGCGGCCAGCGCGGCCGGGATCACCGGCGCGCCCGGATGCAGCGTGCCGGCCGCGTGAGTATCGTCGAAGTCCAGGGAATGGGCCAGCGCGCCGTTCAGGAAGGCCGCACCCGCCGGGGTGTAGCGCGCACTGTCACCCAGCACCGCCGAGCCGCCGGCCGCCAGGCCCAGAGCCCGTGCCGCGGCCAGCAGCGCCGGCGTGCTTTCGGCGTCGTGCCGGCCACGGACGATGTTGCCGACCAGGTCGAGCACCAGGAAGCGGGTGCGCTCCTGCACCTCGGGCGGCAGGGCGGCGAAGTCGAGGCTGGCGCAATAGGCGGCAAGCTCGGCGGTGACGGCGGGCATGGACGTGCTCCCAAGGATTGGCCCGATCCTAGGATGCGTCGGTCGCCCGGCCAAGAGATGACGGCCGCACCGGCCCGCCATTCACGTTGCAGTGGCACGGCCTGCATGCCACTGCTCCGCCCCATGCTTGCACGGCGCACCATCCTCGGCGGAGTCGCGGCAGTTGCCGCCGCTCCCGCCCTCATTCTCCCTGCCCAGGCCCAGGGCGGCTTCGACGCCTTTCTCGAGGGCGTCCGCGCCGAGGCGCGGCGCGGCGGCGTATCAGCCGCCACGCTGCAGCGCGCCTTCGCCGGCCTCAGGCCCAACCAGCGGGTCATCGAGCTGGACCGCCGCCAGGCCGAGGGCTTCCTGAGCTGGGAGGAGTACCGCGACCGCATCATGGTCAACCCGACCCGGGTGCAGAACGGCCAGCGCAACTACGCCGAGAACCGGTCCCTGTTGCAGGCGATCGAGACCCGTTACCGCGTCTCCGGCCGGGTGATCGTCGCCATCTGGGGCGTCGAGACCAACTTCGGCGGCAATACCGGCGGCTTCGGGGTTATGGAGGCCCTGGCGACCCTCGCCTGGGAGGGCCGCCGCGCCGAGTTCTTCCGCAAGGAACTGATCGCCGCGCTGCGGGTGCTGGATGGCGGCCATGTCAGCCCGGCGCGGATGACCGGAAGCTGGGCGGGGGCGATGGGCCAGCCGCAATCCATGCCGACGAATTTCGAGCGCATGGCGGTCGACTTCGACGGCGACGGCCGCCGCGATATCTGGGACAGCCGGGCCGACGCGCTCGCCTCCATCGGCCACTACTTCCAAAGATCCGGCTGGAGCGAAGGCGAGCCCTGGGGGCGTGCGGTGCGGCTGCCGGCCGGCCTGAGCATCGACGCGGTGGATACCGAGACCAAGCGCTCCCTGCGCGAGTGGTCGCGGCTCGGCTTCCGGGCGGAGGATGGCGGGCCGCTGCCGAGCTTCGGAGCTGGAGGCGGCCGTGGTGCTGCCCAACCGCGGCTCGGGCCAGGTCTTCCTCGGCCACCACAACCTTCGGGTCATCCGCCGCTACAACAGCCCGGTGGACTACGGCCTGGCCGTTGGCCTGCTCTCCGACCGCTTCGGATGAGGTGGCGCGGCCGGGCGGCCATGGCCGCCATGCTCGCCGTCGCGGCCTGCACCCGGGCGCCGGGACCGAAGCCGGAGGCCCGCTACATGCTGGGCGAGCCTTACAGCCTCGGCGGGATCTGGTCCTACCCGAAGGAGGAGTTCGGCCGCACCGAGACCGGCCTCGCGGCCGTGCTGCCTGACCGGCGCGCCGGCCGCCGCACCGTGAATGGCGAGATCTTCGACCCCGGCCGGCTGCAGGGTGCCCACCGCACCCTGCAGCTGCCGGCACTCGTCACCGTCCGCAACCTCGAGACCGGGCTTGAGCTGCAGGTCCGGGTCAACGACCGCGGCCCGGCGCAGCCCGGCCGGGTGATCGGGCTCTCGGCCCGCGCCGCCGAGCTGCTCGGCATCCCGCCCGGCGGCACCGCCCAGGTGCGGGTCGCCGTGGAGGACGGGCCGAGCCGCGCGCTGGCCCGCGCCCTGCCGACCACCGAGCGCGGCGGCGCGCAGGTCGAGGCGGCACCGGTTGCGGCGGTCGAGCGCGAGACCCTGGCCCCGCTGCCCGGCGCCCAGCAGGCGGTGCGGCTGCGGGAGGCGCCGCGGTCCCGGCCGGCGGCGACGGTGGCCGATGCGGCCGACGCCTTGCCGCCCGACCCGCTGCCCGAGACGCTGGCGCAGCGCCCCGCCACGCCCGGCCGGCTCTACCTGGAAGCCGGGACTTTCTTCCGCCGCGACCTGGCGCAGCGCCAGGCCCAGCGGGTCGGTGCCCGGGTGGAGCCCTTCGGCGCGGGCCGCATGCCGCAATACCGCGTCCGGCTCGGCCCCTATGCGGATGCCGCCGCCGCCGACCGGGCGGTCGCCGCGGTCCTGGCGGCCGGCCTGCCGGAAGTTAAGCTGCTGGTAGAATGAGCGCTGACAACCGCTTGAGTTGGCCCAGGCAAACCGCGTATTCGAAGCGCACCCAGCCCGCCGGAGTCCTGCCCGTCATGTCGTCCCGCGCCGAGCCCAAGGGCGCCTCCCGCCGCGCCGTCCTGCTTCCCGCCGCGGCGACGCTCGCCGCCGGCACCTTGCCGCTGCCGGCCCTGGCGCAGCAGCGCCCGCCGGCGGCCGGGCGCAATGCCGGCCGCACGCCCGCGCCGCCGCCCGGCTCCCCGGCCAGCACGCCGCTCGGCCCGATCGACACCATCGCCCGCCAGGCCCTGGTCATCGACTACGACACCGGCGCCGTCCTGCTGGAGAAGAATGCCGACGAGCGGATGCCGCCGTCCTCGATGTCGAAGCTGATGACGATGTATGTCGTCTTCGACATGCTGAAGAAGGGCCGACTGAAACTCGACCAGGAATTGCCGGTCAGCGAGCGCGCATGGCGCATGGGCGGCAGCAAGATGTTCGTCCAGATCGGCAACCAGGTGCCGGTCGAGGCCCTGATGCGCGGCGTCATCGTGCAGTCCGGCAACGATGCCTGCGTGGTCTTCGCCGAGGCGATCAGCGGGTCCGAGCAGCAATTCGCCGAGCTGCTGAACCAGAAGGCCAAGGAGATCGGCCTGACCGACAGCAGCTTCCGCAACGCCACCGGCTGGCCCGACCCCGAGCACCGCATGACCTGCCGTGACCTGGCCCGGCTGGCGGTCCGGCTGATCGCCGACTTCCCCGAATACTACAAGGTCTACAACGAGCGCAGCTTCACCTGGAACAACATCAGCCAGGACAACCGCAACCCGGCCCTGGCCCGCGTGCCGGGCGCCGACGGCCTCAAGACCGGGCATACCGAGGAGGCCGGCTACGGCCTCACCGCCAGCGCCAAGCGCGGCGACCGCCGCCTCATCCTCGTCTTCAACGGCCTGCCGACCATGAAGGCGCGGGCCGAGGAGAGCGAGCGGCTGCTGGAATGGGGCTTCCGCGAGTTCGAGAACGTGGTGCTCTTCAAGGCCGCCGACGTGGTCGAGGAGAATTCCGGTGCATCTCGGCAGCAGCCGCACGGTCCCCCTGGTCGGCGGCAAGGACATGGTGGTGACCCTGCCGCGCAGCTGGCGCAACAAGCTGCAGGCCAGGCTGCAATATGCCACGCCGGTCGAGGCGCCGGTGCTGAAGGGCCAGGAGCTCGGCAAGCTGCTGGTCTCCGGCCAGGGCGTGCCGAACCTCGAGCTGCCGTTGCTGGCCGGCGCGGATGTCGACCGGCTCGGCCTGCTGCCGCGCATCCCGGCAGTCATCGGCTCCTGGTTCGCCGGAAGCTGAGGATGCGCGGCCGCTTCATCACGCTGGAAGGCGGCGAGGGGGCGGGCAAGTCCACCCAGGCGCGGCTGCTGGAGGCGGCGCTGCTCGCCGCCGGGCACCGCGTGGTGCGGACGCGGGAGCCGGGCGGCGCCGCGGGCGCCGAGGCGATCCGCGGCGTGCTGCTGGGGCAGGGGCCGTGGGACGGCGTCGCCGAATGCATGCTGCACTTCGCGGCACGGCGGGAGCACGTGGTGCGGACCATCCTGCCGGCGCTGGAGTCCGGCGCCTGGGTGATCTCCGACCGCTTCGCCGACAGCACCATGGCCTACCAGGTCTATGGCCAGGGCGTGCCGCGCGGCGTCTTCGACGCACTGGCCGCCGTGGCGCTGGAAGGCCTCGCGCCGGACCTGACCCTGGTGCTCGATATCGGCCCGGCCGAGGGGCTGGCCCGGGCCGCCGCCCGCGGCGAGACCAATCGCTACGAGGCGCTGGACCCGGATTTCCACGCGCGCGTCCGCGACGGCTTCCGCGCCATCGCCGCCGCCGAGCCGGCCCGCTGCGCGGTGGTGGACGCGACCGCGGCGCCGGAAGGGGTGGCAGCCGAGATCCTGCGGATCGTGCGGGCGCGGCTGGGGGCGTGACCCCGGGCGGGGCCGAGCAGGTGAAGGTCCGGGCGAATGCGATCGACCGCGCCTGGCCGCGGCGCTCAATGCCGGGATGATCCTGCCGCTGGCCGGCTTCATGCTGCTCCCTCCCGCTTCGCGGTGGCGGATCTCCTGGCCGATGCCTGATACAGGCTGGCACTTGCCTTTGTCCTTTCTCGCGGCGCACCGGGTGCTGCGGAGGCTCGGGTGAACCTCAACCTCGAACTCCTGGCGGTGTCGCTGCCCCTGGCACTGACGGTCCGCGGGGGTGTCTCGACACCGGTGCCGGTCGACGAGCGACGCGACCGCGCGCGGCGCGCCCTGGAGCGGTCCCAGGGCACCGGCACCACCGCCCGAAGGAGCTGATCCCGGCACGGTCCCGTTCCCGCCCGCCGTCTTTTCGCCTACACCCCGAGGCGTGAGCCTGCCGCCCGAACCCCGCGCCAATCCCGACCTGGTCGGCCATGACGATGCCGCCCGCACGCTCGAAGAAGCGGCGCGCTCCGGCAAGCTGCACCATGCCTGGCTGATCGCCGGCCCGCCCGGCGTCGGCAAGGCGACGCTGGCCTATCGCTTCGCCCGCTTCCTGCTGGCCGGCATGCCGCCGCCGGTCTCGGGCCGGCCGCCGCTCGAGGTCGCGGAGGACCATCCCGCCTTCCGCCGCGTCGCCTCCGGCGCGCATGCCGACCTCTTCACCCTAGCCCCCAGCCTCGGCAGCAGGGGCGGCACCAAGGAGGTCCTGCGGGCCGAGGAGGCGCGCGGGGCGCTGCGCTTCATGGCGATGACCGCGGCCGAGGGCGGCTGGCGCGCCCTGGTGGTCGAGGAGCTTGAGCGGGTCGACCGCGCCGTGGTCCCCAACATCCTGTTGAAGACGCTGGAGGAGCCGCCGCCCCGCACCGTGCAGCTGCTGGTGACCAGCGCGCCGGACCGGCTGCTGCCGACGATCCGCAGCCGCTGCCGCCGGCTCGACCTGTTCCCGTTGGCGCAACCGGTGATGCACCGGCTGCTGACGCAGTGGCTGCCCGAGATGTCGGGGCCGGACCGGCTCGGCCTGGCCGGCATCGCCGATGGCTGCCCCGGCCAGGCGCTGGCGCTGGCGGAAGGCGAGGGGCTGGCCCTGCAGGGCATGGTCGAGGCGGCGCTGGCCGAGCTGCCGCGGCCCGACCCGCGCCGCGCCCATGTCATGGCCGATGCCATCGCCGGCAAGCGCGACGCCGCGGCGCTGACGCTGTTCCTGACCCTGCTGCGCCGGGCGATCGCCGCCGGGGTGCGCGAGGCGGGGCGAGGGGGCGACGCCCCACCCTGGATCGGCGGGCGTTCGCTTGCCGACTGGTCGACCCTGTGGGACAAGCTCGGCCGCCTGGCCGACGAGACCGAGCGACTGAACCTCGACCGCAAGCAGGCGGTGCTGACCGGCCTCGGCTGGCTGCCGATCCGCTGAAAGACCCAGCGATGTCACGCTTCTACTACACGACGCCGATCTACTACGTGAATGACAAGCCGCATATCGGCCACGCCTATACCTCGCTGGCGACCGACGTGCTGGCGCGCTGGAAGCGGCTGGAGGGGCACGAGGTCTTCTTCCTGACCGGCACCGACGAGCACGGCCAGAAGGTGGAGAAGGCGGCGCAGGATGCAGGGATGGACCCGCAATCCTTCACCGACCGGGTGAGCCAGAGCTTCCGCCTGCTGGCCGAGCGCATGGGCTATTCCCATGACGACTTCATCCGCACGACCGAGCCGCGCCACAAGGCCGCCTGCCAGGCGCTGTGGGAGGAGCTGGTCCGCCGCGACGAGATCTATCTCGGCCATTACGAGGGCTGGTACGCGGTCCGCGACGAGGCTTTCTACGGGCCGGATGAACTCGTGGAGCGCGACGGGGTGAAATACGCGCCCTCCGGCGCCCCGGTCGCCTGGGTGAAGGAGCCGTCCTACTTCTTCCGGCTGTCGAAGTGGCTGCCCGAATTGCTGCGGCGCTACGAGCTGCCCGCCGGCGATCCCGACCGCATCGACATCGCCCCGGACAGCCGTCGGAACGAGGTGAGGGGCTTCATCGAGGCCGGCCTGAAGGAATTCGGCGCCGGCTCGCCGAAGCTCGACCTCTCGATCTCGCGCACCTCCTTCACCTGGGGCGTGAAGGTGCCGGGCGACGAAGCGCATGTGATGTATGTCTGGCTCGATGCCCTGACCAACTACATCACCGCGCTCGGCTACCCCGACACGAGCGCCGAGCGGTGGCAGTTCTGGCCGGCCGACGTGCATTTTGTCGGCAAGGACATCGTCCGCTTCCACACCATCTACTGGCCGGCCTTCCTGCTGGCCGCCGGCCTGAAGCCGGCGAAGCGCGTCTTCGCGCATGGCTGGTGGACGATCGAGGGGCAGAAGATGTCGAAGTCCCTCGGCAATGCGATCGACCCGCTGGCGCTGGTAGAACAGTACGGGCTCGACCCGCTGCGCTACTTCCTGCTGCGCGAGGTGCCCTTCGGCAATGACGGCGACTTCTCCAGATCCGCGCTGATGAGCCGGAACAACGGCGAGCTGGCGAATACCCTTGGCAACCTGGCAAACCGGACGCTGTCGCTGATCCAGCGGAACTGCGACGCGCGCCTGCCGGCGCCTGCCGCTGTTGCCGGCGCCGATTCCGAGTTTGTCAAAGGCTCCCGGCACCTGCCCGAGACCGTGGGTACGCTGTTGGACCAGCAGAAATCTGACGGCGCCTTGTCCGTTATCTTCGCGTCCATCCGGGAGGCCAACGAGTACATCACCATCCAGCAGCCATGGGCGCTGAAGAAGACAGATCAGGAACGGATGGCGGCGGTGCTGCGCCACCTGCATGACGCGCTCCGCCTCTACGCCACCATCCTGCAGCCCTTCATGCCCGGCAGCATGGCCGCCTTGCTCGACCAGCTCGGCGTGCCGGAGCAGGCGAGGAGGCTCGAAGACCTCTCGACTCCGCTGCCCGGGGGCATCCCGCTGCCGCCGCCGGCGCCGCTCTTCCGCAAGATCGAGGACGCGGCCTGAGCGATGCTGGTCGATAGCCACTGCCACCTCGACTACTTCACCGAGGCCGAGATCGAGGCCATCGTCGCCCGCGCCCGGGAGGCCGGTGTCGGCCGCATGGTCACCATCGGCACCCGGGTCGGCCAGGCGGAGAAGGTCAAGGCGCTCACCGAGCGTTTCCCCGATGTCTGGGGCACCGTCGGCGTCCACCCGCACAATGCCGGGGAGCCGGAGGGCATGCCGACCACCGCCGAGATCGTGGCGCTGGCCGACCACCCGCGGGTCATCGGCATCGGCGAATGCGGGCTCGACTACTTCTACGACAAGGCCCCGCGCGAGGCGCAGCAGGAGGGCTTTCGCCGGCATATCCGGGCGGCGCGGGAGACCGGCCTGCCGGTCTGCATCCATGCCCGCCAGGCGGATGACGACATCCTTGCCATCCTGCGGGAGGAAACGGCGGCGGGCGGCGCTTTCCCCTTCCTGCTGCACTGCTTCTCCTCGGGTGCCGGGCTGGCCCGGGGCGCGCTGGCTATGGGTGGCTACCTGTCCTTCTCCGGCATCCTGACCTTCCCGAAATCGCCCGAGATCCGGGCGATCGCCGCCGAGGCGCCGGCCGACCGGATCCTGGTCGAGACCGACAGCCCCTATCTCGCGCCGGTCCCGCTGCGCGGCAAGCGCTGCGAGCCGGGCTATGTCGCACATACCGCCAAGGTCCTGGCGGAGACCCGGGGCCTCGGCATCGCCGAGGCCGAGGCGCTGACCACGGCGAATTTCTTCCGCCTGTTCCCGAAGGCCGCCTGAGCCTTGCTGCGCGTCACCCTTCTCGGCTGCGGCGGCTCGGGCGGCGTGCCGCTCCTGGGCGGCCGGGACGGGGGCGGGGAGTGGGGGATTGCGACCCGGCCGAGCCGCGCAATCGCCGCACCCGCACCGCGGCGCTGATCGAGGGCCCCGGCGGCCGGCTGCTGGTCGATGCCGGGCCGGACCTGCGGCAGCAAGCTGCTGGCCTGCCGGATCGCCACCTTCGACTCCGTGCTCTTCACCCATGCCCATGCCGACCACATCCTCGGCATCGACGACATCCGTCAGGTCAACCGGACGCTGGGCCGGGCGATCGACGCCTGGGGCACCCGGACCACGCTGCAGAAGCTGGACGACCGGTTCGACTATGCCTTCATCGGCCCGACCGAGTTCTTCTTCCGTCCCGCGCTCGAACCGAAACGGATCGCTTTCGGGGAACGTTTCGAGACTGCGGGACTGACGGTCGATGTCTTCCGCCAGGACCACGGCGTGATGGACACGCTGGGGCTCCGGGTCGGCGGTTTCGCCTATTCGACGGATGTGGTGAACCTGCCGGAGGAGAGCCTAGCGACGCTGCAGGGGCTCGACACCTGGGTGGTCGGCTGCTTCCAGCACCGGCCGCATCATGTCCACGCCAACCTGGACCGTGTGCTGGACTGGGTGGAGCAGTTGCGGCCGCGACGGACGGTGCTGACCCATATGGGCCCGGCTATGGATTACCGCAGCCTGCTGCGCGACCTGCCGCCGGGGATCGAGCCGGGCTTCGACGGCATGGTGCTGGAGGTATCGGACGGCTAAGGCCGGGCGGCCTGAAACATCGGGCAGCAAGACCTGAGTTCCGCTGCCCGGCGCGCTGCGCCAGAGTGGCGACCGGGCCGGGGGCCCGCAGGGACCGCGAGCTACCGATCAGTCCGGACGGAGCCCGGCGCCATCCACAGGCGCGGACAAGCTTTCCCACATCTTGTCCCCAGCTCTTTATTTTCCATAATATATCTTATGCGGCTTCTAGGCCTGTGGAAAACGCTGTGGTTTCACCCGGCATATCCCCCTCGCGTCAATGACAGTGCGCTGCCGCCGTCCGCCCGGCCCGCGCCGCCCCAAGCGGCACAATGTCGACATCCGGGCATGAAAGACCGTCTCAGCCGCGGCCGGACTGCCGCCAGGGGTGGTGGCCGTCAGCGCGCCCAGGACGCTGAGACGGACCGGTCTGGCTGACGGCATGGCCGGCTTCCTCCATGGTCGAGAACGCAACACCCCTGTTCGACTTTATCCAAAGGTCACGGATGATCCAGAAACCCAGTCGGTCGCGTGCCCATACCAGGAGCTTGCCGGAAGCGGCCCTGAGGCCACCGCGCTTGCGCCGGGGGCCCGGCTCTGCTGTGGCGACGCGAACCTTGGAGAGTAACCATGCCCGACCAGCCCGAGTCGCCGTCACCCGGCCCTGCCCTGTTGCGGCTGCTGGACACCATGGCCCGGCTGCGCGCCCCGGTCGACGGTTGCCCCTGGGACCAGGTGCAGAGTTTCGAGACCATAGCCCCTTACACGATCGAGGAGGCCTATGAGGTCGCCGACGCGATCCGCCGCGCTGACCGCGCCGCGCTGCTGGACGAACTGGGCGACCTGCTGTTCCAGGTGGTCTCATCACGCGCGGATCGCGGAAGAGGAAGGAAGTTTTTCCTTTGGCGATGTCGCGGAAACTATTCACAGGAAAATGGTCTCTCGCCATCCGCATGTCTTCGGAAATGCAACGGCCCGTGATGCCGCCACCCAGACTGCGGCCTGGGAGGCGCAGAAGGCTGCCGAGCGGGCCGCGAGGGCGGAAGCCGGAACGCTGGCCGGGATCCCGGAGGCCCTGCCCGCTCTCATGCGGGCCAACAAGCTGACCCGGCGCGCCGCCCGGGTCGGCTTCGACTGGCCGGAACCCGCCGCCGTGCTCGACAAACTCGAGGAGGAAGCGACCGAATTGCGCGCCGAACTTGCCGGGGCCGACCCGGCCCGGCTGGCGGACGAGGTCGGCGACTTGCTCTTCGTCCTAGCCAACCTGGCCCGCAAGCTTGACCTCGACCCGGAGGAATGCCTGCGCGGCGCCAATGCCAAGTTCGAGCGGCGCTTCACCGGGGTGGAGGAGCGCCTCGCGGCGCGGGGCCTGGCGCCCGACGATGTCGGGCTGGATGTGATGGAAGCGGAGTGGCAGGCGGTGAAGCGGGCGGAAAAGGGCCTCCCGCCCGACTGACGAGGCCGATGTAAAGCGGTTTACATTCGCCCGAGGCAGGACGGTCTCGGCGGACGCGCGCTCACATACAATGTAAATAATTAACAAATATTCGCAAATTCTTTGCTTGCTCGCCGCTGGTGCTGACCGGGCAGGCTCGTGATACAGAACATTTGCGTACAAATCATGAACATCGATTTATCGCGTCGTCCGGACGGGGACGGCTTTTCGGCCGTCCCCGTCCGCTGCCCTCAGCCCTGGCTCGGGCTCCCCGCTCGCATCCGCACCGTCTCGGGCAGCGGGATGAACTCCTTGTCGTCGCTGGGCACCTTGGCGAAGCGCTGGGCCTGCCAATCCGCCTTGGCCTGCTCGATCCGCTCGCGCGAGGAACTGACGAAACTCCAGAAGACGTAGCGCGGACCGTCCATCGCGGCGCCGCCGAGCAGAAGCAGCCGCGCTCCCTGCGGACCCGCAGTCAGGGCCAACCCGTCCCCGGCGCGGAAGACCAGCATCCGGCCGGGCTGGAATGTATCCCCGCCGACCGAGACCTCGCCCTGCAGCACATAGGCGGCCCGCTCCTCATGCCGGTCGGGCAACGGCACCCGGGCGCCCGGGGCCAGCACCGCGTCGGCATAGAAGAGCGGCGAAGCGGTCGCGACCGGCGCCCGCATGCCCCACCCCTCCCCGGCGATCAGCCGCAGCCTGAGCCCCTCCTCCTCCGCCAGCGGCAGGGTCGAGGCGGGATGGTGGTGGAAGGCCGGCGCGGTCTCCTCGGCGGATTTCGGCAGCGCCACCCAGGACTGGATGCCGGACATGGTGCGGGTGGTCAGCCGGTCCTCGGCGCTGCTCCGCTCGGAATGAGTGATGCCGCGGCCCGCCGTCATCCAGTTCACGTCGCCCGGCAGGATCGGCTGATCCGAGCCCAGGCTGTCGCGGTGCTGGATCGAGCCCTGGAACAGGTAGGTGACGGTGGACAGCCCGATATGCGGGTGCGGCCGGACATCCAGCCCCTTCCCCGCCAGGAACTCGCCCGGCCCCATCTGGTCGAAGAAGATGAAGGGGCCGACCAGCATGCGCTCCTGCGCCGGCAGGGCGCGGCGCACCTCGAACCCACCCACGTCATGCGCGCGGGGGATGATGACGAGCTCGACATCCTTCGGGGGACGGGCGGCGGCGGGGTCGGCGGCGGGTTGCCAGCTCATGCTCTCGCTTCCTTTCCTGGAAGCGCGGCATATGGGGGCGGCCCCGGCGCAGCGCGAGCGCCGGGGCCCCTGCCCGTTCAGCTCGCGGTCAGCGACGCCCAGTCCACGCCGCTCTCGAAGGCTGCGGCGGCGCGGTAGATCGTGCCCTCGTCGTACATCTTCCCGGTCAGCATCAGCCCCACCGGCAACCCGTCCGCCAGGCCGCAGGGAATGCTCATGCTGGGGTGATGGGTGCAGTCGAAAGGCGCCGTGTTGGGCAGCACCTCGAAGGCGCGCTGGATGATCTCGGTGGTCGAGGCGCCCGGTGCCGGCAGCTTCGTCGCCGCCATCGGCAAGGTCGGCATGGCCAGCAGGTCGTATTGCGCCAGCACGTCGTCATAGGCCTTCCGCAGCCGGCGCACGAGGTTCTGCGCCTTGGCGTAGTAGTGCCCGCGGTGCCGGGTGACCATGTAATGGCCGAGCAGCATGGTGCTCTTGAGCGTCTCGGACAGCTCGTCCGCCCGGCCGCGCCAGGAACTATGGGCATCGAGCAGGGAATTCACGTAGAGCCCCTGCCAATTGAAGCCGAAGCCGTTGCCATGCATCATCTGCACGGTCGCGCCCTCGGCCGCCACCGGCAGCCAGATCGCCGCACCCAGCGCATGCATGGGGATCGAGACCTCCTCGACCACGGCGCCGAGGCCGCGCAGCCGGTCCGCGGCCTCCCGCACCAGGGCGTCGTTCGCCTCCTGGGATTGCGGGTGGCCGAAGCCCTCCTTCACCAGGGCGATCCGCATCCCCTTGATGCCGCCGCCCATCTGGTCGCGATAGGCCGGCACCGGCGCGGTGCTGTACTGCCGCGGGTCGAGCCCGTCGGGGCCGGCCAGCACCTCCAGCAGCAGCGCGTTGTCCTCGACGGTCGCGGTCATCGGCCCGGTATGGTCGAGGGTCAGCTCGATCGGCATGATGCCGGAATAGGGCACCAGCCCATGCGTCGGCTTCATCCCATAGATGCCGCAGAAGGAGGACGGCATGCGGATCGATCCGCCCTGGTCGCCGCCGAGCGCCATCGGCACCTCGCCCGCCGCCACGACAGCGCCGCTGCCGGAGGACGAGCCGCCGGCCGAATAGCCCATGCGGTGCGGGTTGTGGACCGGCGCCGGCGCGCTGGTATGGCTGCCGCCGGAGAAGCAGAAATACTCGCAGACCGTCTTGCCGACGATGGTGCCGCCGGCATCGAGGATGCGGGTCACCACCGTCGCATCCACGTCCGGCACATAGCCCTCCAGCGTCGAGGCGCCGTTCATCATCGGCACGCCGGCGACGCAGATATTGTCCTTCACCGCGACCGTCTTGCCCTTCAGCTTGCCGGTCGGGGCGCCCTCGATCGTGCTCTTCACGTACCAGGCGTTATAGGGGTTCTCGGGGCCGGAAGGGCGGCGGCCCGGGGTGCGCGGCCACTTCACCTCGGGCAGCTCGTCGGTCATCTGGTCGACGATGTTGTAGGCGGCGATGCCGCCCTCCAGGCAGGCGCGATGCTGCGCCAGCTCGTCGTCGGACATGGTCATGCCGAGCTCGCCGGCGACCTTGCGCAGCTCATCCGTGGTCGGCAGCCTCAGGGTTCCCAGGGGCATGGTCGTCCTCTCCGATGGTCAGGCGTGGGTGCCGACGAACTCCTGCACCAAGGCAGGGTCGGCCAGCGCGGCCGGGGGCATCTCCCGCGTGATCCGGCCGCGCTGGATCAGCAGGATGCGGTCCGAGAGGGCCTGGATGAAGTCCAGGTTCTGCTCGACCAGCAGGACGGACAGGCCGCGGCGGCGGAGGCCATGGATGCGCTCCACCATCGCCTCGACGATCGAGGGCTGGATGCCCTCGGTCGGCTCGTCCAGCAGCAGCAGCCGCGGCCGGCCGCAGAGCGCGCGGGCGAGCGAGAGCAATTGCTGCTCCCCGCCCGAGAGCGCGCCGCCCGGCCGTTCCAGCAGCCGCTTGAGCTCGGGGAACTCGTCGAGGATCTCCTCGAAGATCGTCGCCTCTCGCCCGCCCTTGGCCAGGATGGCGAAGCGGAGGTTGTCCAGCACCGAGAGCGCCGGGAAGATCAGCCGTCCCTGCGGGACGTAGCCGAGGCCCAGCCTCGCCCGGGCATGGGTCGGCAGCCGCTGGATCTCGGCGCCGTCCAGGGTGATCCGGCCCGCCTTTGCCGGCAGCAGCCCCATGATGGTGCGCAGCAGCGTGGTCTTGCCCATGCCGTTGTGCCCGAGGATGCCGACGCAGCTCCCCTCGCCCACGCTCAGCTCCGCGCCGTGCAGCACGCCGATACGGCCATAGCCGGCGACCAGGCCGGAGATGTCCATCATGCCGGCACCGCCTGCCGCGCTTCGGGCGGCCGGCCGAGATAGACGTCGTGCACCCGCGGGTCGGACAGCACCGCCGCGGCGCTGTCCTCGACCAGGACCTTTCCCTGGTGGAAGACGGTGACGGTCTCGGCGATCGCCCGGATGAACTGCATGTCGTGCTCGACCACGACGATGGCGTGGTCGCGGCTCATCTCCCGGATCAGCGCCGCGGTGCCGGCGGTCTCCTCGGCGCTCATGCCGGCGGTGGGCTCGTCGAGGATGATGAGGTCGGGCTCCGGAGCCACCACGGTGGCGAGCTCGACCAGCTGGCGCTGGCCATGCGCCAGCAGCCCGACGGTCGCCCCGGCCAGATCGGCGATGCCGAGCCGGTCAAGCGCGGCGAGCGCCCGGCGCCTGGCCTCGCGCTCGCCATGCCGGCGGCGGACGCCGAGAGCGACGCCTTCCAGCGCCGTCAGCCCGTCGAAAAGCGAGGGCACCTGGGTCTTGATGCCGATGCCGAGCCGGGCGATCGCATGCGGCTCCAGGCCCGCTATGTCCCGGCCGCGCCACAGCACCCGGCCGGAGGTCGGCCGGTACTGGCCGGTGAGGCAGCGGAAGAAGGTGGACTTGCCCGCGCCGTTCGGGCCGATCAGGCAGCGCAGCTCGCGTTCCCGGATGGCAAGGGTCACGCCGTCCACGGCAACCACGCCGCCGAAGCGCATGGTCAGGTTCTCGGTCGCCAGCAGCGCGGTCATGGCGTCTCCCGCCGCCGGAGGAGCCCGGCCAGGGTCGGCTGCAGCCCGCGCGGGATGGCCAGCACGGCAACCAGCAGCACCAGGCCGAGGATGAGGTTGGGGTTGATGTCGGGCAGCGTGCCGGCCCAGGCGGTCAGCGCCTGCAGCAGCATGGCGCCGACCACCGGCCCGAACAACGTGCCGACGCCGCCGACCATGACCCAGATGATGATCTGGCCGGAATAGGCCAGGCTGAACATGGTGGGCGAGACGAAGACGCAGTTGGCGAAGAGCATTCCCGCCAGCCCCGCCATCGCCCCGCCGATGGTGAAGATGCCGAGCTTGTAGAGGCGGACATCGTAGCCGAGCAGCGAGGCACGCAGCTTGTTCTCCCGGATCGCCACCACCACCCGGCCGAAATGGCTGCGCAGGATCAGCTTGCAGAGCACGTAGCAGCCGGCGAGGCAGGCAATGGCGAGGACGAAGATCTGCTCCGGCGTCAGCGGCGTGCCGGGATCGCCGGGGAGGTTCAGCGGCGGGGTCGCCGGGATGCCGTTGAAGCCGCCGAGCGGCGCGGCGCCGATGCGCCATTCCTCCCCGGCGGTGGAGTTGATGAAGTTGAACAGGATCAACGTCACCGTCAGGGTGATGACGCCCATGTAGACATCGCTGATCCGGCCATAGAACATGACGTAGCCGAGCGCCGCTGCCGCCAGCGTCGGCACCAGCAGCGCCACCGGGATCGCCCAGGTCGTGTCGCTGACATTCAGCGCGCCGACCGCATAGGCATAGCCGCCGAGGCCGAAGAAGGCCGCCTGGCCGAAGCAGAGGATGCCGCCGAAGCCCCAGACCAGTCCGAGGCTGAGCGCGAGCACCGCCATCGCGGTGTAGACGGTGGCATTGATGATCGAGAAAAGCTCGAGCACCTGCGGCAGCCACCAGGCGGCGACCGCGGCGGCGAAGACGGCGAAGCCCGACTGGAAGGCAGCGCGGCGCCTGTCCATCACAGGGCCCGCCGGAAGAAGCGGCCGGTGATGCCCTGCGGCAGCAGCCGCAGCAGCACGATGGCGACGCCGAGCATCAGCACCTCCCCCAGCACCGGGGTGAAGGCGAAGGTGCCGATGGTGTTGACGCTGCCGAGCAGGCCGGAGGCGGTGGCGGTGCCGGCCAGCATCGCCGCGCCCCCGGTAATCACCGTGATGAAGCATTTGGCGATGTAGGCCGTGCCCATGGTCGGCACGACGCCGGAGAAGGGCGCCATCAGCGCCCCGGCAAGGCCGGAGACGGCGGCGCCGGCGGCGAAGCTCAGCGCATAGACGCGCTCGGTCGGCACGCCGAGCGCCGCGGCCATGCCGGCATTCTGCATGGTGCCCCGCGCGATCAGCCCGACCGGGGTGAAGCGCAGCACCGCCCAGACCGCCAGCAGCAGCACGGCGGTCGCGCCGATCAGGAACAGCCCGTAGCCCGAGGTTGAATAGGCGCCGATCTGCACACTGCCCAGAGGCGCCGAGAAGCCGGCCACGCTATTGCCGAAGACCATGGTCACCGCGCCGATCAGCGCCAGGGACAGCCCCCAGGTGGCCAGCATGGTGTCCACCATGCGGCCATAGAGGCGGCGGATCACCAGGCGTTCCACCACAGCACCCAGCAGCCCGACGCAGAGCGGCGCGACCACCAGCATCGCCACCCAGAGATTGGCCCCGGCCTGCACGGCGAGGATCGCGCTGTAGGCACCGAGCATCAGGAACTCGCCATGCGCCAGGTTGATGACCCGCATCATGCCGAAGACGATGGCCAGGCCGAGGCTGACCAGCAACAGCGAGGCGATCCCGGTGAGCGCCTGGATGCCGGTGGCGAGGAGGGCGTCCATCGGGCGCTCAGGTCCTGATGTCGACCACCACCTGCTTGTTGGCATTTGGCTCCTTCTGCAGGTCGCAGACCGACTGGGTGTCGGAGGGCGGCGATTGCGGGAAGGTCTCCAGCACCTGGAAGCCCTTGTTCTTCACCTCGGCGATGAAGACGTCGACGGTGGTGTGATGGGTCTTCGGGTCGAGCGTGGTCAGGCCCGGGGGGCCTGCGAAGCTGACGCCCGACTCGAGCGCCTCGATCACCTTCATCCGGTCGATCGACTTGGCGCGCCGCACGCCCTCCGCCCAGAGGTTCACGCCGACATAGCTGCGCATCGCCAGCTTGCCGCCGAGATAGGGCGTGTTGGCGCCGAGCCTGGCCTTGAACTTTTCAAGGAAGGCCTTGTTCGCCGGAGTATCGACTTCCTGGAAGTAGCTGAAGGCGCAGATGATGCCGTCGCCTTCCTCGGGCGAGAGCACCAGGCTTTCGTTGCCGCCGCCCAGGGTGGTGGAGGCCATCGGGATGCGCGACTTCATCCCCGCCGCCGCCCATTGACGGTAGAAGGAAATGTGCGCGCCTCCGACCAGCACGGACATGACGATGTCCGGCTTGGCCGCCTGGATCTTCTGGATGGCCGGGCCGAAATTGGTGACGTCGAGCGGGAAGAAATCGAGTCCGACGACCTCGCCGCCATTCTCCCGGGTGAACTTGGTCACCCATTTGCTGGTGATCTGGCCGTAGTTGTAGTCGGCCGCCAGGATGTAGACCTTCTTCCCCCACTTCTTCATCACATGCGGCACAAGGCGGCTGACATTCTGCGCCGGGGTCGAGCCGGTGCAGAAGGCGTTGCGGTCGCAGACGCCGCCCTCGTACTGCGTGTTGTAGAAGTACAAGGTGTTGTAGCGCTTCAGCACGGGCCGGATGGCCTCCCGGCTGGCCGAGGTGATCCCGGCATGCACCACCGCCGCCTTGTCCTTGGTCGCAGCCTGGGTGGCGAACTGGGTGTAGAGCTGGATGTTCGATTGCGGGTCGTAGTTGGTGACCGCGAGCGGCCGGCCCAGCAGCCCGCCCGCCGCGTTGATCTCCTCCACCGCGAAATCGAGGCAGGCGATCATCGGCTTGCCGTAGATGTCGAGGCCGCCCGAGGCATCATGGATGCCGACGATCTTGATCGGGTCGGCGCCGAGTGCCGCGTGCTGCATGACCAGCGGCGCGGCGAGGCCGCCGGCGGCGGCGCCCAGGAATGTCCTGCGATGCATCGTGCTTCTCCCTAGAGCTGGACGCCGCGCGTCAGGGCGCCATCGACCACGAGGTTGGTGCCGGTGATGAAGCTGGCGGCGGGACTGGCAAGGAAGGCGACGGCATTCGCCACCTCCTCCGGCCGCCCCATCCGCCCCATCGGGTTGAGCTTCATCGCCTCCGCGAAGAGCGCGGGCATGTTGCGCTCGATGCGCGGCCAGATGCCGCCTTCGAAATAGGTATTGCCCGGGGAGACGGCATTGGCGCGGATGCCCTTCGGCGCCAACTGGTAGGCCAGGCCCTGCGCGTAGTGCACCAGCGCCGCCTTGAAGGCGCCGTAGGGCCCGGCGGCGAAGTCGATCTCCCGGCCGGAGACGCTGGAGATCAGCACGATCGATCCCGCGCCCGATGCCTCGAGAAAGGGCATCGCCGCATCCACCAGCACGACGCTGCCCATTACGTCGGTGGCGAAGCCTGCCTTCCAGGAGGCTTCGTCGCCGCCGACCGACAGCGCGCTGACATTGCCGACGACGATGTCGATGCCGCCCAGTACCGCTGCGCTGTCGGCAACCCATCGCCGCAGCGCCGGCCCGTCCGCCACGTCCAGCGCCGCGCCGGTCGCCGTCACGCCCTTGGCGCGCAAGGCAGCGGCCGTCGCCTCCGTCTCCGCCGCGTTGCGCGCGCAGAGCCCGATGCCGCAGCCCTCCGCTGCCAGCAGCTCGACGATCGCGCGGCCGATGCCCTTGGTACCGCCGGTCACCAGCGCGCGCTTGCCGCGCAGCCCGAGATCCATCGCTCCTGCCCCCCAGCCAGCGTCAAAGGTATGTCTTGGCGAGCATCATGTGCACACCCTTGTTGCCATCGACCGTCTGGGTGACGCGAAGATCCCCAATCAAGGAGCAAAGCATGTAGGCCTGGTTGCGCGACAGGTTCGTGCGCATGCAGATCTCGCGCACCATCTCCCGCACCGCCTGCTTCGCGGCGTCGTCCAGGTCCTCGTCGAGTCCGATGGAGATCAGGTGCGTCGCCGTCTCGGCGAAGGGCATCTTCATCTGGATGTCCTTCCGCACCGTCAGCCGGAAGCGCCCGGTCAGCCCGGTTTCCAGCGCGGTGATGCAGACCTCCCCGTCGCCCTGCACGCCATGCCCATCGCCGGCGTAGAACAAGGCGCCCTCGTTGAAGACCGGCAGGTAGAGGGTGGTGCCCGGCTTCAGCTCCTTGTTGTCCATGTTGCCGCCGAAGGCGCGCGGCACGTTGGTGCTGCAGACCCCCCATTCCGGCGGCGGCGCGGTGCCGATGACGCCGAAGAAGGGATCGAGCGGCAGCTCCGTCCCCCAGGGCAGCAGGCAGGTCTTGCGCGTCCGGTCGATCTTAGGATGGATCGTCTCGTACTCGGTGAACTCGTCGGGCAGCGTGCCGAGCAGCGGCATGATCGAGACGAAGCCCCAATCCATGTTCGGCTCGGCCGCCAGGATCTCCACCTGCAGCGTGTCGCCGCGCTCGGCGCCGCGGACGAAGACCGGGCGGTTGACGAAATGCGCGCCGGGTCCCTGCGGCACGCGCTCCACCGCCGCGCGATACGTCGCGGGCACCGCAGCGGCGTCCGGCGGGAAGGCCGGCGCACCGCCGGCGGGCACTGCCTCGATGCTGACGGTGTCGCCGGACTCGATGGTCAGCGCGGGCGGCGTCTTCGCGGAAAGCCCGCCCCAGACCAGCATATCGGGCGTCGCGGCGATGGTGTGTTCGGTGGGCAAGGGCGTCTCCTCCGCTCCGGATAGTGCACTCGATCCGCGGCGTAACGCCGCGCGACATGCTCAGCCCGGTGGAGGAGCGCGCGCGGCCACGCCGCAAGCCCGCCTCCTGAAGGCCGTGCTCGCCGGTGCCGCGTATCTCCCGCGCGGATGATGGGTGCATCGCGCCAGCCGTGCAGGGGAACGCGGCCAGCGATGCTTGACCGCGATGCGACACGGGGACTTCAATCGACCCCTGAAGGATCGTCCAAGAAGAAGGAAGAACGCGATGCATGACACCGTCATCCGCGGCGGCACAATCGTCGACGGCACCGGCAGTCCCCGCTTCACCGGCGACGTTGCGATCGACGGCGACCGCATCGCCCAGGTCGGCGGCAAGGCCGGGCCGGGCCGGCGCGAGCTCCGCGCCGATGGGTTGCTGGTCACCCCGGGCTGGGTCGATGCCCATACCCATTATGACGGCCAGGCCACCTGGGACCCGATGCTCGCGCCGTCATCCTGGCACGGCGTCACCACCATCCTCTTCGGCAACTGCGGCGTCGGCTTCGCCCCGGTGCGGCGGACGCACCATGACGAGCTGATCGGCCTGATGGAGGCGGTGGAGGAAATCCCCGGCATCGCGCTCGCCGAAGGACTGAAATGGGATCGGGGAAAGCTTCCCCGAATACCTCGACGCGCTCGATGGCATGGCACGCACCATCGACGTCGCCACACAGATTCCGCACCACCCGCTGCGGGTCTATGTCATGGGCCAGCGCGCCATCGACCTCGAGCCGGCGACGGCCGAGGACATCGCCACGATGCGACGGCTGACGGCGGAGGGCCTGCGCGCCGGCGCCTTCGGCTTCACCACCTCCCGCACCAACAGCCACAAGACCTTGACCGGCGGCATGGTACCGAGCCGCTACTCCGGGATCGATGAGCTGCTCGGCATCGGCCGCGCGCTCGGCGATGTCGGCTACGGCGCCTTCGGCATGAACAGCGACTTCGACATCGAGGAGTCGGAGCTCGGCTGGATGACCCAGCTGGGCAAGGAGACCGGCCGCCCGGTCTGGTTCCTGCTGACCGACCGCCCCACCGATGACGAGCGCTGGCGCCGGCTGATCGACGGGGTGAAGGCCGCGCGCGCCCAGGGCGCCATGGTGACGGCGCAGGTCGCCGGCCGGCCCGTCGGCGTGCTGCTCGGCGTCGACACCGCGCTGAATCCTTTCACCATCCGCCCCAGCTACCAGGCGCTGCTGAAGCTGCCGGTCGAGGAGCGCCTGGCGCGGCTGCGCGACCCGGCGGTGCGGGCCGAGATCCTGGCCGACAAGCCGTCCGAGGCATTGCTCGGCCGCCTGTCCCAGTTCCGCCAGCACATCGTCCGTCGCTGGCACCGCATGTTCAAGCTGGGCGACCCGCCTGACTACGAGCCGCCGGCGAGCGAGAGCATCGCCGCGATCGCCGAGCGCGAGGGCCGCAGCCCGGACGAGGTCGCCTACGACTACATGGCGGCCGATCCCGCCAACCTCATCTTCTTCCCCGTCACCGGCTACAACATCGACAACCACGACGTCATCCACACCATGCTGACGGATGAGGCCACGGTGCTGGGCCTCGGCGATGGCGGCGCGCACTGTTCCTCGATCCTCGACGCGGGTGTCCCGACCTGGATGCTCACCCACTGGGCGCGCGACCGGCATCGCGGCGCGCGGCTGCCGCTGGAATTCGTGGTGAAGCGGCAGACCTCGGAGACCGCGGACTTCTTCGGCTTCCACGACCGCGGAAGGCTCGCGGTGGGCAAGAAGGCCGACCTCAACCTCATCGACTACGAGGGCCTGCGGCTGCACAAGCCGGAGGTGTGGTACGACCTGCCGGCCGGCGGCCGGCGGCTGATGCAGCGGGTGGAGGGCTACAAGGCAACCTTCGTCTCGGGCGTGCCGGTCTTCGAGAGCGGCGTGCACACCGGCAGGCTGCCCGGCAAGCTGGTCCGCGCCGGGCGATGACGCCCAGCGTCGCCGCGCGGAAGGTGGCGACCCACGGATATGGACGAGGGAGCCTGGGGAGAATTGCTTCTCCCCCAACCTTACTCCGCGATCAGCGCCGCGTGCAGCGCCTCCCAGCTCCCGTGATCCGGCGCCACCAGCAGCCCGCCGCCGGTCGCCAGCGGCCCGTATGCGCTGCCGTCGAGATCGGGCGGAATAGCCGCCGGCCTCCCGGTGCAGCAGCCAGCCTGGCGCATGGTCCCAGGGATACAGCCGGTTGTAGACCAGCGCATGCGCATGGCCGCCGGCCACCATGCGGTATTCATGCGCGGCGCAGCGGAAGCCGACCGTAGCGCGCAGCCGCGGCAGCCGCGCCGTGACGCGGCTTCGGAGCGGCTCCGGCATGTAGCCCCAGCTGACCGCCGCCACCATCTCCGCCACCGGCAGCGGCGCCGCGACGCGGAGGTCGTGCCGATGCCCGTCCGGCGCCTCGATCCAGGCCCCCTCCCCACGCAGCGCCACCGCGGTGTCGTCGCCGAGCGGGTCGTGGATCCAGGCGGCGACGATCTCCCCGGACCACCGCCGCCGCCATGCAGCCGAACAGCGGCAGGCCGGCAGCGGAATTGGCGGTGCCATCCACCGGGTCGACCACGAAGGCGAGGTCGGCGCCGTCCAGCGCGGCCAGCAGCGCGGGGGCGGCGGCCACCGCCTCCTCCCCCACCACGACGCAGCCGGGGAAGCGTGCCCGCAGGCCGGCGGTGATGGCCCGCTCGGCCGCCTCGTCGGCATCCGTCACCAGATCCAGCGGGCCCGCCTTCGCGCGGATCGCGCCCGCCGCCAAACGGCGGAAGCGCGGCAGGATTTCCGCCCGTGACGCGGCGCGCAGCAGCGCCGCGACATCGGCTGCCGCCCGTGCGCCAATCATGCCTGCGGCTGCTCGAAGCGGGCGCGATCGGCCGGGCTCAGCCGCACCGTCACCCGCACGTCGCCCTCGGCATCGGCACGCGCCACCACCTCGCCGTGGCGGTAGAGCCAGGCGAGCCGCGCGCCGTCCGCCGCCGGGATGGCGTAGTCCACCACCTCCAGCCCGGCCGCGAGCCGCGCATCCAGCACCGCCCTCAGGTCGTCCAGCCCCTCCCCGGTCAGTGCCGAGACGGCGACGACGCGGCCATCGCCGCCATTCGCCCCCGGCACCGCGCCGATGCCGCCGAGCAGGTCGGCCTTGTTCAGCACTTCGACGACCCGGTTCTCCCAGCCCTCATCCAGGGCGGGGTGCGGCCCGCTGGCGAGTTCGCGCAGCACGCCGAGCACATCGTTGCGCTGCGCTCCGGTATCGGGATGCGCGACGTCGCGGACATGCAGGATGACGTCGGCGGCGGCCACCTCCTCGAGCGTCGCGCGAAAGGCCTCGACCAATTGGCGTCGGCAGGTCGGAGATGAAGCCGACGGTGTCCGACAGGATCGCCCGCCGCCCGGAGGGCAGGCGGATGCCGCGCATGGTTGGGTCGAGCGTGGCGAAGAGCTGGTCCTGCGCATAGACGCCGGCGCCGGTCAGCGCGTTGAACAGCGTGGACTTGCCGGCATTGGTATAGCCGACCAACGCGATCACCGGATAGGGCACGCGCTCCCGGTCGCGGCGGTGCAAGCCGCGGGTGCGGCGGACCTGGTCGAGCTCCTTCTTCAGCTTGACCATGCGGTCAGTAATCAGCCGCCGGTCCAGCTCGATCTGCGACTCGCCGGGGCCGCCGAGGAAGCCGAAGCCGCCGCGCTGCCGCTCAAGGTGGGTCCAGGACCGCACCAGGCGGGTGCGCTGATAGTCCAGATGGGCCAGCTCGACCTGCAGCGCGCCTTCCTTGGTGCGCGCCCGCTCGCCGAAGATCTCGAGGATGAGGCCGGTACGGTCGATGACCTTGCACTTCCACTCGCGCTCGAGATTGCGCTGCTGCACCGGCGACAGGGCGGCATCGACCACGACCAGCCCGACGCGCTGGTCGATGATCGCCTCCTTCACCGTCGCCAGCTGGCCGGAGCCGAGCAGCGTGCTCGGCCGCCGCTCGCGCAGCGGCAGCACCGCCTGGTGGACGATGGTCACGCCGATGCTGGCGGCGAGACCGACGGCCTCCGCCAGGCGGGCCTCGGCGGCGCGCTGCATGCCCTCCGCCGGGGATCCGGCGGCAGGCACGGCGCGCAGCGTCCGCTCATAGGGCAGGATCACCGCGGCCCTGGTCGGGCCCTCGTCCGTCCCGTCGCCGCGGTCATTCGCCGGCGCGGGCAAGCTGCCCTCATTCACCCCCGGCAGGTTGGACCTCACGGCTCATGGTCAGGGTATTGCCCTCGCGCGTCACCGTGGCGCCCTCGCGCGCCGCGGTGGCGTCGAAGAGCTGGATCGGGGCGCCTGGCATGACGGTGCTGATCGCATGCTTGTAGACGAGCTGCGTATGCCCGTCCCGGCGCAGCAGGACAGAAAAGTTGTCGAACCAGGTGATGATGCCCTGCAGCTTGACGCCGTTGACGAGGAAGATCGTCACCGGGGTTTTGCTCTTGCGAACGTGGTTCAGGAACACGTCCTGTACGTTCTGGGACTTCTCGGCGGCCACGGCGCGGTCCTTCTTGTTCTTGGCAGCCACCTTCGGTGACGGCCCGGGGCGGATTGCACCCATAGATCAGGTGCAAGGAACATCTGCTACCGGGACGCCGGTTGCAAGGGATGGTTGGCTTCCGAATGCAGTTTTTTGCTGCGATGCAGCATTGCGGCCAGCCAGTGCTGGCCGACCTGCCACATCCGCCCCGCCGGCCCAGGACTGAGACGGGCTGCGGCGGGAAACCATCCCCGGCCGGGCACGCGAGCCGCCGAGACGCTGCCAGACCGGCTATCCTGGTCGGCCGGCCCGCAGCCAGGCTGCCAGCGCATCCCCATCCGCGAAGGAACGGTCCGGCGCGGCCCGGGCCACTCCGCCATCATGCGCCGCGTCGCCCAGCAGCACCGCGGAGCAACCCGCCGCCCGCGCCGCCTGCATGTCGAGCGCGGTGTCGCCGATGTACCAGACCTCCGGCCCCGCCGGCAGGCCCAGCGCCGAGAGCGCCATGCGGAAGGGCGCCGGGTCGGGCTTGTCGGCCGCCGCATCGCCGGCGCCGACCAGGCAGCCGAAATGCCCGGCCCAGCCGAGATGCGCCGCCTCCGCCCGCAGCAGCGGGCCCTGCTTGTTGCTGATGACCCCCTGCGGCAGGCCAGAGGCGGCCACCGCGGCGAGCGCCGCGGCCGCACCCGGCATCGGCGTCAGCACGGCCAGATGCCGGGCGCGCACCTCGGCATAGAAGGTGTCGCGGGCCTGCTCCCAGGCGGCGCCGAACATCTCCGGGAAGGTCTCCCGCAGCGAGCGGCGCACCCGGCCGCGCACCTCCTCCAGCGTCCATTCCGCCAGGCCATGCGCGCGGAAGGCGGCGTTCAGCCCGGCGGCGATGGCGGCCCAGCCATCGACCAGCGTGTTGTCCCAGTCCCAGAGGATGGCCCTAGGCTGCATTCTGCAGCCCGCCCTTCACGTGGCGCGCGAAGATCTCGAACAGCCGCCGCACCACCGGGCCGACCTGGCCGTCACCGACCGGCTGGCCGTCGATCCGGGTGATCGGCTTCACGAAGGAGGTGGCCGAGGTCAGGAAGGCCTCGCGCGCCCGCCGCATCTCCTCGAGCGAGAAATCCCCCTCCTCCCAGCCGATGCCCGCCGCCGTCAGTTCCGCCAGCAGCGCGCCACGGGTACAGCCGGGCAGGATGGCCTGGTCGAGATGGCGGGTGCGGATGGTGCCGTGCTCGTCGACGATCCAGAAGCTGGTCGCCGCGCCCTCGGTGACCATGCCGGTGGCTTCGTCATAGAGGATGGCCTCGATCGCCCCCTGCTCCCGCGCCGCCTGGCGAGCCAGGCAATTGGGCAGCAGGTTGACCGACTTGATGTCGCGCCGCGCCCAGCGCAGGTCCGGCAGGGTGATGCAGGACGCCGCCCAGCGTTCCACATCGGTCGGGTAGGCGGCGATCCGCTTCACCGTCACCACCAGCGCCGGCGCCACCGGCTTCGTCGGGAAGGCATGGTCGCGCCGCGCCACGCCGCGCGTCACCTGCATGTAGAGCAGCCCCTCCGTCACCCGGTTGCGCCGGCCGACCTCGGCCAGGACATGCCGCAGGGCGGCGCGGGTCATCGGCATCGGCAGCCGGATCTCCCGCAGGCTCCGCTCCAGCCGGTCGAGGTGACGGTCCTCGTCGACGAAGCGGCCGGCATGCAGGTGGACGACCTCGTAGATCCCGTCGCCGAACTGGTAGCCGCGATCCTCGATATTCACCGCCGCCTCGCGCTGGTCGAGGTAGCGGCCGTTGACATAGGCGATGCGCGACATGGGGGCCCCGGCTGCGGAATGGCGGCGACGTAACCCAACTTCGCCGCCGAAGGGAAGCGTCCCGCCCGAGTCCTAGATCGACGGCCCGTTGGCCGCTGCCGGCTGCGGCGCTGCCCGGTCCTCGGCCTGGACGCCGAGGAATTTCAGCTTCCGGTGCAGGGCGCTGCGTTCCATCCCGACGAAGTTCGCGGTCCGGCTGATGTTGCCGCCGAAGCGCAGCAGCTGCGCCTCCAGGTACTGCTTCTCGAACAGCTCCCGCGCCTCGCGCAGCGGCAGGGTCATGATCTCCGACGACCGGTCCAGCTTCAGCATCGCCGGCGCCGCCGACCCGACCTCGGGCGGCAGCATCTCCGCCCGGATCGGGTCGCGCGCCTCGCCCGGCGCCATGATCAGCAGCCAGTCGATCAGGTTGCGCAGCTGGCGCACATTGCCCGGCCAGTCATAGGCCTGCAGCGCCGCCAGCGTGTCCTCCGCCAGCTCCCGCGCCGCCATGCCGGACAGCTCGCCGGAGCGGCCCATGAAGTGCCGTGCCAGCGCCGGCACGTCCTCCCGCCGCTCGCGCAGGGAGGGGATCTTCAGCGGCACCACCGCCAGGCGGTAGTAAAGGTCCTCGCGGAACCGCCCTGCGGCGATCTCCGCCTGGAGGTCGCGGTTGGTGGTGGCGATGACCCGGACATCGACCTTCACCCGCGTCGCGCCGCCGACCCGCTCGAAGCCCTGCTCCTGCAGCGCCCGCACGATCTTGCCCTGGGTCTCGAGCGGCATGTCCGCGACCTCGTCGAGCAGCAGCGTGCCGCCATGGGCGCGTTCCAGCACCCCGGCGCGGCGCGGCTGCGCGGTCGCGTCGTTCCCGGCCTCCAGCCCGAACAGTTCCTCCTCGAACCGGGCGGGGTTCAGGGTGGCGCAGTTCAGCGCGACGAAGGGCCCGTCGTTGCGGCGGGACCGCGCATGGATCATGCGCGCCGCGACCTCCTTGCCCGACCCGGCCGGCCCGGTGATCAGCACGCGCGAGCCCGTCGGCGCCACCCGCTCGATCGCCGTCCGCAGCTGGGCGATGCCCTGGGAGACGCCGACCAGCTCGGCCTCCGGCCCGGCCCGCAGCCGCAGCTCGGAATTCTCCCGCCGCAGCCGCGCCGCCTCCAGCGCCCTGGCGACCACCAGCAGCAGCCGGTCCGAGTTGAACGGCTTCTCGATGAAGTCGTAGGCGCCCTGCTGGATCGCCCGCACCGCGGTCTCGATCGTCCCGTGGCCGGAGATCATCACCACCGGAACCTGCGGTTCCTCGCGATGCAGGGCGGCCAGGATCCCGAGGCCGTCGAGCCGGGAATTCTGCAGCCAGATATCCAGGACCACCATGGACGGCGCCGCTGCTTGAAGGCAGCAAGCGCCGTATCGCTGTTGTGGGCCTGGCGCGTCTCGTAGCCCTCATCCGTCAGGATGCCCTCGATGAGGGCGCGGATGTCCGGCTCGTCGTCGACGATCAGGATCTCATGCGCCATGCGCGCGCCTCATGCTCCCATCCGGACGGTCATTCTCGCCTGCCAGCGGCCGATCCTGCGCCGGCCGCCAGGGCAGGGTCAGCACGGCCCGGGCGCCGGCGCTCGCACCGCCCGCCCCCGGATCGCGGGGCCTGTCCTCCAGCCCCAGCCTGCCGCCATGGTCCTCCATGATCTTCTTCACGATGGCAAGGCCAAGCCCGGTCCCCTTGGCCTTGTGGGTGACGTAAGGTTCGGCCAGCCGGTCGCGCTCATCGCCCTGCGGCAGGCCGATCCCGTCATCCTCCACCGCTATCGCCACCATGTCCTCGCCGGGCTCGATGCGCACGGTGATGTGTCCGACCACCTCGCCAGGGGCGCGCGGCGCGGAGTCGGGCGCCGCCCGTGTTTCCCCTATGGCCTCACCCTGCGCGCGCATCGCCACCGCATCGGCGGCATTCTGCAGCAGGTTGGTCAGTGCCTGGCCGAGCAGCCGGCGGTCGCAGGACACCACCGGCGCCGCCTCGGGCAGCTCGATCCGGTACGCGATCTCCGGATGCGCGTCGCGCTGCAGCACCAGCGCCTCCCGCAGCACCTGGGACAGGTCCTCGGGCTTGATCACCGGCTGCGGCATCCGCGCGAAGGCGGAGAATTCGTCGACCATCCGGCCGATGTCGCCGACCTGGCGGACGATCGTGTCGGTGCAGGCGATGAAGGTCTCGGGGTCGTTCGAGATCTGCTTCAGGTAGCGCCGCTTCAGCCGTTCCGCGGAAAGCTGGATCGGGGTCAGCGGATTCTTGATCTCGTGCGCGATGCGCCGCGCCACATCGGCCCAGGCGGCCTTGCGCTGGGCGGACAGCAGCTCGGTGATGTCGTCGAAGGTCAGGACGTAGCCGGCGATGCGCGGGGCGCGGTCGCCCTCGGCAGAGGCCTGCAGCTCCGCCCCCACCTGGGCCAGCAGGGTGCGGCGGTTGGACGGCGGGCCGATCCGGATCTCGGCAGTGATGGCACGGTCCGGCGTATGCGCATCCTCCTCCGCCACCCGCTCCAGCAGGGGGCCGAATTCCGGCACCACGGCGCCGAGCGGCAGGCCGATCCCGGCATCGAGGTCGAGGCCGAGCAGCTCGCTCGCGCGACGGTTCGGCAGGTTGATGCGGCCATCGGGCTCCAGCCCGACCACCCCGGCCGAGACCCCGGCCAGCACCGCCTCGGTGAAGCGGCGGCGGTCGTCGATCTGCCGGTAGGCCTGCATCAGCTCCGATCGCTGCGCCGCCAGCTGGTTGGTCATTCGGTTGAAGGCCCGGGTCAGGCTGGACAGTTCCTCGTCGGCCGCGGATTCCTCGACCCGGGTGGAGAGGTCGCCCGCCCGCACCCGCTCGGCGGCGACGATCAGCCTCCCGATCGGCCGGGCCAGCTGGTTGGCCAGCACCAGCCCGATCAGCACCGCCGCCAGCAGCACCAGCAGGGTGGCGATGGCGAATATCATGATGAAGGTGAGCTGCAAGCCGTAGCGGTTGCGGTCGAGCTGCTCGTACTGCGCCACCTCGCGCTCGGCCCGCTGCTGGTTGTTCACCACCTCCGGGTCCACCGGCCGGCCGATCACCAGCATCAGCATCGGCCGGCTGTCGAGCGCGACCACCGCGCGCACCCGCCCGGCCTGCTCGTCCGGCAGCACCGCGACCTCGCCCTGCTTGGCGATGTCCATCGCCCAGTCGGGCGGCGGGTCCAGCTCGAAATTCGCGGTCGGCCCGTATTGCGCCATGGGGCGGCGGAGGGTCGGGTCGAAGACCACAGCCTCGGTCAGGCCACGCAGCAGGGTGTGGGTCGCCAGCACTTGGGCGAAGCTGCGCCCCTGGTCGGCCAGCAGCAGCCCGCCGGCGCGGTTGAGGTCATTGGCCATGGCCAGCGCATCGCCGCGGATGTTGTTGCGGTGCTCCTCCAGATAGGCCTGGGCGACCTGGCGGCTGGCCTCGAGCGCGGTCCGCACCCGGTCGCCGAACCAGGCCTGGATGCCAAGGTTGAAGAAGGCCGCGGCGAACCCGGCGACGAGGATCGAGGGCACCACGGCGACCACGCCGAACAGCAGCACCAGCCGTACATGCAGCCGCGAGCCGGCCGAGCCGCGCCGCCGCTCCGCCCAGACCCGCACCAGCCGCCCGGCGAGCGAGGCGCCGAGCAGGCAGAGCACCAGCACGCTGACCAGCATCAGCCCGAGCTCCACCCCCGGCCGGGTCGGGCCGAAGGGGCTGCCGTTCGAGAGCACGGTGAAGGTGGCGATGCCGAGCAGCAGCGCGCCGACCGCGAGGCCGAGCGTCATCCCCCGCCCGAGCAGCAGGTCGGCGACCCGCCGCAGCAGGCTGCGCGGCAGGCCTCGGGCGTCCGGCTCCTCCGCGGGCCGCCCGGCCCCGCCCGCCGCTCTCCCGCCAGGGCGCGGGATGCGCATCAGCCGAGCCCGCGCACCACGGGCAGGTCGAGCTCGCGGATCTTCTTGCGCAGCGTGTTGCGGTTGAGGCCGAGCATGGCGGCCGCCTTGATCTGGTTGCCGCGGGTCGCCCCCAGCACCAGCCGCAGCAGCGGCCGCTCGACCTCGGCCAGCACCCGGTCATACAGGTCGCGCACCGGCAGCCCGTCCTTGTGGGCGGCGACGAAGGCCTTCAGGTGCCGCTCGACCGCCTGCTCCAGCGTCTCCGGCCCGCGCGCGGCGCCCGACTCGGCGGGCGGCTCGGCCTCCGACAGCTCGGCACCGACCGCATCGGCGTCGATCGTCTCCTGCGGATAGAGCGCCGCGAGGCGGCGCATCAGGTTCTCCAGCTCGCGCGCATTGCCCGGCCAGGAATGCTGCTTGAGCCGCTCCACCCCCTCGAGGCTCAGCTGCTTGCCCGGCAGGCCGGAATTCTTCGCCCGGTCGAGGAAGTGCCGCGCCAGCAGCGGGATGTCCTCCAGCCGCTCGCGCAGCGGCGGCAGGCGGATCGGCACCACGTTCAGGCGGTAGAACAGGTCCTCGCGGAACATGCCCTGGCGGATCGACTGGCGCAGGTCGCGGTGGGTCGCGGCGACGATGCGGACATTGGCCTTGATCGGGTTGCGGCCGCCGACGGTGGTGAACTCGCCCTCCTGCAGCACGCGCAGCAGGCGGGTCTGCGCCTCGGGCGGCATGTCGCCGATCTCGTCGAGGAAGAGCGTGCCGCCGGCGGCCTGCTCGAACCGGCCGATGCCGCGGTTGAGCGCGCCGGTGAAGGCGCCGCGCTCATGCCCGAAGAGCTCGCTCTCGATCAGCTCGCGCGGGATCGCCGCCATGTTGATGGCGACGAAGGGCCCGCCCCGCCTGCGGCCGTAGTCGTGCAGCGCGCGCGCCACCAGCTCCTTGCCGGTGCCCGACTCGCCGGTGATCATCACCGTCAGGTCGGTGGTCGTGAGCCGGGCGACGGTGCGGTAGATCTCCTGCATCGCCGGGCTGCGGCCGACCAGCGGCAGCCGCTCGGCGGGATCCTCCTCCGCCTCCTCCGGCGCCGGGGCCTGCGGCGCGGCCAGCGCCCGCTCGACCACCGCGAGCAGCTCCTTCAGGTCGAAGGGCTTGGGGAGGTACTCGAAGGCGCCGCGCTGGGCGGCCTTGAGCGCGGTCATGAAGGTGGACTGCGCCGACATGACGACCACGCGCAGCTCCGGCCGCACCCGCTTGATGCGCGGCACCAGGTCGAGCCCGTTCTCGTCCGGCATCACCACGTCGGTGATGACGAGGTCGCCCTCGCCATCCTCGACCCAGCGCCACAGCGTCGAGGCGGAGGAGGTTGCGCGCACCTGGTAGCCGGAGCGCCCGAGCGCCTGGCTGAGCACGGTGCGGATGGCCCGGTCGTCGTCGGCGATCAGGATGGTGCGGCTATCGGACATCATCGACCCTTGGCACGGACGGCCTGACCCTTCTCGGCGGCGCGCCCCGCCTCACCGCGCCTCGCGCCGCTCGGCGGCATGGCGAGGAGAGGCGGAAGACGGTGCGGCCGGGGCGGCTGTCGCATTCGATCAGGCCACCCTGGTCGGCGACCAGCTTGGCGACAAGGGCGAGGCCGAGCCCCTGCCCGCCCCGCTTGGTGGTGACGAAGGGCTCGAACAGCGTCGCCCGCACCGGCTCCGGGATGCCCGGCCCGTTGTCGCGCACGCTGACCTGCAGCGGCAGGTGGACGCGTTCCTTGCTGCCCGGCACCGCGATGCGGACGCCGTGGTGATAGGCGGTCGAGAGCAGGATCTCGCCGCCCACCGGGTCGATGGCCTCGGCGGCATTCTTCACCAGGTTCAGCAGCACCTGCACCAGCTGGTCGCGGTTGCCCCAGACCTGCGGCAAGGATGGATCGTAATCCTCGACGATCCGCAGATGCGCGGCGAAGCCGGTCTGCCGAGACGCGCTTCACGTGGTCCAGCACCTGGTGGATGTTCACCGGGCCGAGCTCGACCGGCCGGTCGGAGAACATGTCCATCCGGTCGACCAGGTGGCGGATGCGGTCGGCCTCGTCCTGGATCAGCTGGCAGAGCTCGCGGTCGCCATCGTCGGCGCTCGACTGCTCCAGCAGCTGCGCCGCGCCGCGGATGCCGGACAGCGGGTTCTTGACCTCGTGCGCCAGCATCTCCGCCATGGCCGAGGCACCGCGCGCGGCGCCGAGGAAGTTCAGCTGGCGGTTCATCATCTGCGCGGTCGAGCCGTCGTGCAGCGTCAGCACCACGCCGCCCGGCATCTCCGGCAGCGGCCCGCCATGCGCGGCGACGCCGCGCCGGTGCAGGCGGGGGCTCTCGAACAGCATGTCGTGGTCGGAGACCGGCGCCTCGTGCTGACGGACCTGGGCCAGCAGGGCAAACAGCCGGCTGTCCTCCGGCAGCAGGTCCGAGAGCCGCATGGTGGCCAGCGTCGGGAAGGAGAGCTGGAAGAACAGCTCGGCCGCCGGGTTGGCGTAGCGGAAGCGGTTCTCCGCATCCAGCACCACCGCCGGCATCGGCAGGGCCGAGAGCATCGCGGCGGCGTCGGGCAGCGGGACGCTGCGCGGCGGGGCGGGACGCGGGCGGGTGGCGAGCGCGCCGCTCATGCCGCGATGCGCTCGGCCGCATCCGCATGGCCGCGGGCGTGGAAGGCGGCGCGGGCGGCTTCCAGGCCCTTGTCGAGCAGCGGGCCGTAGAAGGCGTGGATCCGCGCCTCCACTGCCTCCGGCGTGTCGACCTGGTTGATGCCGGAGCGGAACTCGGCCGAGCCGGGCAGGCCCTTCGAGTACCAGGCGATGTGCTTGCGCGCGAGCCGCACGCCGGTGACGGTGCCGTGGTGCGACAGCATGTCGCGGTAATGCGCCAGCAGCACCGCGAGCTGCTCGGCCAGCGCCGGCTCGGCCGGCGGCAGGCCGGTGGCGAGGTAGTCGGCGACCTGGCGGGGGAACCAGGGGCGGCCATAGCAGCCGCGGCCGATCATCACGCCGTCGGCGCCGGATTGCCGCAGCGCCTCGGCGGCATGCTCGGGGGTCAGGATGTCGCCGTTGACCAGCACGGGGATGGCCACCGCGTCCTTCACCTGCCGCACGAAGGCCCAGTCGGCGGTGCCCGTGTACAGCATCTGCCGGGTGCGGCCGTGGATGGTGACCAGGCGGATGCCGCAGGCCTCGGCGATGCGGGCGAGCTTCGGCGCGTTCAGCGACTGGTGGTCCCAGCCCATCCGCATCTTCAGCGTGACCGGCACGTCCACGGCCTTGACCACCGCCTCGAGGATCGCCGCGGCGCGGACCTCGTCCCGCATCAGCGCGCTGCCGGCGGATTGGCCGACCGCCACCTTCTTCACGGGGCAGCCGAAATTGATGTCGACGATCGCCGCGCCCCGGTCGGCCGCCAGCTTTGCCGCCTCCGCCATCACCGCCGGCTCGCAGCCGGCGAGCTGCACCGCGGAGGGCGCGCCGAAGGCCGTCCACCTCGGCCATCTTCAGGGTCTGGCGGTTCTCCCGCACCATGGCCTGGGAGGCGATCATCTCCGAGACCACCATCCCGGTGCCCTGGGCGCGGGCGAGCCGGCGGAAGGGCAGGTCCGTGACACCCGACATCGGCGCGAGGTAGACCGGCACGTCGATCCGCACGGCCCCGACCGCAAGCGACCGCAAACCGGGCACGGCGACGGGCCGGACGTCATCGGAAGCCAAGTTGATGCTCATGATTTGGGCAGGGTATGCCATGTGATGCCATCCGGCAACGCCGCGCGGCACCAAAGCGACAGTTTTTGCGAAGCCGCCGCAGCGCATGGGACAGACCCCGCCCGCGTTCCCGTCGGCGCGGCGATCCGCTAGGGTCGCGCGCGATGACCATCGCCGCCCTCCTCATGGCCGCCGGAAGCGGCACCCGCTTCGGTGCCGACCAGCCCAAGCAGTACCTTCCCCTCCTCGGCCGCCCGGTGCTGCGCCTCGCGGCGGAGGCGCTGCTGGCCGAGGGCGGCGCCACCCTGCTGCAACCGGTCTGCGCCGCCGGGAGGAAGCGCGGGTCGCCGCCATCCTGGCCGGCCTGCCCGCCCTGCCCCCGGTCCAGGGCGGCGAGACCCGCCAGGCCAGCGTCCGCGCCGGGCTCGAGGCGCTGGCGCCGCGCGCCCCCGCGGTGGTGCTGGTGCACGATGCCGCCCGGCCGGTGATCCCGCGCGGCACCATCCCGGCGCTGCTCGCGGCGCTGGCGGCGGCGCCCGGCGCCATCCCGGCCCAGCCGGTGGCCGACACGCTGAAGCGCGCCGTGTCCGGCCGGATCGAGGCGACGGTGCCCCGCGCCGGCCTCTACCGCGCCCAGACGCCGCAGGCCTTCCGCTTCCCCGCGCTGCTCGCCGCGCACCGTGCCGCCGCGGCCGAGGCGACCGACGACGCCCAGCTGCTGGAGTTGGCCGGCGCCAAGGTCGCGCTGGTCCCCGGCGCCGAGACCAACATCAAGATCACCTTCCCCGAGGACCTGGCGCGCATGGAGGCCCAGCTGATGACCACCTTGCTGCCGCGCATCGGCACCGGCTTCGACGTCCACCGCACCGAGGCCGGCCGGCCCATGGTGATCTGCGGCGTCACCATCCCCTGCGAGTTCGGCCTGGAAGGTCATTCCGATGCCGATGTCGGCATCCATGCGCTCCTGCGACGCCATCTACGGCGCGCTGGCCGAGGGCGATATCGGCCGCTGGTTCCCGCCCTCCGAGATGCAGTGGAAGGGCGCCGACAGCGCGCAATTCCTGATCCATGCCGCCGGCCGCATCGCCGCGCGCGGCGGCGTGCTGGCCAATGCGGACGTCACCATCCTCTGCGAGCGGCCGAAGATCGGGCCGCACCGGGAGGCGATGCAGGCGCGCCTGGCCGCGCTGCTCGGCGTCGAGCCGGGCAAGGTCGGGGTGAAGGCGACAACCACCGAGCGGCTCGGCTTCACCGGCCGCGGCGAGGGCATCGCCGCACAGGCAGCGGCGCTGGTGCTGCTGCCGGCCTGAGGCCGGAGCCGCCCTCACGGCGGCTCCATCCACCCGGCGATCCTGGCCCGGCCGCCCATGGCGCGGTGCATGGAGGCGATCAGGCGGAGGTTGGCCTGGCCCAGCCGGCGGCCCCAATGCTCCCTGGCGTGGCGCAGCAGGGCGAGGATGACGGGCATGTAGATCTCGGACAAATCCGGATCGGGCAGCCAGAAGGAGGGCGCCGGCAGGGCGGAGTAGAGCCTGAGCCGCCGCGCCAGGACGATCGCCCTGAGGCCCATCAGCCGGATCCCCCGCCGGAAGGCGCAGCAGATGCGGTGCGTCAGCCGCGCCAGCACCTCGGGGCAGTCCTCGGCGCCGACCACCTGCAGCAGGCGCATCCAGAGGTCGGCCGCGCACCAGCGGCGGTAGGTGCGCGAGACGGTGTCGGCCTTGCCGAATTCGGGCGGTAGTTGGTTCCAGGCGGCGCGGCCGCCGCCCTGCGGGCGGGGGCGCTTCAGCGTCACCGCGCGGAAGATCGCGTCGAGCCGGGCGCGGGCATCGGCCATGGGCCGGCCGGGGCGGGGGTGGTCGGCGACGCCGCAGCCATGCTCGGCGAGAATGGGGCGGAGGGCGGCCCATTCGGCATCGGTCAGCGGCGCCCAGGGCTGCGGCCTGAGCAGGCCGAAGGTCGGGCGGAGGTAGAGGTAGTTGTGCAGGTCGTGGCGGGTGGCGAAGTCGGGGGGCAGGATCTCGGGCGGGATGGCGGGGTCGAAGCGGGGGCGGCGGCGCATCGGGGGTCCTTCCTGCCAGGACCTGGAACGAAGCACGAAAATAGGAATAAAAGCAAGATGAAAGCAAGGAAGAAGGCAGCGGGGGTGAAGCCCCCACACCCGCGCGCGCCCATGCCGGTCAGCGGGGCACGCGGGGCGGCGGCAATGGCAATGGCGGGCGGATCCGCGACCCAGGCTGCGGGTGCCGGGGGGGCGAAACGCCCTGGCGTCGCGGCGGCGCGCCCCGCATGCTGCCGCCATGCCGCACCCCGCCCGCCGCAGCCTCGCCCTCGCCACCCTTGCCCTCGCCGCCGCGCCCGCCCGGGCCCAGCCCTCGCACCGGGTCGATTGCCACACCCACAGCTTCGTCCCCGGCCTGCCGCGCGCCGCCGATGCGCGCTACGCGCCGGACTACGATGCCTCCTACGACCGCCTGCTCGCCCTCGCCGAGGCGAACGGCATCGGCCGGGTGGTGATCACCCAGCCGAGCTTCCTCGGCCACGACAATTCCTATCTGTTCGGGGCGCTGCGGGCGCGGCCGGACCGGCTGCGCGGCGTGCCCTGGCTCGCCCCCGGCACCAGCGCCGCGCAATGGGACGAGATGGCGCGGATCGGCGTGCGCGGCCTCCGCTTCCCGATCCTCGGCCTGGCCATGCCCGACTGGGCCGACTACCGCGAGACCTTCGCCGAGGCGAAGCGGCGCGGCTGGACGCTCGACCTCTATGTCGAGAGCCGGCGGCTGCCGGAGGTGCTGCCCGTGATGCTCGACAGCGGCGCCGAGGTGATCGTGCCGCATATGGGCATGGTGGACCGGACGCTGGGGCCGCGGCACGATCCCGGCTTCCGCCTGCTGCTGGAGGCGGCGAAGACCGGCCGGTCCTATGTGAAGCTCAGCGGCGCCTACCGGCTCGGCGCCGAGCCGGCGCGGGAAGCGGCGGCGATGGTGATCGAGGCCTATGGGCCGGACCGGCTGGTCTGGGGCAGCGACTGGCCGCACACCAACACGACGATGGACCGCGTCACCACCTATCCGCAGACCCTGGCCTGGCTGGCGGCGCTGGTGCCGGACGCGGCGCGGCGGGAGCGGATCCTGGTCGACACGCCGGCGCGGCTCTATGGCTTCGGCTGAGCCGCCGCGACGCCTGCCCTGACCCAGTCGAGGAATCCCGCGTCCCCGTCCACCGCCGGCAGGGCCAGGATCGCCGGCAGGTCGTAGCTGTGCAGGGCGCGGATGCGGGCCCGCAGCGCGGCGAGATTGCGCGGCGGTCGTCTTGGCGACGAAGGCGGCCTCCTCCGCCTCCCGCAGCACGCCTTCGTCGCGGTAGATCGCGGTGTGGCCGGGCAGGATGTTGACGCAGGCCGCCAGCCCCTCCCGGACCAGCACCCGGCCGATGGCGGTCGCTTCCTCGCCATCCGAGGCGGTCACGTAGACCCAGAGCACAGCATCGGCCATCGGCGGGATCCCCCGGCTGTCGCGGCGGAGCGACCGCCCGCCATGGTAGTCCCCCCGCCCCGCCCCGCAAACGCGCCGCGTGCCAGGAGGCAACGAACATCCGAACAGGTGTTCAATAATGTGGATTTCGCTCCGTTTCGTTTGATCTGATCTCGCTCCGGCGCTACCGCTAAGCCATTTGCATACAATAATCATTCGCAAGAAGGCGGCCGGGCATGACGGAGCGGAGCTATGACGGGTCAGGCAACAACCTAGGGGATATCCAGCTGAATGCCGCGGGCAGCACCTATATCCGCCTCGCCCCGGCGCGCTATGCCGACGGCGTCTCCTCGCTGGCGGAAGGCCCGAACGCGCGGGACATCAGCAACATCGTGGTCGGCGAAGGCGATGCGGCGGTCGCCAACGAACTCGGCTTCTCCGGCCTGATGTATGCCTGGGGCCAGTTCATCGACCACGACATCAGCCGCACGCCGATCGACCGCACCAAGCCGAACGACATCACCATCCCCGAAGGCGACGCGGTCTTCCTGCCCGGCAGCGCCATCCCGGCCGGCCGCGCCGTCACCGATCCCGCGACCGGCACCGGGCCGGACAACCCGGCGACCGCGATCAACGCGGTCAGCGGCTGGCTCGACGGGTCGATGGTCTATGGCTCGAGCGCCGCGACGGCCGCCGCGCTGCGGCTGGCGGACGGCCACATGCGGACCTCGGAGGGCGGCAACCTGCCGATCGTCAATGGCGGCTTCGCCGCCGGCGATGTGCGGGTGATGGAGAACCCGTCGCTGACCGCGCTGCAGACCATCTTCGTGCGCGAGCACAATCTCTGGGTCGACAGGCTGGCGGCCGCCGACCCGACGCTGTCGGGCGATGAAGCTTTACCAGCAGGCGCGGACCCTCGTCACCGCCGAGATCAACCACATCACCTTCACCGAATTCCTGCCGAAGCTGCTCGGCGACGGGGCGATCGCCGCCTATGCCGGCTACGACGCCTCGGTCGATGCGCGCATCGCCGTGGAATCTCTCCGGCGCCGCCTATCGCTGGGGCCATTCCACCGTCTCCGCCGAGACCGAGCGGAAGGACGAGCAGGGCGTGGTGATCGGCGGCAACATCACCCTGCGCGACACCTTCTTCCTGACCCCGGCCGACTTCGCCGCCCATGGCGGGGCGGACGGCTTCCTGCGGCATCTCGGCTCCGACGTCTCGCAGGCGATGGATGCCCGCATCGTCGACGACCTGCGGAACTTCCTGGTCGACCCGCCGGTCGGCCAGGACCTCGCCGCCATCAACATCGCCCGCGGCCGCGACCTCGGCCTGCCGACGCTGAACGGGATGCGGCTGGCGCTCGGGCTAGAGGCCTATACCGATTTCGCCCAGCTCACCGACGACGCGGCGACGGTGGCGGCGCTGGCCGAGGCCTTCGGCAGCGTGGACATGATCGATCTCTGGACCGGCGGCCTGGCCGAGCGGCATGCGCCGGGCGCCTTCATCGGCGAGACCTTCGCCCTGGTGGTGGCCGACCAGTTCACCCGGTTGCGCGACGGCGACCGCTACTGGTGGGAGAGTCTCGACCTCGACCCGAGCCTGAAGGCGGAGATCGGCGCGACCAGGCTCAGCGACATCGTGCTGCGGACCACCGACACGCTCTACCTGCAGGACGACATGTTCCTGGCCCATGAGCGCCGCGCCCCGGGCGTCGAGTCGGAGGACCCGGACCTGCCGCAGCTCGTCGTCGGCGACGACAGCGACGAGACGCTGGAGGGCGGCGCCCTCGACGACATCCTGGTCGGCCGCGGCGGGCGCGATACGGTGGTCTATCACGGGCTGCGGGAGGAGACGCAGCTGCACCGCCAGGCGGATGGCAGCTGGCTGGCCGTCGGCCCCGACGGCCGCGACCATCTGCGGGAGGTCGAGTATGTCCAGTTCGCCGATGCCCGCGTGCATCTCGGCCCGGCCGCGGCGCGCGACTTCGCCGGCGAGGGCTATGCCGGGCTGCTCTGGCGCGATGCCGGAGGCTCGCTCTTCGTCTGGAACTTCCGGGACGGGGTGGCGCATTCCGACCACGGGCTGAGCGACATGCCGCTGGCCTGGCACCTGGCCGGGACCGGCGACATCGACGGCGACGGCATGGCGGACCTGGCCTTCGCCGATGCCGCGGGCGGCATCCGCCTGCTGCGCGCCGATGGCATCGACATCCTCGAGGTCCAGGACCTGGCGCCGCGGCCGGCGGGCGAGCGGGTGGTCGGCCTCGGCGACCTGAACGGCGACGGCCTGGCGGATATCGTCGTGCGCGGCCAGGACGGCGTGGTGCGGCTGCTGGAGACCCAGCGCTTCGGCGCGGTGGAGGAGAAGGCGATCGGCTGGCTGGAGCCGGACTGGGACGTCGCGGCGATCGGCGACTTCGATGGCGACGGCAAGGCCGACCTGCTGCTGCGCGGCGCGAGCAGCGGCATGAGCCTCTGGACCCAGGACGGCGCGCGGACGGTCGCCGACACCTATCTCGGCCACTCAGGCCGCGAGTGGCAGGTCGCGGGCACCGGCGACTTCGACGGCGATGGCCGCACCGACGTCTTCTGGCGCGGGGACGACGGCAACACCTGGATCTGGCGCATGGATGGCCCGCAGGTGGTGCAGCAGGGCGGCTTCGGCGCGGTCGGCGAGGAATGGCAAGTCGCCTCGATCGCCGATTTCAGCGGCGACGGCCGCGACGACATCCTCTGGGAGGGCAAGGACGGCGTCCTCTGGCTCTGGCAGATGGACGGCATCGGCATCGTCAGGCAGAGCCTCGCCGGCTTCAGGCCCGAAGGCTGGGACCTGGTCTAGACCAGGGGTGTCCAGAGGCCTTTCGGCCTTGGCGGGTGGCTCCAGGGAGGGCGGCGCCCTCCCTGGATGCTGGTGGTTCAGAGTTTCACCTTCAGCAGCGCCCCCAGCTTCCGATCAGCCCGCGCCGGAAGGCCAGGACGCAGGCGACGAAGATCACGCCCTGGATGACCGTCACCCAGGCGCCCATTTCCGCCAGGTAGTTCTGCATGGTGACGATCACCGCCGCGCCGACCACCGGCCCGAAGACGGTGCCTAGCCCGCCGACCAGGGTCATCAGCACCACCTCGCCCGACATCGACCAGTGCACGTCGGTCAGCGTGGCGATGCCGAAGACGATCGACTTGGTGGCGCCGGCGACGCCGGCGAGCGTCGCCGAGAGGATGAAGGCCATCAGCTTGTAGTCGTCCGTCCGGTAGCCGAGCGAGGTGGCGCGCGGCTCGTTCTCGCGGATCGACTTCAGCACCTGGCCGTAGGGCGAGTGGATGATGCGGTGGATCAGCAGGAAGCCGGCCAGGAAGATGCCGGCGACCACCCAGTACATCGCCATGTCCTGGTCGAGCGGGAAGATGCCGAGGAAGTTGCCGCGTGGGATCGCCTGGATGCCGTCCTCGCCGCCGGTGAAGGGCGCCTGGACGCAGAAGAAGTAGACCATCTGCGCCAGTGCCAGGGTGATCATGGCGAAGTAGATGCCCTGGCGGCGGATGGCGATCCAGCCGGCGACGACGCCGAGCAGCCCGGCGGTGACGCCGCCGATGATAATCGAGACCTCCGGCGTCAGCCCCCAGGCCTTGGCGGCATGGCCCGCGAGGTAGCCGCCCATGCCGAAATAGGCTGCATGGCCGAAGCTGAGCAGCCCGACATAGCCGATCAGCAGGTTGAAGGCGCAGGCGAAGAGCGCGAAGCAGAGCAGCTTCATCAGGAAGACGGGGTAGAGGACGTAGGGCGAGATCGCCAGGAAGGCGACCAGGACGCCGAGCGCCACAAGCTGGGCCCGGGTGAAGCCCCAGGCGCCGTCGGACTCCCTGGCGGGTGCCGGGATGGCACCGGCGGTGATGGAGGAGGTGGTGTCGGCCATGCTCAGGCCCTCCCGAAGAGGCCGGCGGGACGTGCGAGCAGCACGATCGCCATGATGACGAAGATGACGGTGGCGGAGGCTTCCGGCCAGAAGACCTTGGTCAGCCCCTCGACGATGCCGAGGGCGAAGCCGGTGAGGATCGAGCCCATGATCGAGCCCATGCCGCCGATGACGACCACGGCGAAGACCACGATGATGAGGTTGGAGCCCATCTGCGGGTTCACCGAGTAGATCGGCGCCGCCAGCACCCCGCCGACCGCGGCCAGCGCCACGCCGAAGCCGTAGGTCAGCGTCACCATGCGGGGGACGTTGACGCCGAAGGCCTGGACCAGCGAGGCATTCTCGGTGGCGGCGCGCAGGTAGGCGCCGAGCCGGGTCTTCTCGATGATCAGCCAGGTGGCGAGGCAGAGCACCAGCGCCGCGACCACGACCCAGCCGCGGTAGATCGGCATGAACATGAAGCCGAGGTCCCAGGCGCCCGCCAGCTCGGTCGGGATGCGGTAGGGCAGGCCGGAGGAGCCGAACTCGTTGCGGAACACGCCCTCGATGATCAGGGCGAGGCCGAAGGTCAGCAGCAGGCCGTAGAGGTGGTCGAGCTTGTAGAGCTTGCTGATGAACAGCTTCTCCAGCACCACGCCGGTGATGCCGATGATTATCGGCGACAGGATCAGCGCCCACCAGTAGCCGATGCCAGCCCAGGCCAGCAGCATCCAGGCGCAGAAGGCGCCCATCATGAACTGCGCGCCGTGCGCCATGTTGACGATGTTGAGCAGGCCGAAGATCACCGCGAGGCCAAGCGAGAGCATCGCATAGAAGGCGCCGTTGATCAGGCCGAGCAGCAGCTGCCCGAAGAGCAGCGGCGCGGGGATGCCGAAGATGTCGTCCATGCGGGTGGTCTCGGTCCTTGGTTTATTGGGTCAGCTGCGGACGAGCGGGCAGCCGCCCTCGGCGAGCGGCCGGAAGGCCTCCTCGCCCGGGGTGGTGGCCGCCAGCTTGTAGAGATCCCAGGGATTGCGCGATCTCGCCCGGCGCCTTGACCTCGAACAGGTAGGCCGGGTGGATGCAGCGGCCGTCGGGCCGGATGGTGCTGGCGCCGAAGGCGTCGTCGTCGGCCGGCATCGCCTTCATCCGGTTCACCGCCTCGACGCCGCTCGCCTTGGCCGCCGGCGCGCCCATATCGGCCACGGCCTTCAGGTAATGCAGCACCGCGCCGTAGCAGCCGGCCGGCACCATGGCGGGCGGCCGGCCCTCGTTCTTCGCCCTGACGCGCTCGGTCAATGCCCGGGTGCGGTCGTTGAGGTCCCAGTAGAAGGCCTCGGTCAGGTTGAGCCCCTGCCCCGCCTCCAGCCCGAGCGACTTGACGTCGACGATGCCCATCAGCAGCGCGGCGAACTTCATCGAGCGCTGCAGCCCGAATTCGCGGGCGCCCTTGATGCAGTTGACCGTGTCGGTCGAGGCATTGGCGAAGCCGAGCACCTTGGCCCGGCTGGCCTGCGCCTGCAGCAGGAAGGCAGAAAAGTCGGTGGTCGCCGGAAAGGGGTAACGGACATTGCCGAGCACCTTGCCGCCCGCCGACCTGACGAAGCTGGAGGTGTCGCGTTCCAGCGCATGGCCGAAGGCGTAGTCGGCGGTGATGAAGAACCAGCTGTCCCCGCCGGTCCTGACGATGGCGGCGCCGGTCGACTTGGCCAGCATGTAGGTGTCGTAGGTCCAGTGCACCGTGTTCGGACTGCACTGCGCGGCGGTGAGGTCGGAGGTCGCGGCGCCCGAGTTCAGGTGGACCTTGTTCTTCTCCTGGGCGATCTGGTTGACCGCCAGCGCGACCGAGGAGGTCGGCAGGTCGACCACGGCATCGACGCCCTGGTCGAACCATTGCCGGGCGATGTTGGCCCCGACATCGGGCTTGTTCTGGTGGTCGGCCTGCAGGACCTCCACCTGGAAGCCGCGGCTGCCGAAATCCTGCACCGCCTGCTGGGTCAGCACGACGCTGCCCGGGCCGGTGGTGTCACGGTAGGGGCCGGACATGTCGGTGAGGACGCCGAGGCGGATCATCTGGCTCCCCTGGGCACGAGCCCGCGGCAGGCCTCCGAGGGCCGTGGCGGCCCCGGCGGCAAGCACTTCGCGCCTGTTCAACGACATGTCCGTGTCCTCCCGTTGCTTGTTATGCCTTCACGAGATTGCAGCCACCCTCGTTCAGCGGCCGGAAGGCCTCCTCAGCCGGCGTGGTCTGCAGCAGCTTGTAGTAGTCCCACGGCGCCTTGCTCTCGGCCGGGGTCTTCACCTCGAACAGGTAGGACGGGCAGAGCTTGCGGCCGTCCTCGCGGATGCGGCCCGGCCCGAAGGCGTCGTCGTCGCAGGGCATGGCCTTCATGCGGTTCACGACGTCGGTGCCCGAGACCTTGGAGGCCGCGACGCCCATGTCGGCGATCGCCTTCAGGTAGTGCAGCGCCGCCGAATATTGGCGATGGACGCCATGTTCGGCTTGATGTCCTTCAGCCGCGGCTTCAGCCGCTCGGTCACCGCGCGGGTGCGGTCGTTCAGGTCCCAGTAGAAGCTCTCGGTCAGCACCAGCCCCTGCGCGGTCTGCAGGCCGAGGGCGTGGACGTCCGGCAGGAACATCAGCAGCGCGGCGAGCTTCACGTTGCGCTTCATCAGGCCGAACTCGGCCGCCTGCTTGATGCTGTTGATCGTGTCGGCGCCGGCATTGGCGAGGCCGATGACCTTGGCGCGCGAGGACTGCGCCTGCAGCAGGAAGGAGGAGAAGTCGGTGGTCGACGGGAAGGGATACTTCACCCTGCCGACCACCTTGCCGCCGGCATCCTTGACGAACTTCGTCGTGTCGCGCTCGAGCGCATGGCCGAAGGCGTAGTCGGCGGTGATGAAGAACCAGCTGTCGCCGCCCGCCTTCACCATGGCGCCGCCGGTGGACTTCGCCAGCATGTAGGTGTCGTACATCCAGTGCACGCCCGTCGGGCTGCACTGCGGGCCGGTGAGGTCGGAGGTGGCCGAGCCGGTGTTGATATAGACCTTGTTCTTCTCGCGCGCGACGTTGTTGACCGCGAGGCCGACCGAGCTGGTCGGGACGTCGAGGATCATGTCGACGCCCTGGTCGTACCACTGCCGGGCGATGTTGGCGCCGACATCGGGCTTGTTCTGGTGGTCGGCGAATATGACCTCGACATTGAAGCCCTTGTTGCCGAATTCCTGCACCGCCTGCTTGGTGCACTCGACGCCATAGGGACCGGAGATGTCGCGATAGGTGCCGGACTGGTCGTTCAGCACGCCGATGCGGATGGTGTTGGCCGCCTGGGCGCCGGCAAGGCGCGGCAGGGCCGGCACCATGGTGGCGCCGACGGAGGCGGCGAGCAGGCTGCGACGCGAGAAACTCATGCACACTTCTCCTGTGGGGCAGTCTCGCCGCAGGGCTTTCTCCCCGCGGCGCAAGTCATCTCTAGCTACGGACCAGCGGGCAGGCGCCCTCGGCCAGGGGCCGGAACGCCTCCTCGGCCGGGGTCGTCTGCAACAGCTTGTAGTAGTCCCAGGGGGCCTTGCTCTCGTTCGGCGCCTTCACCTCGAACAGGTAGGAGGGATGGATCTTCCGCCCGTCGCCGCGGATGGACCCGGCGCCGAAGCAGTCGTCATCCGTCGGCATCGCCTTCATCCGGGCGACCGCCGCGGCGCCGTCCGCCTTGGCCGCCGCCGCGCCCATGTCCGCGGCAGCCTTCAGGTAGTGCAGCGCCGCGGCGTAGCAGCCGGCATGCGACATCGACGGCATGTTGCCGGAGAGATGCGGCTTCACCTTGGCGGTGAAGGCGCGGGTGCGGTCATTGAGATCCCAATAGAAGGTCTCGGTACAGACCAGCCCCTGCGCCGCCTGCAGGCCGAGCCCGTGCACGTCGTTGATGAACATCAGCAGCACGGCCAGCTTGGTGCCGCGCCGGGTCAGGCCGAATTCGGCCGCCTGCTTCACCGCGTTGATGGTGTCCGCCCCGGCATTGGCCAGGCCGATCACCTTGGCGCGGGAGGACTGCGCCTGCACCAGGAAGGAGGAGAAGTCGGTGTTGCCGAGCGGGTGGCGCACGGTGCCGACGACCTTGCCGTTCTGCGCCTTGACGAAGTTGGAGGTGTCGCGCTCCAGCGCATGGCCGAAGGCGTAGTCGGCGGTGACGAAGAACCAGGTGTCGCCGCCCGCCTTCACCATGGCGCCGCCGGTGCTGCGCGCCAGCATCCAGGTGTCGTAGGTCCAGTGCACCGTGTTCGGGCTGCATTGCGGCCCGGTCAGGTCGGCGGTGGCCGCGGTGCTGTTCAGGTAGACCTTGTTCTTCTCCCGCACCACGCCGTTCACCGCCAGCGCCACGGCGCTGTTGGGGACGTCGAGGATGACGTCGACGCCGTCGCGGTCGATCCATTGCCGGGCGATGTTGGAGCCGACATCGGGCTTGTTCTGGTGGTCGGCATAGACCACCTCGACCTGCAGGCCGAGGCTTGCGGCATCCTGCACCGCCTGGCGGACGCAGGCGACCGAGGTCGGGCCGGAGATGTCGCGATAGACGCCCGACTGGTCGTTCAGCACGCCCAGCTTGATCGTGTTCGCAGCCTGCGCGCGGGAAGCACGAGAGGCGAGGCCGCCCAGCGCAAGCGCGGACCCACCGGCAATCAGGCTGCGACGATCAAATGGCATCAGGTGCTCTCTCCTCGGCACGAAGAAGCCGGCGATTCACGTCCTGCGCGACGCCGCGCAGGACGATCGCGGGCTCAGGCCTTCACGAAGCTGCAGCCGCCATCCGCCAGCGGCCGGAAGGCCTCCTCGCCCGGCGTGGTCTGCAGCAGCTTGTAGTAGTCCCACTCGCCGCGGCTCTCCTCGGGCCGCTTGACCTCGAAGAGATAGGCGGGATGCAGCTTGCGGCCGTCCTGGCGGATCTGCCCGGGGCCGAAGCAGTCGTCGTCGCAGGGCATCGCCTTCATGCGGTTCACCGCCTCGACGCCGCTGGCGCGGGCCTGGGCGACGCCCATGTCGCCCACGGCCTTCAGGTAGTGCAGCACCGCGGCATAGCCGCCCGCGTGGTTCATGCAGAGCGGCACGCTGATGTTCGGCCGCATCTTCTTCGTGAAGGCGCGGGTGCGGTCGTTGAGATCCCAGTAGAAGGTCTCGGTGCAGATCAGCCCCTGCGCCGTCTGCAGCCCGATCGCATGCACGTCCGGCAGGAACATCAGCAGCGAGGCCAGCTTGATCCCGCGCTTGCTCAGCCCGAACTCGGAGGCCTGCTTGATGCAGTTGACGGTATCGGACCCGGCATTGGCCAGCCCGATCACCTTCGCCTTCGAGGCCTGCGCCTGCAGGATGAAGGAGGAGAAATCGGTGGTGCCCGGGAAGGGCGTCTTCACGCTGCCGAGGATCTTGCCGCCGGCATTGCGCACGAAGGTCGAGGTGTCGCGTTCCAGCGCATGGCCGAAGGCATAGTCGGCGGTGACGAAGTACCAGCTGTCGCCGCCGGCCTTCACCGTCGCGCCGCCGGTCGACTTGGCCAGCATCCAGGTGTCGTAGGTCCAGTGCACCGTGTTGGGGAGCACTTCGACCCGGTCAGGTCCGAGGTGGCCGAGGAAGTGTTGAGGAAGACCTTGTTCTTCTCCCGTGCCACCTCGTTCGCCGCGAGCGCGACCGACGACGCCCCGCCATCGACGATGACGTCGACGCCGTCGCGGTCGATCCATTGCCGCGCCAGGTTCGAGCCGACATCCGGCTTGTTCTGGTTGTCGCCGTACAGCACCTCGACATTGAAGCCGCGGTTCGAGAACTCGGCCGCCGCCTGGCGGATGCAGGCCAGCTCGGTCGGCCCGGTCACGTCGCGATAGGTGCCGGAGAAGTCGCAGAGCAGTGCGATCTTCACCGTATTCGCCGCCTGGGCGCGGGCGCTGCGCCAGGGCAGGCCGCCCAGCGCGGGCAGCGCCGCCGCGGCCTTCAGCACTCCTCTCCGGCTCGTCGTCCCAGTCATCTCCCGGTCCCTCCCTCTCGCGCCGCTTCTTCTGGCGGCATCGGTTGATCCTCGCGGCGGTCGTTCAGACGCCGAGATACTCGTGCAGCCGGTCCATCGACGCCGCGAGGTCGGCATTGGCCACCTCGGCCACCACGCGGCCGTGTTCCATGACGTAGTGGCGGTCCGCCACCGTCTGGGCGAAGCGGAAATTCTGCTCGACAAGCACCACGGTGAAGCCGCGGCTCTTCAGCTCGCGGATCGTCACGCCGATCTGCTGCACGATGACCGGGGCAAGGCCTTCCGACGGCTCGTCCAGCAGCAGCAGCTTGGCGCCGGTCCGCAGGATGCGGGCGATCGCCAGCATCTGCTGCTCGCCGCCCGACAGCTTCGTCCCCGGGCTGTTCGCCCGCTCCTTCAGGTTCGGAAAGAGCTTGTAGATGGTGTCGAGGTCGAGCCCGCCGCCGCGTACCACCGGGGGCAGCATCAGGTTCTCGGTCACCGTCAGGCTGGCGAAGATGCCGCGCTCCTCCGGGCAATAGCCGATGCCGGCGCGGGCGATCTGGTCGGAGCGCGCGCCGATCGTCTCCTTGCCGTCGAAGCGGATGCTGCCGGCGCGGCGGCCGACCAGGCCCATGATGGCACGCAGCGTCGTGGTCTTGCCGGCGCCGTTGCGGCCGAGCAGCGTCACCACCTCGCCCGGCCGGACCTCGAGCCCGACGCCGTGCAGGATGTGACTCTCGCCGTACCAGGCCTCGAGGCCCTTGATCTCGAGCATGGCCTGACCGGCGGCGGCAGCGGTGCGGGTGGCTTCCAGGGTCGCGGACATCAGACCGGCACTCCCTCGGTCACGGTATGCGCCTCCGAGCCCAGATACGCGGCGACGACGTCCGGGTTCTTCGCCACCGTCTGGTAGTCGCCCTCGGCCAGCACCGAGCCGCGCGCCAGCACGGTGATCTTGTCGCAGAGGCCGGAGACCACCTTCAGGTTGTGCTCCACCAGCAGCACGGTGCGGCCGACCGCGACCCGCTTCACCAGCGCGACGATGCGGTCCACATCCTCATGGGTCATGCCGGCGGTGGGCTCGTCGAGCAGCATCATCTGCGGCTCCATCGCCAGCGTCGTGGCGATCTCGAGCGCGCGCTTGCGGCCATAGGACAGCTCGCCGGCGGCCAGGTGCTCGTAGCCGGTCAGGCCGACATCGGCGAGCAGCGCCATCGCGCGGTCGTCGTATTGCCGCAGCAGCGAATCCGACCGCCAGAAGTCGAAGCTGCCGCCGCGCTGGCGCTGCAGCGCCACCCGCACATTCTCCAGCACCGTCAGGTGCGGGAAGACGGCGGAGATCTGGAAGCTGCGGACCAGGCCGAGCCGCGCCACCTCGGCCGGCTTCAGCCGGGTGATGTCGCGGCCGTCATACTTGATAGTCCCGCGGGTCGGCTGCAGGAATTTGGTAAGCAGGTTGAAGCAGGTTGTCTTGCCGGCCCCGTTCGGGCCGATGACGCCATGGATGCTGCCGCGCCGGACCTTCAGGGAGACATCGCCGACGGCGACGAATCCCATGAACTCCTTGGTCAGCCCCTCGGTCTCCAGGATGGTGTCTGACACCCGGATCGATCTCCCCGTTGCAGCCTCTGCCTTCGGGCGCCGGGCCGCGGGGGTCCCCGGGGGCGGCCATGAACGCCGGAATGCGATTGGGCGGTTTCTGGCGTGCCCGCCACCCCGGCGCCATGCTGGCGCGGCAGGGGTGCGTAACACCGTCCGTCGTTGCGCCAAGGTATGGCTGTCTATCGCCCGCAATGCAAGGGAGGGCGCGGGATACGCCGCGTTACGGAAGCCTGCGGGCGGCGCGAAACAGCGCCCTTCAGCGCAACCCGTCGCGCCCCTCGGCCTGCTCATGCGTCAGCCCGCCGATGCGCGGCAGCGGCCGGCCGCCATCGGTCAGCGCCAGGCAGACCAGGATCTCCCCGCCCGCGGCGCATCCGGCACCCGCACCTCGATCGCGTCGAAGTGGCTGCGCACGAAGGCGGCATCCTTGTGCCCGAGCGGCACGTCGATCGCCGTTCCAGGCCCGCCCGACTTCTTCGCCGAGGAATCAGCGCCGGCCCCCTCCCGAGTGCCGCCCGCACCGGCGCGCCCATCTTCGGGTGCAACAATGCCGCGGCATGTTCCAGCTCGCCCGCCTCGCCGACCACGGCGGCCTTGCCGAAGCTCTGCACCTGCTCGCCGGGAATGCCGAGCGCGGCGATGCCGCGCGCAGCCAGCAGCGCGCCGAGCTCTCGCCCTGGTCGATCAGCTCCGACAGGTCCTCGGCATAGCGGCCAGCGAAGGGGTTCTCGATCACCGCGCAGCAGACCACGCGGCGGACCGGGGCGGCGAGGTCGCGGCGCATCTCGCGCCGGGTCTCGTCGAGAAGGGTGACCAGCTTGCGGATGATGGCGGGCATGGCGGCAATCCTATCGATGGCCCAAGCTTGCCGCGGTCAGCTGGTCCCCGCCAGCCGGGACAGCCGGCTGCCATGCCCGGCGATGGCACCGATCGAGCCGAGGATGCGGCGGTCGGCCAGCGCCCGGAAGGCGGCGACCGGCCGGCCCTGGCGCATCTGCGCGAAAGCGTCGCCGATGGCGACCGGGAAATGCAGCATGATGCTGGCATCGCGGTAGCAGTCGGTGGTGCAGGCCTGGCAGCCATCCCGCAGCATCTTCTCCGGCGTGAATTCCCAGACCGAGGCGATTGGCTTGTCCCAGTCCTCGCAGCGCCAGAGATCGTAGTTCCAGTCCATGTAGAAGTACTTGTAGCCGGCATGGCAGGTGAAGCGCTCGCCCTGCCCGGTCAGCCGCCGCCGCATGTCGGCAAGTCCGGCGCGCGGGTTGTGCACGGGGATGATGCTGCGGGCCGATCTCGGCGCCATCGAAGGCGGCAAGCAGCTCCTCGGTCGACATGTCGACCAGCTCGCTGTCCTCCGACCAGACCAGGGAGTTCGAGCCCAGCGCCGCCTTCCGGGGATAGGAGAAGGTGATGGCGGAGAAGCCGAGCTCCTTCACGAAGCGCGCCAGCGCGAGGTAGTCGGGGATCAGCCGGGTCATCGCCACCGAGGCGATGACGGTGACGCCGCGGGCCTGCAGCTTCGCCGTCGCCTCGCGGATCCGCTCGCAGACGCCCTTCAGGCCGCGGTTCTTCTCGTGCACCAGCGGGTCCGCGGCATCGATCGAGATGAACAGAGTGGTGATGCCGGCATCGGCCAGGGCATCCACCTTGGGCGGCAGGAGCCAGCCATTGGTCACCATGGTCGGCTGCACGCCCATGTCGGTGGCGGTCTGCACCATCTCGACGATGTTCTTGTGCAGCAGCGGCTCGCCGCCCATGAAGGTGACGAAGCGGACCCCGGCCTGCTCCTTCAGCCGGGCCAGCAGATCGGCGAAGCGGCTGGCATCCAGGCTGCGGCGGTCGGTGACGAAGCCCTTGTCATGGGCGAAATTGCAGAAGTCGCAGGTGGCGTTGCACAGGTTGGTGACGGAGACGTTGCAGATCGCCGGCCCGCCCTGCGGCACCAGCCGCAGCAGATCCATCACCCCAGAACGCGAACTGCCCATGCCCTAATCCCCGGCCCGGGGGCGCGGGGCCCCGTCGGCTGTCGCATAGCCATGCCTTCGGCCCGCTGCCAAGCCAGAAGTCCGGGCAGGCTGAGCAGGACTTCGCGCGCCCGCCGGCTCAGCGCCATCCCGAGCGCCAGCCCGGGCGGGACGCCCACCAGCGCCGCGGCGCCGATGATGGCGCCCTCCTGCACCGCCAGCGCCCCCGGCAGCATGAAGCCGGCATTGCGCAGCGCCTGGGCCAGGCTTTCGATCACCATGGCCTCGGCGAGGGTCACCGGGCTGCCCATCAACCAGAGGATGCCGGCCACCTCGATCACCCCGGACAGCCAGGCGGCGGTGTGCCAAAGGGTGGCGGCGACCAGCCGGGGCCAGTCGGCATGCAGGGCGAGGATCGCCGCCTGCAGCTCGCGGATCCATTCGGGCCGCAGCGCCGGCCAGCGCCGGGCCAGCCGGGTCAGGCCGCGTTCCAGCAGGGAGAGCGGCAGGTTCCGCTGGAAGACCAGCATGGCGGCCGCCCCGCCGAGGGCGATGCCGAAGCCGGCGGTGGCGAAGCCGAGCAGCCCCTCCCCCTCCCCGGCCCCCAGCAGCAGTGCCACCCCGGCCAGGGTGAAGAAGAGCTGGGAGACCGCTTCCAGGGTCAGGTCGACCGTCGCCGTGGCCCCGGCCATCTCGCCGGGGATGCCGCGCCGGGACAGCAGCCGGGCGGCCGCGGCCTGGCCGACCAGCGCGCCGGCCGGCAGCAAGGCGTTGGCGGATTCGCGGTACCAGCGCAGCAGCGCCATGGCGACGACCGGCGGCCGTGCCCCCGGCGGCAGCAGGCTGCGCCAGGACAGCGAGGTCAGCAGGATCTGCGGGACATGGACGGCGACCGAGATGGCGATGGCGAAGGGCGCCTCGGCCAGCATGCGTCGCAGCGCCGGGATGTCGTCCCAATTGAAGGCGACGGCCGCCAGCAGGACAAAGCCGCCCAGCAGCAGACCGTTGCGGACGCCGCGGCCCCACCAGGGCGCGCGGGCATACTCCCCGGTGGCCTGGGTCAGTGGCCCAGGACCTTGGGGCCCAGCACCTCGGGCACCCGCTCGGCCGGCGGGGTGTTGCGGCTGCGGCCGCAGCGCATGGTGCCGTCGATCATCACCCCGCCGATGCCGGGGATGTCGCCGAGCTCGACGCTGTGCAGCATGTCCCGACCGGCGCTGTGCTGGGCGCGGTCGAGGAAGACCAGGTCGGCGGCCCGGCCAGGCTCGATCAGCCCGGCATCGAGGTTGCGGATGCGGGCGGTGTTGCCGGTCGCCATCGCGAAGGCCTGCGCCGCCGGGATGCCGCCGAGCGACGACAGCAGCGAGATCATCCGCAGGATGCCGAGCGGCTGCACGCCCGAGCCCGCCGGGCTGTCGGTGCCGAGGATGACCCGGTGCAGCTGGCCGAGGTCGCGCGCCGCCTGGACGGCGGCGATCGCCACCCGCTCGTTGCCGTTATGGACCAGCTCGATGGCGCGGGCCGAGCGCTCGCAGAGCTCGCAGACATGCGCCTCCGGCAGGCTGGTATGCCCACCGTTGATATGGCCGATGATGTCGGCATCCGCCTCCAGCACCGTGTCGCGGTCGATCATGCTGCTGCCGGGGACCGAGGGGCCGCCGGTATGGATGGTGCTCTGGATGCCGTATTTCCGCGCCCAGGCCACCATCTCCTTGGCCTGGTAGCCGGTCTTGACCGAGCCGAGGCCGACCTCGCCGAGCAGGCTGACGCCGGCGGCGGCGAGCTCGGCGAAGTCGTGCTCCTCCATCCCGAGCTCGAGCACCGGCGCCCCGGCCAGCACCTTCACCCCGCCGGGCGGGCGTTGAAGAAGGCGCGCTGCGCGGTGATCGCCAGCGCCTTCAGGCCCACGATGTCCTTCGGCCGCCCCGGCAGGTGGACCTCCCCGGCCGAGATCATGGTCGTCACGCCGCCGTTGAGGAAGCTCTCGACCCAGCCGATCTGGTTCTGCCGCGGGGTCCAGTCGCCGAAGACCGGATGGACATGGCTGTCGACCAGGCCGGGCGAGACGGCGCCGCCATGCGCGTCGATCACGCTGCCGGCGGGGCCACGACCGGCGAGGTCGGCGCCGCGGCCGATGGCGGCGATCCTGCCGTCCTCGATCAGGATGGCATCGGCCTCCAGCACCGGCAGGGCGAGGTCGCCCGAGAGCAGCAGGCCGATGTTCCGCACCAGGGTCCGGCCCTTGGCCGGGCCCGCCGCCTGCTCCACCGCCATCGCCGACCCCTCCTCTGCGCGGGACCGCAGACTAACGGCGGCCCCGGCGCGAGGATAGCCCGGCGGCCCGGCGCGTGGTTTGCTACAACCCGGCCGAAGGTGCCGCGCGGCGGTGCCGGCTGGACGATTCCGGAGGGGCATGACCGCCTATCGCCGACCGACGCGTCTCGAGGAGGCGCTGGCCCTGCTGGCCGCGGCGCCCGCGCCGCCCCTGCTGCTGGCCGGTGGGACCGACATCTACCCCGCCCGCGCCGCGGCCGAGGCCTGGATGCGGCCGGTGGACCGCCCGCTGCTCGACCTCTCGGCCCTGCCGGAGCTGGCGGGCATCGAGGATCGCGGCGACCACCACCGCATCGGCGCCCTGGTGACCTGGGCGGCGCTGCGCGATGCCGATCTGCCGCCCTGGTTCGACGCGCTGCGCCAGGCCGCGGCGCAGGTCGGCGGGGCGCAGGTGCAGAACCGGGCGACGCTGGTCGGCAATCTCTGCAACGCCTCCCCCGCCGCGGATGGCGTGCCGCCGCTGCTGGCGCTGGATGCGGCGATCGAGCTGGCGAGCCTCTCCGGCACGCGCCGCTTGCTGCTGGCCGGTTTCCTCCGCGGCAACCGGCAGACCGCGCTGGCGCCGGGGGAGATCGCCACCGCGGTGCTGGTGCCAAAGGCGGCGCCCGGCGCGGTCGCGCGCTTCGAGAAGCTGGGCGCCCGCGCCTATCTCGTCATCTCCATCGTGATGGTCGCGGCGGTGATCGAGGCCGCGGCCGGCCGCATCACCCGCGCCCGGATCGCCATCGGCGCCTGCTCGCCGGTGGCGCAGCGATTGCCGGGGCTGGAGGCGGCGCTGGCCGGCCTGCCGCTGGCGCAGGCGTCGGCGGTGCCGGAGCCAGCGCATCTGGCCGCGCTTTCCCCCATCGACGACGTGCGGGCGACGGCGGCCTATCGCCGCCAGGCGGCGCTGGTGCTGCTGCGACGCGCCCTGTCGCCGGCGGCGGAGGCGCGCGCGGCATGACGGCCCAGGCGATCCTGCTGACGGTGAACGGCGCCGCCCAGGCGGTCACCGCACCTCCGGCCACGCGGTTGAGCACCGCGCTGCGCGACCATCTCGGCCTGACCGGCACCAAGGTAGGGTGCGACGCCGGCGATTGCGGCGCCTGCACCGTGCTGCTGGACGGCGCCCAGGCCTGCGCCTGCCTCGTCCCCCTGGCCCAGGCGGCGGGCCGCGCCGTCGCCACGGTGGAGGGGCTCGCGGCGACGCCGATGGGCGCGGCGCTGCAGCGCGCCTTCCTCCACCATGGCGCCGCGCAATGCGGCATCTGCTCGCCGGGGATGCTGATGGCGGCGAGCGCGCTGCTGGCGGCGACCCCGCGCCCGACGGAAGCGGAGGCCATGGCCACGCTCGGCGGCGTGCTCTGCCGCTGCACCGGCTACCGCAAGATCCTCGACGCGGTGCTGGACGCGCATGCCTTCCTCGGCGAGACGCCGGCGCCGGCCGTGCCTGCCGCCGGTCGCGCGGTCGGCGCCCGCATGCCGCGCGCCGATGGCGCGGCCAAGGTCACCGGCGCCGACCTGTTCGGCGCCGATGCGGCGCCGGCCGAGGCGCTCTGGCTGCGCGCGGTGCGCAGCCCCACCCCGCGCGCCCGCTTCGGGTTCGGCGACTGGGCGCCGGTGCTGGCGCGGCATCCCGGCCTGGTGCGGGTGCTGACCGCGGCCGACGTGCCGGGCAGGAACGGCTTCGGCATCTACCCCGACATAAAGGACCAGCCGGTCTTCTCCACCGGCGAGCTGCGCTACCGCGGCGACACGCTCTGCGCCCTGGTCGGCGACCGGGCGACGCTGGAGGCGATCCGGCTCGACGAGTTGCCCATCGCCTTCGAGGTGCTGGAGCCGGTGACGCTGGCGGGCGGCGCGGCGCTGCACGACCGCTGGCCGGACAACATCCTGACCACCGGTCGCGTCGTCTCCGGCGATGCGGAGGCGGCGCTGGCCGCCAGTGCGCACCGGGCCGGGATCGAGATCGAGACCGGCTTCGTGGAGCACGCCTATATCGAGCCGGAAGCCGGCTGGGCGCAGCGGGTCGGCGACCGCATGGAGGTTTTCGCCTGCACCCAGGCACCCTACATGGACCTGGAGGAAGTCGCCGGCGTGCTCGGCATCCCGCACTCCGACGTGCGGATCATCCCCTCGGCCTGCGGCGGCGGATTCGGCGGCAAGCTCGACGTCTCGATCCAGCCGATGCTGGCGGTGGCGGCCTGGCTGCTGCGGCGGCCGGTCAGGGCCGTGCTGCCGCGGTCGGAGAGCATGGCGTCCAGCACCAAGCGCCACCCGGCACGCATCACCGCCCGGGCCGGCTGCGACGCGGCGGGGCGGCTGACCGGCTTCGCCTTCGAGGGCGCCTTCGACACCGGGGCCTATGCGAGCTGGGGCCCCACCGTCGCCGGCCGCGTCCCGGTGCATTGCATGGGACCCTACCGCGTCCCGGCGGTGGCGGCACGGGCACGGGCGATCCTCACCAACAACCCGCCCAGCGGCGCCTTCCGCGGCTTCGGCGTGCCGCAGGCCGCCATCGCGCAGGAGGCGCTCTGGGATCGGCTGGCCGATGCCGCGGGCCTCGACCGGCTGGATCCCGCCTGCTGAATGCGCTGCGCGCCGGCGACATGACCGCCACCGGCCAGGTGCTGGAACATTCGGTCGGGCTCGTCGCCTGCCTGGAGGCGCTGCGGCCGCGCTGGCTCGCGCTGCGCGAGGCGGCCGCGGCGGCGAATGCGCGTGGCGGCCCGCGGCGGCACGGCGTCGGCGTGGCCTGCATGTGGTACGGCATCGGCAATACCGGCATGTCCAACCCCTCCAGCATGCGGGTGACGCTGGGGCCGGAGGGGCTTGTCTTCCACAATGGCGCCGTCGATATCGGCCAGGGCAGCACCACCGTGCTGCTGCAGATCGCCGCCGACGCGCTCGGCCTGCCGGTGGACGCCTTCCGCCTGGTGCTGGGCGATACCGACCTGACGGCGGATGCCGGCAAGACCAGCGCCTCCCGCCAGACCTTCGTCAGCGGCCGGGCGGCGCAGGCCGCGGGCGCCGCGCTGCGCGACGCGATCCTGCTGCGGGCGAATGCCGGACCCGAAGCCAGGCTGGACTGGCGCGACGGCACGCTGTTCGTCGATGGCCGCGCACTGGTGCTGGAGACGCCGCTGGAGGGATCGGCCGCTTCGATCCGCCGACCGTGCCGCTCGACGCCGAGGGCCAGGGCATCCCCTATGCCACCTATGGCTTCGCCGCGCAACTCGCTGCGCTGTCGGTGGACCGGGAACTCGGTACGGTGCGGCTGGAACGGATCGTGGCGGCGCATGACGTGGGAAAGGCCATCAACCCGACCCTCGTCGAGGGCCAGATCCATGGCGGCATCGCCCAGGGCATCGGCCTCGCCCTGATGGAGGAATACCTGCCCGGCCGGACCGAGAACCTGCACGACTACCTGATCCCGACCGTCGGCGACGTCCCCGGGATCGAGTGCATCCTGGTGGAGGACCGCGAGCCGCTCGGCCCCTGCGGCGCCAAGGGGATCGGCGAGCCGGCCCTGGTGCCGACGGCGCCGGCGATCTTCTCGGCGATCCGCGACGCGACGGGCGTCGAGGTGACGCGGGTCCCGGCCCTGCCGCACCGGCTGCTGGAGGCCTTGCGCGAATGCGCAGACAAGGGTCCGCCGCGATGAGCACCGACCGCACCGCGATCTTCGGCGCGCGCGAGGGCAATGAGGGCATCGTCCGCTGCGACGCCTGCCCGGTGCTCTGCCGCATCCGCCCCGGCCGCGCCGGCGCCTGCAGCCGCTACGCCAACCAGGACGGCGCGCTGGTCCGCACCGACCCGCTGGTGCTGATGACCCGCACGGTCGAGAGCGGCGGCGGCACGGTGCCCTTCCTGGAGGGCGCCGAGGACTGGGCCGGCGGGCTCGCGCCGCGAAGCGAGACCTTCGTCACCGCCATCGGCGCCGGCACCACCTATCCCGACTACAAGCCGGCACCCTTCATCGTGGGATCGCGGCATGCCGGCGTCGATACCGTCACCGTCGTGACCGAGGGCATCTTCAGCTATTGCGGCCTCAAGGTGAAGATCGACACCGACCGGCATCTTGGCGCCGAGACGGCGGCCGTGCGCGTCGATGGCGAGCAGATCGGCCATGTCACCACGGCCGAGTATGGCAGCCAGATGCTCAGCCTCGGCGGCGTGCGGCACCTGACCGGCGGCTCCAAGCGCGAGGGCAACGTGACCTGCGCCGCCATGCTGAAGCTCTGCGGCAAGCAGGCGGTGGAGGTCTCGATCGACGGCGGCGCCAAGCTGGTGCTGCAGGCCGGCGCCGCGCCGGTCGTCAACGGGACCCCGGAACGCCGCATGCGGGTCGGCTGCGGCAGCGCGGCGATCGGCATCTTCGCCCAGCAGTGGCACGGCCATGTGGACGAGGTGATCGTGGTGGACGACCACATCACCGGCGTGCTGTCGGAACACCAGGCGGGCAAGTGCCTCGACGTGCCGCCGACCGGCATCCGCGTGCGCGGCCGGCGCTCCACCCCCGGGCGTTACTTCCAGGTGGCGCATCCCGGCACTGGCTGGGGCGGCACCGACATCACCGACCCGCTGAGCATCATCGAGAGCATCGATCCGAAGACCGCCTGGCCCGGCCTGCGGCTGCTGCTGACCAGCACCACGGGCGAGGATTTCCTCTATGTCGAGTTGGACGAAAGCCTGCGCCCGGTGCCGGCGCAGGCGCCGCCCGCGGTGGTGCAGACGGTCGAGCGCATCGGCGAGAATTGCGAGCCGGCGCTGACCTCGATCCTGTTCATGGCGGGGCCGGCGGGTCGCTTCGCGCCGGCGTCACCGAAAATCCGGTGCTGCTGACGCGGGAGGTGCAGAGATCGCTGGTGCGCGTCACCATCGGCGGCGCGCCCTGCACGCTCTGGCCGGGCGGCGGCATCACCATCATGGCCGACGTACTGCGGGTGCCGGACGGCGCCTTCGGCTACGTCCCGACGCCGGCCTTGGTGGCGCCGATCGAGTTCACCCTGCGCGCCGACCTCTATGCCCGGCTCGGCGGCCATGTGGACCATGCGGTGCCGCTGGAGCGCGTGCTGGCCGAATATGGCGACGTGGCGCGGCAGGAGGCCTGGCTGGCGCAGAACCCATGGCCGGCACCGTGACCGCCATGCTGCCCGATGGGCGCCTGCATCTGCAGGACGGGCCGATCGACCTCATCATCGGCCTCGACGGCACCCGCGCCGCCGTGGCGGAGGCCGCCCGCCGCGCCGCCGCGGCCTTCGAGGGGCTGCTGGCCGGCCTCGCCGCGGAGTTGCCGCTGCTGCGCAGGCCGGTCGGCGTCGATCCGCCGCCGCTGCGCGGCCCGGTCGCGCGCCGCATGGCCGCGGCCGTCTGGCCCTTCCGCCGCGGCTTCATCACGCCGATGGCCGCCGTCGCCGGTGCGGTGGCCGAGGAGGTGCTGGAGGCGATCACCGGAATCCCCGGCTTGCTGATGGCGCATGTCAACAATGGCGGCGACATCGCGCTTTTCCTTGCCCCCGGCCAGGTGCTGCGGATCGGCCTGGTGCCGAGCCTCGAGCGCGCCGCGCCGGAGGGGCTGGTGCGGATCGCCGCGGCGGATGCGGTGCGCGGCGTCGCCACCTCCGGCTGGCCGGGCCGCAAGCTTCTCCCGCGGCATCGCGGATGCGGTGACCGTTCTGGCCGCGACCGCGGCGCAGGCCGATGCGGCGGCGACGGTGATCGCGAATGCGGTCGACGCGGACCATCCGGCCGTGCGGCGGGCGCCGGCCGACAGCCTCGACCCCGACAGCGACCTCGGCGCGCTGCCGGTCACCGTCGCGGTCGGCGCGCTGCCGCCCGACGCGATCGGCGCGGCGCTGGACGCCGGCGAGGCGGAGGCCGAGAGGCTGCTGCAGCGCGGGCTGATCGAGGGCGCGCTGCTGCTGCTGCAGGGCGCGATGCGCACGGTCGGGGCGCCGCGGCTGCTGCCGGGCTGCTGACGCGGCCACCACGCAGGATCGCGTGATGGCCGGGACGCCGCTGGCGCTCAAACCGGCGGGCCGATCAGTCGTTCCCGGACATGCCCGCGCCGCGGCGGGCTGAGGGGAGATGAGGCACATTGCGGCCGTTGGCGGTCGCCATCCATATCCCGCGCAGCGTCACCGATGACCGGATCGAGGCGTTCCAGGCGAAGGCCGGGACCGACCAGCCGAAGCGTCGCCGCTCAGGTGGTGGCCTGCTTCGCCCTGAAGCGCCAACGGGCGCGCCGCGGTCCCGACCCGTCGCGCCAGGAGGGAGGGAAGGAATGGCCGAGACTTCGGGCGACAAGGTGCCGATCGCGACAGCCCTCGGCACCATCGAGGCGCATCGCATGGGGCGGACCGAGGCGGGGCAGAGTCGCTGGCAGGTCCGCTATCCCTGGGGCATCGAGACCTTCTTCGGCACCTCGGCCGAGGTGAGCGAACATGTCGGGCGACGGGCCACGGAATCGGCGCGTCGGGCTTCCGGCGATGCGGAGCGCCGCCGCAAGGACCGGTCGCCGGATCCTTGAGGCGCTGGTCCTAGACCGAGAGGTACTTCTCCCGCACCGCATCCGCCGCCATCAGCGCCGCGATCGTCCCGCTCCAGCGGATGCGGCCTTTCTCGATGATCGTGGCGCGGTCGCTGACGGCGCGGGCGAAATGCAGGTTCTGCTCCGAGAGCAGGATCGACAGGCCCTCCGCCTTCAGGGCGCGGATCGTCTCGGCCATGCGCTCGACCACCACCGGCGCCAGCCCCTCGCTCGGCTCATCCAGCAGCACCAGGCGCGGGTTGCCCATCAGGGTGCGGGCGATGGTCAGCATCTGCTGCTCGCCGCCGCTCATTCGCCCGCCCGGCCGGTCGCGCATGGCGCCGAGGCTGGGGAAGAGCGCGAAGAGCCGCTCCGGCGTCCAGGGCATGGCGCCTGGGGTCGGCGCGCGGCGGCCGACCTCGAGATTCTCCATCACCGTCAGCTCGGCGAAGACCCGCCGCTCCTCCGGCACGTAGCCGAGGCCGCGGCGGGCGATCTCGAAGGGCTCGCGCCCGGCGATCTCGGCGCCCATGAAGCGGATGCTGCCGGCGCTCGGCGGCACCAGCCCCATGATCGCCTTCATCGTGGTCGACTTGCCGGCGCCGTTGCGGCCGAGCAGCACCACCACCTCCCCAGCGCCGACCTCGAGCGCCACCTCGTCCAGGATATGGGCGCGGCCGTAATGCGCGGAGAGGCCGGTGACGCTCAGCATCAGTGGCCGCCCTGGGTGGCGCCGGAGCCGAGATAGACCTCCCGCACCCGGGGATCGGCGCGCACCGTGGCGGGCGCGCCCTCGGCGATCAGCGCGCCGCGGTCGAGCACCAGGATGCGGTCGGCATGGGAGAAGACCACGTCCATGTCATGCTCGGTGAAGAGCACGGCGATCCCCGCTCCCGGGCGATGCCGGCAGTCAGCGCCATCAGACCGACCCGCTCCTGCGGCGCCATGCCGGCGGTGGGCTCGTCCATCAGCAGCAGCTTGGGCTCGTTGGCGAGCGCGACGGCCAGCTCGATCCGCTTGAGGTCGCCATAGGCGAGGATGCCGCAGGGGCGCGCCGCCTGCTCCGCCATGCCGAGCCGGGCCAGCAGGCGCCTCGGCTGGGGCGCGGTCCATGCGGGAGACCGGAGTCCAGAGCTGGCCGAGCCGGCGGTGGTGCGAGAGCAGCGCCATCTGCACGTTCTCCAGCACCGTCATCGAGCCGAAGGTGGCGGTGATCTGGAAGGTGCGGCCGACGCCGAGGCGCCAGACCTGACGCGGCGCAAGCCCGGTGATGTCCTGGCCCAGCAGGCGGACGCGGCCGGCATCCGGGCGGAGCTGGCCGTTCAGCATGTTGAAGCAAGTGGACTTGCCGGCGCCGTTCGGCCCGATCAGCGCCAGCATCTCGCCCGGCTGCACCGCGAAGGAGACGCCGCGGACCGCCTGAACGCCGCCGAAGCTCTTCTGCAGCGCCTCGACCTCAAGCGTCGCCACGGGACGCCTCCCACCGCGCACGGGCGGCGCCGGCCAGGCCCTGCGGGAAGAACAGCACCAGGGTGACGATGATGCTGCCGAGGACCAGCCGCCACAGGTCGGTCAGCCGCACCAGCTGTTCCTGCAGCCCGGTATAGGCGAGCGCGCCGATGATCGGCCCGCTCAGCGTCTGCACCCCGCCCAGCAGCACCATCAGCAGCGCGTCGACGCTACGCGGGATGCCGAGGAAGGTTGGAAAGACGCTGCCCTTGGCATAGGCGAAGAGGCCGCCGGCGATGCCCGCCATCACCGCCGCCAGCGCGAAGGCCAGCCATCGCGTGCGGAAGGCGTCGATGCCGATCGCCTCCGCCCGCAGCGCGCTGTCGCGCTGGGCCCGCAGCGCATAGCCGAAGGGCGCGTGGATCACCCGGCGCAGCAGCAGCGTGGCGCCGAGGCAGAGTGCCAGCGTCAGGTAGTAGTAGGCGAGCTTCGGTGCTGCCCAGGCATCCGGCCAGACGCCGAGGATGCCGTTGTCGCCGCCCGTCACCTCGACCCATTGGAAGGCAACGGACCAGGCGATCTGCGCGAAGGCGAGCGTCAGCATCGCCGAGTAGACGCCGGACAGCCGCACGCAGAACCAGCCGAACAGCAGGCCGGACAGCCCGGCCGCGAAGGGCGCCATGGCCAGGCCCAGCAGCATCGGCGCCGCCAGCCGCTTCGCCGCAAGCGCCGCGCCATAGGCGCCGAGGCCGAAATAGGCGGCATGGCCGAAGCTCGCCATCCCGCCCGGCCCCATGATGAGATGCAGGCTGGCGGCGAAGAGCACGAAGATGGCGAGTTCCGTCAGCACCGAGAGCGCGTAATCGCCGGCGAACAGTGGCAGCAGCACGGCCGCCGCCAGCGCCGCGGCGCCGAGCCACAGCAAGGGACCCGGCGCCGGGCCGATCACCGGCTCCGCTGCCCCAGCCCCGCCATGCGCCGGCCCGGGCGGCTTGCCGAGCAGGCCGTGCGGGCGCACCACCAGGACCAGCGCCATCACCAGGAAGACCAGCACCAGGGTGATCTTCGGCAGCACCAGGATGCCGAAGGCATGCAGCTCGCCGATCAGCAGCGCCGCCAGGGCCGCGCCGCCCAGGCTGCCCAGCCCGCCGACCACCACCACGACGAAGGCTTCGGTGATGATCGACAGGTCCATGTGCAGGTTCACGCTCTCACGCGGCAGCTGCAGCGCGCCGGCGAGCCCGGCGAGCACGCTGCCAAGGAAGAAGACGCTGGTGAAGAGCATGCGCTGGTTCACGCCGAGCGCGCCGACCATCTCCCGGTCCTGGGTGGCCGCGCGCACCAGCGTGCCCCAGCGCGTGCGGTGGAACAGCGCCAGCAAGGCCAGAAGCACACCGGGCCGACCACGATCAGGAAGAGCTCGTAGTCGGGGAAGCGCAGGCCGAGGATCGCGGTCCCGCCGCGCAGCCCCGGGGCGCGCGGGCCGAGCAGGTCCTGCGCCCCCCAGGTCAGCTGGGCGAGGTCCTGCACGATCAGCACCACGCCGAAGGTCGCCAGCAGCTGGAACAGCTCCGGCGCGCGGTAGATGCGGCGCAGCAGCAGCACCTCCACCACCAGCCCGACCACCCCGGTGGCGAGCGCCGCGCCGATTATTCCGCCCCAGAATCCGAGATGGCCGCGCGGCAGCGTGGTGACCAGGGTCCAGGCGAGATAAGCGCCCAGCATGTAGAGGGAACCATGGGCGAAGTTGACGATCCGGCTCACGCCGAAGATCACCGTCAGCCCCGCAGCGACGAGGAACAGCGAGGAAGCGCTCGCCAGGCCGCTGAGGGCCTGGAGGACCAGGTTCTCCAAGGCGCCTTGGTCAGCTCTGCGGGCGCAGCGCGCGCACCACGTCGTCGGGCGGCAGGTAGTCCTTGCCGTCGGCATAGCGCCAGTCGGCCATGGTCCCCTTCCCGCCCTTCAGCACGGTGCGGCCGACGAAGGCGCCCATGGTCGACTGGTGATCGATGGCGCGGAACTCGACCGGGCCGAAGACCGAGCCGGATTTCAGCCCGGCCATGGCATCGACCATCGCCTCGGTCTCGACCGCCGCCGTCTTCCGCAGCATCGCGGCGATAGCCATGACCGTATCGTAGCCGACGACGCTGCCGAGGCGGGGATAGTCGTTCCAGCGCTTCCGGTAGGCGTCGCGGAAGGCGGCATGCTCGGGGGCGTTGAACTGTTCCCAGGGATAGCCAGTGACGATCCAGTTCTCCGGCGCCTCGTCCTGGAGCGGGTCGAGGTATTCCGGCTCCCCGGTCAGCAGGGAGACGACGCGGCGTCGCTCGAACAGCCCGCGCGTGGCGCCCTGGCGAACGGAATTGGTCAGGTCGGCGCCGAAGGTGACGTTGAAGATCGCCTCCGGATTTGCTGCCGCCAGTGCCTGCACGGTGGCCCCGGCGTCGATCCGGCCAAGGGCGGGGAACTGCTCGGCGACGAAGGTCACGTCCGGCCGGGCGCGGGCCAGCAGCTCCTTGAACCAGCGCACCGCGGACTGGCCGTATTCGTAGTTCGGCGCGACGGTCGCCCAGCGCTTGGCCGGCAGCTTCGCCGCCTCCTCGACCAGCATGGCGCTTTGCATGTAGGTGCTGGCGCGCAGGCGAAAGGTGTAGCGGTTGCCACGCGACCAGACGAGCGCGTCGGTGAGCGGCTCCGACGCCACGTAGAGCATGCGGTTCTGATTGGCATAATCCGAGATGGCGAGCCCGACATTCGAGAGGAACCCGCCGGAGAGCAGCGCCACCTTCTCCGAATTCACCAGCTCACCGGCCAGGCGGACGGCATCCTCCGGCTTGCCGGCATCGTCGCGGTGCACCGTTTCCAGGTTGCGGCCATTGATGCCGCCGGCGGCGTTCACCTGTTCCACCGCCATCGTCCAGCCGTAGCGATAGGGCTGCAGGAAGGCCGGCTGGGCGGTGTAGCTGTTGACCTCGCCGATACGGATCGGCCCCGCCTGCGCGCGCCCAGGGAAGGGTGTCGCCAATGCTGCGCCGGCGCCTGCCAGGACCTGGCGGCGCCCGATCACCCAACCCGTCATGCTCCACCCCGGTCGCGTCGTTTGCTGCGATGCACCCATGCAACCGCAAGGCAGGCAGGGGCGCAAGGGCGGAAAACCGTTACTTGACCTCAACATGATGTCGTGCGGCCGCACTCGGCCCAGGCGGCGGGCAGAACCGCACCGCCGCCTGCCCGTCGCGCCGGCTTCCGGCCCCGGCCGAGAGGGTACCCGTTCAGGCGGCGGCGACGAGGCCGCCGCTATTGGCCAGGAAGCGCACCCAGTAATCGGCGTCGCCGAACATGGCGTCATTCACCGTCAGCCGCTTGAAGTAGTGGCCGCAGGCATATTCCATGGTCATGGCGATGCCGCCATGCAGCTGGATCGACTGCTGCCCGACGAAGCGGGCGGAGCGGCCGATCTGCGCCTTGACCGAGGCCATGTTCTTCCGCCGCTCGACCGGGTCGCGCTCCTCGACGCCCATGGCGGCGAAGTAGGACATGCTGCGCGCCTGCTCGAGCTGCACCAGCATGTCGGCCGCGCGGTGCTGCAGCGCCTGGAAGCTGCCAATGGGACGGTCGAACTGCTTGCGGGTCTTCATGTAGTCGATGGTCATGTCATGCGCGACCTGCATGCAGCCGACCGCCTCCGCGGCCAGCGCCACGATCGTCTCGTCCACCACCTGGTCGACCAGGGGTAGCCCGTCCTCCGGGTTGCCCAGAACCGCCTCGGCCCTTGCATTGGCGAACTCGACCTCCGCCGCGCGCTGGCCGTCGACCGTGCGGTAGCCGCGGCGGGTCACGCCGGGGCCGCTGGCATCGACCAGGAAGACGCCGATGCCCTTGTGGTCGCGCTGGCCGCCGGCGGTGCGGGCGGTGACCACCAGCTTGCCGGCGCTGTCGCCGTGGATGACCATGCCCTTGCGGCCGCTGATCACCCAGCCCGAGCCATCCTTCTTCGCGGTGGTCGCCACGTCGTTCAGGTCGTAGCGCGACTGCCGCTCGGTCTGGGCGAAGGCCAGCATCAGCTCGCCGGCGGCGATCTGCGGCACCAGCTCGGACCGCAGCTCGGCGCTGGCCCCGGCGCGGAGGAAGCCGCCGCCGATGACGACGGTCGGGATCCAGGGCTCGAGCGCGATCGCCTTGCCCAGCTGCTCGGCGACCAGCATGGTCTCGACATGGCCGCCGCCGAAGCCGCCCTCATCCTCGGCGAAGGGCAGGCCGAGCAGGCCGAGCTCGGCATACTGCGCCCAGATCTCGCGGCTCCACCCCTCGGGCGACTTCATGTAGCCCTTGCGCTGCTCGAAGCCGTACTTGTCGCCGAGCAGGCGCGCCACGCTGTCCTGGAGGAGGCGCTGCTCTTCCGTCAGATCGAAGTCCATGTCAGTTCAGAGCCCCAGGAACGCTTTGGCCATGATGTTCCGCTGGATCTCGTTGGATCCACCGTAGATCGACTGCTTGCGCCAGTTGAAATAGACGCCGGCGAGGCCGAAGGCCCAGTCGGGCGCCACGTCGATGTCGTTGCTGCCCTCGGCCTCCGGGTCGCCGTCGACCCAGGCATAGGGGCCGGCCGCCTTCATCAGCAGCTCGGAGCACATCTGCTGGATCTCGGTGCCCTTGATCTTGAGGACCGAGGTCGCGGGGTCGGGCTTCTTGTCCTTCCGCTTCGACTCGGTGGCGATGACGCGCATCACCGTCATCTCCAGCGCCTTCAGCTCGACCTCGATCTCCGTCACCTTGCGGGCGAAGTCGGGGTCCTGCATCAGCGGCTGCCCGCCATCCATGCTTTCGGTCGACGCGATCTTCTTCAGCCGGCGGATGCGCTCGCGGCTGGCGCCGACCCGGGCCTGGCCGAAACGCTCGTTGCCCAGCAGGAACTTGGCGCAGTCCCAGCCGCGGTTCTCCTCGCCGACCAAGTTTTCGACCGGCACCTTGACGTCGTCGAGGAAGACCTCGTTGACCTCGTGCCCGCCCTCGATGGTGATG